>OZ242205.1:0-4800000 GCA_965206285.1 Vicinamibacterales bacterium
CCCTGGGGACGGTTTCTGTCCCTCCGCAAGGAGACGGTTGCGGCGCCGCGGCGGGCTATCCGGTCTGCGCCCCGAGCTCGAGGGCGATATGCCGCCACGCGTCGAGGTGCGGCGTCGCGCGCGGCAGATGCAGAACGAGGCGGCGCGCTGAGCGGACAACGTGCACCCCCAGCTTGAGCAGCCGGTCCCGCAGCCAGCTCACCTGGGTGCGGGCGCAGGCGGTACGCGCCGCCCGCAGCCGCAGCTCCTGCATGAGCACGTACGCCGCGGCAGTCAGCAAGACGCGCAACTGGTTCGCCGAGAAGTGAGTGCAACTCGTGCGGTCGATCTGCAGGCCGTCGAGCAACTCCTTGATCCGGTTCTCGATGTCCCCGCGGGCACAGTAGACCTTCTCGTAGATGAAGCGCGGCGTCTGCCGCATGTTCGTCACCACGAAGCGCGGGTTGTCCCGCGGCGCGCGGTCGCCGAGGCGGACGACTTCCGCCTTGATCACCACCCGGCGCGCACCATCCCACGTGCGCGCCGCATAACGGGTGTCGGTGTAGACGTGCGCCGTCTTCCCGCTCACCTCACTCTGCGCCCGCGCGACCTCCATGGCCGGCTCGGCCCGCCGCACCAACACCGCGTTCTTCGCCATCGCCACCACGTAGTCGAGCCGCGGCTCGGCATCCAGGAAGTCGAAGAGCTCCGGGGTCGCGAAACCGCCGTCGAGCCGCACGAGAAACCGCACCCGCGGAAACGCCGCCCGCAGCAGGGGCAGCAGCCGACGCAGCAGGCCGATGGCCCCGTCAGAGGCCACCGCCTTTCCGGGGCGCAGCACCGCCGCGCACAGATACTGCTCCACCTCGCGGTCGAAGGTCAGGAACGCCAACTGCGGCAGGTAACACCACGCGCCATAGTGCCCGTTGAAGAACGTGAGTTGCTGAGCGCCGTGCGTCCGGTCGTCGGTCGGGTCCAGATCGATCGTGATACGCCGCGCCCGCCCGTGCAGGCCGCTGCCGATGCCGGTCGATGACGCAAGCCGCCAACTCCCGTCCCATCCGGTAGAGGGCGCTGCGACGCACGTCGTTCTCGAACCGCGAGATCGTCGGTTGCGACGCCAAGCGCGCGCCCGTCACCGGGTCCCGCCCGAGCAGCAGCTTGTGGATGGGGTCGTCGGCGAGGTGGTCGGCATCGTTGCCATCCGGATGACCGCACGCGATGCCAAAGATCCGCTGGCCAATCACGTCCGCGAGGGTGTGCCGAATCTTCTCCGGCGCGCGTTTGTCGGTCAGACATCCCGCGAACGCCTTGACCAAGCCGTACACCCGCTCGGCCGCCTTGAGCAGAATCCCGCCGCCGTCCGAACTCGCATGCTGCTCGTCGAACGTGGCGACGAGGGGCTTGTCGAAGAGATCCGGGAACAGGACGGTCTGTGATATCGTGTCAGGCGTCACGCAGGGGCCTCCGTTGTGGCTAAAACGTTGTGGGCACTACGTTTGTACCACACGGTGGCTCCTGTTCTTCAGCCAAGTGGCGCTCTGCACCGGCACTCCGACGCCGGTCGCATCCTCAAATGCGGTTCGGAGTTCATGCCCGTTGCGGCAAGGCGCTTGCCGCGCTAGCCTGCATTATTCAGTGCGCCGTGACAAGGTGCCATTCCTCAGCGGGTGCGAATCCCGCCCGGCAACTGTCGCTCCAGCCGGTAGCAGTCGGAGCGGACGATGGAGGTAACGACATCGGCTGAAGCACTCCGACGACAAAGGGCCGCCCTGGGCGGTTCAGCGACCACACGGGCCGCAACGAGGTTGAACGCCGAGCAGGCCTCGAAACGGGTAACGCGGAAGCCGACCCGCCTGAATAACGGGGAAGGCTGCCAGCGGTCGGGAAGCGAGCGACGCGAGCACCGACCGGTTCCGCCGGGGTAGTGGCGGCGGCACGTGTGGAAGAGGGGATTGGTCGCAACACGGGAAGCCCTGCCGGTGGCGTGGCACGCGCCAACGGACAGCCCGCGAGGGTCAGGTCGGGCCGGTCAGGGTGGCGGAGAGGTCCGTAGGTACCGAGGAAGCCGGGTAATGCCGGCGGAGGGAAGGGACCTCAGGTGGAAGGGATGGCGAAAGGGAGCAGGCTCACGGGAGTGGCCGAACGGCCTATCACCCCGGAGATGAGCAGGAATGCCGGATGTCATCACATGCACAAGCGAAGGGGACGACCCGAGCGGTCGCCGTCGCCAGGGCGTCAACAGGCCTGACGACGCACCGGCCGGCCGGCTCAAGGGTGCGAGCCTGGTGCCAGGGCTCGCGAGACCCGTCCGCTGGTCGTGACCGGGAAGCCCGTGCGCGAGCCGCATGATTCCACTGGAGAGCCCGGTGCCGGAAATCGGCCCGCCGGGTTCGGAGAGCGGGGGGAGGAAACGTACCCATGGGACTCGGCCTGCGGCCCGGTTGCGAAAGCGCCGGATAAGCCACCGACCCCTACCGGCTACGCGCCTCTCCTCGACTCTACCGAAGGTCGAGAATCAGTCACCGACGGGGCCTGCTGGACCGCGAGCGGAGCCTCTCGGACATGGCGGCGGGCGCGGCAGGAGGCGTAGCGTGGCCTTCACGGCACCGGGCGGTCGCGGAGGCCAGGTTGGGGGAAGGTTCTGCCGGGACGGGCGGTGGCGCCCGGGACCGAGACGTGCGCCGAGCCTCGCGCGGGCTCTGACTAACCCGCGCGGGCGCCAAGCGCAAGGGCGATGCGCCGCCACGCGTGGAGATGGGGTGTCGCCCGTGGTAGATGCAGGACGATGCGGCGCGCCGAGCCGACGACATGCACCCCCAGCTTCAGCAGCCGATCGCGCAGCCACGTCACCTGGGTGCGGGCACAGCCGGTCCGCGCCGCCCGCAGCCGCAGCTCCTGCATGAGTACGTAGGCCGCCGCGGTCAGCAACACGCGCAACTGGTTCGCCAGGAACTTGCAGCAGCTCGTGCGGTCGATCTGCAGGCCGTCCAGCAACTCCTTGATCCGGTTCTCGATGTCCCCGCGGGCGCAGTAGACCCACTCGTAGACGAAGCGCGAGCTCCGCAAGAGATTCGTCACGACGAAGCGCGGATTGTCCCGCGGCTCGCGACCCTTGAGCCGGACCACTTCCGCCTTGATCACGACCCGGCGTTCGTGGCCCCACGTGCCGGCCGCGTAGCGGGTGTCGGTATAGACGTGCTCGGTTCGGCCACTGGCCTCGCTCTGCGCGCGGGCCACGGCCATCGCGGATTCGGCATGCCGCTGCAACACCGCGTTCTTGCCCATCGCGACCACGTAGTCGAGCCCCGGTTCGGCATCCAGGAAATCGAGGATCTCCGGGGTCGCAAAGCCCCCGTCGAGCCGGACGAGAAACCGAGTCGACGGAAACGCCGCCCGCAGCATCGGCAGCAGCCGACACAGCAGGCTCAGGGTCCCGTCGGCCGCCACCGCCTTGCCCGGCCGCAGCACCGCCGCGCACAGATACTGCTCCTTCTCGTCGTTGAAAGTCAGGAACGCGAGCAGCGGCAGATAGCACCAACTGTCGTAGTGCCCGTTGAAGAACGTGAGCTGTTGCGCGCCATGCGTCCGGTCGTCGGTCGGGTCCAGATCAATGGTGATCCGCCACACCCGCCGATGCAGGCGGCGCCGATGTCGCTCGATGACGCTCGCCGCCAACTCCCGTGCCATTCGGTAGAGCGCGCCGCGGCCCGGGGCGTTCTCGAATCGCGAGATCGTCGGTTGCGACGCCAAGGGCGCGCCGGCCACGGGGTCTCGCCCGAGCAGCAGCTTGTGGATGGGATCCTCCGCCAAGTGGTCGGCGTCGTTGCCGTCGGGATGACCGCACGCGATGCCGAAGATCCGCTGTCCGATCAGCTCCGCGAGCGTGTGCCGAATCTTCTCCGGCACGCGCTTGTCGGCGAGACACCCGGCAAACGCCTTGACGAGGCCGTACACGCGCTCGGCTGCCTTGAGCAGGACGGCACCGCCGTCGGAACTCGCCTGCTCGCGCTTGAACGTGGCGACGAGGGGCTTGTCGAAGAGATCCGGGAACAGGACAGTCTGTGATATCTTGGCAGGTGTCACGCAGGGGTCTCCGTTGTGGCTAAACGCTTGTGGACACAACGTTTGTACCACACGGAGGCTCCTGTGTCTCCCCCAGAATCACCATCTTCACGCTCGTCGTACTCCCCGGGGTGGTAGAGCGCTACGATCAGCGCGTGCGCTGCGGTGGTTCCTGTTACCACGAGGCAGGTTGTGTTCCAGAGGACAGGTGCTACCCCTCGTCCAGTCCCAGCCTTTGTTCGGTTCGTCGTTGTTGCTGTTACCTGATCAATTACTTTACTTGCGTTTGCGCCGAGCGCTTCTCGGATCGGTCCTGGTCCGACGACTACACTTTGGCCGGTCTTCCGGTCTGCGTAGGTTGTCGTTGTACTGAGGATTATCGGGCCATCTGGCGTCAGGTAGATATGGCCCCGCAGTTGGCGTTCCGCCATTTGGTGTTCCAGCCGTTGGAGCTGGTCCCGGATCTGCATGGGCTTTGGTCTCCCCGTGGGGTTCTTGACCTGACCGGCAATTCCCTGACGCTGGTCAGGTCGAGTGTACTTTACTTCCCTTGCAGTTGTTGTGCCAACCCGCTTGGCGTTCGACCGTTGGTCCGGCTTTGAGAACTTCCGCTGTGTCGACCGTCGGTGCTTGCTGGGCGTTGGCTCTGGCCTGCTGCACCGCGATTTAGCTTGGTTGGTTGGACGTTGGTTCGACGTTTCCGAAGCTCCGTAAACTGTTGAAAACAAGGGGTTCAGGTAATTTGGACCCGGCAGGAAAACATTCGCACTCTTGCGCGTTCGTCGTTCGACGTGAGCCTTGTTGTGGTCGGACGGGTGCCGGTGTACCGGCGCATCGCCGTTGAGGCGACGCAGATGTGTGCTGCGGGCGCCAGCGTGAAAGCGATCAGTCGTGACTTCGGTGTCGACCACCACACTGTGGAGAAGGCGATTCGCTGGTTCTGGCAGCGGCTGACGTAGCCGTGGTCGCTTCGGCGGGTTTACTGCGGGGCTTCGGTGGACGGGTCTCTGTCGTAGTACCTCCGGCGGACCGCGGTGATTTCCGCCGCGAGCTGGAAGTACTCAATCACGGCTTCTGTGTCGTCCGGGCTCTCGGGTTTCTTCCCGAACTGTTTCAGCATCCGCGCTGCGCCGTCCGCTGCCTTGAGGTGGTCCGGCGACGCTCCGACTTGGCGCCGCAGCCATCCGGCGAGTTCCAAGGTCGCGGTCTCCATCCGGTCCAGGGTCGATCCGAGCGTCCCGGGTCCGTTCGTTGGCCTTGCTACGGGCAAGTTCTCTCCTTTCCATGTTTTGATGTCCATGTTCTCGTTCAGCTTCCGCTCGGCCACGAGGGCAAACGGTCTGTGGATCGCGTCCATCGCGGTCTCGATCGTCCACGGGGGGATCTCCTTTATCTTCGACTCGTCCCTCGTCGAGTGGGCGATCCACATGTTCCTCCAATCCCGGAGGGGTTTCGCCTTTACTTTGGCGTCTTGGACGAGGTCGTCCAATTCTTTTTTGAGGTTCTCGTCGTCGAACATGAGCGGGATCAATTCCAGACTGCGCTTTGGCTTTCCGCGCGAGTTGCCGCGCTCAGGTTTTCCGTGCCGTTTCCGGCCGTCCCCCGTCTCCGCCGGGTCCGTCAAGCGGCAGATCGCGAGTGTTATCTCGTCGATGTAGAAGGTCCGGACGCGGTCGATGAACCTCGACGCCCACCGGTGCGCGGGCTCGAGGCCCCTGCCTGGGCCGAACCCCTCGATAAACTCGTTGAACAGGCTTCTCATGTGCACGTAGTCGCCGTACAGCCACGCGTACGTCCGTCCGTGTTCTTCACCTACACCAAGTCCTGCGGTGAGTTCGGCGGTTCTCCTCTCGTCGGGCTTCAACCGTGGGTTCATCTTGTCGTCCTTCCGTTCGGCTGTTTTCCGGCCTTGATCCTTGACTCCGCTTCTCGGGTTTGTTCAGCGCGCTGAGTGCTTCGTTTTGCCGTTCGACGTGAGCGTCGTTGTGGGTCGCACCCCTGCCCGTGTACCGGCGCATCGCCGTTGAGGCGACGCAAAAGCGATTAACCTTCACTTCGGTGTTGACCACCACACCGTGGAGAAGGCGATCCGCTGGTTCCTGCAGCGGCTGAGGTAGGCGTGGTCGGTTCGGCGGGTTTACTGCGGGGAACCGGCAGTTCACGGCTATCCGCTTGGCGCAACCCGCCGGCACCGCCACAGGGTTTTGTCTGAACATCCGCCGGTGTGCGTGCGTTCACAGGTTGCAACACCGGCGGATGCCGGTTACCAGGTTACTGTGGATGAGGTCATGACTTGGTGGTCCGGCATCGGCGTCATGGTGCTCTCCCGCCGCGTGCCTGCCACGTTGAGTCGGAAATTCAGCGCGCCCCGCTCCAGTAGGCCCAGCCGGTAGCCGAATCGGTAGTCCCGCCCGTACTGGGAGGTCCCGATGCCGACGTTCGGCGTTCCTACGAACCGGCCCGTCGGCAGCCCGTACCCGACCTCGGCGTTGACCTGGCCGCCGGAGCCGGCCATCTGGTGCGACCCCATCCCGTTCGCCATCTGGCTGTTCCACAGCGCCTCAGCGCCGCCCATCGCCGACCCGCCCCACGACGGGGCCACCCGCGCGGTGAGCCCCAGCGGGCTCGACGGTGTCGGGTCCCAGCCGAACGACAGCGACATGCCTCGTTCGGTGAACCCCTCGGCCTGGTGCACCACCAGCGTCCGCACCCGCACGTCCAGCGACAACCCGGTCACCGAGTCCGTGAAGACGAGGCCGCTGCCGACGTCCATGCCCGTGCCGGTCTCGGCGTCGCCGCCGTCCTGCCGCAGCGCGACCTCGACGCTCGGCGTCAGCGACACCCGGCCGCCCACGGTGAAGCCCCGCGAGGCTTCCAGCGCCGTCCGGACCCGCGTCATTCCGGCCTGCGAGGCGTTCAGCCGGCCCGCCGCGCCTTCCACCAGCTCGGTCGCCGCCCCGACCCACAGCGCGTCCGCCTTGAACGCCAGCGCGAACCCGCCGGTGGCCCGCGAGCCGATCAGCTCGCCCGGCGTCCCCGCCGCCGTCATCGCCATCGACATCCCCGTCTCGAGCGCCGTGGCGCCGTCCGGCGTCAGGCTCAGCGCGCCCGTGCCGTAGCCTGTGACGCCCCATACCGACACCCGGTCGTTGACCTGGTAACCCAGCCACGGGTAGAAACCGGTCATCGACGAGGCGACCTGCCCGGCGCTCGGGCCGCCGTAGCCGCCCAGGCCCAGCGTGCGGCCGACCGAGAGGCCGACGATCAGCGGACCGCGCGAGTAGTCGGCCCCGAACATCGTCGTGCGCACGTCGCCGTTGAGCGACAGCGCCCCCTCCATGCCGCCGAAGTACGATCGGGAGCTGCGGCTCCACACCGAGACGACGCCGCCGTGCTGCTCCCGGTTCAGCTCGAACTCCGAGTTGGAGAACAGGTCGCCGCCCGGCAGGAACGAACCGAATCCGCCGCCGTGCGCGCTGCCCGAGGGCCCGTAGCCCGGCGTTGCGGGCGCGCCGCCCATCGGCGGGTGCTGGCCCGGCATGCCCGGCGAACCGGCGCCGTGGCCGGACAGGTGCGCACCCATCGGGGCGGTGCCCACCGGGTTTGCGCCCATCGCGGTTGCGCCCATCGGGCTCGCGCCCATCGGCTGCCCGAACTGCGACAGGAATCCGAGCGCGAAGTCCCGCTCCATCCCCGGCCGAAAATTCCGCCCGGCGAACCGCGCCTGGAAGCCCCGCTCCCGTGGCGCCGCCATCCGCTGCTCGACATGCTCGACCACCTGCTCGGCCGTCGCTCGTCCGAAACGCGCGAGAAGCGCCGCTGGCATCAGGTCCGTGTTCTCGATCGTCCCCGTCGCCTCCCCGTCGGTCATCTGCCCCGACGAGGCGTTCGACAGCCGCAGCGTCAGCGTCTCCTTGCCCTCATCGTGCGCGTCGTCGAGCACCCGTACCTCGATCGTCTGCGACGACTCGCCCGCCCGGAACGTCAGCGTCCCGCTCGCCGCCGTGTAGTCGTCGCCCGCGTGCGCGCTGCCGTCCGCCGTCGCGTAGTCCACGGTCACGGTCTCCGAAGCCGCGCGGCTGAGCGTGACCAGGAACGCCAGCGCCACGCCGTCGCCTTCTTCCACCCGCGCATCGGCCACCGCGATGCCCACCGGTCCGGCCACCGTCGCCGACAGCGAATGCGACAGTGGCCTGCCGTCGCCGGTACAGATCGCCCCGCTCGCGCCGCAGTCGGTCGTCTCCGGCAGCCGGACGGTCACCGCCCCGTCCGAGTCCGGCTTGATGGTGATCTTCCACAGGTCGCGGCGGCGGTCGACCCGGCTCGCCCGCGTGACCTCACCAGCCGTCACCGTGAACGACGCGTCGCGCACTGTCTTGTAGCTGATGTTGATCCCGTCGCTGAACGCCACCCGGAAGCTGAACGACCTCTGGCCGGCGTGCTCGGCCGGCATGCCCTCGAACGATGCCGTCAGCGGCTCCGGCGCCAGCGCGACGGCATCGGTGGCGGCGCTGGTGAGGCTCTCGGCGTGGCCGGCGTCATCGGTGAAGCTGACCCGGACCTTCAGCTTCTTGCCCTCGTCGGCCGCGACCGGCGTATAGGTCGAGCCGGTCGCCCCGCCAATGTCGGTGTCCGTGCGGATCCACTGGTAGGCGAAGCTCGCGTTGTCCAGCCCGTCGGCGTCGGAGATGCCCGACGTCGAGGCGGTCAGCTCCTCCCCGACCTGCGGCGTCCCGCCGATCGCCGGCGTCCCTGTCGCCGCCGTGTTGCTTTCCGGCGGGCCGGCGACCGTCGCCGTCGGCGTGTTGGCGAGCTGCCGCCGGTTCTCGCCCCGGGTGCAGATCGCCCCGGAGACCGCGCACTCGCGCCCGCCCGGCAGCGCGATCGCCACGTCTTCGTCCGAGTCGGGCTCGACCGTGATCCGCCACAGGTCGTGGCGCCCCCCGACCCGGCGCGCCGCGGTCACCTCGCCCCCGTCCACCGTGAACGAATCGTCGCGCATCGACCGGAAGCCGATCCCGATGTCCTCGCTGAACGCCACCCGGAAGTGGAACCATTCCTCGCCGTCATGCACCTCAGGCAGGCTCTCGAAGCTCGCCGTCAGCGCCGGCTCAGGTCTCGGGACCCGGGCCGAGCACGATGTGCGCCGGCGCCGCCGACAGAGTTCTGCCGTCCGATGTGCAGACCGCGCCCTCCGCCTCGCAATCCTCCGTCCGGGCCAGAGTGATCGACAGATCCTCGCGGCTGTCCGGCGTGACCGTGATCACCCACACGCCGGTCTCCGCGTAGACGCGAGCCGCCCCGGTCACGGCGGCGCCCGCTACCGTCAGGACGCGCGTCCGCATGGCCTCGGGCGTGACCACGACCGCCTCGCTGAACATGATGCGGAAAGTGAACGCGGTCTCGCCGTCGTGCGCCTCCGGCAGCCCCTCGAAGGCTGCGGTCAGCCGGTCCGCCACCCGGCCGGGTGACGACCTCCCGGCGGCGGTTACCGTTGCCGTCGCCGCGCCAAGGGTCTCGTGGACCTCGTACAGCGGTACGTTGTCCTGACCCACGGGATACGGCATCACCTCGACGGTGACTTCGCTATCCCGCTCGTCCCCGCCGCCGTCGTCAACGGTTTCGAGTACCACCGGTACCGTGATGTCCCCGTCCCTGAAATAGACCTGCTCGTACCAGGCCTCATCGCTTGCTCGCCCTTCCGGCGGAAGCATGTCACCGGTCTCGCGGATCCGCAGGATCACCATCAGGCTGTTGTGCGGCTGCTCGCGAACCAGGGTGAAACGCAGAGGTTGTCCTTCCTGTACCGATCGGATCGGCCCCACGATGCCGACCGTTCGCGGACCGACCGCCGTCCCGGAAGCCGTGACCGCCGCGCTGGTGCCGCCGTCCTCGTCCACCGAGCGCACCTGAAACTCGTAGGTCGTCCGCGGGGTCAAATCGTTCAGCAGGACCTTGTTGTAGTTTCTGACCTGGTTTGGTTCGCCAGGCATATCGAACATCGTGTGGTTCACGGTGGTCCAGTCCGCAATCCACGCGCTCGTGTGGCGGACGCGGTACCGGTAGTGGTGGCGAGCCACCAGCTCGTACGATTCGGCGTTGGGGTTTCTCCACCAGCCCAAGCGAATCTGTCCAGGCAGCACGGGCACTGCACGCACGTCCTGCGGCACGGGAAGCAGGTGGTTCGTCGCCTGCTGTGCCTGCACGGGCGCGGCAAGCAGCGGGAAAACACAGAGCAGGGCCAGGGCAGCCAAGCCCCAGGCGGAAAGAACGACACCACGCCGCCCGCGGAACCGAGGCAGAGCTGTTGTGGGCTCGGAACTCGACAGCGCAGAGCAGACCGTAGTGTGCTGCGATGTCAACCCCTTCGTACCGTTGTACCCGACGAGCATGAGTAAACCCTCCTGAAACGGACTCGTTTTCTGCCGCGGTGTTCCCGGTAACGGAAGCCGAGGATGCGGCTTGTTACCGTGAAGTCTATAAATTCGGCGTCGTCCGACCGGCTGGCATCGAAGGGTGCAGACGAGTGCTCCGGTTCATCGCGGGCTCGCCGATGCGGCTCGCCGTTTCCGGCGGTGGCGTCGACATCTCATGTTGTGTCTTGTGCAGGGTGTTCCCGAGTGGTTGTATTCGGGTTCCGCTGCCGGCGTGTTTTCCGGTCTTGTCCCGGCGCGTGCGAGGGTGAGTTTTTTCCGCGCGTGGTAGTCGAGTTCGGTTGAGGGTTGATCCCCGCGGGTACGGGAGGTTGGTGGTTCTTCAAGTCTGGGGCTGATTAAACAGCCGGTGTATTCCCGGGCAGGCGGAGCAAAGAGGGTCTCGAAGAATGTGCCGATCGTTATGCTTTCCTTGTCACCGGATTGTCGCTCTTGCCTGTCAAGGAGACGTTCATCATGGTTGCCTCACGGCTTGTCGTCGCATCGCTTGCGGTCCTCGTTCTCGCCTCCTGTTCCGATGATTCCTCATCGCCGATCGCCCCGTCCTCGACGGTAGCTCAGGAAAACCTTGCTCCATCAATGCCATCCGAGGCACGGGCCGTTTCCACCTCGTCGAGCCAGACGACCTCGAATCGGTCGACCCTGTCATCGACCCAGAAGACTCACGACGTGACCTCTGACCGGGTACCCGGGCCGGTGCAGAACTTGCGCCGGCAGCCCGGCGGCGGCTTCGTCCTCGTTTGGGATCGGCCGGCGATCGATCCGGAGCCGTACGCACCTCCTATCACTCGGTACCGCGTCGAACGCGACGGTACGCTCGTCGTCTTCGGTTACCGGGTAGGGGCGAGAAAATCCGCGAAGTGGTGTGCAGCTTCGTGCGCAGGTGCCGATACATGGAGTATGGCCCAGGGGAGCGGCAGAGGCGGCGGGTCGAAGGCGCCCCGGCGGGAGCAGGAGCCGCGAGACAAGCGCATCGAGGAGCTCCAGCGGGAGAACGTCAAGCTGAACGAGGACTTGGTACGCACTATCCGCGACCGCGACCGGTGGAAGCGGCGCAGCGACCACCTCGAGAAGCAGCTCGACGCCGCCCGGCGGGCCGGCCGCCGACAGGCCGCGCCCTTCGCCAAGGACCGGCGGCAGGGCCGCGGCGGGCGTCCAGGCCGACGACCCGGTGCAGGGTACACCCACGGGCGGCAGGGACGCCGCCGGCGTCCGCCGCGGGTCGACGAGACCCATGCGGCCCGCGTCCCCAAGGCGTGTCCCGCCTGCGGCGGCGCCGTCGAAGTGGCCCGCGTGGCCGCGCAGTATCAGGAAGATCTCCCTCCGGTGCACCCCATCGTACGCCGCTTCGACATCGAGGTCGGCCACTGTTCGCAGTGTCGGCGCCGCGTGCAGGGCCGCCACCGCCTCCAAACCTCCGACGCTCTGGGCGCGGCCAGCGTGCAGCTCGGCCCCGGGGCCGTCTCGCTCGCCGTCGAGTTGCACACCGAGCTGGGGGTCCCGCTGGCAAAGGTCGCGCACGTGCTGCGGACCCGGTTCGGCGTGCACGTCACCCCCGGCGGCCTCGCGCGGCTGCTGCATCGGGCCGCCCGCGACGCCGGGCCGGCCTACCGGGAACTCTGCCGGCAGGTCCGCAACGCGCCGGTGGTCACGCCGGACGAAACCGGCTGGCGCGTCGGCGCCAAGCCCCACTGGCTGTGGACGTGCGTCACCCCGGAGACCACCGTCTACGCCATCTGCCCCGGCCGCAGCTTCGACGACGCCGCCACCCTGCTCGGGACCGACTACTCGGGCGTGCTCGTGCGCGACGGGTGGGTGGTGTATCGCTGCTACAAGGGGTTGCATCAGAGCTGCATCAATCACCTCGCCAACCGCTGCCGAAAACTGCGGGAAGGCCACCCCAGGAGTCCCTGGGGCCCGGTGGTCCTGGCGGTCCTGCGGGCGGGCCTCGCCGCCCGTGACCGCTGCAACGCCGGAGAGATGAGCGAGCACGGCCTCGCCTCGGTCCGCGGCCGGCTCGAAGCCCGGCTCGGCCGACTCATCGACGCCCCGCCGCGGATTCCCGACGCCCAACGCTTCGCCAACCATCTGGCCACCGAATTCCCGGCCGTGTTCCTCTTCCTGCGCGACCCGTCGATAGACGCCACCAACTGGCGGGCCGAACAGGCCATCCGGCCCGCGGTGGTCATCCGCAAAGTGTGCGGGGGCAACCGCACCCGCCAGGGCGCCGACACCCAGCAGGTGCTGTCCAGCGTCGTACGCACCGCCCGTCAGCGCGGCCTCGACCTGCCCCGGCTGATCACCGAGATGCTGCGCGCCCGAGAGCCGGTCGTTCCCGAGGCCTTCGGGCTTCCGCCGCCGCCCGCGTAGGCGGACACCACCCGCACTTCCGCATCGACACGCGCCCGGTTCCCGCGGCTCGCCGGGGCGACGGCTCCCGTGCCCAAACGCCGACCGCCGGCCTCGCCGGCCCGACGGGCTCGGCCGTGCGCGCCGGACCGTTCCGCCGCCGATGGACGCCACCGGTCGAAAGACGGCAGGCCGACCGGCTCCGACCACGGCATCGTCCACGGTGGAGGCAACCCGTGTGAGACCCGGCATCTGTCAAACCAACCCTCGGCGCGCCTCCGAAACTGCCGCTTCCAGGCTCATTTCGGGCTCGTGCCTACCCGGTAAATGAATACCGCTCGTCTATACCCTGATGGCCGAGCGCGACTGCAGCCCGGCAGAGGGCTGTTTTTACTACGACCCCGACCTCGGTCCCGGGTCCTACACGTTCCGGGTCTGGGCCGAGAATCCGGCACCCGGGCAGGCATCGTCGATTCAGGTCAACCTCGTGGCTGTACTTCCCGGCTTGGTGCGCGACCTGGTCGGCGAGCAGGTCGGGGGCAACAACGAGGTGCTGTTGACCTGGAAGCCTCCAGTAGTCGGCCGGAAGGTCGATACCTCGGTGGTCGGGTACGACGTCGTCTCCGACGGATCCGATCACACCACCGTTCCGCTCTCTGCGTGCAGTGGCAGGGGACAAGGCCTGTCCTGCAGCAGTGTGCAGTCCCGGCTGGCACCTGACTACACCCACGACTTTTCGGTGGCCGCGATCAACTCCGCCGGCACCGGCGACCGTTCCTATGTGCAGGTATACGTAGACGACTCCGACTCAGGTGGTCCGGGAACGTCGAACCGGGCGCCCGGTCCCGTTCAGAAACTGCGACAGGTGCCCGGTCTGGGCGTCATTCTGTGGTGGGACCGGCCCGCAGCCGATCAGTGGACGTCGATGTACCCGGTCATCCGCTATCCGATCGAACGGGACGGTACGCTCCTGCCGACCTTCATCGGGAGCAGCGACTGCAGCGAGACGGAGGGCTGTTTCTATAGTGACCCGGATCTCGCTGCTGGCTCGTACAGGTTCTCGGTCTGGGCCGAGAACCCGCAGTCGGGACCGGTCTCGACTGTCACGGCCACCGTCGCACCTGCGGTTCCGGCCGAGGTGCGAGAGCTGGCCGGCGAGCAGGTTGCCGGCGACAACGCTGTTCTGCTCACCTGGAAGGCTCCCGTCGCCGGCCGGAAGGTCGACGCATCGGTCGTTCATTACGAGGTAGCCGCCAACGGCTCCGCCTACAGCTCGATCGTCGACGCGGCCTCGTGCACGGGCCGTCGGCTCAACACATCTTGCAGCTTTGTTCAACGTCGTCTCGGGTATCCCGGCACCGCCAGCTTTCGGGTCAAAGCGGTGAACTCGGCAGGGCCCGGCGCGCCGGCCTACGTCGATGTGCCCGTGGTCGAGCCGGTGTCGGCCCTGTTTACGGCGAGCTTCGAAAATTCGCCGACGTCGCACGACGGACGCAGGTCGTTCAACCTCGATCTGACCTTCTCGGAGGAATTCCGCGTCGGCTATCGCCGGCTCAAGAATCAGGCGCTGGACATCGAGGGCGGGACCGTGGCGCGGGTGCGCCGCAAGGTCCGCGGCAGCAATCGCGCGTGGCAGGTACGTGTCAATCCCAGCGGTACGGCCGCGGTCACGCTCACGCTGCACGGCGACCGTGCTTGTGATGCGCGCGGCGCGCTCTGCACTTCGGACGGCCGCCGGCTCGCCGCGACCGTGACGGTTTTGGTGCCCGGTCCGTGAAGGCAGTCCCTGACGCTGGCGAGGTGCGCAACGCGTTGCCGTTGCGCACCTCGCCCTACCGTTGCAGGTAGGCGGCCACGGCGGAAGCGACGGCCGCCAGAGCCATCCACAGCAGCCGCCGTCGGGTCCGGCGGGCCGAGACCGGAGTTGTCGCCTCGCCGTGTAGTCGCGCCAGGTCCTCAAGCGTGTCGTTGTCCACTGCTGTACCTCCTTCCGCCGCCTACCGCTCCGGCGACGGCGAACAATGCGCCGACATCTGGTGCGCGGGGCCCACGAGGCCGGCAGCGCCAGGAAACCAGAGCCGGATGTCGATGCCGTCACCGGCGACGGCGAGCCTCGTCGGCGAACCGGCAACGAAGTGGCGGAGCACGATCGCCCCCGGCAGATCGATCTCCAGATCGGGCCGCGGGCGCCCGTAGGCGATGCGGCGGCGGACCAGCTGCGCATCGAACGCGACGGCGCCGGTGAAGTCGGCCACGGTTGGGTGCCGCTGGAATTCGCGCCCCGTCAGCGCGAGCAGCCAGTACAGCGGATGCAGCACGGAATAGACGGCCGGCGCCTGCGGGTGCATCGGAAGTGACAGTCTGGCCGCCAGCGGCCGTGGGCCCGCCAACCCCTCCGGCCGGCCATCGGCCCGGCAGAAGACGCTCAGCGCGGTGTAGAGTTCGCCCGCGTCCGCCGGGTCGCGTTCGAACGGCCCCCGGCCGTCGGGATAGTCGATCCGGAAACGTTGCGGAGACCAGTACAACGAGATCGAGTATTCGTCGTTCGACGTCGAGACGCCGTCGACGGCATGCAGGCCCCGGAACGGCGCGCGCGTCGACCATCGCTCCTGGGCAACTCCCGTAACGCCGGAGGCTATGGCGGCCACACAGACCGACGAGACTGCGAAGCGGCGGAACACGGCGATCACCTCGAGCGGCGTGTGGCTGCGGCGCCACCGAGAAACGGCTGAACGGGAACACGAACATGCCGGGCCAGGAGCCCGGCCAACCGCGCTGGCGAGACCGGGATCCGTTCCCGCACGACACCCAGGTGTGCGCGCGTGGACCATCTCGAAGCCGGTCGACACGAGACAAGTGTACCGGGCAGCGAGCACCGGCCTTCAGCGCGGTACCGCTGAACCCCGATGTCGGGACGGCGCGGCGACCGCGATCGAAGCCCGAGGCGTGGGGTCTGTGTACGATCGCGGAGCAGATGGATACAGCACCGTCCACTCACCCGGAACGAGCCAACAAGGAGTTACCTTGCAACCGACCCATCGGAAGACGATTTACCGCTCGTCGCCCGCAATCGCGGCGCTGGTCATCCTGATCCTGGTCTGGGCGCCCGCCGGGGCCGATGCGCGCGGCGCGGCGCAGGAAGAACCGCAGGAGCAGATCGAGTCGCTCGGCCGCGCCCTCGGCATGACGCCGGAGGAGGTCGAGGCGCTGGGGCTGTCGCCCCAGGAGATCGACAACCTGCTGGCCGGGTTCTCCGAGGAGACGGTCGTCGTCGGCTCCCGCGCGCAGCCGCGGACGGTGACCGCGTCGCCGGTGCCGGTGGACGTGCTCTCGACCGCCGATCTCACCAGCCGGGGCACCGTCAACCTGCAGGATCAGCTTCGGACGGTGGTGCCGTCGTTCAGCGTCAACACCCAGCCGATCAGCGACGCCTCCACCGTCGTCCGGCCGGCGATGCTGCGCAACTTGGCCCCGGACCACACGCTGGTGCTGGTCAACGGCAAGCGCCGCCACCGCTCGTCGATCATCGACTGGCACGGCGGCAACGGGGTGGCGTTCGGCTCGCAGGGACCCGACATCTCGGCCATCCCCGCCATCGCGCTGCGGCAGGTCGAGGTGCTGCGCGACGGCGCGGCCGCGCAGTACGGTTCGGACGCCATCGCCGGCGTACTGAACTTCCAGCTCAAGGACGCCGCGTCGGGCGGCGCCTTCGAGTACAACACCGGCACGTTCGGGGACGGGGACGGCGAGGCGATGAACGTCGCCGCCAACGTCGGGCTGCCGCTGGGCTCGACCGGCTTCGCCAACCTGAGCCTGGAGTACGGCGGCTCGAACCCGACCAATCGGAGCGCACCCCGGAGCGACGCCATCGCCCTCATCGCGGCCGGCAACATGGACGTGGCGTCCGACACGCCGCAGGTCTGGGGCTCGCCGGACATCGAGGACGACCTGAAGCTGTTCGGAAACTTCGGCTACACCACCGCCGCCGGCGTGCAGGTCTACGGCCACACCAACTACGCCAGCAAGAAGGTGACGGGCGGCTTCTTCTTCCGCAACCCGAACACGCGTGGCGGGGTCTTCAGCCTCGACGGCGGCCAGACTCTGCTGATCGGCGACGCGCTGCAGGCCGGCGGGATGGGATCGGCGAACTGCCCGACGGTGACCATCACCGACAACGTGGCCGACCCGGTCGCCCTGCGGCAGGTGTTCGACGACCCGAACTGCTTCTCGTTCCGGGAGCGGTTTCCGGGCGGCTTCACGCCCGGCTTCGGCGGCGAGGCGCAGGACATGTCGCTGGTGGGCGGCGTCCGCGGCTTCACGGTGGACGGCTTCAACTGGGACATCAGTGGCTCTCTGGGCGCCCACGAAACCAACCTCTTCATCCGCGACACCGTCAACGCCTCGCTCGGTCCCGACACCCCGACCGAGTTCAATCTCGGCAGCAACCGGCAGCGCGACGTCGGCCTCAACGCGGACCTCTCCTACGCCGCCACCGACATGATCAACATCGCGGCCGGGGCGGAGTGGCGCAACGAGCAGTACCGGACCGTCGCGGGGGATCCGGAGTCGTGGACGGTCGGCCCCTACGGCCGGGGCCAGGGCTTCTCGGCCGGGTCCAACGGGTTCTTCGGCTACGGGCCGATGGCCGCGGGCACCTGGAGCCGGGGCAACGTCGCGCTCTACGGCGATGTCGAGCTGAACGGCGCCGAAACCGACTGGACGCTCGGCACGGCCGTCCGCGTCGAGCACTTCGACGACTTCGGCACGACCATGAACAGCAAGCTCTCCGGCCGCTTCGGCTTCGTGCGGGCCAGCGTGAGCAGCGGGTTCCGCGCCCCGACGCCGGGCCAGCAGAACGGCTTCAACATCTCGACCCAGTTCGACCCGGCGCTCGGCGACCTCGTGAACAACGGCACCATCCCGTCGATCTCGCCGGTGGCGGCGTTGCGCGGCGGTGTGCCGCTCGCCCCGGAGAAGTCGATCAACTACACCGCCGGCGTCGTCTTCGACACCGGGCAGTTCAGCCTCACTGCCGACTACTTCCGGATCAACGTCTCCGATCGGATCGGCATCACGAGCAACTTCACCCTGACCGCAGAGGAGATCGACACGCTGCTGGCCGCCGACGTCGAGGCGGCGCGCGACCTGCGGCGGTTCCGGTTCTTCACCAACGCGTTCTCCACCGCGTCGCAGGGCATCGACCTGGTGTCGACGTTCACGCCGCTGGCGCTGCGCGGCAACACGACCATCAGCGCCGTCTTCAACTACACCGACACCGAGGTGACCGACAACCGGAAGGGGCTGCTGAACGACCGGCGCCTCGCCGAGTTCGCCTACGCCCTGCCGCGGGCTCGCTGGAACATCGGCCTGACGCAGCAGGTCGGCCGGGTGAGCGTCCTCGGCCGGGTGAACTACTTCGGCGGTTGGTACGACTACGACAGCGGGTTCGCCCAGGTCTTCGTGCCGGCGGGCGGCATCGACCAGGGTTTCTTCGACGGCCGTCCGATCGTCGACCTGGAGGCGAGCATCGCCCTCGGCGGCGGCACGACGCTGGCCGTCGGCGCCCAGAACGCGTTCAACACCTATCCCGACGAGAGTGCGCGCGCGATGTCCGTCGGCGAGAAGTACAGCGAGTACACGCCGTGGGGCTTCAACGGCGCCTACTACTACGTGCGGGTCGGCTACGGCTGGGGCAACTGAGCGTCTTCGCGTGCCGTGCGCCCGTGCTACCTTCAGCCGGAGTTCCAATGCGTGGACCACTTGCTGGGATCGACCGGTTTTCGAGGGTGCGGCTCGGCCACGCGCCGACGCCGCTCGACCCGGCCCCGCACCTCGGCGCGGCGCTTGGCGTCGAGCTGTGGATCAAGCGCGACGACTGCACGGGGCTGGCCTTCGGCGGGAACAAAGTGCGCCAGCTCGAGTTCCACTTCGGCGAAGCGCGGGCGCGCGGCGCTGACACCGTGCTGGTCACCGGGGCGGTGCAGTCGAACCTCGTGCGCGTCGCCGCGGCCGGGGCGCGCCGGCTGGGGCTGGACGTGCACGTCCAGCTCGAAGAGCGCGTCGACGACGCCGGCGCCCTCTACCGTGCTTCGGGCAACCTGCTGCTCGACCGGCTGCTCGGCGCGACGCTGCATGCGTTCCCCGTGGGCGAGGACGAGGCGGCGGCCGACGCGGCGCTGGAGCGGCGCGCCCGGGCGCTGGCCGACGAGGGTCGCCGCCCGTACGTGATCCATTCTGCCCTGGGGCATCCGCCGCTCGGCGGGCTCGGTTATGTCCTGGCCGCTGAGGAGGTAATGGTGCAGGCCCGGGGTCTCGGCATCGGGTTCGACGCGGTGGTCTGCGCCTCGGGCAGCGCGCTCACCCACGCCGGCCTCCTGGTCGGGTCGCGGGCGCTGGGCGAGGCGGTACCGGTCTACGGCATCTGCGTGCGGCGCGACGCCCGCCAGCAGGGCGACCGGGTGGCGCAGGTGGCAGCCGAGCTGGCCGGCATGATCGAGCGCCCGGCGGCGTTCGATGCTGGCGACGTCGAGGTCTCCGACGAGGTGCACGCGCCGGGCTACGGCCGGCTCAACGACGCGGTGCGGGAGGCGATGGCGCTGGCGGCGCGGCACGAGGCGCTGCTGCTCGACCCGGTGTACACCGGCAAGGCGATGGCGGGCCTCGTCGCCCACGTGCGTGCGGGGCGCATTGCCGCGGGCAGCCGCGTGCTCTTCGTGCATACCGGCGGATTGCCGGCGATCTTCGCTTACGCGGACCGGCTCGGCTCCTGGCTCTCGGAGGCGCCCTGGGCGCCGGCGGGCTGACGACCCCAAGGGCGTCGGTCACCGACGGCGCGTTGCGCTGTCAGCCGCGGCCCTGGCCTCGTCCAGGACCCACTGCCGGAATGCCTGGACCTCGGGCCGCTGCCGGGAGGCGGCCGTGGTGATGAGGCAGCAGCCATCGGTCTCTGGGGTTGCCCGTGTCGGCTACGACGAGTCGGTGTTCGGCACAGACATCCTCGCCGGCCTCGCCGGCCTCGCCGGCGGCCATGTGGTGAGCAGCGAGGAGGAGGGCGGATTCAGGATTCGCGGCCTAGTGCCCGACACGGCCATCGCGCTTCAGGCAGAACTTGACGACCGGGTATCCGACGTCGTCACCATCAGATCTATCGATCCGGGCTTCGAGCAATCCGGGATCGTCCTGCGCATGCAGTAGCCTGGAACACAACGATGCGATTCATAGCTCTGGTGAGCGCCTTCGCGATCCTGCCAACGGTTGCGGGGGCGCAGCCCGCCGACTCGTTCCGACAGCTACAGCTCATGGAGCTGCTAAAACTCGGGGAAGATGTCACGGTCGTCTACGGCCGCGGACAGGTCGTGGAGGGCCGCGCCCTCGACATCTCGTCGTCCACGCTGACCTTGATGATTGCCGGAGCCCCGCTCGAACTTGGCGAAGCGGTCGTGCATCGCATCCGCCAGCGCTGGCGCGACTCTACACGGGACGGCGCTCTCTTGGGGTTCGCCCTCGGCTCCGTGCCCTGGTGGGTGCTGTACTTGTCGTGGGCGGAGGCAGAGATGGAACCACTCACCGTGAAGGGGTTCACCACGTTGACGGTGTTGTCGGCCGCATCCGGCATCGCGGTAATGCTGGTCGGCGTCACCATGGACGCCGGGAGGATGCAGGAGAGGGAGATATACCGCGCGCCCGACGCAAGGCGGTCGCGCACGTCCTTCGGGCCGCTGCTGTCGCGGGATGGCCTCGGGGCCGCCGTGACGGTCGCGTGGTAGGGAGTCCATGATGACCCGCACCGTATTTGTTGTAGCGGGAGCACGACTTCGGCGTGTCGCCAGCCACGATTCGCAGGGTGATCACTCGGTGCTGCTGGGCACATGTGACAACAGACGAGCGCGGAGGAGACGATGAACTCGGTGGAGTCTCACCGCTACGAGCTGCCTAGAGACGTGCAACGTTTCTGCGACCTCGGCGTTCGAACGTTCCTCGATATCCCGTAGCCTCACGACCTCGCGGAACGTGGGCGGCAGCTGGTTGATGGTCTCCACAAGCAGCCGCCGCAGCTCGGCGCGGTAGACCTCCGCCTCGGGTGATTCCCAGCTGGTCGGCTGGGCCGCCGCATTCAGCGGCGCCGCGCTGCGCTGTCGGCCGCGGCTCTGGCCTCGTCCAGGACCCACTCCCGGAATGCCTGGACCTCGGGCCGCTGCCGGGAGGCGGTCGTGGTGATGAGGCAGCAGCGTTCGGGCGCCTCCGCCTGGTGATCGAAGAGCGGGACCAGCGTTCTGTTCTCCAGCTCTCGCGCGATCAGCATCGGGCGCCCGATGGCGGCGCCGATGCCGTGCACCGCGGCCTGGACCAACATGCTGTAGAGGCGGAAGCTCGAGGCCTGCGACAGGTCCGGCGTCGACTGGCCCTGCCGCGTGAACCAGTACGCCCAGTCGGCGTCCCACCCGAGATCGTAGAGCAGCGGCCACTCCTCCAGGTCGGCAGGGTCCTGGGGCCGGCCGAGCGCGGCGAGCAGAGCGGGACTGCAGACCGGCAGCAGATCCTCCTCGTAGAGTGTCTCCTCGAGCAAGGTGTCCTCACGGCTCGTCACCGGGCGCGGCGCGGCGGTCTCGCCGGTGTAGGCGAACCAGGCGTCGAAGTTGCGGTCGTCGGGGTCGACGCCGCGGTGATTCGTCTCCAGCTCGATCGCGACCTCGGGGTGCTCCGCCTTGAAGGTGGCGAGCCTGGGCACGAGCCACTTCTCGGCGACCGCCTCGACCGAGACGATGCGGATGCGCCGGGGCCAGCGGCGCTGGCGCTCGGAGACGCCGTGGACCTCGGCGAGGATGCGCTGCACCTCCTTCAGGTAGGCCCGGCCACGGCGGTTGAGGCGCACGCTGCGATGGCGGCGCTCGAAGAGCGGAACCTCGAGATGCTTCTCCAGCATGCCGATGCGGTGGGCGACGCTGGCCGGGGTGACGCCGAGCTCCTCGCCGGCGCGGGCGAAGCTCTGGTGTCGGGCTGCGGCCTCGAAGAAGCGCAGGCTATCGAGCGGGGGCAGGAGCAGCATGGAAAGAACCTCCGGACGGGGCGCGTTTCACGATACGCGATTATGTCATTGCACCTTGCAAGCTGGGGCAAGCGCGGTCGATACGAGGAAGCCCCGGCCCGCGGGGGCTGCGTCGCGCGCCCGCGCCTCCGGCTCCGCTGCCGATGATATTCGGCCGTCGGCGGCTGCCGGCCGGCGCCAGCCGAGCAGGAGCAGCAGCCGAGTGCCTGAAGGAAAGGAAAGCTTAGTTAGGCCACTGGGATAATTAAAAGCTATCTCCACGGGGAAATTCAGGCCATGACAACGGTTTCTTATGGCATTAGCATAGTAAAACCACGTCATGCACTTGATACGAAATCTGATACAATGGGATCCATTTTTTCTCAGCGCGCTGCGACTGCGGCGGCGCTGAGAATCTCGGAAAACGTAGTCGGAGGCGGCGTGGCAGCGGCTTTGACCGGCGGCTGGAGCATCGCGTCTGGGAGGTTGAACGATGAGACAGATCGAGCCGGCGGCGTCGGCGGCAACGCGCTTCTTCATCAACGCAGGGCGGCCTCGGAACAGCGAAGCCGGCTTGACAGTGCACGACGTTCCGGCTCCGCGTGCGATGCCGGGCGCGGAGCCCGGACGCTTTCTCCGCTCCCGTCCCTGCGTCGCAGCCGTTCGCCTGACAGCAGCGGTGCTCGTCCTCGCCGCCGCCTCGCTCGTCCTCGTACGGCCGGCCTTCGCGCAAGACATCTGGTCCGCCACGCTGAACGTCGGGAACATCGCCTCTTTTGTTTTCGGTTGTCAGAACGGCGGTGCCTCGAGGGTCCTAACTCCTGGGGCTGGCGGCTTGGCGCAGTCCTCAATTCTCCTGGTAAACACCCATTCGCCCTGGATCGCCGACTGGATGCCGGCTCTGGAGGACCGGCGGCACGCCGAGAGGTGGAAGTAGGGCTGTTTCGACGTGTCGCCGACCGAGCGTCGGAACACCGGTGGGTGACTGACGCCGGTCGGGCGCCGAGGGGCGTTGCCGGCGGTGCGCTGGTTATGTCACCAGGCGTACGAGCTGGTCGGCGATGAGTGCGAGCACGCCGAACATGCAGTGACACATCACTTTCGAGGCGCCACGGACCCGGACATGGCGACCGCCAAACTCGTCCTTGAGTCGGCCATTGACGCGCTCACCCGCCGTACGCTCGTTGTAGCGAACCTGCTCGGCAAGCTGAAAGCCGAGATTTTTCAGGCGCCGGGCTTCGGTTCGCAGTTCCTCCGCCAGCGTCTTGTCGCGGCGGGGGTTGGTGTCAATCAACGGGACGTGGCCGAGTGAGCGGCTGTGCTGCCGGATCGGTTCCGCGTCGTAGGCGGCGTCCATCAGGTCATACAGATTGGTCGTCCGCCCGGCCGACAACGTCGCCAGCGGAATGGCGGCTTGGCTGTCGTGCAGCGAGGCGGACGTCAGCAGGCAACTGATCGGAATCTGGCCGTCGGCCACGTCGATGTGCAGCTTGTAGCCGACCCAGGTGGACTTGTAGCCCTTGCTGTCCTTCTTCATGCCGACATCACAGGCGGTCGGCAGGTCGTCGAGCATCGCCGGCAGGCTCATGGTCGCCTGCCGGTCGAGGCGCTTGAGGACCTTCGGTCGTTCCTCACCCTTCTTCAGCCGTCCCCGTTTGCGCTTGGGCGGCGGAGGTGCCTTCTCCTTCGCGGCCGGCTTCTCGCGGGCCTCGATGGCCGTCGAGTCGCGGGAGAGGTGGCCCACCAGCCGGTCGCGGTGGGTGTTCCAGATCAGCGCTTCGTGCACGCGCTGGGGCAACTGCGTGTCCGAGAACTCGGCGAAGGCGCGCGAGAAGACCGACTCGCTCGGCACCTCACTCCTTCGCTCCCAGCCGCAGATCCGCCGCAGCACCACGTCGGTGTCCAATCGGTCCAGCAGCACGCGCGTCGTCGGCATGTCGTAGACCGCCTTGGCCACCAAGGCCCGCGCCATCGCCGCACGGTCCTTGGGCGGACGCCCCGGCACTCGGAAGCGCCGGGGAATCATCTGCTCGATACGGATGACCTCCAGGGTCTGCACCAACTGCTGTTGTTTCTCGGTCAGCGGACCCAACACGCGCTCCAACTGCGGAAACAGGGCATGCTGGATCGACTGCCAGTAGGGGGCGAAGGCGACGCGCAGGTGATTCATTTCTTGACCACTCCTGTTGCCTACTGTACACTTACGAGCAAAGAGGATGTCAAGCAGCCAATCGATGGCCCACGACGAAGCGATGCATCGGTACGAGGAACAGTACGATGCGCTCAAGGCGAAACTACAAGCGGTCGGGTTCATCGGCCAGGGCAGCGTCCAGACCCGCCGTATAGCCTGTGGGTCGCCTACCTGCCGCTGCCATCACGACCCGGACGCCCGCCACGGCCCCTACCACTACTGGACGCGGAAGGCCCGCGGAAAAACCGTCGGCTTGAAGCTCACCGAAGACGAACTCGGCCTTTACCGGGAGTGGATCGAGAACAACCGTGAACTGGAACGGCTCGTGGAGGAAATGCGCCGCATCTCTTCGCGTGTGCTTGCCCTCATCACAGGCAGGCAGGCTCCATGAACCCCCGCGGCTCCGGCTCCCCGGCCACAGTGGCGGTCACTGTCATCCTGCGAACGCTGCGTCCCGTCCGCTGACCCTCGCTCGCCCCGCGGCCTCAGGCAAAAACTCGGCCGAACACGCTTTTCGCAAGAGGTCGACTCCGGATTCCGAAGCGCGCTTCAAGGTGTCCCCAACGCCAGCGGAGAACGCGTTCGACGGTCTACCGCTACACCTAGGCACGATTCTGCTCGACACGTCTTCGGTTAGCGGGTCGTGGCGAGAAAATCCACGAAATGGTGTGCAGGTGCGGCGGGCGTGTGCCGATACGTGAAGTATGCCGCGCAAGAAGCACGACCGCGACGACTCGAGCGGACCTGGGCGTCAGCGGGACCCTCGGGACGTGCGGCGCATCGAACGCCTCGAACGAGACAAGGCGAAGCTGATCGAGGATCGGGATCACTGGAAGCGCCGTAGCGAGCATCTGGAGAAGGAGCTCGAGGCGGCGCGGCGCGCCGGCCGCCGACAAGCGGCTCCCTTCGCCAAGGACCGGCCGCAGGGACGCGGCGGGCGTCCCGGGCGGCGAGCCGGGGCGGAGTACGGAAGGCAGGGGCGCCGCCGGGAGCCGACGCAGGCTGACGAGACACACGTGGCGGCGGCCCCGACGAGCTGTCCGGACTGCGGCGGCGCGGTCGCGCTGGACCGTGTGGCGTCGCAGTACCAGGAAGACCTGCCGGCGGTGCATCCCCTCGTGCGGCGCTTCGACATCGAGGTGGGCCACTGCTCGCAGTGCCAGCGGCGCGTGCAGGGCCGGCACGCCCTGCAGACCTCCGACGCGTTGGGCGCGGCTGCCGCCCAACTGGGTCCGAACGTCGCCGCGCTGGTCGTCGAGTTGCACACCGAGCTGGGCATGCCGCTGGAGAAGGTCGTCCGCGTTCTGCGGACCCAGTTCGGACTGCACGTGACCAAGGGCGGCCTGGTCCGACTGCTGCACCGCACCGCCGACGCGGCGGCGCCCGCGTATGCGGCGCTGCGCGAGCAGGTCCGCCGCAGTCCGGTGGTCACGCCGGATGAGACGGGCTGGCGGGTGAACGCACTCCGCTGCTGGCTGTGGGTGTTCGCCACCCCGGAGACGACGGTCTACGCCATCTGCGACGGCCGGGGGTTCGACGATGCGGCGGCGGTTCTCGGCCCCGACTTCGCCGGCGTGCTGGTGCGGGACGGGTGGGTGGCCTATCGCGGCTTCAAGAAGGCGCCGCACCAGTCGTGCCTGGCTCACCTCTTGAGACGATGCAAGGACTTGCAGGCAGCTCATCCCGACAGCCCCTGGGCGGGCGCGGTGCAGGCGGTCCTGCAGGACGGCCTCGCCCTGCGGACCCGCTCGAACGCGGGCGAAATCAGTGAGCACGGTCTGGCGTCGGCCCGCGGCCGACTCGCCGCCCGGCTCGGCCGGCTGATCGACACCCCGCCGCCGTTGGTCGACGCCGAGCGTTTCGCCAAGCACTTGGCCAACGAATTCCCGGCGGTGTTCCTCTTCTTGTGCGACCCGTCGATCGAAGCCACCAACTGGCGGGCCGAGCAGGCCATCCGCCCCGCGGTGGTCACCCGCAAGGTGTGCGGCGGCAACCGCACCCGGCGGGGGGCCGACACCCAGCAGGTGCTGGCCAGCGTCGTGCGTACCGCCCGCCAACGCCACCTCGACCCGCGCGCGCTGATCACGACGATGCTGTGCGCCCCCGAACCCGTCGTGCCCGAGGCGCTTGCGTTGCCGCCGCCCGCCTGACGCCGGGCGGCGTGGAAACCGCTCATCCGCTTCCCGTCCTCCTGCGCGCCCCCGGCCCGCACTCAATCCGCGCCGTCCCGCCGCCGCCCGAGCCCGCGACCCGTGGGTTTCGCCGCCAGCGGCGGGAACGCCACCAGGCAGCTCGCCGCTGTTCGCGGCGTCGGTCCCCGCCGCGTGTCCTCATTGGCGGCGGCGCCATCGCCGGGACCCGCGTGGCCTCGCGCCGCCGTGGGGGACCGGGATGCGCCGCGGGAGCCGCCAGACCCAGCGCCCCGCGAGCGAACCACCCGGACCGACCGTCGCCGCCGATGACGCGCTGACAAGCTGCCTTGGCGACAATGGGACTGCGAGTCTGCCATGGGCGCTCTCAACAGCGACATGCTCTGCGCAGGTGCGCCGGCCGGCGAGTCGCCCCTCGTGCCCCTCGTTCCCGACCCCCTCACAGCCACAGAGACCGACGCCGCGATGCCGACAAATCTGCGCGGGGACAACCTCGTCATGCAGCAACTTCCCCGGCGGCTCGGTCCATTTCCGCCCATTTACACTGGAGAAAATCAGTCCCGCACCCGGTAGACCTTCCAGTCGCACTTCAACGACAACACCATCACGCCCGGGACCACGCGCCACTACCGGGTCCGGTCCTTCAACGATGGCGGCGAAAGCGCCAACAGCAATGTGGTCAGCGGGACGACGCCGACGCTTGTGCCCCAGGATGCGGGCCCACTCCTGTACGGCAGGACGGAGTCGCGCCTCGATTCGCTTCGCGATCAGAAGGTGTTCACGGCCAACCTCGGGGCGGGCGCCGAGTATCTGTTTGCCGTCGTCGGCGTGGCGGAGTACCACCGCGTGGAGGTCACGGCTCCGGGCGGCACGAAGATCGCGGACTTTGTCGTGGACGTGATCTCCGACAATCACCTCCAGCCTCTCATCACGGCGCAGGAGACGGGCGAGCACAAGATCGCCATCTCCAAGGCCGGGGTCCCGCCCGACAAGCTCTGGGCCGCTCCCTCTAGCGAGCGGGAGAGGCCGAAGGTGGGCGGGATGCGGATCATTTTCCTGCCGGAAACGGAGGACGAGCCCTGGAACATGCCCGTGACCGTCGGCACGCCGGAGCAGGCCGTGCTCGGCTCCTACGGCGAGGCCGACCAGTTCGAGGTCGACGTACAGCCGGGCAAACGGTACGTCGTACGGGTCCTCGGCCGCGAGACCGGCGACGGCACAGCGTCGACGCCGGCGATCCCATTTGCTTACAGCCCGTTGTTTGGCCGCTACCACTCGCACAACATGGCCCGACCGTGGGTCAACGGCTACACCAAGCGGGTGGATCTGCCTGTCATTTCTACTCAGGCCGTCAATTATGAGTTCCAGGCCTTCGTCATCGATCTTCGGGCGCACCCGCTGGACTCGGGCGTGCAGACGTGGCGATTCCGGGTTGCCACGACGGATCGCCCCGGCGACGCCCGCAGGTACCGCGTCGGTACCTACACGGCGGAGGTAGAGGAGATTGTGGGCGGCAGGCGGGCGCTGAGCAGCCGGTTCGTGTCGCCGCCGCCGCGCCACGACGGCAGGACGCGCGTCAACGTGCAGGTGGCGTTCAGCGAGGCGCTCGACGAGACCCCGGAGAACGTCGGCGAGCACGGTGTGGAGGTCGAGGGCGGACAGGTGACGTCGGTGCGCCCCGTGAGCGGCCAGGTGCCGGGCGGCCGGAATGCCGGAGAGGTCGTGTGGGATTTCGAGCTCCAGCCGCGTTCGGGCGACGACCTGAAGATGCGGATCGAAGCGTGGCGTCCGTGCGACGAGCCGGGGGCGATCTGCACGGCGGACGGGCGTTCGCTGGCGCGGGGGATTTCGACGACGATCGAGGGCCCGGGCCCGATACCGTTCACGGCGGCGTTCGAGGGCCTCGAGAGGACGCATGACGGGGAGGGCCGCACGTTCACCTTCCGGGTGGTGTTCAGCAAGGACACCCAGAACCCGCAGAGCGCCTCGTTCACGGTGGACGAGGGCGAGGTGACCGGCGTGCGTCGGGTCGACGGCCACCTCGACCAATGGGAGGTCACCATCGATCCGACATCGGATGAGGCAGTGACGATCACGCTGCCCGGCGATCGCGCCTGTGGCACGGCCGGGGCGGTGTGCACCTACAGGGACAACTCTCCGCTGACGAACAGCCCGTCGGCGACAGTCGACGGGCCCGCAGACGACGCCCTGACAGCGGCGTTCGAGGGCCTGCCGGCGACGCACGACGGGGACAGCAAGTTCAGCTTCCGCATCGCGTTCAGCGCTGTGATCAGTGTCAGCTACACGACGGTGCGCGATGCGTCATTCCAGGTGACCGCCGGTGAGGTCACGGCCGCGCGCCGTGTCGACAGGCGGAGCGACCTGTGGGAGATCACCGTCGACCCGGCCTCGAACGAGGCGGTGACGATCGTGTTGCCGGAGACGATCGACTGCGATGCAAGCGGCGCGATCTGCACCAGCGACGGTCGGCCGCTGTCGCACGCCCTGTCGGCCACGGTCGCCGGCCCGGCGGGCGAGCCGGAGAGAAACACGGCGGCGACAGGGACGCCGGCGATCAGCGGGACGCCCCAGGTCGGGGAGGAGCTGACCGCCTCGACATCGGGCATCTCCGACGCCGACGGGCTCGACAACGCGAGCTTCAGCTACCAGTGGATGCGCGCTGACGCCGACATTGGCGGGGCGAACGGCTCGACCTACACGCCGGTGGCGGCCGACGAGGGCGAGAGGCTCAAGGTCCGGGTCCGCTTTACCGACGACGCCGGTCACGAGGAGAGCCTCACCAGCGCGGCGACCGATGCCGTCGCCGCGGTGCTGAACACGCCGGCGGCGGGCGCGCCGGCGATCGGCGGGACGGCGCAGGTCGGGGAGGAGCTGACCGCCTCGACGTCGGGCATCTCTGACGCCGACGGGCTGGACAGCGCGAGCTTCAGCTACCAGTGGATCCGCACGGATACCGACATTCAGGGGGCGGTCGGCTCGACCTATACGGCGGTGGACGCCGATGAGGGCAAGCGGCTGAAGGTCCGGGTCAGCTTCACCGACGACGCCGGCAATGCCGAAAGCCTCACCAGCGCGGCGACTGATGCCGTCGCCGCGGCGCCGGAACCGCTGACGGCGAGCTTCCAGGGCATGCCGGCTGAGCACGCCGGCCAGGGGTCGTTCAGCTTCCAGGTGGCGTTCAGCGACGGGATCAATATCAGCTACAAGACGGTGCGCGACGCGTCGTTCACGGTGACGGGCGGAGACGTCACCAAGGCGCGACGGGTCGACAAGCGCCGCGACCTGTGGAAGATCACCATCAAGCCGGCTTCGCTCGAGTCGGTGACCGTCTGGCTGCCGGAGACAACGGACTGCGGCGCGAGCGGGGCGATCTGTACCGGCGACGGCAGGCCGCTGTCGCATTCGCTGTCGGCGACGGTGGCCGGACCGGTGGGCATCGCGGTGGCCGATGCGCGGGTGGAAGAAGGCGCTGGCGTGGCGCTGGCGTTCGTGGTCACGCTCAGCCGTGTGGCTTCGGGGACCCTGACGGTGGACTACGCGACGGCGGACGGCAGCGCGCACGCGGGCGACGACTACACGGCGGCGAGCGGGACGCTGACGTTCGGGGCGGGCGAGTCGTCGCAGAAGATCAGGGTAGGGGTGCTCGACGACGCGCACGACGAGGGCGAGGAGACGCTGACGCTGACATTGTCGAACGCCTCGTCGGGGCAGGTGACCGACGGCGAGGCGACGGGGACGATCAAGAACTCCGATCCGCTGCCGCGGGCGCTGCTGGCCCGGTTCGGACGGGCGGCGGCGGTGCAGGTGGTCGAGCAGGTGGAAGAGCGGCTGGAGGCGTCGCGCGAGCCGGGGTTCCGGGGCCGGTTCGCGGGCCGGGAGCTGCGGCGGGGGATGGAGCGCGACATCGGGCTCGACCTGATCCGCCGGCTCGGCGGGGCGGCCGGCGGGGGCCGGGGCGTCGCCGGCGGCGGAGCTTCGGGCGCGGCCGGCTCGATGGGCATGGCGGAGCCGATGGGCGGCGCGGCCGGCTCGATGGGCATGGCGGGGCCGATGGGCGGCGGGGCCGGCTCGATGGGCATGGCGGGGTCGATGGGCGGCGCGGCCGGCTCGATGGGCATGGCGGCGGACGGGGGCGACGGTTGGCTGAACGGCCGCGGGCTCCTCGAGATGGGCCTCGGGGGCGGCGACGTGCTGACCGGCTCGGCTTTTGCTCTCAACCGCAAGACCGCCGGGGGCGGCGTCCTCTCGCTGTGGAGCCGAGGCGCGCGGTCGCGCTTCTCGGGCCGCGAGGGCGCGCTGTCGCTGGGCGGCGACGTGCGAACGACGATGTTCGGGGCCGACTATGCCAGGGGGCCGTTGGTGGTGGGCCTGTCGCTGTCCGACACCCGCGGGCTCGGCGAGTACTCCGGCCCCGGCGCCGGCCGGATGCTCTCGTCGGTGACCGGCCTCTACCCGTGGCTCGGCTACCGGGCGACGGACCGCATCACCGTCTGGGGCGTGACCGGCTACGGGGTGGGCGGGATGCTGCTGACGCCGGCCGGCGGACCCGACCCTGGAGAGCGGCCTGACGACGGCGATGGCCGCTGCGGGCACCCGGGGCGAGCTGGTCGGCGGCGGCGCCGACGGCTTCGCGCTCGCGTTCAAGGCCGACGTGCTGTGGGCCGGTACCGCCATCGACGGCGCCGACGGCCCCGAGGGCCGGCTCGCCGCGACGGCGGCGGCGGTGACCCGCGTGCGGACCGGGCTGGAGGGTTCGCGCGGCTTCACCTTCGGCGGCGGCGGGCTGTCGCTGCGGCCGAGCGTCGAGGTCGGGCTGCGGCACGACGGCGGCGACGCCGAGACCGGCGCGGGCGTGGACGTGGGCGGCGGCCTCGTCGCCTCGCACGCGTCGAGCGGGCTTGCTGCGGACGTGCGGGTGCGGACGCTGCTCGTGCACGAGGCAGAGGGGTTCCGCGAGCACGGGGTGTCTCTGTCGCTCAGCTGGAACCCGACGCCCTCGACCCCGCTGGGGCTCACGGCGCGGGTGGCTCCGTCGTGGGGCGGGCAGGCCACCGGCGGGGCCGACGCGCTGTGGGGCCGAGAGACGATGGCGGGCATGGGGGCGCACGGCGGCCTCGCCTCGGGCAACCGCCTCGATGGAGAGGTGGGTTACGGGCTGCCGGTAGGGCGCCGCTTCGTGGGTACTCCCCGGGTCGGCTTCAGCACCTCGGAGTACGGCCAGGACTATCGGGTCGGCTATGGCCTCGGCGTGCTCGACCGCGGGAGTCTCAACTTCGAGCTGGGGGTCGAGGCGCAACGCCGCAACAGCCCGATGCTGGGCGGCGCGAGCGACGGAGTTCTCGGCCGGGCCATGCTGGGCTGGTAGACCCGGCGCGAGGCATCAACCCAACGGGGGCTTCGCCACCCGGCAGCCCCCGTTGGGTACGCTCGGTCGGATCTCGACCGGGGGTATTCCATGGATGATCGAGCAAGGCCTCTAACGGGCGTGACCGACGACGAGCTGGCGATCATCATCGAGGGGACGCGGGGGGACTGGCCCGGTGGGGCTCGAACCCTGACGCCGCGCGACCCGTGCCTGGAACCCAACGGACAGAGCTTCTGGTTCGGCGCCGATCTCGACCCCGATGGCAGCCAGGTGTGGTTCCGGGTTGCCTCGGGGGCCGTCCGCCGGATGCAGCAGGAGACGCCCGGAGCCCGCGGCGGATGCCTGATCGATGCCCTCCTCGCCTGGATGAAGCCCTACCGGCAGCTGGGACCGAACATCAACCGCTTCCAGGCCGTGGTAGCGGATGACGGCGATATCCGGATCGAACGATTACGGTGGTGAATGATTCGCTCGCCCCGACCGGTCCCGCGGCCGCCCTCGAGCGCCAGGCTCCGACCCCGCCGAAGAAGCACGCTGGCCGCAGGATGGTGTAGCTCAGGCCGGTGGCCGCTCAGCTTCTCTGACCGCCCTCTGGCGGGTCGGGTTTTGCGCGGTCGGGGTCGCGAGATGATGTCGGTCGTACTGCGCATCGGTCCGGTGACCCGGTACCGTCGGGGCGTGCTTGAGCACGGCTAGCCGTGTACGCAGCTTGTGGCTCACTTCGCGGTACCGGAGCGGTGCGAGCATCCAGTGCTGGATGGCGCGCCCGTCCGGTTTGGTCAGCGGGTCGAGCCGTTGCCCGGAAGTTGTGAGCGTCAGCTTCGTTTACTCGGCGTTCGGCGCCGCGGGCTTCAGGAGGATGTCTTCGACGCGATCGAGTCGTTCGTCGATTCGTCGGTGTTCTTCCCGGCGTTGTTCGTTGATCTCCGCGAAGCGGGCGTTCAGGTCGGCGCGCAGCTCGCTGATCCGGCCGTTCAGGTCGGTTCGCAGCTCGCTGATTTGGCCGTTCAGGTCGGCGATTCGAGCGTTTGTCGAGCACGCTCCTGTGCTGACAGCCAGGATGATTCCGACCCCGATGCTGATCACGGTGAGCCGGTCCGCGTTCTCCATGGGTGTAGTCTACTTCTCTGTTCTTTGGGGTGCCAGCAGGCCGCGCCAACGGCGAGTTCAGGGGCACCCGGGTTTTCTTGTTCGCCGCAGGCGGTCGGCTCCCTACGGGGCCGTTTCGGCGGTTGCGCGTCGTGCAGGGCCGGGCCCGAGTTGGTCTTCAAGTCGTTGGGTTCGGTGGTTCGGGCTTCGGCGGGTTTACTGCGGGGCTTCGGTTGAGGGGGCGATCGGGCGTGCGGCGGTCTCAAGTCGCAGGGAGGCTGCGTGGTTGAGGGTAGGGGTCAGGGAGGTGTTCACGGTCGCCGTGATGTCGAGTGGTCTCATCGGCCCTCTCCTGTGTGCTCGTGGGCGTCCTTGTCTCGGTGGCCGGGGAATGACCGGGCTGTTCCGTCCTCGGGCTGCTCGAGCTGCCGGTGTGTTCTCCAGGCGAGACCTGCGGCGCGGACCGCGAGTGCCGCTGCTCCGCCCGCGGCGGCGAGTGCGATGATCGTGCCAGCGTACGCCAGCAGGAGCGCGACGGCGGCGATCGCGGCCAGCTCGGCGGCGGCGGCGGTCGCGCAGCCGGTGTCGGTCCAGGCGGCAGTCAGCCACTGCAGGGTGGCGGCTCCCGGCAGCCGGGCTCTCACGCCTTGGCGGCCGCCAAGGCGCCGCTGGCTGCGTTTGCGGAATGGTCTCTGTTCATCATCGTTCGGTCCTCCTTGGATAGTCTAGAGCGTCGCCTCGGCCTCTCCTGCTCGCACTGGAGCGGCGCGCGGGCTATCTCAAGCCCGCGCGTGCGGTAACGGCCAGGTGGTCTTTGTCTTGGTGGACCTCGATCGTCAGGTGCTCGCCGTTCCGGAGGCGGTTCTCCAGCTCAGCGCGAATCCGCCGCTCGGCGGTGAGTTGCAGGGCTTCCGCCCGCGGCTGCAGGAGGTTTGCCGCGGTCTCGTGGCACTCGGCCCTGAAGGCCTTGTACTGTGTCTCCGGGGTGTCGTCGTCGGCTCCGGCCCAGGGGTTGCAGAACCCCCGGGTCATGAGTCTTGCGACATCGTCGACGTCGGCGGTTGTGTACGGCCGACGTCTTGTCAGCATCAACCTGGATGTCGGCTCGTTCCCGTAGGGGTCGACGAAGGCCACGTCGACCCCCATTACGATCTCCTCGGTTGTGGACGGAGCAGCGGGATGTTCGAGGGTCGCCACGACCCTGATCGCGTCGACCTGCCAGGGTCGGCCCGCGGGCGGCTCGCCCGGGAGTGGTCCTTTCGGGAGCGGCCGGGGCAGCACGTAGCTTCTCCGGTCGATCTCGTACTCGATCCGGAAGCTGATGAGATCTCGGTATCCGGTCTGAGTCCTCGCGAGCCTTTCGGGCAGCACTGCCCGCTTGTGGCGGTTGCACAGCTTCAGCGCCCGCCAGAGGATCTGGGCGTCGGGGTTCGGCGGGTCTTCGACGAGGTTCACGCTGATCGGCGCCGCCCGCATCTTGACGGGGCCCGGTTGGGGGTCTTCGGGCTCTCGCAGGGGTGCGCTGCTCTCCGGGATCCAGAGCGTGAATGTCTTTGGTTCGGGCATCGTCGCGTCTCTCCTTTCGGCCGGTTACCGGGGGCCGTTGAGGATGTCTTCGTCGGCGGCCTCGGCCGCGAATCTTTCGGCCGCGGGCTCGCCGCATGTCTCGCACAGGGTGCCGCTGCGGCCGTTCGGGTAATGGAACGCGCGGGCTCCCTTCTGGAGGGTCTTGCGGCACTTGGAGCAAGTCCCCTGGTACCGGATGGTGATCCACCGCGGGTCGCCTTTGTAGCTGGGCATCTTCGTCACCTCGTGGAGTGGTGCGGCTGATCAGCGTTGTCGGCCGCCCGCACGCGGGTGGGTTTCGTTGTCGGTTGAAGGTGCCGGGGGGTCCCCGCCCGGCACCTTCACGTTTGGAGCAGGCCTGGATGCTCAGGCGCCGGCGGGGAGAGCGCCGGCGGCCTCGACCGGCTGGAAGTCGATCTCGAGTCCCTTGGCGGTTCGGTCGATCACGATCCGCTCGCCTTCGGTGAGTCGGAGTCGGAGCACGTGTTCGAGGTCGCAGAGAAGCGAGTCCTTCCGCGCTTCGGCGGGTGATTCGGTGTTGCTGATTTCGAGCGCCCGGGCCTCACCTCTGAACCGCTCGAGCTGGGTCTCCCAGGAGTCGGCCTCGAAGTCGTCGGTGGGCTCGAAGTAGCCGTCGACGATCATCTCTTCGAGGGTTTCGCTGGAGATGGCGCTTCCCTTCCGGAGCAGGACGGCGGGCAGCTCGCCGTCCGCCTCGTCGGGCGTTTGGCTGAAGGCGATGTCGCCGGGGATCCGGATCGTGCCGGTCTCGCCTCGCGGACCGGTGGTCGTCATCTCGAACGTGATGGCGTCCGGTCGGCTGTCTCCCTGGAGTAGTCGGGCGTCGTCGTTTTCGAAGCTCGACTCCCGGACTTTCATCAAGTCCGTCGTGATCCCGTCGTTTTCGACGAGGATCCGGACGCTCGTGATCTTCGGAATCGCGTCGTACCACCCATAGCCGGTCCAATCCGGGCTGGTCCGGGAATTCCGGGATCGTGGACCCAGAGATCCAGTCCGCTCTCGTTTCCGTGGTCGTCCGTCAGACCTGTCTTTACTCGGAGCAGCCGGTTTGCGACGTCGTCGTCGACTTCAAGGTCGCGCCTCGTGCACTCGTCGCGGATGGCGACCATGGCCGTTCTCGTTTTGCGCGAGTCGACCGTCGTTGCTATTGTGATGTCGAGGTCGAAGCTTCGCCGGTGATGCCAGTCTTTGGCGAGTACGGTGCCGCCTCCGAGTTGCCAGTTCGCTGCGCCTAACGGGCCGAGTTCGCGCCTCAGGAGGTCTCCGTAATCGCGCCAAAGCTGCATCGCTGGTTCCGGCAGTCCGTGGCCGTTCATTGGCGTACCCCTGTTTTCGTGAACTCCTTGGGAAATGCGAACCGCCGTATCATCGGTGCGTTCTTCGCGTTGAGTACCGCGTGGCGGTGACAGGCTTGCGCGATGTCGCGCCAGCTGTAGCAGCCCTCCCGCCATGCGTCGAAGAAGTCGTTCTCAGACGCTTCGTTCATCCACATGCGGATGAGCATTTCGCTTCTGGGGGTGGGCGTTGCGGTGTGGAAGGCGTCGTAGAGTTCCGCGCTCGTGGGCGGTGTCGCGTATCCTGAGCACGCAGATGCGATGTGGAACTTGAGCGCCCGGCTGTTCGGCCCGCGGCATTCAGGTGGTGTCGCGTGCTCGGCTTCGGGCGCGATGTCGGCGATCGCATTGGCGTGGTCCAGCCCGTCTGGGTTCGGCACGATGTGCTCCTGCCATCGCCCTCCCCAGCGCCTTTTCAGGTAGTCGGGGTCGTTCTCGTTGTACCCGCGGTTTGCGGTTCTCAGGGTGGTCATCCCGTCTGCACTCTTGACAGTTTCTCACGGATCATCGCGTCCTGCGGTGACCCCAGCTCCTAACGTGTTGATAACACGCTGGTTAGCCGTCCCTGTGCGCGGTGGGCGGGCTCCTCGGTCGTGAGTCGGCCTCACATGAGGCTCGGGTCGATCTCCTGGTGTGCGGGGTTGAGGCCGCGGCTTCTTCGCGGTTGGCTGTGACGCGCCCGATCTTCGGGGAATTCTGTGCGACGACGCTGGCCGGAGCTTGGTGGCGGGTGGAGCGGCGGCGCTTCGTCGGGGGTGTTCCGACTTCACCGTTCGGTCGTCAGGAAGGAGTACGCGTTCGCGATGTCTTGATGGGCGAACTCGGCCGCCGGGCGAGTTCGCGGGAGCGGACTTGGGAGAGTGCCGGGGCGGAAGACCCGCCCCGGCACTCCGTCCCGTTCTATCGGTACTCGTTGGGGTTGAAGCCGCGCTTCAGGCGGGTGTCGTCGAGGTTGCACTTGAACTCGCCGGTCTGTGTGATGATCAGTGCCTCGAGGTCGGTGTTCTCGACGATCCTCCGGATGTTGTCGGAGTTGAATGTTGCGACGGCGCCGAACAGCTCGATCGATGCACCGAACAGGTTGGCCGTGGTCGTTCCGTCCATCGTCTCGACGCTGAGCGGGTGGACCGTTTGCCTGCCGTCGTTGTCGCCCCGGGGCCTGACGACGATGGTGTCGATGCCGGTCGCTTGCAGGTTTGCGGCGGTGCGCATGTCGCCGGCGGCTTCGGGCTCCGCCCATACGGTGAACACGTCGTCGCCCACGAGGTCGCGGATGTCGTTTGGAGTGGGCTTGCCGGTGTAGGCGCGGCGGGCGAAATCCGCCTCCTGTGCGACTCGCGACAGCGGGGGCTGGCCGTGGATGCGGAACGCCCGTAGTGGCTGTCCCTCCCCCGTGCTGAGCGCCTCGCTCAGTCTGTTCCAGAGGCCTCCGATGTTGGCGGTGCAGGAGTGCATCATGCGGTCGAGGTCGTCGTTCCAGCCGACGTCGACGGCAGCGGCGATCTGGGCGTCGGTGTAGACCGGCTCGACATTCGTGGGGGCGGTTTCGACCGTTCGCGCGGCTGCGGGGGGAGGCTCGAGGTTGGCGCCGGTAGCCTCCAGGAGGCGCATGCACGCCGGTGTTAGCCGGCAGGCGGCTTCGTAGTCGGGGGTCTGGGCGTGTGCGTCGTTGACCGCCAGCGCCGCGGCGATCAGCATGGTGGTGATCACGGTTTTCATGCGGTTGCTTTCATCTCGTCGCTGTGTTCACGGGTTGACCGGGGGACGGGGCTGGTTCCCCCTCGGTCGTTTGCTTCTCGACGGTGGTGGTCTTTGCGACCACTATGTCGCTGTCGAAGCTGATCCGGTGGTGCCCGGGACGCGGAGCCGCGTCGGCGATAGCCGGTGGTCGGGGCGGTCGCCGGTGTGAAGGCCGGTAAGGCTGTGTTGATGGTTTTTGGCTTGTTGTCCGGCCGTTGGTGTGACGTGTCAGACGTTCTGTAAACTGTTGAAAAAAAAGGGTTTAGGGAATTTGGAGGCGCCCGGAATCGAACCGGGGTCCGTTCCGACCTTCGGACGGGCGTTTACGCACGTAGCCTCGACTCGGGTTTCACCACCGGGCTCTGTCGGGGTCAAGGCCCTGGCGGCTGAGCACAGTGGGCGTCTTGCCCTGGGGTGCCGTTGCGGCGCCCCAGGCTCATCCTGCCGAAATGGCGCCGGGTCCAGCGGGGAGCCGCTGGTGCTCCGCGCGAGTCCCGTGTGCGGTCCGCACGGCGAAGCCATGTCGCCCGCACGGAAACTCCTTTTGAATCGTAGCAGATGGGCGGCGGGGTCGCGTGTCGGCACGCGGCGGCGGTGGCTCCGAGGACTTTTTGGGCCACTGGTTGCCACGCAGGCACCAGCGCCAGCATTCTGAGCCCTTCGTCGTCGGCGTTGATGCGCTCGACGAGACTGTCGGATTGGATCCGGCAGGCGACGTTTCACCCGTGGTTGCGGTTGATCTCGGCGGCGTCGACGTTTCCCTTGGGGGTCTTGAGCGTGATCAGGCCCTCTTTCGGTGTTTGGATGCCCCTGCGAGTGCCGGTCTTCTGCTGCCGCGCCAACAGATTGCCGGCAAGGCGACTTGCCCCATGGATGATCTCCCGTTCGCTTGCGTTGTCCCTCCTGCAAGAGCAGGAAGGTCTCGCTCGCGGCGGGTCGTTCCGGGCCGCTCAGGTCCGAAGGAGGGTGAGCGATTTCGACCGGAATCGGTGATCGGTTTGGGCCGGTATCAGTCATCGGTTGGGCCGGAGTCAGTGATCGGTTTGGAGCGGAAGACGCAATGCCGTCACGTTGGCGTCGGCCCGCTTTACGACCGGCACCGCCGACGAGTCACGCGCCGAGAGCGGCGAGCGAAGAGCGATCCCCGCGTGCCTTTTTTCGCCCTCACCGAGGTCGGGACGCCCTACCGGGAAGCCCCCGGTGCTAGCCACTCATCCAACCTCTCCTGCATCGCGCACGAAGAGATGAGGGCGCCTGACCGCCAAGCCGTGTCTCGAATGCAATGCATGACGGCGACCCCCGGCCTTCCGGCGAGCAGAAGAGCGAGAACCGGACGAAGCAAGAAGAGCGTCGCGTTGCGGTCAGGTGGCGGCGGATGCGGCCTTGGCGACGATGAGGAGACAGCGAATCGTGGGACTCGATCGCGGAGATCCCGGGCCCGATGACAGCTGGCAGAACCGGATCGTAAAGAAGCTCAGTCCCTGGGGATGGGTCCCGTTCGCGGCAGGTGTGGTCTTCCTGGGCATGTTCGTCTACCTCAACACAGGAAAAGCCTCGATGGCCAAGAGCGAGACGAAGTCGGGCACGAAGCCCAGTAACGTCACCGATACCCCACGCGCCCCGCGGCCCGGCGGGGGTACCACTGCAGAAGAACGCGGTCACGACATCGTGCCCCCGCCGGCCGCGGGCAGGGGCAAGACTCAACGGCGCAATCCCGCCGGGGCGGCGATCGCAGCGGAGGCAAGAAGAAGTGACATACAAGAACTGGAGATGCCACCCTGTTCAGCGCTGGTCCGGCTGGCTGAGGCCGTAACGTCGCCGACGACAATCCTGGGCGCCATCGCGGTACATGTCGCTTGGCAGCAATGGCAGACCAATCGCCAGCGCACCGACTCCGAACGGCTTGATCGCCAACTTCAGCGAAAGCACGCGCTGTTCGATCGTCGTCGCACCCTCGGGCGTCCGCCCAGCGACAAGCACTCTGGCGAGCGGCAGAACCTGGGTGCGGACGTCGAGCGGCCGGTAGCCGGTCTGTTCGACGCTCACGTTGATCCACGGGCCGGTCTCAAGCGCCCTGAAATCGTGGTGGTGACCGTGCACGTTGACGCAACCGTCCGGTACGACGACGAGCGGCACGTGCGCGACGAGGAGCGGAGGATCCGTGTCGATGACGAGGGTCATCACCGAGGCGTCGGCCCCCAGCGGGCACTCCCGCCATCGAAACCGGGTGAAGTCGTGGTTGCCGAGAACGACGACCTTCCGGCCAGGGAGGTTGGCGCAGGGCGGCTTCAAGCGACCGAAGATGTTGCGCCGACCGCCGAGATCCCCGGCGCACACGACCGTGTCGTGTGGCGCGACGGCCTCCCGCCAGCGGTCCCGGAGTGCCCAGTTCATCGTGCGGATGGTCGGGAAAGGGCGCTTCGCGTGCCTGCGGATCCTCTCGTCGTCGAAATGGAGGTCCGACCAGATCCACAGCCGGGCCCCGTCGGCCGGCATCGACAGCTCTGCGCCGCGCCGGTTCATGGCCTTCCGGGCCATCAAGGCGAGATGCCGCAGGTTCTCCTTCTCGGCTCTGGCCTTCACCATCCCGTCAAGCTGCATCGAGTACGCGCAGTCGAGCTGAACCGGTGTCATCGACGATGTTGCCCTGAACCCATGTTCGGCGTGGAAGGTCCCAGCGTTCCGCAGACTCCTGCACTCACGGCGCCGCCGCAGTCTCGGCGGCGTTCCCGCTCGTTCCAACTTCGTCCGAGAGGTCGACGTCGATGCCGTCGGCTACGATCGCGTCGCGGGCGAGCCCGCAGAAGCCTCGGGCCGTCTCGGCCCACTCGACGGCGTCGTCGATCGTCGGTTCGGCGTCCCTGCTCGGGTTCCAATCGACTTCCACCTTCCATGCCTCCCAGAGCGTTCGGATGCGATCCCGCCAACCGGGGTCCAGCACTCCGGGTTTGATCAGTTGCCGTTCGACGCTCTTCGGGAGATCCTTGCGCCGCACTACGCTCACACCTCTGGTGAGGCACCACGCCATGGTCGAGAAGAAGACCGCGTCGAAAGCGGGGCGGGCCGCGATGCTAGGGCCTTTGAATCGCCCGTCCTTCAGCAGGTCGATCTCGTACCTGAGCACCTTCAGGTCGCTCTGGGCCTCCGTCAGCCATACCGGCAGCGCGTGCCGGATGCCCTTCCGAGTCACCGGCGGACGGTCCCCCGGCGGTCTTCTCGCCGGTCGGTGGACCGGATGGATCTGGACTCCCTCGGCTTCGACGTTCCTCGGGAACGGCAGCTCCTTGTCGATATCTCGGAGCCAGTCAGCCTCGGTCCAGACCACGACGTTGTGGTCGACCCCGTCGGGATCGTCGTCGCCGTAGATCAAGTCCCGCGCGCTCCGTACGGCGTCCGGGGTGTCTCCGACGAGCACCAGGACGTCGACATCGCTCGTCGGTCCGGCGTCGCCCCGCGCCTTCGACCCGTACACCACGAGTCGCTTGAAGAGCCCGCCGGGCGCCTTCTTCAGTCGTTCGACGTAGTTCTCGAGCCACAGCCTCTCGTCCGGTTGGAGCGTCGGTCGGCCGCGGGGTTCCGCCGTCGCGTGTCCGCGCTCGGCGGTGTCGGGTGTGCCGGTCACCGCGCGTCTCCCTGTCCGACGGCTCTTCCGGCATCCGGCCACCCCTTCGCCCAGGCGATGAAGAGGTCGGTCGTGGCGTTCCCGCCCAAGGGCGCCCGGTCCAAGCGGCGGGCCAGCCTTCTCACGTCCGCCATGGGGATCAGCTCGTATCCGATCTGCTCGACGCACACGTTGATCCGGCGCTCGTCCACCGACGTCTGCAGGTGGACGTGGCCGTGGACGTTCACGCAGCCGGCGGGGATGTCGTCCAGGGGCACGTGGGTGAAGAGCAGGTGGGGTTCGCCCGGCAGGTGGGCGCACGCCGCCACTTCGTCGAACCCCCGCCGGAGGCGGCGGATGTGCGCATTGCGGTGGTTCCCAGCCACGAGGATCTTGCGGTCGGGTCTGCGCCGGAGGCGGTCGATCAGGCCGTCCGTCGGACGGTCCATGGTGACGTCGCCCAGACAGATGACCGTGTCGTGGTCCTGTACGTCGTGCGTCCACTGCTCCAGCAGGTAGCTGTCGCCGTGGTGGCAGCTCCGGAATGGGCGGCCAAAGATGCCGACGCTCGCCTGGTGTCCGAAGTGCGGGTCGGAGAACACCCACATTCGGTGTTCGTCCCCCGGGCGCAGCCTTGCGCCCAGCAGGCGCCCGGATGCGTCCAGCACCGCCGCGGCGGCGTTCCGGTCGTGAACGGGGATGCGCTCGTCCCCCGTCTGGGCGGTCAGCTGCACCTCGTAGAGCCGTTGAAGCTCGATCTCGTTCATGCCCGTTTCATGACGGAAACCGCCCGGCCGGCGACGCCCGCTCCTTCGCCACAGACCGGCACCGCACGGATCGCGGGAGCCACCGACGGCCCCCGCACCGGCAATTCCGGATCGACTAGACTGGCCCGGATGGCCGGGGTGGCTCGGATTACCGCCGAGGTGGTCCGCGATCGGTGGGTGTCGGAGTTGACCGCGGAGCCGGCTGCGACCCGCGGTTCTGTCCTCGTCGCGACCCGGCGATAGAGCGCGAGACGTGGGAGCGGTATCACCGCCCAAGATCCCGCGGCCCTGTCCTCGTCGCGACCGCCCGGAACGGCCACGGCATCGATCCACAGCCGGGTTCCGTGGGCAGGCATCGACAGCTCCGCATCGCGGCGAGGTGCCGCAGGTTCTCTTTCTCGGCTCTGGCTTTCACCATCCCGTCGAGCTGCGTCGAGTACGCGCAGTCAAGCTGAACCGGGGTCACCGACGATGCTGCTCTAGAACGCGGTCTACGGACGGGCCTCAAGACCGAGCGTAGCACCGGAGCGCGCCGCAGCCAAACGGCCCGGCGCACAGCGGAACGGGGTGCGACGGCGCGCGATCCCGCCAACACCGCCCGAAGGCGCGACCGAGCGACCGAGACAGCCGCCCCGAAGGAAGCCGGCCGGGTCGCCGACACCACCCCCGGCGCTCGTCGCCGCCGGCGGCGACCAAGAGGACCCGGGCGCCCCGGGCGCGCCGCCGGCGTGGCGGCGTGGTACTCTGCGTTCGATGGCGATCTCAATCCGCCACGCCCGGCCGGGTGACCGCCGCGCGGGTGCCGGCCTCCACGACCCCGTGCGCGGTCGGGGGCACGCCGTAGCGAGTGGCGGATGACCGGCCCCGCGGTGGTCTCCGTCGCCCGTATCGAGCCCGACTTGGCACGCCGGTCCTGGGCCCGGGTGCGGCGACTCGTCGCCCGCGACGACCCGGGCGGTGCGTCCGACGACCTGCGGTGCTTCATCGCCGTCTTCGGCCACGGCGACGGCGTGCCCGAGACCATCGAACGCGTGCGCCGGATACTCGCGGCCGGTATGCCAGACCCCCTGCGCGCGCCCGCACATCGCCGTTCAGGCCGCTCTCTCGAGCGAGCCCAGTGCCGACACGCCCGGCACGCTGTACATGAACTGGCTCTTCGAGCCCGGTGCCCCCGACGAGCTGGTCGAGGACATCTACATGCACACGCTGACGCTCGCGATCTTCGCGGCAATCCAGAGGGCCCCGAAGGCGCGGGTGACCTGGCCTCAAGACGATGAGATCGCTGCCCACGTCATGACCGTCGCGGTGCCTCCGCAGGGCGGCGTCCCAGTGACGGGTGGGCACCGCGCCGCGGCGACGGACGCCGCGCCCGAGGATCGGAGCTGCCTCGATCTGAGGCACCTGTACCTCGAGGAGCTCCGCCGGATCCTCGCGTCGGAGAAGCCTCGGGCATGGCCCCGCGGCATCCAGTGGATCATCGACTACACCGAGACCCACCCAGTCGGCGTGCATCGAGGCGCCGCAGGCGGAGCCAAGTGCAGAAACGCACGCAGGCTCAGCGAATCGGCCGCCCGCCACGCGACCGCCCGTTCCGAGTCCAGCCCCTCGAAGTACCCGAGAAGCAGCAACCGGAAGTCTCGCCGGGCGGGGTTCGGGTGTGTCCCCGGTAGTCGCGGAGTTTCGCTAGCTCGGCGGCCGGGTCGGTTTCGGCGAGGGCTCGCCGCGCGTCGGCGAGGGTCTTGAAGCCGTGGTGCGGCTGACCGTCGGCGGCGATTCGCTGTTCCCCGCCGTGTTCAAGGCTTGACTCGCTGACCGCGTAGAGCTTGTAGCGCCCTCGCGCTGGCTTGAGGAAGATGGCAAGTCGCGCCCATGTCGGTCGCCAGCCCTCTGGGTATGGTCGGTTCTTCATGCCTTGCTCTTCCGACGCGTTCAACTTGGGTCTTCGCCGATGATTTTTCTTACCCGTTCTGTCGTTCCAGTCGCCGAGCCCTCGTGCTATCGAATCCGCGTCGTAGACCCGGGCGCCGTTTCCTCCGATCACGATTGTCAGCTTGGGCATTCTCGCTGCTTCACCGAATCCGTTCTCGATCTGCGAGGGATCGACCGCGTGCAGCACGTGGGTGGTGTGGCGCTTCATGCTCGCGAAGTTGCTCGGGTCGCTCGCCGCGAGGCCCGCGTGCCGCGCCGTGATCTCGGCCTCGGCGATGGGTTCTGTCGTTCGTCGCGGTCACCCGCGGGCATCTCGCGGCGGTGGGCGCGCGGCTGCGCGACGGGTCGAGGTCGCCGACGACATCGCGGAGGCGGCCCCCGTGATGCGGCGCCCCGGGCCGGCTCGGTGTACGTCCCGTGGCCACGGGTGCCGGCCCGGCGTGGTGCGCACCACCGGCGATCCGATGGCCCTGGCGACGGCGATTCGCGACCTCATCCGGACCCTGAACCCGCCGCGGCCGCGCTCGATGGATGGGAACCTCGAACGCGGCAGTCGCTTCGTCGATGGGGCCGCGGGTGACCTCGAACCTCTGTGGTTGCACTCTACCGAAAATCCCGCCCGTTCTCCTCGACGAGCGTGCCGTACCGGTGGGACCGCCGCCCCCGACATCGTGAATCGCGGCGTCGCCCAAGGGCCTGGACGTGCCCCGCTCCGACACGGTCTCAATCCACAGGGGACGTTGGTGCGGACGCTCGCCGCCACCAGGATGAACTGTTGGTCGATGTCGACACGATCTCGGAGAAGCGGGGAGGGCGGACAGTCGTTCAGGTCGGAGTCGTCGGCCAGGAGGTATCCCGAAGACAGCGTCGGCAGGCCGCGGATGAATCAAGCCACGCTCGACGAGCGCGACGGCCTCGCGGCGGAGAAGCGGGTCTCCGGCGCGCACGTCTGTCCGACCCCGTGACGTAGCGCGTCGTCGAGGCGGGCGATGTCGCCCCCGGGCCGTCTGGAGCCTCGCGCCGAATCGGACCGGCTGTCCACGGGGTCGGGAGGAATTCTGTGCCAGGATCCCAATGGCAACGAGACCGGCGACGTGCCCGACTGGGACCGGCAGGCCCGCTGTCGCGGTCAGGTAGCAGCGGATCGATCACTTCGGCGATGTCGGATCTTCCGAAGCCACCGCGCTCCAACAGACTGATTGACGCAGCGGTCCTCCTCGAGCGAGTCCCCCCGGTGTTGACGCGTCCGTAGCGCCTGACAGGTCGCGAGCTGTCTCAGCCAGATGAGGTCGCGGCTCTCGATCCACTCAGCGACCTCCAGTCCTCGAACCAGCGGACTCCACGTCTGCCGACATGGATCGGCGCGGGCGATTCTCCCTTACTGCTCGCCTCGTACAAGGGGGCGAGAGCGGCACCCGCAAGATGCGGTCGACCTCGGTGACGGCCAGGGAGTCTTGTCTCGTCGTCATCGCCTTTCGTCCGTCACGTCTTGGGTTGCGGCCTGGAGCTTCTCGAGGTACTCCTCCCGCGGCAACTCGCGGTCCATCTTTCGCAGCTTGTTCCGGGCGAGCACGAGCTTGACGGCGAGCGGCGCGCTCTCGTTCAGGCGCATGCTCTCTCGCTCCGCCCATTCCGAGATTTCCAGCAGTTCCAGGTCGCTGTACGGCCCGCGTGGCACTTTGGGCAGCACCCTCGTCGGGAAGAGTTCGTCGTTCGTAAGCCCCTCCTCGATGAGCATGGCCACGATCTTTCTCCGCTCGCTCGAGTAGTTGATCTCCTCGATCTTGGAGCGCCAAGTCGTGATCTCTGTCCCTGCGATCTTGTGCTCGGGCACAGTCGTGACGACCGCTCGCAGGTCACGCTCGGCTCGGTCGCGAATGACCCGGTCCAGCATTTCAACATGCCGTTTCTGGTGCCGAATCACCGTGACCTGCTCATCCTCCGGTGTTGGTGGGCGTCCCGTTTTTGCCATGCGTAAGTCTCCCAGACTGAGTTCGATTCCCTCCACCCACGTGGTGCCTCTTCGGCGCCCGGGCCACGCGCGCAGAGTCGGCCGCGACCGCCGGAGAGAGGCTCTGCGTCGCGGGCATGAACCGCATCAGCTTGACGAGGAACCGGACGCTTCGATCACCCGGGTCGCTCGCCCGCCGAACGCGGGCGGCCCGAATTCCGCACGATGACACACGCGTCGTCGCGGCTGACGACCTCGGTGACTCGCGTTTTCCACGTATGGAGATTGCTGTCAGTTACCGCGATCTCGCAGCCGACAAGCTCCATCGGGAGCGCCTGGACGGCAGCGTGACCTCTGAGCTGTGCACCCCACTTCGACCTTCGCGAACCGGAAGGGTTTTCGACGTGGAGCTTGTACGGCTTCCAGTCCGGCATCGGTTCCTGTACGTTGGGAGCCGGGTCGCTGCGGGCGTGGCCCGGGTCCTTGGGCTCTGACGCTCCGCCACCGTTACTGCCGTTGGCGCCCGCGGACGCGGAACGCGGCCGCCGAACCCCTCCAGCTGCGGCGGAGGAACGGGCCTTCGAGCCTTGCACCTTCGGCGCTTGCCGCCGGGTCGGCCGCAGTCCGGCTTGATCCTGCTGTGGGACGAGTGGCCCGTCACCCTCCAGCATGAACAGCTTGCGCTCCTTTGCCTCGGTGTACCTGAGGTTCAGCAGTTTCCGTAGGCGTCTGGTGATGCCCTCGTTCCCGAACGACAGCGTCAGCATGACGGCGCCCACGAGGATCTGGCGCTGCTTGTTCTTGGCGTCGCGATGCGGCGCGTACTTCGCCGCGAGATCGTCCAACTGGGCCCTAATGGCTGCGTCCCGCTTCGCGAGATAGGCGATCCGTACTCGCCGCTGGCGGGGCGACATGCCGGCCCGGGGAACCTCGGCGAGCGTCTCGTCGGCTGGTCGACCATCGGGCCATCCTGGCCAGTCTTCTGCGGGGATCAGGGGCCCGTTGTTCCGCAGATTGAAGAACTGCCGATCGCGGGTGCGCGTCAGCCCGGCGTCCAGCGCCATCCGCAAGAAGCGGATCAGGCGCGGGTGCTGATAGACCCAGTGGAGCACCGCCGCACCGGTGAGCAGCTTGCGGCGTGTGTCGTCGCCTCGACGCTGGAGTTTGCGGTCATTCTGCTCCTCGGCCGCGAGGGTCGGCAACTCGGTCTGAATCTGGCTTTGCACTCGCAGGAGTGTCCTGATCCGCCGTGCCATGGCGCCGGGCGTGTCGAGTGCGGGCATCTCTGCTCTCCTGTATAGCCGCTATAATAGTTATAGTAGTCTCAAAAGTTTTAAAAAGCAAGCTGTTCGGGCCGGGACCGTTTAGGGGAGCGTCCGTAGCCCCGGGTCCCGGAAGGGCGCACATCCCCGTTTTGAAGAGCAAAACGGGGGGACGGGGAGCCCAAGGGAGTCGCCAAGGGCGACAATGGCCATCTACCATCTGAACTGCTCGTACGGCAGCCGGCAGGGCGGCCAGTCCGCCTTGGCGAAGCTGCACTACGTGCTGCGTGAAGGGAAGTACGCCCGCGGGCGCGATGATCTGGTGCTGTCCGGCTGCGGCAATCTGCCGCCCTGGTGCGACGGGGATCCGGCCCGGCTGTTCGCCGCGGCGGACATGTACGAGCGGGCGAATGGCCGCCTGTACGTGGAGGCCGAGGGCGCGTTGCCGATCGAGCTCAACCGGCAACAGCAGGACGAGTTGGTTCGTGCGTTCATGGGCGAGTTCGCGCCGGGGCTGCCGTACATATACGGCATTCACGCCGGCCGGCCCTCGACGGGGCAGCCCCGGAACCGTCACTTCCATTGCCTGGCCAATGAGCGTGTCAACGACGGCATCCGGCGGGATCCCGAGAAGTGGTTCCGGCGTGCAAGCCAGAGGAATCCGTCTGCGGGCGGGGCCCCGAAGGACCGGAGTCTGAAGGGGCACGGGTGGGTCGACGAGACCCGACATCGGTACGAGCGGTTGGTCAACGAGGCGCTGGAGCGGGCGGGACGTCCGGAACGGGTGACGGCCGAGAGCCATCGCGACCGCATTGAGCACGCCCAGGCCCTTGGTGACCACGAGACCGCGCAATACCTGTTGCTGCACCCGGCAGGCGTGCACATCGGACCGACGGCCAGCGCCATCGAGCGCGGCGGTCCCGGCCGGCCCGGGCAACCGACGGAGCGGGGGGACATCGCTCGCGCCCGGGCCGCCGAAGCCCGGCGTCTCCGTGCGGAGTTCGAGGGCATCATTTCAGAGCTGAAGGACCACGAGCGCGCGGCTGTCGCGGCTGCCCGAGACGCCGGTGTCGACGAAGAGCTGGTCGCCGCCGCACAGTCCGGCGACCCTGACGAGGTGGTCGCACTTGACGACGCGACGGAGAAGCGGCGAGAGGAAATCCGCGCTTCCGCATGGACGGTCGGATTCGACGATGAAGCGATCGACGGCATTCGCCGGGAAGCAGAACCGGAGCGCCCCGACCTGGGATGGGGGGCCGTAGTCGAGGTGGCCGCGGCGCGCCGGAAGCGGACAGCTACTGCAGAGTCGGCGGCCGGCAACGTTGGCTTGAACATCGACGCAATTTACGCGAACGCCCGGGAGCAGGACGAGGACCCGTTGTACTTCGTGGAGCGGGTGACGGCGGCGCGGGAGGCGGAGATCGCGGCGGCGGCGCGGGCGGTTCTGCTCGACGACGACCGGATCGCGCAGATCCGCGACGGGGCGGAGGCAAAGAAGGCGGGGTCGGGATGGAGGGCGCTCGTCGCGGCGACCGCGGAACGCCGTCAACGTAGAGATGCTGCGGAATCAACCGCCCGCAAAGCCGGTCTGGACGTCGACGCCATCTACGCGGAGGGCGAAGAGCGGAACGAGGATGCGTTGGACTTCCTGATGAGGGCGACTGCAAAGCGGGCGGCGCAGATCGTGAAGGCGGCGCGAGAGGCCCTGTTCGACCACCGAGAGATCGCGCGGATCCTCCGCGAGGCGGAATCGAAGACGGCGGGATCGGGATTGACCACGGTGATTCAGGCAACCGCGGAGCGCCGCCAACGGCTGGATGCTGCGGAATCGGCGGCGCGCAACGTCGGCCTCGACGTCTCCACCGTCTACGCGAGCGGCTGGAAGCGGGACGAGGACGGCGTGGAGTTCCTGGAGCGGGCGACGGCGAAGCGGGAGGCGGAGATCGTGGGGGCGGCCCGCGAGGTGTGGCTCGACGACGCGGCGATCGGGCGCTTTTACCAGGAGGCGGAGTCGAGGAAAGCGGGCTGCGGGTGGGGGGGCGTTGTTGACGGGACGGCGGAGCGTCGGCGGCAGAAAGCGGCTGCGGAATCGGCGGCCCGGAACGTCGAGCTGGACGTCGAAGCCGTCTACGCCGAGGCCGGGAAGCGCGACGTAGACCCGGTAGACTTCCTGCGGTCAGCGACCGCGAATCGGCAGGAGGAGATCGTGGCGACGGCGCGGGCGGTACTGCTCGACGACGAGGGGATCGCACGCGTCCGGGGTGAGGCGGAGTCGACGGCTCCGGGTTCCGGATGGCGGGCGATTGTCGAGGCGACCGAGAAGCGCCGCAAGCGGAAGCTCACGGCAGAATCGGCGGCCCTCGACGTCGGCCTGAACGTCGACGCCGTCTACGCGACAGCCGGGGACCGGAGAGAGGACCCGGTCGAGGCGCTCGAACGAGAGAGCCGGGTCGAGCACGAACGTCGGAGCCAACGGGTGAAGCGATACGAGACCCTGGTCGATCAGCCGGGGGGACGCGACATCTACGTCGCGTGGTTGACGGAGCTGGATCCGGACTGGCGATCCGGCGGTGAGCCGCCCGGGGAACTCGTCGAACGCGTTCTGGATCTGGCCGCATCCGACAGCCGTCTGGAGCGCCTGACTCGCGTGATCGGGGATGCGGAGGCGGCGTCCTTCTACCACGGCGAGGTCGACACCGGTGATCAGGTCACGCTGAGACAGATCGACGAGGGCCTGCACGCGGCGGAGGAGTCCATGCGCCGCAGATCCGTCGCGGAAGAGCAAGGCAGGGACCCGGAATCTGCCCCTCCCGCGCCGGAAGCCAACGAGAAGCTTCGGAAGCTGGCGTGGAAGATAGAGCGTGCCGCTGACGCGGCCGAAGCTGCGCTGCCGACGACACAACGGAATCAGGACAGACCCGACTATCGGGTGCCGGCTGCCTCCAACGAGATTCTGGACCACGTAGCGGACGCTGCCACCAACCAGCTCTACACGGAGATTGTCGAGGAGGTGCGCGGGCGGTACGACGACGACGAGCGCCGCGAGTCCGAAGCTCAGTACCTGCACCACGCGACCGGGATCGAGCATGCCCGCGCCACGCGCTCATGGAAGGCCTCCCGGGATCGCCCGAGGCCTACGCGCCACTCGGCCGAGGCAAGCATCCGCAAGAAGCATCGGTCGGCGGTCCGCGAAGCCTTCAACGTAGCCTACGACGGAGCGGCCGGTCACGGCGAGCCCGGGACGCTGACTCTAGCTGAACGCGCTCGCTTAGCCCGGTATCTGTCCGAAGAGCGGCTACCATTCACGACGCCGTACCCGGGTAACCCGAGCCACCGACTGTTTGCTATCTCCGACGCGACGTTCGGCGCGGCGGAAACGGCATCCGGTACACGGCGTGTTACCGCGACCATCGCCGCGATTCGGAGTCGGCACTGGTACAGCGCCTCGGGGCGCGCCGAGTCGGAAAGGACCTACAACGGCAACAAGGGCGACTCTGCTCACCGCTACCCGGGTAACCCGAGCCGGGCCGGAGGAGGCTCGCGACGTCGTCATCGAGGTCGTGGAGCGTGCCTGGCGAGACGTGGACGATGACCGTGCAAGCCGCTCGCCGCGAGCTCGATCGGTGCGACTCTGCTCACCGCTATCAGGGGAGATCGAAGACTGCGCAACCCTTGAGCCACCGTGAACCGGTGGGGCCGATTCAGACGGATCGCCCTGGCCCGCGAGACGTTCCTGGTGGATCCGAGCGTGACCGAGGAGGGGGGCGATGATCACGAAGCGCATCGCGTCGGACGGGGCGAACGTCGCGGTCTACCGAGGGCCGGACCCCAAACACGCCACACTTGGTTTCGTCGCTCGACCGCCATAGCGACTGCGAAATGTCATCCCGCGAGGGAGACGACGAGAAAGGAGAGAGACGATGGAGGACGTCCAGGTCCAGATAGGCATCCTTCAGGGACTAGTCGATGAGAAGGATCGCTAGATCGAGGACTTGCGCGAAGAGCTGCGCGAGGTGCGAGCGGGGCACAGTCGCGAGCGTCAGGAACTCGTCGGCGAGATCGCGGCCCGCGACGAGCGGATCGCTGAGCTTGAGCGGCAGCGCCGCAACGGGATCGCGCCGGCTCTGGTTCCGCCGCAGGGGCACGATGCGCTGACGCCCCCACATTGCGCAGAACCTGCGCAACTACATCGCGGGGTTCAGCCCCAACATGCGCGAGTTGCTCGAGAAGTTCGACTTCGACAACACCATCTCGAAGCTCGACGAGGTGGGCCTCCTGTTCCAGGTCGTGCAGCGGTTCGGCGACCCCAAGGTCGACCTCCACCCCGACGCGGTCGACAGCGCCGCCATGGGCACCATCTTCGAGGAGCTCATCCAAGTTCAACGAGGCGCTGAACGAGAACCCCGGCGAGCACTTCACGCCGCGCGACGTCGTCCACCTCATGGTCGACCTGCTGCTAGCCGGCGGCCGGAGGCGGCTGCGCACGAAGGGGGTGGTGTTGAGCGTCTACGACCCCTGCTGCGGCTCGGGCGGCATGCTCACCATCGCCAAGGAGCACGTCACGGCGGGAGAGAGGCGCGGGGGCGAGGCCTGCGCCCCGGCCGTGAACCCCGGCGCCGACATCCACCTGTTCGGCCAGGAGGTGAACCCCCCGAGACCTTCGCCATCTGCAAGTCGGACCTCTTCATGAAGTCCGAGGACGGCCGCGACGCCGAGAACGTCGTCTTCGGGAGCACGCTCTCGAACGACCGGCACGCCGGCGCCGGCGTCGACTACATGATCGCCAACCCGCCCTACGGCAAGGACTGGAAGCGCGACCAGGACGCGGTGCGCGGCGAGCACGACCGGGGCGGGGCCGGCCGCTTCGGGCCGGGCTTGCCCCGCATCAGCGACGGCCAGCTCCTGGTTCCCGCTGCACATGCTGGCGCACGTCCGGAGTCGGGCCGAGGGCGGCTCGCGGGTCGCCATCGTCATGAACGGCACCTTGACGATCGGCCGCATGGTCGCCTTCCAGGTCCAGGTCCAGGTCTAGACTTGCGCCGGACCTGCGGGGCGGCCTGGTCCGATTCGGCTAGCTCCAGACGATCCCGGGGGACATCGGCCGCCTCGACGACGTGCGGAGTTGCGAGCCGGACGAGCACACGCGGCGGCGGATCCCCCCGGGACGCGGGACCGGCTTCGCCGCGGCCCGGGTTCGTCGCGGCCACGCTCGTCTGCGGCCTGCTGACGCGGTGGTCGGGACGCGTCCTGATCGACGACTCGGCCCTGAACGACTGTCCGCCCTCCTGCTTCTCCGAGGGCGATGTCTCACGTCAACGAGGAGTTCGTCGCGTCTCGAGGCGAGTGTTCGCGACAACGACGCCCTGTGAAACCCGACCGCGTCGGAGCACGCGACATCGTCCAGCCCTTGCACGCCGTCGCGAGTCACGAGGACTGCGGGGTTGCGGACGAGGGCACCCCGGCCACGCTCGCCCCCATCACCGAGCTGACATCGACGGCCGGCTGCGCGGCAACGCGGCTGCACTTGCGCGATCGTCGCGGACCGGCTCACCAACGTCCGCGACGTCGACCGAGATCAACGGGCTCCACGGCGGTCGGATCGTCCAGCGCGGCACCCACCACACACTGATGGAGGGAGCCGGTCTCCATCGCGCTCTGCTGACGGGCGCTGATTCCCATGGCCGAGGCTCCCATCCGCGAGCCTGAAGATCGCCGCCGACGCCACGCGTCCGGTCCTGATGGACGACACCGAGTGTGGCTACTTCGTGGAGCCGGGGAACCTGGACCTCCCGCGGTGGAGCTGGACGACGACGAGCCCGTGGCGATGTCCTTCGGCCGCCAGCGCGTCGTCGACCCGAGACGCCATGAACGCATCTTCGGCTGTCTCGCCGTGCCCTCTCTGGATCGTAGTCATCGGGGGAGGGCGCTCCTGTGTTGCCGCTGACGCGCTCGACCTCGCGGCGTCCACGTTGGTGGACGAGGGCAGCCACCGACTCTCGGAGTTCCCCGGTGCGGCCGGCCCGTACCGGCGATGCCGTCCTGCTCCAAGCTGCTCCGGAACTGCCCTACCCCGCGGGGCTCCGTGCTGACCGGGCGTTCTTCACCCGCAAGGACATGCGCGACGCCATCGCTGCACACCTCCAGCCCCAGCAGGAGCAGGCGTAGGGGCAGGTTCGGAGTCGATGGCCGGACTCCGGGTAACCGCTGATGTCGACCTCCACGCCGGGGCGCTCACCCTGACGAACATCGCTCGGCTGACGGCGGCGTGGGACGAGGAGTACCAGGCATTCCGGCGCCGGGACCTGTCGGCGTGTGACTACGTCTACGTGTGGGTGGACGGTATCCACTTCAACATCCGCCTGGAAGAGGACCGGCTGTGCACGCTGGTGATGATCGGGGTGACGGCGGACGGGACGAAGGAGCTGGTGGCGCTCGAGGACGGCTATCGGGAGAGCAGGGAGAGTTGGGCGAGCGTGCTGCGCGACCTGCGCGACCGGGGGCTGCGGGCGCCGGCGGTGGCGGTCGGCGACGGCGCGCTCGGCTTCTGGTCGGCGATGCGGGACGTGTGGCCGGAGACGACGCCGCAACGCGACTGGTGCCACAAGATGGCGAACGTGCTCGACAAGCTGCCCAAGCGGCTGCGACCACGGGCGAAGCGGGCGCTGCGCGAGATCATGTATGCGCCGACCAAGGCCGATGCCGAGAAGGCGATCGGCGCCTTCGTGGCGGAGTTCGAGGCGAAGTACCCGAAGGCGACGGCGTGCCTGGTGGAGGACCAGGGGGCGCTGCTGGCCTCCTTTGCCTTTCCCGCGGAGCACTGGCGGCACCTGCGGACGTCGAACCTGATCGAATCGCCGTTCGCGACGGTCCGGCTGCGCCAGCGTGTGACGAAGGGGGCCGGCTCCCGCACCAAGGGGCTGCTGATGGCGTTCAAGCTGCTGGAGATGGCGCAGCGACGGTGGTGTCGGTTGAACGGGGCGCACCTGCTGCCTCTGGTGCGAGCCGGAGTGACGTTCGTTGATGGCCTGCCGCAGGCGCGCGGTGAGACGGAGATGGAGGCTCGGAAGGAGGCTGCCTGATCACGCCCAGAACCCCGATCGCCGGGTGGCCCGGGGTGGTTTCCCACCTCGGGCTCCCACAGATCCGTACGTGCGGGACTACCGCATACGGCTCCTCGGTTCATGGACTCGCTGCCCCTGCTTCGCTACCTGGTGGAGTTTCGTTGAGATGGTTGACGAGCCCGATGTCTCGTTCATCGTTCCCTCCACCAGTTCCATGCTCCGGCCCCGCCTTTCCTCCACAGGGTCCCGCGGGTCAGTTCCCCCGCTTCAGCGGTACTACGCGGTGCTCCGACTCCCCGCCGCCCATCCCGTCTTGCTTCGTTGCCTTCGCTCAACGGTACCGAAGTCGGTTCCTGTTTCGCTCCCGCGGCGGGCGGAACCGGCCCGCCGGGGCCTGGGCTTGGTCACCCGGTGCCCGTCCGGGTTCACTTCGGAGGCGTCGGGGCCTCCCAGGTTCCTGGACGTCCCCGTTGCGCACATGCTCCGCTCCCGGGCGACTTCGGCCGAATGGGCCGAACAACGGCAGATCGTCGAATACGCGAATCTGCCGGGTTCTTTGTCCCGCATGGTTCTTGGCTGCAAATGACTTCAAGAAAAAGACTTGTACGGTATTTGCCAAACTTTCGTCTGATTGTGATACGGTAGGTGGCGGTGCCGGTGGTTGAGACCAGCACCGCCTGAACACGGCGAGTCACGGTTGGAGCCATCGTCGCCATGCCCGGTCGCAGTCTACAGCAGAACCTCCAGGAATTCCGCACGCCTGCTACGGCCCGCCGCAGGTCGGGGGACGTGTGCCCGTCGGGCACGCGTCTTCCGATCGGGGACGTTCTTGGAGTCGGTAGCTGTACCTTCGATCCGGACGTGACCAGGGGCGAGGCCGCTCACGCGGTTCCGCGCCCTCCCCTCCTCGACTCGCCGCCGCGCACCGCCGGTTTTCGAACGCCCCGGCGGGGCGTGGGCGGCTTCCCATCGCGTTCGATCGATGAGGCGTCATGTCTCGAGTCTTCCACTGGTTGCCGGCCTTCGCGTCGAAGGTCGCCCACCGGGTCGTCTACGGGCCCGGCTATCAGCGCGCGCGTAGAGAGCTCTTCAAGCGAATAGGCAAGACCTGCCAGTTCTGCGGTCTGCGGCCGGCGGAGGAGGCCCATCACTTCGGGTTGCGCTATCCGTCCGACGACGAGGTCACGGCGGACGATCTCACGGCCCTTTGCCGCCCCTGCCACTGGCTGGCCACTCTGATCCGGCTACTGGATCGCACGGGCGTGACGGCCCTGTGGGTCGTCCTTGCGACCACCAAGGCACCCGCCGGCCGCCGGCGCGCGTCCCGGCGCGGGCCCCGTAGTTGCCGCTCACCGCAGCGGGAGTCGTCGGTGGCGCCGACGCTGGACCTGCACGCGTTGGTCGAAAGGTGCCACGCCACGCTCTTCGTGGGTTGCCGGCGGTGCGAGCACTTCGTACGGCTCGATTCCGTCGAGCACTTCAGGCGGCGCGGGTGGTCGGGGTCGGCGGGCGACCTGCGACGGCTGTGCTGCTGCCGGTGCCGCAGCACCGACTGGATCATCCTGGGCGGCTGGCCACTCGCCACCGAGGGCGACTCCTCACGGCCTGCGAGCTGAGCCCAGCCTGAACGAGTCGGCTGTGGTCCGCCTGACGAAATCCCAAGGCGTGAGTAATGCAGAGAATCGCATTGAGAAACGAAGACGAGCGAACGGCGCCAGACTCGGGCGCCGGGGCCGAACGGCGCGTGATTCTGGTCTTCCCGGCCAGCGTCACCGAGTACGAGCAGGCGCGGGTGGAGGTCGAAGCCTTCCCCCGGCCGCCCGTCGAGACGAAACCCGCCGATCGCGACGAGGACGTGACACCGGCCGGGGGAGACGGAGCCGCAACGGCGGAGACGCCGGGTGACGGGTACTACGTGGTGACCAGCGACTCGCAGCGCCGGGCGTGGGGCCTGCCGGACTTGGCGAACGAGACGGCCGCCCACGGCAGCGCCCCGCGGGATGCGGACACGATCGAGAGACATGACCGTGTTCCCGTAGTGAACCCCGCGGAGGCGATCGACCTGCTCTTCGAGAACGGTGAGAACGAGTCCGACGACCAAGACAGCGACGGGGGCGCCATCGGAGCGCGCCGGTGCGGCCGAACACACCCGGCCCCCGTGGTGAACCTGAAGCATGACCGGGGGCCCATCCCCGACCACATCCGCGCGACGTTCCGGGAGCTGTGCGGGCAATCGAGGATCGACGGCCTGCTGGAATCGGTCGACAAGTTGATCGCGACGCTCGAAGGATCGGTCGTTTCCGACCTGGAGGCCGCCCGAACCGAGGTCGCGGCGTTGCGCCGGCAGGAGGTCACTCGGGAACGGCTCGGCGACCCGGGCGGCGCAGACCCCCGAGGATGAGCAGGCAGACCGCGTCGCGAGAACCTGCTGGGCCATCGAGAGGCGTCTACGGAAGGTCGACGAGGCCCTCGAACGGCTCGACTTCTCCGGCATGAAGATCTGGCCGACGCCGTCATCGTTCCGGCGTCTGCTGCGGGAGGCAGAAGACGACCCCGCCGAGAACGCGCCCTCCGAAGGGTTGTCCACGGCGTGCGACAAGGCCCTGCGGGGTTTCGAACAGGCGGCGGAGCAGGCCATCGGTGGTATCCGCACCATCGTCGACGCACGCCGCGATGTCGCGCCCGGCGACTGGAACGACGCCGCCCTCAGGCAGATCCGGCATGTGCTTGCGCGCATTGAGGACGCGCGGAAGATGCTGGGCAGCGACAGCCTGCCGAAGGACGAGGTCGAGGCCTTGCGGGAGGGCCTGCAGGCGATCGAGGAAGAACGGCCGTCAGCCGACCAGTTGGCGGCTACGACCCAGGAGGTGCTCGAGCGCCTTGAGGCCGCCGACCTCCCGGCCCCGGTACTGGCCCGGGGCCGGTCCGGCCGCGAGCGGGGCCCCGTCGCCGATGGCCGGATCGGTCGAGGTGACGGATGCGGCTATCCGGGAAGTAGTCCGGGGCCATACCTGCGAGGCGGGGGTCCGGGAACTCGCCCGGCAACTTGGCGCGATCTGCCAGTTCTTGGCCCTTCGCCGGGTAGAAGCCGCCGACACCGCCCCGATCACCGTCGTCGCCGACGCAGACGAAGACGCGCGCCTCGCCCCGGCTCGTCGCCGCTTCACCGTGGGAGAGATCCTGGGGCCGCCCCGGTTCGACTCGCTGCCCGACCGCGTACGGGACGCGCTCTCGCGAGAGCGCGACCGCGTCCTGGGCCTGCATCCCGCCGACCCCGAGGCCGTCGCCGCGCAGGCATGGATCGAGGAGGTAGAAGGAATCCCGTGGCGGCGGGCGGAGGAACGGCTCGACGCCCCGGCGCCGCTACGGCGGACGCTCGACCGGGAACACGTCGGCCGCGCCCGAGAAAAGGACCAGGCGCTCGACTACCTGGTGGCCCGTCAGGCCGCCGCCGAGAGACACGGGGCCGGCTTCCACGTCGCGGCGGCCACGATCCTGTGTCTCTGCGGGCCGACCGGCATCGGGAGGGCGGCGTTCGCGCGGGCGCTGGCCGTAGCGCTCGGCCGACGCTTCGTACGCGTCTCCCTGGCCGGCGCCGAGAAGCCGGCGGCGATCCATGGGGTCGCCAGACCCGCGCCCGACGCGACACCGGGACGCCTCGTGGACGCCCTGGGGCGGCTCGGTCCCCTGCCCGGCCGAGCCGGAGACAACCCGCTGGTGCTGCTCGGCGAACTCGACCTGCTGGGCGAGGCGGCGGCCGACGCCTTGCTCGGCGCACTCGACCCCGCGGGCAACCGCGCGTTCCGGGACCGCTACGTCGGCCTGCCGCTGGACTTGGCCGGCGTGCTGTTCGTCGCCGCCGCGACCAACCCGGGGCGCATACCGCCTCTGTTGCGGGAGCGGCTTGAACTGCTGCCGCTGGCCGGGTACGCCGACGCCGAGAAGGAGCGAATCGCGGCCAGCTATTTGATCCCGCAACGGCGAGGGCAGCACGGTCTGACCGGCGAGGACCTGTCCTGCTCGCCAGCGGCCCTCCGGCTCCTCATCGACGGCTACGCGCGCGAACCGGGCGTGCGCGTCCTCGGCCACCGCATCGACGCGCTCTGCCGTAGAGCGGTCCGGCTCCGGGCCGAGGGTCTCCCGCTGCCCGGGGAGATGGGTCCGGAGACGGTGGCCGCGTGGCTCGGGGCCCCACCGTTCCGCGACGAGGAGATCGCCGCCCGCAGCCGCCGGCCCGGCGTCGCGGTGGGTCTGGCCGCGACCCCGGAGGGCGGCGGCGTGGTCGTCGTCGAGGTGAGCCGCCTCCCCGGCTGCGGCTCGCTGCGCGTCACCGGGACCGTCGGGGCCATGATGAAGGAATCGGTGGCCGTCGCCCTGACGTGGGTCCGCTCGCACCCGGATCGCTTCCCCCGCGTGGCTGCGAGGTTCGACGATGCGACCGACGTGCACGTGCACGTGGACGACGCGGGCCATTCGAAGGACGGCCCGTCTGCCGGCGTCACCTTCGCCGCCGCCCTCGTCTCCGCGCTGGCCGGGCAGCCAGTACGGCGCGACGTGGCCATGAGCGGGGAGCTGACGCTCGCCGGAACCGTTGAGCCCGTCGCCAGCATCCGGGAGAAGGTGCTGGCGGCGTGCCGGGCAGGGATGACGGCGGTGATCCTGCCGGCGGCCAACAAGGCTGACGTCACCGACATCTTCGGCGACGAGCTGCCGTGCCGCATCACCATTCACTACGCGAGGACGATGGACGATGTGTTCGAGATGGTGCTAGGCGACATCGTGGTGTAGCGGCCGGATCCGGTCGCTTGGCGGAGAAGACGTGCTTGGGTCACTCAGGTAGACATTGCTTGGGTCACCCGGGTACGCGCATGTCAGAATCGTCGTTGGTGATGGACGCTGACCCTCAAGAAGCTCTATGAGTTTCAACTCGAGGGGGATCTGCAGCCCCCGGTGCACTACCACCCGCTCAACGTCACCGCACGTGGATCAGCGGGAGACGTTCTGCATGCTGCGCGTCTCGCGTGGGATGGCCCCGGGCGTCATGCGCGAGGATGAACACGCGGGGATCTGGATCTGGTCGGATCTGCACTTGGGCCACACCGAGACCCTTCACGCTTTCGGGCGGCCATCTATGCGTCCTGGGTCCGGCCGGCCTGCGACTCCTGCTGGGCGCAGGCGAGCCCGGAGGAGCGTGCAGACCATGAGCGCTTCAAGCCTGAGAACCCTGACCTGCTGAGGGACTGGCCACCGACCGCTCGTGACGGCGGGGTTCCTTCCGTTAGTAGCACAGGCGAGCCCAGCCGAATGAGGACTGAAGCCCCATGACGCCCGACGATCGGACGTGCATCGAGCTGAAGGAGTTCTACCTGGAGGCACTCCACCAGATCCTCGCGACGAAGAAGCCAAAGGAGAACATGCGAGGCATCCGGCGCATCCTCGACTACACGCGGACGCACCCGATCGGGGTTCACCGACCCGACGAGCACCGCACATGGGTCTGGTCGGACCTGCACCTTCGGCACAGCAACATCATCAGGTACTGCAAGAGGCCATTCGTGGACGCCGGACAAATGGGCAGAGCGATGGTGGCGAGCTGGAAATCGGTCGTCGCCGACGATGACACCGTGCTGAACGGCGGCGACGTCGCGCTCGCGGGAAGCCTCGGCAAGGTCGGCCGGGCGGAAATTCGAGAGGCTCCGGGTCGCAAGCTGCTCGTGGTCGGGAACCACGACTTCAACAGGAAGACCGGGCTGGTGGACACCGCCGAGCACGAGACCGCGACCGGAATCCTGGCAATCGACACCGATCCCCCGATGGTGCTGACGCACGTCCCGATGGACGGACTCCCCCCGGGGTGGGTGAACCTGTACGGCCATGTGCACAACAACGAGCCCCTGCGGGACACGCCGCACATCAACGTGTGCGTCGAGCACACGAACTACCGGCCCCTCCCGCTCGAGAGCCTGCTCACGCTCGGGAAGCGCCTCCTGGCCGGCCACGTGCCTGAAGGAGCGACCACGGCCGACCGGATCTCGAAGGCAGTGGGGGTCTGATCTCTCGTCCGGGGCGTGAGGAACACCGACGACGGACGCGCTCGACGTGTACGTGCTGATCCGTGCTGGTCTTGACGCAGTGGGCGGCAGGCTTCCGGTCTCCCCCGCCGGGGGTTTCCCCGCTATCGCAGACCGGTGACGCGGCGACGGAGGCTTGGGTCATGGACGCTAACGAGTTGAAACGGTTGTACGAGCAACAGTTCGAAGAGGACCTCGAGCCGCCGATCGGCGAGGATGTCGACCGGCGGACGACTCTCGGCATGTTGCGGGCTTCCCGCGGGATGGCGGCCGGCGTGCTCCGGGAGCAGTACCATCAGGAGATCTGGATTTGGTCGGATCTCCACCTGGGTCACTCGGGGACGATCTCCGTCTTCGGCCGGCCATTCGAGGGTCCGGAGGACATGGACAAGCGCCTGTTCGGGGTATGGCGCCGCACCGTCCGTCCGGACGACTCGATCATCTGCCTCGGGGACATCGTGTTCTCCGGGCTGTGGGGGCCGCGCCGCAAGCGGGTGGTGGCCGCGCCCGGGCGGCGCAAGATTCTCGTGTTCGGCAACCATGAACTCGGCATCGCGGGGGTCGGCGTGCCGGGCTTCGACGAGAGATACAGCGTGCTCTACGCCGACGGCGACCCGCCCTTGCTGATGACGCACTTCCCCCTCCGTCGGGTCCCGGAGGGGTGCGTGAATGTGCACGGCCATCTCCACAACGCGACCGTGCGGGGCAGCACACGTCACATCAACGTCTGTGTCGAGCAGGTGCACTATCGGCCGAGATCACTGACGGCGATCCGGCGGCTCGCGAAGTACCTGGTTCGGGGTGAGGTCGTTCCGGGGCGGACGACGGCGCACCAACTGGCGCACGTGGGCTGAAGGCGCCCCGTTGTCGCCGATCCGGGGAGTTCTGCGGACGGTGCGGGGCCGTTCAGGCTCTGGAATTCGGATTGGGACCCGGCGAGCGCAGGTGAGAGTGGTGACGGCTGAAGACCTGAATGTCCTGTACGAGGCCGACCGTTGCGGGGCTCTCAGACCGGGGGACGTCATGGACCCGACCGCCTCGGTGAAGCACGCACTGCGGGCGCTCGCGCGCTGCTGGCGCACGTTGGCGGCCGAGATCGACGAGCACGACGAGTTGCTCGACATCATCACCAGGGCGGCAGTGCCGATCCTGCGCGAGGCATATGGTCCCGACGCGGCGACCGAGATGATGAGCGTCGCCGACGACAACCCTACCCGGATCCGCTCCGAAGCCGCGTTCGCGAAACTCTGCGGCGCCTGCCCGATCGCCGCGTCATCCGGCGTCACCAACCGGCATCGGCTCTTCCGCGGCGGCCACCGCCAAGCCGACGCGGCGCTCTATCGGATCGTCATCGTCCGCATGCGTTGGCACCAGCCAACGATCGAATATGGCCCCCGACGTACCGCCGAGGGCCGGTCGAAGAGAGATGTAATCCGTTGCCTGAAGCGCTTCGTCGCCCGAGAGATCTACCCACGCGCTCATCGACGACCACCGGGCCGGCGCGGCCTTGGCGGACGTCGCTTGATCCGGTTGCACCCTTGGCGCCCTGGTTCTCGTTCTCTCGGCCACGGCGGCAAGAACCGCCCCTTCGCGCTCCGGCCATATCCAGCCATCCCGCCACGCCGGGCGTTGGGTCACCCGCAGGGCCGAAGCGGAGCGGAGGAGCCGCGCTTGCGCGGCTTGACCCGACGTTACCCGACGTGCGGCGTGGCGCAGCCCCGGCACCAGCCTCCACAGGAAGCAGAGGGACGACGCACTCCAGAGCGTTTTGACATATAGGGGCGTCGGCAGAGAACGCCGCCCGTACGCTCCACAGGCATGATCGTTGTACTCTTCGAACACATGTCACGGGTGGAATCTCGAACACCCGCTACGAAGCCGATGGGAGGAAGCTGACCGAGGAACGTCGTTGTGCTCCGACGCGCGTTCACGTTCACCGGATTCCCTGTTCACGATCCCCGGATCCGGCGTTCAACTTCACCGGAACGCGCACCGACCCCCCGGGGCCGGCCTGAACTCCCGGCTCTAGCCTGGCCTCAACGGCTTGCCGGTCAGGTCCTCGAACATCGCCGCGGCCTCGTTCTCGCCCACGTCCGCCTCCTGCATCAGGCCGTCGATGGTCTCGGTGGGGTAGTCCCCCTGGTGCTCGAGCGCGGCACCGTCCGGCGTTCCGGGCTGTGCCCGACGGTTCCAACCAGCTCTGGAACGCGACGTCGCGTACGTCGCCGTGACGTCCGGGTGCGTCTACGTCGCCTCGTCCTCGACGCTTGGTCGCGCCGGACCGCATCGCGGAACGCGGCCGAGGGCGCTCACGGTCGCGCCGCTGCGGGGTCGTTCTCGTCGGGCATCTTGTCGAGGACGGCGACGGCCGGCCGCTCGGCTGGCGGGGCGACGCCGCGGCGGACGCGCCCGGTCTCACCGACCGTTCACCGGTCGCTTCGTCCCCGATTCTCAATCCAGCCGTTCACAACGGACTCGAGCCAGCCCACGCGGTTGGGGCTGATCTGAATTGGCGGTGGGAACTCGTTGCGGCGTCTCATGCGCCAGAGTGTCGCCGGGGACAGGCTCAGCCGCTTGAGCACTTCGGCCCTGGAGAGAATGCGCGGTGGTGGTTCCGGCGGCTTCGGAGACGACAACGGGTCGGAGCGCGCGGAATGCGGTGGCGGCGGTTCGGGAGATCTACCCGTAGGCGCAGGATTCCCGAACGGACCGGCCGCGTGAGGCGCCTCGTCGATGCGCTTCGTCTCAGAAGTGTCGACGGGGCGACCGAAGGCGGACGCCGTCTTCGAGTGCGCGAATCGAGCCTTCAGCGGTCGCCGCCGGTGACCGCTCGTGGGGTCTCCGGGCATCCCTTGAAGGGGAGGCAAGGCTTTCGAGGCGTTGCGTTGAGTCATGCCGCGATTGTGCGGGATATAAAACCGCATTGTCAAGTTCTGGCCGTTGCCTGTGGTGCGCTATAATCAACGGCCTGTGAGCATCAGAGCCCAACTCTTGGCGGCGGTCGCGGAGAGAGGCCTCTCCGACCGCCAGCTTTCCGTTCTGGCAACCGGAAGCACCGACACGATCCGCAACCTGCGGAGAGGGGCCGCTCCGCGCGCGGACACGCTCGAGGCACTCTGCCGGGTTCTCGGGTTGTCTCTGCGGCTTGCTCCCGGGGAGGACGAGTCTCGCACGAGAGCTCAGGGAGCACCGAGCCAGTCCGACGACGAGAACGCGCTCGCCCCGCGACCCCTGTCTCGGTTCAGTGACACCGTGACGTTGCCGGTCCGGCATTTGGCGGACGACTCGCCGGACTGCGAGGTGAGGCGGGAGGAGTCGAAGCGGGCGGCGGCTCCGGAAGACCTGACGGACGAGCAGGCCTTCTACGTACGGATCGCGGGGAAGTCGATGCTCCCGTCAGACATCTGGCCGAATGACTATTGCCTCGTCTCCCCGTGCGAGCGCTTCGAAGCAGGCAAGGCAGTATGGCTCCGACATCGGACCGGCGCGGAGACGATCAAGTGGCTGTTGCGACTCCCGGCAGACGCATACGACCTCGGCGCTTGGAAGCCGCCGGATGAACTCGGTCACCAGAAGCCGTTCAAGGAGTCGTGGTCGCGTGCCGACGTTGCAGACCGTGGCGTCGTGCTGACGGCGTACACCAAACGGCCGTCTACGGACGAACCTGCTACGTGGCGCAAGTTCCGCCCGGATCCACTTGCCGAGTTGTGGCGGTCGACCGTGTTCGGCTCCAACGAGGACCTCAAGGCCGCGGTAGACCAGCTCGACGACACGGGGTCGGCCGTGGAAGCGACGCTGATGCGGCTCAGTGTTCTGGTCGCGAAGGGCAAGTTCTCGGAGTCCGAGATCATGCTGCTTCTGGAAACGGTTGAGAGAAGGGAGGAGCGTCTTAGGCGCTTCCGCTCATCGGTCAAGACAGCTGTCGCGCAGGCGGGGGAGGATTCCGCGGCAGTGACTCCTGCTACCCGCGACTGATGGCTGTCTGGCCGTCATGAGCAGGAAGTTCCCGGCTCAACGGCCGTCCAAGCGGACGCGCACGCAGCACCGGAAACCAAAGGCAGCAAGGCCGCTGACGAGGCTGCGCGAGGTCTGGCCCGCGATCCGTACGCGACCTGACTCAGGGCTCAACCCGGCTCAGTGTAAGGTACCCAATCGGCCTTGATGCCTGCGACCCAGACTCCCGTCGATTCCCGTGCGGTCCGCGAGCGCCTCGTCGAGGCATTGCGGCTCGATCTGGTCGGTCCCTGGGCCGGCCATGAGCTGGATGCCGAGCAGTTGCCGGGCCGCGAGCGTCCGTCGAACTGGTACGTCGCCGGCTTCCTCATCCCGACCGGCACGCCACCGGAGCGGAGCGGCGATGCCGACGAGGACGACGACCTCGACGCGGTTCCCGAGTCGGCGGGCCTGGCCGAGGAGTCGAACGACGAGCGGAAGGCGGCGCGCAAGGCGTTCTTCCCGTCGTCGATAGGGCTGAGCTTCCTCGTCGCTGCGGGCTGCCGTGAGCTGGCGGTCACGGTGCATTGGGGCGACTACGCGCCGGCCGAGATCGAGGAAGCGGGCGGCGGCAAGACGCCGGTCTGGCGGCGGACTGCGCACGAGGAAGCGTTGTTGGTCCCGCTCGGGGGCGACGCGGGGCCGGTGGTGCGGGACGTCCCCGGCTCCGGCGGGCTGCAGCTTCACGTCGTCGAGCGGCCGATCGGCGCGATGGGGACGGATGGCTCGGAGCTGCCCGCCGGCACGCGCTCGGCGTCGTGCTTCCTGGTGAACCGGCGCACGCCCGACGAGGCACAGCCCGACTGCGCCTATGCCTTCCAGGCCGAGATCGAGGTGCGGGCGGACGAGGGCTTCGTGCCGCGGCCGGACCTGCGTGGGGCGCACGCGGCGGAATGGGACGACCAGGTCGCGGATCTCCACTACGCCGACACACCGGAGTACGCGACCGGGCACGGGGTCTCGGCCGAGTGGGACCTTGAGGACGGTGGGTGCCGGGCCATCCGCACTGCCTGGATCGGTGCGGCTGAGGTGGAGAAGACGGCGGCGGCAGATGTCCCCGGGGTCGAGCTGTCGATGGAGGTCCTGGGACGGCTGGACGGCGGCCCCGCGGCGGGGCAGGCGCTCGACCCCCTCGTCGAGCAGTACCGCGGCTGGATCGAGGCGCGGCGGCGCGAGGTGGAGGGCGGTCCCCTGCAGGGTTCGCGGCGGGAGACGGCCGAGCAGTTGCTCGACTACGCGGCGGTGGCGGCCGACCGCATGGCCAGCGGCGTGGCCCGGCTCGGCGAGGATGCCGATCTGCTGGACGCCTTTCGGGTCGCGAACCGGGCGGTGGCGCGGGCCCTGCGCCAGCGGCTCGGTGACCAGATCGGACCCGATGGCCCGCGCTGGCGGCCGTTCCAGCTGGCGTTCCTGCTGCTGAACCTGCCTGGCCTCGCCGATCCGCGCGACCCGCACCGCGAGACGGTCGACCTGCTGTTCTTCCCGACCGGCGGCGGCAAGACCGAGGCGTACCTGGGGCTGGCCGCGGTGGCGATGGTGCTGCGGCGCCTGCGCCATCCCGGTGACGACGGGCTCGCCGGCGCCGGCGTGAGCGTCATCATGCGCTACACGCTCCGGCTGCTGACGCTCGATCAGCTCGCGCGGGCGGCGGGGCTGGTCTGCGCGCTGGAGATGGAGCGGAGCGAGGCGGGCGGGCGGTACGGCTCGTGGCCGTTCGAGATCGGCCTCTGGGTGGGGAAGGCGGCCACGCCGAACATCCTGGGCCGGAAGGGCGACGGCCGCCCGGACTCGGCGCGGGCGAAGGTGACCAGGTTCAAGCAGAACCCCGACCGCAACCCGTCGCCGATCCCGCTGGAAAACTGCCCCTGGTGCGGGCGCGAGTTCGAGCCGGAGTCGTTCAACCTGTTGCCGGACGCCGATCATCCGAACGAGCTGCGCATCGTCTGCGCCGACTGGCAGTGCGACTTCAGCGGCGACCGTCCCCTGCCGGTCATCGGGGTGGACGAGCCCCTCTACCGGCGGCTGCCCGCGTTCCTCATCGCGACCGTCGACAAGTTCGCCTCGCTGCCGTGGGTGGGGCAGTCGGGCGCCCTCCTCGGCGGGGCCGATCGCGCCGATGCGAACGGCTTCTACGGCGCCGCCGAACCGGGGCAGGGGAGGCGGCTGAAGGAGCCGCTCCCGCCCCCCGACCTCGTCATCCAGGACGAGCTGCACCTGATCGCGGGACCGCTAGGCACCATGGCCGGCCTCTACGAGACGGCGATCGAGGCGCTGGCGGTGCGCGAGGTGGACGGACAGGTCGTCAAGCCGAAGATCGTCGCCTCGACCGCGACCGTGCGCCGGGCGCAGGACCAGATTCAGGCGCTGTTCGCGCGGGGATTGACGCAGGTGTTCCCCCCGCCGGGGCCGAATCGCCGCGACACGTTCTTCGCCCGGACGGTGCCGTCGTCGGAGACGCCGGCGCGGCGGTACGTCGGCATCGCCTCGCAGGGCCGGAACCCGAAGGTCCTGATGCGCCGCGTTCTGCTGGCGCTGATGGGGGCGGCGCAGCAGGCCTGGCACGACGCGGGGGGCGACGGGAACCCGCGGAACCCGGCCGACCCCTACATGACGGCGCTGGCCTACTTCAACAGCCTTCGCGAGCTGGGCGGGGCGCGGCGCATCCTCGAGGAGGAGGTCCGAACCACGGTCGCGCGCTACGGGGCGCGGCGCCGGGTCGGCGAGACGCGCCGCCTGTTCCGCGACCGCACCGACTTCTCCGAGCCGGTGGAGCTGACCTCGCGCGTGTCGACCGACCAGGTGGCCGAGGCGCGGCGGCGGCTCGATTGCCGGTTCAACGACCGGCGCAACCGCGTCGACTGCGCGCTGGCGACGAACATGATCTCGGTCGGCCTCGACATCCCGCGCCTCGGGCTGATGCTGGTGCTGGGGCAGCCGAAGGTGCACGCCGAGTACATCCAGGCGACGAGCCGCGTGGGGCGTTCCGACGAGGGGCCCGGGTTGGTGGTGACGCTGCTGAACGTCCACAAGCCGCGCGACCGTTCGCACTACGAGCGGTTCCGCCACTATCACGAGACCTTCTACCGCTCGGTCGAGGCGGGCAGCGTCACGCCGTTCTCGCCCCGCGCCCTCGACCGCGGCTTCGCCGGCGCCCTGGTGGCCTTGGCGCGCCACCTCGAGCCGGGACTGACGCCGCCGCGCGGGGTCGAGCGCATCGGCGACGTGCGGGCCGCCCTCGAGCCGCGGCTGCTCGCAGCGTTCGAGGGCAGGGTTGCGCAGCAGGCCTTCGCCGAGGACACCGAGCGCGAAGAGCGGATGCGGAGCGTGCAGGACCGCGTGGGTGACCTGCTCGATTCGTGGCGGCGGGTCTTCGACGACTATCGAGGGGCCGGGGTCGAGCTGCAGTACCAGCGCTATGAGCTGAAGCAGCCGAAGTTGAAGCCGCTGCTGCGCGAGATGCTGGACGAGCGGTTCGAGACGGAGCATCACCGGAAGTTCCGCGCCAACCGCTCGCTGCGCGACGTCGAGCCCGAGGTGAACCTGTACCTGCACGACCTGCGCGCGCCGCGGCCGACGGGGGCGTCGTGAAGCAGAAGGCGCACGGCCAAATCCGCCGCAGCCAAGTCATCACCACCTACGGCCCCGGCGCCCTGATCGACCTGCCGCAGGAGTCGGCCATCGTGGCGGGGCTCGACGAGTGGCCGCCGCTGCACAAGCTGGAAGAGGTCGACGAGCCGCGGCTCGCCCGGAAGCTGCAGGCCATCACTGGCGTCGCCGTGCCGCGGATGGTGGCGCCGCCGCCGGTATCGTCAGACCCCGGCGCGGCGCCGGTGGGCATCGGCGCGTGGCGATTTCCCGAGTGGTTCGTCGTCCAGGAGGCGGAGCTGGGCGACGGACATGTCCGGTCGCGGCGGCTGGTGCACCGGAAGGCCCTCGACGACCACCGCCGTTTCGAGGGCCGCCGGGTGGTGGCCACCCGGTTCGTCCGAGCGTGTCCGCGCGGGCACGTCGACGACGTCGACTGGCGCCGGTTCGTGCATCGTCCCGGCGGCAACTGCCCGCCGACCCGGCCGCTCTGGCTCGACGAGCAGGGGACCACCGGCGATCTGGCCGATCTGCTCGTGCGCTGCGAGTGCGGCGCGTCGCGCCGCCTCTCGGACGCCAGCATGCTGGAGATCACGCCGCTCTTCGCGCGCCACTACTCGCTGGCCGGCCTCTACGAGCGCCTGCGCGAGGACGCGGCCCTCCATCCCGACACGATGAACCAGCGCTACGGCGCGTGGGCGCAGTTGCTGGTACTGTTCCGGCTGTTCCACGACGGGGCCGAGGCCGACGGGCTGCAGCTTCCGCGGCGACTCGGGGTGCTCTTCGATCCCGACCGGTTCCCGTTCCTCGAGGGCCGCCGGGCGGGCGGGGCGCGGCAGGGGCACGAGCGCATCGAGCCGCCGCTGATTCCCGACGGCACCGTCTACCGGGCTCTCGACAAGCTGCTGGTGCTGGACGGCGAGCGCATCTCCTACCGCGCCCTCGACGTGGAGCAGGTCGGCTCGGTCTACGAGACGATGATGGGGTTCCGCGTGGAGACGGCGACGGGCCGGTCGGTGGCGATCAAGGCGCAGAAGAAGCAGGGTGCGCCGACCACCGTCGACCTCGAGGCGCTGCTCGGCGAGGCGGGCAGCAAGCGCGCCAAGTGGCTGCGCGACCGGACCGACCGGGCGCTCACCGACAAGGTGCGCAAGCCGGTGGCCGCGGCGGAGAGCGTCGCCGACCTGCACGCGGCCCTGCAGCCGGTCATCGACGGCGCCGCCACCCCCGACCTCGTGCCGGCGGGCGCGATGGTGCTGCAGCCCAGTCAGGCCCGCCGCCGCTCGGGGTCGCACTACACGCCGCGCGAGCTGACCGAGCCCATCGTGCACACCGCCCTCGAGCCGATCCTGGCCCGGCTGCGCGGCCCCGGCGGCGAGCCGCCCACGCCCGAGGCGATCCTCGACCTGAAGGTCTGCGACCCCGCGATGGGCTCGGGGGCCTTCCTCGTCGAGGCGTGCCGCCAGCTCGGCGACGCGTTGCTCGACGTGTGGCGCGCCCACGACGCGGCGCCGGCGATGGCGGCGGGCGACGACGAGGTCGTCGTGGCCCGCCGCCTCATCGCCCAGCGCTGCCTCTACGGCGTCGACCGCAACCCGATGGCCGTCGACCTCGCCAAGGTGTCGCTGTGGCTGGCCACGCTGGCGAAGGAGCACCCGCTGACCTTCGTCGACCACGCCCTGCGTCACGGCGACTCGCTGGTGGGGTTGACGCAGCGGCAGATCGAGGCGTTCCACTGGGAGGACGGGGCCGAGCCGCTGCAGCAGGGGATAGAGACGATCGAGCTGCGCAAGTGCATGGCCCGGGTCGCCGAGCTGCGGCGGCGGATTCGGGAGGCGGACGCGACGGTTTCCGATTGGGAGCTGCGGGACTGGTGGGACGAGGCGCGGTTCGAGCTCGGAAAGGTGCGGCTGTTCGGGGACTTGGTGATCGCGGCGTTCTTCGAGGGGAGCAAGCCGAAGGAGAGGCGCGCCAAGCGCGACGAGTATGCGCGCGCGGTGTTTGCGGGCGACTTCGAGCGCTATCGGGACTCGATCGAGCAGCGCCGCCGGGAAGACCCGCCATTGGCGCCGTTTCACTGGGAGATCGAGTTTTCCGAGGTTTTCGAGCAGGGACCTTCGGCCACGAGCGAGCACGGGAGCGGGGCGCACGGCCGACCACGGGGATTCGATGTCATCGTCGGTAATCCGCCGTTCCTTGGCGGGAAGCGCATCAGCGCGAATCTGGGCGACGGGTATCGAGACTGGCTGGCTGAGGCGCACGTGGGGTCGAGCAGCAACGCCGATCTCGTGGCCCACTTCTTCCGCCGCGCGTTCGCCCTCCTTCGCTCGCTGGGCACCTTCGGCCTCATCGCGACCAACACCATCGCTCAGGGCGACACGCGGGTCAGCGGTCTGCGGTGGATCTGCACGCACGGCGGCGAGGTTTTCGCGGTCCGCCGCCAGGTCAGGTGGCCGGGGTTGGCGGCGGTGGTCGTCAGCGTGATCCATATCGGGAACGGGCCAGTGTCCGCTCGGAAATGGATCGACGACCGCGACGTCGAGTACATCACGGCGTTCCTGTTCCACCGGGGCGGGCACGATGACCCTGCGCAACTCGCCGAGAACGCACGCAAGAGCTTCATCGGCAGCTACGTGCTCGGCATGGGCTTCACGTTCGACGATACCGACACGAAGGGCGTCGCGTCGCCGCTGGCAGAGATGCACCGGCTCATCGAGGAGGACCCGCGGAACCGGGAGGTGATCTTCCCATATATCGGCGGTCAGGAGGTCAACACCAGCCCCACGCACGCGCACCACCGCTACGTCATCAACTTCCGGGACTGGCCGCTACGGCGGGCGGACCAGGACGCGCCGGGCGGGTCGGTGCCGGGTGGGGCGGCGGACCGGGCGGGACGGCCAGGAGGGCAGCCCGCGATGTCGGCGTCGTCGTGGGCGGGCGCGACGGACGAACAGCGCCGCGCTTGGCTGCAGCGAGGGAAGGTCCCGCCGGACTACCCGGGGCCGGTGGCGGCGGACTGGCCGGAGCCGCTACGGATCGTGGAAGAGCGGGTAAAGCCCGAGCGGATGCAGGTCAAACGCCAAGCGCATCGGCTGCGATGGTGGCACTATGGTGACAAGCGTCCAGCACTCTACGCCTCCATCGCCGGGTTGGATCGCGTGCTCGCGATCTCCCGAGTTAGCCAGCAGGCTGCGCTGGTATTTCTGCCCGCCGGCATGGTCTACGCCGATTCGACTATAGTATTCCCGTTCGCCAGCTACGCCGCCTTCTGTGTTCTGCAAGTCCGCCCTCACGAAATATGGGCGCGATTCTTCGCGTCGTCGTTGGAGGACCGACTTCGCTATACCCCCTCCGACTGCTTCGAGACATTCCCGTTTCCGGACAAATGGGAAGCGGATGCCGCCCTTGAAGCCGCCGGCCAAGCGTACCATGAGTTGCGTGCTAGTGTTATGGCTCGCAACGACGAGGGTCTGACGCAACGTACAACCGCTTCCACGACCCGAACGAGAACGCGCCTGAGATCGTCACCCTCCGCGGCCTCCACGCCGTCATGGACCGGGCTGTCCTCGACGCCTACGGCTGGCGGGACATTCCCACCGGCTGCGAGTTCCTGCTTGAGCACGAGATCGACGAAGAAGAGTGGGGGCGGTAGGAGGAGGCCGTGCCGCTACCGCTGGCCCGATGAAGTCCACGACGAAGTGCTCGCCCGGCTGCTGGAGCTCAATGCCGAACGGGCAGTACGGGAGGCCGATGCCGGCCGTTCGTCTGGCACGAGGTACGCCTCTTTGGACCGGGCGCGGGACTTCTAGTCCCCTACCCTATGTGCTGGCAGGATTCGTGATGAACCCCACACCCCAACCCGGTAGTCGCGGAAGGGTCAATATCGGCCAACTGCTCTCCAAATACCGACTGGAGAAGATTCGACTCAATCTGAAATTCGTGAGCGGTGAGATCGTATTCAACGACGCCGATGCAGATGCAGCATGGGAACTGTATGTAGAAATGCTAACCAGGATCGTCACTCAACCGCTGCCCTCCGAGCACGGTGACGAGAAGACCGCTCTGGACAGCGTGTACGCGCTATTCCCCACGACGCGCGAAATCCTTCGGAGACATGGCAGAAACGCGGTAGAGTTCAGCAAGGTTGCTGTTCCCGTGCTGAATCAGGTCGTCCGACCCTTCACGGCGAAGTGGCATCGAGAGGCGCTCCTGGGTGCTATTTCCAATTCCGCCAAGAAGAAACAGTTCAGAGACGAACTGAAGGTACTGCAGACGGACCTACGCAATTACAACCGCGTGCTCGCCGAAATTGCGGGGGTCGAAGACTTAACCGACCTGGAGGCGACCGCCCCAGACCACTGATATGAGTCCCCGATAAGGAGGGCGACAGAATGGCCGCCAAGACAAAGAACATTTTCATCAGTCACATCCACGAAGACGACGAGGGACTGGCTAAGCTAAAGACGCTACTTCACAAGAGTGGCATAGCTGTGCAGGACTATTCGATCAATGCGGACAACCCGAACAACGCACATTCGGAGAACTACATAAAGTCCGAGATTCTCGGTCCTCGCATTCGGCAATCGGGCGCGCTCGTTGTCTACATTTCTTCCGCAACGAAGGGCAGCGACTACGTTAACTGGGAAATCGAGTACGCGGCGAAACATGACAAACGCATCGTTGGTGTCTGGGCGCATGGGGAGCGGGGTTGTAAGGTTCCGGAAGCCTTGGACCGCTATGCAGACGCGGTGGTTGGATGGACCGGCGACAGTATCACTGACGCAATCGACGGCAAAATCGATGGTTGGTACGACCCGCAGGGCGGACCGAGGACCTTGCGGCCGATCGCGCGATATAGTTGTGGTTAACGGCCTATGAGAAACCCATTAGTTGGAAGTTAGAGATGTGGGCTCACTGGCACTGGCCGATAGAATGGGGCGACTCCTGGTGCGGTTGCAGCCGGTGCGGGATTGGCCCGAGCGTTCGGCGGATTCCTTGAGGCACGACGTTTCTCGGGGGTCGGACGAGGAAGTGAAGGAAGACCGGCGCATTTGTGGGAACGTCAGCGTAGCCGGCCTGCCTCGGCGGAATCGGGGTCGACGGTCACGGCGCCCGGATCGGAGGGCTGGCACCGCGATCTGGCGGTTGGGGTCGTCCGAGGAGCGTCTGCAGGTGGAACGGCCCCGTTTGCCCAGCAGACCCGGGTTCGGGGGTTGTCGCTGGGGGGCGTGTTGGCCGGTTTGGGGAGAGGGGCGTCGGGTACGAACCATTGGACATCCAACCCTATAGCCAACAGCGGGATGTCGGCGTGCGGGCTCAACCGCGACCGCAGAATGTTCTTTTCCAGGATTTGTTCGTGCGCTTGTACTCGTATGTTGTTGCTCGGGATTACGGATTCGCCCCAAACCCGTTCTTTGGCATGTGCACTTTGGCAACCTGTAAGCCAGAGATACGACGATTGGCGGACGTAGGCGACTTGGTTGTCGGGACAGGAGGCAGCGCGCAAAACGGGCGCGATGTCGTGGTCTATATTATGCGGGTGACGGAGGCTGTGACCTTTAATGAGTACTGGTCGAGCGCGCGGTTCCGGCGGAAACGTCCCAACCTTCGCGGAAGCAAGAAGCAAGCGTTTGGCGACAACATCTACTGCAGGGACGGAGCGGGACGATGGCATCAACGTAATTCGCATCACAGTTACGCTGACGGAAGGCCGAACAGACACAATTTGATCCACGACACGAGAGTAGATAGAATCCTGATTAGTGACGATTTCGTGTACTGGGGTGGATCGGGGCCACGGATTCCTTCGAGGTTTCGAGGTGGCGCAGACGTGGACATTCGCGCGGGACGAGGGCACAGGAGCAGATTCGCTGCGACAGTAGTTGATGATTTTGTGGCTTGGTACGAAGGGTTGGGAGAACGTGGTTACCGTGCGTCGCCTTGGGAGTGGCGATAGCGGCTGGTGGCATTGGCGCTGCATAGGTGCCATGCGAGGGTCTGAGTCATGCATACGGTACTCTTGCGCGATTACGTGAACGATGTCGTAGAGACAGACACCCTGGATGCCAATCTGCGGCCCGCGGCCCTGGGACTGTTTGGTGAAGTGGGCAGCATAATGGCGGCGGCAAAAAAGCACAGACGGGATGGTCGGGCGTTCGCCGGGTATCAATTGGCACTAGCCTGCATTATTCACGAAGGTCTAGATTCGACCGCCAAAGGGCGTGATCCGGCGCAGGAATGGGTCTCGGACATCGCCGCCTGCAAGCGGAGCCGGGGTTTGAGCAGCCGACCGGGGGGGCATGACGGACGCGAGGGTTGGGCAGCGACAGCCCCGCCGTCGGAGCGGCCCATGCCGCCCAGGAAGCAGGTGGGCGCGGCGCAACGGGTGGGCTATCCGGCGCGCGCGCCCAGGGCGAGTGCGATGTGCCGCCACGCCTCGAGGTGCGGCGTCGAGCGCGGCAGATGCAGAACCACGCGGCGGACCGAGCGGACGACGTGGACCCCCAGCTTCAGCAGCCGGTCCCGCAGCCACGTCACCTGGCTGCGGGCACACGCAGTACGCGCCGCCCGCAATCGCAGTTCCTGCATGAGCACGTAGGCCGCGGCGGTCAGGAAGACGCGCAACTGGTTCGCCGAGAACAGACAGCAGCTCGTGCGGTCGATCTGCAGCCCATCGAGCAGTTCCTTGATCCGATTCTCGATGTCCCCGCGAGCACAGTAGACCTTCTCATAGATGAAGCGCGGCGTCTGCCGCAGATTCGTCACCACGAACCGCGGGTTGTCCCGCGGCTCGCGGTCTCCGAGGCGAACGACTTCGGCCTTGATCACGACCCGGCGCTCGTGGTCCCACGTGCGGGCGGCGTAGCGGGTGTCGGTATAGACGTGCGCGGTCTCGCCACCGACCTCGCTCTGCGCGCGGGCCACCTGCATGGCGGACTCCGCATGCCGCTGCAACACCGCGTTCTTCGCCATCGCCACGACGTAGTCGAGCCGGGGCTCCGCATCCAGGAAATCGAAGATCTCCGGGGTCGCAAAGCCCCCGTCGAGCCGGACGAGAAACCGCGCCCGCGGAAACGCCGCCCGCAACAGCGGGAGCAACCGACACAGCAGGCCGAGGGTCCCGTCGGCGGCCACTGCCTTCCCGGGCCGCAGCACCGCCGCGCACAGATACTGCTCCGCCTCGCGGTCGAAGCTCAGAAACCCCAGCATCGGCAGATAACACCAGCCGCCATAGTGCCCGTTGAAGAACGTGAGCTGCTGGGCCCCGTGCGTCAGGTCGTCGGTCGGGTCCAGATCGATCGTGATCCGGCGCGCCCGCCCGTGCAGGCGGCGCCGATGACGCTCGATGACGCTCGCGGCCAACTCGCGCCCCATCCGGTAGAGCACGGTGCGGCGCGCGCCGTTCTCGAATCGCGAGATCGTGGGTTGCGACGCCAAGGGCGCGCCGGACACCGGGTCCCGCCCGAGCAACAGCTTGTGGATGGGGTCGTCGGCCAAGTGGTCGGCATCGTTGCCATCGGGATGACCGCACGCGATGCCGAAAACCCGCTGGCCGATCAGGTCCGCGAGCGTGTGCCGAATCTTCCCCGGTGCGCGTTTGTCGGCCAGACACCGGGCGAACGCCTTGACCAAGCCGTACACGCGCTCGGCCGCCTTGAGCAGGACGGCCCCGCCGTCGGAACTCGCGTGCTCCTGGTTGAACGTGGCGACGAGGGGCTTGTCGAACAGATCCGGAAACAGAACACTCTGTGGTATCGTGTCAGGTGTCACGCAGGGGCCTCCGTCGTGGCTAAACGTTTGTATACACTACGTTTGTACCACACGGAGGCCCTTGTGTCTCTCCCAAAACAACACCTTCACGCATAATCCGGGCTAGAGGAGGAATTCGGCGACGCCCTATGGTACTTTGCGGCTTTGTGTCGGCGTCTTGCTGTTTCCGTTGAGGAGGTGTTTTCGGAGGTCGAAGAAGAGGGGCGGTTTGAGAAGTATGTCGCCGCTAGCGATGTGGGAAGTGGGGTGGTGTCGGACATTCGTGTGCCAAAGGATGTGCCAGCCGTTGAGGACGCTCTTGTGTCGCTGGGAACGGCGGCCGCGGAGTTGCTCGGCATGGAGCAAGGGAGCGGCTGCGAAAGTCGCTTGCGGCTGTTCGCGTATCGCTATGTGCAGGCCATGCAGGCCTCAGGGATTCGGTTTGCGAGCGTGGTGGAGCGCAATGTGGCGAAGACGCAAGGGCGGTTCCTGGAACTCCGCAGGGCGGAGTTGCCGGATTTCGACGCGGACTTTCCGCCGGACGAGCGCCTTCCTCGGCAATTTGAGATCCGGATCACTAAACGAAAGAGTGGGAGAACATACATGCAGTGGAATGGTGTGTTTGTGGGTGATCCACTGACTGACAATATTGTCGTGAAAGACGGCTATCGGTTTCACGACGTTTTCCATCTCGCTAATGCGGCGATTTTGCACTGGTCGCCGGTGTTTCGAGGGTTGATTAAGCACAAGAGAAAGAGCCGGCCGGAGGTTGATGAGGCGCAGGATGGAGGGAGGGCGGTTGTGGTGGAAGAGGGCGTTACCGCGTGGATATTTGCGCGAGCCAAAGAGCTGGGGCTATTTGAAGGTCATGAGCAGCTGTCGTTTGATCTGCTCAAGGGGATACAGCAGTTCGTGGCGGGGTACGAAGTGGAGCGCTGTCCATTGCGGCTGTGGGAGGATGCGATTCTGCAGGGCTATGGCGTGTTCAGGCAAGTACTTGAAAGCGGTGGCGGTGTGGTGATTGGAGATCGAGACCGACGGCGGGTTGATTACAGGCCCATTTTGAAGGATAGCGCTGAATGACAGCTAGTTGTTTCGTCGACGGATTGAGAGAGGTGTGTTTTGACAACATGTTCAACCCATACTCGGATCGATGCGCGGTATGGGACTTGAAGGATGCGGCGGAACGCAGGTCTGGGATGTTGTCGGCAATACTGGAAGCCGCCAGCACCCAGGGGGTGGATGTCCTGTGGGTCGGTCGAGATCTCGGCTATCGGGGTGGGCGACGGACGGGGCTCGCATTTACGGACGATGTACATCTGGAGACGCACGCGGCTCGCTGGGGAGTTGGGGTTGAGCGCGCGACGAGGGGGTCGTTGGTTAGGGAAAGGACGGCGGGCGCGGTGTGGCGGAGTCTGGGGGCTGTGCGGGAGTCGGTGTTCTTGTGGAATGTGTTCCCGTTCCATCCGCACGAACGAGGCAGTCCATTTAGTAACCGGCGGCATACGCGTGTGGAGGGTCGGGCGGGTGAGGGGTACTTGGCGGAATTGATGGCGCTGGTGAGACCAGGGAGGGTTGTGGCGGTTGGGGCGGATGCGGAGAGGGCGGCGCGACGAGTGGCTGGAGGACGGGAGGTCAATGGGGTGCGACATCCCAGCTACGGGGGGCAGGCGCTTTTCGAGCGGCAGGTGCGGGAGCTGCACTACACGGGCGGCGGCAGGCGTGCGGCCGTCAGGAAGATGTAGAGATTGTGTGCATTGACGGGGTGTTGCCGAGCTCCCGAAAATGACGTTTTCTGCACGGTCATCGACGGCGCTCACGGCTGACCGCCGTTGACGGATGCCCGTTTGCGGGACGGACGTTTGCGGCCGCGCTGCTGCCGGGTGAGCTCGGCCTCGCGGCGGCGATAGCTCTGGCCCTCAATGACGAGTATCTCCGCGTGGTGGGTCAGGCGGTCGATCAGGGCGACGGCGCAGGAGGCGTTGGGAAGACGGTGTCCCAGCGCTTGAAGGGCAGGTTGGTGGTGATCAGCAGGGAGCGGTGCTCGTAGCGGCGGCTGACGAGCTGGAAGATGAGGTCGGCGGCGCGTGCGTCGTAGGCGAGGTAGCCGACCTCGTCGATCGCGACCAGCGCGGGCCGGGTGTAGTGCTTGAGGCGTCGCTCGAGGGCGCGGGCGATCTCCTGCCCGCTGAGGTCGAGCAGGAGGTCGGCGGCGGTGGTGAAGAGGGCGGAGTGCCCGGCGAGGATGGCTTGGTGGGCGATGTTCTTGGCGAGCATGGTCTTGCCGAGACCCTGGGCGCCGACGAGGATGACGTTCTCGCCGCGGGCGAGGAAGTCGAGGGTGAGGATGCGTTCGAGTGCTGGCCGGTCGAGGGTGGTGGGCCAGTTCCAGTCCCAGTCGGCGAGGGGCTTGAAGCGTCCCAGCCGGGCGCAGGCGAGTCGGCGCTCGACGCTGCGGCGCTGTCGTTCTTCGAGCTCGGCCGCGGCGATGTGTTCGAGCAGCGCGGTCGTACTCCATCGCTTGCGCGTGGCGGCAGCGATGATGTCGTTGAGGTCTTCGGCGGTGCGGTTGAGTCCGAGGCGTCGGAGGTCAGTCGCCAGCGTCGTCGGGGTCGTGTTGTCCGAGGTCATCGTAGGTCTCCAGGTCGTGGGGCCGGACGTCGACGTCCCGCAGTCCGGGTCGGTCGGGCAACGTGAGGCGGAGGGGCGGTCTCAGTCCGCGCCGCCGCCGCCGGGTTTCGAGGATGTGGGTGATGGAGCCGGCGCCGAGGGCGTCCCGTCGGAGGGCGTCTTCGACGGCGGCGGCGAGCTCTTGCGGCCCGTAGTCGTCGAGGAGGGCGAGCAGCCTGGTGGCATTCGGTCGCAGGGGTTCTCCGCGCTGTGCGAGCCGCTCGAAGAGGGTGGCGGTGGCGGGTACGGCGGTGCGGAGCCGGTCGCGGGTGGTGTGGACGTTGGCTTGGCGTGTGGCGGCAAGCAGCCCTTCCAGATGCGCGGGGTCCTCGACGGCCTGTCCGGTGTCGTAGCTGCGTCGGTGGCGGGCGAGCTCGACCTGTTGGTCGAGGATGCGGACGCGGGTGTTGCTGGCGAGGAGGGTGAGGGGCTTTCGGACGTGGGTGTGGGGGATGGAGTAGAGATTGCGGTCGAAGCGGACGTAGGGGGTCTTTCCGGAGCGGACGGCGCGGACGAGCTCGGTCTCGAAGGGATGGGCGGGGAGCGGCAGCAGTCGGGGCCGCTCGTCGGCCCAGGCGTCGGCGACGGTGCGGTCGGTGGAAATGGCAACTAAAAAAGGGACCCCTGCGGCCACGTGAAAAGGGACCCCCGGTTGGCTCTGTCAGTACATCAACCCTCCTTCGACACAGCGAAACGGCGCACTTGGCGCCACCCGCCGGGAACCCGCCGTCCCCGACCCCAATCCCGAGCCGGCGGTTCCGGTCCGGTGCGGCGTTCGGAGTTCGGTGGCGCGCCGGGTCCCTGGGACGTTGTGGACGGTCGGGACGCGCGCGTCCAGGCCGGGCCGCAAGGCCCATAACTGCCATCCGAGCCGCGGGGCGGGCGGTGTGTCACCCGAAGGGCCGTAGCGGAGCGGAGGACGCGCGCAGCGCGTTGACACGCCGGCCGTCCCGCAGCTACGCGGCGCCGACCTCCCGACAAGCTTGCCGTGCATCCCGGGGGCGGGTCCGAACCGAGGAGCACGACCCCGCAGGCATCAACGGCCCCCGGGTGCCGGCGCCCGGCTCCCCTTCGTGGCCGCCAACCGGAAGCTGTCGCCGGTGGTCTAGCCGTCACGCCCGAAGCCCCTGGGCAGCTCGACAGCCTCCAGTACCGACAGATCCAGATCGCAGACCTGCTCGAGCAACTCCGCGGTCGCGGACCCGGCGAGGGATTCCGGCAACGCGTCCCGCCACTCCCGGTACTGGTCCTGCAGCGCCAGGAGCGTCTGCACCGCGTCGTTCCACTGCTGTGGCCGCGATCTCCGGTCCGCCGGCCGGCGGTACCGGGTCCGGGACTCGCCGGCCTTCCGCCGCTCCCGGTAACGCGCCTGCCGCTCCGCGTTCGTCAACGCCACGACTACTCCATACTGTTACGTAACGGACCGGTGACAGGCGGCTCGGCGCCCGGACGTTCCGGTCCCACGGGCTGAACACCAGGTTGCTCGTCACCATCACCGAGCGGCGCTCGTAGCGCTCGGCGAGCAGCGTGGACAGACCCGGAGGCATCAACGGGCTCCCCTCTTGCCGGGTGCCGGCGCCTGGTTCCGCTTGGCGGCCTGCAGCCTGAAGCTGCCGCCGGTGGTCTGCAGGACCGTCGCGTGGTGCACGATCCGGTCGATGACCGCGGCGGCCGCCGTCGGGTCGAGGAAGACCTCGGACCAGCACGCGAACGGCAGATTCGTCGTCACCACCAGGCTCCGGCGTTCGTAGCGCTGGCTGATGAACCCGAACAGCAGGTCGGCGCCGGCCTTGTCGAGCGGAACGTAGCCAAGCTCATCGACGATGACTAAATCGAAGCGGGCGAGCTGGGCGAGCTTGCGGGCCAACCGGCCCTGCTGCTGCGCTTCGACGAGCAGCGTGACCAGCTCGGCCGCGGTCACGAACCGCACCCGGTAGTCATGCTGGCAGCAGGTCATCCCCAAGGCGATGGACAGATGCGTCTTCCCCGTGCCGACTCCGCCGACGAACACGACGTTGGCGGCGTCGGCGACGAAGCGGCAGTCGAAGACCTGCAGGATCGCGTCGCGGTCGAGGTCGGGCTGCGCCTCGAACGAGAAGGCGTCCAGCGTCTTCAGCATCGGGAAGCGGGCATCCTGGATGCGGCGTTGGATGCGGCGCTCCCGGCGTCCGGTCACCTCCAGGTGCACCAGCTGCGCCAGGTAGTCGGCCGGCGCCTGTCGCTGGCGGGCGGCCTGCTCGGCCAGCAGCCGCCACTGCGCCCCGATCGTCGACAGGCACAGCGTCTTCAGGTCCGCCGCCAGATGCGGGGGCTCGGCAATTGTGGTGGCCATCAGCGGGCGCCCTCCACCAGCGCGTCATACGCCGACAGCGTCGGAGTGGGTACCGCGATCCGCGCCAGCTCGGGACGCACGCCTGCGACCGGCGGGCACACCGGCGGCGGGCCGGCCTGCTGCTGACGGAGGATGAGCCGCACCGTCTCCAGACGCGGCGAATGGCGCTCGAGGGCGGCCGTCACCGCGCGCTCGACGGCCGCGGCCGGGTGGGTCTCCATCAGCCGCAGCATCCGGACCCATTCCTGATCGGGCTTGCGCGTGTGCTTGGCCAGCTCCGCCCGCGCCCGCTGCCACACCGGGGCCAGCCGCCAGTCGTGAAGCGCTGTCGCCTCGGCCACCGCCCGGTGCTTGCGCTCCAGCAACGGCAGGACGTGAAGCGCATCGAGGACCTTCGCGCCCCGGACGAACGCCCGGGGATGCTCGGCGACCACCTCGGCGCCGACCGCGATCGCCACCCGGTCGTGATACAGCTTCGCCCACACCGGCCGGTAGGCGTGGCGGATCGGCACCGAGTACGACACCCGGTCCACGCGGACGTGTCCGAACTTGTCGGCCACTCGCGCGACGACGCGGCAGGTGGCGGGAAGGCGAGCAGGCATCGCCCGCAGGTGCTCCCGCTCCTGCGCCAACGCTTCCTCGACCGAGCGCCCGTCGTCGAGGTGGCGCATCGGCAAATCGGCCTCCAGCTCCGTGATGATCGCCGCGTTGAGCGCCGCCCAGCTCTCGACCGCCAGCCGCGGCCGGAACACCAGGTTCCGGACGTATTTCACACCTCCCTCCACAGAACCCTTCTCCCAGCCCTTGGCCGGCGCGCAGAACTCGGCCCGGAACGGATACCCGCCCCGGAACGCATCGAACGCCTCGGTCTGCACCCGGTCCCGGCCCGCCAACACGTCCTTGACCGCCAGCGAGGTGTTGTCGAGCACGAGGCGGTCCACGAGGCCCCCAAAGTAGCGGAACGCCGACTCGATGCCGTCGAGCAGCGACTCGATCCGCTCGACCGGGTACGCCTTGGCGAAGTACGCGTTGGAGAACGGCAGCGTCGCCACCAGGTACTTGACCTTGCACGGCACGCCGGCGATGTCGACCCAGGACTCGCCGAAGTCGACCTCCATCGTCGTGCCGGGCAGCACGCTGCGGTGCACGAAGGCCTCCTTCCTCGTGGTGGCCGTCCTCAGTCCCGCGACGTACCAGCGCACCGTCCGCGCCGGGAGCGGTCCCGCCATCGGCAGCAACAACCGACGAATCCGTTTCGCGGTCAACCGCGGCTCCTCGCGCAGCCACTGCCTGATCCGCTCCCGCCACGGGTCCAGGGTCCCCGGCCGTGGCGGCGACACCCGCACCGGCGGCGTCGACCGGCTGATGGATCGCCGCACCGTCTTCACGTCCAACTTCAACCGCCGCGCGATCTCCTTCTTCGGCACCCTCTCCACCAGATGCAAGTGCCGGATCTCGGCCCACTGGGACATCCTGATCACCTCCGCGTCCTCCTGGCTCAGTCGACGAGACGACCGTGTCTCGCCCCGTCGATCATCGCCAGGGGATCGCTGTTTCCGAGTGCTCAGGGGGGTCCCTTTTCAAGTGGCCACGGGGTCCCTTTTCATGTTGCCGCTACCAGCGGTCGGGCTGTTCGGGGTGGCGGCGCCGGTGGGCGACCTCGTCGCGCCAGCGTCGGAACTGGGCGTTGAGGTCGTCGAGGTCTCGGAAGGGCCTGGCGGCGAAGAAGGCGTGCCGCAGGTATTGGATCTGGCGTTCGACCTTCCCCTTTTCGTTGCCCCGTCCTGGCGTGCAGGGTTGGGGGGCGAAGTGGTAGTGGCCGGCGAGTTCGAGCAGTCGGGGGTGGAACTGGACGGCGGCGCCGCGGCGGTCGAGGACGGCGGTTCGGAGGTTGTCGTAGACGAGGGTGCGGGCGACGCCGCCCAGGGCCTTGAAGGCTTCGACGTGTCCGCGGAGGAAGCTTTCAAGGGTCTGGTCGAGGGTGAAGAGGGCGGCCATGGCGCGGGAGTGGCCGAGGACCATGACGAATCCGGAGACGGCGCGGTCGCCGCGGCCGATGCGGACCTTGCCGAAGGAGCCCCAGTCGACTTGAGCCTGCTCGCCGCTCAGCGTGACGACCCGTCTGTAGGCGGTGCGGGCGGTTTCGGGCCTCAGGCGGCCGACGAGGCGGCGAACCTGGATGACCGAGCCGGGGTAGCCGCGCTGTCGGACCATCTCGTGGATGCGGGTGGCGCGCAGGGTGGGGTACTGGGCCAGGGTGTCGCGGATGAACGGCAGGTAGGGGTCGAGGGCGCTGGGCCGGCACACGCCGCGGCGGACGCCGACCGACTCGCCCTCGACGGCGGCGCGGACGGTCTCACGGTGGAGGCCGAGTTGGGCCGCGATGGTGCCGAGCTTCCAGTGCTCGCCGTATGTAGAGGCGCCGGATCTCGGCGCGCTGTGCGGGCGTGATCATCGTCCCTCCTCCTCCGACTGCGGCCGGGCTCCGGCATCGGGACCAGCCACCGGCTCTGCCGGCCGCAGACCACACACCGCGTGGGCGCGGGCGCGGGAACCGGGGTCGGGTTCCGGGACGGGGAGTCTGTCCGACGGCCGGGGGGCGGGGGAAGTGTGATCCGTCACGCGGCGCCGGGCGCGGTAGGCGCGTTGCCGGTCGCGGTGGTCGAGGCGCCCTTCGGGACTGCGCTGATGGAGGGCCCGGGCGGCCCGGACCGCCCGGCGGCGGGCGGCCGCCCGGCACCGCGGCGTGCAGTAGGCATGGCCGCGGTCACACGCCGCGCAGATGGCGAAGGGTCGGCCGCACTGACGACAGGTCTTCTGCCGGAGGGGCTGGTCCACGGCGTCGGAGCGCGCGGGGCGGTCTCCGACTGGACAACGGGCCTGAACCGTGGCAAAACAGCGGGGACCGGCCCGGTCTGTCGGAGCTCGGGGCGGTCACGAGGGTCCGGTCGGCACAACCGGGCCCTCACCCCACGCCTGAGTCCGCTCTCTACGCTACCCGAACGCCGTGCCGACCGCCAGCGCCGGGGCCGTGGACGCCGCCGCCCCCCATGGACGCAAAGAACGCGTCCACAGGGAGCTCAAGCTTGGAAACCGCGAAGAACGCGGTTCCCACAGCGCCCACAGCCGTCATCTTCCTCTCGATCAAGATCTGCACGAAAAGACCGGGGGCGAAGCCGGGCGAGTCGACAAGTGTCGAGAATTCGTCAGTTCTTCGCGACTCTTGACAACGGGGGGCTGGATGTGGGCGCGCGGGAGCGGGACCGGGGCTCGAGGATTGGTTGAGGGCGTGGTTTCGGTGCGTCGGTGGCGGGGTGGGGTCGGGTGCGTTCGGGGGGAGGGGGTGGTCGTGGTAGACGTACGGGTGGTGGAGGGAGGCGTTTCGGGATGGGGGGGGGCAGGTGGTCGAGGCTGCGTGGGGCACGTCGGGGATGGACCGGCGTGGGGTGGCGGGGGGCCGGAGGGACGCGCAGGCCGACGGCGAAGGGGGCGCATTGGGGGCAGCGGTGGTGGATTCGGCCGGGGCGGAGTGCGGTCAGTCACGCTCGTAGAGGGCCGGTCGGGGAAGGCAGAGGACGGGAGATGGGCGGGAGGGAGCGGCCGTGGCCGTGGCTGGCGAGATGAACGCGAATCTGACACCGGATGCACCCTATATGCACCCTAGCGGGCGTGTTGGGGTGGAAGCGGCGGCGTGACAAAGTGCTGTAAGTTGTTGCAAATAAAAGGTGTAAAGCTGGAGCCGGCGAGCGGACTCGAACCGCTGACCTGCTGATTACGAATCAGCTGCTCTACCAACTGAGCTACGCCGGCATGCGCGCGAGAAGCGCTGACTTGCGTGGACGTCAGGAGTGGCCGCCCGGCCGTCTCTGCGAGTCGAGCGAGGTCTGAGCCGGGCACGGGAGTCTGCGGCCGGACGATGCGGGCACGGTCCGTCGGCTCACCCTCACTGTCCCCTATTGTAGCCGGTTGCGCTACGGTGTGCACCACCGGAGCCAGTCGTCGCCACGGCCGGGTTGCCGCACGTCGCTCCCGCTCGCTTCCGCCGGCTCGGGAGACCCGCGCCGGGCGGGCTCACGGCGAGCGCCTCGCCAGCCGCGATCCCCGCACGTCGCGGTGGCACTGCACGCAGCTCGTGACCATGGTCATGTACGCGGTGGAGACCTGGTCCATGTCCCCCTCCGAGGCGGCCGTGGCGAGGTCGCGGGCGGCTTCTTGGAACTCTCCGGCATGGCGGAGATACGTGGTCGACGGCGTCGTCATCCAGGAGGCGGTCTCGCTGATCCGCAGCAGCTCGGCCGCATGGCGCTCGACGGCCGGCATTCGGGCGAGCACGACCGCCTCGAAGAGCTGCTGCGCGCGCTCGAGCTTCTGGCGCATGAGGATGCCGAGGTCCGTCTGCGCCGAGGCTGGAGCGGCCGTGAGCACCAGCAGGGCCGGCACGGCTGCCGTGCCGGCGATTCGGGCGTATCGTCGCGGTCTTCGGTGGGTCATCCGTTCTCCCCTTCGGGTCGTCGGTTCCGGCCGGGTTCTGGCCGATGCAGGGCCGCAGCGTTGCCGCGTCGGGCGGAAGCGACTGCTCCAATGTACACGTGACGGTCGACCCGGCCAAGCCTGGGCGGAAGCGGCCGCTCCCTTCCCGACACGGCGTCACCCGCAGTCGGCACGAGACATTGCGCCCGGCGGGTCTCGGAGGTCGACGCGGTCGAGTGGGAAGTCCCGAGGGGTCACGCCGAGCGCCTGGCCGGGTGTCGATGACGGGCGCGCGCGGCCCGCGGGAGGGCCCGACCCGCGGGTTGGACGGCCGGCCGGGGCACGCGGTACACTGGCGAGTTACGGTACCGCCCGGGAAGGCGCGAGGGGACCGGTAGGTTCTCCCGGTTGCGTTGCGCGCTCCGGAGGGCGGCGGATCTCGCATGTCAGAAACGGCAGCCGCGAACGGGCACCTCGTCATTCGGGGCGCCCGTACGCACAACCTCAAGAACATCGATCTGACGCTGCCCGCGGGCCGGCTGATCATCGTCACCGGGGTCAGCGGTTCGGGCAAGTCGTCGCTCGCCTTCGACACCATCTACGCCGAGGGGCAGCGCCGCTACGTCGAGTCGCTGTCGGCCTATGCTCGGCAGTTCCTCGAGCGTATGGAGAAGCCGGACGTCGATCGCATCGACGGCATCTGTCCGGCGATCGCGATACGGCAGAAGAACAGCATCCGCAATCCGCGGTCGACGGTCGGCACCACTACCGAGATTCACGACTATCTGCGTCTGTTCTTCGCCCGGGTCGGCCGCACGATCTGCCGGCAGTGCGGGCGCGAGGTCGTCCGCGAACCGGCGGAGGCGGCGGCGCGGAAGCTCGCGGCCCTGCCGGCGGGGACCCGGCTGCTGCTGGGGTTCGACTCTACCGTGAACGAGGTCGAGACGGGCATGCCCGCCGCCGACGCGGGCGAGGATGAGGCCGGGCTCGGGTCCGCGAACGCGCCGCCCGCCGCCGGGGGCGATCCGGTGTCGGCGGCGATCGCGGGCCTGCGCAAGCGCGGATTCGGCCGGATCATCGTGGCTGACGGGGATGACCCGGATGGGGGGGGCGGCCAGGTCGTCCGCCTCGACGAGGTCGACCCGGCGCAGCTTGCGGGACAGCGGTCGTTGCGCATCGTGGTGGACCGCCTGCGGGTCGGGCCGGACCTGCTGGGGCGGATGACCGACACGATCGAGACGGCCTACCTGGAAGGCGGGGGCTCGGGGTTCGCGCTGGAGGTCGGGGCGGAGGGGGGCACGGCCGATGCGGTGATGCACCGGTTCAGCGAGCGGTTCGAGTGCCGGACCTGCGGGATCGGCTATGAGCCGCCCGAGCCGCGCCTCTTCTCGTTCAACAATCCGTTCGGGGCGTGCCCCTCCTGCCACGGCTTCGGGAACGTGATCGAGCTCGACCTGAATCTGGTCGTGCCGGATCGGACGAAGTCGATCCGGCAGCAGGCGATCGAGCCGTGGAGCAAGCCGGAGTACCGCCCGCAGTTGACCCGGCTGACGCGCGCGGCCGAGGGCGGCGCGGTTCGGCTGACGACGCCCTGGTGCGACCTGACCGACGCGGAGCGGGAGTTCGTGGTCGAGGGCGACGGCGCCGGCTATCCGGGGATCCGGGGGTTCTTCGGGGGCCTCGAACGCAAGAAGTACAAGATGCACGTCCGGGTGTTCCTGAGCCGGTATCGCGGCTACGTGACCTGCCCTGGGTGCGACGGGACCCGGCTGCGGCCGGAGGCCCGCGGGGTCCAGGTCGCGGGACGCACCATAGACCAGGTCTGCGCCCTCACGGTGGGCGAGGCGGCCGGGTTCTTCGACGGCCTCGCGCTGACCGAGAGCGAGCGGACGGTCGCGGATCGGCTGGTGCGGGAGATCCGGCGGCGGCTGTCGTTCCTGTGCGAGGTGGGCCTCGAGTACCTGACCCTCGACCGCCTGTCGTCGACGTTGTCGGGCGGCGAGGCGCAGCGGATCAATCTGGCGACGGCCCTGGGCTCGGCCCTCGTCGGTACGCTCTACGTGCTCGACGAACCCTCGATTGGACTGCATCCGCGGGACAACGAGCGGCTCATCGCCATCCTGCGGCAGCTGCGCGACCAGGGCAACACGGTGCTGGTGGTGGAGCATGACGCCGACACCATCCGGACCGCCGACGTCGTGGTCGACCTGGGGCTGGGGGCGGGGGAGCAGGGAGGGCGTGTCATTCATGCCGGGTCGTTCGACGCCCTGCTGGAGGATCCGCAGTCGCTGACGGCCAAGTACATGCGGGGCGATCTGGCGATTCCACTCCCCGCGAGCCGCCGGAAGCACCCGCCGCTGGCGATCCGGGTCACCGGCGCCCGCGAGCACAACCTGCAGGGGATCGACGTCGAGATTCCCCTGAACACGTTGACCTGCGTCACCGGCGTCAGCGGGTCGGGGAAGTCGACGCTGGTTCACGACGTCGTGTACGCGGCCATCAAGCGGCAGAAGGGGGCCTGGGACAAGCGGATCGGGCGCCATGATCGCCTCGAGGGCGCGGAGCTGGTGACCGACGTCTCCCTCGTCGACCAGACTCCGATCGGGCGGACGCCCCGGTCGAACCCGGTCACCTATCTGAAGGCGTTCGACCCGATACGCGAGCTGTTCTCGCACACCGGGGGCGCCCGCGCCGCGGGGCTGACTCCCGGCCACTTCTCTTTCAACGTGCCGGGGGGGCGCTGCGACGGGTGCGAGGGGGAAGGCGTGGTGCGGGTCGAGATGCAGTTCCTGGCCGACGTGTTCGTGCCGTGCGACGAGTGCGGCGGGCGCCGGTTCAAGCCGCAGGTGCTCGAGGTGCGATACCGCGGCGTCGGAATCGATGGGGTGCTCGACATGACCGTGCGCGAGGCCTTGTCGTTCTTCGCCGGGGCGCCCAAGATCATCCGCCGGCTGCACCTGCTCGACGAGATCGGGCTGGGCTATCTGCGGCTGGGTCAGCCCGCGACGACCCTCTCGGGGGGCGAGGCGCAACGCATCAAGATCGCCTCGCATCTGGCCGCGCGCAGGGCCGATCGCACGCTGTACATCCTCGACGAGCCGACGACGGGACTGCATTTCGACGACGTCGCCAAGCTGCTCGCCGCGTTTCGCAAGCTGCTGCAGGCGGGAAACAGCATCCTCGTCATCGAGCACAACCTCGACGTCATCAAGTCGGCGGACTGGGTGATCGATCTGGGGCCGGAAGGCGGCGAGCACGGCGGCCGGATCGTCGCGGTTGGCACGCCCGAGCAGATCGCCATGGCCGGGGGATCGCATACCGGCCGCTATCTGCGCCCGATTCTGGCCGGCGGGCAGGCCGCAGGCGGGTGAGGGACCCGCCGCCGGTGGTGGACCCCGCGTTGCACCCGGAGCGGCTCGAACGCAGCGGGCTGATCCGCGACCCGGTCCCCGCGTTCAGGCTCATCTGTCGTTGGAAACAACCCCTCGTTCAGGCTCATCTGTCATTGGAAGAGGCTCGGGTTGCCTGGACGCCGCCGGCGGTGTGGTACGATCCAGCTTTTGTGTCGTAGGTTCACCGAACGTCTGCGCAGGCCGATACGCGGGTTGCGCGCTGCATGGTCGTCATGGAATCGATCCAATCTACTCGCCTGCGCAAGGGCATGCTGGTCAAGCTCAACGATGAGCTCTATCGCGTGATGGACGCCACGCACCTGACCCCCGGGAAGGGGAAGGCGTTCGTGCAATCGCGGATGCGCAACGTCCGGGCGGGCACCCTGCTCGACCACAAGTTCCGGTCCGCCGAGTTCGTCGAGCGGGCCGCCCTCGACGACCGCGAGATGCAGTTCACGTATCGCGACGGCGACGCGTTCCACTTCATGGACCTCGAAACCTACGAGCAGCTCGAGATGAGGGCCGAGACGCTCGGCGACTCGGTCAACTACCTGCTGCCGGAGGCGACGATACGGATCTCGCTGTTCGAGGGGGAAGCGGTGGGGCTGGATCTGCCGATGTCCGTCGAGCTCACCGTGCAGGAGACGGCGCCGGCGATCAAGGGGGCCACCGCGAACGCGCAGCTCAAGCCGGCGACCCTCGAGACCGGGCTCGTCGTGCAGGTGCCGCCGTTCATCAGCAACGGCGATCGCATCCGGGTGAACACCGAGACCGGCGAGTATCAATCGCGGGCCTGATCGCCCGCGGGCGTGGGACGGATCTGTGGCTGACGGGGAGCTGTTCTCCAGTTTCGTCGATTCGGTCCTGCCGGCCGCGCTGTGGCTCCTGGGGGTGGGTTTCCTCGTGGCCAGTCTCCGGTTGCTGGGACGGTTTCTGCGGTTCCGGCGCCTCCGCCCGACGGCGGTGCTGACGTGGCCCGGGCGCCCGACCGCCTACGGGGTGTCGCTGGGGCTCGGGGTCCTGTTCGGCGCTCTCGTGTTCATGAAGGTCGTCGTCCGGGATCGTCCGCTGGCCGACGCGTTCGGCGAGGGGATGATGTTCATCTACTACGCCTACGCCTTCCCCCTCAGCCTGCGCATCGGGCACGGGTTCTACGATGCCGGGGTCTGGTCCGACAAGGGGCTCGTGCTGTACCGGCAGATCGGCGGTCTGTCCTGGCAGGGAGGCTCCGACCTGCGGCTGGTGCTCATCGACCGCGTGCGCAACCTCGTGCGCCATCTTGACGTGCCGCGGGAGCACTACGGCGAAGTGCGGCGTCTGTTGCGCGACAAGATCGCCGCCCACGACATCCACTTCGCGGGAAAGGGATTCGATCTCGGTTCCGACGAGCGGGAAGTGGTGTGACGGCCCGGGAGTCTGCGCCGTAGCACGGCGCCGCCCCCGCCGGAGACGCTGATTCCCTGGAGGGTTGGTTGGGCGGCAATCGGAGCCGCAGAAGTTTCGCGCCAGCGAGACTTCCGACGCGACCGCAAGGTCGCGCGGTGACGATTTCCGGGCTACCGGAACAGATCGCGGAGGATGCCGATGAGCCCGGGGCCGGTGGCCGTCGGATCGCCGATCCACTCCGGCGGGGTGAGCCAGACGAACGCGAGTATGGCGATCACCATCAGGTCGTACTGCCACGTGGCTCGGTCGAAGGTCCAGAACAGGGCGTGCCAGACCGCCCGCGCCGGCAAGGTCAGGAGGCGCTGCATCGTTACCGTGCCTCCGCTTCCCGGGTCTCGAGGGCCCGCCACGTGAAGTAGATCCGGTCGAGCACGGTGACGATCGACAACACGAGGATCACCCAGAGGACGGCGCCCATCCGGTTCGTGAACGCCCCGATCATCACGAGGACGATCCGTTCGGGACGCTCCATGAACCCGACCTTGCATTTTTCGATCATGGACTCGGCCCGGGCCCGCGTATAGCTGGTCATCACCGAGAACATCATCGCGAAAGCGGCGATCATGACGTAGTCGGTGCGCCCGAGCTGCGCGTACAGATAGATGACGCCGATGAACAGCGACAGGTCCGAGAACCGGTCCATCACCGAGTCCCAGAACCCGCCGAACCGCGATGCCAGGTTCGTCGCCTCGGCCACCTTCCCGTCGATGAAATCGAAGATGTTGGCGACCAGCATGATGAAGCCGGCCGTGATGAAGGACCCCTGCGCGAAGAACCAGGCCGCGATGAAGTTGATGAACACGCCGATCAGGGTGAGCACGTTCGGATGAATCCGTAACGCGACGCACGCCCGGATGATGGCGCGGAGCGGGAACATGCAGGCGGCGCCGATGGCACCTGTGAACGTCATGGTGGGAGATGCGAACGCTATGATGCTGTCGGTGCGCCTGCCCCCCGGTGTGGCGCTCCTCCAACAGCACGAACCCCACAGTGTAGTCCATGGCCATTCGTGATCTCAAGAAGCGGATCGCGGCGTTGCCCGAGCAGCCTGGGGTCTATCTGTACCTCGACGCCGCCGGCGAGACGCTCTACGTGGGCCGGGCGCGTTCGCTGCGGGCCCGCGTGCGCAGCTACCTGGGGGCCTACGGCTCGAGCCCCAAGACCGACGCGCTGCTCGACGAGGTGACCCGTCTGGAGGTCATCGTCACCGACTCGCTGGTCGAGGCCCTGGCCCTCGAAGCCCATCTCATCAAGCAACGGTCGCCACGGTTCAACATTCTGCTCCGCGACGACAAGAACTATCCGTACCTGCAGCTCACGACCGGCGAGGCGTTTCCGCGGGTGCTCGTGGCGCGCCGGGTGGCCCGCGACGGCCACACCTACGCGGGACCGTTCCTGCCCGCGACCCTGGCCCGCAAGACGATGTCGCTGACGCACAAGCTGTTCGGCATCCGTTCGTGCAACGAGGTCATCAACGGCCGCCGGGGGCGGGCCTGTCTCGAGTACGACATCAAGCGGTGCGTCGCGCCGTGCGTCGATTCCCTGTGCACCCCCGAGCAGTACGCGGAGGCGGTGGAGCATACGAAGCTCTTCCTGGAGGGCCGGAACGAGGAGCTGATCGCCGATCTGAAACGGCGGATGCTGGAGGCCTCCGACGGTCTGCGGTACGAGGAGGCGGCCCAGACCCGCGACGCGATCGCGACGATAGAGACGCTGCGGGACCGCCAGCAGAAGATGTCGTCGGTGCGGCTGGGCGACCGCGACGCCTTCGGCGTCAGGATCGGGCCGTCCGGCGCGATCATCCAGGTGTTCCAGATGCGGGGCGGGCGGGTCATCGAGCGGGTCGAGTTGGCGGCGGACCTGCCGGCGGGGGCGGGGTCGGCGGAACGGGAGACGGTGCAGGCGGCGGTGCAGCAGTTCTACGAGGCGCGGGCCGCTCCCCCCGAGGTGCATCTGCCGGTCGAGATCGAGGAGCCGGAGGCGCTGGAGAGCTGGCTGGGCGAGCGGGCGGGACGGAGGGTGCGGATCACCGTCCCGAAACGGGGGGAGAAGCGGGGGCTGCTGGATCTCGCCACCCGCAACGCGGCCCTCGCCTACCGGTCGCGCTACAGCGACGAGGCCCGCGCCGGCGCCGCCGCCCTCGACGAACTGCGGACGGTGCTGGGGCTGCCGGTGGCGCCGCGGCGCATCGAGTGCTTCGACATCTCCACCCTGCAGGGGGCGGAGACGGTCGGATCGATGGTGGTCTGCGAGGATGGACGGGCGGCTCGCAAGGAGTACCGGAAGTACCGGGTGCGGGGGACGAACTGGGGCGAGGAGCGTACCGCGTTGCCGGGGGCCCCCCCGCGCCGCCGCCGGCGCGGCAGGAGCCCGGCGCCCGGCGCCGACGCGGGCGCCGACGCCCGCCTGCTGGACGACTTCGCGGCGATGCGCGAGGTGGTCGGCCGCCGGTACCGCCGGCTGCTCGACGACGGCGGGCCGCTGCCCGATCTGGTGGTGATCGACGGCGGTCGCGGGCAGTTGTCGTCCGCCTACGAGGCGTTCGCGTCGCTCGGCCTGTCGAACCTGGTGGCGGTCGGGCTGGCGAAACAGGAAGAGCTGATCTTCACCCGGGACGCGGCGGATCCCATCGCCCTCGACGCGGCCAGTCCGGCGTTGCTCCTGCTGCAGCGGTTGCGCGACGAGGCCCACCGCTTCGCGGTCACCTACCACCGGACCGCGCGTTCCCGCCGCGACCTGCAGTCGGCGCTCGACGGCATCCCGGGGGTGGGGCCGCGCCGGCGGCGGGTGCTGCTGACCCGTTTCGGGAGCCTGGCCAACGTCCGCCGTGCGACCCGCGAGGAGCTCGTGCCGGTGGTCGGAGCCAAGGTCGCCGATGCGGTGTTGGCTCACTTCGCGGCCGTGCCCCGAGCCCGGGACTTGCGGTGACCCCGTCCGTCATCTTATGCTGGTGACCCTTGCCCGATATCGGTCAGTTCCTCGTCATCCTCCCGGTCCTGCTCCTGTCCCTGACGATCCACGAGGCGGCCCACGCCGTCACGGCCGACTGGTACGGCGATCCCACGGCTCGGCGGCTCGGCCGGATCTCCTTGAATCCGGCGGTGCACGTCGACCCGGTCGGCACGGTGATCCTGCCCCTGCTGGGGATTCTGGCCGGCGGCTTCGTGTTCGGATGGGCCAAGCCCGTGCCCGTCAATCCCGCCAACCTGGCGCAGCCCCGCCGCGACTTCCTGGTGATTGCGGCGGCCGGACCGGCCAGCAACATCCTGCTCGCGATCGGGGCGTCGTGGCTGCTGGGCGCCGTGCCGGGCGGGCTCGCGGCCGCCGACGGGCTCGCCGGCATGCTGGCGACGTTCGCGTTCGCGATGCTCCAACTGAACCTGCTGCTGGCGGTGTTCAACATGATTCCGGTGCCGCCGCTCGACGGCGGGAACGTGCTGGCGGGGCTGCTGCCGGCGGCGCTGGCCGAGCCCTACGATCGACTCGTCAGGCCGTACGGGTTCCTGATTCTCCTGGTGTTGATGGCGACGGGTTGGCTGTACCGGTTGATCGGGCCGCCGATGTCGTTGCTGATGGGATGGTTGCTACCGTGAAGCCACGCGTCGTGTCCGGCATGCGTCCAACCGGCAAGCTGCACCTCGGCCATCTGGTCGGTGCGTTGCAGCAGTGGGCCCGGTTGCAGGACGGCTATGATTGCATGTACTTCGTCGCGGACTGGCATGCGCTGACCAGCGAGTACTCCGATACGAGCGGGCTGGCCGGGTACGCCTGCGACAACGCGGCGGACTGGATTGCCGCCGGCGTCGATCCCGACCGGAGCACGTTGTTCATCCAGTCGCAGGTGCCCGAGCATGCCGAGCTCTACCTGCTTCTGCAGATGGTGGTGCCGATTCCGTGGCTCGAGCGCGTGCCGACCTACAAGGAGCAGATCGAACAGCTCGCCGAGAAGGATCTGTCGACGCTCGGGTTCCTCGGCTATCCGCTCCTGCAGGGCGCGGACGTCATCATCTACAAGGCGAACTACGTGCCGGTGGGGGACGATCAGGTCCCGCATCTCGAGCTCGACCGCGAGGTCGTGCGGCGGTTCCACGGGTTCTTCGGCGAGCTGTTTCCCGAGCCGCAGCCGTTGCTCACCAACTTTCCGCGGCTGCCCGGACTCGACAACCGGAAGATGAGCAAGAGCTACGACAACGCCATCAGCCTGTCGGACGATGCCGCGACCGTGAAGAAGAAGGTCATGCGGATGTACACGGATCCGAAACGCATCCGCGCCGACATTCCCGGCACCGTCGAGGGAAATCCGGTGTTCACGTACCACGACGCGTTCAATCCCGATACTGCCGAGGTCGACGATCTGAAGGCCCGCTATCGCGCCGGCACGGTGGGCGACGTCGAGGTCAAGCAGAAGCTGGCCCGCGCCCTGAACGCGGCCCTCGATCCGCTGCGCGAGCGCCGGGCCGAGGTTCTGTCCCGGCCGGGGCGGGTCCGTGAGATCCTGATGGAGGGGTCGCTCCGGGCGCGCCGAATCGCCCGGGAGACGATGGAGCAGGTTCGCGAGGCGGTCGGACTGGCATATAGATGACGAACCGGGATGCAGCGCAGGCCGGGCGGGGACCGGGCGGCACCGGTCGGACCGGCGAGTTCGAGTCGGTTGTCGAGGACTATCCGGTTCGGCTCGACAACTTCGAGGGACCGCTCGACCTGCTGCTGCACCTCATCCGGACGAACGAGATCGACATCTACGACATCCCCATCGTGCTGATCACCCGGCAGTATATCGAGTACATCGACCTGATGAAGGAGCTCGACCTCGACACCGCCGGGGAGTTCCTGCTGATGGCGGCCACGCTGATCCAGATCAAGGCGCGGACCCTGGTCCCCCGGCCGGAAACGGGGACGGGAGATCCGGAGGAAGCGGAGGATCCACGCGAGGCGCTGGTGCGGCGCCTCATCGAGCACCAGAAGTTCAAGGCGGCGGCGGAGCTTCTGCACGAACGGCAGACGGTGCGGAACGCGCAGTGGGGACGCGCCGACGAGCGGCTGGCGGATCTCGCCGGCGAGCCGTTCGAGCGGGAGCTCGAGGTCGACCTGTTCGGGCTGCTGCAGGCGTTCCAGTCGGTCCTCAAGCGCGCCCGGCGAACCGGGGTGCCCCTGCCGGCGGAGGAGGTGTCGATCGAGACCCGCACCCGGCAGTTGACGGAACAGCTCGCCCACATCGGGGGGGCTTGCGGATTCGAGGACCTCTTCGCCGAGGACGCCGGTCGCAGCGACCTCATCACGACGTTTCTCGCGGTGCTCGAGATGATTCGGCTGAAGCTGATTCGCGTGTTTCAATCCGAGTCGTGCAGTCCGATCCGGGTGTATAGCCGCGAGCCCCCGGAGGATGCGCCGAAGCCGATTGAGTCGACCGCGGACCGGGGGGACGGGGCGTAGTGACGAAGGCGTGACGCTGGCCAGGAGGCTGTGGGCGGCGGTCTGCGACCTCTTTCGGCGGCTTTTCCGGCTTGGAAGACCAAGCATGTCGGACAATCTCAAACCGATTCTGGAAGCGCTCATCTTCGCGTCGCCGGATCCGCTGACGCCGGGGACGCTCGTCGAGCTGCTCGACGATACCTCGCGAGAGGACATCGAGCGGGCGCTGGAGGCGTTGCAGGCGGAGTACGAGCAGCGGGGCGGCCTGCAGATGGTGCAGGTGGCCGGCGGTTATCAAATCTGCACCCGGCCCGAGCTGCACGATTGGGTGCGGCGGCTGTTTCACCAGCACTCGAAGCAGCGCCTGTCGGTGCAGGCGCTCGAGACGCTGGCCGTCATCGCCTACAAGCAGCCGATTACCAGCGCGGAAATCGCGGAGATTCGGGGCGTCAACGCGTCCGGGGTGGTCGGGACGCTGCTCGACCGGCAGCTCGTCAAGGTGATCGGCCGCAAGCAGGTGGTGGGCCGGCCGTTTCTGTATGCGACGACGCGGGAGTTTCTCAACCAGTTCGGCCTGAGCGATCTGAACGACCTGCCGAAGGTGGAGGAGATGGCCGAGGCGCTCGGCTTGGAGGTGCCGTCGGCCCTGGCCGCGGACGAATCGGTCCAATCGCTGCCGTTCGACGACCCGGCGGAGACGCCCGGGGATCCCGGGACCACGCCGCCCGGGCAGGTTCACTAGGGAGCCGTGGTGACACCCCCCGTTGCACCGGACGGCGTGCGGCTGCAGAAGGTGATTGCCGCGGCCGGGATTGCCTCGCGCCGGGCGGCGGAGTCGCTGATGCGCGACGGCCGGGTCACCGTCAATGGCGCGGTGGTGTCCACCCCCGGCGCGAAGGCGGATCCCGGCGCCGATGACATCCGGGTCGACGGGCGCCGCGTCGGGCACGGGGGGCGGCGCCGGTATCTGCTGTTGAACAAGCCGCGGGGCGTAGTGACCACCCGGGACGATCCGGAGCGGCGCCGTACGGTCATGCATCTGCTGTCGGGGGTCCGCGAGTCCGTCTATCCCGTCGGCCGGTTGGACTACGACAGCGAGGGGCTGCTGTTGCTGACCAACGACGGCGAGCTCGCGGCCCGCCTCACGCATCCACGGCACCGCGTCGAACGGGTGTACGAGGCGCGGGTCCGGGGAGTGCCGGACGCCTCGGCCTTGAAGCGGCTGGCCCGCGGCGTGGTGGTCGATGGCCGCAGGACGTTGCCGGCGACCGCCAGTCTGGTGTCCGCGGGACGCGGCCGGGCGGGAGACCAGTCGTTGATCCGGATCGGCGTCACCGAGGGACGGAAGCGCCAGATACGGCATATGTGCGAGTCGGTCGGACACCCCGTGGTGCGGCTGCGGCGGGTGGCGATCGGGCCGATCCGCGATCGGGCGCTCCGGCCGGGCCAGTTCCGCGACTTGACGCCGCGCGAGGTGGCGGCGTTGCGGCGAGCGGTTACCGCCGCTCCCGAGCACCGAACGTGACCCTCCCCGAGCAGTTGCCGAGTTCGCTGATGAATCCGACCGGAGCCAGGGGTCGCGTCAGCCCGGTGATCGCGATAGACGGGCCGTCGGGGGCGGGGAAGGGAAGCGTCTCCCGCGCCGTCGCCGAGGCGCTGGGATGCCGCTACATCGACACCGGCGCGATGTATCGGGCGGTCGCCTGGCTGGCGTCGCACCGGGGACTCGCGCTCGATGACGAGACGGCCGTGCGGCAGTTGGCGGAACAGGCCGAGGTGAACCAGGACGGGGGGAACGTGACGGTCGCCGGCCACGACGTGACGCACGAGATCCGCACCGCCGAGATCGACGCCGCGGCCGCCCGCGTGGCGCGCATGCCGTCGGTGCGGGCGGCGCTGGTGGGCCGGCAGCGTGCCTATGCATCGGCGGGCGGTCTGGTGATGGAGGGCCGGGATATCGGCACGAAGGTGTTTCCGAAGGCCGACGTGAAGCTCTACCTCGATGCGGACCCGGAGGAGCGGGCGGCGCGCCGCGCCGCGGATCCGGCGCACGGCCTGGGCCGTACCGCGTCGAACCTCGCGGACGTTGCGAATGCGCTCGAAGCGAGGGACCGTTCCGACCGCACCCGCGACAGCTCGCCGCTCGTGATGGCCGGCGATGCGGTGCGCGTCGACACGACCGGTCTGCGGCTCGAGGTGGTCATCGAGCGCGTGCTGGCCATCGTGCGCGACCGGCTGGCGGAGCGCGGGGAAGAGGGGCGGTCCGGGTGACTATCGCATTTGACGCGTCTCGATAACTGGCATATAGTCTGCGGCTTATCGCCAATCGATGCGTTTCGGCAACGGCGGCGGCCCGCCCCGGTTGCCGCGTGTCGACGGCCACACTGCGGCGGGACGGCAATTGGCACTCACAGGAGATTCGCAATTCCATGACGAAGGTTGAAGACGTCGAGGTGGACCGCCCGGAAAAGATCGCGCGACCCGCGCCCATGACGGTCATGGCCGATCAGTACGACGACGACGACGATGATCGGTCCGGCCGTGAAGAGTACGAGCGGTTGCTCGAGCTGTACGAGGGCAGTTTCCGCAACATTGCCGAAGGCGAAGTGATTACCGGCACCGTGCTGAAGGTGTCGTCGTCAGAGGTGGTGGTCGACGTCGGATACAAGTCTGAAGGGATGATCGCCATCCAGGAGTTCCTCGACGAGAACGGCGAGTGCATCGTGCGGCAGGGTGACGCCGTCGATGTCCTGCTCGAGCGTACCGAGGATCGGGACGGCCACATCGTGCTCTCGCGCGAGAAGGCCGAGAAGATGAAGATCTGGGACGAGGTCGAGAAGGCGTACGACGATCAGAAGGTCGTCATCGGCCGCGTCATCGAGCGGATCAAGGGCGGGTTGGCGGTCGACATCGGGGTGCGGGCGTTTCTGCCGGGCTCGCAGGTGGACGTGCGTCCGGTGCGCAATCTCGATGCGCTGCGCGGTCAGGAGCTGCGCATGCGAGTCATCAAGGTCAACAAGAAGCGCGGCAACATCGTGCTGTCCCGCAAGGCGTTGCTCGAGGAAGAGAACACCGAGAAGAAGAAGCACACGCTGGCGACCCTCGAAGAGGGCAAGGTCTTCCGGGGCGTGGTGAAGAACATCACCGACTACGGCGCGTTCATCGATCTCGGGGGGCTCGACGGGCTGTTGCACGTGACGGACATGTCGTGGGGCCGCGCCGCGCATCCGTCGGAGCTCTTCAAGGTGAACGACGAAGTCGACGTGGTGGTGCTCAAGTTCGACCGCGCGAGCGAACGGGTGTCCCTGGGCTACAAGCAGCTCCACGCCGACCCGTGGACGGCGGTCGAGGAACGCTACCAGGTGGGCATGCGGCTGAGCGGCAAGGTCGTCAGCCTGACCGACTACGGGGCCTTCATCGAGCTCGAGCCGGGCGTCGAGGGTCTGATCCACGTATCCGAGATGTCCTGGAGCAAGCGGGTCAAGCATCCGTCGAAGCTGCTGACGGTGGGCGACGCCGTCGAGTCGATGGTGCTCGGTGTCGATCCGCAGGCGCGCCGCATTTCGCTGGGCCTGAAGCAGATCGAGTCGAACCCGTGGCATCAGCTCGCCGACAAGTACCCGATCGGGTCGCGGCTGACCGGCCGGGTCCGCAACCTGACCGAGTTCGGCGCGTTCGTCGAGGTCGAGGAGGGCATCGACGGGCTCATCCACATTTCGGACATGTCCTGGAGCAAGCGCCTCAAGCATCCGTCGGAAGTCGTGAAGAAGGGTGACGAGGTCGAGGCGATGGTGCTCAACGTCGATCCGGACAACCAGCGGCTCTCTCTGGGCCTGAAGCAGTTGGCGACCGACATATGGGACGACTTCTTCGAGAACCACAAGGTCGGATCGGTGGTCGAGGGCAAGGTGGTCCGCATCACGAACTTCGGTGCGTTCGTGGAGCTGGCCGAGGGAATCGAGGGGCTCATCCACGTGTCGGAGTTCGACGACCACGTCGGCCGCGACAAGGTCGAGCTGAAGGTGGACGAGGTCACCAGCATGAAGATCATCAAGCTGAGCCCCTCGGAACGGAAGATCGGTCTCAGCATCCGGGCGCTGAAGTCGGACGACTACGAGGCGGACTGGGAGTCCTACGGTACTGCGTCCGGATCCCCGGAGGTGACCCTGGGCGACCACTTCAAGCATCAGACGTAGCAGCCCGTCGTTCGGCTTGGCTCATGGAGCGAGGGAGATCTTGGTGGCAGGCGGGAGCGTGACCAAGGCGGCACTCGTCGAGGAAGTGTCTCGAGCCGCCGATCTGACCAAGAAGCACTCCGAGGTCATCGTCGACGCGGTGTTCCGCAGCATCATCACCGCGCTGCACCGGGGCGAGAAGATCGAGTTGCGGGGGTTCGGCAGCTTTCGCCTCCGGCAGCGCGAGCCGCGAAAGGGCCGGAATCCGAAGACCGGGGATCGGGTGGAAGTACCCCCCAAGCGGGTCCCGTACTTCAAGCCGGGCAAGGAGCTCAAGGAGCTGATCAACCGGGAGCCGGGGCCGGCCCCGGAAGTTCCGCGAGATCCGGCGCTGACCGGACCGGCGGCGGCGATGCCGGAGCCCGGCGGCAGTCCCGGCTACTGATTCCGGCCGCGCGATTTGCGCCGGGGGCGGCGCGGGCGTTCCCCGACCCGGCGCCCCCGCCATGGAACGACTCTGGTCCCCCTGGAGGCTCGACTACGTGAGCGGGAGCGCTGGCGCCTCCGGAGGCGATTGCGTGTTCTGCGCGGCGCTGGCCGGCGCCGGCGGGAGCCCGCCGCAGGGTTCCTCGCTGATCGTGGCGCGCGCCGATACGTGCTTTGTGATCCTGAATCTGTACCCCTACAACAACGGTCACGTCATGGTGGTGCCGAATCGGCACATCGGATCGCTGGCCGAGGCGTCGGCGGCCGAGCTCGGCGAGCTGATGACGATGGCGCAGCGGGCGGAGGTCGCCCTGACCGAGGCGTATCGGCCCCATGGCATGAACCTGGGGATCAACCTGGGCCGGCCGGCCGGAGCGGGGATCCCGGGCCATCTTCACCTGCACGTGGTGCCCCGCTGGGACGGCGACACCAACTTCATGACCGTCGTCGGAACCACCCGGGTGGTACCCGAGACCCCCCCGCAGACCCTGGAGCGCCTGATCCCGATCTTCGAACGCCTCGCCGCCGGCGCGTAGCGGCCCGTCGCGAACCCGCGCCGAGCCGAGAGCGGGGCGACGGCCGGCACACGCTCCCACCGGACAAGGCGGCGACGCGGGAGAACATGGAGTCTGCGTCGCAGAAGTTTCGCGCCAGCGATAACTCCAACGCGACCGTCAACCGCGCAGAAGTTTCGCGCCAGCATAACTCCAACGCGCGACCGTCAACCGCGCAGAAGTTTCGCGCCAGCATAACTCCAACGCGCGACCGTCAACCGCGCAGAAGTTTCGCGCCAGCATAACTCCAACGCGCGACCGTCAACCGCGCAGAAGTTTCGCGCCAGCATAACTCCAACGCGCGACCGTCAACCGCGCAGAAGTTTCGCGCCAGCGAAACTTCCAACGCGACCGAAGGTCGCGCGGTCGGGCAGTCACCGTCCCGCGAGGAGATGGGCGGCGATCACCATGCGCTGCACTTCCGACGTGCCCTGGTAGATCTCGGTCGCCCGGACGTCCCGAAACAGCCGCTCGACCGTCGAGCCCCGGCGGTAGCCGGCCGAGGCCAGGATCTGCATCGCCTTGTCGGCGGCCCGGTGCGCCGCCTCCGACGCGTAGAGCTTGGCCATGGCCGCTTCCGAGGCGCTGCGCTCCTGCGTCTCCTTGGCCGCCGCGCTCCGATACACCAGCATGCGCGCCGCCTCCAGCTCGGTGGCCATGTCCGCCAGCATCCACTGCACCGCCTGATACCGGCCGATGGGGCGCCCGAACGTGTGGCGGCGCCGGGCGTGCGCCAGCGCCTCTTCGAAGGCCGCCTGTCCGACGCCGACGGCCTGGGCGGCGATCGCCACGCGGCCGCCGTCGAGCGCCCACATGGCGATGCGGAATCCGCCGCCGGCGTCGCCGAGCATCGCCTCCGCGGGGACGTGCACGGCGTCGAGGTCGAGATCCCGGCATCCGAGACCGCGTACGCCGAGCGTATCGGGGGTGGCCGACGCGTGCACTCCCGGGGCGTCGGCGGGCACCAGGAACGCCGAGACGCCGCGGCCCCCGATGCCCGGCTCGGTCGCCGCGAACAGGATGAAAACGCCGGCGGCGGCCCCGTTGGCCACCCAGATCTTGCGCCCGGTCAGGCGGTAGCCTGCGCCGTGGGGGACGGCCCGGGTGTGCTGGTTGGCGGCGTCGGTGCCGGCGTCGGGTTCCGAGAGGGCGAAGGCGCCGACGGCGGCGCCGCTCGCCAGGGGCCGGAGCCATGCCTCGCGCTGGGCCGCCGATCCGAACCGGGCGACGACCTCGGCGACGAGAGAGTTGTTGACCGACAGGATCGCGGCCAGGGTGGCGCTGGCCGCGGCGATCGCCTCGATCGCCGCGGCATAGCTGACGTAGTCGCGGCCGGCGCCCCCCGCCGCCACGGGGATGGTGACCCCCATCAGCCCCTGCTCGCCGGCCCGGCGGACGAGGTCGGTGGGAAAGCGGTCGGTGGCGTCGATCTCGGCCGCGCGCGGCCGCACTTCCACTTCAGCGAACCGTTGCACCGACGCGCGAAACGCTTCCTGTTCGGCGGTCAGCTCGAGGCGCATGGCGAATTCACGGTCCAGTGGGTTCGAGGCGCAGGAGCCCGTGGTCGAAAGCCCCGCGGGTTCACCGGCACTCCCTGATCATATGCGAGCGTGACCGGAGCGGCGGGGCTCGGGCGGCGCGGCGTCCGGCGCCGGCGGCGCCGATCCGAGTGGTATCATTGGATGTCGGCGTCTCTTTGCGGAAGGAAGGGCGAGCATGTCGAGCAGTCCATGGCGCGTGCGGAGCGGTGCCGGCATCCGGCTGGCGACCCGGCGGTTCCGGTGGGCGGTCCCGGTGCTGGCGGCCGCGTGGATGCTCCTGCCGGGGGTCGGCGTTCCCGCGCAGGAGCCCCAGGCGCCCCGGACCGGCCAGGCGGACGGCTCCGCGGCCGCGGCGTCCGGGGACGCTGACGCCCGGCCCCAGACACCGGTGTTCCGGTCCGGAATCAACTTCGTGCGGGTCGACGCGATCGTCACCGACGACGACGGCAACCCGATTCTCGATCTGACGCAGGACGACTTCCGGGTCTTCGAGGACGAGGTCGAGCAGACCATCGAGTCGTTCCGGCTGGTGGAGGTCACCGGGGTGCCGGACCCGGCCCTGCCGCCCCCCTCCAGCATCCGCAACGAGTACGACCAGGAGCGCGAGGCGGCGCGGCCGGACTCGCGCATCTTCGTGTTCTTCCTCGACGACTACCACGTGCGGGACACCAACGCCATGCGGATGCGATCGGCGCTCGTCGAGTTCGTCGAGACGCAGCTCCGGCCGACCGACCTCGTCGGGGTGATGTACCCCCTGACGCCGATCATGGACGTGCAGCTGACCCGCAACCATGCGCAGATCGTCCGCGCTCTGGAGGGTTTCGAAGGCGTCAAGTACGACTACGAGCCGCGCAACATGTACGAGCATCAGTACGCGAACTTCCCGACCACCACGGTCGAGATGATCCGCAACGACGTCAGCCTGTCCGCCCTGAAGGGGTTGGCCATCTATCTCGGCGGACTGCGCGAGGGACGCAAGTCGATCATCGTGCTGAGCGAGGGCTATTCGAACTACGTTCCACCCCAGTTGCGCGACATGAATGCCCTCGGCGGGGGCTTCTTCAATCCGCAGCGGTACAACCCGCTGGCGGGGGAGACGCATCTCGAAGAGACCCAGCAGTTCTTCGAGTCGTCGTACATGCTCACGCAGCTGCTGTACACCGCCGACCTCGCCAACAAGAACAACACCAGCTTCTACATGGTGGATCCCCGGGGGCTCGCCACCGGCGAGTTCGACTCCAGCAACGTCACGATCGACATGCGCACCGACTACCGCCTGTTGCGCGAGCTGCAGAACACCCTGCGTCTGCTGGCGGACGAGACCGACGGCCGGGCCATCATCAACCGCAACGACATGCTGCCGGGTCTGGCCCAGATCGTGGCCGACCAGAGCGCGTACTACCTGCTCGGCTACACCTCGTCGTCGGCGCCGACCGACGGCGAGTTCCACGAGATCGACGTGGATGTCCTGCGGGACGACGTTCGGATCCGCGCCCGCAGGGGCTACTATGCGTTGACTGCGGCAAACGCGGCGCGGGTGTTGGCTCCGCCCCGGTCGGCGCCGCCGCGGGCCGTCGACACCGCGCTGGCGAGTCTGGCCGAGCCGATGCGGGGGCGTTACGTGCGGACCTGGGTCGGCGCCCGTCGCGGCGACAACGGCAGGACGCAGTTGACCTTCGTGTGGGAGCCGATCGGCGGCGAACGCAGCCGCCGCCAGGAATCGGCATCGCAGGTCAGGCTGATGGCGATGAGCGACAGCAGCGCCTACTTCCGGGGAGAGGTGCCGGGAGCGTCGGCGGGCCGGGTGCCGCGCGCCAGCTTCGAGGTCGATCCCGGCGCGCTCGAGTTGAACATTGCGATCGAGGACGAGTACGGCGATGTGCTCGACCGGGCCATCGACGAGTTGGTGGCGCCCGATTTCACCGGTCCCGATGTCGCCCTGAGCACCCCGCAGGTGTTGAGGGCGCGGAACGCGGTCGAGCTGCGCCGGTTGCTCGCCGACCCCGACGCCCTGCCGACGGCCTCGCGCTTCTTCCGCCGTAACGATCAGCTCCTGGTCCGGGTCGAGGCCTACGCGCCGGGCGGCATCGCCCCGCGGGTTCGCGCGCAGTTGCTGAGCCGCGAGGGCACCGTGATGATGGAGTTGCCGGTGGACGCACCGGAGGACGCCGGCTCGCATCAGGTCCTCCTGCAGCTCTCGCCGTTTCCCCGGGGAGACTATCTGATCGAGCTGTCGGCGGAGGCGGGCGACGAGTCGGCGTCGGCATTCGTGGCGTTCCGCGTGCAGCCGTAGGGCTCCAGAGAACGAGATGGAGCGGATTCGCGTCGTCATCGCCAAACCGGGGCTCGACGGTCACGACCGTGGTGCGAAGGTGATTGCCCGGGCGCTTCGGGACGAGGGGATGGAGGTGATCTACACCGGATTGCGCCAGACCCCCGAACAGATCGTCGAGGCGACCTTGCAGGAGGATGCCGGAGTCATCGGCTTGTCCATTCTGTCGGGCGCCCACAACCACGTGTGTCCCCGGGTGATGGAGCTGCTGCGCGAGAAGGGACTCGACGACGTCCTCGTGGTCCTGGGGGGCATCATTCCCGATGCGGATCTGCCGGGGCTGCGGGACATCGGAATCGAAGGCGTGTTTCAGCCCGGAACCCCCATGCGGGACATCGTCAGCTTCATTCGCGAGCGCCACCGGGCCGCACCGGCATGACCGGCGGTGCGACCGGCGTCGTCGAGGTGGCCGCCGGTCCGTGACGCGGCGAATCCGTTTACGTACGTTCCTGTCGAGGTCCGGAACTGCCGATGCCACATACGCTTCTGCTTGCCGACGACAGCGCCACCATTCGGCGCGTCATCGAAATGACCTTCGCCGGCGAGGACGTCCGGGTGGCGACGGTCGGTGACGGGCGCGAGGCGATAGAACGCATCGCCGCCGACCCGCCGGACATCGTGCTGGCCGATACCAACATGCCGGAGAAGGACGGCTATGCCGTTTCCGCTTTCGTCAAGGCCGATCGCGCCCTGTCCCACATTCCGGTGGTGCTGCTGACCGGGGCCTTCGATCCGGTCGACGGCGAACGGGCCCGCGAGGTCGGGTGTGACGCGGTGCTGGTGAAGCCGTTCGAACCGAACGCGGTGATCGCCCGGGTTCGCGAGCTCCTCGGCGCGCCGGCGGCTCCGGACACCGGGACGCCGGCATCGGCGGGCCCGACGACGCCGGGGCCGCGGGACGATGCGCCGGACCGGGCAGGCGCAGACACCGGGCAGAGCGTCGCGGCGCCTGCATCTCCGCCTCCCCCCGCGGATCGGGAGCGGCCCCTGGAGGCGGAAGCGCCGGCCGTCGCGGACGGAACCCTCGGCGCGGTCGGCGGCGATGGCGACGATCGGGGGACCGGCCCCGAACCGGCCCCGGCGGCGTCCGCTCCGGCGGAAGCGCCGGCCCGGGCGGCGGAAGCGGGGGATTCGACACCGCCGGTCCCGGCCGTACCCGCGGTGGAGGCCCCGGCGCCGCCCTCGCTGGCCGATGCCTTCGCCTCGCTTCTCGCGGCCGAGCAGGGCGACCTCGATCGGGCGCGTGCGGCCTATCCCTGGCCCCGTCAGGCCGCCCCGGCCAACGAGGACGACCTGATCGAGCGGGTGGCCGAGCGGGTCGTCCAGCGCTTGTCGGACGACGTGACCGGCGAGTTGGTCTCCGAAGTGGTCGCCCGGGTGGCGGAGCGCCTGGTGCGCGACCAGATCGACCGCATCAAGCCGGTTTGAGCGACGGCCCGCCGCATCGACCGACACGACGACCGGCATCGACTTCCACCCGAGCATCCCGACCTGCAACCCCCCGACCGCCACCGGCGCGCCCTCCGACGCCCTGCCGGCGGCTTGATACCATGAATGACATGCGTGAGTTGAGCAAGGGGTTCGACCATGCCGGCGTCGACCCGAAGTGGTATGCGTTCTGGGAGTCCAGCGGCGCCTTTCGGGCCGATCCGGCGTCATCCCGCCCGCCGTTCAGCATGGTGCTGCCGCCCCCCAACGTCACCGGCGTGCTGCACATCGGTCACGCCCTCAACCAGACCCTGCCGGACATCGTCTGCCGCTGGAAACGGATGACCGGCCACGACGTGCTGTGGCTGCCGGGCACCGACCATGCGGGTATCGCGACCCAGAACGTCGTCGAGAGGCACCTCGCCGACGAGGGGACCGACCGGCACGTGCTTGGCCGGGAGGCGTTCGAGAAGCGGGTGTGGGCGTGGAGCAGGCAGAGCCATGGCACCATCACGAGTCAGATGCGGACCCTCGGGGCGTCGGTCGACTGGAGCCGCGAGCGCTTCACCCTCGACGACGACCTGTCGCGGGCGGTCCGGCGGGTGTTCGTCACCCTCTATCGCGAGGGGCTGATCTATCGCGGCAAGTACATCGTGAACTGGTGCACCCGGTGCCGGACCGCGCTGTCCGATCTCGAGGTGGTGCACGAGGAGCAGGCGGGCCGGCTCTATCACGTGCGCTACCCGGCGGCCGCCGGCGCCGGCGGGGTTACGGTCGCAACCACCCGGCCGGAGACCATGGTGGGGGACACCGCGGTGGCGGTGCATCCGGACGACGAGCGGTACCTTGGCCTGATCGGCCGGACGGTGCGCCTGCCGATCATCGGCCGCGAATTGGCGGTGGTCGCCGACGCGTTCGTCGACGCGGGGTTCGGGACCGGCGCCGTCAAGGTGACGCCGGCCCACGACCCCAACGACTTCGAGATGGGCCGGCGGCACGATCTGCCCCAGGTGGTGGTCATCGGCGAGGATGGCCGGATGACCGGCGAGGCGGGGCCGTTCGCCGGCCAGGACCGGTTCGCGGCGCGGGCGGCGATCGTGGAGCGCCTCGAGGCGGAGGGCCTGCTGGAACGCGTCGAGGACCACCGGCATGCGGTGGGGCACTGCAGCCGCTGCCAGACGGTGGTCGAGCCGCTGGTGTCGACCCAGTGGTTCGTCCGGATCAAGCCGTTGGCCGAGCCCGCGATTGCCGCGGTCGAGGACGGCCGCACCCGCTTCGTGCCCGAGAACTGGGCCCGCACCTACTTCGAGTGGATGACCAACATCCACGACTGGTGCATCTCGCGCCAGCTCTGGTGGGGGCACCGGCTGCCCGCCTGGTACTGCGATCGGTGCGGGTCGGTGCTCGTGGAGGAGGAGACGCCGGAGGCCTGCAGCTGCGGCGGGCCGCTGCGCCAGGACACGGACGTGCTGGACACCTGGTTCAGCTCCGGGCTCTGGCCGTTCAGCACCATGGGGTGGCCGGACCGCACCGCGGATCTCGCGCGGTACTATCCGACCAGCGTCATGATCACCGGCCTCGACATCATCTTCTTCTGGATCGCGCGGATGATGATGCTGGGCATGAAGTTCGCCGGCGACGTCCCGTTCAAGGTCATCTACATCACGTCGCTCGTGCGGGACGCGCACGGGCAGAAGATGAGCAAGTCGAAGGGCAACGTCGTCAATCCCCTGCAGGTGATGGAGGAGATCGGCGCCGACGCCTTCCGGTTCACCCTCGCCGCGCTCGCGTCCCCCGGCATGGACATCTCGCTCTCGGAAGGGCGCCTGCGCGGCTACCGGCAGTTCGTGAACAAGATCTGGAACGTCTCCCGGTTCGTGCTCATGAACCTGCCCGCGTCGCTGACGGAGCGCCCGCCGGTGCCCCCGCCGGCCGAGCTCGGGACCATCCACCGGTGGGTGCTGCACCGGGTGAGCGAGCTCGCGGCCGAGGTGACCCGCGCTCTGGAGGGGTTCCGGTTCGACGTCGCCGCCGACCGGTTGTACCACTTCATCTGGCACGAGTACGCCGACTGGTACATCGAGCTGGTGAAGCCGCATCTGCAGGACGAGGCAGAAGATCGGGAGCGGGCGCGGGCGGTCCTGCTGGCGGTGCACGACCGGGTTCTGCGTCTCCTGCATCCGTTCATGCCGTTCGTCACCGAGGAGCTCTGGCAGACGCTGCCGGCCGCCGCGGAGGCGGCCGACGACGGACGGACGACGGACGGGCAGGCGCGCACCGTCACCCGCGCCCCCTATCCGCAGCCGGTGCCGGAATGGATCGACGGCGAGGCGGTGTCGGTGCTGACGCTCCTGCAGGAGGTGATAACCGCGGTGCGCACGGTCCGGGCCGAGCTGGGAGTGCCGCCGTCGCGCCGGCTCCGGTTGCAGATCGAGCACGCGGACCCCGCCGAGCGCTCGGTGCTCGACGGTCACGGCGACTATCTGCGGCGGCTGGCCGGTCTGGAGACGTTCGAGTTCGTCGAGTCGGCGCCGGCCGACCCCGATACGGTGCGTCGCATCGTGCGCCGCATGCGGTTGTATCTGCCGCTGGCCGGCGTCATCGACCGGGCGGCGGAAACCGCCCGGCTGCGCCGGGAGATCGACAAGATCTCGAAACAGCTCGGATCCCTGGAAGGCAAGCTCGGGAATCCGAAGTTCCGGGAGCGCGCCGATCCCGAGGTCGTGGCCGAGACCGAGGCCCGGCACGCGGCGGCGCGGCAGCGCCGGCAGCAGCTCGACGACGTATTGGCGGAGCTGGCCCCCTGATGGCCGCGGTGCTCGTCTTCTCGGCGCCGCCGGTCGCCAGGGCCGTTCCAGGTCGGTGGGCCGTCCCGTGAGCCCGTCATCCTCCGTTTCCTTCCAGGCGCGCCTGCGCGATGCGGCGTCCCGACTCGGGCCGTTCGAGGGCCGGGTGCATCACCATCCGCAGGTCGGCTCGACGAACGACGTTGCCGCCCGGCTCGCCGATCGCGGCGCGCCGCACGGGACGGTGGTGGTGTCGGACGAGCAGACCGCGGGACGGGGACGCCACGGGAACCACTGGTTCTCTCCCGCCGGCACGGGTCTGTACGTCTCGGTGCTGCTGCGCATGGCCTCGCCCCCGGTGCTGACGCTGGCGGCCGGGGTGGCGGTGGCGGAGGCCCTCGGACAGGCGGCCGGGCTCGACGCGACGCTGGAGTGGCCGAACGACGTGGTGGTCGAAGCGGCCGGACGCCGCCGCAAGGTGGCGGGGATTCTGGCCGAGGCGTCGACGGCGGGTGACCGGGTCGATCGCGTCATTGTCGGCATCGGCATCAACCTGCGCGACGGCGCGTGGCCGGGCGAGCTGGCGTCCCGGGCCGGTTCGGTGGAAGGTCTGACCGGCCGATCGGTCGACTCCGCCGCGGTGCTGGTGGAGGTGCTGGCGGCCCTCGCGATCCGCTGCCGCGAGGTCGAGGCCGGCCGGGTCGCGGCCCTGCTCGGACGGTGGGAGGCGCTCGCGCCCTCGAGCCGGGGCGCCACCGTGGAATGGTCGGTGGGGCCGGTCCGCCACCGCGGGGTCACCGAGGGGGTGGATGAACAGGGCGCGTTGATCGTGCGCGTGGGGACGCGTCGCGAACGGTTGTGCGGCGGCGAGGTGCATCACGTCGGATGACGGGGACAGGGGACCGATGCTGCTTGCGATCGACGTCGGCAATTCGAACATCGTCTTCGGAATCTTCGACGGGACGGGGCTCGGCGAGAGCTGGCGCCTGACGACCCTGCGCGGCCGGACCGCCGACGAGCTGCGGGTACTCGTCAGCCAGCTCTTCGCCGAGTCCGGTCTCGAGATGGCCCAGGTGTCCGGCGTGGTCCTCTCTTCGGTCGTTCCCCCGCTGACGGCGACGGTCACCAGGATGGTGCAGGACGCGTTCGGGGTGGATACCCTGGTCGTCGACGCGTCCAACGCCGGTCTGCCCGTCTGCTATCAGCCCCCGGAGGACGTGGGGGCGGACCGGCTGGTGAACGGCCTTGCGGCGCGCGACGAGCACGGCGGAGGCGGCCGATCGATCCTCGTCGTGGACTTCGGGACCGCTACCACGTTCGACGTCATCTCCGCGGCGGGTGACTACGTGGGGGGCGTCATCTGTCCCGGGGTCGAGATCTCCGCCGACGCGTTGTTCCAGCGGGCCGCGCGTCTCCCCCGGGTCGACGTCCGCCGGCCGGAGCACGTCATCGGGACGAGCACGGTGGGGTCGATGCGGTCCGGGCTGTTCTTCGGCTACGTCGCCATGGTGGAAGGGCTGGTGGCGCGGCTGCGCGTCGAGCTGGGAGGCGGCCGGCCCGCGGTGAGCGTCGCCACCGGCGGGCTGGCTGCGACCATCGCGGCCGAGACCGGGGCCATCGACCACGTCAGCCCGGACCTGACGTTGCACGGTCTGCGTCTCGTCTGGCAGCATAACCGGGGCCCGGTCCGATGATGGATCCCGGCGCCTACTGCCGCGAGATCGAATCGTATCTCTGCCGCTGCAATCAGGGTCATCTCATTCGCATCGTGGGACCGGCCTTCGAGCGGGTGCGCGGCTGGGCCGAGGCGGGGGTGCCGCTGCAGGTGGTGACGACCGGCATCGACCGCCGGCTGGCCCGGTACCAGGCGTCCGGCTCCCGGCGGCGGCCTCTCCGCATCGAGTTCTGCGAGGCCGAGGTGCTGGATGTCTTCGACGAATGGCGGCGGGCGGTCGGGGTCGCCGCGGCGCCCGGCGGCGCTCCGGAGGCGGCGGACGTCGCCGATCGCGCCGGCCGTTCCGGGCCGCGCCGCCTCAGCCTGCCCCGGCACGTCGACCGGGTCCTGGAGCGGGCAACCAACCGACTGGCGCGCGACGAGATGCCCGCGAATCTGCGCGCGGCCCTGACCCGGCTCGTCGCCGATCTCGACGCCCTGCGACCGGGCGCGCGCGGCGCCCGCGGCGCGGCGCGGCGGGCCCTGATCGACCGGCTCGCGGAGATCGACCGGGCGCTGCTGGCCTCGGCGCGCGCGGCGGCGGCCTCGGCGCTCGATGACGTCGAGGGCGACGCGCGGGCCGAGCTGGCCTCGTTCAGGTCGCGTCTGGACCCCGATGCCTACGTGAGCGCCGTGAACGCCAGCGTGGACCGGCTGGTGCGCGACCGTCTCCGCCTGCCAGTTGTGCGGTTCGAGGAATAGGGGAGAAGTGATTCCTCACCACCGGCCCCCGTGTCGGCCGGGACGGCGGGGCAGCGCGAGGCTCGAATGGACCTTGCCGATGTGACCGGTTCCGACCCGCCCGACCGCCTCGATCTGACCGTCGAGCGGCCGGCGGTCGGCGGCCGGATGATCGCGCGATGGGCGGGACGGGTGGTCCTGGTTGCCGGGGCCATTCCGGGAGAGCGGGTGCGCGCCGTCGTCGAACGGACCCGCCGTGACGTCGTTTTCGCCCGCACCGTCGATGTGTTGCACCCGTCGCCGGATCGGCGCCCGGTGGCCGGCCCCGCGTCCTGCGGGGGCCGAACGTTGGCGCATGTCGCGTACTCGCGGCAGCTCGTCCTGAAGGCCGAGATGGTGCGGGACGCCTTTCGCCGAATCGGCCGCATCGAGCTCGACACGCCCCCGGCGGTTGCCGGCTCGCCGGAAACCGGCTACCGCATGCGCGCCCGGCTGCACGCCGGGGACGACCGGGTCGGGTTTCTCGACGAGGGCTCGCATCACGTCTGTGCCGTCGCCGGCACCGGAGTGCTGTCTCCGGGCGGCGAGCGGGTGGTCGCCGCGTTGAATGCCCAGGCTCCCGCGTTGCTGGCGAGTGGCGTCCGAACGGTCGAGCTGGCCGAGGACCTTCCCGGCGATCACTGCGCGCTGCATCTGGCCGTGCAGGGCGGCGTCGCGGAAACCGGCATACGGTGGGAGGAGCTGGCCGAGGCGGCGGGGGTATCCGGCGTGTCGGTGGCGTCGCGCACGCTTCCGGGGCCGCCGCGGGTCCTGGGGTCGCCGTTCGTCACCGACCCCCTGGCGAAGTTCCTGTCGTCGCCCCGGGCCGCGACCGTCCCCCTGCGCCGGCACGCCACCGCCTTCTTCCAGGCGAATCGCCATCTCGTGCCGGCGCTGGCCGCGGCGGTGGCCGAGCTGGCCGGCGTCGGCGAGGTCGTGGACCTGTATGCGGGGGTCGGGCTGTTCGCGGTCGCGATAGCGGCGCGCGGAGGCGGCCGGGTGACCGCGGTCGAACGCGATCCGGTCGGCGCCGGCGACCTCGCGGCCAATGCCGCGCCCTTCGCGGCCGACCTGCGCATCGTCCGGGCGCCGGTCGAGACCTGGCTGAAACGCGCGGGAAAGTTGTCCGGCGCCACGGTCATCGTGGACCCCCCGCGGACCGGCCTCTCGCGCGAGGTCGTCACCCGGCTCGCGCGCCGCCGGCCCCGGCGCATCGTCTATGTCTCCTGCGACGTCGCCACCCAGGCGCGGGACCTGCGCGCCCTGTCGTCGTCCGGCTATCGCATCGACGAGATCCGGGCGTTCGACCTGATTCCCAACACCCCGCACATCGAGACGGTGGTCTCCCTCGACCGGGTGTAGGCGCCGCCGCCGGTCCCCCGCGCACTACATCCGGTCCGGTACCTCGCATCCCATCAGGGCGAGGGCCCTCGTCATCTGCGCCTCGAACCAGGCGACGCCCGCCGCACGCCAGCGCTGGATCGCCTCGTCGGGCTCCGCCACGACCGGGCTGCTGTGGTAGAAGGCGTTGAAGCGCTGCGCGAGTCCGAAGGCGTACTTGGCGACGATCGACAGCTCCAGCGTCCGCACCGCCTGATCGGCGATCTCGTCCAGCCGGGCCGCCTCGAGGATGAGGCCCCAGAGCTCGTCGCCGGCCGGGCTCGCGAGAGGGGCGTCCGGCATCGTTCCCAGGCTTTCCAGGACGACCGAGGTCTCGAGGTCGTTCTGGTCGCGCAGCTTCTGCAGGATCTTCCGGGCGCGGACGGCGGCGTACTGCAGATAGGGTCCCGTTTCTCCCTCGAAGCTGAGGGCCTCGTCGATGTCGAAGGCGATGACCTTGCCGCGGGAGAACTTGATCATGAAGTAGCGCACCGCCGCCGTCGAGATGATCTCGGCGATGCGCCGATGCTCGCCGGCGGGGAGGTCGTTGTGGCGCGCCGCGACCTCCTGCTGCGCCCGCTCCGTCATCTGATCGAGGAGGTCGTCGGCCTTGACCCCGAGCCCCTTGCGGCCGGAGACCTCGACGAACGGTTTTCCGTCGTCATCGAGGGCGGCGTGGCCGAGGGCCCGGGCGGTGTTGCGCGACAAGGCGACCATCTCGTACGAGAAATGGATGGAACGCTCGGCCTCCGGCTGGTGGTCGAGCGCCCCCAGCGCCTGCACGAGGAGCCGCTGCAGATAGCTCTGGCGGGTGTCGATGACGTTGTAGACGGCCGCCGCGCGGCCGAACGCCGCGGCCGGGTCGGCGCCGCCGGCCGGGGCGGCGGTGCTCGACGTGGTCCAGAGGGGGCGGCCCGAGGGCTGGGCCTCGTGTCGCCGGTAGTGGAAGTCGCGCCCGAGCAGGCCGAACTTCCAGAGCTGATACGCGATGTCCTTGCCGACGTAGGTCACGGTGCCGTTGGATCGCACGATGACCTTGAGGCGGGCATCCGGGTCGGGGTCGTCGCCGGCGGGGTCCTGCGGAGCCTCGGCGTCGCCGGCCTCGTCGATCGGCATCACCCAGCATCCGGCGAGCCGTCCGTCCGCCTGCAGATGGACTGCGCCCGAGGTCTTCAGGATCTCGAAGGCCCGATCCCAGAACGCCAGCCTCAGGATGTCGCTCTCCCGGCTCAGCAGGTCGTACTCGATACCGAGCCGCGCCATCGTACGGAGGTGGCATCGCACGATCCGGTCGGTCATCACGCGGGCCATCGCCGCAGTGGGGTCGGCGTCGTGCTCCAGATCGTGCAGGGCGGTCCGGCGGTGCGACAGCCGCGCGTCGTCCTCTTCGTACCACCGGGTGACCCGCGCGTAGAGATCCCAGCAGTAGTAGTCGAATCGGGAGTCGCCGGCGAGCCGGCGGACGTCGTCGAGGTCCTTCTTCTCGAGCTCCCGCAGCCCGACCACCACGTCGGCCACCTGCACGCCCGTGTCGTCGATGTAGTTCTGCACCTCGACGCGGGCGCCCCGGAAGCGCAACAGGCGGGACAGCGTGTCGCCGAGGGCGGCGTTGCGCAGGTGTCCCACGTGGGCCGCCTTGTTGGGGTTGATGGCGGTATGTTCGACGATCGTCTTCGCCCCGTCGTCCGATGCGGGGGGCGGCGAGCCGCCGCCGATGCGGGCGCGGGCGAACCGCGGCCGATCGAGGAACAGGTTGAGATAGCCGGCGCCGGTCGGTTCGAGACGCCCGAGGCCTTTCAGCCCGGTTGCCGCCTCGGCGATCTCGGCCGCGATCAGGCGGGGCGCCTTCCGGAGGGTGCGGGCGAGGTCGAAGGCGACGGTGACCGCGAGGTCGCCCATCTGCCGGTTCGGCGGGTACTCGATCACGATGGGGGGCATCGCTTCCGGCGCGAGCCCGTAGAGCGTGCCCAATGCCGATGCGATCGCGCGGCGCAGGTCCGTGTGCAGTGGCAGTATCATGCTCGGATTCAGTCGGATGCGACGGTCGGTTCAGGCGGCCGGCGCCGCGGACCGTCTCGAAGCGGGGCGGCGAATCGGGTGACGCGGGTCGGGGGCGTGTCGCCCCGGGCGTTGGCCGGAGCGGGCCCGAGCACGGCGTTCCATCGGCTCATGCGGGGCAGGCCAGGGGCCCCCGCGCTCCCGGGCCGGCGCGCCCGGCCGCGAACGAGACGGCGCGGGCGTGGTCGGCCGGCGTGTTCACGTTGAAGAGCAGCATGCCGTCGGGGTCGAAGGCGGCCACCTCGTCGGGTTCCACCTCGGTCACGCGCAACCAGCCGGCCAGATCCATCAGACGGTGCCGTCCCCTTTCGATCCGCGCGCGGATCGCCTCTGCGCAGCCCCGATCGTAGACCGCGCACAGCGGCTGCAGGCCCGCCGCGTTCCGCGGGACCACCGCGTCCGCGTGCGGCGTCCGGACCGCGAGGTGGCGAAGGAACGCGCCCGACAGGAACGGCAGATCACCGGCGACGACGAGGGTACGCCGGCCCGGTGACCGGGTCAACGCGGTGTGCAGGCCGCCCAGCGGACCCGCTCCCGGCAGAACGTCGTCGCATACCTGGAGCCCCGACGTGCAGAAGCGGTGATGGTCGTCCGTGATCACCAGGACGCGCGGGACGACCTGGCCGAGCACCGCGAGCTGTCGTTCGATGATGCGGCGGCCGCCGATGACGAGCTGGCTCTTGTCGAGCCCGCCCAAGCGCCGCCCCCGGCCCCCCGCGATGATCGCCGCGGCGCCCACGGTCGCGGTCACGGCCGGTGGTATGACGGGGCGCAAGCCCCCGGCGCAGTCGGCGGCACTTCTCGCACAGCGTCCCAAACTCTACCAGATTTCGCCGGGCCTTTTGCCGCGGGCGGCTAAGCGTTACCATGGGAGATGGAGCGCGCCGGTCGGTATCCGTTCACGAGCGCGCGGCTCCCGAGGAATCGACTCATGATTGCGCCGCGGTTTCGTTTGCCGATTCGCCTGATCGCGATCGGAGCGATCCTGGCCGCAATTGACGGTCCGGTACCCGCGGGCCAGCCGGGCGACGGCCCCGAGGCGCTGGCGGGCGAGGCGGGCGACCGGCCCCAGGGGCCGGCGGGCGAGGCGGGTGACCGCCCCGGGACGCCGGTGGTTCACGTGGCGGAGGTCGAGGCGCTCATTCACCCCGCCTCGGCCGAGTTCATCACCCAGACCCTCGACGCGGCCGACGCCGCGCGGGCGGACGTCGTGGTCCTCGTGCTGCGCACGCCGGGCGGGCTGGTGGATTCCACCCGCGACATCAACACGGCGATCATCGAGTCGCGGGTGCCGGTGGTGGTGTTCGTGGGACCGAGCGGGGCGCGGGCGGCGTCGGCGGGATTCCTGATCACGATCGCGGCCGACGTCGCGGCCATGGCTCCCGGAACCCACATCGGCGCGGCGCATCCGGTGGCGGGCACCGGGCAGCCGATGGACGACACGGCGTCCGAGAAGGCCGCCTCCGACGTCGCCGCCTATGCCCGGTCGCTGGCGGCGCGGCGCGGCCGGAACGTCGAGCTGGCGGAGGAGGCGGTGGTCGACAGCCGGTCGTTCACCGAGGAGGAGGCCCTCGGGGCGGAGCCGCCGCTGATCGATCTCGTCGTCGACGATCTCGATGCGCTGATCGAGGCGCTCGACGGTCGGGCCGTCACCCGGTGGGACGGGCGCGAGGAGGTTCTGCGCACCGCCGGCGCGCGGGTGGAGCGGATAGAGATGACGTGGCGGCAGCGTCTGCTGAGCACGATTGCGCATCCGCAGATCGCGGTCCTGCTGTTCAGCCTCGGTTCGCTCGGGTTGACGATCGAGCTGTGGAACCCGGGCGCGATCCTCCCGGGGGTCGTCGGCGGGCTGTGCCTGCTGCTGGCGTTCTTCGCGTTCCAGATTCTCCCGGTCAACTTCGTCGGATTGCTCCTGCTGCTTTTCGGGCTCGTTCTCCTGATCCTCGAGATGGTGACTCCTACCTTCGGCGCGCTGGCCGCCGGCGGGCTGGTGAGCATGGTGTTCGGGGCGGTGATGCTGATCGACTCCCCCCTGCCGGAGCTGCAGCCGGGGTGGCCGTTCGTGCTCACGGTGATCGGGGCGCTGGCCGTGCTGATGAGCCTGCTCGGGCGCCTCGCGGTTCGCGCGCACCTGCGTCCGCCGGTCACCGGCCCCGCCGGCATGCTCGACAAACGGGGTGAGGTGATCGAACCGATCGCACCGGGCGAACACGGCCGCGTGGCCACGCACGGCGAGATCTGGTCGGCGACGGCCGGCGAGCCCATCGCGCGCGGGGCGCGCGTGCGGGTCGTCGCAATCGACGGTATGACCTTGACCGTGGCCCCCGAGGGATCCGCGCAACGGGTCGAGGAGAGACTGCAGTGACCTTGCTCAACAACCCCCTGCTGATTGTGGGCCTGATGGCGGCGTTCTACCTGATGAGCTCCGTCAAGATCCTGAACGAGTACGAGCGCGGGGTGATATTCCGACTCGGCAAGCTGCTCCCCCAGCCCAAGGGGCCGGGGGTCATCCTGGTCTTCGCTCCGATCGATCGGATCGTCCGCGTGGGGCTCCGGACCATCGTCATGGACGTGCCGCCCCAGGACATCATCACGCGCGACAACGTCTCGGTGAAGGTGAACGCGGTCATCTACTTCCGGGTGATGGACCCGCGGAAGGCGATCGTCGAGGTCGAGAGCTTCAACTACGCGACGTCGCAGCTCGCGCAGACGACGCTGCGCAGCGTCCTCGGACAGGTCGACCTCGACGACCTCCTGTCGGAACGGGAACGGCTGAACCGCGACCTGCAGCATCTGCTCGACCAGCAGACCGATCCCTGGGGGATCAAGGTGTCGGCGGTCGAGGTGAAGCACGTCGATCTGCCCGACAACATGCAACGCGCCATGGCGAAGCAGGCGGAGGCGGAGCGCGAGAAGCGGGCGAAGATCATCCACGCCGCGGGTGAGTTCGAGGCGTCCGCGCGCCTGTCCCAGGCCGCCGAGGTCATCGCCACCCAGCCCCTCGCGGTGACCCTGCGCTACCTGCAGACCCTGACGGAAATCGCCACCGAGAAGAACTCCACGATTCTGTTCCCGGTTCCCATCGAGTTCCTGAACCTGCTGCCGAAGAGCTCGCCGGCCGAAAAGGCAGACAGCGACGATGCAGCAGACCGATCGGCCTGACGTCACGGTCAGCCCGAAGCAGTTGGTGTTCCTGACGATGATCGCGGTCCTGGCCGCGGTCGTGGTCTTCCTGTGCGGCGTGCAGGTCGGGCGGGGGGTGGCGGCCCGGGAGGCGGGAGGCGCCGGCTCGGGCACGGCGCTTCCGGCGTCCGTCGGGGCGGCCGGGTTCGAGGCTCCGGCGCCCGAGGGCGGCGACCCATCCGGGTCGCGGCTCGGCGGCTTGAGCTACTTCGAGCGGCTGCGCGGCCGCGAGCCGGTGCCGGAGACGCTGGACTTCGCCGGCGGGCGGCGGGCGGCGCGCGGCGCGGAGCCGGACCCGCGGGATGGGCTCGGCGGCGAGGGCGGGGGCGCGTTCGTCGTGCAGGTGATGAGCGTGCGCGGCGGCGGCGCCGCGCAGGACGTGAAGGCGGAGTTGGAGGCGAAGGGATATCCCGTCGTGATCGAGCCGATGCCCCGGATTCCGGGGGCCCTGCATCGCGTCCGCGTCGGACCCTACGCCGATCGCGCCGAGGCCGAGCTGGTCAGTCATCGTCTCCGGACGGAGGAACGGTTCGAGCCCTGGATCACCCAGCCCTGATCGCCGCGCCTCGGCCGCGCGCGCGTTGGCCGACGACGGGTGGCGGGGCCGTCCCACGAGCAGTCCGCGGAGGCGGGTATCCTGGTCGCCACCCTGATTATCGCGGCGTCGATCGGTTATCTGCTGGGGTCGTGCCCGAGCTCGGTGCCGATCAGCCGGGGGCTGTACGGCCGCGACATCCGGAGGCTCGGCAGCGGCAACGCCGGCGCGACGAACATGCTGCGGGCGTTCGGCTGGAAGCCGGCTCTCGCGGTGCTGGCGCTGGACGTCGCCAAGGGGTACATTCCGGCCCTGCTGGCTCCGTGGCTGCTTGCCGGCGCCTCGGGTCCGTCGCCGGCGACGGTCGGGTTGGCGGCCGGCGCGGCCGCGACCCTCGGGCACTGCTATCCACTCTTTGCCGGATTTCGCGGGGGGAAGGGGGTCGCCACCGCGACCGGGGCGTTTCTCGCGACCCATCCCGGCGCCGTGGCGGTCGGGCTCGCGGTGTTCGTGACGCTCGTCACGCTGTGGCGCTACGTGTCGGTGGCGGCGGTCGCCGCCGCGCTGGCGATGCCCGTGGCTCTGCTGGTCTTCGGGTACCGGTTCGGGTACGCCGTGACGCCGCCGGACCTCTGTCTGGCGGCGGCGCTGGCCGGCTTCATTGCGTTCACCCATCGCTCCAATCTCTCGCGGCTGCGGCAGGGTCGCGAGCCCCGGTTCGGCGCGGCCGGGGATGGGCGCGTGGGCGCGGCCTGGGATGGGCGCGCGGGCGCGACAGCGCGGGCGGATGAGACGACGACAGGAGGATGAATGTGACCATCGATATCGACGAACAACTCAAGCGCTACCAGGACCTCGTGGAGCGGTCGCTCGCCCTGTGCGGCTATCTTTGACGCCGCCGGGACCGACGAGGAGCTGCGTGTACTCGAGACCCGGGCCGCCGCGGCCGATTTCTGGAACGATCCCGAGCGGGCGCAGGAGGTGCTGCGTCGCCGGCGGCGGCTGCAGGACGATCGCGATCTCGCCGAGTCCCTGCGGCGGAAGGCGGAGGATCTCGGCGTCCTCGTGGACTGGATCGGGCAGGGCGAGCCGGTGGAAGAGGATCTGCTGGCGGCGCTCGACGCGCTCGGGGCCGAGATCGAGACCGGCGAGATCAAGAAGATGCTCGGCGGCGAGCACGACGACAAGAACGCCATCGTCGCCATCCATCCGGGGGCGGGCGGCACCGAGTCGCAGGACTGGGCGGAAATGCTGGCGCGCGCCTACCTGCGATGGGCCGAGCGGCGAGACTTCAAGGTCGAGGTGATCGAGTGGCAGCCGGGTGACGAGGCGGGAATCAAGGCGGCCACCCTCACGATCGCCGGCGACTACGCCTATGGCCTGATGCTGGCGGAGGCCGGGGTGCACCGGCTGGTCCGGATGTCACCGTTCGATCAGGCGTCCCGCCGGCATACGTCGTTCGCCTCGGTGTTCGTGTGGCCCGAGCTGCCCGAGGACGTGGAGGTGGAGATCGACGAGAAGGACCTCCGCATCGACACCTATCGGTCCAGCGGCGCCGGGGGACAGCACGTCAACGTGACCGATTCGGCGGTTCGCATCACCCATCTGCCCTCCGGTATCGTCGTCTCCTGCCAGAACGAGCGGTCACAGCACCGCAACCGCGACGCCGCCATGAAGGTGCTGAGGGCCCGGTTGTACGACCGCAAGCAGAAGCAGCAGCAGGACAAGCTGGAGGAGATCGGGGGCGAGAAGAAGGCGATCGGGTTCGGCAGCCAGATTCGCAGCTACGTGCTCCATCCCTACCAGATGGTCAAGGACCTCCGCACCAAGGTGGAGACGGGCGCCGTGGACCGGGTGCTCGACGGGGACTTCGACCCGTTCATCAAGGCGTATCTGATGCAGAAGGCGGGCGGGGAGCGGTCGACTCGGGACTGACCGACCAACCGCGGGATTGGGTGACGGGGCGCCGGCTGGGGAGCGGGCGCCGCGTGCCGCACTGTACACTGAGTTTACACTGTTGGGCTAAGATTATATAATTTGTCCACTATTAGCATTGTTTCCCGTCTTCACGGGTGCTCGTTCGTAAACTCTTTCAGGACAGGGTGTTATGAGCAAGGTAATCGGAATCGACCTGGGAACGACGAACTCGGTGGTGGCGGTGATGGAGGCGGGCGAGCCGGTGGTGGTGACGAATCCGGAGGGCGGCCGGACCACGCCGTCCATCGTCGCGTTCGCCAAGTCGGGTGAGCGACCGGTCGGGCAGGTGGCCAAGCGCCAGGCGGTGACGAATCCGGAGAACACCGTGTTCTCCATCAAGCGCTTCATGGGCCGCAAGTTCGGCGAGGTCAGCGAAGAGATGAAGATGGTGCCGTACCGGGTGGTCAAGGCGTCGAACGGCGACGCCCGGGTCCACGCCGGCGACAAGGAGCTGTCCCCGCCCGAGATCTCCGCCATGGTGCTGCAGAAGCTCAGGCAGGCGGCGGAAGAGTATCTGGGGCAGTCGGTCGGTCAGGCGGTGCTCACCGTGCCCGCCTACTTCAACGACGCCCAGCGTCAGGCCACCAAGGATGCCGGCCAGATCGCCGGCCTTGAGGTGCTGCGCATCGTCAACGAGCCCACCGCCGCCGCCCTCGCCTACGGGCTCGACAAGAAGAAGGACGAGACCATTGCCGTCTACGACTTCGGGGGCGGGACGTTCGACATCTCCATCCTCGAAGTGGGTGAGGGCGTCGTGGAGGTCAAGTCGACCAACGGGGACACCCATCTGGGCGGCGACAACCTCGATCAGCGGATCATCGAGTGGATCGCCGACGAGTTCCAGAAGAGCGACGGGATCGACCTGCGGAAGGACCGCATGGCCCTGCAGCGGCTGAAGGAGGCGGCGGAAAAGGCGAAGATGGAGCTGTCGACGGTGGTCGAGACGGAGATCAACCTGCCGTTCGTCACCGCCGATCAGTCCGGTCCCAAGCACCTCGCCATGAAGCTGAGCCGCGCGCGGTTCGAGCAGCTCGTCGAGGATCTGCTGCAGAAAACGGTGGCGCCGGTCAAGCGGGCGCTGTCGGATGCGGGGCTCGACGCGTCGCAGATCGACGAGGTCGTCATGGTCGGGGGGTCCACCCGGGTGCCGCGCGTGCAGGCGATCGTCAGGGATCTGTTCGGGAAGGAGCCCCACAAGGGGGTCAACCCGGACGAGGTGGTTGCGGTGGGGGCGGCCCTGCAGGCGGGGGTGCTCGCCGGCGAGGTCAAGGACCTGCTGCTGCTCGACGTCACCCCGCTGTCGTTGGGCATCGAGACCCTGGGGGGCGTCCGAACCACCCTGATCGAGCGCAACACCACCATTCCCACCAAGAAGAGCGAGACCTTCTCGACCGCGGCCGACAGCCAGACGAGCGTCGAGGTGCACGTGCTGCAGGGCGAGCGGTCGATGGCGCGGGACAACCGGACCCTGGGCAAGTTCCAGCTCGTGGGATTGCCGCCGGCGCCCCGCGGCGTGCCCCAGATCGCGGTGACGTTCGACATCGACGCGAACGGCATCGTGAACGTGTCGGCGAAGGACCAGGGCACCGGCAAGGAGCAGAAGATCACCATCACCGCCTCGAGCGGATTGTCGAAAGACGAAGTCGATCGGATGATGCGCGAGGCGGAGTCGCACTCCGAGGAGGACAAGGCGCGGAAAGAGGCGATCGAGTCCAGGAACCAGGCCGACCAGGCCGTCTACGCCGCCGAACGGATGATGCAGGACGCGGGGGACAAGCTGCCGGCCGCGGATCGCGCGCCGATCGAGAGCGCGGTGGCCGACGTCAGGAAGGCCCTCGAATCGGAGGACGATGCCGCCCTCAAGTCGGCCATGGAGCAGTTGACCGCGGTTCAGCACAAGGCGGCCGAGGCGATGTACAAGCGGGCCAGCGAGACGCCGGATCCCTCGTCCGGCGACGGTGGCGGCTCGGCGCCCGGCGAGGGCGACGCTACCGGCGGCGGCGAGGGCGACGTCATCGACGCCGAGGTGGTCGAGGACAAGAAGTGAGGCGGGGCGGCATCTGAGGCGACGGAATGGACCTCTACGTCATTCTCGGGGTCGGACGGAGCGCGTCGGCCAGCGAGCTGAAGCGCGCGTATCGCCGGCTCGCGCGGAAGTACCATCCCGACATCAACCCCGGCGACCGCGAGACCGAGGCCGTCTTCCGGCGGGTGTCCGAGGCGTACGAGACCCTCATGGATCCGGAGCGGCGGCAGGACTACGACGCGCATGGTCTGCCTGCGTCGCGTGCCCCGGAGGGCGGGATCGAGTTCGAAGGCTTCGACTTCTCCGGCGCCACGGGCGGCGAGGCGGCATCGAGCTTCGGAGATCTCTTCGCCGAGGTCATCGCCGAGTCCGGCCCCCGCCGCCGCCCCGAAGATGGCCCCGCCGTCGATCTGCACGCGACCCTGCAGATCACCTTCGAGCAGGCGATGCGGGGAGGGACGCACGAGCTGACCCTGACCCGGGTCGCCGCCTGCGACGCCTGCGGGGGCGCCGGGGCGCGCCGGGTCGCCGAGAGCCGGTGTGCGAGTTGCGCCGGGGCCGGTCACTCCCGCTGGATGCGGGGGCACATGGTCTTCTCCCGCCGGTGCTCGGAGTGCGGGGGGACCGGTCGCCGCCGGCACCGCCCCTGCGGGGTCTGCAGAGCCGAGGGAGTCCTGTCGCGAATCGAGGCGATTGCGGTGCCGGTGCCGGCGGGGGTCACCGGCGGGACCCGGCTGCGGGTCTCGGGAGGCGGGAACGCGGGGCGGCGCGGCGGTCCCACCGGAGATCTCTACGTGACGGTGTCCGTCGACCCGCATCCCCTGTTCCGGCGCGAAGGCGACGACCTGCATCTCGTCCTGCCGATCGCCGTGCACGAAGCGGCGCTGGGGGCGCGGGTGGAGGTGCCGACCATCGGCGGCCGGGCCCGGGTCAGGATTCCCCCGGGAGCCCAGTCGGGGCAGCGGTTCCGCCTGCGGGACCGAGGGGCGCCCTCGCCGCGCACCGGCGCACCGGGAGACCTGATCGTCGAAGTCAGAATCGTGCTCCCCCGCGTGCTCGACGAGCGATTGAAGGAGCTGATGCGCCAGCTCGCCGAGAACAGCACCGAAGACGTGCGCGCGGGGCTGTGGTGACCCCGGCGAGAACGGGCAGGGGGGGGGAAATGCCAGGCAGGGGATCCGGGCAGGGCTACTACATGATCAGCGCGGTGGCGCGGCGATTCGACATTCATCCGCAGACGCTGCGTCTCTACGAACGCGAGGGGCTGCTGAAACCGTCGAGGACCGACGGCAACACGCGACAGTATTCCGATGCCGACCTCGAGCAGTTGGAAACGATCCTGACGCTGACGAGGGAGCTGGGGGTGAACCTGGCGGGGGTCGAGATCATCCTCAACATGCGGGGCAAGATGGACCGCATGCAGGCGGAGGTCAACGAGTTCATGGCCTACGTGAAGCAGGAGCTCGCCCGCGGGCTCGGAGATTGGGAGCAACGATTGGGCACGGCGCTGGTAAGATCGACGCCGACCGATCTGGTCCGTGTCGAGAAGCGGACCCGGGCCGGCAGCGGCGATCCGGGCGGCGGGGACCCGGTCTGATCGGAGCCGCTCGACGATGCCGGCCGACGCCGCCGCCGGGGAATGTGATTGCTCCCATGTCCTGTCCATACTGTGACGGCACCGGCTGGCGCGTCGCATCCGGCGACGGCGTGTCCCGCGTCGAACGATGCGAGTGCTGGCGAACGAATGCGGCGCGGACCCTGTTGGCGGCGGCGCGGATTCCCCCTCGCTACCGCGCCTGCGATCTGACCACGTTCGTCACCTACGAGAATCCCCAGCTCCTGCGGGCGATCGATCGCGTCCGCGGGTTCATCGAGGCGTTCCCGGTGGTGGACAAGGGTCTGCTGCTGATCGGTCCTCCCGGCATCGGCAAGACCCATATCGCGGTGGCGACGCTCCGGCAGGTGGTGTCGGAGAAGCGCGCGCGGGGCCTGTACTACGACACGCGGAGCCTGCTGAACACGATTCGAAGCACCTACGATCCGGTGACCCGCACGTCGGAGACGGACGTCCTCCGCCCGGTGATCGAGGCCGAGCTGCTCGTGCTCGACGACCTGGGCGCGGAGCGGTTGACCGACTGGGTGGACGAGACCATGAACTTCATCGTCAACACCCGGTACAACGATCGCCGCCCCACGATCTTCACGTCGAACTACGAGAACGTTCCGGACCCCGAGGCGCTCGACTCGCTCCGCGTGCGCGTTGGCTTCCGCATGCACTCGCGGCTCCACGAGATGTGCGAGTTCCTGGAGTACGATGGCCCCGACTATCGCGAGGTCAAGGAGTTGGCGCCCAGCAGCGACGATCTCACCCGCCTCTGGAAGGACAAACCGCGGCGCAAGTTGCCGACCCGGACGTCCTCTCGCGCGCGAGCTCGTCTGAAGACCGGCAAGACCGAGCTGGGCTGGTCGGGGGGACGTGCGGGCGGTTGAGGCTCGCAGGCGGCATCCGCGGCGCCGACGCCGCTTCCCACGCATCGCCACCGGGCATCATGCCAGACAATGCCAGCGCGCCCGCCGTTCCGCTTGGCCTCTACCTTCACATTCCATTCTGCGAGGCGATCTGCAACTACTGCAACTTCAACCGGGGGCTGTTCCGGAGCGACACGAAACGCCGGTATCTCATCGCGTTGGCGCGAGAGATCGAGTCGGCGGGGGACGGCGGGCGCGTGGACTCCGTGTTCTTCGGCGGAGGCACCCCGTCGGTGCTCGCTCCCGGTGACGTGCGCTCCCTCATCGCCTGCTGCCGCTCGGGCTTCGCGCTCGATCCGGCGGCGGAAGTCACCCTCGAAATGAACCCCGAGACCGCGTCGCGGGAGCGGCTCGAGGGCTACCGGTCCGCCGGGGTGACCCGTCTCAGCCTCGGCGTGCAGTCGTTCCGGGACGCGGAGCTGCGCCGACTCGGCCGCGTGCATACCGCGGCGCGCGCGATCGAGGCGTTCGAGTCGGCCCGGGCCGCCGGGTTCGACGACATCAGCATCGATTTGATGGTCTGGCTGCCGGAGCAGACCCTCGAACACTGGGGTGAGACCCTCGATGTTCTGGTCGGCCTCGACCCCGAGCACGCCTCGCTCTACCTGCTCGAGCTCTATCCGAACGCCCCCCTGCGGGAGGACATGGCTCGGGGCGGCTGGGCGCAGGCGCCGGACGACGTCGCGGCCGAGATGTACCTGGCGGCGCTCGACCGCCTCGAGGCCGCGGGGTACGCCCAGTACGAGATCTCCAACGTGGCCAAGCCGGGCTGCCGGTGCCGCCACAATCTCAAGTACTGGTCCGACGGCGCCTGGGTCGGCTTCGGGTGCGGCGCGCATTCCACGCGGGACGGCCGGCGCTGGCGCAACGTGAGCGAAACGGAGTCTTATGTGACGCGCGTCGGCGATGGCGTGAGTCCGGTGGCCCACGAGCAGGTTCTCTCCGTCGACGAACGCGCCACCGATACGCTGTTCCTCGGGCTGCGGCTCACCGAAGGGGTCCATGTTCCGGCCGTCGAGCGACGATACGGCGTGAACGTCTGGGAGCGATGGGGCGGCGAGCTGACTCGTTGTGTGGAAGCCGGCCTGCTGGAGGACGATACGGACCGCCTGCGTCTGACCCGGAAGGGCCGGCTGCTGGCGAGCGAAGTGATGCAGGTCTTCGTCTAGGAGCTTGCGCCGTAGGAGTCTCGCGTCAGCGACACTTCCGGGACTGTGAGGATGGCGGAATGCGGATAACGGACTCGCGGCGGCGACAGGCGGGTGGCGCGGCCGCGGTTGCCGCGGCGTTCTGGCTGGGGTTCCTCTGCGGGGGAGGCGGGAGCCTTTCCGGCGCCGCGGCGATCCAGGACCCGGCGGCGGCGCGGCAGCAGGATCCGCCTCCAGCCCCCCAGCCGCCGGAGGAGCCGTCTCCGGTCGCGGAAGAATCGTCAGAGGCGGATCCGGTGACGGATGTCCCCGGGCCGGAGGCGGATCCGGCGACGGACGCCCCCGGGCCGGAGGCGGATCCGGCGGCGGACGCCCCCGGGCCGGAGCCGCCGTTGGTCCAGGACCGGCCCCGCGAGTTCACCGCCGACATCGGCGTCATGCTCAACTTCGTCACGCCGGGAGGGGAGAGCGCCTTCGAGGAGACGATGACGCGCGTGGCCGAGGCGTTGGCGATGAGCGAGAGCGAGGAGCGGCGCCGGCAGGCGGCCGGCTGGAGCACCTACCGGGCCGAGGAGTCCCTCGCCGAGGGCGTCCTCCTGTACATCTCCTGGTTCGACCCGGCGGTTCCGGGGGCCGACTACTGGATACCGGACATCCTGAACGAAGCCTTCCCCACCGAGGTGCAGGCGTTGTACGAGACCTACGTGGGGGCGTTTGCGGACGGGCAGATCCTGCTGAACCTGACCCCGGTCGCGGGACCGTGAACGGCCCCGGCGGCCCGCTTTCGGGGCCGGCGGATTTTCGTATTGGCCGAACGGGGTAGCTGCGGTAGAGTAGCCCCCTTTGGAAAGTCGTATCTGGCTACACCTTGAAGGAGGAACGCATGCGGAGGATGTTGAGTCAGCGGAGCGGTCGGGTCTGGACGGGCACGGCCATCGTGGCGGCGCTTGCCGCCGGTGTGGTGCTCGGGAGTTCGTTCGCTTCCCGATCGGAAGCGGCGGCCCAGATCCCGACCGTCAATTTCAACGGCAGTCTCGGAGTATGGCAGTGGGTGGTGCAACAGGGCCAGACGGCCGCCTTCGAGCGGGCGGTGGGGGGGTACGGGCAGGCGCTCGCGGCCCGGAACGGCGGCAGCGCCGGATTCACGCTGTATCGTACGTCGACCCCAGGTCCCGGAGGAGCCGTAATCTACTTCGGACACATCAACTCGGTAGCGGCCGGCAACGACTACCAGCTGATCACGGTCCTGGCGCAGAACTTCCCTCCGGGGCCGCCGGGGAACGGCGACGAGGTCCGCGACCTGTACGGCGCCTATACCGGGTCGTTAGCCGGGAGCGTGACCTACGACCTCAGCGTCGTGGCGTCGTACTAGGGAGTCGGGGGGAGGAGAGCGGCGCCTCGGGCGGCGCTCTCCGGGCCAGCGTCGATTGTGCACGAGCGTTCCGGTCCGGTGGCTTGAAGCGCCGTCGCGCCGCCGAGCCGGGTCCGAACTACACCGTCGCCCACTGCCGGTTTGCGGATCAGTCGAGGCCGGCCCGAACAAGGTCGTGGCGGTCGTTCCCGGCCGAGTCCCGTTCACGGCCGACCGCGAACAGGCAACGCGGGCTCTGTGGCATGCAACCAAGCGTTGCCCGCGGCGGACAGATCCCACCAGATTCAGACTGCCAGCCGTGGCGCCGAACCTGTCGGTAAGGGGCGGCTCCGCGGCTGGCCCTCGCGCGCTCTGCGGCCAGTGCCGCCTTCGCTGCCGCCAGCGTGGCCCGCTCGGTACGACCCATCCCGCCGAGGTGGGTCCCCATCGACGCAGGCGTGTCCGGCGGCGCCCGCGGCCCACTCAAAAGGCGAGATTCAGGCCCGTGTAGAACCGGTGATGAGTCTTGTTCGGCGATGACTCGCCGCGGAGCATGAAAACGCGATAGTCGAATCGCATCCGGAACGGTCCGACGAGGCCGACCTTGACCCCGCCCCCGCTGTTGGTGGCGGCGCTGGTCTCGAGCAGTCCGGCGCCGTCTTCCCGATAGAGCCCGCCGCCGACGGTGGCATAGAACTGCAGGCCGTTGAACCAGCTCGGGGTCTGCGCCAGCACGTTGAACATGCCGGCCCGGCGGCGCGCGTTGCCCATCTCGTCGGCCTTCGTGTCCGAGTACTCGAACTCGAAGCCGATGAGCGCGAGCGACAGGCCGGCGGCGACCCCGCGGACCGGACGGTTGGTCGGCGTGGTGTTCGCACCCACAAAGGCGGTGAGGTCGGCGTCGGCGCGGTGCGTGCTCGCCAGCAACGCGGCCAGGAGCAGGACGAGAACGGGAAGGGGTCGTATGGACATGGGTCGGACCGCCGCCAGCGGAATCGCGGTGGAGGGAGATGATAGCAGAGTCGGCCCGGCGACCGGACGGGGGCGGCGGGCCGCCGGGAACGGCGGCGAAACGGTGTGATAGAGTGACCGGACACCTCCATGGACTTTCGGCCGACGGACGAGCAAAACCTGCTTCGACAATCAGTTCGCGAGTTCGCGGAAACCGAGTTGGCCCCGGGCGCCCCGGAGTGGGACGAGGCGCAGAGCTTCCCCCTGTCCCTGTTGCCCAAGCTCGGCAACCTGGGGCTGATGGGCATTCAGTTTCCGGAGTGCTACGGGGGCGCCGCCCTGGAGGCCGTCGACTACTGCATCTGCATTGAGGAGCTGGCGCGGGTGGACCCGGCCATCGCCCTCTCGGTGGCCGCGCACAACGGGCTGGCATCTGCACACATTCACCTGTTCGGGACAGAGGTCCAGCGCGAGAGCCATCTCGTTCCGCTCGCCCGGGGCCGGCATCTGGGCGCCTGGGCGCTCACCGAGTCCAATGCCGGGAGCGACGCGGGAAGCCTGCGTACGACTGCGCGACGGGTCGAAGGGGGATGGCGCCTGAACGGGTCCAAGACCTTCACGACGCACGCCAGTCTGGCCGGGACCTTCGTGGTCATGGCGGTCACCGATGCGGCGCGGGGGGCGCACGGCATCTCCGCATTCATCATCGAGCGCGACACGCCCGGCCTGGTGCCGGGACGCAAGGAGAACAAGCTCGGCATGCGCGCCAGCGACACCGCGGGCCTCGCGCTCGACGATTGTCTCGTGCCGGCGGACCAGCTTCTCGGCGAGACGGGCCGCGGGTTCATCGATGCCATGCGGGTCCTCGATGCCGGCCGCATCGGCATCGCCGCGCTGGCGGTCGGACTGGCGCAGGGCGCCTACGAGGCGGCGCGGCGCCATGCAACCCAGCGGGAGCAGTTCGGACACCCGATCGCGTCGTTTCAGGCGATCCAGTTCAAGCTGGCGGACATGGCCACCCAAATCGAGGCGGCGCGGTGGCTCACCTACCGCGCCGCCTGGCTCAAGGATCGCGGCCGGGTGACCACGCGCGAATCGGCCATGGCCAAGCTGTTCGCCAGCGAGACGGCGGTTCGGGTGGCCGAAGAGGGCGTGCAGATTCACGGGGGCTACGGCTTCGTGAAGGACTACCCGGCGGAGAAGTTCTTCCGCGACGTGAAGCTGACGACCATCGGCGAGGGCACCAGCGAGATCCAGCGCCTCATCATCGCCAGGCAGTATCTGGATGCCGAGGCATGACCGCCGATACGCGCGAGCTCGCGACGCGGGTGGTCGATGGCGACCGTCGCGCCATCGCGCGCGCGATTACCCGGGTAGAGTCGGAAGGGGTGTCGGCCGCGACGATGGTGAGGGCGGTCTATTCCCGGACCGGCCGCGGCTATCTGGTCGGCGTGACCGGGGCGCCCGGGGTCGGGAAGAGCACCCTGGTCGATCGCCTCGTCCAGACCCTGCGGTCCCGGGGCCGGACGGTCGGGGTGCTGGCCGTCGACCCCAGCAGCCCGTTCAGCGGCGGCGCGGTGCTGGGCGACCGCGTCCGGATGCAGACGCACGCCGGCGACGACGGCGTCTTCGTGCGGAGCATGGCCAGCCGCGGTCAGCTCGGGGGGCTGGCGCGGGCCACCGGCGATGCGGCCCTCGTTCTCGATGCGGCGGGGTTCGAGGTCATCATCATCGAGACGGTGGGAGTGGGACAGGCGGAGGTCGAGATCTCGCGCGCCGCCGACGTGACGCTGGTGGTGGCGATGCCCGGCGGGGGTGACGGCGTGCAGGCCCTGAAGGCGGGCGTGATGGAGATCGCGGACCTCTTCGTGGTCAACAAGGCCGACCATGCCGGGGCGGATCGGGCGGTGGCGGAGATCGAGTCCGTGCTGCATCTGAACGACTATCGACCCGGCGACTGGCGGCCGCCGGTGCTGCGGACCCGGGCCACCGAGGGGCGCGGGGTCGAGGAGGTCGTGGCGGCGATGGATCGGTTTCGGGCGCGGGGCGGAGAGGGTGCGGAGCAGCGCCGCCGGGCGCGGGTGAGGACGCGGATCCGGCAGCTGGTCTCGCATCGGTTCCTCGAGCACGCCGAGCATCGGGCGCTCGAGCCGGGAACGTTCGATCGGCTCGTCGAGCACGTGGCGGGCGCGGTCATCGACCCGTACACGGCGGCCGACCGGATACTCGATCGGGCGGTTTCCGGGGCCGCTCGCACGGCCTCTCCAGAGCCGCGATCGAAAGGACTGGGACTCGGATGAAGGCGACCCTCGATCACATCGGTATCGCGGTTCGTGACCTGGACGCCGCGCTGGCCTTCTACCGGGACGCGCTGGGGCTGGAAGTGGGCGAGGTCGAGGAGGTGCCGTCCCAGCAGGTGCGCGCGCAGTTTCTGCCGCTCGGAGAGACGGCGTTGGAGCTCCTCGAGGCGACCTCCGAGGGCTCGGCGATCGCGCGATCGATCGCACGCCGGGGCCCCGGCATCCATCACGTCACCCTGCGGGTCGACGATCTCGCGGCGACCCTGGCCGGCCTGCGCGCTCGCGGCGTCAGGCTGGTCGACGAGCACCCGCGGCCCGGTGCGGGCGGCAGTCTCGTGGCCTTCATTCATCCCTCCGCGGCGCAGGGCGTACTCATCGAGCTCAAGGAAAATCCCGGCGAATGAGGGCAGTGTCCGCGAACCGGGGTGTCCCGCCGGCGCGGAGGGGGCGATCCTGCGCCCGCGGGCCGGGCTGAAAGGGAGATACGTGGGAAAGCCAGAGTCGGCGGTCCGAATCGGCGTGATCGGCGGCAGCGGTCTCTATGACATGGACGAGTTGACGGACCGGGAGACGGTCGAGGTGTCGACACCCTTCGGCGAGCCGTCTGCGCCTTATGTCGTCGGCGCCCTCGACGGCCGGCGGGTCGCCTTCCTGGCCCGGCACGGCCAGGGGCATCGGCTTATGCCGTCGGAGCTGAACTTCCGGGCCAACATCTTCGGGTTCAAGACCCTCGGCGTGGAGCGGATACTGTCGGCCAGCGCCGTGGGCAGTCTGCAGGAACGGTATCGGCCGCTCGATCTCGTGGTCCCGGACCAGTTTCTCGATCGGACCCGCGGGCGCATCAGCACCTTCTTCGGTGGCGGCATCGCCGCCCACGTCGGTTTCGCGCATCCGATCTGTTCCGTGCTCGGGGACATCGTCGTCGAGGCCGCGGCCGGGTCCGGGGCCACGGTTCATCGCGGCGGGACCTACGTCTGCATGGAAGGACCCCAGTTCTCGACCCTCGCCGAGTCCAGGCTCTATCGCGCCTGGGGGATGGACATCATCGGGATGACCAACCTGCAGGAAGCGAAGCTGGCCCGCGAGGCGGAGATCTGCTACTCGACGCTCGCGCTGGTCACCGACTACGACTGCTGGCACGAGGGCCACGACGACGTGACGGTCGAGATGGTCATTGCCACGCTGCGGCAGAACGCCGTCACCGCGCAACGGGTGGTGCGTGACGCGGTCGCGCGCCTGCCGATCGAACGCGACTGCGAGTGCGCGACGGCCCTCGGCTCGGCTATCATTACCCGGCCGGAGCAGATCCCGGCGTCCGTCAGACGGGATCTGGCGCCGATCATCGGCAGATACCTGCCGCAATCGTAGGAGCTCCTGGTGAGATCGGGTGTCGCAGCGGGGCTCCTGTCACGTGCGCCGGGCTTGCCGGCCGCCGGGTCCTCGTGCGGGCGCCGCCGGTCGATGCCGCCGCGCGGCGGCGCGACAATCCCGCGGCCGCGTCTCTGCGCCGCCCCGTCGACCGTCGACGCGCCGGGAGTCCGGGCCGTGGAACGGCGCAGACTTCCGGAAGGGTCGGTTGGCCGGCAAGCGGAGCCGCAGGCGACGATTTCCAGGCGAGGAGGGGTGCTGCGCTCGTGCATCCAATAGTGACCGTCGGTTCCGTAGCGTTCGATTCTGTCAAGACGCCGTTCGGGGAGGCGTCCCGGGTGGTCGGGGGAGCCGCCACCTACTTCAGCATCGCCGCATCCTTCTTCACCGACGTGAGGCTCGTGGCGGTGGTGGGCGACGATTTCACCGAAGAAGAGATGCGGGTCTTCGCGGGCCGGCGCATCGACCTCGCCGGGCTGCAGCGCGTGCCCGGCGAGACGTTTCGCTGGAAAGGGGAGTACGGCTTCGACCTCAGCACCCGGGAGACGATCTACACGCGGCTCAACGTGTTCGATCGATTCCGTCCGGTCCTGCCCGATCGGTACCGGTCCACCCCGTTCGTGTTTCTGGCCAACATCCATCCGGCGCTGCAGGCCGAGGTGTTGACCCAGGTCGACGGCCCGCGGTTCGTGGCGGCCGACACCATGAACTACTGGATCGATGGCACGCCGGACGAGCTGCGGGCGGTGCTGCGGCGGATCGACGCCCTGGTCATCAACGACGAAGAGGCGCGGCAGCTCGCCGGCGAGTCGAACCTCGTGAAGGCGGCGCGCGCCATCCAGCGGATGGGTCCCAGGCTCCTGGTGATCAAGCGCGGCGAAAACGGGGTCCTGATGACGCGCGACGAGGGATTCTTCGCGGCCCCCGCCATGCCGCTGGACACGGTAGCCGACCCGACCGGCGCCGGAGACACGTTTGCCGGGGGGTTCATGGGTTATCTGGCGTCGGCCGGCGAGATCAGCGATGCGGTTCTGACCCGGGCGACCATCGCCGGGAGCGCCCTCGCCTCGCTGGCCGTCGAGGATTTCGGGCTCGACGGGCTGCTGGGGGCGTCCTCCAAGGTCCTAAAGCAACGGTTCGCGGCGTTCAAGCGGTTGACCCACTTCGAGGGGCTATGACGCGGGAGAGGCGGCGGTGGATCGGCGCGGCGTTCACGGCGGTCACGCTCGCCTGGCTGCTCCTCATCCTGCTGGTGCCCGCGGCGCTGGCCCGCGATACCCGCGGGCGAGCGGTGACCGCGGTCTCGGCGGGCACGTATCTGATCGCCGGGTTCGTCTGCCACCAGCGTCCGGACCGGTCCTTCCATCCGGCCGGCGTGCAGATGCCGGTGTGCGCCCGGTGCGCGGGGTTGTATCTGGGTGCGGGGGTGGGCGTGCTGGCGGCCGGCGTGCGCCGGCGCAAGGGGGCGGGTTCCGGCCCCGGTCGAACCGCGGGTTCGACCGGGATCGGCCAGGCGCCCGCGTGGCTGCGGCGGGCCGTGCTGGCGGCGGCCGTGCCGACGGGAATCTCCTTCGTGGCCGAGATGGCGGGCTGGATTCCGTCGATCGGAGAACTGCGGGCAGCGGCGGGCGTGCCCCTGGGAATGGCGGTGACATGGGTCGCAAGTCTCGTGATACGCGGCGATCTCGCGTGACGGCGGAGGCCGCTCCGGTCGACCTCGGCGGGGACCGGAATCAGGCGCTGGCCGCGGCGGCGCTCGGCTGGGTCGTGCCGGGCGGCGGGCACCTCTGGCTGGCGCGCCGTCAGAAGGGCTTGGTGTTCCTGCTGGCCATTCCGATGATGTTCGCCATCGGGTTGGGGTTCGGTGGACGGCTGTTTCCGTTCGACTCTGGCCAGCCCCTGGTGCTCCTGGCCGCGTTCGCGGATATCGGCAACGGCCTGCCGTACCTGATCGCCCGGGCGGCCGGGCTCGGCGAGGGTCGCGTCATAGCCGATACGTTCGAGTACGGCAACACGTTCATCATCGTGTCCGGCCTGTTGAACATGCTGGTCGCCCTCGACGCCTACGACGTGGCGCTGGGACGGCGGTAGACGAAGATGTCGAGCCATCTGCTGGCGATGATGCTGTTCGCGGGGTTCGTGTCGCTGATCTTCGGGGTGTTGATGCATGATCAACCGGCCGAGCAGGTGAAGCTGGGCGGCCGACTGTTCGCCGGCTTCGTCGGCGCCGCCCTGGTGCTGGGCTGGATCCTGTTTCCGTTTCCCCTGTGACCCGCCATCCAATTCCGATGACTCGCAGACCGCAGGGCGGCGTGCGGTCACGTCTCTGGGTCTGGGGCCCCGCGTGGGCGGCCATGGCGCTGATCTTCGCCCTGTCCGCCGTGTCGTACCTGCCATCGGCGGCCCGCGCGGTCGACGACCGGTTCTGGCACGCACTGGGTTACGGCCTGCTGGCGGCGCTGGTGCTGAGGGCGCTCACCACGGCGCGCTGGGAGGCGGTCACCGGCCGGACCGCCCTGCTGGCGGCGGCCTTGGCGACCCTGTACGGCGTGACCGACGAGTTGCATCAGTGGTTCGTGCCCGGGCGCACCGCCGCGTGGTCCGATCTGGTCGCCGATGCAACCGGCGCCGCGGTGGCCTGCGGCGCGCTGTGGGTGTGGCGATCGCGTGTGCCCCGCAGGCGCGCCGACCCGGAACGAGAAGGGACTTCATGAACGTCGAGCAGATCCTGACAGAACGGACCGGGGCGGTGACCACGGTCACCGTCAACCGGCCGAAGGTGCTCAATGCCCTGAACTCGCAGACGGTCGAAGCTCTGACCTCCGTCCTGATCGACCTGCAGAAGGACGACGAGGTTCGATCCGTGGTGCTGACCGGCGCCGGGGATCGCGCGTTCATCGCCGGGGCCGACATCGGCGAGCTGGCGCAGTTGACCCCGCGAACCGCCCGCGCCCTCACCGACGCCGGGCACCGGCTCTGCACGCAGATCGAGCACCTCGGGAAGCCGGTGATTGCCGCCGTGAACGGATATGCGCTCGGCGGCGGATGCGAAGTCGCGATGGCCTGCACCTGCCGGATCGCCGCGAGGACCGCCAAGCTGGGTCTGCCCGAGATCACCCTGGGCATCATCCCCGGGTACGGCGGCACCCAACGTCTCCCGCGGCTGGTGGGTCGGGGCCGCGCCTTCGAGATGCTGCTCACCGGCGCGCCGGTCACGGCGGAAGAGGCCTGGCGAATCGGGCTGGTGAATCGGGTGGTCGAGCCGGAGGCGCTGTCGGCGGAGGCGCTCGCGCTGGCGACCACCCTCGCCGCGCAGGCGCCGGAGGCGGTACGGCGCATACTGGATGTGGTCAACCACGGCCTCGACATGTCGATGGCCAATGCCACCGCGTTCGAGGCGGCCGCCTTCGGGCTTCTGTGGGCGACCGAGGACGCGCGGGAAGGCACCACGGCCTTTCTGGAGAAGCGCAAGGCGAGGTTCGCGGGCCGGTGAATGTGCAGACCTTGACGGGGAGCGGCGAGACCGGCGACGTTCGGGTCGGTCTCGCCGTGTCGCAGTACCACGATTTCGTCACCAACCGGCTTCGGGACGGCGCGATCGCGGCGCTCCATGCGGCCGGCGTGGGCGACGAGGCGATCGTGGTGGCGCCGGTACCCGGGGCGTTCGAGGTGCCGCAGGCGGCGCACCGCCTGGCGTCTGCCGGCGATGTCGACGCGGTGGTCGGTCTCGGGTGTCTGATCCGGGGCGAGACCCCGCACTTCGAGTTCATCGCGGCGGCCGTCGCCCACGGTCTGACCCGGGCGGCGCTGGACAGCGGAACTCCGATGACGTTCGGCGTGCTGACCACCAACTCCGCGGAGGAGGCGCTCGCGCGCGCGGGGGCCGATCGGTCGAACAAGGGGTGGGAGGCGGCGGATGCGGCGCTGGCGATGGTGCGTCTCTTTCGGCAGTTGAGGGCGCCCGGCGCGCGGGGGCGCCCGGCGTGAGCGCGCCCGGCTCCGATCCGGCGGGGCGTCATCGCGGCCGGGTCGCGGCGCTCCAACTGCTGTATCAGCGCGAGGTCGGGGGGGTCGGGGGACCGCCGTTCGACCACGCCGTCGGTAGCTATTGGCGGGAACGCCCGGCTCCGGACGGTCCCCGGCAGTTCGCGGACCGCCTGCTGCGGGGCACGCTGGAGGCGATGGAGCAGATCGATCCGCTCATCGAATCGGCCTCCGACAACTGGCGCCTCTCCCGCATGGCGGTCATCGACCGGCTCGTCCTCAGGTTGGCGGTGTACGAGCTGCTCGTCGCCGAGACCCCCGCCGCCGTCGTGATAGACGAGGCGATCGAGCTGGCCCGGACGTTCAGCGACGAGCCGTCGCCGCGCTTCGTGAACGGGGTGCTGGACGCGGTGCGGACCCGGCTCGACCGGGACCGGGACGGGACCGATCCTACGACGACCTGAGCCACGAGTCCGCGCCGTGGTGGTGCGGACTCGTGCCAGGATTGATTGGGCGGCAATTTCCGGGCTATGGCCGATTCTCAAGAAAACGATCAGCGCGCGCAGCGGCGCGCGAACCTCGCCTCGCTCGCCGACCTGGGCGTGCCCGTGTACCCCCACGCGTTTCGCGGCGCGGACCCGGACCAGGATGCGGATACGGTGTCGGCGCTGGTGGACGCCCACGGGGCGACCAGCGGTGCCGATCTCGAGAGCGCGCAGGTCCGCACGGCGACGGCGGGTCGGATCCTGATCGTGCGGAGCTTCGGGAAGGCCCGGTTCCTGGTGATCTCCGACGGCCGGAAGCGGATACAGGTCTACGTGCGGAAGGATGCGCTGTCCGAGCGGGATTTCGGGGTCGCGGCGCTCCTCGACATCGGCGACCACGTCGGGGTCGAAGGACGCCTCTTCCGCACCCGGACCGACGAGCTGACGGTGTGGGCGGACCGGCTCGCGTTCCTGGCCAAGTGCCATCTGCCCCTGCCCGAGAAATGGCACGGTCTGACCGACGTCGAGACCCGATACCGGCAACGGTACCTGGACCTGATCGTCAACCCCGGGTCTCGCGCGGTGTTCGAGGCGCGCGCCCGGGTGCTGGCGTCGATCCGGCGGTTCCTGGAACACCCGGATCGCGGCTTTCTCGAGGTCGAGACGCCGATGATGCAGCCGATCGCGGGCGGGGCCCTGGCCCGGCCGTTCGTGACCCATCACAACGCGCAGGACATGGACCTGTACCTGCGGATCGCCCCGGAGCTCTATCTCAAGCGGCTGGTCGTCGGCGGGATGGAGCGCGTCTACGAGATCAACCGGAACTTCCGGAACGAGGGCATCTCGACGCAGCACAACCCGGAGTTCACGATGCTCGAGTTCTATTGGGCCTACCGCGACTACCGCGACCTGATGACCATGACCGAGCACCTGCTGGAGACGGTGGCGCGGGACGTCGCGCAATTCACCCGGGACGCCATCGGCGCCGACGGCGACGACTCCGGCGCGCCCGGCGCCGGCGATGATGCTGCAGTGTTCGGGGGCCGAACCGTGTCGTTCCGGGGGCCGTACCCGCGCGTCAAGCTGCGGCAGGCGGTGGGTGACGCGGCCGCCGAGCGGCTCGGGACCCCGGTGTCCGAGTCGGACCTCCGGAATCGCGAGACGGCCGCGCAGGTCGCAGCGCGCCTCGGCGTCGAGACGGCGCCGGAACAGGGACCCGGCAAGATCAGCCTGGAGATCTTCGAGCGGCTGTGCGAGCCGGCGATCCTGCAACCGACGTTCGTGCACGACTTCCCGACGGAGGTGTCGCCGCTGTCGAAGCAGCGCGACGACGATCCGGACACCGTCGAGCGCTTCGAACTGTACGTGGCCGGCATGGAACTCGCGAACGGGTTCAGCGAGCTCAACGATCCGGTCGAGCAGCGGCGGCGTTTCGAGGCACAGCTCCGCGATCGGCAGGGCGGCGACCTCGAAGCGCATCGCATGGACGAGGACTACGTGCGCGCGCTGGAGTACGGTCTGCCCCCGACGGCCGGCGAGGGTATCGGCATCGACCGGCTGGTGATGGTCCTGACCGACAGCCCGTCCATCCGGGACGTGCTCCTGTTTCCCCTGATGCGCGGGAAATGATGCGCGCGAAATAATGGAAGGGACCGGAGCCGGTACCGGTTTCGGCGAGACGGCATGACGCTGCCCTTCGAGCTCTACGTCGCGACCCGCTACCTGCTGGCCCGGCGCCGGCAGGCCTTCATCTCGGTGATCTCCGCCGTCTCCGCGTTGGGGGTGACGGTCGGGGTCACGGCCCTGGTCATCGCCCTGGCCCTGATGACCGGCATGCAGCAGGTGCTGCGGGACAAGATCGTCGGGTCGGCCGCCCATGTCTACGTGCAGAAGCTCCTCGGCGGGGGCTTCCTCGATCACGAGGCGGAGGTCGCGAAGCTCGTCGAGGTCCCCGGCGTCGTCGCGGCGGCTCCGGCGATAATCGGGCGCGCGATGGCGACGGCGGGGGGCGTCAACGCGTTCATCACCCTCAAGGGGGTGAACCCGGTGCTCGAGGCGCGGGTCACCGAGGTCCCCGCGTCGATCAGCCGGGGCAGCTTCACGGCTTTGTCCGAGCCGCGCGACGGCGTCGTCGGCGGGGTGGTCATCGGCGAGGACCTGTCGCGGTCCCTGCGGGCGTCGGTCGGCGACACCATCTCGGTGCTGACGCCGGAAGGGGCGACGTTGTCGCCGATGGGGCTGATCCCGAGGGCGCGGCGCCTCGAGGTCGTCGGGGTCTTCAACCTGGGGCTGCGCGAGTACGACAGCGCCTACGGCTTCGTCGCTCTCGACGTGGCCGGCCGGCTGTTCAACCGGGACGGAGTCGATCTGATGGAGTTGCGGGTCGAGAATCTGGCGGACGCCCCGCAGGTCGCGCGCGCGGTCACCGAGACCCTGGGGGCCGAGTACTTCGCCGAGGACTGGAGCCAGTTGAACCAGTCGCTGTTCCAGGCCCTGTGGCTCGAGAAGATGGCGATCGGGATCACCATCGGGCTCATCATGATGGTGGCGGCCCTCAACATCGTGGCGTCGCTGGTGCTCCTGGTCATGGAGAAGAGCCGGGACATCGCCATTCTGAAGACGATGGGAGCCTCGTCGGGCAGCATCCGCCTCATCTTCGTGCTGCAGGGGGCGATCATCGGGGCCGTCGGGACCACCGTCGGCGCGGCGTGCGGGGTCGCGGTGTCCTATCTCGCCGACCGCTATCGGTGGATTCAGGTGCCGGACGTGTACCAAGTGGCGTGGCTGCCGTTCAGGGTCGATCCAGGCAACTTCCTGCTGGTGGTGCTGGGCTCGCTCGCGGTCTGTCTGCTCGCCACCCTGTATCCTTCCCGCCAGGCGTCACGGCTCGATCCGGCCGAGGCGCTCCGGTATCAATAGCCCGCATCTTCCGCGCCGGTCTCCTCATGGCTTTCCTCTCCGTGCTTGCCCTCTCGAAGTCCTACGCCGTGGGCGACCGCCGGCTGCCGGTCCTGCGGGACCTGGAGCTCACCGTCGACGAGGGCGAGATGGTCGCCGTCGTCGGCGCTTCGGGGGTCGGGAAGAGCACCCTGCTGCAGTGCGTGGGCGGGCTCGACGCGATCGATGGGGGCAGCGTCACCATCGCCGGCACCGAGCTGTGGTCCGTGGGCGACGATGCGCGGGTCGCGTTCCGGAATCGGCATATCGGGTTCGTATTCCAGTTCCACCATCTGCTGCCGGAGTTCAGCGCCGTCGAGAACGTGGAAATGCCCCTGCGGATCGCCAGGGCGGCCCGCGGCGAGGCGCATCGCAGGGCCGAGGCGCTTTTGGGGGAGGTGGGACTCGGCGAGCGGATGACCCACCGGCCGGGGATGCTCTCGGGCGGGGAGCAGCAGCGTACGGCGGTGGCGCGCGCCCTGGTGATGCAGCCGGCCCTCCTGCTGGCGGACGAGCCGACCGGCGACCTCGACGAGCAGACCGGCCGCGACCTGCACGCGCTGCTGCGGCGCCTGCACGAGACGCGCCGGCTCACCTCGCTCATCGCCACCCACAACCTGCAGCTCGCGGGGGCGTGCGACCGCGTGCTCCGGCTCGAAGACGGCCGGCTGCGGCCGGCCTGAGCGCTGGCCGCCGTGGCGGAAGGCCCCGCCGCATTCGACCGGGGATCCACCCCGACTGACTGCGTCGCGGGACCCGCGCTTGCGGGACGACCCGAACGCTTGTCTTATAATGAACGAATCTCCCTTTGTGCGGTCTTGCTGGCGTCGAGCCGCCAGTGCCCACGGTGAATCAGGGGTCAACCGATGTTCGAGCGCTACACCGAGCGGGCACGCCGGGTCCTGTTTTTCGCTCGCTACGAGGCGAGTCAGCTCGGTAGCATCTCGATCGAGACCGAACACCTGCTGCTGGGGCTGATCCGGGAGGGCAAGGGGCTGACGAGCCGCATCTTCGCGCGCTCGCATCTGTCCCTCGAAGGCATCCGCAAGGACATCGAGGGGCGGACGGTGTTCCGGGAGAAGGTATCGACCTCGGTGGAGATTCCGTTCAGCACCGAGACCAAGCGCGTCCTGCAGTTCGCGGCCGAGGAAGCCGATCGGCTGTTGCACAACTACGTGGGGACCGAGCACCTGCTGCTCGGCATCCTCCGCGAAGAGCGCTGCGTCGCCGCGTCCATTCTCGTCGAGAAGGGCATGCGGTTGAACACCGTGCGCGAGGACATCGTTCAGCTCCTGAACGAGAAGACCACTCTCACCCGGGTCAAGGAGACGCCGCTGCTCGCGGAGTTCAGCCGCGACCTGACCGAGAGCGCGATGAAGAACCTGCTCGACCCGCTGATCGGGCGCGCGCTCGAGCTGGAGCGGGTGCAGCAGGTGCTGTGCCGCCGCAACAAGAACAACGCGGTCCTGATCGGCGAGCCGGGGGTCGGGAAGACCGCGATCGTCGAGGGCCTCGCCCAGCGGATCGTCGGCGGCGAGGTGCCGCACTTCCTGGCCGACAAGCGGATCCTCGCTCTCGACATCTCGCTCATCGTCGCCGGCACCAAGTACCGCGGGCAGTTCGAGGAACGGCTCAAGGCGATCATGAAGGAGCTGGTCGAGAATCCGAACATCATCCTGTTCATCGACGAGCTGCACACGCTGGTCGGGGCCGGTTCCGCGGAGGGGTCGCTCGACGCCGCGAACATCCTCAAGCCGGCCCTGTCGCGCGGGGAGATCCGGTGTATCGGAGCCACCACCCCGGCCGAGTATCGACGGCACATCGAGAAGGATCGGTCGCTCGAACGGCGGTTCCAGGCGGTCAAGGTGGAGCCGACCACCGAGACCGATGCCCTCGAGGTGCTGCTCGGAATAAAGGACCGGTACGAGTCCTTTCACCACGTCACCTATACGCCGGAAGCTCTCGAGGCTGCCGTCTATCAGTCGAGCCGATACATCACGGAGCGGTTCCTGCCCGACAAGGCGATCGACCTGCTGGACGAGGCCGGGTCCCGGGCCAAGCTTCGCGAGGCCCAGTTCAGCGAGGAGCTCGGCGACATCAACCGCGACATCCGCGCCGCGGTCGAGCAGATGGAGAATGCGGCGGCGCAGAAGGACTTCGAGAAGGCCCAGTTCTTCAAGGAGCAGGAGGTCGTCGCCCGCGAGAACCTCCAGTGCGTGCGGGAACGCTTCGACGAGCGCGTCGGCGCGACCCCGATCGAGGTCGGCAAGCAGGATATCGACGGCGTCGTCGCCACCTGGACCGGCGTACCGCTGACGTCGATCAACAAGGACGAAGGTGACCGGCTCCTGCAGATGGAGAGCGAGTTGCACCGGCGGGTCATCAGCCAGGAGCACGCCACGTCGGCCCTCGCGCGGGCGATCCGCCGGTCCCGCGCCGGCCTGAAATCGCCGAACCGTCCGGTGGGCAGCTTCGTGTTCCTGGGGCCGACCGGGGTGGGGAAGACCGAGCTCGCGCGGGCCCTGGCGCACTTCCTGTTCGGGAGCGATGGCGCTCTCATTCGATTCGACATGTCGGAGTACATGGAGAAGCACTCGGTCTCGAAGCTCATCGGGTCGCCGCCCGGCTACGTGGGACACGAGGAGGGCGGTCAACTCACGGAGAAGGTCAAGCGTCATCCGTACTCGGTGGTGCTGCTCGACGAGGTGGAGAAGGCCCATCCGGATCTCTTCAACATCCTGTTGCAGGTGTTCGAGGACGGGCATCTCACGGACGGTCTCGGCAACCGGATCAGCTTCAAGAACACGATCATCATCATGACGTCCAACATCGGGGCCCGCTTCATCCAGAAGAAGGCCTCGCTGGGGTTTCAGCCGGCGGACGCCGACCGAATCCAACGTAACGTCAGCGACATGGTGCTGGGCGAGGTTCGGCGTACCTTCAACCCGGAGTTCCTGAACCGGATCGACGAGATCATCGTCTTCGACGCCCTCGTCGTCGACGACCTGCGGCGGATCACGCAGATGCTCGTCGACCAGCTCAACGATCATCTGGTCGACCGCAAGCTGCATATCGCAGTGACCTCGGAAGTGGTCGACTGGGTGATCGAGGTGACCTGCAAGGATCGCTCGTACGGCGCGAGGCCGCTCCGGCGGGCGATTCAGCGCTACGTGGAGGATCCGCTCTCGGAAGAGCTGATCCGCGGTCGTCTGCGCGGCGGCGAGATCGAGGTGTATCTCGACGGCGGCGAGCTGAGCTATCGCGATGCGGCGCGGACGTATACCGGCCGCCGGCTGACCGCCAGCGTCTAAAGGATCCAGGGGCGGGTCATCCCATCCCCGGTGCATGCGGGGACCCAGACAGGACGGACGGGAAGACGATGAGACGTTCAGTAGTTCCGGCGGTTGCGATAGCCCTCGCGTCGCTCGGGCTGTATCCGATGGACGCGCCGGCGGCGGCGGGCGAGCCGGGTGCTTCGGGCGAACAGTTCCAGGTGCCGGTGCTGCCTCCCCCCGATTCGCCGACGTTGTTCACCACGGTCGAGCTGCGATTTCCCACCCAGGGCAACGTCGCGAGCGTGGAGGGGCAGACCTACCTCTACTACATGGAGATAGACGCCTATGTCAGCCTGCCCTCGCAGGGACGGTGGACGCCGTACGACGAGACGATCGAGCAGGTGCTGCTCGGAGACTTCGAACGGCTGTGGGATACCGGCTTTCTGACCGACCTCACCATCGAGATCGTCGACGATCCGTACCCCAACGGGGTCCAGGGCCGCCGCGCGATATTCGTGATGGAGGAACGCGAGCGGGTCCGTATCGTCAACTTCGAAGGGTCCGAGGAGTACGACCGGGCGGAGATCGACCAGGCGATGGAGTCGGTCGGCATCGAGCTGCGCCTGGACAGCCGCATCGGGCCGGGCGTGATCCGGCGGACCGAGGGGCTGCTCCGGGAGATGTGGTCAGAGAAGGGGTTCCAGTTCGCCGAGGTGACCCACGAGATCACCCCCTTGGCCGGTGGACCCAGGGTCGTGCAGCTCACGTTCAACATCGACGAGGGACCCAAGGTCCACGTGTCGGACATCACCTTCGCCGGGAACGACAACATGAGCGAGCGGTCGCTCAAGGGCCAGATGAGGAACACCAGGGAACGCTGGTTGTTCTCCTTCATGGGTGGCCGCGGGACGTACCGGCCCATGGGCTTCGAGCAGGATGCCGACCTGCTGGTGGCGCACTATCGGAACAACGGGTACATCGATGCCCAGGTGGGCCAGCCGGAGCTGGAGTATCTGGACGAGTCCGAGGACGGCGAGAGTCGTCCCGTGCGGCTCCGGATTCCGGTGAGCGAGGGAGAGCGATACCGCGTCGGGTTCATGGAGTTCGATGGGCAGGACGTGTTCCGGACCGCGGTTCTGGAGAGCATCTTCTCGGGCCTGGAGCCGGGGGACTACTACTCGGAACAGGTGGTCCGGGATGCGTTCGACGTGGCGCGCGAGGCCTATGGCGCCATCGGGTACTACGAAATGACCCTGTTCCCCGATCTGGTCCCGCGCACGGCTGAGGACGGGGAGCTGCTGCGGGTCGACGGCGAGCCGGTCGTCGACGTGACCATCCGGTTGCAGGAAGGGCAGCAGTACTTCGTCAACCGCATCACCTTCCTGGGCAACAACACCACCCACGACGAGGTGATCCGGCGCGAGATCAACCTGTTCGAACGGGGCGTGTTCAACACCGAGGCGCTCCGGTTCAGCGTGCGGCGGCTCAATCAGCTCGGGTACTTCGAGCCCCTCGACGAGGACACCGCCATCCAGATCGAGAAGCGCCCGGGAGTCGAGAACGAGGTCGATCTGACGCTCGAGGTCGAGGAGACCAACCTCAACCAGTTGACCTTCGGCGCCGGCGCGTCGCAGTTCGACGGCTTCTTCCTGCAACTGGCGTTTCAGACCACCAACTTCCTGGGCCGCGGCGAGTCGCTGTCGGTGTCGCTCCAGAACGGCGAGCGCATCAAGAACTACGTGCTGGGGTTCACCGAGCCGTATCTTTTCGGCAAGCCGGTCACCGCCGGGTTCAACGTGTTCCGCCGCGACATCCGGTTCATCAATCAGTTCACGCAGAGCTCGGTCGGGGCGACCACGTCGCTCGGGATGCGGGCCGGGCGCTGGTCGCAGTTCTTCCTGGGGTACTCGTTCGAGGAGACCGACGTCCAGGAGATCAACCCCGCGTTCCTGAATCCCCGCCTCCTGCAGTTCAATCCGTTCCTCCAGGACGCCCTGCTTCTCGGAGCGGGCGGCGCGCGCACGATCAGCTCGGTCACGCCCTCCTTCGTCTTCAACACGGTGGATCACCCGATCTTCCCGATGACCGGCAAGCGCTACACGGCGGCGTTCGAGCTGGCCGCCGGTCTTGGCGGGAACACGCACTTCTACAAGCCTTCGCTCGAAGGGGTCTGGTTTCTGCGTCACCATCCGAAGCTGACGTTCGGGTTGCGGGCGCGCGGCGAGTACATCGCACCGATGGCGGGGACCGAGCAGTTGCCGATCTTCGAGCTGCTGGCGATGGGGGGAGAGTTCAGCCTGCGCGGGTTCGACATCCGCACCATCGGGCCGAACGATCCGCTCGTCTTCGATGCCGGCGGCAATATCGCCTCGGGCAGCGGCTTGGTGATCGGCGGCAACAAGAGCCTGCTGGTCAACGCCGAGTACATCATCGCGATCTCCAATCCGGTGCGGTTGCTCTTCTTCTACGACACCGGGCAGGTGGCCGATTTCGGACAGCGGTTCTCGAACGAGCTGTTCAGGACGTCGACGGGGGTGGAGCTGCGATTCTTCATGCCCGTCCTCAACGTTCCGTTCCGGCTGATCTACGCCTGGAACCCGCAGCGGGAAGGCGTCCTCAACGATCGGTTCCAGCCGCAGGAGGCGACGGTCTTCAAGTTCGCGGTCGGAGCCACGTTCTGAGATCGGGTTCGCGGGGAACACCGGGAAACTGGTATCGTATGGCGTGCGTTCGGCAAGGGCGGCGGGTGCGAGTGTGCCGGCACTCTCCGGTTTGGGTGTCACGGGTCGATTCGATCGAGGGACAGGTCTGATGAGATTGTTGATGGGAGTCGTGGCGACGATTGTCGTCTGTGCGGGGATGATGCCGGCATCTGCCGGTGCGGAAGAGCAGGCGCCGGCCCGGTTGCCGTTCCCCTCGGATGCAAGATACGCGTACGTCGACCCGGGGCGCGTCTTCGCCGAGTCGCGTGACGGCCAGGCCGCGACCCAGCAACTGCAGCAACTGCTTCAGCAGAAGCAGCAGGAGATCGGGGGTCGCCAACAGGAGTTGCAGGCGAGTCAACAGAAGCTGCAGCAGAACGCCAGCGTGATGAGCCCGGAGGCCCAGCTCGCGCTGCAGCAGGAGATTGAACGCCTCGGCCTGGAGGTACAGCGGATGACCCAGGACGCGGAGGCGGAGCTCGCGCAGCTGGAGCAGCAGCTTCAGCTCTCCTTCCAGACCAAGTTCGACCCGGCCGTCAATCAGGTCGCGACGAGCAGGAGGCTGCACTTCGTCGTCAATGCCGTCGCGGGCGCGCTGGTCTGGGCGGATCCCGCCCTCGACATCACCGTCGACGTCATTCAGGAGATCGACCGCGCCTCGGGCGGAGAGTAGCGCACGCCATCGTGAACCGGCACCGCCGCCCCGGGCCCGAGATGGAGCGTTGCGGCGGGGCGGCGCGCCCTGCAGGCGCGCCTCGGGCCGCTCGCCGCCGGCCGTTCGTGTGACCGTCAGACCCAGCCCCGCGTCGCGGCGCACCGCGCAGGACCCGCCCGCGCGCGCTTCCGATATGGCCAGCTTCCCGTCGAGCCCGGCATCCTCGCTACCGGCCGCCACCGGGGTTTTCGACGGATTCGACGGGCTCCTCGATCGCCTCTGCTTCCGTTATCCCTCCGTGCTGCTCGACGACGTCGTCGAGCACGAGCCGGGGGTGCGGCTCGTCGCCGTCAAGAACGTCACTGTCAACGAGGAGTTCTTCCAGGGGCACTTTCCGGGCAATCCGGTCATGCCCGGGGTGTTGATGATCGAGATGTTCGCCCAGGCCGCCGGGGTGCTGCTGCTCGAGCCGGACGGCGAGACCGCGGCCCTGCGCGCGATGCTCCGCGGCGTCAACAGTGCGCGGTTCCGCCGCCAGGTGGTGCCGGGTGACCGCCTGCGTCTCGAAGTGACGGTTCGCCGCCGCCGCCGGCGGATGGCGGTGGCGGCGGCGGTGGCCCACGTGGGTGAGCACGTGGTCGCCGAGGCGGAGCTGCTGGTGGGGCTGGTGCTCGATGAGGCACGTATCGATCGCACCGCGCGGGTGGCCCCGGGGGCCCGGATCGGGGCCGGGACGGTGGTGGGACCCAATGCCCTGATCGGTCCGAACGTGCGGATCGGGCGGGGGTGCTTCGTCGGGGCGTCCGCGATCATCGACGGATGGACCGAGATCGGCGACGGCACGCAGGTGTTTCCTTTCGCGTCGATCGGCCTGATTCCCCAGGACACGAAATTCAGGGGAGAGCGCACGACGCTCGCCATCGGTCAGCGCAACGTCTTCCGTGAGTTCGTCACCATTCATCGCGGGACGAGGCAGGGAGGGGGGGGCACCCGGATCGGGGACGACAATCTCTTCATGGCCTATGTCCACATCGCCCACGATTGCCAGGTCGGCAACCGAACCATTCTGGCCAACGCGGTGATGCTCGGTGGTCACGTGACGGTGGATGACCATGCGTTCATCGGCGCCGTCTCCGGGGTGCACCAGTATTGCCGGGTCGGCCGGCACGCCTTCGTCGGCGGCGCGTCGGTGGTGACGCTGGACGCGCTTCCCTACGCCCGGAGCGTCGGGAACCGCGCGCGCATCTACGATCTGAACACCCTGGGGCTCGAACGCCGGGGCGTGCCCCAGGAGACCATCGCCCGGCTCAAGCGGGCGTTCCGCTATCTGCTGCAGTCGAAGTTGAACACGACCCAGGCGATCGAGCGGATCGAACGGGATCGGAGCCTGCACTGCCCGGAGGTGACGTATCTCGTCGACTTCATCAGCTCGTCCCGGCGGGGGGTCCATCTCCGCCGGCGCAGCCGCCGGATCGAGGTGATGGCGGGCGATGACTAGCAGCCCGTGGTGGAACCCCGCGTTGCGCCGAGAGCGGCGAGGCGCGGGATGCATCGCCGCTCGAAAGCAGCGGGCACTTTCACCACGAGCGGCTGGCCCGTGGCGGAATTCAGCGTCGCACCGAGACCTCGCCGGTCGAATGCGGCGGGGCCTCTTGCCACGGGCTGCCGGTCGGGCCGGCGCCCGCGGGCGACAACCTGGGGGCAGGGCTGCGGCGTCATGCGACTCGGATTGATCGCGGGGAACGGCCGGTTTCCGTTCCTGGCGCTGGAGGGTGCGCGCCGGCTCGGCCACGACGTGACCATTGTCGCCATCAAGGAAGAAACCAGCCCGGCGCTGACCGAGGCGGCGGCCGCCGATCCGCCGGCCGACCTTCACTGGGTCTCCCTGGGACAGGTCGGCAAGTGCATCGCGATCCTGCAGGGCGCGGGGGTGACGCGGGCGGTCATGGCCGGGCAGGTCAAGCACACCAGACTGTTCACGGGTTTCATTCCGGATCTGACCGGCCTGAAGCTGCTCGGCCGTCTCAAGACGAGAAACACCGATGCGGTGATCTCGGCGGTGGCGGACGTGCTGGCGGATCATGGGATCGAGCTCGAGAACTCGACCGCCTTTCTGCGGCCGCTGCTGGCCGCGAGCGGTGTGCTGACGGCGCGTCCGCCGTGCGCTGACGAGCAGGCGGACCTGGACTTCGGCTACCGCATGGCGGATGCGGTGGCCGGTCTGGACATCGGTCAGACCATCGCCGTCAAGGACCGGGCGGTGGTGGCGGTCGAGGCGATGGAGGGCACAGATGCGGTCATCGCCCGCGCGGGCGAGCTCGCAGGGCCCGGCGTCTGCATCGTCAAGGTCGCCAAGCCGACCCAGGACATGCGGTTCGACGTGCCGGTGGTCGGTCTGCCGACGCTGGCCGCGATGGAGAAGGCCGGTGCACGCGTCCTTTCCGTCGACGCCGGACGAACCCTGGTGCTCGACGGAGCCGAGTTCTACGCCCGGGCGGACGCCCAGGGAGCGGCGGTGGTGGGACGGGAGAGTGAAGCCGGATGAGCGCGCGAGCCGTCTTCTCCCGGGGCCGATCCTCTCGCGGCGTGTCGCGCCCCCTCGGGTTGCTGGCCTCATGACTCGAGCCGCCGAATCCGCCGGTCCCCGGGTGGCGGTGGTCGGTGCCGGGCACTTCGGGCGCCATCATGCCCGGATCCTGTCCGCGTCGTCCGGCGTGCGGCTCGTAGCGATCGTCGACGCCAATCCGGAGGTCGCGTCCCGCGTCGCGTCCGAGACCGGCGTGAGGCCGGAGACTGACGCGGCCGCACTGCACGGCCGGGTGGACGCGGTCACCGTGGCGGTTCCGACCGACCGCCACCACGCGGTGGCGGTCCCGTTGCTCGAACGGGGCATCTCGGTGCTCGTCGAGAAGCCGATGGCCCGCTCCCTCCACGAAGCGGACGAGATGATCGCGGCCGCGCAGGCCGGCGGGGCGGTACTGGCAGTCGGACATACCGAGCGCTACAACCCGGCGGTGACCGCCGCCCTGCCCGCCGTCGAGGCGCCGCGCTTCATCGAGGTGCACCGTATCGGCGCCTTCTCACCGCGCAGTCTGGATGTCGATGTCATCTTCGACCTGATGATTCACGACCTCGACATCGTACAGACCGCCGTCGGTGAGGAGGTGGAGGCCATCGAGGCGGTCGGAGTCCCGGTATTGACCGATCACGTCGACATCGCAAACGTCCGGCTCCGTTTCAGGTCAGGATGCATCGCGAATCTGACCGCGAGCCGGATCAGCCGGGACCGCGTGCGCAAGCTGCGGTTCTTCCAGCCGGATGCCTGCATCTCGGTCGATTGTGTCCGGCAGGAGGTCGAGACGTGGCGCGTCAGACGCGCCGCGAGCGGGATGCCGGCCATCGATGGCGGGCGGGTCGAGGTGCCGCCGGGCGAGCCGCTCGAGCTCGAGCTCGAGGACTTCGTCAAGGCGGTCTCCGGGGGACCCGCCCCGCGGGTCGACGGGAGCGGCGGGCGGCGGGCGCTGGCCCTGGCCGTGCGGGTGGCGGCCGCGGTGCGCAGCGACCCCGGGACTCCGGGAGGGTTGGCCGAGCGGTGAGCGGAGCCGCACGGCGACGATTGCCGGGCTGGCGGCAACAGAATTGCACCAACGGGTGATCAACTGGTGCCATCAAGGGCAGGTGACATGAACGACGACGCGGGAGGCGCAGAGGCGTTGACGGCCATGGATGACGACCTGGCGGCGGCCCTCGACAAGATCGAGGCCGGCGCCGTCCTCGATGATCGGGACTGGCAGGCGTTGACCAGCGGACACGACCTGATCGCCCTCGGCATCGCCGCCGACACCGCGCGGCGCCGCCGGCACGCGGACCGGACCACCTTCGTGCAACTCGTCCCGGTACCGGTTTCCGCCCCCGTGCTGGTCGATCCGCCCGGTCGGGATGTCGGTGAGGTGCGCCTGGAGGGCCGGCCGGCGACGGCCGAGTCGGCGGTGGCCGCGGTTCGGGCCCTGGCCGCTCAGGTTGGGGGAGTGCCGGTCACCGGGTTCGCCTACGGAGACCTCGATGCGCTGTGCGGGCATGATCCGGTTCGGCTCGGCGACTTGTTGGTGGAGCTGCGGGAAGCCGGGCTGGCGCAGCTTGCGTCGCTCGCCGCGGATGCCCTGGCGGACCCGGAACCGGTGGTTGCCGTCCTGCGCGGCAGCGGTTCGGAGGTCTCCAGCCTGACCTTCGGGGAGGCGGTCGGGAGCGAGGCCTGGCGGTTGATGCGGCGGGTGAAAGCCTGGGACGGTATCGGCAGCGTCTGCCGCACCCTGGCCCCGCTGGCGTCGGTCGAGCCGTCGCCGCCGAACACCGGCTACAACGACCTGCGGCAGGTTGCGCTGGCGCGACTCCTGGTTGACAATATCGACTCGATTCAGGTCGACTGGTCCCGCCACGGTCCGAAGCTGGCCCAGGTGGCGTTGACCTTCGGCGCTGATGACGTCGACGCGGTGCCGGCCGTCGCAACGAGCGAACAGGGGTGGCGCCGGTCTCCGCGGGAGGAGATTCGCCGGAACATCACTGCGGCCGGTTTTTCCCCCGTCCCGCGGAACGGCCGTTTCGAGGCACTCGAGTCATGAGTTCAGTTCGCGTCAGCGCCGTGGAGTACCTGAACGCGAGGCCGCTCGTCGAAGGCCTCGAGCGCCAGACCGGCCTCTTCGATCTGCAGTTCGATTTGCCAGCTCGATGCGCCGCCCACCTTCACGAGGGCTCGGCGGATCTCGCGCTGATTCCCTCCATCGAGTACCTGCAGAACGCCGAGTACCGCATGGTGCCCAATCTCGCGGTGGCGTCGAAGGGAGAGGTGGCCTCGGTCGCGTTGTTCACCACCCGGCCGGTGACGTCGCTCCGGTCGATCGCGGTCGACAGCAATTCCCGGACTGCTGCCATGCTTCTCCGGATTCTGTGCGCCGAGGCCTGGGAGATCGAACCGAAGCTCGTGAGGCTCCGTCCCGATTTGGACGTTATGCTGAAGCGGTGCGACGCCGCCCTGATCATCGGCGACGCCGCGTTGTTCCTCGATCACGAGCAAAAGGGTCTCGACAAGGTCGACCTCGGCGAGGAGTGGACGGTTCTGACCTCGCTGCCGTTCGTCTGGGCGGCCTGGGTCGGGCGTCGCGATGCGCTGGCGGCCGAGCACGGGCAGGCGCTCGCGGCGGCGCGCGCGCAGGGAGAGCAGGCCATCGACGACATCGTGGCCCGCCACTGTCCCGACGACGAGGAGCGGCGGGAGACGGGCCGGCGGTATCTTCGCGAGAACGTGTCGTTCGGCCTCGACGAGCGGGCGCACGACGGCCTCCGGAAGTTCTACGAGTACGCCTACGAGCAGCGGCTGGTCCAGGTGCAACGGGATCTCCGCTTCTACGGGTGGCGGGCAGAATGACCATTGCGTCGATCGCGGCACGGGTGCTCGACGGCCAGCGGATCGATGGCCGCGAAGCGTTGAAGCTCTACACCGGGGCGCCGACGGCGTTGCTCGGCCGCCTCGCCGATACCATCCGGGCGCGCAGGCATCCGTCCGGCGTCGTGAGCTACATCATCGATCGCAACGTCAACTACACCAACGTCTGCGTGGCCCGATGCAACTTCTGCGCGTTCTATCGTCCGGTCGGGTCCGGCGACGGCTACGTGCTGGGCTTCGACGAGCTGTTCCGCAAGATCGACGAGACGCGCGCGGTGGGGGGGGAGCAGCTGCTGCTGCAGGGCGGGCACAACCCGGATCTCCCGTTGCAGTGGTACGAGGACCTGTTCGCCGCGGTCAAGTCCCGGTATCCCGATTTCAGGCTCCACGCCCTGTCCCCGCCGGAGATCCTGCACCTGTCGCGACTGTCCCAGGAGCCGGTGCCGGTCGTGGTCCGCCGCCTGATCCGCGCCGGCCTCGACAGCGTCCCGGGCGGGGGCGCCGAGATTCTCGTCGACCGCGTCCGCCGCGAGCTGAACTGCTACAGCAAGGCGACCGCCGACGAGTGGCTGTCGGTGATGCGGGTGGTGCACGAGGCGGGCCTGCGATCGACCGCGACCATGATGTACGGCAGCGTCGATACCCCGGCCGAACGGGTCGAGCACCTGTGCCGGCTGCGGGAACTGCAGGACGAGACCGGCGGGTTCACCGCCTTCATCACCTGGAGCTATCAGCCCTCCAACACCGAGCTGTCCGGGGTGGAGGCGACCGGAATCGACTACCTGCGCACCCTCGCGCTCTCCCGTATCGTCCTCGACAACTTCGACAACCTCCAGGCGTCGTGGGTCACCCAGGGAGGCAAGGTCGGCCAGTTGAGCCTCGCCTTCGGCGCGAACGACATGGGCAGCGTCATGATCGAGGAGAACGTGGTCCGCGCCGCCGGCGCCGAGTACTGCATGGACGAGGCGGAGATCGTCCGCAACATCGAAGATGCCGGCTATGTGCCAAAACGCCGCAACATGACCTACGACCTTCTGGGGGACCCTCTCTTTCGGCGCCAGGCGATACCCCGGCGCACGACGCTCGCGGTGGCCCGCGCGGCCGGCGACACCTCCATACCGGCCGAGCTGTCCCGGTACCCGGCGCGCAGCCGTCCCGGCAAGGAACAGCGGTCGGCGCCCGACCCGCGCCCGGCGTGACCCGCGCCGCGGATGCGCTATATCGCCGACTGGGTGTTGCCGATCGCGACTCCTCCCGTGCATCGGGGGCGGGTCGACGTTCGCGACGGCCGGGTCGTGGGGGTCGGGACGGCGGCGGACGCCGGTGGGGCGCCGGCCGCGGTCGTCGATCTGGGGCGCGCCGCGATCCTGCCGGCGCTGGTCAACGCGCATACCCATCTGGAGCTCTCGGAGTTGCGGGGCACGGTGCCGCCGGCCGCATCGATGCCGCAGTGGGTCGACAGCCTGCTGCAGCGCCGGGCGGAGGCGGGGCCGCCCGATCCGGGCGCCATCCGCCGGGCCATCGCCGAGGCGCGCGCGTCGGGCACGGGGTTGCTCGGCGATATCGGCAACACCGCGGCCGCGGCGCCGATCCTGGCGCAGGCAGGGATGCCGGCCCGTCTGTTCCGTGAGGTTCTGGCCTTCCCGGACCGGGGGGCGTCGGCCGCGGTGGACGCGGCGGCGGCCGACCTCGGCTCGGCGGCGGCCGGCGGGGTCAGGGTGGGGATGGCGGCGCACGCCCCGTTCTCGGTCGGTCGGGCCGCGTTCGCGGCCCTGGATGCGGTGGTCCGGGAGCGATTCGGTGGTCCCCGGTCGATCCACCTCGCGGAATCGCCCGAAGAGCTGGAGTTCCTGCGTAGCGGAAGCGGCCCCTGGCGCGATCTGCTCGACCGGATCGACCGCTGGGATCCCGCGTGGACACCGCCGCGGTGCGGCCCGGTGGAGTATCTCGATCGCCTGGGCTGGCTCCGCGCGGGGCTCGTCGTCGTCCACGGCGTCCAGTTGACCGATCTGGAGCTGCGCCGGTTGGCCGAACGGGACGTGTTTCTGGTGACCTGTCCGCGGAGCAACGTCTGGACCGGGGTCGGCCCCCCGCCGATAGAACGCTTCCTGCGCGCCGGCGTGCCGCTTGCCGTCGGCACCGACAGCCTTGCCAGCGCTCCCGACCTCAACCTGTTCAGCGAGCTGGCCCTGATGCGCAGCCTCGCGCCGTCGGCGCCGGCCCGCCGGCTGCTGGCGTGTGCGACTCGTCACGGGGCCGAGGCGCTCGGGTTCGACGACGAGTTCGGCACTATCGCGCCGGGCCTCCGCGCCGACCTCATCGGGGTGCGCATTCCCGCCGGGGTGGGCGATGTGGAAGAATACCTGCTGGGCGGCATCACCCCGGACCGGGTCACACGGCTCGACGTCCGGAAGCCGGACGGCTCGACATGATATCTCCGGCGCTCCGGTACATCCGATCCTGCTTCTCGTTCGTGCGATTCGGCCACTCGGTCTTCGCGCTCCCGTTCGCCCTCGTCGGCGCGCTTCTCGCGGCCCGGGAGCATCCGCTGACGCTCGCCCGCATCGGCTGGATCATCGCGGCCATGGTGGCCGCCCGGACCGCCGCGATGGGTTTCAATCGACTGGTCGACGCGCGGTACGACGCCCTGAACCCGAGAACCGCCAATCGCGAGCTGCCCCGCGGGGTGCTCTCGCGCGGGGACGCGATCGGGCTGGTGGTCCTGTCCTCGCTCGCCTTCATCCTCGTGACCACGCAGCTCGGTTGGATCTGTCTGCTGTTGTCCCCCCTCGCCCTCGCCATCGTGTTCTGGTACTCCCTGGCGAAACGGTTCACGAGCTGGACGCAGTTGTTCCTGGGGTTGGCTCTCGCCGTCGCCCCGGTCGGCGGATGGCTGGCCGCGGGCGGGCGCGGCGGGTGGGAACCCTGGCTGTTGGCCTTGGCCATCGGCACGTGGGTCGCGGGATTCGACATTCTGTACGCCTGTCAGGATCTCGAGTTCGATCGCGCGCAGGGCCTCCGTTCGATTCCGGTCCGTTTCGGCGTGGGCCGGTCGCTGGCGATCGCGCGCGGGCTGCACGTGGTGACGGTGGCGGCGATGGCCGCCGTGGCTCTCGCCGCGCCTCTCGGCGGCGGGTACCTCGCGGGGGTCGGCGGGGTGGCGATGCTGCTGGTCTGGGAACAGTCCCTCGTTCGGGCGGACGATCTCTCGCGGGTGAAGGAGGCGTTCGATCTGAATGGCTACGTGGGGCTCTTCTATCTCGCTGCGACGGCCGGTGCCCTCTATGCCGGATGACCGGGAGCGTTGCGTCTCGGTGGGGATCACCGGGGCGAGCGGCGCCCTGTACGCGGTGCGCACCGTCGCGGCCCTCCTCGCCGACCGGTGTCGGGTCGAGCTGGTGGTATCCGAGTTCGGACGCCGACTGCTGCACGACGAGCTCGGCGAGGCTGCTTCCTGCGACCGGCTCGTCGAGTACCTGACCACCCGCTACGGCGTGGGGGTGCGCGCCGGCACCCTCGTCGTCCACAGCAACCGGAACGTGGGGGCGACCATCGCCAGCGGCAGCTACCGTTGTGAGGGGATGGTAATCGTGCCCTGTTCGATGAAGACCCTGGCCGGGGTGGCGCACGGACTGTCGCGGACCCTCATCGAACGCGCCGCCGACGTCATGCTCAAGGAGCGCCGTCCCCTCGTGATCGTGCCGCGGGAGACCCCGATGAGCCTGCCGCAGCTTCGCAACCTGGTGGCCTCCGCCGAGGCGGGGGCGACGGTGCTGCCGGCGATGCCGGCGTTCTACCAGGGGCCCCGGACGCTCGACGATCTGGCCGACTTCATGGCCGGGAAGATCCTCGACGCGCTGGGTGTCTCGCACGCCCTCTATCCCCCATGGACGGGATGAGGGGGGACCCGGCGCGTCACCTCTCCGGGGACGGCACCCCGCCGCTCGACAAGACTCCGGGACGCATCGCGGGGATGTTCGATGCGATCGCCCATCGCTACGACCGCCTGAACCATGTGCTCAGCGCCGGACTCGATCGGCGCTGGCGGCGGCAGGCGATCGGGGCGATCGCGCCCCCGGCCGGCGCCCGGGTGATCGACGTCTGTACCGGAACCGCGGATCTCGCGATCGCCGCCTGCCGCCGGGACGCTCCGCCACGGACAGTTCTCGGCGTCGACTTCGCCGCGGCGATGCTGGAGATCGGCCGCCGCAAGGTGCGGGCGTGCGGCCTCGATCCGCGCGTGCGATTGGTCCGCGGGGACGCCTGCCGGCTGCCGTGCGCGCCGGCGGAGATGGATGCGGCGACCATCGGATTCGGGATCCGCAACGTGGTCGATCCGGCGCTGGCGGTCCGGGAGATCGCCCGCGTCCTCAAGCCGGGCGGCCGGGTGGCGATCCTGGAGTTCGGCGAGCCGCGCTTGCCGCTGATTCGGGCCGTGTATGGTTGGTATTTCCGGCAGGTGCTGCCTCGCATCGGTCGCTGGCTGTCGCGGCATGCGGAGGCCTACGCCTACCTGCCCGCCTCGGTCCATGCCTTCCTCGGTCCCGATGCGCTGGCCGCGATGCTGCGCGACGGCGGATTCGACGAGGTCCGCGTCGAGCGGCTGGCCCTGGGGATCGTGTATCTCTACGTAGCCCGCAAGCCGATAGAACGTTGAACGCGCGGTATACTGGGAAGCAAGCTCCCGTCCCATGTACTTTGACCTCGAGAGCCGGCACTTCGAGACCCCGACCGTCGAGTCGGCGATGTCTTGGCGCGAGTGCGCCCTGCTGTCCTTCTTCACCCATCTGCTGTTGGGGCTGCTGGTGATCCTGGGGCCCCGTCTGCAGTTCGTGCAGGACGCGATGGAACGCCGAGCCGAACGGCTCGCGGAAATGGCGGAGATGGCGGCGGCCGAACAGCTGGCGCTACGGCAGGTGCCCGACGATGGGCCGCAGTTCATCTTCGTCGACACCTTGGTCGACCCCCCGGCGTCCGCGCCTCTCCTCGAGGCCGACCTGTCGGATCTGGACCGGGTCGCACAGTCCCCGATCCAGGCGGAGGATCCGCTGAACGACCTGCCCAATGCCGAAGGGAACTCGTTCGAGTTCGTTCAGACCCCGGACCCGGCGGACGGGTTCGACCCGCTGACCTCGCAGGGTGCGGATCCGGAGGCGGCGGAGGCGGCCCCGACAGAGCCGGTGGACGGGGTCGAAAACGGGTTCGCCGACGCCCCCGAACGGGAGGCCCCGGAGGCGGACCCCGGCGAGGGGGAGGGCGAGACCGAGGCGCTGGCCGAGCGCGGGACGCTGCGGCTTCCGCTCGGCGACGGTCCGGGGACGATTCTGAACCGGGCGTTGCGGGGGCTCGACAGCGTGGCCCGCAACCAGTCCTACTACAACCTGCGCGGCCGCACGGATCGCTACGGCCCCGACATCCAGTTCGACTCGAAGGGGGTCGACTTCGGCTCCTGGCTCGCGCGGTTCCGCGCCCAGATCTATCGCAACTGGTTCATTCCCTACGCGGCGATGTCGATGTCGGGGAACGTCGTCCTGACTTTCAACGTTCACATGGACGGGGCGCTGACGGATCTCGCGGTGGAGAGACCGTCGACCGTCGATGCGTTCACCAACTCCGCGTTCAATGCGATTCGCGGGTCGAACCCGACCCAACCGTTGCCCCCCGAGTATCCGGAAGACCAGGTCTTCTTCACGGTGACGTTCTTCTTCAACGAGCGGCCGCCGGGCCGCTGATCCCGGCCCATGACCGAGCCGCCGCGGCTGACCGAACGCCAGCAACTCGGTCTCCTGATCCTGTTGACGGTCGTGGTGGCGTGGGCGCTTCTTGGGTAGGGAGTCCGGGGCCGTGCAACGGCGCGGACTTCTGCCGGGTTGGTTGGGCGGCAAGCGAAGCCGCAGGCGAGGATTGCGGGGCGAGGAGTCCGGGCCGTGCAACGGCGCGGACTTCTGCCGGGTTGGCTGGGCGGCCGGCGGAGCCGCCAGGGCGGCGGTTTCCGAACGAGGCAGGTGGAACGCGTGCGACAACGCATCGGCCTGCGGGACGCGGCCGGCCGGCCGGTGCTGCTCGCCCTCGTCGGACCGACGGCGACCGGCAAGAGCGAGCTCGCGTTGTCGATCGCCGCGCGCGTCGGCGGCGAGATCCTGGGATGCGACTCGACGGCGGTCTATCGCGGCTTCGACATCGGGACCGACAAGGTCCCCGCCGGCCGGCAGCGGGGGATTCCGCATCATCTGATCGATATCGTCGATCCGTTCGAGGTGTACTCGGCGGCGCGATACAGCCGCGATGCGGCGCGAATCGTGCAAGAAGTGACCCATCGAGGCCGGCTTCCGATCGTGGCCGGGGGCACCGGTCTCTACTATCGGGCCCTGACGCGCGGGCTGTTCGCGGGGCCGGGACGCGATGCCGAGCTCCGAGCCCGGCTGGAGAGGGTGGCCCGGCGGCGGGGGTGCGGCGCCCTGCACCGGTTTCTCGCCCGACACGATGCGGCCTCGGCGCGCAGGATTCATCCGTCCGACGAGAAACGCCTGATCCGGGCGCTGGAGGTGTTCCTGCTGACCGGCCGGACCCTGACCGACCACTTCGCCGAGACCTGTTCGCCGATTGGCGGCCATGCCGTGGTCACCGTCGGACTGCGGTTGCCGATCGAGCAGCTCGAAGCCCGAATCGCGGATCGGGTCGACCGGCAGCTCGCCGGCGGTCTGCTGGACGAGATTCGCGGGCTGCTCGCACAGGGCGTGCCGGAGGATGCGGGGCCGTTCGGGGGGCTCGTGTATCGCCAGGCCCTCGAGCATCTGCGCGGCGAACGCGATCTCCGCAGCACGCGGAACCTGATTGTGCGCGAGAACCGACGCTACGTCCGCCGGCAGATGACGTGGTTCAGAAGAGAGGCCGGGGTGCACTGGGTGGGGACCCCCGGTGAGCATCCTGCGACCAGCGAGGCGGTCGTGGAGCTGCTCGATGCCGGCATCCGCGCCGGGACGGGACACACGCTGGCATGATCCGACACGAGCTGGAGGCTCGCGAGGCCCAGCACCTCGCGTCGTACGCGGCGCGCAGCCGGGAGTCGAAAGGGCGGCTCCGGGCGGAGCCCGAGGATCCTATTCGGCCGGTGTTCCATCGCGACCGCGATCGGATCGTGCACAGCAAGGCGTTTCGCCGGCTCAAGCACAAGACCCAGGTGTTCTTCTCTCCGGCCGGCGACCACTACCGGACGCGGCTCACCCATACCCTGGAGGTGGCCCAGATCGCCCGGACCGTGTCCAAGGTGCTCGGCCTGAACGAGGACCTCACGGAGGCGGTTGCCCTCGGCCACGATCTTGGCCACACCCCGTTCGGCCACGCCGGAGAAGGAGTCCTGAGCCGGTTGATGCCGGGGGGATTCAATCACTACGAGCACAGCCTGCGCATCGTCGACGTGCTCGAACGGGGCCGCCGCGGCCTCAACCTGACGTGGGAGGTCCGCAACGGGATCGCCAAGCACTCGAAGGGCAGGGACGGCGCGCCGCTCGGCATGGAGCCGGCCCGGCGGGCGGCGACTCTCGAGGGGCAGGTCGCGCGGGTCGCGGACATGATCGCCTACGTGAACCACGACATCGACGACGCGGTCCGCGCGGGGGTGCTCGATACGTCCGACCTGCCGGCGGCTCCTCTCGATCGGCTCGGACGCACGTCGTCCGAGCGGATCGGCGCGCTGGTGTCCGACCTGGTGACCGAAACCCGTGCGACGAGACCCGACGTCGAGCTCCGCATGAGTCCGCCGGTGTTGAACGCCCTGACGGCGTTGCGGGCGTTCCTGTTCGAGGCGGTGTACGAGAACCGGGTGGCCACCGCCGAGATCGCCAAGGCTTCCGGCATCATCGGGGGGCTCTGGGAACGGGTGCGCCAGGCGCCCGACGGGTTTCTCGACCCGCGCTCGCTGGAGGTGGACGGGATCGATGCGGCGGCGCGGGACTTCATCGCGGGCATGACCGATCGGTTCGCCGTGCACCTGTACAAGCGCCTCTTCATCCCGCGGCCCTGGGTGGCCGGAGCGTCCCGCGGGCAGGACGAGCCGGCCGGGGAATGAACGTTGTCGCGCATGGTTCCAGCATGCCGCGGGGTTTTTCCCCGGGCTCGCAGCTTTAGATGTAACGAGAAGGAAACCTTGAGGTTATAATTCTGGATTCGTCTGGCGCCTGGTCCGTGAGCCGTTCGCCACCGTGGTCGGAGTCGATTGAGATGGAGCCGAGGGCAGTCGGGACGGAGGGGGCGGCGTCCTCCGGTTTTCTCGACCTCCGGACCATCGAGGCACCACGGACCGATGTCCACCGCCGGTTCCCCGCCGGGTCGCTGACCCCGGACGGCGACCGGCAGTATCGGGTCGCCTGCGTGGTCACCCTCGATCTGCTGGTCCGGAAGGGCGGAAGCCAGTATCGGCTGTCGGGTCGGATCCAAGGCGATCTGGAGCTCGATTGCAGTCGGTGTGACCCGGACGGCGACCGGCAGTATCGGGTCGCCTGCGTGGTCACCCTCGATCTGCTGGTCCGGAAGGGCGGAAGCCAGTATCGGCTGTCGGGTCGGATCCAAGGCGATCTGGAGCTCGATTGCAGTCGGTGTCTGGAGCCCTTCCGCCTTGAAGTCGGCGTGGACGTAGACCTCCTGTATCTGCCCGCCTCCGAGAACCGCGGCGACGCTGAGGTCCGGATCGAGGAAGAGGACCTGAGCACCGCGTTCTACCGGGACGAAGAGATCGACTTGAGGCATCTGGTTCAGGAGCAGTTCCAGCTCGTGTTGCCGATGAAGCCGCTGTGCCGCACGGACTGCCGGGGACTCTGCATCGTCTGCGGAGGCAACCGGAACGCGGTCCCGTGTCAATGTGTCGACACCTGGGAGGACCCCAGACTGGCCGGGCTGAAACAGCTGTTGAAACATTAGGGCGGCAGCACCGGAGGATTCGAGAAAGACATGGCCAATCCGAAACGACGGCACTCCAAATCACGCACGGCGAAGCGCCGTACGCATCAGAATCTCGACCCGGTGCACCTGGGCGAGTGCCCGCAGTGTCACGAGCAGAAGCCGCCGCATCAGGTGTGCTCGCACTGTGGCTACTACCGTGGCCGTCAGGTACGGCCGATCAAGGAGTCCTGATCCGGCGCTCTGCGGGTCGGGATCGTTCGCCCATCGTCGAAGCCTGTCCATGATCGCATTCGTGTTTCCGGGCCAGGGTTCGCAGCACGTGGGAATGGGGCAGGCGCTTGCCGACCGGTTCCCGGAATGCCGCGAGACGTTCGAGCAGGCCGACGCGGCGCTCGGGATCGGCATCAGTACGCTCTGCTTCGAGGGGCCGGCCGATCAGCTCGTTCTGACCGAGCATACCCAGCCGGCGCTGCTCACCGTCTCGACGGCGGCGGCGCGGGCGCTGATCGGTCGAGGGGTGCGGCCCGGCTGGCTGGCGGGTCACAGCCTGGGTGAGTACTCGGCGCATGTGGCGGCCGGCACCCTGTCGTTCGGCGACGCGGTGCGCACGGTGTGCAACCGGGGGCGTTACATGCAGGACGCGGTGCCCGTCGGGGACGGAGCCATGGCCGCCGTGATGGGCCTGGACGGGCCGCGGGTGGAACGGGCGTGCCGGGAGGCGGCCCAGGAGCAGGTGGTGAGCCCGGCGAACCTCAACGCCCCGGGTCAGATCGTCATCGCGGGCGCGGCCGAGGCGGTGCAGCGGGCCGGTGAGCGCGCGAAGGAGCTCGGCGCCAGACGCGTGCGGCGGCTGCCGGTCAGCGCGCCGTTTCATTGTGCGCTGATGCGGCCTGCCCAGGATCGGCTCGAGCGGGATCTTCGCGCGCTGGTGGTTTCCGATCCGGCCATCCCGGTCGTCGCAAATCTGGACGCCGAGCCGAAACGGGACGCGGCCGCCGCGATTTCCGCCCTGGTGGATCAGGTCACGGCGCCGGTCCGGTGGGAGCAGGTTGTTCGGCGCCTTGCGTCGGAGGGTGTCGACACGTATGTTGAGGTAGGCCCGGGGGCGGTGTTGAGTGGTCTCATCCGGAGAATCGACCGCAGCGCGCGTCTGCTCTCGGTCGCCGACCCGGATGGCGTCGATCAGGCGGTGGCGGCCCTGGCGGCGTGATCGGGAGCGATATGCTCGGCAGCCTGCGGGACCGCGTTGCCATCGTGACCGGCGCCTCGCGCGGCATCGGCCGGGCCGTGGCGCGACGGCTCGCGGCGGCGGGCGCCGCGGTGGTGGCGGCGGCGCGCGGCGACCATGCCGACGGAGTGGCGGCGGAGATTCGCGCCGGCGGGGGGCGGGCGGTCGGCGTCAGCGTCGACGTCACCGACCGGCAGCGCATCGATGCGATGGTCCGGACCGCCCTCGACGAGTACGGCCGCATCGACGTGCTGGTCAACAACGCCGGCATCGTCCGCGATCAGCTCGCGCTCAGGATGTCGCCCGCCGACTGGGACGCGGTCGTCGCCACGAACCTGACGGCGGCGTTCACGTGCGCACGCGCGGTGTTGCGTCCGATGATCAGGCAACGCGGCGGTCGCATCATCAACGTCGGTTCGGTGGTGGGGCGCATGGGCAACGCCGGTCAGGTCAACTATGCAGCGTCCAAGGCAGGTCTGGAGGGGTTCTCGAAGGCACTGGCGCGGGAGGTCGCCTCGCGCGGGATCACGGTGAACGTGGTCGCCCCCGGCATGATCGACACCGACATGACGGCAGGGCTGCACGAGTCCGCGCTTGCCGCGATGCTCGCGCAGATACCGATGGGCCGACTGGGAACGACCGATGATGTCGCGGGCGCCATCTGCTTTCTGGCGTCGGACGAGGCGGCGTACGTTACAGGGCACGTGCTGGCGGTGAACGGTGGAATGTACATGTAGGAGGCAAGTGAATGGCGGTTGCTGAAAAAGTGAAGAGCATCATCGTGGAGCAGCTCGGTGTCGACGATGAAGAGGTGACGTCGGACGCATCGTTCGTGGACGACCTCGGGGCCGACTCGCTCGACACCGTGGAGCTCGTGATGGCGTTCGAAGAGGAGTTCGGCCTCGAGATACCGGATGAGGACGCGGAGAAGATCACCCGGGTCAAAGAGGCCGTCGAGTACATCGAGGCGCACTCGAAGAAGTAAAGGCGGCTCCGACGGGAGTGAATGTGAGCAGGCGGGTTGTGGTGACGGGTGTCGGCCTCGTATCGCCACTCGGTATCGGTACGGCGGCGACCTGGGGAGCGCTGTGCGAGGGCCGGAGCGGAATCGGCCCGATCACGAAGTTCGACCCGTCCGGCTACGCGGCGCGCATCGCCGGCGAGGTGAAGGGGTTCGACCCGCTCGCCTTCGTCGCGAAGAAGGACGTCAAGAAGATGGACGTCTTCATCCAGTACGCCATCGCCGCGGCCGATTTCGCGCGCGCCGATGCGCAACTGGAGGTGACGCCGGATCTGGCGCCCCGCGTGGGCGTGTACATCGCGTCGGGCATCGGTGGGTTCAGCACCATCGAGCGCGAGCACTTGGCGCTGCTCAAGGGCGGCCCGCGCAAGATCTCTCCCTTCTTCATTCCCGCCACGATCATCAATCTGGCGGCCGGTCAGGTCTCGATTCGCCTGGGCGCGAAGGGGCCGAACTCGGCGACCTGCACCGCCTGCTCGGCGTCGGCGCACGCCGTCGGCGACGCGTTCGAGACCATCCTCCGGGGTGATGCGGACGTCATGGTCGCGGGCGGCTCCGAGGCGGCGATCACCCCCATGGGCGTCGGCGGGTTTGCGGCGATGCGCGCCCTGTCGACCCGCAACGACGAGCCGACCCGCGCCTGCCGCCCCTTCGACCGGGATCGGGACGGCTTCATCATCGGCGAGGGCGCCGGCGTCATCATTCTGGAAGAGCGCGGCCGGGCGCTGGAGCGGGGCGCGCCGGTCTACGCGGAGCTCGTCGGATACGGGATGTCCGCGGACGCCCATCACGTCACCGCGCCGGCCGAGGACGGCGATGGCGCCTTCCGCGTGATGCGGGCGGCCATCCATCAGGCCGGCATCGCGCCGGAACGGGTCGACTATATCAATGCGCACGGGACCTCGACGCCGTTCAACGACCGGATAGAGACGCTGGCCATCAAGCGGTGTTTCGGAGAGCATGCCTACGACTTGGCGGTGTCGTCGTCGAAGTCGATGACCGGTCATCTGCTGGGGGCCGCGGGAGGGGTCGAAGCCGGGATCATGGCGTTGGCCATGCGGGAGCAGGTCATCCCGCCGACGATCAATCTCGAGAACCCCGACCCCGACTGCGACCTCGACTACGTCCCCAACGTGAAGCGGCCGGCCTCGATGGAGTACGCCCTGTCGAACTCGTTCGGGTTTGGCGGGACCAACGCCTCGCTGCTGTTCAGACGCCACCATGCCTGACGCCGGCGGATCGGCGCGACGCGAGAAAAGGAACGGATGAGAATCGCCGTCTGTGTCAAGCAGGTCGTGACCCGCGAGTGGCCGCTTCGGGTCGACGAGGCCCGTACCTGGGTCCAGGATCGGGACGCCAGCTTCGAGATGAACGAGCCGGACGCCTATGCCCTGGAAGAGGCGCTTCGGCTCAAGGAGCAGCATGGCGGGGAAGTGGTGGTCTGCTCCGCCGGCCCGGCCCGGGTGGGCCAGGTGGTCCGGGAAGCGTTGGCCCGCGGGGCGGACCGGGCGATTCGGGTCGAAGGCGACCGCCTGGCCACCGCGGACGCGGCCATGGTCGCCGAGGCGCTGGCCGCCGCCATTCGCGAGGAGCAGTTCGACCTCGTCCTGACCGGTCTGCAGTCGGATGACCAGGGCTTCGCCCAGACCGGCGTCGTCCTGGCCGAGCTGCTCGGCATCCCCCATGCGACGATCATCATGGAGGTGCAGGTCGCCGACGGGCGCCTGCGGGTGAAGCGGGAGCTGGAAGGCGGGTGGTTCCAATGGGTCTCGATGCCCACGCCCGCCCTGCTGACGATTCAGAGCGGAATCAACCAACTGCGCTACGCCACCCTCAAGGGCATCATGGGCGCGAAGCGGAAGGACGTCCGGGTGGTCGAGGCGGCCGCCGATCTGGTCCCGCGACAGGAGATTCTCGAGATTCGGGTGCCAGAGAAGACCAAGCAGACGCGGATGATCGCCGGCTCACCGACCGACGCGGCGGCCGAGCTGGTCAAGTTGCTCCGGGAAGAAGCGCGAGTGATCTGACCCCGGACCCAGTGAGCGCATCGTAATGGTACTAGTCATAGCCGAACAACGAGACGGAGTCCTGAACAACGCGAGCTGGGAGGCGCTGGTGGCCGCCCAGCAGATCGGCGAGCCGGTGCGCGTCGCCGTCGCCGGCGCGGGCATGGCCGCGGTGGGAGCCGAACTGGCGGCGGCCGCGGTCGAGTCGGTCCTCACCGTCGATCACCCCGAGCTCGAGTCCTATACCCCCGATGGCTTCGTGGCCGCGTTCGCCGCGGTGGTGGCGGGCACCGCTCCGGAGCTCGTCCTGTTGGCGCATACCTATCAGACCCGCGAGTTCGCCCCCCGGCTGGCCGCGCGGCTCGGTCGCTCGCTGATCGCCGACTGTGTCGGGGTCAGGCCGCGGGATGGCCGGCTGGCGTTCGTGCGTCCGATGTTTCAGGGGAAGTTCGTGGCCGACGTCGCCGCCACCGGCCCCGCGCCGCACTTCGCCAGCTTCCAGATCGGCGCGTTCCGGCCGGATGCGCTGAATCGGGGGGCGGCGCCCGCCCCGGTGACTCCGTTCGCGGTGACGCTGGAGCCCGGCACGATTCGGCAGGCGGTCGAGGCGCCGTTCCAGGAGGCCAAGCAGGCGGTGGACCTCACCCAGGCGGAACGGATCGTGGCCGTCGGCCGCGGGATCAAGGGCCGGGAACACCTGAATGTGGTCGAATCCCTCGCGAACGCGCTGGGCGCCGAGGTCGCGGCGTCGCGGCCGATCTGCGATTCCGGCTGGCTGCCGATGGATCGCCAGGTTGGCAGCTCGGGCCAGACCGTCGCCCCGAAGCTCTATCTGGCGCTGGGCATTTCCGGCGCGATTCAGCATCTGGTGGGCATGAAGGGCTCCCGCACCATCGTGGCGGTGAACAAGGACGCCGACGCCCCCATCTTCGAAGTTGCCGACTACGGCATCGTCGGCGACCTGTTCGACGTGGTGCCCGCGATAATCGCGGCCCTCGACGCCTGATGGAGCGCGAAACCCTCGACGTCGACATCCTGATCGTCGGTGGCGGTCCGGCCGGAATGTCGGCGGCCATCCGTCTCGCCGCGCTCCAACGGCGGGAGGGGGGCGAGCCCCTCGCCGTCGCGGTGCTCGAGAAGTCCCGCCAGAGCGGCTCGCACATGCTGTCCGGGGCGGTCCTCGACCCGTCCGGCCTCGACGTGCTGCTGCCGGACTGGAAAGAGCGCGGGGCGCCGGTCGAGACGCCGGTGAAGCAGGACCGCATCTACTATCTGACCGCGAGCTCCCAGTTCCGGGCGCCGATCACGCCGCCGCCCCTGCGCAACCACGGGAACTACGTCATCTCCCTCAACCGGTTCGTCCGCTGGCTCGGCGAGCAGGCCGAGGCGGAGGGCATCGACGTCTTCACGGGGTTCGCGGGCACGGAGGTGCTCTACGACGGCGACCGCGTGGTCGGGGTCAGGACCGGCGACCGGGGCCTGGACAAGCAGGGCCGGCAGAAGGGCGCCTTCGAGCCGGGGGTCGACATCAGGGCCGCCGTCACCATCTTCGCCGACGGCGTGCGCGGCAACCTCACGAAGACCCTCATCCGGAAGCAGGGGCTCGACGCCGGGGCGCCGCAGACCTATGCCATCGGCATCAAGGAGCTGTGGCAGATTCCGCCGGATCGGGAGGCGCCGGGCACCGTCATCCACACGATGGGCTATCCGCTGCGGAGCGAGGAGTTCGGCGGCGGTTTCATCTACGTGCTGCCCGAGGGGCGGGTCGCGATCGGGCTCGTGGCGGGACTCGACTACCGGGACCCGCGGTTCGATCCGCACCTGGCGTTCCAGCGGTTCAAGCAGCATCCCCTCGTGGCCGGCCTCCTCGCCGGCGGCGAGATGACCCGCTATGGCGCGAAGGCCCTGCCGGAGGGGGGCTGGTACGCCATTCCCCGGTGCCACCTCGACGGGGCGCTGATCGTCGGCGACGCCGCGGGGTTCCTCAACTCCATGCGGCTGAAGGGCATCCACCTCGCGATGCAGAGCGGCATCCACGCCGCCGACGCCGCCTTCGCGGCGGTGCGGGCCGGCGACGTGTCGGCGTCGCAGCTGGTGAAGTACCGGGATCTCATCAACCACGGCGGCATCCGCCGCGAGCTGTATCCGGTTCGCAATGTCCATCAGGCGTTCGGGGCGGGCCTGGCCGCGGGCGCCGCGTTCGCGGGGCTGGCGTGGCTGACCAAAGGGCGGTGGCCGGCCAAACCGCTGTCGAGCGAGGCCGGCCACGAGCGGCTGGCCAGGCTCGCCGACTACTATCCCGAGGGGCCGGCCGATCCGGACAGCGCGAGCAACGCCGTCAAGGTGGACCGCGCGCTGACCTTCGACAAGCTCACCAACGTGCACTACTCGGGAACCCGCCACGACGAGGACCAGCCGGTCCACCTGCTCGTGCAGGACACCGACGTCTGCCGCACCCGATGCCGCGAGGAGTACGGCAACCCGTGCGTGCGCTTCTGTCCCGCCAACGTCTACGAGATGGTGGACGACGGGACGGGCACCGGCCGCCGGCTGCAGATAAACGCGTCGAACTGCGTCCACTGCAAGACGTGCGACATCATGGACCCCTACCAGATCATCGACTGGGTGCCTCCCGAGGGCGGCGGCGGTCCCGAGTACGAAGGGATGTAGCGTGGGCGGCGCTCCGCGCGCAACCTCCACGTCCCTCACCCCCTGGCAGCTCGTCCAGGCGCGGGCCATCGCCGGGGCCGGCGCGCCGCTCATCGGGCTGCTCTGCCGGACCCTGCGCTGGCGCGTCGAGGGCATGGACCACTACGACGCCATCGTGGCGAGCCGGCGCGAGCCCATCTTCGCGTTCTGGCACGGGCGCATTCTGCCTGCCACCTGGTTCTGGCGCGACCGCGGCATCGTGGTCATGACCAGCCAGAACTTCGACGGCGAGTGGATCGCCCGCATCATCCGGCGCTTCGGGTACGGCACCGCCCGCGGTTCGACCTCCCGTGGCGCCCGGCGCGCCCTCGTCCAGCTCAAGCGGGATGTCGCGGCGGGCCGGCCTGCCGCGTTCACCGTCGACGGCCCCCGCGGCCCGGCGCGCCGCGTCCAGCCCGGCGCGGTCTGGCTCGCGGGGGCGACCGGCAACCCGATCCTGCCCTTCCACATCGAGGCCGAGCGCCACTGGTCGGCGTCGAGTTGGGACCGGACCCAGATTCCGCGGCCCTTCAGCTCCATGGCGGTGGCCATCGGCGCCCCGTTCGAGGTGCCCGACCCGTCCGAGGACGGCGTGGTCGAGGCGCATCGATCCGCGCTCGAGCACGTGCTCTCCACGCTGGCCGACCGCGCGGCGGCGATGTTGCGAGCGTAGGGGGCAACCCTGTTCGGGTGACGCTGCCTGCCGCGCGAGGCGGTAGATCAGCGGCATAGCTTGCGGGGAGTCGCGAGGACCGCTCGCAGGGGCACGGCGCGGCCTGATACGTGGACGCTCCGTTGCGCAAGACGCGCCGCGTCAGGACGCCGGCGGCCGGCAGGCGAAGCTCGCGGCCTCGTCGATGTCGCCGTCGCCCGTGTATCGGGCGACCTCGGGATACGGGCAGACCGGTCGGGTCATCAGCACCTCGCCGTTGCGGTCGACGCGCCGGCCGACCAGGCGCCCGGGGGCCTCCCCGGTCTCGACCCAGGCCACCAACGGCGGCAACGCGTCGATGGTGTTGATGCCCCGCCCGCCTCCGCAATGGAACATGCCGGGGACCATGAAGAGCCGGTAGAAGTCGGCGGCGTCGAGCGTCTCCCCCAGCACATTCTCGTAGTAGTTCACCGCCATCAGCGGATTGAGCGCGGTATCCGACCAGCCGTGATACGTGATCATCCGGCCCCCGGCGTCGCGGAACCGGGTGAGGTCGGGGTCGGTGGCGTCGAGGATGCCGCGAATGGCGTCCATCCGGTAGGGGTCCTCATCGAAGTCGAACTGCTCGAGCGACCACTCGGGGTCGTCCTGCGGGAACGCCATGTAGCGCATGAAGGTGACCCCGAAGCGCTCCAGCAACGGTGACCCGCCTCCCGGGGCCACGAACCAGCCGCCCCACCCGCTCGTCCGCGACGCGGCCGAGCCGAGCGGGTCGCCGAGTTCGGCGCCCACCGGCTGACCGGGAAAGTACGGCTCGCCGCGGCTGACGACGCCGCCGTAGATCTTCGTCAGCGCGGCGCTCTGTCCCTCGGTGAGGCAGTCCACGCGGTCTGCGCCCTCGCACCGCGGGTAGTCCGTCCGGGGGTCGAAGCGGCATTGCCGCGGATCGTCGATCAGGCCGTCCTCGAGGCCGTCGAGGCCGTCGCACGCCGCGTAGATCGCCTCGCCGACCCGGGCGATCTTCTCGATCCCGACCGGGTGCTCGCGCAGCGCTCGCGACGACCACACGCCGCCGATCTGGGTATTCGTGAAATCGAGCACCGGCGCGCCGGCGACGATGCCGTCGAAGTCTTCGGGGAACCGTTGCGCCGACATGAGGCCCTGGCGCCCGCCGGTGGAGCAACCGAGCCAGTAGTCGTAGTCGGCGGGCCGGCCGTAGTGTTCGCCGATGAGCGCCTTGACCTCGACCGCGGTCAGGTGGACCGCGCGGTAGGCGTAGTCGAGCTCGCCGTCCCGGTTGTCGTACGCGAAGCTGGCCAGAGGATAGCGGGCCGCATCGTGCCCGGTGTCGGTGGAGGCGGTGGCGTAGCCCTGGTCCCGTAGCGGGTCGTCGCGTCCCTTCACCGGCTGCTGGCCGGCGTAGCCGCCCCCGCCCCGCATGACGAATCGCCCGTTCCAGTGCGTCGGCAGGCTCGCGGCGAAGCGGATATTGGGCCGGATCATCGCGTCAACCCAGCAGTACTCCGTGTCGGCGCCGGGGTTCATCAGCTCGGCGTCCATGACGCTGACGTCGAAGTCGGTGCGCGAGAGGAAGCTGGCGCACGCGTGCGGCGCGGGTGTCGTCGCCGCGGACGGATCGGTTCCGCAGCCCGGGCCGGCCGCAGCAAGACCGAGCATCAGGCACTGGGGGAGGCGCATCATGCCCGGGATTATGTCATCGGCGGCGTGGCAGTGGCTCCGCTGGATGCGACCGGCGCGGCATCCCGCGGAGCTGCTCCGCGGTTGCCTATGCTCGCCCCCCGGGCGCCGTGCGCCGGAGCTCGCACGCCTTCCGCACGAACGCTTCGACCCGGGCGAACTGCGACTCGACCAGAATCGCGTTCGGCAGGTCCGGCACTTCGGTGCGCGCATCGAGGTAGGCGATCGACGGTCTTCCGTACTGCAGCGACAGCCTTGCCTCGCTGGCCGTTCCCACGGAGCCCGGCAGAATGATAACGGCGTCGGACGACAGGATGGTCAAGTGATTGCGTGACCATTCGTCGCCGCTGTGCGCTCCGAGACTGTCGAGATGCGTGCCGATCGCGAGTTCGACCCAGCGGTTCGGATAGCCCGGCGGTGGCCGGCCTGCCGGGCCCTCCAGGCCACGGCGGCCGCAGCCCGGCAGGATGCCGATGGCGAGGCCGCGGCGGTGGGGTACGCCGACGAACGCCTCGGTGACGGCGGCCATCACGCCCGGGCCGCCGCCCGTCAGCAGGTGATAGCCGGCGCGGGCGATCCACGTCCCGACGCGTCGCGACCGTTCGGCATGCGGATGGCGGCTGGCGCCCATGACGCCAACGACCGGCCGCGACATCATCGATATCATCGGTGTCATCACTATAGTGCAACCCGGGTGCAATCAGGCACGGTCCAGGGCCGAGACGGTGCGGCTCGCAGCTCATGATGCGGTGACGGACCAGCCATCGTTGGCGGATGTCCTCGGGCCGCCTCTGCCTCTTTCTGACGCCGATGGCCTCTCGGATCGCCAGCATGGTCCACGGGCTCGGGGATGACGCTTCGGAGACCCCGGGCGGCTCGGTTTGCCGCCGACCGTGCTCGTCGTCGCGGGAGCGGTCGGGCTCGCGCCGGTCATCCGGCCGATCCACTGAATCGCTGCGGGCCGCCCGGACGGACTACCGGGTGTCCCCGGTCTGGAGGCGGCGGGAACACCAGTCGCGGTGCTCGACGTACCAGCGCACCGTCTCGTGCAGCCCCGGCCGGAACGGGCGGCGCGGGCTCCAGCCGAGCTCCGCGACGATCCGGGAGGCGTCGATGGCGTAGCGGCGGTCGTGGCCCGGACGATCCGGCACGAACGTCTTGAGGGTCCGGTAGCTCGCGCGGCTGTTCAGCGCCGGATTGGACGCGGCCGGCCGCAGATCGTCGAGGGAGTCGCAGACCAGATCGACGATCTCCAGATTGCTCCGTTCGTTGCCGCCGCCGATGTTGTAGCGTTCGCCGGGCGTCCCCTCCGACAGCACGCGCAGCAGCGCCGCGCAGTGGTCCTCGACGTGCAGCCAGTCGCGCACGTGCCCGCCGTCCCCGTAGATCGGCAGCGGGCGTCCCTCCAGGGCGTTGAGAATCATCAACGGGATCAGCTTCTCGGGGAACTGGTACGCGCCGTAGTTGTTCGAGCAGTGCGTGATCAGCACCGGCAGGCCGTAGGTGTGGAACCACGCGCGAGCCAGATGGTCCGCCGCCGCCTTGCTGGCCGCGTAGGGGGAGTTGGGCGCGTAGCGGCTGTCCTCGCGGAAACGCCCGGTCGGGCCGAGGGTGCCGTAGACCTCGTCGGTGGATACGTGCAGAAAGCGGAATGCCGGCCCGCCGCGCCGGGCCTCGCCGGCGAGGTGCGTCCTGGCGCATTCGAGGAGCACGGACGTGCCCACGACGTTGGTGTCGATGAACGACCGGGGACCGTGGATGGACCGATCGACGTGCGACTCCGCCGCCAGGTTCACGAGCGCCCTGGGCCGATGCGCGGCGAACACCTGCTCCATCGCCGCGCGGTCTGCGATGTCCGCCTCGATGAGCGCGAGCCGGGGATGGTCGAGCACCCCGGCGAGGTTCGACCGACTGCCGGCATAGGTGAGCTTGTCGACGACGACGAGACGATCCGCGGTGTGGTCCAGCGCCTGCCGAACGAGGTTCGACCCGATGAAGCCGGCTCCGCCGGTGATGAGCAGCGTCTCTGCCAGAGGGGTTGTCCTCCGCGCCCGCAACGATTTGCCGGCGCAGGGCTCCGCGCCTCCCGCAGGAAGCGCCGATTCCTGCAGGGTTGGTGGGCGACAGGTGGAGCCCGGATGATGTGCGGGCTAACGCGAGTCGTCCTGTCCTTCTCCCCCGTCCTGCGTCCGTTCGGCCGCCTGCCGCTCGACGTTCCTCGCCACCTCGAGAATGTGCCGGATGTCATGGTTCCCTTCGTGGCACGCGTACTCGTAGAGGGGGCCGTCGCGTTTCATCAGCGGGAACTCCGCGCTCCAGGGCTGCGCCCAGGTCTTGTCGTCCTGCACCGTGAACTCGTACCGGATTGTCTCCGCGTCGACGCGGGTGAAGCGTTCGACGACGTGCAACGCCTCGGCCGATCCTTCGTAGTGGGTCTTCTCGTTGAAGTTGATCGTGTCCACCACCAGCGTGTCGCCCTCCCAGCGCCCGCGGGAGTCGCCCGGCCACTGCCGGATGCGCGACGGCAGGTGGGGGCCGCCGAGGGGGATGATGCGGGGCGGGTTGTTGCTCATCTCCTGCATGACGACGACGTGGTCGGGGGTCTGGAAGATCTGGAGCATGTCGTTGTAGGACGGCGGCACCATCGGCGGGCCCTCGTGCCGCCAGACCAGGCAGCGTTCCTGCAGCGTGCGCGTGTGGTAGTCGTCGTACGAGGGCTCGTCGATGTTGTAGACGAGATGCCGACTCGCCCGCCGGCGCGCCGCTTCGCGGTCCACCGCCTCCGGAACGCGCGGCGGGATCCGCCCGTTCGGCGGGTCGACGATCAGGGACGTGCGCCGGCTCGAGAACGTCTTCCGCGCTTCTTCCGTCAGCCAGACGGCGTTGTCGTAGTGGATGTTCTCCTGCGACTGGCGGGTCACGGCCAGCCGCTCCTCCTCCGTATCGGCCGCGAGAATGCCGCGCGCCCGCAACGGGTCGACCCCGTCCTCGGCCACGAGGGCCGCGAGTTCGGCCGCCTCCTCCTCGGTCAGGAACGCGCGCTCGGCCAGCGTCTCCGGGCGTTCCAGCGGCGTGTAGGTGGCGCTGGTCCAGATCCCCTGCAGGTCGGGGTCGCCCCAGGGCGTCCGCGGGCCGGGGCTCTGCGCCGGTTGACTCGCCGCCGACAAGGGAAGCACACCGGCGGTGATGACCGCAGCCAGCAACGAAACACCGTATCGTCGGCTCATGGCGCGTCCTCCAGGCACATGGTATCGCGTACGGGCATCATGCCTTGCGCGGGCCGTGCGCGCAATACCCGCGCCGCGAGCAGCCCGTGGTGAGACCCCGCATTGCACCGAGAGCGGCGACTGTGCCAGCGGGCTGAAGAGCGCCCGTGCCAGCGGGCTGAAGAGCGCCCGTGCCTGACCAGGCGTGAGGAGGGCTCATATCGGGCATGTCGCAACCGCGGACTGCACGCAGTCCGTCCGAACGACGCAGTCAGGAGGCATGCATCGCCGCTCGAATGCAGCGGGGACTCTCGCCGCGGGCCGCCAGCCTTGCGCGGGCGGCGCCGGTGGGCGATCATGCGACCAGCGTCGGGCTCGGGACTCCGTGGCGACGGCTCCGCTCGATTCGACCCGCGAGGCGGCTCGACGCGTCGCTCCCGGGTCCACGATGCCCACAGGGGCCCCGTCGCGCCGGGCCGGGCTTCACCGGTTTCGGTCGAGCGCTCGTGTTTCCACCATGGGCCCCGGGGACGACCGCAGGAGGATGACAATGGTCCAGCGAGGTCTCGCCGCCCTGATCCTGATCGTCGTCGCGCTGGCTCCCGCGCCGGCCGGCAGCCAGCCCCGATCCGCGGAGCCGGCGATGCCGGTGGCGCCCCGGACCCCCTGGGGAGATCCCGACCTGCAGGGGCAGTGGAACAGCCAGACGTCGACCCCGCTCGAACGGCCCGCCGAGGGGCCGTTGGCGGGCCGGGAGACCGTGCCCCTCGAGGAGGCGGCGACGCTGGAAGCGACCAACCGGGCCAACTTCGACCTGCCGCCCCGGGAAGGCAGCGTCGGCAACTACAACGCCTTCTGGCGCGACGTCGGCCGGGCCCTGGCCCGGACGTCGCTGATCGTCGATCCGCCGGACGGCCGCATCCCTGCGTTGTCGCCGGAAGGGCGCGCGAGAATCGAGGCCGAACGCGCCGAGCGGAGCACGCGCGGGCCGTCCAACTCGCCCGACATCTATTCCGATCTCAGCCCCTGGACCCGCTGCATCTCGCGCGGGTGGAACGGCATCGGGAGCTGGTACAGCAGCAACTACCAGATCTTCCAGACGCCGGGCTACGTCGTCGTCTTCCAGGAGCTCATCCACGAGCCGCGCATCATCCCGCTCGACGGGCGGCCGCATCTTCCCCCGTCGGTCGGCCAGTGGATGGGCGACTCCCGCGGCCATTGGGAAGGCGACACGCTGGTGGTCGAGACCACCAACTTCGACCCCAAGACCAGCTATCAGGGCTCGCGCGACACCCTGCACCTGACCGAACGCTATACGCGGGTGGACGACGACACCATCGACTACCGGTTCACCGTCGACGACCCCCGGACGTTCACCCGGCCGTGGACCGTCTCCCGCCCCATGACCCGGATCGCGGATCGCGTGTCCATCTTCGAGTACGCGTGCCACGAGGGGAACTACGCGATGGCCGGCATCCTCGCCGGGGCCCGCGCCGAAGAGCGGGCGGCCGAGCCGGCGGCGCCCCCCAGGTGATCCGATGTTCATAATGGGGTAGAATGCGCGGGATCGGACAACCCGCACTGGAGGCCTGGATGACGGAAGGCCTGGAACGGATGCTCAAGGGTCGGCTCGCGCGGCGCGCCTTCGTCTGTCTCGCCGGCCTTGCCCTGCCGCTGGCCGCGGCGGAAGCGCAGCCGGCGTCGTCCGCGTCCGCCGTTGCCGAATCGGCGGCCCCGGAGCGGGCGGTCATCAACCGCTACTGCGTCACCTGTCACAACGACCGCCTCCAGACGGGCGGCCTGTCTCTGCAAGGCGTGGACGTCGGCGACGTCGCCGCGCACGCGGAGGTGTGGGAGAGGGTCGTCAGGAAGCTGCGCGCGGGCGCGATGCCTCCGCAGCCGCGTCCGCGCCCCGATGCCGCGACCCATCAGCGCCTGCTCGCCCATATCGAGACCGCGCTCGACCAGGCGGCGAGGGCCAATCCCGATCCCGGCCGCACCGAGACCTTCCGGCGGTTGAACCGGACCGAGTATCAGAACGCCATCCGGGAGCTGCTGGCCCTGGAGATCGACGTCACCGCGCTGCTGCCGCGGGACGACGCCGCCTTCGGGTTCGACAACGTGAACACCGGCGGGTTGTCGCCGACGCTCATGGAGCGGTATCTGGCCGCCGCCCATACCGTCAGCGAGTTGGCGGTGGGCAGCCGGTCGCCCGCCCCGGGGAGCCGCGTGGTCGTCGTGCCGGCCGACCGCACCCAGGAGGACCACGTCGACGGTCTGCCGTTCGGCACCCGCGGGGGGACCGTGGTCGGCCACGTCTTTCCCTTCGACGGCGAGTACGAGATTCAGGTCCGCCTGCAGCGCAACCGCAACGAGAACGTCGAGGGGTTGACCGAGCCGCACGAGGTCGAGCTGACCCTCGACGGCGAGCGGTTGGGGCTCTTCACCATGGAGCCGAGCACGAACATGGTGGTTCAGGCCAACGCGACGTACTACGCGGACGCGGGGATCGACAACCACCTGAACGCGCGCCTGCCGGTCACCGCGGGACCCCACCGGGTGGGCGCCGCCTTCATCAAGAAGAACTCGGCGCTACAGGAGACCACGCGCCAGCCCTACGACGCCCACTACAACATGGATCGCCACCCCCGGCAGCAGCCGGCGGTGCGCACCATCTCGATCGCCGGGCCGTTCAACCCCTCGGGCATCGGCGAGACGCCGAGCCGCGACCGCGTCTTCTCGTGCCGTCCCGCCGACGGCACGGCCGAGGAGGCCGAGGCGTGCGCCGCCGGCATCATCTCCTCGCTGGCGCGGCGCGCCTACCGGCGGCCCGTCACGTTCGGCGATATCGAGCAGTTGACCGGGTTCTACCGGGAAGGGTCTGCCGAGGGCGGGTTCGAGGCCGGCGTCGAGACCGCCCTGCGGGCCCTGCTGACGAGCCCCGAGTTCCTGTTCCGCATCGAGCGCGACCCCGCGGGCGTGGAGGCGGGAACCGCGTATCCCGTCAGCGATCTCGAGCTGGCCTCGCGCCTGTCGTTCTTCCTGTGGAGCAGCCTGCCCGACGACGAGCTGATCGACGTCGCGGCGGCCGGCCGCCTGCGCGACGCCGACGTGCTGCAGGCCCAGGTGCGGCGCATGCTGGCGGATCCGCGCGCCGAGACCCTGACCACGAACTTCGCGTCCCAGTGGCTGCACCTGCGGAACCTCGACGCGGTGCGGCCCGACGCGCGCGCCTTCCCCGACTTCGACGACAACCTGCGGCAGGGCTTCCGCACCGAGACCCAGCTGCTGTTCGGCAGCGTCGTCGAGGAAGACCGCAGCGTGACCGACCTGCTCACCGCGGACTACACGTTCCTCAACGAGCGGGTCGCCACGCACTACGGCGTGCCGGGCATCTACGGCGACCACTTCCGGCGCGTCGCCCTGCCCGCGGACAGCCCCCGCGCCGGGGTGCTTGGGCACGGGAGCATCCTGACCGTGACGTCCTACGCCACCCGGACCTCGCCGGTGCTGCGCGGCAAGTGGATTCTCGAGAACCTGCTGGGGACGCCCCCGCCGCCCCCGCCGCCCAACGTGCCGCCTCTCGAGGAGAGCGCGTCGTCGACCGAAGTGACGTCGATGCGCGAGCGGATGGTGGCGCACCGGCAGAACCCGGCCTGCGCGGTCTGTCACCGCATCATGGACCCGGCCGGGCTGTCGATGGAGAACTTCGACGCCATCGGCCGGTGGCGCGACGCGGAGGGCGCTGCGGCCATCGACGCGTCCGGGAACCTGCCCGGAGGCGAGTCCTTCGACGGCGTCGCCGGACTGCGCCGGGCCCTGCTCGACCGCCCGGAGGTGTTCGTCGGCACCCTGACCGAGAAGCTCCTGATCTATGCGCTGGGGCGCGGCGTCGAGCACGCCGACGGCCCCGCGGTTCGCGCGATCGTCGACGCCGCGTCCGGCGACGACTATCGCTTCTCGTCGCTCATCCTCGGTATCGTTCAGAGCCCGCCCTTTCAGATGAGGAGATCGCAGTCATGATCATCAGCAAGATGGCCCTGCCGCGGCGGACGTTCCTGCGTGGCGTGGGAGCGACCCTGGCCCTGCCGCTGCTCGACGCCATGGTGCCGGCGGCATCCGCGCTGGCCAACACCGCCGCGGCGGCGCCGAGGCGGCTCGGCTACGTGTACATCCCGATGGGGATGAACCCGGTGCCGTGGACGCCGGCCGAGGTGGGCCGGATGACCACGCTGTCGCCGTCGCTGTCGCCGCTGCTGCCGCATCTCGAGAACGTGACGGTCGTGACCAACCTCGAGATCAACGAGGCGCACATCTCCGGGAACCACGCGTCGGCGAACTCGGCCTTCCTCACCTGCGTTCGCCCGAAGCGCACCGAGGGCAGCGACTACGTCAACGGCACCTCGGTCGACCAGATCGCGGCCCGGAAGGTGGGTGGCGACACGCCGCTGCCGTCGCTCGAGATCGGCACCGACCTGATCGCCCAGGTCGGCAACTGCGACAACGGGTTCGCCTGCGCCTACATGAACAGTCTGTCGTGGGCGTCCCCGACCGCCCCGAACCCGACCGAGGCGGATCCGCGCATCGTCTTCGAGCGCCTGTTCGGCAAGGGCGGCACCCCCGAGCAGCGCAAGGCGCAGTTGCACCGGGACCGCAGCATCCTCGACTGGGTGCTCGACGACATGTCCCGCCTGCAGTCGCAGCTCGGGGCCGGCGACCGGAACCGGGTCGACGAGTATCTCGACACCGTCCGCGAGGTCGAGCGGCGCATCGAGCGCGCCGAGGCGTCGGCGACCGACTCGCCGCTGAGCGACCTGACCCGTCCCACGAGCGTGCCCGACGTCTGGGAGGACCACGTCAAGCTGATGTACGACCTGCAGGTGCTCGCGCTGCGGGCGGACCTGACCCGGGTCATCACGTTCCAGATGGCGCGCGAGGCCAGCACCCGCACCTATCCGCAGATCGGCGTGCCGGATCCGCACCACCCGACGTCGCACCATCTCGACAACCCCGAGAAGCTGGCCCAGCTCGCGAAGATCAACCAGTATCACGTCTCGCTCTTCGCGTACATGGTCGATCAGCTGAAGCGCACCGAGGACGGCGACGGCACCCTGCTCGACCACACGACCTACATGCTCGGCAGCGGACTCGGCAACCCGAACGTCCACGACCACCGCAACCTGCCCATCGTCGTGGCGAGCGGGGCGGGGTCGCGCATCGCCGGCGGGCGCCACGTCAAGTACGACGAGCTGACGCCGATGGCGAACTTCCACCTGACCCTGCTCGACGACGTGGGGGTGCACCTGGACGACTTCGCCGACAGCACCGGCCGGACCGGCGAGATCGTCGAGCCGTTGTCGCTGTAGCGCACACGGGAGGTTACGCGGGCTGCCGGCTTCTCAGGCCGGCAGCCCGCGAGTCGTTTTCGGGCTCGTTCACGGGAGGCATTCCATGCGTTGTTCCATTTTCCGGCCTGTGACTTGTTCGATTGCCACCTGGTTGCTCGTTGCCACTGTTGCAGGTGCCGGCGTCGTCCGCGCCGCCGCGGCAGAGGTGGTCGATGCCGGATTGCTCGACGCCATCCGGGCGGTCGACGCGGGCGGGGTGCGTGCGGCGCTCGACCGCGGCGCCGATGCGACCGCGGCGGAGCCCGACGGCACCACGCCGCTCCACTGGGCCGTCCATGCCGACGATGCGGGCATCGTCGAGCTGCTGCTGGCGGCGGGGGCGGACGCCTCCGCGACGAACCGGTACGGAGTGGCGCCCATCGCCCTCGCCTGCGTGAACGGCAACGCCGCCGTCGTCCGGCTGCTCCTGGACGCCGGGGTCGATCCGAACACGACGCTGGCCGAGGGAGAGACGGCGTTGATGACGGCGGCGCGAACCGGGGCGCAGGACGTGGTGGAGCTGCTGCTGGACTACGGCGCCGATGTGAACGCGGCCGAGGCGTGGCGCGGGCAGACGGCGCTGATGTGGGCGGCCGCCGAGGGGCATGCTCACCTCGTTCCGACCATGCTGTCGCACGGCGCCGACGTCAGCGCCCGGTCAGCCCAGGGTTGGACCCCGCTGCTGTTCGCGGTGCGCGAAGGCGAGATCGGCGTTGTGCAGACGTTGCTCGAGGCCGGGGTCGGCGCCGGAGAGTCTCTGCCGGTGGCGCAGGGGCGTCGCCGCGGCGGCACCAGCGCCGAGCGCGAGGCGACCGGTCTCGACGCCTTCCTGCTCGCCGCCGCCAACGCCCACTACGAGCTCGGCGCCCTGCTCGTCGACCGGGGCGCCGACGTCAACGTGGCCTCGCGGGGCTGGACGGCGCTGCACCAGGTGTCGTGGGTGCGCAAGGCGGGCATCGCCGGCAGCAACAACCCGTCGCCGAAGGGCTCCGGCGCCATGACGAGCCTGGAGTTCGTGAAGAAGATCGCCGCCGCCGGCGCCGACCTGAACGCCCGGGTCACGATTCGGCCCCCGGCCGGCATCACCCGACTGAACTTCATCGGCGGTACGCCGTTTCTCCTCGCCGCCCGCACCGGTGACGCGCCCCTGATGCGCCTGCTCGCCGAGCTCGGCGCCGACCCGCTGCTGCCCAACGAGGACGGCACGACGCCGATCATGGTGGCGGCGGGTGTCGGCACGTCGTCGCCGGGTGAGGATCCCGGCACACCGCCCGAGGTGTTGGAGGCGGTGCAGGTGGCTCTGGAGCTGGGCGGCGACCTGAACGAAGTCGACGCCAAGGGCGAGACCGTCATGCACGGGGCCGCCTACAAGCACGTGCCGGCGGTCGTGGCGTTCCTGGCGGAGGCGGGCGTCGATCCCGCGGTCTGGAACCAGCCGAACTCCCGCGAGTGGACGCCGCTCGACATCGTCGAGAACGTGCCCCTCGGCCGGGGCATCCAGGACAACCCGGCCACCGCGGCGGCCATTCGCGCGGTGATGGAACGCGCCGGGGTGGCGCTGGCGGTCTCCGCGCCGTAAGGACGCTGACGGAAATCACCTTGCGGTGCGCCACGCACGCCAACCCGCAGACGACGGTTGCGCCCGGGTTATGGTTGGCAACTCCATGTCGATCACCGTCCTGGAGCGGTCTGTTGCGCCGATAGGCGCGCCGCCTGTCGTGCAGGTCGATCGCGCCGAGCGTCCGATCGCTGCCGCCCGCCGCTTCGACGCGTGCGGCTCTGCAGGGCCTCGGCTTGCCGTGGCGCACGTCAGACGCCGATCGGGTCCGCGATCACCTGCTCCGCCGCGATCTCCAGCGAGCGCAGCCGTGCGTCGTGATCGTAGATGTGGCTGACGATCATGACTTCGTCCGCGCCGGTGCGTTTCACGAACTCCGCCACTCCGGTTCGGATTGCGCCGGGCGCTCCGACCACCGAGCACGACTGCACCTGCTCCAGAATCTGACGCTCGACCGGCGACAGCCGCGTCTCGAAGTGCTCCACCGGGGGCGGCAGCTGGCCCGGCATGCCGCGGCGCAGGCTGAGAATGGACTGCTGCGCGGACGTGCGCAGCAGGCGCGCCTCCTCGGCGGTGTCGGCCGCGAAGACGTTGAGGCCGGCCATGACGTACGGCTTCCGGCAGTGCGCCGACGGCGCGAATCGCGACCGGTAGGTCGCGATGGCCTCCATCAGCAGGGCGGGCGCGAAGTGCGAGGCGAAGGCGTAGGGCAGTCCCAGCGCCGCCGCGAGGTGCGCGCCGAACAGGCTCGATCCCAGGATCCAGAGGGGTACGTCGAGCCCCGCCCCGGGCACCGCGCGCACGCGCTGGCCGGGTTCCGGCGCGTCGAAGTACTGCTGCAGCTCGATGACGTCGCGCGGAAACGCGTCGACGTCGCCCTCGAGATTCCGGCGCAGGGCGCGGCTGGTGGTCTGGTCGGTGCCCGGCGCGCGCCCCAGGCCGAGGTCGATGCGCCCGGGAAAGAGCGTGGCCAGGGTGCCGAACTGCTCCGCGATCACCAGCGGCGCGTGGTTCGGCAGCATGATTCCGCCGGCGCCCACGCGGATCGTCGACGTGGCGGCGGCCACGTGCCCGATGACCACCGCGGTCGCGGCGCTCGCGATACCCGGCATGTTGTGGTGCTCGGCCAGCCAGAAGCGCCGGTACCCCCAGCGCTCGGCGTGCCGCGCCAGGTCCGCCGTGTTGCGCAGCGCCAGCGCGGCGTCGCCGCCTTCGGGAATGGGGGAGAGGTCGAGCAGCGAGCACGCGGTCATGTCCACGCCCGAGGAGGAACGTTCGAGTCGATCGGGATCACGTCCGATGGCCCGATTCGATCTCGCGCAGCATCCGATCGATGTCCCCGGTGGGAAAGTCGTGGCGCGCGGCGGCGCGGATCTCGGCTGGCAGTCTGCGCCGTGGAACGGTGCAGACTGCTAGCAGGGTTGGTTGGGCGGCGAACGGAGCCGCAGGCGGCGCTCTCCGGGCTGGCGTCCGGTTGATGCTGCCCGACGGTTCGGCCCGTGCGGCGCGGCGCTGCTTCTGGCGGACCCACTCCGAGAGGGTGCGCCCGTCACGGGTCGCCGAACGGCGATACCGGTGGACCTCTTCTTCCACTACGGCCTGCAGGCGGGTCTCATACCGGTAGTATAGCGGGCCCCTTTTCATGAGTCGTTCAATCTGCGTTTCTTCGGTGCAGCGCTGTGCGGAATCCACCGGGGAGCGGGAGCACGGTCTACGGCCTGCGCGCCATTGGCCCGGGGGCGAGTTGCGGGTCCGAACAAGCCGCATTCTGGACACGGACTGCCTGTACTGAGAGAATCGCCGATCATGTGCAACGTATCGGCTGCGCCCGGGTGCCGGTGGGGCCGGATCGGCGTGGCGGCGGTGGCGATCGCCGGCCTGCTCGGCTTCGGCGCGGCCGCGGATGCGCAGGTCACCCGGGCCGGCGGCCTGATTCGGCACGATCGCGGACAGAGCGTATCGCCGGTCTACGAGGGGTGGTACCGGCAGCCCGATGGGACCATCGCCGCGTCGTTCGGCTACTTCAATCGCAACCATGCGGAAGAGGTGTCCATTCCGGTGGGGTCGAACAACCGGGTGGCGCCCGGTCCCGAAGACCAGGGCCAGCCGACGTACTTCTTCCCGCGGCGCCGGATCGGCGTGTTCACGATCACCCTGCCCGCGGATACGACCACCGAGGTCACCTGGACCCTGATCTCGCGGGGAGCGACCCTGGAGATCCCGGTCAGCCTCGACGCCGAGTACCTGATCGAACCGTTCAGGGCGGCGGCCGGACCCAGTCCCGGGAACGCTCCGCCGGTGGTGCGGTTCGACCCGGCGGACGAGGGGTTCTCGGGACCCGCGGGAGGTGCCGCCGAGCGCACGGTCGCCGCCGGGGCTCCGCTGGCCCTCGACGTCTGGGTCAGCGACGACGGGTTGGGCTCGGGCCGGGACGAGCCGGAGCTGGCGGTGGCGTGGAGCAAGTTCCGGGGACCGGGCGCGGTCAGCTTCGAGGACGGCAGCCCGGACGTCGAGGCGGAGGACGGATCGGCGGGGCAGATCGGACGGGCGAGCACGGCCGCGACGCTGTCCGAGCCGGGCGACTACGTGCTCCACGTGGTCGCCTCCGACGGATCGCGGCAGAGCAACCAGTGCTGCTGGACGAACGGCTACGTGCACGTCCGGGTCGATGCCGCGGACGCTCGCGACTGAGTCGAGACTCGGCAGAGCTGCGCGGTTGACCGGACACCGTGGAGGAGAAGGCGATGAGGCATGGACAGCTTGCGGAGACGTGGCGGCACGCGGCGCGCGGTCTGCTGCTCGGGGCGGCGGCACTGATCCCGGCCGGCGGCGCGGCGCAGACGGCCGGCGCGGACGTGACGTTCGCGAGAGACGTTGCGCCGATCCTGCAGCAGAAGTGCCAGACCTGCCACCGGGTCGGCAGCATGGCGCCGATGTCCCTGGTGACCTGGCAGGAGACGCGGCCGTGGGCGCGCTCCATCAAGGCCCGCGTGCAGTCGCGCGAGATGCCGCCCTGGCATCTCGACAAGACCGTCGGCATCCAGCACTTCATCAACGACCGGTCGCTGAACGACGCGCAGATCGACACCATCGTGCGCTGGGTCGACGCCGGGGCGCCGCTCGGCGACCCCGCCGACATGCCGCCGCCGGTGGTGTGGCCGGCCGCCGACCGCTACGAGCTCGAGGACCGGCTGGGACCGCCGGACATCGTGGTCGAGTCGCAGCCGTGGACGATGCCGGCCGACGGACAGGACGCGTGGTACCGGCCGCGGGCCGAGCTGAACCTGATGGGGCCCGTGTGGGTGCGGGCGTCCGAGACCAAGCCGTCGCTCGAAGGCCGCCGCATCGTGCACCATGCGTCCACCTACCTGCTGCAGCCCAAGGGAGCGGAGCTCATCGAGGCCGAGCGGGCGCTGCGGGACGGACAGGTCGGGGTGGATGCGGTAATCGCCGCCGCCCGGAAGCGGGCCACCGACCCCGAAGAGGTCCGCGAGCTGTTCACGGAGTGGGCGCAGGGCAAGCAGGGCGAGATCTATCCGGAGAACGTCGGCAAGCTGGTGCGTGAGGGGGCGAATGTGGAGTTCGACATCCACTACCACGCGGTCGGCGAGGAAGTGACCGACGTGCTCTCGGTCGGTTGGTGGCTCTACCCCCAGGACGCCCCGCCGAAGTACAGCGCGGAGTTCGTGGCCATGGGGGCGAGCGCGGCGCAGACCCTGGAGATTCCGCCGAACTCGGTGGTCCAGCATCAGGGGACCTACGTGCTGCCGGCGCCGACCCTCCTCCACAACTTCCAGCCCCACATGCACTACCGGGGCAAGGCCTTCCTGCTGGAGGCGCTCTATCCCGATGGCCGCCGCGAGGTGATCAACTACTCCGATCGGTTCGACAACACCTGGCACCTGAACTACATCTACGACCCCGACCATGCGCCTGTGCTGCCGAAGGGCACGGTCATGCAGATCACCACGTGGCACGACAATACGCGAGCGAACCGGAACAATCCGGACCCGCGCCAGTGGGTGAGCTACGGACCGCGCACCGTCGACGAGATGGCCCACGCGAACCAGCAGGTCATCTTCATCACCGACGAGGACTACGAGCGGATCACCGAAGAGCGGAAGGCCCGGGCCGAGCTGACCGACGACAACTAGCCCGGAAGTCGTCGCCCGCGGCTCCGATTGCCGTCCAACCAACCCTGCCGGGAGTCTGCACCGTTCGACGGCGCAGACTCCTGGCCCGGAAGTCGTCGCCGGCGGTTCCGATTGCCGCCCCAACCGACTCTGCCGGGAGTCGGCGCCTCCCGGCGGGAGGCGGTATCGTTTCTGCGGCCCAGGCTCCTGGATCCCTTGTGCCCGGCGCCGGGTTGCCCGCGCGCGGTGCCTCCCTCGCGGGAGGCGGTCCGCCCCCTCAGGGGGGCACGGAGGTCGCACCATGCAGCCCTGCACCCGTGGCGGTTCGTCGGCGGTGCTGTCGCTCGTCGTCTGCGCACTCGCGGTCACCGGCATCGAGGCGGGCCGCGGCGCCGTCGCGTCCGCGCAGGTCGGCCAGCGCGCCACCGCCCTGAGCGGGGTGCCCGCCGTGGCCCTGCCCGAGGGGCCGGTGGTGCTGTACAGCGCCGAGCAGCCACGCATCCGGGTCGTGCCGGTCGCGACCGGGCTCTCGCATCCGTGGGGGCTGGCGTTCCGCGCCAACGGCGACATCCTCGTCACCGAGCGCGACGCGGGCGCCCTGCGGCTGATCCGGGACGGCGTGCTCGATCCGCGGCCGATTCCCGGCGTGCCCGAGGTCTATCTGGGTACCCGGCTCGCCGGCCTGATGGACATCGCCCTCCACCCCGACGACGACCGGCTCGTCTATCTCACCTACTCGAAGCCGATGGAGCAGGACGGCCGCCGGGGCGCGACCATCGCCCTCGCCCGGGGCCGGCTCGACAGCGGGGCGTTGACGGAGGTGCGCGACATCTTCGTCTCCGAGGGGTTCGGCCGCGGCGTCGCCGCCTCGCGGGTGACGTTCGGCCCCGACGGCAAGGTGTACGTGACGGTCGGCGGCGCCATCCGATCCCAGACGACCGGACAGCGCGCCCAGGACCCGGGCACCCACGTCGGCAAGGTCATCCGCGTCAACGACGACGGCAGCGTGCCCGCCGACAACCCGTTCGTCGGCCGGCCCGGCTACCTGCCCGAGATCTACTCGTTCGGCCATCGCAACCAGCTCGGTCTCGCGTTCCATCCCGAGACCGGCCTCCTCTGGGCGACCGAGAACGCGCCGCAGGGGGGCGACGAGGCCAACGTCATCCTGTCCGGACGCAACTACGGCTGGCCCGTCGCCTCCGACAGCCGGGAGTACACCGGGGTGCGGGTGTCCGACACCCCGTGGGTCGACGGGTTCGACCGGCCCGAGGTCCTGTGGTGGCCGTCGATCGCGCCGTCGGGGCTGACGTTCTACGACGGCGACCGGTTCCCGGCCTGGCGGGGCAACCTCTTCGTCGGCTCGATGACGGTCGGGCGGATGCAGCGGACGGGTCACCTCGAACGCATCGTGTTCAACCAGCGCGGGGAGGAGATGCGCCGCGAGTGGCTGCTCGCCGAGCTGAAGCAGCGCATCCGCGACGTCCGGCAGGGGCCCGACGGGTTCCTCTACGTGCTGACCGAGGAGGACGACGCGGCCCTGCTCCGCATCGAGCCGGCCCGGGCGATCACCGGGCTGCCCGGCAGCGTGCTGCCGCACCGGCGCCTGCGCGCACCGCGCATCGCACCGCTGGCGGAGGCCGAGTGGACCGACGCGCGGCGCCAGGTCGTCGAGCGCCACGCCGGCGGCGCCGAGCCGGGGAACGCCCTGCGCACTCTCGTCCGGGTCCCCGCCCTCGCCGACCGCATCTTCGCGTTCCGGGACTACGTCTCGACCGGCTCGACCCTGTCGCCGCGCCACCGCGCGATGCTCATCCTGCGCACCGCGTGGCTCGCGCAGAATGCCCGTATCTGGGCTGACCAGGCTGCCGTCGCGCCCGACGCCGGGTTGACGGCGGAGGAGCTGACGGATCTCGCCGAGGGGCCGTCCCTGGAGCGCTGGGAGCTCTTCGAGGACGCGCTGGTCGGCTTCGCCGATCAGCTCTTCCGCAACTCGTCGGTCACCGACGTCACCTGGGCGGCGCTCGCCGAACGCTACGACGAACACAACCTGATCGACGCGGTGGCGACGGTGGCCGACACCACCGCCCTCGCGATCCTGTTCAACGCCCTCGGCATCCAGCCCGAGGAAGGGTCAGCACAGCGTCTGCCCACCCGCGACGTCGCCTATCGGGTCGTGGTTCCGGTGCGCGAGCCGCCCCTCGCGAGCCCGCGCATCGACCCGGCGGACGGTCCCGGCCTGCGCGTCTCCCGCACGTTCCGCCGGCACCCGGCGATGGCCGACGCCTTCAGCGCCACCTCCGGCTACGTGCTGAACCCCGAGCTGTCGGGGCTGACGCCGCACGACCGCGAGCTGCTCATCCTGCGCACGGGCTGGAACGCCCAGGCCGTCTACGAGTGGGCCAAGCACGTCGGCAGCGTCGGCCGCGCGCGCGACCACGGCCTCGACCCGTACTGGATCGCCCAGGGGCACGACGCCGCGGGCTGGAACGCCACCGAGCGCCTGCTGATTGACGCCGCGAACGAGATGTACCGCGACACCACCGTCTCGGACGAGACGTGGGCCGCGCTCGCCGAGCGGTACGACACCCGCCAGATGATGAGCATCGTGGCCACTGCCGCGCGCTATCGCATGGTGTCGATGCTGCTCAACGCCTTCGGGGTCCAGCCGTTGCCTACCGACGAGCGCTTTCCGGTGGTCGAAGGGTACTGAGGTCGGTTGCGCATGGGCATTCCCGGAAGAGCCTGTACCGAGGAGCGGGTCGTGGCGGAGGCGGAGCCGCCGGGACGGCGTCACCGTACGGAACGAAAAATCGTCATGTTCAAAGAAGCTGCTCGGCTTGTCGGTTCTGGCGACTGCGGCCGCCGCCGGTGCTATTGGCGCCGCCCGGACCGCGAACCCGGACGCGTCTCCTGCCGCGCCGGCACGGCTCTTGCTCCCGAACGGTGCTACGATGGCCGCGGTCCTGTGAGCGATTCGCGCTCCGCCGTTGCCGTCGTGGCAGGGGAGGGACCATGTGGACCGAGCAGATGGAACAGCGTGTAGAAAACGTCGAACGCCGGGTCGATCGGATCGAGCAGATTCTGCGGGGTCTCGCAACCAGAGACGAGCTTCAGGAGGCCATCACGGCATCGGAGCAGCGCCTCCGCACCCACTTCGACGTGGTCGCCGAGAGCCTGCGGCACGACATCCGGCTCGTCGCCGAGGCCGTCGCGGCGTTCTCGGAAGGGCAGCGGTAGCTCCCGGCCGTCGCGTCTCTTCCGCCCACAACGGCGTGCACGCTGCGCGAGCGGCACGACGAACGCGCGCCAACCGCACCATCCATCGTACGCGGGGTTGAGATTGCGCCTCGACCTGGAATCCTGCGGCGTGCGGTCGTTCCGCCAGACGGACGCCGCCGACCTCGCCCGGCACGCCAACAACCGCAAGGTGTGGCTGCAGTTGCGGGACCGGTTCCCGCATCCCTACTCGGTCGACGACGCGCGCGGGTTCATCGCGTTCGCGCGAGGCGCGACCCCCGAGTCGGAGTTCGCGATTACCGTCGCCGATCTGCCGGTCGGCGCCATCGGCGCGATACTCCGCGACGACGTGGAGCGCTGCTCCGCGGAGGTCGGCTACTGGCTCGGCGAGCCGTACTGGGGCCGCGGCATCGCCACGCGCGCGCTGGCCGGGTTCACCCGCTTCGCCTTCGACACCTGGGACCTGGAACGCCTGTACGCGATTCCCCTCGCCTCGAACACCGCCTCGTGCCGCGTCCTCGAGAAGGTCGGCTACCAACTCGAGGGCCGCATGCGCCGCAGCGCCGTCAAGGACGGCACCGTGCAGGACCAGTTGCTGTACGCCATCCTGCGCGGGGCTGGAGCCGGGAGCTGAGATCCACGGCTGGCGCGCTCGGAACCCGCTGCCTGGGTCGTACGGCGGCGCGGCCCGGTTTCGACGTCGTCTGGCGGCTCATCTCGCATCCGCTGCCCTTGCCCTGATGTTCTCTATATGAGAACATCAGGGCGCAGAGCCGGGCCATTGAGAATCCAGTGGACGACCAGGGCAGTCCGGGACATGCGCCGCCTCGCCGGTTCGGAGCGCAGGAGAATAGTGGCCAAGGTCGAGCAGTACGCCGAAGATCCAACATCGCTTGCCAACAAGGTGATCCAACTCGTTGGCGGCACGTATCGGCGGTTGAGGGTGGGCGACTATCGGGTCCTGTTCATGATGGAACGCGGCACAGCCGTCGTCATGGTCGTGGTGAGAGTGCGGCACCGGAGGGAAGCATATGACTGAGACCGACTCGGTCACGCTGACGCGGCTGGAATACGATGCACTGATTGCCCGTACCGAGGAGCTGGAGGACGCGTTGGCCGCCCGGATAGCCGATGACGGCAGCCGGATCCCGCACGCGGTGGCGCTGGCGATCATGGATGGCGCGCGGCCCGTCGTGGCGTTCAGGCGACATCGCGGCCTGACGCTCCGCGATCTGGCGGCTCGGACGGGGCTCGCTGTCGGTTACCTGTCCGAGATCGAACGCGGCCTGAAACCGGGATCGGCGAGCGCGCTGTCGCGAATCGCCGCCGCAATCGGGACCACGATCGACGCGCTGGTCCGACTGGATTGAAGCCGCGCGCCCCACGAGCGCTCAATGACGTCCATCAGTGTGCCTGAGACTACGAGACGCTCGACAGGGACCGGGTGCGGGGCGCGTCGTCGAAGCGGCTGCTCACTGACCTCGTGTCCCTCGTCGACTCTCGTCCCAACGGCGCGCATCCGACGCCCCAGCCGCGGCTTCGGCTCGAAACCGGACAGACCGTGTCACCGGCCACCCAGAAGCTGACGACGTACCTCGTTCCAGGGAATCGCCGAGGCGGGGTCTTCAAGATGTGCCGCCCAGCGCCGGTCCAACTCCATCTCCTGCTCCGGGGTGAGGACGAGCTCCGCATCGCGCTCGGCGTCGGTGAGACTATCCCACAACGCCATCGCAATTGCGGCCCGTTCCGAAGCGGGAAGCTTGAGCAATGCCGAGACCGGCGTCGCTGGCATGACTCGATCCTCTCACTCCTGGGCCTTGACGGCAAGGCCTTGACCACTCGGCCGACTGAATCCCCCGACAGCGCGCTTGCCGTAGACTGACTCCTGCAGCAGGATTTCCCGCATGGCCAAGAGACCGATGTCGACAGCCGCAGACCGCGTCTCGATCAGCCAGCCCGGCAACAGGAACGTGCGGCCGCCGACGGAAGGCGGATCCGCCAGCACGAGCGTCGCCACCCACGGCAGCCCTGTGCGAACTTGATCCTCGGATGTAGCACGCCCAGGAAGCTGATGAGTTGGTCGACACAGTCTGCGCGGCCCGCTGCAGCCGGCAGCCACGCCTCGACCTCGGGCTGCAATGCGAGGGGCTCCCACCATGGAATCGGGGTCTTTGGTTACCGGGTAGAAGCGAGAAAATCCGCGAAGTGGTGTGCAGGTTCGGTGGGTGTCAACGGCCGTCGAAAAGTGACGTATTCTCGACAACCGTCGGTGCGATCGAGTCCAGCATCGGATCTCTTCCTGGAGATTGATGGGGAGGAAGATGCTGGCTGTGGGCGCTGTGGGAAACCGCGTTCTTCGCGGTTTTCCAAGCTCCCTGTGGGCGCGCTCTTTGCGTCCATGGGGAGCGTCGGCGTCCATGGCCCCGGCGTTGGCCGCCAGCGCTGCGTTCGGGTAGCGTAGAGAGCGGACTCAGACGTGGGGTGAGGGCCCGGTTGTACCCCAACCGGACCCTCGTGACCGCCCCGAGCTCCGACAGACCGAGCCGGTCGCTGCTGTTGTGCCACGGTTCAGGTCCGTTGTCCAGTCGGAGATCGCCCCGCGCGCTCCGACGCCGTGGACCAGCCCCTCCGACAGCGAGCCTGCCGTCAGTGCAGCCGTCCCTTCGCCGTCTGCGCGGCGTGTGACCGCGGTCATGCCTACTGCACGCCGCCGTGCCGGACGGCCGCTCGGCGCCGGTCCGTTCGGGCCGCCAACGCCCGTCATCAGCGCAGTCCGGAAGGACGTCTCGACCACCGCGACCGTCAACGCGCCTACCGCGCCCGCCGCCGCGTGACGGATCACACTTCCCCCGCATCCCGGCCATCGGACAGACTCCCCGTCCCTGACGCCGTCCCGGTTCCCGCACCCGCGCGGTGCGTGGTCTGCGGCCGGTCAAGCCGGTGGCTGACCCCGATGCGGGAGCCTCGCGCCGTGCGGGGAAGGAGGGACGATGATCACGCCCGCGCAACGCGCCGAGATCCGGCGCCTGTACTACGGCGAGCACTGGAAGCTCGGGACCATCGCGGCCCAACTCGGCCTCCACCGTGAGACGGTTCGCGCCGCCGTCGAGCACGAGTCGGGAGCCGGCCGCCGCGGCGTGTATCGACCCAGCGCCCTCGACCCCTATCTGCCGTTCATCCGCGACACCCTGGCCCAGTACCCCAGCCTCCGCGCCACCCGCATCCACGAGATGGTCCGCCAGCGCGGCTATCCCGGTTCGGTCAACCAACTCCGACGCATCGTCAAGCGCCTGCGGCCCGAGACCGGCCGGACCGTCTACCGTCGGGTCGTCACCCTGGTCGGCGAGTCGGCGCAGGTCGACTGGGGCTCCTTCGGCAAGGTCCGCATCGGACACGGCACACGCGCCGTCTCCGGATTCGTCATGGTCCTCGGCTACTCGCGCGCCATCGCCGCCCTCTTCACCCTCGACCAGACCCTCGAGAGCTTCCTCCGCGGACACGTCGAAGCCTTCAAGGCCCTGGGCGGGACCGCCCGCACGCTCGTGTACGACAACCTCGAAGCGCCGTCCTCGACCGCCGCGGCGCCGCCGTCCAGTTCCACCCCCGCCTGCTCGAGCTCGCCGGCCACTACCACTTCGCCCCCCGACCCTGCACACCGGGACGCGGAAATGAGAAGGGGAAAATCGAACGGCAGATCCAATACCTACGCCACGCCTTCTTCGCCGCCCGGCCCTTCCGCGACCTCGACGACCTCAACGCCCAGTTTCGACGCTGGCGAGACGACGTCGCCCACCAACGGCGCCACCCCGAGCAACCCGACCGTACCGTCGCCGAGGTCTGGGCCGACGAGAAGCCCCGCCTGCTCCCGCTCCCCGCCCATCCCTTCGAGACCGAACTCGTGCGCGTCGTCCGCTCCGGCAAGACCCCCTACGTCCGCTTCGACCGCAATCTCTACTCCATCCCCCACACCCACGTCCGCAAGCCCCTGACCCTGCTCGCCAGCGACACCCGAGTCCGCATCCTTGACCAGCAGACCGAGCTCGCCCGCCATCGCCGCACCTACGACACCGCACAGACCGTCGAAGACCCCGCGCACCTGGAAGGCCTGCTCGCCGCCACCCGCCAGGCCAACGTCCACACCACCCGCGACCGGCTCCGCGTCGCCGTCCCCGCCACCGCCGCCCTCTTCGAGCGCCTCGCAGAACGCGGCGAGGCGCTACGACCGCATGCCACCCGGCTGCTCGCCCTGCTCGACGACTACGGGCCGCAGGAGCTCGCCGCCGCCGTCGACGACGCCCTCCAACGAGACGCCCTCGGCGCCGGCTCCATCACACACATCCTCGAGACGCGCCGCCGACAGCGCGGACTCAAACCGCCGCTCCGGCTAACCCTGCCCGACCGACCGGGGCTGCGAGACCTCGACGTCCGGCCCCATGACCTGGAGACCTACGATGCCCTCGGACGAAACACCCCCGACGACGCTGCAGACTGATCTCCGCCGACTCGGATTCAATCGCACCGCCGACGACCTCAACGACCTCGTCGCCACCGCCACCCGCAAACGCTGGAGCACGACCGTGATGCTCGAACACATCGCCCGCGCCGAGCTCGAAGACCGACAGCGCCGCAGCGTCGAGCGCCGACTCACCTGCGCACGCCTCGGACGCTTCAAGCCCCTCGCCGACTGGGACTGGGACTGGCCCACCGCCTTCGACCGACCAGCCCTCGAACGCATCCTCACCCTCGACTTCCTCGCCCGCGGCGAGAACGTCATCCTCGTCGGGGCCCAGGGCCTCGGTAAGACCATGCTCGCCAAGAACGTCGCCCACCAAGCCATCCTCGCCGGACACTCCGCCCTCTTCACCACCGCCGCCGACCTCCTGCTCGATCTCAACGGACAGGAAACCGCCCGCGCCCTCGAACGACGCCTCCGACACTACACGCGGCCATCACTACTCGTGGTCGATGAGGTCGGCTTTCTCGCCTACGACGCACGGGCCGCCGACCTGCTCTTTCAACTCGTCAGCCGCCGCTACGAGCACCGGTCCCTGCTCATCACCACCAACCTGCCGTTCAAGCACTGGGACACCGTCTTCCCCAACGCCTCGTGCGCCGTAGCTCTGATCGATCGCCTGACCCACCACGTCGAGATCCTCGTCGTCGAAGGCCGCAGCTATCGCCGGCGCGAGGCCGAGCTCACCCAGCAGCAGCGCAAACGCCGTCGCCGCTCAGACCCCAGCCATGACGACGACCCGCCACCGCGTCGTCGTCAACGGGGTCCGTCGACGAGTGTCGAGAAATGATCAATTCTTGAGGGTGGCCAACAGTGGGCACCTGCCGATACGTAGGGCGTGGCTCGCGAGAGCGGCGGACGCGGCGGTTCGGGGGTACCCCGGCGAGAGCAGGATTCGCGGGACAAGCGTATCGGGGAGCTCGAGCGTGAGAACGCCAAGCTGAGCGAGGACTTGGCGCGCACCACCCGCGACCGAGACCGGTGGAAGCGTTGTAGCGAACACCTCAAGAAGCAACTCGACGACGCGCGCCGCGCAGGGCGACGGCAAGCCGCGCCCTTCGCCAAGGACCGGCCGCAAGGGCAGAGCGGGCGCCCTGGCCGCCGGCCCGGTGCACGGTACGGCCGGCAGGGCTGCCGCCCACGCCCGGCGGGGGTCGACGAGACCCACAGGGCGCCAGCGCCGACGGCGTGTCCCGACTGCGGCGGCGCCGTTGAGGTGACCCGCGTGGCCTCGCAGTATCAGGAAGAGCTCCCGAAGGTGCAACCCATCGTGCGTCGCTTCGACATCGAGGTCGGCCGCTGCTCGCAGTGCCGGCGGCGCGTGCAAGGGCGCCACCGCCTTCAGACCTCCGATGCGCTCGGGGCGGCCGCGGTGCAGCTCGGCCCCGGGCTGGCCTCGCTCGTCGTCGAGTTGCACACCGAGATGGGTGTGCCGCTGGCCAAGGTCGTTGGCCTGCTGCGGACCAGGCTCGGCGTGCAGGTCACCACGGGCGGCCTCGTCCGTCTGCTGCAGCGAACCGCCCGCGACGCCACGCCGGTCTACCGGGAACTCTGCCGGCAGGTCCGCGACGCGCCGGTGGTCACGCCGGATGAAACGGGCTGGCGCGTCGACGCACCCCTACAGCCCCTGGGGCCCGAAGGTCAAGGCCGTCCTCCAGACCGGCCTCGACGTGCGGGACCGCTGCCGGAACGGCGAGCTGACCCGGCACGGTCTCGACTCGCTCCGCGGCCGACTCGAGGCCCGGCTCGGTCGACCAGCGGGAGTATTGGCGACGACGTGTCCGCGCAGCCAAACTCGTAAGAGACGTTGGGCGTACTCGCTGGACCGCCATGGAGCTTGGTCTTCGAGCAACAGCGTGATGATCGGCTCGACGGCGATGACGTCCACGATGCCGTCGTCCTCGCCAAGCCGCTGGTCGACCAAGCGGGCGAGCCGTCCCAGGCCGGCGGCGTCAGCGGCGAGGAGTTCGGGCCACGCGTCCCGGAGCACTGCGCTGGGATTCGCGAGTGTGAGCAGGGCTTCGCCAGGAACGTCGCCCCAGCGGGCCCCATGACCTGCGTCGACGAGGGCGTCGAATGGCGCCTGGAGCTTGGTGAACCTGTTCCGCAACGGAGTAGCGGCGGTGTCCGACTCCGCCAACAAAACCTGACACGAGAGTCGTGCGGCCGAGAGGGACCAGCGCGGAGCTCCGACCATCCTGATCTTCGAAGCCGGCCCTCTGTCCGGCAGCAGGAGCCGGGCGACCGCGTAGCGGCGGACTTCGTCGTGTGCGAACTCGGGACCGATCTTGAACGGGGCGTCACGCGACGTCGCCAGCAACCCGTCTTGACGCAACCCGGCGAGCGCGGTGGCATCGAGCCAAGTGGTGACCTCGAGCCTTTCGATGTCGCCGCCGTCGCTGAGCGCGAGACGGGCCAACTCGAGGAGCACCGCCTCCCGCGCATGCGGAGCCCCACTGTCAGACACCTCGCGCCGACGAACGAGTCGGGACCACACCCCTTTACACGCGAGCCAAGTGCTGGAGCGCGATTTGCCGCCGGACTCCACCGTCGATGACGCCATCGCACGTCTGGTCGTCCTCGAGAAGATCGAGAAGGGGCTGGCCCAGCTCGATCGCGGCGAGGGCATTCCGCACGACGAGGTCAAGCGGCGGCTGTGAGCGACACCGCGAACCGGATCGTCCAGAAGCTCTGGTCGTACTGCCACGTCCTGCGTGACGACGGGCTGTCCTACCAGGACTACCTGGAGCAGCTCACGTTCCTGCTGTTCCTGAAGATGGCCGACGAGCGCACACGGCTCACCGGCGATCCGCAGCCGATCCCGGCCGGCTACCGCTGGGCGAACCTGGCGTCGCCGACGATGGAAGGCGCGGAGCTGGATCGGCACTACCGCGAGACGCTACGCGTCCTGGGCGCGCAGGGCGGCATGCTCGGGCTGATCTTCGAGAAGGCGCAGAACCGCATCCAGGACCCCGCCAAGCTGCGCCGGCTGATCGTCGAGCTGATCGGCCGGGAGGACTGGTCGGCGATGACCGCCGATGTGAAGGGCGACGCCTACGCGGGGCTGCTCGAGAAGAACGCGCAGGACGTGAAGGGGGGCGCGGGGCAGTACTTCACGCCCCGTGCTGTCATCCAGGCCATGGTCGACTGCTTGCAGCCGCGGCCCGGCGAGGTCATCGTCGATCCGGCCTGCGGCACGGGCGGTTTCCTGCTCGCCGCGCACGAGTACCTCGAGCGCCACGGCGACCTGGGCGTGAAGGCGAACGTGCTCTTCTTCGACCGCAGGCCGGGTGCGAAGGAGCCGTGGACCCGAACGGTTTGGGTCTACGACCTCCGGACGAACAAGCACTTCACGCTGAAGACCCGCCGCATGACCCGCGGCGACCTCGACGAGTTCGTGGCCTGCTACCGGCCGGGCGCCCGCCATGCCCGCGAGGCGACGTGGTCGGAGCAGCAGCCGGAGGGGCGCTGGCGGCCCTATGCGTATGACGAGATCGTCAGCCGCGACAAGGGGAGCCTGGCCCTCATCTGGCTGCGCGACGAGGGCCTGGAGGATTCCGCCGACCTGCCCGAACCCCACGTGCTGGCTCGCGAGATAGCCGACGATCTGCGTTCCGCCCTCGGCCGGATGGATGAGATTCTGGCCGATCTGGAGCAACCCGCCGAGCGGGTCGAGGAACCTGGTGAATCCGATGTCGCGCCCGAGTGATCCGGGCCTGCGGGCGGGGACGCGACCGGCCCGTGTGCGGCGACGGCGTCACGAGCCGTCGGTCAGCTCCGAGACGTTCAGTCCCGCCGCTTCCTTCATGCGTGCTATCAGCCTGCGGTGAATCGCGGCGCCGTCACCGCCGTTCGTCTGCACGGCCGACTCGGCGATGCACGTGACGTGCATGCCGCAGAGGATGAAGTCGTTCATGCCGCGGGCGCCGAGGAAATGCGCGCCGGCGAGCAGAGAAGCGGCATCGATGAGCACGCCGTAGGCGCTGTTGCCGATTCGGTCCTTCACCTCGCCGTTCAGTATCGCCCAGTTGATCTCCGTATAGCGCTTCATCGCCTCGTCGTTCGCGTGGAGGTTGCACTGGAACTCCTCGTCCGAGGTGATGCCCCATTCGTTCTCGAGCCAATTGCCCATGTCGTCCTTGAGCTTGATGTCCCGCAGGGCGGCCAGCGTCATCTGGTAGTAGCCGATCGCGGAGCTGGTCGACGGGCTGAGGGCGCAGCCCCGGGTCGATTCGTGCTTCCTGGCCAGATAGAGGTAGCTTCGCACCCCGTCAGCATCGTTCGCCGGCGCCACCGCGGGTACGCACAGCACTCCGGCCAGGATCGCGGCCGCGGCAAGCAGGCGGTGAGTCGGGGCGGGTCGGAGCATCGTGAACGCAGATCGTCGCTGTGACATCGGTCAGGCCAGAATGGTCCCTGCAATCGGAACCCAGTGGTCAGGGAATCGGCAACGGTGCGCAGAGGTCAGTGGATGGGTTCGCGGTGAAGGGTATCCGGCGGCGGCCAGGAGCCCGTTACAGAAACGCGGGGCCTCGTCAGGGCTCCTGCGACAGGACGCAAAAAGAAGCAGGGGTCATTCGGAACCCCTGCTCCCGTGAGAATGCGTGTCGAGTGGCGACTGCCGCTACGGCTGTTGCACCGGCCGCGCGTACTGGTCGACGATCTCCGGCCGCAGCCCGTCGGTCGAGATGCCCTCCAGCGCCATGATGCGTTCGAGGGCGTCGATCGTGGGCCGGGACATCCTGGGCAGACCGTTACGGAACCCTTCGGCGATGAACAGCGGGGTGCGCCCCGCGGCGTTCTTCTGCCTCCAGACTGCGGAATCGGCGCCGCTGGCGGCCAGCAACCCGACGACGGTGGGGAAGTTGCCGTAGGCCGCGCCGTGCATCGCGGTATCCCCCTGGGCGTCCACGGCGTCGATGTCCGCGCCGAGATCGAGCAGCATCTGGGTGGCAATCAGTGCTTCGGCCTCGGTACCCGCTTCCTCGTCGGGCGCGTTGGTGCCGAGACCGGCCGCCGCCATCAGAGGCGTGCTCTGCTCGGCGTTCGGCAGGAACGGGTCGGCGCCCAGCTCGAGGAGCTGCCGCAGCAGGCTGGCATCGGCCCGGTCGGCCGCCATCAGGAAGGCCGTCGCCCCCTCCATCCCGAGCCCGGATGCGGTGTGCGGCGCCCGCTTGCCCCGCTCCAGCCGCAGGTTCACGTCCGCCCCCATGGCGACGAGGGCCCGCACGAACTGCAGGCTCGTCAGGCTACCGGCTCCGGTCGGGGCGGGGTCGCCCCGGTCGCTGGCGTCCGGCTTCCGCACCCAGCTCACGGTGTGCAGCGGCGAGAAGCCGGTGCGCTGGTCGTTGGGGTCGGCGCCGGTCTTCAGGAGCTCGATGGCGAGCTCGAAATGTCCGTTGCGCACCGCCAGCACCAGGGGGCTCATGCCGTCGTCCACCGGCCGGTAGGTCGCGTTGTTGACGGCGCGGTCCGGCCCGTCCTTGATGCGCGTGAGCTCCGCATTCACGTCCACGCCGGCCGCGAGCAGGACCCGCGTGGCGTCGACGTGGCCTCCCCGCACCGCGAAGAAGAGCGGGGTGAAGCCCGATCGCAGGGAAGCGTTCACGTCGGCGCCGGCCGCGATCAGCGCTTCCATGATCGACGTGTGTCCCTCGGCCGCCGCCCACATCAGGGGGGTCTGGTCCCGGGTCTCGCGGGCATCGGGGTCCGCGCCCCGGGCGAGCAGCGCGTCGACCGCGGCGAGGTTCCCGGTGCGGGCCGCGGTCATGAGCACCGTCTCGCCTCCCCGCAACGCGGCGTCGGGGTCGGCGCCGGCATCGAGCAGCCGGGTCACGAGGCCGGCGTTGCCGTTGGTCGCGGCCAGCGACAACGGCGGCACCCCGTAGCGGTTCGTGGCGTTGACGTCCGCGCCCGCGCGCACCAGCAATCCGGCGGTCTCGGCGTCGTCGTGATAGACCGCCCAATGGAGGGCGGTCATGCCGTCTACCTGCGGTGCGTTGACGTCGGCCCCTCCCGCGTGCAGCAGAGTGCGGACCAGCGCCGCGTCTGCCCGCTCCGCCGCGTCGGCGAGGGGGGCGTCGTCGGCCGCCCAGGCGGCGCCGGCGAGCCCCAGCGCCACAATCGACAGTCGAGCGATTCGTCCTGGATTCATCGGTCTCTCCTGGCCCGGCAATCGTCGCCGCGCGACCTTGCGGTCGCGTTGGAAGTCTCGCTGGCGTGAAACTTCTGCGGCGCAAGCATTGCCGCCCAACTAACCTGGAAGCCGGCGCCTCCCGCGGCAGTCTGCGCTCGCGGGAGGCCGCGCATCCGGTTGGAGTCCGCACCGCCTCTGCGACGCAGACTCCTGACTACTATCGGCCATCCGGCTACACGGCGACAGGATCGAAGAGGGTGTCGATGGTGCCGGTGCTGTCGCCGAACTGGTCGAGCCTGACCCCCACCCGGTCGAGCAGGGTGAGATGGAGGTTGGCCAGCGGCTTGCCGGTCTCGTGGCGGATGTGGCGGCCGCCGTTCATGCCCGCGGCGGCGCCGCCGGCGACGAGAATCGGCAGGTTGACGTGGTCGTGCAGGCTCGAGTTGCCCATCCCGCTGCCATACAGGTAGATCGTCTGATCGAGCAGCGACCCGTCGCCGTCCGGCGTCTCCTTCAGCTTCCGGAGGAACTCGGCGAACAGCGAGACGTGGAACGTGTTGATCTTGGCGATCTTCGCGAGCTTCTCGGGGTCGTTGCCGTGATGGCTCGTCGGGTGGTGCGGATCCGGCACGCCGATCTCCGGATAGGTGCGATTGCTGAGCTCGCGCGTGAGCTGGAACGTGACGATCCGGGTGATGTCGCCCTGGAACGCCAGCACCTGCAGGTCGAACATCAGCCGCGCGTGGTCGGCGAAGGAGTCCGGCACGCCCACCGGGCGGTCGAGGTCGGGGAAGAGGTTGTCGCTGGCCGCCGCTTCGGCCCGCTGAATCTGGCGCTCCACCTCCCGGATGCTGTCGAGATACTGCTCGACGCGGACCCGGTCCGTCGCCCCGACGGCGCCCTTGAGCCGCGCGATGTCCTCGTTGAACGAATCGAGCAGGCTGGCCCGGCTGCGCAACGCGGCCTGCCGCTCTTCGATGGTGCCGCCCTCGCCGAAGAGCCGCTCGAACACGATGCGGGGGTGGGCCTCCGACGGCAGCGGGGTCGTCGGCGACGACCACGAGAGGCAGTTCTGATAGACGCAGGCATAGCCGTTGTTGCAGACGCCGGCCAGCGGGTTCAGGTCCATCGACAGCTCGAGCGACGGAAGCTGCGTGTCCTGGCCGATCTGCCGGGCCGCGAGCTGATCGGCGGTGGTGCCGAGGGAGTAATCGGAGCTCTCGGTGTGCTTGGCGTAGGCAGCGCTCAGGAACCCGGAGTTCGACGTGTCGTGGGTGCCGGGGTAGGAGAGCTGCAACTCGGTGTTGGTCACCACCGTGAGCTGGTCCTTGACCGCCGCGAGCGGGCTCAGGATCGGGGTCAACTGGCCGAGCTTGCCCTGGCCGGCGGGTGTCCACCGCTGGTGGTCGGCGCCCATCGGAACGAACACGTACCCGAGCCGGCGGATGGGTTTCGCCGGGGTGCGGGCTAGGGCGGTCGCCGCGGGAATCATCGCATCGAGCAGCGGCAGGGCCAGGGTGGCCTGCACGCCCTTCAGAAACGTACGCCGCGGTAACGCCTTCTTCGTGATGATCATGTGGAGTTCCTCATCTGAAACGGGACGCTCTTGACGATGCCGAGAATGAGCGAGGAGAAGCGGTAGTCTTCCGTTTCGGCGTCGCGGACAATGGTGCGGATGGCGGGCGCATCGAAGTACTCGACGCCCCGGCCCAGCGCGAACGTCAGCAGCTTTTCCGCCAGTCTTGTGACGAACAGGTCGGACTGGTCCAGCAGGCCCGCTTCGAGGCCGTCGACCCCGGCGAGTTCGCCGGCGCCGGGCAGACCCCCTGAAACGTCGATGGGGCCGTTGTCGCCTTCGTGCTCCCGCCAGCGCCCCAGGGCATCGAAGTTCTCCAGCGCGAAGCCGACCGGGTCGATGGTGCGATGACAGGTGGCGCAGACCGGGTTGCTGCGATGCTGGGCCAGCCGCTCCCGCATCGGGAGGTTGGCCGCCACCGAGTTCTCTTCGAGCGCGGGCACGTTGGGCAGGGGCGGCGGCGGCGGCGCCCCGAAGATGTTGTCGAGCACCCAGACGCCGCGAATCACCGGTGAGGTTCGGGTCGCATACGAGGTGACGGCGAGGACGCTGCCGTGCCGCAGCAGTCCGCCGCGGCGGCTGCTCTCGTCGAGCGCCACCCGCCGGAACCGGGTGCCGTAGACGTTGGGAATCCCGTAGTGCTTGGCGAGGCGTTCGTTGAGGAACGTGTAGTCGGCCCGCAGCAGGTCGAGCACGCTGCGGTCCTCGTCGATCACGCTGTCGATGAAGCGCTCCGTCTCCTCGCGAAACGCCTGCCGCAGATTGTCGTCGAAGTCGGGATACAGGCGGCCGTTGGGGCTCAGCGCCTCGAGATTGCGCAGGCGCAGCCACTGCCCGGCGAAGTTGCTCGCGAGATTGAACGAGCGGGGGTCGGCGAGCATCCGGCGCGTCTGCCGCTCCAGCTCGTCGGGGTCGCTCAGGTCGCCCCGGATCGCGGCGTCCAGCAGCTCGTCGTCGGGCAGGCTGCTCCAGAGGAAGAACGACAGCCGGGAGGCCAGCTCCAGATCGCTGACGTGATACGCGGGGATGGCGCCGCCGCGGTCCGGATCGAGCTCGACCCGGAACAGGAACTCCGGGTTGATAAGAACGGCGCTGAGCGCGTGGCCGATGCCGCGGTCGAAGTCGCCGCCGGCCCGGCCCTCCCGGTAGAACGCCATCGGGCCGTCCAGATCGGTGTCGGAGACAGGCCGCCGGTAGGCCCGCCGCATCAGGGTGGACAGAATCTCCCGGGCGCAGGCGTCTTCCTCGTTCGCGGCGGCCGGCCGGCAGACGAACACGCGCCGGCGGCTGGGCGTGTCGTCGGCCCCCTGCGGCGCGTAGGGCCCGGCAATCGACACCTGGTAGATCGCGGGAGTCAGCCGCGGGTGACGGGTCTCGTTGAAGTGCGACTGCCCGGGCTTGCGCTCGGTCTCCATCAACGACGAGGCGTTCTTCAGGAACGTGACGCCGAGATCACGGGGACCGGCGGTCACCGACGCCCGCACCTTCAGGTCGCGGTCGACGAGCGAATCGTCCCGGCTCTCGGGGAGCTGGACCGTGAAGCTCCCGATGGGAACCCGATCCAGCAGGATCTCCATCTCGTGCGGCTGCGTGTCCCGCAGGCCGCCGATGTTGCCGGTGCGGTTCCGCGCCAGCCGCACCTGGATGTCGTAGTCCCCGTCCTGGGCGAACGTATAGGGAATCAGCACGCCGCCGCGGGTGCCGAGCGGCAGTCCCGGGACGTGCTCTTCCTGCGTCGTGTCCGCGGGTACCCGGATCACGTCGGCCTGCAGCGTGGTCTGCGTGCTGCCGATGACCAGCCGGCTGACCTTCTGCGCGGCGGAGATGTAGCGGTCGAGCAGGGCCGGCGGCAGGTCGCCGACGGTCACGTTGTCGAAGCCGTGGCCGCTCTCGTCGGGGGGCAGCAGGGCAGTGGCGTCGATGTCGAGGGCCAGGAGGTCGCGGACGGCGTTCTGATACTCGGTCCGGTTGAGGCGGCGCAGCGTCTCCGTCCGGCCCGGGTTCGGTCTCGCCGCGGCTGCCTGATCGAGCGTCGATTCCAGCCACGAGGCCATCGCCGCCCGCGCCTCGACCGGCGGCTGCGGCCGGTTGGGCGGAGGCATGGTGGTCGTGCGCAGCTTGCGCGCCACCTTTTCCCAGGTCTCCGCGGCGGCGGCGACCTGGGCGACGTCGGTGTCTTCCAGGCTCAACCCGGCCGTCAGGAGCCGTGCGTTGTGACAGGTGACACAGTAGCGGTCGAGCAGTTGGCGGGCGTCGGACGCCGAGGCCGACAGCTCCGCCGCAGCCGGTGCGCCGGCCGGTTCCTGCGCGTGCGTGTCAGCCGGGAGCGACAGCGCGAGGCCCAGGATCACCCCGGCGGGAAGGGCCGCGAAGCGGGAAACGGTCCAGTCAGACCAGGATTTCATCTCCGCAGTATAGGCCTCGACGGGTCAAAATTCAAGGACTTAAGGGGCGCCGGGCGAGCGGTTCCGTCAGCGGGCCAAGCCGTTCGCGGATCCACCAGGCCCCGCCCGCGGTCTCGTCCGAGGTCGCGAACCGGTAGCGGTACATCATCAGCTGGATGAAGCGGGGCGCCGTTTCCGGGAACGGATTGCCGTCGAGCAGGTCGAGGGCGGCCGGATCGTTGGCCAGCAGGCGTTCCGCGAGAGGCAGCAGCCAGTGGGTGTTGTCGCGGGGGTCGAGGGCGGCGAACCACATCCGCCAGTCCAGACGCGGCATGTGCGGCTGCACGAACCCCGGCGCGCGGGTGGGGTCGCCCGGCTTCCACTTGAACGGATACTCGCGCCAGGTCGAACCGTCGGCGCTTCCCTGGACGACGATCTCGAGACGCTCGGTGGTCATGACCCGGAACAGCCCGTAGCCGTTGACGGAACGGAACGGTGCGACGCTGCCGAGCAGGGTATCGGCCCACGCGGGCATCGGGGCGGGGCGCCGGATCTCCCGCACCATCGCAATCGCGCTCAGCCCGAGCAGCAACGCCGTCGCGCCCGCCCTTGCGAGCCGCCGCCACGACGGGGCGGGGCGCCGCACGTCCCGCCGCATGCGGGCGGCGGAGACGCCGAGCCGGAGCAGCGACGCGATGGCGTCGTCGTCGAGCAGCGACAGGTAGAGGACGACGGCCAGCAGGTTGAAGAAGCCGTAGTTGCCGGTCGCGGCAATCAGCACCTGCAGCAGGCAGAGCAGGCCGCAGCCGGTCATCCGTATCCGGCGGAAGCGGGCCGGCACGAAGATGACGAACGGGACCGCAAGCTCGATGGCGAACATGACGCCGACCGACAGGACCCCGAACCAGTCGGGTGCGTTGTGGGCGTACCAGCCGAGCCAGGTCGGAATCGGTTGGGTCTCGTAGTGGTGCTCCAGCGCCGTCAGGCTTCGCCAGGTCGCATCGCCGCTCGACAGCTTGGTGACGCCGGAGAGAAAGGTCAGCTTGAACGCGAGGCCCCACACCAGCCAGCGTCCCGCCGGGCTCGGCTCGTCGCCGGTCCCGAGCGCCACCCGGCGTCCGGCCGGGGCGTACAGGACGGCCAGCAACCCGGTCTCCAGCAGCAGCACGTCCCACTGGAACGACAGGAAGTCCTGTCCGGCGACGACGAGGGCGAGGTAGCCGACCCAGAGCGCCGGCAGTATCGCCCTCGGCGCCATGCCGGCCATGGCCGCCACCGACAGCGCCATGCCGAACCAGCAGAGGCCGGCGAGGAAGGTGTCGCTCGGCCAGAGCCACAGCAGCGTCGGCAGCCGAAGATAAGCGGCGGCGCCCCAGAGCTCGTAGGCGCGATCGAGATACGCGGCAGCGGGCAGCAGGCCGCCGGCGCCGATCAGATCGAGGATCTGCGGCGCGAGCGATGCGAACGCCAGGAAGTAGACGAGGCCGAGAAGCCGGAGGAACAGATCGCGGGACAGGGCGAAGTACGGGCCGTCGGGGGCGGCCGAGAGCAAGCCGGACACAGGATATTGTAGCGTCGAATCGGCGGGCCGCTCGCCGGGAGGCGCGATGGGGGAGGCGCGGGAGGCTTGGTCCCGGGTTCGGTCAGTCTTCGCGGCCCAGCCGGTCCGCGTCGAGGCCGAGCGCGCCCAGCAGGGGACCGAAACGCCTTTCGAAGTTCCCGATCTTCGCGCTGGCGATCGTCAGGTGGTCGGGGCCGCACCGGACCACGAGGTCGTCGGTCAGGTGCCCGCGCCGGCGAACCAGACGGACCGGGGCCAGGGGATGGAACTCCGGCCGGAGGGGATGGACCTCCGGCTCGCGGTCGTCGATGACCAGCTCGTTGTCGGGCACCGCCCCGACGAGCAGCCGGTCACGATGGAACAGGAGCCACCGCGCCCGGCCCGCGCGAGTGGTTCCCGCGAGCACGGCCAGCGGCGGCTCGCCGTCCCCGAGCTGCCGCAGAATCGCCGGCGCGGCGCCGGGCGGCCAGGTCGACAGGTCCGGCAGGTGCAGCCGCTCCCGTATCCGGTGGGACGCCGCGTCGAGGTAGCGTCTCCACGCGGCCGCCACCTGCTTGCGTTCGGGGAGCAGCACCGACGCGTAGAGCAGCACCAGGTGGTCGTGTTCGATCGGCCACGGCGCCGGCGCGGTGGCCAGCAGGTCGGCCGCCGCCGCCACCAGCGGCTCGGCCAACCCGTCACCGACCAGCGCGGGCGGGGGCTCGGCCGCGCGCGGTTCCTCCGGCTCGTTCGGGGCCTCGTACGCCGCCGCCACCGCCTCCCGCAGGGTTCGTTCCGCGTCCTCGTCATCCACGATCCGTTTCACGCGCGCGGTGAACACGCTGGCGCGGATCGACCGGCGCGCTTGCGCGGGGTCCGCACCGAGGCAGTCGCGCGCGAGGGCGGCGAGCAGCGCAAACCCCTCGGCCGCCCGTCCCGTCTCCGGGCGGTCCGAGCTGCCCAGGTCGGCCGGCAGCGGGAGGCGGCGCTGCAGGGTCTCGATCGCGGCCTTCGCGGCCGGCGCCTGCAGGCCGCGCATGTCGGACAACAGGTCGGCCAGACGCTCTCCGACCGCCTGCCGATCCGCCGGCCGCAGCGCATCGAGGTCGACGGGGGGGACCGACGGCGGCGCCGGCGCACGGTCGTCGGCCAGCGCGCGCAGAAGGACCATCTTCGCGAACTCGTCCGGTATCGGCGCGCACAGGACGCGGTGGAGCAGCCGGCGCCGGTTGTGATCGATCCCCGGGATGCAGGCGTGGATGCGGATTGCCTCCACCAGCGCGGTCCAGTCCGGACCGCGGTACGAGCGGAGCGGGTCGTAGATGCGCGCCACGCGCAGGTAGATCAGCGCCACGGAGCTTTCCAGCAGGGTCTTGAGCCAGACCTCCGCGCGCGACTTGATGAGCCTGCCCCCGACCCGCTTGGCCACCTGCGTGCCCAGCGTCCACGCGACGACCCCCACGGGGTTCGAACCGGTTGCGAGGCGCGCCGCGAAGAGCGCGCCGTTGACGTAGTGCTCGTAGGGCGAGAGCTTCTTGTACAGGGCGAGCCCCTGCTGGGCCTGCTCGAGCTGGGCCACCACCGCCTTGATCGACCAGCCCGCGGGGTCGACGAACGGCACCTGCCGCGCCGTCTGCAACAGCTCTCCGAGGGCCGAGCGGGCCGCGAGGGCGATGTCGCCGGTGCGCGCCTCGAGCACCGCATTTTCCGACCCGGCGTGGTACAGGGCCGCGACCTCCTGCACGATGTCGCGGAGCTCCGCGAAGATGGCGCCGCCGTCGAGGTCTGCGATGCGTCCGTCCTCGCGCCGCACGTACCGCCGATCGCGGATGCCGTTCCACACCCGGTCGCAACGGTCGCGGATCATCTCCCCCAGCCGGCGTTCCTGCTCGTCGAGGGTCGCCGGCAGTGTGTTCGTCTCGGGGCCGCGGCGCAGGAGATCGTCGTAGGCCCGCTCGACCGGCGACACCCCGGCCGCGCTCAGCCGTGCGTCGAGCCCCCGCAGCTCGTCGAGGCGCCGGTCGAGCTCGGCGATTGTCTCGGAGTCGGCGGCGGCTCGGGCCCGCGCCATGGCCCCGGCGCCGACCGCGGCGGCGCCCAGCAGGGCGAGCGCGGCTCCCGCCTCGGCCGACAGCGAGAAGGCCAGCGCGATGCCGGACGCCAGGGATCCGACCCCGCCGACCAGCCAGATGACCGATGAATGCCTCATGCGCCGCCGCCGCAGTCTATCAGGGGTCTATCAAGGCGAGGGAGCGCGAACGTGGAACCCGGTTTATGATGAGAGGTTGTGTTTCACGTTGCGATGTTCCGACGCGCCGCCGCCGCCGGTCTGATCCTGGCGGTCATCGCGGGAGCGCCGCGGGCGCACGGCCAGGCCGCGCCTCCGATCGCGGATGCCGCCGGCCCGGTCGAGGTCGCGGCCTTCGCCAATCTGTCAAGCGACCCCGCCGACGCCTGGATCGGTGACGGCATCGCCGAGACCCTGGGTACGGAACTCGGACCCTCGGCCGGGGCCTTCCCGCCCGGCCTGCGCGTGACCGGCGCGTACCAGCGGGTGGGCGCCAGCCTCCGGATCACCGCCCAGCTCGTCGACGCGGTCAGCCGCCGGGTCGTTACCGGTGCCCGCGTCGACGGGGCGATGGCGGATCTCTTCGACCTGCAGGACGAGCTCGTCGCTCGCCTTGCCGAGGCGGTGCATCGCGTCGGGTCCCGGGCGACGGTGGCCGGTCCCGGACCGCGGGTCTCGTCGCCGGCGGTCGGCCGGGCCGCGCCACCCCCCGCCGCGGGGCTGCCGGTCCCGCCCGCGCCGCCGCCGGAGCCGGCCGCGGCGCCGCTCGCCTCCGTCCCTCCCGGAATCGACGCAGAGACCGCCGCCCGCGGCTCGGGAGCGGGGACGTCCGCCGCCGGTGCGGGGTTCGCGGCCACGGCGACGGGCTCGATCGACGGCCCGCCGCCGCCCCTTCCGCCCGAAGTGGCGGCCCGCGACGACCTCGGACGCATGACCCTGCGCGCGATCCGGCTCGACGCGCCGTTGCAGCTCGACGGCCAGCTCGACGAGCGCGTCTACCGCGACGTGCCGCCGGTGACCGACTTCATCCAGCAGGAGCCGAACGAGGGCGCGCTCGCCGGAGACCAGACCGAGGTGTGGGTGACGTTCGACGCCGACACCCTGTACGTGTCGGCCCGCTGCTGGAGCCGGGACCCGGACCGCATCGTCGCGAACGAGATGAAGCGCGACAGCTACGGCATGTACGGCAACGAGACCCTGGGGGTCGTCCTCGACACGTTCTACGACCGCCGCAACGCGTACGCCTTCACCACCAACGCCATCGGGGGCCTCTTCGACGCCCTCGTCACCGACGAGCGCGGCCAGAACATCGACTGGAACACCGTGTGGGACGTCGCCGCGGGCCGGTTCGAGGACGGGTGGACGGTCGAGATCGCCATTCCCTTCAAGTCGCTCCGCTATCGGGCGGGGCCGGCGCAGATGTGGGGCGTCAACGTGCAGCGCCGCGTGGCGTCGACCAACGAGACCTCGTTCCTGACCCCGATTCCCGCCTCGCTCAGTTGGGCGGGGGCCTACAAGATGTCGTCGGCCGCGACCCTCGTGGGGCTCGAGGTGCCGGCCTCGGGCACCCGGCTCGAGGTCAAGCCGTACGGCATCTCCGACGTCACCACCGACCTCGCCCGCGCCCCCGACGAGCGCACCCTGGCGGGGGGAGACGTGGGGTTCGACGTCAAGTACGGCGTCACCCAGGGGCTCACCGCCGACTTCACGTACAACACCGATTTCGCGCAGGTCGAGGTCGACGAGCAGCAGGTCAACCTGACCCGGTTCAGCCTCTTCTTTCCCGAGAAGCGCGAGTTTTTTCTGGAGGGGCAGGGCATCTTCGACTTCGGCGGCGGCTTCACCTCCGACTCGACCGCGTTCTATTTTGGGGGCGGCCAGTTCGCGGGGACCGCGCCGATCATGTTCTTCAGCCGGCGCATCGGGCTCCAGGACGGCCGGACCGTCCCCATCCGGGCCGGCGGCCGGCTGACCGGGAAGGCCGGCCCCTACAGCATCGGGGTGCTGAACGTGCAGACTGAGGAGGCCGGCGTCGCCGCGACGAACTTCTCGGTCGCGCGGGTCAAGCGGGACGTCCTGCGGCGCAGCGCCGTCGGGGCGATGTTCACGGGCCGTTCGGTCTCGCTCGACGGCAGCGGCTCGAATCAGATGTTCGGGGTCGACGGGCTCTTCTCCTTCCACGACAACCTGAACATCACGTCCTATCTCGCCCAGACCCGCGCCCCCGGCGTCAGCCGCGGCGACGCCCTGAGCTATCAGGCGAAGCTCGACTACCGCGGCGACCGGTGGGGGCTCCTCGCCGAGCGGCTGGCCGTCGGCGCCGACTTCCAGCCGGAATTGGGCTTCGTCCGCCGGCACGATTTTCGGCGCAACTTCGTGGAGGGCCGGTTCAGCCCGCGTCCGTTGTCGATCGAGTCGATCCGCAAGTTCCTGTTTCAGGGCAGCGTCGATTACACCACCGACGGCGCCGGCTTCCTCGAGACGCGGGTGCGGCAGGGGCTGTTCGGCATCGAGTTCGAGAACGGCGACATGTTCTTCGCCGGCGCGAACGACAGCTACGAGCTGCTGAAGGGGGCGTTCGAGATGACCCCGGACATCACGATTCCCCCCGGCGACTACCGCTTTTCCAATACCCGCCTCGTCTATGCGCTGGGCCAGCAACGCGTCGTGTCGGGCGGGCTGAGCTTCGATCGGGGCGGGTTCTTCGGGGGCGAGCGCACCGGGGTGGGGTATACCTTCGGCCGCGCCTATCTCTCGTCGCAGTTGAACATCGAGCCCTCCGTGTCGTTCAACTGGCTCGACCTGCCGCAGGGCGACTTCAGGACCGAGCTCGTCGCCATCCGCACCACCTATACGCTGACCCCGCGCATGTTCGTGGCGGCGCTGGTGCAATACAATTCGACCCTCGACGCGCTCGGCACCAACCTGCGCTTCCGTTGGGAGTATCAGCCCGGCAGCGAGCTGTTCGTCGTCTACACCGACGAGCGCGACACCCTGGACCCGCGGGGCCCGTTCCTCCAGAATCGCGCCATCGTCGTCAAGGCCACGCGCTTGCTGCGCTTCTGACGACGTCTCCGCCGCGCCGGCCAGGGGCGTATCCTGCCTGATCGCGTCGTTCCGCGGGGCTGCGTCGATCCAGCGGTTCCCGTGGCCGGGCGTGCGGGAACGTACCGCCCTCGAAGGTGCCGCCGGAGACGCGGTACAGGTCCTGATCGCCGTCGGCGTCGCTCCACGGTCGCGCCTGCCCCGACATGCTCCCGCGTCACGCCCGTGCGCGCACGGCGTCTTTCGCCCGCGCACGGGCGTCTTTCGCCCGCTGGCGCCCCACGTCGGTTTTGACGCGGCGCGCGGCCCCGGGCGCCTACCGGAAGGAGTACCGGACGCGCACGCCGGCCCGCCGCGGGGCGAGCACGTTGGCGAAGTAGCGGCGCGACCGGAAGCCGTCGTCGGTGAGCCCGATCAGGCCCGGCGTCTGACGCACGCCGGTCACCGCGTACTCGTCGAAGAGGTTGTCGGCGTAGAACGTCAAGGTCCAGGCGTCCTTCGAGAGCGACGCCGACACGTTGTGGAGGTCGTAGGCGGGCAGCAGCTCGCCCCCCGCGCGCATCCCGATCCGGGTGAGTACGTCGCCGACGTAGCTGTAGCCGTACTGGAGATCGAACGCGGCGTCGTCGCCGAGCAGCGCCGCGTAGGAGGCGAGCAGGCTTCCCTGCTGCCGCGGGGCGCCCGACAGCCGGTCGCCCGCGAATGCGTCGGCGCCCCCGTCGAGCAGGCCGGGGGAGTCCACGCTGAGCTCGGCGCGCGTGTACGACCACGAGCCGCGGAGGCGCAGGGCGTTCGTCACGCCGGCGGCCGATGCGAGCTCGACCCCGCGGCTGACCGCCCCGCCGCCGTTGAGGGTGATCGGCTCCGCGCTGAACGGGGTGAGGCCGGCCACCTGGATCTCGGTCCAGTCGACGTGAGAGATAGTGCCGCTGAAGGTGACCCGCTCGTCGGCCCACGAGCGGCGCAGCCCCACCTCGTAGTTGGTGGTGGTGTCCGGCCTGATGAGGGCCTGGTCGGCGTAGATGCAGCCCGACTGCGGCGGGTCGTTGCCGGGGTCGGCGTCCCCGAGCAGCGCGAGCTCCTCGTCCGTGCACACCCGGAAGTTGTTGCCGCCGCCGATGCGGTACCCCTCGGACCGCGTGAAATACACGTTCGTCTCGTCGTCGAGCCGGTAGCTGACGCTGCCCTTGAACAGGACCCCGCTGTCGTCCGACTCGTGGTCGCTGTAGGGCGAGTTGTACATCGGCGTGTAGGGGAACTCGGTGAGATTGCCGGTGGCCACCCCGTAGCCGAACCATCGGCCGCCGGCGGTCACCCGCCACCGATCGCCGAGGTCGCGCGAGACCTCGCCGAACAGCGCCCGCTCGTCGACCGCCTGCGCCCCGAGGCTGTAGTACTCGACCGGCTCGGACACCGGGCTGCCGCCCAGGATCGGCGTGACGCCGGAGAACTCCGTCAGCCCCGGCGCGTACTCGAAGCTCGTGCCGCGGCTGTCGTACCGGTTGAAGAAGACCCCGCCGACCCAGCGCCACGGCCCTTCGCCGGTCGAGACCAGCCGCGTCTCCCAGTTCAGGCGCTCGTCCCGCCCGTCCTCCCGCGTGTAGGCCGAGAAGGTGCGGAAGCCGGACGTCAGGTCGGCGGCGGTGACGCCCGGGTCGAGCGCCCGCGCCTGCGCGAGGGCGGGGTACGAGCCCGGCAGCAGCCCCCCGATGCCGAACGCCTGGATGAGCAGGTCGGTCTGGTCGCGCTGCCCCTGCTCGGAGAACCGGGAGTAGCCGGCGGCGGCGGAGGTCAGCTCCGCGCCCCGCAGCCTCCACGTCAGCTCCAGGCTCAGCAGCTCGTTCTTCCGGTCGTTGGGCTCCAGGTACCGGTGCGCGGACACGTAGCGGCCGGTGTCGAACGACCGCGCGTGGTTGACCTGCCGCGCGCCCACCCGCTGGTCCTGCAGGTGGTAGGCGACGAGGGCCGAGAGGTCCGGCGTCGGCTCCCAGAGCAGGGAGAACCGCGCCGACAGCGTGTCCTCGGTGTTCGCGTCCCTCTCCCGGCGCAGGTTCGCCTCCATGGCCGCGGGATCGGTCGGGTCCGGCTCGGGCTCGGACACGCCCGGCGTGCGCAGCAGGTAGTCGTAGTCGATGAACCCGGGGTTGGAGTAGCGGTGGACGGAGCCGCGCAACGCCAGCTTCCGGGTGACGAGCGGCAGGTTGAACGTGAGGCCGGCGTCCGAGCCGGGAGCGCCGCCGTGGGCCAGCGCGAACAGGTCGCCGCGGACCTCCAGCTCGCGGCGCAGGGTGTCCGGGCGCCGCGGCAGGTACCGCACCGCCCCGGCCAGCGTGCCCGCGCCGTACAGCGTCCCCTGCGGCCCCAGCAGCACCTCCACCCGCTCGATGTCGTGCAGCCGAAGGTCGACCGCGAGCGGAATGTCGCCGAGGTAGGTGGCGACGCCGCTGTTGTAGCTGTTGCCGGCCGACTCCGACCCGGCCAGCGCGTCGGTGTGCAGGCCGCGCACGATGACGACGTTGCTGCCGCGCGCCCCCTGGTCGACGACGGTCAGGCCGGGCGTCCAGCGCGCCAGCTCGGTCAGGTTGTCGATGGCGCGCCGATCGATGTCCGCCCCGGTCACCGCTGAGACGCTCATCGGCACCTGCTGCAGCGGCTCCTCGACGCGGGTCGCGGTGACGACGGCGGCTTCTTCGAAGGCCCCCAAGCGCAAGGTGATCGGCGGAAGCGTCACCGGTTCTCCGCCCACCGTGACGCCGTCCACCGTCGTCTCTCCGAAGCCGCTCAGGAAGACGGTCACCGCGTAGACGCCCGGGGAGAGGCCGCGGAACGTGAATCGTCCGTCTGCGTTCGTCTGCACGGTCGTCGGGCCGCCCGCGTCTCCGGTCAGCGTGACGGCCGCACCCGGCAGCACGCCGCCGGTCGCGTCGACCACGATTCCCGCGATCTCCCTGGTCTGGGCGACGGCGACCGTCGCCGCGCCGGCGGTGCAGGCGATGCAGGCGATGCGGGCGAGGATCACCGCTGCTTCCGCGTATCGAAACAAGGAAACCTCCAATGGAACCGTCCTGGCGGCGTTCCACGGGAGCGTAGCAGACGAGCCGGGCTTCGTGAACAGCTAGGAGTCTGCGTCGTAGAACGCTGCAGACACTTAGGGTTGGTTTGGGCGGCAATCCTTGCGCCGGGGAAGTCTCGCGCCGGCGAAACTTCCAACGCGACCGCAGAGTCGCGCGGCGATGATTTCCGGGCCAGGGCGTCGTCGCCGTTCGTGTAGACTGCACGCTCGGCTGTACCGAGCTTGAACAGGGCTGTGCGAAGTGCCGATTTGTGGCGCGTCGCAAGCGCGCCGCGGCGGGCCGGCGCGGACTTCCGGAGGGCGCGCGGCGCGACGGGTGGCGCGCGCGGGTCGACCCGCGCGCGCCCCTTGCTCCGGCTAGTCGATGGCGAAGCAGTAGAACAGGCCGGCCCCGCCGGTGGCGACGAGGTTGTCCTGGCTGCAGCCGCGGCTGGGGTGGGTCGAGTTCCACGAGCTGTTGCCGCCGCCCTGCGTATCCGAGTGGCCGACCCGGGCCGAGCCCTCGCCGTTGCTCGTCCAGTTGCCGCAGGTGGTGTCCGCGTCGTCGGTGTAGGCGCGGCCGTCGGGCTGCGATCCGGTGAGGATGTCATGCTGGTTGGGCGAGTCGCCGACGCCGTTGACCGGGTTGCCCTGCTCGGTCAGGGCGATCATCTTGCCGATGGCGTTGCCCAGCCGCGCCTGCTCCAGGGTGTCGCCGTGGAGCCAGCCGAGGTCGGCGGCGATCTGACGCCGGCCGCCCTGGGCGTACCACGGGCCGCTGCCGATCCGGTCGCGCGCGTTGACCGCGTTCGGCCCCTGCGTGCTGAGATAGGCGCGCCAGGTGGAGTCGCCCCGCCCGACCGCGGCGGCGAGCGTCTGGCAGTGCGCGTCGGCGCCGGCGAGACCGCCGAGATTGGCGCCGTCTCCCAACCCGACACTGGTGACGAAGAACGACATCGGCTGCGCCGGCGGCTGCGCCGCCGTCATGGTGTGCGACACGACCGCCGCGAGCACCGCCACTGCCGCGAACCACAGATGTTTCTTGTGCATTTCCTTCTCTCCCGGATAGAGTTGCCGGCTTCCCGCCGGTCGTTGGGACGATATGCGGGCTATGCCGGCAGGTCAAGGCGCGGCCTCCCGCGCGGTGCGGCTGCGCCGTGGCGGCGGGAGGGCGCACGGCCGTTGACGGCGGCGAAGGGGGCATCGAGGCGGGCATGACTGACGGGAGCGGAGCGTCCGGGCTCGACCCCGGCCGCCATCTGCTGCTGTACGACGGCGTGTGCGGGCTCTGCGACCGGTTCGTCCGCTTCGTGCTGGCGCACGACCGCCGGCGCCGCTTCCGGTTCGCGGCGATGCAGAGCCGGGTCGGCCGGAGCCTCCTCGCGGCGCACGGCGGGGACCCGGAGCGACTGGAGACGGTGTACGTCGTCGTCGACTACGAGTCGGGGACGGGTCGCGTCTTGCACCGTTCGGCCGCCGCGCTGTTCGTCTTCGACCAGCTCGGGCTACCCTGGCGCCTCGTGACGGTCGTCCGCTGGGCGCCCGCCCGGCTGCTGGACCGGCTCTACGACCGGGTTGCGGCGCATCGCTACCGGGTCTTCGGCCGATACGCGGCCTGCCCGGCGCCGAGCCCGAAATACCGGGATCGCTTCCTGGACGCCTGACCCGGGAGCCCGTGGGAACGGCCCCGCTGCATTCGACGGGGGCTGCATCCCGCGTGGACTTCGTTGCTCCGCGGAGCTTCGTTGCTTCCGCGGTCGTCACGCCCGACAGGCGCTCCTCGTCGTGCCCTGCCCCGCGGGCCTCGCCGGTCCGCCACCCGCGGTTTCACCAAGGGGCTCCCTGGAGCCCGTCGCAAGGCCCGCTTGCATTCCCCCCTCCCAGGTGATGTCGCGAACGCGGACCCGACCTGCCGCCTCCTGCCGGACTGCGTGATCGCGACACCGCGCCTCCAGCCGAACCGTGCGGGTCGACGTACGCAATAATCCCCACATCGGCTGGCGAATCCGTGGCGTTTATTGCCACGTCGACGCCTCGCCGGCCCGAGGTGGCTCATGTTGCAACGTCTCCGTGTGGTCGGGGTTTCGGCGGTTGCCATGCGGTGTCTGCTGGCCGTCGTGCTGCCCGCGTTGGCAGCGGCGTCCGCTGGCGCCCAGGTGGTCGAACGGGTCGTCGACGGGGATACCATCGTCGTGCAGGGGGTCGGTCGGGTGCGGCTGATCGGCGTCGACACCCCGGAGACGGTGCATCCGGGCCGGGCGGTCGAGTTCTTCGGCCGGGAAGCGAGCGCGTTCACGAAACGACTGCTCGAAGGCCGGCGCGTGCGCCTGGAGTACGACCGGGAACGGACCGATCGGTACGGACGGACCCTCGCCTACGTCCATCTGGCGGACGGGACGTTCGCCAACGCCGAGATAGTCCGGCAGGGCTACGGCCACGCCTATACGCGGTTCCCGTTCCGGCATCTCGACCGGTTCCGGCAGCTCGAGCGCGAGGCGCGCGCCGCGGGCCGGGGGCTGTGGGACCCGTCGGCGTCGCCGGCCCCGTCAGCGGCGGTTGCGGGGAGCTCGGCGGGCGCGGGGGGCGGTGGATTGCGGTGGGACGACGACGGCAACGGCCGGGTAACCTGCGCCGAGGCGCGGCGGCACGGCATCGCGCCGGTCCCGCGCAGCCACCCGGCCTACGCGTACATGAGAGACGGCGACGGCGACGGTGTCGTTTGCGAGTGAGCGGTACCTACCCGGTTCACGGCCGTCGATCGAGCGGTTCCGACGGCATCGCGGTCACGTCGCCGGATCGGCGTTGACGACAGGAGGACTGCTCATGACCAGCCTGCTCGAGGAAGCGATCGAGGCATGGGACGGCGCCCGCCAGGGCGTCATCGCCGAGGCGGCCGGCATTCCCGCCCGCGACTACGACTTCCGTCCCACGCCGGAGGCCAGGTCGGTGGCCGAGCTGGTCGCCCACATCGTGGCCACCGGCATGATGTGGACGAACGAGCTCACCCGGCCCACCGCCGACTTCACCCGCAAGAGCTTCCCCGCGTTCATCCGCCACTACGCCGGGGGGACCGGCAAGCGCCGTCCCCGGGCCGAGTGGCTGCGCCTGCTGCGCAGCAGCTACCGCGACGGGGCCCGGCAGATCCGCGCCGCCGGCGAAGTGCAGATGCTGCAGTACGTGCGGCGCTTCGACGGCGAGCGCGGCACCCGCCTGACCTGGATGCACCACGGAATCGCGCACGAGGAGTACCACCGCGCCCAGATCGCGCTCTATGCCAGACTGCTTGGCCGCACGCCGGCCCTGACGCAGGCCATACAGGGCGGGGATACCTGACGCTGACGCGTCCGCCTGCATGCATGCGGACGCGTGCGCCCGCGCCTGACGCACCGACGTCTTTCCCAGGTGCCGGCCGGCGGGACCGGGGTGGGTGGAGGCGTTGCGGCGCCGGGCGGATGCTGCCGATCGACTGCATCCGCCCGGCGGGCGTTCCGCGCCGCCGCTACTGCTCGGCCCGATCGTCGGCGCGGGCGCCGGAGAGGATGCCCTCCATCGAGTAGTTGCCCTCGTGGCAGGCGTACTCGTAGAGCGGCTGGTCGCCGCGCCGCATCGGGATCTCGGCCGTCCACGGCTGGACCCAGGTGTCGGGGTCGGTGACCGTGAACGTGTAGACCAGCGTCTCCTCATCCTGCCGGGTCAGCCGCTCGACCAGCGTCATGTTCTCGCTCGAGCCGCGCCAGCGGGTCTTGTCGGTGAAGTTGTCGGTCTCGATGACCAGCGTGTCACCCTCCCAGTGCCCGCGGGACTCGCCGGTCCACGACTCGATCCCAGTGCGCGGCGCGTCGTCGATGGGGATGATGCGCGAGTCGTGCACCATCTCGTTCAGGATGACGACGGTGTCTTCCGTCTGGAACACCTGCATGTTCTGGTTGTAGCCGCCCGGGGTCATCGGGGGGCCGGTGTTGAACCCGAGGATGCAGCGGTCGAAGGTGCTGCGGTCGAGCCAGGAGTCGGCGGGATGCTCCGCCCGGTACTCGCGGCGCGCCGCCGCCCGCGCCTCTCCCGCCTCGCTCAACGTCGGCATGCGTCCGTTCGGCGGGTCGACGATCAGCGAGGTCCGCCGGGTCTCGATGGTGCGCGTGCCCCGGTCCATCCAGAAGTTGTTGTAGGCGCCGACGTTGCCGCCGGCCTCGGTTCTCCGCGCCGCCGCGAGCAGCAGCTCCTCGTCGCGGTCGACGGCGCCCTGCTCGAGGGTGGCCGCCTCTTCCTGGGTCAGGAACTCGCGGTCCCCGTACCGTTCGGGGCGCTGCAGCGGAGTGATGGTGCGAAAGTCCCATACGCCCTGCAGGTCCGGAGCCCCCCACGCCGTGCGCGGCCCGTCCTGGGCCGTCGCCGGCGGGGCGAGCCCCGCGACTGCGACGATCGCGGCGAGGACGCCGAGCGTAACGATATGTCTCTGCTTCATCTCCGACCTCCCTGGTCTGGCCGAGCTTCCCACGCCGGATGCCGATACCGGCACCCCGCGATCGATTACCTGTTTTCCACCGGCGCGCGGACGACTTCCGATCTCGACAAGAGTAGCCCCCGGCGTCGAGCGGGTCAACGCTGGGATACCGACCGTCGGCAATGGATCTCCAGGCAGCCCCCCGGCGTCGAGCGGGTCAATGCCCGGATACCGACGGTCGGCAATCGGTCGCCAGGCAGCCCCCGGCGTCGAGCGGGTCAACGCCCGGATACCGACCGTCGGCAATGGATCGCCAGCAGCCCCCGGCGTCGAGCGCGTCAACGTCTCATCGTCTCGGCGTGGCCGGCAGGGCGAGGGCCACGTACTCGCTGGTCATGTCGTCCCAGCCGACCGTCGCCACGATGTACTGCCGGCCGTCTACCATGTAGCTGATGGGCGCGGCGGTGGTACCCCCCGGCAACTCCGTCTCCCAGACGATCGCGCCGGTCCGCTTGTCGAAGGCGCGGAACGCCTTGCCCCCGCTGCCGGGCGGCAGGAAGGCGGCGCCGGCGTTGGCCCCCTCGCCGAGGAACACCAGAGCTGCGGGTGACCAGCGGCGCCGCGCGCCCCCCCTGGCCGAGCGGCGGCAGGTCCAGATGGGCGATGGCGGGATGGTCGCGGGGCCCGTCCCCGTTGGCCACCGTCCACAGGATCTCGCCCCGGTTGAGGTCGATGGCGACGAGGCGTCCGTAGGGCGGCTTGAAGAGCGGCAGCCCCCGCGGGCCGGGGATGTGCCGGGCCCCCCGCATCACCCAGTCGACGTCCGACCGGGGGTTCTCGGACCGGCTGAGCCCCACGACGGTGCCGCTGTGCACCGAGGGGACGTAGAGAATGCCGGTCTCGGGGTCGACGCCGGCGCCGTTCCAGTCGGTGCCGCCGACCAGGCCGGGGACGACCAGCGTGCCCTGCGTCCCGCCCGGCCGCTCGTCGATCAGCGACGGCGGGGTGAAGAACGGCCCCCAGACGTAGTCGTCGAGGATGGCGAGGGCCTCGGCCCGCAGCTCCGGCGTGAAATCGATGAGGTCGTCGAGGCTGACCCCTTGCTGGTCGTAGGCCGGCGGCTTCGTGGGGAACGGCTGGGTCGGCGCGTACCATTCCCCGGGCACCTCGCCCGCCGGCGCGGGGCGCTCCTCGATGGGCCAGACCGGCTCGCCGGTGACCCGGTCGAGGACATAGGTGTTCGCCTGCTTGCTCGTGATCGCCACCGCCTTGACGTCGCGGCCGTCCACGGTGATGTTCACGAGGGTCGGGGCGGCGGGGAAGTCGTAGTCCCACAGGCCGTGGTGCACCGCCTGGAAGTGCCAGACGCGCTCGCCGGTGGCGGCGTCGAGGCAGACGAGGCTCTCGGCGAACAGGTTGTCGCCGGGCCGGTGCCCGCCGTAGTAGTCGCTGGTGGGCGTCGAGAGGGGCAGATAGACGTAGCCGAGCTCCTCGTCGGCGCTCGGCGACGCCCACATGTTGGTGTTTCCGGTGTACTCCCACGAGGCCCGGTCCTCGTTCAGCGCGGTCAGCCACGTCTCGTTGCCGGCCTCCCCCTCGCGCGGGATGGTGCGGAAGATCCAGCGCTGCTCGCCGGTGCGCACGTCGAACCCGCGCACGTCGCCGGGCGGCATCTCCTTGAGGGCGGGCATGGTGTGGCTGACGATGTCGCCGATGAGCGAGCCGACGACGATGACGTCGTTGACGACGAGCGGCGCCGACTGCCACCGGAACCGGTCGACCCGCGGGTCGTCGTAGCCCTCGGTAAGGTCGACCTCGCCGCCATTGCCGAAGTCGGGGTAGCGCCGGCCGGTCTCGGCGTTGAGGGCGACCAGCCGGTCCCCGAGGATCGCCAGCACCCGGGCGTCGTCGCCGTCGGTCCAGTAGCCCAGGCCGCGCGTCGGCCGGCCGCGGAGCCGTTCCTCGCCTTCCGCCGCCGGTGGGTCGTCGAACCAGACCACCTCGCCGCTGGCGGCGTCGAGGGCCGCGACCTTGCCGAGCCCGGTGCTGACGTACAGGCGTCCCCCCGCCATCAGGGGCGTGTTCTGGGACGCGGCGGGCGGGCGCAGGTCGTTGCCGCCGCGGGTGGCGTCGGGGATCGTCGATTGCCGCCACACGATCTCCAGATCGTGGACCGTCTCGGCGTCGATCTGATCGAGCGGGGCGTACTTGGAGCTGGCCGCGTCGGCGGCGTAGGCGCGCCATTCGACGTCCTGGCCGGTCGCGGCCGAGACGGTGGCGAGAAGCATCCCGGCGCAGGCGAGGGCCGCCGACGGGCGCGTGCTCGAGACCGTTCGCTTGGGCATGACAGACTCTCCCCGGCGGCGTTCGCTGCCTGCGGGCTTCCTCGTCGCGGCGTGTCAGGCGGACGCTTGTTCGTCGGCCGGCGCTCCTTCGTCGGCCGGCGCTCCTTCGTCCGCTGGCGCCCAACGCCCACTGGTCCATCGCCGGCCTGCGTGCGAGGCGGTGTTCCACCGCGGGCCGCCAAGTAGCGCTCGGGCGATTCTACGTCAGCGGCAGGGTTCACTGCGCGAACGGCGGACGACCGACGGTGCCTTCGGGCAGTCCGGCCTTGGCTGGAGTGCAAGAATGGCCGTGGCATTGGTGCGCCCTTCGCTTGGCGTGGGGCGTGACCTCCGGTTCAGGGCTCGGGGCTTGTGGCGGCGGCCATTCGAAGGCCGGTGGCCGCGGGCAAGTCCTGGCCCCGTTGGGGGAGCCGGCCGTCGGCTTTGGGTCCGATAATGGGGGATTGATTGACATAGGTAGGCCCTCGCGAGCTTTCCCTGTCACACCACCGGGCATACGGGTCACGTACCACGGCGGTTCGATTGAGTTATGCACTGGAAGACACAGCGAGTCTCGGAAGTCCGACCGAGTCGAAATAGCGGTTGCGCAAGGCTTGCTGGACGGCCGGGTGGCTGGACATGCGCCAGAACCCGGTCGTTGACCCTGCGGCGACTGCTGCGTTGAACTGCGGGACACCTCGTCGCCGCAGTTCCTGGAAGCGGTGCCGCCCAGACTGCCACTGCCGCCAGAGGTACATCCGGAGTCTCCGGCGAATCCACGCGTCCAGGTTGGAGAGCACTCGGGGAGCGTCACAGAAGCCGAAGTACCCGCGCCACCCGACGAGGTATGGCGCCAGCTTTTCGACGAGCTGCGGCAAGCTCACGCCGAGCGTCCGGCGAGTCAGCCCCCGGACTCGCATCTTGAACCGGTCGAGCGCCTGCGGCGCAATCTGCCGCTGACGTCCGTCGTTCGTGATGCGAAAACCCAGGAACCTGCGCTCCTCGGGCTGGGCCACGGCGCTCTTGGACACGTTGACCTTCAACCGCAGTTGAGTGGTCACGAATCGGCAGACGCTGCTCATGACACGGTCGCCGGCTCGATGGCTGCGGACGTAGATGTTGCAGTCGTCGGCATAGCGACAGAATCGATGGCCGCGCCGTTCCAATTCCTTGTCCAATTCGTCGAGCACCAGATTGCTCAGCAACGGAGAGAGCGGGCCGCCTTGCGGCGTACCCTCCTCGGTCGGACGGACCAACCCGTCTTCCATCACCCCGGCGCAAAGGCATGCCCGGATGAGCCTGAGCACGCGCTTGTCGGACACCCGCTCGGCCACGCGGGCCATCAAGCGGTCTTGGTTGACTCGGTCGAAGAATTTCTCGAGGTCGATGTCAACCACCACGTCGTAGCCGTCGGCGACGTACGCTTGCGCCTGGACTACGGCTTGATGGGCTGAGCGTCCCGGACGGAATCCATAGCTGTGCTCGGAAAACGTCGGGTCCCACCGCCCTTGGAGTACCTGCAACAGCGCTTGCTGTATCAGGCGGTCGACGACGCATGGCACGCCGAGCCGTCTGACGCCGCCGGCCGGTTTCGGGATATCGACCCGTTTGACCGGCTGCGGCGTGTAGGTTCCGTTGAGCAGTTGTTCCCTGATGGTTGGCCAGTGCTCCCGCAGGTAGGTCGCGGTGTCGTCGATGGTCAGTCCGTCGACGCCGGGACTACCCTTGTTCCCACGGACGCGTTTCCACGCTGTTTCCAGGTTGCTTCGGTCGCAAACCTCCTCCATGAGCTGGTCTTCGGCGGCCGGGCGGTCGGCGGTTCGCTTCGCCGCGAGTGGTTCGGTCCCTGGGCGGTCGGCGGCCGGGGGTTCACCCCGCCGCGCCGGCGCCAAGGCCAGACGCAATTGCGTGTACTGGATTGTCTGCCGCGGTCCACTCATGAGTCGCGAGTCCTACTGGCCACTCCCAATCGTTCGGGCCTTCGACGGGTCGCTGCGGCCGTGCGGTCCCTGGCTGTTTCTGCCCTTTCGGGTCAGTGTCTCGACCGAGCGGGCCGGCGGGTCCCGTCTACTGTGCCCTCTGCTGACTTCTGCGTTCCGTTCAGGTCATCTCACGACTCCCTCAGTCCCGTACACGGGACAGAACGCAGATCTCCCGGGGTAAGTCTGACCGCCGTCACCGCAGCCCTGCCGGATCTACAGCCGTGGCCCTTGATGGATGTGGACTTCGCGATTAGTCGCCCGCTCGTCCGACCACGGATGCCTCGTATCCGATTTCTGTTCGTCAGGTCGCGGCTTTGCTTCACGCTTCCTCCAGACCCCGCCTCGCGGCGACGCCCTTGCGCTTCGCTAGCACTTCGCCTCCATCAGGCTGTGCAGAGGACTTGCACCTCCAAGCTGTCAAACATGCCCGGCGCACGACTAAACCGCTCCGCGGTAGACGCTGGATCGACCTGCCGACTCTGAGGCGGCCGCCCAGGTCGTCCCGCCGCAACTCGTGTGCCGTCTCGCCATACGCTGCTCTGCGAGCGCCTGGAATCCCCCGGGCCCTTCGCAGAGGAGCGTCTCATGACCTCTCTTCGTCAACGCATGCTCGAAGACATGCAGGTGCGGGGTCTGTCGCCGCGCACCCAACAGACGTACGTCGAGACCGTCGCGCGGTTCGCCCGCCACTTCGGCCGCTCTCCGGCGCGTCTCGGTCTGGAGGAGATCCGCGCCTACCAGGTCTACCTGACCAACGAGCGCCGTCTTGCGTCGAGCTCGCTGGTCGTCGCCGTGTCGGCCCTCCGCTTCCTCTATCGGGTCACCCTGCGGAAGCGGTGGGTCTTCGACGACGTGATCCCCGTGCCGAAGAAGCCCCGCTCCCTGCCGGTCGTGCTCAGCCCGGAAGAAGTGGTCCAGTTCCTCGACGGGGTGAAGGCCGCCAAGCATCACGCCATCCTGACCACGTGCTACGCCGCCGGCCTGCGCATCTCCGAGGCCGTCAGCCTCACGGTGTCCGCCATCGACAGCGAACGGATGGCGCTCCGCATCGCGAAGGGCAAGGGGCAGAAGGACCGCTACGTGATGCTCTCGCCGAAGCTGCTCGAGGTCCTGCGCGCCTGGTGGCAGGTCGACCGGCCGCGGCACTGGCTCTTTCCCGGCGAGCCCCCGGAGAAGCCGATCTCTCGGAACGCGGTCGGGCGTGCCTGCCACGTCGCCGCCCGCCGCGCGCGCCTCGCCAAGCCGGTTTCGCCCCATGCGCTCCGGCATGCCTTTGCGGTCCATCTCCTCGAGGCGGGCACCGACCTGCGTACGATTCAGCTCCTGCTCGGGCATCGGAGCCTGCAGACCACGGCACAGTACCTGCGGGTCGCGACCACCACGGTCTGCTCGACCGCCAGTCCGCTGGACCTCCTCCCGCGGCCTGTACCGGAACGCACCGCCGACATCGCCTGAGCGACGGTCGTGCCGCGCGCCGCGATCACCGTGGCGGAGATCTTCCGCCGCTACGGCGTCACCTTTCGGGCCGAGGTCGGGGCCGCCCTCTCGACGGCGCAGCGCCGCGTGATGACGGCCATCGAGCGGTGTCGCACCGCCGCCCTCGGCGGCCACGTCGAGCAGTGCGACCACTGCGGCCATCGCCGCGTCTGGTACAACTCCTGTCGCAACCGCCACTGTCCGACCTGTCAATCGCTGGCCCGCGCCGCGTGGCTCGAACGGCGCCGGGCGGACCTGCTGCCCACCGAGTACTTCCACGTCGTCTTCACCGTGCCCCCGGCGGTCGCCGAGATCGCCACCCAGAACAAGGCCGTCGTCTACGGTCTCCTCTTCCGGGCCGTTGCCGAGACGCTGCGCACGATCGCCGCCGACCCCCGCCACCTCGGCGCCGAGATCGGCTTCTTCGCCGTCCTCCACACCTGGGGCCAGACCCTCGTCCATCATCCGCATCTGCACTGCGTCATCCCGGGTGGGGGGCTCGCGAGCGACGGCAGCGGCTGGGTTGCCTGCCGCCCCGGGTTCTTCCTGCCGGTACGGGTCCTCTCACGCTACTTCCGCCGTGTCCTCCTCGAGGCGCTGCGGGACGCCTTCCAGTCCGGACAGCTGCGCTTCGCCGGCCGGCTGCAGTCCCTCAGCGACCCTCGGCGCTTCGCCGACCACCTCCGCCCGGCCCGCGAGACCGAATGGGTGGTCTACGCGAAGCGACCCTTCGCCGGCCCTGAACAGGTCCTCGACTACCTCGGCCGCTACACGCACCGCATCGCCATCGGCAACCAGCGCATCTGCAGCCTCGAAGGCGGCTCCGTGCGCTTCCGCTACACCGACTACCGCCGGACCGGCGCGTCCCGCCAGAGGACCATGACGCTGACGGCGACCGAGTTCATCCGCCGCATGCTCCTCCACGTGCTCCCGCCCGGCTTCCACCGCATTCGCTACTACGGCTTCCTCGCCAATCGCTACCGGCAGCAGAAGCTGACCGAGTGTCGGCGGTTGCTATCCGCGCCGCCGCCACCACCGGCAGAGCAGGCCGCCCGCGCCGCCACCGATTATCGGGACCGCTATGAGGCGCTGACCGGTCGCTCGTTGCGGCGGTGTCCCCGGTGCGACGACGGAAGCATGCTCGTCGTCGACGACCTCGCCGGCAGGTGGATGTCTCCGGCCATCCTGGACTCCTCGTGACGAGCCCACCAACGTTCGCCAGGCACCCTTTGAAGCTCCCGGGGTTCCCGGGCCGGTCGACCTGCGTCTCCGACGCCTCACCACGGCTGCGGGAAGGCTTTCGTGGCTGTCCTCACCGACCATTGGACCCGTAACCTCCACGTACGACCCTGTGACCGGCATTCCATCAGTAACTCCCGACGATGCAACGCCCATAGCCGAGCGGCGGAGCAGCGGTTCAGTCCAATCGATTCTTAGTTCACCGGCGCGGTGGAACCTCTTACTACTTGCCGGTAGTATGCCGCCGCGCCGCCGATCTAAGAATGCTCTGCATTGCGTTAACTTCGGTGCCATCCTGCTCGAACGTCCTCAAGACGCGAAAACCTCTGGACGAGCCCCCGAGGTCGGCTCTCGTGAAGTTGCGGTCGCTGGAACGGAGCCACGAGGGAAAGATGTCCCAGGAGCCGCCGCGATACATCCGGATGTCACAGTCCCCGCCGGTGGTCCAGGCGGAACCGTCACGCGGCGCGCCAGCATAGTTCGGGTGCCAGCAGTCTTCCACCCACTCAGACACGTTGCCCGACATGTCGTGAAACCCCCAACCATTGGCCGGGAAGGAGCCGACCGTCGCGGTCCGGTCGTCATCCCAGCGACTGCCGCAGCTCATGCAATTCGCGCGGTTGCGTCCGATCTCGTGGCCCCAGCTATATGGTGTTGTCGTTCCCGCCCGGGCCGCGTACTCCCACTCCGCCTCACTCGGCAGACGATACCGTGCACCCGTCTCCTCCGACAGCCACGCCGCGAAAGTCACCGCATCGTCCCAGGAGACGTCGATCACGGGCCGGCGGCCACGACCCCAACCGTGATCGTCCGGCCAGCGGCGACCGGTGTCCCGTGCGAAGCGGTCGTACTCCTCGAACGTCACCTCGTACTGCGACAGCGCGAACGACCCCACCGACACTTGGCGCACGGGGAGCTCGTTGTTGCTGCAGTTCGGTCCGGAGAGGCAGCCCATCCGAAAACGACCCGCCGGCACCACCACCATCTCCGGACAGCCCGCGCAGTCTCGAAAAGCCGACTCCGGCTCGGCCGGCCGGGTGCGGTCCGGGTCGCCCGGCCGGAGCTCCGCCAAGCGATTCGCCGCCAACGCTCGGTAGACGCCATCGGGAAACTGACAGGTACGCCTCGAAGTCCGCCGGGTTCGTGCTGCCGAGGATCGACTGCCAGAACACCGTCTCCTGCTGCAGCCGCGCAGCCGCGCGGTCGGCCGCGGCGACCGGCGGCGGCCCGGAGAGGCCGCTCAGGTAGTGCTCCCGCAGCAGAGACGCGTACTCGTGCGGTCGCTGCTGACCGTCCGTCGACTCCAGCACCCGGGCCCGAATCCGGCGGAACAAGGCGCTCAGCTCGAGAGGCTCCTCCAGATGCGCCAGCAGGGCAGCCGTGTACGGGCTGTTCCGCCCCCGGCCGTCTGCGGCCGTGGTCCCCGCCGCCGCCGCATACGCGACCAGCGTCTCGTCTCCCAGCAGATCCTCGTTCAGGTCCCCGAAGCTGCCGCCGCTCACGCTCCGACGAGCCACCGTTCGCTGCATCGAGCGGGCCAGCGGGTTGTTCCGGCACGCGTCCAGAATCACCATCCGCAACGACGCCCCCGCCGTCGCCGCCAGCACGTCGTCCAGCGCCACCGTCTCGAACCGCACGTCGGTGTCGCGCTCCAACCTCGCGTCCACCGGCACCAGGTAGTTCACGCCGTCCATCTCCAGGCCGTGGCCGGCGTAGAACACGAGCGCCATGTCCGCCCCCACGCTCTCGCGGGTGAAGACCCGCAACGCCTCGTTCAGGGAGGCGCGGTCCGCATCCTGCGCGGTCGTCACCTCGAACCCGAGCCGCTGCAGCGCGGCCGCCATGTCGGCGGCGTCGTTCTCCGGGTTCGGGAGCCGCGCGATGTGGGAGTAGGTGCTGTTGCCGACGACCAGCGCCACCCGACCGGCGGCAAGGGCCACCGACGCCGACGTCAAGAAGACGAGCGCCAGCCCCGCGGCCGCGAGGACTCTTGCAGGCGTCATCCGTTCACCCATTTTGTGGCAATCCTCTTCCTGGTCTACCAGACCTCCACCTTCACTAGATCCAGACGTCCGTGAGGGAAAAAGCGAACGGTCGCAGCCCGAGGAGTCGCAGGAGGGCCCTACTGTCGTCGGCGAACACCGTGAAGCGCGTCGGCGAAGGCCCGGGGATCACTGGGTGGTTGCGCCGGCTGGGAGGGGCAGACGGCGCGTCTGCCACGGCGCTCCAGCCACTTCCGCACCTGTTGACCACGCTTCCCGCACCGGGGCGGACGGTGCGTCCACCCCGTTCCGTCTTCGGGGCTTCCCAGCGAGGGTCACGTTCGTCGGCGGGGCGCTCCGGTCGGGGCCGGCCAAATCGCCGGGTGGGATGAGGCGGCTCGGGAATCGCCGTGCCAGGCCGAGATGTCGCGCCGGCGGTCGCAGCCGGGTCGATGGCAGCGCCGCGACGAGCCCCAGGTACTGGTAGCGGACGGCGGGCGCGCCCCTTGCGCTGGCGACCGGTCGAGGCCAAGGAAAGCCGCGATCCTCGCTGTCCACCGCGGGGCATTCCGTCCCCTCGGGGCTCCGCCGGGAGCTCGGCTGCGCCTGGTTTCGCCGCGGGCTCGCGGGCCGCGAGCCGGAACACGCAGCGCCCCGGTGGCGGCGCGCTCGGCGGGGTCGACGCCGGTTGTGGTAAATCTATCCGCGAGGCGCAGCCCGTCGGGGGATGCCCATGAGGGAATCGAACGCAGGGGAGTGAACCGAGATGAGACGCAGCATCACGCTCGGCGCGGTGGTGGCGGTCGGCGTTCTGTCGGTCGGGGTCAGCGGGTTCCAGGAGCTCAATCCGGACGCGGTGGACGCGGCCGCGATCGAGCAGGTGAAGGACAACCTCTACGTCATCACCGGATCGTCGACGGTCGACCGCGCGCTGTTCAGCGGCGGCAACGTCGGGGTCTTCGTGATGGAGGACGGGGTGGCGATCGTCGACACCAAGCTGCCGGGCTGGGGACCGGTGATTCTCGAGCGCATCCGGTCGGTGACCGACAAGCCCGTCGTCACCATCATCAACACCCATACCCACGGCGACCACGTCGGCAGCAACGAGTTCTTCCCCGACACGGCGCGGATCGTGGCCCACGAGAACACCAAGGCCAACATGCAGCGCATGGACAACTTCCAGGGCGACAACGCGAAGTACCTGCCCGCCGCCACCTACTCCGACCGGATGAGCCTCGGCTCGGGCGCGGACCAGATGGATCTGTATTACTTCGGGGCCGGCCACACCGACGGCGACACCTTCATCGTGTATCCGGCCCTCGGGGTGCTGCAGACCGGCGACATGTTCCCGTGGCGGGACGCGCCGTTCCTCGACACCAGCAACGGCGGCAGCGGGCTCGCCATGCCCGAGACGCTGGCCGCGGCGATCGCGGGCATCGAGGGCGTGGACGTTGTGGTGCCGGGGCACATCCCGGTGACGACGTGGGAGAGCTTCCAGGAATTCCAGCGCTTCAACGCGGACCTCGTGGACGCGGTGCGGACGGCCAAGGGCGCGGGCCTGAGCGTGGACGAGGCGGCGACGGGCGTCGACCTGTCGTCCGGGTATCCCGACTACGACTCGACCCGCCTCGAGGCGGCGGTGCGGGTCATCTACGGCGAGCTGCCGTAGTCGCTCCGTCAACGAATGCCGGGAGTCTGCGCGGTTTCTCCGGCGCAGACTCCCAGCAGCCCGCGGTGGAAACCCCGCATGTTCAGGCGGGATGCATCGCCGCTCGAATGCAGCGGCGCTTTCGCTGCGGGCTGGTCAGAGCGCCTTCGGGCCCGCGAGCACCCGGGCCGGGAACAGAATGATGGCGGCCAGCAGCGCGAACACCCCGGTCACCGCGATGCCGAGGAGCCGGAACGGCAGCAGCAGCACCCAGACGATCGGGTAGAGCAGCAACGCCAGCAGCGCCACCGGCCAGCACAGCACGAAGAGGAGGCACCAGAGCAGGAACTTGATCATGGTTCTACCTGGATTCTGACGAGCGGCCGGGGCCGGCGGTTCCCACCCGGGCCGCTCGCAGGCCGGAATCGCCGGCTGCGGCTCCGCCTGCTGCCCGGGCAACCGCCCCAGGATTCCGCGCCGTTCTGCGGTGCAGACTCCTGGAGTCGATATACTCCGCGTGTCCATCCCCGGAAGGAGTGCAGATGCCGCATTACGTCTTGCAGTTCCTGGTGCTGCTGATCGCCGCCGGCAGCCTCGCTCCGGCGGCTTGGGCCGACGATTGGCCCGAGTGGCGCGGGGCGGGCCGCCGGGGTGTCCTCGCCGAGACCGGCCTCGTCGAGACCTTTCCCGACGGCGGCCTGCCGGTGGCCTGGCGCACCCCCATCCACAGCGGCTACGCCGGCCCCGCGGTCGCCGGCGGGCGCGTGTTCATCACCGATGCCCGGCGCCCCGACCCGCGGTCCACGGCGGTGGTCGAGCGGGCCCTCGCCCTCGACGAGGAGACCGGGGAGGTGCTCTGGACCCACGAGTGGAGCACCGACTACGCCGGGCTGCAACTGGTGTACGCCATCGGGCCGCGGGCCACGCCGACCGTCGACGGCGACCGGGTCTACGTGCTCGGGGCGATGGGCCGGCTGCTGGCCCTGGACGTGGCTGACGGGACCGTGCGGTGGGAGCGGGACTTTCCCGCCGACTTCAACACCGAAGTGCCGTCGTGGGGCATGTCCGGCGCGCCGCTCGTCGACGGCGACCGGCTGATCTGTCTCGTGGGCGGCGAGCCCGACGCCAAGATGATGGCGTTCGACAAGCACACCGGCGAGGAGGTCTGGCGGGCCCTGTCGTCCGACTGGGAGCCCGGCTACAGCCAGCCCATCATCATCGAGGCGGGGGGTACGCGGCAGCTCATCGCCTGGCATCCGCGGGACATCAGCTCGCTCGACCCCGAGACCGGCGAGGTGTACTGGGAGATTCGCCACATCGTGGACATGGGAATCAATCCCGCGACCGCGGTCCACAGCGGCCGCTACCTGTTCTTCACGTCGCAGTACGGCGGGGCCCGGATGCTGCTGCTGGACAACGACGGTCCCGGCGCGGAGGTGCTCTGGGAGGGCGTCGGCGAGAGCGACCCCGAGTACGGCTTCGACTTCAATACCCTGAACTCCGTCATCAGCACCCCGCTGATCCAGGGGGACTACGTGTACGGGGTGGACGGCCACGGGGTCCTCCGGGGGCTCGAGGCGGCGACCGGCCGCCGCGTGTGGGAGACCGAGGCCCTGATCGGCGAGAGCACCAACTGGGCGACCGCGTTCTTCGTGCGCAACGGCGACCGCTACTTCGTCAACACCGACACCGGCGACCTCGTGATTGCACGGTTCTCGCCCGAGGGCTATACCGAGGTCAGCCGCACCCACCTCATCGAGCCCACGCACCCCTACGTGCGGCGGCGTCGGTCCGGCCCCGCCGTCAACTGGTCGCATCCCGCCTATGCGAATCGCCACGTCGTCGTCCGCAACGACGAGGAGATCGTGCGGCTCTCTCTGGCCAAGGAGGAGTAGGGTGGCTGTCTTGCGCCGGTTCGCCTCGGGAGCCTGGGCCGTGGAACGGCCTGGACGCGTGCGGGGTCCGTGGGGCACGGAGCGGAGCCGTCAGGCGATGGTTTCCGGGGGAAGAGCCGGCGCCGTGGAACGGGGCGGGGGCCTGGAAGGTCGGTCGGTCGGGAGGAGGAGCCGTCGGGCCTCCGGCGCAGGCGCCGGCGCCGTGGAACGGCGTGGGCGCCTGGAGGGTCGGGGCGTCGGGAAGCGGAGCCGTCAGGCGGCGATTGCCGGGTTGGTTCTCCTGGTGCTCACCGTCGCGGTGTCGGCGGTTCCGCTGCACGCCCAGACCGCGGGCGGCCCGGCGCGCCGCGTCGTCGTGATGAGCGATCTGCATCTGGGCGAGGGGCGCGGGCCGGACGGCGCGTGGTCGCCGTTCGAGGACTTCCGGTGGGCGGACGATCTCGGAGGGTTCCTGGCCGCCCTGGCGGACGAGAGCGAGGCCACCGACCTCGTCCTGAACGGGGACACGTTCGATCTGCTGCAGGCGGGCGACGGCGCGTGCGCGTACGACGACCCCGACCTGGGCTGCACCGAGGTCGAGGCGCTGGCCCGTCTCGAACGCGTGCTCGCGGCGCACCGGGCGGAGATCGCCGCCCTCGTGGCCTTCGCGGCCGCCGGCGACAACCGGCTCGCGCTCGTGCCCGGCGACCACGACGCCGCCCTGCTGTTTCCCGCCGTCGGGCAGCGCGCCGTCGATGCGTTCGCGGCCTCGCCGGGGCGGGTGAGTCTCGGTGCGGACGGGTTCTGGCGCTCCGCGGACGGGTTGATTCACGCCGAGCACGGGCACCAGATCGAGCACCGGGCGGATCGCTTCGAGGCTTGGCCGGCCCCGTTCGTCACCCGTTCCGGGCAGCGGCACCTGACGCGGCCGTGGGGGCAGTCGGTGGTGCAGGCGCTGTACGACCGGTACGAGCCGCGGTTCTCGATCGTGGACAACCTCGCCGAGGACGGTGCCGGCGTGCGCGAGGCGCTGTCCGCGGCGGGGGTGGACGACGCGGGGGCGGCGGCGCCGGACCTGCTGCGGTTCCTGCTCTTCCGGATGTCCTGGCAGCAGTTCCGGATGGACCTCGACCGGGGTGACGTGGAACCCCCGGCGTGGGACCTCGCCCGGGTGCGCGACGCGGGCCCGCGGTTTCTCGTCGACTCGCTGGCCGACGACGACCGGTTCAAGCCGCTGGCCGCGCGGGCCCTCGACGCCGGCCGCCTGACCGCCCTCATGGCGTCGCTCGGCGACGACGAGTTGGCCGCGATCTGCGACCATCGCGCCGCCCTCCGCCGGGCGCGGCGCCGTTTCGAGCGCATCCTGACCCAGCTCGATCCGACCGGTCCGCCGCTGGCCGAGTGCCCGCGCACCCCGGAGACCGCGGCGCCGCGGTTCGAGTACTTCTGGGGGTCGCGCGACCGCGTGTTCGCCCGCCACCTCGAGCGGATGACGGACCCCCGGCCCGTCGCCGTCCTGGTCCACGGGCATACCCATCTGGCCGACTACCGCCAGGGGAACTTCACCCGCGTCGAGGCCGGCCGGACCTACGTGGTCGACGGCTTCTCGCCGGTGCGCGGGGCCGCGACCCCCGTCGTCATCAACGGGGGCGCGTGGCAGCGCACGGCGACCCCGCGGCAGCTCGACGAGCACCGGCGGCGCCGGGGCGTGTCGGAGGCCGAGCTGCTGGAGTCGATGCGGCCCGAGCAGTTGCCTCCGTGCTACAGCTTCGTGCAGATCGACCCCTACAGGGAGCGGCCCGATCCGCCGGTGCTGCGCTACTGGCGGCAGGACCGCGACGGAACCTGGGCGTTGGCGCCCCGGTGCGGGCGGAACATCAGCGACTGACCGGCAGCCGGCCGGTGGTTTGAACGGAACATCGAGGAGACAGTCATGAAGAGATCGACGATGAAGTGGTGGGCGCTGACCGCGCTGCTGGCGGTGGCGGTGGTCGCGGGGCGGGCGAACGCGCCGGGGGACGTGCCCGACATGGACGGCGTGCCGGCGGCCGAGCCCGAGGCGGTGGGGATGTCCTCGGCCCGGCTCGAGCGCCTCGACCGGGTGATGCAGGGCTACATCGACCGCAACGAGGTGGCCGGCGTCGTGACCCTGGTGGCGCGGCGGGGCAAGGTAGTGCACTTCTCGGCCCTGGGGCAGCGCGACGTCGAGGCCGGCGCCCCGATGACCCACGACTCCATCTTCCGCATCGCGTCGATGACCAAGCCCATCGCGTCGGTCGCGTTGATGATGCTCTACGAGGAGGGCCGCTTTCAGCTGCGCGACCCCATCGCGAAGTGGCTGCCGGAGTTCGCGGACATGCAGGTGGCGGTTCCCGCCCCGCCGCAGGAGCGGCTGACCGGCCGCTACAAGACGGTGCCGGCGGCCCGCCCCATCACCGTCCAGCAGATCCTGACCCACACCGCGGGGCTCGCGAACACTTACCGCGGCATCACCCAGCCCGAGTTCCAGGAGGTGGTGGCGCCGAGGGAGCCCGGCGACACGGTCGGCGACATGCTGAAGCGGCTGGCGACCCTGCCCCTCAACTTCCAGCCCGGCGACCACTGGGAGTACGGACGGGCCACCGACGTGGTGGGCCGGCTCGTCGAGGTGATGTCCGGCCAGTCCCTGGACGCGTACCTCGGGGAGCGGATCTTCGAGCCCCTCGGCATGACCGACACCCACTTCTACCTGCCGAAGTCGAAGCTCGGCCGGTTCGCCGCGCTCTACCGCCCGAACGCCGGGGGCAAGATCGAGCTGGCCGAGGCGCCGACGGCCGAGAGCCGCTTCGTGGCCGAGCCGCACACCTACTTCAGCGGCGCCGGCGGGCTGGTGTCGACCGCGCGCGATTACTTCCGCTTCCACCAGATGATGCTCAACGGCGGCGAGCTCGACGGCGCGCGCATCCTCAGCCGCAAGACGGTCGAGCTGATGACAGCCAACCACACCGGCGACAAGGGCATCTGGCTGGCCGGGCCGGGCTACGGGTTCGGCCTCGGCTATGCGGTGGTCACCGACCTCGGCCCGTCGGGCACCCCGCGCTCCGAGGGTTCCTACTACTGGGGCGGCGCGTTCGGCACGATCTTCTGGGTGGACCCGTCCGAGGAGCTGATCGGCATCCTGATGGAGCAGATCCGACCCTACACCCATCTCAACGTCCGGCCGGACCTCGCGACGATGACGTATCAGGCGATCATCGACTGAGCCGCGATGCTGAAGTGGATCGTCCTCGCGACGGTGCTGGGGTGGGTCGGCCGCAGGCTGCTCGACGGCGCGCGACGCGCGGTCAACCGGCCCCCGCCGCCGCGCCGCTTCGACGTCTTCACGGTGCTCGCCATCGTCGTCGTGGTGCTATGGCTGTTGCCGTTCGTCGTCCCCCTCGTCAGGGACATGCTGGAGTGAGGCGCGGGGCGACCTACCCGAACGTGAACAGTCGGCCGTCGTACCGGAAGGTCTCGATGCGGGACAGGGTGATGCGGCGCGCGTCCTCATGGCGGTGGTTGATCACGACGTTATTGTCGCGGGTGTCCGCAATCGGCAGGATGACCGACGGGACGCGAAGAACGAGACGCCGTCCAGCCAGTCGTTTCCGAGACGCCTGGTCAGACCGCCCAGCGTGTCCCAGCGCTTCGGCCAGCTGTCGAGAAGCACCTCGTCGACCTTCAGATCGTCCGGTGCTTCGTAGCGCACGAACATCATGTCGTCGGGCAACAGGGACGCGTCGCTGATGTGTACGAGCCTTTCGGGTACGCAGAGCGCGGGGCCGGTCGAACAGTAGGTCACCGGGCGGCCTCGCCCGTTCCATCGACCGTCGTTCCCGAGCCCGTACCCGCCGTCGAGCGGTCCGCGTACGCGCTCGCCGACAGCCGCCAGAGCCGCATCAGAGGGCGGCGCCCCAGGCGATGCTCGCCAGGAGATCCTCGACCATCCGGGCGCCGACCTGCGTACGAATCAGATCGATTGGGCGCCGTCCATCCAGCATCGACAGTTCCGGTGGAGCCAAGGGTCGGCCTTGTGCCGTCGCCAAAGGCCTCTTCGGCAAGCGCCCTCACCCGAGCGCACCTGACCGCCCGGTCGGATTCCTCCACCGTCAGACTCCTTCGCTTCGCACGGCGGTGCGACAGCGTGCGGGGCTTGATGATGAGGGCCGCGATGTCGCGATCCGTGGCGCCCCGCTTCCGCAACGCGTCGATCGTGGCTGTCGGGAACCCGAGTTCCACTGCTCGGGCCAAGTCGGCGTCTGACCGGACCTGACGGCCGATGGTCTTGGGGCCGCCGAGCTGTTCGGCGGTGAGGAAGGCCGCCGGCGGAGACGCAGTGCCCTCCGCGACCGAATCCGGCATTTGCTCATGCTAGGGCGGCAAGTTGCGGCGGTCAAAGGCGATGACTCAGCGTCGCCGGGTGAGGTTGTCTCAGCCGTGAGCCGTTCACCCGCCTGTTCGCGCATTCATGCGTGACGATGAACGTCATGACTTGGCAACGGGATGGTCGCTGCGTGTCATGCGGCGGTCGCCTGACGAGTAACGGACATGCGAAGGGAGATGGACGTGACCAGAACGCTGCGAGCGGCAGTCGGATTGACGATGAGCGCCCTGCTGCCGGGCACTGCCGTGGCCCAGGTCGTAAGCTCGCTCGACGACGTCGTGCGTGCGGGACGGTTGACGCGCGGAGACGCGGTCTACGTCACCGTCGTCGGTGGGCAGCGAGTCAAGGCCGAGATCGCGGATGCTTCGTCGGCCGGGCTGTGGCTGCGAGACGGGCGGAAAAAGAGGCGGCTCGCGGAGGCGGAACTCCTGAAAGTCGAGCGCCGGGACTCGCTACATGGCGGTATCTGGATCGGAATAGGGATCGGCGTTCTGGCGACTCCGCTCACCTGCAACTTCGGCCGGTACTGCGTCTTCTCGGGATTGCTCGGAGGACTTGTCGGCGGAATCGTCGACGCAGGCGTCCGGGAGGTGCTCTACGAGGCGCAGGGCCGTGAGGCGAGGCGCGTGAAGGTGTCGCCGATCCTGGCGAAGGGTGGGGTCGGCGCCGGCATGTGGGTGGGATGGTAGGACCATGAGAATCATGCAGCGGACGGCAGTCGGTTTGGCGATGGTGGCGTTGCTGTCGGGAACGGCGGCGGCGCAGGACATGGCGACTTCGCTCGACGAACTGTCGGGCTCGGGAAGGCTGCAGGCCGGAGACGGTGTTCATGTGACCGACGCCCGGGGGCGTCGGATCAAGGGCGACGTCGTCGACCTATCGTCGGTCGCCGTGTCCTTGACGGATGGACGCACGACCTGGACCGTGGCCGACGCGGAGATCAGCAGGATCGGGCGCGCGGATCCGTTGAAGAACGGGATGTGGATCGGCGCGGGCCTCGCTTTCGCTGGAGCGATCGCCAATTGTCATCTTGTGGAGAAACGACGATCCGGCTACTGCTACGCGACGTTCTACACTCTGCCGATTTCCTTGGGCCTTGGTGTGGGTCTGGGCGCGCTCTTCGACGCCAACCGCCGCGAGAAGCTGTTCGAGGCGACCGGCTCCGCGGACGTGCAGGGGGCGGCGCGGGCGCCCGATTGTCAGTCGGGTGGTGACGCGAGACGGACCGCAGAGGGTAGCCGGGGCCAGGTCGAGCTCGGCCACGCGGTGGTCACCGACCTGGTCCGTCGGGTACCCCACGCTCGGAAGGTTATTACTGGGGGCCAGCGCCTCGACACCATCTTCTGGGTCGACCCGCCGGACGGCATGTCGCGCGTGCTAAGCTGAAGCCGACCCCCCGGCAGCGATATGACGGCCATCTTGGGGGGGTGACATGACGGTTGCGGCACGTCGGAAGGGATGGCGTCTCGTGGCGCCGGACGACGACTCGGCCATCGACCTGCAGCCGTTGCAGGGATTGTGGACCGAGGCGCAGTACCTGCGCTTGACGGGTGGCCGCCGCCGACTGCTCGAGTTCACCGATGGTGATCTCGATATCCTGCCCATGCCGACGGACCGCCATCAGGTCATCGTGCGGCACTTGTTCCTGACGTTGTTTCCGCGGGCGACGGATCTCGGCGGAACGGTGTTCTTCGCGCCGTTGCGCCTTCGCATCCGCGCCGGGAAGTTTCGCGAACCGGATCTCGTGCTCCTGCGCGATGCCGGCGATCCGCGACGCGGGAACGACTTCTGGACGGGCGCCGATCTGGTCGTGGAGGTGGTCGGTCCCGACGACCCCGACCGGGATCTTCGGCACAAGCGGGCGGATTACGCGGAAGCGCGGATTCCGGAGTACTGGATCGTCAATCCCATCGACGAGACGGTGACGGTGCTCGTCCTGGCCGAAGACAGCTACGTGGACCACGGCGTCTTCCACAGAGGACAGCAGGTCCGCTCCGTGTGTCTGTCCGACTGTTCACTCGACGTGACGAGCGTCTTCGAAGCGCACTGACGCGCGAACCGAGCGTAGTCACCCCACCCGGTCCGTCAATGATTCCCGGTCCAGGGTGTCGCTGATCGCATCACCTGCCACGCGACGGAGGCTGCGCGAAGCCATACCACGTGCGGCGGGCTTCGGTCCGGCCACGACAAGCGGCTGATCGCGCCGGCCAGACATGGCCGTGGCGCCCCAATGGACACGGCCGTTGCTGCGCCCGGCCGACGCCGACCTGTTGCCATCAGTGAGACTGCCGCTCAGGAAGCCATCGCGCAGTGCACCGTCGCGGTCGCGAGTTTTCCCGCTGCTCGGGTGGGCGTGCTCAGATCGGTCTGATTGTATGCACTTGAGTAATTTTACTCATGATCGTATATTCATCAGGTGGACCCGTTTCAACGCGCCCAGGTCGCCACGCTGCTCCGCCGGCTCGCCGGGGCGCCCCGCCGGATCGTTGCCATCTTCGGCCCGCGTCAGACCGGGAAGACCACCTGCGTTCGTCAGACGCTTCGACAGATTGAGCAACCGAGCCGCTACGTCGCGGTCGACGAGCCGGATGCGCCGGCCCTCGATGTGCCGCCAACCGAATTTTCGCACGATGCGATCCTTGCGCCCGGCGTAAGGGACGAGCAGTGGCTCGTCAGGCAGTGGGTGGAAGCGCGGCGCGAGGCGGAACGGTCGCCGCGCGGATTCGTGCTGGTGCTCGACGAGATCCAGCAGGTCCCCCGCTGGTCGGAGACGGTCAAGGGGCTGTGGGACGCCGACCGGGCTGCGGAGTCTCGGTTGCACGTCGTCATTCTGGGGTCATCGCCGCTGCTCATGCAGTCTGGGCTCAGCGAGAGCCTGGCCGGACGCTTCGAGCCGATTCGGTTCACGCATTGGTCGTTCACCGAAATGGCCGATGCGTTCGGCCTCGACCTGCCGAGGTACCTCTACTTCGGCGGCTATCCGGGGGCGGCGTCGTTGCTTCGGGATCGGTCGCAGTGGCGCGAGTACATCCTGCAGGCGCTCGTCGAGCCCAACATAGAACGCGACCTCCTGTCGATGACCCGCGTGGACAAGCCGGCGTTGCTGAAGCGGCTGTTCGATCTGGGAGCCGCCGCGTCGGGCCAGATCCTGTCGTACACCAAGATGCTCGGGGAGCTCCGCGACGCCGGCAATACGACGACCCTGGCGCGCTACCTCGAGCTGCTGAAGAGCGCCGGTCTGCTTGCGGGTCTGCCGAAGTACGCCAGCCGGCCGCATCGGCGCGGATCGATCCCGAAGCTCAACGTACTCAACACGGCGCTCATGACCGCGGGCTCGGGGTACACGTTCGAGGAAGCCAGGGCGGACCGCACGTTCTGGGGGCGCATCGTGGAGAGCGCGGTCGGGGCGCACCTGCTCAACACCGCAACGTCCGACATCCGGCTGTACTACTGGCGGGACGGGCCCCACGAAGTCGATTTCGTGCTGCACCGCGGACCCCGGGTCGTCGCCATCGAGGTGAAGAGCGGACCGAGGCGGGGGTCGCCCAGGGGACTGGACACGTTCGCCGAGCGTTTCGGGCCGCATCGCTCGTTGGTCGTCGGGGAAGCCGACGTCCCACTCCACGAGTTCCTGGCCGCACCGGCCGGGCGGTGGTTCGAAGAAGCATGAGCTGCGTAGTCCCTCGCACCTGCACCGAGATTCCGGACGATGAGCGAGGCCGGGAGGCCACGTCGCGGCCTCTTGACGCGTTTCGGGCCGAGCCGGCCTACGTGCTGCTGGGGGACCCCGGTTCCGGGAAGACCACCGCCTTCCAGCGCGAATGCGAGGTATGCGGCGCCGACGGGCTCCTTGTCTCCGCCCGTGACTTCCGTGCTCTCGAGCCGGCGAGTCATCCGGAATGGCGTGCGAAGACCCTCTTCATCGACGGGCTCGACGAGGTGCGGGCGGGGACGTCGGACGCACGTGCCCCGCTCGATGCCATCCGCCGCAATCTCGACAGTTTGGGAAGGCCGCGCTTCCGTCTGTCGTGCCGCGAGGCCGACTGGCTCGGAACGAATGACCGAACGAAGCTGGATGCGGTGGCGCCCGATGCCCGCGTGACCCTGCTGCGTCTCGATCCGCTGACGGATTCGGATGTCGAGGAGATTCTGGAGTCTGATCTGCGCGTCGACGACAGCCGCGGATTCATCCGGGAGGCCAGGGAAAGGGGAGTCGACGGTTTCCTCACGAATCCCCAGACCCTCGACATGCTGGCAGACGTGGTTGCCGGCGCGGACAGCTGGCCGGCAAACCGATTGGAGCTGTTCGAGGAGGCTTGCCGGCAGATGGCTAGCGAGCACAACGAGGAGCATCTCGCCGCCGCGGCACGGTCGGCGGGCACAGTGCCGGTTGCGACCGGTGGGCCGGTGCTGGAGGACGTTCTGGACGCCGCCGGCCGCCTCTGTGCCGTTCAGCTCATCGCGGGCGCCGCGGGACACGCGCTGACCCGGAGCGAGGAGGACGACGATTTTCCCGCTTTCGATCGGTGTCATCGGGAATGGGAGTCGGTGCGCGCTTCGCACCAGGGCAGGGGGAGCCCGTCTGAGTTGCTTCGCGCAGCGCTCGCCACGAAGCTGTTCAGCGCCCGGGCGAACGGACGCATTGGTCCGGTACACCGCCACGTCGCCGAGTTTCTGGGCGCGAGGTATCTCGCTGGGCTCATCCGGGGTCGGGAACGGAAATGCGGCCTGCCGGCGAGGCGGATCCTGGCCCTGATCACGGGCGGCGATGGAATCGTCGTTACGCAGTTGCGGGGGCTGTCCGCCTGGCTCGCGGCGCAGTGTGGGGACGTTCGGCGCGACCTCGTCGAACGGGATCCCATCGGGGTGGGTCTGTACGGTGACATCAGCGGGTTCTCCACCGATGAGAAGTGTGTGCTCCTCGAATCGCTGCAGGTCCAGGCGTCTCGACTCTTCTCGGTATCTTGGACCGCTACCGCTTTCTCCCCGCTCGTTGCGCCGGCTATGGAGCGGGTGTTCATGGAGCTCCTGACCGGCGGGAGACTGAGAGCGCACCAGTCGTTCGCCTGGTTCGTGTTGCACATTCTGGCGCACGGTTCACGCTTGCCGAACCTCTCGTCGAGTCTGCTCGAAATCGCCCGTGACGACAAGTGGTCGCCGGATGTGAACGTGGCGGCTCTCGATGCTTTTATTCACAACCGCCCGCACGGACGGCAGAAGACGCGGGAGCTCAAGGAGCTGTTGGCCGACATTCGCGCCGGCAGGGTTGTCGATCCGAACGACGATCTGCTCGGGGTCCTGTTGACCGAGCTCCATCCCGGCGAGCTGTCAGCGGCGGACATCTGGAAGCATCTGTCGGTACCGGCCAATCGAGGGTACTACGGCCGGTACAGCCGTTTCTGGAGCCGGATACTCCGCGAGCCGTGTGCCCACTCGGCAGTCGCTGAACATCTCGATGCGTTGGCGGCGCGGCCGGAGGTCCTGGTTCCGGTGCTGCAGAGCGTGGTCACACGAAGCCTGCCCGTCCGTCTGCTGGCCCGCGGTCTCGAGACGCACGGTGAGAGAGTCGAGGCGAAGCGGCTGTACGACTGGTTGGGCGTCGGCCTCGTATCCAGACATTATCCCCAGGTCGGTGACGGGCCGAGGAGGATTCGAGACTGGCTGGAGCGGCATCCGGAGATTCAGAAATCGGTTGTCGCGGAGGGCTTGCAGCGCCGGAAGTCCGACCCCGACCATACCATTCGTGTCCTTGAGTACGACTTCTGGCTACGTCTCTACGACTCGGTCTTGCCGGGCGATTTCGGTCTCTGGTGCCTGCAGCGTGCGGAGGCCGAGTGCGACGCGAGGCTCGCCAGGTTTCTTCTGGCGCGTGCTTTCGAGGCTGTGAGAGAACAACGAGGCAACGACGGATTGTCGGTGGACGTCCTGATCGAGCGCACCCGCGCTCATCCGGTGCTGGCGGATGCGTTCGCAAAGCTCAGCACGTGTCCGCTGGACGATGCCCATGCTCAACGTCAGGAGGATAGGCGCCTTGGGCGCGACCAAGAGAAGGAGGAACGGCAACAGCGCGTAGAGTGGATTGCTTACGTGCGGTCGCAGCAGGATGCGTTGCGTGGGAACCGGGGTTCTCTCGACCTGCTTCGTCAGTTGGCGACAGGATACTTCGGATTTCTGCAGGAATCCGAGGGCAAGGAGCCGATCGAGAGACTCAGACACCTCTTCTTCGATGACGACGGCTTGGTGGAGACGACTCTCGTCGCTCTTCGGGGCGCTATTCGCAGGGACGATCTTCCGGACCTCCACCGGATCATCGGTCTGCGGGCGAAGAACCGGGAGCACTATCTCTCACTACCGGTCTTGGCCGGGCTCGCGGAGCTCGATCGAACCGGGCAGGACGGGTCGCTGCATCTCGATGAACGCCGGATTCGGATCGCGCTCGGGTTTCACTATTGCGATGGTGTTCGCGACGAAGCAGCGTGGTACCGTCGGCTTCTCGTCAGCAATCCCGGGCTGGTCGCCGACGTGCTGGCTCGATGCGCCACGTCGGCACTGCGGTGCGGCCGGGCGGACGTTTCGGGGCTGGCCGAGCTCGCACACGACGAAAATCACGGCAACGTGGCCCGGGTCGCGAGCCTGCGCATCCTGGAGTCGTTTCCAGTCCGTTGTAAGGCGAAGCAGCTTGTGGACTTGAACTATCTGCTCTGGTCCGCGCTTCGCCACGCCGACCCGGAGTCGTTGGCGAAGCTGATCGAGCGCAAGTTGTCGCGGACGAGCATGAACGTCGGCCAGCGTGCGCGATGGCTGGCCGCGGGCTTCATGCTGCCTCCCGGCGCCTACTCGCAGAGAGTGATCGAGTTCACGGACAACAGCGAGCGACGCGTTCGGGAGTTGGCGGCGTTCCTCGGTGACCCGGATGGCCCCCGGATCTGGCGCGACAGGTTGGGGACCGCCGGCTTGCAGGTGCTCGTCCGTGTGATTGGCGTCTCGTTCAGGCCGCATATATGGCCATCAGGTCAGGTAACGAGGGTGACCCCCGCCATGGAGGCATCGGGTCACGTGCGGCGGATGATTCAACGTCTTGGCCAATCGCCAAGTGACGATGCGGGCGCGGCGCTGGAGGCGCTCGCGTCGGATGAATCACTCGTTCAGTGGCGGGATGAGCTGCTTCACGAGAGGAACCAGCAGCGGGTCATCCACCGAGACGCGGCCTACCGGCACCCGGAGATCGAGCAGGTCTGCCGGACGTTGAACGACGGGCCGTCGGCGAATGCCGGAGACCTTGCGGCGCTCGTCCGGGACCGATTGGACGACGTCGGGCGTCGAATACGGACGGGCAACGACAACGGTTGGCGCCCGTACTGGAACGAGGGAAAGCACCGCCGCCCCGTCGAGCCGAAGTACGAGGACTCCTGCCGCGATGCACTGCTGGCGCACCTGCGGCATGGTCTGCAGGACGCTGCGGACGCGCAGCCAGAAGGGCGGTACGGGAACGACAAGCGGGCGGACATCCGCGTCGCTTGCGGGGATTTCCACGTCCCCGTGGAGATCAAGAAGAACAGCCATCCCGAGCTCTGGAGCGCGCTTCGGAACCAGTTGATCGCGCGCTACACCATCGACCTAGCGACCGGCGGATACGGAATCTACCTGGTGCTCTGGTTCGGCGAGGACGCAGGTCGCCGTACGCCGTTGCCCGCATCGGGTCCTCGCCCCGACGGTCCGGGTGCGTTGAAGGCCCGGCTGGAAGAAGACCTGACCCCGGACGAGGCGCGCCGGATCTCGGTCTGCGTCATCGACGTGAGCGCGCCGGCGTCCGCTCCCGTGGCAATCACCGACCGAAAGGGCTCTTCGGAATCCGCCTCGTGACCAGCCGGGTCAGGTCCACGGCCTCGGCGACGTGGAAGTCGATGGCGATGCTGATCAGCGACAGCGCCCGGTTGGGGCTGAGACTGAGACGGTGCTCGGCCGCGACGAACGCTACCGCCTCTCGGCATCGTTGTGGATCCAGCACAACGTCAGACGGCGGCACCCCAGGCGATGCTCGCCAGCAGGTTCTCGACGATCCGCGTGCCGGCCTGCGTACGGATCAGATCGATTGGACGCCGTCCATCCAGCACCGTCAGTTCCCGTTGGAGCCAGCGGTCGGTCTTATCGCTGTCGCCGAAGGTCTCTTCGGCAAGGGCTCTCACCCGCGCGAGCCGGCCGGAGCGGTTGGATTGTTCCATCGCCAGCCTGTTTCGTTTCGCGCGCCGGTTGGGCGGTGAGGACCGTCACGCCTCCTGCGCGTCACCTGCGCCCGCTTGGTCACCATCTTGCTCGGACAGCGTGGATTCGGGCTGCACGGCGGGGTCCGACGGAGGGGTGCCGCCCCAGATGACAACGTCCGGACACAGGTCCGCTCCGTTCGCCCACGACACCGTACCGCCGTCGATTCCGACCCGTGCGAACATCTCGGGTTGGCCCCGAATCGGATCGAAGACCGGGCCGAGCAGTAATGGGCCCATGTCGCGCTCAATCGTCGACCCGTCTGTCAGACGGAGCCTGAGGCGGTATCCCGGTAACGGTTGGACGTCTGCTATCCGAAGCAGCGGCATGGAGCCCGCCGGTAGCCCTTGGACGCCGCTCACCGCCCGAACAGGCTCTTCGGAACCCGCCCCGTGACGACCTGGGTCAGGTCGACGGCCTCGGCGACCTGGAAGTCGACGGCGATGCTGGCCAGCGACAGCGCGCGGGCGGGGCTGAGGCCGTGCTCGGCGGCGAGAAACGCCACGACCTCCTCGACGGCCTTCTGTAGCGCGCGGTCGAGGTCGAGGTCGATGCCCATGAGGATGTAGTGGGTGTGAGTCTCGGCCCGCGGGGCGGTCAGGGCGCGGTCCTTGTGCAGCACGAACCGGAACCGGCCGGTCAGCGATTGCTCGATGGCGGTGCCGCTGACCTCGCCGTCCCCCTGCGCGGAGTGCGGGTCTCCGACGTAGAACAGGGCGTCCGGCTGCAGCACCGGGAGATACAGGGTGCTGCCGGCTGCGAGGTCCTTGACGTCGAGGTTGCCGCCGAAGCGGCCCGGCGGCCGCGACGCCTGGACCGCGGGGACGGAGACGCCGGGCTCGCCGACGACGGGGTCGGGGGCGACCGCCATGATGCCCATGAACGGGGCCAGGGGCACGAGGATGCCGTCGCCGAAGAGCGCGACCTCGCGGCTGTTCACCACCCCGGTGCGGATGAGGTGCCGGGCCCGCCCGATGTCCCGCTCGGCGTCGTCGGGCCGCGATCCCGGATAGGCGGGCGAGAAGACCCCGCCGGTCGGTCCGGTGTTGTTGACGCCGTAGGGCACCCGGGTGGCGAGCTCCAGCACCTGGATCTCGAGGACGTCGCCCGGCTCGGCGTCCCGGACCGCGATCGGTCCGGTGATGACGTGGCCGCTACGGCCCTCGCGCGGGCGTCCCGCCCGGGACGCCCAGAAGTCGAGCACGTCGGGGAGGATCTCGTCCGGCGTTACCCCGAGCGCGCCCAGCGACGCGTCGGGATGCTCGTCCTGGGTGGCCCCGGCGTGCGACAGGGTGTCGATGCGCACCGTGTCCCCGGAGTCGATGGTCAGGACCGGCGGCTTGTCGAGGGGGAACCAGCCCCAGCTCACCGTCTCGGGCCGGGACGGCACGAAGTGCTCGCCGGGCTCCTGCGCGGCGGCGCCCGTCCCCGTCCCTGCCCACAGCAGGAAGATGGCAACACCGCCCACGGCGGCGCCCAGGCGGCCCGGACGTCCGCGGCGGGATCCCGTTCTCGTCCGATCGACTGTGGCGGGGCCGCCGCCATGCGTTCCTGCGTGCATCCGTGTTCCTCCGGGGATAGCGGTTTCCGGGCGTCAGTCTACCAGGAGTCTGCGAGGGTGGAAGGGGCGTGGACCCCGGGCTGATCGGGCGGCAGCGCCGCAGAGCGGCGCCGGCCGGGCTAGAATACCCCCGACGGTCGACGGTACGGGTCGGAGAGCTTCGAGGAGTCGATGATGAGCATGCGATTGACCGCGCTCGGGATGTGCAGCGTCCTGCTGAGCGCTTCGATGGGGGCGGCCCAGACCAACTGGCCGCAGTTCCGCGGCGAGACGGCGGGGGTGGTGCCCGACGATCCAGCCCTGCCCGAGCGCTGGGGGCCGGACGAGAACGTGGCGTGGCGGGTCGACGTGCCGGGCCGCGGCTGGGCGTCGCCGATCGTCTGGGGGGACCAGGTCTTCGTTCTGACCTCGACGGCGGTGGAGGGGCCCGAGGTGCCGATCCAGCCCATCGAGAACTACCGGGCGCGGTCCCTCGGCGGGACGATGACCCGCGACTTCATCACCGAGCTGGACGAGCCGCTGCGCTGGGTCCTCCTCGACATCGACTTCGAGACCGGGGAGACCCGCTGGGAGCACACCCTGCACACCGGGGTGCCGGCGCTGCCCGCCCACCAGAAGAGCACCTTCGCGTCGGAGACCCCGGTCACCGACGGCGAACGGGTGTACGTCTATCTCGCCGACATCGGGCTGTTCGCGGTCGACTTCGCGGGCGAGCTGGCGTGGTCGGTGCCCCTCGAGTGGCTGCCGCGCCGCGAGTGGGGCGCCGCGAGCTCGCCGGTGCTGCACGACGGCCGGCTCTACGTGGTCAACGACAACGAGGACGCGTCGTGGGTGGCCGCCTTCGACGCGGCGACCGGGGCCGAGCTGTGGCGGGTCGACCGGGACGAGAACTCGAACTGGTCCACGCCGTTCGTGTGGGAGAACGACGTGCGGACCGAGCTGGTGACCACCGGACAGGGCGGGGTCCGTTCCTACGGGCTGGACGGCGAGCTGCTGTGGCAGCTCAGCGGCATGTCGTCGCTGGTCATCCCGACCCCGTTCAGCGACAACGGCCTGCTGTACATCAACTCCGGCTACGTCGCCGACCGGAACCGGCCGGTGTACGCGATCCGGGCGGGCGCGAGCGGCGACATCACGCTGCCCGAGGGGGCCACCAGCAACGACTACGTCGTCTGGTCCCATCCCCAGCTCGGGTCCTACAACCCGTCGTCGCTCGTCTACGGCGGCACCCACTACACGCTGCTCGACCGCGGCATCCTGATGGCCTACGACTCTCGCACCGGCGCCGAGGTCTACCGCCGGCGGCGGGTCACCGCGGGGACGCTCTTCTCCGCGTCGCCGTGGGCGTACAACGGGAAGATCTTCGCCTTGAGCGAGGACGGCGACACCTTCGTCATGCAGGCGGGCGAGGACTTCGAGGTGCTCGGGCGCAACTCGCTCGACGAGATGACCCTGTCGACCCCGGCGGTGGCCCGCGGCAGCCTGCTCATCCGCACCGCCACGAAGCTCTATCGCATCGCGGAGAGCGGCAACTGAGCCGGCAGCCGGGAGCCGCCTTCGGCGGATGTGTGGAGGGAAAACCATGCGTGCAGGAGTCCTGTGGGCGGTTGGAGTAGGGCTGGTGCTCGGAGCCGGCGCGGATAGTGCGGCGGGGCAGCAGGCCGCCGATGCTGCAGACCCCGTCGCGGAGCTCGTCGGTCGTCTCGACCTCGAGCAGTACAAGGCCACCATCGAGGGGCTGACGCAGTTCGGGGACCGCCGGCAGGGGACCCGGCGCAACCGGGACGCGGTCGACTGGATCGAGGCGCGGCTCCAGGCGGTGGGCTGCACCACCACCGAACGCATCGTCTATACCCACGACCCGCCGCCGCGGACCCCGCCCGCGCCACGCGCCGCGGGGACGCGGCCGCCCCTGAATCCGGCCGGACCGACGCCCACCGGGGGCCGCATCGGCCGCAACGGCAACGGTCCGGGAGGCAGCTCCATCTTCGGATACCGCCGCCGCACCGGCGTCGTCCGCGATCCGCTGGCGCAACCCGACGAGGCGCTGCGGGCCCTGAACCTGGAGGAGCCGGTCAACGGCGAGCGCTCCGAGGTGTTCTGCACGAAGATCGGGTCGACGCGCCCCGACGAGATGTACATCCTCGGCGCCCACATGGACGGGCACGGCTTCGGCGAGGCCGCGAACGACGACGGGTCGGGGACCGCCCTCGTCATGGAGCTCGCACGGATCCTCAACGCCCCCGACGTCCGGACCGAGCGGTCGATCCGGTTCGCCCTCTGGAACAACGAGGAGACCGGCCTGAACGGCAGCCGCGCCTACGTCGAGCAGCGCCGCGAGGGGCAGGGTCTCGAGGATCCGGCGGGGTCCGGCCGGTATCCCGAGCCGCGCTGGCTGGGGATGATCCAGCACGACATGATGCTGTTCGACCACGGTGCCCCGGGCCCGGACGGCGTGGTCAGCCGCGACCAGCGGGCGGAGGCCGACGTGAACATCGAGTTCCAGTCCAACTCCGACCTCGCCGCCGAATCGCGCGACCTGGCCTTCTTCTTCAAGGCCGCCAACGACGCCTACGCCACCGACTATCCCGCCATGGTCGGGCCGCACATGACCAACACCGACTCGACCCCGTTCATGGACGTCACCCCGTCCATCAGCCTGCGCGAGAACGAGCGCGGCATGCACATCGGGGCCGGCTGGGACCCGCACTGGCACCAGCCCACCGACCGTTACAGCACGTTCACGGACGACGACTTCCGCCTCGGCCTGAACGCCGCCCAGACCACGCTGGCCGCGATCGCGCAGCTCGCGGGGGCGACGATCGCCGCCCCCTGACGCGTGGCGCCCCGCGCCCGGGGCGCCCGCGGCATCGTCCTGCGCGCGCCGCAACGGCATGGGAGTCCAGCCGGCCGGGCGGCTGTCGTGCCCCGAGCGGGCAGCTTCTTCGCGCAGGCCTCAGGGGCGCGGACGGCCCTGGCGACGACTCGGCGAGCTCTGTCCATCGGAAAGCCGCAGCGGGTATTCCGCGCCCGGCACGCCGATCTCTCGCGTGTCCCCCCCAACGGCTTGGCTCTTGCGTCCCGCGGCGCCCGGGCAGCGAACCTTTCCCGCGCCGCTGCGTTCTTCCCCATAGCGCGAGACGGCCGTTCTGCCGTCGCGTGGGCAGTTGCTCGACCCGGAAGGACAGGGACGCGAAGCGCAATGACCGAGCCGGACCCCGGCCCAGACCCGCACCTGGCTCTCGTCGAACGCTGCCGGCGGGGAGACGACCTGGCGTGGGAGCAGCTCGTCCGATGCTGCCAGGGACGGGTCTACGGCCTTGCCTGGCACTACCTGGGCAGCGTCGAGGACGCCCGGGACGTGACCCAGGAGGCGTTCGTCCGCGTCTACCGGCAGCTGGACGCCTTCGAGGGCGGCCGCTTTCTGGCGTGGCTGCTGCGCATCACCCGCAACCTGTGCATCGATCAGCTTCGCCGACGGAAGGCGCGTCCGCCGGCCGAGGATCTGCGGGCCGGCGAGGCCGCCGCCGTGACGCCGGCGGACACGGCCCCGAACCCGGAGCAGGCCTGGCTGACCGACGGGCGGAAGCGCACCGTCTACGCAGCCCTCGCGCGCTTGAGCGGCACGAGCCGCGAGATGATCCTGCTCAAGGAGATCCAGGGGCTGCGGCTCGAAGAGATCGCCCGACTGCTCGGAGTGCCTCTCGGAACCGTGAAGTCGCGATCGAGCCGTGCCCGCGTGGAGCTTGCGCGGCAGGTCGTCGCGATCGACCCCTCGTATGCCGATTCGTCCCGGCTGCGGGTATGAAGCCAATGGACTGCTTCCAATTCGCGGACCGGCTCGCGGCGCTGCTCGACGGTGTCCTGGGGGAGGACGAGAGGCTCTGCGTCGCGGCGCACGCCGCCGGCTGTTCCGCCTGCCGCGCGATCCTGACCTCGCTGCAGGAAGAGAGCGCGCCCGCCGCGGCGGTGGTCCCCGACGGGTTGACCGAGGAGATCCTGGCGAAGACGAGCGGCCCGCCGTGCGGGCGCGCGCGGGCGCGGCTCGGCGAGCTCGTCGACGGCACGCTCGCCGATGTGGACCGCGGCCTGGTCGGCGCGCACCTGCGGCACTGTCCTGCATGCGCCACGCTCGCCTTCGCGCTGGCGGGGCTGGCCGAGGACCTGCCGCGGTTCGCCGAGGCGAGACCGGATGCGCGGCTCGTGGCCGACGTGCTCGCCCGGACCCGGCCGCGCCGGCGGTGGTGGACCGTGCCGGCGGGCCGGGTGCGGGAAGCCGGGCTCCGACTTCTCGTGCGTCCCCGCATCGCCTGGGAGGCGGGCTGCGTGGCGGCGCTGGTCGCGTGGCTGGCCTTCGGAGCGTCGTGGTCGCCGCTGCGGGCGGCGGCGGTGGAAGCGCAGGTTGTCCTGCAGCAGACCGGGGCGGACACGCGGGTCGTGGGCGTCCGCTCCGCCGCCGCCGTCAACCGCACCGTCTCGGCGGCGCGCGACCGGGTCGCACGGGTGGCGGTCGAGGGCGCGGGCGAGGCGGCCGGTTGGGTATCCGGCCTCTCGTCGTGGTCGCGGCGAGCCGCCGGAGCGGCGCCCGATATGGAACGGCACTGGCGGCAGCTCGTGCAGGCCGTCCAGCACCGCGATCTCTTCAGCGGCGTCGCGCGCTGCGTTCCCTCAGCCTGGACGCCGGCGCGATGCTGGCCGAGCTGTTCTCCGCGTTCCCGCCCGCGACCGGTGCCGAACCGAACCCGAAACAGGAGTAGCAGACGATGAGCACCCCCGAGCCTTCGAGTCCTCCCGCCATCCCCGAAGCCGCGCCTGGGCCGGCCGCCATGCCCGCCGCGCCTGCGCCCCCGGTCGCGCCTGCACCCCCGGTCGCCGTCCACGCGGGCCACGCGCCCTACGCCGCCCCCGCCGGCTCCGCGGCGGGCCGCCAACGCAAGTCCCCGGTCCTGGCCGGCCTGCTGTCGCTCATGCCCGGCGCCGGTCAGATCTACGTCGGCTACTACAAGCTCGGGTTCATCCACAACATCATCTTCGGAACGAACATCGCCTTTCTGGCCGCAGGTGGGGCGCAATTCCCGTTCTCGCCGCTGCTGCCGGCAGCAGCGATCTTTCTCGCCTTCTTCGTCATCTACAACATCGTGGACGCCAGCCGGCGCGCCACCTGCTACAACCTGGCTCTCGACGGGGTCGAGGGCATCGAGCTGCCGAGCCTGAATGACGCATCACTTCCGCTCCAGAACATGCGCGGCTCGGTCGGAGGCGGCGTGATCCTGATCGCCGTGGGCGCCATCCTGCTTTCCAACACGCTGCTCGGCATTCCCCTCGACTGGCTCGCCGCGTGGTGGCCCGTCGCCCCGCTCGGCCTGGGCATCCGCCTGCTCGCCAAGGGGTTGAAGGAGCGGTAGGCGGCAGCGGCGGCCGTTCGGAACCCGATTCCGGCTCGGAGGGGCGAACCCCCGTCATGTTCCCGACAGGTCATGGGCACGGACGACGCCCGGTTGCCCGCCCGCCCATCTCGGCGCCCTCACTCTCGAGGGCGCCGAGATGGGCGGGCCGCTAGCGCGACCTTGCGGTCGCGTTGGAAGTTTCGCTGGCGCGAAACTTCTACGGCGCAAGCCCCTAGAACAACGACCGCCCGGCGAGCCGCAGGATGAGCTCGATCACCAGCAGCGGGATCGCCACGATCTGCAGCGCGATGAACACCGTGTTCGAAATGAGCCCCAGGAACCGGAGTCCTTCGCCGGTGTCGGCGACCTCCGACAGCGGTGCGGTCCGCAGCGGGCCGAAGATCGTGGCGACCACGAGCACCAGGGCGATGACGCCCACGCAGCTCAGGACGGTCATGTGCACGACGTAGTCCGTGGCGAACTGCATGAACAGGTAGTACGGCAGGAGCCCGATGACTCCGAAGATCGCGATGCCCACCATCCACAGGAGCAGTCGTCCGGCCAGTCCCAATTGCTGCGTCTCAGTCATGTGATCTCCCGTTCGGAATCCGCTCGGCCCGTCTCCCCACGGGCCGCACCCCAGCCCGCCGGAGACCCCGGCCGGGCGGCCGGACCTCAAGGCGTGAATGGAACCGAGGCCAATTATACGCACGCCGGCGAGCTTCCGCCGCCGGACGTACGCGGCGGGGCCGGCGTCGGGCCGAAAACGACGGCGCCGGGCGCCCCCGCCGAGACCGGATGAGCGCCGGATTGCCCCCTGATTTACAATAGCTGCCGCGTGTCGGCGGACACGGAGATGACGGCAGGACAGAACGATTCCAGCCGCCGGGGCAGGGGCCGCCGGCCATCGAGCCCCTGACGGCCGTGGTGGAGCCGCAGGGCTCTTGCCATGGGGTCGTGGGCACTACGGAAGGAGCGGAATTCATGCGCGAGAAGTTGGTGACGGTGTCGGGTCTGGCCGTGGTCCTCGCGGCCGTCGGGTGGCTCGCGCCGGCGGCGGCCGCGGCTCAGTCGACCGAGGCGGGCTGGGTCGTGTCTCGCACGCCCGATGGCCACGCGGACCTGCAGGGGGTCTGGGCCAACAACAACGTGACGCCGCTGGAGCGTCCCGAGGCGTGGGCGGGCAAGGAGACCCTCAGCGACGAGGAGCTGGCGGCGTTGCGGCAGTCGGCCGCGAACGCGGTCGGAGACGGGGACGCGCTGTTCGGGGACCAGCTGGTGCTGGCGGCCATCGAGGGGATCGAGGCGACCTCCTACGACCCGACGACCGGGAACTACAACCAGTTCTGGATCGCCGATCGGGACTTCACCAACCGGACGTCGCTGGTGGTCGATCCGCCCGATGGCCGAATCCCGGCCGTGACCCCGGAGGCGCAGGAGCGGTTCCGCGACGCGGTCGCCTACCGCCGCGAGCACCCCGCCGACAGCTATACCGACCGGCCGTTGCAGGAGCGGTGCGTGACCTACGGGCTCCCACGGCTCGGGGCGGGCTACAACAGCTACTTCCAGATCTTCCAGAATGCGAATCACCTCGTCTTCATGAACGAGATGATTCACGATGCGCGGGTCATCCCCCTGACCGGGCAGCCGCACCTGGCCGGGTCCGTGCGGCAGCTGCACGGCGACTCGCGCGGATACTGGGAGGGGGACACGCTGGTGATCGAGACGACGAACTTCTCGCCGGCCGCGAGCTTCCGCGGATCGTCCGACGTTCTCCACCTCGTGGAGCGGCTGACCCGGGTCGGTCCCCGGACCCTCGACTACGAGCTCACCATCACCGACCCGACGGTGTGGACCCGGCCCTGGACGGTCCGGATTCCCCTGATGCTGAGCGACGAGCCGATGTTCGAGTACGCCTGCCACGAGGGCAACATCGGGATGGACGGGATTCTCGCGGGTCACCGCTCCGAGGAGCGGGCCGGGCAGTCGCAGTAGCCCGGCCATGGTCGCGCGGGCGGCTGCGCCGCCGCTTTCGCGGCGCGGCCGCCCCAACCAGCCCAGCAGGACTCTGCGCCGTTTCCGCGGCAGAGTCCTGACCGGCTCGGCGGAGGCACCGGGGGGTGCACGCCATGAAGAGTCCCGCAATCGCAGTGGGGATTGCCCTGGCCGTCTGCAGTCCCCGCCCCGCGTTCGCCCAGGCGCCCGATCCGGAGTACGACGCCGCCATCCGGGCGGTTGCCCGGCAACCGGAGGTGCGCGAGGCGCTCGCCCTCGCGCGCATGCTCGAACGGCCGAGCGAAGCCATCCTGATCGAGCTGACCGAGATTCCCGCGCCGCCGTTCCAGGAGGCGGCGCGCGGACGGCGGTTCGCCGAGCTCCTGCGGGCGGCGGGGCTGGACGACGTGACCGTCGTCGGGCCCGGAAACGTCATCGCGCTTCGGGCGGGGGTCGCCGGCCGCGAAACGGTGGCCATCGTCGCCCATCTCGACACGGTCTTTCCCCCCGACACGGACGTGACCGTCCGGCGCCGGGGCGATCGTCTCTACGCACCCGGCGTCGGCGACGACACCCGCGGGCTGGTGGTGCTGCTCAACATCGCCGAGGCGCTCGAGCGGGCCGGCGTGCGGACGCGGGCCAACATCCTGTTCGTCGGCAGCGTGGGCGAGGAGGGGCTCGGCGACCTGCGCGGCATGCGGCATCTGCTCCGGCCGGGCGGGCCGCGCATCGATCGGTTCATCGCCATCGACGGCGGCTCCGACGAAGAGGTGGTCAACCAGGCCCTGGGCTCCCGCCGGTACCGGATCGCGGTGACCGGCCCCGGCGGTCATTCGTGGGGCGACTTCGGTCTCGCCAACCCCGCCCACGCCCTCGCCCGGGCCATCGACTACTTCGATCGCGCCGCGTCGGCCGTCGCCGGGGTCGGCACGTCGGCCAGCTACAACGTCGGCCGCATCGGCGGGGGCACGTCGGTCAACGCCGTGCCTCGCGAGAGCTGGGCCGAGGTCGATCTGCGGTCGATCTACCCCGGACGGCTGGACCGGCTCGACGCGGCCCTGCAGTCGGCGGTCGCGCGCGCCGTCGACGAGCAGAACCGCACCCGCGACCGCGGCGCCCCGCTCGAAGTCCGGCTCGAGCCGATCGGCGATCGGCCCTCCGGCCTCGTCGACCCGCAGTCTCCGCTCGTCCGGCGCGCCCTCGCGGCGACCCGCTTCCTCGGCCTGCAACCCCGCCTGGGGGTCGCCTCGACCGACGCCAACCTCCCGATCGCCAGGGGCATCCCCGCCGTGACCCTGGGGCGGGGCGGCGCCGGCGCCGGCGCGCACTCGCCGGACGAATGGTGGTCGCCGCGCGACGCCCACATCGGCACCCAGCGCGCCCTGTTGCTGTTGGTGGCCTCGGCCGGCGTCGCCCGCTGAGTGGTCGTCACCGCCGATTCCAGCGACCGCGGTCGCACGCGCGGATCCGGTTGCGCGGGCCGGCGCGGCCGGTTGTGGCCTTGCTCGGGCCCGGTCCCGACAGGTCCCGACCATCCCGAGCCGGCCGGGACCGCCGTGGTAGGCTGGGCCCGCCGTCACTCCGAGGTCTTCCGGAACTCCCCCGGCGCCGCCGCCGCGGCGCCCTGCTGCTGGGCCTCCTGCCCGCGGGGTGCGGCCCGCCGCTGCCCGCCCTTGGGGTAGCTCGCCGGTACTGCCGGGTAGCCCGGGTTGTCGGCGGACGCGGTGCCCGTCGACGAGATCGAACGCATCGTGATGCGACCCCGCCGGCAGCGCTACCCTTCACCCGAGTTGGGCGAGCGACAGCACCAGCCGCACCAGGTCCACCTGCCGCGAGATGGACTGCTTCTGGTAGATCTGCCGCAGGTGCCAGTAGATGGCGCGTTCCGTGTGCCCCGTCGCCTCGGCCATCTCGCGCACGGTCTTGCCTTCCGCCAACCACACCGCCACCTGAGTCTCCGCCGGCGTCAGATCCAGGGTCGTGGCCACCAGGTCGGGATCGACACGATGCTCGCGTCCCGGCTCGACAATCAGCACCAGGGCGGCGACGTGCCGTGCGCCGTAGTCCGGCTGGGGGACGGGCACGGGCTTGACGTGCACCACGAACGGCGGCGACACGGACGAGCGGCGGAGCAGCATCGACCCGCCGACCGCGGCCGCGCCACATGTCGGCAGCGCGTCGCCCACCAGCCGCTTGAGACGGACTTGGTCGGCCGGCGCGCGGGCGCGCAGCGTTCCGTCCCGATCCGCCAACCCGTCGCCGTGCCGCAGGATGCCGCGGGCGCGGTCGTTGGCCGCCATGATCCGCCCGCGCCGGTCCAGGTGGAGGACGCCGATCCGGGGGTCGTCGAGCAGGGCGGTGACGGTCGTGCTCTGCGCCTCGGCGCGGACCAGCGCCTGCCGGACGCGGACGAACTGCCGGATATGGGGCAGCAGCCCCGTGACCATCGCGATCCGCGAAGACCCCCAGCCATCCGAGTCGACGGGGTCGCCGAGGCCCCAGGTGATGTGGGACCCGTCGGGCCCGTCGAGGCGCACGTTCATGCTGTTCTGCCGGTCGACCCGGAGCAGCAGCTCGTTGTAGGTGGGCGAGGTCTTCAACTCCTCGGCCGTGTACAGGTCCTGGATGTGCACCAGGCGACTGTCGGGTAGTTGCCGCAGTCGCGGTATGCGTTCGTCGGTGGGATGGTAGTTTTCGAGGTACTCGCGCTCCAGGTCTTCGCGGCGCTGCCCGCGCCAGTAGCCTCCGACGAAGAGAACCCGAACGTCGTCCTTCGGGCCCTCGGCGACCACGAGCCCATTACCCGACAGGCCGCAGGCCTCGTCGATGAGGGCCGAGGCGGCCGGCCAGCGGGCATCGTCGAGCATGGCGTCGTACAACGACGCCAGGATGCGCTCGAACGCGTCTTGGTCACTCATGACGATTCCGTTTCTCGCTGCCTCTCTCACCCTTCTTCCCGAGCCCGCCTGCGCGGACGACCGAGGGCCCGAAGCATCCCGGTACGTATACGTTATTTGCTTCGACGCGCTTGGTAACTATCAAAATTGACAGCATGGTCGGATTGGTATTCCTGTATTCGGACCTTTATTTCTGCCTGCCCTGAAACTTACTAGAAACGAGCTGCAAAACACCGCCGGCAGCAACCTTGACAGGCACGATCGGAGGATGCATAAGGAGCATGAGCCTTGGAGGCCTACCGGTACGGCGTGCGCCGTAACCCGGAGCGCAAGGAGTCCCGGACGGCGATGCGAGGAGGTTCATGAAGAGGGCGCAATGGGTGGGTTACTTGTTGTTCGTCCTGGTCGGTCACCTCCTCGTCTTCGCCGGCACGGCGGCCGCGCAGACGGACGCGTGTCGCGTCGGGCAGGAGTTGGGGCCGGGCGAGTACTGCACGGTCGACATTCCCGGCCTCAATTTCGGTGGGAATCGGTTCGAGGTCCAATCCGATGGCAGCGCGTGTTACGGCACCAGTTGCTTCCGTGGCGGCGGGACAATCAACCTCAACGGGTTCAGGGCAAGCCGCATAGCGGGTACGTTGCGGTGGCGGATCGACGCTGTACCGGGAGGAGGAACCACAAACCGGGCGCCTCGAGCCACCGGCTCGATCCCCGCGCAGACGCTGACGGTGGGCGGCAGTACGGCGTCGGTGAACGTCGCGCAGCACTTCACGGATCCGGACGGCGACGCGCTGACGTACACGGCGCGTTCCAGCGGGACCGGTACTGCGAGGGTTGCCGTGTCCGGCACAACGGTGACGCTCACCCCGGTGGCGGCGGGGACGGCGACGGTCACCGTGACCGCCCGCGACCCGGGCGGCTTGAGCGCGACGCAGTCGATCGCGGTGACGGTTGAGGACGGCGGAGGGACCAACCAGCCGCCCCGGTCAACCGGCTGGATTCCCGCGCAGACGTTGACGGTGGGCGGCAGGGCGGGGTCGGTGGGCGTGGCGCCGTATTTCACGGACCCTGACGGCGAAGCGCTGACGTACTCCGCGAGCTCCAGCCGGACCGGCATCGTGACGGCCGCCGTCTCGGGCAGCACGGTGACGCTCACGCCGGTGGCGGCGGGAACGGCGACGGTCACCGTGACCGCTCGCGACTCCGGCGGCTTGAGCGCGACGCAGTCGATCGCGGTGACGGTGCAGGCCGCTGGCGGTGTCAACGGGTTCACCGACGACCCGTTGGTGCCGGGGTCGACGCCGGTTCGGGCGGTCCATTTCCACGAGCTCCGGACACGCATCGACGCGCTGCGGACGGGGGCGGGCCTGTCGGCGTACGCGTGGACGGACCCGACGCTGCGGGCCGGCGTCACCGGGGTCAGGAGCGTGCACCTGACGGAGCTGCGGACCGCGCTGCGGCAGGCCTACGACGCCAGCGGCCAGTCGCCGCCGGCCTACGCCGACCCGGTCGTCAGGGCGGGCACGACCCCCATCCGGGCCAGCCACATCACCGAGCTGCGGACCGCGGTGGTCGAGTTGGAGAACGCCGCCCCGACCGGTCTGATGCCGGACCTGGTGGTGGTGTCGCCGACGGTCACCGACAGCACTCCGACGCCGGGGCAGTCCTTCACGCTCTCCGTCACCATCCGCAACCAGGGCGCCGCCGATGCCGTAGCCACGACGTTGCGCTACTACCGCTCGACGAACGCGACGATCTCGGCGAGCGACACGGCGGTCGGCACGGATCCCGTCTCCGCGCTCGCGCCGGGCGCGAGCAGCCCGGAGTCGATTCCCCTCACGGCGCCGACTTCGGCGGGGACCTACTACTACGGCGCGTGCGTCGAGCGGGTCAGCGGGGAGAGCGACACCGCCAACAACTGCTCCACCGGCGTGCGGGTCACGGTGGAGTCGGGAGGAGGAGGACAGCCGCTCACGGGCGAGATCACCACATGCAGGGGAACCAGAACGGTGGGGACCATCGTGGACGTGGTGATGGCGGGAACGGTTACGGCCCGGAGGAATGTGTCTTCCGTGCTTCTCACAGGACGCGCCAACGGGTCCGTCGTGGGCATCCAGTTCCTGGGCGACATCTCGGCCGGGGAGACGGAGGCCTTCAGCATAAACGGCATCATCAGCACGAGCGCCTCCACCCTCCGATGCGAGATCAATGCTGAGTTTCGGACGTCGAGCGGAAGTCAAACGGGGGAAACGACCTCCCTTGCTGAAATCGGGTCGGTTCGTTGAGAAGCCCGGATCCCGTTGGCGACACTGAGATTGAAGCCATGCAGACCATCCATTCGGCCGCAGAGAAGCGCCGCGGCGGATCGAGCGGCCCCGGAGGCGTTCTGCGACGCCACGGGCGGCGCGAGTTGGACGAACAACACGAACTGGAGGACGTCCCCGCCGCTGGGCGAGTGAAGTGCAGAGAGGGCCCCATTCCGCGGCCCGGGTCATGGGAGGCAGGAGAAAGCATGCAGTTGAAACACGGACTCGTGATCGGAATCGCCACCTTCGTCGGCTTGCTTCTCTCCAGCGGCGCGGCGCACGCGCAGGACCCCTGCCGCGTGGACCAGGTGCTGAGCCCGGGCCAGCGCTGCACCGTCGACGTCCCGGGCGTCTCCGTCGGCACCAACGTGTTCGAGGTCACGTCGGACGGAACAGGGTGCTTCGGAAGCATCTGCGCCGGTCGCAGCATCAACATCAACGGGTTCCGGGCAAGCCGGATCGAAGACACTTCCAACTGGCGGATCGACGCCCTGCCCACGCCGGTGCCGGTGCTTCCGCCGGCCGGTCAGGTCCTCATGGCGCTGCTGCTCGGCGGCGCGTGCCTGGCCCACCGGCTCCGCCTGCTGCGCCGTCCGGCGTGAGAACGCCGAGGGCCCGGGGCGAAGCCGGCATCGGGGCGCTCTCGGTCGGGGCGTCCCCTCACGGCCTCGGCGAGGAAGTCGCGGGCCACGCCGGGACTCCGGGTTCATCGGGAACGTCGACGTCTGGACGCGTACGCCAGCCGGCCTCCCCGAGTGCGATGAGAGTCTCCTGGATGACGATCCTCGGGAAGTCGGCGCCGGTCCACATCTCGGCGTTGGCCGTCGCGGTTTTCTCGGCCGCCTTCGCGGCCGGCGCATCGGCGCAGGATGGCGCCGCGTCGGATCGGGCGGCGCTGGAGGCACTCTACGACGGGACCGGCGGCGCGGGCTGGTCGGACAACACCAACTGGAACACGTCGGCGCCGCTGGGCGAGTGGTACGGCGTGACGATCGACACTGGGGGCCGGGTCACGCGACTGAATCTGTCTGGTAACGGCCTCGCCGGTTCGCTCCCGCCCGCGTTGGGGAACTTGGTGAACCTGGAATCACTGAGACTCGACTACAACGAGTTGACCGGCCCGATTCCGGGCGAACTGGGAGGCTTGGCGAACCTCGAGTCGCTGTCCCTCGGTGACAACGCGTTGACCGGCCCGATTCCGGGCGAACTGGGAAGCCTGGTGAACCTCGAGTCTCTGAGACTCGACTACAACGAGCTGACCGGCCCCATCCCGGGTGAACTGGGAAGCCTGGTGAACCTCGAGTCGCTGTCCCTCGGTGACAATGCGTTGACCGGTCCGATTCCGGGCGAACTGGGAAGCCTGGCGAACCTGGAATCACTGAGACTCGACTTCAACGAGTTGACCGGCTCTGTTCCGGGCGAACTGTTGAGCTTGGTGAACCGCGAGTCGCTGATGCTCGACTGGAACGCGTTGACCGGCCCAATTCCGAGCGAGCTGGGAGGCCTGGCGAACCTCGAGTCGCTGTCCCTCGGTGGGAACGCGTTGACCGGCCCCATCCCGGGCGAGTTGGGAAACCTGGTGCACCTCGAATCACTGGGACTCGGTTACAACGAGCTGACCGGCCGGATCCCGGGCGAGTTCGGAAACCTGATGAACCTCGAGTCGCTGATGCTTGACTGGAACGCGCTGACCGGTCCGATCCCGGGCGAGTTGGGAAACCTGGTGCACCTCGAGCGGCTGAACCTCGAAGGAAACGACTTGAGCGGCCCGATCCCGGTGTGGCTGGGGAACATGACCCGCCTCCGGCGACTGTTCCTGGGCGACAACGAGTGGAACGGCCCTGTCCCGGCAGAGCTGGGAAGCCTCGTGAACCTTGAATGGCTGTACCTCGGCTGGAGCCAGTTGACCGGCCCCATCCCGGGCGAGTTCGGAAACCTGGTGAACCTCGAATCACTGTCTCTCAGATGGAACGAGTTGACCGGCCCGGTCCCGTCGTGGTTGGGGAACCTCGTGAACCTCAATTACCTGTATCTCGACAGCAACGCGTTGACCGGCCCCATCCCGAGTGCACTGGGAAGCCTGGTGAACCTTGAGTGGCTGAACTTGGCCCGGAACGAGTTGACCGGCCCGGTCCCGTCGTGGTTGGGGAACCTCGTGAACCTCAAGCGGTTGTACCTCGGCAACAGCGAGTTGACCGGCCCCGTCCCGAGTGCACTGGGAAGCCTGGTGAACCTCGAGGTGCTGGACTTGTCCTACACGTGGGGCCTGTCGGGACCGCTCCCGGCCGGCCTGGAGCAGTCGAGTCTCGAGGAGCTGGACTTCTTCGTGACCCAGGCGTGCGCGCCGGTCGCTTGGCAGGACTGGTTGGAGACGATCGAGTTCTACGGTCCTCTGTGCGACGCGGGACCGGACGCGACCATCGATATCGCCGTCGTCTACACGCCGGCCGCCCTCGAGGCGGCCGGCGGCGGCGCCGCCGCGATCGAGGCCGAGATCGACCTGATGATCGCCGAGACCAACGAGGCTTACGCGGCGAGCGGCGTGCGCCAGCGCCTGACGCTGGTGGGGAGGTCCGAGGTGCAGTATGCCGAGACCAACGGCTTCCTCGATCTCGACCGTCTCACGGATCCGTCCGACGGCTACCTGGACGAGGCGCACGCCCTGCGCGACGGGACCGGGGCCGACGTCGTGCACCTGATCGTCGGCGAATCCGACGGCGGCTTCTACGACGTCTGCGGCATCGCCAACCTCCCCGGTCCTTTCGGCATCACCCTCCGCGACTGCGGCGGCATCACCTTCGCGCACGAGCTGGGCCACAACATGGGGCTGCGTCACGACCGATTCCGGGTGCAGGTACAAGAAGACAGCGTGGCTTCGCACCCGGCGTACGGCTACGTGAACCAGCGGATTTTCGAGGCGGGCGCCCCGCAGTCCAGTCGCTGGCGCACGATCATGTCCTACGGTGTCCATTGCGGACTGGCCGACGTCACCTGCTCGGAGCTGCCTCGTTTCTCGAATCCCCGCCAGCGCCACGGCGGCGACGCGTTGGGCATTCCTTTCGGCGCGGGGTCGGGCGTGGCCGGTCCCGCCGACGCGGCGTCGGTCCTCGACGCGACGGGACCTGCGGTGGCGGCGTGGCGGCATCGCTCCGCCGACGCCGCCAACCGGCCGCCGGTGGCGGTGGGCACGCTACCGGACCGGAGGCTGGCGTCGGTGGACAGCGTGCTGGAGGTGGACGTGTCGCAGGCGTTCGTCGACGCCGACGGCGACGCGCTGGCCTACACGGTGTCGTCGGCGGCGCCGTGGGTGGTGAGGGCGGGCGCGGCGGGAGCCCGCGTGACGCTGACGGCGGTGAGCGAGGGCGCGGCGACGATCCGGGTGACGGCGACCGATCCGGGCGGACTGAGCGCATCCCGATCGTTCTCCGCGACCGTGGAGGGGGTGGGCGACACGGATCCGCCGGACAGCGTCGAGTCGGATCGGGCGGCGCTCGAGGCACTCTACGACGCGACCGGCGGGGCGGGCTGGACGAACTGGAAGACGTCGGCGCCGCTGGGCGAGTGGTACGGCGTGACGACCGACGCCGACGGCCGCGTCACGGGAGTGGATCTAACCGACAACGCGTTGGCCGGTTGGCTCCCGCCCGCGTTGGGGAACCTGGCGCACCTCGTGAGTCTGCGGCTCGGCTGGAACGAGTTGACCGGTCCGATCCCGGTCGCGCTCGGAAGCCTGGTGAACCTCGAGTCGCTGTCCCTCTCGGAGACCGAGCTGACCGGCCCGATCCCCGCAGCGCTGGGCCGCCTGGTGAACCTCCGGGAGCTGGATCTCAGCAGCAACCGCTTCAGCAACAACCACTTGAGTGGTCCAATCCCGGCCGCGCTCGGAAACCTGGTGAACCTCGAGTGGTTGCACCTCGATTGGAACGACTTGACCGGCCCGGTCCCGGCGTGGTTGGGGAACCTGGCCCAACTCCGGGGGCTGTCCCTCGACGGGAACGAGTTGACCGGCCGCATACCAAGCGCACTCGGAAGCCTGGCGAACCTCGAGTCGCTGTCGTTCTCCGGGAACAAGTTGACCGGCTCGATCCCGGGGGAGCTCGGAAGCCTGGCGGGCCTCGAGTCGCTGTCTCTGGGCGGGAACGAGTTGACCGGCCGCATACCAGGCGCACTCGGAAGCCTGGCTAACCTCCAGCGGTTGGATCTCTCCCGGAACGACCTGACGGGGACGATTCCGGCCGCGCTGGGGAGCTTGGCTAACCTCGAGCGGGTGGACCTGTCCTACACCTGGGGCCTGTCGGGACCGCTTCCAGCCGGTCTGGAGCAGTCGACGCTCGAGGAGCTGGACCTCTTCGTGACCCGGACCTGCGCGCCGGCCGCCTGGCAGGAGTGGTTGGCGACGATCGAGTTCCTCGGGCCCCTGTGCGAGGCCGGACCGGACGTCACGATCGACGTCGCCGTCGTGTACACGCCCGCCGCGCGCGAGGCGGCGGGCGGGGCCGCCGCCATCGAGGCGGCGATCGACCTCATGGTCGCGGAGACCAACCAGGCCTATGCGGCGAGCGGGGTCCACCAGCGCGTGGCTCTAGTGGAAAGGTCCCAGGTACCGTATACCGAGACCGACGGCTTCCTCGATCTTCACCGTCTCCAGGATCCGTCGGACGGCCATCTGGACGAGGCGCACGCCCTGCGCGACCGCACCGGGGCCGACATGGTGCATCTGGTCGTCGCCGAGTCCAACGTCTGCGGCGTAGCCTATCTCCCCGGTCCGGGCTGGCCCGGTCCCTTCGGCCTCACCGTCCTCGACTGCGGCGGCATCGTCTTCGCGCACGAGTTGGGCCACAACATGGGGCTTTTTCATGACCGGTTCGAGGTGCAGGTGTTCGAGGAGAGCGTGTCCTCGCACCCGGCGTACGGCTACGTGAACCAGCGGGTGTTCCAGGCCGGCGCCCTGCCCTCCAGCCGCTGGGTCACGATCATGGCCTACCCCTTCGGTCATTGCGGATTGGCCGACGCGAGATGTCCGCGGTTGCCGCGTTTCTCGAACCCGCGCCAGCGCCTTGGCGGCGACCGGTTGGGCGTTCCCTTCGGCGCGGGGGCGGGGGTGACCGGTCCCGCCGATGCGGCGGCGGTCCTGAACGCCACGGGTCCCGCGATGGCCGCGTTGCGCGATCGGCCGCCCCGCGTCAACCGGCCGCCGGCCGCGGTGGGGACCCTGCCGGACCGGAGCCTGACCCGGCGGGGCACGCTGGACGTGGACGTGTCGCAGGCGTTCGTCGACCCCGACGGCGATGCCCTGACCTACGCGGCGTCGTCGTCGGCCCCGGACGTGGTGACGGCGCGGGCGGCGGGCGCCCGCGTGACGCTGACCGCGGTGGGCGCGGGCGCGGCGGTGGTCCGGGTTACGGCGACCGACCCCGGCGGCCTGAGGGCCGCACAGTCGTTCACGGTGACGGTGGGGACGTCGGCCCCGTTCACCGACGACCCCATCGTGCCCGGGGTGACACCGATCAGGGCGGTGCACTTCACGGAGCTGCGGGCGCGTATCGACGGCCTGCGCCGCGGCTTTGGACTGGCGCCGATCGCGTGGACGGACCCGGTCCTGCGGGCGGGGGTGACGCGGGTCAGGCTCCCCCACCTGGTGGAGCTGCGGGCGGCGCTCGCCGCGGCCTACGCGGCGGCGGGGCGGGCGGCGCCGCGCTGGACGGACACCGCGCCGGTGGGCGGTACGACCCCGATCCGGGCGGCGCACCTGACGGAGCTGCGGGCCGCGGTGTTGGCGCTGGAGTAAGGACGGTGATCGATGTCGAGTTGCCAACTGCACGGGCGCAGCCCGTTTTCTGCCGTGTCGACCGGGCGTCCGGGTCTGGCGTCGTCCGGGGCTCGCGCCGTAGCCTCGGCCGTCGTCAAGTGCTATTTTGGGTCCGTGAATCGCGGCAGGCGAGGGTGGATCGTCGGCTTGGCCGGCGTGACGGTCGCGGTGACCGCGGCCGCCGCGGCCCGGGGCGCCGGGGCCGACGAGCTGGAGCTGGCCGTCGGGCAGGGCCGGGTGACGCTGGTCGCGGCCGGCGTGCCGCTCGGTGAGGTTCTGGCCGAATGGGAGCGGGTCGGGGGCACCCGGTTCGAAGGCGTGGGGGAGCTGGGCGCGGCGCCGGTGTCGCTGCACCTGGAGGGCGTCGCCGAGCGGGAGGCGTTGCGGCTCCTGCTGCGGCCGGCGGCCGGCTTCCTCGCGGCTCCGAGGTCGCCGGACGCTTCCGGAGCATCGATCTACGACCGGGTCAGGATCCGCGCCGGGCGCCGCGCCCCGCAGCCGGCTCCGGCGGGCGCGTCGCAGGGGCGCCGGGAGCCCCCGCCGGGCCCCGCGGGCGAGGCCCCGCCGGCGCTGTCCGAGGCGGACCAGCGCGAGCGGCTGCAACGGTTGCTGCGGCCGCGCGCGCCCGTCGAGGCGGTGACCGACCCGCTGGCGGAGGCGCCGCGCGGGGGACCGGCGTACGCGCCCACCACGCCGCGTCCGGGGATGGTGGTCGAACCGGTGCCTCCGGATCTGCCGTAGAGACGGGAAGGCGGCCGGCCGGGCGTTGAAGTAGGCCGGTCGAGCGGGAAGGCGGCCGGCCGGACGTTGGGGACGGCCGGTGCGGCGTCGGCTTCTGGTAGAGTCAGGCACGGCCGTCGGCACGGTGGCGGCCCCTGGAACGGGGGGCGGGTTCGGTGACGAGAAGGAGTGTTCCGATGAGAAGAATGCGTGGTTCGTGGTTCGTGGCCGCCCTGGTTCCGGCCGTCTTCGCCGGTGTCGTCTACCTGCAGGCCAGCGCCCAGACCGCCCCGGAGCGGCAGCCGCTCATCACCGAGGCGCTGGTCGACGCTGAGAACGGGACGCTGACCATCAACGGCTTCGACTTCACCGGCGAGGTCCCGACGGTGAGCCTTGGCATGACGACGCTGTCGGTGCTGTCGGTGACCGAGTGGGGGGTGGTGACGGGGTTGCCGGAGCTGCTGCCTGGCACCTACCTGCTGGCCGTGACCTGGTCCGACGGGGCGGGGGCGGTCTTCTATCCGACCCTGGGGGCGGTCGGCCCCGAGGGGCCGCAGGGGCCGCAGGGCGACCCCGGCCCCTTCCTGTCGACGGGGTCGGGAGTCCCGTCCGCGCCGCCGGCGTACGGTGGAGACGCCGTGGTCGATGGCGGCCCCGCGGTCGATGCGGACCACGCGGGACCGACCAACACGCACTACGGCCACGGGGCGCTGGCGTCGGTGACGACGGGTCGGGACAACTCGGCGTTCGGCCAGCACGCGCTGCATAACCTGACCACCGGCGAGGACAACGCCGGCTTCGGCCGCTTCGCGCTACGCGACGTGACCACCGGGACCAACAACCTGGCCATCGGCACGCTGGCCATGCTGCGGGCGACGGACGCGTCGTTCAACATGGCCGTCGGCAGCTCGGCGCTGCAGAGCAATGCTTCCGGCGAGCATAACGTCGCCATCGGCGCCGCCGCGCTTCTGTTCAACCAGGGTGACCGGAACATCGCCATCGGCCGCAACGCCCTCCGCCTGAACACGGACGGATCGAGCAACACCGCGATCGGGTACCGGGCCGGCGCCAACAACCGGATGGGCAGCAACAACGTGTACATCGGCAACCTCGGAGCGAACGGCGAAGACGGGGTCATCCGCATCGGGACCGAGGGCACCCATATCAAGACGTATCTGGCCGGGGAGGTCGTCGGCGACATCAAGGTCGTCCCGGTGTACCAGTAGGCGCGGTCGCCGGTATGCCGAGTGCGACGATGTTCTGCCGGATGACGCCGACCGGGACAGCGCGCCCGCGGTCCGCCGCAGCGGTGCCCGCCGGCAAAAGAAGACGGATGGCCAGGGTTCCCAACGGATACGTTCCGCGGCGGCCGCCTGGGGGGCGCGGCGAGTGGGCAGCGGGTGGCGGCGGACGCCGGCCCGCGGTGCTGCTGGCCGCGGTGCTGCTGGCGGCGCTGGCCCCGGCCGCGGCGGCGGGGCAGCCCGCCGGCGGCCTCTTCACGGCGGTCGCGCCGGCGGGAGCGGCCGTGGCGCCCGATTTCTCGACCGCTGCCGATTCCTTCACTTTGCGGCGCCGTCTGGTCTCCATCGACTTCGGGCAGCTCACGCCCCCGGTGGACGCCGCTGCCGCGGGCGCGTCCGCTGCCGCCCTCGCACCGTCGGGCGTGCTGCGGCTGAACCTGTTCGACGACGCCTCGTTCACGGGCCTCGTCGAGAGCGTGGCGCCGACCTTCTCGGGCGGCTACTCGCTCTCGGGCCCGCTGGCCGGCGTCGAGATGGGCACGGTGACGCTGGTGGTGAACGGCGACGTGGTCGCCGGTACGGTGCGGACGCCGGAGGCGACCTACCGCATCCGTCCGGCGGGCGGGGGGCTGCATGCCGTCAGCGAGGTCGATCTCTCGCGGCTTCCGCCTCTGGGCGAGCCGATTCCCCGCCGGCAGGAGCTGGACGACCTCCTGCCTCTCGAACCCGAGCGCGGCGGACTTCCCGTGCCACGCTGAGCCGCAGCGCCTTCCGATGCCGACAGGCTACGGCGACGGTCACGGTGACCGCGCGCGATCCGGACGGCCTGAGCGCCGCCCCGTGCCTGGTCGTGACCGTGGACGCGCGTCAACCGGCCCGCCGGAACATCGACCACATCACTGCCGGTGTGCATCGCGGCGGCTGCGCGCCGCGGCGGCGGGGCTGGAGGGTGGCGCACGCGCGCCGTTCGAGGGAGCCCGTCGGCGGAGATTGCCGAGCCGGGTAACGGTAGAGGGGAGCGGGGCCGCCGGGATGGCGGCTCCGCTCCCCCGGATCCACGGGCTGTGCCCGTTTAGCGATAGGTGTCGATCGCCGGCAAATGCGCGCCGGTCAGATCGTCGGGCGGCATATCGCCGGCCACCGCGGGCATGCGAAGCGTGCCGATGCCCTCGATGCTGGCCTCGATGACCTCGCCGGGCTGCAGAAAGCGGCTGCCGGTCCGGGTCTCCGCCGAGCCGGCCGCAGTGCCGCCGGACGTGCCGTTGTTGATCACGTCACCGGGGTACAGGGTGATGATCGACGACGCGTACTCCACGATCTCCCACAGCGAGTGGATCATGTCGCCGGCCTGGGCGTCCTGCAGGACCGTGCCCCCGACGCTCAGGGTCTGGCGCAGGTTCTGCATCGGGTCGCCGTAGAACTCCTTCGGCACGATCCACGGGCCCTGCGGCGCGAAGGTGTCGTGGCCCTTGCCGACGAACCAGTCCGAGGTGGTGGCGTTGCCGCCGGGGGGGCGCCCGCCGCGGTCGGAGACGTCGATGGAGACCAGGTAGCCGAAGATGTAGTCCGGCGCATCGGTGGCCGGCACGTACTTCGCGGTCCGGCCCACCACCGCGCCGAGCTCGACCTCCCAGTCGGTGCGGTCGCGGCCGTAGGGGATGACGACGGGGTCGCCGTCACCGACGACGGCGCCGCGGCTGGGCTTGAGGAACAGATACGGCACGCCGCGCTCTTCGCGCCGCCGGCGCTGCTCGGCCGCGCGTTCCTCGGGGCTGGCGCCCTCGCTGATGTGGCTGTAGAAGTTGACCGCGGCGTTCAGGATCTTGCCCGGGTACATGATCGGCGGCCGGGTTCTCAGCTCGTCAACGTCGTAGACGAAGTCGGCGCGGTCGTCGCCCAGCCGGTTGGCGACCACGTCGTTGACGATCTCGTACAGCCGGTACTTCAGGCCGTACTCGTAGCGCCCGATCAGCTCCAGCATGTCCTCGGGCATCGGGACCGTCGCGTAGTCCGGGCTCGCCTCGAGGGCCAGGTTCGCGACCTCGATGTCGATCACCAGGCTGTCCCGCAGGACGACGCCGACGTGCGGCACGTCATGGATGTCGAAGGTGCCGACCTTGAACGGCTCGACCGGGGTGACGTCGGTTTGGGCGGAGGCCGCTCCGGCGCTGGCGAACGCCGCGAGCAGGCCGACGATCAGGATTCGTCGCATGCAAGACTCCTCTTTTCCTTGAATCGGGGCTGTGTCTAACCGGTTGGTGCAAACCCCCTTTGTACTAGGCGAACCGGGGGCTGTCAAGGTGCGGGGCGCGCCGGGGTGCACGTCAGATTTGTTGGAGGGCCATCAGGCGGCCCTGCCGGCTCGTCGTTCCCAGAAGTCCTCGAAGCGGCCGCTGAGCTTGCAGCACCGCAGGGCGATGATGGCGTTGGCGCCGGCCACGGTCCAGTGCATGCCGGCGCGCTTGAGCCGGGCGCCGATGGCGAGCTTGCATCCGGCCTCGACGACGCCCGACGACACGCAAAGACCCCACGCTCGGAACTCCGGATAGCGCATCCGGTGGCGGTTGCGGGTCAGGTAGTCGATACACTTGCGGGCCTCCTCGCAGGTCTCGCTGTGGGCGCGCAGTTCGGTCAGGATCGCATCGAACCGCCCGGCGTCCAACTCGTCCCGCCGGTCCTTGCCCCACCGGACGGCCAAGTCCGAGCCGGCGCCGTAGATGGCCTTGGCGACATCACACAGATGCCCCTTGGCGTGGTAGATGTCGACGATTTCGATGGCGCCGGGGAACTGTTCGGCGGACAGATTCCAGATCCACTCGGCCCCGTCGCCGATGACGACGCGTCGCGCCGCGGTGTCGAAGCCGCGCCGCCGCGCTTCGCGATACGCCCGTTGCGCGAACGGGGAAGGCAGCGGGTCGGTGGGGCGGCTGGCCGCGCTCTCGACCGCAGCGCTGTAGCTGACCGACCCGGGGTCGCGTTCGGGGAGGCCGTCGGCGTTGCGTGTTTCCGCCGTCCACACGGTGACGAGCTTGACCTCGCGGGTCTTGGCCGACCCGTCGGGCTGCTTGCCGCGCCGGCCTTCCACCTCGGACTTGCGCACCGGCACGCCGGTGCCGTCAAGCCCCAGGTACATCGTCCATGCCGCGCCGGGTGCGGGCTCGACCCTCTCGCGTTCGTCGGCCGCGACTTCGCGGCCCAGCGCTTCGGCGATGCGCTCGACCTGTTTGGGGTCGACCGCCACGCCGGCCAGCTCCCCCATCCACTCGCTCGCTTCGGCGAAGCTGACGCTCGTCGCCGCCAGTCCCACCAGCCGCGCCGTGGCGGGCGACAGCGAGGTGTCTTGCAGACCCAGGGCTTGGTCGCGGGGACAGCTTCCCCGGCGGCAGGCGGCGCAGTGGTAGTAGGCGCGGTGCAGGATCAGCGGCCCCAACAGCGTGGTGAAGGTCTTCGGGCGGCGGCCGGCGTAGTGCGCCGTCTGGCCGCAGGCGCACGCTATCGTCGAACTCGAATGGTCGGAATCGTCCGCGTCGTAGTACTCCGCCATCGCCTGAGCGGCGAGGCCGAGGGCTTGGCGGCGGAGGGCCTGCTCGAGGGCCTCGAAGTCCTGCGCGGCGGACCGCCGCGGTCCGATGAGCGCATCGATTTCGGCCGCGAGCGCGGCTACGAACGCTGCGCGCCAATCACCTTGACGGCTTCGCTCGCCGTGGCGAGGGCTCGACGGTGAACGGTCTGCAAGAGGGTCTCGAAGTCCTGGGCATTCGCGTCTCCTCGTCTGAGGAACGCGTCCACGTCGGCCTTGACCGCCGCGTCCAACGCGGCGAACAGCTCCTTGACGCCCCCTTTTTCGGCCGCGTGATCGAGCGGTTCAGTCAACTGCGCCTCGGGCATGGTCGGAGTCCTCCTACCCGAGGGATCGGTCGATCAGTGCTCGCTCAATACCCCCAACGGAAAATCCCCAACTTTCTTGTCGTGCACCCGGCGCGCCGGGGTGCACGTCAGATTTGTGAGGTGCCTCTTCAGGCGGCGTTGGCGGCTCGCTGCTCCCAGAAGTCCTCGAAGCGGCCGCTGAGCTTGCAACAGCGCAGAGCGATGATGGCGTTGGCGCCGGCGACGGTCCAGCGCATGCCGGCGCGCTTGAGCCGTGCGCCGATGTGCTTGCATCCGGCCTCGACGACGCCCGAGGAGACGCACAGGCCCCTGGCGCGGAACTGCGGATAGCGCATCCGGTGTCGGTTCCCGAACACATAGTGGATGCACTTGCGGGCCTCGGGCGTCGTCTGGGCCTGGGTGCGCAACGCCCTGACGAGCGCGCGGAGCCGTCCGGCGTCCAAGTCGGCCTGCCGGGCCTTGGCCCAGGCGTCGGCCAAGTCCGTGCCGGCGCCGTAGATGGCCTTGGCCACGTCGCACAGATGCTGCTTGCCGCGGCGCCCGTCAACTTCGGCGGGGCGTACCGGCACGCCGGTGCCGTCCAGCCCCAGGTACATCGTCGGGGCGGGGCTGGGGACGGGCTCGGCCACATCGCGTTCGTCGGCGGCGACCTCACGTCCCAGGGCTTCGGCGGTGCGCTCGACCTGCCGGGTCTCGACACCTACCCCGGCCAGGACCGCCAACAACTCGCTCGTCTTGGCGAAGCTGACCTCGGCCGCCGTCAATCCCACCATTCGAGTGGTGGCGGGTGACAGCGAGGTGGCTTGCAGACCCAGGGCCTGGTCGCACGGACATCCTCCCCTGCGGCAGGTGTCGCAGTGGTAGTAGGCGCGTTCCAGCGTCAGCGGCCCCAGCACCGTGGTGAACGTTTTCGGGCGGCGGCCCGCGTAGTGCGCCGTCTGTCCGCAGGCGCACGCTATCGTCGAACCCGAATGGTCGGAATGGTCCGCGTTGAGTCGCCGCGCCACCATCAGGGCGGCGAGGGTGAGGGTTTGGCGACGGACTGTCTGCTCGAGGGCCTCGAAATCCTGCGCGTCCGCCTTCCCCGGTTCTATGAGCGCTTCGACTTCGGCCTCGAGCGCGGCTGCGAACGCTGCTCTGCAGCCGCCTTCACGACCCGGGCCGCGGTGGCGAGAGCTTGACGGCGAACTGCCTGCGTGAGGGTCTCGAAATCCTGCGCGTCTACCCTCCCCGATCCCAGGAGTGCTTCGACGTCGGCCTCGACCGCCGCCTCGACCTTCGCAAGCACCTCCTTGAAGCCCCCTTTTTCGGCCGCGTGATCGAGCGGTTCAGGCAACTGCGCCTTGGGCATGGTCGGAGTCATCCTAGCGAAGGGATCGGCCGATCAGCTCTCGCTCAATACCCCGTAAACGGCAAATCCTCATTTTCTTGTCGTGCACCCGGCCCGCCGTATACTGATTCGGGCTCGGGCCGGCCGCAACGGAGCCGGGCCGCGGAACGGTGGGGGTTCCGGAGGGTCGGCGGGGCGGAAGGGGAGCCGCGGCGGCGGTTTCCGGGCGGGTTCCGCGAGCCGGGGAGGTTGGCGTTGGGTCGGAAGCGGCTGGGGTTGGTCCTCTGGGTCTTCTGCGTCGGGGCGGGCGTCAGCGACGCGCAGGACGCCACCCGGAGCGCGGCTGCGCTGCGGGTGTTCCTCGACTGCAACCGGTGCGACTTCGATTTTCTGCGACGCGAGATCACCTTCGTGAACTACGTTCGCGACCGTTACGACGCCCAGGTGCACGTGCTGGTCACGACCGAGAACAGCGGCGGCGGCCGTCTCTACACCCTGGACTTCATCGGTCTCGAGGAGTTCACCGACCGGGGCGTCAGCTACACCTACTCGGAGAGCCGCACCGACACCGACGACGAGACGCGCGAGGGGCTCGCCCAGGTCCTGCGGGTCGGTTTTCTCCACTACATCATCGACACCCCGATGGCCTACGACATCCGGATCGGAGCCGGCGGCGGCGGGGTCGGAACGGGTCTCGCGGGCGGGGGGCGCCGGCCGGTCATGGCCCAGCCCGACGACGATCCGTGGGACTTCTGGGTGTTCCGGCTCAGCACCAACGCCCGGTTGTCCGGCGAGGCGTCCCGCGAGCAGCGCAACTTCAACGGGTCGGCGTCGGCGAACCGCACCACCGAGGAGTGGATCGTCAGGGCGGAGTTCGACGGTTCGTACCGGGAGACGGTGACCCTGCTCAGCACCGGCGACTTCACGGACGTGCGGACCCGCTATCAGCTGGACGGGCAGCTCGTGAAGAGCTTGGGAGAACACTGGGGGGCCTCGATCCGCGGGGGATCGAGCGCGTCGACGTTCCTGAACCAGGACCGGCGGATTCGCGTGCTCCCGGGCCTCGAGTTCAACGTGTTTCCGTACTCCGAGTCGTCGCGCCGCAGCCTCACGTTCGCCTACGAGATGGGGGTGGAGTCGTACGACTACCTGGAGGAGACGATCTTCGGGAAGATGGAGGAAACCCTGACCGCGCAGGAGGTCGAGGTCACCTTCGACGTGGAGCAGCCGTGGGGGGACAGTCGGGTCCGCCTGCGCTACAACAGCTACGTCAACGACCTGAGCAAGTACAGCACCTCGGTGTTCGGGAACCTGTCGTTCCGGGTCGTGCGGGGGCTGTCGGTGTTCGCCAGCGCGAGCACCGAGCTGGTGCGCGATCAGGTCTATCTGCCGGGGAAGAAGCTGACCGACGAGGAGATCCTGGTGGAGCGGCGGCAGCTCGCCACCGATTCGCGGTATCGTGTCTCGTTCGGATTCAGCTACACGTTCGGTTCCATCTTCAACAACGTGGTGAATCCGCGGTTCTAGGCGTCCGCGCGGTGCAGCGGCAGGGCGGGTCGGTCGCGGGGAGCGGAACCGCAAGCGGCGATTTCCGGGGCAGCAGCGGCATGAGTCGAATCTACGTCCTCCACGAGAACGACGAATGGGTCGAGCCGCTGCGCGCGGCCCTCGACGCGCGCCGGCTGCCGTTCGCCGAGTGGTTCCTCGACACCGGGGTCGTCGACTTCGGGACCCCGCCGCCCGACGGCGTGTTCTACAACCGGATGAGCGCGTCGTCTCACACCCGGGACCACCGGTTCGGGCCGGAGTACGCGGCGGCGGTGCTGGCGTGGCTCGAGCGCCACGGCCGGCGGGTGCTCAACGGCAGCCGGGCCCTCCAGCTCGAGGTCAGCAAGGTTGCCCAGTACGCGGCGCTCGACGCGCACGGCGTACGCACCCCCCGCACGGTGGCGGTGGTGGGTCGCGAGGACATCGTCGCGGCCGGCGCGTCCCTGCCGACGCCGTTCATCACCAAGCACAACCGCGCCGGGAAGGGCCTCGGGGTCCGGTTGTTCCACGACGCCGACGCCCTCGCGCAGTACGTCCGCGGGCCCGGGTTCGAGCCCTCGGTGGACGGCGTGACCCTGCTGCAGGAGTACATCGAGTCTCCCGACGCCACCATCACCCGGGTCGAGTTCGTCGGAGGGCGCTTCATGTACGCGGTCGAGGTCGACACGAGTCAGGGCTTCGAGCTGTGCCCGGCCGACGCGTGCCGGGTCGACGACGCCTTCTGTCCGGCCGGCGAGGCGGGGGCCTCGCTGTTCCGCATCGTCAGCGGGTTCGAGCATCCGTTCGTGGAGCCCTTCGAGCGGGTGCTGGCCGCCAACGACATCCACATCGCGGGTGTCGAGTTCATCGTCGACCGGGACGGGACGGCGTATGCCTACGACATCAACACGAACACCAACTACAACAGCGAGGCCGAGCTGGCCGCGGGGGTGTCCGGCATGGGCGCCATCGCGGACTGTCTGGGACGGGAGCTGCAGGCGCTGCAACGGGCGGCCTCGTAGCCCGGAAATCGTCGCCGCGCGACCTTGCGGTCGCGTTGGAAGTTTCGCCGGCGCGAGACTTCTGCGGTGCAAGGATTGCCGCCCAACTGCCGGGGGCCTGCACCGTTCCAGGGCGCAGACCGCTGGCAGGGAAACCGTCGCCGCGCGACCTTGCGGTCGCGTTGGAAGTTTCGCCGGCGCGAGACTTCTGCGGTGCAAGGATTGCCGCCCAACTGCCGGGGGCCTGCACCGTTCCAGGGCGCAGACCGCTGGCAGGGAAACCGTCGCCGCGCGACCTTGCGGTCGCGTTGGAAGTTTCGCTGGCGCGAAACTTCTGCGGCGCAAGGATTGCCGCCCAACCGACCCTGCCGGGAGCCCGCGCCGTTCCACCGCGCAGACTTCCGGCCGCGGTCGGGGACCGGGGGCGTCATGACCGGTTCCTGGATGCGGCAGCCGCAGCAGGTCCGGCTGCGACGGGCCCTCTTTCAGATTCACCTGTGGACCGGGCTCACGATCGGTCTCTACGTGGTGGTGATCAGCCTCACCGGCACCGTGCTGATCTACCGGAGCGAGCTTCGGCAGCGCTTCGATCCGCAGCCCCGCCCGGTCGCGGCATCGGGACCGCGGCTGAGCCCCGAGGAGCTGATCGAGATCACCCGGCAACGGTTCCCCGACCATGCGGTCGAGGTCTGGACGAATCCGGAGGACCCGTCCCTCGCGGTCACGATGTCCACCCTGCGCGAGGGCGAGGCCCGGCAGCAGTACTTCTTCGATCCGTACACCGGCGAGTACCTCGGGAACGCCCTGCCCGCGGGCTGGCGGTTCACCACCTGGCTGCTCGACCTGCACGACAACCTGCTGGCGGGGGGCGGCGGGCGGGCCGTCAACGGTATCGGGGCCATCCTCCTGACCCTGCTCGGCCTGACCGGCGCGCTCGTCTGGTGGCCGGGCCTCGCGGGCTGGCGCCGCGCCCTGCTGGTCGACTGGCGCGCCCCCTGGCGGCGGTTCAACTGGACCCTCCACGGCGCCCTCGGCATCTGGACCGTGCTCTTCCTGGTGATGTGGGGCGCCACCGGCATCTACCTCGCGTTCCCCGCCCCGTTCGGGGCGGTGGTCGACTACCTGGAGCCGTTCGACGACGACTTCAACCCTCGCCTCGGCGACACCATCCTGTACTGGTTCACGGCGATGCACTTCGGCCGGTTCGGAGGCTGGTCGACGAAGCTCGCGTGGACCGTGGTGGGACTGGTGCCGCCGGTGATTTTCGCGACGGGGGTGGTGATGTGGTGGACCCGCGTGATCCGGCCCCGACTGGCTTCGAATCGCTGATACGTGGGTGACGGTGTAGAATCAACACGTTTCGAACGTAGCGGAGCGCGTCCCGCCGTGGGGATGCGAGGCGATGCGAAGAGGAGACGGGGGAGGAAAGACATGATCGTGACCAATACCCGCGGCCGGGGAACGGCAGGCCGGTTCCTGCGGTTGGCGGTCGGCGCGGCGCTGGTGGCCGCATGCACCGGTTCGCCGGCGTCCGCCCAGTCCGGTGGCGACTCGTCCGAGGTGCCCGACCTCGACGGCGTGTGGAACGGGGGCGGCGGGGTCCGGCCCGTGAACGGCCCGAACATGCCGTGGGTGCCGGGCGAGAACTTCCCGGTGCTGAACGAACGCGCCGAGGCCTTTCAGTCGATATTCGACGAGGCGATCGCCCCGAAGTACGACTGCGTCCCCTCGGCGTCGCCGGCGCTGCAGTACGACCCGTACATGATGGAGATCACCCAGTGGCCGGACCGGGTGCTGTTGCGCTACGAGAAGGACGACCAGATCCGCACCGTCTGGCTCGACGGGCGCGAGCCGCCGGCCACCGAGTTCACGGTGCAGGGCTTCTCGGTGGGTCACTACGAGGAGGGCTCCCTGCACGTCGAGACGACGCACTTCGTGTTCGACATCACCGGCTTCGACGACTACAACGGCATTCCGTCGTCGCAGCAGAAGAAGGTGACGGAGCGCTACTGGCGGGAGGGTGACGAGCTGCGGATGACCCTGACCGTAGAGGATCCGATGTTCCTCCGCGAGCCGACCTCCTATACGACCCGGTGGTTGCCGGGGCCGGAGGGCTACAAGCTGCAGCTCTACGCATGCGACGCGGAGCAGGCGAGTCATCCCCGCCGGTTCCTGATTCCGAAGTACCGGTGAAGTACTACTCGTTTTCGATGAAGTCCAAAGTTCAAGGAGGACGTTGTGAAGGCTATCTTGTGGATTGTCGGGGTGGTATTGCTGATCGCGACGGCGGCGCCGATGATTGCCCACCATGCGAGCGGCCCCTTCTATGATCCGGAGCAGCGGGTCGAGGCGAGGGGCACCGTGACCCGGTTCGTGTTCCGGAACCCGCACTCGTTTCTCTATGTCGACCAGCCGAGCGACAACGGCGAGACGATCCATTGGGAGATCGAGATGGGGGCGGCGGTCTCCATGAGCCGGCGGGGCTGGACTCCGGATACCATTCAGGCCGGCAACGAGATCAAGGCGGTGGGGCAACCCTCGCGCGCGCCCGGCACGTTCGGCATGTGCTGCGCGGAGCTGACGAATCCGGACGGCACGCCGATCCAGCCGTAGCCGGGCCGCGCAAGATCATCCCGCGCCGCTCCGGCCGGCTGACGCCGGTGCGGCGCGGAGGACCGCCGTTTCCGCTTCGCGCCTCGTCCGTTTCCGCTTCGCGGCTCGACTACGGTGCGGGGTCCGCGTTGGATCCTGCCGCGTCCGCCGCGTCCGGTGGGACCAGAAGCGGGAACGGCAACTCTCTCGCGGTCGGCGTTGGGGCCGGTCCAGGCAGCCGCTCCTCCGGTTCCGCTCGCGGCCCTCCCTGGTTCTCGCCGTTACGGCGGATTCGACCCTCCGGCTGCCTCTGCCGCGTCCGGGGGATACCAGAAGCGGGAATGGCAGCTCTCGCACGCCGCATCGAGGCGGTCTCCCGACTCCAGGAGCGCATCGACGCTCCGCGCCCTCACCGCTTCCAGCACCACCGCCCCGGCGTCGTGGAGCTCGCGCCCCGACCGCAGCCAGGCGTCGAACTGCCCGGCCACCCGCACCGCGATGTCCGCGGGCTCGAGGTCGATGCCCGGCAGCTCCGACACCGAGTCGGCCGCGGCGATCGGCCGGCTCTCGATCTGAAGGAGGTTCCCCGCCTCGAGCAGCCGCACGGCGTGGTGTTCCAGGGCCAGCCAGTCGTCGTCGCTGTCCGGCACCTCCCGCTCGATCCCGTCCGGGGTCGAGGTGATGACCACCGCATCCCATACGGCGTCGGCAGCCGGGTCGATCAGCGAGCGCATCAGCTCTTCGACGGTGGCCGTCGGCTGGAAGTCCGGCTGGGGACCCGGGTCGGGCTCGGGGGCGCCGCCGGCGCAGCCGACGAACAGGCAGACGGCCAAGGCGGGCGCCGCTGCCCATACCGTGGCCGGTCGGCGCTCCGTCGAAACGGGTAGCGAGGTGGACGCCATCATCGGATGCTCGCGGGCGCTCCAGCGGGATTCTCAGCGTTCCGCACCCGACCAGTGTAGCCCACGTCCCGCTTCCTCGGGGAGGGCACGCCGAGCCGCGGGACGCGACTGCGGCCGTTCGCGACGCTGAAACCGGTATCATCGAACAGAGTGACAGGCCGAACCCTGCAGGAAGGAACAACGACATGCCGGAGGCGTATCGAATACACCTGCGCATCGAGCGGCTCGAGAACGACCAGTACCTGGCTACCTCCGAAACCGTACCAGGGCTTGTCGCACAAGGGAGGACCGTGACCGAGACAGTCGAGATTGCCCAGGACGTAGCACGCAAGTTGATCGAGTCGTGCCTCGAGCATGGAGATCCCATGCCGGAGGGCCTGCGTGCAATCGATGCCGACATCGTCGAACTGGACGTTGCGGTGGGCGCCTGATGGGCCGTCTGGCAGGCTTCAGGTACCGGCAGATCACCCGCAGGCTGCGCCGGCTGGGATTCGAGTTCGACCGACAGGCGCGGGGAAGCCACGAAATCTGGTGGAATCCCGTCACCAGACGACGAACCACGGTCCCGAATCACCCTGGCGACCTTCCGGAGAGAACCGTGGCGGCGATTCTCCAGCGTGCCGGCATCGCGGCGGACGATTTCCTCGAGAAATGACGCCCTTCCAGCCTGCGGATACGGTCCTTCCGGTGGCATGCCATGACCCTGCCCGGTGGACCCGCTGACAAGCTCGGCAACCGCTACGAGAAGTGGTGGACGCTGTCGGAGTTCGTGCGGATGCTCCGGGGAGACACGGATGCCATTCGCATCGAGGATCCCGGCGTCGAGAAGGCGGAGTTCGTCGTCGAGGTCGGCTCGCAACGGGAGCTTCACCAAGCCAAACGGAGCAACCCGAACGGCAAGTGGAGCCTGGCTGAGCTTCAGAGAGACGGACTGCTCGAGGCCATCGGGGAGCAGTTGACGGATAACCACGATCGGTTCGTGTTCGCATCCGGCAGCGATGCCCCGGAGTTGTCCGAGCTCTGTGACAGCGCGAGAGCCTCGGCGTCGGTGGACGAATTCGAACAGCGTTTTCTGGAGGCGAAGACGCGGAAGCGGAGCTTCGGAGTCGTATGCGGTGCCTGGGCGTGCGACGTTTCCACTGCCGTGGGGCGCCTCAGGCGGATCGACGTCCGCACCATCGGTGAGCATGACCTGGAAGAAAAGGTGCGATGGGGAGTGCAGGCTCTCTTTCTCGCTCATCCGACGGAAGTCGTAGAGGCGCTGCGCGGGATCGCTGAAGACTCCGTGCACCGGACTCTCAGGCGCCAGGAGTTCGTCGACGTTCTGGCCCGGCGCGGCTACAGGCGTCGGCGCCTGACCGATCCCACGGTTGCGGGCGACGCTGTCCGAGCGGCTACAGATCGGTTCCTGGATCCAGCTCGGCGAAGGCTCATCCATGGCCGACTGTTGCCGCGCGCGGCCGTCAAGAAGCTGCTGTCTCGGTTGGGAGAGAGCGCGACCGACACCGTCCTTACTGGAGGGGCCGGATCCGGGAAGACCGCTTGCGTGGTCGGGGTCGTCGACGCCCTACGCGAGGGCGACGTTCCGGCGCTGGCATTCCGGCTCGACCGCTTCGTCGAGGCATCGACAACCGCGGATCTCGGTCGGCGCCTCGATCTCGAAGAGTCCCCGACGTTGGTACTGGTAGAGGCGGCGAAAGCGGCCGGGAAACCGGGCGTCCTCATCATCGACCAGCTGGACGCGGTCAGCGCCGTGTCCGGCCGGGTCTCCGGCGCGTTCGAGCTCGTCGAGCAGCTCATCATCGAGGCGCGAGCCGCGCGGCCGCGCCCGATTCACGTTGTCGTCGTGTGTCGGGAATTCGACTGGAAGAACGACTCGCGCCTGCGACGGCTCCTGCCCGATTCGGCCATGCAGCTCGACGTCACGGAACTCGCGATCGCCGACGTCAAGGAGCTCCTGGGTGACGCGGGATTCCGGCCGCAGGCCTTCAAGGGACGCCAACTGGAAATCCTGGCGCTCCCGCAGAACCTGTCTCTATTCCTCGAGGCGAACTTCGACGCGGCGGCAACGCCGACGTTCGCCACTGCCACGGAGATCTTCGCTCGGTACTGGGACGCCAAGCGCGAGGCCGTCGAGCAACGGTTTCCGGACGCTGGCGGCCATTGGATGGCCGTCGTGACGAGGCTCTGCCAGGAGATGACCGACAGCCAACAGCTCTCCGTGCCCAAGGAGCATCTGGATGACTATCCCGCGCGGTTCGTGGGTCTACTGGCATCGGAGGGCGTGATCTCCCTTGACGGTCGGCGCTGCGGATTCGGCCATGAGAGTTTCTTCGACTACGTCTTTGCCCGTGTCTTCGTCACACGACGGGAGCCGATCACGGCGTTCCTGAAGGCCTCGGAGCAGCATCTGTTCCGCCGAGCCCAGGTTCGGCAGGTGTTGGCCTATCTCCGCGATCGCGATCATGCCGGCTACGCCCGGGAGCTTCGCGATCTGCTCTCCGACGACGCAATCCGCGCGCACCTGAAGGACCTCGCGTTCGCGCTGCTCGGCGAGGTCGGGAATGCGACCGAGGAAGAGTGGGCCATTTGGGAGACCTGGATTGCCCCGGCACTCGATGCCATCGCAACGGGCCGAGCCAATGCGGACGAGCTCTCGACCGTTGCGTGGCGGCGGTTCTTCGGGTCACGGCCGTGGTTCGCGTACATCGACCGGCGCGGGATCATCGCGGATTGGCTGGCTTCGGACAGCGACGCGATTGCCGACATGGCGGTGAACTACCTGTGCGTGCATCAGCGTCACTCACCGGAGCGGGTCAGCCGAGCTGCTCGAGCCATACGCGGACCAGGGAGGTACGTGGGTTCCGCGACTGCGGTCGCTTATGGAGCGGGCCGAGCACCACACGAGCCGGCGCTTTTTCGATCTCTTCCTGCGCCTTCTCGACCATGGCACGCTTGACGATGCCCGCGATAGGTTCGTGTCGAACGGCACGTTCTGGAGCATGCTCTACACTCTGGGTGAAGAACGTCCGGAGTGGGTATCGGAAGTGGCCGCGCATCGGCTTCGCCGCAGCTTCGCGCGCATGCGGTCGGCCGGAGATGACACGGCGTGGGTTCGCGACGAGCATGATTCCTTCGCCTCTGACTTGATCGGGATGTCGGCGAAGAAAGGGCCAGCGACGTTTGTCGGACGCGTGTTGCCGGTCGTCCTCGAAATCTCGGATGCTGAAGCGACGGGAGGAGCGGTCCCGAGACGCGATGACGTGTGGGGGGTTCCGTTCAAGTCAGAACCACTTGGCGTCACAGATGCCTGTCTCTCAGGGTTGGTTGAGTCGCTCGCCACGCTCGGGCGGGAGAGCGGCTCCGATCTGTGCCACGTCATCGATGAACTTCGGCAGCGCGACACATACACCGCGAACCACCTTCTGCTCGCGCTGTACGGTGGCGCGGCGGCAACACTCGCGGACGAAGCGGTCGGTACGCTCTGTGACGAGCCGTGGCGATTCGAGTGCGGTTTCGCGGACAGTTCCTACTGGAGCGCCGCGGAGTTGATACAAGCCGTGGCTCGGCAATGTACGCCCGGGAATCGCGCTCGGCTTGAAGAGGTGATTCTGGACTACGTTGATCCCTTCGAGCGATCCACTGCGGGATACAAGGAAAACGGTCACGCGTGCTTCACGTTGCTCTCTGCGATATCCCCGGAACTGCGCAGCGAGAAGGCCAACGCGCGAGTGCGTGAGCTCGCTCGGAAGTTCGGTGAGCCGGAGGAAGCGCCGCGGGGAATCGTCTTTGGAGCAATCGAGTCACCGATTGCGGATGGTGCGACCAAAAGGATGACGGATGAACAGTGGCTCAGGGCCATCGGGAAGTACGCGTCGGGCGAGCGGAGCGTCTCCCCTGAGGGCATTCGAGGTGGCGCGCGCCAACTCGCGGAACGACTTGAAGTGCGAACGCGGGAGGATCCTGGGCGCTTCGCACGGCTGGCGCTGAGACTTCCGAGGAACGCGAATCCGGTATACCTCGAGGCGGTGCTCAACGGATTGAGGACCACGGCGGTCGCAGACGAACTCAAGCTGGAGGTCTGTCGGAAGGCGTTCGGCGAGTCCAATGGGCCGTGCGGCAGGTCAATCGTCGATGTGCTTCGGAGCATGGGCGGCGAACTGCCCGACGAGACTGTGCAGATGCTCCGGGAGCTCGCCACGGAGCACGAAGATCCGGCGACCGAGTTTTGGCAGGAGGACGCCGGCGGCCAACCCTACTACAGCGGTAGCCCACTGGAAGCAGGCATTAATTCCACGCGTGGCAGGGCTGCGGAGGCGATCGCGGACCTCATTGGCGGAAACGATGCCAACGTCGACCGTTTCGCGGAGACTGTTGCTCGGATGATCGTGGACAGCAGCGCGTCGGTTCGTGCCTGCACCGCAGGCACGGTCGAAGCGATAGCATGCCACCGGCCTGCCCCGGGTATATCGCTCTTCCTGCGCATGGATCTGTCCGAGGACCGGCTGCTCACGACACCTCACGTTTACCGGCTGCTCAACTGGAGCCTTCGCGATCGGCTTGCGGAGGTGCGGCCGACGGTGGAGCGGATGCTCCAGTCGTCGCAACCGGATGTCCGCCAAGCCGGCGGGCGGTTGGCCGGCCTCGCTGGCCTCCTGCATGACGATGCGGCGGATCTAGTCAGCGGCGCTTTGTGCGGAGACGCGAGGCAGCGCGTCGGCATTGCGGAAATCGCAGCGGCCAACATTGCGCGAGTCGACACTCGGGACTGGTGCGAGAGGAGGCTCGCTCCGCTGTTCGACGATGCTGACGACGGAGTACGGCAGGCAGCGGCGGACTGTTTCCGGGAATTGTCGGACGTGCCTCTGGAGAACTATGACGATCTGATCGCAGCGTTCTGTGTCAGCCGGGCCTTGTCGGAGGCCGCCTTCTCGCTCCTGGTCACGTTGGAACGATCGCGACGACGGTTGCCGGGGGCCACGTGCATGGTGTGCGGGCAACTGCTTCGCAGGGCGCGCGAGGAAGGGGCAGACGGGATGGACCTGCATATCGTCGTAAAGCTCGTCTTTCGGATGTACCGGCAGCATCAAGACGACGAGTGGACGCCGCGAGTGTTGGACATGCTCGACCTCCTGTGTCTGGAAGAGGCTATAGGGGTTACGGAGGCGTTCGAGCGGTTCGAGCGATAACAGTGGCGGCTTGGCATGACGTGCACGGGTGGTAAGGCTGACAAGCGGATCTTCGTGATCGCGGGACCGAACGGTGCGGGCAAGACGACGTTCGCCACGGAGTTCCTGCCGAACGAAGCCGGGTGTCCGATTTTCGTCAATGCCGACTTGATCGCCGCCGGGTTGAGCCCTTTTCGTCCGGGCCGCGTGGCCGTCGGGGCGGGCAGGTTGGTGTTGCGGCAAATCGACGTACACGCGCGGCACGGCCGCAGCTTCGCGTTCGAAACGACGCTGAGCGGGCGCGGTCATGCGCGCCGGATTGTTCGGTGGCGGGAAGAGGGATACCGGGTGAAGCTGTTCTTCCTGCGGCTGCCGACGCCGGAGGCGGCGATCACGCGGGTCGCACAGCGGGTGTCGGAAGGCGGCCACGACGTGGCGGAGGCGGTGATTCGCCGGCGGTTCCACGGTGGTTGGCGGAACTTCGAGGAGATCTATCGCGATATTGTCGATACCTGGGCGGTGTATGACAATTCCGGCGGCCCTCCGATCCTGATCGGTGAAGGGGAGCGAGAGTGACCCCACTAGCACGGAATCCGGCTGCGCGGCAACGAGATCCTGACTTGGTCGGCGCGGAAGCGGCCATGTACCGCGCGGCTCGGCGCGCTCGCGAGCGGGCGAAACAGGCGGCCCGCAACGCCGCGAGAGCCCGATGGATCGCAAGGTTCGAGGGCCTCCGCAGGTCGATTCGCTCGTTGGCGTCCTTGTGGCGCAGAGCGTGATTCGCAGCGGGCCTGTGCACCTCGCCGTCGATTGGCGCCGCTCCTCCGGGGCTGCGGGAGCTTGGGGCCGGGAGCATAGTAGGCGCCACGGCCGCCGCCCTCGACCATTGCCAGTCCCTGCTCTGACATGCGTCCGCGAGTGTGGTGGCGGGGCCGAGCGCCAGTCGCGCACCGTTCAGGCGTAGACGCCGAACTCGAGGCGGGTGAGCACCGCGTCGACCAGCCGCTCGTCGGCGTCGGTGTTCAGCAGCGAGAGAGGTGACCGGCCGGAGAGGGCGACGTTGGGAGCCGACAACCAAGCGCGGACGTCCGCGTCGTCGTCGAAGACCGTCCGAGCGTGCTCGAAGAGGCGTCGTGCTCGGAGCAATCGATCCGAATCGGTCGTCGAGGCCAGCCCGTCGAGAATACCCGGGGTCTTCGCAGTCATCGGAGCGATCTCAGCCCCGGCGCGGCTGCCTCCGAAACGGGACGTTGAGCCTTACGGGCAGCGGAACCGGTCTTCCAGGGCCCGCAGGACGAGCTCGACGTCCAGCTCGCCGCGTTCCCGGGGGTGCTCTTCCAGGTAGACGAGCACCCTGCGGACGACCTGGGCGATGGTCGTGCCCTCGGGCACGCAGACCCGGTCTGGCATGAACGACTGGGCCGCGATGATGACGCCCCGCACGAGGCCGGCGCAGTAGCCCATGCCGAACGGGTCCTGGTTGAACGTGTCCTCCTGGCCCGCGCCGGTGCGCCCGAGGAACTCGAAGTAGAGCTGGCAGCGCTGCTCGAGCAGGGCGCCGGTCCCCGTGCGGGGCGGCGCCTCCTGCTCCGCGCGCACGGGTTGCAGAGCGAACAGCAGCAGAACGACGAGGAGGCAGCGGGTGCGGACCATGACGGGCCTACTTCGCCTTCGCCGCCTCCATCTCCTGGACTCGAGCGCCCCGCAGCAGGTTCTCCATCCCGTAGTTGCGCTCGTGGCACGCGTACTCGTACAGCAGACCGTTGGTCTTCGGCATGTCGAGGGCGGCCGTCCACTCGCGCTCCCACGTCGTCGGGTCGCGGAAGGTCACCTCGTAGCGCAGGATGTTGGCCTCGGGCCGCGAGAAACGCTCGGTCAGATGCAGGTTCTCGCCCGAGCCCCGCCACGGGGCCTGTCCGGAGAAGCCGGCGGTCTCGACGACGAGGGTGTCGCCCTCCCAGCGGCCGTGCGAGCGGCCGAGCCACTGCGGCGGCAGGTGCCCGGGCGCCGGGCCGGCGCCGAGGGGGATGACGCGTATCTCGTGCACCATCTCCAGCAGAATCGCGACGTGATCCTCGGTCTGGAAGATCTGGAGGTTGTTGTTGTAGGCGCCGCCGAGCCTGACGGTTCCACGCGACAGGCAGCGTTCCCACAGGTTCCGGTCCTCCGGGTTCTCCGACAGCGCCCGCGGGCGCGCGGCGGCCCGCCGCGCCTCGGCGCGGGCCTCGGCCTCGGCAATTCTCGCCGGGATCCGGCCGTCGGGAGGGTCGATGATCAGCGCGGTCCGCCCGTCCGACAGCCCGCGGTCCCACCAGAACTGGTTGTAGGCGAGACCGACGTCGCGCTCGGCACTCAGCTCGGCCCGGCGCTCCGAGCTGGCGAACGTCGCGGCCTGGATGTTCGCCTCGGCGACTTCCTCCGCGGTCAGGAACTCGCGTCCCGCATGCTCGTCGCGTCTCTCGAGGGGGGTGACGGTGGCGTGGCTCCATACGCCCTGCAGGTCCGGCGCGCCCGAGGGCATCCGGGGCGCGGGGGAGCCGGCCGGCGCCCGTCCCGCGGAGGCCGGCTGACCGGCCCGCGCCGGTCCCGCCAGAAGGGCGATCACGAGCACGGTCGACAGGGCGGCGAACGTCCGATGGGTCATCGTTTCCCTTTCGTTGCGTTGGCGTGCCGACAGTATACGTCCGGGGCGAACATGCCGAGCGGGTCGGCGGGTCGGTCGGCAATTGCGCCGGCCGCAGGTGCGGAGTGACCGTCAGGCGTCGCGCGGTCCGGCGAGCTCCGCCCGCAAGCGCTCCATGCGTTCGTCTATGGTGCGTCTAATCTCCTCCACCACCGACATCACCCGCCGGCCGACCGCTCCCTCGAGGTCGGCGTCGGCAGACGCGTCGACCTCGGCGCGCAACGCGGCCAACCGATCGAGCGCCGGGATCGCCTCGTCGAGGCGGCTTCGCCAGACCGGTTGGAGGGTTGGCCGGTCGGGTTGCCCGAGCAACTCCTCCAGGATTCCGATCTCATCCCGGGCGATCTGCTCGATGTCATCGAGCACGGCGTGCAGAGTGCCGCGCAGATCGTCCGGTTCACCCTGACACGCGAGCGTCGCCAGGGCCACGAGTGCGATGCCGGCGACGGCCAGTGTGCGCCCCATCATCGGTCCCATGCTCCGTTCTCGCCGCCGGTGTGCCGCTGGCCGCCACCCCGGCGCATACGATCCTGTTCGCTGGGGTCGGCACGCAGGCCGTCGCGAACGGGGTCGACAAGACGGCGGCTCTTCCGAGGTGACATTGGGGTCCGGTTCTTCGTTTGGCGGCGCCGACAGTATACGTTTCCGGCCATGCCGGGCGCCGGGCGCATCCGCCGTGTCCGTCGGGACGGCCGGTCTTCCAGGCTGGTAGTATGCCCGTGAGAAGCGGATGCCTCGCAAGGCCGGACCCGGGATGGTTCGACGGCGCCGCGGTCGTCGCGGCGGCGGTCGGGGTGCTCGACCGGGCTGGCGTCGAATCGGGTACCGCTGGAGTGTGCGGTTTCGGGCGTGAAGGGGGATTTGTCGATGCGAGCGGTTGTCCTGTTCGTCGCTGTCTGTCTGGCCGGCACCGCCTTCGGGCAGGCGCCGGATACGGTGTTTCTCGAGGAGCTGACCTGGACCGAGGTGCGCGACGCGGTCGCGGCGGGGACGACGACGATCATCATCCCGACCGGCGGCACCGAGCAGAACGGGCCGCACATGGTGCTGGGGAAGCACAACTACCTGGTGCGGCACAAGGCGGGGGAGACGGCGCGCCGGCTGGGGGACACGCTGGTGGCGCCGGTGATGGCCTACGTGCCGGAGGGGGACGTCGACCCGCCCAGCGGGCACATGCGCTTTCCCGGCACCATCACCACCCCGCCGGCGGTGTTCGAGCAGGTGCTGGAGTACGCCGCCCGCAGCCTCGCCCGGCACGGGTTTCTCGACATCGCGTTCATGGGCGACAGCGGCGGCAACCAGAGGTCGCAGGCGGCGGTGGCCGACCGGCTGAACGCGGAGTGGGACGACGCGCCGGCCCGGGTGCACCACCTGACCGACTACTATCCGGGGCGCGGGGACGAGTGGCTGGTCGAGCAGGGGGAGCGGGCGGAGGACGTGGGCACCCACGCCGGCATGCACGACACGTCGACGCTGCTGTTTCTCGACCCGTCGATGATCCGGCTCGACCGGATGGAGGCGGGTACCGGCGGCACCGGCAACGGAGTCTCGGGGACGCCCGCGCGATCGAGGGCCGAGTACGGCGAGCAGATTCTCGAGATGCAGATCGAGGCGGCGGCGAGTCAGATTCGGCGCCTGCGCACGTCGAGCCGCGGCCAGTGACCTGGGACAGTTGTCGACTATGGATTCGCCGACCCGAGCGAAGCGCAGCCCGTGATTCGCTTTCTGGAGCCGCCTGGGAGGGCTTTACTAACGTCCCGGGCGACCGGGCGGCGGGGCGGGCGCGAGGTGGCCGCCTCTGACGGCGCCCGGGGTGATGAGCGGTTCACGTGGAAGCCGGGACATCCCGGGCCGCACGGTCCCGACGGGGGCGCGGAGAGAGCACGGAGGAGAGCGATGAGACGCCATGCACGACTCGTTTCGCTGGTGGTCGCGGCCGGCGCGGTTCTGGTCACGACGGTGCTCGCCGGACAGGCGCCGGCCGGCGGGGACGATCTGCGGGGCACGGTGCGGAGCCCGGCGGGTCCCGAGGCGGGGGTGTGGGTGATCGCCGAGACCGACGACCTCGACACCGGCTTCCGCAAGATCGTGGTGACCGACGGCGAGGGGCGCTTTCTCGTTCCGGATCTCCCCGACGCTTCGTACCGGGTCTGGGTGCGGGGCTACGGCCTCGTCGACTCCCACCCGGTGACGGCCGAGCCGGGGCAGACCCTGACCCTCGACGCGGCGCCTGCCGGCTCGCCGCAGGAGGCGGCGCAGGTCTATCCCGCCAACTACTGGTACTCGCTGCTCGAGCCGCCGGCCGCCGGCGAGTTCCCAGGCACCGGTCCCGCCGGCAACGGCATCGCCCGCGGCCTGCGGAGCCAGGCCGCGTGGGTCGACGTCACCAAGCAGGGCTGCCAGCTCTGTCACCAGATGGGCAACCGGTTCACGTTCGACACCGGCCACCTCGACGGGTTCGACTCGTCGGCCGACGCCTGGGCCCACCGGCTGACCTTCGGCCAGCGCGGCCGGCAGATGAGCGGGGTCCTGAACCGGTTCGGCCGCGAGCGGGGGCTCGCGATGTTCGCCGACTGGAGCGACCGGATCGCCGCCGGCGAGGTGCCCGAGGCGCCGCCGCGGCCCCGCGGGGTCGAGCGCAACCTGGTGCTGACGATGTGGGACTGGGCCGGCGAGACGTCGTACGTGCACGACGAGGTGACTACCGACAAGCGCGACCCCACCGTCAACGCCGGCGGGCTGGTCTACGGCGTGTCCATCACCACCGACAAGCTCGTCATCACCGACACCGGGCGGCACCGGTCGATCGAGCTGGACGTGCCGCTTCGGGAGCCGCGGGCGATGGTGCCGTCGATGTTCCCGACCGCGCCCGGGTTCGAGCCGTCGCCGTACTGGGGCGAGGAGATCATCTTCGACGCCCCCGCCAACCCCCACAACCCGATGTTGGACGCGCGGGGGCGGGTGTGGCTGACCTCCACCGTGCGACGCCGGGAGAACCCCGACTGGTGCCGGGAGGGGTCGGACCACCCCTCGGCCGGCTACTTTCCCGTCGACCGAAGCGGGCGGCAGATCTCGGTCTACGACCCCGAGACCGAGGATTGGCAGCTCATCGACAGCTGCTACGGCACCCATCACCTGCAGTTCGGGGAGGACGAGCAGGACACCCTCTGGCTCAGCGGTGACCCCAACGTCGTGGGCTGGCTCGACACGCAGCTCTACGACGAGACCGGCGACGAGCAGCTGTCGCAGGGCTGGTGCCCGACGGTCGTGGACACCAACGGCGACGGCGTGATCACGCAGCCCTGGAACGAGCCGGGCGGCGAGGTCGACGCGGGGCGCGACACCCGTATCGCCGGCTTCGCCTACGGCGTCATCGCCAATCCCGTCGACGACACCGCATGGGTCGCCCGCACTGGGCCGTTCCCGGGCCGCCTCGTCCGGCTCGACCGCGGCGACAACCCGCCGGCGACGTGCATCGCCGAGGTCTACGAGCCGCCGTCCATCGAGAACCCCGCGGTGGACCCGGGGCAGACGGGGCACGCCCCCCGCGGCGTCGACGTCGACCGCAACGGGGTCATCTGGACCGCGCTCTCGGGCAGCGGCCACATGGCCAGCTTCGATCGCCGCAAGTGCGGGGTGCTGAACGGGCCCGACGCCACCGGCCAGCACTGTCCCGAGGGCTGGACCCTGTATCCGACCCCCGGACCGCAGATGAAGGGGGTCGCCGACCCCGGCAGCGCCGACTATCACTACTACAACTGGGTCGACCAGTTCGACACGCTGGGGCTCGGCCCCAACGTCCCGATGGCTCCCGGATCCGGGTCGGACTCCGTGCTCGCGCTGCTGCCCGACACCGGCGAGTGGGTCGTCCTGCGGGTGCCCTATCCGCTCGGGTTCTTCGCCCGCGGGCTCGACGGCCGCATCGACGACCCCGACGCGGGCTGGAAGGGCCGCGGGCTGTGGGCCAACTACGGGTCGAACCTGAACTGGCACATCGAGGGCGGGCAGGGGAGGCGCAGCGCCATCATCCACTTCCAGCTTCGCCCCGATCCGCTGGCGGAGTGAGCGCTCGCGGGGTCGATGAGGGAAGACGGCATCGCCGCGGGGGTTCCCGCGCGGCGACGCCCGGGGTGAGCCCCCTCGGCGCCCGGCTTCAGCCGGTGGCGAGGGCCCGGGCCAAGTTGCCGAGCGTGGATTCGCCGCGTTGGCGGGACCCGGCGAGCCGTGGCGGCGGCTGGCGTCAGGCGGTGGCCAGCGCCTGCGCCATGTTCCCAAGCGCCCGCTCGCTGCGTTGGCGGGACCCGGCGAGCTGTGGCGGCGGCCCGCGTCAGGCGGTGGCCAGCGCCTTCGCCATGTTGCCGAGCGCCCTCTCGACGAGATGGCGCGACGTGGCGATGTTCATCCGCATGCGGCCGTCGCTGCCGAGGCCATAGCTGGACCCCGGGTTCAGGTGGATGTGGGCGTGGTCCACCAGGTAGCGCTGGAACGCCTGTTCCGGGGTGGTGGGCCGCTCCGCCGCCTCCGCCGCCTGCTTCATCCGGGTCTTGTCCATCGCCGCGGCGACGTCGAGCCACGCCAGAAAGGTGCCCTCGGGCTTCACGGTCTTCACCCCCGGCACGTTCGCGTTGACGGTCGACTCGACGAGGTCCTGGGTCCCGTCGATGTACTCCAGGAGCTGGTCGAGCCAGTCCTCGCCCTCGTTGTAGGCGGCCTCGGCCGCGATGATGCCGAGCGTGTTCATCCCCTGCCGGTGCTGCCCGGTCCCCGCGATCCGTTCGAGATAGTCGGGGTTGGTCGAGAACTGGTAGGCGCACTTCATCATCGACAGGTTGAAGGACTTGCTCACCGACTTGTAGGTGACGCTGTTGCGGACGATGGCCTCGTCGTCGAGGGTGGCGAACGGCGTATACGTGTGGCCCTTCGTCACGAAGTCGCAGTGGATCTCGTCGGAAAGCACCACGACGCGCCGCCGCGTGCAGATCTCGCCGAGGGTCATCAGGTCGGCCCGCGACCACACGTTGCCGGTGGGGTTGTGCGGGTTGCACAGGATGAACGCGTGGGTGTCGTGGTCGATGCGGCGCTCGATGTCCTCGAAGTCCATCTGGTAGCGGCCGTTCACGAGCTTGAGGGGGCTCTCCTCGGCGACGCAGCCGACCACGCGGATGTCGGTGTAGAACCCGTTGTAGCCGGGCGTCTGCATGAGCACCTTGCTGCCCGGCGGGCAGAAGGCGCGCAGGGTGCTGATGACGCCGGCGTGGACGCCGGGCGCGTGCTGGATGGTGTCGGGGTCGATGTCGAGCCCGTAGCGGCGCCGGTTCCAGTCGACGATCGACTCCTTGTAGGAGGCGGGAATCGACAGGTAGCCGAAGTTCTCGTGCCCGATACGGTCGCGGAGGGCGCGGGTGATGGGCGGGGCGATGCGGAAGTCCTGGTCGGCGGTGCCCATGCCCACCTCGATCTTGTCGCGGCCGTAGCGGGCGATCTGAGCGTCCCACTTCGACGAGTCGGTCCCGATGCGGTCGTGGATCGTGTCGAAGTCGTAGCGGCCGTCTTGCCGCCGGGCCGCCCCGCCGGCCTCCGCCGCCAGGGGAACCCCGGCGCCGACGGCGCCGGCGACCGCGGTCATGCCGGTGCTGCGCAGGAAGGCGCGCCGGTCGAGCCGAATGAGCTTGGACATTGTGGACTCCTCTACGTACTGCCTCGACGTTCGTCTTCGACCGCCGCCGCCCCGGGCCGCCTGCCGAGGCAGCCTGCGTCCACCCGGAACACAGCATAGACTACCCGGCGGCAGAGTCAACTCCGCGGTTCCTCGGAGCGTCGGCCGTCTCGGACCGGCGCCGGACCACGCCGCGCCGAGTGACGCGTTCAGTCCGGCTGCGCGACGTCCGTCACTTCAGGAACCGCTCCGTCGAGCGACGACCGTCACGAACCCAGCCGACAATCTCGCGTGCCGACACGTCGGTCGCCACCCCCGGCACGTCGAGAGGGGATCCCGGCGACTCCGGCCGCAACGTGAAGACCTGTCCGTCGCGCCGGCGAATCCGGACCTCGCCGTCGAGAGCCGCCTGTCGCAGCACGTCGGCGAACCGCTGTCGGGCCTCGGAGTACGTGTAGACCTTCAAGCCGGACCTCCAGAGAGCGGTAGCTTACTTCCGATCATCCATGACGGAAGAGCCTCGATGCTCTTACCGTCGCCAACTCACCTCCATGGCCGAGCCCGGCCCCGCGTATGATGCGCGTTAGCGCGATGCCTGACCGTCACGGGGAGACTTCCGTCCGCCTTCGCTTCGCTGCCGGCACGCTGGACATCAGCGGGTTCGACGCGGCAGCGGACCCGCCGCTGCCCGACGTCTGCCGGTGGGACCCGCGGACCCGGCGGTTCCGCGCGCCGGCCGCGGCCTATGCACCGGTGGTGCGGGCGCTGGTGCGCCGCCGGATCGCCTACGAGGACGAGGCTCGGGGCTACGGCGTCCTGGACGGCGGCCTGCGGGTCCGCCGCGAGCCCCGGCCGTTCCAGACCGAGGCGGTCGGGGCGTGGCGCGCGGCGCAGGGGCGCGGCGTCGTCGTCCTGCCGACCGGGGCCGGCAAGACCGAGGTGGCGCTGCTGGCCATGGACGCGGTGCGCCGCGACACCATCGTGGTGGCGCCGACCCTCGACCTGGTGGGGCAGTGGCATCGGCTGCTGCGCGAGCGGTTCCGGTCGGAGATCGGCGTCCTCGGCGGCGGCGACCATCGTGTCGAGCCCATCACCGTCTCGACCTACGACTCCGCCTTCCTCCACATGGAGCACCTCGGCGCCCGCTTTGGCCTCGCCGTGTTCGACGAGTGCCATCATCTGCCCGGCCCCGCCTACGCGCTCGCGGCCGAGCGCTGCCTGTCACCCTATCGGCTCGGCCTGACCGCGACCCCGGAGCGCCTGGACGGCCGCCACGCCGATCTCGAGTCGCTGGTCGGACCCGTCGTATACCGCAAGCGGGTCCGCGACCTCGCCGGCGACTACCTCGCCGACCACACCGTCGAGCGGATTCTCGTGGAGCTGACCGACGACGAGCGCCGGGCCTACGACGAGGCGCGAGGCGTCTACCGCGCGTTCGTCGTCGGCCAGGGCATCCGGATGTCGAGCCCGGACGGTTGGTCGCAGTTCGTCATGCGCTCGTCGCAGAGCGCCGACGGGCGGCGCGCGATGGCCGCCTACCAGCGGCACAAGGAGATCGCGTTCGCGGCGCCGTCCAAGCTCGCCTACGTGGAGGAGCTGCTGCACCGCCACCGGCGCGACCGCGCCCTGCTGTTCACCGAGCGCAATCGCACCGCGTACGCCCTGTCCCGCCGCTTTCTCCTGCCGATCATCACCCACCAGACGAAGGTCTCCGAGCGCACCAGCATCCTCGAGGACCTCGGGGCCGGGGGCTACAACGCGCTCGTCACCTCGAAGGTCCTGAACGAAGGCGTCGACCTGCCCGCCGCGAACGTCGGCATCGTCATCTCCGGCAGCGGGTCGGCGCGCGAGCACGTGCAGCGGCTGGGCCGCCTCCTCCGCAAGCAGGGAGACAAGACCGCGGTCCTCTACGAGCTGGTCGCGAACGATACGACGGAAGTGTTCACGAGCGAACGGCGCCGGGAGTCGCATGCTGACGACTGACCCGGCGCGCCTGCGGCGCCGCTGCCCCGGGTCTGGAGGGCGACTCCGCCGCGCATGACATGCTGACGACCGACCTGGTGCGGGTTCGGCGACGCGGCGGCCGCATCGAGGCGCGGCGGCTGGGGCGCGCCGAGCGCGAGCGCCTGCTCGCCGCGGCGGAAGGGTATGTCGCGGCCGCGCAGGCCGCGCTCGGCCGTCCGCGGGCGGCGTTCGAGGCGGCGTGCGACGACGTGCCGTGCGAGCCCACCGACTACAAGCTGCTCCAGGGGCTGCGGAAGCTCGTGCGGGACCGCTGCGTCTTCGAGGCGCGGGCAGACGTCGATGCGCCGGCAGTGCGGCGCGCCGTCTTCGCCCGCGCCGCCGTGGTGCGGCGAGCCCTGGACGACACGGCGCGCTTCGAGCGCGACGGGGTCATCGCGGCGGCGGCGGCCGAGTGCGGCCTGCCCGCGCCCGACGTTCCCGACGCGCTGTTCGCCGACCTCAAGGAGCATCAGGTCCTCGCCCGGTTCGATGCGATCGGCGGGCCGGCCCTCGTCGCCGCCTACGAGACGGCGCAGCACCAGGCGATCCTGCTGCGGGCGGTGCGCGTCGTCGTGACGTTCGAGCGGCCCGACCCCGGCGGGTTCCGGCTCTTCTTCCGGCGGCTGAAGTTCCATCGGCTGCTCTATGTCGCGACCCGGCAGCCCGGGGACGTGTGCCGCATCGAGATCGACGGACCGTTCAGCCTGTTCAAGTCCGTCACCGCCTACGGCCTCCAGCTCGCGCTGCTGCTGCCGGCGCTCGATGCCTGCGCCTGCCGCTGGGAGCTGGACGCCGAGATCCTGTGGGGTCCCGAGCGGCAGGCGCTGCAGCTCCATCTCGAGGGCGAGCCGACGGGTGCCGCCGGCGGCGCCGCGCGGCTGCCCGACGAGGTGGCCCGGTTGCGCGACCGGTTCAGCGAGATGAAGACAGCGTGGAACGTGCAGGTGGCGCACGAGCTGCTCGACGTGCCGGGCTTCGGCCTGTGCGTGCCCGACCTCGTCTTCACCCACGCCGACACCGGTCATCGCGTCCACTTCGAGGCGCTCGGCTACTGGAGCCGCGAGGCGGTCTGGCGCCGCGTCGAGCTGGTCGAGGCGGGCCTGCCGCAGCCCATCGTCTTCGCGGTCAGCCGCCGGCTGCGGGTCAGCGAGGAGGTCCTCGACGAGAAGCTCCCCGGCCAGCTCTACGTCTACGCCGGAGCCATCAGCGCCCGCGCCATCGAGGAGCGGCTCGACGCGAGCCTGGCCTCGGCCCGCCGGTGACCCATGCCGTGGCGGTCCGGTTGCCGGCCTTGGTGGGGCCGCCTGGAATGATCAGGGTTACATGAAGACGGCTCAGGGGGTCCACATGCATGACCCGCCTGAGGGGGTTTGGCCGATGGCTTCACTACGTGAAATCAAGGATGCCGTTTCGTCGTTGAGCCAGGATCAACTGAGCGAGTTCAGGTCCTGGTATGAACGGTTCGATAAGGAGATGTGGGACGAACAGAACGAACGGGACGCAAGGAGCGGGCGCTTGGACACAATCGCCGACGCGGCCATTGCCGACCATGCGGCAGGCAGGTCAAGGCGCTTGTGAACCACCATGCAAGCCCTCGTTCCGGACCGCGTACGGTGAACTGCCGCGGGCCGTTCGAGAGCGCGCGGATGCAAACTTCGACCTGCTCAAACGAAACCCCGCTCATCCATCGCTGCACTTCAAGAAGCTGGACCGATGCTGGTCGGCGAGAGTCGGACGCCGACATCGCGCGCTGGCCGTCGAAGTCGATGACGGGCTGCTCTGGTTCTGGATTGGCAGCCATGCCGCCTGCGACAGAATCATCCACCGTGGTCGCGCCAGCCCGAGGGCACGTCCGTCCTGAGTTGCCATCCACAACCGGGACCCGTGTGAATCTGCAGGTGTTGGCACAGGCTCCTGCGGGGTTCCACGTCCTGCGTGACACCGGGGCGCTGTGGAGGCCGGGGCACTTCATTCCACGCGCAGGGTCTGCATCGGGTCCACCCGCGCCGCGCGGCGGGCCGGGACGACGGTGGCGGCGGCGGTGACCGCGCCGAGGACGAGCACGACGCCGGCGACGGTCCAGGGGTCGAGCGGCTGCGCCTCGGTCAGGCGCCGCAGCAGCTCGGTGACGAGCACGGCGCCGCCGGCTCCCACCACGGCCCCGGCGGCGGCGAGGGCGATGCCCTGGCGCGCGAAGCGCGCCGTCACCTGCCTCGCCGAGGCGCCCAGGGCGAGGCGAATGCCGATCTCCTTCGTGCCCTGGGCCACCGCGTAGGCGACGAGCCCGTAGAGACCCGCGGCGGCCAAGATCAGAGCGACGGCGGCGAACAGGCCGAGCACGAAAGTGCGGAAGCGCGTGGCCGCGATCGCTCCGCCGATCACCTCGTCCATCGACCGGAACGCGGTTATCGACAGCAGGGGGTCGGCCTCCCGCACCAGCCGCTCGACGGACGGGATGAGGCCGGTCGGGTCCTCGCGTGTCCGCAGCGCCCAGCTCACCGGGAAGACCCCGTGGATCAGCTCGAGCAGCTCGTCCGGCACCTGCTCCACCGGTACGAACACCGTCGGTCGGGTTGCCGTGACGCCGCGCGTCCGCACGTCGCCGAGCACGCCGACGATCTCGCGCGCGTGGTCGTCGAAGTCGCCGACGGTCGCTTGCAGTCGCGTGCCGAGCACCGGCCGACCGTCGCCCAGGCGCCGGACGTACTCCTGGTTGATCAGCGCCACGGGCGCCGCCCCTGCGCGGTGGTCCGCTTCGCCGAACGCGCGGCCGGCCACGAGCGGAATGCCCAGAACCCGCAGGTAGTCTCCCGTCACGTAGCGCCAGTCGACGCTTCCTGCGATCCGGCCGCCCGGAGCCTCGAGCAGCCCGAGGTTCAGACCGCGTTCGACCGGCAGGTTGCTCGCGACCGCGGCGGCTTCGACGCCGGGTACGCGCGCCAGCTCGTCGAGCGTCCGCCGATAGAGCGCCGACACGGTGACCCCGGACCCGTATTCGGGACCCTGCAGCGAGGCGCGGGCGGTGAGCACGTTGGCAGGCTCGAAGCCGAGTGCCGACGAGTTGAGCCCGACGAACGTGCGCAGGAACACGCCCTCCGCGGCGAGCAGCACCGTGCACAGCGCGACCTGGCCGACCACGAGCGATCGGCGCAACCAAGCCCCGCGCACCCCGGTCGCGCCGCGCGACGGCCCGCCGTGCAGCGCGTCCGCGGGTCTGCCGCGGGCGGCGAGAAAGCCGGGCAGGAGACCGAAAGTCAAGCCGGTCGCGAGCGCGATCCCCAGCGCTCCGACCAGCGTCGGCGCATCGACGGCGATCCCCCAGACGTCGAGCTGCGGCTGGGCGGAGACGAGCCCGCGTATACCCCAGACGCCGGCGAGAAGCCCCACCGCCCCGCCCGCCGCCGCCAACAGGACGCTCTCGGTCAGGAGCTGTCTGAGCAGGCGGCCTCGGCCGGCGCCAAGCGCGGAACGGACGGCCAGCTCCCGGCGGCGTCCCACGGCGCGCGCCAATTGCAGCCCGGCCGCGTTGGCGCAGACGATCAGCAGAATGGCGCCGACGGCCGCGGTGAGCAGCCAGATCATGCCGTCGCTGCGGCCGGCCAGCACGTCCCGATAGGGCTGCACGCCCGGCCGCGGCCCGTCGGGCGTCACGGCCGGCAATTCGGCGAGCACCGGGGGGAGCTGGTCGCGCAGGCTCACGGCCAGCGCCAAGAGCTCGGCCTCCGCCTGCGCGGCGGTCCACCCCGGGGCGAGCCGGCCGATCAGACGATAGTTCCGGTCCATGCCGTTTGGATCGGGCCGGAACGGCGTCCACGCGTCGGCCTCCTCGTACGACCGGAAGTTGGCCGGCATGACCCCGATGACGGTGTGCGGCCGGCCGCCCAGCCGCACCACCTGCCCGACGATGCTCGGGTCGCTCTCGAAGTGGCCGGCCCAGACGGCGTGACTCAGCACGACCGTCGACGGATCGGTCTCGTCCTCGCGCAGGAAGGCGCGTCCGAGCTGCGGCTCGATTCCGAAGACGCGAAAGAAGCCCGCCGTCACCCTGAGGCTCGGGACGAATGCCGACCCGCGGTCGCTGGCGAGATTGACCCCGGGGGTGCCGCGGATGCCTGCCAACGCCGAAAAGGCCTGGCTGTGGTCGCGCGTGAACGCAACGGCCGCCTGCGGGTGGGCGATCGTCGGGCTGGGCCCGCCCGCGTACACGACCACGTTGAAGATGCGGTCCGGCTCGGGGAAGGGCAGGGGACGAACGAACACGGCGTTGATCACGCTGACCATCACGGTCGCGGCGCCGAGGCCGAGCCCGAGGACCACCACCGCCGCGATCGTGAAACCGGGGTTCTTCGTCAGGGTGCGCGCGCCAATTCGCAGGTCCTGCCACAGATCGGCGAGAAGCTGCCCCCAGCGCCGCTGCCGCTCCCAACCCCGGTCGATGCCGACGCACGCCGCCCTGACCCGCGTGTAGTCGCCGAAGCGGCGCTCCGCCTCGGCCCGGGCCTCGGCCGGGTCGCGGCCCTGGCGCACGAGTCGCTCGGTCAGCTCGCGGACGTGGAAGTCGAGCTCCGCGTCGACGTCCGCTCGCACGTCGGATCCCCAGAACCGGACGTACCGCCGCCACATCGGTGTTCGCGCCATCGCTCCACTCCTTCAGGCGGCCTGGGCGGCCTGGAGCACCCGGCCGACCGCCGCCGCGAACGCCGTCCACCCCTCGGTCTCGCTCGTGAGCCGGGCGCGGCCGGTGGGCGTCAGCCGGTACAGCTTCACCTGCCGCTTGTTCTCCGAGATGCCCCACTCGGCCTCCAGCCAGCCCCGCCGCTCCATGCGGTGCAGGGCGGGGTAGAGCGAGCCTTCCTCGAGCTGCAGCTCGTCGTCCGACGTCGCCTCGAGCCAACGGGCGACGCCGAAGCCGTGGCGGGGACCGCGGCTCAGGGCGGTCAGGATGAGCAGCTCGACCGTGCCGCGCAGCATGTCCGGGTTGCGGTTGGGCTTCACGCGCCGCTCCTTGTCATAGAGTGTCTATGTGATGGAGCGTAGCGCGGTTCACATAGACTGTCAAGGGTAAGGACTGACTCCGAAAGCGGAACGGTGCGGGCGTGACCGGACGGCGGGCTGATGGGGTGGGCGCCGGATGCTATCTTGCCTCCATGAAGAGCGCCATCTCCGCGAAGGGGCAGATCGTCCTGCCCGCCGAGCTTCGGCGGCGGGACGGCATCGAACCGGGCCAGATGTTCGAGATCGAACGGATCGAGCAGGGCTCGTATCGCCTCGTGCGCGCCGATACGCCGAAGAACCGGGGACTGGTGGAGGCCCTTCTCGCCTGTCCGGAGAAGGACTGGTTCCAGCCGATCCCGTCCGAGTCGACGCGATCCATGGAGCCGCCGTCGTGAGGTGCCTCTCGACGCCGGCGTCCTGTCCGAACTGCGGCGATGAGCCCCGGCGTGCTCAATTCACGGGCTCCGCGGCCTCGGCGACCGCGTCGCGGAACTTCGCGAAGCTGTCTGACCGGTTCCGCATCGGATCCATGAACTTGGCGACGGCGCGGGCGGCTTCCACCTTTCGGAGTCCCGCCTCGAAGTAGCCGTGGCGTTGCATGACTCGCTCGAACGCCTCCCACCTGCCGCCGCGGATGGCGTCCGGGTCGCGGTAGGCCGCCCTGCCCGGAACGTTCCTCGACGTGCGCGGATACGCGGAGCACACGGCTGCCCAATCGCCGAAGTACCACACCTCCAGCTCTTCGATCGCGACCCGGTTGACGACCCGCCAGCGGCGGTCCGCGGCGTTCGAGCGGGTCGGGAGACCGGAGCTCGTTGCGGCGGCTTCGAGCTCCTCCTTCAGTTTCCCGCAGTCTCCGTTGTCGCGATCGACCAGCACGACAATCCGGGCGCTTCCAGGCAACCAGCGTGAGTAGGCGTGCAGGCGGCTGCGCAAGTTCTTGAGCAGGCCCGACTTGCCCTGAAAGGAGTGGAGCGCGAAAGTGGTCTCCGGGGCAACAAGCGGGGCAACAGTACTTCGAGAAACGCCTCCATGGAGAGTTCTTCGGTCAGTACCTCCAGGTGTTGCGCCGTCATTCGTCGTCTCCGCCGAACGAGAGGATCGGCGTGCCCTGGTTCGTCAGCGGGTCTCCGGCCCGGAACTGGCCCTCCATCCACAGGTCTCCGAGTGTCGCTCCAGCCTCGACGAATTCGGATACGCCGGGCACCTCATCCACTCGTCGGGTCCGTGTGTGACCCTCCTGGTCGCGCCACAAGACGCGGACCTCTTCGGGGCGCAGCGCGCCAAGAAAAAAGGGTGAATGGGTCGTGACGAGCAGCTGCGTGCGGGCGCAGGCCGCGCGACACTCTTCACCGACATGGTGCAGTAGCCGGGGGTGCAGGAAGTTCTCCGGTTCCTCGATTCCGATGAAGGGCGGTGGTTCGGGGTCGTAGAGCAGCACCAGGTAGGCCAGCATCTTGAGGGTACCGTCGGAGGCGAACCGGGCCAGCACCGGGTTCTCGAACGGGGCGTCCTTGATTTGCAGCAGCAACCGGCCGTCCTGCATGGTGTCGGCCACCACACGCTCGATGTGCGGCACACGCTGGCGCAGAGTACCGAAAATGCGCTGCAGACGCTCCTGGTGGCGTTCGCTCAGGAACTGGATGACGTTGGCCAGATTGTCGCCGGTCCGGGTCAGTCGTTCGTGGGGACCGGCCTCCGGTTGGCCGCGGGCGCTTTGGGCAGACAAGTGCGATACATGCCAACCCATGATGAAGTCGCGCAAGGCGGCGACCCGCGGATGCTCCTGGAACTGCCCCAATGCGTTGACGGCGAGGAGATCGGGAGACTTGAGCGGGGTCTTGACCCGCTGATCCTCCGCGTCGGGTGCTTCGCCGCTCACGGCTTCGCCTTGGCCTTTCCGGTATTCGAGAAAAATGAAGGGAGCTCCGTGGCGGCGGCGCTTCCATCTCAACCATTCATGGACGACCAGTGGCGCGCCATGGACCTCATCGACAGCCAAGTGGTAGGTGATGAGCGGCGTTCCTGGCGCCTCGCGGTACTTGATTTCTATCGTGACCGTCTGCTGAGCGCCGCGGGTCTTGAGCTCCTTGGCCTTGCCGCGGCGGTCCCAGGCGCGCCGCAGGCCAGCCTCGAAGCACTCGGCGAGGAATGCGAAGACATCGAATACCGTGGACTTGCCGCTGCCGTTGGGGCCGAGCAACACGGTCATGGGGGTGAGATTCTTGAGCTCTATGTCGCGCAGGGCGCGGAAGTTCGCCACCTCCAGGTACTCGATTCGTGGCGGTGCGGTGCCAGTCTCCCTGTGGTTCATCTTGCGGCTCTCCTGCAAGGTCGAGAGGATGCGGTTGACTCTGGGTGCGTGGCGGCGCTGGTCACCGCGCCCGCGTCACCCAGACCGGGCTCGACCACGCCATGACCACCCGACCACGGACGTGCCCGCGCTGGCGCAGGCGTACGTAGTAGACGGCGTCGTCGCGGAAGGCGCCGTCGACCCCCGTCCACGAGAAGTCGAGGGCGTCCGGCTCCAGGTCGAAGAGGACCGAGAAGCCGCCCTCGGCCGTCGAGAAGCGGAGGACCTGCACCGACTCGATGACGTCGGTGCCGTGCGCCGCGACGTGGAGCCGGGGCGGGCCGGCGGCGGGGGTCTCGCTGCCCATGGGCTCGCCGTCGACCGAGAAGTCGAGCAGGATGCGGGCCCCGGTGGTCCCGTAGGTGCGGCGCGCGTACAGCGCGTCGAAGATCGCCTCGCGGGTCAGCTCCGGCGCGCGGACGGCGGCGGCGCCCCAGTGGGGTTGGCCGGGGTGCGCGCGGTGGTCGTCGGAGGCGGCGATGGTGCTGAGCGCGAGGCCCCGCGCCCACATGTCCTGCGCGGTGAGGCCGTCGGGGGCCGAGGTGGAGTAGTTGGTGAAGTCGCTCTGCTCGAACGCCAGGGGATGCGTGGGGTCGAAGGACTCGCTCAGCCCGTGCGCGGAGTAGATCTCGAAGTTGCGGCGCCGCTCGGGGTCGTGGGCGTCGGTGGTCAGGGGAGCGGGGAACTTGCCGGTGTGATGGGGGATGGTGAGCGCCTGCCCTGCTTCCAGCTGCGACCACAGCTCGGGCAGGGTCACGGTCTGCGGGGCGAGGAGAGGGCCCGGGGCGCCGCGGAAGAACACGTTGTGGTGTCCGAACGGGGCGCGGAACGACGCCTCGTACGCGTGCAGGGTCACGAACTCGCCCGGTGCGTAGCTCGCCTCGGCGGCTTCCTGGTACTCCTCCCACACTTGCGGTCCCAGCCCGCGCGTGAACCCGTCGACGCGGGTCTGGCTGTGGTCGGTCACGGCGTGGAAGTCGAGCCCGGACACGTAGCGGGCGTAGTCGAAGGCGCCGTCGCCGACCCCGTCGAAGCTGTGCCGGGTGTGGGAGTGCAGGTCGCCCCAGTAGATGCGCTCGTCCGGGGCCTCCGCGAACACCCGCATGGGATTGGCGCGGGTGCGCAGGATGCCGGCGCGGGTCACCGCCTCGAGGCGGACGATGCCGGGGGCGCGGGGGATGAACGAGACGGTCCCGTGACCGCGCCGGGGGTCGAGGCGTACCGACGCGGGCACCTCGACATCGCCCTGAAGAACGTGCAGGGCCACTTCGTCCCGGAACCCGGTGACGGGGTTCTCGTAGAGGTCCACCGCCGCGAGATGCAGGTCGGCGGGCTCGCCGGCGACGAGGGTCGCGGGGCCGCTGAGGCGCAGGGCGGCGGCGATGCCGCTACGCGCGGTGAGGCTGGCTTCGTGGGACACGGGCTCGAAGTGGCCGTCGCCGTCCCGGTCGACGGCGGCGAGAATCGGCTCGGGCCGCGTCGAGACGATGGCCGCGCGCATGCCGCGGCTGCCGCCGCGGGTGTCGCCGTACACCACGCGGATTTCGTCACCGGCGCGAAGCTCACCCTCGGCGACGGTGACCCGCACCACGAACACGTAGCGCTCCATCCGCCCGTCGAGTCCGGGGCGCGACGACTTCACGAGGAAGTTCGGAGACTCGGACTCCACCTCGGCGGTCAGCCGCACCCCGGCCCGGGACGCCTCGGCCGAGACGTAGTGGTCGCCGGCGGTGTCGGTGGCCTGCAGCCGGTTCGCGGAGTTGCGCAGGCCGGCGTGCCAAGTGTCGGGCAGCTGCACGCGCAGTGCGGCGCCCGCGCGCAGGCCGCCCGGCCCGACTTCGCAGGTCACCGTCCACGTGCCGAAGTGGCCGGCGACGCCCCACGTCGGCTCGACCCGCAGTGCGTCGGTCTGCACCACGGCGGGGAGGGCGAGGAAAAGCGCAACGAGGAAGCTCACTTCCGTCTCCTCAGGGCTCCGTCAATGCCGCCGCCGGCTCGCGGCGGAAACCGCCGGGGCTCTCCACTTTCTGGCGCGGCAAATCGTCGCCGACGGCTCTGCGTGCCTGGAACCAACCCCGCCGGCAGTCTGCACGGTATCTGCAGTCCGGACTTCCTGGCGCGGCCGATCGTCGCCCCGCGGCTCCGCTTGCGGCCCGACCACCATCCACGAGCCGGCGCCTCGCGCGGGAGGCGCCGGCGTTCTACGCGTGGACTGTCAAGGACACCGACGAGAATTACCTTGCCGTCTGCCTGGCGCGCGAAACCGTAGCATCGGGCTGCGCGTGAGTTGGCAACCTTGTATCGATCACTGCCCTCAAGCCAATCCGCGCAGGAACTCGATGAGCAGCCGCGCCGTCTCTTCCGGCTGCTCCTGCTGCACCCAGTGGCCGGCGCCGTCGACCATGTGCACGCCGCGCATGTCGGTGCACGCCTGCTCCTGCATCCGCTCCAGGTTGCCCGGGCTCTGGTAGCTGCCCCAGTCGCTCGCCCCGGCGATGAAGATCGAGGGCTGGTCGATGGTCAGCCCCGCGAAGAGCTGCTGCTCGGCCGCGCCGATGCCGCCCGAGCGGTAGTGGTTCAGGCCCCCCTGGAAGCCGGTGCGGCCGTACTCCTCGGTGTAGACCCGCAGCTCGTCGTCGGGCAGCCACGTGTTGGCGGCGATGTGATCGGCCGACGGCATGTGCTTGGCCACCGTCTCGGCCATGCCGTCGGCGAGGTCCATGATGTAGTAGGTCGGCATCTTCGCCATCTCGGCCGCGGTCCGCGCCGCCAGCCGGTAGGGCCGGTTTCCCAGCCAGTCGGCGCTCTTGTAGTGATAGTAGCCCCGCAGGAACGCGTGCAGCCCCTGGGTCGCCCGCCACATGTTGGCGTTGGCCTCGCGCGTCCGGTAGTACCGCTGGTAGTGCTTCCGCGGCCGCGGCAGCGCCGCGAGGTCGTCGAACAGGGTCGGGCCCGGCTCGGCCGGCTCGGCCGGCGGGTCGTCCGCGGTGTCGAAGGGCAGGGTCGGGCCGCCGCCGTTGGGGGCGCTCATCATCGCCACCGAGCGGAACACGTCGGGCCGGATCCGCGCGCACCACGCCGCGACGGGCGAGCCGAAGTCGTGGCCGATGACCGCGGCCACCTCGCGGTAGCCGAAGGCGTGCACCAGCCCCAGGGCGTCGCGCACGACGTTGAGCCGCCGGAACGAGGCGAGGTCGCCGTCGTAGTCGGCGTCCCAGCCTGTCGTCCGGCCGTAGCCCCGCATGTCGGGGGCGAAGACGTGGTAGCCCTCGTCGGCCAAGGGCACGAGCACGTTGCGCCAGCTGTAGGCGAGCTCGGGGAAGCCGTGCAGCAGCAGCAGGGCGGGGCGGTCGCCCTCGAAGCCGGCCTCGAGGACGTGGACGCGGAGGCCGTTGATGCCGTGCACGAAGCGCGAGCGCACCCCGGCGGGCAACACGTCAGGATCATAGGGGCCGATGGGGGCCTCCTGCGCGGCGGCGGCCGGGCGGCCGGCGGCGGGCCGGGGCGGCCGGGGACTCGCGGCAGCGGGGAGGGCGAGGGCGGCCGGGCCGAGGGCGGCGAGGCCTCGCATGACCTGACGGCGGGTCACGGTTCGAGACATGGCGGTTTCTCCTTCGGGTCGCTACGGCGCCCGGTCTGGCAGCCATGGCGAGAGTCCCCGCCGCGTTCGAGCGGAGATGCATCCCGCCGGACTGCGTTGTTCGTCGGTTTCACATGCCCGGTATCCGCCGTCCTCACGCCCTGTCAGGGCAACGGGTGTTCTGCGCCCGTTGGCGCCCTTGCACCCCGCTGGCGCCCTCGGCGTCCGCGGGCGCCCTCCTCCGGGCGCAGTGCAACGCGGCGTTTCGCCACGGGCTCGCAGGTCTCCGTGTAAACGGCGGCGACGCTCTCGCAAGTATAGGGCCTCGGGCGAGGAGGACCCGTGGTTCGGGACGCGCGCGTCTGCGTTACCATTGTCGGGCATGACCCGGTTGGCACACCGTCTCATCGTCTTCGCCGGTCTCGCGGTCGCGGGCTCGCTGCCCGCGCCGGCGGCCGCGCACCCGGCGCCGTTCAGCTTCGTCGACCTCCGCATCCAGTCGACCACGATCGACCTCGAGGTGGTCGTCCATGCCTTCGACGTCGCCTACGAGCTGGCGATCCAGCCGCCGAACCGGGTGCTCGAGCCGGGCGGGCTGGGCACCCGGGCGCAACGTCTCGCCGACCTGATCCGCGAACGACTGGAGATCACGGTCGACGGCTCCCGGATCGACGTCGACGGCTGGTCCGATCCCGAGCCGCTGCCGGAGCGGCAGTCGGTCAGCGTGCGCGCCCGCGTGGAGCTGGAAGGGGCCCCCGGGCGGATCGACGTCGAAGCGGTGATGTTCCCCTACGACCCGCAGCACCAGACCTTCGTCAACGTCTACGACGAAGGAGCCCTGAACTCTCAGGCGATCCTGGGGGGCGGCGCCCCCCGCTACGAGTACTTCGTCGGCAGCCGGCAGGGGACCCTGGCGGTCATCCAGAAGTTCGTGCCGCAGGGCATCCACCACATCCTGATCGGGCCCGACCACCTGCTGTTCCTGGTGGGGCTGCTGCTGCTCGGCGGCTCGCTGCGCCGGCTGCTGATGGTCATCACCGCGTTCACCGTCGCCCACAGCATCACCCTCGCCCTCGCGGTGCTCGACGTGGTGAGCCCGCCCGGCAACATCGTGGAGCCGATCATCGCGCTCAGCATCGTCTACGTCGGGGCCGACAACCTGCTCGTGCGGGGCGGGCGCGACATGCGGGTGTGGATCGCCCTCGTGTTCGGCCTCATTCACGGGTTCGGCTTCGCCAGCGTCCTGCGCGAGATGGGGCTGCCGACCGGAGCCCTGGGCTGGTCGCTGTTCTCGTTCAACTTCGGGGTCGAGATCGGGCAGGTGGCGGTGGCCGTGGTCGTCGCCTCGGCCCTCACCTGGCTGCGGGCGCGCAGCGAGAAGATCGGCCGGCAGCTGGCCGTCGCGGGCTCCGTCGCGGTCATCGCGGCGGGGACGTTCTGGTTCGTTCAACGGGTCTTCTTTTCCGGAGGAATGGCATGAGAAGAGTGGCGATGCTCGGCGTGGTGGTGCTGGTCGGCGTGGTGTCGGTGGCCGGCCTCGCCGGCCAGCAGGGGCAGATGAACATCGAGGTCGAGCAGCTCGAGGACAACCTGTTCGTCCTGCGTGGCGGGGGCGGCAACTCGGCCGCGTTCGTGACGGGCGGCGGGGTGGTGCTGGTCGACAGCAAGCTCGCGGGATGGGGGCAGCCCCTCATCGACAAGGTCGGCGAGCTGACCCCGAACCCCATCACCACCATCATCAACACCCACGCCCACTTCGACCACGTCGACGGCAACGTCGAGTTCCCCGCCTCGGTCGACTTCGTGGCGCACGAGAACACCCGGCCGCTCATGCAGGAGAACAACGAAGTGCGGGGCCTGGGCCGTCCCGCGCGGCCGAGCCCGTTCGAGGACAACGGCGGGCACGGGCTGCCGGAGACCACGTTCAGCGACCGGCTGGCCCTGGGCCGCGGCGACGACCGGGTCGAGCTGCACTACTTCGGCCGCGCCCACACCGGCGGCGACGCCTGGGTGGTGTTCCCGGCCCTCGGGGTCATGCACGCCGGCGACGCGTTCCCCGGCAAGAACATCCCCATCATGGACTCGAACAACGGCGGGAGCGGCGTCGACTATCCGGAGACGCTGCGCAAGGCGTCCGAGGGAATCACCGGCGTCGACCGCATCATCACCGGACACAGCAGCGTCATGGCCCCGGCCGACCTCGCCGAGTACGCCGAGTTCGTGGGCGCGTTCGTCTCCGACGCGCAGGCGGCGAAGGCGGCGGGCACGTCGGCGGCGGACTTCGCGGCGGGGTGGGAGGTGCCGGCGCGGTTCGCCGGCTACAACAGCGGGCCGGCCGAGCGGCTGACCCCCTACGTGGAGGACATCTACGCCGCGACGCCGTAGGCGTCGGCGCGACCTGCGGTCGCGTTGGGAGCTTCGCTGGCGCGAAACTCCTCGGGCGCAAGCCCCGGGGGCGTCGGGCTGCGATACCGCTCGCTCGGCGGCGCGGCACGGCAGGACCCCGCGGCTGGACCGTGCGGACCTGTTCGCACCGGGCCGCACGGTCTGGCGCGGGGGTCGGGATGCTGATAGCATGACCGTCGCAAGCAGCAGGTGACCAGAGGGTTTCGTCGCGAAGCGGCGACGGAGCCGCGTGTTGAAGGGAAGAGACTCATGTCGAAACAGACCACTCGTCGCGAAGTTCTCCGGGGGGGTGTCGCGCTGGCCGGGCTCGGCGCCTTCGGCGTGCCCGAATGGGCGTTTCCGGCGCTGGCGCAGGGCGAGGAGCTCGTCGAGTTCACGGACCTGCCGGACCAGATCGTGCTGGAACGGACGCCGGACCGCCGCATCATCGACGTCCGGAATATCGACGGGCCGATCACCCCGGCCAACCAGTGGTTCACCACCCAGCACTACGGGCATCCGGAGGTCGATCCGGAGACCTATCAGTTGAAGGTGTCGGGCATGGTGAACGACACGCTCAGTCTGTCGCTGGCCGACCTGCGGGCCATGCCCAGCCGGGAGCTGGTGTTCGGGTTCGAGTGCTCGGGCAATCGGGGCCCGTTGAACGGGCTGTCGAGCAACGGGCGCTGGACCGGCGTCCCGCTGCGCGCGGTCCTCGAGCGGGCCGGCCTGCAGGATCGCGCCCGCGAGATCGTCTTCTTCGGAGCCGACCACGGCGAGGAAGAGGTGTTGTTCCGGGGCCGGACCTACAACGTCGACCAGCAGTACGGCCGCAGCCTGCCGCGGGACAGGGCCCTGTCGGACGAGCCGCTGCTGGCCTATGCGCTGAACGGCGATCCGTTGACGGCGCACCAGGGGCGTCCCCTCCGGTTGCTGGTGCCCGGCTGGTACGGCGCGCCCAACGTCAAGTTCCTCTCCGAGATCCACGTGCAGGAGGACCCTATCTCGGCAAGTACCAGGCGCGCTGGTACCGCACCCTGAAGGGGGAGATGATCAACGGCGAGATGAAGTGGGTCGAGACCGCGATCACGAAGATGCGGTTGAAGTCGTACATCGCCCGGGTGACGAAGGTGGGCGACCACCACCGCGTCTTCGGGGTGATCATGCACGACGGCACCCCCATCGAGTCGGTGGAGGTGCGGGTGGACGACGGTTCCTGGGAGGCGGCGACCCTCGACCCCACCATGACCGAGAAGTACTCGTGGAAGTTCTTCACCTACGACTGGCACGGGGCGACCGCGGGCGAGCATACCGTCACCTCCCGTGCGACGGACGCCAACGGCTACCGGCAGCCGACGGCCGAGGAGCTGGAAGTCAAGCAGACCTTCCTCGAGCAGAACAACCAGCATCCGCGGACGCTGATCATCGCCTGACGACGGCGCCCGGTGTTTCTTCCGACGGCCCTGCAGATGTTCTCTGCAGGGCCGTCGTCGCGCCGGACCCCGTAATCTTGCGGGCGTCGCCTCCGACCCCGCGCGGCAGGACGGCTGGGGGCGATGCCGTCCGGCATTCCCCGACCTGTCGAAGAGCCCCCGGTTCCCCTGCAGGCTCCCGGCTCGGCAATCGTCGCCTTGCGGCTCCGCTCTCCGCCCAGCCGACCCCCGGCTCCCGGTGGATCGGCGGGTTCGTCGCGCCGCCGCTCGGCGAGGGCGGCGGCCCCGGCCGGCCGGAAGCGCGGTAGGATGCACGTGCAGGGATCGAACGGCAGGTGCGCATGAGCCAGGACGACCACTATCTGAAGAGCGAGCTCTACGAGCTGGTCCGCAACGACCCGGCGATCTTCGAGTTCCTGCAGGCCGGCTCGCTGGACGGCATCTGGTACTGGGACGTCGAGCGGCAGGACCAGGAGTGGATGAGCCCCCGGTTCAAGGAGCTCTTCGGCTACCGCGACGGCGAGATCCCCAACACGTCCGAGTGGTGGATGGCGAACATCTTCCCGGAGGACCGCGACATCGCCCTCGACAACTTCGCCCGGCACCTGGCCGACGCGAAACATCCGTACGATCAGATCGTCCGCTACCGCCATCGCGACGGCGGCACGGTGTGGGTCCGCTGCCGCGGCCTCGCGGTCCGGAACGAGAAGCGGGGAGCCGATCCGCCTGCTGGGCTGCCATACCGACGTGACGGCGTTGAAGCGCGCCGAGGAGGATCTGCGGCGTCAGGCCGCCGAGCTGCGGGAGGCCAAGGACGCGGCCGAACGCGCCAACCGCGCCAAGGGCATCTTCCTGGCGAACATCAGCCACGAGATCCGCACGCCGCTCAACGGCGTGATCGGGATGACCGAGCTGCTCGGCGAGACCGACCTCATGCCTGTGCAGCGCGATCACCTCGACGCCGTCCGCGAATCGGCCGAGGCGCTGCTCGACATCATCAACGACATCCTCGACTTCTCGAAGATCGAGGCGGGCAAGCTGGTCCTCGAGCCGTACGCCTTTCGTCTCCGCGAGCGTCTTGGCGCCCTGGTGAAGTCGTTCGCGCCCCGCCTCCACGGCAGGGACGTCAAGCTGTCGCACGAGGTCGACGCCGACGTGCCGGACGGGCTGGTCGGCGACGCCCGCCTGCTGCGGCAGGTCCTCTCGAACCTGCTCTCGAACGCCGTGAAGTTCACGCGGCGGGGCGCGATTGTCCTGCACGTCCGGCGCGACGAGCCGGCCGGCGACGGCGTCCTGCTCCGGTTCGATGTCTCGGACACCGGCATCGGCATTCCGCCGGACAAGCAGCAGGTGATCTTCGAGGAGTTCGTGCAGGCCGACGCGTCGACGACGCGGCGCTACGGCGGCACGGGCCTGGGGCTGGCGATCGCCTCGCGCCTCGTGCAGGCCCTCGGCGGAGACATCGGCCTCCAGAGCGAGCCGGGGACGGGCAGCACGTTCCATTGCACGGCCCGTTTCGATCTCGCCGCGGCCGGCGCCGCCGAGACGCCGCCCGACCACCACCCGGTCGCCACGGTCCGGCCGCTCCGCGTGCTCCTTGTCGAGGACTCCGTCGCCAACCAGCGGGTGGCGGTCGGCTTCCTCGAGCGGGAGGGCCACACCGTGCGGGTCGAGGCCGACGGCGCGGCGGCGGTGGCGGCCTGCGCGGCCGAGCGGTTCGACGTGGTGCTCATGGACCTCCAGATGCCCGAGATGGACGGCTACGCGGCGACGGCCGCCATCCGGCGGCGCGAGCAGGAAGGGAACGCCGCCCCCACGCCCATCGTGGCCCTGACGGCGCGCGCGTCGCGCAGCAACGAGGCTTGGTGTCTGGCCGCCGGCTTCGATGGCTTTCTGCTCAAGCCGTATCGCCAGAAGGATCTCTTCGACGCAATCGCCGCCGTCGTGGAACCCGAGGGGCCGGACGCGCCGCCCCCGGGCGATGGGATGGGCGGGCGGGAGACGGGGACCGGGGCGGCGGGAGCGCCGTCGAACGGCCGGCTCGACTGGAACTCGGCTCTGGAGGCCGTCGGCGGCGACGGCGAGCTGCTGGCGAAGGTGATCGACGGGTTTCTCGGCCAGCATCCCTCCCTGATCGCCGAGCTCCGAATTGCGCTCCCGGCGGGGGATCTGCCGGTGGTGCGGCGTGTGGCGCATACGATTGCCGGCTCGCTGCGGTCGTTCGACGGCGCCCGGGTCGTGGCCCTTGCGGAGGCCCTCGAGGACCGCTGCCGGGAAGGCGGGCTGGCGCCGGCCGCCGCCGCGTGGGGAGCGCTCGAGCCGGAGCTCGACGCAGTGGTGGGGGAGCTCCGGGACCGGGTCCGGGGCGAGGGGTCTGCACGGTAGAACGGCAGAGACGGCATCGTGGCGAGCATCCTGGTCGTGGACGACTCGGCGGCCGACCGTGAGTTGGCGGGGACCCTGCTCGAACGGGCGTCGTGGCGCGTGCTGTACGCCGAGAACGGCCGGGATGCCCTGGCCCAGATGCGGGTCCACGCCGTCGACCTGGTGCTGACGGACGTGGTGATGCCCGAGCTCGACGGCCTGGCGTTCGTCGAGCACGCGAAGGAAGACCACCCGCTCGTCCCCGTGGTGCTGATGACCGCGCGCGGGAGCGAGGAGATCGCGGCGCGGGCGCTCGAGGCCGGCGCCGCGAGCTACGTGCCGAAGAAGCTGCTGGTGCGCGAGCTCGTCGAGGTGGTGCGGCGCATGCTGGACGTGTTCCGTGAGCGCAAGAGCGATTCGCGCCTGCTCGGCCACCTGCGGGCGGCGTCGTTCATCCTCGAGAACGACCTCGATCTGCTCTCGTCGCTCGTCAGCTACCTGACGCGCGTCCTCCGGGACTCCGGCATGTTCGGCGAGTCGGACTGCCACCGGCTCTCCACCGCGCTCGACGAGGCGCTGACCAACGCCTGCTACCACGGCAACCTCGAGGTGCGCTCGGAGATACGCGATCACGACCCGCGCGCGTACCGGGCCCTCGCGAAGGAGCGCCGGCTCGCCGCCCCCTACTGCGATCGGCGCATTCACGTCAGCGTGAGCCTGGAATCCGACGCGGCGTGCTTCGTCATCCGGGACGAGGGGCAGGGGTTCGACGCGGCCGCCGTCCGGGACCCGACGGCGCCCGAGCAGCTGGAACGGCCCACCGGCCGCGGCATCTTCCTGATGAAGACGTTCCTGGACGAGGTGCGCTACAACATCACCGGCAATCAGGTGACGCTGCTGAAGCTCCGTCGCGGCTGACGGTCCATGCTCGACCGCGCGACCTGCGGTCGCGCGGGTTCGCTCAGCGCTCCAGCGCCCGGACCACGACAACGGTCTTGTCGTCGCCGGGGTCCGGGTTCCCGCGCTCGAACCGCTCGGCCGCGTGGCAGATGTGCCGGGCCAGCTCGGGGGCGGGGCTGTCCCGGCGCTCGGCCATCACCGCCCGGACCCCTTCCACATCGAAGAACCGGTCGGCCGTGTTCTGCGCCTCGGTCACGCCGTCGCTGTAGATGACCAGCAGCGCCCCGGCGTCGAGGGTGATCGTCTGCTCCTCCCAGGTGGCTTCCGGAAAGAGCCGGAGCGGGGGCCCGGTCGAGACGAGGGCCGCCTCGGCGTCGCCGTCCAGCAGCAGCGCCCGCGGATGCCCGGCGTTGACGAAGTTGAACTGCCCGGTGGGGAGGGTCAGCACGCCGTAGAAGAGGGTGACGAACCGGTCCTGGCTCTTCTCGTGCAGCAGCGCGCGGTTGAGCGTTTGGACGAGCTCGATCGGCGTCGCGCACGCCGCGGCTTCCGCGCGCAGGATGCCCTGGGTCTCGGCCATGAGAATCGCCCCGGGGATTCCCTTGCCGGACGCGTCTCCCACCGCCAGGGCCACGCGATCGTGCGGCAGCTCGATCAGGTCGTAGAAGTCGCCGCCGACCTGGCCGCTGGCGTGCAGGTAGGCGCCGATGTCGTGGCCCGGCGTCGCCGGCAGGACCCCCGGCAGGAAGGACTGCTGGACGAACGCGGCGATCTTGAGCTCGTACTCCAGACGCCGGTTCTGCTCCGCGAGCAGCCGATGGCGCTCCTGGGCATAGCGGAGGCTGCGCACCAGCAGCTCGGGGATGAGCCGGTCCTTGACGAGGTAGTCCTGCGCGCCGCGCTTGACCGCCTTGAACGCGATCTCCTCGTCGTCCAGCGCACCGAGGACGACCACGGGCGCGGTCTTGTCCAGATGCCGGATGGCGTCGAAACCCTCGCCGCTCTGGACCGCCGCCCGCGACAGCGCCAGCAGAACCGCGTCGTACGGGCGCACGCCGAGCTCGTCCAGCGCGTCCTGCGCCGTGGGCGCGACCGCGACGGTGAACGAGGGGGTGCGAGCCTCCTGCAGGAGGGCGCGCATCCGGCCCGCGTCGCCGGGGTCGTCCTCGACGAGCAGCACGCGAACGACGTTCGAGGGGGTCTGCCTGGACACCGTGTTCTCGACTTGTCTCACTCGGCGCTACCGGAAGCTCTGCACGGCGTCCGCCTCCGAGCCGAAGGTGTCGAACACCATTTCGAGCTTGGTCGTCACGATCAGATCCCAGACCCGCTCGGACAGATTGAGCAGCTTGAGCTGGCCGCCGGCGTTCGCGACCGCGGCGCGTTTCGACAGCAGCCCGCCGAGCGCCGCGCTGTCGATGAACGACACGCCGCCGAGGTTGAGGATCAGCTTCGAGTGGCCCGCATCGAGGAGATCGTCGATCCGGTCCCACAGCGCGTCGGCGGCGTCCCCGGCCAGCTTGCCGGCGAGATCGAGCACCTTGACCGCGCCGATGTCTCGCTGGTCGATCCGAAGCGCCATCGGCAACCTCCCCGGCTCATGCTGACCGAAACCTTGCCGAAACGCAAACACACGGACGGCCCCGAGGAGCCCGCGCCGCATCTGACGGTTGCGGACTTCGCCGTCGAGTTGCATCATTAGGGTGGTGCGTCTGCGCGACCTTGCGGTCGCGTTGGAAGTTTCGCTGGCGCGAAACTTCAGGGCGATCGAGTTGGCGGTCGCGTTGGCGGTCTCGCTGGCGCGGAAGTTCAGGGCGATCGAGCTTGCGGTGGCGTTGGCAGTTCGCTGTGGCAGTTTCGCTGGCGCGAAAGTTCAGCGGGGCGAGGCCCCGTTGGTGCGTGAACTCGGGGCCGCCTGCCTGGAGGAGTGATGATGGGTGCCGAGAGGCGGTCACGAGGATGGTTCCGGGTGGCGGTGTGCCTGCTGGCCGCGCCCGTGGCTTCGGCCGTGCCGGCCGACGACGGCGACCGCGCCCTGATCGCGGCGGTGAGGGCGCTGGACGTCGACGCGGCGCGGGCGTTGCTCGAGCAGGACGTCGACGTCGATTCGGCCCTGCCCGACGGCGCGACCGCGCTGCACTGGGCGGCGTACCACGACGCCGTCGAGCTCGTCGATCTGCTGATTGGCGCCGGTGCGGCGGTCGACGCGGCCAACGACTACGGGGTGACGCCGCTGGCCCTGGCATGCGACAACGGCGCGGCCGCGACGGTCGCCCGGCTGCTGGCGGCCGGGGCGGACCCGAACCGGGCCCGCGGCACCGGCGAGACGCCGGTCATGACCTGCGCCCGCACCGGTTCCGTCGAGGCGGTGAGCGCCCTCCTGGCCCGGGGCGCCGACCCCGGCGCGGCGGAGCCCTGGCACGGCCAGACGGCGCTCATGTGGGCGGCCGGCGAAGGACATGCGGATGTCGCGCGGGTGCTGATCGAGCATGGTGCGGACGTCGAGGCCCGTTCGAGGGGCGGGTTCACGGCGTTGTCGATCGCGGCGCGAAAGGAGGACCCGGCCCTTGTCGGACACCTCTTCGCGGCGGGCGCGGACGTGAACGCCACGGCCCCGGACGGCACCACGCCGTTGCACGTGGCGGCGGTGCGCGGCCAGGCCGCGCTGGCGATGGCGCTGTTGGAGCACGGCGCCGACCCCAACGCCGACGGCCCCGGTTACACCGCCCTGCACTGGGCGGCGGGGTCGTGGCATACCGAGCTGACCGGCCGCCTGCGGGGCATCGCCACCGACGGCGACGCGGAATGGCGCTCGCTCAACGGTTTGCGCAGCGGGAAGCTGGCCCTGGTCGATGCGTTGCTGGCCCACGGGGCGGATCCGGACGTCCGGCTCGGCCGTACCCCGCCGCAGTTCGGCTTTGCGAGCCTCCGCTTCCGGGTGAGCCTCGCCGGGGCCACCCCGTTCCTGCTGGCCGCGATGGACGCCAACGTCGAGGTGATGCGGCGACTTGCGGCGGCGGGTGCGGACACCCGGGCCGCGACCGACGAGAACACCACGCCACTGATGGTGGCGGCGGGCCTGGGGCAGGTGCCGGCCGAGACCCGGGTGACCGGGGACGGGGCGGTCGAGGCGGTTCGTCTGGTCCTGGAGCTGGGCGGGGACGTCAACGACCTGAACCAGGCCGGCCGCACCGCCCTGCACGGGGCGGCCCACATTCGATCCGATGCCATCGTTCAACTGCTGGTAGAGCGCGGGGCGCCGGTGAACGTCGAGGACCGGCGTGGGATTACCCCGCTGATGATCGCGGAGGGCGGCGGCCACATCCTGTTGCCCGGTCTGGGGGGCGGCAGCACCGCCGAGCTGCTGCGGGCGCTCGGCAGCGACGACACGGTGCGGTCGAGCTTCATCGAGAGCTTCAGCCGGGGAGCCATCCGCTAGGCAGCCCGTGGTGAAACCCGCGTTGCACCGAGACGGCGAGGGCGCCTGCGGGGCTGTGAGGCGCCCGCCTGACACGGTGCGGGGAGGGTGCGTACAGGGCATGTGCAATCGACGAACAACGCTCCAGGCGGGATGCATCGCCGCTCGAATGCAGCGCCGCCTTTCGCCACGGGCTGTTGGATGCTGGACGACGGGAGGACGCCGATGATGCGCGATGGTCGGTCGCCAGCGGTCGTGCGGGGCGTGGCGGCGCTGGTGTTCGGGGCCCTCTTCCTCGGTGGGGGAGGCGCGTCCGCGCAACCTGCGGGCGCCGCCGGGCAACCGGCCGGCGCGGCGGCGGAACCGGCGGCCGGGCAGGCCGCGGTCGAGCCGTCGACGTACCGGGCGGTCCTCGACCGCTACTGCGTCGCCTGTCACAACCGGCGCACGCTGGCCGGGAATCTCGCGCTCGATACCGTCGACCTCGAGCAGGTCGGCCGGCATGCGGAGCTCTGGGAGAAGGTCCTGCAGAAGCTGCAGACGCAGGCGATGCCGCCTCCGGGGCGTCCCCGGCCGGCGCCGGCGGTCTACGGGGCGTTCGGCACGTGGCTGGAGCGGTCGCTGGACCAGTGGGCGGCCGACCACGCCAATCCCGGGCGGCCGACGATCCACCGCCTCAACCGGCTGGAGTACGCCAACGCGGTGCGCGATCTGCTGCATCTCGAGGTCGACGCGCAGACCCTGCTGCCGGCCGACGATCTCGCGTACGGCTTCGACAACAACGCGGATCTCCTGACCGTCGCGCCCGGACTGCTCGCCCGCTACATGTCCGCCGCGCGCACCGTCAGCCGCCTCGCCGTCGGAGACCCCTCGATCGAGGGCGACGTGGTGCGGTACCCGATGTCGCCCCTGCTGTTGCAGGACGGCCGGATGAGCGAGGACCTGCCGTTCGGCTCTCGCGGCGGCGCCGCGGTGCGGCACCACTTTCCCCGCGACGGCGACTACGTGCTGCGTATCGAGCTGCAGCAGAATCGAGGTCGCAACGAGCCCCAGGAGATAGACGTCCGGGTGGACGGGGCGCGCCTCGCCCTGCTGCGGGCCGGTCGCTGGCCGGCCGACGCGCCAGCCGGGACGGCGGCTGCGGAGGCGGGTGACGCGCTCGTGGTGCGCTTCCCGGCCCGCGCGGGGACGCGGGTGGTGTCGGTCTCCTTCACGGGGCGGACGATGGCCCCCGAAGGGGTGGCCCCGGCCCGCCTGCCGTTGTGGACGTTCTCGACGGGGCGGGGCTACGTCGAGCGGATGGCCCTCGCTAGCTTCGAGATCGAAGGCCCGTCCGACGGGCCGGCGACCGCCGGCGTACCGGCGGCGGACACCCCCAGCCGGCGGCGCATCTTCGTCTGCGAGCCGGCGCGCGCGGCCGATGAAGAGGCCTGCGCGACCCGGATTCTCGAGACGCTGGCCCGGCGGGCGTTCCACCGGCCGGTGACCGACGAGGATCTGCAGGTTCTGCGCGCCTTCCATGGGGAGGGACGGGCGGAGGGAGACTTCCGCTCGGGTATCCGGCGCGCCCTCGAGAGCATCCTGGTCGACCCGGAGTTTCTCTTCCGCATCGAGCGCGACCCGCCCGGCGCCGCGCCCGCGACGGCGTATCGGCTGAGCGACGTCGAGCTCGCCGCGCGCCTGTCGTTCTTTCTCTGGGCCAGCATTCCGGACGACGAGCTGCTCGACGCCGCGGCCGCGGGGCGGCTGCGCAATCCGCGGGAGCTCGACGCGCAGGTGCGGCGCATGCTCGCCGACGAGCGCGCGGAGACCCTCGTCACCAGCTTTGCCGCGCAGTGGCTGCACCTGCGCCGCATGCGCACGGTCACCCCGGACGTGAACGCCTTTCCCGCCTTCGACGAGAACCTGCGCGACGCCCTGATCCGCGAGACGGAGCTGTTCGTGGCCAGTCAGCTGCGGGACGATCGCAGCATGGTCGAGCTGCTGACCGCCGACTACACGTTCGTCAACGAGCGGCTGGCCCGGCACTACGGCATCCCCGACGTGTACGGGTCCCGCTTTCGGCGGGTGAGCTGGAAGGACGAGAGGCGGCGCGGTCTGCTGGGGCAGGGCAGCATCCTCACCGTCACCTCGCTCGCCACGCGCACCTCGCCGGTGGTGCGGGGCAAGTGGATTCTGGAGAACGTTCTCGGCACGCCCCCGCCGCCGCCGCCGCCCGACGTGCCGGAGCTGCCGGAAGGGACCGGGAGCGGCGAGGCGACCTCCCTGCGGGCTCGGCTGGAGGCGCACCGCGCCAACCCCGTCTGCGCCAACTGCCACGCGCGGATGGACCCGCTCGGCTTTGCCCTCGAGAACTTCGACGCGGTGGGGCAGTGGCGCGAGACCGACGACGGCGGGGCGCCCATCGACACCGCCGGCGTGCTGCCCGACGGCGCCGCCTTCGACGGGCTGCCGGCGTTGCGCGAGGTCCTGCACGGCCGACGCGCCGAGTTCGTCACCACCGTCACCGAGAAGCTGTTGACGTATGCGCTCGGACGCGGCATCGAGCACTACGACCGGCCGGCCATCCGGGCCATCGTGCGTGAGGCCGCGCAGGACGACTACCGCTGGTCGTCGATCATCGCCGGCATCGCCCGAAGCCTTCCGTTCCAGATGAGGAGATCGGAGTCATGATCATCACCAGACAGGCCCTTCCCCGGCGCACCGTGCTCCGCGGCCTCGGGACGGCGGTGGCGCTGCCGCTGCTGGACGGCATGGTGCCGGCGCTGACCGCGCTCGAACGGACGGCGGCGAAGGCGAAGCCGCGGCTGGGGGTGGTGTACGTGCCGCACGGGGCGGTCATGAACAACTGGACCCCCGCGGTCGAGGGTAACGGGTTCGAGCTCACCCCGATTCTGCAGCCGCTGGCGCCGTTCCGGGACCGGCTGCAGGTGCTGTCGGGGCTCGACCACGCCCCCGCCGCGCAGATGCCGGGAGACCCGGCGGGCGGCCACGGGCGCATCACCGGCGCGTTCCTGACGGGAGTGCACGCCAAGCCGACCGAGGGGGCGGACTTCGAGGCCGGGACCTCGGTCGACCAGATCGCAGCGGCGGTCCTCGGCCGGGAGACCCAGCTCGCCTCCCTCGAGGTGGGCATCGGCCTGCCGGAGTTCGGAGGCGCCTGCGACGCCGGCTTCAGCTGCGCCTACATCAGCACCCTGTCGTGGAGCACGCCGACGACGCCGCTGCCGATGGAGAGCAACCCGCGGGCGCTGTTCGAACGGCTGTTCGGCGACGGCGCCACCACCGACCCCGAGGCGCGGCGCGCGCGGCGGCGGCAGGACCGGAGCATCCTCGACGCGGTGACCCGGAAGGTGGCGCGGCTGCGCAAGGGGCTCGGGGCGGCGGACCGGGCGAAGCTCACCGACTATCTCGCGGCGGTGCGGGACGTGGAGCGGCGCATTCAGCGGGCCGAGGTCGACTCCGACCGCGAGCTGCCGATCGTGGAGCGTCCGTCGGCCGGCGTGCCGGCCTCGTTCGGCGAGTACGTCAAGCTGATGTTCGATCTCCAGGTGCTGGCCTACCAGACCGACATGACCCGGGTCATCACGTTCCTGATGACGCCCGAGCTCACCGCCCAGACCTATCCCGAGATCGGGGTGCCCGACCCGCACCACGCGCTGTCGCACCACGAGAACAAGCCGGAGAGCCTGGCCAAGCTGACCAAGGTCGGCGGCTATCACACCGAGCTCTTCGCCTACTATCTCGACCGGCTGCGGGCGACCGCGGACGGCGACGGGTCGCTGCTCGACCAGGTGATGGTCATCTACGGCAGCGGCATGAGCAACAGCAACCTGCACAACATCCAGAACCTGCCGATCCTGCTCGCCGGGGGCGGCGCCGGGCGGCTGCGCGGAGACCGGCACATCCGCTTCGCCGAGGGGACCCCGCTGACGAACCTCTACCTGTCGTTGCTCGGCAAGCTCGACGTGCCGGCCGACCGGGTGGGGGACAGCACCGGCCGGCTCGCCGAGCTGAGCGACGTGTGATCGTCCCCGGGCGGCCGCGTCAGGGGCCGCCCGGGGGTGTGTCGCGCCGCATCCCCGCCATCGCGATGGCGGGGATGCGGGCAGCCGTCACGCCGCAACGCTTCGCCCGCCTCGGCACGGCCGGGGACTTCGCCGCGGGCTGCTACATGGCGATGTCGAATGCCGACCAGCCGCAGCCAATCGATTCGCCGATTGCCCACGCGGTGTCCCAACTCATCCCGAGCGCGCTGAGCCACTGGGGGCCGGTGTGCTCGGCGGCCTCGTGCGCAGGCGCGGTGGCGCCTGTCGACCGGGGTGGGGAAGCGTGCAGGGTTCCGACGACGAGCAGAAGCGCCGCCACCACCACCGCCGCCATGAGTTTTCGCGTCCTCATGAGTGACCTCCTCGACAATACGCGCGACCCCATGTCGCTCTCTCGGATGTCCGATCCGACCGGACAGCTCGTGTCCGGTATGGATCGCAACGGTCGTGCCATCGGGTCGCGATGACGAAGAAACCCGCCGAACCGGCGGTGTGAACGACTCGCGGCAGGGCGGGTGACGACGGTGCCCGGAAGTGACGGAAACTGCAGGCGTGCTGCCGCCGAGCAGCCGCGCCTTCCGCTGGCGAATGGCGTCCCGAACACCCGGATCGGGCGCCGGTCGCGCGGGTCGTCAACCCGGGTTGACACGGCTCCGCCCCGGTTTCCTTCGGCCGGGCTTCGCCGCGCATGGAAGCGTCTCGCCTGCGCTACTTCCTCCGCCTCCGGCGCGCGCCCCTGTTATCATGCCGCGCGCGGCATCGCCTTCCGCGATGCCGCCTTTCGGCGATCCGGAGCTCGACCAGGACGATGATGAGAGTGTCTGTATCTCGACGGCTTGCGGCGTGCGGCGCCGTGCTCACCTTGGGTTTCATCGCCTGCGGGGGCATGCCCGCGGGCGTCTCGTCGCAGGTCTCGCCCGAGTACCGCGAGACGGTGCGGGCGTTCTACCGAGGACTGGCCTCTCTCGAGGTCGGGCTGCTCGACGACGCGCAGGCGGCGTTCGAGCGTGCGGCGGCGCTGGCCCCGGACGAGCCCGCGATCCGAGCCAACCTCGCCGTGGTGCACGTCGGGTTCGGCAACGAGACGGAGGCCGCCGTGCACATCGAGGCGGCCCGCGGCCTCGCCCCGGAGAGCGCCGATGTTCGATTCCTGGAGGCCCAGCTCGCCGGCTTCCAGGGCCGATTCGAGGACGCCGTCGCGGGGTACCGGCAGGTGATCGAGCTCGACCCCGACCACCTGCGGGCCCGCTACGCCCTCGCGCAGGAGCTCGAACGGGCCGGCGACGCCGAGGCGGCCGAGGCGCAGGCGCAGCTCGAGGCGATTCGCGACCGTGAGCCCGGCAACCTCGCGGTCCTCGTGCAGCACGCGCGGGTGGCCGCCCGCCGGCAGGACGCGCCGGCGCTCACCGACACCGTCGAGCGCCTGCAGGGGATGATACGCGGCTGGCCTGATCTCGCCGTCACCCAGCTCGAAGGGCTGTCGGCAGCGGTCGATGACGCGGACTTGGGCCGGGCCCAGCGGCCGGCCCAGCTCCTGCGCAACGTCCTCGTGCGCCTGCCCGCGTTCCGAGAGGACCAAGCCCGGGTCAGCGTCAGCGCCGAGGCGATCGCCGAGCCCCTGATGCGTTTCCTCGTGCTGCCCTCGCCGCCCGCCACGGCTTCGCCTCGGGACGAGAGCCTCGCCTACGTCGCAGAGCCGATCGACCCCGCCGCATCCGGCGCTCAGACCGTGGTGGCGGTGGTGCCGGGGGGCGAGGAGGCCCCGATGGTCTTCGCCGCGAACGGGCAGGAGGCGCGCCGTCTCGGCGACCCGGACGGCGGCGCCCGTTTCCCGTTTCCGACCGGGACGGGGCCGGCGGGACCGGCGCCGCCGTCCGCCAACGGCCTGCTCGCCCTCGACTGGAGCGGGGACTACCGGATGGACCTGGTCCTGGCGGGACCGGGCGGGGTCCGGCTGTGGCTGGGGGATGAAGCAGGCGACGGTTTCGCAGAGATCACCGTGGCGACGCTGGCCGGGGAGGATCCCGCAGTTCGCGGCGCCTACGGGGTGTGGGCTGCCGACACCGAGATGGACGGGGACCTCGACATGGTCCTCGGTGCGACCGCCGGGGCGCCGTCGGTGCTGCGCAACAACGCCGACGGCACGTGGCAGCGGGAGAGCCCGTTTCCCGGCGTGACCGCCCTCCGGGACTTCGGTTGGGGCGACTTCGACCGCGACGGCGACCCCGACGCCGCGCTGCTCGACGGCGACGGCGTGGTGCACCTGTTCGAGAACCGCCAGGCGGGGCGGTTCGATGCGGCCGAGCCCCTGGCGCTGCCTGCCGGGGCCGTCGGCCTCGCCGTCGGCGACCTCGACGCCGACGGCCGGCTCGACCTCGCGCTGCTCGACGCCGACGGCCGGCTGTGGCGGGGAAGCTGGGACGGGGCCGCCTGGGCGACCGCCGAGATTGCGTCCTGGGACGGTTTCCCTGCCGGTGCCGCCGCCGGCTCCCACCGGCTGTTGCTCGCCGACCTCGACAACAACGGGGCCCTCGACGTGCTGGCGTCGGGCGCATCCGGCACCCGACTGTGGCTGGCCGACGAGGCGTCCGGCCTCGAGCCGCACGATGCGGGGGTCGACGCCGAGATCTTCGCCGCCCACGACCTGACCGGCGACGGCCTTCTCGATCTCGTCGGCGTCCGGGACGGCACGCCGGTCCGGCTCGCCGCGCAGGCCGACGCCGGCTACGGATGGCAGCAGATTCGGCCCCGCGCACACATCGCGGCCGGCGACCAGCGCATCAACGCGTTCGGGGTGGGCGGGGAGATCGAGGTGCGGGCGGGGCTGCTCGTCCAGAAGCAGGTGCTGACGGGCGCGCCGGCCCACTTCGGGCTGGGGGTGCAGACCCAGGCCGACGTCACCCGAATCAGTTGGCCGAACGGCGTGACCCAGGCCGACTTCGAGTTCGCGGCCAACCAGGTGATCGCGGCCGAGCAGCGGCTCAAGGGGTCGTGCCCGTGGCTCTTCGCCCACGACGGGACCCGGATGCAGTTCGTCACCGACTTCATCTGGCGCTCGCCCCTCGGCCTGCGCATCAACGCCCAGGACACCGCCGACGTCGCCACGACCGAGGACCGGGTGCTCATCCGCGGCGATCTGCTGGCCGCGGTGGACGGCGAGTACGACCTGCGGATCACCGCCGATCTGTGGGAGACGCACTTCTTCGACCACGTGTCCCTCCTGGTGGTGGACCATCCGCCGGACACCGAGGTCTGGGTGGACGAGCGGTTCGCCCGCGACCCGGTGTCGCTCGACACCGTCGTGACCGGCCCCTCGCGCACCGTGACCCGGGTCTGGGACGACGCCGGCGCCGACGTGAGCGAGCTCGTGGCGAAGCGGGACAACCGCTACGTGGCGTCGTTCGACGAGGGCACCCACCAGGGCGTCGCGCAGCCCCACTACCTCGAGCTGGAGCTCGACGAGGTCGTGGAGACGTGGGACGCGGTGTCGCTGCTCGCCTACGGCTGGGTCTATCCCACCGACAGCAGCATCAACGTGGCCCTCGGCCAGGGGAAGCACCCCATTCCCCGCGGGGTGGCCATGGAGGCCCTGGACGCGAAGGGGCGCTGGGTGGTGGTCCACCCGGATCTGGGCTTCCCCGCCGGCAAGCTCAAGACGATGGTCGTCGACGTGCCGCGGCTCCCCGACGGGCGGCGGCCGCGGCGCCTGCGCCTGCGGACCAACCTCGAGATCTACTGGGACTGGATCGCCCAGGCCCCGCGGCTGGAGCCGGATCTGCGGCGCGAGACGCGCTTGGCGCCCGTCACGGCCGACCTCCGGTTCCGCGGCTACTCGCGGACGGAGCTGCTGGGGCCGCGCGGTTTCGAAGTGCCCGACTACGAGATCGCCAACAACCGCCCGCGGTGGCGCGACCTCGTCGGGTTCCACACCCGGTTCGGCGACGTCCGCGAGCTGCTGGCCGCGGTGGACGACCGCTACGTGATCATGAACGCCGGCGACGAGATGCGGCTCCGTTTCGCGGCCCCGCCCCCGCCCGAGGCGGGCTGGCGGCGCGACTACGTGCTGATTGGCGACGGCTGGGTCAAGGACGGCGACTTCAACACCACCCACGCGAAGACGGTGGGGCCCCTGCCGTCGCACGACCAGCCGGTCTACGATCCCGCGGCGTCGGCGGTGCTCGAGGACGATCCGGTGTACCGGCGGCACGCCGACGACTGGCTGAACTGGCACACCCGTTACGTCGCGCCGGACCGCTTCCTGCGCGGCCTGCGGCGCGTCGCCCCGGAAACGGAGGCGGCGCCCCGGAACCGGTGGTAAAGCCCCGCGTCGCACCGAGAACGGCGGCGAGGGCTCCAGCGGGCTGCAGGGCTCAGCGGGCTGCAGGGCTCAGCGGGCTGAAGGGCTCAGCGGGCTGCAGGGCTCCGGCGGGCTGCAGGGCTCCGGCGGGCTGAAGGGCGCCCGTGGGACAGGGCGTGACCAGGGAACATTGGGCATGGGTGACCGCGAAGACATCGCAGCTCCGCGGAACAACGCAGCTCAGGCAGGATGCAACGCGGGTCGAATGCAGCGGGGCGTCTTGCCCCGGGCTGCTGGCGGCCGGCATTTCCGTTGCGGAGGTTGCCGATGAGATTACAGACATGCGGTTCGCGCAGAGCCCCGGCCTACGTCGCCCTGGCGTGCGGATGCGCCCTGGCGGCGGCGGTCAACGCCGCCGCACAGCTTCCCGGTCTGCCGCCCGTGCCCCTGCCCGACGAGCCCCGGATCTTCGACACCGCCGAGCAGCCGCAGGTTCGGATGGTGGTGCTGACCCGGGGGCTGGAGCATCCCTGGGGGCTGGCGTTCCTGCCCGACGGCCGGCTGCTGGTGACGGAGCGGCCGGGGCGGCTGCGCCTCATCCGCGACGGCGTGCTCGACCCCACGCCGGTGAGCGGGGTGCCGGAGGTCTACGGGGGCGGGCTGGCCGGCCTCATGGACGTGGCCCTGCATCCGCGGTTCTCCGAGAACGGGCTCGTGTACCTGACCTACTCGAAGCCGGACGGCGAGGGCGCCCGCGTGACCCTGGCGCGGGGACGGTTGACGGAAGGCGGGCTGGTCGACGTCAGCGATCTCTTCCGGTCGGACCGGGTCCGCGGCACCGCCGCCTCCCGCGTCGTCTTCGCGCCCGACGGCAGTCTGTACATGACGGTGGGCGGGGCGTTCGGGGCGGCCACCGGCGGCCCGCGGGCGCAGGACCCCGGGGACACCGTCGGCAAGGTCGTCCGCCTGCTCGACGACGGTGGCATTCCCGACGACAATCCGTTCGTCGGACGGGATGGGTACCGGCCCGAGATCTACTCCCTGGGCCACCGGAACCAGCTCGGCGCGGCCCTGCATCCCGAGACCGGGATGCTCTGGGCCAACGAGAACGGCCCCCTCGGCGGCGACGAGATCAACCGGATCCGCGCTGGCGCCAACTACGGTTGGCCGGTTGTCTCCTACAGCCGCGAGTACTCCGGCGGCCGGGTCGCGGACCGGAGCTTTCAGGAGGGGATGGAGCCGGCCGAGATCGTCTGGCTGCCGTCGATCGCCCCGTCCGGCATGGTGTTCTACGACGGCGACCGCTTCCCCAACTGGCGCGGCCACCTGTTCGTCGGCGCGCTGCGCACCGGCATGATCCGCAACACCGGCCATCTGGAGCGCATCGTCTTCAACGAGGACGGGCAGGAGGCCCGCCGCGAGTGGCTGCTGACCGAGCTGCGGCAGCGCATCCGCGATGTCCGCCAGGGCCCCGACGGGCTCCTCTACGTGCTGACCGACGCCGACGACGGGGCCATCCTCCGGCTCGAGCCGGTCGAATGATGACGGGGAGCAGCACAGCGAGAACGAGTTCGGACGTGGCGATGGCGGGCAACGCGCCAACGCTCGATGTCTTCGCGTTGCGCGATAGCGTCGTCGACGAGTACAAGCGCTTCGCGACGTCGTTCACGACGATTCACGCTGAGGACATCCAGGAGCAGGTCGCGGCCATCTACGGCCAGGACCGCTACTGGCCCGAGCCGCTCATCCAGATCAACCCGAGCTACAAGCGTTCGACGGACGTCGGCGCCTTGGCTGCGAACGGCACCCTCGACCCCGGGTGCGCCGACATCTTCCGCGCGAACGGTCGGCCGCTGTCCCTCTACAAGCACCAGGAGCAGGCCATCGCGCTCGCCGCGGACGGCGAGAGCTTCGTGGTGACGACCGGCACCGGGTCCGGGAAGTCTCTCTGCTTCTTCATCCCCATTGTCGACCGTGTACTGGCCGCACGGCGGAGGAGCGCGGAGCCGCGCACGCACGCCATCGTCGTCTACCCGATGAACGCGCTCGCGAACTCCCAACTCGAGGAGCTCGACAAGTTCATCGGCCAGGCGCCTGGAGACCGGCCGGTCACGTTCGCACGCTATACCGGGCAGGAGGACGGAGACGAGCGCAAGCGGGTTGCAGACGAGCCCCCGGACATCCTCCTCACCAACTTCATGATGCTCGAGCTCCTCATGACGCGGCAGGAGGAGACCGACCGACGCGTCATCGGTAACTGCGAGGGCCTCGGGTTCCTCGTGCTCGACGAGCTCCACACCTACCGAGGCCGCCAGGGTGCGGACGTGGCGTTGCTCGTGCGCCGTGTCCGCGAGCGACTCCGGCCCGAGAGTCTTCTGTGCATCGGTACGTCGGCCACGATGGCGAGCGAAGGGTCCGTCGGCCACAGGAACCGCGTGGTGGCAGGCGTGTCTTCGAAGCTCTTCGGGAGCGAGATCGCCGAGAGCAACGTCATCGTCGAGACGCTCGAGCGCATCACCGATTCGACCGCCACCGCGGATTCGGTGAGGCCGCATCTTGGCGAGGCCATCGATGCCGGCGTACCGCCGCACATTTCCGACGCAGAGTTCAGGAAGCACCCGCTCGCGGTGTGGGTGGAGACGCGTCTCGGCATCTCGTTCTCCGAGGACGACCAGCGCTGGGTCCGGGCGAAGCCCATGACGGTGACCGAGGCGGAGGCCAAACTCTCGGAGGAATCGGGCCGGCCTTCCGACGCCTGCGGCAAGGCACTGCGGGACCTCCTCCTGGTGTCGAGCGTCCCTGAGCGTGTGCGGACCTCGGACCCGCATGGCAGCGAGAAGAGCTTCTTCGCTTTCAAGCTCCACCAGTTCATCTCTGGCGCCGGGCACGCCTACGCGACGGTCGAGCCGCCCGGCACCCGCACGGTGACCGTCGATGGTCAGCAGTTCCTGCCGGGCCATGCGGACAAGCGCCTCTACGCGGTGCACTTCTGTCGCGACTGCGGGCACGAGTATCACCCGGTGCGGTTGGCGCGGCGTGACGACGGAGCATTCGTCTTCCTCGCGCGGGACATCGACGACGCGCCGCCGACCCGGAAGGAAGAGGCCGAGGAAGATGGAGATGAGGCGGGGCCCGATAGCGAGGTCTTCGGCTTTCTGACAACCCATCCGGTCGACGATTCCGACTTCACCTTCGACGACCGCGACGAGGACTACCCGGAGACGTGGATCGAGTTCGACTCCGGCGGTAACCTGCGCCTGAAGGCATACTACCGCAAGGCGCGTGCTCGACGCTTCACGGTGGCGGCCGACGGGCGAGTCGGTTCCGGGACGCTGGTGTGGTTCGTGCCCGGCAAGTTCCGACTCTGTCTCCGCTGCGGGGACACTCGGGGCGGCGCGGCCCGCGATCGCACGCGTCTCGCCTCTCTCTCGGCCGAGGGTCGCAGCTCGGCGACCACGGTACTCGTCGCCAGCGCACTGCGCTGGATGCACGGCGCCGAGTCGGGTTTGGGCGAATACACGCGGAAGCTCCTCGGCTTCACCGACAACCGTCAGGACGCCGCGCTCCAGGCGGGCCATTTCAACGACTTCCTCTTCGTGGGCCTGGTCCGCGCGGGCTTCTTCGGTGCGCTGCAGGATGCCGGTTCGAGCGGGCTCCGCAGCGACGAGCTGGGCGCCGGGGCACAGCGGACCCTCGGCTTCGACCGGCCGGACCCGGAGCTCCGAACGGAGTGGCTGCTCGAACCCACGCTGCGTGGCTTCAACTTGCAGGAGGCCGAGCGCACGTTTCGGCAAGTGCTCGCCTACCGCGTCTGGTTCGATCAGCGACGCGGCTGGCGGTACACCAACCCGAACCTCGAGCAGCTCGGCATGGTGCGGGTGGAGTATCTCGGCCTTGAGGAGCTCGCGGCGGACGACGAGTTGTTCGCCGAGTCGCACCCCCTGCTGAAGCAGGCCAGCTACGCAGTTCGCAGAGATGTCTATCGCGAGCTGCTCGACCACATGCGGAAGTGGATGGCCATCCGCAGCCAGGTTCTGGATGCAGCCGTCCTCGAGCAGTTGGTCGCGAAGTCGCACAGCCGCCTCCGGCCGCCCTGGGGCTTCGGCAGCGACGAGAAGCCGAGAGGTGCGCGCTGGTTGATGGTCGTCGCCCCCGGTCGCCGTACGAGCACGCTCCGCGACCAGGAGCTGATCGTGCGCGGCGGATCACGAAGCGGTCTCGGGCGAACGCTGCGCTCGTCGAGCCGTTGGGGCGGCGACAAGACCATCCGAGACCTGAGCTCGAAGGACTTCGACCGGCTGGTCAACGACCTTCTCCGAGCGGGGGCGACGCACGGCCTCCTGTCGGAGGAGAACACGCCGTTCGACCAGGCGGGTTGGCGGCTCAACGATGCATGCGTCGTCTTCAAGCTGGGCGATGACTCGGCGGACGACAGCGGTTCCACGCAGAACGCGTTCTTCCGCGACCTGTACGAGAATCTCGCCGGGATGCTCCGCGCCCCGACGCACCCGCTATTCGGATTCGAGGCTCGTGAGCACACGGCGCAGGTCGATCCCGACAACCGGGAGATCCGTGAGAAGCGCTTCCGCTTCGGAGAGCGAGAGCGCGGGGAGCTCACGAACGACGAGAAGCGACTCCGCGAGGTCGGAGAGACCAATCGGTTCCTCCCGGTACTCTTTTGCTCTCCGACCATGGAGCTCGGCGTCGACATCTCGGCCCTCAACGCGGTCCACATGCGCAACGTGCCGCCCACGCCCGCGAACTACGCCCAGCGCGGCGGACGTGCGGGCCGAAACGGACAGGCCGCCTTGATCGTCGTGTACGCGTCTTCGCAGAGCCCGCACGACCAGTACTTCTTCCGCGACCCCAAGGCGATGGTCCATGGCGAGGTGCGCGCGCCGGTCCTCGAGCTCACGAACCGGGACCTCATCGACAGCCACCTCCAGGCGGTCTGGCTCTCGTGCGTAGACCAGCCGCTCGACAAGTGCATCGCGGAGCTGCTGCTCCTCAACGATGCCGGCCGTCCGCTCATTCCTGACATCAAGGCCGCACTCGAGCACAAGCGCGTCGCTGAAGACGCAGGCAAGCGGATTCGGCGGGTTCTCGATCTGGTCGCCGACGATCTCACGCCCGAGTTTGCACCCTGGTACACCGGCCGGGACGCTTATTCGGATGCCATCGTGGCGTCGGCGGCCGGTCGCCTCGGCGGGGCCTTCGACCGTTGGCGAGACCTCTTTGCCGCCGCCGAGGAGCAGCGGGACGCGGCGCGGCGTACCATGGACGACTACTCGACCCCCTACCGGGAGAAGCGGGCGGCGCAGACGCGGCACGCGCAGGCGGTGGACCAGCTCAACCTGCTGCAGCGTGGCACGAGCGCGCTCTCGAGCGACTTCTACACGTACCGCTACCTTGCCACCGAGGGCTTCCTGCCCGGCTACAACTTCCCCAGGTTGCCCCTCTTCGCGTACATCCCGGCGAGTCGGGATGGCCGCGGGCGGCAGACCTACCTTCAGCGTCCGCGCTTCCTCGCGCTGGCCGAGTTCGGCCCTCGCAGCCTCGTCTATCACGAGGGGCGTGCCTACCGGGTGGTGCGGACGCTCCTCTCGCTCGGGCACCGGGAGTCGGCCACGCCCGACTCGCAGCTGCCCACGAAGGCCGTGCGAATCTGCACGAGCTGCGGCGGAGGACACTTCGGCGACGACCTGTCGATGTGCCACGCCTGCGGAACGTCGCTCGGCGACGCCGAGGTGGTGGGCAACACGTACCGGATCGAGAACGTGGCCACGCAGCCGGCCGAGCAGATCACCGCGAACGACGAAGAACGTCAGCGCCAGGGCTTCGACCTGCAGACGACGTTCGAATGGGCGATCCGCGACCAGGAGATCGACGTCCGGCACGCGTCGGCCTCCGACGAAGAGGGCGAGATAGTGCGGCTGGCGTACGGCACGGGCGCGACGATCACGCGCCTCAACAAGGGCCTGCGCCGGAGGGCCGACAAGAAGATCCTCGGCTTTCGCATCGATCCGGTATCGGGGTACTGGGCCAAGAGTGGGGACGAAGACGCCAACGAGGGTCCAATCGATCCCACGGCTTCGCCTCGCCAGTGGATCGTCCCCAGTGTTCAGGACCGCAAGAACGCACTCCTCTTCCAGCCCGCCGGCGACGCTCCTTCGGAGGTCGCGCTGACCACGGTGCAGCATGCGATTCTGCGTGGTATCGAGGCGGTGTTCCAACTCGAGCAGGGCGAGATGCTCGCCGAGCCGATGCCCACACGTGACGTCCGCAACGGCTTCCTGCTCTACGAGGCCACCGAGGGCGGCGCCGGCGTTCTCACGCGGCTCGTGAGCCAGGAGACGAGCCTCGCCAGCGTCGCAAGCAAGGCGCTGGAGATCATGCATCTGGCCGTCGAGGGTGCTCCGCCCGATTCGGCATCGGATCTCTCGGACCAGTCGGGGACGGCCTGCGTGGCGGCCTGCTATCGCTGCCTGATGTCGTATTACAACCAGCCCGATCACGAGAATCTCGATCGTCGCGACGAGGATGCTCGCACGATGCTGCTCCGGCTGGCCCGTGCACGCACGGCGCGGAGGGCGCGGACGCAGCCGATCGCCGCCTCTCCCACGGGTGCTTCGGGGGAGTTTGATGCCGCTCTCACCGTGTCGCGCGAGGATCGGTGGCTCGCGGAAGCGGCCCGCCGCGGTTTTCCTGCGCCGGACCCGGAGCCGTTGGCTGCAGGCGCCCGGTCCGTGCGCTGCGTCTGGCGCAGGCACTACGTGGCTGCGGTCATCGACGAGGCCGACCGCTCAGCTCTGCAGCCGATGGAGGACCTCGGTTTCGAGGTGATTGAGTTCGTGGATCCCGAGGGCTGGAACGCGGCTTTCGCGCGGCTGGCCTCCGCCCTGGGGCAGGCGTCATGAGCGACCTCGTCTACGCGCCCGGAAGCCTTGTCAGCGCCCGCGGGCGGGAGTGGGTGGTCCTCACTGGAAGCTCGGCCGAGACGCTCCGGGTCCGTCCTGTCACGGGATCGGACGAGGATCGGACCCTGATCCACCTGCCGCTCGAGATCGAGCCGGTTCGTGAGGCGCGGTTCCCGTTGCCCGACGCGCATCAGCTCGGCGGGCACGACTCTGCTCTCCTGCTTCGCGACGCGCTGCTGCTCTCGCTGCGGCGGGGAGCCGGCCCCTTTCGGAGCTTCGGGCAGATCTCCGTCGAGCCGCGAGCCTACCAGCTCGTGCCGCTGCTCATGGCGCTCAAGCTCGACCCGGTGCGCCTGCTCATCGCCGACGACGTCGGCGTCGGCAAGACGATCGAGGCCCTGCTCATCGCACGCGAGCTGCTCGACCGGGGCGACATCGATCGCACCGTCGTCCTCTGCCCGCCGCATCTGGTGGAACAGTGGGTCGCCGAGCTCGACGTCCGCTTCAATATTCGCGCCGCGCCCGTCACCGCCCGGAGCGCGCGTCGCCTGGAACGGGGCATTCCGCCGGGCGTGAGCATCTTCGCGGTGCACCCGCACACGGTCGTCAGTCTCGACTACATCAAGACCCGGGAGAGGCGCGACCACTTCCTCCAGGCGTGTCCCGACTTCGTGATCGTCGACGAGGCGCACACCTGCGCCTCGGCCGGCCGGGGCCGGCATCAGCGGTACGAGCTGCTCCGGGGTCTGGCCGACAGCGCGTCGCGGCACCTCGTGATGCTCACCGCGACGCCGCACAGCGGCGATGACGCGGCCTTCTACCGGCTGCTCGGCCTGCTCGCCCCGGACTTCGAGCGCCTGGCGGAGGTCACGGGCACCGAGCGCGCGCGCCTCCGCGAGCGCCTCGCGAACCACTTCGTCCAGCGGCGGCGTCCCGACCTCGCCGAGTGGCGCGACGGCGACATCTTCCCGCGTCGCGAGACGAAGGAACTCACCTACAAGCTCAGCGGCGCCTGGGAGGCTTTCCTCGACGACGTCCTCGACTACTGCGCGGAGGTTGTCGAGACGGGCACCGGTGACGAGCAGCGGCAGCGCCTCAACTTCTGGGGCACGCTGGCGCTCCTTCGCTGCACCGGGTCGAGTCCCATGGCGGCGGTGCTCGCCCTGCGCACCCGCGCCGGCGAGGATCTCGACGACGACGCCCGCGAGGATCTTCTCGATCGCATCTTCGATGGCGACGTCGACGCGCTGATAGCGGACGACGTCGAGCCCCCGGCCGGCGGCGACAGCCCGGCATTGGCACGGCTCATCGACCAGGCGGAGACACTTGCGGGCCAGAGCGGCGATCCGAAGCTGAGGATCGCCTCGAAACACGTCGCCGAACTGATCGAGGCAGGGTTCAAGGTCGTGGTCTTCTGTCGCTTCATAGCGACAGCCCGCTACGTGGCGCGTCATCTCCGCGAGAACCTGAAGAACATCGCCGTCGGCGCCGTGACCGGCGAGATGCCCCCCCACGAGCGCGAGGAATGCGTGGCGCGGATCGGCGCGGCCGAAGGCCGCAGGGTTCTCGTCGCCACCGACTGCCTGTCGGAGGGCATCAACCTTCAGGAGCACTTCGACGCCGTCGTTCACTACGACCTCTCGTGGAACCCGACGCGCCATGAGCAGCGGGAGGGTCGTGTGGACCGCTTCGGTCAGCCGAGCAAGACCGTGCGCGCCACGCTGCTCTATGGGGTCAACAACCCGGTCGACGGTGCCGTGCTCCAGGTCATCCTGCGCAAGGCGGCCCGCATCCGGGAGGAGCTCGGCGTTCCAGTACCCGTGCCCGACGAGGGCCATTCGCTCACGCAGGCGCTGCTCAAGGCCGTGCTCCTGCGGCGGCGGGGCCGCAGTGCCATCCATGAGGGCCGCCAGCTCGAGCTGTTCGAGGGCCATTGGGAGGACGTCAAGGCCAAGGCGAAGAAGAACCGGACCGTGTTCGCTCAGCGCCGCATCAAGCCCGACGAGGTGATGCCCGAGTGGCGCAAGAGCCTCGCCGCGGTCGGCGGCCGCGACGACGTGCAGCGCTTCGCGGGCCGCGCCCTCGCCAGGCTCGGTTCCGGACTCGAACCGTTCAGGCGGGGCTTCAAGGTCCCGACCGCACCGCTGCCGGATGAGGTCCGCGAGCGTCTGGCCGCCGAGGACATCGCGGGCACGGTCGCCATCGACTTCGCGTACCCGTCGGCGCCCGGCTGCCGTCCCGTGCAGCGCAGCCATCCCCTCGTCGCGGTGCTCGCCGAGACGTTGCTCGGGCGGACCCTCTCGGTCGACGACGGCGACGCCGCGGCCGGCGACCCGTCGGTCCTCGGGCGCGCCGGCTGCTGGATCTCCGAGGGCGTGCGCGCCCGCGCCACCGTCGTGCTGCTGCGGCTCCGCCACCAGCTTCTGTCGAGCCGGCGGGGCCGGGAGCCGCTGATGGTCGAGGAGGCGACCGCGCTGGCCTGGGTCGGCCCGCGGGCGGCAGCGCCGATCACCGGACCCGAGGCGCTGGCTCTGCTCGCGCTCCCGCCCGCCGACGATCCCCCGCGGCACGTCCGAGAGCGGGAGGTCGCACGAGCACTCGCCGCGCTTCCCGAGCGCGCGGCCGACATCGAGGCCCTCTCGGCCGCGCGGGCGAGCACCCTGCTCGCCGACCACGTGCGCGTCCGCGAAGCCAGCCGGGCAACCGGGAGCACCGCCGTACAAGCCGTTCCGCGCCCCGACGTGATCGGCGTCTACGTGCTCCTTCCGAAGGTGGCGTGACCATGGCGCCTCGCGGAAGCCGCACGGTCGAGGCCCGGATAGCCTTCGATGCCCTCTCGATCGAGGGCGGTCTTCTCGGGGCGGAGTGGCTCGGTCGGGTGGCGCAGCGCCGGGCCGGCGCGCAGGAGCCGGCCGACTACCGTATTCCGAAGGGTCTCGACGTCCGCGACGAGATCGCCCGGAGCTGGCGCATCGCCCAGGCGTGCTCTCGCGAGCTCGAGGCAGGCCGCGCCGCGGGAGGCGACGCCCGCACGCTCGCCGAGCGCTTCGTCGAGCCGTTGCTGCGCGATGCGTTCGGTTTCGCGTCCGTTGCGGGCGCCGAGCCGAGGACGATCGACGATCGCGTGTATCCGGTCCGGTTCTTCGCTCTCGGCGACCGGGTTCCCGTCGTCGTCGCGCGGGCGGGAGCGGGCCTCGATACCCTCCTGCTTGAGCTCGGCGACGACCAGCGCCGCCGAAGCGCGTTCGGGCTCCTGCAGGAGACCCTGAACGCGTCCGGCACGATGCGCTGGGGGCTCGCCACGGACGGGCTCTCGCTGCGCATCGCGCGCGACAACGCGAGCCTCACACGGCCGGCGTGGATCGAAGCCGACCTCGGCCGGATCTTCACGGAAGACCTGTACCCCGACTTCGCCGCGCTCTGGCTTCTCGCGCACGAGTCGCGCTTCGGCCGCGCCGGCGACCCGGACGCGACATGCCCGCTCGAGGCGTGGCGGGAGGCCGGGCGGCAAGAGGGGACTCGGGCGCGGGAAAAGCTGAGCGCGGGCTTCCAGGAGGCGCTCGAGATCCTGGGGCAGGGGTACCTGTCCCATCCCGCGAACACGAAGCTCCGGGCTGCGCTGCACGCCGGGGGCCTCACGAAGGACGGGTACTTCGGGCAGCTTCTGCGACTGGTCTACCGGCTCGTCTTTCTGCTCACCGTCGAAGAACGGGACCTGCTGCACCCGAAGAACGCCTCCGAGTCGGCCCGCCGCCTCTACGCCGATGGATACGGCCTTCGCCGTCTCCGCGATCGGGCCGTCCGCCGGAGCGCCCACGACCGGCAGGGCGACATCTGGGAGGTCGTCAGGATCGTCTTCCGGAGCCTCGCCAGCGGCGAACCGCGTCTTGGGCTGCCCGCGCTGGCCGGGCTGTTCGCGCCCGAGGAGTGCCCGGACCTCGATGCGGCGAGGCTCGAGAACCGCGCGCTTCTCGGGGCGCTCTTCCATCTCGCGTGGCTTCGCGAGCCTTCCGGGCTCGTTCGCGTGAACTGGCGCGACATGGGTGCCGACGAGCTCGGCTACGTCTACGAGGGTCTTCTCGAGCTCGTCCCGCAGGTCACCGGGGACGGGCGTTCCTTCTCCTTCGCGGGCGCCGGCGAGAGCCGGGGCCATGCGCGGAAGACGACGGGCAGCTACTACACCCCGGACGAGCTCGTGCAGGTCCTGCTCGAAAGCGCCCTCGACCCCGTGGTCGAGCGCACGGTCGACGCGCATCCGGAGCGTCCCGTCGATGCCCTTCTGGACCTGGCGATCGTCGACCCCGCCTGCGGGTCGGGGCACTTCCTGCTCGCGGCGGCGCGCCGGCTCGCCGACCGCGTCGCGCGCATCCGGGCGGGGGGCACGCCCGCGCCGGACGACTATCAGCGTGCGCTCCGCGACATCGTCCGACGGTGTATCTACGGCGTCGACAGGAACCCGCTGGCCGTCGAGCTCTGCAAGGTGAGCCTCTGGATGGAGTCGATCGACCCGGGCCTGCCCCTCACGTTCCTGGAGAGCCACATCCGTTACGGCAACTCCCTCATCGGCGCGACCCGCGCGCTCATGGGCGACCAGGTGCCGGACGCCGCGTGGACGGTCCTGGAGGGAGACGTCGGGAGGGTCACCCGGTCGCTCAAGAAGCGCAACCGGGAGGAGATCGCCGGTCAGCGACGGCTGCTGTTCGAGCCTCGAAGCGAGACGGTCACCCTGCGCGACGCCATACGCGCGGTCGAGGAGGCCCCGGACGCGGACGCCGCGGCCCTGGCCGCGAAGCAGCGACAGTGGAACGCGTTGCTGGCCTCGGAGGCCTACGAGCACGAGAAGCTCGTGGCCGACGCGTGGTGCGCCGCCTTCCTCTGGCCCAAGGACCAACCCGGCCCGGTCGTCGAGGCGGCGCCGACGACGGCGACGTGGCTCGCCCTCCGCGACGGGGAGGGACGGCCGTCCCTGCTGCTCGTCGAGACCACGCGGCGCATCGTCGAGGACTATGGCGTGTTCCACTGGGAGCTGGCGTTTCCGGATGTCTTTGCGCGAGGCAGCTTCGACGTCGTGCTCGGCAACCCGCCGTGGGAGCGCGTCAAGCTCCAGGAGCAAGAGTTCTTCGCCAAGCGCGAGCCCTCGATCGCGGCAGCGCGGAACGCGGCCGAGCGCAAGAAGCTGATTGCCGCGCTTCCGGTCACGGACCCGGATCTCTGGCAGGAGTGGACCAGTGCGACGCGCATCGCGCAGGGGCAGAGCCATTTCGTGCGGCAATCCGGGCGCTACCCGCTCTGCGGGAAGGGGGACGTGAACACGTACGCGCTGTTCGCCGAGCACAACTGGACTGTGCTCGCGCCTCGCGGGTGTGCGGGCTTCATAGTGCCTAGCGGGATCGTCACCGACAACACCACCAAGGAGTACTTCCAGGCTCTGCTCGACGGTAGCGCGCTGGCCAGTGTCCATCACTTCGAAAACGAGAGTCTCGTCTTCAAGGGTCTCGACCACAGGTATCGGTTCGTGCTCTTTACGATCAGGGAGTCCCGGCAGGCCGACCTCGTCTTCTATGCGAGACGCGCGGTCGATCTCGACGATGGTTGGCGCCACTTCGCCCTGACTCCCGCCGATTTCACCACGCTGAACCCGAACACACGGACGTGTCCGACGTTCAGATCGCAGCGCGATGCGGACATCAATCTGACGATGTACCGCCGGGCCGGCGTGCTCTGGCGGGAGAACGACCCGGACGGAAATCCGTGGGGCCTGAGATTCCTGAGCATGTTTCACATGGCCAACGACTCCGGCCGGTTTCGCACGCGGGCCGAGCTGGCGGCGGCCGGGTGGAGGCTGGACGGGGACCGGTTCGAGCGGGACGGAGAGGTCATGCTGCCTCTGTACGAGGCGAAGATGGTTCACCAATTCGATCACCGATTCGGATCGTATGAGGGGCAGAGCGGGGCTCAGGCGAACCAGGGCAAGCTCCCTGAGCTCGACCACGCTGCCCATGCCGATCCGGGGCGGGTAACGCAACCAAGGTACTGGGTCCCCCAGGATGAAGTGGCGGCAAGGCTGGATGACAAGTGGGACAGGCGTTGGTTGCTCGGATGGAGGGATATCACCCGCGCAAGTGACACCCGAACGGTCATCGCGTGCATTCTTTCGACGGCAGCAGTCAATCACACGCTTCCACTGGTAATACCGTCTGCCGATCCACAAGTCGTAGCCAGTCTCTACGCGAACCTGTCGAGCATTGCGTTCGATTATTGCGCGAGGCAGAAGGTCGGCGGCACGCATTTGACGTACTTCATCATGCGGCAGCTTCCTGTGTTCGGCCCGGGGACTTACGCGGCGCCCGCGCCGTGGGCGCCGTCGATACGGATTCGTGACTGGCTCCTCCCGCGTGTCCTTGAGCTCACCTATACCGCCTGGAACCTGAAGGCATTCGCCGAGGACTGTGCTGATGACGGCCTGCCCTTCATTTGGGATGCGGATCGCCGTTTCCAGCTCCGGTGCGAGATCGACGCCGCCTTCTTCCACTTGTACGGCATCTCGCGGGACGACGCCGGCTACATCCTCGACACGTTTCCGGTGATCGCGCGGTCCGAGGAACGCGATCACGGCGAGTACCGGACGAAGCGCGTGGTGCTGGACACCTACGACGCGCTGGCGTCGGCTGCCGCGAAGGGCGTACCCTACGACTCGCCGCTCGGACCACCGAGGAGGGCGACATGAGCCGATTCCGCCTTCGCGAGATGTGCGCCCGCAACTACCGCTGCTTCGAAGAGTTGACGCTGCCGCTCGAGGAAGACACCACTGTCCTCTTCGCCGAGAACGGCGGTGGAAAGACCGCGCTGCTCACCGCCCTCGCGATGGGCCTCGGCCTGTTCCAGAGGGGGTCGCCGAAGAGCTCGCGGTTCAGCGCGGCGCGCGACACCAGGCTGCGGACGGTGGACAAGAGGGGGCGAAGGGAGCCGGTCGGTGGGTGCGAGCTTGCGTGGACTGCGGACGTCGGAGAAGGCGAATCGGTTATGTGGTCGACGGCGTCTTCGCCGGGATCGGGATGGACCAGGAAGCGGCATCGACCGATTCTCGAGGCGCTGGAGCGGGTTCGAGCGCCGGGCGGTCGATGGCCGTTGTTCGCTTGGTACGGCGTCGATCGATTGGGACGGCAACGGGGCCGGAGTCGGAAAATCGAACGCATGGGGGACCGTTGGGAAGCCTACGACTCTTCGCTCGACCCCAACCTCGATGAGGCGCCGCTGCTGCAGTGGCTCCAGGACGAGATGCTCGGCGACGTGGGCCGTCGGGACCGGGCGGAGCCGGAACGCTTCTTCCACAAGGCCGTGCTGGAGACGGCGATCCGGGCAACCCCCGGTGTCGAGGACGCCTGGTACGACGCTACGGCGCAGAGTCCCGTCGTGCGCTTCGAGGACGGGCACGCGGCCCGGTGGTCGGAGCTGTCCGACGGCTACCACGTGTTCATCGCCCTGGTCGCGGACATCGCCCGCCGCGCGGTCATGCTCAACCAGTTCGACGGCCCCGACGCGCCCGCGCGAGTCGAGGGCGTGGTGCTCATCGACGAGCTCGACCTGCACCTGCACCCGCGCTGGCAGCGGGTGGCGCTTCCGCGCCTTCGGCAAGCCTTCCCGAGACTGCAGCTCATCGTCACGACGCACTCCCCGCAGGTGCTGAGTAGTGCGCAAAACCGCCACGTTCGCCGGCTCGTGAACGGGAGACTCCAGGAAGGCCGCGTATTCGTCGAGGGCAGGGACACGAACGCGATCTTGCGCGAGCACATGAACACGGAGGATCGCGATCGCGAGGGAGCGCGACAGCTGCAGACGCTCCACGAACTCATCGATCGGGGTCGCCGGGAGGAGGCGGCAGAGCTGTACAGGAAGCTGTTTGCTCGATGGGGCGACCTCGACCCCGATCTGATCGAAGCCAGGGTGCTCTTGGACCTGGAGGAGTAGAGTGCGCGGCATCTCGAAGCCCTGGCCTCCGAGGGATGTCTATCCGGACGACGGAGCGCCAGCGAGCCTCCGCCAGGCCGAGGAGGAATACCTGGAGAAATTGCTGGAGGCAGACGATCGGGTGTCCTTTGCCCGCACGAGATTCGACCAGCTTGCGAAGCAGAAGCTTCGAGTGGTGATGTACCGGGAGCAGCATTCTCTCTGCGTTTACTGCGAGCGGCGCATCGCCGAGGGCCATCCGGCGCCTCGGATTGACCATTGGTATCCACTCAGCCGCGAGCCGCGGAGAGCCCTTCACTGGAAGAATCTCTATCTGTCCTGCCCCAAAACTGAGACCTGCGACTCGGCCAAGGACGACCATCCCTTTCGGTGGGATGCCGACTCCCACGTGCCGTGGCCCGCGGACCTCAGCTACGAGGATGTCGTCGGCTTCAGCAATGGCGGGGAGATCTACGTGCGCTCGGATGTGAGATTGGCGGATGGCATTCGCCAAGCGCTGGAGCTCGCGATCGCGGACCGCACCGATGGCGTTCGACGGCGGCGCGGCATCGTCAACCTGAACCACCCGGCGCTCGTCAGGGCACGGATGGCTGCGGTCCGTGGCGAGCGCAGGCGCATGGAGAGGGACTTCGAGAACAGGACGGCGACCCGGAACGAGCGCGAGGATCGGGCCTCTGAGCTCCTCGGTAGGCGTCCGCTTCCCGAGTTCGTGAGCGTCCGCGTCTCGTGGCTGCGGCGCATGCTGGGCCGAGGTCGGTGATGCTGACCGCCGTTACCGTCACCCGTCTGGAGAAGGCCGCGACCGACAACGGCTTCGAGCTGGAGCGCGAGCGCACAATGGACTGGCTCGGGTTCGGCAGCAGCCAGACGTCGATGCGCATCTGGCTCACGGCCGTCGGAGAATCCCGGTTTCTCGCGGCCGCGTCGCGGGCGGATGTCATCGACGGGTTGGCCGGCCTCGGCGCGGCGTGCGACGACACGCTTCCCGCAGGCGCCGTCGGCGCGCTGGCCGTCGGCAACGTCGCCGCACTCCATCGCCTGCTGCGCCGCGCCTTCCAGCTCTCGCGGACGCTGCCCGACGCGCTGCTCCACGCCTTCGAGGACGAGACGGCGGGCCTGCCGCGGACGACGGAGGCCGAACGCCTGGTCGTGCAGCGCGTCGGTCAGGACGTCTTCCGTCGCGGCCTCTTCGAGTACTGGGACGGCCGTTGCGCGATGACCGGCCTCGACGTGCCCGAGCTTTTGCGCGCGAGCCACATCAAGCCTTGGGCCGACTGCGAAACGGACGCCGAGCGCCTCGACGTGTTCAACGGCCTCCTGCTCGCGCCCCATCTCGACGCCGCGTTCGACGGCGGCTTCATCACGATCTCGGCGGACGGAACCGTGCTCGTCTCGGACGCCCTCCCGGCGGGCGCCCGGTCCTCGCTCGGACTCGACAGGCGGCTGAGGGTCCACGCACTCCACCGCGGTCACGAGCGCTACCTGCCCTTGCACCGCTCCAGGATCTTCCAACGGGGCGATGCGAGCTGAAGCATGTCGTTGGCCCGCGGCCGCGTGTCACCACGCGCCCTCCACCGGGCGGATACGCCGGGGCGGCGCCTGCCGGCGAGCAGCGAAGGGCTGCCAACACTTCAGCCATCAAGAAGGCGTGGTAGGCTCCCAACATGCCGGCTCGACCCGTCCAGATCTCGATGGATGCGGAGCTCCTGCGGCGTATCGATGCCGATCCCGAGGTCCGCGAACGAGGAAGATCGGTCTTCATCCGCTCGGCGATCGAGATGTACCTGCGCGCCAGGCAGAGACGTGAGATCGACGAGCAGTTCAGAAAGGCCTATGCCGGACACGCCGACGAGATGCTGGCGGAAATCAGCGACCTGATGGATGCCCAGGCATGGCCGCCAGAGTGAGCCGCGGTGAGATCTGGCGTCTGCACCGGCCGCATCCGGACAAGCGCCGGCCGGTGGTGGTCATCAGCCGGCCCTCTCTGATACCTCTCCTCCATACGGTGATCGTGGCCCCGGTGACGTCCACCGTGCGTGGCACTCCGGCGGAGGTGCCCGTCGGCGTAGAGGAGGGTCTGAAGCAGGCATCCTGCGTCAACCTGTGCAATCTCCTCACGGTGCCCCGGAGCGAGCTGAAGGGCTTCGTCGGCACCCTGGGTCCCGACAAGATGCGCCAGTTGTGCCGCGCGCTGGCGATCGCCACCGGATGTGATGCGTAGCCGCCATGGCTGATGACCCGCTCGCGGTAGACCGGCGAGGGTGCACGTCAAATTCGTGAGATGACTGTCAGGCGGCCCTGGCGGCTCGTCTTTCCCAGAAATCCTCGAAGCGGCCGCTGAGCTTGCAGCACCGCAGGGCGATGATGGCGTTGGCGCCGGCCACGGTCCAGTGCATGCCGGCGCGCTTGAGCCGGGCGCCGATAGCGAGCTTGCATCCGGCCTCGACGACGCCCGACGACACGCAAAGACCCCACGCTCGGAACTCCGGATAGCGCATCCGGTGGCGGTTGCGGGTCAGGTAGTCGATACACTTGCGGGCCTCCTCGCAAGTCTCACGGTGGGCGCGCAGGGCGGTCAGGATCGCATCGAACCGCCCGGCGTCCAACTCGTCCCGCCGGTCCTTGCCCCACTGGGCGGCCAAGTCCGTGCCGGCGCCGTAGATGGCCTTGGCGACATCGCACAGATGCCCCTTGGCATGGTAGATGTCGACGATTTCGATGGCGCCGGGGAACTGCTCGCCGGCCAGATTCCAGATCCACTCGGCCCCGTCGCCGATGATGACGCGTCGCGCCGCGGTGTCGAAGCCGCGCCGCCGCGCTTCGCGATACGCCCGTTGCGCGAACGGGGAAGGCAGCGGGTCGGTGGGGCGGCTGGCCGCGCTCTCGACCGCGGCGCTGTAGCTGACCGACCCGGGGTCGCGTTCGGGGAGGCCGTCGGCGTTGCGTGTTTCCGCCGTCCACACGGTGACGAGCTTGACCTCGCGGGTCTTGGCCGAGCCGTCGGGCTGCTTGCCGCGCCGGCCTTCCACCTCGGACTTGCGCACCGGCACGCCGGTGCCGTCAAGCCCCAGGTACATCGTCGATGCCGCGCCGGGTGCGGGCTCGACCCTCTCGCGTTCGTCGGCCGCGACTTCGCGGCCCAGCGCTTCGGCGATGCGCTCGACCTGTTTGGGGTCGACCGCCACGCCGGCCAGCTCCCCCATCCACTCGCTCGCTTCGGCGAAGCTGACGCTCGTCGCCGCCAGTCCCACCAGCCGCGCCGTGGCGGGCGACAGCGAGGTGTCTTGCAGACCCAGGGCTTGGTCGCGGGGACAGCTTCCCCGGCGGCAGGCGGCGCAGTGGTATGTAGGCGCGGTGCAGCCTCAGCGGTCCCAACAGCGTGGTGAAGGTCTTCGGGCGGCGGCCGGCGTAGTGCGCCGTCTGGCCGCAGGCGCACGCTATCGTCGAACTCGAATGGTCGGAATCGTCCGCGTCGAAGTACTCCGCCATCGCCTGAGCGGCGAGGCCGAGGGCTTGGCGGCGGAGGGCCTGCTCGAGGGCCTCGAAGTCCTGCGCGGCGGACCGCCGCGGTCCGATGAGCGCATCGATTTCGGCCGCGAGCGCGGCTACGAACGCTACGCGCCAATCACCTTGACGGCTTGGCTCGCCGTGGCGAGCGCTCGACGGTGAACGGTCTGCAAGAGGGTCTCGAAGTCCTGGGCATTCGCGTCTCCTCGTCTGAGGAACGCGTCCACGTCGGCCTTGACCGCCGCGTCCAACGCGGCGCAAGCCTTGTGTCCGGGGCACCCGCATCACCGTCGGTGACGTGCTCGGCTACCTGGCTGGCGGCACCTCCGAGAATCAGCTTCTGGCGGATTTCCCTCAACTCTCACGCGAAGACGTCCGAGGCTGCTTGACCTACGCGGCTGAACGAGAGCGTCGAACCGTCGGCGTGCCGGCGGCCTGACTTCGTGCGCCTTCTCTTCGACGAGCCGCTGTCCGAGAAGCTGATCACCCTTCTGCACGACCTGTTCCCCGAGTCCGCGCATGTCCGCCGGATGTGCGGCGGGGGAGCATCCGATCTCGTCGTCTGGGGAGTTCGCGCGCAAGCACGGGTGCCTGGTCGTGACCAAGGACGAGGACTGCCATCGCCTCAGCGTGCTTCGGGGCGCTCCGCCCAGAGTGGTGTGGATTCGCCTGGGAAACTGCAGGACACTTGAGGCGCGCGAAAACCGGAGCGAATTGACGCGAAAGAGTTGTGCAACTCCCGTAGAAGCGGAAGGCGAAAGTCTGGTGGGCGAGGGGCAAGTGGAATGCCCGGCGGCTGACAACGGTGCGAGCTGGGTCGAGGGGGGGGACCTCACCCCGTCTCTTCGTCCGCGTTCACCTGTTTCCCCGGCCTCGCCCCGAGCATTCTCGCGAATCGCCGGCGGCGCTCTACCTGCTCCTGCGTGCGCCGCATCTTCCCCAGCTCATCAACGATGCCCCTTATCTCGTCCTTTCCGGGGTAGCCGACGTTGGGCCGCATCGCGAAGAGCCGCGTGGGGTCCAGGATGAAGCTCTTGCGGCGGACGGGCCGCCACACGACGAGATCCAGCGCTCGCCGCCACCACTGCTCGTCGAGGTCCGTTAGGCGTCGAAGCAGTCGGCCGTTTTTGTAGCTGACCGTCGCCGTGACGGGCTTCTGGTCTTTCCAGCCTGGCGTCGCGCAGAACATCGATGTGTAGGCCTCACCTGGGGCAAGCACCTCAAAGTCAAGGTCCTGCTTCTCTTCCGTGTTCCACAGTCCGTCAGAGCCGGCCGAACGAGAGAAGGTCAATCGAACGTCTTCCGCGATGGTGTCTCCGACGTTGCAGATCTCGTAGTTGAGCAGGACGTTCTGGGCCGGGCTCGGCACGAGGCGCACGCGGATGGCGCTACCGCTCCGAAGGAACATGAGCAGGAGCTGGCCGACGAAGGCGAGCAGCCCGAACAGAATCGCCTCATCAATGAGTTGTAGGATCGCGGTCATCTTCGGCTCCACCCAGGGATCTGACGTCCACCTGGGAGGCGGTCCGGCCACTCGCCCGGGCGTCGAGAGTCGCCTCTATACGCGCCTGGCCCGTCAGAAGCAGCTTGGTGTCCGCCTCGACCTGCTTGATGTCCATCTTCAGCTCTTGGCGCGTCGCATTCAGGCTCGCCTTCAACTCATGGTCGGTCTTGTCGCTCCGGTCGATCTCGCGCTTCAGGACCCACCCCCACGACGACACGGTGTAGTTGAGCAGGGCGAGCAGGATGGTGACCATGACCGCTGCAATCGCGACGATGACGGACAAATCGAGCGAGAGGGCTGGGGCGGCATTCGCCGCCAACAGGTCGAAAGGCATCCAGATCTCCAAGACGACAACCGAGCGCGGCCGATGGTCCCCAAGGGCCCTTGGCGGCCTCGCGGCTATGCTCTCCGAACGTGGTCCCGCTCCAGATCCTACCAGCCCCGGGCGGTCTCGGGGGCCTCAGGGTTGTAGCCACGCCGCAGTTCGGCTGAAGCCTCTCCGTTCCTGGCGGCCGCGGCGGTGGCGTCTGCCTCGGGACGAAGCTCCCCGAGGGCCTTTCGCAGCAGCTGCAGGGCCTGGACCGGCTCGTCGCCGCCAAGGCGTCCGCCAGGACCATGCCGACCTGGTCGACATCGTCGCCGTAGCGGGCGAGCCTGCTCTCCAGGCTCTCCAAGCGTGGCGATCAGGTCCAGGTTGTTCTCCGCGTCGCGGACGATCTCGAAGCCAAGCTTCTGCGCCGCCGGGGCGAGCTTCGTCATCGTCGACCGGAGCCCGGTCCCGGCCTCGCTGCCGTCCATGCCCAGGTTGTTGAGCTTCCCGATGACTGATCCTCGGCTGACGGTTTCGGCCGTGACGGTGGTCCGGTGTCGACGCGCTTGGCGCGTCCGACCCAGCGTCTGACCCGCGCCGCGTAGTCGTCGTAGTCGGCCCCCAGTGTGCGGCGGCGGTACGCCTCCTCGTGGGGAATGGTGTACCAGTTGAGGGCCGCGAAGGCGGGGACGACGGCGAGCATGACGGCACGGGCGTTGTTGGCGCAGCCGAGGCCGGCGATGAAGACGAGGAACGCGAGGTAGACGGGGTTGCGCGATAGCCGGTAGGGGCCCACGGAGACGAGGCGCCGGGTCGGCTTGCGGAGGTCCAGGCTCTCGTCGTGCTGGCGGAAGACGAGGAACGCGGACACCGCCAACCCGAGCGCGGTCAGCATGAGGATACCGCCGGCGGCGAGGGGCCACGGCGCGGGCAGGGGCTCGACGCGCCAGGCGCCGCGATGCACGACCGTGCCGGCGATCGTGAAGAGGGCCGGCAGCACCGGGGGGAGGAGTATTCGTCTCGTCGCGATCATGTCTCTCCTTGCCCGTCGGCGCCGGCCGCCTCCCGAGCTTCGCGGACGACTACGGCGAACAGGACGACCAGCGGAATCGAGGCGGCGTTCAGGACGACGTACTCGACGGGATGCCGTGCCCAGGCCCCAGTGGCGATCACCGTGTAGTTGAAGGTGAACGTGTTGTACACGTATGTCGTCAGCGAGACGAGCCCCGCCCACAGCGCCCCGCGCCGACCGCCGAAGAACCCCGCCACGAAGTAGAGCGCCAGCAGGGCGATCGCTGTGTCGATCAGTCCCATGGAGGTCCAGAACGCGGTCGCCTGCGGATGCCAGCCCTCGGCCGGCGGCGGCGGAAAGTCCCGGATCGGCCGCAACCCGCCGAGGTGCACGAGGTTCAGGACGAGGGGGCCGGCCTGGAAGACGCCGTAGTAGCCGACGAGCCAGCGCATCCGTAACGACTTGAAAAAAGCCCTGTCGTAAGCAATCATGGGCGCATCCGGTCCCTCGCGGACCTCGGGAGGAACAGATGCACCATGCCACGATTGTCGCGGTTGTCGCGATCGGGTTTCTGGCGCCGGTCTCCGCGTCCGCTCAGGATCCGGTCCGCAGCGAAGCGGACGGGGCCGCGGAGTGGACGCTGCCTCGCACCCCCGACGGCCGGCCTGACCTCCAGGGCTACTGGACGACCCAGACCTTCACGCCGCTCGAGCGGCCCGCGCATCTGGGAGACAGGGAGTTCTTCACGGAAGAGGAGACGGCCTGGCTGGCCGAAGGGCTCACGGCCGAGGGCGTCGACCCGTCCGCGCGCGAGATCCTCACCCTCATCGACATCAACGACCGCGAGGAGCTCGACCGCTACAAGTTCCAGGGCAACCGCACTCCCGACGAGCGTCATCACATCCACTACGACAACGAGATCTGGCTGCGGACGCCCGTGCCGAAGGGGTTGTCGAGCCGGCGCACGTCATTGATCACCTATCCGCGGAACGGCCGAATCCCGCCGCGGACGCCGGTGGCCGCGGCGCGAGCGGCTGCCGCCACGGCTGCGCAGGCGCGGCCGAGCGCGTTCGACAGCCACGAGACCCGGCCCTTGTCGGAGCGCTGCCTCGCATGGTCGCACGAGGGCCCGCCCATGATGCCGCCGTCCTACAACGACATTCATCAGGTCTTCCAGACGCGGGACCACGTCGTGGTGTTCAGCGAGCTGTCCACCTACCCGCCGCGCATCATCCCGCTCGACGGGCGCCCGCACATCCCGGACACGATCCGGCAGTTCCCCGGCGACTCGCGCGGGCGCTGGGATGGGGATACGCTGGTCGTCGAGACCAGAAACTACGCCGAGCGGAGACGCTTCCGAGGAGCCGGCGGCGCCCTCCACGTCGTGGAACGCTTTACGCGCGTCGGCGCCGATCGGATTCACTACGAGTTCACGGTCACCGATCCGACGACGTGGACGAGCCCGTGGAGCGCGGAGATCCCGCTGGTAAGGACTGACGGTCCGCTGTACGAGTACGGGTGCCACGAGGGCAATCACGACATTCGCCACATCCTCGAGATCCACCGCAACCTCGAACGGCAGGCGGCTGTCGAAACCTCGGGGACGGATTCCCGGTAGGAGTCTGCGCCGTAGAACGGCGCGGACTCCTGGAGGGTTGGTTGGGCGCCAAGCGGAGCCGTAGGCGACGATTGGCGGGCTAGGGGGCTAGGGCCCGGGCCACCCACCCACATCGCGTCAGGCTGGAGCGCGTCTGAGGCCCCGGACTGTCGAGTACCGATCCAGGCGATCACCGATGCGGACGGGGCCCGCCGAACCGACTTCGCATAGTCCCGACAGTAGTCGGGTCGCGGTTCGCACGTCGCGTCAGATCCAGCGCCTGACCCGCGCGGCGTACTCGTCGTAGGCGGCGCCCAGGGTGCGGCGAAGGTAGGCCTCCTCGTGGGGAATGGTGTACCAGTTGAGGGCGGCGAAGGCGGGGACGACGGCCAAGAGGACGGCGGCGGCGTTGTTGGCGCAGCCCAGGCCCGCGATGAAGACCAGGAACGCGAGGTACACGGGGTTGCGCGATATCCCGTAGACGCCATCGGACACGAGACGCCGGGTCGGCTTGCGGAGGTCCAGGCTCTCCTCGTGCCGCCGGAACACCAGGAACGCGGTCACCGCCAACCCCAGCGCGGTCGCCATGAGGACGACGCCGGCGGCGCGGGGCCACGGGTCGGCCAGCGGCTCGACCCGCCACGTGCCGCCGTGCAGGACGGCGCCGAGAATCGTGAACAGGGCCGGCAGCACCGGCGGTAGAAGAATACGTCGCATGGCTCAGTCGGAACCCGCCTCTATCAGCTCCAGCGCCAGCCCGTCCAGGTCCTCGATGAGCACCGCGCGGGTCTCGCCGAACGGATAGGGGCCCTCCAGGATGGGCACGCCGGTCGCCTCCAGGTGCGCGAGCACGGGGTCGAGGTCGGGGTAGGTGACGGCGACGTGGTCCACCACCTGCCCGCGTGACGGGGCGAGGGGGCGATCGAGGTCGGGGCCGCACCGGCCGTCGCGGCACTGGCGCGAGTACCACATCCACCCCGCATTGGCGAGGCGCACGCTCGCGATCGGCGTCCGGAGCTGGCCCACGGGCAGGAACGAGGGGTAGCTGACGTCGCCGATCTCGACCGCGCACGGGTCGAACGGTGGGCGCGGCGTCGTCTCCCCGGTGTCGGGATCGCGGAGCGGGGGCAGGGCCACCCCGAGGTGGGTGACGTACCAGTTGGCCGCGCAGAGCGGCTGCTCGTGCCAGAAGTGGAGGTGGCCGTAGAACAGGTCCCCGGTCGCCGCGTTCCCGTTGAACTCAACCAGGATGCCGTCGGGGTCTACGAGATAGCCGAAGTCCTGGCCGCTCGCGCGGTCGCGGGCCGGATTGTCTCCCTCGCGGGCGGCGCGCTCGGCCATCTCGGCCACCGTCAGGAGCTGGTCGCCGAACGGGGCGAGCCCGGAGTGCGGCACCCCTTCGGCGTCGTCCGGCCCGGTGTAGACGGGCAGGAAACCGAACCGTTCCCCATCCGGGTCGAGCGCGGTCAGCCGTTCGTAGAGGGCGAGGCCGTCGGTGCTCGGCCCCGTCGTCCAGAACGCGCTCTGGGGGACCGACTGCCGCTGCTCGGGGTCGAACGCGCCCGGGGCGGGGGCATCGACGGTGTTGTACACCAGATACACGCCGTCGGCCTCGAACGCCGGCAGCCCGGCCACGGTGGTCTGCCGGCCTGCGGGCCAGAAGGTCTCCCACCAGTCGAGCGCGCGCTCGGGGTCGGCCGAGTTGACGTGGATGTGATGGAAGGCGGGCGCGGGAAACGCCGGGGCGTCGTCCAGGGCCATGCCCTCGCCGGCGTCCGGCTCGGGCGCCCGGTCCCCACACGCTCCTGCGAGGACCGCCGCGAGTATCCACACCGACCACCGCGTCCGGGATTGCTTCATGCCGTCTCTCTTCATGTCGTCCGTTCATCTCCGCGCCGTAGAGGGTTCGGTTTCCTGGGTCCGCGTTGCAGTCAATCACACGTCGTGCGGCTGGGCAAGTCGAGGTCGGTTCCGGTATGCGCCGGGACCCGGGGGCAAGTCCCAGTGTTGCACCGGGGCCGGCCACGGCGTCGCGCGCAAGACGCCCGCCCCGACAACATGCGGCGGGGCGTCTTGCACGGGCTCCTACGCCGGCGCCGTCGCCACCGGCAGGGCGAGGAGGCCCCGGAGCACCACGCTGCTGCGGAACGCCGGGCGATCCTCGAGCAGGCGCATCGACCCGAAGCGCTCGATCAGCGTCTCCAGGACCACGCGGCCTTCCAGACGGGCCAGCGGCGCCCCGAGGCAGTGGTGGATGCCGCGGCCGAACGCCAGGTGGTTCTGCTCGCGGGGGCGGACGTCGAGCCGGTCCGGGGACTCGAACTGGTCCGGGTCGCGGTTGGCGGAGCCGAGCAGCATGACCACGCTGTCGCCGCGCCGCAGGGGGAAGCCGTTCACGTCGCAGTCGTCCAGCACGCTGCGCATGTCCACCTGCACCGGCGAGTCGAAGCGCAGCAGCTCCTCGACCGCGGACGGAATGAGCCCGGGGTCCTCGCGCAGCGCCGCCAGCTGGTCGGGATGGCGCAGGAGGGCCAGCATGCCGTTGCCGATGAGGTTGGTGGTGGTCTCGTTGCCGGCCACCAGCAGCAGGCGCAGCATGATCAGCACCTCGCGCTCGGTCAGCTTGTCGCCTTCCTCCTCGGCCTGCGCGAGGGCGCTGATGATGTCGTCCTTGGGGTCGGCCTTCCGCTCGCTGATGATCGGCACGAGGTACTCGTCGAGCGACCGCATCGCCGTGTCGGCGGTCTCGCGCTCCTCGGGGCTCAGCGTCGGCTCGAGGATGCGGGCGCGCTGGTCCGACCACACCGCGAACTGCGCGCGGTCCTCCGGCGGGATGCCGAGCATCTCGGCGATGACGATCACCGGCAACGGTTTGGCCACCGCCTCCATGAGATCGAAGGCGGCCGGATCGTCGACGGCGTCGAGGAGCGTGGTCATGAGCTCGCGGATGTGGGGCTCGAGGGCGGCGACCGCCCGCGGGGTGAAGGCCTTGTTGACGAGGGCCCGCAGCCGCGTGTGGTCCGGCGGGTCGAGGAACAGCATGCTCGGCTCCTCCACTCTCGGCAGGCTGGCCCGCCGGCCGGATGCAACGCGCTTGCGCGGGTCGCTGGAGAAGTGGCGGTGGTCGCGCAGGATGGCGTCCGCGTCCGAGAAGCGCGAGAACACCCACGCGTCCATGAGCCGGCTGCGGTGCACGGGGTCGCGGCCGCGCAGCTTCGCATAGGTCGGGTAGGGGTCCTGGGCCATCCCGGCCGACAGGGGGTTGTAGCTCACCCCGCTCTGCCAGCGCTCCCGCAGCAGCAGGGCGCCCACCGCCACCGACCGCATCGCGTCCCGCATCGCCATCATCGACTCTCCTCGCGGTTACGTCGCCGCCGTGTCCGGCACCGCTACTAGAATACCCGGGGCGTCTTGCGGATTCACACAGGAGCGGACATGGACACTCGACGATTTCTCATCACCGGCGGCAGCCAGGGCATCGGCGCCGCGCTCGTCTCGCTGGCCCGCGCCCAGGGCCACGAGGTGGTCTTCACCGGGCGGGATCGGGGCCGCGTGGACCGGGTGGCGGAGGAGAGCGGGGCCATCGGCCTGCAGGCGGACGTGGTGCGGGCCGACGACAACCGGCGCACCGTCGAGGCTGCGGTCGACCGCATGGGCGGCATCGACGTGCTGGTCAACAACGCGGGGGTCGGCTACCTCGCCGAGGTCGGCGACATCGACATGGACAGGATGCGGGCGCTGTTCGACATCAACGTGTTCGGGCTCGTCGATCTGACGAACCGCGTGGCCCCGCTGCTCAAGGCGCAGCAGTCGGGCCACATCTTCAACATCGCCTCGACCTCGGGCATGAAGGGAGGGAAGGCGGGGACGGTGTACGCCGCGAGCAAGTGGGCGGTGCGCGGCCTCAGCCAGTGCTGGCAGGCCGAGCTGCGGCCGCACGGCGTGCACGTCGTCTGCGTGTGCCCGTCCGAGGTGCAGACGGACTGGATGGGGCGGACCGGGCGCAACAACCCGAACAAGCTGTACGCGGTGGACATCGCGGAGACGATCATGGCCGCGCTCGCCATGAACCCCCGCGCCCTCTGGCCCGAGCTGGCGATCTTCGCCAACAACCCCTGGAAGGAGGACTGAGGCGGGCCGCCCTCACATCCACACCTGGTCGTCGTCCAGGTCGGCGTCGGAAACGCGGGCGGCGTCGACGCGCAGGGCAGCGTCTCCCGTCACGGTGACGGGCTCGGTGGATGGGGCGTAGCCGGGGCTACGCACGTACAGCTCGTAGTCGCCCTCGGGCACCTCGATGCGCGCCTTCCCTTCGGAGTCGGTCGAGGCCCGGTGGCGCCCCAGATGCACGTCGGCGTTGCCAAGCGCAGCCTCGGTGTCCCGGTCGACGACGGTGACGGTGACGGTGACCGCGTGCTCGGGCGGTTCGACGGTGCGGAAGCTGAACGCGGCCGTAGCGGGTTCGTGCCGCGGCGCTGGCGCAGGCTTCGGGCCGGAACGCCGACGCGGGATCGTGCCGCGATCCCGCCGCCTTGGCGGGCGCGGGTTCGGGTCGTGTCGCAGGCGTGAGCGCGGGAAGGGGCGCCGTCCCGCCGGGGAAGGCGGCGGTCCACGCGTGCACCCCCGGCTCGGGCGGAGCGGTCAGGTCGATCGCGGCAGCGTACAACGCGCGCGTGCCCGCCGCAGGTTCCGCTCCAAGGGCTCCCCGGCCAAGTTCGCGGCCCGTTTCGTCCCGAATCACGACGGGGTGCCCGGCCAACGGACAACCGACGGAGCATTTCACCCCGACCGTCGCCGTGAACCGGGAGGCCGCCGCGACGGGGGAGGGCACCCCCCACACGGCGACGCTCGTCGGATGCGGCGGCTGCGCCTCGTCGGTCACCGTCGCGCTCCCCGTCAGGCGTTCCCGCCGTTCACCGCCGCGTCCCGTCCGGCGATGCGGCCGAAGACGAGGCAGCGGCCCAGGCCGTGCTGCGCGAACCCGCCCTGCGACTCGCCGGCGCAGTAGAGGCCGGGGATGACGTCGCCGTGGACGTCGATGACCTGCGCCTGCGCGTTCGTCCGCAGCCCGGTGAGCGAGTCGTGCAGGATCGGCGTGGACCAGGCGGCGTAGAACGGCGGGGTCTGGATCTTGTACCGCGGGTTGCGTTTCCCGAAGTCCGCGTCCTCGCCGGCGTCGACGAACCGGTTGTAGCGGGCCACCGTCTCCTCGAGGGCGGCCGGCGGCATCGGCCGCGCCTGGTGCGGGTTGGCGATGGCCGCGGCGAGCTCGGCGATGGTGTCGGCGCTGAAGAAGAAGCCGTTTGTATCGACGTTGGGCGGCCGCGGCTCCCACTCCTCGCGCTCCACCGCGTCGTGGTCGAAGACGGCCCAGATCGGCCCCCCGCCGTTCCGCTTGGACTCGTCCCCGGTATAGGCCATGGCTGCCGCGAAGAAGTCGTAGCGGGCGTCGGTCTCGCTCCAGAAGCGCCGGCCGAGCTGGTTGACGAGGATGACGTCCTGCCAGTCGGTGACGGTCAGGCCCGACGCGCGGGCGAGATCGAAGATGCGGGCGTCCGGCTGCCAGATCAGGCTCGAGTATCCCCACTGGCACCCGATGTGGCGCGTCTTCGAGATGGCGATGCCCTCCTCGACGGTCTGGTTGGCGGTGCCCCACAGCGACGCCCCGACGGCCATCGCCGCGAGCTCTCCGTCCCCGCTCTGGCGGGACCACGGCTCGCCGGCGACCTGATACTCCTCGGTCAGCCGCGGGTCGAAGGTGCGCCGGAGATTCACGTTGCTGGTGCTGCCGCCGGTGGCGACGAGGAGCCCCTTGGTGGCCCGGATGTTCACGGTGCGGCCGTCGTGGACGGCGCTGACGCCGAGCACCCGCCCCCCGGCGGGGCCCTCGCGGACGATGCTCGACATCTTGTGGCGCAGCAGCACCTCGGCCCCCTTGGCGCGCGCGCTGGCCTCGAGGGCGCGGACGAGACCGGAGCCGACCCGGGTCGGGTGGTGCGTCACCCGTTCGCTGGCGACGGGCCACTGCACGGTGCGCTGCTGCCGGCGCACCTGCGAGGCCCCGGTCGGACCCACGAGGTGGTCCTGGAACTGGACCCCGTTCTCGATGAGGAACTCGAAGGTCGCCGCGTTCTCGTCCGCGAAGGCCCGGACGAGGTCGCGGTCGCTGTAGCGGCTCTGCCCGTGATCGTGGCGCACCCAGTCCAGATACACCTGGTCCGCGGAGTCCTCCACCCCGTGCTTGCGTTGATTGCTGGTACCGCCGCCGAGGTGGACGTTGCCCCCGGAGCACATGCCGTGCCCGCCGATGTCGACGTTCTCCTCGAGCATGATCACGGAGGCGCCGTGGTCGAGGGCGGACACGGCGGCGGAGAGCCCCGCGGTGCCGGCGCCGATGGTGACGAAGTCCGCCGACAGGTCCCAGAAGTTCTGGGCCTCGGCGTGCCGGGGTCCGACCCCGGCCAGTGCGGTCGCGCCGACCCCCGCGGTGGCGCCGCGCCGTATGAAGGCCCGCCGACTGACGCGCGCGTCCTTGCGTGTCGATTTGCCCATCTGTATCCTCCCTCGGTCCCGTCCGGTCACTTTAACCGGGGCGGGCGCGCCGGCGCAAGGCGCGCGTCGCTGGCCCCTTGTTTGCAACACGTTTGGATGAGGGCCGCCGCGTCCGGGGCCGGGGGCGGGAGCATCCTGCGGCGATGGCTGCGCCCCCGGCCCTTGGCGGAGCCGCGAGTCCGCACCGAGCCCGGCGTGGCGCCGGCGTGACATCCCGTGACGCGGGGGCCTGTTGGGCACGAGCGACGGCGGAGCAATGCGGCTCGGCGGAGCAAACGCAGAGCGTGGAACAGTACGGTCAGGCTGGACAAATCGCGGGTCGAATGCAGCCGGTTCGCCGCGGGCCGCCAGAACGCGGCTCGCCGACGGCGCGGCTGTCTGGAGGACGCACGAGCATGGAAGGGGTTGCCGTCATCACCGGGGCGTCGAGCGGCATCGGGCGGGCTCTCGCCATCGAGCTGGCGCGCGAGGGATACCGCGTCGGGCTGATCGCCCGCCGCGCGGATCTGCTGGAGGCAGTGGTTGCGAGGATCCGCGACGAGGGCGGCAGCGCGGATTGCGTACCTGCCGCCGTCACCGGGCGCGACGAGATCCGGCAGGCCATGGGCGCGCTGACGGAGCGCCTCGGTCCCATCGACCTCCTCGTCGCCAACGCCGGCATCGCGCTGGGGACCGACGCGCTGGTCCCCGCCGCCGAATCCCTGGAGGCCGAGTTCCGCGTGAACGTCTTCGGGGTGTTCTACGCCATCGAGGCGGTGGTGCCCTCGATGCTCGAGCGCGGCGGCGGCCACGTGGTGGCGATCTCGAGCCTCGCCGCCCACCGGGGGCTGCCCGGCGCGGCCGGCTACTGCGCCTCGAAGGCCGCCCTCACCCGGCTCGTCGAGGGCCTGCGGCCGGACTGGGCCCGGGCGGGAATCCACGCCACCACCGTGCACCCCGGCTACGTCCGCTCGGAGATGACCGACCGGAACCGCTTCCGCATGCCCCTGCTCATGGAGACCGACCGGGCGGCCCGCCTCATCGCCCGGGCCATCCGCCGGAAGCGGAGGGTCTACGAGTTCCCGTGGCGGATGTCTCTCCTCGTCCGCCACGTGGTGCGGCACCTGCCGGATCGGGTGCTCGCGAGCCTGGTCCGACGCGACAAGGAGCGTTCCGAGCAGCTCTGAGCGGGGTTGCGCGGTGTGATGGCGGCCGGAACGCGGGGCGGTGATCCCGACAAGGAGCCTCCGGGCCAGCTCTGATCGCGTCGGCGAGACCGGGCAGACCCGCGGCCGCTCGACTTCATCGGCGCCGGCGGAGCCCCGCGTCTGAGGAAGGGCGGGCCGGGTTGGAGGAACCCGGTCGGGGGAGTAGACTCTACGCTTCGCCGCGTTCAGACGCCTTGCGCTTGCCCGCTGTGGATCGGTGGATCGAATGCCCGTTCGGCCCTCCGTTCCCGGGCGCGGTCCGGAGCGGGTGCAGGCCGGCGGCGCGACCTGACGCCGCCGGCGGACCGGAGGAGCCGGTGACCCCATTCCTGGAACGCTATTTCGGGTTGTCGCAGTCGGGGACGGACGTCCGCACGGAGGTGACGGCGGGGGCGACGACGTTCCTGACGATGGCCTACATCGCCTTCGTCAACCCGCAGATCCTGTCCGAGGCGGGCATGCCGTTCGACGCGGTGTTCGTCGCCACCTGTCTGGGGGCGGCGTTCAGCACCCTGTTGATGGGGCTCTACGCCAACTATCCGATCGCGCTCGCGCCGGGCATGGGGCTGAACGCGTTCTTCACCTACGGGATAGTGCTGGGGATGGGGCACACCTGGGAGGTCGCGCTCGGCGCGGTGTTCGTGGCCGGGGTGCTGTTCCTCGTGCTGAGCGTCGTGCGGGTGCGGCAGTGGATCGTCGAGTCGGTGCCGCGGGTCCTCAAGCTGGCCATCTCGGCCGGCATCGGGGTATTCCTCGGGGTCATCGCTCTCAGCAACGCCGGCATCATCCAGGACAGCGCGGCCACCCTGGTCACCACCGGCGAGCTGCTCGCGCCGGCGCCGATCCTGGCCCTGCTCGGTTTCTGCGCCATCGTGGCCCTGACCGCGCGGGGCGTGCCGGGCGGGGTGCTCATCGGGATTCTGGGGGTCACCGCCGTCGGCCTGGCGCTCGGGGTCTCCGAGTGGAGGGGCCTCGTCTCGGCGCCGCCGGACCCCACGCCGACGCTCTTCGCCCTGGACATCGCCGGCGCGCTCCAGGGCGGCATGATCGCGGTCATCCTGACCATCCTCATCGTCGACCTCTTCGATACCACCGGCACCCTGATCGGGGTCGGACAGCAGGCGCACCTGCTGGATGCGGAGGGGCGGCTGCCGCGGATCAACCGCGCCCTCGTCGCCGATTCGGCCGGCACCGTGGGCGGCGCCCTCCTCGGCACGTCGCCGGTCACCAGCTACATCGAGAGCGCGGCGGGGACGGCGGAGGGCGGGCGCACCGGCCTGACCGCGGTGGTCGTCGCCGGGCTGTTCCTCGCCTGCCTGTTCTTCGCGCCGCTCGCCCAGTCCATTCCGTCCTACGCGACAGCGGCCGCGATTCTCTACGTGGCGTGCCTGATGGCGAAGCCGCTCGCGAGCCTGGACTGGGACGACGTCACCGAGTACGCCCCCGGGGTGATGACGGTGCTCGCCATCCCCCTCACCTATTCCATCGCCGACGGCATCGGCGTGGGCTTCCTGACCTACGTCGGCATCAAGGTGCTGGCGGGACGCTGGAACGACTGCTCGCCGGGCGTGCTGGTCATCGCCGCAGTGTTCGCCGTGAAGTTCGTCTGGCTGTGACCGCGATCCGCGCCGGGGCAGGCGGCGCCTTCCCCCGGCGACGTCCTTGGCGCATCCCTGCGCAGCGCCGGTGGCCGGAGCCGTAACGCCGTTATGGTTCGTAGCAGAGCAGCGCGTGAAGGAGGAGTTCGTTCCCAATGTCGAAACAACCCGATACCGTCGACTTCAAGACCATCGTCTTTGCTGTTCCTCGGAGTCATCGTGCCCCTGTGGCCGATCTCGTTGCCGGTGTTCTGGTACCATGGCCCACCGAGCCTACAAGAGAGGTGACGCCCCGAGGCTCTCGCTGGCTGACTTGAGGGAAGCGGAACAGCTGCTCCAGAGCGGCACCATCACGCAGGAGGAATTCGACCGGATCAAGGCGGACGCCCTCGGGAAATCTTCGTGATTCGGCGATCGCGCGCGCTCTGCGACCCGCAATTGCCCTCATCCCTGGCGACCCCTGTCCGAGACACGTTGACATTGGCCGCGGGCTGCCGTACTGTGCGCATCGGAAGGTTACCTATGCACGCAATTGCATTTTCGGGGCGGTGTCGCGCCAACCCGGGCCGCTGGCGGTGCGCGGCCGCGGTATTGGCGGCCTTCGGGCTCTCGGGCGTCTGGACGTCTGCAGCAGCTGCGCCCGGCGCGGACGGCGGACTCGCGGACGCAGCCAAGTCGCGGGACTGGGGGCAGGTCGCGGCGCTCGTCGCCGAGGGTGCGGACGTCGATGCCCGGCAGGCCGACGGGGCGACAGCGCTGCACTGGGCGGCGTACTGGGACGAGGCGGACGCGCTCGCGCGCCTGATTCGGGCCGGCGCGGACGTGAACGCGCGGAACGACTACGGAGCGACGCCGCTGTGGGCGGCCTGCGCGAATCGTCACCCCGGCGCCGTGGACCGGCTGCTCGCGGCCGGCGCCGATCCCAACCTCGGGCTCGGGTCGGGCGAGACCCTGCTCATGCGGTGCGCCCACACGGGCGACCCGCGGGCGGTGCGGGCGCTCCTCGCGCACGGCGTCGACGTCGACGCCACGGAGCCGGCGCGGGGGCAGACGGCGCTGATGTGGGCGGCGGCCAACCGCCAGACCGCCGCGACCCGGGTGCTGATCGAGCACGGCGCCGCGGTCGACGCGCGGACCCGGACGGTGCCGCAGTTCCGCGGGACCGGCGAGCGCAGCACCACGAGCCCCCAGGGGGCGGCGTGGTTCGACGCCGGCGGGTTCACGCCGCTGCTGTTCGCGGCCCGGCACGGAGACATCGAGTCGGCGCGGGCCCTGCTCGCGGCGGGGGCGGACGTGAACGACCGCTCGGCCGACGGCAACAGCGCCCTCGTGGTGGCGGCGATGAGCGGCCAGGAGAACCTCGCGGCGTTCCTGCTGGGGCAGGGGGCCGACCCCGAGGCGGCGGGGGCGGGGTACACCGCGCTGCACGCGGCGGTGCTGCGGTCTCAACCCGGCCTGCTGCGGGCCCTGCTCGCGGCGGGCGCGGACCCCGACGTGCCGCTCGTCCGCGGCACCCCGGTGCCCCGCTGGACCTACCAGTTCGTGTTCACTCTGCGCGAGAAGGGGGCGACGCCGTTCACCCTCGCCGCGAAGTATCTCGAGCCGGAGCTGGTGCGGGCGCTCGCCGAGGCGGGCGCCGACGCCCTGATTCCGACGGAGGACGGGACCACCGCGCTGATGGCCGCGGTGGGCCTCGGGCTGAGCCGATCGACGAACCGGCGCAGCCGGCTGATCGCGCCGGAGCTGGTCGCGGCCGAGTGGGGCAACGAGGGCCTGGTGTTCGAGACGGTCCGGGCGGTCATTGCGGCGGGCGGCGCGGCCGGCATCAACGAACCGGGCCGCGGCGGCAACACGGCGCTGCACGGCGCGGCCCGCAACCGGTACAGGACCGTCGCCGACCTTCTGATCGCCGAGGGGGCCGACCCGGACATCCAGAACGAGGACGGCACGCCGGCGCGAGAGCTGGTGGACCGCCTGGCGGCGGACGCGGCGGGCGGCTGAGGGCGCCTGCGCTTCCGATGCGGGAGGAATCCGCGGCGCCCGGAAGGGCTTTTCCGCCAACGGCTGGGAGCCCGGGACAGGGCGGTCGCCGGCAAGCCAGGGCGGGAATGCGGCGGGACTTTTCCACGGGCCGTTGAGAGAGGGACGAAAGAAAATGGTGCGTTGGACACTCGTCGGCCTCGGGGTAACAACTCTGGTTGCGGCGGGTCAACTGCAGCTGCAGGCAGAGCCGGCGCCGGGCGCGCACTTCGCCCGGGGCAACGTCGTGTCGTTGCCGCAGTTCGCGGCCGCGGCCGGCGAGTCGACCGCCGCGGACGGCCGGGCGCTGCTCGATCGGTACTGCGTGGCCTGCCACAACCAGCGGACCCGCACCGCGGGGCTCACCCTCGACACGATGGATCTCTCCCAGGTGGGCGGCGCCGCCGCCGCGTGGGAGCACGTCGTCCGTCGCCTGCGCGCCGGCGAGATGCCTCCGGCGGGCCGCCCCCGGCCCGATGCCGGCGCCGCGCACGGGTTCGTCTCGTGGCTCGAGGGCGAGCTCGACCGCGCCGCCCTCGCCGCCCCCGACCCGGGGCGCGCGGCCGTCCATCGGCTCAACCGCGTGGAGTACGCGAACGCCGTCCGGGACCTGTTCGGCCTGGAGATCGACGCCCAGGCTCTGCTGCCGCCCGACGACGAGCATCACGGGTTCGACAACATCGCCGAGGTGCTCTCGGTCTCGCCGACCCTCATCGATCGCTATCTGGCCGCGGCCCGGCGCATCAGCCAGCTCGTCGTCGGCGACGCCGCGCTGCGGCCGGTCGCCCACACCTATCCGGTCCACGGGGGGGTGAACCAGGACGGCGCGGTGAGCCTCGATCTGCCGCTGGGGTCCCGCGGGGGCCTCGCCGTCGAGCACCACTTCCCGGTCGCCGGCGAGTACGTCATCCGCGTCAGCCTGCGCAAGCAGGAGTACGGCTACGTGCGCGGCATGGGCCAGCCCCATCTCATGGACGTCCGCCTCGACGGCGCCCGTATCGGCACGTTCACGGTGGGCCGCGAGTGGGAGGACGGCCAGCTGCCCCCGATGGGCTACGCCGGCAAGTTCGATCAGGTCTACGACTCCCGGTCGTTCCCGGAATGGGAGCTGTACGCCCTCAACGCCGACAAGGGGCTCGATGTGCGCACGACGGTGACCGGCGGCCGGCACCGGGTGGGCGTGGCGTTCGAACGCCAGTCGGCCCTGCCCGAGGGCCTGCTGCAGCTCCCGGCCGACCGTTCGTCCTACTCGCACGGCCAGGACGAGATGCAGGACGGCAACCCCGCGGTGTCCGTGGTGCAGATCATCGGTCCGTACGATCCCGACGCAACCGCCGATCTCGCGATCCGCGACGCGCTGCTGGCGTGCGAGCCGGCCGGCGCCACCGCCGCCGCCGAGCGGGAGTGCGCGGAGACGATCCTGTCCGGGCTGGCCCGGCGGGCGTTCCGCCGGCCGGCCGGCGCCGCCGACGTCGACACGTTGCTGGACTTCTACGAGATGGGCCGGGCCGAGGGCAGCTTCGAGAAGGGCATCCAGGCCGCGGTGGAGCGCCTGCTCGTCGACCCCGAGTTCCTGTTCCGCATCGAGGCCGACCCGGACGGGGTCGCGCCGGGGACCGCCTATCGCGTCAGCGACCTCGAGCTGGCGTCGCGCCTGTCGTTCTTCCTGTGGAGCAGCATCCCGGACGACGAGCTGCTGGGCCTCGCCGAGCGCGGCGAGCTGAGCGACCCCGGCGTCCTCGACCGGCAGGTCCGGCGCATGCTCGCCGACCCGCGGTCGCGGGCCCTCGTCGAGAACTTCGCCGGCCAGTGGCTGCAGCTGCGCAAGCTGCGGAACGTGGTGCCGGACACCGCCACCTACACCGCGTTCGACGAGAACCTGCGCGACGCGATGTGGCGGGAGACGGAGCTCTTTCTCGATGAGGAGCTGCGCGGGGACCGGCCCCTGCTCGACATGCTGCAGGCCGACTACACGTTCGTCAACGCCCGGCTGGCCCGGCACTACGGCATTCCCGACGTGTACGGCGTTCATTTCCGGCGGGTGGACTATCCCGACGACACCCGTGGGGGCCTGCTCGGCCACGCCAGCATCCTGACCATCACGTCGTACGCGAATCGCACGTCGCCGGTGGTGCGCGGCGTCTGGCTGCTCGATAATTTCCTCGGGACCCCGCCCTCGCCGCCGCCGCCGGACGTCCCGAGCCTGCCGAGCACGGGGGAGGACGGCGCGCCGAGATCGGTGCGCGAGCGGCTCGAGCAGCACCGGGCGAACGCGGTGTGCGCGACCTGCCACAACGTCATCGATCCGCTCGGGTTCGCCCTGGAGTCGTTCGACGCGATCGGGCGCTGGCGGACCACCAACGAGGGGGGGACGCCGTTCGACACCGGCATCCCCATCGACGCCTCGGGCACCCTCGTCGACGGCACCGAGTTGCACGGGCTGGCCGGGCTCCGCTCGGTCATTCTCGACCGCGAGGATCAGTTCGTGGAGACCGTTACCGAGAAGATGCTGACCTATGCGCTCGGGCGCACCCTCGAGCACTACGACATGCCGGTGGTCCGGCAGATCAGCCGGCAGGCGGAGGCGGACGAGATCACCTGGTCGTCACTTGTTTCGGGCATCGTCAAGAGCACCCCCTTCCTGATGCGGAGAGCGGAGTCATGATCATTACGAAGAAGGCCATTCATCGCCGGACGGTTCTGCGGGGCGTCGGCGCCACCCTGGCGCTGCCGCTGCTCGACGGCATGGTGCCGGCGGCGACCGCGCTCGCGAAGACCGCGGCGAAGCCCGCCCTCCGGTTCTGCACCGTCTACGTGCCGAACGGCATCATCATGGACCGGTGGACGCCGCTCGCCGAGGGGCGGGGGTTCGAGCTCCCGCCGAGCCTGAAGGCGCTCGAGCCGTTTCGCGACCATCTGCTGGTGGTGAGCGGGCTCGACAACACCGGGGCGCGGTCGCGCTCGGGCGCCTCCGGCGCCCACGCCAAGCCCGCCGGCGCCTTCCTGACCGGCATCGAGCCGCTGCCGACCACGGGCAGCTCGAGCCTGCAGCTCGGCATCTCGATGGACCAGATCCTCGCGAACGAGGTCGGCCAGGAGACGCCGCTGCCGTCGCTCGAGCTCGGCCTCGAGGGGGCGGACACCGTCAACGGCGTCGGCACCTGCGACGTCGGGTTCAGCTGCGCGTACCAGAACCGGCTCGCGTGGAGCGGCCCGTCGACCCCGCTGCCGGTCGAGACCAACCCGCGCGTCGTGTTCGACCGCCTCTTCGGCAACGTCGACAGCACCGACCCCGCGGTCCGGGCGGCGCGGCTGCGCCGGCAGGGCAGCATCCTCGACTCGGTGCTCCAGAAGGTCGACCGCCTGCAGGGCGGGCTGGGAAGCCGCGACCGCGCGAAGCTGGACGAGTACCTGCAGTCGGTGCGCGAGATCGAGCGGCGCATCCAGAACGCCGAGTCGCAGGGCCGCGAGCTGCCCGTCGTCGACTCGCCGGCCGGCATTCCCGTGAGCTACGACGAGCACGCGCGGCTGATGTTCGACATGCAGGCCCTGGCGTTCCAGACCGACACCACCCGGGTCATCACGTTCCAGATCGGCCGCGAGCAGAGCGGGGCGACCTATCCCCAGATCGGCGTCTCCGACTCGCATCACCCGATCTCGCACCACGGCGGGGACAAGAACAAGATCGAGAGCCTCGCCAAGATCAACGCCTATCACGTCTCGCTGTTCGCGTACTTCCTCGATCGGCTGGCGTCGATGCCGGACGGCGACGGCGGCACCGTGCTCGACAACGTCGTCGCCCTCTACGGCAGCGCCATCAGCGAGGGCAACTCGCACGACGTCCGCAACCTGCCGCTCCTCCTCGCGGGCGGCGGCGGCGGGCACATCGCGAGCGGCCGCCACGTCCAGTACCCGGCCGAGACCCAGCGCCTGACCAACCTGCAGCTCACGCTGCTGAACACCCTGGGCGTGCCGGTCGACAAGTTCGGCGACAGCACCGGCGAGCAGCTCACCGAGCTGTCCGAGCTGTCGCGGACGACCGACGGGTAGTTGCGCGTCCGCCCCTGACGGTGACCGGGATACGTCCCGGAGCCGGAGGGGCGGGCTCTCCTGTCGGCTGGCGGGACGCGGATGGGCGTGATTCCTGATTGACATGTCCGCCTGGAAGCCGCGGGCCGCGGCGTTGTGCGCCGTCGCCGCCCTGATCTGGGCGGTGTCCCTCTACGGCCTGCTCGTGGACGAGGGCCTCATCTACGCCCTCGCTGTGGTCCCGCGCCGGCTCGACCGCCTCTCCGGCATTCTCGGCGCGCCCCTGGTGCACGGCTCGTTCGCGCACTTGGCGGCCAACACGGTCCCCCTGCTGATTCTCGGGGGCATGGTGGCCATCCGCGGCGTGGCCTACTACTTGACGACGACGCTGGCCATCGTCGCTCTCGGAGGCCTGGGCCTGTGGGCGTTCGGACGGAACGCGGCGCACGTCGGCGCAAGCGGCCTGATCTTCGGCTACTTCGGCTTCCTGGTCGGCCGCGGTTTCTACGAACGCAGTCTGCAGTCGGTAGCCGTCGCGATCCTGGTGGCCGTCGTCTACGGCGGCATGATCGCGGGCGTCCTGCCGCGCGATGATCGCGTCTCCTGGGAGGCCCACCTGTTCGGCCTGCTGGCCGGCGGGCTGTGCGCCCGCGCCGCGCGGGGCAGGCAACCGTGATGCCGCTTCGCCATGTGGATCGTCGGGGTAGGACCCTACCCGCGTTCTTGTTGGTTTACTACGATGAACGCAACAATGCGACAGCGCCGCGCGTATCCTGATCGTCGAACTGGCCGCGGTATCGAGTCGCGACGACACCCTGTTCGAGGACGTGCGGGACTTTCTGAACGAGCCGTTCATCGTGGTCGAGCGCGGCTTCGGCGTTGACGGCACGCGCTGTGAACCATGCTACGATGTAGCCGCTTGTCTACACATGTTGATGCATGGCACTGAACATTCGCAATGCGGAAGCGGAAAGGCTCGCCGAGCAGGTAGCTGCGTTGACCGGTGAAACCAAGACCCTGGCGGTCACCCGGGCCCTGCGCGATCGCCTGGAGCGCGTTCGGAGCGGCCGCTCGGGGCGCCGTCTCGCGGACGAGCTCGACGAGATCGCACGGCGTTGCGCATCCCTGCCGATTCTCGACGACCGGTCGCCCGAGGAGATTCTCGGCTACGACGAACACGGCGTGCCGCGCTGATGGTCATCGATACGTCGGCCCTGGTGGCCATCCTCCAGAACGAGCCGGAACGACGGCGATTCGACGAGGCGATCGAAGCAGCCGACCGACGTGTGATGTCGGTGGCGTCTTTCGTCGAGACGTCGATGGTCATCGAATCCCGTTACGGTCCCGACGGCCGGCGAAGTCTCGACCTCTTCCTCAGCAAGGCCCGGATCGTGCTCGTGCCGGTGGACGACGAGCAGGCGTACGTTGCTCGCGATGCTTTTCGTCACTACGGCAAGGGCCGACATCGAGCCGGTCTCAACTTCGGTGATTGTTTCGCCTACGCGCTGGCGAAGACGTTCGGCGAGCCCCTGTTGTGCAAGGGGAGCGATTTCTCGCACACCGACATCGCGACGCAAGCCGATTGAACACCGGCGGGCCAAACCGCGACGATCACCGCAGGGTGCGGAAGAACCGGCGCAGGTCCGGCACGAGCAGATCCGGCTCTTCGATCGCGGGGAAGTGCCCGCCGGTGTCGAACACCGACCAGTGGGTGACGTTGTCCGGCACCTCCTCCACGAAGGACCGGGGCGGTCCGGATCGCAAAGGAATGCCCACGAACTGCGCATAGCCCTGCGGCACCTGCACCGGCCCCTGCGGGACCCGCCGGGGGCGCGAGCTGCCGAGCCCGTTGGCGTAGTAGTAGCGCACGCTGGTGCCGATGGTCCGGGTGTGCCAGTAGATGGAGACGAGGGTGAGAATCTGGTCCTTGCTGAAGCGGGTCTCGACGTCGCCGTCGCAGTCGCTCCACGACTGCAGCTTCTCGGTGATCCACGCGGCGACCCCCACCGGCGAGTCGGTCAATCCGTAGGCCAGGGTCTGGGGCTTGGTGCCCTGGATGCGCTGATACCCGGTCTCGTCGACCGACCAGGCCTCGGCGCGCGCGAGATAGTCCCGTTCCTCCTCGGTGGCCGGCGGGCGCTGAGCGCGAGGGGGCGCACCGGGGGTGTGGATGCCCGTGACCCGATCCGGGAACCGCGCGCCGAGCGCGCGGGTGACCCCGGCCCCCCAGTCGCTGCCGTAGGCGCCGAACCGTTCGTAGCCGAGGCGGTCCATCAGGGCGACCCACAGCTCGGCGGTGCGCGCGATGTCGGTGCCTTCGAGGGGCTCGCCCGAGAACCCGAAGCCGGGGATCGAGGGCACCACGACGTGGAATCCGTCGGCGGCGTCGCCGCCGTGGGCGCCGGGATCGGCGAGGGCGCGGACGGAGGGCAGCATCTCCCAGACGGTGCCGGGCCACCCGTGGGTCATCAACAGGGGCAACGCCCCCTCGCGGGGGCTTCGCTGGTGGACGAAATGGATCCGCTGCCCCTCGATCTCCGTCGAGTAGTGGTCGAACGTGTTCAGGGCCGCCTCGTGCGTGCGCCAGTCGTACTGGTCCCGCCAGTAGGCGATCAACTCTTCGAGAAACGCGCGATCCGTGCCGTAGGTCCACGACTCGCCCGGTGCGTCCGGCGGCCACCGCACGGCGGACAGCCGGCGGCGCAGGTCGTCCAGCGCCTCGTCGCTGACCTCGATGGTGAAGGGAACGATGTCCGCCTGCGCCGCCGCCGTGCCGCTCGCGGCCCGGGCCGCCCCCACGGTGGCGAAGGGGGCCGCGATTCCCGCCGCGGCCATCGACTTCAGAAGCGTCCGTCGGTCCATCTGCTGTTCTGACATCGCGTTCTCCATCCAGTGCAGGGTTCGTGCGCGGGGCCCGATGATCCCCCCGTCGGGCCATCGGCGAGTGCTGGTTGAGGCAGTGATCGACAGGGAGTTGCCGACTGCGCCCGGGCGCAGCCCGTTCTCTACGGTTTCGCGTGGTTGGCGCACGGCAAGGTGATTTCCGTCAGGGTCCTTGCTCCGGGGCGTTCGGGTCCTCGGGGCTGTCCGGCTCTTCGGAGCGCTCAGGCGGTTGGCGGACGTCGAGTGCGTCCGATTCTTCGGGGATGCCGGCGGTCTCCGGCATGGCGGTGTCCTCCGATGCGCTCGGATCCTGGTCCGGGAAGAGATCCGGCAGATCCGGCAGATCCAGCTCCCCGAGGCGGTCGCCGATGCCACCGAGATAGGGCTGGGCCGCGTCGAGCACCTCGTCGCGATGCTCCCAGACCCAGAGTGCCGCCAGCACCAGGCCCGCGAGGACGAGCAGTCGAAAGGCCAGCACGATGATGTGCCGGAGCAGGTAGATGCCGACGATGGCGGCGACGACGATGATGGCGAGGGTAATCTCGTTGGACATGGGCTGCGTGGGGCTGCCTGGGGACCCCATCGGGCCGCGGCGGCGCCGTTCGCTCGTGCTTCGAGCGTCCGGGCGGCAGGGTCCGGCACCGCAACGGGACCGGATGGTCAGCGTAGCACGTTCATCGCCGATCTGCGCGGGCGGCCGGCGGGTCCGGGGCGCGGCACCGCGAGGTAGGGCTATAATCCGCCCCGACTCATTCCAAGGAGAGCCGGTGACACGAATGACCGCGACGGTGTCCGCAGCACGCCGCAACCCTGCATCCCCGCTCGGGGGACGGCCGGCGCCGATCGCCCTGGCGCTGTCGCTGTCGCTGGCCGGCGTTTCCGGCGCGCAGGACTTCCGCCTGATGGAGACGACCATCGACGAGGTGCACGCCGCCTTCGCGTCGGGGCAGACCACCTGCCGCGATCTCGTCGAGGGCTACCTCACCCGCATCGAGGCGTACGATCAGGCCGGGCCCGCGTTGAACGCGATCCAGTACGTCAACCCCCGCGCGGTGGAGGAGGCGGAGGCCCTCGACGCCGCGTTCGCCGACTCGGGAAGGGTCGGTCCCCTGCACTGCGTTCCGGTGCTCCTCAAGGACCAGGTCGAGACCCGCGACATGCCGACGACCTACGGCTCCGCGCTCTTCGATGGGTTCCAGTCGGGCCGCGACGCCACCATCGTCACCCGGATGCGGGAGGCGGGGGCGATCATCCTCGCCAAGACGAACATGGGGGAGTTCGCCTCGCGCTACGTCGGATCGGCCTTCGGGATCATCCGGAACGCCTACGACCCGACCCGCAACCCGAGCGGGTCGTCGGGGGGCAGCGGCGCCGGTATCGCCGCGAACTTCGGCCTGGTGGGCATCGGGGAGGACACCGGCGGCTCCATCCGGGGTCCGGCCGCCGTGCACAGCCTCGTCGGCCTGCGGCCCACGGTGCCCCTGGTCAGCCGCCACGGGATGATGCCGGCCAATCCCTCGAGCGACACGCTGGGGCCGATGACCCGCACGATTCGGGATACCGCGATCCTGCTCGACGCGATCGCCGGCTATGACCCGAACGATCCGGTGACCGCCTACGCCGCCGGCCGCACGCCGGGTTCGTACACCGACGGTCTCGACCGCGAGGGCCTGCGCGGCGCCCGCATCGGGGTGATCCGCGAGCCCATGGACGCCAAGACCGATCCCGAGTCCGACGACTACCGGCAGGTGCGGCGGGTCGTGGATCGGGCGATCGCGGATCTCCAGCGGCTCGGGGCGGTGGTGCTGGACCCGGTCGAGATCCCGGACCTCGATCAGGCGCAGGCGACGTACGTGCGGAACAACTTCGAGACGGAAGAAGCGACGGACGCCTATCTGGCCGCGCTGCCCGAGGCCCCGGTCCGCACGTTGCGCGACATCCTCCTCGCGGGACGAGTCACTCCGTGGCGGGCCAAGGGGTTGATGAACGTCGTGGGCCGGTCGACCGACGATCACGCCTATCTGCCGGTTCTCCACGCCCGGGAGCACCTGCGGCGCACGATCCTCTCGGTGATGGCGGATCGGGACCTGGACGCGCTGGTCTATGCGACGTTCGACCACCAGACGACGGTCATCGCTCCGGACGTCCTGACCAACGCGGACACCGAGGACGCCTACGCCCGGGGGAACAACCGGTATCTGAGCCCGGTGGTCGGCTTTCCGGCCCTGACCGTGCCGGCCGGCCTGACCGATGACGGGCTGCCGGTCGGTATCGAGTTTCTCGCGGGGCCGTTCGCCGAGGCCGCGCTGCTGCGCCTGGCGTACGCCTACGAACAAGGTACGCACCGGCGCGAGCCGCCGGCCACGACCCCGGCCCTGGAACGGCAGGAGTCTGCGCCGTAGCACGGCCCGCCTCCGGCAAGGACCGTTCCGTGCCGGCGGGGGGAGTGAAGCCGCTCTGGGCGACAGTGGCGGCCCAACGGCTGCGCAGCCCCGCCTGGGGGCGTCCGGCGACGTTCTTCAGGCCAGGTCGCCGGTTCGGGGCGATGGCCGCGAGTCGGCGCCCGCCTCGTGTGGGTCCAGATGGTGGATGCGGCCGCCGGCGGCGCGCGCGTCGGCGGCGTCGTGGGTCACCAGCACCACCGGGAGCTGCCTCGTCCGGGCGCGGTCGAGGACGACCTGCCGGATGCGATCCCGCAGACCCGCGTCGAGCCGCGAGAACGGCTCGTCGAGGAGCAGCGCCCGCGGCTCCGAGAGCAGCATCCGCATCAACGCGACCCGCACCCGCTGCCCGCCGGACAGCGTGGCCGGATCGCGGTCCGCGAATCCCGCGAGGTTCACCTCGGCGAGGGCCGCCTCCACCCGGCCGCGGCGTTCGCGCCGGCCGCCCGCCGAGGGAGGGAGCCCGAAGGCGAGGTTGCCGCCCACCGAGAGATGCGGGAACAGCAGCTCGTCCTGGAACAGGATGCCCACCCGCCGCGCCTCCGGCGCGAGACCGGTGATGTCGCGTCCATCGAGACGAATCCCGCCCCGGACCTGGAAGACCGCCGCCGCCGTGCCGGAGATGACCGACAGGAGGGTGGACTTGCCGGACCCCGATGGGCCCATGACGGTGAGCACGTCGCCAGGCGCGACGGAGCCGTCGAGGGTGACCAGGCGGGTCTTTCCCAGGGTGATCGACAGGCGGTCGAAGCGGAGTCCCGCCGCGTCAGTCATCGCGCAGCCCTCGCCGGCGGCGCCAGAGCACCCGCGGCACGGCGCCGGCCAGCGCGAACGGGAGCAGGACAGCGGCCGTCTGGGCCAGAGCATAGACGCCGATGACCCGCCGGTCGCCGCCCGACGCGAGGGCCACCGCCTCGGTGGTCAGGGTCTGGACGCGGCCGGCCCCGACCAGCAGCGTTGGCAGATACTGCCCGACGGAGACCGCGAAGCCCACCGCGGCCGCGGTCAGCACGGGGCGCACCAGCATCGGCAGGCGCACCGTCCAGAAGATCCGCTGCGGTCCCGCTCCCAGGGCCGCGGCGATCGTGGCATAGCGCCGGTCCCAGGCGCGGAACGGCTCGGCCAGCGACAGGAACACGTAGGGCAGGACGAAGACCAGGTGGGCCAGGATCACCGCGCCCCGGTTCGGGTCCAGGCCGGCGGCCAGGGCCAGCATCTGCAGACCCGCCAGGAACGCGACCTGCGGCACGAGCAGCGGCAGATACACCAGCCAGAGGGCGCGGGCCGCGGATCGGACCCCGTACCGCTGCTCCGCCTCCAGACACGCCAGCGCGAGGGCGAGGGCGAGGCCGGTGGCCGCCCCGGCGAGGATGAACGTCTCGGCGCCGGGGTCGGCGAGCCGCGGCCCGTAGCGCTCCCAGCTCCGCCAGGTCAGGGCATCGGGGGTCGTCTCGGGAAAACGCCAGACGCCGGCGACCGACCACACCGCGAGGCCGGCGAGGCCGGCGCCGAGGGCGCCGGCGGTGGCGGCGGCGGCGCCCAGGCCCAGGACGCGGGCCCCCTCCGCGCGGCGCCCCCGCCCGCCGCGCTCGATCCAGCGCCGGCCGAGGGCGGCCGCGATCCGCTCGCCAGCCCGCCAGAGCCCGAGCGCCCCCGCCAGCAGCATCAACTGCGTCACCGCGCCGGCCGCCGCCTGGAACCGGAGCTGGAGGTCCGGGTCGTTCATCCAGCGCACCACCTGCACGGCGAGGGTGGGGGGGGTGTTCGGACCGAGGATGATGGCGGCGTCCACCACCGACATCGAGTAGGCGAGCACCGCGTAGACCGGGAGCCGGATCTGGGGATAGACCCGCGGGAAAACCGTCTTGAGCCAAGCCGTCACCCGCCCGTACCCGAGGGCCCGGGCCACGGTGCGGCTGCGCGCCGACGGCACCTGGCCGAGCGCGGACAGCGTCATCAGGAGAAGGAACGGGATCTCCTTGACGACCAGTCCCGCGATCAAGGCGAGGCCGTTGGGGTCCTGCAGAATCAGGAGGTCGGGGGGACGCTCCCACCCCGTGGCCCAGGGAGAGGCGGCGCGCGCCAGCCAGCCCGACGGGGCGATGAGGAACGCGAGCCCGAAGGCGGCGGCGGCGTGCGGCACCGACAGCAGGGGGGACAGCCCCCGCTCGATCGCGCGAAAGAGCCGGGTGCCCTGCCAGCCGGCGCAGATCAGGGTGACGGCTACGAGTGACGCAAGGGTCGCGCCGAGACCGGTGAACAAGCTGAGGGCCGCCGCGCGCGGAAACCCCGGCCAGGCCCACAGCGCCTCGAAGGCGTCGGTACCGAGACGGTCGCCGCCCACCGCCGGCAGCCAGCCGAGGGCGGGCGCGAAGGTCCCCGCCAACCCCGCCGCCACCGGTCCGAGCATCAGGCCCAGGGTGAGGGCCGGCGCCCAGGCGAGGGCTCCCCGCGGCTGGCGGAAGACGCCCGGCGGGACGGGCCGGATCCGGGTCTTGTCGTCGCTCACCGGGACACGCCGAACCGCCTGATCCAGTCCTCCTCCAACCGGACCATCCAGCTCGGATGCGGCTCGGGCAGCGGATCGCCGAGCTCGGCCGGCCCCGGCGTGGCGATGCCCGGCTCGAGGGCCTCGAAGCGCGCCCGGTCCTCGGGCGGCAGCCGGTCGACGGCGAGGACCGTGGGGTTGCCCCACACCGCCGGATCCTGCTTGTGCGCCTGCGCCGCGGGTGACATGAGGAAGTTGGCCAGCACGAGGGCGCCCGCCTTCGCCGCGGCGTTGTAGGGAATGGCCAGGAAGCTGGCGTTGCCGATGGTGCCGCCGTCGAGGACGGACGTCCGCACCGTGTCCGGAAGCTCGAAGTTGTCGATGGCGGCGGACGCCTCGCCCGGGTTGAAGCTGATCGCGAGGTCGATCTCGCCGTCCGCCATCAGGTGGATCTGGCGCGGACCGGTCTGCGGGTAGGCGGCGCCCGACCGCCAGAGATGCGGAGTCAGGGCGGCCAGGTACTCCCAGACCGGCGCCGTCGCCGCGTCGTAGTCGGCCTGCGCGGCCGGCCGCAGGAGCACCGCCGGGTCCGGGGTCAGCTCGTAGAGCACCTGCTTGAGCCAGGTCGTGCCGAGATGGTCCGGGGGCTGGGGGAAGGTGAACCGTCCGGGGTGGGTCCGCGCCCACGCGAGCAGCTCCTGCACGCTGCCCGGGGCCTCCGGCGTCCGCGCCGCGTCGCGGTAGAGCACGAGCTGGGCGAGGCCCCACGGCGCCTCCATCCCGTCCGTCGGCACCGTGAAGTCGGAGGTCAGCGCGGGGTTGCCGGCGTCGACGTAGCGCCAGCCCGGGACCGCCTCGGCCCACGGACCGAACAGCAGCCCCTGGTCGTTCAGCGCGGCGAAGTTCTCGCCGTTGATCCAGACGAGGTCGACGGCGCCCTCGGCGTGGCGGCCGGCGGCCCGCTCGGCCACGATCCGGCTGACCGCCTCGGCCGCGTCCGAGAGCTTCACGTGCTCGACCCGGACGCCGTGCCGGGCTCGCACCTGGCCCGCCGCCCAGGCGATGTAGTCGTTGATGCGCGCCGACCCCGCCCAGGCGTGCCAGTACACGGTCTGGCCCCGCGCCTCCGCCAGCACCGCTTCCCAGTCGGCGGGGTCGGGATTGGCGCGGGCGGGCGCCGCGATCAGCAGCGCCACGGCGGCGACGGCGGCCAAGTGGGTCATCGCGGCCACTCGATCATGCCGGAGGAACGCCGTCCGCGCCTCGGCGCGCGGCGAGGCGGCTCGCCCGGAGGGTCTCGATGACCGGGCCCAGGAGCTGCTCGTGGAAGCGGTCGCAGCCGATGCACAGATTGCGATAGGCCGTGCCGGCCGGCGTCGTCGTCCGCGAGGCGTCCAGGAACCGGGCGACGCTCCAGCCGTGGGCGAGCCCCATGCGTTCGGGGTGGCCCATCGCGATCGCCTCGAACACCGGATGGCCGGTCAGGCTGTCGAGGATGTCGTCGAGCCGCTCCTCCTGCAGGTTTCCGAGGGGGAGCGCGGTCTTTAGGCAGCACGGAAACACGTCGCCGTTCGGGTCGATCGACACTTCCGAGCCGGCGACGCCGCGGCGCAGAAAATTGAGCCCGCCGGACCACGCGTTGCAGAAGTTGTCCTCGATGGTGGCGGTCGACAGCGAATGCTCCCAGGCGCGTCCGCGCGGCCAGATCTTGCCGATCCAGGCGTCGTCGGTCGCGCCGAAGAACGAGTAGTAGCGACCGGCGTCGTCCTGCCGCGACCAGTCCCGGTCGCCGGCGGTGCGGGCGCTGTCCTGCATCCCCGCCGCTTCGAAGATCGCCCGCAGCCGCTCCTCTACCGGGATGCGCTTCCCGCCCTCCATCCCGACGTGGAAGTCGTCCATGCCCGCGCACGAGATCATCCAGACCCCGCGGGCGAGCAGATCGTCGACGATGCCGGGCGTCACGAGATCGCCGGTGGTCTGCACGATGACCCGGACGCCCTGGTCCGCGTAGCGCGTGCGGATCAGCTCGAGGGCGGGGTAGAGCACCTCCTCGCGCACCGGATCCACCAGCACCTCGCCGCCGGCGAGGATGATCCGGCCGGGTCGGCGTTCGTAGCCCCCCGGCGCGCTCTCGGACGGCGCCGACAGGTCGAGATAGGAGAAATCCTCCGGGAGATGCGCGATCACCCGCGGGAACGCCGCCCGGGCTTCGTCGACGACGGGGCGCAGCTCGGCCGGCGCATACGGGCGGAACCGCGCCTCGTAGCAGTGCCGGCACTTGCGGTGGCAGGCCCAGCAGAGGACGTAGTAGATGCTTTCCACGGCGATGTCGTCCCCGCGGTCCCGGGCGTCGACCCGATGCGGCTTTGGGGGCTCCAGGTGAATGTTCGCTCAGTAACACCTTACCCCATCACCGCTGCGTATCGGTGGCGGAGCGTCGACGTACGGAGCCGGGGGGGGGACGGCGCCGGGGTCGCGTGGCGCGGTGGACCGCAGGGTTGTATAGTGCGGCCGTGATCGGACGGTGCGCGGGCTCCTGCAGGGATTGGCCGGGCGGGAATCGGAGTCGCGGGGCGACGACTTCCGGACCGGCGCATACGGGGGAGAGACGACATGAGCGCTAGAGGCCGTACGGCATGTCTTTCGGGCGTGGGTCTGTCGGCGATGGCGGCGCTGCTGCTGGGGGGCGGTCCGGCGCCGCGGGCCGCGGGCGACGACATCTCAGGGGTCGTGACGAGCGCGGCCGGCCCGGAGGCCGGGGTCTGGGTGATCGCCGAGACGGACGGCCTCGATACGACGTTTCGCAAGACCGTGGTCACCGACGACGCGGGGCGCTTTCTGGTGCCGGATCTCCCGCCGGCCTCCTACGAGGTCTGGGTGCGCGGCTACGGGCTGGTCGACTCCGACAGGACCTCCGTGCAGCCCGGCGACCGACTGGAGCTGACGGTGCGCGCCGCGGCCACGCCGCGCGAGGCGGCGCAGATCTATCCCGCGAACTACTGGTACTCGCTGCTCGAGGTGCCCCCGGCGAGCGACTTTCCCGGGACGGGCCCGCGCGGCAACGGCATCGGCGCCGCGATGCGCACCCAGGCCGACTGGATCGACCGGATGAAGGACGGCTGCCAGCTCTGCCACCAACTGGGGAACTACGCGACGCGCGAGATGCCCATGCTGGACCTCGACGACTTCGACTCGACCGCCGACGCCTGGAGCTACCGGATTCAGGCGGGCGGGGCGGGGCCGGCGATGGCGGCCGAGATCAACCGTATCGGCCGGCCGCGCGCCATCCAGCTCTATGCGGAGTGGACGGACCGGATCCGCGCGGGCGCGGTGCCCCCGGCGCCGCCCCGGCCGCAGGGCGTCGAGCGCAACCTGGTCCTGACCTCGTGGGGCTGGGGCCACCCCCAGGGGATGGTGCACGACAACGTCTCGACCGACAAGCGCAACCCCACGCTGTATCCGGACGGACCTGTCTACGGCGTCGGCGGGGCGGGTCTCGTCATCACCGACGTCCGGAACCATCACTCGGTGCGCATGGACCTGCCGACCCGCGTCGAGCGGCCGCGGACCACCACCTCGTATGAAGGGTCGTCGACGCGGGTGCCGTCGCTGTACTGGGGTACCGAGTCGGCGGGGCTGGTCAGCCGGAGCGCCCACAACCCCATGATGGATGACCGCGGCCGGCTCTGGATCACGCAGGCGGTCCGGCCCAACGACGTGCCCGCCTGGTGCCTGGAGGGGTCGGACCACCCGTTCGCGCGGTACTACCCGATTCAGCACCGGGCCGAGTCGCGGCAGGTGTCGTACTACGACCCGGAGACGGGCGAGTTCGAGCTGATCGACACCTGCTATTTCACCCACCACTTGCAGTTCGCCGACGACGCGGACGACACCCTCTGGCTGAGCGGCTCCACCGAGGCGGTGGGTTGGCTGAACACCCGGCTCTACGACGAGACCGGCGACGAACAGGCCGCGCAGGGATGGTGCCCGACGGTCATCGACACCAACGGCGACGGCACGATCACGAAGCCGTGGAACGAGCCGACCTCCGAGGGCGCGATCGAGATCGATCCGATGAAGGACACCCGCGTCGGCAGCCTCGACAAGTTCCAGCGGGCCTACGGCGTCATTCCCCATCCCGACGGCTCGGTCTGGATCACCCGGCGGTTCCCGGTGCCGGGGCAGCTCGTCCGGATCGAGCGGGGCGACAACCCGCCGGAGACGTGCAGGGCGGAGGTCTACGAGCCGCCGTACGACCCGGACGGGAATCCCGACGCGTGGGGCTACGGTCCGCGCGGCATCGACGTCGACCGCAACGGGCTGGTGTGGACGGCGCTGGGCGGGAGCGGCCACGTCGCCAGCTTCGACCGCGGCAAGTGCCCGGTTCTGAACGGCCCGGAGGCGACCGGGCAGCACTGCGCCGCAGGGTGGACGCTCTATCAGACCCCCGGCCCGCGGATGCAGGGGGTCGAGGGGTCGGCCAACGCCGACTACCACTACTACCACTGGGTCGATCAGTTCGACACGCTCGGCCTCGGCGAGAACGTGCCCATCACAACCGGCACGACATCCGACGCCCTGCTGGTCCTGCTGCCCGAGACGGGGGAGTGGGTGACCATGCGGGTGCCGTATCCCCTCGGGTTCTACAGCCGCGGCCTCGACGGGCGCATCGACGACCCCGACGCGGGCTGGAAGGGCCGCGGCGTGTGGGCGAGCTTCAACACCGGCTCGACCTTCCACCTGGAGGGCGGCAAGGGAATGACGAGCGAGATCGTCCGGTTCCAGATCCGGCCGGACCCCTTGGCCGAGTAGAAGTCGGTGCCGCAGATCGCGCGGACTCCCGCGGGATGGGTCGGGCGGCAAGCGGAGCGGCAGGCGACAGTTGCGGGGCTGGAAGTCGCGGTAGACGCGCTCGTCGTCCACGGCATCCATCTCATCGAGCGGATGAAGCTGGACGATTTCGCCGCGAGCGGGGTTTCCGAGTTCGCGTTCGTGGTGTAGCCGCTGAAGCTGGAAAGGCTACGGGTCGGACGGCCGCCCCGTGGCGATTCACTGGCGACGGAGCCCGCGGCCGAGGCGCGTGAGTGTTCTCGGGTTGACCGGGAAAATGCCATGAGCAATTTCAGGTATACCTGAAATTGCTCATGCGCGGGACCCACAGGCTCCGGGACATCGACGATGCGGTGACCGCGGATCTCGCCGAGACGATGGTCTTCGTTCGGCGGCCCGCGTCCGGTGGGGAAGACGACTCTCGCGCCGTTGCGGCTGGGCAGACGGCGGGAACGAGTCGTCTCCCGCCTGCCTGTCCATCTCCTTCCTGGTTACCGGTTCCGCCCGATTGGACTACTACCGGAAGGGCGGCGATGCGCTGCAGGGCCGCTGCTGGCGCTGCCGTAGCAAGCGGCTTCCCCGCTACTGCCGTGTGAGCGTCAGGGTGCCGCTGTCGTTGACCGGCTCCTGACACGAGGCGTTGGTCATCCACGTCCCGTCCATCGTCGTCGCCGTGAACGACGTCACCGACAGGGAGAGCGCGCAGCCCTCGGCGAAGTACTGGCTGAACGCCGGGATGGCGAGGAAGCCGAACGAGAGCTCGGCCGTCGTGCCCGTCACCGCGCCGGTGACGGGACCGGTGAGGTTGACTTCGGGGGGCGCGCCGAGCAGGACGAGCGTCGGGGGCATCGGCGTCGCCCACTCTCCGGTCACCATCGTGTCGGTCTGGGTGAGCTCCGCGGTGACGGCGTCGGAGACGATGAAGTTGCCGGTGAACGTCCCCATCCAGGTCCCCGTGAGGGTGATCGGCTCGGGCTCGGGCTCGGGTTCCGTCGGCGCCGTCGGACTCGCGCTGTCGCAGGCGACCGCCGCCAGGATGCCCCACAGAACGATCGCCAAGCGGAAGTTGTTGTTCTTCATCATGATTCGATCCGATCTCTCTACCAGATGCCGATGCCGATCAGAGAAGGCCGAGGGGGCTCGCACGGGTCGACGGCCCCCGGGGCCGCTGTGGAGGGTTTCGGCTGTAGCCGCTCTCCGCTACAGCCCGTCTGGGTCTGCGGTCAGAAAAACCGCTTGTGCGTCAACAGGTTGTCGATTTGCCCCACTCGGTTTCCCCGCGGCCATACCCACGAGAACGGCAGCCGCGAAGGGGCGGGTTTCGATGGGGTGGGGGGACCGCGGCGATCTAGCCCGCCAATCGTCGCCTACGCTCCGCTTGGCGCCCAACCAACCCTGCCAGGAGTCTGCACCGTTCTACGGCGCAGACTTCTGGGGGGTCTTTCGATCGGCCAGCAGAATGTTGTCGATGCGGGTCTTCACGGCCGCGATCTGCGCGGACAGGTCGCGCCGCAGCTCGGCGATGTCATGTCGCATGTCGCGCCGGATCCACGGCAGCGCGCCGACGACCGCCACGGCCGCCCCGACGACCTCCAGGTTCATGACTTCCCATTCCAACCCGAGCATTCCCGCGAGGCATCAGTCGTCGGCCATCGGCGCGGCGGCTCGAAGGAGGGGTCGCCGTCGGTCCCGCCCCGCCACGTCTGAGCTTGACCTCGCGGCTCCGCGAGGGCATTCTCGATACCACGCGTCCGGAAAGGCGGTGATCCGATGGCGGCCGAGCGCTGGACAGGCGGGCTGCGCTACGCGCCGTCAGAGGCGACCGCTCGGTCAGCTGAGAAACCGAGGTCGGAGATGAGCGCTCGCTCCCTTCTCGCGGCGTTCGGTCTGGCGGCGGGGTTCCTCGTGGGCACGCTCGCAGCTCCGACCGACGCACAGCAGACGACCTCGACGTGGCGCGCGCCCCGGACCCCGTCGGGGGACCCCGACCTGCAGGGCACCTGGACCAACGTCACCGCGACACCGCTGGAGCGACCACGGGATCTCGCCGGGAAGCCGGTGTTGACGGAGGAAGAGCGGGCTGAGCGGTTCAGGCAGTTCACCCTGGAAACCACCAGCGACGCCGTGCCCCGCGCAGGCAGCGCGGGCTCTCATAACGAGTACTGGCGCGAGCGCGGCGTGCTGCTGCAGCGCACCTCGCTGCTCGTGGATCCTCCCGATGGGCGGCTCCCACCGTTGACGCCGGAAGCACAGCAGGTGCGATCCCGGCTGGCCGCGGCGCGGAGAACGAGCCCCGCCGATGGACCGGAGAGCCGCGACCTGTTCGAGCGGTGCGTGAGCCGCGGGCTGCCCGGCACGATGATGGGCAACTTCTACAACCACAACTACGAGATCCTGCAGACGCCGGACCATGTCGTGATCTTCGCCGAGATGATCCACGATGTCCGGATCATCCCGCTGGACGGGCGGCCGCACGTGGACCGGCGGATCGGACAGTGGCTGGGAGACTCGCGCGGACGTTGGGAGGGCGACACGCTGGTGGTCGAGACCACCAACCTGCGCGCCGTGGATCAGACCACGATCAGCCGGGGCCTCGGGGTCATCACCCTGGGCACGAGCGCGGCGGCCCGCGTCATCGAGCGCTTCACCCGCCGTGGTCCCGAAGCGACCGCAGGCCTGCTGCCGTATACGCCGTGGCGGGTGTCGTGCGCGCGGTGCGGGGTGAAGGTTCGGGCGGGTGCCGTGGCGGATGGCAGCAGCGTGTTCACGGCGGCTACCGTGCGTCCGGGGGCGGACTCCAGGGCTGCCCCCGCAGGGTGTGGCACTTCATTGCGGGAAGTCCGTCTGGAGCCGGAGACGCGGAACTCGCGGGGGCGGACGGCGCGGCCGCCCCCGGCCGGCTCTTCGGCGGCAGTGGTCGAGCAGCTCGCCGGCTGTGGGGGCCGTTGCGTCGGACGTACCGGGTGCGGGCGCCGGGATTGGTGCGGGGCAGGGTGCAGAGCGCCAGCAGCCGCATCATGAACCCGAGTTCGGGTTGGGGCCTTCCGAGGGACGACCTCTCCAGCTCCGGGTCGCCGGCGGCCAGGCCGACCACCGACTCGCGGGAACCAAACCCAGCCTGATGGCGTAATAGCCCGGTGTGATCAGAACATCTTTCGCTCCAAGGCAGCCGGTGCGCGGGCTCAGGCTCTGGCCCGGCATCGTCATCGTGACGCTGCTGTGGTCGACCTGGATCGGACTGCCGCTGCTGGCGCCGGGGGCGGCGCCGATCGCGGTGGTCGGCGCGCTTCTGGGTGGGCTGGGGGTCATGGTGTGGTGGGGGTTTTTCAGCGGGGCGGCGCCGATCGAGCGCTGGGGCGCACCGCCGCTGATGCTGGCCGTCTCGCTCGCCACCGTGCCGCTGCTCGACGTCTCGATCTCCAGCTCGATGATGGGGCTGATGTTCCCGGTCTACACCGCCCCGGTCCTGAGCCTGGTCTTCGTGGCGTGGGCGGTGGCCACCCGCCGGATGGGCGACGGTCCGCGGCGGTTCACGCTGGTGGCCACGATCCTCCTGGCCTCCGGCTTCTGGACCACGCTGCGCACCGACGGGATGACCGGCGACTCCCGTCACGACCTGTCCTGGCGCTGGACGGAGACCGCGGAAGCACGGTTGATGGCCACGGCCGTCGATGAACGACTTGCGCCACCGCCGAAGGCGACGACGGCGGCAAGCGACGCGGACTGGCCGGGGTTCCGTGGCCGCAACCGCGACAGCATCGTACCGGGCACACGAATCGCGACCGATTGGGATACGTGGCCGCCGGAAGAGCTGTGGCGCCGGCCCGTCGGCCCGGGGGTGGGCTCCTTTTCGGTCCGGGGGCAGCAGGTCTTCACCCAGGAGCAACGGGGCGATCAGGAGATGGTCTCAAGCTATGTGCTGGCGACCGGTGAGCCGGTCTGGCGACACGCCGCCCCGGCACGGTTCTGGGACTCGCACGCCGGCGCCGGGCCCCGCGGCACCCCGACGGTGGCGGGCGATCGACTGTATACGTTGGGTGGCACCGGACTGCTGACAGCGCTGGATGCGCAGACCGGCCGGGGGTTGTGGGCACGCGACGTGGCTACCGAACACGACGTGACCTCGTCGGGGTGGGGCTTCGCCGCCTCGCCGCTGGTCGTCGACGGGGTCGTCATCGTCGCCGCCATCGGCACCCTGGCCGCCTATGATGCCGAGACCGGCACCCCGCGGTGGGCCGCGCCGGACGGGGGCGACAGCTACAGCTCGCCGCATCTCGTGACCCTCGATGGGGTCCCGCAAGTACTGCTGCTCACCGCCGACGGCGTCACCAGCGTTGCTCCCGCCGATGGCAGGGTGCTTTGGACCCACGACTGGGCCACCTCCAGCCGCGTCGTGCAGCCGGCGATGACCGCCGGAGGCGATATCCTGGTCGGCGCGGATGGCTTCTCGGGGCTGCAGCGTGTGTCGGCGACGCGGGCGGCCGGCAAGCACGGCGGCTGGACGACCGAAGTGCGGTGGGCGACGACCGGTCTGAAGCCGTACTTCAACGATTTCGTGGCGCACGAGGGCCATGCCTACGGCTTCGACGGCAGTATCCTGGCCAGCGTCGACCTCGAGACGGGTGAGCGCGTCTGGAAGGGCGGCCGCTACGGCCACGGGCAGCTTCTGCTGCTGGCCGATCAGGACCTGCTGCTCGTTCTGACCGAGCGGGGAGACCTGGCGCTGGTGGACGCGACGCCCACCGGGTTCACCGAGCGGGCGCGGGCGCCGGCAATAGAGGGCAAGACCTGGAACCACCCGGTGCTGGTCGATGACATCCTGCTGGTGCGCAACACCGAAGAGATGGCGGCGTTTCGGCTCTCCCGCCAAGCCGTCGGGCTGGCCACCGATCTCGACCCCTGATTCCCCCACAGGCCGACTGCTGCCGATGGCGCAGGTCGGCGCGGGGCCGAATCATCGAGCCTGCCGACCGCCGACGACCGGCCTGACGTGGTGCAATCCGTTCGGGTTCGGGGGCCCGGCGGTCAGCCGGCGCCTCCTTCGAGGGGCAACGGGCCGGTGGCGTGGCCGAGCGACTCGACCGGCACCCCGAGCCGGTCGAGCAGGGTCAGGTGCAGGTTCGCGAGGGGAGTGTCGGCGGGATGGCGCACGTGGCGCCCGCCGGCCCCCGCCCCGCCGCCGGCGAGCAGCACCGGCAGGTTGTCCGACGCGTGGGCGTTGCTGTCGGCCATGCCCGCCCCGTAGACGATCATCGCGTGGTCGAGCAGCGACCCGTCGCCGTCGGGCGTCTCCCGCAGCCGCTCGAGGAAGCCGGCGAAGAGCTGCACGTGGAAGAGGTTGATCTTCGTCAGCTTGGCCAGCTTCTCGGGGTCGCGCTGGTGGTGCGAGATCGGGTGGTGGGCGTCGGGCACCCCGATCTCGGCATAGGTCCGGCCCGTCAGCTCGCGTCCCAGCATGAACGTGCCGACCCGCGTGAGGTCGGTCTCGAAGGCGAGCGCCAGCAGGTCGAACATCAGCTCCGCGTGCTCGCCGAAGGTGTCGGGAATGCCTTCCGGCTGGACGACCACCGGCAGGTCGCGGCCGGTCTGCGCCTCGGCCATCCGGATCCGCCGCTCGACGTCGCGCACCGCGTCCAGGTACTGGTCGAGCTTGAGGTTGTCCCGCGGTCCCAGGCCGCGGGCGAGGTCGCGCGTGCGTTCCCGCACCGAGTCGAGGAGGCTCGCGTCCTTGCGGCGCCGGGCCTGGCGGATCGCGGCGTCGGTGCTGCCGGCGTCGCCGAACAAGCGCTCGAACACGATGCGCGGGTTGTTCTCCATCGGCAGGGGGGTGGTCTCGTCCGCCCACGCGATGGTGTTCGTGTAGGCGCAACTGAAGCCGTTGCCGCACGAGCCGGCGAAGTCGCGGCCGTCCAGGGCCAGCTCGAGCGTCGCCAACTGCGTCTCGCGGCCGAGGACGCGACCCGCGATCTGGTCCATCGACACCCCGGCGAGGACGTCGGCCCCGTTCTCGGGCTTCGCGGGGACGCCGGTCAGGAACCGCGTCGAGGCCCGCGGGTGCGGTCCCGGCCCGGCCACGCCGTGCATGCCGGACAGCACCTGCACGTGGCGGCGCAGCGGCTCGAGCGGTTGCAGGATGGCCGGGAAGTCGAAGGCGGAGCCCTCCGCCGCCGGCACCCAGTGCTCCATCATCATGCCGTTCGGCACGTACACGACCCCGAGCCGGCGCACCGGCCGCGCCGCCGTGGCGAACGCGGGGACCATGCCGTCCAGCAGCGGCAGCGCGAGCGAGGCGCCGAGCCCCCGCAGGACCGTCCGCCGTGGCATCGCTTTCCGGGTCACGAACATGGGCTGACCTCCCGTGTGGGGCGAACGGGCCCGCCCCATTCTAGCGCCGACGCTCTCATGATGCAGCCTCGGGGTGTCGACCGCGAGACCGCAGTCCACGCGCGCGCGATGCATCGTTCTTCCCGGCCGCGCGGCGCGTGCTGAACACCCGGCAGTCGACGCGCGCGCGATGCATCGTCGCGATGCATCGTCGGTCGAGCGCAGCGGAGCTTCGCGGCGGGCTCCTACGTGAACAGGTCGCGCACAGGCACGTTGAAGTCGGAGAACACGGGAGCGCCGTCCAGGGTGTTCGATTCGGGGAACACCGCGGCCGCGTGCGCCGGGCGATGCACGGTCACCGATCGGGTCTCCGGATCGACCACCCAGACGAGGCGCGTGCCGGCCCGGAGCCAGTCGTCGACCTTGGCCTGAACGGCGGTGGCGGAATCGTTGGGCGATACCACTTCGACCGCGAGGTCGGGCGCCATTTCCAGGAACCCGGCCGGGATCTCGGCTGCGGCCAGGCGATCGGCGGCGACGAACGCCACGTCGGGCGCCCGGACCGTGTCCGGGCCGCGCTGCAGAAGGAACCCGGTCTCGGCCGCGAAGACCCGGCCCAGGTTCCGGTCGAGGACGTGGTTGCCGACGACGAGTCCGACCCTGTGGGCGACCTGCCCGTGACGTCCACCCGCCGGCGTCATCACGATCAGGTCTCCTCGCACGAGCTCCGCCCGCTTTCCCTCGAGGCAAAGGCGCGAGGACAGAGCGGGCAGCTCCGTCGCCGTCACCACCGTGGCCCCGGCGGGCAAGACCATCGTTTCGTTCACCTGATTCCCGTTGCCCCGGTGCGGCCGGCTCGTCCGGGCTCGAGGCCGCGCCTTCGTCGACCCGCCGCTTCCCGACGGCAGGCTGATTCCCCGGTGGGATCACGAGCACCTCATCGCATTCTAGCAGTCCGCGGCCCGGGTGACCGCCGCGAGCAGCAGGGCGAGGGCCGCGAACGCACCGGCCGCCAGCGTATTGAGCCGCTCGGACCCCCACCGATTGCACCAGCCGGTCCTCGACCGTGGCCATGTCTCGCGGCCCAGAGACGGGAATGGGACCGCATCGCAACCGCCGTCACGCAGGTGCTGGAACCCGGCTGAATATCCGCGCGCGCGGGGACGGCGCCGGTCGATCTATGATTGGAGTGATCGGTAACGCCGAATGGCGCCGGATTGTTCCGGATCGGGAGGACCCTGACCATGACCCGTCCTGTTTCAGCGCTCGCGACCCTGTTCCTGTTGCTCGTCGCCGCCACCGCGTCGGCCGACGTGGTCCGCGTCGAGGTCGACGCCCGCCACGATGTCGCAGACGGGCGGGCCTACGGTCTGGCCGGCTCCTACGAGGCGCTGCGGGGCATGGTGCACTACGAGGTCGACCCCGCGAATCCCGCCAACCGCATCGTCACCGACATCGACCTCGCGCCGCGGAACGACCGCGGCATGGTCGAGTTCCGCTCGAACTTCTTCCTGTTGAAGCCGACCGACGTCACCCGCGGCAACGGCACCGTCCTCTACGAGGTGTCGAACCGGGGCGGCAAGGGCATGCTCGGCTACTTCAACAACGCCGCCGGCAGCCGCGACCCGCGCACCGCCGAGGAGATGGGCGACGGGTTCCTGCTCGAGAACGGCTTCTCCCTGCTGTGGCTTGGCTGGCAGTTCGACGTGCCGATGCGCGAGGGCCAGATGCGGCTGCACACGCCGGTGGCGACCGACGACGGGGCGACCATCACGGGGCTGGTGCGGAGCGAGGTGGTGGTGAACGAGCGGGTCTTCGACCGATCGCTCGCCGACCGGAGCCACATCGCCTACGTGGTCGCGGACCCCGACGATCCGGCCAACGTGATGACCGTGCGCGACGGCGTCGGCCAGCCCCGGCGGGTGGTGCCGCGCAGCCAGTGGCGCTTCGCGCGGCGCGGGGAGAACGGCGAGATCGTCGACGATCCGACGCACGTCTACCTCGAGGGGGGCTTCGAGCCGCACAAGCTCTACGACGTCGTCTACGTGGCGAAGGACCCGGCCCTCGTCGGCCTCGGGCCGGCCGCGGTCCGCGACATGATCTCGCGGATGAAGTACGACGCGAGCCCCGAGCTGGGATTGCCGGCCGGCGCCATCGAGCACGCCATCGCGTGGGGCGTGTCCCAGAGCGGACGCTTCCTGCGGACGTTCCTCTACCACGGCTACAACACCGACGAGCATGACCGCCGGGCGTTCGACGGGGTCATGGCGCACGTCGCCGGCGGCGGCCGGGGCAGCTTCAATCACCGGTTCGCCCAGCCGTCCCGCGACGGACACCCGTTCCTGAACAAGCTCTATCCGAGCGACATCTTTCCGTTCACCGACGTCGTCCAGCACGACCCCGAGACGGACATGCAGGACGGCCTGCTCGCCGGCATACAGCCGGGCCACATGCCGAAAGTGTTCTACACGAACTCGTCGTACGAGTACTGGGGACGCGCGGCGTCGCTGATCCACACCACCCTCGACGGCGCGGCGGACGCGCCGCTGCTCGACAACGTGCGCGTCTACTCGTTCGCGGGCGGGCAGCACGGCCCGGGCCGCTTCCCGCCGCGCCGCACCAGCGGACAGCAGCCGAGCAACCCGAACGACTATTCGTGGTTCCTGCGGTCGCTGGTGCTGGCCATGGACGGCTGGATCGATGACGACGCCGCGTCCCCGCCGGCCAGCATCTATCCGCGCATCGCCGACGGCGACCTCGTGGCCCCGGACGTAATCGGGTTCCCCGATCTCCCCGGCGTCGGCCAGCCGGCCGAGCCGCACCTCGCCTACCGCGCCGTCTACGGCCCCGCGTTCCGGACGGAGGGCATCGTCACCGTGCAGCCCCCCGAGGTGCTGTCCGCGTTCCCGATCCTGGTGCCGGCGGTGGATGCCGACGGCAACGAGACCGGGGGCCTGATGATGCCGGAGGTCGCGGTGCCCCTCGCCACCTACACCGGGTGGAACCTGTTTCGCGGCGGGGCCGGCCCGACCGACGTGCTGTCGAGCATGCAGGGGTCCTACATTCCGTTCCCGCTGACCGGCGAGGACCGCGCGCGCACCGGCGACTCCCGGCGTTCGATCGAGGAGCGCTACGGCAGCCGCGCCGCGTACCTCGGCCAGGTGACCGAGGCGGCGCTGGCCCTCGCCGACCGGGGGTATCTCCTGGCCGCCGATCTGGCGCCGATCCTGACCCAGGCCGGGCGCCACTGGGACTATCTGATGGAAGAGGACAGCGGCGACGACCAGCAGTGACACCGGCTTCCGGCGAGGGGCGAGAGCGAGAGGCAGGACGGTCCGGCCCGCGGGCATTCATCGTCGCGGGACCGGACCGCAACGGCACCATGATCCGTTGCGCGGGGGAGATCGCGGGATGCGCACTCATTTTCTGCGGTTCGTGACCACCACGGTCGTTCTGCTGTGCATTGACGGTACCGCCTTCGCGCAGGACGAGGAGCTCGATCGGCTCCGGGCGGCCACCGGCGTGTTCGAAGCGATCCTGGGCGCGCCGGACAGTGGAGTCCCGGAGTCCATCTTCGAACGGGCGGAAGCGATCGCCATCATTCCCAACACCGTGAAGGCCGGGTTCATCTTCGGAGCCCACCGCGGCAAGGGGGTGATCAGCGCCCGGGACGAGGCCGGGGAATGGTCGCAGCCCGCCTTCCTGACGATGACCGGCGGCAGCTTCGGGCTGCAGATCGGCGGCCAGTCGGTAGACGTGGTGCTCGTCATTCTCAACCGAGACGGCCTCGAGAAGCTGCTGCAGAACGAGTTCAAGTTCGGCGGCGACGCCTCCGCGGTGGTCGGGCCGGTGGGGCGGGAGGCCGAGGCCGCGACGGACCTTTTTCTGCACGCCCAGATCCTCAGCTATTCGCGGAGCCGAGGCCTGTTTGCCGGCATCACCCTGAAGGGGTCGACGATTCGCGCCGATCGGGACGCCAACGAGCGCTTCTACGGCCTTCCCTACACCTCAGGACAACTGGTGCTGGAGGCGGCGCCGACGACCCCGTTCGACGCCGCGGCGGTCGCCGAGTGGCGGGCCCTCCTGGCCCGTCATTCGTACTGACGAGCCGGGTCTCTATTGAGCGGCGGCATCGCCGGCGGCCCCCGGCGCGCGGGCCACGGCCGCCCGCGCCGCGTCCGACCAGCGTCTCCGCGCGGCATCGAGTCGGGCGCGCAGCTCGTTGCCCGGCTCCACCCGGGGACAGGTGTCGGCGACGTAACCCAGCCAGTTTCCGACGTAGACGGCGAGCCATTGCCGATAGGCGTCGACCTCTCCCTCGTTCGAGACGACCGCCAGGCAGCGTTCCGCCCAGATGTCGAAGCGCCGCAGCGCAAGGTCGATCAGTTGCGCGCGATAGACGGCCGAGTCCGGGGTGACCCGGGCGGTGGCCGCGATGTGGGCGTCGCAGCGTTCGAGCGCCCGTTTCGCCACGTCCGTCGCCGTGGCCCAGAGCTCCCGCCGCGGGTCGCCGTCGGGAAACGGAATCCCGCCTTCGACCGGGTCCCGGTGCGACCAGCGGGGGACGGCGGAGAGGTGGCGGAGATCCGGCGACATGCCGAGAGTATAATTGGCGCGATTCTGCGCAACCCTGCGCACGAGGAACGAGGTGACGATGTCGAGAACAAGCTTGCGAGTCGTGGTGGTGACCCTGGCGGTGGTGCTGGCCGGGGCGAGCGTGGCGCCGGCCCAGGTGCTGCCGAATCCGTATCGGCAGGTCGACGGGTGGGCGAAGCTGCCCGACGGCCGGGAGATGGGCGCGGTCGGCAAGGTGACCATGGATACGGACGGCGAGCACCTGTGGGCGGTCATCCGGTGCGACGCGTCCGGAGAGTTCTTCGGCTGGGAGTGCCTCGACTCCGACCTCGACCCGGTCGTGAAGTTCGACATGGACGGCAACGCCGTCGAGAGCTTCGGCGGCGGGATGTTCATCTGGCCGCACGGCATCGACGTCGACAACGACGGCAACGTGTGGGTCACCGATGCGGTGGGCGAGGCCCGGACCCCCGAGGAGGGGACCCGCGGGCACCAGGTCATCAAGTTCAGTCCGACCGGCGAGGTGCTGATGACCCTGGGCACGCCCGGCGAGGCGGGGGGCGGCCGGGACCACTTCAACGCGCCGGCCGACGTGGTCGTCGCCGACAACGGCGACATCTTCGTGGCCGACGGCCACGCCAACGAGACCAACAACCGCGTCGTGAAGTTCGCGAGTGACGGCACCTACATCAAGGAGTGGGGGCAGACCGGATACGCGCCGGGCGAGTTCCGCACCCTCCACGCGATCGCCATGGACAACGACGGGCGCATCTTCGTCGGCGACCGCTCGAACAACCGCGTCCAGATCTTCGATCAGGAAGGCGAGTTCATCGCGCAGTGGACCCAGTTCGGGCGTCCCAGCGGCATCTTCTTCGATGACCACGGGCGCATCTTCGTGGCCGACTCCGAGTCGGACGACCTGCAGAACCCCGGCTGGGAGATGGGCATCCGGATCGGCGAGGTGGCCACCGGCTGGGTCACCGAGTTCATTCTCTTCCCGTGGGGAGACCCCCGCGACCCGGCCGGCAACGGCGCCGAGTTCGTGGCCGTCGACGGCGAGGGCAACATCTACGGCGGCGAGCCGCGTCCGCGCCGGATTCAGAAGTACGTGCGCGTGAGGCCATAGGCAATCCGTGTCCGTCCTGCTGGGAGGCGACTGCGACATGGGTAGACATCCGTTCGTCATCGTGAGAAACGTGGGCATCCTGCGCGGTCTCGCCGCGCTGGCCGGGGTCGTCGTGCTCCTCTCGTCGGCGGGAGGACGCGACGGCTCGACGCTGCATGCGCAACCGGCTCGGGACCAGCCGGCTCCTCCCGCGGGGGAGCCGGCTGAGCGAGCCGACGAGTCGGCGGCGCCGGTCGAGCCGGTGCCGTTCATGGAAGCACGCTACCAGGAGGATCTGGCCGCGATCGCCGAGTTCCGCCCGCGGCATCCGTTCTGGCAGCACGTGTTCACGATTCCGGACGGCCGGATCGTCTTCGGAAGCGGGGTGGACGGCCGTCTGCTGGCGACGTTCCCGACCGGCGGCAACTGGGCTCGAGAGGGAGTCTGGTTCGACCCTGCGCTCGAGAACGTCCTCGACGGGGTCCGGTTGCCGTCGCAGTTGAGTCGTCGGCGCGACCGGGTGTCCGAGCTGTTGGAGCCGCTCGTCGGCGGTCCGGTCGTCGACAATGCCACCCGGGGGAGCTTCGTCGCCCCCCACGCGGAGCGGTTCGGCGCGTTTCTCGAGCAGTGGGGGGCGATTTACGAGCGGTTCGGCGTCCCCGCCGAGATCGGTCTGGCCCAGGCGATGCTCGAGTCGGGGCTGAACGGGCGGGCGCGCTCCGGCGCGGACGCTCTCGGGTTCTGCCAGTGGCTCCGGCGCAACTGGACCCATCTGGACCGACTCGATCCCAACGTCATCGAGGTGTACAACCAGACGACGCAGGCGCCGTACTGTGCGGCGCATCTCACGATCCTGGCCACCATGTACGACAGCTTCATACCGGCCCTGTCCGAGCATCACGCGGGCGGGGTCAATGTCGGCCGGACCGTCATCAACGGGATACGGCTGGGCGGGACGGGTACCCGTGAGCAGTACTTCCTGGGGTCGAAGTACGCCGTCGACCTGCGGGCCATCTCCATTCCCCGCTATCGCGATCTGTTTCGCACCTACGGCATCCGGTCGTTCCTCTACTCGGAGATGGTGTTCGGCAACACCGTCAACATCACGCGGCTGATCGGCAGGACGCCGCAGGCGCCGATCTTCGCGATGCGCACGCCGCGCAGCCTGTCGCTGGCCGATCTTCGCGGCAAGTCGGGACTGTCGACCGACGAGTTGAAGCGGTTCAACCCGGCCCTCGTCCGCCGGGTGCCGAGGGGGGCGAACGTCTACCTCCCGTCGTACGTCGCGGACCTCGGTCCGGACGTGTCGTTCTGGCACCGGCCGGCTCCGCCCGAGTTCGCGGCGGTGCTCGACGACTTCGTGCGCCTCGAGTCCGGGGTGGAGCTGTGGCACGACCCCGCGTTCGAGACGACACTGCGGGGCTTCCAGCGCCGGTTCGAGCAGACCGGCACCGAAGAAGGCACGGTGATGGCGACGACCCTGCGGTACATCATCGGGAGTCTGCGCACGAGCCGCCGGGCCTCGATTCTCGCCGAGTTTCGCAGCAGCGACCGTATCGAGCGCCTGTTTCAGCGAGGACTGGCCGAGCTTCGCGCGGCCGTCTCCGGCAACTGAACCGGCCGGCCCGGGCTCGGGCACGGGCGGCCGGCGGGACCGAGAGTCAGGAGTCCGCGCCGCGGGTGGAGCGGCGCGGACTCCCGACAAGGTCGGCCAGGGCGGCAGGCGAAGCCGCAACGCGACTGTTCGGAGCCAGTGACGGTTTCGGGCGGTATCGGTTCAACCGGGAAGGAGCATCGATGTCTCGTCGAATCGCCCTCTGTCTTGGCGTCGTCGGTCTGATCGGGGCGGCGGGACCGTCCGCCGTGTCGGCCCAGGCCGATCCCGACATTCCCCGCACCCCCACCGGCCGGCCGGATCTGTCCGGCACCTACGACACCGCCACCGTGACCCCGCTGCAGCGGCCGCGGGAGTTCGGCAATCGGCTGACGTTGACCCGGGAGGAGGCGGCGATCATCGCGTCGGACCCCGATGGGCTGGCCAACGTGTTCAATCTGGCCCCGGCGGGGTCGGATGAACGGGCGGCGGCGCGGGCGGCAGAGCAGCGGGCCGGGTTCGAGACCCGGGAGGGCGACCGGGAGGCGCCGCCCGCCGGCGGCGACGGGTCGGGCGGCGCGGCCGGGAACGTCGGAGGCTACAACACGTTCTGGATCGATCGCGGCGAAGCCGCCTTTCAGATCGACGGGCTGGTCCGCACGTCGATCATCACCGACCCGCCCGACGGCCGGCAGCCGCCCCTGACGGACGGCGCGCGCGCGGCGCGGGCGGCCCGCGCCGCGCGCGCGCGGCCCAACGACGGCACCGCGTGGTGGCTCGCGGACGACCTCGATGCGCCCGGTCCCTACGACCACCCCGAGCAGCGCCCGCACGCCGAGCGGTGCCTCATGGGGTTCGGGTCCACCGCCGGCCCCCCGATGCTCTCGGTCCTCTACAACAACATGAAGCGCATCGTGCAGACCGACGACACGGTGATGATTCTGGTCGAGATGGTGCACGACGCCCGCATCGTCCGCATGAACCAGGAGCACAATCCGCCCGAGATCCGGAGCTGGCTGGGCGACTCGGTCGGCCACTGGGAGGGGGACACCCTCGTCGTCGACACCACCAACTTCACCGACAACCCGTCCTTCGGCGCCGCCTCCCGGAACCTGCACGTCGTCGAGCGGTTCACCCGGCTCGACGCCGAGACGCTCCTCTATCAGTTCACGGTGGACGATCCCACGGTGTGGACCGCCCCCTGGAGCGGCGAGTACGTCTGGCCCGCCTCGGACGACCGGGTCTACGAGTACGCCTGTCACGAGGCGAACTACTCGTTCGGCGGCATCCTCCGCGGCGCCCGCGTCCTCGAGGAGGACGCGCGGCTCGCGGCCGAGGCCGGCGCGCGCGACTGACGGCGGCCTGGGAGCTTCGCCCCGATCACGGGCACCGGACACGGGCCGGATAGAATGGTGGCAAGGCACGCCCATGTCCGACAAGCACGCGAACGGTCTGCATCTTTCGGATCTGTCGATCGGCCATTTTCGCGGGATAGACCACTTGTCGATTCGGCGATTGGGCCGCGTCACCCTCCTCGCCGGCCGTAACGGGGTAGGCAAGACGACGGTGCTGGAGGCGGTGCGCGTCCATGCCGCGCGGGGGCGTCCGACGGTGCTGCATGAACTTCTGAACAAGCGGGAGGAATTCGCATCAGGGCTCGACGAGGATCGCGATCCGGTCGTCTTTCCGGACTACGCCGCCCTGTTCCACGGTCGGACCGCGTCACGCGAGCGACCCATCACGATCGGCCCCAGCTCCGGCGCGGACGATGTCCGGATCGAGGTGTCCACACCAGGCGACTGGTCTGCCGATCAGAGGGCACTGTTCGCCGAGCTTCCGATGGAAGCCGACATGCAGGCCATCAAGGTCGTGTACCGCGAGAGGGAGAGGTTGCTGCCCTGGCTACCGGACGTGCGTGAGCCGCGCGCCAACTGGTCACGGCGTCGTCACGCTTGGCGCATGCAGCAGCGCCTGTTCGACGAGAGTGAGTGGCCTGCGATCGAATGCGAGTCCCTGGGACCGGGACTGCCGGGCAACAGCAGGCTCGCGCGCTTCTGGGACAGCGTAGCTCTGACCGTGGAAGAAGATCTCTCCCTGAAGGCCCTGCGCCTGACGGCCGAAGACATCGAGCGCGTGGCCCTCGTCGGCGACGAGGAGGCGCGCTACGGGGGAATCGGTCGCCGCGTGGTCGTCAAGCTGAGGGACCATCCCCGCCCCGTTCCTCTGAAGAGCCTCGGCGACGGAGTCACACGACTGTTCGCCGCCGGGCTCGCTCTGGTCAACAGCCGCGACGGTTTCCTGGTCCTCGACGAAGCGGAGAACGGGATCCACTATTCCGTCCAGCCGGACTTCTGGCGGTTGGTCCTGCGTGCCGCGCACCAGCACAACGTGCAGGTTCTGGCAACCACCCACAGCCGCGATTGCGTGAAGGGCTTCGCGCGGGCAGCGGCCGACGTCAAGGAGGCCGAGGGCGTCCTCGTGCGCCTCGAGCGGGACGGCGACGCGGTGCGGGCGGTCGAGTACACGGAGGATGAACTCGAGACCGTGGCCGAGCAGGACATCGAGGTCCGGTGAGCGCAATGGCCGACGATCTGCCACCTCGTCGGGTTCTGCTGGTGGAGGGTCCCGACGACAAGCATGTCGTGCAGCATCTCTGCCGGCGTCACGCGGACTTGCCGGCGTTCGACATCCTCGACAAGGGCGGCTTCCCGAACGTCAAGAGTGCAATTGGTCCGGAAATCAAGGTGTCGGGCCGCACCGCGCTGGGCATTCTGGTTGACGCGAACCGGCATCCGGCCCGGCGCTGGGCGGCGGTGACACACCAACTGCGTCAGGCCGTTGCCCAAGCGCCGACGCAGATGGCGGCGACCGGTACGGTTGTCGAGGGGAGGCCCCGGACAGGCGTCTGGCTGATGCCCGACAACGCGTCGGCCGGCGAGCTCGAAGACTTCATCGAGCGACTGATAACCCCCCGACGACCCCGTCTGGCCGACGGCGCAGCGCTATATCGACGGCATCCCGACGGACCAGCGCAAGTTCTCACCCGACAGGGTCCTGCGGGCCAGGATTCACGCCTGGCTGGCGGCTCGTGCGGAGCCGCGGAAGATGGGTGCCGCCATCGGCGCCGGCGACCTGGATGCGACAGCGCCGCTCGCGGTACAGTTCATCGACTGGGTTCGTCGTCTGTTCGGCTGAGCGACCGCCACCTGGAGCGGCGAATACGTCTGGCTGCCTCCGACGACCGGGCCTGAGAACCCGTCACCGCCGGTTTCTCTTCGGCTCAATCGGCTCAGCCGAGGGTCTTTACCGTCCTACCGTGGAGGCTCCGCGGACGGGGGCGGCGAGAGGGCGACCCGGAAGCCGATGAAGGGCCGGCGGGCGCCGGGGTCGGCGCCGCCGCGGGTGGTGGTTCGCAGGTTGCGAGCGGGGTCGGTGAACGAGCCGCCCCGCATGACCCACAGGGCGTCGGCGTCCATGTCCCCGCGGTCTTCCTCATCGAACGGGTAGGGCTGGAACGGGCTCTGCGTCCATTCCCAGACGTTGCCGCTCATGTCCAGCAGGCTGTGGGCGCACTCGGGGCACGGCCTGCTGCCGACCGGGACGGTCGCGCCGTTCTGGAGGGCGGTGCGGTCGCGGCGCATCTCCTCGCCCCACGGGTAGCGCCGGCCGTCGTTCCCGCGCGCCGCCTTCTCCCATTGCGCTTCCGAAGGCAAGGTGATCCGCCAGCCCGCCCCGAGGCGTTCAGCGAGCGGCGGCGGCGTCTGCGGCGCGGCCCGCAGCTCGGCATCGAGCCACCGGCAGTAGGCCAGCGCGTCGGGCCACGACACGTTGGCGACGGGGTGGTCGGGGGGCGCCTCGAGAGCCTGCGGATCGGCGGGGAACCCGGTCGCGGCGACGAAGGCCGTGAACTGGGCGACGGTGACCTCGTGGCGGCCGATGAAGTAGGCTGGCAGATCCACCGTCCCCTGGGAGGTCGTCGCCGACCAGCGCTCGTTGTCGAACGCCTCGGCGTCGGTGGTCGGGTCGGCGCCCATCGAGAACGGCCCGGCCCCGATCTCCACGAAGCCGAGCTCCGCGTCGTCCGGCAGGAACCAGGCGTCGGCGCGGAACCCCCGCAGCTCGGCGGGGATCGCCGCGGCCGGCGGAGCGGCGGCGGCCGTCTCCCCGCGCCCTCCCGGAACCGGTTGGACCGCGAGCCAGACGGCCGCCCCGGTGACGAGCACGGCCAGGATCGCCGGTCCGACCACGCCGGGGGACGGGTCGTTCGCGGACTGTACGGGCGGCGTCGAGGAGGTGGACATCATCGGAGATCCCCGCCGCCCCCCGGGGCCGAAGGGCCGTGCGCGGCGGGGGAGCGGCCGTCCGAGCACCGCGGATGAGTGTTCCAGCCCGAGGGGGGCCGAAGCATTGCGCGCGATGGAGGCCTGCGGGAGCGGCCCCGGACATCGCCGGCCGGGCCGACTGGGGACGGGCCGGGCACGATCCGCCGCGTGGGCGACGTGGTTTCGGTGAGCATGTTCAAGGTCACGGCCCGCAGGCGAACGACCAGCCGTGGTCGCAGGCTCTCGCGTAGAGCATCGGTTCGGGCGTCTCCAGCAGGTTGGGGCCGGCCTCCCGGAGCAGCAGCCGGAGGTCGAGCGCGCGCGGATCGGCCCGGGCCGTGGACGCCGGGTCGAGCAGGTTGACGCAGCCGGCCTGGAACCGCAGCTCGCAGGCCTGAGCGAAGTACTCCAACGCCCGCTCGGGGTCGGCTGCGACCACGGTTCCCTCCCGGTGGTGCCGGCCGAGCTCGTTGCATGCCCATCCCGCGTTGTCGCCGCAGTAGTTGGTCTCGATCTGCACCAGCCGTGCGCAGGCCTGCGGCCGGCCGTCGGCGCAGGCCTGCTCCCAGAACGGGACGGTGTCGCCGCGATGCCGTCCGTCCGTTGCCCCCGCCGCGGTCATCGCGCCGAAGAACAGCGCCCACACCGCGATATGGAGGAGATTGGCTTGCAGCAGATTAGGTTGCGCCGGCGTCAATGTCCCCTCGGGCCGCGGCGCCGCCTCGCGGCGGGCCCGGACGGCGGCGGCGAGCCGATCGATCCATTGCACGCTCAGGTTCAGCAGCGGCACGCACAGCAGCTTGTCGTAGAAGGTGGGGAGGCCCGCCGCCCCCAGCAGCGCGTAGAGCGCGAACACCCCCGCCCCGTAGAGGGCCCCGAAGAGGGCCTTGCCGAGCGGCGTCCGCGGCGACGTCGACGGGTCGGTGACGAGCAGGTGCAGCCCGAGGAACACCGCGCTCGGAATCTCCGAGTCGATGAAGTAGGGCACCCCGGTCACTGCCGAGTACAGCGCGCTCGATCCGAAGAGCACGATCGCGGCCGAGCCCGCGACCAGGGTGATCGAGAACGCGTACATGACGACGAGGCCGATCGCGAACAGGAACAGATAGATCCGCGGGGCCAGGGTCAGGGTCGAGGCGATGTCCTGACCCCAGGTCAGATCGGTGGTGCCGGTCGCCAGCAGGATCAAGGAGAACAGGCCGAGGGAGAAGGCGGACGGGTTGAAGATGTGGGTGCTGCGCCCCTCGCGCCGCCAGCGCACGAACTCCTTGCCGAGGAAGCCGGCCGCGAGCATCACGAACTGCAGGTAGAACCAGTCGTCGCGGAACCACAGGAAGAGGTTGGTGCTGAAGATGATCGGGAACGGGCCGAACCCCAGCACGTAGTGGTCGCGGCGCGACCAGGACAGCAGCAGGTCGAACGCGTAGGCGAAGAGGAGCTGGGCGACGAGCAGCCACGCATGGTCGTACACCGGCCGCCAGAAGTACCCCCAGTACAGGAACACCGCCATCTGGACCGCGGCCTGCAGGTAGTGCTGCGGCCGCACGACGACGCGAAACGACCGGCCGGCCGACTGCGTCCGCAGGCGCAGGTAGAGGACCGCCTGCCACGCCGCCAGCGCCGCCGCGGCGGCCCAGAACGAGCCGGCGAGGACCGCGCTCGACTGCACGCGGGGCACGAGGGACACGGCGAGGAGCCCGATCGTCAGCCCCAGCGGAACCGCCGAGACCGGAAGGGCCGGAGAAGCGGCGGCCGGGACCGCGGGAGCCGGGGTCGGTGCGTGCCGTTGGGGCGGCCGGGGGTGCCGGCGTCGCGCGGCGGACATCGGCGATCATGATAGCGCCCGCCGAGGCCGGCACGCCGTATAATTGTCGCGGTCCCGCCGCCGTCGGCGGGGGGAGCGTTTCGTGGTCACGGCTACCGACATCTTCATCAACGGCATCATCGGGGTCTTCACGGGCATCACCGTCCTGTATCTGCTGATGCGCATTCTCGCCGCCGCCGTCGGCCGTCCGGCCCGCGAGTCGGCCCCGGCCGACCGGGCATCCGAGTAGTGGCGTTTCTCGACCAGCTCGGCGTCCTGGCCGTCACTCCGGGCATGGTGGTCATGTGGGCGATCGGGCTGACCCTGATCCATCTCGCGATACACCGCCAGTACGAGCCGTTGCTGCTGTTGCCGATCGGGTTCGGCATCCTGATCGCCAATCTGCCGCTGACCGGGCTGATGACCCCCGGCGAGGGCCTGATCTGGCGGTTCTATCACTACGGGGTCGAGTGGGAGGTCATCCCCCCGCTCATCTTCCTCGGGCTCGGGGCGCATACCGACTTCGGCCCGCTGCTGTCGCAGCCGCGCCTGATCTTCCTGGGGGCGGCGGCGCAGGGCGGCGTCTACGTCACGTTCTTTGCCGCGCACGCGTTCGGGTTCAGCCTCGAGGAGGCCGCGGCCATCGGCATCATCGGCGGCGCCGACGGGCCGACCACGATCTTCCTCGCGGCCCAGCTCGCCCCCGAGCTGCTCGGCGCCTGCGCCGTCGCCGCCTACTCCTACATGGCGCTGGTCCCGATCATCCAGCCGCCGATCATGCGCCTCCTGACGACGGAGCGGGAGCGGGCGATCCGGATGAAGAAGGCGCGGAAGGTGACGGCCCGCGAGAAGCTGTTCTTTCCGGTCGTCGCGGCGATGGGCATCGTGCTGCTGGTGCCCGCCTCGGCGCCGCTGATCGTGATGTTCATGCTCGGCAATCTCTTCCGCGAGTCGAAGGTCGTCGAGCGTCTGACGGACACCGCGCAGAACGCCCTGATGAACATCGTCACCATCTTCCTCGGTCTGAGCGTCGGGGCCACGATGGACGCGGCGACGTTCCTGCGGGCCGACGTGCTGTTCATCTTCGCGCTGGGCCTCGCCGCGTTCGCCGTCAGCACCGCGAGCGGCGTGCTGCTCGCCAAGGCGATGAACCTGTTCACCAGCGATAAGATCAATCCCCTGGTGGGGGCGGCGGGGGTGTCGGCGGTGCCGATGGCGGCGCGGGTCGTCCACAGGGTCGGGGCCGAGGCCGACCGGAAGAACTATCTGCTGATGTTCGCGATGGGCCCGAACCTGGCCGGCGTCATCGGTACGGTCATCGCGGCCGGCATCTTCCTGACGATGCTGGGCTAGACGGGGGAAGGACGAAGCACATGGCGGAAGACGTAGCGGCGCCTCTGGCCGGGAAGGTGCTCTCGATCGCGGTGGCGGTCGGCGACACGGTCGAAGAGGACGACGAGGTCCTGGTGCTCGAGGCGATGAAGATGGAGACGGTGGTGTACGCGCCGTCCGGAGGCACGGTGACGGCGCTGCGGGTCGCGGTCGGCGACCAGGTCGAGGAAGACGATCCGCTGGTGGCCATCGGGGAGTGAGCACGAGGATGAACTTCGAGCTGACGGACGAACAGAAGCTGGTGCAGGAGACGGCGCGCGAGTTCGCCGTGAACGATATCGCGCCGACCCTCGTGGAGGAGGAGAGGAACCACGAGTTCCGCCTGGACCGGGTGCAGCGAATGGGCGAGCTCGGCTTCTTCTCGTGCGGGGTGCCGGAAGCGCTCGGGGGCACCGGGTTCGGCTTCCTGGAGTCGGTGCTGATGGCCGAGCAGGTCGCCAAGGTCTCGGCGTCGTGGCGGCTGCCGTTCAACATGCAGAACCTCGGGCCGGCGTTGACGGTGGCGAAGTTCGGCACCCCGGCGCAGCAGGAGCGGTTCGTTCCGGGGTGGGTCGCGGGGACGCAGATCGGCTTCTTCGGCATGACCGAGCCCGAGAGCGGCTCCGACGTGGCCAGCATGACCACCGTCGCCCGCGACCGGGGCGACCACTGGGAGCTGACGGGCAGCAAGATCTGGGTGTCGAACGCCACCCAGGGGGACGCGGGGCTGCTCTACGTCATGACCGATCCCGAGCGGAAGCACCGGGGCATGAGCGCGTTCATCCTGGAGCCCAAGAAGGTCGACGACTTCGTCGCGACGGACATCGACACCAAGCTCGGCCTGCACTGCGCGCCCACCGGGGAGATGGCGTTCCACGGTACCAAGCTGCCGAAGGACGCCCTGCTCGGCGAGCCCGGCGACGGGTTCAAGATCTGCATGTGGCAGCTCAACAACACCCGGCTGGGGTGCGCGGCGGGGGCTCTCGGGGTCGCCGGGGCGGCCCTCGACGCCGCCGTGAGCTACGCCAACGAGCGGACCCAGTTCGGGAAGCCGATCTCGCATCACCAGATGGTGCAGGCGCAGATCGCGGAGATGGCCCTCGAGCACGAGTCGGCCCGGATGCTCGTGTACCGGGCCGCCTGGCTCAAGGACAACGGCCGGCCGAACCAGTACGAGACGTCGCTGGCCAAGCTGCAGGCGAGCGAGGCGGCGGTGCACGCGGCCAACGAGTGCATGAAGATCTACGGGTCGTACGGGTACTCGACGGAGTATCCGGCCGAGCGGCTCTACCGCGACGCCAAGTCCCTGCAGGTCGTCGAGGGTACCTCGAACGTGCAGAAGCTCATCATTTCCGGGATCGCGTGCGGCCACGCGCCGAATCGGTGAGGGGCAAGAGGTGTCCCAGGAAGGACACCTGCCGCCCGTCGCCGTAAACCGTCGGGGTTCGCGACGATCGAGAACAACCGGTTGGGGCGCCACCGGAATCGAACCGTGGACTGTTTCTTGTGCCGCACCGCCGGTCGCAGTGCCGCTCAAGTGCGGATCGTTCAAGCGGAAAACACCGGACCGAGCGTTCGTTTCAGCTCAGGCAATCCGTGGCGGCCCTGCGCCTGACGCGGCGGGGCCATTGCCGCAGTCTGCAAGCATTGAGGATCGTGCAGTGAAGCCGTATTTCGAGACGATGGACCGGTTCGGCAAGCCCCTGAAGCCGGGCCGGGTGAAGCGGGCCGCCGCGAGCGCGGAGGTGCTGCAGGCGGTGGAAGCGGACATCGCGGCGGCGGTGAAGACGGTCGAGGAGGCCGGGTTCCCGGCCGGGAAGATCAACCAGCGGGGCTGGATGACCGTCTACCAGCGGCTCGAGTACCTGGTGGACCCCGGCACGTGGCAGCCGTTGCACACGCTCTACAACCCCGCGGAGAACGATGAGGGCACGACCAACGTCGTCGACGGTCTGGGGAAGATCGAGGGCCGTTGGGCGGTGGTCATCGGGTTCGACAACAAGGTCATGGCGGGGGCGTGGCTGCCCGGCCAGTCCGAGAACATCCTCCGCGCCACCGACCTCGCGCGCCGGCTGAACGTGCCCCTGGTCTGGCTCGTGCATTGCAGCGGCGCCAAGCTGCCCGAGCAGGAGAAGTTCTACGCGAACCGGCGCGGGGCCGGGACCCCGTTCTTCCGGCACGCCGAGCTCGAGCAGGCGGGCATTCCGGTGCTGGCGGGCATCTACGGGACCAATCCCGCCGGCGGGGGGTACCAGTCGGTCAGCCCCACCATCCTGCTCGCGCACAAGGACGCCAACATGGCCGTCGGCGGGGTCGGCATCGTCTCCGGCATGGCCCCGAAGGGCGGGTTCGACACCGCCATGGTCGAGGAGCTGATTGCAAGGACCCGCGAGTTCACGGCGCGTCCCCCCGGCGACGTCGGCACCCACCACGACGTCACCGGGTTCTTCACCCGGGTCTACGACGAGGAGACCGGCGTCCTCGACGGGCTGAAGGAGTACATGCGGGCGATGCCCGCCTACGGGCCCGAGTTCTTCCGAGCCGCCGCGCCGAAGGACCCCGCCTTTCCCATAGACGACCTCTATCACCTGCTGCCCGCCAACCAGAAGGAGGTCTACGACTTCGACGAGGTGCTGGCCCGGCTCGTCGACGGCAGCGAGCGGCTCGAGTTCCGCCCCGGATACGGTCCCGAGGTGTTCACCGGCGTGTGCAAGATCGACGGCCGGCTCGTCGGCTGCATCGGCAACCGGCAGGGCTATCTGGGGAAGGGCTATCCCGATTACGGCGACTATCCGGGCATGGGGGGCAAGCTCTACCGGCAGGGCCTCGTCAAGATGAACGAGTTCGTCACCCTCTGCGGCCGCGACCGGCTACCCGTCGTCTGGTTCCAGGACACCTCGGGCATCGACGTCGGCGAGCGGGCCGAGAAGGCCGAGGTGCTGGGGCTCGGCCAGTCGCTGATCTACTCGATCCAGCAGACCGACGTGCCGATGATGCTGGTGGTGCTGCGGAAGGGGACGGCGGCAGCCCACTACGTCATGGGCGGCCCCACCGCCAACCGGCACAACGCGTTCACCCTGGGCACCCCCGCCACCGAGATCGAGGTCATGCACGGCGAGACCGCGGCCGTCGCCACCTATGCCCGCCGCGCCGCCAAGGAGCACGCGGCCGGCCGTCCCCTCGACCCGATCATCGACCGGATGAACGCCCTGGTCGACCGCTACCACGAGACCTCGCGCCCCGCCTACTGCGCCCGGCATGGCTTCGTCGACGAGGTCGTGGCCCTGACCGGCCTGCGGCGCTACCTGCAGGCGTTCACCGGCGCCGCCTACCAGAACCCCGTCTCGATCTGCCCCCGCCACCACATGCTGCTGCCCCGCGTCATTCGCGGGTGAGCTCCTGGTCCGTCCACCGCCGGGCCAACTCGACCATCCGTGGTCCGGCGTCGGGCCAATCGTGGAGGACCGCGGGATCGAAGTCGGCCCCGTTCGGCCATACGAGGGTATGAACTTCGGGATCGATCATGACCCGTTCGAACATCGTGGGGTCCCGAAGAGGACTGTAGAGTTCGCCGTGCAACACGGGTCGAAGATCGACTTGCTGTTGCGTCCTATCGTCGAACCGGACCCTGAGCACGAACGGTTCCACGATCTCGAACGCCATGACGCGATAGACAGGGTGCTCCATGGCGTTCGCGCTTACCGCAACGGTTCGATCTTGAGCGGCGCCCGCCCCGACTGCAGCCGTGTCCAGTCCCTTGCGAGCTCGGCGTGATGAATCTCGGCCCACGCTTCAACCAGTCGCTGCTGCGTTCTCGGCAGATGGCCGCCGATCAGTTCAACGGGCTCGATTCCGAAGACCGCGGCCGCATCCTGGTAGTACGCATGGAAGTGCGGCCGATGATGCGGTGCGTCGGGTTCAGCATACATTCTGATGATGATTCCGAAGAACCGCGAGATCTCCGGCATGGGAACGCGTCCGATTCGTCGCTGGCTCCGTTCTCCGGCTCGTCAGATCAGTCATCCCCGAGGCGGTCGAACTTCTGCACACGCTGCCCGACGTTGACCTCGGTGGTGTAGAGGTTGCCCCGCGAGTCGATGGCGAGGTTGTGCAGCCGGTAGAACTGGCCGGCGTTCTTGCCGAGCCGGCCGAAGCGGTCGCGCACCTCGAGGGTGGCGCGGTCGAGAATCCAGACGACGTTGTTCGTGCCGTCGGGGATGAACAGCCAGCGCTGCTCGGGGTCCTCGGACAGGGTGACGCCCGAGACCGATCCGCTGCCGAGGGTCGCGGGGCGTACGAACGCCTCGGTGAGGAACGTGCCCTGCTTGTCGAAGACCTGCAGGCGGTCGTTCGTGCGGTCGGCGACGTAGACGAGCCCGTCGTGGGCGATGGCGACATCGTGCACCGGGCTGCGGTATTCACGGATGGGGTCGGCGTCGGGGTCGTAGGCCGGCAGCGGGCGGTCGTCGGGCCGCTCGCCGTAGGCGCCCCAGTGGCGGCGGTACTCGCCGGTGTCGGCGTCGAACACGATGACCCGGCGGTTGCCGTAGCCGTCCGCGACGTAGACCTCGTTGGCCTCCGGGTCCACCCGGATGCCGGCGGGACGCCCCAGGTTCGCGGTGTCGTTGCTCCCGCCGCTCTGCCCGGCGCGGCCGATCTGCAGCAGGAACTCGCCGTCCTTGGTGAACTTCAGGATGTGGGCGTCGCCGGCCGCGTTGCCCCCGATCCAGACGTGCTCCTGGTGGTCGATATGGATGCCGTGCTCGCTGTCGGGCCACTCGTAGCCGTCGGCGGGCCCGCCCCACGAGCGCAGGACGTTGCCCTCCGCGTCGAGCTCGATCACCGGCGGGGCCGGCACGCAGCACATGCCCTCCTCGCCGCGCTGCCGCGCGTCGAGGGTCCGCGGCCGGTGCAGGACCCAGACGTGGTCGTCGGCGTCGACGTCGATGCCCGAGACCTGCCCGAGCATCCAGTTGTCGGGCAGCTCGCGCGCCCAGAACGGGTCGACGCGGAACTGCGGGACGTCCTCGCCGGCCGGCGCCGGCTGGGCCTGTCCGGGGCCCGCGGCGCCCGTCGCCAGGGCGAACGCGAGCAGCAGGGCCGAAGATGCGCTCCGGAAAAGTCGATTCGTCATCATGCCGCCTACCATACACCACGACGGCGCGCCCGGCGCCGGGTCCGAGGGCCGGGTGTCGTGAAGTCCCGACGAGGCCTTTCCGGCCGATGCCGTCCTGCGGCGGAGCGCCCGGATCTGGCCCATTCGAGGTGTGCTACGCTTGTCGACAGGGCATGAGTACCGACACGAAGGCGGTCATCGGGACCATCGCAGGGACTGGACTGGTGGTAGCTGGTCTGCTATCGGCGCAGATCGCTGGCGTGAACGCCCGCGTCGACGATGTGCGTGTCGATCTATCGGCCCAGATCGCTGGCGTGGACGCCCGCGTCGACGATGTGCGTACCGATCTATCGGCGCAGATCGCTGGCGTGAACGCCCGAATCGATGACGTGCGTGCCGACATGCGCGACATGCGTGCCGACATGCGTGCCGACATGCGTGATATCCGCGCCCGCCTGGAACGGTTCGATGCCCGCCTGGACGCGGTCGAGGTCGCCCTCGGGAAGGTCGACCAGCGCCTCTTGACGATCGAGCGCGTGGTGCTCCCCTCCGCTGCGCCCGGCCAGTAGCCCCACGAGTAATCTGCAAAGCGCCGGCCCGTGCCGCGGTCCGTCGACGAATCGGCGGACCCGCGGGAGGATCTCGTTGTTTACAGGCGGGCCTGTGGTATGCTGGCCTTGATGACCGACACCCGCGCCCTCATCCTGACCATCATCGGCACCGGTCTCGCGGGACTCACCATCGTTGTCACGGTCCTCTCGATGCTGATTGCGGGCGTCAACACCCGCATCGACGACCTGCGCGGCGACGTGCGGAGCATGGACGGCCGGTTGCGCGCCGTCGCCGACCGGCTGCGTGCCGTCGAAGTCGGTTTCGGAAAGGTCGAACAGCGTCTCGAGACCATCGAGCGCACCATCCTGCCCTCCGCATCCCCTGACGTCCGGTAGCAGGGCCCATGCGGGTAGCCGCACGGCGGGCATCGCAGCACGCCGGTCATGCGGGAGTCTTCGTCGCATCGCCTTCACGACGACTTCTGGCCGCACCGGCCATCATTCGTTCGAAACTGTTGACGACCGGGTTGGCGTGGGAAGGGTGTATCCGGCGCTACCGGCCGTAACGGGAGCCGAAGGTCTGCTGAAGGCGGTGCGGGTGGGGGAGGACCGGGGGCCGAGTCCGGCGGGCCGAGTCCGGCGCGGTGCGCGAGCCGCGATGCACTACAATTCCACCCGAACGCACCGCTGGCCGGTACCGGCCGCCGTCCTGGCGGCGCGGGACCGGACGACGAGACCCGGACAGCGGCCGGCGCCGCTGAGGAGGAACGCAGAATGAAGTGGCTACTGACCGTCGTCGCCGTGCTGGCCCTCGTCACGCCGGCCCAGGCCCAGCTCGCCGTGCCGAACGAGGCGGGGTTGACCTATGGGCACGTGCATCTGAACGTCACCGACATCGAGGTCCACAAGAAGCTGTGGGTCGAGTGGTTCGGCGGCGAGGTCGTCGAGAAGGGCCCGCTGACCGCGGTCCGGCTGCCGAACTTCCTGATCGCGCTGACCGAGCGCGAGCCGACCGGTCCCATGCAGGGCTCGGTGCTCGACCACTTCGGCTTCAAGGTGCGCAACACCGCCGAGTTCGTGCAGCGGTGGGGCGACGCCGGCATGGAGGTCGGACGGCAGTTCACCGGCTCCGAGGGGATGCCCAACGCCTACGTCATGGCCCCCGACGGCGTCTGGGTCGAGCTGCAGGAGGACCCGTCGCTGCACGTCCCGATCGCCGGCTACCACATCCACTTCTTGACGCCCGAGTTCGAGGGGCTGCTGGACTGGTACACGGAGGTCTTCGGCCTGCACGTCCGGCCGCGGGGCCGCATTCAGACGACGACCGACGTGCCCGGCATGAACATGAGCTTCGGGGCGGGCAGCGTCGATGCGCCGGCCGCCACGCGCGGGCGAGCCCTGGACCACATCGGCTTCGAGGTGGACGATCTCGAGGCGTTCTGCGAGAAGCTCGCAGCGATGGGCATCGAGTTCGACGTCGAGTACCGCGAGATCGACAGCATCCAGCTGAAGATCGCCTTCATCACGGACCCGGCGGGCACCTACATCGAGCTGACGGAAGGCTACGACGCGTACTGAGCCGTCCGTGGCAAGAGCTTGGCGCGTCCTGACGGCGATGCCATATCGCCGCGCGGTTGCGCTTGCTGCACCGGTGAGGGTTCTGGGAGTCTGCGCCGCTTCTACGGCGCGGGCTCCCGGGCCAGCTCGTCTCCGGCGCCCAGCACGGTGAGGCCGGATTGGCTTGCGACCGTCGCCAACCGTTCGTCGTACACCACGAACGGCACGTCCTGTCCGAGCTGCTCTTGCAGATGGTGACAACTGGCGAGCTGGGTCGCGTCGGATGCTCGCAACGCATACGCGTTCAGCAGCGCGCGTGCGCGTGAGGTCACCGCCGGCACGATCTCCAACACCAGGAACGACTTGAGATCTCGATCCAATGTCGCGAGCGCCACGTCGCGCTCCCGAGCCGCGCAATCACCGATGCGAGCTCGGCGCGCAAGCGCCGATGCGGTCTCCACTTCCGACAGGCGACTGATGGCCACGGTACCGGACGCCAGCCATTCTTCCACGGCGGCGCTTCCGGGTTCGCGGACGTACCGCTTGACCAGGGCGCTGGCGTCGAAGAACCGGATCAGATTCGATCCTCCCGTTCCTCGACGATGGTTTCGGAGAACAGCGGGCCTCGCCCCTCGATCTGATGAACGATGCGCGGCAGGGGCCGCCCGGCGCCGGTGATCACCCCTTCCGCGCGTAGTCGCGCCAGACGGGCCGCGACGGACCGCCCCGTCATGTCGAGTGGCGCAACCGTGGCGACCGGCCGGCCACGGTCGGTGATCGTCAGGGTCTGGCCCGCCCGGACCTGTCGGAGATAGGCCCCGAGGCGTGTCTTGAACTCCCGGACTCCGACGGCGAGCGACCCAGGCATGTGGTCATTGTGACCACGTCGGGTCCGCGCTGTCAATCGTTCAGCCCTCGCCACTGATTTGCTGCTCACGACGATGAGCCTCTTGGACAGAGCACACGCCGCAAGGAGCTGTCGTGGAGAAACTGCCGCTTGAGGCGACGCGGGTAGAAGCGTCGCCTCAAGCGGTCGATCGATCTCTGCGACAGTCCACCTAGTCGGACGCCCCGCCGAGCCAGGCGGCGCTGAGCGCCTCGCGTTCGACCGCCGCGCCCCGCAGATAGACGTCCATGATGCCGCGGGTGTTCGTGATGTCGTCCAGGGGGTTGGCCTCGAGGACGATGAAGTCGGCGCTCTTGCCGGCTTCGAGGGTGCCGAGGTCGTCGAGTCCCATCATCGCGGCCGAGTTCTGCGTGGCGGCGACGATGACGTCAGCGTTCGTCATGCCGGTCCGCACCATGTCCTCCATCTCCGCGTGGGGGCTCCAGCCGGCGCCGCCGTCGGTGCCGAACGCGATGGTGACGCCCTCGGCGCTCAGCCGGGACAGGTTGCGGGCCTGGATGCCGAATGCCTCCTGGGCCTCGGGATTGTCGGCCTGCTGCGACTGCATCTGCTCGAGCTGGTCCGGCGGGATGGTGCCGCTCAGCCAGCCCAGGTCGGCGGCCACCCCCGAGCCCGGCAGGTTCGGCACGAGGACGACCTCGGGGCGCTCGAAGAACATCTCGACCACCTCGTCGTCGATGTCCATGTCGCGGATGCCGTGCGCGAACCCGTCGAGGCCGGCCGCGAGCAGACCCTTGGCGTCCTCGAGGGTGAAGACGTGGGCGGTCACCTTCAGCCCGTGCTGATGCGCCTCGTCGATCACCGCCCCGTACAGCTCCGGCGTCAGCTTGTCGAACTGTCCGCCGCGGTCGTCGACCCAGATCTTGATCCAGTCCAGGTCCTTCGCCGCGAGCTCCTGCACCGCGGCGCGGGCCTCGTCCTCGGTCGTGAGCCAGTAGGGGACCTCGGTGCGGCCCGGCTCGGGCGCGGTAATGCCCCGGTCGACGGTGAAGTAGCGGGCGGCGTTCGGGATCACCTCGTCCCGGACCGCGAACGCCGCGTCGCCGGTGCCGCGGCCCAGGCCCAGCACTGCCGCGACGCCGTAGTAGGCCTTGCGCTGCAGGTCCTCGACCAGGGTGTCGCGGTCCTCGCTGCGCAGGTGGACGTGGGTGTCGATGATCGCGGGCATGACCGTGCGTCCCGCCAGGTCCACGCGGGCCGCGCCCTCCGGCACCTCGACCGAGGCGCTGTCGCCCACCGCGGTCAGCCGGTCCTCCTCGACGACGAGGGTGCCGGTCTCGATGACGTCCCCGTTGCCGACGATCACCCGCGCCCCCTCGTAGGCGGTGACGCCGGTGGCCTCCTGCTCCTCCGGCGCCCCTCCCCCGCAGGTCGCCGCGGGCAGGACCGCGAGCAGCGAGCCGACGGCGAGCCACGACTTCGTGAGCTTCACTGGATACATGGGCTGTCTCCCGTTTGCGCCGCCGAGGGGCGGCAGTGGATCCTCCCGTGTCCGGCCACGCACTGGCTACTCGCGGACCGTCGCGGGAACAGGTTCATCGAGGTCGCATGGTCGAGAGAACTACGGCTGAAACGGCGGCGCCTCTCTGCGGCCCTCCTACTTGGACGACGGGCCGGCACCGCGGTTGCGTGCGATGCCGGCCCGTCCATCCGTCCGGTTCCGACGTGCGAAAGGCTGCCGCTACGGCCGCAGCTCGCGACCCTGCAGCTCGAGCTCGCGCGCGCCGGCGAGAATGCCGTGCATGCCGATGTTGCCTTCGTGGCACGCATACTCGAAGAGCGGGCCATCGGTGCGGCGGAACGGCATCATCACCGTGAACGGCGCGGTGTACACGGTGGGATCGGTGACCGTGTACTCGTAGGCCACGCGGTCGGGGTTGATCCGGGTGAACCGCTCGATCAGGTGCTTGTTCGGGCTGGTGCCGCGGCTCTCCCCGCCGCGGAACTGGGTGGTCTCGACGACGAACGTCTCGCCCTCCCAGTGGCCGCGCGACACCCCGGAGAGCTGCTTGAACGGGGGCTTGGCGACGTCGTCGATGGGGATGATGCGGGCGTTGTGCACCATCTCGTTGAGAATGACGACATGATCCTCGGTCTGGAAGATCATCACGTTGTTGTTGTACGCGCTCGACGACATCGGCGGACCGGCATTGAAGCCCATGATGCAGCGGTCCATCAGGCTGCGGTCCTCGTACGAGTCGTACATGTGCTCGCGGCGATAGGCCGAGCGTTCACGCGCCGCCTGCTGCGCCTCCGGGGTCCGGGCGGGCAGCCGCCCGTCGGGCGGGTCGATGATCAACGACGTCCGCTTGTCATCGGTCAGGTCGATGCCCCGCTCGTACCAGAACTCGTTGTAGGACAGCACGCCGCCCTCCGCGCGCGGCGCATATCCTGCATTCCGCGCGCCCTCGATCGGGTCGAAGAGGTCGCGATTCTGCCGCGTGCGCTCCGACGCCTCGAACGCGGCGGCGGTCTCCGCGTCCAGGACCTCCTGCTCCGCGAACTGCTCGGGCCGCTGGTACGGGGTCAGCGTCCGGAACGTGAAGATCCCGGAGATGTCCGGGTCGCCGTGCGGCGTGCGCATCGGCGTCGTCGGGTCCTCCGATTGCGCCAGTGCCGGTGGGGTGAGCGCCAGGACCACGGCCAATGTGAACAACCCCGCGACGCATCTCGTCTTCATCTGTGGTTCTCCTGCGGGTGGACGCCGCGGCTGTCGGCGCGTCGACCCCCATGGCGCCGGACCCCGCTCCGAGGCGCTCCGGCGCCGGCCATGCTGCTGTGTCCGCCTCGGGCCGACAGGAAGCCCCGACCGGACACAAGACCTCAACTCGGCAGCATACGCAGCCCGCCACGCGAATGCAAGTCGGCTACGGGTCGTCCGAGCCGCTCTCGCCCCGCCAGTAGCGCTCCTCGATCTCCTCGATCTCCTCCTCGTTCAGGCCGAAGTAGTGGCCGAACTCGTGGATGACGGTCTCGCCGATGGCGCGGACGATGTCGTCCTCGTCCTCGCAGTCCTCGAGGATGGGCTGCTGATAGATCGTGATCCGGTCGGGCAGCATGTTGCCATGGGTCCAGTCCCGTTCAGGAAGTGGTACGCCCTGATAGAGGCCGTACAGCGTATCCGGCGGCTCGATCTCCATCTCCGCCAGCAGCTCCGGCGACGGCAGCTTCTCGACCACCACCGCCACGTTGTCCATCTCCCGGCGAAACCGGGCGGGAATGCCGCGCACCGCGCGGGCCACGAGTCGCTCGAACTGCTTCCGGGTCATGTCCTCAACCGAAATGGCTCCATGTGCTCAGCGGGTATACGATGTTCCATCCATGCCTGTCAATCACCGAGCGCACCGCGTGGATCCGCTCGACTGTCGTCCCGCCCAGGAAGGATGCAGCAGAATGATGCGCAACCCCACGCCGGCGCCAGCCCGGAGACCGTCGCCCTGCGGTTCCGCGCGCCGCCCGACCGGCCCCGGGGGTCCCGGCCGTTCTGCGGCGACTCCTCGTCGCGGGGTTGAGCCTGGCCGCCGCCGTGCCGGCCGGGGCGCAGCCGGCGGGCGATGCCCCGGGGGTCCCGGCCGTGCGGCGGCGCTACTTCGAGTGGGCGGGGGACGAAGCGTTCACGCGCTATTCGCCCCTCGAACAGATCGACCACGGCAACGTCGGCGACCTGGAGGTCGTCTGGCGCCGGCCCGGCGTCGACCCGGCCGTGCGGGAGGCGTTTCCCGACCTGCGGGTCAACGCCTACCTGCGGTCGACGCCGGTCATGATCGACGGCGTGCTCTACGCCCCCAACGCGCTGGGGCTCCTCGAGGCGTTCGATCCGGCCACGGGCGAGACGGTCTGGCGGCAGGCGCCGTTCGCCGCGACCCTCGAGGAGGTCGCGGGCCGCAGCACGCGGGGAGCCGCCTGGTGGACCGACGGCGCGGTCCGACGGCTGCTGCTGGTGCGGGGCGGATACCTGTACTCGGTCGATGCGCGCACCGGGCGTCCCGCCCCCGCGTTCGGGCTCGCCGACCAGGGCCGGGTCGAGCTGCAGTGGGACCACCCCCTCGCGGGCAACTTCGACTGGTCGGCGGGACCCATCGTGGTCGGCGACGTCGTGGTCGTGGCCGGCATCACCGGCGGGGCCGGCGACGGCGGGGTCGTCCGGGAGGCGGCGCCGGAAGACGTCCGCGGCTTCGACGTCCGCACCGGCGAGCTGCTGTGGACGTTCCACGTGGTGCCCCGGGCCGGCGACTTCGGGGCCGACACGTGGGGCGACGGCGCCGGCGCCTACTCGGGCGATCTCGGGTCCTGGTGCTGCCTGGCCGCCGACGAGGAGCTGGGACACGTCTACGTGCCCCTGTCGGCGCCGACGGGGATGGTCTACGGCGGCCACCGGCCGGGCGACAACCTCTTCTCGGACAGCCTCGTCGCCCTCGACGTCGCGACCGGCGAACGGGTGTGGCACTTCCAGATGGTGCACCACGACGTGTGGGAGTACGACACGGTGGGGCCGCCGACCCTCGGGGACATCACCGTCGACGGCCGGCGCATCCGGGCGGTGATGCAGCCCAGCAAGACGGCGTTCCTCTACGTGATCGACCGGGAGACCGGCGAGCCGGTATGGCCGATCGAGGAACGCCCGGTGCCCCAGTCGATCGTGCCCGGCGAGAGGACCTCGCCGACGCAGCCGTTCCCCACGAAGCCGCCGCCCTTCGACCGGCAGGGCGTCACCGTCGACGATCTGATCGACTTCACCCCCGAGCTGCGCGCGGCCGCTCTCGAGGCGGTCGGGAATCTCGTGCTGGGGCCGCTGTTCACGCCGCCGTGGCCGCGGAGCGACGAGCCCGGCGGCAAGCTGGGGACGTTGACCGCCCCCGGCGGGTGGGGGGCCGGGAACTGGCACACCGGGGCGTTCGATCCGGAGACCGGGATCTACTACGCGGTGTCCCACACCATGCCGACGGTGTGGAGCGTCGCGCCGACCACGGACGAGGACGCCACCCTGGCCTGGGCGACCCCGCAGGGAGAGCTGCGGGTGCCGACGCCCCGGCCCCACGGCCTCCCGATCACCAAGCCGCCCTACGGGCGCATCACCGCCCTCGACCTCAACCGCGGCGAGCTGGCGTGGATGGCCCCCAACGGCGACGGACCGCGGAACCACCCGCGGCTGAGAGACCTCGACCTGCCGCCGCTCGGCACGCCGAACCGCCCGGCGCCGCTCGTCACCGGCAGCCTGCTGTTCCTCGGCGAGGGGAGCGACGCCATCATCGGCACCCAGCGCGGCGACGGGGACCCGTCCGACCCCGAGCAGGACCAGTCCTGGCGGTGGGGCCGGACGTTCCGGGCCTACGACAAGGCGACGGGCGCGGTGGTCTGGGAGCAGGACCTGCCGGCCGGCACCACCGGCGGCCCCATGACCTACCTGCACGAGGGCCGGCAGTACATCGTCGTCGCGGTCGGCGCCCGCGGCGAGATCCCCGAGTGGGTCGCCCTGGCCCTGCCTTAGTACCCCTGGGTCATTGGTTCGGTAACGTATTTCACGCGGTATCGACGAGGCGGCGCGTCACCGTATCCACTTGTCCGCGACTGCCTGCGGTTGTCGTATTTATGGCCGCGAGTACTTAGGACAGTGATCGATATAAAGTTGCCAACTGCACCCGGGCGCAGCCCGTTTTCCACCGTTTCGGGCGCTTGGCACGTAGCAAGGTAATTTCCGTCACTGTCCTTAGTAGGGTCAGCGCAGAAACAAGTTCCGGTCTTCGTTGCCAGGGTTCGATGGTGTAGTTCCATTTGGGCAAGAAGCGGTTCGGGGACCCGCCGGCGATCCGGACTCAGCCTCTCGCGCGGCAGCGCAGCGCGCGTCGTCCCGTGCCGAGCAGCAGCAGACCGAGGGCTATCGCGCCGGCCATGGGCAATGCCGGCACCGGTACCGGCTCCCCGGTCGGGGTCCCCGTCATCGCCGCCGACGGCGGGCCGTCGTTGGCGCCGGTCCGGGTCGCGATCACCCGCACCGTGTATTCCGTGCCGTTGGCGAGGCCGGGAATCGTGTGGCTCGTGGTCGACCCCGGCGTGACCGTGGCCTGCCGGTCGCCGGTGTCGTAGTCTTCGCCGCCCGACCTCCACTGCACCGTGTAGCCGGTGGCGTTGTCCACCGCCGTCCAGGTCACCACCAGCTGCGCGTCGCCCGGTTCGACCATCACCCCCATCACCCGGGCCGTGTCGTTGTCGTTCACCGTCACCGCCACGCCGGCGATCGTGATGCCCTCGTAGTCGCTGTCCGCGCTCTGCGCGCCGTGGGTCAGCGAGACCGACTCGTCCGCCGTGTCCGCATCGTTGCCGGCCGTCACCGTCACCGTCCGGGCCGTGTCCCAGTCCATCGCCGTGAAGGTCAGGGCGCCCGGGGTCGGGGTCACGTCCGTGCCCGCGTGCCCGGCCACCGTGACCAGGACATTCGCCGCCGGCCGGGTATCGAGGACCACCGTGTAGCTGTCCCCGGTCGTGTCCTCCTCCACCACCGTCAGCGCCGTCTTCGACACCGTGACCCCCGCCGCGGCCGGCACCGCCGGCGTCCCCGTCACCTCCGCCGACGGCGGGCCGTCGTCGGCGCCGGTCCGGGTCGCGATCACCCGCACCGTGTATTCCGCGCCGTTGGCGAGGCCGGGAATCGTGTGGCTCGTCGTCGACCCTGGAGTGACCGTGGCCTGCCGCTCGCCGGTGTTGTAGTCTTCGCCGCCCGACTTCCACTGCACCTTGTAGCCCGTGGCGTCGTCCACCGCCGTCCAGGTCACCACCAGGTGCTCGTTACCCGGCGCGACCCCCACCCCCATCACCTGGCCGGGGGCGGTGGTGGTGGCGGGCAGGCTCAGACGCAGCGTTACGGTGTCGCCGGAGGACCAGGAGAGGCCGGTAGTAGAGAAGACGTATCCATGATCGCCGATGGGTCTCCCCGCGGCGCTGAAGTCAAGATCCGCAGCGCAGACATGCAGCCGCAGCACGTCCTTCTCCTCGGCCGTGAGATCGTAATTGGTCGTGGCAAAGGTCAGCACGTTCCCCATCAACGAAACCAGCCTGGTCCTGTAGTCGTTCGTACCGACGGTGAAGGTCTCGTCGTCCAGAGTGCCGAAGCTTCCGCTCTCGAAACCGAACACGCCAGCATTGTCGGGATCGACGGCCACCGTCATCGAACCGGTCCAGATCACGTTGCGGCCGCTCAGGGAGGGTACGGCGCAGACGGCCGTCGCCGCCGCGGTCACCGTCGCCGTCGGCGCGCTGGGGCGTTGCTCGTCGCTGCCGAAGTCGTCGGTGAAACTCGCCTCGACCTTGACCTTCTTGCCCACGTCGTCGGCGGTCAGGGTGTAGGTGGCGGCAGTTGCGCCGGAGATATCCTCCTCGTTCGACGTGCCGTCGACCCGCACCCACTGGTAGGCGTATTCGACGTCGTACAGCCCGTCCTCGTCCTCGATGCCGGCGACGCCGACGTCGAGCACCTGCCCGACCTCGGCCGTGCCGGTAATCACCGGCGCCCCGGTCGCCGAGCGGTTGTCCGGCAGGCTCAGGTGCACCGTGCGGGTGCTCACGGAGGACCAGTCGAGGGCCGTGTCCCAGGCATGCTCGGGGATGACGTTGCTTCGACCGTCCCAAGCGTAGTGGGAATCGCTGAAGTCGTAGGGCGCGTTGCAGACATGCAGCCGGAGCGCGGCCGTCGCCGGGGTCCTCCAGATGGCCCGCAACGGGAGGAAGAAGTAGAGTCTTGATGCGTCCACGGCGAGTTCTTCGACCGCATACTCGTTCAAGCCGATGGTGAACGTGGCGGGGTCCAGTCCACCCCCGTCACCACCAGCGTCGGGGAAACGACCGTATCCACGAAGAGGAGACCCCTGGGCGGTAAAGTCCCCCATCGTCAGCACCGCGGTCCAGATCTTGCGCCGGCCGGCGAAGTCGGGCACGGGGCACGCGACGACCGCAGCCGCCACCGTGCCGCTCGACGGAAACGCCGCGCTGGTCAGGGTCTCCGTGGTCTCGAGGTCGTCGGTGAAGCTCACCCGCACCCTGAGCTTCTTGCCCACGTCGGGGGCGGTCAGGGTGTAGGTCGCGGCGGTCGCGCCGGGGATGTCCACCGGGTTCGACGTGCCGTCGGCGTCCACCCGCACCCACTGGTAGGAGAAGGTCGCCGGCAGCCCGTCGGCGTCGGAGATGCCCGTGGTCGAAGCCGTCAGCACCTGCCCGACCGTGGCCGTGCCGGTAATCGCCGGCGCCCCCGTCGCCGGGGTGTTCGCCCGCGTCCTGAATGCCGTCGCCCCCTCGACCCACTGGCTGGACAGGTTGCTCATATTGGTGACACTGACCCGTACCTCGTACGCCGTATTCGCCTGCAGACCCCCGATGGCCGCGCGCGTCACCGGCGTTTCGCCCGCGTACCAGTTGCTCCACTCGGTGGTGCCCTGCACCCGGTAGTGCAAGTAGTTGCGAACGAGCGGCGAGCCGCCGTCACCCGGGTGCGTCCACTCGATGGTGAGCGTCTTGGTGGTGGCCGACACCAGGGTCGGCGGCGTGGGATCCGGCGGTTTGGTGGGGGCGGTGGAAACCGTCAACAGCAACCCGCCGGATCTCGGCCGGCCGTTATTTTCGATTGCTCCGAAGGTAATGGTCGTCCCGATCGGCGTATCCGCGGTGACGGCCAATGTCGCCGTTATTGTCGTGTTGTTGAAGATCTCGGTGTAGATCGTGTGATGGGCCTGAATGTTGTTCCATATGCCCGGACCCCTCGACGGCGAAAAACTGGCGCAAAAGTATTTCCCCGCGCCGCACGACATCGGGTTCGAACCCAGATTGGAATGCGCGACGGAAGTGGACGTAGACGGGACATGGAAACCGGCATACTCATTTCCCGGCTGAGGCCCCGCGGTGCGGGTGATCGTGTAGGTGTACGTACCGCCCGGAACTGGCGACGTCTCGCCGTGCAGGGACCATGTTGCGCCTTCAGCGAATTGCGAGACCGTCGTCTCGGCAGCATGGAGCAAACTTGCAAAGCCGAGCGCCAGGGCGGCCAGCGCCCCGGCGGCCGCCCGCCGCCTTCGATTCCGCCGACAGGTTTCGAATCGTGATGCTGGCCAACGACGGACTGTCCCTTGACAGCCCGTGGTGAAAGAAGTGCAGTTCATTTCTGAAGGATCCATTTCCATTTCGGTCTTCCGGCCCCCTGACGTCCGTCCCGGCATGCTCCGGGACCGGACCGCACGGTTCCGGCCACCGAGGCGCCCGAAGCCCTCCACGCTGCCTGCCCGGCTCCCGCGGCGATCCGCATGGAATGTCCCTGCAATTCTAAGCAAATTTATCGTGACAATACTGTTGATTATTGTGTCAATTTAGCCATTAATACCGAATTTAATCGCGATTACACGACAATCACGGAATCTCACCGCACCGCCCCCGCCGGGGCCGCGCAGCGCGGGCCGCCCAATCGCCTGGAGCCCGTGCCGAGCAGCAGCAGACCGAGGGCTATCGCGCCGGCCATGGGCAATGCCGGTACAGGTACCGGCTCCGCGGTCGGCGTCCCCGTCCTCTCCGCCGACGGCGGGCCGTCGTTGGCGCCGGTCCGGGTCGCGATCACCCGCACCGTGTATTCCGTGCCGTTGGCGAGGCCGGAAATCGTGTGGCTCGTGGTCGACCCCGGCGTGACCGTGGCCTGCCGGTCGCCGGTGTCGTAGCCCTGGCCGCCCGACCTCCACTGCACCTTGTAGCCCGTGGCGTTGGCCACCGCCGTCCACGTCACCACGAGCTGCGCGTCGCCCGGCGCGACCCCCACCCCCATCACCCGGGCGGTGTCGTTGTCGTTCACCGTCACCGCCACGCCGGCGATCGGGATGCCCTCGTAGCCGCTGTCCGCGCTCGTCGCGCCGTGGGTCAGCAGGACCGACTCGTCCGCCGTGTCCGCATCGTTGCCGGCCGTCACCGTCACCGTCCGGGCCGTTTCCCAGTCCATCGTCGTGAAGGTCAGGGCGCCCGGGGTCGGGGTCACGTCCGTGCCCGCGTGCCCGGCGACCGTGACTCTGACATTCGCCGTCGGCTGGATATCGAGGACCACCGTGTAGCTGTCCCCGGTCGGGTCCTCCTCCGGCACCGTCAGCGCCGACTTCGACACCGTGACGCCCGGCGTGGTCGGCACCACCGGCATCCCCGTCACCTCCGCCGCCGGCGGGCCGTCGTCGGCGCCGGTCCGGGTCGCGATCACCTGCACCGTGTATTCCGTGCCGTTGGCGAGGCCGGAAATCGTGTGGCTCGTGGTCGACCCCGAAGTGACCGTGGCCTGCCGGTCGCCGGTGTTGTAGTCCTGGCCGCCCGACTTCCACTGCACCTTGTAGCCCGTGGCGTTGTCCACCGCCGTCCATCTCACCACCACTTGCGAGTTACCCGGTGCGACCGTCACTCCCGTCACCTGCTCGAGGGGCCCGCTCGGCGGCGGCGGGGGCGGCGGCGGGGGAGGCGGCGTCGTCCCCGTCGGCGTCCCCGTCCTCTCGTCCGACGGCAGGCCGTCGTTGGCGCCGGTCCGGGTCGCGATCACCCGCACCGTGTATTCCGTGCCGTTGGCGAGGCTGTCGATCGTGTGGCTCGTGGTCGACCCCGAGGTGACCATGGCCTGCCGGTCGCCGGTGTCGTAGCCCTGGCTTCCCGACCTCCACTGCACCTTGTAGCCCGTGGCGTTGGCCACCGCCGTCCAGGTCACCACGAGCTGCGCGTCGCCCGGCGCGACCCCCACCCCCATCACCCGGGCGGTGTCGTTGTCGTTCACCGTCACCGCCACGCCGGCGATCGGGATGCCCTCGTAGCCGCTGTCCGCGCTCTCCGCGCCGTGGGTCAGCGAGACCGAATCGTCCGCCGTGTCCGCATCGTTGCCGGCCGTCACCGTCACCGTCCGGGCCGTGTCCCAGCTCGTCGTCGTGAAGGTCAGGGCGTCCGGGGTCGGGGTCACGTCCGTGCCCGCGTGCCCGGCGACCGTGACCAGGACATTCGCCGTCGGCTGGATATCGAGGACCACCGTGTAGCTGTCCCCGGTCGTGTCCTCCTCCGCCACCGTCAGCGCCGACTTCGACACCGTGACGCCCGGCGTGGTCGGCGCCGCCGGCGTCCCCGTCATCGCCGCCGCCGGCGGGCCGTCGGCGGCGCCGGTCCGGGTCGCGATCACCCGCACCGTGTATTCCGTGCCGTTGGTGAGGCCGGAAATCGTGTGGCTCGTGGTCGACCCCGAAGTGACCGTGGCCTGCCGGTCGCCGGTGTCGTAGCCCTGGCCGCCCGACTTCCACTGCACCTTGTAGCCCGTGGCGTTGGCCACCGCCGTCCAGGTCACCACCAGTTGCCCGTTGCCCGGTGCGACCCCCACCCCCGTCACCTGCTCGAGGGGATCGCTCGGCGGCGGCGGCGGCGGAGCCTGCCCACAGTCGACGGAGATCCGATGGTCGGCCGCATCGGAGGTGTGCCAGACGCGACCGAAACCAGAGAGCGTCTCGCACGAAAACCGATGCAGGTCATGCCTGGTACTGCGCACTACCTTGCGAGTGAATTCCAGCTCAGGGCTGTTCCCAAGGGAGGGTTCACCGTTGCCCTCGACGGCCTTTTCCACCAACAACGTGCTTCCCTCAGACAGCCAGATCGCTCGGATCTGTCCGTCATCGGACACCGCACACGGCCGCATGTCGTGCCGACTCGTTTCAACAAGAGCCAGCATGTTGTCGGCGTTGGGGTCCGAGTTGCACGCGAGTGTCGGGACCGCAACGTTGACCTTGTGGCGGGGCTTGGCGCCCACCTCCGGGTGGGTGAGCACGGCGGGGAGCCCGCTCACCGTGCCCACGATCGCGTCCCCCGTGTCGAGCTTGATCGTGCGGTCCTGATTCCCGGCCCAGATGCCGTTGTCGTCGATGTCGTCTGCCACGACCGTGTAGCTGAACACGAGCGCCGTCGTGCCCGAGCCGCTCGACAGCGCGGCGCGCCGACGGGTCGGGGGAGGCATGCCTTGGGAGCAGCTTCCTGCGCCCGAACTGCCCAGGCAGAACTCGAACTCCGGCGTGCCCGTGACCGTCACGGCCTGGTCGAAGGTCACCGTGAACTGGATCATCTCGCCGGTCCCGTAAGATGTCGCCCGATCCGGCATCGAGGTGACGTCCACGTTGGTCACCTTCGGGGCGGTGTCGGTGCCGGTGCCCGTCGTCCCGCTGCCCGGGCCTGAGAATGGCCCGTCGCCGTCGGCGTTCACCGCGAGCACGTGCACCTGGTAGGACGTCGCCGCCGTCAGGCTGGCGATGGTCGCCGTCGTCCCGGTGCCCGAATGCGCATGGTTTGTCCAATTGCCGCTCGAGCCCGGCCGGTACTCCACCTTGTAGCCGGTGATCGCCGGGCGCCCCGTGTTGGCCGGCGCCGCCCAGCTCACGTCCAGGCTCGTCGTGCTCCCCGAGGTCGCCGCCACCGCGGGCATCGCCGGCGCCACCGGCTTCTCCTCCGCGTCGTCGACGGAGATCGTCACCGCGATCGTGGCCGAGCCGCCGTTGCCGTCGACGGCCTTCACCGCCACCGAATAGCTCGCCTTGGTCTCCCGGTCGTATTTCTCACCCACCTTCGTCTGGATCTGCCCGCTGCTGGAGACGATGCCGAACTTCGCCGCGTCCGTGCCTTCCAGGCTGTAGGCGAGCGTGTCGCCGGTGTCCGTGTCCGTCGCCGTCACCACGGCGCCCACGTTGCCCGCCGTCGAGACCGCCGCGTCGCCCACCGTCTCGGTGAAGGCCCGCGTCGTGCTGGCACCGTCCGTAAAGGTCGGATTGGCGTTGCCCGCCGTATTGGTCGTCCCGGCGCCCGGGCCTGAGAATGGCCCGTCGCCGTCGGAGTTCACCGCGAGCACCTGCACCTGGTAGGACGTCGCCGCCGTCAGGCCGGCGATGGTCGCCGTCGTCGCGGTGCCCGTATGCGCATGGCTTGTCCAATTGCCGCTCATGCCCGCCCGGTACTCCACCTTGTAGCCGGTGATCGCCGGGCGCCCCGTGTTGGCCGGCGCCGCCCAGCTCACGTCCAGGCTCGTCGTGCTCCCCGAGGTCGCCGTCACCGTGGGCATCGTCGGCGCCACCGGCTTCTCCTCCGCGTTGTCAACGGTGATCGTCACCGCGATCGTGTCCGACCCGCCGTTGCCGTCGTCGGCCTTCACCGTCACCGAATAGCTCGCCTGGGCCTCCCGGTCGTATTTCTCGCCCACCTTCGTCTGGATCTGCCCGCTGCCGGAGACGATGCCGAACTTCGCCGCGTCCGTGCCTTCCAGGCTGTAGGCGAGCGTGTCGCCGGCGTCCGTGTCCGTCGCCGTCACCACGGCGCCCACGTTGCCCGCCGTCGAGACCGCCGCGTCGCCCACCGTCTCGGTGAAGCTCCGCGCCGCCGTGGCGTCCGCAAACACCGGGGCGTTGTTGGCGGGGGTGCCCGTCGTCCCGGCGCCCGGGCTTGAGAATGGCCCGTCGCCGTCGGAGTTCACCGCGAGCACCTGCACCTGGTAGGATGTCGCCGCCGTCAGGCCGGCGATGGTCGCCGTCGTCCCGGTGCCCGTATGCGGATGGTTTATCCAACTGCCGCTCACGCCCGCCCGGTACTCCACCTTGTAGCCGGTGATCGCCGGGCGCCCCGTGTTGGCCGGCGCCGTCCAGCTCACGTCCAGGCTCGTCGTGCTCCCCGAGGTCGCCGTCACCGTGGGCATCTCCGGCGCCACCGGCTTCTCCTCCGCGTTGTCAACGTTGATCGTCACCGCGATCGTGTCCGTGCCGCCGTTGCCGTCGTCGGCCTTCACCGTCACCGAATAGCTTGCCTGGGCCTCCTGGTCGTATTTCTCACCCACCTTCGTCTGGATCTGCCCGCTGCCGGAGACGATGCCGAACTTCGCCCCGTCCGTGCCTTCCAGGCTGTAGGTGAGCGTGTCGCCGGTGTCCGTGTCCGTCGCCGTCACCACGGCGCCCACGTTGCCCGCCGTCGAGACCGCCGCGTCGCCCACCGTCTCGGTGAAGCTCCGGGACGCCGTGGCGGTCGCAAACTCCGGGGCGGCGTTGGTCGGGGTGCCCGTCGTCCCGGCGCCCGGGCTTGAGAATGGCCCGTCGCCGTCGGAGTTCACCGCGAGCACCTGCACCTGGTAGGACGTCGCCGCTGTCAGGCTGCCGATGGTCGCCGTCGTCCCGGTGCCCGTATGCGGATGGTTTATCCAACTGCCGCTCACGCCCGCCCGGTACTGCACCTTGTAGCCGGTGATCGCCGGGCGCCCCGCGTTGTTCGGCGCCGTCCAGATCACGTCCAGGCTCGTCGTGCTCCCCGAGGTCGCCGTCACCGTGGGCATCGCCGGCGCCAGCGGCTTCTCCACCGCGTTGTCAACGGTGATCGTCACCGCGATCGTGTCCGAGCCGCCGTTGCTGTCGTCGGCCTTCACCGTCACCGAATAGCTTGCCTTGGCCTCCCGGTCGTAGTTCAAACCCACCACCGTCCGGATCTGCCCGCTGGAGTCGATGCTGAACTTCGCCGCGTCCGTGCCTTCCAGGCTGTAGGTGAGCGGGTCGTCATCCGCGTCCGTCGCCGTCACCACGGCGCCCACGTCGACCCCATCGCCTAGAAAGAAGCCCTCCAACTCGGTGAAGCTCCGGGACGCCGTGTCGGTCGCAAACATCGGGGGGTTGTTGGCCGAGACCACGATATCGAAGGTGTTGCTGACCGAGTCGGTGCCGTCGCTCGCCGTCACCTTCACCGAGACCGTCCCCACGTCCGCGGCTTGCGGCGTGCCCGAGAACGTGCGCGTGGCCGCGGCGAAGCTCAGCCACGAGGGCAGCGCGGAATCGTCGGATTGGGTGGCCGTGTAGGTCAGCGTGTCGCTGGTGTCCGTGTCGGCGAACGTGTTGGCCGGAAACGCATAGTTGAGCGCCGTGCCCACCTGCGCCGTCTGGTTCGGGATGACGTTCGCCACCGTCGGGGGGTTGTTGGTGACGGGGGCGGTGCCCAGCGTGCCCTTGATGGTGAAGATTATGCGATTGCTGCTGGAGGTCCAGGTCGCCTCTCGGATGGCAGACTTATATCTGCCGTTGCCCATGCTCCATCCCATGGCCGCGCCGGTGTCCACCGTCGTGCTGTTCGTGGTCCTGACCCGAAAGCCCCGGCCCTGGGTTGAGGCGCTGGTTGGGGCACTGTTGCTGGTGACCACCCAATAGGTGGTGGTGGCGTTCAGTGTGGTGTTCGTAGCGGTGAAGGTGTTGGCGCCGTTAGTTATCGTTGCGGGGCTGCCCAGGGTGGCGAAAAGTGTTCCGGGGCTGCCCGCATTGTCCTCGTAAATCTCGACCAGCGGGGTGGGTGAACCCCCTTGCAAGGGCGCGTATACGTCGACGCTACTTAGCCCATATCCCCCGCTGTTGCCTCCCGTGGTGAACGCCGTGGCGCGAATGAGTTCTGAACCATTTGCCCCCACCTGCGCCGAATTGCTGATGAAGGTCGTGTCCGTCTGCGCCTCGGCCTGCTCCGGCACGGCGAGCGCCTGCACGGCGAGGGCGGCCAGCGCCAGGGCTGTCGACCGCGGGCCGCGCAGCCGCCGGAGGAAGGACCGGCGCGGCAGGGAGGCGCGGCGAGGGGGCGATGCGGCGGGGGAAGCCGGGTTCGGGGAGCGCGACGCGCCCCCGATTGGCGGGACCGGCGCAGGACGGTCCTGGTAGATGGCCGCCGGCCCGCTCCGCGGTTCCGTCCCGGCGGCGATGACGCTCGGTTCCGAAGTACGACCCACCTCTGAAGAACGATTCATTCCGGTCTTCCCTCTCCCCTGACAGTTCCGGCGTGCCCGAAACCGGTCCGCACGTTCCGGCGGCCGAGGCCCGGAGCCCGTCCACGCGGCCTGCCAGGCTTCCCGCAACCCCCGTCCCACAAGATTTTGCGCTTGGTATCATAGCCGATAAGCGAGTTAAAATGGCGTCCTTTATGACGTCATATAAGCGAATACAACGCGAATTATACGCGACATTGCAGAATTTTGCCGAAATCACCGCCGGCGGGCGGAAGGGGAGCACCGATGACCGAACGCGACCGGAAGGCGGCCGAGAACGAGGCGCTGCGCGCCCGCATCTCCGCCCTCAGCGCCGCGAGCCTGCGCATCAGCGCGAGCCTCGACCTCGAGACCGGTGCTGAACGAGGTCGTCGAGAGCGCCCGGGCGCTCACCGGCCCGCGCTACGGCGCCATCGCCACCATCGACGAGGCCGGCGTCCCCACGACTTCGTCACCTCGGGCTTCACCGCGGACGAGCACCGCAAGCTGGTGGAATGGCCCGACGGGCCGCGGCTCTTCGAGTACTTCCGCGACCTGCCGGGACCGTTGAGGCTGGCGGACGTGCCCGAATACGTGCGCTCGCTCGGCTTCTCGCCCGACCGGCTGCCGTCGCGGGCCTTCCAGGGCACCCCGATGCGCCACCGGGGCGTCCATGTCGGCAACTTCTACCTGGTCGAGAAGGAGGGCGGGGAGGCGTTCACGGAGGAGGACGAGGAGGTCCTGGTGCTGTTCGCCTCGCAGGCCGCGGCGGCGATCGCCAACGCGCGCACCTACCGCGCCGAGCAGCGCGCCCGCGCCGGCCTGGAGGCCCTGATCGAGACCTCGCCGGTCGGCGTCGTCGTGTTCGAGGCGCGGACCGGCGACCCGGTCTCGCTCAACCGCGAGGCCAGGCGCATCGTCGAGGGCGGCTGCGCCACCGGCTCGGCGACGACCCCGCCCGCCCGGCCTGGATATTCAACGAGCGGGGTGTCGGCTACCGCATGGCCCGGCCCGGCGAGGCGGGCGAGCTCTGACCGCCGGCCACCGCGCCCGCCGCGGCCGAACCGGCGCACCAATTGGGCGGCTGACCCTGCCGGCGCAGCCGCGTGCCGGGTGTTCCGCGGCCGAGGCCGGCGGTGCACGCAATCTGCTTGGCTCCGTTCACGGAACGGGAAGTCGACCACGGCGAGGCTGTGACCCTGGAACACGTAACGCCACGATCTCTCGGGGACAACTCGATTGCAATGTGCCTCACATGCTCTGGCTGCAACAGCGCCTCTGGTCGCGTCGAGCAACGAGTGGCCGAAGCGCGACGGAGCAAGCTCCAAATCCAACCCGAAGGGCTCCCGGTCCAAACCGCTTACGCGACCGTCAATGTAGCCGAACGGCGGATGAATCTCCGCATGTCACGTCTACGAACAGGAATTTCGGAGAACGACTTCAGCAAAGGGCTACTATCCGGCAAACCGGTCCAGAGCAGCTGGAAGTTCCCCAATCAGCACCACGCAAGCATTCCCTGCTCAAGGCCGCGTACTTGTCCGTGTTCTCGCTGCTCGGAATGGACGGCTACGAGTACGTTGAGGACGAGGCGCTCAAGGACGTACGCAGGCAGATCCTGAAACCGGGCGAAGTGTTCATCCCGAAGTTCTCAACGAGAACACCCGAGGCATGGCCCCGCGGTTACGGCATCGTCCTGAGCAGGGAACTGCCCTGCTGGGGCACCGAAAGCCATGATGGGCAGGGGCACCGCGGGCACCGGCGTCTGCGCGTGGGGAGTCTGCCTGTCGATACAGTAGACGGGATCCCGGCCTCGCCAGCCAGTGACGGGGTTGTTGCCGTGGCGACGCCATCGCTCGTTTCTCACGAATAGCGCTTCCTTGCTTCGGGCCGCTTCGTCCGGCCAGTGTGGCCGCTCGGTGCCATACAGCTCCATACGCCAGAAGTTGAAAGGAGGGTCCGCCAACGGCGGCACCCGGCGCACCATCGCTGTCAACGTCTGCCCCGGGCCGATTCGGACCCACCGACAAGGATGGTGATGGTGGGTGTAGACGAGGTCGATGCTCTCGGAGAAGCTAGCCCGCCACCCCTTCGTGAGGGCGGGAAAGCCTCCAAGCGCTGGGAGCTCGATCGCCAGAGGAGTAAACTACACCCATGGCGACCAACGACCGGCTGACTGTGATCAGCATCGGGGTCGGCATCGTCTTGGCCATCACGGCCGGAGCCTGCTCGACCAATGCCCGAATCGCCGACCTCAACGCCCGGATCACCGACCTGAGAACGGACGTAAACGCGCGCTTCGCGGAAGCCAGTGAACAACGGCGCGAAGAACACCGCCGGATCGACGAACGGCTGGACCGACTCGAGGAAATTCTCCTGAAACAAGTCAATACTGAGCAGTGATACACTCGGGCGAGAATCCGAGCCGAAACAGCTCGACTCACACAGGTAACTGCGATACGACCCAACTCGAAGCAGCCAGAACAACACCACGATGCCGGGGCGCATAGCGCCCCGAACACGCGAAGCGAGCGCAACGAATGGCCGGCAAACCCGTCAACGGGACAAACCTCGGGCAGGAGTGCTACATCGGCAGGACGAAGGCACCCTGCCGGAACGTGCTCGGCTTGGCCGCACAAGACGCGCTCGCACAGACGATCGCGAGCGGTCAGACCAGGAAAACACCGAGGAACTGATGGAGGACAACACCACGCTCGCGCCACCGGAGGCGTTCGACACCGAGCGCTCCAACGCCGCCGTCCGCGCGGAGTGCGGGCTGACGACACCGCCTGAAGAAACCGGCCGGCAGAGCCGGACCGTACGGAACCGGATCGCGAGGAGTTGCGCAGGCTGGGCCGAGCAACCGACCACCGAGGAGTTCCACAACGCCCTCCAGGCGCAGGAGCCGACACGTCGCCAACAGAACCTGATCTCGATGTGGATGCTGGAGGCGAGCAACGAGGACATCATCCTCGCCTGGGCAGAGGAAGCGTATACGGTTCGACATCTGGTCGCGGCCGTCCACCGCGCGAACGCGCAAGACGACAACCCCGCGCGAAACGCCTACCTCAACTCGCTATCGAGAGGATGACGAAACCGACGACACTGCCTGAGCCAGCGGCCGAACTGCTCAAGCGGACACACCGCATCCTCGACGAGTTCCTGACCCCAGTGACACCAGGGCGCACAGGATGGACCCTCACCGGGGGAACCGTGCTCGCCGCGCGGTGGAAACACCGGGAGAGCACCGACCTCGACCTCGTGGTGCACCCGCGAACGGAGATCGCACGGCTCGCCAAGGCGCGCAATCCGGCATTCTGGACCGCGATGGAAACCGCTGGAGCCACGAAGATCGACCTCGAGGGAACACCGACCGTCCACTTTGCCAAAGGCAAGATCGAGCTGATCCGGACACCACCGGTCCCGAGAGTCGGAGCCGTCGAGGACACCGTCGAGGGCAGACGCGTTCAACTCATGGATCCGGCCCAGATCCTCACCGCGAAGCTCCAGCACCGCGGCACCTCCGCCCCCGTCCGGGATCTGTACGACCTCGGGGTGGGTCAGCGGACAGACCCCTGGCGAACGGCAATCGCCGTGAACGCAATCCAGGAGAGACTCCTGGTCGCGGCAATAACCCACTGGCGGAAACGGAGCGACCGGTACCGCCAAGAGGCCCAGGACGAGCTGCAGGGGGTTCCCGAGAAGTTCCGCGACATCCAGAACGAGCCCAGCGACCACGCGCGGCGCGCGGTCAGAGATGCCAAGTACCACTACCTGTCGGTCGCCGCAAGCGGAGACTCGGTTGTCGTGACGACCCAGAACAGGAACCAGCTCAAGCAGCACGTGTACGAAGACGACGAGAAGGTCAACCACCACTTCGAGAGGGACGGGTTGAACGCCTGCCTCCAGGCCCGGGGATGGAACCCCGGGCGCATACGCAACGAGGCGCTGAACGCGAAGAAAGCCGGACGGACCGAGACCGTCCTCACGATCGGCGAGCTGACGGGAAGCGGCAGCGGCCAAAGCCACCCCTCAAGGCTGCAGGAGCACACACCGGACCGCAGCCGAAGGTGACCCCGTACAAGCCTAGCTCCTCGGGCAGCTCGACAGCGACGAGTACCACCGCGCCGTCGACGTCGCGACAGCGGAGCTATTCGGCCTTACACTCGACAATCGCGGAATCGCGCAAGTGGCTCAGTCAAGAGCCGATCATTCACAACACGTCGCCGGTAGACGAGTGATCCCTCATCCGGGCGCGGATGCGAGAGGAGATCTGCGCTCGGCAGCCTGCACGTGCGGGGAGCGGCAGGCACCCCAAAAAGGCGATCCGGCCCGAAGACCGCCCACCAGACGACAATCAACCGAGTCGAGATGTGGGACTCAACGTGGTATCGAAACGTAGACAACCCCCTTTTTTCAACAGTTTACGGGCCGGCCCGCAGAAGCGGGGACCGCGTCGGGTACGGGTCCGGCGACATCGTGGCGGTGAGGCGGAACCCCGAGCCGAACGAGGGGGACGTGGTGATCGCGCGGATCGGGCAGGAGGTCACGCTGAAATGCTTCCACCGGGCCGATCCCGAGCGGATCGAGCTGCAGCCGCGCAGCAGCAACCCTGAGCACAAGCCGATCGTGATCGACGGAACCACCGCGGACTGGGAGATCGTCGGGGTCGTGGTCGGTGCCATGATCGGGGCGCGGCCGACGGCCGGATGCTGACGAAGCGGCAGCACGCCGCGTGATATCGTGGAGCAAGCATGACCGAGACAACGGCGATCGTCGGGTCAATGGTCGGCAGCGGGATCGGGATCATCGGGGTGATGGGCCTGATGCTGCGCATCTTGACGACGAACATCGGCAAGCAGTTCGAGACGAATGCCACGCAGATGAAGGACGTGAAGGCCGACTTGGGTGCCCGGATCGACGACATCAACCGCCGGTTCGACAGCCCGCGGCGGTTTCGGTCGGCCCTTCAGACCGACCTCTCTCGACGCGCGGGTACGCGACGAGCACCATGCGCCGGCACGCCCGAGCTGCCGCGATCTTCAGTGCCTGGCTGGATCAGCAGCGCGTCGCGGCCCGCCTGAAGACCACCGCCATCTACGCCAAGCTACCGAGCCTCCTGCAGGATATCGCGCAGCAGCGGGATGTCCTCGGCGTCGGGGGACGCCGGCGGCAGCGACGTGAGAAAGGCGTAGATGTCGGCCAGCTTCTGGTCGGAAACGTCGGCCTGCCGGTACGGCGGCATCTGCCTGGGGTTCGGCGGGTTCCGAAGATAGCCGATGAACTGCTGCTGCCGGAGGCGGGGCGGGTTGAGCCGCGGTCCCCGGCCCGTCTCGCCGGTGTAGCCGTGGCAGCCGTAGCAGGTGTAGTCCCTGAAGAGCTGCGCTCCGTTGGCGGCGTCTCCCTCGAGCATCGCGGGTTCCTGCGCCGCCGGCCGACCGGTGCCGGAGACGGAGGGGATGGCGACAGCGGCCAGAAGCAGCCCGGCGAGGGCGGCGGCGACCGGCGAGCGGCCCGTTGTCACGGTCGTCATCTGCACACCTCCTCACCGCGGCTGGGTCACGACGTCGATCAGGGCCGGCTCGCCCGCCTTGACGCGCTCGACGCCGCGCCGCAGGGCCGGGCCGAGGTCGGCCGGGTGCTCGACGGGGCCCTCCGCGTGCATGCCGTAGGCCTTCGCCATCTGCGCGTAGTCGATGTTCGGATCGGTGATCGTCGTGCCGATGGCGGCGCGGTCCACGCCGCGGTTGCGGGCCGCGCACTGCTGTTGCAGGTACATGACCTCCTGGTGGTACGCCCGGTTGTTGTGCACGATGGTCAGCAGCGGAATGCGGTGGTGCACCGCCGTCCACAGCGCGCCCGGCGCGTAGTTGATGTCTCCGTCGCCGTTGATGTTGATGGTGATGCGCCCGTGCTCGCGGTTGGCGAGGGCGGCGCCGACGGAGGCGGGCAGGGAATAGCCGATGCCGCCCCCGCCCTGCGACCCGATGGCGTGGTAGCTGCGCTTCATGTCCCACAGCCGGCCCGGCCACCCCCCGATGAATCCCTGGGGCGAGGAGAAGGACCAGTCCTCGTCCTTGATCAGGGGCCACAGCTCGGCCGCGATGCGGGCCAGGCTGACGGGGCTGGCGTCCCAGCCGTGGCGGGCGTTCCGGATGTCCTGCCGGCGGCGCTCGCCGTGGGCCGCGGCGATCGCGGCTCCGCGCTCTTCGAAGAGCCGCCGCCGGTCGTCCGTCACCAGCCGCCGGACCTCCTCGATCAGCGCCGGCAGGGTGGCCTGCGCGTCGGCCGCCACCAGCAGGTCGGCCGTGCCCGAGCCGGCCTCGTAGATGTTGAAGTTGCGGCTGACGAGGAACTCCGCCGAGCTGATCGTGATCGTCCGGCCGCCCGGGCCCGCGGCTGCCGCGCCCCGCCGGCCGTCGGGCTCCAGGTTCAGGACGACGTCGGGCCGGCCGGTCCCGGCGCCGGCCAGGGGATGGCGGGACGGGAAGTTCAGGCGGGCGCCGCCGCCGTCGACGGGCGCCTGCAGCAGCTCGGCGAGCTCCACGAGGAGGTCGATCCCCTCCTGGGTGCGGGCGGCGAGGCCGGCGACGATGCGGGGATTCTCCGCCTCCACCAGCATCCGCGCGATCTCCCGGACGGCTCCGGCATCGGCGCTCGGAAACCGCGGCGGAGCGATGGGAGGCAGCTCCAGGGCGCCGTCCACGGGATCCTTCTGCAGCTTGGCGTCGAGCACGAGAAGCACCGGCGCCATCGGCGGGGTCGTGGCGACGCGGTACGCCCGAACGGCCGACCGTCCCATGTCGGCCACGGAGTCGGGCTGGTGGTCCCACTTGACGAACTCCCGCACGAGCGCGGCGAGGTCGGTGGCGTTGTGCGCGGGCACCGGGCCGTCATAATCGAGCCCGGCCATCAGGTACACGGGCACGCGGTCGCAGTAGGCGTTGTAGATCGCCATCGACGCGTGCTGGATGCCGACGGTGCCGTGCAGCAGGGCCATCATCGGCTTGCCGGCGACCTTGGCGTAGCCGTGGGCCATTCCCACCGCCGACTCCTCGTGCAGGCAGGTCAGGAACTCGGGCTTGTGGTTGCCCCCGTGGTTGACGATCGACTCCTGCAGCCCCTCGAAGCTCGACCCGCAGTTCGACGCGCAGTACTCGATGTCGAGCGCCCGCAGCACGTCCACCATGTGGTCCGAGCCCGGACGCTCCACGATGTAGGCGTCGACGGCCCGCGACGGGGGCGGCAGCTGCGTCTCGCGCGCGAGCTGGGCCCGGGTCGGCGGCGGCGCGGCGGGACGCGTCGCGGGCGCCGGCTCCGCGCGCACGGTCCGGTCCGCCAGCGTCGCGGCGCCCGCCGCCGCACCGGCCGCGGCGCCTTTCAGGAAGCCGCGGCGGGTCACGGGAGCCGTCTTCACGATCGTTGCGCCCTTCTTCGTCTTCTTCATGGCCTGGTCTCCAGCGGCGCCCGCCGCCGCGTGGTCTTCGAAAGCAGCTCCCCGTTATCGGGGGAACCCCTCCACACCCTCGTCCAGCGGCACCCGGAACGTCCGGAGCGCTATCGACACGAGGTTGTACTGGCCGACGGTGAACACCACGTCCATGAGCTGCCTGGTGTCGTAGCGGGTGGCGAGGTGGTCCCACGTCGCGTCGCCGATCTCCGAATCGCGATGCAGCTCGTCGACCGCGCGCAGCAGGGTGCGGTCGAACGGTGACCATTCCGGCGCCTCGGGGCCCTCGATGACGCGCAGGATCTCGTCGCCGGTGAGGCCGGCCTCGCGCCCGATGCGGGTGTGCTGGCCCCATTCGTACTCCGAGCCGCGGAGGTAGCCGATGCGGAGGATCAGAAGCTCGCGCTCGCGCGGCGGCAGGGTGCTGTTCCCGAGCACGTAGCGGGCGAAAGTCAGCCACGCCTCGGCGAGATCGGGATGGTGGGCGAGCGTCCGGGTGATGTTGGCCCCGTCGGCCGTCTCCAGGGGCGGGATGCGGGGCTCGCGGGGTGCGTCCTGCGCGCCGGCGGCGCTCGCGGCGAAGACGACGGCGGCGAGCACGACGGCGCAGCGTTGGCGCGCCGCCGATCGAGACGCCCGCGTCGCCCGCCGGCTTCGGCCCTGGCAACAGGTCATGGCTTCCCTCCCTTGCCCTCATTATGCCACTGGCGTCCCGACGAGAGCCGACCGGGATCGCGAGGATTCTGGGCAACGGTCCCCTTCCTTCCACTGCCTCGGGCGCTCCAGCCCGGGTGAAACCGCCGGGCGCGTGCCGGGTTGCTACGGATCGACGAAGTGGAAGTCGGCGGGCCCGTCACGGCGCGCGAGCAGAACCACGTCGGCCTCCTCGTGCGTGAACCACGCGTGATGCGCCCTTCCCGGGATGATGACGTAGCTGCCGGCGGTGGCCGTGTAGCGGGTCCCGTCCATCACGATGTCCACGGCGCCTTCGAGCACGACCACCGTCTCGGTATGGGTATGCCAGTGCATCGCGAACTCCGACCCCGCCGGAAACCGCGCGAGATAGGTCGGGCCGCCGGTTTCCGGATCCGTGGCGATCGGCGCGTTCCGAATGTCGGCGGGGAAGCCCGGAGTGTTGGTCGGCGGTCCCCAGTCGGCCGCCTCCCACTGCAGCACGAGCGGCGAAACTCCGTGCTGGATCTGCTGGGCGGCGGCGAGCGACGGCGCCGCTAGCATGAGAGCGGCGGCGAGAGAGCAGCGAGGTATGCGTCTCACGGTTCTGATCCTTGGTCGTGCTTCGTTTCGGAGACCAGCGTACCGCCTTCCCCCAGGCGGTGCAAAATCTACCATGAGCACTTCGCCCCAGCCGGCCAGCGAGGCGGGAGAGCTCCACGCACGGAAGCTGCTCAGTGCGAGCGGATCTTCCGGCCGAGAGCGGATGCGCCTTCAGGACGCGTCGCGCAAGGTCATAGCCGACCATGAACAACCCCGCGGCTAGCTCGTGGAACCCGTTCTCCCGGGTGCTGCCTGGCAAGGTGCGGCCTCCAGGGCGACGGGGCATGTGCGCGAAGCGCTCGGAGCGGACGCCGACGTTGAAGGACAGGCGGTCGGTGGCGTTGAACGTGTCCTGCAGGAACAGGCTGAGGCCGTTCGATCGGGTCTGCTGCGCGCCCAGCGCCGACTGGTAGAGCCGGTCGTAGTTGACGGCCCCGTGCGGATTCCCGGCCGTGCTGGCGTACACGAGGCCGGCCGCGAGCTCGTCCTGGGAGATCGCGCCGTCCCCGTTCAGGTCGTAGAGGGTGTAGAACGCGGCCCGATCCGGAAGCCCGCCGACGGTGCGGATGAAGCCGTCGTAGTCGCTGCTGTTGGTCGGGTCGAAGCGCGAATCCGTGAAGCTCCCCGCGATCAGCTCGCCCGGGCTGCTGTCGAGCGTCGTCACCAAGTCGGGCACCAACCAGCTCACCGGCTCGGTCAACTACTTGTTTCAGAACGACGGGCTCATCGCCGGGGGCGCCGACGTACTCGGCCGGGATGCCCCCGGTCAGCACCTGCTGCTCCTGGATGATCTCGGTGTTGAGGTTGGCGCCGAACGTGCCGCTGACCCCGTCGGTGACGTTGATGCCGTCGATGTAGTAGAAGTTGTCGCGCGAGACACCCGCGTCGCCGCCGATGTCGCGGTAGTTCAGGCCGGACTTGGACGCCGGGTTGCCGGGCGACTCCGGATCGTCGGGCAGCACCCCGGGCACCAGGACGGCGCCGCCCGTCGAGAGCCCCCCGATAGCCGTTCCCTTGCTGGACGATACTGCCGGCGCAGGGCGCGAACCCTCATCGTCGGGCCGGCCGGCGGAAGCCCCTTCGCCCATCCTGCCCGCCACCCTGCAGTACATTAGTTGGCGACAATCGCAGGCCGGCGACGACGGGACGGGTCTCTGCAGCGACGAGTGGACGACCCGTTTTCCCGCCCGCGCCGTTTTGGTATATCGTGTTACCAATGACATCAGAGGGAGTCGATAGCCTCGTACGGGCGGTGAGGCAGCGCATCGAGACGGAGGGACTCAGGCCCTTCGCCACGCGGACCGGGATTCCCCTCGGCCAGCTTCGAAGCGTCGTTCAGGGCCGGGCGGCGCGATATACGACCCTGCAGTCGATCGCTTCCGTCATGGGGATGCAACTGTTCGTTGGTCCGGCGGAGCGCGGCGCCGCGGAGGCTTCGCGGCTGCCGCCGGAGATCACCCGGGCGCTCCACCTGCCCTCGAACGCCAGCATCGCCGACGCGGTGGGCCTGATCGAGAAGGACGCCATGGCGTCGAAGCTGCGCGATGGGATGCGCGTCGTGCAGGACTTGACGCATCGTGCGGCGGCGGCGGCAGAGTTGCTGCCGCGGCTGGCCGGAGAGTCGTCGATCCGGATGATGCCGTACGCCGAGCGCGTCCGGTTCAAGGCGGATACCGGCGAGGTGGAGTTCGCGGAGTCGGCCGCCCTGTCGATTGCGGTTGCCGAGACGGTGCTGCCGTCCTGGGCGCGAGCCGATCATCTGACGTGCGTGCGGGCGGCCGGCGATTCGATGGAGCCGACAATCCGTGACGGCGATCTCGTCGTCGTCGATCAGGACCAACGGGTCGCCGTGGAGAATCAACTGTTCGTCCTCCGGACCCGCGAGGGGGTGGTCGTCAAGCGCTTGCGGCGGCTCGGCGACCATTGGAGCCTGGTCAGCGACAACGCGGCTCACCTGTCGCGGCCCCTGGGGGCCGACGATCGGATCGTGGGCCGGGTGGCGTGGTGCGGTCCGCACAGCGATGCTGTCGCCTGATCGGCGGCGTGGACGACTGGCTCTGGTGGCGTCAGGGCTTCTGCCGATCGGCGCGGGACGACGCCGGACGGGGGATGTCGGCTGGCCATGCGACGGAGTCCGGCCAGTTGTCGGAGAGAAAGTGGATGGCCCGGTCCAGCCTCCGGGTGGTTATCGTGCCGCCGCGCAGCAACCGGGCGACGGTGTCACCGCTTCCGGTGGCATGACGGGACACCGTTGATACGCTCCGTCCCTTGTGTTCGGCGAACAGGTTCACTAGTGCAACCAGCCGGTCGACCGTGTTGTCCATGACACGATAGCATGGCACAGTTGCTTGAGTTTCGGCAAGCGGCGTCTGTTCCATGCTGTTTTTGTCACGATCCGGCCGCCGTGGACCTGACGCCGCAGCAACTGTTGGAACACCGGCGGCAACCCGGCGCTCGACTCGCTGGCGAACCTGCACACGCGGCCGAGCCGCCGTCTGGCCCGCGGATCGTCGTATCGGACCGGCGCTCAGCGAACTTCCGTATCGACTCCGGCCTCGCCCTCGGAGCGGGCGATGATGGCGGCCCCGCACGAGTCGCTGAAGACGTTGATGGCGGTGCGGTACATGTCGAGCGGCCGGTCGATGGCGAGCATCGCGAGGACGATCGCCTCGGCCTGCGGGTGGCCGCCGAGCCCGATGGCGTCGAGGACGATGAAGATGACCACCAGGCCGGCCGAGGGCACCGCGGCCGCGCCGATCGACGCGAGCAGCGCCGTCATCACCGCCACCACCTGGGCCCCGAGCGAAAGGTCGAACCCGATCACCTGGGCGATGAAGAGCGCCCCCACGCACTCGAAGACCGCGGTTCCGTCCATGTTCACGGTCGCCCCCATGGGGAGGACGAACGAGGACACCTTGTTCGAGACCCCCACCCGGTCCTGGACCGTCCGCATCGTCACCGGCAGGGTCGCGGCCGACGAGCTGGTCGAGAAGGCGATGAGGAGCGGGTTGCGCAGGTTCTTGAAGTGGATGGCGGGGGAGATGCGCGCGAGCACGATGAGGACGATCGGCAGGGTGACGAAGAGGTGCACGGTGAGCCCCGTCCCCACGGTCAGGAAGTACCGGATGAGGGGCGCGAAAGATTCGAACCCGGTCGTGCCGACCATCCGCGTGATGAGCGCGAACACCCCGATGGGGAGCAGCTTGATGATGCCGGACGTCAGCGCGACCATCGCCTGGAAGAACGCGTTGAAGAACCCGAGCAGGGTGGCGCGGGCGCCGTCCGCCTTCAGGCTGGCGATCGCGGCGCCGAGGACGATGCTGAAGAAGATGATGGGCAGCATGTCGCCGGCGGCGGCCGCCGTCAGCACGTTCGGCGGCACGATGTCGAGGAGCAGGTCGATCCCCGACGAGGGGATGTCGAGCTCGGGCATCTCGCCGCCCGACGCCGCGTCGCCGAGGGAGGCGCCCACCCCGGGCCTGAACAGGTTGACGGCGATGAGGCCGGTGGACGCGGCGAGGAAGCTCGTCATCAGGTAGTAGCCGAGCGTCTTGCTGAACAGGCGCCCGATGGCCCGGCCGCCCCCGATGGAGGCGACCCCGGAGACGATGGAGGCGAAAACCAGGGGGACGATGATCATGCGCAGCAGGCGCATGAACAGGTCGCCGATCCAGCCGACGGCGTTGGCCCCGCCTTCGCCGAAGGTCAGGCCGGTCACGGCGCCGAGGAGCATCGCGCCGAGCACCTGCCAGTGGAGCTTGAGATACCAGATCCGGTCTTGGTTGATGTCCATGGTTCAGGGGCGTCCGCGGGGAGTCGCGGCGGTGACGGGTGACCAGTCTTCGACACGTTGCTCGGCCGCCGCGAGCTGGCCGGGCGCGAGCCGCCGCGCGACGATGGCGCGTGCCTGAAGCAGGCTGGCGCGCGACGGTTCGGGGGCCTGCGCCGCGGCGAGGGTCAGCCACAGGTAGGCGGCGGCGAGATCCTGCGGCACGCCGTCGCCGTTGGCGAACATGATCCCGAGGTTCTGCTGCGCGGCCGGATCGCCCTGGTCGGCGGCGCGACGGAACCAGCGCGCCGCCTCGGCCGCGTCCCGCCCGACCCCGGTGCCGGTATCGTAGCTCATCCCCAGGTTGAACTGCGCCCGGACGTGCCCCTGCTCGGCCGCGAGCCGGACCAGCCGCATCGCCTCCGCGAGGTCCCGTCCGACCCCCCGGCCGTTGAAGTACAGGTTGGCGAGCGCGAACTGCGCCTCCGGATGGTCCTGCCCGGCCGCCCGCCGGATCCAGCGGGCCGCCTCGGCGTCGTCCTCGGGCACTCCGGCGCCGGCGTCGTAGAGATAGCCCAGGGTGACCTGGGCGGCGGGGTCGCCCTGGACCGCCGCGAGGCGGTACCAGCGGGCGGCGAGGGCGAGGTCGCGGGCGACGCCCGCCCCGGTCTCGTACATGCTGGCGAGGGTCACCTGCGCGGTGGGGTTGCCCTGGGCCGCGGCCATCCGCACCCAGTGCGCCGCCCGCCGCCGGTCCCGGGGGACGCCGCGGCCGTTGAAGTGCATCTGCCCGAGGTTGAACCGGGCCTCGGCGTGGCCCTGCTCGGCGGCGCGGCGGAACCAGCGGACGGCCTCGGCGTCGTCGCGGCCGACGCCGGCGCCACGGGCGTACATCCGCCCCAGCCGGAACTGGGCCTCCCAGTGGTCCTGCTCGGCGGCGCGCCGGAACCAGCGGACCGCCTCGGCGTCGTCCTCGGGCATCCCGAGGCCGGCGTCGTAGCGCACCCCGAGGCCATGCTGGGCGCCGGCATGCCCCTGTCGGGCGGCCATCCGGTACCAGTACGCGGCCTGCCCGTCGTCCCGGGGGACGCCGGTGCCGGTGACGTGGAGGCGGGCGAGGTTGAACTGCGCCGCCGCGTCGCCGGCCTCGGCCCGGGCGCGCAGCCCGCCGACGCTCTGCTGGGCATGGGCCGGCGCCGCGAGGAGCACCAGCGCCGCGCCGGCGCCGGCGACGAACAAGCGGAGCGGCGCCGGGAGCACCGCGCCGGCGACGGCGACGCACGTCCGAAGCGGCGCCGGGAGCACCGTGCCGACGGCGGCGACGAACGCCGGGAGCACCGCGCCGGCGCTGAATGTCCGAAGTAGCGCTGGGAGCGCCGCGCCGGCGGCGGCGACGAACGTCCGGAGTGGCGTATGTCGGGGCAAGGTCCCTATCTCGCGGTCGGGATCGTCTCGCTGTCGACGATGCCCGCCCCCTCCTCGACGGTGATCGCCCGGTCGGCGCGAACCGCGCCGAGCCGGTCCACCACGCCGCTGGGCCAGGTCACCACGACCGAGTCGGCCCGCGACCGGCCGCCGAGCCCGAAGGTCACCGGCAGCTCGCTCTGCGACAGGTAGCTCGAGCCCGTCTTGACCACCTGCCACCGGGTCTCGCCGCCGGCCGTCACGTCGACGCGGGCCCCGATGCCGTCGCGGTTCGAGGCCGTCCCCATCGTTCGGATGCGCAGCGCGTGGTTGTCGTTGCCGCCGTCGTTGCGGAGCAGCCGCGGCGCCCCGCCGTTGGCGGTGACCACAACGTCGAGATCGCCGTCGCGGTCGAAGTCGGCGTAGGCGGCGCCGCGCCCCACCTGGGGAGCCCCGAGGGCGGCGTCCGGGGCGGTCACCTCCTCGAACCGGCCCCCGCCGAGGTTGCGGAACAGTTGCGGCGGCTGCGCGTAGGTGATGCGGGCCTGCACCCGCTCGACGTCGTCGGCGACGTGCCCGTTGGCGGCGAAGATGTCCGGCCAGCCGTCGAGGTCGAAGTCGAAGAAGAAGCATCCGAAGGTCAGGGTCAGCAGGGTCGACCGGCCGATGGCCGAGCGCGGCCCCTCGTCGATGAACAGGCCGTTGCCCTCGTTGTGATAGAGGGCCATCATCTCGGTGGAGAAGTGGCCGATCACGAGGTCGGCCCGGCCCGAGCGGTCGTAGTCGGCGGCGTCGACCCCCATCCCCGCACGGGCCACCCCGGCGTCGCTGAACGCCACTCCCGCGAGGACCCCGATGTCCTCGAACGTGCCGTCGCCCCGGTTCTCGAAGAGCTGGTCGGGCTGGGTGTCGTTGGCGACGAAGAGGTCCATCCACCCGTCGTCGTTGAAGTCGAGCATGACGGCGCCCAGCGCCTTCGCCGAGGGGGCGCGCACTCCGGCCGCGGTCGTCACGTCCTCGAAGGTGGAGTCTCCCCGGTTCCGATAGAGGGTGCCGCTCTGGCCCTGATACGACTCCGGGGTGCAGTACGACTTGGTGTCGCCCGTCAGCGAGCAGAACAGATCCGTCTCCGGCGACCAGTGCACGTAGTTGCCGACGAACAGGTCGAGGTGTCCGTCCTTGTCGTAGTCGAACCAGAGGGCGGCGGTCGAGAACCCCGGGTCGCCGACCCCCGTCGCCCCGGTGACGTCGGTGAAGGTGCCGTCGCCGGCGCCCCTGAACAGGCGGTTGGGCCCGAGCACCGTGAGATAGACGTCGACGTGCCCGTCGTTGTCGAAGTCCGCGGCGGCGCCGCCCAGGCCGTACAGCGGGACGTCGAGCCCCGAGCCGCGGGTGATGTCGGTGAACGTCCCGTCCCCGTCGTTGCGATACAGCGCCGCGTGGGTCGCGGCGTCGTTCCGCTCGGGCCAGGCGGTGCCGTTGACGAGCAGCAGGTCCTGCCACCCGTCGCCGTCGACGTCGAGCCAGAGGGCCCCGGCGCCGAAGGTCTCCGGCATGTACTTGGCGCCGAAGGCGCCGGTGTTGTGGGTGAATCGGATGCCGGCGGGCTCGGTGACGTCGGTGAAGACGACCGGCGTGGCGGCCGCCAGGACGAGGGTGGAAATGGATGCGGCGAGGGTCAGAGCCAGGAAGCGTGTCATCGTCTCAGGGGGCGGCCGGCCGCGAGTCCGGGTGCCGGTGCTCGTGAATGGCCTGCCGTTCGTTGTTGTCTTCGGGCGAGGCGCGGCGAAACGCCCCGGTGATGGCCTGGGCGGCTTCGTCCGCCTTGAACCGTTCGTAGAGCGCGCGCTCCCGCGTCGCCTCCTCCCGGTCGCCCGCGCCCTGATGGGCCAGCATCAGATTGTAATGGGCGGAGACGTCCTCGGGGTCGATGGCGAGCACCGCTTCGTAGGTGGCGATGGCCGCCTCGTACTGCCGGTCGAGGAACTGCAGGCGTCCGATCTGGCCGAGGACCACGCGGTCCCTCGGATACTGATCCCGCGCCGCCGCGAAGTGAACGAGGGCCTCCTCGTAGCGGCCCAGCGCCCGCAGGGCGGTGCCGAGGAAGAAGTGGGCGCGGGCGAGGTCCGGCTCGAGGGCGAGGGCCTGCTCGAGCAGGGGAATCGCGGCGTCGACGTCTCCCTCCTGCAGCCGCGCCCGCGCCGCGTTCACCGGTCCGTCGGGATACTCGGGGTCGATGGCCATCACTCGGCGGAACGCCGCCTCGGCCCCGCGCAGGTCGCCCTGCAGCAGCAGGCCGATGCCGTAGTCGTTCCAGCGCCCCCGCTGCCGTGCGTCTCCCGGAGGCGGCGCCGGCGGCGCCGGCAGCGGCGCGTCGGCGCCGACGACCGTCAGGGTCGCGGCGGCCTCCGCCATCACCGTCGTGGGGATGTCCGGAATCGCCTTCACCTGCCCCGACACCGTGCTCGTGTCGCCGGTGAATACCCACCGCCCGTCGTCGTGGGCGCTCGTGACCGACGGCGCCGGTTCCGACGGGTCGCGGACGCCGGCGAACGCCCACTGGGTGAACCACCACGCGAACTTCCGATAGTTGACCCTGGCGCGCAGGGTGATCCGGTTCCCGGCGTCCTCCGGAATCCGGAGCCGGTAGTGGACGGTGTCGGCCGCGCCGGGGGGAATCAGCCGCACGTAGGCGACGGATCGGGTCGCCCAGGCGTTCCGCTTGTTGATGGGGTTGCCGTGCTCGTCGAGCTGCAGGCTGCGGTAGAAGTGGGCGCCGGGGTCCACCGGCCCGCTGCCCCCGCCCGCCGCCTCGCCGCTGTGGAGCAGCACCCGTCCCCGGTCGTCCACCGCCTCGAGCTCGACCCAGACGTCGAAGGCGTCGACCGTGCCCCCGGGGAAGAAGTGGCCGACGTTGCGGGTGCGGACCACCACCTCCAGGCGCACCGACTCTCCGCGCCGCACCGCCACCGGGGTCAGGTCGAGGGGCGCGATCACCTCGGCCGGCGCGGGCCCGCCGGGCAGGCGCCGCGCCGCCCCGAACTGCAGCGACTCCTCCCCGACCGCGAACGTGCTCGACAGGGCGGGCTCGCCGCCCGGCAGGACCGCTGCCGCGGGAGGCGGCGCGTCGGCCACGCGGGTGATGCCGAACACGTCGACGGTCACCTGCCCGGCCCGCAGGAACTCCTGCACCGCCGCGAGCTGATCCTGGTCCCGGTTGACGAACGGCACCGCGGTGTTCGCGCCGGGGAAGCGGTGCGACCGCACGTAGCCGTCCTGCGCGGCGGGGTCGTCGGATCGCACGAGGGGCATGTGGCAGGAGCCGCAGGTCTGGGGCGTCTCGGGGTAGTAGAACGACCGGGCGCCCTGTCCGGAGACCCCCGACGCCTGCCAGTTGTCGTACTCGTTGAATCCCCGCACCCACCGGTAGTCGTTGACCGGCAGGTCGAGGTGAACCTTGTGGCACGACGAGCAGAACTCGGCGCTCTGCTCCCGGTGGAACGGCTTCATGAACGTGTCGCGGTGGGGCCCGGGGGCCAGCCGCAGCAGCAGGTCGTGCAGGCTCCGCAGCAGCGGCTGCTCGCTGGCCGCGAGGTCGTGGAGCGGGGGGTACTCGATGGTGAAGTCGCCCTGCCCCATGGTGCTGCCGACGTGCACGATGGAGTGGCACGACGTGCAGCCGAGCCCGGCCTGCGCCTCCTGGGTGTCTATCTGCTCCACGATCGGCCGGTCGAAGCGCCCGTTGAAGAACACCGCGTGGTCGTGGCAGCCGGCGCACCACTTCGACGGGGTGGTGCCCACCACCTCCTGCATGTACTCGATGGATCGTCGGTACCACTGGTTGTTGAACGACGAGAAGTGGTGGGCCGAGGCGTTCCACTGCTCGTAGATGTCGGCGTGGCACCGGCCGCAGGTCTCGCTGGTCAGGAAGAAGTCGGCGGGAATGGTGCCGCCGGTGTTCGTGACGGCCGACGACGGCGCGAACGGGCTGGACGCCCCGGCCCCCTCCTCGGCCATGCTCGCGGGCGGGCGGACGGGGTTCTCGATGCGGTGGGTCTCGCGCCACTCGGCGTCGCGTGCCGCGCGCAGCAGGGGAGCGCTCAATCCGGCCGCGGCGGCGGCGACGAGGCCGATGCGGACGGCCCGGCTCCACGTGGGCGTTCCGCCGGCGGTGCGCCACAGGTGGATGCCCCACAGGACGGCGCCGGCCGCGGACACGACGACGTGAATCTGCAGGAGCCAGGCGTTCTGGCGGGTGGCTCCGAGCGCGGCCACGGCCAGCCCGAGTGACAGCCCCGCCGCCATCAGGCCCAACCCGGCCGCGGCGGGGAGGTTCCCCATCCACGGGCGTCGCCACGCCTCCCGGGTGAGCACCCCCACCAGCACGAGGCCCAGCAGGGGATGCAGGCCGACGCTGGCGAAGTACGCGAGGGACGCGGAAGGCGCCGCGACCAGATGGGCCGCGGTCAGCAGCAGGGCGATGAAGCCGAGCGCCGCCAGCCGGGACGTGCTCATCATCTCTCATCGTAACGCAGGACCGGCGACGAGCGGCGGGCCGGGTCCGGAGGCGGGTGGTAGAATCGCCGGCGATGCCTGAGCCCCGAGCCGCCTCTCCGCGCCTCGTCTGGTCCTGCGCGCTGTGCGCGGCGGCCGGTCTCACGTTGGCCGTACCCGCCCAGGAACGCGAGTGGCTGGCCGGCGACTCGCACATCCACAGCCACTGGAGCGCCGGCTACGACTACCGCACCAGTCCGCCGACCCCCATCAAGGGGCGGGACGCCCTCTACTCGACGCCGCGGAACGCGGCGATGGCGCGGAAGTTCGGCCTGCGCTGGATGGTGACGACCGACCACGGCGGCCCCAACCACTCCAAGCTGAACCTGCAGCAGGCCCACCGCGAGCTGACCCTGTCGAGGGAGCTGATCCCCGAGGTGCTCCAGTTCTACGGCATGGAGCTCAACATGCCGGGCATGGACCACCACACCCTGATCATTCCCCGGGCCGAGGACGAGGCGTCGGTGCTGTACGAGATCGAAGGCCGTTTCGACGCCAACGAGGACTGGGCCCGTCCCCCCGACCCGCGCCGGCCGTCGGCGGGGCTGCGGCGGCAGGCGCTGGCCCACATGCAGGGGCTCGAGCGGCTGCCGATCCTGTTCGCGAACCATCCCTCCCGGTCGGCGCGGGCGATAGGGCTCTACGGCCGCGACGAGCCGTGGGAGATCCGCGAGAACAACGACCTCGCGCCGGACGTGTACCGCGGCATGGAGGGCGCCCCCGGCCACCAGGCCGCCACCCTCACCGACCGGAACGGCAGCCGGTACCGCGGCTCCTACTCGAACCCCGGGGCGCAGACCCTGGGCGGCTTCGACCAGATGACCGCCATCGTCGGCGGTCTGTGGGACGCCCTCCTCGGCGAGGGGCGCCGGTTCTGGATCGTGGCGTCGTCCGACTCGCATTTCCACTACCAGGAACCGGTGAGAGCGGGGAGCGACTTCTGGCCCGGCGAGTTCCACAAGACCTGGGTCCAGGCCCATCCGACCTACGCCGATGTCCTCGATGGGCTCCGGCAGGGCCGCATGTTCGCGGTCGCCGGGGACCTCGTGACCGAGCTCGAGGTCGGCGTGAAGAGCTCCGGTGGGCGCGAGGCGGGGCTCGGCGGCACGTTGCGGGTCCCGCGCGGGGCGCAGGTCACCGCGACCGTCCGTTTCCGCGACCCCGAGACCCCGAACGGGGCGGGGGAGAACCCCACCGTGCGGCGGGTCGACGTCATCGTCGGCGAGGTGCGGGGGCCGGACTCCGATCCCGCGAACGACCGCAACCCCACGACGCGGGTCCTCGCCCGGTTCACGCGCGACGCGCTGGCCCGCGACGGAGACCGCTACACCCTCGAGGCGCCGCTGCCCGCGGTCGACCGCGACCTCTACGTCCGGGTGCGCGGCACGAGCACCGACGACCTCGAGCCCGCGATGGACGGCCCCGAGGAGAACCCCTGGCGCGACCTCTGGTTCTACTCGAACCCGATCTTCATCGAGGTCGAGTGACGGCGCCCTCTTGATCGTCGATCCCTGGTTCTACGTCGCCGCGACGGTCGCGGTGCTCATCGTCGGCATCGCCAAGGGCGGGCTCGGCGGGGGCATCGCGGTGGTCGGGGTGCCCCTGATGGCGATGGTCATCAGCCCCGCCCGGGCCGCGGCGGTGCTGTTGCCGATCCTCATGGTCATGGACGTCCTCGCCATCCGCGCCTACCGGGGGGCGTGGGACTGGCCCAACCTGCGCGTGCTGGTGCCGGCGGCGCTGGTGGGCACGGTGCTCGGCACCGTGACCTTCGAGTACCTGACCCCCGACGGCCTTCGCGCGCTGGTGGGAGTCATCGCCCTGACCTACTCGCTGCAGTATTTCGTGCCGCGGGGGGAGTCGACCCGACGGTCTCCGCGCCGGGTGGCCGGCGTCCTCTGGGGGACGCTGGCGGGGTTCGCGAGCTTCTCGGTCCACGCCGGCGGACCGCCGCTCCACGCCTACCTGCTGCCGCAGCGCATGGACCGCACCACGTTCCAGGCCACCGGGGTGGCGTTCTTCTTCGTCGTGAACTGGTCGAAGGTCGGCCCCTACGCCTGGCTCGGCCAGTGGAACGCCGACAACCTGCTCACCTCGCTGGTGCTGCTGCCCCTCGCGCCGCTGGGCATCTGGATCGGCCGCCGCCTGCACGAGCGCGCGACCGACCTGCTGTTCTTCCGCATCGTCCACGCCTCGCTGTTCGTCATCGGCGTGAAGCTGCTCTACGATGTGATGTTGTGATGTTTACCACGCCATGGTAATGTTTATCGCATGGAAGCCGACAGGCTCATCGCGGTGGGCAACCTGTTGATCTCGATGGTCACCGCAGTCGGCCTCGTCATCGGCATGTGGATGCTCAACGGGAAGATCGACGAGCTCAACGGCAAGTTCGACAGGCTGACGGGTCGCGTCGATACGCTGGAAACCGGCCATACCGCGCACGTCAACAGTGGCCTGCACGCGCGTTGATGGATCGGCCACACCTTGTTACCGGGCCGGCACTCGAATTCGCTGGCGAACTGCTCGGTTCAACCTACGGCAACGACAACGCGATCAGCTCGGCCGGCGTCTCCGGCGTCGCGGCGGCGACGACGATGTACTGCTTCCCATCGACCCTGTAGGACATCGGGCTGCCGGTGGGGTTGGCGGGCAGCTTGATCTCCGCCACCACCGCCCCGGTCCCCTTGTCGTAGGCGCGGAAGGTCGGCCCGCCCGCTCCGTACCGCGAGGCCACCCCGCCGCGCACCCCGCCGCCCTCGCCCATGAACAGCAGCGTCCGCGTGATGAGCGCGCCCACCCGGCCGTTCTGGCCCATGGTCGAGAAGTCCAGCCCCAGCCCCTGCAGGTCGGGGTGCTCGCGCACCTCGCGCGGGGCGCCGCCGAGGGGGGTCATCCACAGGTGGTCGCCGCTGTCGAGGTCGATGGCGGTGATGCGGCCCCACGGTGGCTTGACTAGCGGCAACCCGCGCGGGCCCGGCGGATAGATGGGCCCGGCCTGGATGTAGTCCGGATTGGCGCCGCCGGGGTCGCCGGGCGCCAGGGCGACGACGATGGGCACCGTCAGCGACGGCACGTAGAGCACCCCGGTCTCGACGTCCACCCCCGCCCCCGGCCAGTTCGACCCGCCGCCCCAGCCCGGCAGCACGAGGGTGCCCCGCGTCCCGGACGGATCGTCGATCAGCGACGGAGGCGTGTACAGCGGACCCATGCGGTAGTTGGCGGCGATCTCCATCGCCTCCGCCTTGATCTCCGGCGTGAAGTCGATGAGGTCGTCGACGGTGAAGCCCTGCCGCTCGAACGGGGCGGGGCGCGACGGGATCGGCTGCGTCAGCGACGTGCGCTCCCCGGGGACGTCCGACCGCGGCACCGGCATCTCGATGATCGGCCAGAGCGGGGTGCCGTCCTCCCGGTCGAAGACGTAGGTGTGGCCCTGCTTGGTGACCATCGCCACCGCCTTGATGCGCCGTCCGTCGTGGGTGACGTCGACGAGGGTGGGGGGCGAGGGGTTGTCGTAGTCCCAGATGCCATGGTGGATGAGCTGGTAGTGCCAGACGCGCTCGCCGGTGCGGATGTCGAGGCAGACGATGCTCTCGGCGAAGAGGTTGTCGCCGGGGCGGTGGCCGCCGTACCAGTCGTTGGTCGCGATCTCGGTGGGCAGATAGAGGTAGCCCAGCTCCTCGTCCACCGTCAGCTGGGTCCAGACGCCCGAGTGCCCCGTGTACCGCCACGACTCGTTCTGCCAGGTGTCGACCCCGAAGTCGTCGCCCTGGGGGACGACGTGGAAGATCCACAGCCGCTCGCCCGTCCGCACGTCGTAGCCCCGGATGTGGCCGGGCGTCGCCTCGTAGCCGCTGTCCCCGGTGGGGACGACCTGGGCGACCACCACGTCGTTCGACACGATGGGGGTCGAGATGCACCGCACCTCCGCCCCCGGCCTGTCGATGTCGCGGGACAGGTCGACGAAGCCGCCGTCGCCGAAGCCGTCCACCGGCCGGCCGGTCTTCGCGTCGAGGGCCAGCAGCCGCCCGTCGCTGACGTTGTGGAAGATGGTCTCCCGCTCGCCGTCCGTCCAGTAGGCGACCCCGCGCCCCGACCCCTGGGGCCGCCGCGATGGGTCGTCCTCGGCGCCGGGCTTCGGCCGCGGGGTGTACAGCCAGATCGTCTCCCCGGTCGCCGCGTCCACCGCCGCCACCTCGCTGGCCCCGGTCGACGTGTAGAGCACCCCGCCGATCATGATCGGCGTCGACTCGAAGTTGAAGAACGGGCGCTCGGCGGAGTTCTCCGCCTGCCACCGCCACGCCACCTCGAGGTCGCTCACGTTGGACGCGTCGATCTGGTCCAGCGCCGTGTACTGCGTGTGGCCGCCGTCGCCGGCGTAGAAGCGCCACTCGCCGTCCGCCGCGCCGTACTGGGCGAGGGCGGGAGCGGTCGAGGCCAGCAGGGCGGCCAACGTCAAGCTGCCGACCGTACGTCTTGTCGCTGTTGCAGTCATCGGTGTTCCTGTTCGTCTCCTCGCGGGTATCCCGCGGGGCTCATGGGGAGCCGAGCCAGCCGCCGGCATTGTGTCCGCCCGGCCCGGCGCGGTCAAATCCCGGTCCGATTCCGTGTCGGGGCCGTCGCCATTGTAGAATTCCCCATTGGCCAACTTGCGAGGAGAGCACTCTTGAGCAATCGATCCGTCGTGTGGTGTCTGACAGTGGCGTTGGTGGGAGCGGCGGCGGCGCCGGTCCTCGGGCAGGAACCGGCCGAGACGTGGGAGCCGCCCCGGTTGAGCGACGGCCGTCCCGACCTGCAGGGGGTCTGGGACTTCCGCACCGCCACCCCGTTCGAGCGTCCCGAGGGGTTCGGCGAAACGCTGACCGAGGAGCAGGCGGCGGCCATCGAGTCGTTCGCGGCGGCCGCGCAGCAGTCGGCCGACCAGACGCCACCGGAGGGCAACGTCGGCGCCTACAACGCCTTCTGGCTCGACTTCGGCACCTCCGTCGGCGACGACCGCCGTGCGTCCCTGATCGTCGAGCCCGAGAGCGGCCGGATGCCCGAGCTGGTCGAGGGCGTCGCCCGGCAGGCCGGATCGCTCGATGTCGACGTGCCCGGCGAGCGCCCCTGGCGCGTGCGCTCGGCCGGCATCGGGGCCGACGGCCCCGAGGACCGCGGCCTCGCGGAGCGGTGCCTGGTCGGCTTCAACTCCGGCCCCCCGATGATGCCCAGCGCCTACAACAACAACATGCAGCTCTTCCAGAACGGGGACCACGTGGTCATCCTGAACGAGATGGTCCACGACGCCCGCATCGTCCCGCTCGAGCCGCGGGACCATCTGCCGGCCGGCCTGCGGCAGTTGAACGGCGACTCCCGCGGCCGGTGGGACGGCGACACCCTGGTTGTCGAGAGCCGCAACTTCTCGGACCTGCGGGCGAGCTTCGAGCCGAACGCGCTGGTGGCGCTGGGGGTCGGCTCGACCCTGCGGCTGACCGAGCGGTTCACCCGCGTCAGCCAGGACACGCTGCTCTACGAGTACACCGTCGACGATCCGGCCACGTTCACGGCCCCGTTCACCGCCGCCGTGCCGATGCGGCGCTCCGACGCGCTCATCTACGAGTACGCCTGCCACGAGGGCAACTACGGGATGATCAACGCGCTGAGCGGGGCGCGGGCGGCGGACGCGTCGTCGGAGCAGTAGGCGTCTGCGCAGCGGATCGGCGCCGCCTGCGAGGAGGCGCCGCCACACTGCGAGGAGGCGGACGCTGTCTCCTTGGACGCGGGCGCTGGTTGAGTTCGGCGCCGCCTGCGAGGAGGCGCCGCCACACTGCGAGGAGGCGGACGCTGTCTCCTTGGGCGCGGGCGCTGGTTGAGTAAAGGCGTGGCGGCGCCGCCACACTGCAAGGAGGCGGACCCTGTCTCCTGGTCTTGGCTGGGCCGCAGGCGGGATTTGCAGATTGTCGTACGGCGGCGTTGACGCGACCGGGCCGATACGGCATCGCCGGGCCGTGTCGAATGGGAATCGAAGCGGGGCGCGCACGCGGCGACTCTTGCGCGACAGGGGCCGAGAGCCTACCATCCCTTCCGGGAGAAGCTATGCGGATGACCTTTCTGCGGGTGTTGACGGTGCTGGGTGCGGCGGCGGTGGTGTCGGGGCTCTACCCGGACAGCGGTCCGGACGTGGTCCTCGCCCAGTCGCCGGGGCAGGTCGAGTTCCACCGCGACGTGCGGCCGGTCCTCGCGCAGGCCTGCTTCGCGTGCCACGGGGCGGCCGAGGCGACCCGGCAGGCCGAGCTGCGGCTCGACACCGCCGGCTTCATCGAGGCCCTGGTGCGGCCCGGCGACGCCGACGGCAGCCCCCTGTTCCAGCGGCTGACGACGGAGGAGCCCATCGGCCTCATGCCGCCGGCCTCGTCGGGGCGGTCGCTGACGGCCGACCAGATTCAGCTCCTGCGGACGTGGATCGACCAGGGGGCGCACTTGGGCGCCGACCCGGTGGCGGCCGGCGCCGCGCCGGCCGCGGCGGCCGAGCGCACCGTCGACTTCGCCCGCGAGGTTAGGCCGTTGCTCTCGCAGAACTGCTTCTCGTGCCACGGGCCGGACGAGGCGACCCGCCAGGCCGGCCTGCGGCTCGACGTGCCCGAGGGCCCGTTCGCCGATCGCGGCCGCTTCGGCGGCCCCGCGATCGTCGTCGGAGACGCCGCGGCCAGCCTGCTCGTGTACCGGGTGTCGGCCGACGACGCGCGGGTGCGGATGCCGCGCGGCGGCGAGGCCCTCGACGAGGCCGAGCTCGAGACCCTCAGCCTGTGGATCGATCAGGGGGCCGAGTGGGAGTCGCACTGGGCGTTCATCCCGCCCGAGCGCCCGGTTGCGCCGCCGGTGGCCGACGTCGAGTGGCCCCGCAACCCCGTCGACCGCTTCGTGCTGCGGCGGCTCGAGGAAGCGGGCCTGACCCCGTCCGGCGAGGCGGACCGCGCGACCCTGCTGCGCCGCGCCACCCTCGACCTCACCGGCGTGCCCCCGACCCCCGTCGAGCTCGCCGACTTCCTGAACGACGACGCCGCCGACGCCTACGAGCTGGCCGTCGACCGGCTGCTCGCGTCGCCGCGCTACGGCGAGCGGATGGCCGTCGAGTGGCTCGACGCCGCCCGCTACGCCGACACCAACGGCTATCAGACCGACGGCGAGCGATCGATGTGGCGCTGGCGCGACTGGGTCATCGACGCCTACAACGCCAACATGCCGTTCGACCGGTTCACGATCGAGCAGCTCGCCGGCGACATGCTGCCCGACCCCACCCTCGACCAGCGCATCGCGACCGCGTTCAACCGCAACCACAGCCTGAACAGCGAGGGCGGCATCGTCGTCGACGAGTTCCTCGCCGAGTACGGCGTCGACCGGGTGTCGACCACCGGCACCGTCTGGATGGGCCTCACCCTGGGGTGCGCGCGCTGCCACGACCACAAGTTCGACCCGATCTCGCAGAAGGAGTTCTACGAGGTCGTGGCGAACTTCAACAACATCCCCGAGCGGGGCAAGGGCTTCAAGTACGTGAACTCGCCGCCCCTGGTCACCGCCCCCACCGACGAGCAGCAGGCCGAGCTGGACGAGCTGGACGCCGAGCTCGCCGAGGCGCGGGCCGCGCGGGCCGCGCTGGGCGCCGAGACGGCTGCCGCCCAGGCCGAGTGGGAGGCGTCGCTCGACGCGGCGGGGCCGGTCGTCTGGAACCTCCGCGACGGGCTGCTGGCCTATCACGCCTTCGACGGCGACATCGCCGGCATCCAGACGACGGCGGACGTGCCGGCGGTGCTGGAAGACGGGCTGCCGCGGTTCTATCCCGGCGTCCTCGGCGCGGCCGCCAGCTTCGACGGGCGGCGGTTCGTCAACGCCGGCAACCGCCCGGACGTCGGCTACGACGACGCCTTCAGCCTCGCCGCGTGGATGTACCCCACGGCCGAGAACGGAGTGATCGTCTCGCGCGCGTCCGGCGGCGACCAGGGCGAGGTGGGCTGGGGCCTCTATCTCGAGGACGGCCGGCTGCGCCTGAACCTGTCGACGCGCGTGCTCGACGACGGGGTGGCGGCGGAGACGGTCGGGGAGATCGCGCTCGGGCGGTGGCAGCACGTCGTCGCCACCTACGACGGCTCGAAGACCCCCGAGGGCATCCGCATCTACGTCGACGGCCGCCTGCAGGCGCTCGATCCGCTGCTCGACCTCGTCGGCAACCGGCTGCCCGCGACCCGCTATCCGTTGCGCATCGGGGCCAGCGGGTCGGACAAGCCGCGGTTCCGGGGCAACCTCGACGAGGTCCGCATCTACGAAGGGGTGCTGACCCCGGCCGAGGCCGCGGTGGTGGGGACGCGCGAGTCGCTCGGCCGGATCGCCGCCCTCGCCCCCGGGCAGCGGACCGCGCCCCAGGCCGACAAGCTGCGGCTGGCGTTCCTCGACCAGTACGCGCCCCCCGCGATCCAGGAGGCGGTGCGCACCGTGGCCGCGCTCGAGCGCCAGCGCGACGAGCTGTGGGCGAGCTTCCCGACCGTCATGGTGATGGAGGAGCGGGCGGTGCGGAAGCCGACCTACCGGCTCAACCGCGGCGCCTACGACACTCCCGCCGAAGAGGTGTTCCCGGGGGTGCCCGCGGTGCTGCCGCCGCTGCCCGAGGGCGTCGAGGCCAACCGGCTGTCGTTCGCGAGATGGCTCGTCGACCCCGAGCATCCCCTGACCGCCCGGGTCACCGTGAACCGGTTCTGGCAGATGTACTTCGGGACCGGCCTCGTGAAGACGGCCGAGAACTTCGGCACCCAGGGTGAGTTCCCCAGCCACCCCGATCTGCTCGACTGGCTGGCCACCGAGTTCATCGACTCGGGCTGGGACGTCAAGGCCCTGCAGCGGGCTATCGTGACCAGCGCCGCCTACCGCCAGGCGTCGCAGGTCACCCCCGAGGGGTTCGAGAGCGACCCCGAGAACCGGATGATCGCGCGCGGCCCCCGGCTGCGCCTGCCCGCCCCGATGATTCGCGACCAGGCCCTGGCGATGTCCGGCCTCCTCGTCGAGAAGGTCGGCGGGCCGTCCGTCAAGCCGTATCAGCCGGAGGGCCTCTGGGCCGACATGGTCGAGGGCGGCTACGGCGACTACGTGCAGGAGACCGGCGAGGACCTGTACCGCCGCAGCCTCTACACGTTCTGGAAGCGCACCCTCGGGCCGCCGACCATGATGACGTTCGACGCCTCGACCCGCGAGACGTGCATCGTGCGCACCGGCCGCACCAACACGCCGTTGCAGGCGCTGAACCTGATGAACGACGTGACCTACGTCGAGGCGGCCCGCCGCCTCGCCGAGCGGATGATGACGGAGGGCGGCGAGACGCCGGAGGACCGCATCGGCTACGCGTACCTCCTGGCGACCGCCCACCGGCCTCCGCCGGCCGCGCGGAACATTCTGGTGAACGGTTACCAGCGCCATCTCGACCGCTACCGGTCCGACCGCGGGGCCGCCCTCGAGCTCGTCAGGCAGGGCGAGTCCGAGCGCGACGAGACCCTCGACGTGGCCGAGCTGGCGTCCTACACCGTGGTCGCGAACCTGATCCTGAACTTCGACGGCACCATCACAAAGGAATGACGATGGACGCGCATCTCGAACGGCTTCTGACCCGGCGGCGCTTCTTCGAGCTCACGAGCACCGGCATCGGGACCGCGGCCCTGGCCACCCTCTTCGGGCAGGACCTCATGGCCCAGGCCCCCGGCGGCGGCGCCCCCGGGGCGGCGGCCGGCTTCGGCGCCCTGCCCGGCCTGCCGCACCACGCGCCGAAGGCCAGGCGCATCATCTACCTGTTCCAGTCCGGCGCCCCGTCGCAGCACGAGCTGTGGGACTACAAGCCGGCCCTCCGGCAGATGGTCGGCGAGGACCTGCCGCCGTCGGTGCGCGGCAACCAGCGCGTGACGACCATGACGGCGGGGCAGGAGCGGTTCCCCCTCGTGCCGTCGATGTTCGAGTTCAAGCAGCACGGCGGGACCCGGACCTGGGTCAGCGACCTGATGCCGCACACCGCGAAGATCGTGGACGAGCTGTGCTTCATCAAGTCGATGCACACCGAGGCGATCAACCACGATCCCGGCATCACCTTCTTCCAGACCGGGGCCCAGCTCGCGGGCCGGCCCAGCATGGGGGCGTGGCTGTCCTACGGCCTCGGCAGCATGAACGCCGACCTGCCGACCTTCGTCGCCATGATCTCCAAGGGCTCGGCCCAGGCCGGGCAGCCCCTCTACGACCGCCTGTGGGGCAGCGGCTTCCTTCCGACCCACTACCAGGGCGTGAAGTTCCTCTCGACCGGCGACCCCGTGCTGTACCTGTCGAACCCCCCCGGCGTCGACCAGGGCACGCGCCGCCGCTATCTGGACGACCTCGGGGCCCTGAACCAGCTGAAGGAAGCCGAGTACGGCGACCCCGAGACCAGCACCCGCATCGCCCAGTACGAGATGGCCTACCGCATGCAGAGCTCGGTGCCCGAGCTGACCGACCTCTCGGACGAGCCCGACAGCACCTTCGAGCTCTACGGCCCCGACTCGCGCACCCCCGGCACCTTCGCCCGCAACTGCCTGCTCGCGCGCCGGCTCGCCGAGCGCGACGTCCGGTTCATCCAGTGCTTCCACCGCGGCTGGGATCAGCACACGCGCCTGCCCCGCGGCATCCAGCGCCAGGCCAAGGACGTCGACCAGGCCCAGGCCGCCCTCGTCACGGACCTCAAGCAGCGCGGCCTCCTCGACGAGACCCTCGTCGTCTGGGGCGGCGAGTTCGGCCGCGGCGCCTACTGTCAGGGCGTCTTCACCGAGGACAATTACGGGCGCGACCACCACCCCCGCTGCTTCACGATCTGGATGGCCGGCGGTGGCGTCAAGCCCGGCGTCACCTACGGCGAGAGCGACGACTTCTCGTACAACATCGCCCGCGACCCGGTGCACATCCACGACCTCCACGCCACGATGCTGCACCTCCTCGGCATCGACCACACGCGGCTGACGTATGCCTACCAGGGGCGGAACTTCCGGCTGACGGACGTGCACGGAAGGGTGGTGAACGGCATCCTGGCGTGAGCGAGATCGACGAGGAGCGCACATGGAGTGGACGGCGGTCGTGAAGCACTGCGGTGACTGGTGGATCGGCTGGATCGCGGAGGTTCCCGGGGTCAACTGCCAGGAACGCACCCGCGAGGAGCTGCTTCGCAGCCTGGCCGGCGCCCTTGCGGAAGTCCTCGATCTCAATCGGCAGGAGGCTCTGGCCGCGGCCGGCGACGACTATCGGGAGGAGAAAGTCGTCGTTGCATGAAGCGAAGCGCGCTCATCCGGCACCGGCAACGCCACGGGTGCCGGCGCATCCGCGAGGGCGCGCGCCATTCCTGGTGGCGAAACGAGCGCAGCGGTCGCCTTTCCGCGGTCCCGCGGCACCGGGAGATCAACGACACCCTGGCGCGCAAGATCTGCCGGGACCTCGCCATCGACGAGATCGGACGGGGAACGTGAGCCGAAGGGCCTGATGAAGCTCCGCTACTACCCGGAGACCGACAGCTTGTACGTAGAGCTGACGGCCGGCCCCGGGGCGGAGACACGTGAAGTTTCCGCCGGGATCAACGTCGACCTCGACGCGCAGGGCAACGCCGTCGGCTTCGATATCGACCAGGCTTCCACGAAGCTCGATCTGGCTACGCTCGAGACCTTGCCCGTGCGGTCGTACAAGGCAGGGTGAGCGTCCGCGGTTCGATTCCCATGCCCAAGAGGCGATCCGGAACAACCGTAGAGACCTCCCAGGCACGACCTGACGCGCCATGGACAGGCGATTCTTCGAGCATCCGATCCTGAACTCGCCCTACGAGTGTCCCGGGCGGCACTGGGAGCTCGACGCAAGCGGCCAGCCGACGAACAGGATTGTCGACAAGCGACGGCAGGTCGCGTTCATCTCGGCGATCCCGACGTCGAAGAAGCAGAAGGACATCCAGCGGCAGATCGTCTTCGACAAGGTCGCGCAGGCGCTCGGGTCCGGGACCCGGAAGTACGACCTGACGGCGTTCATCAGCAATATCCGCCACCGAGTGGACCGCTGGCGCGAGCTTCCCGATCCGGCCTCGTGGCGGGTGACGCCCGAGACGGCGCGGCTCCTCCGGCACTGGCGCAGCCACCACTTCGGCGACATCCGACCGTTCTTCTGTCAGGTCGAAGCGGTGGAGACCCTCATCTGGCTGACCGAGGTTGCCCCCCGGCTCGGGCGCGAGGAGCGGAAGATCCTTGACGACCTCAAGGTGGCGAGCGAGGAGGCGAACCCCGGGCTCGCCCGACTCGCCCTGAAGCTCGCCACCGGTGCCGGCAAGACCACGGTCATGGCGATGCTCATCGCCTGGCAGACCGTCAACGCGGTCCGCCGGCCCGGCAGCACGCGGTTCACGCGCGGGTTCCTGGTGGTCACTCCCGGCGTGACGATCCGCGACCGGCTGCGGGTGTTGCAGCCGAACGACCCCGACGCCTACTACGCGAGCCGCGAGCTCGTGCCCGGCGACATGCTGCGCGACCTCGAGCGGGCGAAGATCGTCATCACCAACTACCACGCGTTCATGCCGCGCGAGAGGCTGGAGCTGTCGAAGGGGGGCCGCGCCCTGCTGCAGGGCTCCGGGCCGGAGCTGGGGACGAAGGAGACCGAGGGGCAGATGCTCCAGCGCGTCATGCCGGGCCTGATGGGCCTCAAGCGCATCCTCGCCCTGAACGACGAGGCTCACCACTGCTACCGGGAGAAGCCGGCCGGCGAGGACGAAGAGGGCACGCTGAAGGGCGACGACCGCAAGGAGGCCGAGAAGAACAAGGAGGCGGCGCGGGTCTGGATCTCCGGGCTCGAGGCGGTGCAGCGCAAGCTCGGCCTCCAGCGCGTGGTCGACCTCTCGGCGACGCCCTTCTTCCTGCGCGGGTCGGGCTACGCGGAGGGGACGCTGTTCCCCTGGACGGCGAGCGACTTCTCGCTGATGGACGCCATCGAGAGCGGCATCGTCAAGCTGCCGCGGGTGCCGGTGGCCGACAACATTCCGGGCGGCGAGATGCCGAAGTTCCGGAACTTGTGGGAGCACATCCGGCCGAAGATGCCGAAGAAGGGGCGCGGCAAGGCCGGCGGGCTCGACCCCCTCAGCCTGCCGGTCGAGCTCCAGACCGCACTCGAAGCGCTCTACGGGCACTACGAGAAGACGTTCGAGCTGTGGCAGAACGCGGGCATCGAGGTGCCGCCCTGCTTCATCGTCGTCTGCAACAACACGTCGACCTCGAAGCTTGTCCACGACTTCATCGCCGGCTTCCACCGCGAGAACGAGGACGGCTCCTCCTCGCTGGTGAACGGCCGCCTGACGCTGTTCCGCAACTTCGACGAGCACGGCAACCCCCTCGCCCGTCCGCGGACCCTGCTCATCGATAGTGAGCAGCTCGACTCGGGCGAGGCCCTCGACAAGGGCTTCCGGGCCGCGGCAGGAGACGAGATCGAGCGCTTCCGGCGGGATAAGATCCAGCGCACCGGCGATCGCAAGCAGGCCGAGTATTTTTCCGATCAGGAACTGCTCCGCGAGGTCATGAACACCGTCGGCAAGCCGGAAGCTCTCGGCGGATCGATCCGCTGTGTCGTCTCCGTCTCGATGCTCACCGAGGGCTGGGACGCGCGGACCGTCACCCACGTCCTCGGCGTCCGGGCTTTCGGGACGCAGCTTCTCTGCGAGCAGGTCATCGGCCGCGCCCTCCGCCGCCAGTCGTACGACCTCAACGCCGACGGCCTCTTCGACGTCGAGTACGCGGACGTCCTCGGCATCCCGTTCGACTTCACGGCCAAGCCGGTGCCTGCCAAGCCGACGCCGCCGCGAGAGACGGTGCTGGTCAGGGCGATCACGCCCGAGCGCGACGCCTGCGAGATCAGCTTCCCGCGGGTCGCGGGCTATCGCGTCGAGCTGCCGGAGGAGCGCCTCACCGCCCGCTTCGACGACGACGCGACGCTCGAGCTGACGCCCGATCTCGTCGGCCCGTCCATCACCCGCAACGAGGGGATCATCGGCGAGGGCGTCGACCTGAACCTGGTCCACACCGGCGACCTGCGGCGGTCGACGTTGCTCTTCCACCTGACGAAGCGGCTGCTCGAGACCAAGTGGCGCGACCCGGGCGAAGAGCCCAGGCTGCACCTCTTCGGCCAGCTCAAGCGGATTGCCAGGCAGTGGCTCGACGCCCACCTCGTGTGCAAGGGCGCCACGTATCCGGCCCAGCTCATGTACCAGGAGCTGGGCGACATGGCGTGCGAGCGGATCACGGCTGGCATCACCACGACGCTGCTGGGGGACCGGCCCATCAAGGCGGTGCTCGACCCCTACAACCCCGTCGGGTCGACCGCCCACGTGCACTTCACCACGTCGAGGAAGACCCGCTGGGAGACCGACGCTACCCGCTGCCACGTCAACTGGCTGGTCTGCGACAGCGACTGGGAGGCCGAGCTGTGCCGGGTGGTCGAATCGCACCCGCGGGTGCGCGCCTACGTCAAGAACCACAACCTCGGCCTGGAGGTGCCGTACCGCTACGGCTCCGAGACGCGGCGCTACCTGCCCGACTTCATCGTGCTCGTCGACGACGGCCGCGGCGACGACGACCTGCTGCGCCTCGTCGTCGAGGTCAAGGGCTACCGCCGCGAGGACGCCAAGGACAAGAAGAAGACCATGGACACCTACTGGGTGCCCGGCGTCAACAACCTCGGCGCCTACGGCCGCTGGGCCTTCGCCGAGCTGACGGATGTGTACCAGATGGAGGAGGACTTCGAGGGCGCGCTGGAGGCGCGGTTCCGGGCGCTGCTCGAGCCGGCGGCGCCGTGAAGCGGGTTGCAGGAGGGCGCGACGCCTCGAAGCTGCCGCGCGCCGCGCGGGCGCGAGTCGACGGCGGCAAGGTCGTCGGCTACCTGCTCTCGTCGCATCATCCCGATGGCCGGAGCAAGGCCGCCTTCTTCGGTGCCTTCGGGTTCAGCCCCGTGCGATGGGAGCTCCTCGCCGCTGCGCTGCGCGAGCAGGGGGCGAAGGGAGAAGTCACCGCCATCGCCACGTCGGAATATGGTACACGGTACAGTGTGGACGGCGTCATCGAGACTCCCGACGGTCGCAACCCGCGAGTGCGAACCGTCTGGATCATCGACGAAGACGGGGAACGTCGTCTGATCACGGCGCATCCGTTGAGGAGGCGGGATGCTGGAAGAACATGACCGCGTCGTGCTCACGGACGATGTCACCCACCCGGGACTGAAGGCCGGGGATGTGGGAACGATTGTCCACGTCCATCGGAACGGTGAGGCTTTCGAGGTGGAGTTTCTGACCCTGGACGGGCGCACGGCGGCGCTGGCCACCGTGCAGTCGTCGCAGGTGCGTCCAGTGACCGGCGCAGACATCACACACGCGCGGGAGCTTCAGGCGGGCGCGGCGGCGCGACCCCGGTAGGGGGCGTCATCATGGCCGAGGAAGACGGCTTCCCGGGCCGAGACGTCTGCGGCGCACTGCCGGGCACCGGTCGGTGATGGGCCGGTTCGAGCCGAAGGGGACCAACGGTTGGCGCTCGATGGTCCGTGCGCGCCGACCGCTCGGCGAACCTGGTCGCGGACGGAGACATGAAGATCGCGGGGTGAAGGCGGTCACGGTCAACGGTTCTGCACAATTCGATGACGAGAGATAAGGCGCTGTCCTTGTTGCGGGCGCACAAGCCGGCGCTGGCCGAGCGCTTCGGCGTCGCCGACCTCGCGCTGTTCGGATCCACGGCGCGAGACGATGCCGCGGAAGGCAGCGACGTGGACATTCTGGTGCGGTTCGACCGCCCGACGGATTGGCGGCGGTTCTTCGGCGTGCAGTTTTACCTGGAGGACCTGCTCGGGCGCCCGGTCGACCTCGTCACCGACAAGGCGCTGCGCCCGGAGCTCCGCCCGTACGTGGAGCGCGAGGCCATCCGTGCCTGACACGGGCCGGACGCCGAGGGAACGGCTCTTCTAAGTGAAGGACATGATGGACCTCATCTGGACGATGGTCGACGATGCCGTGCCGAAGCTGCTTCCGGCGTTACGGCATCTGCTGGAGGCCCCCGGCGAGGAGCGCGGGTAGATGGCGAGACGGCGTTCGACCCCGGCGTCACGGCGCAAGACCGTCGAGAGCCTCACCCACGGCGAGGCGTCGCGGAAGAACATCCCGACGGCCGAGTACCGGTCGGTGATGGGCCGGTCCGAGCAGACCCCGGTCCGGGTCGCCTACGAGCGCCGCAACCGCGACCTCGACCCCCAGCTCGTCTGGCGTGGCAAGGACGAGCAGGACTGGTCGGACCTCGTCGTGCAGGCGCCGCCCCTCTACATCCAGGAGAAGGTCCACCCCAAGGTCCTCATCGACGACCTGCGGCGCCGGACCGAGGACCGGCGCCGGGACCGCGAGGACGCCGCGGGCGAGACCCAGCCCGACCTGTTCGCCGACTTCAACGGCCTGCCCGACGAGGGCGCCAGGACCGAGTTCTACCAGCACGACGCCAACTGGTCGAACCGGATGATCCTCGGCGACAGCCTCCAGGTGATGGCGTCGCTGGCCGAGCGCGAGGGCCTGCGCGGCAAGGTGCAGTGCATCTACCTCGACCCGCCCTACGGCATCAAGTTCAACTCGAACTTCCAGTGGTCTACGACGAGCCGGGATGTCAAGGACGGCAAGGCGGAGCACATCAGCCGCGAGCCGGAGCAGGTGAAGGCGTTCCGGGATACGTGGCGGGATGGGGTCCATTCGTATCTGACGTATCTGCGGGATCGACTGAGGGTAGCGCGGGACCTACTGGCGGAGAGCGGATCGATCTTCGTGCAGATCGGGGACGAGAACGTTCACCGAGTTCGGGCGCTGATGGATGAGGTGTTTGGACCGGATAATGCGATTTCTCAGATACCGTTTCGTACGACTACCGGTCGTGTGAGTGGGACTCTTGCGGGCGCCGCGAACTACATCCTTTGGTACGCGAGACGGAAGGCCCTGCTCAAGTACCGTGCTATGTTTGGAGACAAAGCGGATGCAGCCTCGACCGCCGTCGTATACACGAGGGTTCGTCATCCAGGGACTGGCCTCTCAAGACCCTTAACGGAATCCGAATCACTGGACCGCGGACGTATCCCTGATGACCTTCGCCTCTTTCGTCCCGACAATCTCACGAGCACAAGACCCGCGGGTGAGGGTGACGTCAAGGAGCTGGTGTTCCGGGGAAACAAGTACCATCCTGGGAAAGGAACATTCAAAACCAATCATGTCGGTCTGACTCGCTTGGCTCAGGCTGACCGTCTTTGGCCGACCAGCACCGGAACGGTGCAATACGTCCGGTATTTCGACGATTTTGACGCAATTCCCATTTCTAACCTATGGATGGATACTGGAACGGGATCATTTACCGAGAGCAAAGTATACGTTGTTCAAACCAACACCAAAGTAGTCGAACGTTGCATCTTGATGACCAGCGACCCGGGCGATCTGGTGCTTGATCCGACTTGTGGTTCTGGCACCACGGCCTACGTCGCCGAGGAGTGGGGGCGCCGCTGGATCACCATCGATACCTCCCGAGTGGCTTTGGCGCTAGCGCGCGCCCGCGTCATGGGGGCTCGGTACCCGTACTATGTGCTGACTGACAGTCGGGACGGTCAGCTCAAGAGGGCGGAGATTGGGCACAGCGTTTCAGCGGAAGAGCCGACGTGCGGCGATGTGCGACAGGGCTTTGTCTATGAGCGCGTGCCGCACATCACCCTCAAAGCCATCGCCAACAACGCAGAGATCGACGTCATCTGGGAGCGCTGGCAGGAGACGTTGGAGCCGTTGTGCGATGACCTGAACGCCAGGCTCGACTGCGATTGGGAGGAGTGGCAGATTCCCCGCGAGGCGTCCGAGGCGTGGCCTCCGGAGGCGGTGGAGACGCATCGCCTCTGGTGGGACGCGCGCATCGCCCGGCAGCAGGAGATCGACGATTCCATCGCGGCCAGGGCGGACTACGAGTACCTCTACGACAAGCCCTACGAGGACAACCGGAAGGTGCGGGTGGCGGGTCCGTTCACGGTCGAGAGCCTGTCGCCGCATCGCGTACTGGCCGTGGACGAGAACGATGAGCTCCTGGACCGTGTGGCGGAGACGAAGGCCGCCTACGGCCCGCAGCAGGACTTCGCGGGCATGATCCTGGAGCAGCTCTCGACGGCCGGCGTCCAGCAGGCGCACAAGGAGGACCGCATCGCCTTCGCCGCGGTAACGCCGTGGCCGGGCGGGTACGTCTGCGCCGAGGGCCGCTACATCGAGGGCGGGGGAGGGTCGAGCCCGGAGAAGCGCGCCGGCATCTTCGTCGGCCCGGAGTTCGGCACGGTGTCCCGCCCTGACCTCGTGGCCGCGGCCCGCGAGGCGGGCGACGCCGGCTTCGACGTGCTGATCGCCTGCGCGTTCAACTACGAGGCCCACGCCTCGGAGTTCGACCGCCTCGGCCGCATCCCCGTCCTCAAGGCCCGCATGAACGCCGACCTCCACATGGCCGGCGAGCTGAAGAACACCGGCAAGGGCAACCTCTTCGTCATCTTCGGCGAGCCCGACATCGACATCCTGCCGGCGGACGCAGACGACGCGGAGGACGGCCAGCTCCAGGTGAAGATCAACGGCGTCGACGTCTTCCACCCCAACACCGGCGAGGTCCGCAGCCACGGCGCCGACGGCATCGCCTGCTGGTTCATCGACACCGACTACAACGAGGAGAGCTTCTTCGTCCGCCACGCCTACTTCCTCGGCGCCAACGACCCCTACAAGGCCCTCAAGACCACCCTGAAGGCCGAGATCGACCCCGACGCCTGGGCCTCGCTCCACAGCGACGTCTCGCGTCCGTTCGAGCGCCCCGAGTCCGGCCGCATCGCCGTCAAGGTCATCAACCACCTCGGAGACGAGGTGATGAAGGTGTTCCGGGTGTGAGGGCTGAGACCATGGCCACGCTGGACGGGATTGTGATAAGCGGCTTCAAGAGCATTGCCGATGCAATGGTGAGCCTGCGATCGCTCAACGTGTTGATCGGCGCGAACGGTTCGGGAAAGTCCAACTTCATCAGCGCCTTCTCGTTTCTGCGGGCTGCGAATCAAGGACAGCTGCAGGACTATGTCGGGAGAGCGGGCGGCGCCGACAGAATCCTGCACTTCGGGTCGAAGGTGACGTCGGTATTGGAGATGCAGGTATTGTTCAGCCACCGTGGGGCGGGGTACGCGATCGCCTTCGGTCGGAACGATACCGACGGGTTGTATCTGATCGCAACAGGGTACCACCCGGTTGGCGACGAAGCGCAACCGATGCGTTGGTCGAAAGCGCCCCGCCATCCACTTCCTCCCAAGCATGTTAGCGAGCTCATCGAGGGGTGGCGGTTGTACCACTTCCACGACACGGGAGCCGCGTCGGCGATCAAGAAGACCGCCGATGTGGCGGACAATCGCTATCTGAGGCCCGACGGCGCCAATCTCGCGGCGTTTCTCCACCTCTTGCGCCACAAGCACGAGGAGTCGTACAGACTGATTCGACGAACGGTGCAATTGGTGGCGCCGTTCTTCGACGACTTCGTTCTGAAGCCCCTGGCCCTGAACGAGAACAGGATCCGCCTCGAGTGGCGGCACCGCGGCTCGGATGCCTACTTTGACGTGTCGTCGCTCTCGGACGGTTCCCTGCGGTTCATCGCGTTGGCGACCCTGCTGCTTCAGCCGGTGGAGCTGCGCCCGTCGGTGATCATCCTCGACGAACCGGAACTCGGGCTGCACCCATATGCCATCACGATGGTGGCCTCGCTCATCCAGCAGGCGTCGGTGGAGAGGCAGGTGGCGCTGGCGACGCAATCGCCGCTATTGCTGGACCATTTCCGACCGGAGGACGTCCTGGTGACTGAACGGGCGGCGGGGCGGACCACGTTCAGGCGGCTCGATGGCACAGCGCTGAAGGTTTGGCTGGAGGACTACAGCCTGGGCCAACTGTGGGAGAAGAATCACTTCGGCGGACGGCCGATGCGGGAGGCGGGAGAGGATGGGCCTGGGCGGTGAGCCGATTGCTGCTGCACGTCGAGGGAGAGACGGAGGAGACGTTCGTCAATGAGGTTCTCGGGCCGCATCTTTGCGGCCGCGGCTATCACGCAGTCGGGGCACGACGGCTGGGCAATGCGCGGCAGCGGGAAGGGCGGGGCGGCATCCGTGGCTGGAGCGCGGTGCGCCGCGACATCACGAATCACCTCAAGGAAGATACCGGGTCGTTGGCCACGACGATGGTGGATTACTACGGACTCCCGCGTGAAGGGCAGCGAGCATGGCCCGGACGGGCGCGCGCGTCGACGCTGCCGTTTGCGGAGAAGGCCGAAGTGGTCGAAAGGGAGCTTCTGGTGGGAGTCCAACGGGAGATGGGGGCTGGATTCGATCGGGAGCGTTTCGTTCCGTACGTGATGATGCATGAGTTCGAGGCGCTGCTCTTCAGTGACTGCGAAGGGTTCGCCCGCGGAATCGAACGTCCGGAGTTGGCGGCGAGGCTGCAGGCGATTCGAGACGCGTTCGCCAGCCCGGAGGAGATCGACGACTCTCCGGAGACGGCACCGTCGAAACGCGTGGAATCGGTCGTGCGCGGGTACCGGAAGCCGTTGCTGGGCACACTCGCCGCGCTGGAGATTGGCCTCGGCGCGATGCGCCGCGAGTGTCCGCACTTCGGGGCGTGGCTGGGCCGGCTGGAAGGGCTGGCCGGGGGCTGATGCAGTTCCGCATCGCCGACACGTTCACCGACAGCCTCGCGAAGCTGACCGGCGAGGAGCAGAAGGCGGTCAAGACCACCGCGTTCGACCTGCAGATGGACCCGGCGCGGCCGGGGCTGAGGCCGCGGATAGAATCGTTCTGTCGCCGGGCGGGCGTCGGTCCCCCGGTCCTGTGCACTCCGGAAGAACTCGTGGCGGTTAGAGGTGGACGAGGATGAAGGCTGACCCTATCGTTGCCGAAGTGCGCGCGGTGCGAGACAGGCTCGCGGCACGGTTCGACTACGACATCGACGCGATTTTCCGGCACATCCAGGCGGAGGAAGCAAGATCGGGCCTCACGTACGTGCGTTGTACACTCCGCAGACTTGCCCTTGCTGATGTCGCGGAGGAGCGTGGGGTGCGGGCAGACGCTCACGGTGCCGATGGGGCCTGAGACGACCGCCAGCGTACCGGTCGAGGGCTGCGGGCGCGGGAGACCGAGGGCTACGCACCGCATGCGCACACGGTGCCTTCGTCAGATCGGAGGGCAGGTCGAGCGAGAGGACGCCCCCAGTCGTCTGCAGCGCAGGAGCGAATCGATGCAGCATCTTGCAGCCCGCCGCGGTCTACTATGTGCGGTTCTTCTCGCCGCCCTCCTCGGCACCACTCTTCCGGCCGCCTCCGCCCAGCCCGCGGCGGCGGGCGAGCACGAGCTGCTGCCGCTCAGCGCCTTCGCGCCGAGCCTGCTCGGGATGTACCGGAAGGTGATGGAGATCGACTCGGAGATCAAGAGATTCTGCGACCAGTACGGACTCGACTTCGATCTCGCCCGCGCGGTCGTCATCCACGAGTCGGGCGGCAACGGGTCGGTCGTGTCGAGCGCCGGCGCCCGCGGCTACTTCCAGGTGATGCCGGCCACCTTCCGGGAGCTGCGGGTCGACACCAACATTGAGGCGGGCATCAAGTACCTGTCGCGGCAGGTGAGCCGGTTCGGCCGCGAGGACTACGCGCTGGCCGCGTACAACGGCGGGCCGGGCCGGGTCTCCCGGAATCGGCCGATGTATCTGGAAACGCTGCAGTACGTCTTTCAGGTCGGCGACTACCGGAACGCGCTGAAGCTGTATGACGCCTCCATTCGGCACCACGCCCTCGGTATTGGACTCGAGTCGGTGCAGCAGGGCGACGACTGGTGGTCGCTTTCCGAGCGCGTCGGCATTCCGATTGTCCAGCTCCGGCTCCACAACCCGTTTCTCGCCAACCGGGCGCTGCGGGCGGGCCAGCTCGTCGCCCATCCTCCCGAGCCGCGCAACGACCTGTTCACGCGGGACGGCGACCACCTGCTGTACCGGACCCGGCACGGCGACAACTATCTGCGGCTCGCCTTCACCCTCGAGGTCCCGCTCGACGACCTGCGCGACGCCAACGGCCTCTGGCGCCTGCAGAGTCTGCCGGCCGGCCAGGTGCTCAGGATTCCGCTCGCGTGGGAGGGGAGACCCGCGGAGCACCAGGTGCAGGCGGGCGACGACCTGCAGCAGATCGCCGAGCAGCTCGACTCGACGCCGTGGCGGATCATCCGCGCCAACGGCCTCTGGGACCAGCAGCTCACCCCCGGCATGACCCTGCGCGTGCGCCCCGAGGCGCCGAGGCCCACCTTCGTCACCCATCGCGTCGCGAGCGGGGAAAACCTCGGCCGCATCGCCGCCCGGTACGGCACCAGCGTGCGCGCCATCCAGTCGGCCAACGGCATGGGCCGCAGCACCCTCATCCGCGTCGGGCAGAGCCTGCGGATACCGGCCGCCGCGAACAGATGATGGGGGACCGGCTTGGTGATCTCGCTCAGCACGGCGGCGTCGACGAGGAAGGTCACAACGTGTCGGTGCTCTCCGACTCCAGCGGAACTCGAGCGGGCGAATGCCTTGACGCAGGGTCGCCCTGGGCATATGGTTGAGCATATGCTGAACCCTGCGGCCAAGCCGCAAGCCATCCGTCACGTGCGGCTGTTCAGGAACGGACGGAATCAGGCCGTGCGCATTCCCCGCGACTTCGAGCTCGAGGGGACGGAAGCCATCCTGCGGCGGGAAGGGGATTGCCTGATCATCGAACCGGTCAGGAAGGGCCGCCTGCTCGATCTGCTCGCACGTCTGCAGCCGCTGCCCGACGAGTTCCCTGACGTCGACGACACGCTCCCGCCGCTCGACGACGTGGAGCTCTGAGCGTGGCCCGCCGGTTCCTGCTCGATACGAACATCGTCTCGCACGTCGCGCGTTTCCCCCAGGGACTGGTCGCGGAGCGCATCGCCGAGGTCGGCGAACGGCACGTGTGCACCAGCATCGTGGTGGCGGCCGAGTTGCGATACGGGGCGGCCCGGCGGCGATCCGAGCGATTGACGCGGCGAATCGAGGCCGTTCTGTCGGCGCTCGACGTTCTGGCGTTCGACGAGCCGGCCGACCGGCGGTACGCGGAGTTGAGAACGCACCTCGAACGGCGCGGCACGCCGATCGGACCCAACGACATGCTGATCGCCGCTCAGGCCCTGGCGCTGGAGCTCACCGTCGTGAGCGCGAACGTGAAGGAGTTCATGCGCGTGCCGAGGCTTCCTGTCGAGAACTGGCTCGACGCGGCAGGCGGTGACGCTTGACCTGCCCCCGCCGATCTCGTGTCCGGGCGGCCCGCGGTCTTCCGGCCCTGGTCGAGCATCGGTGACGACCCCCGATCACGCTGTCGATTGAGTTGAAAATTCGGATCTGCATTCCGAAATTTCAATTCCTTGCGGCGGTCCTCGTCCTGCCGTCGTCGCCAGCCGAGAGGCGCGAGGAGACCGCCGGGAGGGCCCCACGGGTATGATGAGGCACGATATGGGTGCAGGGAACGCAGGCATGAGAACGACCGGCGCCCGCGCTCCCCGTGATCGGATACGGACTCCGGATCGGCGTCGCATTCGCGGGAAGCGCGCGTCGGCAGCAGAAAGGACTGGCTCGTGATCCACTTCGTCTCAGGCGATATCCTCCTCAGCCGCGCGCAGGCGGTGGCCCACGGCGTTGCACCCAAGGACCCCATGAACCAGGGGCTGGCGCGATCGCTGCACGAGATGTACCCGGCGATGCACAAGGACTACCACCACTGGTGTAATCTGACGCACCCGAAGCCCGGCGAAGCATGGCTGTGGGGCGGGCCGGGCGGCGTGCGGGTCATCAATCTCATCACCCAGGAAGGCGGGTACGGCCACGGCGGCCACCCGGGGCGCGCGACCCTCAAGCACGTTCGCGACGCGTTGCGCGAGCTCGCGCACATCGTCGAGCGCGAGGGCCTGAAGTCTGTCGCCCTGCCGAGGCTCGCCACCGGGGTAGGCGGGCTGGACTGGGATGACGTCCGCCCCGTGCTCGAGGATCGCCTCGGCGGCCTGAAGATCCCGGTGCACGTCTACGCCGAGTTCCACGCCGGGCAGAAGGCCGACGAGCCGGGCGCCTGAGCTGCGGCACGCATCGATTGAGCCGAGGGCGCTCCGGAGCAGGCCGATGTCCCCGGGGGCGCCGCGCGTTCCCGGTGTTGGGGGCCAGGTCGTCACCGGTCCGAACGCCGAAACACCTCCACGCCTTCGCGCCCCGCGGCGGTCAGGATTGCCCTGTCTCGCGACGCGAGCGGGAGCGCCCGGCGCAACGCCACCTCCAGGTATGCAGCGTCGTACACCGACAGGCCGTGCTCCTCCGCCAACGCCGAAGTGCGCCCGAACGCGGTGCGGACGCCTTCATCGTCGACGGTGACGGTCAGGGCGGACATCTGCTGCAATGCACGCTTTCGCTCGGAGGCCGTGACCAGTCCGCGCCGCTGGGCCGCGAGGAGCCCGTTGGCCACCTCCAGGAACCACAGCGGCGGCACGATGACCGCCGCGCCCGACGTGATCCGCTCCAGCAGCGCATCGGCCTCGACCGAGGCTTGGCTGGGATGGACCCAGGCGAACGCCATCGAGGCGTCCACGATGTACGCTTCGCTCACCGTCGTCCTTCGTCGATGAAGGCCTTGATCTGAGCGTCGGTGAGCACCGGGCTGCGCGGTCGACGGGCGGCGACGGCTCGCCGGATCTCCCGCAGTCCGACGACGGCCGCGCGCACGCGGCGGAGGTTGCCTCCGTCCACCGGAATGATGCGCGCCACCGGTCGATCGTGGCGGGTGACGACGATCTCCTCGCCCCGCGATACGCGGTCGAGCAGCTTCCCCAAGCGGGTCTTTGCCTCGAGGGCGGTGACGCTGGCAGTCAAAGACGGTCCCCTGAAAATGACTAGTGAGTAGCTATTCTAGCATCGCGAGGTCGCGTGGCGCCAGGTCAGGCCGCGCCAGCCACGAAACCGTCGCCCCGCAGTCGTCGCGGTCGGAGGCGACGACGAGAACACCGTGATGACTTGCAGTATGATGAACGTATGACATCGGTGCATGGAACGCCCGCATGAGAACGACAGTCGTCTTGAAGGACGAATTGGTGGAGCGCGCTCGTGCGCTGTCCGGCGAGCGCACCCTGAGCGGTCTGCTCAACCGGTGTCTGGCTGACTGGATCGCCCAGGGCAGGCAGCGGGAGATCGAAGCGCGCCTTCGGGAGGAGTACGCGCTGGGCGCGGCGGAATCGGCCCGCGTCAGCCGCGAGTTCGCCGACATCGACGCCGAGGACTGGCCGGCATGGTGAGGGGCGCCGTGGCCTGGGTCGTGCTGGATCCGGCCCGCGGCGCCGAGGTGCCGAAGACGAGGCCCTGCGTCGTCGTGTCTCGCGCCGAGGCCAATGCAACCTCGCCGACGGTCACGGTCGTTCCGCTGTCGTCAGTCGAGGGGAAGGCCGACGATCGTCTCGTGCAGCCGGTTGTCGGCGTGGAAGAGAGTCGCCTTCCGAAGCGCTCTCGCGCCCTCTGCGATCAGGTACGGACCCTCGATCGGAGCCGCATCCGCCGCACCGCCGGTGCATTGTCGCCGCAGGCGATGCGTCGCATCGACCGCGGTCTGATCCTGCATCTCCGACTCGAACGCTACATGGTCTAGCCTTGTCATGAGGTTGCCCGAGCGGCTGCGCGCGCGGTGGCGCGAGGCGCGCACGCTGCGCCTCGTGGCGCGGGACCCGCCTCCTGGTACGTCCGTCCCGGTATGATGGTTCCGCGCATGACTCACCGAATGGTTGGCCGGTACGGCCGGGTGACGGCGGCGCTGGCGCTCTCCGCGGCGGCCGGCGTCGCCGCGCAGCAGCAGCCGGGGCTGGTCGAACGGGTCGACGTCTCGCGGGTTCTGATCGACGTGCGGGTCATCGGCGACGAGGGCGAGCCGGTGACCGGGCTGGAGCCCGACGACTTCGAGGTCCGCATCGGCGGCGAGCCGGTCGAGGTCGAGTCGGCGCTGTGGCTCGGCGCCGACGAGCCGGCCCGCCCGCCCCTGGCTTCGACCGGCTTCACCGCGGTCCTCGCGCCGCGCGACCGCCGGCAGCTCGTCGTGTTCTTCGTGCAGAAGAGCCTGGAGGCGGACCGGGCGCTGGGGCTGCTGCGGCTGCTGAAGGACAGCGACCGCCTGCTGGCGGGGGTCGGGCCGGACGATCGGGTGGCGGTCGTCTCGTTCGAGCACCACTTCAAGATCTGGCTCGACTTCACCGCCGACCTGGACCGCGCGCGCGAGGTGCTTGCCTGGGACGTGATGCACGAGGACCCGCGTGTGCTCGAGCCGCAGGCGGGGCTCTCGATCGTGGCGGGAATCGACCAGGCCGAGGGGCGGACGATCTGGCAGGTCGAGGACGCGCTGGGGCGGCTCGGAGAGGTGCTCGAGCCGCTGCCCGGGTCGAAGTCGGTGGTCCTGATCGGGTACGGCTTCGATCACGGCTTCAGCCGCTACGACCGGGCCCTCGACGCGCTCGACGCGGCCCGCGCCGCGGTTTTCTCGCTCGACGTGACCCAGGCCGACTACCACACCTTCGAGCACGCCCTGCGGGACGTGTCCCACCACACCGGCGGGTTGTTCTTGACGACCTTCCACCACCCGCGGCGCGCCATCGAACGGGTGGCCAACGCGGTCAGCGGACGCTACGTGCTGTTCACCGTGGCGCCGGACCTCGAGCCGGGGTCCCATTCCATCGACGTGGAGCTGAGGCGCGGCGACGGACGTGTGCTGGCCCGCAGCACGTACGTCCACTGAGCGAGGGGGAGCGCCGCCGAGCCGGCCGCTCCTCCACAGAGGAAGGCCCCGCCGCGATGCAGTCCCGCATTTGACGAAACACACCCCGGTCGGCGGCGGGCATTCTGTCGGGCCGGCGGTCCCCGGCGCGATCCACTTCCGGAATCGACAGCATGTTGGCGGTCGGGGCCGGTCGCTCCAGCCTCGGCGGTGGCTCTTGCGGCCAGACGGGCCGAGCGGCGGATGGTGACTGGGGAAATCCCCGCGGGCCCGTATAATGTGGCGCGCGGAAGTGTATCTGCCCGGATGCACGGTCGAGACGACCCGGAATCGGGGATTCGGATGATGAGGAACAGGCTTCGCCGTACGAATGTCGTGACGCTGGCGCTCGCCGGGGCGTTGGGGACGGCCGCGGCCGCTTCCGCCCAGACCGACGCCGGCGCGCATGCGATCGCCCCCTTGGCGGAGCGGTACTGCTACCGCTGCCACGGACCGCAGACCCAGACCGCCGGCATCAATCTCGAGACGCTGGTGACCGAGCGCCCCCTCGTCCGCAACCGCGAGACCTGGACCCGGGTCATCGAGGCCCTCGACGAGGGCAAGATGCCGCCGGCCGGCGCCCGGCCGCTCCCGGCCGAGGTGCGGCGGCGGATGGCCGCGATGCTGCACCGCGACATCGAGGAGTTCGACTACTCGACCCTCGACGACCCCGGCTTCGAGCTGATGCGGCGGCTGACCCACACGGAGTACGACAACACCGTCCGCGACCTGTTCGGCGTCGCACTGAACGTCACCGACCGGTTTCCCGACGAGCTGACGGGGTCGAGCGGTTTCGAGAACTCGTCGAACACCCTGTTCCTGCAGCCGGCGCTGATGGAGCGCTACATCGCGGCGGCCGAGCGGGTCGTCGAGCTGGCCCTGCCGGCCGAGCCGACCGATGTGCGCCACCGCGCGTCCCGCGAGCTGGTGTTCGTGGCGGCGCCGGGTGACGGGCTCGGCGAGGCAGGCGCGGCCGAGGCGGTGCTCGAGCGGTTCCTCGGGCGCGCCTACCGGCGCCCGGCCACCGCCGGCGAGCTGGACCAGGCGCTTGCCCAGTACCGGTCAGGCCGGGCGGCCGGGCTCGAGCACGAGGCCGCGGTGAAGCGGGTGCTGCAGGCGATTCTCATCTCCCCGAAGTTCCTGCTGCGGGTCGAGCGGGGCCACGGGGGAGCCGACGCCTACCGGGTCGACGACTGGGAGCTCGCCTCGCGCCTGTCCTACTTCCTCTGGGCGTCGATGCCCGACCAGGAGCTCTTCGACCTCGCCGCGCGCGGGGAGCTGCGCGACCCGGCGACGCTCCGGGCGCAGGTCACGCGGATGCTCGCCGATCGGCGCGCCGACACCCTGGGGACCGTCTTCGCGGCGCAGTGGCTCGGCTTCCAGCACGTCGGCACCCGCATCTGGCTCGACCCCATCGACAACCCGTGGTGCACCGCGACGCTGATGACCGCGATGCGCGACGAGTCGTCGCTCTTCTTCCTGTCGCTGCTCCGCGAGAACCGGCCCATCCGGAACCTCATCGACGCCGACTACACCTACGTCAACGAGGAGCTGGCCGGCACCCTGTACGGCATGGACGGGGTCCGCGGCGAGCACATGCAGCGCGTCGCCCTCGACGACCCCAACCGCGGCGGGGTCATCGGGCAGCCCGGCATCCTCGCCCTGACCTCGAACTACAAGGAGACGAGCCCCGTCAAGCGCGGCAGCTACGTGCTCGACGTGCTGCTCGGCACCCCGCCCCCGCCCCCGCCCCCGAACGCCGGGGTGCTGAGCGAGGAGGTGGCCGACCTGCGCGGCCTCAGCTTCCGCGAGAAGCTCGAGATGCACTCGAGCAACGAGACCTGCCGGGCGTGCCACGCCCGCATCGACCCCATCGGGTTCAGCCTCGAGAACTTCGACTACTTCGGGCGTTGGCGGGATACCTACGACTTCCGGCAGCGGGTGGAGGACCCGGCCGAGGCCGACGAGACCATCGAGTTCCAGACCGAGACGAGCCCCGAGCCGATCGTGCGGCACTTCAAGAACACCCATCGGGTCATCGCCGCGGACGGCGCGCTGCCCGACGGCACGTCGTTCGCCGGCCCCGCGGGCCTGAAGCGCGCGCTCCTCGAGACCCGGCACGAGGACCTCGTGCGGCAGGTGGTGTCGAAGATGCTTGCCTATGCCCTCGGCCGGCAGCTCGAGTACTACGACGAGCCGGCGGTGCGCACGATCATCGCGGCGCTCGAGGCCGACGGCTACCGGTTCCGGACGTTGCTCCAGGAGATCGTGGCCAGCTATCCCTTCCGGTACAAGAAGAACCGCGTCGAGGAGACCGACTGATGCACGCTCGCCGCCTGTCGCGCCGCACCGTGTTGCGCGGGCTCGGGGCAACCGTGGCCCTCCCGCTGCTCGACGTCATGCCCGCCGCCGCGTTCGGCCTCGGGGGCGGGGCCCCGGCCGCGCCGGCCTCCGCGAGGCGGATGGCCTATCTGTACTTCCCGAACGGGATTCCGCGCGGCACCTGGTATCCGGAGGAGACCGCGGCCGGCGGCCGGCTCGTCAGGCTGAACGAGTGGATGCGCCCGCTCGAGCCGTTCAAGGAGCACCTGCTCATCCCCGCCAACATCTGGACCCCCGAGGGCAACGGCCACGTGGGGGGACCGCCGACGTGGCTGACCGGCGGCAGCTACGACCGCATGGCCGTCAACGCGGGCGGGGTGTCGGCCGACCAGGTCGCGGCCCGTCATCTGCGGGACGAGACGATGCTGCCGTCGCTGGAGCTGTCCGTGCAGGGCGAGGGCTTCTTCTCGAACTCGCTGCCGCGCAACGCCATCTCGTGGTCGGCCCCGGACCGGCCGATGTCCCGCGAGATAGAGCCCCGCGCCATCTTCGACCGGATGTTCCGCCCGCCCTCCGGGGGCGCGACCGACCGCTCGGTCATGGACGCGGTGCTCGCCGACGCCCGGGCCCTCGGCAGCTACGTGAGCGGCGCGGACCGCTACCGGCTCGACGAGTACTTCGAGTCGATACGGGCGCTCGAGCGCCGCATCGAGTTCGCGGAGCGCCGCTCGACGGAGATGCGCGACGACGGGGCGGTGACCGACACCTTGACCGCCCCGACCCCGGGTATCCCGGCCGACCACGAGTCCTACATGCGGCTCATGATGGACCTGATGGTGGCCGCGTTCCAGTCCGACGCCACGCGTGTCTGCACGTTCATGCTCGACCACGGGCAGTCGAACCGCTACTTCAACTTCATTCCCGAGGTGCGCGGCACCTGGCACGCGCTGTCGCACTACAAGAATGCCTCGGGCAAGACCGAGGACGACGACGGCCTCACTTCGTGGGACTCGGTGGAGCAGAAGCGGGCGATGTACGCCGAGGTCATCCGCTGGCACCATCGCCAAGTGGCGTACCTGCTCGGCCGGCTGCAGTCGGTCCGGGAGCCGAACGGCGGGACCCTGCTCGACAACAGCATGATCGTCTACGGGGCGACCCTGGGGGACGGCAACGAGCACGACGCCCAGCACCTGCCGACGCTGCTCGCGGGCGGCGGGGGCGGCACCATCGCGACCGGCCGCTACCTGGAGCACGAGGAGCCGACCGACCTCGCCCGCATCCACGTCTCGCTGCTGCAGGGCATGGGGGTCCCCATCGAGGAGTTCGGCACCGCCGACGGCCCGCTGGAGGGGCTGGCGGGATGACGGTGAAGACCGGGAAGTTGACTCCCTGCGCTGGCGACGGGAACGTCCTGCCGCCGTTGTCGGTGGCGGGATGACATGGAGACCAAAAAGATGCCCCTTCGAAGCGCGACGTTGTCCCTTGGTCTGGCCGCGGCGGTCTGCGCGGCTTCGTTGGCCGTCACCGTCCGCGCCCAGCCCGATTCCGGGGATGGGCCCCGTTACCGCAACGGCAACGAGCTCGTCCGCCCCGACGACTACCGCGAGTGGATGTTCCTGAGCTCCGGCCTGGGGATGACCTACGAGGCCGAGAGGGTGGAGGAGGCGGGCAGCGGCGCGCGCCCGATGCGGTTCCAGAACGTCTTCGTGAACCGCTCGGCCTACGACGGGTTCAAGGGGACGGGGGAGTGGCCGGACGGCAGCATCTTCGTGCTCGAGATCCGCCAGGCGGTCTCCGAGGCGTCGATCAACGTGGCCGGGAGCTTCCAGAGCGAGCTGCTCGTGCTCGAGGCCGAGGTGAAGGACTCGCGGTTCGAGGACGGATGGGCGTTCTACAACTTCGGGGCCGCCGGCTCGATGCCGGACGCGATTGCGCCCCTGTCCGCCGAGGACGCGGCGCCGTGCATCGCGTGCCACACCGAGCACACCGCGGTGGAGCGGACCTTCGTGCAGTTCTATCCGGTCGCCCTGGAGATCGCCCGCGAGAAGGGGACCCTGAAGCCGGGCTTCGACTAGCGTCGGTTGCCTGGGGCAAGGGTGCAGACTTCGGGCGGGCGGTTGGGGCGGGTGCGCGGAGGGGCAGGCGCTTCTCGAACGCCCCGACAGGCAGACGGCCTGTGCGGCGAGCGGGGCCGCATGGCGGCGTTTGCCCGGGTGCTATCAGCCGAGTCCGGCCAGATGCTCCGCGCATTCGGCCACCCCGGCCTCGATCCCCGCAGAGCCGTAGAGCTCTTGCGCCCGCTGCCACAGGGTCCTGGCGTCGTCGACCTGACCCAGCGTCTCCTTGAGGATGGCCATCGGCCGAAGGGCGTTCGCGTAGTCGAGCGGGGGCGGCTCGTCCTGGCCCGCGTAGAGGGCCAGGGCCTCCGCGTAGCAGGCTTCCGCCGCGTCCAGCCGTTCTGCTTTCCGATGCAGGTCGCCAAGGTGCCGCACCGCGTGGGCGAGCGGCAGCGGGTGATCCGCGCCGCGCGCGACCGCCACCGCTTCCTCGTAGCAGGCCAGGGCGGCATCGACGCGTCCGGCATTCTCCTCGGCATGGCCCAGCTTTCCCAGCGCCGCCGCCAGCTCGCGGGTCGCGCCGGCCGTGCGCAAGATGCTCACTGCCTCGGTGAGATACCGGTGGAACCGGGCGACGGCCTGCTGCAACTCGGCCTCGGTCGCCGGTGGCGACTGCATCGCCCTCCAACGGAGCGTCCAGGCCTTGTCGATCAACTCCCGCGCCTCGTCGACGGGGGAGCGCGTGTTGGCATTGTCCATGGGAGGTCTGCCCGTATTCATCGTCGGCCGGTGCGGCCGTCCGGGGTCGGCTCCGCTCGACGCCGTCGGTTCCGCCGCAACCCGTTTCTGCCGCTTTGCGCCTGGCGTACGGCAGGATGACTCCGCGCCAGGGTCCTCCGTGTCCGGGGGCAGCCCCCGTCGGCCGGTGCGGCACCCGGAGCGGGTTCAATCGTGCGCTTTGCGTCGGCGCGGGATCCTCGCCGTCGGATTCCACGGCGGGGATGACCGCAGGCCCCGGTAGCATACTGTAGGGATGGCGACCGCTTCAGTGACTCCCTTCGAGTTCCAGCTTCGGACCCGCCTCGTGTTCGGACCGGGCGCCATCGACCGGCTCGGGCCCGTGGCCCGCGAGCTCGGCTTCTCGCGGCCGCTGCTCGTCACCGACCGCGGACTCCGCGACGGCGGGCACGTCGAGCGCGCGCTGGGGCAACTGCGCGACGCGGGGGTCGAGGCCGCCGTCTTCGACGCGTGCGAGGCGAACCCCGACGGCGCGATGGTCGACCGGGGCGTGGAGTTCGCCGCCGCCCGCCGGCCCGACGGGATCATCGGGCTGGGCGGGGGCAGCCCCCTCGACTGCGCCAAGGGCATCAACCTGCTGCTCACCAACGGAGGGACCATCGCCGACTACAAGGGCTACGGGCTTGCCCGGAAGCCGCTGCTCCCGATGATCGCGGTGCCCACCACCGCTGGCACAGGCTCGGAGGCCCAGAGTTACGCGGTCATCGCCGACACCGCGACGCACATGAAGATGGCGTGCGGCGACCCGAAGCTCGCGTTCGCGGTGGCAATCCTCGATCCCGAGCTGACCGTCTCGCAGCCGCCCGCGGTGACCGCCGCCGCCGGCTACGACGCCCTCGCCCACGCGGTGGAGACCGCGGTCACCACGCGCCGCACTCGCATCTCGACGCTGTTCTCGCACGCCGCGTTCCGGCTGCTCGAACCCCACTACGAACGCACGCTGGCCGACCCGGGGGACGTCGACGCGCGGGCGGCGATGCAGCTCGGGGCGTTCTACGCGGGAGTGGCCATCGAGCACTCGATGCTCGGGGCCGCGCACGCCTGCGCCAACCCCCTGACCGCCCGCTACGCGCTGACGCACGGCGTCGCGCTGGCGATCCTGCTGCCGCACGTCGTGCGCTGGAACGCGGAGGACGACGGCGAGCTCTACGCCGATCTCGCCGGGGCGACCCGGCCGGCCTCGACGGGCGGCCGCCCCGGGGACCGTCTGGCGGACCGCCTGGTCGAGATGGGCCGGTCCGGCGGGTTCTCTCCCGATCTCCGGACCGTCGGCGTGGCGGTCGCCGACCTCCCGGCTCTGGCCGAGGCGGCGGCCCGGCAGTGGACGGGCACGTTCAACCCGAGGCCCTTCGGCGTGCGCGAGGCCCTCGACGTGTACCAGCGCGCCTACTGACGGGCGTGCGACGAAGAGTCGGAAGGACTGCACACGAAGATGTCGATAGCCCACCTTCGCGTCTACACCATCAACAGGGGGCAGATGGAAAGCTGGCTCGATCTGTTCCACGGCTACATCGCGCCGTTGCTCCGCGAGCACGACATCACGGTGGAGGGCGCCTGGGTGAACGACGCCCGAACGCAGTTCATCTGGGTGCGGAGCTACGGTGAGACCGACGTCGATCTCGAGCGGAAGGAGCAGGCGTTCTACGGCTCGGACTGGTGGCGGGCGAACGTCGACCGCGTGCGCAGCCATCTGGCGCACCGCGAGATCACCGTGATCCGGTCGGCGGAGGGCCCGCCGGAGAGGGCGGCGGGGATACCGGGCGACAATGCTGATCCGACCGCTCGGGATCGGCGGGCATGAAGTCTGTCGGGAGGGGCGGCAGGGACACCCCGCGACGATGCGGATTCTCCATCTCGCGGATCGACTGAGTGACCGGGGGGGCGCCGACCTGGCTCTCCTCGGCCTGCTCGCCGCCTTGTCGGACGGTCACGAGCAGCACCTCGCGGTGGGCCGCGTCGCCGGCGCCGTGCGTCCGCCCTGTCCGGTGACCGTCGTCCCGCAGCTGGACGCCAGGGTGCGGGCCGACGCCGATCTCGACCCCCTGCTCGCGCGGCTCTGCCCAGATCTGGTGCACGTGCACAACGTGGTCAACCCCGCGGTGCTGGCGTGGGCGGCCGGCGTCGATGCGGTGATGACCGTCCAGGACCACCGCTTCTTCTGTCCGGGGCGCGGCAAGTGGACCTCGGACGGCCGGGTCTGCGGCGACGCGATGGGACGCGAGGTGTGCGCCGGCTGCTTCGAGGACCGGGGCTACTTCGAGAGCACCCTCGAGCTCACCGTGCAGCGACTGGAATCGGTGAGGCGGCTGCGGGTGACCGTGCTGTCGTCCTACATGAAGCGCGAGCTGATCCAGGCGGGGGTGCGCGCGGACCAGGTCACGGTCGTGCCCCCGGTTGCCTACGGTCTCGACCCCGACGCCGGGGCCGACGGTCCACCCTGCGTCCTCTTCGCGGGGCGCGTGGTCGAGGCCAAGGGCATCCGCGACGCGATCGACGCCTGGCGGCGCTCGGGGTCCGGGCTGCCCTTCGTCGTGGCCGGCACCGGGCCCTTGCGCCGCGAGATCGAGGCCGAGGGCGTCGAGGTGCTGGGCTGGCTCGACCGCCGGCGCCTCTCCGCCGCCTACCGGCGCGCCGCCGTGCTCGTCATGCCCTCGCGCTGGCAGGAGCCGTTCGGCATCGTCGGTCTGGAGGCCCTGACCCTCGGCACCCCGGTCGCCGCCTGGGACAGCGGCGGCGTGCGCGAGTGGCACCCCGGCGGCGATCTGCTCGTGCCCTGGGGCGATGTCGACGGGCTGGCCGGGGCCCTCCGCGCCGGGCCGGCGCACGGCGTCGACGCCCCTGGCGGCTTCGAGCCTGACGTCCTCGTTCGCCGGCTGGAGGCCGTGTACGGCCGGGGCGCTCCGGATCGGCGATAGTGCGTGCGGTCTACCCGGCCCGCCCACCCTTCCGGGCTGCCGGCGACGGCCGGTGTCGGCATTGTCGTCATATGTCATGATATGTGACGACTATGCCGACGCCGACGGAACCCATCCTCGACCGCGCGTTGGACCTGCCCGCGCTGCTGGCCCGGAAGTCCCACTTTGTGCTCGGCCCCCGGCAAACCGGCAAGACCACGCTCATTCGTCGCGCGCTTCCGAGGGCGCCGGTCTACGACTTGTTGGACCACGCGGTTTTCCTCGATCTCAGCCAGCGGCCCGGCCGGATACTGGAAGACCTCACGCCGGACGTCGACATTGTCGCCATCGACGAGATCCAGCGGCTGCCGCTGTTGCTCAACGAGGTCCACCGCATCATCGAGGCGCGCGGCGTGCGCTTCCTCCTGACCGGGTCCAGCGCCCGGAAGCTGCGCCGCGGCGGCGTCAATCTGCTCGGCGGCCGGGCGCGCACGAAGGTGCTGCACCCGCTCACCTGGATGGAGCTGGGCGGGCGCTTCGATCTCGCACGCGCGGTCTCCCGCGGGACCCTCCCGTCGATCTACTTCTCCGACGATCCCGACGCCGACCTGCGCGCCTACACCGGCACGTACTTGCAGGAAGAAGTGGTTGCCGAGGGCGCCACACGCAACATCCCGGCGTTCGGGCGGTTCCTGCGTGTCGCGGCGCTCGCGAACGCCACCATCGTCAACTTCACCAGCGTGGCCAACGACGCCCAGACGCCACGGACGACTGTCTACGAGTACTTCGGCATCCTGCGCGACACGCTGGTGCTCTTCGAGGTGCCCGCCTGGCGCCAATCCGTCAAGCGCAAGCCGATCGCGTCCTCCAAGTACTATTTCTTCGACATCGGCGTGGCGTCGGCGCTGCAGGGACGCCGGCCACGGCCCGGCACGCCGGAGTTCGGCCTGGCGTTCGAGACGTGGCTGCTGCACGAGCTCAGGAGCTGGATCGACTACCGTTCGGGCGAAGAGCTGAGCCACTGGCGCTCCACGTCGGGCTTCGAGGTCGACTTCATCCTCGGCGACCACACCGCGATCGAGGTCAAGGGCAAGGCGAACGTGTCGCCCGGCGATCTGAAGGCCCTGCGGGCCCTGGCCGAAGAGGAGAAGCTGCGGCGCTATCTCTGTGTGTGCCTGGAACCGCGCCGGCGGCGCGTCGGCGGGGTGGACGTGCTGCCGTACGGGGAGTTCCTCGAGGCGCTGTGGAGCGGCGAGTACCGCTGAGGATATCCCCGCCGCACCGGCGTCAGTCGTCGAAGACGGCGCGGAGAATCGTCACCGACAGCGACGCGTTCTCGTCGGCGCGGACGAACTGACCACGGCCGGCCCGCGCCACGCGCTGCATGAACGGCGCCGTGTCCGGGTGGCCGGGGCCGGCGAGGACGCTTGTGTCGACGGCGAAGGCGCGCCGCCATCCCGACCGTCGACGGGTTCGTAGCTCGTTCGCCTGATCCCGTAGCCGGGTGGGTGCCCAATGCACCGGGTGTCGTGCCGAGAGGGCCCGCGAGCGCGGTCGCGGGCGGGCGGCCAGACCCGATTGCGAGCTCTCGGTGGACCGCCGGCGGAATGAACACCTGTCGGTACAAGCGCCGCAGAGGGTCGAGTCGGCCGGCGCGAGCCAGGGCGATGAGAGACCCCGTATCGGCGACGATGGGTGTCACGACGCGACGCGAACCTCGCCCTCCAGTTCCTCGGGCGGATAGTCGACCGCCGGAATCCCGGCTGCACCCAGCAGAACGATGAACTCCTCCGTAGTCGTCGCCGCCATTCTTGCGGCCTGAACCAGCGTCACCAGGCGCTGCTCGAACAGGCGCAACGCCATGGCGCGATGGAGGCCCATCTCGACCAGACGCTCGTCGAACGGAACGGCGAGGATTGCGGGACGGCCGTGTTTCGTGATTATCGCCAGACGTCCGTCCTCCGCGTCGTTGAGAAGCTCACCGGAACGCTGGCGGAGGTCGCGCGCGCTGAAGACGTTCAGGGAACCCACGCTGCCTCCTTGATTGTGCCGACAAACCGTAGCACAACTCTTCTCAGGGGCCACCCCTCAGTCGCGAGCCCGTCGACGTTGTCGTCATGTGTCATGACAGGTGACGACAATGGCGACAGCCCTCATCGTCACCGTGCGATGGACCTGCCGGCGTCGCGAGCCCGAGAGCTCAGCCGCCGATGTCGAATCGGCCGCCGGCGACGAACGCGCGCGGCAGGCCGGGGTAGCCAAGGGCGCTGTCGTACACCGCGTCCGTCAGGTTGTCGATCCGCAGGAACAGCGTCAGCTCGGGGCGCAGGCGGAACTGCCCCCGGCGGTGACCAGCGCATAGCCGGGGTTGACGGTGATGTCGACCGGGCGGCCGTCCGAGGCGCGCTGCAGCCCGAGGAACGCGCTGTCATACCGGTCGCCCGCCACCCGCATCGCCACGTGTAGGCTGCCGCGCCCCCGCGAGTACCCGACGCGCAGGTTGCCCGAGTGCCGCGGCCGGCGCAGGAGCGGCTGCCCGGGCTGGAACTGCTCGCTGGTGCCCGCGTTGGTGACCACCTCGGTGTCGACGAGCGCGTAAGAGGCGCTGGCCGTCAGCCCGCCCGCTGGCCGCTGCATGCCGAACTCGAGCTCGACGCCGCCCGCCCGCGAGCCGTCGATGTTGACGTAGTCGGCGACCCCATCGCCCCCGTAGCCGGGCGAGGGCCCAGGCGATCTGGTCCTCGTAGTCGTTGCTGAACCACGTGAAGCGCGCCAGCCAGCGCTGGTCGTCGAAGGTCAGCTCGGCCCCCGCGTCGACGGTGAGCGCCCGCTCGGGCCGCAGCGCGAGGTCGCCGTCGACGAGCTCCGAGCCGTACAGCTGGAAGAAGCTCGGGTTCTTGATGCCGCGGCCGACGTTCGCGGACACCTTGACCGACGAGAGCGCGCCCTCGCGGAACGGCAGCGGATAGCCGCCCGCGGAGAGCTTGGGGTTGACCGCGGTCCCGTAGTGCGCGTTGTCGTCGACGCGCGCCCCGCCCGTGACGAACCACGCGTCCGCCACGTTCAGTTGCTGCTGCACGAAGTACGAGTGGTTCTCCACCCGCTGCCGGTCGTCGAGCGCGTTCGTCTCGCGGTAGTAATCGTAGCCGGCGCTCAGCACCTGGTCGTCGAGCCACGTCGCGTCGAGCTGGTAGCGCACCGCCGGCCGCCGCACCCGCGCCCTGTACTCGAAGGGATAGTCGAAGCCGCTGTACGGGCCGCTCTGCGCGAGGAACCGGCCGGCTCGACGGCCGGGCCCTGCCACGCTTCGAGCGCTGCGAGCTTCGGCCGCAGCTCGGCCTCGTCGAGGTCGCTGACTACCACGAGGCTCGCGATGGAGGGCGAGTAGCGCGCGGCGTAGCAGGCCCGCGCGTCGTCCACGGTCAGCGCGCCGACCGTGTCCGGCGCGCCCATGTCGGGATGGGCGACGGGGTTGTCGCGGCCGAGCAACAGGAGGTCGTAGACCGTCTGCGCGGTGGCCCCGGCCTGGTCCCGGCTCAGGGCGATGGCCTGCATCGTCTGTTGCTGCACGCGGGCGAAGTCGGCGGGGTCGAACTTCGGCTCGAGCAGCTTCTCGGCGAAGATGGCCAGCGTCTCGTCGAGGTTCCGGGTGAGGGAGCGCACGGTGGCGGTGGTGGCGTCGTTCCCGGCCCGGAGCTGGACGGTCGAGCCGAGCATCTGCAGCCGGTCGCTCAGCGCCTGGACGGTCGAGCGCTCGGTCGACTCGTTGAGCAGGCCGGCGGTCAGCGCGGCGAGGCCGAGCCGGTCCAGCCCCTCGTCGCGCTGGCCGGCGTCGATGCGCAGGCTGACGGCGGTGGTCGGGGTCTCGGCGTTGCGCGCGCCGAGCACGCGCACCCCGTTGGCCAGCTCGGCGCGCCAGATGCGCGGCAGGGTGAGCGCGGGGTTGTCGCCGGCCGGCGGCATGACGCTGCGATCGAAATCGTCGGACGCGGGGCGGTTGTCGAGGTCGGTCGCGGCCGCGCCGTCCTCGGGCAGCGTGCGCCCGGGCCGCAGCCACGTGTCCTCGGCCGCGCGCAGCGCGAGCTGGCCCCGTGGGACGATGCTCATCACCACCGCCGGCTTGTCCTTGATGTACTGGCGGTAGACGCGCATCACCTCGTCGGTGGTGACGTTCTCGTAGCGGGCGACGTCGTCGCGGATGTAGTCGGGCCGGCCGGTCATGGTCTGGTAGCTCGCGAGCTGCTCACCTTGCCGGACACGCTCTCGAGCCCGTAGATCATTCTCGAGACGATGCTCGTCTTCACCCGCTCGACGTCGTCGTCGGTCACCCCGCGGGTCTCGAGCTCGACCAGCGAGTCGCGGGCGATGCGCTCGAGGTCGGCGAGGGTCTGGCCCGCCGTCGGATTGGGGAGGGCGATGACGGCGAAGGTGCAGGACAGCTCGCGGCAGCCGTGGTTCGCCTGGGCCTGGACGGCGAGGCGGTTGCTCACCATGTTCTTGTAGAGTAGCGACGTCTCGCCGACGCCGAGCGTACCTCAGCACGTCGAGAGGCGCCTCGTCGGGGTGGAAGCGGTGGACGGTGGGAAAGGCGATTGCATCAGTACCGGCGCGCCGCCGTGCTCGTCATGCCCTCACGCTGGCAGGAGCCGTTCGGCATCGTCGGGCTGGAGGCCCTCACCCTCGGCACGCCGGTAGCCGCCTGGGACAGCGGCGGGGTGCGCGAGTGGCATCCCGGCGGCGAGCTGCTGGTGCCCTGGGGCGACGTCGACGGGCTGGCCAGGGCCCTCCACAGCCGGCCGGAGCACGGAGTCGATTCCCCTCGCGGGTTCGAGCCTGAAGTCCTCGTTCGCAGGCTCGAAGCCGTCTACGGCGGGCGCGCCCCGAACCCGCGGCAGAGCCAGTCGATTCAGCTGCCCGAGCGATAGATCCGAGCGTGGTCGCGGGGTTGTCGCCGGCCGGCGGGGCGCCGGGCGGGCGCTCGATCGCCTCGACGAACGTGACGCCCTCCGGCAGGGCCGGCGCCGTCGGAGCCGGTGGCGGAGCCGGTGTGACGACCTCGCGCCGAACCTCCCGACTGGCAGGCCGAGACGAGCCACGGCAGGGCATTGTCCGTTGAGCGTCCCTGGCCGCGACCCTCGGGGCCGACCCGGCGGTCGACCTACTCGTGCAGGCCGAACGTGTAGACGGTGTTCCCCACCGCCATCGTGACGTACTGGGCGCCGCCGACGGCAAAAGTCATCGGGTTGGCGTTGACCGCGCCGCCGAGCGGGATGCGCCAGAGCTCTTCGCCGCTGGCCGCGTCGAGCGCGAAGAAGTAGCCGTCGACGGTGGCGGCGAAGACGAGTCCGCCGGCGGTGGCGAGCACGCCGGAGCGGGCGCGCGGCTTCATGGGGAACTCCCAGCGGATGTCGCCGGTGGCCGGATCGATGGCCCGGATGGCGCTCTGGTAGTTGTCCATCGGCTGCGGCGCCTGGACCCCGCCGCCGGTGTAGCGCTCGCCCGCCTCGTACTGCTCGTCGCGGACGAAGAACTGGCCTTCGCCGTCGAACGCGTTGACGTAGAGCAGGCCGGTGCGCGGGCTGTAGGCCGGCGACCACCAGTTGGTGGCGCCGCCCGCGGTCGGCGCCACCACCGTGCCCTCGAGGCTCGGGGCGGTGCCGGGCCGCCGAATCGGCCGCCCGCTCTCGTCGAGGCCTTCCGCCCAGGTCTGCAGGGCGAACGGCTTGCCGAGCAGGAACTCGCCGGTCTCGCGGTCGAGGGTGTAGTAGAACGCGTTGCGGTTCGCCCAGAGCATGGCCCGGCGCGGCTCGCCCTCGAACTCGATGTCGGCGAGCACCGGAATCTGGATGGCGTCCCAGTCGTGGACGTCGTGCGGCGTGAACTGGAAGTACCACGCCATGTCGCCGGTGTCGCCGTCGAGCGCGAGCACCGAGTCGGCGTACAGGTTGTCGCCCATGCGCACGTTGCCGCCGTAGTCGGGGCCGGGGTTGCCGGTGCCCCAGTAGATCAGGTCGAGCTCGGGGTCGTAGGAGCCGGTGATCCAGGTCGGCGACCCGCCGGTCCGCCACGAGTCGCCGGACCAGGTCCGGTTGTCGGGGTGGTCCGGCCCGGGAATGGTGTAGGTCCGCCACGCGCGGTCGCCGCTCTCGGCGTCGTAGGCGTCGAGGAAGCCGCGGATGCCGAACTCGCCGCCGGCGATGCCCGTCACCACCCGGCCCTTGACGATCAGCGGGGCCGCGGTCTTGCTGTAGCCGTCCTGGTAGTCGGCGACCTCCGCGTCCCAGACCACGCTGCCGCTCCGCGCGTCGATGGCCACGAGATGGGCGTCGAGGGTGCTCATGTAGAGCGTCTCGCCGAGAATCGCGACCCCGCGGTTGTTGCGCCCGCAGCAGATGCGCAGGTCATCCGGCAGGGGGTGCTCGTACCGCCAGTAGGGACGCCCGTCGGTCGCGTCGACCGCGGTCAGGTTGCTCGGCGACTCGGTGATGAACATCACCCCGTCGACCACGAGCGGGGTGGTCTCGGTGCGGTCGAGCTGGCGGATGGTGTACGCCCACTTCAGCTCCATGTCCGCGACGTTCGTGGTGTCGATCTGGTCGAGCCGGCTGAACCGCCGGCTGTCGAGCGTGCCGTTGTACATCAGCCAGTTGTGCGGCTCGTCGGCGGCGTTGACCAGCCGCTCCCACGTGACCGGCTCGAACCCCGGCGCGCCGGCGCCGGCCGCCGGCTCCTGCGCGGAGGCGTTCGCAGAGAGGGCGATCTGCGCCAGTCCGAGCAGAAACGCCAGACACCTGCACAGCGTGAAGGGTCCCGCTTCCGTGCGACTCGCCGTACGGGGTTCGGTATGCATCGCGTTCACCCTGCCGCGGTTCGTTTCGAGCCGCCCCGCGGGCGGCGCACCGCCGGCTCGCACCGCGACGAGCGCGGCGGCAGCGCGCTTCGCCGCGGGACGAGAGCGCCATTGTAATCAATCGTGCTGGAGCCCGCGCCCTTCCACGGCGCGGGCTTCTAGTCGACGATCGCCTGCAGTACGGCGTTCTGGAAGTCGGCCCGGAGCGGACCGCCCGGCGTCTGCACCATCAGAATCGCGGTCAGATCCTCCTTGCGATCGACCCAGAAGGTAGTACCGAATGCGCCGCTCCAACCGAAGCTGCCGGTCGACCGGTGGTCGTCGCGGGCCTCGACGGCGTCGACCACGACGTCCACGGTCAATCCGAAGCCCTTCCCGGGACGACCGCCGGTGCGCCCCGCCTGCGCGTAGAGGTCGCCGACGTGATTCGACGCCATCAGGTCGACGGTCCGCGAACCCAGCAGCCGCGTGCCGTTCAGCTCGCCGTTGTCGACGAGCATCTGGGCGAACTGCAAGTAGTCTTCCGCCGTCGACCAGAGACCTCCGCCGCCCGAGTGCAATGTTCTCGTGGCCACCCATTCCGGCACAGTGCGGCGCTCGAGTCCGTCGGGGCTGCGCCCGTAGAGCGTCACGACGCGCGGCATACGGTCATCCGGCACGTTGAAGGCAGTGTCCTTCATCCCCAACGGCTCGAAGATTCGCTGCCGCAGGAACTCGTCGAACGTCAGCCCCGAGGCGACCTCCACGATGCGCCCCAGGGTGTCGATTCCCGCCAGGCCGCTGTACGCCCAGTGGGTGCCCGGCTGGAAGTCGAGGGGGGCCGCTCCGAGCGCGGCCGTCCAGTCCGCGACGGTGTCGTTCGACCTGCGGGGCGCGATGCGCGACGCCGCCTCGCTGCCCGCCCCGCCGCTCACCAGACCCGACGTGTGGGTGATCAGGTCCTGCACCGTGATCTCACGGCTTGCCGGCACGGTGTAGATGCCGTCTTCCCCGCCCCGGGAGCCCGATCGCGGCATGGCGACCTTCGTGTCGTGGAACTCCGGAATGAAGCGGGACACCGGATCGGAGAGACGGACCTTCCCCTCTTCGACGAGCATCAGGATGGCGACGCCGGTCACCGGCTTCGTCATCGAGGCGATCGGGAAGATGGTGTCCTTCCGCATCGGGGCGTCCGCCTCGATGTCCATCAGGCCGTGCGCCTCGAAGTGGGCGACACGCCCGTGCCGCGCGACGACGGTGACGGCGCCGGAGATCTGATCCGCGTCGATGGCGCGCTGAATCGTCTCGCCGATCCGCTGGAGACGCTTCGCGGACAACCCCACGTCATCCGGCTTCCCGGCGGGCACCTGGGCTCGGGCCGCGGGGACCGCGAGCAGGGCGACGAGGACGAACGTCAACGACAAGTGGGCCACGAAGCGGGCTCCGTCACGGGCACTGTTGGCGCGCACCAGCAAACTCCTTTGCTCGAGAATCGACCGCGGCTGACCCGTAGCTTATCGCATCACTGCCGCCGCCCCGCACCCTCGGCGCCAATTGCCCCGATGACCGAACGCGCCCCCGATGACGGCCCGCCGGCGTTCCCTGCGGACCACATGCACTACACTGCAGCCTTGCACGGGTCCGGGCACGCGAGCCCACGCTCCGCACAGCGACCGACAGCCTCCACGCCAGCCCAGGAGTACCCCGATGAAGACACCGCACGTCCTGCTTCGGCCAGCGTCCCGTATCCGCGCCGGCGCCGCGGCGCTTGCGCTCTTCCTGCTTCCCGCGCTTCCGCTTCACGCGCAGCGATCGCTCGCGGATGATCCCGGCGTCGCCGAGGCCCTTCATCTGCTGGATGTCTGGATGGATGCGGCGCAGGCCTACGGGGGCATCCCCGGGGCCTCCCTCTCGGTGACGCACGATCAGGAGCTCGTGTGGGCGAAGGGATACGGGCATGCGCACGTGGACCGGGAGGAGCCCGCGACCGCGTCGACGATGTACTCCATCTGCTCCATCTCCAAGCTCTTCACCGCGGTCGGCGTGCTGCAGCTGCGCGACCAGGGAAGGGTAGAGCTCGACGATCCCGTGGCGAAGCACCTGGAATGGTTCACGATCCGGGACGACTACCCGGAGGCGGGCCCGGTCACCGTCGAAGGGCTGCTCACCCATACCTCGGGCCTCCCGCGCGAAGCGGGCGCGCCGTACTGGACCGGCCCCGACTATCCCTTCCCGACCCACGAGGAGATCGTCGCGACGCTGCCCAGGCAGTCGATGCTGTATCCCCCGCGCACCTACTACCAGTACTCCAATCTGGCGCTGACCCTGGCCGGCGAGATCGTGGCGGCGGCGTCCGGGCAGGCCTACGACGACTACGTCCGCGCGAACATCCTCGACCCGCTGGGGATGTCGAGCACCTTCACCGACCTGGACGACCGCTTCCGGGGCAACCGGCTGGCGAGCGGCTACACCGCGCGCGGGCGGGACGGCAAGCGCCAGCTGGTTCCGGACTATCGGGTGCGCGGCATCAGCCCCGCGGCCGGGTTCATCTCGACGGTGGAGGATCTGGGGCGCTTCGCGTCGTGGCAGTTCCGCGTGCTCGACGGAGACGATGGGCTGCTCGACCGCAACACGCTGCGCGAGATGCACCGGGTGCACTGGCTCGAACCCGATGGCGACACCACCTATGGGCTGGGCTTCTCCGTGTGGAAGTCGGACGGAGACACCTTCGTGGGCCACGGCGGTTCCTGCCCGGGATACCGCAGCCATCTGCTGCTGCGCCCGCAGGACAGGGTCGCCACCGCGTTCATGACCAACGGTCAGGGCGTGAACTCCCGCCGGTTCGCCCAGACCGCCTACGACATCGTCGCGCCCGCCCTGCGCAAGGCCGCCGGGAAGCCGGATGACGATGCTCCCGCCGGCGGGAGCATCGCCAGCTCGGAAGGCGGCGCCACGGCGGCTCGGCAGACCATCATGCGCTTCACCGGCACCTACCAGCGGCCTCTCGGGGGAGAGAGCGCGGTGCTCGTGCGGGAGGGTGACCTGCACGTGCTGTCGCTGCCCGCCGAAAATCCGGTGAGCTCCCTGACTCGGCTCCGCCACGTCGAAGACGGCACCTTCCGGCGGGTGCGCGACAACGGCGATCTGGGCGAGGAGTTCATCTTCGAAGAGACGCCCGACGGACGGATGCTGATGTGGCGCAACGACAACTACAGCATCCGCGCGGCAATGTGAGCCGCGTGGAGCGGGTTGCGAAGGGCCGGGGCCTCCGGCGTGACGGCGTTGAGCACCGGCGCAGCGGCGCCCCGCGTCGACAGGGCGCGCGCATCGGAGTTAGGATGCAGGAGGAGATGCGGGGCCGGCCACCAGCGGCCCGGTCATCGCGTCACGGGGAGGGTTTCATGCCGAACAGAGTCAGCCGTCGCGAGCTGCTGGCCGGCGCGCTCGGCGCGGCGGCGATTCCGTCCGCGGCCGGGCGTGCCCGGGCGCAGGGCGGAGACACCACCCGCAATCCGGGGTCGGCGGCCAGCGGGCGGGGCGACCGCTCGCCCCACGAGACGGTCCAGCGCGACGCCCGCAGCGGGCTCGCATCGCGCACGCCGCTCCAGGATCTCCACGGCACGATCACGCCGTCGGACCTCCACTTCGAGCGTCACCACGCCGGCATCCCCGCCGTCGACCCGGCGAGCTACCAGCTCGTCGTCCACGGCATGGTCGAGCGGCCGATGGTGTTCACGCTCGCCGACCTGAAGCTCTTCCCGGCCACGTCGCGCATCTGCTTCCTCGAGTGCTCGGGCAACTACCCGACGGGGGCGGGGCCGGAAACGAGACCCGAGAACGTCTGCGGCATGACGTCGACCACCGAGTGGACCGGCGTGGCGCTGTCGACGCTGTTTCGCGAGGTCGGGGCCAGCCCCGACGCCACCTGGTTCCTCGCCGAGGGCCAGGATGCGGCGGTGATGACGCGCAGCGTCCCGATGGAGAAGGCGTGGGACGACGCCCTCGTCGCCTACGCCCAGAACGGCGAGGCGCTCAGGCCGGGGCAGGGCTATCCGGCGCGGCTCCTCCTGCCGGGGTGGGAAGGCAACTCGAATGTCAAGTGGCTGCGACGGATCGAGCTCGCCGACCGTCCGTTCATGACGCGCGAGGAGACCTCGAAGTACACCGACCCCCTGGCCGACGGCACGGCGCGGCAGTTCAGCTTCGTCTTCGACGCCCGCTCGATCATCACCGCGCCCGCTTGGCCCGATGTCGTCGAGCCGGGCTGGATCGAGCTCCGCGGCATCGCGTGGTCGGGACGCGGCACGATCGCGAGGGTGGAGGTGAGCACCGACGGCGGCCGCACCTGGCAGGAGGCGCGCCTTCAGGAGCCGGTGCTGCGGCAGGCGCATACGCGCTTCCGCCACCTGTGGCGCTGGGACGGCGCGGAGACCGAGATCATGAGCCGAGCCGTCGACGACACCGGCTACGTGCAGCCGACGCGCGCTGCGCTCCGGGCCGTGCGCGGGCGGCGGGCCCGGCGGTACCACCTCAACCCGATCACGGCCTGGCGCATCCGGCCGAGCGGGCGGGTCGAGTACCGGGTGGAGGAGCCATGGGACGCCTAGGAGTCTGCGCCGTGGAAACGGCGCGGATTCCTCGACGGTTGGTTGGGCGGCACGCGGAGCCGTCGGCGACGATTGCCGGGCCAGGAGCCTGCGCCGTAGAAGTTTCGCGCCAACGAGACTTCCAACGCGACCGCAGGCTCGCGTCAGGGGCTCGCGCCGTAGGACTTTCGCGCCGGCGAAACTCCCAACGCGACCGCAACGTCGCGCGAGCGGCAAGGCTCGTGTCCTGCCGCGCCGCGTGCGCCGCGCTCGCGTGGCTCGCCTGCCTCGCGACGGGAGGATTCCTCCTGCCGTCTGCGGCCGGCATGGCCGTGCAGGCAGCGGGCGGCCCGGCCGAGGCGCAGGCGGCGGTGGGCGCGGAGCCGCAGACCGAACGGTTCGGATTCGGCCGCCCGGCGGCGCCGGAGGAGATCGCCGCGTGGGACATCGACGTCACGCCGGACGGCGCCGGTCTCCCGGAGGGAGCGGGGACGGCCGCCAGCGGCGCGCCGGTCTACGCCGCGCAATGCGCGGTCTGCCACGGGGCGGCGGGCGAAGGCGGGATTGCGGACCGGCTGGTCGGCTACGACCCCGCCAGCACGCCCCCGTTCGGCCCGCGCTACGAGGCCTGGCGCGCCGGCCGCGCCGACGTTCCGTTCTCGGTCGGCAACTACTGGCCCTACGCCACGACGCTCTTTGACTACATCCGCCGTGCGATGCCGTCGAACGAGCCCGGCACGCTCGCCCCCGACGAGGTCTACGGCCTCGTCGCCTGGATCCTCGTCGAGAGCGGAATCATCGCTCGGGATGCGGTCATGAACGCCGAGACGCTGCCCGCGGTCGAGATGCCGGCCCGCGACATCTTCGTCCCCCAGGAACGGTAGCCCGCGGCAGCGCACCCGGCGTTCGCGGACGGACAGCTCGGGACCCGTTGCGGTTCAGCGGATGCTCCAGCGTCTCCAGTTGCTCTGCAACGAGACGGCTGAATGAAGTCCCGCGCCGCGCCGCGAACAACCCTGGAGTTCCGTGCCAAGTCCGCATCGATCTCCGATCGTGATGTTGATACCGTTCAGTGCTTCGGGGTCTTGCGCCGCTACGCGGTCCAGTCCGACGTCCAACCCTTCTGCGAGAGGACATCGAGTGCGATGTGGATTTGACGCGGCGTAAACTGCTTCTTGCGAGCGTCCCAGGCATGGGTGCGCTTCACCACGTCGTCTGCCGACGCGGGGTCTTCATGCACGACGACCCAGTGGACCGTGGCCAGCAGTTCGAGACCGAACGACGACTCGAATCCCTCGATCAGGTCGACCACCCGGTCGAAGCGGGCGCGGGTTTCGGGGTGAGCGACAAGAAAGCTGTGCGCATCCGTTACTGCGCCCGGTATCAGATCGAGTGGTTCGTGCGGCGCGTCACCGCTGCCGGCGTAGCCGGTAATGAAATGGCCTTCGACTGCGCGCAGCGCGTGACGCAGATTCTCGGCATAGGGGCCATAGGGCGCCTTTCGATATCGCAGCCGCAATCGCTCTCCGGCAACCTGCATGAAGTACAGCAGCTTGTGCACTTCCAGAAGTGTAACGAACGGATCGAGCAGGATTCGGAGGTAACGATCTATCAGGCCAATCAGCGCGGCTCGCCCCGGGGTCATCTTCGGGGGGGCAGTCGAACGGTTGCTGCGGTCGTCGGCGGGGCCGCCGCCGGGTTCGAAGACTACTGCCTTCAGATCGCCGAGTTCCTGCAATGCGGTATTGATGCGCGGGCGCACGTCGGACCAGTCGAGGCCGCCCAACCCGCTCCCCAGAGGCGGAACGACGATGGATCTGATGTTTCGCGAACGAACTTCCGCCACCAGCGCGTCGAGGCCTGTGTCGATGTCTTCGATCCGGCTCTTGCCCCGCCAGTGCCGCTTGGTCGGGAAGTTGATGATGTACCGGGGATTGGTCACATGGCCCGTCTCGAACACGAACATGCGACCGGGCTGAACTTCGTTGCGCTTGCACGCAGCGGCGTAGGCCTTGAAGTTCTCGGGAAACGCCTTCTTGAACTGAAGGGCGATGCCGCGCCCCATGACACCGACGCAGTTCACCGTGTTGACAAGAGCTTCGGCATCTTCCGTCAGAACATCGCCGGTCTTGTACTCGATCACGGCCTGTTCCTCACGTCAAATAATACCACTCGTGCTTGATCTCGACGGATGGGCGATGGTCGGTATTCTGTAGCGCCGATACAGCCTGACTGTGGATGGACGGGGCACAGACACCGATGCGAGACACCAGCTCCCACGGAAACGACCGTTCGACCAGAAATTCCGCCTGCTTGGCATCCCGGCACTGGGGCCAGAACCGCGCCCGTACCGCGGTCCAATCGATGTCACTCAACGCGTCAAGGGAGCACCGTTCTTCGAAGCAGTAGGACCCGGCATTCGACAGCGTGAAGACCCAACGCTGCTGGTTGGCGTCGGCCCAGGCGACCGTCTGACGCAAATCGGCTTCGAGATGAACGATAGGCTTCTGCCCACCGCGGTAGGTCAAATTCTCGCGGTTTTTCTTGTGGAGCACGAAGAGCATGATCGACCGCGGACAGAAATAGAACGGCACGCAGTCACCGACGTGCAGATCTTCGTGCGAAAGCAGCCTGTTCGCAAGTCGTCGCTGCTTGATTTCCTTCACCCCGATACCAGTACCGGAAACGTCTCGTCGCGAGACCTCGGCGTCACACCACAAGCGGCCGGCGGTGACGATCGACGGTAGTCGATCAACGTGAACGATATGGTAGATCTTCGGCGCGGCCGGCACGGACCGGACCATGGTCTTGCTACCTGTTCCTCGCGACTACGTTGGTGGCGCGTCGCGCGCCGGCGAGGACCACCGGGCGAGCAGGGTGTGCTTGCAGCCGGTGGTCCTCGATACGTCGGCGAACCCTGCCCGGTCAGTCGTTCGACGGTGCGGGGCCGAGGCCGTGCGCCTGCAGGAACGACCTGATGGTCGCGTAGATGTGCAGGTTCTCCTCCAGACTGAACCCGCCGTGGCCGCCGCCCTCGATGGTCAGCAGCCGGTTCGGCACACCAGCCCCGTCGAGGGCCTCGTGGAGGCGGACGGCGTGGTCGTGGGGCACGATGCTGTCGGCGTCGCCGTGGATGGTCAGGACGGGGGGCTGGCCCTGGCGCACGTAGGTCAGGGGCGACACCCGGGCCGCCACCTCGCCGCGGTCGCTGCGGCTGCCGAGCCAGGCTTCCGTGAAGTTGCCCGAGGTTCCGGCCGGGCCCTGCATCAGGTCGACGACGTCGGTGATGCCGTACCAGTTGATGATGGCGGCCACCTGCAGCTCGGCCGTCGACGTGGCGCCCGTCGTCCAGGTCCGTCGGCGGTCGCCGGGGCACTGGCGGTCGAGCCCGGCCGAGGCCGGGAGCATGCCGGTGGTGAGCGCGAGGTGCCCCCCGGCGGAGTTGCCGCTGACGACGATGCGGTCGAGGTCGAAGCCGTACTGCTCGGCGTTGCGATAGATCCATCGGAGGGCGCAGCGGCAGTCCTCGACGGCGGCCGGGGCATGGGCGACGTCGGCCATGCGGTACTCGGCGTTGACGACGTTCCAGCCCATCTCGAGATAGGGGAGGAAGGTCAGCGCGGAGCTCTCCTTGTTGCCGTTGGTCCACCCGCCGCCGTGGAGGTAGAGGAGGGTGGGGTTCGGGCCGGCGCCGCGCGACTGGTAGACGTCCAGCTTGAGATCGACGCTCCCGGCGCGCAGGTAGGTGACGTTGGGGACGAGGCGATAGCTGCTGGCCACCTGCACGAACCTGGCGGCGGCGTCCTGTGCCGCCGCGGGCGGTGCGGATGCACCGAGGAGCGCCGCCGCGACGAGAACGCCGATCCACGTCTGTTGTTTCTGCATTTCGAGTACCTTCCTTGCTAGTCCAGGCCGGCGGCGTCGATGCCGGCCTGGGCGCAGATGGCGTCGTTGGCGCCGGTGTCGCCGCTGACCCCGATGCCGCCGACGTGCTGGCCGTCCGCGGTCATGATCGGCAGCCCGCCCTCGAAGTAGTTCAGGCCGGGCACGAAGGCGGCGGCGGAGATGCCGTTGCCGAAGGCCATCTCGCCCCACTGCTGCGTCGACCGCGGGCTGGCGGCCGAGCTGCGGGCCTTGGCCATCGCGACGTCATGCGACAGCAGCTGGGCGTCGTCCATCCGATGGTACGCCTTCAGGTTGCCGTGGTTGTCCATGATGGCGATGTGCATGAGCCACCCTTCTTCGGCGGCCTTGGTCAGGCAGCCGTGGACCATCGTCATGGCGGCGGCGCTGGTGAGCATGGGGCGGCTCTCGATCTGGGCGGCGGCGGGGCCGGCGGCGGCCAGCGCGAGAGCGGCGAGACAGAGAGCGACGACGAAGCGGCGTGCACGCATGAACGTTCCTCCGAAGCTGGTGTGAAAGGGGACCCGTGTTGCCGGATCGGTGTTCCAACGCCGCAAAGTATATCCGGGCGGCGCATCGGGCCGGAAGGGGCGCGGAGGGTGTGCTTCCCGTCCCGGCGGTCGCCGCGGTGCTCGCGGCGAGGGGTCACGTGACCGGGGGGCGGGGCAGGAGCCGGGCGCCGGCGAACACGGCCGCCGCGCCCAGCGCCTCCTCTATCCGGAGCACCTCGTTCCACTTGGCCATCCGCTCGGACCGGGAGAACGAGCCCACCTTGAGCTGCCCCGCCCGCCAGCCCACCGCGAGATGGGCGATGGTGACGTCCTCGGTCTCGCCCGACCGGGCGGAGACGATGGTGCCCATGCCGGCCGCCCGGGCCGCGTCGAAGGCGGTCCGGGTCTCGGTCAGGGTGCCGGCCTGGTTGGGCTTGACGAGCAGGGCGTTGCAGGCGGCGTCCTTGGCCGCGCGTTCGACCCGCGCCGCGTCGGTCACGAGATAGTCGTCGCCGACCACCTGCACGCGGTCGCCCACCGCCGCGGTGAACCGTCGCATGCCGGCGGCGTCGTCCTCGGCCAGCGGGTCCTCGACGGAGACGATGGGGTAGCGGTCGATCCAGCCGACGAGCAGATCGGCGAGCGCATCGCTGTCGATCACCCGGCGCTCGAGGCCGAGGTGGTACCGGCCGTGCCGGTAGAACTCGGAGGCGGCAACGTCGAGCGAGATCGCCATCTCGTCGCCGGGGATGCGCCCGCTGTCCTCGATCGCCCGCACCAGGTGCTCGAGGGCCTCTTCGTTGGTGTCGAATGCGGGCCAGTACCCCCCCTCGTCGGCGACGCCCTGCAGGCGCCCGGCGTCGGCCATCCGCGCTCCCGCCGCCCGATAGACCTCCGCCGTCCAGTCGAGGGCCTCGCCGAAGCTCGCCGCGCCCACCGCCATCACCATGAAGTCCTGGACGTCGACCCGCCGCCCCGCGTGCGCGCCCCCGCCGAAGATCTGGATCTCGGGCAGCGGCAGCAACGCCGGCTCGCTGCCCAGCAGGTACCGCCACAGCGGCAGCCGGGCGGCGCCGGCGCCGGCGTGCAGCGCCGCCATCGAGACCGCGATGCAGGCGTTGCCGCCCAGCCGGCGCTTGTCCGGCGTGCCGTCGAGGTCGATCAGGATGCGGTCGAGCCCGGCCTGGTCGGTCACGTCGCGGCCGCGCAGAGCCGGGGCGATGGTGTCCCGGACCTGCCGAAGGGCGCGGGTGACGTCGTAGCCGCCGAAGGCGCCGCCGCCGTCGCGCAGGTCGAGGGCCTCGCCGCTGCCCGTCGACGCCCCCGCCGGGGCCGTCGCGCGCCCGGTGACGCCGCCGGGCAGGTGCACCTCGGCCTCGACGGTGGGACGGCCGCGGGAGTCCCATACGCGGCGGGCCGAGACGCGTTCGATGCGGTGGGCGGGGTCGGTCATCGGAGGTCGTCGTCAGGCGTCGAAGGGTAGACGCCCGGGGACGCTGCAGGGTGATTCTCCGTCAGCTTCCGTACTCGCGGGAGTCTCGGGACTCGCGGGAACCTCGGGGCAGGTCCGACGCCCAGGCGTCCTGCACGGCGGCGAGGGTGGCGACCGGCTCCCGGAGCAGGCGGCGCGCCGCCCGGCGCACGAGGTTCCGGTCGCGGTCGGTGGTCACGTACTCGACCGGGGACTTCCCGTCCACCCTGGCCAGCAGCAGGCCGGGCAGCAGCGCCGCCGCCCGCGCTTCCAGGCGATCGGGGCGCTCCCAGTCCACGCCTTCCAGATAGGCGCCGGCCAGCTCGCCGAAACACGCGAGGAAGCGCGGCGTTGCATCCGGCGTCCACAGGCACTTCAGCAGCAGATGGTTCAGGCAGAAGGCGACGTCGAACGCGGGGTCGCCGTACCACGCGCACTCGGCGTCGAGAAAGAGCGGGCCGCGGGGTCCCACGAGGATGTTCTTGGGGCTGACGTCGCCGTGCACGAGGGCGAGCCGTGTCTCCGCCGTCGCCGCCGCGAGGCCGGCGAGGCGCGGGCGCAGGTCGGGATGCCGCTCGGCGGTGGCGAGCAGGTAGGGCTCGAGACGGATGGCGTGGAAGATGCGGCCGGTGTCGAAGCGCTCCCGCAGGTCGGCCCGGCCCGCCGTCGCGCGGTGAATCGCCGCGAGCCGGGTTCCCACCTGCCGGGCCGTCCGCTCGCGCGCCTCGCCGCGGCGGAGCTGCGCCTTCCACAGCGGGTGGGTGGCGGGATCGAGGAACCCCATGACCAGACAGTTCGACCGGGGATCCTGGGCGACGAGCGGCGGCACCCACGCCGGGTCGACGCGGGCCGCCTCCTGCATCCACGCCCATTCGTAGCGGTTCCGTTCGACCGGCGCCTCCCAGACCGCATCGACCTTGAGCCGGGCCAGCGCCCGCTTGACGCAGACCGGTCCGGCGGGGAGGTCGACGCGCCAGATGTCCGACGACACCCCGCCGACGAGCGGGGTCATGGCCGGCGTCGCGTCCGCGCCGACGAGCCGCAGCCGGCGCAGGGTGTCGACGATGGGGCGGTCCGGTTCCGGCACGGTGTCTTATCATAGCGACACCCTCAGCGCTGCAGAAACGCGCCGGCACGGAGGCGCGGCGCCGGCCGGCGCCGGGACCGAAGGCGCCGTCGGGGGCGGCGTGCCACGAGCTTGCCCCCGTGGCAGCCCCGTGGCAGAGCCGCGCGTCGCACCGAGACCGGCGCGGCGCCTGCCTGGCAGGGCGCGGCGAGGGAGCCGGTTGGGGTATACGTGACCGCGGAGCAACGCAGCTCCGTGGAACAACGCGGTTCAGGCAGGATGCAGCGCCGCTCGAATGGAGCGGGCCTTTTGCCGCGGGCTGCCAGGGTTGATGAATGAGCGATGTGATCCGCGCCGTCCGTTGTCACCGCTACGCCGGTCTCGATGACCGGGGCAAGCCGATTCCCACGCCGGTTCCGTTGCGCGACGTCCTGTTCCTGGACGAGATTCCCCGGCCTGGGAACGAGCCGGGGCATGTCCTCGTGCGCGCGCACTACGCCGGCGTGCAGTATCCGGATGCATTGCAGGCGCAGGGGCTGTACCAGCAGAAGCCGAGCCTGCCGTACGTGCCGGGCATGGACGTGTCCGGGACCGTCATCGAGGCCGACGCCGATCACCTGCAGGCCGGCGACCGGGTCATCGCCCAGATGAGCATCGGCGGCCTTGCCGAGGTGGTGAGGGTCCCGGCCGCATCGGTCTGGCGCGTGCCGGCCGGCGTGGATCTGGCCGCCTGCGCCAACCTGGGCCGCAACTTCTTCCCCGCCTACCACTCGCTGAAGATCCTCGGCGAGGTGACCGCGGGCAGTCTGGTGCTGGTCGACGGGGCGTCCGGCGGCGTCGGCATGGCCGCGGTGGAGCTGGCCAGGGCGATGGGCGCGCAGGTGATAGCCGGCGTCAGCACCCCCGAGAAGCGGGAGCTTCCGGCGGCGGCGGGAGCCGACCGGGTGCTCTGTTACGGCACCGACCGGGACGGCTACCGGCGGTTCAAGAACGAGGTCCGGGAGGCGTCGGCCGAGCTCGGCCACCCCGCCGGGGTGGACGTGGTGCTCGACATGGTGCAGGGCGATCTGTTCGAGGCGGCCCTGCTGTCGGCGATCCGGCCCCGCGGCCGCATCTGCCTGGTGGGCTTCACGGCCGGCCAGAGGCCGATTCGCCCCGGCCTCGTCCTCATCAAGCAGGCGGTCATCATGGGCAGCATCTGGGCGGGGTGGGCGGCCGAGCATCCGGACGGGCACCAGCGGAACGTCGCCGAGATTCTCGACTTCCTCGCGACCGGGGCGATTCGGCCGCGGGTCGACCGCCTCATTCCGTTCGAGGAGTTCATCGAGGCGTTCGAGCTCTTCGAGCACAACCGCGGTCGCGGCAACACCGTCGTCCGCCTTCACGAGGGGTGAGGCGGTTCGTCGGCGTCCATCTCGTCGAGCGCGCGCCGGGCGAGGACGGTGACGTAGGCGATGGCGGTCACCGAGGCCGCGAGGCCCAGCACGAGCAGGACCCACTCGCCGACGCTGCGGGCGCCGTTGCCCAGGGTCTCGACCCCGACGAAGCCCGCATAGAGGTAGACGCACGCGCCGGGCAGGGTGAAGACGGCGCTCGAGGCCAGGAAGGTCAGGAAGGGGACGCCGGTGATCCCGAACAGGTAGTTGCTGGCGCTGTAGGGAAGCGTGGGATTGAGGCGGACGAGGGCCACGATGCGCCAGCCGCCGCGGCTGATGGTGCGGTCGACAACCCGGAAACGGGGGTGGCGGTCCATCAGCCGGAGAACCGCTTTCCGCGCGACGTGGCGTCCCAGCAGGAACGCGGCGGCGTCGGCCACGGTGGTGGCGATGGCCACGACGACCAGGCCCCAGCCGACGCCGTACACCGCGCCGGCGACCAGGGTCAGGGCCGCCCCCGGGACGAAGAGGAGGGCCAGCGTGACATAGGCGGCGCCGAATCCGATCATTCCGCCCGCCCCTCGTGCGTCCGCCCAGAGGCGGATGGCCGACACCGCCTCGTCGACCCGCGGGGGGCCGGACAGGAGAACCGCGGCCGCGAGGCCTGCGAGGAGCCCGACTACGCCGGCGCGCCAGCCGATTCCGGTCATCGCCGTCGGCTCCGCGGGGCCGATCCGCGCGAGTGGCCCGACAGCGCGTACAGGGCGATCCCGGCCGCGGTCGCGACGTTGAGCGAGTCGACGCCGTCCGCGATCGGAATCCGGACGCGCCGGTCGACGCAGGCCGCGGCGTCGTCGCTCAGGCCGGCGCCCTCGGCTCCGAACACGAGGGCCATGCGCGGCGGCGGTGCGGCCGCGAGCGCCTGCAGATCCTCCGCGTCCCGGTCCGGGGCGAGGGCCACGGTCGTGTAGCCGTACGCCCGCAGTCGGAGCAATCCGTCGGGCCAGTCCGGTATCTCGCCGTAGGGAATCCGCAGCGTGGCGCCGATCGACGTGCGGATCGCCTTCCGGTACAGCGGGTCGCAGCACCCCGGGCTGAGCAGGACGCTCCCGGCCCCGAAGGCGGCGGCGTTGCGGAAGATGCTCCCGACGTTGTCGGGATTTCCCACCTGCTCGAGGACGACCGCGAGGCGGGCGGTGGAGAGGTCGGGGAGGTCGGCGTCGGTCACCGGCGGGGGACGCTCCCCGATCGCCAGGCATCCCCGATGGACCTGGAAGCCGGTGACCTGCTTCAACAGGGAGGGCGGGGCCACGTACACTGGGAGGGTGTCGAGGGTCCGGTCATCGAGGAGGTCGCGGACGCTGGCGAGCGCGGCCGGCGTCGCCAGCAGCGATCGCGTGGTCAGGCGGGGATGGACCAGCAGCTCCCGCACCACGAATCGGCTCTCGGCGACGAAGAGGCCGCGCCGGCGGAACAGGACCGGATCCGGCACGTGACGGAAGTCGTGGAGCCGCGGGTCCAGGGGATCGTCGACAGGTACGATCGGCATCGGTCCCCATCAGGATAGCCGTCTTCTCGTCGAGGTTGATCGCCATGTCCTACGCGGCCCGTACGGAGTCCATTGCGCCGTTTCTCGCCATGGAGGTGATGGAACGCGGCATGGAGATGACCCGCGCCGGCCTCGACGTGCGACAGCTCGGGGTCGGCGAGCCCGGCTTCCCCCCGCCCCCCGCGGTGGCCGAGGCGGTCGCCGGCGCAATCGCGGCCGGCGACACCCACTACACCGACAGCCGCGGGCTCCACCCCCTGCGCGAGGCGATCGCCGCCGACTGCGAGCGGCGGCGCGGGGTGTCGATCGGCCCGGAGCAGATCGTGGTCACCAGCGGCACGTCCCCCGCCCTGCTCATGGTCGTCAGCCTGCTCCTCGACCCCGGCGACGAGCTCATCCTGCCGACGCCCCACTATCCGTGCTACCCGAACATGGTGGCCCTGTGCGGCGGCCGGCCGGTCCTGGTGCCGACATCCCCGGACGACGGCTACGTCATCGACGTCGACCGCGTGCGGGCTGCGATCACCCCGCGCACCCGGGGCATCCTGGTCGCCTCGCCGGCCAACCCCACGGGGGCGGTGCAGCCGCCCGAGGTCGTTCGCGGGCTGGCCGATCTCGGGGTGCCGATTCTGTCCGACGAGGTCTACGACGGGCTGCTCTACGACGGCGCCGTCGCCACGTCGCCGCTCGGGATGACCGACTGCTGCTTCGTCTTCGACGGCTTCTCGAAGCGGTACGCGATGACCGGCTTCCGCCTCGGCTACGTCATCGCCCCGAAGTCGGCGATGCGGCAGCTGGTGTCGCTGCAGCAGAATCTGTTCATCTCCGCGTCCCACTTCGTGCAGACGGCCGGCCTGACCGCGCTCGGGGCGGGCGAGCCGCACCGCCGGATGATGGTGGCCGAGTACGACCGCCGCCGCCGGGTGCTCGTCGACGGCGTGCGCCGGCTCGGCCTCGCCGTCCCGGTGACCCCGGTCGGGGCCTTCTACGTCCTGGCCGACGCCCGGCACCTGGGACGCGACTCGCTGGGGCTGGCGTTCGAGATCCTCGAGCGGACGCAGGTGGCGCTGGGGCCCGGCCGAGACTTCGGCGAGATCGCCGAGGGCTTCCTGCGCTTCTCGTTCGCGGCCGCCTACGACGACATCGCGACGGCGCTGGAGCGGCTGGCCGAGGGACTGCCGGCTCTGGCGGCGTCCGGCCAGGAGCCTGCGCCGTAGAACGGGCGGATTCCTGAAGGGGCGGTCCACCGGGGGGACGGTGGCGCGGCCGCGTCGGCGCTGTGGGCGCTGGCGAGCCCGATCCGCGGACACGCGGCGCCGAGGACGACGAAGCTCTACGACCGCACGGCGACACGGTGACGATCGACGAGAGGCGCCGAACCAGCGCTACGCGGGCAAGTTCATCCAGGTCCGCGCCGCTCCGCGGCGGTCCGCCGGTAGTCGGTGGGCAGCAGCACCCGGCGCATGATTGACCGACGGCGCACTCGACGGTCTACGCCGAGCGCCGAGACGCCAGCCGGGACGAACAGAAGTGAGGACCATGACGGACAAGGTGCAGGTTGAAGTTGAGGTGTTGCCGAGAGGTCGGGTGACCATCACGGTAGACATGGGTGCTCTGCAGCAGCGAGTCGTCGAACGCGTCATCGAGCGAGCCCAGGATGGCGACGTCCACGCGGTGCAGTGGCTTCACGAGCGCGGGCTCAGGCTCTTCCTCACGGATGGGGTCATCACGGTTAGGGACACGGCCCAACCGGCTAAGCCCGCGGGCCGAGCCGCCTGAACCTCCCGAGTAACCAACCGGCTGCGGCAACGCGCAAAAGGGCCGGCGGGCCGGCGACGAGCTCGGCGGCCTAGGCCCGGTCCAAGGCTTGGCGGGCGCGGCCTCCGACGCCGCGGCTCTGCCCGACCCGCAAGGGCCTGCGCGTCGATCGGAGCCGCCGCGGTGAGGGCGCTCACGTCGCCCACGGCGCACCGTTTCCCGCTCGGGGGCAGCCCGTGAGTCTGCCCCCGCTGCGGACAGTCGGCCCAGCGCAGGGCGCTCACCTCGCTCCGTCGCAGCTCCGCCATGATAGAGGGGCCCGGCGATTCCCACCGTCGAGGCGGCCACGCTCAGCGGCGACCCGATCTGACCTCGACACCGTGGCCGAGAGCGGGTGGCGAGGTCACCGGTCCGCAGGCCGTCCCCGGTCGTGGAGTTGGACAACGTAGGCGGGTTCCGGATCGTCGCCGGCCGTCGAGCCAAAGCGTACGAGGTGGCGGAGCGCCCCGGCTCAGGCGCGCTACCCGACGACACCGTTACCATCCCCCACCAGGCGCGCCATCAGGGCTCCGCCTCCAGGCCGACGGGGTTCAGCCGCTCGGCCGCCGCCGGTCAACGGCAGCGCGGGTACGGGCTCCACGGCGGAGTTGTTGGTCGCCGTCGCCGTGAAGGAAGCCAGGTCATTGCCGGCCAGGTCTTGGAGTGCGACGTCGTCGTCGCCGGGGGTGGGATCGGCGTAGGAGACTACGACCGTCTGACCCCGGGTGATGACGCTGGACAGGAAGAGCTGCAGGCGACGGCCGATGCGCCCGAAGGCCGCTCGTCCTCCTCGGGCCTGAGCACGATGAAGAGAGCCCGGATGAGGCCGGCCCAGCCCGAACCCAAGGCCCACAGGCTCATGACATCGTCTTCGTGCTCGGTCGCCATCAACTGCCGGATCGGCTTCGCGTAGAGCGTCTCGAGCCGCGGGCAGCTCTGCCAACCCTCCTCCGGCGACTGGCCCGGCGACACGGCCTGCGGGTAATCCTCGAACGTCGCCCAATCCCAGTCGCGGGCGAGTACGATCGCGCCGGGCTCACGGCACCGCGAACACCGGCAGCCGGCCGGCTGACCATCGGCGTCGGCGAGCGGGTCGCCCTTGCCGCCACACAGCTCGCAGGTCTCCGCGCTGAGGGCCCGCGCCGCCGCGAACATCCCCAAGGTCTGTCTGGGCGGATCCTCGGCGGCGAGTCGCGCCGGCCGCGGGTCTCGGGGTCTCGGGGTTTTCACGGGCAGCTTGGTTAATCCGGCCAGGTCCTGAGCCCTTCGTCGTTCGCCGCGGCTGTCAGCTCGCCGTCGAAGCATGCGAACAGGACGCTCTCGTCGAGTGCCGTGATCGTTTCCTCGCATACGAGGGCGGCAGCGAGCTGTACGGCATCGTATGCCCGCAGCCCGTGCTTCCAGGCGAGTTCCTCGGCGCGAGTGAGGAGCCTGTCGGTAACGGGTACCTTGCCAAAGTCCGGCCAGTCTTCTGCGAACTGCTCCTGGGCTCGGCGCGCCCCTTCGGCGTCGAGGCGGTTTCCGCGGGCCGCTCTCGCGAGAGCGGCCCCCACCTCGACGCGGCTGATCGCCGACGTTCCGATAGCGAGGGTCTCGTCCATCAGGTGGGCGACCTCTTCTGAGTGCGGCTCGTCTACGTAGCGCTTCACGAGCGCGCTGCTGTCGAGGTACAGAAACATCATCTGCGCTCGTTGATGATGATGTCGCTCACGCTGCCGCCGTCTCGGAGCCGCACCGATGGCCTTCTGCTCTTCGGCCGTCGGCCGCTCCAGTCGAATGTCCCGCTGGCTTTCAGTGCTGCGCGCTTCTGCTCGGCGGAGTCCGTTTCCGGGATGATTCGTGCGACCTGACGCCCATCGCGGCTCACGACAACCGTCGCACCGTTCTCCACGTCGTGGATGTACCTGTCGAGCTCCGACTCCAGTTCCTGAAGGCTCACCTGCTGTTCTGGCATCTCTGGTACCCGTGGTCCTCTCGATTCTACCGTCTCGCTGTCCCGTTCGGTCAGTCGTTGCCCGGCGGCACGTTGTCGATGAACGTGGAGGCAGAAAGTCGCGGTCGAGCTTGCCGATCTACGACCAGGGGAGAGCCCGGGCGAGCGCCTCGCCGCCGGTGGGCGCCGGCGTGCTTCCGGACTCGGGCTCGGCGGCGGGAGCCCGGCCGGCGGAACGGGACGGACCCGAGTCCCGGCTGGCTCCCGGTCTGCCGACGATCGAGACCGGGGGGCAACCGTTCGAGGCGGCGGACCTGGCCGCCGTCCTCGCCACCTGCCCGCCAGCCGCGGCGTGGCGGCCCGTGGCCGTCGAGTCCGAGAGGTCGCCAATGGCGTAGTGGTAGCTCTCTGCTGCACCGGCGCGCCTGCGTCGTTGAGCTCCGGGGCGGGGGCGGACGGCGCGACAGCCCCCGGCCGGACCGGCAGTCGCGGCGCTTCGAAGTCGAACGGCGGCCAGGCGTTCCCAGCCGCTGACGACGGTCGGGGTCGAGGGGCGCTGCCGGCCGAACCCTGACCCAGCGCCTCGGCGGCCGTCGCCGCGCCCTGGCCGGAGCTCGCCCGTCAGCCTGATCGTCACCGCCGGCATCGCCATCTCCGGGGGTCGGCCTGGCTGAGGACGCCCTCACCCGCACCTGTTGACCGCGGCGGTCCGCGGGCGCCGCCCCCTGCGTCCGATAACCTGCGCCCGCGTCCGGACCTGGCTCTCGCGGGGGCGGAATGGCGCGTCTGCCACGGCGCTCCGGCCACGACCGCGCCGGATCACTCAGTCTGGCGTTTCTCGATTTCCAGGTACAACACCTGCAAGGCGTCCTCCTGACCGGCTCGGAGGGCGAGCGGACCGCCGGCCGCTTCCCAGCGGTACACCGTCGACCCGGATACGCGGAGCAGGCCGGCGAACTCGGGGACCGAGAATCCGCCCCGGCGGCGCAGCTCCGCCACCCGGCGGCCCGTAGGCTGGAACCCGGACGGCGGGGCGCCGGTCCGACGCGGCCTCCCGCGGCGGCGGCGTCCGGTGGTCTTCTGCCGGGCGGCCGCCTCGCCGCTGTCCGCCGGGTCGAGATCGATGCCGAAGATGTCCGCGAGATCGCCCGCGAGGACGTCGTCCCCCGCCGCGGCGTCCGGCAACGCCATGTCGCCGACGACCAGGTCATCGGCGTCGACGTCCCGCAGGCGGAAGAGCAGCTCGGGACGGTCGTCGAGCCGGCTGCCGATGCCGTAGAGCACGGCGGCCGCGTGCTTGCACATCACCGCCCAGTCGGGACAGTCGCAAGTGAGGGTAATCTCGCCGGGTTTCGGGAACAGGCCGCGGTCGGGATCGGTGACGACGCGCAGGACGTGATCGGACAGCCGCCCCTGGAGCAGCTCGAGGACGGATCCGACCCGGCCCGCGCACTCGGCCCGGATGGTCTTCCAGGCGACCTGCCCGAGCTTCCGGATGCGCACGACGACGTGATAGAGGTCCGATCCGACGACCATGGCGTCGACCCCGCCGGCGTGGACGTCCAGGTGACAGACGGAGCCGTTGCGGACATACACGCGGCCCCGCGGCAGGCGGTTCTCGAAGTCCGAGCACGATTCCAGATGGTGGCACCAGCGCCGGCCCCAGAAGCTGCGGGCGATGGTGCGTCCCTCGATGTGGACGGGTTGCACGTCCACGCCGTTCCGGCGCAGCTCGTCCGAGACCCGGGCCACTCTGGCGCGCCGGGCGGCGACGGGAACGTGGGGTGGAAACCAGGGCACGGCGGGATTCCTACGGGGCCCGCGCGCGACGTCGAGACGCACCAGGTCGAGTAGCTCGTCGTCGGGCAGCTCAGTGAGGCCGACCTCGCCGGCGCCGTCTATCAGTTCATCCGCCAACTGTCGTTTCTCCGCGAGCATCAGCTCGATCTTCTCCTCGATGGTACCGCTGGTCACGAACTTGTGGACGAGCACGTTGCGGTGCTGGCCGATGCGAAACGCGCGCGGTCCGTCGCTTGGTCCGTCGCTTGGTCCGTCGCCTGGTTCTCGACCGCGGGGTTCCACCAGATGCCCCCCGCCTTGAGCGACAGGATGAAGACGTCCGCCAGCCAGGGCTGGCCCGGGTGAGCATGGCGTAGGTGGTCACCACCAGACTGCGGCGATGCGCACCCGCATCCCGTCGGGGCCGGTCTTCGACACGGCGGCGTGGCGCGGACGTGTGAGGGCCTGCGGAAGCCGTCGCGGTGAGCGGCGTGTCGGCGGCCACGGTTCACGAGCTGCGGGGGCAGCCCGTGAGTCCACCACCACGTGTTTCGAGGCTGCCGACCGACCCCGGTCTGGCCTGGCTGGTCGATGGGCAGCGGTTCGAGCTCGCCGACCATGACCGAAGCTTTCCCGATCGGGGCGTGGCGGTGTGGAACAACTCCGGGCTCGACTGGCAGGACGGACAGGTTGTGTCGGTGCAGCTCGTCCAGGCGGCGCCACCGGTTCCGGCGCTGCCGGCCGCCGGCGCCGTCCTGCTCGCCCTGGTACTGCTCGTCAGGGGGTGGAGACCCGCGCGGCCAAGTCCCGGGCGCGGGCGCTCCCTCGGCTGAAATCTCGCCCCTTTGGGTCCGTCGCGCCTCTCGAGCCGCTACCAGGCCACGGAGTAGCTCGCCGCCACGCCGTCCCGCAGCGGCGCCACCCCGATCTGGTGACTCGCCCGCGCGGTCTCGTCGAACGTCTCCAGCCGACGCTCGGCGCGGCCCCCCTTGATCCGGCCGACGATCCCGGCTCCGAGCGCGGCGGCCGTGCCAAGAAGGTAGGCCCTGGCCGCTGGATTGCACGTCTCGGCGCGGGAACCGCACCAGCGGTCCGGGAAGAAGGGCATCGCGATGGCCATCGCGATGCCGACGTCACCGACAAAGCTCAGCCGCCTGCCAAGCCGCAACGTCCGCTCCGCCTCGGCGCGCTCCGGGCTGCCGAGGCCGCCGGCTGCGGCCTGGTCCCGCGTATCCAGACGAGTCTTGCCCCGGTACCGGGCGAAGTCGCCGACCAGCCCCAGTCCCAGAGCGGTCACGCCCCCGACGACGAACGCGGTGCCTGCCCCGGAGGTCCTCTGCTCGTCCGACATGAAGTACGCCGCGACCGACATGCCGGCGCCGATTCTTCCCATCAGCCTGAATCGACGACTGCTGTCGAGCGTCCGCTCCTCGTCGGCCCGGTCGCGGTCGACGTCCGCGTCCCGGTTCTGAGCCAGAACGGGCGCGCTGGCCATGACGAGCAGCGCCACCGCGATAACGGCGTACCGACATCGATGCATGGCTGAATCCCCCAACTGCAGTGTCGTCCATCCGTCGGTACCGGATTCACCAGGGGGCGCCAAACGTCATGCCTTGCCCCCCGGACTCGCGGGGGGGCGGCACGGGAGCCGCCAGCCGACGATTCGCGGGTCCGTCGCCAGGGCGCCACGCCCGATGTCGGGCGAGGCCCTCAGGGTCGGGCGATGCGATAGAGCGCCGACACGGTGCGGACGATGAGGCTGCCGTTGGCGACGGCGGGGGTCGCGAGGGTCCACTCGTCGAGCGCGTTGACGCCGAGCAGCTCGAACTCGGGGCCCGCCTTGACGACGTAGGTGTCGCCGTCCTCGCTGATGGCGAAGATGCGGCCGTTGTAGGCCCAGGGCGAGGCGGTGAACAGCGAGCCGCCCGGCGACACCCGTTGCCGCGGATAGACCTCTTCGCCGGTGCGCGCGTCGTGACAGATGAGAATGCCGCGATCGAGCAGGATGTAGTGATAGTCGCCGTAGACGAGGGCCGACGGGTTGTAGGAGCCGAGCCGGGGATGGGACCAGGCGATGAACTCGTTGCTCGCGGCGTCCGGGGCCAGGGTGATGTCGCCGCTCGCGCCGGGCCGGATGGCGTAGACCGGCCGGTTCGAGTCGGCGGTGTAGCCGGAGTTCACGTACAGCAGGCCGTGGCGGGCGAAGGGGGTCGCCACGTGAATCGACGACATGCCGGTCAGCCCCCAGAGCGGGTTGCCGTCGAGATCGTAGGACCGCACGCCCCCCGTGCCGGTGGTGACGATCTCCGTCCGCAGGTCATGCTCCCAGACGAAGGGGGTGGCCCAGTTGGAGGACTCGTCCCGGTCGACCCGCCACAGCTCCTCCCCGGTGTTGGCGCTGTAGGCGGCGAGAAACGACTGCTCCAGGTTGTCGTTCACGAGAAACAGGCGATCGCCGTGCACGACCGGCGACGAGGCGGTGCCCCAGCCCTGCCGCATCGGGTAGGTCTCCACCGGCCGGCGCCAGCGCGGGTTGCCGTCGAGATCGAAGGCGAACAGGCCCACGTAGCCGAGGTAGACGAACACGTGCTCGCCGTCGGTGACCGGGGTCTCCGACGCATAGCTGTTCTTCTCGTGCTTCGAGCCGGGCACCGCGGTGTACAGGGTGCGTTCCCATCGTACCTGCCCGGTCTCGAAGTCGAAGGCGTACAGCACCCAGCGCAACGGGACGTCGGGGGTCTCCAGGTCGTCGCCGGTCATCGGTCCGTCGAACGAGCGGGACTGATACTGGTTCAGCGGCCTGAGCGGGGTCTCGACCCCGCTGGTGTTCTCGACCGAGACCACGAACACCTGGTCGCCCGAGACGATCGGCGAGCTCCACGCCCGGCCGGCGACCTCGATGCGCCAGACGACGTTCTCCGTGCGGCTCCAGGTGTCGGGCAGCGACGGGCTGTCCTCGGCCACGCCGCCTTGACGCCCGCGGAACTGCGGCCAGTCGTTCTCGGCCGACGCCCCTCCCGCGAAGACGATGACCAGCAACAGCGCGAAGGTGATGGGCTGACGATGCACGAGCTCCTCCTGTCCAGGTTTCCCGGGCCGGCCGTGGCGAAAGCCCCGCTGTGGTCGAGCGGCGGTGCCTCCCGCCTGCACTGCGCTGTTCGCCGGACTGCGTCCGATCCGCGGTTGCAGCATGCCCGACAGGCGCCTTGGCCGCGCCTTGTCGGGCGGGCGTCCTGCAGCTCGCCGGCGCCTTCGCCGCTCTCGGCGCAACGCCGGGTTCCACCACGGGCGGCTGGCCCTCCAGAGTATATTAGGACGGGCGTTCGGCGCATCGCGCCCGCGGCGCAGGCGCATCAGGGAGACGATATGGCGCAGTGGATCCGTTTCGAGCAAGACGGGACGACGGGGTTCGGCACGTTGTCCGGCGACACTATCGCGGTGCACACCGGCAGCCTGTTCGAGAACCCGACTGCGTCCGGCGCAACCCTTTCGATCGACGAGGTCGACCTGCTGCCCCCGGCGCCGGCCGGCAAGATGGTGGCGCTGTGGAACAACTCGCGGGCGATGGCCGAGAAGACGGGGCAGACCGAGCCGCCCGAGCCGCTGTACTTCATCAAGGCCAACGGGTCGTATCTGGGCCCCGGGGGCACGATTCGCAAGCCGCGGTCCTACGACGGCAAGGTGGTGTACGAGGGCGAGCTGGGCATCGTCATCGGCCGGGAGTGCCGGGCCGTCGGCGCCGCCGGGGCCGCCGCCTGCATCTTCGGCTATACCTGCATCAACGACGTCACCGCGGTCGGCATCCTCGGAAAGGACCCGTCGTTCCCGCAGTGGACCCGGGCCAAGAGCTTCGACACCTTCGGCGTCTTCGGTCCGGCGGTGGCGACCGGCCTCGACCCCTCGTCGCTGTCGATCCGGACCGTGCTCAACGGCCAGGAGCGTCAGAACTACCCGGTGACCGATCTCTTCTTCCCGCCGGACCGCATCGTGAGCGCGATCTCGCAGGACATGACGTTGCACCCCGGGGACGTCATCTGTTGCGGCACCTCGGTGGGAGTCGGCTCCATGAAGCCGGGCAGCACCGTGGAGGTGACCATCGACGGCATCGGCACGCTCCGCAACCGTTATGAGGAGTGAGGAGCCTGCGCCGTGTAGACGGTGCAGACGGCCCGCAGGGTCGGTCGGAGCGGTGCTCCGAGCGGCGGCGGAGCCGGAGGCTGACGATGGCCGGGCCAGGCGGGCGACTTCCCGGCCCGGAGCGGGTAGACCGCGGGGCTCTTGCCGCGGGTCGCCGGGTCGATCGGGGCGGGAAATCGACGCCGAGCTCGGCCATCGACGGGCGAGTGATCTCGATTTCGGGCGCGGTCGTCGGCGCGGCCGGCGGCGGCATCTTCGGACCATGGGCGCCCGCTGCGACGCGGCCGGCGCGGGGAGGACAGGGATGAGGACGCGATACGCGATCGTACGTTGGATCGGGACGGGAGTCTGCGGCGTGCTGCTGGCATCGACCGCGGCGGCAGGCCAGGCGGAGGAGACGTCCGCACGGGACCTGCAGGGAGTCTGGGACTTCCGCAGCGCCATTCCCTTCGAGCGCCCCGACGACTTCGCCGGGCGCGCGACGTTGACCGCGGAAGAGGCGGCGGCGTTCGCGCAGGAGCGGGTGGACGCCCAGAACGTCGACCTGTGGCGCGACGAGAACGGCCGGCTGCCGGTGTCGGGCGGCTACAACAACTTCTGGTACGACCGGGGCACCTCCCTCGGCGAGGAGCGCCGGACGTCGCTGGTGGTCGACCCGCCCGACGGCACGGTACCCGCGCGCAGCGACGAGGCCCGGGCCCGCGGCGAGCGGCGGCAGACGGCGCTCGGGCGCGACGCGTTCGGGCCCGAGGACCGCGGGGCGTTCGAGCGCTGCATCATGGGCTTCAACTCGGGTCCGCCGATGAATCCCAGCGCCTACAACAACAACATGCAGCTGTTCCAGACCGGCGACCACGTCGTGATCCTCAACGAGATGGTGCACGACGCCCGCGTCATCCCCCTCGACGGCTCGCCGCACCTGCCCGGTCACGTCCGGCAGTGGAAGGGCGACTCGCGCGGCCGGTGGGAGGGCGACACCCTGGTCGTCGAGACCCGGAACTTCACCGGCAAGACCAGCTTCCGCGGCTCAGGCCCGGACATGCGGCTGACCGAGCGGTTCACCCGGCTCGACGCCGACCGCCTCGTCTACGAGTACACCGTCGACGACGCCGCGGCGTTCGCGCAGCCGTGGTCGGTGCGGGTGGTCATGCAGCGGTCGGACAGCCCGCTCTACGAGTACGCGTGCCACGAGGGCAACTACGGCATGGAGAACCTGCTCGTCGCGGCGCGCGCCCGCGACCGAGAACAGGGGCGCTAGGTCCATGCGTTGCTGACATGTTGCGCGAGGGCGCGCTATTATGGCGCCAAAACGTGAAGTGGGCGGGCGGTGCCGGCCTGACCACCATCGCCAACTCTGGGGAGCCAACAATGTGCGCTCTCAACGCCGAGGCCTCAACGGACGGTCGATGCCCCGCGGCGTCGCCTGACTCGGGCCTGACGAATTCGCCAGCCCGCCACCAGGGAACACAGTTCGCGCGCAGTAGGCCCGCGCTCGGGCCCTCGCCAAAACACACATCTTGACCCGCCAGAAAGCCATGGACGCTCTCGCCAATCCGCGCGAAGTCTTCGGTACCAAGTCCACTTCACTAGGTATACTTGCGCCGGAACGACGACTCGCCTACGACCACAGCGCCTTCGACCGTCTGACCCATTATGTTTTCAAGTATCCTGCGAAGTTTCATCCGCCCGTCGTCAAAGAACTGGTTCGCCGCTATACAGATCCCGGCGATTGGATCCTTGACCCATTTTGCGGAAGCGGTACTACACTAGTCGAGGCGGCCGTAGCCGGTCGCCACGTCGCAGGAAGCGACTTGGACCCGGTCGCAACGTTTGTATCCCGCACGAAGACCCACCGCTACGACGACAACCAACTAAAGCGCCGGGCGTCCAGGCTCCTTGATGGCCTATCGCAATTACGTCGTTCCGACGCCGAGTATGAAGACCGTCGCTTTAACGACATCAATATGAAGGAGGTCGACGAAGTAATCGTCAACGAGAGGCTTTGGGTGCCCGCTATTCCCAACCTCTTTCATTGGTTTAGAAAGTACGTAGTTCTAGATCTAGCTCGTATCCTTGGCGCCTTGCGCCGTACACCCATGTCACGCACGCAGGGGGACTTCTTTCTGCTGTGCTTTGCGTCCATTATTCGTCTGTCGTCCAATGCTGACCCAATACCGGTCTCAGGTCTAGAAGTTACTTCATACATGAAAAAGAGAGATTCCATTGGTCGGACAATTAACCCGTTCCTCTTGTTCTACCGTAGTGTCAGGAACACTATCGCCGCCGTCGCTAACTATGGGGCCAAAGTGAGTCCCGTAAACAGAGTCGTAACTAGGCAACTGAGCGTGTTTGACTTAGCCCGTGGATTTCGACGCTCGTTTGACAGCATAATTACGTCTCCGCCTTATCACAATGCAGTCGACTACTACCGTCGACATCAATTGGAAATGTACTGGCTGGGATTCACGGAGACCCATGCTGAGCGCCTCGCACTAAAGGAACGCTATCTGGGGCGGCCGAAGGTGCCGCAAAGGGACCGTATTCTCGGCCGTCGGGAAGAGTTGCATGGTCTGGCAGGTCAGTGGGAGCGAAAACTACGGGCTGCTTCGGCTCAAAGGGCGAACGCATTCAAGCATTATGCCGTATCGATGACGTTCGCGTTTGAACAATTTGCGCGCCGGCTGAAGCCCGGCAAGCACGCGGTCGTCGTCGTTGGTCACAGCCAGTGGAACGGTTTGGAAATACCGACAGTTGATCTCTTTGATGAAATGGCGGCCAAGCACTTTAGAACCGTTGACTACGCATGGTACCCACTTCGCAACCGGTATATGTCGTATCAGCGTCGCAACGGTGCGAGTATTGATCGCGAATACGTGTTAGTCATGGAAGCGCGGTCACCAGTCGCGAACAAGAGTCGGATTGCGCTACCCACGAGGTCGGCCCTGACATAGACGTTCGGGCGCCGATAGGACACAGCCGGTCGACGAGTGGACGACCTTGTGTCGGAGAACGCCAAATGACATCCGGTCAGGATCAGTTTGCGACGCGCGTGCGGTCTCTTGGGACGGAGACAGCTAGGGCAATCCACGTGCGCCTGTCAAATGAGCTGGTGACACTGTTGTCCTCGCAGTTGTATCAGTCACCTTTAAAAGCAGTTGAGGAACTCGTGGTCAATTCCTACGACGCCGACGCTCGCCACTGTCGCGTGTTCGTGCCCAATGGAGGCGACGACGAGGTGCCGGTCGTGTTGGTTTACGACGATGGCATCGGTATGGATGCGGAAGGACTGGAAGGCCTTTGGTTAATCGGCCGGAGTCGGAAGAGAACCGACGACGTGGAGCTGCGAAATAGACGGAAGCAGATCGGAAAATTTGGAATCGGCAAGTTGGCGACCTATGCGATAGCGAATAATGTTACGTATGTTGAACCTATGCGATAGCGAATAATGTTACGTATGTTACGCGCTCGCGCGAAGGAATATTCGCAGTCACTTGCAATTTCAGCCAATTTCAGCAAGATTCTGAAGAGATTAGGCCCGTGGAACTACCGGTGTTTAGGATCGATCCGTGGGATAGGCTGGAAGAGGTGGGCATTCTAGAGCGGGCTTGTAAACTGGCGGGAGTGGATCTGAAGTGTTTGGTTGATAAAGAAGAGAGGCGGACATGGACAATAGTATTGCTCGAAAACCTGAAGAAGCACATTCAGGTGGGTCGACTGAGGTGGATTCTCGGTTCGGCTATGCCACTGGGCCTGTCCTTTGAGCTCACGCTGAATGGAAAGGTGGTTACGAGTTCGAAGGAAGATACAGAGACGGTGGTGGAGTTCGCGGTACAGGACCTTCCACGAATGCGCCTAGAGTCGGTTAGCAGGACGACGAGGGAAGATTGGAGGGTTGCGGACGGGAGGTTGGTAGCGCCGTCGTTTCCGTCGGGGATTTCCGGAAGGGCGATAGTGGCAGGACGGTCTTTGCATGGTGGGAAAAGCCGGGACTTGGGGCGAAGTAATGGTTTTTTCGTTAGAGTTCGGGATAGATTGATTAATGAAGAGGATGCGCTGTTTGGTTTGCCGACCTTGTCACATCAAACGTTTAATCGGTTCCGTGCGGATATCGCCGCCGACGATTTGGACGAGGTTTTGACGGCGCAGAGGGAGGGAGTAGGCGAGTCGAAATTAAAGACCGCGCTTTTGCCGCTGCTAAGGGAAGTGTTTAACGAGGCGAGAGATCGATACGAGGAGTGTATTGGGGCCGAGAAGAAGCGAGAACGGCGGCTGAGGGAGCACGAACGGACCTATGTGTCGCCGAGGTTGGTGGAACATCCAATTGCAGATGTGCTGTCCTTGTCGGCGAAGCGAGAAATGGGCGGTGCGGAGGCGGATGAAAGTTGGTTCTACCTGGACGTTGGTGACAAAGAGGATATGCGCACGTTGCTAACCGCTTTGAACGCGCCAGCTCGCGAGCGAAAGTACCGCTACCGGTACAGAAGTGATGGGGCGGCCGCTAGGTTGGTGGTCTTGGATGCGGGAGAGAGCATATTTTATCTCAATAGTGATCATGATGTGGTGAGAGAATATGGTGACGAGCCAGGTGCACAAAGGTTACTTGAAGACTTGGCGACGGGCGAGGCTTTGTTGGAGGTGTACTTGCGCGAACACGGGATGTTGCCGCACGTCGTCGGGGAAGTGTTGGAGAGGAGGGATACGCTTCTACGGCGGCTCGCGAACGAACGCAGGACGTCAGTTGCGGCGGTTGCGCGTTTTTTGAGAGAGAGTGTAGAAGATGAATATGACCTTGAGGTCGCGTTGGTGGAGGCGAGTCGGGCGGTCGGATTCGTAGCGAAACACGTCAGCGGCGCGGGTCAACCGGACGGCATCGGACGGTTTCGCGATTACCCGGGAGGAGAGAGGACAATCACATTGGAGGCGAAGTCTTCGAAGGGTACGCCGACGTTGGCACAACTGGACTTCGCGGGTTTGGAGGAACATTTCAGGAAGGTTGACGCGGCTGGGTGTTTGTTGGTGGCGTCGGGGTATCCAGGTGGGAAGAAGAAGGAGGACGCGGCGGTCGCTCGACGAGCTAATGAGGGCAAGGTGTCGTGTTGGACGGTGAGGCAGTTGGCTGATGTGGTGGAGGCGGTGGAGATCCGTCACATTGGGGCAAGGGATGTACTTGATATCGTTTTGAAGTGCTTCGCGCCGGCCGCGGTGACGGAGGCGGTAGAGGGGCTGCTGGGGGAGCCCTCCTGGGCTCAGCGCAAACTGTACGAGGAGCTCATGAAGGCGTTGAGGCGGTTGGAGGGTCGGTTGGAGGATGAAGTGCGGACGGTGCAGCATGTTGCGGCAGAGGTGAGTGCGGTGGAGGAGTTTGCGCGGGTGACGCAGGGGCAAGTTCAGAGTGGACTTCGAGATTTGGCGGCGGCGAGCCAGGGCGGGTTGGTGGTTCGGAACGGGCGAGTTATTGCTAATGTGTCTTTGGAAGAGCTAGAGAGGAGGGTGGCGGCACTGACCGGAGTCGGAGGAGTACCACGGGGAGGAGGCGGGAGGTTTGGGGGGGAAGGGCGGGAGTAGAGGAGGCGCGGGAGCGGGAACAGTGATGTGGAGTTGGGTAGGGAGGTTTTGGGGAATAGATGGGGTGGTTGTTGGAAAGTGGTTGCGGGGACTGGTTTTGGCGGGTGGCGCCGACGGTGGTCGCGATAGATCGCAGCGGGAGCCCCCGTGAGGGGCTGTCGGAGGGTGGGAGCCCCGGGGGTGGGGCGGCGTGGTGATGGACGTCCTGGTGATGGAGGCGCCGGACGGGTGGGAAGCAGGGTACCCGAAGGGGTGGGCGGGCCGTCGCCCGGGGGCCGTGCGTATGGCGGTGGAGGTCTGTGAGGCGCTGGACAGCGGGCAGCCGGGCATCGTGCATGGCGATCGTGAAGTTGAGCAAAGGGGGGCGCGGTGGCAAACAGCGGGAGGGTAGGCGGCAAGGGAGCCATCGGCTGTGCTGACGGGCAGGTGGGTATTAACCGCAGAGGCGTCGACGAGGCCGCATCGTTCGGGCGGCGGTGGTCGACGCGGGTGGTTGTGCAGCGGTCGGACGGCCTGCTCTTCGAGTACGCCTGCCAGGAGGGCAACTACGGGATGGAAGATCAGGTCGTCTGGGTTCCGCCGGGGCCAGCGAGCGGGCGCAGCAGTAGCCCGGCTCCGCGCAGGCGTCGGCCAGCAGGTAGTTACTGCGCTGCACAGCGCGGTTTGCGGGGATTTGCAGCGGTCGTCGTGGCGATGGGTGGCATTCTCTGGCTGGCGCCGCCGGTCGTGGCGCAGGACGGCGGTGCAGCAGCAGCCACCTACGAGGTGACGTTTCAGGGCAACTGGACCACCGCAAGCACGCAGGACGGCGTCGTCGGGGGCGCGCACTTCACGACGTTGATCGGCGCTGTCCACAACGACGGCGTGACCTTCTGGCGCAGCGGCGGTCGGGCCTCGCGAGGGGTCGAGATCGTGGCGGAGCGCGGCGTGACGCCGCCGTTCCAGTCTGAAATCGATGCCTCGCCCCACGCCGCGGCCGTCATCAAGCAGAGCATCGGCGGTGGCGGTACGGCCAGCGCGACGTTCCTGATAGACGTCACCTCGGACCATCCGCTGGTCACCCTGCTGTCGATGATCGGGCCCAGTCCCGACTGGTTCGTCGGCATCTCGGGGCGGCCGCTGCTGGATGCATCGGGCCAATGGCTGGAGCAGGACGAGGTCGACCTGTTTCCTTACGACGCGGGCACCGAGAAGGGCACCGAGTTCTCGCTCGACAACCCCGCCACCGACCCGCAGGGCGTCATCACCGGCATCAGGGGCACGGGCAAGTTCTCGAACGTACGCATGGCGCGGCTGACCCTCGTCCGCACGCAGACGCGGCCGACGGTGCGCCTGTCGGCGTCTCGCAACCCGGTCGCCGAGGGCAGCTCGGTGACGGTGACGGCGACGCTGTCGCAGGCGCTGACGAGCGACGTGACGATCCCGCTGACGCTGACGGCGGGCACCGCCGAATCCGGCGACTACGGCCCGCTGGCGAGCATCGCGATCGACAGCGGCTCGACCGTCGGCACGGGCGCGGTCACGACGACGGACGACGCCGACGCGGACGACGAGACGTTCACGGTGGCGCTGGGCAGTCTGCCGTCGTCGGTGGCGGCGGGCGCCCCGTCCTCGGTCGAGGTCACGATAGGCGACGACGACACGGCCCCGCCGGCGCGGCCAGGGCCGCCCGCCGTGACCGCCGGGGACGGCACGCTGGACGTGTCGTGGACGGCGGTTCCGGGCGCGGAGAGCTACACGGTGCAGTGGAAGTCCGCCATGGAGGAGTACTCCGACGCGCGGCAGCAGACCGTCCAGGCACCCTCGGCACAGCTCTCGGGGCTGACCAACGGCGTGGCCTACACGGTGCGCGTCCGCGCGAGCAACGCCGGCGGCGACAGCGACTGGTCGGAGGAGGCGACGGGGACGCCGCTTCAACCCGTTCCCGCGCTGCCGGCGGCAGGCGCCGGCCTGCTCGGCCTGTTGCTCGCGTTGCTCGGCGGCCGGCGGCGGGCGCGCGGGGGGTGATTCCTTCCTTCATGATTCATCGTACGGCCGCGGACCGCACGAGCTTCCGAACGGATTGACGACGCCATGTCGACCCTCGCGCCGGGCGACCGGCTCGGGCCGTACGAAGTGGTCGGCGCCCTCGGCGCCGGCGGCATGGGGGAGGTCTACCGGGCGACGGACACCCGCCTCGACCGCACCGTCGCCGTCAAGGTGCTGACCGCCCATGTCGCCGACAGCCCCGAGCAGCGCGAGCGCTTCGAGCGCGAGGCCCGCGCCGTCGCCGCCATCAACCACCCCAACATCTGCACCCTCTTCGACGTGGGGCGCGAGCGGCCGTCGTCGGCCGGCCCGCCGATGGACTTCCTCGTCATGGAGTTCCTCGACGGCGAGACAGTCGCCCAGCGCCTCGAGCGCGGCCCCCTGCCCGTCGCCGAGGCCCTGCCCATCGCGCTGGAGATCGCCGAGGCCCTCGACACCGCGCACCGGCAGGGCATCGTGCACCGCGACCTGAAGCCGAGCAACGCCATGCTCACCGAGACCGGGGTGCGGCTGCTCGACTTCGGGCTCGCCAAGCAGCACGAGGCGGGGCCGCCGGGCACGCTGTCGGCGGCGCCGACGCGCACTGCCCTGACGATGGAGGGGAGCATCCTCGGCACGCTGCACTACATGTCGCCCGAGCAGCTCGAAGGCAAGCCCGCCGACGCCCGGTCCGACATCTTCTCCTTCGGCGCCACCCTCTACGAGATGGTGTCGGGGCGGCGGCCGTTCGACGCCGACAGCCCGGCGAGCGTCATCGGCGCGATCCTGAAGGACGCGCCGGCCTCCCTCCGGGATGTCGAGCCGGGCATTCCGCGCCGGCTCGACCGGGTGGTGCGGACCTGCCTCGCCAAGGATCCCGAGGACCGCTGGCAGACCACGCGCGACCTGAAGCGCGAGCTGGGGTGGATCGGCCCGACCGGCGAGTCGGACGAGGCGGACCCGGAGCCGTCCGCCGCGACGGCCGCGACTTCGGCCGGCCGCGCCCCCGCGGCGGGATGGCGCTTCGCCCTCGGCCTGCTGGTCACCGCGGCGGTGACCGCGGGCGCGGTCTGGGCGCTGAAGCCCGAGGCTGGCGCGCTGACGCTCCCGGTCCACCGTTTCACCATCGATCTGGCCGCGGGCGAGTCGCTGACCAGTGCGCTGGCGGTCTCGCGGGATGGCCGCCACGTCGTCTACGGCGTCGCCGACGGTGGCGAGACGCGGCTCCATGCCCGCGCCCTGGACGCGTTCGCCGCGACCCCGATTCCCGGCACCGCGGGCGCGATTGCGCCGGTGGCGATTGCGCCGGACGGCGGGAGCCTCGTGTTCCAGCTGCAGGACGGCGATCGATGGACGCTCAATCAGGTCCCGCTCGCGGGAGGCACCCCCTACAGGATCGCCGAAGGCGATGGGCAGCTGTACGCCAAGGCGGTGTGGCTGCCGGACAGCACCATCGTCTATTCCGTGCTGCCCGGCGAAGGGGGAAGCGGCCTGATGCAGGTGCCGGCGGCCGGGGGAGAGCCCCGTGTCCTCACCCGGCTCGACGAGCAGCGGGACGACTATGCCCACCTCTGGCCGCTCGCCGTGCCGGGCCGTGACGAGCTGGTCTTCACGATCGTGCGCGAGGAAGGCGGCCGAGTGAACCTGGAGGACGGGAAGGTGGCCGTCTACTCGCCCGCGAGCGGCGAGGTCCGGGTGATTGTCGAGCCGGCCCTCGCCCTCGGCTACCTCGAAGCCGGCTACCTGCTCTATGGCGATCGCGGCTCGCTGCTGGCGATCGGCGTCGATCCGGAGACGCCGGCCACGACGGGGGCCCCGGTGCCGCTGTTCTTCGACACCTCCGGCGACACCGTGACCGGCAACGTCATGTCCGACAACGGGACGCTGGCCTACACGCTCGCGGCCGCCGCCGCGCAGGCCGGGGATGTTCCGCCGGGACGGATCTACGTGGTCGTCAACTGGTTCGAGGAGTTGAAGACGTCCCTCTCGCCGAACTGACCCGCGCCTCCGTCACCCCTCCGGCAGAGCGAGGTGAACCCCCGCAGGTGGCGCAGGACAGGCACGTCAGAGAGTGTCTTCGGGGCGCGCCGGGGGATCGGCGATCGCGGGAGAGTCGACGTCCAGCCGCGTCAATCGGGGCAGCACCGTCGCCAGCGATAGCCTTGCCTTGTGACGCTCGGTCACCCGGCGACCGCGGCCACGTCGATCACAGCCGTCGTGCAGCGCGGCTCCGGCACGGGCTCACGGTGTTCCCGCAAGCTTTCGATGTGAAACCGGATCGCCTTGCCGATCTCACGAACTGCCTCATCTTCGGAAGCCCCGGTCGCCACGCACCCGGGCAAGTCGGGAACGTAGGCGGCGTAGTTCCTCGGCGATCTCTCGATGACGATCGCGTATCGCATTCCCTTCACTCCTTCAACCCGGCCCGCTTCACGACGCTGGCCCAAGTGCCTCGCGGAAGGTCGTCGTTCAGCTTGCCCGCAATGGTCACGGTTCCGGGCTTGTGCGGATGCCGGTACTGACGATGGCTCCCTCTGGTGCGAACCAGCAACCACCCGTCCCGTTCCACCAGGCGAATTGCGTCCCGGACCCTCGGCACGGGTCAGGTCCACGGCCCGCGCGGGGCCAAGCCGAACAGCTCGCGGTTCCTGCCCTTCTCGAGCGTCCCGCCCGACGATCACGCCCGGACCGTGACCGATTCGACAACCTCGGGAATAGTGCGGGTCAGCGAGGCCGCTATGGCGTGCCGGTGCCGTCGGTCGGGCCCTCCCCATCCCTGCCGTACCTCCCCTTCCACTCGTCGATATGCGTCCTGTCCGACAGCGGGACATTCATCCGGTACGCCGCGCGCGCGATCGCGTGGGCGGCAACCGGAGCCGTTACCAGCAGGAATATGACCGTCAGGGCGGCGATTGCGGTCTCGGCCGTATTCCCGAAGTACAGGGCTGCTGCGCCGAACACCAGGCCAACGCCCAGCGTGCCCGCCTTCGTGGAGGCGTGCATGCGAATGAGCACGTCCGGCAGGCGCAAGATGCCGAGTCCGGCGACGAACAGGAAGAAGCCTCCGGCCAGAAGGCAGGCGGCAACGATCAGGTCCGACCACGGAATGTCACCTGCCATCGGATTTTTTCACCCTTTCGGTGGCCCCTCTGTCGCGATTGAGCAACTCGGTCGTGCGCTCGGCATACCAGGCGAAGGCGACCGTCGCCAGAAAGGCCACCAGCGCCAGCGCCACGGCGATGTCGAGAAAGTCGGGCTCGCTGTGCGTGATTGCCAGGAGGCCCGCGATAGCGACTGCCAGCACGGTGATGAGGTCGATCGATACGACGCGATCGGGCAGGCTCGGTCCCTTTATCAGGCGTACGAACGAGAAGACCAGCCCCAGCACGGTCAGGACCGTCGTGACTTCGACCGCCCACCTGACGATCTGCGAGTGCTCCGCGAGGTCCGTCACTGCATGGCCTCCCGGACCAGGCGCTCGAAGCCCGTCTTGATCCTCCTGCGCGTCTCGTCCGGATCGTCGGCGAACATCTCGTGCACGTACAGCGTCTTCCCGTCCGGGCTGACGTCGAGGCTCAGCGAACCGGGCGTCAACGAGATGAGATTCGCCAGCACCGTGATTTGTATCGGCTCCTCGAGGTCCAGCGGCACGGCGACGATGGCCGGGCGCGATCGGTGCGCGGGCGTGATCACGTCCCAGGCGACCTGCAGGCCCGAGACCGTGAGCTGATACAGGAAGTAGGCCCCCAGACGGGCCGACAGCAGAACGCGCTTGAAGTAGGCGGTCTGGCCGAACATGGGGCTCGACAGGCTCAAGGCCGCGAACGCCAGGAGGAAGCCCCAGACGAAGGTCCCCAGGTCGAAGGTCCCGAACAAGGCGCACCAGCCGCCGGCGAGCAGCAGGTTGATTTGGAAGAGCTTCATTCCGCGTCGTCTCCGTAACCGGGAGCGGTTACCGCGACAGTGTCCCGGTCGAGCACGGCTTCGACATAGATCGAGGGGTCCATCAGCTCGGTGGCGGCTCGTTCCGCCAGCACGTAGAGAGGCCGGGGGTAGAGACCGATTGCCAGGGTGATGGTCGCCAGTGTCGCAATGGGAGCCAGCAGCAGCCACCGCCGCTGCGGCGAGAACGAGGGGGTCGGCCCGGCCTCGTCCGGGCGAGCCTTCCAGAAGGCGTTGAGCCAGATCTTGGTCATCGAATAGACCGTCAGCAAACCCACGACCAGCGCCACCCCCGCGAGGACGAATTCATCGCGCTCGACCGAGGCCTGGATCAGGAGGAGCTTCGCCCAGAAGCCGGACAGCGGCGGGAAGCCCGCCAGCGAGAACGCCGGCACGAAGAACAGCGCCGCGAGCAGCGGTTTGTCGCGGTAGAGCCCGCCGAGCGTCCGAAGATCGGTTGATCCGGCCAGTCGATTGACGGCGCCCGAAACGAAGAAGAGGTTCGCCTTCACGATGATGTGGTGGATAACGTAAAAGATGCCGCCCAGCAACCCGAGCGTCGTGAAGAGCGCGAGGCCCAGGATCATGTAGCCGATCTGGCTGATGATGTGGAACGACAGAATGCGCCTGAGCTCGCTCTGCGAGGCGGCCCCGAGGACGCCGGTGACCATCGTCAGGCCCGCCACCCAGAGCAGCAACTCGTGTGTGTACCCGACGTCGTGCCGGAAGATCAGCGTGAAGAAACGTATCAGTGCGTAGACGCCGACCTTCGTCAGCAGGCCGGAGAATACGGCCGAAACCGCGGTCTGCGGCGTGTGGTAGCTGGCCGGAAGCCAGAAAAAGAGCGGGAATACCGCCGACTTCAGGCCGAACGCGACGATGAACACCATGGCGACCAGGGTGAGCAGCCCCTGGTCTTCGACCTCCTGCACGCGCAGGTGCAGGTCGGCCATGTTGAGCGTGCCCGTCAATCCGTACAGCAGTCCGATGCCGCTCAGCAGCAGTGTCGTCGCGATCAGGCTGAGGGCAGCGTAGCGCACGGCTCCATCCAGTTGCGCGGGGCTGCCTCCCAGCACCAGCAGGGCCAGCGAGGCGATGAGCATGACCTCGAACCAGACGTAGAGATTGAAGACGTCTCCCGCCAGGAACGCGCCGCACACGCCCGCCAGCAGTGCGTGCAACAGGGGATGCAGAGCCTTGGAAAGCTGGCCGTGCCGGGTGTCTCCGAAGGCGTAGATCACGGTGGCCAGTCCGATCAGGGCGGAGACCGCGACCATCGCCGCGCTCAGGTGATCCGCCACCAGCGTGATGCCGTAGGGCGCCGGCCACCGGCCGATCTGGACCGACGCGATACCGTCTCGCCACACGGTCGACAGCAGGCCCGCGGCCACGGCTGCCAGGCCGACGGCGCCGGCGAGGCTCACGGCTCGTTGCGTCCTCTCGCTGCCGCGGCCGGCAAAGCCGATTACGGCCGCGGCCAACGGAATCACGATCGGACCGACCAGCAGCCAGTTCAATCGACCGCCCTCAGTCCCGCATCCGCTCCTGCGCCCGCCGACGAGGGTTCCGCGGCCCGCATGCGGTCGGTGTCCACGGTCTCCAGCTCCTGATAGGTCCGAAAGGCGAGCACCAGCGCGAACGTGAGCAGGCTGAAGGAGATCACGATCGCGGTCAGCATCAACGCCTGCGGCACGGCGTTCGAGATGTCCGGGAGGGGCGCGGACTCTCCCGGCGCAATCAGCGGCGGCCGGCCGCGTGTCATGCCTCCGCTGGCGAAGATCACGAGATTGGCGGCATGGGAGAGCAGCGCCAGCCCGAAGATGAATCGCACGAAGTTGCGGCTGAGCATCAGGTAGACGGTTGCCGCCATCAGGACGCCGACCAGCACCGCGACGATTGGCTCCATCGTTGATTGTCCCTGCCGCCCGGCTCGCGGGCTACCGCTCCTTGATGCCGATGACGAAGGTCAGCACGACACCGATGACGACGAGGTAGACCCCGACGTCGAACATCACCGGCGTGCCGATCTTCAGCCCCGCCAGGGTTCCCCATTGGCCGGTCAGGAACGGGGCGGCGTCCCGGATCGATCCGACGAAGCCCGATGCGATTGCCACGGCCAGACCGACGGCGCCGACAACGCGGGGGTCTGCGCGCAATATCCCGCGAGCCGCCTGCGGGCCGAAGACGAAAGCGTGCAGGCTGAACGCGATCGACGCGACCAGCCCGCCGACGAAGCCGCCGCCGGGGTGCTCGTGGCCCCGCAGCAGCAGGAACACGGAGAACACGAGAATCAACGGCACCAGCCGGCGAGTGGTTTCCCGCAGGATCATGGTGTTCATGATGCTGCCGCGCCACGCCTGGGCGCGCGCTGCCGCTCCCCCCGTGTCCGGCCGCGGAACGCCCTCCCGCCGCCGGGGCCCGGGCAGCAGCAGGGCGAAGACCGCCGCGCCCGCGATCGCGAGCACCGTAATCTCCCCCAGGGTGTCGAGTGCACGGAAGTCCACGAGTATCACGTTGACGATGTTCCGGCCCTGACCGCCCGGCACGGCCGTGCGCTCGAAGTACTCTCTGAGATCCGGCTGGGGAGGGGACGCCGTTACCGCGAGCAGGACCAGGGTGACGCTGACCCCGACCGTGACGGCGACGATGCCGTTGCGCAATCGCGCGAGCTTCGAGGGCCAGATCTCGTTTCTGAAGTCCGGAAGCTTGAGCAGCACGATGGCGGCGATCACCGTGACGAGCGTCTCGACGATCAATTGCGTCATCGCAACGTCCGGGGCCCCGAAGGTGAGGAAGAGCAGCGCCGTGGCGACCCCCACCACGCCGAGCGCGCAAATCCCGAGCAGACGGGACCTGGAGCGGATGATCACGACCGCCGCCGCGGCAACCAGGGCGGCGAGCGACCAATCGAGGAACGTGGCTTCAGCCAACCGCACGGGCCAGGGGACCACGTTCTTGATCCAGAGAGTCACGGCCAGGCTCAGCCCGAGCGTGGCGAATACGATCAGCAGATAGTGCCGCTGGACGCCGGACTGCAGCCGGCGGGTCTGCCAGGCTGCGACGGCGGCGATTCCGTTCATGGCCGCGTCGTACGCGCGGTCACCGCTGAACGGAACCAGTCTCCTGCAACCGGCGAGCGCTTGCGTGACCGCTGCCCGCTTCCAGAATCCGAGAGCCGCCGCGGCCAGTGTCGCGAGGGTCAGCGCAAGGGCCTCGCCCGTGCTCTGCCAGGGTGCGTGGTCGACAGGCAAGGGCTGCCCGGTCACCATCGTTTCGGCGGGCACGAGCAGGCTCATGAACGGGAACTCGGGCGACAGCCCCCAGTAGATTCCGACCGCACCGAGCACGACCGGCCCGCACCAGAGCGCCCAATGGCCTTCCTGCCCCGGCCCGCGGTAGTCGGGGCGCGGGCCGAAGAACGGCCTGATCGCAAGGACCATCGCAACCGTCGCGATCGGCGCGGCGGCGAAGAACACCGCCCACGGCAGCCAGGCGGCGGCGTCGGGCGCGAAGCCGACGGTGTACAGGAGCTCCTTGCCGATGAACCCGACCGAGGGCGGCACGCCGGCCATCGAAACGGACGCGGCCACCGCGGCGGCGAACGTGACGGGCATGGCCTTCCTCAGCCCCCCGAGCTGGGTCAGGTCGCGGGTGCCGGTTGCCTTCTCGATGGTCCCGGCGACCATGAACAGGGCCGCCTTGTAGAGGGCGTGCGCGACCAGGAATGCGAGTGCCGCCAGGACCCCCCGCGACGGCTCGCCCTGCCCCGCGACGGGCGGCGATCCGAGGAACATGACACATACGCCGAGCGCCATGATCGTGGTGTAGGCCAGTACCTGTTTCAAGTCGGACTTGCCCAGCGACACGAACGCCGAGTACACCGCCGTCACCGCTCCCACCGCGGTCAGCGTCGCCATCCAGAGCTCGGTTCCGCCCAGGAGTGGAGTCAGGCGGGCCAGCAGGAACACGCCGGCCTTGACCATCGTCGCCGAGTGCAGGTAGGCCGAGACCGGCGTCGGGGCCGCCATCGCGTTCGGCAGCCAGAAGTGAAACGGGAATTGCGCAGACTTCGTGAAGGCTCCGAGCAACACCAGAACGACGACCGCCGTGTACTGCGGGTGATCGGCGAAGGTCTCCTGGTCGGCCAGCATCTCCCGCAGGCTGAAGGTGCCGACAGCCTGGCCCAGGACGACGAAGCCGGCCAGCATCGCCAGGGCGCCCGCGCCGGTTACGAGCAGCCCTTGAAGAGCGGAGCGCCTGGCCGTGGCGTTCTCATGCGAGTAGCCGATGAGCAGGAACGAGGTGATCGTGGTGAGTTCCCAGAAGACGAACAGTGCGACGAGGTTGTCGGCCAGCACCAGGCCGAGCATCGCCAGCATGAAAGTGACGAGAAAAAGGGTGAACCGGCCGCGATGCCGATAGCCCTTCATGTACTCGCCGGCGAAAAGGAAAATCAACGCGCCGATCCCCGTGATCAGCAAGGCGAACAGCAGACTCAGGCCGTCGACCACGAAGTCGAGGTCGATGCCCTGTTGCGGCAGCCACGCAGTTTCCCAGACGAGGACCTCGCCGCCGGAGACGGCGGGAATCATCGTGCAGAACCACACGAAGAGCACGACGGGCAGGGCAACTGCCAGATGCACGTAGGGCGGGTTCGTCACACTCGATTCCCCCGAGCGGCCGTCCGGTTCACCGTTCTGCCCGGCCAGGACCACGGCGCGGCGTGACTCGACCGCCGGGCTGTCGCACGCCATCAGGGCCGGACGCATCCAGTGGTTACTCAGGCAGGGCGAACACGAACAGGTTGTTGCCCGCGCTCGGCCGCAGCTCGGGGGTGATGCGGAGCTGGGTCGACGACTGGGCCGCGCTGCCCGTGCTGACCGCGATGTACTGCCGGCCGCCGGCCGCGAAGCTGATGGGGTAGCCGGTGACCGGCGACCCGAGGTTGATCTCCCACAGCACCTCGCCGGTCTCGTGGTCGAACGCGCGGAACCGCCCGTTGACGTCGCCGCCGAACACGAGCCCGCCGCCCGTCGCTACGAGCGACCAGGTGGCTGCCCGCTGCTCGTAGAGCCAGGTGGTCGCCCCCGTCTCCACCGAGATACCGCGCACCGTGCCGAGCATGTCGGTGTCGGGCGCGAGTTGGTGCCGCGCGGCGAGGGCGTAGGTGCGCAAACCGCTGTCGAGCGTCGACAGCATGCGCGCGCAGGTGTTTCGCATCGGGAAGTACATCGCCCCCGTCAGGGGGCTGTAGGCCCCGGCCTGCCAGCCGCGCCCGCCGGCCCAGGTGGGGCAGACCAGCATCTCCTGCCCGAGGGCGCTGAACGTGACCCCCACACGACGTCGCCGGCCGCGGCGTCGATGGCCTGGATGACATCGCCGGGGTTCGGCATGTAGACCGGTGCGAGAGCCAGTCCGAGCACGGCCAGCGCTGTGCCCAGCGCCGGCCACGGTCGGACCGCGAGCAACGGCGACGGCGCGCCGACCCGGGCTCGTGTCACTGGCTCGCCAGCTCCTCGGCGCGATGCCCCGCGAGGATCCCCTCCATGCCGTAGTTCCCCTCGTGACAGGCGTACTCGAACATCCCGCCGCCGTTGGCGATCATCGGCAGCACGATGGTCCAGTCGCGCGTGTACGTGGCCGGATCGCTGAGGGTCATCTCGTAGTCGATCCGCTCCGGCCCGGTGCGGGTGAACCGCTCGACGAGGCGCAGGCCGTCGACGGAGAGTCCGCGGAACACCTGCTTGGGGCTGAAGTTGGTGGTCTCGACCACGAGCGTGTCGCCCTCCCAGCGGCCGCGGGAGTCGCCGTTCCACAGGCGCACGCCGGACGCGACGTGGGGGCGGCCGTCGAGGCTGACCACGCGGGTCTCGTTGATCATCTCGTTCAGCAGCACCACCGAGTCCGGGGTCTGGAGAATCAGGATGTTGCTGTTGTAGTTGTTGGGGACCCGGGGGGTGCCGCGGGTGATGCAGCGCTCCCACAGGTTGCGGTCGGTCCACGAGTCGGCGGGATGGTCGCGCCGGCGCGCCTGGCTCTCGGCCGCGCGCCGCTCCGCCGCCGGCGTGAGGGCCGGAATCCGCCCGTCCGGCGGATCGACGATCAGCGACGTGCGCGTCAGCGCGTTGCGCGACCCGTCGCGCCACTGCGAGCCGTAGTTGCCGGGGCTGCCCTGCCGCGGCGACGCGTCGAACGCCGCGAACCGCCGCCGCTCGCGTTCCGCCGCTTCCTCCTCGGTCAGGAACTCGCGGTCGCCAGCGTCCGCCGCCCGCTCGAGGGGGGTGCCGGTGGTCTGGTCCCAGACGCCCTGCAGATCCGGGTGGCCCCACGGCGTCCGCGCCGGGGTCCAGCCCGCGTCGGTCTCCTGGGCGGCAACCGGTGCTGCCAGTCCGATGGTCAACGCCGCCGCCAACGCCGCGACACAGGTATAGCGCATGGTCGACCTCCCATAAGCCTGTGACAAGAGGCCTCGCCGCTTTCGACGGCGACGCGTCCTGCCTCTAGTGCGTTGTTCCGCGGAGTTGCCGGGCGCCGCGGCCACACATGCTGAATGTGCCCCTCGTCGCGCCTTTGTCGCAACGCAGCTTTCGCAACGCGCTCCTTGCTCTACTGCCGGCGGGTCCCCCGCCGAAGCCCGGCCCGGCGACCGCCGCCCGCCGGCTCGGTTGTCCGCCCGACGAGGCCTCCGGAATTCGCGCCGTTATGCGACGGAGGCTCCTACCGGTCGCCGGCCACGTTCACGCGAATGCGGTACAGCCCGGTCCGGGCGGTCATGTACAGCGTGCGCCGATCCGCGTCGCCCCACGCCACGTTGGCCGGGACCAGGTCCGGCTTGATGGTGCCGAGATGCCGCCCGTCCGGCGCGATGACCCAGACCCCGCCGGGACCGGTCGCCCACAGGTTGCCCTGCTCGTCGACCTTCAGGCCGTCGGCCGCGCCGCCTTCCTCGGAGCCGCTGGCGTCGAGCAGCAGCTCGGCCTCGCCGAGGGTGCCGTCCTCGGCCACGGGGTACGCCATCCACTGTTGGGTGCTGCTGTCGGCCACGTACAGGAGCGATTCGTCGGGGGAGAACGCGATGCCGTTCGGGCCGGTCTGCTCGGCGAGGCGGGCGAGCTCGCCGTCGGGGCTCAACCGGTAGATCCCGTTGGCGTCCTGCTCCCGCGCCTCCGGGCTCGGCAGCCCGTAGGGCGGGTCGGTGAAGTAGAGCGAGCCGTCGGAGTGGTAGTCGAGGTCGTTGGGGCTGTTCAGCCGCCCGCCGTCGTAGCTGTCGACGACCACGCTCCGCATTCCGTCGGCCGCGACGCGGGAGATGCGGCCGTTGAAATGCTCGGTGAAGACCACGTTCCCGTCCGGGTCGACGGTGATGCCGTTCGAGCCGACCAGCCGCCCCTCTTCGTGCTCGCCCTCGTAGACCGGGTTCAGGAAGTCGCTGACGGTTCCGTCCGGGGCCCACTTGACGATGCGGTTGCCGGGAATGTCGCTGAACAGCAGGAACCCGCCGTCGTCGTCGATCCACGCGGGCCCCTCGGTGAAGCCGAACCCGCCGGCCAGCTCCTCGATGACCGCGTCGGCCGGCACCAGCGCGTCGAGCGCCGGATCGAGCCGCTCGATCATCCCCGCGCTCGCCGGCGCTTCCGGCTCGGCCGCAGGTTCCGGCTCCGCTCCGCCACCGCACGCGGCCATCACCAGCGCGCCCAACAGCACCCCTGCTCGCATCATCCGTCTCCTCCTGCGATCCGTCTGTTCGAACGGCTCCAAGCGTAGCACGGGCGGGTGTTCCGGCGGGCGCGGTGGCGGAGGCTCGAACGTAGTCGGCGGGAGCGCCCGCGCCGGGGCGGTCGGCGGCGTCCGGGCGCCGGATTCCGTGTCACACTATTGCGGGTTCGGGGAAGTCCGGAGGATCACTATGGAGAGCGTCACCATTGCGTTGCCCGACGATCTCGCCCGATGGGTGGTGGTTCGGGCGGCGGAGAACGGGCGAAGCGCACCGGAGTGGATTGCCGCGCAACTCGAGAGGATGCGACGCTGCGAAGACGAGTACGACGTTGCGATGAATCGCTTCTTCGGGCGGGTGCCGGAACCGCGAAAGCTGGAGTGGGTCGACGGTCGCAAGCCGACGCGGGAGGAGCTGCACGACCGGGCCGATCGTCGTTGACACCCGGCCGGGGAAGATGCGAGAGATGGGCGAAGCGGACGACCACGCAACGGTGCTGTTCCCGGAACTGGCGCGGAGAGAACTCCCCAGAGAACTCCCCGCGGTATCGACAGGAGTCCTGCCGTACCAGCGGATCAAGACCCTCTATCACGATGGCCGCATCGTTGCGACCGAGCAGCTCGCCGAGGACCAGATTCAGCCGGCGAGCCTCGATCTGCGGTTGGGGGCGGTCGCCTACCGCCTGCAGGCCAGCTTCCTGCCGGGCCACGATTCCAGGGTGGAACGCAAGCTCGACGCGCTGTCGATGGCGGAGCTGGACCTGTCGTCGCCGACGGTGCTCGAGAAGGGGTGCGTCTACCTCGCGCCACTGATGGAGCGTCTTCGGCTGCCGAGGGGGGTGTCGGCGAAGGCCAATCCGAAGAGCACCACCGGCCGGCTCGACGTGTTCACGCGCCTGATTACGGACGGCGGAGTCGAGTTCGAGCGCGTGCCGGACGGCTACTCGGGGCCGCTGTTCGCGGAGATCGTCCCGCGGACGTTCTCGGTCATCGTGCAACAGGGGGTGCGGCTGTCGCAGTTGCGGTTCGTGCGGGGCAAGCCGCCGCCGACGGACAGCCTGCTCGTGCGCTTGAACCAGGCGAAGAACCTCATCCTCGACGACGACGGTCCGGCGTCGGCGGACATCCAGAAGGGCCTGAAGCTCTCGGTCAACCTCCGGGGGAGGGAAGGGGCGGACGTCGTCGGCTACCGCGGCCGGAAGAACGCTCCCCTCATCGACATGCGCAGGGTGGGTCACTACGATCCAGACGCCTTCTGGGACGAGATCCGGAACCTCCCCGGAGACCGCCTTATCCTGAACCCCGGAGACTTCTACATCCTGGGTTCGCGCGAACGGGTGGTCGTGCAGCCCGACTGCGCGGCCGAGATGGTGCCGTTCGATCCGTCCGTGGGCGAGTTCAGGATTCACTACGCGGGGTTCTTCGATCCGGGGTTCGGGTACGGGGAGAGCGACAAGGGGACCCGGGTCGTGCTGGAGGTGCGGGCGCACGAGGTGCCGTTCGTCATCGAGCACGGTCAGGTGGTCGGCCGGGTCGTCTACAGCCGGCTTCTGGACATCCCGGAGAAGATCTACGGGGCGTCGATCGGCTCGTCCTACCAGCGCCAGGGGCTCGCCCTGAGCAAGCAGTTTCGGAGGTGACATGCGACGGAATTCGAGACTCTGCGCCGGCGGCATCGGACTGCTGATGTTGGCGTGCCAGCCGACGGGAGCGACGGCCCAGGATGCGCTGCCCGGCTTCACGGAAGAGCGGGCGCAGGAGCACCGCGCCCTGGAGGCGCGCTTCGACGCGGTCCTCAGCCCCGACAACCTGCGGGAATGGCTGCGGCACCTCAGCTCGCGGCCCCATCACGTCGGCTCGCCCTTCGGGAAGGAGGTGGCCGAGTTCGTCGCCGACCGGTTCCGCGAGTGGGGCTACGACACCGCGATCGAGACGTTTCAGGTCCTCTTTCCGACCCCGCGCTTCCGCCGGCTGGAGATGACCGCTCCGTCGCCCTACACCGCGTCGCTGGCCGAGCCGGTGCTGGCCGAGGACCGGACCTCCGGCCAGATCGACGAGCAGCTCCCGAGCTACAACGCCTACTCCATCGACGGCCGGGTCTCCGGCGAGCTGGTATACGTCAACTACGGGGTGCCGGCCGACTACGACGAGCTGGCGCGCCGCGGTATCGACGTCGCGGGGAAGATCGTCATCGCGCGCTACGGCGGCTCGTGGCGCGGCATCAAGCCGAAGGTCGCGGCCGAGCGGGGGGCCATCGGCTGCCTGATCTACTCGGACCCGCGGGACGACGGATACGGACAGGGCGATGTCTACCCGGGCGGGCCCTACCGCATGGACCGCGGCGTGCAGCGCGGATCGGTGGCCGACATGCCGTTGTTCCCCGGCGATCCCCTCACGCCGAACGTCGGGGCGACCGAGTCGGCCGAGCGCCTCCCGCTCGACGAGGCGCCGACCCTCACCGCCATCCCCGTCCTGCCGATCTCCTACGCCGACGCCGAGCCGCTGCTGCGGGCGCTGGGCGGGCCGGTGGCCCCGACGGCGTGGCGCGGGGGGCTCCCGCTGACGTATCACCTCGGGCCGGGACCGGCCGCGGTGGAGCTGGAGGTGGCGTTCGACTGGGACCTGGAGCCGGCCTACAACGTCATCGCGAAGCTCGCCGGTGCGGAGGCGCCCGACCAGTGGATCCTGCGCGGCAACCACCACGACGCGTGGGTGAACGGGGCGCGCGACCCCATCAGCGGCCTCGTGGCGCTGATGGAGGAGGCGCGGGCCATCGGCGCGCTCGCGTCCGGCGGCTGGCGCCCGAAGCGCACCATCGTGTTCGCGGCGTGGGACGCCGAGGAGCCGGGCCTCATCGGGTCGACGGAATGGGCGGAGCTGCACGCGGACACGCTGCGGGCCAACGTGGCGGCCTACATCAACACCGACGGCAACAGCCGCGGCTTCCTGAACATGGGCGGATCGCACTCGCTCGAGCGCTTCATCAACGGCATCGCGCGGGACGTGAGGGACCCGCAGACCGGCCTCAGCGTGTTCGAGCGCCTCCACGCCCGGCGCCTGGTGCGCGGCGCGGGCGACGACCTCGACGCGGCCGCGGACCACCGGATCGCGGCCCTCGGCTCGGGCTCGGACTACACGCCGTTTCTCCAGCACCTCGGCATCGCGTCGCTCAACCTCTCGTACAGCGGCGAGAGCGGCGGCGGCTCGTACCACTCGGTCTACGACTCCTACGACCACTACGTGCGCTTCGGCGACCCGACCTTCGAGTACGGGGTGGCGCTGGCCCGCACCGCCGGCCGCGCCGTCCTGCGGCTGGCCGAAGCCGACGTGCTGCCGTTCGCGTTCGCGCCGTTCGGCGACACCGTCGCGCGCTACGTCGACGAGGTGACCGCGCTCGCCGACGAACTGCGGGAGGAGACAGAACGGACCAATCGGCTGCTCGCCGACGGGCGCTACACCGCCGCGGCCGACCCCACGCAGACGTTGGTGCCGCCGGCGCGAGAGGACCCGGTGCCGTATCTGAACTTCGCCCCGCTGCGGAACGCGACCCGGCGCCTGACCGACGCCGCCGCCGCGTACGACGGGGCGCTCGGCGCCGCCCTGCAGGAGGGCGCGGTCCCGAACGAGACCCGGCGCGAGCTGAACCGGCTGCTGACGGTGGCGGAACGGTCGCTCATCCGCGACGCCGGCCTGCCGCGGCGGCCGTGGTTCCGGCATCAGATCTACGCGCCGGGGTTCTACACGGGCTACGGGGTGAAGACCCTGCCGGGGGTCCGCGAGGCGATAGAGCAGCGCGCGTGGGAGGAGGCGTCGGCGCAGATCGGCCACGCCGCCGCCTCGCTTGAGGCGCTCGCGGCCGAGCTCGAGCGGGGGGCGGCGCTGCTGAACGCCCCGTGAGGACGCTGACGGAAATCAACTTGCCGTGCGGCCACGTGCGCCAACCCGCAGACAACCGGCTGCGCGTGGGTATGGTTGGCAACTTCATATCGATCACTGTCCCAAGGTGCGTCCGACGCGGGAAGCTGCTCGAGACCCTGACCGCTTGGAGAGAGGATCGAGAATGTTGTCGGATCTCCGCTTCGCGGTTCGCGGCATCGTTCGCCGACCGCTCGCCTCGGCGGTTGCCGTCGCCACGCTGAGCCTCGGCCTCGCGTCCGTGACGGCGCTGTTCGCGGTGACCGATGCGGTGCTTCTGCAGCCGGTCGGTGACGGCGATTCCCGGCTGGTTCGGATATGGAAGAACGACGTCGAACGGGGCGGCGGACTCCTGTTTCCGATCTCGTATCCCGAGTATCTGGTGTGGAAGGACGAGGCGACCGGCTTCGACGCACTCGCGGCCATCAACTATGCCGACGGCGCGACGAGCGCCGTCCTGGTTGAGGACGAGCCGGTCACGGCCAACAGGGTGTTGGCATCGGCCGAGCTGTTGGACGTGATCGGCGCGAGGCCGGCCTACGGGCGCCTCCTCGAAGCCGCCGACGACGTCGAGGGCGCCGAGCTCGTCGCCGTCGTCAGCCACCCTTTCTGGCAACGCGTGAGCGGCGACCCTGCATTCGTCGGCCGGCGCCTCAGGCCCCCGGGGGACGCCCCGTTCACGATTGTCGGCGTCCTGCAGCCCGACGTGGCCTACCCGATCGACGCCGATATCTGGTTTTCACTGGTTCCCGCGTTCACACGCGACCCCGACGCGGCCCTGGACAGCCCCCGGACCACGCAGTTCCACGTCGTGGGACGACTCGCGCCGGGCGTCGCCGTTGGGCAGGCGCGCTCCGAGCTGGCCGTCATCCACGGTCGTCTGAGCGCGGCGTATCCGGAGGACTATCCGCGGATGCCGATCGTGGTGACGCCGCTGGTCGACACCGTCGTCGGCCACGTTCGGCCCACCCTTGTGCTCCTGCTGGCCGGCGCCGCGCTCGTGTTTCTCGTCGCGGGGGCGAACGTCGCCATCCTGCTGCTCATGCGGGCCGAGTCACGCCGCGTCGAGATGGCCGTGCGGTCGGCGCTGGGCGCGACTCGCGGACAGCTCCTGAGGCAGACCGTGATCGAGGCGGCCGCTCTCGGTGCGGCGGGTATGGGCGGGGCGCTGATCCTGACTCGCGGACTGCTCGCTCTCACGAACGTCATCGATCCGGGTCAGGTGCCGCGAATCGACGAGGCGTCGCTCGGTCCCGGGGTCATGGCGTTCACCGTCGCCACGATGACGGCGTGGGTCCTGGCGTTCGGCACCGCGCCTGCGTGGCAGATGCGTGTGACGAGACTGCGCGGCTTTCTCGCGCATCGCTCCGCCGAGCCGTCCCACGGGGCCGGTCGCCGGCTCCAGGCGATGGCCGCCGGCCAGATTGCGTTCGCGGTGGTGGTCCTCGTCTCGGCCGGACTGCTGACCCGGTCGCTCTGGGAGCTGCAATCGATCGACCGTGGGCTCGAGTCCGACGGTGTCGTGACGACGCGCATATTCCTGCCCTGGCAACGCTACGGCACGCCCGACCGGGTCCGCGCGTTCTACGACCGCGCGGTTGAAGCGATCGAACGGCTTCCCGGCGTGACCTCGGCCGCGCCGTTTCACCTGCCGCCGGGAACGGTCACGACCGGCCTCAGCTCTCCGTTTCAGTTCGAAGGCCAGACGCCGGACGAGTCGGCGACGAACGAGTGGGCCAACTGGGACATCGCGACGCCGCGGTACTTCGAGACGATGGGGATCCCGATTGTGAGGGGGCGCGCCTTTGCGCGCACCGACACCGCCGATTCGCAGCGCGTGGCGATCGTGAGCGAGCGCACCGCCGCCCGCTACTGGCCCGGCGCGGAGCCGATCGGCAGACGGGTCCGGATCAGCCCGCGATTCGAGTGGGCGACGGTGGTGGGGATTGCCGCCGACTTGCGGTATCGCGAGCTGACCAACGACTGGATGACGGTCTACTACCCGGCCCCGCAGTCGTTCCACTTCGACGCCGGCAACCTCGCGATTCGCACCGAGCGGCCCCCCTCGACGTTGTTGTCCGCCATCCGCGACACGATTCAGGCCGTCGAGCCGTCGATACCGATAGACACGCTGACGCCGATGGACGAGCTGCTCGCCGCGGAGCTCGCTCGCCCGCGACTGGCGGTGCGGATCTCGATCGCCTTCGGACTGGTGACGCTCGCGCTGATCACGGTGGGCCTGTTCGGAACCGTGTCGTTCGACGCGAGGCAGCGACGGGCCGAGCTGGCGATACGCTCGGCGCTGGGGGCGAGCCCCCACGCGCTGCGACGCCTTGTCGCGGCGCGAGGGCTGCGGCTCGCGGCGGCGGGCGTGGTCACGGGTCTCGCCGTGACCGCCCTGGGAGCGCGCGCCCTGGCCGCGGTGTCGTTCGGCGTCGCGCCGCTCGATCCGGTCACGCTGGCGACGGTCTCCGGCGGGCTGGCCCTCCTCGCCCTGGTGACATGCTGGATTCCCGCCCGACGGGCGGCGTCCACCGACCCCTCGGAGGTGCTTCGAAGCGGTGAGTGAACTGTAGGCCACCGCAGCTCACCCGCCGAGAGCCCGCTTCCACCTCAACGCCATGGGAGCTTGATTGCTGACGGGGCTCAAGGCAGGGCGAACACGCAGGTTGTTGCCGAAGCTGGGCCGCAGCTCGGGGGGGCATCCGCAGGTTGATCGAGGCGTCATGTCGCATCGACGCGCAGAGGCGTGTGCCGTGCGAGGGCATCGCAGTGCAGAACCGGCAGGTCGGCGCGAATGGCCAACGCGGTGATGAGGCAGTCCATGAGGACGCGAACGGTCTCGCCCCGACCGCGGCATTGCCGATAGAGCGCCGCGGCCTGATCGAAGTCGCCGGGCTGCATCGGAACGAGCGCGGCGCGCGCGATGAGCCTCCCGAGATCGCGACGGTGCCGCTCGCTCCGGGCTCCCGCCAACAGCTCCATCCGAATCGCGTTGCACGTCGCGAGGTCGGCGCCGAGCAGCTCCTCGACCCGGAGGCACGCCGGCGTGCCCGCGTCGCGGAGAAACTCGATCCAGGCGGACGTGTCAACGAGGATCATCGCCGCGTCCCCGCATCTCGTCGAGGTCGCCATCCCAGCCCGATCCGCGCATCCGGCGGGCTTCCTCGGGGCTGAACGGCTCCGCTGCGAGCGATCGCAGCGCGAAGTTGACGGCTTCCCGCTTGCTCGCCAAGCGGTACCGTCTCATGATGGCCGCGCGGGCTTCGTCGTCGATATCCACGTTGGTGCGTGACATACACCAAGGATACGCCACGTGCGGCGGTCTCCCGATCGAGCGTGTAGACCACGCCGGTCTTGCTGGGGATGCCGGTCATCACCTTGCGCACCTCGCCCGCTTCGAGGCGGGGGTTGATCCAGGCGACGGCGTCGGCGTTCGGGGCGACCGCGGTGTCGATGAGCAGGCGCTCGAACGGATGGTCGAGGTCCCAGTCGTCGCCCGAGGGCCACTCGGCGCCACGGCGGCGCCGTGCGTGCATGGAACGATACCGGGGGCGGCTTCATGGTCGCTGTGGACCGGGACCGCGACCTGCCCCATCGAAGCGCTGACGGTTCGCGGCGGGCACGTCCCGCCGCTGTTGCAGCACGCCGCTGTTGACGTGATATCTATCTTGGACCGAAAGGAGTTGACCAATTACGAACGGAAAGCAGTAGATGACGGCGTAATTCCCAATTTCGCCGTATTCACGTTTCCGCCTGCCATGCGGCCATGATTGGATTGGCGCTTCATATGGTACGGCAATTCGCCGCGGGCGGTGTTCACTGTGCTTGCGGTCCGGGGGCCCCCGCTGTCGAGTTCAAGGCACTAGTTCAAATTGGATCGCAGGATCGGGATATCTCCGAGTTGGTATCTGCCATAACCTTGGCGTTAGTTAGTTTCTGCGCTCGCGTGAAAGTGCCCCGCGCCTTCTATTGGGCGGCTCGTAACTTGGTTTATGAAATACAGGGAAACCCCTTCGCGCGCCGTGTAAAGCGCTCATGACTTGGGGCGTATCGACGGCGCGGCACCGCCCAGGCGGGCTGCCGACGCGCGGCCGACGTGTGCCACGTGCACACGGACCGGGCCGCGGCCGAACGGTGCGGCGCGTTGCTCGGCGGGCAGCCGGACCTGGTGAAGCTGGAGTACTCCGAGGTAGGGCCACCCCGAAGGGCAGCCCCAGGTTACCTCTACCGCAAGCCAAGTAGTCGCTCTATATCCTTCGATTTCATTTTCGGGATATAATTAATTTTGCGATTGTGTTCCTTTATTACTGGACTAACTACTGGCTTCTTTTTAGTGCTCCTTTTTTCGGCATTAGCCGCACTCCCTTTCGGTTCTGTCGAGAACCGGGATATTATGGCGGTACGGACTATTCCGAAGCCGTTTATTTATAACATATTTACACCGAGTTCGCCAACAATTTTTAACTTACGCTTACTAACCCGGGCATGACAGTCGAGTCGGTCTGAACGCTACGCCGTTTCAGCGGGGATCCGCTATCGACGGCACACTGACGATCGAAGCAGCGCGGCGTGGTCATGGCGTTGGTACACCTTGCCCCGCGGTCGGCGAACCAGTTCCGGGTTCCCGAAGTCATGATGAAGATCGCGGTCACGTGAGAACAGCAATCGAGCGCCGGACGCCAGCGCCAAAGCAAGCATATGCAGATCGTTGGAACGGTACCGGCCTGACGCAACAGCTCTCGCTCTTTGGCTCGGACCATCTCCGCCGAAACAGCTCGCGCACGACCTGACTGGAGCAGTCGTATCAGCCACCGTCTGACGCCTCTGTGGGCATCGAGCTCGATCGTGTTCCGCCCGCCGATCACCAGCCGGCCCGAACCGCCTTCTATCCAGTCCACGACCGGCTTCGCGTCAGCGGAAGGACCGGGAAGCTCGCCGGCGACGTTTGCATCGATGATGATGCACACTATGCGATGCCGAGAAAGCGTCGTTCTTCCGCGAGGAAGAAGCCGCGGTACGTGTCCGGCGCATCGAGGAGGTTCCCGTCGGAATCGATTCGCATCGGATGAATGACCACGTGCGGTCCCTGGCGCTCGAAGAAGAGCAACGACACGTCCCGTGGCCTAATCGATCGCCCGTCCCGGACATCCATCCGGACCCTGTCGATCAGGTAGTCGCTGTGCGTCTCCACGATGAACTGCTTGCCGTGGGCGCCCGCCAGCGTCGCCAGGAACGATCCCAGAGCCGCCTGGGCCTTGGGGTGCATGTGGACCTCCGGTTGCTGAAGTAGATACAAGTCGCTACGATTCCCCAGCACCTCTACCAGGATTGGAAGCGCCTGACTGACGCCGTATCCTACGTCGACCAAGTTCGCCAGCGGACCTGCGATCCTGATGCGGATCTGAAACGGGTCGCTCTCGTGTCGCCCTAGTGACTTGATGCTCAGGCTGGTGAATAGCCCGGACGCCCGGCCGAACTGGTCGAGCGCGTTCTTGAGCGACGCCCATTTGGATTTGTCTTCGAAGAACGTCTTCGCGAGCACCATCGGCACATGATCTCCCTCGGGGAGCGGTGTCGCGGTAGCGGGGTTGTACGTTCGCTGAGGCCGCATTCTGATGGGAGCGATGCACGTCGGTCGCGGTGCGGTGAACTCCTGTGGGGACCACCTGGGCGTCAATTGTAGATTCGGGAACAGCTTCGCATAGTCGGCGAGCGAGGTGACGCCTCCGAGCGGTGAGGATGAAGAGTCCATCGCGCGCCGCTGCGCGTTTTCGACAGCAAGATCAATCCAGTCCCAGTTCACGGGAGTCTCCGGGTTTACCCGCAAGGCAATGTCCGACTCGATGTTCACCGTCCGATCACCGGCCCGGAGCTCGATGGAGTGGCGCTGGCCGTTGTCCAGGAACCTCACGGTTGCATGCCGATCCGCGAAGTCGAGGGACTGCTTGGTGATGACCGGATGAGACCCCGACTGTCGAAACTCCACGCTGTGTCGAGCGGGGAGCGAACGGCGCTTCTCGCGAACGCGCATTTCCGCTGCAAGCTCGAATGCCTGCGAACGTCCGCTTCGACCCCCGCGGTAGTGCGCGATGTCCCTGAACGCACCGAGACGAAACGGTTCTTCGTTGAAATCGATCGAATGAGGCGGCGGGTAGGCGATGTCGAACGCCAGGCGAATCGCGGAGAGGAAGGACGTCTTGCCGGTGCTGTTCTCACCGACCAGGAGCGTCAGCGGCCTGAGCGGCACCGGCCCGACGTCGCCGAAACAGCGAAAGTTCCTCAGAGACAGCGCGTCCACGGCTTTTGTACTCCCTCCGCGTCGAAGCACGTCAGGCCCGGAATGGCATCTCCGACCGGCGTCTTCTGATACACAGCGTGGCACATTGTCCGGCGATTTGCACGTGCTGGTCACGTGGCTCGTCGCAGCTTCGCGAAGAGATGGCTGTCCGGGAATGTCTTGGTTCGCGACATCGGCCTCCTTGATCATCGTGGGAGGGCGAACACGAACAGGTTGTTGCCGAAGCTCGGCCTGAGCTCCGGGGTCATCCGCAGGTTGATCGAGGCGTTGGCGGCGGTGCCGGTGCTGACCGCCACGTACTGCCGGTCGCCCACCGCGAACGTGATCGGATAGCCGGTGACCGGCGAGCCGAGGTTGATCTCCCAGAGCACCGCGCCGGTGTCCTGGTCGAGCGCCCGGAAACGGCCGTTGGCGTCGCCGCCGAAGATCAACCGGCCGCCGGTGGCGACGAGCGACATCGTGGCCGCGCGCTGCTCGTGGAGCCATCGGGTGGCTCCGGTCTCCACCGAGATGGCGCGCACGGTGCCGAGCTGGTCGGTGCCGGGGGCGAGCTGATGCCGGGCCGCCAGCATGTAGGTCGAGTTGCCGCCCTCGGTCGTCGACAGCAGGCGCTGGCAGGCGTTGCGCAACGGGAAGTACATGGTGTGGGTCAGGGGGCTGTAGGCACCCGCCTCCCAGTCCTTGCCGCCGGCCCAGCTCGGGCAGGCCAGCCGTTCCTGGCCCAGCGCCGAGAAGATCACCTCGGGGTTCTCGGTCACGTTGCCGGTGGCCCCGTCGATGTGGGTGATCACGTTCTGGGCGACGGTCGGGTTGGCCCAGAGGAACTCGCCGGTCTCCCGATCGAGCGTGTAGACCACGCCGGTCTTGCCGGGGATTCCGGTCATCACCTTGCGCACCTCGCCCGGCCGCAGGCGGGGGTTGATCCAGGCGACGGCGTCGGCGTCCGGGGCGACCGCGGTGTCGACGAGCAGGCGCTCGAACGGATGGTCGAGGTCCCAGTCGTCGTTCAGGTGCTGGTAGTACCAGACGATCTCACCGGTGTCGGCGTCGAGCGCGAGGGTCGAGTTGTGGTACAGGTGAGCGAGGTCGGGGCCGCCGAGCATGAACTTCGGCGCCGGCGACGTGACCGACGTGCCGATGTAGACGAGGTTCAGCTCGGGGTCGTAGCTCGGCACCATCCACGTGCCGACGTGCTTCCGTTCCTCGAACGGCACGTCTCCCCACGTCTCGTCGCCCGGCTCGCCGGGCCCGGGTATCATCCGGCGCCGCCACAGCTCCTCTCCGGTGCGGGCGTCGTGGGCGGTGACGACGCAGGCGTCGGGGGTGGCGGTGGCGCGGCAGCTCCGGCCGGAGATGACCTTCCCGTTCGCGACGATGGGCCCCGCCGTCTGCAGGGCGGGGTTCACGGTGTAGTCCAGGACCTCCGTCTCCCACACCATCTCGCCGGTGGCCGCGTCGAGGGCCATCAGGTAGTCGTCGCCGGTGGTGTCGAGCAGCAGGCGGCCGTGGATGGCGATGGTCCGCTTGGTCGTGGCCAGCCCGCCCATGTGCTCGCCGAGGTCCTCGGGCAGATCGCGCCGGTGCTCCCAGATGAGGTCGCCGGTCACCGCGTCGATGGCCTGGATGACGTCGCCGGGGTTCGGCATGTAGAGCACCCCGCGGTAGGCGAGGGGCGTGCCCTGCTGGCTGCCCGGGTTCAGGCCGCGGGTCCACACCAGGCGCAGGTTGCCGACGTTGTCGCGGTCGATCTGGTCGAGGGGGCTGTAGCCCCAGCCGTCGAGGGTGCGCCGCCACATCAGCCAGTCGCCGTCGGACGGGTCCAGGAGCATGGCGTCGGTGACCGGCGCGAAGTCGTCCGGCGGCTGCGCGGACGCCGCGCCAGCGCCCGCGACGATGGCGATGGCGCCCGCCATCAGGATGGGTGACAGCGCGACTCGCAGGCAGCGCAACCGAGGCATGGTGAGAGGCTCCTTCCCAGGCGACCGGCGTTTGTGCGCCCGGCTCGCCAGGAACGGAATTATAGGCGAGCCGGTCCTGCCAACTTCGCGTCGCGGTGGTGATGTCCAAGGCTCTGGCGAGGATGTGTTAGGTTGTACACATTGTCTACATCCTGTGCAGGTTCTGGATCATGACCACGACCCTCTCGGTTCGCATCGACGTGCAAACCAGACAGCGTCTGGAAGCCCTCGCGAAGCGGTCCCGCCGGTCGAAGTCGTTCCTCGCCGCCGAGGCCATCGCGTCGTACGTGGAGACCGAGGGCTGGCAGCTCGACGAGATCGCGGCCGGGCTCGACGATCTCGACGAGGGTCGAACCGTCGATCATGACGCGGTTGCCGGCTGGCTGCGCTCGTGGGGCGGCCCGCATGAACGGCAGGCGCCTGACCGGTGACCGTCGTCTGGTCCGCACGGGCGGTACGTCACTTGGCTTGGCTGCGCGCCGTCATCGCCAGAGACCGGCCCGGTGCGGCCGGCAACGTCGTAGCCGCCATCCTCGGCAGCATCGATCTGCTCGCCGGCCAACCCGGTCTCGGCCGGGCGGGACGGGTACCGGGAACCCGCGAGCTGGTGGTGCCGGGAACGCCGTATCTGATTCCGTACCGCGTGCGGAACGACCGCCTCGAGATCATCGCGATCTTCCACGGACGGCAACGATGGCCCGAGAAACTGTGACTTGGCGCGTCGCCGAGCAGACTCTCGACACCATATGGCTCGCGGGCGTGTTTGGCGGACGACGGACCCAAGCCCAAAGCGTCAACGGCCGCGGAGGAGGCGGCGCATGGCGTCCACGCGCCCACCGAAGACGTACTCGCCAAGCGCCCGAACTGGCAGGCGTAGCGAGGGGTCTGGGGCCGGCATGGTCCGGCGCGCGGGCTGCGACGCATGGCCGAGGTCTCTGCGCTCATCCGCGCCGGTGGACAGTTCGGCGGGGTCGACCTCGCGGTTCTGACGTTCGTGCTCCTGCTCGAGTTCCTCGATGCGCACGTCCCGAGAGGCCTGCTCCGGCTGGGGCGCGGTCGCACTGTCGTTCTCGGGAGCCACACTTCACGTATCGACACACGCGCCCTCAACCTGCACGCGGCATCCCGACTTGTCCCCGGCGCGCGGTCACGAGGCGGCGGTTTCAGAGGGCGGTTGGCGCTACACCCTACGGAGGGTCGTGTGATCGCGGTGGGGGACTCGGACACTGCGCGTGCTCCGCGGCACGTGAGCTCGGCGACCGGCTCCACGAAGAAGCGCAACGGGGGCAGTCGAACGAGGATCTGGTGCGCAGGTTCGTCGAGGCCTGCCGTCGCACGTGAACCATCCTGCCGGCCACGACGACGATCGAGCGGCTCTGCGCCGGCTCAGGCAGTTCGAGCCGGGCAGCAATCCGCCGACGCCAACTGGCTGAGTGGTCCCCTACCTGACCATGCGGGCCTTCATCGTCGGCGGCAGCAACAACGGGTCGACGACGAGTCGCGGGGAACGGGCGTGGGGTTGGGGCGCTGGTCTCGCGCCGGAGCTCGGGTTGGGTGCGGCTCTTCTTCGTCGGCCACCCAGAGGGTTTCGGCGAGCGGCATGGCAAGAGTTACTTGACCCGTCGAAGGCGGGGTGAGGAGGGCGGTGGGGGCGGCTCGGTGACCGGCGGTACCGTCCCATCCGTGTAGCGCTGGGCGTGGTTCCGCTCGTACTCCCGCGCTTCGTGGAAGTCCCAGTACGCATCGAAGTCGCCGCTGGCTCGTAGCGCCCGGAGCTTCAGGACGGCCTCGGCGCCAACCAGGCGCCAGCGGGCCCCGGTCAGCTCCATCCGGTCGCGGACCAGGTGCCGGCACGCCCCTTCGATGACCCCGGTCGCGATGGGATAGCCCGCCGCGAGGTAGCGGTCGTAGTGCAGATACGGCGCGTATTTCACCAGGTAGTCGGCGCACTTGTCGACCGGCTTGCGGGTGTCCTTCGAGAAGCCGGCGACGGTCGCCGCACGCCGCATCGACGCCGCCACCCGGGTCGCCTTGCCTTCGAGAATGCTCCGCACGCGCGTCCAGGCCCAGTGAGTCAGCTCGGGGCTCCCCTCGCGATGGAACACCCGCCCCGCCTTCCAGACATACTCGACCACGTGGATGATGTCGAGGATCACCGTGACGTCCACGCCGTAGGCGGCGGCGCCCGCTTCCACGAGGTCGAGCTGCGGCTCGGCCCCGTCGACGAGCACGACCCAGCGCTTGGCGTGCTCGGGGTCCTGGCGCTCCGCTTCCAGCGTCGCCTCCGCGACCACCTCCCACGGCTCCCGTTCGAGACTCGCCCAGACCCGTTTCGCCACCGGGCGGGGCCGCACGGCCCGGGGCTTGTCTCCCGGCTGTCGGGGCATCAAGCTCTCCAGGAAGTCCTCCGGGCTCCGCACGAACGGCGCCGTCGTGTAGACGGCGGCCACCGTCGCCATGCGCTTCGAGTGCTTCTTCTCTCCCGGCTTGAGGCGGTGGAACCGGGAGAGCGGCTCCCGGTGCCGCTGGCGCCTCTCGGCCGCCTTGCGCGTCGCCTCGCGCAGGTCCTCGCGATGCAGCACCACGCCCTTGCCGTCGAAGGTCAGCACGACCACCGACCCCTCGGGCAGCGGCTCGCCATCCGCCGCACGGCGCGCCTCGTAGAACGCGTCGAAGTCCTCAGCCGCGCGAACCACCAACTGTTCCGCCTGACGCTTGGGCACCTCCGCCCCGGTGCTGCGAGACAGATCCAACAGCGCTTCGTCGAAGGACCGCGATGCGGCCGCCGCCGCCACCCGGCGCCGCACCTCGAGCGAGTAACGCTCCCCCGGCAGGTTGAGCGCGGCATCGAGAGGATGCAGACTCTCGTGACCAGCCCGCGCGTAGCCCACCCGCTCGACCTGCACCGTGCCGAAGATCGTCTCCAGGTGGCGTTCGTGCACCCGGCGCTCCGAGCGCTCGACACCGTCGGCCCCCTCGACCGGACCGGCGGCCTCCCCCGGGCTGCGTTGCTTGAGGTGCCCTTGCAGGAGCTTGCGCATCAACTCCTGGCCCCGCCGGTGCAGCTCCCGTTCAAGGTCGCTCTCGCTCATCTGCTGTGCTTCGCGCGAAGAGAGATAGGCTTTGGCCTCAGCGAAGGCGGCGTTCGCCGCCGCATACGGTGCCGGGTCGGGTGGAGCGGCGCGGGGGGTGACGGCTCGCATCGCTCAGCTCTCCCGCAACCGACGCTGCGCATCCCGGACCACAGGATAAACCAGGACCGTCTTGGGCGCCTCGCCGGCACGGCGGCCGTGCCGGTCCATGCGGCCTCGACCGCTGGTGGCGCCCAACGCGACCCAGTTGGCGGCGCGGTAGCAACCCCCGTGGTGGCGGCGGGGGTCCACCAGCGTCTCCACCAGCCAGGGCCCGAGCTTGTAGTGGCGCGGCCAGTCCGCCACCAACTGCCCGAGGCCGCGCGCCAGCACCGCGCTGGCGAGGTTCCTCACCGCGACCCACGGCAGCAACAGAAAGCGGCTGTTGTTGACCACGCGCTGCAGATTCCGCGCCCGAGTCGCGTCGTCCCAGCCAATCCAGCCGTCCCGGGCCGCCATGCGCCACGCCGGGCTGGAGAACTGCAGGCAGCCGACCACCGCCCGGGCCGGCCTCGAAGCAAACACCAGATAGCGCAGGTGGGCGCCGAACGGGACCGTGTGCCCGAGGTAGTGGTAGCGTCCCACCAGCTCCCGGAACAGCAGGCGCTCGGCGGGCTCGCGCACCCGCTCGACCCGTAGCGGCTCGACATCGCGCACGCTGCCGACGAGCGGGGGCCCCGGCTCACCCGCCGCCGTCCGGGGAACGCGGGTGACGGAGCCGGTCGCACGGCCCCGGCGCTTGTCCGGCAGCACCAGCGCGCCACCCGCGTCGAGCCGCTCCAGGAACTCGCGGCACTCGCGGGCCTTCAGCCTCCCGTTCGGGCGCCGCCACCGCAACAGCTCGCACACGGTGCGCGCCAGCTCCATCCGGCTCAAGGCCGCACAGTCCCGCACGATCTCGCGGATCAGCGTCACCTCTCGTACGCTGAAGGCCCGTCCCGAGAACGTCGTCGTCGCCACGGCCATCGCAGGGGCTTCTCCCTTCCCACGACACCGTAGCAAAACGCCGCGCGAATGTCCAGGGGGGCGCCGGAGGGGACAGACCGAGCACCCCGGCGCCGTGATCAGGTCGGGCTGGCTGCCCGAAAACCGGCGGGTGGGAACGCTGTCCCCGCCCAAGGCGCACCGAAGAGGGACCGTCCGCGAGCAAAAACGCCTATGAATAGGCGAAAAAGCGCTCTACGAAGAAGAGCCACACCCGCTCGGGTTAGGGACCGCCCATTGGTCGGCCTGCCGGCGGGTCTACGCCGCGCCAGCGGTCCGCATCGGCGCTTTCCCGAACGTGCGGCTCTCGCTGGTCGTGGGGTTCACGGGGGCGGACCGTGAGTCCACCACCCCGTCTGCCACTTGACTCAGTGTAGCCAGATGGCTACACAATGGATCGGGTGATCAGGATTGTCCGCTACGTCACGGCGGACGACACGGACGCGTTCGATACGTGGTTCCGGCTCCAGAGCGCTGAGATCCGCGCCCGTGTCCAGACGCGTCTCGACCGTGTTGAGCTGGGCAGTTTCGGAGACCACCGCGGAATTGGCAAGGGCGTATTCGAGTTGCGGATCAACAGAGGCCCCGGCTACCGCGTCTACTACGGCCGGGACGGAGAGGACCTCGTCGTCCTGTTGGCCGGCGGAACCAAGAAGCGTCAGACGCACGACATCCAAACGGCGCACGCCCTGTGGAAGGCATACAGACAGGAGAAGCGGCATGCCCGTCAGAGCCCATGAGGCCAGCGAGTATCTCCGGACACCGGAGGACGTCGCGGCGTACCTCAACGCGGCGATCGAGGAGTCCGACGGCGACCCGCGACTGTTGATGAAGGCGTTTCGCAACGTCGCGGCAACCCAGGGGGGCGTTTCCACCATCGCTCGGAGAGCCCAGGTCGACCGCGTGGCCCTCTCCCGCGGCCTGTCGGGAAACCGGGACCCCCGATTGGGAACGGTGACGAAGATCGCGGCGGCGTGCGGCGTGTCGCTACGGTTCGTGCAGCGGGAGGCCACCAAATAGTGCGGCGCGGTGCGGCGGCGATGTCGAGGCGCGCGTCGCGCTGGGGCCAGCAGGTCGTGGAGGCCGTGTACTCGGAGGCTGGCCCGGACGTGACACCGGGGTTGGTGATCGGCCCGGTGAACGGTGTCGAGCCGACGGCTGATCTTGGGCTTGACATCGGCCACCGGGCGCTCCGAGGCTCGGCGGCAGCACTCAGGCTGAGAACCCTCCGCCGCTCCCGCCAATCGGGCACCTCGACGAGCGCCGCTACGAGCACGCGGCGCGTTCTCTCGACGAGACCGGTCGGCTCGGCGGTGGCTGGCGGAAGGCGGATGAGCTCCACTTCGCCCCGCGTGACGGTGCCAGCCCGCCCGGCTACCGTTGCGACCGGCGACCGCGCAGGCGTTCGCCGGCGCTGGCGTCAGCGTCTCGCCCGTGAGCCGGGAACCCCGACAAGGCCAGTCCTGGAGCCGGAGGTCCTGGCCCTGGAGCTCCCCGGTAGCACCACCATCTCCGGGCACGTCTCTCCCATCCCCGACGCCATCAGCCAGCTGGAGATCTCCGCCGCCGTTACCGGCCAGATTGATGTACGCCCCGCATCCGAGAGGACAGCCGCGTGAATCCCACGCCCAAGACGATTCAGATATTCCTGCCAAGCGGCGATCCCAGAGGCATCCGCATCGCTGAGATCACCACGCGTATCGTTCAGGTCATCGAGGTGCCACGCAGCCTGCTCCAGGAGTTCATCAAGATGCCGGAGAGCGGTCAAGTCGCTCTCTACGTCCTCATTGGCGACGAAGGGAACGGCACCGATCCCGAGGTGTATGTCGGGCAAACTGGCGACTTGCGCATGCGCTTCGTTAGCCACAACCAGAAGAAGGATTTCTGGCAGCGTGCGCTGGTCCTGATTTCTCGCACAAACAGCTTAACCCAGCCACTCTCGGCTATCCCTTGTTTGACCCCGTCGGCGTGGTCGGCACCTCACCCACGGAAGAAGATGTCTTTACCTGCACTAGCTCTGGCATCAACGGACGTGGCCTGTACACGCCGGAGGGCTTCGTGGTGCTGAAAGGGTCCATCGGACGCAAGGCGAATGTCCCGTCCATTGTAGGAACGTCGGATGAACGATTTCGGAACAAGTTGATCGACGCAGGTGTCATGCGGGTAGTAGACGACGCGGTGGTCTTCGAAAAGGATAATCTCTTCGGTTCGCCCAGCATGGCCCTGATTGCGCTGCTGGGCCGCACGGCCAATGGGTGGAGGGAATGGAAGGGGAAGGACGGTGCGACCCTCGATGAACTGAAACGCAAAGCCGTGAAGGCAGAGCCGTGAGCCCTGCACAGAGCCTTGTGGGGTCGCTGGCTCTCGCGGGGGCGGACGGCGCGTCTGCCACGGTGCTCCGGCCACGGGCCGCGCAGGATGGTGCGAGAGGCGGCAAAGGAGCGACCGTGCCGGCCGCGAATCAGAGGGTCGCGGCGGGCCGCGAGTTGCCGCCGGCCGCGGTTGAGACGAGGCCGGACCGCAGGGGGGATAACAGCCATGAGTCAGGCAGGCGGCCACGACGGTCTCTGCCGGAACGGGGGGCGCTCGAGTGTCGAGCAACAGCCGCGACTGGTGGCCCGTGTGCGCCGGGTGCATCCCGGACGGCTGGGCGCGGCGAGGATTGCACCGGTCCCGTGGGAGAAGGGGAACATGACCGACGAACGAATCGACCCTATCGGCAGTGTGACACCGGAACCGACCTGTACCGGGTGCCGGCGCCGGCCGCGGTGGGCCGGATCGCTGTGGTGTGAACCCTGCCATGTCCGGCTCGGGAATGTGGACGGGACGGCCGCGTTTTCCGATGCAATGGCGCGGCTCGGGGAGTCCGCATCGTGACCTGGGCGATATCCCGTAACCCGCTACGGCCGGGCGCGCTGGTGACGGCTGGCGACGTGTGCCACCTGCACCCGGACCGCGCCGCGGCCGAACGGTGCGGCGCGTTGATGGGCGGCGCCCCGGATCTGGTGAGGCTCGAGAAACACACGGCGCGGGTTTACCGGGTGCTGTGGTCCCTTTCGGACGTGGCCGGGGGCGAGCTACGGAAACCGGCGCCCCCGCCGGCACCGCCACCAGCGAAGCCACCCGGCGCCGTTCGGAGCTCGCCGGAGAACGTCCGCATAAGCGGCCCGGTGGCGGCGCGGGCCGCCTGGGAGCGGCTGACGGGGGGAGATCCATGACGGGATTCCGGGCCTCCAGCGTGGCCGCCGGCCCTGCGGTGCGTCCCGCTCCGTCACGCCGCTGGGCCTCGCTCATACAGGGGAGGAGGGGGCGACCGTCGAGCTGCCGCAAGTGTATCGTCGAGGCGAGACCGGGCTCCGGGACCGCCGGCGCGCCAGCGGACCGTGGATCAACCCGGAGCTTCAACGGCCACCGAGGAGACGGCGCATGGCGTCGACGCGCCCGCCGGGGACGTACTCGCGAAGCGCCCGGGCTGGCAGGCGTGGCGGGTCCGGGGGCGTGGCCGGCATGGTCCGGCGCGCGGGCCCTGACGCGTTGTCGATGTCTCTGCGCTCAACGACCCCGGTTGGCAGTTCGGCGGCCAGCATCCGCCGCCGGAACCGGCCGAACACCGCGTTCAGGTTTCGGGGTTGCTTTGACATTCGGAACCCTCTCCAGCATGACCCGGGCCTCGGGGAGGCGGGCGGACCGGATGCACCCACGGGCTGCGGCTCGGTGCGACCCGCGTGGGGACCTGCACGTCGATCGGTGCCGCCGCGCGAGGGCGTTCACGTCGCCCCGGCGCACAGCCGGGCGGGCGGAGCGAACGAACCTCACGCGGCGGTCACCGTTCCCGACCGGGGGCAGCCCGTGAGTCCACCACCACCCCGTGTCGAGCGCCTCGGCACGCGGCACGCGGCACGCGGGCGGGCTTGGAAGCGCTCGCGATCCGGACTCAGCCTCTCGCGCGGCGGCGCAGCGCGCGTCGTCCCGTGCCGAGCAGCAACAGACCGAGGGCTATCGCGCCGGCCATCGGCAATGCCGGTACAGGTATCGGCTCCTCGCTCGGGACCCCCGTCATCGCCGCCGACGGCGGGCCGTCGTTGGCGCCGGTCCGGGTCGCGATCACCCGCACCGTGTATTCCGTGCCGTTGGCGAGGCCGGGAATCGTGTGGCTCGTGGTCGACCCCGGCGTGACCGTGGCCTGCCGGTCGCCGGTGTCGTAGTCTTCGCCGCCCGACCTCCACTGCACCTTGTAGCCCGTGGCGTTGTCCACCGCCGTCCAGGTCACCACCAGCTGCGCGTCGCCCGGTTCGACCGTCACCCCCATCACCCGGGCCGTGTCGTTGTCGTTCACCGTCACCGCCACGCCGGCGATCGGGATGCCCTCGTAGTCGCTGTCCGCGCTCTCCGCGCCGTGGGTCAGCGAGACCGACTCGTCCGCCGTGTCCGCATCGTTGCCGGCCGTCACCGTCACCGTCCGGGCCGTGTCCCAGTCCATCGCCGTGAAGGTCAGGGCGCCCGGGGTCGGGGTCACGTCCGTGCCCGCGTGCCCGGCCACTGTGACCAGGACATTCGCCGTCGGCCGGGTATCGAGGACCACCGTGTAGCTGTCCCCGGTCGTGTCCTCCTCCAGCACCGTCAGCGCCGTCTTCGACACCGTGACCCCCGGCGCCGCCGGCGTCCCCGTCACCTCCGCCGACGGCGGGCCGTCGTTGGCGCCGGTCCGGGTCGCGATCACCCGCACCGTGTATTCCGTGCCGTTGGCGAGGCCGGGAATCGTGTGGCTCGTGGTCGACCCCGGCGTGACCGTGGCCTGCCGGTCGCCGGTGTCGTAGCCCTGGCTGCCCGACCTCCACTGCACCGTGTAGCCCGTGGCGTCATCCACCGCCGTCCACGTCACCACCAGCTGCGCGTCGCCCGGTGCGACCCCCACCCCCGTCACCTGCTCGAGGTCACCGTCACCCGGTTCAGGGGGCGGAGGCGGCGGAGGCGGCGGCGGCGTCCCCGTCGGCGTCCCCGTCATCTCCGCCGACGGCGGGCCGTCGGCGGCGCCGGTCCGGGTCGCGATCACCTGCACCGTGTATGGCGTGCCGTTGGTGAGGCCGGAAATCGTGTGGCTCGTGGTCGACCCCGACGGGACCGTGGCCTGCCGGTCGCCGGCGTTGTAGACTTCGCTGCCCGACTTCCACTGCACCTGGTAGCCCGTGGCGTTGGCCACCGCCGTCCACGTCACCACCAGCTGCGCGTTGCCCGGCGCGACCGTCACCCCCGTCACGCGGGCCGTGGCGTCTACCGTCGGCGTCCCCGTCATCTCCGCCGACGGCAGGCCGTCGGCAACGCCGGTCCGGGTCGCGATCACCTGCACCGTGTATGGCGTGCCGTTGGTGAGGCCGGAAATCGTGTGGCTCGTGGTCGACCCCGGAGTGACCGTGGCCTGTCGGTCGCTGGCGTTGTAGACTTCGCCGCCCGACTTCCACTGCACCTTGTAGCCCGTGGCGTTGGCCACCGCCGTCCACGTCACCACCAGCTGCTCGTTGCCCGGCGCGACCGTCACCCCCGTCACCCGGGCCGTGGCGTCTGCCGTCGGCGTCCCCGTCCTCTCCGCCGACGGCAGGCCGTCGGCAACGCCGGTCCGGGTCGCGATCACCTGCACCGTGTATGGCGTGCCGTTGGTGAGGCCGGAAATCGTGCGGCTCGTGGTCGACCCCGAGGTGACCGTGTACTGCCGGTCGCCGGTGTCGTAGTCTTCGCTGCCCGACTTCCACTGCACCTTGTAGCCCGTGGCGTTGGCCACCGCCGTCCACGTCACCACCAGCTGTGCGTCGCCCGGCGCGACCCCCACCCCCGTCACCCGGCCGGGGCGGGCCGTCCCCGCACCGGCGACAACCGTTGTCTTCGCCACGAACTCTCTCTCGTGCTGCGGATAACCGTCGTTGCATAGACGACGTCCCTCCTCGACCCGGACAACTACGGCATAGACGACGTCTTGTCCCCCGAAAGGTCCAGGCGCTGTCCAGTCCGTGGTCTTCGCGGTTGGGCTGGAGAACCCCCCACCAGTCCAGTTGAAGGTCAGAGCGTCTCCGTCAGGGTCGGTCACGTTGGCTGTCAGCTCGTATGTCGAGTCGGTGTGCACCTCTGGAGGCATGCCCGTGATCTCGCCGTCAGGCGGCCTGTTGGTGAAGTCCCCGCAGACGATTGAAATCGTGTTCGACTCAGTCTTGGGGGCTGCGCGCCAGATGTCGTGAGTCCCATCTGAAACGCACCGGAACCCGGCTGCTGAAACTCAAGCCCGACTCCTTCTCTTTCGTTGTATAGGGGTCGGACGTCGCCAGCATATGCGACCGCCCCCGACTTTCCCTCGTTGAGCCAGATTGCGCGCATCTGGTTATCATTCGAATCGGCGCATGGCCGCGTGACGCTATCAAAACGATGCCGGCTCTTCTCGTTCGGCGTCAGCACGTTGTCGGCGAAGGGGCCAACAACAATGTTGTGGCAGTACTGCGCCTGGGCTGGTGCGGCCATCAGCACGAGCGCTACTGCCACGGTTGCTACTGCGATGAGGTACTTCATCTGTTCTACTCCTCCGCCTTGGTGACGGTGACCGTAGTTGTCACCTGCTCGCGAGGGTGGTCTCGGCGCCGGCTGGAAGGGCCCCGGCGCCGAGCAGGGCGGGCACCAACAGCAGTCCCGGCGCCGCACTTCCGGCGAGGACGGTCAGGCACGGAACGGCGCCGGAACCGCCCCGGCCGACCGGCGGCGCGGCGTCCGCCCGGCAGGGTCGCGGCGCCTTCTTCCCGGCGCTGGCGCCAAACGCCACCGAACGATCCACGTCGGTCTCGCAATTCCCTGACGGCCGGGCGGCCTGTCGCCCCCCGCGCGCACCGCGCCAGCCGTCGCGGTCCCCGGACCCCTCCACGCGGCCGGCCCCGCACAGGTCCAAGGCTGTAATTATAGATGATATTGTGTTTAGAATTGTGTTAATTGGTGCGGTATTTAGCACGAATAAGACGCGAATTGTAAGATAATCGCTGCGTAATCCCTGAACCGGACCGCATCGCCCCGGCCGGGGCCGCGGTCCGGCGCCGAATCACCCGCGGCTGGCGGGCGGCGGGCGGAAGAAGGAGAACGGATGACCGATCGCGACCGGACGGCGGCCGAGAACGAACCCGCCCCCATCCGGATCGCGGCGGAGCGCGAGGGGCTGCATGTGGCGGTCCCGGTCGCCGACGAGGGCCGGGGCATCCCGCCGGACCATCCCGGCCACTGTTCCGCAAGTACACCGCCGCCGGGGACCGGTCCAGGGAACCTGCCGATCGTGGTTCGCTTGGTCCGATAGCCGCGGTCATGACGCTCCCGTACGACAGGGGGAATGCCGGCGACCTGCTCGGGCATGGCGTGCTGGCGGAGTTCGTGCGTTGGCAGCGCGAGCTCGGCAGGTCGTTCCGCTTCTTCGATCTGTTCGGACGCGAACCCGAAGGGCCTGCAGGCGGGGAAGTGGCGAGGCGCGTTCGGGCGTTGCCGGACGGGGCGTCGGCGTCGGCGCAGACCGGCATCGAAAAGGGCCGCTACTGCGGCAGCGGCCCCCCAGGGGCCGGTCGGTTGCACCCAGGGGGCTCTGGCGGAACCCGCTCCGTCCGCGTGCTATTCTGACGGGTGGATTTCAACGGGGAGGAGTGCAAGATGACAAAGCCTGGACGCGGGGCGGTGCTGGTCGTTGCGGCGGTGCTCGCCGGGGCGGCCTCGCTGCCGGCCGCGGCGTTTGCCCAATCGGGGGCGTACGAGCCGCCGCGGACCGCGGCCGGACACCCGGACCTGCAGGGCATCTGGGGCAACAACAGCGTGACGCCGCTCGAGCGGCCCGACGCGGTCGCCGGCAAGGCGATGCTGACCGCCGAGGAGCTGGCGCGGGTCGAGGCGACCGCGAACGCGCTCTTCGCGCTGGATGCCGGGGACGCGGTCTTCGGCGATCAGTTCTTCAACGTGGCGATCACCGAGGCCGACAGCTTCACCTCCACCGACGGGGGGACCGGCAACTACAACCAGTTCTGGCTGGTCGAGCGGGAGTTCAACAACCGGACGTCGCTCATCGTCGACCCGCCGAGCGGCAAGCTGCCGCCGGCGACGCTGGCCGGCGAGACGGCGAGCCGGCTGGCGCGCGAGGGGCGCGGCCGGCCGGCGGCGTGGACCGTGGATCGCGGCCTCAGCGAGCGCTGCATCACGTTCGGGCTGCCGAACCTGCTGGCGGGGTACAACAGCTACTACCAGATCTTCCAGACCGCCGACCACGTGGTCATCGAGCAGGAGCTGATTCACACGACGCGGATCATCCCACTGGACGGCCGGCCCCACGTCGGCGACGGGATTCGCCAGTGGCTCGGCGACTCGCGCGGGCGCTGGGAGGGGGACACGCTGGTCGTCGAGACCCGGAACTTCTCGCCCCAGAGCGACTTCCGCGGCGCCCGGGAGCATCTGCGCCTGGTCGAGCGGTTCACCCGGGTGGGCCCCGACGAGATGCACTACGAGTTCACGGTGGACGATTCGACGACGTGGACCGCGCCCTGGACGGCGCTCGTGCCGTGGACCCGCACCGACGATCCGATGTTCGAGTACGCCTGTCACGAAGGGAACATCGGCATGGAGGGCATTCTGTCCGGCGCGCGGGCGGAAGAGGCCGCGGCCGGCGCGCAGTGACCGCGGCCGGCGGTGGTGACATCCTGGCGGGAGCTCCGTGGGGGAGCCGCGGGGTTCCCGCCATCGGCTCCTGCAGACTTTCCGAGAGGTGACCATGGGTAATCGAGTGTTCTGGAGCGCGGCCGCGGTCCTGGCGGCCGGCGTGCTCGCGCTGGCGAATCCCCGCCTGCCGGAGCCGGCCATCGTGCTCGCGCCCGGCAGCCCGGCGAGCGACCTGGCGGCGACGGCGGCGTCCGGTCCGCCGGCCGCCCAGCCGCCTGCGGCGTCGGCCGGCTGGACGGCTCCGCGCACCCCCTGGGGTGAACCCGATCTGCAGGGCATCTGGACCAACGCCACCCTGACCCCGATCGAGCGGCCCGACGGGCTGGCCGACAAGACGGTGCTGACCGCGGAAGAGGCGGCCGAGCTCGAGATCCGGTCGGCGGAGGGCCGCGCCGCTTCCGACCGGTTCGTCCTCGGGAACGTCGGCGCCTACAACCAGTTCTGGATGGACAGCGGCAAGAACGTGACCGACGACCGGCGGACGTCGCTGATCGTGGATCCGCCCGACGGCAGGATCCCGTGGACGGAGGCCGGCCGGGCGCGCCTCGAGAGCGACCTCGCGCGCTACGGCGTCGGGCCGTTCGACACGTGGGAGGACGCCGATACCGGCGAGCGCTGCCTGACCGACGGGCTGCCGCTCGTGCCGCTGCAGGGCTACAACATGAACTACCACATCCTGCAGTCGCCGGGCTGGGTGGTGATTCTGAACGAGATGTTCCACGAGTACCGGTTCATTCCGGTGGACGGCAGGGCGCATCTCGACGGGGACGTCGGCCAGCTGCTGGGCGACGCGCGCGGCACGTGGGAGGGCGACACCCTGGTCGTCGAGACGACGAACTTCTCGGACAAGCGTCACTTCCTGTGGCGGGCGACGTGGCGGGCGGCGCGGCCGGGGCTGCACCTCGTCGAGCGGTTCACGCGGGTCGACGACGAGACCGTCGACTACGAGTTCACGATGACGGATCCGGAGATGTTCACGAGACCGTGGACGGCCAGCGTGCCGATGACCACCAACCAGGCGTCGCGCGGGGTCACCTCCGGACCGATGTACGAGTACGCCTGTCACGAAGGCAACTACGGCCTGCTGAACATCATGCGCGGCGCGCGCGTCGAGGAGCTCGAGTGATGACGCATATGTACGTCTCGTTCCAGGACGACGATCGGATCGCGATCTTCACGCAGGATCCGGCGACCGGACAGGTGAGCCGGCAAGAGGACGTCGTGGTCGAGGGCGGCCCGGCGCCGATGGCCCTGAGCCCGGACAAGCGGGTACTCCACGTGGGACGGCGGGGCAGCCAGCAACTGTCGAGCTTCGCGGTCGACCCGCGCTCGGGCGGGCTGTCCCTGATCGGGACCGTGCCCCTCCAGGGCGAGCCGGTGTACGTGGCGACGGACCGATCGGGGCGGTTCGTCCTGTCCGCCTACTACTACCAGAGCACCGCCGCGGTGCACGCGGTCGGGAGCGACGGCGCGGCGACGTTCCCGCCGGTGGAGTGGCGGTTCACCGCCCACGGCGCCCACGCCATCCTGACGGACCGGTCGAACCGGTTCGCCTACGTTCCTCACATCGCCAACCGGGGACCCAACGCCATCTTCCAGTTCACGTTCGACGAGGCGACGGGGCGCCTGACGCCGAACGCGCCGGCGCACCACGCCCCGGAGGCCTATCTCGGTCCCCGGGCCCTGGCGTTTCACCCCGCCCTCGACGTCGTCTACTTCTCTGACGAGCAGGGGGGGAGCGTCAGCGCCTACGCCATCGACAAGGACGCCGGGACCCTGGCCCCGTTCCAGACGATCTCCACGTTGCCGGACGGCTACGCCGGGCCCAACACCTGCTCGCAGATAGCGATTCACCCGTCCGGACGGTTTCTCTACGCGCCGAATCGCGGGCACAACAGCGTGGCCAGCTTCGCCGTCGATCCGGCGTCGGGCCGGCTGACGGCGACGGGCCGGGTCTCGACCGAGCCGGTGCCGCGAGCGTTCAACCTCGACCCGGGGGGCGGCTTCCTGTATTCGGCCGGCCTCGATTCCGGCCGCATCGCGTCGTACGGCATCGACCAGGACGGCGGCGAGCTGACCCCGCTCGAGACCTACGAGGGCGGGAATCGGCCGATGTGGGTGCTGCTGGCCGATCTCTGAGCGGGAATCCGCGAGCAATCCTGGAGGGTCGGAAGCGGCACGGGGAGTCGCAGGGCGGTTCTTTCAGGGCAGGGTCACGCCGACCCGCGTCCTCGTCGGGTCGAACGGAGCGGGGTACGGTACCGGCCATCGGCGGCGCGAACCGCGCAGTGAGAGACGAAGCGATGCATGGCCTGATGATGGACTACCCGCTGACTCTCGACCGCATCGTCGAGCACGCGGCCCGGCTGTTCCCCCACAAGCGCATACACACCCGGCGGCCCGACGGCGGAACTCACGAGTACACCTACGCCGACCTCTGCCGGCGCAGCCGGCGTCTGGCCGGCGCGCTCGCGGGCCTCGGCATCGCGCCCGGCGACCGCGTGGGCACCTTCGCCTGGAACCACCACCAGCACCTGGAGATGTACTTCGGCATCCCCGGGGCCGGCGCGGTCTGCCACACTCTCAACGTGCGGCTCTTTCCGCGGCAGCTCTCCTACATCGTCAACCACGCCGAGGACCGGGTGGTGTTCATCGACGCCTCGGTGCTCCCCCTCTTCGAGCGGGTGGCGGGCGACGTCCACTGCGTCGAGCACCACGTCCTCCTCAACGCGCCGCGCGACGTCGAGACCGCGCTGCCGAACGTGCTGCACTACGAGGACCTCATCGACGGGGCCGGCGACGACTTCCAGTGGCGGTCGACAGACGAGCGGATGGCGATGGGCCTCTGCTACACCAGCGGGACCACCGGCGACCCCAAGGGCGCCCTCTTCAGCCACCGGTCGATGTTCCTGCACACCCTCGGCGAGAACCAGGCGATGGGGCTGGCCCTCACCGAGACGGACGTCGTCCTGCCGGTGGTGCCGCAGTTCCACGCGATGTGCTGGGGCCTGCCCTATGCGTGCACGATGGCCGGGGCCGACGTGGTGATGCCGGGCCCGCATCTGCAGCCGGCGGCCCTCGCCGAGGTCATCGAGTCGCAGCAGGTCACGGTGGCGGCCGGCGTACCCAGCATCTGGAACGGGCTGTATCACGAGCTGAAGGCGAGGCCGCGCGACATCTCTTCCATCCGGGCCCTCGTGGTCGGGGGGTCGGCGATGCCGCGAGCCCTCATCGAGGGCTACGAGCGCGATCTCGGGGTCAATGTCGTGCACGCCTGGGGCATGACGGAAATGTCGCCGCTGGGCACGGTGTCCAAGCTGCAGCGGCAACACCTGACCCTGTCCGACGCGGAGCAGTGGGACGTCAAGGCGCGGCAGGGCACGCCGCTGGGCGGGGTCGAGCTGCGCATCGTCGGCGACGACGGGGCGGAGATGCCGTGGGACGGCGAGACGATGGGCGAGCTGCAGGCGCGCGGGCCGTGGGTCATCCGCAGCTACTACAAGCACGAGCCCACCCCGGATCACTTCACCGCCGACGGCTGGTTCCGCACCGGCGACGTCGGCACCATGACCCCCGACGGCTATCTGACCATCACGGACCGGACCAAGGACCTCGTCAAGAGCGGCGGCGAGTGGATCTCGACGGTGGCCCTCGAGGGGGCGCTGATGGCCCACCCGCAGGTGCTCGAGGCGGCGGTCATCGCGGTGCCGGACGAGAAGTGGTCGGAGCGGCCCCTGGCGGCGGTGGTGCGGACCGAGGGGGACGCCGTGTCGGCCGACGCGCTGCGCGCGCATCTCGCCGAGAGCTTCGCGAAGTTCGAGATTCCCGACCGGTTCGTGTTCGTGGACGAGCTTCCGAAGACCAGCGTCGGCAAGTTCGACAAGAAGGTGCTGCGCAGCCGATATGCCGAGGGGAGCCTGTGACGCGGCGATGGGCGCCCTCGGTCGGGCTCGTCACCCGTGCCGTGTCGCTTCAGCTTGTGGGAGGGGGGTCTGCACGCCGGTCCTGCCAGCCGAGAATTCGCCCCTCGAGGTGGGCCAGCCGCTCGCCCAAGGCGCGGACTTCCCGCACGATCCACGGGGACGCGGCGAGCACCATCGCTGGTGTCACCCAATCAGGCCAGTCGTTCATGCGGCGCCCCTGCTCATCGTGGATGGACTCGTGCTGGCTCGGTTATCCATGACGGCTACCGTTAACCGTTTGTCAACCCCTGGGATTCCTGAGGCCGAGACACTGCTCGTCACCAGGGACAAAACGGCGTCGCGGAGAAGCGGACGCCATAGCGCGAGGAGGTTCCATGCCACGGTCCGGACGCATCGGGTGGATGCTGGCAACAGGTCTGGTGATTGTCCTGCTCGGCGCGGGCGGGGTCCACGCGCAGTCGTCGACGACCAACCCGTATCGCGCCACCTTCGGCTGGGAGCAGCTGCCGGAGGGACGGGTGATGGGGACGGTCAGCGGCGTCTTCCCGGACCCCGACGGGCGTCACCTCTGGATGCTGGACCGGTGCGGCGCCAACCAGTGCGCGGGCACCGACCTCGAGCCGATCATGAAGTTCGATCTGGAGGGCAACCTCGTCGACAGCTTCGGGGCCGGGCTCTTCGCCTTCCCGCACGGCTTCTTCCTCGACCACGAGGGCTTCCTGTGGGTGACCGAGGGGGGATCGCACGGCGACTCCCGGGCGACGCTGGGCGAGAGCCTGGGCATCGGCCACCAGGTGCTGAAGCTGAACCAGCAGGGCGAGGTGGTGATGCGGCTCGGCGAGGCGGGGGTCTGGGGTGACGACGAGGCGCACTTCAACGGGCCGTCCGGGGTCGTGGTCGCCTCCAGCGGCGACATCTGGGTGTCGGACGGGCACCGCGGCGGCAACAACCGCATCGTCAAGTTCTCGGGCGACGGCACGTTCCTGCTCGCGGTCGGCGGCGGCGTCGGGTCCGAGAGCAAGGAGGCGGCCGGCTTCAGCGATCCCCACGACATCAAGATGGACTCCGAGGGGCGCGTCTACGTGGCCGACCGCGGCAACAGCCGGATTCAGGTGTTCGACCCAGACGGCAACCTGCTCTACATCTGGACCCACTACGGCAAGCCGAGTGGCTTGTTCATCGACGGGAACGACATTCTCTACGCCGGCGACGGGCTGTCCGGCATGGTCCGGACCGGCCCGCCCGACAACTGGCGCAGCAACCTCGGCTGGGAGAAGGGCGTCCGCATCGGCGACCTGAAGACGGAGCAGGCCTGGGTGACGCACTTCATTCCCCAGCACGACGAGGACGTCGGCGCCGGCATCGAGTTCCTCGGCGTGGACTTCGACGGGAACATCTACGCGGGCGAGGTCAGCCGCCGGCGGCTGGTGCGCTACGTGCTGCACCGGCCGTCCGAGCTGAGGGAGCAATGACGGCGGCACCGCGTTCGACGCGGGGCGAAGCGCCGGTCGCGTGCGGCGGATCTGTCGCCGCTGGCGGGCAGGAGTCTGCGCCGCAGAACGGCGCCGCTTCCTGTTGGAGCACTGCCTCCTGTCGGAGGCGCCGACTCCCGGAGGGTTGGTCGGGCGCCCCGCGGGGCCGTCGGGCGACGGTTGACGGATTAGAATAGCGGCGTTGAACGAACCATCGGGTTGGAACGGACTCTCGACCAAAGGAATGGACACATGCGCAGATTGCACACATGCACGGTTCTCACCCTCGCCCTCGGCATGCTGCTGGGCGCCGCCGCCGGGTCGGCGGACGCGCAGTTCAGGGCGGAGGACTTCGAGTACGGCGACCGGTTCGCCCTGCCGGAAGGCGAGGAGGCGCCGATCTGGAACCCCGCCATGCGGAAGCTGCTCGACGGCGGCCCGCTGATCGGCGGGACGATCCGGTCGACGGATCCGCGCACCTACTGCGCGATGGCCGCGGCCGGCTACGACTTCATGTGGGTCGAGATGCAGCACGAGGCGACCTCCTGGGAGCAGGTGGCGCGCCTGTGGCGGACCTGCCCGGGACCGGCCGCGCCGGGCACCCGCATCGCGTACGCCGACGAGCGGGAGATCCAGCACGCGACGGACATGGGCGCGGCGGTCATCGTGGTGCCGACCGTGGACAGCGTCGAGGAGGCGCAGGCCGCCGTCGACTGGACCTACTTCCCGCCCATGGGCCGGCGCAGCTCGGGCGGCGGACAGGGCCCTGGGGAGATCTGGAACAACGTGCCCGGCGGCTACCGCCAGACGTGGAACGACAACGTCGTGCTTCTCCTGATGATCGAGACGCTGGAGGGGGTCGAGGCCGCCCGCGAGATCGCGAAGATCCCCGGCGTGGACGGGCTCTTCGCGGCGAGCGGCGACCTCGGCAACTTCTCGGGCTACGGCGAGGGCGACGACGAGTACGAGGCGGTGATCACCGAGGTGGCGACCGCCGCGAAGGAGGCCGGCATCCACGCGTGCGCGCCGCTGCGCTGGGCCGACCGGGCCGACTTCACCTGCTTCCAGGCCGGCACCGAGTCGGCCAACATCCGCCGCGGCGCCGCGGCCGAGATTCAGCAGGCCGAGGCCCGGTTCAACTCGACCGGCGGGGGCGGCGCGTCCTCGAACGCGGCGGCGCTTCTCGCCAACCTGACGGCCGAGTGCGGGTCGATCACCTACGAGGCCGACTGCTACGCGGCGGTCGAGAGCGCGGCGTCGGCGGCCGGCTCCCTGTCCGAGGAGGACCGGGGGCTCATCGTGGGCCGTCTCGGCGCCATCGCGGCCGCGAACCCGAACCAGGCGGCCCGCATCCGCGAGATCGCGGCGGGCGGCGGGCTCGAGGTGCAGTAGGTCGTCGAGCGTAGTTCGAGCACGGCGCGGTCCGGCGCTCTCGCGGCGCCGGACCGCGCCGGTCGGCGGTTGGTGGTGACAGAGCTGGCTTGCCGTCCTGCTGCCGACCGGCAGCCTGGCAACGCCGGGCAAATGGCCGGCATCACTCCAAGGCGGTCCACGGGTCGTCCACCGGGGCTGACGCTCCCGGTGTCGTGGGCGGCCGGACGGGCGGGGGGGGCACCGGGGCGAGGAGCCCCGCGTCGCACCGGGACCGGTCGACATGCAGCGGGCTCTTGGGGCAGCGATCGATACAGGGTCGCCAACCGCACCCGGGCTCAGCCCGTTTCTACGCTTTTCGCGCGCTTGGCACACGGCAAGGCAATTCTCGTCAGTGTCCTTGCCGGTCCGCCAAGCGCACCGGCGGGGAGGGAGAGGGTCGATGAGCAATCGATGGCGATGGGTGTCCGCGGTCGTGGTGGGGTGCGCGTTGCTGGTGTCGCCACCGAATCTGGCGATGGCCCAGTCCGGAGCTGACGATGGGTGGACGGTCCCGCTCACCCCCTGGGGCGAGCCCGACCTGCAGGGGGTGTGGACATCCGCCACCCTGACGCCGCTCGAGCGTCCGGCCCGCCAGGCGGGACGGGAGCTGCTGACCGACGAGGAGGCGGCTGCGCTCGAGCAGCAGTCCGCCGCGAGCCGGGCCGCGAGCGACGGCAGGTCGGCGCCGGGCAGCGTGGGCGGCTACAACCAGGTGTGGCTGGACGCGGGGACCCGCATCACCGGCAGCCGGCGCACGTCGCTGATCGTCGATCCCCCCGACGGCCGCATCCCCTGGCGTCCGGGCGAGCGTGAAGCCCACGACCGCGAGCGGGCGCGCTACGGCGTCGGCCCGTTCCACTCCTACACCGACGCCGACACCGGGGAGCGCTGCATCACCGACGGGCTCCCGAACATGGTGCCGCTGCAGCCCTACAACATGAACCTGCAGGTCCTGCAGACCCCGGGGCAGGTGGTGATGCTGCACGAGATGTATCACGAGCTGCGGGTCATCCCGCTGGACGACCGGCCCCTGACGGGCATCGCGCAGTGGACCGGGGAGGCGCGGGGCCGGTGGGAGGGCGACACCCTTGTCGTCGAGACCGTCAACCTCGTCGACAAGCCCGACGCCTACTGGAGCTCTCCGTGGCGCAAGTCGCGCTCCACCCTGCGGCTGGTCGAGCGGTTCACGCGGGTCGGGCCGGAGTCGATCGACTACACGTTCACCCTGGAGGACCCGGAGGTCTTCACGCAGGCCTGGACCGCGTCGGCTCCCATGACCACCGATCAGGCCTCGCGCGGCGTGACGGCGGGGCAGCTGTGGGAGTACGCCTGCCACGAGGGCAACCACGCGATGATCAACGTCCTGAGCGGCGCCCGGGTGGAAGAGGCGCGGGCGGCGCAGGAGCAGTAGCAGGACGGGACGGTATGGACGTGTCAATCGCCAAGCGCCGGGTCATGAGGCTCGTCGCGGAACGACTGGAGGTCGAACGTGCCGCGCCCCCGGCGGATCTTGTCGCGTGCCGTCCCCAGCTTGGTGAGATCGATGCGCTGGGGGCGCAGCACGAAGCCCTCGGGGCCTTCCCCGTGTCAAGCGATGCGACGACGACGGCGCCGTTCTACCGCGGAGACTCCCGGCTCGTGGACTTCGGCAGGGCGAAGCTGAGGATGAGGTCGCCGCCGCGGCGGCCGCGCGAGCCGCCGCCCGACGCCACGGTCACGAACTCCTCCCCGTCGACCATGTACACGGCCGGCGACGCGAAGATGCCCGAGCCGGTGTTGTAGCGCCAGAGCTCCTCGCCGGTGCGGGCGTCGAACGCGAAGAAGTAGCCGGCGATGTTGCTGCCGGTCCCCACGAACACCACGCCGCCCCGGGTGACCACCGCGCCGGCCTGCCCGTACCCTTCGAAGATCTGCCGCCACACCAGCTCGCCGGTGGTCGGGTCGTAGGCCGAGAAGTAGCCCTTGGCCCCCCGCCCCCCGTTGAACGGCCGGTCGATGGCGTTCACGTAGAGCAGCCCGGTGTCGGGGCTGTGGGCGATGGGCCCGTAGCTGGCCCCGCCCCCCATGCCGGGGGCGAAGATGATGTCGCTGGTCACGCGGGGCAGTGGGGTGTACTGCTCGACGAAGCGCTTGCCCTCCGCGTGCTCGGGGGGGATGTCGGTCGGGAACACCGGCGAGACCGGCTCCATCCGCTCGCCGTCGGCCTTGTGCGGAATCGGCTGGGTCGGGTAGGGCACCTCGCCCTCGCGGTCGGTCTCCGTCGGCACCGGGGTCTCGATGATGGGATGGACGGGCTCGCCGGTCTCGCGGTTCAGGATGTAGAGCCAGCTGTTCTTGTTGGCCTGCGCGAGGGCCTTGACCGGCTCGCCGTCGACGACCATGTCGAAGAGGACCGGCTGCTGGCCGTTGTCGTAGTCCCAGACGTCGTGGTGCACCTGCTGGTAGTACCAGGCGAGCTGGCCGGTCTCGAGGGACAGCGCGATGATCGAGTCGGTGAACAGGTTCGCGCCCGCCCGCATCGTGCTGTCCCCGAACGGGTTCCCGACCGCCGCGTAGAGCAGGCCGAGCTCGGGGTCGATGGACGGCGTCTCCCAGATGCCGCCGCCGTTGCGCCCCCCGCCGACCCAGGTCGGCCCGGCGACGTCCCAGCCCTGGTCGTTCTCGTCCTGGGGAATGGTGTTGAAGTGCCAGATCACCTCGCCGGTCGCCGCGTCCACCGCGAGCACGTGGCCGCCGGGAATCATGCTCTCGCTGCGGGTCGAGCCGACGTAGAGGACGCCGTCGTGGATCTGGGGGGCGCTCGTGAACCAGTAGCCCATCGAGATGGCCGTGTCGACGTCGGGGTAGCGCAGCCGCAGCACGTCGAGGATGACGCTGGCCTGGCCGTTCTCGCCGAAGCCCTCGATGGGCTCGCCGGTCTTGGCGTCCAGCGCGAACATGAACGACCCCGCGGCGCTGTAGATGACCCCGTCCTCGTAGGTGACGCCCCGATGGCGGAAGATGTACCCCTCGCGCCGGCCCCCGCCGAGCAGCTCGGTCACGTCGTAGATCCACAGCAGATGGCCGTCGGCGGCGTCGACCGCGTAGACGCTGCCGCGCGAGTCGGTGACGTACATCACGCCGTCGACGATGACCGGCGTCGTCTGGTTGCTGACCCCGTCGATGACCCCGTGCTGAAAGAGCCACCGTGGGGTGAGCAGATGCGCGTTCTCGGGCGTGATCTGGTCGGTCTCGGCGAACCGGCTGCCGGCCGGATCCAGGTTGTGAAGCGGCCAGTCGACGTTCTGGGCCGCCGCGGTGCCGGCCAGGAAGGAGAGCGCGCACAGGCTGACGGCGGCGGTGCGGATAGGATGCATCGGTTTCTTCCCCCGACCGCCCTCCGGCGGTCTGCAATCTCGTTCACGGGCAGCGTGACCGTGCCGGGATTGTAGCAGCCCGTGGCGGTGCGCCGTGGCATTCGAGGGGCGATGCATTTCGCGTTGAACCGCGTTGTTCGTCGGACTGCTTGCAGTCCGCGGTCGCCTGTGCCCGATATGCGCCCTCGCCACGGCTTGTCAGGCGGGTGCTCTGCACCCCGCTGGCGCCCTTGCAGCCCCCTGGCGTTCTCGCCGGTTTGAGGGTGACGCGAGGCCCCACCACGGGGCGGTGAACGCGCCGGTTCCTCGATCACGACGCGTCCGCGCCGGGCGCCGATCGGATTGACCCTCGAAAACCGGCGTGATAGGTTCGCCGCAGGCCGAGGCCGGCCCGCGCGGCACTCGAATCCAGCGCGGATCGGCAGCGGCCGACGGCCCCGCCTGCAATGCGGGCCGGGAGCCCGTGGTGAAGCCCTGCGCGCCGTGCCCCGGGAGCCTGGAGGAGGGCGCCGAACCGCTGACGACGACCAGCCAGGACGATGGTGACAGCAATGGATGAACGCCACTTGATCGGAAGGAACGGGCCATATCGGAGCGTCCGGCGTCGTGCCGCAATCGTCCCGCGGTGGGGTGCGGTGCTGGCGGCGGTGGCGATGGCGGCGGTGGCGCCGCAGGCCTTCGCCGCCGAAGACGTGATCGCCGCCGCGAGAGCCGGTGACGTGGCCGCGGTGCGCGCCCTGGTGGCGGACGGCGCGGACGTCGACGCCCGGCAGGGGGACGGGGCGACGGCCCTGCACTGGGCCGCGCACCGGGGCGATCTGGCGCTCGCCGAGGCGCTGCTCGGCGCGGGCGCGGACGTCAACGCCGTGAACGCGCTCGACGCCACGCCGCTGTGGCTGGCGTCGCAGAACGGCGACGCCCGGCTGGTGGCCCGGTTGCTGGCGGCGGGGGCCGACGTGAACGTGTCGCTGCAGATGGGCGAGACCCCGCTGATGAGCGCCGCGCGGTCCGGCAACGTCGACACTGTCGGGTGGTTGCTGGCGGCGGGGGCCGACGTGAACGCGGCCGAGCGCGAGCGGGGCCAGACCGCCCTCATGTGGGCGGCGGCCCAGGGGCACGCCGAGGTCGCGCGCTTGCTGGCGGCGGCTGGGGCGGATCTGCACGCCCGCAGCCGGGTTTGGGACCAGCTCGAGAACACCGCCGGGAACACCAATCCCATCGGCAACTTCCGCATGGCGCACGGCGGCTCGACGGCGCTGCTGTTCGTGGCCCGCAACGGCGACCTCGACACCGCCCGGGTGCTGCTTGAAGCCGGCGCCGACGTCGACGACACCGCCGCCGCCGGCACCAGCGCTCTCGTCATCGCCGCCCACAGCGGGCACCCCGCGCTGGCCGCGTTCTTCCTCGAGCAGGGCGCCGATCCCAACGCGGCCGGGGCCGGTTATACCGCCCTGCAGGCCGCCGTCCTGCGCGAGCAGGAGGCGCTGGTCGGCATCCTGCTCGCGCAGGGCGCCGATCCGGACCTCCCGGTGGTGCGGGGCACCCCCGGCCGCCGCTTCAGCGCCGACTACAGCATCCGCCACCAGGCCGTCGGGGCGAACGCCTTCTGGCTCGCCGCCAAGTACGGCGAGCTCGGCAGTCTCCGCACCCTCGCCGAGTACGGGGCCGATCCCTTCATGATCCCGTCCAACGGCGTGTCGTCGCTGCAGGCGGCCATCGGCGCCGCCGCCATCTCCCAGGAGAACCGGCGCAACCGGGTCGGGGTGGCGGTGACCGAGGAGGTCGACCAGCAACAGCTGACCCTGGAGCTGGTGCGCGTCGTCCACGGGATGGGGGTCGACGTGAACACCGCGGACGCGCGGGGAAACACCCCGCTGCACGATGCGGTGCGCAACGGGTTCCTGCCGGTGGTCGAGTTCCTGGCCCGGAACGGCGCCGACGCGCGGGCTCGGAACGACCGCGACCAGACCGCCCTGACCCTGGCCGAGACCGCGCTCCCGGTGCCCGGCACCAACGGCCGCCGCGCCACCCGACCGGAGATCGCGGCGCTGTTGCGGAGCTACGGCGACGGCCAGTAGGTCCGGCGCTCCAACGCCGGTCGCGGTGACAGGACAATGAAGGTCAGGCTCGCGGCGGTCATGGCTTTGGCCGCGGTCATTCTGGTGATTGCCGCCTACCTGTTCGGCATGAGCTGGGGACCGGCGCCGCAGTCGAACCAAGCTCCGGGGGAGCAGGAGCAAGTCAGGGCGCTAACGGAGGAGAATACGAGGCTCCGGTTGGAGATCCAGCGGCTGGAATCGGACAAGCAGGACTTGGAGCTGCAGCTCGAGCGTCTGCGAACGGAGCACGAGAATCAGCAGCAAGAGAACCAAGGACTACAGGACGATCTGAACCGCCTTCGGGAAGAAGCGGTCCAGATGGAGGCAGAAATCGAGAGGCTGCGCCTGGAGAACCAGAGGCTACGGGACAGGCTGTTGGTGGACAGGGACAGTCGGACGGGGCCGCTCTGGTTCTTGGTGGCGGTGCTCACGGTGCTGGCAGCGGTCTTCGCATGGGCCTGGCATCGAGAGCGCCAGCGCTTCATATCGCCATCCACCGTGCGCGTGCACAGGCCACTGGATCCCGCTACGAACGCGGTCACGTCGACAAATCCGACCGATACCGGTCTGCAGAAGCACTGATGCACAGAGCGCGGACACGCGCCGCCAACTTGCCGCCGTATGAACCCTGAATCGAGCCCCTGCAGGCCCGGTCGGCCGGCGCGGAACGTCCTGCCGGATGTCGACAGTTGGCACGAATGAGCAGTGACTCCGTTCCTGCGGTTGATCGCGTGGTCCATGCGCTGTTCGCATGCGTGCTGTTCCTGACGGTTCTGTTCCTTTGGCAGCGTACGCATGAACGGTCCTGCCTGGCGCTCGCGTTTCCGATCCTGACTTTTCTCGCGGTATTCGGCGGGCTGTTGGAGCACAGGCTGGAACGGAAGCGCTTCGTGGTGGACTACTACCTCGACCCCGGATCGTCCCTGCGTCGCTGGCTTCGTCGGTCAGGGCTGTCGGTGCTGATCAGCTTGGCGGCGGCATTGCCGCTCGCTACGTTTCTGGCCGTCTTCGCGGCGCGCTCTCGTCCCGCCGACTGGCTCTTCTTCTGCGCGGCAGCCGCCGTCGCGCCGCTGCTGTTCAACGGTTTTTCCGCTTGGCCGGGACGCCATTTCAGGCGTGGCGGCGATGAGGGGGGAGGACGCGCGGCGGTCGCGGACGTACTGACCGCGCGCATGGCGGGAACGCTCCTCCTGGCCGGCCTCGCGATGGTCTATGTCTACGCGAGCTACTACCTGATTCCGGTGCCGGGGCAGGATATCTTTCCCGATTCGCTCGAACGGACCGTGGAGGCGTTCTCCGCGCAAGGCGGGTCAGCGTGCCCGGTCGTGGATGACGCGCTGCGGTTGACGGCGCAGATCGAAGGGCTGTCGTGGTACTTCGTCACGACGGCGGCGACAGCGCCGTGGATGCACGACGGGATAGGGCTGCTCTTGTGGATGGGCTTCTTTTTGAACGCGGCGATGGTGTTCGGCGGGTTCGTCCGCGGGCTGGAGGGTTGCGTCCTCATGGCTTGGCGGCTCGAACGGCATCGAGGGGAACGATGATGTGGACCTGGATCCGGACTTCACTTGTTCCACAGCGGCACCCTCCGCGCCCGTCGCGGCGGGCAGGAGCAATGAAGTGGGCCTACCGAACGATCCTCACGCTGATATCGGCTACTCTCCTGGTGTTGATCGTGGCGATGGTGCGCCAACCGCGCCCGCAGAACGATCCGCATCCGCAGGACCAGACCTCAGCCGAGGGTGAGCCTAGCGAGCCTAGCGAGCCTAGCGAGGCGGAGCCTGACCCCATGCCTGACGAGGGGCTGGAGCCGAGGGCGGAGAGACAGTGGGGGCAGTTTCTGGAGCGCATGCGCCTTGAACCGTTGCCGCAGACCAACGCGACCATCGAGAGGCAGATCGACAAGGCCTTTGCTCCGGTCTACGAGCGAATCCCGGCGTTTCTCGACTGGCACTACTCGATCGTCGGGCAGTACACGGAGCTTGGTCAGGCGGCCCTCGGAGCACTGGAGCAGGCCCTCGAATCGCGGTTGTTCGGCGAGTTGGCGGAGCGCATCGATAGCGCGACGGAAGCCGTCGGCCGAGTCCTGCAAGACGAAGTGCGCACGGAGATCGAGGATTGGATCCACCTCGAGTCCCAGACGGTCCCGCCGGGGCTGACGGCCACCTACGAGCGTATGTTGGAGGTGACAGTCGCGGACACGGTCGAGAGATTCACGGTATCCGCCGTGCCTTCAGCCGCCGTGGCAGTTGGCGCCGGCGCCGGCAGCACCGTCGCAGTGGCGGTCCTCGCGAAGGCACTCGCCAAGAAGATCATGGCGTCTGCCGCCGTGAAGACCGTGGGCAAGGTGGGCGGCGGAATCTGGGGTCGTCTCGGCGGAGCGGCTGGCGGGGCCGCCATTGGATTCTTCCTGGGACCCGTCGGCGCCGTGGTCGGCGGCGTGGCCGGAGGCGCGGCGGCATGGCTGGCCTTCGACGGCGCCGTCGTGAACATCGACGAGCGCCTTCACCGGGGAGACCTCGAACGAGAACTGACGGCACTGGTCGACGAGCACAAGGCAAGGGTGAAGTCGGTGACGTCCACAGCCGTCGATGAGGTCAAGCTCGAAGCTCTGGGTGAGGTGACTCCCTCCGAGCTGAGCAACCGTGACTGATGGGACGGAGCAGACTTCGCATGACGAAGGTGGCGGTGACGGGCACCACCCATTGCGGCAAGACCATGTTCCTCACCTCGCTGCTGTGGCAGTTGGAGGAGTTCGACGAGGCGCGTTTCCGCCTGCAGGAGGGCGTCACGATCCGCGGCTTCCACCCGCTGAGGGTCCGGAAGGGCGAGGATGCCTTTCCCTTCAAGAGCTTTCGCAACATGCTCGCCCAGGAGTACCGGTGGCCGGAGAAGACCCGGGACATCTACCACTACCGGTGTGCGTTCCATCGTAGCGACCGGTGGCGCATCCGGGGTCCGCAGTCGGTGGACTTCCTGGACGTTCCCGGCGAGCGCATCGCGGACGCCGCCATGGTGGTGCACGAAGACTACGGGGCGTGGTCTGACCATCTGCTCGACCATCTGAATCAAGACCCTGTCGGCAGAGCAGTGGCGGCGGAGTTTCGGGATGCGGCGAAGCCCGGGGCGAGCGCCGGGGATGTGGTCCTGGCCTACCGGCTCGCTCTGGCGCGGCTCATCCGCGCCTGGAAGCCGCTGGTGTCGCCGTCCGTCTTTCTGCTGGATCGCACCGGGACTCTCGCACGCGACGTGGACGAGACGGAGCTGGTGGCCTCGCGGCGATGCGGTTTGGACGACGCGCGCGAGTTCGCGCCGCTTGCGAGAGAGGTGCGGAACGCGAATCCGGACCTGAGCGGCGAGATGCAGCGCCATTACCGGGAGTACCGGAAGAAAGTGGTTCTCCCCTTGTTTCGCGACCTGATGACCGCCCCCAGTCTCGTGGTGCTGGTCGACATCCCGTCGCTGCTGCTGGCCGGGGACCGCCGCTTCGTGGACGAGCGCCAAGTGATTCTCGACCTCCTCGAGGCGATGCGCGGCGGCGCGCTCGGCGACCGGATCCTGCGGGCGCTGGGGCTCCGGAACTCCCTGAAGCGGGTCGCGTTCGTCGCGGCCAAAGCCGACTTGGTGTCGCCGGACGACCTTCGGAACGGCCGCCTGCTGGCGCTGCTCAAGTCGATGAACGCCCGCGCGGCCCAGAAGCTCTCGCCGGCGGTCGAGGTGAAGTGGTTCGTCTGCAGCGCGTGCGTCTCGACCCAGCCGGGCAGTGCGCCGTACACGCTGATTGGCCAGACGCAGCCGGGACCGTACACGTCGGACCGGAAGGCGGCGGAGTTTCGCGTGTCGCCGCTCCCGGAGGAGTGGCCAGGGTCCTGGAAGGAGGGCGACTACCAGTACCCCAGCTTCTGGCCCCGAGTGCCGGAGAACATCATGATTCCGCCGCGCCATCGGAACTTGGACGCCGTCTTCGACTTGACGGCGCTGGGGTGACCGCCATGACCGCCATGCCACGCGCCCAAGACCGAGCGTCGGCCAGCAACCGAGAACCAGACCGCGACCCCGGACCTGCCACCCCCAGCCCCGCCGGGATACCCGGTGAAGGCCGAGGAGCGCCACCGGCGAGGGGATCTCCCGCTTCGTGGGACGAGCCGCGCCGCGACGGCGACCACGGGCTCGGCATCCCCCGATCCAGACGGCGTGAGGGCCGGGTGCTGACCCGGGCGGAGGTCGACGAACGCGACCGCAAGGAGGCGAAACGGGAGGAGGACGAACTCGACAGGGAGCTCGCAAGAAGGCTGCGGTCGGACGATGTGGGAAATCTCCGGTTGCCGGCGCCGATACTGAGCCTCCTGAGCTGGACCCTGGTGGCCGCCGCGTCGATTCTCGGCCTGCTGCTCGTCGGCCAGGGGGCGGCGGCGGTCGGCCACATCCGGGCTCTGCCGACGCCGTTCAACTGGATCGCGGGCGTGGGCGCGACCGGTTGCTCCCTTGTCCTCGCGGCGCTGATCGCGCGTCTCGGATGGGCGCTGATGCGGCTGCGCCGCAGTCCGGCCGTGAATCTGGCGGGGCTCCGTTTGCTGGACGAGCGTCGGCAGTGGCAGCGGCTGGCCATTCACCACGTCGACCGCGCGCGGCTCGAGTTGCGGCGCTATCTGCAAGAGTACGAGAGCCGGTCCGCGCACTCCCATCTGAACGATGACGAACGGACCCGCTTCGAGGACGCGCAGCGCGATCTGCTGGAGGAATCGCAGACCCTGTCCGCCTCCGAATGGCTCAAGGCGTTCGGCGGACGGTTCCAGTCGATTCTGGATGCGGCCGCGGCGCGGCGGGTTCGAGCCTATGCGGTCAGGGTCGGCCTCGGCACGGCCGCGTCGCGCTTCCCACTGCTCGATCAGGCGATCGTGCTGTACGCGTGCATGGCGTTACTGCGGGAGCTGCTGGCGCTCTACGGGCTGCGGCCCACCGCGGTCCAGACGGGGCTGCTTCTGGCGCGCTGCGTCATGGCGACCTACCTGAGCGGCGTGCTGCAGGACGTGTCCGACGACGCGGCGGATGCCGCGGAGACGGCGGCCGACAACCTCTCGGAGAACGGTCCGCTTCAAGACGTGATTACGGAAGCCGGGCGCGGGGCCGGCGAGGCGGTGGAGGCGGTGGGCGCCGGTCTGCTCACGTCACTTGCCGGCAAAGCTGCCGAGGGTACCCTGAACGGCGTTCTCGTCTGGCGCCTGGGCGCCCGCGCCATCGCGCAGATCCAGCCCGTTCGGCCGGCAAGATGAGGCCTGCCCTGGGATGGCGCAAGCGTCCCCGCAGCCAATCGAGGAAATGAGCCCGAAGCGGAGCTGCTCTCGCCGCCTGATGACAGTTGTCGTCGCCCGGAGGGATCGGCTGCGTTCGAAGTGGCGGTCTCCCACGGAGCAACCTGCCGGGCTATGATTGCAGGGATGGCGGACAGGGATCGGAGCCGGTGGTCGGCGCGCGGTGGAGGTAGCGCGGTGGGTACGTCGGTAACGGAACAGGGATCGCGGGGGGGCCTGGGCACGCCGCGCCTCGGCTTGGCGGTCGATGCGGGCCTGCGATTCCCGGGCTGCCGGCAGATACCGCTGCTGCGCGACCGGCTCGATGACCACGAGGGCCGGATCGAGTACTGGGAGGCCCGGACCGAGACGGCCTGGGTGGTCGCGGAGCCGGTCGGCGGCATTCACGAGGGCACGTCGCGGCGGCTGCCGCATCTGGTGGAGCGGATCGCGATGGTGCGCGGCGCCCCGATCGCGTCGTTCGGGTCGGTGGACCTGCTGGTGCGCGATGCGGAGGGGAAGCCGGACAGGATGATGCAGGCGGACGAGACGGTGTATCTGCACCCGGAGCGTGCGCTGACGCCGGAGGGGTCGCTTGTCATCGGCGAGCACGACCTGCCGGACGTGGTGCTCGAGGTAGACCACACGACCGACGTGCGTCCCGGTAAGCTGGTGCTGTACGAGGCGTGGGGCTTCCCGGAGCTGTGGGTGGTGGTGCCGCCGGCGGGGGCGACGCGGAGGAAGCCGGCGGGGGTGACGATTCACCGGATGCTCGGCGGACGATACGACTCGCTGGCCGCGAGCGTGGCTCTCCCGGGGTGGACCGCGGCGGAGATTCACGCGGGCCTTACCGAGCCGGTGACGGCGCAGACGTACGACGTGCTGGCGCGGGTGGGGCGGGCGCTGGGCGCGCGGGAAGGGACGGGGCCCGACGACGACCCGATGCTGCGCGCGCTGGGCGAGCAGTCGCTCGCGCGGGGGCTGGCCGAGGGCCGCTCGCGGGGGCTGGCCGAGGGCCACTCGCGGGGAGTCGCCGAGGGGCGCGCGGAGGGTCTGGCCGAGGGCCGCGCGCAGGAGCGGGCGGCCCTCGTTCGGAGCATTCTCGAGGCGCGTGGCATGTCCTTCGCCGACGAGGCGTCCGATGCCGTCGTCGACGTTCCTCGGGATGCCGCGGTCGCGGCGGCGGTGACCTGCACCGACGCGGAGGACTTCCGGCGCCGGCTCGACGCTCGGCGCGGTTGACGTCTCGAGCCCTGGGCCGATTTCGCGACGGGAAGCGATTCGCGGATGTCGCCCGCGGCGTCTTTACTGCGGCTCGTGTTTCCGCGGCTCGTTGTTGGATGGGGCGGCGGTTCGTGTGCGGGCGACCGCAACCCTGACATCACCAATCAGCGGGACCAGTTCTCCACCGACAACCCCGGAACTCGGGAGAAGTGCTTTTCGTTGTTGGTGACCAGCACGCGGTCGAGGCTCAGCGCGTGCGCGGCGATCATGGCGTCGTTGTTGCCTATCGGATGTCCGATTCGGAGCAGCCTGGCCTGGAGACTCGCGAACTCGTCCGCGGCGGCCCTGTCCCAGGCCAGCACGTCGCTCAAGCGGCTGGAGAACGCCTGGATCGCCAAGTTGTATCGCGCCGCGTTCTGCGACCGCTCGGCGCCCAGTCGCAGCTCGGCGTAGGTCACGGCGGAGATGGACAGGTCCGCGCCCGAGCGGGCGTGGTCCTGCAGGATGGCGAGCAGGCCGGGATCACGCGCGCGAATGGCGTAGCTGCAGATGTCGGTGTCCAGGAGATACCGCATCACAACACGACGCGGCCGTCATCGTCCATCAGGTCGGGCCGCTCCGCCATGAAGTCGTCATCCACGGGAGGCGCGTCGTCGGCGAAGGAGGTCCAGGTCTTGCGTGCCGGCACGATGATCAGCGCGTCGCCTTCCTTGCGAATCAGCACCTCGCTGACGCCGTGGAACTGATACGCCTTGGGAATGCGAACCGCCTGGCTGCGGCCGTTGGTGAACAGTCTGGCGGTCGTTTCCATGGATGATGTCCTTTTACGGGCGCGTAGTTCCCGCCGAGACACCAAGCATACTACAGGCCTATCTCAACAAGAGCAGGACACGGGTGCGGTTGCTGGCTGCACCCGTGCCGATGTGCATGCACTGGGCCGGACAGGGGCACAGCCAGGGCGGTCCTCGCCCGGGTGGATTCTCCGGTGGCGCCGACGCCGGTGTTGTGGCAGAGTGGGCGCCGGAGGGCGACAGAGCATGAGCAGGCGGAGATCGGTCGATCGCCGGCGGTTCCTGGCCGGCAGCGCGGGCGCGATGGGCGCGGCCTTCTTCGGCCGGCTGCCGCTGGGCGCGCTCGTCGAGCAGGGGGCTCCGCCCGCGCCGCAGGGGTGGGACCCCGGGCGGGTCCGGCACCTGCTGCCGGGGGTCAGCGACTCGCGCATCCTGCTGAAGGCGTCGTTCGACGGTCCGTTGTCGGGCACGCCGGTGCTGCGCATCGGGACCACCGACGTCCCGGGACGCATGACGGATACGGCGGGGGAGTACTGGCAGTTCCACGCCAACGGGCTCGCGCCGGACCGCCGCCACACGCTGTCGCTGCACGGGGCGGACGGAGCGTCGCTCTGCGAGCCCTGGCCGCTGTCGACGTTCCCGGCGCCGGATGCGAGCCCCGAGCGGTTCCGGATGCTGTTCTTCACCTGCGCCGGCGGTCCCGGCGGGTCGTACGAGGGCATCGGCCAGCGCAGCGGCTTCCTGCCGACGATCATCCGCAACCGGCTGCTGCGCCGCGCGCTGTCGTTCGAGCCGGACGCCGCGGTGGCCAACGGCGACCACATCTACTGGGACCTGCACACGTGGCAGGGCGAGAACGCGGGGCAGCTCAGCCCGAGCGGCCGGACGTCGAACTTCGATTACTCCGCCACCGTGCTCGGCGGGAGCAACGAGACGGCGATGAAGGCGGCGGCGGGGCCCCAGATCGTCCCCGTCTACGGCAGCGACTTCCGCTCGACGCCGGTGTTCTTCCTGCAGGACGACCACGACCACTGGGAGAACGACGCGGTCACCGACGACATCGCGAGCTTCCCGATTCCCTGGTTCCAGCTGCAGCTCGCGCGGGCCACGCAGCATCTGTATTACCCGGAGTTCCTGCCCGACGCGGGGCGCCCGGCCGGGCTGCCGTGGTCGTCGGCCGGCGACCGTGGCGACCTGTCCGAGAGCTTCGGGACGGTGCGCTACGGCGATCTGGCCGAGGTGCTGCTGTACGACGTGCGCCGGACCCTGAGCCTCGCGGGACCGAACGCGGTGTTCGTCGAGGCCCAGGTCGAGCGCTGGCTGCTCGGCCGCACCGCGTCGACCGGGGTCAGGCATCTCGTGCACGCGCCCTCGAACCCGTTCGGGTGGAGCGCCGGCAAGTGGGGCGAGTGGTATCCGGACATCCTCGACCGGGAGGGCGGCGGCCTCACGACCGCCGTCGACAAGCCGTACTGGCAGGAGGGCTGGCTGCGCCAGCACGACCGGCTCGCCCGGGCCATCGGTGCCCAGCCCGACCGCGTCCCGCTGATCATCAGCGGCGATCTGCACGCCATCGGCGTCGGCCGCATCCACCGCGCGGGCGGGGTCGACCTCGCCGCGCGGCCGATCACCGCGGTGCTCAGCGGTCCGGTCGGCACCTCGGTGCGGGGGTTCCCGTCGGTGGTGCGCGGCATCGGCGCCACGCCCCCCGCCCATCTCGACATCGAGGAGTCGGTGGCGCCCATCGAGGACCACGGCTTCACGCTGTGCGACTTCCTGCCCGACCGCATCGCGTTGCGGCAGTTCCGGTGGGACGTCGACCGCCAGCCGGTCGAGGCGATCGACCGTTTGGAGCCGTTCTACACGACGGAGCTGCCGCGGCCCGGGTGAAGGGCGACGCGGTTTGTCAGGTCGCCTCCGATGTCGCCGCCAGCGCGGGAATCGCGCTGGCCGGCGTCCGGTCGGCCGTGATCGCCTTGGCCCGCCAATCGTCGCCTGCGGCTCCGCTTGGCGCCCAACCAATCCTCCAGGAGTCCGCGCCGCTCTACGGCGCAGACTCCTGGGCGATCGTCGTCTTGCCGCATTGCCGCATTTGCCGCATTTGCCGCATTGCCGCGATCCGTCAGCTAATCCTTGAAATTCTGTCCGTGAAGCGCGGATTTTCAAGGATCTTCGAGGGAACCCGCGGCCCCACGATGACCGGCGGTACAATGCACACGTACGGCCGTGCGCCTGCCACGTCGGCACTGCGGCTTCGCAGTGGACCGCGCGGCCTCTGCCGGCGCACCGGCGGCGGGAGGAGCATCATGACCCAGACCCGACGAGACTTCCTGAAGCACGCCGGCGCGGCGGGGGTGGCCGCGGCCGGGGCGGCCGCCGCGGACCGCGGCAGCGCGGCCGAGGCGCGCGCGGCGGCGCAGACGGCCGAGGGCCCGGCGGTGCGGACGGTGCGCACCGCGGTGCTCGAGATCGGCTACGAGGAGCACGGCGACAGCGGGGGCTTTCCCATCGTCCTGCTCCACGGATTCCCCTATGACATCCGCTCCTGGGACGGGGTCGCGCCGCCCCTGGCCGAGGCGGGGTACCGAGTGCTCGTGCCGTACCTGCGCGGGTACGGGTCGACCCGGTTTCTCGATCCCGACGCGCCGCGGATGGCCGAGCAGGCCGCGATCGCCCAGGACGTGGTCGACTTCGCCGACACCCTCGGCCTGGAGGAGGTGGCGCTGGCCGGCTTCGACTGGGGGAACCGGGCCGCCTGCATCACCTCGATTCTGCACCCGGAACGGGTGCGGGCTCAGGTGGCGGTGAACGGCTACTCGGTGCAGGACACCGTCAACCCCGGCCGGCCGGGCTCGGCCGCGGGCGCGGCGCGGCTCTGGTACCAGTGGTACTTCAACACCAGGCAGGGCGTGGCCGGGCTCGAGGCGAACCGGCGCGACATCATCCGGCACCTGTGGGAGACGTGGTCGCCGGGATGGGAGTACACCGACGAGGCGTTCGAGCGGTCCGCGCCCTCGTTCGACAACCCCGACTTCGTCGACATCGTCATCCACTCGTACCGGCACCGGCACCTCAACGCCCCCGGCGAGGAGCGTTTCCTCGCGGTCGAGCGGCAGCTGGCCGAGCGGCCCCCGATCACGGTGCCCGCGATCGTCCTGCGGGGCGACGAGAGCGGCTTCGGCCGGCCGTCGCCCGACCCGTCGGGCGACCAGAGCCGGTTCACGAACCTCGTCGCGCGGCGCATCGTCGAGGGCGCGGGTCACGACCTCCCCGTGCAGCGTCCCGATACGGTGTCCGAGGCCCTGCTCGAGCTGCTGGCGTAACCTGGCCGGGGCCGTCGGCCGGCCCCTTGCGTTCGCGACCGCGCCCGTCTACTGTGCTGTTACATGGAGCCGCGGGCGGGGCTGATTCGGCCGCCCGTTTCCAGGGGAGATTGCAGATGCTGAAGAAATGTCTCGCGGCGTTCGCCGGCGCGGCGATCGTGCTCGCGCTCGTGCCGATGGCGGCGGCGCAGTCGGGCGAGCCCACCATGCCGATGCGCACCCCGGACGGACAGCCGGACGTGTCCGGCACCTTCACCTTCCGCACGTTGACGCCGTTCCAGCGGCCGTCGCGGTTCGAGGGGCTGGAGAACCTGACGCCGGAGGAGGCGGCGGCCTTCGAGGCGGCCGAGCGGACGCGGCTGAACCGCGACCTCTTCGACCCCGAGACGGGCGCGGCCGGCTACCGGCCCCGCTCGGAGGGGGGCGTCCTGTCGTACAACGAGTTCTGGTACGAGCGGGGCATCGAGCTGACCTCCGACAAGCGCACTTCGCTGGTCGTCGACCCGCCCGGCGGACGCCTGCCGCCGCGGACGGAAGAGGCGGCGATGGCGGCGCGGGAGCGCGCCGCGTATCGCCGCGAGCACATGTACGACTCGTACGAGAACCGCAGCCTCGCCGACCGGTGCATCATGGGCTTCAACTCGGGTCCGCCGATGCGGTCGGCCTCGTACAACAACAACGTGATGATCTTCCAGGCGCCGGGCTACGTCGCCATTCTCAACGAGATGGTGCACAACGCCCGCATCATCCCCATCGACCAGGACGTCGCGAAGCCGCCGTTCCCGCAGTTCGCGGGGGTGTCGCGCGCCCACTGGGAGGGTGAGACGCTGGTCATCGAGACCACCCATTTCCGCGGGGGCCAGAGCGGGGGCACGGGGCCGAACATGCATCTCGTCGAGCGGCTCACGCGGCTCGACCCCGACACCGTCGCCTACGAGTTCACGGTCACCGACCCGACCGTCTACACCGCGCCCTACACCGTCATGATGCCGTTCCGCCGGACCGATGGTCCGCTGTTCGAGTACGCCTGCCACGAGGGCAACTACGGGCTGTACGGCATCCTCGCGGGGGCCCGCAACCTGGAGAGGGAAGGGCGCGAGCTGCGGCCCTGACCCGCATTCGCCCCGCCCGTTCGGTGCGCCGAACGCGGGGCCGCGCCCGCTCGCGAGACGAACGCCCCGCGGCCGGAGGGACCGGCCGCGGGGCGTGTGAACCGGCCGCGCGATCGCGGCGCCGGCAGGGAGTCCCCCGAACCGCCTTCCGCGAACGCAGTCAGTCGGGGAGCAGGCGGGGGACGAACTTCGTGAGGCCCTGAACGGGGCCGACCTCGCCCGCGATGACGTTGCCCTCGGCGTCGGCGGTCACTCCTTCGCCCATCGAGCCGTAGCCTCCCATGCCCGAGGGCCGTTCCGAGACGTGCTCTCGAATGAAGTACAGGACCTCCCCGGTGCGGGCGCTGCCGATGCGCAGCCCTTTCCGCCAGCCGCCGGGGTTGTAGCTCTCGTCCGACTCGGAGTCGATCGCATAGAGGATGTCGTTGGCGTCGATGAACAGCCCGCTGATGCGGCTGAACTGGTACCACGTGTCGAGGTGCGTGCCCTCCTGGTCGAAGATCTGGATGCGGCGGTTGCCGCGGTCCGCCACGAAGAGCCGGCCCTGCGAGTCCATGGCCAGCGAATGCGGGGCGCGGAACTGGCCGTCCTCGTAGCCCCACGACCCGAACGACTTGATGAACGTCCCGTCCGCCGCCCACTTCGTGATGCGGCCGATGGCGTTGGGGCCCGGCTCGTCGAGGAACTGCGCGCCGTGCGACTCCCCGACGAAGATGCTCCCGTCCGGGGCCACGAGCACGTCGTTGGGCTCGGTGAAGTGCGTCGGCGGATTGCCCGCCTCGCCCGGCGTGCCGAGCACCATCAGGACCTCGCCCTCGGGGCTGAACTTGACGACCTGATGTCCGTTGCGGGGGGCGTCCGGCGTGCGCTCCAGCTCCCGGGCGTTCGGGGCGCGGGCGTCGGCGACCCAGACGTTCCCCTCGCTGTCGACGTCCATGCCGTGCGGCCAGGTGATGAGCCCGGCGCCGAAGCTCTGCACGACGTTGCCGTCGGGGTCGAGCTTGACGATCGGGTCGACGTCCGATTCCGCGCAGGAGTTGACCCCGCAGCGGTCGCCGGCCCAGATGTGGCGCCCGTCCACGTCCACGTTGACGGCGCTGACCGATCCCCAGCTCCGGCCGTCGGGCAGGGTTCCCCAGTCGCGGACCGTCTCGTAGGGGTTGGGCGGGTCGTTCACCGCTTCGACGTCGGCATGCTCGGCCGGGCCGGATTGTCCGCGCTGGGCCAGCGCGGTCGCCGGCGAGACCATCAGCAGGACACGGCGGCGAGGGCGGCGGCGCCGACGAGTCGTCGCCCTCCGGATCGCGAAACAGCGTCACACCTCATGTTCATCCATGTACCTCGGGTTGCGGCACAGGCCATCCTGTACCTGCGGGACGGGTGGTCCGAACGCGGCTGCGGCGTCCCCGGAACCGGCCGTCCGGCGCCAACCTTCGTCCTTCGCGCCGGGATTGTCAAGCGCTCCCGCGGCTTGACCCGGCCCGTCCCCTCCCGCACAATCAGCCGTCGGTCGAGACCATGGGACGCCTGCGGCGCCGGCTCCTCGCGTTGCTGTTGACGGCCTCCGGGTGCGCCGAGCCGCCGGCGCCGTTGCCCGCCGCCGGCTTCGACGCGGGCGGCCTCCCGCGGGCCGCCGTCACCGCCGGCGCGGCCGTCGATCGCGATGTTGCGGTGGCGGCGGACGGCTCCCGGGTCGCCTTCGTGTCCGACCGCGGCGATGCGCTCGGGCTCTGGACGGCGCCGCTCGCCGGCGGCGACGCCACGATGCTGACCGGCGGGCACGACTTTCTCACGGCCCCGAGCTGGTCGCCCGACGGTTCCCGCCTCGCCTACGTCTCCGGTCGGGAGGGACCTGCCGATCTCTGGATCGTGCCCGCGGCCGGGGGAAATCCCGTGCGGATGACCTCCGGCCCCGGGCGGGTGCGCGATCCGCAGTGGGCGCCCGACGGGTCCACGGTGCTGTACTCGAGCAATTTCGAGGGTCGCATCGATCTCTGGACAGTGCCGGCGGACGGCGGCGGCGCGCCGGTGCGGCTCACGACGAGCGGAAACGCCCGCAACTGGGCGCGCTGGTCGCCCGACGGCCGCGAGATTGCCTTCGTGTCCACCGACGGCGGCGCCCGTCACATTCGGGTGGCGCCGGCGGCGGCCGGCGAGGACCGGCCGCTGACGGTGGCGCCGGGCGGGCACGACCAGGTGGAGTGGTCGCCGGACGGCGCCCGGCTCGTCTTCGTTTCGAACCGTAACGGCAGCCCCGACGTCTGGGTGACGTCCCGTGACGGGGGGGCGGATGTCCCGCTGACGCGCGGGCCGGGGAACGACCAGCAGCCCCGCTGGTCGCCGGATGGCAACTGGGTGGCGTTTCGGTCGATACGCGACGACCAGGCCGACATCTGGATCGTGCCCGCGGCCGGGGGCGCGGCGAGACCGGTCACGAACGACGCCGCCGAGGAGGGGCTTCCGCGGTGGTCGGGGGACGGCGCGGCTCTGGTGTTCAGCGTCGCTTCGCAGCGGACGCGGCTGTGGAGGGTGCCGGTCGACGGCGGGGCGGCAACGGCCCTCACGTCCGGTTCCGACATCGCTGTCGATCCGGTCGTGTCCCCGGACGGCGCCCGTGTCGCGTTCCTCTCGGAGCAGGCCGGCGCGCGTGACGTGCACGTCGTCGCGATCGACGGGGGCGCGCCGCGGCGGCTCACGACGAACCCCGGCGGCACCGCCGCGCCGCGGTGGTCTCCGGACGGCGCGTTCATCGCGTTCGAGTCCGGCCGCAGCGGGAACAGTGATATCTGGATCGTGCCGGCGGCGGGGGGCGAGGTCAGACAGGTGACGACGCATCCGGGGCGCGACGTCGACCCGGTGTGGTCGCCCGGCGGCGGAACGCTGGCGTTCTCGTCCAACCGGGCCGGTGCGTCCGACATCTGGCTGATCGCGCCCGACGGCAGCGCGCCGCGGCGCCTCACGACGCAGGGCGCCGCGCCCGCCCCCCGGTGGCATCCCGAAGGCGGGTCGCTGTTGTTCCGATCGCCGGGAGCGGACGGCCAGGAGCAGGTGTGGCGGGTGCGGGCGGAGGGGGGGCCGGCCGAGCAGCTCACGCGCGGCGGATACAGCGCCCGCATGGACTACGCTCCCGACGGCAGCCGTATCGCCTATCAGGTTCACGACGGCATCGGGTTCGACATCCAGGTCATGCCGGCCCGCGGCGGCCCCGGCGCCCGGCTGACCACCGCCGCCGACGACGAGACGCGGCCCCGCTGGTCGCCGGACGGGACCCGCGTGGCGTTCCTGTCCGGCGAGGCGCCGGATCGAGAGCTGCACATCGCGGGCGCCGGGGGCGGGCCGGCGACCCGTCTCACCCGCGAGGGCGAGGTCGGCGGCTTCGACTGGCTTCCCGACGGCTCGGGTCTGGTCTACAGCCTGAGGGAAGCGGCCGCGAACCTCTGGCGGGTCGACGTCGAGGAGCTTCTGCGGAGTCTCGCCACGGGCCAGGAGTCTGCGCCGTAGAACGGAGCGGGGAGGGTTGGTTGTTGGGCGGCAATCGGAACCGCCGGCGACGATTTCCGGGCTGGTGGGCAGGCGTGACCGGGGAGCCAACCAGCTCCGAGGGGCAACCCGGTCAGGCAGCGACTACCGCCGGCCGAGCGCGGCGGGGCCCTTTGCCACCGGTTCCTGGACCGTTTTGGTCCGGGCGACCGGCGCTGGCAGGTATACTCCAGCCGGTCTGCGATGGAAAATGGCCGGACGATTGACAGCGCCACCATCTCGTGCAGGCATGGATCAACCCGGGAAGCAGAGGAGAAGAGCTAGATGAGCGACAGTTTGACCGGTGCAGAGTTCAAGGCCGCACTGCGGAACAACACCCCGAAGCTGGGCCTGTTCATCAATTCGCACAGCGTGACCGCCGTCGAGCAGCTGGCCCACAGCGGCTACGACTGGCTGCTGATCGACTCGCAGCACGGCCCGATGGGATACGAGACGCTGTCCACGATGATCGGGGGCATCGCCAGCGGCGGGGCGAAGTCGCTGGTGCGGGTGACCGGCTACAGCGACCGCGCGGGCATCCAGCAGGCGCTGGACGTGGGCTCAGACGGCGTCCTCGTGCCCTACATCAACAATGCCGACGAGGCCCGCCAGGCCGTGAGCTGCACGCGATACCCGACGGTGGGGACGCGCTCGGTGTACTTCCCCCAGCGCAGCATGAACAAGGCCGGGCTGCTCGGCTACGCCGGCCCCGCCAACGACAACGTCATCTGCGCCCTGCAGGTCGAGACCGCGGACTGCATCCGCAACATCGACGAGATCGCGGCGGTGCCCGGGGTCGACATCCTGTTCCTGGGCCAGAACGACCTGTGCATGTCGATGGGACTCTACGAGAAGTATCAGTTCCCCGAAATGTACACCTCGCCCGAGCTCAAGGAAGCCACCGACGCGCTGAAGGCGGCGGCCCGGCGCAACGGCGTGATTCTCGGGCTGTTCCTGTTCGGCACCGACCGCGTGGCCGAGTTCCGCGAGCAGGGGTTCAGCCTGATCAGCATCGGGAACGACCTGCACCACCTGCTGACGCAGGCCGGCACCCACGTCGGCGCGCTCGAAGGCATCATGCCGGAGTGGAAGCGCCGCCCGACGTCGTTGTTCTGATCCGCAGGCTTCCGGGGGGAGCGGCGCCGGGTGCGTCAGCTCCTTCCGGCCGACCATTGGTCCTGCCCGGAAACGCCTGGGATGGCCGCTTGGAGGCAACCGTAGCGGGGGAGGAGTCTCGGTGCCGATGAAGCAGCGCGTGGGGGCGGCGCTGGCCGTCGCCTGTCTGTCGGCGGCGGCCGCGGCGGCGCAGCCGGCGGGGGCGGCCGACGGCGAGTGGCGCTCGTATGCCGGCGGTCTCCACGGCACGCGGTACGCGCCGCTGGACCAGATCACCGCCGCCAACTTCGAGACCCTCGAGGTGGCGTGGCGCTGGCGCAGCGCCGACGCGCACCTGCCGGTCGAGGACGGGTCGGGGGTCGCGCTGGCCGCGGCGGGGACGGTGTTCGACCGGCTCGAGGCGGCCGATCCCGACCGGTGGGTGACCCGGCCGAGCATCGCGCGGCTGTCGGCGACCCCGGTCATGGCCGGCGGCCGGCTCTATCTCGCCACGCCGATCTATCAGGCCGCGGCCATCGACGCGCGCACCGGGGAGACGGCGTGGGTCTACAACCCGCGCGTGTACGAAGCGGGCAGCCCGCCCCTCCCCGCGCCATGGAACCACCGCGGGGTCGCCTACTGGGAGTCCGGCGGGCAGGCCCGCGTCATCTGGGGCACCGGCGACGGGTCGCTCACCGCCGTGGATGCGGCGACGGGGCTGCCCGCCGCCGACTTCGGCGAGAATGGCCGCGTCAGCCTCGAAGCGGGGCTGCCGCGGGCGCGCGAGAATCCGAGCCGGCTGCCGCCGCCGTCCCGGTCTCCGCCCCTGGTGGTCGGCGACACGGTCGTCGTGGGGTCTTCGATCCACGACTATCTCAGCCGGAGGGAGAACGCGCCGGGCTACGTGCGCGCCTACGACGCGCAGACCGGGCGTCACCGCTGGGACTTCCACATGGTGCCCCAGAGCGCCGACGCGTACGGGGCCGACACGTGGCTGAACGAGGCGTGGCGCTACTCGGGGAACACCAACGTCTGGGGCAACATCGCCGCCGATCCCGAGCTGGGCTACGTCTACCTGCCGACGAGCACGCCGACGTCCGACTACTACGGGGGGCAGCGGCTGGGCGACAACCTGTTTGCCGAGAGCCTGGTGGCGGTGGACATCGAGACCGGGCAGCGCGTGTGGCACTTCCAGATGGTGCACCACGGCGTGTGGGACTACGACAATCCCACCGGCCCGAACCTCATCGACATCGTGGTCGACGGGCGGCCCGTGAAGGCCGTCGCCCAGGTCACGAAGCAGGGTTTCGTCTACGTGTTCGACCGGGTGACGGGCGAGCCGATCTGGCCCATCGAGGAGCGGCCGGTGGCCACCGACACCGACCTCGCGGGCGAGCTGCTGGCCCCGACCCAGCCTTTCCCCACGCGGCCCGCCGCCTTCGAGTATCAGGGGGCGCTCGTCGACGACCTCGTGGACTTCACCCCGGAGATCCGGCAGTTGGCCATCGAGGCGGTGGAGGGTTTCCGCCTCGGGCCGCTCTACACGCCGCTCTCCCTGCGGGGCACCGTCTTCCGCCCCAGCGCCGGCGGCGGCGCGAGCTGGGGCGGGGCAGGGGTCGACCCCGAGACCGGCATGCTCTACGTGCCGTCCCGCAACCTGCACTCGGTCATGCGGTTCCGGGAGCCCGTGGCGGCCGACGACTCCAACCTGCGCTATCTCCTCAGCCGGGGCAACGCGGCGTTCCTCGGCGGGGGAAACCTGCGGCGGCGCCCGCAGATGCCCGGCGGGCTGCCCCTGTGGAAGCCGCCGTACTCGCGCATGACCGCCATCGACATGCACACCGGCGAGCACCGGTGGATGACGCCGACCGGCAACGGCGACCGATTCCGCAACCACCCGCGGCTTCGCCACCTCGATCTGCCCCCGCTGGGCGGCGACGCCGGCCGGAACGGTCCGCTGGTCACACGAACCCTGCTGATCTACACGCTGACCGCCGGCGGCGCCGACGACGGCCCCCGGCTCGTGGCCTACGACAAGGCGACGGGCGAGCTGCGGGGAGCCGTGGATCTGCCGGGCGGCGCCATCGGCACGCCGATGACCTACATGCTCGACGGGCGCCAGTACATCGCGGTCACCGTGGGCGGCGCGGTCCCGTCGCTCGTGGCGTTCCGGTTGCCGTGAGGACACTGCCTCTTGCTCGGCCGGGTCTGTCTGGATCCGGCGGGAAGCGGGGGCAGGAGTCGGAACCGGTCGGTCGCGGACACGCCGTCGGTTCCCGGCTCGTCGAGCACTTCCCGGATTGAGCGTCTCCGCCGGAGCGGATACGATGACAGGGTGATCTCCGACGGCATTCGCGCGTTCATGGCGCGCGACTGGCAGCGCGCGCGCGACGCCAAGGACGCGTACTGGGCCGAGCGCGTCGGTCGTCTCGGGCCGATCGAGGCGATGCGCATCGCCGAGGAGCTGCGCCGGCAGGCGCGGTTGCAGCATCCGGACTGGCCCGACGTGGCGAGCCGGCGGGACGATCTGCGCCACCATGTGCGCATGACGGAGCTGTTCGCCCGTGTCGATGCAGCCCGCCGCGCTTGATCTGCTGGAGCACCTCTCCGCGGTGCTCGACCGCTGGGGGCGCTGGTACCTCTTCGGCGCACAGGCGGTCGTCGCGTACGGCGCACCTCGATTCAGCGCCGACGTCGACGTCACCGTCCGGCTCGATCCGGACGAGCCGGCGCGTTTCGTGCGCGACATGGAGGCCGCCGGCTTCGCGCTTCGCGTCGACGATCCCGATTTCGTGCAACGAACGCGCGTGATGCCGTTCGCTCACGTTGCCACCGGCATGCCGCTCGACGTCGTGCTGGCCGGATCCGGACTCGAGGACGAGTTTCTCGACCGGGCGAAGACCACGGACATCGGCGGCACGCGCGTCCCGTTGATCGACGTCGCCGACCTCATCGTCGGCAAGATCCTCGCTGGCCGTCCCAAGGATGCGGAAGATGCGCGGAACCTGTGGCGCCTCCACGGATCCGACGCTCGTCGCCGCCGAATCCGCCGATTGCTGCGGATGCTGGAAGAGGCCCTCGGTCAGAGTGACCTGCTGACGGGCTTCGAGTCCATCGCCGACAGGACGTCGCCGAACCGGTCGTGATGCGGGCCTGCCGGGACCCCCCGACGGGGTCGAGCGGCTGCTGGCTCTGGATGCGTGGAGGGCGGACGCGGGGGCGATTCGCTGATCGGCCGCGTCACCGAGTGACGGGTCGGCGCGGGCCGACAGGCCAGTGATCGAAACAGGGCTGCCAAACTGCACCCAGGCGCAGCCCGTCGTCTACGGAACTCAGCCAGGCGGCGCTTCGAGATCGAGACGGCGCCAGAAGTCGGCCTCGTCGGCGCAGGCGAGCGCGGCCGCCATCACGGTGTCTCGCGCGATGCCGGAGAACGCCGCGGCGCGCTCGGGGAACGCCGGCGAGAACGACCGCCCGCGCAGCTTCAGCAGGCTCTGCACCGCCGCCGCCAGCTCCTGGGCGCGGCCTTCCGCCATCAGGGCGCGCGACAGCGGATCGTCTTCGGGCCCGTGCCCTTCGCGGGCGCCGAGAGCCCGTCCCACGCGTTCCAGCACCCGGCAGGTCGCGGGCGTCGGCACCGGCTCGGTCAGGCCGGTGTGGATCTCCGCCGCCGTCCAGCCCGGGAACGCCGCGCTCTCCGGCGAGGACCCGTACCGTCCGCCTTCGAGAAGGTGGATCGTCACCCCGGCCGGCCGCCGGCGCGTGGCGCCGGCCGGCGGCACGACCACCCACAGCTCCGGGAAGCCCCAGGCTTCGTACAGCAGCAGCTTCCCGGGGCGCACGTCGGTCGTGTGATCGACTTCGAGCACGACGTCGGGGAAGTCGTGCTCGCCGATCGTCAGGGACCGCTGCGGCGTGGCGGCGCGGTCGGGATGCAGGTACAGCGTCTCGTCCGCCTCCAGCGCCCGCTCCGGCCGGCCCGCGGCGTCGCGCACCACCAGGCTGACCGATCCGAAGGAGACGATCGGGGCCCCGCGCACCGAGGCGATGCGCTCGGCCAGGTGCGGCAGCCGCCGCGAGGATCCCTCGTGGACGCCGGAGTTCTCGGCGACCACCCAGGCGGTTCCGCTGCGGGCGTCCCAGTACTCGATGTGGCCGTCGTACGCCTCGAACCCGTCGCGCAGGAGCGGTATCGGGCTGGTGCCGGGAAACCGTAGCGCCTCGTAGCTCGGCGCGCGGCGGCCAGGTGCATCCGGTCTCGCGGGGCTCGCGGCTTCGGAGCCGCCGGCGCCGCGCACGGCCCGCGGCAACGTGTCGGTGTCTGCCATCGGTTCAGCTTAACACGGGCCGTGCGCTGTACATCCGGCGATCAATCGCTGCCGCTCTCACGGCTCCCGCAGGGCGGTGGCCACCGGCGGCCGGGCGGCGCGGACGGCGGGGAAGAGCTCGCCGAGGAGCCCCATCGCCACGGCCCAGGCGATGCCCCGGACGAGCAGGGCGGGGCGCCGCGGTTCGCGACGGACCCTGGAAGCTGGTGTTCGATCGCCACGAAGGGACGCCGGGACCGCCGATGCTGTTCGACCTCGACGAGGACCTCGGCGAACAGGAGGACCGGGCGGCGGCTCATCCAGACCGTGTCGAGCGCCTGTTGACCGCCCTCGAGGCTTGGCGCGCCGATGCCGGAGCCGTCCCTTGACGGGAGCTTGCGGGCAGAATCAGAATCCAAGTTAACCGTCGGGACGATCGGTTTCGGGCGCCCGTTCGGTGAGCAGCTCGGAAGACGGCGCGGGCTCGAGCAGCGACGTGGCTATTCGCAACGGCTGGTCCCGGGCCCCGTGGCGCTTCCCGGGTGTGGCGACTGAGGTCACGTTCCAGCAGTCGGTACGGACCCACTCGCGCATCTTGAGCGCGGCCGGATAGTCGGAATCCCGCCACCATGTGTCAGGTGGAACGGCGGCCGAAAACGCGCCAACAGTACGGAGAGATCGAACCATGGAACGGCAGCGACTTCCTTTCGGACCAGCACTTGGCAGCAGCGTAACAACACCGGGGAGCCTGGGCGGCACGGGAGCACTGTACATCGCGGACTGGCTCTCCGGGATCGAGCAACGAAAGCTCATCGCAGAGTGCGAAGGACTCGAACCCTCTCGTACGTCTATTCGAATGTACGGTCGGGCGATGGAACGTCCGCGCGAGACAGCGTGGATGGCTCGCAACGGGCAGTCCTACCGGTACGGCGGAACGATGGACTCATGCCGGGGATGGCCGAAGTTCATAGAGGATCTGTCGATTCGAGTCGCCGAACATGAGCTATGGGGGGCACTTCAGCCACCGAATTGCGCACTGTTAAACGTGTACCGAGATGGCAACGACCGAGTGTCCTGGCATGCCGACGACGAACCCGAGATCGACCAATCGCACCCGATTGCCTCCGTCTCGCTTGGCGCACCACGTCGCTTCATGATCCGTGAGATGCAGTCGCATCAACGAGCCGCGGAGCAGATCCTGGAGCCAGGATCGCTCTTGATAATGCCTGCGGGGTTTCAGCAGAAATGGGAACATCAAGTCCCGAGGGCAACCACGAAGTCAGCACATGTCACGGGTGCCCGCTACAACTTGACACTACGTGTTCTGGGAGAAAGCGATGCCTAGGGTCGAGAGCCTTCATTACCCACGTGCACGAACGTTCCTTGAGGAGCGACTCCCTGAAATGGCGCCCGAGACATTACGTCGGAGAGTTTACGAGCAGACCGAGATACTCCGCAAATGGTACGCTGGACGCATGCGCGACGAACTGCCACCATATCGCAACACGATAGAAGGGTATGTGTACGCCTACATGCCGCGAGGATATCGCTGGATCGATGAACTCGCAGAACAGTCCAGGGAGCTGAAGACACGGCTGGAGAAGGCCAAGAGGATTGCAGTCATCGGGGCTGGACCGGCACCGGAGCTCTGGTCCTTTTTTCGACGGATCAAGGAACCGGAACAGTTTGAACTCTTCGACAGCCAGATGGACGATTGGTGGTCAGTGATCGAGCAGTTTACGCTAAATCTGTTGCAGGAAGAACGAAAAAAGGGCCTGCTGTTCGACTGGTGCGCATGTGGAGGACCGCCCGACGCGCGCAAACTACGCAAGGGAATGGGTGCAGACTTGACGCCAGGTGAGAGATACGATGCTGTCGTAGCTCAACAGGTTCTAAACGAGAGGGCCAACAGTCGTAACGAGCATACCAGCTACACGGTGCACCGGTGGGCTACTGAGAATCTCACACCGGATGGAACGCTAGTAGTGCTAGAGAGAAGCAGGAGGTTTCTGGACAACTCGATGCAGAGGGCAAGTTTGTGGCCTGGGAGAGTTGAGAAGCTGTCGGTAGCAGGCGAGATCGAGGCTCGAAGAGAGGACCTGGACTGGCCCCGGGGCGAGTGGGGACCCGACTACGTGCCACGGATCGATAGGGCGATCGAGGCGGTAGTCATGTATGGTCCACGCTGAGGATTACCGGCGTCTGGGAGCGGAGGAGTCGAATGGCCGGCCCAGCGCGGGCCGTTGGGGTCGCGAGAGGGTCGGGGCGGGGCACTACCGGAGGACGCCGGGGATGGCGTGAGAGCCGGGGTGAGCGTGCAGGATGTCCTGCGTGCGGGCAGGCGGGAGGCGAAACCTCGGGCGCTTGCATGGAAGTTGGGCGATGTCGAGATAGAGGATTCCCTCACAGCTCCCGCAGGGCGGTGGCCACGGGCAGCCGGGCGGCGCGGAGGGCGGGGAAGATCCCGCCGGCGAACCCCATCACGACGGCCCAGACGATGCCCTGGATCAGCAGCGCGGGGGTGACTCTGAACGCGAACGCCACCTGGCTGAACGTCTGCCAGTTGATGGTGGCGGTCTGATAGCCGTTGAAGCCGGCGTAGGCCAGGAAGCCGCCGAGAGCCCCGCCGACGATGGACAGGGCCACCGATTCCGCCATCACCGAGATGACCACGGGCCCGCTGGAGAACCCGAGCGCGCGCAGCGTCGCGATCTCGCGGGTCCGGCTGGCCACCGCGGTGTACATCGTGTTGATGGCGCCGAACACCGCGCCGATGCCCATCAGGAGCGCGATGACGGTGCCGATGCCGGTGATGATGCCGGTGACCATCTGGGACTGCCCCAGGTAGTAGTCCTCCTCGCGCTCGACCATGACGTCGACGCGGGGATCGGTGGTCAGGGCGTCCTTGAAGGCGTCGAAGGCGTCGGCCGACTCGAGTCTCGCGTACACCGACTGGAAGGAGTCGCCGCGGCGGTACGCCGGCTGCAGCACGCGGGCGTCGCACCAGATCTCCGACTCGGCGATGGTGCCGCCGGCCTCGAAGATGCCGACGACCTCCCACGCGTTCTCGCCCCACTGCTGCGTGGACCCGAGGTCGATGCCCGCGAACTGGGCGGCGGCGCTGCGGCCGACGATGATCTCGTTGGTTCCCGGCCGGAAGGTGCGTCCCTCGACGATGCGCACCTCGTCCCGGATGCCGAAAGCCGCCGGCTCGACCCCGCGCAGGGGGACGTTCGCCGGCGTTCCGGTGCTGCGCTTCGGCACGTCGACGACCACGAACAGCTCGGCCGACGCGAGGGGGCCGTCCGCGGACCGCCGCACGCCGGGGGCGTCCTTGATGACCCGGGTGCTCGCGAGGGGCAACCCGCTGCTCAGCTCGGTATCGCTGCCGCCCCGCATGACGATCGCGGTGTCGGGCGACCCGGCCCCCGCGAGCGCGGCCTGGAACCCCTCGGCGATGGAGAGCACCGCGACGAAGACGATCACCACCCCCGTCACCCCCGTCACTGCGACGAGGGACGAGCCGGCGCGCTGCGGCACGGTGCGCAGCGTGAGCGCGATCATCGTGAATACCTGAGCCAGGAAGCGCATCGTCACACCTTCCGCAACGCGTCGACGATTCGGAGCCGCGTCGCCTGCACCGCCGGTACGACCCCCGACGCGAGCCCGAGCAGGATCACCAGGGCGCCCCCGACCGCGAGATCGCGCGGCGGCATGACGAACGTCGGCAGAAAGCCGCCGGTGGGGTCGCCCAGGCCGATCAGCAGTCGGCCGAGGCCGAGGCCGAGCGCGCCCCCGGCGACGGCAATCGCGAACGACTCGCCGAGCACCAGGGCCAGCACCGCGCGGTCGGTGAAGCCGAGCGTCTTCAGCACCGCCAGCTCGCCGGTCCGCTCCCGGATCGACTGCGCCATCGTATTGCCGGCGATCAACAGAATCGTGAAGAAGACCGCGGTCAGCACCGCGGTGACGATGGCGCCGATGTTGCCCAACTGGTCGGCGAATCCCTGCAGGAACGCCTGCTCGGTCGAGGTCCTGGTCTCGGCCGGCGAGTTGGCGAAGCGCGCGTCGACGGCGGCCGAGACGTCGGCCGACCGCGCCGGGTCGTCGATGCGGATGATGAACTGGCCGATGAAACGCTGGCCCAGCGCGTTGGCCTCCATCAGGTACTCGTGGTGGAAGTAGAAAGTCGACGTGTCGTACCCCTCCACCCCCGCCTCGTAGATGCCGTCGATCGTGAATTCCCACGTCGGCCCGTCGCTCGTCCGGAAGATGGTCCCCTGGAGGGGAATCCGATCTCCGACCTCCCATCCGAACCGGTCGGCGGTCGCCCGGCCGACGATGGCCCCGGTCCGGTTCCGCAGCCACGCCTCGCGCTCCGCGTCGGTCAGGACGATCTCCGGGTAGAGGCGCAGATAGCTCTCGGGGTCGACCGCGAACTGCGCGAAGAAGTTGCGCGGGTCCTGATAGACGCCGCCGAACCAGGACATGTGGCTGATGTCCGCCACCCCCTCGATCGACGCGACTCGCCCCAGGTAGCTCTCGGGCAGCGGCTGGATGAGCGATATCTTGTGGATGACGAGCATGCGGTCCGCGCCCGCCACCTCGACGCCCGAGCTGAACGCGACGCGGATGGCGGCGAGGTACGAGAACAGGACGAAGGCCACCACGATCGACAGCACCGTGAACAGGGTGCGAACCCGGCGCCGGAACAGGTTCTTCCAGACGAGCGGCAGGAACTTCATGATTCCGGCTCCGTCGAGAGCAGTCCCTTGCGCAGATGGAGCGTGCGCCGGGCTCGGGCGGCGGCGTGCGCGTCGTGGGTCACCATGACGATAGTCTTGCCGTGGTCGGCGTTCAGCGCCTGCAGGAGGTCGAGGATCTCGTCGCCGGCCTTCCGGTCGAGGTCGCCCGTCGGCTCATCGCAGAGCAGCAGGGTCGGGTCGGTCACGATGGCCCGCGCGATGCCGACGCGCTGCTCCTGCCCGCCCGAGAGCTGACGCGGATAGTGCTTCGCCCGATCCGACAGGCCGACGACCTCCAGCGCGGTGGCGGTGTGGCGGCGCCGTTCGGCGCGCGACAGCGGCGTCAGGAGCAGCGGAAGCTCGACGTTGCGCTCCGCCGTGAGCACCGGCAGCAGGTTGTAGAGCTGGAAGACGAAGCCGATGTGCCGCGCCCGCCAGCGCGCGAGCTTCCCGCCCGAGATGCGGTCGATGCGGTCGCCGCCGACCGTCACCGAGCCCTCGCTCGGCGTGTCGAGGCCGCCGAGCAGGTTCAACAGCGTCGTCTTGCCGGAGCCCGACGGTCCCATCAGCGCGAGGAAGTCTCCCCGCGGAAGATCGATGGTGACCCCCTGCAGGACGTCGATCCGCTCCGATCCGCGCCGGAAACGCTTGTGCAGGTTCCGGATCTCCACCAACGCCTCGGTCTCGTTCATCGACCTGCCTCTGCGAGCCCCGCCACGGTACTTTCCGCCCTCACGACGCCGTCGCCTTCATCTACGTTGCGCCCCCGGTGTCGGTTCGGCGATCCGACCGAGTCGTCGGACGACGGGCAGCCGCGGGAGGCTCCAGCACGATACACGATACTGGCATTGCGTGCGGGCCACCTGGCTGGCCGGGCGCCACCTGGTTCGCCGGTCCGGCCGGGGCTTCCGTTGCCGACCGCGCTCCACGGCCGTCCCTGGGTGGGCGAGCTGGGCGAACCTTCGAAGCCGGATCGCGAAAGGCGCCGTCTCGGCCTGCCGTCCCGCGTCGACCCGGTTCAGGCCGCCGACAACGCCACGAGCCTGCGGTATATCGCGTCCACCTGCCGGTCGGTGTCGGCCAGCGTGCCGTCCGTGCGGATCACGCAGTCGGCCCGGCGCGTCTTCTCCGGGGTCGGCAGCTGGGCGGCGATGCGGCGTTCGGCCTCGTCGCGGCTGAACCCGCGCGCGACCACTCGCGCCACCTGCGCGGGGTGCTCGCAGGCAGTGACGATGACTCGATCGAACGACTCGGTTCGCGAGCCCTCGAAGAACAGCGGTATCGCGACGATGCCGAACCGGTGGCTCGGGCGGCGCTCGAGGTCGGCGAACCAGCCGGTGATGGCGGAACGGACGCGGGGATGGACGATGGCGTTCAGGTCGGCCCGGGCCGCGTCGTCGGCGAAGACGAGGGCGCCGAGCCGGCGCCGGTCGACGCGCCCCTCCGCGTCGAAAACGTCCGGCCCGAAGCGGTCGCGCAGGTCCTGCCACGCCGGGCCGCCCGGCGCGGTCGCCCCGTGGGCCCACCGGTCCGCGTCGGACGTCGGCACGCCGTGGACTGCGAACCGAGCCAGCGCATGGCTCTTGCCGGTCGCGATGCCGCCCGTCAGCACGACCCGCATCGTCAGTCCTTTTCGGCCGGGGTGATCCGCTCCTCGACGAAGGTGTTCCATTCGTAGCACTGGGGACACTGCCACAACAGCTCGGTGCTGCGGTAACGGCACCGCATGCACACGTGCGGGTCGAGATAGAACACCGCGCCGCGTGTCAGCTCCATGTAGCGGCGAACCCGGGGCTCGTCGAAGCGCAGAGCCGCGAGGGCCTGCCACATCACTTGATGAATGGCCAGGGCGTGCGGGTTGTGCACCAGCGATTCGAAGAGCAGATCGAGGGCGTCGGACGGCTCCCCGCGATCCGCGAGGTGGCGTCCCAGCGCGAGCCGCGCCCGCCAGTCCTGGGGATTGGCGTCGATCAGACGGCGGCACAGGGCCGGGAACCGCTCCGCGTCTTCCTGCTCGCGGCTCGCGCCTTCGACGCGGTCCAGAATCAGGTAGGCGCGGTCCGGGGCGATATCGGCGACCTTCTCCCAGGTTGCGAGCGCTTCGTCCATGCCGCCTTCCCCGCGTTGCAGGTCGCCGAGATTGAGGTAGGCGGGGACGGCGCGGTCATCGAGGGCGATCGCCGCCTCGTATCGCGAGACCGCCTCTGCCGGGTCGTCCCGCTCCAGCGCCTGGAGACCCAGGCGGGTCTCCAGAAACGCGAGTATCGCCTGGTGCTGCGGCCGCTGGGCGGGTTCGGCCAGGGCCGCGAGCCGTTGGCGGATGGCCCAGGCCTCCTGCCACTGCTGCTGCTCCTCGTGCAGCTTCTCGAGGTTCGACAACGCCTGCTGGTTGGCGCCGTCGATGCGCAGCACTTCCGTGAGGGTCTCGAGGGCCCGGTCGACGAAGCCGCCGCGCTTGAAGTCGAGCCCGAGACACAGGAGGATGTACGCCTGCTCCTGCCGGGTCAGCTTCGACCGTTGCAGCAACTGCTGATGGAGCTGGATTGCCCGGGTCACCTGGCCCTTCTCCCGATACAGGTTCCCGAGTATCAGTTGGATCTCGAGGGCGTCGGCATCGAAGCCGGCGGCGGTGTTCAGCTCCTCGATGGCGAGGTCGAGCTGGTTGGACACCAGCAGGTTGAGCCCCAGCAGGTAGCGGGGCGACTCGCGGGCCCGGCGCCGGTCGATCCAGCGTCCTGCGCTGAGCTTGTAGCGCTCCCACGCCTTCCCGGCCGCGAGACCCAGCAGCAGGGCCAGCAGCGCGACGAGCAGCCCCACGGAGTCGCTCATCAGAACAGCTCGGTGCGCCACAGGTCGTGGAGGTGAACGACGCCTTCGACCTGTCGGGCGTCGCCGACCACCACGAGCGCGGTTATGCGGTGGGCCTCCATGACGTGGAGCGCCTGGGCGGCCAGCGTCGATGCGGTGATCGTGCGCGGCTCCGTCGACATGACGTCCCCGGCGGTGCAGGCGGACAGCGGCCGGCCGCCGACGAGCTGCCGCCGGAGATCCCCGTCGGTGATCACGCCGGCCAGTCGTCCCGCGGCGTCCCGCACGCAGGTCATGCCCATCCTCTTGCCGGTCATCTCCCGCAGCACCGCGGGCATCGGGGTGTCGGTGTGGACGGCCGGGACGTCGTCGCCGGTCCGCATCAGGCGGCCCACGTGCAACAGACGCTTGCCGAGCCCTCCGCCGGGATGCAGGTTCGCGAAGTCGTCCTCGCGAAACCCCTTCCGGACGAGCAGGGTCATGGCGAGGGCGTCCCCCAGCGCCAGCGAGGCCGTGGTGCTCGCCGTCGGCACGAGGTTGAGGGGGCAGGCCTCGACGCGCACGCCGCAGTCGAGCGCGACGTCGGCGGTCCGCGCCAGGGTCGACTCCGGCGCTCCGGTCAGACAGACGAGCCGGGCGCCGACCCGCCGGATGGTGTCGATCAGGCGCAGGATCTCGTTGGTTTCGCCGCTGTGGGACAGGGCCACGACGACGTCGTCTTCCTGCACGACCCCCAGGTCTCCGTGGACCGCCTCGGCCGGATGCAGGAAGAACGCCGGCGTGCCGGTGCTGGCGAGGGTGGCGGCGATCTTGCGGCTGATGATCCCCGACTTGCCCATGCCGGTGACGATGACCCGCCCGGTGCACGTGTCGAGCAGGCGCACGGCCGCGTCGAACCGTTCGTCGAGACGGTCGGCGAGGGCCCTGATCGCGGCGGCCTCGGTCTCGATGACCTGCCGCGCCAGCCTCCGGTCGACCGGGGGGGGCGCCGGCGGGGAGCCGGTGGTCGTCATGCGGTTCAGTCCCTCGCCGCCTCGGCGATTCGCAACACCCGTTCGAGGAGCGGCTGCAACCGGTCGAGCCGGAGCGCGTTCTGCGCGTCGCTCTTCGCGCGGGAGGGGTCTTCGTGAATCTCGAGGAAGAGGGCGTCGACCCCGCTCGCCGCGCCGGCCGCCGCGAGCGGCTCGATGTACTCGGCCTGGCCCGCGGTCACGCCGTTGCCGGCCCCGGGCAGCTGCAGGCTGTGCGTCACGTCGAACACCACCGGAGCGCCGAGCGCCCGGAGCTGCGGGAACGCGCGGAAGTCGACCACCAGGTTGTGGTAGCCGAAGCTGACCCCCCGTTCCGTGAGCAGGACGCGCCGGTTGCCGGTCTCGGTGACCTTCGCGACGGCGTGGCGCATGTCCGCGGGGGCCAGGAACTGGCCCTTCTTGAGGTTCACGGCGCGCCCGGTGCCGGCCGCCGCGGTGATCAGATCGGTCTGCCGCGCCAGAAAGGCCGGGATCTGGAGGACGTCGGCCACCTGCGCGACCGCGTCCACCTGCGCGGTCTCGTGGACGTCGGTCAGGACCGGGACGTGATGGGCTTCCCGGACGGCCTCCAACGCGGCCAGGCCCGCCTCCAGGCCGGGGCCGCGAAACGAGTGGGCGGAGGTGCGGTTGGCCTTGTCGAACGACGCCTTGAAGATATAGGGAACGCCGAGTTGCCGGGTGATATCGGCGATGGCGCCGCCCAGAAACAGCGCATGCGCTTCGCTCTCTATGACGCAAGGCCCCGCGATGAGCACGAGCGGCCCACCATCGCCGATCGCGATATCCCCGATGCGCACCACGGACACGCGACCATTATAGAGGTCTCGCGCGACGCCGCGGATCGCCGCTCGCGGCCTTCGTCAGGCTCGCCGCGCCGCCGGCTGGTCTTCCTGCGACTGCGCCGCCGCGATCTTGTGCCGATGGCTCGCGCGCACGAAATCGGCGAACAACGGGTGCGGATCGAGCGGTTTGGATCGGAACTCGGGATGGAACTGGACCGCCACGAACCAGGGATGGTCCGGCAGCTCGAGGGTTTCGACGAACCGGTGATCGGGAGATTGTCCGGAGATGACCAGTCCGTGCTCGGCGAGAGTCGATTCGTATTCCCGATTGAACTCGTATCGATGCCGGTGGCGCTCGTGCACCTCGCCGGCTCCATAGATGGCGTGCGCGCGCGAGCCGATCGCCAACTCGCAGGGGTACCGACCCAGCCGCATCGTGCCCCCGAGCTCGTCGACTCCCAGCAGATCGCGCAGCTTGTAGATGATCTTGTGGGCGGCGTCCGGGTCGCATTCGGTCGAGTCCGCGCCCTCGAGCCCGCACACGTTGCGGGCGAACTCGACCGCCGCCCACTGGAAACCGTAGCAGATGCCGAAGTAGGGAATGCGGCGCTCGCGGGCGATGCGGGCGGCGCGCATCATGCCGCTGGTCCCGCGGTTGCCGAACCCGCCCGGGACGAGGATGCCGTCCGCGTCGTTCAGCAGGTCGTCGTTGGTGCCCTGTTCGAGCGCCTCCGCCTCGACCCACTGGATGTCCACGGCCAGCCGATGTCGAAAGCCCCCGTGGTACAGCGCCTCGTTGAGACTCTTGTAGGAATCTTCGTAACCCACGTACTTGCCGACGACGTGGATGCGAAGACGGTCCACCGGTTGCCGCAGACTCTCTATCAGCGACTGCCACGCGTCCATCGTGCGTTCGGAATCCGGAAGCTGCAGCCGCCGGAGCACTTTGTGGTCGAGCCCCTCGTCTCCGAGGGCGAGGGGGACCTCGTAGATGCTCGACACGTCCTTGGCGGTGATCACCGCGTCCTCGTCCACGTCGCAGAAGAGGGCGATCTTGCTGCGGATCTCCGCCGGCAGAAAACGGTCGGTGCGGCACAGCAGGATGTCGGGCTGAATGCCGATCGAGCGCAGATCGCGGACGCTGTGCTGCGTGGGCTTGGTCTTCAGCTCGCCGGCGGCTCCGATGAACGGCACCAGGGTCAGGTGAACGTAGAGGGTGTGCGCCCGTCCGACGTCCTGTCTGAACTGTCGGATGGCCTCCAGGAAGGGCTGGCTCTCGATGTCCCCGACGGTGCCGCCGACCTCGACCAGCACGATGTCCACGTCGGCCGCCACCGCGCGGATGCAGTCCTTGATCTCGTTCGTGATGTGGGGAATGACCTGCACCGTGCCGCCGAGGTAGTCGCCGCGGCGTTCCTTCTGAATCACCGACAGATAGATCTTGCCGGTGGTCCAGTTGTGGTTCCTCGTCGTGAGGGTGTTGGTGAAGCGCTCGTAGTGCCCGAGGTCGAGGTCGGTCTCCGTGCCGTCGTCGGTGACGTAGACCTCACCGTGCTGGTAGGGGCTCATCGTGCCCGGGTCGACGTTGACGTAGGGGTCCAGCTTCTGCAGCGTCACCCGGTAGCCGTGCCCTTCGAGCAGGCACCCGATCGAGGCGGCGGCGAGGCCCTTGCCCAGAGACGATACGACCCCGCCGGTGACGAAGATGAACTTGATGGGGCGGCCCGCGGCGTTGAGAATCGGTTCGCTCATGCGAGAGCTCCCGCGGCGAGACGCCGGCGCACCCGGTCGAGATCCCCCGGGGTGTCGACCCCGATCGGGTCGTCGTCGATCCGAGTGGTCATGATGCGATAGCCGTGCTCCAGGGCGCGCATCTGCTCGAGCCGCTCGGCGCGCTCGAGCGGGGTCGGTTCGAGCCGGCTCAGGGTCAGCAGGAACGGTCGTCGATACACGTAGAGCCCCAGATGCTTGTCGACCGCGATGGACGTCGCGGAAGACGCGCCGCGCGCGAGACCGATGGCGGCGCGGGAGAAGAACAGGGCGTAGCCGTTTCGATCGACGGCCACCTTCACGACGTCGGGGTCGTGCCAGGCCGCGGCGTCCCTGAGAGGACACCGCAGCGTGGAGATGACCACGGCGGGATCCACCGCGGACGCGACCGCGGCGTCGATCAGGTCCGGCGTGATCAGCGGCTCGTCGCCCTGCACGTTGACCACGAGGTCGCAGTCGAGCGTCGCCGCGACCTCGGCCAGACGGTCGGTGCCGGTCGCGTGGTCGGATCGGGTCATGCGAACCCGACCGCCGAACGCGGTCACGGCCTGCGCGATCCGATCGTCGTCGGTCGCGACGAGGACCAGGTCTACCGAGCGGGCGTCCGCCGCGTGCCGGTAGACGTGCTCGATCATGGTGCGCCCGCCGATGTCCGCCAGCGGTTTGGCCGGCAGTCGGGTCGACGCATACCGGGCGGGAATGATGGCGGCGGTGCGTCTGGCGGCGGGCGGGTCGGGGGAGGGGGGGACCGTGGTGGGGTGCACAGCGAATCCTACCATGTACGCGCGGCCGTCCCGCCGGCTGACGGGTGCCGGATCCGTCACGGCATGGTACGATGCAGAGGGGGAGTCCCCGGTGAGACCGCCGGGCTCTCGCCACGGCAGGTGATGTCATGAGCAGGACGCGTCTGGCGGTTTGGGCGGCCGGCGCCGCGCTCCTGGCGGCGTGGTTGTCCTCGGCGGCGGGGACGACGCCCGGCGTGAACCCGTCCCCGCCTTCCGCCGGCGGTCCGGCCCTCCCTCCGCAAGCCTCGCCATCTCCCATCGGGGGAATCGATCTGGACCGGGAAGTGGCGCGGATGGCCGCCTACCTCGAGCAGGCGCCCCGTCCGCGGCCGGTGGTCCGCAACCCGTTCACGCTCGCTTCCCGCGGCTCCGCCGCGGTTGCGGCGCCGGAACCGGTCGTTCCCGACGGCTGGGCGCCGGGCCCGGCGGCAGCGGCGGCGCAGGCCGTCCCGCCCCGGGTGTCGCTCGCGGGCATCGCGGCCGACGAGACGCCGTCGGGTCCCCGCCGGACCGCGATCCTGTCCGTCGACGGACGGGTGGTGCTGGCGCAGACCGGCGACGAGCTGCCGGGTCGGTACCGGGTGGAGCGCATCGACGCCGACGGCGTCGAGCTGTTCGATCCCGGCCGGCAGGTGTCCTTTCAACTGAAGTTGCCGTAACGGCTCATGCCTCCCAGGTGGATATCACGAACGCCTGCCTGACGGCGGGCACCGCCGCGATCTCGCGGAGAACCTCGTCTGCGATGCCCGGGCCGCCGGTGTCTTCCCGGTCGATCTTGACCACCGCCACCGCGCCCGCCCCCGCCGGTCCCCGGCCCAGCGCGAACGTCTCGATGTTGATGGCGTGGCGGCCGAGAATCCCGCCCACCTCGCCGATCACGCCCGGCTGATCCTCGTTGCGGACCACCACGAGGGTGCCCTCCAGGGGGGCCTCGATCTGCACGCCGTCGAGAAGGACCAGCCGCGGGCCGGCCTGTTCGAACAGGACCCCTTCGACCCAGTGCTCGCCCTGGGCGGTGTGGAGCTTCATCGAGATGAGGTTGGTGAAGTTGCGGGGTCTCGAGCTGCGGGACTCGATGACCTCGATCCCGCGGTCGCGGGCCACCGCCCGCGCGTTGATGGGGGTGACGTTGGCCACGGTCGACCCGAAGAAACCGACGAGGCTGGCGCCCACGAGGGGCTCGTTGCTGCCCTCGGCGAGGCCGCCGTAGTACCGGAGGGAGAGGGCTTCCGGACGCGCGGTGGCGATTTGCTTCAGCAGGGTCCCGAGACGGCGCGCCAGCACCGTGTAAGGCTGCATCCGTTTCAGCTCTTCCGCGCCGAGGGAGGGGTAGTTGACCGCGTTCCGCACGATGCCCGCGCCGAGATAGTCGCGCACGCAGGCCGCCGTCTCCAGCCCCACCAGCTCCTGCGCCTCGTGGGTGGACCCCGCGATGTGCGGGGTGGCGACGACCTGGGGAAGACGGAGGAGGCGATCGTCCGGCGGAGGCTCGACCTGGAAGACGTCGAGCCCGGCGCCGCCGAGGGCGCCCCGCTCGATCGCGTCGGCGAGGGCCGCCTCGTCGATGAGAGCGCCGCGCGCCGTATTGATGATGCGCGCCGCCGGCTTGCAGCGGGCCAGCCGTTCCGCGGTGAACAGCGGCTGAGGGCCGGTGGCCGGCACGTGCAGGGTGATGAAGTCCGCGGCCGCGCACAGCTCGTCCAGCTCCAGGAGCTCGACGTCGAGATCCGCGGCGACCTGACTCGCGATGAAGGGGTCGTGCGCGATGCACCGCATGCCGAAGGCGTGGGCCCGGTGGACCACTTCCCGGCCGATGCGGCCGAGGCCGACGACGCCGAGGGTCTTGCCGCGCACCTCGACCCCCAGCAGGCGCTTCTTCTCCCAGCGGCCCGCCTTGAGCAGGGCGTCGGCCTGCGGCACGGACCGGGCGGAGGAGAGCAGGAGAGCGAGCGCATGTTCGGCGACGCTGATGCTGTTGGCCCCCGGTGCGTTGACGACCAGCACCCCGCGCGCGCTGGCCGCGTCGAGGTCGACGTTGTCGACGCCGGTGCCCGCCCGCGCGACGACCTTGAGCCGGGGCGAGCCGGCGAGCAGCTCGGCATCCACCCGGGTCGCGCTGCGGACGATCAGGGCGTCGGCATCCACGAGGGCGGACTGCAGCCGGGGCCGGGGCCGCCCGGCCTCGGCATCGACGGTCCATCCCTGGTTGCGAAGCAGCTCTGCCGCCGACGACGGCAGGGAATCGGCTATCACGATCTTCATTCCGCGCTCGTTTCTCTCTGGATTCTTCCCGAAGGCGGGGACGAGGGGGCCGAAACCGGCCCCTGACTCTCGTGCACTTGTACCGAAGTATAATAGGCGGCTGTTCGGCCACCACGCGATCGACGACCCCGCACGGGCGGTTCGCGAAGCGCCGCGGGGGCATTTTCCACCAAGGGTTCCACGGTCTTCGGTGACGATTCTGTTGCGCGCCACGGTGAGATCGCATTCACGTGGTGAACGGGCAGCGTCCGCCACCGGATCGCCGGCAATGAAAGGGGTAGTGAGCGCGTCATGAATCGAAAAGTCAGCGTCATCGGGTCCGGCAATGTCGGCGCCACCGCGGCGCGGAGCATCGCCGACAAGGAACTGGCCGATGTCGTGATCCTGGACATCCTCGACGGCGTGCCGCAGGGCAAGGCCCTCGACATGCTCGAGGCCTGTCCCATCGAGGGGTCCGACTCGCGGGTGCTCGGCACGAACGACTATGCCGACACCGCCGGATCGGACATCGTCGTGATCACCGCCGGTCTCGCCCGCAAGCCGGGCATGAGCCGTGACGACCTGCTGCAGAAGAACGCGAGCATCATCCGGTCGGTGACGGCCGAGGTCGTCAGGCATTCGCCCGATTGCATCATCGTCCCGGTCACGAACCCGCTGGATGCGATGTGTCAGGTCGTGTATCGAGCGAGCGGTTTCCCCCGCGAACGCGTCGTGGGCATGGCCGGGGTGCTCGATTCCGCCCGCATGCGCTCGTTCATCGCCGAGGCGCTGCAGGTCTCGGTCGAGAACACCCACGCCTTCGTGCTCGGGGGGCACGGCGACACCATGGTGCCTCTGCCGCGGTTCTCCACCGTCGCCGGAATCCCGATCACCCAGTTGCTGGACGAGGCGACCATCGAGGCCATCGTGGAGCGGACCGCCAACGGGGGAGCGGAGATCGTCAAGCTGCTCGGTACCGGCAGCGCCTACTACGCCCCGGGCTCGGCCGCGGTGGAGATGGTCGAGGCGATCCTGAAGGACAAGAAGAAGATCCTGCCTTGCGCCGTCTACCTGCAGGGCGAGTACGGCATTCGGGATCTGTTCGTCGGCGTGCCGGTGAAGCTGGGCGCGGGCGGGGCCGAGCAGGTGATCGAGATCGCCCTCGAACCGGGTGAGCGGGCCGCGCTGGACAAGTCGGCGGCGGCCGTGAAGGAGCTGGTCGACGTTCTGGGGCTGTAGCATCGTGAAGATCCACGAGTACCAGGCGAAGGCGCTGCTCGCGGGTCACGGCGTCGCCGTACCGCGGGGGGAGCCGGCGTTCTCGGCCCCGGAGGCCGGCGCCATCGCGCGCCGCCTCGGCGGCCGGGTCGTCGTGAAGGCGCAGGTCCACGCCGGCGGCCGCGGCAAGGGCGGGGGCGTCAAGGTGGCCGCCGACGCGGCCAACGCGGAACGGATCGCGGGGGAGATGCTGGGAATGACCCTCGTGACCCCCCAGACCGGCCCCGGCGGCCGGGTCGTCGGGCGGCTGCTCGTGGAAGAGGCGCTCGACGTGGCCAGCGAGCTGTATCTCGGCGTGCTCGTCGACCGGGCGGCGGGGCGGCCGGTCATGATGGCGAGCGCGGCGGGCGGGATGGACATCGAGGCGGTGGCGGCGGACACCCCGGAGCTCATCCACCGGATTCACGTCGACCCCCGTCTCGGGCTCGTGCCGTTCCAGGCCCGGTGGCTGGCCCACGCGGTGGGGCTGTCGGGGGCGCCGGCCCGGGCCGCGGCTGCGCTCATGGGCCGCGCCTATGCCGCGTTCACCACCGCCGACGCTGCGCTCGTCGAGATCAATCCGCTGGTGGTGACCGCCGCCGGCGCGGTGCTCGCCCTCGACGCGAAGGTGTCGCTGGACGACAACGCGTTGTTCAGGCATGCCGATCTGGCGGAGCTGCGCGATCTCGCGGAGGAAGAGCCGTTGGAGATCGAGGCGTCCCGGCACGCGCTCAACTACATCCGGCTCGACGGCAACATCGGCTGCATGGTGAACGGCGCGGGTCTGGCGATGGCGACGATGGACATCATCAAGGTGTCCGGCGGCGAGCCCGCGAACTTTCTCGACGTGGGCGGGGGCGCCAACGCCGACCAGATCCGGCACGCGTTCCGGATTCTGCTGTCGGACAGCCAGGTGCGCGCGGTGCTGATCAATATCTTCGGCGGCATCCTGCGGTGCGACGTGCTCGCCGCCGGGGTCATCGCGGCGGTCACCGAGCTCGGGGTCGACGTGCCGGTGGTCATCCGCATGGAAGGGACCAACGTGGAGGAAGGGCGGCGCATGCTCGGGGAGAGCGGCCTGAACTTCACCACCGCGGACACCATGGGAGAGGCGGCGCGGCATGTCGTCGAGGTCGTGCGGCAGGAGTCTGCGCCGTAGAAACGGTGCAGATTCCCAGCAGAGTCGGTCAGGCGGCGGTTGCCGGGCTGGCGGGTTCGTGAGGCTGGTGAGATGGCGGTTCTGATCGATGAACGGACTCGGCTCCTCGTTCAGGGGCTGACGGGGCGGGAAGGGGCCTTTCACGCCCGGCAGGCCATCGAGTACGGCACGAACGTCGTGGGCGGGGTGACGCCCGGCAAGGGGGGGACCACCCACGAGGGGCTTCCGGTGTTCGATACGGTCGCCGCCGCGGTGTGCGAGACGGGCGCGGACGCCTCGGTCCTCTTCGTGCCGCCGGCGGTTGCCGCCGACGCGATCATGGAGGCGGCGGATGCGGGCGTCGCGCTGGCGGTCTGCATCACCGAAGGGATTCCCACCCTCGACATGATGCGGGCGCTGGCCTTCATCGGGGAGCGGGACTGCCGGCTCGTCGGGCCGAACTGTCCCGGGCTCATCTCGCCGGGGCGCGCCAAGGCCGGCATCATTCCCGGCCACATCTGCCGCGAAGGGCGGGTCGGCATCGTCTCGAAGAGCGGCACGTTGACCTACGAGGCGATCCACCAGTTGACCCGGCTCGGGCTCGGGCAGACCACCTGCATCGGCATCGGCGGCGATCCGTTGATCGGCACGAGCTTCATCGACGCTCTCGGTCTCTTCGAGGATGACCCCGCGACCGACGCGGTCGTGCTGATCGGCGAGATCGGCGGCGCCGCCGAGGAAGAGGCGGCGGCGTTCATCCGCGACAACGTCCGGAAGCCCGTCATCGGGTTCATCGCCGGCCAGACCGCCCCGCCCGGTCGCCGCATGGGACATGCGGGCGCCATCATCTCCGGCGGTCAGGGCACCGCGGTCGAGAAGATGGCGGCCCTGTCGTCGGCCGGGGTCAGCGTCGTCGGCAGTCCGTCGGATATCGGCGCCGCGGTGGCCGCGGCGATCCCGCCGGCGCCGTGAACCAGCCGGACGCGCGGCGGCTCCGCCTCGATGGAGGGCGCAAAAAGAGCGGGCGTTTGTTATACTGAGACAGCCGCCCTGTACTTCAAAGAACGCCGTGTCACCGCCTCCATCCGTCACCACCCGCTATCGCCCCGAGGAATCTGAATGGCCGCGTACGAGGTCGTAGTCGAAGCACGTCCCGCCGCGTCTTCTGTCGATCCCGTCATCAACGATTTCAGCATCCAGGTCGCGACCGTCAACGGTTCCGGAAGCCAGACGGCGAACCTCGTGCTGTTGCGCGCCATCTTTCAGATGGGTGTCCCCGTTTCGGGGAAGAACCTGTTTCCGTCCAACATCGCCGGTCTGCCCACCTGGTTCACCATCCGGGCCAACCGGAAGGGATACATCGCCCGCAAGAAGGAGATCGACGTCCTCGTCGCGATGAATCCGGAGACCGCCCGGGAGGACGTGCTCGGCCTGCCGGCGGGAGCGATGGTCGTCTACGACGAGCCCCTCGATCTCGCGGCGTTGCGCGACGATCTCGTGTTCTACCCGGTCCCTTTCGACACGCTCCTCGGGAGGGTGTCGCGCGACGTCAAGCTGCGGCGCCGCGTGCGCAACATGTTGTACGACGGGGTGCTGTCGCGTCTGCTCGGGGTGGACCTCGACGAGATGGAGGCCGCGGTCCGGAGACAGTTCGGCAGCAAGCCCAAGGTCGTCGCCCTCAACCGGGAAGCTCTCGACATCGGCTTCGCCTTCGCCGACGAGCACCTGGAAAAACGGGATCCGTACTTCATCGAGCCGATGAACGAGAACCGCGAGCGCATTCTCGTCGAGGGCAACGCGGCGGCGGCCATCGGCTGCATGATGGCCGGGGTGACCGTCGTCACCTGGTATCCGATCACGCCGTCGTCGTCGCTGTGCGAGACCCTCATCGACTATCTGCGCAAGTACCGCGTGGATGCGGAGACCGGCAAGGCCACCTTCGCCGTCGTGCAGGCCGAGGACGAGATCGCCGCGCTGGGGATGGCGCTGGGCGGAGGCTGGGCCGGAGCCCGGTCGATGACCGCGACCTCGGGCCCCGGCATCTCGCTCATGGGCGAGTTCGTCGGGCTCGGCTACTACGCGGAGGTGCCCGCGGTCGTCTTCGATATCCAGCGGGTGGGGCCGTCGACGGGGTTGCCGACCCGTACCGCCCAGGGCGACGTTCTGACGACCGCGTTTCTCTCGCACGGGGATACGCGGCATCCGATGCTGTTCCCCTGCTCGCCGGAAGAGTGCTACTCGATGTCGATCGACGCCTTCAATCTGGCCGAGAGGTTCCAGACGCCCGTCTTCGTGTTGAGCGACCTCGATCTCGGCATGAACACCTGGATGTCTTCGAAGTTCGAGTACCCGGCGAAGCCGCTCGATCGCGGCAAGGTGCTCGACGAGGAGACCCTCGAGAAGATCGGCCGGTTCGGCCGCTACCGCGACGTGGACGGCGACGGCATTCCGTATCGGTCCATCCCCGGCACCTCCGCTCCCGCCTACTTCTGCCGGGGGTCGGGCCACAACGAGTGGGGACAGTACAGCGAACGCTCGGACGACTACGAGAAGAACGTCGACCGCCTGTCGCGCAAGTTCGAGACCGCCCGCAACTGGATGCCCGCGCCGGTGGTCGAGATCGACCAGGGGGCGAGCATCGGCATCATCGCCTACGGCACAAGTCACTGGGCGGTGGTCGAGGGCCGCGACCAGCTCCTCGAGGAAGCCGACCTGCAGACCTCGTACTACCGGCTCCGCGCCTATCCGTTTCGCTCGGGGCTGGCGTCGTTCATCGAGCGGCACGACCGCGTCTACGTGGTCGAGCAGAACCGGGACGCGCAGATGGCGTCCCTGATGCGGCTCGAGCTCAAGGCCGAGTTGGCGGGCCGGCTCCGCAGCGTCCTGCACTACGCGGGCGTGCCCATCGATGCCCGCACCATCACCGACGACATCCTGGTTCAGGAAGGGTACCGAGCGGAGTACTCGGTGGCCGATGGGTCGATTCCGCATGAGGCGGGCGTCGGCGGAGAGTGATCGGGTCGGCCGGTGATGGAACGGGCGGGTCCTTTCGCCCGGCATTCGAGCGAGGACAGACCGTGACGACAGTGACTGCCCCTGTGAAGAAGACCAACCGGATCGGCCTCGATCTGCCCGCGTACCGGGGAGGCAAGACCACCCTGTGCGCCGGATGCGGGCACAACGCCATCTCGGAACGGATCATCGACGCCTGCTTCGCGATGGGGATCGAGCCGGACCGCGTGATCAAGCTGTCCGGCATCGGCTGCTCAAGCAAGAGTCCCGCCTATTTTCTCGGGTCGTCGCACGGCTTCAACGCCGTGCACGGTCGGATGCCCTCGGTCGGCACCGGCGCCCTGCTCGCCAATCACAAGCTGGTGGCGGTCGGCGTGAGCGGCGACGGGGATACCGGCGCCATCGGCATTGGGCAGTTCGTGCATCTCATGCGCCGGAACCTGCCGATCATCTACATCATCGAGGACAATGGCTGCTACGGCCTCACGAAGGGACAGTTCTCTCCCACCGCGGACGTGGGGTCGACGCTGAAGACCGGCGTCGTCAACGACCTGCCGCCCATCGATACCTGCGCCCTCGCGATTCAACTGGGCGCGACCTTCGTGGCGCGTTCCTTTTCCGGCGACAAGAAGCAGTTGACGACGATTCTGAAGGCGGCGCTCGGCCACCGCGGCACCGCGATGATCGATGTCCTGTCGCCCTGCGTGACGTTCAACGACCACGAGGGCTCGACGAAGAGCTACGCCTACGTGAAGAGCCATGACGACCCGCTCGAGGAGCTGGACTTCGTGCCGTTCTTCGAGGACATCTCGATCGACTACGAGCCGGGAGCGATGGGGGAAGTGACCTTGCACGACGGGTCGCGGCTCTATCTGCGGAAGCTCGACGACGTGTACGACCCGACCGACAAGATGCAGGCGCTGGGGGTGCTGCACGAGACCCACGCCCGCGGAGAGTTCGCCACCGGGCTCATCTACGTGGAGCCGGCCGCCGACGATTTCCTGACCACGCTGAACCTGGTCGACGAGCCGCTGGCGTCGCTGCCGGAGTCGCGGGTGCGCCCGCCGAGGGCCGTTCTCGACGAGATAATGGCCGGTCTCGGCTAGGCCAGGCCAGGAGCTTGCGCGACCGCAGGGTCGCCCGATTTCCGGGTTGGCGTTGGTCAACGAGCAGGGACGCATGGAGCAGACATTCGCGATTATCAAGCCGGATGCGGTCTCGTCCGGTCATACCGGGGCGATCCTCCAGCGCATCGAGGAGGCCGGCTTCCGGGTGGCGGCGATGCGCATGGTGCGGATGACCAACGGGCGGCGATGCGCATGGTGCGGATGACCAAGGCGGAAGCCGAGGGCTTCTATGCCGTGCATCGGGCGCGTCCGTTCTTCGACAGCCTGACGACGTTCATGTCGTCGGGACCGGCGGTGGTGCTCGCCCTGGAGGCCGCGGACGCGATCGCGCGCTGGCGGACGTTGATGGGGGCGACGGACCCGGGACAGGCGGAGGAGGGGACCCTGCGGCGTCGATTCGGGAGCTCGATCGAGCACAACGCGACGCACGGTTCCGATGCGCCGGAGACCGCCGCGTTCGAGCTCGGGTACTTCTTTCGCGGCCTGGAGCTGGTCGGCGCGCCTGCGCCGTAGAACGGCGTCGGACTCCTGGCGAACCGGGTTCGTGTTCTTGACCCTGACGGGCGATGCGTAGTAATATCCGCCCACGCTTTAGTTCGGGTTTTGCGTTCCCCCGTCAGGGCTTGTGACTGATGACACAAGCCCGCGGTTACGGTCTCCGGTCTTCCAGACGTCCCGATGGAAAAGCTTCGCGAGCGTGAGCCTGAGAGCCCCGCAGGGCCGCTTGCCGCCGCGCCCTCTCTCGCCGTCCAGTTCTTTCTGATTCCCCTCTCGGTGGTCGCGGTCGTCGTCGCCATCTACGGCGGATTCCGCATGATGGTGACCGACGAGCGCACTCCCGAGGAGTATCTGATCGAAGTGCGGGCGGGCGGTCGCGACCGGCGCTGGCCGGCGGCCTACGAGCTGTCCCGGCTGATGGGCGATCCGGGCACCGAGGAGAGACACCCCGGGCTGGGGAGCGCGCTCGTGGACGCGTTCGTCGAGTCCGAGCGGGACGACCCGCGGATTCGCCGCTATCTCGCCCTCGCGATCGGGCGTCTCGGCGCACCGCCGCCCGGCACGATTGCCGCGCTCACCGACGCGCTCGACGATGCGGACAACGAGACGGTGATCAGCGTCGTGTGGGCGCTCGCCTCCCTCGGCGGCGAATCAGTCGTGCCGCGCATCGTCTCGATGTATCAGTCGTCCGACCCCGGGGTGCGGAAGATGGCGGTGTACGCCCTCGGGGTATTGCCGGACGACGGTGCGCACACCACCCTGCGGGCGGCGCTCGGCGATCCGACGCCGGATGTGCAGTGGAACGCCGCCGTCGCCCTGGCGCGTCATGGCGATTCGCGGTCCGCGGGGGTGCTGGCCCGCATGCTCGATCGCGACCATGTCGCCGGGCTCGTCACGGCGTCGGAGACCCGCATCGATCCGGCTGGCGAGGTGATGATCAGCGGGTTGCGGGCGGTGGCGGGGTTGGGTTCGGGCGGCGTCGGCGAGGATCTGCGTTCCGCCGTTGCGGCTCTCGCGGAATACGACCCCAGCGTGAAGGTGCAGAGCGCCGCGCTGGAGACGCTCGATGCGATCGATGGGGCACTGATCGGCGTGGCCGGACGCAGGTAGAGGCGCGCAGGTGGCGCGTTCGCCACGTTACAGGTAGGATCGCGCGCGACATCGGCCGTCGGCGCCGATGACGATGGGATAGAAGGTTATGGCTGACGACACCAACACTCCACCGTCTGCGGACGCTCCCGCAGTGAAACCGGCTCCGCCGGACGAGCCGGCCGCCCCCAAGGCGGCTCCGGCCGCGGAAGCGCCCGCCGAGGCTTCGGCGGCGGCCGCCAACGCTCCCGCCGAGGCTTCGGCGGCGGCTGCCGGCGCGGGCGTAACTCCTCCCCCGAAGGCTCCTGTTGTGGCCGCCGCCAAGCCCGCGCCGCCGAAGAAGGCGGTTGCGGCGAAGCCGGCGGCCGCGAAGGCGGTGTCCGGCAACGATGCCAAGCTCGCGGGCCGCACCACCACCGCCGCAGCGGGGGCCACGAAGAAGAAGAAGGCGGCGGTGCCCGACGACACGTCGCCGCTCATGGGGCGCCGCGGATGGATGGGGCTGGCGTGGGGCTCGTTCACCGCCGCGTCGGCCGGCTGTCTGGCCGCCACCGGCCGCTTCATGTTTCCGAACGTGCTCAACGAGCCGCCGCAGCAGTTCGCCATCGGATTCCCCGAGGAATACGGCGAAGGGGTGGACGAGCGCTTCAAGGACCGGTTCGGCGTCTGGGTCGTGCGGACCGAGAACGACTATACGCATGAGGCGTCCGGCTTCTACGCCCTGTTCTCCGTGTGCACCCACCTCGGATGCACGCCGAACTGGCTGTCGGCCGAGAACAAGTTCAAGTGTCCCTGCCATGGCAGCGGCTTCCGGCCCACCGGCATCAACTTCGAGGGCCCGGCGCCGCGGCCGCTCGAGCGCACGCGAATCGTGCGGGCCGAGGACGGCCAGATCCTGGTCGACAAGAGCCGGAAGTTCCAGGAAGAGCTTGGTCAGTGGACGGACTCCGAGTCGTTCCTTCCGATCTAACCGACATGCCTGATACGAAGACCATCGAACCGAAGGCGCCGGCGCTCGTCCGGGCGTGGGACTGGATTACCGAGACGCAGATCTGGACGTCCATCTTCCGGCACGCGGCCCCGATCAACGATCGGAACCGCGTGCTCGTCATGCTCTCGAACGTGTTTCTGCACATGCACCCGGTGCGCCTGCGCAAGTCCGGCGTGCGGTTGCGCTACACGTGGTGCATGGGCGGCATCAGCTTCTTCCTGTTCCTGGTGCTGACCTTCACCGGGTTGCTGCTGATGTTCTACTACCGCCCGACCCTCGAGTACGCGTACTCGGACATCGTGGGGCTTCGCGAGCACGTGCCGCTCGGCATCATGCGGGAGATGCATCGCTGGGGCGCCCACGCGATGGTGATCACCGTCTGGCTGCACATGTTCCGGGTGTTCATGACCGGTTCGTACAAGCCGCCCCGGGAGTTCAACTGGAACATCGGGGTCATCATGCTGGTGCTGACCCTGTTGCTGTCGTTCACCGGCTACCTGTTGCCCTGGGACCAATTGGCGATCTGGGCGATCACCGTCGGATCGAACATGGCGCGGGCCACGCCGTTCCTGGGACACGAGGGCCCCGGGGCCTCGCTCATGGCGCTCGGCGACGTGCAGTTGGTGCACGCGGCCGACGACGCCCGGTTCGCGCTGCTGGGCGGCACGTTCGTCGGCGAGGGGGCGCTGCTCCGGTTCTACGTGCTGCATTGCGTCGCCCTGCCGCTCGTGATCGGCTTCCTGATGGCGGTGCATTTCTGGCGCGTCCGGAAGGACGGCGGCATCTCCGGTCCGCTCTGAGGAGCCTGCGGATTCCCGGTCTGAAACACTGGACGACGGACACGAACCATGGACGCGTTGAAGAACTTCATCGACCTGTTTGCCGATCCCCGGCTGTTCTTCCTCATCACGTTCGCCGCGTTGGTGCTGATCGTGTGGAAACGCGAGGCGTTCGTCTCCAACCGCTGGGGTTGGGGGTTGATGGCCTTCCTGGCGGTGTTCTTCGGCTTCGGCCTGACCGACGAGAACTTCAACCTGATCATCACCAAGCCCGACAACGTGCCGATCGTGGCGCTGATCTTCCTGCTGGTGTTCTTTACCTGGTTCTCGATGCGCCAGGCGGTCGACAACGACCGCCGCGCCGCGTCCGGTCAGCCGCCGATCGAGAAGGACGAGGAAGACCGCGTGTGGACGTGGCCGGACCTCGTCTACACCGAGCTGATCGCGATGGTGGTGTGCACGGTCATCCTGATCGTCTGGTCGATCGGGCTGGAGGCCCCTCTCGAGCAGCCGGCCAACAACGCCAACACCCCCAACCCGTCGAAGGCGCCCTGGTACTTTCTCGGCCTGCAGGAGATGCTCGTCTATTTCGATCCCTGGCTCGCCGGCGTGGTGCTGCCCTCGCTGATCATCGTCGGGCTGATGGCGATTCCCTACATCGACAAGAATCCCAAGGGCAACGGCTACTACACGTTCAACGAACGCCGGGTCGAGGTGACTCTCTTCCTGTTCGGGTTCGTGGTGCTCTGGTCGTCGCTGATCGTCCTGGGGACGTTCCTGCGGGGGCCGAACTGGAACTTCTTCGGCCCCTTCGAGTACTGGGACATCCACAAGCTGGAGGCGCTGACCAACGTCCAGTTGTCCGAGTACATCTGGGTCCGCGGGCTCGGCATGGCCCTGCCGGAGAACTGGTTCGTGCGGGAGATCTTCGGCATTCTGCTGACGATCGGGTACATCGCGGTGCTGCCGGTCGCCCTGGCGAAGAAGGGGCTGACCCGGTACTACGAGAAGCTGGGGCCGACGCGCTACTACGTCACCGTGCTCCTGTTCCTGTCCATGCTCTCGTTGCCGGTGAAGATGCTGACCCGGTGGGTGTTCAACCTGAAGTACGTGGTGTCGATTCCGGAGTTCTTCTTCAACATCTAGTGCGGCCTCGATCACTTTCAACCTACAGCTAGCGCCATGGCAGACAAACGGGCAGTCGGACACGCCTACAACATCGATTTCCTGAACGTGGTCTTCGCCGCGTCGAGCCTGTTCGTGCTCTTCTCGACGATGTGGATGGTCTGGGACGACTACGACCGGGAATGGAAGAATTACCAGCGGGATTTCAGCGCCCTCCAGCGCGAGGTGACGCGCTCGGGCCTGGCGCAGGCCGAGCAGGACGTCGACCGGGCGAGGGTCGCGGAGCTCGAGGCGCAGCGCGCCACGGCCGAACAGCAGCTTGCGACCAACGCCGCGCAGGTGACGGAGCTGGAAGACCAGTTGGCCGACGTGAACCGGCAGCTTTTCGTCGCCACCCAGAACTTCAACTTCGCGAAGGCGGTCTACGACGTGGATCGGTATACGTTCGAAGTTCGCCGTGACGAGGTGCACGCCGGCGATCATGGAGAGGGAGAGGCGGAGGTGGAAGTCGCCGGCGAGGACGAGGTCACCGCGCTCTATGAGCGCTGGTTGGCCGAGGGTCTGGAGGTCGAGCGGCTGACGGCGGAACGGGACGCCATCCGCGGCCGGATCGCCGAGTTCACCGCGGAGGTCGACGCCGTCACCGACGAGCTTGCTGCGCTGACCGGAGAGGCGGATCGGCTGCGGGGGCTCGTCACCGATTTGGCCCCCAGCCTGATCGACGACTACCTGCTGAACGCGCCCCTGCTCGACTTCATGGCGCCGACCCTGACCGTGCGCCAGACGATTACGCCGAATATCGTGGATGACGTGAACTTCATCCGGGTGCCGAAGATGGACCGGTGCCAGACGTGCCATCTCGCCATCGACCTGGCCGGCTACGAGGACTATCCGCAGCCGTTTCGCACCCACCCCAGTCTCGAGACCTACGTGGGCAGCGCCTCGCCGCATCCGATCGAGTCGACCGGATGCACGGTGTGCCACGAAGGGATGGGGCAGTCGATCTCGTTCGTCGACGCCGCCCACAGCCCTTCGACCCCGGAGCAGATGGCGGAGTGGGAAGAGCGGTACGACTGGGAGGAGTCCCATCTCTGGGACTACCCGATGCTGCCGAGCGGAATGGCCGAAGCCTCGTGCGCCAAGTGCCACCAGGAAGAGGTGTTCATTCCGGAAGCCGACAATCTGAACGTGGGCTACGGCATGTACGAGCGCGCCGGCTGCTATGCCTGCCACAAGACCGTCGGGTTCGAGGACCTGCGGAAGCCCGGTCCGAACCTGACGCGAGTCGGCTCGAAGCTCGATGAAGAGTGGGTGGCCCGGTGGATCCGGGACCCGCGCGCCGTCAAGGCCAGCACCTGGATGCCCAGGGTCTGGTACAACTCGAACACCAGCACCTCCGAGGACGCGGTGCGCAACGAGGTCGAGATCGACGCGGTGGTCGCGTACCTCTTCGCCAGCTCGGAGGAGCACGAGCCCGCGATCGGATTTCCGGGGCGCGGCAACGCCGAGGACGGGCGCCGCATCTTCGAGTCGGTCGGCTGTCTCGGCTGCCACATCGCCGGCGACGAGAGCCGGGAGGCGGCCGGTCCGCGCCGCACCTTCGGACAACCCCTGCAGGCCATCGGCGACAAGACCAGCTACGTGTGGTTGTTCGACTGGATACGGAATCCGCGCCACTACAGTCCGGAGACGTTCATGCCGGATCTGAGGCTGAACGATTTCGAGGTGGCCGACGTCGCGACCTATCTCATGGGACTGACCGGCGAGGGCGGGACGGAGGCGGGCGCGACCTACGAGCCGGCCGACGTCGACGAGGTCCTTCTGGGCTACCTGCGGGCGATCGTGCCGTTCGAGGAGGCGCAGTCGACCATCGCCGCGATGACCCCCGAAGAGCGCCAGCTCGATCTCGGGCGCCGGGCGATTGGACGCTACGGCTGTTACAGTTGCCACGACATCGCCGGCTTCGAGGACGTCCAGGCCATCGGGACCGAGCTCTCGCAGGAGGGCAGCAAGCTCCTTGCACAGTTCGACTTCGCGTTCATACACGCGGAGGAGCTTCCCCACACCAAGCGGGACTGGATCAACCAGAAGCTGCTCGACCCCCGCATCTACGACCGCGGGCGCATCCTGCAGCCGCTCGAGAAGCTCCGGATGCCCAACTTCGGCTTCTCCGAGGCGGAGGCGCGGCTGCTGACCACGGCGGTGCTGAGCTTCCAGCGGGAGGTCCAGCCGAAGGTGGCCCAGGTGCAGCGTTCGGCCCGCAAGGACGCTCTCATCGATGGGCGCAACCTCGTGCGGCGCCGGAACTGCGTCGCCTGCCACGAGATCGAGGGCGACGGCGGGGACTACCGCGAGCTCGTGGAGGACTCCTCCCTGGCCCCGCCCCTGCTGACCCCGGAGGGGGCGAAGGTCAAGCCCGACTGGCTGTACGCGTTCCTGCGGGGACCGATCACGATTCGGCCGTGGCTGGACGTGCGCATGCCGACTTTCGGCCTGGACGACGCGCACTGGAACGGCGTGCTCGACTACTTCGCGGCGATCTCCGACACGGTGGGGCCGTTCCGCACCCACGAGCTGGTGGAGGACGCCGGGACCCTTCAGACCGGCGAGGAGCTGTTCGATCTCCTGCGGTGCCAGCAGTGCCACGTGCTGGATACCATTCCCGAGGATCAGGATGTCGGCAACCTCGCGCCGGACCTGCGGATGACGGCGGAACGGCTGCAGCCCGACTGGATCCTGGACTGGCTGATCCGGCCCCTGGACATTCAGCCGGGCACCCGCATGCCGACGTTCTGGACCGAGTACCCCGGCTCGTTCTATCCGCAGTTCGATCAGGACGCCAACGCGCAGATCCAGTCGATTCGAGACTATCTGTTGACGTTCAGCGGGGGGCCGAGTCCCCTGCAGGGCAACTGACGCGGCGAGGAGCCCGTGGCGAGACCGCGGGCCTCCGCCACCGGCTTCTGGGCTGCGCTCCCGCCGCTTGGCTTGGGGCGCGTCCGTCTCTTCACCTCTGGCCGCCCGGTGGCGGGAGTCCCCGCTGCATTCGAGTGGCGGGCGCATCTCGCTTGGACTCTGTTGTTCGTCGGACTGCGTGCAGTCCGCGGCTGCTATACGCCCGGAGTATTTGCCCTCCTCACGCCTTGTCAGGCGGCCGCTCTCGGCGCTCTCCACGGGCCGCCAGCCAGCGCCAGGGACACCGCCTCGCGCGTCTTGAATCCAGCGACGGGGATCGATCAGGACCACTGCAGTTCCGCAGACGCCCGTAGCAGGGCGCCGGCCCCCTGCATTCAGCCGGCGCCAGGGACACCGCCTCGCGCGTCTTGAATCCAGCGACGGGATCGATCAGAACCACTGCAGATGCGCAGACGCCCGCAGCAGGGCGCCGGCCTCCTGCATTTCCCGCAGGGCGCGGGGGCCGTCGTCCGGTTCGAGGTCGACGGCGGCGATGGCGTCGGTCAGCAGCGTCACGGGCCAGCCCTTTCGTAACGCATCGAGAACGGTGTGGCGGACGCAGTAGTCGGTGGCGAGGCCGCCGGCGAGCAGGCGGGTGATTCCCGACGCCCGCAGACTCTCCTCCAGCGTCGTTCCGTCGTCAAGGCGCCCCTCGAAGGCGGAGAACCCGTCGGCGTCCGGCTCGACGCCTTTGCTGACGATGCCGGCGCCGGCCGGCAGCTCGAGATCGGGGTGAAACCGGGCTCCGTCGCTGCCGGCCACGCAGTGGACGGGCCAGATGCCGCCCCCGGTGACGAAGTGCCGGGAGGCCGCCGGATGCCAGTCGCGGCTGGCGTAGATCGGCACGCGCAGGCTGCCGGCGCCGCGGATCACCCGGTTGAGGACCGGGACCACCGAGTCGCCCGCCGGAACCGCGAGGGCTCCGCCCGAGCAGAAGTCTCGTTGGACGTCGATCACGATCACCGCCGCGGCGGGTTCGGCCCGATGGAAACGCGGGTTCGGAGGCACGGTGAGTGATACATTACACTGCGCCATGGCGGGAGGGCTGTCAACCGATCTGTACGAGCTGACGATGGCGGCCGGTTATCATGCGGCCGGCGAGATCCCCCGGGCGTCGTTCGAGCTCTTCGTACGGGCGCTGCCGGCGTCGCGCGGGTTTCTCGTGGCCGCGGGGATCGATCAGGCGGTCGAGTACCTGGAGACGTGGCGCTATACCGCGGAGGACGTCGCCTACCTCCGCAGTCTGCCGGCGCTGGCCGGCGTCGGGCCCGGGTTCTTCGACGATTACCTCTCCCGGCTGCGGTTCAGCGGTGACGTCTGGGCGGTGGACGAGGGAGTTCCCGTCTTCCCGGGCGAGCCGCTGGTGCGGGTGACGGCGCCGGTGGCGGAAGCGCAGCTCGTGGAGACCGCGCTGTTGTCGACGGTCCTCTTCCAGACGATGATCGCGAGCAAGGCCGTGCGCGTCGTCGAAGCGGCCCGGGGCCGCGCGGTGGTCGAGTTCGGCGGCCGGCGCGCGCACGGGACCGAGGCCGCCATGTACGCGGCCCGCGCGGCGTGCCTGGGCGGGTTCCGGGCCACCTCGAATCTGGACGCGGGCTGTCGTTTCGATCTGCCGGTGTCCGGGACGATGGCCCATTCGTGGGTCATGGCGCAGCCCGACGAGCTGACGGCGTTCAGGCGCTACCTGGACGTGCACGGCCGGCGTGCGGTCCTCCTGATCGATACCTACGATCCGCTCGCCGCGGCGCGTGCCATCGTCGAGGCGGGCCTGCGCCCGGGAGGAGTCAGACTGGACAGCGGCGATCTCGCCCCCCTCAGCCGGGCCGTGCGGGCGATACTGGATGCCGGCGGGTGCGCGGAAACCCAGATTCTCGCCAGCGGCGACCTCGACGAGTATCGCATCGCCGAGCTCCTCGGGTGCGGCGCGCCGATAGACGGGTTCGGCGTCGGCACCGCCCTGAGCACCTCCTCGGATGCGCCCGCCCTCAGCGGGGTCTACAAGCTGGTCGAGATCGAACGGGACGGGGCGGTGGCGCCGTTGATGAAGCAAAGCCCCGGCAAGCAGAGCCTGCCCGGCGCCAAGCAGGTCTGGCGCACCGGTGCGCACGACGCGGCGACCGGCGACGTGATCGGACTGCCGGGCGAGCCCGGGGCCGGACGCCCGTTGCTGAAACCGGTCGTGCGCAACGGCGAGCGGATCGCGGAGAGCCCGCCCGTCGCCAAGCTGCAGGCGGTCTGCCACGCCGCCGTGCGCGGGCTTCCCGCCGCGGTTCGCGCCCTTCGGGACCCGGCCGCGTATCCGGTTGCCGTCAGTCCGGGGCTGCAGCAGCTCGTTTCCCGCATGACCGCGGCGGCGGCTGCGATGCCGTCCCGGTGAATCCGCCGGCAGAACCGGTCGAGTCGGCCTCGTCCCGCGCCTCGCCGGCCCCGGACCACCTGTCGACGGACTCTTCCCCGGCATGTCGGCAGGCCTCCGAGCTGGATGATGGCGCCTTCATACGCTATCGTATGGCCGCAAGTACCAAGCTGACCGACGTCCCCGGGAGGAAGCGCCACGCCAGCGCCATGTCGATGGCTGTCGACCTCGATCCGGAACCTCTTCGACACCGCCCCGCGGTGGAGCCGCCGCCGATGTAGAATCGGGCGGGCTGCACCGGTGCGACCGATTCACATGAAGCACTGGCAGGAAACGTCGCTGATCGTGGGCCGGGTTGCCGAGCTGGCGGCGGCCGGCCGGCGCGCGGCGATGGCGACCGTCGTGCGGATCGACGGCTCCGCGTATCGGCGTCCCGGCGCCAAGCTGCTCGTGGAAGAGAGCGGCGCGACTCGCGGGGGCGTGAGCGGTGGATGCCTGGAAACGGACGTGCGCGAGATTGGCATGACCGTGATGCGCGACGGAGTGCCCCGGCTCCGGCACTACGAGACCGGCGACGACGATCGTACCGTGTGGGGACTCGGTCTCGGCTGTAAGGGAGCGGTCGACATCTTCGTGCAGCCGGTCACATCGCAGGACACCCTGGACGCAGCCCGCCACGTGCGGGCGCTGCTTGCGGGGGATGCGCCGTTCGCCGTCTCCACCCTCGTCCGCGGTCCCTCCGCCGTCCTGGGTCGGATGCTCGTGGCGCGGGACGGCCCGCTGGCCGGCTCGACGGGAACCCCCGGCCTGGACCGTGAGATAGCCCGGCGCGCGGAAGTGCTCCTCGCCGCCGGCGAATCGAAGTGCTACGACATCGAATCGGCCGGCGTGTTCACGGAGGTTCACGTCCCGCCGCCACGGCTCGTCATCTGCGGCGCCGGCGACGACGCGATGCCCCTGTCGGCCTACGCGTCTCAGGTCGGCTTCCGCGTGACGGTCATCGATCACCGCCCCGCCCACCTGTCCCGCGAGCGCTTTCCGGACGCGGAGCGCATCGACCGCAGACCCGCCGACGGCCTGGAGGGACTGCCGCTCGGTCCGCGCTCCTATCCGGTGGTGATGACGCATTCTTTCGCGCACGACCGGGAGTGGGTCCGGCGCCTGCTCGGGACCGACGTTCCCTACATCGGCCTTCTGGGCGCGCGCGCCCGAAGAGACGAGATCCTCGATCAGATCGACGCGGCGGCGACCGCCCGGTTCTTCGCTCCGGTCGGTCTCCATCTCGGTGCGGACGGGCCGGAGCAGGTGGCCGTGAGCATCCTGGCCGAGCTCCTGGCCGTCCGCACGTCGAGCGCGCCGCGCCACCTCCGCGAGAAGGAAGGAGTCATCCATGCAGGCTGAACGGAACGGCGCGGTGGCCGGCGTCGTGCTCGCCGCCGGCAGCTCGACCCGCATGGGACGCAACAAGCTGTTCTTCGAGCTCGATGGGGAGACGCTTCTCAGAAGGGTCGTGCGCCGCGCGATCGACGCCGGTCTCGATCCGGTCCTCGTCGTCGTGGGCCACGAGGGAGAGCGCGCGCGAATCGAGCTCTCGGGACTGTCGTGCATGGCGGTCGACAATCCCGACCACGCGAAGGGCATCAACCGGTCGCTGCGGACCGGCATCTCCCACGTGCCGGAACCCGCCCGGGCCGCGGTCGTGATGCTGGCGGACATGCCGTTCGTCACGAGCCGCATGATCGCGGCGCTCGTGGCGCGCTACCGGGAGAGCACGGCCCCCCTCGTCATCTCGGCCTACGGGGACGTCAACGCGCCGCCGATGCTGTACGACCGCGCGTTGTTCTCCGAGCTCCAACGCATGGAGGGAGAAGGGTGCGGGCGGCAGGTCGTGCGGCGGCATCGCGACGAGGCGGCGGCCGTCTCCTGGCCGGAGGCAGCGCTCCAGGACATCGACGTGCCCGAGGACTACGAGCGGATCAACGCGGAGCTGGGAGCGCGCGCCGGAGATGCCGCCGGCACGGACGACGCCGGCCCGGGAGTCGGCGCCGCGGGGAACGGCCCCGGCGCAGACGACGCCGGGCCCGCCACGGGGTGACACCGATGCGCACCGACACCCTGCAGCTTGCATCGGAGCTCGCCGGTCGCCGCGAGGCGTTCGCGCTGGCCACAGTGGTCCGCCGCGAGCCGCCGAGCTCGGCCCGGGTCGGCGACAGCGCCGTGGTGACCCCGGACGGCGGGTTCCACGGCTGGCTGGGCGGAAGCTGCACGCGGCCCACCGTGGTCCGCGAAGCGCTCGCGGCCCTCGCCGACGGGGCGCCGCGGCTGATCGGCATCGTGCGCGACCCCGACTCGTCATCGCAGGCTCGATCCGGACTGACGGTGTTTCCGATGGCCTGCCACAGCGGGGGAAGCGTGGAGATCTACATCGAGCCGCTCCTGCCGGCGCGCCGGATGCTGATTTTCGGGGTCTCGCCCACGGCACAGGCGTTGGCGCGCCTCGCGGCCGTGCTCGGCTACCGGGTGGAGGCGGTCGATCCGGAAGCCGGCGAGGCGCTGTTTCCGGACGCGAGCCGACTGGTGACCAGCGACGAATCCATCGAGCCTCCCGGCTCCGGACAGGACGCTGCCCGCTGCTGCGCGGTCGTCGCCACGCTCGGCCAGCGGGACGAGGAGGCGGCCTGGGCGGCTGTCCGACTGAAGCCCGGCTACGCCGGGGTGGTGGCCAGCCGCAAGCGGTTCGGACAGATACGCGAGACGCTCGCCGCGCGCGGCGCCACGCCGGAGCAGCTCGACCGGATCACCAATCCGGCCGGCCTCGACATCGGCGCGCAGACGCCCGAGGAGATCGCCTTGAGCATTCTCGCCGAGATCACGAGGCGCGCCCGCGCCGAGCGGCCCCGGCGAGAGCGCGACCGCCGCCCCGCCGGGGATCAGGCTTCCCCCGTACCGGCCACGCAGACCGGGCAGGATCCGGCTCCCGCCGCGGCCGTCGCCGTCGTCGAGCGCGACCCGGCTTCCGCCGGGGCCGTTGCGGACACCGAGCGCGATCCGGTGTGCGGGATGACCGTTGCCGCAGCGGCGGCCAGTCACCAGGCCGACGTCGGGGGCAGGACCTGGTACTTCTGCTGCGCGCACTGCCGAGAGCAGTTCCTGGCGGAGCCACACAAGTACGCCGCGGCAGCGGCGCCGGAGGGGTAGCGTGAGGCCGGAGGTGCGCGAGACGCAGGCGGCGATGGAGCGCGAGGGGTACATCGCCGAGCCCGCCATCGCCACCGCCGTCTACCTGGCCCGCACGATGCGCAAGCCGCTCCTCATCGAGGGGGACGCAGGCGTGGGCAAGACCGAGATCGCCAAGGTGCTCGCCCGGATCCTGGACACCGAGCTGATCCGGCTGCAGTGCTACGAGGGCATCGACGTCAGCACGGCCCTGTACGAGTGGAACTACCAGCGGCAGATGCTGCGCCTTCGGATCGCGGGAACGGAGGGTCGGGAACCGGCGCAGACCGAAGAGATGATCTTCAGCCGCGACTGCCTGCTGGAACGCCCGCTGCTGCGCGCCATCACCCGTCGCGAGGGCCCGCCGGTCCTCCTGATCGACGAGATCGATCGGGCCGACGACGGCTTCGAGGCCTTTCTGCTGGAAGTGCTCTCCGACTTCCAGGTGACGATTCCCGAGCTCGGCCCCATCACCGCCACGCACGTGCCGTACGCCGTGCTGACGTCGAACCGCACCCGCGAGATCGGCGACGCGCTGCGCCGCCGGTGCTTCTACCTCTACGTCGAGCACCCGTCCCTGGAGAAGGAGGTGCGAATCATCCGCGCCAAAGTGCCGGAGGTCATGGACGGGTTGGCCCGGGAAGTGGCGGCGGTCATGCAGGCTTTGCGCGCGCGCCGTCTCCACAAGGCGCCGGGTGTCGCCGAGACGCTGGACTGGACTGGCGCGTTGCTGGCCCTGCGCCACGATCGTCTCGACGCCGAGACCGTCGAGGAAACGCTCGGGTGCGTGCTGAAGGACCACCACGACGTGCAGGACCTGACGGCGAGCGAGATCGAGTCGCTGCTGGCCGACGCGCGATCGCCGAGCGGGGCCGATGCGTGACCGTGACGTCGTGGAACGGCTGGCCCGCTTCGCGGGCCGGCTGCGGGAACAGGGCGTCGGCGTGTCCGTGAGCGACGAGATCGACGGTGCGGCCGCCCTCCTGCTGGTGGATCCCGGCGATCGTGACGAGGTCCGCTACGCCCTGCGCACCGCCCTGAAGGTCCGACGGTCCGACTGGGACACGTTCGACGAGCTGTTTCAGGGCTTCTGGGACGCCGAGGATCCGCCGGCGCGAGGGCCGGCCCGGCCGGCCAGACCGCCGGACTCGCCGTCGCGGCCGCGCTCCGACCGGACCGGCCCCCCCCAGTGGCGTTGGATCCAGGCAATCGCGCCGCCTGCCGGTGAACGGGAGCGCGAAGCGGCCGGCGGCGAGATGCCGGGCTACTCCTCCGACGTGCTCCTGCGCCGCAAGCCGTTCGACGACTGGTGCGCGGACGACCTGCCCGCCATGGAGCGGCTGCTGGCGCGGGCGGCGCGCCGGCTGAGATGCCGGCCGAGCCGCCGCCTGATTCCGGCCCGCGCCCGGGGCAGGGTGGACTTGAGACGCAGCTTCCGCCGGGCGGTCGCGACCGGCGGGGAGTTCCTCTCGCTGGCGCGGCGGGACCGTGCCGTGGAGAAGCCGGACGTCGTGCTGCTCTGCGACACCAGCGGCTCGATGGACCCTCACACCCGTTTTCTGCTGACCTTCGCGCTGTCCCTCAAGCGCGTGGTGAGTCGTTGCGAGGTCTTCGCGTTCAACACCTCGCTGACCCGGTTGACGCCATGGCTGACACCGGAGAAGATCGGACCTACGCTGGATCGTCTCGCCGCCGGCGTGCCCGACTGGTCCGGCGGAACCCGGATCGGCACGAGTCTGGACGAGTTCGTCACGCGGTACCTGGATACGCTGGTGAGCGCGAAGACCGTCGTCGTGGTGCTCAGCGACGGGCTGGACCTGGACAGTCCCGCGGTGCTGGCCGGGGCGATGCGCGCCATCCGGGAGAAGGCGCGGAAGGTGATCTGGCTGAACCCTCTGCTCGGCGACCCGCGCTACCGGCCGGAGGCCCGCGGGATGCAGGCCGCCCTTCCCTTCGTCGAGCATTTCGTGCCGGCGCACAATCTGGAATCGCTCGAGCGGCTGCTGCCGCTCCTGACTGCCTGACATGGGTATCCCGATCGAGAAGCGCTTCGTCATCAACGCCGCCCGTCGGGACGTGTGGGCGTTTCTCACCGATCCTTCCAGGGTGACCGGTTGCCTCCCCGGCGCCGCAATTACCGGACAGGTCGACGAGCGGACCCACACCGGGACGATCGCCGTCAAGGTGGGGCCGGTCTCGGCCCGCTACAAGGGCACGATTCGCTTCGAGCGGCTGGACCGCGAGGAGGGCGTGGCGGAGATCGCCGCGTCCGGCCAGGACGTTCGCGGCAAGGGCGGGGCCGACCTGCGCATGACGAGTCGGGTCGTCGAGCGCGGCCCCTCCGAGACCGAGGTGACGGTGGCGTCGACGGTGAACATCACCGGCATCCTGGCGCAGTTCGGCCGGGGGATGATCCAGGACGTCAGCGACGAGATGTTCCGGCAGTTCACCGACGCGATGCGGGCCGCGCTGGAGTCGGCATCCGAGGGCGCGGACAGCCCGGTCGGCGACCGGGTGGGCGCGGACGGCTCGGTCGGCGACCGGCCCGCCTCCGACTCCCCGGACCCGGCCAGCGCTGACGCGCCACGTCCGGCGGCGGACTCCGCGGGGCCCCCTCGGCCGGGCGCCGAGTCCGCGGGCGCGCCGCGACCGGCCGCAGAACCCGCGGGCGGGCAAGCTCCCGCCGACGACGCGATCGACGCCGTTTCCCTCGGCGCCACGGTCGGGAGGCGGGCGCTCGGCCGGGTGGTGCGGCGGCCCGGCTTCTGGCTGGCCGTCGTCATCGTGGCCGCGATCCTGTGGCTGATTGTGGATTAGGGACGGTGACGGAAATTACCTTGCCACGTGCCAAGCGCCCGAAACGGTGGAAAACGGGCTGCGCCCGGGTGCAGTTGGCAACCTTGTATCGATCACTGTCCCAAGGAGCGTCCCAATGATTCCGTCGGCATTCGACTACCACGCACCGGGCACGCTCGAGGAAGCGGTGGCGCTGCTCGAACGGCACGGGGACGAGGCGAAGGTGCTGTCCGGCGGCCAGAGCCTCCTCCCACTGCTCAAGCTCCGGCTCGGCGACGCCGGCCACCTGGTGGACATCGGGCGCATCCCGGGGCTTGCGGGCATCACCGAGGCGGACGGCTACCTGCGAATCGGCGGCGCCACGCGCGAAGTGGACCTGGAGCGCTCGGACCTCATTCGCGAGAAGTACCCGATCCTGCTGGACACCGCCGCCGTCATCGCCGATCCGCTGGTGCGCAACCGCGCCACGGTGGGCGGCAACCTGGCCCACGGCGATCCGGCGAACGACCACCCGGCGACGATGCTCGCGCTCGAGGCGGAAGTCGTGGCGCGAGGTCCCGGGGGCGAGCGCACCATCCCGATCACCCACTTCTTCACCGGACTCTTCGCCACCGCGCTCGCGCCGGCGGAGATCCTCACCGAGATCAGGATCCCCGTTCCTCCGCCGGCGAGCGGCGGCGCCTACGTCAAGCTCGAGCGCAAGGTGGGGGACTTCGCCACCGCCGCGACGGCGGCGCAGGTCGCGCTCGGCCCACGGGGCGAGATTGCGCGGGTCGGGATCGGTCTGACCAACGCCGGCCCCACGCCGATCAAGGCGACCGCGGCGGAACAGTATCTCCGGGGGCGGCAGCCGGACGCGGAGGCCATCGCCGAGGCCGCGCGGTTGGCCGCGGACGCCACGTCACCGAGCGCCGACCGGCGCGGGTCGGTGGAGTACAAGCGCGACATGGCGCGCGTGCTGACGGGCCGGGCGGTCACCCGGGCAGTGCAGCGGGCGGGAGGGCAGTAGGCATGGCCACACACGACGTTCGGATCACCGTGAACGGGGCGCCGCAGGCAGCCGCGGTCGAGTCGCGCCTCCTGCTCGTGCACTGGCTCCGCGACGTGCTGCGCCTCACCGGGACCCATATCGGATGTGACACGACGCACTGCGGAGCGTGCACGGTACTGCTGGACGGCGAGCCCGTCAAGTCGTGCACCGTGCTCGCCGTGCAGGCGGACGGCGGGGAAGTAACGACGGTGGAGGGCCTGGAGCAGGACGGATCGCTGCATCCGCTCCAGGAGGGGTTCCACCAGGAACACGGGCTGCAGTGCGGCTTCTGCACGCCGGGCATGCTGATGACCGGGCGCGCCCTGCTCCAGCGGACCCCGAATCCGAGCGAGGCGGAGATCCGGCAGGCGATTTCCGGGAACCTGTGTCGCTGCACCGGCTACGTGAACATCGTCAAGTCGATCGAACACGCGGCCGACAAGCTGCGCCAGGGACAGTGATCGGTACAAGAGTTGCAACTGCATCCAGGCGCAGCCCGTTCTACGGTTTCGCGCGCTTGCCACACGGCAAGGCAATTTCCGTCAGTGTCCTGAGAGGCTGCGGCCGCGGGATGGCGCCGGCGCAGACGATGCTGAGTCAAGGGAGAAGCCATGGCACCCCGAACGACGCCGGAAGTGGGCGGCATGGGCCACTCGATGAAGCGCAAGGAGGATCCGCGCTTCATCCGCGGCCAGGGCAACTACGTGGACGACATCCAGCTTCCGGGCATGCTCTACCTGGACATCGTCCGCAGCCCGTTCGCGCACGCCCGGATCACGTCCATCGACACGGAGAAGGCGCTCCAGATCCCCGGGGTGCTCGCCGTCATCACCGGCGAGACCCTCAAGCAGTACAACCTGCACTGGATGCCGACCCTGATGTCCGACACCCAGATGGTGCTGCCGACCGACAAGGTCATGTACCAGGCGCAGGAGGTGGCGGCGGTGATCGCGACGGACCGCTACGCGGCGGCCGACGGGGTCGAGGCGGTGGAGGTCGAGTACGACCCGCTGCCGGTCGTCGTCGATCCGTTCAAGGCGCTGGAGCCGGACGCGCCGGTGCTGCGCACGGACAAGGAGGGCAAGAAGGACAATCACATCTTCCACTGGGAGGTGGGCGACCGGGCCGCGACCGAGCGCGCGCTCGCCGGCGCCGACGTCGTCGTCAAGCAGGATCTGTACATTCCGCGCATCCACGTCGCGTCCATCGAAACCTGCGGATGCGTCGCCGATTTCGATCGGGTCATGGGGAAGCTCAAGGTCTACCTGACCACCCAGGCGCCGCACGCGGTTCGCACCGTGCTGGCCCTGGTGGCCGGGCACGTCGGGCTGTCGGAAGAGAAGATCCAGGTCATCTCCCCGGACATCGGCGGCGGGTTCGGCGGCAAGGTGCCCGTCTATCCGGGGTATGTGATCGCGATCGCCGCGTCGGTCGTCGTAGGCAAGCCCGTCAAGTGGATCGAAGACCGGATGGAGAACCTGCAGGCCGACTCCTTCGCGCGGGACTACCACCTGACGGCCGAGCTCGGGGCCACGAAGGACGGCACGCTCACCGCGCTGAAGATCAAGACGCTGGCCGACCACGGCTATACGGACGCCGCCGCGAACCCGTCGAAGTTTCCCGCCGGCCTGTTCTCGATCGTCACCGGGTCGTACGACCTGAAGCACGCCTTCGCAGAGGTGGACGGCGTGTACACGAACAAGCCGCCGGGCGGCATCGCCTACCGCTGCTCGTTCCGCGTGACCGAGGCGGTCCACACCATCGAGCGGCTGGCCGACATGATGGCCCGGAAGCTCGACATGGACCCGGCCGCGCTGCGCCTCAAGAATTTCATCCCCGCGGACAAGTTCCCCTACAAGTCGGTGTTGGGGTGGGAGTACGACAGCGGCGACTACCACGGCGCCCTCAATATGGCGATGGACCGCATCGGGTACGCCGAGCTGCGGAAGGAGCAGGCTGAGAAGCGGGCGCGGGGCGAGCTGATGGGCATCGGCATCTCGAGCTTCACGGAGATCGTCGGCGCCGGGCCCTCGAAGCACTTCGACATCCTCGGTCTCAAGATGTTCGACTCGTGCGAGATCCGGGTCCATCCCACCGGCAAGGCGATCGCCCGCTTCGGCACGAAGTCGCAGGGCCAGGGCCACGAGACCACGTACGCGCAGATACTCGCCGAAGAGCTGGGCATTCCCGCCGCCCACATTCAGGTCGAAGAGGGAGACACCGACACCGCGCCCTACGGGCTGGGCACGTACGCCAGCCGCTCGACGCCGACGGCCGGCGCGGCCGGGGCGATGGCGGCGCGCAAGGTCCGCGACAAGGCGAAGAAGATTGCCGCCTACCTGCTGGAAGTGAGCGAGGACGACCTCGAATGGACGCCGGGCACCTTCTCGGTCAAGGGCGCGCCGCAGAAATCGAAAACGATCCAGGAGATCGCCTTCGCCGCCTACACCAACCACCCGCCCGGCATGGAGGGCGGCCTGGAGGCGGTCTCGTACTACGATCCGCCGAACCTGACGTTCCCCTTCGGCAGCTACATCTGCGTCGTCGACATCGACCGCGGCACGGGAGAAGTGAAGATACGCCGGTTCGTGGCGGTGGACGACTGCGGCAACATCATCAACCCGATGATCGTCGACGGGCAGATTCACGGCGGCCTCACGATGGGCATGGCGCCCGCGCTGCTCGAGGAGATCAGCTACGACGAGAACGGCAACATTCAGGGCGGGAGCTTCATGGACTACCTGGTCCCCACGGCCATGGAGACTCCCAAGTGGGAGACCGACAAGACCGTGACCCCGTCGCCGCACCATCCGCTGGGCGCGAAGGGCGTCGGCGAGTCGGCCACCGTCGGCGCGCCGCCGGCGATCGCCAACGCCGTCGTGGATGCATTGGCGCATCTCGGCGTGCGGCACATCGACATTCCGATCACGCCCGAAAAGGTGTGGAGGATTCTGAAGGACACCGGCGCCGGCCTGTAGGCGGAACTGGGTCCGCCTGGTGCGAAGCCCGACAGCCGCAGGACACCCCGAGGCGCCCGGCCGCGTCGGCGGCGGCAGGATCGGCGAGATAGTGGTGCGATGGCAGAGAACGGCACGATGCGCGTGGCGATAGGGTCGGACCACCGCGGCTTCCGTCTGAAGGCGTTTCTCGCGGACCTGCTGCGGGACCGCGGGCACGAGGTCGTCGACGTCGGCACGGACAGCGAGGCGGCCGCCGACTATCCCGACTACGCGGAATCGTTGGCCCTGGCCGTCCGCGACGGCCGCGCCGACCGCGGGGTGATGATCTGCGGGAGCGGGGTCGGCGCCGGGGTGGCGGTGAACAAGGTTCCCGGCATCCGCGGCGCGGTCTGCCACGATACGTACTCTGCACACCAGGGGGTGGAGCACGACGACATGAACGTGCTCGTCCTCGGGGCGAGCATCGTCGGGGTGGCGCTGGCCCGCGAGCTCGTCGAGACGTTTCTCGAGGCCAGATTCTCCCGGGAAGAGCGGCATCGCCGCCGGATCGAGAAGGTCCGGCGCCTCGAGACCCGGGACTGGCCGGAGATCTGATACTGCGCGACCTTCGGTCGCGTTGGGAGCTTCGCTGACGCGAAACTTCCGCGCGGCAAGCACCTGGGCCGCTCCCGTACGGCGCCGCCCCCGGACCCGCCGCCCCGATTCCACTGGAGCTTCCCCTGACTGATTCGACGAAGGGATGGCGGCTTGGCCCCGCCCTGCAGGCCGCGCTCGACGAGCACTGCCGGCGCTGGGACCGCGACGGCCTGGCGGGCCGTCTGTGGCGGAAGGACGCCGCGCTCTGGACCGGCGCCGACGAGGCGCGCTGGCTGGGGTGGCTGGACCTCGCCGGCGCCCGGATACCCGTCGACGAGCTGACCCGGTTCGCGGACGGGCTGCGCGCGGACGGTTTCACCGACATCCTCCTGCTCGGCATGGGCGGGTCCAGCCTGGGCGCCGAGGTCATCGGCGAGGTGCTCGGCGCGTCCGCGGGGGCGCCGGCCCTCCACGTGCTCGATACGACGGATCCGGCGCAGATCGCGCGGACCGCGTCCCGGCTCGATCTGTCCCGCACCCTGTGCGTCGTGGCGAGCAAGTCGGGCACGACCCTGGAGCCGGCGCTGCTGGCCGAGTACTTCCTGGAGCGCGTGCGGGAGGCGGTCGGGCCCGCCCGCGCCGGCTCGCATTTCGTGGCGGTCACCGATCCGGGGTCGGCCCTCGAAGCGATGGCCGGAACGGAGCGCTTCCGGCAGGTGTGGAGCGGCCGCCCGGACGTGGGGGGAAGGTTCTCGGTCCTGTCGAACTTCGGTCTCGTCCCCGCCGCGGCCTGCGGTCTGAACGTGTCGGCGTTCCTCGCGCCGGCGGGGCGGATGGCCGAGCGGTGCGGCCCGGCCGTCCCCGCCGGCCGGAACCCGGGGGTGCGGCTGGGGCTCCTGCTCGGGCTCGCCGCGGCCGCCGGCCGCGACAAGACCACGCTGGTGCTGTCGCCGGCGATGCGCGCGCTGGGCGGGTGGCTGGAGCAGTTGCTCGCGGAATCGACGGGCAAGGCGGGGCGGGGGCTGATTCCGATCGTCGACGAGGAGCTCGGCCCGCCCTCGGTGTACGGGACCGATCGCCTGTTCGTCCATCTGCGCGTCGAGGCCGATCCCGATCCGGAGCAGGATGCCGCGCTCCGCGCCCTCGCCGAGGCCGGACACCCCGTCGTCACCCTGCCGGTGTCCGATCGGGAGGCGCTGGCCGGCGAGTTCTTCCGGTGGGAGCTCGCCACCGCCGTCTGCGGGGCGGTGCTGGGGGTGAATCCCTTCGACCAGCCGGACGTGGAGGCGGCCAAGGTCGCGGCGCGAACCCTCACCGCGGCCTGGGAGTCGGCCGGGGGACCGCCGGGCGGGCGTCCGGTGGCGCAGTCGCACGGGATCGCCCTGTTCGCCGACCCCGGCACCGCCGCCCGCCTGCGTTCCGAGGCCGGGGAGGCGGCCACCCTCGAGCAAGGGGTGGCGGCGCACGTGGCGAGCGCGGGCCCCGGGGACTACCTGGCGCTGCTGGCCTACCTGGATCGCAGCGAGGCTCACCAATCGGTGCTGCAGCGCATCCGCCACACGGTCCGGGACGCGCGCCGCGTGGCGACCAGCGTCGGGTTCGGACCGCGCTACCTCCATTCGACCGGCCAGGTGTTCAAGGGGGGGCCGGCGACGGGGGTGTTTCTGCTGATCACGGCCGACGACGACGCCGATCTGCCGGTGCCGGGCCGCCGTTGCACGTTCGGGGAGACGAAGATGGCGCAGGCGCTGGGCGATCTCGAGGTCCTGGCCGCGCGCCGGCGCCGCGTGGTCCGGCTGCATCTGGAGGGCGACACCGCGGCCGGCCTCGAACGGGTGGCGTCGCTCATCCGGGACGCGGTGGCCGGGCGGCCCGTGGCAGAACCCGGCGTTGCACCGAGACCGGCGGGGGAGCCAGCGGGCTGAGATGGCGCTCCTGCGGCACGGCGTGACGGGGGAGCCGGGAGCCCGTGGCGAGACGGCGCGGTCCTTTGCCGCGGGCCGCGGGACGCGGGCGCGCCGCCGGCGGTCATCGTCCGGTCCACACCGGCGCGCGCCGGGCGACGAAGGCCGCGACGGCCCGCTGGAAGTCGTCGCTGGTATAGCAGTCGATGACCAGGTCGTTGGCCAGGGCCGCGTCGGGCCGCCGCTCGCGTTGCAGGCGGCGGACGAGCTCCTTGGTGGCGTGAAGGGTCAGCGGCGAGTTGGCGGCGATGGTCGCGGCGGTCTCGGCCACCACCGCGTCGAGGCGGTCGGCGTCGACGACCTGCGTCGCGAGCCCCGCCGCCAAGGCCTCGCGGGCGTCGAGCAGCCGGGCCGTGAACATCAGGTCCTTGAGCCGCGCCGGTCCCACGAGGTCCAGCAACCGGGCGCAGTTGGCGGCCGACAGGCAGTTCCCGAGGGTCCGCGCGACGGGGATGCCGAACCGGGCGCCGGGACCGCAGATGCGCAGGTCGCAGGCGATCGCCATGACGCAGCCGCCGCCGACGGCCACGCCCTGGACCCGGGCGATGGTTGGAATCTTCACCCGTTCCAGCCGGTCGATCACCCGATCGAGCTTCGACTCGTACCCGAGCGCGTCGTCCGGGGTCCGCAGGTCCTGGAACTGGCTGATGTCGGTGCCGGCCACGAAGGCGCGGTCGCCGGCGCCGCGCAGGACCAGGACCTTCACCGCGGGGTCGGCGTCGACGGCGTCGCAGGCCTCGACGAGGGCGTCGTACATCGCCCAGGTCATGGCGTTGCGGGCGGTGGGGCGGTTGAACGTGAGGGTGGCGACGGGGCCGTCGACGGCGTAGAGGGCGTCAGGCGTAGACACGGATCGATTCTCCTGGTTTCCTGCAGGAGTCGGCACCGTGCAACGGTGCGGATTCCTGCCGGGTGGGTCGGGGCGGCCGCGCCGCAAGCGGCGGCGGAGCCACGGGCCAGGAGTCCGCGCCTTGCAACGGTGCGGATTCCTGCCGGGTTGGTCGGGGCGGCCCCGCCGCGGGCGGCGGGGGAGCCGCCAGCGCGACCTTACGGCCGCGTTGGGAGTTTCGCTGGCGCGAGACTTCTACGGCGCAAGCCCCTGAGCGACGGTTGACGGGCGGAGGCGATGACATCAGCACTGGACGGATTGCGCGTGCTCGACCTGACCCAGGTGATGGCCGGGCCGTTCTGCTCGATGCTACTGTGCGACATGGGGGCCGACGTGATCAAGGTCGAGCCTCCGGCCGGGGACTCGACGCGGCGCATGCCGGGGGCCGTCGGCACCGACAGCCCGAGCTTCAACGCGGTCAACCGGGGCAAGCGCGGCATCGTCGTCGACCTGAAGCAGCCGGCCGGCCGCGATGCGGTGCGGCGTCTCGCCGCGGTGTCCGACGTGCTGGTGGAGAACTACCGGCCGGGGGTGCTGGCGAAGTTCGGTCTGGGATACCCCGAGTTGTCGAGCGAGAACCCGCGCCTCGTGTACGCGTCCATTTCCGGCTACGGCCAGACCGGCCCGTCCGCCGGCAAGGGGGGCTTCGATCTGGTCGCCCAGGGCGTCTCCGGCCTCATGTCCGTCACCGGCGAGGCGGGGCGCCCCCCGGTCAAGGCGGGCATACCCGTGACCGACCTCGGTGCGGCGCTCTTCGCCCTCGCCGGCATCCTGGCCGCCCTCCTCGCGCGGGCCCGCACCGGGCGCGGCCAGCTCGTCGACACGTCGCTGGTCGACGCCGGCGTCGCGTTGTCGGTGTGGGAGGCGACCCAGTTCTTCTCGGGACGCGGGGTGCCGGAGCGGCTCGGGTCCGCGCATCGCATGAACGCGCCGTACCAGGCGATCCGCTGCGCGGACGGCTACGTGACAATCGGGGCGGCCAACGACCGCACGTTCCAGCGTCTGTGCGAGGCCCTCGGACATCCCGAGTGGGCCGTCGATCCCGAGTACCGGGACGACACCCACCGCATCCGCAACCGGGAGGCGCTCGCGGCCCGGATCGAGGCGGTGATGGAGACCCGGCCGCGAGCCCACTGGCTGGAGCTGCTCGAGAGCCACGGGGTGCCGTGCGGTCCCATCAACGACTACGCGGAGGTGATGGCCGACCCCCACGTCCGCGCCCGCGAGCTGGTGGTGGAGACCGACCATCCGACGTTGGGGCGCATCCAGGCTCTCGGCACCCCGATCAAGCTCTCGGAGACCCCGCTGTCGCCCGGCCGTCCCGCGCCGCGGCTCGGCCAGCATACGGACGACGTGCTCGGTGACGCCGGATTCGGAGCCGAGGAAATCGCGGCGCTGCGGCGAGCCGGCGCGGTGGCGTAGGGGTTCCGCGGTGGAACCCCACGTGGCACCGAGGGCGGGGACGGCGCCAACGGGCTGAGAAGAGCGCCGCCTGACAAGGCGTGAAGAGGGCGCATACCAGGCATGCTGCAACCGAGGACTGCACGCAGTCCGACGAGCAACGCAGTCAGGCGGGATGCATCGCCGCTCGAATGCAGCGGGGCCGTCACCGGCTCCCAGCAGTCCGGAGGAACCGCCGGGGCTCCTGCCGCGGGCTCCCGAATCGCCCCCGGCAGCGTCGCGGCTTCGCGAACGAGGACCATGACAGAGACAACCTATCGCATTGCGGTCATTCCCGGCGACGGGATTGGCAAGGAGGTCGTGCCCGCGGCCCGGGACCTGCTCGCGGCGGTCGGACAGCGGTTCGGGTTCGGCTTCGACTGGACCGAGTTCGACTGGTCGTGCGAGCTGTACGCGCGCACCGGCAGCATGACCGGGGGGCGGAGCATCGACGAGCTCGCGGGCTTCGACGCGGTGTTCCTCGGAGCCGTCGGGTACCCCGGGGTGCCCGACCACGTGTCGCTGTGGGGACTCCTCATCCCCATCCGCCGGCAGTTCCGCCAGTACGTCAACCTGCGTCCCGTCCGGCTCTGGCCCGGGGTGCGCAGCCCGCTGGCCGATCGTCGGCCGGCCGACATCGACATGGTCATCGTCCGCGAGAACAACGAGGGCGAGTACTCGGAGATCGGCGGCCGCCTCTACGCGGGGACGCCGGGCGAGCTGGCCGTGCAGCAGTCGGTGTTCACGCGGGAGGGCGTCGACCGGGTGCTGCGGTACGCCTTCGAACGAGCGCTGGCGCGGCCCGAGCGGCACGTGACCTCGGCGACCAAGTCGAACGGCATCATCCACACCATGCCGTTCTGGGACGAGCGCTTCGAGGCGGTGGCGGCGGACTATCCCGACGTGCGGACCGACCAGTACCACATCGACATCCTGACCGCGCACCTCGTGCAGCATCCCGACTGGTTCGACGTCATCGTCGCGAGCAACCTCTTCGGCGACATCCTGTCCGACCTCGGCCCGGCCGTGGCCGGTTCGATCGGCCTCGCCCCCGGCGCGAATCTCAACCCCGACCGCACGCATCCCTCGATGTTCGAGCCCGTCCACGGGTCGGCCCCGGACATCGCGGGCAAGGGCGTCGCCAACCCCGTTGCGCAGATGCTGACCGGCGCGATGATGCTGGAGCACCTCGGCGAGACGGACGGAGCGGCGGCGATCGAGGCGGCGGTCGAGAACGTGCTGGCCGCCGGCGAGACCCGCACCGGCGACCTGGGCGGAACCGCGACGACGGCCGACATGACCGCGGCCATCGTCGCCGCCCTGGGGTGAGCTCGCGCCGTCCGGCATCGAACCTGCTCCGGACCTGTTTATCAGGGCCTGCGCTCTGAGCATCGCATGTTGCTCATTGGTAGCATTTGAGTTACCGTGCCAGTGATCGAGATCGAGGAGTACACGAACCAGGGAGGTTTCAGCCCTTACGCCAAATGGTTCGATCGGCTCGATGCTCAGGCGGCGGCCAAGGTGACGACGACTCTGATCCGCATGGAGCACGGCAACCTGTCCAGCGCCAAGGGTGCAGGCGGGGGCATCTTCGAGAGCAGGATCGACTTCGGCCCCGGCTACCGCATCTATTTCGGCAGGGATGGCGACGCCCTGATCATCCTGCTGGGCGGCGGGACCAAGAAGCGCCAGCAACGGGATATCGAGACCGCCCGCGGCCTGTGGCGGGAGTACGACCAGCGCAAGCGACGGGAGACCTGAGAACCATGTCCCTCACACGCAGCTTCAAGGAAACGATCCGGACCCGTATCGAACGTGATCCGGCCTTCCGTGAGGAGCTCCTGCAGGAAGGGGTGGAGTGCCTGCTTTCCGGCGACGTGGACACCGGCAAGGCGGTGCTGCGCGACTACATCAACGCCACTATCGGCTTTCAGGCGCTGGGCGGGCTGACCGACAAGTCGCCCAAGAGCCTGATGCGCATGTTCGGTCCCAGTGGCAACCCGCAAGCCCGAAACCTGTTCGAGATCATCGGCCATCTCCAGGAGCGCGAAGGGGTGCGTTTCAAGGTCGAGTCCACTCGTCAGCCCGCCTTCCCCGCCCCCACGACTGTTCGCTGAACGCCGCAAGGCCATTCGCCCATGGGTTGGCGACGCCCTTGCGGCGTGTGGGCCGGCAGTCGGACCGGACGCGCCGCCGGGGGGGCGATGACGTTGCAAGAAGCGTGGCCTGACGAGATGACGCCCGTCCGGTGGCCCTGCTGGCGAAGGGCTGACATGGCCGGCTCGAAGCAGGCCGGAGCATGACCGCCTACTCCATCTTCAGCTCCGCGGACACCGTGGCGAGCAGCTCGGCCAGCGCGGCGCGAACTTCCTCCGGGACGGTTCCGCCGGCATCGTCGTTCGACACCACCGCGACTCGAAAGCGCAGATCGCGGCCGGCGCTCGCCTCCAGCAACTTCGGAATCAGCTCGGCGAGGTCCTGGATCTGCGAACCCTCGAGCAGGGCCCCCGTGACGGCGGGGACGGGCGGGGGCGGGGGCGGGGCGACGACCTCGGCCGGGCGCTTCAACCGCAACTGTCCGGCCTGGTCGTAGGCGCAGCCCACGGCGGCGCTGCCCTCGGCCACTTCGAGCCAGCGGCTCTCCACGCCGGTCCTGATCCCTTCGCGGACGAGACCCCACGGCAACGTCGTGCGCCGCGACTGCGACAGCGCCTGGGTCAGCGCGGCTCCGTTGGTCTCGCCGTCGCGCCACGCGCCGGGCAGGGCGTCGGCCGCGAGCGCCTGGGCGGGAACCGGGTCCGGCTTCGGGTGCAGCACCGCCGCGTCGTCCAGCACGCCGTAGGGGATCTGCTCCTTCCAGACCGAGGTGGGACCGTTCGTCAGCCACACCACGCCCAGCTCGACCGCCCCACGCACGGCTTCGCGAACCGCCGGTTCGCCGCACCGCGGGACGATCTGCGTCTCGTCGTATCCCTCGCGGGGAATCCGCACCGTGCGCCCGCCCGCGAAGTAGTCCCGGAGCGCCGGCATCGTTACCGCTCCGTCGCTCCACAGCTCGGGGAGGGCGCCGGGAGCCAGGAGGTTCGCGGACAAGGCGCCCAGCTCGCACTTGTCGGGCAGCACCACTTCGAGCTGCGGGTCGTGGCGCGCCTCGGGGTCCACCGCTTCGCGCCACCACGTGCGCGCGGTGCCGTCCGGCCGGGTCAGCCGCGCGACGAAGAGGCCGCGTTCGACGCCCTGCAGCACCGTGTCGAGCAGCACCTTCGGGCGCAGCAGCTTCGGCAGGCGCGGGTAGCGTGCGAAGGCGCCCGCGAGATCGGTCACGCGACGGGAGTCGTCGTCGTCGCGCCACAGATCGTAGGGGCCGTCCGGCAGCAGCGCCTCGGCGTCGACCGCCGTCTCCTTGATGCGCGAGCGCTCGTCGTTCTTGATGGCGGGAAAGAGCGCCCCCGCGCCGGCCGGCAGCTTGAACGCCTGCGCCTCGTTCTGCTCGTTCACGGTCACGACCACCCCGTAGGCTTGGCGCACGATCTCGGGAACGCGCTCGCGCGCCTCGCGCAGGCGCCGCCTCAGACGCTCGGCCTGGAAGGGGTCGACCTGGTGGGCCTCGAGCTGCCGCGACACGTCCTCCCAGCCCAGCAGCGCGCGCACGGCGGCGCACCCGGCCTGCACGCCGTCGCGCGAGGGGACCGCCAGCACCACGGCGTTCCGGTGGACGCGCGGCCGCCCCGCTCCGGTCGTCTCGTCCAGCACCCGCTTCGCGGCGGGGCTCGGCTTCGCCGATTCGGAGGCCGCGCCGGCGCCCAGGATCACGTAGCGGAAGCTGCCGTCGTCGCCCACGTCGCGCGGCGACGCCGGCAGCAGGTGGACGGTGGCGCCGGCCGCCTTCGCGCCGTCGGTGAGCGCCCGCGCTGCGCGGACCTCGTCCTGCAGCCGTTCCTCGACCTGTTCCTGACCGACCCGTTGCTGGCACGCCTCGTCGTGCATCTGGCGGAGGTTCGGGCGGTTGCCGAGGCGCCAGGACTTCGGCAACGCGGGCGCCGCGTCAGGCGCCTCCACATCCGCGTCCTCGTCGTCGAGGAACCACGAGACCTCCCGCCAGCGGCGCAGCCCCTTCTCGAGCTCGATGCCGTCGGGGGCGGTGGCGCCCGCCATCCGGACCAGCTCTGGCGTGTACGCCTTCTTGCCGATGGGCTGCGAGTGGAGGAAGACGGTGACCACCGCCTGCTCGGCCTCGCGGCCCCGGCGCAGGGCCGGCAGCTCGTCCTGGATCTGCCGGGCCTTCTCCAGCTCGGCCTCGAGCAGGGTGCTCCAGTCGGTCCGCGCGCCCTCGACGGACTCCGACGTGGCGACCCCGGCGAGCTCGCGCACGGCTTCCGAAACCCCCGACTTGCCCGGTTCGGCCAACAGCGCCGACGGACCGACGAGCGGCGCGGCGTCCCACCGTTCGGCCTCGCGCAGCGCCGTCGCCAGCGTGCGCAGGATGCCGCGCGTGCGCTGGAACCCTTCGAGCTGGGTCCAGCGACTGTAGAACGCGTCGGTCAGGTCGGGGTGGAAGGGGAAGCTCGCGAGGAAGCGCTCCTCGGCCGCCGGCCGGTTCCTGGCCGTGGTCTCGTCCAGCCTGGCCAGCTCCCGCACGATGGCGATGACGTACGGGCGGAACGGGTCGAGGCTCTGCACGTCGTCCGGCTCGAAGAAGCGCCGGCGCAGCACCACCGGCACGTCCTCCTTCTGCACCGGCTGAACGCCCTCCTCGCGTTGCCGCCGGAACACGTCGGCCAGCTCGGACGTGAGGCGGCTGCCCAGCTCGCCGCGCTGCTTCCGGGGGTCGGTGGCGAGTATCGAGGCGACCATCGCCGCCGTGTCCACCTTGCCCACCGCCTGGGTGAGATACTGGAAGAAATCGACGATGCGCGCGCGCCAGACGGGGTCGAGGCCCGCCTTCTCGCGGGCGTACATCAACACCTCGTCCACCAGGATCAGCGTCGCCAGCCCGCGCCGGCGGGGAACCTCCAGCAGCGCGGCGAGCAGCGGCTCGGCCGGCGGCGTCTCGCGCTCGGCGTCCCGCCCGTCGGCGTGCAGCGCGCGCAGCCCGTCCGCGCCGGCGAGCTGGAACGCCAGCACGCTCCACGGATGGCGCAGTACGCGGGTCTCCCCGTCGGGGCCGCGCACCCCCTCGATGCCGCGCTCGACGTCGATCTTGTCGAAGCAGAGGGTGGCCGTGAACGCCGCCGGCAGGTCTGCGCCGACGTGCTCGCGGAACTCGCGGACGGACGGCAGATCGGGCAGCCCGGCGGGGTCGCGGAACAGATGGTGGAGGGTGATCAGCGTATGCGTCTTTCCGCCGCCGTAGGTCAGCTCGAGCTGCCGAACCGCCTTGTCACTCCGTCCGGCGAGCCGCGCCGCCACGTCCTTCACCAGCTCGCGCAACGCGTGCGTGGGATAGGTCAGGGCGAAGAACTTCGCGGGGTCCTCGTAGACCGGCCGGCGCCCCTGCGCCAGCGCGACCTCGTGCAGGTCGGCCGCGAATTCGGCGAGCGCGAGCTCGCCGGTGCGCAGCTCGTCCTTCAGGCGGACGACCTGGTGCCAGGGGCGTAGCCCGTGGGGCTTCGTCATTCCTTGGCTCGCTTCGGAATACGACGTTCGTCGTCCATCAGCACGATGCGGCTCGGGCAGCGGTCGCCCCAGCGCCAGAACACGAGATTGACGTCATTCACCGCGGCCCCCGGCGCGAAGCTCGGGACGCGCATCCCCACGCAGCCGGCGGCGATCAGCCGATCCGCCAACGCGTGGGACAACGGAACCATCCGGCTGTACATGTCCTGTTCCCAGGTGGGGCAGCGCAGCTCGTCATCGGTCATCGCGTGCGCGCGCCGCATCGGTCATCGCGTGCGCGCGCCGCCTGGACGCGTCGAGGGCGTCGAAGATCGGTTCCGCGTCGACATCGTACGCGCACAGCAAGATCGGTTGCAGCGGTTGTCCCAACGGGCTCGCTTCCCGGATGGCGGTCACCGGCGACAAGGAGGCGTAGAACGCCGGCACGCCAATCCGGTTGAACCGTCCGCCGTGCAGCCGGGCGCCTTCCCCCGAAACCGGCGGCCAGGACCAGCGCGGGTCGTGTGCGCGATAGACGCTTCCACGGAACCGCATCGGGCCGGCGCTGTCTCAGGCGTACCCGCCGGCCATGATTCGGTCGAGATGCGCATGGACCAGGGCCGCCTTCCCCTGGCGTACCAACTGGTCGGGCGTCAGGCCGGCGAATCCCGGCAGCGCCTCCGACCGGAACCAGGCATAGGCGACCAGGGGCGGCGAGCCGGTGCAGCCCTCCACGCGATGGAGGATTTCCACCATCTCCCGCAGCCGGGTCTGCGTCTTGGGCGCCCGGATCCGCGCGGTTCGCGACAATGCGTCGCGGCTCAGTCCGAGCGTGTCGGCGATCTCGGCTCTCGTCGTGCGCAGCGCGCCCGCGATGCGCGCCGGCGAGAACACCTGCTCGTCGCCGTCCACCAGGTCATGAAGCCGCATGGCCACTCAGCCCCCTTCCTTTGACGGTCTTTCGAGTCATTCTACTTGAATGCGTCTGGCCGCCTCCCCGGCTGCGGCCGGGCGTTGCGCACGGCCGGTCCGCCGTGCCGGCTCATGACGCGTCTCCGTAGTCGAAGCGAGCTCGCCGGTCCGCAGCTCGTTCTTCAATCGGACGACCTGGTGCCAGGGACGGGGGCGGCGGGTCTCTGTCACGGCAAGCGGCGCATCAGGCGCGGAAGGGCGAGGACGCCCTGGGGCCCGGAGTCCTGCGAACGTTGTCGCCGCGGGCGAGCTCATCGCAATCAGCCGCTGACACCGGCAGAAACGTCGCATGGGGAATCGGCCTGCCTCCGGCCGCGGCCGCAAGGTTGTCGAGCGCCTTCTCCGGCGCGCCGACTGCGCCGGCCAGTTGATAGGCCTCCGCACAGACTTGTTCGAGGATGGAGATTCGCTGCATGAGGTCCCGAATGCGCCGGTCTCTGTCTGCCACGACGCTCATGATGCTACTCCTTGGGCTTGCGAAGGCTCGCCTGCCGCCAGATGCTTGCGAGTAGCGCACCGCTGACTTCCTCGCGGGGCTGCCCTTTCACGGTGACCTTGCCCGGTTTGCTCGGGTGCTTGAACTGATGGTGGTCTCCGCGACTCCCGACGTAGTACCAGCCGTCCGCTCTGATGCGCTTCGTGACGTCTCTGACCTTCATGGACCCTGCAGAGACGCTGATCGCGGTTGATCGTATCCCGGAACCGTGCCACCCGTATCGTTCATGACGCGTCTCCGTAGTCGAGACGCAGGGGCCGCGGACCGGATGCGCCGCCGTGGGTCCGGACGTGGGTCTGGATGGACTCCAGCGTGGCGCGTTCCTCCGAGCCCCGCTCCGCCAGCTCGGTGACGGCCTGGACGACGCGGGCGAAGATCTCGTGCCGCCAGAGGCCGCGGGCTTCGAGGTACGCGTCCACCCGGCTCTGCTCGCCCGACCGCCAGTGCTGCATGACCTTGTGCACGCAGTCGATCAGGGGCGGGGGGCGGCCGTCGGCCGACGGCTCGCCGAGATCGCGGGCGCGGCGCAGGCTCCACGTCTTGAGGCGCACGTCGCGGCCCGACGCCGTGTCGTCCTCCTCGCCGTCGTCCGCGGAAGCCGAACCGCCACCGGCCAGCAGGTCCAGGCGCCCGGCCAGGTCGGCGTCGGACACGTTGCACGACAGGGCGTACAGGATGCAGGCGCCGGCCGGCGCCGGGGCGAGGCCGAAGTCCTTGCGGTGCAGCAGGTAGTAGGTGGTCGGGTCGTCGAGCTCGCCGGCGGCGCCGTCGTCGCGGAGGAGCCGGCTGACCACGAACCCGACCACCATCCGCCGCACCCGCCGCAGGAACTCGTCGACCGTCAATTGTTCGCCCGGCGCGTCGGCCTTCCTGACCACCGGATGCCGGCTGAACGCCTCCAGCGCCGGCCCGGTCGCCGCCCACACGAAGTCGGGCCCGCGAATGCCCGCGTCCCAGAAGTCCCGCAAGCGTTCGGCGACCGCCGCCTGCATGTCGGCGAGCACCCGGTTGTCCCAACCCGGGCGGGCGGTCGCCGGGCGCTTCCGGCAGACCAGCCAGATGGACGAGGAGAGGCGAGCGCCGCCCGCCACCTTGCTGTCCCGTTCGGTGTGGATCGGCCACGACGCGTCGACGACGAAGCCGGCCCGGACCAGCGCCGACACCAGCGTCGCCCAGGCCGCCGGCTGCTTGTTGGCGAAGACGAGGACCATCCGTCCGTCGTCGCGGAGGGCGTCCCGGCAGCGTTGGAACGTGCGCCGCATGCCGTCTTCGTACGTCTGCCTCGACGTCGCGGCGTCGGCGCCGAAGCGGCCGGGCTGGTCGACGAGCTCGCCATCGCCCGCGTCGGCGTCCCATTTCGGCCCGAGCGGCGCCGCGAACGCGGCGTCGACGTCCGGCGACAGCCCGTGCAGGGTGCGCCGCAGCCAGACGTGGAAGAAGTCCATCAGGTCGGAGTAGGGGATGGCGTCGTAGTAGGGCGGGTCGGTGCACACGAGGTCGAAGCGGTCCGTCCGCGCCTCGGTCGCCGACCGCAGCTCGACTTGGGGGGCGGGCGCCGCCGCCGTGGCCGCCGCCGTGTGTTCGACGACGCGGGCGATCCACTCGACGGCCTGGATGAAGCCGCCGGTGGTGTCGGCCAGGGGACACGACTCCGCGAAGTCCCAGACCATCGGCAGGGCGAAGCGGGCGAACGCGTGGCTGACTTGCTCCGGGCCGCTGGTCCAGGTCGCCACGGTGCTGCCTCGATCCGCCAGCCGACTGATCGAAGGCGCCAGCCAGGCGACGATCGCCTCGCGCCAGTCGTCCGGGTAGTCGCGCATCTCCGCCGAGCAGCCGCGGATCGCCCGCACGAACGTGCCGAGCGCCAGGAGCTGCCGGTCCGTGAAGAGGGTGCGCCACGTGTCGAACCCGTAGCGCGGCAGGCCCGACGCCCCGCGCGAGTTGGGCGACGGCCGTTCCGCGACGATGGACTCGTTCGGCAGGCCGAACGGGACGTCGGCGTAGAGCGCTTCGATCTCCGCCCGCTCCACGCGCGCCGCGTCGAGCTCCACGGCCGTCGGCAGGCGGTACTCCTTGCCGGTCTGGCCGTCCACGACGACGGCCGTCATGCGTTCCCCGAGCCGTCCCGCCAGACCCTCGGCGCGGATGTCCTTCGTCGTCGCGATCGCCCCGCAGGCGGGGCACCGGGCGCCGCTCGCGCTCATGGTGCCTTCGCCCAGGGCCCGGTCGTGCTCGCGCCGTTGGGCGGGGTTGCCGTCGCCTTCAGGTACGTCGTGCTCGATGCCGAACTCCACGCCGCCACCGTCGGTCCGCGGCTCCAGGGTGAGTCGAACGCGCTTCTTCGCCTTCTTGCAGAGCCAGCGCGTCTTCAGCAGGGGAATCTCGGCCCGGCAGCCCCCGCAGCGGACCGTGCGCGCCCACAGATACGCGACCGCCGGCTTCGCGACCCACCGCGGGTTGCCGTCGTTCTCCAGGTACAGCGAATCGAACTCCGCGTTGAGCGCCGCCGTCGAAACCCGCCCGTCCTCGTCCGGCTCGAGCAACCGCGGCGGCCGGCGCCGCCAGCGCACGTTCCCGGCCGTCTCGACCTGCCGCCGGCCCTTGCGCCGCACCGGCTCGAACTCCGCGTAGGTCGGATAGCGCGCCGCCAGCGCCCGCCGCGCCGACGCCAGCACCCGCCGTCCCCACGCCCGCAAGTGCCACGCGGCGTCCGCGCGCGACGCCGGGCGACTCCGCGTCGGCCAGCGCCGTCACCTGCACCGGTTCGCCGTCGCCGTGCCCCAGCGCGCCAACGCCTCGCGCAACGCCGGCGGCCGGCGGATTCCCCGAGCCTTCAGGAACGCCTCGACGAACGCCCGGTCGCCCACCGCGAACGCGGGCAACGGCCGCTCCCGACCGGCCAGCCGCCGCGGATGGTGCAGCGTGCACTGCAGCAGGAACCACGCTACCGGATTGAGATCCGCGGCCACCGCCTCGCACCCCAGCCGCATCGCCTCCAGCGGAATCGCCCCGCCCCCCGCGAACGGATCCAGCACCCGCGGCGCCCGCCCGCCGAACGCCTCTCGAATCTCTGTGCGGAACCGGTCGAGCTCGCCGGCTCCCTCGGCCGTGCTCTCACGCCCCCAATGGAGAATCCCGCCCCGCGTCTCCTTCGCTTCCTCGCCCCCCCGACCCGCAACGTCCTCCACGGTCCCCGCCATCCGGCGGAGCAGCTTCCGTCGACCCTCCTCCGTCCCCGGATCGCCCAGCAGCGTCGCCAGCAACGTCGCCCGGCTCGCCGCCAACGGCCGCCGCGCCGGCCAGATGTGCAGGGTCGAGACGTGCCCGTGCCGGACGTTCTTCTCGTGCACGGAGTCGAGCGACACCTGCTTGAGAGGAAAGGCGGCTTCGATGAGGCGGCGGTCGGTCAATGCTCGTTCCCCCAGACCACCTCGGAATGGAATGTCGTCCATCGCGTGCCCAAGTGGCGGCTGGTCTCCACGCGCGTGGCGTCCACCGCAAGCCGGGCGCCCCGTTGCGACAAGCACTTGCGAGATCGGATTGTCGCCCCCATTCTGCCGGGATCGCTCGGGGGGGCGGTCGGTGTTCGACTGAGCCGTCCGTTCCCACTGCGGGGAGTCGGGTGGGCGCTTCGTTGGCTCGCGGAAGTGATCATGTCAATCGGTGACCGCGAAACGACCACGTTCCTTCGGCGCCAAACTGATAACTTCTCCGCAACCCGAAGGCATTTGCAACCTCATTGAAGAATCCACGCATCTGGTTGGCGGCCTTGCCACGATTCTCGAAGACGTCCAACGTTCGAATTCTGAGCGGTCCGAACGAAAGGTCTGTATGAGTCTGGGGCTCGGAATAAACTACGCCCGAGAGCATATCGTCCCGCTGATCTTCATTCACCAGCACGAGCTTGTATCCCTGCACGTTGAGCATGTCAGCATGCAATGTCCAGTACTGGGGTCTGTGCGTACTCGTGTGCGCCAACCTTCTGATCTGCTGAAGGGCTTCGATGGTCTCGAGCTCGTACAGCCCGTGAATTCCCGGTCCGGCACATCGCTCGCGGAACATTCTTGCGCTCTCGGTTTCGTCGTTGGAGTGGGGCCGCCTGGCGAAGAAGAAGCTGCCGTTCTTGTGTGCGCCGATATAGCCGGACGGCTGTTGCTGAAACTTGTGTTCGGACATTGCGCCGATGGACGGAATGTCGGCCTCGTCCACCAGTGGAAAGAGCAGACCGTCCATGGTGGTCTTCGTCGCCTGGTTCCAGTTGCCCAGTCTCTCGACCCGCACCTGCCAATTGTTGACATCCAGGTCGCCGGCCGAGAGAATGCTGTTGTCTGCGGGCAGATACTCGTTGGAAGGAACCAGTCCCAGGACGATGCGCGGCTGCGCCTCGCGGAAGATTGGTTCGTCGTCGGGCAGTCTCATGAGATCGGCCACTCTGCCTGTCGTCTCTATGGTAAAATCGCGATCGAGTTGGTCGGTAATCCCACGTCCTCTCTGCGTCCGCTGCATGAGATCGGAGATTTCCGTGACAGTGAGTTGTCTGCACCTGTTGTTGTCGCGGGTATAGAACCCGTTGCGCGCCACGCCCCGGACCATGTACAGTCCACGATCTATGGGGGGAATATTCAGAACAACATAGAAGTTGCTGTCATCTTCCTCGTTCTTCGGGAACAGACTGATGTCGTAGCGCACGGGCGGGTCCGTTCTGTTCTCGGTAATGCTCGAGAGGCGTAGTTGGAAACGGTCGCTGAACCGATGCCACGGTTCGTCGGCGTTCGGGAAATCCTTCCGGGACATCCCTGCCGCATCATACAGACCTGCCTTGCTCTCCCCGACGCCGTAGATGATCCTTCCTCCGGCGGAATTGGCCATCGCAGTGATGTCCTTCGCCAGCTCCTCAACCTTGTCATCCTGCCTTCGCGTGTCTCGGGGATGCTGGGTCAGCGCATCCATCGTGGACTTGAATTCCAGCTCGGATGTCTCCATCGGATTGGCCTGCAGCAGCTTGTCAAGGTCTTCCCTGGTCTCGATTCTCTGTGTAGCCATCGCTTCAGTCATTGGAAGCGCTCCGTCCTTCGAAGCGACGGAACGAAATCGACCGCAGCGTCCACCGAAGAGCTCTGCTGCACGCTCGACATGGAGGAGGGGCGCTGCGTTCGCTGTACGAGAGTGCGGCGGGAAGCGGTCGTCCGGCGCTCGGATGAGCCCTTGAGCCGCACGGCGGGCAGCTTCTTCAGGCGCTGGTCGAGGGGATCGACCTCGATGCCGAGCGACACGAGCGCCGTGACGCCGAGCAATGGCTCGGCGTCGGCGTCCCCGAACAGGACCGTGCCGCCGACGATCTCTCCCAGGTGCTCGATGCGGGCGACGGCGACGCCCAAACGGACCTCGCTGCCGTCGGCCAGTATGTACGTGCGCTGGGCTTGCGGCTTCAGCCCGATGGCCTCCAGATGCTGTCGGGGGACGAGGCTGTCCGTGGCTCCCGTGTCGGCGAGGAAGCGTCCCTCCCAGCTTCGGCGGCGGTCGGCCGGATTGCTGATGACGACGTTGGCGTTCACGACACCCATCGGGTTCTCCTGTTCATGGGGTTCTGCGGAGGTTGTGGGGCGGCGGTCATCGGCTTGAACACTGCAGGATGCTGCGACGTTCATTGCGGTCCCGCCATGCCGCCGTTGCCCTCGTACGTCGCCGCGTAGATCGTCAGCTTCGTTGCCTTTCCGATCTGCTTCAGCTCGGGGCGGCGGCCGGAGAGTCGCTGGCTGTCCCTGACGAGGTTCAGGAAGCCCTCGCCCATGGCCTCCAGGAAGCTGCCGCCGGTCACGGCGCTCTTGTAGGCGCGCAGGAAGCCGGCGAGGAGCTGGTTGCGGCGGACAGGCTGACAGCCGGCGTACAGGTTCTCGACGGTCAGCGTGTTGTGGAGTGCGCCGGGGTTCTGGAACTCGATGCGGTCAGGGAACAGCCGGATGATGATCTGCGAGCCCTGGACCTCGTAGTCGCGGTGCACGACGGCGTTCACGATGGCTTCCTGAAGCGATCGATCGACGTAACTCGGATAGTCATGGCGACCCCAACCGTCCTTGCGCGAGGCGGTGGGGTTCAAGGGAGAAACCTGGAGGTACGTCAACGCCTGCGCGATCTGGGACGGCAACGGTCCCGTGATTCGCTGCCTGTCGACGGCGGCGCCGTCGAGCATGTCCTGTTTGTACGAAGCGACGTCGATATAGGCGCCGCGGACGTGCTGCTCCGGCTGTTCGGCGAAGAGGAGCATGCCGAGGTACGTCGGGGCGACGCCGGATTCGGTGACGGCGGCCAGCTTGTGAGCGACGAGCGTGGACTGCCAATCGTCCGGGGGAGACCAGTCGTCGAAGCGCGAGCGGAAGTACTTCTTCAGGAGGAGCACGTCCAGCGCGTCGAGGCTGCTGCCTACCACGGGCCGTTCCTCGACAGGGCTGGCCAGACTGCGCGCACTGAACATGCGGGCGAGGCGCTCGGCGGGAATCAGGTGGCGATGGCTGCCGATGCGCTGCAGGAACCGCCCGTCGCCGGTCTGGTGGACGTCGAACGGGGAGGCGGGCACGTCGATGACGAGGCACAGCCTGGGTTCGCCGCCCTCGCCCGGCAGATATGCCCAGTCGAGGGCGGGGACGATCATGGGATTGCAGTTGGTGGTCGCGACGTTCACCACGAACTGCTCCAGGAGGTCGCGCTTCAGCGGATCGACGCCGACGACGGCACGGTCGGCGTCGCGGACCCCCATGACGAGGGTTCCGCCGCGGGTGTTCGCCATGCTGACGAAGACCTCCGCGAGCCTGGACGAGGCGCGGCCGGGGTCCGAGCCGAACGCGATGCGGTCGCCGCGGAAGACGATCTCCTTCAATTCCAGCTCGGTGTCTTCACCGGCCCGAATGGATGACAGGAGGGCTTGGGTGTCCATCGTCATGGTGTCTGCTCCGCGGCGTCGATCAGCGACTGGGCCGAGACGACCCAGGCGGACGACTCGCGGCTCTTCGCGAGCAGTCGGCGGAACGGGTCGCGGACGCGGACGAGGCGCGGGCCGGGCGTCGCGCAGTCGAAGACGACGTAGAGCCAGTAGCGGTCGCCGAGGTGGAAGGCCTGCTTCCACTCGTTGAGCTCGAGCTGGACGGCGGACTGCCCGGCGCGGCCCTTGACTTCGATGTTCCGCACGTCGCCGTCGGGCGGCGTGGCGAGCAGGTCGAAGCCGGGCCAGTCGGGGAGTCCCGCGAGGCGCGCGGCGCCGGGGGTGGAGACGTCGCGGACGGCGCTCCCGCGCTCCTGCTCCCACGCGGCGGCGATGCGGACGGCGATTTCCTCCACACGCGCATCGTAACGCTCGAGCGCGCCGGAGGCGCGGGCGGGGACGACGAGGGCGTGGGCGAGGAAACGGACCTCGCCGGGCGCGAGCCTCTCCGGTGCGGCATCGGTGCGGGCGAGGACGTGCCGGCGCTCCGAGGAGAGCGCGCGCTGCTCGGCCTTTGTCGCTTGGAGCTCCTCGTCCGTCTCGGTGCCGCCGGCGTCGGCCCGCCCGGCGAGCTTCGTGCGGCGGGCGGCGAGCTCGGCGGCGCGGAGGTCGAAGCCGACGCCGATGCGGCGGCGCCGCTCCGGCAGCTCGGCGCGCAGGGCGGCACGGCGTTCCTCGACCATCCGCGCCGACAGCTCCTGCTCGGCGTACGCGGCCGCGGAGACGCGCATCGCGACGCCCTGGCTCGCCAGCGGCACGGCGCCGGGGGCGACCTCGGGGGCGCCGTGCAGCAGCAGGAGATGCTCGACCGGAGACTCGCTCAGCGCGCCGTCGGCGTTCTGTCGCAGGCCGAAAAGACGGCGTTCCAATAGCCGAGGCTCGACGGCATCCGCCGTCTCCCCGGCCGATGGGTTCGCGCCCTGGTCCGGCGGGTCCGTTCGTACGCTCTCGACGACCGGGCGGCGGCGGCGAGCCCGGGCATCCGTTGCCCGCTCGTCGGCCCGGTCCGTGGCCTTCGGTCCATCGTTCGCGGGGACTCGCGGCGACGGATCGGGAAGGGGGCCGCCGCCGCGCTCCACGACGGTGGCCACGCCGAGATGGAACAGGTAGGGCGCCTCGGCCCTCGGGTCGGTGAAGATGCCGCCGCGCGCCGCGTCGCGGGCGTACCTGCTCGTGACCTGGTCCATCAACGCGTCGAAGACCGGCTCGCCGGGGTGGAGCCAGACGCACGGCTCGTCTGCCGCGGGCCGCCGGACGCACAGGCGCTCGCGCGCCGAACGTGGATGGTCTTCAAGCGCGGGCAGGAGTGCATCGAGCGCCCCCGCCCGGCCGGCCGCCAGGGAGAAGAGGGCGTCGAGATCGCCCTGGATCTCCAGGTCCAGCAAGGAGGCGCTCTTCTGGACGAAGCGTCGGACGTAGCCGGGCAGGAGCTGCAGGTAGCGCTCGCGAACCATGTCCACCCGCAGGCGGTCGAGGCGCTCGGCCACCTCGCCGGGCCGGCCGTACACGCGCGCCTCGGTGTCCGCGACCGCATCGACGCGGCGCGCGGTGAGCCGGCTCGTCACGTGCTCGACGACCCGGCGCTCGCCCTCGTCGGTCAGCGCTTCGGCCATGTGCTCACGGAGCGAGCGGTTCTCGAAGAGCCGGCCGATGACGTCGAACACCTTGTCCGATCGAAGCTCCCTGCGGATGGCGTCGAGCTTGTCGAGCAGCACCCGGAGCACGCGCCCTTCGTGCGTGCTGCCCGCGACGAGGTTGAAGACGTGGACGTCGTGCCGTTGGCCATAGCGGTGGATGCGCCCCATGCGCTGTTCGAGCCGCGCCGGGTTCCAGGGGATGTCGTAGTTCACCATGAGCCGGCAGAACTGGAGGTTGATGCCCTCGCCGGCGGCGTCGGTGGCCACGAGGAATCGGGCGCCGTCGGGGCGCCGGAAGCGCTCGACCTCCATCTCCCGCGCCGGCCAGCCCAGGCCGCCGTGTACCTGTCCGACGTGGCCGGTGTACCCGAATCCCTCCAGGCGGCGGACGAGGTAGTCGGCAGTGTCGCGGTGCTCGGTGAAGACGATCCACTTCTCGCCGGCATGGCGCGGATCCTCGACGACCTCGCGCAGCCTCTCGAACTTCGATTCCCGGCCGGAGGCGACGAGGCGGCGCGCCCGCTCGCCGAGGTCGGCGAGCACGTCGATCTCCTTCTGCAGCTCTTCGACGGTGACGGCGACCAGAGCCCCGAGCATGGCCTCCTCGTAGCCTTCGTGCCGCTCGCCGCCGCCCGCCTCGCGCGCGTCGTCGTCGGCGCCGTGCGCGTCGAAGAAGTCCTCGCGCTGCTCGCGGTCGAGCCGGCGCTGCCGGCGCCGCAGCTCGGCGGCGGTGACCCGCCCGGACCGCAGATCGTCGATGGTCTCCTCGATCTTCGCGATCCGCCGTTCGAAAGAGCGCAGGACGGCCACCGTCGAGCTGGCGAGCCGGCGCTGGAAGACCCCCATCGCCAGTCGCACGGCCGGGCGGTTGTCGAGGGCCCGGTTGTAGCCGTGACGCAGGTAGGCGGTGGTCGCGTCGTAGAGCGCCTGCTCGCCGTCGGGGCCGCGGCTGAGAGCGTAGCTGAACGTGTCGCATGCGCGCCGCCGGAACAACGGCATTCCGTCGAGGCCGACCATCTCTTCCTTGGTCCGGCGGATGAAGTGGCTGTCGCGCGCCTCTCGCGGGAAGCGCCGGAACGCCTCTCCGGTGGAGAAGACCCGGGGATCGAGCAGCCGCCACAGGTAGTGGTAGGGCGTGTCACGCCCCATGTGCGGCGTCGCGGTCAGCAACAGCAGGTGTTGCGCCGACCAGCCGAGGCGGGCATACCGGCTCTTGGGGCCGGGGCAGCCGGCCAGGGCCTCGGCGAGCTCGTACCGCCGCCGCTTGCGCACGCCGTGCTGTTGTTCGACGACGCTGAGCTTGTGCGCCTCGTCGAAGACGACGAGGTCGTAGGGAGAGACGTCGGGCTGCCGCAACGCGTCGAAGGTTCGCTCGCCGGTGAGGGTGTCGAGGGACACGACCACCAGGTCGCTCTCCGGTCCGCGGAAGGGGTTGGCCGCCGCCGCGGGCCCCGCCGCGTTTCGGGGTACGTCCTCGCCGGACACGATGCGAAACCGCAGGCGGAACAGCGTGCGCAGCTCGCGTTCCCAGTTGCCCACGAGCCCAGCGGGAGGCACGACGAGAACGCGGCGAATTCGGCGGCGCGACAGCATCTCGCGGACGTAGAGGCCGGTCATGATCGTCTTGCCGGCCCCGGCGTCGTCTGCCAGCAGGAAGCGCAGGGGCTGTTGGGGGATCATCCGCTCGTAGACCGCGATGCGCTGGTGGGGCAGGGGGGCTATGCGCGAGATCTCCGTGGCGAAGGCCGGATTGAACTGGTATCCGTGAGACAGGCGCACGGCTTCCGCCACCGCCGATATGGCATCGGGGTTGCCCGCGAAGTCGAGCGGCACTGCCGAGAGGGGAGCGGTTGTTGCTGCCGACGTCGGCGCTGACTCGGCGGCCAGCACGTTTTCCAGCTCGTGGAGGCGGTTCTGCGCCAGACGTTGCGGACGCGACTGGCCCGATTCCCAGCGGTGGACGGTGATGGGCGTGACACCCAGTCGTTCCGCGAACTGGCTCTGCGTCAGCCCCAGTCCTTTCCGTATGCGACGGACCTGGACGCCCCCGTCCGCGGGGGGCGTGGTGTGCTTAGCGAGGTCGTCCACTCACGTAGGGTAACATGGTGCTTCCCGTGCATCCAAGATACGGAACTATCAAATGTAAGTTTTGAAACGATATTCGTAAATTGTTCGCTACGTTGCTCGGCCATGCACGATGGAGGGGAGTGACTGGGCGACAGGCGGAGCCGAGACACAACCACTCCAGGTCGGCCCGGGCCGAACTAGTGCCAAGGGAGCTGCCACGCGCCGGTTGGTTGTTGCGACGCAAGGCAATTGCAGCTGCGGCGATTCTCGATCGGTCATGCCAGACGGCGGGGAAGACCCCATGGACCATTGCCCGGATCTCGGATCCATGTGGCTGGCTGGACCGGCTACACGCCGGCCGGCTGCACCCAGCCGCCGCGGGCGACGAGTTCCCGGGCGACCCGCGCGCGGCTGTCGACGAGGCCGATGGGAACGGGGAGCCAGGCCGCGATGCGCTCAAGGGCGGCGGTGAGCCGCTCTCCCTCCAGGAGGCTCCCCAGCAGCTCGGTGGCTTCCTGTCGGATCCGCTCGGTCGCTCGGAAGAACACGATCCGGGCCAGCGCGGTCTCCGCCTCCAGCGCGCCGTCGGTGGTGCCGTCGCACCGCTTGGAGACCCGCAGGATCGTGCTCTCGGCGAGGTACGTCTCCATGGCGATGTCCGCGAGGCCCGCGAGGTACGGCTGGTGGGCGGGGTCGAGCAGCCGGGCATCGTCCAGGGTGTCCCACACCTGTCCCAGCACGAACAGGAACAGGTGCTTGAGACCGTTGGTCCGGGCGCGCAGCGCGGCGAGGCCGGTGTCGGCAGACGGATGGTTCCGGGGGGCGGGCAGGCCCGCCACCGCCTCGCGAAGCTCGAGCTCGCCGCGGTCCGCCCGCTTGAGGAGGGTCTTGGCGATGGAGAGCCGGCAGATCTCGCTCGTGCCCTCGTAGATGCGGGTGATCCGCGAGTCGCGGTACCAGCGCGCAGCGGGGTACTCCTCGCTGAAGCCGTACCCGCCGTACACCTGCAGGGCGTCGTCGGCCACGGCATGGTACGCCTCCGACCCGATGACCTTGGCCATCGCGCACTCGACCGAGAACTCGGCGAAGGTCCGCAGCTTGACGTCGAGCGCGTCGGCGCCGTCCCGGCCCAGGTCCTCGATGGCGGCGTAGACAAGCCCGGCCGTGCGATAGGCGACCGACTCGGCGCCGTAGGCCCGGGCCGCCATGTCCGCGAGCTTGCGCTGGATCAGCCCGAACTCCGCTATCGGCCGGCCGAACTGCCGCCGGTCGGTCGCGTAGCGGGTCGTCGTCGCGAGGATCTTCTTGGCCGAGCCGGCGCAGTTGGCGCCCATCTTCATGCGGCCGATGTTGAGGGTGCACAGAGCCACGCGATGGCCCTGGCCCACCGCTCCGAGGAGGTTGTCGACGGGAATGGCGACGTCGTCGAGCTGCATCGCGCACACCGACGAGCCCTGGAGACCCAACAGGCGCTCGTGCGGGCCGACGGTCACCCCCGGCGTGTCCCGTTCGAGCAGGAAGGCCGAGAACGCGGTGCCGTCCACCTTGGCGAAGAGGATGAACAGGTCGGCCCACCCCGCGTTGGTGATCCACTGCTTGGAGCCGTTGACGACATAGTGCGTCTTCTCGGGGTCGAGCACCGCCGTCGTCCGGATGTTCATGGCGTCCGAGCCGGCCTCGGGCTCGGTCAGGGCGAACGCCGCCATCAGGTCGCCGCGCATGCAGCGGTCCAGATAGCGGTCGATCTGGGCCGGGGTCCCGAAGTTGATCAGGGGGATGGTGCCGATGCCCTGGTGGGCGAAGACCGTCGAGGCGAGTCCCCCGAGATGGGACCGGCACTCGTTCATCCCGGCCACGGCGAGCGGACTCAGTCCGAGACCGCCGTGGGTCTCGGGGACCTCGGCCATGAAGATGCCGAGGTCGGCCGCCTTCTTGAACAGGGGCCGGATGACCTCGATGTTGCGCCGGTCGATCTCATCGAGCAGCGGCGCCACCTCCTGCTCGGCGAACTCCCGGATCGAGCGCATCAAGAGCCTCTCGTCGTCGCCCATGTCCTCCGGACACACGATGTCCTGCGGTTCGACGACGTCCACGAGAAAGCGCGCTCCGCGAGCTTGCGGCATGATCTGCATCCCCCGGCGCCGGCCGCCCCCGCGGGCTCTGCCCGCCGGCCGGACCGGACTCCCCGCGGAAGCCCGGTACACAAGAAAACGGGCCGGCATGTCTTCGATGCCAGCCCGTTCGTATTTGGTTGCGGGGGGGGGATTTGAACCCCCGACCTTTGGGTTATGAGCCCAACGAGCTACCGGACTGCTCCACCCCGCGTCAATCGGTCGATCCGTTTCATGTGGGTCGACCGGAACGTTTGCGACTCAGTAGATGAATTATGATACCCGATCAATCGAATACGGGCAAGCCTTCGTTCTGCGCGTCGTTCGGAACGGTTCGGTGGGCCAGCTCGTGTTCGACCGGGAGCGGCGCGGAGCGGTCGGTGACGATGAAGAGCCGTTCGCCGGGACGGATGAGCCCGAGATCCCGGCGAGCCAGCTCCTCTATCGCGGCCGGATCGTCGCGAAGGCGCTCCGCTTCGCGGTGAAGGCGCTGGTTCGTCTCCCGCAGCGCGGCGATGGTACCGGCAAGCTCCAGGTGCTCGCGCCGAATCCGGAGGGTGGCCGGCAGTCCCCGTTCGCCGATCAGCGCGTTCGCGATCAGGATCGCGGTCAGGAGGCCGAACAGCCACCGCGCGAGATGCCGTCTCTGCCGCGAGCTCTGCTCCCCGCGGCGCACCGGGGGAACCTCGGCCCGCTCCGCGCCGGGAAAGGGGAGCGCCGGCTGCTCGGGGCGCGCCCGCCCCCGGGTGCTCCGGGCCGGGACGACGCTCCCCCGGGTCGCGCGTCGTGCTATCTGCGGCATTCACTTCATGTATCGGTCGAAGCGCGGGCGGAGAGCAGGCGTCTGCGCCGTACACGGGAGGAATGAGTGACCTCTTGCGAAGCGGTGGTCGTCTTGATCACTTTTCCCATGGATGCCGACGTCGCGGACTTTGCCTCCACCCTCGTCGGCGAGCGGTGCGCGGCCTGTGTGAACATCCTGCCGGCCGTCGAGTCGGTCTATCGATGGCAGGGCCGGATCGAGCGGGCCCAGGAGCGTCAGTTGCTCGTGAAGACGCAGAGAGCCTGTGTCGACCGCCTGCGCCGCCGCGTGGGCGAGCTGCATCCCTACGAGACGCCGGAGTTCCTCGTGGTTCCCGTGGCGGATGGCGACCCGTGCTACGTGGCGTGGATCGAGGCGATGACCGGCGCGCCGCCCGGCGGAGGCAATCGGCCCTGACCGCCGGCGCGCTCTGGTAACATCTGCACGGCCCCATATGGCTTCGCAGGCACCGGCGTCCGACCCTTCCGGAGAGACCGCCGCTTCCCCCACTCCCGCGCCTCCCGTCTCCGCGGGTGGAGACGGTCGCGTCGCCGGACGCCTGCGCGTCCTCGTCGAGGCGCTCGGCGAGGTGGCGGAGCTGTTCGCGGCCTCCACGCCCGGCCGCACGATCTTCGCGGTCCTCGGACTCAAGACGCTGATCGCGGTGTTCGGCGGAGCCACCGCGGGCTGGCTGCGGGCGATCGATACGGTGGGAACCGTAGCCCTGGTGGCCGCCCTCGGCTATCTGCTCGTGCGGATGCTGAACCTGCTGCAGCGACGTTTCCTGTGGCGGGTCCGGCGGAAGCTCGTGCTGTCTTACGTGCTGATCGGCTTTGTGCCGATCCTGCTGTTCGGCGCGTTCTTCCTGGTGTCGGGCGCCTTGCTCCTCTCGACGGTCAGCTCCTCGCTCGTGCAGCGCAGCTTCGCGGACGTGGCGGAGGACGCGAGCGGGCTCGCGGTCATGACGTCCATCGATCTGCGCGGGCGCGTCGATCCCGTGGACGTGGGCGCGGTGCTGGCGACTCGGGTGGGGGCGGTTCAGGAGCGGTATCCCGACGCATCCATCGCGGTGTCGTCGGGAAGGCAGACCGCCCGCGACGCCGGCGGCGTTGCGGGGCCCTGGCGCCATGACTCGGGCGAGCTGCGCTTTCCCGCCTGGCTCGGCGATGGCCGCGGTGCGGGCGGACTCGTACTGACGCGGGGGAGGGCGGGCTGGACGGTGGTGGCGCGCGGGGTGCAGAGGTTCGTCGCGGACGGCCAGTCGTACGCGGTGGTCGCGGACCTCCCGATCGCCGGGGACGTCACACGGCGCATGCAGGCCTCTCGCGGCGTCACTCTCACCGACTTCCGGGTGACCACGATCGCCGACGGTAGCGCCGCCGTGCCCGCCGGAGCCGCGTCCGACGCGGTTCGGGTCTCGTTCGGGACGCCGGCCCGTAGCGCTGCGCCGACCCTGGATCTGCCCTCGGTGGCCTTCGTCGACCTGCTCGACTGGTCCACCGGCGAGCAGGGGCGCGGCGCGGTGGGCTTTCGCGTGCATCCCGTGGTGTTCTACCGTCAGCTCGCCGAGGGCGGCGACGTCAGCCTGGCCAGCGTCTTCCTGCTCGGGCTGATGGCGATAGGGGTGATGTTCCTGACCATCGAGGCGGTGGCCCTGGTAATGGGCTTCGCCCTCGCCAAGTCGATCACCGGGGCGGTGCACGAGCTGTTCGCCGGCACCGAGCGGGTGCGGCGGGGCGATCTCACTCGCCGCATCCGGGTCGACACGGAGGACCAGCTCGGCGAGCTGGCCGAGTCGTTCAACGCGATGACCGGCAGCATCGCGGATCTGTTGACCCAGGCCGAGGAGAAACGCCGACTCGAGGAGGAGCTGCGGATCGCGCGGGACATCCAGATGTCGCTCCTGCCCGCCGGACCGGCCTCCGTGCCGGGTCTGGCGGTCACCGCGGCGTGCCGTCCCGCCCGGGAGGTCGGCGGCGACTACTACGACTTCATCCGGCTGGACGAGCATCGGCTGGGGGTGCTGGTGGCCGACGTCTCCGGGAAGGGCACGTCCGCGGCGTTCTACATGGCCGAGCTCAAGGGTGTGATGCTGTCGCTGAGCCGGTTCCACCAGAGCCCCCGGCAACTGCTCATCGAGGTCAATCGCATCCTGTCCGCGAGCCTCGACAGCCGCACCTTCATCACCATGACGTACGCCATCGTCGACCTCGTGGCCCGCCGCCTGACCTATGCCCGAGCCGGCCATACGCCCCTGATCCACGTTCCGGCCGCCCCGGCGGGACCCCGCACGCCCCGGGTGCTGGTTCCGGACGGGATGGTGGTGGGATTGCAGATCGACGGAGCCGCAGAGAAGTTCGCCGAGCTGCTCGAAGAGTCCACGTTCCCGATCGAAGCCGGCGACCTCGTGGCGTTGTTCACCGACGGCGTCACCGAGGCGATGAACGAGGCGTCGGATCTCTTCGGCGAGGAGCGGCTGAGCCGCACCCTGGCCGAGCAGATCCACCTGCCGCCGCACGAATTGAAACAGCGTGTCCTGGGCGATGTCGAGGCGTTCGCCGACGGCGCGGAGCAGCACGACGACATGACCATCGTGCTCCTCCGGGTCGGCGACCCGCCAGCGCTCCCGCCGTCCGCGAGCAGCCTGTGACCGATTCCGATCCGAAGGTCGTGTTCCGCACCCAGTCCACGATCGAGGCCAACGTGGTGAGCGGGCTCCTCGAGACCCGGGGCATCGACGCGGTCATCTCGTCGGGGGCGCCCCACGCCATCTTCCCCCTCACCGTCAGCGGGTTGGGGGAGGTGCGGCTGACCGTGCACGGCGCCGAGGCCCAACGCGCCCGCCGTCTCATCGCCGACTTCGGACAGCAGGTCTCCGACCGATTGATGCGCATTCGGGACGAGTTTCGCGCCGTCGAGGAGGCGCTGGGATACCGCTTCAACGATCCCGGACTCCTGGAGCATGCCCTGACCCATCGCTCCCGTGCGCACGAGGATGCCAGCGGCGGGGTTCGCGACAACGAATCGCTCGAGTTCCTGGGCGACGCGGTGCTCGGGTTCGTGATCTCGGATCGGTTGTTTCGGGAGTGTCCCGACTGGAACGAGGGACAGAAGTCGAAGGCGCGGGCGGCGCTCGTCTCCACGGTGGCGCTGGCCCGGGTCGGCGAACGGCTGGGTCTCGGCAACCATCTGCTGCTGGGGCGCGGAGAAGAGAGAACCGGCGGTCGAACCAAGCGATCGCTCATCGCCGACACGTTCGAGGCAGTGGTGGCCGCCGTTTATATCGACGGGGGGATCGAAGGGGCGGCCGGGTTCATCGAACGGTGGTTCAGGCCCCAGATCGAGGTCGTCCGAGCCGGAGAGATCACCCCCGGCATGACCCGGGATCACAAGTCCGCCCTGCAGGAACGGCTGCAGTCCCGCGACCGGGGCCTGCCGCGGTACGAGCTGGTGGGCACGACCGGGCCGGCTCATTGCCGGGTGTTCGAGACCGAGATCCGGGTGGGAGAGCGGGCGCTGGCCCGGGGTGAGGGCCGCAGCAAGAAGGAAGCGGAGCAGTGCGCGGCCGAGCGGGCGCTCGCGGCGCTCGATGGCTCGGAGGAACCTGCTTGACGCCGGCCCGGAAATCCTCGCCTTGCGGCTCCGATTGCCGCCCAACCAACCCTGCCCGGGGCCTGCACCGTTCTACGGCGCAGACTCCTGGTCCGCGGCGGCGGTCGGCGCGAGCTCGGGGACCCGGCTGGCCGCGTACTCGCGCACGCCGCGGGCGAGGTCGTCCTCGCCGGGCGGCGCCGCGCCCGCGTGCAGGCGCACCCAGAGGCGCAGCAGCGGGTCGGCGAACCCGTAGCGTTTCCGCCGGCCCACGATCAGATCGACGTCTTCCAGCCAGGAGAGATAGTCTCGGGTGGCGCCCGGCGTACGGCCCAGCCGGTGGGCGACCTCCGTCAACGTGAGGGGCTCCTCGGCCGCGAGAACGTGGAGAATGGCCTTGAGCGCCCCATAGCCTCGCGCACGATGAAGGCGCAGCTCGCAGGAGAACCGGCAGGCCGCCGACAGGGGTGCGCCCGGCCCCAATCCGGCGCCAAGGGCGTCGACCGGCCCGGCGCCGCGGGCCGCCGCGCCCTCGGCGAGCAGATGGACGTAGCGGGGGCGTCCGTCCGTCAGGGCGTGGACGAGCCCGGCCGTGTCGAGCCGCCGGTCTCCCGGCGCGTCCAGGCCGAGTGGGGCGATCGCCTCGCGCACCTCGCCGGGCGTCAGCGGCGGGAGATGCACCAGCTCGAACCGGCCGGGGGCATCGCGGAACAGCCGCAGCGCGCGGGTCGTGAACCGGGTCGTCAGCACGAACCGGTTCGGACTGTCGCAGAGCGATTGCCGGAACCGGCCGAGGGCGCCGCGCAACCCCGGGAAGCTCTCGAAGGTGCGGAGCTCGAGCATCTCGTCGAGCAGGAACGTGATGCGTCCCCCGCCGGGGGTCCGGGCGTGGGTGAAGAAGCCGCAGAGGCGATCGAACGCGGCCCCCGGAGATCGGGGCTCGGGCGCGCCGGCGTCCGGGATCGGTCCGCTGGCGCCGGCGGCGCCGAGCACGGACGCCAGGCAGCGTTCCGGGGTCGTGGCGATGCGTTCGAGGTCGATGAGCTCGGCGCCGGATCCGAGGCGTTCCCGGAGCCGGCGGAGCATCGCCGTGCGGCCGCAGCCGCAGCCGCCGAGGAGGACGGGTATGCGCGGAGGCGTCGCCTCGAGGGCGGCGAGGAGCCTCCGTTCAATCGCAGGACGTCCAGCCAACCGGATCTCTCTCCCCGGACGCGGGCCGGTCACGCCGATCGGCTCCTGGCCGTTCGAACCCGGCGCCGCCCCTGACTGATGCGCGGCTCGACCCCTTCTGCTACGATCGATCGCTTGGCGTCGCCGGCCGGGCACAACCGGGACAAACCGCCCGGTGGCGTTCGGCAGGACGCGGCCCCGATGGAAGGGTCAGGGCAGCCCGTGGCAGAACTCCGCGCTGCGCCGATACCGCCGGTCGAAGGCGCCGGGGCCGACTCTCACAGAACGAGGAACAGTGTGAACATCGCCGTCATCGGTGCGCAATGGGGCGACGAGGGCAAGGGCAAGGTCGTCGACCTGCTCACGCCCAACGTGTCCATTGTGGCGCGTTATCAGGGAGGCCACAACGCCGGTCACACCGTGCGGGTGGGCGAGACCGAGTTCATCCTGCACCTGTTGCCGTCCGGCATTCTGCACCCGGGGGTGCGCTGTGTCATCGGCAACGGCGTGGTGATCGATCCGGTGGCGTTGTTCTCGGAGATCGAGACGCTCGCCGCCCAGGGCATCGAGGTCGGCGACCGGCTGCTCATCAGCGACCGCGCGCACGTCATTCTGCCGTACCACCGCGATCTCGAAGCGCTGGCCGAGGCGCGCCGCGGCGAGCAACGGATCGGCACGACCTCGCGCGGCATCGGGCCGACCTACGAGGACAAGGTCGGGCGCCGCGGCATCCGGGTCGCCGACCTCGGCGATGCGTCGGAAGACGGGGTCCTGGCCTCGGCGATTCGGGCGAACGTGTCGGCCCGGAACGAGGCGTTGGGGGGGGCCGCGGCCGACTGGCGGGCGCTGCACGCGGAGGTGTGCGCGGCCTGGCGGCGCCTGGCGCACTGGGTGGGCGACGCGTCGGTCTTCCTCGCGCGGGCGTTCGAGGCCGGCGAGTGCGTGCTGCTCGAGGGCGCCCAGGGGACCCTGCTCGACATCGACCACGGGACGTATCCGTTCGTCACGTCGTCCAACGCGACGGTCGGCGGGATCTGCACCGGCCTCGGGATCGGTCCCCGCGCCATCGGCTCCGTCCTCGGCATCGCCAAGGCGTACACGACCCGGGTCGGCGAGGGTCCGCTGCCCACGGAGCTGCACGGGGCCGAGGGCGACCTGCTCCGGGAGAGCGGCCGCGAGTACGGCGCCTCGACCGGACGCCCGCGCCGGTGCGGCTGGTACGACGCGGTGGCGGTCCGCTACGCGGTGCGCGTGAACGGGCTGGACGCGCTCGCGGTCACCAAGCTCGACGTGCTCGACGGCCTCGACGAGATTCCCCTGTGCACCGCCTACCGCCACGGGGACCGCCTGCTGACGGAGTTCCCCGCGAGCCCCGCGATCCTGGCCGGCTGCGAGCCGGTGTACGAACGCCTGCGGGGGTGGTCGCGGCCGACCGCCGGCGTGCGTCGGTACGGAGATCTGCCGCCGGAGGCCCGGGCCTACCTGGCCCGGATCGAGACCCTGAGCGGGGTGCCGGTCGCGATCGTCTCGACCGGCTCGGATCGTGCGGACACCATTCTGGTGCGGGGCGGGCTCGTCGACCGGTGGCAGGCCGAGCGGGCGGTTCAGGGGTCCGCGTCCTGAACGCCGGGAGGGTTGGCCGGGTGGCAAGCGGAGCCGCGGGCGACGGGTTTCCGGGCCCGCCCCGGCCGCGGCCTTCCAGGGCATGAACGCCAGAAGAAACGAGTCCCCATGACCAGGATGTTCCGGTTCGCCGCCGTGCTCGCCGTCATGACCGCCGCCTGCGCCGAGGCCCCGCCGACCGCCGACGAGGCGCGCGCGTTTCTCGATGAGGCGGAAGCCCGGCTGCTCGACGCCTGGGTATCGGCGGGCCGGGCCGGGTGGATCCAGAGCACCTACATCACCGAGGACACCACGGCGCAGGCGGCAGACGCCCAGACCGCGGTGATCGGCCTCACGATGGAGCTGGCCGCCGACGCGGCGCGGTTCGACGGCGTCGAGCTTCCCGACGACCTCCGGCGCAAGCTGCTGCGGTTGAAGACGTCGATGGGGGTGGCGGCACCCGCCGATCCGGCGCTGCAGGCGGAGCTGTCGGCCATCACCGTGGGGATGGAGGCCGCGTACGGCCGGGGCGTGTACTGTCCCGGCGGCGACGAGGAGTGCCTGTCGCTGCCGCAGCTCGAACGGAGGCTCGCCGAGGTCCGCGACACCGACGAGCTGCTGGACCTGTGGCTCGGCTGGCGGGCGGTGGCGCCCCCGATGCGGGACTCCTATGCCCGCTTCGTGGAGCTGGCGAACGCGGGGGCCCGCGATCTGGGGTTCGCCGACCTCGGCGAGCTCTGGCGCACCGGCTACGACATGCCCCCCGATGCGTTCACGGTCGAGCTCGAACGGTTGTGGGACCAGGTGCGCCCGCTCTACGAGTCGCTCCATTGCCACGTTCGGGCGGGTCTGGCCGACGAGTACGGCTCGGCCATCGTCCCCCCGGACGAGCCGATTCCCGCCCATCTGCTCGGCAACATGTGGAGCCAGTCGTGGGCCAACGTCTTCGATCTCGTGGCCCCGCGGCGGACCGACCCCGGCTACGACCTGACCGATCTGCTCGAGGACGCGGACGTCGGCGAGATCACGATGGTGCGCTACGGCGAGCGCTTCTTCAGCTCGCTCGGGTTCGACCCGCTGCCGGACACGTTCTGGGAGCGGTCGCTGTTCGTCCAGCCCGCCGACCGCGACGTGGTCTGCCACGCCAGCGCCTGGAACCTGGACTACGGTTCGGACGTGCGCATCAAGATGTGCCTCGACGTGAACGGCGAGGACTTCGTCACCATCCACCACGAGCTGGGCCACAACTACTATCAGCGTGCCTACCGGGACCAGTCTCCGTTGTACCGGGACGGCGCCAACGGCGGCTTCCACGAGGGTATCGGCGACACCATCGCCCTCTCCATGACCCCGGATTACCTGGTCGAGGTCGGCCTGCTCGACGAGGCGCCGGCGGCCGACCGGGACATCGGGCTGCTGCTGCGGCTCGCGCTCGACAAGGTCGCGTTCCTGCCGTTCGGCCTGCTCGTCGATCAGTGGCGCTGGCAGGTGTTCTCCGGCGAGATTCGCCCGGAGGCGTACAACGAGGGCTGGTGGGATCTCCGGACCGCGTATCAGGGCGTCGCCCCCCCCGCGCCGCGCAGCGAGGCCGACTTCGACCCCGGGGCCAAGTATCACATCCCCGCCAACGTGTCCTATACGCGCTACTTCCTCGCCCACATCCTGCAGTTCCAGTTCCACCGGGCGTTCTGCGAGGCGGCCGGCCACGAGGGGCCGCTGCACCGCTGCTCGATCTACGGCAGCCGGGCAGCGGGGGAGCGGCTGCAGGCGATGCTCGAGCCGGGCGCGAGCCGGCCCTGGCGCGACGTGCTCGAGCTGGGCACGGGCGAGCGCGAGATGGACGCCACCGCCATCCTCGACTACTTCGCGCCCCTCCGGGCGTGGCTCGACGAGCAGAACGCCGGCCGGTCGTGCGGCTGGGGGCAGGGCTTCCGGCGCTGAATCGCCCACTGTGCCCCGGAGCCCGTGGCGAGACCCGCGTTGCATCGCCCGGACCACCGCAACCCAAGGGCACGCCACGGCTTGGCGACGGCCCAACCTGCTATTCTGAAACCGATGGAAGCCATCACGCCCTGGCTGACACCCGCCCTGGTGGTCGCGCTCTTCGTGTGGCTTCGCTCCGAGGTCGTCAACCGCACCGACAAGCTGGAGAGACGCTTCGACGCCCTCACCGACAACGTCAACAAGCGCTTCGACGGCGTCACCCACGAGATCGCCGACGTGCGCGAACGCATGGCCAAGCTCGAAGGCGCCCTCGAGGGCTTCTTGGCCGGCCGCCGCGACCGCGACGCGGCGTGAATCCCGGACGTCCCCCCCGCCAAAGTTACTCCGCGTGGCCGCGCCTGCAGCCAGAGTTGCGAGCGGTCGCCGAACCGAACATGACGTTGCCCCTGCATGGGGGTTGCGCATACTGACTCGGCGCAGCGCGCCGCCGATTTCTGCGGCGCAGAGGGTCCACCCGCCCCGGCTCTGACCTGAACACCGAAGCGCGTCGTTCGGTCCCCTGGGAGGGCTGACAGTATTTGTGAGAGTTCTCTATATTACAGAGAACATGGGTTATGAGAGTTTAGTGGCATCGAGGCGCGGGCCCGAGAGGAGGTTCACGTGACACGGAAACCAGTCGCGATGATCGCCGCCACCGCGCTGCTGCTGGCGCTTCCCGCCGCACCGGGCGACGCAGGTCAGACCGCCCCCGAGACGGTCATTCGGGGTGTCGTGCGCGACCCGGCCGGTCGTCCGTTGGAGGGCGCGCGGCGCACTTCGCCCCGATGCGGGCCGAGCACTGGGTGGTTGGCTATGAGTCCGGTCTGGCGGACGACGCGCTGCAACTGACGGCCGCGGCGTACCACAAGCGCTATCTCAATCTGCCGATGGAGGATGCGGAGGGGTTCTCGTCCGGCGGCTACGGCACGGCGTACGGCGCCGACCTGTCCGCGCGGCTGCGCTGGCCGAGGGGCGGCGTGGAAGCGGTCTACGGTTGGCTGCATGCGCGGCGCCGCTGGACCTCGATCGAGACGCCGCCGGGCATCGAGCTGACGGAGGGGACGTGGGCGCCCTATTTCGAGATTCCCCACGGGTTCCGCGCGACGGTCGAGGTCGAGCTGACCGACACCGTCGACGTCGCGGCGAGCTGGCGCATGGCGTCCGGGCGGCCCTTCACGCCGGTCGACGGCGCCTGGCTCACCGACGAGGGTTATCTGCTGCCGGTGTGGGGAGCGATCAACTCGGCCCGTACGCCGCGATATGAACGGCTGGATCTCAATTTCAGCGTGCTGGGGCCGTTCGGCCGGGAAGGCCTGATTCTGTTCGCCGGCGTCACCAATCTGTTGGGCCGGCACAACGTGCTGGACTACGCCTGGTCGCCTGACTACGCCGAGCGGCGCCCGGTAACGAGCGCGATGCCGCGGGCCATCTACTTCGGATCGACCGTGCTGTTGCGGTGATTCACGACACGGGAGGTGTCATGGAGCTGGAACGAAACGTCGAACGTATCGAGAACCCGCCACGTCGAAGCCCGTTGACGTCCAGGCCGATTCGGATGCGGCGCATCGTCGCCGCGACCGCGGTGTGCCTGGCGCTCGTCGTGCCCGCGGCGCCGGCCGGGCAGTCGCCCGGCTTCGACGAGACGTTCGCCGCGCTGATCGATCGGCTGGAGCAGGCCTACGTCCTCGGCGATGCCCCGGAGCTGTTGGCCGTCCGGGCGGACCTCGCGGATCTGCCGGACACCGGCCTGACCGGGGGCCAGCGGTCCATCGCGCGGTACACGGTCGCGTACGTGAGCTGGCGGCTGTTCACCGTTCCCGACGCCGTACCGGCCGACGACCGGGCCGCGTTGCTCGACGACGCCGCGGAGCTGCTGACCCGCGACCTGGAGGCCGACGACGAGAACGCGGAGTCCCACGCGCTGCTGGCCAGCGTCTACGGCATGCAGATAGACTCTGCATGGAAGGGGATGACCCTCGGCCGGCGGGCGTCGCGGACGTCGGCCCGGGCCCTCGAGCTCGCCCCCGGCAACGTTCCTCGGAGCCCCGACACGTGACACAGAGGGCTGATCCGGACATCGGGGGGCTCGACGAGCTGGCGTCGCTCGACGGGCTCTTCGAGCACCGGGTGCGGCTCGCCATCTGCGTCCTGCTCTCGAAGCACGACGCGATGTCGTTCAGCCGCCTCAAGCGGGTGCTCGAGGAGACGGACGGCAGCCTCGGCACGCATCTGCGCAAGCTCGAGAACGCTGGCTACCTGTCGATCGAGAAGACGTTCCGCGACCGGCGCCCGGTGACCTGGTACAGCCTGACCACGACCGGCCGGGTGAGGCTGATGGACCACATCGCCAACCTCACGCGCCTGATCGACCGGGCCGGCTGACAGTCCCGGACCCGCCTCCGCGGCGCAACCACGGTGCGTCCGTGGCTGGCGGATTGCGTGATCCCCGCTCCCGAGCCGCTGTCGCGCGGGCCGGCAGCCGTGTCAACTTCTGGCGATTCTCCGATTGCGTGATCCACGCTCCCGAGCCGCTGTCGCGTGGGGCAGGTGGTCTCGCCGCCGGTACGTCGGAGTCGACATCCGAGTGCCTCCCGAGTGAATCCGTCGCACGCGTCGAATAGGATAGCCGTATGGATCCCGCGCTGCCCGAAGACCCGGTGCGTCGTCTCGTCGACGACTATCGCCTCCGGTGTCTCTGGTTTCTTCGCGAGGACTACTATCCGGCCACCGCGGCCGAATGCGAGCGGGTACTGCGGTTGATAGAGCGGCACGGCGACGTGCCGGCGCTCCACCGCGTCGCCGAGGTGCGGACATGGCTCTCACGCCGCTCCAGCGGGACGTCTGCCGCCTCCTGGCCGACGAGCGCCGCCGCCGTCGCGACCGCAGGGTCGCGCTAGCGGCTCCGGCCGAACGGGCGCTGGCCGAGGGCGCGCTGCATCACCTCGTACTGCACCGACATGATGTGGCCGATCGCCTCGATCCAGTACGCCGCGTTGTGGGCGCCGGGCATCTGCATGTAGTTGAAGGGGATGTTCTCCTCGGCCATGTACCCGGCCAGCTCCTGGGCGCCGGCGATCAGCCGGTCCTCGGTGCCGCAGTCGAGATAGATGTGAGGCAGGTCCTCGCGCGCGACCTGCTTGATCAGCGTGAACGGGTCGTAGGCCTCGGCCTGCTCGGGCGTCGTGAACATCGTGCCCCCCGGCGTACGCTCGACCTGGCTGCTGAAGCCGTCGATGCCGATGAGCGGGTTGGGCTGCCGGCGGCGGGCCGCCTGCTCGGCCGTCGGGGTGCGCCGGGGCCGCGCCTCGAGCTCGCCCCGCATCCTCGCCGCCGCCTGCCGCCCGTACTCGAGGGCCCCGCTGGTGCTGCCGATCGAGATGAACAGCTCGGGGTTCCGAAGACCCATCGTGATCGCGCCGAAGCCGCCCATCGACAGGCCGGTCATGGCGCGGCCCTCGCGGCGGGCGACGGTCCGGAAGTTCCAGTCGACGTGGTTGACGACGTCCCGGATGACGTGGTCCTCCCAGTTGTTCGACTGCCCGTCCTCGCTCTCCGCCCAGTTGACGTACCACGAGTTCCCGGCGTCGGGCATCACGACGATGAGGTCGCCGTAGAGGCCGGCGTAGAACGGGGCGCCGTTGGCCAGTCCCCAGGCGGTGTAGTTCTGCGTCAGGCCGTGGAGCAGATACAGCACCGGATAGCGCGCGGTCGACGCCTCGTAGTCGTCCGGAAGCAGGATGTTGTACTTCATGGCGCGGTCGACGGCGGGGCTGAAGAACTCGACCGTCTGCAGGTCCCGTCCCAGGGCCGGCGCCGCGGCCACCAGCGCCGCGAGCACGAATACCGCCGCCGCCGTCCGCACGAGCTTCGATCTCAGCATGCTGTTCCTCCGGAAAGTCCCTGCGGCGTGCGGATGCTGCCGCCGCGGAGGGTCATGCTACCGCGAAACGGACTGCGGGCGAAGCACGCGCTTCGCGAGTCCGAGAACGGCGACATGGGGCGCCGACGGGAATTGTCCTGCCGGGTCCCGGGTGTTCCCGGAGGGGAACGAAGGGCCGCGTCTCGCGGAAGCCGCGGATCCGTATCGGTCGCTGTCCTTACCGCCGGCTCTCGGGTTCGACTTCCGCCGGCGCTGCGGGGCTCTCGCCGCGGGCGCCGAGGTCGTTGTGGTGGAGGATGGTGTTGAAGAGCATCCCGAACTCGCCGTGGTTCTGCCAGCGATAGCAGGGGTTGGTGGCGAACAGGACGACGCGGCCGTCCCCGCGCGGGACGTCCACGACGGCGGGGCGGCCGTCGATCTGGTCGGCGCCGCGCAGGTGGCCGCCGAGCACGCGGCCGCTGAACGTCATGAGGACCCAGTCGTCGCGAAGCCGCCGCGGGACTTCGAGGAGCGGTCCGTTCGCGTAACGGACCGGTATCCGGCTCGCGTCGTAGCCGTAGAAGATCGGGTGGTCCGGAGCGGCGATCTCCGCTTCGACGAGCGGACCCGGCGCGTAGAAGCCCGAACCCGGACGCCGGGCGTCGATATCCCGGGTGAGGCCGTACTCGGGCGGGACGTGGCTCGCCTCGCCGAGGGTCACGAGCAGACCGCCGTCCTCGACGAACCGGCGGAGCTCGAGGACCCCCTCGAGCCCCATGCCCCCGGTGATGTCCTCCGACGAGCCGTAGTCGCCGAGAAACCGGTAGCGGTCGGTCTTGGTGTAGGCCCGCGGGCCGCCCCGCGGCGCGACGTCGAAGACCAGCCCCTTGGCGGTCCGGCCCTGGTTCGGAATCAGGACGACGTCGTAGTCCGCTCGCAGGTCGCCGGCCCGGACCCGCTCCTTGAAGATGAGGTCGAACGGGATCTCGAACCGGTCGAACGCGTGGCGGACCCATCCCACCTCCTGGGTGTCGCCCCAGGTGCTGTAGATCGCGAGGCGGGGGACGTCGACGGGATGGGTCGCGACGTCCGGCCGCGCGTCGAGCCCCGCCGCGGTCAGGCCGAGCTCGGTCACCGCGGCCCGGAGGCGTGCGGCGTCCGCGCTCCCGGCCGGCGCGGGCACGATGAGCGATCCGGGGGGAAAGGCCTGCCCGTCGACCTCGAAGCCTTCCTCGGCCGCGTCCACCGGCGCCGTCCCCAGCCGGTAGCGCAGCGTCGTCAGATGGTTCGAGCCGTAGTGCGCGACCGCATAGCCGAACCGCGCGTCGGCCGCGCCCCCGTCGGTTCCGGCCATGCGCGCGCGGGTGACGGGCTCGACCGGCGCCTCGAGGATCTCGGGGTCGTCGACGGCGACGACGTCGACCCCGAGCATCAGGCCCATCGTCCAGCCGGTGTCGTCATAGGTCCGGAGACCGTCGTCGGGGAACGCCTGGTTCCCGAGCAGGATCTTCGCCAGCCGGAAGTACGGCTGGCCGCCCTTGATGACGTACGAGCCGGCGGGGTAGGTGTCGTCGCCGAAGGAGAGGGCGTCGCCGGCGCGGCCGATCTCGATACCCTGGATGCGCAGCAGGTCGACGAGCGTCGCCACCCGCGTCATGTCGCGCTGCCCGGCCGGGACGACGAAGCCGTGCGGCGTGTCCGTCTCGCCCTCCGCCACCGCGTTCCGCGACTTGCGGTAGAAGTTCTCGAGGACGACGGTCGGGTTCGACGCGGCGAGCTGCAGCGCGCTGAGGGCGGCGGTCTGGCTGTAGTTGGTGTTGTTCCGCATCGACCACTCGACCTCCTCGTAGGGGGGCGAGGGCCGGTACCATTCGCGGCTCGTGCGCGCCTGCTCGGCGGTGTTGTCCTCGGTCTTGAGGTGACGCTTCATCGTCGTGGCGCCGCCGTTGCCGAAGGTCTCGTAGAACCGGATCAACCCGTTGTGGTTCGACGCCATGAACGCGAGATAGCCCGGCGACCACATGTCGACGAAGCCGTGCGTCCACACCCCGGGCATGCCGTAGCTCGTCAACTGCGCCATCTCGAAGTTCGCGAACCACGGCAGCTCGCCGTAGACGATGGGGTCGAGCAGGGGGTTCTGCGGGGCCTGCCCGCTGAAGGTGTAGAGGAACGGCACCGACTCGTGGAGGTCGTGCATCACCGGCGGATGCCACTCCAGGTACCAGTCGAGCACGTTCCGCATGCTGAGCTGCGAGTAGTTGATGTCGCGGTTGTTGTCGTGGAAGATGTACTTCCCCCAGTACGGCGGGCCCCCGGTGCGGTCGCGGTCGTCGGTGATGTCGATCAGGTGCCGGTAGTACCAGTCGACGTAGCGGTCGCGCCCGTCGGGCTCGGCGGCGGGAATCAGGGCGACGATGAGGTTGTCGCGGATGCGGTCGAAGAGGGGGCCTTCCTCGATCGCGAGCCGGTAGGCCAGCTCCATGAGCATCTCGGGCGGACCCGTCTCGCCGCTGTGCAGGCCGGCCATCAGGAGATAGACGGGCTTGGCTCCCGCGATGACCGCCTGCGCCTCCGCCTCGCCCAGCCCGCGGGGATCCGCGAGGCGGGCGAGGTCGCGGCGGTAGCGGTCGAGGTCCGCGAGGGTCGCCTCGTCGGCAATCGTCACCACCACCATCTCGCGGTCCTCGTCGGTGCGGCCGATCGGGGTGATCGCGACCCGCGGCGAGGCGTCGGCGAGGGCTCGGTAGTAGTCCAGCAACTCCGCGTAGTAGGTCAGCTCGCGCGGCGCCCCGACATGGCGCCCGAGGACGTCCCGGGGTGAGGGTACGGCGCCGCCGGCCGGCAGGTGATCGACCAGGGGGCTGAGAAACTCGGGACGCGTCGTCCATTCGCGCACCTGCTCGGCGAAGTCGGCGTCCATCGGTTGCCCGGCCCCGGTCTGGGCCGCCGCAGCGGGGGCGAGCACGGCGATCGCGGCGGTGACCGCGACACTGACGACGATCGACGGGCTGCGCGGGCAGGGGTCGGACATGGTGGTCACCTTGGGCCAGCGATCGACAATCAGTCTGCCAGGCTCAACAAGGCCCGGTCCTGGATTCCCGGGCCGGCGCCCTGGCGTACGGCAAGGTAGTCTCCGCCAGCGTCCTCAGGCCGGTGAGCGATATGCAGTTGCCAACTGTGTCGAGGCGAACCCCACGATCCCCGCTTGGTACGCCTGTGACAACGGCAGGCAATTCCCATCAGGGTCTGCAGGCCAGTGATCGACATCAGTTGTCAACTGCACCCGGGCGCAGCCCGTTTTCTACGGATTCGCGCGCTTGGCACACGGCAAGGTAGTCTCCGTCAGCGTCCCTGCCGGCAGGGGAGTCCCCGTCCGGGGAGGCCGGACGTCGATCCGGGGGTCAGGCGCCGTACTCGGCGTCGCCGACCGCCTCGAACCAGCTCGTCGTGGCGTCGATGTTGACGGCGACGTGGGTCATGGGGCCGTCCGGCCCCGCCCCGTGCCAGTGACGCTCGCCGGGCGCGACCGCGATCAGGTCGCCGGGCCCGGCCTCCCGCACCGCCTCGCCGTCCTTCTGGAACCGGCAGACCCCCTCGACGACCTGGAGCAGTTGGGGGCCGCTGTGGGCGTGCCAGTGGGTGCGAGCCCCGGCCTCGAACGCCACGCGGTAGACGTTCGCGGGCGGCGCGTCCGACACCCCGTTCATGCGGGTCAGCCGGGCGCTGCCCACGAACGTCTTCGGGTCCGACGGCTCGCTCGTCAGGGCGGCGAGGGAGAACAGCCTCATGCGGCCGCCGGCCGCCCCCCGTAGCGGACGATGGAGAAGATGGCCAGCCCCGCGATCAGCGCGATCAGGTACGTCCCCGCGTTCAGGATGCCCTGGTCGGCGTACGACACGATGAAGTAGCCGACCGAGCCCGGCAGCAGGGCGTAGTAGACGAAGGGCAGCAGCGTGATGCGGATGACCGTGCCCTCGCGGCCCAGCAGCCCCACCACGGCCGAGGCCGCGACCACGTTGTGCACGCAGATCATGTTGCCGGCGGCCCCGCCGACCGCCTGCAGGGCGACGATCCATACCGGGTCGGCCGCGATGCGCTCGCCCATCCCGAACTGGAACTGCGAGAACATCATGTTGCTGACGGTGTTGCTGCCGGCCACCGCGGCCCCGATGCCGCCGATGAACGGCGCGAAGATCGGCCACGCGCCCCCGACCAGGGAGGCCACGCCGTCCGCGAGCACGATCGGCATCCGCTCGAACCCGGCCGCGCCCCCCATGGTATTGATGAACACCTGCACCATCGGCACCGTGAACACCAGCGCGATCGAGGCCGCGGCGGTCACCTGCAGCGAGGTGGTCCAGGCCTGCCGGTAGGCGGGGCCGGGGATACGGTGCAGGAAGAACGTGATGAGCGAGGTGGCGATGAACAGGCCGCCGGGCAGATACAGCGGCTGCACGGCGGTCATGTCTATGCCGGTACCGAGAATTGCCGGCCAGGTCAGGGAGACGGACTGCAGGAACTGCTGGAACGGGTCCAGCACCGGGCGCAGGAACGCGAACGGGTCGCGCGAGGTCAGGAGCAGCAGGGCGACGATGACGTAGGGTACCCAGGCGCGCAGCAGGCTCATGGGGGCGCCGTTGCCCGCGTCGTCCTTGATCTCGATCGATCCGGTCCACTCGGCCGGCCAGCTCGCCTTGTCGCCGAAGTCCCAGGCCTCTTCCGGCTTCGGCACCAGGAACCCCCGCCGCGCCGCCAGCACGACGACCAGGAGGCCGACCAGGCTTCCCACCAGGGCCGGAAACTCCGGTCCGAGGAAGTAGCCGGCGATGAGGTAGGGAATGGTCATCGCCAGCGCCGCGAACAGCGCGAACTTCCAGACCTGCAGACCTTCCGCGAACGACTTGCGCTCGCCGAAGAAGCGGGTCATGAACGACACCAGGATGAGTGGCACGAGGGTGCCGGCGATGGCGTGCAGTATTGCCACCCGGAAGCCGACGAAGCGGAGAAAGTCGGCCCACTCGCCGCCGACGCGCTCCATCCCGTAGGCGACGAGAGCGGGGTCGGCCGAGAGCCCGGTGTTGACCCCGACGAGGATCGGGGTGCCCGCCGCGCCGAAGCTGACCGGGGTGCTCTGGATGATCATTCCCGCCATCACGGCGGCCATGCCCGGGAACCCGAGACCCACGAGCAGGGGCACGGCCACCGCGGCCGGCGTGCCGAAGCCGGCCGAGCCCTCGATGAACGACCCGAACAGCCACGCGACGATGATCACCTGCACCCGCCGGTCGCGGCTGACGTCGGTGAAGCCCTGCCGGATGACGTTGATGGCGCCGCTCGCCCGCAGCGTGTTCAGCAGCAGGATGGCCCCGAAGATGATGTAGAGCAGGGTCAGGGCGATGACGAGGCCGTTGAGGGTGGCGGCCGCCACCTGCAGGCCCGGTACCTGCCAGACGAACAAGGCCAGGGCCGCCGCCACCGCGTAGGTCAGGGGCATGGCGCGGCTGGCCGGCCACCGGAGCAGGACCAGGAAGATCGCGACCGTCGCGATCGGCAACAGGGACAGGACGGCCAACGTCATGGTGCCCATCGAGGCTCTCCCTTCAGAAGCTCGGCGCGCCGGGCCCGGGATGGCCGGGGCGCACCGTGGCGCGCAATTGTAGCGCACCCGGCGCGGTCACGCGACGAACGTCCCGCCCCGGTGGAGTTGTCCGACAATGCCGGGTGCCCCCATCGCCGGCGCGACCGGCGAGTCACCTCATGGCTCTCGGGGCTCATCCTCCGCACCCGGTGGCGATGGGCTGGGGCTCGGCAAGGGCAGTGATCGATATGAAGTTGCCAACGGTACCCAAGCGCAGCCCGTTGTCTGCGGGTTGGCGCGCGTGGCACACGGCAAGGTAATTCCCGTCAGCGTCCCAAGGGTGGATTCGAGTCGGCTGGGAAGATAATAGGTACCGGCAACCGGGGGTGGCGACGTCCCCGCAATGAGGGGTAGGCGGTCGAAGGTGGCGGGCTTCGCCGCGGGTTCCCGGGTTTCGGAGTCGCGTTCATGCGCATAGGCATACCGACGGAGATCAAGCCCGACGAGAGCCGCGTGGCGATCACGCCGGCCGGGGTCGCCGCGTTCCGCGGGCACGGTCACGAGGTGCTCGTGCAGGCCGGCGCGGGCCGGGGCAGCGCCATTCCCGACGCCGCCTACGCCCGCGCGGGCGCCGCCGTCGTCGAGAGCGCCGGCGACGTCTGGGACGGGGCCGAGCTCGTGCTCAAGGTCAAGGAGCCGCTCGAGCCCGAGCTCGCGGCGATGCGGCCGGGCCAGGTCCTATTCACCTATCTGCACCTGGCCGCGTCGAAGACGTTGACCGAGCGCCTCCTCGACCGGCGGGTCGTGGGCATCGCCTACGAGACGGTGCAGCTCGCCGACGGGACGCTGCCGCTGCTCGTGCCGATGTCCGAGGTCGCGGGGCGCCTCTCGGTGCAGGCCGGCGCCGCGTCGCTCGAGCGGATCGCCGGGGGCAAGGGCATCCTCCTGCCCGGCGTGTCCGGCGTGCGCCGCGGCCGGGTCACCATCATCGGCGCGGGGGTCGTCGGGCTGAACGCCTGCGTGGTGGGCGTGGGCTTCGGGGCCGACGTGACCGTCATCGACATCAATCCGCTGCGGCTCGCCTACGTGCGCGACGTCGTGCAGGGGCACGTGACCACCCTCATGTCGAACGCCGCGAACATCGAGGGGGCGGTCTGCGGCGCCGACCTCGTGATCTGCGCGGTGCTCATTCCCGGCGCCCGGACGCCGCGGCTCGTGACCCGGCGGCACCTGGAGCAGATGGAGGACGGCTCGGCCCTCGTCGACGTGGCCGTCGACCAGGGCGGCGGCGCCGAGACCAGCCGGCCGACCACCCACCACGCCCCCCGGTTCGTCGAAGAGGGCGTCGTGCACTACTGCGTGTCGAACATGCCGGGGGCGGTGCCGCATACCTCCACCTATGCGCTGACCAACGCCACGATGGCCTACGCGCTCGACATCGCCGATCGCGGATGGAGAGACGCGGCCCGCGACCCGGTCCTGGCCGGCGGCGTGAACGTCGTCGACGGACGGGTCACGCATCCCGCCGTCGCCAACGCCCACGGCCTGGAGTGCGTGCCCCTGGATCGGCTGACCGGCGGGGGGTGAGGAGACCGATGGGAGACTACGTGCGGATCGGAGACGCCGCCGACGTACGGCCCGGGACCGTGCGCTGCATGCGGCTCGCCGATCGGAAGGTCGCCGTCTTCAACGAGAACGGCACCCTGCTCGCCTACGACGACTACTGCACCCACGTCGGCGGACCCCTCACGCAGGGCACGTACGAGAACGGCGTGGTGACCTGCCTGTGGCACGGCGCCCAGTTCCGCGTCGCCGACGGCGCCCCTCTCACCCCGCCCGCCGGGGGCCGCCTGCGCGCCTATCCCCTCCGGGTCCGGGACGGCGCCATCGAGATCGACCTCGGGGATTAGCGGGTTCGCCTGGAGTTGACGCTACCGGCCGGGCGCCGGTGCGGGGAGCACCACGCGCTCGATGGTCCGGAGGCGCTGGATGACCCTCGCGAGGGTCACTTCGACGCTGCGCAGCCGTTCGTCCAACCCGTCGAGGCGCACCTCGATACGGTCGATGCGGATGTTCAGGTCATCGATGCGGCTGTTCACGCCGGCGATCTGCGTCAAGAGCAGACCGGCGATCACCAGTCCCGTCCCGACGATGGTCCCGATGACCGCCTTGGTGTCGGCGGTGCTCACGCGCGTCAAGGATAACACACCCGGCAGCGGCCCCCGGGTGGACCGAGCTCTCCTGGCCCGGTGGATCGACGGCCGTGCGGCCGTCGATCCGGACTGCCGACCTGGACCGGCCGCCCAGGGGCTTGCGCCGCAGGAGTCTCGCGCCTGCGAAACTTCCGACGCGACCGCGGGGTCGCACTACCGGGACTGATAGGTCCGGCTGTAGCCCGTCCGGCCGTTGGTCATCGACCAGCTCCGCCCGTCGGGGGCCACCGTGGCCTTGATCCAGTGTCCCTCGCAGTCGTCCTCTTCCGTCAGGTTGGCGATCAGCGCCTCCTCGGTGTTGTGGGCGGCGTCGTCGGTCAGGGTCCGGTGGGCCTGCCAGACATCGCCGACCTCCGCCGTGCCTTGGACGACGGCCAGCGACTCCGGCGTGCCCCCCTTGCGGGGACCATTGTTGACGACCGCCACCGTGGGCCGGAGCACCGCTGCGAGCTCGGGACGGATGGCCCCGTAGCCGCCGTGGTGGGGCACCTGCCACAGGTCGACGGCCCCCAGCCGGTTCTCGGGGCACGCCAGCGCGTGCTCGCGGTCCGCGGTCAGGTCGCCGAGGTTGAGGAACTGGAACGCCCCGAGCGACAGCAGATAGCCCAGGCTGTGCCCGTTCTCGCCCATGTCGGGGTCGGGGGGCGCGACGCCGTCGCAGAGCGGGTTCGGCATCTGCGGCTCGAGGGCGTCGACGAGCTCCCGATGCGACGCCACGAACGTCAGCTCGAGGCGCTCGAGGGGCAGCTTGTCTCCGGGCGTCACCGAGCGGCGCCGGTCGGCGGCGAGGCCGATGTACTCGTCCCACAGGGCCTGGCCGCGCGGGGTGCCGAGCTCGACGCTGTCGCCGTGGTCGACGATCGCGCCGATGGGTACCCGCTCGGCCAGGGCCGGCAGGCCGCCGACGTGGTCGCCGTGGAAGTGCGAGAACAGCAGGTAGTCGATGCGGTCGATGCCCGCGTCGGCCATGGCCGCCTGGATACGCAGGGCGTCGCGGGCGTCGGGCCGCGGCCAGCCGGTGTCCATCAGCACCGACTCGCGGTCCGGGGTGACCACCAGCGTCGCCGCGCCGCCCTCGACGTCGATCCAGTAGATGTCCAGGTTGCCCGGCTCCTGCGCGAGCCCGGCCAGGGGCAGGGCCACGAGCATGGCGGCGGCGAGGGCGGCGAGACGGCCGAAGCGCGACCGGGCGGGAAGCGAGGGTGTGCGCTGCATCGTGATGCCTTTCTTCTGGGCGCGGGGGAGCCCGCGGCGAACGGACTCCCGGCGCGAATGGCGGCGCACGCCGGCGCCATTCAGGTCGCGCCCGCATCCGCCGCGTGTCTGCACCGTTTCGATCGGCTCCAGCCTACTGCAACTTGCCCGAGCCCGGCAGGGGGAATCGCGGTTCAAGGGGCACGGGTTCTCTCGAAGCCCTCATCGCCCGCCGGCCGGCGCGTCCGGGCGCGCGTACTTGAGGAGGGCGCCTCCGAACGCGACGACCGCGCCGTAGACCGTCCCGTCGGCGGCGACGGTCACCCCCTCGGGGTTCGACCCGTCGATGAACGCGTCGAGCGACCCGGTGCGGAGGTTCCCTATGCGGATTCCGTACTCCCATCCCGGATGCTGGCCGTTGCGCGACGACGCCGAGTCGGCGACGTACACGGTGTCGTCGCCCGCGATGTGGAGGCCGCTCGGCCGGCTGTACTGATAGAGCTCCTCCAGAAAGACGCCGTCGGGATCGAACACCTGGAGCCGGTCGTTGCCCCGGTCGGCGACCACCACGCGGCCCCGCGAGTCGAGGTCGATCGCATGCGGCGTGCGGAACCGGCCCGGCCTGCTGCCGTGCGAGCCCCATTCCGTCAGGTAGCGGCCGTCGGGCGCGAACTTGACGACGCGCGCCGTCGTGTGCGGCCCCGCGCCGGGAAGCTGGCCGCCGTGGCCGTCCGCGACGTAGATAGTGCCGTCGCCGGCGACCACCACGTCGCACGGCTGGTCGAGGGTGTCGCGCCCGGCCGCGCCGACCCCCGGGGTGCCCAGGGTCATCAGCAGCTCGCCGTCCGGGCTGAACTTCAGGACGGCATGGCCCTTGCCCTCGCGGTCGGGGTCGACGCCGTCGGGTCCCTGGGCGTCGGTCACCCAGACGTTGCCGTCGGGGTCCACATGCAGCCCGTGCGGCTGGATCATCAGACCCGCGCCGAAGCTGGCGACGAGCGCGCCCGCGGGGTCGAGCTTCAGCACCGGATCGAGCCCGCTCGCCGCGCACGAGTTGCCGCCGCAGCGCTCCGCCACCCACACGTGGCGCCCGTCCCGGTCCATGTCGACCCCTCCGGTCGACCCCCACTCGCGACCGTCGGGCAGCGCCGTCCAGTCGCGAACGGTGACGTACGGATTCGGGGCGTCGTTCTGCGGCGCGATGTCGGGTTGCGCCCCGGCCGGACCGGCCGAGACGGCCACGGCGGCAAGAACGAGAAAGAAGGACAACGGCATCGGACTCGCCAGCGCCATGCGCGATGTGCTCATGCCCGAAGCGTACCACGCGCGCCGGATAGGGAGCTCCGCGAGCGGGCGGCGGTCAGGCGATCGAGAGACCATCCGACCCCCAAGTGCCGCAACGCGACCAAGGCCGGTCCGGCAGGATCATGGCCGCGTGCGCCCACGACCCTGCCGACCGCCCTCCGGGGTTGCGGACCGCGGCCGGAACCGCTAGAAGTCGTCCGGGGCAGGCGCGTTCCCGCCGTCCCAGTCCTTGACGGATCCGTCGCTCACCTTCAGGAACCCGAGAAGACACCCGGGGGAGCCGTCCCTGACGGGGTGGCAGCGCGCCTTGACGGGGTCGCCGGGCTCGATGTAGCCGCGCGTGACGCCGATGTCTGCGAGTCCGTTGGGGCTGGTGGCTTCCAGCGCCCATATCTGCGGCTGACCGTCAAGGCTCTACCCTAAACCTTATCGATCGTCTCCGCAAGACGCGGTGCGGGCGTTCGGGCACGGTTACCAGGCGCGGCAGACGAGTCGTCCCGCCGAGAATGCCCTCTCGGCCTTGGCGTCGGGCGCCTGCAAGATGTACAAGGGTGTCACGCCGGCTGCGAGGGACGGCGGGCGACAACGGCTGACGGCACCTCGGCAGGAGGTTGACCCATGTTCCGGAGACCGGTCTTCTGGGCGGCGTTCGCGGCGTTCTCCGCCGCGTGCGCGGTATTCGCCGTCGTCAACTTCCCGCGCGCGTTCTCGATCGTCGAGCTCGACCTCGAGATGGACCGGACCGCGGCCCTGTCCGAGGCGCGGCGGCTCGCCGGCGAGCTCGGCTGGGGGCCGACGGACTACCGGCAGGCGGCGAGCTTTCGCGTGGACGACCGCGCCCGCAGCTTCGTCGAGCTCGAAGGGGGCGGCCCCGAGGCGTTCGCGGGGCTGCTGCGCGACGGTCCGTTCCATCCCTACCAGTGGGTCGTCCGGCACTTCCGTGGGGGCGAGGTACGCGAGGCGGAGGTGCGCTTCCGTGCCGACGGGGCGCCGTACGGCTTCCGGGAGACGCTGGCGGAGGATGCGGAGGGTGCGGCCCTCGACGCCGACGCGGCCCGCGCCATCGCCGAGGCCGGGGCCGGCGCGCCCTGGAACGTCGCGCTCGACGGTTACGAGCCGGTGGAGGCGTCCCTGGAGGAGCGTCCGGGGGGGCGGGTCGACCACACGTTCGTCTACGAGCGGACCGGTGCGCAGGCGGGGGAGGGCCGCTTCCGGCTGCGCCTCGTCGTGAGCGGCGACCGGCTGACCGAGCTGACGCACGTCCTGCAGGTGCCGGAGGCCTTCGACCGCCGCTACGAGGCGATGCGCTCGGCCAACGAGGGCATCGGCGCCGCCGGCAGCTTCGCCATGCTCCTGATCTACGGCGGCGGCCTCGGCGTCGGGCTGTTCGTGCTGCTGCGGCAGCGGCGGGTGCTGTGGCGCAAGCCGCTCGTCTGGGGCGTTTCCATCGCGTTCGCGCAGCTCCTGGCCGGACTCAACCAGTGGCCCCTGCTGTGGATGGGTTACGACACCGCGCTCTCCGAGACGAGCTTCGCGATCCAGCAGGTGGCCGTTCAGGTCGGCGCGTTCCTGGCGTTCGCGGGCGTCTTCACGCTCTCGTTCATGGCCGCCGAGAGCCTGTCGAGGCGGGCGTTCCCGCACCACCTGCAGCTCTGGCGGTGCTGGTCGCAGGACGGCGCCCGCTCGTGGACGGTGCTCGGCCAGACGGTGGCCGGCTATCTGATCGTCGGCATCGACCTCGCGTTTCTCGTCTCCTTCTACTGGATCACGGTCGGCTACCTGGGCTGGTGGTCGCCGTCCGACGCGCTGGTCAACCCCGATTCGCTGGCGACGGTCGTGCCGTGGTTCAGCCCGCTCGCGATCTCCCTGCAGGCGGGGTTCTGGGAGGAGTGCCTGTTCCGGGCGGTCCCGCTGGCCGGCGCCGCGCTCATCGGAGACCGGTTCGGCCGTCGTCGAGCCTGGATCGCGGGGGCGTTCGTCCTGCAGATTCTCATCTTCGGGGCCGGCCACGCCGCGTATCCCACGCAGCCGTCCTACGCGCGGGTCGTCGAGCTCATCGTCCCGTCGACCCTCTTCGGCCTGCTGTACCTGCGGTTCGGTCTGCTGCCGGCCATCGTCATGCACTTCGCGTTCGACGCGGTGCTGTTCGGCATCCCGCTGTTCGTGTCGTCGGCGCCGGGTGCGTGGGTGGATCAGGGCATCTTCTGGCTGATCTTCCTGACGCCGCTCTGGGTGGCGCTCCGCGCCCGGTATCGCGGCGGGGCCTGGATCGAGGCGCCGGCGGCGCTGCGGAACGCCGCCTGGAGCCCGCCGGCGGCAGACGCGGTCGAGGAGCCGGCGCCGCCGCCGGTGCGGGAGTCGGCCGGGCTGCCCGTCCTCCCCGTGGTCGCCGCCGTCGGCGTGGTCGGGCTCGGCCTGTGGGGTTACACCGCCGCGACTCCCGGCGAGTCGCCGCCGCTCGAGGTGGGCCGCGCCGAGGCAGTGGCGGCGGCCCGCGCGGTGCTGGCCGCGCAGGGCGTCGACCCCTCCGCCTGGACCGAGACGAGCCAGGTGGCGAGCGGACTCGGGCCTCAGCACCGCTTCGTCTGGAGCGAGGCGGGCGAGGGCGCCTTCCGCGCCCTGCTCGGCGACTACGTGGGCCGGCCGCGCTGGCGCGTGCGCTACGCGCGCTTCGAGGGCGACGTGGCGGCGCGGGCCGAGGAGCACATCGTGTGGATCGGTCGGGACGGGACGCCGGGGCGGCGGGAGCACCGGCTCGCGGAGGCAACCCCGGGAGCCGCGCTGTCCGAGGAGGATGCGCGCACGCTGGCGCGCGGCGCGCTCGCGGCGCTGGGCCGGGCGGCGGACCTGCCCGAGGTCTCGGGCGAGTCGTCGCGCCGGCCCGCGAGGACCGACTGGACGTTCACTTTCCGCGACGACACGGCCGGCGGCCTCGCGGGCGGGGAGGCGCGGGTGGCGGTGGAGATTGCCGGCGACGCGGTGGTCGACACGCGCCGGTACGTCTTTCTGCCCGAGGCGTGGCGCCGCGCCGACGAGCAGCGGCTGGCCACGCTGTCGATTGCCAACATGGCCTCGACCATCGTGCTGGGCCTGCTCCTGGTGGCGGGCGCGGTGCTGGCCGTGGTCCGCATGACCCGGAAGCGGTTCGACGTCAGGCTCGCCCTGGCCGTCGCGGGGCTGGCCCTGCTCGTCTCCGCCGCCGTCATCGCGAACGACCTGCCGTTGCTCATGAACAACCTGTCCACGGCGCAGCCGCTTCCGCTGCAGCTCGCGATCATCCTCGCGGGCGGCCTGATCGGCGCCGGGCTGATCGCGGTCCTGTTCGGACTGCTGGCCGGCCTGGGCGCCGGACCCGCGATCGAGAGCGCCGCGTCCGACCGCCGGGCCGCGGCGGGGACGGGCGTGGCCCTCGGGCTCGGGGCTCTCGGCGCGCTCGCCGTGGCCGGCGCCGCGTTCGGCGGCGGTCTGCCTCCCTGGTCCGCGTACGGCCCGGCGTCGTCGGCCGCGCCCTGGCTCGCGGCCGCGATCGAGCCGGTGCAGGGGTATCTCGTCCTCGCGCTGGTGACGCTGCTGGTGGTCACGTCGGCGAACGCGCTCACCGCGCACTGGACGCGCCGACAGGGCGCCGTCGCGGCGGCGCTGGTGGTCGTCGGGGCGGTGCTCGCGCCGGGAACGACCCCGGACGACCTGGTGTCGTGGGCGGTCCTGGGGCTGGTCAGCGGCGCGCTCCTGCTGGGCGCCTACGTCCGAATTCTGCGAGACCGTCCGGCCCTCGTGGTGCTTGCCGCCGCCGGGATGACCGCCCCCGAGATACTGGCCCGCGGCCTCGACCAAGCCTACGGCGGCGCCCTGCCCGGCTCCTTGCTGGGCGCCGTCCTGGTGTCGTGCATCGCCTGGCGGTGGTTCGTGCACCTGACGCCGGCGCGGCCGGCGTAGCGCCGAGTCGGAGAACGCGTTGTTGCGGATCGACGACATCCGCCGCCGCGTGCCGTCCGCAGGGACGCGGTACCCGGCAGGGGACAGGGCGTCCATCCGTAGCTGGCGGCGCACCGAGGGGGTCTGCCGGGGTCGCCGAGCCCAGGCGCGCGGCGGTCGACGCCGTGTACAATCGCCGCGGTCGCAACTGGAGCACCGGCGGCGGCGAATCGACGAAGCTGCCGCGGCGAAGCCGCCGTTCGGGGTCGTCGACCGAGCCGCGGGTCCCGTCGAGGACTTCCGCCATGGCCATCGCCGCGCAGACCGATTACGAGCTCGGCCAGGACAACGTCCAGTTCCTCGGTCTCGACGTCCACAACCCCGTCTTCGTCGTCTCCAGCCTCACCATCATCGCGTTCGTCGCCGGCGTGCTCGTGTTCCGGGACGCCGCCGCCGGCGTCTTCGACGCGCTCTACGGCTGGCTGACCTCGACGTTCGACTGGGTGTTCATGGGCGTCGGCAACGTCCTCGTCCTCTTCTGCCTGATCTTGCTGGTGACCCCGCTCGGCCGCGTCCGCCTCGGGGGTCCCGACGCCCGGCCCGACTACTCCCCGTGGTCGTGGTTCGCCATGTTGTTCGCGGCCGGTATCGGCATCGGCCTGATGTTCTTCGGGGTGGCCGAGCCGGTCGACCACTTCCTGAAGCCGCCGCTCGGCGTCGACCCCGCCGATACCGCCGCCGCGTACCGCCTCGCCATCGCGTCCGCCATCTTCCACTGGGGCGTGCACCCGTGGGCGATGTTCGCGGTCGTCGGCCTCGCGCTGGCCTTCGCCGCCTACAACCTCGGGCTGCCCCTGACGCTGCGGTCGGCGTTCTACCCGGTCCTGGGCGCGCGGGTGTGGGGCCGGTTCGGCCATGCCATCGACATCCTCGCGGTGTTCGCCACCCTCTTCGGGCTGGCGACGTCGCTCGGCCTCGGGGCCGAGCAGACGGCGGCGGGGCTGGCCCATCTGTTCGGGGTGCCGAACACCGACACGACCAAGGTGCTGCTGATAGCCGGCATCACCGGCATCGCGCTGACGTCGGTGGTCGCGGGGCTGGACCGGGGCGTCAAGCGCCTCAGCCAGGCCAACCTGCTCCTCGCTCTGCTGCTCCTCGCGTTCGTGCTGGCGGTGGGGCCCACCGTCGATCTGTTCGCGGGGTTCGTCGCCAGCCTCGGCCACTATGTCGCGGCCATCGGACCGCTCAGCAACTCGGTGGGGCGCGACGACTTCGACTTCCTGCACGGGTGGACCACCTTCTTCTGGGCGTGGTGGTTCTCGTGGGCGCCCTTCGTCGGCATGTTCGTCGCCCGCGTCTCGCGCGGCCGCACGGTGCGCGCCCTCGTCGGCTGCATGCTCGTCGTCCCCGTGCTGGTCTCGGCCCTCTGGATGAACGCCTTCGGGGTGACCGCGCTGTCGCACTATCTCGACGCGGGCGAGACCGCGGTGGTCGAGGCGGTGCAGGCGCAGCAGCCCGAGCTGGCCCTGTTCAGGATGCTCGAGGTGCTGCCCCTCGCCGGCGTCACCTCGGTCGTCGGCATCGTTCTCGTGGTCGTCTTCTTCGTCACCTCTTCCGATTCCGGCTCGCTCGTCATCGACACCATCACCGCCGGCGGCAAGCTCGACGCGCCGGTCGCCCAGCGCGTCTTCTGGTGCGCGTTCGAGGGCATCGTCGCCATCACCCTGCTGCTCGGCGGCGGGCTCGTGGCCCTGCAGACCGCGGCCCTCGCCACCGGCTTCCCGATCGCGCTGCTGACGGTGGCGATGTGCTACAGCATCTGGAAGGGGCTGCGCGCGGCGCGGCCGACCGGCTGACTCACCACCCCATGGTCATCCGTGCGCCCATCGCGTCGCGCGACAGCAGCGGCGCCACCGCTATCCGCTTCGAGTCAGGCGTCTCGTAGAGCCTCTTCCGCACGCGCGCATCGACGAGTGCACCGAGAGCGACGCCGGTCAGTTCCCGTTCGTTGAGGAATGTGCGAGACAGAGCGGAACCGGCTCACCTGGGCAGACAGGTCAGACCGCGATGCTCTTCATCCGGTTCGACCGGGAGCGGGAGGAGGCGTGTAGAATGCCAGTTCGTCGCTTGCCGGTGCGGATTCGAAGGGGCCGCGTGCGTCGCGCTCCGCGAGCGCAGGCTGGCCGTGGGTTGGATGGAGCGCCGGCGTCAGCAGGGAGGTGTCCGATGCGGAAGACAAGCGTGGCGGCCGGTGTGACCTTCGTCTTCGGAGCGTTCGCGGTCGGCGCGGCCATGGCGGCGGCGCAGGAGCCGGGCGTGAGCCGCGTGGCGCCGTTCGAGCACCTCGACGGCCCGCGAATCACGCTGCCCGACGATGTGGGGGAGGGGCCGATGCGGGAGCTCTGTCCCGACGTCACCGAGACGTGCCGCAAGTACTGGGAGTACACGGGCCACTTCGTGCGCAACGCGACGATCCCGACGCGCCACCGCGAGCTGCTCATCCTGCGCACCGCCTGGTTGTCCCGCGGCGACTACATCTGGGGGCGGCACGACGTCATCGGTCAGGAGGCGGGGCTGACGGCGGAGGAGGTCGGGCGGGTGACGGCCGGCCCGGACGCCCCCGGCTGGGACGACTTCGAACGCGCCATCCTGCGGGCGGCGGACGAGCTCCACGCCAGCCGGTTCATCTCCCACCCGACGTGGGACGCGCTCGCGGCGCGTTACACCGAGGATGAGCTGGTCGAGGTCGTGCTGATCGTCGGCAACTACACGCAGTTGGCGATGTTCCAGAACGCGCTGGGCGCCCAGCTTCCCCCCGGGTTCGAGGGGCTGCCGGCGGCCGGCGTCCGCTGAGGCGCGGCCGGCCGCAGCGTCCGCGCGCGCGGACGCTGCGGCCGGCGCTCGGCTGTTCTGCTCTCGCGGAGGGGGATCGGAGCCGGGCGAAAGACCGGCCGGTCCGCTCGATATGGGGAACTCGTGGTCACGTTGGGTGCAGGCGCCGCAGAGCGTCGGGCTGCGCAAGGCGATCTTCCAGGTTCACCTGTGGACCGGCATCGGTCTGGGCATCTACGTCTTCGTGATCTGCGCGACCGGGAGCGTGCTGGTCTATCGGAACGAGCTGTTCGCCGTCTTCTCGCCGCAGCCCGTCATCGTGGACAGCGCGGGCGCGTCACTGGGAGACGACGCCCTGGAGCGGGCCGCCCGGCAGGCCTATCCCGGCTACGCAGTGCAGGGCGTGCGGCCGGGTGAGACCCCGAACCACGCCGTCGAGATAACCCTCACGCGCGACGGCGACCGCATACGGCGGCTGTTCGACCCGTTCACGGGCGAGGACCTGGGAGACCCCCTGCCGCTGGGTTACCGCGTGAGCGCGTGGGTGCTGGACCTGCACGACAACCTCCTGGGCGGACAGACCGGCCGGCGGGTGAACGGCATCGGCGCGTTGTTCCTCCTGGTGCTGTCGGTGACGGGCGCCGTGGTCTGGTGGCCCGGCATCCTGCGCTGGCGGCGCAGCCTGACCATCGACCGGCAGGCCGACTGGAAGCGGCTCAACTGGCACCTCCACAGCGCGTTCGGCTTCTGGTGCTGGCCGTTCCTGCTCCTGTGGGCGATCACGGGGGCCTACCTGTCGTTCCCGGCCGCATTCATGGCGATCGTCGACTACCTGGAGCCGTTCGACATGTCGAACCCGGTGGAGCGCGTCGGCGACCGGGTGATGTACTGGCTCGCCTACCTGCACTTCGGCCGGCTCGGCAACCGCGGCATCCCGGGCTGCGGGGCGCTCTGCAACTCGACCACCAAGGCGATCTGGGCGCTCGTCGGGCTCGTGCCGCCCGCGCTGTTCGTCACCGGCGCGATCATGTGGTGGAACCGCGTGGTCCGGCGGTGGCTGAAATCCGGCTCCGCCGCCTGAGATCCGGTGATGGGGCGGCCGCACTTCGCGGACGACTCCCCGGCTGGCCCGGGATAGGGGCGCCCGCGGTCGCTGGAAGCCTCATGATCCAGCTGCGCAATGAGCGGTTGGACGCGACCGGGACAAACGGGTAGACCGTCGTCTTCGGGTTCGCAAGAAGGCACGCGCCCGGTGGTCGGCCGACGCGGGATCATCCGAATCCTCAAGGGATGAAGCTGATTCGCAGCGTCCGGCGTCATCACGGTACGCGAGTAGCATGCGCGGTACGCGCGAGTTGCCGGCGCGGTTCGCGGAGCATACCGGCGCGTTCGTGCGCCGCGCGGGGGGCAAACCGATGAGAGAACGTCTGACGGCCGTGACGGCGGCGGTGCTGCTGGGCGGCGCGGTCGCCGGCGCGCAGGAGCGGCTCGACCGCGACATGAACTGGCGCATCCGGCAGGAGGCCACGTCGAACTCGCAGATCATGGCGACGCTGCACTGGCTGACCGACGTCTACGGCCCGCGCCTGACCGGTTCGCCCAACCTCGAGGCGGCCGGGCGCTGGGCGGTCGGGCAGATGGAGGACTGGGGACTGACGGGCGGACGCCTGGAGCCGTTCGATTTCGGTCACCCCGGATGGTCGAACGAGCGGTTGAGCGTGCATCTCGTCGCCCCTGCGACGGACGCCCTGGTGACCGAGGCGTTGGCGTGGACCCCCGGTACGGACGGGGCGGTGCGGGCCGAGGTGTTCCAGCTCACGTTGCCGGAGCGGCCGACGCGCGGAGATCTGGACGCGCACCTGGAGGGGCTCCGGGACCAGGTTCAGGGCAAGGTGGTGCTGGTGGGCGAGCACGTCCAGGTCGGGGTTGCCATGACCGATTCGGCGCGCCGGGGAGAGGACGCCCGGCTCGCGCGGCAGCTCGACGCGCCGCCCCCGCCGGTCGCCTCGGGGCGCGGCGGACGAGGTGGCCGCGGCGGCGGAGGGGGAGACCCGGCTCGCGAGGATCGTCCGTTGAACGGCCGCGAGGTCGAGGCCCGCGTCGCCGCGTTCCTGCGCGAGGCGGGCGCGGTGGCGCGGGTCAACGACGCCGGCCGCGACCATGGTCAGATTCGCGCGTTTCAGAACCGCACGTACGACGTCGACCAGGCGGCGCCCACGGTCGTCATGCGGAACGAGGACTACGGCCGACTCGTCCGTCTGCTCGAGTTCGGGTCGGCGCCGGTCGAGCTGGAGATCGACGTCGTCAATCGCACCCATCCGGAGGGCCGCACCGTCTACAACGCCGTTGCCGAGCTGCCCGGCACGGATCTGGCCGACGAGGTCATCATGCTGGGCGGACACCTCGACTCGTGGCACGCCGCGACCGGGGCCACCGACAACGCCGTCGGGGTGGCGGTGATGATGGAGGCGGCGCGTATTCTCGCCGCGCTCGGCGTCGAGCCCCGCCGCACGATTCGCGTGGCCCTGTGGGGCGGCGAAGAGCAGGGGCTGCTGGGCTCGCAAGCCTACGTGAAGGCGCATTTCGGGACGGCCGAGGAGCCCACGCCGGAGCACGCCTCGTTCGGCGGCTACTTCAACATCGACGCCGGCACCGGCCGGGCGCGCGGGGCACAGGTGTTCGGGCCGCCGGCCGCGGGCGACGTCCTGCGGGAAGCACTGGCGCCGTTCCGCGATCTGGGGGTGATGGGGGCGCGGAGCACCAACAGCCGGCGCCGGGGCGGATCGGACCACACGTCGTTCAACGCCGTCGGGCTGCCGGGCATCAGCATGCGGCAGGACCCGATCCAGTACGGCAGTCATACCTGGCACACGAATCTCGATACCTACGAGCGGGTGCTCGAGCAGGACGCCATCGCGTCGGCGATCACGGTCGCAGCGGCGGTGTATCACCTGGCGGTGCGCGACGAGCTGCTGCCCCGGTTCGCGCCCGATGACATGCCTCCTGCGCCCGGGGAGCGACCGGGCCGGTAGTCCACGATCTACGTTCCGGAACGGATGCGGGTCGGCCGTTTCGAGGAACTGCCCATCACGCAACGCCCACGCGCTCGCGGCGAGAGTCCTGCCGCATCACCATCGCGACCCTTTCGACCGCGTGCTGGTGGCGCAGGCGCAGATGGAGGGATTGACGTTGGTGACCGCCGACGCGACATTCGCGCACTACGACGTACGTCTCGTTCGCTTGCGCCCGCGCCAAGCTGGCGGCTGAATGGCGATCCGATCCCATTGCGCATGCCGACACAGCCCCATGCCGAAACGCGACCCGCACATCGACGCGCACTTGTAGTAGATCGGCTTCCTCGGGCAGACGAGCCTCGTGGTGTCGGCGTGGGCTCCGGTGCGGCCCGGGGCCGGTCCTGTCGCCCGCCCCCGAGGGGCAGCCGCGGCTGCGGGCACGCGTGGCGTTCCGGTCGCGGCGGCGAGGCGGAGCGATGGCTGCCCGACTGCCGGGCGTTCGCGGCGTCGGTGCTCGGCTGGAGCTCCTCGCCGAAGGGCTATGCCGGGACCGAGGACGGCCCGATCCCGCCCGAGATGGAGGCGCCGCAGCGGGAGGGGGGAGGTGCCGCCGGGCCGCCTGTTTCGGACCTGGACGGGAACCGTGAGGCGCTGACGCCGCGACGTGGTCGATATTGAGGTTCCGGAACGGGAACATCCCACGACCCGACCGACATCCCCCCGGTGGATGCAGGTGTCAACGCGGTCTCGCCGCCTCGAAGGGTTGTTGACTGATTGTTGACTGACGCTACTGGCCCGATTCCTCTAATCCCTGTAAATTGTTGATTCTATTGGTGGGCCGCGCTGGGATCGAACCAGCGACCATCTGATTAAAAGTCAGGTGCTCTACCACTGAGCTAGCGGCCCAAACTTCTGACTAATAAGGACTTACGTATCTCCCCGACAGTACTGCCAGCCGCCACTGGCAGCCGAAACCGGCTCGCCAGATGCCGTCGGTGGTCCGTTCGACACGTGCTGCCGAATTCACCCCGTTTGCCTCCGGCCGGTTGCCAGCGACGCGGTGAGTTCACCGCGGACGCTTCCAGCCCAGCGTCCCAAGAGCAATGCCAAACCGAATTCACGTTGCGATCAGCGTACCACGTCCTGGGCGTACGCGGTGCAGTTGGGGCGAGGCGTTTTGCCTGACCAATCATGCTGATATATCCGCACATTGCGCGGAGTTCGCCAACCGCACTGCGGACGGAGTGGTTATGGCATGTTGACACATCCGCGCCTGCAGCGGAAAATACAACATGGTTCACGACCGGCGGTCCGCAATGCCAAACCGAATTCACGTTGCGATCAGCGTACCACGTCCTGGGCGTACGCGGTGCAGTTGGGGCGAGGCGTTTTGCCTGACCAATCATGCTGATATATCCGCACATTGCGCGGAGTTCGCCAACCGCACTGCGGACGGAGTGGTTATGGCATGTTGACACATCCGCGCCTGCAGCGGAAAATACAACATGGTTCACGACCGGCGGTCCGCGCTGTCAAGCTATGTCAGTGGATTGCTCTCGGCGGGCCGTACGGTGTTCACCGCCGAGGAAGCCGAGCAGGCGCTCGGGGTCGGACATGGTGCGTTCCTGGATGCGGCCGAGCGACTCCAGCGCCGCGAAGCACTGCTGAATCTGCGGCGAGGATTCTATGTCGTCGTCCCACCGCAGTATGCGTCCTGGGGGGCGCCGCCACCGGCTTGGTACATCGACGCGCTCATGCGCCATGAGGGCCAAGCCTATTACGTTGGGCTGCTGAAGGCCGCGGAGCTTCATGGTGCGACGCATCAGGCTGTCATGGAGTTCCAGGTCATCTCGGCCAAGCGCCTGCCGAAGATCCGCGCCGGCCGCAACCTGATCGTCTTCTACTTCCGGAAGAACGTGGAGGCGGTGATGTCAGGGACTGAGGGCCGCAAGACCGATACCGGGACGATGACGATCTCCTCGGCCGCGCTTACAGCTCTCGATCTGCTGCGCTATCCGCAGGCGTCAGGCGGCATCGACAATGTCACCACGGCCCTTTCCGATCTTGGTCAGAAGATCGATGCTCAGGAACTCGCCGCGCTCTCGGCGCTGGTGGAGCGGCCGGTCGTGCAGCGTCTAGGACATCTGCTGGAGCATCTCGGCCACGACGCTCGAACGGGAGCGATGCTGCAGGCGTTGCACGCGCGGGGATCGCTGCCATGGACCGAACTCGACCGGCAGGAGGTATCGGATCCGGACTTCGAGTCTGAACCGCAGCAACGCGATTCCCGATGGCGCGTCATTGTCCGGCGCGTACCGGAGCTCGACGGATGATCCCCGCGCAGAACATCGTCGCGTGGGGCAATCTCGTTCCCTGGACGGACGTGCGACAGATCGAGCAGGACCTAATCATCAGCCGTGCTCTGGTTGAGATATTCTCAGATCCGATGCTGCGCGCAGCGCTACGGTTTCGTGGCGGAACGGCACTCAACAAGCTGCACTTCCCGGCGCCGCTACGCTATTCAGAGGACATCGATCTTGTCCGTACTTCACACGGTCCGATCGGTGCAGTCCTCGATCAGTTGCGTGTCGTTCTGGAACCGTGGCTGGGGCGGGCGCAGTTCGAGCAGAGCCCCGTCGCGCCGAAGTTCCTTTTCCGAGTCGAGGCCGAGAATGGCGGCGTGGCAATCCGGTTGAAGATCGAGATCAACACCCGCGAGGTCGAGGCCTTGGACGCGCCGACAGCGTTGCTGCTCGAGGTCGCGAATCCGTGGTTCTCCGGGATGGCGGCCATTTCGACATTCTCGCGGGAGGAAATGCTGGCGACCAAGCTGCGGGCGCTGCTGCAACGGAACAAGGGGCGCGATCTCTACGACCTTGCGCACGCGCTCGAGGTCTTCGAACGGCTCGACACCGACCGTATCGTTGAGATGTTCCGGCAGTACCTTGCCCTTTCCGGCCAAGCCATCTCGCGGGCGCAGGCCCAAGTCCGCATGTTCGCGAAGTTAGCCAATCCGCGCTTCTTGCTCGATGTGCGCCCATTGCTGCCGGCCGCTCGCGCGGAAACCCTGACGGAGGAGTCCACGGCAGAGTCGTTTCGCCGGGTGTTCATGACCCTCGTCGATCGGCTTCCCGGCGAGCCTTGGGGGAGGACGGCGGCGATGAAGCGTAGGTTCGGTATTCCATGGTGAGAGCACGCCGCTGGTCAGGATTGGTGCAACGGGCTTCCCCGGCTCGACGCGGGAGCGCTCATCTCGCGGCATGCGGCATCAGTTGCCCCACGGCTTCGGAACCGATTGGGTGGTCGTCGGCTTCGATGAAGGATCTAAACCCACAGGAAATCCGCGCCCGATATGGCGGTCTGAAGCCGTGCCTACACGGAAGCGACGCCCACAAGCTGGAGGATGTTGCAACCCCGTTCGGTGACCGTTTTTCGTGGATCAAGGGCGGATTGGACTTCGACTCGCTACGGCAGGCATGCATCGACCCCCGCGGCCGGGCCCACGTGGGCCCGGAGCCGCCGGCTTCGGCCACGCCGTCGCAGGTCATTTCGAACATTGAGATATCCAATGCACCCTGGCTGCAAACTCCAGTAATCCCACTCAATGCGGGCCTCGTCGCGATCATTGGGGCCCGGGGTTCGGGCAAGACGGCGCTCGCCGACATGATCGCGGCCGGCTGCGATTCGATCACTGACGAGGCGTGGGCACGCGATGAAGCGACGAACCCGTCGTTCCTCGTCAGGGCGTGGTCGGTGCTTGGTGAGGGCAGAGTGAGGGTCACTTGGGGGGCCGGCAACCAGAGCACACGAACTCTCGACGGGTCCGACGCCAACGGCTCGTTGACCTATCCTCGCGTGCGTTATCTGTCGCAACAATTCGTCGAGGATCTGTGTTCGTCAAGGGGCATGACGGACGAGTTGCTGCGAGAAATCGAGGGCGTCATTTTCGGAGCCCATTCCGATCACGATCGAGATGGTGCACTAGCTAGGGCCAGCGTGGATATTCTTCGGGATGGTGAAGCGCCGCGTGAGGGGCCGCGGGGGTCGGAACGCGGCGAATCGGCAGACCCTTCGGGGTTCCGGGGTCGCGGCGGAGGTGCGCAGGGGTCGCACAGGCGAAGGTGCACAGGCGATCGGCGGGCAAGAGAGGGCGCGCATGACCGGGGCGAGGACTCCACGGCGGACGCCATCAGGGTTGAGGATACGGAACAGATCAAGGACTGGAGGATCGCTGGGGCGCCGCCAAGCCCTTGGAGAGGGTGGTGGCAGAAAAGGGGGCGGGGGAAGCGGGTGGTTGACGCGTTCAGTACTGCCAGCCAGTTCGGGTACTGCCAGCCGTTCTCTGACCCAAAGGGACCCGTTGGCATGCGCGCTAATAGCAAGAAATACAACGATTTGTGGGAGATTCGGGTTCTTCGTGGACGGACGAAAAGTCAGGTGCTCTACCACTGAGCTAGCGGCCCAACATATTGAGTATAAAGGACTTTTGCATGTCGCGGGCAGCACTGCCGGCAATCGACCAGCAAACCCGAGGGGCAGCATGGTGCCGGTGGTCTGTTCGTCTCGTGATGCCGAAGTCGTGCCGTTGTCACCCGCTGGTTTCCAGGTACCGACAATGCGTCCATCATGACGCTCGATTCCGGCTTCCGCAGCTGTCGGCACGCCGGTCGGCGCCTCATTCTCTCGCTCAGACCGATGTAGGCTGACGCCACGGCAGCTGAGGGCCACCGAGCCCGGACGGACCGCGCAGCGCCGCGGACGCCTGCGAGACGGGCGGCGCGTCAGTGCACGAAGATCGGCACCGAGGCGACCATCGACCCCCATTCGAAGCGAAGCTCGCGGTTCTCCATGTACAGCGTAAGCTGCTCGGCCGGCGTGTCGAGGCTGCCGACGGTCATCGGGGTGCGGCCGAGGTCGCGCGACGGGTCGTACTGGGTGCCCCACTGTCCGGTGTCGGCGTTGACGATGAGCTCGGTGGCGTCGCCGGTGGTCAGAGTCCACAGGGTGTACTCCCCGGCGGGGACGTGGGTGCCGCCCACCATGAGGTCGCCGTCCGTCACGAAGGTCGTGGCTTCGTCGGCGCCGAGGCGCCAGACTGAACCGTCGAGGGGCTCGACGGTCTCGCCGATGGTGCGGTCCCGGAGGTGGGGGCGGCCGTAGGTGACCGAGATGTTCGCGCCGTCGATCTCCCAGGCGACCTGGACGTGGGGGCTGCCGGCCTGGCCGTCGTGGACAGGGGTGAGGACGCCGCCGCCGAGCATTTCCGTCGGGGCGGTCGGTTCCGTCGCCGCGGTTTCCGTCGCCGCGGTTTCCTCGGAGCTGCCGCCGCAGCCGGCCAACGCCAGGATGGTCACCGCCAATGCCGCGAAACCGGACTTCCATGCGTTCATGATCGAAGACGCCTCCTGCGCCGCAATCGGAGGGACCGAGGGGCCGGTTCCGTCCATTTCGTTGAGCTGGTTGCCGTAGTGCCGCTCCGCGCGAATGTACGGACTTGCCTGCGCGGGTAGACCAGCGAGACCTGCTGTCGACTATAGCATTTCGGATGCGGCATTATCGCTGTCCACGAGGGCGTCCGGGAGGCGGCCGCCGTGTTGACACCGCGGATAACTTTTTGATACCGTTCGGGTTACCGTTTCGGTGGCCGGAAGGACAGGGCGGCGCCTACCCCGTGGGTGGCGTCGTGTGGCAGCAGGTCGGGGAGAGCAGTCGACAATGAAGCGCTTCGAGGTGGGAGCCAGAGTGCACGAACCGACATACGGACCGGGATCGGTGATTGCCATCGAGGATGCCTACACGCGGATTCAGTTCGATGACAATACGGTCCGCAAGTTCCTGACGAGTCTGGCGAAGCTGGAACCGTCGAGCGAGCCGGCTCCGCCGACCAAGCCGCGAACCCGCAAGCGCAAGACGGCTTCGACCTCCGCCGCGAAGACGAAGAAGGCGGCGGCCGAGGCGGCGGCGTCGGCGGATGCCGCCGAGTGATCCCCGCGCGGCGGTGACCTGCCCGTCCAGCCAGTCGATCGTTGCCCGGGCCATGGTTCGTCCGTGGGACCCCGGGCGGCGCTGAATCATCCCTCCAGCCACTCCATCGTCGCCCGGGCCACGGCCCGTCCGTCGGCGACGCAGTCGGGAATACCCACTCCCCGAAAGCCGGCGCCGGTGACGAAGAGGCCGGGGCAGTGCGGCAATCGCGTGTCGATGGCCGCGAGCCTCGCGAGGTGTCCGACGTTGTGCTGGGGGTTGGCGCGTTCCCAGCGGTAGACGCGGGCGAGGCCGGGGCGGCGGGCGAGGCCGAGCAGGCCGGCGAAAGTGGCGTGGGTCTGGTCGATCAGCTCGTCGTCGGAGCGTTCCTGGACCTGCGGGTCGCGGACGCCTCCGAGGAACCCCCGCAACAGCACGTGTCCCTCCGGCGCCCGGCCGGGCCACTTCGAGGTCACCCAGGATCCCGCCATCAGCGGCACCGCGCGCTCGCGGCGCGGCACCACGAAACCCGATCCCCGGCGCGGCTGTCGAACCGCCGCCTCGGGATAGGCGAGCAGCACGGTCGCGGTCGAGGTGTACGGAATCTCTCCGCACAGCGCCGCCAGGCGTTCGTCGAGGGGGCGGACGAGGGTCGAGGTGACGTGGGCGGGCGCGGCGAGGATGACGCTGCGCGCGGAGATCGGCTCGGCGGACGAGAGCCGCACGGTATAGGGAGAGGGGCCGCGGAGCGTGACGGCGCGGGTGCGGCAGCGGACCGCGGCGGGGGGCAGGGTCGCGGCCAGCGCGGTCACCAGCTCCTCGATGCCGCCGGGCAGCGAGCGGAACAGCCCCCCCGCGGGTCGCGGCGCGGCCCGGCGCATTTGCCGGAACGCGCGGATCACGCTGCCCGCGGTGCGTTCGGCCTCCACCAGCCGGGGGAACAGGGCCGGCATCGACAACCGGTCGACGTCGCCGGCGTGGATGCCGGCCAAGAGCGGCTCGGCGATGTACTCGACGGCCTCCGCGCCGAAACGGCGGCGGAAGAAGCCGCCCACCGATTCGTCCGAGCCGTCGCCGCGCGGCAGGACGAGGTCGGCGGCGAGACGCAGCCGGCCGGCCGGGGAGAGGATGTCGCTGTTGACCCAGGACTTCAGGGCCGTGGGTATGCCGAGGACCGAGGCCGCCGGCAGGGGGCGCAGCCGGCCGCCCCGCAGCACGTACGCGGTTCGGGGCTCGAGCGTCGACACCAGACGGGGGCCGAGCCCGAGCTCGCGGCACAAATCGAGGGCGGCCGGCTTTTGCACCAGCAGCGAGTCGGGTCCCGCATCGAGGGTGAACCCGCCGGCGCGCTCGGTGCGGACCACGCCGCCCAGCCGCGCCGCCGCCTCGATCAGCAGGAAGGAGGCGCCGCGGCGGTGCAGCTCGTAGGCGGCGGCGAGCCCCGCCATCCCTCCCCCGACTACCGCGACCTCGACGTCCGCCATGTGCGCCGCCGTCGCGATCAGCGCGCCCGCGCGGCCGGCCCCAGGAGGCCGTGGCAGGCGCCCCGCTGCCTGTGAACGCCGATGCACCCCGCGTGGATCGTGTTGCTCGTCCGTTGCCGATACGCGACAGGCGCCCTCGTTGCGCCTTGCCGCGCCCGCGCGTCACCGGTCTCGGTGCGGCGCGCGGTTTCACCACCGGCTCCCGTGGAGCCCGACGGGGCGGGCCGCCTGCCTGCGGGCCGGCCGTGCTTCACCGGGGGCGCCGGTCGCGGCCGGATCCGGGGTGTCACCACGCCCCCCCGGTCTGCTCGTGCACGAAGCGGGCGAGGAGCCGGACGTGCTCGATATTCGTGCTGGGCAGGATGCCGTGGCCGAGGTTGAACACGTGGCCGGGGCGTCTGCCGGCCCGGCGCAGCACGTCGACGGCGCCCCGGAGCAGGCGCTCGACGGGACCGAGGAGCAGGGTCGGGTCGAGGTTGCCCTGCACGGCGCAGTCGTCGCCGACGAGCTTCCAGCCCTCGTCGAGGGGGATACGCCAGTCGAGGCCGATCACGTCGCCGCCGGCCTCGCGCATCGCCGGGAGCAGGGTGGTGGTGCCGGTGCCGAAGTGCAGCATGGGGACCCCCGCGGCGCGGACCGTCTCGAAGATCTTCTGCGTGTGGGGCAGCGCGAACTCGCGGTAGTCCCGGGGGGAGAGCGCGCCCACCCAGGAGTCGAAGACCTGCACCGCCTGCACCCCGGCCTCGATCTGGGCGTTCAGATAGTCGGCGACGACGGTGGCGAAGGTGTCCGCGAGCCGGTGCCAGGCCTCGGGCTCGCCGTACATCAGCGCCTTGGTCCGCGCGTAGTTGCTCGAGGGGCCGCCCTCGATGGCGTACGAGGCGAGGGTGAACGGCGCGCCCGCGAACCCGATGAGGGGCACGCGGTCCGCCAACTGCAGGCCGAGCAGGCGAATCGTGTCCAGCACGTGCCCGAGCCCCTCGCGGGGCTCGAAGACGCGGAGCTGGTCGATGCGCTCGACGGTGCGCACCGGCGGATCGATCACCGGTCCCTCGCCCTTCACGAAGTCGAACGGAATGCCCATCGGCTCGAGCGGGAGCAGCAGGTCCGAGAACAGGATGGCGGCGTCGACGTCGATGGCGTCGACCGGCTGCAGGGTCACCTGGGCCGCGAGCTCGGGCTGGCGGCATATCTCGAGCAGGCTGTAGCGCTCGCGAATCCCGCGATAGGCGCTCATGTAGCGTCCCGCCTGCCGCATGAACCACACCGGGGTCATGTCGACGGGCTCGCGGCGGCACGCGCGGAGGAAACGATCGTTCACGGGGAGAACTCCTGTCGGCGAAGGACCGGGAGCGGACCGGATTACCGGCCGGAATCGGTGCTGGATGCAGGCAGATGATACTCCGGCGCGGGCGGCGGCGTGGGCCCGCGTTTCGGCGAGAAGCGAGGTTGCACGCATCCGGGAAGCGGTCAGCCTGGATTGCGTTCGAGGTTTAGTGCTACTGTACAGGTACCGCCGGAGACCGCCCGGAAGCCGGTTCCGGGCGGCGCCGGCTGGCGGATCGGATGCCTTTTCTTCGGTTTTCCCGCGATAAGCGCGGCTACGCCAACACCTACCTCTGCCATACGTTCCGGCAGGACGGCATCGTGCGGATGCGGGTCCTGTACTGGTTCCGCACGCCCCCCGACATCGAGATCGGTGGGCCCGCCCTCGATGACGACGCGATTCGCGACATCGAGAAGTGGAATCCCGATCTGACGTTCGATTGGGAGGAGATCCTGAAAGCGAAGCCGCTGCCGCCCGCGCGGGACGACGCCGGCCGGGGACGGCCCCAGCGCCGCCGGAGCCGAGGAGCTTCCCCCGGCGGCGGGACGGCAGCCGATTCGACGGGAGCGCAGGAGCCGCCGCGCCAGGGCGAGCCGCGCCCCGAGACCCTCGATGCGCGTCCCGGCGAGCCCGGCTCCGGAGCGAGCGAGCGGGCGGCGGCGCCCGCCGATACCGCGGAGACGCCGCGCGACCCGTCGAGCCGGAGACGCCGGAGACGGCGCCGGCGCGGCCGGCGCAGTGGGGACGAGGGGGCCGCTCCCGAGTCCGGCGGCAGCGCCGAGGGGTCGGCGCGGGTCGAACCGGATGCCGATCGCGGATGACCATGCGATGGGGCGCCATGCTGTATAATGCGCGAATGGGAATGACAGCTTTCGGTCGTAGCGTCCGAATCGGTGTCGGAGCCCTCGCCGCCACCGCTGCCGTCGTAACGGTTCTTTCGGCGCAAGAGCCCCGGAGTCGGCCGGAGGAACCCGGCGACACGTCGGTCGGCGTCATCGGCGACGGCCAGCCGACCTTCCGCACCGGGATCACCCTGGTGACGACGGACGTCATCGTGCGCGACCGCGACGGCGTGTTCGTTCCCAACCTCACCCGCGAGGACTTCCGTGTCTTCGAGGACGAGGTCGAGCAGGACATCGTCTCGATGGTGATGGTCCACGGGGGCCGCGTCTTCAATCACCTGCAGCCGGCTCCGGTGGCGCAGGAAGGCATCATCCTGCCCTCGTCGCGACCGGTGGACAATACGGCAGGCCGCATCTTCGTGCTGTTCGTGGACGACCTGCACCTGACTCCGTCGCGCACTCCCAAGATACGGCAGATCTTCGAGGAGATCGGAGACACCCTGGTTCACGAGGGTGATCTCTTCGGCATCATCTCGACGGGGCCGTCGTCGCTCTCCATCAACATGACCTATGATCGCGGGTTGCTCTACGCCGCGGGCAACCGAATCATGGGCGACGCGATGAGCGTCCAGGAGCAGGTGATGGCGATGGACACGTCGCGCGGGCCGGCCGAAGTCCTGTACCGCGCCCACGTGGCGTTCAAGACGGCGCACTCCGTGTTGCGGAACCTCGAGGCGGTGAACGACCGCCGCAAGGTCTTCATCTATCTGAGCGAGGGATACGATTTCGACCCGTTCCCCGAGGCGCGCCTGTACAGCGGCCTGTTCCAGCAGCAGCGACTGGCGGACATCGGAAACTTGGACCCAGACGCCTTCGACGACCTCTACGGCAGTATGCCCGATCCGGCTACCGACCCGTTCGAGCGCTATTCGCGTCAGGGGCAGCAGTTCGCGAACCTCGACTTGAGCTTCGAGCTGGCCGAGCTGACGCGGTCGGCCAATCGGGCGAACACTTCGTTCTACACCCTCGACCCCCGCGGTCTGGTGGCCGGCCCGGACCTCGACGTCAGAGTGGACCTCATGGAATGGAACCGGCACATATATCAGACCCAGGGCACCCTGCGCATGCTGTCCGAGCTGACTGGCGGCCGGGCGGTGGTCAATCGCAACGACTTCGGCGATGCGCTGCGCGAGATCGACGCCGAGACGAGCGACTACTACGTCGTCGGGTTCTATACCAGCAACCCGGACCCAACCGTCAGAACGCGGCGCCTGCGGGTCGAGGTGCGGGACCGGGACGATCTCAATATTCGGGCGCGGACCCACTATTCGTTGCCGCGCCCGCCCAGCAATCCGGCCAACGACACTGGGGCGTGACCTGAGACCCGTTGCCTCGTCGAATGCAGCGGGGCTCTCGCCTCCGGTGCCTGGGACTCGTGAACGCGGGGCCGCTGCGAGGTGGCGCCGGGTGGCGGGGCCATCCGGGCCGCGGGTCTGGCCGGCCCGCGTCGTCCTGCTCGGTCTGCTCGCGGCCGGCCAGCCTGCCGTTCTCTTTGCGCGTGGCCCGGCGCCGGAAGCGCGGGCGGCGCCTCCCGCCCAGAGCATTCCCTCGCCGCGCGTGCGCGCCGAGGCCGCCATCATCTTCGACCCGCTGACCGGGAACGCGGTCTGGGAGCTGAACGCCCGGGAACCACGTCCCATCGCCAGCATCACCAAGGTGATGACGGCGATGCTGTTCCTCCAGGATGAGCCGGATCTCAGCCGGGACGTCGTCATCTCGCGGCGGGACGTCCGCCGGGCGTCCACCACCTACCTGCGGCAGGGCGAGCGGGTCAGCCTGCGCGATCTCCTGCATCTCGCGTTGGTGGCGTCCGACAACGTGGCCGCGCGCGTGCTGGCGCGAGCGTCACCCTGGGGGACGAAACGTTTCATCAGCCGCATGAACGCCCTGGCGGCCGAGCTCGGGCTGGAGCAGACCCGGTTCACGGATCCGTCGGGGCTGCACGAAGGCAACGTATCGTCGGCCCATGACGTGTCCCGGCTGATCGCGGCGGCCGGCCGGAAACCCGGGATCGCGCGGATCATCCGCAAGCGTTCGCATCGCATCCGCACGAGCCGCCAGAGCCGCGTGGTCCGGAACACCAACCGCCTGCTCGATTCGCACCCCGATGTCGTCGGGGGGAAGACCGGCTTCATCAGCGAGGCCGGATACTGCCTGGCGACGTTGATCCGGGTCGGCGACCGCGCGGTCTCGGTGGTGGTGCTGGGGGCGCGATCGAATGCGGGTCGGTTCAGGGAGACCCGCCGTCTGGCGGACTGGCTGTCGGGCCGGGCTCGCGTACTGCTCACCCCCCCCGCCGACTAGGAGTCTGCGCCGCAGAACGGCGCCCCCTCCTCCCGGAGGCGCCGACTCCCGGAGGGTTGGTCGGGTTGCAGGCCGAGCCGCAAGGCAACGATGGCCGGGCGGCCCGCGGGCGTTCCGTCTTGTTGTCGGATTTCCACATGGCACCGCCGCTGTCCAGGGCGGCGTCTGCCACGAAGGGTGATTCCTGAATGCGTGACGTAATCATCATCGGGTCCGGACCGGCGGGACTGACCGCCGCCCTGTACTCCGCGCGGGCGAATCTGAACCCGTTGGTCATCGAGGGACTCGAGTCGGGCGGACAGTTGATGCTCACGACCGCGGTCGAGAACTTTCCCGGGTTCCGGGACGGCATCATGGGGCCCGAGCTCATGGCCGAGATGCGGGCGCAGGCGGAGCGGTTCGGGGCGGAGATCGTGGCCGGCGACGTCACGTCGGTCGAGCTCGGAGGGCCGCCGTTCGTCGTCCGGGTGGGGGAGCAGGCGCACGAGACCCGGTCGCTCATCATCTCGACCGGAGCTTCGGCCCGGTTGCTCGGCCTCCCGTCGGAGCGCGCACTGATGGGGCACGGCGTGTCCACCTGCGCGACCTGCGACGGCTACTTCTTCCGCGGGAAGCCGATCGCGATCGTCGGGGGCGGCGACTCGGCCATGGAGGAGGCCATCTTCCTGACGAAGTTCGCCTCGCAGGTCACCGTCCTGCACCGGCGGGACCGGCTCCGGGCGTCGAAGATCATGCAGGACAAGGCGTTCGCCAATCCGAAGATCGCCTTCGAATGGAACACCGAGCTGGTCGAGGTGAAGGACGTCGAGCAGGGCGAGGTGACGGGGGTCGTGCTCCGGAACCTCGAGACCGGCGCGGTCAAGGAGCTGGCCGTGGACGGCGTGTTCATTGCCATCGGCCACACGCCGAACACCCGCCTCTTCGACGGTCAGGTCGAGCTGAACGCCAACGGCTACATCGTCGCGGGCATCGGGACGCGCACCAGCGCGCCCGGCGTCTTCGCCTGCGGCGACGTGCAGGACCACGTGTACCGCCAGGCCATCACCGCCGCCGGCACCGGCTGCATGGCCGCCATCGACGCCGAACGGTACCTCGAGTCGTCGCAGGAGGATGCGCCGTAGGACGGCGCATCCTCCTGCCGGCCTGGTCGGGGCAGCGGCGCCGCAAGGCGGCCATGTCCGGGGCGAGTTGCCTGAGCCGGAGGACGGCGCGGAACTCCCGCGGGACCGGTTGGGCGGGCAGCGGCGCCGCAAGTCGGCAGGTCCGGGCCGGAAAGTGCGTAGTCAGTCGATCCAACCGCCGCCCAGCACCGTGTCGCCCTCATAGATGACCACCGCCTGGCCGGGAGCCACCGCGCGTTGCGGGTTGTCGAACACGACCGCGACCCGGTCGTCGGGGAGGGGCTCGACCCGCGCCGGAGCATCGGGATGGCGATGCCGGATACGGGCGGTGACGCGGCCGGACCCGTTCGGGGGCGACCCGGCGATCCAGTTGACCGACGACGCGGTGAGGCGCGTGCGGTCCAGGGCGTGGCGGGGGCCGACGGTCACCGCGTTCTCCGCGGCGTCGAGGCCCAGGACGTACAGGGGGACGCTGGTCGACAGCTTCAGGCCCTTGCGCTGGCCGACGGTATAGCGGTGCACGCCGTCGTGCCGGCCCACCTCCCGTCCGCGCTGGTCGCGGATCGGTCCGCTCCGGGCCACCGCCGGCTCGCGCGCCTCCACGAGTCCGGCGGTGTCGCCGTCCGGGACGAAGCACAGTTCCTGGCTGTCGGGCTTGTCGGCGACCGGCAGCCGGCCGCGCCGGGCCAGGGCGCGGACCTCCTCCTTGCACAGGTGTCCGACGGGAAACAGGGCCCGCGCCAGTTGGCCCTGGGTCAGCGTGAACAGGAAGTAGGACTGGTCCTTGGCGGCGTCGAGGCCGCGGCGCAGGGTGTGGCCCTGCCCCGGCGCCTCTCCGGCGGCTCGTCGGGCGTAGTGGCCGGTGGCCACGCAGTCGGCGCCGAGGGCGGCGGCCCGCTCCAGCAGGTGGGCGAACTTCAGGTCTCCGTTGCACTGGACGCAGGGAATCGGGGTGCGGCCCGCCGCGTACTCGCGCACGAACACCGAGACCACCGCGGCCTCGAACTGCCGCTCGAAGTTCATGATGTAGTGGGGGATGCCGAGGGCCGCGGCGGTTCGGCGCGCGTCGTGCAGGTCATCGAGCGAGCAGCATCCGCCGAACCGCGAGGCGCCCTGCTGCTGATCGTAGAGCTGCATCGAGAGGCCGATGACCTCGTGGCCCGCCTCGACGAGCTGCAGCGCGGCGACCGAGGAGTCGACGCCGCCGGACATCGCGACCACCACCCGCATGGCCCGGTCAGCGCCCCACCGCGACCGCGCCGCGGCCGGCGAGCGCGCGAAGGCGATCGACGATGCCGGGCAGGACGCCGACGACGCGGTCCACGTCTTCGGCGGTATTGCCGAGCCCGAGGCTGAATCGGATCGAGTTCTGGGTGCGATGCGGCGAGAAGCCCATCGCGCGCAGGACATGGGAAGGCTCGAGGGTCCCGGACGAGCAGGCGGACCCGGTCGACACGGCGATGCCCTCCAGATCGAGGGCGATGAGCAGCGATTCCGCCTCGACGCCGTGGAAGCTGATGTTCGAGGTGTTCCCGACGCGGGCGGTCGAAGCGCCGTTCACGGCGGCGCCGGACACGGCGGCGAGGACGCCGGCCTCGAGCCGGTCCCGCAGCGCGGCAAGGTCGGTGGTCGCCGGCTCGTCCTTGTCGAGCAGCCGTCGCGCCGCCGCGCCGAGGCCGACGATGGCCGGCAGGTTCTCGGTCCCGGCCCGCCGGTTGCGCTCCTGCCGGCCGCCCGTCATCTGGGCGTGCAGCCGCGTGCCCCGGCGGATCCAGAGGGCGCCGGCCCCCTTCGGACCGTTGAACTTGTGGCCCGACAGCGACAGCAGATCGACGCCCAGGCTGCGCACGTCGACCGGGATCTTGCCCACCGACTGCACCGCGTCGGTGTGCACGAGGGCGCCGCGCTCGTGGGCCACCGCGGCAAGCTCGGCGATGGGTTGAATGGCGCCTATCTCGTTGTTGGCGTGCATCACGGAGACGAGCGCGGTCTCGTCGGTCAGCGCGGCGGCGAGCCGCTCGGTGGTGACGACTCCGCGCTCGTCCACCCGCACGAGGGTCGTGGACCGGCCCTTGCCGTCGAGCGCCTTCAGGGTGCGCAGGACCGCTTCGTGCTCGATCGCGCTCGCGACGAGATGACGCCGGCCGGAGCCCGCGGCGGCCTCGGCGATGCCGCGAATGGCCAGGTTGTTCGATTCGGAGCCGCCGGAGGTGAAGACGATCTCCGTGGGCTCGGCGCCGATCAGGCGGGCCACCGCGGACCGGGCCTCGTCGAGGGCGGTCTTGGCTTCCTGCCCGTACGCGTGCACGCTGGACGGATTGCCGAAGACGGTGCGCAGGGCGTTCGTCATCGCGTCGGCCACCGGCAGGGCTACCGGCGTCGTGGCGTTGTGGTCGAGATAGATCCGGGTCACCATATCCAGTCTACCAGCGTGTCGAGCCCGCGGCCAGGAGGGTGACTGTCGGCGACTGGCGCATCTGCCGATAGACAGGAGGGTAATCGCGGTACGACCGGCGGTGGACACTCCGCGAGTGCTCGTCGTACCATTGAATCAACCGCCTTCGGCAGGAGGTCGCCGGATGCGCAGGGCACGTCGGACGAGGCGCCGGCTCCGTCGCGCCGCTCTCGACAGGGAGGGCGGGGTCGGAACCGGGACAACGCGATCGCTGTCGGCCACGTTGCCCGGAGAAGCACTCATGTGGAAGCGGGAAGAACCATCCCAGCCGTTGACCCCTCAGATCACGAGCAAGGCCGGCTCCGACCTTTCCGAGGGACCGAGCGTGAACGAGAACGTGATCATCGGCAAGTCGATCGTCGTGAAGGGCGAGCTCCGCGGCAGCGAGGACCTGACGATCGAGGGACAGGTCGAGGGCAAGATCACGTTGAAGCAGCATGTCCTGACCATCGGCACCCACGGACGCATTCGGGCGCAGGTGATCGCGAAGTCGGTCGTCGTGCTCGGTGAGGTCATCGGCAACGTCGAAGCGACCGAGAAGGTCGCGATTCGCAACGAGGGGACGGTCGAAGGCGATATCAAGGCTCCGCGGGTCGCCATTGCCGAAGGCGCCAAGTTCCGCGGCGGCATCGACATGCAGCAGCAGGCGCCACCGGTGAACCGCTCCCGGAGCGAATCGAAGGCCGGCGGCGGCGAGCCCGGAAAGCCGGCGTCGCAGCCCGCGAGGAACACCAAGAGCGTGTAGCGTCGGGCTCTGCGCTCGGGCGGGCCGGTACGGACCGCGGGCCCACGGGAGTCCGTCGCGAGCCCGAACGGAACAGATGGCTCGTCCAGTCGTCGGTCTGTTGAGCGATTTCGGTACTCGCGATCACTACGCGGGCACGATGCGGGGTGTGATTCTGGATATCTGTCCGGACGCCACCCTCGTGGATGTGACGCACGACATCCCGCCCCATGATCTCCGGGCCGCCTCGCTGGAGCTGGCCGCCGCCTATCGCTACTTTCCCGCCGACAGCGTGTTTCTCGTCGTCGTCGATCCCGGAGTGGGATCCGCCCGCCGCGGGCTCGCCGCCGATACCGGCCACCACCGATTCGTTGCGCCCGACAACGGCGTTCTCACCAGCGTCTTCGCGCAGAGCCCGCCGAAACAGGTCGTGGAGCTGACCGAGCGCCGGTATGCGCGACCGACCATCAGCCGTACGTTCGAGGGGCGGGACCGCTTCGCGCCCGCGGCGGCGTGGCTGGCCCGGGGGATTCGACTGTCCGCCCTGGGCCGGCCTCTGCGCGGCTACGTGACGCTCGAACTGCCCGCCATCGTGATGCGGGACGGAGCGATCGCCGGCAGCGTCGTTCACATCGACCGATTCGGCAACCTGGTGACGAACCTGGACCGCCGGGACTGCGAACGGCTGGCCGCGGCCGGGGGCATCGACATCGTGGTCGGAGGCCACGCAGTGGCGCGGCTCGTGGAGACCTACGCGGACATCGGTCCCGGCGAGGTCTGCGCCCTGTTCGGCAGCACCGAGCATCTCGAGTTCGCCGCGAACGCGGCCAGTGCGGCCGAACGCCTCGACCTGCAGGTGGGCGCCGCCGTCCAGATCACCAGAGAATGACCGGCGCCCCCGGCGTCCGGTAGATCCAAGGAGAACCGTGACCGCATGAGTGATAGCAGCCAAGCCGGCATGGGCGCCGAAATTACATCCGCATTGCTCGAGGTCGTCGAGCAGGCCGCCGTCGCGTGCGCGCACACGATGGGACTGGGTGATCGCCACCGGTCCGATCAGGTCGCGGTCGAGTCGATGCGGGAGACCCTGGACCGGGTGCCGATCGACGGCCGGGTGGTCATCGGCGAGGGCGAGCGGGACGAAGCGCCGATGCTCTTTATCGGCGAGCTGGTGGGCACCGCGCACGCCGCGGGGGCGAGCCGGGACGCCGCCGCACCGCCGGAGGTGGACATCGCGGTCGACCCGCTGGAGGGGACCAACCTCTGCGCCACCGGGTCGTCGAACGCGATCGCGGTGCTGGCGGTGTCCGAGCGCGGCGGGCTGCTGCACGCGCCGGACATCTACATGGAGAAGCTGGTCGTGGGACCGAGCTCCAAGCACGCCGTTTATCTGGATGCGCCGGTCCGGGACAACCTGCGGGCCATCGCGCGGTGTCTGGACCGCAAGGTCGAGGACCTCGTCGTGATCGTGCTCGACCGGCCGCGCCACCGGCAGTTGATCGCGGACATCCGGGAGACCGGCGCCCGCATCCGTCTCATCGGCGACGGCGACCTGTCGGCGGGCATTTCGGCCGCGGTGCGGGGCAGCGGCGTCCACGCGGTCATGGGGACCGGCGGCGCTCCGGAGGGGGTGCTGGTCGCGGCCGCGATGCGCTGTCTGAACGGCGAGATTCTCGCCCGGCTGGTCGTGGACACTCCGGAGAAGGAGGAACGGTGCCGGTCGATGGGAGTCACCGACATGGGCCGCGTCTATCGCGCCGCCGACCTCGCCTGCGGCCGGCAGATCACCTTCGCGGCCACCGGCGTCACCGACGGTACCCTGATGAGGGGCGTTCGCTTCTTCGGGGACGGGGCGCGGACCAACTCGCTGGTCATGCAGACCAGCCCGCAACGCATCCAGTTCGTGGACACCATCCATCTGACCGGCGACTCCAACATGGTGGTCCACTTCTGATGAAGCCCACACGTCCCGCGGGCGCGCTCAGTCTGTCGTCTCGGAGCGTCCCTTGTGCTTGCGGTCGGGGAAGAGCTCCCGGGTCTTGTCGGGGTGGGGACCCCCGCGCTGGCGGGGCAGCGGGATGCGGGGTCTCGACGGGCGCTTCGGAGCGCGGGAAGACCTGGCAGGCGCCATGACCTCGATCCATCGATTATCGGGTATCCGGTCCGGCTCTGACAATGGACCGGGCGCACCGGGGGGCGGCGCCGCGGGCGCCCGCCTCATCCGCCTGGACGAGACTGCGCCCGATCGAGCTCTCCGTCAGGCGGCCGGCGCGCTGGCGGACGGGAGCATCGTCGCCTATCCCACCGACACGCTGTACGGTCTCGGGGTGGATCCGACGCGGGCGGTTGCGGTCCAGCGCCTGTGCCGGTTGAAGACCCGGTCGGCGCGGGCCGGCATACCGTTGATCGCGGCCAGCCTGACCCAGGTCGAGGCGGGAGCGGGCGGCCTGCCGCCGCTGGGCCGCCGGTTGGCCTCCCGGTTCTGGCCCGGCCCCCTGACCCTCGTCTTCGATCCGGAGGCCGCGTTCGCCGCCGGCGTGTGCGCGGCTGACGGCTCGGTGGCGATACGGGTGCCCCGCGGTCCCGCCGCCCGGCGGCTGGCCGCGCTGTGCGGCGGACCAATTACCGCGACCAGCGCGAATCGCGCCGGCTGCCGGCCCGCCGCGACGGCGGCCGAAGTGGTCGACGGCCTGGGCTCTGCAGTGGCCCTTGTCCTCGAGCAATCGACGGCGTTGACAGGACCGCCATCGACGATCGTCGACGTGCGGGGCCGCCATCCGCGGCTGGTTCGCGAGGGCGCGGTCGAATGGGAACGCGTGCTACAATCGCTGGCGTGACGGCCGGCGGCGTCTCGATGCGGCGTTGCGCGTGTACGGGGCGCGGGTCGGGTCCAGGGGCGTCGACGGCTGAATCGACGCGGAATCTCCCTCGACGCGAATGAGCAGGGTGGCAGCGACACATTCCGTACCGGCGCCGGTGGTTCCAGGCTGGTGGCGGGGCGAAGGGCTCCTCGCGGCGAAGCGCTGAGTAATGAAGAACGCGCGGGCCGTCGTCGTCGTTGCTGCGCTGTGCGGACTCCTGTCAGGGTGCGCCGCGCGCGTACCGGTGGTCACGACCCCAGCCTACCCGGACTACCCGTTTCCGGCGGTTTCGGCTGAGCTGGAGGGGACTCCCGCCGCGGCCGCCCACCGCGACGCCTGGGCGTTGATGCAGGCGGGGCAGCTCGAGGCCGCGGAGCAACGGTTCGCCGAGATCCTGCGCGACGCCCCCTCGTTTCATCCGTCGGCGACGGGGCTCGGATTCCTCGCCCTGGCCGGGGGCGATGCGGGCGGCGCGATTGCCCGATTCCAGGGGGTCCTCACCCGGGTCCCGGCCTACGTTCCGGCGCGGCTGGGGCGGGCCGAAGCGCTGCTGCTCGAAGACCGCGTCACCGAGGCGATCGCGGACTTCAACGCGGCCCTCTCGGCGGACCCGAGCTTGACGGCGGTGCGCCAGCGCATCGCGGAGCTTGAGTTCACCTCGCTCACCGTGCAGGTCGCGCTCGCCCGCGAAGCGGTCGAGGCGGGACGCGACGCCGATGCGGTCGCGGCCTACGAGCGGGTCATCGCGGCGTCTCCCGAGTCCGCGTTTCTCTACCTCGAGCTGGCGGAGGTCGAACGGCGGCGAGGCGATACGGCCTCGGCGCTGGCCCGGCTGGATCGCGCGATTGCCCTCGATCCGAACGCCCTGGACGCTTGGCTCTCGATCGCGGAGCTGCATCTCGCCGACGGCGATCTGGACCGCGCGGAGCAGGCGTTGCTCCGGGCCGATGCGCTTGCATCGGGACCCGACGTCGCGCGCCGGCTCGCGGATCTGGACCGGCGCCGCCGGGCGGCTGCGCTGCCGATCGAATACGCCGCCATCGAGGCCGCGGACGCGATTACCCGCGGGCAGCTGGCGGCCCTGCTGGGGGTGCAGTTCGAGTCCGTGCTGGCCGGTCAGGCCGGCGACCGCGCCGCCATCATCACCGACGCCCGCGACCATTGGGCGTACCGCTGGATGATCGACGTGGCGCAGGCCGGGATCATGCAGGCCGATGTCAACTATCGGTTTCAGCCCGAGCGGGTCGTGAGCCGCGCGGAGCTCGCACAGATCCTGGTCCGCGTGCTGCGCGCCGCCGGGGTCGATCCGATTTCGCCGGCCGGGCTGCCGCCATTCTCCGATCTGGATCCAGGACACCTCGACTATCCGGCGGCGTCGGAGGTGGTGGCGGCCGGGTTGCTGTCTCCGCTCCCGCAGAACACGTTTCGGCCAAGCCTCTCCGTAACCGGCGGTGAGGCGATGGCGGCCTTGTCCCGCCTCGATCGGGCGGCCGGCCGCCAGGAGTCTGTGCCGTAGAACGGCGCGGACGACTGTAGGATTGGTTGGGCGGGCAGCGGCGCCGCAGGGCGCCGATGTCCGGGCCAGGGCTCCTCGGTTCCCCGCCGGGCGCCCGCGCCGCGCCCGGGACCCGTTGGATGACGTGCCATGTCGGCCTTGACTGTTGCCAACCAACTCACGCTGCTTCGGATGCTGCTGATCCCGGCGCTGGTCATTCTCGTGGTGTACGGATTGAACGGCTGGGCGCTCGTGGTGTTCATCGTGGCCGGGGTGACCGATGCCCTGGACGGCCTGCTGGCGCGGTGGTGGGGGGAACCGACGACCCTGGGCGCGCTACTCGACCCCATGGCCGACAAGCTGCTGCTCATCTCGACGTTCGTCGTCCTCACCCTCCCCGGCCTCGACCTGCCCAACCGGTTCCCGATCTGGCTGACGGTCCTCGTCATCAGCCGGGACGTGATCATCGTGGTGACGGTGGCGGTCGTGAATCTCGGGGTCGGACGGCGCACGTTCCCGCCGACGATGCTGGGGAAGCTGGCGACGCTGATCTACATTCTGACGGTTGCCCTCACCCTGCTCTTCAACTGGCTGGGGCAACCCTCGGTGGTCGTGGACGCGGCCATCTGGGGCGCGCTGGCGATCACCCTCGGCTCGGGGCTCCACTACATCGTGCACGCCACGCGGGTGCTCAGCGAATGAGGCCGAGTCGGCGCCGCGCGCCCGCACGAGGGGGCCGTCCGGGGGGCGGGGGTCAGCCTTGGTGCACGGCGCCGGCCAGCGCGTTCCGGAAATAGGCGATTGTCTTCGTCAGGCCTTCCGCCAGGGACACCCGGGGCTCCCAGTCGAGAATGCGGCGCGCGCGGCCGATGTCCGGCTGCCGTACCTTTGGATCGTCGACCGGGAGCGGTTGATGCACGATGCGGCTGGCCGAGCCGGTCAGCCGGATGATCCGCCCCGCGATTCCCGCCACCGTCATCTCGCTCGGGTTCCCGATGTTGACCGGATCGTTCGTGTCCGACCGCAGCAGCCGGAGAATGCCGTCCACGAGATCGCTGATGTAGCAGAAGCTGCGGGTCTGGGTGCCATCGCCGTAGACGGTCAGGTCCTCGCCGCGCAGCGCCTGGGCGATGAAGTTGGGAACGGCCCGACCGTCCCGGACCCGCATCCTGGGTCCGTAGGTGTTGAAGATCCGGACGATCTTCGTATCGATGCCGTGATAGCGGTGATAGGCCGTGGTCATGGCCTCGGCGAAGCGTTTGGCTTCGTCGTAGACGCCCCGGGGACCGATCGGATTCACGTTCCCCCAGTAGCTCTCGGTCTGCGGATGCTCGAGGGGGTCGCCGTAGACCTCCGAGGTAGAGGCGAGGACGAACCGCGCCTGCTTGGCCTTGGCGAGACCGAGCGCGTTGTGGGTGCCCAGGGCCCCCACCTTCAGGGTCGGGATCGGCCGTTCGAGATAGTCGATGGGGCTGGCCGGACTGGCCCAGTGGAGCACCGCGTCCACCGGCCCTTCCAGGCTGATGTAGTTGGAGACGTCGTGCCGGATGAAACGGAAGTCCCGGTCGGCGAGATGGGCGATGTTCGCCATGTCGCCGGTCGACAGGTTGTCGATCCCGACGACGGCGTCGCCCCGATCGAGGAGGGCCTCGGCGAGATGGGACCCGATGAAACCGGCGGCGCCGGTGATGACGACGCGATCACCCATGGTGGTGTGGTGGGTCGTGGCCGCATGCGACCCGTGCTCCCGGGGAGCGCCGGCGAAGTGGGCCCGGCTCGATGCGCCTCGGCGATTCAGTACGCGTGGCGATGGAAGAACACCCGGAGGACCGTCAGCCAGAGGATCTTGAAGTCGAGTCCCACCGACCAGTTCTCAATGTAGTAGAGATCGTACTCGATGCGCTTCTCGATCGACGTATCGCCCCGCCAGCCGTTGACCTGGGCCCACCCGGTCATGCCGGAGCGGACCTTGTGGCGCAGCATGTACTGCGGGACCCGCTGCTTGAACTGCTCTACGAAGAACGGGCGCTCCGGCCTGGGTCCCACGAGCGACATGTCGCCGCGGATCACGTTCCAGAGCTGGGGAAGCTCGTCGAGGCTGAGCTGGCGCAGCACGCGGCCGACCGGCGTCCGCCGCGGGTCGTCCTTGCGGGTCCACACCGGCCCGGTGTCGCGCTCGGCGTCCTCGAACATCGATCGGAACTTGTACACGCTGAACGGGTGCCCGTCGAGCCCCATGCGCTCCTGCCGATAGAACACGGGGCCGGGCGAGGTCGCCCTGATGAGGGCGGCGATGACCGCGAACGGCAGGCTCAGGAAAACGAGCGCGACGCTCGCGACGCCGACGTCGATCATGCGCTTGATGAGGCTGTTCAGCCCCTGGAGCGGCACGTCGTTTATGCTGATGATCGGAACTCCGTCGAGCTCCTCGAGCCGGGCGCGGAGGGCGATGACCTGCAGGAGGTCGGGCACCACCTTGACGTCCACGCATTCCCGATTGGCGACCTCGATGAGCTCGAGCATCTTCACGTGCTCGTCGAGCGACAGGGCGACGTAGAGCTCGTCGACCTGCTCGCGTTCCAGGATGTCGCCCACCTCGGAGAGCGCCCCCAGCAGCGGCAGCCCTCGATAGCCCTGGCGGTCGCTGCCGCGGTCGTCGACGAAGCCGACGATGCGGTAGCCGAGCTCGCGATGATGGAGCACCTTGTCCACGACGTGACGGGCCACGTCGCCGGTTCCCGCGACGAGAATCCGCTTGAGGCCCACACCCTCGCGCCACTGCCGCTCCAGCGCGGACCGGACCGTGGCGCGGGATGCATAAGCCAAGATCGAGCAGAGCATCAGGAACAGCGCCCACACCACCCGGGACACTTCGTACACACCCTGGTCCTTCAGCGCGGGGGGGACGAAGTAGGCCTGGAAGACGAGCGTGCCCACGAGGCCGAGCACGACGGCTATCAGTCCGCCGATGAGCACCGCGAAGAAGTCGTCGACCCGGGATCGGATGCGCTCGTGGCGGTAGGCTCCCTGCATCCACAGGCCGAAGGGAAGCAGCAGTCCGATGAAGGGTGCGAGCTGCTCGTAGTACTCGATGGGGGGTTGACCCTTGGGGGCCGGGATGAGCTCGGTCTCGAACCGGAGCAGATAGGCGGCCACGAACATCGTCACGCCGATGCCGCCGTCGATCGCCGACTGGATGAGCATGCGCACCCGGGCGCGTTGGGTCATTGATACGGTTCCGATGGAGATGCGGTCATCAGTCGAGTGACCTCGGTCCGGAGCCCGGCGTCGAACCGTTCGCGGGAAAACCGCAGGGCCTGCCGCCGGGTGGCCGCGCCGTCGAAGGACCGGCGATGCACCCGGTCGATCGCATCGGCGAACGCGGCCGGGGTGGACTCCGCCACGAGGATGCCGGTCTCGCCGTCCACGACCGTCTCACGAGCCCCACCCTCTGCGAGGGCCACGACCGGGCATCCGCAGGCCTGGGCTTCGACGGGAGCGATGCCGAAGTCCTCGGCGCCGGGCAGCAGGACCGCGGCGGCGCGCCGATACTCGTGCCGGACCTCCTCGTCGGTCACCGTGCCGAGAAACTCCACCTGGGGTCCGGCGATGCTCCGCAGGCGGGCAAGGTCCGGTCCGCCGCCGACGATCCGGAGGGCAGCCCCGGCCTCTGCGCACGCGCGTATCGCGAGGTCGACCCGCTTGTAGGGTACGAGAGCCGACACGATCAGGCAGCCCTGTCGCGGCCGGGCCGGCCCCGGCCAAAAAAAAGTCGTGTCCACGGGCGGATGCACGATACCCGCCCCTCGATTATAGTATCGGCCAATCCTCCCCGCAACATATTGCGAAATAGCCACATAGCGGTCAACGCGGTGCGCCGTGGACGCATCCCACCGCGCGATCGCGCCGAGTCCCCGCCGGAGCCACCGGCTCGCCTCCGCGCCCACCCGTTCCGGCCCGAAGTAGGCGGGGAGCTGGTCCCATACGTACCGCATCGGGGTGAAGCAGTAGCACAGATGCCGGGCGCGCCCCGGGGCGATGACCGACTTGGCGACGCAGTGGCTGGTGCTGATGACCAGGTCGAAGTCGTCGAGGTCGAACTGTTCCACCGCGGCGGGAAAGAGCGGCAGCAGCGGCCGGTAGTACCGGTGCGACCACGGCAGACGCTGAATGAGGGACGTCCGGACCGCCTGCGCCTCGATGGTCGGGGAGACCGAGCCCCGCACGTGCAGGAGCGCGAAGCGCGCAGCGTCCGGAAACAGCTCGCAGATCGCCTCGAGCACCCGTTCGCCGCCCCGCATGCCGGTGAGCCAGTCGTGCACCAGCGCCACGCGGGGCGCCCGCCCGTCGATCGCGATTCGCATCCACTGCTAGTATCCTGTACAGGCATGTCGCGGATGCATCCCCCGGTCGGGCCTCCACTCCGGAGCGCCGGTCGAATGCAGCGGGGACTTCACCTCCAGCTCCGCGAGCGCACCGGCAACTCATGAGAATGACAGTCGTTGGTACGGGGTACGTCGGTCTCGTGGTCGGCGCCTGTCTGGCCGAGACCGGCAACGAGGTCACTTGCATCGACGTCGACGAGGCCAAGATCGAGTCGCTGCGCGAAGGACGCCTTCCGATCTACGAACCGGGGCTCGACGAGCTGGTGCGCCGGAATACCGCCAAGCGGCGGCTCGACTTCGATACCGCTCTCGCCCCGTCCGTGCGCGATTCGGAGGTGGTCTTCATCGCGGTGGGGACGCCGTCCGACGAGGACGGCTCGGCCGACTTGCAGCACGTCCTGGGGGCGGCGCGCGATGTCGGACGGGCGATGGTCGGCCATACCGTGGTGGCTCTCAAGAGCACCGTGCCGGTGGGCACCGCCCGGCGGGTGCAGGAGGCCCTGGGGGAGGAGACGACCGAGCCGTTCAGCGTCGTGAGCAATCCGGAGTTCCTGAAGCAGGGGTCCGCCGTCGACGATTTCCTGAAGCCCGATCGGGTCGTGATCGGCGCCGGGGACGCGAACGCGGCGAAGCTGATGGCTTCGATCTACAAGCCCTTCACCCGAACCGGCGCCCCGATCGAGATCATGGACTGGGCCAGCGCGGAGTTGAGCAAGTACGCCGCCAACGCGATGCTCGCCACCCGCGTGTCGTTCATGAACGAAGTGGCCAACGTCTGCGACGCGGTGGGCGCCAATGTCGACCACGTGCGACGGGTGGTCGCCTCCGACCGCCGCATCGGTCCGTCCTTCCTGTTTCCCGGGATCGGCTACGGCGGGAGCTGCTTTCCGAAGGACGTCAAGGCGCTGGCCCGGTTGGCCCGGGACGCCGACTACCGCTTCCGGATCCTCGACGCCGTCGAGACCGTGAACGCCGCCCAGAAACGCCGGCTGGTCGACAAGATGGTCGGCGTCCTGGGGGCGCTCGAGGGACGGCGGATCGCGATCTGGGGGCTGGCGTTCAAGCCGCGCACCGACGACATGCGGGAAGCGCCGTCCATCACCATCATCGATGCGCTCCTGGAGGCGGGGGCCGAGGTTGTGGCCTACGATCCCCAGGCGAACGCGTCGGCCCGGAGAATCTTCGCGTCGCGCATCGGCCTGGCGTCCGACAGCTACGACGCGCTGAAGGAGGCGGATGCGCTGGCCATCCTCACCGAGTGGAACGAGTTTCGCGAGCCCGACTTCCCGCGCATGCGCCAGTTGATGCGGGACGCGCTCGTCTTCGATGGCCGCAACCTGTTCGATCCCGGCGAGATGCGCGATCTCGGCTTTCGCTACCATTCGATCGGACGCTGAGCCGGGACCCGTGAGACCGCGGGTTCGACCGAGACCGAGGATCCCGTGGCAGAACCCCGCGTCGCACCGGAACCGGCGAGGGTGCCGGCGGGCTCAAGGGCGCCCATGCGACAAGGCGTGACGAGGGAGCATGTCGATGTGACCGCGGAGCAACGCAGCACCGCGGAGCAACGCAGTCGGGGAGGATGCCTCGCCGGTCGAATACCGGGGGGGCTCTCGCCACGGGCTCCCAGGCGCCCGCGCGGCGGTTGCGGCGAAGCCAGATGAGTACGGTGCTGGTGACGGGCGGCGCCGGATACATCGGCAGCCATGCCGTGAAGGCCCTGCAGGCGGCAGGGCGCGCGGTCGTGGTGTACGACAATCTGAGCGCCGGGCACCGCGCGGCGGTGCGCGGCGCGCCGCTCGTGGAGGGAGACGTCCGCGAGACCGCGCGGCTCGAGGCGGCGTTGCGTGACCACGGGATCTCCGAGGTGATGCACTTCGCGGCCCTCCTGTCGGTGGAGGAGTCGGTGCGCGATCCGGCCCGGTACTACGAGCACAACGTGGGGGGGGCGCTCTCGGTGCTGGACGCGATGCGCGCGCGCGGGGTGAATCGGTTGGTGCTGTCGTCGACCTGCGCCGTGTACGGCAACCCGGTGGCGACGCCCATCGGCGAGGAGCACCCCACCGACCCCATCAATGCGTACGGGGACTCGAAGCTGGCGGTCGAGCATGCCCTGCGCCACTACGGGCGCGCCTACGGCCTTCGGTCGATCGCGCTGCGCTACTTCAACGCGGCCGGGGCGGACCCGGACGGAGACCTCGGCGAGGACCACGACCCGGAGATTCACCTGATCCCGCGCGCCTTCGACGCGGCCCGCGGGGGAGCGCCGCTGCAGGTATTCGGGGACGACTATCCGACCGCGGACGGCACCTGCCAGCGTGACTACGTGCACGTCACGGACATCGCCGACGCGCACGTTCGGGCCCTGGACGCCCTGGGAACCAGGGATGGAGACGCGGCGAGGGTCTACAATCTGGGCACCGGGAGGCCGCACTCCGTCCGGGAGGTGATTCGCAGCGTGGAACGGGTGACCGGCCGGCGGGTGCCGGCGGTGCCGGCCCCTCGCCGCCCGGGAGATCCCCCGGTGCTCTTCGCCGCGTCCGAACGCATCGCGCGCGATCTCGACTGGCGGCCGGCGCACACGGAGCTCGACGACATCGTGGCGACCGCCTGGCGATGGCACGAGCGCCATCCGGAGGGGTTCGGTTAGCAGCCCGCGGCAGAAGGCCCCGCTGCATTCGACCGGCGAGGCAACGTGTCTGACCGCGTTCTCCCGCGGAGCCGTGTTTTGCCCCGCGGTCACCAGATGCCCAATATGCTCCCTCGTCACGCCTTGTCGCACGGGCGCCCTGCCGCCCGCCGGCGCCCGCGCCGATCCCGGTGCAACGCGGGGTTCTGCCACGGGCTGCCACCAGAGTGAATCCACTGCTCCGGCTGCTGCGATTCGCCCTGCCGCACAAGCTGCGCATTCTCGCCGCGCTGCCCGCCATGGTGCTGTACGCCCTGGCGTCGGGCGGGCTGGCCTACATCATCGAGCCCATCTTCGACGAGCTGCTTCCCGCCGGCAACCGGGTCGCGTTGATCTGCGGCGCGCTGATCGGGCTCTACCTGGTCAAGGGGGTGGGCGCCTACTTCTCGGTCTACCTCATGGCCGACGCCGGACAGCGTCTCGTCCATGACCTGCGCACCGAGCTCTTTCAGCACATGCTCGGCCAGTCGGCGGCCTTCTTCGGCCGCCGTACCACCGGACGGCTGCTGTCGCGGATCACGAGCGACGTCAGCCGGGTCCAGCAGATCGTCTCGGAGACCTGCGGCGATCTGATACGCGAATCGCTGGCGTTGGCCGCGTTCGCGGTGCTGCTGTTCTATCAGGACGCCCGACTCGCTCTGGTATGCATGACGGGCGCGCCGCTGGTGGTGTATCCCCTGGTTCGCCTGGGGCAGCACGTCCGGAAGACGACGCGCCGCAGCCAGGAGCAGGTCGAGTACCTGTCGCACCTGATCGTCGAGGCTCTCACCGGCCACCGGATCGTCCAGGCGTTTCAGGGCGAGTCGTTCGAGCAGCAGAGGTTCACCCGGGCCTCGCGCCGCCTGTATCGGACGATCATGCGGGTCACGAGCGCCCTGTCGATCCTGCCGTCGGTGATCGAGCTGCTGGGGGGCATCGGGATCGCCGGCGTCCTGTGGTACGGCAGCCGGGAGATCGCGGCCGGCGATCTGACGCCGGGAGAGTTCACGTCGTTCATGACCGCGCTCCTGCTGATGTACGTTCCCGTCAAGAAGCTGAGCCGGGTCAATGCGAACATTCAGCAGGCCATTGCCGCAGCCGAACGGATCTTCGAGATTCTGGACACCCACACCGAGACCGGCGACCGCGCGGGCGCCGCCGCGCTGCTCCCGTTCGAGTCGAGCATCGAGTTTCGCGACGTGACGTTCCGGTATCCGGACGATGCCGAACCGGTGCTGCGTGGCGTCTCGTTCACGGTGCGGGCCGGAGAGGTCGTGGCGGTGGTGGGGCTCAGCGGCGCGGGCAAGTCGACGCTCGTCAATCTGGTGCCGCGGTTCCACGACGTGACCGGCGGGGCGATCCTGATCGACGGGGCGGACGTGCGCGACGTGACGCTGCAGTCGCTGCGCCGGGCCGTCGGGATCGTCGCCCAGGAGACGTTCCTGTTCGACGCGTCGGTGGCCGACAACATCGCCTACGCGGCGCCGGGAGCCCCCCGCGAATCGATCGTGGCGGTGGCCCGCGCGGCCCATGCGCACGAGTTCATCGTGGATCTGCCACAGGGCTACGATACGCTCATCGGCGAGCGCGGACAGCGGTTGTCGGGCGGCCAGCGCCAGCGTCTCACGATTGCGCGGGCCCTGCTCAAGAATCCGCCCATCCTCGTGCTCGACGAGGCGACGTCGGCCCTGGACGCCGAGTCCGAGCTGCTGGTGCAGGATGCGCTGGCCAAGCTCCTGCTCAACCGTACCGCGTTCGTGATTGCCCACCGTCTGTCGACGATTCGCCGGGCCGATGCCATCATCGTGATAGAGGGCGGACAGGTCGTGGAATCCGGTCGGCACGAGGAGCTGCTGGCGCGGCCGGACAGCAGCTATGCAAAGCTCTATGCGACGCAGGTGTTCGGACAGGAGGGCGAGGAGCCCCGGCCCGGCGGCGCGGTGGCCGCCGTCCCGTCCGGCCCGGTGGCGAGTGGAACGCGATGATCAAGTCGATGACGGGGTTCGCGGCGGGGAGCCGCGAGCTCGATACGGCGGCCCTCGGGGTCACGGCGCGGACGGTCAATCATCGGTATCTGGACATCCAGGTGCGGATGCCCCCGTTGCTGGCGGCCCAGGAGGTCGAGCTCCGCGGGGTCGTGCAGCGGTGGGTCGCGAGGGGTCGCGTGGAGCTGGCGGTGACGGCGCGACTTCTCGGACAACCGGAGGTCGAGGTCGCCCTGAACGACCCGCTGGTCGATGCGCTGTCGACCACCGTCGAGCAGGCGCGCGCCCGGGGCGTTGTCACCGGCGGCCTGACGACCGGCGACCTCCTGCGGTTCCCGCAGGCGCTGGTGGTCCGGGAACGGGACATGGACGAGGCGGGACGAGCCGCGCTCGGCCGCGCGGTGACCGAAGCGGTCGAGGAGGTGCTCCGCGATCTGGATGCCATGCGGGTGCGGGAGGGCGGGTATCTGCAGGCCGACCTCGATGCCCGTTGCCTCGTGATCGCCGACCTCGTCACGCGTCTGGAAGCGGCGGCCGAGTCGGGCCGGACCGAGCTCGTCGCGCGGCTGGCCACCCGGGTCGAGGAGCTGCGGGTGCAGCCCGCCGTCGAGGAGGCGGTCGTCGCGCAGGAGATAGTGCGGTTCGCGGCCCGCTCGGACGTCACCGAGGAGCTCACCCGCCTGCGCGGCCATCTGGCCCACTGGTCCACCCTCACCGGTTCGGCCGAGCCGTGCGGCCGCAAGCTGGACTTTCTGCTGCAGGAGATGAACCGCGAGGTCAACACGTTGGGCGCGAAGGTGGAGGGCGCCGCCGCGAGCGAGCTGGTCGTGACCGCCAAGGCCGAGCTCGAGAAGCTCCGGGAGCAGGTGCAGAACGTAGAGTAGGAGTTCGCGCCGTGGAACGGCGCGGACTCCTGGCGGGTTGGTTGGGCGGCGAGCGGAGCCGCAGGCGACGGTTGCCGGGCGAGGAGTTCGCGCCGTGGAACGGCGCGGACTCCTGGCGGGTTGGTTGGGCGGCGAGCGGAGCCGCAGGCGACGGTTGCCGGGCGAGGAGTTCGCGCCGCAGAACGGCGTGGGCTGCCGGCGGGTCGGTCGGGCGGCGAGCGGAGCCGCGGGCGACGGTTGCCGGGCGAGGTGCGGGAGCCCATGGAGAAGGGTTCGGGAGTGGACGGCAAGGGGAGCTTGTTCGTGGTCTCGGCGCCGTCGGGCACCGGGAAGACCACGGCCGTCGACGCGCTGGTCGCGCGGGTGCCCGGGCTCGAGCGGTCGCGGAGCTATACCTCGCGTCCCCTCCGCCCGAGTGAACGGGACGGCGTCGACTACCACTTCGTCGACCGGGAGCGTTTCGAATCGATGCGCGATGCGGGCGAGTTCCTCGAATGGGCAGAGGTCTTCGGCCATCTCTACGGCACCCGCGCGCGCGATACGCGGCGCCGGATCGACGCCGGCGGCAGCCTCGTCCTCGTCATCGACGTGCAGGGCGCCGGTCAGGTCCGCGGGATCGAGCCGGACGCGGTGGGCATCTTCATGCTGCCGCCGTCTCCCGCGGCGCTCGAGGATCGCCTGCGACGCCGCGCCGGCGATCGCCTGACGGAACCCGAGATCCGGCGCCGGCTGACCATCGCCCGGAACGAGGTGCGGCACGTCGCGGAGTACGATTACGTCGTCGTCAACGACGACCTCGAAGACTGCATCGAGCGCCTGCGGTGCATCGTGGAGGCCGAGCGCCTGTCGTGGCGGGCGGCCGGCGCCGCCGCGAACGCGATCGCGGCGGGGTTCGACACGCCGGACAGCGGGGCCGCGCCATGGGACTGATCGCGTTGGGAGTGACCGGCGGCATCGGAGCCTACAAGGCGGTCGAGATCGTCCGCCGGTTGCAGCAGAACGGACACGACGTCGTGGTGATCATGACGTCCAACGCCCGCCGGTTCGTCGGACCGCTGACGTTCGAGGCGATCACGCGGCGGCCGGTCATCGTCGATCAGTTCGCGCCGGGCGCGAACGCCACCATCGAGCACGTCTCGCTGGCGACGGACATCCAGGCGCTGCTGGTGGCGCCGGCGACGGCCAACACGATCGGGAAGCTGGCGCACGGCATCGCCGACGACTTCCTGACCTCGCTCTATCTCGTGACCCGGGCGCCGGTGGTCATCGCCCCGGCCATGAACACGAACATGTACGAGCATCCGGCCGTCGCCGGGAATCTGGACGCGTTGCGGGCGCGCGGGGCGCACGTGGTCGCGCCGGGCGAGGGGTATCTCGCCTGCGGATGGACCGGGCCGGGGAGGCTGGCCTCGGTGGAGGACGTCGTCGCCGCCGTCGAGGGCCGGCTCCGGCCGGCCGGCGATCTCTCGGGGCGGTGCATTCTCGTCTCTGCCGGGCCGACCTGCGAGGATCTGGATCCGGTTCGCTTCGTCGGCAACCGTTCGAGCGGGCGGATGGGGTTCGCCCTGGCCGCGGAGGCCGCCGGCCGCGGCGCGCGGGTGGTGCTGGTGGCCGGTCCCTGCCGCCTGGAGCCGCCCGCCGGAGCCGAGGTGGTTCCGGTGCGCAGCGCGGCCGACATGCACGCGGCGGTGATGCGCGGGGCGGTCGAGGCGGACGCGGTGATCATGGCTGCCGCGGTGGCCGACTACACGCCGGGGGACGGGCCGCGGCCGCAGAAGATCGCGAAGGAGTCCGAGACCATCACCCTGACCCTGACCCGCACCACCGACATCCTGGCCGCCCTCGGCCGGTGGCGCGGCGGCCGGCTCCGTCCGGTGCTGATCGGGTTCGCGGCGGAGACCCGTGACGTCGTCGCGCGGGCCCGGGCCAAGCTCGAGGCCAAGCGGGTCGACCTGATCGTCGCCAACGACGTGTCCCGGAGCGATGCCGGGTTCGACGCGGAGACCAACGCCGCCACCCTGGTCGCGCCCGGCGGCACGACCGACGTGCCGTTGCAGTCCAAGCGCGACGTGGCCCGCGTGATCGTCGACCGGCTGCGGAGTATGCTGTTCGAGCGCGAGACGGCGGATGCCGTCCGGACCGCCGACCATGAGCCATCGTGAGCAATTGCGGCGTCACCTGGAGTTCTTCCGGGAGTTGGGGGTCGAAGGGATCAGCCGCGACGCTCGGTGGCGCGTGCGCGATCCTGCGAATCCCGTGCGCGATCCTGCGAATCCCATGCGCGATCCTGCGAATCCCGTGCGCGATCCTGCGGATCCCGTGCGCGATTCTGCGGATCCCATGCGCGGGGAGACGCCGCACGCGGCCGGCGATGACCGGGCCGCCGCGCCCATGACCGCCGCGCCGGCCGCTGTCCTGCCCGCGGCGGTCGCCGCGGGGCCGGGGACGGAGACCCTGGAGGCGGTGCGCGGGGACCTCGGCGAGTGCACCCGCTGCAAGCTGCACGCGGGGCGGACGAACCTGGTCTTCGGGGTCGGCAGCCCCGCCGCCGACCTGGTGTTCGTCGGCGAGGCGCCGGGGCGGGACGAGGACCGGGAGGGGATTCCGTTCGTGGGCCGGGCCGGGCAACTGCTGACGCGGATCATCGCCTCGATCGGACTGTCCCGCGACGAGGTCTACATCGCCAACGTGATCAAGTGCCGGCCCCCGAACAACCGGAATCCGGAGCCCGACGAGGTCGCGACCTGCGAGCCGTTCCTGTTCCGGCAGCTCGACGTCATTCAGCCCCGGGTCGTCGTGGCCCTCGGGGCCTTCGCCATCAGGACGCTTCTGCAGACCGACCAGGCGATCTCCCGGCTGCGGGGACGGGTGTTCGACTATCGCGGGGCGAAGCTGGTCCCGACGTTCCACCCCGCCTTTCTCCTGCGAAGCCCCGAGCGGAAGCGGGACGTCTGGGAAGACATGAAGCGTGTCCGCGCCCTGCTCGCCGAGCCGCAGGCAACGACTGCCGGGCTCGCGGCGCCATCCGGGAGACCGTGACGGCGGACCTTTACCGCCGCCCTCTCGCCCCGCGTCCGATGCCCCGCGCCGTCTCGGTCGTCGTCCCCGTACCGGCCCTCGACCGGCTGGACTACGAGGTGCCTCCGGAGCTGCCGCTCCCGGAGACCGGGACCCGCGTGCTCGTGCCGTTGGGCACGCGCGTGGTGACCGGGTGCGTCGTCGATCGATCGGAGCCGCCGCCCTCCGCCGCCCTCAAGCCGCTGCTCGACGTCCTGGACGTCGAGCCGATGCTGCCGGCCGACGTCGTCGGGCTCGCACTCTGGGTGGGCGAGTACTACGCCTGCGGAGCGGGCGAGGCGATGGCGGCGGCGATGCCCCCGCGGGCCTGGGTCGTCAGCGAGCGGCGGGTCGAGATTACCGCGGCGGGCCGGGCCGCGCTCGCGGATCGGCCGGGTCCGGCGCGCCGCCGCCTGCTCGAGCTGCTGTCCGACGGTGCGCCGCATCCGGTGACGACGCTGGAACACCGGATGGGCCCGCGCGGCGGCCGGGCGCGCGGTGGGGGACACCACGCGCTCATCGCGGCCCTGGTCCGCGACGAGCTGGTCCGGTTGACGCAGCCCCTGAAGGGAGCCGCGTCCGCGTTCAAGTCGGTTCGGACAGCCCGCCTGACCCCGGACGGCCGGGCGCTCCTGGCCTCCGATGCCTCCCTGGGAAAGCGGCAGCGGGAGGCCCTCGAACGGCTCGGCGCGGCGGCGGGGGGGCTGGCCGTGCCCGAGCTCGCGGCCCGGGGCGTGCCCGGAGGAACGATCCGCCGGCTGGCCGAGCTCGGCGCGGTGACGATCTCCCGCGAGGTGCTCGAACGGGCGCCGTGGCCGATCGAGGCCGTCGGAGGCCCGAACCCGCCGGTCCACACGCTGACGGCCGATCAGCAGCAGGTGATGGAGGCTCTCGAGGCGTCGGCGGGGTCCGGCGCCTTCGAGGTGGCGCTGCTGCACGGGGTCACGGGGAGCGGCAAGACGGAAGTCTATGCGCGGCTGGCTCGCGCGGCGGTGGCGAGAGGGCGGCAGGCGCTGATTCTCGTCCCCGAGATCGCCCTGACTCCGGGCATCGCGGCGAGTCTGGCGCCGATGTTCGGGGCCCGGGTGGCGGTGCAGCACAGCGGCCTGCCGGACGGCGAACGCCACGATCAGTGGCACCGCATCCGCCGCGGCGAGATCGACGTCGTGGTGGGGACGCGGTCCGCGGTGTTCGCGCCCCTGCCCTCGGTGGGGTTGATCGTGGTCGACGAGGAGCACGACGCGTCGTACAAGCAGGACGAGAGTCCGCGCTATCACGGCCGAGACGTGGCGATCATGCGGGCGAAGCGCAGCGATGCGCTCGTCCTGCTCGGCTCCGCGACCCCGTCGCTGGAGAGCTTCCGCCATGCGGGCAGCGGGCGGTACCGGCGACTGACCCTCCCGCGGCGCATTGGAAGCCGCCCGCTTCCGGCCGTGCGCATCGTCGACATGCGCGAGGAGTTCGCGTCGCACGGACCGGACGTCGTGCTGAGCGCCCCGCTGGCCGAGGCCCTCGACGAGCGGCTGGCGCGCCGGGAGCAGGCGCTGGTGCTGTTGAACCGCAGGGGATTCGCGGCCTCCCTGCTGTGCCGCGGATGCGGTCACACCCCGGAGTGTCCCGACTGCAGCGTTACCCTGACCCTCCATCGCGCGGCGGGGCGGGCGCGCTGTCACTACTGCGGGTACTCGCGGGCCTCTCCCGCCGCCTGTCCGAAGTGCGCGGGCACGGTGCTGGAGCATGTGGGGCTCGGCACCGAACGGGTGCAGGCGGAGCTCGAGCGGCGGTGGCCGGCGGCCCGAGTCGCCCGGCTCGACCGCGACACGGTGCGCCGCCGGGGCGCGGCGGCCCGGCTCCTCCGGCGCGTGGCGCGCCGCGAGCTGGACATCCTGGTCGGCACGCAGATGGTGGCGAAGGGACACGATTTTCCCGGCGTGACGCTGGTGGGGGTGGTGTCGGCGGACGTCGGCCTCGGGATGCCGGACTTCCGGGCGGCGGAGCGCACGTTTCAGTTGTTGACCCAGGTCGCGGGCCGCGCCGGCCGGGGGAGCACCCCCGGCGAGGCGATCATCCAGACGCTGCATCCCGGCCACTACAGCATCCGCCATGCCTGCGACCAGGCCTACGCACCGTTCTACGAGGAAGAGCTGTGCTTTCGCCGGGCCATGCGGTACCCGCCGGTGGTTTCCCTGGTCTGCGCGGTGGTCCACGGGACGGCCCGGGACGGTACCCTGCGCGACGCGGCGGTCCTCGCGGCGGCGCTCCGGGCGGCGCCCCGTCGATTCACGGTGCTGGGACCGGCGCCGGCTCCCATCGGCAAGCTCCGCGGCCGGTACCGGGCCCAGCTCTTCCTCAAGGGGCAGCATCGCGGCGAAATGCGGAAAGCGCTTCTGCGGGTTCTGGACGAGCATCCGCGGGTGAAGAGGCGCGTCGTGGTGGACGTCGACCCGGTGTCGATGTTGTAGCATCGGGGTCGATCCGCGCCGGCCCGCCGGCCCGGGCCCTCGACCGGTCCTGCACGCGTCTGCACAGCGGCGCGGACGCGTGGCCCGGGAATCGTCGCCTGTTGCCCCGCTTCCTGCCGACCACTCTGCAGGAGTCCGCGCCGTCCTCCAGCCCGGACGCCTACTCTCCGCCGATCTGAATGGGGGCGGGGGTGAAGCAGAGCACGAAGATGACGAGCGCGCACACTGCGATCAGCATCCGGGTCCGGTCGAGGGGCACTTCGTGATCGAGGGTGCGCGGGTGCCGCGGGCCGAATGCGACGAGCATGACCACCATCAGCACCGCCCAGGCGATCCAGCTCGGCGAATGGAAGGCGAGGGCGAAGAGGGTGGCCGCGGAGGCCACGGTCACCAGCGTCGAGCGGGCGCCGAACATCGCGTACGAGATATGGCCGCCGTCGAGCTGACCGATCGGAAACAGGTTGAGGGCGGTGGCCAGCAGCCCGACCCACGCTGCGAAGCCCATGGGGTGCAGGTTCAACGAGTACCCCTCGGGCGCCGCGCCCCAGATGGTCCAGGCCGCCAACCGGAACAGGAGCGGTTCGCCGAAGAACAGCGTGAGCCCGTCGATCTCGTCCGGCATCGGCAGGACCTGCGACAGGCCGACCCCGAGGAAGAGGGCGGGGACCGCGACCACGAAGCCCGCGATGGGGCCGGCGACCCCGATGTCGAAGAGCATCCGTTTGGTGGGAACCGCCTGCCGCATGCGGATGAAGGCGCCCAGGGTGCCGATCAGGATCGGCGCCGGCAGAAAGTAGGGGAGCGACGCATCGACGCGGTGGTACCGGCACGCATAGTAGTGGCCCAGCTCGTGGACGCCCAGGATGGCCAGGACCGGCAGGCTGTACCAGAGCCCCTGCCAAATCACGAACGGCGCTTCCGTCGAGGCCGAGAAGCCGGAGGCGAAGCCCTGGTGGAACAAGGCTCCGACCACCGTGGTGGACGCGATGGTGGCCAGCAGGAGCACGACGTTGATCCACGGGCGGTCCCGCCGGGAGACCGCGGGCAACGGCGGCCGCGGTGGATGTGGGGGAAGGGGAGTTCCCCCGCGAGGGTCCGCCGGCCAGGCCGGGGGCCGCGGTTCGGGACTCGGCGAGAGAGGCTGACTCAAGTGAGGTCTACCCGTGGGGCTTGCGCCGCCCACCGGCGGAGCGAACGCGATGCGACGGATGCGTCACCCGCCGATGTCCTGGAGGTCCTTGCCGGGCTTGAATCGGATGGTCCGGCCGGGTGGAATGCGCACTTCCTTGCCGGTCCGCGGATTTCGACCGATGCCTCGCTTGCGCGGCTTCACCTGGAAGACCCCGAAGCCTCTCAGCTCGATACGCTCTCCGCGCTTCATGGACATCCGCATGGCGTCGAAGACGGCGTCGACCGCCACTTCCGCCTTCACCTTGGTGATGTCGGCGAGCCTGGAGACTTCGTTCACGATGTCGACTTTGATCATGCGCCCGGCCAACGATGTATGTAAGCATCATAGGTACTGTTATTTACGGCTGTCAAGCCGTCGTGGGGCGAGCATCGGGACGGGACCGCAATGAGTCATGAGCAGAACCGCGCCGCGGGACAGGTCGCCCTGGTGGGCCGGCCGAACGTGGGCAAGTCGACTCTCTTCAACCGCCTGACGGGGACGCGGCGCGCTATCGTCACGGAGGTGGCCGGCACCACCCGCGACGTCCTCGCGGGGCCGGTCGAGTGGCAACGGCGGGTATTCGCCCTCGTCGATACCGGCGGGGTGGCCGGCGCGAGCACCGATCCGATGCAGTCGGCGGTGGCGGATCGCGGACGGCGCGCGGCGGGCGAAGCCGACGTCGTGATCTTCGTGGTCGACGGCCGCGAGGGACCGGTTCCGGCCGACGACGAGGTCGCCCGCGAGCTTCGGACGCGCGGGGTCCCGGTGGTGGTGGCCATCAACAAGATCGACGACCGGCGGGCGCGTGCGCACCTGACGGAGTTCCATCGTTTCGGTTTCGAGCCGGTGGTCGAGATCGCGGCCGAGCACGGACAGGGAATCGGGGATCTGCTGGACGAGGTCGCGGCCCGGTTGCCGCCGGCGCCGCCCGCGTCCCCCGACGACGCCGAGCCCGGGCCCGACCCGGAGACGGGCATCGTGGTGGTCGGCCGTCCCAACGTCGGGAAGTCGTCGCTGGTCAACCGGCTGCTGCGCGAGGACCGCGTGCTGGTCAGCTCGACCCCGGGCACCACCCGCGACGCCATCGACGAGGTGGTGAACTGGCACCGGCAGCAGTTCCGTATCGTGGACACCGCGGGCATGCGCCGTCCCGGCCAGGTCGCGGGGGGAGGGCGCATCGAGACGGTCAGCGTGGTGCGGGCGCGCCACGCGATGGAGAAGACGGATGTCGCCGTGATCGTGGTCGATGCGGCGGCCGGGGTGGTCAGACGGGACGCGGCCATCGCCGGCGAGGCGGAGGCGGCCGGATGCGGCGTGGTCATCGCCGCCAACAAGTGGGATCTCGTCAAGGACCGCGGACCCGGGTTCGTGACCGAGTTCGACGAAGCGCTTCGCGACACCCTGAAGTTCGTCGACTACGCCCCGATCGTCCACGTGTCGGCAGTGACCGGAGAGCGTACCGAACGGTTGCTGAAGCTCATCGACGAGGTCGCGGCGGCGCGGCGGATAAAGGTCACCACCGGCGAGCTGAACCGCGTCATCACCCGCGCGACCCGCGCCCATGGCCCCAGCGGCGCCAGCAAACGGGCGGTCCATATCCGGTACGCGGTGCAGACCGGGGTGGCGCCCCCGACGTTCACGTTGTTCACCAGCCGGGGTGCGCGGCTGCATTTCTCGTCCGAACGGTTCCTCCACCGCCGCCTGCGGGAGGCCTTCGGATTCACCGGCACCCCGATTCGCCTGAAGGCCCGCGGGCGGTAGCCCGCGGCAGGCGCCCCGCTGCATTCGGCCGGTGTATACTGAGTTCGGCTTGAAGCGGGGCGATGGCGACACGGGTCAAGATACCGGAGCGGTCCGTCTACAAGCCTTCCGAGGTTTGCGCCATCGCGCGCCTGCAGCCCTACGTGCTACGCTCATGGGAAGCGGAGTTCCCGGCAATGGGCGTCGCCCACGGCGAGGGCCGCTCGCGGCTGTATCGCCGGGAAGACCTCGACAGGGTGCTCCGCATCAAGGAGCTGGTCTTCAGCGAGGGCTTGACCCTGGGGGCGGCGCGGCGCAAGCTCCTCAAGGAGATGCCGGCGAACGAGGACCCCGAGGCGCCGGCGTTGGACGAGCTGCTGGGCGCCGAGGTCAGGGCGCGGCTGAACGGCATCAAGAAGGGCCTGCAGGCCATTCTCGATCTGCTCGCCGGGCAGAAGGCCTGACGGAAGCGGAAACTCGACGGCTCGGCGGGTTCGTGGCGGCCTATGGTCGTGTCGGGATGTGGCGCAGTCTGGTAGCGCACCTGACTGGGGGTCAGGGGGTCGCTGGTTCGAATCCAGTCATCCCGACCATTTGTTCGCGGCTCTTCAAACGACATCCAAACCCTCTGCTGAAGGTACTGGTGATGCCGGCGCTGAAGACGTCCGGATGTGTTTTTCGCGGGCATCTTCATGAGCACTCTGGGGCCGTGGCGAGACGCTGAAGCGGTCAGTGCCTGACGCCCTCGTGAACGCACGTATTGCCGCGGCCGCGGGACACCGGAGTCAGCTCCGGGGGAGTCGACCAGCCCCTGGTTTATGGCTCCAGTTCGATCGGGTCTCCACTTCCGTCTCACACCCCACTTCCCTGGCGCGTTGATACCCGTAGAGAATCCGGATATCGTCTGCGTGGAATTGTTTGCTGCGGCTGACACCCTTTCGGCCCCGTATCCGGGTCCGGAGCGGCAGCAGGAGGACACAGCATGAGCACGCCAGCCGAGAAATCAGCCCACCCCGCATCCGTACCGATGTCGTCGAGACTCCTCTCCGCCGCCGTCCTCGCCGTCGTCACGATGACCCAGGCGGTATCCGCCGACGACTGGCCGCAGTGGCGGGGAGAGGATCGGCTCGCGGTCTGGCACGAGACCGGCATCGTCGAGGAGCTGCCGGCGGAGCTGAGAGTCGGCTGGCGCACGCCCATACGCTCGGGGTACTCCGGGCCCGCGGTCGCCGGCGGCCGGGTGTTCATCACCGACTGGCAGGAGGATCCGGAGTCGCGCACGCTGGACGGGACGGAGCGGGTCCTCGCCCTCGACGAGGAGACCGGCGCGGTGCTGTGGACCTACGAGTGGCCGACGTCGTACCGCATGCTTTCGATCAGCTACGCGGTCGGTCCCCGGGCCACCCCGACCGTCGATGGCGACCGCGTCTATGTGGTCGGCGCCACCGGGCGCCTGTTCTGCTTCGACGTCGAGACCGGCGCGGTGCGCTGGCAGAAGGACTACGTGGCCGAGTACGGCACGAGCGTGCCGGTGTGGGGCATCGTCAGCTCGCCCCTCGTCGACGGCGACAGGCTTCTGACGGTGGTCGGCGGCGAGCCCGACGCGCTGGTGGTGGCCTTCGACAAGCGGACCGGCGACGAGCTGTGGCGGGCCATCGAGGTGGAGGCCGAGATGGGCTACGCGCAACCGGTGATCTACGAGGCGGGCGGGGTTCGGCAGCTGATCGTCTGGCATCCGCGAGCCCTCGCGTCGCTGGACCCCGAAACCGGCGCGCTCTACTGGGAGCAGCCGTGGGACGTCTCGATGGGGATCACGGTGGCGACCCCCGTGCGGAGCGGCAACTACCTGCTGGTGTCGCAGTTCTTCAACGGCTCGCTGATGATGCAGTTGAACCAGGACCGGCCGGCGGCCACGGAGCTGTGGCGGGGCCGGAGCCGGAGCGAGCTGCCCGGCGATACGGATACGATCCATTCCATGGTGACGACTCCGATCATCATCGGCGACCACGTCTTCGGGGTGGACAGCTACGGCGAGCTGCGCGGGCTCGACGCCGCCACCGGTGAACGGCTCTGGATGAGCCCGGACATGACGGCCCAGGCGCGGTGGAGCACCGCGTTCCTGGTGCGGCACGAGGACCGGTACTTCGTCAACAACGACGAGGGGTTCCTGATTCTCGCCCGGTTTACGCCGGACGGTTACGTCGAGCTCGATCGCACGCGGCTCATCGAGCCGACCGGCGGGTCCGGCAGCCGCACGCCGCATGGCCGCATCGCCGAGCGTCTCATCAACTGGTCGCATCCGGCGTACGCCAACGGACACATCGTCCATCGCAACGACCGGGAGATCATTCGGGCGTCGCTGCGTGCGGCCGACTACCCGGAGCTTGCGCCGTAGAAGTTTCGCGTTAGCAAAACTTCTACGGCGACCAAGGTCGCGCCAAGTCGAGGCCCATGCAATCGGCGCTCCGGGCGGTAGGATTCCCGCCGGCTGGTTGCCCGAAAAGCGCCTATCCATGGTTGCTTTGTGCAAATTCTGGCGCCGGTTCGGGTATCATGCGGGCAAAGCAAGAGACCGGTTCACTCATCTCCGGGAGGGAATGTTGGCAAGAGTCAAGAAACTCACCGAGGCGATGACGAAAACGCAGATGTTTTCGGATATCGCGGAGAAGACGGAACTGACGAGGCGGCAGGTCGCCGATGTTTTCGAGGCGCTGGACTCGGTCATCGAGCGCCATGTCCGGAAAGGAGCCGTCGGCGCCTGCACGATACCCGGCCTGATGAAGATCAAGGTAGTCAAGAAGCCGGCGCGCAAGGCCCGGAAGAACGTGCCGAATCCGTTCCGGCCCGGTGAGACGATGGACGTGAAGGCCAAACCGGCCAGCACCTCCGTGAAGGTTCTGCCGCTCAAGAAGCTGAAAGACATGGCGTAGGCGTCCGCTGTACGCCGCTGCCGTCGCGCGCGGCTCGTGGGTGCCGCGGCGCCCGACAGGACGTGCGCCGTGCGCCCGGCCGCCGAGTCAGGCGTTCTTCACCCGGTGGCGGGCGAGCGCGATGGCGGCGTCGGTCTTGCCGGGGTCGACGGGGCCGCAGAAATGGGCCCCGTCCTCGATGATCAGATACGGTGACGCGAGCCGTCCGCTGACGATCGAATTCGCGCGAAGCTCGATCAGCTTCGATGCGGTCAGGTTTCCCTCGACGCGGCCCAGCACGGTGACGGTCCGAGCGAATACGTCGCCCTGCACCCGAGCGGCGCCGGTAACCGCGACCCCGTGGTCGGGAACCACCACCTCGCCCTCGACGGTGCCCTCGATGATGACGTGATCGGTGGCGCTGAGCCGGCCCTTGGCCGTGACGCTGCGGCCGAAGGTCATCAGCTCGCCGGAGCCGGGCGGGTTTCGAAACGCGGGGGCCCTTTCGTCGGGGGCGACGGTGAGGGCGGGATATCGGTCGATCGTCGCCATGGGTCGATCGCGCCGCAGAGTCTGGAGCGGGAGACGGGGATCGAACCCGCGACCAACGGCTTGGGAAGCCGTGACTCTACCACTGAGCTACTCCCGCTCGTCGTCGAGCGGATCCATCTTATCAGAATCGCCGGTGGATCAGCTTCGGATCAGCGCCAGCACCTCGGCGCGTCGCTGCTCCATCTCGTCCCGGGTGGTCGCCTCGAGGTTCAGCCGCAGCAGCGGTTCGGTATTCGACGGACGGACGTTGAAGTGCCAGGTCGGGTACTCGACCGACACGCCGTCCAGGCGATAGACGTTCGCGTCGGCGTAGTGGCTGGCCAGCAGGTCCAGCCGGGCCGCGACGCGCTCCTGATCCTCCAGCGCGGTGTTGATTTCGCCGGAGACGAAATAGCGCTCGCGGAACGGTGCGAGCAGCTCGCGCAGCGTCTGCCCGCGGATCGACATCAGCTCGAGGACGAGCAGCGCCGGGATGAACCCGTTGTCGGCGTAGAAGTTCTCGCGAAAGTAGTAGTGGCCGGTCACCTCGCCCCCGAAGACCGCATTCTCCTCGCGCATCCGCTTCTTGAAGAACGCGTGGCCGACCCGGTTCATCAGCGCGCGTCCGCCGTAGCCGGCGACGGTGTCCTCGATTGCGCGGCTCGCTCGCACGTCGTAGACGATGGCGGCCTCCGGCGTCTTGCGCAGATACGCTTCCGCCAGCAGGGCGGTGATGAAGTCGCCGGGGATGAACTCGCCCTCGCCGTCGACGAAGAAGCACCGGTCGGCGTCGCCGTCCCACGCGATTCCGGCGTCCGCCGATCCGGCCCGAACGGCGTCGACGAGATCGCGCCGGTTGGCTTCGATCAGCGGGTTCGCCTCGTGATTCGGAAACGTGCCGTCGACGTCGAAGCAGAGCCGGGTGGTGCGGCAGGGCAACCGATCGAAGAGTGCCGGCGCTACCACCCCCGCCATGCCGCTGCCGGCATCGAGCACCAGCGAGAACGGCCGGATGGTCGCGACATCGATGAAGCCGAGCACGTGGTCGAGGTAGTCGTCGAGAATGCGTGCTTCGGTGCAGGCACCCGGCCGGGCCGTGGGCGCGGGCAGCGCGTCCGCCGCCAGCATGTCGCGGATGTCGGCGATGCCCGCGTCGCCGCTGAGCGGCAACGCCTGCCGCCCGACGAGCTTGATGCCGTTGTAGGCGCCCGGGTTGTGCGACGCGGTGATCTGGGCTCCGCCATCAAGGTCGTCGCGGGCCACCGCGAAGTAGAGCTGGTCGGTTCCCATCAATCCGATGTCCACGACGTCGGCGCCCTGGGTCCTCGCTCCCGCGATGAACGCCCGGGCGAGACCGGGCGACGACAGGCGCATGTCGCGGCTGACGGCGATGCGCCGCGCCCCGAGATGCGCGACGAATCCCCGGCCTATCAGCTCGGCCAACCGTTCGTCGATCTGATCGGGATACAGCCCGCGTACGTCGTAGGCCTTGAATACGCCGAGATCGAAGGTCATCTTGAAGTCTCTCGGATACGCGGAGTCTTTCGACCCAGGAGTCTGCGCCGTGGAGCGGCGCGGACTCCTGGAGGGTTGGTTGGGCGGCAAGCGGAGCCGCAGGCGACGCTTTCCGGGCCAGGAGCTGGCGCCGCAGAAGTTTCGCGCCAGCGAAACTTCCAACGCGACCGCAAGGTCGCGCGGCGACGCTTTCCGGGCCAGAGCAGGCGCCGATACGATACGGTCGCCGTCCGGGCACGCTCACACCCGGCTGTGGGCGGACAGCGTGGACCGGCTTCCGAGCACGGCTCCGCCGCGAATCTCCGTCCCCACGGCGATACGGCACGCCCTCGCCAGAATCGCCTCCCGCACGACCGCATCCGCTTCGACGACGGTGTCCCCCCAGAGGATCGAGCGCTCGATGACGGCGCGGGGGCCGATGGTGCACCCGGGGCCGATGACCGACTCGGCTCCGATGCGGGCGCCCTCTTCCACGACACAGCCGCTCCCGAGAAAGCAGGGACCCGCGATCTCGGCCCCGGCCGCGACCCGGCAGCCCGCGCCGCGATGCACGGATCCGGCGGCCGCCCCCGCGAAGGGACCGACGGCGCAGCGTCCGGCCATCAGGTCGCGGTGCGCCTGCAGGTAGCTGGCCGGGGTGCCGATGTCGATCCAGTAGCGGCGATCGACCTGCGCGACGAAGGTCTCTTTCCGGTCGACGAGCGACGGGAAGTACTGGCGCTCGATCGACCACGCGGTGTCGTCCGGAATGCGGTCGAACGTGGCGGGTTCCAGCAGATAGATACCCGCGTTGATCGTGTTGCACGTGACTTCGTCCGGGTCCGGTTTCTCCAGGAACCGCCGCACGTTGCCGTCCTCGTCGGTCTCGACGAGGCCGTAGGCCGACGGATTGTCGACGGGGGTGAGCACGATGGTCGCCCGCGCGCGTCGCTCCCGGTGCCGCGAGACCGCCGCGTTCAGGTCGAACCCGGTCAGCACGTCTCCGTTGAGGACGAGCACGGTGTCCTCGACGCCACGAGCGGCGAACTTGATCGCCCCTCCGGTGCCGAGGGGATGGGGCTCGACCCGGTACCGCACCGGCAGCCCGGTTTCGGCGCCGTCGCCGATCCGGGCCTCGATGCGCTCCGGGTGGTAGTTGAGGCTCAGGATTACCTCGTCGATATCCGGGACCTGCCGCAACAGATCGATCTGATAGCAGAGGAACGGGCGGTCGAAGATGGGCACGATCGGCTTCGGAACGTCGAGCGTCAGGGGCCGCAGCCTCGTGCCGAAGCCGCCGGCCAGAATCACCGCCTTCATGCGGCGGGGATTGTAGCACCCGCGCCGGCCGGCATGTTGCGACCGATCCGTCCCGACACTACAATGAGGCCGTCTTCATTCATCCGCGATGAATCTGCCGAACAGCTTGACCCTGGCTCGCATCTTCCTGGTTCCACTGCTCGTCGTCGTGCTGTGGACGGAGTTCGAGGGAAAGGAGCTGGTGGGTGCGGCAATCTTCAGCGTGGCCGCCCTGACCGACTGGCTCGACGGGTTTCTGGCCCGGCGGCAGAAACAGGTCACGACGTTCGGCCAACTGATGGACCCGCTGGCGGACAAGCTCCTGATCACGGCCGCCCTGATCTCGCTCGTGCAGATGGAGCTGGCGCCGGCCTGGATGGTGGCCATCATTCTGGGCCGGGAGCTGGGGGTCACGGTGATGCGCAGTCTGGCCTATTCGCGCGGCGTGACCATTCCGGCGTCGTCGCTCGGCAAGGTCAAGATGATGTCGCAGGTCATCGCGATCCTGCTGCTGATACTGGGCCGGGACTATCTGCAACAGTTCTTCGTGCTGGGGCAGATCGCGCTGTGGGTCGTGGTGGTGACGGCGCTGGGGTCGGCGCTGGAGTACTATCGGCGGTTCACCCTGATCGCCATGAACCCGAAGAGCGCCCCGTTTGGAGCGGACCCCCGCCCATCCCCGCCGTTGACGGGGGCGCCGGATGCGGTCACCGACCAGAAGGGCCGGCGGTTCGCGTCTCCGTCCTGACGGACGCACTCGCGCATCCATGGGCTGGCCCGCGAGGCGGTCTCATCGATCCAGCTCGGCTTCCAGCTCGGAGATCCGCACGCGGGCGTCCTCGGCGTACTCGCTGGTCTCGAACTCTTCGAGGATCCGGGCGAAGTAGGGAATGGCCTCGCTGACCTGCCGGGCGTCGGCCAGCGACTCGCCGAGATAGAAATAGACCTCGTCCCGCTGCGAGTAATCCGGATCGCTGTCCAGAATCTGCCGGAACCGATTGACGGCGCCGGGGTAGAACTTGACGCGGTAGTAGAAGTGGCCCACGGTGAAGTCGTGCGAACTGAGCCGGTCGCGGGCTTCGCGTAACCGTTCGCGGACCTCCGGCGTCCATTCCTGATCGGTCGGATACCGGTCGAGGAAGTTCTCGAACTCGCGGATGGCGTTCACCGTCTCGGACTGATCGCGTTCGGCCCGCCGCATCTGGTGGAAATGCACCATCGCGAACTTGTACTGGGCAAACGCCGCGCGGGGATGGGTGGGATAGAGGCTGAGAAAATCCTGGAACTCGGCGAGGGCGCGGACGTACGCCTCCGTCGAGCCTTCCTGCTCGTAGCTCTCGCCGATGCCCAGCCGCGCCGCCGCCCGGAACTGGCTCTGGGGGTAGTTGTCGCGGATCTCCACGAAGTACTGGCGGGCGCGGCGCCAGTCTCCCTCGTCGAGCGCCGCCGATCCGCGCTCGAACAGGAGACGGTCCGCCTCCACCTCGCCGATCGCCGGGATGTCCGCGCGGGGCGTGCTGCAGCCGATGACGGCGATGGCCAGCAACAGCGGCAGTCCTGCTCTCCACCACCGCCGGCCGGGCGGCATCGGTGAACGTTGGGAACGACGGATCGGATCGTGGTCGTGGTAGCTCATTGATTTCCGCCAGGTTGCTACGCCTGCGCCAACAGCTTTTGAACGTCGATGGGGAGCCGCACCGGCTTGCCTTCGCCGTCCACCGACGCATGCACGGTGTGGCCGAGGGCCGTCACGGCGCCATCCCCGGTCCGTCGAACCTCGTACGCGAACTGCACGCGAACCGGCGACATCAGCTTTCCGCGGGTGAGAATCGTGAGCTCATCGTCGTAGCGGGCCGGCTGCCGGTACTTGCAGTGCGCCTCGATGACCGGCAGCATGAATCCCGCTGCTTCGAGATCCCGGTAGGTGCAGCCCACGGATCGCAGCAACTCGCAACGTGCCACCTCGAACCACACGAAGTAGTTCGAATAGTACGCCACCTGCATCCTGTCGGTCTCGGCATACCGGACCCGTACCGTGGCGCTGCCCCGAGCCACCCGGTCAGCCTTCCGCGACCGTCGCGCGAACCGGCGCGGTAGCGGCGGCGCGAAGCGCCCGGACCGCCGCCGCGGCGTCGGGGGTCCCGAAGATGGCGGCCCCGGCCACGAGAATCTCCGCCCCCGCGTCCACGACGCGCGCCGCGTTGCCGCAGTCGACGCCGCCGTCGACCTCGATGGGCGCGCGATTGCCGGCTTCGTCGAGGAGCCGCCGGACGCGGGCAATCTTCGCGTCGCTGCCGGGGATGAACTTCTGACCTCCGAATCCGGGATTGACGGTCATGACGAGCACGAAATCGAGATCGGCCGCGACCTCGCTCAAGGTCGATACCGCGGTGGCGGGATTCAGCACGACACCGGCCCGCGCCCCGTGACTCCGGATATGTCCCAACGTGCGGTGCAGATGGGGGGTGGTCTCGACGTGGACCGAGATCGCCGCCGCGCCGGCATCCGCGAACCGGTCTATGTACCGATCCGGGTCCGAGATCATCAGGTGCACGTCGAGGGGGACGGTGGCCACCCGGTGCAGCGACGCGACCACGGGGGGCCCGATCGTGAGATTGGGCACGAAGTGCCCATCCATGACATCGACGTGTATCAGGTCCGCACCGCCCGCCTCCGCGGCCGCGACGGCCGTCCCGAGGGCGGCGAAGTCGGCCGAGAGAATCGAGGGCGCGATGCGTACGCTCATCGACTGACCTCGAGGGAGATAGCCTCGCCGTGGGCGATCTGGAACCCCGTCTGCGGGAACTGGCGCAGGACGACGCCCGGCTCGATGCCGGGATAAGGATGGTCGCCGACGACCGAGACGCGGAATCCACGGGCCCGCAGCACCTCGGCGGCATCCGCGCCGTAGACGCCGATGAGATCCGGCATGACGTAGGTGGCGCCGCGCTCCCCGCGATTGACCAGGACGGAGACCGTGGCCGCCGACCCCCGGGGCGGCGGCTCCTGGGCCACCACCGTGTCACTGGGATAGCGACCGGACCGGATCTCCGAGATTCCGCGCAGGCGCAGGGCGTCATCCTCGAGCCGGGCGCGTGCGCTGCGCTCCGACTGTCCGATCAGGGTGGGAACCGAACCGGCGCTGGCGCCGGAGCTGATCCATACCTTGACGCTTCGCCCGCTGCGCGTGTTCAACCCGGTGGCCGGATCCTGGCCCACGACGTGGCCGGCGGGAATAGTCGGGTCGATGCGGGCCAGCGGTTCGACCCGTACCTGCAGGCCGAGTGGTTCGAGGGTCGTCGCCGCCTGGTCCACGCTCTGGCCAACCAGGTTCGGTACCGAGACTTCGCGGAACCGGAGGGCGATCTGCAGCCCCACCACCGCAAACAGCAGGAAGATGACGCCCGCGGCCGACAGGAGGGCTCCGGCCATCACCAGCCGCGCCGCCCAGCTTCGCACGGGTGAGCGACGGGCGGGGGGCGGCGCCGGCCGCTTTCGCCGCGCCGCCGAAGAACGTACCGGCGCCGAGCGGGACGATCGGTCGGATGGGGCAGACATTCTACTCACAAAATACTACAGGTTCCAACGACCGTCACGGTCTCGCCCGCTCCGCACCGGCCCCGGGAGCGTGCGCCGTTCCGCGGCGCGGGTTGCCGGGGCGGTTCCCGGCTTTCCCTCGGAGGACGGCGCGCCGTTGCAGAACGGCGGCGAAGAAGGCGTCGAGTCGGTGGTCTGAGGGCCTGGTCGAGAGGCGCCCCCGGTCGTCGATCACCTGACGGAGGCCGGCCGCGATCGGGCCGGCTCGTTCCGGATGGACCGGTTCGAAATCGGGATGGTCGTCCAGAAACGCCGCCACCACGTCTTCGTTTTCGTCCGGCTCGCTGGAACAGGTCGCGTAGACGAGGTGTCCGCCGGGACGCACCGCGCGGGCCGCGTGCCCGGCCATCGACAACTGTTCGGCCGCGAAGCGCGGCAGGTCGGCGGGGCGACGGCGCCACCGTATCTCCGGGTCGCTCCGCAGAACGCCCAGCCCGGAGCAGGGCGCATCGACGAGGACCCGGTCGAACACGGGACCGAACGGGATCCCGCGGCGCAGATCGAGACGCACGATGCCGGTGGTCGCCGCGCCCATGCCGGCGAGGGTCTGGCGAAGCAGCCGGACCCGCGCCGGCCGGTGGTCGCCAGCAACGAGCTGGCCGCGGCGGCCCATGGCCCCCGCGATGGCGAGGGCCTTGCCGCCGGGCGCGGCGCACGCGTCCAGCACGCGCTCGCCGGGCCGGGCGCCGACCAGCTCGGCCACCAGTTGACTGGCCTCGTTCTGGGCGAGAAAGAGCCCGCGGCTCGCGAGCGGCGTCCGGTAGGGATTCCCGGCCACGACCGTGAGCCCGTCGCGGGCGAACCGCGTGGGCTCGGTCTCGATGCCGTGCTCGGCGAGCTGCCGCCCGAGATCCTCGCGCGTGGTTCGAAGCCGATTGGCCCGCAGCGTCAGAGGGGGCGGGGTGTTGTTGAAGCGGATCCAGTCGGCGACGGCGGGGAAGTCGTAGCGATCGAGCCACCGTTCGACGAGCCAGCGCGGATGCGACGCGGTCACGCTGAGATACGCCAGTCGGGTGTCGCGATCCCCGGTTTCCCCCGGCGGGGGAGGCAGTTCAGGCGCCTGTCGGGTCGCCGCCACCCTGCGGAGCACGGCGTTGACGAATCCGGCTGCGCTCGTCTTGCCGACCCGTTTGACGAGCCGGACCGATTCGTTGACCGCCGCCGCCGGGGGCACCCGATCGAGATGCAGCAATTGGTAGGCGCCGAGTCGGAGCACCGTCAGCACCTCCCCATCGATGCGCGCGATCGGACGATCGGCGGCGCGCTCGACGACATGGTCCAGCGCGGCCAGCCAGCGGAACGTGCCGCCCGCGAGCTCGGTGACCAGCGCCCGGTCTCGATCGTCGTCGAGCGGGTCCCGGAAGGCGGCGAGCGCCCGCGGCAGGTCGTCGCCGCGGAGCACCGCCCGTACGACGTCGTAGGCGGCGGCGCGGGCCTGGTTGGTGCGTGTCATGGGATCCGCAGCGGGCGTCCTCCCGTTTCCTGCTCCACGCCTCCCGCCGATCTCTTGCGAACCCCGGGCGGCGCCGCGGACTCCGGGCGTGCGGATCATGCGGGGGGCGGCGCCGGCCGGAAGACGGCGTCGGACGTGATGCGCCGTCCCGCCAGGAAGTCGCGGGTCGACTGCGCCCGGCGGCCCTCGGGCTGAATCTCGAGGATCGACAGCGCCGTACCCGCACCGCAGGCGACCCGCAACCGATCGCCCCGGGCCTCGACGATCGCGCCGGGGGAGAGCGCAGGGAGAGCGCCGGTGGATGCTGGCGGGGCAGGCTCGGTGCGCCGGATCAGATACCGCGATCCGTCGAGGAAGGCGAAGGCGGGAGGCCACGGGTGCAGTCCGCGCACGAGGTCGTGAATGGTCCGGGCCGGCCGGTTCCAGTCGATCCGGCCGTCCTCCCGGGTGAGGCGGGGCGCATAGGTTGCCAGGGTGTGATCCTGCGGCTGCTCGCGGACCCGGCCGCCGGCGACGTCGCGGACGGTGGCGAGCAGCAGATCCGCTCCCATCGCGGCCAGCTCCCCCTCGACGTCCGCGCTGGTCTCGTGCCCGGCGATGGGCCGGGACGTGCGGGCGAGCATCGGACCCGCGTCCATCTCGCGGACGAGGCGGATCATGGTGATGCCGGTCTCCCGTTCGCCCGCGATTACGGCGCGTTGTATCGGCGCCGCGCCCCGGTAGCGCGGCAGCAACGAGGCATGCACGTTGACGACGCCGTGGCGCGGCGTCGCGAGAACCCGGTCGGGCAGGAGCTGACCGTAGGCGACCACGACGCCGAGGTCGGCGCCGCTGGCCGCGAGCCCCGCCGCGAGGGCCGGCTCGCGCGCCCGCTCGGGTTGAAGCAGGGGTATCCCGTGGCCCAGCGCCGCGGTCTTCACGGGAGACGGCTGCAGCCGTTGTCCCCGCCCGCGGGGACGGTCCGGTTGCGTCACCGCCAGCACGACCCGCTCGCCCGCTGCGACGAGACGCTCCAGCGACGGCACCGCGAACGCCGGGGTCCCGAAGAAGGCGATCTTCACCACTTGCCCGAGCGTTGGAGCTTGCGCACCCGCCGCACCATCTGCTCGCGTCGAAGACCCTGCATGCGGTCGACGAACAGGGTGCCGTCGAGATGATCCAGCTCGTGCTGGAGCACTCTGGCGAGCAACGCCTCGCCCTCGATGGTGATCTCCGTCCCCTCGCGGTCGTAGCCCTGGACGACCACGCGCGCCGACCGCGTCACCCGCGCCGCGAATCCCGGCAGGCTGAGGCAGCCTTCCTCTTCCCGCTGCGCGCCCTCCTGCTCGACGATGCGGGGATTGACCACCGTGACCAGATCGTCGATGGACCGCCCGGATGACGGATCGGCGACGAACACGCGCAGCCCGACCCCCACCTGCGGCGCCGCGAGACCGATACCGGGGGCCGCGTGCATGGTCTGGATCATGTCGTCGATGAGCGTCTGCAGATCGTCGTCGAAGTCGACCACCGGCCGGGCCGGGCGGTGCAGGGCGTCGGCGCCGTGGCGAAGAATGGGGCGAATCATGCAGCGCGGCGTTTCATCACCACGGGCGCCCGGAGAGGAATCAGTCCTGGTCGGACTGCTCGTCCGAATCGACGGCGCGCTCGTCCTGCGCTCCCAGCTCTTGCAGCACCTCCGCGCTGTTGCCGGCGGGGTACCGGCTGGGATCGTCGATGCGGGCGCGGGTCGCCTCGGCGGCCTTGGCGAGATCGAGCGGGGTTCGACCCGCGTCGTTCTCCACATCGACTTCCGCGCCGTGCTCGGCCAGGAACCGCACGACGGTATTGAAGTTGCGCTGCGCCGCCGCGTGCATCGCCGTGTCGCCGCGCAGATCGGCGGCGTTGACGTCGGCGCCGAGCTCGAACGCGGCCCGCACCGCGGCGAGCGTCCTGCGCTCCTCCGCGTCGGGGTCGCGCAACGCGGTATTGAAGAAGCGCCCGCGGTTGGCCGGTCCGCGCGTGGCCGCGACCAGCGGGGGAATGAAACCGCCGGCCAGATGGGGCGGTCCCACGCCGCCGGCCCGCTCGAACACCGTGCGCCAGCGCTCCAGGGTCGTCGAGCGGGGATCGGCGCCGGCCTCCGCGAGATCGCGCATGACGTCGGCGTCGTGGAACCAGGCTGCGAGCCAGTAGGGGGTCGCGGTGACCAGCGACGGGTTGAGCGCCCAGTCCTGACTCGCCCGCCTCACTGGCGTCCCCGACCGCAGCCGGAGGTTCGGGTCGGCCCCGTGCGCCAGCAGGGCTCGTGCGAGCGTCCGGTCACCGCGCAGCACGGCGGCGTGGAGGGCGGTGTATCCGGCCCCCATCGCGTTGGGATCGGCGCCGCGGTCGAGCAGATGCGCGGCGAAAGCGCCGTGGCCGCTGTGCGAGGCGAGCACGAGCGGGGTCGCTCCGGTGGGGGCCGGTTTGTCGACGTCGGCCCCGCCGTCGAGCAGAACGTCCGCTGCCGCGATGCGGCCGTGCCGCGCCGCGAACAGCAGGGCTGTGAACCCGCCCCGGCTCCACATGACCCCCTGGTCGTACTGCGATGCGTTGGTGCCCTCGGCGTGCATCAGCCGCGGGCGCGCCTTCGAACGGGCCTCGACGTCCGCTCCGTGGCGCACGAGAAGGCCGGCCACGTCGTGATGACCCTGGGCCACCGCCCACATCAACGCGGTCTGACCCCGGGAGCGCTCGACCACGTTGACGTCGGCTCCAGCTTCCAGCAGGGCGCGCACGCCGTCCGCGGTGCCGGCCCGGGACGCGGTCATCACCGGGGTCTCGCCCTCCGGCAACTGCATGTTCGCGTCCGCGCCGGCCGCGAGCAGACGCTCGATCATCGGTGCGCTGCCGTTCTCGGCCGCGAGCCACAGCGGGGTCGCGCCGAGCTCGTTGGCCGCGTCGACGCTGGCCCCTGCCCCTATCAACAGCGCGGCAATGCGCTCATCGTCCCGGAATGCGGCCCAGTGCAGGGCGGTGGCGCCGTCGGGCTGACGCTGGTCGGCGTCGGCGCCCTGCTGCAGCAGGCGCCGGACCGCCTGGGCGTCCGCCGTCCGGGCGGCGGCTACGAGGGGAAGGCCGTCGGTGTTGGCGCGGGCCGGGAGGGGCGCGGCAACCAGTCCCAGACATCCTCCCAACACGACGAGGCCGCCGATTTGCATCATCGACCAATCTGCGGAGCTGTTCGCGCTCATCGAGAATCTCTCCTGGACCCGGACAGGGGGCATGGGTGTGCGGTGCGGGCATCCGAGCCTCGTCACCGGGTCATGCTACCGCAGGTGCCGTCCACGGTGGAACCCCCCTCTCGCATCGTCCGCCGGGCCGCGGCCCGGCGTTTGCCGGGGACGCCAGCCGTGCGCGTAAGCCACACGGCACATTAAGCCGTTAGCTCCCTGCCGCCCATTGACACCCATAGCGAAAGCGGCGAGACTATTGTGTCCCGGCGAGCGGGAGCGATTCAATTGCCAGCGGCGGTCGCTTTGTCCATCCGACGGTGGGTCGACATCTCATGACACAAGAACAGGGTCCGGCGCTCCAACGTTATCTCGGTGGATTGGGCGTGGCGGTCTTCGCGGCGCTGGCGTGCACCGCACAGGGCGTGCAGGCGGGACAGTCCTCGGCCGGCGCGGAGGCGGCGGTTTCGCCGCAGCGGGCGCTTCTCGACCAGTACTGCGTGACCTGCCACAACAGCGCGTTCGTGGACGACGCCGGCGAGCCGCGGTCGCGGCTCGTGTCGCAGTTGCGCGCGGTGGGGCTGGCCCTCGATACCGTCGACATCGACGACGTCGCCGAGGATCCGGAGGTCTGGGAGAGCGTGGTGCGGAAGCTGCGGGTCGGCGCCATGCCCCCGCAGCCGCGTCCGCGGCCCGACAAGGCGACCTACGACGGATTTCGGCGGTGGCTCGAGGCCGAGCTGGATCGGGCGGCCGAGGCCCGGCCGAACCCGGGTCGAACCCAGGCGTTACACCGCCTGAACCAGACCGAGTACCGGAACGTCATTCGCGATCTGCTGGATCTGGAGATCGACGTCGGCGAGTGGATTCCCGCCGACGCTCCGGACCGCTTCGGCTTCGACAACAACGCCGGCGCCCTGTCTCTGTCGCCGGCCCTCTTCGAGCGTTACGTGTCCGCCGCCCGCAAGATCAGCCGGCTCGCCATCGGCCAGCCTCCGGCCGGCGGGACCGTCATCGCTGCCTACGACGTTCCCCTGAACCTGATACAGGACAACCAGCAGAACGAGGATCTGCCCTTCGGCTCGCGCGGCGGCGCTGCGGTGCGGCATCACTTTCCGGTCGACGGGGAGTATCTGATCGAGCTGCGGCTGCGCACCAACTACGTGGGATACGTGCGCGGCATCGATCAGCCGCACGACGTCGAGATTCGCCTCGATGGTCGGCGGATCCGGCAGTTCACGTTCGGCGGGCAGGCGCCGGGCATGCCCGCGCCGATGAGCTTCGCGGGCAACATCCGCGGCGACGACGAGTGGGAGTCGTACACGCTGCACGCCGACGAGGACCTCGAGCTCCGCATCAAGGTCGACGCGGGACCGCATCTCATCGGGGTGTCCTTCCCCCGGGAGACGTGGGAAGAGGACGGCGTGCTGCAGCCGCGGCAGGCCGGGTTCGCCCTCGCCATCAACGACATGCCGGACAGCAATCCGGCCCTCGACAGCGTGCAGATCCACGGTCCGCTCACCGTGGACGGCCCCGGCGACACCCCGACGCGGCGCCGGGTATTCACGTGCGCGCCCGCCACCGAAGCCGAGGAGCGGCCGTGCGCCGCGGAGATCCTGGGCACGCTTGCCCGGCGCGCGTACCGGCGTCCGGTGTCGGACGACGACGTGGGGACGCTGCTCGACTTCTTCGAGATCGGCCGCCAGGGCGGCAGTTTCGACGCCGGTATCGGTCTCGCCCTGGAGCGTGTCCTCGCGGATCCGGAGTTCCTCTATCGCATCCAGCAGGACCCGGTCGACAGTCCGCCCGACGCCATCTACGCGATCCCCGACCTCGATCTCGCGTCGCGGTTGTCGTTCTTCCTGTGGAGCAGCATTCCCGATGACGAGCTGCTGGCAGTGGCTGATAACGGGACGCTGACCGATCCCGAGGTGCTCGACCGGCAGGTGCGCCGCATGCTCGCCGACCCCCGCGCCGCCGCCCTCGTGGACAACTTCGCGGGGCAGTGGCTCCACTTCCGGAACCTCGAGGGCGTGTATCCGGATCCGCTGATCTTTCCCGACTTCGACGACAACCTGCGCGCCGGCTTCGAGGCCGAGACCAGCCTGTTCATCAACAGCCTGATCCGGGAAGATCGAAGCATGCTGGACCTGCTGCGCGCCGACTACACCTATGTCAACGAGCGTCTCGCCACGCACTACGGCATCCCGGATGTCTACGGGAACCGCTTCCGGAAGGTGACGTTCGCGGAAGGCGAGCGCGCCGGGCTGCTGAGCCACGGCAGCGTCATGACGGTCACGTCCTATCCGAACCGGACGTCGCCGGTGCTGCGGGGCAAGTGGGTGCTCGAGAACCTGCTGGGGGCTCCGCCGCCGGAGCCGCCGCCCGACGTGCCGACCCTCGAAGAAGAGAACGAGGACGGCGAGCCGCTCACCATGCGGCAGGCGATGGTGCGGCACCGGGAGGATCCGGCGTGCTCGGTGTGCCACGCGCCGATGGACCCCATCGGGTTCTCGCTGGAGAACTTCGACGCGATCGGCCGCTGGCGTGCGACCACCGCGGGCGTTCCGGTCGACGCCTCGGGAACGCTGCCCGACGGCGCCGCGTTCGACGGTCCGACCGGGCTCCGGGACCTGCTGCTGGCGAGGCCCGACGATTTCGTCGGCACCGTGACCGAAAAGCTGATGGGGTATGCCCTGGGGCGCGGGATCGAGTATTATGACGCTCCAACCGTCCGGAAGATCGTGCGTGAAGCGGCTGGCGACGATTATCGCTGGTCATCCATCATCCTCGGAATCGTGAAGAGCACCGCGTTCCAGATGCGGAGGTCCGACTCATGATCATCACCAGGAAAGCTATCCCGCGCCGCACGGTGTTGCGGGGCATCGGCGCCGGTTTGGCGCTTCCGCTGTTGGACGGCATGGTTCCGGCCTTCGCCGCGATCCGCAACAGTGCCGCCAACCCTGTCCGCCGATTCGGCGTCTTCTACGTGCCGAACGGGATGGCGATGAAGCACTGGACGCCCGAGTCGGAGGGTCTGGGGTTCGAGACGACAAGGCTGCTCAACCCGATTGCGGCGTATCGCGACCAGATGACGCTGTTGACGGGCCTCAACGGGGTGCAGAGCAACGCCGGCGTCCACGCCAGCGCCGCCACCCGGTTCCTGACCGGCGTGACCCCCGCCCGCACCGAGTCGAACCTCCGGGCCGGCGTGTCCGTCGACCAGTTGATCGCCAGGGAGACGGCCCGGCATACGCAGCTCGGCTCGCTCGAGCTCGCCCTCGACAGCCGCGACGTGTCGGGTTCGTGCGACGTCGGATTCAGTTGCACCTACACCAACACCATCTCCTGGCGGAACGAGACCACGCCGCTGCTCGGCGAGAACAACCCGCGGGCGGTCTTCGAGCGGCTCTTCGGCGACAGCGGGTCGACCGATCCGGCGGCGCGGCTGGACCGCATCCGCAAGGATCAGAGCATTCTCGACTCGGTGACCGACAAGATCAGCGCGCTGCAGCGGGGTCTGGGGCCCAACGACCAGCTTCGGGTGAACGAGTACATCGAGGCGGTCCGCGACATCGAGCGCCGGATTCAGAAGGCCGAGGAGCAGAGCGACCGGGAGCTGCCCGAAGTGGATCAGCCCGCGGGGATTCCGGCCACCTACGGCGAGCACGCCAGGCTGATGTTCGATCTGCTGCTGCTGGCGTATCAGACCGACCTGACGCGGGTCAGCACCTACATGATGGCGCGGGAGATCAGCGGTCGCACGTATCCCGAGATCGGGGTCCCCGATTCGCATCATCCGACGTCGCACCACCGGGACGATCCGACGCTCTACGAGAAGATTGCGAAGATCAACGAGTACCATCTGTCGCTCTTCGGCTACTTCCTCGAGAAGGCGCGCGCGACGCCGGACGGCGACGGCAATCTGCTCGACAACATGATGATGCTCTACGGCGCCGGGATGTCCGACAGCAACCGCCACGACAACAAGGGCCTGCCCCTCGTGCTCGTCGGCGGCGGCTCCGGCAAGCTCCACGCCGGCGGGCATCTGCGCTACGAGGAGAGGACGTCCATCTCGAATCTGCACCTGACGATCCTCGACAAGATGGGCGTGCGCGTCGACAAGATGAGCGACGCCACCGGCAGGCTCGAGCTGCTTCCGGTCGGCTAGCGTTTCGACGTGGAGGATCGGAAGAGGCAATACCCTGGGCCCGGCATTCGTGCCGGGCCTTTCGTTTGTTTGGGGCGCCGCGCGATTTGCCGGTGCGGAGCTTCGTCGGCGGCATCGCCAAGCCGTCCTGCCGACGCGCGTGCGGTGGCGCCGCCGGAGCCGGGTCGTCAAACCGGTGGAGAGGCCGGCCGCGGTCGCGGCCACCACGAGCCTGCGCCGCATGCAGGCTCATGGCCGGGGTTGGTTGGACTGCCATCGGAGGCCGCAGCGCGACCTTGCGGTCGCGTTCGGTGTTCGCTGGCGCGAGACTCCTGCGGCGACCATTGGCGGGCTGATCGCGCCACCGCCCGAGCGCGGATCATTCGAGCGCGAACGGGGACCGAGTGTTTGTTTCAGGTCAGGAGGACGGAATGGGCAGACTGCGCACCGGATTGTCGGCGGGGTTGGCGGCGGCGATGCTCGCCGCGGTGTCCGGCTTGGCCGTCGAGGGACAACAGGACGCCGGCGGGGTGATGATCGACGCCAACGACATCGGGGGCGTCGTCACCAGCGCTCAGGGAACCGAGGCGGGGGTCTGGGTGGTCGCCGAGACGACCGATCTCCCGACCCGGTTCATCCGCATCGTCGCCACCGACGACGAGGGGCGCTACGTGCTTCCGGACCTGCCGGACGCGACCTACCAGCTGTTCGTGCGCGGCTACGGCCTCGTCGACTCACCGCGGGTCACCGCGTCGCCGGGACAGACCGTCGACCTCGAAGGGGTGGTGGCGCCGGACGCCCGCGCCGCCGCCGCCGTCTATCCCGCCGCGTGGTGGCTGTCGATGCTGGAGCTGCCGGAGGGCGAGCACTCGCAGCAGGAGTTGGGCAGCCAGGTGACCGGCTGCATGAACTGCCACCAGGTCGGCAACCGGGCGACCCGGGAGATTCCCGGCGACATCCTCGACGCCGCCGACTCGCACCTCGCGGCGTGGGACCGCCGGGTCGCGATGGGGCCGATGGGTTCGAGCATGGCGAGCTCGTTCGGGCGGCTGGGCGACCAACGCCGCATGTTCGCGGACTGGACCGAGCGCATCGCGGCCGGCGAGGCCCCCACCCAGACCCCGCCCCGCCCGGTGGGCATCGAGCGCAACGTCGTCGTCACCCTCTGGGACTGGGGCACGCAGACCGACGGCCGCACCGACAGCGCCGCCTCCGACGTGCGGGACGCCACCGTCAACGCCGACGGACTGGTCTACGGCGTCGTGCAGCCCAGCGACATCCTCGCCGTCCTCGACCCCGTCGAGAACCGCGCGTTCACCATCGACATCCCCTCGAGCGGCCCCGTCATCCAGGGGCAGACCCCCGAGTCGCCGTACTGGGGCGACGACCCCGTCTGGGCCCGGCAGTCGGACCCCCGCAGCGTCGCCATGGACGGCGACGGGCGGGTGTGGCTGACCGGCCGCGTCCGCGCACCCGGCGAGCAGCCCGCGTTCTGCACCGACGAGGCGAACGCCTTCGGCGCCCACTATCCCATCGCCCAGGGCGCGCGGCAGGTGTTCATGTACGACCCCGAGACCGAGGCGTTCTCCGAGATCGACACGTGCTTCTCGGCCGACCACAACCAGATCGGCGAGGACGAGCGCATCTACTACGGCTTCAACGGCGGGCTCGGCTGGATCGATATGGAGATCTGGGACGAGACCGGCGACGCCGAGGCGGCGCAGGGCTGGTGCCCCGGCGTCGTCGACACCAACCAGGACGGCGTCATCACCACGGGGTGGACCGAGCCGGGCGAGGCCATCGATCCGACCCGGGACCACCGCATCCAGTTCGGCTGCTACTCGCCGGCCGCGAACCCCGCCGACGGCAGCGTCTGGTGCTCGGGCAACGGCCGGACCCAGCACCAGCTCGTCCGCCTCGAGCTCGGCGACAACCCGCCCGAGTCGTGCGTGGCCGAGCTCTACGAGCCGCCCCCCTCGGTCATGAGCCCCACCGCCTACGGCAGCGGCGGCCTCCACCTGACCACAGAGGGCGTCGCGTGGCAGGACTGGCGGGGCAGCGGCCACTTTGCCCGGTTCGACCGCGGCGAATGCGCCGACATCTCGGGCCCGCAGGCCGACGGCCAGGGATGCCCCGAGGGCTGGACCTTCTACCGGATGGACAAGCCCGTCTACCAGAACGCCGACGAGTTCCCGATCAACTCGGACGAGAGCTACCTCACGCAGGTCGACCACCACGACGTCCTCGGCCTCGGGCCGGACGTGCCCCTGTACGGCGTCGTGAACACCGACTCGCTCGAGGTCTTCGTGCCCGACACCGAGGAGTTCGTCACCCTGCGGGTGCCGTACCCCATGGGCTTCTTCTCCCGATCGTCGAACGGGCGCATCGACGACGCGACGACCGGCTGGAAGGGCAGGGGGCTCTGGTCGAGCTACTCGAACTACGCCGCCTGGCACCTCGAGGGCGGACCGGGCACGAACCAGAAGGCGGTGAAGTTCCAGATCCGCCCCGACCCGCTGGCGCACTAGCGTCCGCGGGCTTGGCCGGCCGCAGCCAGGAGTCTGCGCCGTACGCAGCGTGACGCCGACGGCGCCGAGGGGTGCCGTCGGCTCGCACCGCCCCTTACGAGTTCGAACGCGCCCGTCCGTTTCTACTGGTACGACGACTGAAGCCATGCCGTAGAGTCCGCCCGGATTCTGGAGCCGCCGCCGACCAGCGGAATGCCGACTTGGCGCCGACCGACGTCGGCCCGAACCTGGGGTGCGATCAACCGGTCGGCGATCATCGCGGCCAACTTCGTCGTCTTTCCGCTCGCCCCCGATCTGTTCTCGCTGCAGGCGCTCCGGAACAGCCGCCAAGTGCAACGGGCGGCGTCCCGGGGTAGTGCGCGAACCATGGTGAACGCAGTTCACGAACCAGTGGAGCTTCCGTCGCGTCGAAAGCGGCCAAGAGAATGTCGATTGGCTAAAGGGGGGAACCCCTTGGTCGGTAAAAAGCGCGCGGCTCGTCCGTGCGGACCTGCGCAGTTCCTGCGATGTCGAGCGCGCTGCGGGTCTCCGAACCGCCGGGATGAACGGGGTTCGGCGCCGAGCGCGGTTCCGGCCAGCATTTTGCACTGTCGCGTTGCCTATCGCACACGGTGGGTGCGGACGCGTACGCCAAGGCCGGTGGCGGCCGGATCGCCGCGGCGGCTCTCGCGGGAGTGTCCGCCGCGCTGGCGGCGATCCCGCCCGCCGGGACACGGGCAGTGCCGACGGCGCCGCACGAAGGCGGCTGCAACTCGATGTCGGAGGGATTCAGTGCAACGTGACATGCGTTCGAACGATCTTGGACTTCTGGGGCAGAGCGACATCATGACCCGGCTGCGCGGCAGCCTGCGCCGGGTCGCCGAGTCGCCGTTCCCGGTCCTCGTCACCGGGGAGAGCGGCTGCGGCAAGGAGCTGGTGGCGCGCGGGGTCCACCGGCTGAGCGGTCGGCCGGAGCGCCGCTTTGGGGCCGTCAACTGCGCCGCCCTCACCGACGAGCTCGTCGAGGCCGAGCTGTTCGGCTACGTCCGGGGCGCGTTCACCGGCGCAATGACCGACCGGGCCGGGCTCTTCGAGGCTTCCGATCGGGGCACGCTGTTTCTCGACGAAGTGGGGGAGCTGTCCCCGCGCGCCCAAGCCAAGCTGCTGCGGGTGCTGCAGGACGGCGAGATTCGCCGGGTGGGGGATACGGTTTCACGGGCGGTCGACGTGCGGGTGGTCGCGGCCACGAACCGGCCCCTGGAGAGCGATGTCAGGACCGGCCAGTTCCGGGAAGACCTGCTGTATCGACTCGACGTGCTGCGCATCGAGGTGCCGCCGTTGCGGGACCGCGGCGACGACGTGCGGCTGCTCGCGGAGCACTTCTGGGAGCGGGCCCGGTCGCTCACCGGGAGCCGGGCCATGCCCGCCCGGTCGACCCTGGAGGCGCTGACCCGCTACCACTGGCCGGGCAATGTCCGGCAGCTCGAGAACATCGTGGCGGCGCTGGTCGTGCGCGGTCCCCGGAGCGGGGTGGTGGGACCGGCCCTGTTGCCGGCGGCGATTACCGGCGGGGCGAGCGGAGGGAACGGCATGCCGACGCTGCACGAGGCGCGGCAGGTGTTCGAGCGCCGTTTCGTGAGCGGCGCCCTCGCGCAGGCCGGCGGCCGAAGGGCCAAGGCTGCGTCGGCGCTCGGCGTGACCCGGCAGGGACTGGCCAAGCTGCTGAAGCGGCTCGACCTCGACGACTCGGCCAGTACCGCGGTGCGCTGCAGCGACGGCGCTCGCTACGGCGAGTCCTCGGAACGGTGATTGCGCCGACCCCGGGTCGATCACGGCGTGCGCAGCCGCGCCTCTCGCCGAGCCCCATGTCGTCGCCTTGCACGCCAACGGCGTTCTGGGCCCGATCGAAAGTGATGCGGGCTGACACGAGTCCTCCAGGCTGATGAACCGGGCCTGAACCGGTGGTAGCGTCGGGTCAGGCCCGTGGTGGCCAGCGAGCCATCGAGGACGTATAGCGTGCAACTCTCCGGGACTCGCCATCGCAGCTCGGCTCGACGGGGGAGAGGATGTTGCGGTGTTGACGCCGCCGAAGGAGTCGCCGGGAATGCCGTCCCAGTGGTAGGGCGCGCCGTGGCCCGGGTTGACAGGCGGTCAACAGTCGTGAGCATGTGATCGTCGCAACCGGGACCCTACTGGGATGAGCAACGACACGAAATGGTCATCGGGACGGGAATCACCCTGGCCGGGGTGCTGACCGGCCTGATGCAGGCGCAATTCTCCAGCGTGAACGGTCGCATCGACGACCTTCGGAGCGATATCCGGGGCATCGATGAGGCTTGCGAACGGTCGAGACAGGCTTGGCCGAAGTCAAGGTCTTGAATCGCTGGCGGAGGTCGAAGCCAGGCGATCGGCGGAGACCGTGACGGCTACCCGAACATCAGATTGACGATGAACACCGCCGCGAGGATGCCCGCGGTGTCGGCGAGCAGGCACGCCGGCACCGTGTGGCGGGTGCGGCGGATGCCCACCGCTCCGTAGTACACCGCGAGCGTGTAGAACGTCGTCTCGGTGCTTCCCTGGAAGGTGCTGACCATGTACCCGACGACCGAGTCGGGTCCCGACGCGGTCATGATCTCGGCCATGATCGCATACGCCCCGCTGCCCGTCAGGGGCCGGAGGATGGCCATCGGGAGCGCCTCGGCCGGCAGCCCGATCAGCGCCGTGAGGGGTGAGAGCAGGGTGGTGATCAGATCGATGCCCCCCGAGGCCCGGAACATCCCCACCACCACGAGAATCGCCACCAGGTAGGGGATGATGCGCACCGCCACGTCGAAGCCCTGGCGGGCGCCGGCCACCAGCGAGTCGTAGACCCGGACCCCCCGCGTCCAGCCGTACATCACGAGCACCGCCACCACCATCGGCAGCATCCAGGCCGACGTGATGGCGGCGAGGACCTCGAAGGGTGGGTCCGACCGGTGCTGCCAGATGAAGCGCGCGAGCAGGGCGCCGAGGGCGAGCCAGAACAGGCGTCCGAGCCAACGGCGCTCGGGTATGGGCTCGAGAGCGACCGGCGCGTCGGGGGCGGACGCCGCCTCGTCGCCGGTCTCCGGGCCCCGCGCATCGGACGCCGGCGCCGGCTCGGTGCGCCTGTAGATCGTCAGCCGGCTCAGCAGGATGGCCGCGGTCACCCCGACGAGGGTGGCGCAGCCGCTGGCGAACCACGTCGGGAAGAAGATGCCCACGGCGTCCTCGGACCCCACCGACGCCCGCATCGACACCACCCCCGACGGCAGGATGGCGAGGGCCGAGGTGTTGATGGCGAGGAACAGGACCATCGCGTTGGTCGCGGTCCCGCGTTCGGAGTTGAGCTTGTCGAGCTCCTCCATCGCCTTGATGCCGAACGGGGTCGCGGCGTTCGCGAGCCCCAGCATGTTGGCGGCGATGTTGAGGATCATGGCGCTCATCGCGGGGCTGTGGACGGGAACGCCCGGGAAGAGGCGCTGCATGAGAGGGCCGAGCAGCCGCGCGAGGTGCCGCAGGGCGCCGGCATCCTCGATCACCCGCATCAATCCGAGGAAGAACGCCATCAGGCCGATGAGCCCTATGGCGAGCTCGACGGCTCCGCGGGCCGACGAGACGATGGCGTCGGTCAGCGCCTGCATCTGGCTCGTCAGCGCGGCCAGGAAGACCGACGCCAGGGCTGCGAAGACGATCAGGCCGTTCAGCATGGGTCGGCAGTGGAGGTGCGGCGCAGGGACGACGCGACCGCCGCGTCGCTCGCTACTCCCCGAACACGCTCACGGTGTTGCGGAGGACATCGGTGGCCCGAATGATGATCGGCCCGTCGCCGGCCGCGTCGAGGACCACCTCGAACCGTTCCACCAGACCGTCGGGCACCCCGTCGAGGGGATAGAGCACCTGCCAGCGGTCGTTTCCGGTGGTTATCTCGACCCGTTGCACCGGCGACTGCGCGTCGCGCACGGTGAACGGCAGGACGACCCGGTTGCCCTCGCGCCGCCGCGCCGCCACCTCGATGCGGGGCGCGGCGTTGTCGATGTCGAACACGAGGCTGTCGCGCTCGCCGCTCAGGGCCGCGCCCGGGGCGTTCCCCCGGGCATCGGAGGCGGCGATCTTCACCCGATAGGCGCCGTCCGGGACCGTCGTGGTGTCCCAGGCAAACACCGTGTCCCGCAACCCGGTTCGCAGGACGTGCCATTCCGTGCCGCCGGCCCGCTGATAGGACACGGCGTAGTCGAGCGGATCGCGGTTCTCGTCGCTCGCCTGCCAGCGGAACGTCTGAATGCCCTTGCGATAGGTCTCGCGGCCGACGGTGCTGGCGGTGGCCGGTCGGGGCGACGAACGCTCGTCGAGCCCGGCAATGGGCGGATCGCTCGTGCTGAAGGACTGCTGGAACGCGGTGCCGGGGGGGTGCACCGTGAGCTGGGTGATCTCGGGCCGGCGGTTGCGCGGCAGGTACGCGGCGGTCACCGAGGTCAGCACCGGCGACGTGTCGCCGCGGTGGAGGGTGGCCCGCCACTGCAGGTAGCGCGCGTTGGGGCTGGTGATCGGGGCGCCCGACGCCTCGGTATGGGCGGCCGACCATGCGCTCCACGTGGCGTTGGGAATCGCGGTGTTCCCCGATCGCGTGGCCAGCTCGATGCGGCTCCCGCCCGGCGTCGCGCCGCGCCAGCGAATCGTGCCCCAGCGGGCCGCCGCCGCGGCGTCGTGCACCTCGGACTCGTAGGTCCCCCGGGCCGCGAGGCTGCTCGCCGTCCGCATGATCTTTCCGGGGTTGGCGGTGGCGTAGGCGATCGAGCCGTCCGGCTCGGGCAGCAGCCGGGTCACCTGCCGGGCGGGAGCCTGACCCGACAGGACCGTCCGCGGCGGGTTGCGGGACACGCGGTACAGCTTGCCGTTCGGTCCGGTGCCGACGACCAGCGCCCCCCGCTCGTCGAACGCCGCGTCGAACGGGGTGTCCAGGCTCGACTGCCACAGCCGGTCCCACAGCCCGTCCGCGGTGATGTGATAGACCGCCCCCCTCTGACCGGTGTTCGCGGGCGCGGTGGTCGACGTCTGCGGCGCGGCGGGGGTCGCGTTGCCTCCGACCACGACCGCGGTGACGCTGGTGGTCACCGAGACCGTCGGCACCGGGGCGGCCGAGGCAGGGGGGGGCGATGCGGGAGCCGCGGCCGGCGCCGGCTGGCCGCTCACCGCCACCGCGAGCAGCGATCCGTCGGGCTGGGGACGCAGCGAACGAATCTCCTCGTAGGGCGCGTCGAGCAGCACGAACGCCCGGCCGGTCCGGTCGATGCGCAGCACCCGGCCGGGCGATTCCGTGCCGGCCAGCAGCGTACCGTCCGCCGCGACGGCCAGCGCGAGGACGTGCGTCGCATCGCTCTCGTACACCAGCTCGCGGTCGCCGCCGGCCGGTACCCGATAGATGCGCGCGGGGTTGCCGGTGGCCACGTACAGAGCGCCGTCGACGGCCAGCGCGAGGGCCCAGACATAGGTCTCCTCGGGATCGACCACCACCGTCACCTCACCTCCGGCGGTGACGTGATACACCCGTCCGGCCGGCGAGGTGCCGGCGAAGACGCCGCCCTCCCGGTCGGCCGCGAGGGCGTGCACGTCGAGCTCGTCGGCGTCGAGGACGACGGCGCCGGCGCCGTCGGACCCGACACGATACAGCCGCCCGTCAGTCCCGCTCCCGGCCCAGACGGCTCCGTCGGACGCGCGCGCGATCGACCACAGGGACGGTTCGGGCGTTTCGAGCACGATCTCGGCGGCGGGACCTAGCCGGAGCCGGCCCTCGGCGTCGACCGACAGGGCATCGACCTCGCCGCGCAGGAACTCCGCCTGCGTCGATACCTGCCAGAAAACCGGCGCGGATGCGGTCAGGGTGACGGCGGCGGCGACGAGCACGATCGGGAAGAGGCTGCGTTTCATCGGGAAGGGATCCGGAGACGACGGAGGGACGAGTGCGCGCGGCCGGCCATGCATCCTGACTGCTCTGTTCCTCGGTTACATGCCCGATGAGCTCCCGCGTCACGCCGTTTCATGCACGGGCACACTTTGCCCGCGGGCGCTCTTCGCCCGCTGGCGCACTCGCCGTTCCCGGTGCGACGCACGGTTCCAACACGGACCGCTAGGGCGTACCGAGGTCCAAGGTCAGGACGCGCGCCCCGGAGACCACGTGGTCCATCGGAATCTCCCACTCGCGCACCGCGGCGATGCTCATCCGGGCGAGACCGCCGCCGTAGCGATCGGTCCCCAGAACGTCCAGCACCGAAGGGGGGAGGGAGGGCTGCCGGCGGCCGTTCACGACCGCGCCGGCGTCGCTGCGCCGCAGTTGAACATAGAAACGGTCGTTGCGCCGCGCCGTGTTCAGCGCGTCTATGAGCTGGCGGAGGTCGGTGGCGCGCGCGGCCTGTCCCGCCTGCTGCCGCTCCTGCCGGGCCAAGGTCGCGCCGTCGGCCACCAACACCTGGAGCGGGCCGCGCGCCGCCGACGGCAGCTCGACCATCACGGTCCGAATGACCGCCTCGCCATTGCGGGTGCGGATGGCCAGACGCAGGGGCACCGTCCGTCCGGGCCGCGGCCGGGGATCGTCCAGCCAGATGCGTTCCAGCACCGCGGTCCGGGCCCCGTCCCAGGCCGTGACCGACACGTCCACCCGCTCGACCGTCACCGGTTCGAGCCCGTTGTTGACCAACGCCGTCAAGGGTCCCGCGACGTAGACCGAGGCGAGGACGGTGGCGGCGTCGCCGGCGAACGTCTCCTCGAACCGGGCCGGCGGGTGTCCTTCCAGGGCCACCTCTCCGCGCACCCGGTAGGTCGCCGCGCCCACCTGCCGATTGTGCGAGAACAGGGTGTTCAACATCGCGTTGAACGCGAGCAGCGGCGTGAAGAGGTCGTCGTCGACGACCTGGAAGTCGAAGGTGTCCGTCCGTTGCCGGTCCGGCGCGTCGAGGGTGACGCGGATGGGCACCAGGCGCGGACCTGGACCGAGACTGCCGCTGATGCCGCTGGAACGGTCCTGGTCGATGGTGCCGAGAGTCTCGCCAACGGTGGCGATGCGGGAGGAGATTGCCTGGCTCGGGAGCACCGTGTGCACGTAGGCGCGGGTCATCGGAAAGCGTGACGACCCGAGGTTGTAGAAGGGGTGCCCGAACGCGTACACCCGGCCGTCCTCGACGAGGGTGACGGTGCCGGTTCCCGCCATCGACAGGTCGCCCTGCATGAGGGAGACGCCCACGGCGTCGCCGGCCTGGAGCGGGGCGTCGGACTGCGCCGCGGCTCGCCCGGTCGCCGTCCCCCCCACGACCGCGGCCATGCCCGCCGAGCGGAAGAGCGGCGCGATGTGGTCGAACGCGGCCGGCGTGAACCCGTTCATGCTGAGAGGCGTCGCGATGGGGCGCAGCCGGGCCCCCAACGAGGTCCCGGCGGCGGCCGACAGGCCCAGGGCGTCGATGTCGCTCCGCCGCGCCGCGAACGGTTCCGGACGCTCGAGGCGGGTGGGCAGCAGGCCCGTCAGGGTGTCGGCAGCCAACGGCAGGGCGAGGTTCAGCGCGGCGTCCGCGGTCCGGACCGGCGCCTGCGCATCGTCGCGCAGCATCTCGTCGATGGGCGTGATGCCGGCGATGGTGGCCTTGGAGAACGAGCCCAGCGAGTAGGAGACGGCCCCGACGAGCCGCCCGTCGATGGTGACGGGGCTTCCGCTCATGCCCTGAATCACCCCGCTCGCGGCCAGGGGACCCCCGTCGAGCCGGGCCAGGATCAGGTTGCGGCGCGGCCCGAACGAGTTCTCGAGCACCCCGATGATCTCGGCCGTGAACTCGCTCCGCTCGGTGCCGTCGAAGACGGTGACGCCGGTTCCCTCCATCCCCGCCCGCACCTCGTCTACCGGCATCGTGACGGTGGCGGCCGGCAATACGGCCAGAAAGCCGCCGGTCACGAGGGCGAACGCCAAGAGCGGCCTTTGCAGTTGCATGGAGGAGTGCCCGATGCGGGTGCTGAAGAACGAAACCGTTATAGCGAAGGAAGTGCTCGACGGTCAAGCGGAAAGGGAGGCTCTGACGATCTCTTGTCGCATGTCGGGTTTCTTGACACCGGCCGGCGGCGTTGTTATCGTGAAGCCCGTGAACGCCACGGGTTGCGGTCGCGGATCAGAGGATCGGGTGTCGGTGGAGCAGGGGTTAGTGGAGCAGGTCATTCTGCGGCGGCATCGGGTCGTCCTCGCCGCGAGCGGCGGGGCGCGAGCTTGGTGGGGCTACTGGTTTACCCCGCCGGGAGAGGTGCGTCTGCCCGCCTGACCACAGCCACAGCAGACAGCGACAGCCTCTCCGGCCCACGGTTGGAGAGGCTTTTTTTGTGTGACGAGATGTCCCAGGCCCGATTGTGCGCCACCGTGACCGCCGAGACCACGGCCGGTCTGCGCGCCGCCCGCGATGCGGCGGGCGGCGCCGATCTGGTCGAGCTGCGTCTCGACGGGGTGCGGGACCTCGACGTCGACGGCGCGCTCTCCGGCCGCGCCGGCCCGGTCCTGGTCACGTGCCGGCCGGTCGGGGAGGGCGGGCGGTTCAGCGGGTCCGAGGAGGAACGGCGGCGTATCCTGCTGCGTGCGTTCAAGCTCGGCGCCGACTGGGTGGACCTCGAGTGGAGCGGCGGGTTCGAGCCGCTGATCGCGGAGCGGCGGGGCCGCAACGTCGTGCTGTCGATGCACGACTTCGAGGCCACGCCGGCCGACCTGGAATCGCGGTACCGCGCGATGCGGGCCACCGGGGCCGAGGTCGTCAAGATCGCCGCCTACAGCCGTTCGGCCGCCGACGTGGTGCGACTGCTCCGGCTCGGACGCGGCACGGGCGGCGAGTTGGCGGTGCTGGTGGGGATGGGCCCGATCGGCGTGCCGACCCGCCTGCTGCCGGCGCACTTCGGCTCGGCCTGGACCTACGCCGGCGAGGGGGTCGCGCCCGGTCAGGTGCCCCTGGCCGACATGATCGCGCGCTACCGGTGCCACCGGACGTCGGCGTCGACGGCGGTCTACGGCGTGGCCGGCGTCCCGATTGGGCATTCGCTGTCGCCGGTCATGCACAACGCGGGCTTCGCGGACGCCGGCCTCGACGCGATCTACGTCCCGTTCGAGGCGGCCGGCGCCGGCGACCTCATGCAGCTCGTGGAAGCGCTCGGTGTGCGGGGGCTCAGCGTCACCGCGCCGTTCAAGGAGTCGATTCTGGAGTACGTCGACGACGTCGACCCGGTCGGCCGGCGGACGGGGGCGGTGAACACGCTGCGCGCCGACGGCGGCGGGTGGCGGGGATTGAACACCGACGTGGCCGGGTTTCTCGCGCCGCTCGAGGCACAGGGCGGCGTCGACGGGCTCCGGTGCTGCGTGCTCGGGGCCGGCGGCGCGGCCCGGTCGTCGGCGGCGGGGCTGGCCGGCCGGGGAGCCGCGGTGACGGTCTGCGCCCGCCGTCCCGAGCGCGCGGCCGAGGTCGCGGCCCTCGCGGGCGGCGCCGCGGGCGCTTTTCCGCCGCCGCCCGGGTCCTGGGATCTGCTGGTGAATACGACGCCGGTCGGAACCGCTCCGCACGTCGACGACACCCCGGTGCCGGCGGAGGCGCTGGCGGGCGGCTCCACCGTCTACGACCTCGTCTACAACCCCGCGCGGACCCGGCTGCTGCGCGACGCGGAGGCGGCCGGTTGCCGCACCATCGGCGGCCTCGACATGCTCGCGGCCCAGGCGGTGCGGCAGTTCGAGTGGTGGTGCGGCACGCGTCCGTCCACCGACCTGTTCCTGCGGGCGGCCCGGGCCGCCCTCGCCGCGCGGAACGAGAACGTGCAGGAAGCGCCGGCATGAGCATCACGTCATTCGAGACCTTTCGGGAGCTGGCCTCGCGCGGCACCTTCGTGCCGGTCTGCAAGGAGATTCTGGCGGACCTGCTGACGCCGCTGTCGGCGTTCCTCAAGGTGGCCGAGCACGCCGACTACGCGTTCCTCTTCGAGAGCGTGGAAGGGGGCGAGCAGGTCGCCCGCTACTCGTTCCTCGGCAAGGACCCGTTTCTCGTGCTGCGGGCGCGGGATGGACGGATCGTCACCGAGCAGGGCGGGGTCACCACCACCGGCGAGGGGCCGTTCATCGACCGTTTGCGGCGCGTGATGAGCGACTACCGGGCCCCGGTCGTGCCGGGCATGCCGCGGTTCACCGGCGGCGCCGTCGGGTTTCTCGGCTACGACGCCGCCCAGTGGTTCGAGCCGGGGCTCGAGGCAGTCTGGGAGCAGCGCGGCGCGCCCTCGAACGGCGACGACCAGGCCGGCTTCATGGTGTTCGACACGATTCTGGCGTTCGACCACGTCAAGCACCGGATACTCGTCATCGCCAACGCCCGCGTGGACCCGGACGCGGACCTCGACGCCGCGTATCGCTTCGCCTGCGCCAAGATCCACTTCCTCGAACGGGAGCTCGAGCGCAGCCTGTCGGAGCCGCCGGTGGCCGCCTCGGGCCCGCGGGAGGTCCGCTCCAACACCAGCCAGGACGCGTTCGAGGGGGCGGTGCGGGCCGCGAAGGAGCACATCGCGGCCGGCGACATCTACCAGGTGGTCCTGTCGCAGCGGTTCGAGACCGAGGTGGCCGCCGACCCGTTCAGCGTCTATCGCGCCCTGCGGCACGTGAACCCCTCGCCCTACATGTACTTCATTCGCATGGGCGGACTGTCGATCGTCGGCTCGTCTCCGGAGATGCTGGTGCGGGTGGAGGGCCGCGAGGTGATCACCCACCCGATCGCCGGCACCCGTCCCCGCGGCGGGGACGATGCGGAAGACAGGCGGCTGGCGGAAGAGCTGAAGCAGAACGAGAAGGAACGGGCCGAGCACGTCATGCTCGTGGACCTCGGCCGGAACGACATCGGGCGGGTATCCGACTACGGGACCGTGCGGGTGGCGCAGTTCATGGGGCTGGAGCGCTACTCGCACGTCATGCACCTGGTGTCGCGGGTGGAGGGGCGGCTGCGCGAGGATCGCGATCGGCTCGATGCCCTGGCCGCGTGCTTCCCGGCCGGCACCGTGTCCGGCGCCCCGAAGATACGGGCCATGGAGATCATCTCGGACCTCGAGCCAACGCGACGCGGCATCTACGCGGGGGCCATCGGCTACGTCGACTTCGCGGGCAACCTCGACTGCTGCATCACGATCCGGACGATCACGATGCGCGACGGCCGCGCCCACGTGCAGGCGGGGGCCGGCATCGTCGCCGATTCGGACCCGACGGCCGAGTACAACGAGACCCGGGACAAGGCCTCGGCGCTCCTGCGCGCCCTGGAGATGGTCTAGGGGGCTGCGCCGTAGAGCGGTGCGGGGTCCTGGCAGAGTTGGTTGGGCGGCAATCGGAGGCCGTAGCGCGACCTTGCGGTCGCGTTGGGAGTTTCGCTGGCGCGAAACTCCTACGGCGACGATTTCCGGGCCAGGAGAGAAGCGGAGCCGCTGCCGGGACGACGGTTTTCCGAAAGAGGACTCGAGGCGCGCGCCATGGTGCTGGTCATCGACAACTACGATTCGTTCACCTACAACCTCGTTCAGTACCTGGGCGAGCTGGGCGCCACGCTCACGGTTCGCCGCAACGACGAGGTGTCGGTCGACGGGATCGCCGGGTTGAAGCCGGATCGGATCGTCATCTCCCCGGGACCGGGACGCCCCGAGCACGCCGGGGTGACGGTGGACGCGATTCGCCGGTTCGGGGCCGAGCTGCCGATTCTCGGGGTCTGCCTCGGGCACCAGGCCATCGGATTGGCGTTCGGGGCGGCGATAGCCCGCGCGCCGGTGATCGTGCACGGCAAGCGCTCGATGGTCGAGCACGACGGCCGGGGCGTCTTCCAGGGCATCGAGGGCCCCTTTGCGGCCGCGCGGTATCACTCGCTGGCGGTGGCGCCGGGAACCTGTCCCTCGGAGCTCGAGGTCGTGGCGCGGGCCGCCGAGGACGGCACGATCATGGCGGTTCGCCACCGGGAGTGGTCCGTCCACGGCGTGCAGTTCCATCCCGAGTCGGTGTTGACCGGGGTCGGCCACCAGATTCTGCGGAACTTCCTGGAGTGCTGATGTTTGCCGAGCTGATAGAGCGGCTCCACCTCCGCCGGGACCTGACCGTCGGCGAGGCGGCGGACGCCATGCAGGAGATCATGGCGGGACGCGCCGCCCCGGCCCAGATCGCGGGACTGCTGATCGCGTTGTCGATGAAGGGGGAGCGGCCGTCCGAGATCGTCGGGCTGGCAACGACGATGCGCGCGAACGCGGTCACGCTGCCGGCCGGCGACCGGCCGCGGTTCGATACCTGCGGCACCGGGGGCGATCGCGCCTCTACATTCAACGTCTCGTCGCTGGCCGCCCTCGTCCTCGCCGGGTGCGGCGTGCCGGTCGCGAAGCACGGCAACCGCGCGGTCTCGAGCCGCTGCGGAAGCGCCGATCTCTTCGGCGCCCTCGGGGTTGCCGTGGATGCGCCCCCGCCGGTCGTCGAACGCTGCCTCGACACCTGCGGCATCGCGTTTCTGTTCGCGCCCACATTCCATCCCTCGATGCGTCACGCGGCCGGCGCCCGGCGCGACCTCGGCGTGCGCACCGTCTTCAATCTGCTCGGTCCGCTGACCAACCCGGCCGGGGTCACCCGGCAGCTCGTCGGCGTATCGCGGCCCGACCATACCGACCTGCTGGCCCGGGCCCTCGCCGACCTCGGGACCGAACGGGCCTGGGTGGCCCACGGCGCCGACGGCCTGGACGAGATCTCCACCACCGGCTACACCAAGGTGTCGGAATGCCGCGACGGGATCGTCCGCAGCTTCTTCCTGCATCCGGGTGACTTCGGGTTGCCGGTGGCCGCCATCGAGGACCTCCGGGCGGAGTCTCCGGACGACAACGAGGCGATCGCCCGGGATGTGCTGGCGGGCCGCCCGGGTCCCCCGCGGGACATGGTGCTGGCGAATGCGGCGGCGGGGCTGTTCATCACCGAGCGGGTCACGGACCTGCGGGCCGGGGTGACCCTGGCCGCCGCCGTCCTCGATGACGGCCGGGCGCAGGAGACGCTGTCCCGGCTCGTGGCCGCGACGGCGGCGGGACCGGGGGAGGCATGACCGCCGCCCCGCGCCCCGACCTCGGGCCGGACCTGCTGGCGACGATCGTCGCCGCCACCCGGCAGGCGGTGGGCGATCGCCGGCGCCGGCTCCCGGAGGCGGTGCTGGCGTCGCGGGTTCCCGCGGCCCTCGACGGCAAGGCGCGGTTCGAAGGGGCGCTGACCGCCCCTGGCCGCGCGAACGTGATCGCGGAGTGCAAGCGGCGGTCGCCGTCCCGCGGGATTCTCCGCCGGGACTATCGGCCCGAGGCGATCGCCGCGGCCTACGAAAGGAACGGGGCGGCGGCCGTGTCCGTGCTGACCGAGCCGACCTTCTTCGATGGATCGCTCGACCACCTGCGCGCGGTGCGGGCCGCGGTCGCCCTCCCGGTGCTCCGGAAGGACTTCGTCGTCACCGCCTATCAGCTGCTGGAGGCGGCGGTCGCGGGGGCGGACGCGGTGCTGCTGATCGCGGCCGCCCTCGACGACGCCGAGCTCGGTGCGCTGTCGGACCGGGCGACGGATCTGGGACTCGGGGTCCTCGTCGAGGTACACGATGCCCACGAGATGGAGCGGGCGGTGCGGGTCGGCGCCGCCGTCATCGGGGTGAACAACCGCAACCTGCGGACGCTGGCGGTCGACCTCGATGCATCCCGACGGCTCGTCCAGCAGATGCCGGATGGCGTGATCGGTGTCGCGGAGAGCGGTCTGCGGACGAGCGCCGATCTGGTGCGGCTGGGCGCGGCGGGCTATCTGGCGTTCCTGATCGGCGAGACCTTGATGACCGCCCCCGACCCCGGCGCCGCCCTCCGCGATCTGCTGGCTGGGGTGCCGGCGGGGGACACTGTCTCTGCGGCGGCCGGGCGCACGCCCGCGGGGGACGTCCCGTGACGATGCCGGTCAAGATCTGCGGGATCACCCGGCCGCAGGATGCGGACCTCGCGGCTCGCCTTGGCGCCGCGTGGGTGGGCTTCATCTTCTGGCCCCGCAGCCCGCGGTTCGTGGAGCCGGAGACCGCCGCCGCGATCCTCGCCGGACTGCCGCCGCACGTGACCGGCGTGGGGGTGTTCGTCGACCAGCCGGTCGACGAGGTCAACGCGATCGCCGACGAGGTCGGGCTCGGCGCGGTGCAGCTTCATGGACAGGAGTCGACCGCGGTGTGCCGGCAGTGCCGCCGGCGGGTCATCAAGGCGGTGCGGCTGTCCGGCGGCGGCGCCGACGATCCGGACTCGGTCTGGTCTCGGGCGACCCTGCTGGCCGACGCGTTCGACCCGGTGCGGATGGGGGGCACCGGACAGCGGGTCGACTGGAGCCGCGCGGCGCGGATCGCGCGGCGCCGTCCGCTGGTGCTGTCGGGGGGGCTGCGCGCCGAGAACGTGGCCGACGCGGTCCGGGAGGTCGCGCCCTACGCCCTGGATGTGTCGTCCGGCGTGGAGTCACGGCCGGGGGTGAAGGATCCGGACCGCCTGCGGGCGTTCTTTGCGGCATTGGCCGCCGCGGAACCGGCGGCGGCCGCCCGTGGCGGAACTCCGCGGCGCGCCGGGACCGGCCAGGGCGCCGGCGGGCCGTAGGACGCCAGCGGCGGTAAGAACGGTGATCGATATTGGAGCTGTCAACTTCATCGAGGCGCAGCCCGTGATTCCCGCTTGTTGCGCCGGTGCAAGGCGCGCGAGACCGTATGAGACGGGCTGCGCCCGGGTGCAGTTGGCAAATTGATGTTGATCACTTTCCTGAGGGTGCCAGCGAGGCGGGCACAAGGGCGCCAGCGAGTAGCAGGGGCCAGCGGGCGGTAAGGGCGCCAGCGGGCGATAGGGCGCCCGGTGCGACAGGCGTGACGAGGGAGCCTATGACGACGACGGACAGCACCGCCCCGGCCGGCGCGGTCTTCGGGCAACGGGATCCGGACGCGCGCGGGTACTTCGGGGCCTACGGCGGGCGCTTCGTTCCCGAGACCCTGGTGGCGCCGGTGTCGGAGCTGGAGGCGGCGTACCTCTCGGCCCGCGCCGATCCCGCCTTTCGGCAGGAGCTCGCCACCCTCCTCGATCGGTACGTCGGCCGCCCGACCCCGATGCACGAAGCCCGCCGGTGGTCCGAGCAGCTCGGCGGCGTCCGGATCTTCCTCAAGCGCGAGGATCTGGCGCATACCGGCGCCCACAAGATCAACAACGCGCTCGGGCAGGCGCTGCTGGCCGTCCGGATGGGCAAGCGCCGGGTGGTGGCGGAGACCGGCGCGGGACAGCACGGCGTGGCCACCGCCACCGCCTGCGCCCTGCTGGGGCTCTCCTGCGAGGTCTACATGGGGGCCGAGGACATGGCGCGCCAGGCCCTGAACGTGGTCCGGATGCGGCTGCTCGGCGCGAAGGTGACCGGCGTGGAGGCGGGGAGCCGGACCCTGAAGGACGCCATCAACGAGGCGATGCGCGACTGGGTGACCAACGTCTACGACACCTACTACCTGTTGGGGTCGGTTCTCGGTCCTCATCCCTACCCGCTGATGGTGCGCGAGTTCCAGTCGGTCATCGGATGCGAGGCGCGGCGGCAGATCCTCGACCTGACCGGGCAGTTGCCGGCGGCGGTCGTCGCCTGCGTGGGGGGCGGCAGCAATGCCCTGGGCATCTTCGACGGGTTCGTCGACGATACGCCGGTGCGGTTGATCGGGGTGGAGGCGGGCGGCGAGGCGATCGTCCCGGGCCGCCATGCGGCGCGGTTCGCCACCGGCGCGGTCGGGGTCCTGCAGGGCACGCGGAGCATCATCCTCCAGGACCTGCACGGCAACATCGAGCCGACCCATTCGGTGTCGGCCGGTCTGGACTACGCGGCGGTCGGCCCGGAGCATGCGTGGTTGCGCGATCTCGGGCGCGCGGAATACACCTGGGTGTCGGACGACCAGGCGTTACGGGCGTTTCAGCGGGTGGCGCGGCTGGAAGGGATCATTCCCGCCCTCGAGTCGGCGCACGCGCTGGCCCATGTCGAAACGGCAGCCGCGGGCTGCGATCCGGGGACGATTCTCCTCGTCAACCTCTCGGGCCGAGGCGACAAGGACGTCGAGATCGCGCGCGACCGGGGGCTCGGCGTCGAACCCGACGCGGGCGGCGGGGCCTCCGGATCGGAGTCGGAAGCATGAGCTCGCGCATTGCGGACCGCTTCGCGGACCTGCGAGCCGCCGGCCGCACCGGTCTGGTGACCTACGTCACCGCGGGCGATCCCGATCTGGCGCGCTCGGAGGCCATTCTCCGCGCGTTGGACCGGGGCGGGGCGGACGTGATCGAGGTCGGCGTCCCGTTCTCGGATCCGCTGGCCGACGGACCGGTCATCCAGCGCGCCTCGGAGCGCGCCCTGGCGTCCGGCTCGACCCTGACCGGCACCCTGGATCTGATCGAGCGCGTGCGCGCCGACCTCGGTGCCGCGGTGGTGGTGTTCACCTATGCGAACCCCGTGCTCCGCCTGGGGCCGGACCGGTTTGCGGCCCGGGCCGCGGCGGCGGGGGTCGACGGCGTGCTCATGCTCGATCTGCCGATAGAAGAAGCAGACGCCTTTCGCCGGACCATCGTGGGCGCGGGCCTCGATCCGATCTTCCTGTTGAGCCCGACGACGACCGACGATCGGATCCGGCGGGCGGCCGACCTCGGGCGAGGCTTTCTCTATGGCATTTCGCGGCTCGGGGTGACGGGTGCGCGGGCGGAGATGGCGGCCGGCGTGCGCGGGTTCGTGGAGCGGATTCGGGCGGTGACGCCGCTGCCGGTGGCGATCGGATTCGGGCTGTCGAGCCCCGAGCATCTGCGCGAGGTGGGACGGTACGCGGACGCCGGCGTGGTGGGTAGCGCGCTGGTGAACACGATCGCCCGACAGGCGGACTCGGCCGGCCTCGTGACCGCGGTCGAGCGCTACGTGGCCTGGCTGAAGGGCGACGCAGACCAGGCGTCGGCGCCGTAGAACGGCGCGACGGCTGGACGATTGGTTGGGCGGCCAGCGAAGCCGGGGCGACGGTTTCCAGGCTGGGAGCATGCGCCGTGGAAGGCGCAGTTTCTCCTGTCGGGTTGGTTCGGCGGCAGGCGGAGCCGAAAGGCGACGATTACCGGGCCGGGGGGAGGCGCGCGCGCGGCATGACGTCAGGAAACCGGCAATCCGCACCGCCCGAGCTGGCGGCGGTGGAACGGCGGATCACGGAGATTCGGAACCGGATGGACGAGCTCGATGCCCGGCTCGTGGCGTTGCTGAACGAGCGGGCGAGCTGTGCGCAGGAGATCGGACGGCTCAAGGAGACCGTGGGGCTCAAGGTCTATCAGCCGCAACGCGAGCGCGAGGTGCTGGGTCACGTACGGTCGCAGAACGCCGGCCCGCTCGATGGGGACGCGATTACGCGGCTGTTCGAGCGCATCATCGACGAAGCCCGGCGCCTGGAACGTTCGTCCGGGTGACGCGGGCGGATCGGGGCGGACACCGAGGCAGGAGGAAGGCGGGTCATGGTTGTCGTAATGGAAGAACGCGCGAGCGAAGAGCAGATCCAGCGGGTCATCGCGCATCTGGTGGAGAACCAGTTCGACGTGCACCGGTCGACGGGTCAGCTTCGCAGCGTGCTGGGCGCGGTGGGAGGCATCCGATCGTTCGACGCCCGTCTCATCGAGGTGATGGACGGCGTCCATGAGGTGATGCGGATCACGGAGCCCTACAAGCTGGCCAGCCGGACGTTCAGGCCCGAGAACACAACCGTTTCCCTGGGTGACGTCCGGGTCGGCGGTGACGAGGTCATCGTCATGGCCGGGCCCTGTTCGGTGGAGACCGAGGAGCAGATCGCCGGGGCCGCCGCCGCCGTCAAGAAGGCGGGCGCGAAGGTGCTGCGGGGCGGCGCCTTCAAGCCGCGGAGCTCGCCCTACAGCTTTCAGGGGCTGGGAGAGGCGGCGCTGCGGCTGATTCGCGCGGCCGCCGACGCCGAGGGCCTGAAGGTGGCCTCCGAGGTCATGGACGTCGGCCAGATCGAGCTGGTGTCCCGGTATGCGGACATTCTGCAGGTGGGCGCCCGCAACATGCAGAACTACAGCCTGTTGCGGGAGCTGGGGCGGAGCGGCACTCCGATTCTCCTCAAACGGGGCATCTCGGCCACCATCGAAGAGTGGCTGCTGTCGGCGGAGTACCTGCTGTCGGGGGGCAACCCGAACGTCATTCTGTGCGAGCGCGGCATCCGGACGTTCGAGAGCTATACCCGGAACACCATGGACATCTCCGCGATCCCGGTGGTCCAGAAGCTGAGCCATCTCCCGATCATCGCCGACCCCAGCCACGGCACCGGCCTGCGCGACAAGGTCGCCCCGATGGCCCGCGCGGCCATCGCGGCCGGCGCCGACGGCCTGATCATCGAGGTCCATCCGGACCCCGACCATGCTCTGAGCGACGGCGCGCAGTCGATCTTTCCGGCCCAGTTCGACCGCCTCATGGCCGAGCTGCGGATCATCGCGCCGGCCATCGGGCGCAGCATCTGCCTCGAGCCGGTCGCCTATCGCGGCTGGGGGACCTAAGCCCGTGGCGAAACCGGTGACCGACACTCCCCGGACCCTTCCGATGCTCCAGCCGCAACCCGCGGCGACGAGCCCGCCGCCGTTCGACAAGGTGGCGATCGTCGGGCTCGGGCTCATCGGCGGCTCGATCGCGCTCGCGGCGCGGCGGCACTGGCCTTCCTGCCTCGTCATCGGCGTCGATCGGAAGGAGGTCCTCGAGAAGGCGATGGTGCTCCACGCGATCGACGTGGCCGCCGACGACCCGGTCGTCATGGCCGGGGCTGATCTCGTCATTCTCGCGGCGCCGGTCGAGCAGAACATAGACCGGCTCGCGGAGCTGGAGCGGCACGTCACGACCGCCGCCGTGGTGACCGACGTCGGGAGCACCAAACGCACGACGGTCGAGGCGGCCCGCCAGCTTCCTTCGCGGTTCACCTTCGTGGGCGGACACCCGCTCGGCGGGGCCCCGCGAGGCGGGATCGAGCACGCTCGGCCGGATCTGTTCGTCAAGCGCCCCTGGCTGTTCACGCCGGACGGCGCGGCGGCGGCAGGGGTGTTGGAGCGGTTGTCCGAGTTCGTCCGGACCCTCGGGGCCGAGCCCCACGTGCTCGACGCGGCGGAGCACGACAGGCTTCTCGCGTTCGTCAGCCACCTGCCGCAGCTCGCGGCCAGCGCCCTCATGCACGTCGTCGGCAACCGGGCCGAGGAACGCGGACTGGCGCTGACCGGGCGGGGATTGTTCGACGCCACCCGACTCGCGTCGAGCCCGCCGGATATCTGGCGGGACATCTGCCGCTCGAACGCCGATGCAATAGGCGATGCTCTCGACGACTTCATCGCCGAGCTGCAGGCGCTCCGCGCGGGGCTGGACACCGGGGAGGAGATCGATCGCGTCTTCGACTCGGCCGGGGTCTGGCGGGCGCATCTGGCCCGGCTGCGCGGCGATCGGCGGCAGGAGTAGTCCCGCGGAGCCGGGTCGGCCGGAGCAGGGGAGCATCCATTCGGTGGGCGACGCCGTCCATATCCACCGCACGGTGCGCGACGCCATCCTCGATCATGCGCGCCGAGCCCTGCCGGACGAGTGCTGCGGTCTCCTCATCGGTCTCGCCACGGGTACCGACACGCAGATCACGCGCGCCCATCCCGCCCGCAACCTGCGGCAGAGCCGTACCCGGTATCTGATCGACCCGGCCGACCACTTCGCCGCCATCAGGACCGCCCGTCGGGACGGCCTCGCGGTGGTCGGCGCCTATCACTCCCATCCCGCATCGCCGCCGTTGCCGTCCGCGACGGATACGCGGGAAGCCGACGATACCGGGCTGCTGTACGTGATCGCGTCGCCGGCCCTGTCGGAAGTACGGGCCTACCGCCTCGACGGCGGCCGATTGAGATCGGTCGAGCTGCGCACGACGGTCAGTCGCGGAATCGGCCGCCCTGGATCGTGACCCGGACCCGGGCCGAGGTGACCACGTCGTCACGGCGCTTGAGATTGAGCCGGACTTCGTAGCGGCCCGCGCTCTGGTAGGTGTGCCGTCGCGAGAAACGGCGCCGGATCTCGCTCACTCCCGGCTCGTAGGGCTCGCAGTCCAAGACGCTCTCCGACACCGTGCCGTCGTCCCAGTCCCACTCGGCGCTGACGCAGTAGAAGTCCTCGTAGTCGTCCGAGCCGCCCCGCAACAGGCCCGTGAACGAGATCGGGTTCGGGGCGAACGCCACGTTCGGACGGGCGCGAAGGGTCAATTCCGGCCGTTCGCCATCCTGGGCGGCCGCGCTCGCCGGGAGCGCGAGGACGAGCAGCGCCAAGCCCGCGAGGATGCCGCCGGCGCGCCGCCGCGAGCCAGATTCATGCATGGCGCGATTGTAGCGCGACGGCCATCCGGACGCCAGCGCGCGGCGCATCGGCGCATCGGTTGCAGGCCTGGGGGTGCGCCCGGGCCAGAAGGGAGTCGGGCAGGGGCATCCCGTTCCGGCGATCGCCGCGCGCTATAATCCGCCGATGCACACGGCACGCGAAGTCCTGCCCGTCGACTGCCGCTCAGGCGCGCTGCGCGGCTATGAAGCCGATCTCCTCTGCGCGCCGATCTTCGAGGACGACGACAACCCCGACATGCAGGAGCTCGATACCGCGGCGGCCGGCGCCATCGGCCGGGCCCGGGCCTCCGGCGAGCTGAGCGGAAAGGTTCACGAGTTCTACCTGACGGACGTGGCCGACGCCACCTGGGGAACCCGCCGGGTGCTCCTGGTGGGGGCGGGCCCCCGCGGCGCCTATGCCGCCGATCGCGCGCGGACGGTGGCCGGGGCCGCCGGCATGGCCGCGCGCAGCCGGAGGGCCCGGCGCCTCGTCTTCGTCTGCGGCGGTTCCGGCGAGACGCCGTCGACGGTGCAGGCCGTCGCCGAGGGGTTGGTGATGGGGGCGTTTCGCGATGACCGGTTCAAGACGGACGACCCCGAGACCCTGCCGCTGGCCGGGGTCGATCTGGCCCTGGGCCGCGAGCCTGATGCGGACGTGCAGGCGGCCGCTCGGCGCGGGGCGCTCCTCGGGAGCTGCTCGAATCTGGCGCGGGAGCTGTCCAACGAGCCCGCGAACCTGTTCACCCCGCGGGTCTTCGCCGACCGGGCCCTCGACCTCGCCAGCGGCCCCCGAACCTCGGTGGAGGTGCTCACCGAAGAGGCCATCGCCTCGCACGGGATGGGGCTCGTCGAGGGCGTGGCGCAGGGCAGCGCCGAGCCCCCGCGGGTCATCGTCATGCGCTACGAACCCGAGGATGCCGGAGACGGAACCGGGCCGGTGCTGGGTCTGATCGGCAAGGGCGTGACGTTCGACACCGGAGGCATTTCGATCAAGCCGTCCGACGGCATGGACCTCATGAAGCGCGACATGTCCGGCGGGGCCGCGGTGGTCTGCGCGATGCGGGCGATCGGACAACTGGCCCCGCCCGTGCGCGTGATCGGCATCGTGCCGGCGGTGGAGAACATGCCGGGAGGGCGCGCCATCCGCCCGGGCGACGTGCTGACCGCGGCCGACGGCAAGCGGGTCGAGGTGCTCAACACGGACGCCGAGGGGAGGCTGATCCTGGCCGACGCCCTCGTCCTCGCGCAACGTCTCGGCGCGACCCACCTGGTGGACATCGCGACCCTCACCGGCGCCTGCGTCGTTGCCCTGGGACATCATGCCTCGGGTCTCGTGGGGACGCCGGCGGCGTGGGTCGAGTCCGTCCGCGAGACCGCGGCCGGGGCGGGGGAGCGGCTGTGGCCGCTGCCGGCGTTCGACGAGTACGCCGAGCAGCTGAAGAGCGAGACCGCCGACCTCGCCAACATCGGAGGGCGCGACGGCGGGGCGATCACCGCGGGGATGTTCCTGAAGGCGTTCAGCGGCGGCCGGCCCTGGGCCCATCTCGACATCGCCGGAACCGCCTGGCACGACGAGAACAAACCGTACTGCGCCAAGGGCGCCACCGGCGTGGGCGTGCGCACTCTGGCCGCGCTGCCGTTCGAGGCTTCCTGGGAGCCTGCGCCGTAGCGACGTCCGGGCTGCGGTTCAGCGGAGCTGCAGGTCGACCTCTTCGAAGTAGTCCGCCCCCACGAGCACCTCGCGAGCCTTGCCGCCGGTCCCCGCCGAGACGAGCCCGTCCGCTTCCATCATGTCGACCAGTCGGCCGGCCCGGCTGAATCCGATGTGGAGGCGGCGCTGGAGGTAGGAGATGGAGGCCTGACCCGCCGCCACGACGAGTCGCGCCGCCTCGTCATAGAGCTCGTCCTTCTCGAAGGCCTCGGCGTCGGCCGGCTTCTCCTCGGCCGTGATTGTCGCGTCGTAGGCGGGCTTGCCCTGCTTGCGCAGAAAGCCGCAGACGCGCGCCGTTTCCTGCTCGGAGATGTAAGGTCCGTGCACCCGCACCAATCGCGACGAGGCCGGCGGCAGATACAACATGTCGCCGCGGCCCAGGAGCTTCTCGGCCCCGTTGCCGTCGAGAATCGTGCGTGAATCGACCTTGGACGAAACGCGGAACGAAATGCGCGCCGGGAGATTGGCCTTGATCAGTCCGGTGATCACGTCGACCGACGGGCGCTGGGTGGCCAGGATCAGATGTATGCCCACGGCCCGGGCCATCTGGGCCAGCCGGGCGATGGACTCTTCCACCTCGCGGCCCACGAGCATCATCAGGTCGGCCAGCTCGTCGATGGCCAGCACGATGTAGGGCAACGGCTTCGGAACCTCGTCCGGGTCCGAAGGCGCCTCGCCGGGCTGCTCTGCCCGTTCCCGCAACTGCTCGCGCACGTTGCGGTTGTACTGCTCCAGGTTCCGCACCCCTTCCGCCGCCAACTGCTTGTACCGTTCCTCCATTTCGTGGACGGCCCAGCGCAGGGCGTTCGAGGCCAGCTTGGGCTCGACCACCACCGGGGTCAGCAGGTGCGGAATGTCCTTGTACATGCCGAGCTCGAGCCGCTTGGGGTCGATCAGGATGAACCGCACGTCCTCCGGCGTGGCCTTGTAGAGGATGCTGGTCAGCATCGCATTCATCGCCACGCTCTTGCCGGTGCCCGTCGAACCGGCGATCAGGAGATGGGGCATCTTCCCCAGATCGCCGGCGATCGGCTCTCCGTGGATCCGCCGTCCCAGCGCCAACGCCAGCTTGGACTCGTTCTCGCAATAGGGGGGCGACTCCAGCATCTGCCGCAGGGAGATCTGCTCCCGCACGCGGTTCGGTATCTGGATGCCGACGGTGGACTTGCCGGCAAGCCGCTCGATGAGAATCGATTCCGCCTGCATCGCCAGGCAGAGGTCGTCGGCGAGACCGGTCACGCGGCTGTACTTGACGCCGGGATCGGGGCGAAACTCGTAGGTCGTCACCACCGGTCCCGGATGTATCTGGATGACCGTCCCCTGAACCGAGAATTCCTGGCACTTGTTCTCGAGCAGGCGGGCGTTGTCGAGCAGCTCGCGCTCGTCGAACTGCTGCTTCGTCCGCAACGGGTCGAGCAGGGACAGCGGGGGCAGCGTGAAGGCCTTCCCGCGACGATCGGGCGGCGGGGGGGACACCGGCGCCGCGGGCGTCATCGGCGGCGGATCGGGCTGCGCCGCCCGGATCGCCGGCGCGGGGCTCTGGCGTTCTTCGCGGGAGGCTGCCGGCGTTGCCGTCCGGCGCCCGCGGCTCCGTGTGCGTACGGGCCGGCCGGCCGGTGGGCTCGCCGCGGTTGCGGGCGCCGGGGTCGGGGCGGCCGGGGCTGCGGCCCGGCCCGGCTTCGGGACGACGTTCCGGCGCCCCCGGTCGGCCTCGCGCGGGCGGTTGCTCCACTGGGCGTGCGCGGCGTCTCGCAGGGCGGCTCCGCTCCGGCCGACCCCGGCCATCGACCGGCTCAGCACGTACCCGAACGAGACCTGGGTCATCAGGAGAACGGCGAGGAACAGGAAGGTCAGAATCAGGATGATCGAGCCGGTGCGGTCGAGATGCTCCGCCAGGAGGTCCGCAATCCATCCTCCGAGGTATCCACCGGCTCCGAACGGGCGCTCGGCGGTGTCGAAGGCGGAGAACGCCAGGGTGAGGAAGGACGCGGTGCAGGCCAGGGTCAGCCCCAGTCCCACCGCCCGGACGTACGTCCCCTCGACGGGCTTGCACCAGAAGTAGTGCCAGCCGAGCACGACCAGGACGAGCGGCAGCAGGTAGGCGCTGAACCCGACCAACTGAAACGACAGCTCGGCCACGAATGCGCCCACGCGCCCCGCGAAGTTCACGGGGGTCTCGTGCCCGTCGGTGCTGAAGAACCAGACCGGATCGAGAGGGTCGTAGGTGGCGAGGGCGACCAGCGAGAAGAGCGCGGCGGCGAACAGCGCCACCCCGAAGAACTCGCTTCCCCAGCGTGACAGCGTGGATCGGGACACCCGTCAAACCTCCATGATGACCGGCAGCACGAGGGGGCGCCGGCCCGCCCGTTTTCGAAACAGGCGCTGCAACTCGATGCGGACCCGCTCCGTGAGCAGGTCGTGATCGGACCGTTCCTCGGGGCTCGCCTCGCCGATGACCTCGGTCAGCCACTCGCGGACGGTATCGAGCACCTCGCTCGTCCGGTCGTCGAGCACGACGCCGCGGGTCACCACGTCCGGGGTGCCCTCGATCCGTCCTTCCTGGCGGTTGACGGCAATCACCGGCACGACCACTCCGTCCGCGGCGAGATGCCGGCGATGCCGCAGAACCTCGTCCCCGACCTCGCCGGATCGAGTCCCGTCGATGAGGATGCGGCCGGTCGCGACGCGGCCGGCGATACGTCCCGCGCCCGGCGCGAGGCGAATGACGTCCCCATCTTCGGCCAGCAGCACCGTGGTGGCGCCTCCGGTGACCCGCACGGCGACCCGCGCGTGCTCCGCGAGGTACCTGTACTCCCCATGTATCGGCACGAAGTAGCGCGGCCTGACGAGTGAGAGCAACAATTTCAGCTCTTCGGCGCTTCCGTGTCCGGAGACGTGCACCGCTTTCGTATCGTTGTGTACCACCTCCGCCCCGCGATGGGCGATGTGGTCCATCACCCGGCCGATGGCCCGCTGGTTGCCCGGGATGGCTCGAGCCGAGAAGACCACGACGTCGTCCGGCTCGAGGTGGACGTGCCGATGGTCGTCGATGGCGATCCGCGACAACGCCGCCAGCGGCTCGCCCTGGGACCCGGTCGCGACGCAGGCGACCCTCCGCGCGGGGTAGTCGCCGATCTCCGAGTCTCGAATCTGCAACCCCGCCGGGAGCCCCAGATGGCCGAGTCGCGTCGCGATCTGGGTGTTCTGGACGATGCTCCGCCCCACGAAGGCCAGCTTGCGGTCGAACTGCGCCGCCAGGTCCGCGAGAATCCGGATCCGGTGGAGGCTCGAGGCGAACGCGGTGACCACGACCCTGCCCTTCGCGCTGGCGAACACTTCTTCGAGCCCGGGCACGACGTCGATCTCCGACCCGCTGAACCCCGGCCTTTCGATGTTGGTGCTGTCCCCGAAGAAGGCGAGGACTCCCTGCCGTCCGAGCTCCGCGAAGCGATGCACGTCCAGCGGCTGACCGTCGAGCGGCGTCTGGTCGATCTTGAAGTCGCCGCTGTGGACGATGACCCCGGCCGGAGTGTGCAGGGCGACCGCCACGCAGTCCGGCATGCTGTGGGTGACCCGGATGAGCTCCAGCGTGACGTCCCCGATCTCGGCGGTGTCGCCGGGGTGCAGCGGGCGGCAGCGTTCGTCGGGGTCGAAACCATGCTCCGCCAGCTTGTGACCGGCCAGGGCGAGGGTCAGCGGCGTGCCGTACACCGGGCCGTCCAGGAGCGGCCAGACGTAGGGCAGCGCCCCGATGTGGTCTTCGTGGCCGTGGGTCAGCACCACCGCCGAGAGCTTGCCGACGCGCTCCTCCAGATGACCGAGATCCGGGATCACCAGATCGACCCCGGGCAGCTCCGGTCCCGGGAACATCGCCCCGGCGTCGACGAGGATGGCGGTGTCCCGCCAGGTGACGAGCAGCATGTTCATTCCGAACTCGCCAAGGCCTCCGTAGGGGACGACCTCCAGGGTCGGCTCGGTCGTCGCGGGGGGTTCTGGTATCGCAGTCATGCTTCTTCGTGGCGGTATCGGCCGGAAACCGGAGCGGGGACACGGTGGAACGGCGGGCGGAGCCGGATGCTCATCGGGACGAGGAAGCCAGGGTGTCCGCGAGTCTGGCCAGCTCCGCCAGGTCGAGCGTGGCGGGACGGCGCTCCGGCGCCAGTCCCGCCCGTTCGAGCAGCTCCCGCGGCGAGCAGGGCGACACGCTGCGGGCCAGGGGCCCGAGGGCGTTGAGCACCATCTTGCGCCGTTGCGAAAAGAGATTCCGAACCATGCGTTCGAACAGCATCCGGTCGCCGACCGGCACCGGCGATGGACGGAATCGCAGGTTGACCACGGCCGAGCGTACCCGCGGGGGCGGCCGGAATGCGCCCGGGGGCAGGGCCAGCACCCGCTCGGCCTCCGCCGCGACCCGCGTCAGAATGGCCAGGGGGCCGTAGGCGCGCGAGCCCGGCTGACCGACCACCCGATCCGCGACCTCACGCTGCAGCATGAGCGTGGCGTCCTGGAAGCAGGCATGCCGGCGCTGGGTCTCGAGCAGGCGGCGAAGGATGGGCGTCGACACGTTGTAGGGCAGGTTGCCGGCCACCCGCACCGGCCGGGCCGTGCGGCCAGCGCCCGGTTCGGCGAGAAGGCGCGCCAGATCCTCGTCCAGAAAGTCCGCGTTGACGATCCGGACCGACGCCGGGACGATCGCCCGCAGATGGGCGGCGAGCCGCCGGTCCATCTCGACCGCGACCACCTCGGCGCCGGCCGCCGCCAAGGGAAGCGTGAGCTGTCCCGTCCCCGCGCCGATCTCCAGGAACCGCTCTCCCGGCGACGGCCCGATGCACGCCACCAGCTTCGAGACCCACGCGGCCTCGAGAAAATGCTGGCCGAAGCGCTTCCGGGCCGGCGGTCGGCGCGGCGGACCGGTCGGGGTCGGCATCCCGGTATCGATCCGGCGGGTCAGTGGACCGCCGGTTTGTTCCAGTCGGGCTTCCCACCCGATTCGGAACAGGCTCTCAGATGGTCCTGCAACGCCTTGATGAGGTTCGGGACGAACGCCATCGGCACGACGATGCGTGACCGGACCGGCGCCTTGAGCACGCGGTCCGCGACCGCCTCCCGCACGGTCTTCTCCGTGGGCGGCAGGACCTCGCAGAACGTCAGCGTGAAGTCGAAGGGGGTGTGGGAAATCGCACAGAAATTGGAGTAGATGCGTGGCTCGTCCGACGCGTCGTCCGGCACGATCGTGAAGTTGATCTGTTTGCGCTCTTCCATGGATGTCAGTCCTTGCGGTCTATGGATTCCCGCCGTTCGGCCGGAGCCTCCCGGGGGGCCAACCAACCGCGAGTCCAGTCGACTATATCAGTGAATTCCGGGGCAATCGATGCGACGGCGGCTGCCGCCTGCGCATCGGCAGGCCGTCGGTTGCACCGCCGCTGCGTCCAATCAGGTCGAACCGCGGATCTACGCAGGCCATGGCGCGCGCCCCGGCCGCGACCGGAGCGAGCGACATCACTCTATTCTCGGTGATTCGGCGAACGCGGCCCCCGGTCGGCGAACGCGGACGGTCGGCGGGTCGTGCCGCCTTCGCCGGGACGAAGCCCGCCGAGGCGCCATGCCCGGCTCGCTAGTAGCGCCGAATCACGCCGATTACGACTCCCTGCACCTGCACCGCGTCCGCCTTGACGATGATCGGGGCGTGGGCTTCGTTCGCCGGTTGCAGGCGGACCCGCCCCTTCTCGCGGTAGAACGTCTTGAGAGTGACGTCCGACCCGTCGAGCAGCGCGATCACCATTTCGCCGTTCTGCGGGATCTGGCGCTTTTCGACCACGACGAGATCGCCGTCGCGAATCTGCTCGTCGATCATGGAGTTCCCGCGCACCCGCAGGGCATACGCCTCCCGCGATCCCACCAGGTCTTCCGGAACCGTCACCGTCTCCGGGCTGACCACCGCCTCGATCGGCTCGCCGGCCGCCACGTAGCCCCACAGCGGCAGATCGAGGGCGCGGCCCCCCGCCCGGATCTGCACGAGCTCCACCGAGCGGCTGCGGTTCCAGGACCGTCGAATGAAGCCCTTGTCCTGCAGGTTCATCAGGTGCTTGTGGACGGTGGCCAGCGACGAGAGGCCGAACCGGCTCCCGATCTCTTCGAGGCTCGGGGCGTATCCGCGTTCTTCGATGAACTCCTTGAGATAGTCCAGAATCTCCCGCTGTCGTCTGGTCAGAGGTTGCACGCGGCCTCCTGACTGGCGCCGGCCCGGAATGCTCCATTTGACATGCACGAAACCGTAACTCTACACGAATGCAAAGAAAAAGCGAACAAAATCGTTATATACTGCATGGGATGGGCCATCGAAACGGGGGATGGGCGGCGGCACTGACGTTGTTGGTCGGCGGGCCGCTGGCTGCCGCCCAGGGGGGGGCGGTGGCCGGCGGAACGGGCCGGCCGGCCGGCCGCGCGGTTCAGGCTGCCGATGTCGTCTCGGAGGCGTCCGGCGCTCGATTGGAACGGAGGCTTCTCGAAATCCTGCGGCACGCCTCCGAGGCTTCATCGGAGGTCCGCCTGACCTCGCTGCCGGAATCGGAGGTCAACGCCTATCTCGCGTTCCAGGGGGCGCCGCATCTGCCGGTGGGCATCCGGACGCCGGTCGTGCGCATCGGGGACGATCGGCTGTCCGCCGAGGCGGTGATCGACCTCGACGTCATTCGCGAGTCCCGGGAACGAACGGGGTTCGACCTCCTCCGGTATCTGGCCGGACAGCTCGTGGTGACCGCGAGCGGCCGGATCCGATCCGCGAACGGGATGGCGCAGGTGGAAGTGGAGACGGTGACCATCGGCGGCGTTTCGGTACCCGTCCAACTGCTGCAGGAAGTGGTGCGGCACTTCACCCGGACTCCCGAGCAGCCGGCGGGCACGCGCCTGGACGAACCGATTCCTCTGCCTTACGGCATCACCGAGCTCCGCCTGTCGCGCGGCCTGGCGGTCATCGTGCAGTGAACGCCGGATGCGACCGTCCGTGGTGCGTGGGGAGACTCGAGCGTCCGCCGGTGCGGACCTCGGGGCCGCGTTGCGTTTCCTGAAGGGGGTCGGTCCCCGCCGTGCCGCGGAGCTCGAGCGGGCCGGGCTGCGTACCTGCGACGATCTTCTCTACCGGTTTCCGCTCCGCTACGAGGATCGCAGCCGCCTCGTCCGTTCCAGCGATCTGCGGCCGGGAGAAGCCGCCGCGGTCCGCGGAAGGGTGGTCAGCACGGGTCTGCGGCATACTCGCCGCCGGGGCTTCTCGCTGTTCGAGATGCTGGCGCGGGACGACGCGGGCACGTTTCGGGCCGTGTGGATGAACCAGCCGTATCTGAAGACCGCGTTCTCGCCTGGCCAGCAGGTCCAGCTCTACGGAACGCCGGAGTGGCGTGACCCGGGGGGGCTGCGGCTGACCAACCCGCAATACGAGGTGCTGGGCGAAGGGGACGAGGGCGGCGGGGAGCAAGAGGCCGGGTCGGGACTGCACAGCGCCCGCGTGGTGCCCGTGTACGAGCGTATCGGCACCCTGACGACGAAGCGGCTTCGGGGGCTGGTGCACGACGCGCTCGGGCAGATGCCGCCCGATCTCGACGATCCGTTGCCCGTGGACCTCCGGTTGCGGCGCCGTCTGCCTGATCGCCATCGGGCTCTCCGGGAGGTTCATTTCCCGCCCCCGGACACCTCCCTCGCCGAGTTGAACCGGTTCCGCAGCCCGGCCCAGGTGCGGTTGATTCTGGAGGAGCTGTTTCTCTTTCGGCTGGGCCTGCAGGTTCGCGTCCAGGCCCGCACCCGGAATGGCAAGCCGCATGCCATCCGGGTCGACGACCGGATCCGCCGCTCGGCCCTCGCGGTGCTGCCGTTCCGACTGACTCCCGGCCAGAAGGACGCCCTCCGCACCATCGTCGACGACCTCTGCCGGCCGTACCCGATGAACCGGCTCCTCCAGGGGGACGTCGGATGCGGCAAGACCATCGTCGCCCTGTTGGCCGCCCTCGTCGCCCTGGAGAACGGCCTGCAGGTCGCGTTCATGGCCCCGACGGAGCTCCTCGCCGAACAGCACTATCTGACCTTGCGGCCGCTGCTGGCCCGGTCGCGATTCCGGGTGGTTGCGCTGACCGGGAGCCATGGGGCAAAGGCGCGGCGGGACACCATCGCCGCCCTGGAGCGGGGAGACGCCCATCTGGTGGTGGGGACCCACGCGCTGGTGCAACAATCCGTCGCGTTCCGCGCGCTCGGACTCGCGATCATCGACGAGCAGCATCGATTCGGGGTCAGGCAACGGGCGACCCTGCGGGACAAGGGCGGGCAACCGGACGTGCTCGTCATGACCGCGACGCCGATTCCCCGCAGCCTGGCCCTCACCGCCTACGGCGACCTCGACGTATCCGTGATTCGGGACCGGCCGCCGGGCCGTACGCCGGTGGATACGCGGATCGAGCCGGAGTCCCGCCGCGACGCGGTCCATGCGCTGGTGGAACGTGAGCTCCGCCTCGGGAGGCAGGCCTACGTCGTCTATCCGCTCGTCGACGAGTCGGACAAGGTCGATCTGAAGGCGGCCACCGTGATGGTCGACACCCTGGCGCGGCGGTTTCCGGACCATGAGGTCGATCTGTTGCATGGACGCATGAAGTCCGACGCACGCGAAACGGTCATGGCGCGTTTCGCCGGCGGCGACGTGGACGTGCTGGTGGCCACGACGGTCATCGAGGTCGGGGTGGATGTTCCGGGGGCCAGCGTCATGGTCGTGGAGCACGCGGAGCGATTCGGATTGGCGCAGCTGCACCAGCTCCGGGGGCGGGTCGGGCGCGGTCCCGGCCGGGCCTGGTGCCGGCTGCTGTATCACGAGCCGCTCTCGGACGTCGGCCGCGCGCGGCTGGAGGCGGTCGCCGGCACCACCGACGGCTTCGAGCTCGCCGAGCACGATCTGCGGCTTCGCGGCCCCGGCGAGGTGCTCGGAACGCGGCAATCCGGTCTGCCGACCCTGCGCGTCGCCAACCTGGTTCGCGATCAGGACCTCATGGACATCGCGCGGGACGAGGCGGAACGGGCGCTGCGCCGGGGCATCGCCGCCGACGTGTTGGCCCGGCTCGATGCCGGCTGGAGGGAGCGCTTCGGGCTGGCCGGTGTAGGGTAGGAACCGTGGCGAAAGGCCCGTGGTTTCGCCGCGGGTTCCTGGCGCCCGGGAAACGGGGCAAGCGCGGGCGGAGGCGGTCGGGCCGGGAAGGCGGCGCCGCGAGGCGACCATGCGGATCATTGCAGGCACGCACAAGGGACGGCGGCTGTCGACGCCGCGGTGGGACGGCTTGCGCCCGACCTCCGATCGCCTGCGCGAGACCCTCTTCGACATCCTGGGCCCCCGCGTCGAGGGCGCGCGGGTGCTCGACGGCTGCGCCGGCACCGGCGCCGTCGGTCTGGAAGCGCTCAGCCGTGGCGCGGCCCACGTCGTCTTCATCGATCGCGATCCGCGGGCGGTCGCGTTGATCCGCCGCAATGCCGCGGCCTGCGGCGTCGTCGATCGCTGCACGGTGCGGCGGGCCGCGCTGCCGGCCGCCTTTCGCCGCCTCGTCCCCGCGGTATTCGACCTGGTGCTGCTCGACCCGCCGTACGGCGCAGCGGACATCGGTGCGATGCTCGCCGCATCGGCCCCCCATCTCGGCCCGCGGAGCCGGTTGGTGATCGAGCACGCGCGGCGTCTTGAGCCCCCGGCACCGCCCACCCTCGAAGCGCTGCGATCGGTGCGCGCGGGCGACAGCGTGCTCCAGTTCTACCGGCCCGCGGTTGACAGGGCACACGCAGTGCATGGCACCATGCAGGCCACCGTCTCGGACGGGGGAGCGTGACACGCATGGCAGCCAACCGGCCCGAACGTATCGCCGTATATCCCGGCACCTTCGATCCGCTGACGAACGGCCACGTCGACATCATCCAGCGGGGGGCGGCGCTCTTCGACCGGATCGTGGTGGCCATCCTCGTCAACCCCGAGAAATCGCCGCTGTTCAGCGTCGCCGAGCGGGTGGACATGACCCGCGCGGTGTTCGACTCCCAGCCCGGCGTGGAGGTCGACACGTTCGAGGGGTTGCTCGTCGACTATGCGCGGAACCGGCAGGCCCACGTGATCGTGCGCGGCCTGCGGGCCATCTCGGATTTCGAGTTCGAGATGCAGATGGCCTTGATGAACCGGCGCCTCAGCTCGACCATCGAGACCGTCCTGATGATGCCGGCGGAGTCCTACACGTATCTCAGCTCGCGGCTCGTCAAGGAAGTGTTCGCCCTGGGAGGATCGATACGCGGTCTGGTCCCCGAGCTCGTGGAGTCCCGCCTGGCCGACAAGGCCGGCATCGCCGCCTCGGAGCTTGCGCCGTAGAAGTTCACGCCAGCGAACTTCCAACGCGACCGTAGGGTCGCGCTCGCTCTGCGTCTGACCACGCCGGACCGTCGCGCCCCGCCGGGTGAAACGGCCCGTGCAGGTGGCGAGCCCGCAAGACCTGGCCTGCGGCTCCGCTGGCCGTCCAACCAATCCTGCCAGGAGTCTGCACCTGCGGCGCCGGCTTCCGGCCGGCGCGGCCGGGCGCGGCGAGCCCGTCAGGGCGGCGCGCGGTTGGTCGCCAGCACCACGGTCTGCAGGTCGGTGGCCGGGTCCGGCCACAGCAGCGTGCGCAGCGTCAGGCGGCCGGTGTCGAAGTAGGCGACGCGCCCCAGCTCGTAAGCCGTCGCACCGTCCGCGCGAGCCTGCTCGAGGTCCGTGTCCGGCAGCACGCACAGAACCGGTTCGGGAGAGGCGAGAAACCCCCGGAGCTGTTCGGGCGTGATCAGCTCGACATGCGGCCGGCCGGTGTAGTACACGAGATTCCGTACGAAGACCCGGTAGCGGCCATACGGTACGTCGCCGGAGTCCGCCGCGCGCACCAGCGCGGCCATCCGCTCGACCGGCTCCGGCCCCGGGCGGGACAGAACCGAGTACTGCAGGCTCAGGGTGGTAACGACGGAGGCGCCGGCGAGCGCGGCGGGGAGGAGCCGCTGGCGTGACGACATGGCCGCCAGCACCACCCCCAGGCCCGACAGGGCGATCAGTAGCGCCGCGGTCCGGATCGAGGCCGGAGAACCGTCGCCCAGCAGGATGCCGGCTCTGGCCACTGCCGCGGCGAAGAGGAGCAGGACGACGCCGGCCGCGATCCCGCCGGCCGCCAGGAGTCGGTCCCGCCCCGCGCCGTTCGCGGCCTGCCGGGCCAGGGCGCGCGATACGCCCCGCGCCAACAGGATCGCCAGCGGCGGCAGGACCGGCAGCATGTACCGCGGCTGCTTGCCGACCGAGATGGAGTAGAAGACGAGGGGCGCCGCCGCCCACAGGCCGAGCCAGACCTCGGCGGGCTCGATGCGGCGGGCCCGGGCGAGCATCCGGCGAACCGGCCGCCACCAGACCAGCATCAGGGGCGACCAGGGCAGGAGTCCGCCGATCACGATCGGCACGTAGTACCCGATCGGCCGCGGGTCGTTGTAGCGGGCGGTTGCGAACCTCTCGACGTTCTCGGCGATGAAGAACCGCTCCAGGTACGCGACCCCGTGCGTCGCGGTCATCGCCCCGAACCAGGGCAGCGTCAACGCTACGCAGACCACCGCGAGCAGGCCCACGTCTCCGGCCAGTCGTGCGAAGGGCGGCCCCGGCCGCCCGGCCCGCGCACGTCCCTCGACGAGACACCGCCAGACGGCCGGCGGGCCCACGATCAGCGCGGGGAGGACGACTCCCACGGGGCCCTTGGTGAGAAACCCGGCCGCGAGGGCGACGCCGGCCGCGACCAGCCACCCGAGGCGGCGCCGGCCCGCCGGCCGGGGAACCGCCACCAGGGCTTCGAACGCGGCCCACGTCCCGGCGGTGACGAAGCAGGCCAGCGCGAGGTCCGGCAGCGCCTGCCGCGCCACCGCCACGTACCCGAAGCTCGTGGCGGTGATGGCGCCGGCGAGGACCGCGGTGCGGTCGTCGTACCAGCGGCGTGCGCACGCGAAGGCGGCCAGCACGAGACCGAGTCCGGCCAGGGCCGAGGGGACTCGCGCGGCGAAGGCGGCTCGGCGCCCGGACGTTCACGACTGTCGAGCGACGGCGGGCTCGGGGCACAGCGGACCGGGAGCACGGGGCGTCGCGGCGCACCGGTTTCTCGCGCGGCGAACTCTCCGATCCCCGCCGCGAGATACGCGAGCGCGACCAGCCAGTAGAACAGCACCGGTTTCTCGAACCGCGGCTGCCGGTTGTAGTGGGGGGTCACCCAGTCGCCGCTCTCGACCATCTCCCGGCCTGCCTGCGCATAGAACGCTTCGTCTGAGTCGGTGATCGCCGGCCGGCCGAGCCCGACGAAGAAGGTCAGGAACGCGAGACCGGCGAGGAGCATGGCGCGTGCGGACGGCACGGCGGGATTGTATATGGCTCGGCGGCGTTGCTCCCGGTCCCGGTCGCCCGTGGCAAGGGTGCGGGTGCTGCCACGGGTGACCGAGGGGGTATACTGTCGCATGGTCCGAGTCGTCGCCGTCGTGGGTGCCTCGCGAGACCGGGGGAAGTTCGGAAACAAGGCCGTGCGGGCGTTTCGCCGTTGCGGCTACGAGGTCGTGCCGATCACGCCGGTCGCCGATGTCATCGAGGGCCTGCCGGCCTATCCCTCGGTCCCGCGGCGGCCGTTGCGGCTCTGGTCGAGTGGCGCAAGTTGTAGAGATGTCCGTTGGAGACGGCGGCGAGGCGCTCGAAGCGGCGGTCGCCGAACACGTGCAAGGCCCGGATGCAGAGCTGGCGGGTGGCGGGCCCGGAGAGGGTGCCGTGGAGGGCGTCGACTTCGGCGAGCAGCCCGATGTCGGCTTTGGTGTAGCGGCGGGGGAAGGGGCGCCGGGGGCCGCGGCGGTCGGCGTCGCCGGTCGCATCGACCTCGCCACCGTCTATCTCGAACCCGCGGTCGGGGAGTCGGTCATCGAGGAGATCGCCCGGAAGGGGATCGAGGAGGTCTGGCTGAATCCCGGTGCCGACGGCCCGGGCGTGGTGGCCAAGGCCCGGGCCCTGGGTCTTGAGCCGATCCTCGACTGCAGCATCGTCGGCATCGGCGAGAGCCCCGCCTCCTATTGACGCGGACTGCCGCCGGAACCGGCGCCGGCCACCGGGCCGGATCCGGGTTGACAGGCCAGTTCGGGCGTGCCTATACTCGGCTTCGACAGTCATTCCTCGTCACGGGCCTCGTGCTGGATGCTTCGCGTCCGATTCACGCACGGCTCACCGAACCTTCTACCTCCAGCCAATCCCCTATGCCAACGAACCAGAAGCGCACATCAGCGCGCGCGTCCACCCAACCGGCGGCCCCGGGCCCGGTTCCAGCCCCGGCCCCGCCGGCCCCGGCCGACACCGCCATCGCGGAGCCTCCGGCCAAGCCGAGTCGCCGCGCCGCCGCCGGCCTGAACATCGGCGAGCTCAAGGACATGAGCATCGCCAAGCTGACGCAGATCGCCAAGGATCTCAGCGTCGCGGGCGCGACCGGCATGCGGAAGCAGGAGCTGATCTTCCAGATCCTCAAGGCGCAGACCGAGCAGAGCGGGTTCATCTTCTCGGAGGGTGTGCTCGAGGTGCTGCCGGACGGTTTCGGGTTTCTCCGGGCTCCGGACTACAACTACCTGCCCGGTCCGGACGACATCTACGTCTCGCCGTCCCAGATTCGCAAGTTCGATCTGCAGACCGGAGACACCGTCTCGGGGCAGATCCGTCCGCCCAAGGAAGGGGAACGGTACTTCGCGCTGATCAAGGTCGAGGCGGTCAACTTCGAATCGCCCGACCAGGCCCGGGACAAGCTGTTCTTCGAGAATCTGACCCCGCTGTACCCCGAAGAGCGGGTCACGCTGGAGACCACCGCCGACAATCTCTCGGCCCGGGTCATGGACCTGATGACCCCGATCGGGAAGGGACAGCGCGGTCTGATCGTCGCTGCGCCGCGTACCGGCAAGACGATGCTGCTGCAGGCGATCGCGCAGTCGATTGCCGCGAACCACTCCGAGGTCTATCTCATCGTGCTGCTCATCGACGAACGGCCCGAAGAGGTGACCGACATGCAGCGCTCGGTCGACGGAGAGGTGATCTCGTCGACCTTCGACGAGCCGGCCCAGCGGCACGTGCAGGTGGCCGAGATGGTGATCGAAAAGGCGAAACGCCTGGTCGAGCACAAGAAGGACGTGTTCATCCTGCTCGACTCGGTCACGCGGCTGGCCCGCGCCTACAACACGGTTATTCCTCCCTCCGGCAAGGTGCTCTCGGGCGGACTCGACTCGAACGCGCTGCAGAAGCCGAAGCGGTTCTTCGGCGCCGCGCGGAACATCGAGGAAGGCGGCTCGCTGACGATCATGGCGACCGCCCTCGTCGACACCGGCTCCCGGATGGACGACGTCATCTTCGAGGAGTTCAAGGGGACCGGCAACATGGAGATCCATCTGGACCGCAAGCTGGTCGACAAGCGGGTCTTCCCGGCCATCGATATCCAGAAGAGCGGCACGCGCAAGGAAGAGCTGCTGCTGGGGCCCGAAGATCTGAACCGGGTGTGGGTGCTGAGGAAGGTCCTGCACCCATTGTCGGCGGTCGAAGCGATGGAGCTGCTGCTCGACAAGATGTCCAAGACCCGCTCGAACCAGGACTTCCTGGCCTCGATGCAGAAGATGGGATGACGGCGATGGCGGAAATCAAGGTTCGAGAGAACGGTCCCTATCTGGTCATCGGAGACGACGTGACCCTCGTCGACTGGAACGGCGCCTCCTACCCGATAGCCCGGCGGCCGTTCGCGCTGTGCCGGTGCGGCGCCTCGAAGAATCGGCCCTTCTGCGACGGCAGCCACAAGACCGTCGGGTTCGAGGCGGCGGAAGCCGCCCCCCCGGCCGATTCCCCGGAATAGCGGTCACGCGGCGACCGGCGTCCCGACCTCGAATACCAGCTCGGCCCCGGCCGCGTCCACCCGGATGGGCGCCCCCTCCAGAAGCTCGTGCTCGAGCATCCGCCGCGCCAGCGGATCGAGCACCATCTTCTGTACCGTGCGCTTCAGTGGGCGAGCCCCATAGACCGGGTCGAATCCGCGTTCCGCCAGCAGGTCCAGCGCCGCGTCGGACAGCTCGATGGTCATCCGCCGATCCGCCAGACGCTCGGCGAGCTGGTGAAGCTGGATCCGGACGATCTCGCGGACGTGGGCCCGACCCAGCGCGTGGAACAGGATGATGTCGTCGATCCGGTTCAGAAACTCCGGCCGGAAGTGCGCCTGCAGGGCGTCGAAGACCCGGTCGCGCACCGCCTCGCCGATGTCGCCGCCCTCGCGGCCGGCCTGCTCCGCGATGAGCTGGCTGCCCAGATTCGCGGTCATGATCACGACCGCGTTCTTGAAGTCGACGGTCCGGCCCCTGCCGTCCGTCAACTGTCCGTCGTCGAGGAGCTGCAGCAGCACGTTGAGCACGTCCGGGTGCGCCTTCTCCACCTCGTCGAAGAGCACCACCGCGTAGGGGCGGCGCCTGATCGCCTCGGTCAACTGTCCCGCGTCCTCGTAGCCGACATAGCCGGGAGGCGCCCCGATCATCCGCGCCACGGTGTGCTTCTCCTGATACTCGGTCATGTCGATGCGAATCATCGCGTGCTCGTCGTTGAACAGGAAGCGGGCGAGGGCCCGGGCCAGCTCGGTCTTGCCCACGCCGGTCGGCCCGAGAAAGATGAAGCTCCCGAGCGGGCGCGACGGATCCTGCAGTCCGGCCCGGGCCCGCCGGATCGCGTCCGACACCGCGGTGACCGCCTCTCCCTGCCCGACCACCCGTTCGTGGAGCCGGGCTTCCATCTTCAACAGCTTCTGAATCTCGCCCTCGACGAGCCGGCTGACGGGGATGTGGGTCCATCGGCTGACCACCTCGGCGATGTCCGAGTCGTCGACCTGCTCCTTGAGCATGCGACCGTCGTCGTCGCCGGCGGCCGGTGACTGGGCCGCGATCTCCCGCTCGAGCTCGGGCAACCGGCCGTACTGCAGCTCCGACGCGCGGGCGTAGTCGCCGTCGCGCTGGGCCCGCTCGATGGCGAGCCGGACCTGCTCCAGCTCCTCGGTGAGCCCGCGAGTCGCCTGGATCGCGGCCTTCTCCTGCTGCCACTGGGCATGCAGGCGCGTGCGCGTCTCCTTGAGGTCGGCGAGCTCGCGTTCCAGGCGTCCGAGGCGCTCGGCCGACGCCGCATCCTTCTCCTTGCGCAGCGCCTCCCGCTCGATCTCGCGCTGCATGATGCGCCGCTCGACCTCGTCGAGCTCCGCCGGCAGCGAATCGATCTCGGTGCGCAGCTTCGCCGCCGCCTCGTCGATGAGGTCGATCGCCTTGTCGGGCAGGAAACGATCGGGAATGTAGCGGTGGGACAGCGTGGCCGCGGCCACGAGGGCCGCGTCCTTGAACTGTACCCCGTGATGAATCTCGTAGCGCTCCCGCAAACCGCGCAGGATGCTGATGGTGTCTTCGACCGTCGGTTCCGAGACCTGCACCGGCTGGAATCGTCGCTCGAGGGCCGCGTCCTTCTCGATGTGCTTCCGGTACTCGTCGAGGGTGGTGGCGCCGATGGTGTGCAGCTCGCCGCGCGCGAGCATCGGCTTGAGCAGATTCGAGGCGTCGATGGCGCCCTCCGCCGCGCCCGCCCCGACCACCGTGTGCAGCTCGTCGATGAAGAGGATGATCCGGCCGTCGGAGTCCGCGATCTCCTTCAGCACCGCCTTCAGGCGCTCCTCGAACTCGCCCCGGTACTTCGCACCCGCCACCAGCGCGCCGAGATCCAGGCTGATGATGCGCTTTCCCTTCAGCCCCTCCGGCACGTCGCCGCGGGCGATGCGGTGGGCGAGACCTTCGACGATGGCGGTCTTGCCGACCCCCGGCTCGCCGATGAGCACCGGATTGTTCTTGGTCCGGCGCGAGAGCACCTGGAGGGTCCGCCGGATCTCGTCGTCGCGCCCGATGACGGGGTCGAGCCGGTCCTGCTTCGCCGCCTCGGTCAGGTCGCGGCCGTAGCGCTCGAGGGCCTCGTACTTCCCTTCCGGATGCTGGTCGGTGACCCGCTGGCTCCCCCGGACCGCGGACAGCGCCTCGAGGACCCGCGCCGACGTGACCCCGTGCGTGGCGAGCAGCTTGGCCGCCGCCGCCCGATCGCCCTCCAGGGTCAGCGCCATCAACAGGTGCTCGGTGCTGACATAGTCGTCCTTCAGCCGCTCGGCCTCGCGTTCCGCCGCCTGCGCCACCGCGCGCAAGCGGGGGGACGGTCCGGCCTCCGCCCCCCCGTGGGCCTGGGGCTGACTGGCGAGCCATTGCCGGGCTTCCTGGAGGACTCGCGGCGGCTCGACGCCGAGCCGCCGCAGCACCGCCGGGGCGACCCCGTCCGGCTGATCGATCAAGGTCGTCAGCAGATGCTCGGGCTCGATCTGCGGATGATGATGCCGTTCCGCGAGCTGCTGCGCGGCCAGCACCGCCTCTTGTGACTTCTCCGTGTAGCGCTTGAGATTCACGGTCCCTCCTCTCCCTCGCCGTCGCGCACGCCTCGCCGCGCCGGGCTCGTCCCGAAGTCCCTGCCGGAGTGTCGCCCGCAGCGGCGGGGCGTATCGTGCACGCTTCGCAGCGAAGGCCCCTTCCCGACGGTCGCCGCCGCGCAAGGCGTTCGGAAAAGCCCGGCGTGCCGTTCGATATTTATGAGTTAAATAGTAGCAGATAAATTTATACCAATAGTAGCATCTTGATCCGACGACCCGCAATGGCCGATAGTTCCCACGGAGTGGCAGCACAAGACCGGTTCTCGTCGCGTTCGGGGTTGATCCTCGCGGGGCTGGGGATGGCCGTCGGCACCGGCAACCTGTGGCGGTTCCCCCGGGTCGCAGCCGAGAACGGGGGCGCCGCCTTCCTGATTCCGTGGCTGCTGTTCCTGTTCCTGTGGTCGCTGCCGCTGCTGATCGCCGAGTTCGGACTCGGCCGCGGCAGCCGGCGCGGGGTCATCGGGGCCTTCGCCGATCTCGTGGGACGGCGTTGCGCGTGGATGGGGGGGTTCGTCGCCGTCACCAGCGTGATGATCCTGTTCTACTACTCGGTGGTGACGGGCTGGACGCTGAAGTACTTCGCGGCCACCCTCCTCGGGAGCCTCCAGGGCTCGGCCGCGGAGGAGTACTGGACCAGCTACAGCGCCTCGATCTGGCAGCCGCTGGCGTTCCAGATCGTATCGGTGCTGATAGCCGCCGCGATCATCAGCCGGGGGGTCGTGGCGGGCATCGAACGGGCCAACCGGGTGCTCATTCCGCTGCTGTTCGCCCTGCTGGTGGTGGCGGTGGTGCGCTCGGTGACCCTGCCGGGGGCGGGCCGGGGGCTCGGCTTCCTGTTCAACCCGGACCTGACGCTGCTGGGCAGCTACCGCACGTGGCTCGAGGCGCTGACCCAGTCGGCGTGGTCGACGGGGGCGGGATGGGGCCTCATCCTCACCTACGCGGTGTACGTGAAGCGCGACGAGGACGTCGTGCTCAACTCCACCGCCATCGGGCTCGGCAACAACACCGCCTCGGTGCTCGCGGGCATGGCCATCGTGCCGACGGCGTTCGCGATCCTCTCCGAGAACGAGGCCCTCACGGTGATGGCGAGCGGAAACACGGGCCTGACCTTCATCTGGATTCCCCAGCTCTTCGAGCGGATCCCCGGGGGCGGGCTGTTCCTGCCGCTGTTCTTCCTCGCCCTGTTCTGCGCGGCGCTGTCGTCGCTGATCGCGATGTTCGAGCTGGCCACGCGCATCCTGATGGACACCGGGATGCCGCGGCGGCGGGCGATTCGCTGGGTCACCGCGGCGGTGATCGTCGGGGGGGCGCCGTCGGCGGCCAGTCTGGCCGTCTTCGACAATCAGGACTGGGTCTGGGGCCTCGCCCTCATGATCAGCGGCCTGTTCATCGCGATGGGAGTGCGGCGGTTCGGGGTCGGCCGGTTCCGGCGCGAGCTGGTCGACGTGTCGGACGGCCACTTGCAGGCCGGACGCGCCTGGGAATGGGTGGTGACGTGGCTGGTGCCCCTGGAGTTCCTGGCGATGTTCACCTGGTGGACGTATCAGGCGGTGGCGGTGTTCGATCCGGCCGGGTGGTGGAATCCGGTGCGGGTCGGCTCGCTCGGCACGTGCCTGCTGCAATGGGGGATCGCGTTGGCCCTGCTGCTCGCCTTCAACCGGCGCATTGCCGCCGCCAGTCTGCGGGGCCACGCCTGATGGCCCGGCAGCTCCTGGCAGAAGACCGTGTCGCACCGAGGCCGGTGACGCCCGAGGGGCGGGGAGCGGCGAGGGCGCCGGTCGAGCAGGGCGACCGTGGAGCAAGGCGGCTCGGGGGAGCAAGGCGGCTCGGGGGAGCCAAGCGGTCCACGCGGGGCGACCGCCGGTCGAATGCGGCGGACCTACTGCCAAGGGCTCCCGGAAGGTGCACCGGGGCCTGCTTCCGCGCTGCCGCTCGGGGCGGTGGGCGCGGGGTCCTGTGCTAACCTTGAAGGTGGAATCGTATTGAAAGGAGTATCCGCTTGTATCCAGAATTCATGATTGCGCCGATGCGCGAGGAACTGACCCGGTTCGGCGTCCGCGAGCTGCGAACCGCGGCGGAGGTCGACGAGGCGGTGACCAGGACATCGGGAACGACCATGGTGGTCGTCAACTCGGTGTGCGGCTGCGCGGCCGGCAAGGCCCGTCCAGGGGTGGCGCTCTCGCTGCAGCATCCCGTCAAGCCGGACCACGTCGCGACGGTGTTCGCCGGCGCGGATATCGAGGCCACGGAGCGGGCCCGCGGCTACTTCACCGGCTATCCGCCCTCGTCGCCGTCGATTGCCCTGTTCCGGGACGGCAAGCTGGTCTACATGATGGAGCGGCACCAGATCGAGAATCAGGACGCGCACACCATTGCGGCCCAGTTGACCGCGGCGTTCGACAAGCAGTGCGCGCAGGAACCGGTCGCGGGTTAGCCGAGCGGCGGCGCCTCCGGGGGCGGATACCGGCGTATCCGCCCCTTGCCGTGTACGCTCGGAGATCAGGCGGCCGGCGGTTCCGCTACGGCGCAGATCGGCAGCGGGCGGCCGCCCCGGTAGCGATCGACGGTCGTCCGGACGACCTCGGCCATCATGTCGAGAAAGCGCGGGTGGTCGTTGACCGCGGTCGCGCGCCGCATCGTGATGCCGAGCTCCGCGCACACCGCCGCCGCCTCCACGTCGAGATCGTAGAGCACCTCGACGTGGTCGGCCACGAACCCCAGCGGACAGAGGACCACCGCATCCAGGCCGCCCGCCGCCGCGGTCCGCAGATAGTCGCGGATGTCCGGTTCCAGCCAGGGGTCCTGCGGCCGCCCGCTTCGGCTCTGAAAGACCAGCGCCCAGTCGGCGAGGTCCAGCCGCGCCGCGACCAGGCGGGCCGAGACGTTCAACTGCTCGCGGTACAGATCGGCGCCGGCCATGCCGACGGGGATGCTGTGGGCCGTGAACACCAGCCGGGAGCGACTGCGCTCGGACGGCGGCAGCGTGTCCATCGCGGTCGCGACCCGCGACGCCCAGGCCTCGATGAATCCCGCGTGCGCATGCCAGTCTCCGACGTAGGACACTTCGACGTCGGGGTGGCCGCCGTCGCGAAGCTCGCGGCGCGCGGTCATCACGTTGTCGCGGTACTGCCCGCAGCTCGAGTAGGAACGAAACGCGGCGAGGATGAGTCCGACCGCCCGCCGGACCCCCGCCTCGGCCATTTCCTGCAGGGTGTCGGCGAGAAACGGGTGCCAGTTGCGCATGCCCACGTACACCGGAAGCGAGGGGCCCTCTCGATCGAGCCGCCTCTCGAGCCCCGCCGCCTGTCGCCGGGTGAGCCGGGTAATGGGGGACACGCCCCCGAAGCGTTCGTAGTGCCGCGCCACCTCGTCGACGCGGTCGGGCCGCACGCGGCGCCCGCGCAGCACGTTCGCGAGAAACGGCCGGATGTCGTTCAGGCCCTGGGGGCCCCCGAAGCTGACGAGCAGCACCGCATCGAAGGGCTCCGAGGGTGCGGGTTGGGCCATCGCTCTTTCAATGATACCCGCCGCGCGGCGCTTCCATCGCCGCCGTCCCCCCCCTCCAGCGTGGGGCGTACCCCCTATAATGGTCTTCGGCACCTCGCGGTCCCCGCCCCGCAAGCGGATTGGACGGCGTCAGTCGTGCCATGCGCGCGACGCCGCCGCTCGGCACGCTCTTCCATCGTGGCCACGGCGCCGATCACGCCTGGACCGGACCAGGGAGCACCATGCCGAAGCTGGCCGCCAACTTTTCGATGATGTTTCACGAGGTCGACCTGCTCGACCGGTTCGCGGTGGCCGCGCGCATCGGGTTCACCGGGGCGGAGATTCAGAGCCCCTACGAACAGACCGCGGCCGAGATCGCCTGGGCGTATCGCGACAGCGGTCTCGAGGCGGTGCTCTTCAACCTGCCGTCCGCGGTGGGCGCAGTCCCGGGACGCGAGGCGGAGTTCGACCGGGGCGTGGCGCGTGCGCTCGACTACTGTCGAGCCACCGGTTGCCGGCAGGTTCACTGTCTGGCCGGAACGACCGATGACACCCGGGCGGAGGCCACGTTCGTCGCGAATCTGCGGCGGGCGTCGGCCGCGGTCCGGCCGCTGGGCGTGCGGCTGCTGCTCGAACCGCTCAACACGCGGGACATGCCCGGGTACTTCCTGACGCATACCGCCGCCGCCCGCCGCATCATCGATCGCGTGGGGGAGGACAACGTCTTTCTACAGTACGACATCTACCACATGCAGATCATGGAAGGCTGTCTCGTCGAGACCATCAAGGCCAATCTCGACATCATCAGCCACATCCAGATTGCCGGGGTCCCCGGACGGCACGAGCCGGACGGCTCGCAGGAGGTACACTATCCGTATCTGCTCGACGTGCTCGACGAGCTGGGATACGAGCGCTGGGTCGCGTGCGAGTATCGTCCCGCCAGCGACACGCTGGCGGGGCTCGGCTGGGCGCGCCCCTATGGCATCGACCCGTCCCGCGCCCGGTGAGTCTCCGACCCGGCAGTTCCGGCGTTTGGGAGCCCTTGGCGAAAGGCCTGCAGCCCGCTGGCGTCCTCGTCGGTCCCGGTGCAACGCGGTGTTTCACCGCGAGCTCCTGGTCGGCTCTTCCCTACAGTCATGCGACAGATTCTCGTCACCAACGACGACGGCATAGCCGCGGACGGGCTGCGGGCGTTGGCTGACGCCCTCGCTCCCCTCGGCCGGGTGACCGTCGTTGCACCCGCGGAGGAGAGCAGCGCGGTGGGGCACGGGCTCACCCTGCGCCGGCCGCTTCAACTGCAGGAGACGGCGCCGGGTTGGCACTCGGTCGACGGTACGCCGGCCGACTGCGTCAACATCGCGGTGTCCGAAGTGATCGGCGCCGTGCCGGATCTGGTGGTGTCCGGCATCAACAACGGGCTGAACATCGGCGACGACGTGACCTACTCCGGTACCGTGGCGGGCGCCCTCGAGGGGGTCCTGCTCGGGACGCCGGCGATTGCCCTCTCGCTGCAACGCAGCGAACGGATGGACTACGTCGGGGCGGCGTACATCGCCCGCCAACTGGCGGAAGCGGTGTTGTTCGAGGGGCTGCCGGCTCGCACGCTGCTGAATGTCAACATCCCGCGCACGATTCCCCGCGGCATTCGGGTCACGGTGCAGGCCAGCCGGCGTCAGGTCTTCGAGGTGACGGGGGCCGCGGGGAGCGGACGGACCTCGGTCTGGATTGATTCGGCGCAGCTCGAGTGGGAGCCGAACGAACGATCAGACTACGAGGCGATACGCGGGGGCTGGGTCTCGGTCACGCCCCTGCAGCCGGACTGGACCAACCATGGCGCACTCGATGCTGTCGATTTTCTCGCCGAGTCGCCTCCGGTTGAGGTAGAATAGCGGATTGTGTCGGGGCGTGGCTCAGCCTGGTAGAGCACTCGGTTCGGGACCGAGGGGTCGGAGGTTCAAATCCTCTCGCCCCGACCACCTTCCAAACACCATCGGTTTTGAAGCCTCCGGCGTCTCCGCCGGCGGCTGAATCGACACCAAATCCGCCCGTGCGGCCCGCGTATCCGTCGGAGGTGGGGTGATTGTCGCCAGACGATTCGTGGTTTCCGGCCGGGTGCAGGGCGTCGGGTACCGGTTCCACGCGCGCGACGCCGCCACCCGCGAGGGGCTCGGCGGATTCGTCCGGAATCTCTCCGACGGGCGGGTCGAGGTCGAAGCCGAGGGCGAGCGGGAAGCGATGCACCGGTTCGAACGGACGCTCTGGCAGGGCCCGCCGGCGGGACGTGTCGATGCGGTCGCGGTGGACGACCTGACGCCCCGGGCGTCGGCGCCGGTTTTTCGTATCGAAATGGAATAGACTGCGCCCGCGCGGGTCGACGACGGACGACACGAACCAGGAATCTGCGGCGCAGAACGGGGCAGACGGCTGGAGGATTGGTCGGGCGGACGGCGGAGCCGGAAGGCGACGGATTCCGGGCTGACCTCGAAGCACTCATGGAACACCTGAAAGCGAAGATGCGGCACGTTCCCGACTTTCCGAAGCCGGGCATTCGGTTCTGCGACATCACGACCCTGCTGCGCGACCCGGCCGGGCTGTCGGACGCCGTGCAGGGGCTGGCCGAGCCGTTCCGGGCCGAGCGGGTCGATCTGGTGGTGGGCATCGAGAGCCGCGGCTTCATCCTGGGGGCCCCCGTGGCCGAGCGGTTGCGCGCCGGCTTCGTTCCCGCCCGCAAGCCGGGGAAGCTGCCCGCCGCCACCCTTCGGCAGTCCTACGATCTGGAGTACGGGTCGGATGCGCTCGAGATCCACGAGGATGCGATCGAGCCGGGCCAGCGGGTGCTCATCGTCGACGATCTGCTCGCCACCGGAGGCACGGCCTGCGCCGCCCGGGATCTGGTGCGGCGGGCCGGCGGGCACATCGTGGGAATCGCGTTCCTCGTCGAGCTCACGTTCCTCGATGGCCGCGAACGGCTGGGAGAGACGCCGCTCTTCGTCGGGCTGCGCTACTGAACCCACGCACGACCATGATCGAGATCGCGCTGGTGGCGGTCGCGGCGACGACCGGGTTCGGCGCATTCCTCGTCGCGAGCGCCCTGCGCGCCCGACAACGGGATGCGCGAATCCTGGAGTTGCTGGCGACGTTCGGTCCGGCATCCGAGCGGGCCCGCGCCGACCCGCGCGTCCTCCTGGCGTGGTATCCGGTCGCGAGCGCGGCCCGGCGGGCCTTCCCGGATGCGTTCGCGGCTCTCGAGCCGGACGGCGAGCCGCGGTTTCCGTTCGGTGCCGCCGATCTGGAGGCGGCGCATGCCCGCTGGAGCACCCAGTGGCTCGATTGGGAAAGACGCCAGGATGCGGACCATCGCGCCGGGCGTGAAGCCCTCGAGACGGAGCTGCGGCAGGCGGCCGACGCGACCGCGCCGCCGCTCCGGGCGCGGCTCGAAGCCTTGGAGCGGGACAAGCTCGAACAGTACCAGCGTCGATACGAAGAGTACGTGAGGGTGTCGCGAGCGCTGGCGAAGTTGTCTGAAGGCGAGGGTCATGGCTGATCTGGATCTCGATCGTTTCATGCGGGGACTGATTCGCCGGAACCCCGGCGAGCCCGAGTTCCACCAGGCGGTGCACGAGGTCATGGGGTCGCTGATTCCGTTCATGCGCGACCACCCCCGCTATGCCGAGGGCGGCATTCTCGAGCGCATGACCGAGCCGGATCGCATCATCGTCTTCCGGGTGTGCTGGCTCGACGACGACAACCGCGTCCGCACCAACCGCGCATATCGCGTGCAGTTCAACAACTCCATCGGCCCCTACAAGGGCGGGCTGCGGTTCCACCGCAACGTGACCCTGTCGGTGCTGAAGTTCCTCGGCTTCGAGCAGACGTTCAAGAACAGTCTGACCGGATTGCCGATGGGCGGCGCCAAGGGGGGCGCCGACTTCAACCCCAAGGGAAAGAGCGACGCCGAGGTGATGCGGTTCTGTCACTCGATGATGACGGAGCTCGCCCGTCACATCGGAGAGGACGTCGACGTGCCGGCCGGTGACATCGGGGTGGGGAGCCGGGAGATCTCGTATCTCTTCGGTCAGTACAAGCGGATCAACAACCGTTTCGCCGGCACCCTCACCGGCAAGGGCGTCGCCTTCGGCGGCAGCCTGGTCCGCACGGAAGCGACCGGCTACGGCTGCGTGTACTTCGTCGACAACATGCTGAATCGGCGGGGCGAGGGGTTGGAGGGCCGGACCTGCGTCGTCAGCGGCTCGGGCAACGTGGCGATCTACGCGGCCGAGAAGGCCGTCGAGCTCGGCGCGAAGGTCGTGACGCTGTCCGATTCGGACGGGTTCGTGCATGACCCGGACGGCATCGATCCGGAGAAGCTCGCGTTCGTCAAGGACCTCAAGGAAGTCCGCCGGGGGCGCATCTCCAAGTATGCCGACCGGTTCGGCTGCGCCTATCACGCTGGCGCCCGGCCCTGGCGGGTTCCCTGCGACATCGCACTGCCGTGTGCCACCCAGAACGAGCTCGACGCCGGCGACGCGGACACCCTGATCGGCAACGGCGTCCGGGCGGTCGGCGAGGGCGCCAACATGCCATGCAGCCTCGACGCCACCGCGCGTTTCCTCGGCGCCGGGGTCCTCTACGGCCCCTCCAAGGCGGCCAACGCCGGCGGAGTGGCGGTGTCCGGGCTCGAGCAGAGTCAGAATGCGTTGCGCATGAGCTGGTCCCGCGAGGAGGTCCACGAACGGCTGCGGCGGATCATGGCGGACATCCACGAGAAGTGCTGCACCTACGGGGACGACGGGGCCGGCGGCGTGAACTACGTGCAGGGCGCCAACGTGGCCGGTTTCGTGAAGGTAGCGGACGCCATGCTTGCCTACGGGGCCGTCTAGGAGCTTGCGCCGCCGTAGGAGTTTCGCGTCAGCGAAACTCCCAACGCGACCGCAAGGTCGCGCAGGAGCTTGCGCCGTAGGAGTTTCGCGTCAGCGAAACTCCCAACGCGACCGCAAGGTCGCGCGGTGTCCGTCGGTCCCGGCGCGCCGGCCTTCACTCGAACACGTTTATCAGGGCATAGGTGATCGCGCCGCCCTCGGGGACGACCACCTGGTGCCACGACCGGGCGGGCACGTGGACGATGTCCCCCTCGGTGACCTCGAACGCCTGCGCGCCCTCGAGTTGCGGCTGCTGCTCTTCGGGAGGCCGCCCATCCATCCAGTTCACGCGCTCGCCGCCCACCCGAACGGTGCCGGCTCCGCGGAGGACGACATAGAGGTCCCACTTGTCGGTGTGGATCTCCGGCTGCGTATAGCCGGCACGGTGAATGATCTGCACGCTGTGCGGCCGGTGATCGGCGCGGGCGAGCGCGGTCGCCACGACGAACGGGGTGCCCCAGATGCCCTCGCCGTTGCGGAGGGCCTCATCGAGCTCGCCCTGAAAGCCGGCGACCGCCTCGGCGTCCCAGTGGAGGTACTCCTCCGGCCGCGGCTCGTTCGGGACGTTCCCGAAGGGATTCTGAGCCGCCGCGGCCGCGGGCAGCGCGAGACACGCCAGTGCCATGAGAGATCCTGCGTAGCGCATGTATCACCTCTGGTTTCGGAGCACGAGTTTCGACGGGATCTTAGCTGGATTTCGGGCGGGAGCGGAAGACGACGGCAATTCGAACCGCACGGGTCTGTTGCTGCGGTGCAGTGCGGCCGAAAAGCGGTACATGCTGCAGCCTCCGGACGAAGCGCACGATGTCATCTGCTGCCATCAGCCCGGGTCGGACGGCCCGGGAAGCTGGGTCATCCGACTCGGCGAAGACACCCTGGGAGAGCGGGACTCGCTGGCCGGCGCCATCGATCTCACCCGCACCGCCGCGGTGTCGCACCGGCGGCCGGCCTGGCTGCTCGACGAGTCGGGATACCCGTTGAAGCCGATGTTGCCCTGGAACCTGTGATTCCGGGACGGGGCGGGAACCTGCGCCGTCTGCGAGCTCCGCGCGACGACCCGCTTCCCGCCGTCGAACCGCGCGGTACCGTTGGGCCTCTGCTAAACTGACGCCTTGCTCGGTACGCGCGTGTAGCTCAGTCGGATAGAGCGACCGCCTCCTAAGCGGTAGGCCCCTGGTTCGAATCCAGGCACGCGCGCCAACCCGAACCGTCGCCCTTGGGGCAGTCTCTGGTACACTGGCGGCGTACAACGACACGCAAGCGTTGGAAAACACCGGGAAAAGGGCAGGAACACACGAATGAGGCGGAGTGAGCGGCATCACCTGAAGGAAAACGCCCTCGCCGTGGCGATGACCCGGTTTCAGCACCGGGTGGAGAACTGGGGGACCGGGCTCGCGATCGGCGTCGGCGTCGGACTGGCCGTCCTCGTGCTGTTCGGCGGCTACTCCTGGTGGACCGCGCGGGCGGAGGCGTCGGCGGGAACGCTGCTCGCCGAGGCGCTCGTGGCCGCGGATGCTCCGGTCGTGCCACCGCCGCCGACGCCGGTAACCGACGGGGGAGAGGACGCGGCCGTGGATACCGGGGAGCCCCCCTTCGTCCAGCCGCCCGGCTCCTATCCGACGATCGAGGCAAAGATGTCGGCATCGCTTCCGATGCTGCTCGAAGCCGCCGACGCCTATCCGGGCACGCCGTCGGGCATCACCGCGCGATACCGGGCCGCCGCGGCCCTGGCCGCCCTCGGGCGTCACGACGAGGCGGCCGAGCAGTACCAGCGCGTGGTCGATGACGACGAGACCGGCGTCTACGGTCGCATGGCCACCCTGGGACTGGCCAGCGTACAGATGTCCCGCGGCTCCTACGAGGCGGCGATAGCCCTGCTCGAACCGTCCTCGGTTGCCGATGCCGACGCGACGCTGCCGGTCGACGGCGTCCTGATGCAGTTGGGACGCGCCTACCAGTTGGCCGGCCGAGCCGACGAGGCCCGGGCCGCGTTCCAGCGCATCATGGACGAGTTTCCGACCTCGCTCTACTTCACGAACGCCGAGCGCGAGCTGCAGGTGCTGCAGATCGAAAGCTAGTGGTGTGTCACTTGAACAAGTTGGCACTTGATCTGCGAGACATCGCGACGGTTCGGAACGGAAACGGCCGTTCAACGGCGGTTCCACGAACTGCGGCCATCTGCAAAGTCATTTCCGGGACATACCACTGGGAGTCTGCGCCGTAGAACGGCGCGCCTCCCGCGGAGACGCCGACTCCCTGGAGGGTTGGTTGGGCGGCAAGCGGAGCCGCAGGGCGGCGATTGCCGGGCCAGGGTTCGCGCCTCGCCGGGGCGGCGCCCGGTCTCGGCTCCCGCCACGGCAGGAACGGCGTCGTGCCAGTCGGGCAGGTCCCATGTCGACAGGAGAGGCTCCGCGGTTCACGGTGGGTCTGGTCCAGATGGCCTGCGGCGACGCCGTGGCCGCCAACATCGACAACGCGATCGGCTTGATTCGCGAGGCGGCGGGACGGGGCGCCCAGATCATCTGCCTGCAGGAGCTGTTCAGTTCCCGCTACTTCTGTCAGCACGAGGACTCCCGCCATTTCGACCTCGCCGAGCCCGTGCCGGGCCCTACCACCGCCCGCTGCGCCGCGCTCGCCAGCGAGCTCGGCGTCGTGCTGGTGGTCCCCGTCTTCGAGCGCCGGGCGGCCGGCGTCTATCACAACTCCGTCGTCGTGATCGATGCCGACGGCACCCTGTTGGGCCGCTATCGCAAGACCCATGTCCCCGACGATCCGCTCTATTACGAAAAGTTCTACTTCACGCCCGGCGATCTCGGGTATCCGGTGTTCCGGACGCGGTTCGCACGGATCGGTCCGCTAATCTGCTGGGACCAGTGGTTTCCCGAGGCGGCCCGGTTGAGCGCCCTCGGGGGGGCGGATCTCATCGTCTATCCAAGCGCCATCGGCTGGCACCCGGTTGAGCGCGAGGCGGAGGGGGCGGCCCAGCACGACGCGTGGCGCACCATCCAGCGGGCACACGCGATCGCGAACGGCGTTTTCGTCGCCGCCGTCAACCGGGTCGGACACGAGGGGCCGCTCGGTGGAGGGCTGCAGTTCTGGGGCCAGTCGTTCGTATGCGATCCGGCGGGGAAGATCCTGGCCGCGGGGTCGATCGATCGGGAGCAGGTGGTGCTGGCGGTGTGCGACGGAGGGGTAATCGAAACCCAGCGGCGCGGATGGCCGTTCCTCCGGGACCGCCGCGTGGACACCTATGCCGGGGTGACCGCCCGGCTGCTCGACCGGAAGCCGAGCGGCACGGCTTCGCGCTCGACCGGAGGCAGGTAGCCGGGGAACAGCGTTCGGTACGGAGGCGTGTCCGGTTTCCCTTGTTCGGGCAATGCCGCCGGGCGCGGTCCCTGTTCGGCAGGGCAAGTGCGTGCGGGTAGATACGACGGACCGCTCGGCACGCCTCGGACCTCCACGAGGCGCCAGATTCGAATATGGCGGTGACACGTGATGCAGGCGCGCATTGCGGCCGAAGCCGACGCCCCGAACGGACCGGCCGGCGCCGAGGTCCGCAAGTTCAATCCCGGGACGCTCCAGTCCGACCGGGAGATCGTCGACCGGTCGTGGTTCGGCCACGCGAGCAGTGACCGGCAGGCCCGATAGGAGCGGCCCGGCGTGAGCGCTGCCAGCATGCCCGTCCCTCCATCGGAGCCGGGAACCCGAGCCGCGGGGGACCGGTACAGCATGCCCGCCGAATGGGCCGCCCACCGCGCGACCTGGCTCGCCTGGCCGCACAACCGTTCCGACTGGCCGGGCAAGGTCGAGGCGGTCCGGTGGTGCTACGTCGAGATCGTCCGCCAGCTCACGGCGGTCGAGCCGGTCGAAATCGTATTCGGCAACGCCGGCGCCGAGCGGCGGGCGCTGAGGCGGTTGGCCCGGGCGGGGGTCGATCCGGGTCGGGTCGGCGTCCACCGGTTCCCGACGAACCGGGGCTGGGTCCGCGACTCGGGCGGCACGTTCGTGCGGCGCGCCGCCGGGGGGGACGCGCCCGCGGAGGTGGCCCTCGTGGACTGGCGTTTCAACGGCTGGGCCAAGTACGACGACTGGGTGCAAGACAACCGGCTGCCGGGCCGCATCGCCACGGTTCGGCAGGTGCGGCGCATCGTCGCGCGCGCCGGCGGCCGGCGGCGGCCGATGGTCTTCGAAGGCGGGAGCATCGACGTCAATGGCGCGGGGACCGCGCTGGCCACCGAAGAGTGCCTGCTCGACCCGGTCGTGCAGCCGAGGAACCCGGGTTTGGACCGCGGGGCCGTCGAACGGGCGTTCGAGGCCTATCTCGGCGTCGACAACGTCATCTGGCTGGGGCGCGGAATCGCGGGCGACGACACCCATGGCCATGTCGACGACATCGCACGCTTCGTCGATCCAGAGACCGTCGTCGCGGCCACCGAGCCGGACCCCGCCGACGTCAACCATGCGCCCCTGATCGACAATCTCCGCCGTCTGCGGGCCGCCCGCGTGGGGGGCAACCGCCTCGAGGTGGTCCCGCTGCCGATGCCCCGGCCGCTCTGGTTCGGCAACCAGCGGCTGCCGGCCAGCTATCTCAATTTCTACATCGCCAACGGCCTGGTCCTCGTCCCGACCTTCAACGATCCGGCCGACCGGGTGGCCCTGGGCCGACTGGCCGAGCTGTTTCCGCGTCGCGAGGTGGTCGGAATCCACGCCCTCGATCTGGTGCTGGGCCTGGGCACGCTGCACTGCCTCACCCTGCAGGAGCCGGCCGCGTAACGACCCCGACCTCGCACTTCGGCCGGGAGTCCCAGGCGAACGGGCCCCGCGGCATTCGACCGGCGATGCATCCTGCCGGCTGCGTCCTTCCTCGGCCACCTACCACCCTTTCTGGCAACCAATCCTCCAGGGAGTCGGCGCCTCCGCGGGAGTCGGCGCCGTTCTACGGCAGGGACTTCTGTCCTGCGGCCAGGCGCTCGTCGAGAAAGAAGGCGGAACGGGGAGAGGATGGCGTCGCGGGTCCGGGTCCGGCGGCAAAAAGATCGGCCGTGCCGTCCGCGGCCGGATCGGGCTTCGCGGTGATCAGTTCGTCCAGACGCGATACCCCGTACAACACGGCGTCGAGGGCTCCGCACAGGGTCGCATCGTACAGATAGTCTCCGATGAACTGCAGCTGAGGCCAGCGCGGGTCCGGGCTGTGCCGTTGCTGCGCGGGAAGGAGGGGGACGCCGCCGGGCAGGGATGAGACGCCGGCGACACCGGTCCACCGGTCCACGCAGGCCCGGACGAGCAGGTCGTCGGGCACGGGGGTGGCGCCGGGCATGGCGGCGAGGACCGCGGCCACGATCTCTCCGTCAGGCTTCGATGCGTACTCGAGAGCCGCCGCCCCGCCCAGCAGCCAGCTCTGGATGCCGGCCCCCGCCGCGCCGTCGTCGGGCGACTGGTCGTAGACGGTGACGCCGCCGAAGGCGTCGCTCACGAAGTAGTCCTCGGGAAACGCGCGACGCCAGAACCGTCGCCGGAACAGCAGGGTCACCCGCAGATACGCGGTTCCGTGATCGTGATGCCGGACATGGCCGGCGACCGCGTCCCGCAGCCGTTCGTCGTACCAGCGGATGCGTCGCACGCCGGCCGGCGGCAGGGTGACGAGCAACGCGTCGACCTCGACGTCCTGCCGGCCGTCGCCGCGGTTCCGCAGCGACACGCGCAGCCCCGTCTCCTCGTCCGCGGCCACGTGGGTGACGGCCGTCCCCAGGGATACCGGAGAACGGACCCGGCCGGCCAGAGCCGCGACCAGCCCCGCGTTCCCTTCCGTCAGGGTGTACATCATGCAGTAGCCGGGGTGGTCGATCAGCAGGTTGTCCATGCCGAACAGTCCACTGGTGTGGGGCGGCTCGGTGGCCAGATCGCTGTGGCACTGCATCGCCGTGAACCACTCGCAGAGCGGATCGTCGATGTCGCCGAGGACATCCGCAAACGTGCGCCGCTGCCAGGGATGGGCGTTGTCGCGTTCCCGGCCGGCCAGGGCGTAGTCCGCCGGCGGCCGCAGCCTCGTGCCCTGTTCCCAGAACCGGCGCAGGCGGTCCATGCCGCGGTGTCCGAGCAGCCCTTCGAGCGTCCGGTCGTCCCGCAGGACGCGGTCGCCGACCACGAAGTACGGGGTTCCGGTGAGGGGTCGCGTCCGGAGACCCAGGTGACGGACAAGCCGGCGCAAATGGGGATTGCCGGCGATGTCGTACAGCTCGGCCACCCCCGCCTCGTAGTTCGCTCCGACCTCGGGCACCGGGCTCGTCCGGACCCGGCCGCCGGGGCGGTCGTTCGCCTCCCAGACCTCTATCTCCACCTCGTCGCCGAACCGGCGCTCGAGCAGATAGGCGCTCAACAGCCCGCTGAAGCCGGCTCCGACGATCCCGATCCTGTCCGCCATGGGCGTTCATCCGTTCCCGCGCCCGGTGCCTCGCCGTCCGCCAGAACGGCGGCGAGGCCACCCGCGCCGGCTACTTCGCCTCCCGCTTGAGTTCCGCCAGCAGGTTGAGGGCCTCGAGAGGGGTCATGCCGTCGACGTCGACGTCGCGCAGACGACGCACCACTTCCGGCTCCGGGGGGGCATCCGCGAACAGCCCCAACTGCGTCTGCCGGTCCGCGCCCCCGGCCGCCGGCACGGGGCGTCCGCCCCGCGCCAGCTCGTCCTGTTCGAGGCTGTGCAGGAGCTCCTTCGCCCGAGCGACCGTCTGCGCCGGAAGGCCGGCGAGGCGTGCGACCTGGATGCCGTAGCTGTGGTCCGAGCGCCCCGGCTCCACCTTCCGGATGAAGTGGATCTCGTCCTGCCATTCGCGGGCCACCACATGGTAGTTGGTCACCCCTGGCAGCCTGTCGGCGATTTCGGTCAGCTCGTGGTAGTGGGTGGCGAACAACGTCCGCGGTCGGGCCGATGGATCGGTCGCCAGATGCTCGGCGACGGCCCACGCGATGCTCAACCCGTCGTAGGTCGCCGTGCCCCGGCCGATCTCGTCCAGCAACACCAGGCTGCGGGAGGTCGCCGAATGCAGGATGTTGGCGGTTTCCTCCATCTCCACCATGAAGGTCGACTGGCCGCGCGCGATGTTGTCGGAGGCTCCGACGCGGGCGAAGATCCGGTCGGTTATCGGAAGCTTGGCGCGGTTCGCCGGCACGAACGACCCGATGTGCGCCAAGAGGACGATCAGGGCGGTCTGCCGCAGGTAGGTCGACTTGCCGCCCATGTTCGGGCCGGTCAGGATGATGACCTGGTGCGTGGATCCGTTGAGGGTCGTGTCGTTGGGGACGAAGGCATGCCCGACGTGTCGCTCCACGACGGGATGACGACCCTCGACGATCACCAGCTCGTCTCCGTCGTGCACGTGCGGCTTGATGTAGTCGTTGACGGCCGCCGCCTCGGCGAGCCCGGCAAGGACGTCGAGGCTCGCCACCGCCCGGGCCGAGTCCTGGATGGGCAGCGCCGACGCCGCAACCTCGCTTCTGAGCGCCTCGAAAAGGCTGATTTCCCGCTCCAGAATCTGTTCGTCGGCCCCGAGCACCTTGTGCTCGTAGTCCTTGAGGGCGGGGGTGATGAAACGTTCGCCCCCGGCGATCGTCTGCTTCCGGTGGTAGTCGTCGGGGACCGCGTGCAGATTCGCCCTGGAGACCTCGATGTAGTATCCGAAGACGCGATTGAACCGGATCTTCAGTGACCCGATGCCGGTGCGGGCGCGCTCGGCCGCCTCCATGGCGGCGATCTGTTCCTTGCCGCCCCGGCTGATCGCGCGCAACTCGTCCAACTGCGCGTCCACGCCGTCACGAATGGCCCCGCCGTCGCGGGCGAGGGCGGGAGGCGACTTGCTCACCGTCGCCTCGATGGCATCCCGCACCGCCGGCACTTCGTCGAGCGCCGCGGCCAGACTGCTCGTCAGGGGGGCGTCGAGGACCTGGAGAATCGCCTTGATGCGGGGGACCGCGGCCAGTGATCGCTGCAGCGCGAGCAGATCCCGGGGACCCGCCGTCCCCATCGCGGCTCTCGCGACCAGACGCTCCAGGTCCTGCACGGGCTTCAGCGCCTCCCGGAGCTTCGCGCGATCCGTCGACCGAAACGCGAGCTCCTCGACGGCGTCGAGGCGGTTGCGCACCCGCTCGAGGTTCACGAGGGGCCGCAGCAGCCAGCTCCGCAGCAGGCGGCTGCCCATCACCGTCACGGTGTGGTCGATCTCGGCGAGAAGGGAGCCGGATCGGTCGCCCTCGGCCGAGCGGACCACTTCGAGATGGCGGAGCGTGGCGGCATCGACGACCAGTGCGTCCGCGTTCTCTCGAAAGACGATGCCACGGACGTGAGACAAGCGGCCCTGCTGCGTCTCGCGCAGATAGTGTACGAGGGCCCCGGCCGCCGCGACCGCCGCCGGTCGATCTCCGAGTCCGAATCCGTCGAGCCCGGCGGTGCCGAACTGGCTGGTCAACGCCTCCCGGGCCCGGTGGTCATCGAAGACGCACGGGGCAAGGCGAGTGACCGCCGCGGGAGCGAGGTCGGGCAGCAGGGAAGCGAGGTCACGGTCCTCCGGCGCGACCACCTCTCGCGGTTGCAGCACCGCGACGTCGTCCGCGAGCGTCTGGCGCCCGGTGTCGCCGCCGTACTCCGCCGCCGCGAAGGCGCCGGTCGAGACGTCGAGCAGGGCCATGCCGTACCGGTCCTGTGCGCCCGAAGCCGCGGCCGCGAGGACCGCGATCCCCATCAGGAACACCGGCTCCCGATCGTCGAGATACGCCGTGTCGGTAAACGTGCCGGGGGATATCACCCGCACGACCTCGCGTTGCACGACGCCCTTGGCCTTCCGGGGGTCTTCGACCTGTTCGCAGATGGCGACGCGAAACCCTTTCTGCACCAGGCGGGTCAGGTAGGTGTCGGCCGCGTGGTGGGGCACGCCGCACATCGGAATTGCACCGCCGGCCGCATCCTTCGACCGGGACGTCAGGGTCAGATCCAGCGCCCGGGCCGCGGTGACCGCGTCTTCGTAGAACATCTCGTAGAAGTCGCCCATCCGGAAGAACACGATGGCGTCCGGGTGCCGCCGCTTCGCGTCCATATACTGGCGCATGGCGGGGGTCGGAGCCCGCACCGCCGCGGCGCTGTTGGTCGTGGAGGGAGTCACGGAGCCAATCGGAGGATCGTGGCGCGCCTCGGGCGTCACGGGTCGGAGTGCGGCGGTCTGTGGATTGTGCGAGTATAGAAAGCACGCCGAGAGCAGTCAAGGCGCCGAGGAAACCGGGTTTGCTCACGCTGGCCGTCGACACGACGACGAATAGGGGCAGCTTCGCGCTGGCGCGGAACGGGCGCGTGATCGAGGCAGTGTCGGGCGACCCCGGCCTGACCCATGGCGAGCGGCTGCCGGGTGCGCTGCACGCGTTGCTGGTGCGGCACGGGTTGACCACGGCCGATGTCGACCGGTACGCCGTGGCCCTCGGACCGGGATCGTTCACCGGACTGCGCGTCGGCATCGCGACGGTCCAGGGGCTCGCCCTCGCGCACGGCCGGCCGGTGGTCGGCATTCCGATCCTGGACATTCTGGTGGACATCGCCGCGCAGCGGGTCGGGACCGGATCCGCCCCCGAGTTGATCGTTCCCTGGGTGGATGCGAAGCGCGGAGAAGTGTTCGCGGCGCTCTATGCACCGGATCCGGGCTCGTCTCCGCGCTCCGCGGCCGCGGCCGGCGCGGGATGGCGCGTGGTGGAGGCTGCGATCTCGGCCCGGCCGGCCACGGTGCTGGAGGGATGGCGCGATCGGTTGCGGCACGGCCCGGCATGGGTCATCGGAGACGGCGTTGCGGCCAGCCGACCCTTGCTGGATGCGCGGCTGGGCCCCGCGTCGAGACAGCTCGATGACACGCCGTTGCTGGCCGGGGCGATGGCGGCCATGGCGGTGCAGGAGCCGTGGTGCGGGCAGGCGGGAACCCCGCACGGCCTCCAGCCGGTGTACGTGCGCCGGCCCGACGCGGAGCTGGCGCGAGAACGGCGCCGCCGGGCCAACGACGCGTGACCGGCGGGCGGGGTGAGGCCCGATTGCCCTATACTGGCTACCGGACCTGTGGTACCGTTTCGGTTCCGCAAAAACTGCATTCGTACGTGCGGCGAGACCAGGGACCACGCCTCAGAGGAGGTGGCATGGCACAGGATTCGCAACAGTTGAGAGAACATCTTCTCCAGACCGACAGCGGGTTTCGCCAGCTCGCGGAACAGCACCAGGAGCTCGATACCCGCCTTCACGAGTTGTCCGGTCTGGATTATCTGTCGCAGCCGGAACGGATCGAAGAGGCCAACCTGAAGAAGCGAAAGCTTCAGTTGAAGGACAGGATGCACGATATCCTGCGCCGTCACGCGGATCCCCAGACTGTGTGACGTTCCGCTACCGGCGGCGTCTTGCTCATGTTCATCGACCGGGCGGGATTACCGTTCATCGGCTTGGCGTTCGTTCCGTCGGTGACCTGCCTGGTCGCCGGGCTGCCGTTTGCGGCCGCGCTCCTGAGCAGTCTGGGAATCCTCGTCAGCCTGTTCTTTCGTGATCCGTCCCGGGAGCCGCCGCGGTCCCGGGGCGTCGTCGTCGCGCCCGCCGATGGCCGGGTCCTGTTCGCGGGAGCGGCGGAACCCGAAGGCGCTCCCCCGGGGACCTGGTTGCAGGTCAGCATTTTTCTGTCCCCGCTCGACGTACACGTGAACCGCGTGCCGATCGGCGGACGGATCATGCGGGTCGACCATTTTCGCGGCACGTTCATGCCGGCGTACCGCCCGGGAGCCGGCGCGAGCAACGAGCGGGCGGAGGTCTGGCTGGAGCACGAGGGACACACCATCGTGTTCCGGCAGGTCGTGGGGGCGCTGGCCAGGCGGGTCGTCTGCCGGGTGACCCCGGGAACCACCGTACGGACCGGCGAGCGTTTCGGTATCATGAAGTTCGGTTCGCGAATGGATCTGTTCGTGCCGGCCGGCGCCACCCTCGTCGTCGGCCCGGGCGATCGGGTGCGAGGGGGCGAAACGGTCGTCGCGCGGCTCGGCGTCCCGCCGGGGGAGAGCCGGATTGCCCGGGAGTCTGCGCCCTAGACGGTGCGGGCTCCGGCCAGCGTGCGGAGCATCACCATGCCGACAGTGCTCGCCGTGCTGCGGAACAAGCGCCGGAGCCAACGCTTCCGGCGGGGCGTGTATCTGCTGCCGAGCATGTTCACCGTCGGCAACCTGTTCTGCGGCTACGCCTGTATCGTCCATGCCATGCGTGGGGACTACGCGACGGCCGCGGTCTTCATCGGCGTGGCCACGGTGCTTGACGTGCTTGACGGTCGTATCGCGCGGCTGGCCGGGGCGGCGAGCGAGTTCGGCGGCGAGTTCGACTCGCTGGCGGACGTCATTTCGTTCGGGGTGGCCCCGGCTGTGCTCGTCCTTGCGTGGGGCCTCGAGCCGCTCGGCCGGCTGGGATGGGCGGTCGGTTTCCTCTACGTGACCGCGACCGCGTTGCGTCTCGCGCGCTTCAATGTCCAAGGCAAGAGCCCGGACAAGCGATACTTCGCGGGGATGCCGAGCCCCGCCGCGGGCGGCGTGCTGGCCGCAACGGTATTCGCGTGGCCCGGCGGCCTGGGAATTGCCCAGGCGCCGTTCGTGGCCTTGCTGGTGGTGCTGGTGCCCGCGCTTCTGATGGTCAGCCGAATCCGCTTCCGCAGCTTCGGCGCGCTCGTCCTGCAGCCCCGCCGCTCCTACGTCGGCCTGCTGCAGTTCGCGATACTCGTCGCCGCCATCGCCGTCCAACCCGAGCTCGTCCTCTTCCTCATGGCGTACGCCTATCTCGTATCCGGTCCCATCGGGTACGTGGTGGGCCGTGTGCGCCGGTCGGCCGGCCGGCAGGACGATCAGCCCCGCGACGCCACCGAGCTGAACACCGCGAGCACCGGCTGACCGCTTCTACCGCGCAGAGTGCCCGGCGGGGGCGTCCGTGACCGGCAGGGTCATGGTCACGGCGGTGCCGCGGCCCCGTTCGCTGGTGACGGCGATGGTTCCGCCGTTCAGCTCCACGTTGCGCTTCGCAATCGCCATTCCCAGTCCCGTGCCGGTGATCCGGGTCGAGAAGTACGGTTCGAAGATGCGGGCCAGCACGTCGGGCTCGAGTCCGACTCCGGTGTCGAGGATGACCAGTTGTACCTGCGAGGCGTTCCGCGCGGCGCTGATCGCGAGGGCGCCCTCGTCGGGCATCGCATGGAGCGCATTCTCGATGATGTTCGTTATCGCCCGCTGCATCAGCACCGGGTCGAGGCGCAGCGGGGGCAGATCCGGCGGCAGGTCCGCCGACAGGGTGATGCGGCCTTCGAGGCCGGGTCCGTAGGGTCCCACGACCTCGCTCACGAGAGCCGCGAGATCCGTCGGCGTGCGCTTGGCGACCGGAGAGGAGGCATAGCTCGAGAACTCGGAGGCGATCTGCCGTAGTATCCGGACCTGTTTCAGGATCGATTCGACGCAACCCTGCAACACCGGGGTCAGCGGCGATCCGCGGTCGGTATGCACCCGAAGCAGATGCTCGGCGCTGAGCTGGACCGGGGTCAGGGGATTCTTGATCTCGTGGGCGACCTGCCGCGCCATCTCCGTCCACGCTTCCAGACGATGCGTGCGCTCGAGCTGGTGTCGTTGCGCGTCGAGCTCGACCGCCATCCGGTTGAAGTCCGCCTCGAGGATGACGAGCTCGTCGGCGGACCGCGCCGCGACCTGTTTCTCGATGCGGTCCGCCTGTTGGTCGGATACGAGGGGACCGAACTCGCCCCGCGCGACGCGGCTGGTTGCCCGGGTGAGCCGCTTGACGGGATTGGCGATGCCCCGGGCGATGACCCAGCCGATGAACCCGACGACGGCGGCGAAGAACAGGGCGGACCCCAGCACACGGCGGTTGAGCTCGTCTATCTGGCCCTCTATCTCCTGTTGCCGCGAAGCCAGCGGCACGGTCAGGATCACCTCGCGGCCCCCCGCCCGGACCGGCGCCGCCGCCAGCTGGTACCGGAGGGCTCCGGCCGCGTCCTCGCCCACGAAGCCGGGCAACTGGTCCAGGGCGATGGCGCGATAGACCACGTCCGGCGTGCGCGTCGGCAATACGCCCGACGCGTAGAGATCGCGCGTGCTCGTCGCGACGAGATGGGGGCCGTCGAAGATATTGACGTCCTGCCCGATCACCTGACCGATGCGGACCAGGATGTCGTCGGTGAACCGGGCGATAATCTGCCCATCGGGCGACTGGATCAGGACGGACTCCTCGATGACGCTCCTCGCCACCGCCGCCGCCCGAACCGCGCCGGCCTCGACGTCGGCCCGCAACTGATCCGCGAAGTACCCCTGAATCAGGATCGCGACCACCACCACCGGGGCGGTCGCGACCCCCACGAACCAGATCTGCAGCTTGAGGGCGAACCGCGTCCGCACCTCGCGGTACGGCAACCGCCGCCGGAGCCGCGGAAACACCAGGGCGGCGAGGACCACCGCCAGCAGCACGAGGCCGCCGGCGGCAAGGACCAGCAACGCCATCTCCGAGAGGTGCAGCAGATGATCGAACGCGGTGTGCGCCGGGTAGCCCAGCGCATAGATGCCGGCGCGGGTATTCGTGATGAACACCTCGTACCGGCGCGAGTCCTTGACGAGGCGGGTCCAGAACGGGCTGCGGGACGCGTAGATCCGCTCGAACAAGGCGTCGTCGATCGGCCACGCGCTGCGGTTCGAGAGGAACGCCGGCTGGCGTCCCCATCCGTAGATGACGAGCTCGACCTCGTGGCCGGGCGCACCCGGCCCCGGCAAGCCCCGGCCGGTCTCCATCGGCTCCACGTAGGGACTGCGCGAGGCGATGAAGGGCAGCGACTCGTAGTCGACCTGCGCGACGTGGACGACCACGCCGCCGGCGGGGATTCCGGCGGCGCCGGCTGCGTGGTCGCAGAATCCCCGTTCGGCATGCAGCATTCGGCGATCTTCGGAGCCGAACGGAGCCACCTCGCCGAACACCTCCCATTCGCAGCCCGTGGCGGTCCACCGCGAGGCGGTCACCGAGTCGGGGATGTTCAGAGCGAACCGGCTCTGCAGATCGCCGTCCGCTCCGAAGATCTCGACCGCCGAGGTCAAGCGCGATGCGGCCAGGGCGGTCCGGCTCCAGATGGTGAACGCGGCATCGATACCGGTTCCGGCCTGGTCCGGGACCGCGGCCGGCGCGGGCCGGGCGGGCCTTGCCTCGAGCTCGGCGTCTATCTCCTCGAGGGTCAGGTCGAGTTGGCGGTTCAAGTCCTGCGGATGCTCGGCCGCCCGCACGGCATAGCGGGCGGCGACGAGATTCCGCCTCGCCTCGTCGCTCAGAGACACCAGGGAGAGATACAGGGGCAGCGCCGGCAGCAGAATGGCGCACAGGGTCGCGAGCAGGCGGGTCACCGGATCGGTGCGGCGGAACCAGTGCATCAACCGTTGGCCGCGGAATGCGAGGACGCTTCCCAGCAGGCACAAGAGCAGCGACGGCGCGAGCGGCGCCCATTCGGCACCGGAGGCGATGGCGACAGGAATCAGGATCAACAGCATCAACCGCCCGGCGCGGCGCAAGAGCGGGCGGACCGGCCATCGGGCCAGGGCGATGCCCATCAGCAGTGCCGTGGCCCATACCGTCGACGCGCTCGCCAGCACGAGTGCGAGCTGCAGAGAGGTTCGGGCCGCGTCGAACGGTTGCAGGGACGTGTAGAGGAGGTCCATCGACGCGCTCGCCACCGTGTCCTGCAGGAGCCGGTGGTGGAGCCCGAGCAGCGCGGTCATCAGCAGCAGCGTTCCCGGCGGCAGGAACCGGAGCCCGCTCTCGACGGCGGATTGCCGGGCCGGTCTGAACCACTGTCGGCGGTTGGCGCTCTCACCGGCCAGCACCACCAGCACGGCGGCGACAGCGGCGGCCAGCAACAGATCCGCGGCAGTGCGCAGGACCTGCGGGGCCTGGAGGGAGCGATAGGCGGCCGGCGACAAGAGGGACCACGCGAACAGGTCCGGCGAGCTCGCCAGCCACAACCCACCGCCGCCGGCCACCGTCGCGGCCGCCGCAACCACCGCCGGCCGCAGGTGGCCCAGCCGGGCCCGGCCCGCCAGCGCCCGGCCCCCGGCGGCCAGCGTGGTGCCCGCCAGCACCACCAGGAAGAGGGCTGCGACGCGGCGTCGCCAGCGGGCGCGCACCCGGTCGATCTCGTCGAGACTGATCGAGACGCCCACGCGTGCCGATCCGTCCGTCCCCGCTGCATCGAATCGGTACACGCGGGGATCGCCGCCGCCGTCGTCGCCGGTGTACAGGACGGCACGGCCCACCGAGGTTCGGGCAACGAATCCGCGATCGGGATCTGCGGTCGCGCGCGTGGAGGAGATGACGCGTTCGACGACGACCGTCCCGAGCCGGCGCGCCCGCGCGCCGGGCTCGAGGGTCGACTCGATGATCGGTTCGACGTGGACGAGCCGGAGCCCCGCGGGCCCCACGTCGGCAAACCCGGTGGCGCCGGACTGGAGGCGTTCGGGACTCAGCTCGGCGGGACGACCGTGCCACGCGCGGGGGACCAGACGCGCGTCGTAGAGGGTGATCGCCAGGTCGGAGAACGGCTGGTCGCCATCCGTCGCCCGCAGGAGGTCGAAGACGGTCCGGACCGCCGGTCGATCGCCGATCAGGCCATCCTGCACCTCGACGCGGCCGGCCAGCGCCCGGGCGACGCGGGTCAGGGCCCCATCCACCCGGGCGACGTGGGTGTTGATCTCCCGGACCGCCCGCGCCGTCGCATCGGCGTCCGTTCCGATCAGCACCCGTTCCAGTGCGCCGCCGAGCAGAAGGACCGCGAGCGCCGCGATGCCTCCGCCGACGATCAGGCGAGAGCCGCCGGGAACCGAGAGCCTCGGGGTGTCTTGTCCTTGCGGCGATTCCACGGTAAGGCCAGCATACCGCAGCCGCCCGTGTGAACGCCGCATCGCACCGGGACCGGCGGGGGCGTCGCCAGGGTGCGGGCGCCCGCGGACCTATGCAACCGGGAAAACGACGCAGTCAGGCCGGATGCATAGCCGGTCGAACGCAGCGGAGGCCTGTTGCCACGGGCCGTCAGGCCGGCGATGCGTTTGGCGCGGGAGAGGCGGTTTCCGGGTCGGGGGCATCGGGAGCCGCGGTCGCGGCCGGATCTTCCTCTTCGACCTCTTCGACCTCTTCGACCTCTTCGACTTCGTCGTCATCCTCCACGGCAGGGAGGAACTTCTCCCACACGGTGGTGACGGCCGGATCGAGCCGTACGGGTTCGTCGGCCCGACCGACCGCCTGAAGCTCGCCCTCGTTGCTCACGAGGACGAGAAGCGGTCCGTCGCTCAGGGGGTCGGGAATCGTCAGGGGGGCGAACGCCAGCTCCGAGGAGGCCTGCAGGCGATGGTAGACCGTGCCGTCGGTCGGGCCGTAGAGATTGAGCTCCGGGCTCAGTCCACCCTGAACGATCAGGTCTTCCGCGAGACGGGGGCCGGCCGTGGGTCGGACCGGAAGCAGCTCGCGCCACCGTTGCCCGCCATGCGAGCGGTCGAGCGCCCACAGGGTATTGTCCAGCGAAGAGAAGTACACGTGCTCGTCGTCGACGGCGGGGAGGCCGACGATGTCGCCTCCCGTGCGCCATCGCCACCGGAGCGCTCCGTCACGCCGGGACAGGCGGTAGAAGTGATTGTCGGTGGAGCCGACGAACAGATCGCCGGCCAGGAGGATCTCCTGTGGTTGGCCGCCCAGCGATCGCTCCCAGAGCACCTCACCGGTCAGAAGGTCCAGGGCGGCAATGCCGCCGCCGTGGAGGGGCAGGTACAAACGATCGCCGGCGAGGGTCGGGCGGGCCCTGACGCCGCCGTCGAAGGCCCGCCGCCAGACGATCCCGCCCGTCCCGGCGTGCATGGCGAGCAGCGGGCCGGTCTCGAGCGCGGCGATCAACCACCCGGCATTCCACAACAGCGGCGCGGAAACGGGCGCCTCGAGCGCGGATGACCACCGGACGGCGCCCGACTCGGCGTCGAGGGCCAGCAGACCCTCGGGAGTGGCCGCATGGAAGAGCCCGCCGCCGGCGGCGGGCGGGCCGACGACCGTCTGCTCGACCTGCCACAGCTCCGATCCGTCGACGAGGCTGAAGGCCATGACCCGGCCGTCGAAGAGCGTGGCGAAGAGCCGCTCCCCGGATGCGACCGGGGCCTCCGCCGCGGGCGCGGGCAGGGTGGCGGTCCATCGCGTGGCGACCGGCAGCAACGCGGAAGGCGTCGGCGGCGGGGCGGGCACGGACGTCCGCGGCTGCGCGGACGCGGCCGCCGCCCCGGGCAGCAGGGAAGCGGTGAGGATGGCCGCCGAGGCGCATCTGATAGATGTCTTCATCGGGGGACTACAAGATATGGTGGTGTACCGGTGGACATATGCCATTATAATAGGCGTCGATTGGCCGGGGTTCCGTGCCCTTCCGGCGTCCGAGGGATTCGGCGCCGGTTCATTCAGCAACACGTCCCGCATCATCCGGTCGCCCGCGTGCCCCATCAGACGCTTCTCGTGCTCGACTTCGGCTCGCAGTACACCCAGTTGATCGCTCGTCGACTGCGAGAGCTCAATCTCTATACCGAGATCGTCCCGTTCCATACGCCGGTCGACGAGCTGGCCGCCCGCCGGCCCGCCGGGTTGATTCTGTCCGGGGGGCCCGCGACCGTCCGCGAGCCCGGGGCGCCGCGGTGCCCGCCCGGCGTCCTCGGCCTCGGGGTGCCCGTGCTCGGGATCTGCTACGGGATGCAGTTGATGACCGACATGCTGGGCGGCGAGGTCGAGCCGGCTCCCGAACGCGAGTTCGGCCACGCCACCGTCAGGGTCGAGCCGGACAGCCCCCTGTTCGGTGCGCTTCCGAGCGACATCGGCGTCTGGGCCAGCCACGGGGACCGGATCGTGCGCATCCCGGACGGCTTTCGGGCCGTGGCGACGAGTGCGAACGCGCCGGTGGCGGCCATGGAAGATCCGGCCCGCCGCTTCTACGCGCTGCTCTTCCATCCCGAGGTGGCCCATACCGAACGGGGCGTCGACATTCTGCGGAACTTTGCCGCCGCGGTATGCGGTTGCACCGGCGACTGGACCATGGCTTCGTTTCTCGAGGAGGCCACCGGCCGCATTCGGGATCGGGTGGGTGACGGGCGCGTCGTCTGCGGATTGAGCGGCGGAGTGGATTCCACGGTGGCCGCGCTGTTGATCCACCGGGCCATCGGCGATCGCCTGACCTGCATCTTCGTCGACAACGGCCTGTTGCGGCTGAACGAGGCGGAGCAGATCCGGAGCCGGTTCGCAGGCCGGCTCGGGCTGGACATCGTCTTCGAAGATGCGGGCGAACGGTTTCTCGCCGCGCTCGACGGCCTCACCGACCCCGAGCAGAAACGGAAGACCATCGGCGGGACGTTCATCGACGTCTTCGACGACGTGGCCCGCCGGCTCGGCCACTTCGATTTTCTCGCCCAGGGCACGCTCTATCCGGACGTGATCGAGAGCGTGTCGGTGGTCGGCCCGGCCGCGCCGATCAAGAGTCACCACAACGTCGGGGGCCTGCCCGAGCGCATGCGGTTCGCCCTGGTGGAGCCGCTCCGGCTGCTGTTCAAGGATGAGGTCAGACGGCTGGGCGAGACGATGGGCCTGGACGAGTCGTTCGTGTGGCGCCAGCCCTTTCCGGGTCCGGGGCTCGCGGTCAGGATTCTCGGGGCGGTCACCCCCCCGCGCCTCGCGATTCTCCGCGCCGCCGACGCCATCGTGACCGAGGAGATCCGGCGCGCCGGCTGGTACCGGCGGCTGTGGCAGTCGTTCGCAGTGCTGCTGCCCGTTCGGAGCGTCGGGGTCATGGGCGATGAACGCACCTACGAGCACGTCCTCGCGATCCGGGCGGTCGAGAGCCGGGACGGCATGACCGCCGACTGGGCCCGGTTGCCGGACGAGCTGCTGGCCACCGTCTCGTCGCGCATCGTGAACGAGGTGCGGGGAGTCAACCGGGTGGTCTACGACATCAGCAGCAAGCCGCCGTCGACGATCGAATGGGAGTGAGGCCGCGGCCTCGTCCGGAGCAACACCGCGTTGCCCGGAGGCCGGCGAATGCGGCGGGGCCTTCTGCCGCGGGCTCCCTGCCCGGTGAAGAAGTGGAGTCCGTGGGGCCGGCGGTCAGTTCAGGAACGACACGCGAACAGAGCGGCAGCCCATGACCGAATTCGTCCATCTGCACCTGCATACGGAGTACTCGTTGCTCGACGGCGCCTGCCGCATCGGGGAGCTGCTCGACCATGCCCGGGACGCCGGTGCGCCGGCTCTGGCCGTCACCGAGCACGGCAACATGTTCTCGAGCGTCATATTCCATGACGAGGCCCGGAAACGGGGCGTCAAGCCGATTCTCGGCTGCGAGGTGTACGTCGCGCCGGGCAGCCGTCACGCGAGAAGCGGCACGCCCGGGGAAACCAACAACCACCTGGTGCTGCTGGCCGAGAACCTCACCGGCTACCACAACCTCATCAAGCTGGTGTCGGCGGGGTATACCGAGGGGTTCTACTACAAGCCGCGGATCGACAAGGAGCTGCTGTCTCAGCACGCGGCCGGACTCATCGGTCTCAGCAGTTGCCTGAAGGGGGAGGTGGCGACGGGACTCCGCACCGAGCAGCCGGACCGGGCCCGCAAGGCCGCCGCGACCTTCCGGGACATCCTCGGCCCGGGCAACTTCTTCCTGGAGATGCAGTACCAGGGTATCGACGAGCAGCGCGTCGTGAACACCGGGCTGTTGCCGATGGCCAGCGACCTCGACCTGCCCCTCGTCTGCACCAACGACGTGCACTACCTCCGGCAGGAGGATCGCCGTCCTCATGACGTCCTGCTGTGCATCGGCACCGGCAAGAACGTCAGCGACGAGCAGCGCCTACGCTACCACGGGGACCAGTTCTACCTGAAGACCGGAGACGAGATGCGGGCGGTGTTCGGCGACTATCCAACGGCGCTGTCGAACACCATGGCCATCGCCGAACGCTGCGACGTCGAGCTCGCGGCCGACGTGAACCACCTGCCGAACTTCGACGTTCCGGAACCGTTCACGCTCGACGGCTACTTCGAGCACGTGACCCGCGACGGGTTCGGGCGCCGCCTCGAGGCGCTGCGGCGGCGGGCCGGCGCGGGAACCCTGAAACACCCCATCGCCGACTACGAGACCCGGCTGGCGTACGAGATGGAAGTCATCATCAAGATGCGCTATCCGGGGTACTTCCTCATCGTCTGGGATTTCATCCGCTATGCCCGCGAGCACGGCATCCCGGTGGGTCCCGGCCGGGGGTCCGCGGCGGGCAGCCTCGTCGCCTGGTGCCTGCAGATCACCGACGTCGATCCGATGCAGTTCGATCTGATTTTCGAACGCTTCCTCAATCCGGAACGCGTCTCGCTGCCGGATATCGACATCGACTTCTGCGAGCGCCGGCGCGGCGAGGTCATCGAGTACGTCACCCGCAAGTACGGGCGCGACAACGTGGCCCAGATCATCACCTTCGGCACGATGAAGGCCCGCGCCGTCGTGCGGGACGTCGGCCGGACGATGGGCCTGTCGTACGCCGACGTCGATCGGGTCGCCAAGCTGATTCCGCCCACCCTCAAGATGACGCTGGAGAAGGCGCTGGAGGAGAGCCCGGATCTCAAGACCCTGGAGCAGCGGGATCCGCAGGTGAAGGAGCTGCTGTCGGTGGCGCAACGCCTCGAAGGCATTACCCGCCACGCCTCGGTGCACGCCGCCGGCGTGGTCATCACGCCCAGGCCCGTCACCGAGTTCGCGCCGATCTACAAGAGCCAGAAGGACGAGATCACCACCCAGTGGGCCATGAAGCAGGTCGAGCGGATGGGCCTGCTCAAGATGGACTTCCTCGGGTTGAGCACCCTGACCCTGCTCCACGATGCGGTCGACCACATTCGCGAGACGACCGGCGAGTCCATCGCCCTGGACCGCCTGCCGATGGACGACGCGAAGACCTATCAGCTCTTCTGCGAAGGGCAGACCCTGGGCATCTTCCAGTTCGAGAGCTCGGGCATGCGCGACACGCTGCGGAAGGCCAAGCCCCAGCGGTTCGACGACCTGATCGCCCTCAACGCCCTCTACCGCCCCGGTCCGCTCCAGGGCGGGGTCGTGGAACGCTTCATCAACCGCAAGCACGGCCGGGAGGCGATCGAGTACGACTCGCCGGCCCTCGAGCCGATCCTGCGGGACACCTACGGGGTCATCGCCTACCAGGAACAGGTGATGCGGATCGCGAGCGACCTCGCCGGGTTCACCATGGGCGACGCCGACGTCCTGCGGAAAGCGATGGGGAAGAAGGACGCGGCGGTCATGCAGGGGCAGCGCCAGCAGTTCATCGAGGGCGCGGTGGCGCGGCAGGTGCCGGAGGAGCAGGCCGTCACCATCTTCAACTTCATCGAGTTCTTCGCGGGGTACGGCTTCAACAAGTCCCACTCGACCACCTACGCCCTCCTCGCGTATCAGACCGCCTGGCTCAAGGCCAACTATCCCCGGCATTTCATGGCCTCGCTGATGACGATAGAGGCCCAGAACACCGACAAGCTCGCGGTATACCTGGGCGAGTGCCGCGACATGGGCATCCCGGTGCTCGCACCCGATCTCAACGCGAGCGCGATGGGCTTCCGGGTCACCCCCGACGGCGTCCGCTTCGGCCTCACCGCGGTCAAGAACGTCGGAGAGGGCGCCATTGCCTCCATCCTCGCCTGCCGGGGGGAACACGGTCGCATCGAGTCGCTCTTCAGGCTGTGCGAGGACGTCGATCTGCGCCTCGTCAACAAGCGGGTGTTCGAGAGTCTCATCAAGGCGGGCGCATGCGACTCCGTCCTCCCGTCCGGGGAACGGGGCCACCCCGACCGCCGGGCGCAGTTGCTGCCGGTGGTGGATCGGGCGCTGGAGCACGGGGGGCGCGTGCAGCGGGACCGGGAGCGGGGACAGGCGCAACTGTTCGATGCGATCGACGTTCCGGAAGCTGGGATCGGCGACGCGCAGCTCCCCGACGTCACGCCCTGGACCCCCTCGGAGCAGCTCACCTGCGAGAAGGAATCGCTGGGGCTCTACCTGAGCGGCCACCCCATCGACGGCTATCGCGATCAGCTCGAAGCGGCCGGCGCGCGGACCGTGGACGCGCCGGCAGGGGGCGATTCCACGGTGTCCGTGGGGGGCATCATCAGCGGATACCGTCCCCGCAAGACCCGCCAGGGAGCTCCGATGGCCGTCTTCGCGCTCGAGGATCGGACCGGGAGCATCGAGGTCGTCGTCTTTCCCAAGACCTACGAGCGTTGCGGCGCGGTCCTCGCCCCGGATCGGCTCGTCGTGGTGTCGGGTCGTCTCGACCGGGACGAGGAGGTTCCGCGGCTGATGGCCGAGGACGTGCGGCCGATCGAGAGCCTGAGCGGATCGGTGGGACGCACGCTGTCGATACACCTGACCGCCAATCGGCATGGTCGCGAGACGTTGCAGGCGTTGGCCGACCTGTTCCGCATGCACCGCGGACCGAGCTGGATCCGTCTGCGTCTCGACCTGCCCGAGCGCACCCCGCCGTTGCGGGTCGAGGCGAGACTGACGGAGGCCCGCATCCGTCCATCCCAGCAGCTTGCCCTCGCGGCCGAACAGATCTGCGGAAAGGGAACCGTGGCATGGACGTGAGCCTGCCGGCATGAGTGCGCCCCCGCCGGCGTCGGCCCAGCTCCGGTTGATCTGGGACCATCAGACCGTCGACGAAGGCCAGGCCGCCGCGTTGGCGGCGTCGATGGACCTCGACCCGGTCGTTGCCCGGCTGCTGGTTCTGCGCGGGATCACCACCGCCGACGAGGCCCGACGCTTCCTCAATCCCCAGCTCGACCATCTCCACGATCCGTTTCGGCTCACCGATCTCCCGCGCGCCGTCGACCGTTTGCAGCGGGCCATCGAGGAGAAGGAGCGGATCGCGATTCACGGCGACTACGACGTCGACGGCGTGACGTCGACGGTCATCCTGCGGCGGTTGCTCGAGCTGCTCGGCGCCAACGTCATCCATTTCATTCCCGAGCGTCTGCGGGACGGATACGGGCTCGAGCCGGCCTCGATCGAGCGTCTGGCCGTGCAGCAGGTCGCGGTCGTGGTCTCCGTCGATTGCGGCATCCGGAGCCAGGCCGCGGCGGCACGAGCCCGCGAGCTCGGGATCGACCTGATCGTCACCGACCACCACGAGCCGGACGCGGTGCTGCCGCCGGCGTTCGCGGTCATCAACCCCAAACGGTCGGATTGCGACTACCCGGACAAGAACCTCGCAGGCGTCGGCGTCGCCCTCAAGCTCGTGCAGGCGTTGTGTCTGCGCACCGACCGGTCGCACTGGCTGCCGGCCTTCGTCAAGCTGGCGGCGGTCGGAACCGTGGCGGATGTCGTACCGCTCCGGGGGGAGAACCGCGTCATTGCCAAGCTGGGGCTCGAACGGCTGTCGCGGAAACGCCATGCCGTCGGGCTGCAGGCCCTCCTCGATTCCACCGGACTGCTGGGAGAGACGCTGACCAGCTCTCACGTCGCGTTCCGGCTGGCCCCGCGCATCAACGCGGCCGGCCGGATGAGCACGCCCGATCTCGCCACCCGGCTGTTGCTGCTGACCGGCGAGGACCGGGCGGCCGAGGCGAAGAGCCTCGCCGAGCAGCTCGAAACGGTGAACCTGCGCCGGCAGGAGGAAGAGGCGGAGATCCTGGCCGCGGCCCGCCGCAGGGTGGACTCGGATCCGGATGTCGGGGCCCATGCGATTCTCGTCGTCTGGGGAGCGGGATGGCACCGCGGGGTCATCGGGATCGTCGCCTCGAAGCTCGTCGATCTGTTTCACCGCCCGGCCATCGTGCTCGCCGTGGAGGGTGATCTGGCCTACGGCTCCGGTCGCAGCATCCCCGGATTCGATCTGCTCGGAGCCCTGGAACACTGCGGCGAGCTGTTCACCCGGTTCGGCGGCCACCGCCACGCCGCCGGGATCACCATGGAATCCGACCGCCTCGCGGAGCTGCGGCGGCGGATCACGGCGTTCGCCGACGATCGACTCGGTCCGGAACAGTTGATGCCTCGGCTCCGCATCGACTGCCCTCTGCCGCTGGCCGCGGTCACGCCGGAGATGGTCGCGGGACTGCGAGCGATGGAGCCCTTCGGCGCCGGGAACCCCCGGCCCGTGTTCCACTCCGGCCCGCTTCAGCTTGCGGACAGCCCCCGGGTCTTGAAGTCCCGGCACCTCGCGATGCGCGTGCGGCAGGAGGGGCGGGTGTTCAGGGCCATTGCCTGGCGGATGGCGGATCACGTGGATTTCGTGTCGCGCCACCGGGACGCTCTCGATCTGGCGTTCAACCTGACCGAGAACAACTATCGGGGCGAGCGCACGATCGAGCTGTCGGTGACCGACATCCGGCAGGGGGAAACGACGGCGCCGAAGGGGAACCGCGGGGATCCTGCGCCGGACTAGCCCGACTGCGCGACCTTCGGTCGCGTTGGGAGTTTCGCTGGCGCGAAACTCCTGCGGCGCAAGCCCCTGGCTTGGCAGTCGTCGCCAGGGCGGCTTCCGCTCCCCCCACCAATCGAGGAATCCGCGCCGTGCTACGGCGCAGACTCCGGCGGCAGGTGCAGGCCGAGGCTGGTCTGGCTGGCGCTGTCGCCGTTCAGGGAGTTCGCGGGCCGGAGCCGCCGCAGTGCGACGAGGCTGCCGGCGAAGAGCAGGGCCAGCACCAACGCGACCAGGACGATCGCGCCGGTGAAGCTCAAGGCCCCCACGAGGACGTCGGCCACCGTGATTTCTTCCGTCGCGGGCTCCGTCAACTCGACGATGAGCGGCGTGACAGGCTGCTGCACGGGGCCATACTACTACACGCCGGCCGCTCCCTTCGCCGCTGTCGGGGCCGTGCGTTGCGGCGTCCCGCGCGGCGGGAAGGTCCCTGGTTGCTCGACCGTTTGCCGGCGCCGCGCAAGCTCGATAGAGTGATGACCGTGGACCACGAGCCCGCCCCGATGGAACGGGATGGACCCGCGGGGGCGGCCGCTCCGCGTCCCGTCCCGGAACCGGCATCGGGACCGGCGACGGAGCCGTCGCCGTCCCCCGGGCGCATTCGCCGCCGGCGCGTCCGATGGCAGCGGGTGGCGCAGGTGGCGATAGTCGCCGGACTGGTCCTCTTCGCGTTTTTCCTCGTCACCGGAATGCGGGAACGAAGAGATTCGATGCCGGCGCGCAGCGTCGACCGGGCGGACCCGGAGGCGGTCATCGAGAGCGCCGGCGCCGAGTTCGTCCGGAGTGACGGCGGCGCGGAGAGCTTTCTGCTCGACGCCCCGCGGCAGTCGACCTACTCGGACGGGTCGACCCGCTTCTTCGGTGGCGTCACGGTGACAGTGCCCCAACGCGTGGACCGGGACAGCTTCACGATGACCGGGTCGGACGTGTTCATCGATGGCGATCGGAGCGAGTTCACGGTGAGCGGAGGCGTGCGGATGACCGCCGCCGACGGCCTGCGCGCGCGCACCGGCACCGCCAGCTATGACGAGGCGCGGAATGTCGTGACGATGCACGATCCGGCGGGTCCGACCACGCTGGCTCGGGCCGGACTGGAGGCGGTCGGGGACGATGTCGTCCAGGACCGCGACCGGCAGATCATTACCCTCGAGGGTGGCGCCCGGGTACAGTTGGTGGCCGACACCGACCGGGCGACCGTCGATATCGACGCAGCCCGCGCGACCCTCGCCGACGCGGACCGCTACATGCATTTCGAGGGGGGGACGACCGTGCGCACCGGCGGGATGACGGTCCTCTCGGATACCGCGACGGCGCACTTCGGAGAAGGGGAAACCGTGCTCGAATCGATCGAGCTGCGCGGGGATGTCCAGATTCTCTCCACCGCCGCGACCGACGGGGGACTGCGCGAGTCGCGGGCCGAGGAGGCCACCCTGCAGTTCGAACCGGCGACGCGACAGCTCCGGCAGGTCACCCTGGCCGGGCAATCGGCCATCGAGCTGGCGGGGGCGGACGGCGAGGACGGCTCGCGGATCGAGAGTGCCGCGATGGAGGTCTTGATGGCGCCGGACCGGACGGAGGTGATCGGACTGGCCGCCGACGGGGGCGTGCAGCTCCGGCTTCCGGTCACTCCCGGAGACCCCCGCCAGGAGATTCACGCCCGCGAACTGACCGCCACCGGGACCCCCGAGACCGGATTGACCGGCATCAGCCTGGAAGGCCGGGTCGAGTATCACGAGCGCACCGAGGCCTCGGCCGACGGCGTCGCCGTCAGCCGCACGGTGCGCGCGGACCGGCTCGCAGCGGGTGTGGGCCGAGGACTGATCGGTCTGCTCGACGTGCAGTTCGACGGCGGGGTCCGGTTCGAGGACGAGACCCGCGAGGCCGAGGCGGCCAGCGCGACCTACGACCTGCTGGGAGGGACGATCACCCTCGTCTCGAGCGGCGATACCGGCCGGATGGCGACCCTCGTCGACGGCAACCGCACCATGGAGGCGGCAACCCTCGAGGTCGCCCTGGACGGATCGAGGGTGTCGGGATCGGGCGGAGTGCAGACCGTGCTCAGCCCGGCCGGGGATGGTCCGGGCGAGGCGGACGCCGACAAGGTGCCTTCCCTCCTGGACGGGACGCAGAGAATCAACATCCTGGCCGATTCGGTGGACTACGACAACGACGCGCGCCTGGTCAGCTACAGCGGACAGGCCCGGATGTGGCAGGGCAGCACGAGCTTCGAGGGCGAGACCGTCGCCATCGACTACGCCACCGGCGGCCTGTCCGTCGGCGGGTCGGTGCGGACGACCATGCAGCTCGTTCGCATCGACGAAGGCACGGGAAGCGACGTCGTTTCGCGAACCGACGCCACCGCCGGGACCTTCGCCTACGACGACGCGGCCCGGCACGCCGTCTACGAGGAGTCGGCGGGCCTCCGCTCCGACCAGGGCGACCTGGACGCCGGCAAGTTCGAGTTCTTTCTGCAGGCCGATGGCCGAACGCTGGACCGGCTGGTCGCGGACGACGCCGTGCAACTGCGTCTGGACGGCCGATGGGCGACCGGCGACACTCTCGTGTACCATGAAGTTGAAGGAAGGTACGACATGGAGGGTGCGCCGGTCGAGATCGTCGAGGAGGTCGAGCCGGTCGAGCCGGCCGCCGACGAGCCTTCCGAACCGATGTGCCGCAGTACGAGGGGGCGCGTGCTGACGTTCTATCGAGGGTCCGACATCGTGACGGTCGATGGCCGCGAGCAATCCAGGACCGAGACCAGCAACGGCCCCTGCCAGCCGCAGTTCTGATGCGGCGACCGGCCGGCCCGTCCACCACCCATTCGGCACGGCGCGAGCGCCCGTGACCCACCTCGCATGGCTACGTTGCGTACGGAGAACCTGACGAAGTCCTACGGCGGCCGCACGGTCGTTCGGGACGTCAGCCTGACGGTGACGTCCGGTGAAGTGGTGGGCCTGCTGGGGCCGAACGGCGCCGGCAAGACCACGACGTTCTACCTCGTGGTGGGGCTCACCGCCCCGGACCGGGGCCGGGTGATCCTGAACGACGAGGACGTCACCCACGACCCCATGTACCTGCGGGCCCGCAAGGGCATCGGATATCTGCCGCAGGAACCGTCGATCTTCCGGGGACTGACCGTCGAGCAGAACATTCTGGCGATTCTGGAGACGGTCGGGATGCCCCGCCGGGCCCGGCACGCGCGGATGCGGGAGCTGTTGAACGAGCTCGATCTCACCCCGCTCGCGAAGTCTCCGGCCCATACGCTGTCCGGCGGCGAGCGACGCCGCGCCGAGATCACCCGGGCGCTGGTCATCTCTCCGTCGTTCATCCTGCTCGACGAGCCGTTCGCGGGCATCGACCCGATCGCCGTCACCGACATCCAGGAGATCATCTTTCACCTGAAAGCGCGCGGAATCGGCGTGCTCATCACCGACCACAACGTCCGCGAAACCCTGCGTATCACGGATCGCGCCTATATCGTGCACGACGGAGCGGTGTTTCGCAGCGGGTCTCCGGTGGAGCTCGCGCACGACGAGGAGGTCAAGCGCATCTACCTCGGAACGGACTTTCGCCTGGATTGACGGAGAGGGTCACCGTCCGCCACCCGCCGGTTCCCCGATGTTGCGAATGGCGCGCGTGGGACACTAGAATCGAAACAGGGCGACCTTGCGGTCGCGGCGCGGCCTTGCGGTCGCGTTGGAAGTTTCGCGGGCGCGAAACTTCTGCGCCGCAAGCTACCGGCTCTTGATACGGCGCGAGCGAGCGAACCGAGAACCCCCGGCTCATGGCACTGCAGCAACGACTCCAGACCCGCCTGTCCCAGAAGCTCATCCTGACGCCATCGCTGCAACAGGCGATCAAGCTGTTGCCGATGACGACGCTCGAGCTCGTCGACCTGCTGACGCAGGAGGTGGTCGAGAACCCGATGCTGGAGGAAGTGCCTGCCGAGGACCTGGAACCGCCCGACGCGGCGAACCAGTCGGAGAAGGCGGAGGCGACGGCCGACAAGGACGCGCAGGATACCTGGGACGACTCCGACTACGAGTACTTCTTCGGCGATTACCTCAACGACGGGTATCGTCCGCATACGCCGCGCGAGATCCCGGAGCTGCCCCCGATCGAGAATACCCTCTCGACGCCGGGCGCCCTCGCCGACCACCTGATGTGGCAGCTCTCCCTCCAGCCCGGAATCGCCGATTCGCTGGTGCGGGACATCGGTTCGGCGATCATCGGCAATCTGAACGATGACGGCTATCTCGTGGCGTCGGTCGAAGAGATCGCCACGATGGGCGCATGGGACACCGGAGACGTCGAGCGTGTCCTGAAGGTGGTGCAGGCCTTCGATCCGGTGGGGGTCGCGGCGCGGGACCTGCAGGAATGCCTGTTGCTCCAGATCGCGCATCTCGAGCTGAACGACACCGCGAGCGAGACGATCGTCCGCGAGCACCTCAACCTGCTGCAGAATCAGCAGGGTCAGGAGATCGCCCGCCGGCTGGGGTTGTCGATCGAGGAGGTGAAGCACCATGTCGGCGTCATCAAGCAGCTGGATCCGAGACCGGGAAGCCGCTACAATCCGGCCTCTTCCCAGCACGTCATCCCCGACGTCTACATCGTGAAGGTCGAAGACCGGTATGTCGCCATGCTGAACGATGACGGCATGCCCCAACTGCGAATCAGCCCGGTCTACCGGCGTTTGCTCGACAAGAAGAACGACAACCGCGAGACTCGCGCCTACGTCAAGGAGAAGTTTCGGTCCGCCTTGTGGCTCATCAAGTCGGTCGATCAGCGGCAGAAGACGATCCACAAGGTGGCCACCAGCATCATTTCGTTCCAGAACGAGTTCCTCGACCGCGGCATCGAGTTTCTCCGGCCGCTGGTGCTGCGGGATGTCGCCAACGACATCGGCATGCACGAATCCACCGTGAGCCGGGTGGTGAACAACAAGTACATGCACACCCCGCAGGGGGTGCTGGAGATGAAGTACTTCTTCCACAGCGGCATCAGCAGCGCCTACGGCGAGAGCGTATCCTCCGTCGCCATCAAGCAGCGCATTCGCCGGATCGTCGAGGAGGAGGATTCCCGGAAACCCCTGAGCGATTCGCGCATCGTCCGCCTCCTGCAGGATGAAGGACTGATTCTGGCCCGGCGCACGATCGCGAAGTACCGCGAGGAAATGAGGATCCCCACCTCGAGTCAACGCCGGGTCTTGTTCTGACCCGCGTCTGCTGCGATCTCGATGCCGGTCGGCTCGCCGCCCGGGTTTCGCCGCGGGGGGCGGCACGGAGTGGTTCCCAGAAGGATTCGTTTACAGGACACTGACGCAAATGCAATACACGTTGACGGCCCGGAACGTCTCGGTGAACGACGAGCTGCGCGATCTGATTGACAAGCGACTGCAACCTCTCGAGCGGGTACTGGGCGATGCCCTGGTTTCGGCCGAGTTCGTCCTGTCGACTTCGCGCCATCTGTGCGTATCCGAGCTCATCGTCCATGCCCGAGGCGACCATCGGCTTCACGCCTTGGCGGAAGAAACGAGTTGGCCGGCGGCGGTCGGTACCGCGGTGGACAAGGTCAGTCATCAGGCCCACACGTTGAAGGGGAAGTGGCAGGATCGCCGGCGTCATGCCGTGCCGGTGTCGGAGTCGGTCGAACCCGAGGCCGAGGCGGACGACACCACCAGTATCACGTGAGCCGCCCGCGGTGAGCGGTCGCGCGTCGAGCAGCGGGTGAACCCCGCCACGGCCGGTAGATCGATCGGGACGGCGGGGGGGCGGAATGACCGCCAGCCAGCGGGAGGCGGCGCGCGGGACGCCCTCGGCCCGGTTCATCGTGGTGACCGGGCTCTCGGGAGCCGGGAAGTCCGCGGCTATCCGAGCCCTGGAAGACCTCGGCTATCTGTGCGTCGACAATCTGCCGACGGTGCTGATCCCCACGCTGGCCGACCTCGACCCCGGTGATGGCGTGCGCCATGACGCCATTGCGGTCGTCGTGGACGCCCGCGATCGGTTGTTCCTCGACCAGTTCTCGGGCGTATTCAGGGCGCTGCGCGCCCGGAAGCATCTGCAGACCTGGCTCATCTTCCTCGAGGCCTCCGACGCCGCCCTGCTGCGGCGCTTCAGCGAGACCCGCAGGCCGCATCCGCTCGCCCCGGCGGGATCGGTGATCGAGGGCATCCTGACCGAACGGGCCCGGCTCCGGCAGATAAAGAAGCTGTCGGACCTGGTGCTCGACACCTCCGACCTCACGGTGCATGAGTTGCGGCGCGCCTTCGGCGAGCTCGTGGAGGGCAAGGACGGCCGGGCGCGATTGACGTTGACCCTGCTGAGCTTCGGCTACAAGTACGGGGTCCCGCCGGAGTCGGACCTGCTCTTCGACGTTCGATTCCTTCCCAACCCGCATTTCGTTCCCGAGTTGAAGGCGCTGACCGGCAGGGACCCGGGCGTGCGCGACTACGTGTGCGCGGGCGAGGCGGTCGAGCCGTTTCTGACAAAGACCGCCGATCTGCTGAGGTTCCTGATTCCTCAGTACCACCAGGAAGGCAAGAGCTATCTGACCATCGGGATCGGATGCACCGGCGGGCGTCACCGGTCTGTCGCCATCGTCGAGCAGTTGAGGACGAGGCTGTCGGGGGTCGCCGGCGTTCGATGGCGGATTCGGCACCGCGACGTGGCCGTCAAGACGGGCGACGACGAGCAGCCCGCGGGTCAGGCTGCGCGTCGCAACGAGACCCGCATTCGGAGACAGCGCGTCCCTTTGCCGCGGGTCGGCAGGGCGCCGGGGGACGTCGAATGAGAGTGGACAAGCCGTGGGGGTACGAGCTGCGTTGGGCGAAGACCGAGCGCTACGTCGGAAAGATCATCCACGTGGACGCCGGGCAGGCGCTCAGCCTCCAGTATCACCGCGTCAAGGACGAGACGCTCCTGGTCTGGAGCGGACGCATCCGGTTCGAGACGGGGCGGGGCGACACCCGAGCCACGCGGGAGATGGGACCGGGTGACAGCGTGCACATCGCGCCGGGCACGGTGCACCGCATGACCGCCCTCGAGACCGCCGACATCTTCGAGGTGTCGACACCGGAACTCGAGGACGTGGTTCGACTCGAGGACCGATACGGCCGCGCCAGGGAGGACGGCCCGGATCCCGCGTAGCCGTCGGGAGTCGCTCTTGCGGGGACGCGGCCCGGCGGCGCAGAACGCCTGCCGACGGCCGCTCAGAACGGTTAAGCGTACCAGTACACCAAAACGCCCACAATAACCCCTCTAAAATCAGTCAGTTAGGAGTACTTGCGTTAGAATCCACCCCGTTTTTGGTGCATTCTGGGCTGATTTGGGCTCATTTCAGCCCGAAATGTGACACCTGTCGAACCCCGAGGACGCGGCGCTTGAGCCGCGAGGGACGCTGGCCGACGCGGCCGCAGGAACGTCGGTACATCGTTCGCAGAACGGCGGAGAAGATGCGAGTAGCTCGCTTCAAGCGCGTGCTAGAGGTCGTGATGGGTCGGGTTCAGGTCCGGCTCGTAGCGATGGGCCCGGCTGACCCCCGAGCGCAGATTGTCGGGGATCACTAGCTCGGGACACCCGCCGTAGAATTCGAAGGCGCGCACGTGCGACGCCGTCCAGTCCGGCAGCAGTGTCTGCGTCCACGTCGCCTCGGCGAACGTGTAGCTCGACGCCCCGAGGACGGCCACGAAGATCTGCGCCTGCCGCTCCCCGCCGGTCTCGCGGTCGACCACCGGCATCGTCTGCCCGGCGTAGCGCCGCAACTCCCGGTGGAGTTCGCTCCAGTCCGGCAGCGGACGCGCCGTGCGGCTCGGCCGCGGCACCGGAAACGCTGGCGCTCCAAGCCGGTGTCGTCGACCGGGTTTGCCAGGACAGACGCGGTTGCGGGATGCTGTGGTCTGTGCGGTAGGGTGTAGTATACAATTCTTCTGTGGTGGAAAACGCGGGAGCCATGTCCCATGCCTAGAGGACCGAACGGAGAGTGGCGACCGGCCGATCCGATCGCGTGCGCCGTGCACGTCATGAAGATCGGCCACGGGCGAGATCGAGGAGACACTCGCGGCGCCGCGGCGCCCGGACCCGGTTGCGGACAGCCGGCGGGCGAGCCACGCGGCGAAGGTCCGCGCCGCGAAAATGACGCCCGCGGAACTTCGCGCTAGCGCGAAGTTCGCATCCGACGCGCGCTGGCAGCGGGAGACCCAGCGATGACCGTCGGCATGTCGAACGCCCAAGCGGTTTTAGAATGGAGTCGTGTACGTGTTCATCGTGGTGTTTGACGACCCGAGAGCGGAGAGCGCGAAGACGCTCCTGCTGGGTACCGGCTATGACGTGTTCGCGGTCAACGAACATGTCCTGCTGGTCAGAACCGACAACGTGGCGCTCGCTCTGACCGAAGAGATTGCTGTCGCGGCCAAGATCAAAGGCCCCGAGCAGATCGAGGAGAGCCGCGGCGTTGTCTTCGAGTTGGGGCTGGGGAGATCTGGCTTCCACAAGAGTGCTCTGTGGGAGTGGATTCGGCGATGACACAGAATCCCGGGCTGTATGCGGTCCCAGATCCCGATCAACCGGCACCAGCACCGGGCGGGGGCAACGGGCGTTACGACGACCACGAGACGCGTCTGCGCCGTCTTGAAGCGGCGATTATTAAGATCGAAACCCGCATGGAGCACGTGGCCACGCGGGAGTTCATCTACAAGGCGATCCTCACGGGTCTGATCTCCGGCCTTAGCCTAGCTGCCGGGATCACAGTGGCGATAACCAGATTGCTCTAGGCTAGAAGTCATTGCCTCATCGGCCCCGGTGACGGCCAATCGGCCTACCACCTGCAAGGGGACAACGGTAGCTACACGGCAACGGTCACCCCTTTCGCGACGGGCAGCGTGACGGTGGACATCGCGGCCGGGGCCGCGCAGGACAGCGCCGGCAACCTGAGCGAGGCGGCCGACCAATTCTCCATTATTGCGGAGCTGACGCCGGTACCGGCTCTGCCGGTGGCCGGAACGATCGTACTTGCGCGTAGCGCCTTGGGTTGCAGTCCTGCCGCTCCAGCTCGCCGTTCGAAGGATAGCTCCCGAAGCGGGCTGAACCCCACCAAGCCGTATCGGCGGATGTCGCGGTACGTGGACGCCCACGTACCACTCTGCGGCCACGACCTAGCGGCCCAAGTCCAACCTAGAATGAGCGAGGCGCCCCGGCAGCAGCCAATTCTCCAACCGGTCCTGACTGTCCCTTGGCAGATGAGCTTGCGGACCACGTTCAGTCCTCAATCCGCCACGGTTGGAAGCTCCCGAAGCGGGCTGCCAGCCGTATCGGCGGATGTCGCGGTACGTGGACGCCACGTACCACTCTGCGGCCACGACCTAGCGGCCCAAGTCCAACGTCAGCACCAGAGATCGGCTAGAATAGAGACCGTACATGAGGACGCCCCGGCAGCAGCCGGGGCGTCGTCGATTCCAACCGGTCCTGACTGTCCCTTGGCAGATGAGCGGGACCACGTTCAGCTCAATCCGCCACGGTGGAATCCCCCGCCAGCCCGTCCAGCGCCAGAGGTCGACCTCGAAGCAGTCGCAGCGGCGATAGCCCGCATTGAAGCCGGCGTGGGTCGGGCGGTGGACTGGCTCAACAGCTTGGCCAATGAGCCGTTGCCGCAAGCGTTCATCGCCCTCGCCCGGCTCATGGAGCCGAGGCGCTAGCTTAGCTAGGCGTTTTGTCACCTGCCTGCAACACCTCCCCTCGCACGCTCACCTACTCAACCCGGGGCAGGACTACCCGACCCCGCTGCACCTCGCCGGAGCGGCCCTCGGCCGGCCCCCGACACTTGATGGGAGGGCAGCTCCGCATCCGTCATGCCGACGCGGTTGATTCGGGCCAACTTGAGCGTGAAGCGCATCTCGCGGTTCGTCTTCGTGGCATCCGACCCCAAGATCAGCATCTCGGGGTAGACGCCCCGCTCGGTGAGGAGTCGGACGGGTTCGCGTTCCCTGGCAAGGCGGCAGACCTCGGCCCATGTCTGGTCGGGAGTACGGCCGTCGCTTGACGACCAGTCAGAGATCCGCCCGGTGAGGTTCACCGGAGTCGAGTCGTTGGTGGTTTCAGCGCCTGACTCGTCCACGTCGGCTTCGAGCGAAACATCTGGCACAGCGGTGGAGATGATGGCTATCTTCGGCATCGTGACTTGGTAGCTCATTGTATTCGAGCAAACGCGGGCACCGCCACCAAGCGGGGCCCATTCGGTGTGAGCGACGCGCAAGCACCGTACCACCTCCGCGGCGTGGACGTCAACTTAGCTCTTGCGTGGCCGTGGCCTGCTTGACGCTGTGCGGGTGGGGCACAGCCCGACCCCCGACCGAGCGGACGGGCTGTGCAAAGCCCTCGGGATCCAATCTCGATGACAATCGGCGCCGACGGGCCGACGACGGACGGGAACGCCAGCGACGAGACCCACGAGATCCGGAGGGTCGGCGCCGGGGCACCACCCGTCGAGCTGGAGGTCGACCCCCTGTCAGCCGTCCGCTCTCGACACTCGGGCGTATCCGACCAACCTGTCTGTCTCAAACGTTCGTTTGTGAGACGTTGCCTTCCGCTGTTCCGAGCGTTCCGTAGCTTGCACCATAATCCGTGTCCCAATCAACCTTTCCCAAACCCCTTGGTCGAATCGGTCGTGCGACCTCATGTCGAGCGGTGCCGGTCGACCTCCGGCAACGGCTCCTCAAGCTGGTGCTTCGTCAGCCCATGCTTGTAGGCGTTGTACTGCAACTGCACGAACCGTTCCCCCAACCGGGCATTTTCTTCCTCCAGCCGATCCCTCTGCGCGGTTACGCGATGAAGACGCTGCGCGAGCACCCCCTTGTCGGCCGTTGCGGGGCCCTCTTTATGCAACGCCGTCTTGCGCGTGTCGAACGCGGCTTTGATCTTCTCGTCGCGCGCGAGTGTTTGCCGGGTCGTCCTCATGGACAGTCGGCTACCGACCAGCTTGACCACTTGCTTCCACGTCAACTTGGTGCCCGTCGGCCATCCGTCCAAGAGCGATACGACCTGCGCTACGTACGACGGCGTCAAGTGCTTCCCCATTCTTTCCTCTCTCAATCAGCGCTCCAATTTCCGCGGCTAGCCGCTCGTCGCGGGCCTGCGGCTCGCGTTGACCAAGCTCTCGCCGCAGGTGTGTGTGTTCTGCACCGTTGTCGGTCAGCCTGATAACGGCGCCGCCCTCGATTTCGTCAGACTCGAACAACGCCAGAAGTTCCGCGCAGCGCACCAGCAATTTTAGCGCATGCTCCAACCACCTGTCAGCGACGCTGGTTCCGTCTCTCAACGCCGCCAGCGCTTTCTCGCACTCTGTGACCTGATGGTCAAATATCTTCTTCACGCGACGATGTGCTTCCGTGTCACCCTTTACGTAGGCGTGTTCCGTGCAGACAATACAGTCCCCGTGCTTTGTACAAGGACTCATGACCCAATCGTGTTCGCAAACCCCAAATTCCGTTCGATGTGTCGGTCCGGTGAGGTTGACTGCGGCCTCCGCTGGTGTAGTCGGCTCGTTGACTCGCAGCGCCTCGTCGGTTCTCAATAGTCCGGACTCTTCCAAGAGTTTGCGGTCGCGCTGTACATGCTCCTCTTCACTCATGTGGTTGTACACAGCGTTATGGCTTGCATCCGCCCGGCCCGCCCACCTCGCGAGAACCTCCTCTGCCATGCTACCTCGACTAGCGATAGTGCTCACGAGGTGTCGCGCTTGGTGAGACGTAAGCTTGATCGGGCTCCTGTCCGGCTCTCTGTACCCAAGCTGCTCCGCCACACCCCTCCCGCGTTTCGCGGCGCCCAGTAAATCGTTGACAGTGTTGGCGTCCGGCCTCCAAAGCCTGTACCAATCCGTCCGCGTTACACTCAGCAAATCCCAATGCATGCAGAACAGGGCGTTGGACCACTTCAATCCTGTTTTCTCATCGAACACCGGAAACCCTCGCGGAAGCTTCGTGCGTGACCGCTCCCAATGAACCCTGATTGACCGAAAATCCCACGGTCGTTGGTACCGCCCGGCTTTCGGCACCGCGTAACGGAGATACGTCGCCTTCTGGTGAATCGTCAGCTCCGTGTCGATACCTACTCGCGGCGCGTCGGCGTGCAGAAAGGGGCTATGCGAACGCGTCTCGAGATGGTGAGCGAGCGACCGTCCCGTGTTGGTCAGTGCCCGGATGCGTCGAAATGCTTCTCGCGCGATCGGCTCCATTACCTTGGGCACCCACTTAATGTCGTACTCGAAGCCCTTTGCTCCGTAGTACCGCAGCCCGTAAGCCGAGACACCATTCTCGTCTGGCTCCTCATACTGGGCATCGACGTGGAGTCTGAGCAACTCGCTAATGCGCCAGGGCGCCGCCAGCAACAGGGCCCAGACCGCGCTGATGAAGCACGCTCGCGGCTCCGTGGGGTTGTTCGCGAAGATCTCCGCCATTGCGTCCATGCCGGCCTGTGATGGCAGTTTCCGTTCGGTCTCGGCCCGCCCGAGCTTTCCAGTTCGCGCTACTGACGGCGGTCGGGGGAGTGGCGACCGCCACGTCGACACGTCGGCGAGCACGAGATGCTCCTCGCTCAGAAATCTCGCGATGTCGCAGAGAGTTCTGCCCACGTGGTACCGCGCTGGGGGGGTGAAATGCGTACGTGCGACTACGGCGGCTTCGTCAAGCACTGCAAACGAGAGTCCCCGCACTGAGGCTGAACCGGTTACCGCGAGCAATGCAGCTTCCATGCATTTAAGCGCCGGAACATCCCATCGAGTCAAAGTGGGCAGTTCCGTGTTCTTGTAACGAAAGTACGCCTTGGCAAACTCGATAAACTCGGCGTCCAGGACTTCAGTGTCCGCGAGTCTTCGTCGCTTGCCCACGGTCAACTTGCTCCATCGCGCATGCGGCCACGTCACCGCAAACCAGTGGAAGTCGTCTCGGTCAGCAAGCCACGTCAATTCGTGGCGGCAATAGCGTATGAATTCTTCAAGGTTTTGCTTGGCGCTGATCTGTGCTTTCGATTGAAAAGCGGTCACTCTTGGCATTCTCGCGCTCCAGCCAGTTCGGCTTTCCGGGCATTGCAGGCGACTATGACTGCCTCAGCAGCTTGAGTGCTGAGGTCAATGGAACGTGCGACCGTTTCACTTGCGCCTGCGTCGAGCCTCTGCTGTCGGTGTTCGCGCATCCATGTCAGCACCTTATGGTGAGGTCCGTGAACCCAAGGCTGGAAACGCATGCATGTGTAGCAGGCCGATGCTTGGGCACCACACCATCCGTCGCTCCCGCAGGTCCCCACTTTCTGGTCGCGCGTCCCGACCCGCATAGCCGGATCGTCGCCGTGGCGAGCATCAGCTTCGGTATCGACCATCTTCCCTGCAAATGCGGCGGCGACGGGGGCGAGTTGTTCCCCAACGGACTTATCGAGCCACGTGCGGAAGTTTGGATGGTCGCGGGTGTAGATACTGGTATTCTGAATGTCGGAATGGTCGAGCAGTTCTGCGATGACCATCACCCCATGGCCCTCTCGTGCTGCGCGACAGCCCATCGTGTAGCGGAAGCGCCGCGGCGTGATGTGGAGTTTTTGCCCGGTTCGCGCACTGACCACCCGTATCTTGTTCAAGCCACGCCTTATGCTCTCGGTCTGCACGTGGAGCGCGTCGCTGGACAGTGCGTTCCGCAGTTCTTGTTCGGAGTGTATGCCTTTCAGCTTCGTCGGGTTCGGGAACAGGGGTAGTTCTTCGCTTAACGCCCCGGGCAGCTTCCCGAGTTGCGCTTCACCCTTTTCGATGACTATGCGCGAGATCGTCTTGAGCATGCCGTACACGTCGGGCGGGAGCCAGAAGTGCTTGAACTCCGTTCGTGGTGGCTGCCCGCGCTGTTTCACGCGCGGGATGCTCAGGACGTTGATCCTCCGGCCATCTGAGGTAACGGTCTGGCGGATGTCTCGAATCCGGAGCAGAGAGATCTGTACTGGACGGCGCCCAGTCAGAGCGAGCAGTAGGGTACACGCAAGCGTGGACAGGTCGATTCTCCCCCGCCCGTACTCTTGCGGAGCGACGTTGAGAATCGCAGAGAGTTCCAGATCATCGAACGGCCCGTCGCGAGGATCCATGCTGCGGACCGAGCGTCCCTTCTGTTTCCCTTGAGTTTCACCGACGTGAGCCACTTGGCGGTCTCGGCGGAGACGCCCGGGTAGCCTTGGTCGTGCCAGCGCGTCAAGAAGGCTCGTATGGTGCCGAGCCGGTACTCGGTGTCCCGGCTGAGGCTCGCCCGGTAGGTGCGCAGAGCGGTCCGCGAGAATCGATCCACGTCCATGTCCGTCAGAAACTTCTGTACGCCAGCGTGAATGTTCTCGCAGTACCTGGCGGCCTGGTTCTCCGCGTAGTACTGCATCACCATCCGATAGGGACTACGTAAAGGCGGCGCCAAGGCGGGGAGGACGTGTTCGAGGTTGAGCGTCACGTCCTTGCTGAGGGGCCACGTCATGGAGGCCGGGTTGAACTCGCGGCCGGCGACCGACAGCGCCATCTGTGGTACCGTCAGTGCGAGCGTGCTTGTGTCACCCATTGTCGGTCTCTCTGGGACGGTGGACGCCTGCCTTTTCGTACATCTCTTGGGCGGCCTCGTTGGCTTTTTTGGTGATGTGGCGCTGGTCGTAGAGAGCGGCGGTTCCCGACCCGGGACTCCATCCCATCAGATGAGTGCGGGCTTGACGTTCCCGGGCTTGCGTTGGGCGGTCGCCCACTGGGAGGGCGTCCAGGGTTTGGGAGAACTTCGAGTTCCATGTGTGACGTAGGCGGTGCGCGTGCAAGCCTTTCAACAGCGGATCGCACCGGCGAAGTGCTGCAAACACCTTGGCGAGTCCTGCGTGGCTGAGGGGCTCTCCTTTGTAGGGCCCCTTGCGGTGGGTGACGATCAAGTATCGGTGGGTGCCAGCCCCCTTCGTCTGTCGTCGTGCTCCAAAGACGTAACGGTTGAGGCGTTCGGTCAGGTCAGGGGACAGTGGGAGGGTGCGCGCCAATGTCTTGGCCCGCGGCTGGTCGGTCCGCGGGTCGTGCGCCTCGTCGGCCCGTCGGTGGATGGTCAGCGAGAGATTTTGCCAATTGATGTCGCCTACCTGGATGCCGAGGGGCTCGCCTCTGCGGATCCCGGTGTGCCGGAGCAGATGTACCATGAGTTCGTTGCGCTCGGCCGTCCGGGGGTCCTCAAAGGGGTTGTCGGGGTGGTTCGGCCTGAGCACCTCGAAGAGACGGTGGCACTGCTCGTCCGTGAGCGCCCGATCTCGTAGAGAGGCTCCGCGTCGGCATCTGGGGCGTCGCGCGAGGATCGACTTCACGACCGCCGAGATCGCAGCGTTGTCGTCCGGCGTGATGGTGGTGATCAGCATGCGTGCGAACCACTCGAAGAACTTGGCCATCCAGCTCAGACGGTTGTGGTGTTGCTCCTTGGAGACCGTCGCGCGTGGGTCTACTCTGCCGTTGCGTGGTCTCCGGTCGAAGCTGCGCTGCGCCCAGTCACACAGCGCGTGGACTTCGTGCAATGCTAGCCCGGATTATGCGTGAAGGTGTTGTTTTGGGAGAGACACAAGGGCCTCCGTGTGGTACAAACGTAGTGTATACAAACGTTTAGCCACGACGGAGGCCCCTGCGTGACACCTGACACGATACCACAGAGTGTTCTGTTTCCGGATCTGTTCGACAAGCCCCTCGTCGCCACGTTCAACCAGGAGCACGCGAGTTCCGACGGCGGGGCCGTCCTGCTCAAGGCGGCCGAGCGCGTGTACGGCTTGGTCAAGGCGTTCGCCCGGTGTCTGGCCGACAAACGGGCACCGGGGAAGATTCGGCACACGCTCGCGGACCTGATCGGCCAGCGGGTTTTCGGCATCGCGTGCGGTCATCCCGATGGCAACGATGCCGACCACTTGGCCGACGACCCCATCCACAAGCTGTTGCTCGGGCGGGACCCGGTGTCCGGCGCGCCCTTGGCGTCGCAACCCACGATCTCGCGATTCGAGAACGGCGCGCGCCGCACCGTGCTCTACCGGATGGGGCGCGAGTTGGCCGCGAGCGTCATCGAGCGTCATCGGCGCCGCCTGCACGGGCGGGCGCGCCGGATCACGATCGATCTGGACCCGACCGACGACCTGACGCACGGGGCCCAGCAGTTCACGTTCTTCAACGGGCACTATGGCGGCTGGTGTTATCTGCCGATGCTGGGGTTTCTGAGCTTCGACCGCGAGGCGGAGCAGTATCTGTGCGCGGCGGTGCTGCGGCCCGGGAAGGCAGTGGCCGCCGACGGGACCCTCGGCCTGCTGTGTCGGTTGCTCCCGCTGTTGCGGGCGGCGTTTCCGCGGGCGCGGTTTCTCGTCCGGCTCGACGGGGGCTTTGCGACCCCGGAGATCTTCGATTTCCTGGATGCGGAGCCCCGGCTCGACTACGTCGTGGCGATGGCGAAGAACGCGGTGTTGCAGCGGCATGCGGAGTCCGCCATGCAGGTGGCCCGCGCGCAGAGCGAGGTCGGTGGCGAGACCGCGCACGTCTATACCGACACCCGCTACGCCGCCCGCACGTGGGACCACGAGCGCCGGGTCGTGATCAAGGCCGAAGTCGTTCGCCTCGGAGACCGCGAGCCGCGGGACAACCCGCGGTTCGTGGTGACGAATCTGCGGCAGACGCCGCGCTTCATCTATGAGAAGGTCTACTGTGCTCGCGGGGACATCGAGAATCGGATCAAGGAACTGCTCGATGGGCTGCAGATCGACCGCACGAGCTGCTGTCTGTTCTCGGCGAACCAGTTGCGCGTCTTCCTGACCGCCGCGGCCTACGTGCTCATGCAGGAACTGCGATTGCGGGCGGCGCGTACTGCGTGTGCCCGCAGCCAGGTGACGTGGCTGCGGGACCGGCTGCTGAAGCTGGGGGTCCACGTCGTCCGCTCGGTCCGCCGCGTGGTTCTGCATCTGCCGCGCTCGACGCCGCACCTCGAGGCGTGGCGGCACATCGCACTCGCCCTGGGCGCGCGCGCCGGATAGCCCACCCGTTGCGCCGCGCCCACCTGCTTCCTGGGCGGCATGGGCCGCTCCGCGGCGGGGCTGTCGCTGCCCAACCCTCGCGTCCGTCATGCCCCCCCGGTCGGCTGCTCAAACCCCGGCTCCGCTTGCAGGCGGCGATGTCCGAGACCCATTCCTGCGCCGGATCACGCCGGGTCTTTGGCGGTCGAATCTGGACCTTCGTGAATAATGCAGGCTAGGTGCTCCCGTGACCGGACCCGGTGTTCGAGGGAGGTCCCATGCCCGTCGGCGTAGGCGAGGAGTATCTGGATCGATCGGAGCGCGGTTTCCATCGTCGCGACGGACTTGCTCGTGTTCCGGATCTGCGTGGTCACATAGAGCGTGGGCCACCATAACGGCAACCCTGTCTCGCCGTCGACGAGCAGGCAATACCGTTCTCCGGTCTGCCACCGGCAGTGGACGATTCGGTGCCTCGCCAGGGTCGACGGACCCGCGCTTCCCGGCCGCCCAACGGGTTGACGATGAAGTTGGAAAATGTGCCGCATAGGGGGGAATGCACCACAAGCCGGGAACATTTGCCAGTCTGTGGTAGATTTGCATGCATGGATCAGGCGGAGTTCAAGGCGCGGATTCGGGCACGATTGCGGGAAACCGGCGACACGCCGGTTCGTGTGGCCGAGCAGGCCGGGCTACCACGTGACTCGATACGGTCAGTGCTGAGGGGTCACGAGCCGGGCATTCTGCGCGCCGATGAGATTTGTCGGGCTCTCGGCATCACGGTGACGATCGGGGTCCGTCGAGCAATGCCTCAAGCCATGAAGGGTGCTCATCCACAGATCTCGGATCCGCCTGCCGTCTCTCGCGAGCGGCCGGTCGTAGAGTACTTTGCGGATGTCGTGGATGGTCGGCTGGCAGATCTGTTTGGCCATGTCTTCGACGTGTACGGCAGGGGGCGATCAGATGCCGAACGCCGCTGGATGACCCGAATGCTCGGGGACACGGTGACGATGGTCAGCCAGTGGATCACGTCGATGGAGGAGGAGGGCAGGCCCCCCATCGAGCGCTTTATCTCGTCGGAGGAGTTCGACGACGGCGAGTAGTTCAGTTCCGGGATTGCTGGCGGGGTGCTGCTGTCTCCGATACAGCAGCAGCGTAACGGGTTGAACGGTTCTACGAACTCCAGGCGCTGAGTCCGCAGGTTCGTGCTGCCAGTTAAGAGATGCGGCCGGGGTGGCGCCGACCCCGAGTGCGGTGTCTCAGGGGGGGAGTCCACCCCGCAGTGATTGAGCAACCCTGCGGAATCCAAGAGCACCGCGCTCCGATCCCGGTCAGGTCGGCCAAACGCAACACTTCTCGGTGGTACACCCTAGACGGTGTCGGGCCGCGTCACCGTTACACTCCAGCATTCCTGTAACCTACTGAAGCTACAGTGACTTGGCTCCGCAAATGCAACAAAACGCACGGTGGTACTGATCAGAACGGGATATCGTCCTCGGTCAGCTCCGGCGGAGCGGACTCGCCCTCCCCGGTCGCCGCATCGCGCCGTCCGGGACTACCGTCCGAGCCGCCCCGGCCGCCGAGCAGCGTGATGCGGTCTGCTCGAATCTCGGTGGTGTTCCGCTTGTTGCCGTCGCGGTCGTTCCACTCGCGAGTCTGCAGCCGCCCCTCGACGCAGATCTGCTTGCCCTTGGTCAGGTAGGGCTGCAACGACTCGGCCTGCCGGTCCCAGACCACCACCCGGTGCCATTCGGTGCGCTCCTGCCGCTGGCCCGACTTGTCGGTCCACATGTCCGTCGTGGCCAGGCTGAAGTTGCTCACGGCGGTGCCATTGGGGGTATGCCGCTGCTCGGCATCCCGGCCGAGGTTCCCGATGAGAAAAACCTTGTTGAGACTTCCCATAGCTGCTAATCCAGACGGTCCAGCGCCTGCTGCGCCAGATTCGCCATGTTGTCGTCGGGATGTTCGCGAACGACGGTTTGAAACGTCTCCCGAGCGAGATCGATCTGGTCGAGCCGCTCCAGCGCCAAGCCTCGCTTGTACAACGCCTCGGCCACCACGTCACCGTCAGGATAGCTCGACACGACCTGTTCGAAGGCGTCGGCCGCCTCCCGGAACTCTCCGTCAGCGTAGTAGTTCTGCCCGATGAAGAACTGCGCGTCATCCGCCAACTGGGATCGGGGGAAGGTGCTGATGTAGGCCTCGAACCCCTGAATCGAGAGCGCCCACTGGCCGGTCGTGTAGTCGGTGTACGCGGTGTCGTAGAGCCGCCTGGGCGAGATCCCCGGGTTGACGGGCGCCGGGGGGGACACGAGGTCCGGATTCAGGGGCAGGCCGGTCTCGGGATCGACGGCGAGATCGGTCAGGGGAGCCCCCATCATCGGAACCGCCATGCGCAACGCCTCGATCTCCTGCGCGAGGGACGACACGCGCACGTTGTTCTCGTCGACCTTCTCCCGCACCACCCGTACCCCCGTCGCCACGCTGTCGATCTGGAGCTGCTGATTTGCGAACCCGCGGCGCAGGTCGTTCCCCTGGGCAGCAAGGCTCTCCTGGATCGTCTGCAATGTCTGAGCCAGCGTCCCGAACAGGGCGTTCAACTGCGCCGTATCCTCCTGCAGCATCCGGATGTCGGCCATCATCTGCTGGTGCTCGCGGTTCTGGCCCCATGCGGGAGCAACGGCGAGGGCGATGCCGAGAAATCCGAGCGCCAACCTGAAGGGAAGCGGTCTCATGACACTACCTCTTGCGCTAAGGAGGGGTGGAACATGGAGCGCCCGACCAGCGTACGCGATGACGAGCGGCGTACCTCTATCGTATCCCGGCCGACGGCGATCCGCTACTTCTGCGTAATCACGAAGTGCGCCCGCCGGTTCGCGGCCCACGCCGCATCGTCGTTTCCGGGATCGAACGGAAACTCCTTTCCGTAGCTGACGGTGCGGACACGCGCCGCATCGAGCCCCAGCTCCAGGAGATACCGTTGGGCGGCCAGCGCGCGCCGCTCGCCGAGCCCGAGGTTGTACTCCGGGGTGCCCCGCTCGTCGCAATGTCCTTCGATGGTCACATTCCAGGTCGGAAAGCGCGCGAGCAGGTCCGCATTGGCTTCCACAACCCCCCGGCCCCGCTCGTCGAGCTCGGAGCTGTCCAGCACGAAGAAGACCGGTTCGAGCAACAGCGCACGATTGAGCGCTTCGAGCGACTGCGAGGCGATTTCTTCGTCCGGCGACAGGATCGGCACCGCCGGCGGCGGGGGGGGGACGGGAGCCGGGGGTGGTGCGGACTGAACGATCTCCGGCGGATCGTCAATCGGCGTCGGCGCCACGAAGGGGTCCGGGAGCACGGGTGGCGGGTTCTCCGAGCATGCCGCCTGTATGCAGATCACCGGTACGAGCAGCGCCACTCCCGCGATCCATGAAGCGTGTCTTCGATCGTGCATCTTCGCCAAACCCTCCTGCCTGTATGCGCCCTGCAACGCTGGTTGCATGGCTGCGCCGCGAGTTACCGCGACCAGCTCGGCATCTCGTTGTTGCCGGCCGACGTGACGCGACGCAGCCCCCGGCCGTCCCGACCTATGGTGTAGATCTGCTTCGATTCGTTGCGCGTCGACATGAACGCGACATGCCGGCCGTTGGGGGAGTAGCTCGGGCTCTCGTTCGAGCCGAGCCCGAACGTCAACTGACGCACCTCGTTGGTGGCCAGATCCAGCACCTTGATGTCGTGTCCCGGACCTGTCCGCGACGAGTAGGCGATCTCGTTGAACGGCGGCGGCGACCAGGTCGGCCGGTCGCAGTACGTCTCGTAGGTCACCCGCCGCAGGCCGGTTCCGTCGGCGCCGATGGCGTAGATCTGCGGCGTGCCGGTGCGATCGGACGTGAACGCGATCTGCTGGCTGTTGGGCGACCACGTGGGGCTCGTGTCGATCGCGGGGTGGTTCGTCAATCGCAGGAGCCCGGTGCCGTCGACGTTGGCGACGTAGATGTCGTTGTTGTTGTCCCGGCTCGAGTTGAAGGCCACGCGCCGGCCGTCGGGCGAGTAGGCGGGAAGGAAGTTCTGCCGGCGGCTGTCGCCCTCGAACGGCGTCGCCATGCGTCCCTCGAACAGATAGGACACCACCACATCGGGAAACCCCGTGAGCCACGAGGTGTACCCGATGGATCGGCCGTCGGGCGACCACGCCGGGTTCGTGTTGAGGGTGCCGGACACGGTGACCCGCCGCGGGTTGGCGCCGTCGTAGTCGGCGATGTAGATCTCCTTCACCGGCCGGTTCTCGATCAGCCCGAACACCGATTCGCTGTCCCGGTCGGAGACGAACGCCAGACGGGTCCGGGCCACGCCATCGAGACCGCGCTGGTGCCGGTGGATCTCGTCCGATAGCTGGTGCGCGTAGAGGCGGATGTTGCGGGTGGAGCCGGTGTACAGGACGCCGAACGCGGACTCGCCGGACCGGACCGAGAACAGGCGGGCGGCGATTTCCAGGCGCTCGTCGCGGGCGGTGACGGTGCAGCTCACCACGCCGTCGGTGCCGAGCTCCCGCCATCGGTCGAAGGGGATGTCGATCAGGGAGTTCGCGACCGGAATCGTGCGGTAGACGTCGCGGGGAATCACTCTGAACTCGCGCTCGAAGTCGAGATCGTCCCACAGAACCTGGGCGATGGTGCGGCTCGCCTCCAGGGTCGTCGGATCCGGCGTCAGCGGCAGGCAGTCCGGCACCGCGATGCTCGACTGGGTGCCGATGCTGTCCCCGATGATCACCCTGACTTCATCCCGCGGTTGCGGTTCGACCGCGGCGCCGGTCCACACCGGCAACAGGGGAGCGGTCAGCACCACCAGTGCGACCGCAATGCCCCCCCAGCTCCAGGACGGATGCGGTTTCGAGCGAAGGCCGCCACGATTGTCCCCGGTGGGGCGGCACGGAATAGGGGCCATCGGTGATGCTCCTCAGCGTCGGTATTCGAAATCGAGATGAACGGTCAGGCTGTCTTCGCCGTACGCCGGCGGCAGTTGCGGCAATTGCGCCGTATACCGCACCGCGCGTTCCGCACTCTGATCGAGTGCGAAGTACCCGCTGGTGGTCTCCCGCTCCACATCCGTGATGCGGCCGTCGCGCTGGATGGTGAACCTGATCGTCACCTGGCCGGTAATCCGTTGCCGGCTGTCCCAGCGATTGCTGATCCGTTCCTGCATGATGGCGATGTACTCCGGACAGCAGAAGTTCAGAATAGCGAGCTCGCTGCCGGACCCCAATCCGCCGGCGGAGAGTCCCACTCCGCTGCCTTCGGAGCCGGTATCCGCCAGGGCGTTGCCTTCCCGCAGCTCGGGTCCGCGCGTCGGCGTCCGCCCCCGTGACTCTTCCGGCGCGGTCTCCGGCGGTACGTCCTCTTCCGGACGGCGGCCGGTATCCTCGGTCGGCAGGATCATCTCCGGCGGGGCAGGGGTGGGCGGTTGAATCCACTGGGGGCGATTGGCCTCTTCGAGCGGCAGCACTTCCTGCACGGGACGCGCGGCCAGCGCCGCCTGTCCGCCGGTGCTGGGTCCGGCCGGTCCCCCGAGGCTGATGGTCATCACGTCGGCCGTCGCTTCGGTCTCGACGCTGGCGACGAAGGCGGATGGAAAGAGGACGATCGCGGCCATGAACACGACGTGTCCGGCCAGCGAAACGGCGCAGGTTCGCCCCAGGCCGTCTCCTCCGGCCTTGCGTTGGCGAGCCACTTCGGCAATCGACTGCATGGATTGGTTGCTGGGTGCCGGGGTTCGATCAGGGCTCCGACGGCATCGCCGTCACGAGTCCGACGTTGTTGACACCGCCCGCCTTGAGCTCGTCGATCACGGACACGAGTTCCTGAAAGGTGATGTCTCCGTCGCCACGCACGAAGATGTCCCGATCGGCGCGTTCACCGAGCTCCTGTCGCATGCGCTCCTCGAGGATCTCGACCGGGACCGCGTCCTCGCCTACCTGCACGATTCGATCGGTGCGAAAGGTCAACGGGATCGTGATGAACAACCGTTCGGCGACGAGCGGATCCGCGCGCCGCGCCACCGGCAGGCTCACGTCCAGGCCGCGTTGCATCATCGGCGCCGCCACCATGAAGATGATGAGCAGGACGAGCATGACGTCCACGAGCGGCACCACGTTGATTTCCGACAACGATGTGCCCGTTCTCGGGCCTCTGCGGCGCCTCCCCCCGGAGGACCCGCCGGTTCCCGGGTTCTGAATCGTGGGCATGTCCTGATCCGTCACTCCTGCTGCGCGCGCCACTGCCCGATGCGGGGAGGGCTACAGGAAGTTCCTCTCCACGATGTTGAGAAACTCGAGGGAGAAGTCGTCCATCATCGACAGATACAGTCGGACCTTGTTCGTCAGGTGGTTGTAGAAGTACACGGCCGGAATCGCCGCCGCGAGCCCGGCCGCGGTCGCCACGAGCGCTTCGGCGATGCCGGGGGCCACCACGGTCAGATTCGTCGATCCGGTTCCCGCGATTCCCTGGAACGCGCTGACGATCCCCACCACCGTTCCGAACAGCCCGATGAACGGCGTGATGCTCGCGGTCGTCGCCAGGAGGTGGACGCGGTTCTCCAGCTTGTTGGCTTCGACCACCGACGCCCGCTGCAATGCCCGATCGACCGCATCGAGGCTCCGCAGGGTGGGACGCTCCCCGGCCGCTCCGCCGTTTCCCTGGCGTAGCTGGGTGTTGAGCTCGGCGTAGCCGGCCTGAAAGAGGCCCACCAGGGGACTGTGCTTCAACGAACGGCACGCCGAGTTCACCTCGGAGAACTTCGTGCTCCGTCGAAAGACGTCGAGAAAGCCCCAGGTCTGCCGCTCTATACGGGGGAACAGCCACAGCTTGTGGAGCGCGATACCCCAGGAATAGACGGAGAAGAGCAGAAGGAGGAGGAGGACGAGCTTGGAAAGCGGTGTCGACTGGGCAATCCAGTCGAGCAGGCCGCCACTCATCAACCCACCAGTTGACGCGCCATCGGCCTGCATCTGCAGGGCCATGGCGTAGTAACCAAGAGCACGCACGAGCCCTCCGTTAACTACAGAAGCGCGCCGCTGGGAAAGCGCAGACAAGGGAAGATAGCACGGCGGCAGGGTGCTGTCAAACCTATGATACGATGGCGTTTCCCAGATCCCCCACACTGTCGGACCATGATCCGCTTTCTCCGTATTCGGGACTTGGCGGTCATCGAACGCCTCGATCTCGAGCTGGACGCCGGTTTGACGATCCTGACGGGCGAGACCGGCGCCGGCAAGTCGATCGTCGTCGGCGCCCTGGGGCTCCTGCGCGGCGCGCGGGCGTCGGCGAGTCTGGTGCGGACCGGGGCCGAACGGGCGGTGGTGGAGGCGGTGGCCGAAGACGCGGACGGCGAGCACGTGCTGCGCCGGGAGATATCGGCGCAGGGCCGAAGCCGGGCGTTCGTCGACGATCGACTCGTTTCGACCGCGAGGCTCGGAACGGCGGGCGCCGGGCTCCTGGATATCCACGGCCAGCATGAGCATCAGGCGTTGCTCGACCCATCCACCCATCTCGACCTGCTCGATCGATACGCGGGGCTCGATCCGTTGCGCGACGCGGTGCGAGAGGCCTTCGCGGGTTGGCAGGGCGCCCGGCGCGGCCTGGAGCAGGCCCGCCACCGCGCGGCGAACGCCGTCGAACGCGCGGAGATCGTGACGTTTCAGCTTCACGAGATCGACGAAGTCGATCCGCTCGAGAACGAGGACGAGACGCTCGCGGCGCAACGGCGAATTCTTGCGAACGCCGAACACATCCACCGGTTGGCGGCCGAGAGCTACGCAGAGCTGTACGAGGGGGACCACGCCGCGTTGGGCGTCCTGGACCGCGTCTGGAAGCGGGTCGAGGAGTTGGCGGGGTTCGATGCCGAGTTCGGGCAGCACCTCGAGTCGAGAGACGCGGTTCTCTCTCACCTGGAAGAGCTTGCATACGCGTTGCGGTCGCACGCCGGCGGCGCCGACCTGTCGCCGGAGGAGCTGCCGGCGGTCGAGGAGCGGCTGGCGAGGCTGGAGCGCCTGAAGCGACGCCACGGTCCGACCCTCGTGGATGTCATCGTCCATCGAGCCAGGCTGCGGGTCGAACGCGAGCAGATCGACGGGGACGGTGACCTCGAATCTCTGGAAGCTGCCGTCTCCGAAGCGGGTGACGCCTATGCGGCGGCGGCGCGAACCCTGTCCGAGCAGCGTCGCGCGGCGGCGGGAACGCTGGGGCGGTCCCTGCAGATCGGCCTCGCCGATCTCGCGATGGAAGGCGCGCGGTTCGACGTGGTGTTCCAGGAGCCGGCGGGAGGAGAGGCGGCCTGGACGGAACGGGGCCTCGATCGGGCGGAGTTCTACTTCTCCGCCAATCCCGGGGAAGCGGTCCGACCTCTCGCGCGCATCGCGTCCGGCGGCGAGCTCTCCCGGGTCATGCTCGTGCTGCGCACGGTGATCTGCACCGACGTACCCGGTCGCACGCTGGTCTTCGACGAGGTGGACGCCGGCATCGGCGGCGAAGCGGCGGAGCGGGTCGGCGCCAGGCTGCACGGCCTGGCCGAGAGGTATCAGGTGCTCTGCGTCACCCATCTGCCGCAGATAGCCGCCTACGGCACGTGTCATCATCGGGTCACGAAATCGGTCCGCGACGGACGCACGCTGGCCGCGGTGCACCGGTTGGACGAGGAATCGCGGGCTTCGGAGATCGCAAGGATGATGACCGGCACCCGAGTCTCGGGTACTGTGTTGGAGAGCGCGCGGGAGCTGCTGTCCCCGGAGACGCCGGCGAGACGGAGCCGGCGAGCCCCGTGAGCGCGCCGGCGGCATCGACGAGGAATACAACCGTGGCCAGGAAGTACTTCATCGAGACGTTCGGCTGCCAGATGAACGTGCACGACTCCGAACGTCTGGCCGGTCTGCTCGATCAGGCGGGATACGAGGCGGCCGAGACCGTCGACGATGCGGATCTCGTCGTCATCAACACCTGCAGCGTCCGGGAACGGGCGGAGGAACGACTGTACACCGAGCTCGGCATGGTGCCCGGCCGCCGCGCCGGGAAGCGTCCGATCGTGGCCGTGACCGGCTGTGTCGCGCAGCAGGAAGGACGCGCCCTGCTCGAACGCGGGCAACGGGTGGATCTCGTCGTCGGCACCCAGGCTCTCAGCCGGTTGCCGGCGATGGTCGAGGGGTTGACCGGCGACCGGCCGGAGCGCGTCGACGTCAACCCCTATGACAACGTATCGTTCCCGCTGGGAGTGGCCCGGCGTTCGAACCCGGTCCGGGCGGCGATCACGATTATCGAGGGCTGCAACGATTTCTGCGCGTTCTGTGTCGTGCCCTATACACGAGGCCACGAGCGGATGCGGGCGGCCGCGGAGATCATCGACGAAGTCCGGCTTGCCGCCGACAGCGGATACCGCGAGATCCATCTTCTCGGGCAGATCGTGAATCACTACGCGGCCCCCGACCGGCCCGGCTGCGACTTCGCGGGGCTGCTCGAGCTGGTGAACGGCGTGCCGGGAATTCAGCGCATCCGGTTTGCGAGTCCGCATCCGCGTCATGTCAGCGACCGCATGATCGCGGCGATGCGAACGCTGCCGAAGGTGTGCCGGCACCTGCATCTCCCGGTGCAGTCGGGGTCCACGGCCGTGCTGACGCGGATGCGTCGCCGGCACACGCGGGACGACTATCTGCATCTGGTCGACCGATTGCGGGCCGCGATGCCGGACATCGCGCTGTCGACCGATGTCATCGTCGGTTTTCCGGGAGAGACGACGCAGGAGTTCGAAGATACGCTCAGCCTGACCCGGCAGGTGCGGTACCACAGCATGTTCTCGTTCAAGTACTCCGAGCGCCCGAATACCCTGGCGTCCAAACGGCTCGCCGACGACGTGCCGGCAGCCGAGAAGACGCGGCGGATCGTCGCGCTGCAGGAGCTGCAGAAGGAGATACAGGCCGAGATTCACCGGCAGCGGGTCGGTTCCGTCGTCGACGTGCTGGTGGATTCGACGAGCCGCAGGCGCAAGACCGAGCTGGCCGGCCGCACCAGCGGGAATACGGTGGTCAACTTCCCAGCCGCGGTCGGCTGCGGCCTCGGCGGCGCTGCCTCGGAGGACCTGCTGGGGCGTCTGGTCCGGGTGCGAATCACGGAGAGCGGACCGTTCAGCCTGCGCGGCGAGCTCGCGGACGCCTCGGGAGCACCCCTGCCCTCGCGGGTCGAACGCAGCGGAGCCCTCGCCGTGGGCTCCCAGGGTTGACGGGACAGGAGGGGAGCGGTATCGATGCAGGTCGAGATGTCGATCAAGGGGCTGATGGTGGATCCCATCACCAACATGCCGATCGTGATCCTCCACGACGCGGAAGGGCAGCGAGTTCTGCCGATCTGGATGGGGGTCTTCGAGGCGAACGCCATCGCCCTCCAGATCGAGAATGTGTCGACGCCGCGACCGATGACGCACGATCTGCTCCGCAACGTCATTCATGACCTGAAGGCAGACGTCCACAAGGTCGTGGTCAGTGACCTGAAGGACAACACCTTCTACGCCCTCATCCACCTCGTCGTGCAGGGGGAGCCGGTAGCCGTCGACGCCCGTCCCAGTGACGCCATCGCGCTGGCGTTGCGCGTGCGCGCGCCCATCTTCGCCGAGGACACCGTTATCGACCGCGCGAAGTCCCTGAACATCACGCCGGACAAGGCGGACTCCGAGCGGCTGCAGAAATGGCTGGAAGCCCTGGACCCGGACGAGATGGGAAAGTACAAGATGTAGCGCCCGGCGAGCTTGACACGTTGTCGAGCCCGTTTCTACAATGATGCCGCGTTCGGATCGGGGGGTCCGACTTGGCTCCTTCAACGCGATTCCTGCCAGAAACCGCCCGCCATGATCGTCGCGATCGCCAATCAGAAGGGCGGCGTCGGCAAGACCACGACGGCGATCAATCTGGCTGCCGCCCTGTCGCTCCGTCAGGGACCGACCCTGCTGATCGATCTCGACCCGCAGAGCAATAGCACGCTCTCGTTCATCGATCGCACCACCATCACCCGTTCGGTCTACGACGCGTTCGCGGAGAAGGGCTGCTCGCTCGCGGACATCGTATTGCCGGCCGAGCAGCAGGAGAATCTGTCGGTCGCGCCGGCCCAGATATCGCTGGCCAAGCTCGAAGCGCGCATGGTCGGCGAGCTCGACGCCCACTTCAAGTTGAAGGATCTGCTGGCGCCGCTCACCGATACTTACCGCTACGTCGTCATCGATTGTCCTCCGACCCTCGGCCTCCTGACCGTCAACGCCCTGGTGGCCGCGACCCATCTGCTGATTCCGATTCAGTCGTCCTATTTCGCGCTCGAGGGCACGGACGATCTCCTGGAGACGATCGAGAAGGTCAGAACCAGAGCCAATCCGAGCCTGGAGATGATCGGCGTGCTCATCACCATGCACGACCGCCGGACGTCGCTCGGCCGCGACATTCGAACCCAGATCAACAAGGTCTTCGGCACCAAGGTGTTCAAGACCGTCATCTCGAAGAACGTGCGCCTGGAGGAGAGTCCCGCGTATCGCGAGTCGATCTTCTCCTTCGCTCCGGACTCCAAGGGCGCATCGGACTACTACCGCCTGTGCGAGGAGGTCATCGATCGTGCCTAGAAAAGGACTCCCCAGCGCAGTCAAGATGCGCCACGATCAGCACTACGTGGAAGCGCTGGCCGCTTCCGCGGGCGCTCCTCTCGGACGCATGGTGCCCATCGATCAGGTCGACCCCAATCCGGACCAGCCCCGGCAGGTCATGGGGGATCTGTCGGAGCTGATGGCCTCCATCTCCGAGAAGGGCATCCTCGAGCCCCTCATCGTCAGACAACGCCGGGGGCGGTTTCAGATCGTGGCCGGCGAGCGGCGCTATCAGGCGGCGGTTCAGCTCGCTCTTGCCGAGGTCCCGGCCGTCATCCGGGAGGTCGGCGACGAGGAGATGATCGAGATAGCGCTCATCGAGAACCTGCAGCGGAAGGACATCAGCCCCTTCGAGGAAGCGGAGGCGCTGCACACCCTCGTCCAGGAGCAGGGTCTGAAGCACGACGATGTGGCCAGGCGGATCGGCAAGTCCCGCAGCTCCGTCACCGAGTCTCTCGCGCTTCATGCCATGCCGGAAGAGGTCCGCGAGCTCTGTCGGCTGGCCGACATCACCTCCAAGTCTCTCTTGTTGCAGGTAGTTAGACAGGGCGACGCCCAGAAAATGGTCGCTTTCGTCGAACAGCTGACCCGGGGGGCGGGGCCGGCGACCCGCGAGCAGGCCAGAGCGGTCGCTGCAAGACAGAGCGAGCAACGGAAACCGGGGCGTCCCAAGGCCTTCGTATTCAAGTACGTCCCGCCCGCCAAGAGCTTCAACCTCAACCTCAAGTTCCGGAAGTCCAGCGTCGAGCGGGAGGAGATCATCTCCGCCCTCACCGAGATCATCGAAGAGCTGAAGCAGGCGGGCTGAGGCTGCAGTCCGCGTGCGCCGGTATCGCCGCGGTCCGGTAGCCGCTACCTCCACGGGCGGCTCGACAGCCTGGTTCGCCTGCCCTCGCCGCCCCCCTGGGGTCGCTCAGCCGTCGCCAAGGCAATCAGCTTCCTGACCCGTCCTCTTCGAGGCGTGCCGCTGCCTCCGCACCGGTGGGCCATCGATGCCTTGGCGCGCGCTCCGCCTGCTGGCGGCCCTTCCCCCCCGCGGGGGTCTTCGCGCGGGCGTGAGGTCCTGAACCTGGCTCCATCCCGGGATTCCTTCAGGACTTGCGGGCATCCCTGCAGCGGCTGGCCGAAGGTGCCGATAACGGTGGCTGAACGGCACCGTTGCGTCCGACCGGTGTGGTTCCGAGACTGTCATGTTTCCGGTACGCAACCTGCGCGGCCTTCTCGCCACACCCGTCGTCCGGCTCCGGCCGGCGTTCACGGCGCTCGTCCTCGCCACGGTCACGCTGGCCGCGGCGAGCGCCGCGGCACAGTCGGTGACGGTATCGTTCGAGCACGCCGAGTACAGCGTCCCGGAGGGGTACTTCCCGGGCGGCTCGATCTCCTACTCGCAGGTCAACATATTCCTGAGCGCCGCCCCGAACACCTTCCCGGACGGCACGTTCGTCCTCGACGACGCCGGGCGCCTGGTCATCCCGCTGACGCGGGAGATGATCGGGGGCGCCACCCACGGCGTCGACTTCTACGGCGCCTCCGCCTCGGTGCGGTTCGAGCCGGACGAGACGACGGCGTTCCTCCGCATCTTCCCCAATGCCGACGACGAGGACGAGGAAGGGGAGGGCGTGAAGATCGGCTTCGGCACGCCGCCCAAGGGGGTGAGCATCGGCACGCCGTCGACCGCCACCGTGATGTTCGAGGAGCCCGGCATGCCGGAGGTCATCATGAGTCCTTCGCCGGCCACGATCTCCGAGAGCGGCGGTGTCAGCACGGTGTCGGCATGGCTCGGCTACCCGATGGATCACGACGTGACGGTGACGGTCCGGGTGGAGACGGGGGACCGTTCGTCGACCGACGATTTCACGCTGAGCGAGAACCGCACGCTGGCGATTGCGGCCGGCTCGAAGTGGAGCACGGGGACGGTGACGGTCACGGCGGTGGACAACCTCGTGGACGAACCGGACAAGTCGGTGTGGGTGAAGGGCTCGGTGACGGGTCTGCCCGGCGTGACGGAGGCGAGCGCCCGGACACTGTACATAGAAGACAACGACGAATTGACGGCGACGCTGAAGCTGTCGCCCACCTCCATCTCGGAGAACCGCGGCGTGAGCACGGTCACGGCCACCCTGAACGGGGCTGCGGACGACGACGTGACGGTGACGGTGTCGGCGGCACCGGTTGCCCCCGCGGTGGCAACGGACTTCACGCTGAACGGTACGACGCTGACGATCACCGCGGGCGAGTTCTCGAGCACGGGAACGGTGACGATTACCGCGGAGGACAACGACCGCTACGCGTCGGCGAAGTCCGTCACGGTGACCGGCACGGTGACCGGGTCCACGGAAGTGGGGGCGGCCGCTCCCCAGACCCTGACCATCACGGACGACGACGCCGCGCCGACGGTGAGCCTGGAGCTGAGCTCTTCGTCGATCTCCGAGGACGGCGGCGAAGCCACGGTGACCGCGACCCTCAGCGAGGCGGCCGGCGAGCTGGTGACGGTGACGGTCTTCGCGGAGGCGGTCCCCCCGGCGGAGGCCGACGACTTCAAGCTGAGCGCGAACACGGCGCTGACGATTCAGGCCGGACAGACGTCGAGCACCGGGCGGGTGACGGTTGCGGCTGTGAACGACGAGACCCACGCCCCGGACCGGACGGTGACCGTCACGGGGACGGTGACCGACGGGCCGGAAGGGCTGGCCGCGCCAGCGGCGCAGACCCTGGAGATCACCGACGACGAAGACACGCCGACGGTGACGCTTGCCCTCGCTCCCGCGTCGATCTCGGAGAGCGGCGGCGAGACCACGGTGACGGCGACGCTGAGCGGCCGATCCAGCGAGGCGGTGACGGTGACGGTGACGGCGACGCCGGTCTCGCCGGCGGTGGCGGCCGATTTCACGCTGACCGGGACCACGCTGACGATCGCGGCGGGCGATACGGAGAGCACGAGAGAGGTGAAGATCGAGGCGGAGGACAACGACCTCGACGCCCCTGAGAAGAGGGTGCAGATCGGCGGGACCGTCACCGGCGGCAACGGTGCGGCCGCGCCGGCGCCCCTGACGCTGACGATCACCGACGACGAAGATACGCCGACGCTGACCCTGGCGCTGGATCCGGCGTCGATCCCGGAGAACGGCGGCGAGACCACGGTGACGGCGTTGCTGGACGGGCTGTCGAGCGCCGACGTGGTCGTGACGGTATCCGCGACCGCGGTGGAGCCGGCGGTTGCCAACGACTTCCGGCTGAGCGTGAATCGGGAGCTGACGATCCGGGCCGGGCAGTTGGCGAGCACGGGGACGGTGACGATCTCGGCCCGGGACAACGACGTCGACACGCCGGACAAGACGATCGAGGTGACGGCTTCGGCGACGGGCGGCAACGGCGTGGCGGCGCCGACGGCGCCGACGCTGACGATCACCGACGACGACGGGACCCCGGCGTTGACGCTGAAGCTCGATCCGACGTCGATCGGCGAGAACGGCGGCAGAAGCACGGTGACGGCGTCGCTGAACCGGCCATCGAGCGAGTCGGTGACGGTGGAGGTGTCGGTGGCGCCGGTCTCCCCGGCGGCGGATACGGACTTCGAGCTGACGGGGACGACGCTGACGATCGGCCCGGGCGATACGGAGAGCACGGGGACGGTGACGATCGCGGCCGAGAACAACGAGATCGACGCGCCGGACAAGACGTTCGAGGTGAGGGGGGCGGCCCAGGGCGGCCGCGGCGTGTCGGACCCGGCGGGGCAGACGCTGACGATCACCGACGACGAAGACACGCCGGAGGTTACGCTGAAGCTCGATCAGGTCTCGATCTCGGAGGACGGCGGCGTGAGCACGGTGACGGCGTCGCTAGGCAGGCTGTCGAGCGCCGACGTGATCGTGACGGTGTCCGCGACCGCGGTGGCGCCAGCGGTTGCGAACGACTTCCGGCTGAGCGCGAATCGGGAGCTGACGATCACGGCGGGGCAGTTGGAGAGCACGGGCACGGTGACGGTCTCGGCCGAGAACAACACGATGGACGGCCCGAACAAGACCATCGAGGTGGCGGCGACGGTCTCCGGCGAGAGTGGCGTGGCGGACCCGGCGGCGCAGATCCTCACGATCATCGACGACGAAGGAGCGCCGACCGTGACCCTGAAGCTGGGTTCCGCGTCGATCTCCGAGAACAACGGCGAGACCACGGTGACCGCGACGCTGAGCGGAGCGTCGAGCGACGCGGTGACGGTGACGGTGACGGTGACGTCGGAAGCCCCGGTGGTGACGGGCGACTTCGAGCTGACCGGGACCACGCTGACGATCGGGGTGGGCGAGACGGAGAGCACCGGCGACGTGAAGATCACGGCCAAGAACAACGCCGTGGACGCCCCCGACAAGACGGTCGAAGGGGGAGCGTGACCGGCGGCAACGGTGCGACCGCGCCGGCGCCCCTGACGCTGAGGATCACCGACGACGAGATCACGCCGACGCTTACCCTGGCGCTGGATCCCGCGTCGATCTCGGAGAACAACGGCGAGACGACGGTGACAGCGTCGATGGACGGGCTGTCGAGCGCCGACGTGGTCGTGACGGTGTCCGCGGCCGCGGTGGAGCCGGCGGTGGCGAACGACTTCGGGCTGAGCGCGAATCGCGAGCTGAGGATCACGGCGGGACATTTGGAGAGCACGGGCACGGTGACGATCTCGGCCGAGGACAACGACGTCGACGCGCCGGCCAGGACGGTTGAGGTGACGGCCTCGGTCGAGGGCGGCAACGGTGTGGCGGCGCCGGCGGCGCAGACGCTGACGATCACCGACGACGACGGGACCCCGACGTTGACGCTGAAGCTCGATCCGACGTCGATCGGCGAGAACGGCGGCCGGAGCACGGTGACGGCGTCGTTGGACCGGCCGTCGAGCGAGTCGGTGACGGTGGTGGTGTCGGTGGCGCCGGTGTCTCCGGCGGTCGAGACGGACTACCAGTTGACGGGAACGACGCTGACGATCGGCCCGGGCGAGACGGAGAGCACCGGGACGGTGACGATCGCGGCCGAGAACAACGACGTCGACGCGCCGGACAAGACGTTCGAGGTGAGGGGATCGGTCCAGGGCGGCGGCGGCGTGTCGGATCCGGCGATGCAGGTGTTGACGATCGACGACGACGAAGAGACGCCGAGGGTCGTCCTGGACCTGAGCCCGAGCACGATCGAGGAGGACGGCGGGACGAGCGAGGTCAGGGCGTCGTTGACCGTCCCGTCGAGCGAGCCCGTCAAGGTGAACGTCGACGCGTCTTCGATGACTACTCCATCCTCCGCGCGGTTCTCGCGGACCGGGCCGGCCGGCGCGGCACTGGCGTTCGGGTCACGGACCCTTTCCGATCTCGGCCACGGCTTCGTTCTCAGTGAGAGTCGCGAGCTGACGATTGGGGCGGGCGAGACCGAGAGCGAGGACGTGGTGACGATTACGGCGCTGGACGACACCGTGGACGGGCCGAACACGACGGTGGAGGTGACGGGCACGGTGACCGGCGGCAACGGCGCGCTGCCGCCGATGCCGAAGATGCTGAAGATCATGGACGACGACGGGGCTCCGGCGGTGACGCTCGTGTTGACGCCGGCGCGAATCGGGGAGAACGGTGGCGTGAGCACGGTGACCGCCGTCCTGAGCCCGACGTCGAGTGAACCGGTGACCGTGACCGTGTCGGCCTCCGCCGAGTCCCCCGCGGACGGAGGCGACTTCGTGCTGAGCAGGAACCGCGAGCTGACGATTGCGGGAGGGCAGACGCAGAGCACCGGGTCGGTGACGATCACCGCGGTGGACGACGACGAGGACGGCCCGGACAAGCAGGTGACGGTGAGGGGCACGGTGACGGGGCCCTCGGGGTTGGCGGCGCCGTCCGCTCAGACGCTGACGATTACCGATGATGACGAAGGCGGGGCAGTGGCCCCGAGAGCGGCGTCGACCCTGACGTTGGTGCTGGCGCCCGAGCAGATCTCCGAGAACGGGGGAGAGAGCCGCGTTACCGCGCAGTTGAGCGGGGCGGCGTCCGAGGACGTGACGCTGACGGTCTCGGCCGAGGCGGTGGCGCCGGCGGATGCGAACGACTTCGCGCTCAGCGCGAACCGGGAGCTGACGATTGCCGCGGGGGAGACCGAGAGCGCCGGAATGGTGACGCTGACCGCGGTGGACAACACCGTGGCCAATCCGAACCGGCAGGTGACGGTCACTGCGTCGGTCGCGGGGGCTCCGGGGGTGGCGGCGCCGGCCGCCCAAACGCTGACCATCGTCGACGACGAGACCCCGACCCCGACCCCGACTCTGACACTGGTGCTGGTGCTGGCGGCGGAGCAGATTACCGAGAACCGGGGAGAGAGCCGGGTGACTGCGCAGTTGAGCGGAGCAACGGCGACGGACGTGACGCTGACGGTCTCGGCCGAGGCGGTGGCGCCGGCGGATGCGAACGACTTCGCCCTCAGCGCGAACCGCGAGCTGACGATTGCCGCGGGAGAGACGGAGAGCACCCGGATGGTGACGCTGACCGCGGTGGACAACACCGTGGCCAATCCGAACCGGCAGGTGACGGTCACCGCGTCGGTCGCGGGGGCTCCGGGGTTGGCGGCGCCGGCCGCCCAAACGCTGACCATCGTCGACGATGACGCGAGCAATCGTCCCCCGACGTTCTTCCCGACGAGCTACGAGTTCCCGCTGGAAGAAGAGCGTGACGGACGGACGGCAGAGGTGTTTCTCGGCATCGTGAAGGCGACGGACCCGGACGACCAGGCGGTGACCTACACGTTGGTGGAGAGCGAGGCCGGCCGTTTCGCGGTCGGCGCGTCGAGCGGGACCGTCTCCTACGTCGGCCCGGGAGAAGACGCCGAGTCCGGCGTCGACCGGTATGCACTGAAGGTGGCGGCGCGCGACCCCGCCGGGCTGAAGGCGGAAGCAACCGTGGTCGTGCGGGTCGTGCCCGTCAACGAGGCGCCGACCGCGCTCGACGACGCCGCGGAGACGCCCGAGGACCTGCCGCTGGTGGTCGACGTGCTGGCGAACGACGAAGACCCCGACGGAGACCGCCTCCAAGTCGTCGCCGTGACCGCGCCCCGGCACGGGACGACGGCGGTGGCCGCCGGCGGAGTACGCTACGCGCCCGCCCCGGGCTATCACGGCCCGGATGCCTTCCGCTACACGGTGGCGGATGCCGCCGGCCTCATCGCGGAGGCGACGGTGACCGTGGACGTGCTGCCGGTGAACGACCCGCCCGAGGCGCTGGACGATGCGGCGCAGACACTCGAGGACGAGCCGGTGGTGGTGGACGTGCTGGCGAACGACAGCGACCCCGACGGGGACTCGTTGCGCGTCATCCGCGTCACGGACCCGTTGCACGGGTCGGCCACGGTGGCGGCGGGCGGCGTGCGGTACGTCCCGGCCCCGGACTATCACGGTACGGATACGTTCCGCTACACGGTGGCCGACCCCGGGGGACTGACGGCGACGGCGACGGCGACGCTGACGGTGCAGCCGGTGAACGACGCGCCGGAAGCGGTGGGAGCCATCCCGGAGCAGGCACTCGAAGAGGGCGGAGCCCCGGTGATGCTGGATCTGACGCCGTACTTCGCCGATGTCGACGGCGACGTGCTGACCTACGCGGCGGAGTCGTCCGACCCGGTGGCGGCGACCGTCACGGTGGCGGGGACGACGCTGACCCTCACGGCGGTCGTTGCCGGCGCCGCGAGGGTCACGGTGACCGCCAACGACCCCGCGGGGCTGACCGCGACGCAGGTATTCGGCGTGGCGGTGGGAGACCGGCTGGTGCGGGCGGTGCTGACCGACACGTTGGCGGCCCTGGGCCGCGGCCACCTGTCCAGCGTGCGGCAGACGGTCGGGCGACGGCTGGACATCGCCGGCGGGGAGACTCGGCGGGTGATGGTGGCAGGCCAGCATTTCGACCCGACGGCGTGGCATCGTCTGGGCCCCAGCGGTCTGATGCAGACGCACGCCCTGTTGACCCGGGCCGCGTCGCTCCGCCAGCGCATCGCGTCGATGAACATGGTCGGAACTCTGGCCGACCCGCACCTCCAGCCGCTGGACACGACCGGCGCATTCGGCGGCTTCGGGCTCGGTCTCGATCAGGCGCTGCAGGGCACCGACGTGCTGCTGAGCTTCGGGGGGCAGCCGGAGGAGGAGGCGGTCGGCCGGCAGCGCCGCTGGACGATATGGGGTCAGGGTGACCTCCAGGCGTTCCGTGGAACGCCCGACACTGTGCGCGACTACGAAGGCGACCTCCGCACGGCATACGTGGGGGTCGACGCCCTGGCGGGCCGGCGCTGGCTGTTCGGCGCGGCCGTCGGACGCAGTGGCGGACGTGGGACGTGGCAGGCCGGATCCACTCCGGGGCGGTTGAACACGACACTGACAACCGTGTATCCGTATCTGCGTTGGGGAAGCGGAGACACGACGTTGTGGGCGGTGGCCGGTGCCGGCCGGGGAACCGCCAACCTCACGCGGGCCGCGATAGATCGCGAGGATGCGAGCCCGCTCCGCCTGACCCTGGGCCTGCTCGAAGGCCGGAGGCGGCTCGCGACGGTGGGAGGCGGACTGCGGATCGGCCTGCGCGGCGAGGCGTCCGCCGCGCGGCTCGCGACGGGGGAGGGAGACGACACCATCGACGCGCTCCGCGCCGGGGTGCGGCGCCTGCGGGGCGGTATCGAGTTCACCCAGGAGCTGAACGGGCCGCGGGGGATGAAGCTGACGCCGTTCGGCGCCGTGAGCGCCCGGCACGACGATGGCGCGGGCCAGACCGGGGTAGGGCTCGAGGTGGCGGGCGGGATGCGGCTGCGCGGCGGCCGCCTGCAGGTGGAGGCCCAGGGCCGGCGCCTCGTCCTGCACTCCGCTGTCGGCTACTCCGACCACGGACTGAGCCTCGCCGCAAGTGTGGGGGCGGGCGCGCCTACCAACCCGGTCTGACGCTGACGGTCAGACCCACCTGGGGCACCGCGGGCGTGGGAGCCAACACGCTGTGGCAGGACCACTTCCAGCTTCCGAGTCAGGACATCGGCTTCGACGCGGCGGGTATCGACGCGCAGATCGGCTACGGGCTGCCTCTCGCCGGGGGAAAGCTCCTGGAACCGTTCGGCGGCTATGGCCAGCGGGCAGGGCACGGGCGGCGCCTGCAGTTCGGCGCCCGCCTCGGTGCGCTGGACCAGATCCCCGGTCTGTTCGGCGGACCGGTGCAGCTCGAGTTCACCGGCGAACGGTACGACCGGCCCGGGAACCCTTCGGACCATCGCTTCAGCATGGTCGGCGTCGTCAACTTCGGCGCCCCGCGCGTGAAGCGGTCGCCTGTGTCCCGCGCGACCACCGAATCCAGGACGGCGTGGCCCCTCAGGACCGCGGACGCAGCGCTCCTGCCGAGGCCGGCGTCGGCCCCCGCGCCCCGCCTGCTCGTGGACGATCCGGGTGCGGGGGAGTCGGCGGCGCCGGCCCCGGTCGATGACTTCCTGCAGGAACCCGTCGAGCTGGCCGTGACGGCTCCGTTCGACGCGGTCCCGGACCCGCTGCCGACGCCCCCGGCGGACGTCGTGCGACGGGAGCCCGAGCCGGCGACCCTCGATGAAGCTGCGCCACGTCGCGCCGCGGCTGCGTCGAGACGCACCGGACCGGCAGCTCGGACCGACTATCAGCCAAGCTGGCCCCCGGCGTTCGCCGAGCCCCCGGCCGTGGTCGCTGAACGGGCGCCGCCGATCGAGACCGACTCCGTGCTGACCGACGCGGTGGCGACGGATGCCTGCCCCGAGGAAGATCCGCTGGAGGGCCGGGTAGCGCCGAGCACTCTCGGCTATGTCACGATAATCGCCGGCGTTCTCCTCTGGGCCATTTGGCGTGTCCTGTTACTGACCCGCCGCGAACGCAAGGACACCCGCGGCTCGGAGCCCGGCGGCGAAGATGGCCCCGGCTTCGGAGCGGACCAGGAGTCTGCGCGGTAGGAACGGCGCGGACTCCTGGAGGATTGGTTGGCCGCAAGCGGAGCCGTGGACGACGATTGCCGGGCCAGGCGTCTGGCGCCGTGGAACGGCGCGGACGACTTGTCGGATTGGTTGGCCGAGCAGCGGCGCCTTGCGGCGCCGCACACCGAGACGGACGAGGCCGCCTGCGGGCTGAAGAGCGCCTGCGCCCGCGCGGCAAGGCGTGAACGGAGGAGCATCCCGGGCATAGGGTGACCGCGGAGCCAAGAGCAGCTCCGCGGAACCAACGCAGCCAGGCACAGGATGCATCGCCGGTCGAATGCAGCGGGGCCTGCCACGGGCTCCTGAACGAACCCCTCGATTGGCCGTCACCGGCGCGGCACCGGCCCCCAACCCCCGGCGGGCGTCACCAGGCAGCCTCACAACCCCCACCAGGGCCGACGCAACCTCTCCTACGCGATCGGGAGCTCCGTCAGCGGGACTCCCACGCGACGGGAGGCTCCGTGAGTGCGGATCGAATGAGGTGCATCCCGCACCTCGATCCGGCAGTGGCCCGCGCCCGGTATCCGTCAAGGAGGTTCGTAGACCTGCTCGCGGTCTCGCCGGACATTGCGCCGCCTGACCGGTGGCTCCCTGGTTACGGCCAGGTGAGGGCGACACTTCGGAGCCTCGCCGACCTCGGCCGTCCGTTTCCCGAAGCCGCGCATCGGAAAACCGCCCGTCCGCCGGGAACCCGGGATTTGCCCTTTGGCCAGACCCCGCCGAGGCCGAACTACCCGTTAGTTAACATAACATCCCTTATCGGACCCATGAAATGGGTCCGATCAAGGGCTGCAACCAGGTTGTTGCTGGGAGTTGGCACGGTTCTTCGAGCCCGCTCGTGCACGGCTGCGAGGTTGTTGCTGGGAGTTGACGGCGGCTCTTCGAGCCCGCTCGTGGGCTTGCAACCAGGTTGTTGCTGGGAGTTGGCGCGGTTCTTCGAGCCCGCTCGTGCACGGCTGCGAGGTTGTTGCTGGGAGTTGACGGCGGCTCTTCGAGCCCGCTCGTGGGCTTGCAACCAGGTTGTTGCTGGGAGTTGGCGCGGTTCTTCGAGCCCGCTCGTGCACGGCTGCGAGGTTGTTGCTGGGAGTTGACGGCGGCTCTTCGAGCCCGCTCGTGCAGAAGTCGGTCACGGCTGCGGGCCGCGTGGCGTTCCCGCGTCGCGGTTGGGGACGCGCGGCAAAGGCTTGAAACGAGGGTTGCGGCGGGGTTCCCGCATCGCGGTTGCTGACGCGTGGCAATGCGTGGCAATGCGAACGACCCGGCGGAGGCGCGGCAGCGCAAATGGGGTTCGAGAGCGTTGTCGGCTGGCCGACAACGCTCCCAAATATCCGTTGTTGGGGAGTTTAGGCCGAGAGATGGGCAGAAAATGGGCGTGGCGTTGTGGATGATTGGTACAATCGGAGGCGATGTTTCGGATCATCGATCGCTACATCCTGCGTGAGGCGCTGCCGCTGGTCTTTCTGAGCCTGCTGGTCCTGACCTTCCTGTTGATGATTCCACCGATCATGCAGGTTGCGCAGGAGCTGATTGCGAAGGGCGTGGACAGCTGGACGATCGTCCAGCTCATGCTGACGCTGGTACCGCAGGGACTCGGCATCACGATTCCGATGGCCGTGCTCATCGGTCTGCTGATGGGGCTGGGCCGGATGTCGGGGGATCGGGAAATCGTCGTGATGCAGGCGTGCGGCGTGAGCATCTACCGCCTCCTGCGCCCGGTCCTCGGGCTCGCGGTCGTCGCCGCCTTTGCCACTTGCTACACCCTCGTGGTGGTGCTGCCGGACGCCAATCAGGCCTTCCGGGACATCGTCTACCGGACCGTGGCGGCCGGGACGGAGAACGACGTGAAGGCGCGCGTCTTCGATCAGGGCCTGCCCGGCATGGTCCTGTACGTCAACGAGGTCGACGTCCAGGGCACCGGCTGGTCCGGTGTCTTTCTGGCCGACACCCGGGAGGCCGGCTCATCGCAGATCTACGTCGCGGACGAGGGGCGGATTCTCCTCGACCCGGCGAACCGGCAGGTCGATATCGTGCTGACCTCGGGGGCGGCGCACGACGTCGATGCATCCGATCCGTCCACCTACAACGTCAACCGCTTCGACGAGATCGTGCTGGGACTCGATCCCGAGGAGATCTTCCCCGCCGGCGGCCTGCAACGCGGATTGGCCGAGATGAGGATTGGCGAGCTGCGGGCGCACGCGGCAGAGCTGGAGGCCCGCGAACTTCCGGCGCACAACGAGATCATGGAGATCCACCAGAAGTTCTCCCTTCCGGTGGCGTGCCTCGTATTCGCGTTCATCAGTCTCGCCCTCGGCGTGACCACCCGCCGGGACGGCAAGCTGGCCAGCTTCGCCCTGGGCATCGGCGTCATCTTCGCCTACTACGTGCTGATGTTCGGCGCCAAGGCGCTGGCGAAGAGCGCCCTGGTGTCTCCCCATTGGGCGTTGTGGATCTGCAACATCGTGCTGGGAGCGCTCGGCGTGCTGCTGCTGCTGTGGCGCTCCCGGTTCGGGGAACGTCGCATCCTGCCTGCCCTGCCCCGCCTCCGGCGTCGGGCGCACTCGCCGGCTCCCCCCGGCCCCGCTCCCCCGCTTCCGCCGCACGACGCGCGGGCGGGGCGCGGGGTGCGGCTGGGGAGCGGGATCGGCTGGGGCCCGAGCCTGCTGGATCGCTATGTCTCCAAGCAGTACCTCAAGCTGGCGATGCTCTCGTTCGTGGGGCTGCTCGGCATCTTCTACATCTCGACCTTCCTCGAGATCTCCGATCGGCTGTTCAGGGGCGATACGACGCTTGACCTCGTCCTGGAGTACTTCTGGTACGCCACTCCGCAGTTCGTCTACTACGTCCTGCCCATCTCGGCCCTGGTCGCCACGCTGGTCACGGTGGGCCTGCTCACGAAGAGCAGCGAGCTCACGGTGATGAAGGCGTGCGGCATCAGCCTGTATCGGATCTCCCTGCCGCTCTTCCTCTTCGCCCTGGTGTGGAGCGGCGCCCTCTTCAGCATGAGCGAGAGCTTCCTGGCCGATGCGAACCGCCGCGCGACCGAGCTCAGGCGGGTCATTCGCGGGGGCTCCCCCCAGTACGTCGACATACTGCAGAGACGCTGGCTGATGGGCGAGGACCGCACCATCTATCACTACGCGCACTTCGACCCCAACAACGTGGAGCTGAACGGGGTCACCGCCTATCGATTCGCCAGGGACGAATGGCGTCTCGCGGACAGGCTGTTCGCCGGGAACGCCGCCTACGAGGACGGTTGGCAGGGCCGGGATGTGTGGGTGAGGACGTTCAACGCCGACCGGAGCCCGGGCGCGTTCGAAACGAGCGCGCAGCTCGAACTGCCGATCGCCTCGCCGGATTCCTTCGCGACGGAACGGCCGGACGCCGAACGGATGAACTATCAGCAGTTGGATCGCTATATCGGGGAGCTCTCCGCGAGCGGGGTCGACGTGGTTCCGCTTCGGGTCGAGCTGCAGCGCAAGCTGTCCTTCCCGTTCGTCACCCTGATCCTGACCCTGATCGCGGTCCCGTTCGCGGTCACCACCGGCCAGCACGGGGCGCTGTCCGGCGTCGGCATCGGCATCGTGCTGGCGCTCTCCTACTGGGTCGTCGTCAGCATCTTCGCGGCCATCGGGAGCGCGGGCATTCTGGCTCCCATCCTCGCCGCCTGGGCTCCCAACGTGCTCTTCGGCGGCTCGGCCGTCTATCTGCTGCTCGCGGCGCGGACCTGACCACCCCACTCCGTCGTTACAGCCCGCCTGCGCTGCGGAGGGCTTCCGCCTTGTCGGTCCGCTCCCAGGTGAAGTCCGGCTCCGACCGGCCGAAGTGGCCGAATGCCGCCGTCTGGCGGTAGATCGGCCGCCGGAGATCGAGGGTCTCGATGATCCCCCGGGGCGTCAGCGAGAAGTGCTCCCGCACCAGCGCGCTGATGCGCTCCTCGTCGATCCTGGCCGTGTCGAAGGTGTCGACCAGCACCGATACCGGGTCGGCGACGCCGATGGCGTAGGCCAGTTGCACCTGGACCCGGTCGGCGAGGCCGGCGGCGACGCAGTTCTTCGCCACGTAGCGGGCCATGTAGCTCGCGGACCGATCCACCTTCGTGGGGTCCTTGCCCGAGAAGGCCCCGCCGCCGTGCGGCGCCGCCCCGCCGTACGTATCGACGATGATCTTCCGTCCCGTCACGCCGGCGTCGCCGTGCGGCCCGCCCATCACGAAGCGGCCGGTCGGGTTGACGAAGATGCGGGTCTTCTCGTCGAGCAGCGCCCCCGGAATGATCGGCTTGACGACGTGGTTCAGCACGTCCTCCCGGATCTGGTCGCTGCCGACGTGATCGCCATGCTGGCTCGACACCACGATGGTATCGATTCGCACCGGCGTGTCACCGTCGTACTGGACCGTCACCTGCGACTTGCCGTCGGGCCGCAGGTAGTCGATCGCACCGTTGCGCCGCGCTTGCGACAGGCCCCGGCACAGATCGTGCGCCAACGATATCGGCAGCGGCATCAACGACTCGGTCTCCCGGCAGGCATAGCCGAACATCAGGCCCTGGTCGCCGGCTCCGCCGGGGTCCACCCCCATGGCGATGTCCGGCGACTGCCCGTGGATGGACGACAGCACCGCGCAGGTGTCGGCGTCGAACCCGAACTTGGCGCGCGTATACCCCACGTCGCGGATCGCGGCTCTCACCACCTCCGTGAAATCGGTCGATCCGGTACAGGTGATCTCGCCGGCGATCATCACCAGCCCGGTCGTCAGCATCGTCTCGCAGGCGACGCGGCCGGTCGGGTCCTGCGCCAGCACGGCGTCCACGATGCCGTCCGACACCTGATCGGCGATCTTGTCCGGATGGCCTTCGGTGACCGATTCCGACGTGAAGAGATACTGCCCGGTCCGGCGCATAGGGTGTGCTCCTTGCTACGTGATGTGACTGTAGGCATCCGGGGCCGTCGGCGCCGGATGGATGATGCGGTCTCGATGTAAATCCGCGAGCCCTGAAGTGTCTTGCAGAGCGCCTGCAGGGTGGACGGTGCGCGCGGTCGGCCCTGCGCATGCGCTGGAGACTGCTAACGATATCATCGACGCAGAGCGAGAATCAACGCGCCGCCCGGAGGGCCGGACTCACGCCCGGGGATGGAACTCGTCGTGGATCGCCCGGAGCCGGGCGTCCAGAATGTGGGTGTAAATCTGGGTGGTGGACAGGTCCGCGTGTCCGAGCAGGGTCTGAATGATGCGCAGATCCGCCCCCCGCTCCAGCAGGTGCGTGGCGAACGAGTGCCGCAACGTGTGGGGGCTGAGCTCCCGCGAGAGTCCGGCCTGGAGGCCGTACTTCTTGATGATCTTCCAGAACCCGACCCGGCTCAGCGCTCGACCGCGCCGCACGTTCAGAAAGAGGTGGACCGATTCGCGGTGCTTGAGCAGGACCGGCCGCGCCGAAGCGAGATAGCGGCGAGTCCACGCCGCGGCCGTTTCCCCGACGGGGACCATCCGCTCCTTTGCGCCCTTCCCGAGGCAGGTGAGCAGTCCGCGGTCGAGGTTGACGTCGCCGACGCGCAGGTTCACGAGCTCGCTGACCCGCATGCCCGTCGCATAGAGCACCTCCAGGAGCGCGCGGTCACGGAGGCCCGCCGGGGTGCCGGTGTCGGGCTGATCGAGGAGGCGGTCGACCTCGTCCAGCGACAGGAACCTGGGCAGCGCCGGCCAGGCCCGCGGAGCCTGGACGTCGTCCGCCGGGCTGGTCGTCAACCGGCCGTCCAGGACGAGGAAGCGGTAGAACCCCCGCACGCTGGCGACGTGGCGCGCCACCGATCGCGGCGACAGTCCCGACACCATGAGCTCGCGGACGAACGCCTCGAGATCGCCCCGGTCGAGCGCCGCAGGCGCCCGATCCGCCTGTTTCGCGAAAGCGCACAGACGCGCGAGGTCGCGCTCGTAGGCGAGGACGGTGTTGGCGGCCAATCGGCGCGAGACGCGTATCTCGTCCAGAAATCCGATCATCTCGGCCGGGGCGTGCTCGAAGTCGGGCATCGATTGTCTGGGCTGTTTCGCGCGTTGTATACTTCCCTTCTCAATTCTATCGGCAGGAAGGGTTGATCGGTCGAAGCTCCTCGAACCCCGATCGATTCCTGCAGACCAGATCCATGCCAGGGTGCCGGAAATGCAGAAGCGCTTCGTTCCACTCTCCGTGTTTCTTGCCGTTCTGACCGCGGCAGCGCCGGTTGCCGCAGGCTCGACGCAATCCGAACCGGCTGACTTCGCCAGCCAGTTGAACGAGTACGTGGAGGTTCAGGAAGCCCTCGCGGCCGACGATCTCGACACGGCGATGACCGAGCTCGAAGAGTTCGCGCGAATCACCGACGACGCGACCCGGGCGCTGGCGATGCATGCGCTCGAGGCCGGCGACATCGAAGAGCTGCGGGCCCGCTTCAAGCCGCTGTCGGAATCGCTGACCGAGCAGGCCCTGCCCCAGGGCTTTGCGCGGGCGTACTGCCCGATGTACGACAACGGGTCGGCCTGGGTGCAGCGTGACGGTCCGGTTCGCAATCCGTACTACGGCGCGTTCATGCTCACGTGCGGCGTCGTCGACGCGGCGGCGGGGGCCCACATGGATCACACCCCTCGGCAGGGCGGCCTCGTGTTCATGGCCCCGGACAGCTTCCACCACATAGAAGGCACGTTCCCCGAGCCGGGGCTGTTCCGTTTGTACGCGACCGACAACTACCGCGAGGCGGTGGACGTCAGCGACTGGACCGGCCGGGCGGTCACGCTCGAGGAGTACGACGAGGCGACCGACGAGTTCGTGGAGGTCAAGGCCTTCGATCTGTTTTCCAGCCCGGACGGCGCGTATCTCGAGGCCCTCATTCCGACCTCGGACCCGAACTTCGACGTCCCGGCCGAGATCACCGCGAAGGTCATCTTCGAGGAGGACTTCCCCGCCGAGCGCTTCGACTTCATCTTCGGCGCGCTGAGCACGGACGCGGCGGCCGACGCCCCCGCGTCGGTCATCTTCGGCGGCGACGCCCCCGAAGCGGTGCCGCTGGCCCAGCGCATCCTGCCGGACATCCCCGGCGAGGCGTCCCGGATCGCGGCCGAGATCGCGACCCGCGACCAGCAGATTCAGGACCTGATCGCGCGCGGGGCGTTCACCGAGATCTTCATCCCGGCCCTGCAAGCCAAGGAGCTGGCGCTGGCGTTGCAGCGGTCGACGTCAGAGCTGCCGGCGGCGAGCAGCAACCAGATTCGGATTGCGGTTCGTCACCTGGTGCGCTCGGCCTATCTGCTGGACTGGTACGGCGATCTCGGCAACAAGAACGACGTGGACAGCGCGTACGCGATATTCGGCGGCGCCGTCGGTGAGATCAACGCCGTCTACGGCATCCAGTGACGCCGCCGCCGTTCGCGGCCGGCTCGGCGTTTCGCACTTTGCGGCGTTTTCGCACCCATATCCAGGGAAAGCCGGAGCTCGGGAGGAGGATGATGCGACGTCATACGACAGGGGCCCTCGGTCTCGCGGCCGTCGGGGTCATCGTGCTGCTCGGCAGCGTCACGCGCGGACACACCCCGATTGCGTCCCGCTTCAACTACAACGAGCACGTCTTCCCGATCTTCGAGCGCCAGTGCGGAAGCTGTCACGTCGAGGGCGGGGTGGGCCCGATGTCGTTGCTGACCTACCGCGAGGCCTATCCGTGGACCCAGTCCATTCGTGAGGAGATTCTCGGCCTCCGCATGCCGCCCTGGAAAGCCGAGGACGGTTTCGGCAGCTTCAGCAACGGACACGTGCTGCCCGCCCACGAGATGGACATGCTTCTGGAGTGGTCTGGCGGCGGCTACCCGCAGGGGCCGCGGAACCTCACGCCGGTCGCACCGCCGCCCGTTACCGGATGGACCCTCGGCGAGCCGGCGGTCGCGCTTCCGCTGCCGGAACCGTTCGTCCTCGACGCCGCCGCGACGGAGACGGTTCGCTACTTCGTGGTGCCCACGGATCTTGGAGGCGACCGGTGGATCAGCGCGGTCGACGTCCTGCCCGAAAGCCGGGCGGTGGTGCGCCACGTCTCGGTCTACGTGGATACGAGCGGCCGGGCCCGGGCCGCCGACGCGGCGGATGAAGGACCTGGATTCGCCTCGGGATTCGAAGGCACGGAGCCGATCGCGGTGTGGTGGCCGGGTCAGCAGATCGCCCGGCTCGACGGCCTCGGCTATGCCCTGCCGGCGGGGGCTGACCTCGTCGCGCGGATTCTCTACAAGAAGACCTGGATCACCGAGGGGCAGGAGTTCACCGATCGGACCCGGCTCGGACTGCATCTGGCGGAGGGCGAGGTCGATGCGGTCGAGCAGACGGTGGTCGATGCGACCCTCGAAGCGACCGGCCGCGAGCTGGCCTTCCGCCACGTGTTCGACGACGAGGTCACCCTGCTCGCCCTGCTCCCGGAGATCGCGGTGGGCGCCCGGGAACTGCAGGTCGAAGGGGTGCTGCCGGACGGTTCGAGACAGCCGCTGTTGTTGATTCGGGAGCCGGATCCGGCGTGGCCGACGCGGTACTGGTTCGAAGAGCCGTTGGACCTTCCGGCTGGCAGCGCCTTGCAGGTCACGGCAACGTTGCAGCCCGGCAGAGGTCCCGAAACGGTGCCGTCGCTCTTCGGCAGCGACGCCCCGATGCGCGTGCTGGTCGACCATGCCGGCCGCCCCGCCCCTGCCAACTGACCGATTCCGCGGGTCGGCGCCCACGCGCCGACCCGCGGTCGTCCTGCGACCGGAGTCTACAACTGACCGGTCGCCTGCAACAGCTCCGCGTTCAGCACCGCTGCCCCGGCGGCGCCGCGGACGGTGTTGTGCCCCATGGCGACGAACTTGTAGCCGAGCACCGGACAGGGGCGGAGACGGCCGACGCACACCGCCATGCCGCGGTCGCGATCGGCGTCGAGCCGCGGCTGCGGCCGATCTTCCTCGTCCAGATACAGCACGGGCCGGGGCGGGGCTCCGGGCAGCTCCAGCTCCTGCGGGCGGCCGCGGAAACCGCGGATGGCGGCAATCATCTCCTCGACGGTGGGGTCGGCGTCGAGGGAAACCGTCACCAGCTCGGTGTGGCCGTTGATGACGGGCACCCGCGTCGTCCCCGCGCTCACCGTCACCGGATGGGGCTCGACGCCGGTCCCGGTGGCCCGGCCGAGGATCTTCTGCGTCTCCGTCTCCATCTTCGACTCTTCGCCGCGCACCACCGGAATGACGTTCCCGACCACGTCGAGCGACGGCACCCCGGGGTATCCCGCGCCGGAAAGCGCCTGGAGCGTGGAGACGATCACCTGCTGCAGACCGAACGGGCACAAGGGCGCGAGCGCGAGGGCGAGCACGATGGTCGAGCAGTTGGGGTTGGTGACGATGCAGCCGGACCATCCCCTGGCGGCTCTCTGCTCGGTCAGCAGGGCCAGATGGTCGGCGTTGACCTCGGGAATCACGAGCGGCACCACCGGATCCATGCGGTGGTTGCGGGCGTTGCTGACCACGACGTGCCCCGCCCGCGCGAACTCCGCCTCCACCTCCCCCGCCACCGAGGCGTCGAGGCCCGAGAACAGCAGCCGGGGCGCCCGGCCGGGCGTCACCCGGTCGACGATCATCTCCGCGATGCGATCCGGACGCGCCGCCGGCAGGCGCCACGGGGTCGCGTCGCGGTAGGCTTTTCCGGCCGAGCGTTCACTGGCGCCGATCCACGTGACCGTGAACCACGGATGGTCCGCCAGTTGGGTGATGAACTCCTGCCCCACCGTTCCCGTCGCACCCAAGACGCCCGCCTCGATCTTTGCGCTCATCCCTGCCTGTCCTTCGTGCGCGCCGGAGACGGCTTCTTCCGGCGGCCGGCGCGCTCCGGGTTGCCGATAACGTCCGCGAACGGGCAGGATGCCCGCTCGCCGATCCCTCGATCCGGCGCCGCGGGGGTCACGCCGTCGCCGCGGTGGCCTCGTCCCGGGGGAAGAACTCCTCGTGCACCGCCGACGTCGCCTCCTCCAGCCGCTCGGCCGAAATGACGCAGGCGACCTTCATCTCCGACGAGCTGATGCAGTCGATGTTGATGGCCCGGCGCGCGAGGACCGCGAACATGCGCGCCGCGAGCCCCGGCGTCGAGGCCAGCCGCGAGCCGACGATGGAGATCTTGGCGACCTCGCTCTCGATCACGCAGCCGCTCGTCACTCCCTCGGCCTCCCAGCCCCGGGCGAGCTCCTGCGCCCCCGCGACGAACTCCTTGTCGAGGATGAAGGTGATGCGGCCCTGGTGGGCGGAGCTCGCACTCTGAATGATGAGCCGGACGTTGATGCCCCCGGCGGCCAGATCCTGAAAGACCCGCGCCGCGATGCCCGGCTCGTCCGGCACATCCAGCAACGTGAACTTCGCGATCTTCGCGTCCCCGGTGACTGCGACCACCTCGGCTCGTTCCATGATGCTTGCCGCTCCTCGAATCCACGTGCCCTCTCGCAGGTGGAAGCTGCTCCGAACGTGAATCGGCACGTCGTACTCCATGCACACTTCGGCGGCGCGGGGATGCAAAACCTTGGCGCCGCTCGAGGCCATTTCGATGGCCTCCTCATAGCTGATCTCCGCCCACTGCCTCGCCCCCGGCACGCGCGACGGATCGGCGGAGAACACGCCGTCCACGTCGGTGCAGATCTCGCAGGCATCGGCGCCGAGGGCCGCCGCCAGGGCCGCCCCGGTGATGTCGCTGCCCCCACGGCCGAGCGTCGTGACGTCGTTGGCGTCGTTGATGCCCTGAAAGCCGGTCACGATGACGACCCGGCCGGCGTCCAGCTCGGCCCGAATGCGCGCGGTGTCGATGCTGCGGATGCGGGCGACGTTGAACACCCCGTCGGTACGAATCCCGCACTGCAGCGCCGTGAGAGAGATGGCGGGAATCCCCCGATTCTGCAGGGCCAGGCCGAGCAGCGAGACGGTGACCTGCTCGCCGGTCGAGAGCAGGAGGTCCATCTCCCGGCCCGCAGGGCGATCGGAGACCTGATTGGCGAGACTGACGAGGTCGTCGGTGGTGCGGCCCATGGCCGAGAGCACCACCACCAGCCGCGGGGTCTCGCGCAGGTTCCGTTCTACGCGGCCGGCGATGGCGAGAATCCGCTCCGCCGTCGCCACCGACGTCCCCCCGTACTTCTGCACGACCACCGAACGCCCGGGGCCCGCCGGTGCGGTCATCGATTCTCCCCGTCCGGAGCGGCGGCGGCGCGAGCCGTCGGGACCGCCTCGTCGCCGAGCTGCGCGGACAAGTGGTGCAGGAACAGCCCGACGTCGGTCACGATGCCCGCGGTCTGGGACGATCCGCGATCCGCGAGCTTCGTCACCACCGCGGGGTTGATGTCCACGCACACCACCCGCACCCAGGCCGGCAGCATGTTGCCGACCCCGATGCTGTGGAGCATCGACGACAGCATGATCACCAGCTTCGCGCCGTGCAGCATGTCCGCGTACTGCTCCTGGGCCTCGACGAGATCCATCAGCGTATCCGGCAGCGGCCCATCGTCCCGGATGCTCCCTGCCAGCACGTATGGCACGTTCCGTTCGATCAGGTCGTGCATGACGCCGGTGCGCAGGTGTCCCTGCTCCACTGCGCTGCGCAGGCCGCCGACCCGGCGAATCACGTTGATGGCCCGCATGTGGTTCTTGTGCCCCTCGTCGACGGCGACCCCGACGTCCAGATCCACCCCGAGCGAGGTGCCGAAGAAGGCATGCTCGACGTCGTGCACGGCGAGGGCGTTTCCCGCCAGGAGCCCGTCGACCCAACCCTGCCGGATGAGTCGGCTCAGATAGCCGCCGCCGCCGCTGTGCACCACCACCGGCCCCGCCACGACGACGATGCGTCCACCCTCCGCCTTGACCTCCCGCATCATGCCGACGACCCGGGACACGCTGACCTCCACCCGCCGCTCGGTCGAGACGTCACCGGTCATGAACGCGAACCCGAGCCGGTCGCGTTCCTGGAACTCGGGCAGGACCCGGATGCCGTCCACCCCGCAGACCACGCGGTCTCTGCGGCGGACGTCGCGGAGCTTGCGGCAGACCGCCCGGCCGTCGCGCACCACCACCACCGCATCCATCCGCTGGTGCTCCACGTCCACCCAGCGCCCGCCGTGGCGAATCTGGGTCCGGTGATTGGTGGTCGAGTAGAAGTCGTCGGGGACGAAGCCGTCACCGGCCGCGGCCAGTCGCACCTCGCCCTGCGGCCGGGGATGGCACCCCAGGGGGATCAGCTCTTCGATCAGCTCGCGGAGCCCGTCCCGGGTATCCGTCGTCACCCGCAGCTCGAGCTGCGAGAACTCCTCGTTGGTGCGGCCGATGGAGAACTGGAGCACGTCGAAGCGGGCGCGGCGTTCGATGACCTTGTCGAAGACCGCGGCAAGCAGCCGCGAGTCGATGAGGTGGCCCTCCGCCTCGACGATCTCGCTGAACGATTCCGGGGAGCGGTTTCCGTCATCCACGGCGACGCCCTCAGGAATGCACCGGCTGGGTGGTCCGCGAGGCCATGAACGCTTCGAACTCGCGCAGCGACCGTCCGATCCGGGTCGATTCGGTCGGATGGTCTGCCATGACCTCCGCCGTCTTGTACCCGTTGCCGGTGATGCAGACGACGATCGACTCGTCCTTCGGGATCGCGCCGCTCTTCAGGAGGTTGATGGTGGCGGCGAGGGTCGTGCCGCCCGCCGGCTCCGTGAAGATGCCCTCGGTGCGCGCCAGCAGGGCGATCGCGTCGAGGATCTCCGCGTCGGTGGCCCGCGCTCCCGTTCCGCCGGTGCTCCGGATGGTGTCGAGCACCTGATACCCGTCGGCCGGATTGCCGATGGCGATCGACTTCGCGATGGTGTTCGGCCGCACCGGCTCCGGGTGCTCGGCCCCGGTCTCGATCGCGTTGATCACCGGCGAGCATCCCGCCGCCTGCGCGGCATGAATGGCAGGCAGCTCGCCGTCCGCCAGCCCCACCTCTCGGAGCTCGCGGAACGCCCGCCCGATGCGCGGCAGCAGGGTGCCGCCGGCGACCGGCGACACCACGTGCCGCGGATAGCGCCACCCCAGTTGCTCGACGATCTCGAATCCGCAGGTCTTGGCGCCCTCGGCGTAGTAGCTGCGCAGGTTGATGTTGGCGAACGCCCACCCGTACCGTTCGCCGGCCTGGGTGCACAGACGGTTGACGTCGTCGTAGGTGCCGTCGATCTTCACGATGTGGGGGCCGGCGACGGCCGAGCCCAGGATCTTGCCCGGCTCCAGATCCTGCGGAATGAACACGTAGCAGGTCAGGCCGAGCCGGGCGGCGTGGGCGGCCACGCTGTTTCCCAGGTTGCCGGTCGATGCGCAGCCCAGGGTCTCGAATCCGAGCTCTACGGCCCGGGTGGCGGCGACCGACACGACCCGGTCCTTGTAGGACAGCGTCGGGTGATTCACCGAGTCGTCCTTCAGATAGAGCTCCGCCACCCCCAGCTCCCGGCCCAGCCGATGGGCCCGCACCAGGGGAGTGCATCCCGAGTGGAGGCCGGTCCGGGGCTCGCCGGTGATCGGGAGCAGCTCGCGATACCGCCACAGGTTGCGCGGCCGTGCGGCGATGGCCTCCCGGGTGAGCGTCCGCCGCACCGCGTCGTAATCGTAGCAGGCCTCGAGCGGCCCGAGACACTGGTCGCAGACGTACAACGCTTCGGATGGGAACCCGGTCTTGCACATCGCACACCGCAGACCGGTAAACGCATTCATGGACGTTCCTCCCCTCTCGCTCTGGTCCGGTTGGACCCTTCACGGGCGCCGTGTGGGTGCACGCGCTTCACTCCGGCGTAGAACCAGCGGTCCCGTCGGACCGGTCGACGGATATCGGCAGCCAGAGCGGCGGCCGCACATGGAAATCGAATCGCGCTGCCTCGGCCAGCGCCGCCGCTACCGATTCCGAGCTGCAGGACTCCAGGGTCATGACGAACGGCAGCTCGTTCTTCGGCCAGCCCGGCTCCTGCAGCACGGCATCGACGTTGATCCCGTGATGGGAGAAGACCTGGGCCAGGCTCGCGATGATTCCGGGACGGTCGCTGATCATGAAGCGGAGGTAGTGAGGGGCCTCGAACGCGCGGATCACCGGGCACGGCTCCCCGGTTGCCGGCAGCCAGCCGTCCGCCGCCGGCGCGTTCCGGCGCGCGATCGCCATCAGATCCGAAACCACCGCGACCGCCGTCGGCGCGCCGCCGGCCCCGAATCCGGAGAACGCGGTCTCCCCGCCGAACTCCCCGTCGACCACCACGATGTTCCGGCTGCCGTCGACCCGCGCCAGCGCCGACGCCTCCGGCACCAGGGCCGGCTGTACCGCCGCGTGCAGTCCGCCGCCGTCCGGCACGAGCTCGGCTGTCGCCACCTGCCTGATGGCGCATCCCAGCCGGCGGGCGTAGACGAAGTCGATGGCGGCAACCGGCGTAATCGGCTCCACCGGGATGTCGTCGACGTCCACCACGCGGCCGAGACCGACGCCGACGAGAATGGCCAGCTTGGCCTGGGCGTCGTACCCGTCGACGTCGGCGGACGGATCCGCCTCGGCGTACCCGAGACGCCGCGCTTCCGACAGGGCCTCCTCGAAGGACAGGCCGGCGCACTCCATCCGGGTCAGGATGTAGTTGCAGGTGCCGTTCAGTATCCCCTGTATCCGCCGCAGGCGATCCCCGGCCACGCCGTCCCGCAGCCCCCGGAGAATCGGAATTCCGCCCGCCACCGCCGCCTCGAACAGCAGATGGCGACCCTGCCGGCCGGCCTCCCGCAACAACGCGGGGCCGCTCTGGGCGATGACCTGCTTGTTGGCGGTCACCACCGACTTGCCGGCGGCCAGCGCCTGCTCGATCCAGCTCCGGGCCGGATCCTGCCCGCCGATCAACTCGACGATCACGTCCACCGGACTGTCGATCAGCGCCTGGAAGGAATCGGTCCAGACCACTTCCCCGCCCGCCCAGTCGACGCGCTTGCGGGCCACGTTCCGGTTGCAGACGTGCGTGAGCTGCACTCCGGGATGGGCGCCGCTGGCGAGGATGCGCGCCACCGCCCGGCCCACCGTCCCGAAACCGGCGATGCCCACGGTGCACTCGCCCGGGGTCGGTCGGTTGGCCATCATCACGTTCATGTGCGACTGCGCAAAAAAAAACCATCATCCGGTGCGGATGATGGTGTGTGGAACCCTGCTGGTTCTCCGGCTACATCACCCGCTGTGCCCGCGCGGAGCGGGCGCCATGGTGGAAATCACAACCGGAACCGGCATGTTTGTTGTCATTGCCTGTACCTCGGCGCGTGACACGCCTTGGCGTCGATCCGCATTTTACACTGCGTGGCACGGGGCAAGTCAACCCGGCCCGGCGACCGGGAGGGCCGCCGGAGCGCGACGGCGCCGGTTGACACCTGCCGGGGCGAGGAGTAGTATCCGCCGCACCTCCGTCCGGCTGGCGTCTCATGCCCAACCGCTCCAAGTGGCAGTCCCTTCCCACCGAAGCCGTCAACCCTCATTCCATCGCGATAGATCAGGCGTCCGCCGAAGATATCGCCGATCTGATGCTGAAAGAGGATCGCCGCATCATCCGGGCGGTGCAGCGCGAGAAGGAACGCATCGCGATCGCCGCCGATCTGATCACCGAGGCTTTCGGAAAGGGCGGACGGCTCGTCTTCGTCGGGGCCGGCACGAGCGGGCGTCTCGGCGTGCTCGAGGCGGCAGAGATGCCCCCGACGTTCAGCACGCCGTCGCACCTCGTGCAGGCGGTCATGGCGGGGGGGCGCGAGGCGTTCTTCAAGTCCCGGGAAGGGGTGGAGGACAACTTCGAAGAGGGGGGCCGGGCCGTGCGCCGGCTGCGCCTGACGAGCAAGGACGTGCTCGTCGGGATATCCGCCAGCGGCCTGACCCAGTTCGTCCGGGGGGGGCTGACCCGGGCCCGCCGGTCGGGGGTGAAGATCATCTTCGTCACGTGCTGGCCGGGCAGCGAGCTCCAGACGTTCGTCGACGTGATCATCGCGCCGGAGGTGGGACCGGAGGTCATCGCCGGATCGACCCGGTTGAAGGCCGGCACGGCCACCAAGATGGTGCTGAACATGCTGACCACCATCTCGATGGTCCACATCGGCAAGACCTACGGCAACCTGATGGTGGACGTGCAGACCGGCTCGGAGCAGCGGCGGAGCCGCGCCCGCAACATCATCACGACCGTGACCGGCCTCGACTACGACGCGGCCGGCATCCTGCTGGGCCGCGCGAAATGGAACGTCAAGGCCGCGATCGTGATGGAGAAGACCGGCGACACCTACGCGAAAGCCCTCGTCCGCATCCGGCGCGCCGGCAACCTGGTCCGCCAGGCGGTCGGTGAAGACGTGGTCCCCCGGCTCCGCCGGCGGCTGACCCGATCCTGACCGGCGTTCCCCTGCCGGCGGGGACGCACCCGCGCCGGCCGTTCGGTGGCGGGCATCCGGGACTGGACCGGTCGCACCGGAACCGAACCTCCCCATGGGCCTGCTCGACCTCGCCGTCATCGTCGTCTACACGGCCGGCACCCTCGGGTTGGGCCTCTTCCTCGCGCGGGGTCAGGCGACCGTCCGCGACTACTTCGCCACCGGCCGGCGGGCGCCGTGGGGGGTGGTGATGGCCTCGATCGTCGCGACCGAGACCAGCACCGCGACCCTTGTCAGCATCCCGGGGTTTGCGTTCGGGACCGACCTGACCTTCCTGCAACTCGTCTTCGGATATCTCGCGGGGCGGGCGATCATCCACGTGCTCCTGCTGCCGGGTTACTTCCGGGGCGAGTACCTCACCGCCTACCAGGTCCTCGCGGAACGCTTCGGCGGCGGCGTGGCCCGCCTCGCCGCGTCCATCTTCCTGGCGACGCGGAACCTCGCCGACGGCCTCCGGCTCCTCGCCGCGGGGCTCGTGGTCGGCGCGGCCCTCCTCACGTGGCCGAGCGCGGCGACCGCGGCGGCGGCGCTGGCGCCGGGGCTCGCGCCCGCCACCACGCTGCTCGTCGTATCGATCCTGGCCGTGGGTGCGATCACCATCGCCTACACCTGGCTCGGCGGCCTGACCGCGGTGCTCTGGACGGACTTCGTGCAGCTCGCGGTGTATCTGGGCGGCTCGGCGACCGCGGCGGTCGTCCTTCTGGACCTCATCCCGGGGGGATGGACGGAGGTGGCCGCCGTCGGCTCCGCGGCGGGACGGTTTCACCTGTTCGACTTCTCGCTCGACCCGACCCGGAGCTACACCTTCTGGTCGGGCCTGATCGGCGGAGCCTGTTTCACCGTCGCCACCCACGGCACCGATCAGTTGATCGTGCAGCGGTACCTGTGCAGCCGCTCCCGAGCCGCGGCCGGCCGGGCTCTGCTCTGGAGCGGGGTCGTGGTGCTCGGACAGTTCGTGCTCTTTCTTCTCATCGGGGTCATGCTCTACGTCTACTACACGGGGCAGGCCCCGGACGTGCTGGCGGCGCTCACCCGCGACGGACAGGTGCAGACGGACCGGATCTTTCCGGCGTTCATGGTCGCCGAGCTGCCGTCCGGCGTGCGCGGCCTCATGGTCGCCGCGGTCATCGCGGCCGCGATGTCCACGCTCTCGTCGTCACTGACCGCGTCGTCGTCGACGACCTTGGCCGACTTCTACCTCCCGGCCACCGGCGGCCGGAGACCGGCCGGGCACTACCTCTCGGTCGCCCGCCGCGCCACCTTGGCCTGGGGCGCCGTGCAGGTGGTGGTGGCGCTGGCCGCGATTCCCGTCTCGCAACGGATCGTCGACGAGGTGCTGGGGATCTCGTCGTTCACGAACGGCCTCATCCTGGGGGTCTTTCTGCTGGGTCTTGCCGGCTATCGCCGGAACACCACCGCGTATGCGGGGATGGCGAGCGGCGCCGCCGTCATGCTCGCCATTCGACTGTTCACGAGCATATCCTGGCAGTGGTACGTCCTGATCGGGGCCGCCATCACCCTCGCGGCGGGCTGGGCGGCGGATCGGACGGCCGGCCGGAAGGCGGCGCGGGATGGATAGGGAGTCGGGGTTCGCCCCGGTGGCGCGGCTCATCGACGACGCAATCCGCCGCCGCGCCTTTCCCTGCGCCGCCATCGAGGTCGGCGGCCGCGCCGGACCGGTCTGGAGCCATGCCGCCGGCACCCTCTCCTACGACGGCGAGGAGACCGCCACCCTCGACACCGTCTTCGACCTGGCGTCCCTGACGAAGGTCCTGGCCACGAGCACGGTCCTGATGCGGCTGGTCGATGCGCGGGCGATCACCCTCGCCGACCGCGTCGGGGACTGGCTGACCGATTGGCGCGGAACCGAGCGCGAGACGGTGACGGTCGCCGACCTGCTCGAGCACGCCGGCGGCCTGACCGCCCACTTGCCGTTCTTTCGGGACCATCGCGGGCGCGCGGACTATCAACACGCCATCTGCACCCTGCCCCTGGAGTGCCCGCCGCGGCAACGGTCCGTCTACACCGACCTGGGGTTCATCCTGCTCGCGTTCATCGCCGCCGACGCGGGCGGGGCCACCGTGGACGAGCAGTTCGACGCGATCGCGAGCCGGCTCCGGATCGGCGATCTGCGCTATCGCCCCCCCGCGGCGTGGCGTTCGCGGACCGCGCCGACCGAGGTCGACCCTTGGCGGGGGCGCCTGCTCCGCGGCGAGGTGCACGACGAGAACGGTTGGGCTCTGGGCGGTGTCGCGGGTCACGCCGGCCTGTTCGGGACCGCGCCGGCGGTGGGCCGCTTTGCCCGGGCCGCTCTGGAGACGCTGGGGGGGCGGCCCCGGCTGGCCCACCCCGAGACGTTCGCGCGGTTCGTGCGGCGCACCCGCGTCCCCGCAAGCTCGCGTGCGCTGGGGTGGGATACGATGCTCGTCACCTCGTCGTGCGGGCGGTCGCTCTCCCCCGCCGCGTTCGGGCATACCGGGTTCACCGGCACGTCCCTGTGGCTGGACCCGGCGCAGGACCTGTACGTCGTGCTGCTGACCAACCGGGTCCATCCGACCCGGGACAACGAGGCCATTCTCCCGGTCCGCCCCGCGGTCCACGAAGCGGTGGTCCGCGCGTTGGGACGCGGGAACCGAGTCGCGTGATGGTGCTCACCCCCCTCGACTGGCTCATCCTCGCCGGCTTCCTGCTCCTGCCCGTCGCCGTCGCCCTGTCCGTCGCCGGCCGGGCGCGGGAGAGCCTCCGCCAGTACTTCCTCGCCGGCGGCGAGCTGCCCTGGTGGATCGCGGGCACGTCGATGGTGGCGACCACGTTCGCGGCCGACACGCCGCTGGCGGTGACCGGCATCGTCGCCCGGGACGGGGTCGCCGGCAACTGGATCTGGTGGAGCGGCGCGCTGGGCAGCATGCTGAGCGTGCTGTTCTTTTCCCGCCTGTGGCGGCGGGCGGGCATCCTGACCGACGTTGCCTTCGTCGAGATCCGCTACCACGGACGGGCCGCGCGCCTCCTGCGCGGATTCCGCGCCCTCTACCTGGGGCTGCCCGTCAACTGCATGATCATCGGCTGGGTCAATCTCGCGATGGCCAAGATCCTCGAGGTCACCCTGGGTTGGACGCGGCTGACCGCGGTGTTCGCCGGCCTCGCGCTGACCGGGGCCTACGTGGCGGTGTCCGGTCTGCGCGGAGTGGTGATGACGGACCTGATCCAGTTCGTCCTCGCCATGGCCGGCGCCCTCGCCGTCGCGTTCTTCGCCCTTCGCGCGCCGGAGGTCGGCGGCCTCGAGGGGCTCGGCGAGCGGTTGCCCGAGAGCACGTTCCTCATGCTGCCGGCCCTCGGCGAGCCCGCTCCCGGCGGCGCATCGACGCTGACCCTCTCGGTGACCGCGTTCGTGGCCTATCTGGGGGTGCAGTGGTGGGCGAGCTGGTATCCCGGTCAGGAGCCGGGCGGCGGCGGCTATCTGGCCCAGCGGATGATGTCGGCGCGCGATGAACGCCACGCGTTGCTGGCGACGTTCTGGTTCACCCTCGCCCACTACTGCGTCCGCCCCTGGCCGTGGGTCCTGGCCGCCCTCGCCGCGCTGGTGCTGTATCCGGACATCGCCGACCGCGAGGCGGGGTACGCGCTGATCATCCGCGACCACCTCCCCCCCGGCTGGCGCGGGCTGGTGCTGGGCGGATTCGTGGCCGCGTACATGTCGACGATGTCGACCCAGCTCAACTGGGGCGCCTCCTACCTCGTCCACGACGTCTACGCGCGCTTCGTGCGGCCGGACGCGGGGACCGCCCACTACGTCCGCGCCGCCCGCGCCGCCACCCTCGGCATCATGGTGCTGAGCGCGGGGGTCACGCTGTACCTGGACAGCGTGCGCCAGGCGTGGGAGCTGATCCTGGAAGCGGGAGCGGGCGTCGGGTTGGTGCTGATTCTGCGCTGGTACTGGTGGCGCATCAACGCGTGGTCGGAGATGGCGGCGATGGTCGCGCCGCTCGTCGGCCATCTCGCGCTGGCCCGCTTCACCTCCATCGCATTCCCGGAATCGCTGCTGTATCTGGTGGTGTGGACGACGGCGTGCTGGCTGCTCGTGACGCGGCTCACGCCGCCGGAGCCGGATGCCACCCTCGCCGCGTTCTACCGGCGGGTGCGGCCCGGCGGCCCCGGTTGGGCGCGGGTGGCGGCCCGAATCGGCGAGCCGCCGCCGGCGCCGATTCGGGGCCAGCTCGTCGACTGGCTCGCCGGCCTCGGGCTGATCTACGGCGCGCTCCTGGGAACCGGAGCGCTGGTGCTCCCCGCCGCTCCCCCCGCCTGGCCGTATCTCGGGACCGCGATCGCGAGCGGAGTCGTCCTCTACCGCCGCCTCGGGGCGCACGGCCCGGTGTCCGCCAGCGGCTGATCACGGTGCGGGGTGGGGCGGCCAGCGAAGCCGCGGGGCGACGCTTTCCGGAACAGGAGCCCGGAGCAGGGCGATGTCTCCGGATCGGGAGCCCGGGTCGTGGAATCGCGCCGGCTCCTGTAGGATGGGTTGGGTGGACGGCGGCGCCGAGCGGCGCTGACGGTCCGGGCGAAGATATCGATATGCATGTGGCCGCCCCCCCGCGAGACTTGCGCTCCGGCTCCGGCTATGCCATGGCGGGGCTGCTCGTCGCCATCGGGGTCATGGGCATCCTGATGTCCGTGGCGATGCCGCCGTGGCGCACCGTCACCAAACGGGAGAAGGAAGCGGAGCTGATATTCCGGGGCGAGCAGTACATGCGGGCCATCGACCTGTATCAGCGGCGCTTCCCCGGTGCGTACCCGACCGACCTCGACCTGCTCGTCGAGCAGGGCTTCCTCCGCCGGGCGTATCCGGATCCGATGACCGGCGAACCATTCGAGATCCTGACGCAGGGCTCGGCCGCGGTCGCCCTGGGCGAGACGACTCCCCCGGGCGAAACCGCCGACGGCGGGGGGCTGAACCGGCGCTCGGACCGCGCCGGGCGTACCGGGTTCGGCTCGACCGGTGCGGGCCTCGGGGGCCGAGCCGGCAGAACCGCTCCGAGTCCGTTCTCGTCGCGTTCCGGCGGGCTCGGCGACGACGAACTGGGCGGCATCGTCGGGGTCGTCAGCCGATCTTCCGAGGAGTCCCTCCTCGAGTACAACGGCGCCACCCGCTACAACGAGTGGCTCTTCGTCCATGCGCCGCAGACGGCGCAGCCCGGCGCTGCCGGCGTGGCGGCTCCGGGGGCGGGTGGCGGAATCGGAGCCGGGGCGGACGGCCGCGCCGGCATCGGCGGCGCGGCGGGAGGACGCGGCATGACCGGCCTCTCTCGTCGGCCGGCCGACGGCGGCCTCGGAGATGCCGCCGGCCGCGGCCTCGGACAGAACCGGATGCGCGGGCGCCAACAGTACGCGCCGTAAGACGGCGAGTACTGTTGGCGGGTCGGTTGGCGGCAAGCGGCGCCGCGAGGTTGACCGCCCTTGTCGGTCGCGACCGAGCGCACAACACTTTGCGCAGGTCGGTTGGGCGGCAACCGGCGCCGCACGGCCACGGTGTGCCGAGGCGCCGTCGCGCCGCCCGCGACGGCCGGCGGGCGGCGCGACGCACGGCTGGCCGACATCCGCGGCGGACGCGACCACTCACCACTCGGCGTAGGGCGACCCGTCGAGGCCGGTCCCGCTCGCGCCGCTACGGATGTCGAAGACGCCTTGCGACAAGGGGTTGGCGGGGTCGTACTCGGCCAGGACCACCTGCCAGGTGGCCGTCGATTGCGTCAACGGATCTTCCGGAATCGCCCGCAGGTACCCCTGGGCGACCAGACTCTCCAGCGCCGGCGGATACTCGTTCCGATCCGCGTGGTACTGGTCGATGGCGTCGCGCATGCGAAAGAGGTCCTCTTTCAGCACCGCTTCCCGGGCCCGCGTCACCGCCGTCCCGTAGCCGATCATGGCGATGGCCACGAGGGTCGACATCAGGGCGATCACCACCACCAGCTCGATGAGCGTCCAGCCCGCCGCCGCCCGCGGACGAACCGCCGGCCGGGAATCCGTGCGCCAGGGCCGCACCCACTCCATCGTCACCACTCGTCGTAGGCCGTGCCGTCGAGCGCTCTGGCCCTCGACTGCGTATATACGTCGTACACGTTGTCCCCGCTCCAGCGCCGCGAATCGGGATCGTCCTCATACGAACGCAACCCCCACTCCCGGCTCTGCGTCATCGGATCGAACGGAATGCGTCTCAGAAAGCGCAGCTTCCGCCCGGATGCATCGTTCAGGGCCTCGACGCCCTCCACCAGGACATCCAGGCTCGGGGGGTACCCTTCGTTGCCCGCCTCCACGTCGAATCCGCCGATCACGCCGAAGTCGACGGCGTCCTTGTACCGGTCGATCGCGGTGCGCATCTCCCGCAACCCCCGGCGCAGCTCGGCCTCGCGCTGGCGCTGCATCGTGACCCGGGTCAGGGGCATGACCGCCGAAGCCAGGACGAGCAGAATGGCGGTGACCACGAGCAGCTCGACGAAGCTGTAGCCGGACCCGCCCCGGACGCGGGCGCGAAGCGGGTGCATCGCTCCCGTACGCTTCCTCATGACCCGGATTCCGCCTCGGCCTCCGTCGCGTCCCGATAGTACGTCGACACCCCGAGCGTGAGCACGAGACCCTCCTGGGTCTCGTTGCCCTGGCTCAGCACGACCTCCTCGACGAGGATGAACTCCGGCGCCGTCTCGAGCACGTGGATGAACCGGCGAACGTCCTCGTACTCCCCCGCGAGCACCATCGTCGTCTGCAGTCTGGCCAGGCGACTGTCGCGTTCCCGGTCCGGCACGCTGCTCTGCCGCTCGAGCACGAGGCCGGAATCGGCGGCCAGTCGATCGAGGTACGGCGCGAGCAGCGCCCGCGCGTCGGCGAAGTCCCGCGGCAGCACCTCCGTATAGAACTGCTCGAGCCGGTCTTCGGCGCCCGACGTGCTGGCGTCGGTCTCGGCCGCCGTCTCGTAGGCGGCCCGGACCTGGGCGAGCCGGGTCTCCGCCGCCGCCGCGCCCGCTTCGGCCTGGGCGGCCTTCCGCGACCAGGGGTACAGGGCCACCGCGTAGAGCAGACAGTCGACCACCAGCAGCAACCCGACGGCGGTCACGAGCCGCTGGTTGTCCGAGACGATGCGCCGCAGCAGAGTCATCGACATTCCGGTCCCGAGTCTCCGGCCCGCATGCGGGTGCGATCAGCCGCCCCCGGGGCCCGCGGCGGACGCGGGCCCCGCCGGTGACGCCTCCTCCCCGTCCGCCGGTCGATCTCCTTCCCCGCCGCCGTCGCCAGCGTCGACGTCGAGCCGCGCCGACTCGAGATAGCGGCCCCGGAGGATGGCGCGGTACATCCCGTCCTCGGTCAGCTCCACCTGCCGGTTCAGCACGTCGACGAACGCGCCGGAGGTCTCGAGCGACGTCACGAACCGGTTGACCGAATCGAGGCGCCGGCCCAGCACCCCCATCGCCACCTCGACCACGCCCGGCTCTATTTCCGGGCGCACCTCGGTCACCATCACGTCCGGCGGCAGGGTGGTCTCGATACGGTTGAAGAAGTCGGTCCACGAGAAGAGCCGCTGGGTGATCAGGGTGTTGGCTTCCCGCGTCGCGTCGGCCAACGCCGTGAGCTCCTGCGGAGTCACGGCGCGCTGCGCCTCGCTGGCGCGGGCCGCGAGATCGGCGGTGGTCCGGGCCGCCTGGTCCGTGCGCGCGTTCAGGTCGCCGTTGCGCCGAGCGAGGTCCACCAGGCGCACGACGCCGGCCGCGAGCATCGCCACGCCCAGCACCGCGACCACGCCGAGCGCGATCTGGGCGATGCGCTCGTTGTAGAAGGGCCGGGTCGCGAGATTGGTCCGCAGCATCACCTGCCAGCAACATACCACGGGTCGCGCACGGCCGCGGGCGCCGGCCCTCAGGCCCGGGAGCCGTCGTTCGGCGCCTGCTCGCGCGCCAGCAGACCGGCCGGCGCCGCGGCCACGTCGGGGAGCAGGTCGCCGGTCGGAGACGGCTCGCCGGACCGGTTCACCGCGATGGGGGTCACCGCGGTGTCGAGATGCGTCGCGATCAGACGGCGCAGGTGCGCGGCGTCTCCGGCCGTGGCCCCGTCCTGGCTGACGGCCAGCAACACGCGGTCGTACCCGCCGCCTCCCAGGCGATCCTCGTAGTACATCGTGGTCTGGTGCACGAGGTCCACGAGATCGTCATCGCCATCGCCGGCCGGCCGGTGCCGAAACAGGATCAGGTGTCCCCGGCGAACGACGGCAATGGACCAGTACCCCCCGGCCGCATGCACGAGCAGCCAGTCGGCGTCGGCTGGCGGACCGCCCGCGAGCACCGCGTCGATCAGGCTGAAGCTGGCGAGGTCCACCACCCCCGCGTGTCCCCCGCCCCGGCTGCACGCGTCCTCGTACTCCTCCACGATGTCCCGTCGCATCAGGCTGACGACGAACTCCCGCCCCCCGCCGTCGACGGGGGCTCCGGGCGCGTAGGCCATCTGGGCGTCCTCGATGCGGAACGGCGCCGTCTTCCGCACCCGCCACCGCACGAGCTGCTCGAGCTCGGCGGGACGGGACGGCACCTTCTCGAACCGCAGGAGCGACACCTTGGCGGCGCTGTCGGGCACGACCAGGGCCACGCGCCGGGGCGCCCCGGGCAATGCCTCGCGCACCTCTCGAACGACGTCGCGCACGGTGTCCGGCTCGACGAGGTTCGCGGCGTTCGCGGCCGGGCTCAGCGCCCCGGGAGGAAGCGGCCGGGTGACGGCGGCCGACACCCGCCGTCCCCGGTCGAGAACGACGCCGGTGACGCGGTCGGCCGCGATCTCGATCCCCACCGACGGCGCGGGGGCGGCGAACAGGGCGGAAAGACGTGCGAGGGCGCTCATTTGACGAACGTGACCTTGTTGATCTCCTGCAGGGTGGTCACGCCGGCCAGCACCTTCTCGACCGCGGACTCCCGCAGAAACCGCATGCCCTCGGCGTGCATCGCCTGCTTGATCTCCGAGGTCGGGGCCCGCGCGAGAATCAGCTCCCGGAGATGGTCGTTCAGGTCGAGGAGCTCGCAGAGCGCGGTGCGGCCGCGATAGCCGGTCCCGTTGCACTCGATGCAGCCGGCGCCCTCGAAGAACTCGTGGTCCCGCGCCAGGGCCGGGTCGATGCCGGCCTCTTCCAGGACCTCCCCGCTCAACCGGATCGGCTGCCGGCACTCGGTGCACGTCATGCGGACGAGGCGCTGGGCCATGACGCAGTTCAGCGACGAGATGAACTGATAGGCCTCGACCCCCATGTTCAGAAACCGTCCGAGCACGTCGAGCACGTTGTTGGCGTGCACCGTCGTGAAGACCAGGTGCCCGGTCAGCGCCGACTGGATGGCGATCTGCGCGGTCTCGGAATCGCGGATCTCGCCGACCATGATCTTGTCGGGGTCGTGCCGGAGGATCGATCGCAGCCCCCGTGCGAAGGTCAGTCCCTTCCGTTCGTTGATCGGAATCTGGGTGACGCCGCGAAGCTGGTACTCGACCGGATCCTCGATGGTGACGATCTTGTCCTCGGGCGAATGGATCTCCGACAGCGCCGCGTAGAGGGTCGTCGTCTTGCCGCTGCCGGTGGGCCCGGTGACCAGCACCATGCCGTAGGGCTCCTTGATCGCCCGGCGAAACCGCCGGAGCTCGTCGCCGGCGAACCCCAGGACGTCCAGGCGCAGCTCGCGGAACTGCTCGCTGATCGTCTCCTTGTCGAGAATGCGGATCACCGCGTCCTCGCCGTGCACCGTGGGCATGATCGAGACCCGGAAATCGATGGTCTTCCCGGGCACCCGCACCTTGAACCGGCCGTCCTGCGGAACCCGCTTCTCGGCGATGTCGAGCTCCGCCATGACCTTGATGCGAGAGAGGATGGCGCCGTGGAACTGCTTGTCCACCGGGCGCATCGCGGGTTGCAGCGTGCCGTCGATGCGGTACTTCACGTGCAGCGCATCGTCCAGGGTCTCGACGTGGATGTCGCTCGCACGGCGCTGCAGCGCGGTGTAGATCGTCGAGTCGACGAGCCGGATGATCGGGCTGATGTCGCTCGTCAGCCGCTCGACGGTCAGGCTGTCCTCGCCCCGCTCGTCCTCGTGGAGTATCTGCAGCTCGAAGCTCTCGGTCGCATCGTCGAGGACCCGCTGCGACCCCTCGCTCTTCTTGAGAATGGACTCGATGGCCGACGAGGTCCCGACGGTCACCCGGATCGGGGTGTTCAGCAGCAGGGCCAGCTCGTCGATCTTCGGGAGGTCGATGGGGTCCGAGACGACGATGACCAGGGTGTCCCCGACCTTGCGGTAGGGGACGAAGCCGTACCGCAGCATGAGGTCGGCGGGAATCGACCGGAACAGGTCGGCGTCCATGCTGAACCGGTCCATGTCGGCGAACTCCACCCGGTAGCGTTCGGCGAGCCGGCGGGCCCGCGCGACCTCCTCCGCGTGGTCGACCGGCGCCTCGCCCGCGGCCCGCGGGCCGCCCGGATCGCCCGGGCGCGTCTCCGCGGCGGCCTCGCCGCCGGCCGTCGTCGTGGGATCGGGAGCGCTCATGACAGGACCGTTCCAAGCTGGAGAAGCGGCAGATACAGCGCGACCAGGAGGGCGGCGATGACGAGCCCCATCACGATCAGCAGCACCGGCTCGATGACGGTCACGAACCGCCCGAGCCGCGTCTCGATCTGCTCGTCGAAGAAGTCCGCCACGCTCGTCAGCATCTCGCGCAGCGCCCCCGTCGCCTCGCCGACCTCGACCATCCTGATGACCACCGACGGGAAGATCCCGCGCGCCTCCAGGGCCGCGGCCAACGCCTCGCCTTCGCGGACCCGTTGTCCCACCACCGCGAGCTGCTCCGCGTAGAACCGGTTGCCGATGGCGCGCGACGCGACGTCGATGGCGTCGACCAGGGGTATCCCCCCGCCGAGCAGGGTGGCCAGCGTGCGCGACAGTTGCGACGTGGCGAACTGTCCCGCGATCGAGCCGATGCCCGGAATGCGCAGTACGACCCGGTCCAGCAACGCCGCCCGGCCCGGCCGTTGCAGCCAGCGCCAGACCGCCGCAACGGCCGCGCCGGCGCCGAGGACGATGAGCAGGAAGTGATTCCGGGCGGTGTTCGAAACCGCCACGACCACCTGGGTCATCCAGGGCAGCTCGGCCCCGAACCCGCCGTAGAACGCTTCGAACTCGGGCACGACGTTCAGGACGATGATGGAGACCACCACCATCGACAGCCCCAGCAGGACGGCCGGATAGACCAGGGCGGAGAGCGTCTTGCGTTGCAGGGCGGTGACCACCTTCACGTAGGCGACGTACCGGCGGATGACCTCTTCCAGGCCTCCGCTCTTCTCCCCCGCCAGCAGCGAGGCGGTGTACATGCCCGGAACGACGTCCCCCTGCGCGTCGAACGCCTCCGACAGCGCCGCCCCCGCGTGGACGCGGTCGTGAACGTCGTTGAGGATGGTCCTGAACGCGGGGTCGTCCATCCGCTGGCGCAGGATGTCGAGCGACTGCACCAGCGGCAGCCCGGCCCGCAGCAACGTGGCGAGCTCCTGGTTGAAGACGAGGAACTCGCGGGTCCTGATGCGCCGGCGCTGCGGCAGCGAGAAGCCGGACCAGCCGAACGAGCCGCGGCGGCTGAGGGCGAGGACGTAGAGTCCCCGGGCTTCCAGATCCTGCCGCAGGGCCGCTTCGCTCTCGGCGACGTGCACGCCCTCGATCACCTCGCCGGTCTCGGTGCCGAGTCTGCAGTGGAACTCCATCGGTCGGGACCGCTCGCCTACCGCCGCTACGCGGTCTGCCGGACGCGATTCTAGCAGTCTGCGCCCGGCCGCGCTACGGCCTTCACCCGCGTCACCGGCCCGCCCGGCGCCCTGCGCGCGGTTGTCGCATGTTCTGCAACATGTTACAGTTGCGGCGATTTTGCACCCGGTCGGCCCAGGATGTCACGGAGACGGCAAGTCCGGCGGAGAACGGTGATGTCTCTCGAAGCGCTCGGAATGGTGGAGACCAAGGGCCTGATCGGCTCGATAGAGGCAGCCGACGCCATGGTCAAGGCCGCCAACGTACTGCTCGTCGGCAAGGAGTACATCGGCGCCGGTTACGTCACCGTCTTCGTGCGCGGCGACGTCGGCGCCGTCAAGGCCGCCACCGACGCCGGGGCGGCCGCCGCCCGCCGCGTGGGCGAGCTCGTGGCCGTCCACGTCATCCCGCGCCCGCACGGCGAAGTGGAGAAGATCCTGCCGCAGTCCCCCGACGACGCCAAGTAACCACCTTGCGCTGACCGCGTCGCAGATCCGGCCATGGCTGATCGGGCTCCCCGGAAGGACACGGATCTCGACTCGATACGGGACGCGCGGACGCTGGCCCGCCGCGCACGCGCGGCCCAGACCCGCCTCGCCGAGCTGACCCAGGAGCAGGTCGATCGGATCGTCGCGGCAGCGGCCGGCGCCGCCGCTTCCCAGGCCGGGCCGTTCGCCCGGATGGCCGTCGAGGAGACCGGCTACGGCAACGAGCCCGACAAGGTCCGCAAGAACCTGTTCGCGGCCGAGACGATTCATCGGTTCATTCAGCCGATGCGCACCGTCGGGATCATCCGGCGGCTCGAGGCCAAGCGCGTCGTCGAGATCGCGGAACCGTTCGGCGTCGTCGCCGCGGTCGTGCCGTCGACCAACCCCACCTCCACCGCCATCTACAAGATTCTCGTCTGCCTGAAGGCCCGGTGCGCGGTCGTGCTGAGCCCGCATCCGGCCGCGGTCCGCTCGGTACGCCGCGTCGCCGAGGTGATGACCGCGGCCGCCGTCGAAGCCGGGGCGCCGGAGGGCGCCGTCACCTGCATGACCACGGTGACCCTCGAGGGCACCCAGGAGCTGATGCGGCGCCGCGAGGTGGCCCTGATCCTTGCCACCGGGGGCCTCGGCCTCGTCCGGGCCGCGTACAGCGCGGGGAAACCGGCCTACGGGGTCGGACCCGGCAACGCCCCCGCGTATATCGAGCGGACGGCGGACCTGCCGAAGGCGGTCGCGGACATCATCACCGGCAAGACCTTCGACAACGGCCTGCTCTGCTCGTCCGAGAACTCGGTCGTCGTCGACGAGGCGGTGGCCGGCGAGGTGCGCCGCGAGTTCGAGCGGCAAGGGGCCTGTTTTCTGAACGCCGGCGACGCGGACCGTCTGGCCGCGGCGCTGGTCACCGCGGATCGGCTGCCCAGCCCCGAGCTCGTGGGCCGGACCGCGGCGGAGATCGCGGCGCGAACCGGCATCGATGCGCCGTCCGGCACCCGCGTCCTCATCGCCCAACTCGACGGGGTGGGACGCGACCATCCCCTGTCGATCGAGAAGCTCTGTCCGGTCCTGTCGTTCTACGTCGTCGCCGACTGGCGGGCGGCCTGCGAGCGGTGCAAGGAAATCCTGCGCTACGGCGGCATGGGACACACCATGGCGATTCACTCGCAGGACGAGGAGGTCATCCTGGAGTTCGGCCTGCGCAAGCCCGCGTTCCGCATCGTCGTCAACACCCCGACGACCCTCGGCTCGATCGGCATGACGACGGGGCTCGATCCCTCGATGACCCTCGGCTGCGGCGGGCACGGCGGAAACATCACCTCGGACAACATCACGCCGCGGCACCTGCTGAACGTCAAGCGCCTGGCCTGGGAGGTGCGTCCGGCCGACCGCGATCCGGCCGCTGTCGGAGCGCCGCCTCCGCCCGGGGGCGCCACGCGCCCGGGGGCGCGCAGATTGGACCCGGGGCTCCTCGCCCGCCGGATCGACACGTTTCTGGTCCAGCGGGGAGTGAGCGCCACTTCGCCCCCTGCCGGCGGCGCCCCGGCCGCCCCCGCCCGACCCGCGCGCGCCGACGCTCCCGCTGCGGACCCGGCGCCGGCCGTACCCTCGCATCCCCCACCGGCTGCGGCCGCGTCGGTCGAGATCGCCGAGCCGGTCGAGGCCCGCGAAGCGGTCGATTTCGTCTGCGAGGACGACGTGCGCCAAGCCGTCGAGGCGGGCCGGCGCATCCCCGTGAACGACCGCACGATCATCACCCCATCCGCCCGCGATCTCGCAGAACGGCACCGCATCTTCGTGCAGAGCTACTAGCGGACGGTGACCACCGCGGCGTGGCACTTTCTGCACACCGGAGCCTCGTCCTGCGGCTCGATTCCTGCCAAGCCAGCCCCGCCAGCTACGGGCGGGGAGCGTCCGTGTCGCCGGCAATGGTCTTGCAAGACATCTCGTCGTGCTGGCCATCGTGCGGACCGCGGCCCTGTTCGGCGTCGAGGCGCATCCCGTCCGGGTCGAGGTCGATGTGTCGGACGGCGGGCTGCCGGCGATCACCCTCGTCGGCCTGCCCGACGCGAGCGTCCGCGAGAGCCGCGACCGCATCCAGAGCGCCATCCGCAACTCCGGCTTCGAGTTTCCGGCGCGGCGGGTGACCGTCAACCTCTCTCCGGCGGACATGCGCAAGGTGGGGGCGTCGTTCGACCTGCCGATCGCCCTCGGCATGCTCGCGGCGGCCGGTCTCGTTCCCCGCGAGGGGCTGGAGCGGGTGGTCACCGTCGGCGAGCTCGCGCTCGACGGCGCGGTGCGCCCGGTGCGCGGCATCCTCCCCATCGCGGCGCAGGCGCGCCGGGACGGCGTCGACGGCGTGGTGCTGCCGGACGCCAACGCGGGCGAGGCGGCGATCGTCACCGGTCTCACCGTCCTGCCGGTGACCGCGCTCGACGAGGCCGTCGCCGTGCTGGCCGGACGAGCCCCGCGAAGGATCGTACAGGTTCCGCGGGCGGAGCCCGCGGCCGCGGGGGGGCCGGACCTGGCCGACGTGCGGGGACAGGCGCTGGCCCGCCGCGCCCTGGAGATCGCCGCCGCCGGGGGCCACAACCTGCTCTTCATCGGGCCGCCGGGGGCGGGCAAGAGCATGCTGGCGCGCCGGCTGCCGGGCATCCTCCCCGCGCTGACGGCGGAGGAAGCCATCGAGGTGACCACCGTCTACTCGGTAGCGGGGCTGCTGCCGCCGGGCGGCGGACTCGTCACCACGCCGCCGTTCCGCGCGCCCCACCACACCGCGTCGGACGTCGCGCTGGCCGGCGGCGGGGTGATTCCCCGGCCCGGCGAGATCAGCCTCGCCCACAACGGCGTCCTGCTCCTCGACGAGGCGGCGGAGTTCGCCCGCCACGTGCTCGATGTGCTGCGCCAACCCCTCGAGGAGGGGGCGGTGCAGGTGGCCCGCGCCGCCCGCACCGTGGTCTTTCCCGCCCGCTTCCTGCTCGTGGCCACGATGAACCCCTGCATCTGCGGCTACCTCGGAGAACCTACCCGCCCGTGCCGCTGCTCCCCCCACCAGGTCGCACGCTACCGGAGCCGCCTGTCGGGACCGCTGCTCGACCGAATCGACCTGAGCGTCCGGGTCCCCGCGGTGCCCTTCAAGGCGATGACCGAGACCGCGCTCGGAGAAGCTTCGTCGGCGGTGCGCCGGCGGGTCGCGGCGGCGCGCGAGACCCAGCAGGAACGCAACCGGTCCCCGGCGGGTACGCCGGTGAACGCGCGCCTGCAGGGCCGCGCCCTCTCCCGCCACTGCGCCCTCGACCCGTCCGGGCTCCGAATTCTCGACGCGGCGAGCCGGCGGTTCCATCTCAGCGCCCGGAGCTGCCACCGGCTGATGAAGGTGGCGCGGACGATTGCCGACCTCGCCGGCGGAGAGCGGATCGGCGCCGAGCATCTCGCCGAAGCGGTGCAGTTCCGACTGGAAGAGTGACGGCGGGCGGGGATGTCCGAATCGCCGCCATGTGCCGATACAGGGCGATATGAGATCGTCTGCGAGGGGAACGGCTGCTTCGGTGAGGCGGCGATGGCTCGGTTGGACGGCAGGTCTTGCGCTGGGGCTGGTCCTGGCGGCCCAGGCCCGGTCGACCGCCGCCGCCGCCGAACCCGGTGACGAACCGCAGGAGTGCCTCGCGCAGGCCATCTACTGGGAGGCGGGCGCCGAGGGGCGCGAGGGCATGGAAGCGGTGGCCTGGGTCGTGCTCAACCGCAGAACGCATCCCGACTTTCCCGCGACCGTGTGCGAGGTCGTCCGGGAAGGCGGAGAGCAACCCGGCTGCCAGTTCAAGTTCTGGTGCGACGGGAAGAGCGAGGCGCCGTACGACGCAGACCTCTGGGCCCAGGCGATCGCCGTCGCGGCGGAGTCGCTGGACGGTCGCACCACCGACCCCACCGGCGGGGCGCTCTTCTTCCACGCCGAGGCGCTCGGGGCGGCACCGTGGGAGATACCGCGCGAACGCACGGCCCAGATCGGGCAGCAAATCTACTATCGCTAGGCGCTTGCGCCGTAGAAGTTTCGCGCCAGCGGACTTCCAACGCGACCGCACGGTCGCGCCAGGCGCTTTCGCCGTAGAAGTTTCGCGCCAGCGAAACTTCCAACGCGACCGTCAGGTCGCGCCAGGCGCTTTCGCCGTAGAAGTTTCGCGCCAGCGAAACTTCCAACGCGACCGTCAGGTCGCGCCAGGCGCTTTCGCCGTAGAAGTTTCGCGCCAGCGAAACTTCCAACGCGACCGTCAGGTCGCGCGGTCGCGCCAGGCGCCTCACGACCCCCCGCCGGCGGGTTCCGCGACGCCCTGGCGACGCCGGATGAACTCGTCCTGCACCTCGCGCCGCGGCTCGCCGGCGGCCGGGGTTCTGAGGACGTACTCGCCATCCGAACGGCAGTCCCACACCGAGCAGTTGTCCTGCCCGTAGGCAGCCAGAATGTCGTCGACCTGCTGCTTCAACCTGGGGTCCTCGACCGGGATCACCGTTTCGACCCGGCCGTTCAGGTTGCGCTTCATCCAGTCCGCGGACCCGATGAAGTGCTCCGGATGCCCCCCGTTGACGAATCGGAAGATCCGGCTGTGCTCGAGAAAACGTCCCACGACGCTGAACACGCGCACCGTCTCCGACAGCCCCTCCACTCCCGGGCGCAGGCAGCACAACCCCCGCACGTTGAGCCGGATGGGCACCCCGGCCCCGCTCGCGTCGTAGAGCTCGTGGATGATCTCGGCATCCTGGAGCTGGTTCATCTTCGCGTCGATGCCGGCGGGCCGCTCCGCGCGGGCATGCTCCGCCTCGCGGCGGATGAGCTCGATGAAGCGGCGCCGCATCGATACCGGGGCCACCAGCAGCTTGCTGTTCTCGGGGTAGGGAATCACGCCGGTCAGCGAGTTGAAGACGGTGGCGACGTCGTTGCAGATCGACTCGTCGCAGGTCAGGATGCCGAGGTCCTCGTAGATCTTGGCCGTCCCCGAGTGGTAGTTCCCGGTTCCCACGTGCGCGTAGCGCCGCACCCCGTCCGGCTCCTCGCGCACCACGAGGGCGAGCTTGACGTGGGTCTTGAGCCGCTCCACGCCGTAGGACACGTGCACGCCCTCGTTCTCGAGGAAGTTGCCCCAGGCGATGTTCGGCGCCTCGTCGAACCGCGCGGTGATCTCGACGAGCACCGCCACCTGCTTGCCCCGTCTCGCGGCCTCCGCCAACGCCCGCAGCAGGGGCGAATCGCGGCTGGTGCGATAGATGGTCAGCTTGATGGCGAGCACCGCGGGATCGGTCGCGGCCGAGTTCAGGAACCGCAGCACCGAGCTGTCGAAGCTCTGGTAGGGGTGGTGCAGCAGAATGTCGCCGCGCGCAATCTCGTCGAAGATCGCGGAGGCGCTGGCGGACAACCTGCGCAGGCGGGGGTGGTCCGCCGGCCGATGCGGCGGGTGGCGGAGGTCGTCGCGGCCCCGCCCGTCGAAATGCTGGAGGTCGCTCATTCCGAGCAGGGCCCGGGTCGGATAGACGTCGTCGGGACCGATCCCGAGCTGGCGGCTCAGCCACGCCACCTGGCTCTCCGGCATCGCGCTGTCCACCTGCAGCCGCACCACCCCGGCGAACCGCCGGGCCTTCAGCTCCGAGCTCACCTGGCGGATGATGCTGCCCGGCTCCATCAGCGGCGCGTCGCCGTCGCCGTCCGTCTGATCGATGTCTCCCTCCGCCCCGCGCGTGACCCGGAACACGTGAACCGCGGCGGGCGTCGATCCGGGGTAGATCAGGTCGAGGTTGGCGGCGATGACCTGCTCGATCGGCACGACGGCCGGACGATCCTCCAGGGGAATCCACCGCGGGCGGTTGCCGGGCACCTTGATGCGCACGAATCGGGTGTCGCCGCGCTGCGGCATGAACACCGCGAGATTGAGCCCGTGGTTGCTGATGAACGGGAACGGATGCTCGGAATCGACCGCGAGGGGGGTCAGGATCGGTTGGACGTTGCGGGCGAAGTAGGCGCGCAGGGCCGCGCGCTCGTCCCGATTCAGGTCGTCGTGGCGCAGGATCGGCAGCTCCGCCCGGGCCAGCTCCGGCACCAGCTCCTTGCGCCACAGGCGGCTGAGCTCCGCGACCTGGGCCAGCAATTGGGTACGGCACGCCGCCAGCTCGTCGGCCGGGGTCCGGCCGTCGATTGACAGCTTCTTGGCGCGACCGGCGATCTCGCGTTTGAGACCACTCATGCGCTTCATGAAGAACTCGTCGTGGAGCATGCCGATGATGCCCGCGAACTTGACCCGTTCGAGGAGGGGTAGATCGGTCCGGCCGACGAGATGCAGCACCCGGCGGGCGAACCCCAACCAGCTCAGCTCGCGGCTGACGAACGTCCGGGCCGGCCCGCGGGCGGCGAGGCGCGTTCTGGTGGACACCGTTTCCCTTTTCGATTCGGTGCGCACTGGTAATATCTCGCGGGAATTCGCCGCTTACGGAAGCCTTCGATTATAGGACATGCGTCGTGCCGAACCCGATTGACACCCTTCCCGACAACATCGCCGCCGTCGACCTCGGCTCCAACAGCTTCCACATGCTGGTCGCGCGCACCAAGGGTGGCGAGCCGGTCCTCGTCGATCGCCTGCGCGAGATGGTGCAGCTCGCCTCCGGACTCGACGCCCGCAACCGTCTCAGTCCGGAGTCGCGGGATCGGGCGATCGAGTGCCTGCGGCGTTTCGGCCAGAGGCTCCGCCACATGGCGTCGAGCGACGTTCGGGCGGTCGGGACCAACACGCTGCGGGTGGCGGTGGACGCCGGCGAGTTCCTCATGGATGCGGAGCGGGCGCTGGGACACTCCATCGAGACCATCTCCGGCATCGAGGAAGCCCGACTGATCTTTCTCGGGGTCACGCGGACCCTGCCGGGACCGCAGCGCCGGAGGCTCGTCGTCGACATCGGCGGCGGGAGCACCGAGCTGATCGTGGGGGACGAGGCGCCCCGGGACATGGAGAGCCTGTACATGGGCTGCATCACGTTCAGCCGGGCCCATTTCGGCGACGGGCGGCTCACCGCCGAGAACTGGCAGCGGGCGGAGCTCGCCGCCCTGCAGGAGCTGGAGCCTGTCACCGAGCGCTTTCGCGCCTTCGACTGGGAAGAGGCGGTCGGCGCATCGGGGACCATCCGGGCCATCGACGGCCTCGTCCGCACCTACGGGTGGAGCCGGGAGGGCATCACCGCCGAGGCCCTCGGCCGGCTGCGGGACACGCTGCTGAAGGCCGGGCGCATCGGCCGGTTGAAGCTGGAAGGGCTGAACCCCAGACGCAGGATGACGATCGCCGGCGGCGCCGCCATCCTGTCCGCCCTGTTCGAGGCACTCCGGATCGACGTGATACGCCGTTCGGAAGGCGCCCTGCGCGAAGGCCTTCTCTACGACTTTCTCGGCCGTATCCGCGACGAGGACGTCCGGGCGCGGGGGGTCGAGGCCCTGGCCGGCCGGGCGCACGTCGACCGGCCGCAGGCGGCGCGGGTGGAGCAGACGGGCCTGGCGCTGCTGGCGCAGGTGGCCGCGAGTTGGGGCCTCGACGCCCGTAATGCCCGGCAGTTCCTGTCCTGGGCCTCGAACCTGCACGAGATCGGTCTGGATATCGCGCACAGCCACTACCACCGGCACGGCGAGTACATCGTCGCGCACGCGGACCTGCAGGGGTTCTCGCTACCCGAGCAGCAGGTGCTGGCAACGCTCGTGCGTTCGCACCGGCGCAGGTTCCCGACCGAGGCCATCGCCGCCCTTCCCCGAAACTGGTCCGCGTGGACGGAGCGGCTCGCAATGCCCCTCCGTCTGGCGGTGGTCCTGCACCGGAGCCGCAGCCCCCTGCCCCTGCCTCCGATCGAGCTCTCCGCCGCGAAGAACGCGCTCGACCTGCGGTTTCCCCCGGGATGGCTCGACGAGCACCCGTTGACCCGCGCCGATCTGGAGACCGAGGAGGCCTGTCTCCGGGAGGCCGGATACCGGATGTCGTTCGGCTAGCCGTCGAGCCTGGCCAGCATGCGCGGGGTGACGAACCAGAGCAGCTCCCCGCGGCCGGGCCCTACCTCGTCCCACCGCGTCACGTCCAATCCGATGCAGGCGAGCGCGGCGGTGGGAAACCGCACCGCGGCGCCGCCGATCAGCGTGGACGCCGTCTGCGAGCAGGCCGGTTCGTGTCCCACCACCAGCAGTGTCTCCGGGTTGCCGGGGACGGTGGCGAGGCAGGCCAGCACGTCGCCGGGCGAAGCCCCGTACAGCGCCGGGACCACGGCGACGGAGGCGCGCCAGGCCCCGGCGTCGGCGGCGTGCCGAAGCGTCTCGGCCGTGCGCACCGCCGGCGAACACAGCACGCGGTCGGGCGCCGGCCCCACCCGCCCGAGGAACCCGCCCATCCGCCGCGCCGCCTTCACGCCGCGGGGGGCCAGCGGGCGTTCGCGATCCGGAGTGGATCCGATCTCCCAGCTCGACTTGCCGTGGCGCAGCAGGAGCATCGTCTTCATGACGGGTCCGGGGGGGGATCCTGGAGCCTCCGAACCAGCTCGCTCCACAGGCCGGCATAGGCGCGGGCGGCGGGGTTCGTTCTCGAGAACCCGCACAGCGGCGCCCGCCGGGCGCTCATCTGCTCCACCGCGCTGGCGTACGGAATCTCGGTCGTGAGCACGGGGCACGGCATTTCGTCCGGGGCGTCGCAGATCCGGCGATGCAGCGTGCGGCGGCGGTCGACCATGGAATAGAACGGCAGCAGCCGAACCGTCGCCCGCTGCTGCCGCAGGTGGCGTACGAGCTGGCGGAGCGTCCGCCGCGACAGCGTCGTCGGAATGGTCGGCACGATGAGGGCGTCGGCGACGGCGAAGACCGCCTCCGAGACGAGCGAGATGCTCGGCGCGCAGTCCACGAAGACGTAGTCGTAGTCGCGGCCGAGCACCCGGATCCGGCTCGTCAGGCGGCGGACGTACTTCGGGCTGTCGAGCAGCAGGTCCAGGTGGCGGTACGAGAAGTCCGCCGGCAGCAGGTCGAGCCCTTCGTAGTCCGTCTCGCGGACGTATCGGGCGAGCGGGCGCTTGCCGTGGATCAGCTTCTTACCGCCGCCGCGGACCTTCATCTTGATCCGGAAGCAATAGGTGGCGGCGCCCTGCGGATCCAGATCGCAGACGAGGGTCCGCGATCCGGCGGCGGCGGCGAGATAGGCGAGGTTGACGGCGGCCGCCGTCTTCCCCACTCCCCCCTTGATGTTGTAGGTCGCGAGCACTGTCATCGAGCCGCCCCTGCCCGGCGCCCCGCCCCACAGCCGCGGCGCCTCGGCGAAACTTCCAACGCGACCGGGAGGCCGCGCCGGAAGTCTCGCGCCAGCGAAACTTCCAAGGCGACCGAGAGGCCGCGCCAGAAGTCTCGCGCCAGCGAAACTTCCAAGGCGACCGAAGGTCGCCCAGTCACGATGAGCCGCGGCCCGAGACGGAGGTCTCCTCGCGGGTCGCCAGGAGCCGCCCGAGCTCCGCCCCGGTCCGCGCGGTCACGAACCGGCCGACCTGCTCGACGACCCGCCGGCGCGCGGCCCTCTCCCGAGACTCAAGCCGGTCGACCAGCCGTCCCATCGTCAGCAGCACCGGCGCGTTCGCCCCGCCCGCCGAGTACAGCTCCTGCGCCGTGTCCCGCAGCTCACGCTGCTGGACCTGCAGGTCGTTGTAGTCGCCGAGGTCGTCCTGCAACCGCTTCAGCGCACGGATGAAGGCGCTCGCGGCGCCGGCCGCGAACAGGCTCCGGAAGAACTCGATCAGATAGCGCAGCTTCTTGCAGGCGATGCGCAGCTCGTGGATGCCCTCGGCCGGGGTCTCCGCCGACAGGGACCGGCCCCGCTTGCGCACTCGCGCAAAGGCGCGGTCGACGCGCTCGACCGCCACGTCCCCCACCGGGCGGGAGGCGTTCGCTCCCGTCCCGCCGGCGTCGGCCTCGAGGAAGCGGCTCCATTCCCGCTTGAGCTGCTGGTAGCGGGCCGAGTCGAGCCCCGCGAGCTGCTCCCGGTGCGCGGCCTGCTTCCGGCCTCGCAGGTGGTCGGCCAGCGGCGCCAGATCGCCGTGCGCCGACGCCGGCAGATCGACCTCGTAGCCGCGCAGGTTGAGCAGATGGACGTCGAGGTCCCGGGGCGGACCGGTCAATCGCCCCAGCCAGGCGAACTCGCCGGCGAAGCGGCGCGTCACGGTGTCGTCGAACACCTCCCGGACCTGACCGAGGCAGGAGCGGGTGCGCCGGACCGCGACGCGGAAATCGTGCAGGAACTCCGGATCGAGATCCCGGCGCAGACCGTCCTCGTTGACCTGCATGGTCTCCCACAGGGCGGCCAGGATGCGCTTCATCGTGCGATCGGTGCGACCCGCGGGGTCGAGGCTCAGCTCGAGCCTGCCGGTATAGTCGCACGGTTGGCGGCCGACCGCGGCCAGGGCCAGATCGAGCTCGCCCTCCGCGCCCGGCGCCAGACCGAGGTCCCGCTCCAGAAAGCGGCGCACGCCGGCGCAGGCGCGCTCGTACCCGGTCATCGGGGTGAGGCGCAGGGCCGGGGGCAGCCGCCGGCGCCGGCGCGTCGGCCCGGTGGCGGTTCCGCGATCGAGGGACATGCGCACGACCACCTTGTCCCGGTGGTCCACCACCGGGATCCGTTCGCTGCGGCGGTCGACGCGAACCACCGGCAGGAGCCGCCGGATGCCCGTCACCGCCTGCAGCGCGTCCCGGAAGCCTCCCGGCGGCAGATCCCGGGCGAAGTCGGGAGGCGCCGGGAGGGTGGCGCGGTGACGGCACCGGCCGTCGAAGCGATCCCAGCGCACGAGGCAGCCTCCGTCCTGCGCATCGGACAGGAGGAAACCGGAATCGCGATAGAGCCGCCAGTCGAACGTGTCGAGATAGGTGCGGGCGGCGGTCCCCGCCGCAGCGCGCCGAATCGTGAAACGCTGCGCAAGCCGGGATACGATGCCGGCCGCCGACTGCGACGGGTCGAGCAGGTACGTGTGGCTCGACATGTGTCCTTCGGGATAGTACACCGTTCGCCGCCGCCGCGGCCGGTTGCCTCTTCCCGAATCACCCCCGCCGTGTTAGTATCCGGACTTCGCGAGGTGGATGCTGGTCAAACGCTACTCCTTCATCGTGGCCGACCGTTCGACCGGCGTCGTTCACCGTTTCGCCTTGAGCGTGCGTCCAAGGCTGGTGGCCGCCTTGCTGGTCGTCCTGCCACTCGGGTGGCTCGGGCACGCCGCTTGGCTCGACGGGACGCGGTTCGATGCCGAGAAATGGCTCTCGTCTCCGCGCTGGACCATGAACGATCGCTTGCGTTCGTTCAACGCCCTGCTCCAGTCCGAGATTCAACGTTACAGCTCGACCACCGCCGATCTGTCCCGTCGCATCGCCGCCCTGCAGCTCGTGGTCGAGACCCTGCGCGCTCAGTCCATCGTGGACCCCGGCATTCGACAGGCCATGGTGCGGCTGGCGGAATTGGACCGCTCCGGCGGCGCGTCGGCCCTCCAGACGGTGGCCCAGGCCGCGCCGGCCGAGACGCTCGAACTGCTGCATGATCTGCTCGACGTGCTGGAGGTCGAGCTCGGGGTCGCCCGCGACGGCATCCGCCTGCGACAGGATCTGGCCGAGGCGACACCGCTCAACCTGCCCGCCGCCGGCCGCATCAGCGCCCGATACGGGTACCGGAGCGACCCGTTCACCGACGAGCGGACCTTTCATCCGGCCCTGGACATCTCGACCGGGTACGGACAGCCGGTCCGGTCGACGGCGGCCGGCGAGGTCACGGAAGCGGGGCGAAACGGCAATCTCGGCAAGATGATCGAGATCGATCACGGCTTCGGCCGGCGCACCCGGTACGGGCATCTGTCGGAGTTTGCCATCGCCGTCGGCGAGGACGTCGAACGAGGCCAGATCATCGGCTACGCCGGCGCCACGGGCCGCGCTACCGGGTCTCACGTCCACTACGAGGTCCTGGTCGGCAGCCAGCGGATGAACCCTCTGCGGCTGGTCATCGCCTCGGGTACCGCCTCGGCCGACTGATCCGCTGCCGCGGGCCGCCCGGCGCAATCCGGTCCGGCCCGTTCCGTTTCCGCCCCGAATGCCCTGCGCGAGGCGCCGCGGCTTGCCTCCCGGGCACCTTGACGCGTCCGGACCCCTTCCCTACAATCGATCGTATCCGTGTTCCGGATCGACACCCGCCTTGGACCCTCATCGACAGCGCAACGCCACCGGGGGCCGAGTACGGCCCGAACCTCGGGCCGGTTGCCGTTGATGCGGTCCATTGGACTCGACTGATGCTGCAGAACGTCCTCAGGAAAGTATTCGGCACGCAGAACGAGCGGGATCTCAAGCGGATGCAGCCGGCGTTGGCGGAGGTCAACGATCGGGAAGCGGCGGTCCGCGCCCTCAGCGATGCCGACCTCCGCGGGCGTACCGCCAGCCTGCGACAGCGCGCCGATCAGGCCGAACCGCTCGACGATCTGCTGCCCGATGCCTTCGCGGTAGTCCGCGAAGCGGGCCGGCGGGTGCTCGACATGCGGCATTTCGACGTCCAGTTGATAGGCGGCATGGTCCTGCATCAGGGAAAGATCGCCGAGATGAAGACCGGCGAAGGCAAGACGCTGGTCGCCACCCTGGCTGCCTATCTGAACGCCCTCGGCGGCGACGGGGTCCACGTCGTCACCGTGAACGACTATCTGGCCCGGAGGGACGCCGAGTGGATGGGGCGCATCTACCGGTTTCTCGGCATGTCGGTCGGCATCATCCAGCACGATCTGCGCGACCCCGAGCGCCAGGCCGCCTACGCCTCCGACATCACCTACGGCACCAACAACGAGTTCGGTTTCGACTATCTGCGCGACAACATGAAGTTCGAGGTCGCGCACTTCGTGCAGCGCGGGCACCCCTTCGCGATCGTCGACGAGGTCGACAGCATTCTCATCGACGAAGCCCGGACTCCCCTCATCATCTCGGGGCCGGCCGAGCAGTCGACCGAGCTCTACTACGAGGTCGACCGCATCATCCCGCGGCTCGAGCCGGGGGCGGTCACCCAGGGCAACGTCAAGGCGGAGGACCGCGAAGCGCTGGAAGAGACCGGCGACTATCTGACCGACGAGAAGCACAAGACCGTCGCCCTGACCGAGACCGGCATGGCGAAGGCGGAGAAGATGCTCGCCAGGCGGCTCAGTCCCGGCGGGCTCTACGACCCCGCCAACATGCCGCTCCTGCACCACGTGAACCAGGCCCTCCGCGCCCACGCCCTGTTCAAGCGCGACGTGGAGTACATGGTGAAGGACGGCCAGGTCGTCATCGTGGACGAGTTCACGGGCCGGCTCATGCCCGGCCGCCGCTGGAGCGACGGCCTGCACCAGGCGGTCGAGGCGAAGGAGAAGGTCAAGATAGAGCGGGAGAACCAGACGCTGGCGACGGTGACCTTCCAGAACTACTTCCGCAAGTACGACAAGCTGTCGGGCATGACCGGCACCGCGGACACGGAGGCGCCGGAGTTCAACAAGATCTACAAGCTGGACGTCATGGTCATCCCGACCAACCGCCCCCTGGTGCGGATCGAGGAGGCCGATTCCATCTACCGGTCCGAGCGCGAGAAGTACGACGCCATCGTCGAGGACATCATCGACAAGCAGGAGGGCGGCCGGCCGGTGCTGGTCGGCACGGTCTCGATCGAGAAGTCGGAGCGCCTCTCGGGGCTTCTCAAGCGGCGGGGCGTCAAGCACGTCGTCCTCAACGCCAAGTACCACGCCCAGGAGGCGGAGATCGTCGCCCAGGCCGGCCGCCGGGGGACGGTGACCATCGCCACCAACATGGCCGGCCGGGGCACCGACATCGTCCTCGGCGGCAACGCCGAGTACATGTCCCGCCAGCAGGCCCTCGCCGAGCAGACGGCGGAACGGCTGCCCAAGGAAGAGGCGAAGTTCGTCGACGACGACGAGTTCGTGTACTTCTATCACCTGGAGCACTTCTATCGCACGCCCCGTCCCGACTGGGAGCGCATCATTACCCAGTTCGCGCAGCAGACCGCGGGCGAGCACGCCGAGGTCGTCGACGCTGGCGGGCTGCACATCATCGGGACCGAGCGGCACGAGTCGCGGCGCATCGACAACCAGCTCCGGGGGCGGGCGGGACGCCAGGGCGACCCCGGCTCGTCCCGGTTCTACCTTTCTCTCGAAGACGACCTGATGCGCATCTTCGGGTCCGACCGCATCTCCGGTCTGATGGATCGGCTCGGGATGGAGGAAGGGGTTCCGATCGAGCACGGCATGGTGACCCGGGCCATCGAACGGGCCCAGAAGCAGGTGGAGGCGCAGCACTTCTCGGTGCGGAAGCACCTGCTCGAGTACGACGACGTCATGAACAAGCAGCGGGAGAACGTCTACACGCTGCGCCGGGAGCTGCTCGACGGTCGGGTGCACGTATCCGATGGCGAGATCGTCGACAGCCGCCAGTACCTGATGAACCTGGCCGAGGACCTCGTCGATCAGGAGGTCGAGGCCCATTGCGGCCGCGACACCGATCCGGAGGACTGGGACACCCAGGGGCTGTCGCGCTCGGTCGGCGAGCTGGCGGGGCTCCCGGCCGAGCAGCTCGACGAGCTGGAGCTCGACGACAAGAGCCCCGACGAGATGCTCGACACGTTGTGGGCGGCGGTCAAGTCCCGCTACGAGGAGAAGGAAGAGGCGATCGAGGCCGAGCTGCTGCGGCGGGTCGAACGCGACGTGATGCTGCAGATCGTCGACACGCAGTGGAAGGACCACCTCTACAGCCTCGATCACCTGAAGGAGGGCATCGGCCTCCGCGCCCACGCCCAGAAGGACCCCCTCGTCGAGTACAAACGGGAGAGCTTCGCCTTGTTCCAGTCGATGAAGGAGCGGATCGACACCGAGATGATCCGCTACCTGTGGCGGCTGCGGCCCATCGTGCAGGGCGAAGGGTCGGAGAGCCGCCGCCCCGCCGCCCGGCCGCGGGCGCCGCTGACCCTCAACGATCCCGGCGCCGCCGCCCCGGCGTTCGCAGGCGGGCCGGCGGCCGGCCGCGCCCCGCAGCCGGCGCGGACCGGCGGCGACGACGCCGCGGTGCGCACCGTGCGCCGGGACACCCCGAAGGTCGGACGGAACGATCCGTGTCCGTGCGGCAGCGGAAAGAAGTACAAGAGATGTCATGGGGCCTGACATGACGGCGGCGGGCATCGAGACCACGGCGACCCGTTTCGCGGCCACCGACATCGCGGTGGCCCTGACCTTCGACGACGTGCTGCTCGTACCGCAACGGTCCGAGGTCCTGCCCGCGGAGGTCGACGTCTCGACCCGGCTCACCCGGAACGTCACCCTGAAGGTGCCGATCATCAGCGCCGCGATGGACACCGTGACCGAGTCGCGTCTCGCCATCGCGATGGCCCAGCTCGGCGGCATGGGGGTGATCCACAAGAACCTCGACATCGAGGCGCAGGCGGCCGAGGTCGATCGGGTCAAGCGGTCGGAGAGCGGCATGATCGTCAACCCGATCACGCTGTCGCCCGCCAACCGGATCGTCGAGGCCCTCGAGCTGATGAAGAAGTACCGGATCTCGGGGGTGCCGATCACCGAGGACGGCAGCACCGAGGGCAAGCTCGTCGGCATTCTCACCAACCGGGACCTGCGCTTCGAGGAGCGCATAGAGCGGCCCATCGGCGAGGTGATGACGCGCCGGGACCTCATCACGGTGCCGGTCGGGACCACCCTGCAGGACGCCCAGGCCATCCTGCACAAGCACCGCGTGGAGAAGCTGCTGGTGGTCGACCGGGAGTTCCGCCTCAAGGGGCTCATCACCGTCAAGGACATCCAGAAGATGATCACCTACCCGACCGCGTCCAAGGACGAGTTGGGCAGGTTGCGGGTCGGCGCGGCGGTCGGGATTGCCAAGAACACCGTGGAACGCTCGGAGGCCCTCGTCGCGGCCGGCGCCGACGTGCTCGTCGTCGACACCGCGCACGGGCATTCGCACGGGGTGATGGCCATGGTGGGCAAGCTCCGCGAGCACTTCCCCGGTGTCGAGCTGATCGCCGGCAACGTCGCGACGGCGGAGGGCACAGAGTCGCTGATCGCCCTCGGCGTCGACGGCGTCAAGGTCGGCATCGGGTCCGGGTCGATCTGCACGACCCGGGTGATCGCCGGCATCGGCATGCCGATGATCTCGGCCCTCGCCGAGTGCGGCGAGGCCGCCCGGCGCCACGGCGTCCCGATCATCGCCGACGGCGGCGTGCGCTACTCGGGCGACATCACCAAGGCCCTCGCGGTGGGGGCCGGCGCGGTCATGATCGGGAGCCTGTTCGCGGGCACCGACGAGAGCCCCGGCGAGCTGATCCTCTATCAGGGGCGCAGCTTCAAGGAGTATCGGGGCATGGGCTCGATCGGGGCGATGCGCGCCGGCAGCCGGGACCGCTACTTCCAGGAGGACTTCGACCTCGCCAGCCCACGGGAGGACGGCGAGAAGCTCGTGCCCGAGGGCATCGAGGGCCGCGTGCCCCACAAGGGTTCGGTCGGCGCGATGATCCACCAGCTCGTCGGCGGGCTGCGCGCCGGCATGGGCTACTGCGGGTGCCCCACCATCCCCGACCTGCAGCAGAACGCCCGCATGGTGCGCATCACCCCCGCCGGCATGCGCGAGAGCCACGTGCACGACGTGGTCATCACCAAGGAAGCGCCCAACTACCGCTCGGAGTAGCGACCGCATCTGCCGGCGTCGACGCGGCGTTTCGGGGCCGGCGATGTTCGCAGCTCCGCTCGTGCCCGCGATAGAACGTAGCGACGATGCGCGACTCTGAGGCTCCCCTTCAGAGCGCTTCCCGTCAGTGCTGTTCTTCGAGTCGATTCGATCGCGTGAACGATCCGTTTCGCGAGTCATCCCTCAGCTGCTCGCGCACGTGGAACGGCTGCGTGACAGTCGATCAGGCCTTCGCGGCTTCGACCGGATCCGGCGGATCGCCTCGGCGCGCGAGGGGCTCGAATCCGTCCGGCGTCTCGATTACCAGCTCCCGCGAATCGTCTCCCCGGTCGTGGATGCGGACCGACACCGCCCCCGGTACCGGATGCGGCAGCCGGTCGGCCCACTCGATGCAGACCAGCGCGCCGGTTTCCGGCAGCTCCTCGAGCCCGAGGTCGACGGTCTCGGCCGGTTCGAGGCGGTATAGATCGACGTGCTGGACCCGCCCCCCGCCGTACGCCTGGACGATGGTGAACGTCGGGCTGCTGACCTCGTCGGGATCGATCCCGGCGCCCTCGACGAACCCGCGGACGAACGCGGTCTTGCCGGCGCCGAGGTCGCCGAACAGCAGGACCACCGTACCGGGCGGCAGCCGCCGGGCGAGGTCGGCGCCGATGTCGGCGGTCTGCCGTTCGGAGTGACTCTCGTAGTAGCGCGTGTGCACGGGTGGCCTCGTTCGGACGGAATCAGAGAGGCAGGAGCTCCGGCTCCTGGCTGAAGCGGTCGGGCTCGTCGCGATCCAGGGCGAGCAGGGTCGGACCGAGCCGGTGCGCCAGATCGCTGGCGATGAGCCCGGCGCCCTGCTCGGCCGCCGCGAGGTCGCCTGCGAGCCCGTGCAGGCAGACCCCGAGCGCGCAGGCGGCTTCGACCTCGGGCAGTTGCGCCATCCACGCGGCGAGGACGCCGGTGAGCACGTCGCCGACGCCGCCGGTGGCCATGCCCGGATTGCCGGTCACGTTGATCCACACCGCCCCCCCCGGCGTCGCCACCAGGGTCCGCGATCCCTTCAGGACGACGAAGATGCCCCGGTCCGCCGCCAGGCCGCGGGCCACGTCGAGGCGGTGGGCGGCCACGTAGTCGGCCGGCCGGCCGATGAGCCGCCCCATCTCGCCGGCGTGCGGGGTAACGACCAGCTCCCGGCCCGGACGCCCCCGGAGCCCGGCGGGGTCGCCGGCGAACGCGTTCAGGGCGTCGGCGTCGAGCACCAGCGGGACGCGGGCGCGGTCGACCAGCTCGCGCACGAACCGGGTGACGCCGGCGCCCCGGCCGAGACCGGGGCCGACGGCCAGCACGTCGCACCGTTCGGCAAGCACCGTATCGGCCGCCTCGCCCCGGACGCGGCCGTCGCCGTCGTCGTCGAGGCCCAGGGTCATGTACTCCGGGGCCACCGCGGCCACCGCGGGCTGAACGGCGCGCGGCGTCGCCACCGTCACCAGACCCGCCCCCGAGCGCAGGGCGCCGAGCGCGGCGAGCGCGGCGGCGCCGGTCTTGCCCGTCGACCCGGCGGCGACGACCACCCGCCCGTAGTCTCCCTTGTGGGACTCGCGGGGCCGGTGCGGGACCCGCTTCCGCGCCCAGGCGCGGGTGATGACGGTCACGCGGGGCCCCGCGAGGCTGTCCACGACCGCGGCGGGAAACCCGATGTCGGCGACCACGACGGTGCGGGCCCGGGCGGACGCCGGGGCCATCAGCAGCGGCAGTTTCGCTGCGCCGAGGGTGACGGTCAGCGTCGCCGCGACCGCCTCGCCGATCACCTCCGGGGTGTCCGCCGACAATCCGGACGGCAGGTCGACCGACACCACCGGCCCGTCCACAGCGCTGAGGTCGCCGGCGACGGACCGCCAGTGTCCCGCCAGGGGGCGCGTCAGCCCGGTGCCGAACAGGGCGTCGACGACGATATCGCAGGCACCGACTTCCCCCCGCGACGCCGCCCAGGCGGAAGGACCGGAGACGTCGGCCACGGGGACGCCCGACCGCCGGAGGAGGGACAGATTGGTCGCCGCGTCTCCTCCGATCTCGGCTGCCGGCGCGGCCAGGTACACCCGCACCGCGGCGCCGCGGGCGGCCAGGATGCGCGCCGCGACGAATCCGTCGCCGCCGTTGTTCCCCTTCCCGCACACCACCGCGATGCGGCGACCCGGCCGCGGCGGCCAGCGCGATGCGAGGGCGGACACCACCTGCCGGCCGGCGTGCTCCATCAGCACCAGCGACGGCACGCCGAGATCGGCGATCGCCTGCCGGTCCGCCTCACGCATCTGGGCCGTGTTCAGCACCCGCATCCTGTGTCTGCTGCCCCGTTGACTCGGTTCGGGCCGCTCCCCCCCGCAACGCCGAGGCCCGCTGGACGGTCCGCGCCGACCGGGGAGACGGCTCGCGGGGCCGGGCTCGCTCCCGGCACGCGAAGGATGGTCATTCCGGAGAATTCGGCCTCGACCTGGTCCTGGCCCGGAACCGTCGCCTGCGGCAACCCTCCGGGAGTTCGCGCGCCGGTCCACGGCCCACTCTCCGGAGCTCCTCCCGGCCTGCGATGGACGTCACCGCAGGGTCCTGCGCGTATGGTACCGTGGGCGGTGTGAAAACGAGTACTGTCGACGCGCCAGCGCCTCCCGGCATCGGCGAGGCCACGGTGAACGTGAACGGGGTCGTGACGTCCGGCGACCGGGCGGTGGTTTCGGTGTTCGACCACGGTTTTCTCTACGGCGACGGCGTCTACGAGACCCTCCGCACCTACAACCGCCGGCCCTTCCTGCCGGATCGGCATCTTGCCCGGCTCCGCGCCTCGGCGGCCCGCCTGTCGCTGGAGGTTCCGCCGGCGGACGCGGAACTGGAGTCGCGCATGCACGACACCATGCGCGGCGTCCACCCCCGCGGCGAGGTGATCCTCCGGATGCTCGTCACCCGCGGGGTCGGCGACCTCGGCTACGATCCGGCCGTATGCCGGACACCGACCGTCGTCATCATCGCGCGCCCGCATCGCGAGTCTCCGGACTGGGTGCAGCGGGACGGAGTGCGGCTCGTCGTCGCGAGCATCCTGCGCAACCACCCCCGCAGCGTCGATCCCGTCATCAAGTCCAACAACCTGCTGAACAACGTGCTGGCGATGCAGGAGGCGGTGCGCGACGGCGCCTACGAGGCTCTGCTCCTCAACCACCGGGGCGAGCTCACGGAATGCTCGCAGTCCAACGTCTTCGTGGTGCGGGACGGCGCCGTCCTGACCCCGCCCCTCGACGCGGGGCTGCTCGAGGGAGTGACGCGGAACCTGCTGTTCGAGATGGGCGCCGACCTCGGGGTGCCGGTCCGGGACGCGGTGCTCCGCCCGTCGGACCTGCCCCGCGTCGACGAGATGTTCATCACCGGCACCACCCGCGAGGTGGTCCCGGTGGTCGGGGTCGGCGCGCAGACGATCGGGTCCGGCGCGCCGGGGCCGGTGACCCGCCGGCTGCTCGCCCGGTTGCGCGAGCGGGCCGACGCCCTGACCCGCGCGGCGGGTTGACCCCGGCCGAGGCGCCACCGGCAGATCGGCCGGGGCGGCGGTCGAACCGAACCACGGGCCGGCGCCCTGACCCGCGCGGCGGGCCGATCTCCCACGTGGGATGATGCGGCCGCTCTGCCGTCGGGGCCGGCGAGACGCGGGCGGCGGCACCTCGACCGATCGCCTGCCGCGCCCTTCTGCCCTGCGGGGCCGTCGCGGCTCAGTCCTGATACGCCGCGATCGGCGGGCAGGCGCAGATCAGGTTCCGGTCCCCGTGGGCGTCGTCGATCCGGCCCACCGCCGGCCAGAACTTGTCGGCGCGCACGAAGGGTCTCGGATAGACCGCCTGCTCCCGGGCATAGGAATGCGACCAGACGTCGGCGGTCGCCTCGGCGGCGGTGTGCGGAGCGTTCTTCAGCAGGTTGTCGACGGGGTCGGCGGCACCCTCCACGATCGCCTGGATCTCCGCGCGGATGGCGATCAGGGCATCGCAGAAGCGGTCGAGCTCCTCGAGCGGCTCGCTCTCGGTCGGCTCGACCATCATCGTGCCCGGCACCGGAAACGAGACCGTCGGGGCGTGGAACCCGTAGTCCATCAGGCGCTTGGCGACGTCGAGCTCGTCGATGCCGTGAGGCCGGAGAGCCCGCAGGTCGAGGATCAGCTCGTGCGCGACCCGTCCGTTGGCGCGCGTGTACAGCACGTCGTAGTGCGAGGCGAGGCGCGCCTTGATGTAGTTGGCGCCGAGTATCGCCGCCGCCGTCGCCAGCCGCATGCCCTCCGCTCCGAGCATGCGCATGTAGCCGTGGGAGATGAGGAGGATGCTGGCGCTGCCCCACGGGGCCGCCGCGATGGCGGGGATCGGCCGCTCGCCGCCGACCGGCACCACCGGATGTCCCGGCAGATACGGCGCCAGGTGCGCGCCGCACGAGATCGGACCCATGCCCGGTCCGCCTCCGCCGTGGGGAATGGCGAAGGTCTTGTGCAGATTGATGTGGCAGACATCGGCGCCGATCGCGGCGGGGCTGGTCACCCCGACCTGCGCGTTCATGTTCGCCCCGTCCATGTACACCTGGCCGCCGGCGGCGTGGACGATGCCGCAGATCTCGCGGATGGCGTCCTCGAACACGCCGTGCGTGGACGGATACGTGATCATCAAGGCGCACAGGGCGTCGCGATGCGCCGCCGCCTTGGCGCGGAGGTCGTCGAGATCGACGTTGCCGCGATCGTCGCAGGCCACGACCACCACCCGCATCCCCGCCATGGTGGCGCTGGCCGGATTGGTGCCGTGGGCGGACGCCGGAATCAGCACCACGTCCCGGTCGCCGCTCCCCCGGTCGCGCTGGTAGGCGCGGATGACCATGAGCCCGGCGAACTCGCCCTGCGCTCCCGAGTTCGGCTGCAGCGACACCGCCGGCAGTCCGGTAATCGCGGCGAGCGACGCCTCGAGCTCGCGGAACAGGGCCTGGTAGCCTTCCGTCGTCTCCACGGCGGCGAACGGATGGACCTCGGCGAACTCCGGCCAGCTCACGGCGCGGATCGCGGACGCCGCGGTCAGCTTCATCGTGCACGATCCGAGCGGGATCATCGACGTGTCGAGACCGAGGTCGCGCCGCTCGAGCCGCTTCAGATAGCGCATCATCTGCGTCTCGGACCGGTGCCGGTGGAAGACCGGATGGGTCAGGTAGGCCGACGTGCGCACGAGCGCCCCGGGCCAGTCCGGGGCGGTATCGGGGGCCGCGGCGTGCGGTGGGGCCGGGCGGTCGAGGGCGGCGGCGACGAGCGACACGATGTGCGCCACGTGGTCCGTGGTCGTGGTCTCGTCGAGGGCGATGCCCACCGCGCCGTCCCCCCGGAAGCGCAGATGCAAGCCGGCGGCGGCGGCGCGGACCCGCAGCCCATCCCGCGCGGCCGGCGGCAGCGGCACCGTGACGGTGTCGAAGAAATGCGCGTGCGCCGGCGCGAGACCCAGCCCCCGCACCCCTTCCGCCAGTTGCCGGGCCAGACCGTGCACGCGGGCGGCGATGGCGCGGAGGCCGTCCGGACCGTGGTAGACCGCGTAGAAGCCGGCGAGATTGGCGAGCAGGGCCTGGGCCGTGCAGATGTTCGACGTCGCCCGGGCGCGCCGAATGTGCTGCTCGCGGGTCTGCAACGCCATCCGATAGGCAGGGTCGCCGTGCCGATCGACCGACAGGCCGATGATGCGCCCGGGCATCTGCCGGGCGAACGCCTCCCGGGTGGCGAAGAACGCCGCGTGCGGTCCGCCGTATCCCATCGGGACCCCGAACCGCTGCGAGTTGCCGACCACGATGTCCGCCCCGCATTCGCCGGGCGGGGCCAGCAACGTCAGGGCCAGCAGGTCGGAGCACACGGCGGCGAGGGCCCCCGCGTCGTGGGCCCGGGCCACCGCGTCGTCGATGGGGACGACCGCGCCGTCCTCGGCCGGGGACTGGAGCAGGACCCCGAAGACCCGCCCGTCCACGGGCATCGTCTCCGGATCGCCCACCTCGACCGCGATGCCCAGCGGCTCGGCGCGGCCCCGCACCACGTCGATGGTCTGGGGAAAGCAGTGCCGCGACACCAGCAGCCGGTCGGCGCCGGGGCCGGTGCGCGACCGCACGCGGTGCATCATCGCCATCGCTTCGGCCGCCGCCGTCGCTTCGTCGAGGAGCGAGGCGTTGGCCACCGGCATCCCCGTCAGGTCGCCGACCATCGTCTGGTAGTTCAACAGCGCTTCGAGACGTCCCTGCGCCACCTCCGCCTGATACGGCGTGTAGGGGGTGTACCAGCCGGGGTTCTCGAACACGTTGCGCAGGATGACGCTGGGGGTGATGCAGCCGTAGTACCCCAGGCCGATGTACGCTCGCCCGGGCCGGTTCCGGCCGCCGATCTCCCGCAGGCGCGCCAGATACTCCGCTTCGGTGTCCGGTCCCGGGGTTCGGAGGGGCGCGTCGAGCCGGATGTCCGGGGGCACCGCCTCGTCGATCAGAACGTCCAGCGAGGCGGCGCCGACCGCCGCCAGCATCGTCTCGATGTCCTCGGAGCGGGGCCCGACGTGGCGCTCGGAAAACCGATCGGCTCGTGGGTGGGTCACGCGGCGTCCGCCTACTTCACCAGCTCGGCATAGGCGGCCGAGTCGAGAAGTCCGCTGGTTCCGGCGGGGTCCGCCAGCTCGATCGCCATGATCCAGGTTCCGTGCGGGTCCGCGTTCACCGTCTCCGGGGCCGTCGAGAGCACCGTGTTCACCTCGGTCACCCGGCCCCCCAGGGGGCAGTACAGATCCGACACCGCCTTGACCGACTCGACCGACCCGAACTGGGCTCCCGGCTCGAACTGCTGCCCGACCTCGGGCAGCTCGACGTACACCACGTCACCGAGCTGGCCCTGCGCGTAGTCGGTGATGCCGACCCGGGCGGTCGCCCCGGAGATCATGATCCACTCGTGTTCCTTCGTGTAGAGCCGGTCGGTCGGATACATGGCTGCTCATCTCGCACGCTTGTAGAACGGCAACGGCACGACCCGGGCGGGAACCCTGCGCCCGCGGACGTCCACCTCGTACTCGGTCCCCGGCGCGGTTCCCGCCGCGGGCACGTAGGCCAGACCGATGGCCTTCCCGACGGACGGGGTTCGCGTGCCGCTCGTCACCACGCCGACCCGCTCGCCCCCGGCATGGACCGCATAGCCGTGCCGCGCGATGCCCGGTCCGGCCATCTCGAACCCGACGAGCTTGCGGTCGACCCCGGCCTCGCGTTGCTTCACCAGCGCATCGCGCCCGATGAAGTCGGCCTTCTGCCAGCCGACGATCCAGCCGAGGCCGGCCTCGAGCATCGTCGTCGTTCCGTCGATGTCCTGGCCGCTCAGCCGCATCGCCGCCTCGAGGCGCAATGTGTCGCGGGCGCCCAGCCCCGCCGGCTGCAGTCCGTGATGTCGGCCGGCCGACATGAGCACCGTCCAGAGCCGGTCGGCCATCTGCGGGGCCGTGAAGATCTCGAACCCGTCCTCGCCAGTGTAACCCGTGCGCGAGATCGTCGCCCGGATGCCCGCCACCTCGCCGGTGGCGAACCGGTAGTACCGGATGGCCGCGAGATCGACGTCGGTCAGCGACTGCACGATGTCGAGGGCCCGTGGTCCCTGCACCGCGAGCAGGGCGTAGCGCGAGCTGGTGTTGACGGCCACCGCGTCGCCGATTCCCTCGATGCCGTCCTGAATCCACCGGTAGCCGGCGGCGATGTTGGCGGCGTTGACCACCAGCAGGAAATGATCGTCGGCCAGCCGGTACACCAGCAGATCGTCGACGAACGTGCCCTCGGGGGTGGCGAGGGCCGAGTAATGCGCCTGCCCGGCCTCGAGACGGCTCGCGTCGTTTGTCGAAATCCGCTGCACGGCGGCGAGCGCGTCCGTCCCCGCCACCTCGATCTCGCCCATGTGGCTGACGTCGAACAGCCCCGCCGCCTGCCGCACCGCGAGATGCTCCTCGGTGATGCCGGCGTACTGTACGGGCATCTCCCACCCCGCGAACGGCACCATCTTCGCGCCCAGGGCGACGTGGCGTCCGTGCAGGGGGGTCTTGAACCGGGCGGTAGCAGAAGCGTCGGTCATGACACGGTCAGGTCGGGCGTGGGGCGATCCCGCCCGGGAATGCCGGCTCGCGGAGAGAGGTCCGACTGCGGGCGTGGCCGCGATCGGCGGCCAGGACCCCGGAAAACGGCGTAAACGTACTATGGGACCTGCGAGGGGTCAAGACGTGTCGTCGTCCCGCCGCCCTTCACTCTCCGGGACCGCCGTCGTCGAGCCCGGGGCGGCTGGCCCTCCTGGACGCTTTCCGGTGTCGCCGGGCGACTCGCGCAGGTACGACTGCAGCGTGTGGTAGCTGATGCCCAGCACCTCGCAGGTACGCCGCTTGTTGTGGCCGCATCGCTCCAGCGTCAGCCGTGCGTATCGGCTCCCCCACGCGCGCATCGACTCGGCGCGGGCCACCGACGGCTGCAACACCTCGACATAGTCCCGGCTCAGCTCGGCCGGCAGATCCTGCAGGTCGACCACGTCTTCGGTCGTCAGGGCCAGGGCCCGCTCGACGACGCGTTGCAGCTCCCGCACGTTGCCGGGCCACTCGTGGTTGCGCAGCGCGTCGGCGGTGCTTTCCGACAGGGTCAGCCGGCGCAATCCCCGATGCCGGGCCAGGAAGTGCTCGGCGAGCTCGACGACGTCCTCCCGGCGTTGCCGCAGCGGCGGCACGTGCAGCTCGACGCCGGCGAGACGGTAGTAGAGATCGGTGCGAAACCGTCCCGCCTCCACCAGACCCCGGAGGTGCTGGTTCGTCGCGACGACGATGCGGATGTCCACCGCGCGCGCCCCCTGTCCCCCGACCCGTTCGACCGACAGCTCCTGAATCGCCCGCAGCAGCTTCGCCTGTGCGGCCGGCGACAGGTCCGCGACCTCGTCGAGGAACAACGTGCCCTGGTCGGCCAGCTCGAACTTGCCGCGGCGGGCCCGCACCCCCGTCGCGACCCGGTCCTCTATGCCGAACAGCTCGGCCTCGAGCAGCGTCTCGACCAGGGCCGCGCAGTTCACGGCGACGAAGGGCCCACGATGCCGCCGGCTCAGGTCGTGCACCTGGCGCGCCACCAGCTCCTTGCCCGAACCGCACTCCCCCTCGATGAGGACGGTGAAGTCCGTACCCGCCACCCGTTCGATCTGCTGTCGCAACCGGCGCATCGTACCGCTCGATCCGATCAGCGGCGCCGCCGGACCGGGCGGCTGACCGGGTGGCGGCGCCGCCGCGTGATTCCGGGACGCGATCAGCAGACCCACCACCCGGGCCGCCTGGCGCAACGCCTGCCGGTCCCACGCATCGAGCGCGCAACTGGGGTCGATCTTCACTTCGAGGGCCAGATCCCCGCGTGAGTGAACCGGCACCGGAAACCAGAGCGACGACAGTGCCGGTCCCTCGCGGGCGGCCAGCGGGGGCGCGGGGGCCGCCGTCAGTCGAGCGCCTCGAATGGGAACCAGACGCTCCACGGCCGCCGGCACCGCGGCTTCCAGGACGCCGACCTTCGTGCTTCCGACGGTCCGGGACTCGAGAACGGCGAGAAACTCGGAGAACCGCTGGCGCCGCTCGATGCAGTCACTGTGGTGATCGACGGGGCTTGGATACGACATCGACAGGTCAGCCATGGTGAAATCCGCCTGCGCCGGAGCCACGAGGGCTCCGAGTCGAACGGAAGCGAAATGGGTTCCGCTTCAAGTAAACACTCGTATGATATGCAAATGTGCAAGTGATTGCACGTCAGCGTGTGATTCGGGTCCGGTATCGAATCGCCAGAGGCGGTTCCCGGGCCTGCATGCCGGCGTTGCAACCGGAGCCGCTCGTTCGATAGATGAGACGATGCAGACTACGAGATCAGCGCAGGACGCCACCGGATGATGTTTCTCGGATCGCCGATGGCACTGCTCCTGCTCGCCGGAGTTGCACTCGCAGCCTGGCGTCTGTGGCGGCTCCGCCGCCGGGCCCGCGCGGTCCGCGGCGGAGGCCGTCTCGCTAGCCCGGCAATCGTCGCCGTAGGAGTTTCGCGCCAGCGAAACTCCCAACGCGACCGCAAGGTCGCGCTGCGGCCTCCGCTCGCCGCCCAACCAACCCTCCAGGAGTCCGCACCGTGCTACGGCGCAGACTCGGGGCCCGACCAGCTTGCCGGCAGTTCCGCCGGCCGGTCGAACCGCAGCGCTCCCCGATACAGGATTCCCCGTTCGGGCACGATGGCCGACACCCAGGCGCGCACCACCTCGCCGGACACCCGCAGGTCGCCGTCGCTCGCCGTCAACTGCAGCACCGTCTTCGTTCCGGGCCGCAGGCGGGTCGCGGTCTCGACCAGCGCGCCTCCGGGCGAAAGGTCGATCAGCACCGCCCCGAGACCGGGCCGCAGTCGCGCCGCCTGCAACCCCACCAGATCGGCCGCCGGCCGGCGGCCGTGCCGGCGCCGCTCGACGGCCCGACCGTTCGTCAGCGGGGCGCCCACGAGCCGGTGGCCTCCCTGAACTCGAGGATACGGGTCCGCCCGGTGGCGCCCAGCACCCGAACCGCGAGCTGTCGGCCGGACCGATGGTGCAGATACAGAGTGCCGCTCGTCGCCGTTCCCAGCGGGGTGAACGTCAACGTATCCGAGGCGCCGAACCGCACCGGATCGGCGCCGGCCGGCAGAGCGTCGCCCCTCGATATTCCCGACACCCCCGCGGCGATGCCGATGGCAACACCCGGAAACCGGTCGCCGATACGCTCGAACGGCGCCAGCGGCGCGTCTACCCCGCTTCGGACGTCCCGCGCCCGCAGCCCGTTGCCGTTTCCATCCGCGTACAGCGCGTACCGATAGCGGTCGCCCTCCCGCTCGAACCGCAGTCCGACGTGAACGGACTGCATCACCGCCCGCACCCGGGCCGATTGCGCCAGGGCCGCGAGATGCCGCGCGGCGGCAACGCCCTGCAGCCGGTCCAACCCGGTCAGCATCGCCGGGAACGAGAGCATGGCCGTAATCCCGAGCAGCAACAGCACGACGCTGGCTTCGACGAGCGAGAAGCCGGCGGCGCCAGCAGGCCAATCGGCGCAAACCCGTCCGGACTCCTGCCGGAGCGGGTCCGTTGCGTCCCGGATGCGGATCTCCGGGACGCAACGGACGTGGGCGCTACGGACGCTGGCCGGCATCGGGCTCGGGGGCCGCGACCGTCACCAGCGGCCGCAGCCTGAGGAAGGTGCGCTCGCCGATGCCCCGCACGTCCATCAGGTCCTCGATTCTCTCGAAGCCGCCGTGGTCGCGCCGGTACTCGATGATCCGCTCGGCCGTGCGCGGCCCCACGCCCGGCAGCGTCTCGAGCTCGACGGACGTCGCGGCGTTCAGGTCGATCAGCTCCGACTGCATGTGCTGCGGGTCGGGCCGCGTCGTCTCCTGCACCTGGGCCGCGCCCGTCTGGCCGGCGCACAACGCCAGCACCATCACCACACCCCACAGAGTTCGTCGCATCGTCTTTCTCCCCTGGTTGCAAGGACCCGTTGGCCGCCGGCCCGTCACGGGCACGGCGTCCGGCTTCGCGGCCCCGCCGTCGGTGCGGCGGCCCAAGGCCAGGTCGGGCACGCCAGCCGCCGCGTAGCGGCGGGGCCGAACGGGAAGAGAGCAAGAAGTCCACCACTGCTCCGCGGCGATGGCGATCGCGCCGTCAAGTCCCGCGTTTTCAGGAGGTTGCAGCCGGACGTGCGCACTGGCGCGCCACGGACGGAGGTATCCCGGCGTCGTGGACGGAAACGGAGGTCTACGCCGGGCTTCGACGGACCGCATTCTGCGCCGTCTACCGCGGATCCGGGCCGGACGCCACGGGTTGACAGGCCCGCGACTGGTCCACGAAGGGCGCGTGGAAATCGCTTGGGTCGGTCCGCGCGCGGCGTTGTGCATGGAGACCGAGTGGCGTATACTGAAGTATTGCCTGATGACACGAAGGCCTGCGATGCGGCCGGCCATCACAGTGCATTCCCTTCGCGTCCCCATCGTCCAGAGGCCTAGGATTCAGCCCTTTCAAGGCTGAGACACGGGTTCGAATCCCGTTGGGGACGCCACTCCCCCCTTCCGTAAGCCTATTGCTCCAAGCTGCGTGACAAGATGTGAGCGCTCCGGAGAAAACAAGGGGAACCATGGACTTTATTGTCGAAGGTCACCTCGGCGCCCTGGAGCGCTCCGTGTCGTCGTTGGAGCGCGATGGAAAGCCCGCTCGCGCGGTCACGCTTTCTCGCCGCTTCGCGACGACGGTCGAGGACCTGTGGGACGCGGTGACGAACCGCGAGCGCATTCCGCGCTGGTTCCTGCCGATCGGCGGTGAGCTCGAGCTCGGCGGCCGCTATCAACTCGAAGGCAACGCGGGCGGCGAGATCACGGCGTGCGAACGGCCGTCGCACTTCGCCCTCACCTGGAAGTTCGGCGGCGACGTGAGCTGGGTGGAGGTGCGCCTCTCGGACGACAGCGCCGGCGGGGCGCGGCTCGCGCTCACCCACACCGCGCTCCTCTCGCCACACTGGAGCGAGTACGGGCCCGGCGCGGTCGGGGTCGGCTGGGAGATGGGTCTGCTGGGGCTCGCGCTGCATCTCGCCCAACCGACTGCGGCGAAGCCGGACGAGGCCGCCTTCGCCGCGTCACGGGACGGCAGGGCGTTCATCACCGGCAGCAGCGCGGGCTGGGAGCGAGCCGCGGTCGCGGCCGGCGCCGCCCCCGACGCCGCCCGAGCCGCGGCCAGGCGCACCACCGCGTTCTACACCGGCGAGTCGGTCGAGCCTGCCTGACGCGCGTTCGATGCGCCTCCGCGCCACCGTACGGCGGCGCGCAACCTGGGGCGCTCCTCACCACGACGCGAGCATGCTGGCGCGGGAACTCCGTAGCGGTCGTTCAGGCTGCGCGCCGACAACATCGAGCCGGACTTCCCTCGCCGCTCCCCGGGGGCGGGCTCGCCGTGCCGTCACTCCAGCGCCACGATGGCCGTCCGCAACGCCATGAGGTGCGCGCCCCGGATGACCGTTCCTTCCGGCAGCGCCGCGTCCGAGTAGCCGGGGGGCGGCCGCCCTGCCGCGGCGTACACCTCCGCGAGTGCCTCGCGCAGCTCCAGTAGGTGCACGCGCCGCACCACCGTGACGCCGGGCGTGAGGATCGGGTCCGTCCACGCCAACCGCGGCAGCCCCGCGCCCTCCCGCAGCCTGTCGATCCTGTCCCGAAGCTCCAGAAAGTGAATCGCCTTGATCGGCGTCACCCCGGGGCGGAGAGGCTCGTCGGTAAAGGGCACCCGTCCTGAGAACTCGACGAGTCCGTCTGCTACGAGCCGGAGGCCCGTGAGGCACCTCGGCCGGCCGCACCCCGCTCCTTGCGGTATCGCTGGCGGGCGTCCGGGCCGGACCGTGGCCGTGCGAGCATGCCGGGTCACCGGGACGCTGTCGCCAACGATACGCCCGGCGCCGATCACGGCCACCGCCGACAGCCTGGCGCCGGTAGCCGACAGGGGCACGGCCATGTCGAACGGGGCCCCCTCCGCCACCTGAACGGCGACGGCCTCACCGAACGTGTTCTGGTCCGTGCGCACCAGTTGCAGCGTGAAGGTGAACGGGGCGCCCGGATTCCCGACGAGTTCCAGGGAGAGAAAGCCGGGCAGGCCCGAAAAGACACCGGCGGGCAGCGAGGTCAGCTCGTTGTCGAACAGCCACAGCTCGTCGAGGACCGACATGTCCGCGAAGATCCGCGGCGACAGCTTGCGCAGGCCCATGCCTGCCAGGTTCATGTAGTGCACGCGGGAGAGGCCCGCGAAGATCCGCTCCGGCAGAGCGCGCAACGGGTTGCCGCCCAGGCTCAGATTGCCCAGGTTGGGCAGGCCGCCGAAGATTCCTTCCGGCAGGCCAGTCAGGGCGTTGCCGCCCATCCACAGCGTCCGCAGGCTCTCGAGACCGGCGAAGAGCCCTTCCGGCAGGGAAGCCAGGTTGTTGCTCTGGACGATCAGCTGTTCCAGGCTGAAGAGGCCCGCAAAGATCCCTGCCGGCAGCCCGGCCAGATCGTTTCTGTTCATCCAGAGCGCGTACAAGTTCGAGAGGCCCGCGAAGGCGTCTTCCGGCAGCGCGGCCAGACGGTTGCCGCTCAAGTCGAGGTCCCGCAGGCGGGAGAGACCGTTGAAGACCCCTCCCCGCAGGGTGGTCAGTCGGCCGTCTCTGATGGACAGTCGCTCCAGACCGGAGAGCCCCGTGAAGACATCTTCCGGCAGGCTGGCGAAACGGTTGTCCGACAGATTCAGGGAGCGCAGGCGAGAGAGACCGGTGAAGATCCCTCGCGGCAGCGTGGCCAAATCGTTGCGGTCCAGGCGAAGAAGCAGCATCCCGGACAGGCCGGTGAAATCACCGGGAAGCAGCGCGGAGATATGTTGGTTCTGGAGAGACAATGCATCGATGCCCGACAGGTGCGCGCTCGTCACCTCCCAGCAGTGGTCGACCGGAGCCCTGGCCGAGATCTCCTCGTGAACCTGTAGCGTGCGATTGCAGATGCCCTCGTTGGCCGGGCCGACCTGACCGATGAGGATGGAGCGCTCCGAGACGTCGAGCCGCGTGGACCGCGCCGGTCCGTCGTTGGCCGCCACCCGGTACTCCACTACGCCGGACCCCGTACCGCTGCCGCCCCGGGTCACGGTCACGAACTCCGTTTCCGGCTCGGCCGTCCAGGCGCACTCGTGATGGATGGTCACGGAAACCTCGAACGTCCCGCCTGCGGCCGGCACGAACTGCCGCTCGGGCGCCAGGACGGGCTTGCACTGGATGCGGTCGCGGCTGCTCCCGAAGTTCGCGACGACCGACCGCGTGTTGTTGAGGCTCCGCCGGGCGTCGGCGGGGCCGTCGACGACATTCGACGGGCCGTCGCCGGGCACGCCCAGCGCATCGCCGAGGTACGTCTGGTCCGCGTTCGAGAAGCGGAACAGCTGCGTACAGTGGAAGCCCGCATCGTCGCACTCGTCGTTGTAGGCCATGACCGTGCGCCAGCGGCCCGACGCGGGTGCGCCCGCGTCGAATGCGCGCTGGTTCACGTAGCCGGCGCTGTAGGGATACGGGACATCGATGACGCCGCTGTCGTTCGTCTGGTATCGATCGTGCCGGAGCCCCATGTTGTGTCCCACTTCGTGGGCGAACGTCGTGGCTCCGCAGTCGCTGCCTGTGGCGCCCGTCGAGCCCGCCTGAACGATGCCTGGACCGACGACCGTCACGGCGATGCCGCACGGGTCCCTGCCTGACTCGCGTAGAGTGATCAAGTGCATCAGGTCCGCCGCGTACGCGTCACGGAGCGCATAGACGCTGTCCATGTGGCCGTCCGCCACGGTGACGAAACGCCCGAAGTCGTCGAGCAGGTCGCCCTCTTCGTGGTAGTCCACCTCTTCCTGGCGCACCAGGTCGAGCCGCTGAATCACGCCGCTGTTCGCGTAGGCTTGGTTCGTCTCGGCCACCATGAGGTCGATCAGCGCCTCGATCTCGGCCGTACCTCCTTCGTGGTCCCTCGCCTCGGGGGTGTAGAAGATGAGCATGTCGATGGTCGAGCCGTCGTCGACGGCCGGCGGGTCTTCGTCCATGCCGCCGACGGCCGGGGCGGACCGTGACCGGACGCCACTCCGGGGTGCCGCGCCTGCCTCAGGCGCCGGCCGGACCAGGGGATCGGCTTCCGGGGGGAGCGTCGAGAGGTCGACCTGCCGGACGAGGAACAATCGGTTCCCGGCCGAGCGAATTCGCCAGGTCGCCTCCGGCGTACGGACCGTGCCCGCCACGACCGGACCGTTCACGACCAGCGCCATCGTGCCGAACGGCACGCCCTCGAGCCGGCCGGTCAACGCGTACCCGGAGCCTGTAGCTGCGCCGCGCTCGACACGCGCCCGGAAGACGGCATCGTCGAACAGGTTCAGGGTCAGCGTGGCCGGGCCCCTCGCGCCGTCCGCCGCCACCCGCGCGACATCGAGCATGCCGTAATCGATGCGCACCAGCCGGCTGCGAATCGTGCGCGGCACCGACGGGCTGGATTCCCCCGCCCATGCGCGAGCGCTCCGCACCGCAGCCGGGTCGGCCGCCGAGAACAGGCCCGCGCTCTGCGCCCCGACCTCAGCCCCGACAAGGACCACCAGACACCAGGTCAACAGCGTATGGGCGGCATGCCGGGTCGATTCCTGTCTCATCCGTGATTCTTCCAGCGCCACAAATGGGGCCGGCCAAGTCCATCCGTGATGATCCGCGGTTGGAGAACCGACCGTTCCCGTGACGACGTGAGATCGGAAGCGTGTTATACACGACTCGACCAACAAGAGCGAATGGGCGTCCACCGGACCTCCCGCTCCAGGGCAACCGTCAGCGCCACCGCCTCGTCGAGGAGGCCGGCTCCTGTGGGACTCGATGCCCGACGAGGCGCTGCTCGCGGCGGCCGAGGCGGGGAACCTCGACACCCGGGCAGGCATCGAGGCCCAGGCCCGGCGGATGCTCGACGACCCGAAGGCCCGGCCCGCCCTCGTGCGCTTTCACCACCAATGGCTGGGCACCGACGACGTCCTGCTCGTCGCGCCGGCCCGGCGGGCCTTCGGGCCCCTGTTCGGCATTGAGGCCCGGCTCGCCACCGCGCGCGACGACGACGTGGAGTGGCCGGCCATCATGGGCCCCGTGCGCCACTCGTTGAAGATCGAGACGGAGCTGTTCGTCGAGCGCACCGTGTTCGACGGCGCCGGCACGTTCACGGCCCTGATGACCGACCACCACGGCTACCTGTCGGACGCCACCGCGCCCATCTACGGCGGCGGGCGCGGAACGCATCGACGGCCCCGAGGTGACCCGCTCGATCGAGCTCGTCGTAGCCTCGATCGGGCGCCGCAAGCCCCTGACCCTCTATCCGGCGAGCTTCCCTCCCGAGGAGCGGGCGGGGGTGCTGACCCTGCCGTCGGTCCTCGCCCTCGGCGCCTACGCGGTGCAGCCGGGTCCCATCCTGCCGCGGCGTGCGGGTGCTGGAACGACTCGCCTGCATGCACCTGCCGCCCTCGAGGCGGGCCGGCCCATCAGCTACAACCTTGGGGGCATGCGCCTGCCGGCCGAGCGGTCGCCGCTGGGGGCCTGGAACCGGGTCTTAGGGCCGGCCTCGTCCGGCGACGCGGTGGGCCGGCGCCGCCGCACGACGCTGGACTTCGCCTGGCGCGAGTACCGCGAGCTGGCGCCCCGCTTCTCCGCCGGCGAGCGGGCCCGGCTCGAGACCCACTTCGGGCTCGTCGAGCGGCTCGGCCACCGGCTGGAGAGCCTCGCGACCCTCGCGTGCGAGGCCCCGGCGCCGCCCGCGGCCGAGTTCGAGCGCTACGACCTGCGGTTCGACGCCTTCACCGACATCATCGCGGCCGCGTTCAGCTGCGACATCACCCGGGTCGTCTCGCTGTCGCTCGGCGAGATGCCCACGGCCGAGTTCGGCGCCGACCACATCAGCGACAAGGTTCACAAGGGCATCGCCCACTACATCCACGAGGACCCCGCCATGTACGGGGCGATGACCGACTACGTCCGCCATCACGCCGAACAGGTCGCCCGCGGGGGAGTCAGCGCTTCCTGCCGGCGACGGCAGCTCCTGCCGCGTCAGCGCCTCCTGCCGGTGACGGCGCCTCCTGCCGTGTCAGCGCGCCTCCGCCGTGTCAGCGCCGCTCTACGGCGCAGACTCCAACCCGGTGCCCGCCGACAGGTACCGGCGGCCCGAGAGGACCATCGCGCCGAGACCCAGCCATGTGGCCGCAAGCCAGAGCAGCCCCCCGACCCAGGGGATCTCGAACAGCAGGTAGAGGGCCAGGATGCCGACGGCCATCGCCGCGTAGGGCGAGGCGCCGGAGCGGCCGGCGCGGGCGAGCAGGCGTCCTCCCACCCAGACCGCGATCGGGAGCTTGGCCACGTAGAGGGCCACCCCGAACAGCAGCACGGCGATGACGCCGATCGGCAGCCCGACCACCGTCATCATCACCACCGCCGCTGCTACCGGCACGATCAGGAACGCGCCGAACCCGAGCAGGGCGCCGAGGGTGGCCTCCCCCGCGATGGCCGAGGCCAGCTCCTGCACGAGGCGCCGGGACAGGGCGACGGCCAGCATGCCGGCGAGCAGCGCGGCGCCGGTCTGCCAGCTCCAGAAGAGGACGCTTCCCGCAACGCTGCCGTCGTCTTCGTCGTCCTCGTCGGTCGGTTCCTCGTAGCGCACCGCGCCCACCACCCGGGCCGCCGCCTCGGGGCTCAGGGGTATGCGCGTCCGATAGTCGAGATCGCCGTCGATACGCGCGCCGGGAGCAAGGTCGAGGCGGTCGGCGATGACGTTCGCGTCGCCGAGCACCGTGCCGCGGAGGACGATCTCCCCCGCCGCCGCGCGCAGGTCCTCCTCGACCGTCCCCTCGATATCGAGAGTGCTGGCGGCGGCCATGAGGCCTCCCCGGATGACGGTGCTATCGAGCAGCTGCAGCCGGTTTCCCCCCGCGATCAGGTCGCCGTCGATCGTGGTGTTCACGGTGACTTGATCCCCGACTATCCGGGTGGAGTCACCGATGGGGCCCCGCAGGTCGACGGTCCTTCCCGCCGCGAACAGGTCGCCGTCGACCTGCCCGTCCACGAGCACCCGCTGCCCCGCCGCCACGAGGTCTCCGGCCAGCCGCCCGTGGACGCGGATCGCCTCGCCCGCGGCGTAGAGGTCACCCTCGCGGACCTCCCCGCTCGGGACGGTCACCACCGCGCCCGCCTCGGCCTCCTGCGCCACGGCCGGCGCGGGCGCGCCTGCCAACGCCGCCGTCAGGACCAACCCTGTCGCCCTGTAAACCATGTGTCGTCCTCCCGGCGTGGATGGTGTCGTCCCCGGCCCCGCGGCGCAACCGGATTGCGATCGGCGGTCGCCGGGGCGCGCCAGCGGTCGGAAACCGCCGATGGCCGGCGACCTCACCACGGGAAGATCTCGCGCAGCCGCCGGGCCTGCCGGCGGGACAAGGGCACCGTGCCCGCGCCGGGGCACACGATGGTCCAGGCGCCCGCGTCGGCCGGCCGGATCTCGGCGATTTGGCCGAGGTTGACGAGGCAGCTCCGGTGGGCCCGGAAGAACCGGCCCTCGAGCTGCCGTTCGAGCTCGGACAGCGTGCGGTCGACGAGGAATCGCCCGTTGGCGGTCCTCGCGAAGACCAGGGTGTCCTCCGCCTCGAACCAGACGATCTCGTCGGGGTCGAGCAGGAGCACTCCCGACCCGCGCCGCACGCTGACGCGGTCGCGCCCGGGCGCCGCGGCCACGGCTCCCCCGCCGACCAGCCGCCGCAGCGCGTCGAGCTCGTCGAGGATGCGCCGGGCCGAGCCGACTTCGCCGATCCGCTCGCGCGCGTGTTCGAGGGCCTCGGCGAACCGCTCCCGGCCGACCGGCTTCAGGAGGTAGTCGATCGATCGCACCTCGAACGCGGGCACCGCGTAGCGGTCGTAGGCGGTGACGAAGATGACCTGGGGAACGTGCCTCACCCGCTGCAGGACGTCGAAGCCGGTACCCTCGGGCATCTGCACGTCGAGGAAGCACAGGTCGGGCGTGGCCTCGTCGATCAGCCGGACCGCCGCCTCGGCGTCGGCGGCCTCGCCCGCGAGCTCGAAGTCGGGATGCGCGGCGAGCAGCCGCTTCATCCGGTCGCGGGCCGGCTTCTCGTCGTCGACGACCACGCACCGATGCTTCATGGCGCGGCCTCCGCACGGCCGGGAAGAACCGGGGCGGCGGGCAGGGTGAGGCGGGCGCGGGCCCCCGCGCCGCCCGGGGCGGCGGACAGCTCCAGGGTCGCGCGGCCCCCGTACGAGGTCTCGAGCCGGCGGGCGATGTTGCCCAGCCCGTGGCCGTCGCGAATCAGGCCCTCCCCCCCGTCGGAGAGCCCGACCCCGTCGTCGACGACGTCGATGCGCAACGCCGGTCCTTCGAGCTCGGCCGAGACGTCGATGCGTCCCCCGACCGCCCGCGGCGCGATGCCGTGTCCAACCGCGTTCTCGATCAGGGGCTGGAGGATCAGGCCGGGCACCCGCACCACCAGCGTCTCGGGTTCGATGTCCCACGCGACCCGCAGCCGGTCGCCGAATCGCGCGTGCTCGATCCGCAGGTAGCCCCGGGTGAAGTCGATCTCGTCGCGCAGGGGAACGGGGGCGGCGTCGGCGGCGTCGAAGGCATAGCGGAACAGGTCCGCGAACGTCTCCAGCAGGTCCTCGGCCTTGCGCACGTCCTCGTCGAGGAGCGAGGCGATGGTGTTGAGGGTGTTGAAGAAGAAGTGCGGGTTGATTCGGGCCTGGAGCGCCGCCAGCTCGGCGCGGGCCGCCTCCTCGCGCAGCCGCGCCTCGGCCAGCCGGACCTCGCGCATCTCGCGCAGGGCGTCCTGCAGCCGCAGCCGCATCTCCTCGTAGCCGAGCACGACGCCGCCGACGACGAGGGCGAGGACGCTGTTGAGAATGACGACGGCGACCGCGAGCCGAGGCTCGCGGAAGACGAACAGCGGATAGGCGCCGAGCACGGTCAGGCTGCCGAGGACCGCGCCCGACAGCAGCGCGAGGACGAGCAGCGGGAACCGCAGCAGGCCCGAGCGCCCCCGCAGCCGGGGGAACAGCCAGACCGAGCAGACCATCGCGGTGAGGCCGACCACGTTGGCGAACAGCACCGAGATCACGAGGATCGGACGCTCGACCGCGTCGCCCTGGAACACGCTCACGCCGAAACCGATGGCGAGGCCGGCGAGGCTGCAGGCCGCGATCCACAGTCCGGGGTTGCGTCCGAGGCTTCCGGCCGTGCGGGGCCGGCTCACCGCACCCTCGCGAGAACGAGCGTGACGTCGTCGTGCGCGTCGACGGGGCCGCTCCAGCGCAGCAGGGCGTCGAGCACCGTCTCGATCACCGCGTCGAGCGGACGCGCGCGGTGGGCGCGCAGCAGATCGGCCAGCCTCTCCGACCCGAACTCCTCGCCGTCCGGCGCCGGCGCCTCGGTGACGCCGTCGGTGAACAGCGCCAGCAGGTCACCCGGCGCGAGGGTCCGGGTGGCCGTCTCGTAGGTCGCATCTTCGAACAACCCGATGGGCATGCCGCCTTCGTGGCAGCGGATCGTCTCGTCCTTCCGGATCAGGATCGCCGGCAGATGCCCGGCGTTGCTGTAGGACAGGCGGCGGGTCTCGGGATCGAAGGCGGAGAGGAAGGCCGTGGCGTAGCGGGCGGCGGAGGACGAGCGGAACAGTGCGTCATTCAGGCCGGCCGCGAGCCGCGCGGAGGACCCCGCGGTGGGAAAGCCACTGCGCATGGAGGCCTGCAGGCTGGCCATGAGCAGGGCGGCGGGAACCCCCTTGCCGGACACGTCGGCGATGATCAGACCCAGCCGGCCGTCGCCGTCCTGCAGGTAGTCGTAGTAGTCGCCGCCGACCGCGATGGCGGGGCGGCAGACGCCGGCCAGCTCCAGTCCCGCGATGGCGGGCGCCTCGCGCGGCAGCAGCTCGCGCTGGACCTCGCGGGCCACGCTCAGCTCGCGCTCGAGCGCGTCCCGCTCCCGGAGCACTTGGTAGGAAGCCTCGATCTGGCGGCGCATCCGGTCGTAGGTACCCAGGGCCACCGCGACCCCCGCCGCCACCACGGCGTTGAAGGCGACGAGGAGGAGAGCGGCCCGGGGCTGCGCCAGCACGTAGAGCGGATCGGTGAAGATGACGAAGATCGAGCCGAAGATCGTGCCCGACAGCACGATCAGCGCGTTGAGGACCAGGCGAAGCGCCCCCGGCAGCCGCGCCAGCAGCGGGAACACCAGCCGCGCCGAGATGTACGCGCTGTACCCGACGACCTCGGCGAACAGCACGCTCAGCCGCAGGACGGGGCCGAGGTCGGCGCCGGCCCCGAAGGAGATTCCGGCGGCGAACACCACGCCCACCCCAAGCCAGACACCGGTCCACCCCAACAGAAAATGCCATCCGGGAGCGGCCACCGTCTCGGCCGGGTGCCGGGGGTTCGGGGTCTGAGTGGCGGTGGGAGACGGAGTCATGGCGGGTGACGGCGACGCCCTCAGATTGGCGCGCGCCGTTCGCCCGCCGACCCCGGACGTTGCTGGGGAACAAAATGCCCGACACGGCTGGTTCTGTCAACGGCGGGATCGACGCCGCGCACGGCCCTGCCCTTTCCTTCCACCGGACCGCAGCCGACCGAGGACTGCCGTCAACGCGGGGACTGACCCGGCGCTTGCCCCCGCGGACCCTCGGAACCCATATCGTCGACCGGTACCGCGTGTCCGTCCCGCAGCACGTGCCGGGTCTCGCCGGCGACAACGCTCCAGCCCCCGTTCCACCGCTCGACGCGCGGCCGATGCCCCGGGAACGGGTTGGAGCGGCGAAAGGCGGTGTCGCCCGACACGAAGAAGAGCAGGCCGGGGGCCGCGTCGCCCCGGCACGCGGGGCTCCGGAACACCAGCGCGTCCCGGTTCCCGTCGCCGTCGAAGTCGCGCTGGTCCGGGAGATCGAGACACATGTCGTCCGTCTCCCCGAGGACGATGTGCTCGCGGTTTCCGATGCGGGCGACGAGGATGTCGAAGAAACGGGCGCCCTTCACGACGTGGTAGACGATGGGGTGGGCCGCCTCCGAGTCGCCGGCCCGGCCGGGGACTTCGCTCGTCTCCTGGCCGTTCCGCGATCGCGTCTCACCGGTATCCGAGGGGAGAGCGGAAGCCTGCGGCCCACCGGCCCCGCCGCCAGCCGGCGGCTCGTTCTCGATCCCGCAGCCGGGGAGTCCCGCGGCGAGCGCCATTGCCAGCATCACGACCGCCGATAAGGAGGCCGGTCTCATGCCATCGGCGCTTCGGGGCGGGGAGTCTGCGCCGTAGAACGGCGCGGACTCCCCGGAGGTTTGGTCGGGAGGCAATCGGAGCCGCGGGTTTCCGGGCCGGGTGAGCGGCCGACGATCAGCCGAGCACGCCGGCGTAGCTGTCGGCGTCGAAGCCGACGAGCAGGGTTCTTCCGACCCGCAGGAGCGGCGCCCGCAGGTTGCCGGTCGCCCCCACCATCGCGTCGAGCACCTCGTCGTCGGGCGCGCCGCGCGGCTCGAACCGCTGGACCTTCCGGCCCTTGGCCACGATGACGCGCGACGCCGCCGCGGCCAGCTCGCGGGCGTCCGACCGGTCGAGCTTGCGGCTCGCGGGCACCCGCTCCGCGACATCGATCCCGTTGGCCTCCAGAAACCTGGAGGCTCTCGCGCAGCTCGTTCAACCGGAGCGGTGGTAGTACCAGTCGACCCTACTGCCCATCGGTCGCCGCCGCCTTCTCGACCGCCCGGGCCCCGGTCAGCGTGCCGTCCATGCCGTAGTTGCCCTCGTGGCAGGCGTACTCGAACAGCGGGAGGTCGCTCTGCCGCATCGGGAGCTCTACCGACCACGGCTGCGTCCAGGTCGTCGGGTCCGTCACCGTGAAGCTGTAGAGCAGCACGTCCTCGCTCTCGCGCCGAAACCGCTCGACGAGGTGGAGGTTCTTGCTCGAGTTCCGGAAGCTGGTCTCCCGCAGGAAGTTCTTCGTCTCGACGACCAGGGTGTCCCCGTCCCAATGGCCGCGCGAGTCGCCGGTCCACAGGGGCACCGGGCCGTGGTCGCTGCCGTCGAGGGGGATGATCCGGGCGTTGTGCACCATCTCGTTGAGCAGCACCACGTGATCGGCGGTCTGGAAGATCTGCACGTTCATGTTGTAGGCGGCCGGCAGCATCGGCGGTCCCGAGTTGAAGCCGGTGATGCAGCGCTCACCGAGGGGGCGATCTTCGGGGCCCCAGGACGGCCGCTGGTTGATCCGCAGCCGCTCCGCGGCCGTGGCTTCCGCCGCCTCCGTCAACGCCGGCAACCGGCCGTTCGGGGGGTCGACGACCAGGGAGGTCCGGCGGGTCTCGACGACGGAGTCGCCGCGGTCCCACCAGAAATCGTTGTAGGCGAGGGCGAGGTCGCGGCTCTCGCGCGTGCCGTTGACGAGTCCCCGGTCGGTGGTCTCGAGCTTCCTGGCTTCCCGATCCCGGTCGGCGTTGCTCGCCCGCACCCGTTCGGACGCGTACGTGGCAACCTCCTCCTCGGAGAGGAACTCCTGGTCCGCGAACTCTTCCGGACGTTCCAGCGGGGTCACGGTCCGAAAATCCCAGACCCCGCTGATGTCGGGGCGCCCGTCGGCGGTGCGCAGGGTCTCGCTCGCCGACTGGGCGGCGGCCGGCGTCGAGAGCGACAGGGTTAGCACGGTACTGCCCGCGAGCACGGCGACTGTTCGGATGGTCATGGTCTTTCCTTCACCTCGATGAGAACGTGCGTCTATCCACAAGATCGGTCGCTCTGCCGGCTGCGACCGGCCTCCACTTTCAATCGGCCTACTTCGATGCCTCGGCCGCGGCGGCGGCTTCCGCCACCCGCGCGCCGGCGAGGATGTTGTACAGACCGTAGTTGCCCTCGTGACAGGCGTACTCGAACATCGGCTGCTCGTTCCACACCATCGGCACCTCGTAGGTCCACGGCCTCGACCAGACGGTGGGGTCGTCGATGGTCGCCTCGTACATCAGGACCTGCGGCGACACCCGCGTGAAGCGCTCGGTGAGACGGAGGTCCGCGTCCGTCGACCCGGACTGGAAGCTCGTCTCCCGCAGGAAGTTCGCGGTCTCGACGACCAGGGTGTCCCCCGCCCAGTGGCCGCGCGAGTCGCCCGTCCACTGCGGGAGGTCGATGGCGGGACGCCCGTCGAGGGAGACGATGCGCGCGTTGTGGTTCATCTCGTTGAGCAGGACCACGTGGTCGGGGGTCTGGAAGATCTGCACGTTGTTGTTGTAGCCGCCCGGGGTCATCGGGGGGCCGGCGTTGAAGCCGGTGATGCAGCGCAGCTGCAGCCCGTTGGCGCCGAGGTCCTCGACCCAGCCGCCCGGCGTCGGCTCGTGATTGGCAGTGCCTTCCCGCGCCGCCCGCAACTGAGCCTGCCGCTCGACCGCCTCGGGGACCAGCGCCGGGATCTGCCCGTCCGGCGGGTCGACGACCAGCGACGTCCGCCGCGTGTCGACGATGGTGGTGCCGCGGTCGAGCCAGAAGTTGTTGTAGAAGCCGGGAGCGCCCTCCGCCCCGCGGTCCACGCTCTCGGTGACCTCCGTTCTCACCGCGGGACGATTCAGGAGGTCTTCATTGCGGGCCAGGGTCTCCTGCTCGAGGTTCGCGGCCTCCTCCTCGGTCAGAAACGCCTGGTCTCCCAGCTCCTCGGGACGTTCCATCGGCGTGATGGAGCGGAAGTCCCACACGCCCTGCAGGTCGGGCGCGCCCCACCCCGTCCGCGGCACCGCCTCGTTGGCCTCCTGGCCGGCCGCGACGGCCGGCGCCAGCATCCCGAACACGACCGCGAGCGCGATCGCGTGACCCACTCCGGCATGATATCGATGGTTCATCTCACCCTCCTCGTCCACCCGCGTGGTTAAGCATGATCGCCCACTTCGGCGACCGGACGCAAGATGCCCGGGGGCCGCGTCCGTGCCTGTGCCGGCCGCGATCCGGCCGCCCCGGTGCCGGAAGCGCCGCCGGCGTTCGGGCCGCCCCTGCCGCATTCGGACCCCCAGAATGCGTGCGAACACCGCCGAACGCGTTTCGAGACGGCCGGACGCGTCAGTAGTCGGCCGCATCGAGCGAAAAGCTGACGATTTCCTCGTCGTTCCGGGTCAACACATGCCGGTTGGCGTAGGCGGGATGGACCCAGTTGACGCTGCGCAGCTCCCGCCGGTTGCCGGGGAGCGAGGTCGGCTCGATCAACCGGGTGCGGCTGATCTCCTCGTAGCCGGCGGGGCTCATCCGGGAGATGATCAGCTCGCCCCGGTCGTTGTTGAGGAACACCCGGTCCCGGTTCTTGACCATGAACCCCGACACCCAGCGGCGGCGCTCCACGGTGGCGTCCTGGGTCTCCCAGATGCGCTCGCCGGTCTCGGCGTCCAGGCACCGCAGCTGGCCGTAGCTGCAGATGCCGTAGATGTAGCCGCCGTCGATGATCGGAGTGGCGAGCACCGCGTGCAGGCCCTCGGTGCGGATCTCGCTGTTGCTGCTTCCCTTCCAGGCGATGGTCGCCCCCGGGCGATCCTGGTTGAGGGTCAGCATCATCGGACCGTCGTAGAAGGTGGTGAAGAACAGCCGGGCCCCCACCTGCACCGGCACCGCCACGGTCATGGCGCCGCCGACGACGTACGGCTGCCTCCAGTAGACGTCTCCGGTCACCGGGTCCAGCGAGGCGACCTCCTCGGGATTCCAGATGATGAGCTGCCGCGCCCCCCCCGCCTCGATGATGATGGGCTGCGCGACCCCGAGGTCCGCCTCGCTCGGCAGGGCCCGCCACAGCTCTTCCCCGGTCATCTTGTCGAAGGCGACGACGCGCGCGTCCGGCGAGCCGCCGACCAGGCAGATGAGCCGTTCGCCGTCGACCAGCGGGGCGCTGGCGAAGCCCCAGTCGAAGCCCCACCGCATGCGGTCGACGGCGTAGTCCTCGCCGTAGTGCTTGCGCCAGAGAATCGCGCCGGAGTCGACGGCGAGCGCCGTCAGCATGCCGGTGCGGCCGAGGACGTAGACGCGGTCGCCGTCGACGGTCGGCGTCGCCCCCGGTCCGATCTCCCACTGGATGCCCGCGTAGTCCGCCTCCCAGGCCTGCGTCCACAGAATCTCGCCGGTCGCCTCGTCGAGGGCGAGCGCCCGCTCGACCCCGCGCATGCCCTGCTGCGGCTCCCAGTCGGTGATGAACACGCGGCCGTCCACGACCGACGGCCCGGAGTAGCCGGCCTTGATGGGGGTGCGCCAGCGCACCTTCAGCCCGTCGTCGGGAAACGCGCGGACGATCCCGGTCTCGGTCCACACCCCGCGGCGCCCTGCTCCGCGGAACTCCGGCCAGTCGTCGGCCGCCACCTGCGCCGCGCCGCCGGCCAGGCAGGCCGCGCAGGTGAGCGCCGCGACCAGTCTCGATCGGGTGACCCGTCCTGCACGAAGGACATCAGCGCCGTAGCGCGTTGCCCCGGCGGTTGCCGGGTGCGCGTCGCCGGCCGAAGGAGAAAGCTGGTTCGAGGGCGCTCCACTAGTCATGCGTGCGTATCCCCAATCGAAAAGGCTTGCGTGGAGGTTACGATGGCCGCCGCGTCACCGGCGCGACGCGTCGCGCCCGCCGCCGTCCGCCGGCCCGGTCGCCGCCACCGCGAGCTCGGTGGAGGCGCCGGGGGCCGTCGAGCGGCGCCAGCCGCGGCCCAGCCGGCCGATCATCGCGACGCGAGCTCGGTGTAGAGGGCATCCACGGCGGCCTGCAGATCCGTCAGGTCGTAGCCGGCGTACCGGTCCGGCAGCTCCAGCCCCGCCGCGGCCTCCGCGGCGCTGCGCCCGGCCTCGAACTCCCGCTCCACCGCGCTCACCAGGTCGCGGGTGAACGCGGCGTACTCGGCGAGGTCGTCCCAGGTCAGGAACCCGCTCCAGGCGCGGGCCGCGCCCCGCTCGCGGCGCCCCCGGCCCGCGTAGGTCGAAGGGAACGGTCCGTGTCCGGTGATGACCCGGGCGACGCCGTCGATGGCCGCGACGACGCGGTCCAGCGTCTCCGGGAAGGCGAGCCCGCTGCCCCCCCGCTCGAGATCGATGACCGGGACCGCCCTGTCCGGAAACAGGCCGCCCAGATAGGCAACGCCCTTCTCGGGAAAGACGACCACGACGTCGCCGTCGGTGTGGGCGGGACCGAAGTGGTACAGCTCGATGCGATCGAGGTCGTCGAGCAGCGAGAAGCGATCCGTGAACGTGGTCGAGGGCAACCCCGGGCCGCCTTCCGCGTACAGACCGTCACGCAGCATCGCGGCCCGGGCGTTGGCGTGGGCGACGATGGTGACCGCGTCGGGGAACTCCGCGTTGCTGCCGGCGTGCTCCGGGTGGGCGTGGGTGTTGATGATCGTGGTCACCGGGAGGTAGGTCACCTGCTCGACGACCTCCCGGACCGCCTCGCCCCAGCCCGCCGGCTTCGAGTCGATCAGCACCACGCCGCCGTTGATCTCGTCGATGAGGGCGAGACCGTTCCCGCCCCCGCCCCCGAGGTGGTAGAGCACGTCCCGGACGTTCAGGGTGTCCATCTCGACAACCCGATCCGTCTGGGCGGTGGCCGGTCCGCCGGTCCATAACACCAAGACGATCGCGGTGCACCCGCCGATCCCTCTCATGCGATCCCTCCGGCGCGTGGCAGACACTCAGGACGCTTGACGGAAATCACCTTGCCGTGTGCCAAGCGCGCGAAACCGTATCGAACGGGCTGCGCCCGGGTGTACTTGGCAACTTCTATTCCATTCCGATCGCTGTCCTTACAGGACCCCGGCCTGGCGCATCACCGCCTCGCACTTTCCCCGGATCTCGGTTGCGACCTCGAACGGGTCCCCCTGCACGAGCTCGGCCCGGAACAGCTCGACCGAGAGCGCGCCGGTGAACTCCTTCTCAGCCAGCTTCTCGAGAATGCGCGCTACCGGGGCAATGCCGTCGCCGGGAATCAGGCGCGAATCGTTGTTGATGAGCTCGCGCGGCGTGTCGAGCAGGTCCTGGAAGTGGGTGTGGGCGAGCTCCCCCGGCTCGAGCAGGTCCAGGTCTTCGAACTTGCTCAGACCCGACCAGAAGTGGAAGAAGTCGATCATGGGGCGGACGTTGGGATGCGCGGCGGCGCGAATCGTCGCCAGCGACGACGTCAGGGTGGACAGATGGGTCGACGTGCGGGTGAACTCGATCATCGCGGTCAGGTCGAACTCCGCGGTGATCTCCCCCACCTCGTGGATGCACGCCGGCGTCGCGTCGAAGTCGTCCGCGGTGACCGGCCGGTTCGTGATCGACGGCGAGTAGACCTTCTGCAGCCCCAGGCTCGCGAACTGCTCGCACCGCCGCCGCCAGGTGTCGAGCGAGGCCTCCCGGGCGGGGCCGGGAATCCACAGGTCCGGCAGCACCACCGCGGCGGACACCGGCGTCAACCCCGCGTCGGTCAGCACCCGCCCCGCCGCCGGCAACGTGTCGTTGGCGAGAAAGTCCACCAGCAGCCGGTCGGTGAGCTCGACGTACCGGATGCCCGCCCTCGCCCAGCCCTCCAGCGAGCCGCGATAGCCGGCGGCTCGGGAGGTGTTCTGGTGCATGGACAGCAGCATCCGGCCGGGCTCCGCCGACTGCGCATGAACCAGCCGCGCGAGCGGGGCCGCCAGCGGCGCAAGCAGAAGGGTTCGTCTCGTCAGCATGGGTCCCCACCTGTAATCGGCGGCAATCGCCGACTGCGTATCCTCTCCGGCAACAGGCCGCCGCCGGAAGCTCCGGCATTCTCAGTCGCGCGCTCAGTCGCGCGCCGCCGCATCCGCCTCCGCTTCCTGCGTGACCGCGCCGGCGAGGATGTTGTAGAGCCCGTAGTTGCCCTCGTGGCACGCGTACTCGAACAGCGGCTGCTCGTTCTTCACCATGGGAATCTGGTAGCTCCAGGGCCGATCCCAGGCATTCGGATCGTCGATGGTCACCTGATACATCAACGTACCGTCGGACACCCGGGTGAACCGCTCGACGAGGTTCAGATCGGCGGTCGTCACGCCGCCCCGGAAGCTCGTCTCGCGCAGGAAGTTGGTCGTCTCCACGACCAGGGTGTCGCCCTCCCAGCGGCCGCGCGAATCGCCCATCCACTGGCGCACCCCGTCCTCGATGTGGGGACGCCCGTCGAGCGGGATCACGCGCGAGCTGTGCACCATCTCGTTGAGCAGGACCACGTGGTCCTGCGTCTGGAACACCTGGAGGTTCTGGTTGTAGCCGCCCGGGGTCATCGGCGGGCCGGTGTTGAAGCCGAGGATGCAGCGGACCGCGAACATGCCGGGCCCGAGGTCATCCACCCAGCCGCCGGCGGTCGGCGAGTGGCGGTTGACGCCGGCCCGCACCTGCTGCTGCGCCTCCTGCCGCGCCGCCGCGTCGGCCGACAGGCCCGGCACCCGGCCGTCGGGCGGGTCGGTCACCAGCGACGTCTGACGGGTCTCGCTGATCTTGTTGCCGGGGTCGAACCAGAACTGGTTGTAGTTGCCGACCACGTCGGCCGGCTCCTGGTCGTCGCGTACTTCGAACGCGGCGAGGCGTTCGGCCTCGTACTGCGCCGCCTCCTCGGGCGTGAACACCGCCTGATCGGCCAGAGACTCGGGCCGCTCGAACGGCGTCAGCGTGCGGAAGTCCCACACGCCGTTGAGGTCCGGAGCCCCCCAGGCGGTCCGGGGGGTCGCAGCGTCCCCGGCCGCCGGCTGGGCGAACGCCGAGTCCGGCGCCAGAGCGCCCGCTGCGAGAACGAGCACTGCACACACCGCCGCCGCGTATCGCTGGATGGCCACGGACCTTCCTCCTTGGTCTTGTTCCCGTTCCCCGTTCAATCTGTCGATCAGCGCATCATCGCTCCGATGACCGCCGCCGTCAACCCGGAGGGGGGCGCGTGGCCCACCGTTCGCCCGCGGCCGGCGACGGGGCCGGCGTATACTGGCTCGATTCCGACATTTTGCTTGCCGGATTCTGCGTGTTTCTTGTCACAACAGCGGGAGGGGTCATGCGGGTACGTCCCATCGTCGCGCTCGGCGCGCTCGTCGGCGTTTCACTGACGGTTGTTTCGGTGCACGGACAGACGCCGCCGCGGCTGCCCGACGGCCGGCCGGATCTACAGGGGGTGTGGGACTTTCGCACCATGACCCCGCTGCAGCGCCCGCAATTGCTGGCCGACCGGGAGTTCCTGACGGAGGAGGAAGCCGCCGCCCAGGAGACCCAGGTCGCGGCGCGGCGGGCCCAGCTGCTCGAGCCGAGCGAGGTGCGCACCGAGCCGTTGCCGGCCGGTGGCGGCGGCCGCGCGGTGGGCGGATACAACGACTTCTGGCTCGACTACGGCACGACCATCGTCGACGACCGGCGGACCTCGCTGGTCGTCGATCCGCCGGACGGCCGGCTGCCCGCGTTGACCCCCGAGGGTGAGGCCCTCCGCCAGGTCGGCTCGCTGATCGAGGACCTGCCGATCCCGCTGCCGGTGCGGGTCCGCAGCGCCGGCACCGGTGCGGACCGGCCCGAGGACCGCGGCCTCGCCGAGCGCTGCATCGTCGGGTTCAACAGCGGCCCGCCGATGATGCCGAGCGGCTACAACAACAACATGCAGCTCTTTCAGACCTCGGACACCGTCGCGATTCTCAACGAGATGGTGCACGACCTGCGGGTCATTCCGCTCGATGGCCGCCCGCAGTTGCCGGGAGGCATCCGCCAGTGGGCCGGAAGCTCCCGCGGACACTGGGAGGGCGACACTCTGGTGGTGGAGACCACCAACATGACGGACAAGACCGGCAGCTTCGACCCGTCGGCCACCACTGCCATCGGCACCGGCCTGACCGTCACCCTGACCGAGCGGTTCACCCGGCTCGACGACGACACCCTGCTCTACGAGTACACCGTGGACGATCCCGTCATCTTCACGCGGCCGTTCACCGTTGCGGTGCCGATGCGCCGCTCGGACGAGCCGGTATTCGAATATGCCTGCCACGAAGGCAACTACGGCCTGTTGAACATCCTCCTCGGCGCGCGCGCCGAGGAGGCCGGGGACCGCTGAGGCCGCCTCCTCGCGGACCGTTCCGCAGTGACCGCGGTCACTGCGGAACGGTCCGCACGGCCCCGCAACAACCAACCGCAGTGCGCAAGCCGCTCAACGGTCAGACCCTTCGCGCGCCCTGAGTTCATTCACGAACTCGTCGGTGATGACGGTAGTGTCCCCGGGCGACCGCTTGAGGACGGGCCAGCCGCGTTCGTCGACCTCGAAGCGCTCCCGGCGTGGACGCGCGTCCGCAAGCGAGGCGGGGCGAACGGCCAAGTCGAGCATTGTCTTCATGACGGTATTCCCGGCGTCGCGGACCCGCCACCGAGGGTCCTATGCGAGATGCGTAACGTGTAGTCCGCCCCAGTGCCGGTCCAGGTACTCCACCACGAGGCGGCGATGGCAATGTTCGGGCGTATCCTCGCTGCACAACAGGCAGCCGTCCGCGACGACTTCTCTGGCCACGACCTGCTCAACCCGTCGAGCGCGCATGAGGTCCAGGAACCGGGTCTCGTAGGTGCTCCAGTCGCCGCGGCGCTTCTTGAAGTCGTCCAGCATCTGCTTCGTGGGCGCCAGCGCCGGCACGTGCACGTACTCCAAGCCACAAATCTCGGCGAGGAAATAGGCCAGGTCATCCCGCTTGGCGAAGCCGGCGAGCTGCGACACGTTGTTGAGCCGCACGTCCACGACCCGGCGCGCGCCCGATGTTCGCAGGAGCTCGAAGAACCTGCGCGCAGGCTTCTTCGTGAACCCGATGGTGAAGACCCTCATGTGTGCAACTCGCGGCGGCGCCGGCCGGGCGGCTCCGAATCGTCAGCCCGTTTGTCGCTCCGGTGCGCGAATCGACGAGCCTGCCGGGCGATGGCCTCTTCGATCCGTTCGGCGCGGGAGCGGGGAAACAACCCTTGACTCTCGATCGAGTCCTGCATGCCGTGCAGGGCCAGCAGCCGATGCATGGCCTCCCCATGGAGTTCCAGGCCGCCCTCGGACCGGATATGGGTGACCGCAACGCCTCGAGCCTCGAGGGCCGGGGCTACGAGCAGGCAGCGGTGGCACTCAAGCGGCTCTCTCTCCGCGCACATGAGCACGATGCGGTGGCCGGTCGCCCCCAGTGCCACGCGGTCAAGGCCCTTCTGGAACGAGGGGGTCCCGCCGAGTCGCTTGTAGTCGATGCGGCCGGCGTCGTAACAGGCGGGGTCTTCCGAGCGGCCGCCCAGCTCCACCCCAGGAAGACGTACGCGATCCCGTTCGCATCCAGGCTGCGCGCCAGCGTCCCCCGGTTGAACTGTGGATTGAAGCGGCTGCAAGGCGCCGCGCGGACATCGGCCAGCGCGGTCACGCGATGGCGCTGTAACAGGCCGATGAACGCCTCTATTGGCCTGCGTGGAGTGACCTATCGTCAGCACGGTGCTGCCGGCTGCAGGCATGAGTCTGTCGTCACGTGGCAGGTATGATGGCGGCAATCAGCTTGGACACCGACTCCGCTCAACGAAGGCCGGGGCGTGAACCCCCGGCGACACTCGTAGGCACCCGCAGGATGCGGAATCCGGAAGTGCGCTCAACGAAGGCCGGGGCGTGAACCCCGGCGACCCTGCCGGGCGAGCGCGTGTTCGCCGACCGCCCGGTTCGCTCAACGAAGGCCGGGACGTGAAGCCCGGCGACACCCGGAAGATGTCGCCGAGTTGACCGGCCGGATGCCGCTCAACGAAGGCCGGGGCGTGAACCCCGGCGACACCGCCAATCTGCGTAGGAGGTCGCATCAAGACGAGAATGTCCTGTTGAGGGGACATCCGAAGTTCGCCAGTGCCGCAGTCTGCGGTCCTGCGACGCATGGTTGTTGCGGCGGCGGCGTGCTCGACTCTCTCATGACCGGAACACCGTCCGCCGGCTGACGACGTTCGGGCGTCGCCGCTGTCAACGCCGATCGAGGATCCGGTTCCAGCCGGCCACCTCCGCCTGCTGCGCCGCGAGCAGACTCGACGCATCGCCCTCGATGGTCACGGTGGTCATGACGTCGTCCTGCGCGATGGCGTCGACGACATCCTGCCCGGAGACGACCCGGCCGAACACCGAGTGCCGGCCGTCGAGATGGGGTGTGGGGCCGTGGGTGATGAAGAACTGGCTGCCGTTGGTGCCGGGACCCGCGTTGGCCATCGAGAGTGTCCCGGCCGAGTCGTGCCGCCGGTTCGGGCTGAACTCGTCGCCGAAGTTGTAGCCGGGTCCCCCCCGCCCGGTGCCGGTGGGATCGCCGCCCTGAATCATGAAGTTGGCGATGACCCGGTGGAACTTCAGTCCGTCGTAGTAGCCGCGCTGCGCCAGGTTCACGAAGTTCGCCACCGTCAGAGGGGCGTCGTCCGCGAAGAGCGCGATGCGGATTTGCCCCTTCGACGTTTCGAAAACCGCCGCCAGATCGTTGCCTGCGTTCGCCATCACCGTTCTGACCTCCATCGACCGACGCTGTGGTTCGGCCGGCGATGCACCCTGCATCAACCGATCTCGGTGCGACGCGGGGCGCTGCCCCGGGCCGCGGGTCGGGTCGGACGGAGCCCATTCTCACACGGCTGTCACGAACCGGCCCGACCGCCGGGGCCGGCTGCCGATGCCCCGTCCGGCGCGAGCGCCGCCCGGCCTGTCCATTGAACCGCTCGCGGGGAGTTGATAAGGTGAGGCGTTACGTTGGACCGTCGAGTTCACTCTGTCGACAAAGGAGCGTTGGCATGCCGCATGTTGTCCGGTTTCTTCTGGTAGTCGGGGTGGTCGCGCTGGTGGCGCCGACCGTGACCCATGCCCACTTCAAGCTGGTCGAGCCAGCCTCGTGGATCGTCGAGAACGAGCGCGGCGATCCGCAGAAGGCCGGCCCCTGCGGCGGCTCGAACACCGATTGGGGCACCGCGAGCAACATGGTCACCAGGGTCGTCGGCGGCTCGATGCTGCCCCTCAAGATCCTGGAGACCATCTACCATCCGGGGCACTACCGCGTGGCGCTGGCCGTCAACTCGATGACCGAGCTGCCGCCCGACCCGGAGACCAAGACCCGGCCCAGCCACCGGGGCGAGTGGGACCGCCCGTGGTCGCTGGCCGCGATGATTGAGGTTCCCGCCCAGCCTCCGCTGCTGGCCGATGGCCTGTTCATCCACCACACGCGGGAGCCGACCCCGATCGAGTTCGAGACGGAGATCCGCGTCCCCAACATCAACTGCGAGAGGTGCACGCTGCAGGTCATCCAGTGGATGGCGGAGCACGCCTACAACAACCCCGGCGCCTACAGCTATCACCACTGCGCCCACCTGCAGATCACCGCCGACGAGTCCCAGCCGCTCGATGAAGGCTGGCCCGCCCAGCACTGATCCTGTCCAATCGGTGAGGCCCGCTCCGGCGGCCCGCCGGTTCCGTCCTGACCGGCCGCCGCGAGAGTGGCGGCCGGTCAGTTCCGCGGCGGCTCGCCGAGACAGGCGCGGCAGTCCTCGGCGGACATCTCCGCCCCACAGAGGACATGCAGCAACTCGGCCGGCGCCTCGCGCCGCTGCCGCAGAAAGCGATCGCAGGCCGGGCTCCGCGCGGCCTCGCCCGGGGCCGGCGCCATCGTCGCGAGCGGATACTGGCAGCTCTGCTCCACCGTCTGAACCGCGAACGCCAAGTCTGCGAAGGCCTGTCGAGCCAGGTTCATCTCCGTCTCATACTGCCGCTCGGCGGACCGGTACGACAAGATCTGCAGGCTGCATTCGTCGCTCGAGATGATGCCGGGCGGGTTCACGAGCGGGTCGCCGGTGCGGAAACGCCCGCGGTCCTGGACGCACCGGGCGTACGCCTCCTCCCCGCTCCGAAGCCTCACCTGAATCGACGTGACCCTGTCGGCGGTCTCGTGCACCTCGCGGGCGACCGTGGACAGGTCGTTCAGATCGGACGCGCACTGCGACCATTGCGCACCGGCCGGGATCGGCGACAGCCAGAGACACGATGCGGCAACGACGGTGCGCCAGCGGAACGTCATCGTCTCCTCCAATCGCTCGACCGATCAGTCTACCGCCGACATTATCGATCAGCAGCCGACTCGACGCGTCGGGACCCCTTGCCAAGGGCGGAGCCTCGGGCGGCGACCCAATCGGAGCCCCGGATTCTGACCAATCCCCGAGGGAGTATCCTGGAATGCGATAATGGGGCTTCCCGGCGGCGCGTCAGCGGGATCGGAAAGCGTTGCCCCGCGGTTCCGCTGGCCGCCCCGCCAACCCGTCAGGCCTCGGCGCCGTCCTACGGCGCAGGAGCCTGGGAATCCGGAGATGTGTCGATGAATGCACTGCGCAGCCTCGTTACACTCGGTGCGCTCGGGTTTACCGCCATCGCGGCCGCCGGCCAGCCGGAGCCCGAGACGATCATCCGCGGCGGCGAGGTCTTCACCGCCGGCGCCCTGCGCTCGGCCGACATCCGGGTCGTCGGCTCCGCCATCGCCGAGATCGGCACCGGCCTCGCTCCCCGCGACGCGAACACCCGGGAGATCGACGCGAGCGGCCGGCTGGTGCTGCCGGGCGGCATCGATCCCCACGTGCACCTCGGTGGCGCCCGCATGGACGACTACACGTCCGGCTCGGCCGCGGCGCTGGCCGGCGGCATCACCACCATCTCCAACTTCGGCGGGGTGGGCGCCGGCGAGGCGCCGGCGGCGACGGTGGCGCGGGCGGCGGCGGAGATCGAGGCTCGGTCGATCGCCGACGTCATCTTCCACCCCATCGTCTCCGACCCCGCCACGGCTACCGTCGAGACCCTCTCGGCCCTCGCCGACACCGGGCAGACCACCATCAAGGTGTTCATGGTGCGGCCCACGTTCGACGCCGCCGCCCCCGGCTTCGTCTCGACGATGCACGCGGCGCGCGACACCGGGGTGCTGATGATGATGCACTGCGAGGACGCCGCCATCGTCCAGACCACGGCGGAGCGGATGGCGGCCGAGGGGCGGGGCGGCCTCGAGCACTTCGCCGACGCGCGGCCAGTGGCGGCGGAGGTCGCGGCCACCCAGCGCGCGGTGGCGATGGCCGAGGCGACGGGCGCGGCCATCTACATCGTCCACCTGTCCTCGGAAGGCGCCCTGCGGGTCGCCGAGGCGGCGCAGGCGCGCGGCCTGCCCGTGTACGTCGAGACCCGCCCCATCTACCTGCACCTGACCCGCGAGCGGTTCGACGGACCCACGCCGGGCCTGTACATCGGGCAGCCCCCGCTGCGGGAGCGGAGCGACCTCGACGCCCTGTGGGACGCCATCGCCCGCGGCACCGTCCACGTCGTGGCCACCGACCACGTCGCCTACACGCGCGAGCAGAAGCTCGACCCGTCGCAGAACGTCGTGCAGCACCGCGCGGGGATGAGCAACCTCCAGGTCATGCTGCCGATGATCTACTCCGAGGGGGTGCGGACCGGCCGGATCACCCTGGAGCGCTTCGTCGAGGTCACGTCGACCAACGCCGCCAAGCTGTTCGGGCTGTACCCGCGCAAGGGGACGATCGCGGTCGGGTCCGACGCGGACCTGGTGCTGTGGGATCCGGGGGAGACGCGGACGATTCGCGACCAGGACATGTTCTCGGGCAGCGGCTACTCGGTGCACGCGGGACGGGTGGTGACGGGCTGGCCGACCCTGACGCTGCGGCGCGGGGAGATCGTCTACCGCGACGGCGAGGTGCTGGGCGAGCCGGGCAGCGGCGAGCTGGTCCGCCGGGGCCTCTGGCGCGATCCGTCGTTCTGAACCGGGCGCGCCCGGCTCACCCGCAACGGCCGAAGCTCAGGAACCGTCGGCGGCTTCGACAACCGGCTGGGTCAGGCGCAGCGCGCGGGCCGGGTGCAGGGGATGAGGGTCCGGTAGAACGTGCGAATGCCTCCCGAATGGGGATGGTACGCGTTGGTCAGGTGAACCGTCTTGATCATGCGAGCCTCCCCATGCGGCTGGCGCCGCCGGAGCGGATGACGCAACGCCACGCTCCCCGGCCGATCGCGAGGACGAAGCCGGCGACGAGCCCGGGCATGTCCGCCAGGTCGCGCCAAAAGGGCCGCCGGCCGGGATCGCCGACGATGAAGACGCCGCGGCGCATGGCGTACAGCGTGAACGCGGCCGAGACGACCGTGAACGCCACCGACGCCGCCATGCCCCGGTCGAGCTCCACGGTCCCCGCGAGGCGGTGCACCCCGTACTGCAGGACGTGGGCCGCCGCCGGGATCGCGACGATGACGATGGCGGTGGCCGCCCACCCCGGCGTCGCGCGGCTGAACGCCTGGGTCAACGCCGCGAAGCAGCCGGTCCCCGCGACCCGGTAGGCGAACTCGACGGCGAGGGCGGTGCGCGCCGCGTCGAGACCCGAGCTGCGGGTCGCCGCGAAGAACACGAGACCGCGCAGCCCGGCGCTCAGCAGCGCCGCCTTCCAGTTCCAGCGCGCGATGAGGTGATGGCGCGGACGGCGCACCACATCCGCGAGCACCGCCCGCGCCGACGGGTCGCAGCGTCCGGCGTTCCGGACGGGTGCGCGGCGTCGGGGGGACGCGGCCGGCCGGGGACGGACCGAACGCGGTTGCGCGGCGACCTCGCGGTAGGCGTCGTAGAGCGGGGCGAACGCCCGCTCCCAACGCCGGCTCTCGGCGTAGCGGCGGGCCGCGGCGGACATCGCGCCCCGCCGCGCGCGGCTTGAGGCCAGATCGATGAGATCGATGCCGTCGGCGCGCACCCGCGCGCACAGCGCCCACAACCGCGGCAGATAGACCCGCATCTCGCGGTAGAACGGGAGGCCGATGCCCGGCGCGGGCATGGCGACGTAGCCGGGCCGCTCCGCCGTCCGGTCCGAGTGCGTGTAGACGCACGGATCCACGCCGGGCGGCGCGTACCGGAGCAGCGCCGAGAGCGCGGTCGTGACGCCGTTGACCTTGGCGAAATCGTTGTCGGTGAAGACCGCGACCCTGGCCCGCCTTCGAGGCGTACTCGGGCCGCCTCCCGCGGGCGTCCGGCCGGGCGCGCCACCACATCCAGGAACGGCCCCTGGTGGAACCTGTCCCAGCGGTTCCGACCGCGGAACCCCGATCCGTTCCGGACCTCCCGGGTATCGAACCGTCGTCGTCATGTCTGACCTCCTGCGACGAAATGCGTCAGACAGCGTCGAATGGGCTCACGCCCGTCGAATCGGACGCGAACCTGTCGTATGGGAACCGCGAGGAACGCCGACGATTCGCACGCCGGCACGGCGGCGGATCACATCACACCGTCCATGAACCGGGCTCGGAGGACCTCGCGGTCCACCGGCTCTCCGCGAAGATGGACCCCGGAGATCCGGCGGCTGTTCGTCACGTCGTCCAGGGGGTTCGCGTCGAGCACCACGAACGAAGCCTGCTTGCCTTCGGCCACCGTGCCGAGGTCGTCGAGCCCGAGGAACTCGGCGTTGACCCGCGTCGCCGCGACGATCGCCTCCATCGGGGTCAGCCCGCAACGCGCCATGTCCCGCAGCTCGGTGTGCGTGGTCCAGGCGACGCTGACGCCCGAGTCGGTCCCCATGCCGATGATCATGCCCGCCTCGCGGTTCCTCGCCAAGTTCCGGCACTGCAGCTCGAACAGCGCGCCGCGGCCCTCGGCCGCCAGGCGGTCGGCCTCGAGGCGCAGGTTCTCGATCTCGAACGCCGGCAGCGTCTCGCTCAACCACGGCAGGTCGTCGTGGGTCACCGGCGAGCCCGGCAGGTTCGGGATCGTCCACACCTCGGGGTGCTCGCGGACCAGCGCCATGTACTCGTCGTCGACGTCGCGGTCGCGCACGGTATGCGCGAAGCCGTCGAGGCCCGCCCGCAGCAGCTCCTTGGCGTCGGCCAGTCCGCTGGTGGTGCCGAGATGCGACGTCACCCGCATGCCGCGGGCGTGCGCCTCGTCGATGATCGCCCGGTAGACGGGCGGCTCGAGCTTGGGGACGGCGCCGCCCCGGTCGTCGACCCAGATCTTGACGAGGTCCACCCCGTGCCCGTGCAACTCCTCGACCGCCGCACGCCCCTCGGCCTCGGTGCGCGCCCCACGGGGGATCCCGAGGCGGTACGGCTGCTGGGGACCGGCCGTCGGGGTGGCCGCGATGCCCCGGCCCGACGTCAGGAAGCGCGCCGCGTCGGGGATCGCCGCATCCCGCAGGTCGAACGCCAGCGCCTCGTCGGACTCGAGCCCCAGGCTCATGGTCGCCGCCACCCCGTGATACGCCGACCGCTCGAGATGCTCGATGAGGTTCGCCCGCGTGTAGCTGTCGGGGCTGTGCGAGCCGTCCTTCACGTTCGTCAACCCGATATGCTGGTGCGCATCTATCAGGGCGGGAATCACCGTCTTCCCCGACAGGTCCACCCGCGCGGCGCCCGCCGGAGCCTCCCGCTCCCCCGCCTGCCCCACCCAGGCGAAGACCCCGCCCTCGACGAGAAACGCGGAGCGCTCGATGGGCGCTCCCCCGTTGCCGTCGATGAGCCTGGCCCCCTCGAACCACGTCGCGTTCCGCCCCGCCTCCGGCGGCTCGTCGACGGCAGCGCATGCAACGACGACCAGCGAAAGGACGCCCGCGAGCACGCCCGGTGACCGGAGCCCCGACCGCATCGCGGCCTGCGAAACGTGGATCAGCATTGTCTGTACTCCTGAAACTGCTACCGCATCCATTATCGCCGAGCACCACGTTGCCGGCGGGTCGGTACCGCTCGGAAACACGAAGACATCGGCCGACGCCATGGACGTGCGGGTAGACGCACGGCTGGACTCCGGACAGCGCGTACCGAAGCAGGGCCGACAGCGCGCTCGTGACGCCGTCACGAGCGATCGGAGAGTGAGGCCACGTGCGGACGCACCGCGGCGATGATGGCGGGGCGTTCGCGATCCGCACGCGCCGCCTGGTGTTCGGAAAACGCTTCGCCGGGCGTTCCGACATCCAGGCCGTTCGGATAGCGCGCGGGTATGTAGTAGAGGTCGAGCTCGCGGCCCTCTTCGCGTAGCGCGTCCAACGCCGGTACGCGGGACCCGAGACGATCGATCAGGCTGCGGACGCTGTGGCCGAGAATCGTCCGCGCGCCGCCCGCGAAATGAATCGCCTTGAGAGCCTTTTCCGCGGCCTGCTGGGCGCCGAAACAGGCATGAGCGAAGAAACCGCCGGCGGCGGCGTAGCGGGCGCAACGAAGATCCTCCTCGGCGGTGTCCAGCCAGCGCCGGGCCTCGTTCGCGTCCTTCACGCGAGGATCTCCACCCCGTCGCTGGCCAGCGCATCGAAGACGCCGAAACCGCGCGCCGTTCCCGCCGCGAACTCGGCGGGGGTGTAGACGAGCAGGTCCACGACGACCGGAAGCGCTTCGTCGAGCTGCCCAGGAGCTCGCGGCCCCGCTCGACACGCGGGAGGTCGGTGTCCATCACCACGACGAGGTCGAGATCGGAGAAGCCGTCCGCTTCGCCGCGCGCCCACGACCCGAAGACGACCGCGCGACGCACCCCGGCGGCTCGCAGGACGAGGACGGCGCGCTGCGCCAGTGCGTCGAGCGAGCCGGGCGGCGGCGCCTCGATTACCGTGACGTCGTGTGCGCTCGTCGACATCGCCGTACCGATCATACCCGCCGCCCGGACGACGCGCCCCCCGGTCCGGCGGGCGCCTCCTCCAGCACCCATGAGCGGCCCTCGCCGGTCAGGGTTGGGTGAGAACGATGGCCGTGACCCGCCTGCGAGGCGGCTCGACACGGGCAGCCCCGGCGGCCCGCCCGGGCTGCGTCGCTCTACCAGTACCGCACGGCAAGTCCATCCACCCGGCTGAAGCTGCGACGGTCGCAAGTGGCGACGGCGTAACCGAGCTGCACGGCGGTCGCCGCAATCATCAGATCGTGCGCACCCATCGGTGTACCCTTCCGTCCGAGGTCGGCGGCCAGCGTCGCATGCACCTGCGCCGCCCGCAGATCGAACGGAACGACCGGCAGCACGGTCAGCCATCGTTCCACGAACGCGCGCGCCTGCGCCAGGCGCACCCCGCCAAGCCGGTACGTACCCTGGAGCACCTCGGACGCGGTAATGGCGGCAATGCCCACCGGATCGTCGGCGCGGCCGGCGAGCGCTGCCTCGAGGTCCAATCGGCCGCGTTCGGCCGCGATCAGAACGCTCGAGTCGATCAGCGTGCCCATGGATGCCGGGGAACCTCCTCGCGGTTCCAGAAGGCGACGCCCTCCTCCACCGCGTTCAGGTACTCCTCGCCGGCGACTGGAATCGACCCGGAACGGATGAGCTCGACGAAGTCACGGACCGTGACGGTCTTCGCCACCGGACCAATCTCCGCCACCGGGGTTCCGCCGCGTTCCACGACGTAGACGGCGCGCTCCTCCCGTACCCGATCGATGATCGAGCCGAAGTTCTTCGCGGTTTCCGTCGCCGTCACGACGCGCGCACCGGATGACGTCGTTGGCGGGGGTTCCACCTTGACGTCTCGCTGACGTTTCGACATATGCGCATATTACGTGGTTCACGGAGTTAGAGCAACGCGAAGCAGGCTGCACGGAACGAACTCGACGACGTCGCGAATCGTGACGGTCTGTGCGTTGCACCGGCCCAACTTGCGGTGCCGCTGTTGCGCAGCGGTACGCGCCGAGTTGCACCGGCCCGGCTTCCGCTCCCGCTGCGCGACCCTCCACGACGTAGACGACGCGCCTCGCGTTCCCGATCCGCTGAACCGCGGCCTACGAACTCATCCGCCCGCGGGGCTGCTCCGCTGCCGCCGGTCACGGCAAGGCCAGCGCAATCAGCTCCGCCCCGCCGGCCCCGCTCGACGTGCCGACGGCCACGGCGATGTACTGCTTCCCCTCGTACAGGTAGGTGACGGGATTGCCGTAGGGAACGGCGGGCAGCGGCACCGACCCCAGATAGGCCCCGGTGTCCTTGTCGTAGGCCGTGATCGCGCGCGCCGCCTCGACCATGTCCTCGACGTACCGGCCGCCGGAGTTGACGATCAGCAGGCTCTTCGTCACCAACGGGCCGCCCCCGTGCATGCCGTTGTGGCCGCCGAGGGGCGGCAGATCGAGGTCGCGCAGCGCCGGATGGTTGCGCGGTCCGTCCCCGTGGGGGCTCATCCAGGCGTGGTCTCCGGTAGTGAGGTCGATGGCGGTGACCCGCTTGTAGGGCGGCTTGACGAGGGGCAGCCCCTGGGGTCCCGGCACCGGCTGCGCCCAGGGGTCGGTGAAGTAGCCGACGGTGGCGGGGGGCGGGTACTCGACCAGCTCGACCGCCCGCAGGCGGGTCTGCGACGGCACGAAGAGCCGCCCGGTCTCGGGGTCGGCGGCCGCGCCCGGCCAGTTGATGCCGCCGCCGGGGCCCGGCGACTGGATGATCGGCCGGCCCTCGCCCCGCACCGGAGGCGGCGTGAAGATCGGTCCAAGCTGCGCCCGCTCGGCGATTCGGAGGGCCTCGTCGCGGAGCTCGGGAGTGAAGTCGATCAGGTCGTCGACGGTGATGCCCTGCAGGTCGAACGCCGCCGGCCGGGTCGGGAACGGCTGGGTCGGCGAGTACCACTCCCCCGGCACACTCCCGGCCGGGACCGGCCGCTCCTCGATGGGCCACACCGGCTCGCCGGTCACGCGGTCGAAGACGTACAGGAAGGCCTGCTTGCTGGGCTGCGCGATGGCCTTGACGTCGCGCCCGTCGACGCGGATGTCGACCAGGTTGCCGGCGGTCGGGAAGTCGTAGTCCCAGAGCCCGTGGTGCACGGCCTGGAAGTGCCACACCCGCTGCCCGGTCTCGACGTCGACGGCGACGATGCTCTCGGCGAACAGGTTGTCGCCGGGGCGCATGCCCCCGTACCAGTCGTTGGTCGGGGTCCCCGTCGGCAGATAGACGTAGCCCAGCTCCTCGTCGACGGCCATCGTGCCCCAGACGTTGGTGTGGCCGCTGTATCGCCACGACTCGTTCTCCCACGTCTCCGCCCCGAACTCGTCCCCCTGGGGAATCGTGTGGAAGATCCACTTCATCTCGCCGGTCCGGGCGTCGAAGGCGCGGACGTGGCCGGGGTCCGCCTCGCGGCGGGTCAGGGAGCCGTCCTGGACGATGCTGCCCACGATGACGGTGTCCCCGACGACGGCCAGCGGCTGCGAGTGGGTCAGGCGGGAGCGGTCGATGGGACGCCCCAGGCTGCCGCTCAGGTCGACGGCGCCGTCGGCCCCGAAGTCGGGATACAGGCGGCCGGTGCGGGCGTTCATGGCGACCAGCAGCAGGTCGTGGGTGGCGATGAAGATGCGGGCGTCGCCGCTCGCGTCGTCCTCCCAGTACGACACACCGCGGTGCTGCCAGCCCATGTTGGCGGGGCGCTCGAGGCGGTCGTAGGTGCGGGGGTCGTACGACCAGACGAGCTCGCCGGTGCCGGCGTCGAGGGCCGCGACCTGCCCGAGGGCGGTGCTCGCGTAGACCAGCCCGCCCACCATCAGCGGGGCGGTCTTGAACGGGCCGGGCCGGATGGCCTCGTGGCTCTCGGCGATCTCGGCCGAGAGCGACCGCCACCGCCAGGCGACCTCCAGCTCGGTGAAGTTCTCCGGAGTGATCTGGTCGAGCGGCGAGTACTTGGTGTTGGCGGGGTCCGCCCCGAACGCCCGCCACTCGCCCACCGGCGCCGGCGGCTGGGCCGCCGCTGACGCCGTCACGCCGATCGTCACCGCGAGCGCCACCGCCCCCGCCGCCACCTGCTTCAACCCGCCCTTCATGTCGCGGCCTCCCCTATCGCTCGCAGGCGATTCGCCTCGGCCCGTCCCTCGCGGGAGTGCCCGCGCGACAGCCAAGCCGGATCCAGAATACACGCCCAAGAAAAGCGCGCCATGTGATGGTGGTAACATGACCCGGCCTCACCACGCTCGGTAGCCGCGCTGTGCGGATCGATCCCCGAAGATGACCAACAGTGAGCCGTGGTATCGGTGAGGCAACGCGACACCCATGACGAATCGAGCACGCACGCTGGATGGCCGAGCGTTCCTGCCCTTGCTGCTATGCGCGAGCGCGGCCTGCGGCGGAGAGGGCGCCTTCGACGCGTGGTGCAACACGCCCGGTCGAGAGATGACGCTGCTGCTGTTCTATACCCTCCCACCGGGCGTCCTTGCGGCGGCGGTCGCCGGCTGGGCGCGCAAGCGCCAACTCCACGGCTGGGACCTGCGGGAGTCCGCAGGCGCGCCGTCGTCCTGGTTGACGGTGGGCATCTTCCTCGCCCTCTTCTTCGTCGCCGGGCTGGTGCTCTCCTTCGCCCTGACCGGCGCGGACGGCTGCGCCCCGGAACAGCGTACCATGAACTTGTGGTTCGCCTGGTTGGGCATCCTGCTCGCGGCAGCCCTGTGCCTGCTCGGACCGTTGGGTGCGAACTGGTTGTACAAAAGGCGCTAGACCGTGCAGAACAACACGCTCGTCGTGTGCGGCGGCACCGGCGCCCACGTGGCGCTGGCCCTGGTGCGGCTGCACACGCTCGGCCAGCCGCTCGGATTCTTCCGCGATGCGGACGACAAGCCCCTCGCGTTCCCCACCGTATATCTCGTGGATCAGGATTCCGGCGACGGCGACCGCGAAGCGACGGCGTGGCAGCTCACCCGCCGACTGGTCGACTCTCACCCGGGCCGACACGAGTGGCGGGCGGCGATCGCCGGCTCCGATTCCCCTGAGCTGAAGATCGTCACGCCCCTGCCGGTAGGCAGCGATCGCACGTGGTTCAACCCGCCCTTCGACACCCTCGGCCGGCGCTTCGCCGATTCGCCGTACCTCGACCTGCTCACGTCACAGGGACAGCGGGAGATCCGCTACTCGCACGGCATGATGGGTTCCCCCGCGGTCGGGTCGTTGCTGTTCCGCCTGAAGGAGTTCGACACCAAGTCGAGCGGCGCCGGCACGAACCACGAAGGCACGTACCACGAGCTTCTGAGCACGCGCGGCCGGGTGGCGGTGGTCGGCTCCGCCGTTGGCGGTACCGGGGCCTCGGTGGCGCCGACGCTGGCGCGACGGTTCGCCGCTGACGACGACGACGTGATGGCGGTCATGGTGCTGAACTGGTTCCGGTTCGGGCACGAGGGCCTCGACGAGGCCACCCTGGAGAAGGCCCAGCGCCGCAACCGCTCCATGCTGGAGAACGCAAACTCCGCGTTCGCGTACTACGGCCGCAGCTTGGCGCGTCGCGTGGCCACGGTGCCGGTCGGCGTGCCCGACACCGCCATCAGGGTCCGACACTACACGTCGGACACGCAGCAGCCGATCAGTGAGTCGTTCGTCCACGGGGTCGCAGCCTTGTGCTGCCTGCGCCACTTCCTTGACCGCGAACCCTGTTCGCCCGGCCTCTACCAGATGGGTGCCGAGGACCCCACCCGGCTCGGCGGCGGCAACCGCCTTCCCGGCGGCGCACGGAGCGGCACGATCCAGAGCCTCGCCAACCAGGCGGCGACGCTCGCCGACGTGCTCGACGTGTTCGCACGGACGCTGGCCAAGCCGCAGAGCGGCGGCGTGTTGGGTGTGGTCCCCGCCATCTACGACGAGGCGGTATGTCTGGGCGCTCCGGAGCGGGTCGCCGGGGCGCTGCATAGGCTCGTCGCCGACTATCGCGAGCACGTCGCGTGGATGGAGGAAGTGCTGGGCGCGGAGCCGCGGCCAGACTTGTCGTTGACGCGCGAGAGCCTGACACGCAGACGGCTGGCGACACACCGCCTTGAATCGCTGCGACGGGGCGATATCGGCGACGAAGATGCCGCGGCGCTTGCGCTCCTGCATTGGACGGCCGACTGGATCCGCGAGTACTCCCGCGGCGAGGGTGCCCCTTCTCTCGTCGTTCAGCCGGCGCGGACAACCCACGGCGGGTACTGGCCGCCGCTCGTGGGCCACGACGCCCTCAACGTCGCCGCCGAGAAGCCGGGCGAGTTGACGCAGGTCCCCGACCAGAACATCCAGGGCACCGTTCAGGGGTTCATCCGCGAGGAGAACCTCGCGCAGAACGGCTGGCCCGACCCGATGGCCGCGGCCGATCACTTCCGCTACGCCATCGAGCACGGGCATCCGACGGAGCGCCGGCAACTGGAGATGCTGCTGGCCGGCTTGGTGATGGGCAAGTTGGCGCTGCGCGACATCGCGCCGCGAGAAAACCCGCCCCTGCTGTCGCTCGATCACTTGGTGGACGAGTACCGCAAGAAGCAACTGCCGGAGCACGCGCGCGTCGCTGTCGTCCAGGAGCACCGTGACGGCGACGTCATGCTCGGATTCAACTCTCCGTACACGCTACTCTGCCCGACGCCGATCGAGAACGACGAGAAGCGCGAGGGCGCCTGGGGCGCGTTGTGGCAGGCCCTGACAGGTTCGGAGCGGCCTCGTGACTGGCGAATGGAGGAGATTCGGGAGTGGCGCCCGGCTGGCATGGCCGTCCGCCAGATCCGCACCTGGATCGAGGAGGAGAAGCGGGCGCACGGCGGCGCGGCGCCCCCGTGGACGCACGTGTTTGCGGACGACTCGGCGCCGGCGCCCGCGACGTGCGGTCGGGGCCGCACCCTCTCGGTTTACTGGGGAACCGGCGCCGAGGCGGTCCCTGTCACCATCGCGCTCCCCACCGCCACATCCGGCGACTACTGGCCCGACGAGCAGACGCCGCTCGTCGATGAAACCGATCTCTTGACAAGGGCACCCGCCCTCCGATCGGTGACGACGGATGTCGGCGTCACGTTCCAGATGGTCGAATTCACCCTGCTCGACCGGGAGGCGCCGGCGCGGGCATTCTGGCGGGAGCATCTCGACCACCTGCAGCGGCACGGAGACATCGCCGCCTTCGGCACGAGGCCCGACGGGCGCAAGTTGGCCGTCCTGACCGCGGATCGCCGGTCAGCCACCATCATCGAGAACGCCGTCCTCCTCGACCGCGACGACATGATGGTCCGGGACTGCACGCCGATGCGGCAGGAACCGGTTCCCGGGTCATCGACCCGGCCCGGACGGGTTCGGTACCCGGACTATCCGCTACGTTCCGATTATCTGGGCTTGGTGGAAACCGATGACGGCGCGCGGGTGGTCGAACTGCTCAAGCGCGGCGAGCCGGTGCACGCGAAGCACCCGTCAATCGACGAGGGTCCCCGACGGCAGACGACCGGCAGTGGGCGATCGACGACGGGTTCATCGCATTGGCTCCAGGAGAGTTCCGAGCAGGCGGCCAGGGCGGTCAGGAACCTGGTCTCGGCCGGTCAACGCGTGGGCCGAGCAGTGCACGACGGAGAGGACCTCGCCTCGACCGGTCGCGGTGTGGTCGATGCCCTGCGGCGCGGCGCACCGGCGCGCGACGGATCGTCAAGGGGCGACGACACGCGCCGACCATCGGCGAAAGCAACGTGGCAACTTCGCTTGGCCGGTCGCAGCGATCTGGTTCCGATCACGCTGCCCGTGCCGCACGCGGATACAGCGGACGACGAGGACCGGCATCACCGGGCGCACTGGATGGTCTGGCCGCGGTTTCGTTCCAAGTCCAAGGAGAAACCGTGGCGCGCCTACTACGTTTATGAACACTGCACGGACGCCCGGCTCCGCCTGAGCACGCTGTGGCTCGATCCGGACGACGACCGCGTCCGTCGGCGCCGCCCCCCCAAACGGGCCGGCGCGCACCCGGTCAGTTTCCGTGCCGGCGACCGGCGTGAGCACACCGGCGGCCCTCCCGTAGCGTTCAGCCTGGAGAACCCGGAATCCGGGCAGGAGTTGGGACTCTACGCGTTGAACCTCGAACCCCTTGCCCGGCGGCAGGGGGACGTCAAGGTGGGACTCGACTTCGGGACGTCGCATACCGTCGCCGCAGTTCAGGCGGACGGCGAGAAGCATCTGGTCGAACTGGCGCCCGAGCTCGACCCCGCGCGGAGCGATCCACTCACGCTGCACGTCAGCGAGAACTGGTCGCACGTGACCGACACCGCCGAGGGACTGAAGAGGCTCGGCGTGTGGCTGCCGACCTATACCGCACACGCCGCCCCGAAAGAAATGGAGGGGCTGCTGCCGTCGGAACTGCTGACCATCGAGCCGCTGGCGAGCCTGAGCGGCGCAGACCCGTCGCACTGGCAGCCCGGCCGAGACTGCGTGATCCCGTTCATGGACATGCAACGGAGTGACCTCACCAACCACATCCTGGCCGACTTCAAGTGGAAGGCGTCGTCCGAGGCCTTTAGGGAACGCGAACATGTGCTGCGCGAGATCTATCTCGGCATGGCGATGGAGCTGGTCATGGCCGACATCGTCTGGCGACGGCTGCGCGCGTTTCCGGCGCGGGTGGACTTCACGTTCACGTACCCGCTCCGGGACTCTCGCGAGCAGGTGCGGGACTACGAACACACGCTGCGGCGCGTGATCCACAGCGGCGCGCGCAGCCTCGGGGGCGAGTTCCGGCTTACCGACGACATCGGGATCTACAACGAGTCGAGTGCCGCCAAGGGCGGCACGCGCGTCTTCGGTGAGGTCTGTTTGGTGGGCGACCTCGGCGGCGGCACGCTCGATCTCTTCATCTCGGCCGAACCGGGACCCGGGGTCAAGTTCGAGGAAGTGGCCGACAGCGCCAAGCTCGGCGGCAACGAGCTGTTGCGCACGATGGCCGAGCACCCCGACCTGTTCCTGCCTCCGGGCTGGGCCAGCCGGCCCGGCGACGTCCAGACGCAGTTGCGCGCCTGGATGCGCTCCAAGGGGTCCACGCTGCTCTTCGGAGTCGGCGCCGGGGAGGCCGAGCGCCATGCCGGCCTGGATGTGTCGGGTTTCTCCCAGCCTGGGGCGGCGAGAGCCGCGCGCGCGCTGATCGAACGCTACTTCCGGCTGATCGTCGAGTACATGGCGCGCAGCCTGGTGGCCTATCTCGTCCGCCACTGGTATTCCCGCGTGCTGGAGAACCGACCCGGCGATCACGACAGGCTCCGCGTCCTGGTGCAGCTTCGGGGCAACGGCTGGCGCCTGTGGCACGACAGCGCCGTCTACCCCGAGATCGAACGGAAGATCGCCGAAGATGTCGCCGCGAGGGCCGGCGAGCTGTGGCGCGATCGCGCCGGCGACCGCGACTTATGGCGCGGGCTGAATGACCTGTGGCGGAAGGACGGCCTGTGGACAGAAGCCGAGAGCGGGGGCGGCGGGCCGTCCGTCGCCGCCCCTGCCTGTTCGCCGGAAGGCTCGCGCGACCCGAATCCCAAGGCCGCCCCGATCCTGCGCGTCGTCGGTCGGGCGCAAAGCCACGACGAAATCCGCGCCTACTCGCATGCCCTCGTCCAGCTCGACATCCTGACGGATCGGACGTTGGCGGGGAACGATGCAAAGCCCAGAATCCGATGGTTCGACCAATTGCCGGTGCGGACCGGAGGCGGCAGCGCCAAGGTGGAGTTCCACGGGATCGAACCGCCGTTCTCGTTGAGTCACCCGGACACCGCCGCCGGCACGCGCCGGCAACTCGATGATCTCGAGCCGAATCTCAAGCGCGCCATCAACGAGGCGCTCGAAGAGTTCGGGGTCACGAGCGAGGTCGATTTCAAAGCGCCGATTGCCGCGCTCGTTTGGGAGAACGCGTTCAAGTCCAGCCGCTTCGTGAAGGGCGACTGATGTCGGCCGGCCTCGACACAAACCGCGGCCGGCGTGCGGCGCGACTGATCTCGACGCTCGGAGTGTGCCTCGGCGGCATCTGCCTGCTCGCAGGGACAGCCGTCTATCTGGGGACGTCACCGGACGTGCCGCCGACGGCGTTGGCAGAGATGCGGCTTCCTTCGGCGGAGGCGAAGGACCTGATCCTGGCCGCTGTCGCTGTGCTGGGGACGATACTGGTATCGATCGGCGCGGTCTTCGCGCTTCTCGACTGGATCGGCATCCTGGCCGCCGTGGCCGTACCGCGCCAAGACGTGGAGGCACTGGAACCGCGCCACGACCTCCCGACGCCGGAATCGCGACGCGCCGACGCGGCGCCAACCCGCAGCAATCCGGCCGAGGTTCGCGCGCTGCCGATGGACCAAGGGGCAAAGCCGAGCGGCGCGGGCTATGCCGAGCCCGGGGCTTTCCCCTCCCGCGGGACCGCACGCGATGCCCACCCGGACTCTCGAGCCGGCGGTGCGTCGCACCTCGACAAGTCCGGTACCGCGCCGAGCGTTACTGGTGAACCGTCCGCTACCCGCACCGCCGGGCTCGCGTCAGAAGCAGCGGCCGGGGCCGAGCCCAAAGTGCAGCCGTCGAAACCGGCCGCCTCGGCAACCGAAGCGGCCGCGCCGCAACTTGTGGCCGAAGAGCCGCAGCCTACGCAAGCGCCGCAACCGGGCGACCTGATCGCCGCCTGGGACGACTATCGGCGCGACGGCGACGGTCACTTCAACCGCCGCGGCTTTCAGGCGGTTCTCGCTCAGCGGGGGCTTGCGGCGGACGTCAGCGCGGGCGACCGAGTCGACGCCGGCGGTGCGGTACTCATCGTGGAAGCGCCGTCCCGCGCGCCGAACTTCTACGTGATGCCCAGTTTCAACAAATCGCCTCGGGCGGTCGCCGACTGGTTCGACGACGACAGCGGCGGGGCCCTGACTGGCCGAACCGAGCGCGTGACTCGGGTGGCGCAGGGTCGGTGGGTCGAACCCGGAACCGGACGCGGAAGGCGTTTCGACGTGCTCGAACGAGGCGAGATCGCGTAGCCCTGAAGCCCCCCGACGATTGGTCGCCGGTGCTTCCAATCGGGCTGCCGCGTCGGCGAGGTCATTTCCGTGGAGTCGGTCGCCCGCTTCTTGCGGCGCAAGCGTCGTCGCTTCAGCCAATGTCCCTCGCGAATGGAGACGCCGGAGGGTACCGGATGCGCACACCGTCACGGACCGCCTGCTCCGCCCTGCTGACGACCTGCCTGGTCATCACCGCCGCCGCGTGCGGCGGCTCGTCCTGTCCCGACCCGCGCACCTGCGCGGGCGACACGAGCCGCGTCGAAGAGCTGCCGCCCCTGACGGCGACGGCGGCGCCGGCCTGGGACGAGCCGGAGACGGGAGTGGCCAGCCCGTCGGGAGATCCGGAGCTGGTCGAGATACACCTCGACATCTCCTCCCCCATGGCCGGCTACCTGCCGCCAGGCGGCGACGGAGACCTCTCGGTGTTTCAGCTCGTCGCCCAGAACGCGGCGCAGCACATGGCGCGGGTGTTCGGCAGCGCCGATGCGCGCGTCCGGTGGGTGGGCGTTGGCCACGAACTGCGGAATCTCGGCGCGCGCCCGCAGATCGAGCGCGGCGTCTTCGACGGAAGGTCCACCCAACTCGACCAGTCCATGGAACGCATGCTGGGCGACTTCCGTACCGGCCGCACGGAGGCCGCCGCTTTGGTCTCGGACCTGATGGCGACCGGTGACGTAACCGGCCCGCTGACCCTGTTCGGCGCTCTCGGTGAATGGCTCGGGTCGGCGGACGTACGGAGCGGCATGTTCCACGTCGGACTGTTCGGCCTGAAGGCCGACTACTGGGGGGTGAGGGTTCGCGGGTGTGCAGCTCGCGCACCTCTCGGCTGCCGGTTCGACGAGTTGCGCCGACGCTGGGTCGCCCTCGAGACCGTTCAGCAGATTCCGGTCTACGTGCTCGTGCTCGGCCGAGGCGCGTCGCGCGTCGTCTCGGTCATGGAATCGCTCCAGGCCACCGTGGACGAGCTGAACCGCGGCCGCGACGCCCCCGTCGAGACGCAGTGGGAGCTGCTGACCCGCGCCGCGCTGGGTCACGACGCCACGGTCGCCTGCCGGGCCGGCACCCGCGGCGACGACGAGCCGGGGCCGCAGTACGCGCTGTTCGGCAACGAAGAGCAGCAGCACTGTTGCGTCCGGGACGACACCGTCACACTGTTCTGCGATGTCGAGGGCGGGTTCCAGCCCACTGCCGCCCGTGCGACGTGGGCCATGACCTCCGCGGCTGACCAAGCCGCGGAGGCGCCGGCCGCAGAGGCGGAGACCGCGAATGGGGACGAAGGCGATGCGGTTACCGCGGCGCCGGCCCCGCCGCCCGGCGCCGACGCCCGTATCGACGGGACGCGGCTCGCCTTCGACTTCGCCTGCTCCGCGGTTCGGTGCGGCCTGCCGGCCGCCTCGGGACTGGAACTGCTCATCGAGGCCACGGGCACGGTCACGGATGCGGGCGCGGTCGGCTGGCGCGACGACTGGTCGACGGAGACCGGCGAGGTCGGCCGCACGCTGCAACTGCAGGGCTTCGTCGACGCGGTCCGCATCGACCCGGACCGCTACCGGCTGCGGACCCCCGCCCTCCTCCGTTTTCCGGGTCGGCGATGACGCTCTTCGATCCCGTCGTCCTTCTCGTGTTGGCGTTCCAGGTCGCTATCTTCTGGCGCTGCAGCGTTCTCGCCCGCGCGGACGAGTCGGAGGAGCTCGACCGCCTGTGGAACACCTTCAAGCATGACATCCAAAGTCGGGCGAAACGCGGTGACGGCCCCGACTGGGTGCGCTACATGGACGAGGCCGACCGGGTCCACGAGCGACGGGTCGACCGCATGCGGGTCTGGGCGACGGCGGCCCTCGTCGTCGGCATCGGGGGCACAATGGGCGCCCTCACGTACCGGCTCTGGGGGTTGCCCACCTTCGAGCTCGGTGTGCTGACAGCCTTCGCGCCCGCCCTCCTGGCCAGTCTCACCGGCGTGCTGAACAACCTCGCGATCACCCTCTGGCTGTTCCGGCTCTCCGATCGCGGCTTCGAACGGGCTCTGAACGATTTCCGGCAGGCGCTGCGGACCTGCAGCGACGAGAACGCACCCCAGGAGCGGTTCGCGGACGCGGTGCGGGACCAGTTGGGCGAGGCGTTTCGTGAAGCCGTGCGCAGCTTCCCGGAAGCGTTCGCGCAACTGGACAGGAGCGTCCAGCACATGGGCGAGTCGGCCACGGCGCGGTCGCAGTCGATGATCGAGGCGGCTTCCGGCCTGCAGAGGGGCGTCGACGGCCTGACTGCCGCCGCCGTGCAGATCACGCCGGTGGCCGAACTGCTGAGCACGGCGACGACCGAGCTGCGCACCGTGCCGGGCCAGCTCCGGCAGACCCTCGACGAGACCCGCGAGGCGTGGGCGCAGGAGATGCGCCGAGACCAGGAAGCGTTCATCGGTAGTGTCCAGCAGGTGCTCGACGATCAGCGCGCGATGCTGGGCCGCATCCGGCAGGCGCTCCAGCGGTGGGAGCGCGGACGCCGCGACGCCGCCGAGCAGCAAGAGAGCGCGTGGCGGGAGACGGTCGGGCTGGTGCAGAAGGCCGCGGCGGAGATCGTCGCCACGGCGGAGGGCCTGCCCCACGCGTTCGCCCGCGGGGTCGATGAGATTGCCGGCACGCTGGGCCGGGAGTTCGGCGTCCGGGCCCAGCAGCATGTCGCGGACCTCACGCAGGAGATGCGGGAGGGCAACCGGACCCTCGGCGAGCAGATCGACGCCTCGATGCGGGAACTGCAGAACCGCTTGCTGCACGACACGAGCCGGGTCGTCGGCGAGTCGGCCGACGAGGTCCACCGACGCGTCGGTGAGCCGCTGCTGTCGATGCTGCAGGGCGTGAGCCGCGGCATCGAGGAGGCGCTGCGCACCCTGCCGGAGAACGCCGAGACGTTCGCGGCCAGTCTGTCCGCCGCCGACGAGAAGCTGCAACGGTCGATTGCCCGGCTCCAGGAATCGGCCGGCCACCTCGAGCGGGCGGCCGATCTCCAGGAGAACTTCCAGTCGTCCCTGACGCGGGCGTTCCGGGACGGGGCGGCGGAGAGCTTCGGGCCCGTCCGTAAGGACCTGCAAGACATCGTAGCCGAGCTGCGGCGAGCCACCGGCTCACCTGGGTCGGCGCCGCGACGGCTCCTCCGCCGGCTCTTCGATCGGCTGCGGCGGCGGGACACCGCCGGCGATCCTCCCGATGACCGGAAGTTCGGACTGCGATGAACGACAGCCGCTCATGAGACGCTCGCGCAGCGCCCTGACCGCGTGGCCCGCGTTCGCCGACCTGATGACGGTGCTGGCCGTGCTCGGCCTCGCGATCGCGGCCGGCGTGGCGAGCGTGGACGCGCCCGACGAAACGGTCTCCCTCATCCGGGCCCTGGAAGCCGAACTCGCGGCGGCGCGGGAACGGAACGCCCGCGACAGTGACCGCATCCAGTCCCTGATAGCCGAACTCGCGGCAGCGCGGGAACTCATCGAGACCCTCGAGGCAGACATCCTCGGAAGCGTCCCCTGCCTCGGGACCCGGCCCGGCTCGCGGACCGCACCAGTGCCGCTGCTGCGGATTGTCGTCGATTCGGGGTACCGCCTTACCCGCCTGTGGCCGCGGGAGAAGGAGGTGGCTGTGGCAGGCATCCCGCTGCTCCAGGAGGCCATCGCCCACGGCTTGATGCAGGAAGCCGACCTGCGCCGCTACGCCCGCGCAATGTACGATTACGGGGACCGCGGCGACAACACCTACGGCCGCCGATGCCGCTTCTGGGTCGAGCTCGGCAAGGGCGAGACCACCCCGCAGTCGGCGTTCTCGCAGGCGCGCAGTATCGTGGAACAGTACTTCCTGCTCTCCAACTCGTCCGAAGTGATCGGCATTCTTGCGGCGCCGGAGTGAGCGCGACACCCGCGTCGGCCGGGTTGCTCCTCCCCGACTGACGCCGGCCGTCCTCGCCGGCTGCCATCACCGGCCGCTTCCTCCACGTCGCGGCACCGACCGGTTGCGACTCGGCCTGGACAAGAAGTAACCCGCAGCTTCTACTTCCCGACTGACGCCGGCCGTCCTCGCCGGCCGTCACCGGTCGGTCGCGCCTCCGCGCCGCGAGATCGACCCGCCGCCGCACGACCGCAATCGGAGCCTGCCGCTCCTGCCCCGAAGCGACGCCCGCGATGCGCCGCCGACCCTCGCCGCCCCTTACCGACGTGGCGAGATCCGGGCGCCCCGCCAGCGCGCACCAAGTCTGTCTCACGTCAATATAGACCGTTCTTTCCAATCCTGAAATGAGCCTGAAGCGGCGGCACGTGAGCCGAGGTGACGGCGGCCGAATCAACGGACGGAAACAGGGGTCCTGGCGCGGGCTGCGGTGAGCCGGCGCACGCTGACCGACATTATCTGTCATGGGCGGGGCCGAGGTCCTCCGGTTTCCGACCAGCACGTCAGTCCTGCTTGGGCGGAGCTGTTCGGCGCACGGGGCGCCCGCCGGGGGTCCGCCGTCGCCCGCCGCCGCCGACTCCACCCCCGAGGCGGCGGTTCGGGTCAGCGACCGGCGGTCCGCTCGTCCCGTGGACGGCCTTGATGCGTCTGTGGCCCGGTGGTCGGTCACCGGTACCGTGGTTCCCGGCGGCCGCCCCGCTTGACCAGCCCAACCCCCGCGTCGGCACGCCGGCCGAAGGGCGCAGCTCGACAGCCTCCAGGCCTTCCGCCGCTCCCCGGTAACGCGCCTGCCGCTCCGCGGTCGTCAATGCCACGACCATTCAACACCGTTACGTAACGGACCGGTGACAGGCGGCTCGGCGCCCGGACGTTCACGACTGTCGAGCGACGGCGGGCTCGGGGCACAGCGGACCGGGAGCACGGGGCGTACTCATGACGACACCTCCGAACGGGTCTCCCGCGGCGACGGGGTCGCGTGTCTGCCACGGTGTCCCGTGAGACGTCGTGGACGGCCGGGACGTCCCGTCCAGGCCGGCCCGCAGCTACGCGGTTCGAACAGGGCACACAACCCGGCGGCGGCATCAAGGGGGCTGCCTCTTGCCGGCGACCGGTGCGGGCAGCCGGTGACACGCGAGCCCACCCCGCGCTGCCGCCGCCCCCGCCCCCCCGTCCGTCGGTGCGGCAACCCGTGGGCCCAGGTGCCGGCGACACCGAGCTGCGGGTCAACGCCGCCCGTCGCCGTGGTCCTTCAGGCGGCGGGGTCGATGGCGGCGAACAGTCGGTCGCGGGCTTGGTTGAGGGCGCGTGCCGCGTCGTTGTCGCTCATGGCGGCGGCGACGGCGTCGAGCTGGTCGAAGGAGGTCCCCGGCTTGAGGCAGTCGGCGGCGTCGGGCAGCGACTTGAGCTTCTCGTAGGGGGTCATGACGTTGGCGTGGGGGTAGCGCTTGCGGACGCGGCCCTTGGCGTCGACGACTTCGACGGGGAAGAGACAGGGGCGGTGGAAGTTCAGGTAGGGGGAGAGGACCTGCTGCGTGAAGGCGTTGACGCGTTCTGCATACCGGCTGGGGATGTGGCCGTATCCGAGGTGCTTGCGGATGACCGAGCCGTTCTTGCTCTCGACGAGGGCGTTGTCGTTGCTGCGTCGGGGACGGGACTTGGTGAACTCGTCGATGTGGAGGGCTTCGAGCAGGGCGGCGACCTTGCGGTTGATGAACTCCGTACCGTTGTCGGCGTGGAATCCGCGGACGTTGAAGGGGAACGCCCGGAGCAGGGCTTCGAGGACGGGGGCGAGGCACGGCGTCTCGATGCGCTCGAGTGAGCCGACGAACTGGAACTGGGTGACCTCGTCGACGAGGTTGAGGTGGTAGAGGCCCTTGATGCCGTCGAGGTCGCCTTGGTGGACGGTATCGACCCGCAGGTAGCCGGGTTGTCCGGCGGGCCGGGGCCGGCGGCGCTCGCCGATGGCGATGTGCACGGGGCGGGTCGTCGCGGGCATCGTCCCGCGGCGGCGCTGATAGCTGGTCGAGTGGCGCAAGTTGTAGAGATGTCCGTTGGAGACGGCGGCGAGGCGCTCGAAGCGGCGGTCGCCGAACACGTGCAAGGCCCGGATGCAGAGCTGGCGGGTGGCGGGCCCGGAGAGGGTGCCGTGGAGGGCGTCGACTTCGGCGAGCAGCCCGATGTCGGCTTTGGTGTAGCGGCGGGGGAAGGGGCGCCGGGGGCCGCGGCGGTCGGCGATGGCGCCCGTGGTCCGGTGCTGGCGCAGCAGGCGGGTGACCTGCGCTCGTGAGAGGCCGGCCACCTTGACCAGGAACCGGCGGAGCAGGCCCTTGTCGGCCTTCCCCCGGTCGGGGTAGTCGAACCGTTCCAGGGTCTCGGCCACGAACGCGTAGGCCTCGACCCGGGTCTGCGGCCGCGGGTCGAGCGGTCGGCTGTCGGCCAGGAACTCCTGAATCTGGTCCAGGGTCTGCAAACGCCGGGTGTCGAGTCTCACGATCATCCTCCGATGATCCGCGACCCGGCCCCCTTCAGGCTCATTTCACGTTGGAATCAATCCTCCCTTCAGGCTCACTTCTCATTGGACAAGGCGACCCTGGTGCGCCAGTTCGCGGCGGCAGCCGGCATGGCGCTGTGCGAGGTGAACCTGGAGCGCCATCTCTACCTCGACCGGGTGTTCAAGAGCCTCGACACCGGCCGTATTCTGCGCGAGCTGGAGATGCTCGGAGATACCCGGCTGGACCGGGCGATACTGTTTCTGGACGAGGTGCAGGCGACGCCCCATGCCCTGCCCGCCCTGCGCTACCTCTACGAGGACCGACCGGACCTGCCGGTGGTGGCGGCGGGGTCGCTACTCGAGTTCACCCTCGGCGAGCACGGATTCTCCATGCCGGTAGGGCGAATTCAATACCTGCATCTGGGACCGCTGACGTTTCGCGAGTTCCTGGCTGCCGTCGACCCCGCGACCGCCGGGCCGGCCGCCGACCTGGAGCTGGACACGCTACTGACCGATGCTGCACACCGTCGACTCGGCCGGCGGCTTCGCGAGTACCTCGTGGTCGGCGGACTGCCCGAGGCGGTATTGGCGTACTGCGAATCGGGTTCGCCGATGGAGGTGTCGGCGGTCCACCGTTCCATCGCCTCGACCTATGAGGACGACTTCGCCAAGTACGCGCGGCGGACGCCGCTCGCCCGCCTCCAAAGGCTGTTCCGCCTCGTGCCCCGATCCGTGGGGCAGCCCGTGAGCTACCGCCGCCTGGACCCGGAAGCGCGCGCGGCGGAAGTGAGCGGCGCGATCGATCTGCTGGTCAAGGCGCGCGTCTGTCACCGGATCTGCCACAGCCACTGTTCCGGACTGCCACTCGGCGCCGACGCCGGCACCCACGCCAGCAAGCTGCTGTTCATGGACGTGGGGCTGATGAACCACCTGTGCGGTCTCGACCTGACGGACATCGAGGCGCTGGACGATACGCGGCTGGTGAACGAAGGAGGGGTGGCCGAACAGTACGTCGGACAGCAACTGGCTTCGCTGAGCGGAGGCGACCGGCCACCTGAACTCCACTACTGGCTGCGGCACGCACGGCGGGGCAACGCGGAAATCGACTACGTCATCTCGCACCGGGACTGGATCGTGCCGGTCGAGGTCAAGGCCGGGCGCAGCGGCTCCCTGAAATCACTCCTGCAGTTCGTCCACGAGAAACGGCCGCCGCTCGCAGTGCGATTCGACGCCAATCCGCCCAGCGTGCAAACGGTCCGTCACGCCATCCGCACCGCCGTGGGAACGCAGGACGTGACCGCGCGTATTCTGTCGCTGCCGTTGTACGCGGTGGAGACGCTGCCACGGCTGCTCCAAGCGCTGCGCCCGGACGCGCGCCTGTCCTCCAATCCTGCACGAGGAGGGCATCCGCTCGATTGAAGCACGGTCATGTGGCCCGGGGTCGCGGCTCCCTCAGCGTCTCGCTTCGGCGGCGCGAACCGTGTTCGACAGCAACATCGCGATCGTCAGCGGGCCCACCCCGCCCGGAACCGGCGTCAACGCCCCCGCGACCGCCGCCACCTCCGGGTGCACGTCGCCGACGACGGTAGCGCCCCGCCGTTCCAGCACCTCGAGCCGCGGCGAGTCCGGCCCGAACAACGCCGAGATCCGATCCCGATCGGTCATCCGGGTGGTCCCCACGTCGATCACCGTCGCGCCCGGCTTGACGAAGTCCGCGGTCACGAACCCCGGCCGCCCGATCGCCGCCACCAGGATGTCCGCCGCCGATGCGACGGACGGCAGATCCCGGGTCCGGGAGTGGCAGACGGTCACCGTCGCGTGCCGGTGCAGCAGCAGAGCGGCCATCGGCTTCCCGACGATGTCGCTGCGGCCGATGACCACCGCCCGCCGCCCTTCGATCGGAATGCCGGACCGTTCGAGCAGCTCGATCACCCCGGACGGAGTCCCCGGCGCCAGCGCCGGACGGTTCTGCACGAGCCGCCCCACGTTGACCGGGTTGAACCCGTCGACGTCCTTGGCCGGCTCGATGGCGTCGAACACCCGCTGCTCGGCATCCGCCCCCATGCCGTCCGGCAGCGGCGACTGCACCAGCACCCCGTCGATGTCCTCGGACGCATTGAACCGGGCCACGATGGCCATGACCTCGTCGAGGCTCGCGTCGACCGGCAACCGCTGGAGATCGGCGCGGATGCCGAGCCCTTCGCAGGCGCGGACCTTGTTGCGCACGTAGATCTCCGATCCGCCGTCGTCGCCCGCCAGCAGAATCCCCAGCCCCGGCGGACGCCCCGCCGCGGCCGAGAAACGCGCGATGCGCGGCCGCAGGGACTCGCGAATCGCCTCTGCCACCGCCTTGCCGTCCAGACGCCTCGCCACCGCCATCCCGCTGCTCTCCATCGAACCCTACTATACTGTCGCCCCGACACCGATGACAGGCTGGCCGCCCCGCTCCGCCGGGACGGGATGGGAGCGCAGGCATGGAAACCCTCGAGCAGCTCATCCAAACCGTCAAGTTCTACGTCGACAGCTTCGGCATCCCTGTCGGCGAGCAGGTGGTGCCGCTGAAGGTCATCGCCCTGCTGGGGGCGGGCCTCTTCCTGACGCTCCGGCTCGGGTTCGTCCAGCTGCGGCGCATCGGCCACGGGTTCGCGGTCACCTCGGGCCGCTACGACGACCCCGACGAGCCGGGAGACGTCTCGCACTTCCAGGCCCTCACCACCGCCCTGTCGGCCACCGTGGGCATCGGCAACATCGCGGGGGCGGCGTGGGCGATCCACTACGGCGGCCCCGGGGCGCTGTTCTGGATGTGGATGACGGCGCTGCTCGGCGCGGCCACGAAGTTCTCGGAGGTGACCCTGGCCCAGCGCTACCGCGACGTGCAGCCCGAGGCCCGCAAGCACGAGGGCACGGTGGCCGGCGGTCCGATGTACTACATCGAGCGGGGCCTCGGCGAGCGTTGGCGGTGGATGGCGCTGTTCTTCGCCGTCGCCCTCGGCTTCACCGCGTTCATCACCGGCAACGCGGTGCAGGCGAACACCCTCGCCGACACCCTTGAGTCGAACTTCGGCACGCCGAACGTGGTGACGGGGCTGCTCGCGGCGTCGGCGGTGGCGGCAGTAATCCTGGGCGGAATCACCCGCATCGGGAAGGTGACCGCGATTCTCGCCCCCCTCATGGCGGCGGTCTACGTGTTCGGCGCACTGCTCATCATCCTGATGAACGCGGGCGCGGTCCTGCCCACGTTTGCGCTCATCTTCCGGGAAGCGTTCAACCCCACCGCGGGGGTCGCCGGCACCGGCATCGGCGTCCTCCTCGTGACCCTCACCTGGGGCGTCAACCGCGGGCTGTTCTCGAACGAGGCGGGACAGGGGTCGGCGCCGATCGCCCACGCCGCGGCCAAGACCGAGGAGCCGGTGTCGGAGGGGGTGGTGGGGCTCGTCGAGCCGTTCATCGACACCATCGTCATCGTCACCATGACCTGCCTGGTGATCATCATCACCGGCGTGCACGAGGATCGCGTGCCGTCGGAGTTCACCCTGGGCGGGGGCGACCTGACCTACGTGGTGACGGCGCCCGACGGGACCTTGCGGGAAGCGGATCCGCCGTCCGCGATCCGCGTCGACGACGGCCGCCAGGAGACCGGGCCGGGACAGGCGGCCTTTGCCTGGCACGACGTACCTGTGGAGCGGCTCTACGTCGACGAGGCGCAGACGGTCCCCTTCACCGGCGCCATCGACCCGGGCAGCGGCGCCGCCACGGCCGCCGACGGGACCGTCCACGCCGTGCTCTATGGGGACGCGCCCGAGGGCGGCGCCCCGCTGACCCAGCTCGGGTTCCAGCGGGGACTCCGTCCCTTCGGCAACTGGGGCGGGATGATCGTGGTGCTCTCGGTGGTGCTTTTCGCGCTCTCCACGGCCATCGCGTGGAGCTACTACGGCGACCGCTGCGCCGCGTATCTGTTCGGGGCGCGGGCCATCGTGCCCTACCGGCTCGTGTACGTGGGCATGGTATTCCTCGGCGCCCTGATCGCCCCCACCGCCGCCTGGGACCTGGGGGACATCGCCCTGGGGATCGTGATCCTGCCGAACCTGCTCGCCCTCGTCCTGTTGTCCGGCCAGACCCGGGCCCTGATGGACAGCTACTTCGAGCGGAAGCCGTGGCTGCGGAGCGAGCGCGGGCAGGAGTTGAGCTAGGAGCCTGCACACCAGAACCGTCTCTGGCCGCTCAGCCGCCGCCGTCGAGAACGTCCAGGTAGGCCCGGACCCGCCGTGCGGGGTCGTCGTCCGCGAGCAGGTCGGCGATGACCGCGACCGAGGCCGCGCCCGCCGCGATGACGGCCGGCGCCGTCTCCAGGGTGATGCCCCCGATGGCGACGACCGGACGGTCCCCGGCCGCCCGCGCCGCCTGCCGCACCGCCCCGAGGCCGACCGGCGCGTATCCGGTGTGCTTGGTGCGGGTGTCGTAGACGGGGCCGACCGCGAGGTAGTCCACGGGCCGAAGCAGCGCATCCTCCACCTGTGCGGCATCGTGGGTGGACAGGCCGAGGACGGCCGCGGGTCCCAGCAGGTCCCTCGCAACCCCCGTTGGAAGATCGTCCTGCCCGACGTGCACGCCGCCAGCGCCGGCCATCAGGGCCACGTCGCAACGGTCGTTGACGATGATCCGGACGCCCCGCCCCGCCGCCAGCCCGACGATCTCGCGCGTCCATGCGACCAGAGTCCCGGTATCGACGCCGGGAGCCCGCAACTGCAGGAGACGCGCGCCGCCGTCGAGGTACGCGCGGGCGACACCGACCGGCGTCCGCCCGGAGCGCGACGCCAGCTCCGCGTCGACGATCGCGTAGAGCCGGGGCCAGCCGCTCACGCCGCCGGCGCTCCCGAGGCGAGCAACCGATCCAGAAACGTGGTCGTGAGGCGTCCGGCGAGAAAATCGGGATCTTCGAGAATGCGCAGATGCAAGGGGAGGGTCGTGTCGACGCCTTCGACGACCATCATCCCGAGAGCCCGGCGCATGCGCGCGATCGCCTCGGCGCGATCGCGCCCGTGGGCGATCACCTTGGCCAGCAGCGAATCGTAGAACGGCGAGACCATGTCGCCGGCGTAGGCCGCGGTCTCCACCCGGACGCCCGGCCCGCCGGGGAGCACGAGGGTGCGGATCGCACCGGGGCTCGGCACGAACGTCTCGGAATGCTCGGCGTTCACCCGGCACTCGATGGCGTGTCCCGCGAGACGCACCTCCTCCTGCACGAGCGCGAGCGGTTCTCCGGCAGCAATCCGGATCTGCTCCTTGACGATGTCGACCCCGGACACCGTCTCGGTGATGCCGTGCTCGACCTGCACCCGCGGATTGGTTTCCATGAAGTAGAAACGGCCGCCATCGTCCATCAGGAACTCGAACGTGCCGGCGTTCACGTAGCCGACGGCGGCGGCCGCCGCCGCGACGAGCCCGCCCATATGCCGGCGGAGCCCGGCCTTGAGACCGGGCGCCGGGGCCTCCTCGATCAGCTTCTGTTGCCGCCGCTGCACCGAGCACTCCCGTTCACCGAGATGCACGGTGCGGCCGTGGCGATCGGCCAGCACCTGAAACTCGACGTGCCGGGCCCCGGCGACGAACTTCTCGAGATAGACGCGGGAGTCGCCGAAGGCCGCCTCCGCCTCGCTCGCGGCGGCGCGAAACGCATCGGACAGCCGGTCGGGGGCGTCGACGAGCCGCATCCCGCGGCCGCCTCCGCCAGCGACCGCCTTGACGAGGAGGGGGTATCCGATCTGCCGGCCCGCCCGCGTCGCCGCGGCCGCATCCTCGATGACCTCGGTGCCGGGCACGAGCGGCAGGCCCGCCTCCCCCATCGCCTGCCGGGCCCGGGCCTTGTCGCCCAGCAGCCGCAGCACCCCGGCCGGCGGCCCGATGAACGCGATCCCGCCGCGGGCGCACGCTTCGGCGAAGTCCGCCCGTTCGGACAGGAAGCCGTAGCCGGGATGCACGGCGTCGGCGCCGGTCGTCGCCGCCGCCGCCACGATGTTCAGGTGGTTCAGGTAGCTGTGCCGGCTCGGCGCCGGCCCGATGCACACCGTCTCGTCGGCGAACCGCACCGGCAGGCTGAACCGGTCGGCCTCCGAATGAGCGGCCACCGTCCGGACGCCGAGCTCGCGGCAGGCCGCGATGACTCTCAGGGCAATCTCGCCCCGGTTGGCGACGAGGACCTTCTCGAACATGACTGTAACCGCGCGGGGATGCGGGACGGGCGGCGGCGTCAGCCGTCGGAGCCCGGCAGGATCGAGAACAGCGGTTGTCCGTACTCCACCGCCTGGGCGTTCTCGGCCAGGACCTCCACGACCTCGCCGGCGAACTCCGCCTTGATGTCGTTCATCAGCTTCATCGCCTCGATGGTGCAGAGAACGTCGCCCGGCTCCACCCGGTCGCCGACCTCGACGAACGGCGCCGCATCGGGCGCGGCGGCGCGATAGAAGGTCCCGACGACGGGCGCGCTCACGACCGTCGCGACCGGCTCGCGGCGCGCCGCCGCCGGGTCCGGCGTCCCCGCCGATTCGCCGGGCGATCCGGGCTCCCCTGCCTTCCGGAGGCGAATCCGCAGGCCGTCGGAATCGATCTCGAGCTCCGCCAGCCCGTGCTCGCGCATCAGGTCGAGCATCCGGTCCAGCGCAGGGCCGATCCGATCGAAATCCATGGTCGGGAACCAGCCGCCGGGAGCGGCCAGTCACGCTCGAGGTCAACGCAGATACCGGAAGCCCGTGCCGAGAGCCGCAGCTTCATCGTGAACGTCTCCGTTCGCGGGAACCATTAGACCACAACGAGATCCAGCGGGACGTGGGTCAGCAGCTCGAAGCCGGTCTCGGTCACGACGGCGTCGTCTTCCAGCCGGACACCGCCCTCCCCCGGCAGATAGACCCCGGGCTCGACGGTGAAGACCATGCCGGGGACCAGCCGCACGTCCTCGGGGCCGTCGGTCGCGCGCGGCTTCCCGATACGCGGCGCCTCGTGGACCTCGATCCCCAGGCCGTGCCCGGTCCCGTGTCCGAACGCGTCCCCCAACCCCCGGGCCGTCAGCGCGCTACGGGCCGCGCCGTCGACCTCGCCGGCCGGGATGCCCGGCCGCACCGCGGCCAGCGCCGCCCCATGCGCCGCCCGCACCGCGTCGTGCCAGGCGGCCGCGCGCGGGAGCGGTGGGCCGAGGGCCGCCACCCGCGTCAGGTCCACGCAGTAACCTTCGTGCACGCCTCCGAAATCCAGCAGCACCACGTCGCCGGCCGCCAGCTCGCGGTCCCCGGGCCGGGCATGCGGCAGGGCGCTGTTGGGTCCGCTCGCGACGATGGTCTCGAAGGCCGGGCCCTCGAACCCGGCGCGGCGGACCGCCCAATCGATATCCGCCGCCACATCCCGCTCCCGACGGCCCGGCCGCAGGCCGGCCAGCATCTCGGCCATCACGTCCGAGATGCGGCCGCCGGCCGTCCGCAGTATCGCCACCTCCCGCGGATCCTTCACCAACCGGCCCGCCTCGACCCGTCCCGAGGTGCGATGCAGCTCGACCCCCGAGTCGGCCAGGGCCCGCTCGAGCCACTCGTACCGGGCCACGGTCATGTGCTCACTCTCGATGGCGAGACGGCACGATCCGCGCGCCCGCAAGAGCTCGCACAGGGTCTCCTCGTACGATGTCTCGACTTCCACCAGCACGACCGGCTCGCCCGGCCCCGAGGCGTCGTCGAGCACGCGCCGCGCCGCCGTGACGTAGCGCGTGTCGACAATCAGGGTGGCCTCGCCGGGACCGACCAGCAGCATTCCGGCGCTTCCCCGAAAACCGGTGAGATAGAAGATGTTGGCGGCGTGGGTCACGAGGAGCAGGTCGAGCGGCTCCGTCCGCTCGCGAGCCTGCATGGCGTCGCGCACTCCGCCCGGCGACGCGAACAGGCGGCGTCTCCGGCGAGACCAGTACGTATCGTTCCCCACGATTCCTCTCGCACGTCGATGGCCGCGCGGGAGCGGCGGCGCCGCTCCCGTCGGGGGGAACGATATCCCAACCGGCGTCCGGCTCCCACCCCGTCATCGACTCACGATGCGCGGCGTGAGGAAGATCATCAGCTCGTCGGTGCTCTCGTTGCGGGCGGTGCTCTTGAACAACCATCCCAGCAGGGGAACACGGTGCAGGCCCGGCGTGCGGCTGTTCTGCTCGCTGCGGCTGTTCTCGTAGATGCCGCCGATGACCGTCGTCTCTCCGTCGCCGACTTGTACGGTCGTCGCCGCCCGCTGGGTCACGATGGCGGGAATCGGAGGGTTTCCGAGAGCCCGCGCGAAATCGGCGAACGAATTCTCGACCTCGACCTGCATGATGACGGTATCGGCCGCGGTGATCTGCGGCGTCACGCGCAGGGTCAGCGCCGCCTCCTTGAACTGCACCGTGACGGTATTGTTGGCCACCGTCTGATAGGGAATCTGATCGCCCTGGAGTATCTCGGCCTGGACGTTGTTCTGGGTCGTCACCCGGGGGCTCGAGATGATCCGCAGCTCGCCCCGGCTCTCCAGCGCTGACAGGACCACGTCGAGGGCGAGCGGCCCATCGACCGGCCCCAGCGAGACGCCGAGGGTCGAGGTCGGCGCGCCGACGCCGAGCTCGACCCCGGTCGCGAGGCTGTCGTCCGGCAGCGAACGTACCTCGCTCGCGGATACCCCCAACCCCGGCGCTTCGGCTGCCCCGCTTGCGTTCCGCACGCCTCGGCCGCTCAACCCCCATTGCACGCCGAGCGCGCGAGCCGAATCGTGGCCGGCCCGCACGATGCGCGCCTCGATCTCCACCTGCGGCTCGGTCCGGTCCAGCGTGTCCAACAGGTCGTCGAGAGTCGGCAGGCGATCTTCGAGGTCCCGGATGATGAGCGTGTTGGTCCTCGAGTCGGTGAACACCTCGCCGCGGGGCGACAGGAACGTGCTCGTGAGCAACGGCACGAGATCGTCGGCCCGGGCGTAGCTCAGCGTCCGCGTGAACACTACGAGCTCCCCCGCCTCCGCCTCGCGCCGGGCCAGTACCGCTCTCGCCTGCGCCTCCTCCTGCAGCCGCTCGATCGAGGCGATGCGCACCACCGTGCCCTCGATTTCATAACCGAGCCCGTTGGCCCGCAGGAGGACGTCGAACGCCTGATCCCACGGCACCTGCGTGAGGGCCACGTTTACTGCGCCCTGCACGCTGGAATCGATGACGATGTTCAGGGCGCTGATCTCGGCGAACGTTCGGAGGACCGCCCGCAGGTCCGCGTTCTGGAAGTCCATCGATATCGGGTCGCCGGCGTACACCCGTCCGCTCCCGCCCGGCTGACCGGAAGACCGGACGGACCCGGGCGGCGCGATGTCGCCGGCGCGCCGGATTCCTCCATTCGACAGCGGATAGGGCGCAGACCGGCTGGAGGTCACGGCCGGCCTCCCCGCCGGGGACGGGGGGCCCGGCCCGGGGTTGGCTTGCGCCACCGCCGAGACCGTCGATGCCGGCGGCCCGGCGGCCCGCGGACGCACCGGCGCGCGGGCAGGCGGCGGGACCGCGATTTCGGCGTCCGGCCCGACCGGCGGATTCCGCTCGAACACCACTCGCAACGTCGGCGCCGCGGGTTCTGCGGGCTCGACGTGGTACCGCGCGCGGCGCGCCAGCTCCAGCACCACCCGCGTCATTTCAACCGAGTGGCGATCGACCCGCACGCGGTCCACCGGGTCGACTTCCGCCGGCAGGGCCGCTACGGCCTCGGCGGCCAGACCCGGGAAGTCCAGCACCAGCCGGGGTCGAAAATGTTCGACCTTGCGGATCCGCCCCGGCGAAAGCGCGCCATTCCCATGAATCGTGACCGTCACCGCCTCGGGCTGAACCGTGGCCTCGACCGCCACGATCGCCGTCGCCAGTGGAATCGCGACGGGACGCTCGGCCGCCGCAGCCGGCATGGAGCTCAGCACCGCCCATCCGATCGCACAACTGACGGGTCCCCTCATCGCACGCTCTCCGTATCGCGAAGCTGCTTGATGACCTCCGGTTCCGCGACCGGGGCGGAATCGGCGGCATCGCGCAGGAACAACACCGAGTCGCTGGTGACTTGCTGCACCGTACCGTCGAACAGGCGGTCGGCCGGCCGCACCACGTAGGTTCTGGCGTCGGGCGCCTCCAGCACGGCCAGGCGGCCCTTCCGAGTCGCGAGGACGCCACGCAGAACCGCCTCGTCGACCGCGAGACCGGAGAGCCCTCCCGGACGTTCCGCCCCCGCCTGTCCGCCAGCGTCGCGCCCGATCGGGTTGACGAAGGGATCCCGACGTCCGTCCGGTTCGTAGCCGATCGCAGTCTCCGGCATCCGCCGCGCTTCCTGGACCGGCGGGGGCCGCCTCGCCGCCGGTTCAACCGTTCCGCCCGGGCCCATCGCCACTGCCGGCGGTGCGCCGCCGGTTCTCGAATCGCCGGTTCGCAGAGCGTCCCCCGGTCCGCGGGGCCCCCCGCGCTCGGACGGCTCGATCGGCACGACGATGGCGGCCGTGCCTTCGGCGGCAATCGTGCGATCGGGTTCCTGCGCATCGGCGGCCCGGATCACCACGTCGCCGATCGTGATGATTCGGGAGAGCCCGCCGATCCGGTCGAAGAACCGGGCCAGATTGTGGTAGCTGCCGTCGAGGTGCACCTGGTACGACCACTCCGTATGCTGGTCGCGCGCGACCGCCGGCTGCGGCCTGAACGCCCGAATCGTCAGATTCGACCGGACCGCGACGAACTGCAGGCGCCGCAACATCTCGGACACGTGCTCCTGTTCCGGCAGAGCCGCGCCGAGACGACCGAGCCGCAGGGTCAGGTCGTCGACCCGGTTCTGGAACCGCGCGAGCTCCTCCCGATCCCCGCGCGCCTGCGCCAGCTCGTCCTGCTTCCGCGCCAGGGCCTCGCGCTTCTCGTCCAACCCTTCGAGCTGCGGTCCGAGGTGGTAGAGCCGAACGACGAGGAACAGGGCCGCGGCGAGGGCCGCCACCGCCCCGACCTGCCCGTACCAGGGCACCCTGACGAAACCCGATCCCATGATCTCCACCTCCATGAGCCCGCCGCTCACAACGCCGGGAGCGAGAGGCGGGCCCGAAGCTCGAAACGAACCACCTCCGCCGAAGCTTCCGCTTCGGGCCGGCTGTCGACGATCTCGATCGGCAGGGCGAAGTAGCCCGACGACTCCAGTCCGGCCACCATGTCGGACACGCCGGTCATCCCCGTCGCCCGCCCTTCGATCGTGATGTCCTCTCCCTGCTGCCGCAGCTCGGTCAACCACACGCCACCGGGCAGGACGCGGCTCATCTGGTCGAGCATGCGCACCGGTGCGCCCTGCGCGGTGCGCTGCGCTTCGGTCAACGCGACCCGCCGCGCCAGGCCGGCACTCTGCCGTTCGACCTCGGCTCGCCGCGCCGGCACGCCGATGAAGCCGGCCAGCTCGCGATCGAGGGTCCTGATTCGACCTTCCAGGCGGTTCGACGCACTGCGAATCGAGAGCGCCTGCCAGAGCAGGAGCCCGAGCACCGCCGTGATGATGCCGCCGCAGGCCAGCGGCACTCCGAGAATGGCGCCGACCCGAGGCTGGGTGGCGGGACGCGGCTCGACGGCCAGCAGATTGATGCGGATCATCGGTCGTCTCCGCGGCGCAACGCGAGCCCCACCGCGACCGCGATGGCCGACCCGGGCTCCCGGTTCCCCTCCCCGCCCCCCTTTCCGGGGTCGCAGACAATCCGACGAAACGGATCGAGGGGCGAGACGGGGACGTCGAACCGCGTTTCGAGCGCCGGAAAGAAGCCCCGTACCGCGGCCGAGCCCCCGCTGACCACCAGCTCGTCGATGCGGTCCCGGACCGCGGTGGCCTGGAAGAAGGCGAACGTCTTCTCGATCTCCATCAGCAGGTGCTCGGTAATGGTCCCGGTAATCGGGTCGGCATCCTCGGGACCCGCCCCGCCCGCCGGCTGCCCCCGCTTCAGTCGCTCCGCATCCTCGTACGACAGACCCAGCTCCGACTGGAGCGCTTCGGTGTACGCGTCGCCCCCTATCGAGATGTCGCGGGTGAAGAGCGACTGCCCGCCCTCCACGATATTGATGTTCATGCCGCTCGCTCCGGCGTTGACCAGCATCGTGACCCGCCCCGCGTCGATGCCGTAGTTGACCTCGAAGGCGTTCTGCAGGGCGAACGCCGCAATGTCGACCACGACCGGCACGCCGCCCGCCCGGGAGATCACGTCCGCGTAGTCGGCAATCTTCTCCGTCTTGGCGGCGACGAGGAGCACGTCCATGGATGCGCGGTTCTCCGCGTCGCTGCCCGCCTGGAGCACCTGGTAGTCGAGATTGACGTCCTTGACGTCGAACGGGATGTACTGCTCGGCCTCCCACCGAATCGACTCGGCCAGATCGTCCTCGTCCATCAGCGGCAGGGTGACCTTCTTGACGATCACCGCGTTCCCGGACACCGCGGTCACGACCCGCCTCGTCCTGATGCCGTTCCGGTCGAACGCCTGACCGATGACCTCGGCGACGACGTCCCGGTCCACGACGTCGCCGTCGACGATGCTGCCGCGCGGCATCGGCTCGCTGCCGACCGCCAGCACCTCGCGGCCGCGGGATGTCCGGCGCAGCGTGACCGCCTTGACTGCGCTCGAGCCGATATCGAGTCCGACCAGCGATTCCGCGCGGCGAAAGATCATGTTCATCCACCTCCCGAGGCAGCGCCCCGCGCCGGGAACCGGAGGACTGTCGGGGCAGCTCCGATTCCGATTTCCGATTCTGGTTAAAGCAATTTCCGATCCACTTCCCGCCGGTCCGCTTCCGCCCCGTTCGCAGGCGCGCCACGGGAGATCGCGCCTCCTGCCCACCGCTGAAATCGCCACCTCGGCCGGTCGAAGGGCGGCAAATCTTGACACCGCGGCCAATTGCGCGTAGCCTCTGGGTTTACGTTTGCGGCCATGGGGGCCGCTGGAGAGTAGATGTCCACGTATGTACCGTCAGCCCTGAGCATTCAGCGTCGATGGCACGTCATCGACGCTGGCGAGCAGGTGCTCGGCCGCGTGGCGACGGTCGCCGCCAAGCTGCTGCAGGGGAAACACAAGCCGCAGTACGCACCGTTCCTGGACACCGGCGACTTCGTGATCATCACGAACGCCAAGCAGGTCACCCTCAGCGGCGACAAGGAACAGCAGAAGCTCTACCGCCGTCACAGCGGGTACGAAGGCGGTCTCCGGGAGATACGGGCCAAAACGATGCGGCAGCGGATGCCGGCCCGGATCGTCGAATCGGCAGTGCGCGGCATGCTGCCGAAATCCAAACTGGGCAAGCAGATGTATCGCAAGCTGAAGGTCTATGCCGGGCCCGATCATCCGCACGCGGCCCAGCAACCCACTCGATTCGAGGTGTCCTGACGTGGCGGCGACTAGTTTCTACGGTACCGGGCGGCGCAAGTCGTCGACGGCGCGGGTGTTTCTGAAACCCGGATCGGGCGAGTTGGTCATCCGGGGAACCTCGCTGGAGAAGCGTTTTCCCTCGGAGGCGGTGCGTACGCGCATCACCGCGCCGCTCCAGGTCGCGGAGGCCGCTGACAAGTTCGATATTCTCGCCACCGCCAAGGGCGGCGGCATCACCGGTCAGGCGGATGCGCTTCGGTTGGGCATCGCGCGGGCCCTCGTCGCCTTCGATGCGGAGTTGCGGCCGGCGCTCAAGAAGGCCGGAATGCTGACCCGCGACGCTCGAATCAAGGAACGCAAGAAGTACGGTCTGGCCGGAGCCCGCAAGCGGTTCCAGTTCAGCAAGCGCTGAGGAGGAAGCTTGACGTCGATCGCCATCAAGGATCTGCTCGAGGCAGGCGTGCACTTCGGGCACCAGACCAAGCGCTGGAACCCGAAGATGAAGCCCTATATCTTCGGAGCGCGCAACGGCATCTACATCATCGACCTGGGTCGCACCGCCGAGTTGTTCGACAAGGCGGAAGCGTTCGTTCGCAATCTGGCGGCCGACGGCAAGACCGTGCTGTTCGTCGGCACCAAACGCCAGGCGCAGGATCTGGTGGTCGAGGAAGCCAGGCGTTGCGGCATGTTCTTCGTGAATCAGCGATGGCTCGGCGGCCTCCTGACGAATTTCGTGACCATCCAGCGCAGCATCGCACGGCTTCGCGACATGGAGGCGATGGCCGAGGACGGCCGATACGAGACCTTCTCGAAAAAGGAAATCGCACGCATAGAGAAGGGAAAGCGGAAGCTGCACAAGAACCTCGATGGCATCCGCCACATGTCCAAGCTGCCGGACGCCGTCTTCGTGGTCGACACGCGAAAAGAGAAGATCGCCGTCGACGAGGCTCGAAAGCTGAAGATTCCGGTCATCGGCATCGTCGACACCAACTGCAACCCGGATGACGTCGACTATGTGATTCCCGGGAACGACGATGCGTTGCGGTCGATCCGCCTCTTCCTGTCCCGGATTGCCGATGCCGCCATCGCCGGTCGCGACCAGCGCGACTCGTCGCAGAATGCGCCGGCCGGCCCGTCGGCCGCCCCGCACGCCGCGCCGCCTCCCAGGGCGGACAATCCGGCGCCGGCGTCTCCGGCCTCGGCCTGACCGCCCGTCGTGAAGTCCCGCGGGGACCTTGCCACGGGCTGGCGCCGTCCCACCGCAGTGTGGGACGGCGCCAGCCCCGGACGGGGACGGGCGTTGGCCCCCGCACGGGAGACGCTCCCTCGGCGCGAGACCGGCGCAGGGAAACGCGCAGGAGGCCGTCTCGGAACCACAGCCATCTCGCAACGCAGCGACCGCAACCGAGAGCCCGCAGTACACCGCGGGCGGTTGCCCGGGCTCCCGGACCAGCCGGGGTCACCGCCGGTCGCCTAACGCATCGACATCCAATCACCGGGTTCCCGGACCGCACCGGATCGACCGGTTGACCATCGCAAGAGGTAGATTGAAAATGGCCATTTCCGCCGCACAGGTCAAAGACCTCCGGGACAAGACCGGAGCCGGATTCATGGACTGCAAGTCCGCCCTCACCGAAGCCGAGGGCGACGTCGACAAGGCGATCACGATTCTGCGGACCCGCGGGCAGGCGCGGGCCGCCAAGCGATCGGGCCGGAGCACGAGCCAGGGGCTGGTGGGCAGCTACATCCACATGGGCGGGCAGGTCGGCGTGCTGGTGGAAGTCGGATGCGAGTCGGACTTCGTCGCTCGGACCGACGAGTTCCAGCAGCTCACCCGGGAGATCGCGATGCACATCGCGGCCGCGAGCCCGCAGTACGTCACCCGGGATCAGGTTCCGGCCGCGGACGTCGAGCGCGAGAAAGGCATCTTCCGCGCCCAGTTCGAAGGCTCGAACAAGCCGCCTCAGGTCATCGACAAGATCGTCGACGGCAAGATGAACAGCTACTACCAGCAGGTGGCGCTGCTGGATCAGCCGTCCATTCGCGACCCCAAGACCTCGATCGGGGATCTCGTGACGGCGGCCATCGCCAAGATGGGCGAGAACATCACCGTCTTCCGGTTCGCACGGTTCAAGATAGGAGAATCGGCGGACTGACCCCGCGGTTTCGAGGCTGCGCCCGGTCCCCTCTCTTGTGAATCTCCGAGCCCGGCCCGGGGCGAGCGCCCCCGCGGCTCCCAGGGTCTGCGCCGGCGCATGGTTGCCGGGAGGGGCTGGGCTATAATCCCTGCACTCGATGGCTGCCGCCGCCTATCAACGCGTCCTCCTCAAACTGTCCGGCGAGGCGCTCATAGGGGATCGTTCGTACGGCATCGATCCGATCGTCGCCGATCAGATAGCCCGGGACGTGGTCGACGTACGGCAGCTCGGGGTGGAAATCGCCGTCGTAATCGGCGGCGGCAACATCTTTCGAGGCCTCGCCGCGAGCGCGAAGGGCATGGATCGAACCACTGCCGACAACATGGGCATGCTGGCGACGGTCATGAACGCGCTCGCGGTCTCGGACGCCCTCGAACGCCACGGCGCAACCACGCGGGTGTTGACCGCCATCGAGATGCGTACCGTCGCCGAGCCCTTCATCCGGCGGCGCGCCATCCGGCATCTCGAGAAGGGACGGGTGGTGCTTTTCGCGGCCGGCACCGGAAATCCGTACTTCACCACGGATACCGCGGCCGCGCTTCGAGCCATGGAGGTGCGTGCCGACGTCATCATGAAGGCCACGAAGGTGGACGGCATCTTCACCGCCGATCCGGCCGTCGATCCTTCCGCGACGCGGCTCGACTCGCTTTCTCACCACGAGGTGCTGGAACGGCGGCTGAACGTCATGGACACCACCGCCATCTCCTTGTGCATGGACAACAAGCTCCCGATCATAGTGTTCAACCTGAAGACACCAGGCAATGTCCGGCGAGCGGTGATGGGAGAACCGGTCGGATCGGTGGTCACGACGTGACCGGTCACCGCCCCTGCCGCAGAGAGGATCGAGGGTCGCGATGAACGTCACCGACGAAAACAGCGCCGTGGCCGAGGCCCGGGCTGGCATGGAGAAACAGGTCGCCCACGTGCAGCACGAGTTGGCTGGGGTGCGCACGGGACGGGCATCGGTCGGCATTCTCGACTCGGTCCGGGTCGAGACCTACGGCACGCAGATGCCGCTGAACCAGGTGGCCACGCTCTCGGTGCCGGAGCCGACGCTCATCGTCGTGCACCCCTTCGATCCAAGCCAGATGGCCGCGATCGAACGCGCCATTCAGCGCGCGAACCTCGGGCTGAACCCGGCCAACGACGGCAAGGTGGTCCGACTTCCGATTCCCCCGTTGACCGACGACCGCCGGAAGGAGCTGTCGCGCATCGTGCATGCGCTCGCCGAAGAGGGGCGCAACGGTGTGCGCGGCGTACGCCGGCATGTCAACGACGCGTTGAAGAAGCTGCTGAAGGACCACGAAATCTCCGAGGACGACGAACGGCGCGCCATCGAGGAAGTGCAAAAAGTGACCAACGACAATATCACCCGGATCGACGAGCTCCTGAAGGCCAAGGACGCGGAGCTCCTCGACCGTTGACGGTCGGCCCGACGATGTCGACCCGCTTTCACCTCGAGTGCTCCGTCTCGTGCGGCGCGGGGCCGTTGGACGCGAGCCATCCCCACCACCTGTGCCGCTGCGGCCGGCCCTTGCTGGCGCGCTACGACTGGGCGCGCATCGGTGCGAGCTGGTCCCGCGAATCGCTGCGCGATGCGGTCCCGTCGATGTGGCGGTACGCGCCGGCCCTTCCCCTGGACGACGGTGACCGCGCCGTGACGTTGGGCGAAGGGTGGACGCCGCTCCTCCCGGCGCCCGCGCTCGGGGCCGAGCTGGGGCTCGAACGGCTGCTCGTCAAGGACGAGGCAGCCAACCCGACCAACTCCTTCAAGGCGCGGGGCATGTCCGCCGCCGTCACCCGGGCGCATGCGCTGGGAGCGGCCACCCTCGCCGTGCCGTCGGCCGGGAACGCGGCCTGCGCCCTCGCCGCCTACGCTGCGAACGCCGGCATCGAGGCCCGCGTGTTCATGCCCCGTGACGTCAAGACGCCGTTCATTCGCGAGTGCCGCCTGCACGGCGCGGCGGTCACCCTCGTCGACGGCCTGATCACCGACGCCGGTCGGATTGCCGCGGACCAGGGCCGCCGGTCGGGCTGGTACGACGTGTCCACGCTGAAGGAGCCCTACCGGGTCGAAGGCAAGAAGACCATGGGCTACGAGATCGCCGAGCAGCTCGGTTGGCGATGGCCGGACTGGATCGTCTACCCCACGGGCGGAGGCACCGGGATCGTCGGCATCTGGAAGGCGTGCGAGGAGCTCGAGGCGCTCGGTTGGGTGACGGGACCGCGCCCGCGGCTGGTGACGGTGCAGGCCGAGGGCTGCGCGCCGATGGTGCGGGCTTTCGACGCCGGGACGGAAAAGGCCGATCCGTGGGAGGGCGCGACCACCGTAGCGGACGGCCTGCGCGTGCCCGCGGCGGTGGGCGATGTCCTGGTCCTGCGCGCACTCCGAGAGAGCGGCGGTACCGCGGTCGCGGTGTCGGACGGTGACATGGTGCAGGGCATGCACGATCTCGGCCGCCGCGAAGGCATCGGCGCCGCGCCGGAGGGCGGGGCCACCCTCGCGGCCCTGCGGCAACTCGTCCGCAACGGCGTGATTGCGCGTGACGACCAGGTCGTCCTGCTCAATACCGGCGGCGCCCTCAAGTATCTGGATCTCGTCGAGGAGCGGTGAACCCCGCCTGGCTGTCCGCTTCGGGCGGGACCCCGGAGGGCGGATGGTGGACCGCATGGGGCTCGAACCCACGACCTCCGCGTTGCGAACGCGGCGCTCTCCCAGCTGAGCTAGCGGCCCATCATTTAGAATCAGTAACTTACAGTGTCGGCTCGGGAACTGCAACTCCTTATTGTTCCGGCCGACCTGCGGTATAACTGACAGATGGCGTATCACGCGGTTTTTCGATGTATCGCGGGTTGCCCCGGGAAGCATCCGATCTGGGATTCCATCTACCGGTGTCCGTCTTGCGGCGATCTGCTCGAGGTCGCTCACGACATCGAGATGCTGAGGGATCGGTCCGCCGGGGCCTGGATGCGCCTGTTCGACGACCGCTACAAGCGCACGACCTGGCCCTACGGATCGTCGGTCTGGGGCAAGAAGGAATGGGTGTGCCCGGACGTCCGCGACGACTCCGTCGTCTCCATGGACGAAGGCGGCACCAACCTCTTCTGGGCGGAGCGTTTCGGGCGCGAGCTCGGGATGAACGACCTGTGGGTCAAGCTGTGCGGCAACTCGCACACCGGCTCGTTCAAGGATCTCGGCATGACCGTGCTGGTGTCGGTGGTGCGGCAGATCATCGACGAGGGCGGCACCATTCGAGCCGTGGCGTGCGCGTCGACCGGCGATACGTCGGCGTCGTTGGCCGCGTATGCCGCGGCCGGAGGCATTCCCGCCATCGTCCTCCTGCCCCGAGGCAAGGTCTCGACCGCCCAGTTGCTGCAGCCGATCGCCAACGGAGCGCTGGTCCTCGCGCTCGACACGGACTTCGACGGGTGCATGGCGATCGTCCAGCGCCTCTCCCAGGACGAGGGCATCTACCTCGCCAACTCGATGAACAGCCTGCGGCTCGAGGGTCAGAAGACCGTGGCGATCGAGATGGTCCAGCAGCTCGACTGGACCATTCCCGATGTCGTCATCATTCCGGGCGGCAACCTGGGCAACGTGAGCGCGTTGGGGGCCGGGTTCGAGATGATGGCCGCTCTGGGCCTCATCAACCATCAGCCGCAGATCGTCGTGGCCCAGGCGCAGGCGGCCAATCCGCTCTATCTCGCGTACCGGCGCAACTGGGAGTTCGAACCGATAGGCGCGAAGCCGACGCAGGCCTCGGCGATCCAGATCGGCAACCCGGTGTCGGTGCGAAAGGCGATACGCACGCTGCAGCGCCACCGCGGCATCGTCGAGCAGGCGTCGGAAGCGGAGCTGGCCGAGGCGGCGGCCCGGGCCGATCGCACCGGCATGTACAACTGCCCGCACACCGGGGTGGCGCTGGCCGCCCTCATCAAGCTGCGCGAGCGCGGACAGATCGACGCCGGCTCCCGGGTCGTCGTGGTGTCCACGGCCAGCGGCCTGAAGTTCACCGACTTCAAGCTCGGATACCACGAACGCCGGCTACCCGACGTACCCGCCACGCACGCGAACATGCCCGTCGAGCTTCCCGACGACTACGACGCGGTCAGGCGCGCCATCGACGAGCACGCGCTGCGCTGAAGGGCGATCGGGCCCCCTCCGCGATCGGGGTTCATGGTAAAATCGAACCGGATAGAGTGCCTGATGCCCATCTACGAATACCAGTGCGCACAGTGCCGGCAGCATTTCGAATTGCTGGTCCACGCCGGGGCGGCCCCGGCCTGTCCGTCCTGCGACACCCCGACGCTGCAGAAACGTCTGTCCGCGTTCTCGGTGGGCCGCCCGAGCACGGCATCTGCCGGTTTGGCGCCCCAGGCCTGCGGCAGTTGCGGTAACCCGCGGGGACCCGACGCCTGTTCGATGAACTGACTCCGTCATCGACGCCGCCCCGGCGCGCGCGCCGGGGACGAGCGGTCGCCAGACGCGAGCGAGGAGCGTACAGCAGCATGTCCGTGCCGCGGATCACCAAGGAAGCCCTGAAGGCGCGTCTCGAAGAGGACGCCGCCAACGCACCGGTCATCATGGACGCCCGGCTCAAGTACCCGTACGAGCACAGTACCGTGACCCTGCCCGGCGCCGTACGTGTGGATCCGAGCGGCGACGTCGACACTTCCGGGCTCTCACCCGATCGGGACATCGTCGCCTACGATTCCGATCCGGAGGAGCTGGTGAGCGCGCATGTCGCGGCGGTGCTCATTCGCCAGGGCTTCCGGGCAAGCGCGCTCCAGGGCGGACTGGCGGACTGGATGACCGCCAAGTACCCCACCGACGCGAAGGACGCGCCAAAGCAGGCGCCGCCCAAGGCCGGCGACTTGAAGGGTTAGCGACCCGTGGCCGGCGCCCCGGGCGGTATCGCCACGGGCTACTGGTGGCGGCCAGCCGGGCGCAACCGATCGATGCGAATCCCCCGCGGCATCGGCGCGCTCGGCATCGCGGCATTCTCGTGCCTGTTGGCGGTGCTGCCGGCCGCTCAGGAGCCGGAATCGTCGGGCGCAGGGTACGCCGCGTTGGCCCTGCGGCCGGTGGTCGGAGACCCCCCGAGCCTCTGCGGCACCCCGGCCCTCTTCAGCCTCCAGATGCGGTCCGGCTTTGCTCCTCCATCCGCAGTGGTTCCCATGACGGAGCCCGACGTGCCCGACGGGCCGCTCTGGTACGACCAGAATCCGCGGCTCATCCGCGCTGACCATGCCGGCGGGCTGGCATTCGACAACTTCCTCGTTGCCGGCGATGTGACCGCCCTGACATTCGAACGCCTGTCCCTCGGCACCGACGACTATGTGGTGCAGGAGACCTGGCAGCGGACCGGAACCACCGACATCGCCGGACATCTGGTCAGCGTCTTCAATCCGAGCTGGGACAGCGCCGCGTTGTGGGACAGCATCGGCTGGCAACGCCGGGGCTTCGACCGTCCCTGGGTGCAGTTCGGGACACTCCTGTTCCCGAGGCCTTCCGGTGGGGACGGCGATGACGCGGCAGCCAAGTTTTTCATCCAGCTGCGCGTCGCGCCGTTGAACGTGCCGTCGGCGGAGGTGACCCGGATCGACGCCAACACCCAGTATTCGAGCCATGTCGTCAACCTCGTCCTGCCGCAGTTCGGCGACCGCCGGCTGTCGAGCGGCGACTATGGCTACGCGCTGGACGAGGTCGCGAAGCGGTTCTACGCGCACTTTCGCGACGAGTACGCGTCGATCGCGATCGTCCCCCGACAGCAGCACGTCGTGCCCTACGACACATTCCATCACAACGTCCGGAACCCAATCGCGGGCCTCGGCGCCCTACCCGTCTTTGACGATACCGAGGCCTACGGCAGCGCCGGCGTGCTTCGTTCCGTCGAGCTGTTTCCGAACGTGTCGTTCACGTCCAACGCCGCGTCGACGCACGCGATCGGACACCAGTGGGTAGACTACTGGGACTGGTCGGAGCTGGCCGGCGGCATCGATCGCGCCGGGCTCGATCCCCACAGCCACACGCCGTTGCTCTTTCCCGGCGAGGTCTACTCCGGCGCGGTGCTCGACGTGACGCGGCGGGTTGCAGCAGTCGGAGACGGGACCGCGTTCGCGATTGAACGAACGCCGGATCCGGCCGTGCAGCACCCGACGACCCGCTACCGGATGGGGTTGATCGGGCCGGACGCAGTGCCGGAGGTCCGGGTCTTCCGGAATCAGGGCCAGTTCGACGCAACCGATGCGGTCGCGCCGGCGGTCGGAACCGCCGTCGCCGGCGGCTCGCACCCCGTGCACGTCAACGACGTGCTGGCGGAGCACGGGGCGCGTAGCGGGCCCGTGGACAGCTCGTGGTCGCGCGTAACGGTCGTGGTCTCGCGGGACGGGTTGCTGTCGCAGGCGGAAATGAGCTACTGGAACTTCTTTACCGCCCGGCATGCGGCAACCGGCGGGGTGACCACGTGGGAGGGGGTCCCGTCGTTCTTCGAAGCCACCGGCGGCGCGGTGCCCCTGCGAACCGATGTGACGCCCCTGAACGCGGACAAGATCGACGACGCGGTCGAAACCGGCCACATGCCGATCGCCCCCGCGGAGTTCAGAGACGTGCTGCTCGACGCGCCGGTGCCCGCGCTCATCACGGCCGGCGAGAGCGTCACGATCGCTGGCGCCGTGACCACGACCGAGCGCGATGACTTCACGGTCGCCTGCGCGGCCTGGAATCGCCATGGCGCGGGCGACGACGACGGGATCTTCGAGTGCGCCTCGATCGCCGGCAACCGATTCTCGATACCGTACAGGTTCACCGACGGCGACGCCGGCCGGCACACGCTCCAGATCTTCCTCTTCTTCCCGGATTCCGGTTCACAGTTCCCGCGCTCGTCCGTCTCCGGCATCACGGTAGCCGGGCAGAGCGCGGCCCAATCGGGCGCACGTGTCCGGCGGCGCGGACGCTGACCGCGGAGAAGACGGCTCCTCCGGGAATGCCGCTTCGTGGGATGGCGGCGCGGCGTGAGCCCGGCCGCAACATCCGGATTGGCACGTGATAGGATGAATCGGTTTGGCGCAGGGACGGGACGCCAAGCTGGCTTCGTGAACCTCCACGAAGCCAGCGCAGACTGGATGGGATCGGGCGGATGATTCCCGTGAATCTCGTGCGCTGGCCGGCGAGGTCCTGCATGCGTGACTGGAGCCGTCTGATCGCGCTCCTCCTCGCGGCGGCCGGCTTGCACCTCGGGGGCATGACGCTGAGCGGCGGCGCCCAGCCGTTCTCCGAGTCTCCCGAGGACCTGCAGCGTGCGCTGCAACGGCGCTACGATCTCGTTCGCGACTTCTCGGCCGACTTCACGCATACCTACCAGGGCGGCCTGCTGCGGACGACTCTCGTCGAGCGCGGCACGGTCCTGGTGAAGAAGCCCGGCCGGATGCGGTGGGACTACCGGGAGCCGGAGCGCAAGCTCTACGTGTCGGACGGCGAGCATCTCTACTCCTATCTGCCGGAGGATCGACAGGTCATCATCGGCGAGCTCCCGGCGGCCGACGAGGCCACCACCCCGGCCCTCTTCCTGGCCGGCGCGGGGAACTTCGCCACCGATTTCACGGCGGCGTTCGACGCCGTCGACGATCCGCCGCCCGACAGCCGCGTCCTGCGCCTGACCCCGACGCGCGCCGAACGCGATTTCGAGTTCCTGATCGTGGTCCTCGACGGGCCGTCGCTGGCGATCGTCCGCCTGGTGGCCTACGATCTGCAGGGGGGCGTCTCCACCTTCTTCTTCTCCAACCTGCGGGAGAACCTGGGCCTGTCCGATCGCCCATTCACCTTCGACATTCCACGCGATGCCGATGTCATCGACACCACCGCCTCCGGGACGTTCCGCTAGGAGTCCGGGCCGCAGCACGGCCCCGCCTCCGGTCGGGAGGCGCCGACTCCCGGCCGGGTTGGTTGGGCGGGAAGCGGAGCCGCCGGGCGACGATTTCCGGGCCAGCCGCCGGACGCCGTCCGCCGCCGCCGGGTTGATCGCGGCCGGGCTCTGCCTGGTCCTCGCCGCCGGCTGTGCGACCACCGCCAGGGACCGGGCCCGCACCGCGGAGCTGACCGAGAGCTTCGATGAGGCGGTGCTCGAGTACACGCGCGCCGTGCAGGATCGACCCGACGACCGGACGCTCCAACGGGACCTCGACCGCGCCCGGCTGCGAGCCGGGCAGTATCACCACGCGGAGGGGCTCCGCCTCGCCGGTCTCGGGAACTACGAGGACGCGCTGGTCGAGCATCAGATCGCGGCCGAGCTCAACCCCGCGAGCAACGAAATTCAGGAGGTGCTGCGCGAGACGGCAGAGCGGGTCCGGACCCGGCGCACCGCCCGGCTCGCCGGTCAGACCGAGATCGAGGCGCTGATCGAGCGGACCCGATTCCTCCCGCCGGATGGGCTCGAGCTCCCGGACGATGTCCTGCCGGACTCCCTCGTCTTTCGCGATGCGAGCACGCGCGACGTCTTCACCGCCCTGGGCCTGTTCTCCGACGTCAACGTCGTTTTCGATCCGGCCTTCGTCGACCAGCGGATCTCCGTCGATCTGCGCGGGGCGCGCCTGCGCGACGCCCTCGCGTCGGTGACCCGATCCTCGCAGAACTTCTACCGCATGACCGCGCCGCGGACGGTCACCGTGATTCCCGACACCACCGCCAAGCGGAACGAGTACGCGGAGGAGATCGTTCGGACCTTCTATCTGAGCAGCGCCGACCTCGAGGAGACCGTCGCCCTGCTCCGCCTCGTCCTGGACACGCGCCGGCTGTCCGCGGTCACCGCCACCCGGTCCCTCTCGATCCGGGACACGCCGGAGCGGATTGCCGCCGCGGCCCGGCTCATCGCCGCCGTCGACAAGGCGCCGCCGGAGGTCGTGATCGACGTAGAGCTTCTGGAGGTCGAGCGGGAGCGGCTGCGGGACTACGGCCTCCAGTTCGCCACCGCCGGCTCAGTGGGTATCGAGGGGGCCATCGGCGTGGACACCGGCGGCGGTCTGTCCATCGACGACCTGGGCAGCCTGACCACCGCGGACGTCTTCATCGCCGACCTCCCGGGATTGTCCTACAGCCTGCTGAAGCGCGATCAACACACCCATACGCTGGCCAACCCCCATCTCCGCACGACGGCGGGACAGTCCGCCACGGCGCAGTTCGGCGACGAGGTGCCGGTGCCCGTCACCCAGTTCACCCCGTTCGCGGCCGGCGGCCTGCAGCAGCAACCCGTGACGTCGTTCAACTATCGCAACGTCGGCGTCAACATCGAGATCACGCCTCACGTCCACCACAACGACGAGGTTTCGCTCGAGCTCCTCATCGAGGTGATCAGCATGTCGGGGGTCGGGTACGGAAACATCCCGACGTTCGGCGAACGGTCCATCACCACGACGATTCGCCTGCGGAACGGCGAGACAAACATCCTGGCGGGGCTGATCCGCGACGAGGAGCGCGAAGTGCTCGAGGGCATTCCCGGCCTGAGCGACCTGCCGATCATCGGCCGGCTGTTCGCCCACAATCGGACGGAGACGCAGGAGACCGACATCATCGTGACCCTGACGCCCCGCATCCTCCGGGTCCTCGATCTGGAAGAGATCGACCTGCGGGCGTTCCGGTTCGACGGCGACAGCGGCGCTTCGCTCGATCTGACCTCGAGAACGACGGAACCCCCACGGGTTCCCGGCGCGCTCCGGCCGCCCGGCGGCGGTCTTCCCGCACCGGTGTCCCGTCAGGAACCCGGACTGGTCGTCCCCGTCAGGCCCCCGCCGCTCGATCCGCGGTAACCCGGGCGACTCTCTCCCGGCCGGGCGCCGTCCGGCGCAGGCAGGTCACCCGGCGCGGACCGGCTTCACCGACCTTCGACCTCTATGCGGGCCCCCAGGGCGAGCAGACGCTCGACGAGCTGCGCATAGCCCCGCTCGACCGTCTCCAGCGGATGAATGCGGCTGGTTCCGGTCGCGGCCAGGGCGGCCGCGATGAGGGCCATCCCCGACCGCAGATCCCGGCTGTCCAAGGTTCGGCCGATGAGGGCCGCCGGGCCGTCGACGATCATGCGGTGGGGATCGCACAGAAACAGGTTCGCGTTCATCCCGCTCAACTGCTCGAGGGCGAACAGCCGCAGCTCGTACATCCAGTCGTGGATCAGCGTCCGCCCCCCCGCCTGCGTGGCGAGGACACAGAGAAGGCTGACCATGTCGCTCGGGAATCCGGGCCAGGGCGCCGTGGTGATCTGCCGGATGGCTTTCGGCGTCGACGGGCGCAGCCTCAGTCGATCGTCGTCCACGTCGCAGTCGATGGCCATTCTCCGAAGCACCGAGGTGATCGGCTCGAGGTCGCTGGCGGCGGCCCCGTGCACCTCGATCTCGCCGCCGGTCACCGCCGCCGCAACCGCCCAGCTTCCCGCTTCGATGTAATCCCCGCCGAGGCGATGCTCGACCCCCGCCAACGATCGCCCGCCGGCGATGCGCACGGTGGACGTGCCGGCGCCCTCGACCTCGGCCCCCATCCGTGTCAGGAACCGGCACAGCTCCACCACGTGCGGCTCGCAGGCGGCGTGTCGAATCTCGCTCACCCCCGGGGCCGCGGCCGCCGCCAGGAGGGCGGTCTCGGTGCCCGTCACCGACGCCTCTTCCAGAAACAGCGAGGCCGGTCGCAGACCGTCGGGGGCTTCCAGCACGAAGTCGCCGCTGCGTTCCGGCAGGCGCCGGACACCCATCGCCTCGAGCGCCTGGAGGTGAGCCGACAGGGTGCGCCGCGCCGGAAAATCGCCGCCCGGCGGGGCCAGACGCACCCGGCCGAGCCGCGCCAACAGAGGACCGCACAGCAGCACGGATCCGCGCAGCCGGCCGACCAGGTCGCTGTCCGGGACATCGCCCGTGATCTGCGCACAGTCGACCCGCAGGGTGGTGGTTCCGACCCCGTCGATCGCGGCCCCGAGCCCCAGCAACAGGTCCGACATCACGTGCACGTCCTTGATGCGGGGCACGTTCGTGAGGACGCAGGTTCGGCCCGTCAGCAGACACGCCGCCAGAAGCGGCAGCGCCGCGTTCTTGTTGCCTTCGACGTCGATTCGGCCCTCCAGACGATGACCGCCCTCGACCACCAGACTCGTCAGAGTGCTTCCCACCGGTCCCGTCATGTCGGATTCATCCCAGCCCGGAGACCGCCGCCTCGCGGCTCCGCTCTCCGCCCAACCAACCCTCCAGGAATCCGCACCGCTCTCCGCGCCGACTCCTGCCCCGGAGACCGTCGCCTCGCGGCTCCGCTCTCCGCCCAACCAACCCTCCAGGAATCCGCACCGCTTCTCGGCGCCGACTCCTGCCCCGGAGACCGTCGCCTCGCGGCTCCGCTCTCCGCCCAACCAACCCTCCGGGCATCTGCGCCGTTCTACGGTGCAGGCCCCTGGTCGAACTCGCCGAGATACACGACCTCGTCGCGCAGGAGCAAGCCGAACCGGTCGGCGACCCCGGTGCGGCACACCTCGATCAGGCGGCGCACGTCCCGCGCGGCGGCCCCCCCCGCGTTCACGATGAAGTTCGCGTGCAGCGGTGACACCACCGCCCCCCCGATCCGGCGCCCCTTCAGCCCCGCGCGTTCAATCAGGGCGCCGGCCGAGCGCGGCACTCCGTCCGGCAGCCGGCCGTCATCCGCGCGCGGGTTCTGGAACACACACCCCGCCGACGCCTGCCCGAGCGGCTGGGTCCGCTTGCGGAACGCCAACGACCGGCGGGCCTCCGCGCGCAACCGCGCCACCACTCCCCGGCCCACCCGAAACTCGGCCCAGCGCACCAGCTCGCCGGTGTGTTGCACGCGGCTGTCGTCGTACCCGAACGCCATGGACGCCTGCGGCACGAGGGACTCCGTGCCGATACGGTCCACCAGCCCCACCGCCGTCACCCGGTCCCCGACCAACAGGCCATCGAAGTGCGCGTTGCCGCGAATGGCCCCGCCCACGGTCCCCGGCGTGCCGGCCCACCGTTCGAGCCCGGACAGGCCGCGCTGAATCGTCCAGCGCACCAGATGGTTGACGGTCACGCCGCCGTCCGCCCGCACGGTGCTCGCGTCGGTGCGGGAGATCGTCCCGTGCCGCAGCCGCACCACGAGGCCGCGAACCCCGGCGTCGGACACCAGGACATTCGAGCCGCCGCCCAGCACCGTCAGCCGCAGCTTCAGGGCGTTCGCGACCCGAATCGCGGAGATCAGATCCGACACCTGCGAAGTCTCGACCAGCCAGTCCGCCGTCCCCCCGGTGTGAAAGGTCGTCAGGTTCGCGAGCGGCGCCCGCGGCCGCACGCGGTCCCCGAAGACCTGCTCGAGGCGGGCGCCGATCGCCTCGGCCTCTGCTCGGGAGGGCCTGTCCGGTGGACGCGGGCCAGCCTGCGGATCGGTCACGAAGCCACCGCGCTTCCCCGTTCGGGTCCCCCGCCGCTCGACATTCCCCCCGGTCCGAAGCCGCGGTCTGGAGACGCCGCAAGGTGCATCAGTCTCTGCTCCGTCGCGATCAGGGCGGCGATGGCGTCAACGTGGTCACAAGCCTCGAACGCGATCCAGTCTCCCGGGGCGAGCTGGCCGGCCACCCCCAGGTCGGCGGTGATCACGGTGCCGAGCACCGCGTAGCCGCCGGTCGTCTGCCGATCCGCCATGAGCAGTATCGGGTGGCCGGAGGGAGGAACCTGAATCGTACCCGGCGGGGTGGCGGCCGACAAGACCGGTGCGGCGTCGGCGAGGCCCATCGCGGGTCCCTGCAACCGATACCCCATCCGGTTCGAATCGGGCCCCACCGTGAACCGGCCGTGTGTGAAGTGCTCCAGGGCGTCGCCGTCGAACCGCTGCAGATCCGGTCCGGGTACGAATCGTACGGTGGCGCCGCCGGCCGGGGGTCGGAACCACGGGCCCGGCCGGCGGTCCGAAACCGCTACGCCCCCCGCCGCGCCGACGTCGAGCCGGTCGCCGGCCCGCAGCGGCCGGCCGCCCAGGCCCCCGAGGCGGCTCGCCAGATCGGTGCTTCGGCTCCCCAGCCGCGGCGGCACCTCGATGCCCCCCCGTACCGCCACATAGGCTCGGGCGCCGGCCGTCCGGCGGCCGAAACGAAGGCGGCTGCCCCGTCCGGCGTGGCCGGCGACGTCGGTCTGCCGCGGCTGCGCATCGAGAAACAGGTCGAACCGGGCTCCGGCGACGGCGAAGACCGTATCGGCGAGGAACTCGAGCGCCGGACCGACGAGGGTCACCTCGAGGGTGGCCCGGTCCGGAGGGTTGCCGACGAGCAGGTTCGCCACCCGATGCGACACCGGGTCCATCGGTCCCGCAACCGGTACGCCGAGGTGCTGGCAGCCCCATCGTCCACCGTCCTGCACCGTGGTCAGGAGCCCCGGGTCGACGACCCGGATCATGGCGCACCTGCGGCGACCGGCGCGCCCGGCGGCGCCGGCTCGAAACGAACCCGGTCTCCCGGACCGACGAGGCTCGGTGGATGGCGCAGGGCGTCGAAGACCCGGACCGCGGTCCGTCCGATGAGGCGCCAGCCGCCGGGCGCCGCCGTCGGATAGACCCCCGTCTGCCCCCCCGCGATGCCCACCGAACCGGCCGGCACCACCAGCCGGGGCGTCGGGCGCCGGGGCATCGCGATCCGGGGATCCACGATGCCCAGATAGGCGAACCCGTGCAGATATCCGACCATGTAGACGCGATAGGTGGTCGCGGCGTGCCGCTGGATCACCTCCGCGGCCGAACATCCCGCGAAGGCCGCCACCTCTTCCAGGTCGGGACCGTCCCCACCTCCGTAGCGCACCGGGATCACGACCTCCCGGCACGCGTCCGCATCGGACGTCGGCGTGGCCGCCGCCTTCTCCAGAGCCGCCCACACGCTGCCCGCATCCGCCCGCAGAGGGTCGATGTACACGGTGACCGCGTGGTAGCTGGGGACGACGTCGCGGACCCCCCGGTGCCGCCCGGCGGTGACCCGGGCCGCCGCCGCCACGACCCTCGCGTTGATGCCGGGATCGATGCGCGGCTCGAACTCGAGGGTGACGGCGGCATCTCCGGTCAGACGAATGCGCCAGTCCCGGGCCGGATGCGCTCGATCGGTCACGGTCTCCACCGCCTCATCCGACGCTCATTCTGCCGTGGGCCGGGAAGCGGCCGCGAGCGCCTCCAGAAGCCGTCCATGGATGCCGCCGAAGGCCCCGTTCGACATCGCCACCACGAGGTCGCCGTCCCGCGCTTCCTCCGCCACGACCCGCACGATGTCCGACAGCTCCGGCAGGTACCGGGCGCACCCGCCCCGGTCGCGGATGGCCGCCGCCAGCTCCGGTTCCGACAACCGCTCGGCGGCAGGCAGCGTCGATCGGTACACGCGCCAGACGATCGCTTCATCCGCGTCGTCGAACGCCGCAGCGAACGCCGCCTGGAAGACCCGCCGGCACGCGGTGGCGGATCGGGGCTCGAACAACGCCCAGATCCGGCGTGAGGGGAACGCCGCCCGCAGCCCCGCCAGGGTCTCGCGCACCGCGGTCGGATGATGGGCGAAATCGTCGTACACGGTCACGCCGCGCTCGCGCCCGCGGATCTCGAGACGCCGGCGAACCCCCGCGAACCGGCTGACCGCTCCCGCGATGGTGGAAGCCTCCAATCCCACGGTGCGGGCCACGGCGATCGCCGCCAACACGTTCCGCACGTTGAAGGCGCCGACCAACGGCATGCGCACCCGGCCGATCGGCGCGCCGCGATGCTCCACCGTCAACGCCGTCCCGTCCGGGCCCGGCTCGACCGCGGTCGCGCGCCAGTCGGCGCCGCCAGCCATCCCGAAGGTCTCCACGCGGCAGGGCGCCCCCGCGCCCATCTCGAGCGCGGCGGGGCTGTCGGCCCCCACCAGGAGCAGCCCGCGCCGCGGAAGCAGGGTGACGAGCCGCCGGACCGCCACGCGAATCGCCTCGAAGTCCGCGTAGATGTCCGCATGGTCGAACTCGAGGTTACCCACCACCGCGATGTCCGGAAGGTACTTCAGGAACTTCGCGGACTTGTCGAAGAACGCGCTGTCGTACTCGTCGCCCTCGATCACGAACTCGCGCCCCCGTCCCAACCGGTAGCTGGACTCGAAGTTCCCGGTCACGCCGCCGATCAGGAAGCTCGGATCGCGGCCGCCCTCCGTCAACAGCCACGCCACCAGCGACGCGGTGGTCGTCTTGCCGTGAGTACCGGCGATGACGATCGACCGGTGGTCCCACAGCCACGTCTCCCGCACCATCTCCGGCAGCGAGCGATAGCGGAGCCCGCGATCGAGCACCGCCTCGACTTCCGGATTCCCGCGCGACACGGCGTTCCCGATGACCACCAGATCGACGTCCGCGGCGACGTGCGACGCATCGAAGCCGTCCACGCAGGGAATGCCCCGCGCGGCGAGAAAATCGCTCATCGGAGGATAGACGTGCTGGTCGGAGCCGCCCACGTCGTGGCCCCCCTCCTTGAGCATCGCGGCCAGGGTGGCCATCGCCGTGCCGCAGATTCCGATAAGGTGTACCTTCATTTTCTGGATTGGCGGCGGCCCCGGGAGCCCTCTCGACCGGGTCAACAGACCGCCGATTCGGTCACCACCAACCGGGGGCTTCCGCCAGCCGCCACCCGCACCTCGACCCCCAGAGGCACCGTCAGGGCGGGTCCGGTGGTGTGGCCGGTCGGGAACCCGAACAGCACCGGCCCGGGAAAGGCCTCGAGCAGATCGGCGACGACGCCGCAGGCGGTCAACTGACCGTCCGGTTCGTCGCACCCCGGGAACTCTCCGCACACGACGGCAGCGGCGCGACCCAGCACGCCGCTCCCGATCAACTGCGTCAGCATCCGGTCGATCCGGAAGGGACGTTCGCCAATCTCGTCGAGCAGCAGCACGTACCCGGTCGGCGGCGAGAACGCCTGGGGCGTACCGAGCGACGCCGCCAGCTGCGTCAGCGTCCCGCCGAGCAGCCGCCCGCGCACGTCACCGGGCCGAAGCGTGCGCATCCCGCCGGCTCCGAGCTCGCCCATCGGCGCAGCGGTCATCAGGCCGCGGCGGAAGGAATCCGAATCATAGGTCGTGGCGCCGCCGGCCAGATTGACCACCATCGGCCCGTGGAAGCAGACCACTCCGCAATGGATCGTGAGATAGACGAGCAACGCGGTGACGTCGCTGTGGCCGATGAACGCCCGGGGGGTCTCGCCGAGGTCGGCGCGATCGAGCAGCGGGAGCAACTGGGCGCTCCCGTATCCGCCGCGCGCCGCGATCACCGCGGCGATGGAAGGATCGCGCCACGCGGCCCTCAACGCGTCGGCCCGGTGGCGGGCCTCTCCCGCCACGTATCCGCGGCGGTCGAAGACCCCGTCGGTGAGCACCGGCTGCAGACCGAGCCGCGCAATCTCGGTCACGCCGCGGTCGAAACGGCTTCGATCGAACGGGCTCGCCGGCGCCACGACCGCGATCCGGTCGCCGGACAGGAGGCGGCGGGGCTTCCGCATCAGGCCCGTGCAATCGCTTCCGCCACCGACTGGTGCTCGGCGGAACCGATCCGTTCCAGAATCTGGCGGCGCGACAGCGGACGGCGTGGCCGGTCCCCGGCCAGAAAACGCGTCTTGACGCGCCGCTGACGAGCCCACGCCGCTTCGACCAGCCGGCGGTCCAGCTCGCCCGCCTCGACCGCATGAATGATCGCCTCGAGGACCGACGCATGCCGTTCGACCGACGGCCCGCAGACGAGGATGGTGTCACACCCGGCCGCGAGCGCCTGGACTGCCGCCTGCTCCACCGTCCGGTCCGCGGTGATCGCCCCCATTTCCAGGTCGTCGGTCACGATGAGTCCGCGATGACCGCACTCGCGCCGCAGGACGCAATCGACGATGGTGCGGGACAAAGTCGCCGGATGCGCCTCGTCCAACCCCGGATAGACCACGTGCGCGGTCATCATGGCCGCGACCTCCACCGCGACCGCGGCCCGGAACGGCGCCATCTCCTGCGCGCGGAGCCGTTCCGGATCGTGCTCGACCACCGGGAGCTCGCGGTGGGAATCGACCCGGGTATCGCCGTGCCCCGGAAAGTGCTTGGCGCAGGCCGCCACCCCACCTTCCTGCAGACCGGCGACGATGCTGCTCCCGAGGCGGCTCACCGTCTCGGGGTCCGACGAGAACGCGCGATCTCCGATCACCGGGTCCGCCGTATCGTTGTAGAGATCGAGGACCGGCGCAAAGTCGAGGGTCACACCCACCGCCGCCAGCTCGGCCGCCAATGCCCGCGCGAAACGGCGCGCGAGGGCCTCGGCGCCGTGCCTCCCGAGATTGGCCATGGCCGGCCATTCGGTGAACGGCGCCCGCAGCCGGGCGACGCGCCCGCCTTCCTGGTCGATCCCGATCCACAAGGGCGTTTCCCTCGCGAGCCCTTCGACCTCGAACGTCAGCTCCGCGACCTGCTCCGGCGCCTCTACGTTGCGCTTGAACAGCACGACCCCGCCGAGATCCCATTCACGAGCGAGCGCCCGGAGCTCGACGGGCACCGTTGCGCCGCCGAACCCGGCCATCAACACCTGTCCCACCTGACGATGCAGAGCGGTCACGACAAACGCACTCCCCCCCCAAAGCGAACCGGCAGCCCGTGCAGAAGCCCTGCGATTATAATGCGTGCGTGCAAGTGCACGCTTCGGCCCCTACCCGCATCGATCTTGCCGGAGGCACTCTCGACATCTGGCCCCTGTACCTCTTTCACCCCGGCGCGCAGACGGTGAACGCGGCCATCGGGCAACGCGCCATCTGCACGGTGTCGGCCAGCCCGGATCGCCGCCTCCGGATCGTGTCCGAGGATACCGGCGCCAGCCTGTCCGCTGACGGCTGGAGGCAGCTCCCCACCGACGGCGACAACCGCCTGCTCGCCCACATCGTGCGGTTCTTTCGCGTCGACGGCGTGCGGCTGACCACGCGCGCGGCGTCGCCGGTCGGGGCGGGGATCGCGGGCTCTTCCGCGCTCAACGTCGCGGTATGCGCAGCCCTCGCCGAATGGTGCCAGGTGGACTACCCGCCCGAGCAGCTTCTGACCCTGGCGATGAATCTGGAAGCCCGCACGCTGGGAATTCCGACCGGCGTCCAGGACTACCGGCCGGCCTGCTACGGCGGCGTCTCGGCGATAGAGCTGGGACCGGCCGGGGTGCGTCGGGTCCCTCTCGATGTCGATCCGACGGATATGGAGCGCCGTATCGTGCTGGCCTACAGCGGCGACTCGCGATCGTCGGGCATCAACAACTGGGAGATCACCCGGAGACACATCGAGGGCGACTCCACGATCGTCGCGCACTTCCGTCGCATCACGGAGATCGCGGCGGCGACCCGGGACGCGCTGACCCGACACGATTGGACGGAGCTCGCCAGGCAGGTGACGCTGGAATGGCGTGAACGGCAGGCCCTCGCCCCCGGGGTCACCACGCCGGCGATCGACCGGCTGTTCGCCGCCGCGTCCGCGGCCGGCGCGGCGGCCGGCAAGGTCTGCGGCGCGGGCGGCGGCGGATGCGTCTTCTTCCTCGTCGACCCGCACCGGCGCGACGCGGTGCGCGGCGCGGTGACCGGCGCCGGGGCCCGCCTGCTGGAGTGTCCGATCGACCTCGACGGCCTCCATGTCGAACGCCTCGACTGACGGCTCGCAATCAACGGGTACACGCCGTGGGGCTACGGCTGGACGTGGTTCTACGCCCGGGTAGGCTACGGCTGGGGAAGCCGAGGGCGGGGCCGCCGCAGGGTCATCGCGGCTGGAGATAGCTGCGGTAGTTCTCGGGGGTGATGCGGGCGGTCACCACCTCGCCCTGGCCACCGAGCGAACGTCCGTCCTCCTGGTTGATCGTGAAACCGAACTGCCCGGCGTTCCCGATGTTGAGGGTAATCTCGTCCTCTGCCTCGTAGGACTCCTCTTCGCCGGCCTGCATGATGCGGGACACGACCAGCTCCCCGTCCACCGTCAGCGACACCCAGCTCTCACCGCTCGGTTGCAGCACGATGGCCAAGGGCTCCGAAACCGGCGAGGCTGCCTCCCTCTCGGCCGGCGCGGCGGGCCGCAACGGCGGCGGGGCGGGCATCGCATCGACGGCGGCGCCGGTATCCTCCAGCCCCGGGGAATCGCTCGACATGCTGCGCATTCCCAGGAGCAGCAGTCCCGCCAGCGGTACACCGACGACCACCACCTTGACCATGGTCTCGACCATCTGCCGCCGGCTGGGCATCTGGTCGTCCTCGTGCGGCCTGGCCGCGTCATGGGCAACTTCGACCGGAGCCTGCGCCATGAAGTCGCGCGTGGTCTGCTCGGGATCCAACCCGACCTCGCTCGCGTAGGATCGCACGAAGGCCCGCGTGAAGATCCCGCCCGGCAACTCGTTGAAATCGTTCTCCTCGAGAGCCTCCAACGCGCCGATGGAGATCTTCGTAGTCGCGGCGATGTCCCGGAGCTCCATATTCCGGGCCTCGCGCGCCTCGCGAAGACGCGCTCCCACGTCCGCGGACGGATCCGGCGATGCCGAACCGGCCGAGACGACGTTCAGTGTTTCTCCGAGCATCGGCGAATCTCCGCTACGACTGAGCTGATTGCGTGGAATCGGCCCGCGGGCCCGGGATCCGCGAACAGACCGATCGCGGCCACCCCGGCCGCCCCGGCATCCAGTGCCTCCCGAACGTTGTCGACGGTCAACCCGCCGATCGCCAATACCGGAAGACGCACCGCACGGGTCGTCGCGGCGAGCGCTTCGACGCCGCAGGCGGCTTGGCCGGGCTTCGACGCAGACGCGAACACGGTACCCATGATGAGATAGTCCACGCCGCCCTCGACCGCCACCCGGACCGCCTCGGCCGCCCCGTGCACGGAACGTCCCAGCAGAAACCCGCCGGGCAGATGGCGTCGTATCACCGGCGCGGGAGCCGAGGAGGTCCGCAGATGCACCCCCGCGGCCCCGGCCGCCAACGCCACGTCGAATCGATCGTTGACCAGGACGAGGCTTCCGGTCCCGCGCGCAACGCCGACGGCGCGGGACACCAGATCGAACAGCACCCGATCGGGCAGGTTCGGCTCGCGGATCTGAATGAGGTCCACGCCTGCGCCGACCGCAGACGCAATCTGCTTCTCCACGAGATCGGTACCGCCGCCCTCCGGCGCCAGACGGCGCCGGCTCGTGACCAGCGCCATGAGCGGCCGGCGGCTCAGCGCTTCCGCAACCAGGAACCGGCCTCCTCCGCGAGCGCACGCTCCACCGCCGCGGGCGGCGACAGCCGCTCGGACCCGCGACGCCGCAGGAGCGCCCCGCCGAGCATGACCGTCAATTCCCGGACCCCGATACCGAGGCTCACGAGACCGACGCCCGACACCGCTCCCCGGACACCGTCCAGACGGGCCACGCTCGCCCAGAACGGCAGGGTTTCGACGAACAGATTCCGGTCCCACACGATCGACCATGGCGCGACCAGCAGCACCAGACCCGTCTCGAGGAAATAGACGATCAGCAGGATCCGCGACAATCGGTGAATCTCACCCTCCCGCAGGGTCTGTGCACGCTATCCGATGGTATCAGACAAAGAGGACGGCCGAAATGTTCGGCGATGTGCCGGCGAGTAGCCGTGACGGGCCAGCGCCGCCAGATGCGCCCGGGTCGCGTATCCCTTGTGACGATCGAATCCATACCGAGGGTCCACCTGATGCAGATGGGCCATGAGGCGGTCACGGGTCACCTTGGCGATGATCGACGCGGCGGCGATGCAGGCGCACAGCCGGTCTCCCCCGACCACGCCACGCTGTGGAATGAAGAGTGCCGGGACCCGGAACGCATCGACGAGGACGAAGTCCGGCAACGGCGCCAATCCGACCAGTGCATCCCGCATCGCGGCCAGAGACGCCTGGTGCACGTTGATCCGGTCGATCTCCTCCGGCCCCCGCACGCCGACCCCCCACGCCAGACACGAATCCACGATCCGGTCGTACAGACGCTCCCGCGCCGCGGCTGTCAGCAGCTTCGAGTCCCGAAGCCCGACGAGACGCCGGGAGGACAACACCACCGCCGCGGCAACCACCGGCCCCGCCAGACATCCCCGCCCGGCTTCATCGACCCCGGCGATGCGGGCGAATCCGAGCCGGCGCAGCGCATTTTCCGCCGCGCGCCGCGCCGACGACCGTCCACGCCGCCGCGGACCCACTGTTTTCCGCTCCTCGGAGGCCACGTCCCGCGGTTCGCGCCAACCGCGCCGCGGCATTCGAACCGGCGCCGGTCGAGGCTACTTCCGCTTCGCTCCGTCGGTGGGCCGACGCCGTTCGCGCAGACGGGCCGCACGACCTCGCAGACCGCGCAGGAAGTAGAGCTTGGCCCGCCGCACCCGGGCCGCGCGCCCGATCTCGATCTTGTCGATCGACGGAGAGTGCAACGGAAAGATGCGCTCGACGCCCTGGCCGAACGACACCTTCCGCACCGTGAAGGTGGCCCGAGGCCCGCCGCGGCGAATGGAGATGACGACCCCCTCGAAGACCTGGATGCGTTCCTTCTCTCCCTCCCGGATCCTGACGTGCACGCGAACCGTCAGGCCCGGTCGAAGATCCGGGCGCTCGCGCAGTTGCTCCTGTTCCAACGTCTCGATGGCATTCATCTGACCGCTCCCGGTTCAGCGTGCTGCCGGCTCCGGCCGGCCAACCCGCCGCATGTTTCGCGTTCCGCGAGGACCGATCACTCCTCGCGGACGCGGCTCTTCAACTCCTTCAGGATGGCCCGATCCTCGTCGTCCAGGGTCGCGTCATCCAACAGGTCCGGCCGGCGCGCCAGCGTTCGCTTCAGCGCCTCCCGCTTTCGCCAACGGCGGATTTCACCGTGGTGCCCCGACAGCAGAACCTCGGGCACCGCATGCGAATCGATCGCCGCCGGCCTCGTGAAGTGCGGGTGATCGAAAAACCCGCGCACGAACGAATCGTCGTCGACCGAGCGGGCGTCGCCGACCACGCCCGGTACGAACCGGGCCACCGCGTCGACCACCACCGCCGCCGGCAGCTCCCCGCCGGTCAGCACGTAGTCGCCGATGGAGATCTCTTCCGTAGCCACCAGATCCCGCACGCGTTCGTCGACCCCCTCGTAGCGGCCGCAGAGCAGCGCGACATGCCGCAACCGGCTCAGCCGCAACGCTTCCCCGTGAGAGAACGGCCGGCCCTGCGGCGACATCAGCGCCACCGCATCCGGCGGGCCGTACCGGTTCCGGATCGCGGCAACCGCGTCGACGAACGGCTCCGCCTTCAACACCATCCCCGGTCCCCCGCCGTAGGGCACGTCGTCCACGGTGCGGTGCCGGTCCGACGTGTAGTCGCGGAGGTCGTGCACGCCGAGCTTCACGACCTCCCGCTCCAGCGCCCGACCCAGGACGCCCTCCCGCACCATCACGTCCATCATGCGCGGGAAAACGGTGACGATGTCGAACCTCAGTATCCCCCTCCATCAACCGGCGCCGTCCCGGGAAGGACGCGAACGGTTGAGATCCAGCAGTCCCTCGGGGGGATCGAGGACAATCACCCGCTCCCGCGGATCGATACGCACGCAGATCGGAGCCACCAGCGGCACCTGCACCTCGGCTGCGGCGTCCTCGATGACCAGCCGGTGCGTGTCACCGCCCCCTTCGATCGCGGCGACCGTTCCCACCGCCTGCCCCCCGACCGTTTCCACGCGGCAACCGATCAACTCGTGATAGTAGAACGTGCCGGCCGGCAAGCCCCCCAAGGCTTCCGCCGGCACCCGAACCTCCGCGTTCGCCAAGGCCTGCGCCCCCGGGATGGTCGCAACGCCCTCGAAGCCGACGATGGGCCGGCCCCGGTGAAAACGCACGTCGCGGATCACGAGTCGTTCGACGTCCTCCCGGCGGCGAACGTAGACGACGCCTCCCTCCCGGAACCGATCCTCGACGAAATCGGTATCCGGATTGACGATGACCCGGCCGGCGTTCCCGTGCGGCCGGGCTATGTATCCCACCGCGATCATCGCGTCCCAGTCCGACATGGCCTCGGCTCGATCCTCTCCGGACCCGCGATCAGGAACGGACCGCCGCCCGGTGCGCGGTCGGGGGTCTCCTCGGCCGATGCCTCCACCGCGCCGCCCCCCAGGCTGCTACCGGTCGTCGACGAAATCGACCACGACCCGCCGGTCCTGCGACTCGGCCGCCAGCCCCGCCAGCACCCGGATGGACGCCGCCGTGCGGCCCTGACGTCCGATCATGCGGCCGAGGTCCTGACCGGCGGTCGACAGCTCGACATGGGTCGTTTCCTGCCCGTCCCGCTCGGTCACAGAGATGTCCTCCGCCCGATCGGCCAGCTCGCGGGCAATGACCTCGACCACGTCTCGCGCACGGCTCATGCGGTCACCGCGGGTTCATCACCGGTCGAGGCGGCGCCGGAGCCGGACGCCTCCGGCTCGCCAGCCGGCGCCGCCGGAGCGGGATGCCGGGCCAGCAACGTGCGGACGGTGTCGGACGGTTGCGCCCCCTTGCCGATCCAGTACGCCACCCGGTCGCGGTCGACGTGAAGCAGCTCCGGCTCCGTACACGGATTGTAGTGCCCCAGCGACTCGACGAAGCGACCGTCTCTCGGCACGTGCGATTCCATGACCACCACGCGATAGAACGGCCGTTTCGTCGTCCCGACTCGAGTCAATCGAATTGTCAACATCTCGCCTGTCTTCTCCTCACCCCGCGCGCTCCCCTTCCGCGGCGCGGGTTTCCGGCCCGGAAGTCGCCGCCTGCGGCTTCCGCTGGCCGACCCACGAACCTGCTGGCGCGACCTTGCGGTCGGGTTGGGAGTTTCGCTGACGCGAAACTCCTGCGGCGCAAGCTCCTAGCGTCCGGGAAACCCCATGCCCGGCGGCAGGGCCATGGCCCGCCGGCCCCGTTTCCCCTTTTTCGCCCGAGCCCCGGCGCCGACCGAGCGCAGCACGCGGCGCATCTCGACGAACTGCCTCATCAGACGGTTGACCTCCTGGACCGTCGTCCCGCTCCCGCGGGCGATCCGGCGGCGGCGGCTGCCGTTGATGATCTGATGTTGGCCACGCTCCCGCGACGTCATCGAATCGATGATCGCCATGGTGCGCCCGAGCGCTCGCGGGTCCATCTCGCCGGGCATCTGCGAGGCCATCTGCCCCATCCCGGGGATGAGATCCATCAGGCGATCCAGCGGCCCCATCCGCTTCACCGCCGTCAGCTGATCCCGCATGTCCTGAAGGGTAAAGTCGTTGCCGCGGATTTTCCGCTCCAGCCGCGAGGCCTCTTCGCGGCTGACCACCTGCTCTGCCTTCTCGACGAGCGACAGGACGTCTCCCATCCCGAGCATGCGCGACACCAGGCGGTCCGGGTGGAACGGATGGAAGTCGTCGATCCGCTCGCCGTCGCCGACGAAGGTCACCGGCACCCCAACGACCGAGACCACCGAGAGTGCCGCGCCGCCGCGGGCGTCGCCGTCCATCTTGGTCAGCACGACGCCGTCGATCCCGATCCGCCGGTTGAACTCCCCGGCGCTCTTGATCGCGTCCTGTCCCGTCATGGCATCCGCCACGTAGAGCAGATCGGACGGCTCGATCGCGACCTTCAGCGTTTCCAGCTCGCGCATCAGATCGTCCGCGACATGCAGCCGCCCCGCGGTGTCGACGAGCACGACGTCGAATCCGAGAGATCGCGCCGAGTCGACCGCTCCTTCGGCGCGGGCCGCCACGCTCGTGCCCGAATCCGGTTCGTGCACGCGAACGCCGGCGTCATCGGCCAGCAGCCGCAACTGCTCGATGGCGGCCGGCCGCCGCACGTCGGCCGACACCACCAGCGCGTGCCGGCCCTGCCGTTCCAGCCACTTGGCCAGCTTGACGGTCGTGGTGGTCTTTCCCGCTCCCTGCAACCCGAGCAGCAGCACCACCTGCGGGCGTTGGCGGCTGGGCGGCAGGCCGCCCTGCCCATCGCCGAGCAGCGCCTGGAGCTCGTCGCGCACGATCGCCACGACCTGCTGCGTCGGCGTCAGGCTCTCCAGCACCGAACGGTCGACGGCGCGGTCGCGCACTCGATCTATGAAGGCGCGGACGACCTTGAAGTTGACGTCCGCCTCGAGCAGGGCCAGTCGGATTTCGCGCAGCGCGGTTTCGACCGACTCGGGCGTCAGGCGGGCGTCGCGCCGCACCGCGGCGAACACCGATTGCAGTCGTTCACTCAGCGAGCCGAACATCTGTAACCAAGGGGAATCGAACCAGACGTAACCGCTTATGGTTATGATAGCGCTTCGGAGGCGCCTCTTGTCAACGGAAATGCGGCAGGGGTGGTGGGCGGGAACAGTCTACACGGATTTCAAGGTGTGTCCCAGCTTGGCCTTCTTGGTCTGCAGATACGAACGGGCCAGCCCGGTGGTCGGCACTTCGAGGGCGAGCGAGGCCGCCACCGACAGTCCATATCCTTCGAGCCCGATGAACTTGCGGGGGTTGTTGGTCAGCAGCCGCATGCTCTTGACCCCGAGCTCGCCCAGAATCTGCGCGCCGATCCCGTAGTCGCGCTGGTCCGGCTTGAACCCGAGCCGCTCGTTGGCCTCAACCGTGTCGTATCCCTGGTCCTGGAGATGATAGGCGCGGATCTTGTTGGTCAGACCGATTCCGCGGCCCTCCTGGTTCAGATACAGGAGGATGCCCCGGCCCTCGGCCGCAATCCGCTCCATGGCCGCGTTGAGCTGCGGACCGCAGTCGCACCGGGCGGAATGGAAGACCTCGCCGGTCAGACAGCGGGAATGCACCCGTACGAGCACGTCGTCGCCGTCTCCGATGTCGCCCCGCACGAGCGCCAGGTGCGTCTCGCCGTTGACGATGCTCTCGAACGCCACCAGCTCGAAATCACCGTGGTCGGTCGGCAGCTTCGACGACGCCACCTGCCGCACCAGCCGCTCGTTGCGCATGCGGTACTTGATCAGATCGGCGATCGTGATCATGAGCAGCTTGTGCCGGCGTGCGAACCGTCGCAACTGCGGCACCCGAGCCATGGTGCCGTCGTCGTTCATGATCTCGCAGATGACGCCGACGGGATGGAGACCGGCAATCCGCGCCAGATCGACCGCGGCTTCGGTCTGGCCGGCTCGCACCAGCACGCCGCCGTCCCGCGCCCGCAGCGGAAACATGTGGCCGGGACGGGCGAGATCCCGCGGCTGCGTGGTCGGATCCGCGGCGGCCTTCGCGGTGATAGCCCGATCGGACGCCGATATCCCCGTGCTCGTCGACTCCTTCGCCTCGATCGACACGCAGAACGCGGTGGCGAACTGGGACGTGTTCTCCCGCACCATGAGCGGAATGTCCAGACGGTCCAGCCAGTCCCCGGTCATCGGAAGGCAGATCAGACCCCGACCGTGCTTCGCCATGAAGTTGATCAGCTCGGGGGTCGTCTTCTCGGCCGCGATCGTCAGATCGCCTTCGTTCTCGCGGTCCTCGTCGTCGACGACGATGACCATCCGCCCCTCGCGAATCGCGTCCACCGCCTCGTCGACCGGGGCGAACGGTCCGCGACGCGGCGCATCCGCCAGCGACAACCGTCCGCGCGGGGCCGGCCCGCCGGAGCTCTCCTCAGCCATGACGCTCCTCGCCGCCGCCGCCGGGCCTCCCGAACTCTCCAACCTCCAGGGCCCGGACGACGTGCTTGCCGATGATATCGCACTCGAGGTTGACGACGGTGCCGATCTCCGCCCGTCCCAGGGTGGTGTGGTCCCAGGTGTAGGGCACAATCTGCACGTCGAAGCCGGTGTCCCGCAATCCGGCCACCGTCAGGCTGATTCCGTCGACGGCAATCGACCCCTTGCGAACCAGGTAGGGCGACAACGCGGCGGGAAACGACGCGGAGATCCAGTGGAACTCCGCCTCGTGGCGAATGCCCTCGATCCGGCCGGTGCCATCGACGTGGCCCTGTACGAAGTGCCCGCCGACCCGCGCGTCCGCACGCATGGACCGTTCCAGGTTCACGGCGTCCCGCAGTTCGAGAGCGCCCAGATTGGTCACCCGCCTCGTCTCGGGCGACACCTCCGCGGAGAACGACGCCTCATCCGCCCGGATCACGGTGAGACAGACGCCGTTGACCGCGATGCTCTCCCCCAGGACCAGCTCGCGGGCCACCGCGGTCCGCACGCCCAACCGCAGCCCCGCCGGGATCGCCGTCAGCTCGGTCACCTCGCCGAGCGCTTCAATCAAACCGTTGAACATCGGCCTCCAACAGAACGTCCTCGCCCAGACATCGCGTCCGCACCGGGCCGAGAGCTGCAAACGAGAAACGCGCGTCCGCCATCCACCGGACCCCGGCCGGCCCCAGAGTCACGGGACACAGATACAACCGGACTCGATCGACGATTCCCGCCGCCCACGCCGCCCGATGGACGTCCGCTCCGCCCTCAATCAGCAGGTCGCTCACCCCGTAGCCGAGAAGCCGCGACGCCGCCAGGGCGGGATCGCGCGCGGGCAGCCGCTCGAGGATGGCGCCTACCCCCTCCAGCGCCGCCGCCCGCTCCGGCCAAGCCTCCACCGCGGCGTCGGTGGTCATGACCACCACCGGACCGTGGGCCAGAGTCGTGAGCACGCGGGCGTCCGCCGGCGTGCGCATCCGCGTGTCGAAGAGCACCCGAACGAACGGACGCCGTCGCGGGCGGCCCCGGGGGGTAAGCCGCGGATCGTCCACGAGCACCGTCTCGGACCCTACCCCGATGGCGTCCACCACGGCCCGTGTCCCGTGCGCATGATCCTGCGCCGGCCGGCCGGTCAGCGCGGTCTGGCGCCCGAGCGCGGCCGCGATGCGCCCATCGAGACTCACCGCCGCCTTCAGGGTCACGAACGGCCGCTGGCGCCGCTTCACGGTGAAGAACGCCTCGTTCAGGCGCGCGGCGCTCCGGCGGCCGATCCCCACCGCGACCTCGACCCCGCGGGCGCGCAGATTCCGGATGCCCCCGCCGTCCACGCGGGGGTCGGGATCCTCGACGCCGACCACCACCTTGCGCACGCCGGCCTCGACGATTCGGTCCACGCAGGGACTGGTCCGGCCGGTATGGCAGCAGGGTTCGAGCGTGCAATAGAGCGTCGCCCCGCGCGCCGCCGCGCCGGCTTCCTCCAGCGCGACGACCTCGGCGTGCGGCGCTCCGGCCCGGACGTGGTACCCGCGCCCTACAATCCGCCCCCCGTTCGAGAGGACCGCTCCCACCATCGGATTCGGGCTCGTGGACCCACGCCCGCGCGCCGCGAGCTCGAGGGCCAGCTCCATCAGGGCGTCGTCCGTCATGTCCGGCGGGACCCGGTCGCCGCGCGCCGTCCCCCCGGTCACCATCCCGTTTCGAACAGGGCGTCCACGTACTCCACCGGCGAGAACGGGAGGAGATCGTCGATCTGCTCTCCGACCCCGACGTAGCGGATGGGAACCCCCAGCTCCGCCGTGATCGCCGCCGCGATCCCGCCCTTCGCGGTGCCATCCAGCTTCGTCAACACGATCCCGGTGACCCCCGACGACTCGAGAAACGCCCGGGCCTGGGACAACCCGTTCTGTCCCACCGTCGCGTCGAGCACGAGCAGGGTCTCGTGCGGCGCCCCCTCGACCGCCCTCCCCGCCACGCGCCGAATCTTGTCGAGCTCACCCATGAGGTTCGAGCGGGTGTGGAGGCGGCCGGCAGTATCGACCAGGACCACATCGCGCCCCCGCGCCTTCCCGGAGGAAATCGCGTCGAAGACCACCGCCGCAGGGTCGGATCCGGGACGAGCCCGGACGAAGTCCGCGTCCACGCGCCGGGCCCAGACCTCCAGTTGCTCGACCGCAGCCGCCCGAAAGGTGTCGGCGGCGCAGATGACCGGCCGTTCGCCGGCGTCCATGACCAACCGCGCCAACCGGCCCACGGTGGTGGTCTTTCCGGTCCCGTTGACCCCGACGACGAGCACCACGCGGGGGCGGGCCGCGGGCGCGGGGGCGGGGTCGGCGGCGGCGAGCACCCGCAACAGCTCCGTCTTGACCACCGAACGCAGATCCCCGTTGCCGGCCCGATCGCGCACCGCCTCGACGAGACGGGTGGTCGCCGCGACCCCGAGATCCGCTTCGAGCAGGATCTCCTCCAGAGCGTCGAGGGTGTCGATGGCCGCGACCATCCCGCCGGGCGCGCCGCCGCCCGCGTCCCGGGCGTCCGGCAGACCGTCGAAACGCCCCCGCAACTGGTCGGCGGTCCGTCGCAGACCGGTCCGGAGTCGTTCGAGGAGGCTCACGGTTCTCCCTTTCTCACAGGCCGTCCGATTCATGCCGCTGCCGGCGCAGCATGAGTTCCTCGACCGCCGTCCGCACGTCGATTCGGCCGGCCAGGACCGCGCCCATCTGGACGGCTATCGGCAGATCCACCCCGTGCCGGCGTCCCAGCTCGAGGGCCGCGGCGGTGGTCTTCACTCCCTCGGCCACCGACTGCATGCCCGTCAGTATCTCATCGAGGGCCCGGCCCCGGCCGAGCTCGCGGCCGACGTGCCAGTTCCGGCTCAGGCCCCCGGTGCACGTCAGCACGAGGTCGCCCAGGCCGCTCAGGCCGGCCAGGGTCTCTCGCCGCCCTCCCAGGGCGCACGCCAACCGGGAAATCTCCGCGAGGCCGCGGGTGATGAGGGCGGCGAGGGCGTTGGGTCCCAGCCCCAGACCATCGACGACCCCGGCTGCGATGGCGATCACGTTCTTCATCGCACCGCCGACTTCCACGCCGATGACGTCGTCGCTGGCGTACAGCCTGAAGTACGAGCCAGCCCGGAACTCCTGCTGCACCGTGCGGACGGCTTCGCGGCATCGCCCCGCCACCGACACCGCGGTGGGCGCAGCCCGCGCGATCTCCGCCGCGAACGACGGACCGGAGAGCACCACCACCGGGCGCGACGGGCCCAGCTCCTGCTCGATCACCTCCGACATGCGATTCAGCGATCCGATCTCGAATCCCTTGGTCGCGTTCACGATCGTCGTTTCGGGACCGACCATCGGCTCGGCGCGGCGCAACAGCGCCCGGGCGCTGTGAGACGGCACCGCCAGCACGACCGCTTCCGTCCCGTCGAGCGCCTGTTCGAGGGACGTCGTCGGCGCGACCGGCGGCGGCAGAGTGGCTCCCGGCAGATACGGCCGATTGACGCGATCCCGCCGCAACCGCTCCACGAGCTCGGGACTGCGTCCCCACAGCCGTGGCCGCTTCCCCACCCGCGCGAGATGAATCGCCAGCGCCGTGCCCCAGGCGCCGGCCCCCAGAACGGCCACGTCGTTCATCGATTCACCCGTGTCGCCACCGCCATCACCAGGATCCACTGTACACGCTCACGCGCCGGCGCACCGCCTTAGCGGGGCCGATTCGAGCACGTGATACCGGGCGCCGCGAGGCGTCAGCCGGCTCTCGTAGAGGGTCACGCGATCGACCACCCACCGCGGCGTCTCCGGCCTGAACTCCGACCAGGCCCGGGCCAGGTCGTACCGCTTCCACGCCGCCCACGGCTTCATCCGTCCCAGCGTGAGATGCGCACGAAACGCCCGGGTCTCGGGCGGGCACCCCACCGATGCCAGCCGGCGATCGAGCTCCGCCTTGACGGCGGCCATCGCGTCACACCCCTCGTCGATGCCCAGCCAGACCACGCGCGGCGTCCCGGACGCCGGAAATCGCTCGAGACCCGACACCCGGGCGGTGAACGCACCGGTCTCGAGAGGCGGCCGGAGCATGCCGCGCACCACAGCGGCATCGGCTTCCGTCAACTCACCGAGGAAACGGAGCGTGAAGTGCAGCTGTTCCGGCGCGACCCACCGTATCCGCCTCGACGCCTCGCCCTGCAGACGACCGGCCAGGGCCCGGGCGGTGCGCGCGACCGCGGCGCGGACCGGCGGGTCCGGATCAACCGCGGCGAAGAGTCGCACGTTCCCCCGCGCCCCGGAGCAGCACCCGCCGCAGCAGGTCCAACGCGATCCGGGCGGCCTGGCCGCGGACCATCGCGCGGTCGCCGGGCAGGCGCACGGTGGTCGCGACCTCCGCCGTTCCCGGGCCCGCGACCGCCAGGCAGACGGTGCCGACAGGCTTGGCATCGGTGCCGCCGGCGGGCCCGGCCACCCCGGTGACGCCGACTCCGAGATCGGCGCCGCCCACCCGCCGCGCGCCGTCCGCCATCGCCAGCGCCACTGCTTCACTGACCGCACCGTGCGCCTCCAGGACCCCCGCCGGCACCCCCAGCACCGCCTGCTTGACGGCGTTGGAGTAGGCGACGACGCCGGCCTCGACGTAGCCGGAGCTCCCCGGCACGTCCACCAGCCGGGCCGTGACCAGTCCACCCGTGCACGACTCCCCCACCGCCACCCGGAGGCGCCCACGCGCGAGCAACGACGCGACGACCTCCGGCAGCGAACGGCCATCGGTGCTGAACAGGTGGTCTCCCAGCGCCTCGGCGAGCTCCCCGGTCGCCCCGTCGAGAACCGCATCGGCCGCCGACTCCGAATCGGCCCGGGTCGACAGGTGCAGCTCCACCAGCCCCGGCGACGCCAGCACCGTGGTCTCGACCCCCGGTTCGGCCTGCCGCCATCGCTCGTAGACCGGCTGAGCCCGCTCCTCGACATGCGACTCCCCGCGGCCCGCCACGCGCAGCACCCGCCGATACAGCCGCCGCGATGTCGAGCGCGCGGCGAGTCGGCCCTGCACCAGTCCGGTGAACATCGGCTCGAGCTCGCGGGGCGGCCCCGGCAGCAGGACGATCACCCGGCCGTCGTGCTCCATCCAGAGTCCCGGCGCGGTACCCCGCGGGTTGTCGAGCGCGACCGCGCCCGCCGGCACCCGCGCCTGACGTCGGTTGTTGGCCGGCATCGTCCACCCCCTGCGGGCGAAACGGATCTGCAACCGCTCGACGATGGCCGGGTCTTCGTTCAACGGCCGATCGAGCACCTTCGCGACGGTCTCCCGCGTCAGGTCATCCTCGGTCGGGCCGAGCCCGCCGCAGATCACGAGCAACTCGACCCGCCCGAGCGCGGACTGCACGGCCGCCGCCAGGTCCTCGACCCGGTCGCCGACAATCGACTTGCGGCGGACGATGATGCCAAGCTCGTTGAGTCCGGCGGTCAGGAACAACGAGTTCGTGTCGGAGCGGAACGGGGTCAGCAGCTCCGTTCCCACCGCGATGATCTCGGCCATCGAGAGCGGTTGGTCCGAACGCGGGGCGGTCGTCGGTTTCATCGATCCAGCTTGGCGAACCCGCAATGCAAGGACTCGTGGGTGACGGGGATCGCCGGGGAATACGGCTCGGATCAGGTCCCCGCCAGCCAGAGGAGAAGGCGAAGCAGCGCCTGCGCGTAGAGCCCGGCAACGAGATCGTCGGCCATCACGCCCCACCCCCCGGGAAGGCGCTCCGCCCGACGGGCCGGGAACGGCTTCACGATGTCGAACAGGCGGAATGCGAGGAATCCGACCACCGCGCCCCCGAAGCCCACGGGAACCGCGGCCAACGTCAGGAGCATCCCGGCCGTCTCGTCGATGACGATGAGGCCCGGGTCCCGGCGGCGATACGCCGCTTCGGCCCGCGACGCGACCACCACCCCGACCGCCGTCACCGCGAGCAGCACCAACCCCTCGACCGCCAACGACCCGGATGCGCGGACCGCCCAGAACAGCACCAGCCCCGCCAACGATCCGACGGTTCCTGGAGCGGCCGGCGCATGGCCGCAGGGGCCGATGGTGGCAATCCCGAGGGCCGCCCGGTCGAACCATCCATCCGTCGAACGTCCCGTCACCGCGTCTCGCCCTCCGGTTGCGGTTCGTGCGCGACCGGCGGCACGGCCAGCACCCGCGTCCCCGAGAGCACGTCGTGCAGGGCGCGGCCCTCGCGCTCGAACAACATCCAGACGACACCGATGCCCGCGGCCAGGGAGACCGGGACCCACACCGTCCGAAGCACCGCCTTCGCCACGGAGACGGGACGACCCTCTGCATCCGCCACGCGCAGGCCCCACGCCATCTTGCCGATCGTCTGCCCCCCCGCCGCCGTGAGGCCGATGACGTATCCCGCGTCCAACAGGCCCAGGAACACCACGAGGGGCGGCCACGGCAGGAGATCGAACGATTGCACGTTCAATCCGGTGAGTCTGAGAGTCAGCCAGACCACGACCGCGTCCAGGCCGGCCAACAGTGCGAGATCGCAGCATCCGGCCGCCACCCGCACGCCGGACCGCGCCGCCCGCAGCCTTGCCGGCTCGGCCGGCGGCGATGCCGCATCGGAAGACGACGGGGCGCGGCGGGGCGACTCACCCGACCGCGCGCGCCGATCCGGGTGCGACGACCGCCGCACGCGGAGCGGCGCCTGAACCCGAGGTTGAGGAGCCCGGGTCTCCGGTTCCGGCGGGAACAACAGCAGGTCCGCGGCAGGGGCGGCGGGCGCATCCCGTTCCGGAAGGGAACGGGGATCCCGGCCGCGCTCGGACCGGTCGGGACGAGGGGAGGTCAGAGCCGCCTCCCGCATCTGCCGGACGGCCGAGGGCCGGGGGGCTCGCGCCACGGTTTCCTGCGGACGACATGCATGGGCAAGGGACCATTGTACCAGTCGACATTGCGGGCCGCCGCCAACCCGCAGGGTCTGTGCTATACCTGCGGCATGGGCCTGATCGAAGCGGTTCCCAACGTCAGCGAAGGGCGGCGCGGCGAGGTGATCGACGCCCTCGCCGCGTCCGTCGCCGGCGTGTCCGGCGCAACCCTGCTCGATACCTCTTCGGATGCCACCCACAACCGGACCGTCTTCACCCTGGTAGGTCGCGCGGCACCGTTGAAGAACGCCCTCGTCGAGCTGTTCGCGGCCGCGCTCGCCCGAATCGATCTCCGCACCCATACCGGGGCCCATCCCCGCATCGGCGCCGTGGACGTCGTCCCCCTGGTCCCCCTGGACCCTGGCGGCATGCCCGCCTGCGTCTCGCTGGCGACCGAGCTCGGCGAAACGATCGCCCGGCGATTCGACCTGCCGGTCTACCTGTACGAGCACGCCGCCCGCACGCCGGAACGTCGGCGGCTCGAGCGGATTCGGCGGGGCGGCTTCGAGAACCTGACCGGGAAGATGCGCCGGCCGGAATGGCGGCCGGACTTCGGTCCGGCGGCGCCCCATCCCTCGGGCGGAGCCACCGCCGTCGGCGCCCGGCGCCTGCTGATCGCCTTCAACGTCAATCTCGACACCGGCGACCTCGACATCGCCCGCCGCATCGCCCGGACGATACGCGCGTCCGACGGGGGTCTCGAGGCGGTGAAGGCGATCGGCGTTAGAACGGCGCGCCCCGACGTCGTACAGGTCTCGATAAACCTCGTGGATTTCGAGCGAACGCCGCTGCGCCGCGTGTTCGAAGCGGTACGGCGCGAAGCGGCGGGGCACGGGGTCGAGGTCCGCAACAGCGAGATAGTCGGCCTCGTTCCCGCCGCGGCCCTCCTGCCGGCCGCCGCTGGCGCCCTCCGCATCGACGGCTTCACGCTGCACAGCGTGCTGGACCACCGCATCCCCTCGCCCGAGGGCGCAACCCTGCCGCCCGGGATCGCACGGGGGACGTAGCTGCCACGACTCAGTCCTTCGTGTCGAGAAGGTCCTGCAGCTCGGTCATGAACTCGCCGACGTCCCGGAAATGGCGATACACCGAGGCGAACCGGACGTAGGCGACCTTGTCGAGGCGCCTCAGCTCCTGCATCACGAACGCCCCGATCTCCACCGTCGGAATTTCCTTCTCCGGGCGCTCCTGGAGAATCGCTTCGACCTGATCGGCGAGCGCCTCGACCGCCGCCACCGTCACCGGTCGCTTCTCGCACGCCCTCAGCATTCCCGACGTCACCTTCTGGCGCTCGAAGCGCTCGCGGCTGCCGTCCTTCTTCACGACCATGTACGGAATCTCGTCGATCCGTTCGTAGCTGGTGAAGCGCCGGCCGCACTCCAGGCACTCGCGCCGGCGGCGAATGACCTCGCCCTCCCGGCTCTCGCGCGAATCGACGACCTTGTCACCGAGATGGCCGCAGAACGGGCACTTCATGTCGGCCTCCGAGCTTCCTGACTCTCACCGCAGCCGGCTCATGCGGGCCGGCGTCCTCCCAGGGATGCCGCAACGGCCGGAACGGGCTCCTCCGATGTGCCGGCGGCGTCTCCGCGGGGCGCCGCCGAAGAGGTCAGATTCACCATCCCGCGAAACGTGAGTCCGTCCCGCACCATCCACGCCATCCCGACGATCGTGACCGGCGCGAAAGTCGCGGCATGCAACACCAGGGCCGCGCCGACCGCCGCATCCACCGGCACCTCGTAGAACGCGGTCAACCCCACCTGGACCGCCGCATGGAACCCCCCGACGCCAGCCGGCGTCGGCACCGCGACGCCGAGCGCCATCAACGCCATCAGGAGCAGGCCGGCGCTCGGCGGCACCGCGATCCCGAACGCCAGACAGCCCCACCAGGCGGTGGCCCCCACCAGCGACCACATCAGCAGCGACCACAGGACCGCCTGCGCCAACCGCCCCGGGTCGCGGGCCACCCCGAGCCCGGCGCTGAACCGCGTGATGAAGCGGCTCGCGGTCGCGCCCGGGCCGTGCGGCGCCAGCCGCTCGACCCGGGCCGCAAGCGAGACCACCCACTCGGGACGACGCGCCGCGGCGCAGACCAGCGTCAGGACGACGCCGGCGCCGACGGCGACCGCCAGTCCTCCGACCTTGAGGGCGCCGAGAACCTGCTCGTCGGTGCTGGGTAGCTGGTTGCTGAATGCCAGCAGGAACAGGCCGAACAGCAGAATCACCGCGAGCATGTCCAGCAGGCGTTCGACCACGATCGTGGCCAGCGCGGCGCTCATGCTGAGCTGCTCGCGGCGCGCGAGAAGATAGGGGCGCACGATCTCGCCCAGACGCGGCACGATGGTCGAGGTGGCGAACCCGATGACGGTGGCGCGGGTCGCCGAAACGAATCCGACCGACCCGAGCGGCGCCAGCAACAGTTGCCAGCGTTTCACGCGAACCACGTAGGCCAGGGCGATGCCGGCCACCGCCGCACCGATCAGGTCGACCCTGGCCCCGCCGATCTCCGACCACACCGACGCCTGATCGGTGTTCCGAAACACCCACGCCATGAGGGCCGCGGCCAGCCCGACCACGCCGACGGTCCGAAGATGATTGCGCATGCGTTCCGAGGTCTCTCGCAGTAGAGGAGGTGTGTGGAATCGGTGGAGTCCGGGCGGTGCGGCACCTCGCCGCGACGCCGACCGGCGTCATCGGATTGCAGGAAGCACCGCGCACGGGCCGCAACCGCGAGAATCGCAGAGGAGGCATGCAGCCGAGAGCCACGGTCCCTTGCCGCATGCGCGTCTCTTCGGTAAGCTGTGATTCTACATGCTTCAGGGCATCGGCCATCGCCCTCGGCGATGCCGGCGCTCTATCCTGCACGAAATGAGGCCATCGTGACGTCCGCACCCGCACTCTTCGAAACCTCGCTGGAGGGACTGGAGCCGCAGCGCCGCGGCAAGGTCCGCGATCTCTACGCCGTCCGCGACCATCTCCTGATGGTCGCGACCGACCGCATCTCCGCCTACGATCTCGTCCTCGGGTCGACGATTCCCGACAAGGGCAAGGTGCTGACCCAGCTTTCGGCGTTCTGGTTCGCACGCACCGGGTCCATCGTGACGAACCACCTCGTATCGATTGATCCGGACGACTATCCCGAGGCCTGCCGCCCCCATGCGGACACGCTGCGGGGGCGATCGATGCTGGTGCGGCGCACGGAGCCGATTCCCGTCGAGTGCGTCGCCCGCGGGTACCTCGCCGGCTCGGGATGGGCCGACTATCGGCGCACCGGCGCCGTCTGCGGGGTCGAGCTGCCGGCCGGCCTGCAGCAATCCGACCGGCTGCCGGAGCCCATCTTCACGCCCGCGACCAAGGCCACCAGCGGCCACGACGAGAACATCACGGCCGAGCAGGCGGCCGAGATCATCGGCCCCCGGTTGCTCGCCCGGCTCCGCGAGCTGACCCTCGCGCTCTACGCGCACGGCGCGGCGCACGCCGAGTCGTGCGGCATCATCGTCGCCGACACCAAGTTCGAGTTCGGGCTGCTGCGGGCCGACGCTGGGGGGCCGGCGGACAGGGACATCGAGGAGGGGGACGAGATCATCCTGATCGACGAGGCCCTCACCCCCGATTCCTCCCGTTTCTGGCCCCGGGAAACCTATCGGCCGGGGGTCGCGCAACCCAGCTTCGACAAGCAGTTCGTCCGGGATCATCTCGACGCGGTGCAGTGGAACCGACAGCCCCCGGCGCCGGCGCTGCCGGACGACGTGGTGGCCAGGACGCGGGAGAAGTACCGCGAGGCCTACCGCCTGCTGACCGGCGCCGAGCTCGACTGAAGTTCTGGCGGGGCTCTCCGGAGCTCGCTGGGTCCGCTTCAGATGGTCTGAAACCTGCCGGGATCTACCGCTCTCGTTCCGCGAAGGTGGCGACCGCTTCGGCCACGAGCCGGATGTCGTGGCGTAGATCCTCGCTCACCACGTCGAAGTGGGTGCGCATCCGTTGCTCCGCGTCGGTGATCTCGGTCCGCAGGCGCTGCTCCGTGTCGGTGATCTCGGTCCGCAGGCGCTGCTCCGTGTCGGTGAGCTCGGTCCGCAGACGCTGCTCCGTCGCCTGCAGATCCTCCTTGGTCGCGAGAGTTGGCCAGACCTCTTCGATGCGGTCCACTCGACCTTCGAGATGCTCCGTGCGCTGCTCCAGCTTCAGCGGTTCCGTTTGCATCGCTGCTCTCTCGCCTGGCGGACGGCGGCGACCGCTTCACGAGCCACGTCGCAACGCATCGTAGCACCGTTTCGCGGTCTCAGGCGGTTCGCACCGAGACGCGGATGTCGCCGGCTTCCGTCGGCTCCGGATTGATGTCCTCCCGCTCGACCGACCCGTCCATGAGGTGGATCACCCGATGCGCGTGCTGGGCCACGTCCGCCTCGTGGGTGATCAGGACGATGGTGTTGCCCGAGCGGTGCAGCCCTTCGAAGATCGCCATGATCTCCCGCCCCGTCTTCGAGTCCAGGTTGCCGGTCGGCTCGTCCGCGAGCAGCAGCGACGGCTGGTTGACGAGGGCCCGGGCGATCGCCACCCGCTGGCGCTGCCCCCCCGACAGCTCGTTCGGCCGATGGCTCATCCGTTCCTCCAGCTCCACCAGCTCGAGAGCCGCCACCGCCCGCTGGTTCCGCCGCGCCGACGGCACCCCGGCGTAGATCAGGGGCAGCTCGACGTTGTGGAGGGCCGACGCCCGCGGCAGCAGGTTGAACGTCTGGAAGACGAACCCGATCTCCTCGTTCCGTATGCGGGCCAACTCGTCGTCGTTCATGCGGCTCACGTCCTTGCCGTTCAGCCGGTACGTCCCGCTGGTGGGCGTGTCGAGACAGCCGATGAGGTTCATCAGGGTCGACTTCCCCGAGCCGGACGGCCCCATGATCGCGACGAACTCGCCGCGCTCGATGTCGACCGACACGCCGCTCAGCGCGTGGACCGACTCGGTCCCCATCTGGTAGGTCTTCCAGAGATCGTCAGTGTGGATCAGCGGCATCGGTGCTGTCTCTCCTCCGTGGCATAATACCCAGGTCGGCCTGAGCGTTGGCACGCTACTCTCACTGACGCACGCTGCCGACCCCGAGTTCCGTCCGCGGACAAATCCTCGACGCCATGACGCCTGAGCCATCCTCAGCCGATGATGCCTTCGATGATGCCTTCGATGATGCCCCGCGCCAAGTGGCGACTGTCGGTTGAGGGAGGTGAGACGACCGCCTAATCGACGGCCCCGCAACAATACCCATCACCCTCACGCCCAGCCCCCGCGCCCCGCGTGCACCCGACCGTTCTAACCTGCCAAACCGTCTTGATGCAAATCAAGGCATGAAGTCCGCGGACTAAGGCACACTACAACTACGCGCTGACGCGGCCCTTTCACGAGATCCGTATGAATGCGTACACGCCTTTGGCGCACCTAGGAGTCTGCGCCGTAGAAACCGGGATGCGACAATTGTAGAAGAGCCTGACGACGAAGGGACTTGATGTCGACGACATTCCGCCGCTACGCACCGGAGCAATCGCTGCTGTTGCCGCCGGATGTACGGGAGTGGTTGCCGGAGGGTCACCTGTCGCACCACATCAGCGATCTGGTGGACGGGCTGGATCTGACGGCGTTCTACGCGGGGTACGAGGGCGACGGGCGTCGCAACGCGCCGTATGAGCCTCGGATGCTGGTGAAGGTGCTGCTCTACGCCTACGCGACGGGTGTGTTTTCGTCGCGTGGGATTGCGCGGAAGCTGGAAGAGGACGTGGCGTTCCGGGTGCTGGCGGCGGGCAACTTCCCGCAACACCGGACGATCTGCGAGTTTCGGCGGCGGCACCTGGACGATTTCAAGCAGTTGTTCGTCGAGGTGGTCGGTCTGGCTCGCGAGCTGGGCCTTGCGCGGTTCGGGAAGCTGTCTGTCGACGGGACGAAGGTGCGCGCGAACGCGAGCAAGCGCAAGGCGATGAGCTACGGTCGGATGCAGGAGGAGGAACGGCGTCTGTCCGGCGAGATCGACGAGCTGTTGCGGGCGGCGGACGAGACCGACGTGGCCGAGGACGTGCGGTTGGGGCCGGAGGTGCGGGGCGACGAGTTGCCGGCGGAGTTGCGTCGGCGGGAAGATCGTCTGGCGGCGATCCGGGCGGCGAAGGCGCGTTTGGAGGTGGCGCAGCGGGCGGCGGACGACGCCCGCGGACGGCAGGCGGGCCAGGCTCGAAACCCGAAGGGGGGACGACCGTACAAGCGGGCGTATGGCGAGCCTGACGAGAAGGCGCAGAGCAACTTCACGGACCCGGAAAGCGGGATCATGAAGACGGGCAACGAGGGCTTCCAGCAGTGCTACAACGCGCAGGCGGCGGTGGACGCTGAGCACCAGTTGGTGGTGGCGACGGATGTGACGGCGAACGCGAGCGACCAGGGCGGTCTGCCGGTGTTGCTCGACGCGGTCCAGGAGCGGTTCGACGCGCAGCCGGAAACGGTGCTGGCCGACGCGGGGTACTGCAACGAGCGGGACTTGACGGAGCTCGAAACGCGGGGTGTTGACGGGTATGTGGCGACGGGCCGGGAGGACAAGAAGGTCGCCGCCCGTAATCTGAAGAAGCATCCGGCGACGGGTCGCATGGTGGAGAAGCTGTCGACGCCGGCGGGCCGGGCGGTGTATGCGGAACGGAAGTGGTTGTCGGAGGCGCCGTATGGCTGGATCAAGCACGTGCTGGGCTTCCGGCGCTTCAGCCTGCGTGGACTGGCGAAGGTGCGGGGCGAGTGGGACTTGGTGTGCCTGGCGGTGAACGCCAAGCGCCTGCACCTGCTGATGGCGGCGTAAAAGGGGTGGATCTTGCCTTCCGTGACCGAGAATGGGGTGCAAATCGCGACGTTTGGAGCGGTGTACGGCCTGTTCTCGGTTCGCGCCGCCGGTTGGTCGAAAATCACCTGCTCGGCGACCGGCGGAATACGCCTTGACGCCGCGCGTCACGACGCAAACCGCCGGGTTTCGCGAATTTCCTACGGCGCAGACTCCTAGGTAGTCCACGCCGTATCCTGCCCCACGGTGAGTTGCCTCGACCTCGCGGACACGATAACGCTTTCGCTTCTACGTCATGACTACTCGAGGTCTCTCAACCTATGACTCTTCCGCATCCCCTTTCCACGCTAGCCCAGGCGTCCCGTAAATCCACCACCCGCTTAGTCGCCTCTACGCTCGCCGCCGCCTTTCTGGCGCTATCCCCAGCCTGCCGCGCCCCGGACCTCCCAACCAGCGCGGCAACTCGACCGTACCTGCTCCTCGACCAGAGCGAGGCCGCCCGCCACGCCGGCGACGACCCTCAGGCCCGGGCCGCGTATCGAGACCTCCTTGAATGGGCCGCCTCCGACCCATTGGCCGACGGTTGGGGCGCAACCGCACTGGTTCCCTACGCCCTCTGGCGTTGGACACAATACACCAGCGAGGCTGTCGAGATCGACCTACCGGAGCTTGACCGCATCCTGGACGCCGAGGAAATACTCCGACACACAAAGCTCTTTACTGTGTCCTTCTCCTACCCCATTCTAGACACACTGCCTCAGCTCCAGGAAGCCTACCTTCTTTCACTGGCGGTCCTCGCTCAACGCGCTGGACGAACCGACCACGCCCGCCGCCTGTTCATCAATTACCTCTCCGTGACTCGCGACGCGACCTTGCCGCTTGACGCCCTTGCGATGCGCGATGCGATCGTCCGCGATGGCTGGGCGACACTCGACGCCCTTGAACTTCTCCGCGGCAACCGCCTGTGGCAGCTTGGACGGTTCGACCAAGCCGAACTCGTCTTTCGCCGCTTGGCTGCTAGCCCCGAAGACGCAGTGCAGCAGGAAGCGCGACTCAACCTGGCAACGCTCCGATTCGAAATCCACGATGACAACCTTTCTTTCGAGATGCGTCGGGAAGTCTCCGACGTTCTGGGCACAATACTTACTGAGGCTCGCGATCCGCAAATTCTTCAGCGGGCCTACTTCCAGCGTGGTCGCATCCAGCGCAGGGAGGGCGCAGCCCAGTCCATCCCGGGTTTCGTCAGTGATATGGAAACATTAGCCAATGAGTTCCCCACCGGGGAATACACCGCCGACGCCCTCTATGAATTGGCCCAGTACAGCGAAGCTCAGTTCCGACTCACCCATGAAAACGACTGGTTAGTCTCCGCCTTAAGCTACTATGCAAGGATCCGAAACCTTCCGGAGCCTCACACCCGCGAAGATTCGATGTATTTCCGTCCGGCGCTCGCGCTCTATACGCGCAGCTTGATAAACGACATCACTAGCGTCAGGGACCTTCGGCGGGCCCAACAACTCCTTACCACCCTTATCGTCGCGCGACCGTCGGGCCCATTTTTTTTGGCGGCCAACTTCTGGTTAGCGCGCATAGCAGAGTCCCTTGGGGAGTCCGCCAAGGCGGCTGCCCTGTATGAGCAACTCGCGCAAATCGATACTTTTGGATACTACGGTGTTCGCGCGTTGATGCACCTCGATCCCGAGGCTGACCCGCTGCCTCGTATACTACCAAGTAGCAACGCGCGTCACCGTCTCGCGTGTTCGATTCCGAAACTCATACCCAACTACCATTTAGAAGACATCAACAGCCTATATCATGTCCGAGTTAAGCTAGCGCTCGAGTCGGGGCGGTATCTCCAAGGGCTCGACGGACTTCGACGCTTTCGGGCCCGAACGGCGATGAGGGTTCGCGACGCTCCGCTTTCCGATCTTGACAATTATGACGAGCTTGCCAACATTGCCATGCTCTTAGCGATGCGCCAAGATGTCGTCTCCGCTCGCGACCGCGACCGAACCGGCGCCAACGTTGTTGCATTGGGGGCAACGGTCGGCCGTGATACCGGCGATTGGCCCTTGGTGTTTTCTCTACTGCCCAACGGGGGTTGGACTCGTTCCGTGGCAACTGCCGTGAGGAGTCACCAAGGGTACGTTCAGGTTGCCTACCCGCCGCTCTATCTCGACGACTTCACCAGGGTCGCTGCTGAATTTGATCTTATACCGTCCGTCCTGTACGGCCTCGCACGCCGTGAGAGCTTGTTTGATTCCACCGCCGTTTCCGTGCTTGGAGCCACGGGCTTCTATCAGTTTATGCCTGAAACGTTTCGTAGACTCGACCTGCGCTGGGGCCTCTTGGTCAATGCCGGCGTGTCGTCAGCCCGGGAGTATTTAATTGACGAGACTCGAAGCATTGAGCTGGCCGGGCGTTACTTGCGAGAAGAGTTACTGGCACGGTATTCCACAGACCAAGGATTGCTATTTGCTCTCATGGACCACAGCGGTGGTGCTTCCGCGGTGCGCTCGTGGAGTGATGAGTGGACAAAAATAGGGCAGACCACGGATGTCGAGTATATGGTAGAAACAGCGCGGTTTGTGGAGACTCGCATACTTGTACGAGGAATCCTCGGCGATGTCGCCGTGGTTGAGGCTGCTGGACTCTTTGAGCGCGAAGAGTTGCTTTGCGGCCCTTAGGACGTGACTTTTCCTAAATGGTGAACGACATGGCAAGGCGACAACGTGGGCGGCCTGAATTCTTTTTATCAAGGGCCGGAAACCGAAGACTGGCGGCGAGGATGGCTGCCGTCGCAGGTATTCTGGGAACGCTTGGGGTACTTGTTGCGAAGGTCGACGAGGTAGCTACCCAGGTAGGCAATGTCGCGAACAAGGTTGGAGTATTCTTGCATGTAATACCACCGCCGTATCCGGCGTGCGTGAGCGTCCAAATCAGTCATCAACCGGTTGTTCCGGACGCGCTACGCCACAATTACTGGCCGAGCCAAGCCTTGTATTGGCTTAGGCTGGACGCGGAGAACGAGTGTAGTGATACGGTCGCACTGCGAGTGATTTGTGACTTCTATCGAAGTGATGTCGGTGTGGGGGAGTGTCCTGATTATCCGACGATCAATCTGGCACCGGGCAGAACGGTGCTGCGGCAGATAGATCCGAGATTAAACATCTTAACGGAATTCTCGTACCCGGCAACTATGGACGTGGAAATACGGGTCGCGGACGAAAGGAACGAACACACTTGGATTAGGGACGTCATTGGAGTTCAGGTACTTCCGAGGACGATGTATTTTTGGAATCTTGAAGAGACTACCCGCGAAACAATGCTGGCGTCGCTTGCTGTATGGACGATTCGACCGCGAGGGGTTGTTGCCGAGATGGCGACTGAATTGGCGGGAGGATACGAATCCATAGATAACTGGATGCGGCAGGCTTACGAGAGAGTCTTTTCAAGGCTAGAGGTTATAGAAGATGACCGTTGGATCCCGCCCCGCGCAGGAACGGATCGGCTGGATATTCGTACTCCGGAAGCGATTTTGGCCGGCGAGAGTGCGATTCCGATTGAGACAGCATTGCTTTTCGGCGCCCTGGCGTACGAGGTGGTCCGGGGTCGAAATGCCCGGATCGTTGTGATTGTGACCAGAGATGACGGCGATTCGACGGTCGCACCGAGTGTGTTTGTGGCGTGGCAGAGCGCGTTGGAGGACGGGAGGCTGCGTGCCTTTGCCACGAGCGGCGGGGAGGTGGACAGCTTCGAGGAGGCGACTAGCGAAGCCGCAGAGAGGTTGGCGGGAGTGACTAGTAGAATTCTTGAAGAGTTTGATCGAGAAGGCTCTAACGGAGTCTATTATGTCGGTGACGAGAGTGGGCTTGTGGTGGCATTGGATCTGGGTCGAGCCATAATCCACCATGGGTTTACCGGGGGATTGCCGTAAGAGTTGATGGTTGATGGTTGAAGGCAGACGTAAAATCGCTGGGCTTTAGCTTGGTTTTTGTTGACGGGTGAGGCCTTTAATTACTTTGATAAGGTCGGTGAATTTAACGGTTACGTTTTCGCGGGTATGGCACAGCTGGGGCGGTGTCACGGCTTACGTCTTCCCAACGGAGCACTCCCGCGATCCCCGCGTTCAAGAGATAAAGAACGGGAGATCGCACGGCTGTGCGAAGAGTTGAAGCGGATCGAGGCGACCAGGACGGAGACCGGTGGAAGTGCCCTCCGCGAACACCTCAAGAAACAGCTCGGCGCGGCCGGGCCGCGTTCCGGCATGCAGCCCCCTTCGCCAAGGATCGACCGCAGAGTCGGGGTGGACGTCCGGGTCGGCGCAGCGGTGCCCGCTACCGCCGGCAGGCATGCCGCCGACGGCGCCGGGCTCGCGTCGACGAGGCCTACCGCGCGTCGACGCCGGCCGCGTGTCCGGACTGGGGCGGCGCGGTCCAGCGGATCCCATGGCGACGCAGCATCAGGACGACCTCCCGCTGGTTCCTCCGCATCGTGCGACGCTTCGATATCGAGGTTCGCCACTGCTCGCAGTGGCGGCGGCGTGTCCAAGCCGGCACTTACTGCTAGACCTCCGACGCGCCGGAGGCGGCCAGCGTGCAGCTCGGTCCCGAAGCCATGGCGCTGGTCGTGCGGAGGCACACACAGCTTGGGTGTGGTGTGTCGCTGGCGAAGGTCACTCGCCTGCTACGAACCCAGTTCGGACTCACGGTCACGCCGGGTGCCTCGCCCACGTGCTGCACTGCATGGCTCGCCAAGCCGCGCCGAGCTACGCCGCGTTGTGCCGGCAGGTGCGGAACAGTCCTCTAGTTTCGCCGGATGAAACCGGCCGGTGCGCCGGCACCGTCCCCACTGGCTGTGGGCCTTCGCCACGCCGACTATACGAAGGTCGCCGCGATTCCTCCCGGCCGCGGCGTCGACGACGCGGCCACCATCCCCGGTGCCGACTTCGCCGACGTGCTCGTGCGCGACGGGTGGGGCCGTATCGCGGCTTCACTCGCCGCCCAGGGAGCTACTCCGGCAGGGGAAGCTGCCGGCTCTCCTTCTCCCGCGCCTGGTCGAACGCCGGCATCGGCTCGGCCGTCCGCACCTGCTCCAGCCAGAACACCCCGTCGTAGGGGATGGAGTTGCCGCGGGTGCCGATGAGGTCGAGGTCGCCGTCGCCGTCCATGTCGCGGACCAGGAACTTGTCGAACATGCCGCGGACGCGGCGCGAGACGTCGTGGCGGGTCCAAGCCCCGGTCGGGTCCTCGGGCTGCTCGAACCACGCCAGGCGGCCCGCCCGGTGCGACGGGGAGAGGTCGGTGGCGTCGGCGTCGCGCGGGTCCTGGCTGTAGGCGCCGGAGAACGCGTCGAGGCGGCCGTCGTCGTTGAGGTCGGTCAGCACGAAGCCGACCAGCCGGTCGGGGGTGAGACCGCCGATGGGATGCAGGCGCCATGCGCCGGCGGGGTCGGCCGGCTGCTCGAGCCAGGAGAGGCCGTTGCGCTCGTCACGGATCGCGATGTCGATGCGGCCGTCGCCGCTGAGGTCGACGAACTCCATGTTGAACCCGGTGACGACCGCCTCCGGGGTGATCTCGATGCGGTGCTCCCGGAACGCGATGTCCCCGTCACTCACGTTCTCGAACCAGAAGATGCGCCGCTCCATGCGCGAGCCGCCGATGACGTCGAGGTCGCCGTCGCCGTCGAGGTCGAACGGCTGCGAGTTGATGGGCACGATGACGCGGGCCAGCTCGTGCTCGACCCAGGCGTCGCCGTCGAGGGGGTTGTCGGGAATCGCGAACCACGACACCGGGTGCTTCTCGGTGGTGCCGCGCGCCGGGTTCTGCCCGCCCTTGTTCGGGGCGACCACCTCCAGGCGGCCATCGTCGTTGAAGTCGGCCAGGAAGACCCGGATGTACGACCCGCGGTCGAGGGTCGAGGCGGGGATGACCCGCTTCCACCGCTCGGCCCGCCCCGCCGCGCCGGGGTTCTCGAAGTAGATCAGGTGCGACAGCTCGCAGGCCACCACGACGTCGGGATAGCCGTCGCCGTTCATGTCGCCGATGGCCACGTCCTCGGCCGCACCCGCCTCTTCGCCCTCGCCCAGCGTGTAGAGATCCCAGGTGTCGGGGTCGGCCGAGCCGTAGGCGATGCGCACGTGCCCGTCGGGCACGCCGTCGTAGGTGGTGTCGGACTCGTGCACGGAGACGATGTCGAGGTGGCCGTCGAGATCGAGGTCGGCCATGGCCAGCCCGTCGCTGCCCGCGAGGGCGACGCCGCCCACCGCGAGGTCGTCGATGATGTGCTCGCGCCAGGAGATGTAGGACCCGTCGGCGGCCTGCGCGCGCGTCGGCGTGGACGCGATGGTCGGCGCACCGTCACCCGACTGGGCGAAGGCCCGCTCCCCCGCCGCCATGGCGACCAGCGCGAGCGCGCCCGCGATACCGGCAATGCGCCGCATCCACCGTGCGTTGAATCGTGCATGCATGACTGTGCTCCTCGACGCGACGGCGTGCAATCTCGACTTCGGACCGCGGCCGGACGCCGGGTCACCGGCCTGCGGCGCCGACTCCTGGCTTGACTATCGTCGCCTGCGACTCCCATTGCCGCCCGAGCAATCCTGCCGAGGAGTCAGCGCCCCCAGGCAGGAGGCGCCACCGCTTCTACGGCGTGATTCCCTACGGCGCGCCCGCCGCCGGCTTGACGGTCACGGTGACGTTGACGGGGCTCACGTAGACCGTGTCGTCGGCCACCGCCTGCAGAACGTAGGTGCCGGGCTCGCTGAAAGCGGCGCGGGTGACGGCCCGTCCGCCCTCGCCGATCTCGGGAACCTGCGGGTCGAACGTCACCGTCCCTGGCCCGCGCCAGTGCAGCCACGTGACGGCGAGGCCGGTGGCCGCCGCCTTGCGCGGATCGACGATCGCCTGCGACTTCGGGCCGCGCCGGGCCCGCCGCTCGGCCAGCCGCGGGTTGGGCGGCGGAACGCCGTCGTCGCCGGCGACCACGGCAATCTCGAGCGTGTCCGGCAGGGTGACCTCGATGTGGTCTTCGCCCTCCAGGCGGACGAACGGGCGCTGGTTGTCGGCGTAGCCCTGGGCGGTGCCCGACCCCCGGTTCAGTCGCAGGACGCCGTCGTCGATCTCCCACACCGGCCAGAGGTGGCCGATGGCCCGGTCGGTCCGGCCGTTGTGGGTGACGGTCCAGACGAGATCCTGCTCCCGCCCCCAGTCGGCGGGCACGCGCACCGTGAACGCGAACTGCTGGCGCCGGTTGTAGAAGTGTGTCGGCTGTCCCCGATCCGCGGGACCCGGCTCGAAGCGATTGTTCGGACCGACGGGAATGACCGGCTGCTCCTCGTAGTTGCGGTTCAGGTAGCCGAAGACCATGGTGAACGACCCGTCGGCGTTCCGCTCCCACCCCTCGAAGACCGGCTGCACGTTCTGGCCCCGGCTCCAGCGCTCCTGCGCCGATGCGGCGGGCCCGATGACCGCCGCCAGCAACACGGCCGCGACAATCGCCTGGACGTTCCGACTCTGACAACTCATGACTGCTCTTCCCGTGACCTCTCTCGTCCCCGCAACGATCGAAGCCTCCGCGATCACGAGATCGCGAAGGCCCCGGTCGAAGTTTCCGCTGCCCGGCTGCCGCGCGGACTAGTCGTTGTCGTCGGTCAGCGCCTGGCGCGCCTCGACTTCCTTCTCGAACGCCTCGTCCTCGAGCTCGTACCAGCTCACCCAGGAGAAGCTCATCTCGTCGCTCGACCGCTGGCCGAAGCCGGCCCAGTTGGTCGGGTCATCGTTCCAGCGGTTCGCCTCGGAGTTGTCGTGCCAGCTCGTCACGTGCAGCAGCGTGCCTTTCGGCAGCAGCGGCGCCACGTCGTCCTCGTAGTTGTAGACGATGTGCCAGCCGAAGTCCCAGTCGGCGCAGCTCAGGATCTCCTTGCTGTTGTCGGGCAGGATCGCCTCGAGGCACTGCCGCTTGCCGAGGTTGTGCAGGTGGGCCTGGAACGCGGTGATGTGGGCGTTCTCCTGCAGGCGATAGTACCCGTCGTGCCGCACGTTGGAGGCGCCGGCGGGGATGTCGAGGTCTTCGTCGTCGCCGACGTGGGCGGAAATGAGCTTGCGCTCGGGCTCGACGCCCTTCGGATAGAACTGCAGGCCGACCCGCGTCCGGTCCGTCGTCTCGACGCCGATCGCGGCGTAGTGCATGTTGAACTTGATCCGGCTCCCGGCCTTGATCAGCCGCCCGGTGCCGTCGGGGAAGATGTCGCCGTTCTTGCCGAGGGCGTACTCGTTGAGGAAGGCGTAGTCGTCATCGTCGGATTCGGGGTCCGAGTTGCTGGTCACCGCGTGATGGACCACCGGGAACCCCGAGATCGACGGCTTGGTCTCGACCGCCTTCACCCAACGGTCTTCCGTCAGGCCCGAGTCCGAGATCAGATCGCCCCACCAGTTGGGGGCCTCGGCCGCGACCACGAACGGCTCGGGCAGCTCCACGATCCAGTCGGGCTCGCCGATCTTCCACTCCGCGATGTTCCGGAACTCGCGCGGCGGCGGCAGGTCCTCGGGATTGCCGGGGGGCGCGCCGGCGTCGACCCACGCGGCGACGGTGGCGATCTCGTCGTCGCTCAGCGAGTAGTCGTACTTGAAGCCCTGCACGCCGATGTTCTTGTCGACGTACCACGGGGGCATCGCCCGGGTGACCACCTTCTCGCGGATCGATCGGGCCCACGGCCGCGTCTCCTCGTAGGTCAGCAGCGACATCGGCGCGATGGACCCGGTACGGTGGCACTCCTGGCAGGAGCGCTGCAGAATCGGGGCGACGTCCTTCGTGAAGGTGACCGCGTGCGCCTCGTCCTGCGCCTCGACGACGGCCGGCGCCGCGACGACGCCGAGCGCGGCGGTCAGGACGATGGCGAAGCCGGCGCGGCGATACGGTGTGAATGACATCTCGAGGTCCTCCGGACCGAATCGGGTGAATCGGTGTTTTGCGCCGCAGTGTTCCGCGGTCGACTGCCTATTGTGGCCCAGGATGCGCCGCGACGCCAAGCGCCGCGCGCGCGGCGCCGTGCCTCGCCGGCGCCGGCCCGGACGCCGCCGCCCCGGCGGTTCTCCTGCCGCCCGCTCGACCCGGCCGGCGGTCTGGACCACCTCTACCGGCGCCGCAGCGCGAAGACGTACAGCGCGTTGCCGGTGTCGGGGTGCACGATGTCGGGGCTCAGCAGCGACGGCACCCGGCGCGGGCTGCCCCCGCCGAGGCCCGTCGAGACGGCGATGTACTGGGTGCCGTCGACCCCGTAGCTCACGGGGAATCCCTGCACCGAGGTGCCGAGCCGGGTCTCCCACAGGACGTCGCCGGTGGCGGCGTCGAAGGCCCGGAAGTAGCGGTCGACGTCGCCCGCGAACGCGAGTCCCCCGCCCGTCGTCAGCACCGCGGTCATGAACGCCGCCCGCTGCTCGACGCTCCAGCGTTCCTCGAGGGTGTCCACGTCGTAGGCGGCCAGCTTGCCGAGATTGCCGTCGGTCCCCGGCATCTCGAACCACTTCCGGTCGGCCTGCGAGCCGCCCGAGCCGAGCTCCAGGGCCACCTCGCGGCCCGCGATCTCGAGGCAGCTCTGGCTGAGCGGGATGATCAGCAGCCGGGTCTCCGGGCTGAAGGCGGTCGCGTGCCAGTTGTGGCCGCCGGCGGTGCTCGGGCAGACCGACACCCAGTCGCCGATGCCGGCGTCGGCGATGTCCTGCCGGTAGGTCACGACGCCGGTATCGGGGTCGATCGACTCGAACACGTTCTGGAACACGGTCTCGGCGTGGCCGAGGAACGCGCCCGACTCGCGGTCGAGCTTCCACAGGATGCCGTGCTTGCCGATGGTGAGGAGGGCCTTGCGCCCCTCGCTCTCCACCAGCACCTGCTCGAACCCCTCGTCGAGGTCGAGAGCCTCGCCGGGCACGTGCTGGCGGTACCAGCGAATGGAGCCGTCGGCGGGGTTCAGGGCGAGGGTCGAGTTGGTGTAGAGCGCGGGGTCGTAAACCGTCAGGCCCCGGCTCGCGGGGACCCACGGCTTGGCCTGGGCGACCGGCCAGTAGAGCAGGTCCAGCTCGGGGTCGTAGCTGCCCGGAATCCACGAGTCGCCGCCGCCCCGCAGGGCCAGCGGCAGGTCGCCCCAGGTGTCGCCGCCGGGGTCGCCCGGGGCGGCGATGGTGAGGCGGCGCCACAGCTCCTCGCCGGTGGCGGCGTCGTGGGCGGTGATGAAGCAGCTGTCCGGCATGAACCGCGAGCATCCGTTGATGCCGTTGACGACCCGCCCGTTCGCCACGATCGGCCCGCTCGAGTTCGCGTAGCCGTCGTTGTAGTCGGCCATGCGCGTCTCCCACACGACGTCTCCGGTCCGGCTGTCGAGGGCCAGGATGAAGGCGTCGCGGGTCCCCAGGAACAGCTTGTCGTCGTAGATGGCGAGGTTTCGGCTGTTCGCGTCGCGCAACGCCTGGGGCAGCGGCCGGCGATACTCCCACAGCAGCGTGCCGGTGGCGGCGTCGAGAGCCTGGACGACGTTGCCGGGGTTGGCGAGATACATCACGCCGTCGTACACGAGGGGCGTCGGCTGGTTGCGGCCGTCCCCCATCGACCACACCCAGGCGAGCTGCAGGTCGCCGACGTTGTCGCGGTCAATCTGGTCGAGGGGGCTGTGCCCCCATCCGTCGTAGGTCCGCCGATAGATCAGCCAGTCGTCCGGGTCGGGGTCCAGCAGCATCGCGTCGGTGACGGGAACGCGCTCCGCAATGGGCCGGAAGCTCCGCGTGCCCCCCGCCGCGGCGCCCGCCGCGGGCGTCCCGGCATCGCCCCCCGCGGGCGCGGTGACGCCACCCAGGGCCACGGTCCCCGCCGCGACGCCGTTCTCCTGCAGGATGTAGGCGACGGCGCTCGCGTACTCCTCCGGCGCGAGCGAGCCCCCGGCTCCCGGCGGCATCGTGACGCGCACCAGGTCGATCAGCTCGTCGACGGGACGGTCCTCCCACGCGCCGCGGAACGTCGGACCCACCAGCTCCGGCGCCTCGAACGAGCCGCTGAGGTTCGACATGTGGCACGCGGCGCAGGTCTGCTCGTAGATGGCCTCGCCGGCCTCCGCCTCGGCCGCGGTGAACTCGGTGGACGCGAGCTGCCCCGCCGCCCCCTGGGGCGCCAGCGCGGCCGCCGCTACGGCCGCGGCGACGATCGTGCTCCACCCCGAACCGTCCCGATATCGGCTGCCTGGTCGTCGATGCATCAGCACCCTCCTTGCACACGTGCGCCCCATTGCGCCGGGGCCGTCAAATACGTGAATCGCGTAGCGACAGTCGCCCGCGGGATCGCCGGGGGCCAAGCGGGCGTCGCGTCGTCCGCCGGGGCCTCAATACGCAATCGCGTAGCGGTCGCGCCGCGGGTCGCCGGCGGCAAGACGGTTGCCCGTTGTCCGCCGGGGCCGTCAATACGCGATCGCGTAGCTGCAGTCGCCCACGGGGTCGCCGGCGGCCGGCGAGCGTCGCGTCGTCCGCCGGGGCCTCAATACGCGATTGCGTAGCAGTCGCGCCGCGGGTCGCCGGCGGCGAGGCGGTTGCCCGTCGCCGGATCGATGAGGACCGCGGTCGCGCAGCCGGACATCCCGAACGGCGGCGCCTCGATGACCTGGTGTCCCCGGCGGCGCAGCTCGTTCGCCACCTCGGGCGAGATTCTCGACTCGAGGTCCATCCGGTTGAAACCCGCGGCGTGCGGCCAGAACGACCCGTGCAGGTGCTGGGTCCGGACCCGCGGCCACGCCAGCGCGTCGTGCAGGTTGGGGTACCAGTCGCCCCAGAACTCGACGACGTTCAGGAACGCCTGCAGGATGGTCTGGTCCTGGTTGTCGCCCCCCGGGGTGCCGATGGCCATAAGCGGCTCGCCGTCCTTGAACACGATGCTCGGCGTCAGGGTGTAGCGCGGGCGGGCGCGCGGGCGGATCTGGTTGGCGCGGTCCGGGTCGAGCCAGAACTGCTCGCCGCGGGTGCTGAGACCGATGCCGGTCCCCCCGAGGATAACCCCGCCGCCGGTCCAGCCGCCGCTCGGGGTGGCGTCGAAGACGTTGCCGTCCTCGTCGATGACCGCGATGTGGGTGGTGTCCTTGAGCCCCCCGGCCGACGGCACGAACGAGCCGTCGGCGTCGCTCGCGGCCACCCCGTCCGCGATGTCGGCGACCCAGAACGGCCACTCGCCGACGGTCGGGTCGTGCGGCAGCGGGTCGCCGGCGCGGAACGCGACCGACGCCCGGCCCGGGTCGATCTCCGCCGCGCGCTCCCGGGCGTAGGTGGTCGACAGCAGGCCTTCGGCCGGCACGTCGACGAAGTCGGTGTCCGCGTAGTAGGTGTCGCGGTCCGCGTAGGCCAGCTTCATCGCCTCGACGACGGTGTGGATGTAGTCGGGGCTGTTGTGGCCCATCGCCTGCAGGTCGAACTCCTCCAGGATGTTGAGGGCCTGCAGGAGGACCGGACCCTGGCTGTTGAACCCGTGCTTGTAGATGGTGTAATTGCGGTACTCGGTGCTCGTGGGCGCCTCGACCCGAGAGTAGAACTCGGCGAAATCGTCGAGCTCGAACGGCGCACCGTGCTCCTGCAGGAACGCGACCATCTCCTCGGCGATGTCGCCCTTGTAGAAGCGGTCGCGGGCGGCGGCGATGCCCTGCTCGCGGCCCAGATGCGCGCTGGCCCGCTCCGCCTCCACCATCTTCGTCAGAGTGGCGGCGAGGGTCGGAAACCTGATGACCTCGCCCGCCGCGTAGAGCGAGCCATCGGGCTTCAGCCAGAACCGCTGGTTCTCCGGCCACGCCTCCATGAACCCGAGGTTGGCCTCGACGGCGCGGGCGGTGAGGGGCCGCAGCGGGAACCCGTGCCCGGCGTACTCGATGGCGCGGGCCGAGACCTGCTCGAAGCTCATCGTGCCCCAGCGCTCCAGCACCGTCAGGGCGCCGTGCAGAGCGCCCGGCACGACGGCGGGGTCGAGACCCTCGCCGAAGAGGTCGCGCCCACGCGACTCGTACCACTCGATGCTCGCGCCCTTCGGCGCCCAGCCCTGGGCGACGACGGACGTGACCTCGCCCTCCTCGGCCGGGTACACCAGGATCAGGGACTCGCCGCCCAGGCCGAACAGGTCCTGCTCGACGATTCCGCCCACGAGCAGCGCCGTCACCCCCGCGTCGAAGGCGTTGCCGCCCTGGATCAGCGTCTCGAACGCGGCGGCCGTCGTGAGGGGATGCCCCGTCGACAGTCCCGCGCGCGGGCCGGATACGGCCGGGCGCTGGGCCAGCAGCGGCGAAGCGGCGAGGGCCAACCCCAGTCCGGCCAGAACGAGGTACGCGGCGAGCGCGCGGCGCCGTGCGTGGTTCAGCATCTCGACCCCCAGTCGATACAACGGTGGTGCCAACGTCAAGGACGCTGACGGAAAAAATCACCCTGCAGGGCGGCGCCAAGCGCGCGCAACCGTCGAGACGGCCTGCGCCTGCGTGCAGTTGACAACTTCATGTCGATCACGTCCCGACCGCCTCCGACCAGTCCCGGAAATCGCCGTGCGCGGCACCGCCCCAACCAACCTTCCCTGGAGTCGCCGCCTCCCGCGGGAGGCGACGCCATTCTACGGCGCCGACCCCGGGCGCCATAGAGGCGCGGCGGTTCGCCGACGCTTCCGCGCCGCACGAATCACCGGCGCTCCGCTGCGATCTGCTCCCGGTAGAGACCCTCCAGGCGTTCCACCGCGGCGAGGAAGCCGTCGGGGTCGACGAACGTGTCGGGGCTGTACTCCTGCCCCGCCTCGTACTTGTCGTGCAGGCCGTACTGGCCGCCGTGCGCCGAGACCCAGACGTCGACGTCCAGCGCCTTCTGCTTGCGGTACGTCTCGGCGAAGTCGTCGGCCACGCCGGGATAGGTGGGGTCGACGACCAGCCGCTTCCCGGGGTTGATGGTCCCCATGTTCGCGATCGCGACGCTGTACTCGCGCCCGCCCTCCTCGACGGTCATCAGGTAGCTCGAGCTGCCGGCGGTGTGCCCGGGGCTCTCCATCACCGTGAGCCGCACGTCTCCCAGCTCGAGCACCTCGCCCTCGGCGATGATGCGGTCGACCTCGACCGGCGGGAACGACACGCGGCCGCCGAAGTGCGGGTCGCTGAACCCGCCGTCCTCGAGCACCGGTGCATCGCCGGCCGTCGCCCACATCTCGGCCCCGGTCATCTCCTTGATCTCGGCGAGAGCCGCGGTGTGGTCCCAGTGCGCCTGCATCGTCAGCAACACCTCGACGTCCTCGAGCCGGAACCCGAGCGACTCGATGTTCTCGCGGATCATCGCGGTCGAGTCTTCCACGCCGGTGTTGATCAGGAAGTGGCCCTCGTCCGACGTCACGAGAAAGACGGCGAGATCGTAGGTTCCGACCGCGTAGAGGTTGCCGACGACCCGGTGGCCGGGAAACGGCCGCGTCCACCCTTCCGGCTGGGCGGCGAGCGGCGCGGCGGCGACGAGGACGAGAGCACAGGCGGCGAGGAGACGGCGCGGGTCGATTCTCATGACGGTCACTTCTCCCTCGAACGAATCAGCCCCGGAGTCCGCGCCCGAAAACGCGGACTCCGGCAGGTCGGTTGGGCGGCCCGCGCAGCCGCGGGACGGCTCTCCCCGTCCGTCACCGGCTCGCGGCGGCGGCTTCGTCCGCGCGATGGCCGCCGAGAATGCCGGGCATGCTGTAGTTGCCTTCGTGGCACGCGTACTCGTACAGGGGCTCGTCGCTGCGCCGCATGGGAATCGACGCCGTCCACGGGCGCGCCCATGTCTCCGGGTCGTTGACGGTGTACTCGTAGGCGAGGGTGTCGGCGTCGACCCGGGTCAGCCGTTCGACCAGTGTCATGCCGGGGGTCGTCCCCCGCCACCGGCGCTGATCGTTGAAGTGCGAGGTCTCGATCACCAGCGTATCGCCGTCCCAGCGGCCGCGCGAGTCACCCGACCATTGACGGACATCGTCGCGGAGGGGCGGGCGCCCGTCGAGCGGCACCACCCGCACGGTGTGGACCATCTCGGTGATCAGCACCACGTGATCGGGCGTCTGGAACACCTGCAGGTTCTGGTTGTAGCCGCCGGGGGTGATGGGCGGGCCGGCGTTGAAGCCCAGGATGCACCGGTCGAACGCGCTGCGATCCAGCCACGAGTCGGCAGGATGCTCCCGCCGGTACTCCTGCCGCGCCTCGGTGCGCTCCCGCCCCGCCGGCGACATCTCCGGCAGTCGGCCGTTCGGCGGATCCACGATCAGCGAGGTGCGCCGGGTGCCGACGGTGCTCGTTCCGCGGTCGAGCCAGAAGTTGTTGTAGAAGCCCGGAGCCCCCTGCTCGCCCCGGTCCACGCTCTCGGTGACCGACGTGCGCCGGGCCTCCCGGGCGGCGAGCTCGTTGTTCCGGTCGACCACTTCCTGCTCGAGGTTGGCGGCCTCCTCCTCGGTGAGGAACGCCTTGTCGCCCAGCTCCTCGGGCCGTTCCAGCGGCGTGATGGTGCGAAAGTCCCAGACGCCCTGCAGGTCGGGAGCCCCCCACGCGGTCCGCGGGGCGTCCTGGGCCGCGACCGGCGCCGACGACAGCCCGACCGCCACCGCCACCGCCGCCGCGCTCACGGATACGAGAACTCGATGAGGCATCTAAAGCTCCTTACTGTATGGCGCCGAACAGGCCCAATATTACCTCCAGGAGTCTGCGCCGTGGAACCGTGCAGACTCCGGGCCGGGTTGGTTGGGCGGCAATCGGAGCCGCGACGCGACGATTTCCGGGCCAGGGACGTGCGCTGTAGAAAGTTTCACGCCAGCGAACTTCCGACGCGACCGTGAGGCCACGCCAGGAGTCTGCACCGCAGAAGTTTCGCGCCAGCGAAACTTCCAACGCGACCGAAGGTCGCGCGGTCGCGCTAGCGGCCGGCCGCCTCCTCTCCGGCGGCGGCGCGCTCGGCGGCGCGCTCGCCGCTCAGCACGTTGACGATGCTGTGGTTCCCCTCGTGGCACGCGTACTCGAAGAGCGACTCGTCGATCCTGCGCAACGGCAGCTCGCCGGACCAGGGGCTCGTCCAGCGCGACGGATCCTCGACGGTGAACTCGTAGCGAATGGTGTCGGCGTCGACCCGCGTGAACCGTTCGATGACCCGGAGGCTCTCGGTGCGGCCGCCGTTGGCGGCGCGGATCCGGACCACGTCGTTGCCGAACGAGGAGCCTTCCTCGCTGCGGGCGACGTGGCGCGTCTCGACGACCAGGGTGTCACCCTCCCAGTGGCCGCGCATCTCGCCGAGCCACTGCGGAATCGGCCGTCCCGGACGCGGGCGGCCGTCGAGCGGGATGATGCGCGTGTCGTGAATCATCTCGACCTCGATCACGACATGGTCCGGCGTCTGCAGGATCAGGTAGTTGTTGTTGTAGCCGGTCGGCAGCATCGGCGGCCCCACCGACCAGAGCATGCAGCGGTCGTTGAGGTCCATGTCGGTCCAGGTGTCCGCCGGTCCGCGTTCGCGCCGCGCGGCCGCGCGGGCGTCCTCGTCCTGCTGCGCGGCCGGCGTCAACGGCGGGATTCTGCCGTCGGGCGGGTCGACCACGAGCGACGTCTGTCCGGTGGACGTCGTGCCGCGATCGAGCCAGAAATTGTTGTAGAACCCGGGCGCCCCGTCCGCGCCGACGTCCACGCTCTCGGTGACCTCGGTTCTCTGCGCCGGCCTCTGCAACAGCGCCGCGTTCAGCTCGAGGACCTCCCGTTCGAGGCTCGCCACCTCCTCGGCGCTCAGCCGCTCGCGCCCCGCCAGCTCGGCTGGCCGCTGCAGCGGGGTGATCGTCTTGCTCGTGTAGGTGCCCTGCAGATCGGGGTCGCCCCACGCGGTGCGCGGCGCGGTCTGCTGGCCGGCCGCCGAGACCGGCGGGAGCGCGACGAGGGCGAGCACGATCGCGGCAGCGATGGATCGAACAGTCATCTCAACCTCCGTGAGCCGCGCGACCCCGATTCCCTGCCACGTCGGTCATACTTCCACGTCGGGATCGGCAGCTTCCGTTGTGCGGCATCGAGCCGATCCATGCTACGCCGTCGGGGGTCCTGCGACAACCATGAACCGGCGCTCGCCGCGGGGCGGGGTCTCCGCGGCCCTCCACCGATCCGGCCCGCGGCAGCCCGGGGCGGAGCCTCTCGTTGCACCGAGAGCGGCAAGGACGTCAGCCGGCTGCAAGGCGCCCGCCTGACAAGGCGCGAGGAGGACGCCCTTCGCCATATGGCCGCTGCGGACTGCACGCAGTCGGACGAAACGGAGTTCACGCGGAATCCATCGCCGCTCGAATGCAGCGGGGACTCTCGCCGCGGGCTGCCAGGCGGCGGCTTGGGGTAATCTGAACGAGAAGCCGGGACACACACTGCAACCGCCATCCGGGAGGCCGACCATGAACCGCTGGTTTGCGACGTCGATCGTCACGAGTCTCGTTATCGCCGGCGCGGCTGCGGCCGCGGCCCAGACCGGAGACACGGGTCACGGTGAAGAACGCTTCGACACCCGGCTCGTCGGGATGCACGACCTGCAGGCACGCTCCGCCTACCAGCCGCTGCCGGTCCGCCAGGGAGCGCGCCGCATCCTGTACGTCGGCCACCACGCCGGAGAGCGGCTGAATCCGCTGACCGGCGCGGTGGAGCCCAACGGCACCTCGGTCGTCGACGTCACCGCCCCCGACGCCCCCGTCTACCTGGCGCACATCCCGGCGAGGGACGGCGCCAGCGGCGCGCAGATGGTGCAGGTGTGCTCGGGCGATGCGCTGCCGCGGGCGGCGGGCGGCGGGTTCTACCTGCTCCGGTCGAACGGCAACCAGAGCCACGAGATGTGGGACGTCACCGAGCCGGCCCGGCCGGCCTTCGTGCGCACGGTGGCAGAGATGGGCCGCACCCCGACCGGCGAGCAGCATACGCACAAGAACTGGTGGGAGTGCGAGACCGGGGTCGCCCATCTCGTCGGCACCGTCGACGGGTGGCGCGCTCCCCGCATCCTGCAGATCTTCGATCTCGCCGATCCGGCGGCGCCGCGGCACATCCGGGACTTCAGCCTGCCCGGGGCCCAGCCCGACGCCGCCGGCCCCGTGCCCGGCGGATCGGGGGTGCACGAGGCGGTCAGCCTGGGAGACCGCGTGTACCTGGCCTACGGAACCTCGGCCAACGGCGCGGTCCAGATTCTCGACCGCGACCGGCTGCTGCGCGGCGATCCGGACTCGGCCGCGCCCCTCGCGGCGAGTCCCGCGGCCCTGGCGTTTCCCCAGATTGGCCGGATCGATCTGCCGTCGTTCTGGGGCGGGCACACCGCGATGCCGCTGCTCGACGTCCCGATCGCCGACTACGCGGACAACCGCGACCACGCGACGCGGGACTTCCTCTTCGTCGTCTCCGAGTCGGTCGGAAACGCGTGCCAGGAAGCGCGTCACGTCACCCTCATGCTCGACATCACCGACGAGGCCCACCCCCTGCCGATCGCCACGTTCCAGGTGCCGGAATCCAGCGGGGAGTTCTGCGACCGGGGCGGCCGCTTCGGTCCCCACGCCCCGCAATGGTCGATGGAGGCCCCGTTCTACGGGAGGCTGATGGTCGTGTCGTGGTTCAACGCCGGCGTGCGGGTGATCGACGTCCGCGACCCCTTCCACCTCGAGGAGGTCGCGTACTACATCCCCGCCACGACCGAACGAACCGACCAGCGGTGCGCCACCATCGACGGCGTCGAGACCTGCAAGGTGGCCATCCAGACCAACAACGTCGAGGTCGACGACCGCGGGCTGATCTATCTCGCCGACCGCGCCGACACCGGCCTCCACATCGTCGAGCTGACGGGCCCGGCCGCCGCCATCGTCGAAAACTAGCCCGGAAATCGTCGCCTGCGGCTCCGATTGCCGCCCAACCAATCCTCCAGGAGTCCGCGCCGTTCTCTACGGCGCAGGCTCCTGGCCCGGAAATCGTCGCCTGCGGCTCTGCGCGGCGACTACGCCACGAGCGTCTGTTCCTGTACCGCCTGCCGAAGATCGAGTGGGACGCCGTCGCCGGCGCCCTCGCCGCGGTCACCGCCATCGTGCTGCACTTTCTTCACGTGATCGAGACCGAAGTGCTGTCGATGGATCAGAAGAACCGCAACGAGTAGCTCACCTTGAGCCCGCGGCCCATCTCGGGGGCCAGGTCCTTGATGAAGGACATGTGGTTGGCGTAGAGCGCATTCGCGAGGTTGTAGCCGGTGAACGACAGGACGTGCGCCCGGTGCTGCCCCGGCCAGACGTAGGACGCGTCCACGTTCACGAGGCATAGCCGTCGGTCGAGGTCTCGTCGCGGAACACCCGGTCCTGCCGCGCGGCGATCGTGAGCTCGGGGCTCACGGTGAGGGCGCCGGCGTGTATGTCGACGTTCAGGGTGGTGCGCAGGGGCGGAATGCGGGGCACCGCCTCGTCGGTCGACGTCAGGGTCGCGTTGACGTAGCCGATGCCCAGCGTGGCCCAGGTGTCGCCGCCCAGCCTTACCCTTCCCCGGGCGTCGAACCCGACGAACCGGCTGTCGCCCTGGATGATGTCGAGGACCCGCAGGTTGTCGACGATCTCGGTGGTGTGGTCGCCGAAGATGAAGTTCTCGATGTCGTAGACATAGAAGTTCAGGTCGCTCCCAACGCGGCTCGACTGGTGCCGCAGGCTGAAGTCGAGCCCCAGGGTGGTCTCCGGATCGAGGTCGGGGCTGCCGACCTCGAAGTTCCCCAGGTGCGGGCCGAAGTTGTACAGCTCCTGCAGCGCCGGCACCCGATGCGACTGCATGAGGCTGGCCACGAAGGCGCTGCCGGTGCCGATGTCCGCGTGCAGCCCGACCGAGGCCGACGCCCCGAGGAACTGCCGGTCGCGCGGGTCGGGGGGATCGAGGTGGTGCTCCTCTTCGTCGTCGTGGTCGCCATCGTCGTGGTCGCCATCGTCGTGGCCGTCGTCGTGATCGTCGTCGTGGCCGTCGTCGTGATCGCCGTCATGGCCGTCGTCGTCATGGTCGGCCTCGCCGGCGCGCTCCGCCGCCATGTAGTCGTTGCGCTCGACCCGGCCGCCGAGCTGCAGGCGATAGCGGCCGAAGATCAGCTCCTCGTAGCCGAAGGCCGCGAAGGTCGTCTGGTCCGTCCGCGGGGCCAGCGCCTCGGCCCCCGTCGCCGCGAAATCGCGGACCTGGAGCTCGCCGCCGAAACGCCCCGTGACGTGCTCGAGCTGCCGCTGGTAGACGAGCGCGCGGGTGACGTAGGTGCGGTTGTTGAACCGCGTGTCGATGTTGTCGACGCCGCCGATGGTGTCCACGTGGTCGTCGGCCACGTCGATGGCGGTGAAGGCGGCCCGCACGCCCTGAATGAACCGGTTGTCGAGGTTGCGCAGGCCGACGTCGAAGCGGCCGACGCCGCGCCGCGAGGCGAGGTCGATCGCGATCTGCTCCTCGTGTCCCTCCTCCTCGTCTCCGTGATCGTCCTCCTCGCCGTGGCCGTGCCCGGCGTGGAACCGGTCCTCGAACGGGAGGCCGAACCGGCTGTCCTCGAACGTGAAGCTGCCGCTGGCGAACGCCCGGTCCCCGAAGTAGCCGACCCCGGTGCGGGCGCTGGTGAGCTCGCTGGCCGAGTTGAAGACGGGTCCGTCGGGGGTGTCGTAGTCGCCCGTCTGCCGCCGCCCGCCGCTCGCCCAGTAGAGGAGATTGCCCCGCGAATGCTGAAGGTTGGCGTAGGTTCCCGCCTGCCGGTTGGCGCTGCCGAAGTCGGTGCCCATCTGCCCCCGCGTGCCGTCCGTGAGCGAGTCGCCGTAGCTCTCGGGCGGCGTGAGCAGGTTCCGGTAGGCCGCGTGGGGGGTGATGATGTTGATGAGGCCGCCGACGACGCTCGAGCCGTACAGAAGCGTGGCCGGCCCCCGGACGATCTCGATCCGCTCGGCGCTGCTCGGATCGATGGTCATTCCGTGGTGATCCGAGGTGGCGGAGAGGTCGCCGGTGCGGATGCCGTCCTCGATGATGAGCACCCGGTCGCCGCCGAAGCCCCGGATGACCGGCCGGCTCGCGCCGGGACCGAAGCTGCGGTTGGCGACGCCCGGCTCGTGCTCGAGGGCCTCGCCGATGGTGCTGGGCGCCTCGCGCGCGATCTGGAGCGAGTCGACGGTGGTGACCGCGTTGAACGTCTGCAGCGTCGCGGCGGCGCCGACCGCCGGCGCGGTGACCGTCACCTCCTCGCGCACCGGCGACAGGCTGAGCGTGAAGTCGGCGGTGGCGGTTCCGCCGGGGGTGACGGCGACCGCCTGGCTGGCCGCGGCGAGTCGGTCGCGCTGCGCGGTCACCTGGTAGGAGCCGGCCGGACGTTCCTGATCTCGAAGGCGCCTTCGTCGGTCAGCGCGAACGCACCGGTCCCCAGGATCAGAATCACCGCGCCGTCGACGAGGCCGCCGTTCTCCACCAGCGTGACCGTGCCCCGCACCACGCCGGTCTCCTGGGCTTGGGCCGGCCACGCCGCCAGGAGCGCCGTCGCCGCCAGAACGGCGATCCGGGAGGACCGGGCCGAGCTGCCCGGTGCGCGTCGGCATGGTCCCGGTCGCACGGTTCCGCAGCTCGCGCTGTTCTTCGCCTCGACAGTCATGGAGAGTCTCTCGTCCGACATGCCAGAATGATACGCGTCCGGCGCGTCGTCGCAAGTCACCGGCCCGTTCCGGGGAGTTTCGAGCGGAACGACATCGCGATGACGCCCGAGCCGATGGCCGGGGCCGACTACGGCGACGCACTTCCTGGACAGACACGGCGCGCCCGCCGCGACCATTGGAGCGGACCACATGACGCACGGCCTCCGGATGCCCCCCGACGTGATGCGCGAGCTCGCGAAGCACGTCACCGAGATTATCGTCGAGCGGCACGCGGGATTGCCCGCCGATCGCGCGTGGGACGGCGAGTTCAAGCAGGAGCTCACGGAACGGCTGATGGAGGATCCCCCGGAGGCGGGCCGGGCGCCGCGCGAGGTGATCGACCGCGCCGTGCGGGACGTCCTGTCGCCGGCGATGCGGCTCGACCATCCCCGCGCCTTCGGGTTCATACCGTCCGAACCGACGTGGCCGGGCGTGCTCGCCGACTACCTCGCGACCGGCTTCAACATCAATGCGGCCACGTGGCTGACCGCGAGCGGTCCGAGCCAGCTCGAGGCGGTCGTCGTCGACTGGTTCCGGGGCTGGCTGGGATATCCGGAGACCGCGGGCGGCGTGTTGACGAGCGGCGGATCGGCCGCCGCCCTCGACGCCTTCGTGGCGGCGCGCGAGGCGGCGGGGCACCCGACTCGGGCCACCGTCTACATGGGCGACCAGAGCCACAGCGCCCAGGCCCGCGCCGCGCGCATCATCGGCATCCGCCCCGACTGCGTTCGTGTGCTGCCGACCGGCGACGACTTCCGCCTCGATCCGTCCTCGCTCGCTTCCGCCGTCGAGGCCGACCGCGCCGCGGGCCGCGCGCCCATCGCGATATGCGCCGACGCCGGCTCCACCAGCACCGGCGCCGTCGACCCGCTGGACGCGATCGCCGACTACTGCGCCACGGAGGGCGTCTGGCTGCACGTCGACGCGGCGCACGGCGGCTTCGCGGTGCTCACCGAGCCGGGAGCCCGGCGGCTGCGCGGCATCGAGCGCGCCGATTCGATCGGCATCGACGCGCACAAGTGGTTCTTCCAGCCCTACGAGGTCGGATGCCTGCTGGTCAGGGACGCTCGGACGCTCGAGCGGGCCTTCGCCATCCACCACGACGTCCTCCAGGATTCGGTGTGGGGCGCGAACCACCCGAACCAGACGGACCGCGGCCTGCAGCTGAGCCGCCGCGACCGCGCCCTCAAGATCTGGATGTCGGTGCAGATCTTCGGCATGGTCGCCTTCCGGGCGGCGGTGGCCAAGGGGATCGAGCTGGGCGAGCGGGCCGCCCAGTACATCGCGGGTAGCCCGATGCTGGAGCTCGTGACGCCGGCCTCGCTGGGAATCGTCTGCTTCCGGGTCAACCCGGGCGGCGAGGCGGGCACCGAAAGGACGCTTCACCAGATCAACAAGAAGGTCCTCGCCCGCGTGTTCTGGGAGGAACGCGCGTTCATGTCGTCGACCCTGCTCCGCCGGAAGTTCGTGCTGCGCATGTGCGTCATCAACCACTCGACGACCTGGGACGACGTCCGCGAGACGCTGGAGACCATCGAGCGCTTCGGCCGGGAGGCGCTGTGAGCCTCACGCTGCCGAGCGCCGCAAGGCGGCGCCTGTCGTTCGGCGCAGACCCTGGCCGCCGCCCTCGCAGCCATCTACGGGCCGTCGCTCCGGGACCGTAGCGCCTCGGGCCAGTTCAGCAGCACGGAGATCGACGGGGCGTTGTCCGACCTCGTCGTCACGAACCGGCCATCCTCGGCGACATCGTACGACGGCGGCCGCTCGTAGATCCGGAGGTCGCCGTCGAACAGGCGAACCGGCGCCTCCAGCTCGAACCCCGTCGACGTCGCGACCGCGGCCGCCATCATGGTCTGCCCGTCAAGGTAGTACAGCGTGCGCCCGTCTCTCGCCCACACGGGCTCGGCGCCGCCGTCGTGAGAGACCCGCACGGGTGCGCCCGGCCCCGGATAGCCGCGTACCCAGATCTCGCGCCGGCCGGTGGCGTCCGACGTATAGGCGAGCCACCGCCCGTCGGGAGACAGGGCCGCCGCGGCCCCTTCGCTCGCAGGCGTCTGCACCAACGCCTGCGGCTCGGCCCCCGACGCCGGCGAGAGCTCGACGAGATCCCCGCTCTCGCCGGAGATGGCGACGGCGATCAGGTCGCCGTCGGGAGACCACGCGTGGGCATGGAAGTGACCCGCCGGTCCGATCGGCGCCGGCGGGCTCCCGCCGTCGGCGGACACCCGATAGAGCGATCCGTCGCCCTCGTACACGATGCCCGCGCCGTCCGGCGTCCACAGCGGCGAGCCGATGGCGTCGCTCGATTCGTCGAACGTGAGCCGGATGGGCGGCCGGTCGTCGTGGAGGTCGAACACCCACAGGTCGCCGGCCACCACCAGAGCGAGCCTGTTGCCATTCGGCGACAGGCGTGGATGTCTCGGGTCGTCCAGGCCGCGAAGGCGCTCGGCCTCCAGCTCTTCGCCGCTGGGATCGATCCACCGCACGGAGGTGGCCGCCGGGGCGTCCCGCCAGGCGAGGGTACCGCTTCGGGACACCGAGAACGACCTCCAGCGCACGTCGTAGCTGCCCACCTCTTCGGCCACGACGGTGGGCTCTCCCGCGAGCTCGAGGCGGGCGTCGTCGAACGGCTGCGACAGCAGACGGCTCCCCTGCATGAAGAAGAGCTGGCCGGTCGGCGAGCCGCGCGAGGGCGCGTACACCGCCGGCCGCTCGGTCGCCAGCAGCCGTGTCGACGCCTGCGCGCCCGGCTCGACGCCCAGCGCGCCGATGTAGATGCCCCCGTTGCTCGAGTCCAATGAGGCGCGCAGATAGAGGAAATGCCGGTCGTCCGGAAGGAACCACGGTGCAGCGTGGGTAATCTCGCCGCGCGTGTCGTCCACCGTCGTGAGTGGGGTCGGCGTCCCGCCGCCGGCGGCCACCTGCATGATCCCGTCGCGTCCCCCGAATACGATGACGTCGCTGCCGTTCCAGGTACCGCCGTTGAAAACGGACGTGTCGCACACGGGCTCGTCCGCCCCGGTCGCCACATCGACCCGCCTCAGGGTGCGGCCGTCGTCGAACCCGACGAACCGACTGTCGGGAGACCAGAACAGCGGGGTCCCCACGCGTCCCGCGTCGGACACCTGACGAGCCTCGGCGGATGCGAGGGAGTGGAGCCAGACGCGAGACCGGCCGCGGTCGCCGGCTTCGAGATACGCAAGATACCGGCCGTCGGGCGACAGCTCGACGAACGGCCCCATCCCCGGCGCCACCTCGATCGCGAACCGCACCGGCTGGCGCGGCGCCGCCGGCTGCAGGAACCAAGCCCCGAGGCCCGCCAACACCGCCGCCGCGACCAGCTCGACTACCCGACGGCTCCAGCCGGATGCGCGTACCGAGGGCGCACCGGCGGCCGGAAGTGCCGGGTGCTCGAACGCGCCGTGCAGCCCCATCCGTACGTCAGCGATGTCGCGCAGGCGCTGGAAGGGCTCCTTCTCCAGGCATCGACGCAGCACCGCGGAAACCGCGGGCCTGACGTTGCCCGGCAACGTCTCCCAGGCCGGCTCGGCCTTGATCACCTCCGCGAAGATGCCCGTGGCGTCGTCCCCCTCGAACGCCTTCCGGCCGGTGAGCATCTCGAACAGGACGGCGCCGAACGCCCAGATGTCGGTGCGCCGGTCGACGGCCCTGCCCCGCGCCTGCTCGGGGGACATGTACGCGGCGGTCCCCACGATGGCGCCTATCTGCGTCTCGGCCGACGACAGGGTGGACGAATCGTTCGGACCCCGTGGGGCCGTCGCGGCGTCCAGCGCCTTGGCCAACCCGAAGTCCAGCACCTTCACGGTCCCGTCGTGCTGGACCTTGACGTTGGCGGGCTTCAGATCGCGATGGATCACGCCGGCCTCGTGCGCCGCCTCCACACCGTCCGCGAGCTGCGTGGCGATGGCGAGCACCTCGTCCGGCGGCATCGGTCCCCGAGCGATCCGCGCTTCCAGCGTCGGCCCCTCGACCAGCTCCAGCACCAGCGCCCGAACCCCGCCGTCTTCCTCGATGCCGTAGATCTGGGCGATGTTCGGGTGGTTGAGCGAGGCCAGCAGCTCGGCTTCCCGCTGGAACCGGGCCAGCCGATCGGGATCGGCAGCGAAGACGTCCGGCAGCAGCTTGAGGGCAACCTCGCGTTTCAGCCGGGTGTCGCGGGCGCGATAGACCTCGCCCATCCCGCCCGTCCCGAGGACGCCGGTGACCTCGAAGTGCCCCGCGAACCGGTCGCCGATGCTCAACGGCATACGATGCTGCTCCGCGTCGGCCGGAAGAGCCGCCCGAGAGGCTCTGGAGTCCTGGCCGGCTGGGTGATACGGGTACGCTATCGCAGCTCCGATGGATTTGGAACCGTCCGCGCCGTCACGCCCTGGATGGTCGCGGTCAACGACACCCCATGACCGCCGCCGACGTCACGACTCCGACGAGCACGCGCAGCGGCTCGAGCAGAAGAACAAGGCAGGGCCCCAGGAGGGGGGCCGCCCGCCTCGCGACAGGTGGGCCGCCGCCGACTGCCGGAGGGCGGGGGTCGTTATGCGCGTCCCTCCCTGCCCCTCGGCTCACGGCCGGAGGACCGGCGTGTGCACCGGGAGACGGCGCGCCCGGGTCGCCTGCTCGAAGGCGTAGCCCAGGGCCAGCAGGCGGGGTTCGTCGAACGCCCGGCCGAGGAAGGAGAGGCCGACGGGGAGGCCGTCGCCGGTGAAGCCGGCGGGCACGATCAGATCCGGGAACCCCGTGAGATTCGCGTACCGCGTCGCCGAGCGGCCTCCCCCGCCGGAGGGCGCGGGGGCGACGTCGACTCGTCCGGGCCGCCGGGGTGACGTGGGATACACGATGGCCGCGAGGTCGTCGGTGTCCATCAGCCCGCGGATCATGGTACGCACCAGGGGCAGACCGTGCTCGATCACCGCGCGGTACTCCGGATCCGACAGCTCGCCGCTCGCGTCCTCCTGCCGCATCAGGCGCCACCGGCCGGGGTTGTGCCCCGCGCCGTCGGACGGCGCGGTGAGATGCACCGAGCGCTCCACCAGCCCGGCGAGGCTCGCGGGGAATCCCGGTTGCAGGGTCGCCAGGTACTCCGCGATCTGCGCCCGGAACTCGCGGTAGCGGACCACGGTGTAGAAGTCGCCCCCCGCGTCGAGCAGCCACCGCGGGAACCGCACGTCGACGATGGTGGCCCCGGCCTCGCGCATCACGTCCAGTGACGACTCGACGACCCAGTCCACGTCGGGGTCCTGGCCGAGGAAGTCGCGAGCGATCCCGATGCGGGCTCCGGCGAGCGCGTCCGCGTCGAGATACTGCGTGTAGTCGGTCTCGAAGCGGCCGCGGCTCGCCGCGGTGGCCGCGTCGGCGGGGTCGACCCCGGTCATGACGCCGAGGGCGGCGGCGACGTCGTACACGTGCCGGGCCATCGGACCGGCGGTGTCGAAGGACAACGCGAGGGGCACGATGCCGTCGCGGCTGAGCAGACCCAGGGTCGGCTTGAGCCCGGCGAGACCGTTGGCCGTCGACGGCGAGCGCACCGATCCGCCGGTGTCGGTCCCCAGCCCGACCTGCGCGTAGGCGGCCGCGATCGCGGCGCCGGTGCCCCCGGACGACCCCCCGGGCGTCCGCACCAGGTCGTGCGGGTTGCGGGTGCGCCCCCCCAGTGAGCTGATCGCCCCGCCCGAGGCGAACTCGCTCATGTTGACCTTGGCGAGGACGATCGCACCGGCCTCGCGTAGCTTGCGGACCAGGAAGGCATCGTCGGGCGGCATCGAGCCGGCCAGCATGACGGATCCGGCGGTGGTTGGCAGATCCGCGGTGTCGAAGTTGTCTTTGAGGACGACGGGAACGCCGTGCAGCGGAGACCGCGCCCCGCCCTCCCGCCGCTCGGCGTCGAGGGCGCGGGCGCGTTCGACCGCATGCGGATTCAGGGTGATGACGGCATTGAGCCTCGGGCCGGCGTCGTCGTAGGCGGCGATGCGGGCCAGATAGCGCTCGACCAGTTGCTCCGACGTCAGCGTGTCGGCGTCGAACGCCCGGTTCAGGTCCTCGATGGTGGCGGAGGTGACGTCGGCGGTCTGCCCCCAGGCGACCGGGACACACGCGAATCCGAACAGCAGGACCAAGCCGCACAGCCAGGGGAAACGTCGTCGAAGCATGTCAGGGCCCCCTAAATGAAGACGGGCACACAATGAAAGACGGGCACGCGATGCGCCCTCCTCACGCCTTGTCAGGCACGGGCGTTCTTTGCCCGAGGGCGCCTTTCAGCCCGCTGGCGCCCTCGCCGCTCTCGGTGCAACGCGGGGTTTCACCCGGGCTGCTAGGGCGCAGACGCCGGGGCCTCGGGCAACGCGAACGCCACGAGACGCGCGTCGGGACCGGCGCCGGTCGCGATCAGGATGAACTGCCGGCCGGCGCGAGAGCGGTAAGTCATCGGGTTGCCGCTGGTGCGGAACTCGGTGGCCACCCGGGTCACCTCGCGGCCGGTCGCGGCGTCGAACGCGTACAGATACGGGTCGCCGCCGCCGAGGAAGACAAGCCCGCCGGCGGTGACCATCGGACCGTTTGCCCCGGGGGTGCCGAGGCGGTCGGGGAGATCGACGCCACGCAGCAGCGGATGCGCGCGCATGATGCGGCTGCCCTCGCCGAACGGCACGCTCCACGCGATGTCGCCCGCGTCGAGGTCGATGGAGACGAGCCGCGCGTACGGCGGCTTCACGAGCGGGATCGGCCCGAGGCGGCTGCGCTCCGCGGGGGTGTAACCGCCCAACCCGCGGAAGATGCCGGCCGAGCCGCCGCGCGGGCAGTTGTTCGTGTAGGCGACGTCGACCTCGGGCAGGTCGGGATGGGTCTCGCAGACCTGGTTGGCCGACGCCCCTTCCGAAGTCCGCACGTAGAGCCGGTTCGTCGTCGGGTCGAGGGCCGCGCCGCCCCAGTTGGCGCCGCCGTCCACCCGCGGCCGCTGCAGGGTCCCCTGCAGGCTCGGCGGCGTGAACAGCGGCCCGATCCGGTAGGTCTGCAGCTCCTCGACCGCGAGGCGGTGGATCTCCGGCGTCAGGTCGTTCGCGTCTTCGAGCGAGACCCCCTGCGCCGCGAACGGCGGCGGCTTCGTCGGGAAAGGCTGGGTCGGATGCGCCACCTCGCCCGGCACGTCGGTGTCGGTGTCGACGGGGCGCTCCTCTATCGGCCAGACCGGCTCGCCGGTCACCCGGTCGAACACGTAGGTGAAGCCCTGCTTCGACACTTCGGCCACCGCGTCGATGGACCGGCCGCCGACGTTCAGGGTCATCAGGTTCGGCGCCGACGTGAAGTCGTAGTCCCACAGCCCGTGGTGCACCGCCTGGAAGTGCCACTCGCGCTCGCCGGTCCGCGCGTCGAGGCAGACGAGCGACTCGGCGAACAGGTTGGCGCCGAGACGCCGGCCGCCCCAGTAGTCGCTGCTCGGCGTGCTGGTCGGCAGATACAGCAGCCCGCGCTCGGCGTCGAGGGACATCAGGCCCCAGACGTTGGCGTGGCCGGTGAAGCGCCACGACCCGCCCTCCCAGGTGTCGGCGCCGAACGCGTCGTTCGACTGCGGCACGGTGTAGAAGACCCAGCGCCGCTCGCCGGTGTGGACGTCGAACGCCTGCACCGACCCGGGGGTGTCGAAGCGTTGCTGAATCCGATCCGGGACGCGGCTCCCGACGATGACGAGGTCCTCGAAGACGACCGGCGGGGACGTCTGGTCGAACATCTCGTGGGTCACCGGGTTGGGAAAGTTCCCGGTCAGCAGGACTCGGCCCCCGTCGCCGAAGGAGTCGATCGGGGTTCCGTCGGCGGCGTTCAGCGCGTAGAGGCTGTCGCGGCTGTTGATAAAGACCCGCATCTCGTCGCCCGCACCCGCCGCCCGGTCGGCGTTCGCCGGCCAGACCGCGACGCCCCGGTGCTTGAAGCCGCCCGGGGGACCGCCTTCCGGCCCGGTGCGCCAAGCCTCGGGATCGAACGCCCACAGCTGCTCGCCGGTGTCGGCGTCGAGCGCGACCACCCGCGTGTACATCGTCGAGACGTAGACGATGTTGTCGATCATCAGCGGCATGACCTCGAAGCTGCCCGGCCGCGTCCGGAACTCCTGGTTCGGCAGCTCGTTCGGCTCCCACGTCCAGGCGACCTCGAGCGTCTCGACGTTCGAGACGTCGACGTCAGTCAGCGGAGAGTACTTCGACGCCCCCTGGTCGGCCCCGACGTAGGGCCACTCGACCATGCCTCCGGACCGGTCCTGCGCCGCCGCCGTCGCGCCGGCCACGGCGGCGACCAGGGCGGCGACGACCACGCGGCGCTGCTTCGTCTGCATCGGGATGCCTCACTCGACGTTGTCGCCATGACAGTCTGCCCCGCAACGGCGCCGACTCCAGCCGGGTCGGTTACGCGGCAAGCGGAGCCGCAAGGCGACGGTTTACGGGCTACGGGAAGTTCGTCTTCACGATGCTGCGATCGACCTTGGCGAGAGAGGCCACCCCCGCGAACGCCATCGCCTGCTTCAGCTCCGCGTTGACGATCTCGATCACCTTCTGCGCGCCCTGCTCGCCGAACGCCCCCAGCCCCCAGCGCGACGCGCGCCCGAGACAGACCGCATCGGCGCCCAGGGCCAGCGCCTTCAGCACGTCGCTGCCCCGGCGGAACCCGCTGTCGATCAGCACCGGAACCCGGCCCCCCACCGCCTCGACCACCTCTTCCAGCACCTCGAGGCTCGAGGGGCCGTAGTCGAGGGCCCGGCCGCCGTGGTTCGACACGATGATGCCGTCCACCCCGTGCTCGAGACACTTCTTCGCCCCGTCGCCGGTCAGGATGCCCTTGGCCAGCATCGGCACCTCGCACATCGGTCGGAGCTCGTCGAAGAGGGTCCACTCGTACCACAGCCGCCCGGCGCCCACGCGATACGGGTTCTGGGGATTCGGCCGCTCCCGCCGCGTCACCCGGCGCGGAGCCCCGCCGAGGTGGCGGACATGCAGATCGCGCTCGTAGTAGGACGCCTGCTGATCGATGGTCACCACGATCGTCTGTGCCCCGACCTCCTGCGCCGTGCCGAGCGCCACCCGGTTGGGCTCGGTCTCGCGCGAGGCGTAGCGCTGGAACCACAGCGGCCCCTCGGCGGTCTGGGCGATCCGCGGAAACGGGTAGCTCGACACGTTGCTGACGATCATCGTGGTGCCGGTGGTCGTCGCCGCCCGGTGCATGCCGAGCTCGCCGTCGGGATGCAGATCCCGCTGCCGCGCCGTCGGCGCGAGCATGATCGGGCTCGGCATCGCGTGCCCGAACAGCTCGGTCGCGGTGTCGACCGACGCCGCATCGACCCCGCCCCCGCCGATGAGCTCCACCCAGTCGAACGCGTCGCGGTTGCGATACAGCGTGAACTCCGATTCGGTGCCGTGCGCCGTGTAGTCGTACACCGACAGCGGCGCGTTGGCGCGAAAGATCGGCTCGAAATCGAATACGTCGCGCATCTCGTCGAACCCGAGAAACCGCCGGTGCGGGCCGAGCGGCCACGGGTCGCGTTGCGCATGGAGCAGCGGCGAAGCTGCCATGAACGACGCCAGCCCGCACAGCGCCTTTCTCCGGGACATTCCGCGACGCCATCGCTGCTCAATCTTCCCCACGATGCCTCCTGCGCTGGAGAGATCCGACGGCCCGGCCGCAATGGCCCGTGCCAGCGCCAGCAGTGTATCAGCAGATCTCCGTCCTGCACCCCCGCGCGCCGGCATTGCGCATTGTGGTGGGGCGCCTCTCTCATCCGCACCGGGCGTGAGCCCGGACCGCCCCGCGCGCGGGGCGGCCGGCACTGCGCGGCTCGCGCCTCAAGCGGTGGAGTCCGGATTGGCGTACTTCGCGTATCGGGGAAAGCGGAGGGTCCCGCCGGAAACGGATGCGCCGCGGGAATCCGGCAGGATGCAGCCGTCCCGCCGCTCGCCTCCCGGCCCGGGAATCGTGGCCTGCGACTCCGATTGCCGCCCAACCAACCCCTGCAGGGAGTCGGGCCTCCCTGCAGGAGGCGGCGCCGTTCTACGGCGCAGACTCCTGGCGGAGAGCAGCTCGGCACGCGACCCGAGCCCTCGTTGTAGCGCGCAGGTCTCACCGCCTCTGATCGGCGGTTGCGTACTCGACGAGCCGTCGTTGCAGGAGATCGTCGAGAAGCCGGTCCACGTCGCGTTCGAGCACGTCCCGGGGAACGTCGTAGTCGGCATGCACGCGGTCCACGATGGCGCCTCGGGTCGCTCGCTGCTCGATCAGGGTCCACACCGCGGTTCCGACCTCGTCGAGGCCGAGATAGCGCCCGGACTGCAGGTCGGCCAGGATGATCTGCTCCCCCATGCGAGCGTAGTGGACCTGCTCGGATACCTTCAACCGCGTTTCTGTCGATCGCATCGTGCCTCCCGGTTCAGGCCGCGTCGGCGTCCACCCATGGACGCTGCTGCCCATGGATCGCGTGTTGCAACCATGCGTCCAGGGTCAGGGTCGAGAGCAGTCCGCCGAGGTCCGGCGCGTGTCCCTGGCGGGCCAGCTGCAGGGCGTTCCGCAGGCGATCGCGGTCGACGACGCCGAGGTCGGCGAGCACCGACGACGCGACCACCTGCTCGAGGACCGGCCATTCCTTTCGCAGACCGTTGTAGGCCGCATGTCCCGTCGACGCGTTCTGCGTGCGGCATCTGACCCGCTCCGGCAGGATGCCCTGCATGGCGCGGCGCAGGATCGCCTTCGGCTCTCCCGGCACGGCCTTCAGGCTCCACGGCGTCGCGAGGGCCAGCTCGACCAGCGGCCGGTGCAGGAAGGGATACCGTATGTCACAGGCCTTCTCCAGATATCCCCGCAGGAGGAATCCCGTGATCCAGGCGATCCGCTCGACGTGCCACTGATCGGCGGGTCCCCGGCCCGCTCGCGGCATGTTCCCGTGCCGGGCGCGATCCTCGAGGTTCCAGGTGTCTGCGAAGCGGCCCCCGATCCAATCGTGCCCGGTGGGCAAACGGCCGTAGCTGATCAGAGGCCGGCCCACCAGCGGCCGCAGACAGTACCGGAACAAGAGGTTGCTCAACGGCATCTTCAGCACCCGCTGCCACCGATCCACCTCCCGCCCCAGCTGCCCCAGCCGCCCGCGGCGCAGCAGGTCGGCAAGATGCACGGGCTCCTGTTGCTTGCCCAGGACGACCGCTTCCGCGCCGATGCCGCTCAGGAGCACCGGCACGCCCGGCCGCGCCATCAGCCGCCCGTACTGCTCGTGCACCCCGAAGAACGCGGCCGCCGCGTGAGGTTCCTCCCAGTACTGCACGGCGTCCCGCAACCGGCTGAACGGATGGTGGGTGTCGCCCTCGATGTCGTGCCGCTCGACGCCGCTCGCCCGCGCGACCTCCGCTGCCCATTCCCGCTCGTCGCTCAAGGTCGACTCGCCGAACACGACGGTGATCGCCGACAGCGACGGCCGGCCGCGTTGCCGGGCGGCCACGCTGACGATCGACGACGAGTCGAGCCCGCCCGAGAGGTCCGACCAGACCACGCCGGATCCGGACATCCGCCTCGCCACCGCGTCGGAGAACGTGTCCAGGAACTGGTCGACATGGTCCTCATCGTTACGGGGAAGGCCAGCGCCTCCAGCCCGCCACTCCCAGTACCGCTCGATCCGGACGCGCCCGTTCTCGGCGATCAGACGGTGGCCGGGCTCGAGCCGCGACAGACCGCGGTACGGCGTGCGGCCCGAGCTCGGACGATCCACGCCCAGGGCGAGCCGATCGGCCAGGTACTCCATGTCGAACGGCGGGGTCTCGGGGCAGATGGCCAGCAGTTGCCCGAGCTGCGTGGCGAAACAGACCCGGTCGTCCCGCACGAGCACGTACAGCAGCCGCACGCCGAGCGGGTCTCTCGCGCAGAGGAGCCGCCGGGCGCCGCCGTCCCACAGCCCGAACGCGAAGTCGCCGATCAGCTTCGACGCGCACATGTCCCCCCAGGCGCCGTAGGCGGCGAGGGCCAGCCCGGCGTCGTCGACCGACGCATCGACGCCGGCGCCCGACAGGTCCGCAATCAACTCCCTGCGATTGTCGATTCGGCCGTCGAAGACAAGGACGCACTGCGCGCGACCGTTACCCGATGACCGCGCATCGGTCGGGCCAGCCGCGTCGGCGGGAGCCGCGGTGCACGCGAGCCCGATGGACTCCCCTACCCAGTGGCTCCGGCGGGTCGGGACCAGGATTCTCGCAGCCTCGTTCAGGCGCGCGACCGCCCGGCGATCGACCGGCCCGCCGTCGAGCGCGTGGATGCCGCCGATTGCGCGAAGGGTCGCACCGGCCATCGGATTGGGGGCGAAGAGCCGGGAACGCCGTCCACGCGGCACGCCGACGGCTCTTCGAATGCGGCGGAACTCTGTCAGCTACACGGGCTCGCCGGTCGAGAGAATCGGCACGTAGGGCTCGTGCCGCCAATCGTCGGTCGAGTCGTCCAGCACTTCTCCCAGGCATTCGACCCAGGCATGGGCGCCGAAGGGAAAGCGTTTCACCCCGATGTGCAGCGTCGCGGGAACGCCCCGCCACCGCAGAAGCACGAAGATGGCGAGGGCTCGCGGCAGGCAGTCCAGGCGCCGGCGATAGTAGTAGCGGGTCGCCGTCCGCACCGCCTCGAGGGCCCGGCGCACCGTCCGCCGCTGAGCCGCCAGCGACGCGGCATCGACGGAGCGCCGACCCCACCGGTCGACGAACAGGAATACGCGGGGGAAGCCGAACATCCGGAAACCGACATCCAGAAGCACGAAAATCAGAAGCGCTTGGACTGTCATTGTTCCTTCTATGGACCGCCTTCGCGGTGTCGACTTCGAGCAGGCAATCGACACTGTTGGCTGCCTGCTCTGCGATTGACTCCGCCGAGGCTCTGATCCAAGGTCCGGCGCCTCTCGGCCCCCTCCGCCCAGCCAACCCCCCTTGGCGCCCGCGCCGTTCCCCGGCGCAGACTCCTACGGCCAGAATCCGAACAGCCCGCCGCTCTCGCCGTCGAGGCAGTACCCGAAGCAGTCGCCCGTCATCGCCTCGATGGCGCCGAAGTCGACGACGCGCGGCGCGACGTACGACTTCTTCTGTTGCTCTTGAGTCGCCACGTTCTCGCTCCTTTGGTTCCAGGGATACCCTTGACTCGTAACCGGCCACATCTTCTCAGATGCCGTGTCCGCAAGGCATTGCCTTCCATCAAGCGCATTGATGACATGGCTCAACGCACCTTCCGTGAAACGCGGAGCGGCTCGGCACCGTTCAACGCACCGACAGTGCGGATTGGAGATGCTGCGGCAGCCTGGCCTGCGCCCTCGAACGGCGCGGATTCCCGGGGGGTTGTTTGCCGTGGAAGTGCCGGGTGGCAGAGACACACCACGCGGCACACGACGGGAGCGTAGAAATGGAGCGGTGGTTCATGCGCTACGTGGCGACGCTCGGCCTGCGAGGCTGCCCCGTGTGGCCCCGACGGCGAACGGCACCGTGAACGCGGATATCCTGCAGTACTTTCACGCGTTGGGGGTGGCCACGCGAAGCGTGGCCATGAAGTTCGGCAATCGGAGCCGGAGGCGACGATTGCCGGCCATGGAGGAGAGTCAGGCCCCGGCTTCAATCTGCGCACGGTCCACGGCGGGCGGTACGCGGACCTGCCGGCGCACCGGCGCAGGAGCCGCGGGCAGCAGGACCGTGAAGGTCGCACCGCGGCCGAGGCGGCTGTCGACTTCGATTCGCCCGCCGTGCGCCTGTACGACGTGCCGGGCGATCGCCAGCCCGAGGCCCGTCCCCGCCACCTCGGTGCTCCCCGAGGCGGCCCGGTAGAACTCGTCGAAGATGCGTCTCTGCTCGTGAAGCGGAATGCCGATCCCGGCATCCGCGACGGCGACCGCCACTCCGTCACCGCGCCGGCGCAGCTCCACGCGCACCCGGCGGCAGGGCCCCGAGTACTTCATCGCGTTGTCGAGCAGATTCACGAAGACCTGCGTCATCGCCGCCGCGTCGACGCGAACCTCGGGCAGGCCGGCATCCTGCGCGGTGACCGCGATGGCGAACCCTCCCTGCGCGCGGCGGGTGTCGACCGCTCGCACCGCCGCGCCGACGACGTCCTCGATCGCCGCCGCCGCCTGGCGATAGCGAACCTCTGCCGACTCGATGCGGCCGAAGCTCAGCACGTTGTCGATGAGGTGTCGCAGACGGCTGCTCTCCTGCTCGATGCGCCGCCCGTACTCGACGACCCTGTCTGGCGCCGTGACCCGCCCGCAACGCAGGAGCTCCCCGAACACGGCCAGGGACGTCAGCGGCGTGCGCAGCTCATGGGATACGCCGGTCACGAACCCGTTCCGGATCTGCGAGAGCCGCCGCTCGCCCCGCGCCGCCCGCCACGTGAGCAGCACGCCGCCGATCGCCATCACCGCCATCAGTGTCGACAGGAGCCAGTTGGTCGCCGCGTTCGACTGCAGCACCTGGGCAGCCGCGGTGTGACGGCTCCGCGCCGACAGCTCCAGGTCCCGGAACACGAAATCGAAGCGATCCGTAACTTCGTCGGCCTGACCCGGCCCGTCGTACGTGTCCGCCACCACGCGCCCCGTATCGTCCGTCACGCGTACGATCAGGTTGTCCCACACGTCCTCGTCGAGCATGTACCCGATGCGCTAGCGATGGCCCGTGGCAGAGTACTCGCTTTCGAATCCGACGCGGGTCGATGACAAAGCCGGCGAAACCGACGGTGACCGCGTCGGCATCCGTGACGAACCGGTAGAGGACGCGGTTCTCGGTATCCCGCTCGTCCACGTAGGTCCCGGAATCGTTCAGGTTCTGCATCTGCCTCAGGCGAAGCAGTGTGCTGACTCGCAATGCGACCAACTCGGTGGCGCGGTCGGTGGTGGTGCCGATATGGCCCGTCTCAGGATCGTAGAACCGCGTCAGACACACGCATCCATCGAGCAGACCCGCAAACAACAGGCTCGCCGCCGAGGTGTCGGCCCGGTCGAAGTGCTGTGCGACCACATCGAACCGCTCGGCGGCGAGAGCGTCCCCCGGCACGTCCAGCATCTCTTTCGCCGCGTCCTCGTACGCCCGTCGTACGTCCGCCGCCACCTTGTCCAGGTACTCCAGGAGGGTGGATTGGTGCGCAATCAGCTCTACCTTCGCCAGCCGAGCGTTCGACACGTACTGCAGGACGACGATCGCGACCAGCGGGACGAGAACGATGGCGACTTCGAACCGCCACCGGCGATGGAAAGATCCGAGGCTATACATGCGCCCTCCTCGCGCGTGCTCACTATATACCGTAATGAGATGCATACGACACATAGCCGCCCCCGAGGTACACACATGAACGACCCGGCCGTCAGGCGTTCACCGGCCAGCCCACGTCGCGGCGGACGGGGTCGACCTCGCGCAGTCCGGGCACGTCCAGGATGATCAGGCGATCACGCCGCAATCGGATCACGCCGTCCCGCTGCAATCCGGTGAGCAACGCGGTCAACTGGCTGGCCGAGACCGAGAGCAGTCTCGCCAGCTCGCGCTGCGTGAACGGCAGGCGCATGTGCACCTCCTTTCGCAGGTGGCCCGTGTCGTTGGCATCGAGCAGCCGGCGCAGGAGGTGCCTGAGGCGGGTCTCCGGCGGCGCGTACTCCCGATCGCCGGCGCGCTCGAGGCGGTCGACCAGCTCGCGGCTGTACATCTGGGCGACGCGCCACGACAGGTCCGGGTCCACCCGCACGAACCCGAGAAACCGTTCCCGCGCCAGCCCGCGCAGCGCACAGTCGGTCACCGCGACCACGGAGACCGGCGTCTCCTGCTCCGCGATGACCGACTCGGCTCCCAGCAGCCAGCCGGGGAAACGGAGGCCGATAGTGACGGGGGCCCGATCTGGAGCCCGCCGTTCGAGCTTCACGATGCCGTCCGACAGCAACTGCACGCGCTCCGGCATCCGGCCCTGCGACAGGAGCTCGGTTCCCGCCGGATACGTCTCAGGCGGCGCCAGATGCGTCCGCCACCCGTGAATCTCCCCACTCCCCGCGGTTGTCATGCCGCCGCGCTCTCCCTGACCGCGTTCAACGGAGCATCGCGGCGTGCCGGTGCGTGTCTACGGGGTTCGTCAGCACGCCGCCCCCTTCGATGTCGTCGGCCGCGAGGCGCCGGACATCCGGAATGACGATGTATCCGCCGTTGATGCGAATGACGCCGTCGTCGCGAAGCTGCCGGAGAAGCCGACTGAGATGTTCCGGCGTGACCGCGATGAGGCTGGCCAGCTCCCAGCGCTTCAGCGGCAGCGACAATCGCACCCCGTCATCGCTGCCGGACGATGAGCCGGCCCCGGTGAGACGCCGCAGGATCCGCTCGAGACGCTCCCGGGACGTGGCGCTGCCGAGATCCGCCATCTGCTGAAACTGGCTCAGGACCTCGCGGCTGTGCATCTGGTGGACGTGCCAGGACAGCGCCTCGTGCTTCGCCATCAGCTCCAGAAAGACCTGCCGGGTCAGCCGGCACAACCGGCACGGCGTCACCGCCACCGCGCTGGCCGGATGGGCCCGCAACACCAGCACCAGGGCCGCCCCCAGGAACCAGCCGACCCCCCGCAGGCCGAGAATCTGCTCCCGTCCGTCCGGGCCCGTCCGGACGAGCTTCGCCAACCCCTCCTCGACGTAGAACACGTCGCCCGGATCGCCCCCCTGCTGCATCAGCACCGTACCCACCGGGTACAACAGCGCCGAGGGCAGCAACGGAAGCCAGGACTCCGTTTGATCGGTTCCGACGCCTAGTCTATCTTGGAATTCGCTTGCCATGCGTCGATCATGGGGCCGGCGCGGTGTAAATGTCATCATCCTGCTGTCAAAGTTGTCTGTAAGTTGTAAATTTCTGCCACCAGGCGCGGCATGTAGTGATAAAACATTGATGCACGCAACGTCTGGCCGGGGTTGGACCTGCACCGCAGCACGGTCGCTGACGCCCTGTGGCAAGGAGAGCGAGTGACCGTAGCCGACGCGACTCCCCTGATCGCCCTCGCCCGGATCCACAGACTGGAGCTCCTGCACGAGCTCTACGACCACGTGCTGATCGGATCCGTCGTCAAGGCGGAGACCATCGATGCGGGCAGGTCCCTCCGAGCGCTCGGCGTGGAGCAGATCGAGGCCGCGGTCGACGCCGGCTGGCTCCGGATCGCCAGCTCGACCGACGCGGAGAACGACCTCATGCAACGCTTGTCGCAACGGTCCCGGCTGCACCAGGGCGAGGCCGAGTCGATCGCGCTCGCCCGGGTGCGGAAGTTGCGGCTGGTCGTCGACGACAAGGAGGCTCGAAGCGTGGCGGGAACCCTCGGCGTGCGCCACGTCGGCACCGTCAGCGTGCTGCTCGAGGCGCACCTGCGCAGCGGCCTCGGTCCGGACGCACTGGAAAAGGCCCTTCGGGATCTCGGCAAGACCGTCTGGCTCTCTCCCTCGGTCGTCGCCGAGACCCTGAGACGAGCCCGCAAGGCGAAGCGATGAAGAAGGAACAGATGGTCGGAGCCCGGCTGCCGTCGGACCTGGTCCGTGAGCTCGAGTTCATCCAGAACGTCGAGCAGTCCGATCGCTCGACGACGGTGCGCCGCCTGCTATCGAGGGCGATCCGGGCATGGAAGCTGGAGCATGCGGCCCGCGAATACGGAGAGCGCAGGGTCTCGCTGTCCCGGGCCGCGCTCGACGCCGGAGTCTCCCTGTGGGAGATGATGGACTACGCTCGAGCCGGCAGGGTCTCGGTCCAGTACGATCTCGAGGACCTCGAGCGCGACCTGGAAAGCCCGTCCGGAGAGGCCCCCTGACGGAAGTCCCGAGCCTCGCCGCTGCCGACCCGCGTCGACCCGGGAGCTCGCGGCAAGGCCCCGTGGTTTCACCACGGGCACCTATCCCGTGAACTTGTAGCCGACACGGTGGGCGGTGACGATCCAGCGGGGGTCAGACCCGTCGTCCTCGATCTTCTGGCGCAGCTTGGCGACATGCATGTCGACGGTGCGGCTCAGGGGCGACATGGCGTCGTGGTCCCAGACCGCATCCAGGAGTTGCTCCCGGGTCAGGACCTCGCCGCGGTGCTCGATGAAGTACTCGAGCAACCGGAACTCCCGTGGCAGCAACGTCCGCGATCGACCGCCTTTCGCGATCTCGCGGGTTCGAATATTCACGGTCACGTCACCGAACTCGTAGATGCGCCCCGGTTCCTTGAACCGCCTGGTCCGCCGCAGCACCGCTTCCAGGCGCGCCACGAGCTCGGTGAAGCTGAACGGCTTCGTCACGTAGTCGTCCGCTCCCACCTTCAACCCGACCACCTTGTCGAGCTCCTCCCCCTTGGCGCTCAGCATGACGACCGGCACCGTGCTGCCTCGCGCCCGGAGGGTCCGGCACACTTCCACCCCGGTCAGGTTCGGCAGCATGACGTCGAGAATAACGAGATCTATCCCGGGCTGGGCGGCCAGACGCAGGCCGTCGGCGCCGTCGCTCGCGACCAGCGTCGTATGGCCCTCGTAGTGCAGCCCGTCGCAAAGTCCCGCGGCCAGCGACTCGTCGTCCTCGACGATCAGAATCCTGCTCACCACGCGCTCCTGGACACTACGAATGGCCGGCCCCGCGACGGGCGGACGGCGCTGCCGGGGAGCATCCGGGACGAGCCCGTACCCTCCCTCCTCACGGGGTTCACGATATCACCCGTCCGACACCGTCCGGCATCGCGGCCTTCCCGAGACCACGGTTGACACTCCGCCCCGCTGACTGCTAATATTGTCAGTCCATAATAGAGAGTGCTAACCCCTCCTCGACTTCTACGCCAAATCCGGGAGGGATTCCTTCAACAACCCAAGGAGTCGGACACACCATGGCAATCAAGGTACGACCACTTCACGACCGCCTCATCGTGCAGCGCCTCGAGGAGGAAGAGCAGCAAGTCGGCGGCATCATCATTCCGGACACCGCCAAGGAGAAGCCGCAGCAGGGCAGGGTTGTCGCCGTCGGCAAGGGCAAGGTCAAGGAGGACGGCGGTCTTCAGCCGATGGACGTCGCGGCAGGCGACACGATTCTGTTCGGCAAGTACTCGGGACAGGAGATCAAGCTGGACGGCGAAGAGTATCTCATCATGCGGGAAGACGAGGTCCTGGGCGTCGTGCAGTAGCCGGCGGCCGCGATATCACCCGGCGGGCGGCCGGCCGCGGCCGCGCCGGTCACGTCGTCGAATTCGACCTGATTGGAGCACATCAACATGGCAAAGCAGATTGTCTACAGTGAAGGAGCGAGGCGGAACATCCTCGCCGGCGTCGATCAGTTGGCCAACTGCGTCAAGGTGACGCTGGGGCCCAAAGGTCGCAACGTCATCCTCGACAAGAAGTTCGGGTCCCCCACCATCACCAAGGACGGGGTGACGGTCGCGAAGGAGATCGAGCTGAAGGACGCCCTCGAGAACATGGGCGCGCAGATGGTTCGCGAGGTCGCCAGCAAGACGTCCGACATCGCCGGTGACGGCACCACCACCGCGACCGTCCTCGCCCAGTCCATCTACCGCGAGGGCGCCAAGAACGTCGTGGCCGGCGCCAACCCGATGGAGGTGAAGCGGGGTATCGAGGTGGCCGTCGCCACGGTCGTCGAGCACCTCGAGAAGCTCTCGCGCGCCGTGAGCGGCGACATGATCGCCCAGGTCGGCCAGATTTCGGCCAACAACGATCTCACCATCGGCCGGATCATCGCCCAGGCGATGGACAAGGTCGGCAAGGACGGCGTCATCACCGTGGAAGAGGCCCGGACCCTCGAGACCTCGCTCGAGGTCGTGGAGGGCATGCAGTTCGATCGCGGTTACCTCTCCCCGTACTTCGTCACCGACGCCGAACGCATGGAGGTCGTGCTCGAGAATCCGATCATTCTGATCCACGAGAAGAAGATCAGCTCGATGAAGGACCTGCTGCCGCTGCTCGAGCAGGTGGCCCGTCTGAATCGGCCGCTGCTCATCGTGGCGGAGGACGTCGAGGGCGAGGCGCTCGCCACCCTCGTCGTCAACAAGCTGCGCGGCACGCTGCAGGGCGCCGCGGTCAAGGCGCCGGGCTTCGGTGACCGGCGGAAGGCGATGCTCGAGGACATCGCGACGCTCACCGGCGGCAAGGCGATCACGGAAGACCTCGGTCTGAAGCTCGAGAACATCGGCATCGAGGATCTCGGCAAGGCGAAGAAGGTCACCATCGACAAGGACAACACGACCATCGTCGAAGGCGAGGGAACCCACGCGGCCATCGAGGGGCGGGTGAAGCAGATCCGCACGCAGATCGACGAGACCACCTCGGACTACGACCGCGAGAAGCTGCAGGAGCGGCTGGCCAAGCTGGTCGGCGGCGTGGCGGTCATCAAGGTCGGCGCCGCTACCGAGACCGAGATGAAGGAGAAGAAGGCGCGGGTCGAGGACGCCATGCATGCGACCAAGGCGGCCGTCGAGGAGGGCATCGTGCCCGGCGGCGGCGTGGCCCTGCTGCGCAGCCAGACCGCCCTCGCGGACCTCAAGCTCGATGGCGACCAGCAGATTGGCGTGAACACCATCCGGCGCGCGCTCGAGGAGCCGATGCGCTGGATCGCCGCCAACGCCGGTCAGGAAGGGTCCATCGTCGTGCAGAAGGTGCGCGAGCAGAAGGCCGACGAAGAAGGCTTCAATGCCCAGACCGAGGTCTACGAGAACCTGATTGACGCGGGCGTCATCGATCCCACCAAGGTCGTCCGGGCGGCGCTTCAGAACGCGAGCTCGATCGCGTCGCTGCTGCTCACCACCGAAGCCCTCGTCAGTGAGATTCCGGAAGACAAGAAAGAGGCCGCGATGCCGGGCGGCGGCCACGGCGGAATGGGCGGAATGGGCGGAATGTACTAGGAAGCCCGTTGTCGGCAGAAAGACCAAGGGGGCGAGCACCACGCGGGTGCCGCCCCCTTTTCTTCTTGCAACTCCGATCTCTCGTACGGCTGCGCCGCAGAAGTTCCGCGTCAGCGAAACTTCCAACGCGACCGTCAGGTCGCGCGGTCACGCTAGCGCAAGGTGAAGGACAGCTCGATGGTCACGAGCACCGCGACCGGTTCGCCGAACCGGGTGCCGGGAAGGAAGCGCCACTGCCGGGCGGCCTTGATCGCCTCCTCGTCGAGTCCGAAGACCCCGTCGAGCGACCGGACCACGGTGACATCACCGACGGAGCCATCCGGCAGAACCACCGCCTCGACGAGAACCACCCCCTGGACCTTGGCCCGCATCGCCTCGGCGGTGTAGCGCGGGGTGACCTCTCGCAGCAGACGGGGCGTCTCGACACCGTTGCCCGGCCGGAAGACACCGCCCCCCGTGCCGCCGCCCTCGCCGGGCCCCAGGCCGTCTCCCTGACCGGGCCCGATTCCCCCGCCCTCTCCTTCCCCGGCGCCGCCGTCGGTTCCGCTCCCGGCCGAGTCGAGGGCACCCGTCAGCAGCCCCTCGAGCAGTCCCGTACGCGTCTGGAGCGAGGCCGCCATCGGCAGGGCGGAGAGCTGCATGTTCTGGGATTCGAGAGGCTCTGGCTCCGGTTCCGGCTCGGCCGGAGCTTCCACTTCCTCCGGCACTTCGATCGGCACGTCCAGATCGTCCTCACCCGCCACTTCGACCTGGCGCGGCAGCTCCAGCGACTCGTTCCCGCCGCCGCCGCCACCGCCGCCCGGACCCGCCTGCGGTATCCAGACGATGTTGTAGTTGGTTCGGTCGACCTCGAAGATCTCCTCGACGGGAGCGGCCCGGATGATGAGCAGGATCAGCGCCACCCCGAGCAGGTGACTCGCGAACGATGCGCCGAGGGCGCCCCGGATCCGACCCTGCTGAACCCCGAGGAAGGGAACGTAGTCGGCTCCGCCTTCGGGACTGATGGACACCCAGCCGGTGGGCGTGCCCCCACCGGGCTCTCGGGGGCTTCTGCGGCCGGCGCCGCCGGCCGCGGGCCTCGCCTTCCGGCGGCGCCGCTCGGGCGGCGTGTAGGGCTTCCGACCCGGGGAAAACGGAAGTGGTCCGAGGTTCAAGCTATCGCTCACGCGAAGCGCCCCCTAGCCCGGAAATCATCGCCGTAGGAGTTTCGCACCAGCGAAACTCCCAACGCGACCACAAGGTCGCGCTGCGGCCTCCGATTGCCGCCCAACCGACCCTGCCCGGAGTCTGCACCGTCCTGCGGCGCAGGCCCCCGGCTGACTCGTTCGTTCGCCGCGAATGGCTCAAACGCGGCCGGCCCACGCGCCGATGGAAGCGTTGCCGCCGCCGTAGGCAAACATGACAGCCAGCGCGTCCGCCGCCCGGGGCTCGCTGTGGACGCCCACCAGCACCCCCCCGCGCGCGGTCAAAGTCTCGAAGATGTACCCGTCATGGGCCTGGAAACCGGCACGCCGGATGGTCGCGGCAATCCCGGTGCTGCCCAGGTCGCCGGCACTCCCCTGCAACGCGCCGACGAGCGGCCCATGCGCCACCACGGAGCCGACTCGAGCGACATCCATGGTATCACCGTCGACCCCGAAGGTCCGTTTCACGAGCTCCGCCGCCTCGGGGGTCTCCCGGCTGATGAGCGACAGGGACTCCGACGCAAACCCCTCCTTGCCCAGGGCTTCGAGGCCCCGTTGCGCCCATTCGACATCCTGAAACACGCCAACCGTGAAACACTGCCGCGCTGTATCGTCCATTCCGCGCCCTTGTCGGTTCCCTGTCCTGCCGTCAACCCGTCCACCGAGTCGCCTCTGGCCAGCATATCCCGAACGTACGCCGCCCACCGTCAAGTTTAACGACAGATGCCCATGATGGCAAAACGCGCGGCAACGCGCAGAACTACAGGACTATCCGTCGCTCGCCGATCCGCCGCGTGAGACGCTCCCGGTCCAGGTATTCCAGCAGGGGGATCGCGAATTTCCGGCTGACCCCGTACCGGTCCTTGAAGGTGCCGACATCGATGGTCGCCGGGTCCGTACTCGCCTTGAGGGAGACGAGATCCGCCTTCAGCGACTCGATGGCCTCGGAGTCGAACACCAGCGGTCCGACCCGCACCACCGCCTGTTGACGCACCAAGCGTCTCAACACCCGTTCGAGCAGCTCCTCGTCGACGCCGAGCCGTTCCCGAATCGCTCCCGGGGCCGGCGGGCGCAGCCCGGCATCCCGCAGCAGGGCCACCACTGCGTCGCTGGCTCGAAGCTCCGCCGGCGACAGGGTCACGCGATGGCTGGGCAGGGCGAGGTGGTCGCGAACCACCAGACGACCGTCCCCCGTCAATCGCTCCAGCACCGCCTCGAAGATGCCCGGGCCGGCGTGACGAAAGACGCGCTCGCGCGCCTCCTCCCGCGGAACGCCGTCACGCAAGGGGTGCGCCCGATGGAAATCGGACACCATCGCCAGCAGGCGGGCGCCACCGTCCTGCAGCGAGTCGACATCGACGAGCCGGTCACCGATACGCCGCACCGTCCCGACGGCGGACAACCGATCCACCACCCCGCCGACCGACTCGGGGGCCACGCCGGCCCGGGCCACGAGCGCCGTCACCGGCAGCCCGGTCAGTCCCCGTTCCCTGATCAGGACGGCAATCGCCCGATCGTGATCGGCGGTGCCGGCCACCGATACTCCCTTCAGGAGCTGATCCATCCGCGCCCGCGTCGATGCGGTCCGGATGCCCCCACGCGGGGGCAAGGGGTCGAGCACCCGACCGCCGGCAATGGTCAGCGGCGGAGAGTACGCGCGCAGGATGAACCGATCTCCACGGGTCAACACCGCCGCCCGTTCGAGGCGCAGTCGCACGAACGCCCGGCCGCCCGGCGGCAGGGCCTCCGGGGCGTCGCGGCCGGCCACCGCACCCGCGAGGCCGGGCCCGAGCGCCACCCGCCCCAACAGTTCGCAGGTCCCGTAGTGGAACCGCACCCGCGAGCCGTGCCGCAACCGCCGCGCCGAGGGCAGGAGGTCGAGCACCGCGTCCACGCACTCGGTCGCCTGGAAGCTGCCGGGAGTGACCGCCGTCTCCCCGCGCAGCACCTGGGACACGCCTGCGCCGGAGAAATTGGCGGCCACGCGCTGCCCGGCGACGGCTCGGGACTCAATCGCCCCGTGGACCTGCAGCCCGCGAACCTTGACGTCGACGCCGGCCGGAAGCACCGTGAGCGTCTCGTCGACCGCCACCTGGCCCGAAACCAGGGTCCCGGTCACGACGGTGCCGAATCCCCGGACCGTGAACGCCCGATCGATGGGCAGCCGCGCCGCCCCGGCCGCAGTGCGGACCCCGCACCGGCCGGCCATCGCCAGCAGCGCCCGGCGCAGGTCGTCCACACCCTCGCCGGTCCGGGCGGAGACGGGAACGACCGGCATGCCCTCGAGCGGCGATCCGGCGAGCAGATCGGCGGTCTCGAGCTCCACCAGCTCCACCGTCTCGCGGTCGACGGTATCCGTCTTGGTGAGGGCGACGATCCCGCTCGTCACCCCGAGCAGACAACAGATATCGAAGTGCTCGCGGGTCTGCGGCATGACCGACTCGTCGGCGGCGATGACCAGGAGCACGCCGTCGATGCCGCTGGCCCCGGCCAGCATGTTCTTGACGAACCGTTCGTGACCGGGCACGTCCACGAATGCGAGCTGGATGTCGCCGTCACGCCAATGCGCGAATCCGAGCTCGATCGTGATCCCGCGCTCCTTTTCCTCCTTGAGCCGGTCCGGATCGGTGCCGGTCAGGGCCCGGACGAGGGCGCTCTTTCCATGGTCGATATGGCCGGCGGTGCCGACGACGACATGGCGCGTCATGACGTCAGCCTCGCCGCCGGGTCCGCCGGTGGGAGCGGGGCTCGCGCGTCCTGGCCGGGCGGCGGTTGCGCGTCACGCGGCTGCGGCGCGGACCCCGGTTCCGCTCCGAAGCTCGGATCGCATCGAGAATCTCCACCAGGCCCAGATCGATCTGACGCCGGGCGGCATCGACCCGCACCACCTGCACGGTGACGCGGTCGCCCAGTCGATAGGCCTTCCCGGTGGTCTCGCCGCAGAGTGCGTGATCGGACTCCGCGAACCGATAGTAGTCGTCGGCCATGCCGGACACGTGCACGAGGCCTTCGACGAAGTGCTCGATCAACTCGACGAACAGTCCGAAACGGGTCACTCCGATGACGTAGCCGGTGTATTCGTCCCCGACCTTGTCCGCCATGAAGCGGACCTTCTTCCACTGGACGATCTCCCGCTCGGCGTCCTCCGCACGCCGTTCCATCGCCGACGCATGGCGGGCGGTCTCCGGCAGCTCGTCGGCCAGCTCGGCGATACGCTCCGGCGGGACCCGTCTCCGCCGCGACTCCCGCAACAGCCGGTGCACCACGAGGTCCGGGTAGCGCCGGATCGGTGACGTGAAGTGCGTATAGGTCTCCGACGCGAGACCGAAATGCCCGATATTGACCGAGTCGTAGTGCGCCTTCTGCATGGTCCGCAGCATCAGCAGGGCCACCGGCCGTTCGGCCGGAACACCGTGCAGGCGCGCCAGCAGGCGCTGGAAATGCCGCGGCTGCACCCGGTCCGGGGGTGCGCCCAATCCGTATCCGAGCGTCGCCGTGAACTCGTCGAAGTCCGCGACCTTGGCCGGGTCCGGCGACTCGTGGACCCGGAACAGCGCGGGCAGACCGCGGTCCTCGAGGTGACCGGCCACCGTCTCGTTGGCGGTCAGCATGAACTCCTCGATGATGCGATGCGCCACGTTGCGCTCGGCCGCCACGATAGCCTCGACGAGGCCCGCCTCGTCCAGCACGAGGCGAGTCTCCTGCAAATCGAAATCGAGCGAGCCGCGCTCTGTCCGCCGGGCGCCGAGCCGCCGCGCCACCGCGTCCATCGACTCGAACATCGGCACCAGCGCCGCGTACCGTTCCCGAACCCCGGGTTCCCGCGCGGTCAGGATCGCGTCCACCTCGGTATAGGTCATTCTCGCATCGGAACGGATCACGCCGTCGTGCAACTCGTATCGAATCACGCGGCCCTGCCCGTCGATCTCCATCAGGCAGGACTGCACGAGCCGGTCCACGCCCGGATTCAGACTGCAGAGTCCGGTGGCCAGCCGCGCGGGAAACATGTGAATCGCGCGTTCCGGGAAATACACCGAGGTGCCGCGGCGAGACGCCGATTCGTCGAGGGCGCTCCCCTCCCCCACATAGTGGGCGACATCCGCGATGTGCACGCCGAGCCGCTCGTGTCCGTTGGGCAGCATCTCGAGCGTGATGGCGTCGTCGAAGTCGCGCGCGGTCTCGCCGTCGATGGTGACCGTCCGCAACCCCCGAAAATCGGTGCGCCCCTGCAGATCGGAGGGTGCGACTACGTCGCCGAGCCCGGCTGCCTCCGCCGCCGCGTGGGGATCGTGTTCTTCAGGCAGCCGGTGCTTCCTGATGACGACCGCGGTGTCGACGCCGGGCTCGTCCAGGCGGCCGAGCACCTCTACCAGGCGCCCGATCGGCCCGCGCCCACTCCCTGGCCGCCGGTCGACCGCCGCCACGACCATCTGACCCGGCTCCGCCCCGAGGCTCCCTCCGGGCGGAATCCGCAGATCCATGATCACCCGCTCGTCGAACGGCACGACGAACCCCATCCCCGCGTCATCGACCTCGTACCGGCCGACGATATCGGGGTTCGCGCGTTCGAGCACCTCGACGATCCGTCCCTCGGCGCGGTCGCCGGGCCGCTCCACCCGCACCGTCACCCGATCGCCGTGCATCGCCTGATCCAGATTGACACCCGCCACGTAGATGTCGTCGCCGCCGGGTTCCGGGGTGACGAATCCAAAGCCGCGGGGGTTGACGGCGAGGCGGCCGACCACCAGATGCATCCGATCCGCGAGACCGTAGCGATTTCCGCGGATCCGGATCAGATCACCGGTGTCGACGAGCCGTGCAATCTGCCGGCGAAACCGGTGGCGGTCGGCGCGGGCAATCTTCAGGGCGCGCATCAGCTCCCGGATCGTCGCGGGGTGATGCACCCGGGCGCGGATGCTGCCGGCGATCGCCGCGGCATCTCCGTCCGGCCGGTCCAGCGCATCCGTCATCGCGCGAGCACCACCTGCAAATCCCCGACATTCGTGCCGGTCGGCCCGGTGCGAACGAGGTCGCCGAGTCGGTCGAAGTACGTATAGGCGTCGTTCTCGGCCAGATACGCCGCCGGCGGGGCCAGATGCAGATCCCGAGCGCGGGACGAGGTCCCCGAATCGACCAGCGCGCCGGCCGCATCGGTCGGGCCGTCCACGCCGTCGGTGCCGACGCTGGCCAGCACCGCCTCGGCTCCCAACCGCCCCATCTCGTCCACCGCGGCCAGCGCCAGCTCCTGATTGCGGCCGCCGCGGCCGTTCCCGGACACCGTGACCGTCGTCTCGCCGGACGACACCACGCACCACGGTCCGGCCGGGGCCGCTACCGCCTCGACCGCGCGCGCCGGATGCCCCGCCCCGGCGACCCGGGCCTCACCGATGACCGGCTCGGCAATCTGCGTCACGGGGTAGCCGAGCCGGCGGGCTGATTTCGCGGCCCCGGACATCGCGTCGCGCCGGCTCCCGATCACCCGATACAGCGCGCGGTCCGTTGCGAGCGGCGTCTTCAACGTCTCGGCGGCGAGGCCATCGCGGCCCTGTTCGAGCAGCCGGCGCACCCGAGCCGGTACGCGCGGTCGTATCCTCGGTCGCTCGACGATGGCCAGCGCCTCGGTAAACCGGGTCGTGTCGCGAACCGTGGGTCCCGAACCGATCACGCCGGGGTCGTTCTCGACCGGCGAGACCACGTCCGAGATCGCGAGCGTCAGCACACGCCCCGCCGCCGCCAGGGCCAGACGGCCCCCCTTTACGCCGGAGAGGTGCTTCCGGACACAGTTGAGCTCGTGAATCGGCACCCCGGCCTCGAGCAGCACCCGGGTCGTCTCGACTTTCTCTTCCAGGCTCACCCCCGCCGCCGGCATCGACAACAGCGCGGACGCGCCGCCGGACAACAGCACCACCAGACAGCCGGAGGCCGGCGCGTCGGCCGCGCAACGCAACGCCTCCCGCCCGGCCCGAACACTGCCCGCATCGGGGACCGGATGACCGCCGCGATGCCAGACAACGGACGCGGGCATCGACGGCGCCGGTCCCGGCCCCACCGCGACCCCGCGGCGAATCGGCCGATCGACGGCGGCCAGGAAGCCGTGAATCATGCCCGGCGCCGCCTTGCCGGCGGCCACGAGGCTCACCGGTCCCGATCCGATGAACGATCGAACGGCCGGATCGGCGAGCGCCGTCCGGACGAGCCGCGCGGGGGCCACCGCGGCAATCGCCGCATCGACGACGTCGAGCGCGTGTCGGCGAACCAACGGCAGAGAACGGGATGGAGATGTCAGAAGGAAATCAGTGAGTAACGGGGGGATCCGACCATGTCGACAGCTTCGTCACGCCCTCGAACGAACGAAGCAGACCGCTGACCACCTGATCAACGTCGGCGCTGCCTTTGGCGCAGAGCTCATCGACACGGGCCATGACGTGGCGAAGCGCCGCCTCCATCTCGCTGATGGTGCATTCGGAGTAGGCGTGCCGCTGCCGCCGCAGACAGTCGCGGTGCTTCAGAAACTCTTCGCGGTAGAACTCGGTTCGGATGCTGACGAAAGCGGAAAGCTCCGGCGGACGGGAGTCCACCAGCAGGCCGGCGAGAGCATGATCTGACCGTAGCATGAATTACGGATCCCCAGTCTATGCATGAACGTCCGACGCTGTCAAACGCGCGGGCGCCGGGGGCGGCGGGTCGCTTCCGGACCATGAACTGCGCGGCGTCACGCACCGTCGGACAACGAGCGCCGCAGGAGCGCATGCACGAGCTTGGGATTCGCTCGCCCGCGGGTCGCCCGCATCACCTGTCCCACCAGGAACCCCAGCGATCCCTCGTTGCCGTGCCGAAACCGGGAAACGGCATCGTCGTTGTCCGCAATCACGCGGGTCACGACGCCGAGCAATTGCTCCTCGTCGCCGATCTGGGCGAGCCTCTCGGCCTCGACGATCTCCTCCGCCTCGCGGCCGGTCCCAACCATGCGCTCGAAGACCGTCTTGGCCGCGCTCCCGCTGACGGTTCCGGCGTCGACCATCCGAATCAGCCGCCCGAGCGCCTCCGGGGACACCCCGACGGCGCCGATCTCGTCACCGTCGGCCTTGAGCCGCCGCGTGACCTCGCCCATGACCCAGTTGGCTGCCGCCTTCGGGTTGCCGGCCGCCGCCGAGGCCGCCTCGAAGTAGGCGGTCAACGCACCGGTGTCGGCCAACTGCGCGGCTTCAGCGGGCGAGATGCGGTAATCGCGGACAAGGCGCTGCTTCCGGGCCTCCGGCAGCTCCGGCAGAGCCGCCGCCACCTCGGCGACCCACGCCTCCGACACCTCCACCGGGGGCAGGTCCGGCTCGGGGAAGTACCGGTAGTCGTGCGCATCCTCCTTGCTGCGCATCGACACGGTCCGACCGGCCGCCGTATCCCACAGGCGGGTCTCCTGCTCGACGTGCCTCCCGGCGCGGACGACCTCCGTCTGCCGGTGGATCTCGAACTCGATCGCACGCTGGAGGAACCGGAACGAGTTGAGGTTCTTGACCTCGACCTTGACCCCGAGAGCCGACGCTCCGGCGGGGCGAATCGAGACATTGGCATCGCACCGCAGGCTGCCTTCTTCCATGTTCCCGTCGTTGACCCCGACGGTGGTCAGGATTCCCCGCAACCGGGTGAAGAACCCGGCGGCCTCGGACGGAGATCGGAGATCCGGATGGCTGACGATCTCGATCAGCGGCACTCCGCTGCGGTTGAAATCCAGATGGGTGTGGCGATCGACGCCGGCTGCGTGCAGCGACTTGCCCGCATCCTCCTCAAGATGCACCCGAATGATGCGCACGACGCGGTCCCCGTCATCCTGCGCGTAGCGCACCTCGCCCTCGGTGGCCAGGGGATGCTCGTACTGCGAGATCTGATAGCCCTTGGGCAGGTCCGGATAGAAGTAGTTCTTGCGGGCGAAGATCGAGAGTGGCTGCACGGTGCAGTTCAGGGCCAGCGCCGCCCGGATGCCCAGCTCGACGGCGCGGCGATTCAGCACCGGCAACGCCCCCGGCAACCCGAGGCAGACCGGACACACGTGCGCATTCGGCGCCGCTCCGAAACGGGTGGCGCATCCGCAGAAGATCTTGGTGTCGGTAAGGAGCTGCGCGTGGATTTCGAGCCCGATGACCGGTTCGAAGAGAGTATCGCTCACGGTGAACGTCGGCTCCGTTCAGAGGACGGCCCGGTCCGGTGGTCCCCGCACCGCACGGGGACGGGTTCCCAGCCCGGTAACCGTAGCCTGCGGCTCCGCTTACCGCCGCCCCGCAGGAGGCCGCACCGTTCTACGGCGCAGACTCCTAGGCGCGGCTGACCGATACGCCGCTCGCGGGACCGGCCGCGGCCACCTCGGCCGAGACGTCGCCCGCGAACCGCTCGAAGTTCTCGGCGAACATGCCGGCCAGCCTGCCGGCCTGGACATCGTAGTCGGCGGGGTTGGCCCAGGTGCCCCGGGGCTGCAGCACGTCGGACGGGACGCCCGGGCAGACGAGCGGCACCTCGAACTTGAAGACCGGGTCGATTGCCGTCGGGACGTCGTTCAACTCCCCCGACAATACCGCGGCGATCAGGGCCCGGGTATGCGCGATGGGCATGCGGCGCCCCACCCCGAAGGGTCCTCCGGTCCACCCCGTATTGACCAGCCAGACCTTCGTGGGATGTTCCCGGAGCCGCTCGCCGAGGAGCTCGGCGTAGGTGGTCGCCGGCCACACCATGAACGGGGCTCCGAAGCACGTGCTGAACGTGGCCCTGGGCTCCGTGATCCCGCGTTCCGTTCCCGCCACCTTGGCCGTGTAGCCCGACAGGAAGTGATACATCGCGGCCGCCGGCGACAGGCGCGCGATCGGCGGCAGCACGCCGAAAGCGTCGGCGGTGAGCATCACCACTTGACTCGGATGCCCGCTCCGACCGGACGGCACGTACGAATCGATGGCCGCGAGCGGATACGCCCCCCGCGTATTCTCGGTGATCGAGTCGTCATCGAGATCCAGTCGGCGGGTCACCGGATCGATGGTCACGTTCTCGAGCACGGTGCCGAACCGCTGCGTCGTGGCGTAAATCTGCGGCTCCGCCTCGGCCGAGAGCCTGATCATCTTCGCGTAGCAGCCGCCCTCGAAGTTGAATACGCCGCGGTCGCTCCACCCGTGCTCGTCGTCCCCGATGAGACGCCGGGCCGAATCGCTCGACAACGTCGTCTTGCCGGTCCCGGACAACCCGAAGAAGACGGCCACGTCACCGCCGGAACCGATGTTCGCCGAGCAGTGCATCGGCAGCACGCGCCGCAGCGGCAACAGATAGTTCATCACCGCGAAGACGGACTTCTTGATCTCGCCGGCATAGCTGGTCCCCCCGATCAGCACCAGGCGCTTCGCGAGATTAAGCAGGATGAACACCTCGGAGTTCGTCCCGTGTATCCGCGGATCGGCCTGGCAGGACGCCGCGTTGATCACGGTGAGCTCGGGGACGTGGTCCGTAAGCTTGGCACGGTCGGATTCGGTGACGAGCAGGTGACGGGCGAACAACGCGTGCCAGGCCTTCTCGGTCACCACCCGCACCGGCAGGCGGTAGGCGGGGTCCGCCCCCGCGTAGCAGTCCTGCACGAACAGATCCCGGCCGCGCAGATGTTCGACGACGGTCTGGTGGACGGCGTCGAACCGGTCGGGATCGATCGGACGGTTGACGTCACCCCACGCGATCCGGGCCGAGCTCGACGGCTCGTCCACGAGGAATCGATCGCGGGGAGACCGCCCGGTATGGGCGCCGGTGCGAAAGACGAGCGGCCCGGACGTGGCCACCGTTCCCTCCCGGCGCGCCACCACTTCCTCGTAGAGCGCAGCCGTCGACAGATTCCAGAATACCGATGCCGGGTCGACGATTCCGACAGCCTCCAACCGCTGGTCAGAACTCACGTTCAACATCCGCCCTGTCTCTCCACCGCTACCCGTCGTCCACAGCCGCGGTCAGCCCCTGCCGACCGGGCGCACCGCCGGCCGGCGGCAGCGCCGTGCCGTCCGACCCGTCCCTCAAATCGAACAGGGCATTTCCTGCGATCACGCTGCATGGCTCGGCGGGGTGGGCGTGTAAGGAGTCTACCGTCCAGGAAGGCCCGACCGGGGTGCGAAACCCCCTCTCCGGGCAATTGCACGAAACGCCGGCAGGAGCCCGAGTCGGCCCGATGCGGGCGATCTTATTATCGTCTCTACATGGCGTCAATGCGGTGCACGGACCGCTCCCCCCATCCATCCGCGGAGCGGGCGCACAGCCGCCGCATCCCTTGCTTGGGGACCGGATTCCCGCGAGTACGCACGCATGCGCCGAACTGTATATAATGCGGGTTGTGCGGATGGCTGTGAACTCGCCTGCGGACAACGGTACATCGGGTCAAGCCGCGCGGTATCCGAGAGCCGCGAAAACGACAGGCGGCGGCCCGTACACCGCGGTCGAAACCCGGCTTGCGGGTCAGGTGAAGCACCTGCTCGCGGGCGGGCGCCGCGAAGAAGCGGCAGAGCGGTTCGGCGAGATCGTCGATCGACAGCAGCGCCGGGCGGCCCGCATCGCCTACTATTACCTCCGCGACCCGGCCGAAGTGGACGAGGTCGTTCAGGATGCGTTTCTCAAGGCGTTCACGCACCTGCCGTCGTTTCGCGAGGATCTGTTCTTCGAGTTGTGGTTCACGCGTATTCTCGTCAATGCCTGCCTCGATCGATTGAAGGCGCGCGGACGCCGGGCCCGCTGGATGGTGCCCCCGGAGACCCGAGAGGGTCTCCTCACGGACGGACCGCCGAGCCGCGAACCGTCACCGGAAGCGGTGCTACTGGCCAAGGAACAGCGGGCGCGACTGGAAGTGGCCATCGACCGGCTTCCGGTCCGCCAACGCACGGCCATGATCCTGAGCCATCTCGAAGGGCGGCCGGCACGGGAAGTCAGCGCCATCATGGGTCTCAACGAATCGACGGTGCGCGTGCATCTGTTTCGGGCGGTACGGAAGCTGCGGGACGCGCTCGACCGCGAGAGCTGGATTGGCAGCAAGGTTGCCGCGCCCGGCCGGCGGGCAAACGGCGGCCGGTGAACGGGGCTGCCCCCGGCGAGCCGGAAGAAGTCGAGCCGCGTTGACTTGAGCCGAGAAGAATGACTGCGCTCCTGCGAAGCTGGCGGCTTCGCGTTCGCCGGCGTCATCCCTCGCAGAACCGTCTGCTGGAGATGGTGTCCGGCACGGCCGACCCCACGACGGCGATATCGACCGCGCGGCACCTGCGCCGTTGCGCCCGGTGCGAGCGTCGCGCCGGCGACATGCGGGCGTTTCTCGATACCGTCGCCGGCACCGCCAGCGCCTCCTTCGACGAGCTCTTCTCCCCCGCCCGGCTCCAGGCTCAAAGAACCCGCATCGACCATCGACTGGCGCAGGCGGCGGGGAAGGTCGAACCGGCTCGGGTCCTGGCGTTCCCGTTCCGGCGTACGCCGGCGCACCGGGCCGACCTTCGTCCCGGCCGATGGACCCTGACCGCCACCGCGGCCGGACTGGCTCTGGGAATGGTCACAGGGCAGCTCCTGCACTTTCATTTGTATCCGGCGCCCGCGCCGACGGCGGACGCCGGCGTGATCTTCGAGGCGGGTCCCGAACCCCGCGCGGGAGGCACCGGCAACGGAACGCTCGACATGACCGGCACCGTCGAGCTCCCCCCCGCGTCGAACGGCGCGGCCACCCCGGCCCCACTCACGCTGAGCGAGTTCGAGCAGGTCATGGCCGACGCGGCGTTTCTCGATACCCTCGACGTCGCCCTGATCGGCTTTCCGGTGACCGAGCTGGAATTCATCGATGCGCTGACGCCCCACGTGAGCGACCTCGCCACCACCATCCGATGATCCGCAACCCCGCGCCCGAAGGCTCGAATCCCGCACCGCGGCGGGCGCGACCCTCGCGCCGGGAAGAAGCCACGCCAGGCTCGCCATGATCGAAGCAGCGCAGCCGGTCCGGATGTTCCGCAAGGGACTGGCGTTGAAGAACGAGGTCGCGGGCGAGCTGGCCGAGCATTACCACAGCGCGCTGGTGGATGAGGTACGGGCCGCCAACCACCAGCGGAAGACGGGACGCCTGCATCTGTATCTGGCGAGCGAGTTCGGTTTCTGCTACGGAGTCGACCGGGCGGTCGACTACGCGTACCAGACCGTTCGACGGTTCCCGGGACGGTCAATCTATCTGACGGGAGAGATCATCCACAACCCGCGGGTCAACGATCGGTTGCGCGACGCGGGCATCCGGTTTCTGAGCGACCCCGGTGAGGACGTGCTCGCCCTCGGACCGGACGATGTCGTCATCCTCCCGGCATTCGGAGTCGCCGTCTCGATGCTGCTGCACCTGCAGCGGCAGGGTTGCACGCTGGTCGACACGACGTGCGGATCGGTCCTCAACGTCTGGAAGAACGTGCGCAAGTATGCGCGGGACGGGTTCACCGCGATTATCCACGGCAAGGTAAAGCACGAAGAAACCGTGGCCACCGCCTCGCAAGCCCTGGAGCACCCCGGCGGGCGGTCCCTCGTCGTGCTCGATCGGACGGAAACGGAGATCGTGTGCGACTTCATCCGGCGCGGCGGCGATTCGTCCGCCTTCCTGGCGAAGTTCGCGGGGGCGGCGTCACCCGGCTTCGACCCCGACCGCGACCTGCAGCGGGTCGGCCTGGCCAACCAGACCACCATGCTGATGTCCGAATCCCTCGCCATCGGGGAGATGATTCACCAGGCAATGATCGACCGATACGGGGACGACGACACCGAGCTCGATCGGCACTACCGGGCGTTCGACACCATCTGCAGCGCCACGCAGGAGCGGCAGGACGCCATCGAGACCCTGCTCTCGGACCAGAGCCTCGACCTGATGCTCGTCATCGGCGGATACAACAGCAGCAACACGCGGAACCTGGCCCGATTGGCGGCTCGTCGCGTCCCGACCTACCACATCGCCAACGCGAGCGATCTGGTTTCGAGGCGCGAAGTTCGTCACCGTGCGGTGGACGACGAGCCGCGGCCGGCCGCGGAAACGCGGAGCCTCGACTGGCTTCCCGACCTGCCGATCGTCAACATCGGTCTGTCCGCCGGGGCCTCGACACCGGACTCGGCGGTCGGTCAGGTCATCGAGCGGCTCGGGACCCTCGCGGACGACCGACGGGGCGAGTAAACGATTCCCGTTTTCCGACAGTATTGGACTGGCAGAACGCGGTCCATTCTGCTGGAGGGCGCTCGATGCGCTGGTTGGGTAGTGTCCTGGTCGTTCTTGTCGTGGCCGGCGCCGCGGCGCCGCTCGAGGCCGCCGCGCAGAGTCGGAGGCCTCATCAGTGGTGGCAATCCGAGGAAGTGACGGCGCTGCTCGACCTGAGCGAGGAGCAGGCCGCAAATCTGGACCGGATATACCGTAAGACGCTGCCGAAGATGCACGAGTCCTATCACCGCCTGAAGGCCGAGGAACGCACGTTGTCGCAGATGATCGCCAACATGCAGGTGGAGGAAATCGACATCACCCGTCAGATCGACCGGGTCGAGGCGGCGCGGAGCGAGCTCAGCAAGACCCGAACCTTGATGGTCTTCCGCATGTATCGGGTCCTGGATCCGACTCAACGCTCGGCACTCAAGGAATGGATGGACCTGAAACCGGACAACGAACGCTCCGGGCGTTCCCGGAGCCGGTGCGGCTGACGACCCCCGGCCAACGTCGGCGTTGCTCCGGACATCCTCAATCGCCTTCCCGCGAGCATCCGCATCTCTCCCGTGGCGAGAAGCGCAGAGTATGGGGAAGATTCGGGCGGTCAGGCGAGTCTACCTACACGAGAACACGACGCGAACATCGAAGTGCGCCGGCCGCCCGGGCCGCCGGAACCGCAGACCGACGAATCGCGAAGGAGCAGTAGCGACATGCGGAGTGTCCCGTCTTGTGCAATCGGCGCCACCGCGCTCGTGGCGCTTGTGAGCCTGGCGGCTACCGCCGGAGCCCAGCCCTCCCCCGCCGGGCAATTCGACGATCTGATCGCCCAGGCCCGCAGCCGCCTCGCCGCGGTGCAGACCCCCGGCGCCGGGCCGCGGATAGAGCTGACCCTGGATGACGCGATCACCCGGGCGCTCGAGCGCAATCTGGATCTGGCCGTCCAACGGCTGAACCCGCAGGTATTCGATCTGACCCTGGCCCAGCAGCGCGCCGCGTACCGCCCCACGTTCGACACCGCGTTCTCCAACAATTCGCGCACGAACCCGTCCTCCACGCAGCTCGACGGCGGCGAATCGGTCATCAGCGACATCGTGACCCTGAATACCGGGGTGAGTCAGGCGGTCGGCTGGGGCGGCGGCAGCTACCAGGTCAACTTCAACAACAACCGTTCGGCGTCGACGAATTTCTTCTCCAGCTTCAACCCCAGCTATCGCACGAACTTCCAGGCGTCCTATACGCAGCCGTTGCTCCGGGGGTTCAGGATCGATCCGACCCGGCAGCAGATCCAGGTCACCCGGATCAACCGCGACATCGCCGACATCGACCTCCGCCAGACGATCACCAACACGGTGTCGGCGGTCAGGGACGCCTACTGGGAGCTGGTCTACGCGACGCAGACGGTGGCCGTGCAACAGCAGGCCCTCGAGCTCGCGGAGGCGCTCGTCCGCGACAACGAGGCCCGGGTCGAGATCGGCACCCTGGCGCCGATCGACGTGGTCCAGGCCCGTTCGGAGGCGGCGGCCCGCCGGCAGACCCTCGCGCAGGCCGAGCAGGCGCTGGCGACGGCCGAGCTGGCCTTGAAGCAGCTGATCGTCGGCGGCACCAACGACGAGTACTGGCGGGCGACGCTGAACCCCATCGATCTACCCACCCTCGATCTGGCGCCGATCGACCTCGAGGAAACCCTCCGCAGGGCCCTCGAGGAACGAACAGACCTCGAGCGATCGCGCCGCCAGCTCGACATCAACGAGGTGAATCTGTCGTCGATGCGCAACCAGAGGCTGCCCTCGCTCGACCTCACGGGCAGCTACCAGTTGCAGGGGCAGGGCGGCACGCGCTTCGTGCGCTCGGGACTCGGCGGCGCGGTGCTGACGGCGGTTCCGGGCGGCATCAACGATGCGTTCGACCAGTTGGTCGACGCCGACTACCCGGTGTGGACGGTGCAGCTCAACGTGAGCTATCCGATCGGCCCCAGCGCGGCCGACGCCGCCTACGCGCGGGCGCAGTTGCAGACCCAGCAGGTCCAGGCGCAGCTTCGGCAACTGGAGCTCCAGGTCGCCACCGAGGTCACCAACGCGGTCATCCAGATTCGGGCGATCTCCCGGCGCATCGAGGCCGCCACCGCCGCCCGCGAGCTCGCCGAGGAACAGCTGGCGGCAGAGCAGAGCCGCTTCGAAGCGGGGTTGTCGACCAATTTCTTCGTGGTCCAGGCGCAACGGGACCTCTCCGCCGCCCGGGACACGGAGCTTCGCGCCATCCTCGATCAGCAGAAGGCGCTCATCGAGCTCGACCGGGTACAACGCACGTCGCTGTCGCAGGCCGGGATTCAGATCGTGCAGTAGCCGCCGCGAGTCGGGCTGCCGGAGGCTCCCGATCGACACGCACATGCAGTGAGGACCGAGCCCCATGAAGAAGCTCTCAATCGTCATCGTCCTGGCCACCCTCGGGATCACCGCGTACGGCTATCTCGGCTTCCGGACAACGGAGTTCATCCCCGAGGTCAGCACCGTGAACCTCGCGCGGGGCGACGTGGTCGACACCGTCGGCGCAACCGGGGCGCTCGAGGCGGTCACCACGGTGCAGGTCGGCAGTCAGGTGTCGGGCATCATCGAAGCGCTGTATGCCGACTTCAACTCCATCGTTCGCGCCGGGGACGTCATCGCACGCCTGGAACCGTCCCTGTTCGCGTCGCAGGTCGAGCAGTCGCGCGCCAATCTCGCCCGCTCCGAAGCGGACGTGCAGCGGCTGCGCGTCGACCTCGAAGACGCCCAGACCCAGTTGCGCCGATCGGAGGAGCTCGCGGCCCGCGAGCTGATCTCCGAGTCCGAGCTCGAAGCCTCCCAGGTCGCGGTCCGATCTGCCGAGGCCCAGTTGCTGTCGGCGGAAGCCGGCGTCATCCAGTCGCGCGCATCGTTGAACCAGAGCGAGGTCAACCTGGGGCACACCGTCATCACCGCCCCGATCGACGGCATCGTCATCGCGCGGCAGGTCGACGTCGGACAGACCGTCGCCGCGAGCATGTCGGCTCCCGAGCTGTTCATCATCGCGGCGGACCTGACCAAGATGCAGGTGATCGCCAACATCGACGAGTCGGACGTCGGCCGGATCCGGCCGGGGCAGCCGGTGACCTTCACCGTCGACGCCTATGCGGCCGAGGAGTTCGACGGGACCGTCTCGCAGATTCGGCTCGAACCGGTGGTGCTGCAGAACGTCGTGACCTACGCCACGGTCATCGACGTCCCGAACAACGATCTGCGGTTGAAGCCGGGGATGACCGCCACCGTGACGCTCGAGATTGCGAGACGCGAGAACGTGCTGCGCGTGCCGAATTCCGCGCTGCGGTTCCGCCCGACGCCGGAGATGTTCGCGGGGCTGAACCAGCCGGTGCCCGAGGTGCTCCAGCGCGGCGGCGCCCGGCCCGGCGGTGACGGCCGCGCCGCCGGTCCGGCCGGAGGGCCGGGAGGCCCCGGCGGATTCGGAGGACCTGGCGGTGGGGGCGGGGGGCGCGGCGGATTCGCCAACATGTCGGATGCGGAGCGCCAGGCGATGCGGAATCGGATACAGGGCATGACGCCGGACCAGCGGGCCGAGTTCTTTGCCGGGCGCCGGGGCCAGGGCGCCGGCGGCGGGCCGCCCGGGAGCGGCGGCGCGGGCGGCGCGAGACGCCGGGCCGCCCGGGACGCGGCTCCCGCGATACCCACGGTGGAAAGAGGCGCCCGGACCATCGATGCGCTGTTCTCGCCGCTCGAAGTGGCGGAGACCGCCGGCCGCCTCTGGATCATGGACGGAGACCAGTTGAGTCCGGTGGAGGTGCGGCTGGGGGTGACCGACGGCACCGCGACGGAGCTGCTCGGCCCGGCGGGCCGGCGACCGCCGGCGATACCGGCTCCCGACCCCCAGATCGTCGAGCTGCGCCAGCAGGTCGAGCTGATCGACGACCCCGCGACCCGCCGGAACCTCGAGCGGATGATCGAACGGCTCGAGGACGCCCCGGGGACGCCCCCGGCGGCGGCTCCGATGCGTGCCGCTTCCGTCGCGGAGGGAACCCCGCTCGTCACCGATGTGAGCACGCTCGACGACAGCCCGGCCGCGGCGGCCCGGGCTGCCTCGCCGCTCATCCCGCAGTTCGGCCGCGGCCGGAGGAGAGGCCGGTAGGCACCGGAGACGGTCATGCCAGCGAGCATCGCGGTTCAGGACCTCACCAAGGTCTACGACCTGGGAGAGATCCAGGTCCGCGCCCTCCGCGGCGTGACCCTGGAGATCCAGGCCGGCGAGTTCGTGGCCGTCATCGGGCCCTCCGGCTCCGGCAAGTCGACGTTCATGCATATCCTGGGATGTCTGGACCGGCCGACGGCGGGACGCTATCTCCTGGACGGGCACGACGTGTCCACCCTGTCGAAGAACACGCTGGCCACCGTCCGCAGCCAGAAGGTCGGGTTCGTCTTCCAGGGCTTCAACCTCCTGCCGCGCACCAGCGCCATCGACAACGTGGAGCTGCCGCTGCTGTACAACGGCAACGGCCTGCGCGCCCGGGACCGGCACGAGCGGGCGCGCGAGGCCCTGGCCGCGGTCGGGCTCAGCGACCGCGCCGGCCACCATCCCAGCCAGCTCTCCGGGGGGCAGCAGCAGCGCGTGGCCATCGCCCGTGCGCTCATCAACCAGCCCGCCATCCTGCTGGCGGACGAGCCCACCGGCAACCTCGACAGCCGCACCAGCATCGAGGTGATGGACATCTTTCAGCGCCTGAACACCGAACGCGGCATCACCGTCCTCCTGATCACCCACGAGCAGGACATCGCGGAGTACGGCACGCGCATCATCGCGTTCCGCGACGGCCGAATCGTGAACGACAAGCCGAACGCCATCCGGCGCGTCGCCTCCGACGAGCTCGCCGCGCTGCCCGAGGACGACGACGCGATCGAGCCCGCCCTGAACATCCTGCGCCGGGCGCAGGTCGAGCTCGCCGAGCTGGACGCTGCCACGGGCGCGCCGGCCGCCGCACCGGATCGCCCGGGGGCGCCCGCGCCGCCGGCACCGGACCAGCCAGAGAGCGGCAACGCACGCTCGACGACCGGGAACCCGCCGCCGAAGGAGTAACCCTCGATGTCACTGCTGCTGATCTTCCGAACCGCGCTCAAGGCACTCGGACGCAACAAGATGCGCACCGCGCTGACCATGCTCGGCATGATCATCGGGGTCGCGGCGGTCATCACCATGGTCGCCCTGGGCACCGGGGCCCAGGAGGAGATCGAAACGCAGATCCGAGCGGCCGGCACCAATCTGATCATGGTGCGCGCCGGCAACTGGAGCCGCGGCGGCGTCAGCGGCGGCATGGGGTCGTCTCCCCGGCTCAAGGTCAAGGACGTCACGGCGATCCGGCAGCAGGTCTCCGGCGCGCAGTATCTGAGCGCCACCGTCAACACGCGCGATCAGGTGATTGCCGGGGGCCAGAACTGGTACACGCGCATCGAGGGCGTCGACGTGGAGCTGCCCCTCATCCGGTTCTGGGACGTCGCCGACGGCGACTTCTTCACCACGACCGATGTCAACAGCGCCGCCAAGGTCGCGGTGCTCGGGTCGGTGGTCCGCGACAACCTGTTCGGAGAAGGCGTCGACCCCGTCGGCCAGACGATCCGCATTCGCAACCAGTCCTTCAAGGTGCTCGGGGTCATGGAGGCCAAGGGCTCCGGATCGTTCGGAGAGGACCAGGACGACCGCATCTTCGCGCCCTATACGACCGTCCAGCGCAAGCTCCGGGGACGGGACGGCACCAACATTTCCGGCATCACCATCTCGGCCCGGTCCGCCGACGAGATTCAGGACGTCTCGGAAGACATTACCGCCGTGCTGCGCGTCGAGCACGAGCTGATTCCCGGCGAGGACAACGACTTCATGGTGCGCACGCAGGACGACATCACCAGCATGCGCACCGGCATGACCCAGACGATGACGATGTTCACGCTCGCGATCGCCGTCGTCTCCCTGATCGTCGGCGGCATCGGGATCATGAACATCATGCTCGTGTCGGTCACCGAACGCACGCGCGAGATTGGACTGCGCATGGCCGTCGGCGCCAAGGGCAGGGACGTCCTGTGGCAGTTCCTCGTCGAGGCAGTCGCCCTCAGCCTCGTGGGCGGCATGATCGGCGTCGGCGTCGGCTTTGCCGTATCCGGGGGGCTCACCGAGTTCCTCCAGTGGCCCGCCCGGGTGCCGCCGGACGCGGTAGTTGTGTCGGTCGGCTTCGCCGCGGTGATCGGCGTCGTGTTCGGCTTCTATCCGGCCTGGAAGGGCGCCCAGCTCGACCCTATCGAGTCGTTGCGATTCGAGTAGGCGCGGCGCCGGCGGTCGCACGACCGCGCAACCGGAACCCGCCCCGCGACGTTTCTGCGTTCGTCGCCGGGCGTACGAACGCGACGGGCACGTCGTCGCCGGGCGCAAGGTTCGCCGGCCCGGCGGTCAGGCCCCGCTGGCGCGCAGCATACCCAGGAGTCGGGCCACGGTCTTGCCGGTCACCGGATCGACGAGCGCCGGCGCGATCTCGACCAGCGGCTCGAGTACGAACGCCCGCGAGCGGAAGCGTGGGTGGGGCAACGTGAGAGAGGGCGACTCGACCGCCAGATCGCCGACGAGCACCAGATCGAGGTCGAGCGTGCGCGGCGCGCCCGGATACGAGCGAACGCGCCCCCGCTCCTCCTCGATCGACAGGAGTCGTTCCAGCAGCCGCTCCGGCGTGTCGCGCGTCCCCCCCACCAGGGCCGCGTTCAGAAAGAGCGGCTCGTCGACCGCGTGCTCGGGGCGGGTCTCGATGAAGCGGGAGACGACGACATCGGAGAGCATCCGCCGTAGCCGGATCACGGCGTAGCGCAGATGCGACGCCCGGTCGCCGAGGTTGCTCCCGAGCGCCACGGCCGCGCGTCGCTCCGGTGGTGCCATCGGCCGCCTCGCCACACCGTCAGGAACCGCGGAAAGAACCGGGCCCCGCTCGCCGGCGGGACCGTCAGCGCGCGCTCTGCTTCTCCTTGCAGGTGATGCACACGCGCGTCCAGGGAATGGCGTTCAGCCGTGCCTCGGCCACCGGTTCGCCGCAGTCCCTGCATACGCCATAGGTGCCCTGCTCGAGGCGCCAAAGCGCCTCCTCGATGGCCTGCAGTATCTTGGCGTCGGTCTGCTTCAGCTTGAGCTGAATGTGCACTTCGTTGTTGCCGGTCGCCTGATCGGCCAGGTCTCCCTGGCGACTGCTCGTCCCCTCGCTCGCCTGAATCGGTTTCCCAGCCGCTCCCGCCGTCAGGATCTCGGAGCGCTTGCGCAACAACGCGTCCTTGTAGCGTGCCATGTCCATCGAGACTCTCCGGTACCGAGCGCGCCGTCACAAAGTTGCGAGGCGCCTCGTCAGCGAAGCTCTGAAACAGGCCGTTCCCGCGGTCGCGCTCCGCACCGTCGCCAGCATCGGCTCGCATCCGGTCACGACCACATCCTGCGGGCACATGCAACTGACAATAATATCAAATGCTCGCCGGTCCCCTGCCGCGTCCGGCGGACCCGGCGGGCTCCCGCCTCGGGCTCCCGGTTGCGACCCTGCCCCCTGCACGCCATCTCGGGCATATCGTCCTGACGTCGGGCCGGCCCGGGCCACGGCAGGCCGGTGCCGCCCCTATTCCGCCCGGAGCGTGCTCAACGGCCGGCGCCGCAGCACGTCGAGGCTGGACGCCACGCCCACGCTCCCCACCACCAGCGTCGTCAGCACGACGCCCCCGACGTTCACCAACGGCGCCGGGTCCCAGTCGATCTCCAGTAGGTGGCGGCTCAGGCCCCAGGTCAGCCCGAGGGCGCCGACCGATCCCACGGTGCCGGCCAAGAGCCCCAGCGTGCCGTACTCGACGACGAGCATCAGCCCGAGGGTGCGGCTGGTCGCGCCGAGCGTCTGGAAGATGGCGGTCTCGTAGCGCCGCTGGAACTTGGTCATCGCGACCGACCCGATGAGAATCAGGACGCCGCTGAAGAGCGCGATGCCCCCGACCACCGAGATCGCGAGCGTGACGTAGTCGAGAATCCGCCGGACGGTCGCGATCACCTGGAGTCCATCGATCGCCGACACGTTGGGGAAACCGGCCACGAGGTCGCGCTGCAGGCGCGCGCGCGCCTGCGTTTCCGGGGGACCCCGCAGAAACGTGATGAAGCTGTGGGGCGCCTCGTCGAACACCCTCGGGCTGAACAGGAACATGAAGCCGCCGCTGCGGGAATCGTCCCAGTCGACCGCGCGCACGCTCGAGACCGTGGCCCGAATGTCCCGTCCCAGCACCCGGAATCGCAGGACGTCGCCCATCGCCAGATCCAGTCGGTCACGAATGCTCTCTTCTACCGAGACCTCGGGCCGACCGGACCCGCCGGCCTCCCAGAACGCGCCCTCGACGACGCGTTCGTTCGCTTCCAGATGGTCGCGGTAGGTCACCGTGAACTCGCGCCCGACCCCCCGCCGCCGCACCGCGCGGGCGGTAGCCAGATTCGTCCGTTCTCCGGTCACCCCGGTCACCCGCGCCCGCAGCACCGGAATCAGGGTGGGAGCGTTCCCGATGCGTTCGGCGAGAAGCTCGCTGACCCCTGCCCGCTGATCCTGCTGAATGTCGATCAGGAACATGTCGGGGCTGTCCTCGCGAATCTCCAGCGCGAACGCCCCCAGCAGGTTGGCCTGTACCGCATGGATGCCGATGACGAAGAAGCTGCCCAGTCCGACCGCCAGAAGGATGACGCGGGTCTGATTGCCGGGTCTCGCCAGATTGAGGACGGCGTGTCGCACCGCAAACCGCGCGCCCGCGCCCAGGGGCTGAATCAGACGGACCAGCGCCCGCCCCACGCCGTGCAGCACGACGGCGACGACCGCGAAACCGCCGCACACCCACAGGCCGGCCTCCCACGAGGCCGCCTGCCAGCTCGCCAGCACGACGAGCCCCGCCGCCAGCGTTCCGATGACCGCGACCCGGACCCAGTCGCGCGCCGCGGCGGCGATCAGGTTCCACCGGATCAGCGCCAGCGGCTTGATGGTTCGCATCTCCAGCAAGGGGTCGAGCGCGAAGAGCAGCGACACCAGGACGCCCACCCCCAGCCCCTGCGCCACCGCCGAGCCGGTCACGCCGTAGGACAGGTTGTCCACCCCCGCGACGGCCGCCGCCTCCGCGGTGAGGGAGGGCGGCAACGCCGCCAGCATCGCGGCGGCCAGCACCACCCCCAGGACCGCGCCGCCGAGCCCCAGGAGGGCGACCTGCACCACGTAGATGGCCAGCACCTGCCGGCTGGTCGCCCCGAGGCACTTCAGAATGGCGACGCTGCGCACGCGCTGCTGAACGAAGACCCGGGTGACGCTCCACACCCCTATGCCCCCGAGCACGACCACCACGAACCCGATCAGGCTCAGGTAGTTCTCGGCCCGCGACAGGTTGCGGGCAATCCGATCCTCCGTGTTCCGATAGGACCGCACGCGCACGAACTCGTCCCGCAGCGGCTCGCGCAACGACGCCACCAGCGGGTCGATGCGAGGCTCCGGGGCCTTGAGCAGGATCTGCCGCTCGGCGCGCGTACCGAAGGTCAGCAACCCGGTCTGCAACAGGTCGTCGTAGTCGATCAGCACCCGCGGGCCGAAGCTGAACGCGCCCATGCCTCCGCCCGGCTCCCGCAGAATGACCCCGCGGATCTCGAACCGGCCGTTGCCGATGAGGATGTCGTCTCCGACCGCCACGTCGAGCTGGGTCAACAGCTCCGGCCGCACCAGCGCCCCCCCGCCGGCCAGCAGGCCATGGTGGTAGGCGCGGTCGTCCTGCAGCACGAAGGTCCCATAGAACGGGAACGCGGCCTGGACGCCCCTCAGCTCGACCACCCGGGCCGTCGCCTTCGCCTCGTCCGCCGGCCGCGCCATCGTCGCCGTCTCGATGGACAACGTGCGCGTCAGCCCCGGCTCGGCGTCCAGGATCTCGTCGATGAAAGTCCGGGCCGCCTCGGACCAGGGCTGCTCCGACTCGACGAGAACGTCGGCCGCCAGGAGGGCGCGCGTCTCGCCCGCCATCGCCACGCCGACCTGCTGGATCACGGACCGCAACGCGACGATCGCGCTCACCCCGACGGCCACGCAGATGAAGAAGAAGGCGAGCCGCCGCCACGATGCGCGCAGCTCGCGGCCGACCATCCGGATCACGAACCTCATTCGATCCCCTCGCCTGCCGGCATCGGCGACACCTGTTCGGTGCGGCCGTCGCGCATCCGCAGGGTGACGTCGGTGCCCGACGCCAGCTCGGTGTCGTGGGTCACGAGCACGATGGTCGTGCCGCGCGCCCGGTTGACCCGATGGAGCAGCTCGACGATATGCCGCCCATTGACGCTGTCCAGGTTCCCCGTGGGTTCATCCGCGAGGAGGATCGGGGGGTCGTTGGCGAGGGCCCGCGCGATCGCGATCCGCTGCTGCTCGCCGCCCGACAGTTGCGCCGGATAGTGTCCGGCCCGCCCCTCGAGCCCCACCTCCGCCAGCAACTCCGCGGCCCGGTCGGAGGCCCCCGCGGCGCCGGCGATTTCGAGCGGCACCAGCACGTTCTCGAAGGCGGTCAACGACGGCACGAGATGGAAGAACTGGAACACGATCCCGATCTTGCGGCCTCGGAGACGCGCCAGCGCGTCCTCGTCGAGGGCGGATATCTCCACGCCGTCGATAGTGATCTCCCCCGTCGTCGGCGCGTCGAGCCCCGCGATCAGGCCCAGCAGGGTCGATTTCCCGCTGCCGGAGGGTCCGACGACCGAGACGTACTGCCCGGAGGACACCACCAGGTCGAGCGGTTGAACGATGGTCAGCGGCGCATTCCCGCTGACGACGGTCTTCGAGACGTTGCTGAGCTCGATCATGAGTTCTTCGGCCGACGACGAGCCTGCCGCCGGTCCCGAGCGGCGAATCACCGGGCGGCGATACGGAAGGAGACGCTCCCCACTCGCCGGCTTCGACCACGCGATGCGATTTGTCAGCGATTTACCGGTTCCCGGGTGAGCGCGGGCAGCAACGGCTCTATCGCGTCCCGGACGCGCGCCGCCACTATCGCGGCTCCTTCCGCGTTCGGGTGAATCCCGTCGGCCTGGTTGAGGGCCGGATCGGCGGCCACTCCGTCGAGCAGGAACGGCATAAACGCCACCTCGTGCTCGAGGGCGAGGTCCGCGAACACCGCCCGAAACTGGGCGGTATAGGTTGCCCCGAAGTTCGGAGGCGCCTCCATGCCCGCCAGCAGGACCCGAATGCCGCGACCCGCGGCCAGCGAGAGGATCTGCGAGAGATTGCGTTGCATCTGGTCGACCGGGAGTCCCCGGAGCCCGTCGTTCCCGCCCAGGGCCAGGATCAGGATGCGTACGTCGCCCTCGAGCGCCCACTCGGCGCGGCTGAGCCCGGCCGCGCTCGTATCGCCGGACACCCCGGCGTTCACCACCGTCACCGCGTAGCCGCCGTCACGCAGCGCCCGCTCCAGCCGCGCCGGATAGGCGTCGTCGAGGTCGAGCCCGAGCCCCGCGGTCAGGCTGTCTCCCAGGGCCACCAGCAGCGGGCCGGGCCGGCCGGCCGGTGCGACGTCGGCCGCGGCCACCGAGCCGACACCGGGCGCGGTCGCCCGCCCCGTCAATTCGATCGCGTCCTCCGGCGCCCCGCCGCAGCCCGCGAGGACCATCCCCAGCAGGACCGCCAGCACCAGCCGAACGCTCCGTCCCACCGTCCCTGTCATCCATCTAATGTTATTACGCAACGCGGTTGCGCCGGTTCTCGCCGCCGGCTCCCGGTGCAACGCGGGGTTCCACGCCGGGCCGGTACCGGCCTCGAGAGGCGGACCACGCGCGCCAGTAGAGAAGGACGTTCACGAGGAGCAGCGCCCCGCCCAGGGCGGCCTGCATGCCCCGGGTCAGCCCCGCCGGATAGATCGCCGCCGTGACGTAGTGCTCGATGAAGCCGCTCGCGTAGCCCGATGCCCCCGCCTGCCGGCGGAGCCAGACCTCGAGCGGGGTGAGCGGACAGACCGCCCCGGACCACTCGATGCCGACGCCCCAGAGAACCGCGGGCAGATGCAGCCACGCGAGACGCGGGACCCGGCGGATCAGCACCGCGCCGGCGGCGGCGAACAGGATGAACCCCGCGTGCGCGAGCAGGACGAGGTCCGCGAGGGCGCCGTACATCGTGTTATGCCCCGCCCGCGGGCGCCGGGCCGCGCGCCCGGCCCACCGTTGTCTCGTCCGGCGCCCCGTGTAGAATAGGCCCATTCCCCGGCGGTCGCCCCGTCCTGTCACGAGGTGTCATCTGATGAACGCCACCCTTCTCGCCGTTATCGGCCTCGCGATGATCTACACCGGCTACCGGTTCTACTCGAAGTTCATCGCCGAGCAGATCTACCGGCTCGACCCGGATTTCGAGACCCCCGCCCACACCATGCGGGACGACATCGATTATGTCCCGACCAACCGGGTCGTCCTGTGGGGCCACCACTTCACGGCGGTGGCCGGCGCCGCGCCGATCATCGGACCGGGCATCGCGGTCATCTGGGGCTGGCTGCCCGCGTTCCTGTGGGTCATCGTCGGCACGATGTTCTTCGCGGGCGTCCACGACTTCGGCGCGGTGTGGGCCAGCGTCAGGAACAAGGGGAGATCGGTCGGCTCGCTGACCGGCGACGTCGTCAGCCCCCGCGCCCGCACCCTGTTCATGGTCGTCGTCTTCTTCCTCTTGATGATGGTCAACGCGGTGTTCGGGGTGGCGATCTCGGACGCGTTCCAGGAGACCCCGAGCAGCGTCATCCCCGCGTGGACGGCGGTGGTCGTCGCCGTCGGCATCGGCATCCTGCTCTATCGCATGCACGTGCCCATCCTGTGGCCCACCGTCGCCGGCACGGTCATCCTGTACGCCGTCATCTATCTCGGAGAAGCGGTACCGATCTCGTTGACGCCGGGAACGCTCGGCCTGCCGGCGGGCGCGCAGTGGATTCTCCTGCTCTTCCTGTACGCGGGCATCGCGTCCCTGCTTCCGGTCTGGCTGCTGCTGCAGCCGCGCGACTACATCAACGGCATTCAGCTCTTCGTGGGGCTCGGACTGCTCTACGGCGCGGTGCTCATTGCGAACCCGACCATCGTCGCCCCGGCCATCAATCCCAATCTGCCGGCGTCGGCGCCGCCGCTCTTCCCGCTGCTGTTCGTCACCATCGCCTGCGGGGCGATATCCGGCTTCCACGGGCTCGTCGGTTCCGGCACCACCTCGAAGCAGCTCAACAAGGAGACGGACGCCCGTTTCGTGGGGTATCTCGGCTCGTCCGGCGAGGGCGCGCTGGCCCTGGTGGCGATAATCGCAGCCACCGCCGGGTTCGCCACCCTGGGGGACTGGGAAGCGATGTACAGCGATTTCGGGAACGGCGGCATGGCCGCATTCGTGCAGGGCGGGGCCCGGATCATCGCGGACGGCGTCGGCATCTCGACCGAGTTCGCGGCGACACTGCTGACGGTGATGGCAGTGCTCTTCGCCGGCACGACCATGGACGCCGGCGTCCGCCTGCAACGCTACATCGTCCAGGAGTGGGGCTCCATCTACGGCATTCCGATCCTCCAGAACGGCTACGTGGCCACGGGCGCGGCGGTGACCGCATGCCTGCTGCTGGCGTTCGGCGCCGGCGGCCCGAGCGGCGAGGGCGGCATGCTGATCTGGCCGCTCTTCGGGACCACCAACCAGCTGCTGGCCGGACTCACCCTGCTGATCATCAGCGTGATGCTCGTGAAGCTCGGGCGGCCGGCCCGCTACACGCTCATCCCGATGATCTTCATCACCACCATGGCCCTCGCCGCCGCCCTCGTCCAGCTCCTTTCGCTCTATCGCCAAGGCGGCATCTTCTACCCGCTCCTGTGGATCGACGTCATGATCGTGCTGCTGGCCATCTTCACGATGCTGGAGGCCGGATCGGCGTTCATGCGGGAAAGGCGGGCGGCGGAAGCAGCCGCTGCGGGCGCCTGACCGCACACGCGGAGCAGGAACAGAGGCAACGCGGGACATGGACTCGAGCACGGCATGACGGGGAACCCAGGCTGGTTCGCACGGCTGCAGGAGCTGTTGGAAGAGTTCTACGCCGCACCGTATCGAGGAGCCCTGGCGCGGGCCCGGCGGGACGAGGACGACCTGTTCATGCTCTTCGTCTTCGCCGAGCTCATGGGGGTGCCGAACCCCGCGGCGTACTACACGCTGGAGTTGCAGCCGGTGCTGCTCGAGCGCTTTCACGACTGGCATCGCCGGCAGGGGTTGGACCACTCTCCCCTCGACGGTTTTCGCTGCTGCTAGCGCGAGCCCCGTCCGGGGACATCACGCGGGAGCGCCACCCTGCTCGAACAGGTCCTGAACCGCCCCCTCCTCTTCGTCGGCGGCAAGGGCGGCGTCGGCAAGACGACGACGGCCGCCGCCCTCGGCCTCGCCGCCGCCGCCCGCGGGGGGCGCTGCCTGCTCGTCTCGACCGACCCCGCCCACTCGCTGGCCGACCTCTTCGGACGGCCCGTCGGCGACCGGGAGACCGCCATCGCCCCCTCGCTGTGGGCGCTGGAGATCGACCCCGACCGGCAGGCCGACGCGCACGTGCGGACCGTCAAGGACCGCATGAAGCGGCTGGTGCACCCGCGTCTGTTCGGCGAGATCGACCGGCAGCTCGACCTGGCGCGGATGGCCCCCGGCACGATGGAGGCGGCGCTGCTCGAACGCGTCGCCGAGATCATGACGCGGGCCGGACGCGACTACGACCGGGTCATCTTCGATACCGCGCCGACCGGGCACACGGTCCGGCTGCTGTCGCTGCCGGACATCATGGCGGCCTGGACGGACGGGCTGCTCGGCCACCGCCAACGCTCGGCGCAGCTCGGCGCCGCGCTCCGGCACCTGGGCGGGGGACGCGTCAAGGGTGACGAGCTGTCGAGGCTGGAGAGCGCCGCCGACCACGAACCGGGCAGCCGGGATGAGCAGCTCGACGACCTCCTGCAGGCGCGGCGGCGGAAGTTCATCCACGCTCGCGAGGAGCTCCTCGACCGCTCCCGGACCGCCTTCCTCTCCGTCCTGAATCCGGACCGGCTCTCGGTGCTGGAGACGGTCAGGGCGCATGAGGTCCTGCGCCGGTTCTCGATCCCGGTGACCGCGATCGTGGTGAACCGGGTGTTGCCGGACGAGGCCGGCGGCGCGTTCCTCGCCGCCCGGCGCCAGCAGGAAGCCCGCTACCTGTCGGAGATAGACCGGGTGCTCGCGGGGATTCCGCAGGTGCGCGTTCCCCTGCTGCCCGATGACGTCCACGAACTCGACACGCTTCGCGCGCTGGGCCGGCGCATCACCGGCCGCGAGACCGGTCCGGACCCAGCCCCCGCACCGTAGACGGGCGGGAGAGCCGTCTGCGCGCGGCAAACGGCCCACCCTGCCCGTCATTGGCTTGATCGCACCCCGGCGCCGGTGCACCGGCGCCGGCTCAGCGCCCTCCCGAAGACGTCGCGGGAGACGGCGCCGGAAACGGATACCCGGGCGGGCCGTAGGTGTAGAACGCCCCCAGGTCGTCGATCTTGTCCATGTCCGGATAGAGCACCCCGAAGGCGGGCGCCTCGCGGCTGCCGCGCGGCGAGTACCAGACGGCGCCGTCCCGGGTGATCTGGATCTTGGGCGAGTCGGCGTGCCGCTGCGGCTTCGGATAGAACGTGAACTCCTCGCTGCGCGGATCGAACTTCCAGATCGTGGCGCCGTACTCGCCGTCGGTCCGCTGGCCGACGTCGGGGGCCCAGATGTTGTCCTCGGGGTCGGCGGCGACGTCATACGGCTCGGCGTTCTGCTGCGGAATCGTCCACTCGGTCATCTTGCCCGTGGACTGGTCCAGCTTGACCAGCTTGCCGGCCCGCTTGCCGGCGGAGTAGATGCCCCACCAGATGTTGTTCTGCGAATCGACGTTCAGCCGCCGGGTGTGCCCCGGGTAGGTGGGAGCCGTGAACTCCGTCCACGAGTTGTTGGACGTGTCGAACTTGACGATCTTGCCGCCGCTCCAGAGGGCGATCCAGATGTTGTCGTTGCGATCGGCGATGACGCCGTAGGGGATGGCGTGCGGGGTCGGGATGCGGAACACCGACACCTCGCCGGTGGCCCGGTCCCACTTGCTGAGGGCCCCGCCCATGATCCAGCCGACGTAGATGTTGCCCTTCGAGTCCATGGCCGTCGACTGCAGGAACTTCGTCGGGTTGCGCACCACGTCGTCGGGGTCCATCGGAATCAGGTGCTCGAACTCCTCGGTTGCGGGGTTGAACCCCAGCAGCCGCTTCTCCTTGGCCCCCGTGCGGCCCCGGTGCTCGGGCAGCCAGATCAGGCCGGACGGGTCGATGAGAATCTCGTGGTTGCCGTTCCGGGGATCGGGATAGAGATACTCCTTCTGCTCGCCGGTGCGGGGGTCGAGCTTGACGAGCCGGTGCGGGACGCCGCGGTCCACCAGCCAGACGTTGCCGTCGGCGTCGAAGCGCGGGTCCTGGCCGTAGCGGCCGACCCGGTCGCGGGCCCAGCGCGGGTCGTTGACGCCTTCGCCGGGACCGTCCTTGGCGAGGTAGTACTCGATGTACATCGCCTTGCCGAGGGCCTCCTCGTCGACCGGCGTCTGCTGCTCGATGGCCACGCGCCGGCGCTTGCTGTCGGGCCCGAAGTTCTCGACGACGTAGGCCAGCAGGTCGTCCCGGTCCTGCCGGCCGAAACGGAACGTCGACGCCCGGAACGAGAGCAGCCCCTGCGCGTAGCGGGTGGGGTCCTGCTCGCCGAGGGTGCTGCCGACCATGTGGTCGATCCAGGACATCCACTGCCGCTCGGTGCCCGGGCGGCCGGGGAAGAAATTCTCGCCGTGGCACACCATGCAGACCTGCTCGGCGACCGCCTTGCCCGGCCCCGGCGGATAGATCTCGTCGTAGCTCTCGAACTCGAACGACCCCGCCGCGCCGCTCTCCATCGCCGTCCGGCCGGCCGGGATGACGAGCGGGGGCGCGTCGCCCGAGAGCTCGCCCAGCGCCAGATCGACCTCCGCCGCGCCGCCGGCGCTCACGGTCACGGTCCGGACGTCCGACTCGAGGTGCTTCGTGCTCGCGCTCACCTCGTAGGTGCCGGGAAACAGGGCGACGGCCCGGTAGCGTCCCGCGTTCGTGTACACCATGTACACGATCCCCCGGTCGACGTTGCGCACGTAGACCTGCGCCGCCGTGAACGGCTGCGAGGCCGTCACGGTCCCCGACAGGCTTGCGGTTCCGGGCACCTCCGCGTGCAGACCGATCCCGGTCAGGACCAGGACCGACGCGCACAGCGCCACCGCCAACCGCCGGGCACGATCTCGGCTTGCGCCACGCATTCTCGAAAGCATCATCTTCTGCTCCTTGAACGATCGACGGGATGTCGTAACGTGGAGAGAATGCGCCCGGCGGCAGGCCAAGTCAAGTCCCTGCCGCCACGTCCAGGCGCACAGGAGTTCATCGCATCAGTCGAACGGCATCAGCGGCCAGCACCGGTCAACCGGCGGACGATGACGTGGCGAAACCGACCCGGTCCCGACACGCCCAAGCGCGGAACGTCCGAGCGGGAACACCGGCGCGGGCGCTGGTCTCAGGTCAGTAGCGATAGTGGTCCGGCTTGTAGGGACCCTCGACGTCCACGCCGATGTAGCCCGCCTGGTCCGGGGTGAGGGTGGTGAGCCGGACCCCGAGATGGTCCAGGTGCAGCCGGGCCACTCTCTCGTCGAGGCGCTTCGGCAGCATGTAGACCCGCTTGCCGTACTCGCCCTTGTTCTGATGCAGGGCGATCTGGGCCAGCACCTGGTTGGTGAAGGACGCGGACATGACGAAGCTCGGATGGCCGGTCGCGCAGCCGAGGTTCAGCAGGCGCCCCTCCGCGAGCACCATCACGCTGTGGCCGTCGGGAAACCGCCACTCGTCGTACTGGGGCTTGATGTGGACGTGCTGGATGCCCGGCGTCTTCTTGAGCCCGGCCATGTCGATCTCGTTGTCGAAGTGCCCGATGTTGCCGACGATGGCCTTGTCCTTCATGCGGGCCATCTGCCGGGCCGAGATGATGTCCCGGTTGCCGGTGGCGGTGATGAAGATGTCGGCGCGCTCGAGCATGGCGTCGAGGGTGTTGACCTCGTAGCCCTCCATCGCCGCCTGCAGGGCGCAGATGGGGTCGATCTCGGTGACGACGACCCGGCACCCCTGGCCCCGCAGGGCCTGGGCGCAGCCCTTCCCCACCTCGCCGAAGCCGCACACGACCGCGACCTTGCCGCCGAGCATGACGTCGGTGGCCCGCGCGAGGCCGTCGGGCAGCGAGTGGCGGCAGCCGTACACGTTGTCGAACTTGCTCTTGGTCACCGAGTCGTTCACGTTGATCGCGGGAAACAGGAGGGTCCCGGCCTCCATCATCTCGTAGAGCCGGTGGACCCCGGTGGTGGTCTCCTCGCTGACCCCGCGAATCGCCGGGCTCACCCGCTGCCAGTGCTGCCTGTCGCGCGCCTGGAGATTGCGCAGGAGATCCAGGATGACGCCCCACTCTTCCGGCTCCGTCTCCGGGTCGAATCCGGGCACCTCTCCGATCTGCTCGAACTCGTAGCCCTTGTGCACGAGCAGCGTGGCGTCGCCGCCGTCGTCGACGATGAGGGAGGGGCCGGCGCCGGCCGGCCACACCAGCGCCTCGCTGGTGCACCACCAGTACTCGGCGAGGGTCTCCCCTTTCCACGCGAACACCGGGATTCCGCGCGGGTTCTCCGCCGTCCCTCCGGTCTCCGGCCGCCCGACGGCCACCGCCGCGGCCGCGTGATCCTGGGTCGAGAAGATGTTGCACGACACCCACCGCACGTCGGCCCCGAGCGCGTCCAGCGTCTCGATGAGCACCGCGGTCTGCACCGTCATGTGCAGGCTGCCCATGATGCGGGCCCCCGCGAGCGGCGCCTGCCCCGCGTGCTCCCGGCGGAGGGCCATCAGCCCCGGCATCTCCTGCTCGGCCAGCCGGATCTCGTTCCGCCCGAATGCGGCCAGCGACAGGTCCGCCACCTTGAACGGGTCGCGGCCCGCCCGTACCGCCTCGTCGAACGCATGCGTGGTCTCAGCCGCCGTCGGTCCCATTCCTGTCTCCTTGCTCGATCCGCCGCCGGCTCTCTCCGGCCCGGCGCCGCCGAGCGATGTCGTTTCCACCGTATGCCGACGACGGGTCAGTCGCTCCTGGCGATCCGATAGAGCTTCGACTGGGTGCGCAGAATCACGCTGCCCCGCGCCACCGCCGGGGTCGCCAGCGTCATTTCATCCAGAGAGTTCTTGTGGAGGATCTCGAACTCGGGTCCCGCCTTGACCACGAAGGTGTCGCCGTCCTCGCTCAACAGGAAGATCCGGCCGTTGTAGCCCCACGGCGACGCGGTGAAGCCGTTCCCGATCTCCAGGCGCCGCCGGCCGTAGATCTCCTCCCCGGTGACCGCATCGTGCGCGAGGAGGAAGCCGCGGTCGAGCAGGGTGTAGTAGATGTCGCCGTAGACGAGGGCGGTGGTGTTGTAGGTGCCCAGCAGCGGATAGGCCCAGACGACGTGAGAGTCCTGCGAGTAGGTCCGGCTGCCGGGAAATCCCTCCTGCAGGCCGCTTGCGACCTCCTGGTAGATCGAGATGTCGCCGGCCGCCCCGGGCTGGATGGCGTAGACCGGCCGCAGGGCGCCGCCGGGATAGCCCGAGCTGATGTAGACCAGCCCATGGCTCGTGAACGGGCTGGGAGTGGTCAGCAGCGACATCCCCCCGAGCTCCCACAGCAGCCCGCCGTCGAGGTCGTAGGAGCGGACCTTCCCGGTGGCGGAGGTCACGATCTCGGTGCGGAGAGGGTTCTCCCACACGAGGGGCGTCGACCAGGTGTGCCCCGGCTCGTCGCGCTCGACCCGCCACACGTCCTCGCCGGTCGCGGCGTCCAATGCGGCCAGGAACGACTGCGTGGTGTTGTCGTTCAGGACGTACAGCCGGCCGTCGTGCAGGGCCGGGGACGATGCCGTGGCCATCGCCTGCATGGTGTTGAACGTCCCCACGTCCCGGCGCCAGATCTCGTTGCCCTCGAAGTCGAGCGCCGCGACCAGCCCGATGGGGCCGAAGTAGACGTAGACCCGCTCGCCGTCGGTGACCGGCGTCTCCGAGGCGTAGCTGTTCTTGAGATGCCGGGTAATCCCCGGCACCGCGCGATGGAGCTCCCGCGCCCACCGCACCGCGCCGGTCTCGAAGTCGATGTCGTACACCAGCCACCGGTGCTCGCCGCTGGCCGGCACCGACCCGTTGTGCTCGCCCGGGTCGTACAGGCCGGGAATCGGCTGCACCTCGTCGTCCGCGGCGCTGACGGCGGTGGTGACGAAGATGTGGTCGCCCCACACGACCGGCGAGCTCCAGCTCAGCCCCGGCACGTCGATCTTCCAGGCGATGTTCTCGGTCTCGCTCCACCGGTCGGGCAGGGCGGGGTCGTCGGCCACGCGGCCGGCGTCCAACCCCCGGAACTGCGGCCAGTGCTGGGCCGCCGCGTCCGGGGCGGGAGCCAGCAACACGCCGATGCCGAGAACGCCGATCAGGATGCGTCTCATCGTCTCGCTCCTCGTCCGCGACTGCGCCGGCGATGCCGATACGGCCGCGAACGGTTCGATTGTACCAAACCGGCCCGACCGCCGACGCTCGGGACCACGCCTCCGGCCCGAGCCCGCCGCGCCCGTCTCTCCCTCCGGCGCGAGGCGCCGTCGCGCCCGGCGACGTCACGCCACCCGAATCGGGACGCGGTGGATGGCGTTGTTGCCGTAGCCGAGCCGGTTCCACTCGGCCTCCGCGGGCTGGGTGCGCCCGGCCAGGTCCGTCGCCCGCGCCCGCAGCACCACCGGGCCGGGCCGCTCGAACCGGGTGATCAGCTCCCACCATTGCCAGCTGTGCCGGTGCCGCTCGCCGACGAGCCGCGCCGCCTGCCACTCCCCGCCGAGACTGACGTCGACGCGGGAGATGGGCGCCGCGCCGGACCACGCCACCCCCCGGATGGCGAACTCCCCCGCGGGCACCTCCTGGTCCGGCCCCGGCTCGGTGACGAGGGCCCGCACCTGCTGCAGGGTGACCGGCTCGCGCACCACCCCGCCGTCGCGCTCCCACTCGTACCAGTACTTCGTCGCCTGGTAGTGCCCCGTGAACGAGTGGTCGATCAGGGTGATGTCCGTCAGCCACTTCACGGAGGCCACCGCGTACCACCGGGGCACGATTACCCGCAGGGGGTGGCCGTGCTGCTGCGGCAGCGCCTCGCCGTTCATCGCGTAGGCGAGCAGGACGTCGGCGTCGCGCGCGTCGTCGAGGCCGAGGCTGCGCTCGAAGGCGATGGGGGCCGACTCGCCCTCGACGGACCCGCCGTCGCCCCCCCGGAACAGCACCTCGCGGGCGCCGGGGGCCGTCCCGGCACGGTCGAGCAGCTCCTTCAGCGGCACCCCGGTCCATTCGGCCGTGCTCACCGCGCCGAGGTCCCAGCGCTCGCCCTCGATCGGGGGGTCGAACAGCGCCCGCCCGTTGCCCGCGCACTCCAGGGTGACCATCAGGGTCCGGGACGGCATGTTGTGCAGGTCGCGCAGGCTCACGCTGAGCGGACGCTCGACGAGGCCGCCCACCGTCAGCCGGAAGGCGTCGGTGTCGAGGCTGGGTATCTGGAAGTGGTTCCGCACGTAGAAGTGGGCATTGGGCATGACCACGCCGCCGAGAAGAGCCGGGATCGACGTTTCGCCGTTGAGGGGATGGGCCCGGTGCACGACGAGCCCGTCGTCGAGCGCCTGCTGGCAGGCGGTCTCCGGATTCACCGCGGACACCGGATCGACCGGCAGGGTCGAGGCGGCGCAGCCGCCGCTGGCGACGACCCCCGCACAGGTCGACGCCGGGTAGACGTCCACGCTGCCGGCGTGCCGAAAGGGCTCCATGAACGCCGCGAGCCTGCCCTCGTCGTCGGCCTCGACGATGAAGTAGACGGTGTGCTCGCCCTGGACCACCGCCTCGCCCTGGATGCGCACCCCGTGCCGGCGCACGTTGGGGCGGCTGAGATGGTTCAACAGACCAGCCCCGGCATACGGATCCCGGGCCGGACAGCTCTCGGCATCGTGCTGATGCCGGACGACGAACAGCGCCATGGGTCCTCCTTCGCGTCCTCGGGACGCGGCCAACGATTGTATGCTGCCGGGACGCCGGACCAAACGGGGGACGCAACCGACCCATCGGCAACGGTTCGGTTTAGAATGGAGCCATGGCCGACTTCGAACCCCAGCCGCACGTTCCGCGCGCGCTGGCCGGCCCGGCAGCCGCGCCGCCGGAGGTCGCGTTCCCCGGCTGCACGCCCCGGCGCGTGCCGCGGAGCGCCATCGCAACCTGGGAGGGGCGCCTGGAGTTCTGGGACGCCGCCACCGAGACGGCGTGGGTCGCCGAGCCGACGACCCCGTATCACGAGAAGCCGTCGCGCCGGCTGACGCAGCTCGTGGACCGGATTGCCGCCGAACGCGGGTCGTCCATCGAGTGCTACGGCTCGATGGACCTGATGCAGCACGACGAGCACGGTGCGCCGCGGCGCATCCTGCAGGCCGACGAATCCGTGTACGTGCATCCCCGGCGCGCGCGCCTGCCGGGCGCCAAGGCGATGGTGGCCGGCGAGCACGACTTCCCGAACGTGGTGCTCGAGGTCGATCACACGACGGACGTACGGCGGGGCAAGCTGGGCCTGTACGAAGCGTGGGGCTTCCCGGAGTTGTGGGTCGAAGTGCCGGACGAGCGGGCCGCGAGCCGGCCGCGCGGCCGGCGGCCGGGACTGACGATCCACCGCCTGGTGGCGGGCACCTACCACGCATCGGCGGCGAGCGGCGTGTTTCCGGGCTGGACAGCGGCCGAGATCCACGCCGGCCTGAACGAAACGATGCTGACGGAACGGACGTTCGCGGTGCTGCAGCGGGTGGGCGCAGCGCTCGGGGCGCGGGACGGCACCGGGCCCGACGACGATCCGATGCTCGGCTGGCACCGGCGTCGGAGCCTGGCGGAGGGCCGGGCAGCGGCCCGCCTCCAGATGGTCCGCGAGATGCTGCGGGCGCGGGGCATCGCGGTGTCGGACGAGAGTCTGGCGGACCTGTCGGCGCTCGACGCGGCGTCCGACGATGCCGTCGTCCGCGCGGCGCTCGCGTGCAACGGCGAGGCCGACTTCTTCGCACGACTCCGGCGCCGCTGACGATCCGGCCAGCCGCCCACCAGCGTTCGCTGTCCGCGCGCGGGTATCCGGGCGCTCATCGGACGCCGCGCACACCCACTCGGTTCGTCCGGCGCCCTGCCGGCATCGAATCCGCCGGCCAGGCTGCAATCGTCCCCACGCGGGTCTCGGTGACCGCGCACGACCCCGCCGGCAACGCGCGGACCGCTCCGTCGAGCTGCTCCCGGAACGCGTCCATCGGCGGGCCGCCCCGGGAACCCTTTTGACCATCGCTTCAGCCTGGTCGGCGTCGTCAACTTCGGCGCCCCGCGCGGGGCGTGGAAAACCTCGCGGACAACGGCTACACTACGCAGATTGCCCGGCCGGGAAGCGGAGCCGCCCGCTCGAGGTTCCCGGGCCGGCCACCCACGGCACGCGTGAACGGCGGTCGTCACATCGCAAGAAGAGAGTGATCGAACCATGATGAACACCGCCCCGGCCGCCGTTGCGAGAATCGCGGTCTGTCTCGCGCTCGGGTCGATCGCGTCTCCGTGCATGGCGAGACCCGCGGCCCCGCCGGCCGCCCCGGACGCGGCGCAGGCGGTGGTGAACGAGACCTGCCGGCGCTGCCACAACGACCGGGCGCGCTACGGGAACCTGTCGCTGGACCGCTTCGAGGTCGCCGGCGCCGCCGGCGAACGCCCGCTGGCCGAGAAGATCATCCGGAAGGTGCGGACGGGGCTGATGCCCCCGGCCGGGGCCGCCCGCCCCGACGAGACCGCCCTGCAGGCGCTCGCGGAGACCCTGGAGACGCTCGTCGACGACTTCGCGGCCGAGCGGCCGCTCCCGGGACGCCGCAGCTTCCAGCGCCTCAACCGCGCCGAGTACCAGCGCTCAGTCCGCGATCTGCTCGACCTCGACATCCGCGCGAGCGACTACCTGCCCCTCGACACCAAAAGCGCGGGTTTCGACAACATCGCCGACGTGCAGCTGCTCTCCCCCACCCTGATGAACGGCTACCTCCGGGCCGCGGCCGGGATCAGCCGGCTCGCGGTGGGCGACCCGACGGCCGCCCCCCGGGAGGCGACCTACAAGGTCACGCGGTGGGTCTCGCAGCGGGAGCAGGTCGTCGGGGCGCCCTACGGCTCGCGGGGCGGGCTCTCCGTCGTCCACACCTTCCCCGCCGACGCCGACTACCGGTTCCGGGTCTCGTTCCACCACGAGACCACCGGAGAGCTGTTCGGCAGCGGCCGCGGAGCGCTGCACACGGCGGAGCATCCGGAGCGAATCGAGATCTCGGTCGACGGCGAACGCGTCGCCCTCCTCGACATCGACCGGTGGATGCACGTCTCCGATCCGAACGGCGTCAATCTCCGCACCGATCCGATCCGCGTCACGGCGGGGCCGCACCGTGTCTCGGCCGTCTTCATCCGCCACCTGGAGGGCCCGGCGCAGGACCTCATCTCGCCCCACGACTGGTCGCTGTCGAGCACGAGCGTCGCCAATGCCTACGGCTTCACCAGCCTGCCTCACCTGCGGGACCTGGCGATCCGGGGGCCCCTCGATCCGGTCGGGGTCTCCGACACGCCGAGCCGGCGCCGGATATTCTCCTGCCGGCCCGACGCGGCCGGCGATGCGCCCGCGTGCGCCCGCGAGATCGTCACCCGGCTCGGGACCGCCGCCTATCGCCGCCCCCTCGCCACCGGCGACCTCCGGTCCCTGATGGCGTTGTACGACACCGGCGCGACCGAGGGGGGTTTCGAGGCGGGCGTCCGGATGGCCCTCGAAGGCGTGCTCGCCAGCCCGCACTTCGTGTTTCGGTTCGAGGCGCCGCCGGCCGGCGCCGACCCGACGGACGGCTTCGCGGTCTCGGACCACGCCCTGGCGTCCCGCCTGTCCTTCTTCCTGTGGGCCTCGGGTCCGGACGCCGAGCTCGTCGACCTCGCCACCGCCGGCCGCCTGTCGGACCCCACGGTGCTCGACACTCAGGTGCGCCGCATGCTCGCCGACCCGCGGTCGGAAGCCCTGGCCACCCGGTTCGCCGCGCAGTGGCTCCGGCTGCCCGATCTCGAAACGATGCATCCGGACGTCCGGACGTATCCCGATTTCGACGAGCAGCTCAAGCGCGCCATGCGGCGGGAGACGGAGCTGTTCTTCCACCACCTCGTCCGCGAGGACCGGAGCCTGCTCGAGCTGCTGACCGCGGACTACAGCTTCGTCAACGAGCGTCTCGCCAAGCACTACCGGCTTCCCGGGGTCGCCGGCGAGCACCACCGGCGCGTGGCCTGGCCGGCCGGCCATCGGCGCCGCGGGCTGCTGGGGCACGGCAGCGTGCTCACGCTGACCTCCCACGCCGACCGCACGTCGCCGGTGCTGCGGGGCAAGTGGGTGATGGAGGTGCTGCTCGGCAGCCCGCCCCCGCCCCCGCCCCCCGACGTGCCCGATCTCGACGATACGGCGGTCGCCGACGGCGGCCGGCTGCTGTCGGTGCGGGAGCGCCTCGAGCACCATCGGAGGAGCCCCGCGTGCAGCTCGTGCCATCGGATGATGGACCCGATCGGGCTCGCCCTGGAGCACTACGGCGTGACCGGGGCGAGGAGGCTCAACGACAACGGCAACCGCGTCGACGCGTCGGGCGAGCTGTACGACGGAACGCCCATCGCCAGCGCCGGCGATCTGCGCGCCGCCCTGCTCGAGCGGCCGGGCGCAATCGCGCGCACCTTCACCGAGAACCTGATGGCCTACGCGCTGGGGCGCCGCATCGAGTACTTCGACATGCCCGCGGTCCGCGGCATCGCCAGCGCGGCCGAGGCCGACGACATGCGCCTGTCCCGCTTCATCCTCGAGATCGTGCGCAGTCCCGCGTTCCGCACGCAGGGCACGACCCCTACTTCCGTGGAGGACTGATCAGCATGGCCTTCGTCACCGGCAAGCATCTACCGCGCCGTACTTTCCTGCGCGGTCTCGGGACCACCGTCGCGCTGCCCTTCCTCGACGCGTTCGTGCCCGCCGGGCAGCCCTGGCGCCGGGTGGCGGCGGCCCAGTCGCTCGACGATCCGACCCGCCTGGTCTGCATCGAGAACGTCCACGGGGCCGCCGGCAGCACCGCCCACGGCGCCTCGCGGCACCTCTGGTCGCCGGCCGCGACGGGGCGCAAGTTCGACCTGACGCCGAGCGCCCTGAGCCCCCTCGAGCCGTTCCGGGACGTGCTGACCATCGTCAGCGACACCGACGTGCGGCCGGCGGAAGCGGTCACCCCTCCCGAGATCGGCGGAGACCACTTCCGATCGAGCGCGACCTTCCTCACCCAGTCGCATCCGAGACAGACCGAGAGCTCCGACGTCCGGGCCGGCGTCTCCCTCGATCAGCTCTACGCCCGGCGGTTCGGCCAGCGCACGCCGATTCCGTCCATGCAGCTCTGCATCGAGAACGTCGATCAGGCCGGAGGCTGCGCCTACGGCTACTCGTGCGTCTACACCGACACGATCAGCTGGGCGTCGCCGTCCGAGCCGCTCCCGATGATTCGCGATCCCCGGCTGGCGTTCGATCAGTTGTTCGGGACCGGCGGCACCCCGGGCGAGCGCGCCGTCCGGCGCCGCCAGCAGCGCAGCGTGCTCGACTTCATCGCCGAAGAGGTCGCCCGGCTCACTCCTACGCTGGATTCGGCGGATCAGCGCCGCATGGACCGCTACCTGACCGACATCCGCGAGATCGAGCGGCGTATCGAGCGCGTCGAGGCTCGGAATCTCGGCGGCGAGCCACGCGAGCTCCCCGACGCGCCGGCCGGGGTTCCCGACTCGTTCGACGAGCACGTCCGGTTGATGTTCGACCTGCAGGCGCTCGCGTTCGAGACCGACGTCACCCGGGTCTTCTCGTTCAAGCTGTCGCGCGACGCCACCGGGCGCGTCTACCCCGCCAGCGGCATCACCCGGGGCTTTCACCCGGTCTCCCACCACGGCGGGCGGGAGCACAATATCGAGGAGTTTGCCCGGCTCAACCGCTACCACGTGAGCCTGCTGCCCTATTTCCTCGGCAAGCTGCGCGCGCTCGAAGAGGGGGACGCGACCCTGCTCGACCGCTCGATGATCATCTACGGCTCGCCGATGGGCGACCCCAACGTGCACAACCACAAGCGGTGCCCGCTCTTCGTGGCCGGCGGGGCCAGCGGACAGCTGGCCGGCAACCTGCATCTCCGCGCGGCGCCGGGAACGCCGATGGCGAACGTGATGCTCGACCTCATCCAGCGGCTCGGCGTCGACGACGCCGAGCGGTTCGGTGACAGCACCGGCGTGTTCTCGTTGAACGCCTGAGAGCCGGGCCGGCCAACGTCGATCGTCTGGAGAAACCCATGCTTCGAACCCGGACCGGCGTCCTCCTGACGTTGTTGTGCGCGGCGACCGGCGCGGTGGAGACCGCCGTCGACGCGCCCCTCGCCGATGCGGTCATGCGGCAGGACCACGAGGCGGTGCAGACGCTGCTGGCGAACGGCGCCGATGTCGACGCGCCGCGCGGCGACGGCATGACCGCCCTGCACTGGGCGGCGCGGCACGGCGACGCGGGGACCGCCCGCCGGCTCCTCGCGGCCGGCGCCGACCCCGAAGCGGTGACCCGTCTCGGCCGCCACACGCCGCTGCACGTCGCGAGCCGGGCCGGCCATGCCCCGGTGGTCGCGGCCCTGCTCGCCCATCGGGCGAATGGAGAGGCGCTGACCTCGGCGGGCGCCGCCCCGCTGCACTTCGCCGCGCAGTCGGGAAGCATCGACGCCGTCGAGGCGCTGCTGGCGCATGGCGCCGACCCCGACGTGCGCGAGCCCCGCTGGGGTCAGACCCCCCTCATGTTCGCGGCGGGGGCGGCGCGGGCCGCCGCCGTCGCGCCCCTGCTGCGGTGGGGAGCGGACCCCGGCATCTCCGCGACGGTCGTGGACATCTCCGCCCGCAACGCGTTCGACCAGGCCGACAGCCGGCAACGGCGCGGCCGGGTGGCCGCCGCCCGCGCCGGGCGGACGGCGGAACGCGACCCGGGGCGCCGCTTCCGGGCCCGGCGGCCGGGTCTGCCGCGGCCGCGAACGGCGGCGCCGCCCCCCTTTCGGCGTCCGGCTGCACCGCCACCCGCGCCGGCGGCCGAGGCCGACCGGCAGGAAGAGCCGGAGCCTCTCGGCTTCGCCGATCTGGTGGGGACCCACGGCGGCCTGACGGCGCTGCTGCTCGCCGCGCGCGACGGCCACACCGATACGGCCCTGGCGCTCGTCGCGGGCGGCGCCGACGTCAACCAGGTGAGCGCGGCCGACGGCACGAGCCCCCTGCTGATCGCGGCCATCAACGGGCACTTCGATCTGGCCCTGCGGCTCCTCGAGTCGGGAGCCGACCCCACCCTGGCGAGCGCAGCCGGCGCGACGCCGCTGTACGGGGTGCTCAACATGCACTGGGCCCCGAAGGCCCGGCATCCGCAGCCCACGGACCACCTGCAGCAGACCGCCTCCTATCTCGACGCGATGCGGGCGCTGCTCGAAGCCGGCGCCGACGTCGACGCGCGGCTCGAGAAGTCGCTGTGGTACACGACATACAACCGCGACCTCCTCGGGGTCGAACGCGCCGGCGCGACCGCGTTCTGGCGCGCCGCCTACGGCCTCGACGTCGAGGCCATGCGGCTCCTTCTGGAGCACGGGTCGGACCCGCATCTCCCGACCGTCACGGTGCCCACTCGCCGGCTTCTCGCCCATCCGGACCCGTCCGGCCTGCCGCCGGTCCGCCTCGGCGGCCCCGCGGTGTCTCCCCTGCTCGCGGCGTCCGGCGTCGGATACGGCCAGGGCTACGCGGGGAACTCGCACCGCCACGTGCCCGGCGGCTGGCTCCCGGCTGTCCGGTTTCTCGTCGAGGAGGTGGGTCTCGACGTTCACTTCCGCGACCACAACGGGTACAACGCGATCCACCATGCCGCCGCCCGCGGGGACAACGAACTGATCCGCTACCTCGTAAACGGGGGGGTCGACGTCACCGAGATCAGTCGCCGGGGGCAGACGACCGTCGACATGGCCAACGGTCCCGTGCAGCGGATTCAACCGTTCCCGGACACCATCGCTCTGCTCGAGAGCCTCGGCGCGAAGAACAACCACCGCTGTCTGAGTTGCTAGGAGCTTGCGCCGTAGAAGTTCGCGCCAGCGGGACAAGGCGTGACGAGGGAGCATATCGGCATGGCATCGCCGGACAGACAGGCCCCCACGGCATCCCCGAATGACGCTGCCTGCGTCGTTTGGGTTATGATGGCGTTTTAGATGGCACCTGCGCCCGTCGAAGTAGCGCTCACGATACGACCGCGCGCCCGCATCGACCTGCTCGACGTTAGCCGTCGGGTGTCGGACGCCCACGGCGACGTCCTGGAGCCGTTTCCGCTCGCGCTCTACAGCTCGTATCACACCACCGCCGGCTATCTCGATCAGAGCCTGGCGACCCGGCTGAACCGGAAACGCGACGGCCTGGGATCGTACCTGTCCTTCTTCCGCAAGATGTTTCCCGAGGGGGCGGGATACAAGCACGATCAGCTCGACCTCCGCGAGGAGCTGTCCGAGGCGCAGCGAGAAACCGAACCCCCCAACGCCGACTCGCATCTGGCGTTCATCAGCGCCGGGCTGCGCAATTGCGTGACCTACCGCGGCGGCACCGGCGACCCGGTGTATCTCATAGATCTCGACGGCGTCTACCGGGGCCGGGCGCGGCAGCGCGTGACCACGGTGCTCGGATACAGCACCGAGGAAGAGGTGGCGCGGGATCGGGTGACGGTGCCGATGTCCGCGCATCCCGTCGACTCCGTCAGCCTGAAGGACCCCCGCTTCGGCGTGTTCGAGTGCTGCGACGAGCTCATCAGACGACACGGCGTCGACAAGGGCCGTATTCAGCTCGCCCTCGGTCCCGGCGAAGAGCAGGCCGGCCTGACCGTCAACGAGTACGAAACCCTGCTCATGCGCCACGACCTGGCCGAGGTCCTGCGCGATCCGTTGCGGTTCATGGCCGAGAACAGCCGGGATCTGCTGTCCGATCCCCGGTCCATTCCGAACAAGACGATCAACTACGCCAAGTACGACTTGGTGCAGGTGTTCAACGAGCTGGTCGACGTCCTCCACCTGAGCAACTCGGTGGTCGAACGGATTCTGTCCCGGTTCTTCGTCGCCCCCGCGCGGCGTTTCCTGCAGGTGAAGCGCTCGGTGAGCCTGCCCGTATCCGACCGGGAGACCCCGGGCACGGGTCGTCTCGCGCAGGGACGCTACCAGAGTCCAATCCTGATGCAGTGGCGGCGGAACGAACCCCGTACGCGCGTGATAGACGTCACCCTGACTCGTTTCCGCTAGCTGGGCGTCGTGACTGCATATGGAAGCCCTCGATCGGCCTGCTGCGTGCCTCCTGGCGCGGAGATGGCCACGGGGACGAGGACCCCTTTCTCGGCAAACCCGTGGCATGACCCGTGTCGTACCGAGATCGGTGAAGCGCCAGCCGAAGAGGCGGGGCGAAGAAAGCGGGTCGCCCCGGAGGCACACCCCGCAAGGAGACAGCCATGACCGTCGACACCTCACGGCGCCGATTCCTGCACACCCTGGCCGTCGGCAGCGTGGTCCAGCCGATGCTGGCCGGCCGTCCCGCGGCGGCGCAGTCCGACCCGACCGAGTCGTTCTGGCAGGAGGTCCGGCGCCAGTTCGCGTTCCGCGAGGAACGGGTGCCGATGAACGCGGCGAACCTCTGCCCCTCGCCGCGGGCGGTGGCCGAGCGGGTCCGCGAGCTGACCCGCGACATCGACGTCGACTGCTCGTTTCCGAACCGCGAGAAGTTCGGGTCGATGCTCGAGGCGTCGCGCGAGGCGGTGGCGGTCCGGCTGGGGGTCACCGCCGACGAGATCGCCCTCGTGCGCAACACGAGCGAGGCCAACAACGTCGTCAACGCGGGGCTGCCGCTCGGCGCGGGCGACGAGGTCGTGGTGTGGGATCAGAACCATCCGACCAACAACGTCGCCTGGGACGTACGGGCGGCGCGTTACGGGCTGGCGGTGACGCGAGTGGCGACGCCGGCGGCCCCGGCGGGCGTCGATGACCTGGTCGCGGCCTTCGAGAGCGCCCTGACGCCGCGCACCCGGGTGCTGGCGCTGACGCATGTCTCGAACGTCACCGGCGTGCGGCTGCCGGTGCGCGAGCTGTGCGAGGTGGCCCACCGCCGCGGCATTCACGTTCACGTCGACGGCGCCCAGAGCTGGGGCGCGCTGGACGTGAACCTCCGGGACCTCGGATGCGACTCCTACACCGGGAGCGCGCACAAGTGGTTCCTCGGCCCGAAGGAGGTCGGCCTGCTCTACGTCCGCGCCGACCGGGTGGCGGAGATCTGGCCGAGCATCGTGGCCCCGAGCTGGGGCGGCAACGTCGCACCGCGGCCGCGCGGGGCGCGCAAGTTCGAATCGCTGGGCCAGCGCGACGACGCCGCCCTCGCCGCCGTCGCGACCACCGTCGCGTTCCAGAACCGCCTGGGGATGGCGCATGTCGAGACGCGCATCGTCGAGCTCGCGACCGCGTTGAAGACCGGGCTCGTCGAGGCCGGGTTCGAGCTCGTCACGCCGATGGCGCCCGAGCTCAGCGGCGGCGTGGTCATCGCCGCCTGCGACCCCGAACGGCGGGGTCCCCTGGTCGCCGGGTTGTACGAGCAGCACGGCATCGCCGGGGCGGCCACCGGCGGACTGCGGCTCTGCCCGCACGTCTACAACACTCTCGATCACGTGCATCGCGCGGTTCGCGGCGCGGGCGCGCTCCACGCTCGGACTCTCCGAGTGGCCGCCCGCCGCGAGGACGCGGGCTTCCCGGCTGGCGTCTGAACCGACGGCAGCGGGTTCCGGTCGAGCCCGCGGCTACGCGCCGCCGCAAGAGAAGCATAGAATCTGTCCGAATCCCGCCGGCCCGGGACCTGCAGAGGTGACCCCCTGCGGGAACATCGAGCACGCCGCGGATCCGCCCGCCGGCCCCGCTGGCCGCAAGACCAACCGTAACGAGACGTCCACGATGGAATCGAACGACGACCGCGCCCAGGACATCCGCTACGAGCCCGACGAACGACCGCCGCATCCCCTGGCCTTCGGACTCGGCTTCCAGTACGCCATGCTCGCCATCGCGGGAATCGTGGTGACCCCGGCCATCGTGGTGCGGGCGGCGGGCGCCGGCGAGGACTACCTGACGTGGGCGGCGTTCGCCGCGCTCGCGGTGAGCGGGATCTCCACGGTGTTCCAGGCGGTCCGGATCGGGCGCATCGGCGCCGGCTACATTCTGATGATGGGAACCTCGGGCGCATTCATCGCGGTCTGCGTCACCGCCCTCGCGGAGGGAGGACCGGGGTTGCTCGCGTCTCTGGTGGCGGCCTCGGCCCTGGTGCAGTTCGCCCTCTCCGAGCGGCTGGCGCTGCTGCGGCGCATCTTCACGCCCACCGTCTGCGGCACCGTGATCATGTTGATCTCGGTGACCGTCATGCCGATCATCTTCGACATGCTGTCCGTCGTGCCGGACGGAGCGTCGCCGGCGGCGGCGCCGGCCAGCGCCGCCGCGACGCTGATCGTCACCGTCGCGGTGACCCTGCGCGCCTCCGGCGTGTGGCGCCTCTGGGCCCCGGTCATCGGCATCGTCACGGGCTGCGTGGTGGCCGGCGCATTCGGCATCTACGACACCCGGCTCATCGCCGAAGCGGGCTGGATCGGGCTGCCCGCGGGCGACTGGCCGGGCATGGACTTCGGGTTCGGGGTGACGTTCTGGTCCCTCCTGCCGGCGTTCATCTTCGTGACCCTCATCGGGGCCATCGAGACCATCGGCGACGGCGTCGCCATTCAACGGGTGTCGTGGCGGACGCCGCGGGCCGTCGATTTCCGCGCGGTGCAGGGCGCGGTGGCCGCGGACGGGCTCGGCAACCTGCTCTCCGGGCTCGCGGCGACGGTGCCGAACACGACCTACTCGTCGAGCATCGCGGTATCCGAGATGACCGGCGTGGCGTCCCGCGTCGTCGGCGTGTACATCGGCGCCATCTTCGTCGGGCTGGCGTTCATGCCCAAGTTCATGGCCCTCATCCTCGCGATCCCGGGCCCGGTGGTCTGGGGATACACCGTCGTGCTCCTGTCCATCCTGTTCGTGCTCGGCATGAAGGTGGTGGTGCAGGACGGCATCGACTACCGCAAGGGAGTAGTGGCCGGCACCGCGTTCTGGATCGGCACGGGATTCCAGCATCAGTGGATCTTCCCCGAGGCCATGGGCCCGTGGTGGGGCGGACTGCTCGGGAACGGCATGACCGCCGGCGGCCTTGCCGCGATCCTCATGACCGGGTTCCTGGAGCTCGCACGGCCGCGGCCGCAACGCATCCGGACCGGATTGAACGTCGACGCCTACCCGAAGATCGACGGGTTCCTGGCCGCATTCTCGGCCCGCCAGGGCTGGAGCGAGGCGATGGCGGACCGGGTCCGGGCGGTCGGCGAAGAGACCCTGCTCACCCTGACCGCGCCGGACGACGAGAGCGGCGCATCCGCCCCACGGCACCTCCTGCTGACCGGCCGCCGCGACGGCGCCGCCGCCGAGCTGGAGTTCGTGGCCGCGACGGACGAGACGAACATCGAGGATCAGCTTGCGTTGCTCGGGGACCGGACCGGCGGCGCGCCGGGCGACCGGGAGGTCTCGCTACGGCTGCTTCGCCACTTCGCGTCGTCGGTGCGCCACCAGCAGTACCACGACACCGACGTGGTGACCGTCCGCGTGGAGCCGACCACCACCGCGTCCTAGGAGTCTGCGCCCGTCTTCATCCACGCCTGCCGCGGGTACGCAGCAACGGTTTCAGTGCGGAGCGAGACCGCTCAGCACTCGCTTTCCGAGGGCCGATGCGACGAAGTGGACCGCGAGCTCCGCCGTCTGGTTCCGCAGGTCGAGTACCGGGTTGACCTCGGCGACCTCCAGCGACCGCAGGCCTCCGCAGGCGGCGACCCGCTCCATCACCGTATGGACCTCGCGGACCGTCAGCCCCCCGGGAACCGGCGTGCCGACGCCGGGCGCGGCCGAGGGGTCGAGAGCATCCACGTCGAGGCTCAGATGGAAGCCCCCCGTCCCGTCGAGCACCAGGCCGAGGCCCTCGTCGATGATCGGCGAGATGCCGCGCCGGTCCACCTCCTCCATCGTGTAGACCCGCGGCCCGAGCGACGCCACCACGGCGGCCTCCCCGGGGTCCACGCTCCGCGCCCCGATCACCACCGTGTTCGCCGGCGACAGACGGGGGGTTCCGGCCGCGAATCCCCCGACGCGGGTCAACGCCTCCGGCCCCTTCCCCAGAATCGCGGCCAGCGGCATGCCGTGGAGGTTCCCGCTCGGCGACGTCTCCGGGGTGTTGGCATCAGTGTGGGCGTCGATCCAGAGGAGCCCGATCGGCTTGCGTTGGCCGCCCTCACCCGGCAACCCCGCCATCCCCGAGACCGACCCCAGCGCGATCGAGTGATCGCCGCCGAGCACCACCGGCAGCCGACCGGCGAGCCCGACCCGCCGTACCCGTTCGGCGAGCGCCTCGAGAACCCCGGCGATCTCGGCGAGGTAGCGGGCGTTCTCGTCTCCGGGACCGGCGAGCGACTCGACCACCGGGGCGGCGAGGTTGCCCTCGTCGACGACCTCGCGCCCCAGGCTCCTGATCTTCCCCACGAGGCCGGCGTGCCGCATCGCCGACGGCCCCATGTCCACCCCGCGACGGCCGGCGCCGAGATCGAGCGGAACCCCGATGACGGACACCGGAGCGCGGGAGGGCATGGCGATATCCTGCATGCGAGCGAGCATACTCCCCACGGCTGGGTAATCTGCCTTGGGGCGCGTGACCCGCTTCGCCGCCGGCGTGCTATCGTCCGTCGGATGTTCGCTGGCGCGGTCGGCACGCCCCCCCGCGGAAACGCGGGCGCCGGGCCCTGGCGGGCGGCGATGCCGGTCATACGCGATGCACTGGTGCTGATGCTCGGCTTCGCCCTGCCGGCCCCGGCCCAGTCCACCGATGCCGGCCAGCCGCACCTGGCGTTCACCGGCCGTCTCCACTGGGACGCGGGTATCTACCGGCCGATCCAGGACACTGCGGCCAGCGCAGACGCGCGCCGGACGAGAGCCATCCTCCGCCGCGCCCGGCTCGGCGTGGAGGGCGCGGCCGGACGCTTCTCCTACCTCGTGATCTTCGAGGCCGATACCGACAACCATTCCCACGCCGCGGATATCGAAGAAACCGGGATCTACTACTCGCCGTCGGACCGCGTCAGGATCGGTGTCGGCAAGATGAAGATTCCCGTGACGTTCGAGGAGAGCACCTCGTCCAACGACATCAGCTTCATCGAGCGTTCCCTGCCGGTCGACGTGTTCACCGACCAGACCCTGGGTCCCAAGGTGACGAACGCCCAGGTCTGGATATACGGCCACAACCATCTCGTCGAAGCGGCGATGCACCTCGCGCGGGATACCGGCGGCGCATCGAACGTCGACGCCCGCGCAAGGGCGATCGGCGTCACCAGCCGGGTGGCGTTCGCTCCCGTCCGGACCGGGACGACCGCCGTGCACCTGGGCGGCTGGGTCGACCGGTCCGGCGGTTCCGTCGAAGACGCGCTGTGGAGCTACGGCCCCGAGCTTGACGTCGTGGACATCCTGACCCTTTCAGGCCGCCGGCCCGCGGGCAGGTTCGACGTGCTGCTCCACCGGGGTCTCGAGGCGGCCTGGCTCCGCGGGCCGTTCTGGGCGCAGGCCGAGGCGATCGGAGGGCGGTTCCGTCGAGTTGACAGACCCGACTACGCGGCCGGGGGATGGTACGCGCAAATCGGGTACGTGGCGGGCAGCGCCAGACGTTACGACATGCGGGAGGGGGCCTGGTCCGCTCCGGCGGTCACCCATGCGGTCACCGGCGGGGGCGCCGGCGTCGTGGAGCTCGCGCTGCGATACAGCTCCGTCGACTTCGGGGAGCCGATGAACCCGACCGATGCCCGGCCGGTGGGCGACACGGGGCATGCCGGCCGGCAGTCGAACGTGACCGCGGGCGTCAACTGGTATCTCACGGGCCACAGCCGGCTCATGTTCAACGCGATCCACGTCGACCTCGAAGGCGCCTTCGGCGGCTACGTCGAGGCCGGACTCGTCGACGGCATGCCGGTCTCCTACGCCGCGCCCGTCACCGGCAGCTTCCGGATCTACGGCGTACGCTGGCAGTATCAATGGTGAGAATCGGGGTCGGATGCCCGGGAGACCGGCATCACCGGCCGTCATCGGTCGTCGGCACCCGCCGGGCCCACGAGCGGTTCGCGGCGTACCAGTCCACGAGCTTCTTGACGCCGTCCCTCCACGCGGTGCGCGGCTGCCACCCCAGCAGCCGCTTCGCCTTGGAAACGTCCGCCCAGGTCGCCGGCGCATCCGCCGGATGCGGCGGGCGGCGCTCCACGCGGGCGGGCCGCCCGACGCACGCCTCGACGAAGCGCAGCACCTCCAGCAGCGGCACCGGGGCGCCCGCACCCAGATTGACGACCTCGTAGCCGACGGGCGCGAGACCCGCGACGGTGCCTCGCGCGACGTCCTCGATATAGGTGAAGTCCCGCGACTGCGTGCCGTCGCCGTACAGCACCACGGGACGATCCTCGTGAATCCGCTGCGCGAACCGGAAGAGGCTCATGTCCGGCCGGCCGGCCGGGCCGTAGACGGTGAAGTAGCGGAGGACGGTGACGTCGAGCCCGAAGAGATGGTGATAGGCGTGGCAGAGCCCCTCGGCCGCCTGCTTGGTGGCGGCGTACGGGCTCGGCGCCCGGCTCGTGTCCGCGTCCTCCCGGTAGGGCATCGGGCCGCGCGCATCGTACAGGCTCGAGGTCGACGCCAGAACGAACTTCCGGGCCCCTTGCTCGCGGCAGAGGTTCAACAGGTTGAGGGTGCCGGTGACGTTGGCGTCCACGCAGGCCCAGGGGTCTTCGACGCTGGCCCGGACCCCGGCCCGGGCGGCGAGATTGATCACGCCGTCGACGGGCGGCTCGCGACCGCACGCCGCCTCCAGCGCCGCGCGATCGGAGATATCCGCCCGCCGGAACGTGAAGCGCTCGCGCGTTCGCAGCCGATCGAGCCGCCAGTGCTTGAGCCGAACGTCGTAGGCGTCGTTCAGGTCGTCGACGCCGAGGACCGCGTGACCGGCGTCCAGCAGCTCCCCCGCCACCGCCGCGCCGATGAACCCCGCCGCCCCCGCCAGCAGATAGTTGGCCACGTGCTCAGGAGGCGGAGGCGCCCATCAGCCGGTCCATGCCCGTCTCGTAGATCTCGCGGACCTGCGTCGTGACCTCGCGGTAGCGCGCGAGCAACCCGCTTCCAGATGTCGGCTCCCGCAGCCGGTGCGCGAAGGACTCGACCGTGTCGGGGTCGGTCGAGATGACGCCGCCGCCGCCATCGGTCGCGATGCGCAGCACGGTCTCGAGATCGCGAAGAAAGCCGTAGGCGCCGCGCAGCGCGTCGACCTCGCCGGGGCGCAGGAAATCCGTGTCGGGAAACACGGCCAGCAGGCGCCGCGCCCCCGCGACCCGGAACTCGGGGCGGTCCGGTCCCTCCCTGAGCTGCAGCACCTGCAGCAGGAAATCGATGTCCGCGAGACCGCCGCGGCCGCGCTTGAGATCGAGCTGGTCGCCCGCCGCCTCGTTGGCGAGCTCGCGCTCGATGCGGGTGCGGATGCGCCTGGCGTAGGCGACCACGTCGGGCGTCCACGCCGCGTACACGAAGCGGGTGACGACGTCATTCACCCGCCCGGCGACCGCCGGGTCGCCGCCCGCGAAGCGGCACCGCGTCCACGCCATCCTTTCCCAGATCTCGGCGCGCTCGCGCAGGTAGCGTTCGAAGGCGACGAGAGAGATGGCGAGGGCGCCCATCCGGCCCTCGGGACGCAGCCGGGTGTCGATCTCGTACGCCACCCCCGCCCCCGTGCGCTTCGAGAGCAGGTCGTGGATGGCGCGCACGAACTTCTGCTGCGGCTCGAACCACGACCCGTCGCCGTCGTAGAGGAACACGATATCGAGATCCGAGTGCACGGTCAGCTCGCGGCTCCCGAGCTTGCCGAGGGCGAAGACCGCCCAGCCCGTCTCCGGCCCCGCCGGCGCCGGCCCCGGCGGGCGGTGGTGCGCGACCACCCGCGCCGCCGCCTGCAGCGCGCAGTCGGCGACGAGGGACAGCTTCTCGTTCAGCTGATCGAGACGGCGCTCGGTCAGCCATTCGACGAGCCCCTTGAACTCCTGCATCGCCTTGACCCGCCGAAACGGATCGTGGCTCGATGCGAGGTCGCCCCCCGGCTCCACCGCGTCGAACCCCCGGACCACCTCCTCCCGGAACGTGTCCGCGTCGACGAGCGCCCGCCCGAGCGAATCGAGCAGCTCCGGGTAGGCGGCGAGCCGCGCCGCGTAGAGATCGCCGGCGTCGAGCCCCGACACGAACCGCCGCCGCAGCTCCTGGTGGTCGAGGAGGGTGCGGAAGAGGGCGCCGGCCGCGCCGGAGCGGGCCGCCACCCGCTCGAAGCGGATCAGCACCCGCCCCAGCCCGGCCGGCGTCCCCCCCGCCAGAATCTCGGCGAGCAGATTCGCCAGGAGGTTGCGGGCGGAGGACCAGCCGTGCGACGGCACCGCATCGAGCGCCCGCATGGCGTCGAGGGCGCTGTCCGGCTCGTCGACCCCGGCCTCGACGAGGCGCGCGCGCGCCTCGTCGTCGGTCATGTCCCCGGCCAGCAGCCGGAACATCGCGCGGCCAGCGAGGCCGCCGTCCTCCGCCTCCTCTTTGAACAGGTCGGCGTAGACCGCGTGGACGCGGTCCCGGTGGCGGTCGAGCACCGCCTTCAGGGTGTCGAGGCCGTCGAACCCGAGACGCCGGGCGAGCGCCCGCAGCCCCCGTTCGGTGCCGGAGAGGCTGTGGGTCTGCTGGCCCTGGGCGACCTGCAGGCCGTGCTCGACGTTGCGGAGGAAGATGTACGCCGCCCCCAGGTCGCGCTGCACCTCCGCTTCGATCAACCCGTGGGCTCCGAGCTGGTCGAGCGCGGTCAGGGTGTGCCCGGTGCGGAGGGCCGGCGTCTCGCCGCCGTAGATGATCTGGAACACCTGCGCGAACAGCTCGATCTCGCGGATGCCCCCGCGCCCCTCCTTCACGTTCTGGTCCAGATCGCCCCGCTTCCCGTGCTCGCGGTCGGCCCGCGCCTTGTACAGCGCGAGCTCGGCGATGGCCGCGTGGTCGAGGTACTTGCGATAGACGAAGGGGACGGTCAGCTCGACGAACCGCCGTCCGAGGTCGAGGTCGCCGGCGATGGGCCGCGCCTTGAGGAGCGCGAACCGCTCGAACGTCTCGCCCATGCTCTCGTAGTACTGGGCCGACTGCTTCAGCGAGTAGACGAGGTTCCCGCCCTGCCCCATCGGACGGAGGCGCATGTCGACCCGGTAGAGGTAGCCCTCGCCGGTATGCGCGGTCAGCAGGGTCGTGAGGCGGCGCCCCAGCTTCTGATAGCGGCGCTGGGCGGCGCCGGTCGAATCGTCCGGGGCGTCGTAGACGTAGATGAGGTCGATGTCGGAGCTGTAGTTGAGGTCGCCCCCGCCGAGCTTGCCCATGCCGATGACCGCGAAGCGCCCCGGCAGGGGCCCATCGGCCGCCGCCTGCTCGGCCGACGCGATGTCCAGGACCTTGTCGACGAGCATGTCGGCGAGGCTCGACAGCTGCGCCGTCGTCGAGGTCAGCGTCTCCCGATCCAGCATGCCGAAGAGGTCGGCCGCCGCGACCCGCAGTATCTCGCGACGCTGATACCGCTTGAGCCCGTCGACCTGGTGCTCGACGGGGCTGTCGCCGTCGAGCAGCCGGGCGACTTCCTCGTCATAGGCGTGGCGGTCGGGCGGCGCCCCGTCGAGCTCGTTCCGCAGCCAGTGCAGGTAGCCGGGATTGCGGATGAGAATCTCGCTCAGGTACGGGGAGGTCCCCAGAATCTGCGTCAGGATGTCCAGGACGTGCGGGTCCTCGTGCAGCGTGCCGATGAACGCCGCTTTCGGCGTGCGGGTGGCGACGTAGCGGCAGAACCCGACGACGGCCGCATCGGGGTCGGGGGTCGTCGCGATCTCGTCGAACAGCAGGGGGGCGAGGTTGCCCAGGGCGAGACGGCTGGTCAGGTCGTCGGCGAGCTGCTGCAGATTCCGGTCGGCGGCAGCCCCGTCGCGCACCCCGCAGCCCTCGAGAAACCGCGCCGCCGCCTCGGGGGACAGGCCGGCCCCCAGGAAGATGTCCTTCGGCGCGACGGGGTTCGGTTCGGACGGCATATCCCGCGCCCACGCCCCTAGGCGACGTCGGTCTCCCCGGTGCGGATCACCCAGCTCTGCTCGACCGGCAGCACGAACACCCGGCCGTCGCCGATTTCACCGGTCCGGGCCGCGTCCATGATGATCTCGACGGCCTCGTCGACGGCCTCGTCGGTCACCACGATCTCGACCTTGGTCTTCGGCAGCAGGCTGATGTCGTACTCGCGCCCGCGGTAGATGGTGGTGTGGCCGCGCTGGCGGCCGTGCCCGCGCACCTCGGTGACGGTGATGCCGGGGATGCCGCGCTTCGCGAGCTCGTCCTTGATGACGTCGACCTTGCTCGGCCGGACAATGGCTTTTATCAGCTTCATTTGCCGAATCCGCGTCTGGTTCACCGGTCCCCGCCGCAGGTCCGGTGCAGTGAGCTCCTGACGGAGTGTACACACTTCACGCCGCTCGAAGCGCGGCACCCGTCCGGACCGGTCGTCACCCGCCTCTGGCGGCGACCGGGCGGCGAGCCCGGCGGCGACGGCTCGGGGCGTCCTTCCGCGCGGAGCGCAACGAAGGATCTTCCGCAGGCGTCCGCCAGCCTGGTCGGTTATCATACCGGACTGGCGCCACGTCCGGCGCGCCGCGCGGCGGCGCCGGTTCGGGTGGTGTCGCGGTCCACTTGGCGGGAACCGCTCGACCAGGGCGCAACGTCCGGCGCGCCGCGCGGCGGCGCCGCTTGTGGTACGATTGCGCCCGCTCGCGCGGCGCATGCTGCATCGCCCCCGGCACACTGACCCTCAGCTCGAGACGAGTCGTACCGCATGGTCGTCGGCATCCCCACAGAATCCTTCCCCGGCGAGCGGCGCGTAGCCACCGTCCCGGCCGTGCTCCCGGCCCTGACGAAGGCCGGCCTCGACGTGCTCGTGGAGTCGGGCGCCGGCGCCGCGGCGGGGTTCCCGGACTCGGCCTACGTCGAAAAGGGCGCGGCCCTCGCGACGGATCGGGCGCACCTCTTCGCGACCGCCGACGTCGTGCTCCAGGTGCGCGCCCTCGGCGCCAACCCCGACGCGGGGCGCGCCGACCTCGAGTTGCTACGGACCGGACAGGTCGTCATCGGGCTGTCCGAGCCGCTCGGGGAGCCGGCGTCGGCCCGCGAGCTCGCGGCGCGCGGCGTCACCGCGTTCTCGATGGAGCTCATTCCCCGGATCACCCGCGCCCAGAGCATGGACGCCCTGTCGTCGATGGCCACCATCGCGGGCTACAAGGCGGTGCTGGTGGCGGCCGAGACCCTGCCCCGCATGTTCCCGATGATGATGACGGCGGCCGGGACCGTCACGCCGGCGCGGGTGTTCGTGGTCGGGGCGGGAGTGGCGGGGTTGCAGGCGATCGCGAGCGCCCGCCGGCTGGGCGCCAGGGTCGAGGCCTACGACGTGAGACCGGCCGTCAAGGAGCAGGTGGAGAGCCTCGGCGCGTCGTTCGTGGACCTGCCCCTCGACACCGCCGAATCGGAGGACGCGGGCGGCTACGCCAAGGCCCAGGACGAGACGTTCTATGCGCGGCAGCGCGAGATGATGGGCCGGGTGGTGGCCGGCAGCGACGTCGTCATCACCACCGCCCTGATCCCCGGACGGCCGGCCCCGGTGCTGGTGACCGACGAGATGGTGGCGGGGATGACCCCCGGCTCGGTGGTGGTGGACCTGGCGGCCGAGCGGGGCGGCAACGTCGAACCGTCGCGGCCCGACGAGGTGGTGACCGCGCACGGGGTCACCGTGCTCGGTCCGACCAACCTGCCGTCCACCGTGCCGTATCACGCCAGTCAGATGTACGCCCGGAACGTGTCGGCGCTGCTGCTGCATCTTGTCCGGGACGGCGCGATGGCGCTCGACCCCGACGACGAGATCACGACGGGCACGCTGGTGTCGCGCGACGGCGAGGTCGTGCACCCGCGGGTTCGCGCGCTCCTCGAACCGGCCTGACGTTGCGCCGAGGTGGCCCCATGGATGCGTTTCTCCCCCTGCTGACGATCTTCATGCTGGCCGTCTTCGTCGGCTTCGAGATCATCACGAAGGTACCGCCGCTGCTCCACACCCCGTTGATGTCGGGCAGCAACGCGATCTCCGGCATCACCATCATCGGGGCGCTCCTGTCGGTCGCGGCCGAGGGCCGCCTCAGCACCATCCTCGGCTTCGTGGCCCTGGTGCTCGCCACCGTCAACGTGGTCGGCGGGTTCCTGGTGACCCACCGCATGGTGGGCATGTTCAAGAAGAAGGACTAGACGGTGTGAGCGCTGTCTTCATCGATCTGACCTACCTGCTGGCGTCTGTCCTGTTCATCTTGGGGATCAAGGGACTGACCCACCCGCGGACCGCCGTCCGCGGCAACCTGCTGGGCGCCACCGGCATGTTTCTCGCGGTCGTCGCCACCCTCGCCGACCGCGAGGTGCTCGGCGCCGGGGCCCTGAGCCTCGGCCACATCGCGGCCGGGGTCGGGCTCGGGGCCGCGGTGGGGGCCACCCTCGCCCTCCGCATCCAGATGACTGCGATGCCCCAGATGGTGGCGTTGCTGAACGCGTTCGGGGGCGGCGCCTCGGCCCTCATCGCGGGAGCGGTGCTGAGCACCGGCGGTGACCCGACGGCGCAGACCGCGGTCGCCACCGTCGCCTCCGGCATCATCGGATCGGTGACGTTCTTCGGCAGCCTCGTCGCCTTCGACAAGCTGCAGGGGCTGCTGCTGCCGGACCGGCCGGTGCACTTCCCCGCCCAGCAGGCGATCAACGTGCTGCTCGGGCTGGGCGCCCTCGCCCTCGGGGTGCTCGTCGTCGGCAACCCCGGCGACCTCACGAACTTTGCCCTGCTCGTGGCCGTCGGGTCGGTGCTCGGGGTGCTCCTGACGATACCCATCGGGGGCGCCGACATGCCGGTCGCCATCGCCCTCCTCAATTCCTACTCGGGACTCGCCGCCGCCTCCACCGGCTTCGTGCTCGACAACAACATCCTCATCATCACCGGTTCGCTCGTGGGCGCCTCCGGCCTGATCCTGACGCGGATCATGTGCAAGGCGATGAACCGCTCGCTGATGAACGTCCTGCTGGGGGCCATCGGTCCCGACAGCGGCGGCGGCGCCGCCAGCGCCGACGACATCTACGCCGGGCGGATCAAGAGCGCCTCGCCGGAAGAGGTGGCGATGCTGTTCGACGGCGCGCGGCGGGTGGTGGTGGTGCCCGGCTACGGCATGGCGGTGGCGCAGGCGCAGCATCAGGTGCGCGACCTCGCCAACCTCCTCGAATCGCGGGGCACGGAGGTGGAGTTCGCGATTCACCCGGTGGCGGGACGCATGCCCGGACACATGAACGTGCTGCTGGCGGAGGCGGACGTCGACTACGACAAGCTGCGGGAGATGGACGACATCAACCCGTCGTTCGCACAGACGGACGTCGCCCTCATCATCGGCGCCAACGACATCGTCAACCCCGATGCCCGGACCGATCCGTCCAGTCCGATCGCGGGGATGCCGATTCTCGACGTCGACAAGTCCCGCACCGTGGTGGTCGTCAAACGCAGCCTGTCGCCCGGCTTCGCGGGCGTTCCGAACCCGCTCTTCGCCGCCGACAACACCCTGATGCTTTTCGCCGACGGCAAGCAGGCGGTGCTCGATCTCATCGCCGCCGTCAAGGAATCCTGACTCCGGCCGGCGTGCGCGGCGGCCGTCCGCGTCGGCGGTCCGAAGAGCCCGCGGTGCAACCGGGCAGCGGGCCTTGCCGCGGGCTCCTCCAGCCGGGGTTTCTTCCCTCGTGACGACGACCGGAAGGCGAAGCTGAAATGACGGTGGCGACGGATCCGCCAGAGGTGCTTAAGCTGACGGGAGTGCGGCTGGTCCGCGACCGCTCGACCATTCTCGAGGGAATCGACTGGCAGGTGCGCGCCGGCGAGCGCTGGGTGGTGCTGGGCCCCAACGGCAGCGGCAAGACCTCGCTGTGTCAGATTCTCACCCTCTACCAGCACCCCTCGGCCGGCACCGTCACCGTGCTCGGCGGCGAGCTCGGCCGCGTCGACGTGCGGACCCTGCGCCTGCGCATCGGCATCACCAGCGCCGCCCTCGCCGCGATGATCCCGCCCGCCCTGACGGCCGAGCAGATCGTGGTCGCCGGCAAGCAGGCCGCGCTGGCCCCCTGGTGGCACCGCTACGACGAGGCCGATTGGGACCACGCGCGGCACTGTCTCGCTCGCGTCGACTGCCTCGGGCACGCCGGGCAACGCTTCAGGACGCTGTCGTCGGGCGAGCGCCAGCGTGTGCTGCTGGCCCGCGCGCTGATGTGCACGCCGGGCCTGATGGTGCTCGACGAACCGAACGCCGGGCTGGACCTGCCGGGCCGCGAACAGCTCGTGCAGACGCTGGCCACGCTCGCCCGCATCGACGCCGGGCTGCCCCTCGTGCTCGTCACCCACCACCTGGACGAGATTCCGCCCGGGTTCACCCATGCGCTGCTGCTCTCGTCGGGGCGCATCGCCGCCGCCGGTCCCATCGGGCAGGTGCTGACCCCGCCCCGGTTGTCGGCCTGCTTCGGGCTCGCCCTGGACGTCGAGCAGAGCCACGGCCGCTGGCACGCCCGGGCCGCCGGCTGACGGGGCCGGGCGACCGATGCAACGCCCGGTGTCACCGCGGGCTCCTCGGCGATGCGCGCCGGCGCGCCGATGGCGGGCAGTCGGCGTCCCGGTTCCGTCAGGACGCAGCGAACACGCTGGTCCGCAGCGCACCGACGAGCGAGTCCACGACCTGGGTGAAGTCGCCGGTCTCGGCGTAGACCCGGCGCTGGTAGGCGCAACTGGGTCCGGCCTGCATGAGGTCGTGGATGCGCATCAGCTCGGCGTGGCTGCCGAGCCGCTTCGACACCGACCCGAGCGACTCCAGCAGCCGAAGTATGGCCTCGGACAAGGGTTCGAGACGACCCTCCTCGTCCACGATCACGTCCGCATCGAGGGCCCACCGGGCGGCGCGCCACTTGTTCTCGCGGACGATCCAGTAGCGCTGCAGCGGCAGATAGATGCCCTGGTCGTACTGGTCTCCCAGCCACACCACCAGCGCCTGAATCAGCGCGGTCATCGCGATGATGTCGTCGAGCGTGGGCAACCCGTCGCAGATCCGCACCTCGACCGTGCCGAATTCCGGGTGGGGCCGGATATCCCACCAGATCTCCCGGACCGACTCGATCGCCCCCGCCCCGACCAGCGTGATCATCAGGCGCTGGAACTCGGCCCAGTTCAGGAGCCGGTAGGGCAGCCCCGCCGTCGGCAGGCCCTCGAAGATCTTCACCCGGCACGAGGCGAGCCCCGTCTCCTCGCCCTGAAAGAAGGGCGAGCTGGCGGACAGCGCCAGCAGATGGGGAATGTAGGTGGTCAACGCATTGAAGATGGCGATCGCCTTCTCGCCGCTCTCGATCCCCACGTGCACGTGCAGGCCGAAGATCATCAGGCGCCGGGCCGGCCACTGGCAGCGGTTGGCCAGCAGGTGGTAGCGCTCCTTGTCGGTGATCCGCTGCTCGGCCCACCGCGAGAACGGATGGGTGCCGGTGCTCGCGAGCTGGTAGCCGAGGTCGTCGCACAGCGTGAAGAGCGCACGGAGGCGTTGCGACAGATCGCGGCGCACCGCCGCGACGTCCGTGCATACGTCCGTGTTGAGCTCGATGGTCGACTGAATCAACTCCGGCTTGACGTGGTCGGCGTCGTCAGTCCCCTCGAGAATGGAGGAAGCCCCCGATACCAGATTCCCCGTCTCGGGGTCGATGATCTGCAACTCCACCTCGACCCCGAGGGAGGGCCCCGCCGAACCGTTGAACCGGATACGCATCATCGTGCCCCGAAGTTCGTCGTCTCTCGGCTCCGCCGCCGCCTTGCGGCGCCCCCGCCCCAACCGCCCCTCTGCCATCGGACGCGGGTCAGTATACCCGCTCGCCACGCGTCCACGCCGGCCCGCTTCTTCGCAGGACGGCTTCCCTTTCCGCCCGCAGGGATGAGATAGTGGACCGGTGCCCCGCGCGACAACCCGCTCCACACTGGTCCGCTATACGCTCTACCAGATCCCGGAATGGGTGCTCGTCCTCGGCGCCGCCATCCTGCTGTACCGCTGGGGCGTCCTGCCGGGCTGGGCCGGCGCCCTCCTCGTCGGGGGCTGCATGGCGAAGGACGCCGCGCTGTATCCGTTGCTGCGCACCGCCTACGAGCTCGACACGTCGAGCGCCATCGAACGTCTGATCGGCTTGCGCGGGGTGGCCGTCGAGCCGCTCGCACCGGACGGCTACGTGCGGGTGCGGGGCGAGCTGTGGCGCTCGGAGGCGACGGCCGTCGATCCGGCTATTCGCCGCGGGCATCCCGTCACCGTGCACGCGGTACGGGGCACGACGCTGCTGGTCCGCCCCGCGCAGCCGCGAACCGCCCGGTCGGCGGGCCGGCCGTAACAACGCCGCCGGACTCCCGAGGGTCAGGACAGCGATCGATATAAAGTTGCCAACTGCACCCGGGCGCAGCCCGTGCCCTGCGGGTTGGCGCGCGTGGCACATGGCAAGGTAGTTTCCGTCAGTGCCCTTGGTATTAGTGGCGGGAAGCGGAGCCGCAAGCCCGCGGTTCCAGGGCCGGACAGCTCTCGCGCGCGACACCGGCGATCACTCGACGGGTGGCCCGGACTCGGTTTCGCCCCCCGCCCGCGACGCGTTCACGAACTGGTCCCGAGGGATGCCGGGCACCACCGCCAGCGCATTCTCGTAGTAGACCTTCCGCAGAATGTCGTCCGGCAGCCCCATCCCGTACAGCTTCCAGAACGCGTGATAGCGCCGGTAGTAGTCGAAGTACTCGTCGCGCGTCTCGAACGTGCGCCAGTAGTAGGGAAACTCGCCAGCCGCATAGGAGTCCTTCCCGAACAGGATGCGGTCCGGATACGCGGCAAAGAAGGCGGCCGCGGTGCGGGGCTGGCGGCCGAGCTCGTAGAGAATGGCGCCGGTCTCGACGACCACGTTCGGGAACCGGTCCAGCAGGGCGCCGAGCCGGCCGAGATCGTTGGCGTGCCACCCCATGTGGGCGGAGATGAACCGGGTCCGCCGATGGCGGGCGAACAGCCGATCCCGCTCGGCCATGATCGTGTCGAAGCTCGGGAAGCGGTCCGCGGGAAGCCGCCGTCCCGGACGCACCATCAGCTCGAGCCAGCGTTCGTTGTAGCGATCCACCGGCTGGAAGAACTCGCTCGGTTCGCCGGCATGGATCAGCACCGGGATGTCCAGACGCGCGCACGCCTCCCACACCGCATCGAGCTCCGCGTGGTCCACCGGCACCCGCTGCCCCTGCCCGTCCCGCACCGTCAGCCCGAAGTTCTTGAAAATCTTCAGCCCGACCGCGCCCTCCGCCACGTCGCGCTCGAGCTGCGCAGCGGCGCGTGCGCCGAATCCGGGCCGGACCCCGCGGCTGAAGTCGAGGTTGGCGAAGAAGACCATCCGGCCGGGGTGGCCGCTCGCCCGAATCGACTCCACGCCGCGGGACAGCGTGGCGCCGGATCCGCCGCTGAGGTTGACGAGAACCTGCAGGTTCAACGCATCCATCTCGCCGACGATCTGCTCCCACCGCCTCCCGGCGAGTCCCGGACGATGGTGGCTGTGCACGTCGACCACGGGGAACTTCGCCCTGGGCACCGGGTGCTCGGGCACGACCAGCGTTGAGCGCGGCTGATAGTCCTGGACCGTCAGTCGCCCGTCCGGCCGGGCTGCGCCCGGCTGCGGCTGGGCGGTGAGGGACACGGCCGCCGCCAGACCCGCGATCGCCGCCATCCCGACGAGCGTTCGATGGGACATCATCCGCTTCTCCCGGACATCCGCGGACCGGCGATCCGGCCTGCGCCGTGCCGCCGCGGCCGTGCACCGTACGAAGAGCGCCGCAGTGGGACGATAAGCCGAATTCTGTACCCGACACCCCCCGCGAACGGGACGACGCCGGGCGACGACCATTCCTCTAGCCCCGCCATCACTGGCGGGGTCGAGCAACCTACCCGGAGGCTTCGGACGGGCCGCCCTGATAACGCCTCCCTATTTGGTCTTGCTCCGTGCGGGGTTTAGCCTGCCATCCGCCTTGCGGCGAACGCGGTGCGCTCTTACCGCACCTTTTCACCCTTACCTCTCGACGCACCGACATGAATCGGGCCGTCTCGAGGCGGTATGTTTTCTGTGCCACTTTCCTTCAGGTCGCCCTGACCGGGGATTACCCGGCGCACTGCCCTCTGGAGTTCGGACTTTCCTCCCCACTCGATGCCCGGAGGCATCGTGCGCAGCGGTCGTCTGTCCCACTGCGGCGCGTCAACCCTCCCTGTCTTCGATTATCCGTCCGTGTCCTGCGAAATCCCGTACTGCTCCAGCTTCTTGTAGAGATTGCTGCGCGGGGTATCGATGACCTCCGCGGTCCTCGAGATGTTCCAGCCGTGCTCCCGCAGCTTGTCGACCAGAAATGCGCGCTCCGCCCGCTCCTTGAACTCCCGCAGGGTGCCGGCCTGATTTGCCGCGAACCCCGCCGGGCCATCCCGGGACCCGCTCCGCAACACGGCGCGAGCATCGCCCACGTCGATCGTCTCGCCCGGGGTCATCACGAGCAGCCGTTCCACGGTGTTCTTCAGCTCGCGGATGTTGCCGCGCCACCGCTCGCCGGCCAGCGCCTCGATCGCGGCCGGCGTGAACTCCCGGGGCCGGAAATTGTTGTCCCGGCAGAACAGCGCGGTGAAATGACGCACCAGCCGGGGAATGTCCTCCCGCCGGTCGCGGAGCGGCGGCACCCGGACGGGGATGACGCTGAGCCGAAAATACAGGTCCTCGCGAAAGCGATCGTTGTCGATGGCCTCCTCGAGATCCCGGTTGGTGGCGGCAAGCACCCGCACGTCGACCTTGATGGTCCGGGCCGATCCGAGCCTCTCGACCTCTCCCTCCTGCAGCACCCTCAGCACCTTGGCCTGCGTGCGGAGGCTCATGTCACCGACCTCGTCCAGAAAGATGGTACCGCGATCCGCCTGCTCGAACTTGCCGATCTGCTTCTGGGTCGCCCCGGTGAAGGCCCCCCGCTCGTGTCCGAAGAGCTCCGATTCGATCAGCTCCTCGGGAAGCGCGGCGCAGTTGACCTGCACGAACCGCTCCCGGCCCCGCCGGCTGTTGCGGTGAATCGCCCGCGCCACGAGCTCCTTGCCGACCCCGCTCTCGCCCTGGATGAGGACGGTGCTGCTCGTCGGCGCGGCCCGGCCGATCGCGTCGGTCACCCCCGCGAGCGCCGGGCTGCCCCCCACCATCTCGTGACGGATCTCGACGAGCTCGCGGTAGCGGCTCACCTCCGTCCGCAGCCGGTTCTGCTCCAGGGCATTCCGGATGTCGAGCTTGAGGACGTCCCCCTCGAAGCCCTTCTCGAGAAACGTGAACGCGCCCTGCTTGGTCGCCTCGACCGCGGTGCTGATGGTGCCGTGACCCGAGATCACGATCACCGGGACCGCATCACCCCGTTCGCGCATCCGCCGCAGCACTTCCAGCCCGTCCATCCCCGGCATCTTCACGTCGAGCAGGACAAGATCGATGCTCTCGGAAGCGATCAGGTCGAGACCCTCCCGCCCGCTGCGCGCGAAAAGGCACTCGTAGCCCTCGTACTCGAGGGTCATCTTGAGCGCATCGCGCACGCCTTCGTCGTCATCGACCACCAGAATCCGCTCGTTCATCGGCGTCCGCCGGTCATTATAAGTTCGCGCAAGGCGGAACCGCTGAGAAACCGGCTGCGTGAGCGAGCCGAAGCGGAGGGAGATCGAGCCGCGGGGGGAGGGTTTCCGGGCCAGAAGTCCGCGTCGCAGGACGGTGCAGACTCCTGGCGCGTTGGTTGGGCGACAAGCGGAGGCGCAAGGTGACGATTTCCGGGGCAGGAGTCTGCGCCGTAGAACGGCGCGGATTCCTGGAGGGTTGGTTGGGCGGCAAGCGGAGCCGCAGGCGACGATTGCCGGGCTAGCGATCGCGCGCGAGCACGTAGTCCGGCAGCGCCATCAGCGCATCGAGCTCGGGCGTCGGGGGGAAGCCCTGGAGAGACCGCTTCGCCGCGGCCGCGAACCCCGTCGCCCGCTCGAAGGCCAGATCGAGCACCCGGTGCTCCGCCAACAGCGCGCGCAACTCGTTCCAGGCGTCCGGGGTGAACCGGCGGTCCCGCACCATCGAGTCCAGCAGGACCCGTGCCGAGTCTCCCGCCTTCTGAAGCAGGTAGATCGCCGGCAGGGTCATCTTGCCTTCGCGCACGTCGCCGCCGACCGGTTTCCCGAGCACGCTCTCGTCGGCGGTGTAGTCCAGGAGATCGTCGACGAGCTGGAAGGCGATGCCGAGATTGATGCCGTAGTCGCGCAACGCCAGTTGCCGGTCCTCGGACAGCTTCCCGAGCATCGCGCCGATCCCGGCGCAGCCGCCGAACAGGTGGGCGGTCTTGCGCCGGATGATCTCCAGATGCTCTTCCTCGCTGATGTCCACGTCCCCGACCTTGGTGAGCTGGTAGAGCTCGCCTTCGATCATGCGCCGGGTGACGTCGCAGAGCAGCCGCACGAGCTCGAGCGAGTCGACGGTCAGGGCCATGCCCATCGACTTGATGTAGAGGTAGTCGCCCAGCAGGACGGTGATGTCGTTGCCCCAGCGGGAATGCACGGTCTCGCGCCCGCGCCGAATGACCGAATCGTCGATCATGTCGTCGTGCACCAGGGTGGCGGTGTGGATGAACTCCACCACCGCGGCGTAGAGTGTCGCGTTCTCCCCCCGATAGCCGCCGAGACGGGCGCACATCAGCAGGAGCGCCGGTCTCACCCGCTTGCCGCCGCTCGACTGGAGGTAGCGGCCGATCTCGGGGATCAACTCGACCTGCGATTCGATGTGCCGAACGAATTGCCGCTCGACCGATTCCAGGTCCTGCCGTATGGGATCGAAAATCTCGGCGAGATCCGGGGGGGAAGAGGTTCTCGACACGGTGGCAGCTCGCGGCCCGGATTTCAGCATACTTGCGTTCCAAGTGTCAATGTAGCAAGCCTTTAGGACGAGCCTTCAGGGGGTCGATCCCCCTCTGGACGCACGGCGGGCCGTGGAGGCCCCGCGGCGAAGAGCGCCTCGAAAGCGGCCGAAGTTCGCGCGCGCACCTCGTCGGCGGTCGTCCCCCGCACGCCGGCCACGACCTCGATCACCCGGGTCACCCACGCCGGTTCGTTGCGCCGCCCGCGATGCGGCACCGGCGCCAGGTACGGGGCATCGGTCTCGACGAGCAGCCGGTCCCACGGCACCACGGCGGCCGCCTCGCGCACGGCATCCGCCCGCTTGAACGTCGCGATACCCGAGAACGACACGTGAAACCCGAGGTCGACGGCCCGCCGCGCCATCGATGCGTCGCCGGTGAAGCAGTGAAACACGCCGCCCGGCGGCGGCGCGCCCTCGTCCTCCAGGACCGCGAAGGTGTCCTCGTCCGCCTCGCGGGTATGGATCACCACCGGGCGTTCCATCTCGCGCGCCACCCGAACCTGACGCCGAAACACCTCGCGCTGGATCTCGCGCGGGGCGAAGTCGTAGTGATAGTCGAGACCGATCTCCCCCACCGCGCAGGCGCCGGCCCGCGCCGCGACGGCCGAGCGCAGCCGCGGCCCCACGTCGTCGAGACACGCGGCGAACTCCCCGGCCTGATGAGGATGCACGCCGACCGCGAATCCGACCGCCGGCCAGAGCGCCGACACCCGCTGGGCGCGGGCCGCTTCGGCCGGGTTGGTGGCGTCGAGGATGCACAGCGCCCCACGGAGCCCGGCCTCCCGGGCCCGCTCGACCACCGCGTCGAGGTCGCCTTCGAACGCCTCGTCGGCCAGATGGCAGTGCGAATCGAACATCGTCTCCCCCGACCCCGTTATCGGACTCGAGCCCCCGGGGGAGCGGCCTCCGGGTCGTCGACGCCCAGCAGCACCGGCTGGCCGTCGGGATCGGTCGCGGCGAGGATCATGCCGTTCGACTCGACCCCCATCAACTTGGCCTTCTCGAGGTTGGCGACAATCACCACCGAACGCCCCACCAGGGTCTCGGGGGCGTAGGCGCGCGCAATGCCCGCGACCAGGGTGCGCTCGCCGCCGCCGTCGTCCACCGTCACCTTCAGCAGCTTCTTGGACTTCGGAATCGCCTCCGCCGCGAGCACCCTGGCGACCCGAAGCTGCACCTTCATGAAGTCGTCGAACGAGATGCGCGGCTCCGGGGGGGACGCCGGCGCGGCGGCTGCGGGCGCGGGAGGGATTGCCGCCGAGCCAGGGTCAGTCTCGCCGGGCGGCGGCGCGGACGGGGTGTCGTCTCGCGAGACCCTCACGCGTCGCTGGCCAGGGTCGGGCACTACCGGCAGCGGCGCCGCGGTCGGTGTCTCGTCTGTCATCGTCGTCCCTGTCTCCTTCTCCGCGGCAACCCCGGGCGCACCGGCGGCGGTCTCGCCGATGGAACCACCCGCCTCGAGCCGCGGCCAGAGCGGCGGTCCCTGGACGACGTGCCGCTCGCCTCCGGACCACGCCGCATCCGCATCGAGCCGACTCTCGGCAATCGGCGTGGTCTGGCCCATCCGCCGCCATATCTCCGTGCAGGACGAGGGCATCGCCGGCCACAGCAGCAGCGCCGCAATCCGCACCGCCTCCACCATCTCGAACAGCGCCTGGTCGAGCTCGTCGCGGCGGTCGGGGTCCTTGGCCAGCGCCCAGGGCTCGGACCGGGTGATGAACTCGTTGGTGGCGTCGATCAGGTCGAACGCCGCCGCCATCCCCGCATGGAGCTCGTAGGCGTCGAGCGCCGCGCCGTACCGCCGCACCACGTCGGCCGCGACGTCCGCCAGACGCGGCGCCGCGCCGGGCACGGGAGCCACCCGTCCCCCGCGGTACTTGTGCGCCATCGCCGTGACGCGACTCACCAGATTGCCGAAGTTGTTCGCGAGGTCCGCGTTGTACCGCTCGTCGAAGCGCTCCCACGTGAAGTCGCCGTCCTGGCCATAGACGATCTCCTTGACGAGATACAGGCGCAGCGGATCGGGGCCCAGCCGGTCGGCGGCGTCGAGCGGGTCGACGACGGTGCCGAGGGACTTGCTCATGCGCTGGCCCTGCCAGTTCACCCACCCGTGGCCGAATACGCGACGCGGCAGCGCGATCCCCGCACTCATGAGCATCGCCGGCCACACCACGGCGTGGAAACGGGTGATGTCCTTCCCCACCACGTGCAGGTCGGCCGGCCACCAGGCCGCGAACTGCTCCTCGTCCGTGCCGTACCCGACCGCGGCCATGTAGTTGGTCAGCGCGTCGAACCAGACGTAGACCACGTTCGACGGGTCGAACGGCACCGGAATCCCCCAGCGCTGCCCCGTGCGGCTGACGGAGATGTCCTCCAGGCCGCGCTCGAGCAGCCGCAGCATCTCATTGCGCCGAACCTCGGGCTGCACGAACGTCGGATGCGCCGCGTAGTGCGCCAGCAACCTGTCCCGGTACCGGGACAGGCGAAAGAAGTGGTTCCTCTCCTTGACCCAGTCCGGCTTGCTGCGGTGCACCGGACACTCGCCGTCGACGAGGTCCTTGTCCTGCTTGAATGCCTCGCACGAGACGCAGTACCACCCCTCGTACTCGCCTTCGTAGAGGTCGCCGGCGGCGGCGATGCGCTCGACGAGGGTCGTGACCGCCACCCGGTGGCGCTCTTCGGTGGTCCGGATGAAGTCGTCGAACGAGACGTCGAGCTTGGCCCAGACCTCGCGAAACACCGCCTCCATCCGGTCGCAGAAGACCAGCGGGTCGAGCCCGAGCTCGGTCGCGCGCTGGAAGACGTTCTGCGAGTGCTCGTCGTTGCCCATGACGAACCGCGTGGGCAGACCGCACAACCGGCGATAGCGGGCGATGACGTCGGCCGTCACCTTCTCGTAGGCGGTGCCGAGATGGGGCCGGCTGTTCACGTAGTCGATCGCGGTGGTCAGGTAGAAACGGTTCATCTTCCTCGCCTTCGACACCGCTCACCGGGCGCCAGGCCGCGCCGCCAGTCCGGCGTCCCGCGACGCCTGAACCGCGGCGGCGTGGACCTCCTTCACCGACACGCGGTGCTCGCGGGCCGCGCGGGCGCAGTCCTCGAACTCCGGCGCCACGTTGACGACCGCGGCTCCGCGCCGCGCCACCTTGCATCGTATCTCGCCGTAGCCGGTCGGCACCGGCACGACCTCTCGCGCCAGCACCTCCCGGGTCACCTCGCCGTAGCGAAGTCCGATGGTGCTCGTCTCCCTGAACAGCGTGGCGCAGACCGCCTCGCGGCGTTCCGGCGGTACGAGCACCGTCACCTGCGTCCCCGGACGGTTCTTCTTCATCTGCACCGGGGTATAGAACACGTCGACCGCCCCCGCGTCCTGGAGATGCTCCCTGAGCACCCCGAAGATCTGGGGGTTCATGTCGTCGATCTCGCAGTGGACGGCGGCCACCCGTTCCTCGGGGCCGCGGTCCGCCGCCTCTCCGACGAGCACCCGCAGGACGTTGGGGTGTCCCCGGGGGTCGCGCGACCCGGCGCCGTACCCGATCCGCTCGATTCGCATCGGCGGCAACGGTCCGTACTCGCCGGCGAACTCCGACACGAGCAGGGCGCCGGTCGGGGTCAGGAGCTCGCCGGCCGGCGAGCCCGCGTACACCGGAGCGCCCGCGATCAACGCCGCCGTCGCCGGCGCCGGCACCGGCATGGTCCCGTGCGCGCACGTGACGGTGCCGCTCCCCACATTGACGGCGGAGGCGACGATCCGGTCGGCTGCGAACCACTCGAGCGCAAAGACCCCGCCGACGACGTCGATGATCGAGTCCAGGGCCCCCACCTCGTGCAGGTGCACCTTCTCCACCGGCATCCGGTGTATCGCGGCCTCGGTCTCGGCCAGGCGCCGAAACAGCCGGGCCGCCCGCGCCCGGGACCCATCGGCCAACGACGACCGGTCCACGAGCGCGAGAATCCCGGAAAGATGGCGGTGTGGATGGCCGCCCCCGCCGGCGGTCTCGGTCACCGTGAACTTCGTGGCTCCGACTCCGGACCGGCTCACCGGCTCGGCCGAGACGGTGCACTCGTCACCGAGGGCCAGGCTCCCCAACGCCTCCTGGAGGCGCTCGAAAGGCAGGCCGGCATCGAGGAGGGCGCCGATCACCATGTCGCCCGACGCGCCGGAGAAGCAGTCCAGATAGAGAATCCGCCCCATGGGTTCCCAGAAGTTTCGCGCCAACGGAACTTCCAACGCGGCCGCAAGGTCGCGCCAGGTGTCGGCGCCCTAGAAGTCTCGCGCCAACGGAACTTCCAACGCGACCGTCAGGTCGTGCCAGGAGCTTGCGCCCTAGAAGTCTCGCGCCAACGGAACTTCCAACGCGACCGTCAGGTCGCGCCAGGTGTCGGCGCCGCAGAAGTCTCGCGCCACCGAAACTTCCAACGCGACCGCAAGGTCGCGTGGTCGCGCGGTCGCGCTTAGATCCGCCCCATCTCCTTGAAGCTGCAGTACTTGGCGTCGGCCAGGATCACATGGTCGACGACTTCGATCCCCATCACCAACCCCGCCTCGACCAGCCGCGCCGTCAACGCCACGTCGTCTCCGCTCGGCGTCGGGTCGCCGGACGGATGATTGTGGAACAGCACGATCGCCGCCGCGCCGCCCGCCGCCGCCGACCGGAACACCTCTCTCGGATGAACGAGGCTGGCATCGAGGGTCCCGCTCGACAGGAGGGCAGTCTTGAGAACGCGGTGCTTGGTGTCCAGCAGCACGATGCCGAACTGTTCGACGGCGCGGGCGCCGTAGCTCGGCAGCAGGAAGGATGCGACCTCCTGCGGAGAACCCAGACGCTCGCGATGATCCGGCGGTCGCACCAGCGTGCGGCGACCCAGCTCGACGGCGGCCAGCACCTGCGCCGCCTTCGCGGCGCCGAGCCCCTTCAAACGGCACAGGTCGCCGAGCGACTGCCGCGTCAACCCGTGCACACCCTGCACCGCGGCCAGGACACGATTCGAGACGTCGATCGCACTCGCGTCGCGAAACCCGTGCCCGAGGATGATCGCCAGCAACTCGTTGTCGCCCAGACCTGACGGCCCGAGACGTTCGAGCTTTTCGCGGGGTCGGTCGTGAAGAGCGAGTGATTTCATCGTACCACACGTCGGGCGTCGACTCGGTCCGGACCCGGGGACGTCGCCGCCCGCGGTCCCGCGGGCCACTGCCGCGATTGCCTGCAAGAATCGCGCACATCCCGACGGGAGGCCCGTTCGCACCCGGCTGCGGCAGGATGCGCCGACCGATTCGAGGATGCCCCGAACGCCGCCCCGTTTCCGCACGGGGATGTACGCGTACGCTGCATCCGGCCGCCGGCTCGGGGATCGCGTGGTTTGCACGAGCGCGTGTCTACCGGGAAGACGCCTGGCCAAGCCAGTGTCCGGTCATGACGATGTCCGCCCACCCGGTGAGGTGTATTCCCTCGTCCGTCCAGCGCACGTGCTGGGCGCCGCCGGGGGACACCACCTCGACGTCGCGCGAGGCGCCGCCGTAGGCGGCGGCCGCCACCGCGCTCGCGCAGGCGCCGGTGCCGGACGCGGCGGTCGGACCGACGCCGCGCTCCCAGATGAGTATCCGAACACGGGATGGAGATTCGACCTCGACCAGCTCGACGTTGGTTCCTTCGGGGAACGCCGGGTGGGTCGCCAGCAGCGGGCCGAGACGGTGCAGGCGCGCGTCGTCCACCGCGCCGCCGAGCACGATGCACTGGGGATTCCCCACCGACAGTTCCACGACCTCGACCAGCTCACCGGCTGCCTCGAGGCGCCGTTGCCGGAGCCCGGCCGGCGGTCCCATGAGCGCGTCGAAGGTCGCAGGGCGCCCCGGCGACGCCACCCGCGTCAACGGTATCGACCCGGCATCCGTCTCGATGACCAGGCGTTGGAGGGACGGCCGCTCGCGCACCACGATGGCGGCCAGGCAACGCACCGCGTTGCCGGAGACCTCCGCGCGCCCGCCGTCGGCGTTGTAGAGCGTCATCCGCGCGCCGGTCCCGGTGGGCGCGTGGAACACGAGCCCGTCGCCCCCCACCCCGGTGTGCCGGTCGCAGATGCGCCGGGCCAGTGCAGGACGGTCGCCGGCCGCGGTCTGGCCGGCGGGCACGAAGAGGAAGTCGTTGCCGTAGGCGTGGGCCTTGACGAGATCGAGAGGCATCGCTCTGCAAGTTCGGCTCAGGGAGCCAAGGGGCTCTCGAACACCCAGGTCACGCCGGTGGTCACGCCGATCTTCGAATCGAGCGACGTGAGCCCGGTGAACAGCGCGGAGTCCAACCGGAGGGCCCCGCGCGTATAGCGGAGCCCGAAGGTCATGCGGCCCCGGGACCCGGTGCCGGGAGGCGGCGTCCCGCGCCGGGTGCTGATCCGCCCGTTGACCTCGCCGACGATCTCCGAGGCAGTGGTAATCGCGCGGGCCAGCGAGATGCCGTAGGTCAGCACGTCGTTCTGCCGATCGCCGCGGGTCGGATCGGAGAGAATACCCACCCCGACGTTGCCGACGAGACGAATCGACTGCACCGTCTTGCCGACCAGCAGCGACTGAAAAAAGTCGATCGTGTCGAGGCCGAGTCCGCTCTCGTTGCTGGCGTTGGGCAGCCGGGTCGCGAAACGCAGCCCGACGGCGGGCCTCCGGGCGCCTTCGCTGACCAACTTCACCTTGGCCCCGATCACCACGTCGTCCCAGCCCCGCGTCGTATCGCCGGGGACCTCCAGCATGTGATCCAGGGGTGCGGCAAAGCGGTCCGAGATGACCAGGCGGCTGATCGACACCCCGTCGATCTGAATCTCGGCCTGGGACCCCATGCCGAAGCTGAAGCCGAGCCGCGGCGCCCGCAGCAGTGTCCCCTTGAGTCCGGACACGGGATAGATGTGGTTCCAGGTATGGTCGACCCCCGCCTCCAGCAAGACCAGGCGGTCGCCGATGGGTTCGGGGTCTTCGGTCAGCAGAGGCCGCTGCTGGGCCAGCGCCGACCCCGCGGCCAGACAGAATCCAAGTACCCAACACCCGAGACGCGTCACCCTGCGGTTCATCCCTCTCCTCGCTCAGAATGCCTTCCCGGTATCGAGGAGGACCGTCACCGGCCCGTCGTTGACCGAGTGCACCATCATGTGGGCCTGGAACGTCCCGGTCTCGACCGCGACCCCCCGATCGCGAAACCGGTCGACGATCTCCTCGTACACGGCGCGCGCCTGATCGGGAGCCGCGGCCCGGTCGAACGACGGGCGGCGCCCGCGGCGGCAGTCCCCGTAGAGCGTGAACTGTGAAACGAGCAGGACCCCGCCATCGACCTCGTGAACGGAACGATGCAGCCGCCCGTCGGCATCGGGAAAGACACGCAGACCGACAATCTTGTTCACCAGATACGCCGCGGCGTCGCGCCCGTCGTCACGGGCGATCCCGACCAGGACGAGCAGACCGCGCCCAATGCTGCCCACCGCCCGGTCGCCGACCGTGACCCGGGCCGAGGTCACCCGCTGTACGACCGCTCTCATCTGTTTCCCGAAGCTCGGAGCTTGCGTCGTAGAAGTTTCGCGCCAGCGAGACTTTCCAACGCGACCGCAAGGTCGTGCTCGTGCGGAGAGCGCCGTTCCCCGAGCGGCATACCCGGGCGGGCATCGGGCGCGCTCAGACAACCGCCGCCGCGCCGGGTGACGGCGGGGGTCCGGTCGGGGATGCGGCCACGCTCGCCCGGAGCTCCGCCACCGGGTTGATGCGCCGGTCCAGGAGATGCCGCCCCGCCACGTTGCCGAGAGCCTTCAGCATCGACTGCTTGACCCCCGGATGCTCGCGTTCGAGATCGAGCAACAGACGCTTGACGCGCTGCCGCTGCAGACCCAGATCGCCACAGGCCGGGCAGCAGCAGCCGATCACGGGCAACCCGACCTGCCGGGTATAGTCCCGCGCCTCCTCCTCGCTGATGTACGCGAGCGGGCGAATGACCACGTGACGTCGATCGTCCGACACCAGCCGGGCCGGCATCGCCTTCAGGGCGCCGGCGAAGAACAGGTTCAGCAACAGCGTTTCGATGAAGTCGTCGGCGTGGTGTCCAAGGGCGATCTTCGTCGCCCCCACCTCGCCGGCAATCCGATACAGCACGCCGCGGCGGAGCCGTGCGCACAGCGAGCAGGGCGTGGCCCCTTCGTCCAGCTTGTCATCGATGATCTCGCCGATCGAGGTGTGCTCGATCCGAAGCTCCCAACCCCGCCGGGCGCACGCCTGCGCAATCGCGTCGTGCTGGTAGTCGCGATAGCCGGAATGGACGTTCACCGCCACCAGCGTGAAGTCGACCGGCGCTCGCCGGCGCAAGGCATCCAGCAGTTGCATCAACGCCCAACTGTCCTTGCCGCCGGACAATCCGACCATGACCCGATCGCCGTCTTCGATGAGCTCGAAGTCGACGATGGCCTTCGTCATCTTCCGGGCCAGCTTCTTCTCGAGTGCGCTTTCGTACGCCATGATTGCGCTGTCGGGATGTAGCGCCGCAGGCCGATCCGCCGGGGGACCGTGGCAAGAGCCCACGGCTTCACCACGAGCTCCTGAAGACGCGGGATGCGCCGCCGAAGCAACTCGCCGCCCGCCGTCCGCGCCGTGCTACGGCGCAGGCTCGCCGCTCCATGATACGACGAAAGGCGACGGCGGGCGATGCTCCGCGAGACCGGGGCGGCCCGTGGCGAAAGGCCCCGCTGCATTCGAGCCGCGATGCATCCCGCCGGGCTGCGTTGTTCGTCGGACTGCGTTCAGTCCACGGTGGCAACAGGCCCGATATGCGCCCTCCTCACGCCTTGTCAGGCGGCGTCTTACCGCCCGCGGCGCACTCGCCGCTCCCGGTGCAACGCGGGATTCCACCACGGGCGGCCGGCGTCAGTCGAGAAACGTCTGCGACCACCGCTCCAGCACCATCAGGCTGAACAGGAGACGGGCGTGATCGCGACGGCCCGCCAGATGCTCGCCGATGCGGCGGGTGACCTCCGCGGGTTCGAACCAGCCCCGCCGCCGCACCTGATCGGGCCCCAGGAGGTCCTGCATCATCGGCGCCCACTGTTGCCGCAGCCAGATCTGCGTGGGAATGGAGAACCCCGCCGGGGTCCGCCGCAACATCGATTCAGGAAGCAGGGGGCGCATCGCGCGTTTCAGGACGTACTGGCATTCGCCGTTCCGAATCTTCAGGGAGCCGGGCATCGAGAACGCCAGCTCCATGACGTCGACGTCCAGGAAGGGCGCCCGCGTCTCGAGCGAGGTCGCCATGCTCGCCCGGTCCACCATCACGAGCACGTCGTCGCGCAGGAACACCTGCAGGTCGGCGTAGAGCTGCCGGTTGAGCAGATCGTCGGTGTGGGCCCCCTGCAGATGCCGGCGAATCGGCGCGTACACATCGCTGTCGACCAGGGCGCCGCGGAGCGCCGGCGTGTAGAGGTGCCGCTTGGCCGGCACGTCGAGGACCGTCATCCACCGGTAGTGGGCAATGTTCCCGGGCGCCGTCGCGAGGCCCAGGATGAAACGGCGCAGGCGGTTGATTCTCCCCTGCTTCTTGTCGCTCGGAGGCAGCAACGCCGTCGCGGCCGCGCACAACCGCAGCGCGGCGTCGGGAACCATCGTCGAGACACGCCGGGCCAACGCCTCCGTCCGGTACGTCTCGTATCCACCGAAGAGCGCCCGGCCCCCGGCGCCGGACAGGGCTGCGGTCACATGCTGGCGCGCGATCTGAGATACCAGAAAGGTCGGGAACAACGATGCATCGGCGAACGGCTGGTCGAAATGGCCCACGACGCGCTCGAACAGCGTCGCAAGGTCGGGATCGACCACCCCCACCCGGTGATCGGTCCCGAAGTGGGAGGCCGCGGTGCGAGCCCGCGGCAGCTCGTTGTAGCCGGCCGCGTCGAAACCCAGACTGAACGTGGCGACCGGCCGGCCGGCCGCCGCTTGCGCCATCAGGCCGACGATGGCGCTCGAATCGAGGTCCCCCGACAGGAACGCCCCGAGGGGGACATCCGACATCATCTGGGCGGAGACGGCCCGCGAGAGGGCCTCGCGGAGCGCCGATGCCGCGTCGTCCTCGGTCCAGCTCCGGAGCGGCACCGACGCCACGTCCCAGTACCGCTCGACCTTGACGGAGCCGCGCTCGTAGATCAGATAGTGGGCCGGGGGCAGGGTCCGCACATCCGCGAAGATGGTCCTGGGGGACAGCACGTACTCGTAGGTCAGGAACTGATCGAGCGCCTCGAAGTCCACCTCCCGCGACACTTCCGGCCGTAGCAGCAGCGCCTTCATTTCGGAGCCGAACAACAGACGCTGGGGCGTCTGCGCGTAGTAGAGCGGCTTCTCGCCGGCCCGATCGCGGCCGGCGAACAGGCGTCGGTTCTTCGCGTCCCACAAGGCGAAGGCGAACATCCCCCGCAGCCGGGTCACCACGTCGACGCCGAACGCCTCGTAGCCGTGCAGTATGACCTCGATGTCGGAGCGGCTGCGAAACCGGTGCCCCCGGGCGACCAGCTCCCGGCGCAGCTCGACATGGTTGTAGATCTCCCCGTTCGCCACGAGATGCGTCGACCCGTCCTCGCTCGAGAACGGCTGCTGCCCGTTGCGGATGTCTATGACCGACAACCGGCGCATGCCGAGACCCACCCCCGGCCGGACGAGCTGACCATGCTGATCCGGCCCCCGGTGTCGCAGGATCTCGACCATGCGACTGATCTGGGTCGGATCAACCGGGCGGGCCGCGTCACGTTCGACGATACCGGCGATACCGGACATGAATCGTGATGGAGAGAGCGGAATGCCGTCGCCCGCGGCCGGACGGCGCCGGCCGCGCACGGAACCGCGACGATGGTACAATGGCGGCGGTTGTAATCACCAGTTCTTTGGAAAGAAGTGCGGCGTCTCGCTGCGCTTCTCCGCTTCATTTCTTCCCCGCGCAGCACCACTCGTCGAACGATTCGGGGTTCCGGCGGATCACGCGGGCGATCGTCTTCGCCGCCCCGCGGGGACGGAGGAGAGCCATGACCCACGTCGCGTCCCGGCTGGCGGCTGGCGCGGCCGCCATGACGCTCCTCGGCGGGTGCGGTGGACCGGACATCCGCGAGGTGTTGGCGCCGTTCCGGGCCGAGCTGGATCGGCTGGCGCACGAGGCGGAGGCCGAGCAGCGCATCGCCGTGTCCGGGCTGGACGACTGGCTCTTCTTCGGCCCCGAGCTGCGGCACGTGAGCCTCGACGGCTTCCCGGCCCCGAGCGCCGGCGACCCGCCCGCGATGAGCGCCGGGGCCGGGACCGGCCCGGTCCCGGCCATCCTCGAGGTGCACCGCCGGCTCGCTGCCCGGGACGTCGAGCTGCTGTTGGTGCCGGTCCCGCCAAAGTCCGTCATCTTCCCCGAGAAGGTATCCGGCGCGCTGACGATTCCGATTCCGGTGCCTCGTCTCGACCCCGCTCTGCAGACGCTCTACGACCAGCTCCGCGCCGGCGGCGTCGAGGTCCTCGACCTCACGGAGCACTTCATTCGCGAGCGTTTCCACTCCGAGGGACCGCTCTATTGCCGCACCGACACCCACTGGTCGGGCAGCGGATGCGCGACGGCGGCCGCCGCAATCGCCGCCGACGTCCGGGCCAGACCGTGGTACGCGGAGCTCGACACGGAATCGTTCGGGGCGAGCTGGTACAGCACGAGCATCAACGGTGACCTGAGCGGCCCCCGCGGACTGCCCGCGGACCGGGAAGAGTTGCGCCTGCGCGGCGTGGTTCGCAGCACGGACCGCGGCCGGACGCCGGTCGCCCCCGACCCGGAGAGCGCCATCCTGCTGCTCGGTGACAGCCATGCGCTGGTGTTCCATGCCGGAGGCGACCTGCACGCCGCCGGGGCGGGGCTGCCCGACCAGCTCGCCTTCGAGCTCGGCGTCCCCGTCGACGTCGCCGCGGTTCCCGGCTCCGGCCCGACCGCCGCTCTCGAGGGCCTCCCGGGGCGGACCCGGGCCGACCCGGACTACTGGAGCCGGAAACGCCTGGTCATCTGGTGCTTCGCGGCGCGCGCGTTCAGCGAGCACGACGACTGGCGTCCGATCCCCCTCGCGCCGTGACCGACATCCCCCTGGTGGACCTCCGGAGCCAATATGCGTCGATCCGGCAGGAAGTCGACGAGGCGGTGGCGCGCGTCCTCGAGAGCGGACAGTTCGCGCTCGGGCCGGAAGTGGAGGCCTTCGAGCGCGCGTTCTCGGCCTACTGCGGCGCCGAGCACGGCATCGCCGTGAACTCCGGCACCAGCGCCCTCCATCTCGCCCTCCTCGCCGCCGGCGCCGGACCGGGCGACGAGGTCATCACCATCCCCTACACGTTCATCGCCACCGCGGCGGCCATCCGATATGTCGGCGCGACCCCCGTGTTCGTCGATATCGACCCCAGGACCCGCACCATCGACGTGGACCGGGTGGCGGGCGCGATCACCGCTCGCACGAAGGCGGTGGTCCCGGTGCATCTCTTCGGCCATCCTGCCGACCTGGATCCGCTGCTGGCGCTGGCCCGCCGGCACCGCCTGACGGTGATCGAGGATGCGTCGCAGGCGCACGGCGCCGAGTATCGCGGCCGGCGGGTCGGCGGGCTGGGCGACCTGGGCTGTTTCAGCTTCTACCCCACCAAGAACCTCGGGGCGTACGGCGAGGGCGGCATCGTCGTCACCAACGACGACGCGCACGCCCGGGCGATTCGCGCGCTGCGAAGCTGGGGCGATGACGAGGAGCGCCATCCCCCCCCCCGCCCCGGCTTCAACTACCGCATGGAGGGCCTGCAGGGCGCGATTCTCGGGGTCAAGCTTCGGCATCTCCCCGGGTGGACCGAGGCCCGCCGCCGTATCGCCGCCGCGTACGATCGCGCGCTGGCCCCGACCGGCGTGACGGCGCCCACGGAGAGGCCCGACGTCCGGCACGTCTACCACTGCTACGCGGTGGATACGCCGCATCGGGACGCGCTGCGCCGGGCGCTCGGAGCGGCAGGGATCCGGACCGGACTGCCCTACCCGGTCCCGCTCCATCTGCAGCCCTGGTGCGCCGATCTGGGGGGACGGGCCGGCGACCACCCCCATGCCGAGGCCGCTGCGGCCCGCACCCTGACCCTGCCCATCTACCCCGAGCTGCCGCATGACGTGCCGGCGCGGGTAGCCGAGATCGCCCGGCGGGTGCGCCGGGGGTAGCCTGGCGCCCGGGCGGCGTCTCGATCGCGGCCGCTTGCAAGGAAGCCTTCGAGCGAACCTTCCAGATTGGCCAAGCGCTCGCGCCGCCCAGCGGTCGCGCGTGACGCCGTCGAAGCCCTTGTCGACTCGGGGATCCCTCACGGCCGCGGTTCGGCCGGGGGTTCGTAGTAGGGCCGATAGTCCTGGCCGATTCCCCGCCTGAACAACCATCCCCCGAGTGGGCCGAGCCACCGCAGCACGTGGTGCATATGCCGCAGATCGGTCAGCTCGATGAGGTTCCCGTCGAAGTCCCGGGCGAAGAACAGGGTGTGGCCGTTGGGAGAGCGCTCGGGCGGGCTCACGATCTCCACCCCCTTGTCCACCAGGTGGTCGTGCCAGCGCCGCGTGTTGCGCACGTTGAAGCAGATGTGGGTCAGCCCGACCCGGTTCCAGGCCACCTCGGCCGCCGGCTGATCCGGCCGGAACTCGAAGATCTCTATGACCGCCCCCCCCGGCGCCCGAATCCATCCTATCTTGCAGGCCGGCCCGGGCGCGTCGACCCCGAAGAAGCCTTGCACCCGGTCCGTCGGGGCGTCGGATACGCCCACCAGGGGGCAACCGAAGACGTCCCAGTAGAACCGGACCGCCCGGTTGAAGTCGGACACCGTGATGCCGGTGTGGCTGAATGAGCGTACGCGCACGATGGTGTCCTCCCTGCTCTCCCGGTCACACCGCCGGGCGGGAAACGGGTTCTGCAGCTCCGCCGCCTTGCCACGCAGCCACCCGGACCGCCCCTGCACCGCGGCCAGCCCCCCAATCGTCGCGTGGGAGTCTCGCGCCAGCGAAACTCCCACGCGACCGCAAGGTCGCGCTGCGGCCTCCCCTTGCGACCCAACCTACCCCTGCCAGGGAGTCGACGCCGCCAGCCGGCGGCGACGCCAGCGGAGGCAGCCCAGTTCTACGGGGCAGACTCCCTGGCCGCGGGCTTCTCGAGCTCCAGCCGTCGCTGCCCCGCCGCCAGCGGTCCGCCGGGACCGCCGTGCAGCTCCGTCTCCCGGATGTGATCGGCCACCCGCAGGGCCTGGGCCACGATGGTCAGGCCCGGGTTGACCGCCGACGACGAGGGAAAGAACGACGCGTCGACCACGAAGAGGTTCTCCACGTCGTGGGACCGGCACCAGGGGTCGAGCACCGAGCGGCCCGGATCGGTCCCGAAGCACAGCGTGCCGCACTGGTGCGTCGTGTTGTGGATCGACCGCGGATGGACGTAGACGATTCCGAGCCCGAGCCGGCGGAGCATCCGCCGGACCTCGCGGACCAGCCGTTCGTGCGCGCGGACGTTGTTCGGGCGGTAGCGCAGCCTGATGCGCCCGTCCGCCTCGACCGTCACACGGTTCCCGGACCGGGGCAGGTCCTCGGTCATCGCAAGCCAGTCGTGGCCCCGCGCCACCCAGTAGTCGAAGAACTTCAGCGGCATCCACGGCGCGGCGGTCTGGGCCATGACCCCGTGGGTCCGCCCCTGAGACTGGATCTGTCCCAGGGGGTAGCCTCCGTCCGGTCCACGGAGATAGAAGTCGTTGATCGCCACCGTCTTCTGGAACTCGGTGTGGTTGCGGCGAAACGGATGAAACCCCGCCATCATCGTGGCGAGATGCGCCATGTAGCGCCGCCCCGCGAGCCCCGAGGAATTCGCGAGACCCTCCGGGTGCCGGTCGTTCGCCGACTGCAGCAGGAGCGCCGCCGAATTGACCGCCCCGCAGGACAGGACCACGATCGACGCCTCGACCCGACGCCGCTCGCCGGCGTGGTCGACCTCGACCGCCCCGACCCGCCGGCCGCCCGGGTCCGTCAGCAGGCGCCGCGCCCGCGCGCCGGTCCACAGGGTGACGTTGTCTCGCGTGGTGGCAGGCCGGACGCAACAGACGTCGGCGTCGCTCTTCGCCCCGCGGTGGCACGGGAACGAGTTGCACGTATTGCACAGGATGCAGCGTCCCGGTTCTCCCGGCCCCCGAAGTCCCAGCGGCAGGGCCGAGGGATGCAGCCCCTGGCCGCGAATCCGGGCCACGTATGCCTCCACCTGCTCCGCGTGGGGAACCGCGGCGTGGGGGAACGGCTTCCTCGGCGCCTCGGTAGGGTCCTCGCCGGCCGCCCCGTGCACCTCGTACAGACGTTCCGCCCGCTCGTAGTACGGCTCCAGCGTGTCGTAGTCGATAGGCCAGGCCGGCGAGACGCCGTCGACGTGCTCGATCTCGCCGAAGTCCTCGCGGCGCATCCGGAAGAGGACGCTGCCCCAGAACTTGGTGTTGCCCCCGACGCAGTAATGGGTATAGGGGCGGAACGGCCTGCCGCTGTCGTCCAGCCAGCGCTCCGACGTCTGGTAGCGCCGGTGCTTCCAGACCGCGGCGGGGTCGCGGTTCTCCGGCTCCTGCGGAACGAACAGGCCGCGTTCGATCAGCAGGATCCGGGCCGGCGTATCGGCCAGCGCCCGGGCCAGGGTGCCTCCCCCGGCGCCCGTCCCGACGATGACGATGTCGTAGCGCTCGCTGAGCATCGCGGTTCAGATTCTCGGTCGTACGGCGAACCGGCCCGTCGCCGTCGCCCTGCGGCTCCGCTTGCCGCCAACCAACCCTCCAGGTGTCGGCGCCTCCGGCCGGACTCGGCGCCGCGCTACGGCGCAGACTCCTACGGCCCGGCTTCCCGCCCAAGCCGCTCCGCAAGGGCCGCCGCCGAGGACGTGGCGACCGTGTCCCCCGCGTAGATCTGGTCCATGATCCTCTGGTCGTCCATGGCTGCCTCCAGATTCATCGCGGGTGGCCGCCCCGAGTGAGCCGCGTCGACGAAGTCGCGATACATCGCCTGATAGCCGCGGATGTCCCGCACCCCCGGGAACAACAGCCGAGGCAGGCCGCGGCTCCGCACCAGCACGAACGCCCCGTTCGATTCGAACGTGATGACGCCGTCCCGCCCGAACAGCTTCGACACCCGCACCCCGCGCAACAGCGAGGGCACCTCGCGCGAATAGAAGAGCGCGCCGGCCGCGCCGTTCGCATACCGGAACGCCACAAGCATGCTCTTGGCGCGGCGATCCGGACCGCTCCGGGCCGGGGCCGGCGCGAACCCCGTCGCGGTGGTGATGGCCATGCCCAGGCTGTTCGCGAGGTGCAGCCAGTGAATGCCCTCCTCGAAGAAGGCATCGCCCCCCGCCATCCCTTCGTCGTTGCGCCAGTCCTCCGCCGGCTTCAACCGCCTGGCCACCGTCGTGAACTGGGCGAGCACCAGATCGCCGATGACTCCCCGGCGCAGCAGCCGCCGCAGACAGACGGCCAGCGGCTTGTAGTGGTCGTTCTCGCCCACGAGCACCACCCGGCGGGCCCGGTCCCGCGCCGCCTGCACCCGCCGATAGTCCTCCATCCGGAGGAAGGCGGGCTTCTCGACCAGCACGTGCTTCCCGGCCGACAGCGCCTGCAGGGACAGATCGAGATGGAACCGCGGCGGCACCGCGACCACCACCGCGTCCACCGCGGAATCCTCGATCGCGGCAGCATAGCTGCCGTAGCTGCCGGCTCCGCGATACCGGCGGCAGTAGGCCTCCGCCTTGGCCGCGTCGCGGCTCGCGTAGCTGCAGACGACGGCCGGGCGCAATCGCTGCAGGTGCCGGCTGTGCACCCCGGCGATGAAACCGCACCCGAGAAACGCCAGATGCACCGGCATGTCCTGCCGTCCCGGAAGTCCGCGCCGCAGGGAGTCTTCGCCCCCATACCTACCGTGGGGCGAGGTCCATCACCACCACATACAGTGCGCCCGATCGCGCCCGACACCGTTCCAAGGCGCAGACTCCCAGCCCGGCAATCGCCGCCTTGCGGCTCCGCCTGCCGCCCAGCCAACCCTCCCGGGAGTCGCGCGCCTCCTGCGGGTGGCGGCACCGTTCCGCAGTGCAGACTACCTGGTCATTCGCGGAGCGACGGGGCCGCCGCCGGGGCGCCGGCGGGCGTCTCGAGCACCTCGCGGATGTGGTAGGTAGGCTTGCCCTGCGACTCGTGGTAGGTCCGGACCAGCAGCTCGCCCAAGAGCCCGAGGGTCACGAGCTGCACACCGGTAAACAGTAACAGAATGCCGAACAGCAGCAGCGGACGCCCCCCGATGTCCTCGCCCCCGAACAGCCGAATGTACGCCAGCCACCCGGTGATCGCGGCTCCCGCCGCCCCCATGACCAGCCCGACCAGGCCGAAGATCTGGAGCGGCCGCGTCGAGTAGCTCAACAGGAACTTCACCGTGACGAGGTCCAGTATCACGTGCGGGGTCCGCCACAGCCCGTACTTCGACCGCCCGTGCCGGCGGGGCCGATGATTGACGACGACCTCCGCGATGCGTACCCCCTGCTCGCTCGCGATGGCCGGAATGAACCGGTGCATCTGGCCGTAGAGGCGGAGCGACTTGACCACCTCGGCCTGGAACAACTTGAGCGAGCATCCATAGTCGCGCAGCCGCACCCCGGTGACCCGCGAGATCAGCCGGTTGGCGAGGGCGGAGACGAGCCGGCGGGAGAACCAGGGGTCCCGGCGCTCCTTGCGCCACCCGCAGACGATGTCGAACCCCTCGTCCAGCTTGTCGACCATCCGCGGAATCTCGCGGAGATCGTTCTGCAGGTCGCCGTCCGCGGTCGCGATCAGGCGTCCCCGAGCGGTCGAGAACCCGGCCGAGAACGCCGCCGTCTGTCCGAAGTTCCGGCGCAGCCGGACCACCCGCATCCGGGGATCCGCGGCCTGAAGCCGGGCAAGCTGCTCGAAGGTCCCGTCGGTGCTGCCGTCGTCGACGAAGACCATCTCGTAGCTCCGCCCCCAGGCGTCGAGGGTCTCGGTGAGCTCCCGGTAGAGCGCATCGACGTTCGGAGCCTCGTCCAGGAGGGGAATGACGACCGACAGCTCTGGACTCATCGCGCGTGGGTTGGAGACACGGTTCGGCGGGATTATAGCCGGATGCGGCTCCGACCGACCGCGGCCGGAGCCGCCGCCCGGAAGCCCGGCCCCGGGCGCGCGGGCCGGAGCCGCTGCCCCGCCGTCAGAATCGGACGTTGAACGTGAAGGCGGTGGTCATTCCGCCGAGATCGATCCGCTCGTCGAGGAACCCCTGATCGATGCCCACCACCCCCTGCGCCTCCTGGTACCGGAACTCGACCCCGACCGCGTAGCGCCCCCCCGCGACCCGCACCCCCGCCAGATAGACCCGGCCGGTGTCGCGGCCGGCGGCGGTGTATTCGCCAAAGAACACGGGCCAGTCGGGATCGCCGAAATCGATGAAATCCCCGACCTCGGTGTACCGCCAGTTGAACAGCCCGACCCCGGCGCCGGCATACGGCTGCAACACCGCCCGCCGCCCGAACGGAAAGAAACGCGCGGTCCCCGTGATCGGCGCGACCTGCAACGTGAAGTCCTGCTCGAGCTCGGTGCCGTCGACATCGAGGAACTCATCGTAGACGCTGAACACGGTCCGCCGGTACCAGCCGGCTCCGACCCCCACCTCCAGGTAGTCTCCGACCCCCAGAAGCCACTCGGCGCCCACGCTGGTCCCGTTGAAATCGTCCGGGGCGAAGAAGAACTGTCCCAGGTTCTCGGTCACGACGTCGTCCGCGATCCGCGCTCCCGCGTCCCGGACCGCGAAACGCCCCAGGCTCAGGCTCAACCAGCTGTCCTGCGCCAGGAGCGGCGCCGGCCACGACACCGCCAGCACCGTCGCCAGCGCCATCCCCCGCATCGACCTCATCGACATCCTGTCCTCCTCACGGGTCTTCATCGCCGGACCTGCGCCACGCCTTCGTGTCACCGGCCGGCCCTCCGTCACGAGACCAACGACCCGACACGGGAGGAAGCAACAGTCGTACCAACACCGTGTTTCCAGACAACATCCCTGGTTTCAGCAAGTTGCAGGATACCCGACCGAATCGCGGGTGTCCCTTCCAGACCGCACGCCGTCCGTTCGGGAGCACTCGCGGAGGTCTCTACCCCGCGGAATCCCCCGGGAGAACGTCGAGGATGTAGTCGAGCATCCGCTCGCCGTCGAAGATCCACCGGCCGGCGAAACGGCGTCCCTCGACGATCAGCGGCAGCCAGTGGCGGTCGTCCTCCCACATCTCGTGGAAGGGGATCGCGTCGACGTCGAACCACAGCGGGACCGCCTCGTCGGTCTCCACTGGCTCACCGTCGACGTCCGACGCCCGATAGACCCGGACGAACGTCGAGTAGCCGTCGACGAACTGGAAGCAGTGCTGCCCGAGCCGGACGAGGTCGAGCGGGGTCACGCCCAGCTCTTCGCGCATCTCGCGGACGGCGCAGTCATCGAACGACTCGCCCGCCTCGCGCCGGCCGCCGGGGCCGTTGATCTTGCCGGCCCCCAGTCCGCGCTTCTTGCGGATCAGCAGAATGCGCCCGTTCTTGACGACGAAGACGAGCGTCGCCGGGTCGGCGGCCCGCCAGGACGTCCAGTCGATCTCACGTATGCGCCGCGCCGGCATCTCGCGCACTCCTGCCCGGTGTCGAGGCTCCGGGCGAACGGCTCGCGATGATCCGGAGCATCTCGTCGTGAATCCGACCGTTCGAGGCCACGATCTCGTCCCCGTGGGTGTCGAACGCGGCGCCGTCGAACCTCGACAGGCGTCCCCCCGCCTCCTCGACCACGAGACTGGCCGCCGACATGTCCCAGGGATGCAGGCGCTGCTCCCAGAACCCGTCGAACCGTCCCGCCGCCAGATAGCACAGGTCGAGCGCGGCGGAGCCCAGCCGGCGCACCGCCCGCGCCCGCGCGACGAATGCGCCGAACAGCCCGACGAGGTCGTCCACGGTATCGTGCACGTCGTAGGGGAAACCGGTGCACAGCATCGCGTCGAGGACGGACCCGGTATCGGACACCCGCAGGGGGGCGTCGTTCAGCCAGGCCCCGGCGCCCCGTTCGGCGGTGAACAGCTCGCGGCGGGTGGGATCGAAGACCGCCGCCACCACCGGCCGCCGATCGATCTCCAGCGCGAGGCAGGAGCAGAAGATCGGCAGGCCGTGGGCAAAGTTGACGGTCCCGTCGAGGGGGTCGAACACCCACCGGTGCCGGGCCGGGGTCCGGCCGGTGTCGTTCCGAAGCTCCTCGGCCAACACCTCGTGGTCGGAGAACCGTTCCGCGATGACGGCGCGGCCCATCCGTTCCACCTCGACGTCGATCGCGGTGACGAGGTCGATCGCGCCTTTCTTGCGGATCTGCAGATTGCCGCCCAGATACTCGAGTTGCATCGCACCGGCGCGCCGGACGATCTCGACGGCGGTGGCCAGCCACGCGGAAGGGTATGCCATGTCGAATGCCGCAGGCTCCGGCGAAGCCGGGAGCCGGCGCCGTGGAACCGCACCGCCTCCCGTGGGGGCGCCGACTCCTGCAGGATTGGTTGGGCGGCAGCGGCGCCGCAGGCGGCGATGTCCGGGCCAGCGCGACCTCAGGACAGCGATCGATATTAGAGTTGCCAACTGCATCCAGGCGCCGCCCGTTTCCAGGGTCTTGCGCGCTTGGCACACCGGCAAGGTAATTTCCGCCAGTGTCCTTACGGTCGCGTCGGAAGTTTCGCTGACGCGAAACTTCTACGGCGCAAGCTCCCGGGAGCCCGCCCCGAGGGCCTTCACCATCACTACCTCCATGCCCCCCTCCGGCGCCCGGCCCATACGCACGTCGTCCATGAGGCTGCGCATGAAGAAGATGCCCCGGCCGCTCGATTTCAGCAGGTTCTCGGGAGCCAGCGGATCGGCGATCTCCACCGGGTCGAAACCCTCTCCCTGATCGACCACCCGCACCGTCAGCCGCTTCGGCTCGGCCGGCGGCTCCAGCGCGAACTCCACCGTGACCAGCTTGTCCTCGATGTCCCGATTGCCATGCTTGATGGCGTTGATAACCGACTCACGGACCGCCACGCCGATCCAGTGGATCGAGTCGCCGTCGAAACCGACGATCTTCCCCAGCTCGTCGCTCACGACCTGAACGAAGTCCAGCATGTCGAAATGACTCCGGAACGCCAGACGAACGACGGGGTCGCGGGTCATGCGGCAACTGTCTCGGGTCGGATGGGCGGTTCTCCGAGGCTCTGGCACGCGACCGGGACGGCGGATCCCGGGTCTGGCGCGACGATGCCAGTGCGTAACATACTGTCCGTCCCCGATTGACGCAAGGTCATCGGTCGATTCACCCCCGCCGGACGGGAACCGCCGCCCCCCCTGATATAGTGCTACGGATGGCGTCCGTCGTCGTTCACCCCGTCACCCGCGTCCGCGGCCGCGTCCCGATACCGGGCGACAAATCCATCTCCCACCGGTACGCGTTGCTGGCCGCGCTGGCCGGCGGACGGTCGATCATCACCGGCTACGCCCCGGGAGCCGACTGCGCCTCCACCCTGACCTGTCTCCAGGCGCTGGGCGTCCGCGTGGAGGGTCCCGGTGCGCCCGACCCCGGAACGGGCCGGCGTGTCGTGACCATCGACGGCCGCGGCATAGGGGGGCTGACGCGTCCGCCGGCGCCACTGAACGCCGGCAACTCCGGGACCACCCTCAGGCTCCTGTCCGGCGCCCTCGCCGGCCACCCGTTCCCCAGCGTCATCACCGGCGACGGTTCGCTCCGCCGCCGGCCGATGCGGCGGATTATCGAACCGCTCTCCCGAATGGGCGCGCGGCTGACGGGAGAACAGGACCGCCCGCCGCTCATCATCGCCGGCGCGCAGCTCGAGGGCATCGACTTCACCCCGCCGGTCCCGAGCGCGCAAGTCAAGAGCGCGGTGCTCCTGGCCGGGCTCCACGCGACCGGCGACACCACCGTCAGAGAGACAGTCGCGACCCGAGACCACACGGAGCGTGCGTTGCCGGTGTTCGGGGTCGAGCTGCGCCGGTCGGCCGGGAGCATCACGCTGCGCGGTGGCCAGCGCCTGCGGGCGGCGGAGCTCGCGGTGCCCGGCGACCTGTCGTCCGCCGCGTTCTGGGCGGCCGCCGCGGCGGCCCTGCCCGGATCGGACATCACCCTCGACGACGTGGGGCTCAATCCCACCCGGACCGGGATTCTCACCTGGCTCGAACGCGCGGGCGCCGGCATCGACCTGTTGCAGGTCACCGAGGACGCCGGCGAGCGCCGCGGTTCCATCCGGGTCCGCCACGGCGGCAACAAGGGGCTCAGGGTCGGGCCCGCCGACGTGCCGGGACTCATCGACGAGCTGCCGGCGCTGGCCGCGCTGGCCACCCATGGCGGAGAGCTTCACGTCACCGGCGCCGGCGAGCTGAGGCACAAGGAGAGCGACCGCATCACCGCGCTGGCCGAAGGCCTGCGCGCGCTCGGAGGACACGTCGATGAGATGGACGATGGATTCCACGTCGTCGGCCGCCGGCAACTGCAGGGCGGCGAAGCCGATGCCGCTGGCGACCATCGGCTGGCGATGGCGTTCACCATCGCCGCGCTGGGGGCCAAGCAGCCGAGCCGCATCCGCAACGCCGAGGTCGTCGACGTGTCCTACCCCGGTTTCTTCGATGTCCTCGCATCCATCTGCCTGCGCGCGTGACCCTTCGAAATCCGCCTCCGGCAGCCCGAGGTGGAGCCCCGCGTTGCACCGAGAGCGGCCGGTGCGCCAGGCGGCTGCAGGACGCCCGCCTGACCAGGCGGCGGAGGGCGCATATTGGGCATATCGCAACCCCGGACTGCCCGCAGTCCGACGAACGACGTAGTGCCGGCGCGATGCAACCCCGCTCGAATGCAGCGGGGACTTCCACCACGGGCGGCTGGCTCGGACCCGGCGGCGGTCGATGCGCACTGACAAGATCTACCTCGTCGGATTCATGGGCGCCGGCAAGAGCACCGTTGCCGGCGCTCTCGGGACCAAGCTGGGGTGGCGTGTCGACGACATCGACGACCTCATCGAGCAGCGCGAGGGCATGACCGTCGCGGACATCTTCTCCCGGCGCGGAGAGACCCATTTCCGCCGGGTCGAGCGGGCGGTGCTGGCCGCCCGGATCCCCGTGCGCCACGCGGTGGTGGCGACCGGCGGCGGCACCTTCGTGGACCCCGCCAACCGCTCGCTGATCAATGGAGACGGCGTCTCGATCTGGCTTGATGTATCCTTGACGCAGGTCATCGAGCGTTTGCCGAGAGACGGACGACGGCCCCTGGCGGCGGATCGGTCGGGAATGGTTCGACTTTTTCGCCAACGGCAGGCCGCCTACGGTCACGCTCATGTACGCCTGGATGCCGGAGCGGCGTCGGCCGGCGAGCTCGTCGAACGGATCGTCGACTGGCTCGGTGTCTAGCTCTCCGGGGCGAGAGTCCCGCGCCGCACTGCGAGGCCGCTCCCGATGCGTTTCCTGATTCTCAGCGACATACACGGCAACATCGATGCGCTCGATGCGGTGCTCGCCCGCACGCCGCCCGACACCTACGATCGCCTCCTGGTGCTGGGCGACCTGGTCGGCTACTGTGCAAACCCGAACGAGGTGGTCGAGCGGATCTTCGAGCTCGCGCCGCACGTCATGATCCGGGGCAACCACGACAAGGTCTCGACCGGCGTGCAGGAGCCCGACAGCTTCCGCCGGGTGGCGGCAGAGGCGGCCCGCTGGACCCACAAGGCGCTGACTCCGGAGAATCGCGGACGGGTGGCGGCCCTGCCGGCGGGGCCGAAGACAGTGAACCGGGAGGTCGAGGTGTGTCACGGCACGCCGTTCGACGAAGACACCTACATCGCCGACGAAGAGGATGCAGTTCGGGCCTTCGAGGCGTCCCGCCGCCACATCTGTTTCTTCGGCCACACCCACGTACCCGTCGCCTACGTACAACGGGGGTCCGACGTGGCGGCCACCCACCCGATACCGGGCGGCCCCGACACCACCGTCATCAACGTGGACAAGAAGTGGCGCTATCTCGTCAACCCGGGCTCGGTCGGACAGCCCCGGGACACCGATTCACGGGCGTCCTACGCCGTCTACGATTCGCGGAAACCGCGCATCGAGCTCCGGCGCGTGCCGTATCGCATCGATCTGGCACAGCAACGCATCACCGAGGTAGGACTTCCGGAGAGCCTCGCGTTCAGGCTCGGCCTGGGCCGATAGGGACCTGCCGAGGGGCCCCGCGGCAAGAGCCCCGCGGTCTCACGACAAGCTCCTGGCCAGGGGCGGCGACCGCACCGTGAGACGGCGCGACTGTCAGCTTTCTCGCGCCGCCCGCTTCCGAGCGGCGCGCTCCTCCCGCCGCCGCAGCTCCGCGGCATAGGCGTCCGCGGCGGCGCGAGACCCGAGAATCCAACCGACCACCAGCCCCAGCAGCAGGATGGCCGGAATATAGACGTAGTGTCCGGCGGGCATCGTCTGGCAGTCCGTGGCAGCACCCCGAGTCGCGCCGAAAACCGGCCAGGGGTCTGCCCGTCAAGGAATGACGAGGGGCCTCAGGCCCCGTCCCGTTCTCCGATACGGCGGGCCACGTCGGCGAGCTCCGCCTCGACCGTGCCCAGCCTTCGCCAGATCGTCCACAGGTAGCCGACGGCGATCGCCCAGACGACGGCATAGGCGGTCGCCACGAGGGGCGCCGCCGGCATCTGGTCCTCGGGCGGAATGTCGTCCATCGGGACGAACCCGTCCTGGGCCGCGGTCGTGGGCGGCTGGGCCGCCTCCACCACCGCCACGTCCAGCGCCGCCATTGCCGCCGCCCCGACGACCAGCCCCAGGGCCAGCAGCCGACGTACGCCCCACCCGGACGCGGCCGGCCGTGATCCGCCGCGCAGACGCAGAATCCCCACTAGTCCTCCTCCACCGCCAGATAGAGGCGATCGAGCGCCGCACGCTGCTCCTCCAGCCGAACCCGGGCCGCAAGCAACGCCATGCTCAGCACGATGAACCCCGCGAAGGACCACCAGAGCGGGATGCCGAAGTCGACCGGGAGCGTCGGCACCACCGTGGTCCGGGGATGTACGGTGCGCCAGATCTCGGTCGACACGTAGAGGAACGGCACGTTGGCCATGGCGAAGATCCCGATCCCCGCCGCCAATCGGTCGGAACCGGCCCCGCCGTACTGGCGCAGGAGCAGATAGGCGACCAGGATCAGCTCCAGGATCACCGCCATCGTCAATCGGGCGTCCCACTGCCACCACACCCCCCAGGCCTTGATCCCCCACAAGGGTCCGGTAATCAGCCCCATCAGCCCGAAGATCGCCGCCATCTCGGCCGCCGCGACGGCGAGACGGTCGGCCGCCGGCTTCCGCCGGAACAGATACAGGCCGCTGGCGATGCCGAGGATGAAGATGGCGAGGAACATGGCCATCCACGCCGGAAAGTGGAAGTAGAAAATCTTCTGCACCAGCCCCATCGTCGACTCGTAGGGGGCGCGAATGATGATGACGGGGGCGGTCACGAAGAAGAGCAGCGACAGGCCCGCGAGCACCGGGAAGAGACGTCGGTTCATCGGTGTCATTCTGTCATGACCGGCTCGAATGTCCATAACGCGAGGGTCAGAAACACCGCGTCGAAGAAGAACAGCAGGCCGATCCACAGCCGGGCCATCGCGAGATCCGGCTCCGGCGCGATGAGCACGGCGGTTCCGCTGACCCCCATGATGAGCACCGGGATCGTGATCGGGTACAGCAGCACCGGCAGCAGGACCGCCCGGCTGCGGGTACGCACGAGCATCGCCGAGAACAGCGTCCCCACGCTCGCGAACCCGATCGTCCCCAGCGCCAGCAACGCGAAGAGCCGCACCGGGAACCGGAACAGCGGGGCCTGGAACAGGAAAGCCACCATGACCGCCACGATCGCTTCCACCACCGCCAGGAGCAGCAGCAGGCCGGCCAGCTTGCCGACGTAGATCGCGGGGCGGGCGACCGGCGCGAGCAGGAGGCCGCGAAGGGCGTCGTGATGCCGCTCGCGCTCGAAGGCGCGGCCCAGGGCCAGGGTGCCGGAGAAGGCGATGGCGATCCACAGGATGCCGGCCGCGGCCCCGTCGACGGCGCGCCCTCCGCGGACGAAGCCGAACGAGAACACGAGGACGCAGGAGATGGCGAAAAAGACGGTCGTGAACAGCAGCTCCCGGCTGCGCGACTCGACGCGCAGGTCCTTGCGGACCACGAGCCAGGCGACCCGCAAGAACTCGTTCATCGCGCCTCCCCGAACGCGACGGCGGCCCGGTACCGCTCGCGAAGCGTCCCCGCACCCCCCAGTGGCCGCAGGCGGCCCGCCCGCAGCAGGAGGGCCCGATCGAGCAGGCCGTCGACGATGTCGAGGTCGTGGGTGGCGAGCACGACAATCCGCCGGTCGGCGCGCAGGCTCTGCAATCGGCTCACCAGCTTGCCACACGACGCCTCGTCCAGCCCCGTGAACGGCTCGTCGAACAGGGCCAGGCGCGGCTCGTGCAGTAGCGCGCGCTCCAGGGCCAGCCGCTGGCGCATGCCGCGGGAGAACCCTTCGACGACGTCGTCCGCCCGGTCGTCGAGACCGGCGCGCACCAGGGCGTCCGCCGCCTGCCGCCGCGGATCGTCGAGGCCGTGGAGCCCCGCGAAGAACTCCAGGTTCTCGCGCGCCGACAGCTCGGGATACAACTGCAGGTCGTGGGACAGGAAGCCGATATGGCCGCGCAGGGCGGCCCCCGCCGCGCCGGCCGTCACCGCGCCATACCGCACGCTCCCCGTCGAGGGCGCGGCCAGGGTCGCCAGCACCGAGAGCAGGGTCGACTTGCCGGCGCCGTTCGGGCCGAGGAGGCCGACGATCTGTCCGGCCGCGCAGTCGAACGACACGCGGGACAACGCCCGCCGGCGGCCGAAGTGACGGGACACGTCGGCCACGGTGATCCGATCGAAGTCGAGGGAGTTGGAATACGGCACGCGGCTTCAGTCTCGCGGTGTCGGGTCCGAACCCGGGCGAGTCGACTCGGGAACGGGGCCCGCCGCGAGTCCGGGGGCGGCTGAGGACAGTGATCGATACAAAGTTGCCAACTATACCCAGGCGCAGCCCGTTGTCTACGGTTTCGCGCCCTTGGCACACGGCAAGGTAATTTCCGTCAGTGTCCTGAGCGTCACGACGGCGGCCGGCTCCCGCGGATCATGCCGGCACCTGACCGGAGAGGCGAACGGCCGGTGCCGCGGCGGCGATCGATTCGTCGTCCAGGTCCACCAACACCACCTGGAGCTGATCGATCAGCTCGGCCCGCCGCGTCCCGTACCGCGTGGGGCCGATCCGGCCCTGCCGGTGCTGCCGTTCCACCTTCACCAGCTCCGTGAACAGCTTCTCGCGGCGGCGTTCGAGCGCCTCGCGTCGGTCCGGCCCGCCCTCGCCGCCGGCGCCCACCGACCCCACGATGCTGAGGGCGGCGATGAGGCCCGACAGGGACAGGGCGATGATGCGGGGCCATCCGCTGTGGTGGGGCAGGCCGCTCAGCTCCAGGACCACCGGCTGCCCTGCCGACACCCCTTGGCCGGTGCCCCAGATCAACGCCGATCGGCCCGTCTCGGCGGCGGTCATCTCCCCGCGCCGCTCGAACTGGGCCGAGGTCACGTCCACCGTGCCCCATTTCTCGACGAAAACCAGCAACTGCTCGAAGTTTGCAGGGAACGCCTGCGACAGCACGAGGCTGTCTCCCGAGTAGGGCAGGATGCTGGCCACCTGCACCGGCGTCACCCCTGGCTCGAAGGCTCCCTGCACCCACACCCGCGGGCCATCGATCAGGGTTCGCGGCGTCGACCCCTGCAGCACCGTGCCGGCCTGGGCCCCCGGCAGCAGCGCGAACTCGAACGGCGGGTCCGGCTCGACCGGCCACGCGGCCTGATTGAACACGTCCAGCAGGTAGTACACCTCGATCTGCTCTTCGCCCAGCTCGAGCAGAATGCGCGATTCCTGGCTCAGGGTCACCCGCCCCGGACGCGCCGCGGGACGGGGGTCGGCGTCTCCGGCGTCCCCATCCGCCCCGACCAGCAGGACCGCGACGCCCCCCCGGCCGGGGGCCGCGAACGGCAGCGACTCGAGCACCGCCCCGTCCAGCTCGGTGGCCACCGTCACCTGCTCTCCCGGGTTCAGGCTGAGGAACGTCGCCCGGCCCTCCGCATCGGTGTCCGCCGTCGACCCCCGATCGCCGGCCCGCAGCTCGACCTCCTGCCCGGCCACGTTGTTGGCGAAGCTGCCGCGGATGACGCGCACCGTGATCGATCCGTCGGACAGATTGGGGTCGGGCCGGGGAATCCCCGACATCTGCCGCGGGTCCGGTTGCGCCAGTGCGGACAGGGCGGCGAGACACAGCAGCAGGATGCCGGCGCCGGCCCGTCCCGGCGCGCGGAAGGGGCGCGGCGGGTTCGACCGGCCGTTGCCGGCCTGCCTCTTGTCGTCGCGCGCGACCCCGGTCACGCCACCGCTCCCGACAGGGCCGCGCCACACCCCTTGCAGAAACGGGCGTCCGCTTCGTTCGACGTTTGGCAGGCGCTGCACGCCCGCTCCCGCGCGCCGGCGGACGCCGCCGGCGGCTCGGGAGTCGAGCCCAGCCGATCTTGCAACTCGCGCTCGATCACCGCGAGAAAGTCGACCGCTTCGACGTCGAGCTGCTTCATGAGGCGAATCGCCCGCGCCCGCAGCCGCCGGCCCATCTCGTCGAAATCGGCGTCCGACACCTTGCCCATCGCCCGATCGAACTCGAGCTCCTTGATGGACCGCAGCACCAGAGTCTTCTCCCGCTCGACCGCGGCCCGGCTCCGCGATCCGGCCATCACCGTCGTCTCCTGGAACGTATCCTGGAGCAACGGCGCGATCGCCCGATGGATCATCAGCCCCACGAAGCCCGCCGCGCCGACGGCCAGCGTCAGCAGGATCGCCACCACGGGGTCCGACGGTCTCGCCACGAGGATGGCGACCGTCGCCGCCACCAGGGCGGCCAGGACGAACAGATGCCAGAGGCGAAAGGAGGAAGTATCGATGGCCGGCTTCATGGACACGTCATGCACTGCGCCGTCGCGGCGCGTCCCGGAACAGGGTCGCGGGAAGGGTTGACCGGCCTGACAATCGTCGCCTGCGGCTCCGCTCGCCGCCCAACACCCCTCCAGGAGTTCGCGCCGTTTCCACGGCGCAGACTCCTAGTCGAGATCCCGGAGCTCGTCATCCAGACGGGCCTCGAGCTGGTCGCGCTCGCGATCGGGACCCCGATCGTCGGCCGGCGCCGCCTGTCCTGGCCGCGTCCAGCGCACCAGCGCCGCCCCCAGCGCCACCGCGCCGGTCGCGGCCAGGAAGTACGGAAAGAGCCAGGCGAGACGGTTGAAGCCTTCGTCGAGGGGCGCGGCCAGCGCCTCCTGGCTTTGATGCTTGTCGATGTAGAAGCGAAGCACCTCGTCGCGGGTCAACCCCTCGGCGACCAGACCCTTGAGCTCCTCGCGGGTGGCGGCGGCGGTGACGCAGGTGCATTCGGCGAGAATCTTCTTGCCGCATCCCGGGCTGCCGCACATGCAGACAAGCGATCGCTGCATCTCGAGCTCGAGCGCGCTGGCGGGGACGTTGGCGTCCTGCAGCGCGCTCTCGAGCTGGCCGGGCTGGGCCGCGGCGGCGGCGGCCGGCGCCAGCGCCGTCAACCCGAACGCCAGCAGCGCCATGGTCGCCGTCGCCGCGCCCTGCGGCACGGTAGCGCCCGCAAAGGCGAAGGCGCTCTCCGGCAACAGCGCGATGCCGGTGCCCAGCGCCAGCACCGTGAACCCGAACCAGATCCAGTTCACGAGCGGATTCACGGTGATCTGAAAGCTCGCGGCCTGATCGCTCAACTCGTAGCCGGCCAGCACGATGTAGAGGTCGTCGGCGACCGTCCGCCGCATCGCCACCTCGGTCGTCGGCTCGCTCTCGTGCTTGAAGAAGAACCAGCGCGCGGGATACAGCTCGCCGAGGACCTCGTCGCCCTCGAGCACCGTCATGTGCGCGGTGATCATCTGCTTCTGCGAGTCGGTGTTCTGGCTCAGCCGGTCGTAGCGCACGGTGTACGGGCCCAACTCGTGCGCGTCTCCCGGCTTCAGGAGCACCTGCGAGTCGAGCTTGTAGCCGGCCCCGGCGAAGCCCAGAAACATCAGCACGATGCCGACGTGCACGACGTAGCCGCCGTACCGCCGCCGCGACCGGGCCACGAGCCCGATCATCGCCGTCAGCAGATCGGTCCCCGTCGCCTCACGCCGCACCGCCGCGCCGCGGATGAACTCCTGACTGATGGTGCCGACCACGAACGCGCAGAGGGCGAAGCACAGCCCCGACACCCAGACCCGGAACCCGAGCGCGAACAGCCCGACGCCGGTAGCCACCGCGAGCGTGGCCGGCCACATGAACTGGTACAGCAGGTTCGAGGGCGACGACCGTCGCCACGCCAGCAGCGGGCCGATACCCGTCAGGGTGAGCAGGATGAGCCCGATCGGCAGCATCCATTTCGTGAAGAACGGCGGCCCCACCGTCAACCGCATCCCCGTGACCGCCTCGCTCAGGGTCGGGAACATCGTCGCGAACAGCACGAACACGGCCGAGAACAGCAGGATCCAGTTGTTCACGAGGAACGCGGCCTCGCGCGACACCCATGATTCGAGCTCGTTCCGCGCCCGCAGCAGCGGCAGCCGGTAGATCACCAGCCCGAAGCTGAAGATCAACAGGACGACCATGAAGATCGTGAACATCCACGCGAGCGCGATGTCCTGGCCGAATGCATGCACCGACTGCACGATCCCCGACCGGGTCATGAACGTGCCGAAAATGGTCAGGAAGAACGTCAGGATGACGAGCGTCATGTTCCATACGCGGAGCATGCTGCGCCGTTCCTGCACCATCACCGAGTGGAGGAACGCGGTGGCCGTGAACCACGGCAGCAGGCCGGCATTCTCGACCGGATCCCAGCCCCAGTAGCCGCCCCAGCCCAGCTCCTCGTACGCCCAGATCATCCCCAGCGTCAGTCCCAGCGACAGGAACAGCCACGACATCATCGTCCACCGGCGCACGGCCCGCAGCCAGGAGTCGTCGAGGTGCCCCGTGATCAGCGCCGCCATCCCGAACGCGAAGGGAATCGTCATGCCGACGAATCCCGTGTAGAGGGACGGCGGATGAATCGCCATGTAGGGGTTCTGCAACAGCGGGTTCAACCCCCGCCCGTCCAGCGGTGCGGTCGTCAGATAGGTCGCGAACGGGTTCTTGTGCACGATCATCACGAACAGAAAGAACATCTGCACGACCGCGATGACCGCGACGACGTAGGGAATCAGCTCGCGCTGCCGCTCGCGATTCGAATGCACCGCGGCCGCCCCGAAGAGCGCCAGCAGGGTCACCCAGAACATGATCGACCCGTCGAGCCCGCCCCAGTACGACGTCAACTGGTAGAACAGCGGCTGCGCCGAGTCCGAGTACTGGTCGACGTAGCGGATCGAGTAGTCCTCGGTGATGAAGGCGTGGATGATGACCGCCGACGCCAGCAGCATCAACGCGGTGACGAGGTACGAGGCGCCGATGCCGCTCTCGATCAGCCGGGGGGAACGCCGTCTCGCCCCGGCCACGGAGACGGCGGCGGCATAGGTGCAGACAACGAAGGCGGCCAGCAGGGTGAACGAGCCTAGGGATGCCATCGTGATGAGACCTCGACGAGGATATTCGAAAGCCGGTTCGAGCCGCCCCCACCGAAAACCGCCCTGGCTCCCGTCCGGACGCCGGCCCGGCGGAACGCTAGTTGCCGGACGCGGCGACGTCCAGGGTGGGCTTGGGCTCGTACTTGGACGGGCACTTGGCCATCACCCCGTTCGGCTTCACCGCGAAGCCGTCGGGCGAGAGCTGCCCCGAGATGACCACTTCCGAGTTGTCCTGGAAGGTATCGGGAACGATGCCGGTGTACTCGGCGTCGATCACCGCGCCGTTGTTCTCGACCTGGAACCGATACTCCAGGGTATTCGGCTTGACCATCCGGGACCCCGGCACCACGTACCCGTGCACCTGCAGTTTCTTGCCGTACCATGCGTCGGGCTCGGCCAGGACCTCGTCGACGTGCATGTAGTACTCGGTGCCCTCGGCGAGCGTTCCCCAGAGCAGTCCGCCGAACGCGGCGGTCAGAACCAGGGTCGTCACGATCATCTTCACGGTCTTGGCTGGCATGCTCCTGAACCCTCCGGCGCGAAAACCGAAACGCAGATATGCAGAAGGATACCGTGACGACGCCCGGCCGGTCAACAGTCCGGCCCGGATGGGGACGCGGCTCCGGCCTCACGATTCGCGCCATGGCCACGGTCCGCCCCCAGCTCGGCCAGCAGATCGGCGACCAGCTCGATGGGAAGCCCGACGACATTGGTATAGGACCCCTCGAGGCGGGTGACGAAGCGCGACGCCCGCCCCTGGATCGAATACCCGCCGGCCTTGTCGGAGGGCTCGCCGGTCGCCACGTACCCCGCGACGTCGTCCCGGCTCAGCGCCCGAAAGACCACGCGGGTCGACTGCACGCCGTCGCAGCGCCGGTCGTCCGTGTGCAGGGCGACGCCGGTCAGCACCTCGTGGGCCCGGCCGGACAGCCGCCGGAGCATGCCGGCGGCGTCGGCGTCGCCGTTCGGCTTGCCCAGCACCGCGCCGTCGACCACGACCACGGTATCGGCCCCGAGCACGATCGAACCGGGATGGCGGGGAGCCACCGCGGCGGCCTTCTCGCGGGCGAGACGGCGCACCAGCGCGGCCGGCGCTTCCCCATCGAGCCGGCGCTCGTCGATATCCGCCGGCGCCACCTCGAACCGGTATCCGGCGCGGGTGAGCAGGTCCGACCGGCGCGGCGACCGGGACGCCAGCACGAGGTGCATGGCGCTGGATGTTACATTAGAGTAAACGGAGTGCGGACAAGGATCCCAATCGGAGTGAACGGCAGGTCGATGATCGCGGCGCGCCAGTGTACGACCTCTGCGCTGGCGGCGCTCCTGCGCGACCAGCCGCTGTCTCGCGGCAAGGTCTCGTTGGCCTGGAGCGTCGCCGTCGGGCGCACGGTCGAACGGGTCACCAACGTCGAGCTCGACCCGGACGGCGCCCTCACGGTGACCGCGGCCGACCGGCACTGGGCCCGCGAGCTTCACCGATCGCGCCCGTTGATCACGACCCGGTTGAACCAGGTGCTCGGCGAAGGCGTCGTCACCCGAATCGAGATATCGAGCCGCACCGCCCAGGAGAGACAGTCTCATGCGAGAGTCGGTCATCGTTAGCGCCGCGCGTCTGCCCACCGGGAAGTTCCTGGGCGCCCTCAAGAGCGTGCCGGCCACCGAGCTGGGGGCCAAGGTGGTGCGCGAGGCGGTCGCCCGCGCCGGCATCGAGCCCGGGCTGGTAGACGAGTGCATCATGGGCAACGTCGTCTCCGCCGGCGCCGGTCAGGCGCCGGCCCGGCAGGCGGCGCTCAAGGGCGGGCTCGACGACCACGTGGCGGCCCTCACCATCAACAAGGTCTGCGGGTCCGGGCTCAAGGCGGTCATGCTCGCGTCGCAGGGCATCGCGACCGGAGACATCGACGTCGCGGTGGCCGGGGGCATGGAGTCGATGAGCAACTGTCCGTACATGCTCACGCGGGCGCGCGAAGGCATCCGGATGGGCAACGCCGAGGTCCTCGACTCGATGATCCACGACGGCCTGTGGTGCTCGCTGGAGAATCAGGGCATGGGAATCGCGTGCGAAGCCGTGGTCGAACGCTACGGCGTCTCGCGCGAGGACCAGGACGCGTTCGCCGCCGCGAGCCACCACAAGGCGGCGCGGGCCATCCGCGAGTGCTGGTTCAAGGACGAGATTCTGCCCGTCGAGATCCCCCAGCGCCGGGGCGATCCGATTCGGCTCGCCTACGACGAGGCGGTTCGCCCCGACACCAGCGCCGAGGCCCTCGGAAAGCTGCGGGCGGCCTTCAAGGAGGGCGGCACGGTCACCGCCGGGAACGCGCCGGGGGTGAACGACGGCGCCGCCGCCGTCGTGATCATGGCCGCCGACAAGGCGGATGCCCTCGGCCTCACGCCCATGGCCCGGGTGGTCGGACAGGCGGTGAGCGGGCTCGCGCCCAAGTGGCTGCTGATGACCCCGGTCGAGGCGGTCCGGAAGCTGCTGGCCAAGGTGGGCTGGTCGATGGACGACGTCGACCTCGTCGAGCTCAACGAGGCGTTCTCGGCCCAGGCCGTCGCGGTCATCCGCGAGCTCGGCATCGACCCCGAGAAGGTCAACGTCAACGGCGGAGCCGTCGCCCTCGGCCATCCCATCGGGGCCAGCGGCGCCCGCATCCTGACGACCCTGCTCTACGCCATGCGGCGTCGCAACGCCCGGCGCGGCGTGGCCACCCTGTGCCTCGGCGGCGGCAACGGCGTGGCCCTGGCCATCGAACGGTGAGGACGGAAGCTCGGAAGAGAGCGGGCCAATCGTTGACGAGCTCCGTCGCCGTGAACACGGCGCGATCGCCGTACCCGTCACCGATGGTCGTTCTGTCGCGGCACGGCCAGGACCACCGTCCGTGCAAATGCCTGCCGAGCGAAGAACGCGACCATCAAGGCAGCTACGGGGCAGACTGCGGGTCCTCCTGCTTCCAGAAGGCGATGCCGCCCGCCTGTTTGCCGACGTCGACGGCGCCGACCCGCTCGCCGGTGGCCAACCGGTAGATCTCGACGGTTCCGGGATCGGCGCCGGCGCCTTCCAGGGTGACGAACGCGAGCTCGCCGTCCGGGGTCACGACGACGCCGTGGGGAATGGTACGGCTCGTCGGCGTGCGGGCGGTCTCCCGCCCGCGTCTCCAGATCCCAGAACCCGACGGCGTCGCCGTTCTTGTAGGTGGCGACCAGACGCGTGCCGTCGGCGCTGACGTCGAGGTTGTAGGGACCGGCCCCGGTCTCGAAGGTCCTCTCGATGCGCCAGCTCGCGAGGTCGATCTCGAAGATCCGGGCGACGTTGTTCCCCGTCACGTAGACCTTCCCGTCCGGGGTGGGGCGGCTGACCCAGGTCGGCATCACGCCGTCCCCGAGCGAGAGCCGGCGGGTGATCTCGAACGTGAACGCATCGAGCTCCACGAGCTCGAAGTCCATCATGTTGACCGAGTAGAAGACCGAGCCGTCCGGGCTGAGGCGCCCCCCGTGGGGCCGGACGCCGGTGTCGACGCGGACGACCTCGGTCATCGTGTCCACCTCGACCACCGAGATGCTGCTGGTCTCGAGGGGGCCGTGGAGATTGAAGTTCACGGCGAAGAGCAGCCCGGTGGCCGCCGACACGTCGAGGGTGGCGGGAAACAGGCCGAGGGTGACGTCGCCGACCCAGGCATCGGTGCCGGTCTCGTACTTGTGCACGCTGCCGTACGGAAATCCGTGGGCGATCGAGACGTACCAGTGGCGCCCGTCCGGGTCGACGTTGAGCCCGTGCGGCCCTTCGACCTCGGCCGGGTAGCTTCCGACCACCACCGTCTTCACCACCTCGGCGCCCGCCGGGCCGTAGCGGACGATGGCCACCTCGTCGTCCGACTCCGCCGCGACGTAGACGTAGTAGCTGCGCCGGGAGGCATCCTGCCCCGCCGGCCCCGCCGGCGCAGCGCCAGCGGCCAGCAGCCCCACCATCACCCCTGCGCTCATCGCCGGGCGGCTCAGTGTCATCTCCTGTTACCTCTCGAACAGGCCGTCCGCCGCACGCTCCTAACGCGGCTCGCCGATGATGCGGCCAGGTCCGGTCCGCTCCCGCAGCTTCACGGCCCAGAGGCCGGTATTCCAGTCGGTGAAGAAGATATGCCCCTTGTAGGGCTGGGGGCCCCAGACGAACGGGGCGTTGGCGATGTAGCCGTCGGGATCGGCCGGCACGTACATCGCGATCTCGCGGCCCTGCCGGTACAGATCGCCCATCAGCTCGCCGGAGATGTCGACGACCCGGAGCCCCCCGTTGTAGAAGGCGACGTACAGCACGTCGTCCTCGATCCAGAGGTTATGCGAGCCCGCCTCGGGCACCTGGTAACGGGCCACCTCGCGCGGGTTGTCCCAGTCGCTCCAGTCGATGACGTGAATCCACCCCGCCGCGCGCGAGGGCGAGCCGCCGCGCTGGTTGCTGTAGCCGCCGTAGGGGAACGACTCGTCACCGGCGAACAGGTAGAACTTCCCGGTGGACTGGCTCCGATACGGAAAGGCGGCGTGGTTCCATCCGCTCGGATAGGCGTAGCGGCCCAGCTCCACCGGCTGCTCGGGCGTCCCGCCCCGGCCCCCGCCGCCGACGTCGACGGCCACGATCCCGTCGGTCCAGTTGGACGAGAACGCCACCCCGTCGCTGACCCAGACGTCATGGATGCTGTGGCCGGGGGTGTCCAGCTCGAACCGCCCCACGCGGCGCGGATTGCGGGGGTCCTCGATGTCGATGACGTCGTAGCGCCGGCCGGCGCTCAGGGCGAAGACGTGGCCTTCGGAGATGAACACGTTGTGGACGCCGCCGGTGAGCTGGTCGGTGAACTCGGACAGCACCGGCACCCCCTCGCGGGGGTTGCCCACGCCCAGGATGACGATGCCATTCCTGCGATCCGAAGCCCCCTCGCGGCTGATTACTGCGATATCGCCGTCCTCCGACACCTTGACGTCGTTGACGGTGCGGGCATCGACCTTCACCTCGTGCAGCTTCTCGATGTCGGCGGGGTCCGTCACGTCCCAGATATAGGAGTGCCCGTCGGCGCCCCAGGTCCCGGTAATCGCATAGTCACGGCCGTCGGTCCCCTCCCAGATCCACAGATCGGACGTATGCCGGTCGAGCACCTTCCCGCGTCCGACGACCTCGACCTCGCGGCGCACGTCGCGCCGGCCGATGGAGATGGTGCTGGAGGCGGTATGGCGGCCGGTGGTGGCCACGACGGTGTAGAGACCGGAACGCTCCGCGACGAAGCGTCCATCCTCGGCGACGTGCGCGGCCGCGCCGGCCGCGATGATCGCCGGCGCGGTCTCGCCCCCCACCGCGAACCGTACCGGAACGCCGCGCACGGCCAGCCCCCGGGCGTCCTTGGCGGTCGCGGTGAACCGCACCACGTCGCCGGTCAACGCGGTCGCGGTGCCGGCCCGCAGCTCGAGCGACGTCACCGGACTGGTCTCGACCTCGATGGTCAGGCGGTCGCTGACGTCCTCGGCGGTCGCGGCGATCTCCACCGGGCCCGGCGCGTGCAGGGTCAGGAATCCGAAGCCATCGACCTCTGCCACGCCGGCATCGGCCGATGCGAACGATACCGGGATGTCCGTCCGCACGGCACCGACGGCGTCGACCACCTCGACCGCCAGCCGCGGCCGGGTGCCGACGTAGTACTTGGGCGGCGCGTCGGCAAACGCGACCCGCGCCGCGGCCGGGGGCGGCACCGTCACCGGCACCTCGACCCGCACGCGCGCCTCGGGACGCCGGCCGCCGCCATCGGGACCGGCCGGCACGAGGGCCACCAGGGTGAACTCGCCCGGCCGATAGGCTTCGACCTCACCGCTGCGCGTCACCCCGACGCTGCGCCGCGCGCGGGACAGATAGATGACCGTCGCATCGTCCAGCACCGTCCCGTCCGCGTCCCGGACGGTGGCGGCCAGCGTCGCCTTCTCCCCCACCGCCAGCGTCAACCGGTCCGGCGTGACCTCGAGCGTGAGGGCTCCCGTCTCCGACTGCGCCGCCGCGGCTGCGGCGGCCAGCGTCACGACGGTCGCGAGCACCGCCGCCGCGCATCTGATTTCTGTCACGGGATCCTCCCCACCGAGGGCGCAGATTCCAGGCGACACGACCCGAGATCGCAGTCCCTCGCCGGACTGAAGTCCGTTTCGGGCACCACGTCCGAAAAGTGACGCGAACCGGGTCATTGTAACGCCGGCCGCGGCGGCCGGTTGGCAGGACCCCGTAGCCTTCGACCGGCGTTGCATCCCGGAGGACTGCGCGGCTCTGCCGGGCTGTGTCGCTCCGCCGTCGACCATGCCCGACCGCCGTCCTCGCCGCACCGTGCCCCCGCGGGCGACTCACACCCGCCCGGCGCCCTCGCCTGCCTGCGCGACGCGGTTTCGACGCGGGCTCCTCGCAGATCCTGCGACCTCCCCGGTCTCTCCCGGTGCCACATCCTGCTTCCCCGCGCCGTGCAGGCGAAAGTAGACCTACCATTAAGATATTGATTAAACTGGGGATATTGGTATACTACCACCCTACTTTCGCTTGACATCGATTTGGCACGGTCCTAGAATGCCGAACCGTGAGACCCAGGGTCTCGGCCCGAGCGATTCCGCGCCGGCCGGGGCTCCGGACAAACCGAGACGCGGCGGTCACCTGACACTCCCCCGGAACGTCTGGAACGATGACGCCGACAGGTCGAGAGGTATCCATGCCCGAGGATCGCAATGCGCGCGAGCGTGACAAGGCCATCGAGATGGCGGTGGGCCAGATCGAGAAACAGTTCGGCAAGGGCGCCATCATGCGGCTCGGGCAGGACGCGGTCACCGCGGTGCCCAACATCTCGACCGGCTCGATCAGCATCGACCACGCGCTGGGCATCGGCGGCGTCCCCCGCGGCCGCGTCGTCGAGATCTTCGGGCCCGAGGCCTCGGGCAAGACCACGCTGACCCTGCAGATAATCGCCCAGGCCCAGCGGCGCGGCGGCACCGCCGCGTTCGTCGACGCCGAGCACGCCCTGGACCCCACCTACGCGAAGAAGCTGGGCGTCGATCTCGACAACCTCCTCGTCGCCCAGCCCGACAACGGCGAGCAGGCCCTGGAGATCGTCGAGATGCTGGTGCGGTCGGGGGGCGCCGACGTGGTGGTCGTCGACTCCGTGGCCGCCCTCGTGCCGCGGGCGGAGATCGAGGGCGAGATGGGCGACGCGCAGGTCGGACTGCAGGCACGGCTGATGTCCCAGGCGCTGCGGAAGCTCACCGCGGTGGTGTCGAAGTCGCATACCTGTCTCGTCTTCATCAACCAGCTTCGCGAGAAGATCGGGGTCATGTTCGGCAACCCCGAGACCACGACCGGCGGGCGGGCGCTGAAGTTCTACTCGTCGGTCCGCATCGATATTCGCCGTATCGGCGCCATCAAGGACGGCGATCAGGTCACCGGCAGCCGGACCCGGGTCAAGGTCGTCAAGAACAAGGTGGCCCCCCCGTTCCGCATCGCCGAGTTCGACCTGATGTACGGCGAAGGCGTCTCGCGCGAAGGCGACCTCCTCGATCTGGCCGTCGCCAACCGGCTCGTCGAAAAGAGCGGCACGTGGTTCTCCTATGACGGCGAGCGGCTCGGGCAGGGGCGCGAAAAGGTCAAGCAGTTTCTGAAGGAGAACACCGGGGTGTTCGACTCGATCGACGCCCGGCTCCGGAAGGCGCTGCACATGACTGCCGATGCCGAGCCGCAGACCGCGCCGGCGGCGGCAGCGTCCAATCTCCGCGCCGCGAAGTAGCAGGAAGAGCTGCCGGATGTCTGCGCCGAGAAGCGTCGCAGACATCCGGCAGGGTCGGTTGGGGAGGCGGGCGTCGATCCGGGCTATGGCGCCGGATACTCCATGGTGAACGGATCGGGCAGCGGAATGCGGACCGCCCCGCCCGGACGCAACGCATCGAGGGAGAACTCGGGCCGCTCGGGGTCGCCGGCGAGAATCGCCTCGAGATTGCCGACGACGAGAATCGCCAGGGCCTCGGGGTCGAGGTAGCGCCGCGCCACGTCCAGCACGTCGTCCGCCGTCACCGCAGCGATGTTGTCGCGGTAGGTCGCCAGGTAGGACGGGTCGCGGCCCGTGTACTCATCTCTCGCGAACAGGCCGGCCGTCGAGGCGGCGCTCGAGAAGTTCCGCGAGAAAGTCTCCACGAAGTACGCGATCGAGTTGCGCAGCTCCTCCTCGGTGACCGGCTCGGCGCGGATGCGCTCGATCTCTTCGAGCACGATCGCCGTCGCCCGGGCGACGGTCTCGCTGCGCGACTGGAACCCGGCCTGAAACACCCCGTCGTAGTACACGCCAACCCCGAAGTTCGAGCTGGCGCTGTAGGCCAGCCCCTCGTCGGAGCGGACGCGGGTCAGGAGGCGGGCGCTGAATCCGCCCCCGCCGAGGATGTCGTTCATCACCAGCAGCTTGTAGCGTTCGGGGTTGTCGCGCGTGGTCCCCAGATGACCGATGGCGACCCGTCCCTGATTCACGTCCGGCTTGTCGACGAGGTAGAGACCGGGCGACGGCGTGAACTCGGGCGGCGGTACCGGCGCAACCCGCCTGTCACCGGCCTCCCATCCGTCGAGCCGCCGTTCGAGCTCGGCGAGGATGCCGGCCGTGTCCACGTCCCCGGACACCGCGAAGATGAAATTGCCCGGGTGGTAGTACTCGCGGTGGAACGCCGCCAGATCGTCGCGCGTGATCCCCTCGACGGAGGTCCGGGTCCGCGGCCGAGTGGAGAAATGCGCGTCGCCGCGCATCAGCCGCTGCCACTCGCGCCGTTCGATGCTCCCCGTCGCGTCGTTCCGGCGCTCCATCTGCTGAACCGCCTGACGCTTGGCCAGGGCCAGCCGCTCTTCGTCGAACCCCGGGTTTCTGAGCATGTCGAAGAAGAGGCCCAGACAGGCGTCGAGGTCCCGGGTCAGACAGTTCATGCTGGCGCCGCCGGAGGTGGCGCCGATGTTGCTGCCGATCTGCGCGGCCAGGAAGGCGGCCTCCTCGTCGAAATCGGCCGCGCCCATCGTCGTGGTCCCACCGGCCCGCATCTGGCTCCCGGTGAGGCCGGCCAGCCCGATCTTGTCCGGCGGGTCCAGCCAGGCGCCGGTGCGGACGGTCACCCCCACCGACACGAGCGGCAGCTCGTGGTCTTCCACGACGAAGACGACGATGCCGTTCGAGAGCTCGTGCCGGTGCTCGACCGCCGTCGGCGGGGTGAAGTCGAGCAGCTCGTAGGTCAGATCGGACGGGTGCGCAGGAATGGTCTGCGCGCCGGCGTTCGCCCCCAGCACCAGCGCCCCGAGCGCCAGGAAGCCCACGGCGCGTGCCGCACGACCCGTCGGTTGCCTTTCCGCGCGCATCATCTCCCGTCCTCCTCCACGCCGGCCTGGCGTTCGCGCAGGAGCTCCAGCACGACCGCCACCATGTCCTGATTCTCGGGCGGCGCCTGCGACGACATCTGCTCGAACCGTTCGATGAACTGCCCGATCTGCTCCGCGTTCAACTGGCCGATCATCGCCTGCATCTGACGAATCTGCTCCTGCTCCTCCGGATCGAGCCCGGCGAGGCGGGGATCCGGCGCCTCGTCCGACGCCTTCCGATAGTAGACGGCCACCGCCCGGTTCTCCGGCTCGAAGTAGGTGTTGGCCACCCGCATGATGTCATCCGCGGTCACCGCGTCGTACAGCGGGGGGTCGGAGTTGATCGTCTCCCAGCCGCGGTTGGCGTCGCGCATCAGCAACGAGTACATCAGGAAGAAGTTGCCCTGCAGCTCGCGGAAGGTGGATGCGGCGTTCTGGTTCTTCACCTTCTGAAGCTCGCGGGGGTCCACCGGCTCGGTCTTCAATCGCTCCATCTCCGCGTACAGCGCCTGCTCGACCTCCTCCGGCGCATGCCCCTCCGCCGCGGTCCCGCGCAGCTCGAACATGCCCTCGAACTTGAAGCCGGACTGCCCGCCGGAAGCTCGGGTGGCCACGCCCTGTTCTTCCACCAGCGCCCGGTAGAGGCGCCCGGTCCGATCGTTCAGCAGCTGGCCGAGCACCACGAGGGCCGGCTCGTCGACATGCCCGTCCGGCACCGAGTGGTAGCGGACCACGACCTGCGGGTTCGTCTCGGCGTAGGCGAGCATCCGCTTCTCGCTCACCTGCGGCATCTCGCGCGTACGCGGCTGCGGCGGGAGCCGGTCGCCCGGCGGCAGGCGGCCGAAGTAGCGCTCGGCCAGCGCCTTCGCCTCGGCGGGGTCGAAGTCGCCCACCAGCGCCGCCGCCAGGTTGTTCGGCGCGTAGTACAGATCGAAGAACGCCAGCGCCTCCTCGCGGGTGATGCCCTCGAGGTCGCTCGGCCAGCCCACCACCGGCCAGCCATAGGGCGACGACTGCCAGAACAGGGCTTCGAACTGCTCCTGGAACCTGCCGGTGGGCGTGCTGTCGGTGCGCAGCCGCCGCTCTTCGTGAACGACGTCGCGCTCGGCGTAGAACTCGCGGAAGACGGGGTTCAGCAGCCGGTCCGACTCCATCCAGAACCAGAGCTCCAGCTTGTTGGCGGGCACGTTCACGAAGTACAGCGTGAAGTCGTAGCTCGTGCCCGCGTTCATCCCCGAAGCGCCCTGCCCAGAGTAGATCCGGCTGAAGTCCTCCTTGATGAGCAGCTCCTCCTGCTGGGCGAGCAGCCCCTCGAACCGGTCCATCAGCTCCTGATGGCGCGTCGTCCGGTGGACCGGGTCGCCGGGGTCCTCGATCCGCCCCAGCCGCTCCGCCTCGAGCAGCGCCGCCTCCTCGACCCGCATCGCCGCCTTCACCTGGTCGAGCTCGGCGATGATCTGCAGATCCTGCTCGATGTTCCGGGTGCCGATAGCGGCGGTGCCCTTGAACATCATGTGCTCGAAGAGATGCGCGACCCCCGTGATGCCGGGCCGCTCGTAGACCGACCCGACCTTGGCCACCCACCCCGCCGCCACGTTCGGGTCCCCCGGCCGCGGCAGCAGCAGCAGCGTCATCCCGTTATCGAGCACGACCTCCTCGATCGGCACCTGCTGCGCCGCGGCCGTACCGCCGACACACACCGCGGCAAGCGCCAGCGCTCCGATGTACTTCCTCATGATGCCTCCAACATGACGCCGACCGGGCGCCCCGGCAGACCTCTTGCTCCGAGAGTGACACACCGCGCCGGCCGCACCGAAGCTCCACCGGCACCCGCCCCGGACAGAAGCTCCACCGGCACCCGCCCCGGACATACGGTACACTACCAAATCGTTCAGCAGTGTTGACAAGCGTGACGGTTGCGCCACACCATACTACTGTCATGGATCGAATTGCGCTGTTGGTGGCGATTGCGCTTGTCGCGCTTGAGAGCCCGGTCGAGGCCTATCTTGACCCGGGCACAGGGAGCATGCTGCTCCAGGTTCTCCTGGGTGGCGTTGCCGCCGTAGGCGTCGTCGCGAGGCTGTATTGGCACCGGCTGATCGCCGTCTTCCGCGGAGCGTCGCATCGAGGCAAGGAGTAGACCACGATCCGCCCGCCCGACGGATCTACCCGTCGCGGCCGTTTTTCGTCGCCCATGAGCGCCTCCAGATGAGCCCGCCTGCTCGGTTCGATCCCGGCTCCTTCCGAGATCCCGACACCAAGATCTTCCACTACAACGGTGCCATCTTCAGGTGCCTGACGGCGCGTGCTCTTGCCGACTGGACGCGGCTCGCGGCAACCGACTTCCATGCCCGGTTCATGGCGCAGGACCGCATCGTCCCGACGCAGCAGGTCACCGACCGCACGGCGCTGCCCCCGTTGCCGTCGAAGTGGGTGGCGGTCCTCGAGCACCGACGGCTGCCGATGGTGTCGTACCCGTACGAGTGGTCGTTCGGCATGCTCAAGGACGCTGCGCTGTTGCAGCTCGACGTGATACGCGCCGCGCTCGACGAGGAGATGACGCTCAAGGATGCAACGTCGTTCAACGTCCAATGGAACGGCGCGCGCCCCACGTTCATCGATATCGGGTCGTTCACCGCCTACGTGGCGGGAGAGCCGTGGGCCGGCTACCGGCAGTTCTGCGAGACGTTCCTGTACCCGCTCCTTCTGCAGGCGTACCGGGACGTTCCGTTCCACCCTTGGCTGCGGGGGCGCCTCGACGGGATCACGGCCGAGCAGTGCCGGTCGTTGCTGTCCGGCAGGGCCCGCTGGCGGCCCGGCGTGCTCGCACACGTCTATCTCCAGGCGAAGGCACAGGCCCGATACGAAGACGCGACGGGGGACGTGAGGAAGGAACTGCGCGCGGCCGGCTTTGGCGCAGCCCTCATCAAGCACAACATCACCCGTCTTCGCCGCACCGTCGAGCAGTTGCGCTGGAATCCACCCCGGTCGCCCTGGTCGGAATACGAGAGCGAGCACTCCTATGACGACGCCAATCTGCGGCGCAAGGCCGGCTTTGTCCAACAGGTGCTCGGCAGGCGCCGCTGGCCGCTCGTCTGGGACCTCGGCTGCAACACCGGCACTTATGCCCGAATGGCCGCGGAGCACGCCGACTACGTCGTGGCGCTCGATGCCGACCACGTCGTCGTCGAGCGCCTGTATCAGTCCCTCAAGGCCGGCGGTCCGCCGACCATCCTGCCTCTCCTGGCTGATGTCGCCGACCCGTCCCCCGGTCTGGGCTGGCGCGGCCAGGAGCGCCGTCCGCTCGGCGACCGTGGAGCACCGGCGCTCATTCTCTGCCTCGCTCTCGTGCACCACCTCGTGATCGGCCGCAACATTCCCCTGGCCGACTTCGTCGCCTGGTTGGCGCAATTCGAGGCCGAAGTGATCCTGGAGTTCGTCGCTCCGGAGGATCCGATGGTCCAGCGCCTGCTCCGCAATCGCGGGGATCAGGAGTTCGATTACTCCGATGCCGCCGCGGACGCAGCGCTTCGACAAAACTTCGGCGCCGTCACCAGCGAGACCATCGCATCCGGCACCCGCACGCTCTACCATTGCCGGCCGCGGAGAGAAGCCGCGTGAGGGCCCCCGTCGTGGCCCGTCTCACCCACTCCTGTCAAGCTCTCCTCCCCGCCCCACACCCCGGTCACCCTGAAGATATCGTCAAGTCTTGCGCACGGCCCGGTGTGATCTCTCGCTGACCCGGTTTCCTCGCCGCCCGTCCCTCTTGCGCGATGGCACCGCCCGTCCAGGGCGCCGCTGCTCGCGGAGTTCGCGATGGCCACGGTCCAACGCCGGCCGCCCTCGGCCATCCCCCCACTACCTCGGTGCACGCGGCAGCGCAAGACTATCGTCCACGCCACCGACGACGACAACCCTCAGCTCGTTGGAACCCGACACCAGCGCCTCTTCCGGGATCATGCTCGCAAATACCCATCTGCCATGTTCGCGGTACGACACCGTCGTCGCAACAATCACCCCGTTCACGCCGATGGCCAAGCTCACGCGGTCCCTCACGCCGTCTGCCACCATCCCCCGGACGTACAGCGGCAAGCTCTCACCCGAAACATCGACGTCCTCAAAAGCGGAATCCGCGACGACCACGGCGATCGACGCCGTCCTCGGGTCGACGTCCACCGTCGACAGCGGGCTCCCCACCAACGAAGCATGCGGTCCGAGGCCGTACAGATTCGACCCGAAATGTTCGACCTTCCGCTCTACCGAACGGCTGTCCAATCGTGCTGGGTATTTCTCAATGCCCACCGTTACAGCGTTGCGGTGAACGAACGTCTTATCGGATCTCTCAGTCTCGGACACATCCAGCAGTGAGTACCCGTCGATATTGTAAGGAACCCTCGACGACAGGGCACTGGCGATCGTAGGGACGACATCCACCGTCTCAACGTTTCTGTCACTCACCGCGCCAGTGACCTGCCCCGGCATCTTTATGATGAGAGGCACCATCATCACATCCGCCGGATCGCCCTCGTCGCGCGTACGGCGGGCCTTCCCGTGTTGAAAGCTCGATCCGTGGTCGGCGGTGACGATAATCAGGCTGTCGTCATAGATGCCCTGCGCCTGCAGACGGTCCATCAAACCACCGACGAACCGATCCACAAAGCCGACCTGCAAGAGATGTCGCTGCTGGAGAACAAGCGGCAGCCACGGGTCGCTCTTCAGAAACAGTCGCTCTCCACCTTCTTCGTGTGCCTGGTAGTCGGGCGCCCCATAGCGAGTCCCCGAGGGAACATACTCGAACGGCATATGGGGGGTCAGCGTGTGCAGAAAGTACAAGCGTCCCCGGGCCTCCGGAGTGATCGTCTCGAGAAATCGATCGAACTCGAACGACCGATCGTTCCTGTTCCGCTCACCCGTTCCAATTCCAAAGACACGTCCCATGGCGAATCCGCTCCAGTCACCCACGACCGGAGGCAGTTGGGACGCCAGCCGGTCCGGCGCAATGATGTGCAGATACACAATAGCGAGGTCCGCCGCGAGTGCCCGCACGCTGTCGCGGACCTCAACGTCATAGGCGCAGGCGTCTGCCGGGCAAAGTTGCAGAAACCGGCCGAACACCGTCATGTCATAGCTCTCGCTGAGCATCGTGAACAAGTTGTTCGGATAGTAGCGTCGCGTCGGAACCGCCCCCGGCTCGACCGGGTACTTCCCGGTAACCAGTGCCGGTACGGCCCATAGCGTCTCGGAGGAAACCGTGCTGGCGTTTCGATACCAGGTGGCGCCGTCGGCCAATCTGGCGAAATTGGGATAGCGGCTCCTGTCGATCTCTCGCCTGTCGTTCAGCAAGGAGCTGGTCGGAAACTCGTCAAAGACGACGAATACGATTGGCGGCGCGTAGTCGACGCCGACCGGCGTGGCGACCTGGTCCGCTCCGACAACGGCATCGCGGACCCCGGGGTTCGCGAGAAACACGGCAGGAACGACGACCGCGGCAGGACTCAGCGCCGTCAAGAAGGTCCCGACGACCGTGGCCCGCAGACACCCGACCGCAGCGATTCCGGCAAGTAGTGGCGCTGCGACCAGCAACGGCGCCGTGTCCAGTCCGGCCACGCGCTTCAAGAGCGGCAGCAACAACACGGTCCCGAGTAGTGTCAGCACCACACCGTGAACGAAATTGCCCGCCACCGCATGCAACCGTGTGAAGACCGCCTCGATCCCGACAAGAACGAGTGGCAAGCCAACCGCCACGATTGCCACGAGAGCGACCAACTGGCCGGACGTGGTGTTCCTCGCCACGAAGAATGCGGGTTCCCGCGAGACCACATCGAAGACGGGTTGCGCAACCGCGAGCGCCGACAGCGCGCAGACCTGAAGTGCCGTGGCCACCGTCATGTGGGTAGCGCGCCTGTATGCGCGCACGCTCGCGCGCCCAAGACGCAGTGCGAGTCGCATCGAACGTGACTGCCCGATGCGAAGTGCCAACTGCGCCAGTTGACGCGTCGCGGTACCGACTCGGTTCCAGACCCGTCGATGTATCGCCGGCGTACGGACGAGACAGTGCCTCACGCCACAAATGACGATCAGGCCGCCCAACGCCCGCCAGGGCGTGGACATCGAGAACAGCGTTCCGATCCCAATCCCGCCAAAAACAGCGACGCGCAACGCGGCCACGGCGAGCAGAACGGTAAGGAAGTCCGCCACGCGTACCCACACTGGCAGGACGCGATTCGAAGTTGACGGCCCAATGTGCATTGCCATGTGCGCCAGTCGCCGGGTCGCAGGACCCAGCCGATTCCAGATGCGTTGGTGTATCGCCGGCGTGCGGACGAGATAGTGCCGCAGGCCGCAGATGACGATCAGGCCGCCCAACGCCCGCCAGGGCGTGGACATCGAGAACAGCGCTCCGATCCGAATCCCGCCGAAGACGGCCACGCGTAACGCCGCCAGGGCGAGCAGAATGGTGAGTGCGTCAACGACGCGTACCCATGCGGGCAGGACGGGATGGGAGTCGATTGGACGGTTCATGGGAAATGGTCGGAGTAGCTCAACCGTTCGGCTTGCGCCCCCACAGGTCGGAGCGGCCGGCATTGCCGAGGGGCCGTGAGGCGCCTTGACTGGCCGCTCGCAGAGGGCTACGTCGCGACGCTTGGCTCAGGCCGTCATGGCTCCTACTCCCTGTCGAGTGGGTTGATTTGGGGAGAGGGTGCCGGCCTCGTTGAAGCCGGGCTTCTGGATGATGAGCTTCAAAGCGGCGTTCCTTCAGAACCTGAACCCGATGCGAGACAGGGCGATGCCGAGCTGGCGACCGTCCTGCGTGCCGTAGACGTCGCGCGGCGATCGCGTTCCATCGATCTCCAGTTCCACGGTGCACACGCTGCCGCCGGTCGGGCACGCGAGGGGGACTTCGTGCACCCGGGTGTCTCCCCCGTCGAACCGAATCACGCGTTCCGCGACGCCGGACCCGACGGTCAGGGTCACGCGGTGGTCCGCGGACGCGGCGAACGGCCGCATATCGAGAAGGGCCGCGGCGGGCCACTCGCCGGACGGGAACCAGCTCCGAGACAGCGTGAGGGCCGACTGGGCCCCGGACCAGACTTGCTGCTCTTCCGCCCGATGCCAGCCGGGACCGAGCATCGTCCGGTGGTATACGTAGGCGTGCCCCAGGGAATACAGAGCGAGATCGCGGAAGCTCAATGCGCAATCCGGCGAGGCGCAGATCCCGCGCTGCCGGTACAGGAACAGCGTCTGCGGCCAATAGCGCTCGTTGATGGTCACGGGAATCGTGGCCGCGCTGTCCATTCTCCTGTCCCGGTAGTCGAATGTCTCGTACAGCTCCAGTCCCGGGTGGCCGTTGGACGCGGGGCTGAGCAGCCAGAGGCGGTTGCCGTCGATCAAGCCCTCGAACGAGTGCACGACGTCTTCGAGGGGAGTGTCCGCATGGTAGGGGAAGACGTGCAAGCCGAAATAGTGGGTCAGCGGCGTCTGCAGCCAGGCCTGCGTCGAGGAGGACGCCCCTCCCCGGAACCCCTCGACATCGAATAGAAGGACGTTTTTTCTCACGGTGTCGGCGATCCGATGCATGACGTCGTAGGGCTGCATCCCCTCCCGGACCGGCATCTGCTTCGCCGTGAAAAACAGTTGAAACGGGATCGCGGCCGCGATGGAAACCAAGCCCAGGGTTCGGAATGCCCCGGGTGCGGCGAGGAAGATCACCGCGATCGCGATGACCAGGCTGTAGGGCACGATCTCGCTGAGCAGATATCGGGCGTAGCCGTAGTGCTGATAGACGACGGGGATCTGCAGCAGCAGAGTGGCGGCCATGCAGACGGCGAGAAAGACGTAGAGCATCGCCACGGGCCAGCCACGGGGCGGCCGGTGCATGCCCCAGACCGCGATGCCCGCGAGCCAGGGCGACACGTACAGCAGCCAGCCCATGGCGCCGGACTGCAGGAAGATCCCGGCGCCCGACCCGATGATGTCGAAGCCCTGGAAGCGGTCTTCCGCGTAGCGATCGGTGAACCCGATCAGATACGCTTGGAGGAGGCTGCCGGCCAGGGCCGCGGCGACCATCAGAGAGGCCAGCCTGATCCAGGGGCGTGGATTCGCTGCGAGCAACAGCAGCCGGCGTACGGCCGGGCGGCGCGGGTTTCGCGCGACCTCGCTCAGGCCCGCCACCACGAGAACCGCAGCGCCCGCGGCAATGAGCGGCCAGCCGTCTCCCAGCAGATTCCCGAGCGTCCGATCGTAGACGCTCAGGGCATCGGCGGTCGAGTGGCCCAGACCGTAGAGCATGGACACGCCGTACAGCGTGGCGACGGCGGTGCAGAAGCCGATGATCTGGCGGCCGCGGGTCCGCGAGTGCCGCAGCGTCAGCCAGACGCCGAGCCCGAAGAGCGGAGCCAGCGCGGGGAGGTACAGGAAGCCGGTGACGCGGACGAAGAACACCAGCGACACGCAGCCGGCGGCCAGGCTGACGAGGGTTGCGGTGGTCGCGGTCTCCGCGGCTTGCCGCATGCCGCGAAACGCGCGCGCCAGGTAGTAGAACCCCAGGGACGAGAACGCCAGTGCGACCACTTCACTGGCGGGAAGCCGGCTGAAGAAGACATGGAGGGGATTCGTCGCCACGAGGATCCCGGCCGCGAACGCCGCCCGGCGCGAGCCGGTCAGCTCGAACGCCAGAAGGGAGAGGCCGAGCACCCCCAGCAGGCCGAAGAAACCCAGGGCATGAAAGCGGGCGCGGTCGCCGAAGAGCTCGGCGAAGGTCGCCATCCACAACGGGTGCAGATGGTAGAGCTGGAACGCGTAGTCGCCGTGCGTCGGCGAATAGTGAAGGCCCGGTTGCGCGGAGCTCCCGCGCTCCGGATCCGCGGGCACGCCGGCGCGGTAGATGTCCCGCGACCGCTGGTCGGGCAGCGCGTCCGGCAGCCGGTCGTGCATGAACGCCGAGCCTGCCCGTTGCAGGTGCGCGGACATGCTGACGTACACGCCCTGATCCTGTCCGCCGTGCAGGGACAGGAACGGCTCGGTGCGGAACAACAGTCCCGTGAGGAGCACCAGAAGAAGAACAGGCGCGACCGGCTTGCCGGCCGACGCGCGCTCGGCCTCGAACCGCGCCGGCGTGAAGCACCGGATGACGGTGGCCAGGAGGAGTCCGGCGATGACCGCGATCCGGGCGTCGAACCGGTTCAGCGCGAGCAGGGCGACCGCGGTGAACGAGATCGAGACCACCGAGAGGACGAGGCAGTCGAGCGTCCGGAAGAACCTCAGGTCCATCGGCGGCCACTGGGCCATCCGGGCCGCCATCGCCCGGGTCCATGCCGCCCGAACCGCGTCGGTCAGCCAGACCCTGCATATCCAGCCCCACAGGCGCGCGTGCATCGGAGCGGTGCGGAACAGGCCGTGACGCAGGCCGGCGACGGCCAGCGCCATCACCAGGGGCCGCCACGCGTTCCGGACGGAGAGGCCAGGTATCTGGAAGCCGCCGAACAGGGCGGCCTGCAGCGCCGCCACGCCAAGCAGGACGGTCAGGACGTCCGCGAGGTGCACCCAACGCGGCAGGAGCCGCGCCGACGCGGTGGCCTGATCGTTGCGCATAGGCTGTCCGACGGTTGGTACCGATGCCGGTGCCGCTGGCAGCCCGTGGCGAAAGTCCCCGCTGTATTCGAGCGGCGATGCATCCCGCCTGATTGCGTTGTTCGTCGGTGGCGTATACCCAATACGCGCCCTCCTCACGCCTTGTCAGGCGGGCGCCTCGCCACTCTGGCGCAACGCGGAGTTCCACCGCCGGCTGCTAGTGAACTGTCCCGGAAGGTACGTTTACCGCCAAGCTCAGGTCACACACGCAGAAACGAACCCAGCGGTGGCAACCTTTCCCCAGGACGGTCTACCATACTAGTGTAGCGCATGTGCGGGCCGGTCCCCGCCAGCCTGCCTGGTTCAGCCGGCGCCTCGCGCAACCCTCGGCGACGTTGGGCTCGATCCGTCCAGGCGGAGCTCCGCATGACCGGGTCAGGCCCACCGCCGCCCAACGGCTCGTCGTGTTCAACGATCTGCATGGCCGCCACCCTGCTCTGTTGAACGTCCCCGTCGTCCTCCTCTTCGACGTCGAGGGGTTCCGCGGAGGCACGTCGTTCTGGACGCCTGCGCGGCTGCAACCGCGGCGGAGGGCAGTGTCTCGGGCACGACGCTCAGGCTCGGCGGGTTCGCCTCCGGCACAGCAGCAGGGTCCACGGCAGGGGGGGCGCGGTGACGTTCCTCGCCGCGCCGGGAGCATTCCGCACCTTGGCGTGGCCTGGATCATGGCCGCGATCTTTGCCACGCTGCTCGTCCTGCTCGCGCCCGGTACGGACCGTACCCTTGCGTGGCCGGCCGCCTGCGGCGCCTACACCGCCGCGTGGCTCGCCGGCTTCGTCACCCCCGGCGCCCCGGCCGGACTCGGGGTGCGCGAGCTGGTCCTGGTGTTCCTGCTGGACGGCCACGCGGCAGAGCCGGATCTGCTGCCCGCGGTGGTGCTGAGCCGGGTGGTCACGGTGCTCGGCGATACGTCCTTCTTCGGCGCGGCGGCGTGGGCCGGCCGGCGGGCAGGGCCGGATGGTTGAAGGCATCCGCGCCGGCAACGGGCGGACCGGGAGCCCGTGGCGAACGACCGTCACGAGCCGGGACCCCCATTCGCGGCAGGGCCGACCGGGCGCGGCGGCCGGCCGGGGGGCGCGAGCCGGTTGCACCGCAATCGCGCTGTGGGGTATGTTGGTGAGGTCGTCGCAACGGACGCAGCCCGTTCGGCCACGTTGCTCCCCGGAAACCGGAGCGTCCCGCGTCCGGTCTTCGATGTGCCGAGGTAGCTCAGTCGGTAGAGCACATGACTGAAAATCATGGTGTCGGCAGTTCGATTCTGCCCCTCGGCACCACACCTAAAGCACTGAATTCCCGAGCGCTTATCGAGATGCGCGCTCGCTTTCGGCTCTCCGCTTAGGGTCCAAGTACGGTCCACTCTCACCGGGCGCCCTGGCAGCCGCTTCGAACTGTGGCCCATTTGCGGCCAGGAGCGGCATGACGCGGTAGTCCCACGGCGACTTCGCGGCGGCCCGCGGCGAACGCCGTCTTCACGAACGGCACGTCCTTGTCATCGCCCTCCCGCACTTGGTCTTCTGCGGCGGACGGCGCAACTGCAGCTCGCCGACGAGCTCCCGGTGGGCACGTTCATGGACTCTCAGCTCAAGGACGACCCGCGGGGGGGCAGCCTGGAGTTCCACCCCCGGACGGCGAACGCACGGCCCTGCGTCTTTGCCCGCTGCTCCCGGGCCGGCCACCGACGACCGCGGCCGACCAGCAACTCGCCCCCGCGGGGCCTCCCATCCCGCGGGAGGGCACCCTCCTCGGCGCCCTGTTCGAATCGCTGGTCACGCTCTCGGTCCGAACCTGCGCGCAGGCCAACGACGCCCGCGTCGGACACCTCCGGACGCGCGGCGGCGAGCACGAAATCGACCTCATCGTCGAACGCCGCGACGGCCGGGGCGTCGCCCTCGAGGTGAAGCTCTCGGCGACCGTCGACGACGCGGCCACCCGACACCTCGCGGGCTCGCCGAACGCCTCGGCCCCGACCTGCTCGACGCCGCCGTCATCACCACCGGTCACGCGGTATACCGGCGCGCCGACGGCATCGGCGTCATTCCGGCCGGCCTGCTGACCGCCTGACGCCGTGGCACGGCAAATCGGTGCGCCGTGCCACGGCGCGGACTCCTACCCGCCGAGGGGCAGCACGAAGCGCCAGCCCTCGTCGAGCCGCTGCTGCAGGCGGCTCGCGCCGTCGCCCAATCCGCAGATGACCCGGTCCTGGGCCAGGCAGGCCTCGAGCACGGTCTGGAACGCGGCGTCGACCTCGGGGTGGTTGCGGTCCGGCGGATTGGGCCCGAGCCCGAGGTCGATGGCCATGTCGCCCGGCACGACCATGATCGCGCTGACCGGGGCAGCCAGGATGTCCTGGATGTTGTCGACCGCCTCCTGCGACTCGATCATCGCCACCGCGAACAGCTCGCCGTCGGGGTTGAGGGGCCACACGTCGGCCCTGGCGTAATACTCGACGCTGTTCAAGCCCCACAGGCGCGTCGCGCCGCCGGGCCCCCACCCGCGCTCGCCGCGGGGCTCGGGCGCGTTCGAGCCGCGGGCCGGCGGATAGCGCATCGCCTGGACCAGCCGCACCGCTTCCTCTCCCCGGTCGACGTGCGGCAGGATGATGCCGAACCCGCCGAGGTCGAGGACCTGCTTGACCGCCCACTTGAAGTCCTCGTCGCCGTCCTGCGGAATCCGGATGAGGGGGGTCAGGCTGAGCCGGCCGTCCTCGTCCCGATCCTCGTTCATCTCCGCCAGCACCCGCTGCACCCGCTCGCCGGAGAACGGCGAGTGCTCCATGTCGACGAACCGCCACTCCCGGTTGGCGACGGCGGCGCCGCCGCCCTCCAGGGCCTCGATCACCTTGTTCAGCCGCCCGCCGTCCTGCGCGCCGGCCGGCGCCGCCGCGACTCCGGCGGCCGCCACGGCCGCCGCGAGCACGAGCCCCTGAATCCGGTTGCGCCGCGACGCCATCGCCCGCCTCGTCTGTCGCTGTCTCATCAGGAATCTCCCCTGCCCCGTCCCGACCCCCCGGCGAGTGCCGACGGTTCGGACGGGACCGATGTCCGGGGCCCGCCGCGAAAGCCCCGCCGCATTCGACCGGCGCCGCATCCCGGGTGCACTGCGTTGCTCCGCGGAGCACCCGGTCCGCAGTTGCCCATGTCCATGGGCACCCTGGCCGCGCCCGGCCACGCGGGCGCCTCGCCGGTCCGGGTGCGACACGGAACCCTCACCACGGACTCCTCGTCCGGCGCCGTGTCGACGTTACGTCCGTGGATTGTATGCGGCGCGCCGAACCGCCGGCAACGCGGGTCGCCGGCGCCCGGCTTGCAACAGCCGGGCGTCCCGGGTCACCATATCGTCCGGTGGCGGCCCGGACCCGGCGTGCGGCGCCGGTCGAGCCACCGTAGTCCGTGGCGGCGCGCGAACCGTCCATTCGTCCCGCGCGCCGGCCCGGTCGCTTCCAGAGGACGCATATGGCTCAGGTTTCCATCACCGTCAACGGCAAGCAGCGCACGGCCGACGTCGAGCCGCGACTGCTGCTCGTACATTTTCTGCGGGAAGTACTCGACCTGACCGGCACCCACGTCGGCTGCGACACCAGTCAGTGCGGCGCGTGCACGGTGCTCGTCGACGGCCGCAGCGCCAAGTCGTGCACCCTCTTCGCGGTGCAGGCCGACGGCTCGGAGGTGACGACCATCGAGGGGCTCGCCGACGGCGACAACCTCCATCCCCTGCAGGACGGGTTCTGGGAGGAGCACGGGCTGCAGTGCGGCTACTGCACACCGGGGATGATCCTGTCCGCCGTCACCCTGCTCGAGGACAACCCGTCGCCCAGCGAGGACGAGATCCGCGAGGGGCTCGACGGCAACTTCTGCCGCTGCACGGGCTACCAGCACATCGTCAACGCCGTGCAGAACGCGGCCGCGAGGAGGGCGTGATGGCCGCTCCGGTACTGCCGAAGCTCGTGGGCCAGCGCGTCAAGCGGCGCGAGGACCCGCGGCTCATCCAGGGACACGGCACCTACGTCGACGACTTGAAGATCGTCGGCATGCGGCACGCGGCGTTCAAGCGCAGCGACGTCGCCCACGGCCGCATCCGCTCGATCGACACGAGCGCGGCCGAGGCGATGGACGGCGTCGAGGCGGTGTTCACGGGGGCGCAGATCGCCGAGTTCCTCGGCCCGATGCCCATCGGGACCCCGTTCCCCTCGCCCGAGCACCGCGCCGTCGCCAACGACGTGGTCCGCTACGTCGGCGAGCCGGTGGCGGTGGTCGTGGCCGGCGACCGCTACGCGGCCCGGGACGCCGCCGACGCCATCGTCGTCGACTACGACACCCGGCCCGCGGTGGTCGACCCCGAGGTGGCGATGACCGGCCACCCGACGGTGATCCACGCCGACTTCGACAACAACCTCGCGGTGCCCCTGGTGCCGAGCGGCACCGGCGTCTCCCCCGACGGCAAGACGGTGGACGACACCGCCGTCGACCAGGCGTTCGCCGGCGCCGACGTCGTGGTGTCGCAGCGCATGGTGAACCAGCGCCTCGCCCCCACCGCGATGGAGCCGCGCGGCGTCGTCGCCCACTACGAGCGGGGCAAGGACACGATGACCATCTGGTCGTCGACCCAGAACCCCCACATCCTGCGCACGTTCATCGCCCTGCTGAACGGGATGGGCGAGGACCAGGTGCGCGCGATCGCGCCGGAGGTCGGCGGCGGGTTCGGGGCCAAGATCAACATCTACGGCGAAGAGTACGTCGTGGCGGCGCTGTCGAAGCGGCTGGGCCTGCCCCTGAAGTGGATCGAGGACCGCTCCGAGGCGTTCCTCGCCACCATTCACGGGCGCGACATCCTCGGCTACGTCGACATCGCGGCGACGCGCGACGGCAAGGTGCTGGGGCTGAAGCTGCGGCTGATCGCCGACGTCGGCGCCTACAACATGCTGCTGACGGCGGCCATCCCGACCCTGACGATGCTGATGGCGAACGCCACCTACGACATCCCCGCCATCCGCACCACCCTCACCGAGGTCTTCACGAACAAGACGCCGACCGACGCCTACCGCGGCGCCGGACGGCCCGAGGCGACGTACTTCGTCGAGCGGGGGATGGACATGCTGGCCCGGCGGCTCGGCATGGACCCGGCCGAGCTGCGCCGCCGGAACTTCATCCCCGCCGACCGGTTCCCCTACGCCACCCAGATGGGCGCCGTCTACGACTCGGGCGACTACGCCAAGGCCCTCGACCGCGCGCTCGCGAACGCGGGGTGGCAGGAGCTGCAGCAGCAGCGCGACGCCGCCCGCGCCGAGGGACGGCTGGTCGGACTGGGGCTGGCGATGTACGTGGAGGTGTGCGGCCTCGGCCCGTCCGCGTCGCTGCCGACCGGCGGGTGGGAGCACTCGCAGGTCACCATCGAGCGCGACGGCCGCATCAGCGCCACCACCGGCGCCTCGCCCCACGGGCAGGGCAACGAGACGACGTTCGCGCAGATGCTCGCAGACCAGTTCGGGGTGCCCCTCGAGCACGTCCGGATCCTGCACGGCGACACCGGCGTCGTGAAGCAGGGCATCGGCACCTTCGGCAGCCGGTCGCAGGCGGTGGGCGGCACCGCCCTGCACCTGGCCGGGGCCAAGGTCCGAGAGAAGATGGCGAAGTTCGCGGCCGCCCTGCTCGAGGCGCACGAGGAGGACCTCGTGTTCGAGGACGGGCGCATCTCCGTGCAGGGCGCGCCCGACGCCGGCAAGACGTTCGCCGAGGTCGCGGCCTACGCCTACGTCCCGGTGCCGCTGCCGCCCGGGGTCGACCCCGGGCTGAGCGAGGAGGCGTTCTTCGAGCCGGCCAACAACACCTACCCCTTCGGGTGCCACATCTCGATGGTCGAGGTCGACCGCGACACCGGCGAGCTCACGCTGCTGCGGCTCGTCGCGGTGGACGACGCGGGGAACCTGATCAATCCCCTGATCGTCGAGGGCCAGATTCACGGCGGCCTCGCGCAGGGCATCGGCCAGGCGATGATCGAGGAGGTCCGCTACGGCGCCGACGGGCAGCCCCTGACCGGCTCGTTCATGGACTACGCCATTCCCCGCGCGGCCGACCTCCCCCGGTTCGAGCTCGACGCCACCGTGACTCCAACCCCCGTCAACCCCCTCGGCGCCAAGGGCGTCGGCGAGGCCGGCACCCTCGGGTCGACCCCGTGCATCGTGTCCGCCGCGGTCGACGCGCTGAGCGGGTTCGGCGTCACCCACATCGACATGATGCTGCGGCCCGAGAAGCTGTGGCAGATCATCCACGGAGGCCAGGCGTGATTCCGTCCGCATTCGACTACGAACGCGCAACGTCGGTCGACGACGCGCTGGCCCGGCTCGCGGCCGCGCGGCGGCGCCGGCAAGCTCATCGCGGGCGGGCACAGCCTCGTCCCCCTGATGAAGCTGCGCCTGAACGAGCCCGGCACCCTCATCGACATCGCGCGCATCCCCGAGCTGTCGGGCATCCGCGAGGTGGACGGGGCCATCGAGATCGGCGCCGCCACCGTGCACCACGCGGTGGCCACGTCCGACCTGCTGCGCGCGCGCTGCCCGGTCGTCGCGGAGACCGCCGCGACCATCGGCGACCCGCAGGTGCGCAACCGCGGCACCCTCGGCGGCAGCATCGCGCACGCCGACCCGGCGGCAGACTACCCCGCGACCTTGCTCGCGCTCGACGCGGAGATCCGCATCCAGGGCCCGCGCGGCGCGCGCACCGTCGCCGCGCGCGACTTCTTCCAGGACCTGTTCACCGTGGATCTGGCCGGCGACGAGCTGATCACCGCGGTGCGGTTCACCCCCGTGCGCGCCGCCGCCTACGCCAAGCTCTACCAGCGCGCGTCGCGGTTCGCCATCGTCGGGGTGGCGGCGGCCCTCGACATCGCCGGCGGCGCCATCCGCGGCGCCCGCCTCGGGCTGACCGGCGCCCTCTCGCACGCGGTGCGGCTGACCGCGGTCGAGGACGCCCTCGCGGGACGGCCGGCCGCCACCGACAGCGTCGCCGCGGCCGCGGCACGCGCGGGGGACGGCCTGACGGACATCAACGCCGACATCCACGCCAGCGCCGACTACCGCCGCGCCATGGTCGGGGTCTTCGCGCAGCGCGCGCTCAAGGCCGCGCTGGCGCGCAGCTAGCGCCGGAGTCGTCGTGCAACCAGACTTCACGGGCGTCTGCGCCCTCTGAACGCAGACGCCCGCCCGACTCTACTCCTTCCGGCAGCCGTCAGGCCGGCAGCGGCGGCATCCTCGGTCCCGGCGTACTGAAGGTCATCTCGGTAATCGCCTTCACGCTCCGGTTCCCGTAGCGGAACGGCACGACCAGCCGCAGCGGCGCACCGTGCCGCGGCGGGATCGGCTCGTCGTTCATCATCCACGCCAGCATCACCTGCGGCCGCCGCAGCGTCGTCATCGGCTCGTCCGCGTAGAAGCGGTCCGACCCCACGAACCGGCAGTAGTGCACCCCGGGGATGAGCCCGAGCATGTCGGCGAAGTCGCTGAACCGGACGCCCGTCCACTTGACGATGCCGCGCGGGTTCGGCGCCCCGCACTGCAGGAGGTACGTGCCGGAGACCACCGGCAGCTGCTCGAGGTCCGAGAACCGCAACGTGCCCGAGAGCCTCGACATCCCCCGGGTGTCGACCCGGATCGCCATGCTCCGGTAGTCGAACTCGATCTCCGGGGTCTGCCGGCCCTGGCTGCGCCACATCAGCGGATCGGTGATGGGACCGGCCGCGCTCTCCGGATGCTCGGGCGCCGACCCGTCCGGCTCGAGCGGGAGCGGCGCGGGGAACCCCTCGCGCAGCGGGCGTTCGACGAGGGTATCCGGCCAGTCGTCCCGGCCCTGCGCCTGCAGGACCCCGGAATGCGGGGGCCGCAGGACCCCGAGGGAGAGCCCCGCGAGCGTGGAGCCGGACAGGGAGATCGCCTTGCGTCGTGAGAGGGTCATCGGTGCACCTCCGAAGGGTTGCCGTACCGGGTTCGCTGCGATTCTACCTATTCTCGCCCTGCGCCGCGAGATGTACGCCTATCGCGTCGGAGCGCGTTCAACAAGACCCGCCGTCCTCGCGTCGTCCGCGGTCGCCCCTGTCGCCCTCGGCGTCATCCCCCTATGCCCGACTCCGATCGAGCCAGGACGTGTCGAGCGGTGGCGGTGAGGCGGCGGTCGGCGGCCGACTCGCGGACGTAGCGCTCCCACTCGGATCGCCCGCCTCCGCCGGCGACCAGGTCGTCGGAGCCGGCGTGCCCGGCGCCTCGCCCCCCACCGTGAACCGCTGGACGAGCCGTCCGTCGATGCGGAGGTCGAGTAGGTTCCTTCGTCCGATGCCGCGGACGAAGTCCTGCCAGTTCGACGTCAGCCCGATGCGGAAGATGTAGTTGCCGTCGGCGGGAAAATGGTAGGTGGCGCTGAGACCGCCCCGCGACCCGAGCGGCAGGTCCTCGTTCTGCCGGTCCGCCTGCGTCAGCAGCACCGAGTTCTCGAACCGGGCGAACTCCGGCGCCGTCATCACGCCGGTGGCGAGGCGCGAGATCTTCCGCGCCGCCGACAGATACCGCTCCAGCTGCGCGGTCGAGATGGAGAGCACCTCGGCATTGTTGTCGAACCCGGTGTCCGACGTCTCGTCCCCGGGCAGCAGCGCCGCCTCGTCGATGTCGAGCGCGAGGAGATCGCGAATCGCGTTGCCGTACTCGGTGCGGTTCAGGCGATGCATCGAGCCGGTCCGGCCCGGATTGGGGTTCGTCGAAGCCGCCTCGTCGATTCGCGTCTCAAGCCACCCGGCGACGGCGCGCGACTCGTCCTCGCCGGGCCGCGGGCGCCCGGCCGGCGGCATGGAACCGGCCCTGAGCCTCGCGATCACGCGCTCCCACACCTCGGCGTCGGCGCTCGGTCGCTCCGCGTCCGCCACGTCCAAGCCCCGTTTCCCGGAGCTGTGCATCGAGCACGGATGCGGCCTCGCCCGCCGCGATGACCCGCCGCTCGCTGTGGCAGGCGACGCAGTATCGGTCGAGGAGGCTACGGACGGATTGCGGGGAAGCGCCCGTCGGTTGGGCAGCCGAGGCGGCCACGAGTTCACCCGAAGAGCGGACAGAACCCCAATTCCCCGCCCCCGCCGCGGCAAACGCTACCGCCGCGATCATGGTCGGCCCGGACCCGGCTCGCGATATCTTCATCGTCGCCCCCCGCAGCCCCCGCATTCTACCAGCCCGTAACCCCCAATGACATGACGCGCCCAAGACGAGGCACCGGCGGCCCTCCATCCCTGACCTCCATCGTGCGCCGGGAGCCCGGCGTGCCAGCCCAGATCCGCTCACCGTGAGCACCCGCGCCACGCCGTCCCCTGCCACGGCGCACCTCGAACTCTCCCCCCTCTCTACCCTGAGCCTCGAACACCGTGTCACCGCGGGGGGCGCCCAGCCCGCCCATCCCCCAAGCAGCACCGCGCCCGCGCCGTCCGCCAGACTGTCATCGAGCGTCCACAGCTTCCCCCGCCCCAGGTTCCCTCGGCCCCCCCGGGCAGCGATCGCACCTATCGACCCGCTCCGCCGGACCCCGAACGCGAAGGCCCAGCCCCACCGGGACGCGCCACTTGCGTCCGCATCCACCACCAACGGACCGACGCGCTTCGCGCCATCGCCCGCATCTACGACACCCGATAGATCCTCCAGCGCCCCTTCCCGACCGCCCGCTCCCCGCCAACCGCCAAACCCGGCGCGCCATTCAATCGCGCGAAACGTGGCGCAGCCACCGCCATACGCCAACGCTCCCGAGCAGAACGCGGTTCACCGAGCGTCCGCTCCTACCGCCCACGACCTCTCCGAGGCCTGCCTCAGCCCACATCGCCCCGCTGGCGCTCGGGCGCAGATCATGTCAGAGCGACGCGCGACCTCAATAGACACCCCACGGCCGGCCACTGGTCATCTCAAATGCGCCGCCAATCGCTTCCGAGCGCCGCCTCCACTTCCTCACATCGCCAGCCGTACCCACAGCCAATTCAAAACGTCGCACCCCTATCTGCTTGAAGCGCAGCAACTCTCGATCGTATTTCTCCGGCCCGCCGCGACCGGGAATCGGTAGCGTTAGCACATCCATTGAGTTGTTGCTGAATCGCAAAGAGCAGTCCTCGCGGACCTCACCTCCGTAGGAAACGGCCACATGACCGATCGACGTATCGCGCTCCACGTCCCGAGCAGGAAACCCAAAAAAAACCCTTGAATTACGCTTCATCATCAGCTGATTCCCGGGCCTACCTCGTCCCCGATTCTCGTGCAACCTGCCTGCGTCAATCCACAGATGAGTACATACACGCAACCTCCGAAGTTCAGGCCCCGACAGGTGATACGTTGCGCTCTCAGGGACTTCGTCCTCCTCAAGAGGTACCGGTTCTCGTCGATTTCCGACAGCTCCATAGGCCGCCGCATAGCTTTCAGCGACGCCATCTAACGGAACAGATCCCTTCCACAGCTCGCGAAACCACTTCTCAACTAGCGACTTTTCATTTCCACCGCTAAAGCCCTATGACTGCGGCGTAGCTTGGCGGCATGGCAATGGGCAAGAAGCCCGGCGCGATGCCGTCCCGTGTGGGTGACCACAGCGGACCTTCCGACGAGCGCGGGACATCCTTTTTCGAACGGCTGAACCGGGTTCTGGAAGGCCGGATTCGATGCCACTTGTGGAGGGGTTGTGCGCGGTGTTCTACGCGTCGCGGCTGGGGCGCCCGATGCGTCCTGGGCATTTCCGGCTGCTGTTCATCCTAAGGGTCTGTCGTCGGAGCGGGGGATTGCGTGGCGGGTCGCGGATTCTCTGAGCCTGCGGGCTTTCCTGGACCTGGACGTGACCGAGGCGCCGCCGAACCACTCGACGCTGTCGCGCACGCGGCTCTGATCGACGTGGAAACGCACGTGGCGACCGACTTCCTCGGCACTGCGGGCTTCGTTCTCGATCAACCGCTTCGTATTGTCACGTGGGTGCTGGAACGGTTGGCGGAGCGGGTCTGGTGCAGGGGAAGACGGTCGGCGTCGATGCGACGACGCTACGCGGCGATGCGGAGCATCGAGCGGCGATACCGGGGAATCGTAGAGGCGTTCGTGCGTCAGCTGGCGAAGGCATCGGGGATTGAGACGCCGACGCGAGCGGAGTTGGCGCGGTTTGACCGGTCCCGGAAGGACAAAGCGTCGAACAAGGAGTGGCAGTCTCCGCAGGACCCGGACGCGAAGATCGCAGATGAAGGACGGTCGGACGCACTTGGCCCACAAGGCGGAGCACGGGGTCGACATGGAGACGGGCGCCATCCTCTCGGTGACGGTGCAGGATGCGTCGGAGGGCGATTCGGCGACGCTGCCGGAGACGCGACGATGGCGGCTGAGCAGGTCGAGGCGGTGCAGCCGGCCGGTGCGGAGGTCGAAGAGGTGGTCGCCGACAAGGGGTACCACAGCGACGCGACGCTGGTGGCTCTCGACGAGATTGGGGTTCGCAGCTACGTCTCGGAGCCGGAGCGGGGTCGGCGCTGTTGGCAGGACAAGAAGACGGGAGAGACGCCGGTGGGGAAACGTGCTGCGCAGAAGGCGTTGTATGGGAACCGTCGGCGTATTCGCGGCGACCGAGGCCGTCGTCTTCAACGCCGTCGCGGGGAGCTGGTGGAGCGGCCTTTCGCGCACCAGTACGAGACCGGGGGGCTGCGGCGAGTGTGGGTGCGCGGCCACGAGAATGTGCGCAAGCGGGTGCTCATCCAGGCGGCCGGTTGCAACCTCGGACTGCTGCTGCGCCGGCTGACCGGCGTCGGCACGCCCCGGAGCCTGCAGGGGCGGGCTCTTTCGGCCATTTGCGGACTGATCGCTCGCCTGACCGCGCTCTGGGGGCGTCTGACGGCCTCTTGGGACTTCCAATGGACGCCAGCGGGGCTGGTCGGCTCAATCGCTCATCGCCAAGCCGCCTGAACAGGCGCTCGGCTCAGCGAATAGACTTCTTCCACGGGCTGCTAAGCCCTATGACTGCGGCGGCTTCTACACCTTGCATGAGTCCCGTGTGTGACAGGTTTCCCGAGCCAACAACGATTTCTCTTTCATTCTCACTACCAAACACGTACAGTTTCGGGTGAAAAGACACTCTCGGCACACAACCGGACCTATTAACTACGTATCGTCCATCGTAGATCCGCACTTGAGATTGGCCAAGCGTGCCCAAGTGCCGCAAAGCCAACGGATCCGACCTGCAGTAGTCAATGCCGACCAACCATTGCTTCCGGGCCGTTCTCCATCCCTCAACGCCCTTCATCAGATCACAGAATTCTGCAACGCCACTCTGCGTTGCGTATGCCACTGTGGCACGGACCGTGGTCAGAGGCGATCGCCGTGCCGCGACTTGGATAAGCTCCGCGTACCGACCGTCTCCAGGCCGGGTTGTTCCCAATTCTCTCGCCTGCACTGCTATCCTCCCCTTGACAAATCACGCACGCGTGCCTCCGAAACTAACAGTGGCAATGCTCCTCCGACCGACGCCAGACGACCAACTTCCTCGGCACTGCGGGCTTCGTTCAGTTCGATCAACCGTGCTAAGATTTCGTTCCTCGTATTGTCAACCCAGCGATAGCGCCATCGTTTACTCTCTTCCCTATCTTCGACGGTCGTATACTCGGAGATAAATTCGCAGTCATTTCTCTTCTTCATGAGCATTGCACGATACCGATAGTATTCCCTACCCGCTTCTTCCAGGAGAGGGTGGGCGTCCCACCCTCTCGGAAACGGAAAGGTCTCGAAGCAATCCGAGGGTGTATATCTCAGATCGTCCTTCATCGACGAGCCAAAGAATCGAACCCAAGTATCATGGACGCGGGATTGGAGTACACAGAATACGGCATATGCTCTCGATGGGAAAACAACTAGCGAGTCGGCGTAAACCATAGGGGCCGGTACAAAGGTGAACGCAGCATGATGGCCGACGCGTGACACAACCAAGACTCGATCCAAGCCAGCCATCGCCGAACGAAGCTCGGGTCGGGCGTTCCAGTGCTTCCACCACTCCAGCACCATTCGTGGGTACTTTTTGGCGTCCTTTTTTTTTCGTTCAGGTCTCACCCGTTGCTCAACGATCTCCATTAGCTCTGGCCATTGTCGCCAGCACTCCGATTCAGTTCGTTCACCAAAATCAATTACGTAGCGGCGGTGTGTATGTGTCGGGCTAGCATTGACCTCTTGCCCGCCCAGATACGGGAATATCACGTCGCGGTTGCGCGGATTCTGCGAAATCAGCCGATGCATCCTGGCCAAGGGCGATGCAACGCCCTTATTATCCATGTCGTCGAAAGTGAATCCCATCCCGAGAACGATGCTACCCTGGAAGCTTTTGTGGACGTTGGCCTTTAGTCGCACCGGATCGTCGTGGCTGCCACGGTGGAACAAAAACGCGGTGATACGCTGGACCTCACGACCGTTGATCTGCCTTGGATGGTTCACGCTTCCCTTGCTGATGTTTAGCACGCTGACGACCACTGCGGCCTCGCCCGGCCACGCCACCCTCTTTCGCGCCGAGAAAATTTCCCCACCGTGCGTACAAATCCAACGCAACCCGCTGGCTCTGGTATCGCCTTGAGCGATCGTATTGGTTGCGATTAAACCGAACGCGCCGTGCTTGCGTACGAGGTCGAAGACGCGACGGAAGAAGTGGGCGACCAAGTCGGCCCCCCCGTTCGAGCCTTGGTGTATCCCGCGGAGCCATGCCGAGTATGCCTCGCCCTGACTCGCCGCAACGTTGCGACCACCCTGAAATGGCGGATTGCCGACGACCGCATCGAAACCTTCACTGTCCTCCTTAAACACCTCGGGGAACTCGATCTCCCAATGAAACGGCGTCAGTGGCGAGTCGCCCGGGCAGCGCGGCCGGATCGAAGCCCGGTAGCTTTCGACCTCTCCCCTGAGCACCGCGCCAACGTATTCGGCGCGCTTGGCTCTTCGCTCAGTCGGCCGCCTTCCCCCGAAGAAGGCGGCGACCACCAAGTCGCCGAACAGGCGCACCTTGCCGACCTGAAACTGCGCCTCGTCCCACCGGTCGTGCTGTTCCCAATCGGAGACGCTGTCGTCGGCTTCGCGAATCAGCCGGCGCAGCTCCGCCACGCGGGCCACGCACTTGCGCAGCTCGATGGTCTCTATCCCCTGCTGCAGCGGCTCGGCGCCGTCCTCCCAATGGAATGCCTCGATCTGCCGCTGCGACAGCCCGACCAGCGAGTCTCCGTGGCGTAACGCGTGGTCGACGAACGTCAGCGGGTGCTCCTTCGCCAGCGTAGCCAGCCACAGCGACACCTTAGCGAGGTCGACGGCCATCGGGTTGCGGTCGACGCCGTAGAGGCAGCGCTGGGCGATGAGCCGGCGGGCCACGACCACCTCGTCGTCGCCGGCCGACATCGCCGGCGCCACGTCGTGGGCCCGCCACGCGTCGAGCAGCGCGTCGCCGAGCTGGCGGCACGCCTCGACCAGGAAGGCTCCCGAGCCCATGGCCGGGTCGCAGACCTTCAGGTTGAGGATCGCCTCGGGCGTGGGCGGCTGGCCGTTGGGGCCGCGCAGTTGGGCCAGGATCGGTTCGAGGGTGGTGCGGACAATGGGCTCCGTCAGCTCACGCGGCGTGTAGTGCGATCCAGACCGACGACGCGCCTCGCTCGGCTGCAATACCATCGCGCCGACCGGCACGAGGTCGGGTGTGGCCGCCGCGTCGATCACCGGCTGCAGAGCCGCGTGCAGGTCGGCGACGGTCTCCGCCTCGGCCACCGGCTTGCGCACCCTCTCCGTGATGGCGCGGTCGGTCCGGTCGCGCAGCCACTTGGCGCGCTTGCTGCCCGCCTCGCCGAGCAGCGCCTCGAGGTCGACGGTGGTCGGCGCGCCCTGCTTCTTCTGCGCCTTGATCGCGACCGAGTGGCCGGTGGCGGTCTCGATGCGGAACCCCATCATCGTCTCGTAGACCGAGCCGATCTGCTCCACGTCGAGGGCGCGGTAGGAGATGCGCTCGCCGTCCAGCACCAGCAGCTTGTCGAGGGCCCGGTAGACGGTGCCGTCGGGAACCCACGGCGGCTCGATGCGCTCGTGGCCCTGGCGCATCCCGCCGGCCCCGCGGCCTTCGAGGAACGGGAACCGGTCGGGGTCGAAGAGCACCCCGAGGCGCCGCGGCAGGTGCAGCCCGTCGGCCTCGGCGCCGTCGTGGAACAGCCGGAACAGCACCAGCAGCTGCGCCCACGCTCCGTAGCGCTGGTTCATCGTGTCGGGATGGAGGGCCGCGTCCTCGCGCAGGCGCTCGTAGAGGCCGGCCAGCGAGTAGTGGCGCGCGAAGGTCTCGTCCTCCGGCAGCAGGTCGCGCTCTTCGGCGTAGAGCAGGAAGACGAGCCGCAGGATGACCGTGAGGAGCGCGTGGTAGACGTCGTCCGGACGATCGGCCAGCGCCTCGCGCAGCAGCTCGCGGTCCCACGCGTCGTCGGCCGCCTGCACGCCCCGCAGCAGCTCGTAGAGGGCGTGCAGCACCTGCTCGGCCAGCCGCTCGCTCACCTTGTTCTGGAAGCGCCGGCTGTCGGCCAGCAGCGCCGCGAACCGCTTCTCGCGCGGCAGGGCGAGGAGCCGGGTCTCGCTCAGCAGCAGCCGGAGCGCCGCCGCGATGGGCCGGCCCGCGGCCGTCACCATGTCGGCCACGTGCAGGTCGACCCAGCCCGAGCTCTCGCCCCGCGGGGCCGAGACGAGGCGCAGCGAGCGGCCGTTCGACAGCAGCCCCGCCGGCACGCCGGTCTGCCGCAGCAGCCGCTCCATTCGCCCGTGCGCCGACACCTCCAGGCGGCCCGCGCCGCCGGCCACGCGGTCGAAGTCGTCGCCCGGCTCTATCACCTTGACCAGCAGCTGCCACCGCGGCCCGTCCTCCCGCGGCTCGCGCTCGCGCACCGCGAAGTCGGGGCGCAGCACCTCCCCGCCCTCCTGCAGCGGCGTCTCCAGCTCGGGCGGAATCGGGCTGTCCCCGGTCCCCGCGTAGCCCTTCGGCGAGAAGCTCCAGCCGAGCACCGACCCCGCGAACGCCCGGAAGTCGGGCAGCCACGGCTCGGGCTCGCCGTCGGGACGGAACCGCCGCTCGGCCACGCACGCCCGCAGCCACCGCTGCCCCTCGGGGTCGCGCGGCAGGAACGCCCCCGCCCGCACCAGGGCCGGCGCCGAAACCACGAGGCCCGTCGGCCGGACGAAGCCGATCCACTCCAGGTGGGCGTCGATGTGCGGATCGCGTTTCGGCATCGGCTACGTCGGCGCGGCCAAGGGGGATGGGACAGCGATCAGCCGCCGCGTTGACGCGGCGGTACGCGAACGAGACGCACATCGTAGTGTACCGACTCGAAACGCGTGCGATCGATCCATATCCTCGGCCGGCGGCCCGAGCTGCGGCAGCAGCTCTCGACCTCGCGGCGCCGCCGCCTACAGCTTGGCCCGGATGACGTGCGGTAAGGGCATGTGGACTGCTAGAATCGAAGCGAATCGAGCGATGACACGACGCCGCCTTCCATACGATCCGGAGAGCCCGCTCTGGTGGGGCATCAACGAGGACGGAACCCCGGACGAGCACAAACTGCAGGAGATCGTAATGGCAATCGTGCGCACCGGGAACCCGGCGCGGATCGTGCTGTTCGGATCGGCAGCGGCCGGCAAGATGGATCAGGACAGCGACCTCGATCTGCTGGTCGTCATGGAGACCACCACGCCCCGGCGCACGGCCCAACGGCTGCGCAGCAGCGCACCGCCGGAATCACCACCGCTGGACATCGTCGTGGCGACGGCCGCCGACGTCGAGCGAACGCAGCAGGACCCCCTGTTCGTAACGCACGACGCGCTGACGCACGGGCGCGTGCTCTACCATGCCGAGCAGTGAGCGGGCGGCCACCATCCGACACTGGATCCAGTCGGCGAGGCAGCGGCTGAAGCGCGCCGAGACCTACGACCCGGGAGAAGACACGACCTTGAGCCGCGAGGACGCGCAACAGGCGGTCGAGCTGGGCGCTGCGTTCCGGATCCGCTCGACCGTCCATGCCAATGCCGCAGCGGAGCACCCGAACCCACCAGAACCCGGATAGGGAAGCTCGACGCCTCGATCGGCCCCGAGGAATAGCCCGCTCAGTTCGTTTCCGGCCACAGGTACACGAGGCCGACCGGCTCCACGCGCTTCGCCTGCACCTCGTAGAACGCTCGGATCCGCCCCGGCTCCTGCTTCAGGTCCCGGTCGAACTGGTCGAGGCGGGTGCGCCAGTAGCGCATGTTCGACTGGAGCTGACGCCGTTCGTCCTCGTCGAAGTCGAGCGCGATCTGGGTGAACCGGCCCTCGTGGCGGTCGAGCTCGTCGACGATGCGCTCGCGCTGGCGGCGGAGCGTCTCGTCGATGTCGCGGGCCTCTCGCTCTCCCCGCTCGCGCAGCCGGCGCGTCGCCAGCTCGCCGATCTCGTCGGCCCGCGGCTCGAGCTGGGGCAGCAGCTCTTCGATGTCGCGCGGCGCCGCCGCCAGCAGCCTCGCCCGGATGACGTCGTGCGGCGTCCGGTCGGGGCGGCCGGCCAGCGACTGCTCGAGCAGGTCGAGGGTGCGCGTCTCGGCCTCGCGGGCGTAGGCTCTGAGGGGGCCGTTCCGCCGCCCCGGCTCGACCCACCGAGCGGCCAGGGGGACGATCTCTTCGTGCAGCCGCTCGGCCCGGCGCCCGTAGAGGCAGAGCCGTCCGAGGAGCACGACGCGGGGAATCGAGTCGCGGGCCTGGGCGAAGCAGGCGCGCGACAGATCGTGGTGGACGAAGCCCTGGGCGCGGAACCGCGCGAGGAGGCGCTGGGCGACCCGCTGCTCCAGGTGCAGGTGGACGGTGTCGTCGCCGAGCACGCCGGCGTCCTCAAAGACGACCGGCCGGATGGGGGCCTCGCGGCGCCAGTCGGCGAGCTTCTGGTCGCGCCGGCGCGGGGGCCGGAGGGTGTCGAGGGTCGCCGCCCAAGTCGGGTCGGCCCCGGTCCGCCGGTCGAGGGCCGGGAAGGTCCACGTCGCCTGGCCCGGGCCGCCGCCGTTGCCGCCGCCGTTTCGCGCCAGCGGCTCGGCGCCGAGCAGCTCCAGGGCGCAGGACAGCGCGTCGCGGAACGGCTCGGCATCGAACCCGACCCAGGTCCTCGACCGCTCGAGCAGGCCGCGGCACCGCTCGACCTGCGCGGCGAGGTCGTCCCGGCGGTCTCGCGCCGCCTCCAGCTCCTCCTCGGTGATACGCCGGCGGACCTCGTCGAGGTCGGCCGCCTCTATCGCGTGCTTCAGCCGGTCGGCGTCGCGGTGGCGGATGCCGCCGCGCAGCCGCCGCTCGACGTCGTCGTCGATGACTTTCGACAGGCTGCCCAGCTCGCGCTTGATGGTGTCGGTCTTGCGCACCAGCACCTCCAGCACCCCGTCCTCGACCCGCTGCGGCAGCACGAAGTAGTGGCAGCGCACCTCCGGCGCCGGCTGCAGCTTGCGGTCGATGCGGCCGTTCCGCTGCTCGATGCGGCCGGGGTTCCACGGCAGGTCGAAGTGGAAGAGGTCGGCGCAGTGAGCCTGGAAGTTCAGCCCCTCGCGGGCCGCGTCGGTGGCGAGCAGGATGCGCAGCGGGTCGGCGGCGGGGTCGGCGTTGAAACGGCGCTGGATCTCCTTGCGGCGGGCGCCCTGGGTCAGCCCGTCGATCACCTCGATGCGCTCGTCGGCGCGGTCCGTCCCCGCGATGGCCTGCTCCAGGATGGCCCGGAGGTAGCGCTTCGTCCCCTCGCGGTTCTCGGTGAAGACGAGGACGCGGCGCTCGTTCCAGCGGGGCGGGCGGCCACGCATCGACCGGCCGAACCGCGGCAGCTCCGGGCACAATTCCTCGCGAATCCAGTCGATGAGCCGGCGGGTCTTCGCGTCGGGCGCGTGGCGGGCCTGCTCGGCTATCGCCTGCATGCGGTCGAGCAGCTCCTGCTCTTGCCGCCACAGCGCCGCCCGTTCCGCGCCGGGATCGGGCGCCGAGCCCGACTCGGCGGCCTGGGTGATCGCCTCGATCTGGGCCTCTTCCTCGGCCTCGGCGAGCTCGGCGTCCTGCTCGCCGCGCTCGTCGTCGGCGGCAGGCGGCGTGAGGAAGAGCTGGTGCTCGTCGTCCGGAAACGCCGCCGCGGCCTCAGACGCACGGGGCTGTCCTGTCGCCGCGGCCACATCGCGCTCCTCGCCGGTGGCGGCCGCGGCCTGTTCCCGCGCCCAGTGGCGCGCGACCGTCCGGCGATGCACGGCCAGGCTGCGCGCGAACGCCTCGACCGACGAGAGCAGCCGCTGCTGCAGGCCCACCACGAGGAGGCCGGCCGCGGCCTGGACCCTGCCCGAAGCGTCGGCGTGCCGCGCCTCGCGAGCGGTGCGGTACTCGTCGAGCAGCCGCGACAGCGCCAGCTCGGGGGCGTCCGCCGGCAGCCCGTCGATGACCACGCGCTCGACCCGCCGCTCGGGAAAGCCGCCCTGCGTCACCCGTATGTCCTCCTTCAGGCGCCGGACCATGACGTCCTCGAGGGCCTTCCGGCCGCGTACCTTGACGCCGCGGGTGAAGCGGTAGGGGTCGAGCAGCTCGAGCAGGGTCGAGAAGCTGTTCGAGTGGCCGTTGTGCGGTGTCGCCGACAGAAACAGCCGGTGCTCGAAGCGCCCCGCGAGGTCGCGGACGGCGCGGGTGAACTTCGACTCGATGCCGTAGCGCCCGCCGCTCGACGGGGCCGCGTGGTGCGCCTCGTCGAGGATGAGGAGGCTGCCGGGGCGCAGGGGCCCGAGCCAGGCCCGCATGGGGTCGGCGTAGCCCGGGTCGATCAGCAGGTTGTGCGACACGAGGAACCGGCTGTGGGTCATCCACGGGTTCACGCCGAAGCCGCGCTCGCGGCGCATGCGCGTCAAGTAGGCGCGGTCGACGATCTCGAAGACCAGCCCGAAGCGGTCCTCCAGCTCGCCCTTCCACTGCTCCAGCACCGACGGCGGGGCCGCGACGACGATGGTCTTCGCCTTCCGGCGCAGCAGCAGCTCGCGGGCGATCAGCCCCGCCTCGATGGTCTTGCCGAGCCCGGTGTCGTCAGCGATGAACAGGTTGACCCGAGGCAGCCGCAGCGCCTTGCGAAGGGGCTCCATCTGGTAGGCGTCGATGCGGATGCCGGCGCGGAACGGCGCCTGGAAGAGATTGGCGTCGGTGGCCGTCACGCAGTGCCAGCGTAGCGTGTGCAGGAACGCCGCGAACCGGCGCGGGTCGTCGAAGCCCTTCTCGGCGAGGTGCCCCCAGCCCTCCTCCTCGAGGATGCGGCGGTCGATCTCGTAGTCCCAGAAGACCCGCAGCGCCTGCCCCTGCGCGTCGTCGTCCGCGCAGGCCAGCGTCACCAGCGGCGAGCGGCCGGGGGTCTCCGACGGCGTGACCTCCTCGACGAGCCAGCGGCGGGAGCGCACCTGGACCAGCTCGCCGACTTCCGGCGGCCGTTCGGGCAGGGCGCGGATCTGATCGGGTCGGGCCATGAGGTGCGGGAAGGATCAGGAAACGGACACAGCGACCGCCGACATTCTAGACGAACATCACGCCGGCAACGGCTGCAGCAGCGACCGCTCGATCAGCGTCGTGAAGTGGCGGGTCATCGTCGCGGCCAGCGTCCGGTCGCGGACGAGGAGGCCGATCTCGATGTTCCGGTCGAGCGCCGCCTCGGTCAGGTTGGCCGACGTCATGAAGACCGCCTCGTCGTCGACCACCACCGCCTTCGCGTGGAGCACGCCGGCGCCGCCGGCCGCATCGAGGGACCGCGGGTCGTAGAAGACGACGCGGGCGCGCCGAGCCCGGCCAATCGGGCTCCCAGAAACGGTCCGCGAACCGCCGCACCAGATGATCGGCGCCGGTCGTATCGCCCTTCCCGCGCTGGACGTTCAGCAGCAGGGTGACGGCGAGGTCCGGCGTCTCGTCCATCCGCCGCGCGAGCACGTCGAACGCCCGCGGGCCGTCGAAGAAGGCGTAGGTGGCGACCCACGCCGAGCGCGCCGCCGACCCGAGCAGCTCCTCGTAGACCCGCCGGGTGTCCCGCGCGTGCAGGCCGGGGACCTCGGGCCCCGACCACACGAAGTCGGGCGCGGCCCGCCGCCCCGCCGCCCGGTCGAAGCCGCGCAGGCACGCCGCGCACGCCGGCCCGGAGACGCCGAGGCCCGCCAACTCGGCGAGCGCCCCCGCCACCGCCTCGCTCTCCGGCGCCCCGCCGAGGGCGGCGCGCACCGCGATGGGCCGGTAGGGCGGCCCCAGGGTGCCGGCCTCGAGGGCGCTCTCCAGCCGCTTCCGCAGATGCGACGGCAACGCCAGCAGCACCTCGGTCATCCGACGGGACCGAAGAAGGCAGCGTCCGGCACGCCGAGCACCGGCACCACGAGAGCCCGGTCGAGGTGGTCGTTGCGCATCTCGCACGAGGTCTCGGCGACGAGCGCGCAGCCGTGGCAGGCGGCGCCGTGCAGCCACCGCTCGGCCATGCTGTCGCCGGGCGAGTGCTCCGCGCAGGTGGGATCGTTCGAGCAGAGCCCGCCCGCCTCGAGCGCGCGCAGGAGGTGCTCGTCCAACCGCCGGGCCTGCTGCACCAGGCCGCCCAGCGTCCCCTCCGCGTCCGGGCTGCCGGTGTAGATGAGGAGGCCGTAGCGGCCGTCCTCGGCGTAGACGCGCTCGCGGAGCGAGCTGGCCGGATAGCCGCAGTGCATCGCGAGCGACTGGATCAGCAGGTGCGACAGGGTGTGCAGCAGGACGTACGGGCCGCCCGGGAACGGCCGCGCGTGCTTCCGCTGCAGCGCCCATCGGGCGTGGCCCCGCTCGAGCGCGTCGAGGCGCCGCCGCACCGCGGGCCGCTCCCGCCAAGCGTCGACCGCGTCGCCGCGGAGCCGCAGGAACAGCCCCTCGCCCCGGTTCTCCACCGCCGGAAACGAGCCCGGCTCGAGGGCGATGGCGGCGCGCTCGACATCGGACTCGTACTCGCCGTGGATGTCCGGCGTCACCGCCTCGAACCGCGTGAACCCGGCCAGGGCCAGCACCTCGCGCAGACGGTGGAGCTGGATGACCGCCTCGATGCCCGCGCTGCGGTCGGACCGGCGCCACACCGCGTCCGGCAGCCGGCGCGCGTGGAAGTTCTGGTCGACGGGGACGTCGTCGCCGAATCCTTCGGGGGCGGCGAGCAGCGCCTCGAGCTCGATCTCCTTCACGGACCGCTCGGTCCCCGGGGCGCCGCCCTTCAGGTGATTGATCGCCGCGAGGACCTCGTCGTCGGTGAACGGCGCGAGCGCCGCGACCACCTGTGGCTTCCTCTTCATGAACGCGAGGCTCGCCGCGTCGTCGACGATCGCCAGGTCGTCCCAGAGCTCCCGCACCGCCGTCTCCACCGCCGACCCCCGCTCCGGCAGCGACAGCACGCTGACCACCTGCGGGAACCAGGCGTTCGACGCGGTGCGCACCAGCAGCCGGCTCGGCAGGTTGCAGTCCTCGTTGGCGCCGCGCCCGAGCCACGGCCTCGCGCCCTGGCACGTCCCGAGCGGGTTCGTCTCCATCATGCTCGCGTCCGAGAGGCGGCGTACCGCCCCGCACTCGCAGCGCGAGGAGGTCCGCAAGGTCGCCGCTGGTGCCCTGCTCGTCGAGCCACAGCGGTCGGGTCGGCGGGCAGTCGCTGCCGGGACGATGCACGAACCGGCGCCAGTCGACGTCGTCGACGTGGCCCCGCGGACAGGCGCGGACGAATCGGGTGGCCACGACCCGGCGGCCCTCGAAACGGCGCCGGTCGTCGAGCGCCCTCCGGGGCACCAGCCGCCGCGACCGGACGTGTCCCTCGCCCTGGTCTGCCTCCTGGACGACGAACCACTCGGGAAAGCGCCACACGCCGATGCCCACCGGCGCCGCGCCGGGATCGGACGATACCGGCGGAGGGGCCACCATGCGCGGCGCGCCGACGCCGGTGATCGCCTGCAGCTTCCGCGCGAGCCGCGGCTCGTCGACCTGCTCCAGCTTGTGCAGCGGCGGCCACTCGTCGAGCCCCGCCACGATCGCCGACTCGTGGGGCAGGTCGATCAGGGCGCCCGGGCCGTAGGTGGTGACGACCTGGCTGCGGCGGATCTGTCCGTTCGCCTTCTGCCTCACGACGCCCCCGTCTGCCCCGGCGCGCGCAGGTCGCGGAGATACAGGTTGACCTCGGGCTCGACGTCGCGCAGCGAGCGGTTTGCGCGAAACTTCCGATGATGCTCGGTCTCGAACCGATCGTCCAGCATCTCCCGCAGCAGCGGCTTCGGCTGCCTCAGCTCGTAGCGCTGGTACTGCATCTCGACGCCGTCGCCGTGATAGTCGTCGAAGACCCGGCGCCACGAGTCGAGGAGATCGCCCACGCGGTCCTGCACGCTCCGCATCCGCTCCTCGCGCTCGCCGTCCTCGGCGAAGGCCTGCTGCGCGACCCTCCCCTCGAACGCATCGCGCAGCCGCGGCTCGAGGGCGGCGCGGACGTCCCCGATGCGCTCCACCCCCCGCGGCGGCGTCAGCGCCGGATCGAGGTGGCGCGCCAGGGCCACCAGGGCGCCCGCGAAGCCGCGGTCGAGGGCGCGGGCCGAGAACGGCGTTACGCTGCCCGCCTCGACCGAGCGGTAGAAGGTCTCGTGATAGTGGCGGAACCGCTCGTAGTGCGAACGGTCGCGTGGCTTGTGGACGTTCAGCAGGGTCACCACCAGCCCCGGGCCCTCGTCGGAACGCCCGACGCGGCTCGTCGCCTGGATGTACTCGGCGTGCACCTTCGGCTGCCCGAGCACCAGCATCAGCCCGAGCCGCGGAATGTCGAGACCGACCGAGATCATGTTCGTCGCCAGCGCGCAGTCGACGCGGTTGTCCCGGTCGTCGAACCGGCATTCGAGCCGGCGCCGAGCCTCGGCCACCTGGTCGGTCGACACGCGCGAGGTCAGCTCCAGCACCTCGGAGAAGTCGGTGCGGTCGCGGAACAGGCGGCGCGTCTCGCCGACCCGGCGCCGCGCCCCGTAGCGCGCGACGGTGGTGCGGACCTCCTCCTCGAGGATGCGCCGCGCTCCGCCCAGCTCGCGCAGGCTGTTGAAGTAGGCCAGCGCCGTCATGTAGGGGTCGGCGGGGTTCTGCCGATTCCCGGCGCCCCCCGCCTCGTGCCACGCGTGCGCAGCCGCCCCCATCAGCGCCAGCAGCACCCGGCGCATCAGGACCTTCGGGTTCCGGCCCTGCGAGGCAATGCCGACGTACTGCCGCGCCGGAGTCTCCGACGACGGCAGGGTCCGGGCGAAGAACGTGTCGCGGCGATCCGGCCCCGGCGGCGGGAACACCTGGGTCATCGGCCGCGCGAACAGCGCCTGAATCTGATCCTGCGCCCGGCGCACGGTCGCGGTCGAGGCGACGATCTTCGGCTTGACGACCCGTCCGTCCACCTCGCGCACGGCCAGCGCCTCGATCGCCGTCTCGTAGAGGCCGGCCATGGTGCCGAGCGGTCCCGCGATCAGGTGCAGCTCGTCCTGGATGACGAGGTCGGGCGGCGGGAGCGGCGCCGTCAGCCGCCTCCCCTGCCCGGGTTCGGCGGCGCCGTAGAACCCGTGCGCATCGGCGCGGTCGGCCCCGCCGAGCAGGGCGCCGGACTGCCCCACCCACGGCAGCGAGGCGAACTTGTCGACGGTCGCAATTAGGAACGCGGGCAGCCGCCGGTAGAGGGGCTCGTCCACCCCGATGACCGGCAGGGGACGGTCGCCGCTGAAGTCGCACTCGAAGTTGGCGCAGACGATGCGCAGCTCCCGCGGCCGATCCGCGTCCGGCAGCAGGTTGAACGACTCGGGCTCGAACTCCCGTCCGCACCAGGGACAGTTCTCGAGCGGGATCGGCGACGGGTTGTGGCCGGGGTTGCGCTGGAACGCGCTCACCTTCGCGCGCGCCGAGTCGGGGCGGCCGTCCCCTTTCCGGCCCAGGATGTTCGGCGTGGCCGCCTTCCCCACCCAGAGGCCGATCTCGAAAGGCCACGAGCCGTACCGCCCGCCTGCCTCGCTTCGCTCGATCTCCAGCGCGCAGACCAGCCCCGCCGCCCGCGCGAGCTGATCGAGCGTCAACAGCCGCAGCGTGTAGCGCATGATGACGCTCACGCCGGCTCCGGCGAGCCCGTCGTCGCCGGGATGACGCAGGCGCCGCAGCACCATCGCCACCGCGGCCAGCCCCAGGTACGCCTCGGTCTTCCCCCCGCCGGTCGGGAAGAACAGCAGGTCCACGGTCTCGCGGTGCTTGTCGAGCGGATCGGCGAGGCCCGGCAGGTTCAGCAGCAGGAACGCGAGCTGGAACGGCCGCCAGCGCGGCCCGGCAGGTCCGATCTGCTCACGGAGCCGCTGGCGCAGGGCCCACGCCACCGCCCGGTTCGCCACCCGGAAGGCGTCCAGCAGATCCGCGTCCTCGCCGAGCCGCGCCACCCCGTGGGCCATGCGGTCGGCCGCCACCGTCGCGTAGTCCAGCAGCTGCTCGGCCGCATCCCGCCGCGCACCTCGCAGCGGACCGCTCTCGACCTCGCGCCGGCGCCTCGATCCAGCCGCGGTACTGCTCGACGAGGGGGCCGAGCGCCTGCTCCGCCGCCCCGCCGCCGTTCAGCCGTCCCAGGACCTCCATCGACAGCTCGACCCCGGGAACGTTCGCCGCCGCCGTCTTCTCAACCTCGGCCGCGGCGATCCAGGCGGTGCGGATGGCCCGGCACTCGCCGTCCTCGAGGTCCCACTCGGCCGAGACGCCATGCCCGGTGGCGTACTCCGGCGTGTCGGCATAGTGCAGGTCGGCGACCTGCTCGTCCCATTCCGCGGCGTGCGCCCCGCGCAGGTCCGGCCGCGGCACGAAGCCGTCGTCCGCCCGCGCCTCGATCTCGGCCTGGAAGGCGTAGGCGCAGTCGGGCTGCTTCTCGTCCGGCGGGCGCCGGTTCACCAGGAAGCACGACACCGAGCGCGTGCCCGCGGGCAGCTCCGCGCTGTTCGGCCCCATCGCGTCGATCGGGCGCTCGGCGACGTGAAGCTGCAACCCCCCGGAGCCGGGGACGTCCCGCACGACCGGCCCTGCGGTCCCGCCGAGCGGGAGCGACAGCACCGCCTCGTGCGCAGTCCGCCGCCAGACCGGCGTCCTGCCGCCGCCCGCGTCCTCGATCTCGGCCGGCGCATAGTCGCCCCAGCGCACCGTGACCGCCAGTTGACGGCAAGCCGCGGCAACGAGAGAGCTCAGTCCGATCGACGACGGGAAGAACGCCTTGCGCGCCGCCTTCCGCTCGTCGTTCGACTCCTCGGCCAGACCCGCCGACTCGGGAACCGTGTCGAGGTCGTCGTCCTCGTCGGCATCGGCGCTCCGGTCCGGCGGCGAGCCGGTCGGGATGAGGAAGCCGGCGACGTACCAGTTCGACGGGCGCTCGCGGCCCGGCAACTGCTCGGCCTCCAGCTCATGGCCGGCCCAGGGACCGACCAGGTCGAGCCGCAATGCCTCGACGAGGCGCGCGCGGACCTCACGGGAATCGGCGGGAACGTTCTCGGCAGCTGGCATGGAAACCGATCCGGTACCTTACACTGAGCGAGGCTACAGACGGACCATGAGGCGGCCCGGTCAGCGCGCTGGCGAATGCGACAACGCGGCGAGTATCGGAGGAGGAACGGTCCTCGCTGCCCGTCGGGGCCACCGGGAAGCTACGACATCGACATCACCGTCGACGAGAAGACCGCATCGATGTGCAAGAGTGCGGGTCTCCGTTGACGGGCAACCATCAAGAGAAAGAGGTCTTCACATGCGCTACTCCGCTCTCGTTGCCGTGCTCTGTCTGCTGCTCCCCATCGGCTCCGCCTACGGCCAACCGGCGGCGGAGCTCGAGTACGACGCGGTGGCCCCGCTGAAGCTCCCACCCGACCTCTACCTCGGCGAGGCGGCCGGGGTCGCGGTGGACTCGCGGAGTCACATCTTCGTCTACACTCGGACGGGGGCCGAAGCCACCATCATCGGTCCCCGGGCGGCCTCGCTCTACGAGTTCGCGCCCGACGGGACCTTCGTCCGGGAGATCGGCGGCAACCTCTACTCGAAGGCGTGGGCGCACGCGGTCCGGGTGGACGCCGGCGACAACATCTGGCTCGTCGACAACGGCTCGAGCATGGCCGTCAAGCTCAGCCCGGCCGGCCGGGTGCTCCAGGTATTCGGGCGCCGGCCCGAATCGACCCATGCCCGATACCCCCGCTGCACGGGACCGAACTGTCCGCCTCACTCGCTGCGCCCGCCGTACTACGAGACGCCCGACGCCCTGCCGCCGCCGGCGCGGGACGGCCTCTTCGACGAGGTCACCGACGTGGCGTTCGATCCCGAGGGCAACGTCTATTTCAGTGACGGCTACAACAACGCCCGGGTCGCAAAATACGACGCCGACGGCAACTGGGTCGGCTCGTGGGGCGAGCGGGGCAGCGAACCGGGGCAGCTCCGCGTCCCGCACGGGATCGCCGCCGACGACCAGGGCCGGATCTACGTGGCGGACCGCTCCAACAACCGGGTCCAGGTATTCGAGTCGGACGGCGCGTTCGTGCGTGAGATCACGCTGGCCGACCTGCGAAGGCAGGCGCCGGTCCCGCCCGACTACGCGCCGCAGGTGGCGAGCTTCGGACGGCTCCCCGACGGCAGCTACAACTCGCTGTGGCCGAACTCGATCTGCATCACCCCGGGCCCCGATCCGGTCATGTTCACCCAGGACATGTTCCCCGGCCGCATCTACAAGATGTCGCTCGACGGGACCGTGCTCGGGTACTTCGGCCGCGACGGTCAGGCCGTCGGCGAGTTCGGCTGGATCCACGGCCTGGCGTGCCCGTCGGCCAACGAGGTCTGGGTCGCCGAGCTGTTGACCTGGCGCGTCCAGAAGATCACGCTCCGCGACTGACGCGTCTCGGTACGCGGGAATCGAACACGACTGAGTGAACGGAGGGAGCCTGTCGGTGCGGAGGCTCGACCGAGCGTCGGCGCCGGCGGTGCGGATGTCGAGGTTGGTCAAGCCCAGCAGAAACGGGCGGCGCCTGGATGCAGTTGGCAACTCTATAGCGATCGCTGTCCTTGGTCAGCGACCGTTCGACACCCGATCTCTGCCGGGGCCGCCGTCCCCCCGGTCGAGAACCCGGCCGATTCCGCCGCTCCACCCGCGCGGCATGGGCAATCCGGCTGCCGGTCTCTCGAGACGCATGGTATTGTCACCGTTTGGGGGCAGCCCCGCAGCGCGTGAGTTGCGCCCACTCGACCGACTATTGACCACGGGAGAACGCCATGCAACGGCTTGCCATCGCCATCGCCCTTCTTGCCTGCGCCGCCGCGGCGTCGGCTCAGCCGGCCGACACCGGGTCCGGCGCCGCGACGTCCTTCTCGCCCGTCACCTGGGAGCGCCTGCTGAACGCAGCCGAAGAGCCGGAAAACTGGCTGATGTTTCAGCCGCCCCCTTCAGGCTCACTCGGGCACCCTCGACAGCCAACGGTTCAGCCGACTCGATCAGGTCCACAACCGTAACGTGGGCGAGCTGGAGCTGAAGTGGGCCTATCAGATCCCGGAGCTCGATCGGTCGGAGAGCGTCCCCCTCGTGGTGGACGGGGTGATGTTCATCACCGAGGCGCCGAGCAACGTGGTCGCCGTGGACGCCGCCACCGGGCGCCAGTACTGGCGCTACGACCACCCGCTGCCGGACGACCTGCGCATCTGCTGCGGCCGCAACAACCGCGGCGTGGCCATTCTGGGCGAGACGCTCTACATGAGCACTCTCGACGCACACCTGGTCGCCATCGACGCCCGCACCGGGAATGTCGTGTGGGACCGGGAGGTCGCAGACCACCGGTCGGGGTACAGCAAGACGGCGGCCCCGCTGATCGTGAAGGGCGAGGTCGTGACGGGAATCGCGGGCGGCGAGTTCGGCATCCGCGGATTCGTCGACGCCTACGACGCCGCGACCGGCGACCTGACGTGGCGCGCGTGGACGATTCCCGGCCCCGACCATCCGGACAACCAGACGTGGGCCGGAGACTCGTGGCGCACCGGCGGATCGCCGAGCTGGATCACCGGCGCCTACGACCCCGACCTCGACCTCGTCTACTGGGGCACCGGCAACCCGGGGCCGGACTGGAACGGCGACGTGCGGCTCGGCGACAACCTCTACTCGGACTCGGTGCTGGCCATCGACCACGAGACCGGCGGGCTCGAGTGGTACTTCCAGTTCACGCCGCACGACGTGCACGACTGGGACGCCATCCAGGTGCCGATTCTCGCCGACCTGACGATGGACGGCGAGGAGCGCAAGGTCATGATGTGGGCGAACCGCAACGCCTTCTACTACACGCTCGACCGCGTGACCGGCGAGTTCCTCGTCGGCACCCCGTTCGCCAAGCAGACCTGGGCGGTCGGGCTCGACTCGAACGGCCGCCCGATTCGCGTGCCCGACACGTCTCCCACGCCCGAGGGCACGCTCGTCTCGCCGCCCGTCGTCGGCGGCACCAACTGGTTCTCCCCCGCCTACAGCCCGAGCACCGAGCTGTTCTACGTGCAGGCGTACGACGGCGAGGACATCTTCTACAAGCGCGACGAGGACTACGTCGAGGGCGATCGGTACACCGGCGGCGGCTTCCAGCAACCGCTGCCGGCCGAGAACTACGAAAGCGCCATCCGCGCCATCGACCCGAGGACCGGCGACATCCGGTGGGAGTACCAGGTTCAGCCGCGGTCGACGGCGGGCATGCTGGCGACGGCCGGCGATCTGGTGTTCAGCGGCAGCGTGGACGGCTACTTCTACGCGCTCGACGCGCGCACCGGCGCAGAGCTGTGGCACGTCACCGTCGGTGCCATGGTGCACTCGGCGCCGATGTCCTACGCCGTCGACGGCCGGCAGTACGTGACCATCGCGGCCGGCAACGTCGTGTTCACTTTCGGGTTGCCCGAGTAGCAGTGCCGGAGCTGCCGGAGGTCGAGAGGGGCCGCAGGCTCGCGGAGGCGGCCGCGGCGGGGCGGCGCATCGCGCGCGTGTGGTGCGAGGACGATCCGCTGGTGTTCGACGGGGTCGCGCCGGCTCACTGGCGGGAGGCTCTCGAAGGACGGCGGGTCGAGGCGGCGCGGCGCTGGGGCAAGCAGCTCTGGTTCGTGCTCGACGCGCCGCCGCATCCACTCTTCCACTTCGGAATGGCCGGCGGATTCAAGACCCCGGCGTCGACGCCGCTGCAGCTCAAGTCCGGGCCGAAGGAGGACCCGGCGGTCTGGCCGCCGCGGTTCGTGAAGATCCGGATGCGCTTCGACGACGGCGGCGAGCTCGCGATGACCGACGGGCGCCGCCTCGGCCGCATCCTGCTGCGCGACGACCCCGAGGGCGAGCCGCCGGTCGCGAAGCTCGGCTTCGACCCGCTGTTGGGGATGCCCCCGCCGAAGCGGTTCTCCGAGCTGATCCGTGCCCGCGGCGCCCACGTGAAGTCGCTCCTGCTCGACCAGTCCTTCGCGGCCGGGGTCGGCAACTGGATCGCGGACGAGGTGCTGTATCAGGCCGGCATCGATCCCCGGCGCCACGCCACCTCGCTGACGGACGCGGAAGCGCGCCGCCTGCGCGCCAGGCTCGCCGCCATCGTCAAGCGCGCGGTCGACGCGAACGCCGACGACGCGCGCTACCCCCGCTCGTGGCTGTTCCACCGGCGCTGGGGCAAGCGCGCGGACGCGAGGACAACGCGCGGCGATCGTATCGAGCACCTGACGATCGGCGGGCGCACGACCGCGTGGGTGCCGGCGGCGCAGCACTGACGCGAGCGTTTGTCGCCGCTCGATCCGGATGATCCTGCGCCGGCTTGTCGGTTGTCGCGGACGCGGCCGGACACCGAGGGCTCACGGCCGCCTGATCCGAACCGTCTTGCGCCGGGACGTGGCGCCGCGGACGATCTCGAGCCCGGTCGGCGCAACCCCCAACTCTCGAGCGAGCAGCTTGACGACCTCTCGGTTCGCCTTGCCGCGCTCGGGCGGCGCCGTGACCCGAACCCGGACCTCGATCGCGCCGTCCGGCCCCGGTTCCACGTCGACGCGGCTGGACGCCGCCCGCGGCGTCACCCGCACCTCCACGGTGTCACCGAGCCGTTCCCGAATCTCGCGCAGTCTCACAGCCGCTTCCGGGTGTCGGAGTACGTCCGGAACCGCCGCGTTCCGGCCCGGGTGATCGAGGGTGCGTGCCCCCCGGGGAACGGGGCGTGCCGGAAGGTCGCGGCCCGGCGGCGCGCCACGCACGCTGCCCGACAACGGACAACCTTCCCAAAGACGAAAGGCCGGGCAACGGTGCCCGGCCCCCGGTGAATGCCCGTGACGCCATCAGGCGCCTGACGTGCGGGCGGTCTACTGCCCGTCGTCGTTGGTCAGCTCCCGCGCGCGCTCGCCGCCGAGGATGTTGGTCATGCTGTAGTTGCCCTCGTGACAGGCGTACTCGAACAGGAAAGGCAGCTCATCCGGCGGAAACGCCGTGAACGGGAACTCGCCCGAGAAGCTCTGAGTGAAGTGCGTGGGGTCGTCGACGGTGAACTCGTAGTGCACGGTGCCACTGTCGACCCGCGTGAACCGCTCGGTGACGGTGATGGTGTCGTCGTCCCGGCCGTTCGCCATGCGCAGCAGGACAGGGTCGCCGCCCACCGCCCCCGCGTTCGCCTCGGTGCGCCGCAGGTTGGTGGTCTCGACGACGAGGGCGTCGCCCTCCCAGCGCCCCCGCGCGTCCCCGTGCCACTGGCGGACGCCCGTCGGGAGATGCCCGCGACCGTCGATGGGAATGATCCGGAAGTCGTGGATCATCTCGACGTAGATCGCGACGTAGCCCGGCGTCTGCATGATCATGAAGTTGTTGTTGTAGGCGCTGGGCAGCATCGGCGGACCCGCCGACCAGACCAGGCAGCGGTCGTTCAGCTCCAGGTCCTCCCAGGAGTCGAACGGCCCGGCGACGGGGAACGCGGCGTCGTGCGCCATCTTGCGGTCCGCGGCGGCCGAGGTCCGCGCCGGCAGCCGGCCGTTCGGCGGATCGACGATCAGGGACGTGCGGCCGGTCGGGCGCGTGCCCCCATCCAGCCAGAAGTTGTTGTAGCCGCCGACGTCGCCCCCGGCCACGGTCCGGCGGGGCGCGGCCAGCAGCAGCTCCTGGTTGCGCTCGACCCGGGCCTGTTCCTGGGACGCCACTTCTTCGGCGGTGAGGAACGCCTTGTCGCCCAGCGCTTCCGGACGCTCGAGCGGTGTGGTCGTCTTGTTCGTATAGGTTCCCTGCAGATCCGGGTCGCCCCACGGCGTCCGCGGCGCATCCTGGCCGGCAACGCCCACCGGCACGAGCAGAAGCGCGGCCAGGACGGCCGCAGCGAAGCGTGTTCGAGTCATCTTGGTATCTCCCGTCTGGTTCCCTTGTCCACATCCGTCAGGACGCGCATCGAGCCCTTCCGCAGATTATACGCCCGGTCTCCCCTCGCCGAGCCTCAGATCCGTCCGTCCACCACGACGTCGAGCAGGGTCGGGCCGGGATGCGCGAGCGCTTCATCGAGGGCCGGTCCCACGGCATCCGGCTCGACGACGCGCCGGGACCGGAGCCCCAGGGCGCCGGCGAGCGCCGTGAAGTCGATGGGCGGGTCGGTGAAGTCCATGCCGACGAAACGCTCGACGCCGTGCCCGGCCCGCACCCGCTGCTTCAGGATCCGGTAGCCGCGGTTGTTGGCGATGACGTACACCATCGGCAGCCGGAGATGGGCCGCCGTCCACAGCGCCTGGATGTTGTACAGCGCCGAGCCGTCCCCGATCACCGCCACGAGCGGCCGGTCCGCCACCGCGAGCCGAATGCCCACCGCGCCCGCCACCGCGAACCCGATGCCGCCGCTGGCCAGGCCGTAGTAGCTGTGGCCGTCGCGATACGGCCACAACCGGGGCAACGCGCGCGAAGACGTCAGTCCCTCGTCGACCACGATCGCATCGGCCGGCAGCGTGTCGCTCAACACCCGCATCAGATGGTCGGGATGGATGGGCGCCCCCGCGCAGGGCTCCAGCGACCGGACGAAGGCAGTCCGCCCCGCCGACCAGTTCTGCGGCCGCAACCGTTCGATGCGTTGCCGTGCGGCCGCCGCGTACCCGGCCGGGCGCCGGGCCCGCAGCCGGTCGTTCAGGGCGGCGAGGGTCTCGCGGACATCCGCCTGCACGGCCAGCTCGGTCGGATAGTTCTTGGCGAGGTCGGCCGACCTCTCCCCCACCTGCACGACCGGCAGCCCCGGCGGCAGCGGCGGCACCGTCGCCGGTACGGACATGCGCAGCACGTCGGTCCCGAGACAGACCAGCAGGTCGAAGGCGCCGAGACGGCGCGAGACGTCCCGCTGGTCCCGGCTGAGCGTGCCCAGGAAGCACGGGTGCGCGGATGCGAACGGGGCGGCGGTGGGAATGGTGTCCTGATAGACCCCGGCGCCGAGCAGCTCGGCCAGCTCCGCCGCCTCGGACAGGGCCGAGCGGGTGCTCACCTCGTGCCCCGCCACCACCACCGGGCGGGACGCGGCGAGCAGGCGGTCGGCCAGCGCATCGAGGACCGCGTCGCCGGGCCGGGTGCGGGCTTCGATGCGGTTGCGCCGTCCGAGGTCGAGGGCGACGTCGTCCTCCAGCACGTTGCCCGGCAGCGAGATGAAGACGGGTCCGGTCGGGGGCGCGAGGGCGATCTTGGCGGCGCGCCGCACGATCCGCGGCAGGTCCTCGAGCCGCGCCGCCTCCACCGCCCACTTGACGTGCGGGCGCGCCATCGGCTCGAGCGGCGCGTAGAGCATGGGCTCGGTCAGGCCGTGCCCGACGTGGTGCTGGCCCGCGGTGACGATCAGCGGCGACCCGATCCAGGCCGCGTTGTAGAGCGAGCCGATGGCATTGCCGAGCCCGGGCGCGACGTGGACGTTGCAGACGGCGAGACGCCCGCTGGCGCGCGCGTAGCCGTCCGCCATCGCCACCACCGCGGCCTCCTGGGCCCCCAGCACGTAGTCGATCTGCGGAAACTCGGGCAGCGCCGCCATCAGCGGCAGCTCGGTGGTGCCGGGATTGCCGAAGAGGTGGGTCACCCCCTCGTCGACCAGCAGCGACAGCAACGCGTGGCTCCCGAGCATGGTCGGCGAGGGGGGCAGGCCGCAGGCCGCGCGGCCAGAAGCCCGGGATTCAAACCCGGGCTCCTGCCCGCGGGCTCTCCTGGCTCGGAAATCGTCGTCTGCGGCTCCGATTGCCGCCCAACCGATCCTGCCGGGAGTCGCCGCCTCCCTTGGCAGGAGGCGGCGCCGTCGTACTCCTACACGTGGGCCATCAACCGGTCGTGACCGGTCGGCGCCTGCTCCAGCCTGGTCAGAATCATGTCCCGGGTCACCGGCGACCGGAAGAAGTCGCCGTTCCGGCCCAGCGCGTCGGCGATGGCGTTGACGACGGCGCCCGAGCCGGCGCCCTGCGCGGCCTCGCCGATGCCCTTGGCGCCCAGCGGATTGAACGGATCCGGCAGGTCCGCCGCCGCCCACTTCATCGGCTGCTCGTGGGGCACGTCGAGGATGCCCGGAGGCCGGTTGCTGTAGAAGCGCTTCGCCACCAGCAGCCCCCACCGCCGGTCGTACACCCACTTCTGGCTGAGGGCGACGGAGAACCCCTGGATGGCCCCGCCGAAGACCTGGGCCCCGAACGCTCTGGGATGGATGATGGTGCCGGCGTCGCACCCCGCTGCGTAGTCGACGAGCCGGATGCCGCCGGTCTCCACGTCCACCTCGACCTCGGCGAACCCCGCGACGAACGACATCCGCCGGCCGCCCTCCTCGAAGTTGTCGCGGGCGACCCCCATCAGGCCCTGCCCGGCGAGCGCGGTGGCCGCGGCCGCCGTCATCCCGTTGATGTCCTCGGGCAGCTCGTGGCCGTCGTAGCGACCGCCGATGTCGATGGCGCGCTGCGCCACCCGCGCGAAGCTCATGCCCACCGAGCGGTTGCCGACGCGGAACACGCGCTCGCCGGCGATGGTGTAGTCGTCGGGCACGCCCCCGAGGTCGCGGGCCGCGATCTCGCGCACCTTCTGCCGCGCATCGAGCACCGCCGCCCAGTTGGCGCGGGTGTGCGCGTGGGCGGTCGAGCTGCCCGCCTGCAGGGAGCTCCACGGCAGGTGCCGGCTGGTGTCGCCCCACGCGACGTCGCACTTCTCCCAGGGCATGTCCATGCCCTCGGCGGCGGGGCGCATCATGTCGAAGGTCGACCCCGTGCCGAGGTTGCCGACGCCCGACTGGATGGACATGCGCCCGTCGGGCCGGATGACGAACAGCCCGTCGACACCGGAGGCGCCGGCCGCGAAGGTGCTCAGCGCCACCCCCACTCCCGTCACCTTGGGCCCGTTGCGCTGCCCGCTGCGCTGCACCCGCTCGCTCCAGTTGAAGAGCTCGGCGCCCTTGTCGATGGCCTCCCGCGCGAACGCGCTCGACGCGTGCCCCTGCTCGCCGTTCACGCCCGGCGCGCCGAACGTCGCCTGCCCCTCGGGCGCGTTGACCTTCAGCACCTCGACCTGGTCGAGCCCCAGCTGCTTCGCCGCCTTCTGGATGATCGGCGACAGCATCGTCATCGACTGCTCGCCGCCGGGGGCGCGCTGGGCGGCGCGCGGCGGGGTGTTGGTGTAGACGCCGGTGCCGCGAATGCGCATCGCCACCGGCTGATAGGCGAGCGAGCCCATGACCCCGAGGTTCATGTTGTCGCCGGACCGCCCGTAGGGACCGCCGTCGCCGATGGAGTGGATGTCGAGGGCGGTAATCCGTCCGTCGCGCCGCATGCCCAGCCGGATGCGCGCCTGAATGCCGGGGCGGGCCTTGCCGAACGCGGTCTCGTCGCGCCGGGTCACCCGCATCATGACCGGCTTGCCGATCTTCTTCGACAGCAGGATGGGAATCTGCGCCTGCACGTAGCCGGCCGCCTTGCTGCCGAAGCCGCCGCCGGTGAACTCGTTGATGAGCACCACGTTCGACGGCTCGACCCCGGCCCAGCGCGCCATCGGCCCGACGCTGCGGTTGGTGCTCTGCACCGACGGATACACGTAGAGCTTCTGGCCCTCCCAGTAGGCCATGGTGGTGCGGCTCTCGAGCGGCTGGTGCGAGAGCGACTGATGATACGAGTGCTCCTCGACGACGACGTCCGCCGCCGCGAACCCCGCCTCGAGGTCGCCGTACGACCACTCGTCGGTGGCCTCCGCGTCCATCGGGATCTCTCCCGGCCCGAGCCCCGCGAGGTCCGCCTCGGTCCACTTGACCTCGGCGAGCTCGCGCCCCCTGGTCGTGTTGCCCTCGGTACGGGCGTTCGGTCCCCCGGGGCGGAGGCTGTCGAGCGGGTCGAGGACGAACGGCATCGGGTCGAGGTCGATGTCGATGAGCTCGATGGCGCGGGCGGCGGTCTCCTCGTCGACCGCGGCCACCGCGAGAATGGGCTCGCCCTCGTAGCGCGGCTCGTTGGTCAGGGCCGCCTCGTTGGGCACGTCGATCTCCGGCAGGTCGTCCGCGGTCAGAACGCCCTCGACGCCCGGCAGCGCCTCGGCCGCGCTGGTGTCGATGGACACCACCCGCGCGTGCGGCATCGGACTCACCAGGAGCTTGCAGAAGACCATGCCCTCGGCGCGATGGTCCTCGGCGTAGCGCGAGCGTCCGGTGACCTTCGCGAACAGATCCGGCGTCTGATAGTTCTTTCCGAGCAGTTTGTAGTCAGCCACTTCAGCCCTCCCGGGTCAATCACCGCCGCCCGTCCGGACGACCCCCGGATTCTACCACCACCGGCGGGGGTCGGGAAGCACCGATCCTGCGGATCTCGTGCGCATGGGAGGCCGTCGAAAACCGTCGACCTCCCCCACGCCGGGAGGCGACTGGCGGATGCGGCCACCGCCCGCCACAGCGCTTTCGCCGACCTCCCGGGGATCGGCGTGACGAGTGGCGCACGGGGACCGATCTTGTCCCTGTTCGCAGTATCCGACTATCATCGATTCCGTTTCCCGTTGAACCCACGCACGCCGTCAGGAGGAATTCCATGCGAAGAACGCTCCCGCTTCTCGTCGCCACCGCGACTTTGCTCGCCGCACCCGCCGCGGCTCAGGACGTCGAGAGCGTGTTGCAGGCCGCGGGCGAGGCCATGGGCGCTCCGAGCTCCATCGAGTACTCCGGAACCGGATGGGTCGCCAACGTCGGCCAGAGCCACACCCCGGCCGACGACTGGCCCCGCTTCGAGGTGACCGCGTACTCGCGCACCATCGACTACGACGCCAAGTCGTCCCACGAGACCTATACCCGCCGGCAGGGCGACTATCCCGCCCTGGGCGGAGGCACCCCGCTCGCGGGCGAGCAGGAACGGACCCTCCTCACCAGCGGCGAGCACGCCTGGACGCTGAGCGGCTCGGACGCCGTGCCCCAGCCGGCCGCGGCCGATGTCCGGCAGCTCGACATCTGGATGTCGCCCCACGGGTTCCTCGAGGCGGCGGCGGCCGCGGACGACGCCACCGCCCTCGCCGTGGTGCTGGAGGGACGCCCGCTGACCCTCGTGTCGTTCACGGCGATGGGCCACCGCCTGAACGGCACCATCAACGAGGACAACCTCGTCGAACGAACCCTGACGTGGGTCGCGAACCCGGTGTTCGGCGACATGATCTACGACCACCGCTACACCGGGTATCAGGACTTCGGCGGCGTGATGTTCCCGACCGTGATCCACTCGCACCAGGGCGACCCGCGGATCAACCCCGGTCACAACTTGATGGAGATCACGGTGACGGACCTGGCCGCCGACGTGGACGCCGAGCCCCTGGCCGTGCCCGACGCGGTGCAGGACGCGACCGCCCCCGCCGTCGTCGTCCGATCCACCCAGATGGCCTCCGGCGTCTGGCGCATCTCCGGCGGCAGCCACCACAGCGTCGCCGTCGAGTTCGCCGACTTCGCCGCCGTCGTCGAGGCGCCGCAGAACGAGGCGCGGTCGCTCGCGGTCATCGCCGAGATCCGCCGGGTGATTCCGGACAAGCCGATCCGCTACGTCGTCAACACCCATCACCACGCCGACCACGCCGGCGGCCTGCGGACCTACGTCGCCCAGAGCGCCACCGTCGTCACCCACGAGGCGAACCACGCGTTCTACAACGACGTGTTCTTCCACCCCGGCACCCGCGCCCTCGAGCCCGACCTGCTGTCGGGGCGCATGCCCTGGTTCGCCCCCAACCGCATCCCCGCCTACGAGCTGGTGGGCGACGACGGGTACACGCTGACGGACGGCGAGCGTGTGGTGAACATCCACCCGGTCCTGCGCCTGGGGCACGCCGGCACGATGCTCATCGTGCACCTGCCGGCGGAGCGGATCCTGATCAACGCCGACCTATACTCGCCGCCCGCGCCGGGAGCGGACCCGCCGGCCGTCACCACCAGCATGCGGAGCCTCGCCCAGAACATCGAGCAGCTCGACCTGGACGTGGCCCGCCACGTCGGCATCCACGGCCTCGTCGGCTCGCACGTGGACTTCATGCGGCTGATCGACGGCGAGTAGGCGCGCCGCGTCGGTTCGGGGCGGCCAACCGCCGGCATGGGGCCGGTCCGCGGACGACTGCCGTCCGCGCCGGCGCCATGCGCAGGTGTGTTATGGTGAGCACGGGCGCGACTTCCGGCCGTCCAGCCACGCCGCAACGTCGCCCCGGGACTGGACACATGACGACCTCCGGAACCGTAATCCCCCACTCTCCGTCGTCCGCTTCACGTTCGGCGGCGGCACCGCCGCTAGCCGCCGCGGTCGCGTCGCCGGCGCCCGAGGCCGGCCCCACCGCATCGACGGCGCTTGACGCCAACGCGTTCCCCGGCTGCCGCGCGGTGCGCATCTCCCGCGAGGAGTTCGAGGACTACGAAGGCCGCGTCGAGTACTGGGACGCCGCCACCGAGACGGCCATGGTGGTGTGCGAGCCGGCCGGCGTCTACCACGAACACCCGGGGCAACGCGTGGCGCACATGGCAGCGCTGATCACCCTGACGCGGGGCGCCCCCATCGAGACCTTCGGCTCGGCCGACCTGATGGTGCGAAACGAACACGGCGAGCGGCAGCGCGTCCTCGAAGCCGATCAGACCGTGTATCTACACCCGGAGCGGGACCACCCCGCCGGCCAGTACATCGTGGTGGGCGAGGACGCGCTGCCGGACGTGGTCGTGGAGGTGGACCACACCACCGACGTTCGCCGCGGCAAGCTGGCGCTGTACGAGTCGTGGGGGCTGCCCGAGGTGTGGGTGGAGGTGCCGGACGCACACTCGCCCAGCCGGGCCGCGAATCGCGATCCGGGCGTGACGATCCACCTTCTGCACCCGGACGGCTCCTACCGGGAATCGGCCGAGAGCCGCGCGTTTCCCGGCTGGACGGCGTCGGAGATCCACCGATCCATGAACGAACCGGCGTTGTCGATCGAAACGATGACGGTCCTCGATCGGGTCGCCCGGGCATTGCGAGATCGAGACGGCGCCGACACGGGCGACGCCCCCTTCCTGCGCCGGCTGCGTGCAGAGAGTCACGCCGAAGGCCGCGCCGAAGCACGAGCCGGGGGCCACGCCGAAGCCCGGGCCGAAGGCCACGCCGAGCAACGGACCCTGCTCTGCCGCCAGGCGACGCACCGGTTCGGCGCCGAGACGGCGGCGCGGCTGGCCGACCTGATCGCCCCAGTGGAGGACCCGACCCGCCTGGCCGAGGTCGGCGAGTGGATCGTCACCTGCGCCTCGGGCTCGGAGCTGCTGGAGCGTTGCTCGCGCACGCAGCCTTCCTGAGAACGGGTGCCGCAGGGATCCATTCGGGGGCCCGGCCAGCGAGCATCACGAGGAAGAAGATCTTGACGATGGTGTTGATCGGTATTGGGATCGGAGCACTCACCGGCGGCGCGGGGTACTTTCTCGGCCTCGGCGGCGCGGTGACGGGCGGCGTAACGGGCGCCATCTGCGGCGTAGTCGCGGTTCCGGCGACGCAGGAATCGCGCGAGCGCACCCGCGCCGCCGAGACCGCTTTCTGCGCCGCCTTCTGACTTGGTCCGATCGCGTCGCGGGCTCGAAGACGTGCCGCACGTCATCGCGTGTGGGGTCGATTGGCGGCGTTCGGCTGACAGCGAACGCAACGGCCGGCTCACCCGAAGATGTCGTCCACCGGGAAGTCGAGCTCGGCGACCGCGCTCGCCGTGATGCGCTCTCCGCACCGCAGCACCTGCTCGTGCGCGTATCCCTCCGGACCGGGGCTGGTGTACGCCGTCACGGTCCGGGCATCGACGTCCACCACCCAGGTCTCGGGTATGCCGGCCTTGCCGTAACGAGGGACCCTTTCCCCCCGGTCGTACTGTAGCGAGGAGCCCGCCACCTCGATGACCAGTAAGAGGTCGCCGGCGTCCGGATGCCGATTCTTGTACGCCTGTGCCCTGCGCGCGACCGACAGATCCGGCTGCGGTTCAGTGTGCCGCCCGAGTCGAATCGGCCCCTGAACACGCAGGTGCGCGGTTCCTGCCAAGCGAGTCGCCATCAGCACGGTCAGGCGGTCGACGATCCACGCATGAGGAGGACCAATCGGGGTCATCTCCCGTACCTCCCCATCGATGAGCTCCACACGGTCGTCCTCGGTGAAGATGCCGGCTTCACCCATGCGCGCGAACTCGCCGACGGTGAAGCGATGGATACCTGCGACTGCCATGGCGCCGTCCTGAAGGTGACCCCGGTCGGACCGAGTGTCGTTCATCGTACCAGCCGGGGCGACGCGTCGGTTCGCGGCCCAACCGGAAGCGCGAGTCGGCGAGAGCATCGTCCTCGAGCGATGAGGCCCGTTCGAGGCTCGCCCGCATGCCCCGTCACGATCGAGGCCTCACGGCAGCGCGAAGGCGATCAGCTCGCCGTGGTAGGTGCCGCCCCCGACAGCCACGACGACATACTGCCGCCCGTCGAGCATGTAGGTCATCGGCGAGCCGGTCTGCGCGGCCGGCAGATAGACCGCCCCCCGCTCCTCTCCCGTCGCCTTGTCGTAGGCGCGCAGCATGGCCCCCCGCGCGCCGGACGGGGTGGTGACCGTCCCACCCTCGCCGCTCATGACGAGGGTCTTCGTGGTCAGGGTGCCGATGCCCCCGGAGCTGCCGCCGGCGCCTCCGGTGCGGCCCGTGCGCGGGATGTCGAGGCCGCGCAGGGCGGGGTGGTTGCGCACGAAGTCGGGGGTCTCGCCGTGCGCGACCTGCCACACGATCTCGCCCTGGTTCAGGTCGATGGCGGTGATGCGGCCCCACGGCGGCTTCATCATGGGCAGCCCCCGCACCGTGGGCGGCCGCAGGCGGCCGTTGACGTAGTCCATATCCGACCGCTCAGGGTCCCCGACGAGGCCGATGGCCCGGTTCAGGGTGTGGGAGTAAAGGTAGAGCATACCGGTGTCGGGGTCGAACGAGCCGCCGGGCCAATTGGCGCCGTTGGGCACGAACAAGGTCGCGAGCAGGCCGTCCTGCCCGCGCACGATGGGCGGGGTGAAGACCGGTCCCGTCCGGTAGCGCGCCGCGATCTCCAGGGCCTCGGCGTGCAGCTCGGGGGTGAAGTCGATCAGCTCGTCGAGGGTGAACCCCTGCCGCTCGAACGGCGGGGGCTTCGTGGGGAACGGCTGGGTCGGCGCGTACCACTCGCCCGGCACCGACCCCGCGGCCACCGGCCGCTCCTCGATGGGCCAGACCGGCTCGCCGGTGACGCGGTCGAACACGTACACCCACCCCTGCTTCGTCGGCTGCGCCACCGCCTTGATCTCGCGGCCGTCGACGGTGATGTCGACGAGGATCGGCGGGCAGGGCACGTCGTAGTCCCAGATCGGATGGTGCACGAACTGGAAGTGCCAGAGCCGCTCGCCGGTCTCGAGGCTGACCGCGACGAGGCTCTCGCCGAACAGGTTCTCGCCGGGCCGATGGCCGCCGTAGTAGTCGCCGGTGGGGATCTCGATCGGGAGGTAGGCGATGCCGAGCTCCTCGTCGACGGTCAGGTTGGTCCAGATCCCGGTGTTGCCGGTATAGACGGCGGAGTCGTTCAGCCAGGTCTCGCGCCCGAGCTGGCCGGGCCGCGGAATGGTGTGGAAGATCCACCGGCGCTCGCCGGTGCGGACGTCGTACCCCCGGATGTAGCCCTTGACGTTCTCGCGGCTCGGGGGCGACCCCCCGGAGCGGTGCGACGCCCCGACGATGACCACGTCGCGCGCGACGACGGGGGCGCTGTTCCACCCGATCTCGCCGGTCAGGGGATCGATGTACTGATCGTTGTCCCGCTTGAGATCGACGATGCCGTCGACCCCGAACCCGGGGAGCCGCCGCCCCGTCCGGGCGTCGAGCCCCACGAGCTGGTAGCCGATGGTGACCGTGTAGATCCGCTCGTCGTCCTCACCGTCGGTCCAATAGGCGACACCGCGCCCGGACATGCGGCGGATGGCGTTCGTCCCCCGCTGGCCCTCGTCGAGCCGGTGGATCCACAGCAGCTCGCCGGTGGCCGCGTCCAGCGCCACGACGTTCCGGCGGCTGCCGGCGGTGGCGTAGAGCACCCCGTCGACCATGAGCGGCGTGGCCTGGTAGTTGAAGTCCGGGAACGGCCCGAGATTGGTGGTCCGGAACCGCCACTCCACCTCGAGGTCGTCGAAGTTCTCGGCAGTGATCTGGTCCAGCGGCGCATACCGGGTGCTGCCCAGGTCACCGCCGTAGGTCCGCCACTCGCCGGCGGCCGCCCCGGACTGCGCGAAGCCCCCCGTCGCCCCGGCGATGAGGAGCATCGCCGTCACCGCCGCACGCACACCCGCTCTGCGCACATCCACGTGTCGTGACATTGTCCATCTCCCGCGCGGCCGCCCATCTGCCGCGGCCCCGACCATCGCGATCCGGCAGCAAAGACCGGCGCGGCCGCCCATGGGTTCGCTCGCGCCCGGCCGCCTCCCGGTAGCCTACCGCAGCGGCGCGGAAACGGCACATTGATTCCCCGCTTCGCTCGGGCGCCCGCCGATTCTCGGCGGCTACCATCCCCATGCGCCCCGGTCCTGGTCGAGCTCCAGGACCGCGGCGCTCTCACCGTTCCGCATCGCCGTCGCCATTTCGCGGCGGATTCTCTCCGGGTCGGTCCCGGCCGCCGCGAGCACCGAGCAGCCGTACGTGTCGGTACACCGTCGCCATCACTGCGTGTCTGGCGTGGTAGGCCGGATCGTCTCGTCGGCGCGGCGATCGCTGAAGGCCTCTGCCGGCGCCAGGACGTCGGGCTCCTCGTCCCGGTGAACCGCCTTTGCCTGCCGACGCAGCATGCGCCACTCGTCCAGCGTCATCCCTCGTCCGTCTCCGCGCTCGACCGCCGGTTCGTCGCGGCCCCGGCCTCCGCGATTCGCAGCGACGAGCGGCGCCGGACCCAACGGTTTGGCGCCGCCCGGCCGCGTCCTTCGCCGAAACCGGAAGCAGGCAGCCGCCGGGGCGCCGCAACGGCTTCGCCCCCGCCCGGCCGCCTGCCCGTAGCCTAACTAACGCAGCCACGCCGGAACGGCACGTTGATTCCGCCGCATCGGTCCACTAGGATAGGGGCGGTGGCGAATCCTCCACTGGATTCCGCCACGGGTCCGGCGCACGCGCGCCGTCATTACATCGCCGCCACGTGAGGAGACCGTCCTGATGCCAGCATCGAGCTTCCGGGGACGTTGGTTCGCGGCCGGCGCCATCGGCGCCGCCGCTTTCGCGCTGACCGTCGCGCCGGCCGCCGCCGGGTCCGGGAACGAGGCGGACTCCGTGACCTACCACCGGGACATCGCGCCCATTCTCGAGCGGAGCTGCCAGCACTGCCACCGCCCCGAGTCGGTGGCGCCGATGTCGCTGCTGACCTACGAGGACACGCGGCCGTGGGCGCGGGCCATGAAGTACCGCACCGGACGCGTCGGCAAGCCGGACGTCATGCCGCCCTGGTACATCGAGAAGGACGTCGGCATCCAGGACTACAAGGGCGACATCTCGCTGAGCACCGAGGAGATCGCCCTCATCGCGGCGTGGGTCGACAACGGCGCCCCGCGCGGCGAGCCGGTCGACCGCCCCGCCGTCACCCGCGTCGTCGACGCGTCGGGCTGGCAGATCGGCGAGCCGGACCTGGTCGTCAGGTCTCCGGAGGTCGAGGTTCCCGCAACGGCGCCCGACTGGTGGGGGCCGATGGGCGAGTCGCCGACCGGTCTGACCGAGGACCGCTACGTCTCGGCCATCGAGATGCGCGAGCTGAACACCTACGAGGGGACGCCCGAACGCGACACCATCGGCGGGCTCTACGTCATCCACCATCTGGTCATGGTCCCGGTCGGTCCCGACGGACGGCCGGTGGCTGAGTCCGGCTTCTGGCCGGTCCACGAAGTGGGCCGCAACCCCGACGTCTTTCACCCCGACTCGGGCAAGCTGCTGAAGGCCGGCTCGAAGGTACTCTTCCCGTCCGCCCACCTGCACTCGAACGGCCGGCATACCCGCGCCCAGCTCGAGATCGGGTTCAGGTTCCATCCCGAGGGCTACGAGCCGGAGCGGACGGTGCAGATCATCGGTCCCGCGACGGTCGACCTCGACATCCGGCCGATGGAGGCCGACCAGAAGTTCGAGGCGTTCAGCACGCTGATGGAGCACACCAAGATGATGGTGTACGAGCCCCACATGCACGCGGCGGGGGTGCGGATGTGCCTCGACGCGATCTGGCAGAACAACGTCGAGACCCTGAGCTGCGCCGGCTACAACCACAACTGGGTGCGGGTGTACACCTTCGAGGACGACGCGGCGCCGCTGCTGCCGCGGGGCACGATCCTGCGCATCACCGGCTACTTCGACAACACCCCGACCAACCCCAACGTCTCCGATCCCCGGAACTGGTCGGGGTTGGGCCATCGCTCGATCGACAACATGATGATCAACATCGGGCAGGCGGTGTCCCTGACCGACCAGGAGTTCGCCGACGAGATCGCGGCCCGGCGGGAGCGCCTCGGCCTCGCGCCGGGAGAGACGGTCATCGGGTGCCCGCTGTGCGGCTATCCCGACCCCTCGGACCTGGTTCCGGCCACCGCCGACAACACCGAGGGCCAGTAGCGATGGTCAAAGCGACGCGGACGCTGGAGTCCACCTCGGCCGGATCGATCTCGGGCGCCGCGGCCCTGGTGGCCGCGGCGGTCGTCGCCATCGTCGCCATCGGCGGCGCCGCCGCCCCGGTCCTTGCGCAGGACACGCCGGGGCGCGAGCTGAGCATCGCCCCCGCCTACGAAGGCTGGGAGCGGAACGACGACGGCTCGTTGAACCTCGTGTTCGGGTACATGAACCGGGGCTGGGACGCGGTGGACGTCCCCACCGGCCTCGACAACCGGATCGAGCCGGGCGACCCGGACCGCGGCCAGCCGACGCACTTCCAGCCGCGGCGTAACCGTCACGTCTTCCGGGTCCCGGTGCCGGCCGACTTCGGCGACCAGGAGCTCGTGTGGACGCTCACCAGCCACGGGGAGACCGAGCGCGCCTACGGGACCCTGCACCCCGACTACTTCCTCAACGACGTCGCGATCATGAACAACAACGGCGCCGGAGGGCCGGCCGGCGGCGCCTACAACATCTTCGGCAACGAGCGGCCGGTGCTGGAGGTCGAGGACCTGAGCGTGCGCCGCGGCCGGGTCGGCGAGCCCGTGGTCCTGCGGGCACGCGCGAGCGACGACGGCGTGCCGAAGACGCGGAACATGCCGGCCCCGCGCATCGGCACCACCCGCATCGGGGCCGGCACCCCGAACAGCGCGAGCGGCCTGCGCGTCGCCTGGATCGTCTACCGGGGCGCGGGCGGCGGCGTCACCTTCGATCCGCCGCAGTTCAAGGTCTACGAGGACCACCGGGCCGGGGCCGACTCGCCGTGGGCTCCGGGCTGGAAGACGCCGGAGCCGCCGGAGGACGGGACGTGGGTCGTCGAGGCGACCTTCCGCGAGCCGGGCACCTACGTGCTCCGCGGTCTCGCCCACGACGGCGGCCTCGCGACGCACCAGGACGTGACCGTCACGGTCGGCCCGTAGCAGCCCGCGGCCAGCGTGCCTGCCGACACGGTACGCTGGCCGCCACCCTCAGTTTCTTTTCGGTTCGCCCGGAATACGGCCGAGTGCCGGTGCGCCGCCAGCTCTGTCTTCACGACCCTGTCCGCGAGGGAGCAACGCCTCGTCAAACGAGGAGGCGGTCACCGAGACTCGCCCCGCGACCGGGATGCCGTTGGAGGGCGTCATCGGGCTGCGGGCCGGCGCCGGGCCTCAAGCCTGCAAGTGACGGAGAGCGCCTCCATCGGACCGAACCGCCGGAACCGATAGCCCAGGCCGAGATCAGAAGAACAGCAGGACGTCTTCTTCGACCTCGCCGACGACGACGCTCGTGTCGGTCACGTCGGTGACGCGGAAGCGGTAGAGGCCGCGCGGGGCGGGGCCGCCGAGGCGGCGGCCGTCGGCCGCCGCGAACGCGCTGTTGTGGCAGGGGCACAGGTAGACCGGCCCGTCCACCGGCCCCGTCTCCGCGATCACGTCGGCATGCAGGTCGGCGGGGTCGCCGACGAAGTCGACCTCGCACTGCTCGTGCGGACAGACGGCGCAGACGGCGCGGAAGCGGTCCGGGGCGTCGTCGGCGTCCGAGATTCGCGTCACGAGGCCGGTGACGCGAATGGGCTGGTCGGGGTTGGCGGCGGTCGGCAGCGACACCGCGCGGGCCTGGAACCGGCGCGCGCGGCCGGGTGCGGCGAGGGCCTCGCGCGGCACCAGCACCGGCCGCGGCAGCGGGTGGTAGCGGAGAAACCGCCGCCGCTGCGCGCGGAGGCGGCGGCCGAGACCGCCGAGGACGAGCGCGACGGTACCGAGGAACGTCCGGCGGGCCAGACGCCCGCCAGGCGCGTTCACCGCACCCTCCCGCGCGGGCACCGCACCGGTTTCGGCGCGGCCGGGGGTCCTGTCGCCGAGCCCCAGAGTCATGGGGCCATCTGCCCCCGTACCCAGGCGGCGAGGGTCTGCCACTCGCCGGCGTCCCGCGTCGTCCAGTGCTTGCCGCCGGCGTGCCAGTGGCTGCCGCCCGCGTCCTCCACCAGCGGGTTCGCCAGCAGCACGCTCGCCATCGGCGCGCCCGGCACCACCAGGCGCTGCACCCGCTCGAAGTTGCGGAACGACTGCTCCTCGTCCCAGGTCTCCCGACCCGGCGGCAGCGGCTCGAGAAAGGCGTTGCCGCCGCCGCTCGAATGGCAGGCGACGCAGCGCGCGTTGCCGGGGCGCCGGTTCAGGAAGATCGGCTCCACGTGGTCGCGGTAGAAGCCGAAGTCGAGGGCGGTCGCGGTCGTGTTCACCCAGCGGGCGAGGGCCTGCCACTCCTCGTCGTCCTGCGAGTCCCAGTGCTTGCCGCCGGCGTGCCAGTGGCTGCCGCCCGCCTCCTCCGCCAGCGGGTTCACCAGCAGCACGCTCGCCATCGGTGCGCCCGGCGCCACCAGACGCTGCACCCGCTCGAAGTTGCGGAACGACTGCTCCTCGTCCCAGGTCTCCCGGCCCGGCGGCAGCGGCTCCAGAAAAGCGTTGCCGCCGCCGGTCGAATGGCAGACGACGCAGCGGGCGTTCCCCGGCCGGCGGTTCAGGAAGACGGGCTCGACCGTCTCGAGGTAGAGGTCGAAGTCGAGACCGAGCAGCGTCTCGCCCGACGACTGCGCCGACGCCGGTGTCGCGGCAAGGAGGGTGACGACCGCGAGGACAGCGGCGACCGCGAGCCCCGCGGTGCATGCGATGAACGGCGTCCGTGCGAACATGGCGCGAGCACTCCTTCCGAAGAGTACGGCCGGCGTCCGACAAGGGACGGCCGGCCGCCCTGAACGATGGCCGGTGCACGGTCCCCTGTCGACCCGTCGACCCGGCCCCGGATGCGAGACAGATCGTCTTCTACTGATCCAACGGCAGCCCCGGCAGCCTGGCCGTGATGTTCCGCTTCGGAACCTGGCCGACCTGAATCACCTCGACCTCCTCGCGGGCCGCGACGTCGACCACCGACACGGTGTTCGAGTGGGCGTTCGCGACGTAGAGGTACTTGCTGTCCGGCGTGAACGTCAGCCAGTCGGGCACGACGCCCACCTTCACCCCGCCGAGCGGCTCGAGGTCGGGCAGCGAGTAGGCGTAGACGCTGCCGTTGATCTTGCTCGTCGACCAGATCGTCGTGCCGTCCGGCGTCATCTTGATGCCGTGGGCGGGGGCGCCCTGAATGCCGTAGGTGTTGCGCTCGGCCACGGGAATGTCCGGCTGGACGATGCGGCGGACCTCGCGGCGCTTCTCCCAGTCGACCACCGCGAACCCGTGCAGGTTGGTGATCTGCACGTACATGTTCTTCGTCGACCCGTCGGGGTTGGTGTCGAAGGTGAACGGCCGCACGCCGCCCTCGAAGTGGAAAGCGAAGACCGGCCGCTCGAGCTCGGTGTCGATGACCGTCGCGCTCGACCCGCCGATCGAGCCGGCGACGACGTACTTGCTGTCGGGCGTCATGAACGTGTTGTGCACGCCGCGCAGGATGCGGATGAAGTCGACGTGCTCCTCGGCCACGGTGTCGATGATGTCGACGCCGCCGCCCACCCCCCGGATGGCCACGTAGAGCCGCTCGCCGTTGGCGTGGATGGCGACGTTGTTCGGCCGCCCGCTCAGCGGGATCGACTTGCGGACCTTCAGGGTCTTCGTGTCGACGATGTCGAGCGCGTGCGTCGACTCGTTGCTCAGGTAGAGCCGGCTGCCGTCGGGGGCCGCGGCCACGCCGTGGATCACCTCGACCCCGGTGATCTCGGCCACGATGGCGTTCGTCGCCGGATCGATCAGGTGCACGTTGTCGCCGGCGGCGTTGGTCTGGACGATGTAGACGTCGTCGTCGTTCGCGGCGGCCGGAACGGGCGACAGCAGGGCGACGGCGACGGCGAGAGCGGCGAGAACCGGCAGCGGACGAAGCGGGCGACGATCGCGCGCCCGCGAGGCGGAAGATATCATGGGCGAGCCTCCTGCAACGGGACTGTAGCGCGACGCCGCGCGACCGTCAACCGCCGCCGGGCACCGCGAATCGCGCTCCGGGTCGGTCGTCGTCGGCCGTAGCGCCTCGACCGCGAGACGATGCGATGAGCCGGTTTCCTCGGTCCGAGAACCTCAGACACGCTGCTCGCGCGCTTGTCGGTCCAGGGGTTGACCGTCTCGGCTCCGGATGTCGGAATTCGCGGTCATTGCGGGTGACGATGCCAAAGCCGTGGCGAACCGCCGTTCCCGCGATCATCGCATCTGGCAAGTGGCCGTCGAGCGGCTCGCCACGACGGCGCCTTCTTATCGCTGTCACCAACGGAGTTCGTCAATCGGCCTGCAGCAGATGATGGTACTCCAGCGCCGCGCCGAGGGCCATCGCGCCGCCGCGGTCGTCGGCGCCGTTGACGGCGGGGCGGTCGAGATAGTGCCGCCGGGTCGGACCCGCCCCGGTGCCGATGCAGACGTCGACCAGGGCGCCGTCGTCCGCCACGTGGGCGAGCAGCGCGCGCCACGCCCGGTCGACGGCCGGCCGGTACGATTCGTCCAGCCAGCCGAGCCGGATGCCGCGGGCCATCGCGGTCAGGGTCATCGCGGTGACGCTGGTCTCGCGGTAGCTGCCGGGCTCGTCGACGACCTGCCGCCACATGCCGTCCGGCGCCTGTTGGGCGCGCATTCCCGCCAGGTGCCGGCGGTGGACGTCGAGCACCGCCGCGCGGTCCGGATGGTCCGCCGGCAGGACGGTCAGGAGCTCCGACAGGCCGAGCGCGCCGAACCCGTTGCCGCGGCCCCAGGCGGTGGGCGCGCCGGCGTCGTGGTGGAACAGCCCGTCCGGCTGCTGCAACCGGGCCGCGTAGGTGGTGACGAGCCGGACCGCGGCGGCGAGGCCATCGCCGTCGCCCGCAAGGACGGCAGCGATGGTGCCGAGGAAGAAGTCGTCGCTCCAGCCGGATCCGTGCCGGGGAACCCCCGGCGCGGTCTCCGCCCGCGCAAGGGCCACCCCCTCGGCCGCGAGCCGGGCCGCCGCGTCGCGGTCGCCGCCGGGCGACTGCGCCAGCTCGCTGAAGATCATCGTCCCCGCCACCGCCGCGAAGCCGATGCGGTCGCCGAACAGCGGCCGGTCGCCGGAGAGCCAGGGACGGACCTCGGCCAGGACCTTGTCGCGCAGCGACGCGTCGCCGTCGAGGTCGGCGAGCCGCAGCGAGTGCACCCACGCGAGGGCGGGAATGTAGCTGATGCTCGGCATACCGGGATAGCGCCGCGCGAGCACGCGCGCCACCGCCAGCGGATCGCGCGCCACCCAGCCCGCCAAGGTGTCGCGCAACGGAGACGCGCGGTCCCGCGCGCGGGCCAGCACCTCGCGCATGACCGCCGCCCCGTCCGACGCGCCGGCGGTCGCCAGCATCGTGTCGACGGGACCGGGGCGGGGGTGGCTCGCGGGGTCCGCCATCGCCGCGGCCAGCGAGCCGGCGGGCATCGCGGCGCCTCCGGTTCCTCCGCCGCTCTCGCCCGCCGCGCGCGCGTCGATGCGCAGCCCGTCTCCCGCGCGCACCTCCACCACGAGGTCGGGCGCCTGGTAGGTTGCCCACCGCCAGACGTAGCGGCTCTCGGGCCGGTCGGGATCGTCGAAGAACCCGTCGACGGGCGGGAACCCGCCGGGTCGACTCGGGCCGTCCGGCGACGGATGGGCCATCGGGAGGGCGCTCACCGTCCACCGCGCGCGCCCGCGTTCGGGCGCCTCGGTCTTGAACCACCGCACCGCGTCGAGCACGATGCGGGCCGCCGCGGCGGAGTCGCCGTCGAGCCCGCCGACGAGCACGATGCGGCGCTCGGGCCGCGAGACGTCGAAGGGTGACGGGTCCTCGAGGGTGAGCAGGGGCGTCTCGTCGCGGGTCACCCCGGCCGCGCTCACGATGCGCGGCTCGCCCGGGAGCGCCGCGAGGGCGTCGAGGGCCGCCCGCAGTTCCTCCGTCCCGTCCGCCCGCGGCTGGGCCGCGGCGGTGCTCGCGCCGCGCCGCGCGGGCGCCCCTCCGGTCTCGGCGCAGCACGCGGTCCCGTCAGGGGCTCCCGGCCCGAGCGTCAGCCCTGCCGCGATCACCGCCGTCGCGGCCCACCGCACCCCACGCCTCGCCAGCAGCGCCGCACCCATCGCCAGTCTCCCCCCGGCCGGTATCGTCAGTTCCCTCGGCCGGTATCGTCAGTTCCGCCGGCCGGTGTCGTCAGTTCTCCCGGCCGGATCGTCAGTCCCCGGCCGGATCGTCAGTCCCCGGCCGGATCGTCAGTCCCCGGCCGGTGTCGTCAGTCCCCGGCCGGTGTCGTCAGTCCCCTCCGGCCGGAATCGTCAGTTCCCTCGGCCGGTATCGTCAGTTCTCCCGGCTCGGATCGTCAGTCCCCGGCCGGTGTCGTCAGTCCCTCCCAACCGGCATCGTCAGTCCCCCGCCAGCCAGAACATGCACCCGGGACCCGAATCTTCGCCGGTCGGTATCTCCGAGACGACCTCCAGGGTCTCAAGGTCGATCACCGCCACCCGGTCGCCGCCCCGCAACGCCGCGAAGGCCAGCGCGCCGTCGGGCCGCACCAGCAGCGCGTTCGGAGCGAGATCCAGCCGGGCGACCTCCGTCCGCGCCGCGGCGTCCATGACGACGACGCTCGTGGCCGAGTCCGAGATGAGCACCCGTGCGCCGTCGGGCGTGAACGCCAGCCGGTTCGGATCCGTCAGGCCCGGCCCGAGGCGCTCGGTGACCGCCCTCGCGGCGACGTCGATGATCGACACCCCGCCGTCGTTGCGGGTGGCCGCCCACAGCTCCGCGCCGTCCGGCGAGAGGTCGATCCCCTCGGGATACTCGCCGCCGACGGGAATCGCGGTCACCTGCCAGTCGGGCGGCCCGGCCGCCGCGCCGTCGACGACGCTCACCGTGTTCGACTCGCGGTTCGCGGTGAAGATGGTGTCGCGGTCCCGGCTGAGGACCATCATGTGGGCGCCGTCCTGGCCGAGCCCGAGCAGCCAGTCGACCTCGTCGGCCTCGGGATCGTAGCGGCCGATGGCCTTGTAGCCCTCCACCGTGAAGTACAGCCGGCCCCCGGCGAAGCGCACGTCGTGCGGCTCGCTGCCCCGCCCAATGTCGAGCCGGCGCAGCTCGGTCAGCGTCTCAAGGTCGATCACGGAGATGCCGTCGCTCGGACTCGCCACGAACGCCAGCTTCCCGTCCGGCGACGCGGTCACCTCGTGGGGGCCGCTCACCGTGGAGACCTGGCCGAGCACCGTCCCCGCCACCGGGTCGACGACGGCCAGGGCGCTGGCGTCCCGCAGCAGCACCAGCAGCCGCGCGTCCCCCGTGGTCTGCGCCGCCGCCGCGGCGGCTCCGGCCAGCAACACGCCGGCGCCGAGCGCCGCCGTCCATCGCATCGCGTTCATCGCTGCACGCACTGAACACCCCTTTCCTCGGTGCCCGCGCGACGCTCCGGCGAGCCGGGCGTGACGGCGGGCGGTCCATCAGTGCGCACCATCATGGTCCGCGTTCACCGCAATCGCAAGTTCCCGGTAGCGGTCGAGCCTGGCCCAAGCCTGACCACTATGCTCGCAATGTGTGCAAAAGTGTGATATCGTGGCACTCCTTCTGCCTCGACAATACAGTCATTCTCGCTCACCGATCATTTTCTGCAATTGCTGGCCGTCGACCCCGATACAGGAGGAGGGCTACCGTTTGCCTCGGGAGCGCCCGCTGTCTCGCATCACCGCTCCCTGGCCGGCGTTCACGACCGCGGTGTTCGACGACCCCCCCCTGCCTCGAACGACCATGCCCTTGCCGGGTTTCCCAGCCCCGGAACTCTCAGAACTCGCCGGGCCGCAAGTCGGCGGTCCTTTGCTGGAGTTTCCGGTCTCGGAGCTCGACGCAGGAGCATGATGTCGCGCCATAGACAGATACCGTCTCCCTGCCTCGGTTCCTCCCGTCGCCTCCTCGTCGCCCTCGCCGGCACGCTGTCCGTCCTGCTGTCCTTGGCCGCCCCGCGCGTCCACGCCCAGGAAGTGAAGGAGCCCGACCATCCCTGGCATGTCAGCGGCGACGGCGCAGCGGGCAGAGTGGAGGTCGTAGCAGCTCCGGGCGGCAGTTGCCCGTCGAATGACACAACGGGGAGCATCTCGGGGCTCAGTCTTCCCGCCCTGGACGAGGGGGAAACCGTCACCTATTGCCTGAGGCTGACGAAGCAACCCGTCCACGCCCCTGGGCAAGACACTACAGAGTACATCGATGACTGGTGGGTCCTGTTCCACGTCAGCGACGGGGGGAGGCGTGTCCAAACCGGCGACGAAAAGTTCCAGGTGATACCGTCGGTCGGCCGGGAGTTCACCGAGGACAACTGGGACCAGTGGACGACGGTCAGGATTACGGCGCTTGACGACGTCGATGGAGCGGATCACCGGCTGACCATCACCCACGAGGTGTGGGACAGCCTCACCAACTGCCCCTACCTCGGAAACGACGTCGGATTGCAGGTCTTCGACGACGAAGGGCCCAACGCCAGGCTCCCAGCCCTGACCATCGAGGACGCGACGGTGGACGAGGGCGAGACGGCCGAGTTCAGGGTCACGCTGAGCAAGGCGAGCAGCAGCGTGACGGTGGACTACACGACCGAGAACGGAAGCGCGACAGCCGACTCGGACTACACGACCACATCGGGAACGCTTGAGTTCGCGTCGAACGTGACGACACGCTTCATCCGGGTGCCGACCACCCCCGACAACGACGCGGAGCAGGACGAGACCTTCACGGTCAGACTGAGCAGCCCCAACGCTGCGACCATCGCCGACGGCAGTGCTACCGGGACGATCAACGACGACGACAATTGGGAGGTCACCATCGACGACGTCACGGTGGAAGAAGGCGAGGCAGTCGAGTTCACGGTCTCTCTGAGCGGCGGCAGCCAGTCGATGACGGTGGCCTACGCGACGGAGAATGGAACCGCGGTGTCGGCCTTGGACTATTCCACGAGGTCCGGGACCCTGACGCTCAGCCCCGGCGTTTCGCAGACGATCACGGTGCAGACCACGGAAGACACCACGCCGGAGCCGACCGAGACGTTCAGGGTCACCCTCACCAAGAACGACGACAACTCGTCCCTGGCGTCCGCGACGGGCACCATCACCGACGACGACCGCACCGACTTCAGCATCAACAACCTGACGGTGAACGAGGGCGATGCCGCCGTGTTCACGGTGACGCTGAGCAGCAGCAGCAGTCAGTCGGTGACCGTGGACTACGAGACCAGGGATGGAACCGCGCAGGCCGGCTCCGACTATACCGCCGCGTCCGGGACCCTGACTTTCAGCCCCGGTGACACGCAGACGATCACCGTGCAAACGACGGAGGACGACATCGCGGAGTCGACCGAGGCGTTCACCTTCACCGTCACCAACGACGCCGACGATTCGTTCCTGGCGACCGCCACCGGCACCATCATCGACGACGACGGCGGCAATGGCGGCGGGAACGGCGGCGGGAATGGCGGCGGGAACGGCGGCGGGAACGGCGGCGGGAACGGCGGCGGGAACGGCGGCGGGAACGGCGGCGGGAATGGCGGCGGGAACGGCGGCGGGAACGGCGGCGGGAACGGCGGCGGGAACGGCGGCGGGAACGGCGGCGGGAACGGCGGCGGCAATGGCGGCGGGAACGGCGGCGGTGGCGGTGGCGGTGGCGGTGGCGGCGGTGGCGGTGGCGGTGGCGGTGGCAACGAGCCCACCCTGTCCGTCGCGGACGCCGCAGCGAGCGAGGGCGACCCCGCCGACTTCATCGTCACCCTGAGCACCAGCACCACGCGCACCGTGACCGTGGACTACGCCACCACGGGGGGTACCGCCGAGGAAGGCGCCGACTACACCGCCACTTCGGGCACCCTCACGTTCGCCCCCGGCGAGGACTCCAAGACGATTCCCGTGCCCACCCTCGAAGACGAAATCGACGAGGAGAACGAGACCTTCACCCTCGACCTCAGTAACCCCGTCGGCGCGACCATCGAGGACGGAACCGCCACCGGCACCATCAACGACGACGACGAGGCGCCTGTCATCGTCGTCGCCGACGCCGAGGCGGAGGAGGGAGAAACCGCCGAGTTCACCGTCACCCTGAGCGCCATCACTTCCCGAACCGTGACCGTGGACTACGCCACCACGGACGGCACCGCCGAGGAAGGCGACGACTACACCGCAACTTCGGGCACCTTGACCTTCGCCCCCGGCGAGGACGCCAAGACGATTCCCGTGCCCACCCTCGAAGACCAAATGGACGAGGGGAACGAGACCTTCACCCTCGACCTCAGTAACCCCGTCGGCGCGACCATCGAGGACGGAACGGCCACCGGCACCATCAACGACGACGACGAGGCGCCTGTCATCGTCATCGCCGACGCCGAGGCGGAGGAGGGAGAAACCGCCGAGTTCACCGTCACCCTGAGCGCCATCACTTCCCGAACCGTGACCGTGGACTACGCCACCACGGACGGCACCGCCGAGGAAGGCGACGACTACACCGCAACCTCCGGCACCCTGACGTTCGCCCCCGGAGAGGACTCCAAGACAATTCCCGTGCCCACCCTCCAAGACGAAATCGACGAGGAGAACGAGACCTTCACCCTCGACCTCAGCAACCCCGACGGCGCGACCATCCAGGACGGCACCGCCACCGGTACCATCACCGACGACGACGAGCCGCCTGCCATCGTCATCGCCGACGCCGAGGCGGAGGAGGGTGAGACCGCCGAGTTCACCGTCACCCTGAGCGCCATCACCTCCCGAACCGTGACCGTGGACTACGCCACCGCAGGTGTCACCGCCGAGGAAGGCGCCGACTACACGGCAACCTCCGGCACCCTCACGTTCGCCCCCGGAGAGAACTCCAAGACAATTCCCGTGCCCACCCTCGAAGACGAAATCGACGAGGAGAACGAGACCTTCACCGTCAACCTCAGCAACCCCGACGGCGCGACCATCCAGGACGGCACCGCCACCGGTACCATCACCGACGACGACGAGCCGCCTGCCATCGTCATCGCCGACGCCGAGGCGGAGGAGGGTGAGACCGCCGAGTTCACCGTCACCCTGAGCGCCATCACCTCCCTCACCGTGACCGTGGACTACGCTACCGCGGGTGGTACCGCCGAGGAAGGCGCCGACTACACCGCAACTTCGGGCACCCTGACGTTCGCCCCCGGCGAGGACGCCCGGACGATTGCCGTGTCCACCCGCGAAGACGAAATCGACGAGCAGAACGAGACCTTCACCCTCGACCTCAGCAACCCCGACGGCGCGACCTTCACCCTCGACCTCAGCAACCCCGACGGCGCGACCATCCAGGACGGCGCCGCCACCGGCACCATCAACGACGACGACGAGCCCCTGCTCTCCATCGCCGACGCCGAGGCGAAAGAGGGCGACGCGGCCGAGTTCCTGGTGACGCTGTGGCCGGCGGGCGACGAGACGGTGACCGTGTCGTTCCACACGGTCGACGGGACGGCGGTGGCGGGACTCGACTACACGTCCGCCATGGGGACGTTGCGCTTCGAGCCGGGCGAAACCAGCGCGACGATCGCCGTGCCGACGCTGACCGACGAGCTCGCGGATGGCACCGAGCGGTTCACGCTGGAGCTGAGCGCCCCCGTGGAAGGGACGGTTGGGGATGGGACCGGGGTGGGAACCATTACCGATGATCACGCGGCTCGAATCGGAGCCGTCAACCGCATCATCCTGCCGGAGGTGGGGCGGGCGCTGGCCTTCAACGCGGTCACGTGCCGCTTCGACCGGCCCCTCTCGACGACGCCGGCCGGTAACGGGACGCGACGCTCGGCTGGACGGCTGTCGCTGTCCCAAGCGTTGCTCGCCGGTCGACGGAGCTCGCCCACCGACCCGCGGCGCTCGCCAGCCGGCCCATGGCCCTCGCCCGCCGACCCGTGGAGCCCTCCCACCCGCGCGCCGTTGACGCTGGAGCAGGCCCTTGGGAACTCGTCGTTCCTCATGCCCTCGACCACCGGGCAGGGCGGCGGGCGCCGTTACACGGCCTGGGGCTGCGCGGACTACCGCCGCCTGGCCGGCAGCCGGAATGGACCGCTCTCCTGGAACGGGGCGGCGTTCAACGCCCAGATCGGTGCCGACGTAGCCCTCGGCTCCAACACGCTGGCCGGCGTGGCCGTATCGCGGTCCAGGAGCTCGTTCGCCTACACCGGGCTCGGTGGAGACGCCGACGACGTCGGCACGAACATGCTGCGGCTGACCGGGGTCAATCCCTATATCGCCTGGTCGGTCACGCCCCAGCTGGACGTTTGGGGGACGGTCGGTCACGCCTGGGGCGAGCTTCAGATCGACGACAACCTCGGCGCGGGGTCGCTGATGAGCGCGGCGACGCTGAACGCCGGGACGGTCGGCATCAACGGCCGGCTGCTCGCGCGCGGCGGGACGACGTTGCGGCTCCGGGGCGAGGGGGGGCTGGCGCACCTCGGCGTCGTGGGCGACGGGAGTACGTTGGCCGCGCTGGGGTTGGACATGCGGCGGGTGCGCCTTAGCACGGAAGCCAGCTACCAGCACGTGTTGCCCTCCGCCACTCTCACCCCGTGGGGCGAGCTGGGCCTGCGCCACGACGGCGGCGACGGGGAGACCGGCGCCGGCCTCGAGGTCCGGGGGGGCCTGCGCTACCGGAACGTGCCGCACGGGCTGACTATCGAGGGCTACGGCCGCCGACTGGTGGTGCACGAGGGCGCGGTGCGGGAATCGGGCTTCGGCTTGGTGTTGCGCGTGGATCCGGGGGAGTCCGGCCTCGGCCCGTCCATGAGCGTGACCCCGGCCTGGGGCGCGACCGCGAGCGGCGTACAACAGCTGTGGGAGCGCGGCGCGAACGCCTTCATGGCGTACGACACGCCCGGCTCGCGCATGAACGCTCGGTTCGCCTACGGCTTCCCCGCCCTTCGGGGCGACGGCCTCCTGACCTCGTTCGCGGCGGTGAGCCTCGCCCGCGAGACGGGACAGGGCTACGGGCTCGGCGCGACTCTCGCGGTGGGCCGCGCGGCGACCGTGAGCCTCGAGGCCGAACGCCGCCGGCGCCTTGCGGGCCGGGCGATCTACGCGGTCATGCTGCGCGGCATGCTGCAGTTCTAGCCGCTCGCGTCGAGATCCCGCGCCGGCACCCTCGGTTCCGGCCCCACCCGGGTCGGAACCGTTACGCCGCCGGCAGGATCCCGTGCACGTGGGGTCACAGGACCGGGGCGCTCCCGCCCCGAACCTCGGACGCCCACGGCCAGGATGAACGCTTCCCCGATCGCCGCTCCCGTCGCCACGATATTCACGTAGAATCAAGGCCGGCGCGGGAAGGATTCCCCGCCCCCGAGAAGGGTTCCAGCGAGGAGATCGACATGTGTGATGAGAGAACCGATGCCGACAACACGAAGTATCTGCGCGCGCGGGAGATGACCCGCCGGCAGTTCGGGGCCGTATCCGCTGGAGCCGGATTGGCGATGCTGCTGCCCCGCGCCGCGAACGCCCAGGCCGTCACCGAGTCCGAGGTCGACGTCACGACCCCCGACGGCGTGGCGGACAGCTACTTCGTGCATCCCGCGACCGGGGCCCATCCCGGCGTCCTGATCTGGCCCGACGCCTTCGGTCTGCGGCCCGCGAAGCGGCAGATGGCGAAGCGGCTCGCGGAGTCCGGCTACTCGGTCCTGGTGGTCAACCAGTACTACCGGTCGCAGCGGGCCCCCATCACGGACAGCACGGATTTCGGCGCACTGCGCGACGTCCTCATGCCGCTGATGGGGACGCTGAACGCGGAGACCCACATGAGCGATGCGAGGGCCTTCGTGAGCTTCCTCGACAGCCAGTCGTCGGTGGACGGCAACCGGAAGATGGGGACGATGGGCTACTGCATGGGCGGTCCCATCACCATGCGCACGGCGGCCGCCGTGCCCGACCGCATCGGCGCCGCCGCCTCGTTCCACGGCGGCGGCCTCGTGACCGACGAGCCGGACAGCCCCCACCTGCTGGTGCCGCAGATGACGGCGCACTACCTGTTCGCGATCGCCGCCAACGACGACGAGAGCCAGCCCGAGGCGAAGGACGTCCTGCGCGAGGCGTTCGCCGACGCGGATCTGCCCGCGGAGATCGAGGTGTACGAGGGCGCGCTGCACGGCTGGTGCCCGCCGGACTCCCAGGTGTACTTCGAGGCGCAGGCGGAGCGGGCGTGGACCCGTCTCCTCGCCCTGTTCGAGAGCGCGCTCGCGTAACGCGCGCGCGGAACGCATCGCCGCGCGCCGGACACGCCGCAGCGACCCAGTACGAGTCCGCAGAAGGCTTCGAGCGCCGGGGGCACTTCCCCACGCGCTCGGGGCCTCGGATCGCGCGTGGCCCGCTCCGGCGCCGCCTGGCCCCCCATTCGCGGTCTTCGGACATGAGCCGGCAACTGCCGCCGCGCATCGCAACCTGTCCGCTCTGCGAGGCGATGTGCGGGGTGCTGGTCGAGGTCGACGGCCCGCGTATCCGCTCGGTCCGCGGCGACCCCGACGATCCGTTCAGCCGCGGCTACGTCTGTCCCAAGGCCGCGGCGCTCGCCGATCTGCACCACGACCCCGAACGCATTCGCACGCCCCTGATCCGCGCGGGCTCCGACTGGCGCGAGGCCTCCTGGGAGGAGGCTCTGGATCGCGCCGCCGCCGGGCTGGCCCGCGTCCGCCGCCGGCACGGCCGTGATGCCGTCGGGCTCTACTACGGCAACCCCGTCGCCCACAACCTCGGGTTGCTGACCCACGGGCTCGCTTTCAGACGCGCCCTCCGGACGAGAAACGTCTACTCCGCGAGCTCCGCCGACCAGCTTCCGCAGATGCTGGCGGCCCTGCGCATGTTCGGACACTTCGGCCTGATTCCGGTGCCGGACGTCGACCGCACCGACTTCCTCCTCATCATCGGCGCCAATCCCGTCGTGTCCAACGGGAGCCTGATGAGCGCCCCCGACATGCGCCGCCGCATCGACCGCATCCGGGCGCGCGGGGGGCGGGTCGTCGTCGTCGACCCCCGCCGCACCGAGACGGCCGCGGCGGCCGACGAGCATCTCGCCATCCGGCCGGGCGCCGACGCCCTGCTGCTCGCGGCCATGCTGCACGTGATCATCGCGCAGGGCTGGGCCCGCCTCGGCCGGCTCGCAGGCCGTGTCGAGCACTTCGACGCGCTTGCCGCGTTCGCCCGCGACCTGCCCCCCGAGCGCGTGGCCCGCCGCACCGGCATCCCCCCAACGGCCATACGCCGGCTCGCCGCGGCTTTCGCCCGGGCCGAGCGGGCGGCCTGTTACGGCCGCGTGGGGCTGTGCACGCAGCGTCACGGAACCCTCGCAGCCTGGCTGCAGCAGGCGCTCAACCTCGTGACCGGCCGCGTCGACGAGATCGGGGGCATGCTGCTGCCGACGCCGGCCGTCGACGTGCTTCGCATTCTTGCCCGCCTGGGTTGGCGCGGCACGTTCGACCGGTGGCGGAGCCGCGCCCGCCGTCTGCCCGAGTTCAGCGGCGAGCTGCCGCTGGCCGCGCTGGCGGACGAAATCACGAGCGCGGGCCCGCGCTCGGTCCGCGCGCTGGTCACCGTGGCCGGCAATCCGGCGCTGTCGGCTCCCAACGGACCCCGCCTCGAGCGCGCGCTCGAAACCCTGGAGCACATGGTCGCGGTCGACCCGTACCTCAACGAGACGACGCGCCACGCTCACGTCCTGCTGCCGCCCGCGCCGCCCCTCGCGCGCGCGCACTACGACCTCGCCCTCAACGCCTTCGCCGTGCGCAACGTGGCGAAGTATGCCGAGCCCGCGGTCCCGCGGACTTCCGGGCAGCTTCACGACTGGGAGATCCTGGCGGAGCTGGGGGGGCGCGCGCTCGCGCCGCGCCTGCTGCGCGGGCTGGTCACACGAACCGCCCGGGCGCTCTCCCCCGACCGGCTCCTGGATCTGCTGCTGCGCGCCGGGCCGTACGGCCTGAGCCTCGCGAGGCTGCGGGCCGCGCCGCACGGCATCGATCTCGGTCCCCTGCAACCGGGCCGCGTCGCCAGCCGCATCGCCACCCCGGACGGCAGGGTCGACCTCGCCCCGGCCGAGTTCCTGCGCGAGGGGCGCAGCCGGCTCGCCGCCGAGGCGGACCGCGAGCCCGCCGACAGCCTGGTGCTGATCGGCAGGCGCCAGTCGCGGAGCAACAACTCCTGGATGCACAACAGCCCGCGCCTGGTGAAGGGGCCTTCCCGGTGCACGCTGCTCGTCCATCCCGACGATGCCGCGTCTCGCCGGCTCGTCACCGGCGACCTCGCCGAGCTCGAGTCGGAGGCGGGCGCCGTGAGCGTCGCGGTCGAGGTGACCGACACCGTGCGACCCGGGGTCGTCAGCCTGCCGCACGGCTGGGGCCACGACCGGGGCGGCGTCCGTCTCAGCGTCGCGCGCGCGCACGCCGGCGCGAGCGCGAACGACGTGACGAGCCATCGCCACCTGGATACCCTGAGCGGCAACGCCGCCTTCAACGGTTTGGCCGTGACGGTGCGGCGCCGGCGGTGATCCGCGGGAAGGCCGGCGGAGCAACGGGACCGCATCCGCATCGGCCCGCTCCCCGAGGATGCGCTGCGCCGTGTCGCACCGCCACTTGTCGGGATGGCCAGGCCGTCGATCGACGCGGGCAGGTCCGCCGCGGCCAGTCCGGGCCGCACCGTCGACAGCCCGGCGCGCGGGACGGCCGGGAAGCCAGCGAACAGCACGTCGCGCGCGTCGGCGACGCCGTCGCCAGCTCGAGACGGAGGTCGTCGGGAAGCGGCGCCGTCGCGACGAACTCGTCCCCCGATTGGGGGTCCGCGGGTGGGGCTCCTCGCGGAACGCGCAGATCTCCTTCATTGTCGTCCGGCGCAGAGCGTCATTCGCGTAGAATCAACGGCAGCGTGGGCAGAGACGGAGGCGAGGGGAGAACCTCGCCGACAACGCCCGGCCCCGCGCGCGAGGGAGATGACTCGGCGGCAGCTCGCGGCCATAGAGGCCAACAAAGGGGAATTGGCGAGAGATGATGACCAGACTGGCGCTCGTTCTGCTTGGATGTCTCGGGGCCGCCTGCGGCGCCCCCGAACCGGCCGATCCGCCGGCCGAGACGGCCGCACCGGACAACGGCGCCGGCACGATCCTTCGTGTCGACCCCCGATTCGACGCGCTCGTGCCGGCCGACGCGCGCATCGAGAAGCTCGCCGAGGGCTACGTCTTCACCGAGGGCCCGGTCTGGGACCGCCGGGAATCGCGCCTGCTGTTCTCGGACGTGCGCGGGAACGGGGTCTACCAGTGGTCCGAGGCGGACGGCACGAGACCGGTCATCGAACCGGTGTTCGAGGGCGACCGGACCGGCCTGCGGTCGGTCAGCTCCAACGGACTGACCCTCGACGCCGAGGGCCGTCTCGTCCTGTGCGAGCACGGCAACCGGCGCATCTCGCGCGTGGAGGCGGACGGCACCCGGACCACCCTGGTGGACAGCTACGAGGGCCGCCGGCTGAACAGCCCGAACGACGCGGCCTACGCGTCGAACGGCTGGCTCTACTTCACCGACCCGGGCTCGGCGCTCGAGGGGCGCGACGCGTCGCCGCTCCGCGAGCTCGACTTCAACGGCATCTACCGGTTGAGCCCCGACGGCGACCTCCTCGAGCTGCTGTACCGGGATCAGTCGCGCCCGAACGGCATCGCGCTGTCTCCGGACGAAACGACGCTCTACGTGGCGAACTCCGACCCGGAGCAGAAGGTTTGGATGGCCTACGATCTGGGCGAGGAAGGCGTCTCGAACCCGCGGGTGTTCTTCGACGTGACCGATCAGACCGCCGGGGGCGCCGCCGACGGCCTGAAGGTGGACAACGCCGGCAACCTCTTCGCCACGGGCCCGGGCGGGGTCTGGGTGATCGCCCCCGACGGCGTGCATCTCGGGACGATCATGCCCGAAGAGGTGCCCGCCAACGTAGCGTGGGGCGACGACGGCCGCACGCTCTACATGACCGCGCAAACCGGACTCTATCGGATCAGCCTGACCACCGGGGGCCCGATTCCGGGACCGTAGGCATCGCATCGAGCAAGGCCGAGACGCGGGGGCGGCAACCACAGGAACGCCGCCCCCGGCAGACGCGCCGCGCGCTTTGAGGGAACCCCCGTCCGCGCGTCGGTGAGACAAGCCGACCGGCCTATTCCGGCCGGTGCGGCAGCTGCTCCCAGTAGAGGTGGCCGCCCAGAATCTCGCCCTCCTCGGTCGTGCGGGGCCGCCCCCCGAGCCGCAGGACGTCGCCGTCGAGGTGGTAGAGCCGTTCGGCGTCCGTCACCCCCTCGACGGGCCGCGTTCTTCCTTCCTGGTGGTGGATGAGGTACTGCGGCTCCGCGTCTTCATGCACGGTGAACCGTCCGAAGTACCCGCCGTAGGACCGGTAGGCGGCCAGGGCCTCCTCCGGGGTGGGGGTCCCGCCCGCGTACGGCGTGCGTCCCTCGCGCGCCATCAGGTGCACCATCATGTGACCGGTGGGCGTGTACAAGATCCAGGAGCCGGCGCGGCCGGCGTTCCGCTGCCCGTGCCAGAACTCGCTGCCCCGCTGCTCGTAGCGGTCCGTGAACAGGAGTTGGCGGAAGCCCACGAAACGCTGCGCTTCCTCCGACAGCTCGGCGTCCGGCAACCGCTCCCAGACGACCTGGCGGGTGGCGTCGCCCTTCGTGCCGGCGGCGGTCGCGGGGGTGAGGATGAGCCGGTCGCCCTCGAGGTCGTAGAACCGCTTCGCGTCCACCTCGCCGCCGGGGTCCATCTGTCCGATCCGGTGGTGGACCAGGAATCCCCCCTCCGCGTCCTCGTTGACGGAGAACGGGCCGAAGTACGCGGTATAGCCCTCGAGCGCCGCCTGCGCCTCCTCCCGCGTCGGCCCGCCGTCGGCGGCGAACGGCGGCCGGTCGAGCGGCATGACGTTCACCGCCATGTAGCCGGTGTCGCTGTAGGTGATGTACCCGAGCGAGTTGAAGTCGGCCAAAGGGACCCACGCGCCGTTGTCGTCCTTGACGTTGCGTCCGGCGAGCCGGTACGTCCCGACGATCGGGCCGCGCGGGAGGCCGCTTGGGACGGCCGCTTCTTCCACTTCCACGACCGGCGCCGCCGTCGACACGCTCTCCCCCGTGGGGAAGGGTATCTCGCTGCAACCGTTGAGCCCGAAGGGCAGACACACGGCGACGGCGACGATCAGTGCGATCCTGCGGTTCCCCATGATGCTTCTCCTGCGTGCGCGCGAGAACGGGTGTCTCCCGCGAGCTGCCGCAGCAAACCGAGGCGGCACACCCGCGGGCACGAGGTGGACAGAAGTACCGTCAGGACCGCCGGCGCCGCGCCGGGACCCGTCTCATTCAGCCGTCGGGGGCTCGTCTTCAGCTTCACCATTCCAGAGTCAGACCGTTGCTGGAAGTGCTGACCTCCAGATCCCGCCACGTCAACGGTTCGAAGAACAAGGCCAACCCGAGAGCGGCGATCGCGGCGCCCACGACGCCCTCGTCGACGGGCCACTCGTTCTTCGTGAAGCCCACCACGCCGCCGGCCGCCATCATCCCCGCGCCCAGAATGAACTGGCGGGTGCGTTCGTTTCCGATCTGCCGCAGACGCTCCGGGTCGATCCTGTCGATCAACAGGCCCCCGGACGATCCGATCTGCCCCCCGGAGTCCTGCGAGGCAGCGGGCGCCTGCGCCGCTGCCGGCGCGGCGGAGAGAGAGACGAGAATTGCCCCGAGGCACACTGCAATAATGGTTCGCATCCCACTTCCTTTCGTGAACCAACGGTAATTTTAGCAAAGTAACCGGAAATTGCACCAAGACAAGCGGACACGCCGCCAAAGTAGCCCGCGCGGCTCCGCCGACCGGACCGGCGCCCCCAACCCCGGCGAGCGCGTCGCCCGGGGTGCCCCTCTAGGGCGACTCCGCCCCCGCCGTGTCCGCCGCCGGTCGCGAGAAGACCCACAGGGCGGCTCCCCGGTCCGGCGGGTTGCGGATCTCGGGCGCCAGCGCGGAGTACGCACGTGTGAGATATCCGCCGCTCCCGACGATCACCGCGACGTACTGCCGCCCGTCGACGGCATACGTGATCGGCGGGGCGTTGGGCACCTCGCTGAGCCGCGTCGCCCAGAGCCGGTCGCCGGTGCCCGCGTCGTAGGCGCTGATGCGCCGGTCGAGCGAGCCGGCGAACACAAGCCCCCCCGCGGTGACGAGCGCGCCGGTCGTCTGCGGCGCGCGCTGCCGGGCGATCCAGGCGGTCTCGCCGGTCGCCAGATTGACCGCTTCCAGCCGGCCGTACTGCCCGTCGCTCTCGGGGCGCGGGCGGACCGTCCAGCGGACCCCGGTGCTCAGGCTGCCGCGCTCCCCCTCGCCCACCGGCACGAGATCCATGCACGCCTCGATGATCGGCACGTAGGCGACGTGGGTGCGCGGGTCGTAGGCGGTCGGCGCCCAGCTCCGGCCGCCGCCGACGTGCGGGCAGAGCCGCTTGGTCTCGCCGTCGCCCGGAATCAGCGACGGGTCCTGGGTCTTCCGGCCGGTCACCGGGTCGATGGCGGTGATGCCGGTCTGCATGCCCAGGTCGAGCGACGATACGTACCGGCCGGTCTTCGTCTCGACGAAGTCGAAGATCGCCTGCTTGCCGATGGTGACGACGACGCTGGCCGGCTCGCCGTCGACCGGCAGCTCCGCGATCTGGCGTTCGAAGGCCCAGTCGAGGTCCCACTGCCCGTTCGCCTGGTGCTGGAAGTGCCACGCGAGCTCGCCGGTGTCCGGGTTCAGGGCGAGGGTCGTGTCGAGATACAGCCCGTCGTTGTTGGTGCCCGCCGGCCCCACCGGATCGCGGAGGGGGGCGGTGTCGTAGGTGTTGCCCGTCCCGAAGAACGCCAGGTTGTTCACCGGATCGTAGCTCCCTGGAATCCAGACCGACGCGCCGTTGCGCTCCCCGTGGGGGATGCCGTTCCAGGTATGCCCGCCCGGATCGCCGGGACCGGGAATGGTGCCGAAGCGCCATGCCTCCTCGCCGGTCTCGACGTCGAGCGCGACGACGTAGTTGCCGCCGTCGTGCCGGCCGGTGGTGCCCACCATGACCTTCCCGCGCGCCACCAGGGTGCCCCCGGTCATCCGCAGGCCCGCGTCGAGATCGCCGACCGGCTGATCCCAGATGACGTCGCCGGTCTTCGCGGCGAGGGCGACGACGTGGGCGTCCGAGGTGGGGACGAAGAGGCGGTCGCCGTAGATCGACAGGCCGCGCTTGAGGCTCGGCGAGACGTCGCGGGGCAGACGGCGGGAGTACTGCCACAGGAAGTCGCCGCTCGCGGCGTCCAGGGCCTGGACCCGATCGCCGTAGCCGTGCACGAAGAGGACGCCGTCGTGCACGATCGGCGTCGACTCGTTGGGACCGCTCGGCAACGCCCAGGACCACGCCACGCGCAGGTCCGCCACGTTGCCGGCATCGATCTCATCGAGGGGGCTGAACCCGTAGGCGCCGTAGGTCCGCCGCCACAGGAGCCAGTCGTCCGTGGGAGGATCGTGCAGCATCGCGTCGGTGACCGGCTCCATCGCGTCGAGCGGATTCCACGGGGCCGGCCACGGGGGCAGCGCCGCGCCCGGCGAGAGGCCGCCGCCCTGCGAGCTCCACCCGGGGGCCAGCCCCGCGAGCAGGTCGGGGTCGGCGGGCAGCGCATCGCCGCTCGCCTCGACCCCGTTCTCCTGCAGGATGAGCGCGACGAGCTGCGCATAGGTCTCGTCGTCGAGGGCCCCGGGACGATCCTCCGGCATCGTGGCGGCGGTGAGCGTGAACAGCGCCTCCACCGACCGCGGGAGCCAGGTCTCGCGGAAGACGGCGCCCCGGAGCGGCGGGGCGAACGGACCGTCGTCCAGGCTCGCGCCGTGGCAGGACGCACAGTGCTGGGCATAGGCGGCGAACCCGGCATCCGCCTGCTCGGCGGTATAGGTGGCAGGCTCGCGCCGCGGCTGAGCCTGCCCCGCCGCGGCGGCCGCGGGGGCCGACATCAGCAGCCCGATCCCGAGGGCGGCGCGGCAGAGATCCCCGCCGAGTCCCACTTTCTGCGGGCGTCGTCCGGGAACGGGTTCGAGCGCGTCGGTGCCGCGCGTTTCCGCCGCGCGCGGCGTGCGCCGCGCCGTCGACCGATGTCCAGCCATCATGAGTGCTACCTCGGAAGCTCCGTGGGGTCGCGGCCGTCCCGCGGCGCGCCGGTGCCCGACGAGCCGAGAAACAGCTTGCTGCCGTCGGCGAAGGTCACGTCGCGGCCGTTGGCCTTGTTCGACCCGTCCTTGGACCGGAACCCCTGGACGAACACCTCGGTGCCGGCCAGCAGCGACCGCCTGGTGAACCCGCGCCGGAGCAGCGAGGTCGGCGGCCCGCCCTCGATCATCCAGCGCTGCGCGGAGCCGTCCTCCTGCGCCACGTCGATGTGGATCCAGGTGTGCGGGTTGACCCACTCCATTCTGACGACGGTGCCCGTCAACTCGATCGGGCTGCTCGCGTCGAACTCCGCCGCGAACGCGTGGTGGGCCAGCGCCTGCGCGCCGGCCCCGGCCACGAGCCCTCCGATCCCGACCATCAAGACTGCTGCTCGTGCTCGCATTTCCGCCCTCCTCTCGGCGCCCTGGCCCGGAACTCCCAGCCCGGCAAGCGTCGCCTTGCGGCTCCGCCTGCCGCCCAACCAATCTCTCCGCGCCGTTCTACGGCGCAGGCTCCTAGCGGCCCTCCTGCTGCGAGGCCTCCCACGCGGCGAGCTGCGCCTTCTTTTCGTCCAGCTCGCGGCTGCGGATGCCCGCCTCGCGCGCCGCCTCGTCCAGCGCCCACTGCCGATCGACCTGTGCGCCGCGAATGGCGTTCACCATCCCGTAGTTGTGCTCATGACAGGCGTACTCGAAGAGCCGGTCCTGGTTGCCGCCGGTCGCCCACGGATCGAGGGTGAAGTAGTTGACGGTGCTGAAGGAACGCACGAACACGGTCGGATCTTCGATCGTGTAGCGATACTCCAGGGTCTCGCCGTCGATGCGGCGGAAACGCTCCGTGAGGCGCAGCGTCTCGCCGGTGCCCGGGTAGTAGTGAACGTGCGCCGACCCGCCGAACGGCCCCCCGTGCGCCGGCACGACGGTCTTGACGGTGTTCTTGAAGTTGGCGGTCTCGACGACCAGCGTGTCGCCGTCCCAGCGGCCGCGCGAATCGCCGTTCCACTGGCGAATGGCCGATCCCAACGGTCCCGGCCCGTCCCCGTCCCCCGTGCCCACGGGGATGAGGCGCACATAGTTGTAGGGCATCACGATGCTCACGTAGCCGGGCGTCTGCACGATCTCCTTGAGCGGCTGCTGGCTGCTCCCCAGCATCTCTCCGGGGAGGCCGTTTCGGGTGATGCACCGCTCGGACAATCCGCGGTCTTCCCAGTCGTCGGCCTGACTGCGCGGGCGCCGCGCCGCCTCGCGCGCCTCCCAGATGGCGAGGGCGTCGCGGGTCAGCGACGGCATGCGCCCGTCGGGGGGATCGACGATCTGCGACGTGCGCAGGGAGAATCCCGGCGAGGTCGGGTCGGCGCTCCAGAACGCGTTGTACTCGGCGCCGGCGATGCGGTAGCCGGGCCGTCCGTCGTCCGGCGCGTCGGACCGGGCATAACGCTGCACGTCCTGCTCCACCAGCTCCTGGGCGACCGCGTCATCGTCGTCGTCGCTCACGACCCGGCGCAACCCGAGGCGCTCCCGCTCGGCCGCCTCCTCCTCGGTCATGAACTCCCGCATGCCGAACTCGGCCGGACGTTCGAACGGGGTGTAGGTCCGGGTATCCCACATGCCCTGCAGATCCGGATCGCCCCACGCGGTCCGCGGCGCCGCGTAGGCCTCCTGGCCGGGGTCCTGGGACTGCCCGGCCCACGCTGGCGCCGTCGATACGACCGCGAGCGCAATCGCCGCGCCAACCAGCACGCACCCTCGAACTTTCACCGTCCACCTCCTTCCGGGTCGACGAGGCCCCCGTACACGTATTCCTCGGCGAGGTCCACGCACTTGAACTCCAGCAGCCGCAGGTCGTCCTCGACGCGGCGGTACAGCGGCAGCCGGATCGTCCAGTGGCGAGTGAAGACCTCGGGATCTTCGATCGTCGCTTCGTACATCAGGTGATAGGGGCTGATGGGCGTATACCGTTCCACCACCCTCATGGCCGCGCTGTGGTGGTTCCCGGCCCGGTCGAACCAGGCCAGATCGTTGAATCCGGCCACCTCCACCACCAGCGTATCCCCGTCCCAGCGCCCGTTCGACCACCCCATCCAGCTATCGACCGGCGCCTCGCTGGACCCGCCCAGGGGAATGGTGCGGCTGGCGCTCGCGAACTGGTAGGCGATGATCACCTTGTCGGTGCTCTGGACGATCTGGAACGGAAACGGCATGTAGGTGGCCCGCGGCACCCCCGGCAGGTAGCACTTCGCCTCGGGGTCGCCGACCGTATTCACGTTGTCGGGGTCGACCGCCAACCGCCGCTCGAAGTTCTCCCTCTTCCTGGCCAGCGCCTCCGGCCGATAGGGGATCTCGTTGCCCACGACCACCCCCTGCCCGGGCGGCTGCGCCCCCCAGACCCCGAGCAATCGGGGGAACGGCCCGGCCTCCGCGCCGTGGTCCTGCAGGTCCCAGTTGGCGGTGGTGAACGCCTGCCAGATTCCGCCGAGATTGGGATTGGACGTTCCCGGCAGACGGGGCGCCACGTACTCCTCGGTCTGGGCCGGGGCGGTCGACGGCGAGAGACCGACAGCCGTCCCCACGGCGGCCGCCACGAGAACCCACGTCGGTATCCCAGCGATGCCCCTGAACCGGGTGCCCATCAAGACCTCCTCTCGAACTTCGCTATCACACCCTGCGTCTCAGGGCTGTTATACACCCGTCGGTTCTCCTGCGTGCGCTTTTTTGCCTCCGCGCAAGGACGCCGCCCTTCGCCCCGCGTTCACCGCCGGCACCGGCGCGGGGTCGACGCCGTGCGATAATGCGCCTGCTTTCTGCCGTTCACCCACGAACAAGGACATAACGGCGCCCCGCCCGCGCGGCGCCCGGGAGCTTCGACATGACACGTCACCGTGAGATCCGCGTACATTCGCACCGGGCGCTCCTGCTCGCCGCGATCCTGTGCACCGCCAATCCGCTGTACGGTCAGGAACCCATCGCCGTCGGCGACATGAGCACGCCGGAGTCGGCCCTCCACGACCCGGAGGCGGACGTCTACCTCGTGTCGAACATCAACGGCGGGCCGGGCGACCGGGACGACAACGGGTTCATCTCGCGCGTGTCGCCGGACGGGCAGGTCCTCGACCTGAAATGGATAGACGGCGCCGATCCGGGCGTGACGCTGCACGCCCCCAAGGGCAGCGCCGTCTACGGGAACCTCTTCTACGTGGCGGACATCGACGTCGTCCGCCGGTTCGACCGGACCTCCGGCGCGCCGCTCGCCGCGTGGGCAGTGCCGAACGCCGGCTTCCTGAACGACGTCGCCGTCGGCGCCGACGGGACGGTCTACGTCACCGATACCGGCATCACCATCACCGCGCAGGGGTTCTCGCCGACCGGCACCGCCGCCATCTACCGGTTCGATGCCGCCGGCGAGCCCCGGGCGATCGCGCAAGGCGATGCGCTGGCCCTGCCCAACGGCATCATCGACACCCCGCAGGGCCTCGTGATGGTCCCCGTCGGCGGAAACACGGTCGTCGGCGTCGCCCCGGACGGGGAGCTGACGGTCGTGGCCGAGCTTCCCCAGGGACAGCTCGACGGCGTCGTGGTGCTGGAAGACGGTTCGCTGGTGGTCTCGAGCTTCGGCGCCAACGCGATATATCACGTCTCGTCGTCGGGCGCGGTGACCGAGATCATCTCCGATACCCCGGCCGCCGACATCGGCTTCGATCTCGGCCGCAGCCGTGTCCTGATTCCGCAGCTCGACGGCAATCGCCTGCTCATCTACCCGGTGGACCTCGACTGACGGCCCGTGGTGAAACCCCGCGTTGCACCGAGAGCGGCGAGGACGCCAGCGGGCTGAGGAACGCCCGTGCCTGACAACCCGTGCGGAGGGCGCATATTGGGCATATGCAACCGCGGACTGCAAGCAGTCCGTTCCGAACAACGCAGTCAGGCCCGATGCATCGCCGCTCGAATGCAGCGGGGGACTTTCGCCATGGGCGGTTGAGACCGGCACACGCGTGCGCACGACCCGCGCCGCCTCGCCGCCGGCGTGACCGGGCCGGACACGATGCCGGGGTGCGCCATCGGCCGACGAGGGTGATCAAGTAGAGACGAGGGTGATCAAGTAGAAGAGTCCCGTCCCGCCCAACAGCACGATGCCGACCCAGGACAACGCCAGCATCGCCGGGCCGGGCCGATGTTCGGCCGGCATCTCGGCGGATGTCACCGCACGCAGATTGAGATAGCCGAGCACCGGACCGGTCAGAAACGCCAGCGTGGTGGCGAAGTCGATCATCGTCGTCAGGTTGCCGATGAACAGGCCCATCGCGACCAGGGTCAGGGCGACCAGCGCCGCGAGGCTCCACCAGTAGACCGGACCGCAAGCCGGCGGCGCCGCGCCGGTCCCGGTCGAGCGCAGGACCAGGAGGGAACGCTCGATCGCGCGGGGACCGCCGTCGAGCACCGTCAGGGTCGTCGACAGCATGGTCGTCACCACCGCCACGAGCACCACCGGTCGGGTCCAGGCCCCCAGGGTCGCGGAGTACAGGTCCACCAGTTGCGTCGAGAACACCGTCCCCTGCGCCGCGAACGCCTCCCCGGACTGGAACATCACGGCGGCGCCGAGGATGACGAAGGCGAAGGCGAGCCCGGCGGTGCCGACGTAGCCGATCAGGAAGTCCTGTCGCGCCGTCTCCACCGAGCACCGCTGCCCCGACGCCTCGTTCTTGGCGAGGGTCCACAACGAGCTCCACACCGAGATGTCGATGGCGGACGGCATCCACCCCATGAGGGCCAGCAGGAACAGGAACGGCACCGCCGCCCCGATCGAATCGCCCGGCCACAACGCCAGGGTCGAGAAGTCGGCGCGCGGCAGGCCGAACGCGGCCGCCAGCACCGTGGACACCGCGAGCAGCAGCACGATGGCCTTGATGGACAGATCCAGCCCTCGAAAGCGGCCCCACCAGAGCAGCGCGCAGCCCGGCGCCATCACCGCCGCCGCCAGCAGCGGCAGCGGCCAGTCGACCCCCAGCGCGAACCCCACCAGATAGGCAGTGAACATCACCACCGTCGTCTGGATGACGCCGCCGGTCAGAATCGTGATGACCAGATAGAGCCAGAGCGCCCACCGGCCGGTGCGCGCATACCCCTCGACCAGACTCTGGCCGGTGGCCGCCGCATAGCGCGGCCCGTACTCGAAGAAGGGATACTTCAGCACCAGGGCGAGCAGGATCACCCCGGCCAGCCCGAAGCCGGCCGACGCCCCGGCCCGCGTCGATTGCACGAGGTGCGACACCCCGATCGCCGTCGCCGCCCACATCAGGCCGGGGCCGAACGCGATCCACAGGCGACTGCCGGGGGAAGAAGCGGTTCTGCTCGACATGGCTGGCGAAGATGATACGTCGTTCCGGCGTCTCTCGGACACCGGACGAACGCCACTCCGCATCCATCGACCGTGATATGGTGTATTGGTGCGTGCACACCAACCGTGGGAATCGTCATGTCACGATTGACCATCACCCTCTCCGACGAGCGCCATCGGGCCCTCAGGGAGGCGGCGGCGCGCCGCAACACGTCGATCCGGCGGATCATCGAGGAGAGCCTCGACTTCTACGGCGTCAAGACCACCGAGAGCGCCGCCGCGCTCGTCGCCGCGGCCGGGGATCGATCCGGGCTGAGCGACGATGATGCGATGGCGCTCGCGGTCGAAGAGACGCGAGCCGAGCGCCGCCGGTGAGACGGCTGTTCGTCATCGACACGAACGTCGTCGTCGCCGCTCTGCTCTCGCGCGCCGCCGACTCCCCGCCTCGCCGTCTTCTGGCCGGTATGCTGGCCGGTGCGTTTCCCTTCGTGTTGTCGTCCGACCTGCTCGCCGAGTACCGCCGCGTGTTGTTGCGCCCGCCCATCCGCACGCGACACGGGCTGACCGCCGGCCAAGTGGACAACATCCTCACCGACATCGTCGCGAACGCACAGGTTCGCAACCGTGGCCACCTCCCCGCGCCAAGCGCCCCGGACCGCGGCGACGATCACCTCTGGCGGCTTCTCCATGCCACGCCAAGCGCGACACTCGTGACGGGCGACCGCCGGTTGATCGAGCAACCACCAGGATTCGCATCCGTCGTCGCGCCGCGCACCGCGATCGACGCGCTCGCGGATTGATGCGCCGCGCCGCCTGGCCCTCGGGTCCGTCGGACCCGGCAGGCCGGGCCGCCGGCGCATCGCCGGTCGCCTCGTCGCCTAGTCGCCTGCAGGCGTCGTCTTGTCTTCGCGGTGGTCGTGTTCAATAGCTCGGCAGCCCCACGAGGTCCGCGGCCCGGGTCTTGTTGCCTCCGGCCTCGTCGAGCGCGCGACCGAGATAGTGCCGGGCCAACGCCGCCATCAGCTCAGGCAATCGGAGCCCGTGGCGGCATCGCGACCGTCCGCCCGCCTACGCGTCGGCCGCCATCGGCTCGTCGCGGCCGACGACCCGGGTCGCGGGGCCCAGGATCAACGGGTCGGGGCTCGTCACCACGCCGGGGTTCTTGTCGGGGTAGGGAATCTTCGAGAGAAAGTGCAGCAGGCAGGCGACGCGGGCGCGCTTCTTGTCGTCCGACTTGATCACCGTCCACGGCGCGTCGGCGGTGTCCGTATAGAAGAACATCGCCTCCTTGGCCTCGGTATAGCCGTCCCACTTGTCCAGCGAAGCGAGGTCGACGGGCGAGATCTTCCACTGCTTCAGGGGGTCGGTCTGACGCCGGCCGAAGCGGCGCGCCTGCTCGTCCTGCGAGACGGAGAACCAGTACTTGAAGAGGTGGATGCCGCTGTTGACGAACATGCGCTCGATCTCGGGGCACTGGCGCATGAACTCCAGATACTCGGAACCGGTGCAGAAGCCCATCACCCGCTCGACCCCGGCGCGGTTGTACCAGGAGCGGTCGAACAGGACAATCTCCCCCGCCGCCGGCAGAAGCTCGATGTAGCGCTGGAAGTACCACTGGCCGCGTTCGCGCTCGTTGGGCTTCTCGAGAGCCACGACGCGGGCGCCGCGGGGGTTCAGATGCTCCATGAACCGCTTGATCGTGCCGCCCTTGCCGGCCGCGTCGCGTCCCTCGAACAGGATGACGACCCGGGACCCCGACTCCTTGACCCACCGTTGCACCTTCAGCAGCTCGGACTGCAGGGCGGCCTTGCGCCGCTCGTAGGCGCCGCGCTTCATCCGGTCCGCATAGGGATAGACTCCCTCCCGGAAGACGCGCCGGATGACGTCGGGGTCATGGTTCGCGCCCACCGCGGCCGCGTCCACCGGCGGGTCATCGACGGCGGCGGGCCGAGCGTGGGGCGCGCGTGACTTGCGCGCCTTGGGCTTCTTCTTCGTCTTCTTCGACACCGCGCCGGTGGCGGCGCGCCCCGATTGTCGCGGGCTGCTTTCCTCGGTCATGACTTCTTGCGTCCTGCCGCCGGATCACTGGGTGGCCGCGCGCGCCGCCGCCTCTTCGATCCGCGCGTTCCGGAGGATGTTGGCGAGCCCGTAGTTCCCCTCGTGACAGGCGTACTCGTACATCGCCTGATCGGTTTTCTTCAGGGGGAACATCAGGGTCCAGGGGGACACCCAGGTGGACGGGTCCTCGGCAGTGATCTCGTAGCGGATGGTGTCCGCCCCCACGCGGGTGAACCGCTCGACCACGCGCACCGCCCCCGTCGCGCCCCGGAACCCGCCGGTATCCCGGTAGTGGGTGGACTCGACGACCAGCGTGTCGCCTTCCCACCGCCCGCGCGCCTCGCCGTGCCACTGGGGAATGCCGGCATAGGGGCGCTCGTCCAGCGGCACGATGCGCGCGTCGTGAATCATCTCGGACACGATGACGACGTGGTCCGGCGTCTGCAGAATCTGGTAGTTGTTGTTGTAGGCGCCCGGCAAGCGGGGCGTCCCGAAGCTGAGGCAGCGTTCCGTGTTCCCGCGATAGTCGGCGCCGTCGGCCGGATGCGCGCGCCGGCGGGCGGACCGTTCGGCGTTGCGTTGCCGTGCGCCGTCGGTCAGCGGGGGAATCCGCCCGTCCGGCGGATCCACGATCAGCGAGGTGCGCTTGTCGTCGGTCAGCTCGGTCCCGTAGTCGAGCCACCACTTCGCGTGCACGCTGGGGGCGCGGTCGTAGTCGGCCTGCTCGTCGAGCACGCGGGCGGTGTAGACCGCGGCTTCCTCGTCACTCATCACCGCCTTGCCCGCAAACTCGCCGGGACGCTGCAGGGGAGTCATCGTCCGGTAGTCCCAGACCCCCTGCAGATCGGGCGCGCCCCACGCCGTCCGGGGAGCCGGCTCGGCGTTCCCGCCGCCGGCCTGCGCCGCCGCCCCCGCCGCCGCGAGCACGCACGCACACCCCGCCGCCGCGATACGAACCCCGAGCATCAGAGCGCTTCTGCGCATGTCACTTCTCTCCCTGCCTCGCAAAGACCGGCCCGCTCGCCGGCCCCTACTTCCCGCCTGCAGACGGAAAATCCGGTCTGGCAGCACGCCGCCGACGCCACTGCGTGCACGATAGCACTCCGGGTCGCCCGGAGTCACGCCCGGCGGACCGTGTACGAGTTCCGCGTGGCACCGCGAGGCCCCGGTTGGACAACCCATGACGAGGGCGATGTCGGCAAGGTGGCCGCGGAGCAACGCAGCTTCGCGGAACAACGGGGCCGGCAGGATGCTTCGCCGGTCGAATGCAGCGAGCCCCATCTCGCATTGGGCGGCCAGCGAACAGGCCCCGGGCCCGCCCCGCCGCGGCTTGAACGGCGCGCGGACGATCGCGATAATCGCGTGAAATCCGAATCCCGCGCCTTCCAAGGAGACCCCCATGCGCAAAGCCGCCCCTACCCTGCTGCTCGTCCTGCTGGCGTCCACCGCGGGGGCCCAGGACGCCCCCCAGGCGACGGACGTCACGTCGGCGGACATCCAGAAGTTCATCAACGCGCTGCCCCGCGACGCTGTCAGCGACCGCCCGATTCGGGTCGTCGAGGTCACCGGCGACTACCGGGTGGGCGTGTACGGCGTCTTCCGCCCGCAGTCGCCGCTCGGGGGCGCAAACCTGCATCAGGTGAACACCACCGAGATCTACTACATGGTAGAGGGGGTGGCGACGCTGGTGACCGGCGGGGAGCTCATCGACCCGACCCAGCCCCCCAACAGCACGAGCGTCCGGGGCACCGGCATTCGGGGCGGCGTGTCGCGGCGCGTCACCAAGGGAGACGTCGTCATCATCCCGGGGCATACCCCGCACTGGTGGAGCGAGCTCGAAACCGACATCGAGTACCTGATCTTCCGGCCCGATCCGGACAACCGGATACCGCTCCGGTAGGGGTCCGCGCCGGAACCGGGCTCCCCGACGAACCGGCAGCGGCGGAGCGGGTCCCGGCGGCGATTGACAACGTCCGCGGGTACCCACAGACTGGCGTTTGCCTCCGCGGGTTGCGGGACTTTCGACGTCAGGAGTCTGCGACGTCCCGTTGCGCGGACTCCCCGGATTGAGGACGCATGATGGTGAACAGCGCAAGACGAAGGACGGCGGGATGGAAGGCCGGCGCGCTACTGGCCGCCCTGGCGACCGGGGGCGCGCAGGCCGCCGCGGCCCAGGACCATGCCGGCCAGTACGAGCAGGCGGACATCGAGTTCGGCGCACGCCTCTACGACGCCAACTGCGTGCAGTGCCACGCCGAGGCCGGCGACGCCGTCGCGGGCGTCGACCTCGCCGCCGGGGTCTACAGCCGGGCCGGCTCGGACGGCGAGCTGATGGGCCTGCTTCGCGCGGGCATCCCCGGGACCGCGATGCCCCCGAACGAGTTCACGGCTTCCGAGCTGACCGGCCTCGTGTCGTATCTCCGGACCATGCGCGACTTCGATCTGAGCGCGGTCACCGTGGGCGACGAGGCCCGGGGCCGCGCGCTGTTCACCGGCCAGGGCGCCTGCGCGTCCTGCCACCGGGTGTTCGGCGAGGGGTCGCGGACGGCGCCGGACCTGAGCGCGATCGGGGCCGTTCGCAGCGCCGCCTACCTGCAGCAATCGCTGCTCGACCCCACCGGCTCGATGCTGCCGGTGAACCGGCCCGTGCGCGCGGTGCTGGAGGACGGCACGGTCCTGACGGGACGCCGGCTCAACGAAGACACCTACACGATTCAGATGATCGACCAGGACGAGCGCCTGCGGTCGCTCGAGAAGGCGGGCCTGCGCGAGCTGACCGCCGGCGCGGAGTCGCCCATGCCGCCCGCGACGGACCAGCTCGACGACCAGGACGTGGCCGACGTGCTCGCCTATCTGCTCACGTTGAAGGGACTGTGACCACCATGTCGACCATTGCCATACCCCGCCGGACCCTCGTCGCCCTGGTGCTCGCCGCCGCCGTGCCCGCCGGAGCCGCCGCGCAGGTGACGTTCGACCGCCTGCTGAACGCGGAGGACGAGCCGCACAACTGGCTGACCTACTCGGGCACCTACTCGAGCAACCGGCACACCACGCTGGACCAGATCGCGCCCGACAACGTCGATCAGCTCGAGCTGGCGTGGATCTTCCAGGCCAACTCGCTCGAGCCGTTCCAGGCCACCCCCCTCGTCGTCGACGGCATCATGTACCTGACGGAGCCCGTCAACAACGTCGTGGCGATCGACGCCGAGCGCGGCAGCGTGTTCTGGAAGTACGAGTACACGCCGTCGCCGCTGGCGCGGCCCTGCTGCGGGGCCGTCAACCGGGGGCTGGCCATTCTCGGGGACACCCTGTTCCTCGCCACCATCGACGGCAACCTCATCGCCATCGACGTGATCGGCGGAGCCCCGCTCTGGAAGACCACCGTCGCCGACCCCGCCGAGGGCTACGCCCTGACCCTGGCTCCGCTGGTGGTCAAGGACAAGGTCATCGTCGGAGTCGCGGGCGGCGAGTTCGGCATCCGCGGCTACATCGACGCCTACGACGCCGCGACCGGCGAGCAGGCGTGGCGGTTCTACACCATTCCGGGCCCCGGCGACCCCGGGCACGAGACCTGGGAGAACGACGCGTGGCGCACCGGAGGGGCGTCGGCGTGGCTCACCGGCTCGTACGACCCCGACCTCGATCTGACCTACTGGGGCATCGGCAACCCGGGCCCCGACTGGAACCCGGCGCAGCGCCCCGGCGACAACCTCTACTCCGACTCGGTGGTGGCGCTCGACCCGGACACCGGCGAGCTCGAGTGGTACTTCCAGTTCACGCCGAACGACCCCTACGACTACGACTCGGTGCAGATCCCGGTGCTCATCGACGCGCCCGACGGGAGCGGCGGCACCCTGAGGCTGATGCTCTGGGCCAACCGGAACGGCTTCTTCTACGTGCTCGACCGCGAGAACGGCCGGTTCCTCAACGGGACGAACTTCGTGCCGGTGAACTGGGCGAGCGGGCTCGACGACAGCGGCCGGCCCGTGCAGACCCCGCAGCCGCCGGGCGCCACCACGTTCCCCGGCGTGCAGGGCGGCACCAACTGGTACTCGCCGTCCTACAGCCCGGAGACCGGGCTCTTCTACGTCTCGGCGTGGGAGGCCTACGGATCGGTGTTCGAAGCCCAGGAGGCGGAGTATCAGCCCGGCCGCGTCTTCCTCGGCGGGCGGCCCGGCAACCCGTTCGGGGCCGGCGCCAACGTGCCCGGCCTGCGCCGCGGGCACATCAACAACTGGACCGACGCGGCGGGCGGCGGCGCCGTGATCGCGATCGATCCGCGCACCGGCGAGCAGCAGTGGCGGGCGGCGATGACCGACGTCACCAGCAGCGGCATCCTCACGAGCGCGTCGAACCTGCTGTTCACCGGCAACCGCGAGGGCCACTTCCACATCCTGCACGCCGAGACCGGCGACGTGCTGTGGCGCAAGCAGCTCGGCGGCATGATCGCCAACGGCCCCATGAGCTACATGGTCGACGGCCGCCAGCACGTGGCCCTCGCGGCGGGACACTCGCTGTTCGTGTTCGCGCTCGCGGAGTGACCGCACCGCTTCGGCGGTTCCGGCGCTCCGCCGGGGATCGGGGACGGAGCCCTGGAAATCCGCCGCAAGACCGCACCCGCGAGGCAGGGGTTATGCTGGAGGGGGTCCAAATGTCAAAGCAACCCCGAAACGTCGACGCTGTGTTCGGCCGGCTCCGGCGGCAGATGCTGGCCGCCCGACTGCCCACCGGGACGGTTGGGGGCAGAGACATCGGCAAGGAGCCCGCGCGCCCGGCCATGCCGGCCACGCCCCCAGACCCGCCGCAACGCCTGCCGGTCCGGGCGCTTGGCGAGTACGTCCCCGGCGGGCGCGTGGACGCCATGCGCCGTCTCCTCCGAGGCCGTTGAACGCTCGGGCTCGGGCCGCCGTCCGCCAGACGGACACGCCTGACCACGACCACGGCTCGACGCCGTGATCGACCGGTCGCCGTGGGAGGAGCGGGTGGGGACTCAGGTTCACGTCTGGCGGGAGGAACTTGCTCGAACGGCTCGACGCCGCGAACGACCCGTCGCCGTGGAGGATCGGGCGGGGACTCAGGTTCACGTCTGGCGGGAGGAACTTGCTCGATCAGCGTGCCGAGGGGGTCGGCCTTGGAGAGGTGCCAGTTCCGCCTCGGAGCGCTGTCGGCGAGGACCGCGAAGATCCGTTCTTCGCCCCTCGCGCGACAGCCCTTCGAGCGAGAGCGTTCCGGCGCGTACGATCAGTAGGGGTAACCCGGAAGCCGCGGCGACCCCGGCTGCCAGTCCGGCAGGGGCGCCCATCCGTCACGATTCGGCATCTCGACCTGCGGCAGGCTCTCGGCGTCCATCACCGCGTCCTCCGCGATGACGTCGTTCCTGTAGAGCAGGAAGGCCGTCAGCGCGTACACCTCGTCGGCGGTCAGCGTCCCCTCTCTGTTGAGTGGCATGCCGCGATTGATATAGTCCCAGACCGTCGTCGCGTACGGCGAGCGGTACGGCAGTATGCGCCCCGCGGCCCAGGGGTCGACATCCGGCCCCGGCTCCTCTTTCACCAACCTGGGAGCCCGCCTGGGAGGTCGGCCGCCTTCGAGCTCCCTCCCGTGGCATCCCGCGCACCCCGTTCGCAGGTAGACCCGCGCCCCTTCCGCCGCGGTTCCGCTCCCCGGCGGGAGCTCGTCTCCGGTGGGACCGATGGAGATGTCCCAGGCACGGATTTCTTCCGGGGTCGGGGTTCGCCCGACGCCGTAGGTGGGCGACTGCGCCAACGCGGCGCCCCCCATCAGCATCGCCAGCGCGACAACCCTAAGCACGCCCATTGTGAACGCTCCCATCGCTGGCGACCCTCCACGTCTGAACCGTGTTGTCGAGGCCCGGCACTCTGAACGAGGGATCGTCGGACGCGTCGAAGTGCTCGGCGACCTGGGCCACCAACGGCTGCACCTGGCCGATCTCGTCCGTGCAGCGCGACAAGAGCTCGGTCTCCTGGCCGTCCCAGTTCCACCTGAGGCCAAACCGGGTATGCGCCATCCGATAGACGGTCCCCTTGAGCTCCGCGTCCGTCCAGCTCCGGCCGCCGTCGGTGGAGACCTCCACCCTGCGAACGGCGCCCCCACCCGACCAGGCCAAGCCGCTGATCTCGTAGAACCCGCGGCCGGACAGCTGCTGTCCCCCGGAAGGAAACGTGATGACCGATTTCGGTCCGATCTGGTAGGCAAGCGCGGCGCGCACCGGCTCTTGACTGAGGTGCCCGTAGTCGTTGTAGTTCAGGTAGTAGCGGTCGACCACCTTCATGCGCCTGAGATACTTCGTGTTGAAGATTCCCTCGAAGCCGGGAATCACCAGCCGCAGCGGAAAACCGTTCTGGGGACGCAGCGCCTCGCCGTTCATGCCGTAGGCCACCACGCAGTCGTCCATGGCCTTGGCCAGCGGAAAGCTCGACGCGCCCTTCACGTTCTCCGTCCCTTCCGCGACGACCCAGGCCGCCCCGTCCTGCACGCCGGCCTCCTCGAGCAGCGTGGACAGGAGCACACCGGTCCATTCGGCGCAGCTGGTCATCCCGTGCGTTTCCTGAACCGTCTTGTGGCTGGACCGCGCACGGTTCCCGGCGCACTCGATGAACTGCGGGCGGGTCACGGACGGGAGACGCTTCAGGTCCTCCATGGTGAAGATCAGCGGACGGTCCACCATGCCGTGGAGCATGAAACGATGCTTGTCGGGATCGATCTCCGGAATGAAGGAGCCACGGGTGGTCCCCACGAAGTGGAGCGACGACGGCGTGATCATTCCCACCGAATCCTGCAGGGGAGCCGCCACGTGGAACACGAGCCCGAAGGCGTCGGGCGACGGCCTGCCGCCGTGCGGTATGCGTACCGAGGTCACGTATGGCGAGCGCTCGCCATACGCGATCAGATCGTCGCTGCCCCTGATGAACCTTTCGGGTTCGGGTAGCTGGCCCATCGCGGGCGCGGCTGCGCCCAGGGTGAAACCACCGGCCAACGTGGCGCCGCCTCGCAGGAATTGCCGTCGATCAGGTCGTTTCGAACCCATGGGTCTCTCCTTCGCAGTTCCGGAAATCGCTGCCTGTACTGGCGGAAGCATACGCCAAGTTCAGGCTCTCCTCAAACAGGAGCGGTGGGCTGAGCCCGATCGATGGGCTCGACCGGATGACTGACAACGCATCCGCCAGGCACGCTCGCCGGCGGCGGGCTCAATGCGGTGCTCGGCGAGCAGGGCGCGGTCCAGATCCGGCCGGGGACCGGGGGCCTGTCGTCGCTCGGCGTCCACCGTCCCGGACAGCCATCGGCACGCGCCGTCCGGCCGTGGGCCGGGAGCCGGTGGCGGCTCAGCGTCCGCCGTCGGCGGCCAGCCATCGGTACACGCCGCGCACGTTGAGCGGGAACCACTGTTCGTAGTTGCCCCACCCCGAGTACGCGTCGAGGCGGATGCTCTCGGCGGCCTGGTCCTCGGTCAATCCGGCGGCGACGGCCTCCCGGACGGCCGCCGTCAGGTCGTCGTAGTACGCGATCTGTCGCTGGATCGCGGCCCGGTCTCCGGGCGGCCCATGGCCGAACACGATCGTCTCGAACGGGATTCCGAGCAGACCCGACAGCGCATCGAAGAACTCCGGGAAGTGCCAGCTGGCCAAGTCCTGAAACCCCGCTCGGTCGTTCGAGACGAAGTCGACCGCGAAGGCGACGCCGACGTCGGGAATGAACGGTACGGCGATGTTGTCCGTGTGGCTCGGCCCGAGATAGTGGAGCTCGATCCGGCGACCGCCCATCAGGAAGCTGAGCTTGTCCGTGAAGGTGACGGTCGGAGCCGGCTGGTCCGCGCTCCCGCGCGCCTCGATGGGTGCGACCGCGAGCTCATGGGCGATGATGGGGACGCCGGTCTGCCCCATCGCCTCCATCAGGGCGCCGGCGCCCGTCGCGTGGTCGGCATCGCTGTGGCTGTAGACGATCGCGGCGAGCGGGGAGCCCGGCGCCGCGCGCTGAATCTCGGCCGCGAGCTGCCGAGCGGCGTCCACGCCGATCGGATCGAACGCCACGACGCCGGCGTCGGTCGTCACGAACATCGCGTTGTGACCGATCCAGCGGAACTGGTAGACACGGTCTGCGATCTCGGTCGTCTCGTAGTTGTCCTGCGCTGCGACACCCAGGGCGGCCGCGAGCGAGAGAACGACTGCGAGGACCGAGCGGGTTGCGAAGCTGACCATCTCTTGTCCCCCTCTGAGCGCGCCGGTCGACGATCGGACCGGCGCGGACCGCCCGGCGTCCGCACCATCGGAATCGCGGGCTGACTCGTAGCTTACCCCATACCCCCGCCGCCCCGTCACCGGGTATCAGTGAACCCCGGGCCACCCCTCCCGAGGCTCCGGTCGGGGCCTGGGAGCCGGCGGCTCCTCAGGTGCGGGTATGGCCTCCCGAGCCATGCGCGACCGGGCGCCGGAAAAGACCACCGCGCCGGCGTCGCCGTCCGGTCAGCGGGCCGGCGGCCAGGGCGCCTGCGACAGCCAGGGCCCGAGGCGGTCCGCGTAGGCGAAGATGGCCGGCAGGCCGCCGGTATGGAGGAAGAGCACCCGGCTGCCGGGGGCGATGCGCCCCGAGCGCACGTGGGCGATGAGGCCCGCCATCGCCTTGCCGGTGTAGACGGGGTCGAGGAGCAGCGCCTCGTGCCGCGCCGCCATCTCGAGCGCCTCGCGAACCGCGTCGTTGAGCCGGCCGTAGCCCGGCGCGAGCACCGCGTCGCACACGTCGACCTCGTCCGCGTCGAACGCCGCCGGGTGCTCGATCATCTCGGCCAGCGCCGCCGCCACGCTCGCCACCCGGGCCCCCTGCCGGCGCGCGTCGCGCCGCACGCAGATGCCGTGCACCGGCATCGTCTCGCCCACCGCCCGCAACCCGACCAGAACGCCCGCATGGGTGGCCGCGCTGCCCGAGGCGCAGACCACTGCGTCGAACGCGATGCCGAGGGCCGCGGCCTGCATCGCGACCTCGTCGGCCGCGACGACGTAGCCGAGCCCGCCGAGCGGCGGGTGGCCCGGAGCGGAGTGAATGACGTAGGGCCGGCGGCCCTCGTCGGCGAGGGCCCGGGCGAGGCGCTCGAGCGCGGCGTCGGCCGCTCCCTCGTCCTCGCCCACGGAAAACGAATGCAGGGTCGCGCCGAGCAGCCGGTCGACCAGCAGGTTGCCCGAGGCCCGGTAGAGGTCGCCAACCTCGTCCACGCGCTCTTCGAGCTGGATGTGCGCGTCCATCCCGAGCCGGCGCGCGCCGGCCGCGGCGACGCGGACGAGGTTCGACTGCACCGCCCCCGTGACCAGCACCGTGTCGGCGCCGCGGGCCTGCGCCGCCCCAAGGTGGAACTCGAGCTGGCGCACCTTGTTGCCCCCGAAGGCCAGCCCCGTGCAGTCGTCGCGCTTGACCCACAGCTCGACGCCGAGGGCGGCGCCGAGGCGCGGGGCGGCGTCGAGCGGCGTCGGCGCGTGGCCGAGCCGGACTCTGGGGAAACGGTCGACGGCGGCGAGGGGGCTGGACATTGACGCCGGCGGGCTCGGCAGGACTCGTGCGTCAGGCCGTCGATCAGGGCGACAGCGCGCGGGGGTTGGCGTCCCCCTGCCTCAAGGGCAGGTCAGTGATGACCAGCAGAGCGCGGTGGCACCTGCCGCCACATCGACTGTACCCCCGCGTGTGTGAGCAGGGCGGGGTGACACCTGTCGCCGCGCGCCTCGACGTGCTCTTCGCCTCAGTCGAACGGGGGCGCGGCCCCGTGGTCGGTCAGAAACGCGACCACGTCGTCGAACCCGTCGGCCATGGCCGCGCTGACCGCCGTCCGCCCGCGCGCGTCCGCGGCGTCGACGTCGACGTCCAGCTCGACCGCCACCCTGACCGCTTCCAGCGTCGCGGCCTCGACCTCGGCGCGGTCGGGACCCTGGCCGAGCTCCGTCGCTTCCGCGACTCTCGCGCGGTGGTCCACCGACCACAGGGGGTCGCGCCCTCCCAGTCCGACCGCCGCCATGAGGGCGGTCGTCTCGCCTTCCTCGACCCACATCCGGCCCGCCGACGTCCGCCGGTCGGTGGTCCAGTACTCCGGGCTGTGCGTGGCGAGGGGATCGGCGCCGTGCCGGGCGAGGAGGCGCATCATGCCGGCTTCCCGGTGGCGCGCGGCGAGCCAGAAAGCCGGCGCCCGGACGAACCAGGGCGGGAAGAAGAAGTCCGCGCTGTCGCGCGTGTATCGCGTCGAGGCCGACACCCGGGCGTTCGGGTCGGCCCCCGCCGACAGGAGCGCCTCGGCCAGCACCGGGTCCCGGTGCAGGATCGCCGCGTGCAGCGGCGCATAGCCGCCCCCGGCCGCATTCGCGTCCGCGCCGCTGTCCAGCAACAGCGCGGCGACGCCGCCGTTTCCGCTGAGGGCGGCGACGGCCAGCGCGCTGGCCCCGTCCGGCGCGGCCTCGTTCACGTCGGCGCCCGCCGCCACGAGCAGCCGGGCCGAGGCGGCGTCGCCCACCCGGGCCGCGAACAGCAACGGGGTGAACCCCCCGCTCCGGACCTCGGTGATGTAGCACTCGTCCCGGGGCACGCACTGCAGGCCGTAGTTCGCATACGTCGAGATGGTCTTGACGGTCTCCGTGAACGTGGTCGAGCGCGCATCGACGTCGGCGCCATGCGCCAGGAGCACCTCAACCACCGAGGGGTGGCTCTGCGCGACCGCCCACATGAGGGCCGTCTGGGCGCCGTAGGCCCCTTCCGCGGTGGCCGCGTCGACGTCGGCGCCCGCATCCAGCAGCCGGCCCACCACGTCGGCGTTGCCGGCACGGGCCGCCGTCATCAGCGGCGTCTCCCCGAACGGCAACGGCACGTTCGGGTCGGCGCCGGCCCCGAGCAGGGTCTCGACCATGGCCGAGCTCCCGTTCTCGCACGCGGCCCAGAGCGCAGTGACCCCGAGGTCGTTCGCGGCGTCGATCTCGATCCCCGCACGAATCAGCTGAGCCGCGACCTCGCGATTGTCCCAGTAGCTCGCCCAATGAAGGGCGGTCGAGCCGTCTCCCTCGCGGGCGTCGACGTCGGCGCCCTCTTCGAGCAGCGTCCGGACCGCGGCCCAGTCGGCGTGCCGCGCGGCGCCGGCGAGCGCCGCGTCGGGCGGCGCCGCCGCCGCCGCGACGCCGGCTCCCGCCAGGATCAGCAGCAACCCGAACAGGCAGGCGCGCGCCACCCCGGCGCTTCTCCCCCGGCCTGGCCCGGACGTCGACGCCTCACGGCGCCGCGGTCCGTCCAACCCACCCTGCAGGAGGCCCTGGCGTTCCACGGCGCAGCTTCCCGGGAGCCCGTGGCGAAACGCCGCGGGGCCAGGCGGTATGCATCGCCGCTCGAATACAGCGGGGCTCTTGGCACGGGCTCCCAACATCGGCATCCTCCCGGTCCGGCGTGGTCCGCGTCAGCGGTGTCCCTGCGAACGCCAGGCACCCTGACGCAACCGTTTCTACACGTCCGACAGCGTTTCGATCTCGTCGATCGGCAAGGGCCCGGCGCTGCCGCCGACACGCTCCAGGGGAACGTCGAACTTGTCCATCAGGGTCAGCAGGAGATTGGCGTGCGAGGTCCCCGGGCCGTACGCGAGATGCCGCCCGCCCTTGAGCCGCCCGCCACCGCCGCCGAGCACCAGGATCGGGACGTTGGTGCCCGCATGGCGCGTGCTGTTGGACATGCACGTGCCGTACATGATGGTCATGTTGTCCAGTAGCGACCCGTCCTGGTCCGGCGTCGCCCGCAGCCGCTCCAGGTACCGCGACGTCAGCTCCGCGTGATACCGGTTCACCTTGGACATCTTGGCGATGAGGGCCGGATCGTTGCCGTGGTGCGACAGCGGATGGTGCGGCTCGGCGACGCCCACCTCGGGATACGTCCGGGTGCTCTGCTCGCGGCCGAGCATGAACGTGGCGACGCGGGTGATGTCGCTCTGCAGGGCCAGGAACTGGAGGTCGAACATCAGCTCCACGTGCTCCTCGAACGTGGACGGCACGCCCCGCGGCTCCTGCGCGAAGACCTCCGGATGCACGTCGCTCTTCGATTCCGCCACCTCGATGCGTCGCTCGACGTCGCGGATCGCCGCGGCATAGTCCTCGACCTTGCGCCGATCGCCCGCCCCGACCCGGCGCTCGACGTCGGCCAGCTTGCCCCTCACCGAGTCGAGGATGCTCCGCTTCTCGGTCATGCGCGCGCGCCGCACGGCGGGGTCGGTCGAGCCGCTGTCGCCGAACAGCCGCTCGAACACCGCCCGCGGGTTGTTCTCCATCGGCAGCGGCATGGTGGGCGTGCGCCACGAGATCGTCTGGGTGTAGGCGCAGCTGAGGCCCGAGGTGCACTGCCCCGCGTTGGCCTCCTTGTCTATCGACAGCTCGAGCGAGGCGAGCGGGGTCGAGCCGCCGACCTCGCTCGCGAGCATCTGGTCGATCGACGTGTCGGCCACCACGTCCGTCTCGGACGTGCCCCCGCGCCGCGTGCCGGTCAGGAACGAGCCGGAAGCGCCCGCGTGGACGTAGATCCACGACGAGCGGAGCCCCGAGAAGACGAGCATCCGGTCCCGGAACGGCGCCAGGGGCTGCAGAATCGGGGTGAGCTCGAAGTCGCGTCCCACCGTCGCCGGCGTCCAGTACTCCATCGCCATCCCGTTCGGCACGAAGATGGCCTGGAAGCGGCGAACCCGCTTGGCCGCGGGCCGGGCCAGGGCCGACACGCCGGGCGCCATGGCGTCGAGAAACGGCAGGGCCACGGTCGCGCCCACGCCCCGCAGGACCGTCCGGCGGGACAAGGGCTTCGCGATGATGATGTTGATGCCTCTCATGTCAGTCCTCATGTCGGCTCGACTCCGTCCACTCACGTCGAGCTCGTTCTCCGTCGGTACGGCGACAGAGATGGCCTTGCCGCATGCCAAGCGCGCGACACCGCAGAGAACGGGCGGCGCGGGCAGTGGACAACCTCATGTCGATCACCGTCCCTGCTCCGCCGCCCGCCGCATCAGGAACGGCGGGCTCTCGACGATCCCGAGGATGACCGACGACCAGCGATGCCCGTCGGCGGCCGCGTTGCGGACGATGCCGCGCACCGTCGGCTGGTCGTAGTACCGGAGCTGGCGCCCGAGGGCGTAAGCCAGGAGCCGCTCGGTGAGGGTGCCCACGAACTGCTCGGGCTCCTCGAGCAGCAGGCCCCGCAGCCCGGCGAGGCCCACCGCTGTCACCCCGTTCGGCAGGGTGCCGACCGCGTCGACAGGATGGCCCGCCTCGGTGACCGTCCGCCACCTCCCGATGGCGTCGTAGTGCTCCAGCATGAACCCCGGCGGATCGATGAGCCGGTGACAGCTCGCGCACGCGGGATTGCGCCGGTGCAGCTCCAGGCGCTCGCGCATCGTCGCCGGCGCGTCGTCCTCCCCGCGCTCGGGCAACGGCGGCACGTCGGGCGGCGGACCCGGCGGCGGCGCCCCGAAGATGGCTTCCAGCAGCCACCGCCCGCGCAGGACGGGCGAGGTGCGGTTCGGGTAGGAGGTCAGCGACAGCAGCGACCCGTGGCCCAGCAACCCGCCCCGCTGCTCCAGGTCGGGCAGCGCCACGCGCCGGAACCGGCTCCCGTAGACCCCGGGAATCCCGTAGTGCCGCGCCAGCCGCTCGTTCACGTAGGTGTAGTCGGCGGCGAGGAGGTCGAGGACGCTCCGGTCCTCGTCGATGGTGCTGCCGATGAACGACGCCGTCTCCTGCCGGAACGCCTCCACCAGATCCTGGTCGAACTCCGGATAGACCGAGGGCTCGGCCTTCACCTCGTCGAGGTTCCGCAGGTGCAGCCACTGCGCGGCGAAGTTGCTGACCAGCGCCTCGCTGCGCGCATCGGCCAGCATGCGCCGCACCTGGCCGCGCCGGGTCGAGGGGTCCGTCAGCTCTCCGCGCTCGGCCACCTCGAGCAGCTCGACGTCGGGGATGCTGCTCCACAGGAAGAACGACAGGCGCGACGCGAGCTCCAGGTCGCCGAGCGCGTACGCCTCTCCCGGCCCCGCGCCCGGCGGGTCCTCGTGCACCCGCAGCAGGAAGTCGGGATCGACGAGCAGTCGTTCGAGCGCGAGCTGGATGCCGGTGTCGAAGCCGCCCCCCGCCTTCGCCCGCCCGTCCCGGAAGAACTCGAGCAGCGTCTCGACGTCCCGATCCGTCGGGGGCCTGCGATAGGCGAGGCGGGCCAGCCGCGACAGGATCCGCTCGGCGCACGCCTCCTCCTCCGACGCGGCGGCGGGCTCGCACACGAAGACCCGCTGCCGGCTCGGCGTGTCGTCGGGGACCGCGCCCTCGTACGGCCCCTCGATCGTCAGGGCCTGGACCTCGGCGTGCCCGTGGTACTTCTCGTCGTTCGACAGGACCGCGCCCTTCATGACCGGCTGCAGGGGGCCCTCGGGCTCCCACCGGTTCCGCACGAACGAGACCCCGACGACGTGCGGTCCCCCGTCGACCGGCACGCGGACCTCCAGGTGGGCGGCCGACTCGCGGACGTAGCGCTCCCACTCGGGGTCGCCCGCCTCCGCCGGCGACCACGTCGTCGGCGCCGGCGCCCCCGGCGCCTCGCCCCCCACCGTGAACCGCTGGACGAGGCGTCCGTCGATGCGGAGGTCGAGCAGGTTCCTTCGTCCCATGCCGCGGACGTAGTCCTGCCAGTTGGACGTCAGCCCGATTCGGAAGATGTAGTTGCCGTCGGCGGGAAAATGGTAGGTGGCGCTGAGACCGCCCCGCGACCCGAGCGGCAGGTCCTCGTTCTGCCGGTCCGCCTGCGTCAGCAGCACCGAGTTCTCGAACCGCGCGAACTCCGGCGCCGTCATGACCCCGGTGGCGAGGCGCGAGATCTTCCGCGCGGCCGACAGGTACCGTTCGAGCTGAGCGGTCGAGATGGAGAGCACCTCGGCGTTGTTGTCGAACCCGGTATCCGACGTCTCGTCCCCGGGCAGCAGGGCCGCCACGTCGATGTCGAGGGCGAGGAGATCGCGGATCGCGTTGCCGTACTCGGTGCGGTTCAGGCGATGCATCGAGCCGGTCCGGCCCGGATTCAGGTTCGCCGACGCCGCCTCGTCGATTCGCGTCTCGAGCCAGCCGGCGACCGCGTGCGATTCGTCCTCGCCGGGCCGCGGGCGCCCGGCCGGGGGCATGGAGCCCGCCCTGAGCCTTGCGATCACCCGCTCCCACAGCTCGGCGTTGGCGCTCGGGCGCTCCGCGTCCGCCACGTCGAGGGCGAGCCCGATCTCCCGGAGCTGCGCGTCGAGCACGGACGGGGCCCCGCCCACCGCGGTGACCCGGCGCTCGCTGTGGCAGGCGACGCAGTATCGATCGAGGAGGTTGCGGACGGACTGGGGGGAAGCCGCCGGCGGTTGGGCAGCCGAGGCGGCCAGGAGCTGGCCGGCTGAGCGGCCGGGGGTCCAGCTCCCCGCCGTCCCGACGGCAAGCGCCACGGCTGCGATCATGGTCGGCACGGACCCGGCTCGCGATATCTTCATCGTCGCCCTCGCAGGCTCTGTATTCTAGCAGTCCCCATTGCCCGATGACACCCGCCAGCCACGACGAGGCACGGCCTGCCCGCTACATCCCTCACCGCCATCCTGGTACCGCGTGCCCAGGGGCGCCCAGCTCGGATCGCCGTCGACGGGTTCGACCGGGAGTCGGCGACCCGGGCGCTCGAGCAGCGCGGGCTGACCCCGGACCAGAACCTGGACTACGGGTTTCATGTTCGGGACCCGGAGGGAATACCGGTTCAGATCGTCGCGACGTGAAGCGATGCGATCGGAACTTGCGCCCGGTGCCGGATGCCGGCGTACGACTCGGGGTCTCCGGCGCGCGGCCACGGTGTCGATTGACGCGCGACATCGGGGCCGCGGCGGAGTAGACTGGGCGGACGTGCGAATCTCACGAAGGAGGCAGTGATGGCTGCAATCCGCCTCGCGCTCGGCGTGACGGTTCTCTTGGCGCTCGGCTTCCCGCTCCACCTGGCCGCGCAGCAGGAGAGCGCCGGCTCGGCGACGATGCGCACTACTCCCGACTTCCGCACGGTCCGTCCGGTCATCCGCGGGCAGGAGTACGCCGTCAGCTCCATGAAGGCGCAGGCGACGGCCGCGGCGGTCGAGATACTCGACGCCGGCGGCAACGCCTTCGACGCCGCGGTGGCGGGGCAGGCGGTGCTCGCCCTGGTCGACCCCGCGATGAACGGCATCGGGGCCGACGCGGTGCTGCTGGTCTACGACGCCGACGAGAAGCAGGTCTACTCGATCAACGCGGAGGGGATGGCGCCGGAGCTCGCCACCATCGAGTGGTACGAACGGCACAACAACGCCGAGCTGCCGCGCAGCGACGGGCTGCTCGCCGCGTCCACCCCCGGCGTGGTCGACGCCTGGTACATCCTGCTCGACCGCTGGGGGACGATGACGTTCGAGCAGGTGCTGCGGCGGGCCATCGCCGTCGCCGCCGAGGGGTTCCCGGTCAGCGAGGGGTTGAGCCGCACCATCGCCGGCTCGTCCAAGATCCGGAAGTACCCCACGACCATGAAGGTCTACTTCCCGGACGGCCGCGCGCCCGAGCCGGGCGACATCTTCCGGAATCCCGACGCCGCCCGCGTGCTCGAGAAGCTCGTCGAGGCGGAGCGCGAGAACGCGCACCGGGGCCGGTCGGCCGCGCTGAAGGCGGCGCGCGACCGCTTCTACAAGGGCGACATCGCACGGGCGATGGGGCAGTTCTTCGAGGAGAACGGCGGCCTCTACCGCTACGAGGACTTCGCCGCCTACACCGCCAAGGTGGAGACGCCGGTCTCGACGAATTATCGTGGCTACGAGGTGTACAAGAACCCGTCGGCCAGTCAGGGACCGGCCGAGCTGTTCACCCTCAACATCCTCGAGGGCTTCGACCTCGCGGCCATGCGCCACAACAGCGCCGACTACGTCCACACCAGCGCCGAGGCCCTGAAGCTCGCCTTTGCGGACCGGGAGAAGTACCTCGGCGACGCGGACGTCATTGACATCCCCTACGAGGGGCTGCTGTCCAAGGAGTACGCGGCCGAGCGCCGCGAGCAGGTCGACCCGGACCGGGCGTCGCTGGAGTTCCGGCCGGGCAGTCCCGAGCGGTTCATGGAGAACCCGCCGCCGTCCCGCCCCGACCCGCGCGTCAACGTGGCGGGTGATGCCGATCACGAGGGCGACACCAGCTACATCGCGGTGGTCGACGGGGACCGCAACATGGTGAGCTTCGAGCCGAGCCTCCACAGCGGCTTCGGGACGGGGGTGGTCGTCGGCGACCTCGGGTTCAGCTTCACCTGCCGGGGCGACTACTATTCCCTGGTCGAGGGCGAGGCCAACGCCCTGGCGCCGGGCAAGCGGCCGCGCAGCACGCTGCAGAGCACCCTGGTGATGAAGGACGGCGCGCCGCACGCCATCCTCGGCAGCCCCGGCGGCGACGACCAGATCATGCGGACCATGCAGACGCTGCTGAACATGGTGGAGTTCGGGATGAACGTGCAGCAGGCGATCGAGGCGCCCCGCTGGTCGACGCGGAGCTTCCCGGCGTCGCCGTTCCCGCACACGATGTACCCTGGCGACCTGTCGGTGGAGCGGGGCATCTCCGCCGAGGTGCGCGCCGTGCTGGAGGCGAAGGGCCACGAGCTGCGGGTCCGTCCGGAGTGGTCGATGGGCTCGAACGCGGCGATCGTCGTGGACCACGAGCGTGGCGTGCTGGCGGCCGGCGTCGACCCCCGGACGGAGGGGGTCGCCTGGGCGAAGTGAAGGAGAGCATGATGCGCGACCGTTTCAACGGGTCGCGCATTCCCTGGCGCTTGCCCCCGCCGCGGTGAGCGCGGTGGTCACGGCGTCGATAACCACCCACCGCGGGTCAGTCCGACAGCGCCCAACCCGACGGCTGCGCTCGTGGGGATTGACCGTTTCAGGACCGTCTACCGCGCGTCCCGGGGGAGACTCCAGGGCTGCCCCCGCGCTCCATCCGCCCTGTGCGCCGACACCTCCAGGCGGCCCGCCCCGCCGGCCACGCGGTCGAAGTCGTCGCCCGGCTCGATCGCCTTGACCAGCAGCTGCCACCGCGGCCCGTCCTCCCACGGCTCGCGCTCGCGCACCGCGAAGTCGGGGCGCAGCACCTCCCGCCCTCCTGCAGCGGCGTCTCCAGCTCAGACGGGATCGGGCTGTCGTCGGTCCCCGCGTAGCCCTTCGGAGAGAAGCTCCAGCCGAGCACCGACCCCGCGAACGCCCGGAAGTCGGGCAGCCACAGCTCGGGCTCGCCGTCGGGACGGAACCGCCGCTCGGCCACGCACGCCCGCAGCCGCCGCTGCCCCTCGGGGTAGCGCGGCAGGAACGCCCCCGCCCGCACCAGGGCCGGCGCCGACACCACGAGGCCCGTCGGCCGGACGAAGCCGATCCACTCCAGGTGGGCGTCGATGTGCGGATCGCGTTTCGGCATCGGCTACGTCGGCGCGGCCAAGGGGGATGGGACAGCGATCAGCCGCCACGTTGACGCGGCGGTACGCGAACGAGACGCACATCGTAGTGTACCGACTCGAAACGCGTGCGATGCGATCCATATCCTCGGCCGGCGGCCCGAGCTGCGGCAGCAGCTCTCGACCTCGCGGCGCCGCCGCCTACAGCATGGCCCGGATGACGTGCGGTAAGGGCATGTGGACTGCTAGAATCGAAGCGAATCGAGCGATGACACGACGCCGCCTTCCATACGATCCGGAGAGCCCACTCTGGTGGGGCATCAACGAGGACGGAACCCCGGACGAGCACAAACTGCAGGAGATCGTAATGGCAATCGTGCGCACCGGGAACCCGGCGCGGATCGTGCTGTTCGGATCGGCAGCGGCCGGCAAGATGGATCAGGACAGCGACCTCGATCTGCTGGTCGTCATGGAGACCAACACGCCCCGGCGCACGGCCCAACGGCTGCGCAGCAGCGCACCGCCGGAATCACCACCGCTGGACATCGTCGTGGCGACGGCCGCCGACGTCGAGCGAACGCAGCAGGACCCCCTGTTCGTAACGCACGACGCGCTGACGCACGGGCGCGTGCTCTACCATGCCGAGCAGTGAGCGGGCGGCCACCATCCGACACTGGATCCAGTCGGCGAGGCAGCGGCTGAAGCGCGCCGAGACCTACGACCCGGGAGAAGACACGACCCTGAGCTGCGAGGACGCGCAACAGGCGGTCGAGCTGGCGCTCAAGGGGTTGATCGTCGCGCTCGGCAATGAACCGAAGCGTACGCATGATCTCGTCCATCTGCTACGCCAGGTTGAGCTGCTGGGGGAGCGAATCCCGGCCGCCGTCAGACGATGCGAGGAACTCAGCCGCTTCGCAGGAGGCGAACGCTACGAGTTCATCACCGGCGAAGAGCCACCGCCCAGCCGACGGGAACGCGACGAGGCGATCAGCAGTGCACGAGCGGCACTGGCATGGACGGTCGAGCGGATCCGGAACGCGGCGCCGGAGATGACCCTGGCGGCAGCGGAGCACCCGAACCCACCAGAACCCGGATAGGGAAGCTCGACGCCTCGATCGGCCCCGAGGAATAGCCCGCTCAGTTCGTCTCCGGCCAGAGGTACACGAGGCCGACCGGCTCCACGCGCTTCGCCTGCACCTCGTAGAACGCTCGGATCCGCCCCGGCTCCTGCTTCAGGTCCCGGTCGAACTGGTCGAGGCGGGTGCGCCAGTAGCGCATGTTCGACTGGAGCTGACGTCGTTCGTCCTCGTCGAAGTCGAGCGCGATCTGGGTGAACCGGCCCTCGTGGCGGTCGAGCTCTTCGACGATGCGCTCGCGCTGGCGGCGGAGCGTCTCGTCGAGGTCGCGGCCTCGCGCTCTCCCCGTTCGCGCAGCCTGCGCGTCGCCAGCTCGGCGATCCCGTCGGCCCGCGGCGCGAGCTGCGGCAGCAGCTCTGCGGCGAGCGGCCGGGGGTCTCGGAAGGCGTGACCTCCTCGACCAGCCACCGGCGCGAGCGCACCTGGACCAGCTCGCCGACTTCGGGCGGGCGTTCCGGCAGCGTGCGAACCGTATCGGGTCGGGCCATCCGTGCGAGGCGACACTCGATGGTGTGAAAGCCGTAATGGAGCTCAAGGCGAGCGCCGCGAGACCAGAGCCTTGACCGCCTGCATCGTGGACTCGAGCGAGTCCATCCGACCCGCCAGCCTAGCGATTTGGACGCCGTTCCACCACGCCCCGGCGGCGCCGAGCATTCCGGCGACCGCCGCCGTCGCGAGCAGGACATCGTCCATTGCCGACATTATCCTACGTGACAATCATGGCACGCAGGCCGCGGCTTCTCGTCGTCACCTGTCACGCGGGCAGCGGCTGCAGCAGCGACCGCTCGATCAGCGTCGTGAAGTGGCGGGTCATGGTCGCGGCCAGCGTCCGGTCGCGGACGAGGAGGCCGATCTCGATGTTCCGGTCGAGCGCCGCCTCGGTCAGGTTGGCCGACGTCACGAAGACCGCCTCGTCGTCGACCACCACCGCCTTCGCGTGGAGCACGCCGGCGCCGCCGGCCGCATCGAGGGACCGCGGGTCGTAGAAGACGCGCGGGCGGGCCGAGCCCGGCCAATCGTGCTCCCAGAAACGGTCCGCGAACCGCCGCACCGGATGATCGGCGCCGGTCGTATCGCCCTTCCCGCGCTGGACGTTCAGCAGCAGGGTGACGCCGAGGTCCGGCGTGTCGTCCATCCGCCGCGCCAGCACGTCGAACGCCCGCGGGCCGTCGAAGAAGGCGTAGGTGGCAACCCACGCCGAGCGCGCCGCCGACCCGAGCAGCTCCTCGTAGACCCGCCGGGTGTCCCGCGCGTGCAGGCCGGGGACCTCGGGCCCCGACCACACGAAGTCGGGCGCGGCCCGCCGCCCCGCCGCCCGGTCGAAGCCGCGCAGCCACGCCGCGCACGCCGGCCCGGAGACGCCGAGGCCCGCCAGCTCGGCCCGGCGACAGCATGGCCGAGCGGTGGCTGCACGGCGCCGCCTGCCACGGCTGCGCGCTCGTCGCCGAGACCTCGTGCGAGATGCGCAACGACCACCTCGACCGGGCTCTCGTGGTGCCGGTGCTCGGCGTGCCGGACGCTGCCTTCTTCGGTCCCGTCGCATGACCGAGGTGCTGCTGGCGTTGCCGTCGCATCTGCGGAAGCGGCTGGAGAGCGCCCTCGAGGCCGGCACCCTGGGGCCGCCCTACCGGCCCATCGCGGTGCGCGCCGCCCTCGGCGGGGTGCCGGAGAGCGAGGCGGTGGCCGGGGCGCTCGCCCGAGTGCTCCGCGCAGGTGGGATCGTTCGAGCAGAGCCCGCCCGCCTCGAGCGCGCGCAGGAGGTGCTCGTCCAACCGCCGCGCCTGCTGCACCAGGCCGCCCAGCGTCCCCTCCGCGTCCGGGCTGCCGGTGTAGATGAGGAGGCCGTAGCGGCCGTCCTCGGCGTAGACGCGCTCGCGGAGCGAGCTGGCCGGATAGCCGCAGTGCATGGCGAGCGACTGGATCAGCAGGTGCGACAGAGTGTGCAGCAGGACGTACGGGCCGCCCGGAAACGGCCGCGCGTGCTTCCGCTGCAGCGCCCATCGGGCGTGGCCCCGCTCGAGCGCGTCGAGGCGGCGCCCCACCGCGGGCCGCTCCCGCCAAGCGTCGACGGCGTCGCCGCGAAGCCGCAGGAACAGCCCCTCGCCCCGGTTCTCCACCGCCGGGAACCAGCCCGGCTCCAGCGCGATGGCGGCGCGCTCGACGTCCGACTCGTACTCGCCGTGGATGTCCGGCGTCACCGCCTCGAACCGCGTGAACCCGGCCAGGGCCAGCACCTCGCGCAGCCGGTGGAGCTGGATGACCGCCTCGATGCCCGCGCTCCGGTCGGACCGGCGCCACACGGCGTCCGGCAGCCGGCGCGCGTGGAAGTTCTGGTCGACGGGCACGTCGTCGCCGAAGCCCTCGGGGGCGGCGAGGATCGCCTCGAGCTCGATCTCCTTCACGGACCGCTCGGTCCCCGGGGCGCCGCCCTTCAGGTGATTGATCGCCGCGAGGACCTCGTCGTCGGTGAACGGCGCGAGCGCCGCGACCACCGACGGCTTCCTCTTCATGAACGCGAGGCTCGCCGCGTCGTCGACGATCGCCAGGTCGTCCCAGAGCTCCCGCACCGCCGTCTCCACCGCCGACCCCCGCTCCGGCAGCGACAGCACGCTGACCACCTGCGGGAACCAGGCGTTGGACGCGGTGCGCACCAGCAGCCGGCTCGGCAGGTTGCAGTCCTCGTTGGCGCCACGCCCGAGCCACGGCCTCGCGCCCCGGCACGTCCCCAGCGGGTTCGTCTCCATCATGCTCGCGTCCGAGAGACGGCGTACCGCCCCGCACTCGCATCGCACGAGGAGGTCCGCAAGGTCGCCGCTGGTGCCCTGCTCGTCGAGCCACAGCGGCCGGGTCGGCGGGCAGTCGCTGCCGGGACGATGCACGAACCGGCGCCAGTCGACGTCGTCGACGTGGCCCCGCGGACAGGCGCGGACGAACCGGGTGGCCACGACCCGGCGGCCCTCGAAACGGCGCCGGTCGTCGAGCGCCCTCCGGGGCACCAGCCGCCGGGACCGGACGTGTCCCTCGCCCTGGTCCGCCTCCTGGACGACGAACCACTCGGGAAAGCGCCACACGCCGATGCCCACCGGCGCCGCGCCGGGATCGGACGATACCGGCGGAGGGGCCACCATGCGCGGCGCGCCGACGCCGGTGATCGCCTGCAGCTTCCGCGCGAGCCGCGGCTCGTCGACCTGCTCCAGCTTGTGCAGCGGCGGCCACTCGTCGAGCCCCGCGACGATCGCCTGTCCGTGCGCCTTCTGCCTCACGACGCCCCCGTCTGCCCCGGCGCGCGCAGGTCGCGGAGATACAGGTTCACCTCGGGCTCGACGTCGCGCAGCGAGCGGTTGGCGCGGAACTTCCGGTGATGCTCGGTCTCGAACCGCTCGTCCAGCATCTCCCGCAGCAGCGGCTTCGGCTGCCTCAGCTCGTAGCGCTGGTACTGCATCTCGACGCCGTCGCCGTGATAGTCGTCGAAGACCCGGCGCCACGAGTCGAGGAGATCGCCCACGCGGTCCTGCACGCTCCGCATCCGCTCCTCGCGCTCGCCGTCCTCGGCGAAGGCCTGCTGCGCGACCCTCCCCTCGAACGCATCGCGCAGCCGCGGCTCCAGGGCGGCGCGCACGTCCCCGATGCGCGCCACCCCGCGCGGCGGCGTCAGCACCGGCTCGAGGTGGCGCGCCAGGGCCACCAGGGCGCCCGCGAAGCCGCGGTCGAGGGCGCGGGCCGAGAACGGCGTTACGCTGCCCGCCTCGACCGAGCGGTAGAAGGTCTCGTGATAGTGGCGGAACCGCTCGTAGTGCGAACGGTCGCGTGGCTTGTGGACGTTCAGCAGGGTCACCACCAGCCCCGGGCCCTCGTCGGAACGCCCGACGCGGCTCGTCGCCTGGATGTACTCGGCGTGCACCTTCGGCTGCCCGAGCACCAGCATCACCCAAGCCGCGGAATGTCGAGACCGACCGAGATCATGTTCGTCGCCAGCGCGCAGTCGACGCGGTTGTCCCGGTCGTCGAACCGGCATTCGAGCCGGCGCCGAGCCTCGGCCACCTGGTCGGTCGACACGCGCGAGGTCAGCTCCAGCACCTCGGAGAAGTCGGTGCGGTCGCGGAACAGGCGGCGCGTCTCGCCGACCCGGCGCCGCGCCCCGTAGCGCGCGACGGTGGTGCGGACCTCCTCCTCGAGGATCCGCCGCGCCCCGCCCAGCTCGCGCAGGCTGTTGAAGTAGGCCAGCGCCGTCATGTAGGGATCGGCGGGGTTCCGCGGGTTTCCGCCGCCCCCCGCCTCGTGCCACGCGTGCGCAGCCGCCCCCATCAGCGCCAGCAGCACCCGGCGCATCAGGACCTTCGGGTTCCGGCCCTGCGAGGCGATGCCGACGTACTGCTGTGCCGGCGTCTCCGACGACGGCAGGGTCCGGGCGAAGAACGTGTCGCGGCGATCCGGCCCCGGCGGGGGGAACACGTGGGTCATCGGCCGCGCGAACAGCGCCTGGATCTGGTCCTGCGCCCGGCGCACCGTCGCGGTCGAGGCGACGATCTTCGGCTTGACGACCCGTCCGTCCACCTCGCGCACGGCCAGCGCCTCGATCGCCGTCTCGTAGAGGCCGGCCATGGTGCCCAGCGGTCCCGCGATCAGGTGCAGCTCGTCCTGGATGACGAGGTCGGGCGGCGGGAGCGGCGCAGTGAGCCGCCTCCCCTGGGCAGGTTCGGCGGCGCCGTAGAACCCGCCCGCATCGGCGCGGTCGGCCCCGCCGAGCAGCGCGCCGGACTGCCCCACCCACGGCAGCGAGGCGAACTTGTCGACGGTCGCAATTAGGAACGCGGGCAGCCGCCGGTAGAGGGGCTCGTCCACCCCGATGACCGGCAGGGGACGGTCGCCGCTGAAGGCGCACTCGAAGTTGGCGCAGACGATGCCAGGCACCGCAGCACCATCGCCACCGCGGCCAGCCCCAGGTACGCCTCGGTCTTCCCCCCGCCCGTCGGGAAGAACAGCAGGTCCACGGTCTCGCGGTGCTTGTCGAGCGGATCGGCGAGGCCCGGCAGGTTCAGCAGCAGGAACGCGAGCTGGAACGGCCGCCAGCGCGGCCCGGCAGGTCCGATCTGCTCACGGAGCCGCTGGCGCAGGGCCCACGCCACCGCCCGGTTCGCCACCCGGAAGGCGTCCAGCAGATCCGCGTCCTCGCCGAGCCGCGCCACCCCGTGGGCCATGCGGTCGGCCGCGACCGTCGCGTAGTCCAGCAGCTGCTCGGCCGCATCCCGCCGCGCACCTCGCAGCGGACCTCGATCCAGCCGCGGTACTGCTCGACGAGGGGGCCGAGCGCCTGCTCCGCCGCCCCGCCGCCGTTCAAGCCGTCCCAGACCTCCCTCGACGAGGCGCGCGCGGACCTCACGGGAATCGGCGGAAACGTTCTCGGCAGCTGGCATGGAAACCGATCCGGTACCTTACACCGAGCGAGGCTGCCTGCGGGTCGCCAAGCGGCCCGCCCACCGCTCGGGCGAATGCAACAACGCGCGAGTTTCCGCCGCCGCTCCCCATCAGCCCAGGCCGCGTGGACTGGCGCTAGCGCGACCTTTCATCCGTGCGGATGCGGATCGTCAAGGTCGCCATGTGTTACGAATGACTACACTCGACGATCCCGATGCCACAGCCTCCGCGGCAGCGGGGCTCGCCGGGCGTCGGTGATAGAATCACCGCACCATGAGAGTTGTCTCGCGAGTGCTGGCCGTCGTCGCATGCCTGCTGCTGATCCCGCTGACCGCCGTGGTCACCGCCGCGGTGAAACAGCGCTTCGCCGACGGCCCGAACCGGGTGTTCTCGGGCGGCCTCCTCGTGTCGGGCGAGCTGCACGCCGGCCCGGAGCCCGATTGGAGCTTCGTCGAGGACATCCCGACCATCGAGCTGCAACTGATGGACCCGCCACGGTCCCGCCGCATCTGGACCACCGAGTACGACGGCAAGCTGTACGTCTGGTCCGGCTACATGGGCACGACGGTGGGCCGGCTGTGGAAGCGCTGGCCGATACAGGCGGAGCGGGACGGCCGTGCGGTGCTCCGCATCGAGGGCAAGCGCTACGAGCGGCAGCTCGTGCGCATCGAGTCGGGCGAGGTCCTCGACGGCGTCAGCAGCGCCATCCGGGACAAGTATCCGTCTCAGGTCACCCGGGCCGCGGTGGAAGCCGGCGACTCCTGGGTGTTCGAGGCGGCGCCGCACTAGCGCGACCGCGCGACCTGACGGTCGCGTTGGAAGCTTCGCTGGCGCGAAGCTTCTACGGAGCAAACTCCTGGGGCGACCTTACGGTCGCGTTTGAAGTTCGCTGGCGCGAAGCTTCTACGGAGCAAACTCCTGGGGCGACCTTACGGTCGCGTTTGAAGTTCGCTGGCGCGAAACTTCTACGGCGCCGCGCTAGCCCGGAAATCGTCGCCTGCGGCTCCGATTGCCGCCCAACCAACCCTCCAGGGGTCCCCGCCGCTCTATGGCGCCGACTCCTGGCTCGCGGTTCGAATTACGTCATGAAGTACTTCTACTGGTGCATCGCGGCGGCGTTGGTGGTGACGGTCCTCGCGGTCCTGTTCGTCCCGGGCGTGGACGACCTCGTGGAACAGACCTTCCAGGGCTACGTCGGCCGCGCCGCCCGCTGACCCGGGTCGGGCGGAGCATCCCGTCCGGCGGGGTTTGCCGTCCGCGGAACGGGACCGCCTCATCGCGTTCGGCGCGCAAGCCGCCGCTACCGACATCGCGAGCCCCTGCGTTCCCGATCGCCCGCGCGACCGGACCGCTTTCCGAGGACTTGCCACGAGGGCGCCTGCAACCTGCCGCTCGTCCTGCGCGGCATCCGCGCGGGGGAAAGAAGCGCAACGTGACCAGTTCCCCCGACCGGCCCGACGCCGGACCCGTCGCCCAGACCGCGCGCATCGTCGCGATCGACGTCCTGCGCGGCTTCGCCCTCCTCGGCATCCTCGTCATGAACGTCCAGTCGTTCGCGATGCCCCAGGCGGCCTACTTCAACCCCACCGCCTACGGCGACCTCGAAGGCGCGAACCTCTACGTCTGGCTGGCCGGCCGGATGCTCGCCGACCAGAAGTTCATGACGATCTTCTCGATGCTGTTCGGCGCGGGCATCGTCCTGATGGCGGGCCGGGCCGAGGCGCGCGGCGGCAGCGCCGGCCGGGTGCACTACCGCCGGATGGGCTGGCTGCTGGTCATCGGCCTGCTCCACGCCCACCTGCTGTGGTACGGCGACATCCTGTTCGTCTACGCGGTGTGCGGCATGCTGGTCTACCCGCTGCGCCGCCTGTCGCCGGGGCAACTGGTCGCGCTGGGGACAACCCTGGTCGCGGTCGGATCGGCCCTCTCCGTCGGGGCCGGGATGTCGCTGCCGTACTGGCCGGAGGAGGCGCTGTCCGCGTTCACCGCCGACGCGTGGCGGCCGACGCCAGAGGTGATCGAGGCCGAGCTCGCCGCCTACCGCGGCGGCTGGCTCGATCAGCTGCCCGGCCGTTCCGCGGACGCACTCCTGTTCGAGACGTTCCTCCTGATCACCTGGGGCTTCTGGCGCGCGGGCGGACTGATGCTGATCGGAATGGGCCTCTTCCAGCGCGAGGTGTTCGGCGCGCGGCGCGCGCCGCGCTTCTACGCGGGGCTGATCGCGGCGGCGGTCGCGGTCGGCCTGCCGCTGCAGGCGTACGGCCTCTCGCTCGACTTCGCGCGCGGGTGGCCCCTCTCGTCGTTCTTCATCGGCCTGCAGTTCAACTACTGGCCGAGCATCGCGGTCAGCCTCGGTTACGTCGGACTCGTGATGCTCGCCTGCCGCACGGACGCGCTTCGCAGCTTCACGCGTCCATTCGCCGCCGTCGGGCAGACCGCCCTGACGAACTACCTGCTGCAGACCGTCCTGTGCACGACGATCTTCTACGGCCACGGGCTCGGCTGGTTCGGGTCGGTCGACCGCGTGGGGCAGCTCGGCGTGGTGGCCGGCGTCTGGGCGCTGCAGCTCGTCGCCTCGCCGCTCTGGCTGCGCCGGTTCCGCTTCGGGCCGGCCGAGTGGGCCTGGCGATCGCTCACCTACGGCGCGCGCCAGCCGCTGCGGCGAATGCCGGCGCCGGCGCCCGAGCCCGCGCACTGACGCAGGGCCGGCCGGCCGAACTCGTTCATTCGCCGCTCATGGCGCGGGACGGTCACCCTTCGGTTCATCGACGCCCTGGATTTGTCGGCTGACCGGTAGCGACGAGTTTCGCCCCGTAGTTTGGTTTGCAGCAACGGAAGACTGTCGTCGCCCGGTCCGATCGTCTTCCCTCGACGGTCGCCGCGGTTGCCTCCGCTCGTCCGCGGCGGACCCGCGCACAGTAAGACAGGCTGGGGGAAAGACGCCGGTGACGACGCTATAATCGCTGCCATGGCGTCACGCGGGCGGCAACCGCTCGGTGCGCGCCTCGGCGAGGATCTGCGATGGCGGTTTCGGAAACCGGCGGGCCCGACACGGCCAGATTTCACGATCTGGACGCGCTGCGCGGCGTCGCCATGCTGCTCGGCATCCTTCTGCACGCTGGCGTCTTCCTCGTGCCGGTCGAGTTCTGGCCGGTGCACGAGGCCTATGCCTGGGAGACGGCGCCGGAAGCCAACGTCTACGCCTGGATCCTGTCCGTCATTCACGGCTTCCGGATGCCGCTGTTCTTCCTGCTCAGCGGCTTCTTCACGGCGATGCTGTGGCAGTCGCGGGGCCTGCACCGCCTGGTCCGGCACCGCCTCGAACGCGTCGGCCTGCCGCTTCTCGCCGGCATGTTCACCGTCGTGCCGGCCATCGCCTGGGTCGAGCCGGGCGGCCCGCTGCTCGACTGGCGGCTGGCGTGGCTGGGCAGGCTGGACCATCTCTGGTTCCTGTGGTACCTGCTGCTCCTGGTGGCAGGGCTCGTCGCCGCCGTCCGGCTGGGCCTCAGGTTCCGCCACCCGGCGTGGTGGCTGCTCGTCCCGCTCGCGGTTGTCCCGCAGTACGTGATGCACGAGCCGGCCTTCGGCCCCGACACCGCCAACAGCCTGATCCCGGCCGGCCGCGTCCTCGCCTACTACGCCATCTTCTTCGCGTTCGGGGTGTTCTTCCGCCAGCGGGGCATCGCGGTGCGGCGGTGGTGGACCGCCGCCCTGGCCCCCGCGCTGGTGCTGCTCCTCCCGGCCGGCGTGTTGCTCCTGTATGACGCAGGTTTCCAGTACGCGGGAGCGGGGTGGGTCTGGGGCGTGGCCGCGATCGCGCAGATCGCCTTTGCGTGGCTGATGTGCTTCGGCGCAATGGGCCTGTTCCGCTGGTTCGCCTCGAAGGAACGCTTCTGGGTGCGGTACCTGTCGGATGCGTCCTACTGGCTGTACCTGACCCACCTGCCGCTGGTCATCGGCGCGCAGCGGCTGGTCGTGGACTGGCCGGTCAGCGTCCACCTGAAATTCGTGCTGATCAGCACGACGGTCGTCGCCTTTCTGCTCCTCGTCTACCAGATGGGCGTTCGCTACACGGTGATCGGGACGACGCTGAACGGACCGCGCGCCCGCCGGCCGCCACAGACGGCAGGCCCCATGGTGCCCACTCCGGAAGCCGGACGGTGAGACGGGCTCGAGCAAGGGTGTAGGTGACGTGCACGGTTCTCGAAACCCCTGGGAGGCAAGCATGACTCGGAACAAGGGCGCGCTCATCCTGCTGGCGTTGGCTCTGTCGGCGGCCCCGGCCGCGGCCCAGGACGGAGAGATCGCCGGCCGCGTCACCGACGAGACGGGGGCCGTGCTGCCGGGCGCCACGGTCACCCTGAGCGGTCCCGAGGGGACGCGCGTCACGCAGGCCGACGGCAACGGAGACTACGTGTTCCCGGCCGTGTCCGACGGCACCTGGTCGGTCACGGCCGAGCTGTCCGGATTCTCGGACGCGACCCTGGAGGGGATCGCGGTCGCGGACGCACTCGTCGAGGCGCCGACCCTCATGCTGCCCATCGCGAGCTTCGGCGACACCGTGGTCGTCACCGCCTCGCGCACCGAGGTGCGCGTGGTCGACGCGCCCGTCACCACGTCGGTCATCCCGGCCGCCACGCTGCAGACCACCGCCAGCACGAACGTCGGCGACGTCCTGCGCTCGGTGCCCGGCGTCAACGTCATCCAGCTCTCGGCCCGCGACGTCCAGGTCACCAGCCGGCAGTCCACCGGGACGCTGGCCAACTCGCAGCTCGTGCTGATGGACGGCCGCAGCATCTACCTGGACTTCTTCGGCATGGTCCTGTGGGATTCGCTGCCGGCCAACACCGGCGACATCGAGCAGATCGAGGTCGTCCGCGGGCCGGCCTCGGCCACCTGGGGCGCGAACGCCATGACCGGCGCCGTCAACATCATCACGAAGCCGCCGAGGCAGTCGGTCGGAACCACGGTGTCGATGAGCGGCGGCTGGATCGACCGGGACGCCGGGTCGACGGTCGGGCAGGGCCCGGGGACGATGTTCGGCACCAACGCGACGATCAGCCGGGCGCCGACCGACCGGCTGGCCTACCGCATCAGCGCCGGCTACTTCCAGTCCGATGCGTTCCCGCGCCCGACGGGACGGGTGCCGGTCATCGAGGACCCGCGGCTCGAGGGCGCGACGGTGGGCGGCGCGCCGTATCCGCTGGACGGGGCCGGTCCGTTCGGCGCCGCGTTCGCCAACCGGGGCACCAGCCAGCCCAAGTTCGATGTGCGGGTGGACCAGGAGATGTCGAACGGCGGCCAGTTCACGTACTCCGGCGGGGTCGCCGCCACCGAGGGTCTGTCGCACACCGGGGTGGGGCCCTTCGACATCCAGCGCGGATCGTACGTGGGGTACGGCAAGCTCGGCTATACGCAGGGCGACTTCCGGTTCCAGGTCTTCACCAACATCATGGACGGCGACGCGCCGAACCTCCTGCTGCCCGACCCCAACAACCCCGGCCAGCCGGTGCAGCTGGGGTTCAAGGGCAAGACGTTCGACGCCGAGATCGGCCACTCCTCCTTCCTCGGAGAACGCAACCTGCTGACCTACGGCGGCAACGTGCGCCGGAACACCTTCGACATCACCATCGCCCCCATGGCACCCGACCGTCTCGAGTTCGGCGCCTACGTGCAGGACGAGATCTTCTTCGAGCGGGTCCGCCTCGTCCTCGGCGGCCGGGTCGACAAGTTCGGCAACCTGTCCACGCCGTTCTTCTCCCCGCGCGTGTCGTTGATGCTCAAGCCGGGCGTGGACCATTCCGTGACCCTCTCCTACAACCGGGCGTTCCGGTCGCCGTCGATCATCGACAACTTCCTGAACATGAGCATCGTGCAGGCCGTCGACCTGAGCGGCCTGGCCGCGTTCCGGCCCCTGCTGCCGGCGCTGCTGCCGCCCGGCCTGCCGCCGGCGGTGGCCCAGGGGGCGCTGCAGCAGCTCGAGCAGCAGCTCGACCAGACGACCGCGCAGCCGTTTCCCCTGGTCGTCGGGGTGGTCGGCAGCGACATTCCGATCGGCGCCACGCCGCGCATCGGGCTCACGGAAGAGTCCTTGACCGCCTACGAGGTGAGCTACACGGGCACGTTCGGGGGCCGGACGACGCTCGGCGGCTCGGTCTACGTGAACCGGCGGGACACCCCGATCAACGGCGTGCCGCTGCCGCCACACGCGGATCCGTACACGGCGGACAACCCGCCGCCGGGGTGGCTGCTGCCGCCGCAGGTTCTCCCGTTCATGGCGTCGTTGGGGGTCTTCCTGCCGCGGACGGCCTTCACGCAGGTGAACCTGGGACCGACGCGGCAGCTCGGCGCCGAGCTCTGGCTGGATCAGCGGATCTCGCGATCGGCGTCGGCCTGGTTCAACTACTCGTGGCAGGACAAGCCGACGATTCTGGACTCCGACAACCCGTATCTGCCGACGGAGCTCGCCCTGCCGCCGACGCACCGCGTCAACGTCGGCGCCACCGTCGACGGAACGCGGTTCCTCGGGAACGCGTCGGTGAGCACGGCCACCAAGGCGTTCTGGACCGACGTGCTCACATCGGAGTTCCACGGCTACTCCGACGGCTACACCATGGTGAACGGCAGCTTCGGGGTGAAGTGGAACAGCGGCGCCGTCACGACGCTGCTGAAGGTGACGAACCTCTTCAACCAGAGCATTCAGCAGCACATCTTCGGCGACATCCTGCGGCGCACGGTGGTCGGCGAGGTGCGGTTCAGCCTGTAGTCGGCAGCCTTGCTCCATCGGACGGGCTGGGCGGCGGTGACGCCCGGCCCATTCGACCGTCTCGTCGAGCCCGTGGAGGATCCGGCCACGAGACCGTGGCCGCCCGCCGCCCATTCACCCGCCCCGCCCGCCCTCGCGCGGGACCCGGACGGCCTCTGCACATCGTCGCGGAGTTAAGATGGAAGCAGGGCGGTCACGAACGCCGCGCCGATACCGGCGCGTGTCCTGACATAAGGGAGACGTGGAAGCCGCCGCACGTCACGTCACGAACGGAGGTGAATCATGCAGGGACAGACCCAGGTGATCGACGCGCTGAACCGCGCGCTGACCATCGAATTGACCGCGATAAACCAGTACTTCTGCCAGGCGAAGATGTGCGCCAACTGGGGATTCCACCACCTCGCGAAGAAGCACCACGAGGAGTCGATCGGCGAGATGAAGCACGCCGAGCAGCTCATCGACCGCATCCTGTTCCTGGAGGGAACCCCCGAGATCGCCCGGTACGACGTCATCCGGGTCGGGACCGAAGTCAAGGAGCAGCTCGAGAACGACCTGGTGCTGGAGCTGAAGGGCGTCAAGCACTACAACGAGGCCATCGCCCTGTGCACCCAGCTCGGGGACAACGGCACCCGCGAGATTCTCGAACCGATTCTCTCCGAGTCGGAAGAGCACGTCGACTGGGCCGAGACCCAGCTGTTCCGGATCGAGAAGGTGGGTATCGAGAACTACCTGAGCGAGCAGATGGGAGGCCACGACCGGTAGGCCGGGAGAGCCCGTGGTGAAATCCCGCGTTTGCCCCCGGAGCAGCGAGGGCGCCGGCGGGCGCAAGACGCCCGACTGGCAGGACGCGACGGGGGAGCATATCGGACACATGCGAGCGAAGAGCAACGCAGCCAACCGGGCTGCATGGCCGCTCGAATACAGTGGGGCCTTTCGCCAGGGGTTCCGAGCCCGTGGCGCGGCGGGCGGGGGGCCGTCAGCTCAGGCGGAAGGACTGGCGTAGGTCTCGCCAGCCGGCTCGGGCAGGCATGAGGGCGGGGCCGGGCTCGACCAGGTGGTCAGACAGCTCTCGAGCCGACCGTGGCAGGCCGTGCAACCGGTACCGGCCTCCGTCGCGCGGATGAGTTCGCGGACGGTCTGGACGCCGGTCTGCTCAACCGCCGTGCGGAGTTGGCGCTCGGTGACCTGCAGGCACGCGCAGACGACCCGATCTTCTTCCGTCCTCTCCATGCGGGTCGTATCATAGCACGCTTGAGAATGAGACGCGATCTCAAGCATCGACTCTGCTCCATGCCGCATCCCCGGGATGCCTGCCGCAGGGGCGCCCGCCACGGCACCGCCTGTCTCCCGAGCCGAGGCTCGGGAGACCCGATGCAGCGGCGACCGCACGAGCCGGCGGCTACGGAACGAGCCGGCGGATCACCCCGTCGTGCTTGTTGAGCAGGAAGAGCTGACCGCCGGGCCCGGTGTCGATGCGCACGTCCGCGCGGCTCGTCGGCGTCCGCCCCTGCTCTACGTTCTTCTCCCGAATCAGCTGCAGAAGAGTGCGGGTCTCCCCCTCGTGCTCGAACAGCACGCGGCGAATCGGGTCCTGGCCGCCCTCGGGCAGCTCGTCGGCGTCGAGGTAGAAGACCTCGCCGTTGGGTCCGTCGCCGAAGAGCAGCAGGTTCTCAAGCTGCGGGATCGCGTCGTCCCGGTAGACGACGAGCCCGGTGGCGTGCGAGCGCGGCCCCAGCAGCGGGTCGAGCTGGCCGTACTCGACGACGGGATAGGCGAGGCCGGCCTCGCCGCGCGGGTCGGCCAGGCTGACCTCGCGGCGGCTGATGAACCGGAAGCTCCCCTCCCAGTCGTTCCAGCCGAGGTTGGCGCCCGACCACACCGGGCTGATCTCCTCGACGATGTTCTGGCCGATGTCGGCGAGGAACAGGTTGCCGTTCTCGGCGTCCCACGCGAGGCGCTGGGGGTTGCGCACCCCGTAGGCGTAGATCTCGCCGAGGGTGTCGTCGTCGCCGTCGCCGGCGAACGGGTTGTCGGCGGGAATGCCGTAGCGGCCGTTCGCGCTGTTCGAGCCGAGGGGATCGATGCGCAGGACCTTGCCGAAGATCGAGCCGAGGTTCTGCGACAGGTCGAGCGGATCGCCGCCGCTGCCCCCGTCCGCCGACCCCACGTAGAGGAGGCCGAAGTCGGGATCTCCAGGCACCGCGAGGGGGTTGAAGGCGAGCTGGCCCCCGTTGTGGTTGCCGAACGGCTGCTCGACCCGCAGCAGCTCGCGCGGCGGGCCGCCGTCGTAGACCGGCGAGGCGGCGTCGGCGGCCGTCCACTCGAGCAGGATGGTGTCGTGGGCGTCGTTGCCGCCGCCGGACACGAAGTCGGGCGCCGGCGCCGTATTGCTCGAGTCCGTGTAGGTGTAGAGCTTGCCGTAGCCCGGCGCGCCGGCCTCGGCGAACTGGGGATGGAGGGCGAAGCTCTGGAAGCCGCGCTCGCGGCCCGAGGCGTGGACGTCGACCGCCCAGCGCGGGGCGGTGAGGTCGAGATAGCGTGTGACGGTCCCGCCGTCATGGCTGACGGTGTAGACGAGGCCCCACATGTCGTTGACGAAGAGCCGGCCGGTGCCCGGCTCGTCGACCAGGCGCATCATGCGCGCGGTCTCGCCGCGGAAGTCGGGCAGCGCCGCGAACTCGACGGCGCCGACCGTGATGACGCCGTCGGCCGCCGCAATCGGTGCGGCGAACGGATCGTCGCTCGTCTGGGCGCCCGCGACCGAGACGGCCAGCAGCACCGCCCCGGCCGCGGGGCCGAGGCGCTCTCTCGCAAACGTCATGGCCCCGCCTCCCTCTCAGTTGCCGTCGTCCAGCCGCACCGCCCCGGCCGCGGGGCCGAGACGCTCTCTCGCGAACGTCATGACCCCGCCTCCCTCTCAGTTTCCGTCGTAGACGTGCTGCACGGTCGTCCGGAGGCTCCCCTCCGGCGCCTGGAAGTCGCTGTACTGGCCCGGCACGCTGTACGCGCCGACCACCTCGTCCACCGACATCCCCGCCGCCTGTCCGTGCTGCGCCTTGCTCACGACGTCGTTGAAGAACCCGCTGAAATCGACGAACTCGCTCCACGTCACCGGCGTCGGGTTGTGCCCCGGAATGACGGTGTCGACGCCGGAGATGCCGGCCACCGCCTTCTTCAGCGTCTCGCCGAACTCGGTGGCGCTGCCGTTGCCGTTGGCGACGTCGATGAACGGCAGCCCCTTGCGCTGGAACATGTCGCCGGTGTGCATGGTGCGCGCGTCCCGGAAGACCACGAACGTGTCGCCGTCGGTGTGGCCGCGGCCGAAGTGATAGAGGTCGATGCGGTCGGCGCCGTTGAAGAGCGACATGCGCTCGGAGTAGGCGGTCTTGGGCAGGTAGCTCGCGTTGTCGCCCTTGAAGGCGTCGCAGTTGGTCACCGGCTCGCAGGTGTCGCGCGACATCTGGGCCAGGGTGTTCTCGTGCACCACGAAGCTCACGGTGTCGGGCAGCTCGGTGTTGCCGCCGCTGTGGTCGAAGTGGGTGTGGGTGTTGATGACGTGCGTGATGGGCTTGTCGGTCAGCTCGCCCACCGCGGCGATGATGTCCTGGCCGTAGCCGTTGATCTTCGTGTCGACGAGGGCGACGCCGTCGCTGGCGACGAAGATGGCGGTGTTGCCGCCGCCGCCCATGCCCTGGACCGACGAGGCGTTCGCCAGCATGTAGAGGTTGTCGGTGATCTGCTGGACCTCGAGGGCCGCCCGCTCCTGCTGCGCCTGGTAGGTCGCTCCCGTCAAGACCACGCCGGCCACCGTGAGCATGGCCAGGTAACTGCTTCGTCTCATCTCTCCTCCTCGTGCGCCGGACAGCGGCGCAACGCAACTATACCGGCGCAGGCTCGTTCAGGCCAGCATTTCACCCCGCGGCGATTCCGCCCGGATCATCCTCGCCATCAGCCGCGGGCGGCGGCGCGGCAACCGCTCACCGAGAGCCTGATGCCGGCGCCGTCTGGCGGAGCCGCCGCGATTCTGGCCAACCTGCGGCCGGCCCCGGGCGCTCTCCGCACCAAGTCCGGCCCTGCCGCTTCGAGCTGGGGATGGCTCGGCGCCGGGCCGGCGCCGGGTTGCCCCGTCGAATCTGGCCGAGGCGCTTCGGGCTGAACGAGTCGCACCGGGGCCCTCGTCGCGAACGACGTGCTCCAGTCGATCCGGCGCCGGTCGTGCCCGAACAGGCGTTCGGGGCCTTCGACGCGGCGGCCCCACCGAGGTCGGCGTCGAGCGGGTCGCGTAACATACACGCTTCAGGGGAGGAACATGAGACGAGCAGCCATCGGCCTATTCGTCGCGCTGGCCTTGACGTCGGCCGCCGGCATCTCCGGACCCGCTCCGTGGTCGGCGCCGGCCCGCGCGACCGCGAGCCAGGCCACCGCCGGCGCCGCCATCGAGCCGTTCACGATCGACGTCCCCGACACCGTGCTGGCCGACCTGAAGGAGCGGCTCGCGCGCGCCCGCATGCCCGACGAGCCCGAGGGGGTCGGGTGGCAGCTGGGGATGAACCAAGCCTACCTGCGGCAGCTCGTCGACTACTGGCGCGACGAGTTCGACTGGCGGGCGCAGGAGCGCCGGCTCAACCGGCTCGAGCAGTTCAAGACCGCCATCGACGGCCTCGATATCCACTTCGTGCACCGCCGCTCCGCGGAGCCCCATGCGTTCCCGCTGATCCTGACCCACGGCTGGCCGGGGACCTTCGCGGAGTTCGACAAGGTCATCGAGCCGCTGACCGACCCCGTCGCCCACGGCGGGCGCGCCGAGGACGCCTTCCACGTCGTGGCCCCGTCCATCCCCGGCTACGGGTTCTCGGACCGGCCGCGGCGGTTGGGCTACGGCCGCGACCGCACCGGGGCGATGTTCGCCGAGCTCATGGCGCGGCTGGGCTACGAGCGTTACGGCGCCCAGGGCGGCGACCTCGGGGCCGGCATCAGCCGGTGGCTCGCCGCCAACGACGCCGAGCACGTGGCCGGCCTGCACCTCAACCTGTGCACCGCCGGCCCGCCCGACCCCGAGAACCCCACCGCCGGCGTGCCCCCCGAAGAGATTGCGCTGATGGAGGAGCGCGCCGCGTTCTGGACCGACGAGGAGCGCGGCTACAGCCACATGCACGGCACCAAGCCGCAGACCCTCGGCTACAGCCTCAACGACTCGCCGGTCGGGCTCGCCGCGTGGATCGTCGAGAAGTACCGCAGCTGGTGCGACTGCGACGGCGACCCCGAGACGCGCTTCAGCAAGGACGAGCTGCTGACGACCCTCACCATCTACTGGGCCACGGAGACCGCGACGTCGGCCGCCCGCTACTACTACGAGGGCCGCCACGGCGCCAATTCTCCGGACCCGGCCCGGATCGAGGTGCCGACGGCCTGCGCGGCGTTCCCTGGCGAGTTCCGGTTCACGCCGCGGCGCTGGCTCGAGGCGCGCTACAACCTCGTCCGCTTCACGATGATGCCGAGCGGCGGCCACTTCGCGGCGAGCGAGGAGCCGGCGCTGCTCGTCGACGACCTGCGGGCGTTCTTTCGAGACCTGCGGTAGCCGTCAACGCTCGTTGGTCTCGTCCCTGGTGAATCGTCGTCCGCGGGTGAACAACTTCCGCCTCGACGCCTGCACCGTCGCGGCCGCCGCTTCGGCCTGCTCCGAGCGCCCGACGTTGAGCGAACGCCGCCGGAGCGTGGCGGCGACCACGGCGATCAGCATCAGCACCGCGACCAGCGCCAACATCGGCACGGCGAGCGCGAGCAGGGACAGTCCGACCGCCGCCCCGTTCTCGGCGGTCGAGACCACAGGGTTGCCGAGACCGGCGGTGACCGCGGTCGAGGCTCCGCGCAGCAGGGTCGCGCCCGCCTGGACGACGGCCGCCGCCCCGCCGCCGGTCACGGCGGCAAGGCTCCAGCTCAGAAGCGGCGTCGAGGTCTCGACGTTCGCCGCCGACACCAGGGTGCCGGCCGAAACCGCCGCCGGCATCGCGACCGTGTCCAGCAGGTTGTCGAGCCACGGGATGTAGTAGCCGCCGATCTCGCACGCCATCGCCACCGCGACGGTCAACAGGGCGGGGGTCCCCGCCATCCATTCGAAGCCGCCGGTCAGCTCGAGGAAGCCGGCGCGGGCGGCCAGCCCCATGATCAGCACGGGCAGGAAGACGCGGAAGCCGCACGCCGCGGCCAGGCCGACTCCGAGACCGACGCTGGACAGCATCTCCACGGTCACAACCCTCGAATCGACGCAATCGCCGTCCGCTACCGGAGACCAGTCTGCCGGTCGCCCCTGCATCATCCGAACGGCCAAGACTACCACCCGATATGGCCTCGATTCGCCCTGGCGGCCCGTGGCGAAAGCCCCGCTGCTTTCGAGCGGCGCTGCATCCCCCCTGACTGCGTTGTTCGTCGGTTGCATATGCCCAATATGCACTTCCTCACGCCTTGTGAGGCACGGGCGCTCTTCAGCCCGCTGGCGCAATCGGCCGTCCGCTGGCGCCCTCCGGGCGCGGTGCAACGCGAGGTTTCGCCACGGGCCGCTGGACGAGCAGCACCCTCCGGATTGCAGCCGCGTGACGCTCTTGCGCGGCAATGGCGTACCGCACGCCATGAGGGGTCTGGATCACGCCTCCGGCTCCGAAGCGAGCCCACCTCCCGTTCCGCGCCGCGCGGACCAGCAACGCTCGTCCTGCGCTTCCCCTCGCCGCCACGCAGGGAGGAACGGCGCCAGCAGGCGAGCCGCGAGCTGCGGACGTGGGTGGACGAGGACGGGATGGTGGTCGTCCGGGGGCGGTTGACGCCGGAGGTCGGGTCGGTGCTGCGGCGGGCGCTGGAGGCGGCGTGCGACCAGGCGCGGCAAGCGCCGGGGTCGGACCCCGGGGACGAGGAATCGGCCGACGCGCCGGACGAAGGGGCAAGTGAAGCCGCCGGCGCGTCAGTTGTCGCAGCGGCCGGCGCGACGGCCGTGGCGGACGAGCGGACCTTCGTGCAGCGTCAGGCAGACGCAATCCGAACGATCGCGGAGGTGGCGTTGGCGGGCGGCCTCGACCGGGGGACGGCCGGCGACCGGTATCAGGTCGTGCTGCACGTCGACGCGGAGGCCCTGGCGGAACCGCGGGACGTTCCCGCGGGAACGTCCGGGGACGCGGCGGCCGGGTCGAAGCCGCGAGCCGGCGGCGACCGCGTTCCCGCGGGAACGGCGGCGACCACGCCCGCGTCGTCGGGTGGGGCCCGGCGGCGGATGGTCGATGCACACGGAAACGCCGGGCCGGGCAGGACGCGCCCGACGCCGTTGCCGGACTTCCGGCCCGTGTCCGGGGACAAGGTCGATGTCGCCCGCATCCGGGCATGCGGAATTCGAACCTGCCGCATCCGCCGCTTGCGCTCGGAGTTCCAGTCCCGCGGGGCGCGCGTCCCGGCCGGCGACCTCCGCGAGCCGCGACGGTCCCCGGCCGGCTTTCCGGCCCACGACACCTTGCAGGTGGGCAGGCGGTCGGTCCGGACGTCAGCATCCGGCCATTGTCGCCCCGGACCACTTGACGGGTGACGGGTTCGCGCCGGGGCTGGGGATAGTGCGTCGGTAGCCCGAATAGTCGCCATGGTAGCATGTCGGGTTTTCGATCAATGTCAGCGTCCACTGACTCACCCGACAAGCGCGCCGGAAGGCGCCGTGGAGACTCATGATTCAGTCACTCGAAGGGATGGACCTGGCCGACCGCGTCCGCGAGGTGTCCGGCCGGATTGCGAAGCGACTCGACAGCGTCAAAACGGAGGAGGCGACGAAGACCGCCCTGGTCCTGCCGTTCATCACGCACGTGCTCGGGTTCAACGTGTTCGACCCGGACGAGGTCGTGCCGGAATTCACGGCCGACGTGGGCACGAAGAAGGGCGAGAAGGTCGACTACGCCATTGTCGCGAACGGCTCGCCAATCATGCTGTTCGAGTGCAAGCACTACGGCGTCGACCTGTCGAAGGAGCCGGCCTCGCAGCTCTACCGGTACTTCAGCGTGACGGCGGCGCGCCTCGGCGTGCTGACCGACGGAGTGACCTACCGGTTCTTCTCGGACATCGACGAACCCAACAAGATGGACCAGAGGCCGTTCCTTGAGCTGAACATGCTCGAAGCCGAGTCCATCGACGCCGACGAGCTCAAGCGGTTCACGAAGCCCGCGTTCGACCTCGACAAGATTCTCGACACCTCGAAGGACCTGAAGTACACGCGAGAGATCCTGCGCCTGCTGGCAGCCGAGTGGGCGAATCCGTCAGAGGCGCTCGTACGCCACTTCGCGAGTCAGGTCTACGACGGCGTGAAGACCAAGGCTGTGGTCGAGCAGTTCGAGCGGGCCACCCGGAAGGCGATGCACCAGTTCCTGACGCGGCGGATCAGCGACCGGCTGAAGTCGGCCCTGTCGTCGGACGAGGAGGAGCCCACGGCCGGCGGGGATGATGCTCAGACTGAGGAAGCGGCCGAGAGCGACGTCGTGACGACCGAGGAAGAGTTGCGTGGATTCTACGCGGTGACGGCGATCCTGGCCCCGGACGTGGCAGCCGACCGCGTCATCCTCCACGACTCGAAGTCCCGGTGCTCGATAGTGCTGGATCATCGGAAGCAGACCATCTGCCGGATGTACTTCAACTCACCCAAGAAGAAAATCGGGCTGATCGGGCCCGAGTGGACCGAGGAGAAGGTGGCCATCGAGCGGGTGAATGACATCTTCGAACACGCGGCTCGCATCCGAGAGACGGCGCAGAGGTACCTGGACAAGGCCGCGCGGCCCGACACGGCGAGGGAGGAGCTTCAGAGAGAAGCCTGCTGACCTACCTGCCCGAGTTTGCAGTACGACGTTCGGGGCCTGCCAAGACCGGGCACCTCAAATCCCCGGAGTGATGAGTCGACGCATCCCATCCGGGAACACGGACAACCACTCGTCACGCGAATACGGCAGACCTCCCTTCCATGCGCGCACCGACCGCGTGTACGGTGGCGTCCTGGGCCAGATGAAGGTATCCATGCCCGCGCGAATCACGACATTCCCCCGTCGCACCGACTGCCGCCCAACGGCACTGGTAATCTGATCTGCGAAGCGCAACACGTCGGAGACGTCGGACTGGGACCAGGGCCGGCCCCGGACCGCGTCGAACGAAGCGCCGTGCACGTGTTCGACGAAGTCCTTGTAACTGATGCCTGCCGCCTCACCTGCATTCGCTCGGCGTACGAGCTCCCGGAAGAGCGCGGCACCACGATCGACGCACAGCTCGAGTCGCACGTCGCGTTCGTCGACCAGAAGCATGCTCGCAGGAGATCGCACCGGAACGGGCGCCTTTCCAACGGCTGGTGCCGCGTCCCAGATCATCCCCTCGGCGAGTATGCCACCCACGGAGCGCGCAGGCTCGCCCCTGGCGTACGCGCGCGCTGGACCACCAAGCAACCCGACGGCCGGAAGGGTCGACACCACTGCCTGGAGATCGTCGTGGTCACCGGTCAGAGCGGTGGACGGGAGACCGTACGCGGCGACGAGACGCCGCGCGAATCTCTCGACGACCTCGGCCGGCGCCCGGCGATGCCCCGGCAGCGCCTCGAGCCCGGACGTCCGCCACGTCGACGTCGGGAAGCACTCCATCAGCCAGTAGCCGGCTGGACGCGGTGCGATGTCTGCGGTGCGGTCATTGACCAGCGCGACATCGGGACGACGCAGGAGCTCGGCAAAGACGTCGATGCTGAACTGAATCCACCGAAGGAACGTCGAGGGGTAAGCCACGCCGCGGGTGCCCGTCTTGCCCGGTGTCCGGGTTTCGTACTCGCATGCTCTGCCAACGCTTGGGCGATGGGACGGCGTCGTCGGATCTCGCCACGCCTGCGGGCCATCGATGGAGATGGCTGCGACGTCACGGTCACGCGCGAAGACATCGATGCACCGCGCAACCACGGCCGGCGTGAGCTCCTCCGTCGGCCACGCCATCACCCCCGGCACGGCATCTCTGAAGCAGCCGCCGCCGAATGCGACCAGGGCCGATCCGATGTCATTCCAGCTCCGGCAGGCGAGGTCGACCCCAAGGACACGCCGCGAGTCGTCAAGCACAGCCATGAGGACAACTGGCGCTGATTGCGCGAGGCCACGTCGACCCCGCGGGCGGTATACTCACATCGATGAAGTCGGTCGCTACCGTCCCCCGCGCTCGCAACGACGCAGAGGTCCTACGAATGTCGCAGGCCGAACGGGTCGAGCTGGCGTTCCGTCTGGGCGACGAGGTCATCGAGTCTGTCCGCGCCACCCACGGCGTCGACCGGCGAACCGCGATTCGCCTGATCGAACGGCACCGCCAGGCGACCCGCCGGCCCAGCGCATGTCTCGACCGGGTGATCGGCTGAGCCTGCTCGATCCGCGATTCTGAGCGGGCCGGCACGCCTTGCGCCGTGACCGGCTCGCGGGCCGGCCTGCGCAGCCCCGCTCAGTCGATGGTGGGCACCTCGACACCGGCCGACTTTCCGGCAGCCCGGAGGGCCCGGTCCAGCGTGGCGAGCGGCATCCGCATCCGCGCAGCGAGTTCAAGGTACATCGCATCGTAAACGGAGATCGCGTGCGCGCTCGCCAGGTCGAGCGCCGCACCCCACGTGCGGGATGCGGAGACCGGGTCGACCTCTATCGGCAGCGCATCGAGGTGCGCGCGAATCCCCGGCCACTCGTCGTTCGCAATCCGGCCGCGGCGGGTCGCGACCAGCAGTGCGTTGGCCGTCTCGACCGGCCATAGCGCCGGGACGAACGCAGGGGCGTCGACCAGCGCCTCGCGCAAGCGATTCGTCGCATCCGTCGCCTCGTCCGGGAAGATCCAGGCCATGGTGACCGAACAGTCGAGCACGAAGGCCATCAGTAGCGCCGCCCTTCCTCGATCATCTCCCGAACCGAGAGCCCCCCCAGGCTGTGCGTCCGCTGGAACTCCTTGAGACCGTCGATGGCCGCGCGGATTCTGTCGGTGTCCCGTCGCCGAAAGGGAATCAACTCGGCCACGGGTTGCCTGTGTCTCGTGATCACGAATCGTTCGCCCTGCTGAACGCGCTTCAGCAACTGCGGCAGATGCGTCTTCGCTTCGAATGCGCCAACTTCGGACACGTGCGGCACCTCCATGAACGGCAGAAAACAGACCGTACCGAGACCAGTCTATATCACAAGCCGGGAAGCGGCTCCCGCCGTCGATGCAGCTGGGCCGACCCGACGCGGGACAAGAGCATCAGGCGGGAGGCGGAACTGACCCTTCAAGCGGTTGACGGCAGCCGGGACGACCCTGGTGACGGGTTCACCCAGCCGCGGCGTCGGTCGGCAGGAATCAGCGCCCTGGAACGGCGCCGACTCCTGGAGATTGTTCGGTGCGGCCACGCCCGCCGACGCGAGGGAGCCGCCCGGCGATGTCTCCTCTACGACAGGCCGGTCAGCTCCTTCAGGGTGCCGGTGCTGTCGCCGAAGTGCTCCACGGGCACCCCGAGCCTCTGCAGCATGGTGAGCTGGAGGTTGGTCATGGGGTTCTTGCCCTTCGGATACACGAGGTGGCGGTCGCCCTTGATGGTCCCGCCGTCGTGCCCGGCGAGCAGGAGGGGCACGGCCGAGCGGTATACTCGCGTCATGAAGTCGGTGGCCTCCGTCCTCCGCGAACGCACCGCCGCCGGCATCCGGCGGCTCACCCCGGCCGAGCGGGTGGAGCTGGCGCTTCGTCTGGGCGACGAGGCCATCGAGTCGTTCCGCGCCGCCCGCGGTGTCGACCGCCGGACCGCGATTCGCCTCCTCGAACGGCGCCGGCAGGCGACCCGCCGGCCCAGCGCATGTCTCGACCGGCTGATCGGGTGAGCCTGCTCGACCGGGTGACCGCGATTCTCGATCGCGCCGACGTCCCTTACGCGGTGATCGGGGCCGCGGCGATGGCTGCGCATGGCGTGGCCCGCTCCACGCACGACATCGATCTCCTGGCGCTCGCGGGCTCGTGTCTGGACCGGGCCCTGTGGGCGCCGCTTGCGGATGCCGGCGTGAGCGTGTCGGTGACTCGCGGCGATGCCGCGGACCCGCTGGCCGGCGTGGTCCGCTTCGAGGAATCCGGCCAGCGCCCCGTCGATCTCGTCGTCGGCCGTCATCGCTGGCAAGCGCGCGTGCTCGAGCGGGCCCAGCCGGCGCTCGTCCACGGATCGCGCGTGCCCGCCGCGCAGGCTCGCGACCTCATCGCGCTGAAGCTGTTCGCCGGCGGTGCCCAGGACGCCTGGGACGTGGCGCAGTTGCTGGCGGGGCCGGACCGCGAGGCCCTCATCACCGCGGTTTCCGCCGACATCGACGATCTGCCGGCGCATTGCCGCCGTTTCTGGGAACGGATTCTGAGCGGAAACTCCACCTGAAGGGGCACGGAGGCGCACTCGCCCGGACCGCATGGTCCCCGGCACGAAGCCCGCGAGACCGCCGGCCGCATCCTGAGGTCCTTCGCCTTCGGTCCTGCGCGGCCCGCACCGGCGCGGAAGCGAGGCCGCCGCTTCAAGCGGCCTGCAGTCCCGCGGGTGTTCACTCGAGGACTCCGCCGCCCGCGGCCGGACCCGCCTTGCCGCCGTGGTCACGCCCATGAGCATCAATTTCGTTGACAACACAATTGATATCGAATACCGTGATAACAGTTGCGTTGTCAACAACTGGGGGGGGTCATGAGGCTAGCCACTGGCCGCTGGGTAAGCGGTGACGACTTCGTCGATCGCGAATCCGAGTTGCGGGTTCTGGATGCGCGGGTTCGCGCCGGCAACCACATCCTGCTGACGGGGCAGCGCCGGATGGGGAAGACCAGCATCGCTCGAGAGCTTGGGCGACGGCTCGTGGCCCGGGGATGGGTCTTCCTCTTCACCGATGTCGAGGGCGCGACCCGCGAGGAGGACGTGATCGCCAACCTCGCCGAGGCGGTGCATCCGGTCCGATCGGTCTCCTCGCGCTTCGCGACCACGATGGAACGCTGGTTCAAGGAGAACGTCGAAGAGGTTGGCGCACGCGACTTTCGCGTCAAGATTCGTGCCGGCCTGAACGCCGGCAACTGGCATCGGTACGGCGAGCAGCTCATCCGCGACTGCGCCGCGCATGACCAGCCGGTCCTCCTCGTCATCGACGAGCTGCCGATATTCCTCAAGCGCATACTCGGTCAAGACGACGGCGCCCAGCGGGTCGACGCGTTCCTGAGCTGGCTCCGCGAGGTCGTTCAGGGGCTCGACACCGGCTCCCTGGTCCTCATCCTGTCCGGCAGCATCGGGCTCAAGCCCTTGGTGCAACGGCTCGGCATCCCCGACCGCATCAACCACCTCGATCCCTTCCGCCTCGGCCCCTGGGACCGTCACGCCAGCGTCACGTGTTTCGAACGACTGGCCGAGAGTCACGAACTGCCGACTGCCGATCGAGCATGGCGTGGCAGATGCCGTGTACGACGCGCTCGGGACGGGCATTCCCCATCATGTGCAGTCCTTCTTCGCACGGTTGCAGGAATTCACCATCATGCACGGGCGAGACGGCGTGACGGTGGAGGACGTCGACACGATCTACCGCACCGCCCTTCTCGGACCCTCGGGGCAGAACGACCTCGTGCACTACGAGACACGTCTCAAGGAGGGGCTGGAAGACGAACGCTACGCCATCGCCATGGAGATCCTCGCTGAAGCCGCCATCCGGGAGCGGTTCACACCGTCGGCACGACGCTGCCTCGAACGGTTGTACGCACCGGTCGTCGGCGATGCGCCGGGTTTTGTCGCGGACATCCTCGAGGTCCTGGTGCACGACGGCTATCTCGAAGACGGGGACGACGGATTCCGATTCCCATCGCGGCTGCTGAAAGACTGGTGGTCGGCACGCTTCCGCGACCACTACATCCCCCTCGAGGAGCGTCGGGGGCGGCCATGACCGAGGGGGCTTCGATGAACGACGCACTCGATCGGCCGATCCGCAAGTTCAATCCGGGCACGTTCCAGTCCGATGACGAGGTCGTCAGGCAGTTCGTGGTCAGGCAGGGGGAGCTCGACCTCGTGCTGGAGGTCATACGCGGCAATACCGATTCGCCGTCGTGCCAGCACGTGCTGATCGTCGGACCGCGCGGTCGAGGAAAGCTCGACCATGCTGCTCGGCCCGCGTCGGTGCGGAGTCGGTGCGGAGTTGCGGACCGACAACGCACTCTCCGAGCGTCTGTTTCCCGTGCGGTTCATGGAAGAGAGCCAGGAGATCGCCACCCTCGCCGACTTCTGGCTCGAAGCGCTGTTCCACCTCGCCCACGCGAACGCGACCGGCAATCCGGATTTCTCCCGGGACCTCCTCGCGACGCACGCCGATCTGACCGCTCGGTGGCGCGACACGAACATCGAGGAGTGTGCGCGGGCTGCCTTTCTGGACGCGGCGGATCGGCTGGACCGAAAGGTCGTCCTCATGGTCGAGAACCTGCAGTCCCTCTGCAGCGACGTCGACGATGATTTCGGCTGGCAGCTTCGCCAGACGCTGCAGTCGGAGCCTCGACTCATGCTGCTGGCGACCGCGACCAGTCGGTTCAAAGGGCTCGACGATGCAAACCAGCCGTTCTTCGAGCTGTTCCGCATCGTCGAGCTGGAACCGCTGGATACGGATGCGTGCCGGCGTCTCTGGAACATGGTCAGCGACGATCAGCAGACGAATCGCGAGATCAAGCCCCTGCGGATTCTGACCGGCGGCAGCCCCCGCCTGCTGGTCATCGTCGCCACGTTTGCACGGCATCGGTCGCTGCGCCAGCTCCTGGAAGAACTGGTGACGCTGGTCGACGACCACACCGAGTACTTCCGCAGCCATCTGGAGATCCTTGCCAAGACCGAGCGCCGCGTCTACCTCGCGGTGATCGACCTCTGGCAATCGTCGAGCGCCCACGAGATCGCGGCGCGAGCCCGCATGGACATTCGCACCGCATCGGCGCTGATCGCGCGGCTGGTCGACCGGGGCGCAGTTGTCGCGGAAGGAACGGGCAGGAAGCGGAAGTACGCCGCCGCGGAACGTCTCTACAGCATCTACTACAAGCTGCGACGCGAACGCGACGAGGCCGGGTTGGTGCGCAACCTTATCCAGTTCATGACGGCGTTCTACCGCAGCGACGAATTGGCCGAGATGGTTGGCACGTGGCGTGCGGAGGCTGCACAATCGCCGCCCATTCGCGAGGGACTCGAGCGTGCATTGGCCGCCAGCGACACACTGGGCCTCCAACTGGAGGTTGCCAAGGCGCTGATCAACAAGGGCGTCATGCACCATGAGCGCGGTGAGCATGAGGCGGAGCTGGCCGCCTACGACGATCTAGTCGCGCATTTTGGCTCTATCGACACCCCGGAGCTCCAGGTGCAGGTTGCCCAAGCCTTGCTCATCAAGGGAATCACTTACGGCCAGCGCGACGAGTCCGAGGCGGCGCTGGCTGCTTACGACGATCTGGTCGCCCGTTTCGCCGACAGCGACACCCCGGAATTCCCGTTGCAGGTTTCCATGGCGCTGTTCAACAAGGGCGTCATTCATCGTAAACGCGGCGAGTCGGAGGCGGCGCTGGCTGCTTACGACGACTTGGTCACCCGTTTCGCCGACAGCGACACCCCGGAGCTACAGGTACGGGTTGCCAAGGCCATGTTCAACAAGGGCGCTACGCACAACGAGCGCGGCCAGTCCGAGGCGGCGTTGACCGCCTGGGACGATCTGATCGCGCGTTTTGGCGCCAGCAACGCTTTCGAACTCCAGGTTCTGGTCGCCCAGGCGCTGGTCAACAAGGGCGTTAGGCACGGCCAGCGCGGCGAGTCCGAGGCGGCGTCGGCCGCCGCCGACGATCTGGTCGCCCGTTTCGCCGACAGCGACACCCCGGAACTCCAGGTGCAGGTTGCAAAGGCCCTGCTCATCAAGGGCATCGCGCACGGCCAGCGCGGCGAGTCCGAGGCGGCGCTGGCCGCCGTCGACGATCTGGTCGCCCGTTTCGCCGACAGCGACACCCCGGAACTCCAAGTGCAGGTCTCCAAGGCGCTGCTCGTCAAGGGCATCACGCACCGCCAGCGCGGCGAGTCCGAGGCAGCACTGGCCGCCTACGACGTTCTGGTCGCGCGTTTTGGCGCCAGCAACGCTTTGGAACTCCAGATTCTGGTCGCCCAGGCGCTGTTCAACAAGGGCGTTAGGCACGGCCAGCACGGCGAGTCCGAGGCGGCGCTGGCCGCGTTCGACGATCTGGTCGCCCGCTTCGCCGCAAGCGACACACTGGGGCTCCAGGTGAAAGTTGCCAAGGCGCTGTTCAACAAGGGCGTTACGCACAACGAGCGCGGTCAGTCCGAGGCGGCGCTGGCCGCTTACGACGATCTTGTCGCGCGTTTCGGCGACAGCGACACACTGGAGCTCCAGGTGCCGGTTGCCCAGGCGCTGTTCAACAAGGGCTTTACGCACGGACTACGGGACGAGTCGGAGGCAGAGTTGACAGCCTACGACGATCTCGTCGCGCGTTTCGGCGACAGCGACACACTGGAGCTCCAAGTGCAGGTTGCCAAGGCCCTGTTCAACAGGGGCATCACCCACGACCAGCGTGGCGAGTCCGAGGCGGAACTGGCAACCTACGACGATCTGGTCGCGCGTTTCGGCGACAGCGACACACTGGAACTTCAGGTGCAGGTTGCCCAGGCGCTGATCAACAAGGGCATCACCCACGGTCAGCGCGGCGAGTCCGAGGCGGAACTGGCAGCCTACGACGATCTGGTCGCGCGTTTCGGCGCTAGCGACACACCGCAGCTCCAGGTGCAGGTTGCTGAGGCGCTGTTCAACAAGGGCATCACCCACGGTCAGCGTAGCGAGTCCGAGGCGGAGCTGGCAGCCTACGACGCTCTCGCCGCGCGTTTCGGCGCGAGCGACACATTTGAACTCCAAGTGCAGGTTGCCAAGGCACTGCTCAACAAGGGTATCACCCACAGCCAGCGTGGCGAGTCCGAGGCGGAGCTGGCAGCCTACGACGATCTGGTCGCGCGTTTCGGCGCCAGCAACGCCCCGGAACTTCAGGTGCAGGTTTCCAAGGCACTGCTCAACAAGGGGAATCGACAAATCGAGCTCGCCCACGCCGAGGACGCTCTGCAGACCTGCGAGGAATTCGATCGTCGGTTCGGTGAGGCCATTGACAACGAGTCCAGCGCGCTCGCGTTCCTGCGGTGGCAGGCAAAGTGGATGAGAACGCACGCGCTGCTCGTACTGAACGAACGCCCGGCGGCCCTGGACGTGTTTCAATCGGTGTGCGCCGTGTTCGTCGTCGGCAACGAAACGATGCTGCGTGAAATGCTGGCGCGTGTGCCCATCCTGATCGCAGCCGGTGCGCCGGAGCGCGATCTCGTCGAGATCCTGTCGGCGGACAGCAAGACCGCCGACGCGTTGGCCCCGCTCGTCGTCGCCCTTCGCCGCCTTGCCGGCGAGCCGGTTCGTGCACCGGCTGAGGTGCTCGAGGTCGCTGCTGATATCTGCAAGGACATTGAAGAGGCGAAACGCCTGCGGGCTCGGCGAGGGACCCGCAAGGACAGCGGCTCATGAAGCGGGCTTCATGAAGCACTACGCCGGCTGACCGAATCACTCTCGAGGCCACGCAGGTCGCGGCCCCGTCGCGCCGACCGCAGACGATTCGCTACAGAGATCAGCGGCCGAGACGGCCGAGGTGACCCGCATCACCCCGGCCGTTGCGGCGTTGAAGAGGACTACGACAGCCCGGTCAGCTCCTTCAGCGTACCGGTGCTGTCGCCGAAGTGCTCCACGGGCACCCCGAGCCTCTGCAGCATGGTGAGCTGCAGGTTGGTCATGGGGTTCTTGCCCTTCTGATACACGAGGTGGCGGCCGCCCCTAATGGTGTCGCCGTCGTGCCCGGCGAGGAGAAGGGGCACGTTGTCGTACTGGTGCGCGTCCCCGTCCCGCAGGGCGGCGCCGTAGAGGAGCATCGCGTGGTCGAGCAGCGAGCCGTCGCCGTCCGGCGTGGACGCGAGCCGGGCGAGGAACTCGCCGTAGAGCTGCACGTGATACTGGTTGATCTTCGTCACCTTCTCGATCTTCTCGAGATCCCCGCGGTGGTGCGTCAGCGGGTGGTGCGGGTCGGGGACCCCGATCTGCGGATAGGTGGTGCCGCTCTGCTCGCGGCCGACCATGTAGGTGAACACGCGGGTGACGTCGGTCTGCCAGGCGAGCACGAGGAGGTCGTACATCAGCCGCGCGTGCTCCTCGAACGAGACGGGAATGCCGGCCGGCTGGTCCAGCAGCGGCAGCTCGCGGTCGGCCTGCCCCTCGGCGATCTCGATGCGGCGCTCGATCTCCCTGACCGCGTCGAGATAGTTGCCGAGCTTGCGGCGGTCCTCCCCGTCCAGCCGGCCCTGCAGGCCGGCGATCTTCTCCATCACCGCGTCGAGGATGCTGCGCTGCTGCTTCGCGCGCGCGAGCCGGACGTCGGCGCTGGTGCTGCCGGCGTCGCCGAAGAGCCGCTCGAACACCACGCGCGGATTGGTCTCGCGCGGCATCGGCGTGGTGCGGTCGTGCCACGAGATGTTGAGGTAGGCGCAGCTGTAGCCGGTGTCGCAGGTGCTCACCCCGTTGAAGGTGTCGGCACCCTCCAGCGAGAGCTCGAGCGACGGCAGGCGCGTCTCGCGGCCCAGGGTCTGCGCCGCGAACTGGTCCATCGACGTGCCGAGGTCGAGCTCGGACCCCTGCGTCTGCTCGGCGTGCAGGCCGGTCAGGAACGCGGCGGCGGGACGCGAGTGCGACCCGAGGGCCTCGCCGGGGCGGGCGAAGGCGGCGCGGTTGTCGAGGTTGGTCAGCACCGTGAGGTGCTCGCGCACCGGCTCGAGCGGCTTCAGCAGCCGCGGCAGGTCGAACCCGGGGGCGTCGGTCGCCGGCGTCCAGTTGCCGTTCCGGGTGATGATGCCGTTGGGCACGTAGACCACGCCCAGCCGCTTCGCGGGCCTCGCCGCGGTTTGGGCGAGCGCGGTCAGCGGCGGCACCATGCCGTCGAGCAGCGGCAACGCCAGCGCCGCGCCCACGCCCCGCAGCACCGTGCGGCGCGGGATGACCCTCTTGGTGACGATCATGATTCGATCCTCCTCAACTGAAACGGCGAACTCTTGACGATACCCTGAATCAACGCGGACCAGCGGTGGTCCTGGTCCGCCGCGTCGCGGACGATCTGCCGGACCACCGGCATGTCGTAGTGCTCCAGCCGCCGGCCGAGCGCGTAGGTGAAGAGCCTCCCGGTCACCGTCCGAATGAACTCCTGCTGCCGGCCGAGCAGGAGCTGCCTCAGCCCGGCCGGACCCTCGAACCGGGTGCCGTCCGGCATGACCCCGGACGCGTCGATCACCGGGCCCCGCTGCCCCGGGATCCGCGGGTCGTCGGTGGTCCGCCAGCGCCCGATGGCGTCGAAGTTGTCGAGCGCGAACCCCAGCGGGTCCATCACCCGGTGGCAGACCGCGCAGGCCGGATTGCGCCGGTGCGCCTCCATGCGCTCGCGCTGCGACGTGGGGGCGGCGCCGCCCCCGCTGTCCTCGAGGGGCGGCACGTTGGCCGGCGGGGCGGGCGGCGGCGCGCCGAGGACCCGCTCGAGCAGCCACTTGCCGCGGTTCACCACCGAGGTCCGGGTGGAGTACGACGTCAGGGTGAGGATGCTCGCCTTGCCGAGCAGCCCCGCCCGGCGGTCGTCGGGCAGCACCACCCGCCGGAAGTGGTTCCCGTAGACCCCCGGAACGCCGTAGTGCCGGGCCAGGCGCTCGTTGAGGAACGTGTCGTTCGCCCGCAGCAGCTCGACCACGCCGCGGTCCTCGCGGAGCTGGCTGGCCATGAACAGCGCCGTCTCCTGCTGCATGGCGTCGCGCAGGTTCTCGTCGAACGCGGGGAAGATGGTGGGATCCGGCGCCACGTTGCGAATCTTGTGCAGCTCGAGCCAGCGGTCGATGAAGTTGCCGGCGAGGGCGGCGGACCGCGGGTCGGCGAGCATGCGGCGCACCTGCGCGTCGAGCACCTCAGGCTTCCCCAGCTCCCCGCGCTCGGCGAGGGCGAGCAGCTCGTCGTCGGGGATGCTGTTCCACAGGAAGAACGAGAGCCGCGACGCCAGCTCGACGTCCCCGATGCGGTAGACCGCCGCGTCCGCATCGGCGGGCGGGCGCGGAATGCGGAACAGGAACTCGGGATCGACGAGCACCCGCTCGAGCACGGTCTGGACGCCCGCGTCGAAGTCCCCCTGCGCCCGCGCCGTCTCGAAGAAGCCGTACAGGTGGTCCACGTCGGACGCGTTGACCGGCCGGCGATAGGCGCGCCGGGCCAGGGTGCCGATGATCTCCCGCGCGCAGGCCTGCTCGGCCTCGCCGTCCGCGGGACGGCAGACGAAGAGCCTCTCCCGGCTCGGCACGTCGTCGGGGGTCGCGCCGTCGAACGGCCCGCCGATGACCACGTTCCCCACCGCCGGCTCGCCACCCATCTCCTCGTCGGTGCTGTAGCCGAACGTCGACATGTCCACCGGCGGCTGCAGCACCCCCTCTTCGAGCGCGGGGTGGTCAACGAACGCGACGGCCACCGTCCGCGGCCCCGCCTCGACCGGCACCCGCACCTCGAAGTCGTCGTCGGCGTGGTTGGCGTACCACTCCCACTCGGCCCCGCCCATCCCCGAGCTGCCGCAGAAGCTCGCGATGCACCGCTCGGCGTCGGCGCTCAGTCCGCCGCCGGCGATGAACGTCGTGACGAGGGCGCCGTCCACCCGCACGTCGAGCCGGTGGGCGACGTTGCCGATGCCGCGGATGTAGTTGTAGAAATTGCGGCGCAGCCCGACCCGGATGGTGTACTCCCCGTCGAGGGGGAAGTAGTGGCGCACCGCGGCGCCCCCGCGGGTGCCGAAGGGCAGATCGTCGCTGGTGTGGTCGTCCTGGATCTCGCGGTCGGCCACCCGGTAGGTGTCGAAGCGCGGCCGCAGCCCGGCGTCGCCGACCGCGAGCTGACTCACCTGCCGCGCCGCGTACAGATAGCGTTCCATGAGGGTCGGCGACACCGACAGCACGTCGGCGATGTTGTCGAAGCCCTCGTCGTCGTCGTCGGGCGGCAGCAGCGCCTCGGGGTCGACCTCGAGCCCGAGGAGATCGCGGATGGCGTTGCCGTACTCGACCCGATTGAGCCGATGCGCGACGGTGCGGCCGGGGTTCGGGTCGGCGGCGGCGGCGCGGTCGAGCTCGTCCTCGAGCCAGGTCGCCACCGAGTCGTAGGCGGCCGTGTCGGGGCGCGGCCGGCCGACCGGGGGCATCATGCGCGACCGCAGCTTCAGCGCCACCTTCTCCCAGGCATCGGCGTGCGCGCCCACGTTCGCGGGGTCCAGCGGCTGCAGCGAGATGGGAACGCGCCCCGCCGCGTAGCCGCCGTCGCTGTGGCACGTGATGCAATAGCGGTTCAGCATCGCCTCGACCGGCGCGGCGGACGACCGCGCGGCGGCCGGCGCCTGCGTGGACTCGGCCTGCCCGGCGGCGGCGGCCGCGGGCGCCAGCAGGAGGCATCCGGCAAGCGCCTCAACGACCCTCCACCCGATCGGCCGTGACCGGGAACGCCGCCGCGGCGTCACGACGGCACGCGCTCTCTCGTGCGACATCTCGTCACCCCTTCGCCTTACGCCTCCTACCCGGCGCACCGGACCAGCTGCCCGTCGGCCGCGTGGCACATCATCTGCCGCGGCGTCCGGTTGCGTTCGTTCGCGGCGTTCAGGTCGCCGCCGTGGTCGACGAGCAGCTGCACCACCGCCGGCCACGCCTTGAAGACGGCGGAGTGCAGGGCGGTGTCGCCCGCCTCGTTGCGGGCGTTCACGTCGGCCCCCGAGGCCAGCGCGAACCGGGTCGCCTCCAGGTTCGGGCGCTCGTCGCCGTGCAGGGCCTCCGCGACCTCGGGCGGGACCCGCCGGTCGTGGCGGTCGATCTCGCCGTTGGGCCAGGCCGCCCCTGCCGCCATCATCAGCGGCGTCGTCCCGTCCCGCATCGGGAGGAACGGATCGGCCCCGCTCTCGGCGAGGATGCGCATGATCCCGACGTCGGCGTACTTCGCCGCGAGCAGGAACGGCGTCGACCCGGCCAGGGATGCGGGCAGCACCCACCAGTTGGTGGCCCGCGGCACCCGGCTCCCCTTCGTGAGGCGGACGTCGGGGTCGGCGCCGTGCGCAAGCAGTGTCTTGACCAGGGGCGCGTCGGCGCGCAGCACCGCGGTGTGCAGGGCGGCATAGCCCCCGCCGGCCGCGTTCGGCTCGGCCCCCCGGCTCAACAGGAAGGCGGCCAGCTCGCCGTGACCGCTGAAGCTCGCGACGACGAGGATCGAAGCGCCGTCCGGCGCCGTCTCGTTCACGTCCGCGCCGGCGTCGAGCAGGAGCCTCGCGCTGTCCACGCTCCCCTGCCGCGCCGCGAAGAGCAGCGGCGTGAACCCGCCCAGCGGGAGGTTCGCCGCGCGCTCCGCACCCCGCCCTCCCACGCTCACGAGGAGCGACCGGGTCTCGGTCCGCGCGTGCACGTCGGCGCCATGCTCGATCAGCACCCGCACGACGTCCGGGTGGCCTTGGGCCACCGCCCACATCAGCGCGGTCTGGCCGCGCGAAGACTCCCGCGCATCGACGTTGTCGGCGCCCGCATCGAGCAACGCGCGCACTGCGCCCGCGGCCCCGGTCCGCGCGCACGTCATGAGCACGGTCTCGCCCATCGAGGTGGCGGCGTTCGGGTCGGCGCCGGCGGCAAGCAGCCGCTCGACCGTCCGCGCGCTCCGATTGACGCAGGCGAGCGACAGCGGCGTGACGCCGTACGCGTTGGCCGCGCCGGCTCGCGCGCCCGCTTCGAGCAGCAGGTCGACCGCGGCGGCGTTGTCCCACCGCACTGCCCAGTGCAACACCGTCGCACCATCGCCCTCGGGCGCGTTCACGTCGGCGCCCTGCTCGATCAGGGCACGCGCCGCGTCGTCTTCGCCGCTCCTGACCGCCTCCTTCAGCCGAACATCGGCCGCGCCCGCGGGCACGCTCGCAACCGACAGCAGCACGGTCATCCACGCCAGCGTCCTGGCTACGATGCGCATGCTCCCTCCTCGTCTCCCGGCTTCTGCCCGGTCGGCCCTGCACCAGCGACGAACCGCCACCGTCACCGGGCGGTGTAGGTCCGGCTGTAGCCGTTGCGGCCGTTCATCATCGTGAACGTGCCGTCCGCGGCGACCGACGCCTTGAGCCAGTGGCCCTGGCACTCGTCGGTGTCCTCGAAGTTGGCGATCATGTCGTCCGCGGTGTTGTGGTCCTCGGCCTCGAGCGCGAGGTGCGTCTGCCAGATGCCCTCGACGCCGGGGACCTCGACGATGCGGTCGTAGTGGTGCGGCGCGGTGATGCCCTTGCGCGGGCCGTTGTTCACCACGACCACCTGCGGCTCGATGGCCCACAGGTGGGCGGGGGCCCCGGCCCCGTCGAACGCCCCGTGGCGGCTGGTCTGATAGACGGTGACCGTGCCCAGCCGGTTGACGGGGCACGACAGCTTCATCTCCATGTCCCAGTCGAGGTCGCCCAGATCGACGAAGCGGAACCCGCCGTAGCTGAACAGCGCGCCCAGGGTGCGCTGGTTCTCGGGCGAGGCGGGCGGCCGGTTCTCGGCCCCGGCGCAGTGGGGGTTGGGCCCGCCGTCGTTGATGGGCTCCGCGATCAGCTCCATGTCGGACGAGATCATCCGCACCTCGACGTCGCCCATCGACATGACGTCCCCGGCGCCGGCGACCATCCGCGCGTCGCCCGCGGTCTCCAGGTAGATGTCGCGCCACTGCTGGTTCCGCTCCTCGGTCTCGCCGCCGTGATCGAGAAAGTGGTCGATCGGGACCATCCCGGCCAGCTCCGCGAGGCTGCCGACGTGGTCGGTGTGGAAGTGCGTGATCAGCATGTAGTCGAGCTTCTCGAGGCCGGCGTCCTGCATCGCGGCGACGATGCGCTGCGCGTCGCGGCCCTCGGGGCGCGGCCAGCCGGTGTCGACGAGCATCGACTCGCCGGACGGGGAGATGACCAGGGTCGCGCCCCCGCCCTCGACGTCGATCCAATAGATGTCCATCGTCTGCGCCACCGCGGGCATCGCAGTGCCCAAGGCGCAGGCCAGGGCACAGACCATCACGCCGATCGGACATGCCAACGTTCCCGCGTCTCGCATCATGGACCTCCTGCTGCCGGGACGAGGGCAGTCTACCGCACTTGTCCGGGCAAGCGTGAGGATTACCGGTTGCGACGTCCCGGTTGGTGTCCCCCGGGGCTGACGTCGCGCTCACGCCGCGGCGCGTCACGACGGTCGCCCGGCTGCGAGGCGTCCGGCTTCGACAAGCTCGCTCGTCACGGCTGCACCCGGCGGAACGGCGCGAGTCAGGCGCCGCACGCGCTATGCTGATCGGCAGTGATGACCAGGCGCCGCCTGCCCATCGGCCTGCAGACCTTCCGCGAGCTCCGCGAGCAGGACTGCTACTACGTCGACAAGACCGGCTTCATCGCGCGGCTGCTGGACGAGGGCAAGCACTACTTCCTGTCGCGCCCGCGGCGGTTCGGCAAGAGCCTGTTCCTCGACACCCTCAAGGAGCTGTTCGAGGGCAGCGAGCCGCTGTTCGCCGGGCTCCACATCCACGATCGATGGGACTGGTCGGTGCGGCATCCCGTCGTGCGGCTCGACTTCGGCGCCGGGCACTTCGGCGAGCCCGGGTACGTGCATGCCAACGCGATGGCGCAATTGGCCGCCGCCGCCGAAGACGCCGGGGTTCCCGTACGCTACGACACGGCGCCGGAGCGCCTCCGCGACCTGCTCCGCGCGCTGCACGCACGGACGGGGCAGCGCGCGGCGGTGTTGGTCGACGAGTACGACAAGCCGATTCTCGACGCCCTCGACGCACCCGACATCGCCCGCGCCAACCGCAACTACCTGCGGGGTCTGTACTCGACGATCAAGTCCAGCGACGCCCACGTTCGCTTCACCTTCCTCACGGGCGTCAGCAAGTTCTCGAAGGTGAGCGTGTTCTCCGGCCTCAACAACCTCACCGACCTTACCCTCGACCCGCGCTACTCCGCCATCTGCGGCTACACGGAGACGGACCTCGACACCGTGTTCGCGCCGGAGCTGCCGGGCCTGGAACGGAACCAGGTCCGCGACTGGTACAACGGCTACAACTGGCGGGGGGCCGAACGGGTCTACAACCCGTTCGACATCCTCCTGCTGTTCGACAAGCGCGAGTTCGGCTGCTACTGGTTCGAGACCGGCACACCGGCCTTCCTGGTGGAGACGTTGTTCCGGCGCCGGGTGAGCTCGCTGGAGCTGGACGGCATGTTGAGCAGCGACGAGCTGCTGTCGTCGTTCGATGTCGACGCCATCGCCACCGAGGCGCTGTTGTTCCAGACCGGGTACCTGACGATCAAGGACGTGCGAGACCGGGGCGGCGTCCGCCGCTATCGCTTGGGCTATCCCAACCGGGAGGTCCGGCAGAGCTTCAACCAGAGCATGCTGCGGCAGCTCGTGCAGGATGCGACGCGCCAGACCGCCAACAGCGATCGGCTCTACGGTCTGATGGAAGAGAACGACTTCGCGGGCATGCAGGCGCTCTTCCAAGCGTTCTTCTCGAGCATCCCCTACGAGTGGTACACGAGCAACGCCATCGCCGCGTACGAGGGCTACTACGCGAGCGTGTTCTATTCCTACTTCACGGCGTCGGGCTTCGACGTGACGGTGGAGGACTCGAGCAACCGCGGTCGGGCGGACATGGCGGTGCGCTTCGGCGGCAACGTCTATCTGTTCGAGTTCAAGGTGGTCGAGCAGGCGAGCGAGGGCGCCGCGCTGGCGCAGCTCAGGGAGCGGGGCTACGCCGACAAGTACCGCGCGTCAGGCGAGCCGATCCACCTGATCGGCGTGGAGTTCAGCCGGGAAACCCGCAACGTGACGGCGTTCGCGGTGGAGCAGGCCTGATGCCCCGCATCTCTGTCTCTCCGCGCTCGATCGTCAACCAGATCAAGAGCCTCCTCCAGGATCGCTACCCTTCCGGCTACCCCATCCTGAAGGAGCTCGTGCAGAACGCCGACGACGCGGAGGCGCGCCGCGTCAGACTCGATGCGCTGGCCGGCTGGCCGGACGCCGACAACCCGTTGCTGCGCGGCCCCGGACTCCTCGTGGTCAACGACGGGGTGTTCCGTCTGAAGGATCGGCGCGGCATTCTCGCCTTCGGTGAGAGCGTCAAGGCGACCGACGGTTCGGCCATCGGGAAGTTCGGACTCGGCCAGAAGGCCGTGTTCCATCTCTGCGACGCCTTCGTCGTCCAGGCGTTCGGATCGGACAGCTCGAAGGAACCGGAGAAGCCGTTCCGTACCGTGGTGAACCCGTTCCTCGGAGTCGAGGTCGACAACAACAAGGCCGAGAACTGGGAACGGTTGAGCGATGGCGACCTGAGTCTCCTGCGTGCCGCCGTGCCCGCGGACTGCCGGACCCGCGCACTCCTGCTCTGGCTGCCATTCCGCCGGGAAGGATTGCGGCCGGCGCCGGACGCCGGATTCTTCAAGGTGCAGCCCCAACCCGACCGAGTCGTTGCCGAGCTGGCGCGCCGGGACGACCTTCGACCGCTCCTGACGGCGCTTCGACACGTCGAATCCATCGAGATTCGAGACCGCGGCAGGATGGGCTGCGCCGTTCACCTGGTCGACGCCAACCAGAGGCTGCTCGGCCCCGAGCGTTGGTCCGCCGGCGTCAGGTCCTTCAGCGGAACGGTCGGGACCGAGCCGGACGGGACGAGGGCGCCCTTCGTCGGGCGCGAGGCGACCCTGCGGACCGAACGCCTCCACGAGTTGCAGGCCAACGAGCACTGGCCACGGGCGATCAGCGCTCTCAGTTCGACGCCCGAGCCTGAGAAGGGCGAGCCGCATGGTGCGGCGACGCTGCTGCGCGTTCCTCCGACCGCGAAGTCCCAAGACGCCGACGACCTGACGATCTCGTGGGCGGTGTTCCTGCCGATCTCCGAGACAGAGGCAAACGCCGACACCCAGGTGCACGCCGCGTCCGAGGCGACTCACCCTGTGCAGCGCATCGGCCTGTCCGCGTTCGACGCCGGCTCCGGCCGCGCCGGCCGTGTCAGCCTTGGCCGGCTCCATCTGTTGCTGCACGGCTACTTCTTTCTGGACAGCGGGCGGCGCCACATCGAGGGCCTGTCGCAAACCGCTGCGCCCGACGACGTTCCGACGACCACCACAGAACTGGCTCGGGCCTGGAATGCCGAGCTTCGAGACTCCGTCGTCCTCCCGCTGATTCCGGCCGTCCTGCGGGACGCGCTCGAACAGAAGCTGATCAGGAGCGCCGAACTCGTCCCGGTAGCAGCGAACATCGCCCGGCACTCGTGGTTCCGCGGCCGTCGGCGCTCCATCTGCAGTGAGCACGCCCTGGTCCGTGTGATCGAGCCGCCCGGGGGCGTGGTCTGGCGTCTCGTTCCGGCCGGGTCCCCTCTTCGCCCGCTGCCCGGCTCGGCGGCCGACGCGCCCGAACGCCTGCATGAGCTGTTCAGCGGCGTGCATACGCTGGCGCTGGACAGGAACCTCGTGCCGTGCGTCGATCCGGAAGCATCCCTCACCGCGGAGCCGCCTCGTTGGTTTCCGGACGAGCTCGGCGCCCTTTTTGCGACGCTTTCGCCGCGCGCGTTCCAGTTACCAGCGCTGGCCCGGCTGCTCGGCGACGTGCTGGCCGTGGCAGACCCACCGCTCGGTTCCGACCGTTCCGACGTGCAGCAGACGATCGGCCTGCACCTGCGCCGCGCGCTGTGCGACGCTCTGAACGACACCGATTCGTCGCTGGCGCATTCGGAGCAGATACGTTCCATCCTGTCTCACGCACCGCACGCTCTCTTCCTGCCGCTTCCGAAGTCCGTGGAACATCGGCGGCTGCTAGAAGCGCTCGCCTCGGCCCGTGCCTCCATTCTTCCGGTTCGCCAGGAATGGCTCGTGGATGCCGGTACCCCCGGCGCTTCTCGTGCGAGCGACCATCCGCCTCTGTCACGGACCGATCTCGCCGCGCTGCTCCGCGCTGTGGAGCCGATCATCGCCGACGGAGAGCAACCCGATCTCGCGGACCAGGCCGCCGCCGCCGCACTCCAGTTCCTTCGGCGGCAGGATCTCCGGGGACTCTCTGGCCTGGACGACTTCGCCGATCTGGCGATACTCCGCGGCCGAGATCCGGGCACCGATGCACAGGTCGTGCTGACGTTGAAGGAATCGTGCGCGCATTCCCGGAGCGGACTCCTGTTCCGGACCGCGCCGACCGCCAAGACGGTGCTGCGCAAGCTGGCTCGCGCCCTGCCCGAGGCCCGACCGGTCATCGTCAGTGGAAAGACGGCCGAGCTGCTCGCGGAACAGGGCGGCTCCACCCTTCGGCTCCTCAGCTCCGACAAGCGCGCCTGCCTCGATCTCGTCGACGCCGCGTCCCGGTTCGGGGACGACACGGACCGCGCCGAGCTGATTGATGCGCTGCAAGTGGCCAAGGGCGACGACAAGACCGCATTCCGCAAACTCTGCGCCGGCAGGCCACGGGCCGGGATGCCGGCCGCGGGGCTGGTGGCGACTGATGGGCTCTCGCCAGAGATCGAGAGAATCGCGGCCCGCTGCGTCTCCGGCGACGAGTCGATGTTCCTCGTTCCTCGGCGTATCGCCGACGGGCTGTCCCGAAACCAGCGCGAGTACATCGGCGTCGGCACCCTCGACAATCGCGGAATCGAGGCCCTTTTCGTACGCAACGCCGACGCGTTGCTCGACCCCCGTTTGTCGGAGACGGAACGCGACGCCATCCTGCAGACGGACATCCCAGACGCCGTGCTGAGGGCTCTGCCGATTCATGTCCGTTCCGATGGCACTGTCGGCAACGCCGAGGGGGTCTTTCTTGCGACCGAAGCGTGGCCGATTCCCGAATCGCTGAACCCTCACCTCCGGACCGCGACGCTCTCAAGCCATCCGAGTGCGCAAAAAAGGCAGAAGAGTCTCATTCCAAACTGGTCGCCGCGCGCGCAGATCGACATGGCGCTGTCCCGACCCAAACCGCATGTCTTCCGTAGCGACATTCTCGACGCGCTCGCTCGGATCTCCGACGGTTCCGGTACGGAGGCTAAGCTCCGCACGACGCGCTGGCTCGCCGTCGACGGAACCCCCGTCGCACCCGGCGACGTGTGGAGGCTGCCGCGGACCGTGGAGGACGCGGCGCGATCGCTGTTCTCGTCCATGAACCGGCCGCCGCGTTTCTTCACCATGGACCGCCTGCCCATCGGAATTCGCGAACATCCCGGCTTTCGCTGCGTCGAAGAACACCTCCTTCCGGATCATCGGACCTCCCTCAAAGCACTCGCCGGAATCGTGACGGCTGCGGATGTGGCCGGCCATCTCGGTCCGGCGGAGCACTGCCCCTTCGACGACTTCATTGCTCTCGCCGAGGCCGGCCGCGATCTGGGGCTGCCCGGGTGGCGTCTCTTGGCGGCCCTGCTCCTGTCCGCGCGCCACTTCGACTGCGATCCCGCAACGTTCTGGACGTCGTTTCGACAGTTGTCCGAAGGCGACCCCGATCTGGCCGGCCGGCACCTCGATGCGCTGGCCGAACTGGCCTCCAGAAACGAGCCAACGAGCGAGGCGGCTCGCCGGGCGTACGGTCACGGATTCAAGGCGGTTGCAGAGTGGTCCGGCGCGGCCCGGTGCCGTGTCTTCGGCGGCATCCGCGTGCCCACGGTCGGCGGCCAGTGGCGCAGCGGTTGCGAGGTGATCATTGAGGACGACCGCGGCCTAGCTCAGACGCACGTGCTCGACAGGGAGTATGCCTCGGCTCTTCCGATGCGGAACGACCAAGATGAGTCCACCGACAGGTCCGCGCCGCCCGGTGGCACGCCCGCTCCGGACGCTGCAACGACCGGCGGGACCGACAGCGCACCCCAACACGTCGATCTACCGGCGATTGAGGCCGAGTCCGTCGATCGACAGCGGTGGTTTCTGGAACCGTGGCGAGGACGTGTTCCGTCCGACCTCGTAATCGTCTATCTCGGGTTCATCGGGCGCTACGGCAGCATGCGCGCGTACGCCAAGGAATGGGAAGCGGATGCGACCCACGATGTCGATACGCTGTGGCGGGACCTCGACAAGCGCCTCGATCGGCTCCTTCCCGATCCGCTGAGCGGCAGGGTGGAGCACCGGCGCTTCCGCATTACGGCGGTCAACGGAGGCCGTGTACCGGCGGTCGCGCTGTCCGGCGAGTCGTTCGAGGCGCCGCTGGACGACTCGTCGGAACTCCTGGTCGGCAACTTCCACAAGCAGAGAAACGTGATCACCTGCGGTGAAGAGCGGCAGAGACGATTGCTCGTCGAACTGCAACTTCGCCCGGTCGATCCGGTCGCCAACTCGCAGACCGAGTCCCTGCGGATCTTCCGCCGGTTCGTAGAGACCGTGGCCGTCGACTGTCTCTGGACCTTCGAGCAGGCCGCTCTCCATGACATCCTCGACAAGGCGAGTCACATCGATCAGACGACTCTGACGGAGACGGAGCATCTCCTTCGGGACCTACTCCCGGGGATGCTGGCGCAACTCAAGCCGGACCGGGGCTCCGCCTGCCAGCAGGCTCTGCAGGAGTATCAGGATGACGAGAGCTGGATTCATCGCGCATCCGGTGAATCCGATCCCCCCGACCCTGTCGAGCTCGCCAAGTCGAAGATGGTCTTGTGGCGGCGCCTGCACAAAGCAGACGCCGGCGCCGAACTGCTCTCCGCCGTCCGCGCGAAGATCGAGGATCTCGGATACTCCGCCAGAAACGTGTTGTTCGAGCTGTTTCAGAACGCTGACGATGCGTACGCCCAGCTCGACACCGCTCGGGGCGATGCTTGTTTCCAGGTCGAGATCCGGCGAGATCTGCCGGATACGCCCGGCGGACTCCGCGTCGCGCACTGGGGTCGCCCCGTCAATCATCGCGGGCGGAATGCGGACGAAGGCCGGCGTCGCGGCTACGACCGCGATCTGGTCAACATGCTGCTGATGAACTTCTCCGACAAGCGCCCCGGGGCTGCCCAGGATGACCTGACGGGCAAGTTCGGTCTGGGGTTCAAGAGCGTGCACATCCTGTCCGACAACGTGGGAGTCGCCAGCGGTTTCGTCGCTCTGCGCATCCACGGCGGATTCCTGCCGGTGGAGTGGCCCGCCGGCAGCGGGGAAGCGAACGACCGCAATCGCGCGGACGGTCGGAAGGCGACCGTCATCGATGTTCCGTTTGCGGCGGATCGTACCGCGAAGGGCGAGGAGTGCATTCGCGCGTTCAGAGCAGCCCTGACGTGGCTGCCGGTGTTCGCCCGCCGCATCAGGCGTGTCGAGGTGACCGGTGCCAGCCCCGTGACCGTCGAGTGTTCCTGCGAGGCACTCGCAGGCGCCGACGCCATCTACGCGGTCACCGTCCATGCGGCGGGCGTAATGTCACGCGCGCTGCGATTCGACCTCGGAGACGGGTACAGTCTGCTGCTCAGCACCGATGAAGTCGGTCCGATTGCCATATCGGACGACACGCCGCGTATCTGGAATCTGGCGCCGCTGGCTGAGCCCGTGACGTCAGGATGGCTGCTGAACGGCCCGTTTCCCGTCGACCCGGGGCGCGGACGCTTGGCCGGATCCAGCGAAGACCATCGATCGCTGTTCGGTCGGTTGGGTCGGAGTTTGGGTGCGCGCTTGCTGGCACTCCACGATGTCGCGGCGAACGACTGGGCGCGTTTCGCTGGTGCAGTGGGCCTGGATCCGTCGGAGCATGCTGCGCGGCCGCGGTTCTGGTCGCGACTTTTCGGGGTAATGCGCAGGGACCTCGACGATCCGCTTGCCCGGTGTCTTCATGCCGATGGTGGCTACAGGTACCTTGCCGCCGAACGGCCGGTGGTCCCGACCGGCCTGCCGCAACCGTTCGACGAACTCGTCTGCGCCGCCGAGGTAACCCGCCGAGCGTCCGGCGCGTTGATGGACACGGCTACCTTCGAGAGCGTGCGTGACTGGCCGGTGCTCTCGGCCCTGAGACGCCGGGTGGTCAACCCCGAAGGTGCGGAAGTCCTTCGGAAGCTGGGCTTCGACGGCATCCGGCCGGTCGCGCTGTCCGGTCTACTGCGGGACGAGATGGGCACGGACAAGCGGATCGACCCGGAGCGAGGCAAACGGCTCGGCGAGGTCATCACACCGGGCGGGATCGAGAAACAGCCGCTGGACCAGGAACGCGACAGTATTCTCGACGCCGCGAAGCAGGTGGAGTTCCGTGCGCAGGATGAATCATGGCGCCCTGTCGGCACGCTGAACTCGCAGCTCGCCGGACGCGAGGACGAGAAGCGATGGTGCGAGTTCGCACCCGAGAGCACCCTGCTTCACGGGGACTACCAGGACGCCGCGATCGAGTTCTTCAAGGTCGCGCGCAACCGAGCCGGATACGGGCCGCGGGTGGACGACCACCTGCTGGAGTGGGCTCGTCGCGCCAGCGATCGGGATCGACAGCGTGCCGTGCTCCGGTACCTCGTCGGCGGACACCAGGGGCGGCGGCTGGCGGACGCCGTACAGAACCATCGCCCGCCCTGGATACCAGAGGATCCCAGAGACATTCCGCAGGACCTGCTACCCACCGAGCGCCAGGACGAGTTCAGAAAGTTGCTGGTGCTCAGACTCGGCGGTCACGAGCAGATCGACGTGCGCGAACCGGTCCCGCCCGAGCCGTCGCCCCCCTCGGCCGAATCGGCCTTACGGGAACTACACGACTGGTGGATCCGCGTCGGTCCATCGGAGCGCCAGAGATACGACCGGCGGGTGTATCCGCCCGGGTTTCTGCCGGCGCAACTTCGACAAGAGGACGACCGGGTCGGATGGTTCACGATGTTCGCACTCGCCTGCTTCCAGTCACTGGGTCGGTTCCAGGACGAACAGCATCGCGGCTTCATTGGCCGCGGCCGTAGCGAAGGCTGGTGGCGAGAACTCGCGGAATCCACACCGCCGAAACCGCCCGACCAGGTTCGACCGTGGATCGACCTCCTCGAACGTTGGAGCGCACCAGAACAGCGCGGTCAGGAGTTCCTTCCCTGGAGACGCACGTTCGGCGAACTGTATACCTTCACCCGCCATCTCCAGGATTACATCCTGCTGTTTCGCAAGCTACCGAACGTCATTCGGGCCAAGGGGCCTGTGTCGATGGACGATATCCTGGGACCCGCCTACTCTCCAGCGTTCCAGGATCTCGGTATCGAGGCAGCGCCGCTCGACAGCTCACTCCGCATCGGTGTGAGCTGGCTGCTCCGGGAGTTGTCGCGCCACCGGGTGTACGACGCGGGCGATGCGGAACTGATGGCGCCGTACTGCTGGGCGCCCACGCAGCGCGTTCAGGGGTTCCTGCGGGAACTGGGCGCCGACTGCAACGACAGCCGGAGCATTCACGACTTCGTCAAGAAGCAAATCGGTGACGAGCGTGCCCGCTTCGCCGGCGACCTCGATCTGCCGTTGCAGCTCCGTGCCCCCAGCGGGGGAGCGTCACCCGGAGCGTCGCCCTCGTGATCGGTTGAAACTGACTGAACCCGATGATGAGGTCCAATCCGGACACGCGAATGACGACATCCGAGACGACACCCAGCCGCCGCCTCGAAAGCGGAGCCCCTGTCACTCACCAGCGCCACGGTCGCGGTCGCGTGGTCGCCGACATGGGCGAGACGGTCGTGGTCCGGTTCGACGGCAGTCTGGAGCAGGTGCCGGCGGGAGAGGTCGTCGAGACGCCGTCGCTGTACTCCGCACTCGCTGAAGGGCGGTTCGACGACCCGACCGACGTGGTGGTGCGCGCGCAAGCGCTGGCCATCGCATCGGTCAACGATCAGTGGGGCGTCTTCTCGCGATCCCGCGTGCAGTTGCTGCCGCATCAGTTGTGGGTCTGCCGGCAAGTGAACCGGGAATGGCCGTTCCGGTGGCTTGTCGCCGATGACGTCGGGCTCGGCAAGACCATCGAGTGCGGCCTGGTGCTGATGCCGCTGATCGCTTCGGGCCGGGTGCGGCGCCTGCTGATCCTCGCGCCGGCCAAGCTGGTACCACAGTGGCAGTACCGCCTGAAGGACATGTTCGACATCAGGCTCCAGCGCTTCGTGTCCGAAGCGGACACGCCGGGCGGGGAGTTCTGGGCGACCGCGTCCATGGTGGTGGCCTCGTTCCACACCCTGCGCGACGACCGGCGCGGCGCCCGCCGTCGGCTGCTCGACGCAGATCCGTGGGACCTCGTGATCGTGGACGAAGCGCATCACCTGGGAACGGACAAGAAGACCGGCCCGACGCTCGCCTACGGTCTGTTGTCGGATCTCGCGGCAAGACGGCGGATCGAATCGCTGCTGTTCTTCACCGGCACGCCCCACCGCGGGAGGGACTTCGGGTTCTTCGGCCTGATGCACCTCGTGCGCCCCGATCTCTTCGATCCCGAAGGCGACGCAGCCGAACAGCTCCGTCGGCTGCCGCAGGCGATGATCAGGAACAACAAGGCCGCCGTCACCGACCTGCGGGGCAACCGCCTGTTCCAGCCGGTCACCGTGCACAGCCGCGAGTACGCCTACAGCGACACCGAGTCCCGCTTCTACGACACGCTCAGCCAGTTCATCCTCGACGGCCGCGCCTACGCGGCAACCCTCGACGGGCGCGCCCAGACGGCGCGCATGCTAGTGCTCACCAGCCTTCAGAAACTCGCGGCCAGCTCGATCGTGGCCATTCGCAACGCTCTCCGGAAGCGCCGGGCCATGCTGGCAGCGAAGGTCGGTCAGACGCACGTCGACGCGTCCGTCCATTTGCCGGACGATGAACAGGCGACCCTGGACGACGTGGCGGAGGCGGAAGAGCGGTTGCCCACGTTTGCGGCGGTGCTGCTACTGAGGGACGAGATACGGCGGCTGGATGAACTCGTCGAGCTGAGCGAGGCCGTGACGGCGGAGACGAAGATCGATCGGCTAACTACGATGATTCGGGACGAGTTTCCGGCCGGCGAACCGGTTCTGCTGTTCACGGAATACAAGGCGACGCAGGCACTCGTCGTGAACGCGCTGCATCGGCAGTTCGGCTTCGGTTCAGCCGCCTTCATCAATGGCGACGACCGGCTCGACGGGCTGGAGCAGGCGTCGGAGACGACCGCCACGGTCGCGCAGCCACGTGAGCAGGCGGCCTCCGCGTTCAATGCCGGCAGGGTTCGCTTTCTAGTATCAACGGAGGCGGGAGGCGAAGGCATCGACCTCCAGGAGCGGTGCGCCGTTCTCGTGCACGTCGATATGCCCTGGAATCCGATGCGCCTGCACCAGCGGGTCGGCCGCCTGTCGCGCTACGGGCAGTCGCGGCCCGTCTCCGCCTACCTACTGCGCAACCCGAACACCGTCGAGGCGCGCATCTGGGACCTGCTGAACGAGAAACTGGAGCGCGTGCAACAGGCGCTGTCTTCCGTCATGGAGCAGCCGGAGGACATCTCGCAGTTGGTGGTCGGCATGACCGGCAGCTCGGTGTTCAACGAGCTGTTTTCCGGCGCGCAGGGCATGACCGGTGAACGGCTGACGGCATGGTTCGACACGGCGACCACCACGCTGGGCGGACGCGATGTGATCGAAGCCGTCCGGGAGATGCTCGGCAACGTGTCGCGTTTCGACTTTCAGACCTGCGGCAGGGATCTGCCGCAGGTCGACATTCCAGACATCGAACGGTTCTTCACCCTCGCCGCCGGCCGGCACAAGCGTCGCGTTCGAAAGCGTGCGGACGGTTTGGAAGTCACGGCACCGGATGCCTGGAAGTCGCGCAGCTACGCCGTGCGCGACAGGTACGACGGACTGGTGTTCGACCGGGGCCTGCGAGGCGAGGGCGCCGCGTCGAGGGTGCTGGGCGTCGGCCACACGCTCTTCGACATCGCCCTCGACGAAGCCCGCAATCTCCCCGTGCGGGCCGCCATGCTGGAGGGAATCGGCACCCCGATCCTGATCGTGTCAGTCGAGGACGAGGTCACGGGAACGGGATCGCTCGTGCACCGACTGATCTTCGGCATCACGGAAGTCGAGGGACGCCCGGCGCCGTTGCGTGACTGGGAACTCCTGCTCGTCCTGAACGGCTTGAAGCTCAAGAGCATCGGCGTCGAGCCAGCACGCGACAGAACCATGACGGAACTGACCGCAACCGTCGATCGACTGACGACGGCGTTCGCTGCCGCCCTCCCGAATCACGCGCCCGCCTTCCGGCGTCCGATCTCGTGGCCGGAAATGCTCCTGGTTCCGATGAAGAGCGCCGCAAACGCCGCGCCGACTCGAAATCTGGCAAGTTGACCGGCCATTCCGCCGATTCTCGGCTCGCTCCTCGTGTCGCAGCTTCCACGCCCTCTGCTTCTTGGCGCCAGCGCCGAACCGCCATCATCGGCGGGCGCTACAGGTCCGGGCGCCCCCCGGCCCGGATCCGGAGCCTCTGGGAGTGGTTCCATCGGGTACTTGCGGCTCACCCCGACGGTCGCGCGCCCGACCGCCAGGTCACATGCCCCATACGTCGATCGTCACGCCGCGCGACACCGTTCGGCGATGGAACACCTTCTCCTTTCAACCCTTCCCGGCGCTGCGGTCGACGATCACCAGATGCCCTCCTACGCCGTGCACCGGTCCATGTACTCCGCCGTCTGCTCCAGGCCGTCCGCGCTGGTCCGCTTCGGGCTCCCGTGCAGCACCTTGCACTCGATCACGATCCGGTCGACCCGCGCAACCTCCCCCCGCGGCTCCCCGCCGCCCGTGGGTGGCGACAGGGCGCCCGACGCGCCGCCCGCCCCCGTCCCGCGGCCACACGATCAACAGGTCGGTGCGGCCCGCCCCAACCCGTACTCCCGCTCGATGCGCCCGCCGCTGTTCACGATCCGCTGCAGGAACGCCTGCAGCAGCAACTGCGGCCACGCCTCCTGATACAGGAAACGCTTGGACCAGTGCTCGCAATGCGCCCGGAAGAAGGTCTGGAACTTCGCCAGCAGCCTCCGCACGTTCAGCCCGCCATCCGCGTCCACGTACCACGCCGCCTCTGCTCGAACTCCTCGGTCATCCAGGTCAGCTCGCGCGGCACCACCTCCGCGTAGATCGGATTCGCGATGCGTATCGGCCGGTCGCGCGCGACGAGGCCGAGATCGCCCGGGCTTCCTACTGCCGGCGAAGGGCGCACGGGCTTCGACGACGCTCGGTGGTCACGGTGACGCTCGTATGGAACGGCGCGAAGCGCGCCACACGCACGATCCCGATCGGCGGTGACGACCCGGCGCAGACTACCCACCGGCCGACAGACCTTCCGCGAACTCCGCGAGGAGGACTGCTACTACGTCGAGAAGGACCGCTTGATGGCGCGGCTGCTGGACGCGCGCGCTGGCTGTACACGCGCACAAGCCGGCGGTAGTCCTGCTTCCGCACCACCACGGCCCCAGCGGCGGACCCCGGCGCGGCTACTCGAACGGCGCCGGCAAGTGCGCCGATGGCAACAAGCTACGGGCGACCGCCGGCAGCCTCGGTACTGGTGGTGAAGTGCCAAGGCTCGCCGTGGTTGAAGAGTACTTTGGCGGTGGAGTGAATACTGAAGTGCGTGTCGGTCAAGGGCAGGATCGTCTCGACATGAGATCCCGCGAAAGCCACACGATCGTCGAAGTCGAGGACAATGTCGGCTGAGGTAGTCAAACCCACACAGGCCAGTACGATCTTGTAGTCGTCACGTGTACCCGCGCGCTCGTCGAGACCGGACATCGCGTATCTTAGCGTCGCCACGTCGTCGTGGGTCAGTGCGCGCTGAACTTCACCTCGAACCGCGCCCTGCTGCATGACCGCCTCGGTATCCGTCGCGCCAAAAAGATCCGCGACAGCTCGACCGCCGTTTGAGGAGAATGTGTGTCCGGCCGGCAGGTCTGCGGCGTCGCGGCTGTAGGTCGTCGAGTCCACTACCGAGGCCATCGTGAACGGGTTGTTGTTCGACCGGCGAAACCAGTTCAGGTTCACGTCGTCGCCCCGCTCGTCGTCGTTCGACCCGATGACGCCGTCTCTTCCGCTGTTCAAGTCGAGCCCTCTGTTGCGACCCTTCGTGGCCGTCGTGTAGTTCCGCTCTGAGCCACGGCCGGACTTGTTTCCGACGTTCGGATGATCGAGCCCGAGAGAATGCAACACCTCGTGCAACGCCACAGACTCGAAGTCATAGCGGCCCTTCAGGGCGCGCGTCCCTCCATGGAGATTACCGACCGTCGGGACAAGCGCGTTGATCGTGTCCACGACGTTCTGGATCGACTGCACCATTTCCCCGGCGTGCGTGCTTGTCGGGTCGATGCCGATGCTCACGCGCACAGTTCCACCTGCGCCGTTGTAGCCTCGGGGATGCGTGACGACGTCGACGCCCATCAAATCAGAGAATCTGAAGGCACCGGAGTACACACGCGGTACCCACGTCGTACTGAGCAGCACCACTGTCAGGACCACGGCAGCGACCGCGCGAAACAACGGTCCGCCGGCCACAAGCGCTACCGTGTCTGCTTGACGGCGACCAGACGCTCGTCAGTGGCTAGAGCGACAAGCCAGCGTTCCACGGCGGCCAAGCGCTGGAGTTGCTCGATTGACGGAAATCGCTCCGCTTGATTCTGAAGACCTGTCCAGACGACGCTGCGGCTCTGAACACCCTCGACAGTCGCTCCGCCGGGATCCAATGCAGCACCGGTGTTCTGGTATGCCGGCCCCAGGGCTTGGGACGTATCCGGAATCACCACTGGGATCGCGGCCTCGAGAATCGTGGCTGTCTCGTCGGACCAATCCGATACCACGATCGGTCGGTTCTCACGCAACGCCGCAGCGTGGGCCTGGGCCTCCATCCGTTGAATTGCGTCTGCTGTGGAGTCGGAATCGAATGTCAGTACGCTGTCAATCGCGTCGGCGAGTCTCGGAAATTCGCCATCGCCGAGCGTGAGCTCGTAATGGCCCGCCTTCGGCGCGTACGTCGGAAAATAGACGGCGACACGACGATCGCCGTAGATGCGGACGCGAGGCGTCGGATCCGCATCCCGGACGCCGATGTCCAAACTGAGCTGGAGAACGACGAAGCCTGACGAGTCTTGATTCTCGTGTTCAGAACTAGCCGCCTGCTGAGCAGTCGCTGTTGTCGACGTGCCCCCGCTCGACAGCAACACGATCATCCATGCGGTGATTGGCGCCGCAACCCGGGTGCGGAAGCGATTCTGCCGCATCTTCATCTCGATCCCCGGCAAGCGGTCGCCGGATGGACATTCAGTCAGTACTTCAGTCTACCCCACAAATCTCTGGCCACCGTCTGGCTACGCGAAGCATGACTCCTGATCCCGGATGCACCTATGGCTCGGCATCGCCGTTCGTCCGCTCCCTCAGCAGGACACGCAGTTGTCGTTGTTGACGGCGCCGAGGCCTTCCAGCAGCGCCAGCGTGTCGGGGAACGGCAGGGTTCGCTGATACGGACCGTTGGCCATGTCCGCGGTGGTCTGGCCGCGGCGGCTGACCGCCATGACGTCGGCGCCCTGCTCGACGAGATAGCGCACCAGCTCGGTGTCGCCGCGGGCCGCGGCATGGTGGGCCGCGGTATAGCCCTCGTGGTCTCTGGCGTTGACGTCGACACCGACCTCTTCCACCAGGTACTTCACCGACGGCAACCAGCCGTCGGGCACATGCCGGTGGGCGTTCGATTCGAAGCCCTCCCCGTAGCCGACCCCCGAGGCGGCGTGGAGCGGCCAGACGCCGGGGCCGCCCGGCTCCACCGGCGGCAGTCCGGACGGATCCGGGGGCGCCTCGGCCGCGCTGACGCCGTTCCGGCGGCGCGGCTGGGGCGCCCGCGTCGGCACGTGGGGGTCCGCGCCATAGGCCCGGAGCAGCTTCATGGCCTCGACGTCCGTCGCGTAGGCGGCGCGCCAGAACGGGGTCGACCCGTCGACGCTCTCCGAGCAGCAGTGGTTGTAGGACATGTACCACAGGTGCTTCTCGAGCCGCACGTTCGGATTCGCCCCCGCCTCGAGCAGCGCCTCCATGACGTCGAGGTAGGTGGCCTCCTGCTGATCGTGCGCACGGGGCTGCGGGTAGCGCGCCCGCGGCGCCCACTGCAGATTGAGCGCCGCGAACAGCGGCGTGGCCCCGGCGTCGGTGGCGACGTTGGGATCGGCGCCGCGCTCGATCAACCGCAACGCCAGGTCGAAGTGGCCGTTCATGGTGGCGATCTGCAGCGGGCTCGTATGGTCGCCGCTCACCCGATTGATGTCGGCCCCGGCGTAGAGCAGGGCCATCGCGACCTCGGAATGCCCCTGGCGGGCCGCATGCAGCAGGGCGGTCAGGCCGCCCTGGACTCCAACCCTCTCGGTGTAGGCGCGCGGGGTGCCGCGCTCCAACTGCGGTCCGTCCCCGCCGGATGGAATGTCGGCGAGGGCCTGCACCTCCCGCGCGGCGCGGACCGCGGTCTGCACCTCGCTGGCGGTGGGCTGCCACCCCGTCTGCTCGTGGGGCGGCGCCGCCGACCGGAACCCTTCCAGCACCTGCTGCCGCCGCGCGGCCGCGGCTCGGTCCATCGCGTCGAGGGCAGGGAGATCGACCACCCGGGTGGCGATCTCGAAATCGGCGCCGCGCTCCATCAGCACGTTCACCGGTCCGAGCCGGTTGGACGCGGCCGCGAACATCAACGGGGTCTGCCCCCAGGTCCGCTCCCGCGCGTTCACGTCCGCACCGTGGTCGATCAGGGCGGCGGCGGCCGCGGCGTTACCCGCCTGCGCGGCGAGATGGAGCGGGGTCGCCCCGCTCGCCGTCGCCGCGTGGGGATCGGCCCCGGCCTCGAGCAGCGCCTGCACCACCGGCGCCCGGCCGCTCCGGCCCGCGACGTGCAACGGCGTATGCTGGCCGATGCGGGTCGTCGCCTCGAGGTTCGCGCCGGCATACAGGAGCATCTCGGTCACTTCGAGGTCGCTCCGCATCGCCGCCCAGTGCAGCGCGGTCATCCCGTCGGGACGCGCCGTCTGCACGTCGGCGCCCCGTTCGAGCAGGGCCCGGACCGTCTCCTCGTCGCCCCGGCTCGCGGCGTCCGCGACCGGCGAATCGGCGGCCGCCGCGACCACCACGGACCACAGGGACGGTGCGGCGCAGAACGCCGCCAACATCATCACGACGGCGCCCGCGCGCAGTGACAGTTTCATGACGCTCTCCCCCGCTCTCCCCGGTCAGACGCTGAGCGCGAGCTCGCCGGTGCTGTCGCCGAAGCGCGCGCGGTCGTCGTGCCCGAGCGCGTGCAGCAGGCTGAGCATCCCGTTCGCCATCGGCGTTCCCTCCGGCGCCTTCACATGCACCCCGCCCGCGAGCCGGCCGTTGGCATGGCCGAGAACGATGAGCGGACAGCGCTTGTGGTTGTGCAGGTTGGGGTCGCCCATGCCAGAGCCGTAGAGAATCACGCTCTTCTCGAGCAGATCGCTGTCGCCCTCCGTCGTGCTCTTCAGCTTGTCGAGCAGGTAGGGCAGCAGGCTGACGTGGTAGCGGTTGATCTTGCTGAACTCGACAATCGCATCCTCGTTGCCGCCATGGTGCGACGCCGAGTGGAACGGCCGGTCGGTACCGCTCAACGGGAACACCCGGCCCGACGCGTCGCGGCCCATCTTGAACGAGAACACCCGGGTCACGTCGCTCTCGAAGGCGAGGGCCTGCACGTCGAACATCAGCTTCACGTGCTCGTCGAACGAGTCGGGCACGCCGGCCGGCGCCGCCGGCAGCTCGCGCGGCTCGCCGCTCAGGTTCCGGACCTCGACCCGCTGGATGCGCCGCTCGATCTCGCGGATGTTGTCCAGATAACGCTCCATCCGCCGCCGATCCGTCGCCCCGAGCTCGCGCGTCAGCTGGGACACCCGCGAGGTCATCCAGTCGAGGATGCTCGCGTCGGTCCGCCGCCGCGCCGCGCGCTCTTCCGCGGTGCCCCCCACCCCGAAGAGCTGCTCGAAGGCGACCCGCGGCGACCGCGTCACCGGCAGCGGCTCGGTCGGCGACGCCCAGCTGATCGAGTCGGTGTAGACGCAGGTGTAGCCGTAGGCGCAGCCGCCGGCCTGGTCGACGTTCTCGATGCAGAGCTGCATGGACGGAATCGGCGTGTCCTGTCCGAACCGCTGGGCATGCAGTTGATCCAGGGAGGTCCCCGCGAGGACGTCCGAGCCCTGGGTCTGCTTCGGATGCGACTGGGTCAGGAAGACCGAGCTGGTCCGGAAGTGGTCGCCGCCGATCTCGGGGGGCGAGAACGCTTCCGCCATCCCGACGTCGGTATCGCTGACGATGGTCAGGTGGTCGCGATACGGCTCCAGCGCGCTCAGCGCACTGGACGTCAAATCGAAGCCATGGCCGGCCTCGGCCGGACTCCACAGATGCTGCGTGCCGCCCCAGGCGTTGGATCCGGCCGCCCCGTGCACCATTTCCATGCAGATCAGCCGGGTCGGATCGAGCGCGGCGGCGGTGGCCGCCGAGACCCGTCCCGCCGGGCGCATCGCGTCGAGAAACGGCAGGGCCAGCGTCGCGGTCCCCACGTCACGGAGAAACGTCCGGCGAGGAAGGTGCTTTCCGGTGATGAACATGACTCTGTCTCCCAGCCTGTCTCGTCTTCTGAATGTTCCGCCGGTACTGTGCTACTGCACGGTGGCGCCCGCCTCGCCGGCGCCGGCCGGTTCCGCCCGCTGCATCTGGAACGCGGGGCTCGTCACGACCCCCAGAATGAACGACGACATGCGGTAGTCGTTGTCCCGGGCCGTCCGGGCGATGCGTCGAATCGCGGGCATGTCGTAGTGCTCGACCCGCCGGCCCAGGGCGTAGGCCGTCAGGTTCTCGGTGAACGTACGGGCCAGGGGAACCTGCAGCTCCAGCAGCGCCGCCCGCAGCTCCTGCGGGCTCGACACCGGCGTCCCGTCCCACATCTCGCCGCGGGTGTCCAGGGGCACGCCGTTCTCGCGAATGCGCCACTTCCCGATGACGTCGAAGTTGTCGAGGGCCAGCCCCAGCGGGTCCATGAACCGGTGACAGGCGTTGCAGGTCGGGTTCGTCCGGTGGATCTCCATCCGCTCGCGGGTGGTGAGCGCCCTGCCGTCGATGACCATCGCCGTCTCGTCAAGGTCGGGGACGGCCGGCGGCGGGGGCGGCGGCGGAACGCCGAGCACCACCTCGAGCACCCACTTGCCCCGCAACACCGGCGAGGTCCGGTTGGCCATCGACGTCAGCATGAGCACCGAGCCGTGGCCGAACAGGCCCCGCCGCTGATCGCCGCGGTACTCGACGCGCCGGAACTGCGGTCCCGCGACGTTGGGTATGCCGTAGTGGCGGGCCAGCCGCTCGTTCACGAAGGTGTAGTCGGCGGTGAACAGGTCGAAGAAGCTCCGGTCCTCCTGCACGAGGCTGTGGAACAGCAGCTCGGTCTCGCGGCGCATCGCGTCGGCGAGCTGCCGGTCGAAGTTCGGGAACCAGAACGCGTCGGGCTGCACCTGGTCCATGTCCTGGAGCCGCAGCCACAGCGCCGCGAACCGGGTGGCCAGCGACTCCGCCCGCGGGTCGGCGAGCATGCGCCGCATCTCCGCCTCGAGCACCTCCGGCTCCGACAGCGTCCCCGCCGCCGCCCGCGCCGCCAACGCCTCGTCGGGCGGACCGCCCCAGACGAAGAACGCGAGCCGCGAGGCCAGAGCCACGTCCGAGATGCGATAGTTCTCTCCCGCTGCCACGGGGCCGGCCGGCCGCTCCAGCCGGAACAGGAAATCGGGACTGGCCAGGGTCGCCTGCAGCGCGGTGCGGATGCCCGTCTCCCAGCCCCCCTCCTCGACGCCCGCGTCGTAGAACGCCATGAGATCCTCGATATCGCCGTCGGTCAGCGGCCGGCGGTACGCCCGGGCGGCGAGACGCGCGACGATCTCCTCGGCGCAGGCGCGCTCGGTGTCCGGAGACGTGGGGCGGCAACTGAAGATCTTCCGGCGGCTGGGCGTCTCCGACACCCCGGTGACGTCGTAGGGACCGTCGATGACGAGGTCCCGCATGTGCGGCAGGGCGGTGACGCCGTACCCGAGGTCGCCGATCTCGGTGTCGACGATCGACCATTCGTGCGGCGCCAGGACGTCTTCGACCGGCCCTTCGAACTGCCGGACGAACACCGCCGACACGCGCCGGGGGCCCGCCCGTACGAAGATCGGCGCCTCGACCTCCAGGTTCACCCCGTTGGGGTCGGAGGTCCGCAGCCATTGGTCCATGGCCAGCAGCGCCGCCGGCTCGCCGTCGATCGAGATCTCGATCTGCTCGTTCCGGATCGTCGACCCGGACAGGCCGCCGGTCGTCGTGTGCTGGAACGCCATCCGGAAGACGTAGTCGCCGTCGGCCGGGAAGTTGTGCACCACCGAGAACCCGCCGCGGGTGCCGTAGGGGGCGCCCTCCACCTGGTCCCACTGCGAGTACGCGCGCGACTTGGCGTAGGTCGTCTGCTTGGGCGCCGCGTTCGGGTTGCCGACCGCGAGCTGGCTCACCTCGGCCGCGGCCCGGAGATACCCGTCGAGCAGGGTCGCCGACAGCATCTGGACGTCGGCGATGTTGTCGAAGTTGGCGCTCATGGTGTCGAGCGGCAGGTAGTCGCCCGCGTCTATCTCGAGCGCCAGCAGATCGCGGACGGCCTGCTGGTACTCGTGTCGGTTCAGGCGCTGGAAGCTCCGGTAGCCGGGGTTCGGGTCGGCCGCGGCCGCCTCGTCCACCACCGATTCCAGGGTCTCGACGAGGGCCGCGAGGGTCTCCGGGGGCGGGCGCCGCATCCCCGGCGGGGGCATCATGTTGGCCCGCAGCTTGCGGATCATCTTCTCCGCGCGGAGAGCCGACTCGGTATCGCCGCCCGCGGTCCGGACGTGGAAGCCGTCCAGCGAGAAGTTGCCGGTCAGCATCCGATCGTTGTGGCACCGCTGGCAGTAGGTCCGGACCACGCCGGTCAGCGCGTCATGGTCGGGAGCCTCGGCGGCCGGCCGGGCAGTTTCCTGCGCGGCAGCGTTGACGGCTCCGCCGGCGACGACAAGCCCGGCGGCGAGAACCGCGGCGGGAACGGCGGGAACTCTCATCATGGGTCGCCTCGATCCGGCCGATCACGAATCGGGCAAGTGTAGCAGATCACGGCCCCGCACAGAATCTCCGCCACGAGCAACGCAGATCCGCGGAACAACCCGGCTCGGGCAGGATGCATCGCCGGTCGAGTGGAGCCGGGCTCTCTGCCGCGGGGTGCTAAGATGATGAATGCTGAGAGTTTCTACCGCGGCCATGCAGCAGCCCCCACCGAGCAATCGTCCGAATCAGCCGCTGGACCCCGTCCACACGCGGGCCCCGATCTTTTCTCCCGGCAGCGGTTCCGCCGGCACCGCGATAACGGTGGAAACCCGGAACCTCCCGGCCGTCACCCCGATCTACCTCGGCATGGGCGCCGCCCGCTCCAGCTTCGAGGTCCTCGCCCAGCTCGTCACCGACGAGTTCGGCACGATGTTGACGGTCATCGACGTGCCGACGTGGGCCACGACCGATCGGACCCACTTCTTCGTCCTCGTGGACGTCTACTTCCGGCCGCTGGCGGTGTCCGCCGCGTTCCACGTCACCGAGCCGGACGGCACGCTGCGGCGGCGCGGCCGGATCACCAACGACGCGGACGGCTGCCTCGTGCTGCAGGAAGACGGCGAAGGCGGCGAGCGCTACGTCCTCACCGGTGATGCGCAAGGGCTCGCGGCCGGAGACGACGTGGTGATCGAGGGCCGCCTGACCGAGTCCGCCGACTGCCCCGACGGCATCGCCCTGGAGATCGCCCGGGCGACTCCCCGGCTCTGATCCGCGCCTCCTCCGGAGGACACGGAGTCCGGCCCGCCAGCCGCCGGGGCAAGCGATCCGGGCGGGGCGAACAACCCGCGCCAACGGGCACCTAAGACCGCGGATCCTGCGCCCGGCTGTCCGGGACAGGATCGCGGCGGCTGCCATGCACGCCGCCCGGCTACCGACGTACTGCCGGTCGGCGGTAACGGCGCGAATCTCGCCAGCACCGGGTGGTACCATGGCCTCCATGCCCACCGTGCAGGCGCGGGTCGGCTACACCGACCTCGTGAACATGCCGGAAGACGGGCGCCGCTACGAGATTCATGGAGGAGAGCTCGTCGTGGTCCCGTCACCGCTGCCCCGCCACCAGTTGGCGGTCCAGGCAACCTTCCTGCTGCTGCACGAGCACGGGCGCGCCACCGGCGGGATCGCCCTGGTCGCACCGCTCGATATCGTGCTCGACGAGTTCGACGTCGTGCAGCCGGATGTCGTGTTCTTTCGCGCCGAACGGCGCCATCTCGTCCAGCCCGACGCCGTGACCCGACACCCCCCGGACATCGCCGTCGAGGTGCTGTCCCCGTCCACCGCCGCCGTCGACCGCGGCCGCAAGATGCGGACGTTCGCACGCTACGGCGTGGCCGAATACTGGATCGTCGATCCGGTCCGCAAGCAGATCGAGGTGCACGCCCTCGAGAACCGCGCCTACCGGCAGGCGCAGACCGCCTCGGCGGCTGACGATACCGTGAAGTCGGTTTTGTTCCCCGATCTGAAGTTCGTGGCCGCCCGCGTCTTCACGGCCCCTTGACCGCGATCCATGCCGGCAGGCCGCTCGCCGGCGCCACCCTGCGATCCGGTCCGAGGAACCTGCGGCCCTTTCAGGAGAAGGCGACCTCGGTCATGACACTATCATCTGCACAGTCTGAACGAGCGCGAGAGTGAAGACGCCGTGTTCACCTGCGGTTGACAATCAAACGTCACCGAATGGACCTGCGTTGCAGGGAGCTGAAGCGGGGCCGGCCGTATTCGGCCCGACCCCGACGAGGCCCTGCCTTCGAACGCCGCGCGCGCCGCCCTGCGGGATGATCGGAACCCTTGACAGCGCACCTGGACAGAACAACAATCTAGACAGATAAACTGGACAGAGCAGACCCATGACAGATTGGCCCCTGCAGGATGCGAAGAACCAGTTCAGCGCGGTCGTCAATGCCGCGATCGCGGGAGACCCCCAGCGGGTCACCCGGCGCGGCCAGCCCGCAGTCGTGGTGCTCGCGGTCGCGGAATACGAACGCCTGCGCCACCTGGAGAAGGCCGCCGCGCCGACGCTTGCGGATCTCCTGCTCGCCATCCCCCGGGATGACGAGGACTTCGAACGACTTCGCGTACCCTCCCGGCCCGTCGATCTCTGATGTTTCTGCTCGATACCGACGTGCTGTCGGACCTGCGCCGGCGCGAACGCAACCCCCGGCTCGTCCGGTGGGTGTCGGGTCAGAGGACGGCGGATCTGTATCTGAGCGTCGTGTCCATCGGAGAGATCGAGCGGGGAATCGCCCGGAAACGGAGCCGCGATCCGGCATTTGCCCGAGTGCTGGCGGGTTGGCTGGACACCGTGCTCAGGTTGTACGGCGAGCGGATTATCGCCCTTGACCTGACCGCGGCGCGACGATGGGGACGTCTCTCCGCCACCATCGGCCATGCAGGCGCCGACCTGCTTATCGCCGCTACGGCGCTCGAGAACGGTCTGACCGTCGTGACGCGCAACGTGCGGCACTTCGAGCCGACCGGCGTGCGAACGCTGGATCCGTCCGCCTGACACGGATGACGCCAAGGTCACCATGACAGGTCGCCCCGCAAGTGAAGAATAGCTTCCGGTCACTCCGCCGCCAGGGCCGCAGTCGAATCCGCGAGGTGACGGCGCAACGCCTTGACAGCTTCGGATTACCGAGTCAGACTTAGTCGAACTTAGCCATGCAAGCCTGATCTTACTTCGGAGCCGGTGATGAGAGTAAACATGCACGAGGCGAAGTCGCAGCTCTCCCGCCTGGCCGAGTTGGCCTGGCAGGGGGAGGAAATCGTGATCTGCAAGGCCGGCAAGCCCTGGCTGAACCTGACGCCGTACCACAGGCGCCTGGAGGAACGCCAGATGGGCGGACTCGAGGGACAGTTCTGGATGTCCGATGACTTCGACGAGGAGGATGAAGAGCTCATCGGCCTGATCGAAGACTCGGAGATTTTTCCGGACGAGGATTGATCATGCAGCGCCTGTTGCTGGACACCCACGCATTCGTGTGGTTTCTGTCCGCCGTTTCCAGGCTGGCTGACGGTGCGCGCGCGGCGATTGCCGACCCGCGCAACGACGTCTTCGTGAGCGCCGTGACCGGGTGGGAGATCACGGTCAAGCGGGCAAAGGGGCGCATGACCGCTCCGGACAACCTGTCGGCGATTGTCGAGGAAAGAGGGTTCACGCATCTGCCCCTGACCTTCCACCACGCGGAACAGGCCGGCAATCTTCCGATGCACCATCGGGACCCGTTCGATCGGTTTCTGATCGCCCAGGCCCGGGCCGAAGGGCTCGTGCTCGTCACGAGGGATGCCCGGATTCCGCTCTACGGTATCCGAACGATGGCGGCCTAGTAGGAGTCTGCGCCGTAGAACGGTGCGGACTCCTGGAGGGTTGGTTGGGCGGTGAGCGGAGCCGCAGGCGACGCTCCGGGCCAGCATGACGACCGGCGGGAACCGGCTCATGACGGTGATCCGCCCCGCGGCGCCGGCGGCGGATCCTGTCGCCGGCCGTCGATCCGCCCCAGCAGCTCGGCGCATTCCGCCTGCCGCACCTGCAGCGTTTCTTCGGCGTTGCGCAGCCGGAGCACCTGCGCCTTGGTGCTCTCGAGCTCGGGGGCGAACGTCTCGCGCAACTGCTCGACGTAGTCGCGAAGCTGTTCCTGGAACCGCATCTCGAGGGTCTGGGCCAGCTCGAGGCGCAGCGTCTCGACCTTGCTGGCGAGCTCGCGCTTCAGCCGCGCCCGGCGCTGGGGCAGGATGAACAGGCCGGAGGCGACGAGCAGCGTCACGGCGACCGTGCCGGTCACGTCCAGCCCCAGCGTCGTGAACGCGGCGGTCAGCGCCGCCCCCACGCCGATGACCACGGCCTGAACGCCGAACGTCTTGGCGATGGCCGCGTTCACCGCCGCCACGATTTCGTCCGCCTCCCGCTGCGCGTCGAAGAGCTCGAGCCGCCGCCGCACCGGTTGCGCCAGCCGGGTGAAGATCTCCTCGCGGTTGTAGACGTACTGCGGGCTCACGAACCGCGCGCGCCCGGCCGCGTCGCGCAGCGCCTCGCGACGTTGGCGGAGCATGCCGTCCGCCTTCTCCCACATCGAGAGGTTCTGGCGCACCAGCCAGTCGATCAGCGCCTGCACCTCTTCCTCGATGCCCTGCGGGCTGTCGGCGACGACCTCGTTGCGGAACCGGTTCTCGACGACGTCCTTGTCGCGCAGCCGCATGATGTTGGCCACGCGCACGAGCTCGTCGAAGAAGCGCTGGCCGCGCCTCTCGAGCTGCCACAGAATGTTGGTGATCTGCGACTGATAGCGCGAGACGTCGGCGAGCATCCGCGTCTCGTAGGCATCGACCTCGGTCAGAATCGACGCCAGCGCGGTGTGGTCCCCGTGCACGAGCCGCAGCCGCTCGGCGAGGGCGTCGGCCTGGCGGGCGAGCACCGGGGTGAGGCTCTTCAGCGGCGCGGTCAGCTTCAACCGGACGCGATCGCGGTCCCGCAGGGTCGACTGGAAGTAGCCGGCGAAGGCGGTCCACTCGTTGAGGTCGGACAACCGCTCGCCGCACGTGCGTTCCCGCACCACCTCGCGCGTGCTGATGGCGAACAGCGGCCGCTCCTCGCCCAGCTCCTCCGTCGCCTGCTGCTGGACGTAGCGCTTCACCCGCGCCACGTGGTCGGGACCGGTGCCAAGGTCGACCTGGTTGACGATGAACACGACGTGCTTGCCCCAGCTCAGGATGAGCTTGAGGAAGTCGTGCTCGCTCGCCGAGTACGGACGCAACAGCGAGGTGACGAAGAAGACGAAGTCGGCGCGCGGCACGAACCCCTCGGTCAGCAACTGCTCCTCGCGCTGCATCGAGTTCGTGCCGGGGGTATCGACGATGTTCAGGTCCTGCAGCAGCTCGACGGGCAGCTCGTGGACGAGCAGCCGCGGCTCGGACTCGCGCACCGACTGAATGGTCCCGTGGCGCAGCAGGTGCACCGAGCGGGTCGTCGGCAGCTCGCCGGTCTCGAGGGCGTCAGTCCCCAGAATGGCGTTCAGGAACGTCGACTTGCCGGCGTTGAACTCCCCCACCACCATGATCAGGAACAGCTCGTCCAGACGCCGCCGCATCGCCTCGAGAGCCGGCAGGTCGCCCGGCACCATGTCGAGGTCGGCGAGCAGCTCGCGGCTGGCATCGAACAGCGCCCGCTGCTCGTGCACGAGCTCGCGTTCCTCGGGGGTCAGGAACGGGTCCATGCGGGTACCGCCTTGCTGAGGTCAGGGAGGGAGGTCCCTGCGCGTGGCGGAGGCGCCACGCGCAGGGAGAGGAGGCGGAGAGCCGGCACGATCCGGCTCACGACGAGCGACTGAGAATCCGGACCGCGGTCTCGCCTTCCTGCCGCTCGCCGGCCCCGACGACCACGAAGACGTGGGTATCGGTGGCGGCGATGTCGCGCGCCGGCTCGCCGGTCCGATACGTCCCGGCCGGCGCCGGCGCCGACGGGGTCGAGATGTCGACGATGGTGACGCCGGCCTCGGTATCGGCGACGAAGACGAGGGATCCGGAGAAGGCCACCCGCGCGGCCCGCCCGGGCGTCTCGTAGGTCGCGGCCCGGACCGGGCTCGTCGGATCGGAGGCGTCGTAGATCTGCAGGTGGCCGCCGCCCGCCCCCGCGAGCAGACCCGACGCCTCGCCGACCTCGCGCTGCACCTCGATGGCGCGGGGCGCGGCGGGGGCGTGCAGGATGCCGACGGGCTCGGGCGGCCCCGGCGCCGACAGGTCGAAGACGTAGAGGCCGGTCGGGGAATCGGTGGCGTAGGCCATCGGACCCGAGGTCACCACGTCGCGCGCGTACCCGTCGAGGAAGAAGGAGCCGGCGCCGATCGGCGCCGATTCGTCCGTCGCATCGATGAGCACCATGCCCTCCATGTGGTCGATCAGCACCACCCGGTTCTCGTACACCGCGCCGATCTTGGTCTGTCCCAGCGTCTCGTGGTTGCCCAGCACGACCGGCGCCGCGGGATCGGAGATGTCGACGATGGCCACCCCGAAGAAGTTGGCGCCCACGTAGGCGCGATCGCCGCGGACCCTGAAGCCCCAGATCTCCTGGGGCAGCTCGGTCGCGCCCATCCGCACCGGCGCGGCCGGGTCCGAGACGTCCCAGACCGTGAACGTCGAATGGTGGGATACGTAGGCGTGGTCGCCCTGCACCCGGATATGCTCGGCCGGGCCCGGTATCTCGCCCACCGGGGTCAGGGTCACGGTCTGGGCGCCGGCCGGCATCGACGCCAGGAGCGCCAGCGCCAGCACGCCGGCCGGGACGACGACGTTCACGGTCTTCTTCACGGCTGCCCTCCGTTCGCAATCCGATAGAGCTTCGACCGGGTCCGCAGGATGAGGCTGCCGTGCGCCACCGCCGGTGTCGCAAGCGTCATCTCGTTGAGCGGATTCTTGTGGAGAATCTCGAAGTCGGGTCCCGCCCGGACGACGAACGTCTCGCCGTCCTCGCTCAGCAGGAATATCCGGTCATTGTACGCCCACGGCGACGCCGTGAACCCGTTGCCGATCTCGAGGCGCCGGCGCCCGTAGATCTCGTCGCCGGTCCGGGCGTCGTGGGCCACGAGAAATCCCCGATCGAGCAGCGTGTAGTACTGGTCGCCGTAGACCAGCGCCGACGTATTGTAGGTGCCCAGCAGCGGATAGGCCCAGGCGACGTCGTCGGACGAGGCCTTGACCCCGGGGAAGCCGAAGTTGAGCCCCGTCCGCATGTCGTCGGGAGACCAGATGGAGATGTCGCCGGACGCCCCCGGCCGGACGGCATAGACCGGACGCAGGCCCCCGCCGGGATAGCCGGACCCGATGTAGAGCAGTCCATGCCGCGAGAACGGCGTCGGCACCGTCAGCCCGGACATGCCGTGGATCTCCCACAGGAGGTTGCCGTCCAGGTCGTACGAGCGGACGCCCTGCGTGCCCGCGGTCACGATCTCGGTCCGCAGCGCGTGCTCCCAGACGAACGGGGTCGCCCAGTTCTGGCCGCGCTCGGGCCGTTCCACCCGCCAGATCTCGGCCCCGGTGTCCTTGTCGAGGGCGACCATGAACGAGCTGGTCACGTTGTCGTTCACGATGTAGAGCCGGTCGCCGTACAACGTCGGAGAGGCAGCCGAACCGAACCCCCCGGTGGTCTCGTAGGCGCCCAGCTCGGTGTACCAGACCGTCTCGCCGCTCATGTTCAACGCGGCGACGACGCCGGCCGTCCCGAAGTAGACGTACACGCGGCGGCCGTCGGTGACCGGGGTCTCCGACGCGAAGCTGTTCTTGATGTGCCTCGCGATCTCCGGGGCGGCGCGGTGCAGCTCGCGCACCCACCGGACGGCGCCGGTGTGGAAGTCGATGTTGTAGACGACCCAGCGATGGACCTGCGACGACCGGGTCGCCCCGTTGTCGTCCCCGGGGTCGTACAGCCCCGGGATGGGATCGGGCTCCTCGCCGGCGCTGATGGCGGAGGTGACGAAGATCGTGTCCTCCCAGACCACCGGAGAGCTCCAGCTCAGCCCCGGGAGGTCGACCTTCCAGACGACGTTCTCCGTCTCGCTCCACGTCTCCGGCAGAGCGGGATCGTCACCGACGTCGCCGGCGTTCGAACCCCGGAACTGCGCCCATTGCGCCGGGGTGGAGGCCGGCGCGGCCAGCACCAGCAGCAGACCGACGACGACGATCAGCGGGTATCGATTCATGCGTCCTCACACCTCCGGGCACGGTCCGCCGCGCTTCGCGTATCGTGCGTTGTTACCGACTAGCGCCGCTCCTGTCAAGCCGCCGGGGGTTCTGCCGCGGTGGGCCGATGCGCCGGCATCCGATTGACACCCCGCGCGCCCACAGCCCAGAATAGGCTATCGGAGTGTGCGACGACACCACGTTCCCCCGAAAGGAACCACGGTCAATGTCTGGATTTCGGATCGTCAGCGCCGCCGTCGGGGCGGCGGTGATCTGCGGGACAGCCGGGGCTCCGAGGCCGCTGGCCGCCGGACAGGCCGCCGACCCCGCCGGCCGGCGCCAGTTGCTCGACCGGTACTGCGTCACCTGTCACAACGACCGGCTCGAGACCGGAGGGCTGTCGCTCGAAGCGGTCGACCTGACGAACGTCGCCGACGAGGCGGCGGTCTGGGAGAAGGTGATCGGCAAGCTGCGGGCCGGGGCCATGCCGCCGCAGCCGCGGCCCCGGCCGGACCGCGCGGCCTACGACGGCTTGCGTACGTGGCTCGAGACCGAGCTCGACCGGGCCGCCGCAGCCGACGTGCGGCCGGGGCGGACCGAGGCGCTCCATCGGCTCAGCCGCACCGAGTACCGCAACGTCATCCGGGACCTCGTCGGCCTCGACGTCGACGTGAGCGACCTGTTGCCGGCCGACGACACCAGCTACGGCTTCGACAACATCGCCGGGGTGCTGGGGATCTCGCCGACCTTGATGGAGCGGTATCTCGCGGCGGCGAGGAAGATCAGCCGCCTCGCCGTCGGATCGCCGGTTCCCTCGCCGATCGCGGAGACTTTCCGCATCGCCTCCGATCTGGGGCAGGACGACCACATCGCCGGGCTCCCGTTCGGCACCCGCGGGGGCACCGTCGTCGATTTCAACTTTCCCGAGGACGCGGAGTACGTGATCTCGGTCGTCCCGGACGGCCCGCTGTACATCGAGCCCCATGAATTGGAGCTGACCCTCGACGGCGAGCGCCTCGAGGTGTTCACGGTCGGACGGACCCTCGAACCCGGCCAGCGCCGGAGCCAGTACGCGGAGGCGGACGCGCGCGAGGTGCGGGTGCGGGTCGGCGCCGGTCCCCACCGTATCGGCGCCGCGTTCCTGCGCAAGACGGCGGCCGAGCAGGAGCGCACGCGCAAGCTGTACCGGCGGCCGTTCACCGGTGAAGGGTCGGGCGGCGACTCGCGCTACCAGCCCTATCTCGAGCGGGTCACGATAGCCGGTCCGTTCGAGTCGCGCGGCTCCCGGCCCGCCGTCGACACCCCGAGCCGGGCGCGCATCTTCACCTGCGCGCCGGCGGCGGGCGATGCCGGCTCGGCCGCCGCGTGCGCCGCGGACATCCTGGCCACCCTGGCCCGGCGCGCGTTTCGCCGTCCCGTCACCGGCGAGGACGTCCAGCGTCTGCTGGCGTTCTACGAGCGGGGCGCGGCCACCGCCGGGTTCGACGGCGGCATCGAGCTGGCCCTGCGGCGGCTGCTCGTCAGCCCCGAGCTCCTGTTCCGCATCGTCGAGGATCCGCCGAATCTCCCGCCCGGCGCCGCCTACCCGCTCGGCGATCTGGAGCTGGCCTCGCGCCTGTCGTTCTTCCTGTGGAGCAGCATCCCCGACGACGAGCTCCTCGACGTCGCCGGCCGCGGCGAGCTGCGGGACCCCGCGGTCCTGGAGGCCCAGACCCGGCGCATGCTGGACGACCCGCGGGCGGAGGCGCTCGTCACCAACTTCGCGGGGCAGTGGCTCAGCCTGCGCAACGCCGCCGCGGTGCAGCCCGACGAAGACCTCTTCCCCGACTTCGGGGAGGACCTTCGGCAGGGGTTCCGGCGCGAAACGGAGCTGCTGTTCGACGCGATCCTCCGCGAAGAACGCAGCGTCGTCGAGCTGCTCTCGGCCGACTACACGTTCCTGAACGAACGGCTGGCCCTGCACTACGGCATCCCGAACGTGCGCGGGAGCCATTTCCGGCGGGTCGCCCTCGACGACCCCGGGAGGGGCGGGCTGCTCGGCCACGGCAGCATCCTGACCGTGACGTCCCACGCCAACCGCACCTCGCCGGTGGTGCGGGGCAAGTGGGTGCTCGAGAACATCCTCGGCACCCCGCCCCCGCCGCCCCCGGCCGACGTGCCGGCGCTCGAGGCCACGACCGGCGGCCGCACCCTGACCATGCGCGAGGCGATGGAGCAGCATCGGGCCAACCCGGTATGCGCGAGCTGTCACCGGGTGATGGACCCGCTGGGCCTCGCCCTCGAGCCGTTCGACGCCATCGGCCGCCGGCGCACCCCGAACCAGACCCGGGTCCCGATGGACCTGACCGGCGTGCTGCCGGACGGCACCGTCTTCGAGGGGCCGGCCGGCCTCAAGGCGGCGCTGCTGGCCCACCCCGACCGTTTCGTCACCACCGTCACCGAGAAGCTGCTGACCTACGCCATCGGCCGCGGCGTGGAGTACTACGATGCGCCGGCCGTGCGCGCCATCACCCGCGCCGCGGCCGAGGACGACTACCGCCTGACGACCCTCATCCTGGGTGTCGTCAAGAGCCCCCCGTTTCGGATGAGGAGCACGCAGTCATGATGATCACCAGGATGTCACTGCCCCGCCGCACGTTTCTGCGCGGCGCCGGCGCCGCGCTGGCGTTGCCGCTGCTCGACGCCATGGTGCCCGCGGCCACCGCGCTCGCCCGCACCGCCGCGCGCCCGACGAAGCGGCTGGGCTTCATCTACATCCCGAACGGGGCCAACATGTCGCAGTGGACTCCGGCCGCCGACGGCCCCCTGGAGCTGTCGCCGATTCTGAGTCCGCTGGCCCCCGTCAAGGACCAGGTGGTCATCCCGACCGGCCTCGCCCACCGGCAGGCCGAGGCGTGGGGCGACGGCAACGGCGAGCATTCGCGGGCCAGCGGCGTGTGGCTGAACGGCGTGCACCCCAGGCGCACCGAGGGCGCGGACGTCCGCGCCGGCACCACCGCCGACCAGATCGCCGCGGCCCGGCTCGGTCAGGACACCCCGCTGCCGTCCCTGGAGATCTCGCTCGAGAACAGCTACGTGGTCGGCAACTGCGACAACGGCTACAGCTGCGTCTACACCAACACCATCGCGTGGCGCACGCCGACGACCCCGCTGCCGATGGAGCACAACCCGCGCGTGGTGTTCGAACGGCTGTTCGGCGAGGGCGGCACCACCGCGCAGCGCCTCGCACGCCTGCAGGAAGACCGCAGCATCCTCGACGCGGTGCGCGAGGACATGGCGCGGCTCGAGCGGCGGCTCGGGGCCGGCGACCGGCGCCGCGTCAGCCAGTATCTCGACGCGGTCCGCGAGATCGAACGCCGGATTCAGCGGGTCGAGGCGCAGGCCGACGAAGGCGACCTGCCGGAGCGCCTCGCCCGTCCGGTGGGCATTCCGGACTCGTTCACCGAGCACGCCCGCCTCATGTTCGACCTCCAGGCGCTCGCGTTCCAGGCCGACGTCACCCGCGTATTCACGTATCTGATCGGCCGCGAGCAGACCGCCCAGAGCTACCCCGAGGTCGGCGTGCCCGACGCGCACCATTCGGTGTCGCACCACCAGCTCGACCCGGCCAAGCTCGAGCAGTACGCCAAGATCAACACCTATCACGTGGATATCCTGTCCGGGTTCCTGCAGCAGCTCCAGGCGACCCCGGACGGCGACGGGTCGCTGCTCGACCACTCCCTCATCCTGTACGGCGGCGGAATCAGCGACGGCGACCAGCACTCGCACATCGACCTGCCGCTGATTCTGGCCGGCGGCGGGGCCGGGCAGTTGAAGGGCGGGCGGCACGTGCGCTACCCGAGCGACACCCCGATGACCAACCTGCTGCTGGCCATGCTGGACAAGGCGGGGGTCCTCGATCCCGAGCAGCTCGGCGACAGCACGGGCCGGCTCCCCCTCGAACCGCTGACCGTGTGACCGTGCGAGAGGAAGCGGGGCAGACGGGAGAGAGGACGAACATGGAACGCCCATACCGTTCGGCCGGCTGGCTGGCCGCGGGGATCGTGGTCGCCGCCGCGGCGGCTTCGGCGCAGCCGCCGCGGGTTCCCCTGATCGAGGCGGTCAAGACCGGGGACGCGGCCGCGGTTCGGACCCTGCTCGATCGGGGCGCCGACGTCGACGCGGCCGAGCCGGACGGAACCACCGCGCTGCACTGGGCCGTGCACAACGAGGACCTCGACGTCGCGGCGCGACTGGTGGAGGCCGGCGCCGAGGTGGACGCGACGACCCGCTACGGCGTCGCGCCGCTCGCCCTCGCCGCGACCAACGGCAGTCCCGAGACGTTGCGGATGCTGCTCGAGGCCGGCGCGGACGCCAACCGCGCGTCGGGCGAAGGCGAGACTCCGTTGATGACGGTGGCGCGGACCGGCGTCGTGCCCGCGGTCGCGGTCCTGCTGGAGCACGGCGCCGAGGTCGACGCGGTCGAGGGCTGGCGCGGCCAGACGGCGCTGATGTGGACCGCCTCGCAGGACAACCCGGGCGCGGCGGCAACGCTGATCGCGGCCGGGGCCGACCTGCACGCGAGGTCCGCGGGAGGATTCACACCGCTGCTGTTCGCGGCCCGGGAAGGCAGTCTGCGCGCCCTTGACGGGCTGCTGGCGGCCGGGGCCGACCCCGACGACACGCTGCCCAACGGCACCAGCGCCCTCGGCATGGCCGTCTACAACGCGCAGTACGAGATCGCGGCGCGGCTGCTGGCGGCCGGAGCCGACCCGGACGCGCGGGGGCAGGGCTGGACGGCGCTGCATCAGGTGGTGTGGACGCGCCGGCCCAATCTCGGGCGCAACCCGCCGTTTCCCGTGCCCCTGGGCCGGCTGGACGGGCTCGACATGGTGCGCATCCTCATCGCCCACGGCGCCGACCCGAACCTGCCGCAGACGGCGGAGCCGCGGGACGGCAACCGCAACATGCTCGACCGCGTGGGCGCGACGCCGTTCCTGCTGGCCGCGAAGGCCGTCGACGTGCCGATGATGCGGCTTCTCGCGAATCTCGGCGCCGACCCGAGTCTGACGACCGCCAACGGCGCGACCCCGATGATGGCGGCGGCGGGGGTCGGCATCTGGAAGATCGGCGAGAACCCCGGGACCAACGACGAAGCGCTGGCCGCGGTGGAGCTGGCCTGGGAGCTGGGGAACGACGTGAACGCCCTGGACGGCAACGGCGATACGGCGCTGCACGGCGCCATCCACCGGGGCGCGGACGGGATCGTGCGGTTCCTGCACGACAAGGGGACCGACCTCGACGCCGTGAACGAGACCGGCTGGACGGCGCTGTCCATCGCCCAGGGCGTGTTCTATCCCAATACGTTCAACCGGCATCCGCATCTCGTGACGCTGCTGGAGACGCTCGGCGCGGATCCCGCCGCGGGCGCCCGCCGGCAATTGGACCTCGCGCCCTGGGAGCGTCAGGCGCTCGCTGCCGATACACCACGGCCGTAGGAGTTCGGCGCCGTAGAAAGGACGCTGCCGCCGGCAGGGAGGCGCCGATTCCCTGGCGGGCTGGTTGGACGGCGAGCGGAGCCGAAGGCGGCGATTGCCGGGCGAAGAGCCTGCGCAGCAGGACGCGCCCAACTCCTACGGGGTTGATTCGGCGACAAGCGGAGCCGCAAGCTACGATTTCCGGGCCCCCGGGCCGGTCCCCCGGTTGCGCCCAGAGGACTACGCGAGACCCCGCCGCAGCTCGTGGGGACACACACGACGGGGTGCGCAGCGCCCGACGGGCCGCGGCCCCATGAACATCGTTCACCGGCACTTCCGCAGACACGATCAACGATGAGCACCGAGCAACACACGTTCACCGCCGAAGTACAAGAGCTCCTGAACCTGATGGTTCACTCGCTCTATTCCCAGAAGGACATCTTCCTCCGCGAGCTCGTCTCGAACAGCTCCGACGCGCTGGACAGGCTGCGGATCGAGGGGCTGTCGGACCCGGGCCTCCTGCCCGGGGGCGACCTCGAGATTCGGCTCGAGGCCGACCCGGAGGCGCGCACCCTCACCATCTCCGACAACGGCATCGGAATGGGACGCGACGAGGTGGTGCGGGACATCGGCACCATCGCGCGCTCCGGCAGCCGGGAGTTCCTCACCGCGCTGAAGGCGAAGCAGGGCGCCGGCGGCGAGGGAACCGAGGGCGCCACCGCGGACCTGATCGGGCAGTTCGGCGTCGGCTTCTACTCGACGTTCATGGTCGCGGACCGGGTCACCCTGACCACCCGCCGCGCCGGCGCCGGCGCCGCCGTCCGCTGGGAGTCGACGGGTGACGGCACCTACACCCTCGACGACGCGACGCGACCGCAGGCCGGCACCACCGTCGTGCTGCACCTCAAGCCGGCCGACGAAGAGGACGGGCGGCGGGACTACGCCGACCCCTTCGTGCTGCGCGAGATCGTGAAGAAGCACTCCGATTTCGTGGCGCATCCGATTCGGATGCGGGTGGAACGGCAGGAGCCGGTGCTCGACAACGCCGGCCAGCCGGTGAAGGGGGTCCTGCCGAAGACGGTGGTCGAGGACGAAACCTTCAACTCGATGAAGGCGATCTGGACCCGCTCGCGCAGCGACGTCGGCGACGACGAGTACAACGAGTTCTATCGCCACCTCTCCCACGACTGGCACGACCCGCTGGCCACCATCCCGGCCGCGATGGAGGGCGCGTTCAACGCCCGCATCCTGCTGTTCATCCCCCCCATGGCGCCCTTCGACCTGTATCACCGGGAGCGCATCACGAAGGGGGTGCAGCTCTACGTGAAGCGGGTCCACATCATGGACGACTGGAAGGCGCTGCTGCCGGAATGGCTGCGCTTCCTGAAGGGGGTCATCGACTGCGAGGACCTCTCGCTGAACGTGTCGCGCGAGATCCTCCAGCACGACCGGCAGGTCAAGGCGATCCGCAACTTCGCGATCAAGAAGACGCTCGAGGCCATCGGGAAGCTGCGGAAGGACGAGCCGGAGTCGATGCGCACGTTCTGGCGCGAGTTCGGCGCGGTCATCAAGGAAGGGCTCGCGGCGGACGGCGAGCATCGCGACCGCCTGCTCGATCTGATTCTGTGCGCGACCACCCACGGTGACGAGCCGACCTCGCTCGCCGGCTACGTCGAACGGATGCCGGACGACCAGCCACACATCTACCACCTGGTCGGGAGCTCGCTCGACGCGGTGCGCCGCTCTCCGCACCTGGAGTCGTTCGCGCGCAGGGGCATCGAGGTGCTGTTCTTCGCCGACCCCGTCGACGAGTTCTGGCTGGAACGGGATCTGACCTACCGGGACAAGTCGTTCGTCTCGGTGAGCAAGGGCGAGATCGACCTGGGACCGGCCGCCGACGCGGACCACGACACCGAGGACGAATCGGAAAAGCCCCAGCTCGACGGCCTGCTGCAGACGCTGCGAACCCACCTGCAGGACGACGTCAAGGAGGTGCGGCCATCCGCCCGGCTCACCGAGAGCCCCGCCTGTCTGGTCGGCGACCAGGACGACCTGAGCCCGCAGCTCGAGCAGATGATGCGGCAGCTCGGGCAGGACCCGCCCCGGACGAAGCGGATCCTCGAGATCAACCCCGACCATCCGTTCATCGCGCGGCTCGCGGCCATCCACGCCGAGAACGCCCAGTCGCTGAAGCTGAAGACCTACGCCCATCTGCTGCACGGGCAGGCGATTCTGGCGGAAGGCGGCACCCTGCCGGATCCCGGCGCCTACAGCCGCATCGTGATGGAGGTCGCCAGCGAAGCGGTGGCGGCCGGCGCCGACCCGGCGCGCGCGGGCATCGAAACGGACGGGGCGCTCCCGTCCGCGTCATCGTGAGGAGCCCATCATGAGATTCGTCGACTATCGTGCGCTCGCGGTCCCCCTGCTGCTTCTGAACGCCTGCGGCGGCGCCGAACCGGCCGCCGACCCGCCGGCGGAGGAAGCCGCTCCCCCGCCGTACCGGGCGTTCGTCACCAACGAGACCTCCGGCGATCTGACGGTGATCGCCGGCGGCACCCATGAGGTGCTGGCGACCATTCCCCTCGGCAAGCGCCCGCGGGGCATCAAGGTCGACCCGGCCGGCGAGCGCCTGTTCGTCGCCCTCAGCGGCTCGCCGCCGGCCCCGCCGGGGATCGACGAATCGACGCTGCCGCCGCCCGACCGGTCGGCGGACGGCATCGGCATCGTGGACATCGCCGACGGACAGGTGGTGACGGTGCTGAACGCGGGCACCGACCCCGAGCAGGTGGCGGTGAGCGCCGACGGCACCCGGGTCTTCGTGGCGAACGAGGACGCAGCCGTGGCAAGCATCGTAGACATCGCGAGCGGGGAGATCCTGGCCCAGCTGCCGGTCGGGGACGAGCCCGAAGGCGTGACGCGCAGCCCGGACGGCCGGTGGGTGTACATCACGTCGGAGAACGACAGCCAGGTCACGGTCATCGACACCGAGGCGCTGGAGGTAGCCGCGGTGTTCGACGTCGGGGCCCGGCCGCGCTCGTCCGCGTTCTCGCCCGACAGCACCCGGGCCTACGTCACGGCCGAGAACGGGGGCACGGTGTCCGTCGTCGACACCGCCGACCACTCGGTGATCGAGACGATCGAGCTGACCGGCGAGAACGTGCGGCCCATGGACGCCAAGGTCTCGCCCGACGGGTCGCGCCTCTACGTCTCGACCGGCCGCGGGGGCACCGTCGCGGTCATCGACACCGCGACCAACGAGCCGATCGGGTCGGTGGAGGTCGGCGAACGGCCGTGGGGCATCGACCTCACCCCCGACGGACGCTACCTCTATACCGCGAACGGCCCCGGAAACGACGTCTCGGTCGTCGACACCGAGACCCTGGAGGTCGTCGCGACGGTGGCCGTGGGCGAGCGCCCGTGGGGCGTCGTCATCGTGGAGTGAGCGAGCCCGCCGGGTGATACCGCCAGCGGGCGGCGAAGCCCCGGCCGGCGGCAAGGCGTTTACCGACGTGCAGGGGCGTCGGCCGATCATTGGACTGTCGCGGAGGCAGGTTACCGCAGGACGAGGTCACACGCGTGAGAACGTCGGCTCCGGCGCCAGCCTCCCTCTGGGACAGCTCGCCAGTGGACGCTGACGGAAGCTGCCTCGCCGTGTCCCAGGGCGCCGGCAGGTGAGTCCACCGGCCGGGACTCGTTGAACCGTATCGATCAAGGCCCCAGGGCAGTCGCGCCGCCCCGCCGGCGGGCGGTTGGACGACCGGCCGGCGGGTCCATCACATCCCGCGGATCCCCGCCCCGCCTTGCGGGCGCCCCCGGCGGCGCGGTCCGCTCTCCCCAGAGAGGCACTCCAATGCGCGAATGGCAACGACTCGGCCTGTCGGCGGCGATTCTCACCCTCGGCACCGGACTCGTCTTCACGGCCGGGCAGCAGCGCCCGACGTTCACCCCCGAGCAGGAGGCCCGGCTGCAGATACGGCAGGTGGCTGACGGCCTCTACGTGATTCCCGGCTTCGACGGCGGGCAGTCCGGCGGCAACGTCGCGGTCCGGGTGACCGGCGACGGCGTCATCATCGTCGACAACAAGTTCCCCTACAGCTACGACTTCATCACCGCACAGGTCGCCAGCGTCACCGATCAGCCCATCAAGTACGTGCTGAACACCCACCACCACGGCGACCACGCCGGCAGCAACGCCGACTTCCTGCCGTCGGCCGAGGTCATCGCCCACCGCAACGCGCGCGCCAACATCGTCCGCAACAACCAGACCGGCGCCCCGCGGGTGACGTTCGCCGACGAGACCGCGGTGTTCCTGGGCGGCGCCGAGGCCCGGGCCCTCCACTTCGGACGCGGCCACACCAACGGCGACGCGGTGATCTACTTCCCCGACCTGCGCGCCGTCCACACCGGCGACCTCGTCATCTACGGCCAGCGTCTCGACGGCACCACCCTGTCGCCGTTCTGGGACTACGGCAACGGCGGCAGCGCCGTCGAATGGCCCGCCACCCTGACGGGCCTGCTCGCGCTCGACTTCGACACGGTGATTCCGGGACACGGGGAGATCCTGGGCAAGGACGACGTCCGGGCCTTCCGGACGAAGCTCGAGACCGTCCTCGACCGGGTGCGGGCCGAGATCGCGGCCGGGGCGACCCGCGACGACATCGCCTCCCGCGTCGACACCGCCGACCTCGACTGGCCGCTCGCACCGGTGCGGATTCAGGGCGTGTACGACGAGCTGACTGCGGAGTGAGCCAAAGGCAGTCTGACGACAGGCCCTCTCGACAGCAGAGGTGCGCCAGCCGAACTACTGAATCACATGAGACCAAGGGCCGCTTGCACCTTGTCGCATGAGCTCATATGATTGCTGTATGGTTCCGCTCGCCGGAGTTCCTGAACAAAGACGACCCGAGGCGGGCCGAGCTCGTGAGGCTGGCGAGAACTGGACGCCGATTGACCAAGTCCACGCCGGTCCGCCCGTCAAGGTGGCAGCCGCAATCCGTGCAAAACCCCGACGACGGCAACAACGAGTTTACGAAGGACGGCGCTTGGGAACTGGTCGCATCCAAGCTCGAGAGCGGCCATCGGGTCGAGGTCATGGAACTCAAGAAGCCGAAGGGCGCCACGGGCTACGTCCTGAAGATCCAACTCGACTCGTCGGCGCGTCCCCGACTCTACGTGAAGTTGGAGCTGCATCGGGGCTGGATACTCGGAAGGAGCTTTCACTACTCGGAACGCTGACAGCCCATGGCGCAACCATGCGTTGCATCGCAATGGGCGACGCGCACGCCTGACGAGCCGCGAAGAGCGACGCGGATCGGGCAGAATCTCAGCGAGGAGCAACGCAGACAGCCGCGATGCATCGCCCCTTGAATGCAGCGGGGGTTGGCTATCGGCGGCCGAGCGGAGCATCAGAACATGCCATCACGTGCGACGACCGCAACTCCCCCCAACGACACGGAAGACACCGTCCCCTGCTTCGACTGCGACGCGGACACCCGCAGGATCTGGGGCGAGCACACGTTCACGTACGGGATCGGCGCCGACGCCGCCGAGCTGACCGTGAGGCTCCCGGTTCACGTCTGTCCGTCCTGCGGCTTCGAGTGTCTCGACGATGAAGCCGAGACCCTGAAGCACGAAGCGATCTGCGCCCACCTCGGGGTGCTGTCGCCGAACGACATACGCGGAATCCGACGGATGCATGGAATGTCGCGCGCCGCATTCTCGAAGGTCACCGGCCTCGGCGAAGCAACGCTGAACCGCTGGGAGAACGGGATTCTGATTCAGAGCGCGGCGAACGACCGGTACCTCCGCCTTCTCGCGACACCCAACAACCTGCACAGGCTGACACGCCTGGGGTCGGAACAGATCGATTCCGTGCCACCCTCCGAGACGAACGCTGGACGTTTCCGCGCAATCGACGTATCCGACGAGCAGCGACGGCAACAGGAGAATTTCCGGCTTCAACCTCGCGCCGCGTAACCCGCTGGCGGGGGTTCGAACATGTACATCACGACGTTCTACTCCTTCAAGGGCGGGGTGGGCCGCAGCATGGCGCTCGCCAACGCCGCCGTAGAGCTGGCGAAGCGAGGTCGTCGTGTGCTGGCCGTCGATTTCGATTTGGAGGCGCCGGGGCTCGATACGTTCGACGTCTTGCGTCCGCGGGACGGGGTTCCAGGTATCATCGACTTCGTCCACGAGTACCTGGACTCCAATCGCGCTCCCGACGCCGGCAGGTTCCTGGCCCGGTCGCCCGACATCGGCGACCGCGGCGGCGAGCTGTGGATCATGCCGTCGGGCGCTCAGCAAGCTTCGTACGCGGCTCACTTCAATCAGATCGACTGGGCCGAGCTGTACGAGAAGCGCGACGGCTATCTGCTGTTCGAGGATCTCAAGGCCCAGTGGCAGCAAATCGTCAATCCGGACTACGTGCTCATCGACTCAAGAACCGGCCATACCGACACCGGCGGCATCTGCACCCGCCAACTGCCCGACGCGGTGGCCATCCTGTTCTTCCCGAACGAACAGAATCTGCGGGGGCTGGCCAAGGTAGTGAGCGACATCCGGGCGGAGACCGGCGAACCGCGAGGCAAAGCCATAGAGCTTCACTTCGTCATGTCCAACGTGCCGGACCTGGACGACGAGGACAGGATTCTCGAAGACAAGATCCAGGCATTCCGGAAGCAGTTGGCCTTAACGCGCGAGCCGCTGATCGTGCACCGGTATGACAGCCTGTCGCTGCTGAACCAAGAGGTGTTCACCCAGGCTCGCCCGACGAGTCGGCTCGCGAAGGAGTACTGCCGCGTCGTTAAGGAGATCGTGGGACGCAATCTGGACGACCGCGATGGAGCGCGAGCCTACCTTGAGCGAACGGCCAGAGCGTGGCGACGCCGGCGAGAGATGCACGAATCACCGATTGCCTTGAAGGAGAAGCTGCGCCGAATAGAGGAGACACACTCCCAGGATGGGGAGGTGCTGTTTGAACTGGGGAGGTTCCGCGAAAGCGATCCCCGGGTGGAGCGAGCGGCGTCGTTGTTCGATCGGGCGGTAGAAGCGGGATACGACGAGCCCGAAGTGTATCTGCAGCGGGGTCGGGTCCGTGCTCAAGGCAACGATCCGGCCGGCGCGAGCGAGGATGCATTGCGCGTGCTGCAAGCCGACAGCGTACCGCCCCGACTGATCTGGGAGGCCGCATCGCTGATCGGCCTCGATAGGGCGGATGATGCCGCCGCTTCACAGGCGGTGATCTCGCTCGGGATTCCCCAGCGTCTCTCGCTTGCAGCTCGCCTCGAAAAATGGCCGGACGAAATCGCAGTTTCGATTGCCATCCTGCGGCGGATAGTGGGAGATGCGGCCGTTGCGGATTCAGATCTTGTGCGCGCGCAGGCGACGTTGGCGATGCGGTTCATCGCGACTGGAGCGTGCGGGGACGCGACGAAGCTGCTTCGCCATGGGGATGGCAGCGTCGAAGGTATGGATATTGTCGACGCGTTCAACTACGGCATGGCGGCCTGGGGGGTAAACGGTGAGATCGCTACGGGTCCGTTCGTTCGCGTCGTCGAGCTCGATCGCTCGGAATCGGAACCGGAACGAAAACGTACAAACTACTTGCAGTGCATGGCAATAGCCTGCTGGGCAACCGGCGATACGGGCGCAGCGGGCAAGTTCGAGGCACGCGCGCGGGAAGCGGTACGCGGTTCGGCGTTCAGTTGCTGGCGCTATGCCGAAGTACCGGCAAACGAGTTCATGGAAGATCTCGATGACATCCGGGCATTGATTGGCGGCGACGCCACGCGAGTGCCGCGATTCATGCGGAGCAAGGCCGTGGCCGGCTGACCCCACCGCGGGCCAGCTTGTGGCAGCACTCCCCCGCAAGGAGGCGGCAAAGCAAGTCGAAGTTGCTAGGGTCCCGGCCGGCGGGCTGACTCGTCCGGTTCGACCAATAGTCCTCGCAGTCGCCGCAGGCGGCGGGACGACGGAGGGACGAAGAACGTGTCCACCGCGCAGCCCGTCTTCAAATTCACCTACGAGGATTACCGGACGGCGCCACCGGACAAGCGCTACGAGTTGGTCGATGGGGATCTGGTCACAATCCCGGCGCCGAATCTGAGGCACCAGACGGTTCAGGTTCGGTTGGGCGAGCGGCTGGCTCGATTCGTTCGGGAGAACTCGCTGGGGATGCTCTTCTTTGCCCCTTGCGACGCGGTGCTCTCCGACACCGATGTCGTGCAGCCGGACCTGCTGTTCGTCTCCCGCGACCGCCCACACCTGCTGAGCAGCGGTGAGAACGTGCGGGGAGCGCCCGACCTCGTGGTCGAGATCCTCTCGCCGGCCACCGCCGAGCGGGACCGCGGCTACAAGCGCGCGCTCTACGCGAAGCACGGCGTGGCGGAGTACTGGCTGGTCGATCCTTCGGCCGAGACGGTGTGGATTCACCGCCTGCACGGCCGCGCGCTGGTGGTTGCGCAGACCTTGGGCCGGAAACAGACGTTGCGCTCGGCCCTGCTGCCAGGGTTCGCCTTGGATCTGGAAGACGTCTTCCTGAACCTGCCCGACGGCGCACCAGCCCGCCGTACGTTGCACCATCTCCCCTCGGCGCGCGAAGCCAATTACCGGGCGCGTTGTTCGTGGTCATGATGAACAACGACACTGTCGCTGGATGTCAGCACATGGAGCCGCCCATCATCGCGTGGTCGGAACCTGCCGCGTAGGCGGACCCGGAGCGGGAGCCCTTGGCAAGAGGCACCGCTGCACGTGGGCCTGCCACCGGCTCCCGGGTCATGCAGCCGTCGGCCTGGCGCGAGAGCCGACCTGCCACAGCGCCACGAGGGTACAGGCCAGGAACAGACTGTCCGCGGCGAGATTGACGGCCCCCGAGAATCCCGAGAGGGCCAGCAGATAGATCATGACGTAGACGATTCCGCCGCCCGCCACGAACGACAGGACGGCGCCGAGCCAGTACCGTCTCCACAGGAGGATGGCCGCCGCCACGTAGAGCGGCACGAAGAACACCTCCGGCCAGATCAGCGAGTCGTACACACGCCGGCGGGGAACGCGGCAGGCCGTTGCCAGGTGCCGTTGATCACCGAGACGACGGCGAAGGTCTGAAAAACGCTCCAGATCAGAAACCAGCCGATAGCGAACCACGGTCTCGTCGTGTCGTCGCGCGGAGGCATGGTCAGTCACGTCAGCTCGAGGGTGAACCTCACGTCCCCGCCGGCGGCGTCGCCCGGGTTCAGGGCGATGAAGCCGGCGTCAGTACGGCCGCGATCGGCCATGTTGAACCCGTCGATGCAGTCGGTGGCGGGCTCGACGCGGAAGAAGTCGGGGGCCGAGGATCATCGCGGCGGGTCGTTCCATGGAAACAGCCGCCGCACCGGGCAGCGGAACCCCGGCAGCACGTCGCCGCCGGTCAGCTCTCCGACGTCTCCAATCACCTGGACGTTCCGCAGGGAACGATGGACGCGGACGACCCGCGCAACGGGGTCGACGACCCAGACCAGACGAGTTCCGGCCGCGAAGTAGTCGCCGACCTTCGCGTGCACGTCGGCCGGGCCGTCCGAGGGCGAGACGACTTCGACGGCGAGATCCGGCGCGAAGGGCCAGTAGGCGGCGGGGATGCCGGTCTTCGGAATCCGGGCCGCGGCGACGAATGACGCATCGGGCGCACGGACGACGTCCGGCGCGCGCCGCAGGATGAAACCCGTCTCCGCCCCGCAGCAGATGCCGGCGGCGCGAGCCAGGACGTACTCGTTGAGCACTTGACCGAGGCAGGCCGTCACCACGCCGTGCCGCGCTCCCGCGGGCGTCATGCGGACGAGTGTTCCTTCGACGAGTTCATACCGATACCCGTCGTCCGGCCGCTCGAACAACTCGTCGGCCGTCATGCGCGAGCTTTGCACTGCAACCGCCATTCGCCCCAATCCTGCCTTCCGACGCCAGCGTATCGAAGCCGTCACGAGCTGCCACGCCGCACTCCAGGAGGCACCACTGTACGAATCGCGACGAGCCCACAGACGTGCGATCACGCAAGCCCGAGGCATCTGGCGCCAGTCCAGTATCGCACGAACGCGGCGCCAGCTGATGGGTCTACGGAGCAGACTCCTGGCCCGGAAATCGTCGCCTGCGGCTCCGCCGCGGCCTCGCGGCGCAGCCGCCCCAATCAACCCTGCCTGGGAGTCGGCGCCTCCGCCGGAGGCAGCACCGTTCTATGGCGCAGGCTCCTACCGCAGCTCGGGCGTGAACGTCACGTCGCCGGCGGCGGTGTCGCCCGGGTCGAGGACGATGAGGCCGGCGTCGGTGCGGCCGCGATCGGCCATGTTGAAGCCGTCGATACAGTTCGTGGCGGGCTCGACGCAGAAGAAGTCGCGGCCGGCCGGGGTGTAGACGACGAGACAGGCGTAGACGGGGTCGGCGTCGATCCGCAGCCGCGCGTTCCACTCCAGCCAGTCGATGACCGCGCGCCCGCCGAAGCGGGTGAAGTTGTTGTCGAGGACGGTGGCGTCCGGATTGAGCCCGGCCCCGCCGAGGAGGAGCGGCGGGGGCGGGGGCACGATGCGGACCGGCATGACGTCGGCGTCGGCCTCCCACATCGGGCCGACGTCGGCCCGCACCAGCGCCCGCGGAGTCCGGACGAAGTAGGGGTGGAGTCCGAAGCCGACGGGCATCGGCTCCGGCGCCTCGTTGGTGACCGCGAACCGGACGCGGAGGCGCTCGTCGGTGAGGTCGAAGGTCTGCTGCGCCGCGTAGGTCCAGGGCCACGCGTCGGCCGGATGCCGGTACTCCACCGTCAGCCGCGCGGCGCCCCGGTCGACGACGGTCCACGGCGCCCGCCAGCCGTGGCCGTGGATGGCGTGGGGCTCGGGCCGGAAGTTCTGCGGAAGCTGGACCTCGCGCCCGCGAAAGCGGAAACGCGCGTCGCGGATGCGGTTCGAGAACGGCACGAGAGGGAAGCTCGACGTCCCGCCGGCGGTCCGCGAGGAGAGGGCGTCCGGGGACGCCGGGCGCATCCACTCGAGGGTCCGGCCGGCGCGTTCCGAGGCATAACGGGTGATGGACCCGCCGACCTCGGGCGCCACGGCAAGCCGCGTCGCGCCGGCCCGAAGCTCGATGACCTGGGGTGCGTTCTGGATCATTGGTAGATCCTACTGGACACCGGTCGGGGGAACCGACCGATTGGGAGCAAGACCGCGCGAAGCGGTTCGCCGCAGTCCCCGTCCGGAAAGGCGGGACTCGCACCCGCTGGAGAGGAACAGCGTGACCCGGACGGTTTCCCCGCCTCGTCACGACGCACCAGCGGCCAATCGTACGCCAGGAACGCGTGGTTCGGGGAACTGGTCGAAAAAGCTGGTATCTTTGGAGGTTGAGTGACCGCTTCTCGCCGGGAGGATCCGACTATGACATCGAAGTTCGCGGCGGCAACGGCGGCCGGTCTGGCGCTGGCTGTCGGCATCGGCGGCGCCCTGAACGCAGCACAGCAGGAAGAGATGGCCGACAACCCGTTCTTCACCGAGAGCCCGCTGCCCTATCAGCTTCCGCCGTTCGACCGCGTCGACGACGCGCACTACGGGCCGGCATTCGAGCGGAGCATGGCCGATCAGATCGCCGAGATCGAGGCGATTGCCGGGACGACCGGGCCGCCGACGTTCGAGAACACCATCGTGGCCCTCGAACGGTCGGGGCAGATGCTGAACCGCGTCGCGGCGACGTTCTTCAGCCTCGCCAGCGCCGACACCAACGACGCCATCAACGCGATTCGCAACGAGATGGCGCCGCGGCTGGCCGCCCACACCGACCGCATGCTCCTCGACGGCGACCTGTTCGCGCGCGTCGAGGCGCTGTACGAGCAGCGGGCGGAGCTCGGCCTCGACGACGAGTCGCGGCGGCTCGTCGAGGAGTACCACGTCGACTTCGTGCGGGCCGGGGCGCGGCTCTCCGACGCCGAGAAGGAGCGGATGCAGGCGATCAACGCCCGTCTGGCGACGCTGTCCAGCCGGTTCACCCAGAACGTGCTCGACGAGGTGAACGCCTCGGCCGTGGTGGTCGATACGCGCGAGGAGCTGGCCGGGCTGTCCGAGGGCCAGGTCGCGGCCACCGTCGCGGCGGCGGAGGCGCGGGACCTGGAAGGGCAGTACGTCATCCCGCTGCTGAACACCAGCGGGCAGCCGGCGCTGGAGTCGCTCGCGGACCGGAGCCTTCGCGAGCGCATCACGCGGACATCGCTCGCCCGCAACAGCCAGGGCGGCGAGTACGACAACCGCGGGGTCATCACGGAGATGGCCACCCTGCGGGCCGAGCGGGCGGCCATGCTCGGCTATCCCAATCACGCGGCCTACATCCTCGAGCGGCAGACGGCCCGGACCGTCGCCGCCGTCAACGAGCGGCTCGCGAGCCTCGCCCCGCCGGCGGTGGCCAACGCGGAACGCGAGGCCGCGGACCTGCAGGCGATGGCCGCGGCGGAGGGCGCCGATCTGGAGCTGGCGGCCTGGGACTGGTCGTACTACACCGAGAAGGTGCGGGCGGAACGCTACGCCTTCGACGCGTCGCAGCTCCGGCCGTACTTCGAGTTGGACAACGTCATCGAGAACGGCGTGTTCTTCGCCGCCAACCGGCTGTACGGGCTGAGGTTCGAGGCGCGGCCGGAGCTGCCGGTCTACCATCCGGACGTCCGGGTCTGGGAGGTGTTCGACGCCGGCGGCGCGCCCCTCGGCCTGTTCCTCGGCGATTACTACGCCCGGCCGTCCAAGCGGGGCGGGGCCTGGATGAACGCCTACGTGTCGCAGTCGCATCTGCTCGAGACGTCGCCGGTGGTGGCCAACCACCTGAACATTCCGAAGCCGCCGGACGGCGAGCCGACGCTGCTGACCTTCGATGAGGTCACGACGATGTTCCACGAGTTCGGGCACGCGCTTCACGGCTTCTTCTCGGATGTCCGGTACCCCTACTTCGCGGGCACATCGGTGCCGCGCGACTTCGTCGAGTACCCGTCGCAGGTCAACGAGATGTGGGCCACCTGGCCCGACGTGCTCCGGAACTACGCGGTCCACCACGAGTCGGGCGAGCCGATGCCGGCGGACCTCCTCGACAAGGTGCTGGCGACGCAGCAGTTCAACCAGGGGTTCGCGACCACCGAGTACCTCGCCGCGTCGCTCCTCGATCAGGCGTGGCATCAGCTGACGGCCGACGAGGTCCCGGATGCCGCCGGGGTCGAGGCGTTCGAGGCGGCGGCCCTCGACGCGGCGGGGGTCGCGCTCGAGACGGTGCCGCCGCGCTACCGCAGCACCTACTTCTCGCACATCTGGAGCAGCGGCTACTCGGCCGGCTACTACTCGTACATCTGGAGCGAGGTGCTCGACGCCGACTCCGTCGAGTGGTTCAAGGAGAACGGCGGCCTCCGGCGCGAGAACGGCGACCACTTCCGGCGCACCCTCCTGTCGAGGGGCGGCAGCGTCGAGGCGCTGGATCTCTTTCGCGCGTTCCGGGGCGCGGACCCGGACATCCGTCCGCTGCTCGTACGGCGCGGCCTGAACTGACCGCGCCGGGTCCTCGTTCCACGAGTCCGCGGCGCCGCTCCGTCCGCCGGCAGGGCCCGCGGTTCAACCCTGCCGGGCGCGGAGCAGAAGGCGGCTTGCCTCCGCCCGCGGGCAGGGCCGTTCAACCGGCCGGGCGCGGAGCAGGAGGCGGCTGCCTCCGCCCGCAGGCACGGCCGTTAAACCCGCAAGGCGCCGAGCAAGGAGGCGACTGCCTCCGCCCGCGGACAGGGCCGCCGCTGCCCGGGCAGCCAAGCAGGTGCGGCCCCCGAACGGTGATATCATCGCTCGGCGCCTGAGGCATCAACGGCGAGGGTGCGCTATGGGAGTCGCAACGATTCGTACCGCCGAGGACACGCTTTCGGTTCCACGGTCGGAATCGCAGCCGCGCGTGCGGATGCGGCTCGCGGTACGGGGCTTTCTCGCCCTCGCCGTGCTGCTCGCGGTGACCATCGTGGCCACGTCGGCCACCCTCCTGTACAACGCCGCCGCCACCCTGCGCGACGAGGCCGAGGCGAACGCGGTCAACCTGTCGGAGCTGTTCTCCGCGAGCTTCGCGGAGATGGGCGAGATCTCGCTGGCCAACGTCGCGCGGACGCTGGACGCGACCCTCGACCCTCAGATGATCGCCCAGGCCCGCATCGCCGCCCATCTCGTGGCGGCGGCGGAGGCGGCCGAGTACGATCCGCCCCGAGTTATCCGCATCCTGGACGGGATCGTCGCCGAGACGGTGCTCGACGAGTTCTGGATCACCGACGAGACGGCGTTCTCCTATCTCACCAACGTACGGGACGAACGGGGCAGGCTGGTGCCGTTCCAGTTCGATCCGGATCCGGCGGTGCAGCCCCAGGCGTCGAAGTTCTACGTGCTGCTCGCCGGCGACGACGGCGACGTGATCACCCAGCCGGCCCAGGTGCGGGAGATCGACAACGAGGTCTACAAGTACGTCGGGGTCGGCGGGGTCGACAAGCGGCGGATCGTGCAGGTCGGCAACGCGATCGTCTTCGGCGACCAGGAGATCCTGACGAGCCGCTACACGTCCGAGCGGGCCGACGTCTCCGCCATCATCGAGGGCATTCTCGGCCAGCAGATGGCGGCCCAGGCGATCATGCTCGAGCGCTTCGTCGCCGCCGCCGAGGCGGCCGGATGGACGCGGGACGACATCGAGTTCCGGCTGCGGCGCATCGCCACCACGACCGCCATCGACGAGATCCGCGTCTCCGGCGCGAACAACGTCCCCCTCTACTCCAGCCTGCTGCCGCCTGCCGCGGGCGGAGCCGAGGCCGCCCTCGTGCGGCCCGGCGACCTCGACGAGCTGCCCGGGGAATCGCCCGGCGTCGTGGAGCATCCGACGGCGCCGCGGCCGTCCGACGGCGCCCTCTACAAGTACGTCACCGTCGCCACCGGAGAAGCCGCCCGGCGCGTTCAGGTCGGCATTCCCATCGAGAGCGCGTCGGGCGGCAATCTGCTCTACTCCGTGTACCAGCGCGAGGCGGACGTCCTGGTCCGCTCTGGAAACCAGGATCTCGATGCCCTCTGGGTCGTCAACCTCGATCGCGAGCTGGCCGCCGCCGCCCGCCGGGCCGAGGTGCAGACCACCGAAGGCGTGGACGCCTGGCAACTGTTCGAGGACCGCGCCGACGCGGTCGTGGACACGGCCATGGACCAGGGGCGCGTCGTGAGCGCCGTGAGCCTGAACCTGTTCTCGCCCGAGGACCGCGGCATCTGGGTCGCCTCGCCGCTCATCAATACCGGCGGGATTCCGATCGGGGGCCTCGCCATCGCCGTCAGTCTGGACGACATCGCGGACACGGTGCTCGGCGAGACGATGAACACCGTCGTCATCGCCTTCGTGCTCCTGGCTCTCACCGGCGTCGCGGCGGCGGGGGGGACGCGGTGGTTGACCCATCCCATCGAGGTCATCGCCGCCGCCGCGCGGCAGGTCGAGACCGGGAATCCGCCGGACCCCGAAGCGATGCAGGAGGTGATCCGCCGGACGGACGAGCTGGGCAGTCTGGCCCGCGTCTTCTCCGACATGACCGTGCAGGTCTTCAACCGCGAGGAACAGCTCGAGACGATGGTGGCGGCGCGGACCAGCGAGCTGCAGACGAGCAACGAGCGCCTTCAGCTCGCCCACGAGGCCATCGAGCAGGATCTCTCGATGGCGAAGGTCGTGCAGGAGGCGCTGGTGCGGGAAGGCAACGCCGAGTTCGGCGCCTTCTCGGTGTCGGCGCGGATGACCCCCGCCCAGCAGATCGGCGGGGACTTCGTCGAGTTCACGGATTCGTCGAACGGGACCCTGTTCTTCGTGCTCGGGGACGTCTCCGGCAAGGGGGTCGCGGCCGCTCTGTTCATGGCCGCATCGCAGTCGGCGATGACTTCGGCAGCCGCCGAGCACACGGACATATCCGCTATCGCCAACGAGGCGAACCGGCGGCTGTGCCAGCAGAATCCGATGGGATTGTTCGTCACCTGCGTAATCGGCGTCCTCGACATCGAGACCGGCAAGCTCGACTACGTCTGCGCCGGACACGAGCCGGCGTATGTCATCGCCCCGGACGACTCCCGGCGTCCGCTTCCCATGACCCGTGGCTTGGCGATGGGGCTGATGGAGGACTTCGACTACGCGAGTGGAAGCGAGGTCCTTCAGCGGGAGGAGACCCTGTTTCTGTATACGGACGGTCTGACCGATGCGGTGAACCTCGACAGCGCCCTGTTCGGCAAGGACCGGCTGGAGGGAACGCTGGATGGGGCATCGCGGCGGTCCCCGGCGGAGATCGTGGACCACGTCTGGCGCGAGATCGGAAGCTTCTCGACCGGGGCCGCCGCCGCCGACGACATGACCTGCCTCGTGCTGCGCCGCCGATGACCGCGCCGGTACCGTAGCGACACCACCCACGGAGTGGATTGGTTCCCCCGGATATTGCTATAGTGGCCGAATCGCCAGTCGCTGATGGTGTGCAAGACCATGCCTGACCTTCACGTGTCGCTGCCTGCGAAGTTGACCGAGGTTCGTAATCTGTCGTCCGCAGTCGAGGAGTTCGGGGACGAGAACCAGTTGCCGCTGCCGACGGTCTTCGTGATCAACCTGGCCCTGGACGAGTTGATCACCAATGCGGTGACGCACGGCACGTTCGACGTGCCCGATCCGACGATAGACATCCACCTGAAAGCCGATCGGGACGTCGTGACCCTCACCCTGGAGGACAACGGGTCGCCGTTCGATCCGACGGCTTTCGACGCGGACGGCGTGGACACGACGTCGTCACTGGATGACCGGGCGGTGGGCGGCCTCGGCCTGCATCTGGTCAGATCCTTCGCCGACGACATATCCTACGAATTCGTGGACGGCAGGAACCGATTGACGGTACATCACCATTTCAAGTCGGAAACCGCGTGACCGGCACGATCGCGCGGTTTCGGCCGAGGGGCATCGATGAACATTGAAGTCGCAGAGGAACGGGAAGACGGGGCGCTGATACTGCTGCCGGTCGGGCGGCTCGACAGCGCGAACGCGCGGGCGTTCGAATCGATCGTCATGGATCACATCGGCAACGACGAACGGAAGCTGATCTTCGATTTCGGCCGTCTGTCGTTCATCAGCAGCTCCGGCATGCGGGTGCTCCTCATCGCCGCCAAGAAACTCAGCGCCAACGAAGGCTCCATCGCCCTGTGCAACATGCAGGACCACATCGAGGAAGTGTTCCGCGTCAGCGGCTTCGATCAGATCATTCCGATCCGCGACTCGCGCCAGGCCGCTCTGGAAGTCTCCTGACCAACCCTCCCCGCTGAACGCGTGTCCCGGACATGGCCGGTCCGAGCCGCCGAGAGTCCCGTCGCGCCGGCGGCTCACTCCGCCCGGTTGAAGGCGAGTCGTGTCCGTCAGGGCACCGGATCGTCGACGTCGTACTGGACGTGAGCCGCCATCACGAGGTCGTGGAAGCCGCGGCATTGGGTCTCCAGCTGCCGGAGACGGTCGCGGCGGTCGTCCAGGGCAGACCCCTCCGACGGCCAACGGTCGCAGACCGTCCCGGTCATCTGCGCCGCGACGCGCGCGGCCTCCCCGGTCGGTCCCGGCCCCGGCGCGAGCGCAGCCAGCTCGCGCGCCGCCGCATCGGAAGCGCGGTACAGCGATCGCGGCAGCCGGGGATCGATGACCAGCAGATCGAACACCCGATCCGCGCGGATCGCGACGCCGTATCGATCCGTATAGGCATCGAGGGCGTTGCAGACCCGCAGCAGGCTCATCCAGTCGTGGTCGGAGGTTTCCTCCGCCGACGTGATCGCTTCGACGTGGGCCAGCAGCAGTGAGACCGCCAACTGCACGCGCTCGGTACACCGGCCGATCTGCAGGAAGCGCCAGCGATCGTCGCGGTACATGGTCCGCTCGGCCACGCCCAGGAAGGTGTCGACGTCCCGCGAGACCGCGGTATAGAAGCTCTCCGGCGCGGTCTTCCAGATATCGTTGATGCGCAGCTCGCGGAGACGCAGGTACGCGAGATTCAGACAGGTCCACATCTCGCCGGTGATGCAGTGGCGCATCTGGCGCGCGTTCTCCCGGCCCGAGGCGAAACAGCTCCAGATCGAGTCGGGATTCGATCGCTCGAAGGTGAGATCGTCGGCGAGCGCGAACGAGTCGGCGAGGGTGAAGTCGTCGTCGAGTCCGCCGAAACCGATGGCGGGGCCGGGAGGCTGCCGGCGCAACGCGCCGTAGATGCGGCGCCAGCCGAAGTCGATCTCGCGGATCGGCCGGTCGACCAGCGTCTCCATCTGCTCGCCCAGGAGGCGGCAGAGGTGGCTCGTCCGCTCGACGTAGCGGCCCGTCCAGTAGAGACCTTCCGCGTTGCGGGCCAGCATTCAGTCTTCCAGCACCCAGACGTCCTTGCCGCCGCCGCCCTGGCTCGAGTTCACGACGATGCTGCCCCGGCGGAGGGCGACGCGGCAGAACGCGCCGGGCACGAGGCGGGTCTGCCGCCCCCGGAGCACGAATGGGCGCAGATCGACGTGCCGCGGCTCGGCCCGGCCGTCGACGAAGCAGGGCGCGCGGGAGAGCGCCAGCAGCGGCTGCGAGATGAAGTCGGCGGGGTCGGCCCGCATCTCGCGGGCATACGCTTCGCGCTCCGCCGGCGTGGCGGCGTGGCCTGGGGACCGACCAGCATGCCGTAGCCGCCGGACTCGCCCACCCGCTTCACGATGAGCCGATCGAGATTGTCGAGGGTGTACTCGAGTTGTTCCGGCCGGCGGCAGATGTGGGTCGGCACGTTGGCCAGGATCGGATCTTCGCTCAGGTAGTAGCGAATCAGGTCCGGCACGTAGGGGTACACGCTCTTGTCGTCGGCCACACCGGTGCCGGGGGCATTCGCGAGCCCCACGCTGCCGTGGCGGTACGCCTCCATCAGGCCGGGAACCCCGAGCAGCGAATCCGAACGAAAGACGAGCGGATCGAGGAAGTCGTCGTCCACGCGCCGGTAGATCACGTCCACCCGCCGCAGCCCCTCCGTCGTGCGCATGTACACGACCCGGTTCCTGACCACCAGGTCGCGGCCCTCCACCAGCTCGCCGCCGATCTCGTTGGCCAGGAACATGTGCTCGTAGAACGCCGAGTTGGCCACCCCCGGAGTCAGCAGGGCCAGGGTCGGCTCGCGACAGCCGGCGGGGGCGAGCTCGCGCAGCGTCTCGCGCAGCAGCCGCCCGTACTGCTCGACCTCCCGCACCCGGCACTGCCGGTAGAGACGCCGCAGGCTCGCCTTGACCGCCTTGCGGTTGGCGATCATGTAGGACACCCCCGACGGCACCCGGAGGTTGTCTTCGAGCACCAGGAACCCGTCGGTGGTACGCACGATGTCGGTGCCGCAGATGGCGACCCAGGTCCCGTGGGGCGGGGTCACCCCGCACATCTCGCGGCGGTACTGGGGACAGCCGTACACGAGGTCTTCGGGGATGACCCCGTCGGCGATGGCGCGGGCGTCGCCGTAGACGTCGGCGAGGAAGTGGTTCAGGGCGAGGACCCGCTGCACGAGGCCGGCCTCGAGCCGTTTCCACTCGGCGGCGGCCAGGATGCGGGGAATGCAGTCGATGGGGATGATCCGCTCGTCCGCCGCGTCGTCGCTGTAGACCGTGAAGGTGATGCCCTCGTTGAGGAACGACCGGCTGACGCGCTCCTGAATCTCGGCGAGGTCGGTGTTCGACAGCCGGCCCAGCGCCTCGTGGAGCGAGCGGCTGTGCTCTCGGGGCGCGCCGTCCGGCCCGAACATCTCGTCGTAGACGGCGGGGTCGATCTCGTACGCGCCGAAGTCCATGCGGTGCCCCGGTCAGAGCCGCCAGATGATCAGGAACTGCAGCAGGTTCTCGTTGGTGTCGGTGCCCAGCTTGTTCGGCCAGTACTGATACTCGCCGCCCAGGAAGAGCTGGTTGGCGTGGCCGCTCACGGCCTTGCCGAGGTCCCAGACGAGCTGGGGCTGGGCCAGAATCCAGCTCCGGACCTCGTTGCCGAGCTCGTCGGTGACGCGATGGATGTACTCGGCGTGGCCGAAGAACCCGAAAGACTGGCTCCCGACGTCGAACCCCGCGCCCCAGTTGACGTCGAACATCCAGCTGTTGCTCGTCCGCGGGGCGGCGCTGCCGGTGTTCCCGTCGATGAACGCGGTGATGTCGGTGTTGAGGAAGAAGAAGCCGGGCACCGCCCAGGACAGCCGGACGCCGGGGAGATACTTGAAGAAGTCGGCGTCGCCGCCGAAGTTGATGCCCCCGATCAGGGCCACGTCCCGGAGCGGCCCGCCCCCCACCGTCCTGTTCGCCATCTTGCCGAAGCTCAGCGTGGGGTACCACTCGCCGTAGAAGTCCTTGTCGTTGAAGCCGTCGACGAGGCCGTCATCGATGAAATCGACGAACAGGAAGCTGTCGCCGAGCGACCAGCTCGATGCCTGCTGTATCGTCAGGATGCGGCTCGTCACGGACTGCCCCGAGAACGGATTCGAGAGGCGGCCGTACTGAAAGTGGAACTCGGTCTGCGCGGCCGCCGGCACCACCGCGAGCCCCGCCAGCATCGCACCCAGCACCCAGTGCCGCCAGCCCGGAGTGGTTCTGCTTGCGCTCACCTGTGACCTCGCCGGCCCGTGTAACAGAGCCATCAAACGCCTTGCCCTGCAACTAGTTCGGACGCGGGCGTTTCGAGTAATTGAAGCTAATCTCGCCGCGCAACAAGACGTACAGCAAGACGGCTGCCACGACGATCGGCACCCCGAACTCGGAAACTACGTAAATCAGGACGTTCAACATGGCTGTTCCCCCAGTGGCTGCCGCCGATCGGGCGATGCCGGCGGCCCGCGGATCCCATGCGTGCATCGCGATTCGCCGACAGTATAATTCGCCGGTGCCCGAATCGAACACCGACGTCGAGCTCGCGCCGGCGCCCGCGGCAGCGGCGCAGCGAAGCCCCGCGGCCGACGACGCCAAGTACCTCGAGTGCGAGCGCGTCAGCAAGAGCTACGACGGCCGGACGCTGGTGGTGCGCGACCTCGACCTGCAGGTCGCCAAGGGCGAGTTCCTCACGCTGCTCGGCCCCTCCGGGTCCGGCAAGACCACCTGCCTGATGATGCTCGCGGGCTTCGAGGCTCCCACCTCGGGTGCCATCCGCATCGGCGGGCGCCCGGTGGAGCACCTGCCGCCGCGCAAGCGCGGCATCGGCATGGTGTTCCAGAACTATGCCCTCTTCCCGCACATGACGGTGGGCGACAACCTCGCTTTTCCGCTGGAGGTTCGCGGGCTCGACCCCGACGACCGCCGCGCCCGCGTGCGCCGCGCCCTGCAGCTCGTGCGGCTCGAGGGTCTGGAGCATCGCCGGCCGGGTCAACTGTCCGGCGGCCAGCAGCAGCGGGTGGCCATCGCCCGCGCCCTCGTGTTCGAGCCCGATCTGGTGCTGATGGACGAACCCCTCGGCGCCCTCGACCGCCGCCTGCGCGAGGAGCTGCAGTACGAGATCCGGCGCATCCACCGCGACCTCGGGGTCACGATGGTGTACGTCACCCACGATCAGCACGAGGCGATGGTGATGTCGGATCGCGTCGCCGTGTTCCGGGCCGGCGTCGTGGAGCAGATCGCCTCTCCGGAAGCCCTCTACGAGGAGCCGGACCGTTCGTTCGTCGCCCGCTTCATCGGCGAGAACAACCGTCTTCCGGGCCGGGTCACCGCCATTCTGGAGGATATCTGCGACGTGGACGTCGGCGGTCGCCGCGTCCAGGCCTTGCGGGTCTCTCCCTGCGGCGCCGGCGACTCGGTCCTGTTGTCCATCCGCCCGGAGCGGGTGTCGATCTCCCCCGAACCGGGGATGTACACGAACGAGTTCGACGCGACGGTCAGCGACGTGACCTTCCTGGGCGACCATCTCCGCGTCCGCATGACCGTCTGCGGCGAGGCGGACTTCATCGTCAAGATTCCGAACACCGTCGGGCACGGCGCGGTGCTGGAGGGCGACCGCATCCGCATCGGCTGGACCCCGACCGACTGCCGCGTCCTCGACCCCGACCGCGAGGAGGGTAAGCCATGACCCGTACCAGCGGGCGACCCGCCGCGGCCGGCCGCCTCCCGGCGTTACCTCCGGCGCTGATGACGGCGGCGGTGCTGGCGGTCGGTTGCGCCCCGCCGGCGGGCGAATCGCTGACCGTCGTGTCCTGGGGCGGCTCGTACGCCCAGGCCATCACCAAGGGCTACCTCGAGCCCTTCACGGCCGAGACCGGCGTCGAGATCCGACTCGACGACTACAACGGCGGGCTGGCCCAGGTGCGCGCGCAGGTCGAGACCGGCAACGTGCACTGGGACATCGTCGACCTCGAGACCCCCGACGCGGTCAGCGGCTGCGACGAGGGCATTCTCGAGCCCATCGACCCCGCTCTCTTTGCACCGGGGCTCGACGGCGTCCCCGCCGAGCAGGACTTCCTGCCCGAGACGCTGTTGGAGTGCGGCGTGGGCATGTCGTTCTACTCCACCGTCTACGCCTACGACGCCGAGCGCCTGACCGGCGAGAAGCCGACCACGCTCGAGGATTTCTTCGATCTCGATCGCTTCCCCGGCCGCCGCGGGCTGCGGCGCGTACCCTTTGCGAACCTGGAGTTCGCGCTGATGGCCGACGGAGTGCCCCTCGACCGGGTGTACGCCGCGCTCGACACGCCCGAGGGTATCGAGCGAGCCTTCCGCAAGCTCGACACCATCAAGGATGAAGCGGTGTGGTGGGAAGCAGGGGCGCAACCCCCGCAGATGCTCGCGGACGGCGAGGTGGTGATGAGCACCGCCTTCAACGGCCGGATCTTCAACGCGCAGAACCTGGAGAACCAGCCGTTCGTGATTGTCTGGGACGGTCAGATCCTCGACGTCGGCCAGCTCGGAATCGTCGCCGGAACGCCCGACCTCGAGACGGCGCTGGACTTCGTCAGATTCGCCTCGACGGCGGCATCGATGGCCGCCGTCAGCCGCTACATCGCCTACAGTCCTACGCGCCGCTCCGGTGCGATCCTCATCTCGACGCACGCCGAGACCGGCATCGACATGAATCCCCACATGCCCGCCTACCCCGCGAACACCAAGCGCGCCCTCCAGAGCGACTGGGCCTGGTGGAGCGACCACATGGACGAGATGAACGAGCGCTTCAGCGCGTGGCTGGCGCGGTGACCCGGCCCGCCATTCGCGCGGCCGGGCTGGCTCTGCCCCTGATCGCCTTCATCGGGATCACGTTCGTGGTGCCGCTGGCGACGATGCTGGTGCGCAGCGTCTACGACCCGGTGGTCCCCGATGCCCTGCCCGATACCCTCGCCCTGCTGCGCGATTGGGACGGGCAGTCCGATCCCGGTGAAGCAGCGTACGCCGCCGCCGCGCGCGAGCTGCGGCGCGCGCGCGACGAGCGGACCATCGGCCGCGTAGCCAGCCGGATCAACCGCGTGCAGGGGGGTCTGCGGAGCGTCGTCGTCCGCAGCGCGAGGCGGCTGCGCGAGGTCCCCACCGGCCCGTGGCGCGCGGCCATGCTGGACATGGACGACGATTGGGGCGACGCCCGTACCTGGCGCGCCATTCGCACCGCCGGCGATCGCTTCACCGCGCGGCACTACCTGAACGCGCTCGACCTGCAACGGCAGCCCGACGGCGCGATCGCCCGCCAGCCGCCGGACCGCCGCATCTACCTGCCCCTGCTGTGGCGCACCCTCGTGGTCAGCCTCGGCATCACCGGCCTGTGCCTGCTGCTGGGCTATCCGATCGCCTATCTGATCGCGCACGCGTCCCCGCGCCGCGCCGGTCTCCTCCTGGGACTGGTCCTGCTGCCCTTCTGGACGTCCCTGCTCGTCAGGACCACCTCGTGGATCGTGCTGCTCCAGACCCAGGGCGTGATCAACGACCTGCTCGTCGCCGTCGGGCTGGTTGCGGACGACGACCGCATCGCCCTCATCTACAACATGACCGGCACGGTGGTGGCGATGACCCACGTGCTCCTGCCCTTCATGGTGCTGCCGGTCTACTCGATCATGCGGGCCATCCCCGCGCAGCAGATGAACGCCGCCGCCTCCCTCGGCGCCAGCTTTCCGCACGCTTTCCTGCGCGTCTACTGGCCGCAGACCCTCTCCGGCGTGGGCGCGGGCTCGCTGCTGGTCTTCATCCTCTCCATCGGCTACTACATCACCCCGGCTCTGTTGGGCGGCCAGAGCGGCCAGCTCATCTCCAACTTCATCGCCTACCACATGCAGACCTCGCTGAACTGGGGGCTCGCGGGCGCGCTCGGGGGGATCCTCCTCGCCTGCGTGGCGGTGCTCTATTGGGTCTACGACCGGGTGGTCGGCCTCGATCGCATGAGACTGGGATGAGCATGACCGCGGCCGAGCCCGGAGCGCGGATCGGACGGATCGTCTATCTGGCGGTCTGCGCGCTGATCTTCACCTTCCTGATCGCGCCCATCCTGGTGATCGTGCCGCTCAGCTTCAACGCCGAGCCGTACTTCACGTTCACCGAGGGCATGCTGCGCCTCGATCCGGACGCCTGGTCGCTCCGCTGGTACCGCCAGATCGTCACCGACGACTCGTGGCGTCGGGCGCTCGGCAACAGCCTCTTCATCGGCATCGCGTCGACGGTGGTCGCGACGGTGCTCGGCACCCTCGCCGCCCTCGGGCTGTCGAGCCCCGCCATGCCCGCCCGCCGCCTCGCGATGGGACTGCTGATCTCGCCGATGGTCACGCCGCTCATCATCTCGGCCGCGGGCATGTTCTTCTTCTACTCCACCCTCGGCCTCTCCCAGACCCACTTCGGTCTGATCCTCGCCCACGCCGCCCTCGGCACCCCGTTCGTGGTCATCACGGTCACGGCCTCCCTGTCCGCCTTCGACACCAACCTGACTCGCGCCGCGGCCAGCCTCGGCGCGGACCCGCTCGTGATCTTCCGCCGCGTGCAGCTGCCGTTGATTGCCCCCGGCGTCCTGTCCGGCGCCCTCTTCGCGTTCGCCGCCTCGTTCGACGAGGTCGTCGTGGTCCTCTTCATGGCCGGCGAGAACCAGCGCACCCTGCCGCGGCAGATGTGGGCCGGCATCCGCGAGCAGATCAGCCCCGCCATTCTCGCCGTCGCCACGTTCCTGATCGCCTTCGCGGTGCTGCTTCTCCTCACCGTCGACTGGCTGCGCCGGCGCGCCGCCTCCCCTGCCGGCGGGGGGTGAAGGGCGGGACCGGGAAGGGGGCCGGCAGCCGTGTTTCGCGGCCCTGGGCAGCCCAGGCTCGTACAGACGCGCGCACGCGCGATACCTGCGAATCCTCGACCGGCCCGATTACAGTGGAGATACGAACAGGTTGGGACTCGAGACCGCGTCGCGTCAGTCGCGTGCGTTCGAGTTCGACCGCGCTCAGCGACGGGCTCCGTTGACCGACCTGCCTCGACTACCCACGCCGCGAGACGAGATCGATGGGATCGAGAAGGAACCGCCAAGCCGGCACGACCTCGATGGCGCCGCCGTCGACAGGAACCGTTTCCTCCTCGTCTCGGGTCACGATCGTGCCGGCGCGCAGGCGCAGCTCGGCCATCGCGGTGCGGAGCGCCTTTATTTCCCGCTTCCGCGTCCCGGGGTCCGCCAGCGACTCGCAAGCCTGGGCCAGGGCACGCGAGCCGTCCGGCGTTCGTACGATGAAGTCCACCTCGCTACCGTTCGCGCACCGGTAGTAGCAGATCTCCGGGGTGGACCGGCGCAGCGCCATGAACACGAGGTTCTCGAGCAGGTGACCGGCGTTGACGAGGACACCCGAGCCGACCGACGTCACCAAGGCATGATCGACGCAGTAGATCTTCTTCGGATTCGCGTTGGCTCGCGCCAGGGAGGCGTCGAAGATGCGCACCGTGAACAGGAAGAACGCGTCCTCGAACCACTCCAGATAGCTGGACACCGCCGCCTTCGGGGCCCGGTGCCCGAGCGACTGCAGATAGCCCGTCAGCCGGTTGACCGAGTAGAGGGACGCCGTGTTGTCCACCAGTCGGTGGGCCAGATCCGAGACGGCCCGGGGATGGGAAACGTCATGGCGCTCGACGAGGTCGCGAAACAGCATCGCGCCCCAGTACTCCTGGTGGATCCTGATGCGCAGGGCGCGATCCAATCCCGCGACCTCCGGAAACCCGCCGCGCTCCCAGTACTCGTCGAACGCCTTGCGCACGACCAGGCGGCGCCGGGTCGACAACGGACCGGCGGCGTCGATGCCCCTGAAGTCGAGGAACTCGCGGAACGAGAACGGGAAGATCTCCCACGCCAACGCCCGGCCGCGCATCTGCGTCGCAATCTCGCGCGACAGCATGCGCGCCGACGACCCGGTGATGTACACCTCGCAGCGGTCGGTCCGCATCAAACGGTCCACGAAGGGCTCCCAGCCGGGGACCACCTGGATCTCGTCGAAGAAGCAGTAGACCGTCTCCGCGTGCTTCTTCTCCGGGTAGAGCGAGAAGTAGGCGTCCGCCACGGCGCCGAGGCCGTCGCGTTGCAGGTATCGGAGCCGGTCGTCGAAGAGGTTCAGGTAGAGGATGTTGTCGCGCGGCACGCCGCGGTCCAGCAGCTTCCCCACGAGCTGAAACAGGAAGGTCGACTTGCCGGCGCGCCGCGGCCCGATGCAGACCGTCGCCTTGCCCGGTATCGGCGTAACGTCCATCCGGCGCGGGACGCCGGTCGCCAGCTCGGCCTCCTGAAAGTCGAGGAGGATGTCTCGCAGTGAGTCTGCCATTACCCTTCGCGGAACGTCACGGCACCTGAAGCTTTAACTGGTAATTAATTCTCCCACTTTTTGAGTTTCCTGGCAACCTCTATTGCCATCTATTCCCCACAAGTGGAACACCCCGTGCCAAGTGGAGCCCATCCCTGGGTGCCGGCGAATCGTCCCTCAAGCGAAGTCAATCGACAGAACCCGGCGTGAGATCTGTCGCCTTGTCCAGGGAGTCCATAGTAGCTATTATGGGCTCATGAGAGAGATCGCCGCCCGGGAAGCCAAGAACAGGTTCGGCCAACTACTGGACACCGCCCAGACCACGCCGGTTCGCGTGACCAAGAAGGGCAGGCCCGTCGGCGTCGTGATGTCGATGCAACAGTACGAGCGGCTGCGGGGCGCCGCGTGGGCGCGTGTGACCGAGACCATGGACAGCCTGGGAGCGGAGGCCACCGCAAGCGGACTGACGGACGCGGGGCTGGACGCGCTCCTGACCGATGACGATTGAACGGGTGGTTCTCGACGCCAACGTCGTCATCAGCGCCGCCTTGCGACCCCAGGGACCGCCTCGTGCAGTCGTCCACGCGATGCGTGCGACGGGCGCCATCCTCCTGTTCTCCGACGAGACGTTCGACGAGCTGCGGACCCGGCTCCTCCATTCGAAGTTCGACAGCTACATCAGCCCCGCTGACCGGCTGGTATTGCTCGCCCAACTGGAAGCCGTTGCCGAGTGGGTCTCGATTGTCGGCGCCAGGATGGGATGCCGCGATCAGAGCGACGACAAGCTGCTCGAGACGGCGCTCATGGGACAAGCAGGCTGTCTCGTGACCGGCGACCGGGATCTCCTGGTGATGTCGCCGTTTCAAGGCATTCCAATCGCGAGTCCGGCGGAATACCTGGAGTAGAGGGCGGCGGGAGAACGGTCGACGGGGGGAGGCCGCCGGTCGGCAGCCTCCCTCCGGTCTTGTCGAACTACTTCGCCAGCGCGTCGGGACGGAGCTGGAAGCGGACCACCTTGCTCGGGGTGCCCGCGCCCGTCTCGGCGTGGAACGGCGCCCGGGTGCTCCAGGTCGCCCAGATGCCCTTGCCCTTCCATCCGGCGTCGGGATCGTCGATGCGACCGTCCATCCACTTCGTGTAGAACCCCAGCGGATACGGCACGCGCAGGATGACCCACTCGCCGTCGCGCAGCGCGAGCAGCCCTTCGGCGGCGTTGCCGGTGCTGATGGGCACGTCGCGGCCCAGTCCCAACGTGTCGAACTGGTCGACCCACGCGTAGTAGCTGCCCTCGATGCTGCCCGACTCGGTGATGCCCTTCATCTGGGGCATCGGCTCCTCGTACAGGGTCCACCCCTCGGGGCAGTGCTGGCCGGTCGCGTCCGGTCCGTTCAGCGGCCCGGTACACCTGCTGCGGTCGAAGCTGGCGAGATGCCCGCTGGCCAGGGGGGTCCACACGACGCCGTTGCGGTCGACGTCCATGCCGCGCGGCGAGTAGCCGTCCTGCACCTCGGCGCCGGGGTTCTGGAACGGCACCTCGTAGAACTCGGTCAGACCGGTCTCGGACGGGTTGTCGCCGGGGGCGAACCGCAGCACCGCGCCGGGCATGCCGAGCGACGATCCCCAGATGCTGCCGTCGACGGGGCTGTAGGCCACGCCGTAGAAGCCGGAGCGGATGCGGGTGTCCTTCGCGGAGTCGGCGGGCTCGCCGGGCTCGACCCACTCGTCGCGCACGCCGTTGCCGTTGGTGTCGAGCACGAGCGGGCTCCAGCCCTGCGCCGCCTCCTCGTCACCGGTCTCGAGGAACAGGTTGGTGTCGAGCCACCCGATGACCTGCCCGCCGCCGCTGGTCCACAGGGTGTTGTTCTCGTCCTCGGCGAAGATCAGATGGTGGGTGCTGTAGCAGGTGCCGACGAGGGTCATCTCGTCGGTGGCGGGGTCGTACACCGCGAGATGGCGGTTGGCGCGGGGGTTCGGGAACGCGCGGGCCGACGGATGATCGGACCCCTCCAGGCACATCGGCGGGTTCTCGGGACCGCGCACCCGGGAGGTCAGCCAGACGCGCCCGTCCTGGTCGAGCATCGGGTTGTGCACGTTGGACCGGCTGTCCCAGATGGCCTCGTCCCCCCAGTAGGGTGAGGACGCCAGGGGCGCTCCCGCGGCCAGCGGGGTGTCCGGGTCGCGCACCGGCACCACGACCTCCCGGATGGAGTTGCTCGCCGGGTCGAGCACCGGCACGTAGTCGGCGCTCGCCTCGAGCGCGCCGTAGATCGGCCCGTTGGCGTTCACGGTGGGGTTCCGCTTGTCGGTCGACGCCTCGTCGTGGAGGTAGGCGGTGGGGTCGGCCCAGTCCCACTGGGTGACGACCACGTTGCGCTCTTCGCCCTGGGGCCGCGGCGGCGCCGGGGGCACCTCGCCGGCCATGATGCGGCCGGTCCAGTCGGCGTACATCTCGAGGGCGCGGCGGCGTCCCATGCGGTCGAGGGCTCCGCTCATGCTGCCCCCGGCCTGACCGGACTGGATGCGGCGGTCCCAGGCCGCCACCAGCGAGTCGAACTCGCCGAGCTGCGGGGGAATCTCGCGCGTGGCCTTGGTCCCGAGGCCGTGGCAGGCGGTGCACCCGCCCGACTTGAGGCCGCGCAGCCACGCGGACTGGTTCGGGACGCTCGGCGAGATGCCGTTTCCGTCGGCGCCCGTGCCCGGGAACTCGTCGGGCCCCGGCACCTCGAGCAGCGAGTACCAGTAGCCGGACGGGTAGTACTGCGCCGCCGCCCGCGCGTCGGGCGCCGGCACCGCGGTCAGGTCGATACGGGTCCCCGGCGACACCTGCTGCCGGGGCGAATCCACGAGTCCGTAGCCGCGGACCCAGACGTCGTAGGTCGCCTCCGGCAGGTCCGGCACGACGTAGCGGCCCTCGTCGTCGGTGACCACGCTGCGGTTGAACCGGGTCGGCAGGTCCGTGGTCTCGGCGATCACCCAGACCCCCGCCTCCGGCCCGTCGGGGCCGGTCACGACCCCGCCGATGTCGTCGTCGTCGATGGCCACGGCCATCTGCTGCGCGCCCAGTCCGGGCTGCAACGCCAACATGCAGACGGCCAGGCCGCCTGCGACCATCCCGAGAAACGCCACCTTGCTTCTCGTCATCTTCGTCTCTCCCTGAATTGCCTCTCTCCGAAACTCGCTCCGGTCACGCCGGCGCTGCCCGCGGGCCGTCCATGCTCCGACTCTCGGACCCCCGCCCGCGCCACCCCGGCGCCCGTGTCGTTCCCGTCGGTTCGAACCCCGCCGTCACGGCGAGCCCGTCCGCCACGATTTGGACATGGACATGCCACAATGTCAACCGTCACTCGAAGGCCCGGACGATGGAGCCGTCCGGACGGAGGCGGAGATCCTCCCGGCGCCCGGCGCGCCGGGCATGATGCACAGGTCCAGGAGCCGTGGCAAGAGCCCCGCTGCATTCGACCGGCGATGCTTCCCGCGTGGATTGCGTTGCGCCGCGGACTGCGTTCGGTCCCCGGTTGCCCGGGCGCCACAGGCGCCTTCGTGGCGCCATGCCAAGCGGGGACCTCGTGCCCGCCGGCGCCCTCGCCGGTCTCGGCGCCGTGCGCGGTCCCGCCGCCGGCTCGTGGCTTGCGCTCGCGGCGGCGCTGGCGATCCTGGTCGGGTGCCAGTCGGAATCCTGGGAGCAGTACATGGATACGGCCGCCTTCGCCTACCAGGACGGCCGGACCGAAGAGGCGGAGGCGTTCTTTCTCCTGGCCGCGCAGGTCGCCGAGGAGTTCGAGGACACCGACCCCCGGCTGGCCCTGACCCTCGGCAACCTCGCGGACCTGTACCGCTCGCAGGGCCGCGACGACGAGGCCGAGTCGGCGTACCTGGAATCGCTGGCGCGGCTCGAAGGAATCGACGGGCCGGATTCACCGCGGGTGGCCCGGTTCGTGGCCGACATCGCGGTGTTCTACACGGCCCTGGGCCGCGTCGAGGAAGCGGAGCCTCTGTACTGGCGGGCGCTGGAGGCGCTCGAGTGGACGCACGGGTTCTATCACGACGACGTGCTGGAGCTGCGAACGATGCTGGCCGGGTTTCTGCTGCAGGAGGCGCGGTACGCGGAGGCGGAGCCGCTGTATGTCGAAGTGCTGGCGATTCTGCTCGACGCACCGGAGCCGGATCGCGACCAGGACCGCATGCTCACCGTGCTCGACGAGTATGCGACCCTGCTGCGCGCCGACGGCCGGGCGGACGAGGCGGCTGCGGCGGCGGCCCGCGCGAGCGACATCCGGGCGCGGTTCTGACCGCTCGTGAACGACGCAACGCCGGCCAGGAGTCTGCGCCGTGGAACGGCGCGCACTCCTGGAGGGTTGGTTGTGCGGCAATCGGAGGCCGCCGCGCGAACTTGCGGTCACGTTGGGGGTTCGCCGGCGCGAAACTCCTGCGGCGGCGATTGGCGGGCCGGCCCGCGGGTGCGGGCCGCGAGACGACGAGGACATCATGAAACGTGCGATCGCTCTCGTATCGGGACTTCTGCTGTCGGCCGGCCTCGCCCACCTCGAGGCGGCCACCGTCACCACCGTCATCGGCAACGGCACGGCGGGGCTCTCCGACGCGCAGGTCGCCAACCCCTACGGCGTCGTCGTCGGCCCCGACGGCGCGCTGTACTTCTGCGACCTGGACAACCAGCGCATCCGGCGCCTGGACCGCGAGACGGGGATCACCACGATCATCGCCGGCAACGGCGAGCGGGGCTACTCCGGCGACGGCGGCCCGGCCACCGAGGCCGCCCTGAACATGCCCCACGAGATCCAGTTCGACGGCGAGGGCCACCTCTATATCGTCGAGCGCGACAGCCACGTGGTGCGGCGGGTGGACGCGGTGACCGGGAGCATCTCCACCGTGGCCGGCACCGGCGAGGCCGGCTTCTCCGGCGACGGCGGCCCCGCCGTGGAGGCGATGCTCCGGCGCCCCCACAGCATCGCCTTCGACCCCGACGGCCGGCTCCTGATCTGCGACATCGGGAACCACCGCATCCGCCGCGTCGACCCCGCCACCGGCCTCATCGAGACCTGGGCCGGCACCGGCGACCGCGAGCCGACCCCCGACGGGGCTCCGCTCGCCGGCACCCCCCTCAACGGCCCGCGCGCCATGGCCAGCGACCCCGACGGCAACCTGTACCTGGCCCTGCGGGAGGGCAACGCCATCTACCGGATCGACCTCGCCGCCGAAACCATCCACCACGTGGCGGGCACCGGCGAGCAGGGCCACACCGGCGACGGCGGCCCCGCCGCCGAGGCGACCCTGGCCGGGCCGAAGGGCCTCGCGTTCGCCGAGGGCCGGCTCTACATCGCCGACACCGAGAACCACGTCATCCGGATGGTCGACACCGCCACCGGCCTCATCTCCACCGTGCTCGGGGACGGCATGCGCGGCGACGGCCCGGAGGACGACCCGCTGCGGTGCCGCATGGCGAGACCGCACGGCATCTTCTACGAGCCCGGCCGCGGCCTCTACGTCGGCGACAGCGAGGCCCACCGCATCCGCCTGCTGGAGTAGATATGAGAACGACCCTCGACATCGACGACGAGCTGATCCGGGAGGCCGCGCGACTGACCGGTGTCCGGGAGAAGACCGCACTGGTGCAACGCGGGCTGGAAGAGTTGATCGCGCGCGAGAGCGCGAGGCGCCTGGCCGCTCTGGGCGGCAACGAAAAGGAGCTTCGCTCCATTCCGAGGCGCCGGTCGCGGCGGGGATAGACGCTCCCAGGGAAGAATCACATTCGACTGCGGCGCACGGATTGATGACAAGTCATCAATGTTTATCGATTTTCGCGAAATTGATGAGCTACAGGGCGGCGGCGAGGAATTCAGAGGGCCTGGACAGGGCCCGGATGCAGGAGGAACGCGATGTCACGTGGTCAGCTCGCAACAGTGATGGTGCTCGGCTTGGGATTCGGCGCCGCCCCGGCGTTCGCGCAACCCGCGCAGGACGACTTCCACCATCTGGGCGAGATCAACAAGGCGTCCATCGTCATGCTGACCGAGGTCGGCCTGGTTCCCGAATCGATGGCGTCGGCGATCGCCGGCGGCATCGCGGCGGTCCTCGCGGGGCAGGCGGAACCGGGCGCCCCGCGCTCGTCCGACTACCTCGACTTCGAGGCGCTTCTCGTCGAGGTCGCGGGCCGGGACGCGTCGCGGCTCCATACCGGCCGCAGCCGCCAGGACATCGGGTCTACCTCCCGGCGCCTCGCCATTCGCGAGGCCCTGCTCGACGCCTACGAGGCCCTGCTCGCGCCGCGCGACGCCCTGCTCGACCTCGCCGCCCGGCATACCGGGACGATCGTCCCCGCCTACACCCACGGGGTGCAGGCCCAGCCGACGTCGCTGGCCCACTATCTGCTGGCCTTCGCGGCCGCCCTCGAGCGCGACGCCGAACGTCTGGAGGAGACGTTCGCGCGGGTGAACCGCAGCCCCCTCGGGGCCGCAGCCCTCGCCACCTCCGGGTTCCCCCTCGACCGCGACCGCCTCGCCGAGCTGCTGGGGTTCGACGCCGTGGTGGAGAACGCCTACGACGCCAACCACGTCTCGTCGGTCGACTCGAAGACGGAGGTCGCGTCGACCTTCGCGATCTCCGCCTTGTCGATCGGCCAGCTCATGGAGGACGTGCACGTCCAGTACCACGACCCCGCCCCCTGGCTGCTCCTCGACCGCTCTCTCACGGGGGTCAGCAGCATCATGCCGCAGAAGCGGAACCCCGTCATCCTGGCCACGCTCCGGCGGCTCGCGAGCACCGTGATCGGCGACGCGCAGACGGTGTTCCTCAACGCGCACAACACGTCGACGGGCATGGCCGACTACCGCGCCCCCGACCAACTCCTGGAGACCGTCGCCAAGGCCGGGGAGATGTACCGCCTCTACGCACGCGTCGTGAACGGGCTGCGGGTCGACCCGGCGCGGTCGCTCGCGGAGGTCGACGCCGACTACGCGACGATGACCGAGGTCGCCGACACCCTGCTGCGGCACGCCGACGTGCCGTTCCGCATCGGCCACCACTACGCGTCCGAGATCACGGAGTACGGCCGCGCCCGCGGCAAGCGGCCGAAGGAGCTGACCGCGGACGAGCTTCGTCACCTGTACGACGAGGCCTACGGCGAGCCGCTGCCGGTGGACGTGGAGCTGATTCAGGCGGCTCTCGACCCCGAGCAGATGGTGGCGAGCCGGCGCGGCCTCGGCGGGCCGCAGGCGGCCGAGGTGACGCGCATGCTCCAGGCCGGCCGCGAGCGGGTGGACGCGAGCCGGGGCTGGCTGCGCGACACGCGCGCACGCCTGACCGAAGCCCAGTCCGCGCTCCAGTCGGCGTTCACGCAACTGATGACGGTAGTTCCCTGACGCGGAAACCGACGGGGCTCCCGGAGGCGGTGCCGCGGACGGCCTCCGCTTGTGCCCAACTACCCGTGCGCCAGTCCGAGCGGACGGCCTCCGCTTGCGCCCAACTACCCGTGCGCCAGTCCGCGCCGTTTGGGGCACGCCCTTCCCAACCGGGGCACGCACGGCCCCAATCGGGGCATGCACTGCCCCAACCGGGGCACGCACGGCCCGGCCGCCGGCGCCGCCGTGGCGGCGGCGCCGGCGCCTCGCGCCCGGATCCTACCGAGGCATCTTGATCTGCAGCAGATCGTACATGCGGACCACCGCGCGCGGATCGACCCGGGCCGCCCCGGGGCCGTAGTGCCGGGCGTGGGCGCTCAGGTCCACGCGCCGGGCCGCACTCTGGGCCGAGGCGCCCTCGGCGTACAGCGCGTTCACCTGGCGGTTCAGATCGCGGAGGTACGCCTGCAGGTGGTCGATCTGCTCGCGCTCCGTGAACGGCGTCCCGTGGCCGGGCACCATGACGTCGAACTCGAGGGCCTTCAGCCGGTCGAGCGACGCCGGCCACTCCTCGACGAAGCCGTCGCCCATGTACGGCAGGCCGTGGCCGCTGGGGCGGCCGACGAAGAAGTCGCCGGTGAACACGATGCGCTCCTCGGGCAGGAACACCAGGGTGTCGCCGCCGGTGTGGCCGCGCCCGGGGAAATGGAGCTGCACCTCGCGGCCACCCTTCACGAGCGTCATGGTGTCGCTGTAGGTCAGGTTCGGCGGGGTCGGCACCGTCTCCTGCAAGGCCTCCCAGTGCGCCTCCTGAATGCGGAGCTGGGTCTCGAGCTGCGCCCGCTCCGCCGCGTCGGCGGTCGCCGCGATCTGCGCCTTCCGCTGCTCGATCTGGTCCGGAATCACCCGAGTGAACGAACGGTTGGTGCGCTGGCTGAGCACGTCGGACGACAGCATCGTGCGCACGAAGTCGTGGCCGATGATCTCCACGTCGTCACCGAAGATCTGGTTCCCGTGCGCGTGGTCGAAGTGGTAGTGGCTGTTGAAGACGTACCGGATCGGCTTGTCGGTCAGGGTGGCGACGCCCTCGACGAGCCCGCGCGCGGCGGCCGGGGTGACCGACGTGTCGACCAGCATCACGTGGTCGTCGTTGATGATGACGAGCGCGTTGCTCATGACCGTCATCGACCCGGTGCCAATCGCGAACCACACCCCGTCGGCCAGCTCCTCGAACCGGTGACTCGGACTGCCGTCCGGGCTCTGCAGGACGGCGCCGCGGGTCTGCCACTGGGCCGCGAACACGGCCAGAGCGCCGATGGAGAGGGTCATCAGGAATCGTTTCATCGGTCGTTCGCCTCCACGAAAACGAGATCGTTGCTGACCACCCGCCCCGGAATCGGCGCGTGGTGATGCTCCAGATAGAGATATCCGCTGTAGAACCCGGTCCGGTCGTCGCGATGCTGCCGGTCGCGGACGTGGATCGTCAACGTCCGCGGCACCTGCGCGGCATAGCAGTTGTCCCGGGCCGCGGTGCGCAGGTGCAGATACGCCATGCGCTGCTCGGGGGTCTGGCGATAGCGCGGGCGATCCGCCGACCCCACGTCCGAGTACGCGCCGCCCCGCATGTCGTCGAGCGGCGACGGCCGGTGGTTCGCCCGCCGGACCGCCCGCCGGTCGCCGGCCTCGACGAGCCGGTTCGTGATCGCCCCGGTCAGGCGGGACAGCGCGACGCACTCCTCCCGCCGGCACTCGGGATGATCGCCGGCTTCCTCGACGAGATGGGCGACCGGGTCGCCGAGCCGACCCTGCAGCTCGAGGACGTCCGGCGGGGGCGGGCCGAAGTACACGAGGCCGTCCGCCTCCTGAATGACGTAGCAGTCGCCCGGATGCAGCTCGGCGACCTCCACCCCGTCATGCTGGGCGGGCAGCACCCAATGCCAGGTTTCGGGCGCCGGCCGCCAATCGCGCTGCGCCGCTCCCGTGTGCCCCTCGATCACGACCGCGCCGAGAGCGCAACCGACCACCGCCGCGGCGGCGAGGCCCGCCGCCGCGTGCCGCCTCCGGCTGCGGATCTGTTCGAACATGGTGCGGCCATTCTATCTCCGAGTGGGCCGACCCTGCGAACGCGGACGCGGTGCGCCCGGCGCGGCGGGTGGCGGTATCATGAACACTTCCATGACGGCGATCGACACCTGCGAGGAGCGACGAAGATGATGTTGAAGGCTCACCCGATCTGCTGGATGCTGGCTGCGGCCGTGCTGGCCGCGCCGATGGCGGCCGCGCAACACGGAGCGCCGGCCAACGGCGAGTGGCCCACCTACGGCGGCGACCTCGGCAGCACCAAGTACTCGCCGCTCGACCAGATCGACGCGGCCAACTTCGGCGACCTCGAGATTGCCTGGAGCTGGCAGTCGGCCGACGCCTACGTCAGCAAGACCACGCCGGACGGGGGCGAGTGGCGGGCCGCGTCGGACGTCATCTTCGAGGCCCTCGACCGGGAAGACCCCGAGCGCTGGCGCGACCGCCAGTCGCCCTACACGAACAATCTCAAGGCCACGCCGCTGATGGTCGGTGGCCGGCTGTTCATCAACATGCCGACGTCGCAGGGCGCGGCCGTCGATGCCGCCACCGGGGAGACCCTGTGGGTCTACAACCCCAAGACCTACGAGGCCGGCACCACCACGATGTCCGCCCGCTGGAACCAGCGCGGCGTCGCCTACTGGACCGACGGGTCGGCGGAACGGATCTTCTGGGGAACGAGCAACGGCTTCCTGATCTGCGTGGAGGCGGCCACGGGGCGCCCGTGCGCCGACTTCGGCGAGAACGGGCGCGTCGACCTCACCCGCGACCTCCCCCGCGCGGCCCGCGAGGACCGGGACTGGCTGAACGCCCTGCTCTACTCGGTGCAGTCCCCGCCGCTGGTGGTCGGCGACACCATCATCACCCCGTCGTCCATCTCGTCGTACAACATCACGCGGGAAGCGCCGCCGGGCTGGATGCGGGGATTCGACGCGCACTCCGGCCGCACCAAATGGACGTTCCACACGATTCCCCAGGGCGACGAGTTCGGCAACGACACCTGGGGCGGCGACTCGTGGCGCGTCACCGGGAAGGTCGGGGTCTGGTCGATGATGAGCGCGGACCCCGAGCTCGGCCTCGTGTACCTGCCCACCAACACCCCGGCGCCCGACTACTACGGCGGACACCGGCCGGGCGAGAACCTGTTCGCCGAGAGCGTGGTGGCGCTGAACATCGAGACCGGCCAGCGCGAGTGGCACTTCCAGGCGGTGCACCACGGGCTGTGGGACTATGACTTTCCCGCCGCCCCGAACCTCGTCGACATCGAGGTGGACGGCCGTCCCATCAAGGCGTTGGCGCAGGTGAGCAAGCAGGGATTCCTGTACGTCTTCGACCGGGTCACCGGCGAGCCGGTCTGGCCCATCGAGGAGCGCCCGGTTCCGACCGACACGGACATCCCCGGCGAGGCGGTCTGGCCCAGCCAGCCCTTCCCCACCCGGCCCGCGCCGTTCGAGTACCAGGGGGCCACCCTCGACGATCTGGCCGACTTCACGCCGGAGATCCGCCAGATGGCCATCGACGCGGTCGAGGGGTTCCGGCTGGGGCCGCTGTTCACGCCGCAGAGCCTGCGCGGGACCATTCAGCGCCCGAGCGCGGGGGGCGGCGCCAACTGGTCGGGGGCCGGGGTCGACCCCGAGACGGGAATGCTCTACGTGCCGTCGGTCAACGCCTTCAGCGTGCGCAACTACCGCGAGCCCGAGCCCGGCGAGGGCGCCACCCTGAACATCATCGAGGCGCGCGGGGCCGGCACCCGGTCGCCGACGATGCCGCAGGGCCTGCCGCTGTTCAAGCCGCCCTACTCCAGAATGACGGCGATCGACCTGAACACCGGAGAGCACGCATGGATGAATCCCCTGGGCGACGGCGACCGGGTGCGGAACCACCCGATGCTGCGCGACCTCGACCTGCCGCCGCTGGGCGGCGACGGCAGCCGCAGCGGACCGCTGGTGACCCCGACCCTGCTCGTCTACGCCCTGACCACGGGCGGATCGACGGGCGGCCCGCGCCTGCTCGCGGTCGACAAGGCCACCGGCCAGGAGCTGGCGTCGGTCGACATCCCGCGCGGGGCCATCGGCACCCCGATGACCTATCTGCTCGACGGGCGGCAGTACATCGCCCTGACCGTCGGCGGCTCGCCGGTGCCGCAGCTGATCGCGCTGGCCTTGCCGGAGTAGCCGTCGACAAGCCGAGACATGACCCCGGTTGCCAACCCTGCTCGACCACCCGTGGCAGAAGGTCCCGCGGCATTCGACCGGCGATGCATGCTGCGCCTCGCCGGCCTCGGCGCGACCGGCGAATCTGCCACGGGCTGTCATACACCCCGCCGGCCGGTTCGCCGCGCCGCACGGCTGATCGCCGCCGCCGCCGCGTTGTTGCTTCACGCGGCCGCGGCGCCGGGCGCGACGGCCCAGGCCGGCGCGACGACCGGGGTCATTCGCGGCATGGTTCGCGATCCGACCGGCCAGACGGTGCCGGGTGCGGTGATCGTCATCCTCCACCGCGAGACCGACCTGCAGACCATCGTCGAGACGACGGGGTCCGGCGCGTTCGTCCGAACGCTCCTGCCGCCGGGCACCTACGACATGACGGTGACGGCCGACGGCGGGTACGGCGTCGAGCGCCTGGAAGGCGCGACGCTGCGCGTCGGCGAGACCCTCGACCTCGCGATCGACCTGCGGGTGGTGGCGGCGGAGACGGTCACGGTCGCGGCCGACGGCGCGCGGCTGGTCTCGACGGCCGACGTCACGAGCGCCCAGCGCGTGGCCGAGGAGGTGGTGGACCGGCTCCCCAGCAACGGCCGCAACTACCTCGATCTGGCCCTGCTGACCCCGGGGGCGTCGATCTCGCAGGGCCCGGACGGCGACGTGCTGAACATCGCCGGCCAGCGCGGTATCTTCAACAACATCACCGTGGACGGCGCCGACTTCAACAATCCGTTCTTCGGCGAGCAGCGGGGCGGGCAGCGGCCCGCGTTCACCTTCAACCAGGATGCGATCGAAGAGATAGTGGTGGTGAACCAGGGCGCGACGGCCGAGTTCGGCCGCTCGGCCGGCGGCTTCGTCAACGTGATCACGAAATCGGGCGCCAACGATGCGAGCGGGTCCGCCCACTACTACGGGCAGTGGGACGAGATCTCCGCCGCCTACTCGCCCGAGCGCGGAGGCGGCGAGCCCGCCTTCGGGCGCAACCAGCTCGGCGGCACCCTCGGCGGCCCCCTCGTGCGCGACCGCGCGTTCTACTTCCTGGCCTACGACCAGCAGGCGGCGGCGGAGACCCGGCAGACCGAGCGGCATGTCCTGAACCCGGAGGCGCTCGGAACCCTGGAGACGTTCCTGCAGTCGCAGTGGCCGGGCCTCTTCGACGACGAGTTCGGGCCGATCCGGCGCACCGACGACGCCCGGTCGTTCCTCGCCAAGATCGACGTCACCCTCGACGCGCGCCACCAGCTCACCGGCAAGTACAACCACACCTGGTCGGAACAGGTGAACGGCACCTTCGACGTCGACGCGTGGGGACGCTCGGCCAACGGGATCGAGAGGGACCGGTCGCACGCGTTCAACACCGGCCTCCGCTCGCTGCTCGGCAACACCCTGTCGAACGAGTTCCGCCTGCAGTGGGCGCGCGAGGACCGCCCGCGCTGGTACGACGGCCCGCTGATGCCGGGGGCGGCGGCGCCCGGCCCGCCGCAGTTCGGCCGGCTCGGCGGGCGGCCGTTCCCCGACATCGGTATGGATTTCGCGGACGGCTTCCGCATCGGGCTCCCCTTCTTCCTGCCGATCGACCCGTCGTACGACACCCGCCTGCAGGTGCTCGACAACGCGTCGGTCCTGCTGGGTCGCCACCTCGTCAAGGCCGGCGTGGAGTACAACCGGACCCGCGCCGCGCAGCAGTTCATGGGGTTCGCGAACAGCCGCTACCTCTTCGACTCGGTCGACGGCTTCATGAGCTTCGCGACCCGGGGCCACCGCTACGTCACCTGCTCGGACGGCTCGGCGAGCGACGCCGGCCTCTGCCCGGCCGGCGCGGAGATCACCGGACCGGTGCTGGTCTACCTGCAGGCGGCGACGGTGCCGGGCGTGCCCCCCGATCAGCTCGGGCGGCAGCAGCTCGGAACCCGGGAGCTGGGGCTCTTCGTGCAGGACACGTGGACGCCGCACGACCGGCTGACGCTGGACCTCGGCCTCCGCTGGGAGGGCTCGTGGCATCCCGATGTCTTCGTCGCACCGGAGGACACGTTCTTCGCGCCCTATCTCGACGATCCCCGCTTCCCGTCCGACGGCCGCATTCCCCACGACCTCGACAACTTCCAGCCCCGCCTGGGGCTGGCGTGGGACGCCGGCGGCGACGGCCGCACGGTGGTGCGGGCCAACGCCGGGTCCTACGTCGCGCGCATCCCGATGCTCGTCTTCGCGGGACACCGCACGACCAACGGCGCCTTCCAGCAGCTCATCTTCCGCAGCAGCGCCGCCTCGCCCGCGCTCGGGCCGGTGCCGCCCCTCGACCGGCAGATCGACGGCACGGCGACCCAGCCGTTCCTGCCGGACGTCCAGGTCGCCGACCGCAACCTGGAGCTGCCGCGCACCTGGTCGTTCAGCGGCGCCGTCGATCGGGATCTCGGGCGCGGCCTCGCCGCGAGCGTCACCGTTCACCCACGCCCGTACCGACAACCTCTTCCGTTTCGTCAACCGCAACGACCCCGTCCTCGGCGCGCCGTTCGGGGTCGGCACGCACCCCACGGGCGGCGGCCTCGGCTCGCTGACCGTCACCGAGAGCAGCGCCCGCTCGCGCTATCGCGGCGTGACGCTCGGCCTGCGGGGACGGAACGCGCTCGGCGGCCGGCTCACCTTCGAGACGAACTACACGCTCGCGTTCGACCGTTCCGACGACGACAACGAACGCGACCCGTTCCTCTTCCGCTACGCGAGCGCGGCCGACCTCGCACCGGAGTACGGCTGGTCGGACCGCGACCGCCGCCACGGGGCGAACGGCTACGTCCTGCTCACCCTTCCCGGAGGCGTGCGCTTCGACAACGCGTTCCAGTACCTGTCGGCGTCACCCGTCTCCGCCCGGTGCGCCGAGCCGGGCGCCCGCGCCGCGCAGCCGTCCGACCGGGTCTGCGCCGATGGATCGATTCTCCAACGGAACACGCTGCGCCGGGAGAACGAGTTCGTCACCTGGGACCTCCGGCTCGCCCGGCGCTTCGGGCTGGCGGGGGGCGCCACCGTCGAGCCGGTGTTCGAGGTGTTCAACGTCCTGAATGCCGACAATATCCTCGACACCGCCCAGGGATCGCTGCTCTTCAACTTCGACGGCACGATCCGTAGCGGGCTCGGCGACACCCGGCGGGCGCAGGTGGGAGTCAATGTCCGGTTCTGAGCCCCACCGCATCATCTTCGACACCGACTCGGCCGTCTTCAACGACGACGCCGCGGCGCTGGCGATGCTGCTCGGCCGGCCCGACCGGGTCGAGGTGCTCGGAGTCACGGTGGTCGCCGGCAACCACACGGTCCCGCAGGGGGCCGAGCACATGCTGCACCTGCTGGAGCTGGTGGGGGCGGCCGACGTCCCGCTCCATCTCGGCGCCGGCGCCCCCCTCGTCAACACCCCGGAACGGGCGGCCCGGCAGGAGGCGCAGTGGGGGCCGATCGCCTTCAAGGGCGCCTTCGACGCGGGACCCGACGTGCGCCCGCCGCACGGGGGACGCTTCGCGGCCGTGCGTCCCCGGCCGGCCGACGCGGAGGCCTTCATCATCGACGCCATCGAGAGCCGGCCCGACGAGATCACCCTCGTCGCCGTCGGCCCCATGACGAACCTCGCGCAGGTGTTCCGCGCGCGCCCGGATCTGGCGCCACGCGTGAAGCGCCTCGTCTTCATGGGCGGGGCCGCGCGCGTGCCGGGAAACGTGACGCCCGCCGCGGAGTTCAACTTCTGGTTCGATCCGGACGCGGCGGCCGAGGTCCTCCGCGCCGGCGTGCCCTCGCTCGTGATGTTCGGCCTCGACATCACGAACCACGCCCCGGTGCGCAAGCCGTTGTTCGACCGCATCGTGGCCGCCGGCACCCCGCTCACCCGGCTCATGCAGCACGACATGGAGCCGCGCTTCGCCCGCGACCCCGCCGCCACCTGGTACGTGTGGGACTGCATCACCGCGGCCTGGCTCATCGACCCGTCGGTGGTGACGGTGTCGGAATCGCTGCCGATCGCGGTCGAGACGGCGTTCGGCCCCGCCTGCGGCGCCACGGCCGTGACGGCGCCGGACGACCCCCGCGCCCGGTCCGTCGAGGTGATGCTCGATCTCGACGTCGGCGCCTTCTACGACCTGTACGCGGAGCTGCTGACGACTCCCCTGCCGTGACCGGCGCCCCGGCGGCCCATGTGGCGTCTCAGGACAGGGACGAGGCTCACGAGTCGGCGACCACGCTGGCCTGGAACTGAATCGACGCGGTGTCGTCGTCGTCGTCGGTGGCCGTGTAGATGTAGGTGGTCGCCGAGTGAACGGCGGTCGGCGTGCCGGTGACGGTCCGCGCGGCGGGGTCGAAGGTCAGCCCGGCGGGCAGCTCCGGCGAGAGGCCGTAGGTCAGTGGCGGGTTCCCCTCGGTCGCGGCCGGCAGCGACAGGTGGACGGCGGCGCCGACCTTCCAGGTCTGGTTCGGAACGAACTCCGCGAACACCGGCTGCAGATCCTCACCATCGGGCGAGAAGGGGTTGAGGGAATCGATCGAGTCGCACCCGCCCAGCAGGCCCGTCGCCGCGACCAGCATCACCGACAGCAAGACGTTTCGGCTCATGTTTCCTTTCGCCTGCGGGACAGGACTCGTCGTCTGCTCACGACCGACATCGTTCCCCAGCCCTCGCCGGAACCGGCGCATTCAGCGTCGACACGACTCCCGAGCTACCCGGGAAGGGCAGCCTCGCGGAGCCGCCTGCCGGCCGCAAGCCAACGCGCCGAGAGATGCGAGCAAGAAGGGAATGCAGGGTCAGCCGATCAGAAAGTCGAGCGCCTTGACCAGACCGACGCCGGCGGCAACGGCTGCGTACAGCTTGTTGGTCATCCGCAACTCGAGCTTCTCCATATCGGACCGCAGGTTCTTCATCTCGGCCTGCAGGTCGGACCGCAGGCTCTTCATCTCGGCCTGCAGGTCGGACCGCAGGCTCTTCATCTCGGCCTGCAGGTCGGACCGCACCTTCCACAGGTCGTCCTTCGTCGCGAGGTTCTCGCCGATCGCGATGCCGATCTGCTCGGTGACCGCTTCGGCCTGCGAAGCGTCGAAACCTGCGTCGCACAGCGCCTTGACGGCCTTGTGGGTGTCAAACGCGAGCGTGGCCACGGGGGCGTCTCCAACCGATTGTCCGCACTCCCCAACGCTACCAGACATCCGGCGTGGCCGGCAAGCGACCGGGACGCACGCGGACCGCTCGCGGCGCCTCGGCGAAACGCCGGCGCCATTCGCCGCAGGACCGGGAACCGCCGCATCAAGGTAAACTCTCTGGCCATGTCCGACCTGCCCGCGGCCGGCGCCGAGGCGCCGGCGTTCTCGCTGACCGACCGGCAGGGGGCCACCCTCGCGTTCGACGGCGACGGCGACGCCTCCGGGGCCACCCTGCTCTTCTTCTTCAAGCACGACTGCGCGACGTGCGAGCTGACGGCGCCGCTCGTCGAGCGGCTTCACCAGGCCCTCGCACCGCACGGCCTGCGGGTCGCGGGGGTCTCCCAGGACCCCGAAGCCGACACCGCCGGGTTCGTGGACCGGCACGGGCTGAGCTTCGACGTCGCCCTCGACGCCGACCTCACGGTGTCGGCCGACTACGGGTTCGACGCGGTGCCCGCCCTGGTGCTGACCGGCGAGACCCGCCGGATCCGGCACAGCTTCGAAGGGTTCGCGAAGCAGGACCTCGTCGCGCTGATAGAGCAGGCGGCGGGGGCGTGCGGGGTCGCCGCGCCCGCGATCGTCCGGGACGGGGACGGCCTGCCCGACCATCGTCCGGGGTGCGGCTCGAAGATCCACGACCCCGAGGTGGCCCGCCGCCTGGCGGTGCGGCGCGGGGCAGCGACGCTGGGGGCGAGACGGGTGCGCATCCCCGTCGACGACGATCCGTTCGAGTTCCTGGCGTCCCAGGGGCTCGACGACGGGCTCCCCGTCGTCCCCCCGACCGAGGCCCGGGTGCTGCGGATGCTCGAGGGCACGACCCGCCCCGCGTCCGACGTCGTCGCCCGCGTGCCCCCGAACCTCGCCCCGGCCACGGTGGAGAAGGTCGCGATCAACGCGGTCATGGCCGGCTGCCGGCCCGAGTACCTGCCGGTGGTCATCGCCGCCGCCGAGGCCGCCTGCACCGACGAATTCAATCTGCACGGGGTGCTGGCGACGACCTACTTCGCGACGCCGGTCCTCGTCGTCAACGGGCCGATCCGCCGCCGGATCGGCCTCAACTGCGGCGGCAACGTCTTCGGGCAGGGGTTCCGCGCCAACGCCACCATCGGGCGGGCGCTACAGCTTCTGGTGCGCAACGTCGGCGGCGGCCGCCCCGGCGAGGTCGACATGTCGACGCTCGGGCAGCCGGGCAAGTTCACCTGCTGCATCGGCGAGCACGAGGAGGTCAGCGGCTGGGAGCCGCTGCACGTCGAGCGCGGGTTCCCGGCCGGGACGAGCACCGTCACCGTGTTCGCCGGCGAGGCGCCGCGGGCGATACGCGACCAGCTCTCGCGGACCGCGCGGTCGCTGGGGGCCAGCATGGGGTGGTGCCTCGAGACCATGGCGCACCCCAAGCTGCACCGCATGGGCGAGGTGCTGCTGGTGGTCAGTCCCGAGCACGCCCGGACGTTCGCGCGCGAGGGCTACACCAAGGCGAACCTGCGGGCCCGCATTCAGGAGGTGACCGCGCGGCCCCTGCGCGAGCTGCTGCCGGACGACGAGTGTCAGAAGGGCATGGCCCTCGGCGCCCTGCCGCCGGAGTATCTGGGCGCGGACGGACGGCCGACGGCCGAGGCCCTCGACACGCCCCTGCCGAAGTTCCGCCGCGACGACGACATCCTGATCGTCGTGGCCGGGGGCACCGCCGGCAAGTTCTCGGCGATGCTGGGCGGCTGGGCGAGCGGGGCGGCCGGGTCGACGGCGGTGACCCGGGAGATCACGGGCTGGCGTCCCGTGCGGAACGCACTTCAGACAAGGTGAACGACATGCACAACGAATCCCCGGTCATTCTGGACCCGACCGACGAGCGCGCCCCCATGGGGCGGCAGCCCGCCGCCCGGCCCGCCCGCCTCGAGGGCGCCCTGGGCATCATCGACATCGCGAAGGCGCGGGGAGACGTCTTCTGCGACGAGGTGGAGCGGCTCGTCCGCGAGCGACTGCCGTCCCTCGACGTCATCCGCCTGCGCAAGCCGACCTATACCAAACCGGCCCCGAACGACCTGCGAGACGAGGTAGGCGAACGATGCGGGGCGGTCATCCAGGCCCTCGCCGATTGAGGGTCCTGCACGTCGTGCAGTGTGCACGACCTGGTCGACTACGAGACCCGCGGGATCCCCGCCGTCATGGTGGCGTCGAGCGAGTTCCGCCGCCCCGCCCGGATGCAGGCGGAGGCGCTGGGCATGCCCGCGATCGCCAGCGGTTCGGTGTTCGTGCCGCATCCGATTCAGGACGCCACCGACGACGAGATGCGGGCGAAGGCGCGGGACGCCATCGACGCCATCCTCGCCGCGCTGACCGCCGGGCCGTGAAGCCGGCAGACGCGCCCCGGTAGAGCCGCCGGAGAGGAGCCACGCATGGACGCGATCGCGGTGACGACGATCGTCGTCTACCTGGTGGCGGCCACCGGGGCCGGGAGCCTCATGGCCCGCCGCGCCCGCAGCTCGGCGGGCTGGGCGGTGGCCGGCGGCGGCATGTCCACCGCCATGGTCGCGTTCGGCGTCGCCGGCACCCGCATCGGGGGCGCCGGCACCTACGGGGTGGCCGGCGACGTCATCAGCGGCGGCGTCTGGAACCTGTGGTGGTACGGCATCAACACGTTCCTCGCCCTCGCCATCGTCGGGCTGTTCTTCGGCGTCTACTACCGGCGCTTCCGGCTGCACACGGTCGGCGAGCTGTTCACCGTCCGCTTCGGGACGCGGCGGTGCCAGTGGCTCACGAGCCTGTGCGTCCAGACCGAGTACGTCGTCGTCAACCTCATCGAGGCCTACGTCATCGGCGTCATCCTGAGCACCCTCACCCCCCTGTCGATGTTCGGCGGAGTGATGGTGGCCGCCGTCATCTTCTCCACCTACGTCTCCCTCGGCGGGCTGTGGGGCACCGCGGTCACGAACCTGATCCACTGTTCGGTGGTGCTGGTCGGCCTCCTCTGGGTAGGCCTGATGGGCATCGACCAGCTCGGCGGCTGGGGCGAGGTCACCGCGTCCATCGGCGATCACCTGGCCGCGGCGTCCCGGGACGAGACGGCCTGGTGGGGAGTCGCCGGGGCGGGGTGGCTTCCCGTCATCGGGATGTTCTTCGCGGCGGCGGTGCACACGCCGGCCGCCTCGGTGTACACGAACTACTCGACGGCGGCCCGGACCGAGCGTCAGATCGCGCCGGCGTTTCTCCTCGGGGGGCTGATCGCGGCCGCGATGTCGGTGCTCGCGGGCCTGATCGGCATCCTCACCACCGCCCGCTACGGCCTCGACACCGGGCTCGGCGGCTACCGCAACCTCACGACCCTGGCTTCCGAGATCAACCCGGTGGTCGGCGGGGTCGCGCTGGCCGCGGTGCTCGCCGCGGTCATCTCCTCGGGGGGACCGATTCTGCTGTCGAGCGCCACGATGGTGGTGCGCGACTGGCTGCCGTCCACCCTCCGCCGGACGTCCGAGCAGCAGCTCCGGGCGTACCGCATCACCACGACCGTCTACGCCTTCGCGGCGGCGCTGGCCGCCTGGTTCGTCGCCACGCGGACCACGATCTCCATCCTCGACCTGCTGCTGTTCGGATTCGCGATGGTGGTGCCGCCGGCGGTAGCCCTCGGCTATCTCATCTACTGGCGCCGCACCACAGAGCAGGGCGCCTGGTGGGGCATGGCGGTCGGATACGGCGCCGGGCTGGTCTGGTTCGCATCGATCAAGATCGCCCTCGCGGCCGGGGTGACGGTCCCCGAGTCGGCCGGGTTCGTCGTCCGCATCCTCGCGCACGCGCTCACGGTCGACGGCGAAGGCCTGGATCCGTCGTATCTCACGTTCTTCGTGCCGCTGGCCGTCATTCCCCTCGTGTCGCGGTTCACGTCGGACACGGGTGCCCGCGACGACTTCTACGACATACTCTCCGGGCGCAGGCCGGTGGCCATCGAGACCGACCGCTGACCCGAAGCACCCGGGTCGAGGCGAGGCGGGTCGACGTGGAAACGGTATCGGGACCGGTGACCTTCGACGGCACGCTCGACGCCAATGGCCGCTACAAGTTCGAGACCCACTCGGCCAGCATCCGCGTGACGGTGCCGGCCGGCACCGGATTCGATCTGGAGGCGCAGTCCTTCAGCGGCTCCTTCGCATCGAACGCCATGATCGCGCTCGGCCAGGGCAACCAGACCATCGAGTTGACCGAACCCGAGATCCACTGGGGCATGACCCGCTACGGCACCCGCGAGAAGGCACCGTTGGCGGCGGCGGCGGTCGTCTCGAACTGTCGACCTTCAGCGGCGACATGACCATCGTCGTGGGCGGCGCCCGCTGACGGGACGGCGGGTGGGAATATCGCCCGGGTACGGCGCCCGCGGGCTCCTGCGGTCCTCCCCGTCAAGGGAGGTCCTGTCCGGACCTGGGAAACCCGGGCAGGCTGCGAGCCGGCAGGTCGGTGCCGCGAGGTCGGTGCCGGCAGTCCGCGCCGTAGAACGATGCGGACTGCCGGCAGGGTCGGGCCGCAGGCGACTAGTTGTCGGCGACCGAGAAGAAGAGGTCCTGCATCAGCTCCTCGTCCTCCTCGTTGTCGGTGACCTTGATCGCGAGACGATAGTCGCCGGCCGGAAATCCGCCGAGGGGGATGTTCTGCCCGGTCACGAGCTGCATCCCCTGCCGGACGTCGAAGCCCGGCGGCAGCGTCTGCGGGCCGAGCATCTGCGGGGCGGTGCGGTTGAAGAAGTCCTCGCCGCCGTCGTTGCGCGTGTAGAACTCGTAGTCGACGCTGACGTCGGGCATCCCGCCGTCGTGTCCGGTGTTGTAGATGATGAACACGAACCCCAGCAGGTCCTGCTTGCCGAAATCGGCGCTCAGCCGGGGAATCACCCGGGTCGGGCCGACCATGTAGGGGAACTCGGCGAGCTCTTCCGGCGTCGGGGCCTGCTGCAGCGGCTGCACGTCCTCGGTCAGCAGGACGCTGCTGGTCTGCAGCTCGTCGTTCCACAGGTCCGGAATCGTGATCCGTTCACGCAGGATGGTGATTTGCGGAACGACCGTGGTCTGGATGATCTGTCTCGTAACCGGGTTGAGGGTCCGCTCGATCGGCGCATCCTCGTCGAAGCTGTCGCGGACGGCGATATAGATGTCGTAGTCGCCGCCCCCTGCCTGCAGGTTGCCGGCAATGCGCACCCGATCACCATCACGCTCCCCGGCCCCGACAAAGAAGCCGTTCTCGAACTCCAGATCCGACGAGTCGGAGCCCGGCTCCGAGATGGCCACGTACGCAGCGACGTTGTCCGCGGTCACCGCCGCCGGGTCGATCAGCAGCGTGAACGGGACGTAGGTGAGTTCATCCGCCCCCTTGAGATAGCTGGGCAGGTACTCGATGCCGTCATACGACACGACGCCCTCGGTGGCCGGCGCGCCCTGCCTTGCTGCGTCCACCGCCAGGACGAGGGTTCGCAGCTCGGCGTTCTGCCAGTCTTCGAGGTCTTGCGCGCCGACCGGCGCAGCCGTCAACAGCATCGCCGTGACGCATCCGGCCACGACCCAAGCACTACGAACACAGTCTTTCATGGAAGTTGATCTCCTGGAACGGGGTGAATCTGTCGAATTAGGTCCATCATAGGCGACGAAACCGCGTCAAGTCAAATGAAATCATTTTAAAACATTGAATCGAAAGAGGTTACACGACAGGCCAGCACGGGCTCTAGTGAAAGTTCCGGCTGCCGACCGCAGTCGGGCTCCGGTCGAGCTCGGGGCGCCACAGCGTGTCGGCGACCAGGTGCACGACGCCGGCCGCCTGCTGAATCGTGCCGGTCACGCCGAGGAACGACGCGGTTCTGGCGATCAGCGCATGCTCGTCGAACACCCTGCTCCAGATCACGACGTTGACGAACCCGGTTTCGTCTTCCAGCGTCATGAACACGACCCCGCCCGCGGTCCCGGGACGCTGGCGGCAGATGACGAGACCGGCGTAGCGCGTCTTCCGCCCGTCGCGCATCGACGAGACGGTGCGGGCGTCGGGGAGGCACAGGGCGCTCAGGTGCTCCCGCAGGGCGGCCAGGGGATGGCCGCGCGGGCTGTGCGCGCTGGTGCGGTAGTCCCACGCGATAGTCTCGCGCAGATCCAGATCCTCGAACGCCGGAGTCTCGTCCCGCGCCGCGCCGGCCGGCAGGACCGGCGTGTGCGTGCGGATCAGACCGCGGACCTGCCAGAGCGCGTCGCGGCGCCGCTGCTCCAGACCGGCCAACGCCCCCGCCTCGGCGAGACGGGTCGACACCTGCTCGTCGAGACCGGCCCGGGCGACGAAGTCCTCCACCGAGTCGAACGGCGCCTGCCCGCGCGCAGTCTCGATGCGGGCCCAGTCGCGCGATTCGGACAGCCCCTTGACGTACCGGAGCCCCATCCGCACCGCGAACCTGGGAGTCTGCTCCGTAGAACGGCGCGCACTCCCGGAGGGTCTGGGCGGCTGCGCCGCAAGGCGACGGCGGAGCGGCAAGGCCGGGCTCGGCTGCCCCGGCCCCGCCGACCCGCCCGCTCCGGCCCGCCCCCGGGCCGGAGGAGACGGCGTCTCGCCCCCCGGCTCGAGCGTGCAGTGCCAGTCGCTGCAGGTGACGTCGATCGGGCGCACTTCGATGCCGTGGCGCCGGGCATCGTCCACGATGGTGGCCGGCGCGTAGAACCCCATCGGCTGCGCGTTGAGCAGCGCACAGGTGAAGACGTCCGGATAGCGGCACCGGAGCCAGGACGTGGCGTAGGCGATGAGCGCAAAGCTGGCGGCGTGGCTCTCGGGAAACCCGTACTCCCCGAAGCCGCGAATCTGGCCGAACACCCGCTCGGCGAACTCGCGGGCGATGCCCTTGGCCATCATCCGGCTGACGAGCCGGTCGCGGTGACGCTCGATCCGCCCGCTGCGCCGCCACGCCGCCATGTCGCGCCGCAGCTGATCCGCTTCGCCGGGGGTGTAGTCGGCGGCGACCACCGCGAGCTGCATCACCTGCTCCTGGAACAGCGGCACCCCCAGCGTCTTCTTCAGCACCGGCTCGAGGCACGAGTGGGGATACTCCACCGCCTCCTCTCCGTTACGCCGCCGCAGGTACGGATGCACCATGCCGCCGGTGATCGGCCCCGGCCGGACGATGGACACCTCGATGACCAGGTCGTAGTAGCTGCGCGGCCGGAGCCGCGGCAGCATCGCCATCTGCGCCCGGCTCTCGATCTGGAAGACGCCGACGGTGTCGCTGCGGCAGATCATGTCGTAGGTGGCCGCGTCCCCTTCCGGAATCGTGGCCATCGACAGCGTGCGGCGGTAGTGCCGCTCCAGCAGCCCGAACGACAGGTCGAGCTGGGTCAGCGCCCCCAGCCCCAGCAGGTCGACCTTGAACAGCCCGAGGTCCTCCAGGTCTTCCTTGTCCCACTGAATCACGGTGCGTCCGGCCATGGCCGCGTTCTCTATCGGCACCAGGTCGTGCACCGGCTCGTGGCCCAGGAGAAACCCGCCGGGATGGATGGACAGGTGGCGCGGAAAGTCCTGGATCTCGCCGGCAAGCCGCACGAGGCGCGCGGCGGCGGGACCGCCGCCGTCGAGCACCTGCCCCACGGTGTCCGGGTCGACGGCGTCGTAGTGGGACAACCGCTTGGCGAGCCGGTCGACCGCCGTCTCGGGCAGCCCCAGCGCCTTCCCCACCTCGCGGACGGCCGAGCGGGAGCGATAGCGGACGACGTTGGCGACCATCGCCGCCCGGTCGCGCCCGTACTTCTCGTAGACGAACTGAATCACCTCCTCCCGGCGCTCGTGCATGATGTCGAGGTCGATGTCGGGGGGCTCGGCGCGCTCGCGCGACAGGAAGCGCTCGAACAGCAGATCGACCCGGGTCGGGTCGACGGCGGTGATGCCGAGGCAGTAGCAGACGGCCGAGTTGGCGGCCGACCCCCGTCCCTGGCACAGGATGCCGTGCCGGCGGCAGAACTCGACGACCTCCCACATGGTGAGGAAGTAGCCGCAGTAGTCGAGCTCGTCGATGAGGGCCAGCTCCTTGACGATCTGCGCCCGCACCACGGCGGGGACGCGGCCGCCGAAGCGCCGGCGCGCCCCCTCCTCGGCGAGCCGGCGGAGCCAGCTCGACGAGGTGTCGCCGTCGGGCAGGCGCTCGGAGGGATAGCGGTACCGGATGGCAGCGAGCGAGAACCGGCACCGGGCCGCGATCTCGACCGTACGCGCCACCGCGGCCGGGTCGTCGCGATACAGCGCGCCGACGGCGGCCGGGGCCTTCAGGTCGTGCTCGGCGTTGGCGCGGGTCCGACGCCCCACCCGGGCGATGCTGGTGCCGTGCCGGATACAGGTCAGCACGTCCTGGAGGTCCCGGCGCGCCGGGGTGTGGTACAGCACCTCGGTCCCCGCCGCCAGCGGCAGGCGGACCTCCCGGGCCCGCGCCCGCAGCCACCCTTCCCGCGGCGCCTCGCCGGGCAGACGGTGTCGGGCCAGCAGCCCGTAGGCCCGATCACCGAAGGCGTCGCAAAGCGCGGCCAGCACCGGGCGGTCGCGGTCGGCATCCGCCTCGGCCGCCCAGTGGGCGCCGGGCCAGAGAGCCAGCAGCCCGCCCGCGTGCTCGCAGACCTCGTCCACGGTGACGCTGCACTCGCCCTTGGCATGCCGCAGGCGGCCGCGGGTGATCAGCCGGCAGAGGTTGGCGTAGCCGGCGCGATCCAGGGCCAGCAGCACCACCTGCGCCCCGCCGGCCACCGACATCTGGGCCCCGCAAATCAGGTGCACGCCGAGCTCGCGGGCCCGCACATGGGCGCGCACGATCCCGTACACGCCGTCCCGATCGGTCAACGCGAGGGCGTGCAGACCCAGGGCATGGGCCTGCTCGACCAGCTCTTCCGGATGCGAGGCGCCTTCCAGAAACGAGTAGTTGCTCTTGCACCAGAGCGGCGCGTATCTCTCCACCTCGGCTCGTTCCACCTCGGCTCGTTCCACCTCGGCTCATTCCACCTCGGCCCACTCCGCCGCGGTTTCATCACCACCGCGGGTTTCATTACCACCGCGGGTTTCATTACCACCGCGGGTTCATTGCCATTATTCCACCGCGGGTTCATTGCCACCGCGGGTTCATTGCCACCGCGGGTTCATTGCCACCGCGGGTTCATTGCCACCGCGGGTTCATTCACCGCGCCCTGCAGAAACCAGGCGCGGCGTCGGCGGTCGTAGTAGATCCAGCTCCAGGCGCGGCCGCCGGCGCCGGCGAAGTAGTACTCCCGGTGGATCGGGGTTCTCCACCAGCCGCCCGAAACCACGTAGGGCCCGCACATCCCGGCGGCCTGACCGTGGAGGTCGCGCGACACCCGGTCGTTCAGCTCGCGCTGCCGCGGGGACGGCACCCGGCGCGGCGCGACGAAGAGACGCCGCACCAGCGGGCGGACGACGGCCGGGGCCGAGGCCGGGACCGGACGCACGACGCGATCCAGCGGCAGCCAGGCGAAGGCCGCCTCGGGCAGATGGCCGTCGGCCAGCACCGCCCGCACCACCGCGCCGTCTCCGAACTCGGCCCGGATGCGGGCCACGGCGCGGTCCGCGGCCCGGAGGTCCCGCCGGGTCTCCTCCTGAAAAAGCCGCAACTGCTCGCGGGTCGCCCGTGCCGGCGAAACCGTCAGGTCGATCTCGATCACTCCGGCGGACAGGGTCAGGCCCTCGACACGCAGATGCACCAGGTTCAGGACCTGCCGGACGTCGAGAGTCGGCGCCGCGGAGCGGATCCGCTCGACCCGCTCGGCCCGCGGCGCCGCGGCCGGCGCGTCCAGCCGCAGGCGGAGCTCGAGGCCGGCCAGCGCCTCCTGCCGCGCCGCCATCACCCCGAGCAGCGGATCGAGCGCCTGCTTGACCCGGAACAGCAGGCGCTGGACATCGGTCTCCGGCGCATCGAGGTCGAGATGGCGCGCGAGCGGCTCGACTGCCGGCGCGGGCTGGAAGGGGACGACCAGGTCCCCCGCCGCCTGGCGATGCAACCGATGCGCCTCGCGGCCGAACCGCCGGCGGATGCCGGCGGCCGGCAGCCGCAGGAACGCCCCGAGGGTGCGGACCCCGAGCTTGTCGAGGGCGTCGCGCAGACCGGGGTCGACGTCGAGCCGGCGCAGGAGGACGCGGCAGGCCGCCTGCCGCTCGGCCGCGGCGTCGCCGAGCACCGCCACCCCGCGGTCCGGCCCCCGGCGGTCCGCTTCCGCCCCGGCTCTCGCCAACGCATACGTGCCGAACCGGGTGAACCCCACCACCACCCGTCCCCGGAACCCCGCCGCCCGCAGATGCGCCCGCACCCCGCGCGCCCAGTCCATCAGGGAGGCGAACAGCGGCTGCAACCCGGAGGCATCGAGCCAGAACACGCCGGGATGGGCGCCGGAAGGCTCGATGCCGGGCGTGAACCGCCGGAGCAGCCCGGCAATCGCGGCGACGCCGGCCTCGACGTCGCCGGGGGGCATCTCGGCCGCGCGGAGGGCGCCGGCCAGCGAGAGCCCCGCGGCGTAGGACATGCCGGGCAGCACCCCGGCCCGGCGGGCCGCCTCGTTCACCCACTCGACGACCCCCTGCGGCCGGTCGCGGTCGACCACCGCCGCCGGCTGCGCCGCCCACCCCGGATGCCGGCGCATCAGCAACTGGAGCGGCAGCGCCGGCACGTCAACACAGGCCATCCGGTCCACGACACACCTCGACGTGCCTCCACCCGGGCCCGCCCCGCTTGTCCTTGAGCACCCGGACGGTGCACGTGAAGGCGCTGACCCCGGCGCGGCGGCCGCCCTCTCCGGCCGGCTCCGGACGCGCGACCGGCTCCCGCTCCGCCTCGGCCCTGAGCGATACGAGGGAGCCGAGCGACGCGGCGTCGCGCCCCTTCCGAGTCAGGAACAGCACCGCCGACTCGTGCTGCCGGGCCAGACCGAGCAGACGCATCTGCATGGGAACCGGCACCCGGGCGGTCTCGCCGAGGTCGAGCACGAGCAGGCCGAAGGCGCCCGAGCGCGCCAGGTGCTCGGCCGCGCGCGGAAGCCGATCCGCCGCCGGCAACCGGACGACGACCAGGGCGTCGAGATCGATGCCGCCCCGCGCCGCGTCGGGGGGAAAGAAGGCGCTCTCGTCAGCCGTCAGCCAGCCCACCGGCTCGCCGGCCCGCTGGGCGTCGAGCACCAGCGAGAACGCCAGGGTCAGCCCCGCCGCTCCCTCCCGGCTCGACAGCTCGGCCAGACGCCCGGCCAGGTTCGCCAGCCGCCACGACCTGAGCGGCGCGCCGGCCGACCGCCGTCCGGCAGGCGCATCCTGGAACGGGGACGCGGCCAGGCGCCCCGCCAATCGCGGCGGCAGCTTCAGGTTGGCGGCTCGGGCCATGGCGCATCCCCATCAACCCACGGTGCGGCGCACCTCGAGGACCTTGCCGAGCAGCGTGATCTCCCGGTCGGACCGGATCGGCGTGAACTCGGGGTTCTCCGGATGCAGCTCCACCCGTCCGTCCCGCCGGCGCAAGCGCTTGACTGTCGCCTCGCCGTCGACCAGGGCCACGACCAGCGCCCCCGAATCGGCGGTCGGCTGGCGCCGCACGATCACGAGGTCGCCGGGCAGAATGCCGACCCCCACCATGCTGCGCCCCTGCACCCGCAGCGCGAACAGCCCCGCCCCCGCACGATCGGCCGGCACCGGAACGTAGCCTTCGACGTCTTCGACCGCCTCGGTTGGACGCCCCGCCTCGACCCGCCCCAGCAGCGGCACCCAGCCCACCGGCGACGCCGGCCCGCCGCCTGTCGGCAGGCGATAGCCCCGGGCCTTCCCCCGAGCCCCCGACAGCCGCCGCTCGGCGACGAGCTTCTCCAGGTGATACCGCGCCGTGTGCGGCGTGCGGAAGCCGAACACCTCCTGCACCTCGCGCACCGTCGGCGGATCGCCGGCGAGCAGCCGATCGCGAACGAACCGGAACACCCGGTCGCGGGTCTGCCCCGCCCGTGCCTGGCTCATGTCCGGAGGATATAATACATACGTATCATAAATCAACCTCGCGGTTCCCCTTCCACAGCACCCATCGGAGCGGGCGCCCCGCGACCCGATTCGCACCGGGCCGCGGGCGATGACATCAGGCATCCATTCAGCTAGACTGTGACGGTGCGGCGCTTCAACTGGGATCCTGCGAAGAACGTCCGGTTGAAGCAGGAGCGGGGCATCTCTTTCGAAGAGGTGGTCTTCCATATCGAGAACGGCGACGAGGTCGACATCTTCGACCATCCGAACCAGGATCGGTATCCAGGGCAGAAGATTTCCGTGGTCGTGGTCGACGACTACGCGTACCTGGTGCCGTTCGTCGAGTCCGAGACCGAGGTGTTCCTGAAGACGATCATCCCGAGCCGGGCGGCAACCCGGCAGTATCTGGGAGACCCACGATGATGGCCCGACTGACCAGGGAGGAGCAGGATATCGTCGAAGCGTTCGAGCGCAACGAGCTGCGGTCACCCCGGAACAAGGCCGGGATGATGAAGCAACACCGGGAATACGCGGCGGCGACGTTCCGAAAGGACCGGCGCGTGAACGTGAGGATTTCCAGCCGGGACCTCGATGCCCTGAAGAAGCGGGCTCTGTCGGAAGGCATTCCCTACCAGACCCTGATTACCAGCGTGCTGCACAGGTACGTCGAGGGCCGGCTGCGCGCGGCGGAGGCGTCCGACTGAGGCACGTCACCATGCGCGGCGGATCGCTGCTCGATGGCCTCGATCCAGTGGCTTCGCCGAACCATGTGACGCCATGAATTGCAAATGGTGCGACCAAACGCAATTCTGATGGCGTTGGTCGCACCATCCACAAGGCAGGCCCCGCCTGAGCGCAGCGGCCACGTTCCGAAGGACCGGCGCGTGAACGTGGAGATTCTCAGCCGAGACCTGGATCCGCCCCTAGTCGATCTGGTACTCCGGCGTGCTCATGATGAGGTGCGTCACCATGCGCAGCGGATCCTCGAGGTAGGTCTCGGCGCGCGCGAGGTCCGCGGTCCCGAGCTCGTCGTCGAGGAGCGTCACGAGCGCATCGCGCATGCCGGCGGACACGGGCATCCGCAGGAACCGTGCCAGCAGGTGGTCGACCGCCTCGCCGGTGGTCGCCGCGCCAGCGTCCAGGACTATCCGGGTCATGTCCACCCGGGCCGCGCCGCGCGGGGTCGGAATCAGCTTCTGCATGGCCCGGGCCCACGCGAGGTATCCGGAGACGCGGGTGTTGAACAGCTCGTCGCGCTCGAGCGCGGCGAGGTCGAACGCGGTCATGTTGGCCGGGTCGTCGTCGAAGGCGATGGCGGCTCCGAAGTCGAAGCCCCGGCGCAGGCGGTCGCCCACGACCCCGTCCCCGCTGAGCGTGAGGAAGTTCGGGTCGCGGAAGTTGACGATGTCGGGAAACAGGTAGTCGAAGGCGACGTTGCCCCGCTCCTGGAGGAGGGCGGGGGTGATCCACGACCGGCCCTGCGCCCAGCCCGCGACCGACGGCGGGTTCAGCAGGTGCTGGCCCAACGCGATGGCCGTGCTGTTGAAGTCGGGCACCCCCGGCACGTCCTCGGCCCCGAGCTGCTTCAGCATCGTGATGACGTGCTCGACCGGCCCCTTGATGTGGGCCCCGTAGCTCGCCTCGCTGTAGAAGTCGCGCGACAGGAAGATCGTCCGCATGAGCGGCTTCAGCTCGTAGCCGTTGTCCCGGAAGACGGCGCCGAGCTCGGCCTGCAGGGCCGGCGACGGGTCCTCGCGGACGAAGAAGCGGTAGATCTTGGACGCGATGTACTCGGCCGTGACCGGCTGCTCGAGGATGATGCGGAGAACGTCCACGCCGTCGAAGTTGCCGGTGCGGCCCAGGAAGTCCTTGGGGCCGTCGTCGTGCTGCCCGACGTTGACCACGAAGTCGAGGTTCTCGAAGTTCCAGCCGGTGAAGGCCCGCGCCGCCTCGCGCACGTCGCGCTCGGTGTAGTTGCCCACCCCCATCGTGAACAGCTCCATCACCTCGCGGGCGAAGTTCTCGTTGGAGGCGCCCTTCACGTTCACGCCGGCGTCGAGGTAGTAGAGCATCGCCGGGTCCTGGGCCACCGCCACCAGCAGCTCGCCGAAGTTGCCGGTGGCGTGCCGCTCGAACGTGTCGATCTGCAGGAGCATCTTGCGGTAGTCGCGCACCTTGTTCTGGGCGGTGGCGAAGTGCCCGTGCCAGAAGAGCGCCATCTTCTCTTCGAGCGGCCGGTTCGTGTCGAGCATCCGCTCGGCCCACCAGTAGCCGACGCGGCGCGTCTCCAGCCCCGTCGCCCGCAGCCAGTAGAAGAACCGATCGGAGAGCGGCTGCCCGTGCCGGTTGACGTGGTCGGGCTTGACCCGGACCCCCATGCTCTCGCCGTTCCTCATCCCCAGCTGGGTGGCGGCGGGCCGGCTCGGCGGGAAGTTCAGCAGCCCCTCGTCCCAGAACCCGGAATGCTCGAACGGCGGCAGGTGGTCGTTCGAGACGCCGTCGTAGTCCACGAGGGAGCGGACCGCCTCGTCGGGAGTCATCCCGGCCAGCTTCCGGATGTCCTCGGGGGTGCCGCTGAAGCCCGCGCGCCCCAGCAGATGCTCGGCGCGGTCGTAGCTCCAGTCCGCCTCGGCGATCGGGGTCAGGTCCCCCCGCCAGGCAGCCGGCCCCGGCTCCCAGGTCTGCGCGTTCGCCGTCACGGCCCCGCCGGCGATGAAGAGCGCCAGCACGGCGCCGGTTGCCGCCACACGGTAGTGTCGAGTCGTCATGGGTTCGTCCCCCTCATGCGTCGTCCGGAATCTCCATTGTGGGCGGCAAGCCCGCGTTGTCAAGGCCCTGCCGGGGCCGGAGGCCGGGAGGCTGCCGACGGCGCCCATGGGTGCGCCGCAAGTGGGACAGGATACCTGCGTCCAGCTCCTCGATACTCCTGCGAGCCGGGGGTCCGTCGAATACGGCCTTGTGAATGTCCAGGGACGAGTACAGCCGCCGGGACCCAGTCTTCGGTTCGATCGGTTCCATGTTCCCGTTACCGCCTGACGCGCCGAACGATTGTCACTTGCCCTACCCGGGTAGATCATAGCCCTGGTGCGCCGCCCTGCGACACTCGACTCTCCCCTGTGAGAAGATGGGCTGCTGGATTCCGACATGACGAAACTGAAAATTGCGACGCTCGTAGCGGGCCTGATCCTGGGCCTCTCCACGGCGCACGCGCAGAGCGGGGGCCCCGGCGCGTGGGACCCGGACGCGGCTGCCGCCTATCTCGACCAGCGGGTGGACTGGTGGTCGGGCTGGGAGACGGCGGCGCGCGAGCGCGGCACGTTCTGCGTCTCCTGTCACACGACCGGTCCGTACGGCCTCGCCCGCCCGATGCTGCGGTCCGCGGCTCGCGCGAGCGAACCGACGCGGTACGAGCGGAAGCTGCTGGACAGCGTGACGACCCGTGTCGCCGGCTGGACCGAGGTCGGTCCGTTCTACCCCGACGAGCGCTACGGCGCGCCCAAGACCAGCCAGTCGCGCGGGACGGAAGCGATACTCAATGCCCTGATTCTCGCCCGGCACGACGAGCGGACCGGCGTGCTGAGCGACCTCACACTCCGCGCATTCGACAACCTCTGGGCGCTGCAGCAGACGAGCGGCGCCGACGAGGGCGCGTGGCCCTGGCTGCACTTCAACCTGGCGCCGTGGGAATCGGACGAGGGGCCGTACCACGGGGCGGCGCTGGCCGCCGTCGCCGTCGGACTCGCGCCGGAGGGCTACCGCGCCCGACCCGACGTCCAGGACAACCTCACGCGGCTCGGCCGCTATCTCCGGAGCCGGCTCGACGCCCAGCCGCCCTTCAACCGCGTGATGGCCCTCTGGGCCTCCGGCGCCATGCCGGATCTCCTGGCCGACGCGCGGCGGCCGGCGATCGTCGACGAGATCGCCGGCCTGCAGCGGGAGGACGGCGGCTGGAGCCTGCCGTCGCTCGGGGCCTGGGCGCGGCGGGACGGGACCACCGCCAGCGCCGGGAGCGACGGCTACGCGACGGGGCTGGTCACGTTGGCGCTGCAGCGGGCCGGCCTGGCGCGGGATGACGAAACGGTCACGAGCGGCCTCGCCTGGCTCGCCCTGAACCAGGACCCCGACGGCTCGTGGCCCGCGTCGTCACTCAACCGCGAGCGCGATCCGGCGTCGGACCGGGGCCGCTTCATGCGGGACGCCGCCACCGCCTACGCGGTGCTGGCCCTGACGGCGAACGACGGTCGCTGATCGCACCGGCGGACCGTTCGGCGGCGCGTCCGCCCGCCGGGACGGACCGCGGGCGGCTGCCTTCGGCTTCGAGAACCACGATCTGCAATCCGGGACACGCACAAACAGGGAGGAACCTTCAGATGAACCGAGCAGGCATGCGTACGGCGTTGGCGGTGGTCGCGGCGGCAATCGTCTCGGCGACGGGGACGGCGCCGGCGCAGCCGGTCACCGGGCCGACGAACGAGCACCCCAACCCCTTCGAGACGATCAACGACCACTTCAAGCTGCCGGAAGGACGCACGTGGGGCTCGACCAGCGCCGTCGACATCGATCCCGACGGCACGTCGATCTGGGTCGGCGAGCGGTGCGGGACGAACAGCTGCGCGGAATCGGACCTCGATCCGGTCCTCAAGTTCGACGAGGACGGCAACCTCGTGAAGAGCTTCGGCGGCGGCATGTTCATCTTCCCCCACGGCATCCACGTCGACCAGCGGGGCAACGTGTGGGTCACCGACGCCCAGGGCCCGCGGGGACGCGGTCCCGCCTACGAGGGCAAGGGTCACGCCGTCTTCAAGTTCAACCCGGACGGCGAGCTGATGCTGACCCTGGGCCGGCCCGGCGTGGCCGGCGACGGGTCGGGGCCGCTCCTCAACGAGCCGAACGACGTGCTCGTCGCCCCGAACGGCGACATCTTCGTCGCCGAGGGCCACAGCGGCCAGGGCGCGGGGGCGAGCTGGGACACCGTCGCCCGCGTCGTCAAGTTCGACAGCCAGGGCAACTTCATCAAGTCGTGGGGCGGCATCGGCACCGCGCCGGGACAGTTCCGGACGCCGCACGGCCTCGCCATGGACTCGCGCGGCCGCCTGTTCGTGGCCGACCGCGGGAACGTGCGCATCCAGATCTTCGACCAGGACGGCAACTTCATCGACCAGTGGAAGCAGTTCAGCCGTCTCAGCGGGATCTACATCGACGCCGACGACAACATCTACGGCGCCGACTCCGAGTCCAGCGGCACGTCCAACCCGGGCTGGCGCCGCGGCATCCGCATCGGCAGCGCGGTGACCGGCCACGTCCGGTTCTTCATTCCCGACCCCGCCGACGTGCCTCGGGGAACGACCGCCGCCGAGGGCGTGGCCGTCGACGCCGAGGGCAACATCTACGGCGCCGAGGTCGGCCCGCGACAGCTCGTCAAGTACGTTCGGAGCGAGCAGTAGTCGAGACGCCGGGTCCGGGCGGCGCAGCGACCGTCCGGGACCCGGCTCAATCACTCCATCCTCGTATTGGTACTTCGAGCTGTGGGGAGTCTGCAGAACCCTTGCCGTTCGTGCATGGCTTGAACGGGAATACGGGAGGGGCGCGGTACAGCGCCCCGATCGAGATTCGCCGGATTACCCCGCCCGACGCCGGATGGCACGCGTTCCTTGTTGAATGACGCCAGCGCAGGCGTCCGCTACGCCGGTCGCGCCGGCGGCGAGACGGACGACCGTTGTTCCGCCGCGGCCGACGCGGCGTGCGTCCGTCGAAGCAGGTTCTCGACAAGCGCCCTGAAGTCGCGGAACGCGTCGCGAGCGGCGACGGCATGACTCCCGAGGGCGCCGTCTCCCGCGGACAGAGAGAAGATCGGCTTGCGCGCGTCCTGTGCAAGCGGAACGAGGCTGCGGTAGTGCTTCACGGTGGCGATGCAATGCTCGTCGGCTTGCGGATCCCACCCAGCTGCCGGAGCCTCGTTGCCCAGCACGCTGCGAGAGTACTCGGACGGCATCTGCCTTGCCCACCGGTCGCAGGCCTCGACCGGACGGCTCAGTCGTATCCCGTGCTGCCGAATCAGGTAGCCGATTGGCTGCATGTTGCCGGTCGGTAGGGCGAAGTCGGGGTGGATCCAGTTGTCGCGTCGCTGCTTCCATTCGACCCGCCATCTTCGCAGGGTCGAACCCAGGTAGCGCAGCCCTTGCCAGGAAGACAGGTCGGCGGCAAGCGGCACGGCGACGAAATCCGTGGCAATCAGGGCGGAACGGTTGATGGCCCCCAGGCTTGGGCCGACGTCGACCAGCACGATGTCTGCGCCCGACTGCCCGGCGCCCCTCTGAACGACCTGCGAGAACGCGGTGATCACGCGAAACGCGCGGTACAGGTTCGTGCTTCCCAGGCAGTTCGGCCATTCCGTGGACAGCAGATCCTCGAATCCGGACAGAGCCAGATCGCCCGGCAGCAGGTAGAGCCTGTCCGAGGGTCGCTGCAGCTCGGGGTCTCTGATGTCCCCGACCCTGGTGAGCGGCGCCACGCACTGATGGATCGTCTTGCCGGACGAAGACGCCCGATCGTTCCAGAGCCCGGCGAGCGTATCCTCGTCGAGAAACGCCGCCGTGAGATTGGCCTGGGGATCGAGATCGACCACCAGCACCGTCTGGTTGAGCTCGGACAGCATCCAGGCCGCGTGGTAGACCAGGGACGTCTTTCCTACGCCGCCCTTGTTGTTGAAGAACGTCAGTACGGGCGTCATCACGTGCGGGCCCTCACCGTGCAGTGCACCCAGTTCGGCTCGACGCGGAAGTCGGGTTCCGGCTGCCCGTTGTTCAGCAGGGCGCGTCGCGCCGTCGGGATGCCCGCGCCGTAGCGTTGAGCCAGTCCGAGGACCCGCATCGCCTCGGCCAGAATCTGGTTGCGATAGTCCACGAGGCCCGGCTGGCCGAAGTTCTCGGCAGTCAGGGCGCCGTAGGGGCCGCCCGGACTCGTGATCTCGATACGATCGTCGAACCAGTAGACATGGATCGGCGCATTGGTGCCTTCGTAGGTCCTGTGCATGACGGCGTTGCGAACGAGTTGCTGAAGCGCCGCCATGGGATACGTCGGCGTACGCACTTCAACCGGACCCGACGTGAAGTCGACCGCGGTCCGATTGTGCGCCAGCAGCTTGTCGTCGAGACCCCGAACCAGGTGGGCAATCGGGCCACCGCATCGCCCGTCGTCGACCACGGGGTCGGCGAGATCCGTGCCGGCGATACGCAGAAACTGCGCGAATGCGGCCGGCAGGAAGTCCTGCGGGTTCTTGCCCAGGACGAGGATGCCGGCGATCGTCGGCCTCGGGTCATCGACCGCGGCGATCATCTTGAGGGCCGCGAGACGCTGCTCCGTGCTCCGATCGTTCTCCGCAAGGGCCGTCGCGTCGACCGCCAGCGGGAGGTACTCCTCCTCGAAACGCCGCAGATCGAGATCCGCGACAGTGGCGGTGGGCACGGGCTGGGCATCGAAGTGGGGGTCGCGATGCCGCCGCTTCTCGTTCAGAATCCGTTCGTCCTGGGCGCTGGCGATGGCCCGCCTCGGCCCCACGCGGATCCAGATCCGTCCCCGGTGCCGCACGGGCGGCGTGTCCGACGGCATGACGGTAACGACTGCAACGGGAGTCCCGAGCAGCACGCGCCTGTCGACGGTCAGCGTCGGCGGCGGCACGATGTTGCCGTCGGTCTTCACGTCGGCGAGCTGCAACAGCAGCTCGTCCGTGATCTCCAGGCCGACGGGTGCGCCGGCGTCGTCCGCTCCCACGAACACGACGCCGGGGCGCTGGTGGTCCGGCAGATCGTTTGCGAAGGCGCAGACCGCTTGCCGGATCTTGCGGGGATTGTCTCCCCGCAACGATTCCTTGCGCTCGACCAGATCGGACTCCAGGTCCGCGAGCATCGCTTCAAGCTCGTGCTGTGTATACGGGGCAGTCACTCGGGCGCCTCCGTGCGTCGAATCGCGCCACTCCGGTTCGTAGCTTACACCGGTCACCCTGAGGTCCGACGAACCGGCTCGGGTCGATACCCCAAGCGATCAGCCGTGCGGCGAGGCTGCGGAGCGACGACACAGCCGAGGCGACCCGTCCCGGCATCAGTCCGGCTCCTCTGGCGAGCCACGCGCCCTCGTCGTCCTCGGCGTCAACCCGCTCCGACGACATCCGGTCACACCACCCGAATCGGCGCGCAAGTCAAGGAGCGTTCAAATTACACTTGACAATTATATCTACCACGTGACAATACTGATGTCGAGTGCGGAAAGAAGCCATGACGCAGAAGGAGTCCGTCCAGAAGCGGGTGCTCGCGGCGGCGCAGCGTCTCTGCGAAACCAGGAACAACTGGACCTTCACGCCCGCCGAGATCGTGCGGTTGCTGCCCGGCGTGAACGAGGCCACGGTGCGAACGGAAGTCACCGGGCGATGCTGCGTGAATGCGCCCGAGCATCATGCCCGGCGCTGGCCGTACTTCCGCCGCGTGGCCCGTGGCCTCTACGAGATCGAGCCCGCGTTCCGCGAGCGCCCGGCGGCGCCGGCCGCCACCCCGTCCGCCGGCGCGCAACGCGCCGCCGTTTCCCGGGTCGCGGAAACCGCGTCCGCCTACGGTGAACAGGAAGTCGAGATCCACGACACGGTTCATGCGGTGGTGACGGAGAGCGAGGGATGGTACGTCGCCGAGTGCCTGGAGCTCGCCATCGTCACCCAGGCGCGGTCGTTCGATGAGCTGCTCGCGAACCTTCGCGAGGCGTTGGCGCTGCACCTGGAAGGCGAGGACCCCGCGTGGCTGGGCCTGTCGCCCGCGCCGCGGCTGTCGGTGAGCTACGAAACGGCTCCCCTCGGGGCGTGATGCCGCGGCTGCGGCGGCTCTCGTCCGGCGACGTGCTGCGTATCCTCCACCGGTTCGGCTTTGCGGTTTCCGGACAGAGAGGCAGCCACGCGAAGCTGGTGCGAATCTCTCCCGGCGGTGAGCGACAGATCCTGGTCGTTCCCCTGCACAGGAACCTGGCGACGGGCACCCTGCACGCCATCTATCGAAAGGCGATGCGCCTCGTTCCGTCCGTCGAGCTGCGGCGGGCGTTCTTCACGGACTGAGAGAGAGCCCTCCTCGTTGCGCCTTGTCAGGCAAGGGCGTTCCTTGCCCGCGGGCGCCCTTGAGCCCGCCGGCGCCCTCGAGCCCGCGGGCGCCCTTGGGCCCGCCGACGCCCTTGAGCCCCCGGGCACCCTCGAGCCCGCCGGCGCCCTCGCTGGTCTCGGTGCAAAGCCGGATTCACCCACGGACTCCACGCTGGCGCACCCAGACCCGCAACCGGAGCCCCGCATCACTCCGGCAGGGCGAAGACGTAGAGTGCGTTTCCTCCCTCCGGCTGGAAGATCTCCGGGCTGAGCTGCGCGGTGAGGCCCCGGAACGCGCCTCCCAGCGAAGCGGGGACGGCGAGGAACTGACGCCCGCCCGCCTCGTAGGTGATGGGATAGCCGTGCGCGGCGGCGCCGAGGCGGGTCTCCCATAGGACCTCCCCGGTCCGGATGTCGAAAGCCCGGTAGTAACGGTCGGCATCGCCCGCGAAGACGAGGCCGCCCGCCGTCGTGAGCGTCGACGTCAGGAACGCGGCCCGCTGCTCGCGGCTCCACAGCTCTTCCATCGTCCGGACGTCGTAGGCAGCCAGCTTCCCCACGTTCCCGTTCGCGCCGGGCATCTCGCGGAACTCGGACCGGCCCGCGGTTCCGCCGCCGCCCTCGACGAACTCCACCGCGCGGCCGGTCAGGTACATGCAGGCCTGGTGGAGCGGAATCACGAGGGCGCCGGCCCCGGGGTGGTACGCCGACGCCTGCCAGTTGTGCCCGCCGAGCAGACTGGGACAGGCGGGCACGCGGTCGCCGATTTCGGCGTCGCGGATGTCCTGGCGGTAGGTCAGGTCGCCGGTGGTCCGGTCGATCGACTCGAAGACGTCCTGGTAGACCGTCTCTCGCAGGTCGACGAACGCCCCGGTCCGCCGGTCGAGCTTCCAGAGGATGCCGTCCTTCCCGATCGTGAACAGCCACTGCGCGCCGTCGGCGTCCACCAGCACCCGCTCGTACACGATGTCGAGGTCGAGGGTCTCGCCCGGGGCGTGCTGGAAGTACCACTCGACCTGCCCGGTCCGCGGGTTCAGGGCCAGCGTCGAGTTGGTGTAGAGCGCGTCCTGCCGCGTGTTCATGCCGCGGCTCGCCGCCACCCACGGCTTCGCCTGCGCGGTGCCGATGTAGAAGAGACCGAGGTCCGGGTCGTAGCTGCCCGGGATCCACGAGTCGCCGCCCGCGCGCAGATACGGCGGCGTGTCGCCCCACGACGCGTCGTTCGGGTCGCCGGGCAGGGCGATGGTGGACGTGCGCCACAGCTCCTCGCCGGTGTCGGGGTCGTGGCCGGTGATGAAGCAGGTCTGCTCCTTGTAGCGATTGCAGCCGTTCATGCCGCTGACGACGACGCCGTCGGCGACGACGGGGCCGGAGTTCTGGCGGAAGCCCTGCGTGTAGTCCGCCTTCACGGCGCGCCACACCTCGGCCCCGGTCCGCGCGTCGAGGGCGACGAGGGCCGCATCGTGGGTGGCCAGGTAGACCTTGTCGCCGTAGAGCGCGAGGGTGCGGGTCGCGGCCCGCTGGGGCGCATCGTCCGGCAGCGACCATCGATACTGCCAGATGACGTCTCCACCGACCGCGTCTATCGCCTGCACCACGTTCCCCGGACTGGCGAGGAACATCACGCCGTCGTGCACCAGCGGCGTCGTCTGGTTGTTCCCCTCGCGGATCGCCAGCACCCAGGCGAGCCGCAGCTCGTCGACGTTGTCGCGCGTGATCCGGTCGAGCGGGCTGTAGCCGTGGCTGTCGCGCGTCCGCCGCCAGCTCAGCCAGTCGCCGGGCGGCGGATCCTGCAGCAGCGCGTCGGTCACCGGGGTCAGCTCGCGCGGCACCTCCCGGTTGACGAACCGCGTCGGTCGCCGCCGGGGCAGCTCGCCCTGCTCCGCCGCACGCCGCGCCTCGGCCACGTCCGCCGCGTCGCCGATCGCGACCGCCGCGTCGGCCGTCAGCGCCGCGTCTCCGGACCGGGCGCCGTTCGCTTCGAGGATGTACGCGACCAGGTTCAGGTAGACGCCATCGGCGAGCGAGCCCCCGAGTCCGGGGGGCATCTCGTCGCGCACGTACGCGAACAGATCGTCCGTCGTCTGCCCGGCCCAGCCGTTCAGAAAGTCGACCCCGAGCAGCGGCGGCGCTTCCGCCCCGTCCAGCCCTTCCCCGTGACACTCCCCGCACTGCCGCGCATACACCGTCCAGCCGGCGGCGGCCTGTTCCGCCGTGAAGCCGCCGTCCGCCGCTGGGGCCCGCGCCGCCGCCGGCGGCTGAGCCGCCGCCGCGACGCCCCCGAGCCAGGCAACCGGTTCGCCGAAGGAGCCGCCCGCCACGATCAGGGCGGCGGCCGCCACCCGAACGACCGCCGCGGCGGGATTCCATCCCCGGAGCGCGCGTGGGGTTTCTCCTCGCGCTCCGCGCCAACGCGATCCGCCGACGCCGACGCGAGTTCCCTTCGACATGATCGCAACTCCCCGGCGCCGTCAGAGGGCGCCTGTGCAGACCGCGTGGCCGCCCGTGCCGCCGTTATACCACCGACGGGGTGGCGGTGCCATGGGCCGCCGGCCGCCGGCCCATGGCACCGAGGAGCGGAACAGAGAGTGCGGCCGGACGCGGCAGGTCGTTATGATGGGCGACGACTACAGGACGAGAGATCGATCGGATGCTTCCATGACCGCAAACCGACTCGCAACCGCGCTCGTTTCCTTCGCCCTCACGCCCTCGTTGGCGATGTCGCATCCCCTGGACGGGTTGACCGGGGCGGAAATGCTGCGCGTCACGGAGATCCTGCGCGCGGCGGGCGAAGCCGACGACCGGACGCGGTACCCGCTGATGGAGCTGATCGAGCCGCCGAAGGCCGACGTGCTCGCGTGGTCCGAGGGAGATCCGGAACCGCGCCGCGCCCTCGTGCACCTCCTGAACGAGACCGGCTTTCGCACCGCCGTCGTCGACATCACGGGCGGCGCGGTCGAAACCGCCGGCCCCGCCGGGGGCCAGCCGATGGTGCTGTTCGAGGAGTTCACCGGCGCCATGGACGCCGCTCTGGCGCATCCGGAGATGATCGCGGGGCTGGCCAGGCGCGGCCTGACTCCCGGCGACGTGTTCTGCCTGCCGCTGACCGCGGGCAACTACCTGACCCCGGAGTACGAGGGCACGCGCCTGATGAAGGTGCCCTGCTACGTGAATCCGACCGGCTCCAACTATTACGCCAAGCCGGTCGAGGGCCTGTTCGCGGTCGTCGATCTGCTCAGGAGCGAGGCGACCGGCGTGGTGGACGCGAGCGTCGTGCCGGTGCCGGCGGACGACTGGGGCTATACGCGGGACGAGGTCGCCGCCCGCCTGCCCCTGCGGCCGGCGTCCAGCCCGGTCCATCTGACCCAGGCCGGCGGACCCGGATATGCCGTCACCGGCTCGCGACTCGAATGGGACATCTGGCGCTTGCGCCTGCGCGTCGACAAGCGCCCGGGCATCGTGCTCTCGAACATCGACGTGCGCGACGGCGAGCGCTGGCGTTCGGTGCTCTACCAGGCCCATCTCTCGGAGGTGTTCGTGCCCTACATGGACCCGTCCCCGGGCTGGTACTTCCGCACCTACATGGACAGCGGCGAGTACGGGTTCGGCCTGTTCCTCAGCCCGTTGACGGCCGGCGTCGACTGCCCCGGCCACGCCACGTTCCTGCCCGCGCTCGTCAACGACGACGGGGGCAGGCCGCTGGAGATTCCGAACGCGATCTGCGTGTTCGAGCGTTACATCGGCGATCCGGCCTGGCGCCATTTCGAGGTGTTCGCCCAGGGCGAATCCACTGTCGTGCCGGCCGAGGGCCGGCCCGATACCGAGCTGGTGGTGCGAACCGCCTCGGTCGTCGGCAACTACGACTACCTGATCGACTATCGCTTCCGGCAGAACGGAGAGATGTCCATCGACATCGGCTCGACCGGCCAGGATGCCGTCAAGGGCGTCGCCTCCACCTCGATGCGGGACTCGACCGCCGCCGCCGACACCGCCCACGGGACGCTGGTCGCGCCAAACCTCGTGGCGCCGTTCCACGACCACTACTTCAACTTCCGCCTGGACTTCGACGTCGACGGCCCCGTCAATCACCCGGCGGTCCTGGAGGTGGTGGCCGGCGAGACGGCGCCGGACAGCCCGCGCCGCTCGTTCTGGACGGTCGAACGCTCGGCCCCGGCCTCCGAGCTGGAGGCGCGCTACACGTTGAGCGCGATGGCGCCGAAGTACTTCCTGGTCGTGAACGAGGCCGAGCGCACGCGATTGGGCCATCACCCCGCGTACATGATCCATCACGGCAGCGTCGCCTACGGTCCGTTCGACTACGCCGCCGACCCGCCGATGAAGCGCAACGCCTATATCGAGCACACGATCTGGAACACCGTCCACGACCCCGCCCAGCGCTACGCCGGCGGCGAGCTCCCGATGCAGAGCGACGGCTCGGACACGCTGGCCGAGTGGGTCGAGGCGGATCGGCCGCTGCAGGGCACCGACGTGGTGACGTGGTTCACGGCCGGGTTCCACCACCTGCCGCGGGCCGAGGACTGGCCGGTGATGTCCACCGACTGGAAGACCATTCACATCAAGCCGCACAACTTCTTCACCCGGAACCCCGCGCTGACGATCCGGCCGCGGAACTGAACGCCGGGCATCATGGCGGCACAAGCGGGGATCATGTCGGCACAAGCAGTCATCACATCCGACGGCGTGGCGCTCCACACGGAATCCGTGGGCCGCGGCAACGCCATCCTCTTCGTTCACGAGTACGCCGGCGATCACCGCAGTTGGGAGCCGCAGGTTCGGCGGTTCTCTCGCAGCCATCGCTGCATCACCTACGCGGCGCGCGGCTACGCGCCGTCACAGGCGCCGGCCGACGCCGACGCGTACTCGCAACAGCACGCGGTCGATGACGCCGTTGCCGTGCTGGACGGACTCGACGTCGAGCAAGCGGACGTCGTCGGCATCTCGATGGGCGGCTTCGCCGGACTGCACCTGGCGATGCAGCGCCCCGCGCGGGTCCGATCGCTGGTCATCGCGGGAACCGGCTATGGGGCCCATCCCACCGAGGCGCCGCGCTTCCGCAAGGAGAGCGAGGCCATCGCCCGGTCGATTCGCGAGTCGGGGATGGAGGCCTTCGCTCGACGGTACCTGTCCGGGCCGGCGCGGGTGCAGTTTCAGAACAAGGACCCTCGCGGGTGGGAGCAGCTCGTGCGCCAACTCGGCGAGCACCCCGTGGATGGAGCCGTGCGCACGATGCGCGGCGTGCAGCGCCGGCGGCCGTCGTTGTACTCGTTGGAAGCCGGGCTGTGCGCGATCGGGGCGCCGGTGCTGATTCTCGCGGGAGACGAGGACGACGGCTGTCTCGAGACCAGCCTGTGGCTGAAGCGCATCATTCCCCGCAGCGGCCTGGCCCTCCTGCCGAAGTCCGGCCATACGCTGAACCTCGAGGAGCCCGACCTCGTGAACGCGCTCATCGCCGACTTCCTGGGCCGGGTCGCGGCCGGGGCGTGGGGGCCGCGCGACGCCCGCGCCACGCCGGGAGCCATCACCGGCATCTCGTAGCCCCACGCGTTGCGTTGACGGCAGGGCGGGTGACATGATGGCGCGTACGCTCCGGGACCGACCAACCCGCCTTGCGATCGTCAGGCTGGCGGATGAGGGTCTCCGGGACATGGAGGAGGTTGGACATGGCGAGCAGTGTGTTGTCTTCGAGCCGGATCGCGGTCGCGGGAGCGGTTGCCGTCACCCTGTCGCTGGTCGCGGTGCTCGCCGGTCAGGCGCCGGGCGGGGCGATCGCGATGGACGGCGACGACATCGCCGGTGTGGTCACCGGCCCGAACGGCCCCGAGGCCGGGGTCTGGGTGATCGCGGAGACCCGCGATCTGCCCACCCGTTTCGTCAGGATCGTGGTAACGGACGATGCGGGACGGTACCTCCTGCCCGATCTGCCGCAGGCCACCTACGACGTGTGGGTGCGCGGCTACGGGCTGGTGGACTCCGAGAAGGTGCAGGCCGAGCCGGGCGCGGCCGTCGACCTCACCGCTGTCGTCGCCCCCGACGCGGCGGCGGCGGCCGAGTACTACCCGGCGCAGGACTGGTTCGCCCTGCTCGAGGTCCCGGCACCGGACGAGTTCCCGGGCACGGGGTCGGACGGGAACGGCATCTCGCCGGACATCGAGAGCCAGGGCGAGTGGATCCGCTCGGTGGTCAACACCGACGGCTGCACCGGATGCCACGCGCTGGGCAACAAGGCCACGCGGGAGATTCCCGACGCCCTCGGCGACTTCGACTCGCATCTCGCGGCGTGGGACCGCCGCGTGCAGTCCGGGCAGGCGGGCGCCACCATGGACGCGCGGCTGGCCGTGGTCGGGCGCGACCGCGCGCTCGCGATGTACGCCGACTGGACCGACCGCATCCAGGCGGGCGAGTACCCGATGACCCCGCCGCCCCGGCCGCAGGGCGTGGAGCGGAACGTCGTCGTGAGCCTGTGGGACTGGTCGGACCCGGAGGCCTACATGCACGACCTGATCTCCGCCGACAAGCGCGACCCGACCGTAAACGCGAACGGTCCGGTCTACGGCGCCCCGGAGAACAGCACCGACGACATGCCGGTCGTGGACCCGAACACGCACGTGGCCAGCGTGGTGCCGCTGCAGGTCCGCGACGCGGACACGCCGAGCTCGGCGTCGACCCTGCCCAAGATGCCGTCGCCGTACTGGGGCGACGAGGTCATCTGGCACAGCCGCAGCGTCGCCCACAGCTTCGCCATGGACAGCCGGGCGCGCGTCTGGATGGCCGCCCGCGTGCGTGCGGCCGAGACCCCGGCCTTCTGCCAGCCGGGGTCGAGCCACCCCTCCGCGCAGGCTTTCCCCATCGAGCGCAGCAACCGGCAGGTCCAGATGTACGACCCCGAGACGGGGGAGGTCACCACCGTCAACACCTGCTTCGGGACGCACCACCTGAACTTCGCCTACGACGACAAGCTGTGGTTCTGCGGCAGCGGGCCGGTGGTCGCCTGGTTCGACACGACGGTGTTCGACGAGACCGGCGACGAGGAGCTGGCGCAGGGCTGGACGGTGCAGGTGCTGGACACCAACGGCAACGGCCGGCGGGACGAGTACGTCGAGCCGGGCGAGCCGATCGATCCCACGAAGGACGCGCGGATCGAGCGCGGCTTCTACGGCGTCGCGCCGAGTCCGCTGGACGGATCGATCTGGGGCTCGACCCTGGGGTTCCCGGGCGGGCTCGTGAGGCTCGTGCCGGGTGACGATCCGGTCAACACCGCGCTGGTGGAGTTCTACGAAGTGCCGTGGGACGATTCCGACGCTTCCGTGCAAGGGTTCTCGCCGCGCGGTATGGACGTCGACAGCGACGGCGTCGTGTGGACGGTGCTGGCGAGCGGACACTTCGCGAGCTTCGACCGCACCAGGTGCACGGGTGCCCTCAACGGACCCGCCGCCACCGGCCGGCACTGCCCGGAGGGCTGGGCCCTCTATCAGTTCCCGGGGCCGAACTTCAAGGGCGCGGTCGATTCCGGGAGCGCCGAGTCGGCGTACTACAACTTCACCGACCGGTTCGACCTGCTGGGGCTCGGCGAGAACATTCCGTTGGCCACCGGCAACCTGTCCGAGGGCGTGCTCGCGCTGGTGGACGGCGAGTTCCGCAACTTCCGCGTGCCCTACCCGCTGGGGAGCTTCTTCGGCAAGGGTCTGGACGGGCGCATCGATGACCCCGACGCCGGCTGGAAGGGGCGGGGGATCTGGACGACTTCAGGGAGCCGCGCCCCGTTCCACGCCGAAGGGGGGACAGACCGCGTGGCGCCGGTCTTCAAGTTCCAGGTGAGGCCGGACCCGCTGGCCCATTAGCGTGGCCCGCGATACAGCAACCTGCGCCGAGGCTATCCGCGGCGTGAGCGGCGACGGGGGGTCCTCTCCCGTCGCCGTGCCGCGATACCGCAAACAGCGCCGAGGTGAGTCCGCGGCGACTCGTCACGTGACGTCCGGCGCGAGCGGTAGTCGAGACGCCTGGTCCCGGACGGTGCAACCCCGTCCGGGACCGGGATGCCGTCACCCGCTCGCGCGTCCGTGATCGCGCCGGTCGCGATTCCCCGGCCGGGGGCACCCGGCTTGGCGGCGTTCGCCGTCCGGGCCGTCTCCGTGGCGCTATGGCGCCCGTGCTGAATCCCTGATCGGAGCCGCCGCGGCCCACGTCTTGGGGCGCCTGGACCCGTCGGCGTTGCCACCATCCGACCGATCCGGCCGGTTGGCGTGGGCGGTATGATCCCGTCATGATCGCGAGGATTCCCGCTTGAGGCCGCGACCCGTCGCGGCAGATCGAAGTCACGACCCAGGTCAGCCGCAGCTGTTCCGGGAATGGGTTGGCGGCCGCCTTTCCACTCCCTTCTTCGTCCACGACCGCGAAGAACCCTACCGTCCCGACATCGTGCTCTGGCTGGAGCTTCCGGAGGGGTTCGTGGTCGGACAGGCGATCGTCATGCCGGAGGACACCGCCGGGTCGGTCGCGCGCACGCTGCGCAACGCCATGACCCAGCCCCTGGTCGGCTCGCCGCGCCGGCCCGACCTCATCCGCGTCGCCGACGCCGCTACCGCCGCCGAGGCAGGCGCCGAGGTCGCCTGGGCGATACCCGTCGACGTCGCGCCCACGCCCGAGCTGGAAGAGCTTCTCGAGCAGATGATCGCGGCCATGCCGGCGTCCGCGGAGGACGCGCCGAGCTACTTCGCGGAGGGGCGCGTATCGCCCGCGGCGGTCGAGAAGCTGTTCGCGGCCTGCATCCCCCTGCTCGCGGTGAAGCCGTGGGCGGTCGCCGGCGACACCCAGGTCATCCGGATGGACATCCCGGCCCTGGACGTCGACGGGGCCTGCGTCTCCGTCATCGGCGGTCTGGACGAGTATCACGGGGTGGTGATCTTCCCCTCGGTCGAGGACTTCGACCGATACCTCGAGGGCGCGGTTACCGGCGCCATCGAGGAAGGCGCGCGCCCGGGCGCCGAGCTGCTCTCGCTGACGTTCGAGTCGGCCACGGGGCTGCCGCCGTCGATGCGGCGCGAGGCGATGGAGCACGGGTGGCCCGTGGCGAGCCCGGACGCCTACCCGCTGGTGGACCGGCGGGAGCCGGACGGAGCGCCGCGTCCGCTCGTCGAGCGCGATGTCGAGATCGCCACCGCCTGCGCAGTGTCGCTCAGCGCGTTCTTCGCCAGGCACTCGGCGATCTTCGAGTCGGAAACGCCCGATCCCGTCTGCGAGTCGTACTTCGACGACGACGACCGCGAGGTGCGGCTCACGGCTCCCTTCGATGCCGCGGCCGACTTCGACCTGACGCAGTCCGAGGGAGCGGAGCTCGGCACCGATCTCGCTCCGTCCGCGCCGGCCGAGCCGTTCCGGCCGCGGGTGGGCCGCAACGACCCCTGTCCGTGCGGCAGCGGCCGCAAGTACAAGAAGTGCCATCTGGCCGCCGACGAGGCCGGGCACGCTGAGAACCGCAGCGCCAGCGCCATGCACGAGCTGGACGAGCGGCTGGTGGTCCGTCTCACCCGGTTCGCGCTCGAGGAATTCGGGGAGAAGTGGGAAGCCTTCCAAGACGACTTCGCCGACTCGGTCGCCGCGTCGCCGCTCGCCTGGCCCTGGTCGGTCTACGGGTTCCAGGTGGACGGACGGACGGTCGCGGACACCTACCGCGCCGCCCGCGGGCGTCGCTGCTCGCCGGAGGAGCGCCGCTGGATGGACGCGCAGCGGGCCGCGTGGCTGTCCGTGTGGGAGGTCGAGGCGGTCGATCCCGGGAAGACCCTCACGCTGCGCGACCTGTTGTCCGACGAACGGCGCATCGTCCGGGAGACGCAGGCGTCGCAGCTCCTGGTGCGGCGCCACGCGGTGCTGGGCCGCGTCGTCGACCACGACGGCGTTTCTCTGCTCTGCGGCACGCACCCCCGCCCGCTGCCGCCATTCCATGCGGCCGAGGTCGCCCGGCTCGCCCGCGGCCGTCTGCGGCGCCGGCGGGCCGTGCCGGTCGAGCGCCTGCGGGACGCGTCTCTCGGAGGCTACCTGATCCGGCGTTGGGAAGAGGCCGTCGAGGACTCCGACGCCCGGAGCACAATCCCGCGCGACCTCCGCAATCACGACGGCGACCCCTTGCTGGTCACCGTGGATCACTTCGAGGTGACCGGCGCCATGCAGGCGGTCGACACTCGAATCAGTGGAATCGAGGGCGCCCGGCAGGAAGGATCCGACGGGGATTCGTCGACCTGGGCGTTCCTGCGTCCCGACGACCCGGCGCAGCCCGACGGCGAAGCGACCGTCGTCGGCCGCGCCGAGCTGAACGCCACCGCGCTACGGGCGGAAACCAACTCGCGGACCCGCGCGGACACGCTGCGGGAACGTATCGAGGCGGCGTGCGGCTCTCGCGTCCGCCACCGCGCGCGCGAGCACTCCGATCCGCTCGCGCTCCTGAAGAGGGCCGGGAAACCGCGGCCGGCGCCCCCGGCCTCACCGGAGGAGGAAGGCGTGGTCGCCGAGTACAAGGCCCGCCACTACGCCGACTGGGCGGATCGGCCGCTGCCGGCGTTGAACGACAGGACGCCGCGGGAGTGCGTGCGAACCGCGGCGGGGCGCCGGGCGGTCGATCTGCTGCTGAAGGACATGGAGCACCGGGAGCACCGAGGCCCGGGACGGCCCTTCGACTTCTCGACCATCCGCCGAGACATCGGCCTCGCCCCGAGCTGAAACCGACGCCGTGGCTTCTCCGGCAACGAAGTCGAGTCGTCCACCGCAAGCAGTCGTCGTGACGCCGGGACCGGGACGGCGCAACGCCCCGTCCCGGACTTCCGGATACGGCGGTCTCGACGCCGGCCTGGAAATGCCGCCCGCGGCTCCGATTGCCGCTCAACCGACTCGGCCGACAGTCTGCACCGCTCCTGCGGCGCAGACGGCTAGAAGTCGGTCGGCGGCGGCGCGTTGTTGCCGTCCCAGTCCTTCACGTCTCCGTCCGGGTCCTTCAGGAACCCGAGCAGGCACCCCGGGGAGCCGTCCCTCACGGGGTGGCAGCGCGCCGTCACGGCGTCGCCGGTCTGGATGTAGCCGCGGGTGATGCCGCTCTCGGCCAGGTGGTTGCGGTCGCTGGCCTCCAGCGCCCAGACCTGCGGCTCGCCGTCGGGGCCCTCCACCTCGAGGTAGAGCCAGGAATGGGGCACCAGCAGGTGGAGCTCGGTGACCACCCCCTCGATGTCGGTGAACTCCTCCGAGTAGTTGCCGTGGGAATGGTGCCCCCCGGCCGGCAGGACGAAAGCGACCGCGCAGATGGCGGCGAGACCGAGCTTGAACCTCATGATCATCCTCCTCACTGGCTTCCACCGTCCGAAGCGACGATGCAAGGCCACTTGCTGCCTTCCCCGGAAGCGGCCGGTCTTCCCCCCGGAAGCGGCCGGTCTTCCTAGAACACGGCGGGGACGCGGGGCGGCGCAGGGAACCCGTTCGAGTATGGGGACTGGTAGCGCAGCCCGTTCCCGTCCTCGTCGAGCCAGCCCAGCGACTGCTGGAAGAGCGCTGGCTCCGGGTAGCCCCGCGGGACCGTGCCCTCCGCGACGTAGAGCTTGTCCTCGTGCATGTAGATCGACACGAACGTGCGGGACTGGTCGGCGTTGGTCAGGTGCAGCTGGTAGCCTTCGACGCGATCGAGCGAGTTGTAGCCCAGGTGCGTCGCCTCCGCGTCCCGCTGCAGGAACGTCCAGGTCGCGTAGAGCATCGCGCCCCGCACGTCGTGGCGCCAGTACCCCTCGCCGGTGGACCCGCCGCCGCTGCAGCGCTCCGCCCCCGGCGGGCAGCCGCCGGCCCGCTCCGTGAGGATTCGCTCGGCGTGGCTGTAGTCGGCCACCGTCACCGTGTAGCGGTTCGGGCCGCGCTCGGCGGAATAGACGCGCGCCGGCAGCTCCGCCCCGAACTCGGAGACCCAGGTGGTCTCCGTCACCTCCGGCTCGCCGGGGAAGTTGCAGGTGAACCGGTCCTCCTGGCTGGCGAACTCGGTCCAGTCCTGCGCCGAACCCGGCGCGGCCATGAAGACAACTGAAGCCGCCGCAACCACTGTAATCAGGCGCATGGTCGTTCCTCCCGTGAAGATTCTCCGTCAGGGGTCCTGCCGGCAGCGGTCCGCTCCCACCCCGCGCCCCTCGGCGCCCACGTCGCGATAGGCCACGTGGCAGTTCGCGCAGGCCTCGTTGAGCTGGTCGGTGACCGCGATGACGGCGTCCCAGTCCCGCGACTGCGACGCCCGGTAGGCGGCCCGTCCCGCCTCGACGACCGCCGCGGTGTACTCCTGCCAGTCGGCCCGGTCCACGGGAACGGGCCGGCCGTTCTCGCACCGGCGTCCTGGCACGAGGAAGAGGGGCGCGGACTCGGCGATGGCCAGCGCCGCGAGGTCGATGGACTCCCACCCCGGGTAGACGGTGTCTCCCCACTCCACGAAGTCGAAGGGCCGGGTCCCCGTCGGCGGGGGCTCATCGGCCCCGGGGTCCTTGATCTGCACGTTGAAGACGATGTTCGAGGCGGGGAAGGCGATGGCCCTCATCAACTGGGCGAGGTTCGCGATCGGCGCGACGGGCAGATCCCCGCCGCCGGCGGACGCGGAAGCGGTCGCCACCGTGGGGAGGGCAATCCCCGCCAGCGCGCCGTCGGCCAGCTCCGCCGGCCCGGCCGGGAAACCGCCGCCCTCGAGGATGTAGGCGGTCAGGTCGAGCGACTCCTGCCGGGAGAGCGGCGCCGGCGCCTGGAGGGGCATGGTGTTGTGGATCTTGTCGACGAGCTCCACCAACGGGCGCGCGCTCCAGACGGACAGGAACCCGTCTCCGGCCAGCGGGGGGCCGACGCTGCCCTCCAGCGCGTCGCCGTGGCAGGTCGCGCATTGCTCCCGGTAGACCTCCCCGCCCCGCGCCGCCTGCTCGGCGGCGTACACCCCGTCCGTCACGGTGCGCGACGGCTGGGCACGTGCGGTGAAGACGAACGCTGCCGCGAGCGCCACGGCGCAGAGCATCGCGGCCGTCGCCCGGCGAACGGCGCGCCGGTCCGATCGAATGGAGCGCATGGTGAATCCTCTCGAGCCTGTCGCCGACGGCTCCCGGAAGCCCGCCGCCAACCCGTCCGAATGTCGTGAATCGGTGATGGCGAGCATCCTCGAAGCCCCGCTTCCTTCCGATTCACGGGCGACGTTGCGCTTCGCGAGCTGCGTCATGCGGGCCACCCACTAGAAGACGACGAGGAACCGGCCGTCCTGAACGACCGCGGAGACGGTGCTTCCGCCGATGATTGTCCCGTCCCCTCCGCCCGGCTCCCCCACCGCGCGGCCGGCGGCGTCGAAGACCTGCCAATGGAGCGAACCGCCGAAGCTGAAGCCGGGGCCGTCGCCCCACGCGAGCAGCGCATGGCCCCGGGCATCCACCGCCACCACGGGGTTCTTGCGCCGGAACCGCGCCTTCCCCGCTGGCGAGCGCACGGCGTCGAGCCGGTCGACGTCGGCGAAGTAGACCTGTCCCTGCGTCTCCCACGCCGCCGTCGGTCCGCCGGGGCCGGCGGACAAGCTCGTGGTCGAGACCGGGCAGGCCCCCAGCTCCCACGGCTGGACCAGCCGGTCGGAGAAGGTGCGGCCGTGGTCGGCCGACGTCAGCAGCCGCTGCCCCCGGCGCACGTTGTCGCCGGCTCCCCGGTACGACACGTGGACGGCGCCGCCCGGCGCGACCAACGCGCTCAGGCCGCAGCAGGCGCACGCGCCCTCCGCCGCGGCGCTGACGCGGCGGGCCGGCTCGAACGTCGTCCCGCCGTCGCGCGAAACCGTCAGGTACACGCTCCGCCGGGCGTCCTCGACGGGGCCGGCATGCCAGAAGACGTAGACGTTGCCGTCCCCGTCGGCGGCAATCGCCGGGCCTGCCTCGAGGTCGCCCGCCCGGCTGCCGGCCGGCAGCTCGCGCTGTGGTTCGAAGCCGCGCCCGTCCGCGCGGCTCCGCGTATGGAAGAAGGTCGGGGGCTCGGCCTGCAGCCACCCTACGTGGAGCCGGTCGTCGGACCCCAGCGCCAGCTGCGCGCCGTCGATCGGGCCCACGCCGGTCACCGAAAGCTCCCGGCTGTTGACCCGCCGCGGCTCCGACCAGTCCGCCGCGCCGGGCTCGCGCGCCACGTGGAAGAGGTCGGCGCGGCTCGTCCCGCCGTGGACGTAGACCACGTGCAGGGTCCCCTCGCCGTCGACGACCGCCCGGGGCATGCGGCCGCCCTCGGGAATCCGCAGCGTCGCAACCGCGGCGTGCGGCGGCGCGGCGGCGCGCGGCGAGAGACCCGCCCCGGCGACGGCGGTCAGCAGAAGGGCCGCGATCGCGACACGCCCGAATCGAAGCAGCGTGAGCACCACGAGCCTACCTTAACCCTCATCGGTCGCCCCCGCAAGGCGGTTCGGGCAGGACCAGCCATCGCGACGCCGTGTCCCCAGGCTGAGGCCGCCCGGGCCGCGGTGGTTCGGACGTCCACCCCGCGGACCCGACCCGCGCCGCGGAGCATCGAGCCGTCGTCGGGGGCCCGTCGATGGCTCGTGCAGATCGCCTCACCCGGAGCGGACGGCAGCCCCGAGAACCCGCTCGGGCCGGATGCCCCATCCGACGAGCCATGCGGGCAGGTCTCGGAGCCACGGCACCGCGGGGACGATCCGGACCGGCCACGGCAATCGGAACGGCTCGTCCCGCAGGGCCCGCGCCACCAGCTGCCGCTGCACGAGCCCCTGCACCGTCTGGATGAACCACGTCGGGAGCTGGCGCCGGCGCTGCACGGCGGCGAGGTGCCCATCGGTCAGGCCGCCGGAGAGGAGAGGCCCGGCGAGGAGGTTCGCGGCGGCGACGGCGTCCTGGATGGCGTAGTTGATGCCGACGCCGCCGATGGGCGACATCACGTGGGCGGCGTCACCGATGGCGAGCAGACCCTCGCGGTGCCACGTGGGGATGCGGCTCGACTCGACGGACAGGAAGTGGACGTCCTGCCAGTCCCGGATCGCGCCCATCCGATCCGCCAGCTCGGGGAGCAGCGCCGCCAGCTCGGATCGCAACGCGTCCAGCCCCGCCTCCCGGACCGAGCGGTGGTTCCCCTTGAGAATCGTGTAGCCGAGCTGCCACTGGCGGGCGCGCGCCAGCACCACGACGAGGCGGCCGCGGCCGATGCGGAAGCCGGTCATGTCTGCCGCGGGCTCGTCGTCCCGCCGCGGCAGCACCAGCCACAGGACGTCCATCGTCGCCGCGTTCTTCCTCGGCGCGAAGCCCGCGAGCTGGCGGACCCGCGACGCCCGGCCGTCGGCGGCGACGGTCAGGGACGCCCGCAGCTCGCGGTCGCCTCCCCGGTCCCGGTAGCGGACGCCGCGGACCGCGCCCCCCTCCACGATCAGCTCGCCGACGCGCGCCCCCAGGCGCAGCTCGAAGCAGCCGTGCCGGCTCGCTTCACCCACGATGAAGTCGAGGAACTCCACCTGGGGGATCATCGCGATGTAGGGAAACCGGGTGCGTAGCCGCGTGAAGTCGGCGAGGACCGCCGTGGCCCCGCCGCTCTGCAGAGTCATGCGGCGCAGCCTGGCGTGGTCGCGGGCGAGCAGGGGGTCGGCGAGCCCGAGATCGTCGAGCATCTCGAGCGTCGAGGGATGCACGGTGTCCCCGCGGAACGCCCGGTCGAAGTCGTCCCGGGCCTCGAGCAGGACCGTCGGCACGCCCCGCCGCGCGAGAAGCAGGGCGAGGACCGCACCCGCCGGTCCTCCCCCCACGATGCAGCAACCGGTGCTATCGGCCACGCCCATGCCCGAGGAACCCGTGGCGTCGACCCGCGGTCACGCCACGGACTCCCGGCATCGGCATCCGTCGCGATCTTCCGTGCGCGGAGCCCTCATGGTGAGCGGCCTCGGCGGCATCCGGTTTGGCGGCGCTCGCGTCAGTTCGCGAGCGGATGCGGCCGGAACTGGAACTTCACGAGGATCGGCATCGAGACCGACCGGTACTCGCCGTTCTCGACGGCGAAGCCATCCTCGGCGTGCCACACCGTGTCGGCGCCGGTCGACGAGTAGACGCCCCGTCCCTTCCAGCCGGCGTCCGGATCGTCGATCCGGCCGTCGAGACCGCGCGGGTGGAAGCCGGCCAGCGGATACGGCACGCGCATGACGACCGTCTCCCCCGTCTCCGGCAGCAGCGCCATCAGCGAGTCGGATCCGCTGCCGGTTGCGATCGGCACGTTCTCGCCGAGTCCGAGGGTGTCGAACTGGTCGACCCAGTTGTAGTAGTTGTAATCGGCTCGGACGTCCGTCCCCTTGAACGTGGGACCGGGCAGCGGATGGAGGGTCCACCCTTCCGCGCAGTGCCGCCCCGTGTGCGCCGCCCGCCCCGTCAGCCCGCCGCACTTGGTGCGGTCGAAGCTGGCGAGGTGGTTCGTCCCCGAGAGCGCCGTCCAGATGACGCCGTTCGTGTCGACGTCGAGGCCGCGGGGCATGAAGCCGACCTCGCCGCTCGCCTCCACGTCCCAGCGCTCCGACGGCACCTCGAACACCTCGGCGATGCAGCTCTCCGGCGGGTCGTCGCCGACCACCAGCCGGACGATCTTCCCGGGGTAGGAGTCCTGCGCGCCCCAGACCGATCCGTCGATCGGGCTGACGATGATCCCGTACGCGCCCACCTCGACGCGCGTGTCGAGCGCCGGGTCGAAGTCGTAGGTGCTCGCGGTGGCGTCCTCCTCGAACCGGGCGGCGCGGACCACGTCCGGCTCGTTCCACGGCTTCGTGATGCGGCCGTCGCCGTTGGTGTCGACCACGGTCGGGCACCAGCCCTGCGCCAGCTGCCCGTCGCCCGTCTCGTCGAAGAGCTTCGTGTCGAGCCAGCCGAAGACGGGGCTGTTCGGCCGGCTCAGGAACAGCGTCTCGTTCTCGTCGTGCGCGAACTGCAGGTGGTGGCTGCCGAAGCAGGTGTCGACCATCGTGAACTGCCCGCTCTCCGGGTCGTAGTAGCTCGCGTTGCGGCCCGATCGATCCAGCGGGAAGTACCGCGCGTAGCGGTTGTCCGAGCCTTCCCGGCACCAGTCCGGCTGGTTGTCCGGGGGGCGCAGGGTCGCCGTGTACCAGACCCGGCCCTGGCTGTCGAGCATCGGGTTGTGGATGCTGGCGGGGTTGAAGCGCGCGAGGTCGGCCAGCCGCGACGGCGGGTAGCCCGACTGCGCGTAGGACGCCCGCATCGTCGAGCGGTCGGCGAGGGTCGGGATGCGCAGCATCGTCGCGGCGTGGGTGTTCGGATCGAGTATCGCGAGGTTGTCGTTCGCGATGTCCACCCCATAGATCGGACCGTTGGCGTTCACGCGGGGGTTGCGCTTGTCGGTGGAGGCCTCGTCGTGGATCTTGCCCATCTCGTCGGTCCACTCCCACTGGGTGAGGACCAGGTTCCGCTCCACCCCTTGCGGGCGGGGCGGCGCCGGCGGCGCCTCGCCGGTCGCGATGCGGTCGCTCCAGTCGGCGAACATCTGCAGCCCCCGCTCGCGCCCGAACCGCGACATCCACATGCTCATCTCCGCCCCGCGCTGCCCCATCCGCACGCGCGCGTCCCACACGTCCGCGGTCGAGTCGTAATCCTCCGCGTTCGGGTGCCCGCGCGTGAACTCGCCCCCGACCTGATGGCAGCGCAGGCACGCCTTCACGTTGTAGAGGTACTCGTCGCGCGTCCGGAGCTCCTCGCTGATCCCGTTGCCCTCGGGGCCCGTCCCCGGGAACTCGCCCGCCTCCGGCGGCTCGATCAGCGACAGCCAGTAGGCGGCCGGATAGACCTCCGCCGCTTCCCGCGGCGTCCTCGCGGCCACCGCCGCAAGCCGCAGGTCCTGCCCCGGCGCCGCCGTCACCGGCACCGAGTCGACCAGCCCGTACCCACGCACCCACACCAGGTAGCTCGCCTCCGGCAGCTCCGGCAGCAGGAACCGGCCCTCGTCGTCGGTCACCACGATCTTGCGGAACCTGGTCGGCAGGTCGCCGGTCTCGGCGATGACCCACACGCCCGCCTCGGGACCGCCGGTGCTGGTCACGACGCCGGTGATGGTCTCACCGCCCTGTTGCGCGACCACCGCGAGCCCCGGGGCGCCCACGGCCACCGCCATCCCCACCGCCAGCCGTCCCAGTCTCAGTCGCATCGTGGTCTCCTGTGTTCCTCGGCCTCTCGGACCGCTCTCGTGCCGACGATGACCGTTCGAACCGTCGACGTCAAGGGTCGGTGGGCCCCCTCGATTGATACTGTTTTGATGGCGATGTATAAATGATGGCGTGATCAGGACTCAGATCCAGCTCCCCGACGCGCTGTATCGTGACATCAAGCGGCTGGCCGCCTCCCGGGAATGGTCTCTGGCCGAGACCATGCGGCGAGCGGCCGAGCAGTTTCTGGCCCGCCATCCCGTCGTCACGCCACCCTCGTCGCCCTGGCGGCCACCGGTGTCGGACACGGTCGGCTGGCGCGGACTGAGCCACGAAGCGGTTCGCGAGGCTGCGCTCGACGACCTCGAGGCGCGGACCCTTGAGGCGCTTCCAAAAACGAGGGCCTGGAACCCCGTAGGGTGAAACGCGGCGGGAGCGACAGCCACCGCTCGGGCGTCATTCCGCCCGCAGCACCGCGGCCGGAGCCAGGGCGGTCGCGCGGCGCGCCGGAAGCCAGGTGGCGAGGCTTCGTGGACTGAGGGAGAGGAAGCCGCCACCGTGAACCACCCGGTGCGGTAGCCGCCCACCGCGCCGGCTGCGCTCGCTACCAGTCGATCCGGCCGGGGTCGCCGGCGTAGGCCGAACGGATGAACGCCAGGATCTTCCAGACCTCGTCGTCCTCGAGCACGCTGTAGACGGTCGGCATGGTCTGCTCGGGGACCTCGCCCTTGATGAGCCTGAACAGCACGTCGTCGTCGCTGCCGAACGTCCAGGCGCCGTCGATCACGGAGGTGGCCATCCCGCCGCCGCCCCCGCCGCCGTGACAGCCCTGACAGCCGACCTGGAAGTACAGCGCCCTGCCTTCCGCGGCCATGTCCGCGTTCCCCGTGAACGGGTTCAGCTTGCCTGGCGCCGCCGCGGCGGCCGGGGCGGGCTCGGCGTCCCGGTTCGCGGCGCCGGATCCGCCGCCGACGGGGACGAGCGGCACGCCGTACTCCTGCAGAATCGCGAGAATCTCCGTCTGCCGCCGGTCGATCGCCGCCTCCAGCCGGCTCTTCAACTCGTCGTTGCCCTTGGCCACGCCCATCGAGATGTCGAAGGACAGCGGCACCCCGGGCTCGTCCTCCAGCGGGACCAGCTCGAGCGGCGCGTTCGACGTCGTGGCGGCGTAACCCGCCAGGGGCCCCCACGCGACGGCGACGTCCACCACACCCGCCACGAGGTCGTCGATCAGCTTCCGGGGCCGGTCGCGATCGCCGCGGGGATCGAAGAACAGCGAGTAGGTCGAGATGTTGTCGAGCAGGCCGCGCCGCGCGAGGCTCTCCTCGGGCGGCGTGTTGATGTGGACGCCGATGCGAAGCCGTTGCAGCTCCGGCGCGTCCAGCGACCGGAGGTCGTAGCCCCGGTCGCTACGGTAGGCCATGACATAGGACGAGCGGTAGTACGGCCTCGTCCAGAGGACGAAGTCGAGCCCCTCCGGAACCCCGAAGATCACGTCGCACGTCCCCGCATCGATGGTGTTCCGGACGAGACCGCGCTGGTGCGGCCACCAGGCGTAGGCGGGCGTCGCGCCGAGCTCGGCCGCGACGACCGCGGCGATCCTGTTCTCGAACCCCTCGAGCCGCTCGTTCGAGAACGGCAGGTTGTCCGGATCGCCGCAGACGCGCAGAGTCGGCGCCTGCGCGCGCACGGCGCTCGTCGACAGCGCCTGGGCCACCAGCAGTCCGCAGGCCGCGACCGCGGCGACGCCCCCCCGGGAAGTACGCGTCACGGCAACCTCAGTTCGCCGAGTCGAGGGCGAAGACATGCAACGTCCCGCCCACGGAGGTTACCTTGTCCAGCCCCGAGTCGAAGGCGGCGCCGACCGCCCCCAGCGCCCCGAGGGGATCCTCGCGCGAGAGATCCGCCGCGACCGGGAGGCCGAACCACCCGCCGATGCCGGAGTAGATCGCGACGTACTGCCGGCCGTCCGGTCCCGTGAACGTCATGGGGTTGCCGATCGAGCCCGACGGCAGCCTCGAGCTCCACAGGATCTCGCCGCTCCTGGCGTCGACCGCCTTGAACCAGCGGTCCATGGTCCCGTAGAAGGCCACGTCGCCGGCCGTGACGAGCGTACCGGTCCACACCGGAAACGGCTCGGTGATGCCCCAGACCTTCTCGCCCGCCTCGGGATTCCAGGCCATGAACTCGCCCTGATAGCCGCCCGGCCCGGCGAAGATCCGCACGTTGGCGCCGACGTACGGCGCGCCGGCGATGTAGCGCACCTCGAAGCCCTCGTAGTTCATGCACAGGTTGTTCGTGCCGGCGTAGATCAAGCCGGTGCGGGGCGAGAACGACACCGGCTGCTGGTTCTTGGCGCCCATGGCGGACGGGCAGATGTCGAGGATGTTCACGCCCTGCCGGGTGCGCTTCTCCGGGACCTCCACGGGGCGGCCGGTCTCCAGATCGATGCGCTCGGCCCAGTTGGTCGCCTCCACGAACTTGTCGGCCGACAGGAGCGTTCCGTCCGTGCGGTCCAGCACGTAGGCGAAGCCGTTGCGGTCGAAGTGCACGAGGGCCTTCACGTCGCGCCCGCCGATGGTGAGGTCGAGCAGCACGTGCTCGTTGACGCCGTCGTAGTCCCAGGCGTCCCACGGCGTCATCTGGTAGGCCCACTTCGCCAGGCCGGTATCGGGATCGCGGGCGAAGATCGACATCGACCACTTGTTGTCGCCCTCGCGCGGCGTCGGATTCCACGTCCCGGGGTTGCCCGTGGAGTAGTAGACCAGGTCGAGCTCGGGATCGTACGCGTACCAGCCCCAGGTGGCGCCCCCGCCGTTCCGCCAGCGGTCGCCGGGCCAGGTCTCCGTCCCCGCGCCGGGCCCGCCGTGATGGGGATTGGCCTCGTTGAAGTCGGGAGCCAGCATGACGTCCTCGTCCGGGCCCATGCTGTAGGCCTTCCACAGCAGCTCGCCGGAGTCGACGGCGTAGGCGGCCAACCACCCGCGGATGCCGAACTCGCCGCCGGAGACGCCCACGATGTACTTGTCCTTGACCACGAGGCCGGCCATCGTCATCGTCTCGCCCCGCAGCGGGTCGGCGTTCCTGACATTCCACAGCTCCTCGCCGCTCTCGGCGTCCAGCGCGAGGACGTGTCCGTCGAGCGTCGTCATCAGGATCCTGCCGTCGACGTAGTTCACGCCGCGATGGACCAGATCGCAGCAGGCGACGGGCACGGCGCGGTCGTCCTGGACCGGCGTGTACCTCCACTTGATGGGCCAGCCCTCCTGCGTGAGGTCGATGGCGTACACGTGGTTGGGGTACGCGCTGTGCACGTACATCGTCGAGTCCACGACCAGGGGCTGCCCCTCGTGGCCGCGCAGCGCGCCCGTCGAGAACGACCAGACCTGGGTGAGATTCGCGACGTTGTCCGCGGTGATCTCGTCGAGCGAGCTGAACCGCGTGGCCGAGTAGTTCTTCCCCGGCAACACCCACTCGTTGTCGTCGTTCTGCCGCGAGACCAGATCATCCTGATTGGCGGCGATCGCCAGCGGCAACCCCAGCGCCAGAAAAACGATGGCACAGATGCTTCTCTTCATGGCTGTTCCCTTCCCCTGGCCGGCCCCCGACGCCGCCGTCGCCCCCGTCGGGCGATTCGTGCCGAGAATGGCCGCTCGGGGGACCGGCGTCAAGGGTTAATTCGTGACGAGCCACCGCGTCAGTCCGCCAGCGGATGCGGCCGGAACCGGAACTTCACCAGGATCGGCTCCGACACCGACCTGTACTCGCCGTTGTGGACGGCGAAACCGTCCTCCGCGTGCCACACCGTGTCGGCGCCGGTCGACGAATAGACGCCGCGCCCCTTCCAGCCGGCGTCCGGGTCGTCGATGCGGCCCCAGGCCCCGCGGGGTGGAAGCCGGCCAGCGGGTAGGGCACGCGCATCACCACCGTCTCCCCCGGCTGAGACAGCAGCGCCACCAGCGAGTCCGAGCCGGTGCCCGTGGCGGTCGGCACGTTCTCGCCGAGGCCCAAGGTGTCGAACTGGTCGACCCAGTTGTAATAGTTGTAGTCGGCCCGGACATCGGTGCCCTTGAACGTGGGGCCGGGCAGCGGCTGGAGGGTCCACCCCTACGCGCAGTGGCGCCCCGTGTGCGCCGCCGGCCCGTCAGCCCACCGCACTTGCTCCGGTCGAAGCTGGCGAGGTGGTTCGTCCCCGAGAGCGCGGTCCAGATGACGCCGTTTGTGTCGACATCAAGGCCGCGGGGCATGAAGCCGACCTCGCCGTTCGCCTCCACGTCCCAGCGCTCCGAGGGCACCTCGAACACCTCGGCGATGCCGCTCTCCGGCGGGTCGTCGCCGACCACGACCCGGACGATCTTCCCGGGATAGGAGTCCAGCGCGCCCCACACCGATCCGTCGACCGGATTGACGATGATCCCGTACGCCCCCACGATGACGCGGGTGTCCAGCGCCGGGTCGAAGTCGTAGGTGCTCGCCGGCGGATCCTTCTCGAACCGGCTGCGGCGGACCACCGCAGGCTCCTTCCACGGCTTCGTGATCCGGCCGTCGCCGTTGGTGTCGAACACCGTCGGGCACCAGCCCTGCGCCAGCTGCCCGTCGCCAGTCTCCTCGAAGAGCTTCGTGTCGAGCCAGACGAAGACGGGGCTGTTCGGCCGACTCAGGAACCGCGTCTCGTTCTCGTCGTGCGCGAACTGAAGGTGATGGCTGCCGAAGCAGGTGTCGACCATCGTGAACTGGCCGGTCCCGGGGTCGTAGTGGCTCACGTTGCGGCCCGAGCGCTCCAGCGGGAAGTGCCGCGCGTAGCGGTTGTCCGACCCTTCCCGGCACCAGTCCGGCTGATTTTCCGGGGGCCGCAGCGTCGCCGTGTGCGCCCAAGACCAGAAGAACTCCGACCGCCAGCCGCTCCAGTCTTCGTCGCATCATTTTCTCCCCCGTCCATTCCCGCCTCGCCGACTAACCGTCTCGTCCCAACGACGACCGTTCAGACCTCATGCATCCCCTCATTTGCAGGTATCAGATCACGCCGAAGATTTCGTTGAACACCCGCTGTTCCGCGAGCATGCTCCCGAACTTCTCCATCAAGGGACGACTCCGATCCTCGGGCCAGTTGGGAAGATGGTGATACAGCATCAACCCCTGCCGAAACAACGAATGCGTCCGCCGCTTCACCGTGTTCGCCTTCAACCAACGGTCATACCCGATGCACTCGCCCGCCGCACCCAGCAATGACAGCACCGCAATCGCCAACGCGCTGATCAACAGCAGGCGGTCCCGCCGTTCCGGGCGTGAAACATGCATCGACGATAGACCCATTCCGAAGCGCATGTCCTTGATATCTCGAAAGCCCGCCTCGATCCCCCAGCGTTTGCCGTAGTACCGAATCAACACCCGCGTCGGGACGGTCACATCGCTGGCCACCAGGCACCAGGGTTCCTCCATCTTCCGGTCGTGTACGCACACGACCACGCCCACCTCGAATTCGTGCGCGTCCGTCACCCGAGCCCCCACCAGCCGCCGCGCACGTCCCCCGGCGCCGACCCACGCGGCCGCCAGTCGTCGCTCCCCCCGCGCGTTCGTCACATAGACGTCTCCCCGCAACCGGATCACGTACTCGAAGCCCAGCTCCGTCGCCAGCGCGTAGAACAGCTTGCAGTCTGCAAAGCCCCGGTCCGCCAGAACCGTGACCTTCACCCCCGACGGCATCACTTCCCGCAATCGATCCAACAACTCGTACTCATAGCGCCGCTGATTGCCCTTCAGTGTCGAGGACGCCACCGTCTTCCACAATAGAGGTGTCGCGCGCCCATGACCGGACACCATCGACAGCACGATGGTGTCCTGCTCGTCGGCCGCAAAGCTCGTCCAATCGAGCGCCACGACCACCTCGGTACGGACGCCGACGATGTACGGCGTCCAGTACTCGAAGAAGGTCCACACGTCGACGCCTCGATTGCTCAGAAGCCGGTCCACCTGCTTGACGCCATGCTTGGTCAGCGTGCCCATGGCCTGGGCCAAGCCACGGCCCACCGCATGGATTGCCAGCGACGCGCTCACCAGCACGCCCAAGGTCGCGTTGGCCAGTGACAGCACGCGTTTGGCATGCAGGTCGTCATCGTACAAGGTGGTTATGAAGTTCAGGAGATCGTGTCTCCGAAACCACTGTTCAGATGCCTTCGCTCGGCTTCCAGGTGGATGCATAGGCCGAGATTCTAACTCGAAACGTCACAATTCCCAAGTACGGGGACTCTTTCTTTTCGATGGGGTTTCTCTATTGGTTCACGTGATAAAATGAGGGGATCTCTGAGCGTTCAGACGGCCGTTGCCGCAAATCGACACCCGCCCGAACACCGCCCGCCGGGCTTAGCTCCAGGGCAGTGTGACCGTACGAATCTCTAGACAGCGCCCGTAATTAACTGATACAAAGCCACTTATCCAGAGCAACCCAAGACTACAGTTTCCCCTGACGTCACGTTATATACTATGTGCAGTGTGACATACTGGTAGCGGCAACGTCGCGATCATCACGGAGTTGGAGGCCCACCTGCCGACGCGCCAGCTTGACGATGGCCGCCCCGTCGACGACGCGTTGGCGCAGGAGCGCCGACGCCTGCGGGCGATGCCTGCTCACCTGCCGCGTCCTCGCGCGGGTGGCCGAGAAGTTCGAACACGTCCGCGTGGACCGCGTGACGTACTCGGTGCCGATCCGCCACGCCTTCCCGCCGGCGTGGCTGAGGCTGTATCACGACCGGGTGGCGATCGCAGTCGGCGCCGAGGTGGTCGCAGAGCATCCCCGGGCGTCCGGGGCGCGAAGGTCCTCCATGCGCTTCACGTGCTGCCGTTGCTCGAGCGCAAGCACCGGGCGGTGGCCGAGGCGACGGCTCTTCTCGACTGGCAGTTGGCCCCGGTGTGGCAGCGGGCGCGGGCGGAACTGGCGAAGCACACGCCCAAGCCGGATCAGGAATGGGCCCGGACGCTACGCCTGATGCAGACCTCCCCGGCCGCGACCGTCGAGCGCGCGGTGGGGGCTGCTCTCGAGCGCCATTCGCTGCGCCTGGAGACGGTGCGGCTCATCTTTCCGCAGCACCAGGCCGGCCCCCCGCCGGTGTGCCCGCCGGTCGCGAGCGTGCGTCCGGAGTTGCCGCGAACCGCGGTGCCCGCCCCGACGCTGTCGGCGTATGACACGCTGCTGGGGGCTCCTGCTGATGGCCACCGCGATAGCCGAGCCGCCGCATCTGGCCGCGGACACGAAGGCGCTGTGCCTGTCGACGGTCGCATCGCAGTGGCGGCCCATCGCCGAGCAGGCCGCCCGCCAGCGTCAGGCGCCGGCCGACTACCTGGCGCAGCTGGTTCATCTCGAGGTGACCGGACGCCGGGAGCGCCGCATCCCGGATGCCCGCTTCCCGATGCTGAAGACGCTGGACGCCTTCTCGTTCGATCCGTAGCCGGCCCTCGACCCCGACGCGGTCCTCCACGTCTTCGACTGCCGCTTCGTCGCCGACGCCGCCAACGTCGTGTTCGTCCGCCGGGTCGGCACCGGGAAAGCGTATCTGTCCATCGCCCTGGGGATGACCTGCTGCCAGCACGACTACCGCGTACGGTTCGTAACCGCAGCCGAGCTGGTCACGCTGCTCGTCGAGGCGGAGCAGCAGCGGCGTCTCGCACGCAAGCTCGCCCAGCTCGCCCGCTTTGACGTCGTCATCGTCGACTAATGTGGAGGAATTGGTAATGTGAAGTCACCACCCGGGGCACGCTGATTCCAGGCTTGATGGGTCGCCGGACTCCACATTACTGATCTCCATGCTCGAAGTGCTTCGGGCCATGCAGGCACCACCGGGCCTCTCCGCCACAGGCGGGCCCCGCCGCGGCGAGGGGGTGAAATACGGATCGAGCAACTTGCGGGCGTCCGGCAAGGCGGCGCCTTGGATTGACAGGGTCCCGATGCTACGTCAGTAATGTGGAGCCTTCGGAGACAATGGCTTCCGTCGGCCGAACAACAGGCGGTCTCTCCACATTACTGATCACTCAACATCAATCGACCAATGTAGAGCTCAACATTAATGGACGAGCTTGGCTACGTTCCGCTCGACAAGGCCGGCGCCTACCTGGCTGTTCGGGTTCATCAGCCAGCGCTACGAACGCCGGAGCCTGGTGGTCACGACGAATCTGCCCTTCGCGCGCTGGTCCGAGGTCTTCCTCGACCCGACCGCGGCCGCCGCGGTCATCGACCAGGTGGTGCACCACGCGACGGTACCGCAGTCCACCGGCGACACCTTCAGGTTGGCGGCCGCGCAGCAGAACCAGGCGCCGGCAGCCGGCAAGAAGGGAACTCGTTGATGCCACCTGGGTTGTTGTGCCCCCGCTTCGAACCGCGCAGCTGCGGACCGGCCTGGACGGTGGCGTCCCGGCCGTCCACGACGTCTCCACGGACCCCGGTTTCCGGGACCGGGACCGTCGCCTGCGGTACAGTCTGCGGCAGCGACGACGGCGAGGTCGCCGCATGCGCCGTCTTGGAGTGATGTACTAACAGAGATACCGCGGATCCCTTTTCACGTGCCCGTAGAGGATCCCTTTCCCGGTTACCATTTTCAACATGCGATTGTACGATATCATTCCTCCCGACTCAATCCTCACGTCCGGCCAGCTTGCCGCACGCCTGATCGCGACCGGAACCTCTCACCAGGCAGCTCGCAAAGCCATGAGCCGCAACCGGGAACCCGCAGTGTGGATCCTGCCCGTCAGTCTGCCGCGGCGTGTCCGGATGTTTGCGCGGCGTGATTCCGTCCGCAACACTGCGTTTTATCAGAAGCTTGCGACGGCTCTCAACGACCTTCGTCCTGGTCTAGCAGCCTGTGGCAAAAGTCGATAGATCGGAGTCGACGGAGTGGCGTAGACTTGGCGGCATGGCAATGGGCAAGAAGCCGGCGGCGCGACAGCCGTCACCGATGTGGGTGACCACAGCGGACCTTCCGACGAGCGCGGGACATCCCTTTTTCGAACGGCTGAACCGGGTTCTGGAGGAGGCCGGATTCGATGCCATTGTGGAGGGGTTGTGCGCGGTGTTCTACGCGTCGCGGCTGGGGCGCCCGAGTCTGCGTCCTGGGCGGTATTTCCGGCTGCTGTTCATCGGCTACTTCGAGGGTCTGTCGTCGGAGCGGGGGATTGCGTGGCGGGTCGCGGATTCTCTGAGCCTGCGGGCTTTCCTGGACCTGGACGTGACCGAGGCGCCGCCGAACCACTCGACGCTGTCGCGCACGCGGCGTCTGATCGACGTGGAAACGCACGTGGCGGTTTTCACGTGGGTGCTGGAACGGTTGGCGGGAGCGGGTCTGGTGCAGGGGAAGACGGTCGGCGTCGATGCGACGACGCTGGAAGCGAACGCGGCGATGCGGAGCATCGAGCGGCGGGATACCGGGGAATCGTACGAGGCGTTCGTGCGTCAGCTGGCGAAGGCATCGGGGATTGAGACGCCGACGCGAGCGGAGTTGGCGCGGTTTGACCGGTCCCGGAAGGACAGGAAGACGTCGAACAAGGAGTGGCAGTCTCCGCAGGACCCGGACGCGAAGATCGCAAAGATGAAGGACGGTCGGACGCACTTGGCCCACAAGGCGGAGCACGGGGTCGACATGGAGACGGGCGCCATCCTCTCGGTGACGGTGCAGGATGCGTCGGAGGGCGATTCGGCGACGCTGCCGGAGACGCTGACGATGGCGGCTGAGCAGGTCGAGGCGGTGCAGCCGGCCGGTGCGGAGGTCGAAGAGGTGGTCGCCGACAAGGGGTACCACAGCGACGCGACGCTGGTGGCTCTCGACGAGATTGGGGTTCGCAGCTACGTCTCGGAGCCGGAGCGGGGTCGGCGCTGTTGGCAGGACAAGAAGACGGGAGAGACGCCGGTGGGGAAACGTGCTGCGCAGAAGGCGTTGTATGGGAACCGTCGGCGTATTCGCGGCGACCGAGGCCGTCGTCTTCAACGCCGTCGCGGGGAGCTGGTGGAGCGGCCTTTCGCGCACCAGTACGAGACCGGGGGGCTGCGGCGAGTGTGGGTGCGCGGCCACGAGAATGTGCGCAAGCGGGTGCTCATCCAGGCGGCCGGTTGCAACCTCGGACTGCTGCTGCGCCGGCTGACCGGCGTCGGCACGCCCCGGAGCCTGCAGGGGCGGGCTCTTTCGGCCATTTGCGGACTGATCGCTCGCCTGACCGCGCTCTGGGGGCGTCTGACGGCCTCTTGGGACTTCCAATGGACGCCAGCGGGGCTGGTCGGCTCAATCGCTCATCGCCAAGCCGCCTGAACAGGTCGGCTCAGCGAATAGACTTCTTCCACGGGCTGCTAGCCCGCACCATCTTAGCTCTATTGCAGCGTCGGATCCTGCTGAGGTTCGATGCCCAGCGGTTGCTGGCTGCACCCTCCCAACCCCGTTCATCCCGTACTCCGACCTACGCCGCGGAACTGTCAGTCCTGGCCGAACTTGGGTTGTGTAAGGTCGAGGGAACCGATACGGCGCTGGAACGGATTACCATCAACCAGAGAGGATGGCGCCCGTCTCCATGTCGACCCCGTGCTAGCAGCTCTAAAGCGTTTCCCCAACGTCCGGAAGTGCTACGCAGAGCTCTGGACGACCGGTCGGCTCGGCAAACAAGCGAAAGACGCGTTAGCAAACATCGCTCCGCCCAGGCGCACTACGGTGGTGCTTCGCGAAAAGCCGGATATCATCGCTCTGGTTCCCCCGACACTCTCGCGCTGTAAACGGCTAATCGAGACCCTCAGCCTGCCGAATTAGTTAGGCACGGTGTCTGGACGCTCGCTGCTTCTCTAGACGCGACCGGCACCAACGGAGGCTCCGGCGAATGTCTGTGGCAGTACAGACGCGATTCTTGACAGTACCAGTTCGTGGTGTACGACCGAGAAAGCGCAATTTGCAACATCTTGCCGCACAAGGCGCGGCTGATCTACGGCAGGCGACTCGAGGAAGCTGGCTTGCGACTGCGAGGCTCACATCGGGCCAACTGGTGCTGGCGTATGCGATCTAACTAACGCGACAACCCAGGGGTCGACGGCGGACACCGACGTCCTGTCTGCGCCCGAGGCTCCCTGACGGCACGGCCACTCCAGTCTGGGTCGCATCGTGTTCGCCGGGCCGGCCATTTCGGCCTCTCCGACCGAACCTCTCGTGCCGACAATGAGCCGTCCGAAGGCTGGCGTCAAGCCCTCGTGTATGCTGAACGCTGCGTCAAGGAGCCGCCGTTGATGTCGAAGGAACCCTCGCCATCTCCACTGATCGTCGGCCCGCTGATCCACTCGACCGGACCGGGGGGGCAACGCCGAGCGGTTTGAGAACCTCGACCACGCGCGGCGGGTGCTGAAGCGCTACAGCGAGCACTACGACCCGCAGACCATCAAGATGTACATGTCGGACAACCGCCAGCAGCGCCAGTGGATCGTCATAGCCGCGAAAGAGCACGGGCCCCTGCCGACGACCGAGGTCGGGCTCGACTCAACATGTCGTCGACCTCGCCACCCTGACCCGCCTCGCCTACACCGCGATCCTGCGCGCTCCCTTCGGCGGGCCGTTCGCTGAGAACCAACTTCTTCACCCGATAGAACCCCCACGACGACCGGAAGCTCCGCCGCTTCTTCCCCCACACCACCCTCGACCGGCTGACCCGCCGACGCGAAGCCCGGCGGCTGCTTCCGCGAGGAGGGTACGGCTTCCGCCCTCAGGCCGACGGCGTGAAGGCCATCGTGGAGGCGAGTGGGCTGGCCGCCGACGTCGGCAGCCACGCACAACTCCGGGGCCTCGGCCCCTACCGAAAGCTGTGAGCGATGCAGTTGGCCCGGCTGACGATCGCGTCACTCAGCCTGCGCGGGCAATGGCCGCGACTCATCGCCTCGTGATGATACCGGGCTCGTACAGCCTCATGTGGACGGACACTCCACCACCGCGGCCTCACGTGCTATTGGTCAGCAGCCATCATCCGGCGTACGGTCCCGACCATGCTCCTCACCAGCTCACCCCCGAAGTCCCCATGGCTGAAGCCGTGTACAATGGCGTTTCTGTATTTCCTCACGTGGACCAAATCGCCATACTCTTCTCTAGATATGAGTCCGAGAAAGACCGCTCGATCAAGGAAGTAGCCTGGGGCACTGATATCCCGGTTTGACTTCTCCTGCTCGGTGACCAACACCCGAGCTGCCGCCTCGCAAGCCGACCAGGCGAGGACGAGAGCCGCCTCGGACATGCCTGACGTCAGCGCCTTCTCAGCCTCCTCTATCCTCTGAAGAACGCGTCCGCGATCGAACGGACGTGCGCCTTCGGGCGAGTCCAGCTTCTCTGGCTCGGCCACGAGCAGCAGCTCGAGACTCCATCCGGGTCTTGAGTCGACGGCCTGCGCCAACTCCCTGATCCTCGGTTCCGCCGCCAGCGACGACCGTGACTTGACCTCTATTACCTTCACCTCGTCGTTCCTGCTCACCACCAAGTCGGCGCGGAACCCGGGCAGGAAGTCGAGCGGAGCGTCAAAGGCCACCTCGTATCCCTTCCTCCGATAGTCCTGCGCCGTCTTGCGGGCCAGCAGGTACTCGGCGTTGGATGCTTGTTCCGTCACGATAGGATCTCCCGGGTCTTCGCTTCGGTCACACTGATATGGAGAAGCGGCTGGTGGTCGGCGAGCGAGCGCAGCAGGGTCGCGGAAGGGTTCTGAATTAGCAGCTCCTCGCCCAGATCCCTCTTGCGGCAGAGCAAATCGGAGACCTGACCATCGTCATCGTAGACGATTCCCTTCAGCGCATCCAGGACTGGCTTTGGGATATTGTCCACATCGGGGGAACCGCCATCGAAGAAGTACGTGATTGTCACTGCTACCGCCCCGGGATGCGGCGGCTCGGTACCCCATTCCCGCCTGGCGACCTGCTGCACCGTCTGAATCCAGTCCGTCCGCCGCTGACTCCGGCGCGTCTGTTGAGACACTGGGGCACCCGCTATCACAAGCTCGAATGGTATCGGCATTCCAATGCCTGAAGTGGACTGGTCGCGGGCGTTCTGGCGGTCCTTCGCACAACAGATCCTCCGTTTACCCTTGCCACTTCAGTCTACACCTTGATCGGTCCGATCGTACTCTGCAAACCGGTGAACGAGGACCAGTGGCCGGTGAGACGATGCCGTCCATCGAGCGCCTGCCAATCGGGCCGCTCCAGGGCCGTCCCTCGATGTACGGCGGGAATTGGACGTCGACTTAGTTAGAGACGCTGCGCGCCGGGCCGCCCGTCCTCCACGACGAACGAGGCGCGGGTTGAGATCGGGCCGCCGGGCCGGGTGACGTACTCGAGGACTTGGTAGTCGGCCCGGCAGCGCTCCGGCGTCAGGTCGCAGCGCACGTAGCCCCGCTGGCCGTTGAAGAACCGGATCGACGGGTTCTCGGCGAGCAGCGCGGCGGTCGAGTCGCGGACGTCGACACCGTCGCCGCCGGAGCTGATCGAGGTGCCCACGAACTCGGTCCCGACCGCCGGGGCGGCGGCGTCCTGGTAGTCCACCTTGAGATCGGTGACCCAGTTGCTGTGGATGTCGCCGGTCAGGACGACGGGGTTCGCGGGCCCGCGGGTCGCCAGGAACTCCATCAGCCGGCGCCGCGCGACCTCGTAGCCGGACCAGACGTCCGCGGAATAGGATTCGCCGTCACCGGGCGTGAAGTCGATGCGCGCCATCATGATCTGCTGCGGGATGACGTTCCAGCGCGCGGCCGACCGGTCGAGCCCGTCCATCAGCCAGCGCTCCTGCGTCTCGCCGAGCAGGGTCGCGGCGGGGTCGTGGATGCCGTCGCAGTTGCCGCGCCGGTCGCCGCACGGCTGGTCGGTGCGGTACTGGCGCGTGTCGAGCACGTGGAACGAGGCGAGGTCGCCCCAGGCGAAGGCGCGGTAGAGCTGCAGGTCGGGACCGTTCGGCAGGGACGACCGCCGCAGCGGCATGTGCTCGTAGTACGCCTGATAGGCGGCGGCGCGGCGCCTGCGGAACAGCTCGGCCGGCAGCCCCTCCTCCTCCGACACCACGTTCGCGTAGTTGTTGTCGACCTCGTGGTCGTCCCACGTCACCACCCAGGGGAACGCCGCGTGCGCCGCCTGCAGGTCCGGGTCGCTGCGGTAGAGGGCGTACCGGTTGCGGTAGTCGTCGACCAGCTCGATCTCGTCGCCGGTGTGCCTGCGCACCCGCCCGTCGCGCCCCTCGTACTCGTAGATGTAGTCGCCGAGGTGGAAGACGAGGTCGAGGTCGTCCTCGGCCATGTGGCGGTACGCCGTGAAGTACCCCTGCTCGTAGTGCTGGCACGAGGCGAACGCGAACCGCAGCCGGTCGGCGCTCGCACCGGACGCGGGGAGCGTCCGGGTCCGGCCGACGGTGCTCTCGTCGGCCCCGCTGCGGAACCGGTACCAGTACCAGCGCCCCGGCTCCAGCCCCTCCACCTCGACGTGGACGCTGTGCCCGAGGATCGTGCGGGCAACCGTCGTGCCACGCTGGACCACGTCCGCCATCCGCTCGTCCCGCGCGACCTCCCACACCACCTCCACGTCCTCGGGCGGCATGCCGCCGCCGTTCAGCGGATCCAGGGCGAGGCGGGTCCACAGCACGACGCCGTCCGGCGTCGGATCGCCGGACGCGACGCCGAGCGGAAAGAGCGACGGCTGGAAGAGAGAGCGGCCCGAGGTGCGGTGGGCGGCCCCGAGACCAAGCAGAGCCAGACCGCCGGTCAGCAGATCGCGGCGGTCCAACCGACGCTGCAGCAACGAGTCGAAACGGACTTGACTGGTCATCGCCTGTCCTCGGTTTCTCGACGGTCCGGACCATGCCGCGTGTCGGCAAGGGTACGGCAACCGTCGCTGCCCGGCAACCGTGAGGATGGGGCAAGCGTAGTGCCGAATCGTTTCAGAGGTGTACCGGCCACGTCAACTTCCGGCAAACTCCGGGCCGCACACCGCGCGACGGCCAGCGGGTGGGCCAGGAAACGCCCGGATCGTAGCATCGATCGTAGCAAGGACGGAGAGTCGTTCCCGCGGCGGCCGGCCTCTGCGGCCGGCTCAGCCATTCGGTTGCGCAACGGCGCCCGGGTGGCTGAGCGCTCCAGTGCGGGCGCCAAGTCTCGATGGGAGCACGAGATCCAGCGCAACACGGCTTCCCGGCTGGTTCAAATTACAAGTTGCAATTGGCATTCACTGCGACCGGTCGCGTTCCTGGGCCCGCGCGCCGCGCAGGATGAGCGGCATGCTGTAGTTCCCCTCGTGGCAGGCGTTCTCGAAGACGGGGCCGGCGGCGCGGGCGATCGGGAACATCACGGTCCAGGGGCCGGCGAACGACTCGGGGTCGTCGGCCGTGAACTCGTAGTGCAGCGTCCCGGCGGAGTCGAGCCGGAAGCGCTCGACGTAGCGCGCGTTTCGCCCGGTACCCTGGATGGTCCACCCGCCGCTGAAGCCCGCGGTCTCGACGACAAGCGTGTCGCCGTCCCAGTGGCCGCGGGAGCTTCCCTGCCACTGGCGGATCCGCGCGGGGGGCGCCGACCGCCCGTCCAGCGGGATGATGCGCAGGTCCGAGTTCTGCTCGTGCAGGATGGCGACGTGGTCGGGGGTCTGGAAGATCTGTGCGAGCCGGTTCGGGGACACCGCGAGCAGCGGGACGGTTCGCCCCATGATGCAGCGCTCGTAGCGTTCCCGGTCCTCGGGGCCGTCGGCCGACCGCAACCGTATGGCGATGCCCAGCGTGCTCGCCCGCTCCCGGCCCGCCGGCGTGCGCGCCGGCAGCCGGCCGTCGGGAGGGTCGACGATCAGCGACGTTCGGCCGTTCGTCAGGCCGCCGGGCTGCCACCAGTCGGCGTTCAGTTGCAGGTCGCGCTCGCGGCCGATGGCCGCGTGGCGCCCGGCCAGGTACTCCGCTTCTTCGGCCGGGGTCAGCACCTCCCGGCCGGCGAGAGCCTCCGGCCGCTCCAGCCTCCGGCCGCTCCGGCGTCGTGCTGCGGTACTCCCAGTAGCCGCTCAGGTCCGGCGCGCCCCAGGGCGTGAGCGGCGCCTCGGCCGCCTGCGCCAGCGCGGAGACCGGAGCGATCAGGCAGAAGCAGAAAACGGCGAGCAACCAGCTGCGCATGGCGATACGATACCGCAGAAGATGACCGGGATACACATCGAGTGGCGCCCCGCTCGCCGGTCTTCGCCGGCTTCCGCGCTCCTTCCGAATCAGGCCGCATTCCAACCGGCATTCCAGAGGTACAGATAACGGGTAGTAGCGGTCGCCGCCGTGGACTATACTCCGGGTACGAGGGCCGTGCCGATGCCACCGAAGCGTGATGCCGCGGATCCGGAAGGCGCCTTCTCGGCGTCGCGGCGGGACTTTCTGAAATGGAGCGCCCTCGTCGGGGGCGCGACGGCGCTGGGGGGCGGCGGGCTGCTCCTGTCCCGGTATCCGACTGGCGGGGCGCCGGCCGGGGGCTCCATCGCCGGAACCGCGGCGGCGGCCGGCAGCCGGATCTTCCGCACCGCGAACACCCCCGAGTGCCTCCACTGCGCCCTGCTGGCGCACGTCGAGGACGGCCGCCTCGTCAAGGTCACCGGCGACCCCGACTTCAACGTGCTCGCCTGCGCCCGCGGCATCTCCCGCATCCGCCAGCTCTACAGCCCCCATCGCCTGAAGTACCCCATGCGCCGGGCGGGCCGGCGGGGCGAGGACCGGTGGGAGCGCGTCACGTGGGAGGAGGCGCTCGACACCATCGCCGAGCGCTACCGGCGGATTCTGGAGGAGGACGGCAACCAGGCGTTCCTCTCGTTCGGGGGGACCGGCAACTGGTCGGCCCTGTCGACGGGGGTGCGGGGGCTCTACTCGGCCTGGTGGAACCGCTTCGGGGGCGCGACGCCGATCATCTCCCAGCTCTGCTGCGCCTCGGTCAGCTCGGGATTCAACGCGACCTTCGGGGGCGGGCGGTCGGAGTTCCGCGACGAGTGGGTGCACAGTCGCTTCTTCCTGGCCTGGGGCAACAACCCGGCGGTCTCCAACCAGGGCTACATGAAGAACCTCTTCCAGGCGCGGGAGGACCACGGCGCACGGCTCGTGACCATCGACCCGCGGCTGAGCGAGACGGCGGCCCTCTCGGACCGCTGGGTCCAGATTCGGCCGGGCACCGACGCCGCGTTCGCGCTGGGCATGGTCAAGGTGCTGCTCGACGAGGGGCTCTTCGACGAGGAGTACGTGCGCCGGTACACCAACGCGCCGTTCCTGGTGCGGCTCGGCGAGGGCGGCTACGACCTCGAGGGGACGTCGCGGGGCTGGCCGGCGGGCGGCGAGACGCTGCCGGTCGATCTGCGCGACCTGCGGCTGCTGACCAATGGCGGCAGCGGCCCGGGGAGCTTCGTCGTCTGGGACGAGCGCGGCGGCCGGCCGGTCCCCGCCGACACCCCGGGCGCGCAGGCCGCCCTGCGCGGCAGCTACACGATCGACGGCGTCCGCTACCAGCCGGTCCTAGAGTGGATGCGCGCCATCGCCGCCCGCTACACGCCCGAGGTCGTGCACCGCATCACCGGCGCCCCGGCCGATTCCGTCGCCGCGGTGACGCGCGAGTACGCGGCCGTGAAGCCGGCCGCGATCATCCAGAACATGGCCGGCGCGCAGCGCACCGACCACGGCACCCTGACCGTCATCGGCCACCTCTACCTCGCCTCGCTCACCGGCAACGTCGGGATGCTCGGGGGCGGCGTCAACGACAACGGCGGCTACCTGAGCGAGGGCGGGACCATCAACACCCCGGTGCCGCTGCAGCGCAACCCGGGCATCGACGGCATCCCCGCCACCAAGCTCGGCGAGTATCTGGTCGAGCGCAAGCCGCATCCCATCCGGGCCATCCACGTGGCGGGCAGCGGGGTGCTCACGCAGTACCCGAACACGCGCAAGATCATCGCCGGGCTCGACAACATCGACCTGATGGTGGTGCAGGACATCTTCATGACGACGACGGCGCGCTACGCCGACTTCGTCCTGCCGGTGACCACCCTCTTCGAGACCCGCAACCTGCTCGCGGGCATCCGCAGCCGCTACATCCAGCTCATGGAGCAGGCGATCGAGCCGCTGTTCGAGTCGCGCTCCGACCGCTGGATCATGACCGAGCTCGCCAGGCGGCTCGGCTTCGGCGACGACTTCGACAAGCCCGACGACGAGCTGCTGCGGCACGTGCTCGAGCCGACCGGGGTGAGCCTCGAGCAGCTCGAGGAGGGCCCGGTCAATCCCATGCCCGACCCGTGGATCCCGTTCGCGGACAAGAAGTTCAACACGCCGTCGGGACGCATCGAGCTCTTCTCGCTGTACCTGCAGGAGAGGGGCTTCGACCCGCTGCTCGAGTACCTGCACCCGGTGGAGGCGCCCTGGGTGGACGAGACGCTGGCCGCGCGCTACCCGCTGCAGCTCATCAACCGCAAGAACCACAACCACGTCAACTCGAGCTTCCACCACCACGACTACCTGACCGAGATCTGGGCCAGCCAGGTGCTGCAGATCCACCCCGAGGACTCGAAGCCGCGCGGCATCGAGGACGGCGCCCGCATCCGCGTCTTCAACGGCCGCGGGGAGATCGAGGCGATGGCGCAGGTGACGCGCGGCATCATGCGCGGGGTGGTCAGCGTGACCACGGGCTGGGGCGCCGTGAACGAGAAGCAGACGGCCAGCATCCTCAGCCCCGACAAGTACGAGCCGATCTCGCTGGGCCACACGCTGAACTCGTCGATGGTCGAGGTCGCGAAGGGAGACGCCGCATGAGCCAGCAGGTCGCGTTCTTCTTCGACGCCAACCGCTGCACCGGCTGCCGCACCTGCGAGGTCGCCTGCAAGGTCGAGAACGGGGTCGAGCTGGGGCCGCGCTGGCGCAAGGTGCGCACGGTGGAGGGCGACGACCAAGGCGGGCCGTACATGTACCACGTGTCGATGTCGTGCAACCACTGCGAGGTGCCGGTCTGCGCCGAGGCCTGTCCCTCGGGGGCCATCACCAAGCGGTCCGACGGCATCGTCATCGTCGACGAGAGCAAGTGCATCGGCGCCCGTCTCTGCGCCTGGGCGTGTCCCTACGACGCGCCGCAGTTCAGCGAAGAGACCGGCAAGATGGAGAAGTGCAACTTCTGCTCGCACCGCATCGACGCCGGCACCGGGGGGCCCGCCTGCGCCGAGGCCTGCCCGACCAAGGCGCTGCAGTGGGGCACCCTGGACGAGGTGGCCGCGATGAAGGGCGCGACCGACCAGTTCGGGCCGCTGCCCGACGCCGACATCACCAAGCCGGCGATCCGCTTCATCCCCCTCAAGCTCGTCCGCGCCTGACCGCCCGCCCCGCATGGAGACGCGCGACTGGTCGCTCGTGGTCTTCACCGTGCTGACGCAGGCGGCGGTGGGAACGTTCCTGACCCTGCAGGTCCTGCGGTACCTGTCGCGGCGACGCCGCGCGCACGAGGGCGGGGCCCCGGTTCCGCTCGTGGTCGTGCTGGCAGTGCTGTCGGCCGGCCTCCTAGCGGCCCTGTTGCACCTCTCCACCCCACTCCAGGCGGCGCGCGCCGTCGTGAACTTCTCGTCGTCGTGGCTGAGCCGCGAGATCGTCTTCGGGAGCCTCTTCGGGGCGCTGTTGGGTGCGCTGGCGGCGCAGGAGTGGCGCGCGGCCGGTCCGGCGGCGGCCGATCCGGCGCCGACGCACCCGGGGCGGGAGCGGCGCGCGGCCGGTTCGGCGTTGGCGAGTCCGGCAGTGGCCACATGGCTGCCCCATCTCACCGCCGCCGCCGGCATCGCGTTTCTCTGCTGCCAGACCGCAATCTACCTGCTGCCGGCCCAGCCCGCCTGGAACAGCCTCGCGACCCCCGCCGCGTTCGGAGGCACGGCACTGCGGCTGGGCATCCTCGGCGTAGCTGCGGGGCTCCTCGTGCGCGGACTCGCGCCGGGCGGCGATGCGGCTCGGCCCGGCGGATCGTCGGGGGCGGTGGCCCGGAACCTCTCGCTCGCGGACGGAAACCTTACCGAGCCCGGCATGTCGTCGGCGACCGTGCGCGGACTCGTGCTGGCCGGCCTCGCGGCGCTGGCCCTGGAGTTCTTCGTCCTGCCGCTCCACCTCGCCGAGCTCGCCGCCGACGCGTCGCCGGCCGCCGCCGCGAGCGCGCAGCGGCTGACCGGCAACTACGGCGGCGTGCTCGTGCTGCGACTCGGGCTGCTTGCCGCGGCCGCGGCAGCGCTTGGGAGCATCCTCGCGGTCAGCCGTGGCCCCTCCCGGTCTTCCGCGCACAGACTCGCCGCCGCCCTCGCCTGCGGCGCGTTCGACCTCGTCCTGGTGTCAGAGGTGTGCGGGCGCTTCCTGTTCTACGCCATGCAGGTGAGGGTCGGCATTTGACGGCTCCCGCGTCGAACGATGGTGAGGGTCGGTCCTCGAGGGCTCCCGCGTCGAACGAAGCGCCGATTGTCCCCGTCGAGTGGCGACGGCGGCAGGCGGAGCAGGCCCTCGCCTACCACTTTCTCGGCCGGTGCTTCTACGAGGCCCCGCGCGCCGAGTGGCTGGCCGCATTCGCCAGGGACCGGCTGTTCGAGGCCTGGCCCTTCCCATCCCGCGACGACCGGACCGCGGCGGGGCTGGCGCTGCTGGCCGCGTTCTGCACGGGCTGGGATCCGGCCCGGCTCGGCGCGCTCGAGTGGGACTTCAACCGGCTCTTCGTCGGACCCGGCGAGATGCTCGCCCCGCCCTGGGAGTCGGTACACCGCAGCAGGACGAAGCTCACCTTCCAGGAACCCACCCTCGAGGTGCGCGAGCTCTACCGGCGGTTCGCCGTCGAGGCGCCCGCGATGCACCGGGAGCCGGACGACCATCTCGGGCTCGAGCTGGCCTTCATGGCGACCCTGTCGGACCTCGCCGCCGTCGCCGCGGCCCGGGACGATACCGCGCAACTCGCCACGTGCTTCCAGACCCAGAAGGACTTCCTGCAGGACCACCTGCTCGCGTGGGCCCCCGCCTGCCTCGGGCTCGTCGAGAAGCACGCCGAGACCGACTACTACCGCGGCGCGGCCCGTCTGGCCCTCGGGTCGCTCGCGGAATCGGCGCATCTCTGCGGCGCCGCCGCGGGCTCGCACCCGCCCCGGAAGCCCCGGACGCCGTCGACGTGATGGACGGCGTGGAGTGATTCTCCCCGATGTCAACGGGCTGGTCTGCGCGCACCGGGAAGATGCGCGCAGACCATCATGCCTATCGGGACTGGCTGGAAGAGGCTCTTGCGTCTCTACCGAAACCAGCACCTTCGTGCATGATCCGCCTGACTGTGGTCAATTGTCGTCCGGCTCTTCCACCTCCGCCTGTCGCATCCCCGGCTTCCACGGCGTGTCGAGAAACGGAGGCGGGAGGTATGCACCCCGCAACGGCATGTCGACGTCGGGCAGGCTGCCCTCGTCCATCACTTCATCCTCCCCGACGATGTCGTTGCGGTACAGGAGATAGGCGGTCAGGGCGTACACCTCGTCCGGCTTCAGACAACAGGGTTCGTAGAGGATCCCGCCTATCGCAGGCCTCCGTCCACCGATGAACCCCAACTTCGTATGCTGCATCTGCAGGTCGAGCGGCATCATCTGGTTGATGTAGCTCCAGATCATCGTCGCAAACGGGTAGCTCCCGATTCCGTCATACTCGCCCTGAGGCCCGACCAGCTCCGGGCCGGGGCCCTCCATGCCGGTCGACCCGTGGCACTTGCCGCAACCCCGGGCGCGGTACACCATCGCGCCCTCCTGGGCCGTGCCCCGCCCCGGCGGGAGTCCCTCCCCGTCCGGCCCGATCGCAGCGTCCGGCGGCCGGAGCTCTTCCTCGGCCGGCGTCGTGCCGAGGTCGAACCCGGGCCCCTGGGCCTCTGCGGCGACACCGTGAAGCAGCATCAGCGCGACGGCGACCAGGCTACAGCGCATTGAGAACGATCCCGTCATTGGTCACCCTCCAGGGTTGAATGGCGTTCCCGTGAGGAGCTCCGGAGGCGCCCCAGAATTGCAGGTACCCCTCTGCCGTCGGTTGGACCTGACCCTTCTCATCCGTACACCGCGACTGCAGCACAGCCTCTCTGCCGTTCCAGGTCCACGGGGCCGTGAAGCGGGTCCACGCCATTCGACGCGCCGGGTCGTCAATCGCGGCGTCGTTCCAGCTTCGACCGCCGTCGGTGGAGACTTCGACCCTGCGGACGGCGCCGGACCCGGACCATGCCAGGCCGGCGATGGTGTAATAGCCGGCGCCGGGCAGCCGCTGTTCGCCGGACGGGAAGGTGATGACCGACTTCGGTCCCTGCTCCAGGTAGAAGTCGCCGCCGAAGTTGCTGGCGCGGGCCTCGCCGCCCGGCCGGTAGCCCCTGTCCAGGAAATGGTGCTTCTCCCAGTAGGACATCAGGGGGCGCTTCACCAGCCTGAGCCGCCTGAGCCACTTGACGTGGTACTTGCCTTGAAAGCCGGGCACCACGAGCCGCAACGGGTAGCCCTGGTGCGGACGCACCGGCTCGCCGTTCTGGCCGTACGCGACAATCACGTCGTCCATGGCCTTGGCCAATGGCAGGCTCGCGCCGAGACGGATCGATTCGGCCCCTTCCGCGAAGACCCAGTTCGCCCCCGCCTCCACGCCCACCTCGTCGAGCAACGCGGAGAGCGGCACGCCGGTCCACTCGCTGCACGCCACCATCCCGTGCATCTGCTCGACGGTCTTCCCGTTCGGGGTCGGCCGGTTGACGACGCACTCGATGTAGTGGGGTCGGGAGACGGACGGGAGGCGCACGAGATCGTCCATCGTGAACGCCAGCGGCCGCTTCACCATGCCGGAGAGGACGAGCCGGTGCTGGCGGGGATCGATGTCCGGGGGCACGCTGCCGTGGGAGGACACGTAGTGCAGGTCGGATGGCACGATGTTGCCTACCAGGTCCCGCAGCGGCGTGAATGCATCGAGCCCATCCGGTTCGCCGTGCAGGAATATGTTCTGGCCGATGTTCGACATCGTCGGGCGCATCACGGTGACGTAACGCGAGCGCTCACCGAAGGCCATGGCGTGCGGCGCGAATCTCTCGGGTGCTGCAGCCCCCTGACAGCCTGTGGCAAAAGTCGATAGATCGGAGTCGACCTGAGTCGACGGAGTGGCGTAGACTTGGCGGCATGGCAATGGGCAAGAAGCCGGCGGCGCGACAGCCGTCACCGATGTGGGTGACCACAGCGGACCTTCCGACGAGCGCGGGACATCCCTTTTTCGAACGGCTGAACCGGGTTCTGGAGGAGGCCGGATTCGATGCCATTGTGGAGGGGTTGTGCGCGGTGTTCTACGCGTCGCGGCTGGGGCGCCCGAGTCTGCGTCCTGGGCGGTATTTCCGGCTGCTGTTCATCGGCTACTTCGAGGGTCTGTCGTCGGAGCGGGGGATTGCGTGGCGGGTCGCGGATTCTCTGAGCCTGCGGGCTTTCCTGGACCTGGACGTGACCGAGGCGCCGCCGAACCACTCGACGCTGTCGCGCACGCGGCGTCTGATCGACGTGGAAACGCACGTGGCGGTTTTCACGTGGGTGCTGGAACGGTTGGCGGGAGCGGGTCTGGTGCAGGGGAAGACGGTCGGGGTCGATGCGACGACGCTGGAAGCGAACGCGGCGATGCGGAGCATCGAGCGGCGGGATACCGGGGAATCGTACGAGGCGTTCGTGCGTCAGCTGGCGAAGGCATCGGGGATTGAGACGCCGACGCGAGCGGAGTTGGCGCGGTTTGACCGGTCCCGGAAGGACAGGAAGACGTCGAACAAGGAGTGGCAGTCTCCGCAGGACACGGACGCGAAGATCGCAAAGATGAAGGACGGTCGGACGCACTTGGCCCACAAGGCGGAGCACGGGATCGACCTGGAGACGGGCGCCATCCTCTCGGTGACGGTGCAGGATGCGTCGGAGGGCGATTCGGCGACGCTGCCGGCGACGCTGACGATGGCGGCTGAGCAGGTCGAGGCGGTGCAGCCGGACGGTGCGGAGGTCGAAGAGGTGGTCGCCGACAAGGGGTACCACAGCGACGCGACGCTGGTGGCTCTCGACGAGATTGGGGTTCGGAGTTACGTCTCGGAGCCGGAGCGGGGTCGGCGCTGTTGGCAGGACAAGAAGACGGGAGAGACGCCGGCGGAGAAGCGTGCTGCGCAGAAGGCATTATATGGGAACCGTCGGCGTATCCGCGGCGACCGAGGTCGTCGTCTTCAACGCCGCCGCGGGGAGCTGGTGGAGCGGCCTTTCGCGCACCAGTACGAGACCGGGGGGCTGCGGCGAGTGTGGGTGCGCGGCCACGAGAATGTGCGCAAGCGGGTGCTCATCCAGGCGGCCGGTTGCAACCTCGGACTGCTGCTGCGCCGGCTGACCGGCGTCGGCACGCCCCGGAGCCTGCAGGGGCGGGCTCTTTCGGCCATTTGCGGACTGATCGGTCGCCTGAGCGCGCTCTGGGGGCGTCTGACGGCCTCTTGGGACTTCCAATGGACGCCAGCGGGGCTGGTCGGCTCAATCGCTCATCGCCAAGCTGCCTGAACAGGTCGGCTCAGCGAATAGACTTCTTCCACGGGCTGTCGAGCGTGGGCGCGCATGGACCGCGCGCCCACCGCTACGCCGGCCAATGCGGCACCCTCTTTCAGAAAACGTCTTCTGGCGGCTCGCTTCGCATCCATGGCAACCTCTCCTTCTTCAGTCGGCCGGGAGTCTGCGCCGTTGAAAATGGTGCTCGCGCAGACCACGCTGTCTCAGACTGAGATGGAATGACTCTTTGTCGAGGCCCGATGACCTCGGCCCAGGCCATCCTCGCCGTCGACCGGGCCCGAGAGGCCATGTGCCGCGGTACTGTCCGCACGGCCCACCTAGCGCGGCCCCTCTCCCCGAGGCCGGCCAGAACCCCTTGGTCCGGAAGGACCATCGTGAACCCCTGATCCTGAATGTCAAACGCTCACTCGCGCAAGACCGACGGACTCCCGACGCGCGTCGGCGCGCCCGGCCGGCTGGTGCACTTTGCTCCGGATCGCGTCGACCGGCGGGCGGGTGAGCTGGGGCAGGCGGCGGCGGGCGTAGGTGCTGAACGTCTCGACGAGCTGGCGCTGCGCCTGGTGCCGATGGTGTCGAACACGAGGGACGACTTGCCGCTGCCGCTCACGCCGGTGAAGGCGACGAGCCGGTGCTTCGGCACGTCGACGTCGATGCCTTGAGGTTGTGGGTCCGGGCGCCTCGAATCTCGATGTGGGTCACCTGCTGCGGTCCTCGCTGGAATAAGATCGTTCGATCTCGCTGGAAGAGGAGAACACCCGTGACACACATTCGCCCTGTTGCCTTCACCCTCCGGATGGCCGTCGCGGCCGGCGCCGTCGTCGCGGCGCTGACCGTCGCGCAAGACGTCGCCGTCGCACAGGCGCGGCGCATCCTCAGTCCGCCCGGCCATTCGGCCGTCCAGGTCGGCGGCACGTTCGACCCCGTGCAGTACGGCTACCTCGGCGGCCGGTGGATCGACGTGTACTACGGCCGACCCCTCAAGCGCGGGCGGGACCTGTTCGGGCCGTCGGATTGGGCGGAGATGCTCAACGACGGCGCCCCGGTCTGGCGCGCCGGCGCCAACCAGTCGACGCGCCTCGTCACCGAGGCGCCGCTGATCATCGGTGGCACGTGGGTCGAACCGGGCGAGTACACGCTGTTCATCGAGCTGGCCGACGACGTCTGGACCTTCATCCTCTCGAGCTGGCCGGCGCAGACAACCTACGACTACGAGAACCCGGACGCGCTCTTCGGCGCCTTCGACTACACCGCCGACCGCGACGTCCTGCGAACGCCGATGGCCCTGGAGACCCTGCCCGCCGCCTTCGAACAGCTCTCGTGGCAGTTCCTGGACATGACCGCGCGCGGCGGGCGGCTCGCGCTGATCTGGGGCACGAAGATGGCGTCGGTGCCGTTCACCGCCGCAGAGTAGCGCACCCCCTCGCAAGAGGAATCCGGTATCCACGACGCGGTGCTCGACCCGGCTCCACGGGCGCACGGCACCCGGAGCCGGGAGCAGGACGAGGAGCAGCAGCCCCGGCCGCTGTCAGGCTCGTTCCCCATGGCCTTCGGGTGAGGGGCCGGCACCGGCCGAGAGCACCGCCTGCGCTATGATGCGCAGGCGGCGCCCCCCCGCAACGCGAGCATTCGACAGGAGGACCGATGTCCAGCTCCGCGATACGTTGCCTGGCCGGAATGGTGTTCGTGATCGGCGCGGCGCTGGCGCCGCCGCAGGCCCGCGCCCAGGCCGGCGCGGACCCGGCGGAGTGGCGCTTCTACGGCGGCGACCTCGGACACACCAAATACACGCCGCTCGACCAGATCACGGAGGACAACGTCGACCAGCTCCGCATCGCGTGGACGTGGACGTCGGTCGACGAGAAGCTGCGGGCCGAGAACCCGGTCATCGGCGGCGGCGGCCGGTTCCGCACCTACGCCTATGAGGTCACTCCCCTGGTGGTCGACGGGGTGCTCTACACGACCACCAACCTCGGGCAGGTCGCGGCGATCGACCCGGCGACCGGCGAGACGATCTGGAGCTACGACCCCGGCCTCTACCTCGACGGCCGACCCGCCGTGCACGGCTTCCTCACGCGGGGGCTCGCGTACTGGTCGGACGGCGAGGAGGCCCGGCTGCTCTACGCGGGCGGGCGGACCTGGCTGGTCTCGGTCGACGCGAAGACCGGCGAGCCCGACCCGGACTTCGGCCGGAACGGCCGGGTCGACCTGACGCGGGGGCTGGGCCGGACCATCGACACGAGCCAGTACGCGGTCAGCTCGGCCCCGCTCGTGGCCGGCGACACCGTCGTGGTGGGCTCGGCCATCACCGAGGGCACGGGCCGCCAAGAGGCGCCGCCGGGGCACGTCCGCGGCTACGACATCCGGACCGGCGAGATGAAGTGGATCTTCCACACGATCCCCCAGCCCGGCGAGTTCGGCCACGAGACCTGGGGCCACGACTCGTGGAAGTGGGCGGGCGGGGCCAACGTGTGGTCGAACATGAGCGCCGACCCCGAGCTCGGCTACATCTACCTGCCGGTCGGCTCGCCGGTGACCGATTACTACGGCGGGCACCGCCCCGGCGACAACCTGTTCGCGAACTCGCTGGTCTGCCTCGACGCCGAGACCGGCGAGCGGGTCTGGCACTTCCAGCTCGTGCACCACACGGTGTGGGACTACGACCTGCCGGCGGCCCCGAACCTGATCGACATCACCGTCGCCGGGCGGCCGATCAAGGCCGTCGCGCAGATCACCAAGCAGGGCTTCACGTTCGTCTTCGACCGGGCGACCGGCGAGCCGGTCTGGCCCATCGAAGAGCGTCCGGTCCCCGCGTCGACGGTGCCCGGCGAGCGCACCTCCCCCACGCAGCCGTATCCGACGAAGCCGCTGCTCTACCTGACCAACGGGTCGCTCGAAGCGGACCTGATCGACTTCACCGACGAGCTGCGGACCGAGGCGCTCGAGATCTACGGCAGACACACCGCCGGCCCGCTGTACACCCCACCCGCGCTGGGCGGCAACATCGTGCGGCCGGGCTGGAGCGGCGGCGCCAACTGGTGGGGCGCCGCCTTCGACCCGGAGACCGGCCGGCTCTACGTGCCGAGCTGGGCGCACTTCTCGTTCGTGGTGCTCGAGCCGGGCGATCCCGCGCGATCGGACCTGACGATCCGGCCGCGGGTGAGCAACCTGCCGGGTCCCCGGGGACTCCCCCTCTTCAAGCCGCCCTACTCGCAGCTCGCGGCGCTGGACATGAACGCCGGCGAGAAGCTCTGGAGCGTGCCCCTCGGCGACGGCCCCCGCGACCACGAGGCGCTGCGCGGCATGGATCTGCCGCCCCTCGGCAACTACGAGAAGAGCGGCGGCCCCCTGCTGACGAAGACCCTGCTCTTCATCGGCCAGGGCATCGAGTCGAACCGCCTGCGCGCGTTCGACAAGGACACCGGCTACGAGCGGTTCGAGATGGAGCTTCCCGCGCGGTCGTCGTCGGCCCCGATCAGCTACCTGGCCGGCGGCCGGCAGTACATCGTCCTCGCCGTCGGCGGCGGGGACGCCCGAGAGCAGCTCGTGGCGCTGGCCCTGCCGTAGTCCCGGAGGCAGGCATGGACCGGCGCTCCGTCGTGAACTCGCTCGTGTTGAGGAAAACAGCTCCATGAGGACCGTCATCGTCGCCATCGCGCTGGCCGGCGCCGCGGGCGCCGCGCGGGCAGAAGCCGCACGGCAGGACGAACGTCCGCTCGTCTTCCAGCGCGTCTGCAACATCGAATCCGGCCAGGAGGCCACCGCCGCGGCGCTCGCCGGGGAGATGGTCGACCTGGTCGAGCGGAAGTACCCCGGCGCGGAGATGTCGGCGCAGACCGGCCGCTGGATGACGGGCTTCCAGAACATCGAGCGGCCGGTCAACCAGATCCTCTTCAGCGAGCGGCACCCGGATGCGGACATGCGCCTGGTCTTCAACGAGATCCTCATGGGCGACGACGAGTTCCGCGCCCTGCAACAGAGGACCGCGGGGGTCATCGACTTCAGCAGTTGCACCGAGACCCGGTTTCGCGCACGTCCCTAGCGCCCGAGGCGGAAGTCCCGGCTGCATTCGAGGGCGATTCATACCGCGCCCCGCCGCTCTCGGGGCAACGCGGGGTTCCACCACGGGCTGCTGGTGGGAGAAAGCTGACAGGCACTCGAGCCAGAACGACAACGGGCCGCCGGTGGGCGGCCGGGTCGGCGACGGACAGGGCCGACGAGGAGACGCGCAGATGAGACGCACATTCGCACTCGTGGTTCTGGGAAGTCTGCTGGGCGCCCTGGCGGCGCCGCCGGCCGACGCGCGGGTGGTCCGGATCGAGGTGGAACGGACGACGCCGTACGCCGGCGGGAAGGAGTTCGGCGACGCCGGCCGGTTCGAGCGCCTCGACGGCACCGTCTACATGGAGGTCGACCCGGACGACCCCCTCAACGCGGTGATCGTCAACCTCGACCGCGCCCCCCGCAACGACCGGGGCCTGGTCGAGTTCAGCGCCCCGTTCTTCATCATCAGGCCGGTCGACATGGCGCGCGGCAACCGGAAGCTCCTGTACGGCATCAACAACCGCGGGAACGCCATCGAGCTCGGCTTCCACGCCTTCCCCCCGCTGCCGCCCGGGGCCGATCCCGGCTCCGACGACGGGCTGTTCTTCCGCCTCGGCTACACCCTCGTGGACGCCGGCTGGGCCGGCGACATCCTGACGACGGCGACCCGGCTCGGCGCGAACCTGCCGGTCGCGGTGCAGGCCGACGGCAGCCCCATCGTCTCCCGGATTCGGATCGAGTATTCCTCGGACCTGCCGCAGCAGATGGCGGGCGGCGCCGGCCTCTACACCGTGCCGCTCAAGGGAAACGGCCGCTTCGTCAGCTACGAGGCCGCCGACACCGACACGGCGCACTCGACCCTGACCGTCCGCGACGCCATCGACGGCCAGCGCCGGCCGATCCCGGCCGACGGCTGGGCGTTCGGGACGTGTCCTTCGGGCGCGGAGTCGCTCGCGCCCTCGACCACCGACCTCTGCCTCTTCGACGGGTTCGACCCCCACAAGGTGTACGAGCTGATCTACCCGGCGAAGAACCCGTGGGTCATGGGCCTCGGCTATGCCGTGACGCGGGACGTCGCCTCGTTCCTGCGCTACGAGACGGCCGACGACGCGGGGACGCCGAACCCGCTCGCCGCGAGTGCCGACGCCACCGGCATCCGCCGCGCCTACGGGCTCGGCATCTCGTCGACGGGGATGTACCTGCGCGACTGGCTCTACCTCGGCTTCAACGAGGACGAGGCGCACCGGCAGGTGTTCGACGCGGTGCGCATCCACATCCCCGGCACCCATCGGCTGTTCGCCAACGTCGAGTTCGCCGACCCCAACATCTACTCCCGCCAGGACCGGACCCCCGACTTCACGTCGCATTCCTATCCGCCGCTGACCTACGCGGTGACCACCGACCCGGTGACGAACATCCGCGACGGCATCCTCAAGCGGCCCGCCACCGACCCGCTCGTCTTCCACGTCGACACGAGCAACGAGTTCTGGCAGATGAAGGCGTCGCTGAACGTCCACGACGGCCGCGGCGACCCGGTGCCGATTCCCGGCAACGTCCGCCTCTACCTGCTCGCGAGCCATCCGCACGGCGGGGCCGCGGGGGTCGGGGCGATGCCGACCGGCCGCGGGGCGTGCGCCTACGTGACGAACACCTACCGCAGCGCGGCGCCGGCGATGCGCGCGCTGCTCGTGGCCCTCGACGACTGGGCCGACCGCGGCGTCGAGCCGCCCACGAGCGCCTACCCGGACGTGCGGCGGGGGACGCTGGCGACGGTGGACGAGGTCGCGCGGATGTTCCCGGTGATCCCCGGGGTCGCCTTCCCGACCCGGGCGAACGGGCTCGACGCCCTCGGCTTCGGCCCCACGTTCGGGTCGCAGGGCGGCCGCCAGACGGTGCTGCCCCCGACGCGGGGCGGGTCCTACCGGGTGCTCGTGCCCACGACGGACCGCGACGGGCACGCCGTCGCCGGGATCCACACGGTGGACATCGCGGCGCCGGTCGGCACCAACACCGGCTGGAACCTGCTGGCGCCCGGCCCGCGCGGGCGCGACCTCTGCTCGCTGACGGGGTCGTTCTTCCCCTTCTCGCGGACCCGCGCGGAGCGGCTTGCCAACGGGGACCCGCGCCTGTCGCTGGAAGAGCGGTACGGCGACCACGCGGGCTTCGTCGCCGCCGTCCGGGGCGCCGCCGACGAGTCGGTCGCCGGCCGGCTCCTGCTGGCCGAGGACGCCGAGGTGCTCGTCAGGATGGCGGAGGAGAGCGACGTCCTGCGGTAGCCGAACCCTCAATCGCCGCCCGTACCAGTCAGGGCGACTGATGCGGGCGGCCGGCCGGCTGACCTCGAGCGGTACAAGTCGACCGAACAGAAGCCCTGCGAACAGCTCATGGCGGCCGCACTGCCGCAATCGATGGTCCGACCTGGTCCGGCCACCACGCCGCCGGGACTGGAATTGGACATCCGCACAACCGAGGTATTGACCATGCGATGGATCGGTGCACTGACGGCGATGGTCGTTGCGGCGGGTTGCCTGGCCGCGAGCCCGGCCGAGGCGCAGTACGGGGCGCCGGCCGACGGCGAGTGGCGCAGCTACGCGGGCGACAGCGGCGGTACGAAGTACTCGCCGCTCGACCAGATCACGGCCGAGAACTTCGCCGACCTCGAGGTACGGTGGCGCTGGAACTCGGTCGACTCGCACCTCGTCCGCTCCACCCCCGGAGGCGACTCGCTGGTGGCGGCCGACACCCTGTTCGACATCCTGCAGGCTGACGAGCCCGACCTGTGGACGGCGTGGGACGGGGTGCGGCAGACGCGAACGCAGCCGTCGATCCGCTCGCTGGTGGCGACGCCGCTCATGGTCGAAGGCGTCCTCTACGTCAGCACCCCGCTCTACCGAGCCGCGGCCATCGACGCCCGGACCGGCGAGACGCTGTGGGTGCACGACCCGCGCGCCTACGAGTCGGGCATGCCGGCCATCGCGCAGTGGCGCCACCGCGGCGTCGCGTACTGGGAGAACGACGGCGACGCCCGCATCGTGTGGGGAACCGGCGACGGCTTCCTCGTGGCCGTCGACGCCGAGACCGGGCTGCCCGCCCCCGACTTCGGCGACAACGGGCGCATCGACCTCACCGCCGGCGTGCCCCGCGCGACCCGCGGCGAGCGCGACGTCCTGAACCTGCTCGTGCTCTCGTCGCAGTCGCCGCCGATGATCCTCCGCGACACCATCGTCATCGGGTCGACCATCAACGACCGGACCATCACCCGCGAGGCCACGCCGGGCTGGGCCCGCGCCTACGACATACGGACCGGCCGCAGCAAGTGGGACTTCCACACCGTGCCCCAGAGTGCCGACGAGTTCGGGTCCGACACCTGGCTGAACGAGTCGTGGCGCTACAGCGGCAACACCAACATCTGGTCGATGATGAGCGGCGACGAGGAGCTCGGCTGGGTCTACCTGCCCATCGGCACGCCGACCAACGACTACTACGGCGGGCACCGCCTCGGCGACAACCTCTTCGCCGAGAGCCTCGTGGCCGTCGACGTCGAGACCGGCCAGCGGCAGTGGCACTTCCAGGCGATTCACCACGGCCTGTGGGACTACGACCTGCCGGCCGCCCCCAACCTGCTCGACATCACCGTCGACGGGCGGGAGATCAAGGCGGTGGCCCAGGTCAGCAAGCAGGGATTCGTGTACGTCTTCGACCGCGTGACCGGCGAGCCGGTGTGGCCCATCGAGGAGCTGCCCGTCGCGACCGACACCGACCTCGAGGGCGAGGTCATGTCGCCGACCCAACCCTTCCCCACGAAGCCGGCCGCGTTCGAGTACCAGGGCACGTCCATCGACGACCTCGTCGACTTCACCCCCGAGATCCGCCAGATGGCCGTCGAGGCGGTGGAGGGCTTCCGGCTCGGCCCGCTCTACACGCCCCAGACCCTGCGCGGCACCATCATGCGGCCCCCCGTGGGGGGAGGCGCGAGCTGGTCGGGCGCGGCCGTCGACCCCGAGACCGGCTACCTCTACGTGCCGTCGACCAACGGCCACTCGACCATCCAGCTCACCGAGCCCGAGCCGCACGAGCAGTCCACCCTGCGCTACATCCGGCGCTCCGTCTCGGCCGGCCCCGTCATGCCGCGCGGCCTGCCCCTGTGGAAGCCGCCCTACACGCGCATGACCGCCATCGACATGAACACCGGCGAGCACGCCTGGATGATCCCCACCGGCGACGGCGACCGCATCCGCAACCACCCCATGCTGCGCGACCTCGACCTGCCCCCGGTGGGCGGCGACGCCAGCCGCAGCGGTCCCCTGCTGACGAAGACCCTGCTGATCTACGCCCTGACGGCTGGCGGCAGCGACGGCGGGCCGCGGCTCGTGGCCTACGACAAGGCGACCGGGGCCGAGATTGCCTCGCTGGATCTGCCGAGCGGCGCCCTCGGCGCGCCGATGACCTACCTTCTCGATGGGGCGCAGCACATCGCCCTGACCGTCGGCGGCGAAGTGCCGGGGCTCATCTCGTTCCGATTGCCGGAGTGAGTCTTGCAATGACAGCAGACATGGGCGAAATCTCGGTCGACTTCGAGCTGGAGAACCCCGTCGATCGCGAGATCTTCGAGCGGGGGGTCGGCGAGGAATCGGGCGTCCGGCGCACCCGCGTGCAGGGCATCGTCGACACCGGGGCGATGATGCTCGTGCTTCCCGGGAACATCGTCGAACGACTCGGGTTGCGGATCCAGGAAACCGTGGTTGTCACCTACGCCGACAATCGCAAGGAGGAACGCCCCGTCGCGGGTCCGGTGACGGTGCGTATCGGCGACCGTTCGACGCGCACCGACTGCGTGGTCGGCCCGCCTTCGGGCGAGGTCCTGATCGGCCAGATCATCCTCCAGGCCCTCGACCTGATCGCCGACTGCACGAACCGCACGCTGGCGCCGCGGATGCCCGACTACCCTCTGCTGAGAGCCTGAAGCTCCTGAACTGAGGCGTCGGCTCGAAGAAGCCGTTGACGCCTGCGCCGTCACCGAACGCGACGACATGACCATGGACAACACGCCGGCTCCTCATGACGCATCCGACGACCTGAGGGCCGAACACGCGCTGGACTACGCGACGAGTCGGCCCAACCGGTTCGCGCCCCGCATGGCCGACACGGTCGTTACCGTCGTGATCGAACCGTCGAGTACGATGCAAGTGGGAGGAACGCCACCATGACAGAGCTGCTGGAGGAGGCGTTCGCGAAGGCAGGCCGGCTGCCTGACCACGAACAGGATGCGTTCGCGCGCTGGCTCATCGACGAGCTGGAGTCCGAGCGGCGCTGGTCCCGCGCCTTCGAGACTTCACAGGGTCAGCTGGCGGAGCTGGCTCGGGAAGCTCTCGAAGACGAGCTCTCCGGTCGAACTGAACCGCTCGCCCCCCACCGGCTGTGACGTCGCGTCGTACTCGACGTGATACGCTCGGGATGGGCGCGAACTTCGAGTGGCAGGCCTCCAAAGCCGGGGCCAACGTCAGGAAGCATCGCGTGAGCTTCGAGGAAGCGGCGGCGGTCTTTGCCGATCCGCTGGCGAGAATCCTGGACGACCCCGACCACTCGGCGGACGAGTCGCAGGAGATCATCGTAGGACACTCGACGCGACAGCGGCTGCTGATAGTCAGCTTCGCCGACCGCGACGGTACAATTCGAATCATCAGCGCCCGCGCCGCCACCAAGCGAGAACGACATGACTACGAGCAAGGCGCCCGCTCCTCGTGACGCATCCGATGACCTGCGGGCCGAATACGATCTGGACTACGCAGAGAGTCGGCCCAACCGGTTCGCCCCCCGCATGGGCGACACGGTCGTTGCCGTCGTGCTCGAACCTGACGTCGCGGCGGTATTCGATACTTCGGAATCCGTGAACCGCCTGCTTCGCTCCGTGATCGCCGCGCTACCGCCGGAGAAGCGGCGGAGCGCGACCACCAAGGGGCAGCAGGAATCCACAGCCTGAAGACTCCTGCAACAGTTCTGAGTCGAAAGCGGTCTCCGTCAGATCACGGTGCCGGCCGGTACGGCACCAGGCGTTGCGCGGGGTCACTGGGCGCGTGCCAGCTCGAGGATCTCCTCCTGGGTCATCGGACTCCGTGGATGGTGGCTCAGGCACATGGGGCTGCGCACGCGCTGAAACGCCACCGCATCGCTTGCCGCGAAGAACTCCCCGGGCCGCAGGCGGGCGATGCCCCACGCATCGCCGCCCTTCTGAGCGGCCATTTCCTGGGCAGCCGCGATCTGCGCGGGCGCATTGAGCAGGCCGAAGAACTGCGTCGTCGCGTTACCCGGGATCCGGTTGTGGAGCCCCTTCGGCGCCTGAGTGGCGAAGATGAGGCCGAGGCCGTACTTCCGTGCCTGGGAGGCCAGGGCGAGCGTACTCTCAAGGGTGGCCGTACGGCCCGATGAAGGCGCGAACGTCTGCGCTTCGTCCATCACGAACAGGCCGCCCAGCGGCCGGTCGCCGGCAGGGTGTTTCTTGACCCAGGCGAAGAGCGCCATCTGCAGTTGATTGACGAAGTGCTGTCGCTGCTCGTCGCTCGGCAGTCCGACGAGACTGATGACGGAGATGCGGGCGCGTCGGCCGCGCGCCGGCTGCAGCAGGACCGATGGATCGACGGCCTCGCCGGTTCCACCCAGCATGGGATCGTTCACGGTCTCGGCGAGCAGCGTCTGGGCGATGTCCGCCGCAAGCCTCTCGCCGCTTGCGAGCCGACTGACGCCCTCCGGCAACGCGGACAGGTAGCCGAGGAATCCCTTGAGGTCCTTACCGCCGCGTTGGACGTAAGCACCCAAAGCCTCCTTCAGCACGGCTCGGCCCTGGCTGAACCGTGCGCCGGACGCAGGCAGGCCCGAGCGCGGGACGAGCGAGGCGACGGCGTTGTCGAGCGCGATCCCGAACTCGTCGGGATCGTCCGCCACGTCGCCCAAGCCGGCCAGCGGTGCGAACGAGAGCGGGCGTCCCGTAGTCAGGCGCGGCGTCCACACGACGACATCGGTATCGCGGAGGTAGGTCGCCGCCTTCTCCGCGTCCCCGTCGAGCCAGCTCTGGGGAGGCTCAGGCCAGGGCAGACCGAGTCGTGCGAGGTCGTTGTTGGGATCGAGAACCACGGCCGAAACGCCCTTCAGCGCGCACTCCTCGATGAGCCGGCGGATGAGCACGGTCTTGCCGGAGCCCGAGCCCGCGAAGATCACCGTATGGCGCCGCAGGTCTTCGAGCGGCACGGTCATGGGTCGACCCGTGCCTTCCGCGGTGCCGATGAGAATGGAGTCCTCGTCGGCCGCCCGGGACGCCGCGGCGGCCCTCGACGGTACAGCAGCCCTGGACGGTGCGGCGGTCTTGGACGGTGCGGCAGTCTTGGGCAGTTCGGCGGTCTTGGCCAGTGCAACGGGCTTGGCCGGCTCAGCAGACTGGGCCGGCTCAGCGACCCTCGGCGGTGTGTCAGCGTTGGCCGGCTCAGCGGCCTTGGCCAGCACAGCGGGTGCGGCAGCCCCGCCCGGTGCAGCGGCCTTCGTCTGTGCCCCGGCCTCGGTCGGTGCGCTGGCGACCGCGGACTCGGGACTCAAGGGCGCGAGCAGTGCCGTCCGGCTCGCGTGACGATGCGTCCTGAGCCAGGCGGCAAGGCCCGTCGGCTTCTCTTCGCGGAGTTGTTGCAGGGCCCGGAAGACCTCGAGGTCTGCCTCCGGCAGCATCATGACGGTACCGCCGCGCGCCCCCAACTCGTCGAGCGCCTGCCGCGTCTTCAGGCCTTGGGACCACGCTGCGTTGCGCAGGATGAACAGCCGCCGCCGCTCCCCGGAGAGCTCGAGCCCCGACGCCGTCACCGCAGCCCGCAGCCGGTGCAGCGCCGCCACCGGGTTGGCGTTCAGGACGGCCCGGAACGACGAGTGCACTTCATCGTCCGAGTCCGCATCGACTATCCGCCGGAGCCGCGCATGCAGCGAGGGGTTTCTCCCGAGCGGCGGATCCACCGAGAAGTCGCCCGCCGCGGGGTTCTCCTCCGTCCACGCCGTCAGGCCGGCGCGCAGGAGCGGCGGCAGGCCATAGTCCACCTTCTTCTCGTCGAGGGCTTCGGCGACGTTCGCCTCCTGAACCAACCGGCTGAACCGTTGGTCGAGCTCGGGGGGTGGCGGAGGATCGCCACCCAGCCGTTGCCGGCGCGGCAACGGCTCCGGCCCCTTGATCTCGTTCGGCAACTGCGTCAGCTCGGTGACGCGACCGTTCTCCCGACAGCGGACACAGTGGTCCTGGACCACGGTGATCAGGCTGCGCGGGGAGAACAGGATCGCGTCGTCGAACGCGGTCGTTCGCACTGGCCAAGTCGGATACTCGGGCGTGAACCCGGCGCGGGCGTAGGCTTCCCGGAGGTACGCGGCCACCAGCGCCTTCCCGACTTCCGCCGAGGGGATAAGTTGGAGCTCGACGATCGTCGGGTACCGAGCGTGAGCGGTCGGCACAGCTTGGTCGCGAATCAGCGCCCAACTGTCGTTCAGGCACGACAGGACGATCAGGGAGTGCTGCACGTCCTCAGCGAGATCCATGAGTCCGTTTGCGACCTCATGGAGGAGCGATTGCTCCTCACCGCCGTCGAGCGCGCGTCCCAGCGCGAGCAGTCCATCTAGCTGATCGACCGCCACCAAGGTCGTACACCCAGCGGCGGCCATGAGCCTGTCGAATGCGCCGACGACCTCTCGGCACGGAATGCGGCTCGCGCGGATGGAATGCGCGCGCGCCTCGTCGGCATCGATTTCCAGCCCCTGGATCAGCGCGTCTCCGATGTCCTGATGGGCGAGATCCTCGCTGTTGGTCAGTATGAGAGCAAGCGCCACGTCCACGGCGACCCGATTCCCGGGCCGGCGGCCGAGATGCATCTGCAGGTTTCGGCGGACGACCTTCAGGTGGGTGAGATCGAACGTCCCCGCCACAAGGTCATCGATCTCTGCTCGTTGTAGCCCAATCGCTCCCCCCAAGCCATGGAGGACAGTGCGCAACTGGGTTCCGTCTTTGTCTACCTCGCGATGCAGCGCATCCCCGTAGGCGAGCGCCAGACTGTCCCAGAACTGGCGCGCGGTACTCGGCTGAAAGAGAACGAAGATCTGCCCCCGGTCGACCGCCGCCTGTCGGACTCGTCCCAGAAAGTGCGACTTGCCGATTCCCGGCCGGCCCTGGATGACGAGATTGCCGACCGGCGCGCCGTCGCGCAGCCGGTCGAGCGCGTTCCGGACCCGCTCGAACGCCGACGAATGAATGCCGTCGACATGGATGACGTCGTCACGCCAGATGTCGTTGCCGGCATACGCGATGCGGAACGCGACCTGCCCGAGTGCCTTCAGCTCTGGCTCCACAGCCCTCACTCCATGCTAATCATGTGCATGTCATCCACGCCGAGCCGAAGCGCCGCGTCCCGGTCGGCCTGCGTGAGCCTGCGACGGTCCTCGTGCAGCGTGAGATTGACGGCCTTCTTGCGGAACATCCGGACGAGCTCCAGGTCCACCTCGCGCCGAGGCCAATCGCCGAGCTGCGCCCGGAGGTCGCGCAGCTCCACCCAGTCCCACGGCCGGGACGCAAAGCTGCGGTAGGCCTGCCGAATCCGATCCCGGAGCGAGCCGGCAGGTCGCGGAGCCGCCGGAGCGAACAGTTCCTGGATCACCATCCCCCGCGCGTCGAGCGCGATCTTCAGACCGTTGAGGAGCGCGTAGAGCGCGCGCTCGCCCGAGCGCGCCCCCGGGGGCACTCCTGCATCGAGTTCGGCCACCGCCCAGGCCCAGCCGGCATCCGTCAACTCGTGGGCAAAGCCCTTGGCTCCTCCCAGGCGTCGGCTCTGGAGGAGCCCGTCCCGGTTGAGCTTCTGCCGCATGGGCTTCTTGACGTCGAGTCCATAGCGCCGCTTGAGCTCCGCGTTCGGCGTCTCCTTGTTGAGGGCCATCAGCGCGATCATTGCGGCGCGCTCCGGAATTCCATACGCCATGCTCACGTGTCTCCTGCCGTGGACCGTCGCCGGTCTTCAAGAAATCGTTCGAGCTCGTCGAGGACGCGCGCCACGTCGTCGAGCACCTCGTCGTTCGTGTAGCGAAGGACCAGGAAGCCTGCGCGCTGCAGGGCGCGGTCGCGCGCACGGTCGGCGGCGTACTTCTCCATGTCCAGGTGATCGGGTCCATCGAGCTCGACGACGCACCTCTCCCGCGACCAGACGAGATCGACCCGGATGGAGTTGGCCAGGACCCCCGACGACCAGGTCTGGTTCCAGGCGCGGCCCGTTGCCCACTCGGATCGGGCGAGATGCTCCTCGAGGCGCTGCTCCGCCCGGCTGAACGGGTTGGGCCGGCCCCGCAGCGGCGTCAAGTAAGGGGTGTGGGGCGCGGCCGGCGGGTCCGACGCCGGCATCCGGTCGTGGAGGGAAGAACGGGGAACTCGCGTCATGCAGGCAGTCGGGCGCCCGAAGAGCCAGACGGTGAGCTGCCCCGGCCCGGCCAGCCAGAGCGCGTTCGCTTCCGCGACTTCGATCTGCGCGGTGCTCCACGGGCCCGTCAGCTCGACCATGACGACGAGGCGTTCATGCCCGTAGGCACGGAGGATCAGCTTCCGGGCCTGACGTACGGCCGTCTCTTGCGCGAACTCCGCCACTGCGAGCGGCCGCTCGCACAGCGCCGCCTCCGCGGCCGCGAGGAGGAACGGACCGAACACGTCGCTGCTGCCGGCTGCCCGCTCGCAGATCGTGCGCACCGCGGCCAGTCCGGCGCCACCGGGCCCCGCGAGATGTTCCGCCTCCGGCAACCAGGCGGGATACGTGCCGGTGACGGCTTCCGACAACGCGTCGACAACCTGCTCCGTGAGATCGCTCCGGCCCAGACTCGCGGCGTCTACGGCAACCGTCAGGATCGCCGCCGCCTGAGTGGACTCGACGATCTCCCGCGCCGCAACCGGGGACGCCTCGGGCCAGCTCACCAGGGGCTCGTGCAGCAGCACTTCGATCTGCGAGTTGCTCAGGACGGCGCCGCAACGAGGGCCCATGGGCACGAAGCGGGATCGTACTCGAAACGCAGACCATGCACCGGCGAATGTCCGCGAGCTTCCGGAGACCGGAAGATGAACGGCCCGAAGCTGATGCGGCTGATCCCGATCGCTGCCATTGTCCGCGGCCGCGCCGTATCGGGGTCGCGAGGGGAACCGGTCCGGGCGCAGACGCCGATCGGAGAGCCGCTGCTTCACCAGGGACCAGGCGCCATCTGCGATCGCGCCGGGCTCTCCAGGCCCCGCGGGCGGCACCGGCTCCGCGACATCCTCTTCGTCGGAAGCCTCCCGGCCGTCGACGTCCAGTCCAGCCACCGCCGGTCGCCGAGGAAGCGCCGCCGCCGACCGCCACCGGGATGCACCGTTGACACGCGTACCCGCGGGGAATACCGTTGCCCGACAGCGCAATGGTGCGCCTCACCTGCGTCCGGGCGCCATGGCGACACCACCAGCGGGTCGAGGACGCCGATGGATCGAGAAGGCCGAGCTGATTCTCGGTCACGTGGCGGCCGTGGCTGTCGGATTCGTCCTGATGGTCGTCGGCCTCGGATTGGGCGTGACGATGATCATGCTGCCGGTCGGTCTTGTCGTCGGCCTGATCGGTGTCCTGACGTTCGTGTGGGGTCTCTTCGGCCACCTCGGCAACGACGAATGAGGTCCTCCCGGCGCTCTTGCTCGCCTCGATCCTCCAGCCTTTGTGCCGCAATGAGCATCTGCAATGCCACGCGCCTTGCGTCAGCCGGGTCCTGGACGAGCCACCTCGCCGGGCAAGGCATCAGGATCGCGCCGCCCGGCGGCGGCGGGCGGCGTCGAGGGCGAGGGCGAGCCCGGCCCGGGGGCTGAACCCGAGCGGCCGGTACCCCAGCATCCGAGCGGCCTCGTCGCCGTACAGGCAGGCGACGACGGTCGGCCGGTCGGACGCGGCCAGGTAGGGCCCGATGATCTCACGCGTGTAGGCGAGGTCGTCAGGGTCGAGCGCCGGCTCGTCGCAGCCGGCCGCAGCCATCGCCTCCCCTTCCTGCTCCAGCATCGCAGCGATTGTCGTCGCGAGCCCACGGCGGCGAAGGCGTCGAGCCGGAACGGTTCCCCGCGTCCGAGACGCGGAAGAAGACCGGCCGACGCGACGCAAGCCGGATGGACGTGCATCACAATCGATACACGCCGGCCGGAGAACCGCCGTTTCTTGCGGTGGCGTACAGTTTGAAGATCTGTTCTTCAATATGCAACACTTCCCCTGTGATTCCGAGGCATCTCGCGGCAACGGTGGGGCGGGCGGCGGCGCAGTACCCGGTCGTGTCGGTGAACGGACCGAGACAGTCCGGGAAGACGACCCTGCTGCGCAGCGCCTTCCCGCGCCACCGCTACGTCTCGCTCGAGTCGCCGGACGAGCGCACGTTCGCCCTCGAAGATCCACGCGGTTTCCTGGGCCGCTTCGACGGACCGGCGATCCTGGACGAGGCGCAGCGGGCGCCCGATCTGTTCTCGTACATCCAGTCGATCGTCGACGACGATCCGGCTCCCGGCCGCTTTCTGCTGTCGGGCTCTCGGAACTTCCTGCTGATGCAGCGCATCTCCCAGTCGCTGGCGGGGCGGGTGCGCCTGACCAGCCTGCTGCCGTTCTCGCTGGCCGAGCTGACCCGGCGGGACGCGCCGGCCATGGGCGACCTGCTGGCGGCCGGCCCCCGGCAGCCGTCATCCCACGGCGCCTGGACGGTCCACGCCGTGCGAGGCTTCTACCCGCGCATCCACGACCTCGGGCTCGATGCGGGCGAGTGGCTGGCGCAGTACTTCCAGACGTATCTGGAGCGCGACGTACGCGACCTGACGCAGGTCGGCGATCTGGAGGCGTTCGGCCGTTTCGTCCGGCTGTGCGCGGGCCGGGCCGGCGGGCTGTTGAACCTGTCGAGCCTCGGCAACGACTGCGGCGTGAGCCACGACACGGCCCGCCGCTGGCAGTCGGTGCTGGAAGCGAGCTTCGTGACGTTTCGGCTCCAGCCGTACCACCAGAGCTTCAACAAACGGCTGACGAGGCGTCCCAAGCTCTACTTCGTCGACACCGGGCTGCTGTGCTGGCTGCTCCGCATCCGCGACGCCGACCAGCTTACGACGCACGCCGCGCGCGGGGCGGTGTTCGAAAACCTGGTGGTCGCCGAGACGCTGAAGGCAGCCTGCAACGCGGGGCAAGTGCCCGATCTGTACTTCTGGCGCGACCACCGGGGCCACGAGGTCGACCTGCTCGTCGAGACGCCGGACGGCCCGCACGCGGTGGAGATCAAGTCGGGAGAGACCGTCGCCGGCGACTTCTTCAAGGGTCTCACCCACTGGCGCTCGCTGTCGGGGCGGTCCACACCGGCCACCGTCGTCTACGGCGGGCGCGAGAGTTACCTCCGGGGCGGCATCGACGTCCGCGCCTGGCGCGACTGGGCGTGAGCCGTGGTGGTCGATGAGGCGTGCATCCGCAGCGGGCGCCCATCCCGGGAGAGCCCAACCCACGCTGCGGGCGGGAGCCGACTCCGCGCTCAATTCGCCGCGGCGTCATCCAGCGGCTCGATTCTCAGCACCGCCCCTGCCTCGTGATCCGTCGTCACGTACAGCAGGCCGTCGGGTCCCTGCTTGACGTCGCGGATGCGCTGGTTGAGCTCGGTCAAGAGCGGGATGTGCCGCACCGGCAGGCCCCGCTGGTTGAGCACGATGCGCTGGAGTTGCGTGGTGGACATCCCGCCAACGAAAAGGTCCCCCTTCCACGCGGGGAACGCGTCGCCCGTATAGAGGGCCATGCCGCCGGGAGAGATGACGGGGTACCAGTAGAGCAGCGGCTGCTCCATGCCGGGCGCACAGGGCTCGGGCAGCGCCGGACCCGTCCCGCCCGCGCCGATCGTGGCCTCGCCGGTGTACGCGCGTCCGTAGGAGACGACCGGCCACCCGTAGTTGCGCCCCGGACGGACGATGTTGAGCTCGTCGCCGCCCTGCGGCCCGTGCTCCACCTCCCAGAGCTCGCCGGTCTCAGGATGGATGATCAGGCCCAGCGGGTCGCGGAACCCCAGGGCGTAGATCTCCGGCCGATAGGCCGGGTCGCCGACGAAGGGATTGTCCTCGGGTGCCGTCCCGTCGTCGTTGAGGCGCAGGATCTTGCCGGCGTGACTGCCGGGTTCCTGCGACTGCTCCGCCGTGCCGACGCGGTTGCTGCCCCCGTGCTCCTGGTCGCGCAGCGGCATGCCGATCGACATGAAGATCTTGCCGTCGGGGGCGAAGATCAGTCGCGCCACGCTGAAGCCGCTGACTCGGGCATCCGAAACGAAGATGTCCTCGACGTCGGTCAGGGTGCTGGCGCCGTCGAAGCGGCCGCGCGCCAGCACCGATGTTCCCGCGATCCCCTGAAACCCTGCCGCGTCCAGCGGCACGTCCTCGCTCGGGTCGGGCTTCAGGTACGTGAAGTAGACCAGCCGGTTCTCGGCGAACTGCGGATGCACGGCCACGTCCCACAGGCCCAGCCGGCCGCCGAAGCCGTTGTGCACCCCCGGCATGCCGCGGATGGGTTCGGGATCGAGCACGCCGTCGCGGATGATCCGCAGGCCGCCCGAGCGTTCGGCGACCAGGATGTCGCCGTTCGGCAGGAAGTCCACGGCCGACGGACGGAAGAAGCCCTTGATGGGGACGACACGGAATTGCTGATCGCCGAAGCCCAGGATCTGCGGCTCGTCGGGCAGGGTGTCCGGGCCGATCCCCCGGCGTCCCTGTTGCGCGTTGCTGATGGCGATGAACAGGCACATCGTGAGGATGACGAAGAGCGCGGGCGACCGTCTCGGCGAGCTTGCGAGCGTCATGGTGAGCCTCCGATAAGAATAGGACCAGTCCTGAGACGAGCTTCCCGATCGGAAGTTCGACGAGGTTCGTGGGGCATGCGGCCCCCGCAGCGGCCGCCCTCCGCGTCCGGAAGCGCGAAGACGAAGAGCGCGTTCCCTCCTTCCGGCTCTCCGCGCGACATCCTGTTCACTCGTCGCCGGACGGCTCCACGGCCCGGATGAATCCCCTCACGCACGCGACCGGCGGAGGCGCGGCTTCAGTCGTCTCCATGAAGGCCCCATTGGACGTCCTCCTTCATGAACGCTTCGGTCAACTCGGACGTGCGGGATTCGAGGTAACGTCGCAGCGCTTCCGCCAGCAACTCGTCGAGATCGCTCGCACATCCCTCGGCGACGAACGCGCGCGCCTTCGCGGCCAGCGCCGCCGGGAGTTCGGCCTCGATTCGGACCTTCTCCATCCCGTCAAGGTACCACGTCCCGCGGCTCTGGCGGTCAGGAGCAAGTACGATCGGGCACATCGCACCCGTTTCGGCGCCGCCCCAATGACGGCCGCCCGCCCCTCACTCCGGCAGCGTCAGCTGCACGATTCTCGTAACCGACTCATTACTAGAGACTTGCTGCCGACAGTCTGGTCGTGCTTCCCTCGTTGCACCTTTCATTGTTACCGGGACTCTACCGGACCATTCAAGCCGTCCGCAGACCGCCTTGATCAATCAGGCCGGCGGTCAGCACCGAACTCCCGCCCGCCACCAAGGCCCTCGTCGCCTGTGACGGCCGCGGAACAGCCATTGGCTCGTGGGATGTCCAGAGAGGGCGCATGGCGACGATTCTTGGTCGGGGCACTGACTGCCAAGGCGCCGTCGGACCGGTTGATGGTACGCAAGCCGTAAGGTAGAGTTGATTCGATGGGTGAGTCGCGTGAGTGGAAGCTCGTCGGCGTGATCGCAGGGGGGTTTCCAGAGCAATTCGAAGCACTTGGCGGCGGGCTGACGACCGGCATAGTCTCCAAGCTCGCGGACGAGACCCTCGGAGTCACCGGGGCCTGCCGTCCACACTGTCCGAGGCGTCCGCTGGCGGGGCCGCCGCAGGCGCACTCTCCGAGCTCGTGGGAGAGCACCCCAGCCTGGCCGGGGACCTGACGCCTACTGTGGCCGAAGCGTTGGGCGGGCTGACGGTCGGCGTGTTCCCCAAGCTCGCGGACGGGACCCTCGGAGTCACCGCGGCCCTGTCGCCCAGACCGTCCGAGGTGTTCGCTGGCTGGGCCACCGCAGGCGCGCTCTCCGAGCTTGTGGGCGAGCACCGCAGCCTGACCAGGGACCTGACGCCTACGCTGGCCGGAGCGTTCGGCGGGCTGACAACCAGCGTATTCCCCAAGCTCGCGGACGAGACCCTCGGAGTCACCGCGGACCTGCCGTCCATGCTGCCCGAAGCGTTCGCTCTCGGGACCACCGCAGGCGCACTCTCCGAGCTCGCGGGCGAGCACGCCAGCCTGACCCGGGACCTGACGCCTACCCTGGCCGAAGCGTTGGGCGGGCTGACGGCCGGCGTGTTCCCCAAGCTCGCGGACGAGACCCTCGGAGTCACTGCGGCCCTGTCGCCCAGACTGTCCGAGGTGTTCGCTGGTTGGGCCACCGCAGGCGCGCTCTCCGAGCTTGTGGGCGAGCACCGCAGCCTGACCAGGGACCTGACGCCTACGCTGGCCGGAGCGTTCGGCGGCCTGACAACCGGCATATTCCCCAAGCTCGCGGACGAGACCCTCGGAGTCACCGCGGGCCTGCCGTCCATGCTGCCCGAAGCGTTCCCTCTCGGGACCACCGCAGGCGCACTCTCCGAGCTCGCGGGCGAGCACGCCAGCCTGACCGCAGGACTGGCAACCTCGCTGGCTGAGCCGCTCAGCTGGAACCCGACCGCAGGCATGTTTCACCAGCTCCCGGAGTGGAGTCTACGGGTGATCACCGGGGCGCTGTTCCCCGACTCACCGGAACTGGACAGCGTCCTGAGCGAATCGCTTCGCGAGCCGCTTGCGGATGCTGATGTCCCTTGGGTCCTCAAGTCGAGAAACGACGGCGAGACCGACCCATCCCTTGAATACGTACTCGCCAGACTCGACCCCGCATTCGCTAGTCAGTTGCGGGGGGCGATGCTACGCATCGACGAACGCGGGCCGGATTGGCGGGCGCAGGCCGCCGTCTCGCTACGGAGAGTGCTGCTGGGCGTGCTTCACCGCGCCGCGCCCAACGATCTCGTGCTGCCGTGGGTGACCAGGCCGAAGACGCAAATCGATCCGCAAGGTCGTCCTACTCGGCGCGCGAAGATTGACTGGCTCTGCGAATTGATCCGGCACGACGGTTCTCGGGAATTCGTGAAGCCCAAGCTCTACTCTGCGCTCGCGTCGCTAGATCTGCTCAACAAGGCTATCCATTCAAACGAATGCCCGGAACTCGCGGAGTCGTTCAGTTCGGTGTCTGCGATCGTCAGATCCGCGATTCACCATATCGCAACGCTGCTGGAGCGACGGCGTTCCGCCTAGCAAGAACACCCGAGCGCCTACCTACGTAGCGGAGCAATGTTGTCTTGCCGGTGCCCGCCCGCGGGGCCGACCACGGCGGCAACCTCCCCCGAGCGAAATGCAGAGGGAGAGCTTATCCAGGACCGAGCCGGCGGGCCGTGGCATTGAAGGGTCGCCGCGGTTGAGAGCGATGTACATCCGGGAAACGGGCACGCTCCGTCGCGGCAGGTGTGCTCACTGGTCACCGCCGTTGAGCGCCAGCAACTCGCGCAGGGCGTCCTCGTCGGAGATGTCTGCTGACCAACCGTACGCCACGGCTACCGCGGCGTCAAGGGCGTTGTGCGCGTCGCCGAGCCACTGCGGCCGGGCATTGTAGAGGTTCGTCAGCGTGCGCTTCTTCAGCGCCTTGGCGGCGGCCTCGTCCCGAGGAACCGGACGTGCCGGATAGCCGGGCACCGGTTCGTTCACCCACTCGGCCCATTCGAGCGGGTTGAGCCACCGGTCGCGCAGCTCGACGAGCCGGCGGGCGGCTTCCGCGATGGCGGAGGCGCGGGGATCGTGCGCGTAGCCGGCGGCCGGAATGTCCGGCGTCAAACCGGGCGGGAACGGGAACGTCTCGAAGGTGGTGCTCGGCGTGTAGCGCGGGTCGTTGCCCTTCCCGAGCCAGGTGCAGAGCCGTAGCGACCAGAGCTCGTGAAACCGGCTGTGCAGGATGCCGAAGGTCGTGTCGTCGTCGCGCGCCACCACGATCAGTTGCGAGTCGGGGCAGATGCGCGCGTCGTACCAGCCGAACAGCCGGTGCTTGGCGACGCGTGCCGTCGCGATGTAGCGCGACAGGCCGGCGAGTGCTCGCCACATGCCCTGCCGGGGCTCGACGTGGCGCCACCAGTACTCGCGATAGGCGACGCGGCGATTCTGCTGGCGCATCGGGTGCACCCGCTCCTTCACCCAGCGGAACGGTTCTTCGTAGAGCGCCGCGTCGCCGGCTGACATCGTCCACCCGAAGTCGACGATCCACTTCCCCGCGGGGCGTCGGGTGAGGTCCAAGCCGTTCACCCACGGCTTCAGGACGTCGGCGTTCGTCCGGCCGTTCGGGTTCGCCGGCAGACGCAGCCACTCGCGCGCCTGATCGCCCGCAACGTCGAACGGGCCCCCCTTCGTGTCGCCCATGAATGCCACACAGGCGTTCTGCGGAAGTCGCTGGACAGCCGTGAGGTCGACTCCCGCGTTCCCGCGCCGGGCCGTCAGGTCACTGTAGATCTCGTCGACGGGCTGACCGTCGAGCCGGGCGCCGGAGGCCGACGCGTCGTCGGCGCAGGAGAAGCAGACCAGCGACACCCTGACCGCCGCCCCGTCGACCACCCACGGCTCGTCGCTCCACGCCTCGAAGAGCCGCGGTGGTTGGTCCTGGCGATCGGTCGGCCCGCCTTCCCGGACCATCAGTGCACCAGATCGACCACCGCCTGAACGCGGCCGGCACTTGTGGGTCGCGGCCTCCAGAGCCCGCCGGTTCGCGCCGCCGCGGATGGAGTTCGTTGCGACGAGCCCGGCCCGCCGTGTCCTGCCCGTGGCGATCTGCCGGCCCGCCTTCTCGAACCAGTAGCAGACCAGATCCGCTTCCGCCGGCACGCGCCCGGCGTAGGTCTTGAACATCCGCGACACGTAGTCCTCGCCGAGGTGGGTGATCAAGAGCTTACCGCCCAGGAACGGCGGGTTGCCGATCACGACGTCCGCCTCCGGCCAGTCCGGCTCGGTGTCGTCCGGCGTCAGGATGGCGTCGCGGCACTCGATGGTGTCGAGCGGCTTCAGAATCGGGTCGCGCGCCTCCGAGAAGCCGTTGCGGCGCATCCACTGGATCTCGCCGATCCAGACCGAGACGCGGGCCAGCTCGGCGGCGTAGGGGTTGAGCTCGATGCCCTTGACGTTGGCGGGACCGATCTCCGGGAACGCGCGCTGGAAACCGAGCGCCTCCGCCTCGAACTGCACGCGATGCTCCAGGTCCTTGAGCGCCTGCAGGCCGAGATACAGGAAGTTGCCCGAGCCGCAGGCCGGGTCGAGCACCGTGAAGGCCCGCAACCGATTGAGGAACGCCCGGTACCGCCGCTCGGCCTCGTTCCGGCGCTTCGTGCGGAGGGCAGGCGACTTGGCGGCCTCCGCACGCTCCAGCTCGGCGGCGATCTCGGCCTTCTCCGCCGTCCACTCGGCAAGCCAGGGATGGATCACCATCGGCTCGACAAGCAGCATGATCTTGTCGCGGTCGGTGTAGTGCGCGCCGAGCTGAGCGCGCTTGCCCGGATCGAGACCGCGCTCGAACAGCGTGCCGAGAATCGACGGGTCGATTTCCGACCAGTCGAGGTTCGACGCGGCCAGCACGGCATCGATGTCGGACCTCTCCAGCGGCAGAGTCGCGTCGTCGTCGAACAGCCCGCCGTTGAACCAGTCGACCGTCTCGAAGCCGACCCGGCCCCCGCGAGCCATCACGCGGAACAGATCGCCGGCGAGGTCCGCGAAGTGTGCGGGCGCGCGCCGCGCCTGCTCCAGCATCCGCGTGAACATGTGGTCGGGCAGCAGGCCCACGTCGTCGGCGAACATGCAGAAGACGAGCCGGTTGACGAAGTGCGCGACCCGGTGCGGGTCGTGGCCGCGCTCTCGCAGCGCCTGGGCGACCATCGCGAAGGACGCCGCGGCGCGCTCGGTGAGCGATTGCCGGGTCTCGCCCGGCCGCAGCCGCTCGGGATCGGAGAACGCCCACTTGAGCCTGTCCCGCGCCGCCGCGTCGGCCAGGTCGTCCAGGCCGAACTCGTAGGTCTTGCTGACGCTGTTCGTCCAGTTGGTGCGGATACGGAACCGCAGCATGTCGGAGACGATCAGCAGCGGCGGATTCTCCAGCGCCAACGCATACAGCCGGAGCTGGCCGAACGCGGCGTCGAGATCGGCCCGCTTGCCCTTGTACTCCCAAGCGAAGTGGTGGCGCTTCCAGACGTCGGCCCAGCCGTCGCGGCCGGTGTCCTTGCGAGCGCCGCGCTCGAAGCAGTACGCCTCGCCGGTCGGGTCGGCCTCGGCCGGCGTCGGCTCGCCGAGCAGCCGGCACAGGTCGATGAAGTGCTCCTGCGAGGCCGAGCGCTCCTTGAGCGCAGAGGCACGCCACTTGCTGATGAACTCGTACGGCGTCATGGGCGTTCAGGGTAGCCCATGAGTACCGCCACCGGCTACGGGGAGACCGTCACCGTCGTTCTCGTAGACGCCTTGAGCTCGGCGTCCTCACCCGCGTGCTGGCGCCGTGCCGACACAACCCACGGGTCGCGGACGGCGATGGCTCGAGAAGACCGGGCTGATCCTCGGCCACGTGGCGGCCGCGGCGATGAGATTCGTCCTGATGGTCGTCGGCCTCGGATTGGGGCGTGACGAAGATCATTGCTGCCGGTCGGCCTCGTCGTCGGCCTGCTCGGCGTCATGCTGTTCTTGTGGGCTCTCGTGGGTCACCTGGGGAAGGACTGAGGTCCGCGCCCCGCGGGTCGACATCGCCGCGCGGTATCCCGGCACGGCTCATTCCCGCCTGAGTGCCTCCGCCGGATTGACGCGGCAAGCGCGCAGGGCCGGCCGCAGGCTGGCGAGCGTCGCGACGGCAACGATACCGGCGGCGACGGCCGCGAACACGGCGGGGCCGCGCGGGGACACCTGAAGCAGCAGGTCTGCGACGAGGTGAGTCGTGGCGGCCGCGATCAACAGGCCGGCCGCGCTGGCGACGAGCGCCGTGCGGAGGCCGTAGTTCAGGACCAGTCGCACCAGTCCGATGCGGCTCGCCCCCACCGCGAGGCGCACCGCGAGCTCGTGCCGCCGCTGCGAGACGGCGCAGGACATCGATGGCCAGACGCCGATCGCGGCGAGCAGGACCGCGAGCAGACCGAAGACGGTGAACAGCGACGCCCCCAACCGCCAAGGCCGGATCTTCGGATCCAGCACCTCGCCCAGCGGCTCGATTCGAACGAAGGGCACGCCGGCGTCCGGCGCGAGGATCTCCCGCCGCAGCACGCGGTCCAGGCGGGATTGGCCGGGGGCCGTTCGGACGAGGAGCTCCCGCGGCCCGGTGTCCTCCGAAGGCAGGACCTCGTGCCGATGCGATTATGATCGGTACCTGCAACAACTCCGCGAGGGACTTCTCGAACCGGAGCGAAGGACGGGAACGATGAACCACAGGCCTTTCAGGGAGCTGACGAAGGACTAGCCGCCGGAGCGTCTGGCAAGGAACGAGGCGAAGGTCGAGAAGATGCTCGCCGAGCTGGATCGGCACGAGCGTGAACGGAAACGGGACGAGCGCACGTCCCGTGCCGCCACCGAGGAAGCTCAGAGCCGGTCACCGCGACTGACGCGCTGACCCGAGCGAGCGATTCGGAATCTCCGGGCCACGCGGGCTGCAATGCCCCCCGGGAAACCCTGGTGGCGGTTTCGGCCGAGGCAGCTGGCCCACTCGTCCATCAGCAGCCGCCGCTCCAAACAGATCCGGCGCCCGCCCGGCGTTTCGCCTGACCCTCACCAGCCCTGGGTGACGCGGCCGAGGATGCCGTTGACGACGATCCGGCTTCCGGCCGCTTTCTGCTGTCGGGCTCTCGGAACTTCCTGCTGATGCAGCGCATCTCCCAGTCGCTGGCGGGGCGGCTGCGCCCGACCAGCCTGCTGCCGTTCTCGCTGGCCGAGCTGACCCGACGGGACGCGCCGGCCATGTGCGACCTGCTGGCGGCCGGTCCCCGGCAGCCGTCGCCCCACGGCGCCTGGACGGTCCACGCCGTGCGGGGCTTCTACCCGCGCATCCACGACCTCGGGCTCGATGCGGGCGAGTGGCTGGCGCAGTACTTCCAGACGTATCTGGAGCGCGACGTGCGCGACCTGACGCAGGTCGGCGATCTGGAGGCGTTCGGCCGTTTCGTCCGGCTGTCGAGCCTCGGCAACGACTGCGGCGTGAGCCACGACACGGCCCGCCGCTGGCAGTCGGTGCTGGAAGCGAGCTTCGTGACGTTCCGGCTGCAGCCGTACCACCAGAGCTTCAACAAACGGCTGACGAGGCGTCCCAAGCTCTACTTCGTCGACACCGGGCTGCTGTGCTGGCTGCTGCGCATCCGCGACGCCGACCAGCTTGCGACGCACGCCGCGCGCGGGGCGGTGTTCGAGAACCTGGTGATCGCCGAGACGCTGAAGGCGGCCTGCAACGCCGGGCAAGTGCCCGATCTGTACTTCTGGCGCGACCACCGGGACCACGAGGTCGACCTGCTCGTCGAGACGCCGGACGGCCCGCACGCGGTGGAGATCAAGTCGGGAGAGACCGTCGCCGGCGACTTCTTCAAGGGCCTCGCCCACTGGCGCTCGCTGTCCGGGCGGTCCACACCGGCCACCGTCGTCTACGGCGGGCGCGAGAGCTACGTCCGGGGCGGCGTCGACGTCCGCGCCTGGCGCGACTGGGCGTGAGCCGTGGTGGTCGATGAGGCGTGCATCCGAAACGGGCGCCGATCCCGGGAGAGCCCGACCCACGCTGCGGGCGGGAGCCGACTCCGCTGCCACCTGTTCGCCGCGAGCCCGTTCCCGTCGACGTCGAGACCGGCTGGCGCCAGTCTCTCGCAGGAGGCTCGGCGGCGACCGCCACCGGGACGGCACGTTGACACCCGCATCTGCGGGGAATAGCGTTGCCGGGAAGCGCAATGGTGCGCTTCACCTGCGTCCGGCCGCCATGGCGACACAACCAGCGGGTCGCGGGCGTCGATGGCTTGAGACGGGTGAGCTGATTCTCGTCCACGTGGCGGCGGTGGCCGTCGGATTCGTCCTGATGGTCGTCGGCCTCGGCCTGGGCGTGACGATGATCATGTTGCCGGTCGGTCTTGTCGTCGGCCTGATCGGTGTCCTGACGTTCGTGTGGGGTCTCCTGGGTCACCTCGGGAATGACCAGTGAGATCGTCCCAGTACTTGGGCCAGGTCACGACGGGCGGCCGATCAAGGCCGTGACGCAGGTCACCGAGCAGGCGTTCGCCCACGTCTTCGACCGGAGCACCGGCGGGCCGGTCTGGCTTCGAGAGCGCGTACCATTCCCGCCCACCCCGCGCTTCAGACCGAACGGGTGATGCCACCGTCGACCCTGAGATTCTGCCCCGTGATGTAGCCCGCGCCTTCCGATGCGAGGAAGGCGATGACCTCGGCGATCTCCGCCGTGCGGCCGTAGCGCCCCATCGGTATGCGGTCCCGCAACTCCGGCTTCTCGGGCAGGCTGTCGATGAAGCCGGGCAGCACGTTGTTCATGCGGATGTTCGAGGCCGCATAGCGGTCGGCGAAGAGCTTGGTGTACGCGGCCAGCCCGGCTCGGAATACGCCCGATGGCGGAAACAGGGAGTCGGGCTCGAAGGCGGCGAAGGTCGAGATGTTCACGATCGCGCCCGACCGCTGCCACTCCATGATCGGCGTGACCAGTCTCGTCGGACGCACGACATTCAGGAGATACGTCTCCATGCCCTGATGCCAGTCGTCGTCGCTCAGCTCGAGCAACGGCCCGCGCGGCCCGTGCCCCCCGCTGTTGACCAGGACGTCCGATTCGCCCCCACGCGGCGACGGTCCGCTCCACTCCACCAATCGCCCGAGGTCGTGGTTGGAGCGGTTCGACCCGTTCACGCGGATGCCGCCAAGGGTCCGTGCCAGTGCCTCGCCCTTGCCCGAGGGCGACAGGATGGCGATGAGAAAACCGTCCCGCGCCAGTCTCTCCGCAGCCGCCGCACCCATGCCGCTGACCGGCCCCCGTGACGACCGCGAGCTTGTTCCCGACCATGCTCGACCCTCCTGCGGATTCCGCGCCGGCCTCATGTTAGCCGGGCGACCATGGGCTGGCTCACGGCGCGCTCAGCGGGTCGACGACCGTCAGGAATGGAAAGCGGCGGAAGTCGGCGTCGCGGGTGCAGATCCGGCTGATGCCATGCTCGCGCATCAGCACTGCGGTGTGCACGTCGTGCATCACGTTGCCGCGCAGATCCGGCAGTTCCGACAGCGTCTGTAAGAGGACAGCCGCATGCCGCGGCGTCGCCACGAGCACTTCGAACCCCGGCGATGCCAACAGCGCCTCAAGGTAAGCCCGGGCCTCCAGCAGCGTCCAAGGGAGCACCGGAGCCCGTGGGTGGGTGGTCACCCGGAGGAACTCGTAGCAGATGCTCCACGTAACAAAGGCAGGTGACACGTCGTCGCGAGCCTGCGCCACCCGATCGCGGCACGAAGCATGGAACGGGGAGTCCTCGTCGGCCGCATGAACCAGCACGTTCGTGTCGAAGACAAGCACTCATTCGTCCTCTTCCATGGCCCGATACAGCGCGTCGCGGTTGGCGATATCGACTCGGAATCCTCCGCTGCGCCACGTGGGCAACGGGGGCAGTTCGTTCGACGGCGCATCGAACTGCGCGGGTTCCGCAAGCACGCGTCTGAGGCCGGCCTCCACGAGCGCCGACATCGTCGTTCCACGTCGCGCCGCCTCTTCGCGAAGCCGCTGCATGACCGAGTCGTCGATGTTGAGCGTCGTCTTCATATGGAAAACCATGTCATGGGGTCAAAGCTCCCTTCGACTTCGTCTGCAACTCGTCCGTCGCCCGGCGCAGACTGCCCCGCGCCGGTTGTAGCGCGTGTCCCTCCACGACCAGGCCGCCGGATCCGCAACCACCCATGCTCCCGCCCCCGCTCGGGGGGACGCGAGCCGCAGCGCTCCCCCGCCGACGAAACGCTGCTGATACACGCGCTGACGCCCGACCCCACGGCGGCGGCCCGGGGATGGTCGCCTACCACAGGGCCACCGCGGCCCAGGTTGCCGGCGCTGGATCTCCGCCCCCGCACCCTCCGGACCCCGATGACCCACCTGTTGGCAACGCTATACATTCAGATTGGAAAGCCCGGTCCGGGTGAGGCGCAGCTTGCCATCTTCGCTATACGGAGCGAGCACTGGCTGACCATGCGCGCTCCGCATTGCCGGGTCAAGTCCACCGAAAAATTGACAGAGAGACAGCCTTGATCGGCGGTTCAGGTTCATCGCACGCGGTATTTTCCTGAAACCCATAGAATAAGGGCACGCCAGAACGTTGTTCACGAACGAGCAGACTCCTTGAGGGCCCCACTCTCGTGGTCGAGGACCGCCATTAGCTTCTGTATCTCGACCCCGGGGAACCACTCGAGGAACTGCTCGATGGTGGCGCCGTCCCGGAGATTCTCGAACAGCGCGGACACAGGGACCCGGGTGCCGCGAAACACCCAGGCCCCACTGACCTTTTCCGGGTCGCGTTCTACGGCGGGACAGGTACTCCAGGCAGTCATGATCTCGCCGGGGACCGACTGGTGCCTCCCCAACGGCGGCCGCCCCACGGCGTTATTCCGGCAAAGCGAACACGAAGAGCGCGTTCCCTCCCTCGGGCTGGTAGATCTCCGGGCTGAGCTTCGCGGTGAGGCTCCGGAACACCCCACCCAGCGCGGCGGGGACGGCGATGAACTGGCGACCGCCCGCCTCGTAGGTGACCGGGTAGCCGTGCGCCGACGAGGCGAGGCGGGTCTCCCAGAGCACCTCGCCGGTCTCGACATCGAACGCGCGGTAGTAGCGGGCGCCGTCGCCGGCGAAGACGAGGCCGCCGGCAGTGGTGAGGGCCGACGTCAGAAAGGGCGCGCGCTGCTCGTGGCTCCACAGCTCTTCCATCGTGCGGACGTCGTAGGCGGCGAGCTTGCCAGTGTTGCCGTTGCTGCCGGGCATCTCAAGCAGCTCGTAGCGGCCGGCGGTGCCGCCGCCGCCCTCGATGAACTCGACCTCGCGGCCGGTCAGGTGCATGCACGCCTGGTGGAGGGGGATGACGAGGGCGCCGGCCCCGGGGTGATAGGCCGAGGCCTGCCAGTTGTGGCCGCCGAGGAGGCTGGGGCAGGCGAAGACCCGCTCGCCGATGGCGATGTCCTGCAGGTCGTCCCGGTAGGTCAGCTCGCCGGTCGAGCGGTCGATCGACGCGAAGATGTCCTGGTGGACGGTCTCGCGGAGGTCGACGAAGGCGCCCGTCCGCCGGTCGAGCTTCCAGAGGATGCCGTCCTTCCCGATGGTGAAGAGCCACTGCTCGCCGTCGGCGTCCACGAGCACCCGCTCGTAGACGATGTCGAGGTCGAGGGTCTCGGCCGGCGCGTGCTGGAAGTACCACTCGACCTGCCCGGTCCGCGGGTTCAGGGCGAGGGTCGAGTTGGTGTAGAGCGCGTCCTGCCGCGTCGTCATGCCGCGGCTCGACGCCACCCACGGCTTGGCCTGGGCGGTGCCGATGAAGAAGAGGCCGAGCTCGGAGTCGTAGCTGCCCGGGATCCACGAGTCGCCGCCCGCGCGCAGGTACGGCGGCGTGTCGCCCCACGACGCGTTGTTGGGGTCGCCGGGCAGGGCGATGGTGGACGTGCGCCAGAGCTCGTCGCCGGTGTCGGGGTCGTGGCCGGTGATGAAGCAGGTCTGCTCGGTGTAGCGCTCGCAGCCGTTGGTGCCGGTGATGACGACGCCGTTGGCGATGACGGGGCCCGCGTTCTGGCGGAAGCCCTGCGTGTAGTCGGTCTTGACCGAGGTCCACACCTCCTCGCCGGTGCTCGCGTCGAGGGCGACGAGGACCGCGTCGGCCCGGGCGAGGAAGAGCTTGTCGCCGTAGAGGGCGAGGGTGCGGGTGGCGCCGGGGCGCGCGTCGTCGGGCAGCCGCGCGCGGTACACCCAGATGACGTCGCCGGTCACCGCGTCGATGGCCCGGACGACGTTCCCCGGGCTGGCGAGGAACATGACGCCGTCGTGCACGAGCGGCGTCGTCTGGTGGTTGCCGGGCCGGACCGAGATCGACCACGCGAGCTGCAGGTCGCCGACGTTGTCGCGCGTGATCTGGTCGAGGGGGCTGTAGCCGTGGCCGTTGCGGGTGCGCCGCCAGCTCAGCCAGTCGCCGGGCGGCGGGTCCGCGAGGAGGGCGTCGGTGACCGGGGTCAGCTCGTGCGGCACCGTCTGGTTGACGAACCGCGTCGACCGCCGCCGCGGCAGCTCGCCGGCCTGCGCCGCGCGGCGCGCTTCGGAGATGTCCGCCGCGTCGCCGATCATCACCGCCGCATCGGCGGTCAGGGTAAGGTCGCCCGGCAGCGCGCCGTTCGCCTCGAGCATGTAGGCCACGAGGTCGATGTAGGACTGGTCGCTGAGCGCGCCCTCGGCGCCCGGGGGCATCGTGTCGCGCAGGTACTCGAACAGCTCGTCGGTGGTCTGCCCCGCCCACGTGTTCAGGAACTCGACGCCGGACAGCGGCGGCGCGATCATGCCCTCGAGGCCGATCCCGTGGCACTCGCTGCACTGGACGCCGTAGGCCGACCAGCCGCTGGCCGCCTGGTCCGCGGTGAATGCCCCGTCCGCCCCCGGGGCCTGCGCCGTCGCGACGCCGGCGCCCGGTCCGGCGCTCAGGCCGCCCGCCACGATCAGGCCGACGACCGCCACCCGTACCACCGCCGCCGCGACATTCCGCCTCCGCCAACGCGACCCGCCGACTTCGACGCGTGCTCGCTTCGACATGATCCGCACCCCTCGATGACCTCCGCCGGCGACCACACCCCGCGCGGCCGCCGCCCCGCCGTTATACCACCAACGCTCCGGCGGCGCTACGCGGCCCGGCCGGCCCCCATGCCGTGGGCCGGCGCCCGACGCCATCGCGCGGAGGCCTCCCTCAGTCCGGCGTTCGTCACCGTTCCCACAGCGTCACGCCCCCGTACTCGCCGACCTCCGCGAACTCGTTGATGATCCGGATCTGCTGGTGGACGTCGAACCCCGCCTTGTGCAGGGCGCGGACGAGTACCCGCCAACTGTAGGCCTGCTCGGTCCACGCGCGGATGAGGTCCACCTCGGTGGCCTGCAGCACGAAGGCGTACACCACCGCCTGCTGCCGTTCGCTCGGCTCCTTGGCGTGGACCGCTCCGTAGAAGTCCCGCGCCGACAGCTGTTCTCGCGAACCCGCGAAGCTCAGGCCGAGCCGGAACTCGACTGCGCGGCTGTTCTCTCGCATTCTCCGCGGGTCGATCTTCGGCCGCTCATGTCGTCGCCAGCGTGTTGATGTCGGCGCACCGGGGCCTCGTCTGCTCCCCGGCCCTGTGGATCGCCCTGGCCAGCAGCCGCCACGTGTAGACGCCTTCGGCCCAGGCGTAGATGAAGTCCTCGCGCGTGGCTTCCTGCAACCAGCACGCGAGCAGGCGCCGCTGCCGGCGCGACGGGGCGGCCGACCGAATGGCCGCGTAGAACTCCTCGGCCTCGGGCTTCTCGCGCCACCCGGCACAGCTTGCGCGCAGCCGGTTGCGGACCGCCCGGCTCTGCGGCCCAAGCTGCGCCGGGTCGTGCCCCGGGTGGAACCGCGCTCGGAAGGCGTCGTCGGGTTCGCGGTCATCGAAGGCCTGCGGAGGCGCCAGCGTCACGGGCGCACGCCATGTTCGAGCGTTTGCCGGCGGCCGACCGGCAGCGTCCTTTCTGCCCGTCGCTCCTCCCTCCCGGTGTAGACCGTTCCCGTACGGATCGACGCGCCGACGCGCGAACGGCCTGCCTGCCCCCGCCGCGGCCGGCCGGGTCGCCAGGCGACACGGCGGAAAAGCGGCTCGAGCAGGGAACGTCAGTCGAAACCCGGCACGTCCCGGACCCAAGCGGTGGGGCCGTCCTCCCACTTGTTGTGGGTCAGCCGGACCACCGTCCGGTCCGAGAGGCGGATGGCGTGCAGCTCGCCGTAGGGCTGCGGCTGGAAGACGACCCGCAGCAGGGGCAGCTCGTCGCCGAGCTCGGCGCGCTGGGACGTGAAGAGCACCCATTCGTCGTCGGGCGAGAACCGGGGGTGCATGTCGTGTCCGGGGCTCGTGGTGAGGCGCTCGGGCGGCCCCGCCCGGCCGTCCTCGTCGATGGCGACGGTGTAGAGCTCGAAGTTCCCGTCCCGGAGCGACGTGAACGCGACGCGGTCGCCGGCCGAGGAGAACGCGGGCATCGTGTCGGTGGCCTCGTGTTGCGTGAGGCGCCGGACGTCACCGCCGGCCGCGTTCATCAGGTAGATGTCGGCGTTGCCGCCGCGCCGGCTGCGGAAGACGATGCGCCGGCCGTCGGGCGAGAAGTCGGGCAGGGCGTCGTTGGCGTCCGAGTCCGGCGTCAGGCTCACGAGGCCGGTGCCGTCGCTGCGGATCTTCCAGATGTCGACGTCCACCGCGTCGGAGGCGAACGGCGGCCCGACGATGAACGCCAGCCAGCGGCCGTCCTTCGACCACGAGGGCCCCCAGGCGGAGTCGGGGCCCCGGTAGCGGTCGGCCCCGGCGAGGTCGTGGATGACGCGCTTCCCGGTGCCGTCGGGCCGCGACGCGACGAGGCGCGCGAACGCCTCGCTGGTGGCGATCTCGCCCGAGGTGGGGTCGACGGCCGGCAGGTAGCCGCGGATGCCGACCAGGGACACCTGGCGGTCCGGCAGGTCGACGGGCAGCGGCGGGTGGACGAGGAACGCCCCCGGCGCGTCGCTCTCGAACACGGACGCGTCCTCGACCGGCCCCGGCCCGTGGGCGAGGAGGCGGCCCGAGACGGGGTCGTGGGCCGGCGCCCAGTAGTGGCGGGCGGCGTCGCTCTCGACCCGCGGGTCCGACCCGTCGGGCCGGGTGGAGACGAGGGTCCAGCGGCCGTCTCGCTGCGTGGTGTAGGCGAGCCGTCCGTCGGGAGCGAACGTCGGCGACAGCGCCGCCTCGTTCGGGGCGGAGATCGGCGCGGGGCCGGCGCCGGCGGTCTCGGCGCCGGCGGAGGCGACGGTCTCGGCGCCGGCGGAGGCGACGGTCTCGGCACCGGCGGAGGCGACGGTCTCGGCGCCGGCGGCTCCGTCGACGCCGGTTCGGTAGATGCGCGGCTCGCCGTCCCGCTGCGAGTAGAAGAAAACGCTCTGCCCGTCCGGCGTCCACGCCGGCGCGCCGTCCCAGCTCTCGTGCCGCGTGAGGCGCCGGACATCGGTCCCGTCCGACCGCATCACGTACAGCTCGCTGGCGAGGTAGGTCGGCCCCGGGCTCGCCCCCGAGCTCGTCGCCACCGCCGCGTCGCGGCTGCTGGAGAAGAGAATGCGCGTGCCGTCGGGCGAGTACGCCGGGTTGTAGTCGCCCGCCGCGTTGCCGGTCAGGTTCCGCGCCTCGCCGGCCGCGGACGGGTCCTCGGGCCGGAACCGCATCTCGAAGACGTCGGCGTTGCCGTCCCGCGTGCTGACGAAGAGCAGCCGCCCGCCGTCCGGCGAGATGGCCGCCGCGTCCTCCATCGCGGGGCCCTCGACCAGCGGCCGCGGCGCGGCGTCGCCGTGCAGGTCGAGCACGTACAGGTCGGGGCTGCCGGTCCGCTCGGAGGTGAACACCACCCAGCGCCCGTCGGGGGAGAGGACGCCGTTGTAGTCGAGCCCGGGGTCCGTCGTCAGCCGCCGGGGCTCCGCGCCGGGGCCGTCGAAGAGGTACAGGTCCCAGTTGGCGGGCTGGATGCTGCTGTAGACGATGGTCTCGCGGGTCGGCTCTGACCCCTGCCGCGCCTGCGCGGGACCGATCACGGCGACGAGCAGCGCGCAAACCGCGACGAGCTTGGCAGCCTTCATCTTCTCACCCCCATCGTGCTCTCCACGCCATCCCTCGACCGTCCCGCGGAGCCCCGTCCATCGCGAGGATCGAACCTCGAACGCTCGCCGAGCCGGCATGCGTGCCACGTCACTCCGGCAGGGTTGGCCACAGGATTCCCGCCACATGCCATACGCAGTGATTCTACTGCAACCACCCCTCTGACCGCGCTTTCCTCGTCGGTTTGCCGCCTTTCCGACGGGAATCTACGCGACTCTGCCCGCGCCCTTCCCGGAATCCGAATCTCATGCATCCGACCGCCCCTGTGGAGTACGCCCCAAAACCATCGAACAATCAGCAACTCGCGGCCGGCGGCAATCAGCCGCTGGCCGACGGGTGTCGAAACCCGGGCCGTTCGGACGCACGCTCTCCGCACCCCACCGAGCCCGCGTCATCATCGCATGTCGGGCAGCACCGCCTGCAAACGGGCATCGATGTCCCCGTCGGTGCCCAGCACCCGCGCCAGAGAGGCGAGCGCCAGCCCGTATCCGCATCCGAGACGGCCCAGCCACACGGCGAGCCGTAGGTAACTCTCTGGGGCCTCGGGATCGGCGAAACCGCCACCGGTCAACGACAAGCCCAGACTCATCGTGGTCGGATGGTTGTAATCCGCCAGCCCGCCTCTTGCCTCGTTGGCCCACCAGGTACCGTCCTCGTCGAACCGGAAGTCGTCTGGCAGACACTTCCATACCGCGTCCATCTGCTCGTACGCCGCCCGCAGCTCTGTCGTCATCACGTGCACGCCGTCTACGTTGACTGAGCACTTGCTGATCGCCACCGCACGGAGGCACGCCTTGCGTAGGCGGAAGACCCAATCGGGTTCGTCCGTTCCGATACGGCGCGTCGGGGCATCGATCTCCACATGGAGTCGAGCGAGGTTGCGAAGCCCGTCGCGACACTTCTCGCACCGACCGCGCTGCACCTCAATCGGTTCGAGCGCTCCCATCCAGTCTCCCCTGTTGCGCCGACATCGCGGCCTCCCGGAGCGCCCTTGACGACTCCCGTACGTCGCTAGTTCCGCCAGCGTAGGTTCTACCCAGCGGTTCCACTGGTCGTCCTCGTCTCCAGCGACCGGGCACAATGCCGCATGAGCATTCATGAGAGCAACTTGTTCCACCAAGTATCGCGGCCTCCCGGAGCCCAGTTGACGGTGGCCGTCCGCCTATCGAACAAGTCTCCCAGGCACAATGCCGCATGAGCATTCGACTTGTTCCACCAAGTAATCGAACAAGCCCAGGAACGCACTCAGCCTCAACCCTGTCGATCGTCATGACGCCACCGCGCCACGAGAGCCCCCTCCAATCCGCCGTCTTGCCGTGACTGAAGCGCTCACTCAGGTAGCGATACCACTGCCGCCCCCCCTTGAGGGTCGCCACCTTGTCTGCCTGATTGAGCCTCCGCCCCTTGCGCCTCTTCGGCTTGGGCGCCCCGGCGAACGACGCCGCAGCCTCCTGCGCCTGCGCCTCCACCTCACGCAACTCGTCGGGACTGACTTCGCCCTTGGTTCTCCTGCGGAACCACTGATAGTGGTCCGCGTTCAGGCGCGCCCCGACCACCTCCACGGCACGCTCGGGCGTCGTCAACACGTTCGGCGCCATCATCAGGTTGTGGAAGAAGAACACGACCTGTCCGGCGCATTCGAGGACCGGCCTCATCTGCACGGCGACCGAGTCTTCTCGACATGCTGCGGCAGGTCGGCGAGGGCGAAGCGGGTCTCCTCGCGCTCGTCCCGGTCGAGAAGCACGAACGTCCGGAAGTCGCAGAGAAGCTGGTAGCGGGGACGGTCGCGCTCCGGCAGCGCGTCGAAGTAGCCACCGGCCTGATCACGTGCGGCGCTCAGGTCGCGCCCGGCGCTCTTCTGCTCGACGAGCAGGACGCCCGGCCAGAACAGGTCGATGAAACCGGACGTGTCGTCGAGCCGCCGGACGTGCTCTTCGTACCGCGCCACCGTGCGCCGCCGGAAGATGTCGAAGAACTCGTTGTAGAAGCTCTGGGTCTCACCTTTCTCGTACGCGGCGTCGGCCCATTCACGGGCGAAGTCGGCGGCCCGCGCCCGGATCTCGTTCCAGGAGAGCCTCATCGTCAACCTTGAGTCGTGAAATCCAGCGCGCGGATGAGGTCATAGGTGTTGCAGTGAAGCACGCCCAGAGCATCGCACACGTCCGGGATGTGCCGATTCGCGCGCTGCTTCTTCGGCCTGGATACCTCCGTGGTGACGACGGTCCGCCGGGCTCGGTCGCGGAACGCGTAGGCGATGAGAAACGGATCGCGGCCGACGCGCTGAATCTCCTCCTCGTTCAGGTCCCGCGCGTAGCCCTGCTCCGTCACTCGCGCCACGAGAGTGGCCTCGGCGCTCTCGTCGAGGAGCACTGCATCCCGGTTGTCCTTGAGCCAACGCGTGAGACCGTCTTCTTTGCCGACGAGAATCTCCTCGTACATCTCCATCGGGATCTTGACCTGCTGCGAGGTTGCACGATCGATCAGCCAGTCCCAGAACTCGGGCACGCGTCTGAGAGGGTAGTAGTCGCGATTGGCGTCGATAAGGACGTTCGCGTCCAGCAGGTAGAGCAAGCCTACCCCCCTACTAACGCGACCGTGCGGGGCGGAGCATCTTCCCTACGTGCGGGGGCTTGACGCCCAGGATCCTCGCCGCCTTGGTCGTCGACAGCGCCCCCGAACCTACCAGCCGGCGCGTGAACGTGAGCAGGCCCTGCCCGACCCGGTGCCGGCGCACGGCGTAATAACTGGGACCTCCCTCCGATTCCCGCTGCCTCGTGCGACGCCGGTCGCGAAGCTGCCGCCACTCCTCGCGAAACTCGGCTCGCAGGTGCTCGAAGGTCGAACGCTCAAGACGGTTCGCGCGCAGGAGCCGGTACGCCACCATGGTCCGGCTCAGGTTGCTCTTGCGGGCAAACGCGCCGATGAGCTGCTTCTGCTCGGCGATGTCCCGCCCCCGCTCGATCCCGACCTTGCCGAGTGCCCACGGTGGCAGAAGCCATTCGGCGGCAACTCTGTCGCAGAACTCCTCGACCTCTGTTTCGGCAACCACACCCGCGAAGCCCGTCTGGCCGAGCAACAGATGGGTCAACTCATGCAGGAGCGTGAACGATCGCGCGGCCCGAGAGTCGTTGTCGTTGATGACCACGAACGGAGCGACGTTGTCCGCAATCACGAAACCGCGAAACACCTCCGGGTCGAGGGCCGTGTGGTGGCTACCCAGATCGCCCTTGAGCAGCACGAATACGCCGGCGCCCTCCGTCCGCGAACGGAGCAGCCGGAATGCCTCCTCGGCGTTCGGCTGCGCGTAGTAGGTCGCGGCGTCCAGATCGTCGCCGAGCACTCGGGCAATTGCCTTCAACGCACGCTGCAACAGATGGGCCGCTTCCGCGTTGTGCCGGAGAACCCAGCGCAACGACTGGGTGTGCGGCTCCAACTCCCCGGGACCCAGGAGGACACCCACGAACGGCAGTGGCTCGGCTTCGTCCTCAGCCTCCAGCGCTGCCCGCACCATCTCCTGGCGACTCCGCAAGTTGCGGACGAGCGCCTCCATGAGGGCGCCCTGCTCTGAGGTACGCGCCCCAGGGAGTGTGCGGAAGTCCGCGCCGTGTTCGTCCCGTCGTGGCGGGGCGGCCAGATAGAAGGCGAGCAGGGGACGCCGGTATTGCCGCGCCATCTTGACGAGGACCGGCCGCGTGGGCTCCTCATCGCCACGTTCCAGCGCTGTGAGCCGATCGATGGCCGCCAAGCCGCGGGCGCCCCGGATGCCGACCTTCGCGACGGCATCCTGGAGAGTCAGCCCCGCAGTCTCGCGTGCCCACACGAGGATGTCAGGGTTGACTGCCGGCATCATCCACCCTCAGCACAAGGTTCAGCGTCGAGGAGCTGCCCATCGTCATCCCGCGGCGCGTCACTCCGGCAGAGCGAAGACGTAGAGCGCGTTTCCTCCCTCCGGTTGGAAAATCTCCGGGGTGAGGGTTGCGGTGAGGCTGCGGAACGCGCCCCCGAGCGCGGCGGGAACGGCGATGAACTGCCGCCCGCCCGCCTCGTAGGTGATGGGGTAGCCGTGCGCCTTGGCGCCGAGGCGGGTCTCCCAGAGGACCTCCCCCGTCCCGATGTCGAACGCCCGGTAGTAGCGGTCGGCATCGCCCGCGAAGACGAGGCCGCCCGCCGTCGTGAGGGTCGACGTCAGGAACGCGGCCCGCTGCTCGCGGCTCCACAGCTCCTCCATCGTCCGGACGTCGTAGGCGGCCAGCTTCCCCACGTTGCCGTTCGACCCGGGCATCTCGCGGTACTCGGACCGGCCCGCCACTCCCCCGCCGCCCTCGACGAACTCCACCTCGCGGCCGGTCAGGTACATGCAGGCCTGGTGGAGGGGGATGACGAGGGCGCCGGCGCCCGGATGGTAGGCCGACGCCTGCCAGTTGTGGCCGCCGAGCAGGCTGGGACAGGCGGGCACGCGGTCGCCGATGTCCGCGTCGCGGATGTCCTGGCGGTAGGTCAGGTCGCCGGTGGTCCGGTCGATCGACTCGAAGACGTCCTGGTAGACCGTCTCGCGCAGGTCGACGAACGCCCCGGTCCGCCGGTCGAGCTTCCAGAGGATGCCGTCCTTCCCGATCGTGAAGAGCCACTTCGCCTCGTCGGCGTCGACGAGAACGCGCTCATAGACGATGTCGAGGTCGAGCGTCTCGCCCGGCGCATGCTGGAAGTACCACTCGACCTGCCCCGTGCGCGGGTTCAGGGCCAGCGTCGAGTTGGTGTAGAGCGCGTCCTGCCGCGTGTTCATGCCGCGGCTCGCGGCCACCCACGGCTTCGCCTGCGCGGTGCCGATGTAGAAGAGGCCGAGGTCGGCGTCGTAGCTGCCGGGAATCCACTGGTCGCCGCCCGCGCGGAGATACGGCGGCGTGTCGCCCCACGACGCGTCGTTCGGGTCGCCGGGCAGGGCGATCGTCGACGTCCGCCACAGCTCCTCGCCGGTGTCCGGGTCGTGCCCGGTGATGAAGCAGGTCTGCGCCTTGTAGCGCTGGCACCCGTTGGTGCCGGTGACGACGACGCCGTCGGCGATGACGGGACCGGCGTTCTGGCGGAAGCCCTCCGTGTAATCGTCCTTGACCGTCCGCCACGCCACCTCGCCAGTCCGCGCGTCGAGGGCGACGAGGGCCGCGTCGGCGGTGGCGAGGAACACCCGGTCGCCGTAGAGGGCCAGGGTGCGGGTCGGCGCCCGCTGCGGCGCATCCTCGGGCAGCGGCGATCGGTACTGCCAGATGACGTCGCCGGTGACCGCGTCCAACGCCTGCACGACGTCCCCCGGACTCGCGAGAAACATCACGCCGTCGTGCACCAGCGGCGACGTCTGGTGGTTCCCCTCGCGGATCGCCAGCACCCAGGCGAGCCGCAGCTCGTCGACGTTGTCGCGCGTCACGTCGTCGAGGGGGCTGTAGCCGTGGCCGTTGCGCGTCCGGCGCCAGCTCAGCCAGTCGCCGGGCGGCGGGTCCGCGAGCAGCGCGTCGGTCACCGGGGTCAGATCGTGCGGCACCTCCCGGTTGACGAACCGCGTCGCCCTCCGCCGCGGCCGGTCGCCCTCCCGCGCCGCGCGCCGCGCCTCGGCCACGTCCGCCGCGTCGCCGATCATGACCGCCGCGTCCGCCGCCAGGGGCGCGTCGCCGGGCCGCGCGCCGTTCATGTCCAGGATGTACGCGACCAGGTTCAGATAGACCTGATCGCCGAGCGAGCCGCCGAGACCGGGCGGCATCTCGTCGCGCACGTACGCGAACAGCTCGTCCGTCGTCTCCCCCGCCCAGCCGTTCAGGAAGTCGACCCCGCGCAGCGCCGGCGCTTCCGCCCCGTCCAGCCCCGCCCCGTGGCACTCGCCGCACTGCCGCGCGTACACCGACCACCCGGCCGCCGACTGGTCCGCCGTGTAGCCCCCCTCGACCGCCGGAGGCTGCGCCGCCGCGACGCCGACGCCCGGCCCGCCGGTCGAGCCGCCCGCCGCGATCAGCCCGGCCGCCGCCACGAGCGACCGCTCGCCAACGCGCTCCACCGACTTCGAGGTCAGCTCTCGTCGACATGATTCGCAACTCCCCGGTGCCGCCACGGCGCCCCGCGCCGCGCGCTCGCCCGTGCCGCCCTTATACCACGGCTGGGGCGCCGCCCTGCCCGCCCGGGCGACCGGCTGCAGATCCTCCTGCTGCCGGCGCCACCCCCCAAACGGCAGCCGCGAGGGCCGGTGCTCGCGAAGTCGAGTCGCAGTTGCGAGAATCACGGGATGAAGAGCTCCGCCGGCATCACCGTGGGCTCTGGTCGAACGCCGACCAGATGTGAATGCGGTTCTCCGGACCGCTCTCGATCATCCATATCTGTTCTTCGCCCTGCACGACCTCGATGATGCTCCGGACGAACAGGGCGCCGAACAGGTAACGGATTCTTCCCAGCTCCCGATCGTCCGCGTAAGGGAAGACGAACCGCGTCACCGCCGTCGTCTCGTCCATCAGGTATCTGGCGCCCTGTCTCTCGAACTCCGAGACTCGATCCCGGGAGCGCAATGGACCGAACCGACAACGGCCGCTGACGTGCGTTATGGAATAGCCCACGAACCGTTCCTGAATGAAGTCCAGGACCTGCTCCAGGTGATCCCGGTCGCCTTGCTCCGGCGCGCGCGGAAAGACCTCCTCCAGCTCGTCGCTCCCAAGGGTTCTCAACCGGGCAACGAGCGTATCCCGAAAGAACAGGGCGTCGAGCGTCGTCCTCAACGGCGCTTCGTGGGTCAGCGGCATCAGGAAGTCGTATATCAGGACCCTTGACGTCGTGGGTCGGTAGTCCGTCACGACGTGCGGGACCCGGGTGGCCCGCGGCTCGATCCCGCTCCAGGTCGCCGGTTGCCCGGCGGCCGCCCTTGCACGGTATCCTGACGTCTCTGAAATCCTGCAGTGTCCATGCGCGTCCACGTCGAGCCCGTCCGGAAGACCGACTCGAGACTCCCTTACCATCGCATCCATCGCTTCCTCCTGCAGGCCGCCGAGACTCGGCGGCAATCGCCGGCCCCCGGCCAAGCTCTGAAACATGCCCCATAAGTACGGACGGTAATGCGCCGTCCCAGGTTTCCCGGGGCCGAAGCGTGCGAACGAGATCAGCGGGGAGGATGTCGGCGTTTGCGCGCAAGTGGGGATCGACCGGAGGTGAATGGTCCAGCTCGTGGACGGCACCGTCGGGCGGCGGACCCCGGCTGCGGAGTCGCCCGGCCCCGGCGAATCGGAGCAGGGCGCGACGCGAGAACCCACCGGGCGTTCGGCCGCTTGGCCGACGGTGTGTCTCTCGAGTCGAGCGGTCTCGAGGATCGGGCTCGGGCTCGTTCGGTCTACTACCGCCTGCAGCTCGCGGGGCCGTCGCCGCATCCCAGCCAGAATGCGGCGACCGAGGTCCGGCTCGCCCAAGCGGAACATCGCTTGATACTCGGCCGAGCTCCGTCCCCACGGCACCACTCTATCGATCGAGAAAGGCATCAGCCGCAGGCTCCCTCATCCAGACGGAGCATCCGTGGATATCACGTTACCGGCGATCGGACATGGATCCCCACAGCGAGGATCGGCGACCGCGGGGCCTTTCGAAAGCCGGAGAGCAGGCTCGACGCGAAAGCGAGTCACTCCGCCACCTCGTCGGCATCAGAGATCGGCACACCGCAGGGCGCCGTGAACTCGTTCGCCGGGAGATTCCCGGTGTTCACGGTCCCGACCGGCTCGAAACACAGCACATACGCGTCCTCGGCGGCAGAAGTGCGGTGCTCGACGCCGCGAGGAACCAGCACGCACTCTCCTTCATTCATGTCTACCCGCCGGTCGCGGAACTCCACCGAGAACCGTCCCTTCCACACCAGGAAGAACTCGTCGGCATCATCGTGACGGTGCCAGGGGAAGACGCCCTTCACCCTGATGAGCTTCACTTCCTGCCCGTTGAGGGCGGCGATGACGCGGGGGCGCCACGCCTCGTCGAGACGAGTGCAGCTCTCGTCCAAACTGATGTCGTCATTCTGTCCTCACGAGGCCTGCTCCGGCCTGGTCCCGTCCCATGCCGCGGCGGGGCTCCCCCACCACACCCAGATCACGTAGTCCCCGAGGGGCGGGGCGCCGCCAAGCTCGCGGAGCCGTGTCATGACCTGCCCCCGGTGGTGGGTCGTGTGCGCGCCGACATCGCTGGCGAGGCGGCGGCGCTGGAGCTCTCCCAGGCGGCGCGGGCCGCGGGGGTGCCGGCACCGCGGATGTTGCGCACCAGCCAGTTGGCGGTGCCCATGCCCTTGGCGATGCGAGCGATGGAGCGCACTTCGCGGTGGTAGTGCATCGTGACCGCGTCGGCCAGCCGACGCGCCGCGGTGGACCCGTCAACCGGCATCGCGATCGGCCCCGAGGCGGTCACGCGGTCGACTCCCTCGGGAATGGGAGCTGCTGGGCGAGGGCAGGGACGCGAGCCGCTACCGGAAGCTCACGACCGTTGTCGTGCTGCGTCATGGCGGCGGCGCTGCTGCGTTGAGCGGACCGCGCGGGGCCGCCCCAAGAGGCGCGCCCATGCGCCGCGCGCGGAGTCTTCGTTTCCCGACCGGCCCGGCGACGCCGGGCCGTCTCATCCCCGCGGGGTCCGCCGGCCCGTCCGATGGCGATGCCGGCCTCCCGAGTGTATACCGCTCGCCCGACGTTACCCGGTCGCGACGTCGCGGCGATGGTCGGTTACCCGCCTGTTCAGTGATGTGCTAGCATCTGATGCATGCGCACCACGATAGCCATCGACGACGATGTTCTTCTTGCCGCCAAGGCTCTGGCGCGCCGCGACGGAAGCAGCCTCGGAACCGTGATCTCCGAGCTCGCCCGCAAGGGCCTGCACGGTGACCCGGCGGTCGACACGGCAACCGAGAACGAAGGCTTCTACGGATTCCAGCCGTTACCCCGGCGCGGCAAACCAGTCACGAACGAGTTGATCGACCGGCTGCGCGAAGACGGACCCTACTGACCTGAAAAACGCTGGTCCAGGTGGTTCCCGCTCGAATGATCCGCACTTGGGCGGTGGCGCGACCAGCCCGGAAATCGTCGCCGCGCGACCTTGCCGTCGCGTTGGAAGTTTCGCTGGCGCGAAGCTTCTGCGGCGCAGAGATTGCCGCCCCACCAACCCTCCAGGAGTCTGCGCCGTACTACGGCGCAGACTCCTGCTCCGCCTGGAGGCCGACTTGCGCGCCCTGCTGGACATCAACGTCCTCCTGGCCCTCCTCGATCGCGACCACATCCTGCACGAACAGGGCCGGCGGTGGTTCGAGCAGGAGGTCCACCACGGCTGGGCGTCGTGCGCGGTCACCCAGAACGGCTTCATCCGAATCCTGAGCCAGCCGGGCTACCCGAACCCGGTGTCCACCGGCAAGGCGATACAGCTTCTCGCCGCGGCGACGTCCACCGTGCACCACGAGCACTGGCGCAGCGAGGTTTCGATTCTCGACGGGGCGACCTTCGACCACGCGCGCATTCACGGCCCGAGACAGCTCACCGACGTCTACCTGGTCGGCCTGGCGGCGCATCACGGCGGGCGCCTCGTCACCTTCGATCAGACGATTGCGTTGGCCGCGGTACGGACGGCAAGCCCACGCAACCTCGTCGTCCTGTGAGCCCGCCCGGTTCCGGCGTTGCTCCGGAACGCAGCGGTGAGGCACTTGGAGCCGGTTGACCGGCACGGGCTCGACGACGACGTCGCACGCGAGGGGTCTGGCCGCCACGACGCGGCGGCGTTACGATCGCCCTGAGAGACGACCATGGAAGCCCAGACGACGATTGCCCTCGCCGAGACCTCCCTCTTCCGCCAGCAGTGCTACGTGAACGGCGCCTGGATCGACGCGCGGAGCGCCGACGCCCTCGAGGTCGACAACCCCGCGACGGGCGAGGTCATCGGCACCGTCCCCGCCCTCGGCCGCGAGGAGACGCGGGCCGCGATCGAGGCGGCCGGCGCGGCGTGGAGCGGGTGGCGCTCGCGCCCGGCCAAGGATCGCGCCCGGCTGATGCGCCGGTGGTTCGAGCTGATGATGGCGCACCAGGAAGACCTCGCGGTGCTGATGACGACCGAGCAGGGGAAGCCCCTCGCCGAGTCGCGCGGCGAGATCGCCTACGCGGCGTCGTTCGTCGAGTGGTTCGGCGAGGAGGCGAAGCGCGTCTACGGCGACGTCATCGACCACCCCCTGCCCGGGAAGCGGATCGTCGTGCTGAAGCAGCCCATCGGCGTCGTCGCGTCGATCACGCCGTGGAACTTCCCGGCCGCGATGATCACCCGCAAGTGCGCCCCCGCCCTCGCGGCGGGCTGCCCCGTCGTCATCCACCCCGCCTCGCAGACGCCGTTCTCGGCCCTCGCGCTGGCCGAGCTCGCCGACCGGGCGGGAATCCCCCCCGGGGTGGTCAACGTCATCACCGGCCCGTCCCAGCCGATGGGGGCCGAGCTGACCTCGAACCCGACCGTCCGCAAGCTGTCGTTCACCGGGTCCACTGAGGTCGGCAAGCTCCTCATGTCGCAGTGCGCGTCGACGGTGAAGAAGGTCAGCCTCGAGCTCGGCGGCAACGCCCCCTTCATCGTCTTCGCCGACGCCGACCTCGACGCGGCGGTGGCGGGGGCGATGGCCTCGAAGTACCGCAACGCGGGACAGACCTGCGTCTGCGCCAACCGCGTGCTCGTGCAGGACGGCGTCTACGACGCGTTCGCGGCGAAGATGGCCGAGGCGGTGGCCGCGCTCCGGGTCGGCAACGGGCTGGAGGACGGCACCGAGCAGGGCCCCCTGATCGACCTGCGGGCGGTCGCGAAGGTCGAAGAGCACATCGCCGACGCCGTCGGCCGGGGGGCGGAGGTCGTCACCGGCGGCGGCCGCCACGCCCTCGGGGGCAGCTTCTTCCAGCCGACCCTCCTCACCGGCGTCACCCCCGCGATGGCGGTGGCCCGCGAAGAGACCTTCGGCCCCCTCGCGCCGCTGTTCCGCTTCTCGACCGAGAACGAGGCGATACGCATGGCCAACGACACCGAGTTCGGCCTCGCCGCCTACTTCTACAGCCGCGACATCGGCCGCGTCTGGCGCGTCGCCGAAGGCCTCGAGTACGGCATCGTGGGCATCAACGAGGGGATCATCTCGAACGAGGTGGCCCCGTTCGGCGGCGTCAAGGAATCGGGGATCGGCCGCGAGGGGTCGAAGTACGGCATGGACGACTTCGTCGAGATCAAGTACCTCTGCCTGGGCGGGATCGACGGCTGACCGGCGTTTCATTCGTGTGAACCGTCGGGCGATATGGCGTTAGAATCTGCTCGATCGCCAACATCGTGAAGGGAGGGTCGGATGCGCCACCGTCATCTCGCCGCGCTCGTAACGGTTGTTGTCGTCGGAGCACTTGCGTCGGTCGCCGTCGCCGGGCAGAGTCAGAGCCAGGAAGCCGGGGACGGGGAGGCCGCCTGGACCCTGCCTCGGACGCCCGACGGGCAGCCGGACCTGCAGGGCTACTGGACCACCCAGACGTTCACGCCCCTCGAGCGGCCGGAGCGGCTGGCCGACCGGGAGTTCTTGTCGGAGGAGGAAACGGCCGCGCTGCAGCAGCAGCTCACGGCGGAAGGCGTGGACCCCCTGCGGCGCGACGCCATCGCCATCGAGGATCCGGAGGCTCGGGAAGAGGCGCTCTACCAGGACAACCGCGACGCGTCGTACGTCCACTACGACAATCAGGTCTGGCTGCGCACGCCGGTACCCAAGGGCCTGTCGACCCGCCGGACGTCGCTGATCACGTATCCGCCGAACGGCAGGATTCCACCGATGACGCCGGAGGGCGCGGCCCGGGTGGAGGCCGAGGCGGCGATGGCCCGCGTGTTCGACGGCTACGAGACCCGCCCCCTGATGGAACGCTGCGTCGTCTGGACGCACGAGGGGCCGCCGCTGCTGCCCCCCGCCTACAACGACATTCATCAGATCTTCCAGACGCCCGACCACTTCGTGCTGTTCACTGAGCTGGCGACGAACCCACCATGGCGCTCGATGGGGGCCCGGGCATTCCCGACGCCATTCGCCAGTTCGGCGGCGACTCGCGCGCCCGCTCGCCGGGAGCGCTCGAGCACACGCTGGTCGTCGCGCGCCCGCGAGACCGGGAACTTCATTGCCCGGCGCAACTACCGCGGGTCGAACCAGTACCGGCACATCGAGGAGCGCTTCACGCTCGTCGACGCGAACACGATCCGGTACGAGTTCACGATCACGGATCCGTCCACGTGGACCAGCCCGTGGAGCGGCGAGGTCCCCATGGTGCGCACCGAGGGTCCGATGTACGAGTACGGATGCCACGAGGGCAATCACGACATCCGCCACATCCTCGAGATCAACCGCAATCTCGAGAGGCAGGCGGCCGAGGCGGCCGCGGGCGCGCGCCCGCGCTAGACCCGCCCGTCCGCCCTCTCGGATTGACAGCGGCGGCGGAGCGGCGTAGGATCACCGAAATCGGCACAGTCAGGGTCCAACGTGGGCGTCGCAGGCGCTTCTTCACACCGGCGGCACGCTCTAAATTCGGCACGCTCTTGAGGATCGGAGGGTGGTGACCATGTCGTGGCTGTTCAAGGTGACGAGCGGAACCGCGGTCGCGGTGGCGCTGGGCGTTGTGGCGCCCCACGCGAGCCAGGCCCAGGCGGTTTCCGACGAGGCGTCGGCGCACGCCTTCGTGCAACGGTACTGCGTCGCGTGTCACAGCGATCGCGGATTCGAGCGCGGCGCGGTTCCCCTCTCCCTGCAGGGGCTCGACCTGACGGAGGTCGGCGCCCACGCCGATCTCCTGGAGATGGCGGTGCGGAAGGTGCGGAGCGGGATGATGCCGCCGGCCACCGCGCGGCGGCCCGACGACGCCACGCGCGGCGCCTGGGTCACCTGGGTGGAGACCGCGCTGGACAGCGCGGCCGACGCCCGTCCGCCGGTCGGGCGGCCGATGACCGTGCATCGCCTCAACCGCTTCGAGTACCGTAACGCGGTGCGCGATCTGCTGGGGCTCGACGTGGACATCGAGGCCCTGCTGCCGCCGGACGACGCGGACGCCGAGGGCTTCGACAACAACGCCGAGGTCCTGTCGGTCTCGACGACGCTGATGGAGCGCTACCTGACGGCGGCTCGGCGCATCAGCCAGCTCGCGGTCGGCGACCCCGCGGTGGCGCCTCGCGGCCAGTCCTACTCGGTGCCCCAGCTCGAGGTGCAGGACGTGCGCACGAGCGAGGACCTGCCGTTCGGGTCGCGGGGCGGCGTCGCCGCGGAGCACTACTTCCCGCTCGACGGGGAGTACCGGTTCAAGGTCGACCTGCATCGCAACTTCTACAACTACATCCGCGGCCTCGGCAACACGCCGCACCAGCTCGACCTTCGGGTGGACAAGGCCCTGGCCCATACGTTCATGGTCGGCGGCGCGTTCGAGGGCACGCGGTGCGCGACGAGCTACTGCGGCTCGGGCAGCGGCGGGTTCCCCGAGTGGGGCACGTACTCGGTCATCGCGGACGAGGAGCTGCACTTCACGATGCCGGTGGAGGCCGGGATGCGGCTGGTGGGGGTGGCGTTCCTCCGGCGGCCTGCCATGGACGAAGGGGTGCTGCAGCCGCGGCCGAGCCCGGCGACGTTCGGGTTCAGCACCGACGACCGGCAGGACGGGAATCCGGCAGTGGCCCGACTGACCATCACCGGGCCGTTCGACGGCAGCAAGCCGGCGGAGACGACGAGCCGGCAGAAGATCTTCGTCTGTCAGCCGGAGAACGCCGGAGCAGAGGCGGGGTGCGCGGAGGAGATCCTGAGCGGGCTCGCTCGGCGCGCGTACCGGCGCCCGGTGACGCCCCAGGACGTGTCGGCGTTGCTGAGCTTCTACGAAGCGGGACGGCGCGAGGGCGGGTTCGAGGCGGGCATCCAGACGGCGCTGGAGTTCCTGCTGACCGACCCGGAGTTCGTGTTCCGCGTCGAGCGCGCGCCGGCGGACGCCGAGCCGGGGATCGCCTACCCGGTCAGTGACATCGAGCTCGCCTCGCGGCTGTCGTTCTTCCTGTGGGGGAGCATCCCCGACGACGAGCTGCTCGATCTGGCGGCCGAGGAAAGGCTGAGCGACCCGGCCGTGCTCGATCAGCAGGTGCGCCGGATGCTGGCGCAGCCCCGCGCGCGGACCACGCTGGCCGAGAGCTTCGCGGGCCAGTGGCTGGGGCTGCGCAGCCTCCGCAACGCGTCGCCGGACCCGACGGCGTTCCCCGAGTTCGACGAGAACCTGCGCGACGCCATGCAGCGGGAGACGCTGCTGTTCCTCGACACGCAGCTTCGCGAGGACCGCCCGCTGGCGGAGCTGGTGACGGCGGACTACACCTTCGTGAACGAGCGTCTGGCCGAGCACTACGGGATTCCCGACGTTCACGGGAACCACTTCCGGCGGGTGACGTGGCCGGACGACCGCCGGGCCGGCATCCTGGGGCAGGCGGGCATCCTGACCCTGACGTCGTATGCGAACCGCACGTCGCCGGTGACCCGCGGCAAGTGGGTGCTGGAGAACCTGCTGGGGGCGCCGCCGCCGCCCCCGCCGCCGGACGTGCCCGACCTGGAGGGCCGCGAGGACGGCGAGCCGCCGACGTCGTTGCGCGCCCTCATGGAGGTCCACCGGCAGAACCCGGCCTGCGCCGCGTGCCACCGCAACATGGACCCGCTGGGGTTCGCGCTCGAGAACTTCGACGGCATCGGGCGCTGGCGCACGACCGAGGACACCGGGATTCCCGGCGAGGTCGGGCCGGCCATCGATCCTTCGGGGGTGGCGCCCGACGGCAGCTCCTTTGAGGGAGCGAGCGGCTTCCGGCACATCCTGGCGAGCCAGGGCGAGTTCATGAGTACGGTGACCGAGCGGCTGCTGACCTATGCCATCGGGCGCCGGGTGGAGGCGGCCGACATGCCGGCCGTCCGGCGGATTCTGCGGGAAGCCGAGGCGGACGAGTCTCGCTGGTCGGCGGTGATTCTGGCGATCGTGAAGAGCGCACCATTCCAGACGAGGAGGATAGGCTGATGATCGTGACCAAGACAGTGATCCCGCGTCGTACCGTGCTACGTGGCGTCGGAGCGACGCTGGCGCTGCCGCTTCTCGACGGCATGGTGCCGGCCATGACGGCGCTGGCCCAGACGCCGGCGTCGCCGGCGAGGCGCCTCGGCGTCTTCACCGTGCCGAACGGCGCTCCCGTCGAGTACTGGATGCCGGAGAAGGCGGGGGCCGCGTTCGAGTGGACGCCCAGCCTGAAGGCGCTCGCGCCGGTGCGCGAGCACGTGCTCGTGATGTCGAACCTCGACAGCGTCGGGGCCGAGCCGGGCCGCGGCACCACCCACTCGCAGGCCGCGTCGGCGCTGCTGACCGGCGCGCGGCCGAAGCGCACGACGGGCGCGGCCCTCGAGCTGGGCATCTCGATGGACCAGGTCGCCGCCAATGCGCCGGACATCGGGCGCCAGACCCAGCTGCCCTCGCTGGAGCTCTCGCTCGAGGGCGGCGACACCGTCTACGGGGTGGCCACCTGCGACGGCGGCTTCAGCTGCGCCTATCTCAACAACTCGTGGGCCAACCGGACGACCCCGATGCCGCGCGAGACGAACCCGCGCATCGTCTTCGAGCGGCTGTTCGGCGACGTCGGGAACACGAGCGCCGACGCGCGCCGCGCGAGCATTCAGCGGCAGCGGAGCATTCTCGACCGCGTGCTGAACAAAGTCACCGACCTCAAGGTGGGGCTGGCCCCGTACGACCGGGTCAAGCTCGACGAGTACCTCGAGGCCGTCCGGGGCATCGAGCGCCGCATTCAGCTGGCCGAGCAGCAGGCGGACCGGGAGCTGCCCGCGGTGGCGTCCCCGGCGGGCATTCCCGTCTCGTACGAAGAGCACGCGAGACTGATGTTCGACCTGATCGTGCTGGCCTATCAGACCGACATGTCGCGCGTCATCACGTTCATGATCGGCCGCGAGGAGAGCGGGGCCACGTATCCGCAGATCGGGGTCACCGAGCCGCACCACCCGCTGAGCCACCACCGGGACAATCGGGAGAAGATCGAGAAGCTGGCGCGCATCAACGCCTATCACATGCAGCTGTTCAGCGAGTTCCTGGTCAAGATGCAGTCCACGCCGGACGGCGACGGCTCGCTGCTCGACCACGCGATGCTGCTCTACGGCGGCGCGTTGCGCAACTCGAACCGGCACACGACCGAGAACCTGCCGATCGTGCTCGTCGGGGGCGGCTGCGGGGAGCTCAAGGGCGGGCGCCACATCGTCTGTCCGCAGGGCACGCCGCTCACCGATCTCCAGTACACGATGCTGGCGAAGCTGGGCGTCCCCGTGGAGAGCTTCAGCGGCAGCACGGACCAGATCCACGAGATCTCCGGGCTGGCGTAGGAGTCTGCACCGTAAGTACGGCGCCGCCTCCCGCCGGGAGGCGGCGACTCCCTGGATAGAGTTGGTTGCCCGGCCATCGGCGTCTTGCGGCGCCGATGGCCGGGCCAGCGTTGTCTTTTACCGGCAACCGAGGGTGGCGGTCCTCGGCGACCGGCCTTGGCGGGGTTGGCGCCGCCCGGGGTCGGAGAGATGCGGAACGGAGGGAGGACGGCATGCGGCTGAGCAGGTGCACGGCTGCGGTGGCGGTTGCGTGGCTCGGGGTCGCCGGCGTTGCGTCGGGTAACGCCGACCTCCGACTGATCGAGGCGATCCAGGACCAGGACCAGGAGACCGTCCGCGCGTTGCTCGAGGAGAAGGTCGACGTCAACGCCCGCGAGGGGGACGGCGCGACGGCGCTGCACTGGGCGGTCGTACGGGACGACGTCGAGGTGGTGGACGCGGTGCTCGGCGCGGGAGCCGACGCGAACGCCGCCAACGACTACGGGGTGACGGCCTTGTTGCTGGCCTGCACCAACCGGAACGCCACGGTCGTCGGCAAGCTCCTGGACGCGGGAGCGGACCCGAACGCGGCGACCTCGATGGGCGAGACGGCGCTGATGACGTGCGCGAAGACCGGCAGCGCCGATGCGCTGGCGGCGCTTCTCGACCACGGTGCGAACGTGGACGCCCGGGAGGAATCGCACGGGCAGACGGCGCTGATGTGGGCGGCGGCCCAGGAGAATCCGGAGGCCGTGCGGGTGCTGCTGGCGCACGGCGCCGATGGCCGGGCGCGTTCGGACAGCCATCTGCTGCCCGTCAACCTCGGGGACGGCAACCCCTTCGAGCAATACGTGATGCAGCCGCAGCGCGGGTCCACGCCGCTGTTGTTCGCGGCGCGGCACGGCCGTATCGAGAACGCGCGGCTCCTGCTCGACGCGGGCGCGGACGTGAACGAGAAGGCTCCCAATGGCGAGTCCGCCCTGGTGCTGGCCAGCTTCAGCGGTCAGGGCCGGCTCGCGGCGTTTCTCCTGGAGCGCGGCGCGGACCCCGAGGCCGCCGACGCCGGCTACACCGCCCTGCACACGGCGGTGCTGCGGGGCGATCCGGATCTGGTGAAGGCGCTGTGCGCGTACGGCGCGGACTCCAACCGCCGCCTCGTGAAAGGGAGCAGGCAGCAGCGCAACCTCAACTGGTACGCCTTGCCGGAAACCCTGGCCGGGGCGACGCCGTTCTGGCTGGCCGCCAAGTATGCCGAGACCGGGATCATGCGCTCCCTCGCCGAGTGCGGCGCCGATCCGCTGCTGACGCCGAACCAAGGGATACCGCCCCTGCTGGCGGCCGCCGGCGATGGTTGGGTGACGCGATCGGCCGATCGCCGGGGCCAGGGCATCGGGGTCGACGCCGCCCGGCTGTTGCTGTCGGCCAGCGAGCGCCCGACCTGGGAAGCGACCCAATTGGCGCTCGAGCTGGGCAACGACGCGAACGCGACGGACCCCGACGGAAACACCGCGATGCACGAGGCGGTGAGGCTCGCTTTCCCGACGGTCGTGCAGCTCCTGGTCGACCACGGGGGAAACCTGGACCTCGAGAACGAGGACGGCACGTCGGCGCGGGATCTGATTTGCCAGGACGGCACCGGCAGGATGGCTGGTCTGGCCGGCGATGCCTGCGCGGAGTGAACTGGCTCAGGAGTCTGCGCCGCAGAAACGGTGCGGACTCCTGCCAGGCAGAGCCCGGCTGCATTCGACCGGCGATACACCCTGCCTGACTGCGTTGTACCGCGGAGCTGCATAGCTCCGCGGTCCCGCCTGCCCAACAAAGAGGCTCCCTCGTCACCCCTTGTAGCACGGGCGCCTTTCAGCCCGCCGGCGTAGCACGGGCGCCTTTCAGCCCGCCGGCGTAGCACGGGCGCCTTTCAGCCCGCCGGCGTAGCACGGGCGCCTTTCAGCCCGCCGGCGTAGCACGGGCGCCTTTCAGCCCGCCGGCGTAGCACGGGCGCCTTTCAGCCCGCCGGCGTAGCACGGGCGCCTTTCAGCCCGCTGGCGTAGCACGGGCGCCTTTCAGCCCGCCGGCGTAGCACGGGCGCCTTTCAGCCCGCCGGCGTAGCACGGGCGCCTTTCAGCCCGCCGGCGTAGCACGGGCGCCTTTCAGCCCGCCGGCGTAGCACGGGCGCCTTTCAGCCCGCCGGCGTAGCACGGGCGCCTTTCAGCCCGCCGGCGCCCTCTCGCCGTTCTCGGTGCAACACGGGGTTCAGTCTCGGGCTCCCAGCCAGGCGGAACGAAACTAGAATGGCCCCGATGACCGGGCGCCAGATTCGCATCGGCACCAGCGGGTGGCACTACCCCGCCGGGGCCGGCGCGTGGGACGGCATCTTCTATCCGCCGCGGGGGCGCCGCCATCGACCGCCGGGATTCGACGAGCTCGAGTACTACGCCCGGCACTTCGACACCGTCGAGGTGAACTCGACCTTTTACGGCGTTCCGCGCCGCGCCGTCACCGCGGCCTGGGCCGCGCGCACCCCCGACGACTTCGCATTCTCCGTCAAGCTGTACCAGAAGTTCACGCACCCGAAGATGTTCGCGGCCGCCACCGGCAGCGGCGACACGCGGGTCGACCGCGGCGACGTCGACCGGTTCCGCGACGCCATCGCCCCCCTCCACGAGTCGGGCAAGCTCGGCGCCCTGCTCGCCCAGTTCCCCGCCAGCTTCCGCAACGACACCGGCGCCCACGACCACCTCGCGTGGCTCATCGAGGCGCTTTCCGACTGTCCCGTCGCGGTCGAGCTGCACCACCGGAGCTGGAGCGACGACGTCGCCGGCACTCTGCGCCTGCTGAACGGCCTCGGCGCGGCCTGGGTGCAGATCGACGAGCCGAAGTTCCGCCTGTCCATCGCCCAGAACTCCCTCCCGAACGTCGAGAGCTTCTACTACATGCGCCTCCACGGCCGCAACGCCCGCAAGTGGTGGCGCCACGACCACGCCGAGGAGCGCTACGACTACCACTACTCCTCCGCCGAGCTGCAGCCATTCCGGGACACCGCGGACGCCGCCGCGCGTCTCGTCAAGCGGCTCTATCTCTACATGAACAACCACTTCGCCGCGAAGTCGGTGGCCAATGCCGCCACCCTGAAGCACCACCTCGGCCTGAACGTGCCCGCCGCCTGGCGCGACGAGATGGTCGCGCGTTACCCGGAGCTCGACGGCGTCGTCAGGACGGACTCGGCGGCGGCGCCGCTGCTGCCGATCGGTGGACCGGCGGTGCGAGAGTGATGGGCGCTCCGGCAATGCACCCGTCGGATCCAGATTGCGACTACAATCAGAGTTGTGGCGGAGCGGCTGGTTTATGAATGGGACGAGAACAAGCGTCGCACGAACCGGGCCAAGCACGGTGTCGATTTCGCGGCGATGCGCGCCTTCGATTGGGAGACCGCCAGGATCGAGGCAGAAGATCATCCGGAGGAGCCGCGCTGGCTCGGACGCGGCGTCATCGGGTCTCGGCTGCACGTTGTCGTCTTCACCGAACGCGGCAACCGCATTCGCATCATCAGCCTGCGCAAGGCCAATCCACGGGAGGAGCAGCGCCATGCCCGGCAACGTCGACCGTGACCTCCAAGGGCTGACCTTCGACGAAATCGCGGAACGATACGGCGAAGAAGCAGCCATCGCGGCAGGGATCGCCGCCGATCCGGATGCGCGAGAACTGGCGGACGGTGATTTCGCCCGGATGCGTCCTGCGTCCGAGGTCATCCCGGCGATCGTCGAGGCTTACCGTCGCACACGCGGCAAGAAGAAGGCGCCTGTCAAGGAACAGATCACCATTCGACTCGATGCGGATGTCGTTGCGCACTTCCGCAACGAGGGACGCGGCTGGCAGACGCGGCTCAATGCGGTGCTCCGTCGCGCCGTCTTCAAGACAGCCGACCAGGAGTCTACGCCGTAGAACGGCGCGGACTCCTGCAGGATTGGCTGGGCGCCCGGCGGAGCCGTCAGGCGACGATGGGCGGGCCAGGGTTCCGTCATGGGCACGATGAACATCTCGTTGCCGGACGCGCTGAAGCTCTTCGTGGACAAACAGGTCGCGTCGCGCGGATACGGCACATCGAGCGAGTACGTCCGGGAGCTGATTCGCCGGGACCGGGATCGTCAGCGCCTGCGGGGCCTGCTGCTCGGCGGCGCGGACTCCGCACCGGAGTCCGCCGCGGATGGAGCCCACTTCGATCGCCTGCGCGAACGCGTCCGCCGGCGGACGACGGCGTGAGCGGCGACGGGCCGGCATCCTCAGCGTGATCGATGGACTCCGACCCGATTCCAGCTTTGCGCAACCTCGATTCAGCCCTCGCGAGTGCCGGCCCCGTGCCGGCGCCCGGCGCCCGTGTCGTGATCCGCGACGCCGAGTGGGTGATCCGCCGCGTCGACCGCTCGCCGGATGGCGGCTACCAGCTCGTGTGCGACGGCGTCTCGGAGCTGGTGCGGGAGCGCGAGGCGATCTTCCTCACCACCATCGAGTCGGACATCCAGGTCCTGGACCCCGCCGACACCCGGCTCGTGCCGGACGCATCAAGGTCGTCTGCGTGATGACGAGCGGACCGGCGGGCTCATGATATATTCCAAGGAGATATATCGTTGCTGGTGTCCTTGGCTGGACATCCCGAGGGAAGGGACGTGCGCATGAGGAGAAGCACCGGAGAGACGGATGCCGACGGCGGCGACGCCGGGAAGATCCGCGCGAGGGCGGCCGACGCCGCGCCCGCAGGCCCCGCGCAGCGGAGCACAGGGTCGGCCGCGAATCGCGGAGCCGCCGCGAAGACGGGGGCCCGAACCGCGAAGGAGGGAACCCGAACCGCAAAGAAGGGGACCCGAGCCGCGGAGACGGCGGCTCCCGGACCGCGCGACGGCCGCAAGTTCGCCCGCGTGTTCATGTCCGGGCGCTCGCAGGCGGTGCGGCTGCCGAAGGAGTTCCGCTTCGACGTCGACCGCGTGCTCATCCGGCGCGAAGGCCGCCACGTGGTGCTGAGCCCCCCGTTCAAGGACTGGGAGGACTACTGGAAGAACGGCACGCGCTTCCCGGATGATTTCTACGAGGCGATGGAGGAACTGGACAAGGAAGAGCTGCCGCTCGAAGAGAGGGAGCCGTTCGATTGAAGGTCATGCTCGACACGGACACCTGCATCTACATCACGAAGCAGGCGGCCGGCTTCGAGCCGAGACTGCCGCTCGGCGACTGCGGGATCTCCGTCGTCGTGCTCGGCGAACTGGAGTGGGGCGTTGCGTGGTCGCGTCGCACGGAAGAGAACCGGAAGGACCTCGACGACTTCCTCGCCACGGTGCAGGTGGTCCACCTGGACGCAGAGGTCGCGCGCCGCTACGGCCGGCTCCGCGCCCACCTGCGTTCCATCGGCCGGCCGATCGGCCCCAACGACCTGTGGATCGCGGCCCACGCCCTGGCCCGAGACGTGCCGCTGATCACCCACAACCTCTCCGAGTTCCGGCGGGTGCCGGACCTGTCCGTCGACACCTGGATGAAGGCGTAGAGTCATGCCCGCCGCGACCGCCGCCACCTTCACCGGCATCCACAACGAGAACGAGTTCTACAGCCACCACTATCTGTCGGAGATCTTCACGGGCGACATCCGGGCGACCGTGGATCGCTGGCGCGAGCAGGCCGACGCCGAGAGCGGGCGGACGTGGGACGAGGTCGTCACCCGCCGCGTCTTCGGTCAGGACCACCCGCCGCGCTGGCTGCTGGTGCTCTCGTTCAGCCGCGTCCTGCTCGTCGAGCGCGGCAAGTGGACGTACAACCGCCTGCTGCGCTTCGACCTCGACGAGATTCTCGGCCGCCGCGAGGACGCCACCCTGAAGGCGGCCGCCGCGCTGCTGCACCGCGACTGCCTGCTGCCACCGAACGGCCAGAGCCTGCTCGACAGCCTCGACGAGAACAGCCACAAGCACGCCTTCGCGGTCTCGGAGGACCTGAAGTACGGGCTGCGGGAATCGATCAGCTGATCGGCAACGAGGCCATCCGCTACCTGCGCGAGGTCCTCAAGGACAAGGTGTACGACCGCACCGATGACGCGCTCGCCGGACAGCTCGGCCTGGAATGCCTGCGCTACATGTACCGGCTGCTGTTCCTCTTCTGCATCGAGGCGCGCCCCGATCTCGGCTACGCGCCGATGGACTCCGAGACCTACCTCAAGGGCTACAGCTTGGAGCATCTGCGCGACCTCGAGCTGGTGCGCCTGACCAGCGAGGAGTCTCTCGACGGCTACTACATCCACCACGCCGTCCAGACCCTCTTCGGCTTGATCCGCGACGGCTTCGACGGTACGCAACGAGGCGGCGCCGCGGACCTTCTGGCGGCGGAGCCGGGCGCGCACCTGCACCACGGCTTCCGCATCCGCGCCCTCGACAGCGCCCTGTTCCGGGAAGGCTCGACGCCGCTGCTCGACCGCGTGAAGCTGCGCAACCGTGTGCTGCAGCAGGTCATCCGCCTGATGTCGCTCACCCGCCCCGCGAAAGGCCGGCGCGGGCGGCGCGGGCGCATCTCGTACGCGCAGCTCGGCATCAACCAGCTCGGCGCCGTCTACGAGGCGCTGCTCTCGTACCGCGGCTTCTTCGCCGAGGAGGACCTCTACGAAGTGAAGAAGGCAGGCGAACCCGACGATCCCCTCAAGAGCGCCTGGTTCGTGCCGGCGCGCGACCTCGACGACTACACGGAAGATGAACGCGTCTACGACAAGGACGACGAGGGCCGCCGAAAGCTCCGCGTCCATCCACGGGGCCGCTTCATCTACCGTCTCGCGGGCCGCGACCGGCAGAAGACGGCGAGCTACTACACGCCGGAGTCGCTCACCCGCTGCGTCGTCAAGTACGCCCTGCGCGAGCTCGTCTCGGACGACATGCCGGCCGACCGCATCCTCGACCTCACCGTCTGCGAGCCGGCCATGGGCTCGACCGCGTTCCTGAACGAGGCGGTGAACCAGCTCGCCGAGAAGTACCTGGAGCGCAGGCAGCGCGAGCTCGGCCGGCGGATCCCGCACGCGGAGTACGCCGACGAGCTGCAACAGGTTAAGCACTACATCGCCGACCGCAACGTGTACGGCGTGGATCTCAATCCGGTTGCCCGCGAGCTGGCCGAAGTCTCCCTCTGGCTGAACTGCATCCACCAGAGCGGGCACGTGCCCTGGTTCGGCTACCAGCTCGTCTGCGGCAACTCGCTGGTCGGCGCGCGACGGCAGGTATTCCCCGCGGCGACACTGGGCGAGCGGAACCGCAAGTCCGAGCTGTGGTTCAACCACGCACCCGAGCGGGTGACGCCGCCATCCGAGTCGAGCCGCCGGTGCACCGCTACGAACTCAAGCCACGTGCGCGATGCCGCACCGACCCGTGCCCCGAAACGCCCCGCCGGCACGGTCTACCATTTCCTCCTGCCCGACCCCGGCATGACCGCCTACTCCGACAAGGCAGCCAAGGCGCTTGAACCGCAGTGCTTCGAGCGCATCGCCGGCTGGCGCAAGCGCTTCTTCAAGCCGTTCGCCGAAGACGAGATCGCGGAGCTCGAAGCCCTCTCCGACCGCGTGGACGCCCTCTGGGCCCTCCACGCAGAACAACTCGCCCGCGACCACCGCGAGACCGAGGACGCGCTGCCGGTCTGGGGCCGCCGCGTCCCGGCCGACGAACGCCATACCACCAACACCTGGAAGGACCGCATCCGCAATCAGGGCGTCTTCAGCCAGAACACCCGGACCGCCAGCCCCTACCGCCGTCTGAAGCTGGTCATGGACTACTGGTGCGCCCTCTGGTTCTGGCCGATCCGGGAGGCCGACGAGCTGCCCGACCGCCACGAGTTCCTCAACGACGTCTCGCTGGTGCTGACGGGGTCCGTCTACCAGCCCGATATCGGCCCCGGACAGACCGCCGACCTCTTCGGCGCCGAGTACGCCGACCACGCCGAGGACATCGCGAACCGCATCACCGACGAGATCGGCATGCTCGACCTCGGCAAGCTGTTCGCGCAGCGGCCGCGGCTGAAGTTCGTCGACGACCTCGCGCAACGCCACCGGTTCCACCACTGGGAGCTCGCCTTCGCGGACCTGTTCTACGGCGAGCGGGCCAACGGATCCCCGCGCGGCGGCTTCGACCTGGTGCTCGGCAACCCGCCGTGGATCAAGGTCGAGTGGGAAGAGGGCGCGGTGCTGGGGGACTACAACCCGCTGCTGGTGCCCTCCGAGCGCATCAGTCGCGCCGTCGCGGCGCCGAGCGCGCGGGACGGTGTCGGGGAATGCGGTCCGTGTACCCATCGAGGTCAAGTTGTCGGGCAACGACGAGGCGAGGACGGCGGTTCGAGCGCAGCTCGGTGAGCGGTACATGCCCCAACTGGGCGCGAGTCACGGTGTTTACGTGGTCGTGTGGATGAGCCTTCCGCGACCCGAAGAGCTTCGGAAGCACCATCGCCCGAAGTGGGCGTCGATTGAGGCCGCACGGGAGGACCTGCGACAGGAAGCGGAGCGGGTGTCGAAGGAGAGGGGAATCCATATTCGGACAATTGTCGTTGACGGCTCGCTGCGGTGAAGCGAAGAACGTGCGCAGTTGAACGCAGGTGACCGCCAGCACGGCGGACTATCGGGTGGAGCACTCATGACGACGATCATGATCGAGTTGCCGGAGGAGTTGGCGGAAGAGGCGCGGAGCCAGGGACTGCTTGCCGCCCGCGCTGTTGAGGCCATGATTCGCGATGCGCTTCGTCGGCGCGCGGGAAGGGAGCTTCTGGATGCCGCCAACGAGTTGGCCGCGGCCGAGCTTCCGACGATGACCATGGCGGAGATTCAGAGGGAAGTGGATGCCGTCCGGGCGGAGAGACGCCGGCGTGCGGCTGGTGCTTGATACGAACGTGGTCGTGTCGGCGCTGATTTGGGACGGACCACCGAGCGACTGCCTGACTTGGCCGTGAGCGGCGAGATCGCGCTGTTCTCGAGCGCTGTCCTTCTCGACGAGCTGGCCGGGGTGCTTGAACGCGGGAAGTTCATCGCGGCGTTGACTTCGCGCGACGTCACGCCGGCGTTCCTGACGCGGCGGTACGGGGCGGTCACGACGCTGGTCGGACCGATGCCGGTGGATCGGGCCGTGCCGGCGGACGCCGACGACGATCACGTGATAGGAGCGGCGTTGGGCGCGCGAGCAGATGCCATCGCGACCGGCGATAGACACCTGCTGGAGCTGGATCCGTACCGCGGAATCCGGATTCTCGCTCCGGCAGCAGTACTGGAGCTCGTGAACTTGGGGGGAGGCGGAACCGATGCGTGATCGAAGCGCAGACGAATCGCCGATGTCGGTCGGGGCCGCTACGCTCGGAGTCCAGGGACCGCGCACACCGCCGTCTGCCTGGCTGGCGGAGGCCCTGCAGGCGCTGGCTGAACTGGACCACGAGATCGTGGAGGACGGCCTTCCGGACACCAAGCCGTGCGTCAGGAAGGAAGCCGAGCGGATCATCGTCGGCCTGGCGCGGCACCCGTGGGCGCCCACGGTCTATCCCACGCAGGACGCCGAGATTGCCATCCACTTCAAGTCGCCTGATTCGCCCGGTTCCGTGGTCGTCCTCCTGGACAATCACGGCCGGGGAGAGTGCTACGCCTACACTGGCGGGCACAGTCGCCGCGCCCGCTACGACGCTTCGTCGGACCTGCCCGACGGTTTCGTCATGGAGCAGTTGGCGGCCCTGATGCCGCCGAGGGTGATGTCGACCCGTGACGGGCGGCCCTCGAGGGGTTTCAGGGGAACCAGGTAGAACAGCGCGCCGGCCGACTCCGGGTCGGCCATCACGTCCTCGATGCCCGATGGCGCCGGCGGGGCTTCGCCATCCTCCCGCAGGCCTTGACCGTGCAGCGCCAGCGCCTCCTCGGCGAATGCCACGGCTTCGTCGAGCGAACGTCCCGCCGTGACGCAGCCGGGCAGATCGGGGAACACGACGTTCCAGTCGCTGCCCTCCTCCTTGGCGACGAGCGCGAGGTACTGTCCGGGGGCCGATGACATACGCCTCCTCCGGCCATGATACCCGTCGTCGAAACGGCGTGCTTCCTGGCAAGCGTCAAGGGGCGCGAGCCGATGTTGGGTACGGCGTTTGCACTCAGGCTACCGGAGGGCCAGCGGAGCGGGGTGGTCCAGGGCGGCACTGGAGAAGATGTACGACGAGACCTACAAGAAGCTGTTCGCATTCCCCCGCATGGTCGAAGATTTGTTGCGCGGCTTCGTGGCCGGTCTGCGGGTGGACGACATCGACTTCTCGACGCTGCAGAAGCTGTCGGCCGAGTACGTCAGCGACGACCTGCTCAGGCGGCACGGCGATGCCGTGTGGCGGGTCCGCCTGCGGGGGCGCTGGCTGTACCTTGTGGTGCTGATCGAGTTCCAGTCGCGGGACGAGCCCCGGATGGCCCTGCGCATCCTCACCTACACGGGCCTGCTGTACGAGGAGCTGGTGCGGAACGGGGCGGTGGCGTCGATCGCCCCGGGCCGGATCCGATGATTCCCTCCGTCGTCGCCGCCGAGGTCACGGGCGCTCTGCGCGACTTCCTCGCCACCGGTTTCGGACCGTCGAACCCCGGGTTGGCGCACGTCATCGACGACTTCCTCGCCCAGCCGGAGAACCTCGCCAAGGGGCCGTATCTCTCCATCGCCCTGCCGTTCCAGCCGGCGCCCGAGGGCGGCGAGCCGTTCCCGGAGGTACCTTTCGGGTTCACCCCGTACCGCCACCAGCGCACGGCGTTCTCGCGGCTCGCCGCCGGTGACGGGCGGTCGACGGTGGTCGCCACCGGCACCGGCTCGGGCAAGACGGAGTGTTTTCTCTTCCCCATCCTCGACTACTGCCGCGAACGGGCCGGGGCGCCGGGGATCAAGGCGGTCCTCGTCTACCCCATGAACGCGCTGGCGGCGGACCAGGCGCGGCGCATCGCCCAGACCATCGACCGAACGCCGGCGCTGCGGGGCAGGGTCACCGCGGGAGTCTTCGTCGGGCGCGACAACCAGCCGCAGCGCTCGGCCCACAAGACGATGGGCCGGGACCACGTCGTCACCGACCGGGCAACCCTGCGCGAGCGGCCGCCCGACATCCTGCTGACGAACTACAAGATGCTGGACTACCTGCTGGTCCGGCCCTTCGACGTCCGGCTCTGGCGGCACAACGGGCCGGGCACGCTGCGGTACCTGGTGGTCGACGAGCTGCACGCGTTCGACGGCGCCCAGGGGACCGACCTCGCGTGCCTGATCCGGCGGCTGCGGGTGCGGCTCGAGGCCTCGCGCGACAGGCTGATCTGCGCCGGGACGTCGGCTACCCTCGGCGAGGAAACCAACGAGGCGGAGCTGCTGGCGTACGTCTCGCGCATCTTCGACCAGCTCTTCGAGCCGGGAGCGATCGTCGGCGAGGTCCGTCAGAGCATCGACGCCTTTCTCGGCGACGCGGTCATCAGCCGCCACCTGCATGCGGCCGATGATCTGCCGGCCCGCGTGGAACCCACGCGGCATGCGACGGCCGAGGCGTACGTTCGAGCGCAGCACGAGCTCTTCTTCGGCGCGCCCATCGAGGGCGAGTTCGCATCCGACGCGTGGCGGCCGGCCCTCGGGGACCGCCTGCGCGAGCACTCGACGTTCGTGAACCTGCTGCGCGTGCTCGACGGCCGCCCGACGCCGATGTCGGACATCGTTGGTCGGCTGCGCCACAGTCTGCCGGCGGCCAACGACCGCGAGGTGCTCGGGGTGTTGAACGGTCTCTGCGCCCTGATCTCGGTAGCGCGCCGCCGCGAGGGGACGGGCGGCGGAGGTGCGTTGCGGCCGTTTCTCCAGGTCGGCCTGCATCTCTGGGTGCGCGAGCCTCGCCGCGAAGTCGGTGGCCAACGCCGCCACCCTGAAGCCTCGACGTGACCGGCGCCGGGCCCGGCGAGATGGTGGCGCACTATCCCGAGCTGGACGGGGTGGTAAGGACGGACTCCGCGGCCACGCCCGTGCTGCTGCCGATCGGCGAGCCGTCGACGCGAGCGTGATCGGCGCTCAGGATCCGCGTATGGCCGCCTTCGCGGTCGACAAGCTAAAATACGCCCAGCGCAAAAAGCTAACGCGAGTCCAGTGGATGACGCCGCCCTCCGAAAAACTGGCCGGCTCTCTGAACGCCCTGCGGTTGCTTCAGGATCGCGGCGTCGTTGCGGTCCGCGCCACGGAGCTTGCACGGACGCACCGCGAACGGCTCGTCAGACACGGTTTTCTGCGACCGGTCATGAAGGGATGGTACATCGCGGGCTCGCCGGACCAGGACGCCGGGGACAGCACCGCGTGGTACGCGTCGTTCTGGAGCTTTTGCGCCGGATACCTGCGGGCTCGCTTCGGCGAGAGATGGTGCCTTTCGCCGGAGCAGTCCCTGGCGCTCCACGCGGGCAATCGGACCGTTCCGAACCAGCTACTTGTACGGGCGCCCAAGGGGCGCAACCGCGTCAGCGCCCTGCTCCACGGTACGTCCCTGCTCGAAGTCCGTGCGGCGATGCCTGACCCCGCGGACGTCGTGGAACGGGACGGGATGCGCGCGTTCGGCCTGCCGGCCGCGCTGGTCGCCTGCCCGGCCCGGTTCTTCAGCCGGAATACGGTCGAGGCGCGGACGGCGCTCGCCCTCGTGCCCGATGCGTCGGACGTGCTTCGCCGCCTCCTCGACGGTGGTCATAGCACCGTCGCCGGACGTCTGGCCGCCGCCTTCCGCGGTATCGGCCGGGAGCGGATCGCGAATGACATCGTCGACACGATGCGCGCGGCGGAGTTCAGTGTGCGCGAACGCAGCCCCTTCGAGACACGGCCCGCCATCGTGCACGTCCGCCGGGGCGCTTCACCCGTGGTGCACCGCATGCGTCTGATGTGGGACACCATGCGGGGCCGCATCCCAGACCGCTTTCCCCACGCGCCCGAGCGCCCGGGCAATGTCGACACCGTTCTCGAACGTATCGAGGACGTCTACGTCACGGACGCCTATCATTCGCTGTCGATCGAGGGTTATCGCGTAAGCCCGGCCCTGATCGACCGGGTGCGGAGCGGCGCCTGGGATCCCGGCCGCAACGCGGGAGATCGGAGTCATCGTGACGCGCTCGCCGCCCGCGGCTACTGGCAGGCCTACCAGGTCGTGCGCGGCAGCGTTCGCCGCGTAGTCGGGGGCGAACATCCCGGAATAGTCGCGAAAGCCGACCATCGGACCTGGTACCGGGAACTGTTCGCGCCGAGCGTCGCGGCGGGGCTCGCTCGACCGGCCGATCTCGCGGGGTACCGCGACGCCACTGTCTACATCCAGCGCTCGATGCACGTACCGCCGAGCCCGCGCGCGGTCCGCGAGGCGATGCCGGCGTTCTTCGATCTGCTGCGCGACGAGACCGAGCCGTCCGTTCGCGTCGTACTCGGGCACTTTCTGTTCGTCCATGTTCACCCCTACCCGGATGGCAACGGGCGCATAGGACGGCTCCTGATGAACGTCATGCTGGTGGCGGCGGGCTATCCGTGGACCGTCATCCCGGTCGAACGGCGGGGCGCCTACATGGCGGCCCTCGAAGAGGCGAGCGTGCGCCAGGAGATCGGTCCGTTCGCCGACTTCCTCGCCGGGCTGGTGGACGAGGCACCGCGATGATCCGGTCCGTCGTCGCCCCCGAGGTCACCGGCGCGCTCGCCGACTTCCTCGCAACCGGCTTCGCGCCGTCCATACGTGGTGGTGGATGACAACCCCGCAGGCGGGCAGAGGCCCTGCTCGCGGTGAAGGTGGCGTCGTCCCGATCCGCGGCGCCGGGGCGGGGTCGAAACGCCGCGGTCTCTTCCTCGTCACTTTGGAGAAGGCGCTGTTCTCCAGCCCTGCCGCCTGCATCGCGAGCGTCACAAGAAGCGCATCCGCCAAAGAGAGAAGGCACTCACCGAATCACCGAACGCGCACGCGGCAGCGGAAGTCCAATCATTGCAGTTCCTGCGCCAGACTCTCGCGGCCATCGGTCCGCACGACTACGCCAAGTACCAGGCGCTGCTTCGCCGCGATCCGCGGCGGCAAGCCTTTTGACTGGGACGGGCACGACCCGAGGGATCGCCTGGTCGTGTTCACCGAGAGTATCGAGACGCTGAAGTGGCTTCGCGATCGGGGTTTGCGTGGCCAGGAAGAACCAGCGGGCTCATGATATCTTCTATGGAGATATATCAACGCTGTTGTCATCGGCCGGACGTCCTGGGGGATGAAGGTGCGCATGAAGAGAAGCGACAGAGCGGCGGATCCGGATGGTGGAGGCGCCGCGAAGAACAGCGCCGGGGCGGCGGACGCGCATCGCGGAAGCGCCGCGAAGCAGAGCCCCAGAGCCGCGGAGACAGCGGGCCCCGAGGCGAGCGACGGCCGCAAGATCGCGCGGGTGTTCATGTCCGGGCGGTCGCAGGCGGTGCGGCTGCCGAAGGAATTCCGATTCGCCACCGACCGCGTGATCATTCGGCGTGAAGGCCGCCACGTGGTGCTGAGTCCCCTGTTCAAGGACTGGGACGACTACTTCAAGAACAGCACGCCGTTGCCCGATGACTTCGAGGCGATCATGGCGGAGATGCGCAAGGAAGAGCTACCGCTCGAAGAACGGGAGCCGTTCGATTGAAGGTAATGCTCGACACGAATATCTGCATCTACGCAATGAGCCGGCGCCGGGGCTTTGACGCCCGGTTGCCGCTTCCGGATTGCGGTGTGTCCATAATCGTACTGGGCGAGCTGGAATTCGGTGCGCAACGCTCGAGTCGTAGCGCACAGAGCTTCGCTTCCATTCGTGACTTCGCCGCCTCGGTGCAGGTAGCTGACCTGGACGCGGAGGTGGCGCGGCAGTACGGCCGGCTCCGCGCTCACCTGCACGCCATCGGACGGCCGATCGGCCCCAACGACCTCTGGATCGCCGCCCACGCCCTGGCCCGAGACGTGCCGCTGATCACCCACAACCTCTCCGAGTTCCGGCGGGTGCCGGACCTGTCCGTCGACACCTGGATGACGGCGTAGACTCATGCCCGCCGCGACCGCCGCCGCGACCGCCGGCACAACGAGAACGAGTTCTACAGCCACCACTATCTGTCGGAGATCTTCACGGGCGACTTCCGGGCGGCGGTGGACCGCTGGCGCGAGACGGCTGAGGCCCAGGGCGGGCGGACGCCATACGCGGCGCTACGCACCCTGGCCGGCGTACGTACGGTTCCGCCGCGACTCGTTGGGCGAGCTGCCACCGCCGGTCGCCGTGGCCGGCATCGGAGCCTGGATTGGAACAGATCCGGCGTTCTTCGACCTCGGTCAGCGCAGCACGTTGCCGTTCCACAAACGCTTCAGGAAGTCGAGCACCGGCAACACCTGCACGTCCTCCCACAGGGCCGTACGGCGTCCGAGATAGACGCCGTAACAGGTCGTGGCGTACGGGTCGAGATGTTCCCGAACCCGGCGGAAGCCGCGGTTGAACCGCTTGTCCCAGCGAGCCGACGCCTTGATCTCGATGGCCACGAACCCGGCCGCGGTCTCGCACAGCACGTCCACCTCGGCGCCGTCGTAGCTCCGCCAGTAGTGGAGCGGGTAGTGCCGACCCGTGTAGCTCAGGAACGCGCGGAGCTCGTTGACGACGAACGTCTCCACCAACGGCCCGAGCTCTTCCTGGGTAGGCGGATAGGGCAGGCGACCCGACAGGGCCCGGACGACGCCGCAATCGAAGAAATAGAACTTGCTCTGCCGCACCTGCTTGGTGGCGGACTTCAGCTTCCAGGCCGGCAGCCAGGATCCGATCAGGGTGTCGACGAGAATCGCGAAGTGGCTCTGCACGGTCCTGCGGTCGATGCCGGCGTCGCGGGCAATCGACACGGCGTTGGTCGCCTGGGCGTTCTGCCGGGCCGCGATTTCCAGGAAACGGGCGAAGGCGCCGAGGTTGCGGGTCAGCGCTTCCGCCTGTACTTCCTGCACCAGATAGGTCTCGGCATACGTGCGCAGGTAATCGCGCGGGCTGTCGCCGGCCAGGGCCATCGGCAGCGTTCCCCCCGAGAACGCGCGCTCAAGGTCGAGGTCGAAGTCCAGCTCGGCCGACACCAACGGGAACATCGTCGTGGTGACGGCGCGTCCCGCGAGCAGATTCACGCCGCGCCGCCGCAGCTTCCGCGCGCTCGAGCCGGACAGTACGAAGCGCAGGCCCCGGGATTCGATAAGCCGGTGCACCTCGTTCAGGAGCTCGGGAACCTTCTGCACTTCGTCGATGACCACCCACGCACCCGCGGGCAGTTCGGCAAGCTCCCGATACAGGACGCCGGCGTCCTTGGTCAGCCGCAACGCCTCGCCGGTGTCGAGCAGGTCGTAGGTGACCGCGTGCGGAAAGCGGTTGCGTATCCAGGTGGTCTTGCCGGTGCCCCGGGGACCGAACAGGAAGACCGATCGGTCGGGAGTCGGAAGCAATCTGGCGTACATAACGTCCTATTTTACCGAAAAATAGGGCATATATAGCCGCTGACATCTTACCCGCCGACGGGCGCGGAGCCACGATTCCGACCCGCAAGCGGCCGGCCCGCCGGTCACCGCAGGCCGACGATACCCTTCACGGACTCCGCGAGGGCGGGCGCGTCGTAGCCGACGCCCTCCTTGAAGACCAGCGTCACGTTGCGGATCTCGGCCGGGCGGCGCACCGGGTCACCGTCGATGACGATGAGGTCGGCCAGCTTGCCCGCCTCGACCGAGCCGAACCGGGCCTCCTCGCCGAGGACGCTGGCGCCGTTCAGGGTCATGATCCGGATGACCTGCTCGGGGGTGAACCCGGCCTCGAGCAGCAGCTCGTAGTTCCGCTGGTCGCCGTAGCCCGGCAGCGCCCCGCCCATGCCGGTCGGATCGACCCCGGCCGCCAGCAGCCCGCCGGCGTCGACGAACGCCTTCTCGAACCGCTGCGCCTTGGGGAACAGGGTGGCCATCGGCGCGTCGTCGCGCGAGGCGACGTCGGCCCGCGACTGCAGGTACTCGTCGCGGGCGCCGGGGGCGAGCATCTCGAGAACGCGGTCCTCGAGCGGCGGGCGGTTCGGCACCCCGAGCTCGTAGACGGCGAGGGTCGAGGTCATGGCGACGCCGCCTTCGACCATGGCGCGGATGGTGGCGGCGACGGCCTCGCCGTCCAGGTCGACCTCCATCAGGCTGCGCTGCACGCCGGGCGGGCAGACGCCCGGCTCCTTGCCGGGAACGTAGTCGCTGTTGGTGAAGAAGCCGTGCTCGATGTTGTCGATGCCCAGGGCCACCGCCTCCTGAAACGAGACGGAGCACAGGTGCCCGGTGACCTTGACGCCCCGACGGTGGGCTTCGTCGATGGCCGCGGCCAGCTCCTCGTCGCCGATGCGGGTGTACGCCTTGAACCAGTCCACGCCCTCGTCGGCCCAGTAGGCCACGACCCGCCGCGCGTCCTCCGGGGTCCCGACCTGGAACATCTGCGACGACGCGCCGGCTCCCGACAGGTAAGGCCCGGTGATGTACATGCGCGGCCCGATCTCGCGGCCGTCCGCTATCGCGCGCTTGAGGTTCAGCTCGCTGTACGGCGAGAAGGCGCCGGTGGTGCGGATGGTCGTCACCCCGCTCGCCAGATACAGGCGCGGCGCGCTGAAGTTGAGCTGCACCCGCCGCCCGCGGGTCATGTAGAACGTGTGGTCGTGCAGGCCGACGAAGCCGGGGATGACGGTGTGGCCGGCGAGGGCCAGCGTGCGGGCCCCGGCGGGGACCGCGACCTCCGCGTCCGGCCCCACCGCGGCGATGCGGCCGTCGCGGATGAGGACGGTCTGACCGCCGGCCGCGGCCCGGCCGGTGCCGTCGACGACCTGCACGCCGGTCAGCGCGACCACCGCATCGTCGACCTCGACGAACTGCCGCACCGCGTCGGAGAGCGAGCTCGCGGGTTGGGCCGAGGCAAGAGGTGCGGCCGCGGCCAGGAGCGCGAGCGTGGCGATCAGGTTGCGCATGGTTCTTCCTCCCGTCATGGATTCCGTTCTCTTCGCGGCGGCGGACCCGCCGCGACGTCGAAGACCAGCTTCATCCCCGATTCGAGATGCTCCGCGATGTGGCAGTGCAGCATCCAGCGGCCCGGGTTGGACAGCTCCAGCAGCAGGTCGGCGGTCGAGCCCGCCGGCAGCAGCACCGTGTCCTTCCAGACCAGATTGTCGTTCGGGACGCCGTCGCGGGCAAGCACGAGGAACCGCTGCCCGTGGATGTGGACCGGGTGCTGCATCGCGTGCACGGCGCCACGGTCGTTGCGCAGGCGCAGCTTGACGACGTCGCCCCGGGTGAAGCGCCAGTCGATGGCGTCGTTCTCGAGCATTGTGTCGAGGTCGCGCAGGATCCACCCCACCGGGCCGGCCGTCGTGACCCAGTTCATGCGCGGCATGGTGCCGCTCCACTCGACGGGGTTGAAGAACGATCGGTCCAGGTTCAGCAACGGCGCGAGGGGGTCGGGCAGGTCTCCGAGCTCGAGGGTCAGGAGGAGCCGGTGGTCGACCGGCCGATCGAACTCGTCGCGGTAGCCGTCGATGTCGGACGCGACGTCCGTGTGGGTCCGCAGCTCCTGGAAGCTGGCCCCGTGGTCCGGCGCGGCCGGGGTGTCGGCGACCACCACCGTGCCCAGCACCGCCTCGTCGGGAAAGTAGTTCCCGTAGACGTGGTCGATGGCGCGCACGCGGTTGACGAGCCGTGTTTCGCCCGGCGCGTCGAAGCGGACCTCGACGATGTAGCGCTCGGCCGGCGCGATGACCACGCTGTCGACCCACGCCTGCCGCTCGAACTTCCCGACGTCGGACGCCACCAGCTTGATCGCGGCGTCGCCGAACGAGACGTTGAACGTGCGCGTGTTCGAGACGTTGGTGAGGAAGAAGCGGACGACCTCGCCCCGCGCCACCGTCAGGCGGTACTCGGGCTCGCCGTTGACGAGCAGCAGGTTCCCGAACCGGCCCATCAGGGCGTGGGTCGCCCGGTCGCGGCCGAACGGCACGAGGCCGGTCTCGCCGACCAGCAGGTCGTCCAGCATCAGGACCTGCTCGCGGTTCGCGGGACCGAAGTACGCGGGGTCGGCCGCGTCCACCCGCAGGTTCCCGTACAGCCCCAGGTCCTGCTGGAAGTCCTCGCGGTGATGGGGGTGGTACCAGTAGAGGCCGGCGTCCGGGAAGTGAATCCGATACTGGAACGTCGCGCCCGGCGCGATGGCGTCCTGGGTGAGGCCGGGGACGCCGTCGAACCGGTTCTCGAGGCGGATGCCGTGCCAGTGCACGGCCGTGGGCACCGCGAGCCGGTTGACGACGTTCACGGTGATCGTGGCCCCCTGCGGCACCTGGATGAGGGGACCCGGGTACTGCCCGTTGAAGCCGTACATCGTGAAGGTCCGGCCCCCGATGGTGCGGCGCACGAGCCCCGCCTCGAGGTCGAGGGCGCCGCCGTCGCCGAGCCGGACGATCTCGCGAGGGCGGGCGGCGGGAAGCGGCTCGCCCGCGGCCGGGAGGAACGGGTCGACGGGCGGAGCGAGGCGGCCCACGCCCGGCATCATCGCCACCGACGGATGCATCGGCGGACGCGTCCAGCCCCGCGCGGGAGGCGGCGGCGCGCCGCCCCCGACCATGCCGGTCACCGCCAGCAGGTCCTCCGGCTCCATGCGCATGCCGGCCGAGATGCCCCGCAGCACGATGCGTCCGTCCCAGGCCAGCCCGTCCGGCGCCGCCTCGGCGGTGACGAGCACCAGGAACTTGTCGAGGTCGACGGGCGGGAGCGTGGTGCGGCCGTTCGCGACCGGCCCCAGGTTGACCACCGGCCGCAGGCGCGGCGTCGCGGCCCAGGCCACGTAGCCGCGGTAGTCGCCGAGCGCCGCCGGGTCGGGCAGGCCGGCCGCGTGCAGGGTCAGGTCGAAGCGGTGACTGCCGCCGGCGTTGACCGAGGCCCCGAACGGCGACGGCGGCGGCGTGAGCTCGACGTAGCCCGAGACGCCGGGAAAATCGGGGGCGTGAACCAGCTCGATGCAATACAGGTCGGGGTCGGCCGCGGGTCCGCGCGGGTCGAGGGCCGGACACCGGACGGGGTCGGCGGACGGCTGGCCGGCCGCGACGGACGGCGCCAGCGCCGGCGACGTCAGGAGAGCCAAGTAAAGAGCCGCCGCGCGGACGGCGGCGTCTGGCCAGTGGAGACGCATCGGCCACAGTGTGCCGCAACCGCGTCTCCCCTGTCACCCCGGCCGCGCCCCTCGGAGCGTGCGGCGACGCTCACCAGCGTGGGAGAACGATTCCGGGCTGTCACCCGGAATCGCGGGCTCGCGCCGCACGCGCGAGGCGGAAACCGCCGGGGACGAGATCCTATGCGCAAGGACGGCTGATGCAAGTCACCTGCCGTGTGCCAAGCGCGCGAGACTGCTGAAACGGGCTGCGCCCAGGGTGCTGAGTCGGCAACGCCGTATCGACCCTCTCCTGACCGCGTGGAACAGAGGCAGGAACGAGGCGGACGGGACGATGCTACCCCCCGCCCGCCGGAACACCGGGTGGATTGGCCGGCGTACAAGAAACGGGGACCGGAACCTCAGCCCCGATCCCCGTTCCCGATTACCCGACAATCCGCTCGGCGCGGATCAGTTCGACGGCCAGACCACGCCCTGGTCGGCGCGAATCGGGCCCTCGCCCTTGTAGACGAACTTCTGGACGCGCTTGCCCTCGAACGTCTCGGTCGTGTAGATGTTGCCGGACGAGTCGGTCATGATGCTGTGGGCTCCGTAGAACTGGCCGGGCTGCCGCCCGCCGTCCCCGAAGCTCGACAGCACCTGCATCTCCTCGCGGTCGATGATGTAGACCTTCTCGTTCACGCCGTCCGCCATGTAGATGTACTTCTGGTCGGCGTCGCGCGAGAACGCGAGGTCCCAGGCCGACCCGGCGCCCAGGGTGTCCCGGGCCACGATCAGCTCTTCGACGAAGGTGCCGTCCTTCTGGAACACCTGGATGCGGTCGTTCACGCGGTCGCAGACGTAGACGAGGCCGTCGAGCGAGAGCTCGGCGCAGTGCACCGGGGTCCGGAACTGCTGCGCCGGCTCGGCGTTCGGGTCGTAGCGGCCGAGGTCGGTGTCGTCCGGGGTGTTGCCGTAGGCGCCCCAGAAGCGCTTCATGGCGCCGGTCTCGGCGTCGAGCACCGCGACCCGCTTGTTGAGATAGCCGTCGGCGATGTACGCCTCGTTGTCCTTCGGGTCCACGAAGATCTTGGCGACGCGGCCGAAGTTCTCGGTGTCGTTGCTGCCGGCGTTGCCGCCCGAGCTGCCCACCTGCAGCAGGAAGTTGCCCTGCCGGGTGAACTTCAGGAGATGCGAGTCGGGACCGCCGTTGCCGCCGACCCACACGTTGTCCATGTGGTCGACGAAGATGCCGTGGTTCGAGGCCGGCCACTCGTAGCCCTCGCCGGGGCCGCCCCAGTAGTTGACGAGGAGCCCCGACTGGTCGAACTCTAGCACCGGCGGCGCCGGGAAGCAGCACTCGGCCGCCACCGGAGGATCCTGCGCCGCCGGCACCTCGCCGGCCGACAGGGAATCGACGCGGTGGACGATCCAGATGTGGTCGCGGTTGTCGACCGACACCCCGATGGTGGTGCCGAGCAGCCAGTGGTTCGGCAGCGGCTTCGGCCACAGCGGATCCACCTCGAATACCGGGCCCCAGACCAGGTCGCCCTGCATCGCCTCGGTTCGGTTCAGCGTGGCGCCGACCCCGATCAGTGCGACCAGCGCCAGGGCCAGGGCCCCGAACGCCAGCCGTCGTCCTTTTCTCGTCTGCATGACTGCTCTCCTCCCAGGTTCCAGCAGATCCTCTGGCACCCGTCCAGCAGATCCTCTGGTACACGACCGCTCGATGCAACCCTCAATCGCCGCCGCCGCGAAATGCCCGTCGTCGTTCTATTTCGGCTGCGGCACGATCCGGATGTAGGGCAAGGGCTGCTGCCAGCCGTCCGGATACGCGGCCCGCGCGGCCTCGTCGGAAACCGCCGGCAGGATGATGACGTCCTCGCCCTGCTTCCAGTTCACGGGGGTGGCGACCTTCTTCGACGCGGTGAGCTGACACGAGTCCACCAGCCGCAGAATCTCGTCGAAGTTGCGGCCGGTGCTCATCGGGTACGTGATGGTCGCCTTGATCTTCTTGTCGGGGCCGATGAGAAACACCGACCGGGCGGTCGCGTTGTCTGCCGGCGTCCGCCCCTCGCTGGTGTCCCCGGCGGCGGCCGGCAGCATGTCGTACTGCTTGACGATCTTCAACTGGGGATCGCCGATGAGGGGATAGGTCACGGCGTGGCCCTGCGACGCCTCGATGTCCCGGGACCAGGCCTCGTGGTTGCTCACGCCGTCGACGCTGATGCCGAGAATCTTGCAGTTGCGCTTCTCGAACTCCGGTTGAAGCCCGGCCATGTACCCCAGCTCGGTCGTGCACACCGGGGTGAAGTCCTTGGGGTGCGAGCACAGGATGGCCCAGCCGTCCCCGATCCATTCGTGGAAGTTGATGGTGCCCTGCGTCGACTCCGCCGTGAAATCGGGGGCGACGTCGTTGATGCGTAGCGACATCTGGAATTTCCTCCTGGCTTGACCTACTCGACGGTCCAGAGCGTCAGCGACTCGATGTCCTTGACGTACACCCGGTTCCCGGCCAGCGTGGGTTGGGTCCAGGTCGAGCTCTCCGCCACTTCGTACCGCTGCACCGGCTCGAAAGCGGTGCGGCTGTGGGGCAGCACGACCAGCTCGGCATCGTCCTCCAGCGACAGGATGGTGGTGCCCGCGTTCAGGATGGCGGCGTTCTCCGCCTGCCGCGGCGCGCTCGTCCAGAGCACCTCGCCGGTGTCGAGATCCAGACCGAAGTACTGGCCGCTGTTCAGATGCGACAGCCCGTACATCACGCCGTCGACGACCACCCCATTGGTCAGGTGCAGCCCCACCTCGTCGGTGTGCCACACGTTCTCGGTGGTCCAGGCATTGCCCTCGCGGACGATGCGGAAGCGGGTGACCCCGTTGCCGCGGCCGGTCTCGATCAGGTCGCCCTCGTAGAGATGCGGCGTCTGCGACGTGGTCGTCGACGGGGTCGTGAAGGGCCGGCTCCACAGCAGTTGCCCGGTGTCGGCCGCCACTCCGACGAGGTTCTCCTGGGTGAAGTTGATGACCTGCCGGACGCCTTCGACCTCGGCGATGATCGGCGAGCCGTAGGCGGGTCCGTCGCCGTCCCAGCTCCACCGGACCTCGCCGGTGGCGGCGTCGAACGCGGTCAGCGCGCCGTTGTCCTGGCCGCCCACGTGCACGATCACCCGATCGCCGTCGACGAGGGGCGACTGGCCGGTGTGGTAGAGCGGCTGGACCGGATCGCCGGGCCGCTGCCACACCTGCCGGCCGTCCGCGGCGTCGAATGCGGTGACGATGCCGCTCATGCCGAGCGTGAAGAGACGCCCGTCGGCGTAGGCCGGGGTCGACTTGGGTCCGGGGCCGTGATTGCGGGTGGCCGGCAGCATCTGGAACGGGGCCGGATAGCTCGATCGCCAGACGGTCGCACCGGTGGCGGGGTCGAGCGCGTGCATCACTTCATCGTCCCCCTGCCGGCTGAACAGGTAGATCCGATCCCCGACGAGGAGCGGCGTCGCGTAGCCGAACCCCACCTCGACGGTCCACTGCCGGGTGAGCCCCTCGGGCCAGGACGCCGGCACGTCGAACCCGACGACCGAGCCGTCCCGATTCGGTCCCCGCCACTGCGGCGTGTCCTGGCCGGCCACCGGCGCCGGCGCCATCGTCACGCCGATCATCAACGCGATTCCGACCACCATCAGACGCTTCAGCACCACTACCCTCCCTCATATCAACCGGTGGCGCGAGCCGCCCCGCCGTCCACCCGCCTTCGTGCGACGCGGGACATCCCCGACCGACCGCCACCAATTCCAACTCCGCATCCTGCTTCGGGCGGCTGCCCGCAGCAATGCCAATGCCCCTCATCGCCCGGCCCGAACCAAAGTAGCCTGCTCCGGGAGCTTCGCGTACACCGACTAATGATTATAGGATGCAAGACACGACCCTGGATACCGTCGCACTGGAGAACCCGATGAGCCTTCGATTCCCCCTGATCGCCGTACTCTGTCTGGCCCCGCCGTTGCCGGCCGCGGCCCAGGACCTCGCGCCCGCCGAGCCCGAGTCCGTGGGCATGTCGTCGAGCCGCCTGGCTGAAGCCACCGAGGCGCTGCAGGCCCACGTCAACGGGTCGGACATCGCCGGGGTGGTGGCGGCGGTGGCGCGCCACGGCCGCGTCGTGTACTTCGAGGCGCTCGGACAACGCGACCGGGAGACCGGCGACGCGATGGCCCGCGACGACCTGTTCCGACTGTACTCGATGACCCGGCCGATCACGAGCACCGCGGTCATGATGCTGTGGGAGGAGGGCCGGTTCCAGCTGGACGATCCGATCGCGCGGTACCTGCCGCAGTTCGCCGACCAGCGGGTGTTCGAGGACCCCGGCGCCCCCGATCTCGCCCGGACCCGCCCGCGCGCCGGCGACATCACCGTGCGCCATCTGCTGACCCACACCTCCGGCATCGGCAGCCGCAGCACCCCCATCTACCGCGCCGAGGGGGTCCGGCTGCGGTCCATCACCCTGCCCGAGATGGTGGACAACGCCGCCCGCGTGCCCCTGTTCGAGGACCCCGGCACGCGCTTCCGATACGGCATCTCCACCACGGCATCTCCACCACCATCCTCGGCCGGCTCGTGGAGGTCTGGTCCGGACAGCCGTTCGAGGAGTTCCTGGCCGAGCGGCTGTTCGCGCCCCTGGGGATGACCGACACCGTGTTCTGGGCCGACGGAGACCGCGCCGATCGCCTCACCACCGTCTACCGCCTCGACGACGGCAGCGGCGAGCTCTACCCCTGGGCCATCGAGAGCGTGCCGTTCACCGAGCGTCCCGCCCTCGTCGAGGGCGGCGTCGGCCTGCTGTCGACGGTCATGGACTACCTGCGCTTCTCGCAGATGTTCCTGAACGGCGGCACGCTGGACGGCGTGCGGGTGCTCGAGCCGGAGACCGTCGCCCTGATGACCCGGAACCACGTGCCGGACGCGGTGCTCCCGCTGTCGCGCTCCGGCTACATGGCGGGGTCCGGCTGGGGCCTCGGGTTCAACGTCGTGCTCGACGCCGGCCGCTATTCCTTCCCGGTCGGCGACGGCGAGTACTGGTGGGACGGGTCGTCCGGCACCCGGTTCTCGATCGATCCCGAGCACGGCCTCGTCACCGTGATCATGGCCGCGGTCTCGCCGTCGCGCGGGGGCGGGTTCCGCGAGGAGTTCAAGGATCTGGTCCACCGGGCGATCGTGGACGGGCGCCAGCCGTCTGCACCGTAGAAACGGCGCGGACGCGCCGCTCGCCCGGCCGGCGGCGACCATGGCCGCCGGCGACCTGCTCCCCTGGACGCTGCCGGCCCGCCTCGCATGTCGGTCGCCGGCAACGCGCGTCACGGGTTCAGGGCCCGACCGGCGCCTGGCAGTCGGTCTCGCGATCGACGACGACCGGCCACCAGCCGACGAACGCCGCGTCCGAGCCCGCGATGGGCAGAATCAGGTCGAGGTCGCCGAGGGCGTCCCCTCCTGCGCCGTCCTCCACCAGCTCGTTCAGACGCCGGCGGAACGCCGCGACCTCGGGGATGTCGAACAGCACGAAGTAGAACTCGCGGGTGCGGCCCGCGAAGGTCTCCCGCTTCACCGCCATGCACACCGGCTGGAGGCGCGCCCGTTCGAGCCCGGCGTCGCCTGCCGCCTGCCGGATCGCCTCCGCCGAGAGTGGTGCGCCCGCTCCCCCTGAGAGCTCGCGGGCGAGCATGATCGGCAGCACGTCGTCCAACGGCGACGTCATCGACGCCATGGTCCGATCGAACAGTTGGTCGAACAGGCCGGAACGGAACAGGGCCGGCGGTTCCAGCCCCGCCGCCCAGACCGCGGGGCGTGTCGGGTCCGCCAGCACCAGGGTCCAGCCGGACAACGCCTCGGGCTCCACCGCGTAGGGTTCGGCGATGGTGTTCTGCAGCGTCCGGAGGAACAGCCACGGCACCACGATCAGGGCGATCAGTCCGAGGCCGAGCTTCACGAGGGTCTGCTTGCGCATGGGTTCAATCCGAAGGTGCGTCCGGCTGCCGGCGATGCGCGCGGGACGACTAGTCGTCGGGCTCCTGGACGAAGCGATAGCCGACCCCGCGCACCGTCAGCAGATGCCGCGGATGGGCCGGTTCGGTCTCGATGTAGCGCCGCAGCCGCGCCACGAAGTTGTCGACGGTCCGGGTGTCGGTGTCCTGGCGCACCCCCCACACCTCTTCGAGGAGGGTCTGCCGAGACACCGTCGCGCCCGCGTGCTGCACCAGATAGCGCAGCAGCGTCGCCTCCATCAGCGTCAGCGGCTGCTCGGCGCGGTCGCGGCGCAGCACCTGGTTGCGAAAGTCGACGTGCCGGCCGGCAAACGAGTACTCGTCGTCCTCCGCCGCCTGCCCCGCCTCCTCCCCGTGCAGCCATCGGCGGCGCCTGAGCAGCCCCTGGATCCGCGCCAGCAGGATGGACAGATCGAACGGCTTGGGCAGATAGTCGTCAGCGCCCGCCTCGAATCCGCGCAGGACGTCGTCGGTGTGCGAACGCGCCGTCAACAGCATGACCGGGACGAAACGGCGCGCCGCCCGCAACCGCCGCACGACCTCGAAACCGTCGAGGCCCGGCAGCATGACGTCGAGCAGCACGACGTCGAAGGCGTTGGCGCCGACGCCCCCGTCGTCGAGAAGCCGCTCCAGGGCGTCCTCGCCGTTGTCCTCGACGTCGGCCGCGAACCCCTCCGCCTCGAGATTGAGCTTCAACCCGGCCGCGAGATGTTCTTCGTCTTCGACGATGAGGACACGGTTCATGACTTCAAAGGCAGCTCGAGGGTGAACGTGCTCCCCCGCTCGGCCCCCCGGCTGTCCGCGTACGCGCGCCCGCCGTGCCGCCGCGCCACCGCGAGCACGATCGACAGTCCGAGGCCCGTCCCCCGCACCCGCGACTGCAGCGCGGCGGGCAGCCGGTAGAACCGGCGGAACACCCGCTTCAGCTCGTGCCCGGTGATGCCGATGCCCTGGTCGCGCACGCTGACGGCCACCCGGCGCGCCCCGATCCGCGCCACGTCCACCGCCACCCGCACGCGATCACCCGAGTACTTGACGGCGTTGTCGACGAGGTTTGTCACCGCCGCCGTCAGCTCCTCCCGATCGCCCTGGACGACGAAGGCGCCGTGGGGGAGCCGGCCGACCACCTCCACCTCGCCGTTCACGAGGTGATGGCGCTTGCCGGCGAGCGAGACGCACTCTCCCACGACCTCGGACAGATCGACGTCGGTGGGGTTGTCGACCCGGCGCGCGTCGCCGGTCTTGCCGGCCAGCAGGATCTGATCGATGGTCCGCTGCAGGCGATCGGAGTCGTCGAGCATCGTGTCGATGATGTCCTGCCGGGTGCCGGCCGGCAGCTCCCGCTGGCGCAGCGTCTGCAGATACAGCTTGATGCTCGCGAGCGGCGTCTTCAGCTCGTGGGTGACCGCGTGGATGAAGGCGTCGTGCTGCTCGCTCTTCCGGATCTCGCGGATCAGGAAGGCGGTGTTCAGGGTCAGGCCGCCGACCAGGACCACGAAGCTGACCACGCCCAGCAGCAGCAGCAGCCCTGTCCGCCAGTTTACGACGATGAAGTTGATGTTGAGCGCGACCGCGACGGCGATCAGGCCGGCGCCGAGCAGCGCGACCAGGATGGTGCGTTTGCGATTCCCGCCGGAGCGATCCATACGCATAAGGATAGCGTCTCCGCCCCCCCGTTGCGACGGACCGCCGAGCCGCCGTCCAGGAGCCCGTGACCGCAACTGCGCCGCAGAAGTTTCGCGCCAGCGAACTTGCATGTGACCGCCAGTCGGGCCGCAGAAGTTTCGCGCCAGCGAACTTGCATGTGACCGCCAGCTGCGCCGCAGAAGTTTCGCGCCAGCGAACTTGCATGTGACCGCCAGCTGCGCCGCAGAAGTTTCGCGCCAGCGAACTTGCATGTGACCGCCAGCTGCGCCGCAGAAGTTTCGCGCCAGCGAACTTGCATGTGACCGCCAGCTGCGCCGCAGAAGTTTCGCGCCAGCGAACTTGCATGTGACCGCCAGCTGCGCCGCAGAAGTTTCGCGCCAGCGAAACTTCCAACGCGACCGAAGGTCGCGCGCCTACGCAGCGTTCTCGAGCGACAGCGTCTTGTGGACGATCTGCGTGGCGCTCGGGACCTGCACATCCCACGCGAGCCCCAACCATTGCATCACACGAAGCTGCATCCAGCTCAGGTCGACTTCCCACCAGGTCATGCCGTGTCGGGCGGACCGGGGGTGGGCATGGTGGTTGTTGTGCCAGCCCTCCCCGAAAGTGATGAGGGCCACCCAGAACGAGTTCTTCGAATCGTCGCTGGTGTTGAAGCGGCGGCTGCCCCAGAGATGGGTCGCCGAGTTGATGAGCCACGTGCAGTGGAGACCGACGACGACGCGGAGAAACACCCCCCACAGCGCCCACGTCCAGCCGCCGATCGCAATCAGCGCCAGCCCCAGAACCACCAGCGGCACCCAGTGCCACCGCGTGAGCACCTGATAGAACCGGTCCTTCATCAGGTCGGGGGCGTACTTGCCCATGATCGCGGTGTCGTGGTGCAGCTCTTCGCCGAAGATGGTCCACAGCATGTGCGACCACCACTTGCCGTCGCGCGGCGTGTGCGGATCGCCGGTCTTGTCGGAGTGCTGGTGATGGATGCGGTGCAGCGCGGTCCAGAACACCGGCCCGCCCTGAAGCGTCAGGCAGCCGCAGATCGCGAAGAAGTACTCGACGAGCTTCGGCGTCTTGTAGGAACGGTGCGTATGGAGCCGGTGATAGCCCAGGCCGATGCCCCAACCGATGCACATCCAGTGCAGCACCGCGGCCACGACCACCGCCTGCCAGGTCACGTTGAACAGCGCCACTACCGCCAGGACATGGAAGACAACGAACGCGGACGCGGTCACCCAACTGACCTTGTCTCCGCTGGCGAAATCGATCTCCTTGGTGGGCACGGCAGCTCCTTCGGGGAAACGGTCCGGGCACCGGCGCCCGGCCGACTGCAGTCAGCCTAACAAGCTCCGCGCGCAACCGATGTAATAGTTGTGTAATTGCGTGAAGGGGACGGGCGGCGGGGGCGGAGCCGGCGCCGCGCCGCCTTCGACGGGACGCGCGGCGACGGGTGGGGGGCCGGCTTCCACGGCCCGCGGCCTTCGCATGCCGCCAGCCCGCGCGAGAGTTCGTATCGGGCCGGCGGCGGCGCCGGGCGGGACGCTCCCCTACAGCGGCGGGTGCTGCAGATGGTGGTCGGTGGCCATCTGGAACGCGTGGGCCAGACGCAGAATCTCCCGCTCCCCGAACAGCTTGCCGGTGAACCGCAGGCTGGTGGGGCTCCCCTCGTGGAACCCGCTGGGCATGCTGATCTCGGGATGCCCGGTCAGGTTCGTCAACCCGAGGTTGCTGCCGACGAACAGGTCGAAGTCGCCGAGCGCCTCGTGCAGGTCCTCGATGATGCGCATGCGCAGGCGATTGGCCTGCAGATACTCGATGGCCGGCACGAAGCGGGATACCCGGAAGCTGTCCGGCCACCGGCTGCGCTCGGGCTCGTCCCGCATGCCGTCGAGCCGGGCGTTCAGGGTCGGCACGTCGAACGCCGCCGCCGCCTCGGTGCCGAGGATGAAGCCGATCGCCCCACTCGGCAGATCGGGCAGGTCGAGCGGCGCCACCTGCACCCCGAGGCCGCGGATCGCGTCGAGGGCGGCCCGGTTGTTGCCGAGCGTCTGCCGGCGGCCGGCCCGCTGGGGTGTGTTCTCGCCCTCGCCGGCGTCCTCGTCCTCGAACGCCGACCGCAGGTACGCGACGCGCAGGGCGGCTACGTCGCTGGCCGCGTCCCAGTTGAACGGCACGTCGAGCAGGGTGTTGTCGAGCCCGTCCGGTCCCTGGATGGCCGCGAAGACGAGGGCGCAGTCCTCGGCCGACCGGCACATCGGGCCGATCTTGTCCATGGTCCAGCTCAGGGCCATCGCGCCGTGGCGGCTCACCCGGCCGAACGTCGGCCGCAGGCCGGTGACCCCGTTCCGGGTCGAGGGCGAGATGATGGACCCGCGGGTCTCGGTGCCGATCGAGAACCCGACGAGACCGGCCGCGGTCGCCGCCCCCGGGCCGGCCGACGATCCGCTGGATCCCTGCTCGAGGTTCCAGGGGCTGCGGGTGCGGCCACCGAACCAGCGGTCGCCGGAGGCCAGGGCCCCCATCGACAGCTTCGCCACCAGTACGGCCCCGGCCTCGGTGAGCCTGCGATAGACGGTCGCGTCGGTGTCGATGGTCTGCTCCCGATAGGGCGAGGCGCCCCAGGTGGTTCGGGTCCCCCGCACCGCGAGGAGGTCCTTGGCGCCCCAGGGAATCCCGTGCAGCGGCCCCCGGTAGGTCCCCGCCGCGATCTCCTCGTCGGCCCGCCGGGCCTGGCGCCGGGCGAGGTCCTCGGTGTAGCTGACCACGCAGTGCAGCGCCGGATCGTGCTGCTTCAGCCGCGCCAGGTAGAGCTCGGTCAGCTCCGACGGCTTGACCTGCCGCGTCTCGACGAGCCGTGCGAGATGGGTGACGGGCAGGAAGGCCAGGGCCTCGTCGCTGGCCGGCATGGCGACGGTGACCGGCTCGCGCCGGTTGGGACCGCGCTCGGCCGGCAGGGTCATGCCCGGCGGCACCGGATTGAACACGATGGCCGGCTGCTGGGAGTTCCCGAGGTTCGCGGCCCGCAGCGTCTCGTAGTCCCGCCGCCGGTCACCCGCGCCGTTCAGGCGCTCGGCCAGCCGCTGGAGCTCGTCGGGCGTGAACTGCAGCCCCGCGAGCCGCTGCGCCGCCTCGAGCATCTCCACCGTGACCACGTCCGCATCCTGGGCCACCGCCACGAGGGCGCCGGGGAGCAGGGTCGACCCGAGCCCGGCCGCCGACAACGCCCCCAGAAAGTGCCGCCGGTTCGTCGCGAGCTTGACGTCATCCATGGCCAGGTCCCTGTCGTCATCCGGTGGGAGAAGCGGCGTCCTGCCGTCTTCCGCGTCTGTTCTTCCCCAGCGACGGGCGCGATCCGAAGGCGGCGCCGCCCTCCTCGGCCGGCCCGTGATCAGACCGTCCGGACGCCGGCGCCATCGCTCGATGCGTCAGCCCGCCGCCAAGAGCGAACCCTCATTCTACTGAATCCGGCGCGGCGGGTTCCCGGCGAGCTCGGGCCGACGCCCGACCTCGACCCGACCCGCTTCCGGAGAGCCGAACGAGGACATGCGGACGTTCCCCGACGCACGAGTCCGACCGGCGCCGCCCCCCCGACCCGCCTGATACGATGCCCCGCGTGGACCTGAACCCGTTCGGGTGGCTTTCGCTCCTGCCGCCGGCCCTGGCCATTGGCCTCGCCATCGCGACCCGTCGGGCGGTCCCCTCGCTGCTGGCCGGCATCTGGGTCGGGTGGCTGATCGTCGCAGGGTGGCAGCCGCTCGCGGCGACGTCCGCCGCCGCGCGCGGCATCGCCAATGTGCTCTCGAATCCAGGACAGGCCCGCGTGGTCCTGTTCACGGTCCTCATGGGGGTGCTCATCCGGTGGATGCAGCGGAGCGGCGGGGTCGCCGGGTTCCTGCGGTGGGCCCGAAACCGCAACTGGGCGGACAGCCCCCGCGGGGCCCGGCTGATGGCCGCCGTGGTGGGGCTTGGCGTGTTCATCGAGTCCACGATCACCTGCCTCGTCGTGGGCACGGTGGCCCGGCCGTTCTTCGACCGCCACCGCATCGCCCGCGAGAAGCTGGCGTACATCTGCGACGCGACGTCGGCGCCGGTGTGCATGCTGATCCCGCTCAACAGCTGGGGCGCCGTGGTGCTCGCCCTGCTGGCGGCCCAGGCCGAGCTGGGCCGGCTCGGCGATCAGGCCCCTCTGGCCGTCTTCATCGCCGCCGTCCCGTTGAACTTCTACGCGGTCCTGTCGGTGCTGCTGGTCTTCGTGGTGGCGGGGACCGGGTACGACGTCGGACCGATGCGGGCCGCCGAGCACCGGACCCGGGAGGCCGGGCCGTCGTTGGACGCGAACCCCAACGCGCATCCGCCGGCCGAAGCGGCCGGCGGGGCGTCGTACGGGGCTCGACCCGGCGCGGCCGGCGAAGCCTCGTACGAGGCTGCACGCGGCGGGGCGGAAGGCGGGCTCGCAGACAACGGCCCGGCACGGGGTCGGGCGCGCCATCTCGCGATGCCCCTCGCGGTGATGATGGGGACGGTCCTGGCCGGCATCGCCGTCACCGGCATCGCCGGCGCGCGCGAGGCCGGCATCACCGACCCCACGCTGATGGACTGGCTGGAGCACGCCTCGGGCTCCAGCGCGGTGCTGGCCGGCGTCATCGCCGCCCTCGCTTTCCTGGGCGTGGCCGCGACCGCCTCCGGCGACACCGGTCCCCGCGAGCTGGCAGACGCGGCCTGGCGCGGGGCGGGGTCGATGCTGCCCATCGCCAGCCTGCTCGTGCTGGCCCTCGCCATCGGCGGCGTCTGCGAGGCCCTGGGCACGGGACCGTTCATCGCGGCCCGCGCCGCCCCTCTCCTGACGCCTGCCATCGCCGCGCCCGTCGTCTTCCTGACGTCGGGGGTCATCGCGTTCGCGACGGGGACGAGCTTCGGCACCTTCGCCATCATGATCCCGCTGGCCGTGCCCCTCGCGGCGGCCATGCAGCTCGACGGCGCCGGAGTCACGCTGCCCCTCGTCGTCAGTGCGGTGCTGGGCGGAGGCGTGTTCGGCGACCACTGCTCGCCGATCAGCGACACCACCGTGATCTCGTCTGCCGCGGCCGGGAGCGACCACATCGAGCACGTGCGCACCCAGGCCCCCTACGCCCTGGCCGCAGCCGGGGTCACCGTGGTCCTGTATCTGCTGGCGGGAATGCGGGTGGCCGGATGACCGCGGGCTGGAACGCCGGTATCGGCTCCAGCGTCAGCCCGGCCGACATGTCCGGTTGACCCAAGTCGAAACGCTGGCGCCGCCTCGACGAAATCGCCTCTCCGCGCGGACCACGCGCTGGTCGCGGGAAACGGGTTCCCTCGCCGATTCAGTCCCGCGTGATCTTGCCGATGATGTAGCCGCCGGACCGCTCGTCGAGGTCGAGCTGCAGTTGGCCGCGCGCCTGCGCCTCCTCGAGGAGGTCGTTGAACGAACCGAAGCCGTAGGCCGATTCGTTGAACCCCGGACGCCGCCGCTTGAGGGTCTGCTTGATCATCGACCCCCACAGCTTCGCCCGGTCGCCGCGTTCCGCGTAGATCGCCTCGGCCGTCTGGATCACGAGGTCGATGGCCGGCTGCACCGAATCGTCCCTCTCGTCCTTCGCGGGCGCGGGCGCGGCGGCCTTCTTCGGCTTGTCGGCGGGCGTCTTCGCCCGCGACTTGCCGCGGGACCGCCGGCGGGCGGGCTGGCCCTCCGCCACCAGATCGTCATAGAAGATGAACTCGTCGCAGTTGTTGACGAGCAGATCCGAGGTGGCGTTCTTCACCCCGACCCCGATGACCGCCTTGGCGTTCTCGCGCAGCTTGCTGACCAGCGGGGAGAAGTCGGAATCGCCGGAGATGACGACGAACGTATCAATGTGCTCCTTCGTGTAGCACAGGTCGAGCGCATCGACCACCATGCGGATGTCGGCCGAGTTCTTGCCCGCCTGCCGCGCGTGGGGAATCTCGATGAGCTCGAACGCCGCCTCGTGCATCGGCGCCTTGAACTCCTTGTAGCGGTCCCAGTCGCAGTACGCCTTCTTGGCGACGATGCTGCCCTTCAGCAGGAGCCGTTCGAGCACCGGCCGCACGTCGAACCGTTTGAGATCGGCGTCGCGGACCCCGAGGGCCACGTTCTCGAAGTCGCAGAAGACCGCCAGGTTGCCGTCGCCGTTCAAGAATGGACTCCCCTCTGCTCACGATCCGCGCGGATCGAGTGGCGCCGCCCCCAGCCGGTCATCATCGCGGGTCGGACCCGGCAGCCGCGGTCTGCCGGGCCAGCACCTCGTTGAACAGCGCCTCGACCGCGTCCAGCTCCTCCCGGTAGCCGTCAGGATCGATGAACGGGTTCGGGCCGTCGCCGAGACGCGCGTACTTCTCGGCCATTCGATACATCGCCGGGTGCGACCCCAGCGGCACATCCGGCCGGAGCGACCGCAAGACCCGGAAGCCCTGCCGGTACTGATCGACGATGGTCGGATTGTCGGGATTGTCGACGAACCGGAAGTTCGGGTTGCTTCCCATGCTGCCGATGATCACCACGTCGTGCCGCTCGCCGTCCTCCTCGATCTGCATCGTCCAGGTGGTGCAGCCGCGCGAGTGTCCCGGTGTCAAGCGGGCCGTCAACGTCGTGTCCCCGAGCGTGACCGTCGCCCCGTCCTGCAGCACCCGGTCGATCGGATGCGGCTTGCCGCCGGGACGCATCCGCTCGAGCGCCGGCACGTCGCCGGCCATCGCCATCACGCGAGCGCCGGTCATCTGCTTCACCAGCGCATCGCCTTCCATGTGGTCGGCATGGGCATGGCTCCCCAGGATGATCCGGATGTCATCGAAAGCGAAGCCCAGCGCCTCGACCGACGACTTCAGGCCACCGACCGCCCGCTCCCAGTTGGTGTTGATCAGGATGTGCCCTTCGGGCGTCGCGACCAGGAAGGCGGCGAGGCTGCGCGTCCCGACGTAGTACAGATTCCCGACGATCGCATGCGGCGGGAAGGGCGTCACCTGATCCTCGGGCGTCCCGACGTTGCGCCGGAACATCTCCTCGGCGGTCAGCCGGCGTCCGCGCTCCTGCGCCTCGGCCGCGGCGGCGCCCAGGAGGACCACGCCGGCCATCACGACGACGCTCAATCTGCCCTTGACCACCATCACCCTCCAATGCCGAGCGGAGCCGGGGACATGCCCGCCGGCCGTCTCGATGGTAGCCGGATACGAGTGTCGTCCCGCACCCGGCCCGCCGATCGCCGGCCAGAGAAAACGAAGGCGGGCCCGGGGACGTTCCCGGACCCGCCCAGGTGTCGGCAAACCGTCTGTCACGGACTCGCCGCGGAGATGCGCCTCGATCGCGCACCACCGCGACGGCGGCGGCCCGCTTGACCGCCGCGCCGCCCGATCGGCTACTCGCCGGCCGGCAGCCGCAGCGCCGCGAGCGACGCGGGGAAGCTGCCGCCCTGCGCGATCTGCACGACGATGTACTGCTGGCCCTCGTGCATGTAGGTCATCATGCCGTACTGACCCGGCGCGGGCAGCTCGACGACGCCGAGCACCTCGCCGGTGGCCTTGTCCCGCGCGTCGAGCACGGCCGGCCCGTTCATCCCCCGCGTCGTCAGCAGGAGACTGCCGGTCACCATGGACACGGCCCGGCTGCCGCCGCCGACCCCGGTCAGATCGACGCCCTGCAGGGCCGGATGCCGCCTCATCCGCTCGTTCGCCTCGCCCACCGGCTGCCACCACAGGTGCTCGCCGGTGTTCATGTCGATGGCGGTGATGCGGTTGTAGGGAGGCTTGTGCATCGGCAGACCCTGGGGGCCGCCCCAGCCGACGCCGCCGCCCTGCACCCAGTCGGACACCGTCGTGCCCGTCGTCCAGCAGTCGCCCTCGGACGACGTGCAGGAGTGGGTGTCGCCGTCGGTGTTGGCGCCCGGCTGCACCAGCCGGCCCGAGCACTGCGGCCCCGACGGCTGGTAGAGGATGCCGGTGGTCGGGTCGAGCGACGCCGGGTTGGTGATGTTGAGCCCGCCCGAGCAGCCGATCCATCCCTGGACCGACTCGTTGTGGCCCTCCGGCAGCGGCGGCATGTAGGGCCCGCCGATCCGGAAGTTGCTCATGATCTCGAGCGCCTCGGCGCGCAGCTCGGGGGTGAAGTCGATGACGTTCTCCTCGGGCAGGCCGAGGGCCTCGAGCGGCGCGGGCCTCGTCGGAATCGGCTGGGTCGGCGAGAGCTGCTCGCCGGGGACGACCGACGCCGGCACCTCGACCTCCTCGATCGGCCAGACCGGCGCGCCGGTCTCGCGGTTGAAGGCGAAGGTCAGACCCTGCTTGGTGGTCTGGATGGCCATCGGCACCGCTTCGCCGTCGACGGTGACGTCCACGAGGATGGGGACGTTGGGCAGGTCGTAGTTCCAGATGGGATGGTGCACGGTCTGGAAGTGCCAGACCCGTTCACCGGTCTCGACGTCGAGGGCGATGGTGCTCGTGCCGAACAGGTTGTCCCCCGGCCTGAACCCGCCGTAGTAGTCGATGGTCGGCGCGTTGGTCGGAATGTAGACGATGCCCCGCTCGAGGTCGGCGGAGAGCGGCGCCCACGACGACACGTCGCCGGTCCACTGCCACGCGTCGTTCTCCCAGGTGTCGAACCCGAACTCGCTCTCGGTCTGCGGAATGACGTTGAACTTCCACTTGAGCTGGCCGTTGCTCACGTCGTAGCCGAGGATGTCGCCCGGCACGTTCTCGAGGCGGCTCTGGCTGTAGCCCTGCTCGTGCGAGTTGCCGACGACGATGGTGTCGTTGACCACGATGGGGGGCGACGAGCTGGTGATGTAGCCCAGGGCCGGGTCGAGCCCGTTGTACGGGTCGTAGGGATGGCCCAGGCCGGCGAGCAGGTCGACGACGCCGGTCTCCGGGAACCCGGGCACGTCCACCGGCGCCCCGAATCCCTCTATGTGCTGGCCGCTCTTGGCGTCGAGCGCGTGCAGGAAGAACGCCGGGGTGACCACGAAGACGACCCCCCGCCCGTCGAGCTCGGCGTAGGCCACGCCCTTGCCGTAGGCCGACCGCATCGACTGCTCCCACCGTTCGGTGTTCGGCTCGCGGTACGTCCACAGCGTCTCGCCGGTGGCCGGGTCCACGGCCACCACCGTGCGCCGGTAGCCGGCGACGGTGTAGAGGACGCCGTCGATGTAGCTGGGCGTCGACCGTGACGCGTAGTTGGTGTGCGGGCTGAAGTTGTCGCCCCGCCAGACCCACGCCACCTCGAGGTCTTCGACGTTCTCACCGTTGATCTGGTCGAGCGGCGAGAACCGCGTGCCCCAGGCATCGCCGCTCTGATACCGCCACTCCCCAGGGGGCGTGCCCCGGTCCTGGGCGGCCACGCCGGTGACCGCCAGGGTCACCGCCAGCAGCGTGATCGACCAGAGGAGTCCGGCCCCCCCGCGACGTTGTGCATGTGCTCTCATTCCATTCCCTCCGAACATGTTTGCCGGGTGTTGCGGGCATGGGACGTGACCGCAGGGACGGGCATCCCGCCCGATGCGGTCCTGTCCTGCGAGTCTGGCGCCCCGTACCGGGTACGAGCAGTTCCAGAAAAGCGATTATACCCGCGCGGGACGCCGCCGCGACGTTGTCCTTGCCGCATGAAAAGCCGCACGACTCCCGGGCGAATCCGAAGCCCGTCAGCCCGCCGTCAGCCCGCGGCGAAAGCCCCCTGGTCTCATCACGGGCTCCCGGGCAGGCCGGCCCCCACGGGAGCTCCCGCGCGGGGCCGGCCCCCACCGATGACGGTCTACCAGGGCATCTGCCGCCCCGTGTGCCGACGACCCATGTCGGCCGCCTCGGCGCCCGGGTTCGACCCGATGCGCACCCCTTCGTCGAGCATCGCGATGATGTTGCCGGCGTTCATGCCGTTGAGGAACGGAATGCCCGCCGCCTTCGTGGCCGCGAAGACCCGCGCCCGCGCGTCGACGAGCACCTGGGGATTCTCGCCGCGCGAGACGTTGTACGACATGCTCATGTCGCCCGGCCCCCACTCCGCGAACCCGACGCCCGGCACCGCGGTGCTCGCCTCGGCGGTCTGCAGCGCGTGCCGGTCCTCGATCTTCAGGCCGAGCAGCAGCTCCCCGTCCGGATTGAGGGGCCACGCATCCGCCATCCGCTGATACTCGGCGTTCGACACGCCCCAGATGCGGGCCGCGAACCCCTGTCCGCCGCTGCCGCGCAGCCCCTCGTCGAGGCCGTCGACCTTCTCCGCGTGGGGATACCGGGCCGCCTCGACCATGATCTTCACGACCTCGGGCGACCGCGCGTGCGCCAGCAGCACCCCGTGCACCCCCGAACCGAGCAGATGCTCGACCATCCAGAAGTTGCCCCACATGACCGTCTCGTTGATGCCGCCGAACGGCAGCACCGCGATGACCGTCGGGGTCCGGTGGCCGCTCTTCGTCGGCCCCCCGTCGACCAGCCCCTGCATGAACGCGCGCAGATCGGTCATGTCGAACGGGCTGTGCTCGAGGTTGTAGGTGATGTAGTCGGCCCAGGTCTGGGCCAGCGCCTTGCCCTCCTCGTAGCCGCCCCCGCTGACCTGCGTGTAGTAGATCGGCTGATCCTGCTCGAGCAGCTCGATCGCCTTGTTGATCCGCTTGGGGGTGTAGTCGTCCGAGCCGCCCCCCTCCTGGCCTCCCAGCGAGACCACGCCGACCGCCGCCGCGAGCGCGACCAACGCGAGCTTCTTCAGCATGATTCCTCCTCGGTTGCGAGTCATCGTCGCACAGCCGGAAGCCGGTGGCAAAGGGCTCGATTGACAAGCCCTCGGCACAGGCGCATGATTACGGTTGATTAGGAGGACATGCCGATGAACACCCGCGTCAGAACCTTCGGGACCGGCTCGCTCGGCGTCGTCGTCGGTGCACTGCTCGCCGTGGCGGCCCTGCCCGCCGGGGCGCTCGCGCAGGACCACGAGGTCACGTTCACCCGGGACGTGATGCCGATTCTCCAGGACTCGTGCCAGACCTGCCATCGCGAGGGCGCCATCGCCCCGATGTCGCTGATGACCTACGAAGAGACCCGCCCGTGGGCGCGGGCGATCCGCGACAAGGTGGTGTCGCGCACGATGCCTCCCTGGTACATCGACCCCAACGTGGGCGTCCAGGGCTTCAAGTACGACCGCTCGCTGAGCGACGAGCAGATCGGCACCCTCGCGGCGTGGGTCGATGCCGGCGCCCCGCGGGGCAACCCCGAAGACCTGCCGGCGCCCCGGCAGTTCGCGGATCGCGACATGTGGCACATCGGCGAGCCCGACTGGGTCGTGCCGATTCCGGAGCCGTTCGTCGTGCCGGCGGAAGGCGCCAACTGGTGGGGCGACTTTTTCTCGCCGTCCGGGCTGACCGAGGACCGCTGGATCAAGGCGGTCGAGACCAAGCCGTCGGCCGAGGGCTTCCCGGTGGTGCACCATGCGGTGACCCGGCTGCAGGAGACGGAGGACGCCGAAGAGGGCGACTTCCTGAACGAGTACGCCCAGGGCAAGAACGGCGACATCTTCCCTCCGGGCACCGGCCGCCTCGTCACGGCGAACACGATCATCCGGTTCAACATGCACTACGCGTCGATCGGGCGCGACATCACCGACCGCACGAGCGTCGGGCTGCAGTTCTATCCCGAGGGCGAGACGCCGGAGAAGGAGCTGTTCTCGCGGGGGCTGGCTCAGAACTTCGACCTCGACATTCCGCCGGGCGAGGACGACGTGCGCCACGACAGCTATCATCCGTTCACCACCAACGTGCGGCTGACCGGGTTCCAGCCCCACCTGCACAACCGCGGAAAGCGGCAGTGCATCGAGGCGATTCTGCCCGACGGTAACACCCAGACGATCAGTTGCGCGAACTGGGACTTCGGTTGGCACATCGTCTACAACTACGCCGACGATGTGCAGCCGCTGCTGCCGGCGGGCTCGTTCCTGCACACCATCACGTGGCACGACAACTCGGCCGGCAACCGGTGGAACCCTGACGCGGACAACTGGGCCGGCTTCGGCCAGCGGTCGAGCGACGACATGTCGTTCACCTGGACGAGCTACTACGAGCTCGACGACGACGAGTTCGCCACCGCCGTCGCGGAGCGCGACGCCCAGAACGCCGACGACAACTAGAAGCGAGAGACGATGACGATACGCACTCCTCAACCGATCGCGGTGGTGTGCGCGGCGTTGGCGCTGCTCGCGCTGGTCGCGGCCTCCGGGGTCGATGCCCAGATTCGTTACGACCGGGGCCAGAACGTGGCCCCGGTCTTCGAAGGCTGGGAGCGCAACTTGGACGGCACCTTCAACATGGTGTTCGGGTACATGAACCGGAACTACCAGGAGATGCCGGAGGCGCCGATAGGCGGGGCCAACTCCTTCGAGCCCGGCCCCGCCGACCGCGGCCAGCCGACGCGCTTCTACCAGCGGCGCCAGCAGTTCGTGTTCCGGGTGCAGGTGCCGGCCGACTGGGGCGACCGGGATCTCGTCTGGACCCTGACCACCAACGGCCGCACCGACCGGGCGATCGGCCGGCTCTGGCTGGCCTGGGAGATCGACGACGGGGTGATTCGGGCCAACCGCGGCATGGGGGCCCGAGGCGCGCCGGCCGACAACCAGAACCCGTCGGTCGCCATCCCCGGCGGCACCGACCTGACCGTGACCCTGCCCGACACGCTGACGATCACCGCGGTGGTCGGCGACGACGGCATTCCCGGGCCGCGGCCGCGGCCCGCCACGACGGATGACGACGACGACCCGTTGCGTGCGGCCCGACTGGCCGCGGATCGGGCCCGGCGGGCGAGCCGCCCACACCCCACGAACCAGGCGATCGTCAACGCGCGGTTCGCGGGCGAGACGGGGCTCGGCATCACCTGGCTCCACTACCGCGGGCCGGGTCGGGTCCGCTTCGACCCGATGAGGGCCTCGATCGAGGGCGGCCGGGGCGGCCAGTTCGAGACCACCGTCACGTTCACCGAGCCCGGCACGCACATCCTGCGCGCCTACGCCGACGACTCGATCACGACCACCCCGCTCGACGTCACGGTGACCGTGAAGTAGCAGCAAGGCTTACCACCCCCGACCTGCCGGGCGCCGGTTCTGCGGCGCCCGGCAGGTCGGCATCGTCTTCGTGCCGCCCATCCGATCCCGGACCTCACGTCCTACGCCGAAAGGCCGTCCTGATCTCACCGATCCGCGGTCACGCCCTCCGTACGCCCGAGCCCACCGAGTGTTTCACAGCAAACGCCCGGACGAAATATCGAAGCGGTCCTTCATTCGCTGCCTCCTGCCGATTCTGCCGCATCTCGCTGCCCACGATGGGCATCACGAAACTGCTCCGACCTTTCTCGCACGGACCCCCGTGCAAGGAGCCGCGCGGATGCTCAACCGCAGAGCCGTCGAGCATCTCGCCCACGCCCCTCGCGACGCCGGCCGTCAGCGGCCGTGCAGCTCGACGAGACGGGCGTGGTCGCCGGCGGTCAACGGCAAGAAGCCGGTGGCGTCGGGCTCGGCCGTCAGCGGCTGGCACGGGCCGCACATGAGGGTGTGGGGCTCGGCGTTGTGGTCGAGCCCCAGCGCGTGGCCCAGCTCGTGGGCGACGACGTGCTTCGTCACCATCGGGTCGGTCCGGTACGGTCCCCGGACCTTGCGGATCACGACCAGATAGCGCGGCGGCGACACGCGCGGCAGCGGCCAGGTGAACGACAGGATGTCCTGGCGGGAGAGGAGCAGGACGACGTCGGCGTCGAGGTCGACGAGCGCCACCGGGGGCGGGGGCTCGGAATCGCCGGCGGGCAGGCGGGTAGCGCGCTGGGCGACCTGCCGGGCGTAGTTCTCGAGGGCGCGTTCGACCGGCGATGCGATGACGACGCGCGGTTCGGCGAACCGGGTCGCCACCGCCAGCTCCGCCAGCCGGTCGTTCCAGAAGGCGATGGCCTCGCGCGACGGCGCGACCCGGTCGTCGGCCGCGGATGGTGTCAGGACGAGGATCGAGGGGGTGCCGGGCAGTACCCCCGGCGGCTCGGCGGCCGCCGCTGTCAGGTTCGAGCTGGCCAGCGCCACAAGGGCCAAGGCTGCGCGAACCACAGATGAAACCGAGCGCGACGCGGGTGCGCTCTCCCGTCGCCTCTGGGCGAGACTCGGTGTCGTGCGCGCGATGCACGCGACCAGCCTCGACGGCGATGTGCGGTTCGATCGCCTCTGGGTGAAGTGCAGCGCGGCCCTCACTCCGCGCGCGGCCCGGCTCGACGAGGTCCGGGCCGCGGAGCGGCGCGCACCGGAGCCCGTCGCCCAGCAGCCGCCGCGTCCCCCGATCACAGGTCGCTCAGGTGCCCGATGCGCCCGGTGCTGTCGCCGACCTGCTCCCGGTGCGAGCCCAGCTTGTCGAGCAGGGTCACGAACAGGTTCGTCATCGGCGTCCCGTCGGGGAAGCGCAGGTGCCGCCCGCCGTGCAGCGTGCCGCTGCCGCCGCCGGCGAGCAGGGCCGGCAGGTGGTCGTGGGTATGCGCGTTCGAGTCGCTGAGGCTGCTGCCGTAGAGGACCATCGCGTGGTCGAGCAGCGACCCGCTCCCGTCGTCGGCATCGCGGAGCTTCCCGAGGAGATAGGCGAACATCGCGACGTGATGCTGATCGATCAGCTGCAGGCGCGCCATGCGCTCCGGGTCGTTCTGATGGTGCGAGAGGCCGTGATGCGCATCGGGCACGCCGATGGACCGGTAGGTCCGGTTGCCGCCCTCGCGGCTGTACATCAGGCTGACGACCCGCGTCAGGTCCGCCTGGAACGCAATCGCGATCAGGTCGGACATCATCCTGACGTGCTCCTCGAAGGTCGGGGGCACGCCGTCGGGCCGGGCGAGGGCCGGCAGGTCCACGCCGGAGGCGTCGCGGCGCTCGGCGTTCTGGATGCGGCGCTCGACCTCGCGCACCGCGTCGAGATAGTCGCCGAGCTTGCGGCGGTCGCCGGCCCCGAGGCCCGCCCGCAGCCGGCCGGCGTCCTCGCGCACGAAGTCGAGCAGGCTCCGGTTCTGCCGCGCGCGCACCGCCCGCACCGCGGGGTCGGTGGTGTCGCCATCGCCGAAGAGCCGCTCGAACACGCGGCGCGGGTTGGTCTCGTAGGGCAGCGGGGTCGTCGGCGAGCTCCACGAGACGGTGTTGCTGTAGGCGCAGCTGTAGCCGGAGTCGCAGCCCCCGACCATCCGCACGTCCTGCAGCCCCATCTCGAGCGACGGCAGCGGCGTGGTGCGGCCGATGTCCTGGGCCAGCATCTGGTCGACGGACATGCCGTTCCGGATGTCCGCCCCCTGCGTCTTCTTCGGGTGGACGCCGGTCAGCCAGCTCGCGCCGGCGCGGGCGTGGTCGCCGGGCCCGTCCCCGAGCGCCTCGCCGTTGCGGTGGGCCAGCCCGGTCAGCACCAGGAGCCGATCGCGAAACGGCTCGAGCGCGTGCAGCGTCTTCGTGAACGCGAATCCGGCGCCGGTCTCGGCCGGGGTCCAGTCGCGCATGATCACGCCGTTGGCGGTATAGATGAACGCCATCCGGGTGACGGGAGCGAACGCGGACGCGAACGCGGGGGTCATCGCATCGAGGAACGGGAGGGCGACCGCCGTTCCCAGGCCTCGCAGGAAGGTCCGACGCGGCAGGGGTCCGGGCCGTGAAACGGTGCGGACCCCTGGAGGATTGGTTGGGCGGAAAGCGGCGCCGCCTGGCGACGCTTTCGGGGCCAGGGCTGTACCGGTAATCATGGCTCCGGAATCCTCCTCATTCTGAACGGTACGCTGTCGACGACGGCGGCGACCAGGGCCGAGAACCGGTAGTCGTTCGATTCGACCCGGCGCCGGATCTCCCGTACGGCCGGCCGGTCGCGGGGCTCCAGCCCCCGGCCGATGGCATAGGTCAGGAGCTTCTCGGCCAGCGCCTCGACGAACTCGCGGCGGCGGGCCAGCAGCATCTCCCGCAGCCCGCCGGGGCCGGCGACCAGCGTTCCGTCCGGCAGGGCGCCGGACGCGTCCACCGCGACCCCGTCCTCCTCCGCGCGATACGCGCCCACCGCGTCGAAGTTCTCCAGCGCGAACCCCAACGGGTCCAGACGGGCGTGACAGACGGCGCACGCGGGGTTGGCGCGGTGCCGCTCGAGCGCCGCGCGCAGGCCGCCGGCCGACGACCCGGCGTCGGTCTCCAGCTCGGGGACGTCGGGCGGCGGAGGAGGAGGCGGCGCCCCCAGGAGATTCTCGAGGATCCACTTGCCGCGCAGCACCGGCGACGTACGGGTCGGATACGACGTCACCATCAGCACGCCGCCCTGGGTCAGGATGCCTCCGCGGCCGGTGCCGGCGAGCGGCACGCGCCGGAAGTAGCCGCCCTCGACCCCGTCGATTCCGTAGAAGTCGGCCAACCCCTCGTTGAGAAAGGTGTAGTCGGCGTCGATCAGATCGAGCACGCTGCGGTCGTCCCGCACCAGGTGTTCCAGGAACAGCTCGGTCTCGCGTTGGAACGCGTGTCGAATCCCGTCGTCGAAGTGCGGGAAACGCTCGGGGTCGGGCGTCCAGTCGGCGACGTTGCGCAGATGGAGCCACTGCCCCGCGAAGTTCTCGACGAGCGCCCGCGCCCTGGGGTCGGCGAGCATGCGGGCGATCTGGGCGGACAGCTCGTCCGGCGCGCCCAGTCGCTGTTGTTCGGCCGCCAGGAGGAGCTTCTCGTCGGGAATGCTGCTCCAGAGGAAGAACGAGAGCCGCGACGCGAGATCGAGGTCCGCGAGCCGATACACCGCCCCCGGCGGCGCGTCCACCGGCACCGCGGGCACGCGGAAGAGAAAGCTCGGGGAGACGAGCACGCCGCTGAGGGCCATCTCGATGCCGTGCTCGAAGCTCCCGCCGTCGGCGCGTCCCATCGCGAACAGGCGCAGGAGCGGATCGATGTCGGGGCCGGTGACCGGACGCCGATACGCCCGCCGGGCCACCGCGGCCAGAATCCGGCGGGCGCACGGCGGCTCGGGCTCCCCGACGGCCGGCCGGCAGAGGAACAGGCGCCGCCGGCTCTCGGTGTCGCCCGGCCCGGACGCGTCGTAGGGACCGCCGACGAGCACGTAGTCGACCGCCGCGCTGTTGGTCGTTCCGCCCCCGGCGCCCTCGCGCCTCGCGTACTCGGTGAGAAAGCCCGCCGCGATCTCGTGGTCGCCGGCCGCGAGGGCCAGGCTCACCTCGAAGGTGCGGCTGCCCTGGTTCGCCTCTTCGGTGTCGAAGTCGGCGTCCAGCAGGCGGACCCGCGCCCCGTCGACCCGCACGTCGAGCTTCGGGGCCGGCATGCCCGGTGCGCGCCGCCCGCGAACCCGTACCTGAACCGTGTACTCGGCGTCGAAGGGAAAGTAGTGCCGGAACAGGATGCCGCCGCGTTCGTTGGGCGGCAGTCCGTCGATCTCCTCCCCCGCCCCCCCGCCGGCCGGGCGGTAGCGCTGCACGACTGGACGCGGGGTGCCGGTGCCGACCGCGAGGCGGCTGACGCGCCGCGCCGCGCTGACGTACTTCTCGACGTGCAGCGGCGACACCGTCAGCACGTCACCGATGTTGTCGAAGCCGTAGCCGGAGTCGTCGGCCGGCAGGTCGCGCGCGTGGTCGAGGTCCAGCCCCAGCAGATCGCGCACGGCGTTGCGGTACTCGGCCCGGTTCAGCCGGTGAATGGCCGGCGAACCCGGGTCGAGCCGCTCGGCCGCGGACCGGTCGAGCTCGGTCTCGAGCCACGCCGCGAGTTGCGCCCGGGCGCCGGGGTCCGGGGCCGGCCGCCCGGCCGGGGGCATCTCCCCCGTGCGAAGCTTGTGCAGAACCTTCTCGAGGACCGGCGCCTGCTCCGCCACCGCCGCCGCACTCACGCCGGCCAGAGTCAACCCGGCGGTTCGGGTCCGGTCGTTGTGGCACGCGAGGCAGTAGCGGTCGAGGGTGGCCTGCAGCAGGTTGCCGGCCGGTTGGACCGGCGGAGCCGGCGGTGTGGACGCAACGGACCGCACGGGCGGTACGAGCCGCGCGGTCGAGACCGCCTGACCGCCGGCAGTCTCCGCGGTCATCGACCCTGGCAGGAGCATCAGCACGGCGGCGCAGGCGATGCTCCGCACCGTTCCCTCACTCAGCCGAGGGACGCTCTGGCGAGACACGACGCCCGCAGTTTACCATTGCTCCATCATGACCACCTTGCACGGATACGGCGCCGGCGCGGTCCTGATGGTCCTCGCGCTGACGGGCTCGCCACCGGCTGCCGCGCAGGAGCCGGGCTCGGCCGCAGGGCTGTTCGAGGCCGTGCAGCGACGCGACGCCGCCGCGGTGGAGGCGCTCGTCGCGGGCGGGGCGGACGTCAACGCCGTCCGCGCCGACGGCTCGACCCCGCTGTCGTGGGCCGCGTTTCGCGGCGACGCCGGCATCGCCGCCGTCCTGGTGCGCGCGGGGGCCGATCCCGACCCGGCGGACGAGAACGGCGAGACCCCGCTGCTGTTCGCCTGCGCCAACGGCAGCCTGGCCCTCGCCCGGCTGCTCCTCGATGCCGGCGCGAAAGTGAACACCGCCCGCTGGAGCGGTGATACGGCGTTGCTGGCCGCGGTGCACGGCGGCAACGAGGTGCTGGTGCGGTTGCTGCTCGACCGGGGCGCCGATGTGAACGTGACCGAGTCGCGCATGCGCCAGACGCCGTTGATGTGGGCCATCGCCGGCGGGCATCCGTCCATCGCCGGCCTGCTCATGGAGCGCGGCGCCGACGTCCACGCGGTCTCCCGCAACGGCTTCCGGCCCATCCTTTTCGCGGCGCAGCAGGGGGACGCGGAGAGCGCGCGGGCGCTGATCGCGGCCGGGGCCGACCCCCACGTCACCACCGCCGACGGCGGCACCGCCTTCCTGCTGGCCATCGCCGCCGGCAGCGACGCCGTCACCGGGCTGATGCTCGATCAGGGCGCCGACGTCAACGTCCGGGACCGCACCGGCAGCACGCCGCTGCATGCCGCGGTGCGGCAGGGCAATCTCGACATGGTTCGGACCCTCGTCGCCCGCGGGGCCGATCTGGACGCGCGCACCGGACGGGGGGACGACTGGGCCACGGCGGCGGCACGGCGCACCAGCGGCCTCACGCCGTTTCTGACGGCCGCCCAGACCGGCAACGTGGACATGCTGCGGGCCCTGCTCGGTCTCGGAGCGGACCCCGCTGCGCGGTCCGACGAGGGCGCGGGCGCGGTGCTGCTTGCGACCCGCGGCCGCAGCCTGGAGGCAGTGCGGTTCCTCGTCGAGCTGGGGCTCGACGTGAACGTCCACCCCGCCGGCCGGCCCAGCGCGCTGCACACCGCGATACGCGTCGGCGAGGACGCCATCGTCGAGTATCTGGCCGCCCACGGCGCCGATTTCCAGGCCCGGGATCATCACGGCCGGACCCCGCTCGAAGAGGCGGAGTTCGAGGCGCCGACGCATACGATCGAGCTGATGCGCCGGCTGACCGCCGCGCGCAGCGGCCGTGGCGCACCCTGAGGCGTCTTCACAGGAGCCTGCGCGGTAGAACGGCGCGGACACTCCTGCAGGGGGCGCCGACTCCCTGGAGGGTTGGTTGGGCGGTGAGCGGAGGCCGCAGCGCGACCTGGCGGTCGCGTTGGGAGTTTCGCTGGCGCGAAACTCCTACGGCGACGATTTCCGGGCTAGTGCTGCGCCACGACTAAACGTTCGGGTGTGCCGTGCTGTGATTCGTCAACGATGGCGCGTTGTTAATCCCATGCCCGTATCCGAAGATTGAGACGTGACGGACCACTAGCCTTCGGCGACCGTTACCGCGGGCCGCAGCGTCTCCGGCACCCGCCGCCACATCACCGCGGCGCCGATGACCCCGATCAGCCAGGTCAGGGTCAGGGCGGCGCCCAGCGAGGCCACCGCCGCGGTCAGCAGCGGCCCGACCAGCGCCCCGGAGTCGCCCACGAGGCGCCATACCCCCAGGAACCGGCTGCGTTCACCCGCCGGAGACAGATCCGCGCCCAGGGTCAGCACGATGCCGCTTCCCAGCCCGTTGCCGATGCTGGCCAGCACGACCACGCACAGATGGCCAGCACGACCACGCACAGATATGTCGTCGTGGTGCCCGTCAGCGGCAGGAGCCCCATGGCGGTCCCCAGGATGCCGATGCAGCCGATGCCGGCCGCCTTCCGGCCCCAATGGTCCATGACGTGACCCGCCAGGGGAAACATCGCCATCTCGACCACCGCAGCGCCGCTCACGATCAGTCCGATCGCCTCCGCATCGATCCCGATGCCGGTGCCCCAGAGCACCACCAGCAGACGGCGCTGCTCCCGCAGGAGCTGCACGCAGAACGCGAAGACGCCCGCACCCAGGAAGATGTGGCGGTGACGGCCGAGCATGCTCGGCACCAGGGTCAGCATGCGGGTTCCCGGATGGGAGCGCACCTCGCCACCCGGCGCGTGTGCCTCCGGCTGCGCCGGCGCCAGCTTCCAGATGAGCGCCAGGGTCAGTAGCGCCGCGCCGGCGATCGCCAGGAACACCGTCCGAAAGCCGAGCTGCTCCGCCCCCACGCCGCCCAGCAACGGGCCCAGCAGCATGCCCAGTCGCTGCAGTCCGGCCAGGCCCGCCATTGCCGTCCCCCGCTGCCGGATGGGAACCTGCTCGGTGATGCAGGCCAGCCTGGCGAGCAGCCAGGTGCCCATGCCGGCCCCGAAGAGCAGCGTGGCCAGGGCGAGGATGACGATGGACGCGGACTGAGCGATGACCAGCGCACTGGCCGCCATCAAGGCGTTGCCGAGCAGCATGCCGGCCTTGTGCCCGTGGCGCTCGATGACCAGGCTCGCCGGCACGTTGACCACCACGCTGCCCAGGCCGCGCATCGCGAACACCAGGGCCGCCACCGAGAGGGACTGCCCGAGGTCGAGCACATAGAGCGGCAGCACCACCAGCAGCGCCATCTGCCCCACCGCCATGAGGCTCGAGGGCAGATAGACGGAGAGCCCCAAGGCTCGCATCAATGATCGCATCTGGGAAGATTGGAGGCGCCGCCCGGATTTGAACCGGGGATGGAGGTTTTGCAGACCTCTGCCTTACCACTTGGCGACGGCGCCGACGGGCGGGAGATCAACAGGCGTCACCGCCTGGCGGGCCGGCCGTCCCGAACGATGCGACGAGACCCATCGCGCGAGAAGCGTGGAGCGGGAAACGGGATTCGAACCCGCGACTTCGACCTTGGCAAGGTCGCACTCTACCACTGAGTTACTCCCGCTCACTTTGTCGCGGCCTGCGAAATACGGTACCACAGGGCTCGGGCCGCATCAAGGCGGATGCGCTCTGAAGGCGTCGCTCACCACGTCGACGACCGGCGGACGGCCGGCCCCGACGGTGACGCCGACGACGTCGAACCGGCACGGCGGCGCGCCGCCGCCGAGACCGAGCAGGTAGCTGCGCGCCATGTTTACGAGCCGCCGCTGCTTGGCGCCATTCACGGCCGCCATCGGCCCGCCGAACGCGGCGCTGCGCCGGGTCTTGACCTCGACGAACACCAGCGTCGTGCCTTCCCGCGCGATGATGTCGATCTCGCCGAAGCGCGTGCGGAACCGGCGGGCGAGAATGGCGTACCCCCGGCGCCGCAACTCGCCGCAGGCGAGGTCCTCACCGTAATGGCCGAGCGATTGGCGCGCGTGCGTCATCGTCCGGCGATAGCGTAAGCAAGAGCCGGACCAACTATTTTCTCTGCCAGCGAGTACCGGCGGGGGTGTCTTCGAGCACGATGCCCCGCGCGTCGAGGTCGTTGCGAATGCCGTCCGCGGCGGCGAAGTCGCGGCGCGCCCGGGCCGCCTTCCGTTCGGCAATCAACCGTTCGATCTCGTCGACCGGCACGTCCGCCAGGGTCTCTTCGGCCCGCCGCAGGGCAATGACCCCCAGCACCCGATCGAAGCCGTCGAAGGCCGCCCGGACGATCTCGACGTCGGGCTCGCCGAGCTCGCCGTCGTCGATCGCGGTGTTGAGGTACCGCACCAGCTCGAACACGACCCCGAGACCGCCCGGCACGTTCAGGTCGTGCGCCAGCCGGTCGTCGAAATCGCGCCGCGCCGCCTCGACCCGCGCCGCGACCGCAGAATGCGCCGCACCGCCGCGGAGGGCGTCGAGCCGGGCGAGACACGCCATGATCCGTTTCAATGCCTCTTCCGCCTGATCGAGCCCCCCCCAGGCGAACCGCAACTGCTTCCGGTAGTGCACCGACAGCAGCGCGTAGCGCAGGGCCGACGCCCGATAGCCCCGCTCGAGCACGTCGGGCACCGTGAAGACGTTGCCCAGCGACTTCGACATCTTGGCGCCTTCATCGAGCAACAGATGCTCTACGTGAACCCAGAACCGCGAGAAGGTCTGACCGGTCGCCCCTTCCGCCTGGGCGATCTCGTTCTCGTGATGCGGAAACACGAGGTCGACGCCGCCGGCGTGAATGTCGATCGGAGACCCGTCGAGCAGACGATGCGCCATCGCCGAGCACTCGATATGCCATCCGGGACGCCCCGGCCCGACCCCGAAGTCCCACGTGGGCTCCTCCGCGGTGGTCGCCTTCCAGAGGACGAAGTCGCGCGCATCGTCCTTGTCGTAGCGATCCGCGTCCACGCGGGCGCCCGGCTTGATCCCGTCATGGTCGAGTCGGGCCAGCTTGCCGTACTCCGGCAGCGTCGCTATGCGGAAGTACACGGATCCGTCGCTGCGGTAGGTATGCCCGTTGCTCTCCAGGGCCTGAATCATCTCGACCATCGAGCGCAGATTCTCTTCGTCGGTGGCGCGCGGGTACGCTTCGACCGACTCCAGCCCCAGCGACCCGGCATCTTCACGGAAGGCGGCGATGAACCGATCCGTGTAGTCGCGCAGCGGAACCTGCGCCGCTCTCGACTCGACGATGGTCCGATCGTCGACGTCGGTGAAGTTCATCACCTGCCGCACGTCGAATCCGGCCACGTGCTTCAACGTGCGTCGCAGCACGTCGAGGGCGACGAAAGTACGGAAGTTGCCGATGTGGCCGCGCGCGTAGACGGTCAGCCCGCACGTATACATGCGCACCGTCCGGCCACGCAACGGCGTGAACGGCTCCTCCTGACGTGTCAGGGTGTTGTAAAGACGCATCCGCCTCGGGCTGCAGACTATCCGGGAACCTCGGGGAGGGCTCGGGTCAGCTCGCAGAAGTCGGCGCCGTCGGCGGCCGGCCCCCGTCCCAGGACCACCGTACGCATCGAGCGCCGCAGCCGATCGAGGGGCACGCCGCCGGGACCGGAACGGGACAGAAGCTGCTCGATGATGGTCGCGCCATCCTGCGACACGGAAGCACCGAGATACCGAATGTGAACCTGCATGTCGCGTCCGTTCGCCGCCAGCCGCAACTCGACGTGCGTGTAGGCGGTGTCGCCGGGTTCGAACACCCTGAGCACCGCCTGCTCGATCGCGCCGACGACGTCGTCCCGATGGGTGGTTCGATAGCCGAGATGGTCGGCGGTTCGTTCGACGAGCCGACGCATTATCGGGAGGTACCGCGCCTCGCACGGCAACGTCACGCTCAACCCGATGGACGTCGTCGAGCCCGGGTGCTCGGTCTTTCCCATGCCTGTCGGGGATCTTACAGTGAAATCTGCCGGAACAGCCCGCGGGCCTCGTCGCAATCGCGCGCAATCTGCGCTCGCAACGCGTCCCCGTCCGAGAAGGACCGCTCCTCGCGCAGACGCCGAATGAACGCGACGCGAACCTCGAGCCCGTACAGGTCGCGGTCGACGTCGAACAGATGCGACTCGACCACCGGCCCCGCCGGCGTTCCCCCGAACGTCGGCCGCACCCCGACGTTGGTCACCGCGGCGTGGATGTCGCCCTCGATCACGACGGCCGTCGCGTAGACGCCGTTGGGCGGGAACAGGGCGTTCCCGGTGGCGAGGTTCGCCGTAGGATAGCCGAGCCCCCGTCCTCGGCCGTCGCCGCGCGTGATCGTGCCTTCGAGCATGTAGTGGTGTCCCAGCAGCGAGCCGGCCTCGTCGACCCGGCCCTCGGCAATGAGGCGCCGGACCCGTGTGCTGCTGACGACGAAGTCGCGATATCGTACCGGATCGATCTTCTCGGCCCGAAATCCGTAGCGCGCCCCCAGCGACCGCAGCAGCGAGAAGTTGCCCCCCCGATCATGTCCGAAGAGGAAGTTAGCCCCCACCCACACCTCGGCCACCTGCAGCCACTCCACCAGCACCGCGCGGACGAAGGTCTCGGGCTCCCAGCGCGACAGCTCGGACGTGAACCGCACGACCGCGATGCCGTCCATGCCCGCCGCCCCGAGGGCGGCCAGCTTCTGCGGACCCGTCATGAGCAGCGGCGGCGCCTTGTCGGGGCGGACCACCCGGGACGGGTGCGGGTCGAAGGTCAACGCGGCGGCCGTGGCTCCCCGCTCGTCGGCCCGGCGCCGCACCTGGTGCATGATCTTGGCGTGCCCGCGGTGCACTCCGTCGAAGTTCCCGAGCGCCAGCACCGGCTGGCGCCAGCCGGGAGCGCTTGGGTCGTCCGGAAAGTGAATTATCCGAACCGGGTCCCTCTGTCGAGTCTCGTACTGCATCGGCGAGCCCTTCATCATACGTCAGTCGCTCCCCGAGCCACGAACCGGTCTTCGACGTCACCAGACCAGCCTCCCGGCCCGGAAATCGTCGCCCGCGGCTCCGATTGCCGCCCGACCAACCCTGCCAGGGGTCTGCACCGTTCTACGGCGCAGGCTCCTGGACATCGATGACGAGCCCGTCGTAGGCCAGCGTCACGCCGGGCGGGAGGGCGTCGCAGGTTGCCGCGTGGGGAAGGTCGTGGCACATGTGGGTGAAGTAGGTGCGGCCGGCCGCGATGCGCGCGGCCGTCTCCACCGCCCGGCTCAGCGACAGGTGGGTCGGATGGGGGCGATGCCGCAGCGCATCGAGCACCAGGACCTTCAGGCCTTCGAGCAGCGGCCACGAGCCCTCCGGGATCTCGCTGCAATCGGTCAGGTACGCGAAATCGTCCACCCGGTAGCCGAGAATGGGGCGCGTGCCGTGCAGGAGAGGCACCGGCACCACCTGGGCCCGCCCCAGCGAAAAGCGGCCGGTCACCTCCAGCAGCCGGAGCTGCGGCAGCCCTCCGCCCTGCGGCGCCGACCGGTCCCAGACATACGAGAAGACCCGGCGGAGCGCCGCGAGGGTCGGGGCGTCGCCGAGACACGGGATCGCCGTCCGTTGTCGAAAATTGAAGGGACGAACGTCGTCGAGCCCCATGACGTGATCGGCGTGCTGGTGGGTGAACAGAATGGCGTCCACCCCGGTCAGCCCGCAGGCCAGCGCCTGGGATCGAAAATCCGGGGTGGTGTCGACTACGACCCGGGTCGCATCGGCCAGCTCGAGATAGATGGACGGCCGCCAGCGGCGGTCGCGGGGATCATCCGAGCGACAGGTGGAGCAGTCGCAGCCGACCATCGGCACGCCGGTAGAGGTTCCGGTCCCGAGAAACGTGACACGCATGGCGTCAGCCGGAGACCGGCCGGTTCCCCGTCCGGCGCACCTCCGCGAAACGCATCCGCAGCTCCTGCAGGACGCGGGTCAGGAACCGCTCCTCGTCCGGCGTGAGGTTCCCGCGGGTCTTCTCCGCCAGCACCACCAGGAGGTCGAGCATGTTGCCGCCGGCATCGGGATTGGGCGGGAGCTTCCTCCCGGTGGCGGGGTCGGTGACGTCACCGAAATGGACGGCGGCGGACGTCGCGAGCGACACCACGAGGGCGTTGAACGATATCTCCGGCGACGGGGTGGTCATGGTTCCCTCGCAGGAGCCCTGGAAACCCGGGGCAGAGGGCTCCGCTGCATTCGACCTGTCCGACGCGGGGTTCTGCCACGGACCGCTGGTGACGGTCCCCGCGTGACCGCACCGCGGGCTGCCGGTCACCGTGATCGTAAAGTAGGGGGAAGGATATGACCAAGGCCATCCGCTCCGACGACCTCCCCCCCACGGCCACCACGGGCGCCCGATTCGAGCGTCTCGTCGAGATCATGCGCACGCTGCGCTCGCCGGGCGGCTGCGCCTGGGACCGCGAGCAGACGGTGGCCTCGCTCCGGCCCTTCGTGCTCGAGGAGGCTTACGAAGTGGTCGAAGCGATGGATCGCAACGACCGCGCCGCCCTGTGCGAGGAGCTCGGAGACCTCCTGCTCGAAGCGGTGTTCGTGGCCCAGATCTGCGCCGAGGACGGCGACTTCACGATTGCCGATGCGGCCGACGCGGTGACCGCCAAGCTCATCCGGCGGCACCCCCATGTCTTCGGCGACGGCGCCGCCGACGGCGCAACCTCCGGCGGGAGCGCCGAGGATCTATCCCCTGCCGAGGTCAAGCGGCAGTGGGAACGGATCAAGCGCGAGGAGCGCGCCGGCGCCCCCGCCGATCGGGCCACCCTGCTCGACGGCATCCCCGAGGCGCTGCCTTCCCTGCTGCGGGCGTCGCGCATCGGCGCGCGCGCCGCCAACGTCGGGTTCGACTGGGACGAGGCGGAGAAGGTCATCGACAAGGCGGATGAGGAGATGGTCGAGCTGCGCGACGCGATCGCAGCGGGCGGGCGCGCGCAAGTCGAGGAAGAGCTCGGCGATCTGCTCTTCACCATTGCGAACGCCGCCCGCAAGCTGCGGGTCGATCCGGAGTCGGCCCTCCGGACCGCCAACACCAAGTTCACCCGACGCTTTCGCGCGGTCGAGCGGCGCCTCGAGGACCGCGGACGTTCCCTGCACGACGCCTCGCCCGACGAGCTCGAACGGGAGTGGCAGTCGGTCAAGGCCGCGGACACCGCCGCCGGATCGCCCAACGACTGACCGCAAGGTCGGGCCGGGAGGCCGTCGTCGAGCCCCGCGCCGGTCGAATGCAACGGGCATCGCAGGGGCTCCCGGCTCAGCGCGCGAACCGTTCGCATCGTTCACTCCCTGCGTCGTACTCCCACCGGCGCCCCGACGCCGTGCGCAGCTCCACCCGCCGTCCGTTCGTCTCGAGCATGATCGCCCCGTCGCGCCCCGTCTCCAGCACCACCGCGCCGGCCTCGCGATAGCGGGCCGTCACCGCCGGCGCCGGATGCCCGAACGCGTTCGCCCGGCCCGCGCTGACCACCGCGACGCACGCCCGCGCCGCCGCCACCAGCCGGCGCGAGCTCGAACCCGCGCTGCCGTGGTGGGGCACCTTGACGACCCTGAACCGCGCGGGGGCGAGGGTCTCGGCCACGCTGCCTTCCACGTCCTCGCCGATGTCCCCCGGCAGCAGCACCGCGACGTCGCCGAACCGCACGTCGAGCACGACCGAGTCGTCGTTCCGCACCCGCACCCGCTCCCAGTCGGGGGCCGGCGGATGGAGCACCTCGAACGCCACGCCCCCGAGCTCGAACCGGTCTCCGGCCGCAACCTGCCCCCAGCGCGCGCCGGTCGCCTCCGCCACCTGCCGCAGGGCCTCGAGACGGCGGTCTCCCGGGACCGGCACGCCCTCCCAGACCTTCGCCGCCGGCAGATCGCGAAACACCGCGGGCAGGCCGGCGACATGGTCGGGATGGCCGTGCGTCAGCACCGCCGCGTCGAGCCGTCGGACGCCGAGCGACCACAACGCCGGGACCACGATGCGGCTTCCGATCTCGGACCGGGGGCTGATCGACCCGCCGGCATCGACGAGAACCGCTCCCCCGCCCGGTGTCTGCACGAGCGTGGCGTCGGCCTGGCCGACGTCGAGCACGCTGACCCGCATCCACCCCGCGCGGGGACGCCCGCCGAGGGGAGGGCGCCACGGCGTCGAGACGATCCAGACGACGGCGGCCGCCACCGCGACCCGGCCCACGACCCGGGTGCGGGACAGTGGCTCCCGCCGGAACAGGACCAGTAGCGCTGTGTAGTAGGCAGCCAGGGCGAGGGGCGCCGGCGGGGGCACGCGGAACACCAGCCACGGCCAGACATCGAGGAGGCGGGTGGACTCCACCAGCCCCGTCGCGGCGAGATGGGCCGCGTAGCCGGCAGCGGCGCCGAGGACCGGGTGGACCGCCAGCAGCCCCACCGCCGCCATCCCCGTCATCTGGGTGAGGGTCATCAGGGGGATCGCCGCGAAGTTCAGAACGAGGCCGGCGAGGCTCACGCGGCCGAACAGGGCCGCTCCGATCGGCAGGAGCACGGCTTCCGCGCAGAGGGTCGCCGCGAGCAGGGCCACGGGCGCCGCGACCCACAGCGGCGGCCGATCTCGCCCGAGCTGGAGCACGGCGGCCACGCGGGCCGCGCCCAGCACGATGCCGAGAGTGGCGCCGAAGGTCAGCAGGAACCCGGGGTCCAGGACCGCGAGCGGCGAGATCACCCCGATGCCGGCCGCCGTGACCGCCAGCACGTTGAGCGCCGGCGTCCGGTGGTCGATCAGCCGGGCGCCGAGGACGATGACGGCCGCGGCGGTGGCTCGCGTCACCGACGCCTCGTCACCGACGAGGGCGCTGTAGGCCAGAACGCAGATCACGACCATCGCCAGCCGGAGGCGGGGGCGCAGACCGGACAGACGCCCGAGAAACAGCAGACAGCCGGTCAGGATGGCGATGTTGCCGCCGGAGATCGCGATGACGTGATAGACCCCGCCGTCCTGCAGGCGCCGGGTCGTCGACGGGTCGAGCCCACCGCGGTCCCCGATGAGAATCGCGGTCACGATGGCCGCCGATTGATCCCCGTGGCGCCCCACCGTGCGGGTGACCGCCTGCCGGACGACCGCGCGGGCGGAGGCGGCCAGCTCCGACCGCCGCGGCCCGCGCGCCGTCACGTCGACGAGCAGGCCGCTCTTGACCGACCCGCGCAGCGCCGTCCCCCGCAACGCCTGCCGCCGCGCCTGGTCGCCGCTGCCGGGATTGCGATAGGCGGGAACCGGACGCAGCGTCGCGGATACCCGCACCCGCCGTCCCTCTCGCCACTCCCGGATCCGCCCGGCCCACCGCTCGCCGCCGACGGAGAGTTGGATCCCCCCGGGGGCCGAGACCATCTCGCCGGCCCGGCCGACGCGGGATACCGCCAGATCGAAGGCGGCTCCGTAGTCGGTGACGCGCGCATCGCGCCGCAGCCGCCCTTCGAGCCGCACCGGCCCGACCCGGCCGGTCCCGGCCGACGCCGGTTGCCGGTCGAACCAGGCTCTCAGCGGAGTGTGCAGGGCCGCCGCCCGGTGCGTCGCGGCCAGCGCCGCCCCGCCGAGCGCAAAGCCCACGCCCAGCAGGATCCCCACGCGGCCCGGCGTCGAGCGGCGCGCGACGGCAATCAGGGTCGTCACCCATGCGGCGACCAGCGCCGCCCGCACGCCGCCCACCGGCAGCGGCGCCCAGGCGCCCGCCGCCGCGCCCGCCAGCAACGGCACCGCGGCCAACGAGGCAGGAACCGTCATGTTCCCGTACCCCTGCAAGAACCATGGCGGGGAGCGTAGGGCCGGCCCCGCCGCGTCAGACGTCGCGGGCCGAGCCTGTCGGAGCACGCGTCACGGCGGCCCGGCGGCGGGTGGGCCTCCCCTGCCGACCCGCTCCGGGTGCAGAATCTGCACCGCCGTCCCGCCCACGACATCGCAACAGTTACCCCCGCCCGGGACCGGCGGGGTCAGAGAGAACGGCTGTCCGGGGCGTGCGCCGCGGAAGGCGCCGCGGACTCCAGGAGGTGGGCAGCGAGCGGAGCCGCCGGGCGAGTAGCGCGCCATGTCGGGCGCGAAGGCGACGCCCGCCCTGGCACACCGACTCTAGGTTTGGGACTACGAGCGGGCGACCGCCGCGTGGTACTCCTGCAGCGGCTGTACTTCGATCCCTTCGTCCTTGAGGGCCCGGATCGCGCTGACCGCGGCCGCCGCGCCGGTGAGGGTGGTGACGCAGGGAACCCCCAGCACGGTCGCGATGCGGCGGAGGGTGCGATCGTCGAAGAAGGACTCGCGTCCGAGCGGCGTGTTGATGACGAGATCGATCTCGCGATTCAACAGCCGGTCGCCGATGTGGGGCCGGCCCTCGTTGACCTTGTAGACGATCGCCGGGTCGAGCCCGTGCGCCCGCAGATAGGCGGCGGTGCCCCGCGTCGCCAGAAGCGAGAACCCGAGCCCCGCGAGATCCCGCGCAATCGGCAGGACATTGGCCTTGTCCTCGTTGTTGACGCTGAGGAACGCGGTGCCGCTGTCTGGCAGCCGTTGCCCCGCCGCGAGCTGCGCCTTGGCGTAGGCCGAGCCGAAGGTCGCCGCCGCCCCCATGACCTCGCCCGTCGACTTCATCTCCGGGCCCAGGATGGTATCGACCCCGGGGAACCGGACGAACGGGAACACCGGGGCCTTGACGAACACCCCGGCCACGTCGAGGTCGTCGACGAGCCCGAGCTCGCCCAGGGTCCGACCCGCCATGACCCGCGCCGCGACCTTGGCGAGCGGGACCCCCGTCGCCTTCGACAGGTACGGCACGGTTCGAGACGCGCGGGGGTTGACCTCGAGCACGTACACGGTGTCGTCCTTGATGGCGAACTGGGCGTTGACGAGACCGATCACGTTCAGCGCCCGGGCGATCCGGCGGGTGTAGTCGCGGATGGTGACGAGATGCCGATCGGCGACGAGATAGGGGGGCAGGACACAGGAGCTGTCGCCGGAATGGATGCCGGCCTGCTCGATGTGCTCCATCACGCCGCCGATGACCACCGCCCCCGCGGCGTCCGCCACCGCATCTACGTCGAGCTCGAACGCATCCTCCAGAAACTTGTCGATCAGCACCGGGTGTTCCGGCGAGGCATCGACCGCCTCGGTCATGTAGCGGTCGAGCGCCCCGGCGTCGTAGACGATGGCCATCGCCCGGCCGCCGAGCACGTAGGACGGCCGGACCACGAGGGGGTAGCCGATCTTCGACGCGACCTCCCGCGCCTCGGCCCGCGACGTGGCGATGCCGCTGGGGGCCTGGGGAATGCCGAGCTCCCACAGCAGCGCCACGAAGCGCTTGCGATCTTCGGCGAGGTCGATCGAGTCGGGCGACGTGCCGAGAATCTTCACGCCCGCCCGTTGCAGGCCGAGGGCGAGCTTCAGCGGGGTCTGCCCGCCGAACTGCACGATGCAGGCGACGTCCCCCCCGGCCGCCCGTTCCTTGTCGATGACCGCGGAGACGTCTTCGAAGGTGAGCGGCTCGAAGTAGAGCCGGTCGACCGAGTCGTAGTCGGTCGACACCGTCTCCGGATTGCAGTTGACCATCACGGTCTCGAGCCCCTCGTCCTTCAGGGCGAACGCCGCGTGGCAACAGCAGTAGTCGAACTCGATGCCCTGTCCGATACGGTTGGGTCCCGAGCCGAGAATCACCACCTTGCGGCGGTCCGTCGGGGCCGCCTCGCACTCCCGCTCCCAGGTTCCGTAGAGATAGGGGGTGAACGACTCGAACTCCGCCGCACAGGTGTCGATGCGCTTGTAGACGGGGGCGAGGCCCGCGTCCCGGCGCCGCTCGCGCACGACGGCCGGCGCCGCCCCGAGCGCGCCGCCCAGCTCTTCGTCGCCGAACCCGGCGCGCTTGAGGTCGGCGAGGAGGTCGGTGGACAGAGCCTCCAACCCGGCAAGGCCGGCCGACCGCCGCATCTCGACGATCTCGGCGAACTGGGTCAGGAACCACCGATCGATGCGGGTGAACTCGTGCACCTGCTCGATGGTCCACCCCCGGTCGAGGGCCCGGAACACCGCGAACATCCGGCGATCCGTCGGCACCACGAGCTGCCGCTGGAGCTCGGCGTCATAGGCGTCCTGCTCGTCGGCGTCCTGCTCGTCGGGTTCGGGCTGACGGGTGAACAACCGGCCGCTCTGCCCGATCTCCAACGAGCGGATCCCCTTGAGAAACGCCTCCTTGAACGTACGGCCGATGGCCATCGCCTCTCCGACCGACTTCATCTGGGTCATCAGGGTGCGGTCGGCCTCCGGGAACTTCTCGAAGGTCCACCGCGGCACCTTGACGACGACGTAGTCGATCGTGGGCTCGAAGCAGGCAGGGGTCAGGCGGGTGATGTCGTTGGGGATCTCCTCGAGACGGTAGCCGAGGGCCAGCTTCGCCGCGATCTTCGCGATCGGAAACCCGGTCGCCTTGGAGGCCAGGGCGGACGAGCGCGACACCCGCGGATTCATCTCGATGGCCACCATCCGCCCGTCGTCCGGGTTCACCGCGAACTGGATGTTGGAGCCGCCGGTCTCGACCCCGACACGGCGGATGATCCGCCGGGCCGCATCGCGCATCCGCTGGTATTCCTTGTCGGTGAGGGTCAACGCCGGCGCCACGGTGATGCTGTCGCCGGTGTGCACGCCCATCGGGTCGATGTTCTCGATCGAGCACACCACGACGAAGTTGTCGGCGGCGTCGCGCATCACCTCGAGCTCGAACTCCTTCCAGCCGATGACCGACTCCTCGATGAGGATCTCGTGCACCGGACTCAGCTCGATGCCCCGCGTCACGACGTCACGGAACTCCTCGATGTTGTAGGCGATGCCGCCGCCGACCCCGCCCAGGGTGAACGAAGGCCGCACGATCGCGGGAAAGCCGAGGCTGTCCACCACGCTCAGCGCCTCGTCGAGCGACTTGGCGCAGGCGCTGGCTGGTACGTCGATGCCGATGGACTCCATCGCCTCGCGGAACTTCAGGCGGTCTTCGGCCACCATGATGGCGTCGATCGAGGCCCCGATCAGCGATACCCCGAACTCTTCGAGCACCCCGTTGGCATCGAGCTCCACCGCCAGGTTCAACGCGGTCTGGCCCCCGACCGTCGGCAGCAGCGCATCGGGGCGTTCCCGGGCGATTACCGAGCGCACCACTTCCCAGGTCAACGGCTCGACGTAGGTCCGATCCGAGACCTCCGGGTCCGTCATGATGGTCGCGGGGTTCGAGTTGACCAGGATCACCTCGATGCCCTCGGACCGGAGCGCCTTGCACGCCTGGGTGCCCGAATAGTCGAACTCGCACGCCTGGCCGATCACGATCGGGCCGGAGCCGACAACGAGCACGCGTTTGATGTCAGTACGGCGCGGCATGGGCAGCAGGGGTCAGACGGCGCGGCGCGCCATCTCCTCCAGAAATCGGGAAAACAGATAGTCGGAGTCGTGGGGGCCCGGCGAGGCCTCCGGATGGTACTGCACGCAGAAGACCGGCTGCCGGCGATGACGCAGCCCCTCGATGGTGCCGTCGTAGAGATTCAGGTGGGTCACCTCGACGTCGTCGGGGAGTGATTCGGGTTCGACCGCGAATCCGTGGTTCTGACTCGTGATCTCGACCTGTCCGGTCGACACCTGCTTGACCGGATGATTCGCCCCGCGGTGCCCGAACTTCAACTTGTAGGTGGTCGCCCCCATGGCCAGGGCGAGCACCTGATGCCCCAGGCAGATGCCGAAGACCGGGACGTCCGCCGCGATCACCTGCCGGGCGTTGGTCACCGCGTAGTCGAGCGGGGCCGGATCGCCGGGGCCGTTGCTCAGGAACACGCCGTCCGGCTCGATGGCCAGGAGATCGCTCGCCGGCGCGGTCGCGGGAAAGACCCGCACGTGGCAACCGTGAGCCGCCAACCGGCGGAGAATATTCCGCTTCAGCCCGAAATCGTACGCGGCGATGCGGAACCGCCGCCCCTGCGGGAGCGCCGGAACCCGCCGGAACGCCTCCGGCTCGAGCCCGTCCGGCGCATCGGCCTTCGGGACCGCGGGCCAATCGAACGGCTCGGCGCAACTCACCGCGCGCACGAGGTCGCTGCCCTCCATCGGCACGACCTGGCGCGCCTGGTTCACCAGGTCGTCGGGATCCAGCACGCCGGTGGCGATGACCCCGCGCATCGCCCCCGCGGTACGCAGCTCGCGGGTCAACGCGCGCGTGTCGATGCCGCTGATGGCCACGACCCCGGTGTCGGTCAGGTAGTCGCGCAACGTTCCGCTCGACCGCCAGTTGCTCGCGATCGGCGACGCCTCCCGGACGACGAACCCGGCGACCTGGGGGCCCCGGGACTCGATGTCCTCGACCGTGACCCCGTAGTTCCCGATCTCCGGGCAGGTCATGGTGACGATCTGGCGGGCATAGGAAGGGTCGGTCAGGATCTCCTGATACCCCGTCATGCTCGTGTTGAACACGACCTCGCCCCGCGCAACGCCGCTCGCTCCGGCCGCGGCGCCGCGGTACCAGCTTCCGTTTTCGAGTGCAAGGACAGCGTTCATCGAGCAGCGTCGTAGAGCGATGCGACCACGAGGGCCTGGGTGGCGGGGGCGACCTGTGCGGTGCTGGTCCAGGTCCGATACCCCTCCCGTCTGAACTCGGTCTGGTGGGTGCCTGCCTGCACGTTCGGGATCAACATCGCTGCTTCGCCGACGAGCCGCTGATCGAGCCGGCCCGGGGCGCCCGGCGGCCGCGTGTCGGTGAGGGGGGATCCTATCTCAACTTCGGCGCGCGGGGACGGCACGGCCGGCGCGGCGCGGGCCGCGGGCGGCTCCGCCGGCGCGGCCGTCAGATCGGCGCTGAACGAGCCGATCGGGTCGTCCTCGTCGAGAATGATCCTCGCGATGCGCGACCCGTAGCCAGCCAGGGTCACCTCGACCTCGTAGGGGCCGTACGGCAGTTCCGCCAGCGCGAACGGGGTCGTGCCGCGCGACTCGCCGTTGACGATGACCTCGGCTCCGGGAGGCGTCGATCGCACCAGCAGACGCCCGTCGGAGACCGACGGCGCCGCCTCCGCGGGCGGCGGCGGTGGATCCGGTTCCCGAGCCGCCGTCGGCTCCGGCCGTCGAACCGCGGCGGCCGGCTCCGCAGGGGCGGCCGGCGGGGGCTCGGCAACCGGAGCCCTGCCCTCCGGCGGAGGCGACGCGACGTCCGGAGCCTCGTTCTCCCGCTCGACGGCCGGCTCCGCCGCGGCCGGCTCCGGCGGCGATTCCTCGACCACGGCCTCGCTGAATGCGCGGCCGGCGTCGCCCGCGGCGGAACTCTCCACCGCTTCATCGACGACGGCCGGAGCATCGTCACCGCCGCTCATCCACCCCAGCCCGATGACGAACGCGGTCACCGCGACGGCAACCCCAATCCCCGCCACCAGCGCGACCGGGAGCCGACGGGCCTGATCGACCGAGCCGAAGATTTCCCCGGCCGGGTCCTCGGGCTCGGGATCGTCCTCCAGGCCGTAGTCGTACCCCTCTTCTTCCTCGGACTCCTCTTCCTCAGCGAACCTGCCGTCGCCGCCGACCGCATCGATGTCGCCCGCGTCGTCCGCATCGGGAGCGCGCGGGTCCCGCTCGTCGTCCTCCAGCTCGTCATTCTCGTCCGCCCCGCGGATCACCTTCGGGGCATCGCCCGGATCGTATTCCCGCTCGGAACCCGCCATGGACTCCGCCGCCGCCGGGTCCGCCCCGTCGCCCTCGACCCGGGATTCCAACTCCCCGACGGAAATCGGCGTATAGCCGTCGACGACAAGAGGCTCCACGTCCCGGTCATCGCCGGCGACCGCCCCTCCCCTGCGGTTCCGGAGACCGGCGTCGAGCCCCTCGGCGACGTCGGCCAACGTATCGACGCCGGCCCGCAACTCCAGGTCGTCGCCGGTGTCCGGCGGGGCGCCGCCGCCGTCCAGGGCCACGTCGAGCGGATCGGCGCCGGAACCGGCCGGATCCGGGCCATCCACGCCGTCGTCCGCCGGCGGCGCATCGTCGAGCGGGGAGCCGCCGGCACTCGCTGGCGGCCGTTCATCCGGCGCGCTGAGATCGAGCGCCCGCTTCGTCCAGTCGATGTCCGACTGCTTCCGGCTCCATGGCATCCGCCTCTTCCGTTTCCGCATCACGGTCCCTCCGACCGCGGCGGCGACCGGCTCCCCCTCGATGGGAGCGTCGGCGCCATCCACGCGCTCCGGCTCCTGGCCGCTGCCCGGTTCGTCAGTCTCTCCACCGCCCATCCCGGCCAGCGCACGGCGGACCCCGTCCGCGCCGGTCCACCCCAACGCACCGGCCAGATCGTCGGCGAACTGCCCCGCCGACGGCGGCCGCCGGTCCGGATCCGCGGCGAGCGCCGCTTCGAAGAGCGGCATCAGACGCGGGGCCGCGCCCGCATCCAGAACCTGCTCGAGGTGCCCGGCCATCCGGCTCCCGCCCCCCGCGGCCCGGCGTCCGGTGAGCAGCTCGTAGGCCACCGCGGCCAGCGCGTAGCGATCCGCCGGCGGCCCCCAATCGGCGCCCGCCATCTGCTCCGGGGCCGCATAGGGCCGCCGCAGCGGACAACGCTGTCCCACCCGATCGAGCGCCGCGACGATGCCGAAGCCGCTGACCCGCGCCAGATCGGGCGTGACGAACACGTCACGCAAATGGAGAGCGCCGTGGGCGAGCCCCCGCCCATGGGCGACATCCAACCCTTCGGCGAGCTGCACGATGAACGGCAGGACGGTCTCGGCCGCGGCGGGCGCGCGGTGACGCATCGTGACGTCGAGCGAATCCGCCTCGACGTACTCGTAGGCGAGATACGGCACCCCATCGGTGACGCCGGCGCCCACGGGACTCACCAACGCCGCGTGCGAAATCCCGACGTCGACGATCTCCGTGAGCGCGTCGCCGAAGAGGATCGTCTGCTCGGGGGTCAGATCGACGTGAAAGGCCTTGAGCGCGAACACCCGGTCGCGATCCGGAGGGTCGCGATCCGACAGGCGCGCACGGTACACGGGACCGAGGACGCCACTCCCAATCTGGTGCATCGCATCGTAGGGGCCGAATACACCGGAAGCGTGATACGCGCTGGAACCACCGAGTGTCAGGGGGAGCGTTCCTCCAGAGTCCAAGCTTCACGATACCAGGAAGTGCACGGTTTTTCAATGCGATAGACCGATCCCTGCCTCTGTGCGGCTCGATGCGGGGCCGAACCCCGCGGGACGGCCGTCGCTTGACACCTCGCACCCGCTCTGCGACAGTGGAAGCCAGTGCCTTCGGAGCTCTCCGCCCCCCCCCACAGCGTCCCGCTACCGGTCGATTTCCAGGGATTCCCCGGCATCAAGCGGCTGGCCGCCGAGTACATCGCCAATTTCGACGCGCTCCAACCGTTCTTCGCCGGCAATCCCGCTGACGACGCCGCCTGGCGGGCCGCGATCGCCGCCCGCTTGCAGTCCGACCGGAACCCGGCGGCCATCGGCAGGATCGTCCGTACCCAGCAGCGCGCCCGGGGGGCGCCGGAGGCGGCGGTCGACGCCGCCGCGCGTCTCGACGATCCCGCGTCGGTCGCGGTGGTGACCGGCCAGCAGGCGGGCCTCTTCGGAGGGCCGCTGTATACGCTCCTGAAGGCGATTTCCGCAATCCGGCTGGCCAGACGCGTCGAGCGCGACTTCGGGGTCCCCGCGGTCGCGGTCTTCTGGGTCGATGCGGAAGATCACGATCTCGACGAGATCCGGACCTGCGGCGTGCTCGATGCCGACCAGGCATTCACGACCGTGGCCCTGGCGACCGACGCGCCGGCCGGCACTCCCGCGGCCGCGGTACGTCTCGGCCGCGAGATCGAGCCGGCTTTCGACGCGCTGGCCGCGGCCCTGCCCGAAACGGATTTCACGGCCGGGGTGCTGGGCGGTCTCCGGCGCGCGTACGCGGACGAGGGCGGGCTCGTGGCCGCGTTCGCCACGTGGCTCGAACACCTGCTCGGCCGGCACGGGCTGGTCGTCTTCGACGCCGCCGACCCGGCCGCAAAGCCGCTGGCCGCGGATCTGTTCGCCCGCGAGATCGACAGCGCCGGCACCAGCTCGTCCCTGGCCCGATCCGCGGGCGTCCGCCTGCGGGAGGCGGGATTCCACGCGCAGGTGGATCCGCCCGCGAACGGGGTGTCCCTGTTTCTCCAGGACGGCGATCGGCGGGCGTTCCGCATCGAGGGCGACCGGCTCCGCGCCGGTGACGACGCGCTGAATCGAGCGGCGTGGCTCGACCGGCTCCGCGCCGACGCCGCGAGCTTCAGCCCGAACGTCCTGCTTCGCCCCATCGTCCAGGACCGGCTGTTCCCGACCGTCTGCTACGTCGCCGGACCCAACGAGCTCGCGTACCTGGCGCAGCTCAAACCGGTGTACGCCCATTTCGGGGTGCCGATGCCGCTGTTCGCGCCGCGCCTCAGCGCGACCCTGGTGGATCCGGCGGTCATGAAGTTCCTGCGCCGCACGGAGATCCCCCTGGCCTCGCTGCAACCACAGGACGAATCGGCGCTGAATCGCCTGCTCGGGGCGCAGCTTCCCGCCACCGTCGAGCAGGCGCTGCAGGCCGCCGGAGACACCATCCGCGACCGCATGACCGCGGTGGCGGCAGCGGTGGCCGAGGTCGACCCGACCCTGACCGGCGCGGCCGAATCGACGCGCGGGCGGATGCAGCGCGACCTCGGCGTTCTGCAGAACAAGGTCCTGCAGGCCGCCAAGCGCCGAGACCAGACCCTCCGGCGCCAGTTCACGCGGGCACAGTCACAGATCTTCCCCCACGGAACCTCCCAGGAGCGGGTCGTCGCCGGCGTCTGCTTCCTGAACCGGTACGGCGACACCCTGGTCGACCGCCTCCTCTCCGATGCGACGCTCGATACGAATCGCCATTGGGTGATCGCGGTCTAGGCAAGCGGGCATCCGATCCGCCATGTTCCGCCGGCGCCACGAACCGATATACAGGGCGTGAGCAGCACCCGCACGACTCGTTCTCCGGAGAAACGCCGGGCCCCGCGCCGGCGGCGGCCGAAACGGCCGGCGGCATGGATTCGGTACGGAAAGCCCCTCCTCGCGCTGGTGCTGCTGGGCGCCTCGGCCACCCTGTTGGCCCATCGGACGCTGTCCCGACAGCTCGACGAGCGGCTGGCGGCCGGACTGACGCCGGCGCCGGCGGTGGTATTCGGAGCGCCGTTGGAGCTGCTGCCGGGCCTGGGACTCGACCGCGCCGGGCTGGCCGCCCGACTCGACGAGCTGGGATACGCGCGTCGCGACCACGCGCGACGGGCGGGCGAGTACGCGGTCGAACCCGATGCGGTGACCCTCATTCCACGCGAGGGGCCGCGGGAGGGGCGAATCGCCCGGATCCGGTTCGCACCGGCCGGCGGCGTTGACGGGTACGTGGCCGCGATAGAGATGCCGCCCGGCCGGCGCACCGAGCGCCTCGTCCTCGACGCACCGCATCTGTCGACCCTGCACGGCCGGGACCGGCGGCGCAGGCGAACCGTCCCGCTGGCGGAGATGCCCGAGGACGTTGTGCGGGCGGTGCTGGCGGCCGAGGACCATCGGTTCTTCGCACACCCCGGAATCGATGCGGTGCGCATCGCCGGGGCCGCGGTGACCAATCTGACCGGCAACCGGAGCTACCTCGTCGGGGCGAGCACCCTGACCCAGCAGCTCATCAAGAACACCCTGCTGAGCCCGGAGCAGACGGTGCGGCGGAAGCTCACGGAACAGGCCCTGGCGCTCCTGCTGGAGCGGCGGCTGCCCAAGCCCCGCATCCTCGAGCTGTATCTGAACGAGGTGTATCTCGGCCACCGGGGCTCGTTCGCCATTCACGGCGTCGCCCAGGGCGCCCGGGCCCTCTTCGGCAAGGATCTGCGGAACCTCACCCTCGGGGAAGCGGCCACCCTCGCGGGCCTGATTCGCGCGCCGCAGACCCATGCGCCGCACCGGTACCCGGAACGGGCGAGGGACCGGCGCAACGGGGTGTTGCAGGCGATGGCGGACCTTGGACTGGTGACCCCGGACCGCGCCATGGTCGCGGCCCGCGAGCCGTTGACCGGCGTCAACCACACCGCGGACCGGGAGGCGCCGTATCTCGTCGACTTCGTTCGGGCCCGGATCGAGAACCGACTGGACGACTGGCGGAGCGGGGGCCGGGAGCTGCGTATCGAGACGACGGTGGATCTGCATCTGCAGCGGCTGGCGGAAGCCGCGGTGCGGGAAGGGTTGGACCGCATCGCGGACCGGCGCGGGGGGAACCCGGAGACCACGCCCCAGGCCGCGCTGGTGGCGGTCGATCCGCGCAGCGGCGCGATCCGGGCCATGGTCGGCGGCCGCTCCTACCAGGAGTCGCAGTTCAACCGCGCCGCGAATGCCCGCCGGCAGCCGGGATCCGTGATCAAGCCGTTCGTGTACCTCGCGGCCTTCGAACGGGCCGCGCGCGAGCCGGGAAGCCGATTCACCGCCGCCTCGGTGCTCGACGACCGGCCGACGACGTTCCGGTTCGGCGGCCGGCCCTGGCGGCCGACCAACTACGGCGGGGTCTACGATGGACCGGTCACGGCGCGCTCGGCCCTCGCCCGGTCGCTGAACGTGGCCGCGGTCAGGGTCGGCGAGCAGGCGGGGTTCCGGGCGATTGCGGATCTCTGGGCGGCCGCTTCGGGCGGCCCCACCCCACCCGCCTATCCCTCCATCGTCCTCGGCAGCTTCGAGAACACCCCGCTGGAGGTGGCCGAGGCCTATACGGTCCTCGCGAATCGCGGCGCCCGCGCGCCGCTGCACGCCATCAGCCGGATCACGGCCGGCGACGAGGTGGTGCACCGCGCCGCGGGCGGACCGGAGGGGGTGGCGCGTGCCGACAGCGCGTTCCTCGTGACCTGGATGCTGCGCAGCACCTTCGACACCGGCACCGCCGCGGCGGCGCGCCGGGACGGCTTCGCCCACGACGCGGCGGGAAAGACCGGCACCTCCAACGACCTGCGCGACGCGTGGTTCGCGGGCTTCACGCCCACCCTCCTGACGGTGGTCTGGGTCGGGATGGACGACAACAGCCCGCTGGGTCTCACCGGGGCCGAGGCCGCCCTGCCGATCTGGACGGCGTTCATGCGCCACGCCCTGGCCGAACGGACGACGCCGGGGTTCATGCCGCCGTCTCGCGTGACCCTGGTCGACATCGATCCGGAGACCGGCCTCCGAGCCACCTCCCGCTGTCCCCGGTCGGTCGCGGAAGCCTTCGTCGAGGGCACCGAGCCCGGCGCGCACTGCCGGCGCCATTGAGCCCCGCCCCGGAAAGCGTCGCGTCGCGGCTCCTCCCGGCCCCTGTCAGCCCTCCACCGGGCGGCCGGCGACGTATAATCGGACCATGACGCCGCGATGTCGCACGTTCCGGTGGTGGTGGCTGGTGGTGCTCGGGCTGGCCGGCGGCTGCGGCGCGGCTCCGTCCGGCGCCCCGGTCGAGCCGGCGGCCGCGGCAGAGGTCCAGGCGCCGCGCACCGTGGACCCGGTCCCGGCCGAGCTTCCGGAAGTCGTCGCCAGCGTCAACGCCTACTCCATCACCCGCGACGAGCTGGAGCAGGCGGTGCGCAGCGCCGAGATCCAGGCCGGTCAGGCGCTGCCCGCCCAGTTTCGGGACAGTGTCTACCGGGCGGTGCTCGACCGCCTCGTGTCGTTCCACCTGTTGCTGCAGGAATCGGAGACGCTGAGCATCGTCGTGGACGACGCGGCGGTCGAGGCCCGCATCGACACCATTCGCTCCGCCTTTCCGGACGAAGAAGCCTTCGAGACCCAGCTCGAGAGCTGGAATACGTCACTGCCTGTCCTGCGGGGGGAGGCCCGGCGGGACCTGCTCGTCGAGCGGGTCCTGGAGTCGGCGGTCCTCGCCGGCATCGAGATCGACCCCGAGTCGGTGCGCGCTTTCTACGAGGAGCATCCCGCGCAGTTCACCGAGCCCGGCGGCGTGCGGGCGCGGCACATCCTGATCGGCGTCAGTCCCGACGCGGCCGAGCCGGACCGGGCGGAAGCCCGGGAGCGGGCTCGGCGCCTGCGTCTCGACGCCGAGGGCGGCGCCGATTTCGAAGCCCTCGCCCGGGAGCACTCCGACGATCCGGGATCGGCAGCCAACGGCGGCGACCTCGGCCTCGTCGTCGAGGGCCAGACGGTGTCGGCGTTCGAGACCGCCCTGTTCGCGCTCGAGCCGGGCGGGCTGAGCGACGTCGTCGAGACGCCGTTCGGGTTTCACGTCATCCAGATGGTCGAACGGCAGGCGGATCGGGTGGTGCAGTTCGAGCAGGCCAGCGGTCCGATACGCGACCTGCTGCTGCAGCAGGAACAGCAGGCGCAAACCGCGGCCTTCATCGACGCGTTGAAAGCGAAGCACGACGTTCGTATCCTGATCTGAACCACGGCGCCGCGGGCGGCGGTTCCGATCGAGCGTGCGGGATCCGGCAGGAAGACCCACAGGTCACCATGAGAAACGAAGATGTGTTCGAGGCGGTCGCCGAGGCGCTGCAGCGCGGGGAACCGGCGGCGCTCGTCACGATTATCCGGGCGCAGGGCTCCACGCCGCAGCGGGTCGGCGCGAAGATGCTGGTGTTCCCCGACGGGCGCACGGTGGGCACGATCGGGGGCGGCTGCTACGAGAACGAAGCGTTCTGGAAGGCGCGGACCGCTATCGAGACCCGGCAGCCGGTCATCGCCAAGTACGAGCTGGCGGACGACATCGCGGAGGACTCCGGGTTGATCTGCGGCGGTCAGATGGAGGTGTACATCGAGCCGCTCGAACCCGCGCCGGAGCTCTACCTCGTGGGCGCGGGACACGTCTCGTACCATCTGGCCCGGGCTTCCCACGAGGTCGGCTTCAAGCTGCACGTCATCGACGACCGCGAGAAGTTCGCCAACGCCGAACGGTTTCCGCACGCCGAGGAGATCGTGGTGGACGCGATTCCGGAATGGCTCGAGCGGGCCGAGCTCCCGGCGCACGCGTTCGCGGTCATCCTGACCCGGGGGCACCGGCACGACCTCGACGCCCTCCGGGCCCTGGCGCCGAAGCCCATCCGCTATCTCGGGCTCATCGGCAGCCGCGCCAAGGTCGCCCGCCTCGCGGAGGTGCTGGAGGGCGAAGGCATGCCGGCGGAACAGGTGCGCCGGGTACATTCCCCGGTCGGCCTGGACCTGGGTGCGGTGACGCCTCAGGAGATCGCAGTGTCCATCCTCGCCGAGCTGATCGCCGTGAAGTACGGCAGGATCGACCCGGCTGCCGGGCAGGCCGGAACCCGCGAGGCCAAGTCGATGAGCTGGAGCCCCGCGCGCCGGCCCGAGGTCGCGGTCGGCAGCCAGGAGTCTGCGCCATAGAACGGTGCCGGCTCCTGGCAGGGTTGGTTGGGCGGCAATCGGAGCCGCAGGCGACGGTTTTTCTTACGGTCGCGTTGGAAGTTCGCCGGCGCGAAACTTCTACGGGGCAAGCCCCCAGGAGCCCCCGGCGAGACCGCGGCGCCCTTGCCACGGGATCCTCGGAAACCAAGCTATACTGTCATCCTGATGCCTCGGCAGCCCGTCTCCCACGATCCCGCCGGCCCGAGTCTTCCCGAGCGCACGCGCCGGGTGCTTGCGGCGCTGATCCAGGAGTACATCGAGCGCGGCGCGCCGGTATCGTCGCGGCGTCTGGTCGAGCAGGGCGGATTCGGGTTGTCCTCGGCGACGGTGCGCAACATCCTGGCCACCCTCGAGGACGCCGGATACGTGTCGCAGCCGCACACGTCGGCGGGACGGATTCCCACCGACGTCGGCTACCGTTGCTACGTCGACTTCCTGCTCGAGCACCGGCGCGCGTCCCATTCCACGCCGGCGGTCGAAGCCCGGCTGCGGCAGGCGGGCTCCGTCAAGGGCGTGCTGTCGAACGTCTCGCACGAGCTGTCCCGCATCTCGCACCACCTCGGCTTCGTCCTCGCGCCCACCAGCGAGACCGCCGGGTTCGAACACATCGCGTTCGTGCCGCTCGAAGGCACGCGCATTCTCGTCATGGTCACCGCCCAGGCCGAGCTGGTCTGCCACAAGGTCGTGGACATCGGCGAGCACGTACAGCGCAGCGAGCTGGAACAGGGAGCCAACTACCTCAACCAGGAGTTCCGGGGCCTCACCATCGGCGAGGTGCGCTCCCTGGTCATCCAGCGCCTCCGGCAGGAGCAGGTGCTCTACGACGAGCTGCTGTCGCAATGGCTGCGCCTGGCGAGCTCGACCCTCGAGGACATGGTGCCGCAGGAGAGCGTGTTCGTCGACGGCGCGACGTTCCTGTTCGACGAGATGTCCGACGAGGACGGCCCGGTGTCGCTGGACACGCTGCGGGCGCTGCTGTCGATGATGCAGGAGAAGCACCGGCTGGTCCGGCTGCTCGGAGAGTATCTCGGCACGAACCGGCTGCGGGTGGTCATCGGCTCCGAGCATGCGGAGAGCGAGCTGCACGCCTTCAGCCTCGTCGCCACGGCCTATTTCGACGGTCGACAGACCGGAACCGTAGGAGTGATTGGCCCCCGTCGGATGCGCTATTCGCGTGCGATCGCCGCGGTCGACAGCGTCTCGCAGGCGGTGAGCCGGGTCCTCCTGAACCACGCCCCCCCGCCCACAGATGATGCCCGACGAACACCAGATCGAACCGTCTGAACCAGAGCAGACCGCGCAACCGGAGCAATCCGGGCAACCGGAGCAATCGGAGCCGCAGGCGCCGCCGGACGATGGAGCCCCGGAACAGGAATCCTCCTCGCCTCCGGATGAAACGCCACCGGACGCCGTCGACGCCGCCGGCGGCGCCGACTCGATCGGTGCGGAGCTCGATGAGGTCGCCCGCCAGCGCGACGCGCACTACGATCGCCTGCTGCGGCTCACCGCCGAGTTCGACAACTATCGAAAGCGCACCGAGCGCGACCGGCGCGAGTTGATCGAGCAGGCGGCCGGCGATCTGCTCGGCGACCTGTTGCCGGTCGTCGACGATCTCGAGCGCGCCCTGGCCGCGGATACGCAGGATGCAGACACCTACCGCCGCGGGGTCGAGATCATTCACAAGCAGTTGCTCGACGTCATGGCGAGGCGCGGCCTGGCGCCCATCGAGGCGGTAGGAGCCGATTTCGACCCGAACCTGCACCAGGCGGTGGCGCACGAACCCGGCGACGGCCACCGCGACGGTGAAGTGGTCGAGGAATTGAGACGGGGGTACACGTTGCGCCAACGGTTGCTCCGGCCGTCGATAGTCAAGGTGGCGAAGGCGTGACGACCCGCGACTACTACGAGATTCTCGGCGTCCCCCGCACGGCGGAGGACGGGGATATCAAGAGCGCCTACCGCAAGCTGGCGCTCAAGTATCATCCGGACCGCAACCCCGGGGACAAGACCGCCGAAGAGCGGTTCAAGGAGGCCGCCGAAGCCTATTCGGTTCTGGCCGACCCCGAGAAACGGAGCCGATACGACCGGTTCGGCCACGCCGGGGTCAGCGGAGCGTCCGGCGGCGGCGCCGGAGTCGACCCGACCATCTTCAACGACTTCGGCGACATTCTCGGCGGACTGGGCGATCTGTTCGGGTTCGGAGGCGGCGCCCGGCGCGGCGGCGCCCGGCGCGGCAGCGACCTGCGCTACGACCTTGAGATCGCGTTCGAGGAGGCGGCGAGCGGCTCGGAAACCACCCTGCAGATTCCGCGCGAAGAACCGTGCGACACCTGCGGCGGCTCGGGCTCGGCGCCGGGCAGCTCGCCCGAACGGTGCGCCCACTGCCACGGCAACGGCCAGATCCGCATGCAGCAGGGGTTCTTCACGGTTGCCAGAACCTGCCATCACTGCGGCGGCATCGGCCGGGTCATCTCGAAACCCTGCCAGACGTGTCACGGCAAGGGACGGGTCAGCCGCGAGCGCAAGCTGACGGTCAAGATCCCGGCGGGCATCGCCACCGCCCAGCGTCTCCGGCTGACCGGTGAGGGGGAATTCGGGAGTCGAGGAGCCCCTCCCGGCGATCTGTACGTCGTTATCCACGTCCGCGAACATCCGTTCTTCCACCGCGACGGCGACGACCTGCTGTGCGAGATTCCGGTGACCTATCCCACGCTGGTGCTCGGCGGGGAGATCCACGTCCCCACCCTCGACGACTCGGCCACCATCCACATTCCCAAGAGCACGCAGGCGGACACGCGCTTCCGCCTGCGCGGCAAGGGGATGCCCAACGTCGGGGGACGGGGACACGGCGACCTCTACGTCAGGGTCAAGGTGGCGGTGCCCCGCCGGCTGAGCCACGAGCAGAAGGACCTGATCGAGAGCCTCGACGAGACGATGCCCAAGCGGGAGCTCGACCCGACGGCGACCGGTGAGGACGAGGACCGGCCCTTCTTCGAACGTGTCAAGGACATCTTCGGATAGGCGTGTGCCCCGTGGAACGGAGCAGACGCCTGCCGGTCCGGTTGGGCGGGGAGCGGAGCCGCAAGGCGATTCCCGGGCGACCCTCCATCCCGCGCTCGACGTGCAGGCTCCCGCCGGCCACCCCGGCGGCCTGTCGTGGCTGGAGGCGATTGAGGTCGCGGTCGACGACCACCGGCCGTGCGCCCTGGACGAGCCCGCCCCGAATCACATCCGGGTGTTCTTCGAATCGGCGTCCGACCGGGACCGCGCGCTGACCGCGGTGGTCTCCGCCCACGGCGCACGGGTGCGGGCTCGGCCGATCCGGGTCTCCGACGAGAACTGGGCCGCACGATCCCAGGCGGACCTGAAGGCGATACGGGTCGGACGGGTCATCGTCGCCCCACCCTGGTGCACGCCCCCGTCCCCGGACCCCGCCGACGTGGTCGTGACCATCCGGCCGGCCCTCGGTTTCGGCAGCGGTCACCACCCGAGCACCCGGCTCGCCCTGCGGGGCCTGCAGCAGGTGGACCTGGCAGAGCGCCACGTGCTCGATCTGGGCACCGGCTCGGGGGTCCTGGCCATCGCCGCCGTCAAGCTGGGGGCGCGCCGCGCCACCGGCATAGACCGCGACCCCAACGCCCTCGCCTCCGCCCGGGAGAGCGTCGACGCCAACGGGGTCGCAGCCGCGGTCGAGCTCCGCCGGCAAGCGGTCGACGACGTGGCGCCGGCGAGCGCGTCGGTCGTCGTCGCCAATCTGACCGGCGCCGCACTGACCCGTCTGGCCCCCATCCTCGCGGCCCTCGTCGAGCCCGGCGGGACCGTCATCCTCTCCGGCATCCTGGCCCGCGAGGAAGCGGCGGTCGCGCGCGCGCACCGGAACCGGGCCCGGATGGAGTGGCGGTCGGCCGAGGAGGAATGGGTCGGGATGGCGTTCCGCGTCCCGCCGCGCCGATGACACCGGCGCGGGCCTGATGGTCCTCCCCCCGGGCCGGAGTCCCGGGCCGAGGACGGCGCAGACTCCTGAACGGTTTGTCGGGGCGGCAAGCGGCGCCGCAAGGCGGCGTGCCACGGCGGGGACTCGGGGCAACACGAGGTTCTCTGCCTACAGGTCGCCCCAGATGTAGAGCAGCACGGCGGTCGCGCACGCGACCACCGCGTCGGCCCGCAACGTCAGCCGGCCGAACGTGACGAGCCGGAACCCGGCCGCGGCCGCGGCGTCCACCTCGTCTGCACTCCACCCCCCTTCCGGCCCGATGGCCAACGTCGCGGAGACCGGCCGGGGCTCCCGCGCCAGCGCCCGCAGTCCGGCCGCGCCGTCATCGGCCGCGCCGGGCTCGGCGAGCAGCAGCCGCACCGCCGACCGGTCGCAGTCGGCGAGCCACTGCAGGGAACGCGGGGGCCTGACCTCGGGGACGAACGCTCGGCGGCACTGCTTGGCGGAGGCTATCGCGATTCGCCTCCACCGTCCGACGTCCCGCGGCGGAGACACCGTCCGGACCGTCGTGAGCGGCTGTACCGCCGCCGCCCCGACCATCGTGGCATCCCGGACGACGTCGTCGAACTTGCGCCCCTTCAGCAACGCCGGGGCGACCGTCAACGCCACCGCCGGCTCGCGAATCGACGCCACCCGCTCGTAGGGGCGCACGACGGCGCGGACGCGTCCCACCTGTTCCACCCGGGCGAGATACTCCGTCCCCCGCCCGTCGAAGACCGCGACGGTGTCGCCGGCGGCCAGCCGCAACACCCGTGACAGGTGCGCGGCCTCGCCGTCAGGCAGCCGGACCGGGGCGTCGAGCCCGGTCAGGGCGGGGGCGAAGAACCGGGGCGGCATCGCCCGATTATAGAGGCGGGCCCCCCGTCCCGGGACGGCGCGCGCCGCCGGCTCACGACGGCGACGGCTGTCAGCCCCGGCCAGAAGAGCCCCTCCGCATCGAGCGGCGATGCATCCCGTCCGACTGGGTTGCTCAGCGGAGCTGCGTTGCTCCGCGGTCACCACAGGGGCCGATTTGTTCCCTTGACGCGCCTTTGACAGCCGGGCGCCTGGCCGCTCTCGGGGCAACGGGGGCTTCACCGCGGGCTGCTATACTTCCGCCCTTCATGTTGTTCTCCGATCACCTGCTCGGGAAGTACAAGATCGTCGCCACGATCGGCAGCGGGGGTTTCGGCACGGTGTATCTCGCCGAGGACACCTGGATCAACAAGAAGGTCGCCCTGAAGGTCCCCCACCGCCAGAACCTCAACTTCTCCGAGCTGCTCCGGGAGCCGCGTCTCCTGGCTACGCTCGACCACCCGAACATCGTCGCCATCACCACCGCGGAGAAGCAGGACGACATCTTCTTCATCGTGATGGAGTACGTGCACGGCGACACGCTGGAAGCGGTCATCGGAGCCAACGGCGCGCTCGATATCGATCGCACCATCGACTATGCGACCCAGATCGGAAAGGCGATGGAGTACGCCCACGGGCAGGGCGTCATCCACCGCGATCTGCGGCCGTCCAACGTCCTCGTCGCCGAGTCGGGAACCCTGAAGGTGGCCGATTTCGGCACGTCGCGGTTTCTGGAGATCGCGGCCCGCGGCACCACCGTCATCGGCAGCCCGCCGTACATGGCGCCGGAGCAGTTTCAGGGCGAGGCGGTCTTCGCATCGGACCTGTACTCGTTCGGCATCACCATGTATCAGATGCTGACCGGCGAGCTCCCCTACGACCCGCCGGCGCCGCACGATCTCCACCGCCTGCGCAGCGGCGAGCTGGTGCAGCCGCCGGGTCTGGTGAACACCACCATCCCCCGGGAGCTGGAAGACGTGGTGATGAAAGCGCTGGCCCCGCAACTCGCGGACCGGTATCGGGACACCACCGAGCTCCTGGGAGACCTCGACGACATCCGAACCGCGCGAAGCGCCCGGCCGGCCCGCCCCTCCCAACGGAAGGGCCCCGTGGCCGCCCCGCGCGGCCGCCGCACGCCGCGTCAACCCCGCGCGACGCCGGCGGCCGCCTTCTGCTCGTACTGCAACAAGCCGCTGCCCGCCCGCGCCCATCGCTGTCCCTTCTGCCGCGAACGCCAATAGCGCCGGGATGCACCGGCAGTGCGGCCCTGATGTCCGGGATTCCGGCGGTAATTGTTGTTGCGCCCCGGTGAAGCCGGACACTACACTGGACGATAAGTACAAGTATCTGATGCAGCAACAGATGGGCAGGCTTTCGCAATGAGCTTTGGCAGCGGCAGGATCTGGATGAACGGCGACTTCGTGGACTGGGCGGACGCGAAGATCCACGTCGGCTCTCACGTCGTTCACTACGGAAGCGGCGTGTTCGAAGGCATCCGGTGTTACAAGACGCCGGGCGGCCCGGTCATCTTTCGGCTCGACGCCCACCTGCGTCGCTTCTATGATTCGGCGAAGGTGTACCGGATGACACCCGAGATCGACCGGTCCACCTTCCGCGAGGCCGTGCTCGAGACGATCCGGGTGAACGGCTATACCGCCTGCTACATCCGCCCGCTGCTCTACCGGGGCTACCACAGCCTGGGCGTCAATCCGTTCACGTGCCCCGTCGAAGCGGCCATACTCGTATGGGAGTGGGGAGCCTATCTGGGAGAGGACGCCCTGGAGAAAGGGGTGGACGTCCAGGTCAGCTCGTGGTCCCGGCCGGCCCCGAACACGTTTCCGGCGATGGCCAAGTCCACCGCCAACTACGCCAACTCGCAACTGATCAAGATGGAAGCCACGCTGAACGGCTATGACGAGGCGATCGCCCTCGATCCGTCGGGCCTCGTCAGCGAGGGCAGCGGTCAGAACATCTTCGCGATTCGCGACGGGGTCATCTTCACGCCCCCGATGGGCGGGTCGGTGCTCCCGGGCATCACGCGGGACGTGGTCATCACGCTCGCTCGCGACCTCGGGATGTCGGTCGCCGAGCAGCCGGTGCCGCGCGAAATGCTGTACGTCGCCGACGAGGTCTTCTTCACCGGCACCGCCGCGGAGATCTCGCCGATCCGGAGCATCGACAAGATCATCATCGGGGACGGCGCCCGCGGCCCGGTCACCGCGGCCATTCAGCGCCGGTTCTTCGACGTCGTCAACGGCCGCGTCACCGACACCCACGACTGGCTCACTCCGGTGTACTCGGTGGCCGAAGCGGTCGCCGCCGTGAGCACTTCCTGACCGCGGGCATGCGCCGTCCCGGGACGTTCCGGTCGCATGACGGCGGCGAGGAGCGGGCCTCCGTGCCGGGGACTCGTGAAGCGGAGCATCACCAGTGGCATCCGGTGGGCGCGATGGCAGCCGTGACGTTGCCCTGCGGCTCCTCGCCAGCCGCGACCTCTCGACGTCTCAGCTCCGCGAGCGTCTGCTTCGACGCGGGCTTCCCGCCAGCGAGATCGAGCGCGCCATAACCCGGCTGACCGCCGCCGGGCTCCTCGACGACGCGCGGGTCGCCGTCGCCCACGCGCGCCGGGCGGTCCAGGTCAAGCTCCGCGGCAGGCGCCGCGCACGCCAGGAGCTGCACGCGCTCGGCATCGATCCACCGGTCGCCAACCGGGCTCTGGCGGCGGTCTTCGACGAGGTCGACGAAGGGGCGGTGCTGGAACGCGCGGTCGCCGGACGGGTGGAGGGCCCCATACGCACGCGGGCCGAGTTCCGGCGGTTGCATCGGGCCCTGCTCCGCCAGGGGTTTCCGCCCGACGAGGTGACCGCCGCCCTGCTCGCGCGGACCGGAGGGGACGCCGCTTTTGTGGAAGAATAGCCGCATGACGTCCAGCGCGATTCGCCGGAGCTTTCTCGACTACTTCGCCGGCCAGGGCCACCAGATCGTCCGCAGCTCGTCGCTCGTGCCGGCGGACGACCCCACGTTGCTGTTCACCAACGCGGGCATGAACCAGTTCAAGGACCTCTTTCTCGGCCGCGAGCGCCGGTCCTACAAGCGGGCGACGACGTCACAGAAGTGCATGCGGGTGAGCGGCAAGCACAACGATCTCCACAACGTGGGCCCTTCCCTGCGTCACCACACCTTCTTCGAGATGCTGGGGAACTTCTCGTTCGGGGACTACTTCAAGGAGGACGCCATCCCGTTCGCCTGGACGCTGCTCACCGAGGTATGGGAGCTGCCGCCGGATCGGTTGCATCCGACCGTCTTCGCGGGGGCCGCGGGCATCCCCCGCGACGACGAGGCGCACGCCATCTGGAGCCGCCTCGTCCCGTCCGAGCGCATCGTCGAGCTGGGCCTGGAGGAGAACTTCTGGGCGATGGGCGATACCGGGCCCTGCGGCCGGTGCTCGGAGGTCCACTACCACCGCGGGGACCACATCCCCTGCGAGGAACCGGCGTGCCGCGGGATCGACTGCAGCTGCGAACGCTACGTCGAGATCTGGAACAACGTGTTCATGGAGTTCAACCGGGACGCGGGCGGGAGCCTCGCCCCGCTCCCGGCCGCGTCCATCGACACCGGCATGGGACTCGAGCGGATTGTCGCCGTCGTCCAGCAGAAGACCTCGAACTACGACACCGACCTGTTCGCTCCGCTCCTGCACGCCATCGGCGAGCAGACCGGACGCGTCTACGGCCCGCCGGCGCCCGGAGGCGCGGCGGGACCGGACGACGTCTCGATGCGGGTCGTCGCCGATCATCTGCGGGCCATGACCTTTCTCATCGCCGACGGCGTCATGCCCTCCAACGAATGGCGCGGCTACGTGCTGCGCAAGATCATGCGCCGCGCGATGCGGCACGGGAAGAAGCTGGGCATGGCCAGCCCGTTCCTTCATCGTCTCGTCGCGGCCGTCGCCGGCGAGATGGGTGAGGCGTATCCCGAGCTGCGAGCCGGGCAGGAGACGATCACGGGGGTGGTCCGGGCCGAGGAAGATCGATTCGACGCGGTCCTGACGGACGGCCTGCCCCGGCTCGAATCCGCGCTCACGAGGGCCGACGACGGCACGCTGACCGGCGAGGAGATCTTTCGTCTGTACGACACCTACGGACTGCCCCTGGACTTCATCGAGGAGCTGGCCGGTGAGCGGAACGTGACCGTCGACCGCGCCGGCTTCGAGCGGTGCCTCGAGGCCCAGCGGACGCAGTCGCGCGCGAGCACGCGGTTCTCGGTGGACGCCGGGTCGGTCGGGTTCACTTTTGCGACCGGCACTTCCAACGTTTCGGTTGTCCGCACGGGCAAGACGGACTCGTCGGTCGCCCACGCCCCGGACGTGTTCGAGGGGTACACGGCCACGCGCGTCGACGGGGCGGAGATCCGGGGACTGTTCAATGACGAGCGAACCGAGGCTCCCGAACTCGGCCCCGGAGTGTCCGGCTACGTGGTCCTGGATCGGACGCCGTTCTATCTCGAGGCCGGGGGACAGGTCTCGGACACCGGAAGGCTGACCTTGGACGGCGACGCCGTCGTGGCCGAGGTCGACGGCCTGGAGCGCATCGCCCCCGGGGGACCGCGCGCGCACCACGTGCAGGTCATGCGGGGGGGCCTGCGGTTCGGCGGCCGAGTGACCGCGGCGGTCGACGGGGAGCGCCGGGACGCCATCCGGCGGAATCACACCGCCACCCACCTGCTGCATGCGGCGCTCCGCGAACATCTCGGCGCGCACGTCAAGCAGGCCGGCTCGCTGGTCGCGCCGGACCGGCTCCGGTTCGACTTCGCCCACGGCGGACCGATCAGCCCCGAGACGCTGGACGCGATCGAACGGGAGGTCAACGCCGGGGTCTATGCGAACCACCCGGTGGAGACCGAGATCCAGGCGACCCAGGATGCCATCGAGGCCGGCGCCATGGCCCTGTTCGGCGAGAAGTACGGCGACTCGGTGCGGGTGGTCTCGGTGCCCGGCGTCAGCCTGGAGCTGTGCGGCGGCACCCACTGCCGGGCCACGGGCGACATCGGACTGTTCGCGGTGACCCAGGAGACCGGCGTCGCGGCCGGCGTGCGCCGCATCGAAGCGGTCACCGGCGAGGCCGCCGTCGCCCACGTGCAGACGCAGCGCAGGGCGGCCGCCGACGTCCTCGCGGCCCTGGGGGTCTCCGGAGACCGGGCGGTGGACACCGTCAAGCGGTTGCAGGCCGAAGCCCGACGGCTGGCCCGCGAGCTCGATCAGTTGAAGATGAGGACCGCGCTCGGCGGGTCCGGGGAATCGCAGGGAGACGATGCGGTGTCCATCGGCGATGCCCGGTTCATCGCCCGGCGGGTTGCCGGCCTCGAAAAGGGAGCGCTGCGGGGTCTCGCCGACACGCTGCGCGACCGCCTGGGGCGCGGCGTGGTGCTGCTCGCCTCCGAGAACGACGGCAAGGTCGCCCTGATCGTCTCGGTGAGCAAGGACCTGACCGACCAGGTGCACGCCGGCAAGGTGGTCAAGGCGGTCGCGCCGATCGTCGGCGGAGGCGGCGGCGGCCGCCCCGATTTCGCCGAGGCAGGGGGCCGCGAACCGGCCCGGATAGACGCGCTCCTGGCCGAGAGCCGGCGCGTCGTCAGCCGGATGCTCGGCCGGGAGTCCGCCGCGTAGACCGCGGCGAGGACGGTCGAATGACTCCACCCGCGCGCGCCGGCGGCGGTGGCGAGCCGGCCGGCCGGAACGAGGCGTCGAGCCCGATCCGGCTCGATGTCTGGCTGGACGTCGCCTGCCTGTTCAAGACCCGTTCCGAGGCCCAGCGGGCCTGCCGCGGGGGCAAGGTCGACGTCAACGGCCAGCGCGCGAAGCCGCACCGGACGATCCAGCCCGGGGACCGGCTGGCGCTCACCCGCCCGCAGGGCCGGAAGCAGCTCGTCGTCGTGCGATCGCTGGCCGAGCAGCATCTTCCCAAGGCGGCGGCGAGAACCCTGTACGACGACGTCACCCCGCCGCTCACCGAAGCCGAGCGGGAGATGCACCGCCTGGGCCGCGATCCCGGCCCGCCGTTACGGCCCATCGGGGCGAAGGCCCCGGATGCGCGCGAGCGCCGCGCCCTGCGGCGGCTCAAACGCCGGTAGCGCGACCTTCGGTCGCGGCGCGACCTTCGGTCGCGTTGGAAGTTTCGCTGGCGCGAAACTTCTGCGCGACGCAAGCTCCGGCCCGGAAATCGTCGTCTGCGGCTCCGATTGCCGCCCGACCAACCCTGCCGGGACCCGGTACCGTTCAAGGCGCAGAGTTCCGGTCGATGCTATACTGTTGCGCTCTACCGCCTCGAAACGGAAAGGAACGAGCACGACTTGGCCAATCACAAGCATACGTTGAAGGCACACCGGCAGGATCTCGTGCGGCGTACCCGGAACCGTGCGTTGCGAACCCGGCTGCGCGGCGCCCTCAAGTCCCTGCGATCTTCCATCGATCAGGGCGACATCACCGTAGCGCGCTCGGCCCTCAGCGGCACGGTGTCGCTGATCGACCGGATTGCGGCCAAAGGGGTGATTCACGACAACACTGCCGCCCGATACAAGTCCCGGCTCGCCCGGCGCCTCGCCACGGCAGCGGCCGAGTAGCAGGGAATCCCGGGCAGGCTCCTGACCCGAACCGTCACGCGTCGCAGAGCTCCAGGACGAGCCGCTCCAGCAGTACCCGGTGGTCGCCGGCGGAGCTCTTGATGTCGAGATCCGTGCGGTAGAGAGACTCCACCGCCGCGGCGACGCGGTGGTTCGGCATCTTCGTTCTCACCACCCACGCCAGTTGTCCCAGGACCAGGTAGGGAGCCGCACCCGACTCCAGAATCAGGGCCAGCTCCCTCAGGGCGGTTGCCGTCTGCCCCCGCTCGATCGCCCGGGCCACCGCCCAGTCATCGTGGGCCGCCGCCGGTCCCGCCATCATCCTGGCGTCGTCCACGCGGATCACCGGCTCGTCGCCGACGAACAGCAACAGCCGCTCGACCTCGCCCCGCAGCCGGGGCAGGTCGGGTCCGGCCCGCGCGGCCACGAAGCGCGCGGCCGCCGGCTCGATCGATCGGTCCGCGGCCGACACGCGCCGCCGCACCCAGCGCTCCGCATCCGGCACGGAAGCCAGCACTTCGCCCTGCACCTGCGTGGCCGCCTCCAGCAGGCGCGCGGTGGTCCGGCGCCGCCGGTCGAGGCCGGCCGCCACCAGCACCAGCGTGGCGTGCGGGTACGGATTGGCGAGGTAGTCCTCGAATGCGGCGAGATCCGCGTCGCTCGCCCGGCTCTCGCGTTTCGGCGCCAGACAGCGCTCGGCCCGGCGCACGATGACGATGCGCCGGGCCGCCATCATCGGCAGGGTCGCCGCGGCGTCGACGACCTGTCGAAACGTCGCCTCGGCGCCGTCGATCCGCTCTACGTTGAACGCCCGCAGCCCCTCGTCGACGGTCTGCTCGAACGCATCGGCCAGCTCGGCCTTCTCGAGATCGTCGTCGCCCAGGATCAGATACACCGGGGCCAGGTCGCCGGCGGCGATTTGCTTCAGGGCCTCGCCGGGTGTGATACCGGACATGGGCAGTGGACCGCCGGCCCGTCAGAACGCCTCGAGAATCGAGCTGACCACGGTACGGGCGAAATCGCGGGCCACCCGCTGGACGGCGTTCGACTGCTGGCCGAAGAAGAGGTTTGCGTCGATCGGCCCGCCGCCCGCCGAGGCCACGTCGTACTCGTCGCTGAAGGAGAGCGACGGGTTCTCCCAGAGCACCTCGTCGGTCGTGAGATCACGGAACTCCAGCGCGGCTTGAACCGTGAATATGTACCGTGACGCCTGCTGCTGGGCGGTGAACGACGCGGGGGCGACGGTCACGCGGGAGATGGTGCCGGTGAGCGCGGCGTCCACGCCGGTCTCGGCCGCGACCACCCGGTATCGCCCGCGTCCGATGAACTCGGTGCGCACCTGCTGGGTCAGGGTCTGCTCGATCTCGAACACCGTGGTGTTGTTCTGGAACATCGGCACGCCGATCGTCTGGATGTAGTCGGGCAGGAACGTCCCCTGCCCCGCCAGCGCGTAGCCGCATCCGCAGCTCAGCGCCGCCACCCCCAGCAGTCCGAAACAACGCGCGACCACCCGTCCCGTCATGGCGCAGCCTCCTCCCTCTACCCGCGGGTCGCCGACCTCGTCGTCACCGGACGACGACGTTCACGAGCTTGCCGCGTACGACCACGACCCGGACGATCGTCCGCCCGACCGTATGCGACCGAACCGCCGACTCGGCCAGCGCCGCCTCCCGCAGGTCCTCCTCGGCGACGTCGGCCGGGACCGTCAAACGGGCGCGCAGCTTGCCGTTCACCTGCACCGGCACCACGACCTCGTCGGCTCTCGCCACCGCCGGGTCGAACTCGGGCCACGCGGCGGCGCGGAGCCCCCCGGCGCGCCCGAGCTGCTCCCAGAGCTCCTCGCACAGGTGCGGCGTGAAGGGCGACAGCATCAGGACCAGGACCTCGATCGCCTCCCGGAGCACGACCCCGGTCCCGGCCGGCAGGGCCTCGGCCCTGGCCCCGGCGTCCGGCGCCCCCACCCTCACCCCGTGCTGATCGCAGAACGCGTACAGCTCGTTCACCAGCTCCATGAGGGCGGATACCGCGGTGTTCAGATGCGCCCGGGGATCGAGGTCCCCCGAGACCCGCCGAATCGTCTCGTGCGTCTTGCGCCGCAGGGCGCGATGCGCCGGGTCGAGCTCGTGTCCCGCGACCCCGTCTCCGGGGCCGTCGGCGAGCCCGGGAGAGACCCGCGTCACGAGCCGCCACACCCGGGTCAGGAAGCGGAAGCTCCCTTCGAGACCGGAATCGGTCCACTCGATCTCCTTCTCGGGCGGGGCGACGAACATCTCGTAGAGCCGCAGGGCGTCGGCCCCGTAGCGTGCGATCATCTGATCGGGGTCGACGACGTTGCCCTTCGACTTCGACATCACCGCCCCGTTGCGCAACACCATCCCCTGCGTCAACAGCCGCGTGAACGGCTCGTCGTGGTCGACCATCCCGAGGTCCCGGAAGACCCGGCAGAAGAACCGCGAGTAGATCAGATGCAGGATGGCGTGCTCGACGCCGCCGATATAGAAGTCGACCGGCCCCCAGTAGCGGACCGTTTCGGGGTCGAACGCGCGGTCATCGTTCTTCGGATCGCAGTAGCGGTAGAAGTACCAGGACGAGTCCACGAACGTGTCCATCGTGTCGGTCTCGCGGCGGGCGGGACCCCCGCAGGACGGACAGGCGGTGTTCACGAACTCGGGAATCTGCGCCAGCGGTGAATCGCCCCGTCCGCTGAACTCGACCACCTTCGGCAGCTCGACCGGGAGGTCCGCGTCCGGCACCGGCTGCAGGCCGCAGGCGTCGCAGTGGATGATGGGAATCGGCGTGCCCCAGTAGCGCTGCCGCGAGATGCCCCAGTCCTTGAGCCGGAACTGCACCGCGGGGCGCCCGATTCCGCGCCGCTCGGCCGCCCGCGCCATCTCCGCCGGGGCGTCGCCGGTGGACCGCCCGGAGAACTCGCCGGAGCGCGCCAGCACCCCCGGCCCCGCGTAGGCGGCATCCATCGCCGCCCCCTCGAGCGGGGCGCCGGCGTCCGGCCCCTCCGGCTGGATGACGACCTCGACCGGGAGGTCGTACTTGCGCGCGAGCTCGAAGTCGCGCTGATCGTGGGCGGGAACCGCCATGACCGCGCCCGTGCCGTACTCGGCCAGCACGAAGTTGGCGATCCAGATCGGCACCGGCCGGCCGGTGAACGGGTTGATGCACCGGCGTCCGGTGTCGAAGCCCTCCTTCTCGATCGCGCCGGTCAGGCGGTCGGTCCGGTCCAGCGCCCGAAACTGCTGCACCCGCTCATGGAACCGGGCGGGGTCCGGCGCCTGGTCGGCAAAGCGGGACACCAGCGGATGCTCCGGCGCCAGCAGGACGAACGTCGCCCCGAAGATGGTGTCGATGCGGGTCGTGAAGACCTCTATCTCGACCGCGTCCCCGCCGTCCGACCCGTCGGACTCGACCGCGAACCGGACCAGCGCCCCCTCGGAGCGCCCAATCCAGTTCCGCTGCATCGTCAGCACCTTCGCGGGCCACTCGTCGAGGCGCTCGATGCCGTCGAGCAGACCGTCGGCGTACTCGGTGATGCGCAGGAACCACTGATCGAGGTCGCGCGGCTCGACCGCCGACCCGCAACGCCAGCACCCCCCTTCGACCACCTGCTCGTTGGCCAGGACGGTGGCGCAGCCCGGGCACCAGTTGACCGTCGACCGGCGCCGGTAGGCGAGGCCGCGCTCGAACATCTGCAGGAACAGCCACTGGTTCCACCGGTAGTAGCCGGCCTCGCACGTCGCGAGCTCGCGGTCCCAGGCATAGCTGATGCCGAGCCGCTGCAACTGCCCCTTCATGTGGGCGATGTTGTCGAGGGTCCAGGTCTCGGGGTGCGACCGGTTCTTGATGGCCGCGTTCTCGGCCGGAAGGCCGAAGGCGTCCCAGCCGAACGGATGCAGAACGTTGAAACCCCGCATCCGCTTCATGCGCGCGATCACGTCCCCGATCATGTAGTTGCGGACGTGTCCCACGTGCGCGTGCCCCGACGGATACGCGAACATGACGAGGCAGTAGTACTTGGGACGCCCCGGCGCTTCGGTCGCCTCGAAGGCGCGCGCGTCGGCCCAGCGCCGCTGCCACTTCTTCTCGATGGCCTGCGGATCGTAGTCGGACACGGTGTGCAGCTTGCTCGGATACGAGTTGGACCCGCCCGGGACGGGCTGGTTGACGAGGATTATAGCAAGCGGACGCGGCGCGGCGCCTTGTCGGGCAGGCGCCTCACCGCTCTCGGTGCGACGCGGGGTTCCACCGCGGGCTCCCGGCCCGGACACCGCCGCTCCACGGGGCGCTGTTCTGTTCGCCCCGCCAATCCCACAGGAGTCCCACCGATTCCACGGCGCAGACTCTAGCGCAGCTCGGGCCAGTACGGGGCGAGGGCCTGCCGCACCGCGGGAATCACCCGGTCCGCCCGGCTCGTGTCCCCGGTGATGACCGCCGACGGCGCCGGCGGTCCGGCAGAGAGACGGACCAGCGTCGAATCGAGGCAGGCTTCGAGCGCGATCAGGTCGTACCCGCCTTCGGTGACCGCGGCCAGCCGGCCGCCGCAACAACGCGCGGCGAGACGGTGGACGTGGTCGGTCATGGCGTCGTAGCCCCCGGTCGACACCCGCATGCCACCCAACGGATCGCGCGCGTGGGCGTCGAAGCCGGCGGACAGCAGAATCAGATCGGGGTCGAATGCAGTGACCACCGGCACGACGAGCTCCCGCATCGCCCGGTCGTAGTCGGCGTCCCCGGCGCCGGCTTCGAGGGGCACGTTCAGCGTGCGCCCGAGCCCCTCGGCGCGGCCGACGTCATCGACCGCTCCCGTCCCCGGATAGAAGGGGTACTGGTGGAGCGAGACGTACAGCACGGCGGGGTCCTCGTAGAACATCCACTGCGTGCCGTTCCCGTGATGCACGTCGTAGTCGATGACCGCGACCCGATCGAGCCCCGCCGCGCGCGCCGCGGCCGCCGCCACCGCTACGCTGTTGAACAGACAGAAACCCATGGCCCGATCCGCCTCGGCGTGATGGCCCGGCGGACGAACCAGGGCCATGGCCGGGGCCCCCTCCTCCAGGGTCGCCTCGACGGAGGCCACCACGGCGCCGGCCGCCAGCAGCGCCACCTCGTAAGAGGTATCCGACGTATAGGTGTCGGGGTCGAGCCGCAGCCGCTGCCCGGCGGTGTCCGCGATGCGGTCGACGTACGCGGGGCGATGCACCCGCACCAGCTCGCCGCGGGAGGCGGGGCGCGGCGGGGTCAATGTGCCGCCCGCCTCGACCCACCGCTGGGCCACCGCGGCCATGACCTCGGCGCGGGCCGGCCGCTCCGGATGGCCGTCCGGCGGCTGATGCTCGATGAACCGGTCGCTGCCGATGAGAATCATGGGAACCCCCTCCCGCCGCCACCCGCCGGCGCTGGCGGGGCGCCGCATCTCCCTGCGACCCCGGGATTCCGGCAACCGCCCGGGCGTCCGCATTTGCCACGCGCTCGTCATGCGGCCGGCGCGCCGGGACCGGGTTCCGGCGAATCCCCGGAACGAGAATCGCGTGCATGGTACGACAGTCGCCGTGCACCTCGCAAAGACGACGAGACGCGGTCGTCCGGGCAGGTCCTGGAATTGTCGTGCCGCTCGAAACCGATGACGCGCCAGCGGCCATCGGCTGATCGTCGATGCGCCCCGCTGAGACCGCCAGGCTCTCGGCCGGCGCCGTCGCCTTCGCCCTTCCACCCGCTTTCCAGCAACGTAAATCCGAGGAATCTCAAAATCGCGCCGGGCCGATGAACTTTCCGCGTCGAGTGCTCGTCCCATCAATATATGCGTGCTTATAAAGCATATTACTTGACTTATAATATATAAATTGATAGCATGCTGAATCGAGACAGAGGGAAACGGGGTCGTCGCGGACATCCGCACCGGAGGCCCCTGCGAGCACGGAATCGCACGTCAAGAGGATTCACATCGGACAGCGAACAACCACGACAGGAGACAGGAGGAACCACCATGTTGAGCATGACGCGTTGGAGCCCGTTCGAGGATCTCGGCACCCTGCATCGGGAAATGGACCGGGTGTTCGGCCGCCACGTCGGCGAGGAGCCGGCGGCCGGACCGGCCTGGACGCCGGCCACCGAGGTCGGCACCGGCGAAGACGGCTGGAAGGTGCGAATGGCCCTGCCGGGGATCGACCCGAGCCAGGTCCACGTCGACCTGCACGGCAACACCCTGACCATTTCCGGGGAGCGGCCGCGCACCGAGACCAACGGCCACGGCTACTCCACGGAGATCCGGTACGGCCGATTCGAGCGCTCGTTCACCCTGCCGGCCAAGGTCGACGCCGAGAAGGTCAGCGCCCGCTTCGAGAACGGGATGCTCGAGCTGGCGCTGCCGCTTGCCGAGACCGCCAAGCCGCGGCGGATCGCGATCGGCACCGCCGCGCCGGCCGGCGAGGTGGCGGTCGAGGGCGTCGCGTAGGCGCGTAGGCGGCCGGGCGCCTCATGCCGCCCGGGGGCAGAAACCCTCCCCCGGGCGGCACTTCTGTACAGAAACGTCAGCGGCGACAAGACCCGAGGACCGCTTCCAACCACGCATGCCCTGCGATCCCGGTCCGGAAGCCGAGCCGGCCTGCCGGCTTCCGGTAGAATGCTCTCGTGGCTGACCGGGTTGCACCGGCCGGCGCGGAACCTGACCAGGAAGAGCGATGCTTCGACACCTTCTCTTCGCGTACCAGTTCAACCTCGATCGCAGCCGGGTGATGGTGCAGGACCTCTCGGACGAGCAGATGGTCCGGCAGCCGCACGGCGTCGTCAATCACCCCGCCTGGATCCTGGGGCATCTCGCGCTCTCGTCCGACGGCTTCGCGCGGCGGCTGGGGCTGGCGTCGACCCTGCCGGCCGGCTGGTCCGCGACGTTCGGCGCGGGCGGCATCCCGAGCGGCGCCGCCGCCGACTTCCCTGGCCGGGAACGGATTCTCGACCAGCTGGCCGCGCAGCACGCGCGCGTCGCCGATGCCGTCGAGTCGGCCGATCCCGCCGTCTTCGCGGCCCCGTTCCCCGACGAACGCCGGCGGAAGACCTTTCCCACCCTCGGCGACTACGCCGCGTTCGTCATGACCTCGCACGAGGGAAGCCACATCGGCCAGATCGCAGCCTGGCGCCGCGCGATGGGCCTCGGGTCGGCCACCGGCATCTGACGCGGCCGGACGGCCCGCCGCGGTCGGAACGCCGCCGACTACGACCTCGTCACCCGGGACTACGACTTCTTCTTTCGGGAACATCCCCGACACCTCATCCATCGACGAGGCCCAGGAAGACCCGCGGCTGTTCCGGCAACTGCGAGGGGTGGTCGACGCCCCCCGGGGCGAATCCGGGCGTTTCCTGTTGACCGGGTCGAGCTCCCCCGACCTGCTCCGAGAGGCCGGCGATTCCCTGGCCGGACGCATCGCCATCGTGGAGGTGGGCACCCCTCAAGATCAACGAGATCGCCCAACTGCCGCTGCCGCCCTTCTACCGGCTGCTCGAGCAGGAGCTGACCCGCGAGACCCTGAACGACATCCGGGAGCTCGATTGCCCCGTGCCGGACGTCATCCCCCACTTCCTGCGCGGCGGCTATCCCGAACCGACGTTGTCGGGCGACGCCTTCGCCTACGACGCCTGGATGGAGAACTACTTCCGCACCTGCGTCGACCGCGACCATACGGAAGCTGTTCCCCAGGCTGGACGCCGTTCAATACCGGCGGTTCGTGGGCATGCTGTCATCTCTCTCCGGCACGATCATCAACCGGGCGCAACTGGGACGATCGGTGGACGTGTCCGAGGCGACCATTCGCGACTACCTGGACATCGCGGACAAGACGTTCTTCTGGCGGATGATCCCCTCGTTCCGGGACGCCGGCAGCCGGTCCGTGCTTGAAGATGCCGAAGGGACTGGTGCGGAACAGCGGCATCACCCACTACCTGGACGGCGTCGACTCCCGGGACAGGCTGCTGCGCAGCCCCCAGGTCGGCCAGAACTTCGAGTCCTTCATCATCAAGGAGAACATCAAGGGCCTGCAGGCCGCCGGCGTCACCCGGTGGGACTACTACTACTTCCGCACCAGGAACGGGGCCGAGGTGAACCTCGTGCTGCAGGGCCGCTTCGGCGTGCTGCCGATCGAGATCAAGCTCGGCCGCCAGACCGGATTGAAGCAGTTGTCGGGGCTGCAGCAGTTCATCGCGCGGCATGCACTGCCGTTCGGCATCCTGGTCACCAACAGCGACCGGGGGCGCATGCTCAGCGACACGATCGTGCAGATACCCGCCGGATGCCTGTAGCCCTACCGCCAGTCCGTGCCGAGCGCGGCGCCTGCGGGACTGACCCCGACATCCGCCAACACTCCGCAACCCTTGACTCGCAACCGTCACAGATATGACTACTGCAATAGCTACTGCAGCAGCTGCAATTGTGGACCATGAGTCCCATGAGAACGGTTCAGATGACGCTGGATCAGGCGCTCGTCGAAGCGGTGGACAGCGCCGTCGGGTGAACCGGTGCCGCGCTCTGTCCGGGGAGTTGCGGGAAGTCACGCTCCTGTCTCCGGGATTCTCCAGGTCCGGAAACAGAACGGAGCACGGCCACAACCCCTGCGGGCTGTGACCGTGCCCCGTGAATGCGTCCCGACCGAAGCGGCGTCTACGCCACGATCTGCGGGATCGGCGTGCCGTGCACGTCGGTCAGCCGCATGTCGCGCCCGTTGTAGCGGTAGGTCAGCTTCGTGTGATCCATGCCCAGCAGGTGCAGCATCGTCGCGTGCAGGTCGTGCGGCGACACCCGCTGCTGCTCGGCCTTGTAGCCGAACTCGTCGCTGGCCCCGATGGCCTGACCGCCCTGGATGCCCGCGCCGGCCATCCAGCCCGTCATGGTGCCGGGGTTGTGGTCGCGGCCGACGCCGCGCTGCGAGATCGGCATCCGGCCGAACTCGGCGTGCCAGACGATGAGGGTCGAGTCGAGCATGCCGCGGGCCTTCAGGTCGGTCATCAGCGCCGCGATCGGCTGGTCGGTCTCGGCCGCGTGCTGGGTGTGGTTCTCCTTCAGGTTGCTGTGGGCGTCCCAGGTGTCGGTGTTCTGGACGCCGAGCCCGCCGTGGAAGAGCTGCACGAAGCGGACGCCGCGCTCGACGAGGCGCCGCGCCATCAGGCACTGGCGCCCGAACGGCTCGGTGATCGCCTCGTCGAGGCCGTAGAGCTTCCTGGTGGCCTCGGACTCGCTCGACGTGTCGACCGCCTCGGGCGCGCAGCCCTGCATGCGGTAGGCGAGCTCGTAGGACGAGATGCGGGCCGCGAGCTCCGAGTTGCCGGGGTTCCGGGCCATGTCCATCTGGTTGAGCCGGGCCAGGGTGTCGAGCCGCGCCCGCTGCTGCTCGACCGACATCCCCTCGGGCGGCTGCAGGTCGACGATGGGGTCGCCGACGGCGCGGAACAGCGTGCCCTGGTAGGCCGCGGGCATGAAGCCGGCGCTCCAGTCGTTGGGGCCGCCGAGGGGGCCGCCACGGTGGTCGTTCATGACCACGAACGCGGGCAGGCTGGAGCTCTCCGACCCCAGGCCGTAGGTCACCCACGAGCCGACGGCGGGGAACCCCATGCGGATCTGGCCGCTCTGCATCTCGTAGGTCGCCTGGATGTGGTCGTTCGACCGGCCGTAGAGCGACCGGAGGAACGCCATCTCGTCGACCTTCTTGGCGAGGTGCGGGAAGATCTCGGACACCTCCATGCCGCTCTCGCCGTGGCGGTGGAACTCGAACGGGCTCGGCATGAGGGGACCGGGATGGCCCTGCCGCACCACCACCGACTCGGCCATCGGCTGGCCCGCGTACTTCGTCAGCGCGGGCTTGTGGTCGAAGGTGTCGACCTGACTGACGCCCCCGCTCATGAACAGCGAGATGACCGCGGTCGCGCGCGGCTCGAAGTGGGGGGCCCTGGGGGCGAACGGGTTCCCGGGAATCGGGTCGCCGCAGCCGTCCGCGGGCGCCGCCGCGAGCACCCCCTCGCGGTCGAGCATGTGGGCAAGGGCGAGCCCCGCGATGCCGCCGCCCGACTGGAACAGGAAGTTGCGACGATCCCAGAACGTCCGCTTCCGGCAATGGTGATGATGGTGATCGTGCATCGTGGCTACCTCAGGTACAGGAACTCGTTCAGGTTGAGCATCACGTGGGTCAGGTCGACGAGCGACTGCGACGACACGAGGTCGCGGGCGATCTCGGCCTCCTCGGGCGCCGGGGGCCGGGTCAGGGCGATGCGGTAGGCGAGGTCGATCTGCCGCTCGACATCGCCGGGCGCGGCCCGCTCCAGCCGGTCCGCGAAGAGCCGGGCCTGGTTCAGCACGAACTCGTTGTTCATCAGGGTCAGGGCCTGCGTGGCCACCGTCGACACGTTGCGGGCCGCCGCCGTCTGGTTCTGGTCGGGCAGGTCGAAGGTCTCGAAGAACGGGAAGCCGAGCGACCGGCGCCGGTAGACGTAGACGCTGCGCCTCCAGACCTCGGGGCCGTCCCCCTGGTTCTCCCAGTAGCCGTTTCTCGCCGCCAGGAGAAGCGCCCGGGGCACGTGGGGGAAGACCGGCGGGCCGCCCACCGTGAGGTCGATGCCGCCGCTCACCGTCATGATCGCGTCGCGCAGGGCCTCGGCCTCCAGGCGCTGTGGCCGGTACTGCCAGAGCAGCCGGTTCTCGGGGTCGGCGGCGCGGTTGCCGGCGTCCTCGTGGGCCGACGCCATCTGGTAGGCCTCGGAGGTCATCAGCAGCCGGTGAATCTCCTTGACGCTCCAGCCGCGGTCCATGAACTCCACGGCCAGCCAGTCGAGCAGCGCGGGGTGGGTGGGCTCGTCCCCCATCCGGCCGAGGTTGTCGAGGGTGCGCACGATGCCCCGGCCGAAGTGGTGGTGCCAGATGCGGTTGACCATGACCCGCGCCGTCAGCGGGTTGTCCTGCGACGCGATCCACTCCGCGAGCGCGAGCCGGCGGCCCGACGTGCGGCCGTCCGGCCGCGGCAGCTCCGTCGGGGGGTCGCCGTAGGTGGCCACCGTCAGGAACCCGGGCGACATCGGCGACCCCGGGCTGAACGGGTCGCCGCGAATCAGGAAGTAGTTGGGCGGCGCCTCGTAGGCCGGTCCCCCCTCTTCGTGGAGGAACGACCCCGGCTCGTCCGGCAGGATGCGGCACTCGGGGCACCCGATGACCTGGTCGCCGGGACCGTCCGGGGCGAACCGGTAGTCGCCGTCGGTGACGATCTCCGCCATCGGCGGCTCCTGCGGGCGCAGGGCCTCGAGGGCCTCCACCGCCGCCGTCAGCTTGCTCCAGCGGTCGCCCTCCTCCTCCGACAGCGCCTCGACGACCTGCCGACGGGGCGGGTTGATCGACAGCACCTGGGTGGCCAGCAGCTGCTCGCCGGCGGTCCGCTCCTCTTCCGGCTTCAGCGCCGCCTGCTGCACGTTCTCGGGGAAGCGCTCGCGAATCAGCTCCAGGCGCAGGCGCTCGCGGTGCGGAGCCTCGATCTCGGCTATCTCGTCCCGCAGCGGCTGCTGCTGGGCGTCGAGCGCGGCGTTCTTCTCGCGGTACTCGGCCACGCCGGCCCGATCGAGCAGCGGGTACTCGATCTCGACGTAGCCGAAGATCGACGCCTGCATGCTGTAGTAGTCCTTCTGCAGGATCGGGTCGAACTTGTGGTCGTGGCACCGCGCGCAGTGCACGGTCATGCCGAGGACCCCGCGACCGAGAGTCGCGAGCACGTCGTCGAGGTAGTCGTGCCGCCGCTCGGGGTTGTCCTTCTCGCGGAAGTTCACCCGCGGCCCCGCCCGCAGGAACCCGGTGGCGATGCGGGTGTCGTCGGTGACGTGGTCGAGCTCGTCCCCGGCGATCTGCTCGCGCAGGAACTGGTTGTAGGGCTTGTCCTGGTTGAAGGCGCCGATGACGTAGTCGCGGTAGCGCCACGCGTTCTCGCGGCGATAGTCCTGCTCGAACCCCGTCGAGTCGGCGTAGCGGGCCACGTCCATCCAGTGCCGGCCCCAGCGCTCGCCGTAGTGCGGCGAGTCCAGCAGGCGCTCGATGAGCCGCTCCCACGCGCCCCGCTCGGTGTCGGCCAGGAACTCGTCGACCTGCTCGGGGGTCGGGGGCAGCCCGGTGATGTCCAGATAGGCCCGGCGCAGGCGGGTCAGGGGGTCGGCCCGCGGCCCCGCCTTCACCCCTGCCTCGCGGCGGGCCGCGTCGAGGAAACGGTCGACGGGATGGTCGTAGACCTTCGAGGCGGGCACCGTCGCCTTGGCCGGCAGCCGGAACGCCCAGTAGTCGCGGGCCCCGTCCGGCAGCATGGTGTTCTCGAGCGCGGCCAGGGCGACGTCGGCGCTCGTGGCGCCGCCCGCGTCCCAATGCGCGCCGTCGTCGATCCAGGTACGGATGGCCGAGACCTCGGCGTCGGTGAGCGCGTCGCCGCTCATGGGCATCGGCGGATCGTCGAGACCGGCCAGCACCCGATAGAGACGGCTCTCCTCGGCGCGGCCCGGCACCAGGGCCGGCCCCCGGGTCCCGCCTTCGACGGCGGCCTCCCGCGACCGCAGATCCAGCCCGGAGAGCTGCGACGCCTCGCCGTGGCAGTTCCAGCAGCTTCGTTCGAAGATCGGTCGGATGTGGTCGGTGAAGGTGACCTCGGCCCCCGTCTGCGCTTCGGCGATGGAGCCGCCGGCCGCACCCACCAGGAACACGCCGACCGCCAGCCCGAGCAACGTGGTCGTTCGCGGCATCGACATTCCTCCAACCTGACGATCAAAACCAGGAAACGCGGCTACAGCATAGCATTTCGCGCAACCCCTCCGGCGCGGCGAGCCGCCCCGCGAGGCGCCGCTTGCGGTCTGCGAGCGTCAGGCGCCGCATGCGGCCCGCCGGGCGTCGCATCCCGTCCTGCGTTCACTCCCGCCACGTCGGGTTGACGAACGCGCCGTTGCCGGCGACGTCCCAGACCGCGACCCGCGCCCACGTCCAGCCGGCGGCGTCGGCGGCGAGCGCGAACCCGCCGGCGCCCAAGGGCCGCGTCCGCGACAACGGGGTGACCTCGCGGTGCGTGCCGCCGGCGGCGTCGCCCCACACGATCTCTGCGAACCGCAAGGGGAACGTCCAGTCCACCTCCATCCAGACGTCGAGGCGATCGTCGGTCGAGGCCGAGAAGTCCACCTCGGGCAGCAGCACCTCGCCGGTGGTGGTGAAGTAGTCGCCCCGCGCCAGGGGCTCGACCGCCTCGCCCCAGCGGTCGAACGGCGGCAGCTCGTCGAGGCGCACGTAGTTGATGTTCATGTGCGCGTACAGCTCGTGGGTGGCGTCGAACTGGAACACGTCGACCTCGCCGAAGATCCGTTTCCGGAGCCCCTGGGCGCTCAGGTCGTCGAGCAGGTTCAACGACCGCTCCCCCAGCCGCGGCGACGAGAGGTCGGCGGGCATCGCCTTCCACCCCGCGCCGAGATAGGCGGGGTCGCGGAAGTGCTCGGTGTCGGCGATGCGGTCCGGATAGCCGGTCGAGCCCTTGGTCCGGGGGTGGGTCTGGTACATGACGCCGCCCTCCCGGCGCACCAGCTCCAGCAGCTCGGCCGCGTCGGCGGTGCTGTAGACGGTGCCGTACCGGGGGTGGGTCATCTCGAACGCGCCCCGTTCGGGCCGGTTCATGAACCAGTAGACCGGCCGGGGAAAGACGAGCGCCCAGTGCCCGCCGAAGTGCACGTTCGCCTCTTCGCTCGGAATCAGCAGGAAGTCCGGCTCGGACTGGGCGCGCAGGGCGCGGAAGTAGGCGTCGAGCTCGTCGAGCCGCCGGTCGGTCAGATCGCGCGGGTTTCCGTCACCGTGGAAGTCCATGATGATCGAGGCGTCGACCCCCATCGCCTTCAGGACCGGCTTGAACGGCGGCGTCCAGTCGAACCCGTGCTCCAGCGCCTGCATCGTATAGGCGAGATGCCAGTGGGTGCTCAGGGTCTTGTAGCCGTCGAGGGGGCGGAACCGGTCGCGGTTGGTGAACGCCAGAACGTCGTCGAGGGCGGCCTCCGGTGCGCCGTCGGACAGCACGAAGAACACCGACATCCGCTGGGTCTCCCCCGGTGGGGCGTTCATCCACGGGTAGAAGCGCCAGTTGGTGTCGCGAATCTGCCGGATGCCGAGCGAGACCCGCCCCCGCCACGCGCGGTGCCAGACGTGTCCGAGGTTCGACGTGAAGTCGCGGGGAAAGAAGTACTGGTGCGGCGCGGGGAAGACCGCGACGCTGCCGCCGGCGGTGGCCGCCGCGAGGGTGCGGTAGCGCACTTGCACCGGCTTCCGTTCCGGGTCGAAGCCGGTCGAGACGTCGTGGCGCAGGGCGCCGGCGGTGTCGTACCAGCTCACCCGGGTCTGCATGTTGCCGCCGGGCGTCCGGTCGGCGGCGGCGGCCATCTCCCAGCCCCCGTCGTAGTAGTACGCGACGTCGGCGACGTCGGTGGCGGCGACCGCCTCCTGGTGAATGAGCCGGCTGCCGGGATAGAAGGTATAGGTGATCGCCCCCTCGAACACCCCCATGCGCAGCCCGTCGAACGTCAGCTCGACCCGCTCGCCGATGGTGCGGGCGGTGGCCCGGCTCAGGCGAAACTCCCCCTGGGCGTGCCGGGTGCCGTCGGGATGGCTGGGCGGGAAGTCGAAGAAGGCGTTCCAACCGCGCCGGCGCGTACCGGTCTCGACCTGGTAGAACGGCCGCACCGCGGAAACGACGACCGCGTCGCCGGCCGCAATCGAGGCGATGAGGGGCCGGTCGGGGTCGAGCGAGAACGTCGCGTGCCACTCCCGGCCGGTCTCGTCCGGCCACTCCACCACCACCCCGTCCTCGACCGCGATCACCGCCGCCGGACCGGGCCGCACGCCGCGCACGTCCAGCGGCACGGCCTGGCCGAGCGCCGCCTCGCCGGCCAGGGCGGTCGCGAGTCCGAAACAGGCGATCAATGTTGGTCTCATCGCTTCCTCGACTCCACCACTCTCACGTCCCACGATTGCCCTGCCGATCGGCAGGCGGACCCTGCAGCCCGTGGCTAGGGCCACGCGGTACCCGGCCGGCGACGCATCCTGCCTGCACTGCGTCGTTCCGCGAAGCTGCGTTGCTCCGCAGTCACAGATGCCCGGTATGCGCCCTCGTCCCCCCTTGTCGCACCCGCCTTCGGCCCGCTGGCCCCTCGCCGGTTCGGTGCGACGCGGGGTCCGCTCCAGACTCCTAGAACACCGCGATCACGTTCAGGGGCGAGCCGGTGCCGCCGGTCACCGGAATCGGTCCGGCCGTGATCAGGAACTCCCAGCGCCCCTCCTCGGCCGCGGCCGCGGCCAGCGCCTCGAGGTCCATGTTGTCGAAGATGTTGGTTCCCAGGCCCGCGATCAGCAGCGTGTGCAGCGGCAGCGGGACCCCGTCGACCCCTGACGGCTGCACGTCGGTCGCGGTGTCGCTGCCGAACAGTGCGACATCCACCCCGCGCACCCAGCTGATCACCGAGGCGTGAATGCCGGCCGAGTTGCCCGAGAGCTGCCACGGCCCCACGTCGGCGCGGCGCGCCCAGCGGCCGGTCCTGAGGAAGACCGCGTCGCCCGGCTGCATGGTCACCCCCGCCTGCTCGAGCCATGCCTCGATGTCCTCCGTGTAGATCGGCGTACCCGGCTCCAGGTAGTCGACCCCCTTGAGGCGGGGGATGTCGAGCAGCACGCCGCGGGTGACGATGCCGTCCTTCAGGTTGTCGATGCCCATCTTGACGCAGCCCTCCTCGACCGAGCTCGTGTCGGCGGGAAGGCCGTTGTACATCATCCCCTTGTGCAGGAAGTGGCACAGGGCGTCGATGTGGCTGACGCCGTAGCCGTGGTACGAGAACTCGATGGTGTCCGAGCGCAGCGTCTCCGCCATGGTGTGGTTGAACGCCGAATCGGGGTTGTCGGGGGCCACGCCGGGCATCGGGTTGTGCGACAGCGACACCGTCCGGCCGCGCGTGGCCAGCGCGAGGGCCTGCCGGCGCTTCTCCTCGGTGATCAGGTTGGCCGTCCCCAGCTCGTCGTCCGGGCCCCAGCGGCCCCAGTTCTTGACCTCCTCGAACAGCGCGTCGAACTCCGCCTCGTCGTGCGGACCCGGCCCGTCCTGGCCCGCGGCCGGCGCCGCCGCCAGGGCCGCCAGCACCGCGATCGTCGCGAACCAACCGCCCCTACTTCTGCTTCCGATCATCTGTTTCGTCTCCTCGTCCGGCAGCCGTCGCCTCGCGGCGCTCTGCCGCCGAACCGAACTCCAGCAGTCTGCGGTGCAGGCTCCTGGCCCTGCGGCTCCGCTTGCCGCCCAACCAAACCTCCCGGCGACGCGCACGCCGCGCCTCGCCGGGCATGTCGTCTTCTTTGGCCCGGCAATCGTCGCCGTAGGAATTTCGCGCCAGCGAAACTCCCAACGCGACCGCAAGGTCGCGCTGCGGCCTCCGCTTGCCGCCCAACCAAACCTCCAGGACAAACCTCCAGGAGTCCACGCCGTTCCACGGCGCTGACTCCCGCGTCCCGCCTCCACGCGACAGCGACTCGCGCGGACGGACGACCCGCGCTCAGTCTATCGCGGGTTCGCCCTCTCGTCCCCCACGTCGCCCGCTGGCGCGGTCGCAGGCACTGAAGACGGTCTCCTCCAGCGCCACGATCACCGCGTCCTTCCGCGACAGCGCCGCGAGCGCCCCCGCGAGCACGTCCGGATCGGCCTCGACGGCGCCCGTCCGCGGTCTCTTCAGAAACTCGTGCCAATCGTCCTCGCTGTGGTAGTGGAACTCCAGCACACGCGAGAGCTCTGCCCGCGGAGTGAACAGGCCGGCGCGAATCGATTCGGCGAGCGCCTGCCGGGACGACCGCATGTCCCGTTGCCCGGCGTCCGTGGCGTACACCACGCCCACGGGCTCGATGCGGCCTCCCCGGCGAACATGAAACGGAATCGGCCGGCCGATCGGCTGCATGCCGACCAGACTCCCGCCGGGGCGCAGCCAGCCCGCCACCTTGCGCAGAGCGTCACCGACGCTCTCGGGGGGCAGTCATCACATCGAACGCGAAAAGACGACCAGATCGAAGCTGCCCGGCGGCAGGGCGAGCTCCAGGACGTCCGCCGCCAGAAAGCGGCAGCCGTCGCGTTCTCCGCCCGCGCGGGCGTGGGCGATCGCCGCCCGGTCCGGATCCACGCCGAGCACGGTCGCGGCCCGTCTCGCGAGGCGGCGGGCCGTCCGCCCGTCGCCGCAGCCGATGTCGAGCACGTCCTTGCCGGCCGGATCGGCAATGCGACCGATCAGCTCCAGCTCACGCTCCTGCGGGTCCACCGTTCGCGCCATGTCATCCTCCAACGGGACCCGGCCCGGCGTGCCGCTCCCCCGAGAGCCCGTGGCAAGAGGCCACACTGCGTTCGACCGGCGATGCATCCTGCCTGACTGCGTTGTTCCGCGGAGCCTTGCCCGGTCGCGTATGCCCAGTATGCTCCCTCGTCACGCCTTGTCGCACGAGCGCCCTTCAGACCGCTGGCGCCCTTCAGACCGCTGGCGCCCTTCAGACCGCTGGCGCCCTTCAGACCGCTGGCGCCCTCGCCGGTCCCGGTGCAACGCGGGTTGCACCACGGGCCTCTTGGGCCACCCCACGGCCGGCCGAGTCCACCAGCGTACCGCCCGGGCCGGAAGCACGGCTACAATCGCCGTCTGACCGTGGAGGGAGAACCCACATGAGAGACACCTTCGACACGTTATTGAAACAGTACGAGGATGGCAAGCTGACGCGGCGGCAGGTGCTGGGCGCCTTGACCGCCATGGCCCTGCCGGCGGGCGCCCGCGCCCAGACGGGCGTCCGGGCCCGCACGCTGCATCACGTCAACGTCGGGGTCGCCGACCTCGACCGGTCGGAGGCGTTCTACCGCGACCTGCTGGGGCTGCCGGCCCGGCGGTACATCGTCGGCGACGCCTACGCGCTCGACTTCCCCGACGGCGGCCTCATCAGCCTGTGTCCGGTCGAGGGGGGCAACTGCAGCCTCACCGCGGGCAGCGCCGTCGCCGGCGAGATAGATCACTTCGGGGTCGGGATAGAGGACTTCGACGGCGAGCGGGTGACCACGGCGCTCGAGGACGCCGGCTTCGAAGGCGTGCGGGGCGGCGGGGGCAGCGTCCTCGTTCCCGACCCGGACGGCTTGGTGGTGCAGCTCTCGGCGGTGACCGAACGCTTCGAGGGCACCCCCCCCGATCGGGGATGCTGAGGACACTGACGGAAATTACCTTGCCGTGTGCCAAGCGCGCGAACCCGTAGAAAACGGGCTGTGCATGGGCGCAGTTGGCAACTTTAAATGTCGATCTCTGTCCCAAGCGGCGAGTGACAGTCGAAACCGGGGAGCGACGGCTTCGAGGTGTGGCCGGACCACCTGCACGCGGCCCGGCTCGCCCGAGCATCGTCGCCTCGTGGCCTCGATTCCCCCTCGCCCGAGCCGGCAGGAGCCTGGCCGCCCGGTTCGGGAATCCTCGCTGGCGGCTGACCATGCAGCCCGACCGAGCCGCCAGGAGTCCGCGGCGTTTCCACGGACTCCTGCGGCTCGAAACTCCTACTGATCGGTCTCCGCCGCCCGGTAGGAGGCATCGAAGAGGTCGAGCTTGGTCTCGCGTATCTTGCTGGCCGCGGCCGTCCCGAAGGTCGCGAACTCGATGGCCGGCTCGCCCTCGCGGTCGTACTTCGGCCAGAGCGGCAGGCCCTCGCCGTTCGGGTCGCCGGTCTTGGCGAAGTTCACCCAGTACTGCGACATCTGTTCCGACAGCTCGTGGTCGCGCGCGTTCCAGCCGACGCCGACGAGCCCGACGTTGTCGAACGCGTAGGCGAGATCGCCCGAGTGGTAGGCGCCGCCGCCGCGCCGGCCGCCGGGGAAGTCGAGCGCGGGCCGGTCGGGCAGATAGAGGCGGAACACCGGCGGAGCGTGGCTGAAGAAATAGAGATAGACGTCGTTGGCGCTCGCGTTCGCCCGCGCCCAGGCGCGCATCTGCCACGTGAAGCTCCGGTCGGCCTGAATCGCCTGACCCGCGGTCCGGGTCGACGCGGCGACCTCGCGGGCATAGGCATCTAGCAGGGCGTCGGTCCGGTCGCCGTACTGCTCGGTGAGCCCGGCCACGAACGCATCCCGGGGCGGGTCGGCCATGCCGGCGAAGAGGGTGATCCCCTCGTCGGACATCGACCCGACGATCACCGGCACGTCGTTCTGGTCGCCGGCCGCGAAGATCGCGCCGGGCAGATCCGGCAGCACCCAGCCGTCGACGACCACGCCGGTGCCGCGCCCCGCCGTCAGCACCGCCTCGGGCTCCGCCGCCCGGAGCGCCGCCGCCGCATCCGCCCCCTCGCCCTCGACCCCGAGCTCTGCGGCGATGGCCAGACCCGCGTCGTGGCCGGAGACCGCGGTCGCCGCGCCGCCGGTCTTCGCCAGATGCGCGCGCGGCGCGCCGAAGCAGCCGCCCGAGTGGCCGATGGCCTTGTGGAAGAGCCCGGCCGCCAGGGGCGACGCCTGGAGCACGCAGACCGACCACGAGCCGGCCGACTGGCCGAAGATGGTGACGTTGCCGGGGTCGCCGCCGAACGCCGCGATGTTGTCGCGCACCCACTCGAGGGTCGCGATGTGGTCGAGGATGCCGTAGTTGCCCGACGCCTGCTGCGGTGACTCGGCGGTCAGGGCGGGGTGCGCGAGGAAGCCGAGGGGCCCCAGGCGGTAGTTGGCGGTCACCATCACCACGCCCTTCTTCGCCATGGCGGTGCCGTCGAAGATCGTGGCGCTGCCCGTGCCCGAGCTGTGTCCACCGCCGTGGAACCACACCATGACCGGCCGGCGCTCACCCACCCGCGCCTCCGTCCAGAGGTTCAAGGTCAGGCAGTCCTCGCTGCGCGGCAGCTCGCCCCGCGCATAGGGCGAGTTGTCGGCGTTGCGGGCCTGCCAGCACGCGGGCCCGAACTCGGTGGCCGCCCGCGTTCCGTTCCAGGCATCGACCGCGACCGGCGGCCGCCAGCGCAGGTCGCCGACCGGGGGCTGCGCGAAGGCCACGCCCCGGAATACCGAGACGCCGGCCTCCGCGTCGGCCCACTCCCCAGCCAACTCACCGGACGGGGTCTGTACCACCGGCCCGGATTCGGGCTGGGCGGCGGCGCCGACCGCGGCCGCCACGAAGACCGCGGCCAGCCCCAGAACAACAACTTTTCGCATCGTGCGCATCGTATCTCTCCTCGCCCGGCAATCGTCGCCGCGCGACCTTGCGGTCGCGTTGGAAGTTTCGCTGACGCGAAACTTCTGCGGCGCAAGCCCCCGGCCCGACAACCGCCGCTTTGCGGCGCAGCCGCCCCAATCAACGCTCCAGGAATCCGCACCGTTGCGTGGCGCGGAATCCGGACTCCCTGCCAATCAGTTGCCGGTCGTTCTCAGAATCCCGAAGATGAGCGCGGACAACGCACCGGTGGCCGTGATCATGATACCCAGCCCCCACCGCAGGAGACGGTTGAAGTGCCGTTCGAGCGCGGTATTGATGGCTGCCAGATCCGCCTTGGTGGCGAAGTGCTTCATTTCCGTTTCGAGTCTGGCCAGGCGCTCTTCCACCGCCCGCAAACGGTTGTCGGTTCCGGAGCCGGCCACTTGGGAGCCCGCTGCTGCTGCCGGCACGTTCAGGCCGGTGCTCATGGTCCGATCCGCTACCGCCGGTCCCCCATCAATCACCGCTCGCCCCCAGAATGCCGAAGATGATGGCCGACAACGCGCCGGTGGCCGTGATCATGATGCCGAGTCCCCACCGCAGCAGCCGGTTGAAATGCCGCTCGAGATCGGCCTTCGTCGCGACGTGCTTCATCTCCGTTTCGAATCTGGTCTCGAGTCTGACCAGGCCTGCCTCTACCGCCCGCAGCCGATCGTCAATGCCCGAGCCGGTCCCTTCGGCTGCCGCTGCTGCTTTCGGAACGGGTACCTCGGTCATCGTCCGCTCCTCATCCGCCCGGAGTCCCTTCCGCATGACGGTGCGTGTCAATCGTCCACGCGTATCGGAGCAATAGCGATGCCAACGCGCCCATCCGACCGTGCCGTTCTTGCCGGCCAGGAGTTGCGCCACAGAAACGGTGCCGCCTCCTGCAGCAGCGGCCGACTCCCTGGTCGGCTCGGCTGGGCGGCAATCGGCGCCGAAGGCGACGATTGCCGGGCCAAGGACTATTCTACCAACGAAGTCGGAGGAACCCGGGAGCGCAGCGCGTCGACCGAGCATCGGGTGACCGGTATCGGCGCCCCCTACGCTTCCGTCGACAGGCGGGTCGCGCGGACGACAACAAAGTCGCGCGGACGACAACAAGCAAGGAGGACACCATGCGCAGATTCTGCATCGGCCTCGCCGGCGGGTTGGCGATCGGACTGGCGGCAGCCGCCGTTCTCATCGCCCAGATCGAGATACGGCAGCAGGCGCCGACCGACCGCGCGGTCGACTTCCCGACCGCCGAGATCGACACGATCATTCAGGAGATGGACGCGGCGGGGCGGGCGACGACGCGGCTGCTCGAGGGGGGCAGCTACAACGTCAACATCCGGCGCATCGGCAACGCCGAGACCGCGCTGATGCACCCCCGGACGACCGACGTCTACGTGATACGGGAAGGCTCGGGCACCCTGGTGACCGGCGGGCAGATGGTGGACGAGCAGGGCGAGCCGGTCGACGGCCAACGCGGCGCGGCCATCCGCGGCGGGGCGGAGCGGGTCATCGCGGCCGGCGACGTCATCTTCATCCCGGCCGGGGTGCCCCACGGCATCCGCGACACCGACGGCATCACCTGGTTCAACATCCGCTTCGACACGCGCTAGCCGGCCGCGGTACGCGAAACAGGCCGGCCGGAGGAATACCCCCGGCCGGCCTGCGTATGTCGACGCTCCGAACCCCGCGTCAGGGCACGCGGCAGACGAAGTTCTCGGCGTCGTCGGTGCTCCCGTTGCCCGTATACACCGCCTGCTGCGGATATGGGCAGAGCGGCCGGGTGCGATCCACCATCCCGTCGCGCTCGCGGGCGGCCACGATGTGATCGGGCGCCTCACCCCGCTCGACCCAGTTCTCGAGCGCGGTCAGCATGTCGAACCGGCTCGGTCCCGCCCCGCCGCCGCAGTGCCCCATGCCCGGGGCCATGAACAGCCGGTAGTGGTCGTGCACCGTGTCGGCGTCGCCGACGGCGTCCACGACCCGCCGGTAGTACTGCGTCGCGTTCGCCGGCGAGATCTGCGGGTCGGCCCATCCGTGGTAGGAGATCAGCCTGCCCCCGCGGTCGAAGAACGGCTGCAGGTTCGGGTCGAGCGCGTTCAGGGTGTCGTTGTCGACCTCTTCGGCCGCCACGATGTCGGTCTCGAAGTTGAACCGATCGATCGTCCACTCCGGGTCGGCGAACGTCAGGTACCGGAACTGCTCGAGCCCCGTCGCCCGCGCCGAGCGGGTCCAGCCCAGATCGGTCCAGCCCAGCTCGCTGCCGGGCAGGAGCCCGGTGATGGGACGCCCCGATCGGGGGTTCTCGGGCGACGAGTACAGCATGCGCACCGTGTTCACCTGCGCCCCGGACAGGCAGGCGCTCTCCTGGCCGTCCGCGCACTGCAGCACCGCCGGGTCGAAGTCGCACCGCTCGGGATCGCCCACGACCCCGTCGGTCACGCCGTCGCCGGCGTCGCACGCCTCGAGAACCGCCCCGTGCACGAGCTGCCGCAGGTCGGCCGTGAGGCGGGCCGCCTCGTTGGCCTCGAGCGGCTTCGCGACCCGCAGCGACCCGCCAGCCCGGCCCGTCCAGTCGTTGCCCGGCGCCCCCGCGATGATGCCGTCGAAGTGATCGGGCAGGCGCTGCGCGGCCTTCAGGGCCTGGCGCCCGCCGGCCGAGCACCCGTTCCAGTACGAGTAGTGCGGAGCCTCGCCGTAGTAGGCCTCGACGGCGGCCTTGGCCATCACCGACATCTCCTCCAACGAACGCCATCCGAAGTCGATGACCTTCTCGGGATGCCCGAGCCCGAAGCTCGCGGTGTTGCCCTCGTGCCCGGTGTCGGTCGAGCTGCTGGCGTAGCCGCGGGCGAGCGCGGCGGCCATCGAGTTGTGCCGGATCGACCCGGTGAACGCGCCGTTGCCGACGGCCTGGTACTTGCCGTTCCAGTCCGCCGCGGGCAGCCACACCTCGACCTTGATGTCGGAGTCGTCCGACGGCGCCAAGGTCGCCTCGACGCGGCAGAACTCCGGCAGCCCCCCGTAGGTGCGCGCGGCCGCCGCCCGCGCCCGGTCGTTCTGGGGGCCCGGCGGCGTGAAGGCGCCGGGCTCGACGAGGCTCGCGCCGGTGATGGTCGTGTTCGGCAGCGCGAGCGACGCCAGACTGTCGCAACTCGCCATGGCCGAAGCGGACTGTGCCGTGCCGCCCGCCGTCGCGGCGGTCGTGGTGACGGTCGTGGTGACGGTCGCGACGGCCGCCAACGCCGCCGCTGCGGCCGTCGCGGTGATGAACCTGATCAGATTTCTCATGGTTTCGAATCCTCGCAAGCTGCGGTACGGGTCCTGGCCCGGCAATCGTCGCCTTCGCGGCTCCGCGTACCGCCCAGCCAACCCTCCGGGGGTCTTCGCCGTCCTACGGCTCAGGCTCCTAGTTCTGGCCGCCGCCGGCCTCGGCCTCCGCCTTCTCCAGGGCCCGGGCGCCGGCCATGATGCCCTCCATGCCGATGTTGCCCTCGTGGCAGGCGTACTCGAACACCGGGTCGGTCGAATGGCGCAACGGAATCATTGCGGTCCAAGGCGCCGCCCAGGTGTCCGGATCGGTCACCGTGACCTCGTACTGCAGCACGTCGTCGCTGGCGCGGCTGAACCGCTCGATCACCTGCAGGCTGCCGCCGACGGAGCCCATCAACGAGGCCTGCGGCGAGTAGTTCCTGGTCTCGACGACCAGGGTGTCGCCGTCCCAGTGTCCCCGCGAGTCACCGTGCAACAGCCGGACGGCGTCGTCGACATGGGGGGCGTCGGTGATGGGAATGACCCGCGGCCCGCCCATTTCCTGGTAGAGCACGACGTGGCTCGCGCTCTGGAAGACCTGCAGGTAGCTGTTGTAGCCGGCTCCCAGACGCGGCGCGCCCCAGGATATGCACCGCTCGCCGAGGCTGCGGTCTTCCGGCCCCCAGGCGTGGCGCTGCCGCGCCGCCGCGCGCTCCGCCGCCCGGGCCTGCGCCGCCTCGCTGCGGGCCGGCAGCCGCCCGTTGGGCGGGTCGACGATAAGCGATGTCCGGTTGTCCCAGTCGCGCTCGACCATCCAGAATTGGTTGTAGTTGCCGGTCGCGCGGTCCCGCGACGTAAACGACTCGGCCTCGGCCAGCGCCGCCGCGAAGACGCTGTCGCCGAAGGCGGCGTCGTCCGACTCGCTGCTGAACAGCTCGCCGGCGCGCGCCTGCAGTGCCGCCACCTCCTCGTCGGTGAGCGTCTCCCGTCCGCCGAGGACTTCGGGACGCTCGAACGGCGTCACGTTGTTGTTGGCCCAGACCCCCTGCAGATCGGGGTGGCCGTCTGCCGTCCGGGGCGGCGCCCAGCCGTCCTGCCCCGCCGCCACCGACGCCGTCGCGAGTACCGCCACGACGAGAACCAGCGCTTTCAGTCTCACGGCATCCTCCTCATTCCGAATGCGAACGCGACTCGACGCGCACGTTCGTCTCGACTCTCGTTTCGGCCAGAATACCACCGGTCGCCAGCCGCTTCACGCGTTTCTCGGGCCGGTCTGCCGCATGGCCTTCCGGCCCAGGCTCCTCGCCTTCACGGCGCGCCCGCCCAACCCGCTCTGTCCGCCCACGCTGCGGCGCCGACGGCCCGTCCTGGCCCGCCACGTCGTCGCCTTGACCGCGCCGCCGTCCGCCCAACCGCACCGCCCGCGGCGCAAGCTCCAGGCACTTGCGTCATAGAAGTCTCGCGCCAGCGAAACTTCCAACACGATCGTAGCGTGTCGCGCTACCGCCCCGTGTCCAACCACTCCACGATGCGCGGGGTGACGAACTCCGGCGCCTCGTTGTGGGGCCCGTGCCCCACCCCCGGCAGGACGTGGATGGTCAGCTCGCCCTCGACCCGGCTCCAGATGTCGTTCAGGGTCTCGTTCAGGAACGGCCCGCTGTTCTTGCCGTAGATGAACAGGGTCGGCGCCTGCACCGGCGGAAACGCGTCCATCGCGAACCCGAAACCCTCGGTCTCCGCCGTCACCGGCGAGTACGGCCAGTTCGCCTTGTAGAAGTTGACGATCGACTCGGCGTACAGGCGGCCGTACGCCTCCTGCCGCAGCCGGCCCAGCTCCGGCGTGTCGCCGGGCCGCGCCCCGCCGCTCCGCAGCCTCGCTCCGAACTGCGCGCCCGCCTCCGGGTTCTCCTGCATATTGCGCTGGAACGTGCTCGCGCGCTGCTGGTCCGGGTTGTCGATCAACTCCCGAATGAGCCCCGCGGGATGAATCGATCCCAGCGAGATCAGGCGCTCGGTCCGTTCCGGACGGGTCATCGCGAAGTGCCACGCATGGAGACCGCCGCTGTCCTGGCCGACCACGGTGGCCCGCTCCTCGCCGAAATGATCGATGATCGCCTCGATGTCGTCGGCGATTCGGGCCGACGCGTAGTGCTCGACCCCCTCCGGCTTGCCGCTCTCGTCGGTGCCCCGGGTCGACATCGACACCACGCGGTGCTCCTCGGAGAGCGCCACCATCTGGTTGCGGAAATCGAACCACGGCCCGGTGATGCTGTGCACGAACACCACGAGGGGTCCCTCGCCGGCCGCGTGATACACGATGTTGACGCCGTCCGAGTCGACCTCACCCTTCTCGAACACGGCCGACCGTCCCGTCCAGTCGGTGAGGGTCACCCGGGCGCCAGCCTCGACCGGGGCGAGACCGAGGAGACCCACGACCAGCAATGCGCAGATGATTCGCAAGAATGAACTCCGTTTCTCCTCCCGCAACGGCGGGGGCGCAACCCCGCAATACTACGTCAAATCCTGCCGGTGTGGACTCCGTGGACCGGCGATCGTCTTCACTGGCGGCGGGAGGCCCGCTGACGGCGATGGACCGCTCCGGTCAACCACGCGTCACGCGCGCTCCGGTTGATTGCACCGGTCTGACTGGTTATATTGCTCGCATGAGTCTCGTGTACTCGACGTACGAAGCCAAGGCGCGGTTCTCCGAGGTCATCCGTCAGGTCCGTGAGGGAAAGACGGTCACGGTGTCCTACCGCGGCGAGCCGGTGGCGGAGATCCGGGCGATTCGGCGTGAGCCGCAGACCCTCGAGGCGCGCCTCGACGAGCTCGAACGCCAGGGGATCATCGCCTCTTCCGGCCCGGCGAAGGCGCCGTTCGCGGCGCTGGGGCGACGGCCCGGGGCCTTGAAGCGGTTTCTCGACGAGCGGAACGAATGAGCGTCGCCTACGTCGACACGTCGGTTCTCGTGGCGCTCGCCTTCGAGGAGCCCGACGGGGCGGGGATGAGGAATCGACTGGAGGAGTGCTCGCGCCTGCTTTCCTCCAACCTGCTCGAAGCCGAGCTGCGTGCGGCCTGCGCGCGGGAGGCATGCACCTTCTCGGAGAGTCTCGTCGCCAACCTGACGTGGGTGCTCCCGGATCGACCTCTGGCCCCCGAGCTTGCCGCGGTCCTGACCGCGGGATACCTGCGCGGCGCCGATCTGTGGCACGTCGCATCGGCGCTCTACGTCGCGCCGGCGCCGGGTGACCTGTGGTTCGTCACGCTCGACGAACGGCAGCGGTCGGTGGCGGCGACGCTCGGGTTCCGGATCTGATCGGCGCTGCCCATGCTACGGATCGGGGGGCGCGACCGCCGTCTTTGTGCCACCGCCGTGCCGCGTGACTCTGGGGCGGCAGTGGATCTTCACCGCCCCACGAGTGAAGGCGTCATCTGTCGCCTTGCTGCTCCAGACGTACGCCTCGCCGGGACCCAGGGAGGCGAGCCTGCCGGGCGTGAGGGCGTCGAGTGCGGCATTCGCCTTCTGGATGTGCTTCAGCCACGCTGGCGAGTTGAACTTGTGCAAGATGATCTGCGTGGACAGCTCGATGAGCGAGGCCGGGACGGAAGGCGGATCCTGCGACGCCACCAGGATGCTCGTCCCCTTGTGGCGCATCTCGCGGACCACCTCGACCAGACCGGCAACGAGATCGGAGCTGCCGATGTACTTGTGAGCCTCGTCGAAGACGACGAGCTTGTTGAATCTGCGTCCCTGCCAGGTCGTTTCCGCGAACATCTGGAGCAGCACCACGAAGAGCCCCAACGCTTCGTCCTTCTCGATGAGTTCGTCTCGTAGGTCGACGATCACGAGGCGTCCCGGACGCAGGACGTCGGTGAGACGACGAGCGTCGTCGATGTACTCCTCCGCGAACCGCAGCCGCAGGAGCGCCAGATCCTTGAGGTAGTCGGACAGAGTGGACTGCTCGATTCCTTGACGCAGCGCATCGAGGGTCAGGTCGCCGCGCAGCTTCTTCATGACGAGGCCGAGCTGGCGGATGTACATGCTCTGGCTGCCGACGGCGCCCATGAGGAACTTCCAGTGCGACGCCCTCAGCTCGGACGCGGCGAACGCGATCGGCATCACGGTGATCCCCGGGTACTCGCCGCGTCGCTCTTCGACCTTCGCGGCGGGCGTGAGAATCACCAGGTCTTCGAGCGCCCGGGGCGCGGCGCCGTAGCGGGCTCGCAGGGCTTCAACCTCCGCGTCGACCGCATTGGGCGCGGCCATCGAAGTGAACTCCGGCCGGTAATCGAGTGTCGAGCTGTAGTGGAAGATGACCCCGGCGAGCGGGTGCGGGAGCTCGTTGACTCCCGCAATGGGCATGCACGCCATCTCGATGATGCTGCCCAGCGTGTAGCTCTTGCCGCCGCCCTGCACGCCGAAGAGACTGATCGTGTGGGTCTGGTTCAGGTCGAGCGCGATCCTCCGGCCGGACGCGTCGCCGAGCAGGCCGTACTGCGGTGACGCGCTCGTCACGCCCAGAACGGAGTCGTATTCGAGGCCGGGCCCGCCTTCGCGCCGCTCCGGCTTCGGACCCGACGGCTTGGATGCGATTGCCGTCTCGGTGGACCGAACCGATCCCGCGGGCGTTTCCGTCTCGTCCGCGTTCACTCGTTCTCCCTGGTCGCTCAGGGAAGCGGGGCGCTGCTCCAATGGGAGTTGCCCGCGCCGCCGAGGGCCGGCCGTTTCCTCGTCGGCCGGAACGGGAGATGCGTCAGTAGCGCTCAATTCGGGTTCACCGCCGGTCTGCCCTATCCTGGCGTCTCGACCGGCCGCGGCCTCGATGGCAGGCTCGGTCGTCGAACGGCCACGGTCCGCCACGAGGAACGCCGCGCTGTCGAGGCGAGGGATTGGCGTCGGCGCAGACGTGCTGTCGCGCAGCACTTCGCCATGCCGCTCGCGGTCCACGCCGTCGCCGGCAGTGCCGGTAGAAGGCGGTTGCGGCGTCATCGTTGCGGCGTGGTTCACGAGGCTGCGAATCAGGTCGTTGCCCACGCGATGAAACTCGATGCCCGCCTCGTGTTCCGCCGGCTCGGTTCCGGGCTTGTCGAAATCGAAGACCACGCCGCTTCTGGAAAACCGGAGCGTGTAGCCGTCCTCCAGCAGGTCAAGGAAAGTCCGGGCCTCATCGCCTGCCTCCGGTTCCATCAGGCCGTACCGCGCGCCCCGTTCCAGGTAGAACTCGAGCAACGTCGCGAGCTCGCGCGTCTTGAGCAGGCGATCCGGACGGTCCGGAGTCGTCCGCCGCGGATCGAAGTGCCGCTGGAGGATGCGCTCGCTCTCGTCGAGCTGTTCCGCCATGCGCTCCTTGAGCTGTCCGTACCCGCTCAGGCCGAGGCGTTGCGCGTAGCACTTCACTTCGACCAGGTTGCAGGCGACCGTGCGCGTCCCGAGGTCGAGGTCGAACAGAGCCAGGTCGGTCCGCCGCAGCGTGACTTCGTCGCCGATGGCCTCCGCCTGGTTCCGGGCGGTGTGAAACAGATCCACGTGGGCATCGAGCGGCACGACGATCTGGTTGCGCAGCGCGCCCTGATAGTCCAGGAACAGCCGCGCCAGAGCCATGCCCAGGGCTTCCGCCCGCGACGTCTGGGCAGAGGCGAGCTTCAGCGCCAGACGCCCGGACAGCGAACGCAGTTGATTCAGGATGAGGATCGCGCGCCGCACGTCCGCGTCGAGACCGTACTCTTCCAGGACCGGCCGCAGCATCGCCTCCAGTTCCGCCAGCGACCGCGAGCTGATGATCAGGCGGTGACCCTGTACGGCCGCCGCCGACGGCGTGTAGTCGATGAGATAATCGGGCCGATCGCGCCGGCCGCCGTGGTCGAAGAACTCGATGCCCATGTTGCGGTCGACCGTGAACACCCAGTCGCTGGCGTCGTGCACCTCGCTGATGAGGGCGCGCTCGGCGGGGTCCAGCTCCAGACGGATGATCGGCCGGGCCGCGAAATCGGGCGTCGATCGGGCAACGGTTGCGGTGGCGCCCGATATCAGCGATGGGAGGTCGCCGAGGAGCATCGACGCCTCCTCGCCGCCCTCGATGGCCGCGGGTGTTCCGTGCCGCGGCTGGCGCTGCCAGCCGATGCCGCTGTCGTCATCGTGAAACCGGGTCGTGAAGTCCTGCACCAGACCGTGGAGCGGTGCCCTGGTCTCGGGGCGCAGCGGCCGCCCGGCGGCCACCTCCTCGGGCGGAAACAGATCGAACAGCACGCTGACGTGCGCCCGGAACCGGGCAGGGTCGGTGCGAAAGTCCGCCGTGGCGCGCAACGCCACGGCGAGCTTGGGGAAGACGCTGCTCGCGGTGGGAACGGCGAACGCCTCGCTCGCCGGCGTCCCGCCGCCAGCGAGCAGGCCGTCGATGGACTCGCCAGCGCCGGGGGCGTTCGGATCGGGCACGAACAGCCGCACGTCGTAGCGCAGGTCCCGGAACGCCTCCTGTCTTTGCAGTGCAGTCAAGGCGTCGGCGAGCACGCTGGCGCGGCCCGCGTTGAACGCGTTCAGGGTGAGTGTCCGTACGTACGGATGCTGGATGAGGTAGCGCTCGATGCGCGACGCCAGCACGTCGCCGGTGACCGCTGCGCCGCCGATGGACGGCTCGGGCACCCCGAGGGCGGCGCATACGTCGCCCAGCAGCCCACGGGGGTCGCTCTCGGTGGCTGGCGCGTAGAGCGGCCAGAAGGGGTGGATGTTGTCGACCGCGGTGAAGACGCGACCGTCGCTCACCGCCAGCATCGGCGGCACGTTGCCCGACGACAGTCCGCGCAGCAGAGCGTCCCGCGCAGGGACCGCATGGTCGTCGGGCGACTTGGCGGCCTCACGCACCCAGGCCGCCCCGAGCTGCGCGAAGGCGAGCTGCCAGAGCGCGCGCAGCGGATGCGTCGGCGCGATCAGCGCCGCCTCGCGCACTTGGCCGCGGTAGTCCTCGACGACCAACCGGACCGTGTCCACGGCCAGCACCGCCCGCAGGGCGACGATCGCGCTGAACTGGCCGGTGCCGTTCTCGCGCTCGATCGTCGCGGACAGGTCCTTGAGCAGGTCGGCGTAAGCAGCGGCGTAGGCGATTACGACCGGCCCGTTGCTCAGTACGTCCAGCCCCTGGGACACCATGTCGCCGGCGGCCTGCGCGACGCACCCGAAGTACGTCGACCGGGCGTCGAGGAACGCCCGCACCGCGCCCGACTCCGGCCACGCGTCGACTTCACTGGCCGGCATGTGCGGCTGCCCCGCACGAAGCTGCATTCGCCAGCGCACGGGCGCCTCAGGTGCTTCGAGAATACGCTGCTCGACTTCCTTCAACCAGCGGGGCACCGGAATCTGGAACGCGCCCTCCGTCCCGAACCGCGCTTCGATGGTCGCCTGCGCGGCCGTCCGCGTCGTGGCGCGTTGCGTCCAGCCGATACTGCGCGGGACGACGTCCGCGAACCCGCGGCCCTGCATCAGGGCCGTGAAACTGCGATCGAGACGAGCGTGCTCGACGCTGACCGCCCTGGGCACGGCGCGCTGGGGCGGCTCTTCCTCCAGCGCGGCGTCCGGCAGCACGTAGAACGGTTCGCTCTCGTTCGCGCGTTTCCCGGCCGGTTCGGCCGGCTCGTCCATCGGAATGGGGTCGCCGTCCACGGTCCACGGCAGCACGCGTATCTGGTGCCACCCCTCCTCGAAGTCGATGCGGTTGAGCTTGAGCAGCGATACCGCGGCATGAGTCCTGGTCGCCTTCCAGACCTTGACCTTGCGCGCGGCCCCGACCGGACCGCTCTCCTGCGACACGATCTGCACCGTGAAGTGGTCCAGTCCCCGCACCTGGCCGGGGTGCGGGGAGACTTCCAGGACGACGCCGACCTTCCGCCGCTCGTTCGGCGCCAGAACCTGCTGTCCGGCGAGACCGCCGAGCCGGTCGTTCTCGTTTCCGTCATCAGCCGCGACGGGCAGGTCTGTCTCGACGCGCACGAACGTGATCCTGTCGGGCGTGATCTCGGAACCGAACTCCCATTTGTCGAACGCGAGGTCCCAGTTCTTCCGGTCGAGAACGATGTCGCGCGTCCAGGCGACCGGGTTCTCGAGGCCGGTCCCGGCGAGATACTCGGCCAGTCGCCGCCGCAGTCCCTGATTGGCGAGGTCGAGATCCAGCACGCGGCCGAGCACCGACGAACCGCCGTCCGTCAGGTGCGCCACGCACTCGTGATTCCTGCGCACCCGTCCCCAGGCCGCGGGCGGGTCGTCGAACAGCTTGAAGTCCGGGACCAGTCCGAGCTCGTACAGGGCACCGCCGAACGCCTCGCCGTCGTTGCCGTTCGACTGGGCGCACAGAAGATATCGAACCCGGGCGGCCGGGCCGGCCCAGCGCCAACGCCGCGCTTCGAGAAGCTGCAGCAGATCCCGCACGTAGCCCTGGAGGGTGACGGGTACGCGCTTCAGCAGCCGTTGCCGGAGGGCCGCGTAGGCGTCGCCGACCGGGAACTCCTCGAAGGTGGCGGTGCCGAACGAATCCTCGGCGCTCGTCCGCAGGTTCGCAGGCAGGAAGACGCACAGCGGCGGGCGCAATGACCCGTCCGGGAGCGGGTTGCGGAGCTCGACCAGCTTTGTCGACGAGACGTAGAGACCGTCATCGGTCGCCTTGGCCTCGTCGCCGAGCACGTGTACGGTGGCGGCCGGCGCCTGGCTGCGAAGGCCGTTGGCGAGTGCGGCCATCAGGTCCGGTCCGAGGTCGGACACGCGCATGCAGTGTCCCGGCGTCCGGGCACGCAACGCCTCCGTCAGACGCGGCAGCAGGAGTTCCTCGAGACTCCGTGCGAGGTCGGACGCAGGGAGCGCCCGGAATGCGCCGCTCACGCTCCTGCTCCGTCCGGCGCCGCGATGACGTAGCGCGGCGTGATGGTTTGGGTCACGAAGGCGTCGGACAAGTCGCGGAGGAAGCCGATCTCCCGCAGGCGTCCCTTGAAGTCCTCCGTGTTCCGCCGCAGCGTCGCGAGGTCGTCGATGCCGGGCGCCGCGAACCCGTCGCCCGGCGGCAGGCGATCCACGTAGATGCCGTAGCGCTCGCGCAGGAAGGTGAGCAGCTCGTCGACCCGCGGCTCGCGCGTGGAGAAGCCCGAACCCGACGACTCCAGCACCGCGATCTGCAGCAGCACCTCCAGGAGGCGGCTGCCCATCGCGAAGCGCCGCGCGCCGCCCCGGGGCTGGTGCATGATGCCGGCGTCCCGGCGCTTGAGCACGGAGTCGAGGAACTCGGTGATGTATCGCCGATGGTAGGTCCCGCGCAACGCCATCAACACTTCGATGAACAGGTCGAGATCACTCAACCCCATCCCCGTCACGCGACGGATCTCGGGATCCATCCCACTGTCCGCGGCGCCGCCCGTGTTTTCGATCAGGCCGGCCAGGCGCATCTTGAAGTAGCTTTCCCGTTCCCCGGCGTACGGCGACTCCAGGAGCTGCAGCAGATCGCCGACGCTGAAGTATCCCGCGGCGGGCATCGCGGCCTTCCCCACCTTGCGGCTCAGGTACTCGGCGAACTCGTCCAGCTTGCGCAGCAGGTAGTGTGACTGCACGTACCCGGGGATGCGGCGGTAGTGAACGTCCGCGCTGTGCGCCGCGAGCGCGGCCATGGGGCCGTCAGCATCGTGACCAAGATCGGCCACCAGATGGATCCGGTACGGGCAGCTCCCGTGCGCGTGCATGGCGCTTGGCGCGACCGGACAGTTGGCGGGCGCGCACGCGGGATCGGCGCTGCGCCGCCGCACGAGCGCGGGCAACAGCTTCATCAGCCGCAGGAAGTACAGCCCCAGATGGAAGGCGAAGAGCGTCTTCAGGTACTCGACCAGGACCGAACGCGGGATGTACGGCTCGTAGGCGAGCAGCCGCAACGTATCGTCCGCCAACAGGTCGACCTGGCCCACGCAGATCGGCGGGAAACGAGCCGGCTCCTGCGAATCCCGCATGTCCACGGTGACCTGGCGATCGAAGTGCAGCAGAGCCTGCGTCTCGACGTCGACGGTGGCCGACGCGTCGTAGCGGTCTGTATGCGGGTCGACGCCGGGAAAGAAGAAGCGCTTGAGGGCGTCGAGCGCGGCCTGCCCGCGCCCGCCGCGCGCGTGGTAGAGCATCCAGTAGAGCTGCTCGGCCGCGCCGTAATCGCGGGCGTGTCGTGCATTGCGGAACTTGTAGGTGTTGCCATGCAGCGGGCGCGGCGCCGCCAGGGCCTGGTTCGGCCGTCCCCGGTTCACGACGTCCATCAGGTCGGTCTCGATCCAGCGTTCAACGACGTCCGGGTGGGCGTCGAAGCCCACGAATGCGCTCGGGTCCCGGGTGTACTCGCCAGCGAAGTCGCCGATCGTGAGCTCGTGCCGGCGCGGCGGGCGGCGTGTGCCGTAGCCGCCGAAACGCAGCCGGGGAAACAGCATGGTCAGCACGCGGTCCATGTTGAGCGGCTTGAAATCGATGTAGGAGAGCTTCTCGAGGCGAAACTCGCGGTCGCGTACCTTGAGCGCCATCAGCCTGCCTCCACGCCGAGCGCCCGGAACGTGAGCACACCATCGGCTGCACGCTCGATCCGGTAGAAATCATGGCCCGTGCGGGTGACCAGCACTTCCTGGTAGGGCGCCGACGAGAGCAAGTTCTTGAAGACGGCGAGCGTCAGGTAGTGTCCCTGCTGCTCCTCGACGCTCGGCCGGTAGCCGTCCGCAAGCCGCGAGAGCATCTCGTAGACGTCGAGACCGACGATCAGCTCGGCTGGCTGGCCGCCGGGAGGCGTGTAGACCAGCCGCAGCGCCTGCGGCACGTGTTCGACGAAGCGGTGTCCGGACGCCGCGGCGAGCTGCAGATCGAAACGCTCGCCGGGAAACAGGCGGTAGCTCCGGACCGTGCCGCGCTCGACGACGCGAACGCGCAACGCCAGCGCGTCGCCCAGGCGCCCGGGGTCGCCGAGACCCTCGCCACGGTTGATCGCGCGCAGCAGCTTACCGCGGTGGAGGCCGGCCGGCGTCTGTCCGGTCACCAGCCCCCAGAATTCGTCGTACGTCCGGTACGGGAGCATCTCTCTCCAGTGCTCGTCGCGCCGCTCGAAGAACTGCCGGCGGCGGAGCATGGCCACGTACTCGCGATGCTCGCGCAGGCGCGCCACGGGGTTCGACGCGTCGCGGCCGAGCTCGCGGTGGCGGCGGTCGAGGAGTTGCGTATCGTAGTCGCCGCGCTCCGCGAACGCGAAGCGCGCCGTCTCGCGGGCGTCCGGCGGCAGATAGTCCAGAGCGCGGTCGAGATCCGGGTTGGTCGCCTCCCCGACGTCGATCTCCCGCAAGAGCGCCAGCAGACGGTCCGCCGAACCGGCGCCGCCCTGCCACGCGTTGAAGTAGAAGCCGTTCAGGATCTGCCGGCGGCTGTCTTCGCCGGGGGTGGCGTACAACGTGTGGATCTGGTCGCAGTCCCGGGCGCCGGCCAGCGTGAACGCAAGAGCCGACCGCAGGTCGCGCATCGTAACGTGCAGCCGGCCGCGGAGATGCGTGATGGCGTAGGTTGCCCGTAGCCGTTCCATGATCTTCGGGCCGGCCACTGGATCCCTGAGCGTCCGGGCGTTGTGGTGCACGTAGCAACGATCGCGAAGGTCGCAGCCGCGACAGGCATCCCAGAACTTCTCATGCGTCAGTCGGCGAACGAGACGGTCGAAGATCGCGCTCGGACCGGTCGTTGCCGGCGCGTCCGCGACGACCGCTCGCAGGTTCAGATTCACGGCCGCCACGCCGTCTTCGGGTGCGGTGCCGGTGAGTCCCGCCAGAACGATCGCGCGCAACCGGCGGTAGCGGTCCTCGTGCTCGGTGAGGAAGTCGACGAGCCGGCCTTCGTTGATGGCGATGATGCGGGTCTCGTCCCGCGGCCAGCCGCCGCTGTCGTCCCCTTCGAAGGGCTGGAGGAACTCCCGCAGTACCTCGTCGTTGGTCTTCTCCGCCTCGTCCTGGCTCCCGTCGTGGTTCGTGATGAAGCGCCGGCCCTGCCAAGTGAACGCCGAGCCGTTCGCCCGGGCAACCAGCGTGGGCGCCACCTCCGTGGCGCGCTCGAGCTGCTGAATGAACGCCGTCTTCCCGTCGCCCGCGTTGCCGGTCACCGCAACCAGCCGGAACTCGCCGGCGAACAGCGCCGATCGGAGCCGGTCGTCGAGCAGCGTGGGGATGTACGTCTCGCGGCCGATCGCGTCGAGGCCGCGGGTGCCGGCGTTGCTGCGCGGGCTCTGGCTGTACATCGCCTGCAGATGGCTGACGAACGGGTTGACGTTCGGCCGGGGCGGTCGCAGCAATGACGGCGCGCCCGTCTCCAGGTCGAGCTCCGTGTCGGCGGGCGCACGGGACGGCGCCGCACGCGTCTCCGTCACCGCCTCGAGCGCCTCGCGAAACGCCGTCGCCGACGCGTGCCGATCGGCGCGGCGAGGCGCTGTCCCCTGCAGGAGCACATTCACGAACCCGGCCGCGAGATGGCTTGTGAAGTCCCTCGGATCCCGGGGCGCCGCGCCGGCGATCGGCCTGGTCCCGTCCCACGGGTACTTCCCCGTGGCGCACTCGTAGAGCGTGACGCCGAGGGCGAACAGGTCCCAGTCGGCCTTCTCCTCGGCGGACATCTCCTCGCCCACCTGCAGGTCCGGCGGGACGTAGCGGCGCGTGCCGCCGGGCCGCGACTCGTCGTCGGCGGCGTTTACCGCCACGTTGAAGTCGATGATGCGCACGCCCTGATCGGTCCAGAGCAGGTTCGATGGCTTGACGTCCCGGTGGAAGACGCCGTGCCGATGCAGGTGTTCCAGGCCGGCGAGAGTTTCCAGACCGAGACGCCTGACGTCGTCCGGCGAGAGCGAGCCGTTGTCGAGCAGATCGTTCACGCCGGTTCCGGGGACGTGCTCGAATACCAGGTAGGGCGTGTCGTCGGCCAGCTTGTCCGCCCAGACGGCGCGCACGACGTGCGAATGCGGCGGAAGATGCTCCAGGATGCTGTACTCCCGCTTGAGACGCTCGAACGTCGAGCGGCGGTCCTTGACGATGAGCTTGAGGACACGGCTGGTGTCCGAGAACGCGTCGAAGACCCGGTAGACCACCGCGAATCCGCCCTGGCCCAGCCGATCCTCGATGCGGAAGCGGTTGGCGACGACGTGGCCCGGTTGCAGGGTGGCGTAGTCGACCTCGGGACGCGCAGGCGCCAGGGCGACCGTCTCCGGCGCCTGCGCCTGCGCAGGGTCACCGGCCCGCGGGTCCGGGCCGACGACGTCGTTGAAGCGGGCGAGCGCGATGGCGGCCGACGCCGGGCGGTCCTCGACGTCGAAGGCGCACAGGCTCTGCAGCCACACGTCGAACGCCGCGGGCAGATCGGGCTTCAGGGCGGACGGCTTCACCGGGAAGACGGCGTCCTTGTTCATCATGTCGTCGACCGACGTCCACGCCGGCTCGCCGACCAGCAGCTCGTAGAAGACGAGCCCCGCCGCGTAGAGGTCCGACGCGACGCTCGCCTGCGCAGGGTCGTTGTAGCACTCCGGCGCCTGGCATGTCGGATCGAGCTCGTCGACGATCTCGCCGGCAATGGTGCTGGCGCGATCCGTTCCGGCGCGCGCGTAATCGAAGCCCCGCAGCAGAGCCCGGCCGGTGGCGCCGACGAGCACCGCGTCCGGCGTCACGTTTCGGTGCACGACCTGCGGGTTGCTCCGGTGCGCGTGGTCGAGCGCCGCCAGGACGTCACGCACGACCGCGATCTTCTGGTCGAAGGTGAGGGCCAGCGCGCTCTTCCTGATGTGCTGGCGCAGCGCGTGGCCGGGTACGTCCTCCGTCACGAGCACGTAGCGATCCTCCGCCTCGGTCGAAAAGAACTCCCGCACGGTGAGGACGTTCGGGTGTCCCGGCAGCGCCGCCACCGCACGGAAGGCGTTCTCGATGCGGCGGCGCTCGCGGGTGCGCTCCCCTTCCGGCAGGTACGGGTCGACCGGATACACTCGCAGCCGGGCGCCTCCGCCGCGCCGGGCGCCGAGCAGCGTGTGCCGGGCGCGGTACTCCGTGTAGCGGTCCGTGCCGCCGAGTCTCTCTTCCACCTGCCAGTGGCCGAAGCACGGCGGCGCGCTCCGCGGCGTGGCGCGTCCGACGATGGCCCGCTGAATGTGGCGAAAGTGCGCCCGGACGTCCGTGGACCGCCCGGCCGGAATCCGCTGCGTGGACCCGAAGAACGCCGCGCACTTCCTGAGATGCGCGACCGCCGGCCCGTCCCGGCCGCCGGGGTCCTGCACGTGCGCGTCGGGCGCGGTCATGAGCACCGCGGCCTCGACGTGCACGCGGCGGAGGGCCTGGTCGGTGGGACGCTGGTCGCAGATCAGCGACTTCAGCGCCTTGGCGTGGCTGCGCAGCACCGCCAGCGGCGAGTGATACGGCGCGCGCCCCGCGGGGTACCACGTGCTGCCGTAGACGTCTATCAGGCCGCGCGTACCTTTCACGTCGATCAGGTGCACGCAGTGCGGCCCGAGCAGGGCGACGTCGATCTCGAAGACCTCGCGGCCCTGCCGGAGCTCGAAGTTGTGGATGACGGTAAAGGTATCTGGCAGATGATCGCGCAGGTAGGCGATCGCTTCCCGCTCGGCGTCGTTGACCGGCTGGCCGATAGCCACGACCTTCGCCATCAGGCCGCTCCCTGCCCCTCGATCCAGCGCTCCACGACGGCGCGGGCTTCCCGTTCCCTCGTCACCGCGTCGTGCCGGTCGGTGCGCACCGCGAAGGCCCGCCGGCCGAGGCGCTCCATCTGCCCTTCGTCGAGGCGCGGCAGCACGACGCCACTGACTCTCGCCTCGTCGAGGGATGGAATCGACGAACCGTACGCTCGAGCCTTGAGCTGCCGGCGTGCGTACTCAGATGAGAGACAGGCAAAGAGGTACCCTGCGCCCTCGTCGTTTGGCGCCGTCACTCGAATCGCGTGCTCACTAACCGCGCCGTCAAGAACATCGCCGTGCGGGAGCACGGCATGGCCGATGATCCCGACAAGTTGCCCGGACCGCGGAACCAGCACCGTCTTCTTCCCAATCATGAGGTCCGCGATTCCCCGTGTGCGCTTCGAAACCAGGTACTTGCACATGGGATCCGCACGCATCAATTCCGACGTACCGAAGAACGGAACACCAAGGGCCGCGTCCTCAACCTGGACGCGCTTGAACCTCGCCGGTTCGAAGACACTCGTCGTCAACTCTCCGACGGTCGTTCGCCTGCCCGCGGGCAGGCCGAGCAGCGGCGCTAGTGCAGACCGATGGTACCGACTGTGGAACAGACCGTCCATCCGCCCCCGAAGCCCGCTCGCCTTCACCAGCGACGTGTCTGGGCGCCTGCCATCGTACCGCACGTCGAGCGGCGGCAGCCCGGCCGCCCCCTCGATCTCCCGAACCACCGCCCGCAACTCAACGGACGCCTGCGTCCGAAGATCCGCCGCTTCCGTCACCAGACGGTGCGCCTCCGCCTGAACCTCCTCCGGCGCGAGCGGCACCGGCAGGTCCGCGATGTGCTCCGGCTCGATGTGCTGAATAATCGCGCCATACGTCCCTCCCACTACCACCGGGACCCCGAAACGGCCGCTCAAAAAGGCGTAGAGATAGCCTGGGAGAACCGCGTTCTGATCCGCCACGACCTTGAGCACGTCTTGCGACGACCACATGCCGGCCATTTCCGGCCGCGCGTACGCCATGCGGCCGATCGTCCCCGAGCACGAGATCAGCGTCATGCCGTCCTCAAGTCGTAGATGCGAAAGCCGGGCGGAGTTGGCGTCGGACCGCCGCAGCAGGTCAACGTGGGTAAACTCGGCGTGCAGTACGCTGCTGCTCGACAGGAACGGGACGCCGTGCACCCGATAAGAGACATAGTGCCGCGCGAACATAGGCCCGTTGTAGATGCCGCCGTCGTATCCCCGCGTTACGTCGCGAAGCTCGGCGCAACGAGCCGGCAGACTGTTCAGGAGCGCCTTCGCCTCCATCGCCCCAGACACGTACGGCCCGCAGTCGAGGCGCCGGCCCTGCTGCTCCAGCCAGGTGCTGGGAACAAGTTTTTCCTTCACGCGCCCCGCCTCCCGCTGGCAATGAACGCCCGATAACGTTGCGCCACCGCTGGCAACTCGTCGTCGACGCGGCGCCGCCGCTGCCGAACGGTCTGCGACCGGACGGTGCCGCCCATTCGTACCCGCTCGACAACCTCGTCGTCGAAGATCAGCTCCCCTCCGTCGGGCGCGCGCTCGAACAGCAGCTTGCCGCGCGCATCGACGCCGGCACGGTCGACCACCGCCATGAAGACCCAGTAGTCGGGGTGGGCCGTGCGCATCAACTCCGCGGCGCTCCTGCGCCGGAGCAGGAGCAGGCTCGGCAGCGCCGGCGTCAAGCGGTAGTCTTTCAACGTCACCTTGAACGGGTCCACCGGCAGATCGATGCTGGCGAGGACTTCGCAATGACGCAGGATCCACCACCGTACGTACTCGTCGCCGGGATTGCCGAGCAGCCCGTCCGGCAGCAGGATCGCGATGCGCCCGTCGCCCGGCTTCGCCCAACGCCACGCCCGTTCGAGGAAGAGCACCTCCGGCGGCACACCGCCGGTGTTGATGGCGCCGGTGTTCACGAAGTGGCCTTCATCGGTCGGGTTCCAGACGTGCCCGAGATGGAAACGGCGCAGGATCGCTTCGTCATCGATCTTCTTCCTGGTGCTGAACCACGGGTTCGTGACCACGACGTCCATACTGCCGTCAGGCACCGCCGCACGTGCCCGTTGCTGGTCCTCCAGATCCCCGTCGGGGAAGGTGCGGGCATCGAGCCGGTAGAGGTTTCCGGGGTGACCGGCGGCAAGCAAGACATTCAGGCGCGCCGCGACCACTAGCGCCGGGTCCATGTCGCAGCCGAACACGCGCTCGGCCGCCCACTGTGCGGTTTGCGCCTGCGCCGCTCGAAGCTGTTCCCGGGTCGCGGTCTGGGGCGTCGTCCGGGCCTCCTCGAGGAACCGCTCGAACCGGTACGCAGCGGTCATGGCGAGGAAGGTGCCGGTTCCGCACGAACCGTCGAACACGCGTTCATCCGGTCCGGGGGCGAGCATCGCCACCGCCATCTCGGCGACGTTCAAGGGCGTCGGGTAACGGCCCTCCTTGCCGTCCATGGTGGAGCGCGCGCCGGATCGGAACGCGGCGATGCGGCTTCTCGGCAGACTGTCCGCCAAGGAGTAACGGGCGAGTTCGGTGACTACGCGCGCCGTGTGAGCCGCGTTCGGGATGTGGCCGAAGTCCCATCCTTGACGCAGTACGTCCGGCCGCCACGCTCTGGCGTCCTCGAAGCATGCTTCCACCCGTTCGCGGATGGCGTTCTGGCCAGCGGCTTCGAACGGCTCCTCACCGCGAACCCACACGCGTCGACGGTCTTCAGGCTGCGTCTCGTCGTAGAGCTTCGCGAGCAACAGGGCGCCGAGCGCCTTGAAGGCATCCGCGCCCAATTGCAGGTTACCAGTCAGGTACTGGTGGCAACGGCCGAGCGCAGCCTCCAGGTCCTCCGGGTCGGCGGCAACCTGCGTCGCGCCTCCATGCCGCAGGACGTCCGCGGTCCGCTCCCCCGGCGCCGGCCAAGCGCCGAGGTCGACGTAGCGGGTCTCGAACGTCGTCTCCTCGACCCTGACGAAGAACTCCTCATGGCCGTTGGTCCACATGCCCAGATGGCACGCGGGGAACAGCTCCAGCTTGGCGTGAAGCTTGCGCAAGTCCGCCGCCGCCTCTTGCGGGCTGCGCAGCTTCTCGCGCGGCTTCTGCGACTCGCAGACGATCACACGCTCGACATGCTCGTCAAGGGGCTCCTGGCCGCGGCGGAAGATGACGATGTCGACGGATTTCTGCCGCTTGCCCTTGGCGCTCAGTCGGTAGCCGGCGCGGATGTCCCTGCGGTCGAAGCCGTAGGTCTCCACAAGCTGCCGGAGCACCCGCTGAACGAGCCGTTTCTTTGGAGTCGGCGGCGACTCCTCGCCGGTGAGGAGGTCGATCACCGTCGGGGCGCCGCTTGGCTCGACATCGTCGTTACCGTCGTTGGCGACGACCTGGCCGTCGCGTTCGTCGTTCATGCGTCCGGCTCCGGATGCCTTGCGCCGCCAGCCGCGACGGCGACCCGCCCCTTGTCGGTCAGCCGGTAGCGTTGCACGGGACTCCGCGCCTTGTCGGGGACGGTCATCTCGATCAACCCTGCGGACAGGAGACGGTTGAGCCGCCGCTCGAAGCTGCGTGTTCGGCCGGCGTACCCCCCCGCGTGCTGCAACTCCCTGCTCGCCGCGCCTTCTCCAGCGCAAGCTCGAAGCATGGCGGCGTCTCTGGCCCCCAGTTCACCTTGCACCCCAACTTGCACCCCAACTTGCACCCCAACTCGGCTCTCGTCTACAGGGGCTTGGCGCTCTCGGCCTCCCAGGATTCCTTCTTGCACCCTTTCGCTCGGGCCAACGTGGTCATGCACCGCGTCTGACGCGGCCGGCGACCCCCGCCACCCGCCAGCCCGTTTCGAAGCCCTCCGTCTCACCTGGCCAACGGCGTGCTCTCGCCTCGCCGCGCGCCGGACCGTGGTCACGAATCCGTCGGTGACGGCGAACTCGGGTTCCGGCAGGCCGGCCCCGACGCAGCGGTGGATCATGTCCAGGGTGCCCGTGCCCATGCGTTCGATGTACTCGGTCAGGTACAGGGACTCCGCCAGCAGGGGATTGCCGGGCACCGACCTGTGCGCCTCCCGCAGCGCCGCGAGGGTCAGTGGGGGTGGGAGCCGCCCGGGGTTGCGGATCTCCAGCCGGTCCGAGAAGAGCATGACCTGCACGCTGCCGTTGTCGGTGTAGTCGCGATGGGCCACGGCGTTCACGATGGCCTCGGTCACGACCTCGGGCGGGATTTCATAGGTTCTGGGCGCCCGCGCGCTCTCCGACCGGGTGCCGATCGATCGGTTGATCTTGCTCAGCACGAAGTCCACCGCCTGGTCGACGAGATCGAACGCCGCGCCCTTGTAGACCTGGTAGGACGGAATCGGCTTGGCGACCTCCGTTCCGTGGAAATGCGCGCATCTGACCTCCGACGAAATCAGGAATCGTTGCGGCGCCTTTCCGAACAGCAGCACCGCGGCGTTCGTCAGGCGCCCGTCGTTCAGCAAGTTCAGATGCTCCAGCAGTTGCGGGGGCGGCGTCCCTTCCGCCAGCGGGAACTGACGAACGTGGTGCGCCGTGCGGATGAACTGCGCCATCTTCTCCGTGTCGAGGTCGTCCAGCGTCGCCCTCGCGCAGGGCGACGCGTCGAACGGCCCCCAACGGATCAGCTCCCTGCCCTCCAGATACTCGACCAGCGCGGCGTAGAGCCCGGCGACCAGCTCCGCCGTCGTGTTGAATCGCTTCCGGATCAGACCGGCCTGCGCCTTGCCGATCAGCGCCCGCATCTTCGGGTGCCGGGCGTCGTCGCCCGCATCCTTCACGAAGACCAGGCGGTACGACCCGACGACGGTGGCGTGATCGAACTCCCGCTCCGTCGGCGACATGCCTTCGTCGTCCTCGGTTCCGTAGTCGCGGCCGAACAGCCCGACGTACAGGTCGCATCGTTCGACTTCGTCGAGGTAGAGATCGTCCGGCCGTCGATCGGACGCGGGAGCGTCCTCGAACAGGAAAGCGTCGAAGAACCGACGCATCAACACGTCGTCGCGAACGTAGTTGCGCAATGCCGTCCGCTCCGCGGCGAACTCGCCCTGCACGCTGCTGATGAAGATGCGGAGGGGCGTCATGACGTGCGCTGTCCAGGAACCACGCCGTCGGGTGTCGATTTCATCCGGTCTCGCAGTTCGATACCCCGGAAACCCTGAGCAATGCCTGCACGAACGCATGCAGCGCGTCACCGCAGCGGGCATCGGGTACGTCGAGCACCAATTCCCCGTGACGCTCCTCGACCTGAAAGGTGGACAGCCCGCCAGAAACGATCTTCTGGCGCATTCCCTCGCGCGCGTCCTTTTCGTCGACTCCAGAGCCGAGGCGCATATGCGTATGCCCTTCGTCCGAGAGCAGCCACCGCGGGCCATCCTTTCGCAGGACGATCGCCAAGTGGTCGCCGTCCTCGAAGTGGAAAGGGGTGAACACGCGAAAACGGTCGACGCCCTCGGCTTCGAGCCGCACCTGCCCCGACAACCTTCTACGGAAATCCTGCTCGATGGACTCGGCGGTCATCCGGTCTCTTTCCAGGAGATCATGCTTCCGGCTCCGGATGCTCCTGCCGGAAGTCATGGTAGCGCTTCGCAATCTCCGGCAGATCGTCGTCGACGATCCGCTCCTTGCGGCGCAGCGTGCGGGCTACCTTGCGTCCACCCATGGTGATGGTCTCGACCTGCTCGACGTCCTGGGTGATCTCCTCGCCCTCGGGCGAACGCTTGTAAAGCGTATTGCCACGGCGGTCGAAGCCGACCCGCTCCGCGACCGCCATGTAGATCGGGTAGTCGGCCGCGCCGGCGAGGCCCTCGCGCGTCATCACGTCGTCCGGCTTCTTCTTCAGGAACAGCAGGCTCGTGAGGATGTTGACGTTGGCCTCCACGATGAAGGTCTCCACCGGCAGATCGACGCTGGCGAGCACCCAGGCGTGGCGTAGGATCCACCAGCGGATGTACTCGGCGGCCGGGTTGCCGAGGATGCCGTCGGGCAGGACGATGCCCATGCGCCCGCCCGGCTTGAGCCAGTCGAGGCAGCGCTCGATGAACAGGATCTCGGGGGCCACGCTGCCCTGCAGCCGTCCTGTGTTGCGAAAGGTCCCGTCCTCGGTCCGCTCCCAGACGTGCGCGAGATCGAAATGGCGGAGGATGCTCTCGTCGGTGACCGGGATGGTCGATCCGAAGGGCGGGTTGGTCATCACGACGTCGGCAAATCCGAGCGGCGCCGTTCTGCGCGCCGATTTCACGCCGGGCAGGTGGCCGTCCGGGAACTCCAGGGAGTTGAGGTGGTACAGGTGGCCCTTGCCGTCACCGGCCATCACCATGTTCATCTGGCTCGCCCGGATCAGGAACGGGTCGAAGTCGCAGCCGAAGACCTGCGCCCCCGCGTAGCGTCGCAACCGCTCGTTCAGCGACTCGAATTCCTCCGAGGTCTCGGTCTCGGCGCTGACGTGCTCTTCCGCGCGGAGCCGGTCCATGCGGTGCGCGAGCGCCGCCACCAGGAAGCCGCCGGTTCCACACGCCGGATCGAGCAACCGTTCATCCTCCTGCGGGTCGAGAATCTGAACGACGAGCCGAATGGCGCCGCGCGGCGTGAAGTACTGGCCCCGGTCGCCCCGAAGGTTCGTGCCGACGATCTCCTGATAGGCGGCGCCCTTCGCATCTACGTCGATGCGGGAGAACTCGTACTTCGAGAGCTCCGAGATCATGAACGCGAGGGCGCGGTCGGACAGACTGATCTCTTCGCCGCCGCTGAAGATGGCCTTGTACTCGTGCTTCACCTCGCCGAAGAGCGGCTCGATGCGCTTTCTGACCGCCTGGCGGCCGTCGGCCGTGAACTGCTCCTGCGGGCCGGCCCAGAAGCGGCGGCGGTCGCGGCGCGCCCGCTCGTCGTGCATCTTGCAGAAGATGAGGTAGAGGAACTGCCAGAACGCCGCGTCCTTCGGCATGCCCTCGTTGCCGTGGATGAAGTTGTGGCAGCGGCGAAACGCAGTGCGCAGCATCTCCGGGTCGGCGCGTCGAGCGCGCGCCCGCGACAGCACGTTGCGGTCGCCGATGGACTCGTCAGCGGGCGGCCAGTCGCCGATCGGCTCGGCATCCACCTGGAACTTCGTAGCCTTCTTTCGCAGGAAGAAGAACTCCAGGCCGTTGGTCCACAGGGCGTAACGACAGGCGTCGATCTCCTCGAAGAACGGCTTGACCTCGGCGATGTCCTGCGCGGCCTGTTCGTAGTCACGCATCTTCACGGCCCCGCGCTTGTTCTGCTTCGGCTCAGGGCGGCATACCACCACTCGGTGGATATTGTCGAACTCGTGCGGCTCGCCCGCACCGAAGATTGCGATGTCGACCCGGCGCCGCCGGCCGCCGACCGAGACGGGGAAATCCGCCCCCATGTCGTCGACAGAGATCGCGTACTCGTGGAACAGCGCCCGGGCGATCCGCTGCCTGACCAGCTCCTTCGGCGTCTCCTTGATCTGCTTGTGCCCGGAAATGAAGTCGAGGACGAACCCGTCGCGGACGACATCGACCGCGGTTTCGGTGGTCGCCGATCCAACCGCTGCCGCCCTCGTGGCCGCATCTCCCCGTACTCGCCGCAGGCTCGATCTGGTCGAAGGCCGTGTGCTCATGCGTCGCCGTGTGCTCTTGTGGTGCGAACTCCCCGTTGCCATGTGGCCTTGGCGGAAGGCTCGCTGAGCTGCCAATCGTACACGAGCAGGCTTGACTTGGGCCACTGACAGGTGTTAAGTGTTGCGCAACGGTAAACAGGCGACGGATCGGTAGACGAGACGGTAGATGGCAGAGAATTTCGGAGGTACGATTCGCGAAATGCGGGAAGCGCAGAAGCTGGGGCTGCGTGCGGCGGCAGACCGCCTGAATATCTCGCCCGCATACCTCAGCCGCATCGAACGGGGCAAGGAGCGCCCGCCGAAGCCGGAACTCGTGAAGCGGATGGCGACATTGCTCGGCGCCGACCCGGACCGGCTGTTCCGGCTCGCGGAGAGCACCGACCCGGACCTTGCCGCCTACATGCATCGGGTGCCGCGGATCCCCGAGTTCCTGCGAACGGCGATGGAGATGAACCTGACGTCAGAAGACTTCATGGCGCTGAAAGAGGAGGTCAAGCAACGCCGTCCGTCGGAGACGATCGGCGCCTCGACCGAGAAACCGCGAACGGTTTCTGATTCCTGAACGGGTTCAGGTCACGACTCGCCCGCCTCGAGGTGCAGAGTCGACGGGGACGACCACGACAACCATGAACGGAGAATGGCATCGTGGCCGTGTTTCGTCGCGTCTCGGTTGAACCGAACTACCTGCAGGAGTCCGCGCCGCGCTACCGAGCCGACTCCTTCCGCGGCGCCGCCGGCTCCAGGCCCAGGTCCCGTCCCTTGTCCACGGCCGGCACCCCCTCCGCCATCCATATCGGGACGGGGGCGTCGAGCAGGTGGTGGTCGAAGAACTGCTGCATGCGGACGGCCCAGTCCTCCTGGTTCGGCCGGCGGCGCAGGCCGTGCGCCTCGCCGTTGTAGTTGAGCAGGAACACCGGCTTCTGCAGCCGCCGCAGGGCCACGAACAGCTCGATGCCCTGATACCACGGCACCGCCCCGTCCTCGTCGTTGTGCATCATCAGCAGCGGCGTCCGCACCTTGTCGGCGAAGAACAGGGGCGAGTTGTGGATGTAGCGGTCGCGCTCGTCCCACAGGGTGCCGCCGATGCGGCTCTGGGTGCGCTCGTACTGGAACATGCGGCTCATACCCGTCTGCCAGCGGATGCCGCCGTAGGCGCTGGTCATGTTCGAGACGGGGGCGCCCGCCTCGGCCGCCGCGAACAGGTTGGTCTTGGTCAACATGTACGCGATCTGGTAGCCGCCCCAGGAATGGCCCTGCACCCCGATGCGCGCGGGGTCGACGAACCCCCGGCCCATCAGCTCCAGCACCCCCGGCACCACCGCGTCGAGGGCGCTCTCGCCCGGATAGCCCACCTCGTAGGGGATGTCCGGCACGAACACCACGTATCCCCGGCTGGCGTAGAACGAGAACGCGATCGACGAGCCTCCCGGCGTCGGCGCCCGGTAGTCGTGCAGCCCGTCCGACATGCGCTCGTAGAAGTAGACCATGAGCGGGTACTGCGTCGACGGATCGAAGCCTTCCGGGGTGATGAGGATGCCCTCGAGCCGGGTGCCGTCGTTCGAGGTCCAGTCCAGAAGCTCCGCGCTCCCCCAGCGGTACTGCGTCTGCTGTGGATTGGCGTCGCTGAGCCGCAGCGCCTCTTCGAAGCCCGCGCCGCCCGTCCACAGGTCGGGGAACACCCCGAAGCTCTCCCGGGTCCAGAGGAGCTCGCCGGCATCCTCAGCCTTGGCGAGAAAACGGTAGCTGAACGGCCCCGACACCAGCTCCGTCACGCCGCCGGCGCCGTCGCCGGGTCCCCGGGCGTAGCCGCCGGCGCGCGTCCGTTCGTCGAAGGTCGAGAACAGGAGGTCGCCCTCGGGCAGGGCGGGGTCGTCACCGGTGAGGACGACCCTGTGCCGGACGCGGCCGGCCCGCCCCGATGTCAACCGCACCGGGGGCTCCTCGCCCGACGGGTCCACCCGCCAGGCGTCGAAGCGGTCGTGGACGATCAGGCCCGCGTCTCCCTCCATCCACTGCGGAGCTGCATGGGGCGGCGGCCCCTGGGGATGGTCGTCGAGCTCGTCGTGGAACGCCTGCGGGATGCCCGCGGTCAGGCTGACCGGGTCCGCCGCCCCGTCCACCGGCGCGGCCTTCCAGTCCCGATCGCCGTCGTCCCACCACCAGGCGTACGCGCCGCCCGGCGACAGGCTCACGCCGCCGCCCCCGCGCACGCGCTCGGCGAGCAGCCGCCGCCCGCCGGTCCCGACGTCCACCGCGTACGCGTCGCGGTAGCGGCCGTCCCACGACAGCTCCTGCCGATACGGCACGTCGGTGCTCCCGAGCAGGAAGTCCGAATCGCCGTCCCGCGTCCGCGCCACGTCGGGCGTGTCCGGCGCGCCGAGCTGCACCACCCCGTCGCGCCCGCGCAGGGCGACGGCGAGGTACGAGCGCTCGCGCTCTTCGTCCACCTGCACGAGCTGCATCGGCTGCAGGTAGGGGTCCTTCCAGTTCCACACGTCCAGCCGCACCTCGTCGCGCTCCAGCGGCGCCTCGGCCGGCTCGGGCCCGGGCCGGGGCGCGGTCCCGAAGAACAGGCGCCCGCCGCCGTCCGAGAACGACACCTCCCCGTGCTCGCTGACCCACCACCCCGCCGGCACCCCGGCCGTCGCCGCCCCCGCCGCCAGGACCGCCGCGCCGCCCGCGTCGGAGCGGTAGAGCGAGAAGGCGGGCTGGTCCCGCTCCCATTCCGGCGCGTCGCTCACGAAGGCGAGGCTGTCTCCCGGTTCGTCGAAGGCGATCTGGCGATAGTGGCCCTCGCCCTCCATGACCGCGGTCGCCGCGCCGGTCGCGGCATCGACCCAATGGAGTCCGTCGCCGCCGTCCTCGTCGGTCGACGCGGCGTAGGCCAGCGCGGATCCGCTGTCCGCCACCCGATAGGACACCGCATGCGGGAAGGAGAACTCCTCCCCCGTGTCCAGGCGGCGCAGCACCAGCGGCGTCCCTTCGGCCTTCTCGTGGCGCTTCTCGTGCTCCGGGGAACGCTCCTCCGCCGCTGCGGCTTCCTCTTCTGCCTCTTCCCCGGCCTCCCCGGCGCTCGACCCGGCTCCTCCGCCCGCCGTTTCCGCGCCCGCCTCCCCGGGCTCGGCCTCCGCCGGATCCTCGGACAGGTGATAGGCGATCCACGATCCCCCGTCCTCGGGAACCTGGAAGGACTCGATGGGGCCCGCGGTGAACTCCGCCCCCTCCCCGTCCGGCGACGCTTCGAGCGCGGCCAGCGAGAGCACCCCCAGGGAGTCGCCAGGGAGCTCGTCGTCCGACTTCCCCTCCCGGCGGAGTGCGTCGACCACGGATTGCCGCGGGGGCACGCGGTACGCCAGATGGCGGGAGTCGCGAGTGAAGACGGGGTCGCGCCCCCGCAACCGTGTCGACGCGGACCCGTCGGTCCTCGACACCACCAGCGTCGGGTCGCCGTCCCAGGGCTCCACCACCCAGGCCGCCCAGTTGCCGTCGGCGGACATGCGGGCGCTCCGGATGGCGTTCCACCGGTAGGTGTCCTCGTGGTCGAGGGCCGCTCTCGCGCCGGGCGCCTGTCCTGCGGCCGGGACGGCGACCGCCAACGTCGCCGACGTCGCAGCGGCGAAGGCCCGGCAGGCCATCCGCCGAAACGGCCTGTCGAACATCGCCGCCGAAGGCGCCGGCGCCGGTCGGAGCGAACGGGCCGCCCGCCCGGCGGACCGGCCGGTGCAAGAAATCATGGTCATCGGTGTCTCCCGGGCATTGGGAGCCCGTGGCGAAAGGCCCCTCTATTGTCCTCCGCTTCATTGTCCTCCGCTTCCGACCGGGGGCGAAACTGCCCGGCGCAGGCGGCCCGCATCCCTCGGCTGCCGCTGCACACTCTCCCACTCCCGTCGAGCCACGAGACGGCCGAGCCGGCCGTGGAACTCCCTGGGCGCGGCGTCCGTCCCAGTTTCCAAAGGGAAGCATCCCGGCCGGGAGGGCACGGCCTTCCTGACTCGGTTCAGGACCTCGGTTACGCCGCGACGGGCCGGGCGGCCCGCGGCGGGCCCGTTCCTGCAACCGTCACGCCGGGTCGAGCGCGGCCAAACCAGACGGGGGAGCGTGCAGCATGGTTCGAGCAGGGACGAGGACGGGCGGCGGGACGTCGAGGCAGTGGCCGGCGGCGCTGGCCCTGGCCGCGGCGCTGCCGGCCTGTGCGGCGGGGGCGGAACAGGCCGGCAGCGCCGCGCCGGACTTCCGGTGGCAGGGCGACGTCGCGGCGGACCGGACCGTCACCATCCGCGGCGTGAACGGCCCGATCACGGCAACCCGCGGGAGCGGCGAGGTCGTGGTGGAGGCAACGAAGACGGCGCGCCGCAGCGACCCCGACGACGTGACCATCGAGGTGATCGAGGACGCCGAGGGCATCCTGGTCTGCGCCGTCTATCCTTCGGGGTGGTTCCGGGAGAACCGCTGCGCGCGGGGCCGGTCCTACCGCATGAGCAACCGGAACAACGACGTGAAGGTCGCGTTCACCGTGTCCATCCCGGACGGCGTGCACCTGGACGCCCGAACCACCAACGACGAGGTCCGGGTGACGGGGCTGTCCGGCGACGTCACCGCCACCACCGTGAACGGCGACGTCACCGCGGAGAGCACCGGGGTGGTGTCGGCGAGGACCGTCAACGGCGACGTCCGCGCCACGCTGGGCGCCGTGCCCGGGGAGGACCTCTCGTTCCGGACGGTCAACGGCAGCATTCGCCTGACCCTGCCCGAGGGAGTCGACGCGGACCTCAAGCTCAGGACCGTCAATGGCCGCATCGACAGCGATTTCCCCGTGAGTGTCCAGGGCCGCTTCGGGCCGCGCTCGGCTTCGGGCCAGCTCGGGCAGGGGGGACCCGAGATCGAGTTGGCCACCGTCAACGGCGGCATCGAGCTGCGCCGCCGCTGAGTCGTCACCCTCGGCCGCGCCGACCCCTTCGCGCACCCTGCGACTCGTCGGCGCGCGCGGATTCGCGGACCGCTACCGCGAACCGCTCGCCGCGGCCTCCTCTCCCCGGGCGATCTCGAGCAGGGCCGTCATGCCCGTGTTCCCCTCGTGGCAGGCGAACTCGAACATCGCCCCCTCGGTGGGCGGCATCAGGATCTCGGCCGTCCAGGGCTGCGTCCACAGGTCCGGATCCTCGAACGTCACCGAGTAATGCACCGTGCCGGCGTCGAGGCGGGTGAAGCGCTCGACGAGCCTCATCCCGCCCTGCGACAGCCCCTGGAACCACTGCGCATCCCGGAAGTTGGTGGTCTCGACGACCAGCGTGTCGCCCTCCCAGCGGCCGCGCGAGTCGCCGAGCCACTGGCGCACGTGTCCCGGCACGTGCGGCCGGCCGTCGAGGGGAATGACCCGGAACTCGTGGACCATCTCGTGCAGGAGGAGCACGTGGTCGGGGGTCTGGGCAATGTGGACGTTCTGGCTGTAGGGGCCGCCGAGGCGCGGGATGCCGTACGAGATGCAGCGCTCCTGGGGGCTGCGGCCCTCCGGTCCTTCGCTGGTCTGCCCGGGACGGGCCTCGCGGCGCGCCCGGCCCGCCGCCGAGTAGGGGATGCGGCCGTCGGGGGGATCGACGATCATCGACGAGCGGCCGTCCGACAGGCTGCGCTCCCACCACACCACGCGGCGCGCGCCGACCCCGTCCGCCGACCGCTGGGCGGCGTCGACCTCGGCGACCTCCGCGTCGGTCAGGCGGTCCCGCTCCCCGTAGCGCTCGGGACGCTCGAGCGGCGTGGCGGTCCCGTGGCTCCAGACCCCCCGCAGGTCCGGCGCTCCCCAGGGCGTGCGCGGCGGCGCGGTCTGACCGAGGACCGCGGCCGGGACCAGCCCCAGGGCGGCGACGGCGGCGACGAGAATCTTCGTCTGCTCCATCCGCCGATCCTACCGCCGTTGGCAACCCGGGCGGCGCCCCGCGGTCCCGTGGAGGCGGCTCACCCGTTCGGCTGGCCGCCCGCGGCAGGATTCCGCGTCGTGGCGAGACCTGCGAGGCGCCGGCCTGACCGGCAGGGCGTGACGAGAAAGCCCTTGGGCCACGGGTAACCGCGGGGCACGATGCTCCGCGGAACACGCGGCCAGGCAGGACGTATCGCCAGTCGAATGCCAGCGGGGCCTCGTACCGCGAGGTGCTAGGATATTGGCCCTGTCATCAACTGAAACCCGAGGAGCAAAGACAGCATGACCGACTATCGATGGAGTGTTCTGAAGCGGAGCCTCGCCCTTGCGGCGATGCTCGCCGTCGCCGGCCCGGCCGCGGCCCAGGAAGGTTCGGCGGACCTCGTCCAGCGGGACCTGCCGAACCCCAACCCCGAGGTCGCCATGAACTGGGCCGAGCTGCCCGACGACCGGACGTGGGGCTCGACCGCGGGCATCGACATCGACCCGACCGACGGCCACGTCTGGGTCTACGACCGCTGCGGCGGCATCGGGCTCGCCGGCGGATGCGCGGCCAACCCGACCGTCGATCCGATCCTGAAGTACGACCGGAACACCGGCGAGCGGCTCGCCGCCTTCGGCGCGGGGCTCTTCGTGCTGCCGCACGGCCTGCACGTCGACGACGACGGGAACGTCTGGGTCACCGACTCGCAGGGCAACGACGAGATCGGGCACCAGGTCTTCAAGTTCAGCCCCGAGGGCGAGGTCCTCATGACCCTCGGCATCGCCGGCGACCCGGGCAGCGACCCGGAGGGACGCCACCTGAACGAGCCGTGCGACGTCATCACCTGGGGCCCGACCGGCGACATCTTCGTCTCGGACGGCCACAGCGGCCAGAACCCCGACCCGCCGGCGGGACGGACCGGGCGCATCCTCAAGTACGACCGGGACGGCAACTTCATCAAGCAGTGGGGCGAGATCGGCTTCCGGCCCGGCCAGTTCCGCACGCCGCACGCCATGGAGTTCGACTCGCAGGGCCGCCTGTTCGTTGCGGATCGCGGCAACCACCGCATCCAGATCTTCGACCAGGAAGGCGAGCTGCTGGAGATCTACTACCAGTTCAGCCGCATCAGCGGGCTGTACATCACCGCCGACGACACGCTGTACGCCATCGACTCCGAGTCGCGGGAGACCAACCACTACGGCTGGAAGAACGGCGTGCGCATCGGGCCGGCCGGCGAAGACCGGGTGACCGCGTTCATTCCGCCGCACGTCCCCGAGGAGGGCCGCACCCTGCAGGGCCTCGCCGGCGAGGGCGTCGCCGTCGACGCCGACGGCAACGTCTTCGTGGCGGAAGGACCCTCCTCGCGGCCCTTCGCGGGCGGCGGCGTCACGAAGTACAGCAAAGCCATGAACTGATCGGCACGGAACACCGCAATCCCCGACGACACGTCCTCGCGAGGCAATGCCGATGCCTCGCGGGGACGCACGCGCCGCACGGCGTCGGCCTCCCCCTTGGAAGTCGTTTCCGGAGATACGTTCAAGGCCCCTGGGCGTGACCGGCTGCAGGTCCTGCCGGGATGTCCACGCCCGACGAGATCGCCGCGTGCCACGACGGATGTTCGAGCCGGAGTCGTTCGAGCTCCGCCACCGTGTAGGGAAACAGATCGACGCCGACGGGGAACCCGTACGGCAGGTAGTCGCCGATGCGGTCGCGGAACGGCTTGTCGGCGGCCGCCAGCACCACGCAGACGTCGACGTCGCTGCCCGGCCCCGGCGTTCCCGTGACCCGCGAGCCGAACCAGACGACGCGGAGCACCTCGGGCCGGCGCGCCCGGACATCGCGCGCCCAGCCCCGCACCGCGCGCTCGACGGCGGCCTGATTATTCGACTTGACGACGAGCGAAGCCGACGATCCGCTCGGCGCACGCGATCGCATCGTCAGAGTCCTTCCTCGTGTAGAAGTCCGTCGGGGCGCCGGTATCGAACCCACTGGGACAGCGGGTCGGAATGTAGTGCTTGTCGAGCGTCTTGGCGCACTCGACCAGCTCTTCGCCGGCCTCCTCCTCCTCCGTGGCGACGAGACCCAGCAGACCGGTCACGGTGTGCCCCCAGGCGTCGGCACCGCGGCTCATCACCACCGCCTTCAACGCCTTCTCGGCCGCCTGCTGCGCGGCGAAACAGGCCCATTCATGCGTCTCGCCGGCGCGCGCGTGACGGGCGTGCCGGAGATCGGCATCCGCCTGGCGGAGCCAGTCGGCGTGTCGCGAAGCCACCCCGCCCATTGTAGGAGGTACTTCACGGGAAATCCGAGAGAAGCTCGCGCACCGTCTCGGTGGTGAGCGGAGCCTGCTCCTCGGGTGCGGCGAAGATCATCGCGCCGGTGTGCGGACAGCCGGCGATCTCGGGCCGCCACCTGGGCCTGCGGGCATCGGTCTCCTGGTGAACGGCGACACGATTCCCGTGGTCATCCCGCCCCAAAAGGACTACGCTTTGCGCATCTGGAGACAGAACGGGTTGCGTCCGCCGCAACTCGTTCGGCGCAGATCGTCACGTAGCGGATCATCAGGAAGCGCGGAGGAGAACCATGGTCAAGCGAGCTGGAATCTTCGTTGCCGTCGCGATGCTGGCGGCCGGGCCGGTATCGGCCCAGGACCCGGAGGCGGTCCTGCAGGCCGCCGCGGACACGATGGGCGTCACCGACATGATGTCCATCCGGTACTCGGGAAGCGGCTGGGTCGGCGGGGTGGGGCAGAACGCCTCCCCGGCCGAGGACTGGCCGCGCTTCGAGCTGGCGGAGTACGAGCGCACCATCGACTTCGAGACGAACTCGTCGACGGAGGACATGATCATCCGGCAGGGCGGCTATCCCGCCCGGGGCGGCGGCGGCGCGCCGATCCAGGGGGACCGGATCCGGAACCCGCGGGTCCGGGGCGAGTTCGCCTGGAACGCCCCGGGGATCGATCAGGTGGTCCCCACCCCGCAGGAAGCCGAGCGGCGCCTGCTGGAGATCTTCCTCACCCCGCACGGGTTCCTCAAGGGCGCCATGGCCGGCGACCCGATCGCGATCGAGCGGAACGAGTACGGCGGACGGGTGACGGTGATCTCGTACATCGCCCTCGGCAAGTACCGCATCAACGGCACCATCACCGAGGACAACGTCATCGAGCGGGTGCAGACGTGGATGCCCAGCCCCGTCGTCGGGGACATGTACTACGAGACCGTCTACACGAACTACCAGGACGTCGGGGGCGGGATGATGTTCCCCATGAACTGGCACCAGCACCAGGACTACGATGACGGCGCCAACGAGCCGAACGTCAGCGGCGGCGATCACTCGTTCAGCCTCACCACCATCGAGAGCGTCGAGGTGAACGTGGACGGCGCCGCCCTGACCGTGCCCGACATCGTGCGCACCGCCACCGTGCCGCCGATGCGGGTGGAGTCGGAAGAGGTGGCCGACGGCGTGTGGCTCGTCGGCGGGGGGTCGCACAACAGCGTGGCGGTCGAGTTCGGCGACTACGTGGCGGTCATCGAGGCGCCGCTGAACGAGGCGCGGTCGCTCGCGGTGATCGACCACGTGATGGGCCTCGTGCCGGACAAGCCGATCCGGTTCATCGTGACGACGCATCACCACTGGGACCACATCGGCGGCCTCCGCGCCTACGTGCACGAGGGCGCGACCGTCATCACCTACGCCGGGAACCGCCCCTACTACCAGGAGGTGCTGCGGGCGGGGCTGTGGGTGCTCGAGCCCGACCGGCTCTCGCTGCATCCGCCCGAGGAGTGGTCCGAGGGCTACATCTTCGAGACGCTGCGCGAGAAGTACGTCCTCGGCGACTCCACGCGGCTCGTCGAGCTGCACAACGTCCAGGGCCTCGCCCACGCCGCGGGGATGCTGATCGCGTACCTGCCGGCCGACAGGATGCTGGTCGAGGCCGACCTCTACACGCCGCCGGGCCCCGGCCGGCCCCTGCCCGACGCGCCGAACGCGAGCGCCCGGGCCCTCTACCGCAACGTGCAGCGCCTGGGGCTGGACGTCGAGACCATCGTCCCCATCCATGGCGGCACGGGCTCGTGGGCCGACTTCGAGGAGTTCGTGACCGGCGCCGAGTGACGCGCCCGGTCCGCATCCTTACCCGCCGTGATGCGCGGGGGAGCCGCTCCCCGCGCACCGCGGCGTACCTCTGAACCAACGGCCGGCGCAAGCGGCGGACCCGCTTCGCCGGCCGTTTCTCGTTCCCGCACCTCCCGCACGCTATCGGCGTCGTTCGTACTCCCGCCGGAGTGCGGGCGAGAGCGGGTAGACGTCGCGGAACCGGTGCTCGCCCGACCGCAGCAGCTCCCGTTCGTGCTCCTCGAGCGCCGCCTGCTCCTCGGCCGCCCGCAGCACGTCGCCGACGAGCTGCGGCGGGAAGAAGAGCACCCCGGTCTCGTCGGCGACGACCACGTCGCCGGGAAGCACGGTCGCCGTCCCGATACGCACCGGCGCGTTCCAGGCGACGCCGAGCCAGCTCGTCGTCGTGACGTCGAAGAAGCGGGCGAAGACGGGGAAGTCTGCGAACGTCTCCCCCACCAGCTCCGCGAGGTCGCGGCTGCCGCCGTCGATGACGACCCCGGCCGCGCCCCGCAGCTTGATGCCGAGCGCCCCCATGCCCCCGAACAGCACGTGGCCGTCGGCGCCGCCCAGCTCGGCCACGATCACGTCGCCCGGCCGCGCTTCCTCGGACGCCCGCGCGTAGTAGCGGCGGTCCCAGTCGCCCTCCGCCGCGAGCTGGTCGATCGCCTCGACGAAGTCCGGACGCGGCGGCAGAAAACGCATCGTCAGCGCCCGGCCCGCCACCCGCCGGCCCGGCTGCGTCGCCTGGAACCCGCGCACGTAGTTCGTCCGATAGTCGCCGAGCGAGCGCCAGATGTCCTCGAGCTGCATCTCGCGCAGCCGCGCGAGGTCCGCGTCGCTGACCGTCGCCTCACCCCGCGTGGAGCGGATGACGTCCATGATCGCGCTGTAGGAAGAACGGTTCGCCCGGAAGCCTTCGGGGGGCGCTACGTCGCCCGCGTCGCTGCGCGGGTTGGGTTCCTGGGCCATCGCGGCGCCGCCCGCGAGTACGGCGGCGGCCACGAGTCCGAGGCAGCGGCTGATCCGAATCGGCATGGTACCTCCTCGTTTGGAGCGTTGGTGTAATGGTGATCGACGGGTGGTGGCACACGTCATGATGCCGTCCCGGCCCCGTGCGCCGAGAGCTGCCGGGTCTGACGGTCGAGGGTCCTGATCGTTGCCTGAATGGTCTCGACTTCCCGGCCTTCGAAGCAGGCCTCGCCGCACTGGTCGCATACCCAGGCCGGCACGGCGTCCAGCATCAGGTGATAGCCGTTCCGGTCGACGTGGAACGGTGCGGTCGCGGACTTCATGTCGCCGCGGCAGTGAATGCACTTCATCTGATTCTCCTGGTGCTCAGATCGCCGTCCCACACGCGTTCCGAGGGCAGGTAGGCCGTGATGATCGCGAGGAAATCCTCTTTCGGCGCACAGACGACATGGATGTTCCGATGTCCGAGTCCCTTGCCGTGCATGAGGCAGCTGCGGCCCCGTGCGTCCTCCGGGTAGTCCTCGATCAAGCTGCCCGGTTCGACCACCATGCGAACTTCGTTCGGCGTAATCATCCTGTCGGGTCGGGCCATTTGCCGAGCCGCGTGGGGCAGGAAAAGCAAGCGCCGTCGCGCGGCCCACCGCACCTTCTCGAGAATCGATTCCGATTTCTCCACGGTTCCTGCAAGCGGATCGCGCCAGTGCCCACCCGTCCTCACCGATCGTCAGGACCCCCCAGCGTGCCACGCCCTCGACGCGCCGGCGGGGGTGTTGGCGGCGACGTGGTCGGCCATCCGGCGCACCAGGTCGGCGTTGGTGAAGGGCGACCACAGGTGGCCCTTCATGGGGCGGCCGTGGACGACCTCGCCGCCGTAGGGGGGGGCGGTCGTGCCCTCGAGGAACTCCTCCAGGAGGTACACGGCGTACGGCAGGTAGAACTGGTCCATCTCGGGGTTGTAGATGCGGATCTTCCCGGCGAGGTCGGGGCCGATGCGAGACCAGCTCTCCTCCAGGTAGAGCCGCAGGTCGTATCCGTTGTCCCGCATGTAGTGAGCGACTGCGCGGTCGATGGCGCCGGTCTCCAGGTTCCACAGCCGCCGGGGGTAGCCGTCGTCGCCGGCCGGCCCGTACGCCGCGTTCCAGGCGTCGATCTGCCCGCCGGAGCGCCCGCGCGAGCCCTGGGCCTGCTCGAGCCGGCTCAGCTGGCGGACACTGCCGACCGGCTGCCCCTCGATGGTTCGCTGGAACATCCGCTCGGGGGCGCCCGGCGCCGCGCCGGGGACGAGGAACGCGCTGGCGTCCTCGTAGACGTCGATCAACTGGTAGCGCCGGAAGTCGACCGAGTCGGGATAGAAGGTCCACGTCCCCCCGTAGAACGTCGGATGGCGCACCTGCCAGGCGAGCGAGATCCAGCCGCCGGTGGAGCCGCCGGTGAGCACCCGGGCGTAGGGCTCGCCGATCATCCGGAAGCTCTCCTCGAGGTACGGGATCAGCTCCTGTTGGATCGCATCGCCGTAGGGGCCGTTGTTCGCCGAGTTGACGCCGTAGGAGTCGTCGAAGAAGGGCGTGGGGTGCTGAATCGTCACCGCGATCACGCGCGGGAAGTCGTCGCCGGTCCACGCCCGCTGGAAGTCGTAGCCCGACTCGCGCATCCCGCCCGACTCGCGCACCATCTGCGCGAAGAGCCCCGGGCCTCCCGACGGCGGTTCGGTCGTGAAGCCGAAGGCCGGCTCCAGCCCGAAGTGGTCGGCCTCGAACACCACGGGGTAGCGCAGCCCGGGATTCTCGTCGTAACCCCGGGGCAGCAGGACGACGGCGCCCAGGTACATCGGATGCCCCCACCATTCGCTCAGGATGCGGCTCCGGATCTTCACGCGCCGGACCCACCCGGTGTCGGGCGGCACCTCGATGGGCGGAATGACGTCGGCCAGTTCCAGGCGGATCGGCGTGTCCGAGGCGGGATCCACGCGCACGCGCCGGGGGGCGCTGACGAGGTTGCCGGGCGAGAACGCCCAGCGCTGGCCCTCCCATTGGTCCTGGGGAGCCCGGATGACGTGGCCGTCCTGGCGGTGGTACTCCGTGTACACGTGAACCAGCGCCTGCACCCAGTAGTCCCCCGGCGGCAGCTCCCCGAGCCGCGCGTAGGGATAGCCGTCGGCGGCGGCGTCGATGACCATCGTCTCGCCCGGGTCGACGCCGGCCACGTCGGCCGCGAAGAACGGCACCCGCCCGTCGCGCTGCCGCGCGGAGTTGTAGGCGGCGATCCGGGGCTCGGGATCCGCCGTCGGGCTCACGGCCAGGAAGAGGCGGCCCGTGAGCGGCCCGTCGTGCACGCCGGCGGCGTAGCCGACCTCGATGCGGAGACGCGCGGGCGCCGTGTCCCGGCCGGCCCCGTCACGCGGCGCCGGGGCACAGGCGGCCGCTATCGGGACCATGGCGAGGGCGAGGCAAAGACGCTTCACGCGGCCACCGGCCTGGTTGCGTTGTTCCACGGAGCTGCGTTGCTCCGCGGTCACCGATGCCCAACAGGCTCCCTCGTCACGCCTTCTCGCGCGAGCGCCGCGCAACGCGGTGTTCCACCACGGCTTCTCCGGATGCACGCCCGAGGGGTCAGCGCGTCGATTGCCGTCACGTGGCGTCATGCGACCGGAGCCCCCACTCGACGGCGAAGCCCCTCTCCATCTCCCGCCGCGCTCTCACCGAATCCGCGCTTGTGTCAATCTCGACATCGTCCCAGCCCACCACCTCGCCCACGCCGACGACCCGGCGCACGGCCACGCCGTGGGCCAGCCCGATGGGCAGCGCGCCGCGTTCGAGCGACGCCCGCGCCGGGAGCAGCTTGCCGTAGACGGTGAACCCGCCCTCTCCGTCGAGGGTCTCCCCCGCCGCGAGGTCCCGCTTCGCCGTCGCCACCGCGTCCCCCGCGAACTCTCGGGTGGCGCCGGTCGGCCGGCCGAGCAGCCCGGCCGACAGGATCGACACGTTCAGCTCGAGCCCGATCAGGTGGAACGGCTTGTACATCGCCGAGTACCGGCCCGTCTCGTCGGTGTTCATGCCGTACTGGCGGAAGCAGCCCGCGGTGTAGTCGTTGGGCGCCTCGATGACGACGTAGACGCCCCAGCGCAGGTCGTTCGGCACGGGACGGCCGTCGCGCTCGAGCGACGACACCACCTCGACCTGCCCCTTGCGGTCGAGCTGTCCGCCCGCCTCGACGGGCCGCAGCACGTGCGCGAGGTCGTCCCGGCCGCAGGGCGGAAACCGCAGGCCGTCGGGCGGCGGGGCGAGCCCGGTGGCGTTGGCGATCGCGGCCATCTCGATGGCCGACTTCGTCCCGTCGAGGAACGAGTTGAACATCCGGCTGTTCATGCCCGCCGCCCGCGCCTGCTCCGCGGTGAGCCCGTAGTGCTCCCACACCGTGTCCGGGGTCGAGGCGTGGTAGGACGGCAGGTACTTGGTGCCCTTCCCCGCCGCCACCACCTCGAAGCCGCACGCGCGCGCCCACTCCACCAGCTCGCAGGTGAGCGCGGGCTGGTCCCCGTAGGCCATCGTGTAGACGACGCCCGCCCGGCGCGCCTCGGCCGCGAGCAGCGGCCCCGCCAGCACGTCGGCCTCGACGTTGACCATCACGATGTGCCTCCCCGCCGCGAACGCGGCGCGCGCGTGCGCGACGCCGGCCGCGGGGTCGCCGGTCGCCTCGACGACGACGTCGACGGCGTCGTCAGCGACCGCGTCGAGCGCGTCGGCCGTGAACCGGGTCCCGGCGATGCGCGCGCCGCTCCAGCCGACGGCGCGGCACGCGGCGCGCGCGCGCTCCGGATCGAGGTCCGCGATCACGCGCACCTCAAGCCCGATCGCCGAAGGCGCCTGGCTCAGGAACATCGAGCCGAACTTGCCGGCGCCGATGAGACCCACCCGCACGGGTCGGCCGGCGGCGGCGCGCGCGCGGAGCTGGTCGTAGAGGTACATGGGTCCCGCTCAGACTGCCGTGCCGGCCGGCACGAGCTCGGCGAGGCAGTCGTCCGCCAGCGGCTCGATCGACGCGAAGTCGCGGTGGGCGATCCACGCCGCGCGCTTGAATCGGCGGATGTGGTTGTCGACGTGACACAGCGACAGGTAGACGATGCTGCGGCCGAACGGACTGATGTTCGGCGGGCTCGCGTGCACCAGGGTGGAGGCGAAGACGATCAAGCTGCCGGCCGGTCCCGTCGGGGCGACGCACCCGCCCCGCTCCGCGAGCCGCGTCACCGTGGCCCGATCGAGGGTCCAGAGCGGATAGCTCGTCGTCTCCAGGTCGTGCCCCGCCTCGAACACCCCCTGCCGGTGGCTTCCCGGCAGGAACAGCAGCGGCCCATTGGCCGCGGTCACCTCGTCGAGGAACACCGCGATGTTCATCGCGCGCGGCTCCGGCATCTCGTCGTCGCGGTGCCAGGTGCCGAAGTCCTGGTGCCACTGCCAGACCTCGCCGTCGAACGCGGCCTTGGCGTTCACCTTGTACTGGTGCATGTACACCGGGCCGTCGACGAGCTGCATCACCGGATCGACGAGGCGCGGGTGGCGTCCGAGGCGGCGGAACGCCTCGTTGTAGGTGTGGGCGGCGAACGCGGTGCGGGCGACGCCGCTCGACTCGCGCCACACCTCCTCGCGGTCGAGGGCGTAGACCTCGTCCGCCGCGGCGCGCAGCACCGCCGCCTCCTCGGGCGAGAAGCACGACGGGAAGAACAGGTAGCCCTGCTCGTCGAACCGGGCGATCTCCTCGGGGCTGAGCTTCATGTCGGGTCCTCCTCGGGCGTTCGGGGCGTGTGGCCGGCGCCGCCGGCCCACACCACATCGGCGGCCCACTTTGCCTCTCGGTCACATACACTGTAAGCCATCGACGCGAACCCGGTTGCTCGAGCGCCCCTGGCGAACCCCCGCGTAGCGCCGGGATCGGCGAGGCGGGACTCGCCACGGGCTCTCAAGGAGGTTGACATGCGTGGGACATCGCGGATCGACATGCCAGGAGCCCTGCTCCTGGCCGGCGGCGTCTTGTTGCTGACCGGCGCCGCCGCGCCGGCGGCCGGCGACGACATCGGCGGGGTCGTGCGGAGCGCCGGCGGCGGCGAGGCCGGGGTCTGGGTGATCGCGGAGACCGACGACCTCGAGACCACCTTTCGCAAGATTGTCGTCACCGACGACGACGGGCGGTTCCTCGTGCCGGACCTGCCGGAGGCCGGCTACGCGCTGTGGGTGCGCGGCTACGGCCTCGTGGACTCGGAGAAGCAGGCGGCGCGGCCCGGCGACGAGGTGACGCTGACGGTGACCGCGGCCGCCACCCCGCAGGAGGCCGCGCGCATCTACCCCGCCAACTACTGGTACTCGCTGCTGGAGGTGCCGGCCGCGAGCGAGTTCCCGGGCACCGGGCCCGCCGGCAACGGCATCGGCCGGGCGATGCGGCACCAGGCCGAGTGGGTCGACCGGCTGAAGGACGGCTGCCAGCTCTGCCACCAGATGGGCAACGTGGCGACCCGCGAGATGCCGATGCTCGATGTCGACGACTTCGACTCCACCCTCGCCGCGTGGGAGCACCGCGTGCAGATGGGGCGGAGCGGGCCGAGCATGAGCGCCGGGCTGAACCGGATGGGGCGCGAGCGCGCCCTGAACCTGTTCGCCGACTGGACCGACCGCATCGCGGCCGGCGAGGTGCCGCCGGCGCCCCCGCGCCCGCAGGGGCAGGAGCGCAACCTCGTGCTGACGATGTGGGGCTGGGGCGACCCGATGGCGATGGTCCACGACGAGATCGCCACCGACAAGCGCAACCCCCATCTGTACGCGAACGGTCCGGTGTACGGCGTCGGGGGGGCGGGGCTGGTCATCACCGACCCGGTGACCCACCGCTCGGTGCGCATGGACATGACGACCCGCGTCCCGATGGAGGCGCGTGGCGACACCTACGCGGGCACCGCGGACCGCATACCGTCGCCGTACTGGGGCGACGAGCGTTCGACGGCACGGGGCTACAGCGCCCACAACCCCATGATGGACGGCAAGGGGCGCCTCTGGATCACGCAGTCGATCCGGCCGTCCGACAACCCCGACTGGTGCAGGGCGGGCTCGGACCATCCGTCGGCGCAGCACTTCCCCATCGACCGCAGCCAGCGGCAGCTCTCGTACTATGAGACCGAGACCGGAGAGTTCGTCCACGTCGACACCTGCTACATGACCCACCACCTGCAGTTCGCCGAGGACGAGAACGACACGCTGTGGCTGAGCGGGTCCACGGACGTCGTCGGGTGGCTGAACACGAAGCTCTACGACGAGACCGGCGACGAGCAGGCGGCCCAGGGCTGGTGCCCCACCATCGTGGACACCAGCGGGGACGGCGTCATCGGTGAGTACACCGAGCCGGGCGAGCCGCTGGAACCCGCGAAGGACATGCGGCTCGACGGGTTCGCCTATGGGGTCATCCCCAACCCCGTAGACGGCTCGATCTGGATCGCGCGGCGCCTGCCGGTGCCGGGGAACATCGTCCGGCTCGAGCTGGGCGACAACCCGCCCGAGACCTGCATCGCCGAGGTCTACGAGCCCCCGTTCGAGAACCCCGACGTCGACCCGAGCCAGTGGGGCCACGGCGGCCGCGGCATCGACGTCGATCGCAACGGGGTGCTGTGGACCGCGCTGGGCGGCAGCGGCCACCTCGCGAGCTTCGATCGCAGCAAGTGCGGCGTGCTGAACGGCCCGACCGCGACCGGGCAGCACTGCCCCGAGGGGTGGACGCTCCATGCGACCCCCGGCCCCCAGATGAAGGGGGTGGCGGCCGCGGGCAGCGCCGACTTCCACTACTACAACTGGGTGGACCAGTTCGACACGCTCGGGCTGGGCGAGAACGTCCCCATCGCGAACGGCACGAGCTCCGACGCGCTGCTGGCCCTGCTGCCGGACACCGGCGAGTGGGTCACCCTGCGGGTGCCCTATCCGCTCGGCTTCTACACCCGGGGCCTCGACGGCCGCATCGACGACGCCGACGCCGGTTGGAAGGGCCGCGGCGTCTGGGCCAGCTACGACTCGGTGACGAACTGGCACAACGAGGGCGGCAAGGGGATGACGAGCGAGATCGTGCGCTTCCAGGTCCGCCCGCATCCCCTGGCGGAGTAGCGACGCGGGGGACGCCGCCGGCGTCCCCCGGCCCTGAATGGAGCGATGCCGCGCCCGCACCTCGGCGGGGGCGCGGCATCTGCCCGCCGACTGAATGAGGGAGCGCGGCAATCCGACGCGTCCGTGGATCGGCCCGACTCGATGAGGACAACCATGCCCCTGTGCAAGCACCCATCCGTATCCGTGACGCGTCGCGACGCCCTGCGCCGGCTCGGCGCGGCCGGAATCGGGGTCGCCGGAGTCGGCGCGGTAGCGCCGGGTCTGCCGGCCCGTCTGCTGGCGGCGGCCGCCCAGAGCCAGAGCTCCGGCAGCGTCACCTTCCCCGACGGGGCGATCATCCGCACCCTGCTCCGCGACGTCGCGCCGGAGGAGCTCGCGGGCGGCTCGACCCTCTTCCACGAACATCTGTCCATCGGCGACCCGCGTCCCCCCTGGTTGCCGGCCCTCGAGAGCCCTGAGCCGTCCTTCACCGCCGACCTCGACCTGATGGCCGACGAGGTGAACGCGACCGCCCAGGACGGGGTGAGCTGCATCGTGAACGGCGGCACCCGCGATCTCGGCCAGAACGTCGAGCGGCTGCGCGCGCTGGCCGAGCGCGTCGAGCTGCACATCGTCCTCGCCGGGGGGCTGTGGACGCAGCCCCGCTATCCGCCGGAGATCGCGCAGCAGACCGAGGAGGAGGTCGCGGCCGACTTCCAGCGCGACGCCGAAGCCGAGCGGTGGGGGGCCATCGGCGAGATCGGCTCGTCGATGACCATGCACCCCGACGAGCGCAAGGTGCTGCGGGCGAGCTGCACCGTCCATCTGCGCACGGGGCTGCCCCTCTTCACGCACACCCCGCACCAGGGATGCTCCTCGTGCGCGCTCGAGCAGCTCGACATCATCGAGGACATGGGCGTCGACCCGCGGCTCGTCTGCATCGGCCACCTCGCGGACATCGTCGGCGACCCCCAGGCCGAGCTGCACCGCGAGCTGGCGCGGCGCGGCGCGTTCCTCGGCTTCGACACCGTCGGCCACCAGATCACGCAGGGCGACGCCGAGAAGGTGCGGATGATCGTGTCGGTCATCGATGCCGGCTACGAGGACCACGTGCTCCTGTCGGCGGACTTCGCGCGCGAGGCCGAGCTGAAGGCGAACGGCGGCGCCGGGTACTCCTCGGTGCCGACGATCTTCGTGCCGAAGCTGCGCTACGCCAGCGTGCCCGACGAAACCATCCGGAAGATCCTGGTCGACAACCCGCGGCGATTCCTGGCCTTCGTGCCGAAGACCGCGTAGAGGAGTTTGCGCCGTGGACCGGCGCCGCCTCGCCGCAGGCGGCGCCGACTCCCTGTAGGATTCGCCGAGCGGAACGCGACGCCGCTCGCCGACGCTGTCCGGCCTGGGGCAAGCCGCCTCGCCGGGGTCCCGATACCGAGTGATCGCCGCTCTCAGGAGATACCATGCCGAACCGACCCCTGACGCTCGCGTGCCTGTTCGCCGCCCTCGCGGCCCTGTCCCTCGCGCCTCTCGCGGGCGCCCAGGAGGGCACGACGGTCACCCGCGAGGTGCGGCCGGTCGAGCCCGTCACCGACGAGATGCTGCGGAACCCCGACCCCGGCGACTGGCTGATGACCCACCGGACCTACGACTTCCAGGCCTACAGCCCGCTCGACGAGATAAACCGGGACAACGTGGACCAGCTGCAGGTGGCGTGGATGCGGGCGATGGACGACGGGCCGCAACAGACGCAGCCGCTGGTCCACGACGGGGTGATGTACCTCGCGCACAACGACGACCACATCCAGGCCCTCGACGCCACCACCGGCGACATGCTCTGGGACTACCGGCGCGAGGCCCCCGCGGATCTGCGCGAGTACGTCACCCTCGGCAACCGGACCCGGAACCTCGCCATCTATGGCAACCACATCTACCACCTGACCGCCGACGCGCACCTCCTCGCCCTCGACGCGAGCACCGGCGAGGTCGCCTTCGACACCGAGATGGCCGACTACCGCGACGGCATCACCCACTCGACCGGCGCGATGATCATCGACGGCCGGGTCCTCGCCGGCCGCACCTGCAGCCCCCGGAGCCGCGAGGCGCGCTGCTTCATCTCGGCCCACGACTCCGACACCGGGGCCGAGCTGTGGCGGATGTACACCGCGGCCGGCTCGGACGACCCCGGCGGCCGGACGTGGGGCGAGCTGCCCGTCGCGGATCGCGTCCACGTGTCGCCGTGGGGCTCCCCCGGCAGCTACGACCCCGAGCTCGGGCTCATCTACTGGGGCATCGCCGTCCCCCTGCCCTACCCCCGCATCGTGCGCCGCGGCACCTGGGACGTCGGCGACAGCACCCCCTGCGAGCTGTACTCCAACTCGACGGTGGCCCTCGGCGTCGGCGACGGGGCCCTGGAGTGGTACTACCAGCACCTGCCGTGCGACGACTGGGACCAGGACTTCGTGCAGGAGCGCACCCTCATCGACACCGTCATCGACCCCGACCCCGAGGCGGTGATGTGGGTCAACCCGCGCCTCGCGGGCACGGCCGAGGAGCGCAAGGTCGTGGTCACCATGGGCGAGCCCGGCGGCCTCTTCGTCCTCGACCGCGAGACCGGCGAGTTCCTGTGGGGCCACCCGACGCCCTACGACACCACCGAGCGCTTCGTCATCAGCGACATCGACCCCGAGACCGGGCAGGTCTTCATCAACATGGACCTGGTGGCCCGCGAGCTCGGCCAGCAGTTCATCATCTGCGGGCACAACGTGAAGGGCTGGTGGTCGTGGTCGTACAGCCCCGAGACCGGGATGCTCTACGTCCCCATCAACCGCTCGTGCCTCAACCAGACGACCAACGAGCGCTCCGTCTCGGGCACGAGCCCCCGGTTCACGGTGCCCGAGCCCGGCTTCGAGGTCGACGGACACCTCACCGAGGTGCGGGCCATCGACATCTCCACCGGCCGCGAGGCGTGGCGCTACACCCAGCGCGCACCCAACGCCGGCTCGACCCTGGCCACCGCCGGCAACGTCGTCTTCCACGGCGACCTCAACCGCCGCTACCGCGCCTTCGACGCCGAGACCGGCGACGTGCTGTGGGAGACCATTCTCGGCAGCCAGATCACGGGCTTCCCCGTCACCTACACCGCGGGCGGCCGCCAGTACCTGACGGTGCCGGTGGGCGGCGCGTCGATCTTCCAGCTGAACAACTACGCCTCCGAGCTGGAGGCGCCGATGGGGAGCAACATGATCGTCACCTTCGCCCTGCCGCGGGAGTGATGCGGGGCGCGCGGGCTCGAGCGAGGAAGATGTGGACCAGTTGGACAATCGCCGTATCGACTGGACGGGTGTTCAACCCGACGAATCGCCCATCGAGCCGCTCGATGGGCGAACCTTCCTGCTGCGCCTGCGAAGGCTCGACGAGTGTGTGCGCGACCTGACGATCCTGCGCCGCGCGCGAATGGAACGGCAAACCCATGACCGGCAGGTTTCTCAAGATTCTGAATGAGCTTCACGACCACGCCGTGGACAATTCCCAACCGGCCATTTCTGGACACCGCAAGTCCGGCCATTTCCGGCGTCCCGAGACGGGAGTTGAGTTTTGCTTCACGGCTTCCCGTGTTCGCAAGGTTGTCTGGACCTTGGTGCGCCAGCGCCGGGGCCCGCACTTGAGCACGCGGGCCTGATGGAGGAACCGGTCGAGCAGCGCCGTGACGGCGGCGGTGTCGCCGAGGAGCCTCCCGAACGTTTGGATCGGTGATCGTGCAGGTGCTTCCGTTCGTGACGCCCCTGGCAGCGGGAGTCGCCCATGCATCCGCCGTTCCGCTCCGTCCGACCACACAGGCGTCATAGAATGCCTCACAATCTCGGCCCAGCCGTCACGCACAGGTCCTCCCCTTGACGACGGCCTATGAGAAGCCAGAGACTCGACTTGGGAGTCACCATGAGTCGCGATGACTACCTGCACCAGCAAGCGTGGAATTACTTCGCACTGCACGCGCAACAGCGCCTGACGACTGTGAACTTCTACTTGGTCCTGGCGACCGCCCTGACCGCGGCCGCCGTCGCGTCATTCGGGGAGAACTTCCAATTCCCTGGTGTGAGGTTGGCGGCTGGCCTGTTGTTGTCGCTCCTGTCGTTTTGCCTTTTGGAGGCTCGATTTCAGGAATCGAGAGCTGATCAAGGCCGCGGAAACCGCGCTCCGCGCCCTCGAGGCTAGTGGTCCGAGAATAGATGACGGCAACGGAGAACCGCCGGTCGAATGGCTGTTTACGCGAGAACACCGCCAATCTGCCGAACGCAAACGAGCAGCCGCCTGGACGAGCCACGTGGTACCGCGCACCTACTCCCATGTCTTCAACGTGTTGTTTGGCAGCTTTCTTGTTACCGGGTTCTTAATCGCACTACTTGCTGTCAGGTAGGAACTTCGACGAGACAGACGGCGGCGAGCTTCTGGTCGTCCAGACGCAAGACACCGGGCCGGCGTCAAGGCTCAGTCTCCATGTCGGTCAGTCCATGTGCTGACACGCCCCGTGCATCCCGTGATCGTTGCGTGTCGATTGCGTACGGTACATTGCAGCCGGGTATACAGCAAGCCGCCAGTCGCGTAGGCTGGAGCAAATAGTCGTCACTCCTCCGGCGGCTCAATCTGAAAGCCAAGAGAAAGCGTTACGTAGGAGCTGATGTCTGGATATGACCCGGATAGTAGAACCCGTTGTTTTCTCAACCAACCGGTAATTCAGGTCTCCTTCGGCCCGCGGAATCACCATCTCAAGATCGAGGTCATTCTCGATCAGCGCATGAATGACGGTCGCGCACGAGTCGACCGACCTCGCGACCAAGATACCGTTAAGGACGCCAGAACTCAGGATGACCTGAAGCGCCAAGGGATGCACTTCGCGGAAGATTCTGGCTCTGCGCTCGAAGCGCAGAGATGTGGCGACCAATATACTGACCACCTTGTCCTTTACTTGGGCCGGAGGCTCCTCGGGGCCTTCGGTGCCCACCACCGCATCGAGCCAGCGTCGGTACTCTGCGCGGTCATCAGACGCCTCGATACGCTTAGCCTCACCGTAGAGATCGAAATCTGCCCAGTGGCGTTTGACCGCATTTGCCAGAACGCCGCCCTCGGCCCCCTCAAGACGTATGGACAATAGGCGACCCAAAAGTGCTTCGGTGTCCATTGTCTCGTCGAAGTCCTGGTCTTCGTCGCCGGCGGCCTCTTCCCGAATCTGGGCCTCGAGTTTGTCGCGTCTGGCCTTTCCGAGGATCTCGGTGTCTATTGACAGCTCGGAGACGACGAGTTTCGGCACGTACACGATGACCGGTTTGCCCTGCCCCAGCGCGACGGACGCTTCCGAGTCCTTCCCAAACGTATCCTCCTTCTGGGCCATGTAGATCGTCAGTTGAGACCGGCGCAGCATTAGTTAGCCTGGATTATTCGTGAAGATGGTGATTCTGGGGGAGACACAGGAGCCTCCGTGTGGTACAAACGTTGTGTCCACAAGCGTTTAGCCACAACGGAGACCCCTGCGTGACACCTGACAAGATATCACAGACTGTCCTGTTCCCGGATCTCTTCGACAAGCCCCTCGTCGCGACGTTCAACCGCGAGCAGGCGAGTTCCGACGGCGGCGGCGTCCTGCTCAAGGCGGCCGAGCGCGTGTACGGCCTCGTCAAGGCGTTCGCCGGGTGTCTCGCCGACAAGCGCGCGCCGGAGAAGGTTCGGCACACGCTCGCGGAGCTGGTCGGACAGCGGATCTTCGGCATCGCGTGCGGTCATCCCGACGGCAACGACGCCGACCACTTGGCGGAGGATCCCATCCACAAGCTGCTGCTCGGGCGGGACCCTGTGGCTGGCGCGCCCTTGGCGTCGCAACCGACGATCTCGCGATTCGAGAACGCCCCGGGCCGCGGTGCGCTCTACCGAATGGCACGGGAGTTGGCGGCGAGCGTCATCGAGCGACATCGGCGCCGCCTGCATCGGCGGGTGTGGCGGATCACCATTGATCTGGACCCGACCGACGACCGGACGCATGGCGCGCAACAGCTCACGTTCTTCAACGGGCACTACGACAGTTGGTGCTATCTGCCTCATGCATCCCCTTATTTTTCTTTGTTTCTAACATCAAATTACACCGAAGACCCCTCGATACACCCGCTGTTCCAGGAGCATCTCTCCGAACGTCTCCATCAACGGACGAATCCGGTCATCGGGCCAATTGGGAAGATGGTGATACAGCATCAACCCCTGCCGAAACAACGAATGCGTCCGCCGCTTCACGGTGTTCGCCTTCAACCAGCGGTCATAGCCGATGCGCTCGCCCGCTGCACCCAGCAGCGACAGCATCGCGATCGCCAATGCACTGATCAGCAACAGCCGGTCCCGCCGGTCCGGGCGCGAAACGTGCATCGACGACAGGCCCATCCCGAAGCGCATGTCCTTGATGTCCCGAAAGCCCGCTTCAATCCCCCAGCGCTTGCCGTAGTACCGAATCAACACCGGCGTCGGCACGGTCGCTTCGCTGGCCACCAAGCACCACGGTTCGTCCATCTTCCGATCGTGTACACACACGACCACGCCCACCGGCAGCTCGTGAGCATCGGTCACCCGAGCGCCCACCAACCGCCGCGCACGCCCCCCAGCGCCGACCCACGCTGCGGCCGGTCGCCGCTCGCCCCGCGCATTCGTCACGTAGATGTCTCCGCGCAACCGAATCACGTATTCAAAGGTCAGTTCCTCCGTCAGTGCGTAGAACAGCTTGCAATCCGCAAAGCCCCGATCCGCCACGACCGTGACCTTCACCCCCGCCGGCAGTACCTCCCGCAAGCGGCACAGCACTTCGTACTCGTAGCGGCGCTGGTTGCCCTTCAGGGTCGACGACGCCACGGTCTTCCACAGCAGGGGCGTCGCGCGCCCGTGGCCTGTCAACATCGACAGCACAATAGTGTCCTGCCCGTCCGCGGCAAAGCTCGTCCAATCCAGCGCGACGATTACTTCCTTGCGAGCACCAACAATGTACGGCGTCCAATAGGCGAAGAAAGTCCCGACATCAACCCCTCGATTGCTCAGGAGCCGATCCACCTGTTTTCACACCATGCTTGGTCAACGTGCCCATGGCCTGGGCCAAGCCACGCCCCACCGCATGGATCGCCAGCGACGCACTCGCCAGCACGCCCAAGGTGGCATTGGCCAACGACAGCACCCGTTTGGCATGCAAATCGCCCTCGTACAAGGTGGTTACGAAGTTCAGAAGATCGTGTCTCTGGAGCAGTCGGTTGCGAGATGTTGGCGGCTTCTGATGTAAGCGCATGGGTCAACATACTAACCCAGGCGCGCGACATTGTGCAAAGTCCATCCCGTCGGAGATGTTTGTTCCACCGAACGGTTTCGTCTTATTGATTCACGTGATAAAATGAGGGGATCTCTGAGGCTATCTGCCGCTGCTCGCGTTCCTGACTTTCAACGACGAGAAGGAGCAGTATCTGTGCGCGGCGGTGCTGCGGCCGGGCAAGGCGGTGGCGGCCGACGGGACCCTGAGCTTGCTGTGTCGGCTGCTGCCGATGCTGCGGGCGGCGTTTCCGTCGACTCGGTTTCTCGTCCGGCTCGACGGGGGCTTTGCGACCCCGGAGATCCTCGATTTCCTGGATGCCGAACCGGGGCTCGACTACGTGGTCGCGATGGGCAAGAACGCGGTGTTGCAGCGGCATGCCGAATCCGCGATGGCCGTGGCCCGCGCGCAGAGCGAGGCCAGTGGCCGAACCGAGCACGTCTATACCGACACCCGCTACGCGGCCGGCACGTGGGGCCACCAACGCCGGGTCGTGATCAAGGCGGAAGTGGTCCGGCTCAAGGGTCGCGAGCCGCGGGACAATCCGCGCTTCGTCGTGACGAATCTCTTGCGGAGCTCGCGCTTCGTCTACGAGTGGGTCTACTGCGCCCGCGGGGACATCGAGAACCGGATCAAGGAGTTGCTGGACGGCCTGCAGATCGACCGCACGAGCTGCTGCAAGTTCCTGGCGAACCAGTTGCGCGTGTTGCTGACCGCGGCGGCCTACGTACTCATGCAGGAGCTGCGGCTGCGGGCGGCGCGGACCGGCTGTGCCCGCACCCAAGTGACGTGGCTGCGCGACCGGCTGCTGAAGCTGGGGGTGCATGTCGTCGGCTCCGCGCGCCGCATCGTCCTGCATCTACCACGGGCGACGCCCCATCTCCACGCGTGGCGGCGCATCGCGCTCGCGCTCGGCGCCCGCGCGGGTCAGTAGTCAGCGCCCCGCGGGGCTCGGCGCACGTCTCGGTCCCGGGCGGCACCGCCGTCCCGGCAGAACTCTCCCCCAACCTGGCCTCCGCGACTGCCCGGCGCCGGGAAGGGCCACTCTACGCCCCCTGCCGCGCCCGCTGCCACGTCCGAGAGGCTCCGCTCGCGGTCAACAAGCCCCGTCGGTGCCTGATTCTCGACCCTCATGAATAATGCAGGCCTAACGGAATGGGTAGCCATCGACCGACTCCTGACGCGGGACCTCGGTCGGCCCCTCTCGCGGACAGGTTACCAGTGTCGCGGCCCCGGTTACCAGTGCGGGCCGAACTGTTCAATTGAGGCGCGAGCGGCGGGTCGGCGGGGAGATGCTGGCAGCGCGGGCGGCCTCGGAATTGACCGCTCATGGCGTTCACCTGACCGGCGACGGGCGTGGCGCACCGTGGCGGGGATAGGTCGGAGCGGAGTAGCCTGCGGGACGGCCGGGACGGGGGCGTCCCGGCCGTCCACGACAACGCGGAAAAGCGCGACGGCTAGCGGTTTGGGGATAGACGCCGGCTGATTGGCTCCGGTGCATGCCCGCCATTGAAGAGGAGCCCAGCGACCACCGCGTCGAGCCGGCCGGTCGCCTCCACCATATTTCTCAGCGCTGACGTTCCGTCTAGCGTGGGAATCGGGCGATCCCATAACTGCCCCTGATCCCGCCAATCCAGATCTCATCATTCGCCTCGATGGCCACGGTGCCGAGCTTGAAGAACTCGTTTCCCTTGTAGTCCACCAGCTGCCGGACTTCAAACGTCGTCGGATCGACCTCGGCCACGCGAGCGGCCGACGGCTCACAAGGATCAACGTCTTCACACTGGGTCAGGTGGCCGGCGACGATGACTTTGCCAGCGGTTCCCCAACGCACGTTGTCGACGTTGAAGCCAACCGCAATCCGGTCGACGCGCACCGGACTCTGGCCGCGTGACAGCCGCACCAGCGCCCGATCGCTCCAGCCCCCAATGAAGAACCACTGCCCATCATCCGAGGACACGAGACCGTTGGGACCGGGCATCTGGCTACCGGGCACTTCGACCCAGCCCGTCGTGGGATGCCATTCCCAGAGCTCCCCACCTTCGCGGTCGAAGTTCGTCGCGCCAAGATAGCCGTCCGGCAGCGCCGTAATGGAGTTGATGCGGCTGGTGCCCTCCGGTGCCGGGATGCATCCGATCCACTTCATCGTGGGCACGGTGCCGCCGACGTCCAGCGTAAAGACTTCGATGGCCTCGCGCGCGCCATGACCAACCACGTAGAGTGTATGCACATCGCCGCGGCCCTCCCGCAGGGTCAGTCCGTGTGGCTGGAACACGTTGTTCGGACCGGGGCAGGCGCGATAGGTATCCCGGTCGTGCTCTGGCGGCAACGCTCCCGCGGGAAAGATCTCCTGGGCGCGGTGATCACGAAGGCTCACCGCGTAAAGGGGACCTTCCGTAGCGGAGTATCGTCCCGATGCGATTACCCAAGGGGCGCCCGGAACCGGGTAGAGATCTTCCGGATTGGTCGTGCCGCAGACGAACTTCACATCTCCGGCGGGATCGCAGGTCTGGGCACCAAGAGGGTGCCCGCTGACAAGACCCAACACCGACGCGAGGAGCACGAGCACTCGCAACATGGCGCACCTCCAGACTTTCGTGACGCCTTGAAGTATACCAGCGCTGGCCAGCGGCCCTAGTTAGTGCCTCTACAAGACCCTTGGCCACGCGGTCGTCGATCCAAGATTGTGTCGGGTTGAAGTACCTCAACTTGAGCGGCCGGACGTCGTCATGCCTGAACAGTGCTTGCACAAAGCGATTCACGGATACGAAGTCGGCTTCGCTCCGCATTGATGTCGCCACGTAGACATCGAGGTGGTCCGCCGCAAGGTACTGCGCGAGATTCTGCTGTGCCACCGACTGTGTCGCCTGCATGCGCTCCAGGTCATTTTCCTTCTTGGGACCGATCTGAGCAGCCTTGCGTTCAAGTTCGTCAGGGTCTGGCAAGAAGGGTCGGCTTCGCTCCGCGTCGGGAAAAGAGGCTATGGATCGATCCAGGATGGGACCAAACTCGCCTCAGAAGCTATGGAGTCAGGATCATCTTGCGGCGCCTCTTGTCTCCCACTTGCTCTGGCGCCTCATGGCCGTGTTCACGGATGCCGGTCGCTAGCTCTCGGAGAAAGCTGGCTATGACGGTTCGCTCGGAATGTTCACGGCGGACCAGCTCGGCAGGTCTTTGGTTACCGGGTAGAGGCGAGAAAATCCGTGAAGTGCTGTGCAGGTTGGGTGCGCATGAGCCGATACGTGGAGCATGGCTCGCGAGAGCGGCGGACGCGGCGGTTCGAAGGCGCTCCGGCGAGAGCAGGATTCGCGGGACAAGGGCATTGAGGAGCTCCAGCGGAAGAACGCCAAACTGATCGACGACTTGGCGCGCACCAACCGTGACTTGGTGCGCACCACCCGCGACCGGGACCGGTGGAAGCGTCGTAGCGAACACCTCAAGAAGCAACTCGCCGCCGCCCGCCGCGCGGGCCGACGGCAAGCCGCGCCCTTCGCCAAGGACCGGCCGCAAGGGCGCAGCGGGCGCCCAGGCCGCCGGCCCGGTGCACGGTACGGGCGGCAGGGATGCCGCCGCCGCCCGGCGGGGGTTGACGAGACCCATGCGGCGCCGACGCCGAGGGCGTGTCCCGACTGCGGCGGGGCCGTCGAAGTGACCCGCGTGGCCTCGCAGTATCAGGAAGAACTCCCCAAGGTGCGCCCCATCGTGCGCCGCTTCGACATCGAGGTCGGCCGCTGCTCGCAGTGTCGGCGGCGCGTGCAGGGCCGACACCGCCTCCAGACCTCCGACGCACTCGGCGCGGCCGCGGTGCAGCTCGGCCCCGGGCTGGCCTCGCTCGTCGTCGAGTTGCACACCGAGATGGGCGTGCCGCTGGCAAAGGTCGTTGGCCTGCTGCGGACCAGGCTCGGCGTGCAGGTCACGACGGGCGGCCTCGCCCGCCTGCTGCATCGAGCCGCCCGCAACGCCATGCCGGTCTACCGGGAACTCTGCAGTCAGGTCCGCAACGCGCCCGTGGTCACCCCGGACGAAACCGGCTGGCGCGTCGGCGCCATCCCCCACTGGCTGTGGGCGTACGTCACCCCGGAGACCACCGTCTACGCCATCTGCCCCGGCCGCAGCTTCGCCGACGCCGCCACCGTGCTGGGGACCGACTACGCCGGCGTGCTCGTGCGCGACGGGTGGCAGGTGTACCGGTGCTACAAGGGCTCGTTGCACCAAAGCTGTGTCAATCACTATGCCGATATCCGGATTATGCCGATGTCGGCGTAGGCGCCCCTGCCACACGGGACGCCGGCGCCTAGACTATCGGCATAATCACAGCCCTTCGAGGAAAGCCAGGAGCGCATCGGATGGCCGATAGCGGCCGGGCTGGACACCGACGGGTGTCGTCCTGTCGAGCGCGCGTTCTTTCAGGGCGAGGTCCGCATGGATGTAGATGTCGGTCGTAGCGAGCCGTTCGTGTCCGAGCCACAGCGCGATAACGGCGGTATCCACCCCGGCGTGCAGTAGGCGCATGGCGGCGGTGTGGCGGAGCGTATGCGGGGTGACGTTTTTCTCACGGAGAGAGGGGCAGGCTTGCGTGGCGGCGGTCAGGTGTGTCGCCAAGCGCTGCGCCAGTGCGTCGCGGCTGAGGGCTTGGCCCGTCCGTGTCGGAAAGACCGGTGCGTCCGGTGCGCCGACGCGTTCGGTGAGCCATGTTCGCAGGGCGGCGGCCACCGGCTTCGTGAGGGGCGTCATTCGCTGCTTGCGTCCCTTCCCCAGACAGTTGACGTGTGCGCCCTGCGCGAGGTGCAGATCGGCACAATGCAGGCCGGTGTGCACCGCGAGTGCGAGGAGGGTGTGGTCGCGGCGACCGGTCCATGTGGTACGGTCCGGTGCGGCGAGTAGGGCGTCGACCTCGACGTCCGACAGGAAGGTCACGAGCCGCCGCGGCCCGCGCTTGAGCGGTATCGCGGTGAGCTCGGAGGCGCGCAGGCCGGTGTGCACCGCGAGTGCGAGGAGGGTGTGGTCGCGGCGCGGCCTGCCCGGGATGGTTCGGTGCGGCGTAGCGCAACGATGACGGCGGCCTGCCCGGGATGGTTCGGTGCGGCGTAGCGCAACAGATGGCCGCCAGCCGGGCGTTGCGGGTGCGCACAGAGTTGGCGCGGTCCTGTTCAAGGTGGACCAGGAACCGCCCGATGAGCGGCGCATCGAGATCGCCGAGTTCCAGTTGCGAGGGTGCTCTGGCGAGGTGGGTGGCGGCGAAGCGGACCAGGAGCTTCCACGCATCGCGGTATGCGGCGACGGTATGCGGGCTGGCGTGGCGCTGTTGAAGCAGCCGGTCGGTGAAGAACGCCTGGAGCGTGGAGGCGAGACTGCTCATGCCGAACCTCCCTGATGGCGCTCAAGGCGGTCAGCCGCCAACTGCATCAGCTCCGGCGCGGCCGACAGGTACCAGTAGGTGTTCTTCGGGTCGACATGCCCGAGATAGGTGGCCAGCCGCGCGATTCGGGCCTCCGGGTTGTGACCTTGACGATAGGCATCGATCAGCGTGCACACCGCAAACCGATGTCGGATATCGTGGAGCCGTGGCCGGCAAGCAACGGAGTGCGGTGCAAGCCCGGCCCGCCGCACCAGCGTGCGAAACGTGTGCTGCACATTGCAGTACAGCAGCCGGGTGCCGGCAGTGGAAACGAACAGGGCGGTGGCGCGCGGGGTCACCGGTCGGTCCGAGCGGCGCAGATACTGCCGGACTGCGGTGGTGGCCGTAGGGTGCAAGGGAAGCGCACGAGACTTGTCGAATTTGCCTTGGTGGACGGTGATCAATTCTTGCTGGGCGTCGAAGTCGTGCCGATCGAGGGCGATGGCTTCCCCGACCCGCATCCCGGTGACAGCCAGTAGACCGATGAGGGTTCGATAGGTGGCCGTCCGATGGGCGCTGCGCAACGTCGAAGTGGCGGCCAGCAGGTTCGCGATGTCCGCGTCGGTGTAGGGGTACGGCGTGGCTCGGGGAGGAGGCGCTCTCAACAGGTCGGCGGGGGGTATTTCAGTTGTCGGGTCGACCGTGTGCAGGTAGGTCGCAAAGCCGCGTACCACGGCAAGCCGGCTTCTCCACCACCAGCTCGGATCCCCGGGAGGGAGTGTTGCCCACGCGAGAGCGGTCCGGGTATTCAGTCGCGTTTTCCCGCGTTCTTCGAGATAGGTCAGGAATTGTCCGAGGAGCTTCTCGGCGCGAGCCAACCGGTAACCCATTGCCCGACGTATCGTCAGATAGTCGGCCAAGGCCTGACGCAAAACCATCATGCTGCACCTCCCGGCCACGGGCGTGCAATGGTGCGGAGGGTGTCGTAATCGACCTTCGTGTAGATCGCGGTGGTCTGCAGTCGGGCGTGGCGTAGGAACTGCTGGATCTCGGGCAGGGAGGCGCCCGCGCTGAGCAGTTGGGTTGCCGCGAAGTGGCGCAGCCGATGCGCGCGGATGCGGCCGAGGCCGGCCCGCTTGGCGGCAGCCGCCACAATCTGCGTCATGGCGGTGGTGCTCAGCCTTCCCAGAGGAGCGATCAGGCGAACGAAGACGGTGCGCCCAAGGGCGCGAGTCGGACGCTGGCGAAGGTACGCGGCAATCGCGTTACCTGCATCCGTCGGGAAGGGCATACGCTCGACTCGGTGTCCCTTACCGTGAATGACGACCTCTCCAGCGCGCCACCGCAGGTCGTCGAGCCGCAGGTTGACCAGCTCGGCGACGCGCAGGCCAAGACGAGCCAGCGTGGTGATGACGGCAAAATCCCGGCACCCTGCAAGGGTTCGGCGATCGCAGGTCGCAAGCAGGCGCTGGACGTCGTCGGGATCAAGGCTCCGTGGCAGCTTCGCCAGTCGCCGGCCTGCCACTGACGGGACGGCCGTCATCAGCGACCGTGCAATCGCCCCCGTGACATGGAGGAAGTTCAGCAGGGAGCGCAGGGCGGTTGCCGTCAGTTGCGCGGGCCGGCAGGATTGCTCGGCGCAGCGCGCCACCATGAACGCCGTCACGTCAGCCTGCCGAGTCCCTGGAGGTCCAGTGTCACGCCGTCGACGGAGACACAGCGGTGCAGAAATGGGCGGACCGCATCGACGTAACCGCGGGCGGTGGCCTCACCCAACCCCCGTTCCACGGTCAGGTAGCGCCGGTAGCGGGCCAGGGTCTCCTCAACCGGCCCGGTGGGAAGAGGTGTCGGCGAGAGGAGGGTCGCGCCCTCCTCCCGGAGGTACGCCAGCAACGGACGCAACGCCTTGCCCGTCAGATGACGCTGGTAACCGGCGTCCAGTCGGGCTTGCAGAAACTGCTGCGTCCACCTTGGCAGATCGCCGACGTCAAGGTCCCTTGCGTGCAGCCAACGGCTGACATGCGCCATCAGATGCAACTGCGTCTGCAGGGAACGTGGCGTGTAGCCTTGCCGCGCAAGCTCGGTCGCGAATCCCGCCGCGAACGGCTGGAGCGAGCCGATGACGCCGACGAGTGACGGATCCGTCATGAGAGCCTCCTCTCTGTGGTGTGGCCAGAGAGAAGAGTCTCTATCCGTCAGGCAACGATTATGCCGATAATCTCGGCCCAGACACCGCTTTCAACGGCGGCGTCCGCGCCGACATCGGCATAATCCGGATATCGGCATAGTGATTGTTATGCCGATATCGGCATAACAATCACCTGGTTCACCGCTGCAAGGTATTGCAGCAAAACCACCCCTACAGTCCCTGGGGCTCAAAGGTGAAGGCCGTCCTCCAAGCCGGCCTGGACGTGCGGGACCGCTGCCAGGACGGCGAGCTAACCCGGCACGGTCTCGACTCGCTCCGCGGCCGACTCGAGGCCCGGCTCGGTCGGCTGATCGACGCGCCGCCGCCGCTGAAAGACGCCAAGCGCTTTGCCAAGCATCTCGCCAACGAATTCCCGGCCGTGTTCCTCTTCCTGCGGGACCCGTCGATAGACGCCACCAACTGGCGGGCCGAACAGGCCATCCGGCCCGCGGTGGTCATCCGCAAGGTGTGCGGCGGCAACCGCACCCGCAAGGGCGCCGACACCCAGCAGGTGCTGTCCAGCGTCGTGCGCACCGCCCGCCAGCGCGGCCTCGACCTGCCGCCGCTGATCGCCGAGATGTTGCGCGCACGCGAGCCTGTCGTGCCCGAGGCTTTCGGGCTCCCGCCGCCGCCCGCGTAGGCGGGTGACGCCCCCACTGCCGCTTCGGAACGCGCCCGGTTCCCGCGGCTCACCGCCGTCACCCGCCAAGTGCCGACACCCTGACCTTCGTGCCCGGCGGCCCGATGGGCTCTGAAGTGCCCGGCGGGAGCCTTGTTGCGCCCGTTCGCCGACCGACCGTCGCCGGTGCGGTGAACGCAACCGTCACGAACCTGACGTCTGTCAAACAACCTCGGCGCGACCCTGAATTCCGACGTTTCCAAGCTCATTTTCGGCTCATACCACCCTGTAAACGAATACCTCGGCAGCTATATACCCGAGGTCCGGTAGGCGTGCCTCGGGGATCTCCTCAATGCGGTCCCACTCGGTGCGAGTCCGGTAGGCTTCCTCGTCGCGCTTCTGCAAAGGCGCAAGAAGCGTTTCTATATCATCGGTCGTGGCCAGAGCACGGTATGCGCCGGGCAATGTGCTGTAAAGTCGTATGGCGTCTTTCTGATAGCGGCGAACGGCGGCGAGAAACTTCTCCGACGTGCGAAAGCTGTCTGCGGTGAAGTACCGTTGAAAGAACGCCCGAGAAACCGGACGGACATCGAAGTAGACAAGAAGTGTCAAGAGTCGCGAAGAACTGACGAATTCTCGACACTTGTCGACTCGCCCGGCTTCGCCCCCGGTCTTTTCGTGCAGATCTTGATCGAGAGGAAGATGACGGCTGTGGGCGCTGTGGGAACCGCGTTCTTCGCGGTTTCCAAGCTCCCTGTGGACGCGTTCTTTGCGTCCATGGGGGGCGGCGGCGTCCACGGCCCCGGCGCTGGCGGTCGGCACGGCGTTCGGGTAGCGTAGAGAGCGGACTCAGGCGTGGGGTGAGGGCCCGGTTGTGCCGACCGGACCCTCGTGACCGCCCCGAGCTCCGACAGACCGGGCCGGTCCCCGCTGTTTTGCCACGGTTCAGGCCCGTTGTCCAGTCGGAGACCGCCCCGCGCGCTCCGACGCCGTGGACCAGCCCCTCCGGCAGAAGACCTGTCGTCAGTGCGGCCGACCCTTCGCCATCTGCGCGGCGTGTGACCGCGGCCATGCCTACTGCACGCCGCGGTGCCGGGCGGCCGCCCGCCGCCGGGCGGTCCGGGCCGCCCGGGCCCTCCATCAGCGCAGTCCCGAAGGGCGCCTCGACCACCGCGACCGGCAACGCGCCTACCGCGCCCGGCGCCGCGTGACGGATCACACTTCCCCCGCCCCCCGGCCGTCGGACAGACTCCCCGTCCCGGAACCCGCCCCGGTTCCCGCGCCCGCGCCCACGCGGTGTGTGGTCTGCGGCCGGCAGAGCCGGTGGCTGGTCCCGATGCCGGAGCCCGGCCGCGGTCGGAGGAGGAGGGACGATGATCACGCCCGCGCAGCGCGCCGAGATCCGGCGCCTCTACTACGGCGAGCACTGGAAGATGGGCACCATCGCGGCCCAACTCGGCCTCCACCGTGAGACCGTCCGCGCCGCCGTCGAGGGCGAGTCGGTCGGCGTCCGCCGCGGCGCGTGCCGGCCCAGCGCCCTCGACCCCTACCTGCCGTTCATCCGCGACACCCTGGCCCAGTACCCCACTCTGCGCGCCACCCGCATCCACGAGATGGTCCGACAGCGCGGCTACCCCGGCTCGGTCATCCAGGTTCGCCGCCTCGTCGGCCGCCTGAGGCCCGAAACCGCCCGCACCGCCTACAGACGGGTCGTTACGCTGAGCGGCGAGCAGGCTCAAGTCGACTGGGGCTCCTTCGGCAAGGTCCGCATCGGCCGCGGCGACCGCGCCGTCTCCGGATTCGTCATGGTCCTCGGCCACTCCCGCGCCATGGCCGCCCTCTTCACCCTCGACCAGACCCTTGAAAGCTTCCTCCGCGGACACGTCGAAGCCTTCAAGGCCCTGGGCGGCGTCGCCCGCACCCTCGTCTACGACAACCTCCGAACCGCCGTCCTCGACCGCCGCGGCGCCGCCGTCCAGTTCCACCCCCGACTGCTCGAACTCGCCGGCCACTACCACTTCGCCCCCCAACCCTGCACGCCAGGACGGGGCAACGAAAAGGGGAAGGTCGAACGCCAGATCCAATACCTGCGGCACGCCTTCTTCGCCGCCAGGCCCTTCCGAGACCTCGACGACCTCAACGCCCAGTTCCGACGCTGGCGCGACGAGGTCGCCCACCGGCGCCGCCACCCCGAACAGCCCGACCGCACCGTCGCCGACGCCTGGGCCGACGAGCGGCCCCGACTGCTGCCGCTCCCCGCCCATCCCTTCGAGACCGAGCTCGTCCGCGCCGTCCGCTCCGGAAAGACCCCCTACGTCCGCTTCGACCGCAATCTCTACTCGATCCCCCACACCCACGTCCGAAAGCCCCTCACCCTCCTCGCCAGCGACACCCGCGTCCGCATCCTCGACCAACAGGTCGAACTCGCCCGCCACCGACGCAGCTACGACACCGGACAGGCCGTCGAGGACCCCGCGCATCTGGAAGGGCTGCTTGCCGCCACACGCCAGGCCAACGTCCACACCACCCGCGACCGCCTCCGCACCGCCGTACCCGCCACCGCCACCCTCTTCGAGCGGCTCGCACAGCGCGGAGAACCGCTGCGCCCGAACGCCACCAGGCTGCTCGCCCTCCTCGACGACTACGGGCCGCAAGAGCTCGCCGCCGCCGTCGAAGACGCCCTCCGACGGGACGCCCTCGGCGCCGGCTCCATCACCCACATCCTCGAAACCCGGCGGCGGCGGCGCGGACTGAGACCGCCCCTCCGCCTCACGTTGCCCGACCGACCCGGACTGCGGGACGTCGACGTCCGGCCCCACGACCTGGAGACCTACGATGACCTCGGACAACACGACCCCGACGACGCTGGCAACTGACCTCCGACGCCTCGGACTCAACCGCACCGCCGAAGACCTCAACGACATCATCGCCACCGCCACCCGCAAGCGATGGAGTACGACCGCGTTGCTCGAACACATCGCCGCGGGCGAGCTCGAAGAACGACAGCGCCGCAGCGTCGAGCGCCGACTCGCCTGCGCCCGGCTGGGACGCTTCAAGCCCCTCGCCGACTGGGACTGGAACTGGCCCACCACCCTCGACCGGCCAGCACTCGAACGCATCCTCACCCTCGACTTCCTCGCCCGCGGCGAGAACGTCATCCTCGTCGGCGCCCAGGGTCTCGGCAAGACCATGCTCGCCAAGAACATCGCCCACCAAGCCATCCTCGCCGGGCACTCCGCCCTCTTCACCACCGCCGCCGACCTCCTGCTCGACCTCAGCGGGCAGGAGACCGCCCGCGCCCTCGAGCGACGCCTCAAGCACTACACCCGGCCCGCGCTGGTCGCGGTCGACGAGGTCGGCTACCTCGCCTACGACGCACGCGCCGCCGACCTCATCTTCCAGCTCGTCAGCCGCCGCTACGAGCACCGCTCCCTGCTGATCACCACCAACCTGCCCTTCAAGCGCTGGGACACCGTCTTCCCCAACGCCTCCTGCGCCGTCGCCCTGATCGACCGCCTGACCCATCACGCCGAGATACTCGTCATCGAGGGCCAGAGCTATCGCCGCCGCGAGGCCGAGCTCACCCATCAGCAGCGTGGCCGCAAACGTCCGTCCCGCAAACGGGCATCCGTCAACGGCGGTCAGCCGTGAGCGCCGTCGATGACCGCGCAGAAAACGTCATTTTCGGGAGCTCGGCAACAAGAAGGGACCGAAACGTATCGAACGTTTGTTCGGTCGTGCGGTCGGTGCCGGCCAAAGAGATGATCTGCTTCTCGGCCGTTTCGATAGCGGTACTGTCCAACCGCTCCAGCGAGACGGGCCGCCCTACCAGCTCCCCGAGGCAATTCTCGAAGTCTCTGATTTTTCTGTACGTCTCATCCAAGAAGGGCTTCCAATATACTCTTGGGATCGCCGCTCCGCTCGGAGACACGTCCGGATCGCCGGTGAACAGCCCGCCGTCGTAGCCCGGAACACCCCATTCGGTATTGCCTGCGGCGACGGCCTCGCACAGAAGCTCGAATTCACGCCGATGCGAGTCTCCTGCCGCGATCGGCTTCTCCTGCTCGACGCACGTCGCCTGCTCCTGCGCCTTCTGCTTCAGCGACCGGCGGCGGTACGCGTCGTTGTGTCGGTACGGCAGCAGGTCGCGGTCCTCGGCATACGCGATGAACAGGAGCCGAAACAGGACGATGAGCGCCATCTCGTAGGTCTGGCCCGGGTCGTCGCACCCGGTAGCGGCGGCCCGGCGCGCCGCGGAGACTCCCTGCGCCAGGGCCGGAACGACCTGCTCGTAGATGCGCTCTCGCAGGCGTTCGGCGAGATCGCCCGCGAACCGCTGCGATTCCTGGAGGACCTGGCGGAGACTCCCGTCAGGTGCGAGAGCCTCGGCCGAAAAGAGCAGCCACAGATACGGCAGGTGGTCGTCCGACAAGAGGGCGGGCTGGCACTCGACGTAGGTCTCAGTCCGACCGCGACGACCCACCCCGGCCTCCACGGCGGTCGCGTAGAGGCGCAGGCGGTCGCCTTGCACCAGAATGACCCAAGGCAGGTTCTCGTCGTCGGCCTTCTTGAGGCCATAGGTGATGGGCGACAGGCCGTTGAACCGCTCGGTTCCTGCTTCCGGCGATTCGGTGTCGCGCAGCGAGACCGCGAGGGCCGTACGGCGGTCGCCGCTGCGCAGCAGGCTCGTAAGGTTGTCGAGGTGTTCGACCCTGAACCCGAGCGCGCGCAGCAGGTCACGGTCGCGTGCGCCCAGAGCTCGTTCCGCTCTACGCCGCGCTGCAGGCCAGTCCGTGCGCGCCGGCACGCCATGCTGCAGCTCGTGCAGCGCCAGCAGCCCTTCGTTGTTGAGGCCGGGAAGTGCCGCTTCCAGCGACGGCAGCGCTTGCGACAGGAAGCGGAGCGCTGCATGTCGGTCCGGCTGCGCGAGCGTCTCGCGACAGAGGCGCTCGACTTGGCCCACGTCCATCTCTGGATGGACTGGCGGTGTCTCGCCGGCCGGTCCGCATAGGGCGGCGCCGTCCGGATGCAGCACTACGAGAAGCACGGGAGCCGCACGCCCGCCCCTACGGGTCTTCCAGCACTCCAGCACCGACGAGCGTGTCGGAGCGTTCGCCGACCGCGCGACGGCGACCTCCGGTCCGTGCGCCCCGCGCCCGAGGAACAAGCCGGCCGGCTGGAAACCGAGTTGCGCTGGTGGCACCCAGCGTCTCGCTGACAGATCGGAGAGAAACTGTGCTTCGTTTGCCATTCAGCTGCACACGGGAGGATACCCGAAGCGACTCGGTTGAGAGCTCGCGGCCATCCCGCGCCCCAATCGCGTCCGCCACGGCGGAGGGAGTGTCGAGCTGCCCCGGACCTCTGCCGTGGATGTCACAGGATCCGCAACGCGGCGCCACGGTAAGCACCCAGCCGAATCACCGAACGAAGGGGTGCCGACCGTCCCATCCGTTCACGGGAAAGTCAGACGGCAGGGTCGATGGTCTCGCTCCGGTCGGTCGTCTCCAGGGAGGCGTGGAGCGGCGTCAACCGGTATACGCGATCGGCGATCTGCGATGCGCGGGCGATGTCGCCCGCACAGAGCGCGGCCCGGACATCATCGAGCTTGCAGGCATCCTCCGGGCTCAGGTACGGCGCCCAGGCATCATCTGCTTCCACGAGCTCAACGCGGACTTCGGCGGCGAACTCGCCGCCTCGCACGAGTCTCGTGGCCGATCGGACACTCATGTTCCTCTCCTTCGCCACGTCTCGTCCCATCTGACGGGGTCCGGCCTGTACGCCGTGACGACGACGGCCGGCGATTCCTGTCCGGCGGGAATGCCCCAGACTACATGAATTGGCCGATTCGCTCCATCCCGCTGCAGGACCAGACAGCAACGCCCCTTCGGGTAGCTCGGATAGTCCTCGACCAGGACGGCCGTCGCAACCCCCGCGATAACGTCGCGAACCCGCACGGCGTCCGCCGCCAGCTCTTCGAATCCGTGGAGCGAGACTCGCACTTCATCGCGTGCCACCAGCGCCCGAATCTGATTGAGAGTATTACTCATGAGCAAGTCACTCGTGAGCATCTTACGCAGGACTCATCGGCAGACGGCCAAAGGGACTGATCGTTGGATGGGGATCGGCCGGTCCCGAGAGCCGTCGTCGATACGAGCGTCGTCGTGTAGACGCGGAGAACCTCGTCAAGGAGTCATGACGCTTCCACCGCGACCCTGGCGGCACGGTCGGAGTCTTCCATCGGGTCACCGCATTCGGTCGAACTCGGCCGGTGCAATCCCGAGCCCTCTGACGATCTTGAAGAAGAGAGGCGGCCCGATCTCTCGGCCGCCATGCAGCGGAATCGTCACGCCCCGACCGTCAGGGTGAGTCCATCGTTCATGACTCCCGGTCTGGCGGCGTCTGACGAACCCCAATGCGGCGGCGACCCTGCGGAAATCGCGGGCCGTCGCGCCAGGCATGCACGATCTGGCTCGTGTCCACGGGGAGGGCCTGCCCGCGCTCGGCGTGTTCTTCTGCGATCAGTCGAAACACGCGATGCAGCACCGACAGCGCCGCCTCGCGGGTATCCATCAGCGCGTAGCAGCCGCCGATTGCCGGAACTTCGGCGACCCAGCCGCTGGCGAGCTGGCGGTACAGGACGACCTTGTAGTCGGCAAGGGTCATGCTTCGAGTATAGCCGTTCGCCGAACAGCCGTTTGTCCGGCCCGCGCGGGACATTCGCGATCGTGCTAGCATGATGACAGCATTCTGGGAGGCACGACTTGTCTACGCTCACGATCAGGAACGTTCCGGCCGGCACGGTAGACACTCTCAAGGCGCTCGCCAAGCGCAACGGCCGCTCGATGGAACAGGAAGTGCGCGAGCTGCTGGACGGGTACGCCGCCGAGCGCCGGTCGGTGCTCGAGCAGATCGCGGGAAGCTGGGCCGAGCAGACACGGCGGCCGACGGCCGAAGAGATCGATCGCTGGATGGGGATCGGCCGGTCGTGAGAGCCGTCGTCGATACCAACGTCGTCGCGTATCTCCTGCTCGGCACCGAGAGCTTCGTCGAAGAGTCACGCTCGTTCATCGGCATGCTCGACGAAGGCACGGCCCCGGCCATCTGGGAAGCAGAGCTCGCGAATGTCGTCTGGATGGCGGTTCGTCAGGGAGTGATTCGACTGGACGAGGGCGGCAGGCGTCTGACGGCGGCGACGCGTCTTCGCATTCGTTCCGTCTCGAACCAGTCGCTCTGGCACGGCGCGCTGGTACGCGGCGTGCACGCCGGCATCGCCGTCTACGACGCGCTGTTCGTCGAGCTGGCGGTCCGCGAAGCGCTGCCCCTGGCCACCTTCGACCGCAGAATCCTCGCTGCCTTCCCCGGCATTGCGTGTCGCCCCGGCGCACTCGTGTAGGAACACGCCTCGGGCTCGCATACAGCGCATCCGGCGATCTTCCAGTTGCGCAACCCACCCGACGCGGCTAACCGTCCGGCTGCTCGGGCGGCGGCAGGATGACGCGCTCGATGGTGAGGAGTCTCTGGTCGACCTTGCCGAACGCGATCTCGACGCTGCGCAGCCGTTCGTCGAACCCGTCCAGGCGCGCCTCGACACGGTCCATCCGGGCATTCACGCCGGCGATCTGCGTCGTCAGGTCGGCTCGCAAGTCGTCGACGCGGGCGTTCACACCGGCGTTCACACCGGCGATCTGCGTCGTCAGGTCGGCTCGCAAGTCGTCGACGCGGGCGTTCACACCGGTGATCTGCGCAGACAACAGCCCGCCCAGCGCCACCGCGGTTCCGATGATCCACTTCGTGTCGTTGCTCATCCGAGTCTGCGGTTCAAGGCTATCACGCGGCCGTACCGGAACATCCCTCCGAGATCGGTCGGCCCGGAGTCCGAAGCGAGAATGCCGGAACCCCATTTGCGCGGCGGAAACGCGAGTTTCAGGTGGTCCTCCAGGAATTGCCGGCCCGACCCCGGTCCCCGATCCCGAAATCGCGGGTCCGGCAGCTTCCAGAGCCGTTGGCGTTGACTGCCGTTATCGCTCTGCGGTCGCCTCGCAAGAACAGGTCGCCTCACAAGAACAGGTCGCCTCACAAGAACAAGTGCAAGAGCGCTGCCACACTGCCTGACGACCTCCTACTGCCCAGGCAGCGCGAACACCACCAGGCGCTCGTTGCCCCGGGGCTGCGCGCCGGCCGGGGCCGAGACGTTGGCCGCGACGTACTGCCGGCCGTCGTTCCCCGCGTAGGTGATGGGGACGGCCTCGACGTTGTAGTCGAACGCGGCCGACCACAGCTCTTCGCCGGTGCGGGAGTCGAACGCGCGGAACCGGCGGTCCAGGGTGGCGCCGACGAACACGAGCCCGCCCGCGGTGACGATGGGGCCGCCGACGTTCCGGCTCCCGACGCGCTGCTTGCCTTCGGGCAGGAGCTCGCTGATGCCGAGCGGCACCTCCCACGCGATGTCGCCGGTCGCCGCCTCGACCGCGACGAGGCGCGCCCAGGGCGGCTTGAAGCAGGGCAGCGCCCCGAGCCGCTCGCCGTCGGCGTCGAAGATGGGCGCCTCGAACGGCTGGGCGGCGGCGCGGACGTAGGCCACCTGGTCATCCACGTCGGGGCCGTAGAGCTCGTTCTCCTCCATCCAGCCGCTGATCGGCTGGTCCTTGGAGTTGACGAAGATGTAGCCGAGCTCGGGGTCGTAGGCGGTGCCGTTCCAGTTCACGCCGCCCCCGGTGCCGGGGAACACGAGCGACGGCGGGGTCCCTTCCTGCCGGAGGCGCAGGGGTGTATAGGGCCCGGCGTTGTAGTAGCCCACGGTGTCCCACAGCTCGCGGCAGGCGGCGGCGTGCGCGGCGGTGGTGTCGTCGGCGGTGACGATGTCCTCCAGACCGATGCTGACCCGGGCCACCGGCGGCGGCGCGAGGGGAATGGGCTGGGTCGGCGAGTACTGCTCGCCGGGAACGTCGCCGGCGGGAACCGGCCGCTCCTCGACGCCGTGGATGGGCTCGCCGGTCTCGCGGTTCAGGATGAACATCCAGCCCGACTTGCCGACCTGCGCGAGGGCGGGAATGCGCTCGCCGTCCCGCTCGATCTCGAGCAGGCCCGGCGACGGCGGCAGGTTGTAGTCCCACAGCTCGTGGTGGATGTTCTGGAAGTACCACGCCAGCTCGCCGGTGCGGATGTCGAGGGCGATGGTCGAGTTGGCGAAGAGGTTGTCGCCGGGGCGGTCGCCGCCGTAGAAGTTCGAGCCGGGGCTGCTGACGGGCATGTAGACGAGGCCCCGCTCCTCGTCGACGGTGAGGGTGAACGCCCACACGTTGTTGCCGATGCGGTTGCGCCAGCTCTGGTTGCCCCAGGTCTCGCTGCCGAAGTCGGTCTCCGTGGGCAGGGTCGGGAACTCCCACCGCAGGTCGCCGGTCGCCGCGTCGAGCGCCCGCGGATAGGCCTGGGTCGGCTCTCCCCCGCCCCGGGGCTGGTTCAGGTGGGGAGCGATGTGGTCCTGTCCGGGGCCGAAGGCGCTCGAGCCCAGGATCAGGGTGTCCTCGTAGACCACCGGGACCCCGGTGTAGGGGATGCGCAGCGCCGCCTCGCCCTCGTCGCCGAACGCGAGGTCGCGCTCGCCCGTGTCCGCGTTCAGGGCGACGACCTTCGACAGGCTGGTGAAGTAGATGCGGGCCTCGTGGGCGTCGGTGGCCGGCCCGTAGGCGACGCCGCGGAACGACGCCAGCCCCTCGGCCAGCTCGTGCCGCCAGATCTCCTCCCCGGACTCCGGCCGCAGGGCCACGACCCGGTTCCCCGCGGCAAGGTACATCACGCCGTCGACCACGATCGGCGTGACCTGCTGGAAGAGCTCGGCCGGGCTCGGCCCCTCGATGAACCCGTCCTCGGGATGGAACCGGTACGACCAGACCTCATCGAGAGCGCCGACGTTTCCTGTGTCGATCTGGTCGAGGGGCGAGTAGCGCGTCCCCGCGAGGTCCCGGTTGTAGCTCGGCCAGTCGGCGGCGGCGCTCCGCTCGGTCTCCTGCGCCAGAACCGGCGCCGACGCCATCAGGATGGCCGCCAGCGCCCCGACCGCCATGCCCGTCCGAAACGAGGGCCGGCGGGACGTACGTCTTCCAGTGATGAAACGCATGGAACTGTCTCCTGTCCGCTTACCGAGAACTCCCCGTCTCGCCGGAACAAGCGCAGGCCCTGGACGCACGGCGCGCGGGACCGTCTTCAGATCACTCATAGCGTAGATCGCCAGGGGCGCCCCTGAGAAGGCGGTGTGCCGGGAGGGTAGTGCATCCGCTCGACTCTTCGCGCCGGCACCTGGCGTCGGGCCCACTACGACGCCACCCATCCGAGGGTGCCGCCGCACCTCGCAGAAGCCACCGCTGCTTCGGTTCTGACAGCCCGACTGCCCCCCTGCCCGCGTCCTGCTACACTCGGAACGAGGACTTGCATGGGACACGTGTACGCGGACATCGAACTCGGCAACCCGCGGCGGCCGGATCTGACGGCGGTGCGGGTCCGCGCCCTGGCCGACACCGGAGCCCTCTTGCTGTGCATTCCCGAGCATGTCGCGGTGCAGTTGCGTCTCGATACGGAATCCACGCGGGAGGTCTCGGTCGCAGACGGGCGCAAGGTGAGCGCTCCCTACGTCGGACCGCTGAAGGTCACCTTCGGCAATCGACTCTGCTACGTCGGCGCACTGGTCCTCGGGGATGAAGTGCTGCTGGGCGCGGTACCGATGGAGGACATGGACCTCGTCGTGAATCCGGGGCGCCGCGAGGTGACCGTGGATCCCGCGAGCCCGAACTTCGCTCACTCACGGGTGAAACGGGCGAGAACCTGACGCGGGGGCTGCCGTCATTGCGCCGGTTCCGGTGACCGCGGTCAGCCCGCCGCGTCACGGGGCGGCGCGGCGCTTGCCAGGCTCGTGACGAAGACCGTGTGGGCGGCCTCGTCCAGCCCGCGTTGCAGCTCACGCAGCACCGCGGCGAGTTCGCCCTGCAGCATGGCGTCGATCGCCAGACGCAGCCCCGGGAATACCTGGCTGTGAACGAGACCGGCCGCGTCGGGCTGAAAGCGTCGATAGATACCGTCTACCAGCTCGAACCAGTCGATGCGACGGTCCAGCGTGCGCCAGACCAGGTACTCGCGTACGCCGTTGCGCCGGTAGGCATGGAGCTTGTCGTGCAAGTCGTTCAGGGTCGCCATGGCCGGAAGCGCCACTACTCAAGCCATCGTACCACGGGCGGCGGGATTGGTCGGCGCCGAACCGCCCCGCGATGGCCGCCACCGGCCCGGGGCACCGATGGGCGGCGCGGAGACCAGATCGGCGGCGCTGGTGAACGCGCCGCTCAGAGCGCGAAGCTCATGACGTAGAGGCCGAGGCCGGTCACGCAGGTGAGCCACAGGCCCGCGAAGGTGAGCCGGCCCCAGAGCCGGTGCCGCGGGCTGAAGGAGCCCGGCAGGATGCGGGGAAAGCGGCGCGAGGACAGGACCGCGAGCACGCACCAGCCGATGAAGGTGGGGACCGCGACCGCGAGATGCACCGCGAACAGACCGGCCATCGTGGCCGTGCCGTAGTACGCGCTCACGGTGAACGCGTCGACGGCGTCCCCGAACCGGATGCTGCCCTCCAGCAGCAGAACCGCCACGATGCCCCCGAGCAGCACCCCCACCTGCAGCCGGCGGTGGGCCCGGTAGCGGCGTTGCGCCGCGAGGCGCAGCGCACGGCCCATCAGGAACGGGGCGGCCGCGAAGAACACCATCGCGACGTCCACGAAGACGTCCGCCCGGGTCCCGAGAAAGCCCGTCGCCGGCATGGGTCTTCGTCCTTCGACGACGAAGGGCCGGCCCCTCGGGGAACCGGCCCTGTTTCCTCATTCGCGATCCGCGCCGTTCCACGGGGCGGACTTCACGATGCACACCGGGCTCGACCCGGCCGTCCGGCCGGCTACACGCCGGACAGCGGCTCGAGCGGGAGCCGGCCGTTGCTGTGGCCGAGCTGCTCGATGGGCACGCCCATCTTGTCGAGCAGGCTCAGGTGGAGGTTGGCCAGCGGCGTGTCCTCCGGGTACTTCACGTGCCGCCCGCCGGTGTCCGCGCCGCCGCCGGCGAGGAGAATCGGCAGGTTGGTCGAGGCGTGCGAGTTGCTGTCGCCCATGCCTGCGCCGTACACGATCATCGAGTGGTCGAGCAGCGTGCCGTCGCCGTCGGGGGTGGCGGCCAGCCGCTCGACGAAGGCGGAGAAGAGCTGCACGTGGTACTGGTTGATCTTCGTCAGCTTGACCAGCTTCTCGGGGTCGCGCTGGTGGTGCGAGATCGGGTGGTGGGCGTCGGGCACGCCGATCTCGGCATAGGTCCGGCCGGTGATCTCCCGCCCCATCATGAACGTCACGACCCGCGTGAGGTCGGTCTCGTAGGCGAGGGCCATCAGGTCGAACACCAGCTTCGCGTGCTCGCCCACGTTGTCGGGGATGCCGGCGGGCTGGGCCACCACCGGCAGCTCGCGGTCGCTCTGGGCCTCGGCCATCTGGATGCGGCGCTCGATGTCCCGCACCGCGTCGAGGTACTGGCTCAGCTTCGCCTGGTCGCCGGCCCCGAGCTGGCGCGACAGATGCGCGGCGCGATCGGTGACCGAGTCGAGGAGGCTGGCGTCCTTCGCCAGCCGCGCCCGGCGAATCGCGGGGTCGGTGCTGCCGGTGTCGCCGAACAGGCGCTCGAACACCGCCCGCGGGTTGTTCTCCATCGGCAGCGGGGTCACGTCGTTGGCCCACGCGATGGTGTTGGTGTAGGCGCAGCTGAAGCCGTCGTCGCACGACCCCGCGAAGTCGCGCCCGTCGAGGGCGAGCTCCAGGGTCGCGAGCTGCGTCTCGCGGCCGTGCACGCGCCCCGCGAGCTGGTCCATCGACACGCCGCCCCGCAGGTCCGAGCCGTCGTCCGGCTTCGACGGCATCCCGGTGAGGAACCGGGTCGAGGAGCGGGCGTGCGCCCCCTCGCTCTCGACGCCGTGCATGCCCGACAGCACCTGGACGTGCGAGCGGAACGGCTCGAGCGGCTTCAGGATGGTCGGGAACTCGAAGCCGGCGCCCTCGGAGGGCGGCGTCCAGTGCGGCATCATCATCCCGTTGGGGACGTACACCACCCCGAGACGGCGCACCGGGGCCGCCGCCGTGGTGCGCAGGGCCGCGAACGCCGGCACCATCCCGTCGAGCAGCGGCAACGCGAGCGAGGCTCCGAGCCCTCGGAGCACGGTACGACGGGGAAGCGCCTTCTGAGTGATGATCATGATCCTGACCTCCGCATCCGGAACGGTGTGCTCTTCACGATGCCGACAATGATAGACGACCAGCGGTAATTGTCCGAAGCCGCCTCGCGGGTGATCGCCCGCACGGTGGGACGGTCGTAGTACTCCGGCCCCCGCCCCAGCCCGTACGCCAGGAGCTTCTCGGTCAGGGTGGCCGCGAACTGATGGCGCCGCTCGAGCAGCAGCGACCGCAGCCCCGTCGGCCCTTCGAACGCGGTGCCGTCCGGCAGTTGCCCCGACGAATCGATGGGCAGGCCGGCTGTCCCCGTGGTGCGCCAGCGCCCGACCGCGTCGTAGTTCTCGAGGGCCAGCCCCAGCGGGTCCATCGGCGCGTGGCACACCGAGCAGGCGGGGCTCTCGCGGTGGCGCGCCAGCCGGTCCCGCACGGTCGCGGCCCGGCCGTCCTCGCCCCGCTCCGGCAGGTCGGGCACGTCGGCGGGCGGCGGGGGCGGCGGCGTCCCGAGGATGTTGGTCAGCATCCACTTGCCGCGCAGCACCGGCGACGTGCGGTTGGGATAGGACGTAACCGTCAGCACGCTGCCGTGCCCGAAGATGCCGCCCCGCCGCTCGGCCAGATCGTCGTCCAGGCGGATCCGCCGGAAGTGGCTGCCGTAGACGTTGGGGATGCCGTAGTGGACGGCGAGCCGCTCGTTGACGAACGTGTAGTCGGCCCCGAGCAGGGCGAGCACGCTGCGGTCCTCCCGCAGCAGGCTGTCGACGAACAGCTCGGTCTCTTCGCGGAACGCCGCGCGCAGGTTCTCGTCGAACTCGGGAAAGGTGATGGCGTCGGGGACGACGCTCCGGAGGTTGCGCAGGTACAGCCACTGGCCGGCGAAGTTCCGCACCAGCTCGGTCGCCCGCGGGTCGGCGAGCATGCGCCGCGCCTGCTCCTCGAGCACCGCGGGGTCGGCGAGCCGGCCCTCCGCGGCGAGGGCGAGCAGCTCGTCGTCGGGGCCGCTCGACCACAGGAAGAACGAGAGCCGCGAGGCGAGATCGAGGTCGCTCAAGGCGTAGGCGCTCGCCGGCGCGGCGTCGACGGGGTCGCGGACCACCCGGAACAGGAAGTCCGGGGCGATGAGCACGCGTTCGAGCGCGAGCTGGATGCCGGCGTCGAAGCTGCCGCCGTCGCGGCCGGACCGGTAGAACTGCATCAGGGTGTCGAGGTCGTTCGAGTCGACGGGCCGGCGGTAGGCGCGCCGGGCCAGCGAGCCGAGAATCGTCCGCGCGCACCGCTCCTCGTCGGCCGAAGCGTCGCTCTCCGGCCGGCAGGCGAAGATGGCGCGGCGGCTCGGGGTATCCCCCGCCTCGCCCGCGGCGTAGGGGCCGCCGACGACGACGTGCTCGACCGCCGCGTTGCCGTCCCGCATCTCGTTGATGGCGACCGCGAACACGCTCTGGCGGGGCTGCAGCACCCCTTCCGGCTCGGTGAACCGCCGCACGAACGAGACCCCGACGACATGCGGGCCGGACTCGGCCTGGAAGCGCACCCGCATGTTGGCGTCGGCGAAGAGCATGTACTCTTCCCATTCGGGATCGCCGAACTGATTGCCGCCGTAGCTGGCCGGAGCCTGCACGCCTTCGGGCTCCTCCCCGCCGAAGACGAACGTGCGGACGAGGACGCCGTCCAGCCGAACCTCGAGCTCGTGGCGCGACCCCATGCCGCGTACGTAGTTCACGTAGTTCCGGTGCAGGCGGATCTGCAGGTCGTACTCGCCGTCGACGGGAAAGAAGTGCCGGATGGCGACGCCCCCGCGCGACCCGAACGGGAGGTCCTCGCTCATCCGGTCGTCCTGGAGCAGCAGAATCGGGATCTTGTAGGTCTCGGTGGCCGGCCCCAGCGGGGTCTCGCCGAGCGCGGTCCGCCCGATCTTGCGCGCGGCCGACAGGTACCGATCCATCAGCGCGGACGAGACGGTCAGCACGTCGGCGTTGTTGTCGAAGCCGTACTCGTCGAAGTCGTCGGCCGGCAGCAGGTTGTCGACGTCGACGTCCAGCGCCAGCAGGTCGCGGACGGCGTTGGCGTACTCGGCCCGGTTCAGACGATGCACGGCCTGCGTGCGGCCCGGATTCGGAGCGCCGAGGGCGACGCGGTCGATCTCCGATTCGAGCCACCCCGCGACCCGGTCGTAGGTCTCGGCGTCGGGCCTCGGGCGGCCGACCGGCGGCATGGCGCGGGTGCGCAGCTTCGCCACCACCCGTTCCCACAGCTCCGCGTCGTGGCCGACCTCGGAGAGATCGAGGCCGTCGAGGCTCAGATCGGCGGTGCGCAGCCGATCGTTGTGGCACGTCACGCAGTAGCGGCCGACGGTGGCCGCGAGCAGGTCGGACCCGGCCGCGGCGGCCGGCTGGGCGACCGCGGGGGACGCGGAGAGCGCCGGCGCCAGAAGCGCACTCATGACCGCGGCCGCGCCGAAGCGGAACCGTTGCGGAACACCTGGCATCGTCGGTCAGCCTCCTGAACGCCCCGGAGAGCCCGTCCAGAGCCGCGCACCGCGCACGTCCGGCGCGCGAACGCGGCGGCACCGGATCCGCGACGGGCGTGAGGTAGAGAGCATGTCGGTAGTTATGTGACCGTGGAACGGCGCTTCGTCACCGATCTCTTCGCTGGTAGTCTGGCTGAACGCCCCCACGGTGTCAATCGGCCGCGACCCGGGTCGGCGACGTTCACCCCGGCCGTCCCGCGGATATCATTCCGGATGAACATGGTGGAACCCTGACATGCCGCTCGCACCGGGTACCAGAATCGGCGTCTACGAGGTCGCCGGCTCCCTCGGGGCCGGGGGCATGGGCGAGGTCCATCGCGCCCGCGACTCCACCCTCGGCCGCGACGTGGCGCTGAAGGTGCTGCCCGAGGCGTTCACCCACGACCCCGACCGGCAGGCGCGCTTCGAGCGCGAGGCCAGGGTCCTCGCCTCGCTCAACCATCCGAACATCGCGCAAATCTACGGATTCGAGGACACCGGGGACTCGCGGGCGCTGGTCCTGGAGCTGGTGGAAGGGCCGACCATCGCCGACCTCATCGCGCGCGGTCCGATCCCGTGCGACGACGCACTGCAGATTGCTTCGCAGGTCGCCTCTGCCCTGCAGGCCGCGCACGAGGCGGGCGTCGTGCACCGGGATCTCAAGCCGGCCAACATCAAGGTGCGGGAGGACGGGACCGTCAAGGTGCTCGACTTCGGTCTCGCCAAGGCCCTCGACCCGGAGCCGGCGCCGGAGGCGGACCTGTCGCAGTCGCCCACGCTCACCGCCTCGGCCACCCGCATGGGGATGATCATGGGGACGCCGTCCTACATGTCGCCCGAGCAGGCGGCGGGCACCGCGGTCGACATCCGCACCGATCTGTGGTCGTTCGGCGTGGTGCTCTACGAGATGCTGGCCGGCGAGCGCCTGTTCGGGGGCGAGACGGTGCCGCACGTGCTGGCCCGCGTGCTCGACCGCGATCTCGATCTGTCGACGCTTCCGGCGTCCACGCCGGCTCCCGTCAGACGGCTGCTGCGCCGCTGCCTCGAACGGGACCCGCGGCGGCGCATGCGGGACGCGGGCGAGGCGATCAGCGATCTCGAGGCGGCGCTCGGGCGCGAGGCCGCGCCGCCCGACGACGGGGTCGCCGCGACCGCGCCGCCGGCCCGCGGGTGGCGGCAGCGGATGGCGTGGGCCGCCGGCGGTCTGGCCGTCGGGGGGCTGGCTGCGGTGGGGGTGCTCTCGACCCTCGCGCCGGCGCCGGCGCCGCCCCCGGTCCGGCGGCTCGCGCTCGACCTATCGTCCCCGATGGCGCGGGGCGCCGCGTTCGCCCTCTCGCCGGACGGCTCGGCGCTGGCCTACGTCGGCCGCGGCGGGCGGGACCGGCAGTTGATGGTCCGCCGCCTGGACGAGGCCGACGCCCGGCCCCTGGCCGGCACGGAGGGCGCGCTCGACCCGTTCTTCTCGCCGGACGGGGCGTGGATCGGTTTCTTCGCCGGCAACGGCCGCCCGATGCCGTCGGAACGCCTGCGGTACCGCTGGGCCCTGCTCAAGGCTCCCGCCACGGGGGGCGCCCCGGTGACGCTCGCCGAGAACGTCCCCGCCTTGGGCGGGAGCTGGGGCGACGACGACGGCATCGTCATCGGCGGGCTGGGCGAGCTGCTGCGCGTCCCCGCCACGGGCGGGACACCGGAGTCGGTGCTGCCGGCCGGGACCGTCCCCGAGCTCGCCACGTGCCTGGCGCCTCACGTGCTTCCCGGCTCGTCCGCGCTGCTGTTCGTCGAGATGTCGTCCGACGGCGAGTCGCATCTGAAGGCGGTGGCCGTGCCCCCGGCGGAACCGCGGGTCGTGGCCCCCGACGTGGCGGGAGCGACCTATGCGCCGACCGGCCACCTCCTGCTCCGACCGGCGACCCGGCCCACGCCCGGCCGGCCCGGACCGGGGACCGCGACCCTCATGGCGGCCCCGTTCGACGTCGACCGCCTCGAGCTGACCGGCCCGCCGGTGCCCGTCGTCCCGGACGCCGGGGCCAGCGCCTGGTCCGCCGACGGCACCCTCGTCTACGCGGGGCAGGTCTTCGACCCGTCCGAGAGCCGCCGAACCCTGGTGTGGCTGGACCGCACGGGACGCGAGGAACCGCTCGCGGCGCCGCCGCTGGCGTACACCGCGCCGCGCGTCTCGCCCGACGGCGACCGCATCGCCGTCGCCGTCACCTCCGCCGACGGCGGCAACGCCGACGTCGTCATCTACGACGTCGCCCGCGGGGCGTCGAACCGCCTGACGTTCGAGGGATGGAACTTCGGTCCGTTGTGGTCGCCGGACGGCCGACGGGTCGTGTTCACGTCCGCGCTCGACGAGGGATTCGGGCTGTTCGGCAAGGCGGCGGACGGCACCGGACAGGCGGAGCGCCTGACCGCGGCCGGACCGCTGCAGATGGCCTCGGCCTGGGTGGGCGAGCCGGACACGCTCGCCGTCCACGTATCCAGCCTCACCGATACCAACATTCACCTGCTGCCGCTGGACGGCGGCGGAGCCTCGGAGCCGCTGCTGGCGACCGCCTTCGCAGAGGCGTCGCCGGCCGTCTCCCCGGACGGCCGCTGGATAGCCTACCAGTCGAACGAGCTCGGGCGTCCTGCCGTCTTCGTGCGGCCTTTTCCGAACGTCGACGACGGGAAGTGGCAGGTGTCGCAGGGCCCCGGCTTCTCGCCGGTGTGGTCGCGCGACGGCCGCGAGCTCTTCTACCTCTCGGCGAGCCGGAACGGAAGGGCGATGATGGCGGCCGCCTACGCCGGCGACCCGACGTTCACGCCGTCGCGCCCCGACCGCCTGTTCGAGCTGCCGGACCGCATCGAGTTCGGCGGCCTCAACCGGCAGTGGGACGTCACGCCGGACGGGAGGCGATTCGTCATGCTCGAGGAGGAGCTGGACGCCCCCGGGGACGGCCCGGGCCAGGGAACGACGGAGCTCGTCTACGTCGGCAACTGGTTTGCGGAGCTCGTCGAGCGGGTCCCGATCCCCTGAAAGACCCCCTTCCCGACGGTTCCGCTTGCGGCCGGGGCCCCCGCCGTGTTAAAAGCATGGTCAAGTTTCTGCATCCACAACGCATGCAAATCGGGCCGCCAAGGAGATCCTGAATGAAGCTCACGCGCACGTTCGTCGTTCTGCTCGCGTTCGGCATGGTCTCGGCCTTCGCCGCCCCCGGCTACGCGGAGAACGGCGCGGAGAGCGCGGTGACCTACTACAAGGACGTGCTGCCGATCATGCAGGAGAACTGCCAGACCTGCCACCGGCCGTCCGGCTACAACATCAGCGGGCTCATCGCGCCGATGTCGTTCATGGACTACCGCGAGACGCGGCCCTGGGCCCGCGCCATCGCCAGCAAGGTCGAGGCGCGCGAGATGCCGCCGTGGTTCGCCTCGGCCCCCAAGGGCGTGTTCGAGAACGAGCGCGGCCTGACCGACGCCGAGATCGACACCATCCTGAGCTGGGTCGAGGCCGGCGCCCCCGCCGGCGACATGGCCGACGCCCCGCAGGCCAGGCAGTTCGCGGAGGACGCCAACGACGGCTGGACCCTCGGCACCCCCGACTTCGTCGTCAAGATGCCCGAGCCGTACCTGGTCGAGGACGACATCTACGACATCAACATCACCTTCTACGCGAAGCTGACCGAGGACATCCTGCCCGAAGACACGTGGGTCAAGGGCTGGGAGTTCCGGGTGGGCGACAACCAGATCACCCACCACATGTGCTCGTCGATGATCGCGCCCAACGCCTTCATACCGGAGGAGGCGGTGGAGGACGAGGGCGCCGACACGCCGAACAGCCAGCTTTTGAGCTGCGTGGCCGAGGGCGGCGAGCCCGACATGCTGCCCGAGGGCTTCGGAGTGCTGCTGGAGACGGGTTCGAGCATCTCGTTCAACATGCACTACCACAAGGAACCGGCCGAGGGCTCGGCGGTCTGGAGCAACCCGGAGGTCGCGTTCTGGGTGGCCGACGAGCCGGTGCAGCACAAGGTCGTCAACGATACCCTGTACAACCGCGGGTTCGAGATTCCGCCCAACCATCCGAACTACCGCATCGGGTCGTCGCGCGTGCTCGAGAAGGACACGCTGGTCCTGACCTACTGGCCGCACGCCCACCTGCGGGCCACCGCCGCGCGCTACACCGCGTTCTACCCCGACGGCACCGAGGAGCTGCTGCTGGACGTGCCGCACTACGACCAGAGCTGGCAGGTGACCTACAAGTACAAGGAGCCGAAGATGCTGCCGAAGGGCACCCGCATCGACGTCGACTTCTGGTACGACAACACACCGGAGCGGGCGTCGCGGCGCGGCTTCGACCCGAACCGGTTCGTCGGCTACGGGCCGCGGACCGACGACGAGATGTCGCTCGGGTTCATCGGCTACGCCGAGGTGGACGAGCCCGTGGCGATGCCGACCACCGACAACGACTGACGACCGTCGCCGCCGGGTTCGACGAGGGTTCACAGCAGGGCGGGGCCGATCGGTCCCGCCCTCGCTTTTTCTACGGGGAACATCACGATTCTGCGGGGAACATCGCAATGCCGACCAACGGTGACAGCCATCCTGCCGGTCCCGGCCGGCGCGGCCTCCCGGGCGTGCCCCCGGCCCTGCTCGCCGGGGGCCTCGCCTTTGGCCTGACCGCCCTGGCCGCGGTGCCGGCGAGTGCGCAGACGCCGCCGCCGAGCGAGGAGGCGGACGGCTTCATGCATGTCTCGGTGGTGCTGGAGGGACAGGAGATCAGCGTCGCGTTCCCACCCGACCTGGCCGCGAACGAACCGGCCTACGCGGAGTTGCTCGCGGGCATCCCGGTGCACCTGGGGACCTTCGAGGGGCATCGCGCCCTGCGCATGGGGACGCTCGAGCCGGACCTCGAGGCGCTGGCCGCGGAACGGGCCGAGGCCGCGGCGCGAGCGGCAGCCGCGGCGCGGGAGGAACCCGCGGCGCAGGAGGAACCGGCGGAGGACGCGCCGGCAGCGGAGGACGACGCCGCGGCCGACGCCGAGCCTCCTGCACCGGCCGAGCCGCCAGATCCCGAGCTGTGGATCGCGCGAGCCGCCGAGGGCTGGCGCCTGGAGATCCGGACGTCCGGCGCGGGCGACAACGGGACCGTCCATGTCGTGCCGCTGAACCATGCGGAGACCGCCGCCGCGCCGGTGTTCACCGCTTCCGTGCATGCCACGGCGGCCGAGACGGGCCGGCTCGTCCTCCGCTGGGGGCGCCAGGCATGGAGCAGCGACTTCCGGTTCGAAGAGCTGCCGCCGCCGCCCCGCCGGCCGCGGGTCTCGGGCCGCGGGACCCCCCGCCAGGCTTCGGACGACAACAGCCCGACGGCCCGGAACAACATGCTCAACGAGCGCAACGAGACGGCGCTGGTGCTGCCCGACGGGGCGCGCATCTCGATGCTGTACTGGAAGGGCATCGACGTCGAGGATGAGGACTACCCGACCCTGGCCGAGACCCCCGACGGGGCGGTGGTCGAGATGATTCGCGCTCCCGTCCTCCGCCTGAAGTCAGACGTGTCGCTGCGGTTCGGCGACGCCGACGTCCCCACCGGCAATCTCGCCCCGGGATTCGCCGGAGCCTACGGGGTCTGGCTGCGCAAGGCCGGCGCGGGCTGGCGGTTCGTGTTCAACCACGAGCCCGATTCCTGGGGCACCCAGCACGACCCCGACTTCGACGCCGGCGAGACCGCGGTCGAGTACTCGCGCGCCGCCGGCTCGTTCCGCCCCCTCGGCGCCACCCTCGTCCCCACCGGCGACGACCGGGGCCGCCTCGTCGTGCACTGGGGCCCCCACGAGTGGGCCACCGACTTCACCGTGGTGCGCTGACGCGAAACTCCTACGGCGCAAGCTCCTGGCGCGACCTTGCGGTCGCGTTGGGAGTTTCGCTGGCGCGAAACTCCTACGGCGCAGACTCCTGGCCGAACCTGAAGATGCGAATTGCGTCGAATGTCAGATCGGGAAGGAGCAGCGAACGCACGGTGTCATCCACCGACGCGACCTGCGCCCGGCGGTAGGCGCCCTCCTCGAGGACGTGGACCTCGATCCGCCGGCGGATCGGATCGACGATCCAGTACTCGGGCACGCCGTACCGGGCGAACATCCGCATCTTCCGCCCGCGGTCGATGGCTGCCGTGGACGGTGAGAGCACCTCGACGGCGATGTCCGGCGCCGCGCGCGTCACGGCGTACGGCTGCACCAGATGGCGCCGTTCGGCCCGGAAGAAGACGACGTCCGGCTGCACCACGTCGTGCTCGTCGAACACGATGTCGAGCGGCGCGACGAGCGCCACCCCTCCCGACCGGCGCCGGTAGTCGTTCAGCAGCGTGAAGATCTCCCCGGCCGCTATCTGGTGACCGGGCAACGGCGACGGGACCACGACAAGTTCCCCTCCGTGGATCTCGTACCGGCGCCCGTCCTCCGGCATTGCCAGAAGGTCGCTGTAGCCGGCCCGCGGCTGCACGTCCTGCATGGGCGCCATCGTATCACTCCCCTGTACACGCGAAACTCGTGCCAGCCACTCCACTCCGGGCACGGACCCCTGGGGCGCGCCGCCCTCCACTGCCGGTACGCAAAACCGTTCAGGGCACGGCACGCGCTACGCGAAATGGCGAGAATGGCCTCTTGGCAGAAACGGCAACCGGACGGGGCGCGGCGGTACGCTGAGGGTGCGTGCGTCCGGCTTCAGCCGGCCTTCGACATCGGCGACGTCCGGGCGCCTGCGGGGCCGGCCGTCAGCACGATCAGGCCGGCCGGCCGAAGCACACGCAGGGCTGAAATCCACCGATCCACGCCATCTGGACGTGCAAATAATTCGATGGTGCCATAGAATTTACACGATGTGGATCGACCGTCAGATCGAACCGCTCCTGTTGCAGCGGGCCGCGACCCGGCCGGTCGTCGTGCTGACCGGCGCCCGCCAGACCGGGAAGACCAGCCTCATGCGCCGGCTGTTTCCGGACCACGGCTTCGTCACCCTCGACCTGCCGAGCGAGGCGGAGCAGGCCGAGCGCGACCCCGGCACGTTCCTCGCACGCCACCCGCCGCCCGTGGTCATCGACGAGGTGCAGTACGCACCGGGGCTCTTCCGCCATCTGAAGGCGGCGGTCGACCGCGAGCGCGGGCGCAGCGGCGCCTTCCTGCTGACCGGGTCGCAGCCGCTCGGCCTGATGAAGTCGGTCTCCGACTCGCTGGCGGGCCGCGCCGCCATCATCGCGCTGGAGCCGCTCTCGTTCGCCGAGGCGAAGGCGGCGCATGCGCGTCTGACCACCGACGAGTTCGTGGTGCGCGGCGGCTTCCCGGAGCTGTACGAGAACCTGGAGATCGAGGCGGAGGGCTTCTACCGCTCGTACGTGGCGACGTACCTGGAACGGGATCTCCGTCAGTTCCTCCAGGTCGCGAACCTCCGGAGCTTCGAGCGCTTTCTGCGGGCCGCGGCGCTGCGTTCGGCGCAGCTGCTGAATCGCAGCGACCTCGCGCGCGACGCCGGCATCAGCGGCTCGACCGCCGGCGCGTGGCTGTCGGCGCTGGCGGCTTCGCATCAGCTCATGCTGCTCGAGCCGTGGTTCGCGAACCGGACGAAGTCGCTCGTCAAACGGCCCAAGCTGTACGTGCGCGACGCCGGCCTCGCGGCGTTCCTGTGCGGCGTCCAGACGACCGAAGCGCTCCGCTCGTCGCCGCTCGCGGGACCGCTGTGGGAGACGTTCGTCTGCGCCGAGATCCGCCGCGCACAGTCCAACCGGCGGGGCGGCTGGGACTTCCACTTCTGGGGCGACCGGGCGCGCGAGGCCGACTTCCTGCTGCACCGGGCAGGAACCTTCCACCTCGCCGACGCCAAGTGGACCGAGCACCCGAACGCCCGCGACGCCGGCCCGCTGCGGACGATCGCCCGAGCGTTGCCGGCCGGCGCGGTCCGATCGCTGTCGATCTTCTGCCGAGCCCCGAACCCCTACCCGCTCGACGACGCGGGAGACGCGCGCGCCGTGCCCCTCGACGCCCCGGCGGCGCTGGCCGACTGGACGTAGCGCCGCCGGCGCCCGGTCGCCCCGTCTCGATCACCAGACCCGCTCACGCTGCTGCCGGCCCGCGCGCCCGGGGCGTACCGCGGTCGATCCAGATGGCGGCGGCCGACCCGAAGGCTACTTCGGATCTGCCGCTGCCAAGGGAGGGCCGGCCTGAAGGAAGCACGGTACCATCGCCGGCTTGAACAGGTGGCAGGGTCGGATGTCACCGAACACCGGGATTCGGAATGCGGGAGAGACGTGTCATGACCGACGAACTCTCGGAACCGTCCGCCGGGTCGGGCTATCCTGCCCGACTGGCGCTCGACTATCCGGTGGACTCGTGGGTGGGCGGATACGTGCGGCGGAACCGGCCGCCCGACGCCCGCGCCGCGTCCCCTGCGAGGCCGCGCGGGATCGTCAGTAGCGGAACAGGCGGTTGAACTTGACCACGAAGCCGCGGTTGCGCAGCTCGGTGTAGCGATCGGGCATGAGGGGGTTCGAGTCGCGGTCCTCGGTGTAGACGACGAACAGCTCGCTGCCGGGGCTGTACTCCCAGCGAAACCGGAAGTTGCTGCTGACGGTCTCGTTCGCCGAGTTGTACTGCACCAGCCCGCTGAAGAACATGCGGGGGTTGAAGGCGTAGTTGATGCGCGCGAAAGCCAGATCGGTCCGGAACGACCCGTACGCAGTATTGATCCAGTTGCGCGAGATTGTCGGTTCGATCGACATCTGCGGCAGGATGCTTACCCGCCCCTGCGTGAACTCCAGCGAGGTGATGTCGCCGTTGAAGTAGCCCCCGCGCCTGACCGCGACCGACCCGTTCATCCGCCGCTGCTGGCCGGCCACGTACCGGAACTCCATGTCCGTGAACCCGTAGGGGCCGACGGGAATCGTCACGTCCGGTCCCGGCGAGAACGATTCGTGCAACAGCTCGTAGTTCTCGTTGACGACGACCCCGAACTGATCGCTGTTCTCGAGCTCGGCCGAGAACTGCAACTGGTTCTGCCGCGTCTCGAGCTGCATCGCGTCGGCGGTGAGAATGTAGTCGACGCTCCCCTGCAGCCTGAACTGCCGGATCGACTCTAACGACCGCGGCCGGGGGCTGAAGCGCCCCTGCACGTAGGTGCGTCGGAAGTTGTCGCGGCGCACGAAGCCGACCTCGGGCGAGAAGTTGTCCTCGACCAGCACATGGTCGACCTGCAGCCCGTAGCGGTCCGCCGCGTAGTCGAACTGGGTCTGATAGCTGGTGTTCCGGCCGACCCGCCCCGGGGTGTCGGTTCTGGCGTAGTACCCCAGCAACTGCAGGCTCTCGAAGAACGCGAAGGTGGCGTCGACGCCGTAGGCCCGGCTGGCCCCGTCGCCGGACAGCGACACGGAGCGATTCGTGAAGATGCCGCCGACCGAGCTGCGCCGGAGAATGTCGCGCCGGACGCGGGCGACGGTGAAGTTGGTCCCCTGAACCCCCGGCGTCGACGCGGTGGGCACGCCCGGGCCGGTCAGGATGTTCAGGGCGCCGACGTCGAACTGTCCGATCTTGCCGGTGACCCGGCCGCCGCCGACAATCGGCACCACCTCGCTGCCCTGCAGGCCGATGCGCCGGCTGTAGAAGAGGGTGGGCGCGTTGAGCCCCCCGAAGAACCCGCCCTGGCCGCCCCGGTTGAACCCGCCGAAGCCGCCGCCGACTCCGCCGCGGGCGAAGCCGAAGATGCCGCTCCCTTCCAGAAAGAACTCGCGCTTCTCGGGGAAGAACAGGTTGAACCGGGTCAGGTTCACCTGCTGCTCGTCCACCTCGACCTGGGCGAAGTCGGTGTTCCACGTGAAGTCGGCGGTGAGGTTCTGGGTGATGCCGTACTTCACGTCGAGACCGTAGGCTCCGTTGCGGATGGCGGCGCTGCCCGCGTCCTGGGTAGTCCCGCCGATCGCGTACGGCTTGATCTCGACGTTGCGGCTCGCCGGCGGCGGCTCGATGCCGACCAGGGTGCCGGCGGCCGAGACCCGGAAGATGCCCCCCGAGCCGCTGCCGCCGCCGGCCGAGAGCGGCAGCCGCGTCAGATAGACCCACTCGTTCTTGCGCCGGATCGCCCGGCGGAGCTGGAGGCCCCAGATGTGCGGCGGCTCCGAGCGGTAGCGGAGGGTCTTGAACGGAATCTCCATCTCGGCCGTCCAGCCCCCCTCGAAGCGGCCGGTGCGCACGTCCCAGACCGGGTTCCAGTCGCCGTTGGGATTGCCCTCGTTCGTGAACTGCTGGTCGGCGCGGGCGCCGAGCGGGTTGGTGTAGAAGTTGAACCCGTTCCGGCGGTCGTAGAACGTGTCGAAGAAGGCGGTGAACGTGTCGTTCTGCCGGAGCTGGTTCGTGTCGCGGCGCATCTCGTTCGCGACCCACTGGCTCTCGGGGGCCGAGTCCCAGACCCGCGCGGATACGTACACGTTAATCTCGTCGAACATGACCCACGCCTCGGTCTTCTCGGTGGCGGGGGCGCCGATGTCGGGCACCTGCTGGATGAAGTCGGTGATCGCGGGCACCGTGTGGTAGACCGCCTCGTCGAGCTGCCCGTCGAGCCGGATGCCCTCCGCCAGCCGGATCGCCCGCACCGTCGTGCGGCCCGCCTCGTCGCGCGACATCACCGCGGGCGCAACCGGCGCCGGCGGTCCATCGATGAGGGACGCGGGCACCGCGACACCGCCGGCCAGGAAACCGCCGGCCGCCACCGCACCGGCCTCGGCCGCCGGCGCCTCGACCGCCGGGGCCGGCGCGAAGGGCGCGGCCGCGGGCGCCGTCCGACCGTCTCCGGGGCCGCGCGGGGCCGGCCGCAACGGGGACGCCGCAAGCCTCCCGGTCAACCCGATTCCGCCCGGCGATGCTCCCTCCCCGAACGCTGCCGTCCCCTCGGACGATGCGGACGGGTCGGCCGCCGGATCCACCGGCGGGGTCCCGTCGCGCGTGCCGGCCGGCGTCTCTGGCGTCGACAGCGCCAGCACCACGCGGTCCTGCAGGTCGAACAGATCCTGCGAGGCGCCGTCGACGATGGCGGAGCGGACGACGTCGCCGGCCGCCACCGAAACCACCCGGGCGGTGATGCGAAGCTGGCTGCCGAATCGCTGGTAGGCGCCGACCAGCACGAACGGCACGTCGACGGCGCGGCCCACCGCGACGGCGTCGTCCGCCGACGCCGGCGCGTCCGCCGGCAGGCGCACGGCGGCGAAGCGGTCTCGCTGCACGACGGTCGCGGTCCCCGCGGGGAACCCGGCCACCAGCCCTTCGGCGATGCCCTGACCCATCCAGTCGTCGGCCGGACTTCCCGTCAGGTTGGTGAACGGCACGATGGCCACCGCCACCGCCAGGGGGCCGCCGGACGCGGTCGGCGCCGGCTGCGCCGACGCCGCGGTCGCCGCCATCGCTCCTGCCAGCACCACCCATGCCCGCGCCACCCGATGCACACCTCTCGCTCCCACGTCACCAGCTCCTCGTCAGTGCGGGCCGCGACCTCGGCTCCTCGTGGCCGGACCCCTCGTCACGCTTGGTCGCACGGGCGCCCTGCAGCCCGACGGCGCCCTCGGGGGTCCCGGCACGACGCGGGGTCCTGCCACGGGCGGCCGAACCCTTCCGGCCCGCCCTCGGATGCGATTCTTCGTGAAACACGGCGCGAAACGCCGGGAGCCCGCGGCAAGAGCCCCGCAGTGTCCCCGCGAACTCCCGGCTACATAGGATACGTCCAATCCGACCAGCCGTTTACCGGACCGGCGACGGGCCGCGGCTCCTGACGCTATAATCCATCCAATTCAGCGGACCTGACGACGCGGCTCGACCAGCACCGATACCCCGGAAACCGGGCCGCGGGAGGACCTCGGACATGGCTTCATCACGACGACGCTTCCTGATGCACGCAGCCGCCGCCGGCGGCGCCGCGCTGGCCCGACCGGCGTCGGCCTGGGCGGCTCCCGCGGGCCAACCCCGCACCGGAACGGAAACCTTCTCTCCCCCCGAGCTCCTGGCGCGCCAGGCGGCCCGGGCTCGGGCCACCGCGGCGCCGGCCTTGCCGGCGGCGCAGACCGGCGTCGCCGACTACGCCGCGATGTACCGCGACCGGCGCAACTGGGGCCGCTGGGGCGACGACGATCAGGTGGGCGCCATCAACCTCATCACCGCCGAGAAGCGCGCCGCCGCCGCGGGCCTGGTGCGCAACGGCCGGACCGTCTCGCTCAGCCGCGTCTTCGAGCCGCCGCAGCACTTCATGACCAAGAGCTCGCTCGGCGGGGGCGGGGGCTTCGTCATGGACTACCTGGGCTTCATCTACCACGGCTCCACCGTGACGCACATCGACGCCCTCTGTCACATCTGGGACGAGGACGGCATGTGGCAGGGCCGCAATCCCGACGTCGAGATCACGACCCAGGGCGCCCACTTCGGCGACATCACCCACTGGAGCCGGGGCGTCATCACCAAGGGCGTCCTGATCGACGTGCCCCGTCACCGCGGCGAACCCCACGTGACGGCGGACCGTCCCGTCCGCGGAGACGAAATCGAAGCGATCGCGGCCGCGCAGGGGGTCACGGTCGAGCCGGGCGACGCCCTGCTCGTGCACAGCGGCTGGGAGTCGTACATGCAGAGCGGCGACGACGGCAACCAGGGGCGCCCCGGCCTGCACCCGAGCTGCGCCGAGTTCATCCGCGACCACGACGTCGCGCTGCTCGGCTGGGACCTCATGGACGCCCGGATGGGCGCGAACGACCTGCCCTGGCCGGTCCACGGGGTGCTCTTCAACTTCGGGGTCGCCCTGCTCGACAACGCGCGGCTGGAGCCCATTGCCGCCGCCTGCGCCGAGGAGGGCCGGCACGAGTTCATGTTCATGCTGCTGCCGCTCAACGTCGCGCGCGGCACCGGCAGCCCCGCGAATCCGATAGCGATGTTCTGACGGGACTCGGCGACGCCTTGGGGGGCCGGGCTCGCGGACGACGGCTGGCCGCGGCCCGGCCCCGCCGGGCGACCAGGTCTGAACGTGTCCGGGGCCGGGCCGACGGCGGCAGTCCCGAGCCCGTGACGACCGTCGGCTCGCATCCGACGCGGTCAGCCTCGAGCCGGGTCCGATGGACCGGGGCTTCGCACTGTCGCGTCCGCGAGCTCGTCGAGATGCGCCAGGAACGGACGGCCGTCGTGCGACAGGTACCCCTCGGCGGGCTCGGTCGCCATGTCGTCGAAGAACCGATCGTAGACGGTCGACCGCTCGTGCCGCAGCGGCGTCGGACAGTAGCAGACCTGGCTCCATTCGACGACGCCGCCGTTCGTCACGACGGCGCGCTCCATCGATTCCACGATCTCCTGTCCGTCCGGTCGCTGCCGTGCGATGGTGCCGTCCCGAAGCAGCCGTCTGAACTCGGCGGCCGTCTCCTCGCGAAGCCGGCCGCGGACCCGGTAGTACATCGCTTCCTCCCCGTTCATGAATCCCCATCGAACCGACCCGTCGCGGCACTTCGCCTGGCGGCCGCGGCATCGGCGCAACCGAGACAAGACAGATGACACATTTTGCAGTGGATCGAGAACCAGGCGGTAGGGGACGCGGCCGGACTGAAGCCGTGAGACGACCGATGCTTCATGCGACCCTGGCCCTCGCGCTGGCGGGTTGGGCAATCGGGTGCGCGCCGGGCGACGACGGCGCCGGCGACGACTACCTCGCGCCGGATCTGCGCGCCGCCGTGGAGCAGCTGAAGGCGGACGTCGCGGCGAGCCCCACCGACGAGACGACGATTGCCGAGCGCGCGCGCATCCTCGACGAGTGGGTCGACGCCTACGCCCTCGGCGGCGGAGAGGTCGGGCTGGAGGGCCCGCGGGTGCGGCTGCAGGCGACCCTGCCGCCGAGGGGTCAGGCGGCTCTGAACCAGGGCGCGGTCATCGACCGGCTCGTTCGCCAGTTCACCCTGCACGACGAGCCCGGCGCCCTCGGCGAGCTCGCGGCCGAGTCGCTCGGCCCGTTCGAGGCGCGCAGCCACCAGACCATCCGCCAGACGTGGACGGTGGGGACGCACGCGGTCGAGACCGGCGGCGGCTTCTGGGTGGCCCGGCACTTCAACGTCAACTACGGCCCCTTCCAGACCGACGACCCCGTCGGCGAGGGGTACGTGACCATCGACACCAGCGACGCCGACGCGAGGTTCGAGACCGACGTCTACATGGCCCGCGGTCCCCACGGCGGGTTCCGCGCGCCCGAGCCGGCGCTCGCCTTCCGCCTCGCCTCGGGCCGGCTCGACCCCGGCGAGACGGTCACCGTCACCTACGGCGACACCAGCGGCGGCGGACCGGGGCTGCTGATGACCGGCACCTCGAGCGCGCGGATGCCCCTGCCCCTCTACGTCGATCTCGACGCGTCCGGCGAGTGGCGGCCGCTGCCGATCCTGCCGTTCGTGATCAGCGGCACGCGGGTGGCCGGCGTGCACGGCTTCGCCCCCAGCGTCGTCGAGCCCGGCGAGCCGTTCGAGCTCTCGGTCCGGGCCGAGGACGCGTTCTTCAACCGCGCGACGGGCGACATCCCCGCGTTCGAGGTGCTCGTGGACGGCGACGTGCGCGCCACCACCCCCGGCGGCGCCGAGGCCATCTCGCTCGTGCCGCTCACGCTGGACGAGCCGGGACCGCACTGGATCGAGATCCACTCGGAGGACCGCGCGATCACCGGCGCCGCCAATCCGATCCTCGTCGCCGACAACCCCGAGCGGCGCATCTTCTGGGGCGACACCCACGGCCACTCCGGCTACGCCGAGGGCATCGGCACCATCGACTTCTTCATGACATTCGCCCGCGACGACGCTCGGCTCGACTTCGTCACCCACTCCGAGCACGACGTCTGGCTCGACGACGCGGAGTGGGAGCTGTCGAAGCGGGCGGTGGAGACGTTCGACGACCCGGGGCGGTTCATTCCCTATCTGGGCTGGGAATGGACCCGGCCGGCCCGGTTCGGCGGCCACCACAACGTGCTCTACCGGAACACCGTCGACCGGACGCCGGTGTCCGCCGTGCAGTACCCGACCCTGTCCCAGCTCTACCAGGGCCTGCACGCGCGCTACGACCCCGCCGACGTCCTCGTGATCCCCCACGCCCACAACCCCGGCGACTACCGCCAGTCGGACCCGCAGCTCGAGCCGCTCATCGAGATGATGTCGATGCACGGCACCTTCAACTGGTTCGTCCGGCAGTACCTGTCGCACGGTCACCGGGTGGGCCTCATCGCCGCCTCGGACGATCACCTGTCGCACCCCGGCTACTCCGCCCCGAACCGCAACTCGCTCGCCCAGCGCGGCGGCCTCGGCGCGGTCATGGCCCCCGAGCGCTCGCGGGACGCCATCTTCGACGCCATGAAGCAGCGGCGCACGTATGCGACGACCGGCGACCGCATCATCCTCGACGTCTCCGTCAACGGCACGTCGATGGGCCAGGAGGCCGACTACGACGAGGTCCGCGCCGTGGAGGGCCGCGTCATCGGCACCGCGCCGATCCGGTCGGTCGAGCTGCTGAAGAACGACGAGGTGATCTGGAGCGAGGACTACGCGGTGGGCCGCGGGCGACCGGCCGACACCGAGCAGTGGCTGCTGTCGTTCTCCTCCGGCGAGACCCCGGTCCACCCCGGCGACGCCCCGCGCGGCTGGCGCCACTGGCGCGGCGAGGTGCGGGTGACCGGGGCGACCGTCAACGCCGTCTCCGCCACCGACTTCGTGAACCCCACCACCCAGTTCCTCGAGCGGACCGGCAACGGCGCGCGCTTCGCCACCCACACCCGCGGCGACAGCAGCTCGCTGCGGCTCACGCTGTCGGGCATCCGGCCCAGCGTGGCCCTCTCGATCGACCTCGAGGAGACCACCGAGACCGGCTCGGCTCCGCCCTTCTACCGGCCGCCCGCGGTCATCCCCGCCACCCGCGTGCGGCTGACCCTCAACGCCGGCGGAATCGGCCGGGCGATGCCCATCGACGACTACCCCGACGACCGCATCACCCTGCGGCGAATCATCCGCAACGGTCCGCGGGACGTCAGCTTCAGCCACACCGACGAGGACACCCCGCGCCAGGGCGACTACTACTACGTGCGGGTCCGGCAGGTGAACGACGCGATGGCGTGGTCGAGCCCGATCTGGGTGGGGGGCTATCCGTCGCGGTAGGCGGCCGGCGCCGCCCGGCGCTGCGCCGGCGGCTCTCCCGTCATGATGCCTTCTCCGGCGGTTTCACGAAGACCGAGATGAGCGTGTCGACCTTACCCTCAAGACGTATATCGTCGACGGTCGCTGCAAACCGGGGGTCGCCATTCAGCGAGAGCCGGAACGCGTGCCCAACGCGTGAATTTTCGCCACGGATCGAAAACGCGAGCGATATTTTTCGCACAGACGTGAAAATGTTAGCATCCGAAAGATGGCGGCACTGCTCCGGCGCTATCTCGCCGGCCAGATCCGGACCGATCTGGAACGGAAGATGGTGTTCGTGTCCGGTCCGTGGCAGGTGGGCAAGACCACCCTGGCGCGCGGTCTGCTCCCCGACGCGACAGGCTATCTGAGCTGGGACATCCCCGACCATCGCGACGCGATCCTGCGCGGCCGCCTGCCCAATGCGCCGATGCTCGTCTTCGACGAGCTGCACAAGTTCCGCGGGTGGCGCGGCTTTCTCAAGGGTCTCTACGACCGGCAGGACGGAACCCGCATTCTCGTCACCGGCAGCGGCCGGCTCGACTACTACCGCCACGGCGGCGACTCCCTGCAGGGGCGCTACCACCTGCTGCGCCTGCACCCGTTGTCGGTGGCCGAGCTCGGCGTCGGCGACGCCGCCGGGCTCCACCGGCTCCTCGGCCTCGGCGGCTTCCCCGAACCCTGGGTGGGCGACTCCCCGGACGCGGCGCTACGCTGGTCGCGCGAGTACCGCATGCGCCTAGTCGAAGAGGAGATCCGCGACCTCGAAGGGGTCGTCGACGTCAGCGCCATCGAGCTGCTCGCGGTTCGGCTGACGGATCTCGTGGGCTCGCCGCTGTCGGTGAACGCGCTGCGCGAGGACCTCCAGGTCAGCCACGGGGCGGTGAGCCGCTGGCTGGAGATTCTCGAGCGCCTCTATGCCATCTTCCGCGTCAAGCCGTTCGGCGCGCCGGCGCTGCGCGCCGTCAAGAAGGCGCAGAAGCACTACCACTACGACTGGATCCAGGTGCGCGACAGGGCCGCCCGCTTCGAGAACCTGGTGGCCATGCACCTCCTGAAGTGGGTGCACCACGAGCAGGACGTCCGCGGTCGCGACCTCGACCTGCGGTACTTCCGGGACGTCGACGGCCGCGAGGTCGACTTCGTGGTGACCGACCGTGAGGCTCCGACCCACCTGATCGAGGTGAAGTGGAGCGACCGTCCCGTGGACAAGGCGCTGCGGTACCTCTGCGCCCGCTTCCAGGACGCCGCGGCAACCCAGATCAGCGCCACCGGAAACGATGACTACCGGACCCCGGAAGGCATCCGCGTGCAGCCGGCGATTCCATTCCTCCGGAGCTTGGTGTAGCCGACGCAAATCCCGACCGGGATCGAGAGGAGGGCCGAATGGGTCGCATCGTAATCGCCTGCTACAGGCCGAAGCCGGGCCGACGGGACGCGCTCCGCGCCCTCATGGCGTCGCACGTTCCCACGCTGCGCGCCGAAGGGCTGGTCACCGACCGGCGGCCCATCCTCATGGAAACGGCCGACGGCACCCTCGTCGAGGTGTTCGAGTGGCGATCGAAGGACGCCATCGACGCCGCCCACGCCAATCCCCGCGTGCTGGCAATGTGGGAACGCTACGCGCAGGTCTGTGACTACGTCCCGGTCGGCGCGGTGCCGGAGGCCTCCACCCTGTTCTCGGAGTTCGCCCCGGTAGGGAGCGACGAGTACTGATCGCGCTGGCCGAATCTGGGCGTCACGATGGCTCCCGCCGGCAGAACGCGATCCATCGAGACCGGTTTGACGCCTTTGTCCACATGAGATGGTTCATCACCGACACTTTTTCCCACGCAGGCGTGGATCGGACAGCCGACCCGCCCATCAACGACTACTGGGGCGGAACATCGGCACCCACGCCGAGACGTTCCAGTCCACGGCCACGCGTGGTTGTGCCAAGTGTCGAAGTCGACTCGCTCTCGAATTGCGAAACAACTGTCACCGCGCCGGCACCCGCGTCCACTTTCGGTCCGACCGCGCGCTCTCGAGCAGCGCCTCGATGAACAGCATGCCGCGCAGGCCGTCGTCGACGGTCGGGAAGTCGAGGGCCAGCGGGTCCGGCTTGGCGCCAGCGAGGCGGGCGCGGATGGTGTCGGCGGCGTTGCGGTAGACGTTGGCGAAGGCGCCGAGGAACGCCTCGGGGTGGCCCGCCGGCAGATGGGTGGCCCGACCCGCGGCTGGGCTCTTGGCCGCAACGTAGCCCTGGCCGCGGCTCCAGACCTCGACCGGCCCGTCGTTCGACCGGACCCGCAGGGTGTTCGGGTCCTCCTGATGCCACTCCAGCCCCTTCTCCTCGCCGTAGACCCGTAGCGAGAGGGCGTTCTCTTCCCCGACGGCCACCTGGCTGGCGTGCAGCACCCCGCGCGCCCCCTTCTGGAACCGCACCAGCACGTTGCCGTCGTCGTCGAGCCGGCGGCCCCGGACGAAGGTCGTCAGGTCGGCGCACAGCTCGACGATGCGCAGGCCGGTGACGTACTCGGCCAGGTTCTCCGCGTGCGTCCCGATGTCGCCCATGCAGCCGCTGCCCCCGCTGCGCCGGGGATCGGTGCGCCACTCGGCCTGCTTCATGCCCGTCCGTTCGAGACGGGTGGCGAGCCAGCCCTGGGGGTACTCGACAACCACCTTGCGCAGCCGGCCGAGATCGCCCCCGCGGGCGAGGTCGCGGGCCAGCTTCACCATCGGATAGCCGGTGTAGTTGTGGGTCAGGGCGAAGACCCGGCGGCTCTTCCTGACGATCTGGCGCAGCTCTCGCGCCTCGTCCACCGTGAACGTCATCGGCTTGTCGCAGACGACGTGGAACCCCGCCTCTAGAAACGCCTTCGCGACGGGGAAATGGACGTGGTTCGGGGTGACGACGGCCACGAAGTCGATCCGGTCGCCGTCCGGAAGCGCCCGCTCGCCGTCGACCATCTCGGCGTACGACGCGTAGGTACGGCCGGGGCTCAGCCCCAGCTCGGCTCCCTTCTGCCGCGAGCGGGAGGCGTCGGACGCGAACGCCCCGGCCACGAGCTCCACGTCCCCGTCGATGCAGGCGGCGCGGCGGTGGACATCGCCGATGAACGCGCCGGGGCCTCCCCCCACCATTCCCATGCGCAGCCGCCGTACGGTCGTCGCCATGTCTACTCCTCGAACGCGGCGTCGAACGCCACCGTCGACGGCTCGAAGTCGGCGTCCTTCACGTACTCGCACGACTCGCGGGCCCCGTGCTCGCGGTCCATGCCCGAGTCCTCCCACTCGACCGAGAGCGGCCCGCGGTAGCCGATGCGGTTCAGGGCCCGGATGATCGCCTCGAAGTCGACGTCGCCCCGTCCGACGGAGCGGAAATCCCACCCCCGGTCGGCCGCCCCGAACGGCAGGTGGGACGAGAGCAGGCCGGTGCGCCCGTCGAGGGTGACGGCGGCGTCCTTCATGTGCACGTGGTAGATGCGGTCGGAGAACTCGCCGATGAACCGGGCCGGCTCCATCCCCTGCCACTGCAGGTGGCTGGGGTCGAAGTTGAAGCCGAACCCCTCGCGCCGGCCGACGGCGTCGAGGGCCCGGTGGGCGCTCACGATGTCGAACGCGATCTCGGTGGGGTGCACCTCGAGGGCGAAGCGGACGCCGCACTCGTCGAACACGTCGAGAATCGGGTGCCACAGCTCGGCGAAGCGCCGGTAGCCGGCCTCGATGGTCTCCTCGGACACCGGCGGGAACGAGTAGAGCAGGTGCCAGATCGGCGACCCCGTGAACCCGCAGACGACCTTCAGCCCGAGGTTGCGGGCGGCGCGGGCGGTGTTCTTCATCGTCTCGATGGCCCACGCCCGCTTCGCCTCGGGGTCGCCGTGCACCGCCTCGGGGGCGAACGCGTCGGACCGGGCGTCGTTCGGGTCGCAGACGAGCTGGCCGGCGAGGTGGTGCGAGATCGCCCAGCAGCCCAGCCCGTGCTCGGCCAGCAGGGCGTGGCGCCCGTCGCAGTATGCCTGGTCGACGGCGGCGCGGTCGACGTCGAGGTGGTCTCCCCAGCACGCCAGCTCCAGACCGTCGAACCCGAACTGGCTGGCCTTCGCGGCCAGCTCGGCCAGCGGCAGGTCGGCCCATTGTCCCGTGAACAGCGTTACGCTTCGCGCCATCGTTCGCCTCGTCTCCTTCCGTCGCGGCCGGAACCGGCGGTGGCCCGCGCCCGCGGGCGCCGGTGCACGACGCGGCATTGTCATATCACAGGCTCCGCCGCCGCGGCAGCCGGTCCCGGTAAGATCAACGCGCTTCGCCCGCGGGAGGGAGGCCGCCTGATGCGCTTCGTCTTTCTGGACTGGGTCGTCGTCGGGGTGTACTTCGCGGCGCTGCTGGGCATCGCGGCGTGGGTCGCCCGCCGGCGCCAGCAGACCGCCGCCGACTACTTTCTCGCGGGCCGGCACGTCGGCTGGTTCGCCATTGGGGCGTCGCTGCGGGCGGTGGTCTACACCGAGGTGCTGCAGGCGTTCGTCCTCGTCGGGGGCTCGGCCGCGGTGACCGTCTTCGGGCTCGCGGAGATCGGCGGCTGGGACGGCCTGCGCGAGGCCGTGGGGGGCGAGCTGTTCGACATGTGGAAGCCCCTCGACGATCGAGACTCGGGATGATCCACCGGCCAGCCACATCCAGATCGACGGACAATCGACCCGTAGCTGTGAACCTGACCCGCGTCCAGCAGACCGAAGCGAGCAGCACCGGCCAGGTCGACCGGATGACAAGCCGCGGGTCGCCGGATTATTCTTGGTGCCTCCGTTCCCCCGGACGTGATCTTGCGATGATGGATAGTGCCATGAGCTTGTCCAAACGCCGCTTTCTCCAGACCTCCGCCACCGGCGCCGTGGGCGCGAGCGCCGCGCTGTGGGCGCCGCCGTCGCTCGCGGCGGGCCGGCGGGCGGTCGCCCCGAGCGACCCCGCGCGCCGAGGCCGCCCTCCCGAAAGGATGCCGTCGATGCGACCCTGCCGCCAACCGCTGTCCTCGATGCTCGCCGCCGTCTGTCTGGCCGTCGCGGCGACCGCCGCCGCTCCATCGGCGCAGTCGCCCCGCGAGACCCTGATCGAGCTCGAGCGCGGGTGGAACGACGCGTTCTACCGCCAGGACGTCGACTTCATCGAGGGGCTGCTCGCCGACGAGTTCATCGCCACCTACGACGACGGCAGCCGCGGCGACAAGGCGCGGGAGCTCGAGCTCGTCGCCAGCTTCAACCAGCAGGTGGTTTCGGCGGTCCAGGAAGACTTCACCGTCGACTTCTTCGAGAACACCGCGCTGGTGCGGTTCACCCTGCGCATCGTCGGCATCCGCCAGGGGCAGGAGGCCGAGATTCAGCTGAGCTACACCGACGTCTGGGTGCGCCGCGACGGCCGGTGGCAGTGCGTCTCGACCCACAGCACCCGGATCAGCTAGACGACTCCCGCCGCGGTTCTCACGACGCCAGGAGCCCAGAAGATGGCCAAATCGGAGAACGGCCCGGCCGGCACGGAAGCGCCCGGCCACGAGCACCATCACGATCACCAGGTCGTGCCCGACGACATCGCGTTGCGCGTGCGCGCGCTCGAGTCGATTCTCGTCGACAAGCAGATGGTCGACCCCGCCGCCCTCGACGAGGTCGTCGACGCCTACGAGAACCGCATCGGTCCCCGCAACGGCGCCCAGGTCGTGGCGCGGGCCTGGGCCGACCCCGCCTACCGGGCCCGGCTTCTGGACGACGGGACGGCGGCCATCGCCGAGCTCGGGTTCGGGGGAACCCAGGGCGAGCACATGGTGGTCGTCGAGAACACCCCCGAGGTGCACAACCTCGTCGTCTGCACGCTCTGCTCCTGCTACCCGTGGCCGACCCTCGGGCTGCCGCCGGTCTGGTACAAGTCCGACGCGTACCGTTCGCGCGCGGTCATCGAGCCGCGCGCGGTGCTCCGCGACTTCGGCCTCGCGCTCGACGACGACGTGGCGGTGCAGGTCTGGGACAGCACCGCGGAGGTCCGCTACCTGGTGCTGCCGCGGCGCCCCCCCGGCACCGAGGGGATGACCGAGGAAGAGCTGGCCGGGCTGGTCTCGCGCGACGCCATGATCGGCGTCGCCGTCGTGCCGCCGGCCGGGGGGAGCTCGGCATGAACGGCATCCACGACATGGGCGGGATGGACGGCTTCGGCGCGGTCGAGCCCGAGCCGGACGAGCCGGTCTTCCACCACCCATGGGAGAGCCGCGTGTTCGCGATCCGCGCCGCCCTCCGGCCCAAGGACCGCGTGCCCGGTTGGGGGAGCTTCCGCTACGACCTCGAACGCATCCCCCCCGCCGACTACCTCCGCATGTCGTACTACGAGCGCTGGTTCGCGATATCGGTGGAACGGCTCCTGCGCAGCGGCCTCGTCACGAAGGCGGAGCTCGAATCGGGACGCCCGAAGCCCGGGCCGCCGGGACCGGTCCTCCGTCCGGGGCCGGCCGCGCGCCCCTCCGGCCCCGGCCGACTGGACACTGCCGTCGCGGCGCGCTTCCGGCCCGGGCAGGACGTGCGCGCGCGCAATCTGCATCCCCCGGGGCACACCCGGCTGCCGCGCTACACGCGGGGCAAGTCCGGCGTCGTGACCCGGGACAACGGCGTCTACGCGCTGCAGGACACCGACGAGGCCGGGCAGGCCCTCGACCGCCCCCCGCAGCACGTCTACACCGTGCGCTTCGCGGCGCGCGACCTGTGGGGAGAGCGCGCATCACCGCGCGACACGGTCTACGTCGACCTCTGGGAGGACCATCTTGAGCCGGCCTGAGGATCTGCCCCACGATGCGCCGCCCGCCGCGCCGCGGCTTGACACGGCACGGCTCGACGCGCTCCCGCCGCTGCCGCGGGACGAGGACGGACCGGTGTTCGCGGAACCGTGGCAGGCGCAGGCGTTCGCCCTCGCGGTCACCCTCTCCGAGCAGGGCCACTTCACCTGGAAGGAATGGGCCGGCGCCCTGGCGGACGAGCTGCGGGCCGCCGCCGACCGCGGTGAGCCGGACGACGGCTCGCGCTACTACCACCACTGGGTCGCGGTCCTCGAGCGCCTCGTCACCGCGAGGGGCCTCACCGATGCCCCCGCTCTCGACACCCGCAAGGAGGCATGGGCCGACGCCTACCGGCACACCCCGCACGGCCAGCCCGTGGTGCTACGCGACCGGGGGAACGATTCCGCCGGCCCCACCGCGGCTACGCGGCGCTGAATCGCCGGACCTCAATCTCGCGAGCACGCGCCCGTATCTGCCAGAGGTCGTACGCCATCTGCATGCCGAGCCACGCCTCGGGTGACGACGCGAACGCCTTCGAGAGCCGGATCGCCATCTCGACCGAAATACCGGCTTTATGCCTCCTCTCCGGATCGGATCGCGGCTGTGCAGCACTCCCGGAAGCTACGCGCGGATGCGCCACCACGACACCCCCGGCCGGCGGCGACCCCGGCGGCGCGCCCTTGCCCCGCATCGGCTCTTGTGAGGTAATCTCCACCGCACCGACGCTGGCGGCCGGCGACCAGGCCGCGTGGCAGGGAGAGCACCGATGAAGAAGACTTCGATACTCGTCGCAGGCATCGCCGGGCTCGGCATGGTAGCGGGGACCGCGGGCCCCTTGGCGCAGTCGGCGGAGCGGGAGCCGGTCTCCATCGCGCAGTTCGACCGGTGGATGGAGGATCTGTCGAACTGGGGCCGCTGGGGCGACGACGACCAGATCGGCGCCGCCAACCTGATGACCGAGGCGAAGCGCCTCGAGGCGGCGGCGCTCATCCAGAGCGGCACCACGGTGTCGCTGTCGCACGACTTCATCACCGAGGAGGCGCCCGACGCGGCCGAGCCCTACGTGCTGCAGATGAACGTCAACCCCGAGGGGCAGAACTCCGGCGACCGGGTGGAGGTGTACTTTCACGGCGTGACCTACTCCCACCTCGACGGGCTGTGTCACGTCTTCTACAAGGACAAGCTGTACAACGGCCTCGACTACCGGGACGTGGTCACCGAGGACGGGTGTTCGCTGATGGACACCACGATGATGAAGGACGGCCTGGTGACGCGAGGGGTGCTGGTCGACATGCCCCGGCTGAAGGGCGTGCCGTACCTCGAGCCGGGCACCAAGCTGTACCGCGAGGACATCGAGGCCTGGGAAGAGTACGCCGGGGTCCGGCTGGGACCGGGCGACGCGCTGCTGCTGCGCACCGGCCGCTGGGCGCACCGCGAGGCGATGGGGCCGACGCGGGTGATGGCGGGGTGGGACGCCTCCGTCATCCCGTTCCTGGCCGAGCGCGACATCGCGCTGCTCGGCGCCGACTCGGTGCACGAGGCGCCGGACAGCGTGCCGGGGCTGCGCGTCAACCCCATCCACCGGTTCGCCATCGTCTCGCGCGGCATGAACCTGCTCGACAACATCGACCTCGACGCGGCGGCGGAGACCGCGGCCCGTCTCAACCGCTGGGAGTTCCTGCTCGTGGTCGCCCCGCTGCGAGTGCCCGGCGGCACGGGGTCGCCGGTGAACCCGATCGCGATCTTCTGATCGCAGGACGACTCGGATTACGATCGGCCGCCGCGCGGGCGGGCCGGCGGCCCGACGACACGACGACTGGCCCCCGACGGCGGCGGGCCGGGCTTGGGACGATCACCGGGCTGTCGCCCTGCGGCCCCGTGCCGGGAGCGCGGTGACCGGGCTGCCGCCGCGCCGCGAGCCAGCGGGGTCGGACCACGATGACCAGGCTGCCGCCGCCGTACGGGGCGGCGGCCCCGGAGCGCCATGACATGCCGGACACCATCATTCCCCTGTTCAGCGACACCGAGACCCGGCCGACGCCCGGCATGCGCGCGGCCATCGCCGCGGCGCAGGTCGGGGACGAGCAAAAGGGCGAGGATCCAACCGTCACCCGGCTGCAGGAACGGGTGGCCGACCTCCTCGGCAAAGAAGCGGCCCTGTGGCTGCCCACCGGCACGATGTGCAACCTCGTGGCGGTCAAGACCCACACGCGGCCGGGAGACGCCCTCGTCGCCGACTGGATGGCCCACGTGATTCGCGCCGAGTCGGGCGGAGCCGCCCTCGCCTCCGGCGTCATCGTGGAGGCAATCCGGACCAAGCGCGGGATCTTCACCGCGGCCGAGCTCCAGGCGGCGATGGACCGGGTGACCGCGGTGCCCGAGCCCTACGGCCAGCCCGTGGGGCTCGTCTGCGTCGAGCAGACCCACAACTTCGGCGGCGGCGCGGTGTGGCCGCTGGAGGCGCTCGACGCCGTCGCCGCCTGCGCGCGGGCACGGGAAGTGCCCGTGCACATGGACGGCGCCCGTCTCCTCAACGCGTGCGCGGCCCTCGGGGTCCCCGCCGCCGCGGTCGCGGCCCGGGTGGACAGCCTCTGGATCGACTTCACCAAGGGGCTCGGCGCCCCGATCGGCGCGGTGCTCGCGGGGACCGCCGCGTTCATCGCCGGCGCGCGGCGGTACAAGCAGCTCTTCGGCGGGGCCATGCGGCAGGCGGGCATCGCCGCCGCGGGGTGCCTGTACGCCCTCGACCACCACGTCGACCGGCTCGCCGAGGACCACGAGAACGCCCGCCGGCTGGCCGCCGGGCTGGCGGAGATCGACGGCATCGAGGTCCGCACCGCCGCGCCGGACACCAACATGGTGTTCTTCGACGCCAGCGGACTGGGTCTGAGCAACCGGGAGTTTCTCGACCGGCTCGCGGCGTCCGGCGTCCGCCTGAGCGGCGCCGGCGGGGCAATCCGGGCCGTCACCCACCTCGACGTCTCGCGCGCCGACATCGACCGCGCGCTCGCCGCAGTTCGCCAGGTCGCCGCCGGCCGCGCGTGAGCAGGTGCTGCCGCCACCGGCTCACTACGCTGGCCAGAAGGACGAACACGAAGAGTTCAGCGGAGTCCGCCCGCATGCTGGAGCGACGTCACCCGCTTCCTGGTCTTTCGGCAATGACGTCGGGTGACCTGCTCGAGGCATGGCGTCAGATGCCGACAAGCTCGGGGAGGAAGCGGAACACCAAACCGTTCAGGCCCAGGTTGTAGACGCTGTGCGCCACGACTGCCACCCAGAGCGATCCGCTCCGCCTGACCATCCACGCCAGAACAAGGGCCACGAGGAAGTTCGTCGGTAGAAAGAGACCGATCACCGCGGGCTGGACAGGTTGCAGTCCGTAGTGCGCCAAGTGGGCGAACGCGAACGCTGCCGCCTGACCGACGGTCCCCGCCCTGTCGCCCCAGAGCGTCGAGCCGACCCGAAGGATGAAGCCTCGGTAGAGGAACTCCTCGCCCAGGGGACTGAAGATCATTGACGGAACGGTGAGGACCCAGAAGAGAGCCACCACAGACACTCCCGGAGAGACGCCCGCGCCGATCCGTTGCAACTCGGTTGCGTGGTGGGTGAACCAGTTGTCCGGGCCGCTTCCGAAGAGTACCCATGCCGTCGCCGCACCGATGCCCAAGACCGCGAGGCCCATGGCCGGTCCGCTCAGCATCCACCACCAGGATACCGGCGCACGAAACCCGATCTCCCTCCTGCCCTGCCTCGCGCACAGCAACCACGGGAGTGGCCAGACGACGACCATCGAAAGCGCGATCATCCGGGCATTCCACAGCCCCCCGAAACGGATCAACGTATGCACGCCGAAGACGGCGGCGACGATGGCAAGCGGTGATGATGCCCGCCGAAAAATGGAACGAAACATCTGATCCATGACCGGTTCGGCGGTTATGCAGGACATCGGAATCGCAGACCGTGCGTGGCGTTTCAGACATGACGCCAGCCAACCGAGGATCCTTCACCATCCATACCACCGCCATGCGATGGTCGTTGGGGAGCGCCATTTCCGTTCCTTCAAGGACGCTGCAACCAAGGTCCACGTAGAACCCCTCCGCATGGAGAGGGGCGTGGGGCGTGGAGCGTGAGGCGGACCACTTTGTCGCTTCTGGCGATCCGCTCGATCACTCCCCGTCCGGCAGGGCGAACACGTAGAGGGTGTTGCCCGACGCGGGCCGGATCTCCGGGGTCAGGGCGCTGAAGTGCGACGCGGTGCCCCCGGCGCCGGTGCCGACCGCGATGTACTGCCGGCCATCGACACTGTAGCTGATCGGGAAGCCGCTCACCGGCGAGCCGAGGTTGATCTCCCAGAGCACCTCGCCGGTCTCCTGGTCGAAGGCGCGGAACCGTCCGGCGATGTCGCCGCCGAAGACCAGCCCCCCGCCCGTCGCCACCAGCGACAGGGTCGCCGCACGCTGCTCGTGCAGCCAGACCGTCTCGCCGGTCTCGGCGGAGATCGCGCGCACCGTGCCGGCGTTCTCGTTGCCCGGCGCCAACTGGTGGCGGTAGGCGATGGCGTAGGTGGTCGAGCGGCTCTCCGTCCGGGCGGCCGGGGTGTCGTCGGGGAACGTGGTCGTCGCCAGCATGCGCGCGCAGGTGTTGCGCAGCGGCATGTACATGGTGTTGGTGAGCGGGCTGTAGGCGCCCGCCTCCCAGTCCTTGCCTCCGTTCCAGGTCGGACAGGCGAAGACCTCCTGCCCCACTGCGCTGAAGACGACCTCCGCGTTCTCCGAGACCGCCCCGGTCGCGCCGTCGATGTTGCTGATGACGTTCTGGGCGACGGTGGGGGTGGCCCACAGGAACTCTCCGGTCTCGCGGTCCAGCGTGTACACCACGCCCGTCTTGCCGGGAATGCCGGTCGTCACCTTGCGCACCTCGCCGGGCTCGATCCGGGGGTTGATCCAGCTCACCTGCGATGGGTCCGGAGCGACCGCGGTGTCGACGAGGATTCGCTCGAAGGGATGGTCGAGGTCCCAGTGGTCGTTGAGGTGCTGGTAGTACCAGCGGATCTCGCCGGTGTCGACGTCGAGGGCCAGGGTGGAGTTGTGATAGAGGTGCTTGTTCTCGACCCCGCCGAGCATGAACTTCGGGGCCGGCGAGGTCACCGACGTGCCCTGGTAGATGAGCCGCAGCTCGGGGTCGTAGCTCGCCGGCATCCACGTGCCCACGTGCACCCGTTCCTCGTAGGGCACGCCGCCCCACGTCTCGTCGCCCGGCTCGCCCGGCGCGGGCACCGTCCGCCGCCGCCACAGCTCCGCCCCGGTCAGCGCGTCGTGGGCCACGATGACGCACGACTCGGGCCCGCCCTGAGGACGGCAGCTCCGCCCCGAGATGGCCTTGCCGTCGGCGATGATGGGGCCCGAGCTGTGCCCCGCCGGCGTCACCTTGTAGTCGAAGATCTGCGTCTCCCACGCGATCTCGCCAGTCTCGGCGTCGAGGCCGAACGCATAGTCGTCGTCGCTGGTGTTGACGATGAACCGGTCGTAGATGGCGATGTTGCGGTTGTTGCGGGCGTTGCCGCCGACGAAGTCGTAGACGTCGTCGGGCAGGTTCCGGCGATGCTGCCATTTGAGGTCGCCGGTCACCGCGTCGATCGCCTCGATGACGTCGCTCGACTGCGGCATGTAGAGGACGCCGCCGTAGGCGAGCGGCGTGCCCTCCTGCCGCCCCGCCGCGAGCCCGCGCGCCCACACCATGCGGAGCCGGCCCACGTTGTCGCGGTCGATCTCGTCCAGCGGGCTGTAGCCCCACCCATCCAGCGTCCGGCGCCACGTCAGCCAGTCGCCGGGTGCGGGGTCGTGGAGCATCGCGTCGGTCACGGGCACGAACGGGTCGGAGGACTGGGCCGACACGCTCGCCGGCGCCGCCCCGAAAGTCATGACCGCCAGCGCGATCCCCGAAACAAGACGTGAAGCACGAAACTGCGTCTGCATCGCACGGCTCCTGACCGCCGGGGTCGCAGCGCCTGCCGCACCCGACAGAAGACGGGATCGATCCTCACATGCCGCCACACGCTCTCGGCGGCGCCGTGCCGCCATCATCGGCGCAGTGCTCGCGGGTGTCAACAACGCGCACGACGGTCCTTGCAGGCGACGGTTCTCGAAGCAGGAGTCTCGGCGCGGACGCCTCGAGGGTCGGCTGCGGAAGCGCAGCCGCAGGGCGACGACTTCCGGGGAGGAGTCTGCACCGCAAGACGGCGCGGACGCCCGGAGGGTTCGCCGAGCGGAAGCGCAGCCGCAAGGCGATGACTTCCGGGCCACGAGTCTGCGCCGTAGAACGGCGCGGACTCGTGGAGGGTTGGTTGGGCGGCAATCGGAGCCGCAGGCGACGATTTCCGGGCTAGAATGGGAGCCGCTTCGAATGGTGAGTCCGGGAACCGGGCGAGGAGGCGGACAATCATGTCAGCGGAGTTCAAACCGACCGTGGTCCTCGGCGTGCTCCTCGCTTGCGCTGCGGCGAGCCCGGCCCTCGCGGCCGCGAACGACGGGGGGACCGTCCCCGAACATCCCACGTTCACCCGCGACGTGCTTCCCATCCTGCAGGGCTCCTGCCAGGCGTGCCACCGGCCCGACATGTTCACGCCGATGCCGCTCCTGACCTACGAGGACGTCCGCCCGTGGGCGCGCGCCATCCGTGAGCGGGTGGAGGCGCGGGTCATGCCGCCGTGGTTCGCGGATCGGACGGTGGGCGCGTACCGCGACGACCCGTCGCTGAGCGACACGCAGATCGCGACCATCGCCCGCTGGGTCGACCAGGGGTCGCCGCGCGGCGACCCCGCCGACGCGCCCGCGCCCGTCGAGTGGCCCGCCGTCGACACCTGGTACCACGGCGAAGAGCCGGACCTGGTGGTCACCAGCCCGCCCGTCGTCGTGCCCCCGAACTCGACCGAGACCTATCCCGAGCCCGAGATGGCGACGGGGCTCACCGAGGACCGCTACATCAAGTGGATCCAGGTGATGCCGGGCGAGTCGCGCGTCGTGCATCACGTCCTGGTCTACGCCGTGCGGGACGAGGGCGCGTCCGACACCAGTGGAGGACCGCGCGGCGTGCGCGAGCTGCTCGCCAACCGCGCGCGCGGCGACTTCGTCGGCGACTACTTCGAGGACGGCTACGCGCGGCGACTGGGCAAGGACGACCGGATTCGGCTCCAGCTCCACTACCTGCCGGACGACGAGCGAACCTTCACCGACCAGACCCGGGTCGGCATCAAGCTCTACCCGGCGGGCTACGAGCCGGACTACGTGGTCACGACGAAGGCGGTGTCCAACCGCGCCGACCTGATCATCCCGCCGGGCGCGCCGAACGTGCGCAGCGACGCCTACTTCACCCTGCCGGAGCCTGCGAGGATCATCAGCTTCCAGCCGCACATGCACTACCGCGGCAAGGCGATGACGCTGGAGGCGATCCGACCCGGCGGCGGGCGCCCCGAGCTGCTGGCCGACGTGAGCCGGTTCGCGTGGGACTGGCAGCCGACCTACGTGTACGAGACCCCGCTGACCCTGCCCGCGGGCACGGTGATGCACGTCACCGCGTACCACGACAACTCGGCCGCCAACCGCGTCAACCCCGACCCGACCGCCGCCGTCGGCTGGGGCCAGCGCACGATCGACGAGATGAACATCGGCTGGCTGGACTACTTCCACATCTCGGAGGAAGAGTACGCCGAGCTGCAGGTGGAGGAATAGTCACATGCGGCGCGCCGCCGTCGTCCTCGCGCCGCTGCTCGTCGCGGTCGCCGCCTCCGCCCCGGCGGCCCAACCGCGGCACCCCGTCTACCTCATCTACGATGGCTTCGTCCGCAACCCCGACGCGTCCCTGACCCTGGCGTTCGGCTACTACAACCGGAACCACGTCGACGTGACGATCGCGGGCGAGGACAACGCGTTTCTCACCGCCGCTGCGGACCGCGGCCAGCCCACCGTTTTCCTGCCGGGCCAGCATCGATTCGCCTGCGTGATGGTCGTGCCCGAGACCATCGACGGTCCCTTGCAGTGGCAGGTCCGTTTCGCCGGTCAGGCCTCGCTGACGACCGCGCGGATGCTCGATCCCCCCTACGCGTTGGAAGAAGCCAGCGCCCGGCTGGTCCTGCAGGGAATCGACGTCGACACCGCGCCGCGCGGCGTCTGCCTGGATCGGGAGCCGTGACTCGTTCCATCGTCGCACTCAACCGCCCGTGACGAAGTCTCCGCTGCATTCCAGCGGCGATGGAACTGCGCGCCCTCTCGCGGCTTGCCAAAGCGGGCGCGCCTCGGCGCTCCGGGTGCAACGCGAAGGTGCCACCGCGGGCTGTCGACGCTCGCGGCAATTTGCGCCGTAGCGCTCGATGCGGTCGGGCCGGGCAAACCCATGCCGGACGGGCGCGCGCGAACCACGCATCGTCCAGTGCGCCGGCGTCCGGGCCGGCGGCAGTCCCCGCGTTGATCGCCGCGTCTTCCACTTACTACGGGGGACACCACCCCGGCGACAACCTGTTCAGCGTCGACACCGCCGTGTCCAGCTCGAGCCCGGGCATGCTCGCGCACCTCCCGGCCCGGGCCGCGCTTCGCGTACACTGGGCGCCATGCCCAACTCAACCACCGTCACCAAGTTCACGTGGAACGACATGCCCAAGGAGCGGGTCACCAACCGCATCGACCGCCGGGTCGTGACCGGCGAGAGCACGATGGTGGCCCACGTCTATCTGGAGAAGGGCGCGATCGTCCCCGAGCACGCACACCACAACGAGCAGATCACCTACATCCTCAAGGGCAAGCTCCGGTTCTGGGTGGGAGACGACCTCTCGCAGGTCTTCGACGTCGCGGAGGGCGAGGTGCTGCACCTCCCGTCCAACGTACCGCACAAGGCCGAGGCCCTCGAGGAGACGCTCGACGTCGACATCTTCAGCCCGCCGCGGCAGGACTGGCTGAACCACACGGACGCCTACTTCAAGGACCAGTAGGACGCGGCGCCGGCGACACCCGCCGAAACCGGGGCGCCCTACCCTTCGCTCGCCGGGCCCCGCTGCGCTCGCCGATGCAGGAGGGCTCCCGTGGGCCGGATCGGGTCGATCTCAAATGACGCCGGCGCGTACCGTGTCCTTGCATGCGACCGCCGTCCGGGGGCATGATTGGCAGGCGTGGAACGACGACCAGGAACCAGGAGAGCAGGTGCCATGAACCATCGATATCTCGTCGCGGTATTCACGGTGATCGCGGTCACGGCGCTGGCCGCGGCCCCGGTTGCGGCCCAGACCGCGCCCCGGACCCCGTGGGGGACGCCGGATCTGCAGGGCATCTGGGACTTCCGCACCATCACCCCGCTGGAACGGCCGGAAGATCTGGGTGACCAGGCGTTCTATACGCCGGAAGAGGCCGCGACTCTCGAGCGGGAGGCGGTCGAGCGGGACATCGAGCTCTGGGAACGGGAGGCGGAGAGAACCGAGGCCGGCGGGAACGTCGGCGCCTACAACAACTTCTGGATGGACCGCGGCACCCAGCCGATCGAGACGCGGCGCACGTCGCTGATCACGGATCCCCCGACCGGACGGTTCCCGGAGCTGTCCGAGGTCGGAGCGGAGCGCGCGGAGGCGCGGCGCGCGCACATGGCCGAGCACCCCGCCGACTCCTACACCGACCGCAACTCGTCCGATCGGTGCATCGTGGGGTTCAACGCCGGCCCGCCGATCACGCCGCTCGCCTACAACCAGAACATGCAGCTCTTCCAGACCCCCGACCACGTCGTGATCCACACCGAGATGGTGCACACCTCGCGTTTCGTGCCCCTCGACGGCCGTCCCGCCCTCGACGCGGACATCCGTCTCTGGTCGGGCGACTCGCGCGGGTACTGGGAGGGCGACACCCTGGTCATCGAGTCCGCGAACTTCAACGACCAGCGCCAGTGGATCCCCCTGACCTCCGGGGGCTCCGGAGTCGCGTCGAGCGAGAACATGACCCTGGTCGAGCGCTTCACCCGTCTCGACGACGACACCCTCGAGTACACCTTCACGCTGACCGACCTCGACACCTGGGCGATCCCCTGGACGGCGTCAATGCCGATGCAGCGGGCCGACACCCCGCTGTTCGAGTACGCCTGCCACGAAGGGAACTACTCCATGGAGGGCATCCTGTCCGGCGCGCGGGCCGACGACCGCGCCGCGGCGGCGGGCTCGCAATAGCCGCGGCCCGACCGGAGCTCCGACCCGACGGCACCTTCGTTCCGCACCGGCGGCGCGGCCCCGAGCCGGCCGCCGGTGCGCACCGCCGCCGCGGCCCCGAGCCGGCCGCCGGCGCCGCACCGCCGCCGGTGAGCCCTCCGGCCGCCCGCGACCGGCTCCCCTCCCGATGACCACCGACACCGCGGGGCCGGCCGCCGATTCCCTGCCGTCCGTCACGATTCGCGGCGCCATCGGCGGGGCCCTGATGGGTCTCGCCAACCTCGTCCCCGGCATCAGCGGCGGCACGATGCTGCTCGCGGCCGGGGTCTACCCCGCGTTCATCGCGGCCATCGCCGAGGTCACGACGTTCCGGTTCCAACCGCGGTCCATGGCGCTGCTGGGCGCCGTCGGCGGCGCGGCGGGCCTCGCGATTCTGCTGCTGGCGGGACCGATGCGCAGCCTCGTGATCGAGCAGCGCTGGGTCATGTACAGCCTGTTCATCGGGCTCACCCTCGGCGGCGTACCCCTCGTCTGGCGGCTCGCCCGGCCCGTCACCCCCGCCGTCTGCGCGGGGGCCGCCGGCGCCGCCCTGCTGATGATCGCCATGCAGCTCGGCCTCGGCGCCGCGAGCACCGGCGGCGAGCCGAGCCGGCCCCTGCTGTTCCTGTCGGGTCTCGCGGGCGCCTCGGCGATGATCCTGCCCGGGGTCAGCGGCGGCTATCTGCTGCTGCTGCTCGGCCAGTACGAGACGATTCTCGGCGCCGTCGACACGCTGAAAACCGGTCTCATCGACCGGGACGCGGGGCTGCTGCTCGACGCCTCGGCGCTCGTGCTGCCGGTGGGCCTCGGCGTCGCGGCCGGAATCGTGGGCGTCTCCAACCTGTTGCGTTGGCTGCTCGACCGCTGCCGCCAGGCCACGCTGGGGGCGCTGCTGGGGCTCCTGCTCGGCGCGGTGGCCGGCCTCTGGCCCTTCCAGCACCCGGTCGAGCCCGCGCCGGGCGCGATCGTGCGGGGACAGGTCGTCACGGAGGCCTCTCTCCCCGGCATCGATCCCGCCGACTGGCCGCTCGAACGCTTCCGCCCCTCGACCGGCCAGGTCACCGGATCGCTGGCCCTGATGCTCACCGGTCTGGCCGTGACGACCGCGATCGCGCGGATCGGGCGCGAGCGCTGACCCCGCCGGTCGAAGGGAGCAGAGCTCGATCTGCTGGTGTTTCAGGGGGACGTCGGGTCGGGTTCGAGTTCAACCGGACGAGCGCGCCAAGGCTCACGGGGTCGATGCTCTCGGCATTGACCGACATGATGCTCGACCGCCTGTTCGTGGTGTTCCCGGGTCATTCCCGAATCCACCTGCGGGAACGCATGGGAGCCGTCGGACTCGCCTGCGCGTGCGCCGAGGGACTCTGGACTTGCGCGTTCGGAGTGCTCCAATCGCCTCGACAGTCCGTGGCGGAACCCCGCGTTGCACGATCAGGCGGCAGAGGTGGCCATCCCGGGAAACGTCGATCGTGCCGATGATGCCGGACCGAGGCGCGTCATCGGAGATCGACGGCGACGAGGGTGTCGGTGTTCCTCGCGTAGAGGCGGCCGGCGGCGAGGGCCGGGTACGCACGTACGACGCCCGGCAGGATTCTGGCGCGGGCGAGAGGACGAAGCGCCTCGGGGGTCGCCTCGGCCAGCATCAGCTCGCCGCTCTCGCGCAGGATCACGAGGAGGTCGCCGGCCAGGGTGACGGTGCCGGCCCCGAAGCGGTCCTGGCTCCAGCGGACGGCGCCCGAGCGCGCATCCACGGCCCGCAGGCTCGGGCTGTACTCCTGGCGGCCGTGGTAGCCGTACAGCACGCCCTCGTGCACCACCGCGGTGGCGTAGTGGTTGGTCATGCTGTCGTCGCCGGTCCACTCCTCGGCCAGCGCCCGGCCCTCCACCCGCAACAGGGCGGCGCCGGTGCCGTAGCTGGAGGAGATGAACACGGAGTCGCCGATGACCAGCGGCGTGGCCGCGTTCACCGATGCCCCGATGCGAGAGCGCCACCGTTTCTCGAACCGCACCTCGCCCGATGCCGGATCGAGCCCGACGAGCCCGGTGCGGGTGAAGACGAGGGCGTGGCGCCGCCCCCCGAAGGTGGCGCCGACCGGGGACGAGTAGCTCGCCTCGTCGGTGGTCGCGGTCCACAGCTCGTCGCCGGTGGCGGCGTCGAACGCGACGATGCCGCCGCGGCGGCCGCCGACATTCGCGATGACCCGTCCGTCCTCGACGAGAGGAGACCCCGCCGCCCCGAAGAACCCCTTGCGCACGCCGTAGCGCTCGTGGGTGTCCACCTGCCAGACGCCGGCGCCGGTCTCGAGATCGACGGCGTGGAGCTCGCCCTGCGCGCCGAACGTGTACACCCGCCCGTTGTCGACGACCGGCACCGACCGCGGTCCTTCGTCGAACCCGAAGTCGTCACGGTAGCTGGTCGGGTACTCGTAGCGCCAGACGGTGTCGCCGGTTGCGGCCGCGAGCGCCTCGACGACCTCCTGCCGCCCCACGCGGTGAAACAGGATGACCCGATCGCCGGTCACCGCCGGACCGGCGAAGCCCGCCCCCACCGGCCGGGACCACAACCGGGGCGGGCCGCCGTCGGCCCAGCTCGCGGCGAGCGGCGGGCCGCTGTAGCGGCCGTCCCGCGCCGGCCCGAGAAACTGCGGCCAGTCCTGCGCCGCCACCTGAACCCCCACCGCCGCGACGATCGCCGCGAGGGCGCTCCACTGCATCCGGCGCCTGATCCGTGTCATGGTTCGTCCTGACCGCATGTTGGGCATGATTCTACGATCCCGGGCAGACCGTGGTCGGAGTCCCGCCGGCCGCCCGATCGGCGATCGGACGATGCCGAAGGTCTATGCGGCCCCGGCCGCCCGCGCAAGAGCCCGCGCGGCATTCGGCGGGCGCTGCATTCCGCCTGACGCCTCTGTTCCGGTCGCAGCGCCCTCGAACGCCTTGTCAGCCGGGCGTTCTACAGCCCGCCGGCGCCTCTACGGCCCGCCGGCGCCTTCCCCCGGCTCGGGTGCGACGCGGGACTCTCGTCCCCGGGCTGTCCGGGGCAATCCGTCCGACGTCTCACGAGAAGCTCTTCAGCGCGTCCGCCTCCGACTCGTACGAGTCGAACACCATCTCGAGCTTCGTCGTCACTATCAGGTCCTGGACCCGCTCGGTGAGGTTGAGGAGCTTGAGCTGGCCGCCCGCACCCACGACGGCGCTCCGCATCGACAGGAACCAACTGAGCCCCGCGCTGTCGATGTTCGACACGGCGCCGAGATTCAGGATCAGCTGGGTGCGCCCCGCGCCGATGAGACTCTCGACTCGGTCGGAGATCGGGGAAGGCCGTCGCGGCAAGCAGTCCCGACCGGCTCGCGCCAAGACCCGCGAGGTCGACAGCGTCACCGTGTGACTTGCGGAAACACGCAACGCCGACGGCCTCCCCGAACGCGACCCCGGGTCGGTCAGCTACAGCGCTGCGGTCGTAGAGCGCGGTCAGCCGCCCCAACCGTGGTGATTCTCCCGCTGCCGCGGCAGATCTCCCGCTGCCGCGGCCACCTTGCCGGACAGATCGAGAATCGTGATCGGACCGTCATCCCGCTGGTTGATTCGAAGCGCCATGGTTGCCCCCTTTCTCCCAATGCTGACGCAAATGGAACCGCCGCGCAACACGCGGACAGCCGCACGGCCGCCCGCGTCGGGGATGTCTGCGCGGGCGTCTGCGGCCCCGGCCTGCGAAGCGCCGCGAACGACGCGCCCGCAGGACGCCGTCGGCCGCCCGGAGCCGTTCTTCTCCCGACGGGGATCTCGACGACCGGCCCGAGACCGCCGCCGCGAACAAGCAGTCGCCGACGACGTCGAACGACCTCCGTGGTATAAGGGTTCGGTCGGAACGACGGCCGGAATCCGCGGAATCGCCGGCCGCCCGGACGCGGACAAACGCACAAGGCGGAGGATCGCACATGAGCGTCGCGCGGCGCCGTCTCCCGGCGGGGATCGCCCTGCTGCTTGCGGTCGGGCTGGTGGCCGCGCTTGCGGCGGCGGCCAGCGCTCAGCGGTTCTTCGGCGAGGGCAACATGCCCCCGCGCTACCCGCCCCCCTCGATGCCGGACCGCGACTTCGCGTTCTGCAAGCTGATGTACCGCAGCGTCCGTTACGAGGCGCTCGGCATGGGCTGGATCACCGACTATCCCTACGCGGGCATCAATCTGATGTTCCGGTTCTCGGACCTGACGAGCGCCCAGGTGAGCCTCGACCGCCGGGGCGAGCCGAACCACTGGGTGGTCGCCCTCAACGACCGCGAGCTGTTCAACTGTCCGTTCATCATGGCCGCCGACGCCGGCACCATCGGCCTGAGCGGAACGGAGGCCGCACAGCTCCGCAACTACCTGCTCAAGGGGGGATTCCTCTGGGTCGACGACTTCTGGGGAACCGCCGCCTGGCAGCACTGGCAGTCGGAGATCAGCCGGGTCCTGCCGCCGGCCGACTATCCCATCCGCGACCTGCCGCCGGAACATCCCGTGTTTCGCGCGCTGATGTACGTCGACGAGGTGCCGCAGATCACCGCGATCCAGTTCTGGTGGCGCAGCGGCGGCACCACGTCCGAGCGCGGCCGTGACAGCGAAGAGGCTCACCTGCGCGCCATCACCGACGAGCATGGACGCATTCTGGTGCTGATGTCGCACAACACCGACGTCGCCGACGCCTGGGAACGGGAGGGTGAAGACCCGCGGTACTTCGAGCAGTTCTCGCCCGACGGCTACGCGCTGGGGATCAACGTTCTGCTCTACGCGATGAGCCACTAGGTAACGCAATTTGCTCTTACACGTTGCCGGGGAGCCATGGGCGTTTCGCAGTCCGGAACGGTCCAGGAATTCTGCAACGAATTCGAGAGACGGCACACCAGGAGCTCGACCGTGAAACGAAACACCGCAGGCCCCCGCCGTCTCGTTGCGCTCACCCTCGCGCTCGGCCTGCTGGCCGCCATGGCGCCGGCGACTGGCGCCCAGAGCCCGGCCGGCGTCCGCATGGTCCCGCCGGAGGGCGACGGCGCCCGGTACTGGCCGCGCTGGCGGGGCCCGTCGGGGCAGGGCGTGGTCGAGGAGACCGGATACCCCGACCGGTGGTCCGCCACCACCAACGTGCTGTGGAAGCGCCCGGTACCGGGCCGGGGCCACTCCTCGCCCATCGTGTGGGGCGACCGGATCTTTCTGACCACCTCGCGCGACCGCGGCCGGCGGGTCTCGATTCTGAGCTTCCGCCGGTCCGACGGCGCGCTGCTCTGGCAGGCCGACGCCCCGAACGGCCGGGCCGAACGCCACCACGGCAAGAACAGTCCGTCGTCGGCGACGGTGACCACCGACGGCGAGCGGGTGTACGCCTCGTTCGGCAGCCGCGGCATGCTGGCCGTCGACTTCGACGGAAACGTCGTCTGGCACCGCGACCTGGGCCGCATCGACAACTACCACGGTCCCGCCGGATCGCCGCTGCTCTACCGCGACAGCGTCATCATCTACCAGGACCAGAACGGCGGCGCGTTCGTCACCGCCCTGGACGCGCGCACCGGCGAGACGCGGTGGCGGACCGAGCGGGCGGCGCGCGTGGGCTGGGGTACGCCGATCGCCATCAGCGTCGGCGACCATGACGAGCTGATCGTCAGCAGCCAGCGGCTCGTGCAGTCCTACGATCCGTCGACCGGCGAAGAGCTGTGGCGCTGCGGCGGCATGCTCCGCGAGGTCATCCCGACGCCCGCGGTCGGACACGGGCTGGTCTACTGCGCCTCGGGCCGGGCGGGGCCGACGCTGGCGATTCGACCCGGCGGTCGCGGCGACGTCACCCGCACCCACGTCGAGTGGAGCACCACCCGCGGCTCGCCGTTCGTCCCGTCGCCGATGGTGCACGGCGACTACCTGTACCAGATCAACGACATGTCGAGCATCATCACCTGCCTGAACGCGAGGACCGGCGAGACGGTGTGGCAGGAGCGCCTCGGCCGCCCGCGGCGCGAGGGCATCTCGGCGTCGCCGATCATCGTCGACGACAAGCTCTTCGTCACCAACGACGAGGGGCAGACCTTCGTGTTGAAGACCGGTCCGGACTTCGAGCTGCTGCACGTCAACGACATCGGGACCCGCACCCTCGCCTCTCCGGCGCTGGTCGACGGTATCTGGTACATCCGGACCGAGAACGAGCTGTTCGCCATCGGGTACTGATACTATCGACAGGCGATGCACGACGGCGTGCACGGCGGGTCACCGCGACCCGGCGGACGCTGCGGCGGTGGCGGCCGTACCCTCCTTCGGCGACCCATCGACAAGAATGTGGATTCAGGCCCGCGGACACCAACAGGGGTGTGGGTCGAACGCGTCGCGGCCATCGCGTCTTGCCTTCTTTCAAGCGCTTCGGCGACGGCCTGTACGTGGCACGACATTTGCTTTACGTTCCAATGAGTTCCACCAATGAGTTCACCAATCGGTGTCGCAGAAGGCAGGCCGCTTCCAGGCGCCATGCCGACACCGGTAAGCACCAACGGAATGGAGACCCTCGCCGATGACAGCAGCACGCAATGAGTTCCTCGTGGAAGAGTACGGCCCCCTGCCCGCGCGGTCGACCGGCGCGCGTATCGACGCCGTGGCTGCCGATGCGGCCTGGAGCGACCATCCCTGGGCCGAGCGGGACCCGTCCGCGACCGAGCAGCGACTCCAGACCCGCACCTGGATCGAGGATATCCTCGCCGACATCGATTCACCGGCCTGACACCGTCAGTTGACTTCGCCCGACGGCGCCGGCGTCGGGCCGACCCGACCGCGGGGGTCGTGGCGGCGTCCGCGGACCCGTGGAATCCGGGCCACCGGAGAATGGAACGAGATGAAACCGTTTGTCGTGAACTCGCACCGCCGGCTCGTCTTCCCGTCCAACTTCTTTCCCGAGCCGGACTTCTCGTCCATCGATACCGCCGAAGATCTCGGCGCGATCGTGCGGCGCGACTTCGAAGTCAAGGCCCCGACCGGCTCGGAGATCGCGGCGCGGGCGGAATCGGACGGGTATGCCAACCGATACGAGCTGCTGCGCGATCTGGGACTGCACCTGTTCTGGATGAACCGCTACGTGATCACGATGTACGAGAAGCGCCCGACCCGATGGAGGGACGTGCCCCGGCGCCGCGAAGACATCTTCCTCCCGGCCCTGACGCCGTGGGAGGACGGCGAACGCAAGGTCGCGGCCGTCGAGTCCAGCTACCGCCGGTTGCCCGCCGCGTGGTGCGCCGAGGTCGAGCACGAGCTCTTCCGCATGCTGTTCGACGTCTTTCGCCACAAGCGGCACCATGCCACCGACCTCCCCGCGATCAAGCCGACGGTCGGCGAGGCGGTCGCCACCGGCTCTCAGCTGGTGTATCGGCTGGGATCGTTCGAGCCGGACTATCCCCGGTTCAGTCTGGGAGACATCCTCGACTGCCACGAGAGCGTGCCGGAGCTCGAGGCCCTGCGCCGCTGGACGATGACCCTGCACAACCAGTATCCGTGGGACCGGTCGGACACCCGGCTGACCCCGGTGGGCGCCCTGAAGGGCGATGACGTCGTGGTCATCTACCAGCCGCGCACCACGGACGTGATGGACTTCATTCGGCGCGTGAAGAACGGCGCGCCGCGCCGGCCGCGCATTCCCCCGGCCGCGCCGCCGCGCCGGCCGGTCACCCCGCTCGCGCCGGTGCAGGTGCGGTCCCAGTTCCGGGTGCAACCGCGCATCGAGGCCCTCGCGGTCCGGCGCGGCGAGCTCCTGTGCACCAACGACGACATCATCCGCAACTCGGCCTCGAACTGGTCGCCCATGAGCGCGGCGCAGATCGCCGCCAAGACCGGCATCGAGAGCCGCTGCTACACCGAGGACGGCCTCGAGCACCTCGCGCTCGACGCGGCGGTGAGCGCGCTGGGCCGGGCCGGCCGCTCACCGGAGGAGATGGGCGCGGTCATCTTCTGCACCTGCACGAATACGCGTCTCCTGCCCTCGGCCGCCACGTGGCTCTCCGGACAGCTCGGCATGTTCCAGACCCATACCTCGGTCGACCTGGTAGCGGCCTGCGCCGGCTTCCCGTACGGCCTGCTGGACGCCGTTCGCATCCTGCAGGAGGTCGAGCGCCCGATCCTGCTGGTCTGCGCCGAGAAGTTCTCCGACAAGGTGGGCAGCGTACGCACGTCGCGCATGATCTTCGGCGACGGGGCCGCCGCCCTGGTCGTGGCGCCGGCCCCGGAGGGCGCTCCCGGCGACGTGGACGTGCTGCAGACCTACGCCAGCGGCCCCGAGAGCCAGGTGAACTCGATCATCTGGCCGAACGTCGAGTTCGGCTGCGACATCACCGTCTACGGGCCGGAAGTCAAGGCGCTCGTGAAGCGCTATCTCGAGCAGATGATCGGGGAGCTGCAGACGCTGCCCCACCCCGACGGCGAGCCCGGAAGCCTCGTCGACGCGATCGACCTGATCATCCCGCACCAGGCCAACAAGCGGATGGTGATCGATCTGGCCGAGCAGGCGGGCATCGGCCGCGAACGGATGTACTTCAACATCGCCCGCGTCGGCAACACCTCGGCCGCGAGCATTCCGCTGGCCATCCACGATGCGGTCGCCGAGGGACTGCTCTCGACCCCGACCCGCGTGTTCACCCCCGGTTTCGGAGCCGGGGCCGTCGCGGGATACGCGGTGCTGCGCATCGATCCGGCCATAGTCGCGCCGGAGCAGACCGCGCCGCGGCTGGCGATGGACACCGGTCCGTTGCCGCCGCCCCACACCTCGTCATCGGCCGACGTCGAGGCGGCATTCGGGGGCTGACCTCGCACCGACCGGCGGCAGGCACCGGCCTATCGACGCCCCGCGGGTCCGTCGTGGGCCATGTTACTCTTCGACTGGCGTTCGGCCGGTCCGCGGGGACCGGCGCGAGCGTGGAGGACCGGGAATGTTCACAGGGAAGGTTGCCGTCGTCACCGGGGGATGCCGGGGCATCGGCGCGGCCATCACGGAGCGTCTGGCCGAGGACGGCGCTCACGTCGCGGCCGGCTACAACCGGGGGGCGGAGACAGCGGCGGCGCTCGCGGCCGGCCTGCGGGCTCAGGGCCGCTCGATCTCGGTGCATCAGGGCAACGTCGCCGAACCCGACTCGTGTGCGCGGGTGGTGCAGGAGGTGCTGGCCCAGCAGGGACGCATCGACTTCCTGGTCAACAACGCGGGCATCAACGTCGACAAGACGGTGCGCAAGATGACCGTCGACGACTGGCACGCGGTCCTGCGCGTGAACCTCTCCGGCGCGTTCTACATGATCAAGGCGGTGCTGGACCACATGACCGAGCGCGGCAGCGGCCGCATCGTCAACATCAGCTCGGTCATCGGTCAGAGCGGCAACATCGGACAGGCGAACTACGCCGCGTCGAAATCCGGTCAGTTCGGCTTCACGAAGAGCCTCGCGCTGGAAGTGGCGCGCAAGGGCATCACCGTCAACTGCATCGCCCCCGGGTTCATCGAGACCGAGATGGTCGCCTCGGTCCCCAAGGCCGTCCTCGACACGGTGATCGGCCGCATTCCCCTGGGCCGTCTCGGGAAGGCCTCGGAGGTGGCGCGCTGCGTGCGGTTCCTCCTCGAGGACGAGGCGGGGTACATCACCGGCGCCGTCCTGACCGTCAACGGCGGTCTGGAAATGTAGCGCCGGCCGACAACGGCCATGTCCGCCAAACGATCCGGTCCCGACGTCGGCCTCGGCGAGTTCATCCGCCGCCAGCGCGAGCTGGGACATCTGTCGGTCCGCCAACTCGCCGACGTGTGCGGCATCTCGAACGCCTATCTCAGCCAGATCGAGCGCGGGCTCCGGAACCCCAGCAGCTTCGTCCTCAAGGCGCTTGCCGGCGGGCTCGAGATGTCGGCCGAGACGCTGTACGCCCAGGCCGGCATCCTCGATCCGTCCGACGGCGAGGCGAGCGGCGTCGTCGAGGCGTTGCGCCGCGACCCCTACCTGTCGGCGCGCCAGCGCGAGATGCTCGTCGAGATGTACGAGTCGTTCCGCAAGGTGAACGCCGTCGCCGAGTGACGCCGGGCGTCCGGCGGCGGCGCGGACCCTTGCCGGTCCTACCCGAAATTACTGCTTGCAAAAGTTAGCGTTCCTTGTTACCATCCTCGCGTCGCTCGACGGTCGGCACCTCGTGCGGGCAAGCGTGATCGCCCCGCGCACGGACGCCGGCTCAGGCTCGCGTTCTATCGTTTTCGAGGAGAATCCCCATGATCAACTGGACCAGACAGACCGACGACATGCTGCAGGCGTGGACGGACACCCAGAAGAGGCTCTGGAGCGGCTGGGCCGAGGCGACGGAGCAGCAGGCCGGGCAGGCCCAGCTCGCCGAGACCTGGCGCAAGGCCGTCGACACCTGGGAAGCGGCCGTGAAGAACGGTCTCGAGACGCAGAAGGCGGTGATCTGCAGCGTCGGCGACAGCACGTCGGCCGTCCCCAGCATCCCCCAGGATCTGCTGGACTGGGCCGAGCAGACCCAGGCCCTGAGCACCCGCTGGACCGAGGCCCAGAGCGAGCTCTGGGAGAGCTACTTCGGCATGGTCCGCAAGGCGGTGCCGGTGAAGATGCTGGGCACCATCGACGACGAGAACCAGAAGCTGTTCGCGGCGTGGCAGGAGTCGGTCGAGAAGGTCAGCGCGGCCCAGTCGGCGTGGGCGCAGATCTGGACCGAGCGCGCGGCCAGCGCGGCCAGCGCGGCCAGCGCGGTGCCGACGGGGACCCGGACCACCGCCAGGACGAGACCGACCGCCAAGACCGCCGCGTAGCGACTCGCGGACCCGCCCCGGCGTGACGGCCCGGCATCCGGGTCGTCACGCCCGTTTCTCGATGACGGATCCGGCCGGCGCCGGCTTTCGTCCCCGTGGAGGAGATGACCGGCATGTCGGTGCAGTCCACCCCCAGCGATGCGAACGCCTGGTCGGCCTGGCAGACCGAGTTCGAGCGCACCATTCAGCGCGTCCGCAACATCGGCGAGCTCGTGGCGGAGTCCAATGAGCCGGCCGTCGCGCAGAGCCCCCGCCGCGAGGTCTACCGCAAGCACAAGGCGCGCCTGTACCGCTACGAGGGCACGGCCCGCTACGACACCCCGGTGCTCTTCGTGCCGAACCTCGGCATCAGCCGCCCCACCGTCTTCGATCTCCTGCCCCAGTCCAGCTTCATCGGTTACATGGTGGAGCAGGGGTTCCCGTTCTATCTGCTCGACTGGGGGGTCTTCGGCCCCGAGGACGACCATCTGACGTTCTCGGACTGCGCCACCCGCATCCTGCCCCGCATGGGGCAGAAGCTGCTGGCCGACGCGGACGCCGACGCCTGCTCGGTGGTGGGCTACTGCATGGGGTCCCCGCTCGCGGTCAGCTTCCTCGGCAGCCACCCCGACTTCCCGGTCAAGAACCTCGTCAACCTCGCCGGCCCCATCGACTTCGAGGACGCCGGGCTGTTCGGCTGCTGGCTCGACCGCCGGTACTTCGACGTCGACAAGCTGGTCGACAATCTGGGACAGATGCCGGCCGAGATGGTGCAGCTCGGCTTCAAGCTGCTCCGCCCCACCATGGACGTGAGCACGGGTCTCAACCTGTGGTGGAACGCCTGGAACGACCGCTATCTCGAGGGCTACAAGGCGCTGCAGAAGTGGGCCTCCGAGTACGTGCCGTTTCCCGGCGAGTTCTTCCGGCAGTGGGTCACCGACTTCTACCAGGAGAACCGCCTGGCCCGGGGCACGCTGCGGCTCAACGGACGGCCGGTCGACCTCGAGAGCATCACCTGTCCCCTGCTGGTCGTCGGGGCCCGGGAGGACAACATCGCGCCGCCGCCGGGGGTGAAGGCGCTCGTCGACCTCGTCGGGAGCCGGGACAAGAAGTACATGGAGCTGCCCGGCGGGCACATTTCGCTCATCGCGGGACGGAGCGCATCCCGCGACTGCTGGCCGCACGTGGCGAGCTGGCTCGGAGCGCGTTCGTAGCCCGGAGATCTTCGCCTGCGGCTCCGACCGCCGCCCAACCAGCCCGGTCGGGAGTCGGCACAGTTCCACGGCGCGGGCTCCCAGGGAGAATCTCAGATGGCAGACCCCACTTCGGACCGCGACGACCTGTTCGCGACGTGGCGGAAACAGGTGGAGGCGGGCGCCGACGCGTGGATGAAGACGGTCCAGCAGATGGCGAGCCAGGGCCAGGCCCCGCCCCCGCCGGACCCGGCGCAGTTCTGGCGCCAGTTCTCGAACCTCGGTCCGACCGGCTCCGGTCCCGTTCCCGGGGGCGGGACCCGTCGATCCCCAGGTGCTCGCCCAGTGGAAGCAGTTCCTGGACGACTGGATCGCGGCCTGGAGCCGGGCCCTCGAGCAGGCCATGCAGACCGAGGCGTTCGCGGAAGCCCTCGGCCGGACCCTCGACCAGTTCCTGACCGTCCAGGGCAAGGCCCGGGAGGCGGCGGAACGCTCCGGCAAGGCCACCATCGACGCGCTCGGACTGCCGTCCCGCGACCAGGTGATCGGCCTGTCGCGACAGATGATGGACCTCGAAGACCGGCTCGAGACGCTCGAGGACAAGCTCGACGCCCTCGGGAGCCGTCCGCCGGCGCCGGCGGCGACACCCCCGCCGCCGGCGCCGCCCGCACCGGCGGCGGCGGCGAAGGACCGGCCCAAGCCGCGCCCCCCGATCCGACGGAAGACGACCGGCGCCGCCACCAGGAAGACGCCGAAGCGGTCGGCGTGATAGCCTCTTTCACCTTGGGAAGCTGACGAAAGCTGCCTTGCCGCGCGCCAAGGCTCGCAATCTGCGGGAAACGGGTTGCGCCGGAGTGCGCTTGTCGACCTTAGGATCGATCACTTCCTGACGACTGCTCTCGGCGGCTACGGCTTGCCCGGCGCGCGCCCAGGAGGACCTGAGACGGATGCGAGGACGCCCCCTGCAGGACATGGCCATCGGCGACAGCGCGGAGCTGACCCGCGTCGCCACCGCCGGGGACGTGGCGGAGTTCACCGACTCCATCGGCGACCACAACCCCATTCACCGGGACTACGAGTACGCCGCCTCGACCCGGTTCGAGAAGCCGATCGTGCCCGGCATGTGGACGGCCGCCCTGATCTCGGCCGTGCTGGGCACGAAGCTCCCGGGCCCCGGCTGCATCTACGTCGGCCAGCAGATCGCGTTCACCCGGCCCGTCTACTTCGGCGACCGCGTCACCGCGCGAGTCGAGGTGATGGAGCGGCTGGAGGACCGCAATCGCGTGCGGCTGAAGACCGTGTGCGTCAACCAGGCGGGCCAGGAGGTGCTGGTCGGCGAGGCCCTGCTGTCGCCGCCGAAGCAGGCGGTCGCCTACGTCCGGCGGGAGACCGGCCCGACCCGGGTCGCTCACTGGGCCCTGCAGCCGACCCTGTGGGCCGCCCAGACCACCGGCGCGTGGGCGCGGTTGGGCACCGCCTGGGTCTCGGCGTGGCATGGCGAACCGCATCGGCGGGGCGGCAACGGCGCCGCCCGATCCTAGCCCGCCAATCGTCGCCGCAGGAGTTTCGCGCCAACGAAACTCCCAACGCGCCGCAAGGTCGCGCCGCGGCCTCCGCTTGGCGCTCAACCAACCCCGCCAGGAGTCTGCACCGTTCTACGGCGCAGACTCCCAGGCCTCTCCCGTTACACCGCGCCGTACGGCCGCCTTGCCGCCCGCCGGCGCCTTCGCCCGACTCGGGGCAACGCGAGGCCCCTCCCCGGACGCCCGTCGCCCGAGAGTCCTGCCGCGCCGGGCGTGTACACTGGCAGGCCGATGCCCGACCCCACGTTCGACCCTACCGGCGAACTGTGCGACCTGACGGCCCGCCGCCTCGCGGAGCTGATCCGCGGCCGGGCGGTGTCGGCGCGCGAGGTGATGCGGGCCCATCTCGACCGCATCGACCGCGTCAATCCTGACGTCAACGCCGTCGTCACCTGCGTGCCCGACGCCGCTCTCGCCGCGGCCGACGCCGCCGACGCGGCCCTCGCGGCGGGCCGCGAGGTCGGCCCCCTGCACGGCCTCCCCGTCGCCCACAAGGACCTCTTCGTCACCGCGGGCATCCGCACCACGTTCGGGAGCCGCGCCTTCGAGCACCACGTACCCGACGAGACCGCCCTCATCGTCGAGCGTGAACGCCGCGCCGGGGCCATCACCGTCGGCAAGACCAACACCCCGGAGCTGGGGGCCGGATCGCAGACCTTCAACGAGGTGTTCGGGGCGACCCGCAACCCGTATGACCTGTCGAAGACGTGCGGCGGCAGCAGCGGGGGGGCCGCCGTCGCCCTCGCCACCGGCATGACGCCGATCGCCGACGGGAGCGACTTCGGGGGCTCGCTGCGCAATCCCGCCAGCTTCTGCAACGTCGTCGGGTTCCGCCCGTCGTCGGGCCGGGTGCCGCGCTGGCCCAGCGCCGCCCCGTGGTTCTCGTTCCACGTCCACGGGCCGATGGCCCGCACCGTGGCCGACGCCGCCCTGCTGTTCGACTCCATCGCCGGCCCCGACCCGCGGGCGCCGCTGTCGCTGACGGTGCCGCCGGTCGCCACGAGCGGCGCCCTCGAGCGCGACCTCGACGGCGTCCGCATCGGATGGTCGCCCGACCTCGGCGTCCTGCCGGTGGAGCCGGAGGTGCTGGCCGTCCTCGAGAGCGGCCGGGCCGTCTTCGAGGACCTCGGGTGCCTGACCGAGGAGAGCACTCCCGACCTCGACGGCGCCGACGAGGTCTTCACCACCTGGCGGGCCTGGTACTTCGACCTCGCGTTCGGACCCATCCTGGACCGCCATCCCGGCGTCCTGAAGGACACCGTGGTCTGGAACATCGAGGCCGGCCGCGCCCTCCGCGGCTCCCAGCTCGCCGACGCCGAACGTCGGCGCGCCGCCCTCCACCGCCGCCTCCGCGCCTGGTTCGCGGAGCACGACTTCCTGGTCCTGACGGTGGCTCAGGTCGCCCCGTTCGACGTCGATCAGCCGTACGTGATGGAGATCGCCGGCGAGGCCCTGCCCACCTACCTCGACTGGATGAAGTCGTGCTATCTCGTCAGCGCGACCGGCCTTCCCGCGATCTCGGTGCCCTGCGGGTTCACGCCGGCCGGCCTGCCGGTGGGGCTGCAGATCGTCGGGCGCCCCTACGACGACCTCGGCGTGCTGCAGCTCGCCCACGCCTTCGAGCAGGCGACCGACTGCCGGAGCCGGCGGCCGCCGGTGCTGGCGGCAGTCTGACCGCGCCGACCTGCTGCGCGAGCCCCGCGCGACGCGCGCTCGCCATCACCGTTCGCATGTTGCGCGTCGACGTCCGCCGTCTCTCCCGTCCCGGGGGCTTCGACCAGACTCGATGACGACGGGTCCAACCCTTCGTGGCGAGGCTCTCCAACCGCCCCGGCGACCACGTTGCGCCCCTGAGAGAACCTACCCCCTCGACCAAGCCGCCCCCGGGGGGTTCTCCGGCGCGCCCGGCGCCTGCTTCTTGCCCTTCCAGTCGACCAACGCCTTCTTCTCGTCGAGCCGCGTCTTCAGGGCTCCGCCCATCGCCACCGCCAGTCTCGGATACGCCTGGATGAACGGCGCATCGAACCGGTCCTCCACGGTCCTCGGCACGCGCCGCGCTACTCCAAAGGGGACCGCATGCCCGCGCAACCGCCACGACCGGTCCTTGAGAGTCGTGATCATCGGAAGGTCACAGCCCCCGCCAGTCAGGACCAACGTAATGCCCTTCTCGTCCGCCGCCTCCCCCCAGCTCTCGTGGACACCCTCCAGGAGCTTACGGATCTTCTCGGCAATCAGCTCCTCGAAGCCCCTGACCCCCTCCGATTCGATGAACTCTTCCCGGCTCAGAGTGACCTCCGCGTCGTTCACCAGGGTCTCCGTCAGGCTACCCACCTGGAACAGCCTCTCCTTCATCTGACGTACCCCCTTGCGGCGCAGGCCGCGGCGCGCGCGCTCTCCGGCCTCGTCGACGCCGAGGCCTGCCTTCCGCAGCACCGCCTCGACCAGCAATCGGTCCAGCGTATCCCCCGCCTGCCGGATTCCCGAGTTCCCGTCCACGATCGGAAACGCGCGATGGGATGCTCCATGCTGCACGACCCAGAACAACGACAAGTCGGTCGTCCCGGCCCCGACATCCACCACGAGCATGAGGTCGCGCGCAGAGCGCTCCCTCCACATGCGGGCGGAAGCTGCCCCCAGCGCTTCGAGGGTCCCGCGGGCCCAGTCGGTCACGTCGTCCGACTCGATCGCCGCCAGCCGCGTCAGCTCGCCGTCGTGCTCAGCCGCAGCCCGCACTGCGTGCGCGACCTGTTCGACGGGAATACCCTCCCGCCAACGGTCGCGAAAGGTATCCGCCAGCAACTGCGCGCGCAATAGACTCCTCCCCAGCAGCTCGGCGGCCCAGTCACGCTGAGTCGATTGCCAACACGGCACGGTGAATCGGCGGCGCACGTACCGTGTCCCGAGGCGCCGTGCGACCGCCCCCGTCGCCAAGTCTGTGAGGTACGCCAAGTAGATGGTGACCGCGTCGGCGTAGGTCAGCGTCGAGGTCGGATCCACCTCCTCGGGGAGTTTTCGTTGCAGCTCCGCCGAGCCGTCCGCAGGGTCCACTTGGCTGATCTCCTGCTTGAGCGAATCGAGGGGGCGGCGGGTTGCCGGCTCGGCGCCGTAGTTCATGCCCCGATTGACCGCTTCCGACCCTACGAACAGCCGACCGTCATCGTCGATCCAGACGCACGAGCTGACCTCGTAGACGGACTCGTCGCGATCCTCGTCGTCTTTGCCTATGGCCAAGGGTTCGAGCTCCGGATCCTCCTCGTCGTCGGTGGCGGCGAACGCCTTCGACTTCGCGGTGCCGAAGTCGAGGCAGAGCACCCACTCCGGTGGCGGAGAGACATCGGGACTGAGGGCGTCGAGGTTCAAATCGACGGCCGGTAACGTCGTTTCCGCAGCGTCCTCTTCCGGCGGTTCCGCGGTTTCGGTCGGTTGTGTCGCCTCCGGCGGCTCCACCAAGGCCTCAACTGGCGGAGCCGGCGGGCTGGACCGAGAGGCACCGACGCCGCCGAGAAGCTCCCGCAACGCCTCGCGTTCGGCATCGGACACCACGCCACGGAACTGCGGCCGGTCAGCCGCGGCGTCGGCATCGAGCCGGGCAAGCAGGTTCTTCAGCAACAGCGCTGCTTCTCGAGCCGGGAGGTTGGTCGGCGTTGCATCGGCCAGCAGGTCTTCGAAAATGGAGCGCTGTCTTGCCATGAACGATTCCCCTTGGTCCGGACTCGAGCCGAGGCCGTCAGGCCGACGCTCCAAGCGCCCGTGCCCGCGGATCGCCGACTGGCTCGACGGTCGCCCTCAGCACGACCCGCGGCACGCCGTCTTCGCTGATGCGCTCCACCACCGGAGTCAGCAGGCGTACGTGCCGGCTGCGTACGCCGGCGTCGAGCCGGTGTTCCACCGCTGAGTACTCGACTTCCTCTCCCACCGTTCCGCGTAGACGCAGCGATCGCCATTTCACGGCGAGACTCAGCTTGTTGGCCATGGCCTCCACCAGCCCGGCCAGCCGCGACAACGCCCGCTCCTGCTGCGGAAGCACGATGGAGACTTCCGGCAACACGTCCGACCTTACCCGGTCCGCGGCCCGCGTGAGCCGTGTCATCGCGATGTGCAGTTCGGCGAGCACTTCGTCGATGGAACGCTCCTGGCTCTCGACCGCGCTGGCTATCGATGTGCGCTTCGACACGCCGGCCAGCCAATCCCGGACGTCAGCGGGGATCCCGGGGTGCTCGACCGCCATCCTCCGGCAGATCGCATCCGCCCTCTCCCGGGAACCCGCCACGGTCACCAGCGCGTGTCGGAGACGGTTGTCGACAACGCCGCGCCGCGCCAAGAACAGGAGCCACTTCTGGACGTACTTGCCGACTCGCGAGATCGCCTTCGAGGACGCGCATATCTCTTGCCACTCGCGCGAGGGAAACCAGTCGCTCACCACGGAAATCGCCTCGTACGTCTTCTCCCTGTCTGCATGCAAAAAGTCAGCCCGGACGATCGCGTGCGTCAGCATGGCCACCTGTTCTACGACTGCTGTCCGTACCGCTGCCGATTCAGGCCGCCCGACGACGCGAAATCCCCGATCCAGGAGTTCGCTCAGTTCCCGTCCAGCGTTTTCACCTACCGGCTTCTCTGCTCCCGAGAGCACAGCCGTCAACGCATCGAGCACACGGGTCAACCGACGCCCCAGACTGTCACCGGGCTTCTTCGTGTCGAACCTGACAGCCAAGAGCGCCTTCCTCAGAACCGAAATCGCCTCCGAGATATCGCCGGCAAGTTCGACGAGACCCTCGACACACTCTCTCCGAGCGGCTTCGCCCGACTCCTCGAGCGCCGCGGCGGTCGCGAGAACGTCGGGGCTCCAAGCCGAAGGCACCACACGCCATGACTTTGCCGCGTACAGCCGATCGTCGACCTCTGGCAGTTCATGAAGACTGGACAGCGGTCGGGTGACAGCGTCTGTCATCAGCGACCTGACCGCTTTCCTGATCGGCGGCGCCGACGCGGCGGCACGCTGCAAGGTGGCCAGCGCGAGCAGTCGTTCCACGTCTCCGCTGTCATCCCTTGCCGAGCCGGCGAGCCGTTCGAGCCCGCGCCGCAACGATTCGGTGCTGACGGCCTTGTGAAGCTGTTTGGCCTTGATGAGATCGATGAGGGCCGCGCGCCGGGCTAGCGTATCCGTCGCGTCGGCGAACCGGGACAGCAATTCCGAAGATGTGATCACTGAGCCCCCCTCACGGCAAGCAGTACACTCCAATCTACCGCAAGACAGCGCCACCGGTCATCCCGTCTCCGGCTCGGCCCTTGCCCCGGGAGGGTCAATTCGGCGGCGACCGCGGCGGCGAATGAGAAGCCTGGACCGCGCCGCTGGCCCGCTGGCGCCGCTGGCATCGAGACTGCGGACGTGCTACAAGTCTGGGGCGGATCCAGACGGCGCGGCCTGACGCGAGCACTGGGTTCCGACCGACGACGAACGGGGGACGAGACGATGCAAACGCGACTGATACGCGGTATCGGCGGCATGCCGGCGTTCATGGCCGCCCTGGTGATCGCGGCCATGACGGCGTTGTGGCTCGGTACGGCGGCGACCGCCCAGGCGCCGCTCGACGCGGACGACATCGGGGGCGTGGTGCGGAGCCCGAACGGCCCCGAGGCGGGGGTCTGGGTGATCGCCGAGACCGACGATTTCGACACCCGGTTCCGCAAGATCGTGGTGACCGGCGACGACGGGCGCTACGTGCTGCCCGACCTGCCCGACGCCGGCTACGCCATCTGGGTGCGCGGCTACGGCCTGCGGGACTCCGAGCCGGTCTCCGGTCGCCCGGGCGACGCGCTCGACCTCGACGCGGTGCCCGCCGCGAACCCGCGCGAGGCGGCCCGGGTCTATCCCGCCAACTACTGGTACTCGCTGGTGGAGGTCCCGGCCGAGGACGAGTTCCCCGGCACCGGCGACGCCGGCAATGGCATCTCACCGGGCATGCGGCACCAGGCGGCCTGGATCGACGGCCTGAAGCAGGGCTGCCAGCTCTGCCACCAGCTCGGGAACGAGGCGACCCGCGAGGTCCTGAACCCCGGCGACTTCGACTCCACGGAGGCGGCCTGGGCGCATCGGGTGCAGGCAGGGCAGCGGGGCGCCCTGATGAACGGCGGGCTGCGCCGCTTCGGGGCCGAGCGCGCCATCGCGATGTACGCCGACTGGACCGACCGCATCAGCGCCGGCGAGGTGCCCCCGGCGCCGCCGCGCCCGCGGGGACGCGAGCGCAACGTCGTGCTGACCCTGTGGGAGTGGGGCGGCGAGACCGGGTACATCCACGACGAGATCGCGACCGACAAGCGCGACCCCCGGGTCAATGCCGGCGGCCCCATCTACGGCGTCGAGTTCGCCAACGACAAGCTGGTGTGGGTCGACCCGCGCACCCACGAGGCGCGGGAGGTGACCCTGCCGGTGCGCGACACGCCCGGCGAGGGCGACTTCCGGTCCTACATCGACCGCGAGAACCTGGAGCCGTCGCTCTACTGGGGCGACGAGCTCATCTGGAACAACCCCGGCAATCCGCACAACCCGATGATGGACGGGCAGGGGCGGGTCTGGATGACCCACCAGATCCGCGGCCCCGGCAACCCCGCGTGGTGCCGCGAGGGCTCGGACAACGCCTACGCGCAGCACTATCCGCTGAACCGGGCGGCGCGGCACGTCGCGTACTACGATCCGGCGACCGAGGACGTCGAGCTCATCGACACCTGCTTCAACACCCACCACCTGCAGTTCGGCTACGAGGACGGCGAGCGCCTGTATCTCAGCTCGGTCGGTCCGGTCGTCGGCTGGCTCGACGTCGAGGTCTACGAGGAGACCGGCGACGCGCAGGCCGCCCAGGGCTGGTGCCCGCTCATCGTCGACACCAACGGGGACGGCCGCATCACCGAGTGGGTCGGCCGCGGCGGCGATCTCGACCCGGCGCTGGACAAGGAGATGGGCGGCGGGTGGTACGGCATCGTTCCGGACCCGACGGACGACAGCGTGGTCTGGGCCGCCTCGGGGGGCGTTCCCGGGCAGATCGTGCGGCTGGAGCTGGGCGACAGTCCGCCCGAGACGTGCATCGCGGAGTACTACCAGCCGCCGTTCGAGAACCCTGAAGCCCCGATCCAGGGATTCTCGCCGCGGGGCATCGACATCACCACCGACGGCGTCGTGTGGACGGCCCTGTCGGGCAGCGGGCACCTCGCCAGCTTCGATCGCAGCCGGTGCGACGTCCTGAACGGCCCCACCGCCACCGGGCAGCACTGTCCCCAGGGCTGGAGCCTGCACGCGACTCCGGGGCCGCAGATGAAGGGGGTCGACAGCCACGGCAGCGCCGACTTCCACTACTACAACTGGGTCGATCAGCACGACACGCTGGGGCTCGGTCCCAACGTGCCCATCGCCACCGGCAGCACGTCCGACTCGCTGCTCGCGTTCCTGCCCGGCGAGGAGGAGTTCGTCGTTCTGCGGGTGCCGTATCCGATGGGGTTCTACTCGCGGGGCATGGACGGCCGCATCGACGATCCCGACGCCGGGTGGAAGGGCCGGGCGGTGTGGGCCGACTACGGCACCAACGCGGTCTGGCATTCGGAGGGCGGCAAGGGCACGCAGGGGAATCTGGTGAAGTTCCAGATCCGGCCCGACCCGCTGGCGCACTAGCCGTCTCCCCCGACCAACCCCTGGGGAGTCTGCGCCGTTCCCGCGGCGCAGACTCCCCACCCGACAACCGCCGGTCATCTCGTGGACTCATCCCCGCCGTCAGGTCCGCCGGATACGTCCCCACCCGCCCGGGACGATCTGGCCCTCGTCCTCGTCGGCGGGGGCGCCCGCGCCGCCTATCAGGTCGGATTCCTGGGAGAGCTGATCCGGCGCCACCCGACGGCGCGGTTCCCCATCCTCATGGGCACGTCGGCCGGCGCCATCAACGCGACCTATCTGGCGGCGCGGGAAGGATCGCTGGCCGAGGCGATCGGCAATCTCGTCGAGCTGTGGCGGCACCAGCGGGTCGACCGGGTCTTTCGGGTCGACAGCCGCTCGCTCCTCGGCCTCGTCGCGCGCTGGGGCGTGCGACTGGTGGCCGGCGGATCCATGTTCGCCCCGCGGGTGCGGGGGCTGCTCGACACCGCACCTCTCCGCGCTTCCCTGCACGCGGGGCTGAGACCGAACCACCACGGCGAGATTGCCGGCATCGCCCGCAACCTCGCGGCGCGCCGGCTGCGGGCGCTGGCCATCTCCACCAGCAGCTACAGCACCGGGCAGTCGGTGATGTGGGTGCAGGGCGGAGACATCGCGGACTGGAACCGGCCGTACCGGCGCGGGCGCCGCGCCGCCATCACCGTCGAGCACGTCATGGCCTCGGCCGCCCTGCCCCTGTTCTTCCCCGCCGTTCGGCTCGAGGACGGCTGGCACGGCGACGGCGGCATCCGGATGATGGCCCCCTGCTCGGCCCCCATCCACCTCGGCGCCCGGCGCATCATCGCCGTCTCGAACCGCCACCGCGGCATCACGCAGGAGGCCAGCGAGCCCGTCATCCGGGACTACCCGCCGCCCGCGCAGATCGCCGGACAGCTGATGAACGCGATGTTCCTGGACGATCTCGACCAGGACGGCCTGACCCTGCAGCGCCTGAACTCGCTTGTCCGGGCCCTGCCCGTCGATCGCCGACAGGACCTGCATCCCGTCGACCTCGTCGTCATCCGGCCGTCGCAGGACCTCGGCCGGCTGTCGCTCCAGTTCGAGCCGCAGCTCCCGAAGATGTTCCGGCACCTGACCCGCAGCCTCGGGTCGCGGGAGACGACGAGCCCCGACCTGCTCAGCCTGCTGATGTTCCAGCCCGACTACATCCAGCGGCTGCTGGAGATCGGCGCCGCCGACGCGGTGGCCGCCGGCGCCCGCCTGACGGCGCTGCTGGCTCCCGAGGTTGCGGCTCCGAGCGCTCGGGCGGAGCAGGAGACGCCGCAACCCGAGCGAAGCACATGAACCAGGATGCGTCGTCCTCACGCGGCCGCCGAACGGCGAGGGCGATCGCGGCGATCACGAGCGGAGCAATGACCGGAATGCATTGCCTGCGCGAGCTGCCGCGGAGCATCGCTCTCGCCCTGGTGGCGGGGCTTGCGACGCCGGGCGTCATCCATGCCCAGGACGGGGCTATCGCAGGCACGGTCACCGACACCACGGGCCTCGTGCTGCCCGGCGTGACCGTCGAGGCCGCCGCAGAGACCGGCGGCCCGATGGCCGTCGCCGTCACCGACGGCGCCGGGGCGTTCACGTTCACCGAACTCCCGGCCGGCCGTTACGACGTCACGTTCACGCTGCCCGGCTTCCGCCCGGAAACGCGCCGCGGCGTGGCGGTCGGAGCCGGGGCCACGGTGACCCTGGACCTCGCCCTGTCGGTGCAGATCGAGGAGCAGGTGGTCGTGGTGGGCAGCCGCGCGCAGCCGCGGTCGGTGACCGCGTCTCCGGTTCCCATCGACGCGATTCCGTTCCGGGACGTCGCCAGCCAGGGCGCCGCCTCGCTCGACTACCGGCTGCGGACCCTGGTCCCCTCGTTCAACGTCGCCACCCACCCCATCAGCGGCGCCGCCTCGCTCGTGCGGCCCGCGAGCCTGCGCAACCTCGCCCACGACCATACCCGGGTGCTCGTCGACGGCAAGCGCCGCCACCGCTCGGCGATCCTCGTCTGGTTCGGCGGCGTGACCGACGGCACCCAGGGGCCGGACATCTCCCCCATTCCGTCGATCGCCCTCCGGCAGGTGGAGGTGCTGCGCGACGGCGCGTCGGCGCAGTACGGCTCGGACGCCATCGCCGGGGTGATGAACTTCCTCCTCAAGGACGACCGCGCCGGCGGCAGCCTGGAGCTGAACACCGGCGCCTACCGCGCCGGCGACGGCGACGCCTACAACGCCGCCGGCAACGTCGGGCTGCCCCTCGGCGACACCGGCTTCGCCAACCTCAGCTTCGAGTACGGCAACGCCGGCCCGACCGACCGCAGCGTGCAGCGGGCCGACGCGGCCGCCCTCGTCGCCGCCGGGAACACCGCGGTGGCGGACCCCGCGCAGCCCTGGGGCGATCCGACGAGCGAGGACGACCTGAAGCTCTTCGGCAACTTCGGCCGCCTGTTCTCGAACGGCCTGCAGGCCTACGGCCACGCCAACTACGCCAACCGGACGTCGACGCAGGGGTTCTACTACCGGAATCCGAATACGCGGGCCAACATCTTCAGTCTCGACGGGGGCCGGACGCTTCTCGTCGGCGACGTGATCGACGCGCAGGACGGCGTCCGGGACGGCTCGGCGGGCTGTCCCACGGTGACGATCACCGACGACCGGCCCGACCCGGCGGCCCTCGCGCGGGTGATGGCCGACCCGAACTGCTTCACCCACCAGGAGATCGCCCCGGGCGGGTTCACCCCTTCATTCAGCGGCGTGATCACGGACGTGTCGGCGGTCGCCGGCCTGCGCCGGACCGCGGCCAACGGCCTGACCTGGGACGCCAGCGCCGGCTACGGCGCCCACGAGGCGGACTTCTTCCTCTCCAACACCGTCAACGCCTCGCTCGGCCCCGACACCCCGCGCGACTTCGACCCCGGCCTCTACCGGCAGGCCGAGATCAACCTGAACCTGGACGTCTCCTACGCCGCCACCGAGATGGTCCATCTCGCGGGCGGGGCCGAGTGGCGGGACGAGCGCTTCACCATCCGCGCCGGCGAGCCGCTCTCGTGGCAGGTCGGTCCCTACGCGGCGCAGGGCTTCGTCTCCGGCTCCAACGGCTTCGCCGGGTTTCCCGACTACACCGCCGGCACCTGGACCCGCGCCAACGCCGCCCTCTACGGCGACGTCGAGCTGCGGCAACCCGACGACCGGTGGACCCTGGGCGGCGCCGTGCGGGTCGAGCGCTTCGACGTGTTCGGCGCGACCGCCAACGGCAAGCTGTCCGCCCGCTACCGGCTCGGCGGCGCCGTCTCGGTGCGCGGCGGCGTCAGCACCGGGTTCCGCGCCCCGACGCCCGGCCAGCAGAACACGTTCAACGTGCAGTCGACCATCAACCCCGAGACCCTGGATCTCGTCGACAGCGCCACCGTGCCGTCCACCTTCCGGGCCGCAGGGCTCCGGGGCGGCCGGCCCCTCGGCCCCGAGACCTCGGTCAACGCCACGGCGGGTCTGGTCGTCGACACCGGACCGTTCACTCTGACCGCCGACTACTTCCACGTCGACGTCTCGAACCGCCTCGCCCTGTCGCAGAATTTCACTCTCGCGGCGGACGAGCGCGCCCTCCTCCTGTCCGAGGGCATCACGTCGGCGCACACCCTCGCCTTCTTCCGCTTCTTCATCAACGACTTCTCGACCCGGACCCGCGGCCTCGACGTCGTCTCGACCTGGACGCCCCCGCGCCTGGGCGGCGACACCGTCTTCAGCTTCGCGATGAACCACACCGACACCGACGTCACGGAGGAATCGGACCTCCTCGGCCCCGGCGACGTGCGCGCCCTGGAACGCGGCGTGCCGGAGACGCGCTGGAACGTCGCGGTCAACCACCGCATCGCGCGGGTCGGTCTGCTCGGCCGCCTGCACTACTACGGGTCGTGGGTCGACCACATCGACGCCCGCTCGGTACGCGGCGCCGAGGCCCCGGTCCTCGCCGGCCGCTTCATCGTCGACCTCGAGGCCTCCATCGCCCTCACCGCCGCCGCCACCCTCGCCGTCGGCGGCCAGAACGTCCTCGACACCTACTCCGACCGGATGGATCTGTTTGCGGCGCAGTTCGGCCTCCCCTACAGCCAGTTCACGCCGTGGGGCATGAGCGGCGGCTACTACTACGCCCGCCTCGGCTACCGCTGGGGGCGGTAGAGATCCCCACAAGGCAGGTCTCGGCTACCGCTGGGAGCGGTAGAGAGCGCGCGAGCGCGACCTTGCGGTCGGGTTTGAAGTTTCGCTGGCGCGACACTTCTGCGGCGCAGACTCCGAGGCCTGGTTGTAGTCGCGGTGTAGTCTTGCGTGCTGTCGCACCCGGCCGTATATTGGACAGACGCGCCGCTGGTCGAGGAGCCGCCCCATGGAACTTGCCGTACGTGAAGCCAAGGCACGACTGTCCGAGCTCATCTCCGCCGCCGAGGGGGGCGAGCGCGTCGTCATCACAAAGCACGGCGTCCCCGCCGTGGAGCTCGTGCGTTGCCGCCCGCGCGGGGGAATCGACTTCAAGAAACTGGAGGAGACGCGCCGGAAGCTCGGCATCGAAGACGCCCCGGAGGAGGAGGTGGCGGAATGGAGGGCAGCCTTCCAGGACGCGGCGTTCAGCCGTCGGGTGCTGGGTCTCGAGGACGAGTAGGCGCTTTGACCTGTGCACGTCCTTCTGGACACGTTCTATCTCTACCGGTTCATGGCTGCGGGCGGCGCGTTTACCGATGCCGAGCGCCGGTTCTTCGAAGAGCATGCGGCGCGCCTGTACGTGAGCGCCGTATCGATCTGGGAGATGCGGCTGAAGTTCCACGCTCGACACGCGTCCGGCGCTCGCAAGAGCCGCTTCGCCCCGGAAGATGTCATCGCCGCCTTCGAGCAACAGGACGTGACGTTTCTGCCAATGACGATGACTCAAGCGGCGAAAAGGCTCGACGTCCCCATCGTTCACCGCGACCCGTTCGACGAGCTTCTGCTGGTCCAGGCCCAGGAAGAAGGCTTGAAGCTGCTCACGGTGGATCGGCGACTCGTGGGCCATCCGCTCACGGTGACGCCGTAGGGCGACACGCCGGCCGCCCCCACGGACGACCCCGACGATCGGCAGCAGCCCGCGCGGGGGGGACCGGCAGGGTCGGGACGGGCTCCAGGACCGTGACCGTCACCGCAGCCGGCGGCGCCGAATCGTCCTCGTCGTCGATCACCGTCACCTGAACATCTACGATCCCACATCCGGCCGCGCCGTGCCCGGGCAGCAGCGCCGCATCGTTGAAGCTCCCTGACGGCGCACTCGACCGCGTAGGCGCTATGATCCCGCTCCCCGAATCGCCCGGCCTGGGAACACACCCTCCACGAGAGCGCCGTCGCGGACGACGAAGGCACCCGCGACGAGGACGTGGCGGATGCCGTCCGAGTAGCGGTCCGGCGCGTCGTAGGTGGCGCGGTCGATGACGGTGTCGGGGTCGAACAGGGTGAGGTCGCCGTCGGCGCCGACCTGGACGCGGCCCTTCGCGGCCATCCGGGGGGACACCCTCTCGAGCCGTTGGGCGGGCAGGAGGGTCATCTTGCGCAGCGCATCCATGAGTGACAGCGTCCCGCGCTCGCGCACATAGCGGCCGAGGATGCGGGCGAAGGTGCCGGCGCCCCGGGGATGGGACCGGCCCTGGCTGAAGGGGATGCCGTCGCTGGCCGCGATGACGTCGGGCTGGCCGACGATCCACTCGTTGGTGGTCTCGGACCGGCCGTGGGTGATGACCCACCCGCCCTCGGCCCGGTAGCGGCGGAAGGTTTCCTCCGTCAGCCGTTCGCCGGTCTCGACCCACTGCAGCCGTTCATAGTCCTCCAGGGACCGGCCCTCCCAGCCGTCGAACAGGGCCGACTCGATGCGGCTGGCGCTGGCGGTGTAGGGATAGGCCTCGGTGGTCACGTCGACCCCGCGCGCCTGCGCGCCCCGGATCAGCTCGAGGGCGGCCGGGGCGGACTCGCCGGCGCTGCTGTTCATATGGACGATGTGCAGGGCGGCGCCGGTGGCGGCGGCGTTGGCGATGGCCTCCTGGAAGGGAGCGATGGCCTCGCGGCTGCGGAACGCCCCGGCCGAGCGAAGGTGGATGAATACGGGCGCCTGCCGGTCGGCGGCGGCCGCGAACAGACGCCAGATCTCCTCGTGGGTGGCCCCCGGGGTATAGGTGATGCCGAACCCGAAGCCGAGGGCGCCCTGGTCGAGCCCCGCCTCCATCAGCCGGGCGACCCGGCGCAGCTCCTCGTCGGAGGCCTCTTCGTAGAGGTAGGCGCCGCCGCGCCCGAGGGTGAACGTGCCCTCGTCGTTGCGCTCGGTCACGACCGCGCCGAACGCCTCCCGGCGGGCGCCCTGGTGGCTGACCGTCGCCCCGTAGTTGATCAGCGACTGCCCTTCGCGGTCCGCGTACCAGGCGCCTACCGGGTAGACCCCGATCTCCAGCTCCATGGCGGTCGTCACGCCGTCCCTGGCCTGATACCGCTGACTCTCGGGGTCCTGGCCGTGGGCGTGGAGGTCGACGAACCCCGGCGCGACGACGAGGCCCGAGGCGTCGACCACCTCCCGCGCCTCGGGCCGGTCGTCGCCGACGGCGACGATGACCCCGTCGCGCAGGGCCACGTTGGCGACCGCGTCGAGCCCGCTCTCGGGGTCCATGACCCGGCCCCCCGTGAGAAGCAGGTCCACCGGCTCGACCTGGGTACCGCCGCCGCACGCGGCCAGACACCACGCGGCGGCCAGCACCACCCGCCATCCGGCGCGCTGCCGTGCTGTGCTTCCCGTCATGATGCGGTTACCTCCAGCCCGGAAAGCCCGGAAATCGTCGCCGCAGGAGCTTCGCGCCAGCGAAACTTCCAACGCGACGACAAAGGTCGCGCCGCGGCCTCCGATTGCCCCCAACGACCCTGCCAGGGGTCAGCATCGTTCTTCGGCGCGGTCCCCTCGCCGGGAGAATCGTCGCCCGGCAGCCCCGCCTTGCCGACAGCCACTCGGAACGGACCCTGCCGGGACTCTTTCACCGTTCCTGGAAGCAGAATCCTACCCGAAACAGCCATGCGGTTCCGCTCTCCGCCCAACCGGCCTCCAGCCGCCGTGCCGTTCCGCGGCACGGAACCCCGGCCTGTTCCGGCTCGCGGGAGGCAACTCACCACAGCCCGAGGATCTTCCACCAGAGAAGCCCGACCGGGATCCAGATCGCGAGGTTGGCCACCGAGGCGTAGAAGCCGACCCGCCACCAGTCCTTGAGGGTCACGTAGCCCTCGACGAAGATGATCGGTGACGTGGTCGTCCCGTAGTGGGTCAGTCCGGCGGTCAGGTTGTTGATGAACACCAGGCTGTAGACCACCACCGGGGCCGGCGCCCCCAGACTTACCAGCAACGCCAGGAACGGGGGGTACATGGCGAGGGCGTGGACGGTCGTGCTCGCGAAGAAGTAGTGCGCGTAGAAGTAGATGACGAGGGTCGCGACGAAGACGACCGCCCACGGGACCCCGATGAACCACGACCCGAACCACTCCGCGAAGAGGGTCGCGACCCCGGTGTCGTTCAGCACCCCCCCCAGCATCAGCAGGCCGCCGTACCACACGAAGATGTCCCAGGCGGACCGCTCGCTCAGCGCGCTGTCCCAGGTCAGGGCCTGGGTGATGAACAGCACCGCGATGCCGAGCAGGGCAACCAGCGTCGGCGACAGCCAGCTCACGTAGGACGACGCGACCCAGAACCCGATCAACCCGACGAACACGGTCCCCACCACCGCCTCGCGGCCCCGGATGGGACCGAGCGCGGTCAACTGCTCGTCGGCGAACTGCGAGGCGGCCGGGGTCTGCTTCAGCGACGGCGGTATCACCCGGTAGACGAGCCACGGCACCGCCACGCTGGACACGAGCCCCGGCAGGAGGCCGGCCGTGAACCAGCTCGCCCAGGTGATGGTGACCCCCGCGTACTCCGCGGCGAGCTCGCCCAGCAGCAGGTTGGCGGCGCTGCTGTAGAAGAACATCGCCGACGAGATGACGCTGCCCTGGTACAAGCAGGTCATCAGGAACGTCCCCAGAATGGCGGACGACGGGCCGGGATTCGACTTGTAGAGGCTGCTGATGCTGCGGGCGATGGGGAAGACGATGCTCGCCGACCGCGCGGTGATCGACGGCACCCCGGTGGCCAGGGTGAGGTCGGTCAGGTGCATGGCGTAGCCGAGGCCGAGCGACGTGCGCCCGATGGCCCGGATGAACCAGAGGGCGATGCGGCGAGCCAGCCCCGAGTCGCGCAGGGCGCGCGACATGAGCATCGCCATCAGCACCATCCACACCGACGACGCCGAGTAGCCGCTCAACGCCCGGTCCATGGGCAGGCCGCCGAGGACGACCATGGCGGTGATGCCCACCAGCACGACCTGGGACCCGGGCATCGGCTGCAGCATCAGCCCCGCGATGGTGGCGAAGAAGACGCCCACCTGGCGCCACTCCTGCGCCGCGATCCCCTCGGGCGAAGGCAACAGGTGGGCGATGGCGAGATAGATGCCCACCAGCGCGAGGAGCCGGTAGGGCTTGACGCGGGACGAGGAGGATGCGGCGGTCGATTCGTCAGCCATGGCTGGGCGTCCCGGTCAGGACACCCGCTCCAGCACGGCCGCGAGACCCTGGCCGACGCCGATGCACAGGGTCACGAGGGCGTAGCGTCCCTGGCACCGGTGCAGCTGGCGGGTCGCCGTCAGCGTCAGCCGGGCGCCGGACGCGCCCAGGGGATGGCCGACGGCGATCGCGCCGCCGTTCGGATTGACGCGGCTGTCGTCCTGGTCGACCTCCAGCAGCTTCAGGCACCCCAGCACCTGGGTGGCGAACGCCTCGTTGATCTCGATGACGTCCATGTCCGCCAGCGACAGCCCCGCCCGTGCCAGCGCCTTCCGGCTCGCCGGCACCGGCCCCAGGCCCATCACCCGCGGCTCGACCCCCGCCGCCGCGGCCGAGACCACGCGGGCGAGCGGCGCCGCCCCCGCCTTCTCGCCGATGGCGCGGCTGCCGACGACGAGGGCGGCGGCGCCGTCGTTGATGCCCGAGGCGTTGCCGGCGGTCACCACGCCGTTCTCGAAGAGCGGCCGCAGCGCCGCCAGCCTGTCCAGCGACGTGCCGGGGCGGGGATGCTCGTCGTCGGCCACCACCGTCTGCTCTCCGCGCTTCCGCCCCGGCACGGTCACCGGGTCCAGCTCGTCCTTGTAGAAGCACTCGGCCTTGGCGCGGGCGAACCGCTGCTGCGACGCGAGGGCGTAACGGTCGCTGTCGGCGCGGGTAATCCCGAGATCGGCGGCGACGTTGTCGGCGGTCACCGGCATCGCGTGGTCGCCGTACCGCGCGGTGGTCCTCGGGTTGGAGAACCGCGACCCCAGAGTGCTGTCGTGCACCGTGAGCTGGCGCCCGAAGGCCCGTTCGGACTTCGCCATCACGAAGGGGGCCCGGCTCATGCTCTCGACCCCGCCCGCGATGAACAGGTCGCCCTGGCCGCAGGCGACCGCCCGCGAGGCGTCCACCACCGCCGCCAGCCCGCTCGCGCACAGCCGGTTGACGGTCATCCCCGCGACCTCCACCGGCAGGCCGGCGAGCAGCCCGGCCCGCCGCGCGACGTTGCGGCAGTCCTCGCCGGCCTGGTTGGTGCAGCCGGCGATGACGTCCTCCACGTCCTCGGGCCGGAACGGGCTGCGGGCCATGAGGGTGGCGATGGGACCGGCCAGCAGGTCGTCCGGGCGCACGGGGGCGAGGGCTCCGGCGTGGCGGCCGAACGGGGTGCGAACTCCGTCGTAGATGAAGGCGTCGGTCATGGTCGCGGGCACCGTTCCATCGGCGAAAGGCACTCATTATACGTGGCCGGCCGACAAGGGGGACGAGCCGCATCCGGTATCATCACGCGTCATGCACGGACGCCGGGGGGTCGTGGCGGCGGGGCACGCGCTGACGGCGGGGGCGGCGGGCGAGGTGCTGCGCGACGGGGGCAACGCCTTCGACGCGGCGCTGGCCGCGCTCTGCGCCGCCTGCGCCTGCGAGCCGGCGTTGGCGTCCTTCGGCGGGGGCGGGTTCCTCCTCGCCGTGCCCGCCGGCGGCCGTCCCCGGGTCTACGACTTCTTCGTGCACACGCCGAAGCGGCGACTCCCCGCGGACGCGGTCGAGTTCGAACCGATCTTCATCGACTTCGGCACCGCCCGTCAGGAGTTCCACATCGGCCGCGGCACCGTCGCGGTGCCCGGCATGGTCCGCGGGTTCTTCGACATCCACCGCGACCTTTGCACGATGCGAGCCGCCGACCTCGTCGCTCCCGCCTGCGCCCTGCTGCGCGACGGGGTGGAGATCACCGGGTTGCAGGCCCACTTCCTGCACCTGTTGCGGCCCATCCTCGCGGCAACCCCGGAGTCGCTCGCGCTCTACCGGAGCGGGCGCGGCGACGGCGCCCTGATCGGCGAGGGCGAGCGCCTGCGCAATCCGGACCTCGCGAACTTGCTGGAGGTAATGGCGATCGAGGGGGACGACGTCTTCTACCGCGGCGCGGTCGCGCGCGCGTTGGCGGAGGACCTGCGGGCCGGCGGCCTCGTCGGCCTCGACGATCTCGCCGCCTACCGCGCCGAGGTCCGGGCGCCGCTCGCCCTCGACTACCGCGGGGTCCAGGTGCTGACCAACCCGCCGCCCTCGGCGGGAGGCGCCCTGATCGGATTCGGCCTGGGGCTCCTCGAGGACCTGCCGGTCGCGGCGGCGCCCCCCGGAAGCGGCCGCGCCGTCGCGATGCTCGCCGACGTGATGCGCGCCACCCGGTCCGCGCGGGCCGAGACGCAGGACGGGGAGCCGGCGGGCTCGAGCGAACGCATGCTCGACCCGGCGCTGCTGGCGCGGTGGCAGAACGAGATCCGGGGGCGGGCGCAGGCCGTCCGGGGCACGACCCATCTCGGCGTCATCGACGTCCGGGGCAACCTCGCGAGCCTCACGATGTCGAACGGCGAAGGCTCGGGGCGGGTAGTCCCGGGCACAGGCATCGTCCTGAACAACATGCTGGGCGAAGAGGACCTCAACCCCGGCGGCTTCCATCGCTGGCCGCCCGATCACCGCATGACCTCGATGATGGCCCCGACCGCGCTGCGGTGGCCGGACGGCCGTGAGGTCGCGACCGGGTCCGGCGGCTCGAACCGCATCCGCAGCGCCGTCCTCCAGGTGATCGTCAACCTCGTCGACCACGGGATGGAACTGGACGAGGCGGTGCGCGCGCCACGCATCCACGTCGAGGGCCCCCTGCTCAGCGTCGAGGGCGGCCACGACGGGGACGCCCTCGCCGACGCCCTCGCCGCGTGGCCGGAGCACCAGGTGTGGGACGATCGCAGCGTGTTCTTCGGCGGCGCCCATACCGTCGAGCGCCGCGGAGACGCCCTCGGCGGCGCCGGCGACCCGCGGCGGGACGGAGCCTCGCTCACCGTCTGACCGCGCCGGCCCCGCCGCTGCGATCCCGGGCCGTCGAAGACAGATTCAGGAGCGGATGGCGCGTCGCCCCCCGCCGGCTCTTTCGGCGTCCTGTTCGAGCAGCTCGCCGGCCGCGGCGGGCGGGCCTGGGTCAGCTCGTCGCCGGCCGCCGGGCGCTGCAGCCCTTGGCTGAATGCGCGCCCGGCGGCCCACAGCGTCCGGATTGGCTCGTCTTCGGAGTCCGGCTGCGACCGGGTTCAAGGCCTCGGCGGCTGGATTGACGACGCTGGCGCGTGCTAGTGTGTGCCTACTGGTTGTGGACTACGTCTGTCACGCTTCGAACATCCAACCAAGGAGCCAGCCGTGCAGGCGACCAACGTTCGAGCGTTGAAGAAGAACCCCTCCCAGGCGTTGCGCATGGCCAGGGAGACCGGGCCCGTCCTGATCCTCAAGGGCGACGAACCCGATGCCCTGCTGGTACATCTGGGCGAATCGCTGGCTGCCGCCGAGTCCGAGATACGCCCCGCGCTGGCCGCGAGTCTCTATCGAGAAGGCTACCTCTCGCTGGGCCGGGCCGCGAAAGTGAGTGGTCTCTCCTTGAGCGATTTCGTCAGTCACCTCGGCAGCCTCGGCATCGACATCGTCCGCCCGGACGGGACCACACGCCACGAAGCGGGAGACGTCTCAGGACTGGCGCGAGTCGCAGCACGGATGCGTGCGCGAGGTTTCCGGCCGATCCACTTCTGGGTCCCCGACACTCGAACGGCGGACTTCCGTACCGAAGCCCACCGGCAGTCGAGCGTGGTGGCGCTGGACTCCCGGGAGCACGAAGACCAAGCGTTCATCGACGCGGTGTCCGATCGCGCGGATACATGAAGCGTGGCGAGATCTGGACGGTATCGGGCGCCGGCTATGCTGGTAAACCGCGGCCGGCGGTCATCGTCCAGGACGACCGTTTCGACGCCACCGCCTCCGTGACGATCTGTGTGTTTACGTCCAACGAAACGGACGCACCGCTGCTGCGGCTTCCGGTGGCCTCAAGCGAGAGCAACGGTCTGCGCACGGTGTCGCGGATGATGGTGGACAAGATCACGACGGTCAGCCGAGCCAGACTCGGCGAACGTATCGGACGCCTGGACGAGCCGGAGATGGTCCGGCTCGAACGGGCGCTCCTGGTCTTCTTCGGTCTGGCGTGAGCCCACCTCCCACGTGGGTGCCGCGGGAGGGCGGCGGCGGGGCGGAACTCCAGGCTGCCGCTTCCTCACCAGTAGCCTCCGTGCCGGCATGGCCGCGCCCTCCCTTTGGAAGGTCCAAGCGTCTCGACAATCGCCTGCGCGCCCTGTGGCAAGGCGACGTGCTCGTGGTCTGGAAGCTCGACCGCCTCCGCCCCAACCTCGCCCATCTGGTCACCGTGCAGGAGCTGTCCAGCCGCGGCGTGGGCCTGCGGCGCGGCAGGCCCCCTTCCGGCGGAAGCTGCCTCACTCCATCGCCATCACCGCGGCGCGCAGCTCCGTCAGGTGCGCCGCCCGGATCGGGGTCTCGCCACCCGTCGGCGCCGGGTCGGTCCAGCCCGGCGCCGGCCGCCCCGCTGCCGCGTACGCCGCGGCCAGCGCCGCCCGCAGCTCGAGCAGGTGCGGGAGCCTGGCCCGCGTCACCCCCGCCGTCAGGACCGGATCCGTCCAGGCGAACGGCTCGAGCGCCGCCGTCCGCCGCAGGTTGTCGATGCGCGTCCGCAATTCCGTAAAGTGGATAGCTTTGACCGGCGTCTCGCCGGGACGTAGCGGGTCGTCGGTGAACGCCGCCGTTACCCGCACGCCGAACGATTGTGACCCGCTCAGGCCGCCGGGGTCGGCCGCCGTCACGCGGATCGTCGCCGTGCCCGCGCCCACCGCCGTCACCGTCAAGCGCGCGCCTGACGCGCGCGCCGTCACCAGATGCGGCGCCGACGACGACGCCGTGTAGGTCAGGGCGTCGCCGTCGGGATCGATGAACACCCGGGACACGTCCACGTCCAACGCGCTGCCCAGGCCCGCCAGCATCTGGTCCGGCAAGATTCTCACCGGCGCCGGCGGCTGGTTGGGGGGTGCGGGCTCCCGCCACGCCGCGACCACGGGACCCGCCGCGTTGAGGATCGCCGCCGCGTCGGACGGGCCGGTCATACCCGACCCGTCGGCGCCGTAGGGTATGCCCATCGGGTCGCCGTTGTGGCGCTGGCGCGGGTTTGAGAAACGAAACAACCAGCGGCAGGAGACATCGGCGTGGACGCACTGGTCGTTGTAGGCCATGACCGTGCGCCAGCGGCGGGGCGACGGGGCGCCCGCCGCCAACCCCGGCTGGTTCACGTAGCCGTACGCCGGATGCGGCGACACCCCTCCGTTCCGGCGGTGCACCTGATACCGGTCGTGCCAGAGCCCCATGTTGTGCCCGAGCTCGTGCGCGAAGACTTCGCTGCCGCACCCCTGGACGGTGAGGCCGAAGGCGCCGGGGCGAACGGCTAGGCCGCAAAACGACGCGGATTCGTTGGTGATCAGGTGCACGAGGTCGGCCAGGACCCGGTCGCGCAGGGCGTGCACCTCGTCCATGTGGCCGTCGGAGGGATTCTGGAGGTCGGACAGAGGACTCTCCGTCTCGTCATACTCCACCTCGGATCTGGCCACCAGCGCCACACGGTGGCGTACCCCGCTCGCCTCGTAGGCCTGGTTGGTCTCGGCGATCATCAGGTCGATCTCCGCCTCGATCGCCGCCGCCCCGCCCGCGGCCCGGCGCGCGGCCGGCGTATAGACGACGGCCACGTCGATCGTCACGTCCGTTCCCTGGTGACGGTCGCACCGCCGCCCGGTGAACTCGATCGTCGCCAGCCAGCCCCGCAGGACGCCCGGCGCACACGCCTGGGTGAGGAAGATGTCCAGCTTCTCTAGAGGCGCCTCCCACAAGCCGGGGGGGAGCGATCCCGATACCCCCCAGTTGTAGGACAAATCGAGTTCCACGAGGTTTTCCAGGTTCTCCAGCTCGCGCGGGAGGGGACCGGCCAGGTCGTTGCCGTCGAGGCGGAGCCTCTCGAGGCGGGTCAGGTTCCCGAGCCCCGCCGGCACCGGGCCGGTCAACGCGTTCCTGTCGAGATACAGCTCCGCGAGGGTCACCAGGCTCCCCAGCTCGTCCGGGAGGCGACCGGTCAACGCGTTATTGCCGAGGTCCAGCGTCCGGAGGCGCGTCAGGTTTCCCAACCGCGCCGGCACCGGGCCGATCAACTCGTTCCCCTGGAGGCGAAGTGACGTGAGGTTCACCAAGTTCCCCAACGTTGCGGGAATCGGGCCGGTCAAGCCGTTCCAGAAGAGATCCAGCCACTCGAGGTTGACCAGGTTCCCCAGCTCGTCCGGGATCGAACCGTTCCCCAGCTCGTCCGGGATCGAACCGGTCAGCTCGTTTACGGCGAGGCCCAGATTGACGAGGTGGGTGAGGTTCCCCAACCACGCCGGGACTGGGCCGGTCAACCCGTTCCCGGTGAGGTTCAGCCCCCTGAGGTTCAACAGATTCCCCAGCTCGTCCGGGATCGGGCCCGACAGCGCGTTTCCAGCGAGGCCCAGCATACGGAGGTCCGCAAGACTTCCCAGCTCGCCCGGGATCGGGCCCGTCAGATCGTTCGGGCCGAGGTTCAGCTGCCGGAGGCGGGACAGGTCCGCCAGCCACGCGGGGACCGAACCGGTCAGGTCGTTGTGGCCGAGGTCCAGGGACTCGAGGTTCACCAGGCTTCCCAGCTCGCCCGGGATCGGGCTCGACAGATCGTTCCCGTCGAGCAACAGCCACCGGAGGCGGGTCATGTTCCCCCACGCCGGGACCGGGCCGGTCAGACGGTTGATGCGGAGGTTCACCGACTCGAGGTTCACCAGGCTTCCCAGCCCGTCCGGCAGCGAACCCGTCAATGCGTTGACGGCGAGGTTCAGCGACCTGAGGTTCACGAGGTCCCCCAGCTCGCCCGGGATCCGGCCGGCCAGGCCGTTCTGGCGGAGATGCAGCCCCGCGACCCTCCCGTCGGCGTCAGTCGTCACGCCGTACCACTGGTTCAGCGGGGCCGACGTCCTCCAGTTCGCGCGGTCCGTCCAGCCCGCGCCGCCGGTCGCGTCGTAGAGCGCCTCGAGCGCCGCTCGATCCGACGCGACGCTGCTCTGTGCCGCCGCGTCCACGGCCGACGCTGTCCAGAACGCGGCGGCGGCCAGGGTCACCGCGCCGGCCGTCGAGCTCCACACCTGCCGTCGCAATGCCACCCCCCTCTCCAGCCGGCAGACATCGAGCTCGTCGTTGATCCGCGGATGCGGTGCTGCCCGGCCCGGTCCCCCCGGAGCGCCTCCAGTCGGTTGCCGGGCTAGACGGCCAGGTTCTCGAGACGATCTGGCCGGGACACGACGCCGCAGCTGCGCCGGATGGGTTGGGCCATGCCAACCCCTCCAGCGCCACCATTGCCGTGTTGGTTCGCCACGATTCCCAGCAACCACCTTCAGGCCGTCAGCCGACACGAGGGGGGCGGGACGGCGTCGGGGGCGGACGGCGCGTGCCACCCGGCGACCGCGCCCGTCCCCGCCGTCCAGCTCACAGGTCGTCGATTATCGCGTTCAGGGTCGCGCTCGGACGCATGGCGCGCTCGGCCCGGGTGTCGTCGGGACGGTAGTAGCCGCCGATGTCCAGCGGCCGCCCCTGCGCGGCCAGCAGCTCGGCCGTGATCGTCGTCTCGTTCTCGGCGAGACGGGCCGCCGCCGCCGCGAAACGGGCCTTCAGCTCGGCGTCCTCGTCCTGCGCGGCGAGGGCCTGCGCCCAGTAGAGCGCGAGATAGAAGGTGCTGCCCCGGTTGTCGATCTCGTGGACCTTCCGCGAGGGATAGCGGGCGTTCTCCAGGTAGGTCCCGATCGCCTGATCCAGTGTCCTCGCGAGCAGCGCCGCCCGGGCGTTGCCGGTCCGGGCCGCAACCAGCTCGAGCGACGGCACGAGGGCGCAGTACTCGCCCAGCGAGTCCCAGCGCAGATGCCCTTCCTCCAGCATCTGCTCGACGTGCTTGGGGGCGGAGCCGCCGGCCCCCGTCTCGAAGAGCCCGCCGCCCTTGAGCAGCGGCACGATCGACAGCATCCGGGCGCTCGTGCCCAGCTCGAGAATCGGGAACAGATCGGTCAGGTAGTCGCGGAGCACGTTGCCGGTCACCGCGATGGTGTCCTCGCCGCGCCGGACGCGGGCCAGCGAGAAGCGCATGGCGTCGACCGGCTTCAGGATGCGGATGTCCAGCCCGGCGGTGTCGTGCCCGGGCAGGCACGCGCGCACCTTGGCGATGAGCGCCGCGTCGTGCGCCCGCGCCTCGTCCAGCCAGAACACCGCCGGCGACCCCGAGGCCCTCGCGCGGCGGACGGCGAGCCGCACCCAGTCGCGGATCGGCTCGTCCTTGGTCTGGCAGACGCGGAAGATGTCGCCGGTGCTCACCGGCTGCTCGAGGAGGACGCCGCCGTCGGCGGCGACGACGCGGATGGTCCCCGGACCGGGCCCCGTGAAGGTCTTGTCGTGCGAGCCGTACTCCTCCGCCTTGCGCGCCATCAGCCCGACGTTGGACACGTTGCCCATCGTCGCGGGATCGAATTGCCCGTGTTGCCGGCAGTCCTCGATAATCGCCTGATAAATGGTGGCGTAGGACCGGTCGGGCACCATCGCCACGGTGTCCTGGAGCTCGCCCGCCGCGTTCCACATGCGGCCGCCGTCCCGCACGACGTTGGGCATCGACGCGTCGATGATGACGTTGTTCGGCACGTGCAGATTGGTGATCCCCTTGCGCGAATCGACCATCGCGAGGGGCGGCCGCGTCGCGTACACCGCGTCGATGTCGGCTTCTGTCGCGGCGCGCTGCTGCGCCGGCAGCGTCGCGACCTTCTCCAGCACCCCGGCGAGGCCGTTGTCGACGTTGGCGCCGATCGCGCGCAGGGTCTCGGCGTGCTTCCGGAGGGCCGGCTCGTAGTACACCGACACGCAGTGGCCGAACATGATCGGGTCCGAGACCTTCATCATCGTCGCCTTGAGGTGGAGCGACAGCAGGGCGTCCTCCCCGGCGGCCTCCTCGATGGTCCGGCTGAAGAAGGCCCGCAGGGCGGCCACGTTCATGACCGCGGCGTCGACCACCTCGCCCGCCTCGAACGGCACGCTCGCCTTGAGGACGGTGACCGCCCCGCCCGCGTCGACGAACTCGATGCGCGCGTCGCACGGCTGCTCGAGGGTGACGGAGCGCTCGCTGCCGAAGAAGTCGTTCTCCTGCATGTGGGCGACCCGGGTCTTCGACCCGGACGCCGGCCACGCCTTCATCATCCGGTGCGGGTGCTTCTGCGCGAACCGCTTCACGGCGGCGGCGGGCCGGCGATCGGAGTTCCCCTCGCGCAGAACCGGATTCACGGCCGACCCCAGCACGCCGGCGTACCGGGCCTGTATCGCCCGCTCGTCGTCCCCGGCCGGCTCCTCCGGGTAGTCGGGGACATCGTAGCCCTGGCCCTGAAGCTCGGCGATGGCCGCCCGCAACTGCGGGATGGTGGCGCTGATGTTGGGCAGCTTGACGATGTTGGCGGCCGGCGTCCGGACCAGCTCGCCCAGCGCCGCGAGGGCGTCGGGCGTCCGCTGGTCCTCCCGCAGCCGGTCCGGAAAGGCGGCGAGAATGCGTCCGGCGAGCGAGATGTCGCGGGTCTCGAACTCGACCCCGGTCCCCTTGGCGAACGCCCGCACGATCGGCAGCAGCGCCCAGGTGGCCAGCGCCGGCGCTTCATCGATTTTCGTCCAGATGATGGTGGCAGATGACATGGTGTCCCCGAATACGACGTGAAGCAGGCAATGACCCGGCGGGTCCCTCGCGGCGAGCCGATCTGGATTGGCGTTCGGTCCTGCGCGCGCCGGGCCACCGCGTGACATCGGACCGTCGACATGGCGACCGTCGCGGGCGGGCGCAGAACTTCCGATCGTACTCGATCCGCGCGCCACCGGCACACGCGGGCCGGGTGCGGGATCGCGGTGCCGCACCGGAGCCCGCGCCGGTGAGGATATAATTCCGTCCCTGCAATGCCGCCACTGCATGGGCTGCGTGTCATCGACCTGACCCGGGTACTGGCCGGGCCCTACTGCGCCATGATGCTGGGCGACATGGGGGCCGACGTCATCAAGGTCGAGGAACCCTCGCACGGCGACGACACCCGCGCGTGGGCGCCGTTCCACGACGGGGTGAGCACCTTCTTTCTCGGGCTGAACCGCAGCAAGCGGAGCATCGGCCTGGACCTCAAGACCCCGGCCGGGGCCGACGCGCTACGGGCCCTGCTCGCCGATGCCGACGTCCTCATCGAGAACTTCAGGCCGGGCAGCCTGAAGAAGCTGGGGTTCGACTACGCATCGATCCGCGACGCCTGCCCCCAGCTCGTGTACTGCTCGATCACCGGCTACGGCCAGCAGGGGCCCAAGCGCACCCTCCCCGGGTACGACGCGGTCATCCAGGGCGAATCGGGGGTCATGCACGTCACCGGCGACCGCGACGGCCCCCCCACGCGGGTCGGCGTCGCCATGACCGACTATCTGGCCGGGCTCTACGCGATGAACGGCATCCTGCTGGCGTTGCGCGACCGCGACGAGACCGGGCTGGGGCAGCACGTCGACATCGCCCTCCTCGACTCGATGACCTCGACGCTGGCGCTGCCCGCGAACGTCCTCTTCGCCACCGGAGAGGAGCTGGGACGCGAGGGCAACGACCATCATTCCCTCACCCCGTACGAGGCGTTGCGGGTGAGCGACGGGCTGGTCATGATCGCCGTCGGAAACCAGCGGCTCTGGCGCCAGTTCTGCCGGGCGATCGGGCAGCCGGAGCTGGAGACGGACCCGCGCTTCGCAACCAATACCGAACGCATGCGGCACCGCAGCGCGCTCAAGTCCCGGCTCGACGCGTTGCTCGGAGCCTGTACCCGCGACGCCCTGATCGAGCGCCTGCGGGCGCATGCGGTCCCCTGCGGCCAGGTGCGCTCCCTGGCCGAGGCCCTCGCGGATCCGCAGTTGGCGGCGCGCGACATGGTCGTCGAGCTCGAGCATCCGCGGCTCGGCGCGATCAAGGCGCTGGGGAATCCGATCAAGCTGTCGCGCACGCCGGCCGTCATCGATCGGCCTCCGCCGGCGCTCGGCCAGCACACCGACGAGATCCTCGCGGATCTGCCGGCGGCAGAGGCCGCGCCGGCGGCCGCGGTCACCGCGGACATCGGGGAGTGAAGAGTGGACCACCGCAGAACGACGCTGAACACGCCGGGACGGTGGAGGGGCGGCGCGGCGGGGCTCGCTCTCCCGCTCGTCTGCATCGGCCTCCTGGCCGCCACGACCCCCGCCGCGCACGCGCAGGAAGGCGCCCGCTTCGGCGGCCGCCTCTCGGTCGTGCCGGTGGACTTCGCGACCCGGCCGACGGTGTCGGGCTCGGGTGACGCCGAAGCGGTGCTCGAGGGCCGCACCCTCACGCTTGCCGGGACGTTCGAGGGACTGAGCTCGCCCGCCACCGCGGCCGATCTCCACCGGGCCCCGCCCGCCCGACGCGGCCCCGCCGAGTTCCCTCTCGACGTCACCAACGCCGCATCCGGCCGGGTCGAGGGCGACATCGAGCTCGACGACACGCAGATACGGGCGCTGCGCCGGGGCGAGTACTACGTCCAGATTCGGACCCGGAACAACCCCGACGGAGAGATCCGCGGCTGGTTGCTGCCGCGCGCGGAGGCGGCAAACGCGACGCCGTCGCCGGCCAGCTACCTGGCCAGTCAGGCCCGGGCCGGCGCCGTCGGCTTCCGCAACGTCTGCGCCTCGTGCCACCAGGGCGACCTGAGCGGCGGCTTCGACACCCCGGAGCTGGCCGGACCGGTCTTTCGCAGCGGTTGGGAGGGCCGGCCGGCCCGCGAGCTGCTCGGCTACATCAAGGCGGCGATGCCGCCCGCCGGCCGCCGGCCGGACGACGACACCCTCGCCGCCATCGTTGCCTATATCCTGCAGCAGAACGGTGCGGGCGCCGGCGACCGGGCGCTGTCGGCGGCATCCGAGGGAACGATCGGCCCGTGATTGCCGAGGGGCAGGCGTCAAGCGACCCGGATTCAACCACCGGGCGGGGCGATGGCTGGCCCTGCGCCGGATTCTGTCTTATGATTGACACAGTAGCGTAATCGCTGCAGCGGCAGAGTCTTTCTGGACGGGGTCTCGTGCATGGCGGTACGTCCGAGCGGCCGGTTCACAGGACCGTTTGTCGGCGTTGTCGCACTGGCGATTGTCGCCGGCGTAGCCTCCTACGGCTTTTTCCTCGCCGAACCGGCGCTCGAAGAGGCGTCATCCATCACCGCAGCCCCAGCGTCCGCCCCCGTGGTTCGGGACAGCACGCACCGAGAGCCCGCGCCCGTCCCGCTCGGCGAGAGCGACGCGATGGTGCGGGACCTGGTCACGGCGCTGTCGTCGCACCCCGGTCTCGCGGGCTGGCTGATCCCCGACGACCTCGTTCGCACCTTCGTCGTGGTGGTGGACAACGTCGCGGACGGCCATACGCCGGCCGAGCACCTGCTGCCCTGGCGCCCGACCCGGCGCTTCCAGACCACCGCCGCGTCCCGGCTCCACGTCGATCCGCTCAGCCACACCCGCTACGACACCCACGCGGAGATCGTGGCGGCCATCGACCCGGCCGTGGCGGCGGGGCTGTATCACACCCTCCAGCCGCTCATCGCCGCCGCCTACACCGAGCTCGGACGTTCCGGGGGCGAGTTCGATACGACGGTGCTCCGGGCCCTGCGCAACCTCCTCGAGACCCCGGTCCTGGAACGGGACGTCCGGCTGATTCATCGCCCCCCGTTCTTCGAGTTCGCGGATCCCGCGCTCGAAGATCTCCTCCCCGTCCAGAAGCAGTTCCTGGGCATGGGCGCCCGCAACGTTCGGGCGGTGCAGGCCAGCCTGATCGAGATTGCGGAGGCCATCGGGTTCGACGTCGCCAGCCTTCCCGTGCCCCAGGTCCTGCGGTAGACCCGCGCCCCGGTCATGCGGCTCACCGTCAAGCGTCTCGATCCGGCCGGCGCCCGCCTGCCCGCGCGCGCGCACCCCGGCGACGCCGGGCTCGATCTGTTCGCGGCCGCCGACGTCGATGTTCCCGCCGGCGAGACCCGGCTCGTCGGCACCGGCCTCGCCATCGAGCTGCCCCCCGGCACCGAGGGCCAGATACGGCCGCGCAGCGGCCTCGCCCTCCGCCACGGCGTCACCGTGCTGAACGCGCCCGGCACCATCGACGCCGGCTATCGCGGAGAGGTCGGCATCCTCCTCATCAATCACGGCCGGCAGACCTTCCGCGTGAGGCGGGGCATGAAGGTGGCGCAGCTCGTGGTGACGCCGGTGGTCGAGGTCGAGGTGGTCGAGGCGGATGCACTCTCGGAGACCTCCCGGTCGGGGGACGGCTTCGGCTCGACGGGGTGATATCGTGAAACGGCGGCACCATGGCGACCGATCCGAACCCCACCTCCTCTGCCACCGGCTCCACCCTGCGGGTGGCCCTGTGCCAGTGCAATCTGCCCGTCGGCGATCTGGCGGGCAACCTCGACCGCATCGGCGATCTGATCGACCGCGCGTCCGCCCGCGGCGCGGACCTGACCGTCTTTCCGGAGCTGTCGGTCACCGGGTACCCGCCTGAAGACCTGCTCCTGAACCCGCGGTTCACCGAGACCGCGGCGGCCGGGGTCCGCCGTCTCGCGGAGTCGATCACCGGGACCGTCGCGGTGGTCGGGCTGCCGTCCCTCGCCGGCGATCTGCACAACGCCGCCGCGGTGCTGGCCGGCGGCGAGGTGGCCGCCACCTACCGGAAACACTTCCTGCCGAACTACGCGGTCTTCGACGAGCAGCGGTACTTCGCGCGGGGCGACGACGCGCTGGTCCTCGACCTGGGCGGGGTTCGGGTCGGGGTCACCATCTGCGAAGACCTGTGGTACCCGGGGGGACCGGGCCGGTGGGCGGCGATCGACGGCGGCGCGGTCGTCCTGGTGAACCTCTCCGGCTCGCCCTATCACCGGGGCAAAGGCATCGAGCGCGAACGGATGCTGGCCCAGCGCGCGGCCGACTACGGCTGCTTCGTGGCCTTCTGCAATGCCGTCGGCGGCCAGGACGAGCTGGTCTTCGACGGGCACAGCCTCGTCATCGACCCCGCCGGCCGGGTCCTGGCCCGCGGCGCCCAGTTCGAAGAGGACCTCGTGGTGGTCGATCTCGACACCGTCTCCGCCACCCGGCGGCGCCTCCACGACCCGCGGTGGCGCCAGGCCGGCGCGGACCGCGATCGCGTGCGACTGATCGCGGTCGAGACGGCCGCACCGGCGTCCCCCCCGGCGGGGCCGGCCCTCGGCAAACGGCGATTGCGAACGGTCGAGAGCGCCGCACCGCCGCGCCCCCCGGAGCCGGCCCCGCGAGTCGCGCCGCTCCTCGAGCCCGAGGCCGAGGTCTACCGCGCGCTGACCCTGGGCACCGCCGACTACTTCCGGAAGAACCGCTTCCGGCACGGCGTGCTCGGCCTCTCCGGCGGGATCGACTCGGCCCTCGCCCTCACCGTCGCCGCCGACGCCCTCGGCCCCGGCGCGGTGACCGCGGTCTCGATGCCGTCGCGGTTCACCGCCGCCGCGAACCAGGCGGACGCCGGGGAGCTGGCCGACCGCCTGGGGGTCGAGCTGCTCGAGCTGCCGATCGCGGACCTCGCGGGCGCCTACGACCGCGCCCTCGCCGAGCCGTTCGGCGACGCCCCACCGAACGTGGCGGAAGAGAACCTGCAGGCGCGCATCCGCGGCAACCTGCTGATGGCCCTCTCCAACAAGTTCGGGTGGCTCGTGCTGACCACCGGAAACAAGAGCGAGATGAGCGTCGGCTACGCCACCCTGTACGGGGACATGGCCGGCGGATTCGCGGTGCTGAAGGACGTGCTGAAGGGCTGGGTGTACCGCCTCGCGCGGTGGCGGAACCGCGACCGCGAGGTGATCCCGCAACGCATCATCGACAAGCCGCCGACGGCCGAGCTGCGGGAGAACCAGTTGGACACCGACAGCCTGCCCCCCTACGACACGCTCGACGCCGTCCTCGAGGCCTACGTGGAAGAGGACCGCAGCCCCGAGGACATCGCCGAGGCGGGCCATGACCCGGCCCTCGTCGACCGCATCGTCGCGATGGTCGACCTCGCCGAGTACAAGCGCCGACAGGCCCCGCCCGGGGTGCGCATCTCGGTCCGCGCGTTCGGGCGCGACCGCCGGCTGCCGATCACCAACCGTTACCGGTCGCGCGCGGCACCGGACATGCCAAGTCGTACTTCCTGACGAGCCCCAAGCGCTGCATCCGCCTCGAGTCGGCGTGGAGGCGGGGTCCCTGGCGCCGGCCGGAACAGCCCGTTCGCCGACAGGCCCATGAGGAAGGCGCGCGACGCGGAGCGTTCGGATGGCATCATCTGGTCGGGACGCAGCTATCCCAAGTTTTACCGGGTAAACTTGGGCTATCGCCGCAGGTACCGGAGAGCCGCCCGCGCCCCGTCGATGGCGGCGCTCATGATCCCGCCCGCGTAGCCGGCTCCTTCGCCGACGGGGTACAGGTTGTCGAAGTCGTCGGCCAGGTAGGTGTCACGATCCCGGGGCAGGCGGATCGGACCCGAACTGCGCGACTCCAGTCCGACCAGCAGGCCCGCCGCGGAACTGAAGCCGGGAATCCGACGCTCGTACTGTCGCAGGGCGCGCGCGATGGCGTCGCGGGCCACGGGCGGCAACAACGTGTCGATACGGCCTGCGCACGTTCCGAAGGTATATGTCGAGTGCCGGGGTCTCGCCGTGGAACGTTCCGCGAGAAAGTCGTCGGCGCCTTGCGCGGGCGCGGTGTAATCGCCGCCACCGGCGGCGAAGAAGCGCCGCTCCAGCGTCTCCTGAAACTCCACGCCTGCGAACGGGCCCGATCCATATCCTTGCGGCCCAAAGGTGGTGACCAGCGCGGCGCTGGCCCACGGCGACGAGTGTCTCGAGTTGCTCATGCCATTGGTGCACAAGAGGCCGGGCACGTTGGTGCTGGCGACGATGGTGCCGCCCGGGCACATGCAGAACGAGTAGCTGGACGGCACGCCATCGCCCGCCGTGCACACCAGGTTGTAGTACGCGGGACCCAGCGCGGCCGCGTCGGGTCCGTCGCCGTAGCGACCCCGATCGATGAGCGGCTGGGGGTGTTCGATCCGCACGCCGAGCTGAAACGGTTTTGCCGCGACCTGCACGCCTTGGTCGTGAAGCCGACGCACACTGTCCCGCGCGCTGTGGCCGAGCGCCAGGAACACCGCGTCGCAGGGCAACTCGCCGGCGGACGTACGAACCGCTGACACCCGCCGTCGCGATGGTCCCGATTCCAGGACGAGGCCGTCGAGCCGCGTGTTCCAATGGAACCGCACGCCGAGCGATTCCATCCGGCCTCGCAGCACCGGCAGAATTCGGTGGAGACGGTCGGTGCCGATGTGCGCCCGTGCATCGTAGAGGATGTCGGGCGTGGCGCCGCACGCGACCAGCTCCTCCAGGCACGGGACTTCGAGAGGATCGTCAACCCGCGTGTACAGCTTGCCGTCGGAGTAGGTTCCGGCTCCCCCTTCGCCGAACAACACGTTCGACTCGGGGTCGGGTACGCGGGTCCGGTGGAAACGAACGACGTCGGTGCCCCGTTGCTTCAACGCCGCGCCGCGATCGATGAGGTCGACCTCGACGCCGTTCGTCCCGAGTACCAGCGCAGCATACAGACCCGCGGGACCGCCCCCGACGACCACGACGCGAACCCTCCGGCGTTCCGCGTCCAGTGCGGCAACCTCGAAGCTGCCGGCGGCTGGAGCCTCGACCACTCTGCCCGAGCGGACCGCCGAGGCGAACAGGGGGCCGAGGTCCTTCGTGTCGAGCACGAGGTCCGCATGCACGATGAACCGCAAACGCCGTGTCTTGCCGCGACGGCGAGCATCGACCGACCGGCGGGCGATACGCATGCCACGCACCCGGTCCGGGTCGATGCCGGCGATCGAGGCCGCGCGGTCGCGCAGCACGCTCTCCGGTTCGTCAAGGCGCATCTCGATGTTCAGCACGCGCCACGTGGGGGCTGGCCCGGTCATGCGGCACCGCGTGGTCGGCGAGACACTGGTCTGACCACAGCACAAAGTGCATGCGGGCGAGAAAAATGCATGACTGGGGCTCCCGCCCGGACTCGAGGCCCAGGTCCGGTCGCTGTTCGTCGGCCGGAGCGCGAGAGGCCATCGCCGGTTCGGTCATCCGGATCGATCCGGCTCCCCCAGCGCGAGCATCCGGCCCTTCAGCATCCGGCGAACGAACCGGGTCAGGCGCTGGTCGGCCGGCTCGACCCGCGCCCCGAACGCGGACCGCATCGACCGCGCGATGTCCGCCAGCGAGGTCCGGCCGTCGCACGCCTTCCACACGAGGGTGCCGACCTCGTCCAGCCGGATCCGGTAGTACGGGTCGCCGAGGAGGCCGGCCAGCCACCGCCCCGGGCGGCTCGTGCCGAGACGCGGGCGCAGGAGGACGCAGCGTCCGTCCTCCTCGCGCCATTCGAGCAGCCGCCGCGGCCGGGCCCCGAAGGAGATCACGACGGCGGCGCGCCCGGCCCCGACTCGTCCCCGCTCGCGGCCAGGGGCACCCTGACCAGCATGTAGTAGAGCAGGACGAACACGAGGGCGCCGAGCAGGGTGCTCTGGGAGATGGACGGCAGGACCCGCGCCACCCCGACCGCCGTCCCCCCGGCGACCACGAACGCCAGCAGCACCGCCATCAGCGCCTCGCCCGCGATGAACCCCGACGACAGCAGCACGCCGGTGTTGTTCGCCTTCGTGACCGCCGCCTCGCCGGCATTGCGGGCCGCGAGCGCGCGCGACAGCATCCAGGCGATGAGCCCGCCGACGAAGATCGCGGCGGTCGACGACAACGGCAGGTACATGCCGACCGCGATGAGCATCGGCGAGGGCGACTGGATGAGAATGAGCCCGAGGGCGAGGAACATCCCGGTGATGACCAGGGGCCACGCCATCTCGCCGCCGACGATGCCCTCCGCCATCAGCGCCATCAGCCCGGCCTGGGGCGCGGGCAGCAGATCGCTGCCGATGGTGTAGACCTCGTGCATCACCATCATCGGCAGGATGAGGACCAGGGCGGCGACGACCACCCCGATGATCTCGGCGAGCTCCATCTTCCAGGGAGTCCCGCCGAGGATGTGGCCGACCTTCAGGTCCTGCAGCATGTCGCCGGCGACGCCCGCCGCGCAGCAGACCACCCCCGCCACCCCGAGCACGCCGAGGATGCCGGCGGGGCCGGTGACCCCGATGCCGACCATCAGGATCGCCGAGATCAGGAGGGTGCTGAGGGTGAGGCCGCTGATCGGGTTGTTCGAGCTGCCGAGCAGCCCCACCAGATAGCCCGCGACCGCCGCGAAGAGGAACCCGAGAACGATCATGACCACGGTGAGCAGGAGGGCGCCGGGGATGCTGCCGCTGAAGAACCAGTAGAGCCCGAGCAGGGGCACGGCCAGGGCGGCGATCGCGATGCCCACCTTGGTGAAGTCCAGGTCGAGATTCAGGCGGGTGGGGGCGCCGGCACCGGTCCGCGCCTTCCGGATGTCCGTGAACGCGCGGCCGATCCCCTCGATCAGGGCGGTGCGCAGATTGAACAGCGTGTAGAACGCGGCCACGATCATCGTGCCCACGGCCAGCGGCCGTATCTGCTTCGCCCACACCTCCTCGCCCAAGGCCATCAGCGCCTCCGGGTCGGTCGCCCCCGCCGCCGTCTCCGGATTCAGGAAGAGCCCCAGCGGCACCAGCAGGAGCCAGCCCAGCACCGCCCCCGCGAACAGGGTCGAGGCGATGGACGGGCCGACGATGAACCCGACCCCGACGAGGGCCGGCGAGGCGTCCGGCGACTGCAGGATGAACCCGCCGGCATAGCGCACCTCCTGGCCGAGCATCTCGATCGTCGAGCGCCCCAGGTCGACGAAGGTCGTGGCCGAGCTCGACACGATCTGGACGCCGTTGGAGTTCTTGACGAGCTCCCACGCGCCGGCGACGCCCATGGCCTGGAAGACGTACTTGGCGCCGGTCTGCCCGCCCTGCCCCGCCTTCACCAGCTCCGCCGCGGCCACGCTCTCGGGAAACGGCAGGTCCGCCTCGACGACCATCGTGCGGCGCAGGACGATGATGAACAGCACCCCGAGCAGCCCGCCCGTCAGCATGATGGCGGTGCTCTCCCAGTAGCGCAGCTCGTCCCACACCCCGCTGATCACGAAGGCGGGTATCGTGAAGATCGCCCCCGCCACGAGGGCCTCGCCGACCGAGGCGGTGGTGCGGGCGATGTTCTCCTCGAGCACCGATCCTCGCAGCCCCCGCAGCGCGGCCATCGCCACCACCGCGGCCGGGAACGTCGCGGCGACGGTCAGGCCGGCCCGCATGCCCAGGTACGCATTGGCGGCCCCGAGCACGATGGCCATCAGGACGCCCAGAACCACCGCCCGAACCGTCAGCTCCGGCAGGTCGGTCTCTTCGGGCACGAACGGCGTGAACCGTGACGACGACGGATCGGGTGCGCTCATGACTGCCTTCTCCCTGTACGTCTCGTGGCACAGTGCCCGGGCGCTCCCGCCACGGACCGTGCAGTCCTGCCGGGGTCGACATCCCCCACGATCGGCGCCCTCGACGCGCCGCGATACCGGTCCGGAACCCGCCTGTGCCGCCTTTATACGGGCAACCGGCGTCGGGACGCAACCACCCGCCGCCTTGTCAGGCCGCGAAGCCGGATGGTACTGTCCCCTGAGCAGCAACCTCCGAATGGTTCGTATGACCTCAACCACAGACCGGCGATCGGACCGCGCATCGGCAAGCGCGAGCGCCACCCTTCCCGCCGTCGAGCTCGTGCGCGACATCTACGCCGACGCGCGGTGGGCCGGCCGGCCGGTCGTCTCGATCGAGCTCTTCCCGCCGCGAACCCCCGAGGGAATGACCACGCTGTTCGAGCGGACCCTGCCGGCGATGCAGGCGATCCGGCCGCACTTCTACTCGGTCACCTACGGCGCCGGGGGCAGCACCCGCGACAAGACCCTCGACATCGCGGACCGCATCCAGCGGGAGCACGGGGCCACCGCGATGGCGCATCTGACGTGCATCAGCACGCCGCGCCCCGAGATCGAGCGGTATCTGCTGGAGGCCCGGGCGCGCGGCATCCGGAACATCCTCGCCCTGCGCGGGGACGCGCCGCAGAACGTGGACGAGCTCGCCGAGCTGGAGAGCGGGTTCGAGTACTCGTACCAGCTCGTCACGTTCATCAGGGAGCTCGGCGGCTTCTCCATCGGGACCGCCGGCTTTCCCGAGAGCCACATCGCGTGCACCGAGGGGAAGCACGTCGACTGGCAGCGGCTCAAGGCCAAGATCGACGCCGGCGCCGACCTCGTGCTCACGCAGCTCTTCTTCGACAACGACGACTACTTCGCTTTCCGGGACTATCTGGTGGACACCCTGGGGGTGCGGGTGCCGCTGACGCCGGGGGTGCTGCCGATTCTGGGCACGCAGCAGATCAAGCGGTTCACCGCGATCTGCGGGGCGACGCTGCCGGCCCGGCTGCTCCAGACGCTGGAGGGGTTCGGCGACGACGCGGAGGCGGTCGCCGACTTCGGCATCGAGTTCGCCACCCGCCAGTGCGAGGCCCTGCTGGCCGGGGGGGCCCCCGGCCTCCACGTCTACTCCCTGAACCGCGCCCGCGCCGCCACGAGCATCATCGACAATCTGGGGCTGCGCGGCTGAGTCCGGGCGGGAGACTGTGGCGCAAGCCTCGCGGTCACCACCGGCTCCCCCAGGGCCGCGCGGCTCGGCGGCGCGTCAGGACCGCTCGATCCACTCGACGAACTTCGAGCCGACGCCGGAGGCGTCGACGATCATGACCCGGGTCACCCGGGCGTTCTCGTGGATCAACGCCTTGGTGGCGTCGCGGGCCTCGTCGAGACTGGCGTAGCGGGTGAACAGGAGCGGCGAGTTGGCGGTGCCGCCGCGCACGGTGGGAATCAGCTTGAACATGGCAGGAGATCATACCCCGTGCCGGAACCTGCGGCGAACGCCCCGGCGGCCACGATCCGGACGGGGCCGGAACCGGCTGCATCCCGGCAGGAACGGGCCGGCAGCCGCCGTCACCGACCACCAGGACACGTCTTGGGAGCCCTCAGACCCTCGGTGCTCCCGTCCGGTTGACCTGACGCCCCTGCGTCACTCCGACCGGGACCGGCGCCCGGAATCCGGCGCCGGCCACCTCCGGCGCCCGAGGTCGGTGCCCGCGGCCAGTTGCAGGACCTCTCCGTAGCTCCGCACGCCGCCGGCCACCCGGTTCGCCCGGAGATACCCGTCATTGAGCCGGCGCACGTTCTCCCGGACGATCGGCACCGCCCGGCTCGTGCGCGCGCGCACCGCGGCGTAGTCGGCGCGGGGGCCCGGACCGAGCTGCTCGCCGAGGGCCGCCCGCGACGATTCCGGGACCGCGCCCAGGAGCCGCCCCACCAGATTCAGCCACCCGCTGTACTGCATGCGCTCGTCGCCCTCGAGGCAGGTCAGCCACGCCACGAAGTTGGCTTCCGCCTCGTGGGCGAAGCCGGCCAGGTGCGCCCACTCGTGCGCGGTGACGAACGGCCGCTCGAACGGCAGCACGGTGTCGTTGACCAGCACCTGGAGCGAGAACGGGTCGAACATCCCGTCGATTCCGGCGCGCCGGAAGTAGGGCGTCAACAGCGAACGCCGGGGCACTACCGCCGGCGCGGGACGAGACGCGCCGAGCTCGCGCTGCACGCGCTCGAACGCCGGGCCCAGATCGGTCGGCAGCTCCTCGAGCCGCGGCCACGCCCGCGTCTCGATAACCTCGAACAACCGGTTGAGATGCGCGACGGCGGCCCCCGCCAACGCGTCCAGGGCGGCCGCGGTCACCCGATCTTCGGTGTAGCCGAGCTTCGCGGCCAGCGTCTCGCGGCGGTAGTTCAGCCCCCAGGCAACCAGGAACACCAGGTAGATCGCCGCAGCCAGGACGGTGAGCCGGGCCGCGAGGGCGCCGAGCACGCGAAGCCGGCGGCGCGGCCCCGGACGCAACAGGCGCCAGGCGCACCACCCGAGGATTGCCGCCGACCCGCCGAGCAGCAGCCAGTCGAACAGCACCAGCGGTATCCGGTTCGTCCCTGCCGTCACGAGCTGCCGCAGGATCGGATACGCCCCGTGCGAGTACACGGACTCGACGGTGGAAGGCGAGGTCGGCAGCACCGCCATGAGGACCGCGGCGCCGACGAGCGCCGGGTGCAGCCAGCCCGGCCCGCGGCGGGACGCTACGGGTCGGGATCGCCTCGGCGGCATGCGCGTACCCTACACCAGGAGCCCGCGGTGACGCCGCGCCGGGCGCGTTGCCACGAGCTCGAGGCCCGCCGATTCGCCGGCGATGCCGTCCCGGCTGACCCCGAGCGGCGGCGACGGTCGCGGGGGCGTCGGCGCCGTCTCTACGGGGCGGCGACGCCTCACCCCGGTGATATACACTGGACCGATGTCCAGAGCCGACGACGATTCGACTTGGGGCCGATCGACGGTCGACACCGTTTGCCCCCTCGACTGCCCGGATACCTGCAGCCTCGAGGTCGCGGTCGAACGGGGAGCGATCGTGTCCATCGGCGGCTCCCGCAAGCATGCGGTCACCGACGGCTACATCTGCGGGAAGGTCCGACGGTTCGGCGAACGAGTGTACGGCGACGCCCGGCTGACCCATCCCCTGGTCCGCCAGGGTCGCCGCGGCGGCGAGTTCGCCCGCACCACCTGGGACGAGGCCCTCGCGACGATCGCCGGCCGGATGGTCGACATTCGCGACACGTGGGGCGCCGAGGCGGTCCTCCCCTTCTCGTACGGGGGGTCCAACGGCCTGCTGACCCAGGACACCGTCGATGCGCGGCTGTTCAGAGAGTTCGGAGCGTCGCGGCTGGCCCGCACGGTCTGCGCCCTCCCGACGAGCACCGCCAACCAGGCCCTCTACGGCAAGATGCCGGGCGTCACCTATCCCGACTACCGGCACGCCCGGCTCATCGTGGTGTGGGGCGCCAACCCGTCGAGCTCCGGCATCCACCTGATACCGCACATCAAGGCGGCGCAGGAGGCCGGCGCGGCGCTGGTGGTCATCGATCCGCGCCGGACGAACCTGGCCCGCCGCGCCGACCTCCACCTCGCCCTGAAGCCGGGGACCGACGTCGTGGTCGCGCTGGCCGTGCACCGCTACCTGTTCGAGCGCGATCTGGCCGACGAGCCGTTTCTCGCCGCCCATGCCGAGGGCGCGGACCGGCTGCGGGAACGCTGCGCCGAATGGACTCTCGACCGGGCCGCGGAGGTCGCCGGGCTCGACCCGGAGCTGCTTGAGAACTTCGCCGAGATGTATGCGGACCTCTCACCCGCGATCATCCGCTGCGGGTGGGGGCTGGAACGCAACCGCAACGGCGGCAACGCCGCGCTGGCGGTGCTCGCGCTGCCGGCCGTCGGCGGCAAGTTCGGCGTCCGGGGAGGCGGCTACTCGATGAGCAACTCCGCCGCCTGGAACCTCTCTTCCGAGTCCTGGATCGCCAGAGCCGAGCCGGATACCCGGGTGGTCAACATGAACCGGCTGGGCCGGGCGCTGCTCGAGATGCGGGACCCGCCGATCCGGATGCTCTTCGTGTACAACTGCAACCCGGTGGCGACGATGCCGAACCAGAACCGGGTGATCGAAGGGCTGTCGCGCGAGGACCTCTTCACGGTCGTGTTCGAGCAGGTGATGACCGACACCGCGAAGCTCGCCGACGTCATCCTGCCCGCCACCACGTTCCTCGAGTCCTACGACGTGGCCCGGAGCTATGGGTCGACCAATCTGCAGCTCGCCCGCCCGGTGATCGAGCCGGTGGGCTCGGCGAGACCCAACGTGGAGGTGTTCGCGGAGCTGGCGGACCGGCTGGGTCTGGACGCGGGCGCCGGGTACGGGAGCGATGCCGAGGCCCTGCTCGGGCTCACCGCGGCCCTGCCCGAGGAGGCTCGCGGCCCCCTCATGGACGCGGGCATCGCCGTCGGGGTGGCGGGGGGCGCGCCGATCCAGTTCGTCGACGTTCATCCCCGAACCCCGAACCGGAAGGTGCGGCTGTTCCCCGAGGAGCTGGAGCGAGAGAGCCCCGAGGGCATCTACCGATATCGGCCCGACCCCGCGACCCGCGACTATCCGCTCGCCCTGATCTCCCCGTCCACCGGGAAGACCGTCAACTCCACCCTCGGCGAGCTGCGCGCGCGGGTGGCGAACCTGCAGATCCACCCGGACGACGCCGAGCCGCGCGGCCTCACCACCGGCGACACCGCGCGCGTCTTCAACGCCCTCGGCGAGGTGCACTGCCCGGTCGTCCTCGACGCGGACATGCGGCGGGGCACGATCGGTCTGCCCAAGGGGCTGTGGCGGATGAGCACCCTCAATGGCGCGACCGCCAACGCCCTCGTCTCCGACGAGCTGACGGACATCGGCGGCGGAGCCGTCTTCAACGACGCCCGGGTGCAGGTGGCGCGCGTCCTCACCGTCACCCTGAAGCCCGACCAGGATCGGGCGGTCCCGGACGCCGGGCGGGACGCTCCGGTCCACTAGAGCGCCTCCTGCTGCGTACCTGCGCTGGAGGCAGCGGGGGACGGATTCGAAGAGAGGTCCGATCCGGAACTCATGCTTCGCGCGGAGCCGGCGGCCTCTGGGGGGCGTGGTCGGGGTGGACCAACTCGTGGGCCCGGCCGCCGGGCATCCGGATGGCCGCGAGCACCGCGAATCCGGTGACGACGGCGGTCAGCCCGAAGACCCGGTGAATCGCCTCCAGCATCCGGGCCGGCGACGGGTCGCCGCTCGCGGCGACCGTGCTCGCGATCACCGCGCCGGACAGGGCGACGCCCACTGCCCCGCCGATGCTGCGGGTGAACTGGCCGAACGACGTCGCCACGCCGAGATGCCGCCGCGCGACCGCGCTCTGCATGGCGAGCACCAGCGACAGCATCGCCATGCCCATGCCCATGCCCATCAGAGCGAGAACCGCCTGAAGCACCCGGGCGGGGGTAGCCGCGGTGATGGCGGCCAGTCCGATGAAGGCGAGGGTGACCGCGCTCAGGCCGCCGAGCACCATCGGCCGGTAGCCGATTCGGTGCACCAGCCGCCCGACGATGACCGACGTCACGACCCAGCCGAGCACCAGCGGGGTCAGCGCGCGGCCCGCCTCGACCGCGGTTCCGCCGAGCCCCTCCTGCACCAGGAGCGGCACGTACGAGATGGCGCTGAACATGGCCGCGCCGACCATCAGTCCTATGCCGGCGATGGACGCCACCATCCGATCCGCGAGCAGGTCGAGGGGCACCATCGGCTCGGGCGCCCGCCGCTCGACCCGCACCAGCCACCATCCGAACCCGGCAGCGGCCCCGTAGGCGAGCCCCGCCCACGCCCCGCGGCCGGCCACCCCGGTCTGGCCGACGGCGAGCATCAGCAGCGTGACCGAGGTCATCAGCAGAACGGCACCGGCGTAGTCGACGGTGCGCCGCACGCCGGGGGCCGGGTCCCGCAGGGCGGCCCCCACCGCCACCGCGGCCAGGATGCCGAACGGGATGTTGAGATAGAACACCCAGCGCCAGGAGAGCAGCGCGGTGATGTAGCCCCCCGCGAGCGGCCCCGCGACCGAGGCGATTCCCCACACCGCGCTCAGCAACCCCTGCGTGCGGCCCCGCTCTTCCAGCGTGTAGTGGTCGGCGATGATGCTCATTCCCAGCGGCATCAGACCGCCGGCGCCGAATCCCTGCAGCGTCCGGAACACGATGAGCTCCGGCATGGAGCGGGCCGCGCCGGAGAGGGCGGAGCCCAGCAGAAAGATGCCGATGCACCACAGATAGAAGCGCCGCCGTCCGTACAGATCGGAGAGCTTGCCCCACAACGGAATCGAGACCGTCGACGCCAGCAGGTAGGCGGAGAACACCCAGCTGTACCAGGCGAGCCCGCCGAGCTGCTCGGCGACGGTCGGCATTGCCGCCGCGACGACGGTCATTTCGATGGCGGCGAGGAAGGTGCCCCCCAGCACGCCGGCCGTCACCACCACCCGGCGGGCGCCCCCGATGGGTTCCTGATCGGTCATGCGTCGTCAATCCGTTCCGGAAGCTCGTGGTGAAGCCGCGCGTTGCACCGAGACCGGCGCGGCTCCCACGTCGCAAGTCGGGACGAGGGCGCCGGTCGGGTGCAGGCAATCGAGGGGCAACCGCAGACCACGCGGGACGCAACGCCGATGGCACCGCGGCGAGGCTCTTGCCGCAGGCTCTTCGACCGCCGTCCCGCCGCGGGCGCAACCCGGGAACCCTGCAGCGGCCGCGCCGCCATCGGTCCAACCTTCTCATGTTACGATCGGACCGACCAGCACCGCCAGCCGGACCACCGCCATGCCTGATTCCGACACCCCCGTCCGTACCGTCAAGTGCGTGAAGCTCCAGAAGGACCTGCCCGGGCTCGACGAGCCCCCCTGGCCCGGCGAGCTGGGCCAGCGCATCTACGAGCAGGTCTCGGTGGAGGCCTGGAACGAGTGGGAAGAGCGGATGAAGATGATCCTCAACGAGTACCGCCTCATGCCCTGGCAGAAGGAGGCCCAGGACCTGGTGGCCAGGCACATGGAGGAGTTCTTGTTCGGCGAAGAGTCGGCCCCGCCCCCGGACTACGTCCCGTCTCAACAGAAGTGACGCCCGTCTGGAAGCTTGCGCCGTAGAAGTTTCGCGCCAGCGAGACTTCAAACGCGACCGTCAGGTCGCGCGGTCGCGCCAGGAGCTTGCGCGGTAGAAGTTTCGCGCCAGCGAAACTTCAAACGCGACCGTCAGGTCGCGCCGTCTGCGCGGCGGACCGCGCCGGAGTCGCGAGACTGACCACGATCAGTGTGCCGATCGACAGCGCCAGCGCCGGATACGCTGTCTCCAGCCCCAGGAGATACGCGGGAGTACCGTCGACACCGCGGGCAAGCCCGACGATCTCCCACCCCAGCGTCGTGATCATGCCGGCGAGAATCGACGCCACGCCTCCCGCCGGGGTCGCACGGCGCCAGAGCAGGGCGGCAAGGAGCGCCGGAGTGATGCCCGCCCCGTACATCGTGTACGCCCACAGGGCCATCGCGAGGATGGTCGGAAAGAACTTCCCGGCCACGTAGCCGAACACGCCGAGCACTACCACGATGATCCGGGTGTAGGCGATGACCTGCGCCCCGGTGATCGACGGGTCGACGAAACGCTGGTACACGTCCCTGATCAGGTTCGTCGCCGGGGTCAGCAGGAAGCTGTTCGCGGTCGAGACGACTATCGCGGCCGCGCCGCACACCAGGATCACCCCCAGGAACGGGGGCAGAACGTCGGTCGCGACGCGGATGACGACCTCTTCCGACTGCGCCTCGGTCAGCCCCGGCAGCACGGTGCTGGCCAACACCCCAGTGGAGTCGATCAACGTCTCCACGACGATCGTCCCTACGATCCACCCGCCGACGGCGAGCCGCGCCGCCCGCTCGTCGCGGGCCGAGAAGAATTTCTGGTACATGTTCGCTTCGCCGAGCAGGAGGAACATCGTCGGCAGGAACAGGGCGAGGGCCGCCTGCGGCCCCAGGGTGCCGAACAGCGACACCTGATCGGGCCGGAGAGCCTCCAGCGCGGCGCCGGGCCCGCCCGCGTCGCCGACCATGAACGTGACCGCGAGCATCACCCCGAAGGTCATCAGCAGACCGTTGCCGACGTCCAGGTAGGCGATGGACAGCATGCCCGCGAGCGCCGTGAACACGACGCAGAACATCATCGTGATCAACGCGCCGGTATCCGGATCGATGCCCGCGACAGACGCCAGCAGACGGCCGCCGCCCCGGAACTGATAGGCGGCGATCGTCGAGTACGCAAGCACCGTGGTCACCGTGCCCAGCACCCGCGCGGCCGGCCCGTAGCGCAGCTCGAGGATGTCGGGCACCGTGTACTGGGCGATGCGGCGCACCCGCGGCGCAATGAAGTAGACGAGGGCGATGCCCACCCACGCTCCCGCCGATTGCCACAACGCCGGGAAGCCGGCCCGGTAACCGAGCCCGGCCCCCGCGAACAGGCTGCCCGACCCGATCCAGGTCGCGAGCAGCGTGAACACCAGCACCCGCGCCGGCAGCGCCCGGCCCGCCACGAGAAAGTCGTCGCCGGTCTGCACGCGGCGACTGCGGTACGCGCCGACCAGGACGAGCACCGAGAGATACAGCAGGACGGCCGTCAGCATGAACGTGTCTCCGCCCGCATTATGGACCGGTTCGCTGGTATTCTCCCGCCATGCCTCTGGACGAGTACCGGCGCAAGCGCGACTTTTCCAAGACCCCGGAGCCGCGCGGGGACGGCAGACCGCGGGCGCGCAAGAGCCGCCGGCCGAAGACGCCGTACTTCTGCGTGCAGAAGCACCTGGCCAGCCGCCTGCACTACGACCTCCGGCTCGAGCATGAAGGCGTCCTGCTGTCGTGGGCGGTGCCCAAGGGACCGTCGCTCGACCACCGCGACCGCCACCTCGCGATGCAGACGGAAGACCATCCCCGCGGCTACGGCGACTTCGAGGGCGTCATCCCGGAAGGTTACGGCCAGGGCATCGTCATGTTGTGGGACTACGGAACCTGGCGGCCGGAGGTCGACGACGTCGACGAGGCCCTGCGCAAAGGCGATCTCAAGTTCACCCTCGACGGGTACAAGCTCAAGGGATCGTGGGTGCTCGTACGAACCCGCGACCGCCCTGACGCCTCCCCGTCGCAGCACGGCAGGAGCTGGCTGCTCATCAAGCATCGCGACTTCTGGTCCGGCCCCCTCGACATCACCACCTTCGCGCCGCTCAGCGTGAAGAGCGAAGGCGACTTCGACGACATCCTCGCCGCCGATCTGCCGGACGTCTGGGTGACGGGGCGCGCCGCCGCCCGGGGGGGCGTCACCGGAAAGGCGCTGCGGGAGATCATCGAGAAGGCCGCGGCCAAGAAGCTGGCGCGCGACCCGACCTAGGGCCAGCCCTGACCCCGGTCGTCGGTCAGGAGCCGCCGGCAGAGGACGCCCCATACCGCATAGGCAAGACGCCGGCGGGCGTGCCGGGCGAAGGTCCCCTGCCAGAACTCGCCGGTGACGACCTCGCAGTCGTCCGGGATGCGACCGAGCTCGAGGGGCCGCTTGTGCTCGGCGGCGTAACGGGCGACGGCGTCGTCATCGGGCCACCCGGTGTTCACGATTACCGCGTCGACCCGGCGGCCGATCACCTCGCTGATGCGCGCCACCGCCGTCGCGGCGGTGAAGCCCTCCATGCCGCGCCCCTCGGTCAGCAGGTTCGCGACCAGCACGATCGGGCCGTCGACCGCGGCCACCGCGTCACGCACCCCCTCCGGAAGAAAGGTCGGCACCAGGCTCGTATGGAAGCTGCCGGGACCGATGATGACCGCATCGAAACCGGGAATGGCGGCGGCCGCGGCAGGATGAATGGCGACCTGCGGGTCGAGCCAGATGCGGCGGACACGGCGTCCCTGGCGCTGTCCGGCATCGACCTCGACCTCGCCGCGGGTGGTCGATCCATCCTCGTACTCGGCGCAGAGCGTCGCCTGCCCGACGCTGACGGGCCACACCAGCCCGACGCAGTCGAGCAGCGTGCGCAATCCGTCGACGGCGGCGAGAAAGTCGCCGGTGTACTGCTCCATCATCGACAGCAGCAGGTTGCCCCCGGTATGGCCGTCGAGTCGGTCGTGCTCGAAGCCGGACAGCCGCGTCAGGAGAATCCGCCGTGCCTCGGTCTCGTTGCGAGCCAGGGCCAGCGCGCATCGGAGGACGTCGCCCGGAGGAAGCACGCCGAGCTGATCCCGCAACAGCCCGGAGCTGCCGCCGCTGTCGAACATGGTGACCACGGCGTTGACCCGCAGCCAGGGGTTCTGCTTGAGGCCGCCGATCAGGCTCGGCAATCCCGTGCCCCCGCCGAAACAGCCGATATCGAGGCTCCGGAGCCGCATGCGAATATTGTCCCGGATTCTCCCGCGCGGGGTCCAGACAGCGCCATCCCGGCATCCGCCCGATCCGGATTCACGGGTACAATCGCCACGCGTCCGCCAAGGGTCATGCCGCTCATCGACATGTTGTTGCCCCAGTTCGACCGGGAGATCGGAACCACCCGGCGTCTCCTCGAGGTCGTACCGGAGTCGGACCTCGCGTGGGCACCGGCCGGGAAGACCCGGACCGCGGCCGATCTGATGACCCATCTCGCGGACATTCCGGCCTGGACCTGCGTCATCATGAACGAGGACGGCTACGATCTCGCGGAGGCCCCCGACGCGGCCCCGGCCGCCTCGGTGGCCGGGGGGCTGGAGCGGTTCGACGCCGGCGCGACCGCGGGACGCCGCGCCCTGATCGGGCGTCTCGACGACGAGTTGACCGCGTCCTTCACCCTGCGGCGCCAGGACCGGGTTCTGTTCTCGCTGCCGCGGATAACGATGCTGCAGGTGCTGGTGCTGAACCACGTGGTCCATCACCGGGGTCAGCTCAGCATCTATCTGCGCATGCGGGGGGTCCGGGTCCCCCCGATCTACGGCCCCACCGCGGACACCCGGGAGCCCGCGCCGAAACCCCGACGATGACGAAGACCACCGCCGGCGGCGGACCCGCCGCGCGCTACGTTCCGCACCCGCGTCTCCGGGACGGCCACCGGATGACCCTGTTCACCTGGGGCCGCTCGCGCTACTTCCCGCGCCTGCCGCCGCTCCTGCCCCGCTATTTCGATGTCGCCCCCGACGCCCGCGTGCTCGCCCACTGCCACTGGCAACGGGAACCGCGCCGGCACCCGACGTTGATCGCACTCCACGGCCTCGAAGGCTCGAGCCAGGCGCACTACATGCGCGGCCTTGCCGACAAGGCTCGCGCGGCGGGCATGAACGCGGTTCTGCTGAACCAGCGCAACTGCGGCGGCACCGAAGCCCTGTCGGCCGGGCTGTACCACTCGGGGCTCTCCGCCGACCCGCGGGCGGTCATCGAGGAGTTGATCACGCTCGACCGGCTGCCCGCGATCGCGGTCGCCGGCTACTCGCTCGGGGGCAACGTCGCCGTGCGGCTTGCGGGCGACTACGGACCGGACGCGCCGCCCCAGCTTCGGGCGATCGTCGCGGTCTCGCCCACGATGCACCTGGGGATGTGCGTCGAGGCGCTCGAACGCCGGTCGAACTTCCTCTATCAGTGGAACTTCGTGCGCAACCTGAAGCGCCGGATGAGACGGAAGGCGCGGGCGTGGCCGGGCCGCTTCGATCTGAGCCGGCTCGGTGCGGTACGGACGGTGCGCGACTTCGACAACCACTTCACCGCGCCGCACCACGGGTTCCGGGACGCCGACGACTACTACCACCGGGCGAGCAGCCTCCGGGTCGTCGATCGCGTGCGGGTGCCGACGCTCGTGGTGAGCGCAGACGACGATCCCTTCATCCCGCCGGAGCAGTTCGACGACTCGGGGATCGTCGCAAACCGCCACATCACCGTGCAGATCACGCCCCACGGGGGCCACTGCGGGTTCTATGCGCGGGCCTCGGCGGGTTTCGACGGCTACTGGGCCGAACGGCGGGTCATCGAGGTCGTGGGGGAACGGGTATCGACGTAGCCCGGAATCGTCGCCTGCGGCTCCGATTACCGCCCAACCAATCCTGCCAGCAGTCTGCACCGTTCTTCGGCGCAGACTCCTGGCCCGGAAATCGTCGCTGCGCGACCTTGCGATCGCGTTGGAAGTTCGCCGGCGCGAACTTCTGCGGCGCGAGGATTGCCGCCCGGCCGAACGTGCCAGGAGTCCGCACCGTTTCTACGGCGCAGACTCCTGGCCCGAACCAGACAGCGCTTCGACGAACTGGCGGGCGAACTCGGGGCCCTTCCCCTTGTCCTCGTGCTTGAAGTAGACGAACACCTCGCGGCAACCGCGGGTGCCCGCGGCGATCGTCTCCGCCCACCGGGCGATGTCCTCCGGCCGATAGCCCTCGTCCCGCAGCCGGAAGTAGGCGTAGTCGGCGGTCACCTCCATTGGCGTCGTCATCCGCTCGCTGTCGGCGATGCACAGGGCCAGCTGCCGGGAACGCAGGCGTTCGAACACCGCGGGGTCGTGCCACGACGCATGTCGGAACTCGAACGCGGCCCGGACGCCGGGCGGGAGCACGGCGAGAAAGTCGTCGAAGACGTCGAGGTTCTTCCTGAACGACGGCGGCAGCTGGAACAGCAGCACGCCGAGCTTCGACCCCAGCGACCGGGCGGCCCCGCAGAACGCGCCGGTGGGGTCCCCGGTGTCGCGCAGCCGGGCCTCGTGGGTGATGCGCCGCGGCGCCTTGAGGGTGAAGCGGAAGTGGTCGGGGGTCAGGTCCGACCACCCGGCCAGCAGCCGCTCGGTCGGCATGCGGTAGAAGGTGTAGTTGATCTCGACGGTCGGCAGCCGCTCGGCGTAGAAGGGCAGCATCTTCTTGGGGGACAGCTTCTCGGGGTAGAAGCTGCCCCTCCACTCCGTATAGTTGTACCCGGAGGTGCCGACGAGAACTCGGGGCGGCGCGCCCGGGCCCCCGGGCGGACCGGCGCCGTCGGTGGCTGAAGCGAGGGTCTGCATCGGCGGAAGTCTACCCGATGCGTCGATCTGAGCTCGTCTTCCGAATGCGGTAGAGACGGTGACGAGAATTACCCGGCACGTGCCAAGCGCCCGAGACGGCGGGAAACGGGCTGCGCCCGCGTGCAGTTGACAACCCTGTGTCGATCACTGTCCCAAGGGGCGGCCGCAGCCCCTCAGTCGAGGTCGAAGTCGCGGGAAGGTCGGGTGACGGGCTCGTGGCGGGCGCGCTCGAGGGCCTCGTCGAAGCGCTTCGACAGGACATCGCCGCGGCTCCGTTCGTCGTTCACGGACTGCTTGAACAGGGCCTCGCGACGGGCCGCCTCCTCGGCGAGGATCCGCTGGGCCTGATCCAACTCGGGCTTGTCCTCGGGCTCGGGCTCTTGATGGGAGACGACGCGCTTCAGCCGCGAGTCGACGGTCTGCACCGCGCCGCAGCAGGGACAGACGACATCGAACTCCGACGACAGAAGGTTGGTCATGGGACGATGCCCCGGCCGTCACCCTTCTTCTTCGTAGCCCTCTTCCTCCATCGGGCTGATGCGCGTCGAAGGTCGAAGTGCTTCCCGATAGTCGTAGACGGGCAACCCCTGCACATGCAGTGAGAGGACGCAGCCGGGGGCCTTCCGATCGACGACTACGGTGACCGGGCTACCCTCTACCCCCTCGCGAAATGCGAGCCGACAGCCACAGGACAACTCGGCGTGGACGAACCCTTTCAGCATCGACAACCCTCATCCAGATCATACACCGTTTCCACGGCGCAGGCTCCTACAGCAGATCTTCGATGTCCTTCTCGAATTCGTCGCGGGTCGCGATGCCCGCGTGGGTGCGGCACACCGTGCCTTCGCGATCGATGAGGAAGGTCATCGGCACGCCCCAGATCGGCCCGTAGGCCTCCTGGAAGTCCTCTCGCCCCAACCCCACGAGCATCGGGTAGTTCACGTCGTACTGGTCGGCAAACGCCTGGATCTTGTCGACCGTGTCGTCGACCGACAGGCCCAGCACCACCAGCCCCTCGTCGGCATACTGCTCGGCGAACTCGACGAACCAGGGCACCTCGATCTTGCAGGGACCGCACCACGTCGCCCAGAAGTTCAGCAGCACGACCTTGCCGCGCAGCGACTCGAAGTCGATGTCCTGTCCGTCGTGGTCCTGCAGCACGAAATCGTAGTTCGCCGGCTTGGCCCCCGCATCGCACGCGGCGACGACCGCCTCGCCGCGGGCCGCGACGCTGCCGGCGGCCGCGCCCCCCCCGTGCGGGTGCGCATGAGACGACACGAGCCCGGCCGGCAGTGTGGTCATCGCCAACGCCAGCGCGCCTGCACCCGCGACCATCCAACGCAACGTCATGATGACTCGCTCCTCTCGTCCGGCCGGCGCCGGACCCGTGGCGACGGCAGGTCGCCTCCCGTCCATAGCGTCGCATATCGCGAGCGGACTTGTCCATGTCCTCTGTCGTGGTCGATCTCTCGCCCCCGAGGGGACACCCTTGCCGGGCGCTTGCGGCGGAATTCGGCACCTCGACGGGCATGGCCACCGGGGCGGGCGGACGAGGGTCAGGCAGGAGCCCGTCTGGCCGGCGGCCTCCCCGCAGGAGCACTCCCGCCGCGAGGCCGCGGGGAGCGAATCGGAGCGGGAAGCGGGCGGGCGAACCGGCGCGATTCTTGCTAGGATGGATCCTGGGCATGGACCACCGCAAACGACGGTCGCCGCGTTGCGGCCACGCCGCCGCTACAAGTAAGATGAGACATATTCCCCGCCAGCTCCCGCCACGCGCCGCTGGCCACTCACGAGGTGAATCATGAGTTGCACCCCTTGCGGGCGCGCCATTCGGAGCCGCGTGGTCCGTGCCGGTCTGATCGGTGCACTGGCCCTCGGCTGGTCCGTCGACGCGATGGCCCAGGCCGCTACCCAGTTCTTCCCCTACTACGGCAAGAACCGGGTCAAGTACGACGACTTCCAGTGGCACATCTACACCACCGACCACTTCGAGATCTTCTACTACCCCGATGTCGAAGAGCACCTGGAGCGGATCGCCAGCTACGCGGAGAGCGCGTATGCCCAGATCAGCGCCGATTTGACGCACGACCTCGCGAACCTCGTTCCGCTCGTCATCTTCAAGACGCACAGCGAGTTCGAGCAGCAGAACATCATTCCGGGGGCGGTTTCCGACGGCGTCGGCGCCTTCGCCGAGCCGTTCCGCCAGCGGATCGCGCTCCCCATAGACGAGCCGCCGGACCAGCTCTACCGGCTGATCGCCCACGAGCTGACCCACCAGTTCGCGTTCGACATCATCCCCCGCTCGGTCATCCGGCGCAACATCCCGTTGTGGGTGGACGAGGGACTCGCCGACTACATGGGCGGCGTGTGGCGGCCCCTCGACCTGATGACGGTTCGCGACGCCGCCCTCTCGGACACCCTGCCGGAAATGAGCGACTTCCAGGGCGGGGGCATGAACGCGAGTCCGCGTCTGGTCTACAACCTCGGCCATGCCGCCTTCGAGTTCATCGAAGAGCGCTGGGGCATGGCCGGCGTCCGCGAGTTCCTGTTCTCCCTGCGGAAGTCGGCGATCGGCGGCGAGAGCGACATCTACGAAGACGCGTTCAACATCCCCGCCGAGGAGTTCGACAACGAGTTCGAGTCCTATATCCGACGCCGGTTCCAGGCCTTCCGCGACAAGGAACGGCCCGACGACTACGGCCGCGATCTGGCCCCCGACCCGTTCGAGACGCGGTATCTGGCGGTGTATTCGATCGAGCCGTCGCCCTCCGGGGACCTCCTCGCCGCCTACGCGATCAATCGCAAGGATCGGGAGATCGACATCATCCTGCTGTCGACCGAAGACGGCGAGGTGGTGAGCAACCTGACCGCGGGCTTCAACTCGGAGCTCGGGTTCGAGTCGATTCAGCTCCCGGGCGCCCGGTGGAACGCGGTGCCGTGGATGTCCTGGTCGGGGGTCGACGACCGCATGGCGTACTTCGTGCGCAAGGGGAAGTACCGGTCGCTGATGCTCCAGAACGTGGTGACCCGGGAGACCGAGGAGATCATCGATCTGCCGATGGTCGATGCGCCGGAATCGCCGGACTTCTCGCCGAATGGACGCCAGCTCGTGTTCTCGGCGCTGCAGAACGCGGTGGGCGACATCTACCTCCTGGACATCGGGACCCAGGAGGTCACGAACCTGACCGAGGACGAGTTCGCCGACTACGCGCCGACGTTCTCGCCCGACGGCTCCTACCTCATCTACGTGGCGCGGATCAGCGGCAACAACAAGCTGTTCAAGCTCGACCTCGCGACCCGGGAAAAGACGCAGTTGACGTTCGGCACGTCCACCGAGGCGGCCGCCCAGTTCCTCGACGAGAACACCGTGGCCTTCGCCTCGACCGCGACCGACCCGCTGGCCCCGGTCGACCCGGAGGTGGCCGCGAACTCCGACATCTACAACGTGTGGACGCTCGACCTCAACAACGGCGAGCTCCGGCAGTACACCGACGCTGCGACCGGCAACGTCTCGACCATCGTGCTGCCGGGCGACCCCGAGCCGCGCATCGCCTTCGTCACCTACTTCAGGGGCGAGTACGGCATCCACACCATCGAGCGGGACGAGCCGCTGTACACCGCGTCGACCGCCGATTTCGGCGCCCCCGGTCCCAACATCGATTTCCAGGCGCCGCTGACCCACACCCTCGTGAACGCCAACAACCGGCGCAAGGGACGGTTCGAGAAGATGTTCCTCGACGGGGCCCCGCCCCTGAACTTCGGCGTGACGAACAGCGGTGACTTTCTCGGCGGCACCGCCATCTCGTTCTCCGACGTCCTCGGCGATCAGAGCTTCAGCCTCCTCGCCTACTCCATCGCCCAGTACCGGACCTTCTCGGGTTCGTACGTCAACATGAGCGGCCGCTTCCAGTTCGCCCTGCAGGGATTCTCGCAGGAGATGTTCTTCTACGGGGCGGCCGGCTTCTACGCCCCGTCGCTCGCCTTCCTCAGCCGCGACGAGGCGCTCGCGGTACAGACGGTTCGGGGAGGAAGCGCCTTCGGCATCTACCCGCTCGACCGCTACCGCCGCATCGAGCTGACCGGCGGGATGTTCCACACCAACGAGCGCTTCAACGACCCGTTTCTCCAGCAGCAGTCGAACCAGTACCAGCAGCAGCAGTTCGGCACCCGGCTGTTCCGCAGCGGCTCCCAGATACCCATGGGGGTGTCGTTCATCCAGGAGACCACCATCTTCCGCGAGTTCGGACCGGTATCCGGCAACACGATGCGCTTCGCTTTCCAGTACGCGCCGACCGTGGGCAGCACGTTTCTGGGCAAGAAGACCCTCGACGCCGACGCCCGGCAGTATCTGCGGATCGGAGAGACCGGCGTGCTGGCCCTGCGTGGCCGCTGGTTCAAGAGCCTGGGCGACTTCCCGGACTTTCTCTTCTTCGGCGGAAACTCGGAGATGCGCGGCTACGAGTATCTGGAGTTCATCGGCCACGACGCCGGGTTCTTCAACGCCGAGCTGCGCTTTCCGCTCATCGAGGCGATGCTCACCCCGATCGGCCTGATGGGGGGCATCCGGGGGTCCTTCTTCTTCAACCTCGGTGGCGCCAGCCTGAACAACCAGCCGTTCCAGTGGTTCGCCAGCGGCTCGGAGCCGGTGACCCCGACCATCGGCTTCGGCCAGAACCCCCTGACCGGCGAGTACTTCGAAGTGCCTGGCGATGCGGCGCAGGTGTCCGGATTCAGGCTCGTGGACGGACGGGCGTCCTACGGCATCGGGCTGACGACGGCGGTCATCGGCATCCCGATGCACTTCGACTGGTCGTGGCGGACGCTGTTCAACGAGGACTGGGAGGACATTCTCTTCGCCACCCGGGGAGGAAGCGCCGTCTTCCGCAATCCGCGCTTCGACTTCTGGATCGGCTACGACTTCTGATCCGAGAGGCCGCCCCGGTGGATGGCCGGGGCGGCTGCGGCTGCGGTCTATACCCGCAGTTCTCCTCAAGGGCCGGTTTCGCTGGCGCGAAACTTCTACGGCGCAAGCTGCCAGCCCGGACATCGCCGCCTTCGGCGCCGCTGCCCGCCCAGCCACCCCTCCAGGAATCAGCGCTTCCTGCCGGAGGCGGAGGCACCGTTCTACGGGCGCAGGTCCTGGACGGCAACCACCGTCACTGGCTGCGGAACTCGACGATAGCAGGAAACGACCCAGCCGGTCAGAGACGCGTCAACCGCATTTCGCTCCGGCCCAGATCGAGCACGACCCGGTAGTCGCGGAGGAAATGGTGGCCGACGGTGCCGCCGATGTGGAAACCCAGCAGGGCGCTGGGCCGGTGCAGATTCAACACCACCACGGAGTAATTGGGAAACAGCAACTGGTCGAAGGCGAGCGAGGTACCCGGACGCAGGTACGCCTGCTCATCCCAGCCGGACGTCCCGTACACGTTGACCGGCACCTGCCGCACTTCGAGCGGCGGCAGGAGGTTCGCGGTGCCGCGGCTGATCGAGATGACCTCGCCGCCGGTGTCGACCACGAAGCTCCGGGGAATCTGGCCGTTGACGATGCCGCGCACCACCGCGAGCCGATGCTGTCTGAGGGGCATCGAGACTTCGAACGGCTCTTCCGGAAGCTCCTCGCCGATGATGACCTCCCTGCGAGCGTAGTCGACGATCATCGACAACCCCACCGCGAGCGGCGAGAACGCCTCCGCCTCCGGCGTCGGCAGACCGCCGAGCGGGGGGTTCTTGATCAACACGGGGAGATTCCGGATGCCGAGGGAGCCGAACTCGAGTGACTCCAGCCGGGCGGCCTGCAGGCCCCGAAAGCCGATTTCGCCGACACCGGCGGTCAGGGTCGTGCTGACCGGACGTATGCCGAGCTGCTGGGCGGTGCGCTGGGACAACACCGTCTGCTCGGCCCCGGTGTCCATGACGAAGTCGACGATGTCACCCCCGTTGACCCGACCCTGGACGATGACCTTCTCGTCGACCAGTCTGAACGGAATCGTATGGAGCCCACGTGGCGTCAGCATCTCGACGGCGGGGCGGTCGCCGAACGACCGCAGGAATTGCACTTCCGCTCGCGCCCAGTCGGCCTTCTCGGTGTCGGCCCAGGTGGGAAGCAGCTCCGCGTAACGCTCGTAGGCATCGGCGGCGTCACCGAAGCGACGCATGCGCCGGTGGATGTACCCCAGGGTGTGATAGGCGGCGCCCGAGTCGGGCATCGCCTCCAGGGCGGCCTGGACCCAGTCGAGCGCCTCGCTGTACCGCTGGCGCGTCGTGAGGCTTCTGGCCACGCCGTGACGAGCCGCGCCGGACCCCGGATCCATGGCGAGCGCGTCGCGATACAGCTGCTCCGCCTCGTCGAACAATCCGCCGCCCCACAGGGCGTCACCGATCAGAGCGGTGATATCGGGATCGCTCGGGGCAATCTCTCGCAGGACCTGCGCCTCAATCTGCGCGCGCGTGAATTCGGCGACCGGCAGCAGCGACCTCAGCAGGCCGGCAGAGGACCGCACGCGCTGCTCGCGGGTGGCCCCCTCCTGCGCCTCTTCGAAAACGCGGATGGCCTCCCAGTACCGCAGATCGTCGAGAAGCAGATTGCCCAACTGAAGGCGGGTCTCGACTCGCGAAGCGGTCGGCGCCGACTGCGCGCCGAGGACGACCGACAGAGCCGTCAGCCCGGCCACGATGATCAGGGCACGTGACGCGAGTCTCATATCTCCTCCATCGGGACACCGCGGAGCGAGTTCAGTCGAGTCTCGGACGACGGAACGTCACCCCCGGCTCCAGCTGGGAGCTTGCGCCGTAGAAGTTCGCGCGAGCGACTTCTTACGGCGACCGTAAGGTCGCGCTAGCGCGTGTACTGCTCGATCGCGACGCCGTCGTACATGTCGTCGACGCGCAGGATCTGCTTCTGGCGATCGTAGGTGCCGAGCTCGTAGTCTTCGCTCATGATCAGCGCCTTGACCGGTTTGGTCGGGCACACCTCGGCGCACAGGCCGCAGAAGCTGCAACGCGAGAGATTGAAATCGAAGAAGTCCAGCACCTTGATCTTGTGACCGGGCTCCCGGTGTCCACCCAGAAAGATGAGCTCGTCGGGACAGACCTTTGCGCACTGATCGCACACGATGCAGGTCTGCGCGCCGGTCTCCGGCTCGACCTGCAGCCTGAGCACGCCCCGGAAGCGAGGTGCGACGGGACGCCGCTCCGCCGGGTACTGGAAGGTGAACGCGGGTTGCGGGATGTACTTGAGCGTGACCAGCAGCCCCTTGATCAGGTCGACCAGGAACACCATCCGAAAGAGCTTCGACAACTGCTGCACGGCCGCTACCCCCGGTCCTCGACCAGAATCGACTCGGTCTGGCCAGCCATGACCACCCGTTCCTTCCGCAGTACCGTATTCTCTCGCCGAATCTTGTCCTGAAGCCGCAACAACCCATAGAGAAGCGCCTCGGGACGGGGTGGACATCCCGACACGTAGACGTCGACCGGCACCACCTTGTCCACGCCCTGCAGCACCGAATAGGTGGGAAACGGCCCCCCTGCGTTCGAGCAGCTCCCCATCGAAATGACCCATTTCGGTTCGGGCATCTGGTCGTAGAGCCGCCGCAGCACCGGGGCCATCTTCTTGGTCACGGTGCCGGCGACGATCATCAGGTCGGCCTGGCGGGGCGACGCGCGAAAGACCTCCGCACCGAACCGCGCAATGTCGAACCGGGAGGCCGACGTGGCCATCATTTCGATGGCGCAGCAGGCCAGCCCGAATCCCATCGGCCACAACGACGACTGACGCGCCCAGTTGAGCACCTTGTCGAGATTCGTCGTGATGAAGTTGTCTTCGAAACGATGGTCGATCAAACCCATAGGAAGCTCGCTCGGTCTACTTGCCTTCGTACCAGTTGGCGTTGGTCTCGATGAAGCTCTCCCACTGGTCGGGTACTTCATCGTTGGCGAAGATCGCCTCGACCGGGCACGCCGGCACACAGGCGCCGCAGTCGATGCACTCTTCCGGGTGGATATAGAGCATCGTCTCGGCTTCGAACTCTTCCTCGTCCTGGCGCGGGTGGATGCAGTCCACCGGACACACGTCCACGCAGGCGGTGTCCTTGGTCCCCACGCACGGTTCGCAAATGCTGTACGCCATCGACTCCTCCGTGTCGTTCACCGGCCGCCGCACCGTGGCTCACGAGCTGATCGGCCGACGTGAGAGTGTCAGTCTGAGTTGGGCCGTGCGCATGCGCGGCCTGCCGGTGCGCCTTTCGTCAACAAAACTGCGGCGCCGCGGACTTCGGCGGTACCCACGCAGCACCGGCGCCAGTTTACACGATTTCGGCTGGACCGGCGAATGCAACCCCCGCGGCGCCGCCCGAAAGCACGCGCCGCCGGCCGGCCGGGACCGGTACGGAGGGTCTTCCCGCTACAGGCGCCGGCTCGCCTCGCCACCCGGGTCGTCATCGGCGCCCCGTGGCGGGGCTCCGCCCTTCGCCCGCCGGGGGTCGGAGCCCCGCCCGTGGCAGAACCCCGCGTTGCGCCGCGGCGCGGCGTCGCGGTACGATCCGCGGCATGGCAACCTTGGACGATGGACCTGCGGTCCCCCGTGCCGTGCCGGCGACCTTCTTCCGGGGACGCCGGATCCGCCCCGAGCCGGCGCCGGCCGGCGCCAAGCCCGGGTGGCTGCGGGTGCGGGCTCCGGGCAGCACGGGCTATCGGCACCTCAAGCGGCTGGTCCGGGAACAGGGGCTGCACACCGTCTGCGAGGAAGCCAACTGTCCCAACATCGGCGAGTGCTGGCATCACGGGACCGCGACCTTCATGATTCTGGGCAGCGTCTGCACGCGGGCCTGTGCCTACTGCAACGTGGAGCACGGCCGGCCCGGCCCGGTCGACCCGGCGGAACCGGCCCGCGTCGCGGAAGCCGTGCGAACCCTCGATCTCGACCACGCGGTCATCACGTCGGTCGACCGGGACGATCTCGAGGACGGCGGCGCCGGGATCTTCGCCGACACCGTCACGGCAATCCGATCCCTGTCGCCGGACTGTCGGATCGAGACCCTGGTACCCGATTTCGGCGGGAGCACCGCCGCCCTCGACGCCGTGCTGGCGGCGAGACCGGACGTCCTGAACCACAATCTGGAAACGGTCCGCGGGCAGTACAGACGGGCGCGCCCCGGCGGCGGGTACGACCGCGCCCTCCGGCTTCTGGAGCACGCCCGGCGCCACCGTCCCGCGGTCGCGACGAAGTCGGGGATCATGGTGGGCCTGGGCGAAACCTGGGACGAGCTCCTCGCGGCGCTGGCCGACCTCCGCCATGCGGGATGCGACATAGTGACGATCGGACAGTATCTGCGGCCGTCACTCGCCCACCTGCCGGTCGCACGCTACTACCACCCCGACGAGTTCGCGGCCCTCGAGCGGGCGGCGGTGACCCTCGGCTTCGGACACGTCGAGTCCGGGCCGCTGGTGCGCAGCTCCTACCATGCCCATGAGCAGGCGGATGCGATCGCCGCCGTGACCCGCGTCACCGGATGACGCGGCCACGCCCGGAAGCCGCCGCCGCCGGGACTGCCGGGCCGGTCTCGCGTCACCGCTTCCGCTTCGGCCGGTAGACGTGGGTGCTCTGGCCGAAGAACACCTCCGCCGACTCCATCAGCGTCTCGGACAGCGTCGGATGCGGATGGATGCACAGCCGCAGATCCGACGCGGTGGCCCCCATCTCGATGGCCACCACCCCTTCGGCGATCAACTCCCCCGCCCCGCTTCCCGCGATACCCACCCCCAGGATCCGTTCCGTTTCGGGCTCGATGACGAGCTTGGTCATCCCCGCCGGCCGATCGAGGGTGACGGCCCGGCCGGAGGCGCCCCAGGGGTACTTCGCCACCTCCACCGCCCGTTTCTCGGCCCGGGCCCGGGTTTCCGTCAGACCGCACCAGGCGACCTCCGGATCCGTGAAGACCACCGCCGGGATCGCGGCCGGCTCGAACACCGCCTTGTGCCCCGCGATCGCCTCGACCGCGGTGCGCGCTTCGTGGCTCGCCTTGTGCGCGAGCATCGGCTCCCCGACGAGGTCTCCCACCGCGAAGATCGTCGGCTCGGCCGTCCGGCGCTGGCCGTCGACCGCCACGAACCCCCGCGGGTCGCGCCGCACCGCGGTCCGGTCCAGTCCGGGAACGTCCGAGTTCGGCACCCGGCCCACCGCCACCAGCACCCGGTCGAACCGGCGCGTCGACTCGCCGGCCGCTCCCCGCAGCGTCACCGAGACGCCGTCACCCTCCTCGGCCAGCGCCGTCACCGTGGTATCCAGCAGCACCGCCTCGCACACCGAGGCGAGCCGGCGCGCCACGACCGCCACGAGGTCGCGGTCGGCTCCCGGCAAGAGCCCCGCGGTCATCTCGACCACCGTCACCTGCGAGCCGAGCGCGGCGTAGACCGACCCCAGCTCGAGCCCGATATAGCCGCCACCCACTACCAGCAGGGACGCGGGCACCGACGGGATCTCCAGCGCCCGGGTCGAGTCCCACACCCGGTCGCTGGCCAGAGACAGCGCGGCGGGCACCGACGGTCTCGACCCGGTGGCCAGAATCGCGTGCTCGAACGCCAACCCGGTGACCCCGCCGTCCGCCGCCGTCACCCGCGCCGACCTCGGTCCGGACAGCTCGGCCCGGCCATGGAGGTAGGTCACCCCGCGCTGGGTCGAGAGCTGGCCCAGGCCTCCCGTCAACCGCGCCACCGACTGGTCCTTCCAACTCCGCAGCCGGTCGATGTCCAGCGACGGCTCCCCGAAGTCGACGCCCCAGTTGCGGGCCTCGCGGGCCTCGGTCACGACCTTCGCCACGTGCAGCAGCGCCTTCGACGGCATGCACCCCCGATACAGACACACGCCGCCGGGGTTGGGAGCCTCGTCGATCAAGGTCACCCGCATACCCAGGTCCGCGGCCAGGAACGCGGCGGCATACCCGCCCGGCCCCCCGCCGATCACCGCCACCTGCGTCGAACTGGTCATGGACACTCCTGCCGCGGCGCACCCGATGCCCCGAGGACCGGCCCGGACCGCGCCCCGGACGGCCGTCTACAGTGTAGCAACCTCCCCGCCTTGCCTCGGCCGGCCGGCCGTTCCATGATGGTAACGGTGCGAACGGACACTGGAGGCAGGAATGATGATGACGCGGAGACCGTTCGGCAGCACCGGGATCGCCCTCCTCGCGGCCGTTGTCGCCGGAATCTGGGCTCTCCCCGGAACGACGGCCGCCGCAGGGGGCCAGGGAGCCACGATGACGCGATTGTTTGCCCCGGTCGACATCGGGGCGGATCTGTCCGCGCTGCCCGATTCGGAGCGGCGCGCGCTGAGCCACATCATCGACGCCGCCCGCGTGATGGATGCGATTTTCCTGCAGCAGGTCTGGGCCGGCAACCCCGCGATGCTGCTCTCGCTGATCGATGACCGGAGCGCTGCGGGACGGGCCGCGCTCGACTTCTTCCTGCTCAACAAGGGCCCGTGGTCGCGCATCGAAGACGACCGGCCGTTCGTGGCCGGTGCCCCCCCCAAGCCCGAAGGCGCCAACTACTATCCGGCTGGCGCGACCAGGGCCGAGGTCGCGGCCTGGCTGGACGGGCTCGACGGCGGGGCCCGCGCCGCCGCCACCGGGTTCTTCACCACCATCCGCCGCGATCCCGCCGGCCGGCTCACCAGCGTGCCCTACAGCGTGGAGTATCAGGGTCCGCTCGCCCTTGCCGCGGAACACCTGCGCGCCGCCGCCCGCGCGACCGCGGAGCCGACGCTGCGGCGCTATCTGGAGAGCCGCGCGGCCGCATTCTCGACCAACGACTACTACGACAGCGACGTGGCGTGGATGGAGCTCGACTCGACGATCGAGCCGACCATCGGACCCTATGAGGTCTACGAGGACGAGTGGTTCAACTACAAGGCCGCGTTCGAAGCGTTCGTCACCATCCGCGACGCCGCGGAATCGGCCATGCTGGACCGCTTCGGCGCCCACCTCCAGGGACTGGAGGACGCGTTGCCGATCGACCCGCGGTTCCGGAACCCGGCCCTCGGAGGGCTCGCCCCAATCCGCGTCGTCAACGTCGTCTTCACCGCCGGCGACGCGAACAGCGGGGTCCAGACCGCGGCCTTCAATCTCCCCAACGACGAGCGGGTGGTTCGCGAGAAGGGCTCCAAGCGGGTCATGCTGAAGAACGTCCAGGAAGCCAAGTTCCAGCGCGTTCTGACCCCCATCTCGCAGGTGACGTTGCGGCCCGCCGAGCGGGCGGAGGTCTCGTTCGAGGCGTTCTTCACCCATATCCTGATGCACGAGCTGATGCACGGGCTGGGTCCGGGCACCATCTCCGTCGACGGCCGCCGGACCACGGTCCGACAGGAGCTCCGGGAGACCCACAGCACCATCGAGGAAGCCAAGGCGGACATCGCCGGCCTCTGGGCCATGCACCAGTTGATCGATCGGGGAGTCGTCGACCGGTCGCTGGAACGCAGCATGTACACCACGTTCCTCGCCTCGACGTTCCGCTCGATCCGTTTCGGCATCAACGAAGCGCACGGCCGCGGGGTGGCCGTGCAACTCAACACGTTCCTCGATGCGGGCGCGGTGATCATCGATTCCGACGGACGCTTCGCGATCGACCACGGCCGCATCCGGCAAACCGTGACCGCCCTGACCCGCGAGCTCATGACGGTGCAGGCCACCGGCGATTTCGACGCCGCGCAGCGGATTCTGGACACCCGTGGCGTCGTGGCTCCGGCGGTGCAGCAGGCGCTGGATCGGCTCGGGCATGTCCCGATCGACATCCAGCCCCGCTTCGTCACCGCGGAGGCGCTGGCCGCGGCCGCGCCCTGAATGGATGGGGAGTCTGCGGCGCGAAGACCGGTCGGCCGGGCGGCAAGCGGAGCCGCCGGCGACGGTTTCCGGGCTAAGATCGCATCATGCCGTTACCTGAACGTCTCGGAAAGCTTCGGAAGGCGGTCGACGCCGGGCGCCTTCCCCACCGCAGCGTCAAGCTCGAGATGCGGGAGAATCTGGCGCGCCGGCTGGGCGAGCGGGGGCCGCTGTTCCCCGGCATCGTCGGCTACGACGAGTCGGTGATTCCGCAAATCGTCAACGCGGTCCTGTCGCAGCACGACTTCGTGCTCCTGGGCCTGCGGGGACAGGCCAAGACCCGCCTGCTGCGGGCTCTCGTCTCCCTGCTCGACGAGGCGGTGGCGGTAGTGCCGGGATGCCAGATCAACGACGACCCGCTCGCACCCCTGTGCCGCGCGTGCCGTACCCGGGTGTCGGAGGCCGGTGACGATCTCCCGATCGCCTGGCTCCCGCGGGAACGCCGGCTGGTGGAGAAGCTGGCGACTCCGGACGTCACGATCGCCGACATTATCGGAGACGTCGACCCCATCAAGGCGGCCCGCGCGGGGCTCGAGCTGTCCGACGAGCTCACGATGCACTACGGGCTGCTTCCCCGAGCCCATCGGAGCATCTTCGCCATCAACGAGCTGCCGGACCTCGCCGGCAAGATTCAGGTCGGTCTGTTCAACATCCTCCAGGAGGGCGACGTCCAGATCAAGGGCTACCCGGTCCGGCTGCCGCTGGACGTGGTCATGACGTTCACCGCGAATCCGGAGGACTACACGGCCCGCGGAAAGATCATCACCCCGCTGAAGGACCGTATCGGATCCGAGATCCGCACCCACTATCCGCAGACACGCCAGGCCGGCATGCAGATCACGAGCCAGGAGGCCTGGACGGCGCGGTCCGGCGAGGCGGCCGGCCCCCCGGACATCCCGCCGTACATCAGCGAGGTCGTCGAAGAAATCGCGTTCGTCGCCCGCAGCCACGCCAAGATCGACAAGCGGTCCGGTGTCAGTCAACGCATGCCGATCACCTGCCTGGAGAACGCGGTGTCGAACGCCGAACGGCGGGCGCTGACCAACACGGAGCCCACCGCGGCGGTCCGCATCGCCGACGTCTACGCCGCCCTGCCCTCGATTACGGGGAAGTTCGAGCTGGAGTACGAGGGTGAGCTGCGCGGCGCCGACCAGGTGGCCCGCGACGTCATCCGCTCCGCCGTCGCCCGGGTGTTCGAAGGGTGGTTCAGCACCATCGACGCCGGCGCGGTGGTCGAGTGGTTCGACCTGGGAGGCACCCTGGATCTCGGCGACGCGACCTCTGCGGCCGAGCTCCTCGAGCAGACCGGCCAGATCCACGGATTGCACGAGCTGGCCGGCCATCTCCGGGTCGATCCGGACGAGCCGGCGCCGGTGCTCGCCTCGGCCGTCGAGTTCATCATAGAGGGGCTCTACGCGCAGAAGAAGATCAGCCGGGACGACACGTGGCAGTACAGTGCGGTCAAGACGCAGCGCCGCACGGCCATGACCCCGGAGCAGGCGTTCGAGACCGATGTCCGCGTCCCGCCCGGCAAGAAGAAGTACTACAACTAGGAGTCTGCGCCGTGAAACCCGGGTCCGCGCGCGGCCAACCATGAAGTACCGATACACCCGTTACACCGGCGATGACCTCGACGGGCTCGATATCGAGGAACTGGTGTCGAAGCTCTCGCGCCTGCTCCTCGACAGCGGTTTCGGCAGCGCCTCGGGCGATCCGGACGCGGACGACGACCAGCGTTCGGAACAGGCGCTCCGCGACGCGATCCTCGAGGCGCTGCTGAACGACGGGATGCTGTCCGACGAGACGATCCTGCGGCTTCTGGGCGACGCGGCGGATGCGGATGGCGACGGCGCATCGCGACTCGAGGCGCTGATTGACCGGCTCATCGACCAGATGGCGCAGCAGGGCTACATCACGCGCCACCCGGACCTCGACGCGGCGACCCGGGACCGGGAGGGCCGCGGCGAAGGCGACGGGCAGGCGCCGCCCATGCGGTTCGAGGTGACCGACAAGGGACTCGACTTCCTGGGGTATCGCGCCCTGCGGGATCTGCTCGGTTCGGTAGGCCACAGCAGCATCGGCCGGCACGATACGCGCGACTACGCGGCGGGCGTGGAAGCCGGCGGGGCGCCCAAGCCGTACGAGTTCGGCGACACCATGAACCTGGACGCCGCTGCGACCATCCTGAACGCGGTCCAACGGATGGGGCCGCGTGCAATCGCCGGACCCGGCATCGACGTCGAGTACCGCGACCTCATGGTGGCCCAGGGCGAGTATCAGAGCGCCTGCGCGACCGTCCTCATGCTCGACTGCAGCCACAGCATGATTCTCTATGGCGAGGACCGGTTCACGCCGGCCAAGCAGGTCGCCCTGGCCCTCGCGAACCTCATTCGGCGCCAGTATCCCGGCGACACGCTACGGGTCGTCCTGTTCCACGACTCGGCGGAGGAAATCCCGCTCCGGCAACTGGCGCGGGCGCGCGTGGGCCCCCACTACACCAATACCCGCGAGGGCCTCCGGCTGGCCCGCCGCCTGCTCGAGCGGCAACCTAGCGCGATGCGTCAGATCGTGATGATCACCGACGGCAAGCCCTCGGCCCTGACCCGTCCCGACGGACGGATCTACCGCAATGCCTTCGGTCTCGACCCCTGGGTCATCTCGGAGACGTTCGCCGAGGTCGCCACGTGCCGGAAGGCCGGTATCCTGATCAACACCTTCATGCTCGCGCGCGACTACGAGCTCGTGAGCTTCGTCAAGCGGGTGACCGCGATCTGTCACGGCAAGGCCTACTTCACCACCCCGCGCACGCTGGGACGCTACGTCCTGATGGACTTTCTCGACAAGAAGACCCGGACCGTGCATTGACGTCATGATGCTGCCTGCGACGATCCCTATCTTTCCGCTGCCGAACGTCGTCCTGTTTCCGTCGGTGTTCCTTCCCCTGCACATCTTCGAGCCGCGGTATCGTCAGATGCTGGCCGACGCCCTGTCCGGCGATCGCATCATCGGCATGGTGCTCCTGAAGAACGAACGTGACCTCGTCGAAGAACCGCCGCCGGTCTACGACATCGGATGCGCCGGCCTGATCAGTCATGCCGAACCCCTGCCGGACGGCCGCTCCAACATCATTCTGCGCGGCATCGAGCGCTTCCGGATCGTTGTCGAGGTCGGCGGCCGCCCTTATCGCCGGGCGCAGGTCGCCTCCCTGCCGGAAGCGGACTCCGACCAGATCCGTGACCAGCTCCATGGGCTGCGGGGCCGCCTGGATCCCCTTCTCGCCGGCCAGTTCGACAATGCCGGGTGGCGCCGGATGGTGCCGGCGGACATGGGGGACGGCGATCTCGTCAATACGCTCGCGCAGTACCTGGACCTGGAGCCGGTAGAGAAGCAGGCGCTCCTCGAGCAGAACGACATCGCCGGCCGCTCACGCGCCCTGATCGACCTGATCGAGATGCACGCATTCGCGGCGCGGACGGGCGGGCTCGGGCCGCAGTAGCCGGCGGCCCCCCTGACCGCCCAACACCCTCCCGGAGCCCGGGCCGTTCTACGGCGCGGACTCCCGGCCCCACCTCGGCGGTGCGATCGGCCGCCAGTGCGCGTTGGTCCACACCTCGATCCGGAGCAGGGCCAGCACCGTCACCACCTCGAGGCGGCCGATCCACATGGCCGCGGTCAGCGTCAGCTTGGACACGGGATGCAGCTCGCCGTAGCTCGCCAGCGGCCCGACCTCGCCGAAGCCCGGTCCGATGTTGCCGAGGGTGGCGGCGGTGGCAGTAATGGCAGTCTCGAGATCGGACCCGAACTCGATCACCACCGCCACACAGACCGCGAACGTCACGACGTAGAAGACGAAAAAGACGAGGACGGAGCGGATCACGACCTCCGGCACCACCTTGCCGCCGAGCTTGACCGGCAGCACGCCGTGCGGATGGAAGGTGCGCCGGAGCTCGACCAGCGTGAACCGGCCCGCCAGCATGTGCCGGAGCACCTTGGGTCCGCCGGCCGCCGACCCGGCGCAGCCGCCGATGAACATCATCGCCAGCAGCACCACCTTCGCCTGGTCGCCCCACAGGTCGAAGTCGGTGCTGGAGAAGCCGGTGGTCGTCAGGATGGACAACACTTGGAACAGCGCCCGCCGCACCGGCGCACCGTCGCCCTCGACCTGCCACAGCAGCAGGGCGAGGAACGCGGCCGTGCCGACGACGATGCCGGCGTAGACCCGGAACTCGTCGTCGCGGAAGAGGACGCCGGGATGTCCGCGCAGCGCCCGGTACTGCAGCGCGAAGCTCGCGCCGGCGAGGAACATGAAGACGCAGACGATCCACTCGACGGCGGCGCTGTCATAGCCCATGATCGACTGCGGGTGCGGGGAGAAACCGCCCGCCGCGAGCGTCGTCATCGCATGGCAGACGGCGTCCAGGAGCGGCATTCCGGCCAGGAACAGCGCCGTTGTCGCCGCCGCGGTCAGCCCGGCATACAGGTACCAGAGGACGGCGGCGGTCTTGCGAATGTGCGGTCCCAGCTTCTCTTCCGCCGGACCCGGCACCTCGGCGAAGAACAACTGACGGACGCCGTCGGCGAGCCGCGGCAGCACCGCGACCACGAGGGCGATGACGCCCATGCCGCCCAGCCACTGCGTCAACGCCCGCCAGAAGAACAGGCCCCGGCCGGGCACCTCGAAATCGGTCAGGATCGTCGCGCCCGTCGTCGTGATGCCGGACATCGCCTCGAAGAGGGCGTCCACCACGCCGAGGCCCGCCCAGAGGTACGGCACCGCGCACAGCGGCGCGAGCACCAGCCAGACGCCCGAAACCACCGCCAGTGCCTCGATCCGGCGGAGGTCGTCCCCCGCGCCGCCGGAAACGCCGACGAGAAGCTGCCCGACGGCGATGCTGGCGGCGCCGCCCGCGAGGAAGCCCCCGATGTCGGCCCACTCACCGTAGCCCGCCGCAACGGCCGCCGGGAGCACGAACGCCGCGCCGAACAGCCGGACGATCCGACCCGCGACCTGGGCGACGAAGCTGAGACGCATGAACCTTCCGGACCGGCGCTACCCGCCCGCGAACAGGTCGCGCACGCCGCTGACCGCGGCCTCCGTGCAACAGATCAGGAGGCGGTCGCCACCCTCCACCCGGTCGCCTCCGCCGGGGACGATGACGTCCATGCCGCGGAGCACCGTGCCGATGATGGATTCCTCCGGAAGCCCGAGGTTCTGGACGGCGGTGACCGCGAAGGTCTCCGGAACCGTCACCTCCAGCACCCGGGCCTGCCCTTCCTGCAGGACCGCGAGCAGGTTGGCCCGACCGCCGTCGATCTGGTGTACGAGCGACGTCACCGCAGCGCCGCGGGCCGAGAGAGCCACGTCGACGCCGACCCGCTCGAACAGGCGGTGATTGGGCAGGCTGCCGACCCGCGTGATCACCTTCCGGACCCCGAGCTGCCGGCCCAGGATCGAAGCGAACAGGTTGCGCTCGTCGTTGTCGATGACCGAGACCAGCACGTCGCTGCGGCCGATGTCCTCCGACTCGAGCAGCTCCAGATCGGTCCCGTCGCCGTAGAGGACGAGCGCGTTCCGGAGGGTGGACGCCAGCAGCTCACCCCGTTCGCGATCCCGCTCGATGACCCGCAGCCGGATGCCGGCGGCGCCGTCGAGCCGCTGCGCGAGACGGTAGCCGACATCCCCGCCGCCGATGATCGTGACGAGCTGGGAGCGGGGGCGGGCGCCGGGCGACACCCGCAGGCGCGACTGCGCCATTCCCTCCCGCGTCCCCATCAGGACCACCCTGTCGCCGGCCGCGAGCCTGGTGCGGCCCCGCGGAATCGCCGTCGAGTCCTCGTGCTTCAGGGCGACGATGACGACGCCCGGCGGGAGGTCGAGCGACGCCACGTCGGAACCCGCCAGCGGCGAGTCGGCGCCAAGCCGGAACTCCAGGAGCTGGATGCGGCCACCCGCGAACACGGCGGCGTCGGTCGCGTCCGGCTCCATGATTATCCGTTCGATGTCGGCCGCGAGCTCCGCCTCCGGCCAGACGACCTGATCGATCCCGAAGTGGCGGCGCAGGCTGCCGGCGCCGCTGTGGGCGTCCAGGAAATCCTCCCTGGTGACGAAGCAGATCGTCCGGCGGGCGCCCAGTTGACTGCCGAGCGAACACGCGACGATGTTGATCTCGTCGTGGCGGGTGGCCCCGACGAGGAGGTCGCAGCGCTCGGCGCCGGCGCGCCGCAGCACGTCCGGGTTGGCACCGCCGCCGATGACGAACTCCACGTCGAGCTCGGCGAAACGCTCGGCCCGCGCGGGGTCGAGGTCGACCACGAAGATGTCCTGGTGCTCCGCGAGCCCCTTCGCGAGCAGATATCCGATCGCTCCCCCGCCGATGATGACGATGTGCATTCGAGCTCGAGGCAGGCGCAGCCGTTCGTGCGGGATCGTCGGAGCCCAGGCTCCTACGCCGGCACGGCGTCGCCGGCCCTCGCCAGGCGGCGGGCGATCTCGGCGATCACCTGCTGGCCGTGGAAGCGGCCGTTCTCGATGAAGATCTGTCCGCTGTAGATGCCGGAAATGACCTGCCCGGCCAGGAACAGGTTGGGGACGTTGGTCTCGTAGGTCTCGGGATCGTGGGCGGGCACCATGGTGGCGGCGTCGACGTCGATGCCGAAGCGCCGCAACATCGGGGTGTCGGGATGATAGCCGGTCAGCAGGAAGACGGCGTCGGCCGGCAGCACCCGCCGCCCCGCCGCGGACTCGACGGTCACCTCCTGCGGCCGAATCTCGACGACGCGGGTCTCGAAGTGCGCGGTCACCGACCCTTCCTTGATGCGGTTCTCGATATCCGGCCGGACCCAGTACTTGATGCCGTCTCCCAGCTCGGCGTGCCGGTGCACCAGCGTGACGTGGGCGCCGGCGCGATACAGCTCGAGGGCCGTCTCCGCCGCCGAGTTCTTGCCGCCGACCACCACGACGTGCTTCCGGTACCAGGGATGCGCCTCGGTGTAGTAATGCGAGACGTGCGGCAGATCCTCGCCGGGAATCCCCAGCGTGTTGGGACAATCGTAGGCCCCCACCGCCACCACGACGGTGCGGGCGAGCCGCCGGAACGAACCCTCGTGCGGATGATCGACGTCCACGGCCAGCACCTGAGCGCCGTCCGGCCCGGGCTGCCGGCGAACCGCAGCCACCTCGTAACCGAGGCGGACGGTGAGATCGAACGCGTCCACGGTACGCCGGTAGTATCGCAGGGCCTCGTCTCGCGTCGGCTTCGCATAGGGGGTCACGAACGGCAGGTCCCCTATCTCCAGGAGCTCTGGCGTCGTGAAGAAGACCATGTTGGTCGGAAACTTGAGGATCGAATTGACCAGCGCGCTACGCTCCAACACCTCGCAGTCGAGCCGTGCGCGGTGCGCGGCGATGGCGCTGGCGAGCCCCGCCGGCCCTGCCCCGATCACGATGACGTCACGTACGCGTTCCGGATCGCTCTGTTGATGCATGGTCTAGCGTGGGCGGTACTCCACGTGCACGTCGCTGATCACCGCGATGGCGCGGCCCCGCGTGATATGGGTTTCCTGGCTGTCGACGCGTCGAACCTCGAGCTCGAGCCCGACGATACTGATCTCGGTGACGTTGGACGGCACGATCACCCGGACCTCCTCGGCCCCCACCGGCGCGATCGCCTTGATGCCGCCGGGTCCGGCCCCCCCGCGCACGCGATCGGCCAGATCGCGGACGCCGTGAAACTCGGCCAGGACGACCGGGCGCGCCAGCACCTCCTGGGAGCTCGCCACCGCGGCGGCCGCCAGATACCTGGCGTACCCCCGGCCGCGCGCCACCTCGTCCTCCGAGTAGGTGTGCCGGCCGTGCAGGGTGAACCTCACGGTCGCCGGTCCACGATGCGGGGGAATCCGGACGATGATGCCATCGGCGATCTCGTCGCCGATCTGCACGTCGCAGTAGGTGCGATCGGTGTCCACCCCGATCCCGAGCTCGGACGGGCACTGCACCTCGGCGGGCTCGATGCGGCGCGACTGCGCGCCGATCGAGACGATGGCCGCGCCGACCAGGGCGGCCACCATCGCCGCCCGCACCCGCCGCCGGTGACGACGTTCAGCTCTGTTCGGCATCGATCGCGTGCTCCGTGACTTCCTGGAGGACGGCGGCTCCGTTCCCCGGCCGCAACAGGTTCAGAAACTCCATCCGCGTGCGGGCGTCGGTGCGAAATACGCCATGCATGGCGCTGGTCAGCGCGACCGAGTTCTGCTTCTGCACCCCGCGCATCGCCATGCACAGATGGGTGGCCTCCACCACGACGGCGACCCCCAGGGGGCTCACCTTGGCGGCGATCGTCTCGGCAATCTGACTCGTCAGCCGCTCCTGCACCTGCAACCGGCGGCTGAACACCTCGACCAGCCGAGGCAGCTTGCTCAATCCGATGACCTTCCCGTGCGGCACGTAGGCGACGTGGCACCGGCCGAAGAAGGGCAGCAGGTGGTGCTCGCACAGGCTGTAGAAATCGATGTCCTTCACGATGACCATCTCGCTGTAGTCCACCGTGAAGAGGGCGTCGTTGATGACGCTGTCCACGTCCTGATCATAGCCGCTGGTCAGAAACCGCAGCGCCTTCGCCACCCGCTCGGGGGTCTTCACCAGCCCCTCGCGCGTCGGGTCCTCGCCGAGCCCGGCGAGGAGGGTTCGAACCGCGTCCGCGATGCGTTCGTCGTTGCCTTCCGGGGGACAGACGGTGGGCGGCGGCGCCTCAATACTTGAAAAAGCCATGGCCAGTCTTGCGTCCGAGTCGACCCGCCAGCACCAGGCGCTTCAACAACGGCGGAGGAGCGTAGGCCGGGTCCCGGAACTCCTCGAACATGATGTTCGCGATGTAGTAGGTCGTGTCGAGACCGATGAAATCGGCCAGAGTGAACGGGCCCATCGGGTGACCGCACCCCTGCGTCATGGCGGTGTCGACGTCCTCCAGCGTGCCGCATCCCTGCTCGTAGGCCCGCACCGCGCTGAGCAGGTAGGGAATGAGCAACCGATTGACGATGAACCCGGGCCGGTCGGGCGCGGTCACCGGCCGCTTGCCGAGCGATTCCGCGAAGGCGAAGACCCGCTCGTAGGTGGCGTCGCTCGTCGACAGCCCGCGAATCACCTCGACCAGCGACATGATCGGCACGGGACTGAAGAAATGCAACCCGATGAACTTGTCCGGCCGCGCCGTCGCGGCCGCCAGCTCGGTGATGCAGACCGAGGAGGTGTTCGAGCAGAGCACGGTGTCGGGACCGACCACCGGCTCGACCGCCGCGAACGCCGCCCGCTTGGCGTCGACGTTCTCGACGATCGCCTCGACGATCAGGTCGCTCTCGGCCAACCCCTCGAAGCTGGTGGTCCCGCTCAGATGCCCCATCGCCGCATCCCGCGCCTCGCGCGTCATCCGGCCGCGGGCCACTCCGTTGTCGAGAAACCGCTCGATCCGGCCCAGCCCGGCATCGACGGTGGCCTGATCCACCTCCCGCACGACGGTCCGGTATCCCGCCTGCGCGCAGACCTGGGCGATACCCGAGCCCATCAGCCCGCATCCCAGCACTCCGACGACCTTCACTTCCGCGTTGTCTGTCACACGATTCCCCGGGTCAAGCAATACAAGCGGACCGGGGTTGTCCAGGCGCCCTGGCAAGCGCTCGATCCGGATAGCGGTCCCCGCCGCCGGCCGACACCCGCGCCGGGGCACGGGACCGTGCCGCGCGGGTCCGTTCACCGCAGCGTCAAATCATAACAAACGGCTGTTCGATTGAGGACCGGCCCGCGCCGGCACGAGCCGCGCCGGCTCCTGGAGGCCCGTGGTGAACGCCCCCTTCGACGCGCTTGCATCCCGCGTGGACTGCGTTGCTCCGCGGACTGCGTCGGGTCCGCGGTTGCCCATGCCCACCAGACGCCATCGTTCGCGCCTTGCCCCGCGGATGCCTCGATGCCTCCATGGTCTCGGTACGACGCGCGGTTCCGTCTCCGGCGCTCGAAGGCGATTCAGGAGGGGTCGGCGAAAGACGTCATCGACAGCAGGAAATCGAGCGCATCGGCCGGCAGATAGAAGGACAACGTCACCGCGTTCCCCGTCCCCCCGGTTTCCAGCGAGTCCAGGATCGCCTGCAGCTCCGGAATCCCGATGGACTGCATCTGCGCCAACGCCACGAAGCCGCGGACGACGTCGCGCAGGTTCTGGGCGGCCTGGTCGTCGCGGCCCTCGATCGCCAGCGATACGCCGAGCCCACCGTTGACCCGCCCCTGCACCGCGAACGCGGTCACCGGAGGCAGCTGCGCCGACACCCGTTCCGGCACCAGCCCGAACAGTCCCGAATCCGTGAGCCGCCCCACCGCCCACACGCTGCTCTCGGTGTCGACCTGACCCAGAAGCTGCATCATCCGCTCGTTGGCGCGGATGTCGGCTTCCCCGGATCCGCGACCCGCGGCGGAACGGACCGTGGCCAGGTCCCCCACCGCCACCAGCCCCGGCCGCAGAAACGCCATCGCCAGCGACCCGACATCGTCGACCTCGAGACTCACGATACGGGTGCCACCCTCTTCGCGGACCACGGCCCCGCCGTTCCGGGCCACGGTCTCGAGCCGGGCGTCATCGAACCGCCCGCTGAACAGGGCCAGCCCGGACGCACCGTCCTCATCCGGCTCCGGCGCCCAGAAGACGAGAACCCGGTCGATGTCCTGTTCGATGCTCAAGCCCAGACGCCGCTCGAGCTGTTCGCGGCCGACGCCGTCCGGCTCGATCCGCCGGATTCGCTCCCTGAACTCCGACGCCATGACCGCGCGCACATCCGCATACGCAATGGCCGTCGCATGGGAGGGCACGAATGCCAGCTCGGCGGGTGCGTCGGCCGCCACCCCGCGCGTGACCTCGCGGTTCAGATACGCGGCCAGCCCGCCGCAGAGCCCGACTGCGAGCACCCCGCCGGAAGCGAGCGCGACGTAACGCGTCCGACGCGACATGGAGCTCATCCTGGATCACCCGCCAGCCCGCTGGCGCCACTCCTGTCCCGGGAGCCCGGGCAAGAGCCCCGCGGTCTCGGCACGGGCTCCTATGATACCGCCGCCGCACGGCCGACCGCGGGGCGAAACTCCCGCTGCACTCGCGCGGTGCAACGCGGGGTTCCACCACGGGCAGCCGGCTCACTGCTCGAGCACATACTCGCGACGTTCCACGAGCCGGATCGCGAGACCCAGGGCTCCGGCCACGATCACGACGAGCCCGATGAGACTGACCGTGACCGACGGAAGGATCTCGTTCGCCTGCAGCACCTGGAGGACGAGACCGGTCACCGTGCCGTCCTGCGGCATCGCGTGGGGAACCAGCCCCTGCAGGTAATAGGACACGGTGAACCGCTTCATGTAGCCGGGCAGGACGACGACGATGGGCTCCCAGCCGAAGATGAACACGAGACCGGTCAGGAGAGACCGTTTGAACAGGGTGCCCACGAGGGCGAACAGGGCGCCGTAGACGGCCAGCCCGACCGCCAGCAGGGCGAGATCCTTCAGCAAATTGGGGAAGCCGGCGCCGATGCTCCCGCCCAGGAGCGGCACGACGAGGAAGAACACCAGCATCACCGAGGGCAGCACCAGCAGCCCGGTGCACACCAGATAGGCCAGATACTTGCCGACGAGGACCGCGCCCCGCGGCAGCGGGCGGGTGAAGAGATAGGTGATGGTCTTGTCCTCGACCTCGTCCGCGATCAGCGAGGTCCCGTAGAACACCCCCAGCAGCGGGACCGAGAAGCTCAGATAGAAGCCCCAGATCATCAGTCCGAAGATCACCGGGCCGTCGATGGTCACCGGCCGGCCGTCGATGACCCCGCCGGCGTCGAGCAGGTCCATCGACACGAGAATGCGCAGAATCAGGGCCACCGCCACCGGTCCCCCGACCACCAGAACCATGAACACCGTCCGGCGCGACCACAGCATCTGGCCGAACGACAGGTCGTAGATCCGGGACACCGACGCCGCAAAGGAAGGTCTGACCGGCGTCGACGGGAGAGGCGGCGATTCGTGCGGGCTGGTCATGTCGAAGGGACCCTACTTCACGAGGTAGTCGAACACCGCCTGCAGGTTGTCGTCCGGCGAGGTGACCTCGTGGATCTCCCCCAGGGCGCCGGTCGCCGCCGCCGCCGTCAACCGGCCGTAGAAGGCGTCCGGCCGGCGGGTCTCCAGCACCACCGCGGCGTCCTCGAACTGCAGGCTGATCACGTCGTCGTATCCGATCAGGCCGCGCGCCAACCCCCGCGGGTCGCCGGCGCGAATCCGTACCTTGTGCGGATGCTCGTCGATGAGGTCGCGAATCGTGTGAATGTTGCCTTCGGCGAGAATCCGCCCGTTGTGCATCAGGAGGATCGTCGAGGTCATCGCCTCGATCTCGTGCAGGATGTGGCTGGAGACGACGATGCTCTTCCCCTGCGCGGCCCAGTCCTTGACCAGCCGTATCACCTTGCGCCGCGCGATCGGGTCCATGCCGGCCAGCGGCTCGTCCAGGACCAGCAGCTCGGGGTCGTGGACGATCGCCTGGGCCAGCTTGACGCGCTGGCGCATCCCCTTGCTGTAGGCTCCGATCTTCCGGTCGGCGGCATCGAGCAGACCGACCGTGTCGAGCGCGCTCCCGGCCGCCTCGGCGGCCCGGGCCTCGGACAGCCCGTTGAGGCGCACCAGCGCCGTCACCCACTCGAGCCCGGTCATCCGCTCGTAGAACGCATCCTGCTCCGGGCAGAACCCCAGGCGGAAGAAGAGCGTCGGATTGTGCCAGATCGGCTCGCCCAGCACCTCGACGTCTCCCTTGCTGGGCTTGAGCTGGCCGGTGATCAGCTTGAGAAAGGTGGACTTGCCGGCGCCGTTCGGGCCGAGCAGTCCGGTGATGCCGGTACCGACCTGGACCGAGATGTCGTTGAGCCCGATGACCTGCCCGTACCACTTCGACAGGTGATCGGTCGCCACCACCGGGGCGCTCACGTCACCACCTCCACCCCGCGCACGCGGCGGTCGAGCACCAGGACCGACAGCCCGATCAACAGCAGCACCACGAGCACGGACGCCAGCCAGGGCGACTCGAACCGGGGCGGAAGCTGGAAGATGACGTCGCCGATCTGATCGAGGTTGGCCCGCAATGACAGCCACGCCAGCATCGAGCTGCGGGTGGCGCCGCGCAGAATAGCGAACACCGCCCCCGTGAAGAACAGCGCGCCGGCGTAGAGCACCGCCGTGTAGCGGGCGCTGGTCGACAACGACGACAGGGCCAGCATCGTGAACGAGGCCAGCAACACCTCCACCAGGGCGTACAGCGTGATGGCCGGCAGCAGGAACAGATGTTCGCGCAGGAAGGCCAGGCTCGCCGAGAACATCACCTCCAGCAGCAGCAGGCCCAGCGCGGGCACGAGGGTCACCATCAGCAGGAAGAACGCGAGAATGCCCAGCTTGCCGGCCACGTACTCGGTGCGGCTGAGCGGTTTCGACAGGTAGATCTGCAGGGCGTTCGAGCGCCGGTCGTTGGCGATGAGGCCCGAGCCGACGTAGACGGTCACGAACAGCACGAAGATCTCCTGCATCTCGAAGAACTGCCGGAAGGTCTCGACCGACGGCGCGGGCACGTTCAGGGTCGGGAAGTTCGCCGACAGATAGAAGATGACCGCGCGGACGAAGAACTGCCCCCAGGCGGCCAGCATCACCCAGAGAAACAGCTTCCGGCTCAGCAATGAGCGGATGCCGGCGTTGGCGATGACCAGCCACGCCGACCCCGGCTCGTTCCGGCTCCCGGCGTACCGGCGATAGCTCTGATCGTGAATCGGCATCACTCTTCCCCGACCGCCTCGGCGAAGACGTCTTCGAGCGTGGGCACGCTGGGTCGCAGGTGGCGCACCTGCACCTCGTGCCGCGCCGCCGCGCCGAACAGATCGCGCGGTCCCTGGCCGGGCTTCACGAAGACCCGCATGACCGCTTCGCCGGACCCGCGGCACTCCATTCCGTCGGCCTCCAGCGCCCGGACGAAGGTCTCGACATCCCCCTTGACCCGTAGCTCGAAGACCTGGCGGCGACCTGCCTTCAGGTCGGCGATCGCCCCCTGCGCGGCCACCACGCCGCGATGCATCACGATGACCCGCGCACAGGTGGCTTCGACATCCGGCAGGAGGTGGGACGACAGAATCAGGTTGACCCCCTTGCGGGTCGCCAGATCCCTCACCAGCTCCAGCATCTCGTCGCGTCCCTTCGGATCCATGCCGTTGGTCGGTTCGTCCAGAAACAGGAGGTCCGGGTCGTGGACCAGTGCCTGGGCCAGCTTGATCCGTTGCTTCATCCCGGTGGAATAGGTCTCGAGGTTGCGATAGCGCGCCTCGCCGAGCCCCACGTAGTACAGCACCTCGTGGGCGCGTTGCATCGCATCGCTGCGCGGCAGGCCCGCCAACTGTCCGCAGTAGGCCACGAAGGAGACCGCGTTCATGCCGGGAATGTGGCCATCCGACTCGGGCATGTATCCGAGACGCGCCCGGATCTGCATCGGGCTCGTCGCCACGTCGAGGCCCAGCACCTGCATGCGGCCCGCCGTGGGCGTCACGAACCCCAGCAGCGCCTTGAGCAGCGTGCTCTTCCCCGCCCCGTTCGGCCCGAGCAGGCCGACCGCACCGGCGGGAAACGCCGCGGCGACGTCACGCAGGGCGGCCTGCTCGCCGTACTGGACCGACACCCGATCGAGGCGGGCCACGGGCGGGGCGTCCGGTGAAGGAATCGTCATGCTCTGGAGTGCGATACGTAGAACGCGGCGGTCAGGTTCGGCCGCCCCGTAGACGGATGCGCCGCTCAGAGGGCGCCCCGGAGTCCGAGATCGTCCGCGGAGGCCCGCATGAAGCCGATGACGTTGGTGATGTGCTCGTCAAGGGACAGCCCCAGCTCTTCGGCGCCCCGCCGGAGGTCGTCACGGGGGACGGCCCGCGCGAAAGCCTTGTCCTTCATGCGTTTCCGGACCGACTTGGCTTCGAGATCCAGCACGCTCCGCGAGGGCCGCACGAGGGCCGCGGCGGTCACGAAGCCGGCCATCTCGTCACACGCGAACAGGGTGTGCTCGAGCCGCGACTCCCGGGTCACGCCGGTGTAGTCGGCGTGCGAGAGGATGGCGCGCATCACCTGCGCGGGATAGCCCTGCCCCCGCAGGATTTCGCATCCGCGATACGGATGGTCCTCGGGGCTCGGCCAGCGCTCGTAGTCGAAGTCGTGGAGCAGGGCCACGATGCCCCACGCCTCTTCGTCCTCGCCGAACTGCCGCGCGTACCCGCGCACCGCCGCTTCGACGGCCAGACCGTGCTTCAGCAGGCGGCCGTTCTGCGTGTATTCGGTCAGCAGACGCCACGCCTGGTCGCGAGTCGGTGTCATGATTCTGCTCCCCCCGGACCGGGCTCGTAAATCGTCGCCTCGCGGCTCCGCTTCCCGCCAACCAGACCCTCGAGGCGGCTGCGCGTTCCTCGCCGCAAACTCCTGCCCGGGGAATCGCCCCGCGACTCCGCTTCCCGCCCCGGGACCCTCCGGGCGTCCGCGCGTTCTACGGCGCAGATCCCAGCGGAAGCGCCGGGTCCGCGTTCAGCTCCAGCGGCGCGGTCACTCCGGCCGATATCCGTCGGAGACCGGCGGCCGCGATCATCGCGGCATTGTCCGTGGACAGGTGCAGGGTCGGCAGGACCACCGGCAGCTCCTTCGCTTCGCCGCCAGCCCGGGCCAGCTCCCGCAATCGGCTGTTGGCGGACACGCCCCCGGCGATGCCCAGGCTGCGGGCGCCGAATCGGCGGACCGCCTCGAAGGTACGGTCGAGCAGGGCGTCGATGACCGCGCGCTGGAAGCTGGCGCAGATATCCGCCAGCTCGGACTCCGATACCGGACCCGGGTCCCCGGCGCGACGGCGCTGCAGATGCCGGGCGACCGCCGTCTTCAGTCCACTGAAGCTGAAATCCATGCGCCCGTCCCCCCGCCGGGGACGGCCGGGGGGGGCTACCGTCGGCGGCCCCGCCATCCGATCGTCATGGGTCATCCGCGCCACCGGGAAACGGATCGCCCGCTCGTCGCCGCCACGGGCAATCCGGTCGATCACCGGCCCGCCCGGATAGGTCAGTCCCAGCAGCTTGGCGACCTTGTCGAACGCCTCGCCGGCCGCATCGTCGCGGGTCCGCCCGACCAGCTCGTACCGGCCCGCCTCGGGCAGGTGATACAGGTTCGTATGGCCGCCGGATACGACCAGGACGATCGCCGGCAACGGGAGATCGGGGCGGCAGAGAAACAGCGATTCGATGTGTCCGGCGAGATGATGCACCGGGACCAGCGGCCGCCCCAGCGCCAGGGCCAGGGACTTCGCGAACGCCACCCCCACCAGGAGCGAGCCGACCAGCCCCGGCCCCTGGGTGACCGCGATCGCATCCAGGTCGCCCCAGGCGACGCGGCCGTCGGCGAGCGCCCGCTCCGCGACCCCGCACAGGTCACGCAGGTGCTGGCGCGACGCGAGCTCCGGCACCACCCCGCCCCACTCGCGGTGGATCTCGACCTGGGAGGCGATCACACTGGACAGGATCGTCCACGACCCCGCTCCGGTCCCGTCGCCGGTGGCCACGGCGGCGGCCGTTTCGTCACAGGAGGTCTCGATGGCGAGTACGGTGGTCGGGGTCATACCGGCGTCGCAGCGGGAGAGCAGACCGCCTTCAGGCTGTCGGCGAGCGGCGGGCGGCAGATGCCCCGCTCGGTGATGATGCCGGCCACGAGGTGGGCCGGGGTGACGTCGAACGCCGGATTCCAGACCGCGGCGCCCTCGGGCGTGAGCTGCGCCGAGCCCAGGTGGGTCATCTCCCTGGCGTCACGCTCCTCGATCGGGATTCCCGCCCCGTCCGGGGTCTCGAGATCGATCGTCGACACCGGCGCCGCCACGTAGAACGGCACCCCGTGCTCCTTGGCGAGCACCGCCACCGTGTAGGTCCCGATCTTGTTGGCGACGTCGCCGTTGGCGGCGACGCGATCGGCCCCCACCACCACCACGTCGACGCGGCCGGCGCGCATCAGGGATCCGACCATGCCCTCGGTGATGACCGTCGTCTCGATGCCGTCGCGAACGAGCTCCCAGGCGGTGAGACGGGCTCCCTGCAGGAAGGGCCGGGTCTCGTCGGCGTACACCGCGACCCGCTTTCCCGCCTCCACCGCGGCCCGGACCACGCCGAGGGCGGTGCCGTAGCCTCCGGTGGCCAGGGCCCCGGCGTTGCAGTGGGTAAGCACGCGGGCATCCGCCGGCACGACCCCGGCGCCATGCCGCCCGAGCGCCCGGCAACTGGCCACATCCTCATCGTGGATGCGGACAGCTTCCACGTCCATGGTCTCCCGGATCTCGTCCACCGACCGCCCGGCGCGCATCGCGCCCGCGAACGCCCGCTTCATGCGGGCGATGGCCCAGAACAGGTTGACGGCGGTGGGCCGGGTGGCGGCCAGCAGGTCGCACGCCCGATAGAACTCGCCGGCCAGTTGCGTGGTGCCGGACGCGGTGCTGCGACGCAGCTCCAACGCGGCTCCCATCGCGGCCGCGACGCCGATCGCCGGCGCCCCGCGGATGACCATGGTCCGGATCGCGCGGGCCACGTCTCGCGCGGTGCGGCACCGGACGTACACCTCCCGGGCCGGCAGCTTGCGCTGATCGATCATGACGACTTCGCCGTCTTCCCATCCGATTGTCGGCAACATCCGGCCCGGTCCTCCACCGGGAGCCGCCCGCGGCTCCCCTCGCCGCTCCCCCGCAGCCCCGTCGCTACAACAACACCGACGCGATGGCGGCGTTGATCAATGTTGCCAGAAACCCGCCCAGCAACGCCACCGGCCCGAGGCGGGCCAAATCGGGGCGCCGGGCCGGGGCGAGACCGCCGATCCCCCCGAGCAGGATCCCGATCGAGCCGAAGTTGGCGAACCCCGTCAGGGCGAACGTCACGACCATGCGGGTATGGTCGGACACCGTGTCCAGGTAGCTGGTATTGAGCTTGACGAAGGCCACGAACTCGTTGGTGGCGAGCTTGGTGCCGAGCAGGTCGGCCACGACCGGCAGATCCGCCGACGCCACCCCCAGCAACGCGGCCACCGGCGAGAACAGCCACCCGAAGATCACCGCCAGGGACAATCCCGAGCTGACGACTCCCAGGCCGTAGTCGATCATCGCGATGCATGCGAGAAAGGCGATCAGCATCGCCGCCACGTTCATCGCCAGCCGCATGCCATCCGAGGCGCCCGCGGCCAACGCGTCGATCACGTTCGCGTACTGCCGCTCCACCGCCACCCGCACGGTACCGGCAGTTTCGGGAGTGCCGGTTTCCGGCAGCAGGATCTTCGACAGGTAGAGGCCGCACGGCGCCGCCATCACGCTGGTGGTCAGGACCCCGACCGGATCGGCGCCCAGACCGATGTAGATCGCCATGACGGTGCCCGCGATGGTCGCCAGGCCGCCGGTCATCAGGGCCAGCAGCTCCGACTGCGTCATTCCGGCGATATAGGGCCGAATGATCATCGGGGCCTCGGTGACCCCGAGGAAGACGTTCGCGGCGGCCGACAGGCTCTCGGCCCCGCTCGTGCCCATGACCCGGGCCATGACGCGGGCCATCAACTTCACGGCCATCTGGAGCACGCCGAGGTGGTAGAGCACCGTGAACACCGCCGACATGAAGATGAGAATCGGGAGCGAGGCGAAGGCGAGCACGAATCCGTCCGGAAAGAGCGCGGACATCTCCTCGGGGTCGGCCAGCACCCCGAACACGAATTGCGAACCGGCATTGGTGAACTCGAGGAACCGGGTCGCGACCGCCGCAAGCGCCGCGAACACCGCGTACCCCGGACGCACGCCGGCGATCTCCACGTTCAGGATGAGCACCGCGAGCCCGATCTGGAGCAGGAATCCCCGCGCCACGAGCCGCCAGTTCACGTCGGCCAGCCGCGCCGAACAGGCCGCGGCGACCGCGACGAATGCGACGATGCCGGCGAGCGCGCGCACTCGGGGATCGACGAGATCACGCAGCCAGAACGCGCCGGCGCCGAGCGCAACGGCGACGAGAGCCGGACCGAGCCGCGCCCGCCAGTCTGACGGCAACAGACGTTCGAGCCGATTCGAGGACATGGCGCCGCTGATCATACGCGGGTCCGGCTCCCATCCGCAGGACATCCGACTCGCCCATCGACGAGTCGGACGGGTATCATGATGAGCACCCCGGCTGGCGCAAGGGCTCGCACCGTAGCAGTTTCGCGTCAGCCAAACTGCCAACGCGACCGCAAGGTCGCGCCAGGGGGTCTGCACCGTAGCAGTTTCGTCAGCCAAACTCAGCCAAGGTCGCGCCAGGGGGTCTGCGTCAGCCAAACTGCCAACGCGACCGCAAGGTCGCGCAGCTTCCGCCGCCGGTACACCGGCGGATTCGCCAGCGCGGGTACGAGGCGATGCAATCACCATGACCGATAGCGCGCGCGCCTTGCTTGTCGCGGGGGTCGCCCTCGCGAGCATCCTGATCAGACTGGCTCACGCGGCGGTGAGAGCGGATCCGAGCTCGCCGGCCCGGCTCGTCGCCGAGCTCCGGCTGGCTCAGTTCGCGGCGATGATGCTGATGCTCAGCGCCGGAACGTATATCGGATTCGCGCTGGCGCAGGAATCGACCACCGGCAGCGGCCTGGACGTGGCCCTCGCCGTCGGTTTCCTGGTCTTGGCGTCGGTCGCGGTGACCCGGGATCCCCGGCTGGCCCTGACCCTGCTGGCGCTCGCGTTCGCCGGTCATGCCGGCGTCGATCTGCTCCACGGCGCGGGGATCCTGCCGCCCGAATCGATGCCGGGCTGGTATGCGACAGCTTGCGCCGTATACGATATCGGGGTCGCTGGCGTATGCTATTTCCCGATCGTGTATCGATGAGCCGGACGGATGCCGGCCCGTCCAAGCGCCCGGTGGGAAAACCCCGCGTTGCACCGAGAGCGACGAACCGACCAGCAACGCGGTCGGGCGGGATGTATCGCCACTCGAATGCGGCGCGGACTTTCGCCACGGGCTGCCCGGCCGCCGACCCGAGGATTCGACGATGAGTGACGCTGGAAACCGGCTGTTGTTGGATACTGCGCGCAAACGCTTGGTGGCTCACCAGGCGGGCCAGGTACGGACCTGCGTCGAGGCCTTGAACGACGGCCAGCTCTGGTGGCGCGCAAACGAGGACTCGAACGCCATCGGCAATCTCGTGCTGCATCTGGCCGGCTCGACCCGCCTGCATATCGGCCACGGAGTGGGCAACAGCGGCTACCGGCGCGACCGCGAAGCGGAGTTCGCCGAGCAGGGACCGGTGTCCAAGGAGGACCTCCTGACCCGGTTCGACTTCGCGGTGGCCGAGGCAGACCGGGTGCTCGCGGCCTTCGACGCCGAACGGCTCGATGACACCACCGACCGGACCGGCAAGACGCTCACCTACGGCGAGCTCATCCTGAACCAGGTGCTCCACTTCACGACCCACGCCGGGCAGATCGTCTTCGCAACCAAGCTCATCCAGACCGGCTTGATACACGAGGTCTGGAAGACGACCCCGATGGAGTAGGCCGCCAGACTGCGACCTCACCGCTGGAGGGGTGACCGACTCGATGCCATCTCCGGACGGTTCGTTTCACGCCCGTGTAATCGCGGTCGTGCGCCGCATTCCCCGCGGACGGGTAGCCACCTACGGAGACGTGGCGGCCCTCGCCGGACGCCCCCGGGCCTGGCGCGCGGTCGGTACCATCATGCGCACCTGTCGCCTCCCCAGCGTCCCCTGCCACCGGGTGGTCGGGGCCGGGGGTCGATTGGGGGGCTACAGCGACCCGCTTCGGAAACGACGGCTGCTGCACGACGAAGGGCTCGTCGTCGGGCAGCGCACGATCCAACAGTTCGACGCGGTTCGGTGGACGGCTCCCCGCTCCGAAGACCCGTGACCCAGGCGCGCCAGCTACATCACCGTCACGTCGAACTGCTCGTTCGACGCGGTTCGGTGGACGGCTCCCCGCTCCGAAGACCCGTGACTCAGGCGCGCCAGCTACATCACCGTCACGTCGAACTGCTCGTTCGACGCGGTTCGGTGGACGGCCCCCCGCTCCGAGGGCAGGTGACCCGGCGCGCCCGGGCTACATCGCCGTCACGTCGAACTGCTCGTGATGCAGAATCGCGTCCGGACGCAGCGTGACCTCACGATCGAGGGTCCGCTCCATCTCTTTCAGCACGCCGTGCTCCTCCGACTTGAGCGCTCGGGCCACGTCCGGGTTGACCCGGAGCTGGACGCGATGGCCGTTGAGATCGCCGCTGACCTTTCGCAGCTCCGCGAGAATCTCGAAGCAGATCGTCGACGTGGACTTCACCACGGCGCTCCCTGAGCAGTACGGGCACGGTTCCGTCAACAGCCGTTCGAGGCTCTGCTTGACCCGTTTGCGGGTGGTGATGATGAGTCCGAACTCGGACACCTGTACCGCCTTGGACGGCGACCGATCCCGGCGGATCTCCTGCTCGAACAGCTGGTACACCTTCTGGCGGTTCTTGCGCTCCTCCATGTCGATGAAGTCGAGCACGATGATGCCGCCGAGATCGCGGAGGCGGACCTGCCTGACGATCTCCTTCGCCGCCTCGAGGTTGGTCTTCACGATCGTGTCTTCCAGCCGTCCCGTCCGCTTGCCGACGTACCGCCCGGTGTTCACGTCGATCGCCACCAGCGCCTCGGTCTGGTTGATCACCAGATAGCCGCCGGACTTCAACCAGACCTTGCTGCGAAGCGCCTTGTCGATCTCCGACTGGACCCCGTACTCCTCGAAGATCGGAAAGTTCTTGTCGTAGTGGTGCACGCGGGACACCAGATCCGGCATGATCCGCTGCACCAGCTTCACGGCTTTCCGATACTCGGCGCGATGGTCTATGCGAATCACCGAGAAGTCGTCCGTCAGCAAATCGCGCAGCAGCTTGGCGACCAGGCTCTCTTCGCGATGGATGACCGCGGGAGCCCGACGGGACTCGCTCTTCTGGAGCGTGTCCGACCACAGCTCGTGGAAGTAGGTGAGGTCGCTGAGGATGTCTTCCTCGGGCCGATCGGCGGCCGCGGTCCGGATGATCACGCCGCCGGGCATCTCGTGCTCGGCCCGGAAGTCGCGCACGATGCGCCGCAGGCGGGCCCGCTGCTCGCGCGCCACGATCTTGCGCGATACGCCGATGTGCTCGACCGTCGGCATGAACACCAGAAACCGGCCGGGAATCGTGACGTGCGAAGTGATGCGCGCCCCCTTGGTCCCCAGCGGCTCCTTGACCACCTGAACGACGATCTCCTGACCGGCGGTCAGGAGCTTGTCGATCGGCTGGTCGCTGCCGTTGCGGTCACGGCCGCGCCCACGCCCCCGGGCACCGCCGTTGCCCTGACCATCGGCGGCGGCCGGCGGTTCTCCACCGACGCCCTCGGTATCGGCAGCTTCGAAGCCGTCGATCGACGCCATGGGATCGATGACGTCGGACACATAGAGGAAGCCGTCGCGCTCCAGTCCGAGATCGACGAAGGCGGCCTGCATGCCGGGCAGCACCTTCGAGACGCGCCCCTTGTAGATGTTGCCGGCGACGCCGCGCGATTTGTCACGTTCGACGGAGATCTCGACGACCTCGTCGTCTTCCAGGATCGCGGCCATCGTCTCGTGGCCGCTGGCGGAGATGATCATCTCCTTGTTCATCACTACCACTCCAAATGGGTTGACGCCGCCATGCCCCGACCGACGCTCGGACGCACGAACACCCCCCGACGGGATGCGCGGGCATCGACGAACGATCGGCCGCCGGCGGAGCGCATTGGCTCTCGACAGCGTCCCTGCCGGCCGGCATGGCCTCCTGCTTCCAGGGCCATCCGACCGGCGTATCGACCAGATTCGTGGGTGCACCGGGCAGCCTGCCCGGCCACGTGAACAGCCCGTGGGAAGAGGCCCGGCTGCATTCGACCAGCCATGCTTCCTGCCTGAACTGCGGTGTTCCGCAGAGCTGCCTTGCCCCGCGGTCACATATGCCCAATACGCCCCCTCGTCACGCCTGTCGGGCAGGCGCCTCGCCGGGTTCCGTGCGACGCGGGGTCATGCCCCGGGCCGTGAAGGCGGGTTTCCGAACGTCGCGAGACGGTGGGAGAGCTGCGCTCAGTTCGTGAACCTGCGCATTCGCACGTTGAGCACGAATCCGAAGGCCGCCAGCGTGGCAATCACCGATGAGCCACCGTAGCTCATCAATGGCAAGGTGAGTCCCTTCACGGGCGCCAGTCCGGCCGACATGGCAACGTTGTAGATCACTTGAAACGTGAACCCGGCCATGATCCCGACGACGAGATACATGCCCAGACGGTCCTTGGCCAGTCGAGCGGCATCCATCCCACGCAGGATGACGAACAGGTACAACCCGAGCGCAACCACCACGCCCAGAAACCCTTGTTCTTCCGCAAGTACCGAGAAAACGAAATCGTTGTGCGCAACCGGCAGAAAGTTGTATTGGCTCTGTGTCCCCTTGAGGAAACCCTTGCCCGTCGCGCCCCCCGACCCGGTCGTGATTTTCGCCTGAAGCTGCTGATACCCGGCTCCGCGCGGGTCCTTCTCGGGATCCAGGAAACTGAGGATCCGCTCCCGCTGATAGTCCTCCAGACCGTAGGCCCATACCGCCGGGGCGCTCAGGGTACCCAGGACGATCAGAATACCCACGTACCGCAGGGGAAGTCCGGCAAAGACGAGAATCGCCAACGCGACCGGCAGCAGGGTCACGGCGGTGCCGAGATCGGGCTGTTGCGCGATCAACACGAACGGGACGCCGATGATGACCACGGCCAGCAGCCACCCGAAGGGGGTCTGCCCCCCCCGCCGGTGCCGTGCAAACAGCGTCGCCAACGCCAACGCCACCACGATACGGGCAAACTCCGAGGGTTGGAGGTTGAACACCCCCAGATCGATCCACCGGCGGGCCCCGCCGCCCGCGGTCCCGAACATCGAGGCGTAGGAGACCAGCCCGGTCAACCCGATGAAGATCAACACCGCCAGATCGGCGAACCACCGGTAGTCCATCGACAGCGTGACGACGAAGACCACGAGACCGAGGGCCAGCGCCCACAACTGGGTGGAGACCAGGGGGCTGGCCCCGCCGTTCGACGGATCGTAGGTGGTGCTGTAGATCATCGCCACACCGATGGCGCACAGCAGGAGCAGCGCTCCCAGCAGCAGCCAATCGATATGACGATACAGTCGTTGCTCCAGCATCGATGCCCGCCTGACGCGTCTCGTCGATGCGCCTACTGATCCGCCGCCACCGCGGCGGCCGTCCTTGTCGGCGGTGGAACCGGCAGCACCGGCCGCGGTTGCCCTTCCCGCTTGGCGAAGTACGTCTCGAGGACGTGCCGTGCAATCGGGGCCGAGAGATACCCGTGTTCGTTGTGCTCGCCGAACACGGCGCCGGCGATCTCCGGCGCACCGGCCGGCGCCGCGAAGACGAACCACCCGTGATCCCTGAAATCCCGGCCGGAACCGGCCGCCGCGGCCCGGCCCTGCAGCGAAATGACCTGGGCCGTGCCGGTCTTGCCGATCACGTCATGCCCGACGATGCGGCCGCGCCGGCCGGTTCCGGCCCGGTTCACGACGAACCAGAGCCCCTCGGTGACCACGTCCAGGGTCGATCCGTCGATACCCGCCCGCGACCGCGGCACGGGACGAGGCACGGGCATGAACCCCTCCCCCTCATTGACCGCCTTGAGCAGGTGCGGCGTGATCCGCGTGCCGCCGTTGGCGACGGTCGCCATCATGACCGCCTGCGAGATAGGCGTTACCGATACCGCCCCCTGTCCGATGGCTACGGAGATGGTCTCGCCGGGATACCACCGCTCGCCGAACCGGTCCCGCTTCCAGGCGGTAGAGGGGATCAGCCCCCTCACTTCATGCGGCAGATCGACGCCGGAGAGCTCTCCCAGACCCAGGGCCGTCGCCCACTTGTGGATCTGGTCGATCTCCATCTTCTCGCCAAGCGCATAGAAGTAGGAGTTGCACGACCTCTCCAGGGCCTCGCGCATGTCGACCGAGCCGTGCGTCGAGTGGCACCGGAAGAAGCGTCCGTGGACACTGCGTCCTCCGCCACACGACACCCGGAAGTCCGGCGTGACCACCCCTTCCTGCAACGCCGCGACCGCCATCACCACCTTGAAGGTCGACCCCGGCGAGTACCGCCCCTGCAGCGCCCGGTGGCTCAACGGACGAAGCCGATCCCGATTGAGTCGCCCCCAGGTCTCGCTGTCGATGCCGCGGGCGAAGACGTTCGGGTCGTATGCCGGCCGGCTGACCAGGGCGAGGATCGCACCGGACCGCGGATCGAGAAACACCGCCGAGCCGTTGAACCCCGCCGAACGAAACGCATCCTCCGCCGCCTCCTGCAGGTCGTAGTCGAGGGTGAGCTGGATCTGCCGGCCTTCCAGCGGCGGCTGCTCGTCGAGCGCGTAGATTTCACGACCGATGCTGTCTACCACGACCCGGCGCACGCCGTCGCGGCCCATCAACAACCGATTGTAGGTGCGTTCGATGCCGGACTTGCCGACAACCGCGCCGGGACGCACGTTCTCGAATTCCGACGTTGTCAACTGGGCCTCGCTGACCTCCCCCACGTAACCCAGGATGTGCGCGGCCACGTCTCCGGCCGGATAGAACCGGACCGGAAGCTGCTCGACGTAGATTCCCGGCAACTCCCGGGCATGTGCGGCTACCGCCGCCATCACGTCGAACGCCACGTCTCGAATCAGGACCACCGGCCGGAAGGGCGGGTCGCGACGATGGCGCTCCAGCGTGGCCTGGAGCTCTGCCAAGGACACGCCGGACAGCTCGGACAGCAGGACGAGGGTGCCGCCGAGGTCCTCGGCCTGCTCGCGAGACAGGGTGATGTTGAGCGAATCGCGGTTCTCGATCAGCACGCGGCCGTCACGGTCCAGAACCGCGCCGCGCGGGGCGCTGAGGACGATGGCTCGCTGGTGGTTGTTGTCGGCGAGCTGGCGATACTTGTCGTACTGGGCCACCTGCAACAGCCAGAATCCGACCCCCAGACCCACGAACACGAGCACGATGCCCCACTGCCACACCGCCAGCAACAGGGCAAGACTGTCGCGCGCTCCCTCGCGTCGGGCCCGTGCCATATCGCTGGACATGGTTGTCGCCTAATCGGTGGGGTCCGCGTGGCGGCCCCCCGGCCACCGCCCCCGCATGCGCTGCCGCTCGACTTCGTCCGGAATCGTGTGCAACCCCACCGCCACCACCAGACCGACGACGGTGTTCGCGGCCGCCTGCACCAGCAGATCGCGACGCGTGATCACCATGCGGTCATCGAACAACAGGTTGTAGCCCCCCGCGAACAGTCCGGCGTGCAACAACGATCCCCCGACGAACACCAGCCCCTTGTGCCACAGGCGCGTCACCATGAACTGCGCCGCGAACTGACCACCGAGATATCCGACCAGCGTCTTCGCGAGGCCGCCCATCCCGACGACTCCGCCTGAGAGGGCATCCTGCAGCAGCCCGCCGACCGTGCCGGTCCACAACCCGGCCCGCGGCCCGTTCGCGATGGCGACGACCATGACCACCATGAGCACCAGGTCGATCGGGGCTCCGGTTCCCCCAATCATCTGCACCAGCGTCGTCTGAATCGCCAATGCCGTCGCGAGAGCGAGTCCGATCCGCGAAACCCTCATTCACCACCGCCCGCCGCCAGAGATACCGGCGGCGGCGACTCGGGCAAGGTGACCAGCACCTCGTCGAGGTCGGCGAACCGGATCCGGGGACGCACGTGAATGGTCCGATACAGCCCGGGTCCGCGCCGGACGAGCGTCACATCGCCGATGACGAACCCCTTGGGGTAGATTCCGTCCACTCCGGACGTCACTACGGCGTCACCGACCTCGACGTCCTCGAGATTCGACACGTAGGCCATCCGGAGCAGTTGGTCATCCACGGCCCCCGTCACCAGTCCGTCCACCCGGGTTCTCTCGATGATCGCTCCGGCCGCCGCGTTCCCGTCGATCAGAAGCTGAACCCGCGACGCCCGGGAGCCGGGCTCGCCGACGATGCGCCCCACCACTCCGGACGCGGACAGGACCGCCGAGTCCCGCCGGACACCGTCGCTCCGCCCCCGATCGATCGTCACGGTTCGGAAGTAGGGCGTGGCGTCCCCGGCGATGATCCGGGCGCTGATCGTCTCCAGACGGGCGCTGCTTCGCAGGCCGAGCAAAGCTTCGAGACCGCGAACCCGTTGCGCCCCGGCCCGGTCCATCTGCCACCGCAGCCTCACCGCGTCGAGCTCGCGACGCAGGGACTCGTTCTCGGCCCGAACCGCCTGCAACCCGACATAGTCGTTCCACAACCCGCTGGCTGCCGCCACCGTACCGCTCACCGCTCGTTGCACCTCCGCGAACACTCCGAACGTGAGGGTCTGGAACACCGGCACCCCCGAGGCGGTAGTCGCCTGGGTAGAAAGCAGCACGATGTGGCAGACGACGGCCACAAGCAGCGAAACGCCGGTGCGACGCGTGAGATCAATCAATCGAGATCTTCCGCAAGAGTCCGAAGTCCGACAGCATCCGGCCTGCGCCGAGCACGACCGATGCCAGGGGATCCTCGGCCATGGCCAAGGGGAGGCCGGTTTCCTCCCGCAGCCGCTTGTCCAGGTTCTTCAGCAGGGCTCCGCCGCCCGTCAGCACGATCCCCCGATCGACGATATCGGCGGACAGCTCGGGTGGGGTCCGCTCGAGGGCGACCCGCACGGCATCGACGATCACGCGAACGGTGTCCGCCAGCGCCTCGCGTATTTCTTCGTCGGTGATGGTAATCGTCTTCGGGACGCCCTCGACGAGGTGTCGTCCCTTGATCTCCATCGTGATGCGGCCGTCGAGCCCGGACGCGGACCCGATCTTGATCTTGATGGCCTCCGACGTACGTTCCCCGATCAGCAGGTTGTAGGTCTTCTTGATGTACTGAATGATCGCCTCGTCCATCTCGTTGCCGGCGACCCGCACCGCCTTGCTGTAGACGATGCCCGCCAGCGATATCACCGCGATGTCGGTGGTGCCGCCGCCGATGTCGACAATCATGTTGGCCGAGGGCTCCGTGACCGGCATCCCCGCGCCGATGGCCGCCGCCATCGCCTCCTCGACGAGATGCACCTCGCTGGCCTTGGCGCGGTAGGCGCTGTCCTTGACCGCCCGTTTCTCGACCTGCGTGATCTCGGAGGGCACGCCGATCACGATCCGGGGCCGCACCCACACGGTCCGGTTGTGCGCCTTCTTGATGAAGTAGGTCAACATTTTCTCGGCGATCTCGAAATCGGCGATGACCCCGTCCCTCATCGGCCGGATGGCGACGATGTTGCCGGGCGTGCGCCCCAGCATCTCCTTCGCCTCGCGTCCCACCGCCTCGGTACGGCCGGTGACCTTGTTGATGGCCACGATCGACGGTTCGTTCAGCACGATCCCCTTGCCCCGCGCGTAGACACACGTATTGGCGGTGCCCAGATCGATGGCGAGATCACTGGAGAACAACGCAAACAGAGAGCGGACACTCAAGGGGGACATTCCTCCAGAAGTAACAGCGGACCGTCATCCGAGCCCGCGGCGAAGGCCCCGCTGCAGGCCCGGGAGGCTCCTCCCTCGCGCCGGGCGCCGGCCGGACACAAGTGCACCAACCGTAGTTTCGGTCCGAGACACCAATACCGGTATGCCTCGTGACTCTGCCGGAATCTTCCCCGGAGCCGTCGCGGCCATCTCACCCGCACGATCCGCCTCCTGCCGGTCGAAGCAGGTCGGGCCGGCAGATGGCATGGAACGGCGCCGCGCGCTCGGCGGTACGGATCAGGCTCCGCGCTCTGAAGATGCGCCGCCGGCATACAGAAAGGCTCGTGGAGGGTTCGGGAAGGGATCTGGCGACGGTGTCCCGGACGAACGGACCGGATGGACACGGGGGACGTGACCGAAGCCGTCCAGAGCGATACCCGCGCAGGTTGCCGTTCCGGTCGACCATCAGAGGAACATCTGACTCAGTAGCGTCCCTCCAGCAAGGCAACATGGATTCCTCCGGTATCGGAAACACCTCTTCATGACGCGCCGGATTGGGAGACTATAGCATATCCTGCGGTCTGTACCGACCCCAACCCAACCTGTAGTGCATGAGGCGCTACCGCGCTGCCGGCTCCATGATGCGGCCAGATGATGCAGTACGCATCGTGTCATAAAATGTACCAGCCTGTATATAGCCGGTGACTGACGTGCACCCGTGGCTCGGCGCCGAACCGGAGGCGTCGGACCGCCGGGACACCGCGGAACCGCCGGAACGAAGACGAACACGGTATCCGGGAGTTGACGACACGATGACAATGCTGGATCGCATGCGACGCCACAAAGCGTGGCTGAAGTGGACCCTCGCCCTCGCGGGTTTCGCCCTGTTGGTCCTCGGGTTCCCGCTGCTCCAGCAGCCTCCCGCCACGACCGGGGCCGTGACCGACGTCCTGGCCCAGGTCGGCGACCAGGAGATCACCGTCGGCGAATTCCAGACCTTGTACCGACGCCAACTGCAGAGCTACCAGGTCCAGTCCGGCGGGGAGATCACGTCCGAGCTCCTGCGTTCCATGGGCATCGATCGCCAGTTGCTGCAGCAGGTGATCGACGAGTATGCGGCGCTCCAGGAAGCCACGCGCCTGGGCGTGACGGTCAGTGACGCCGAGGTACGGCAGACCATCGTGTCGCTGCCCGCGTTCCAGCAGAACGGACAGTTCATCGGCGAGGCCGCGTATCTCCAGATGCTCCGGTTGCAGCAGCCGCCGATGACGCCGGCCGAGTTCGAGGAAAACGTGCGGCGGTCGTTGATGCTCCAGCGGCTGCAGGCGGCGGTCACCGATTGGATCACGGTCAGCGACGAGGATGTCGAGCGCGAGCACGTTCGCCGAAACGAGCGAGTCCGCCTCGGCGCGCTCGGGTTCCGGGCCGACGACTTCCGGGAGAACCTCGAAGCGACGGAGGAGGACGTGGCGGCCCTGTTCGAACAGAACGCCAACGACTACCTCATGCCCGAGAAGCGCCGGCTCCGCTTCGTGCTCATCGACGTGCCCGCCCTGAAGGCCGCGTTCACCCCGAGCGACGCCGAGATCCAGTCGTACTACGACAACAACCTGGATCGCTACACGGAACCGGTCAGCCTCCGCGTCAGCCATGTCCTGCTCCGGACACAGGACCAGGACGTGGCGGACGTCCAGGCGCAGGCGGAATCGATCGTGGACGAGGCGCGGAATGGCGCCGATTTCGCGGAGCTGGCGCGACGGTACTCCGAAGACGAGGGCACCCGGGAAGCCGGCGGCGACCTCGGACCGATCGCTCGCGGGCAGATGGTGCCCGAGTTCGAAGGCGCCGCGTTCGCCCTCGAGCAGGACGAGGTCAGCGATCCGGTCACGAGCATGTTCGGCGTGCACGTCATCAAGGCGACCGAGAAGACCGGCGGCACGACCCAGATCCTCGAGGAGGTCCGGGCCAGCATCGTCGATCTGCTTCAGCAGGAGAGCGCCGATGCGCGGGCCAGCGCGCTCGCCGAGGCCATGGCCGCGGAGATCACCGGAGCCGGCGACCTCGCGACGGCCGCGGCGCGGCGCGGTCTCGAGGTGCAGGAGAGCGGCTTTGCCGCGCTCGGAGAGCCGATTCTCGGGCTGGGTTTCTCGTCCGAAGTGACCACGCAGGCCTTCCAGCTGGAAGAAGGCGAAGTGGCCGGTCCGATTCGGACGCCGACGGGGCCGGCGTTCGTGACCGTCGCCGGCATCCAGGCTCCGTACGTGCCGCCGCTCGAAGAGGTCGAGCCGCGGGTCCGGGACGACGTGATCCGACGCAAGGCGTTCGTCCTGGCCCAGGAACGCGCCGATGCGGTGGCCGCGCTCCTGCAGGACGCCGACGATTTCACCGCGGCGGCCGAAGCCGAGGACCTCGTGGTGAACGAGAGCGGCCTGATTGCCCGCGGCGCGACGGTGCCCGGCGTCGGCGTCAACGCCCAGGTCGAAGAAGTGGCCTTCTCGCTGAGCGCGGGCGAGACCAGCGACCCGATCCTGACCGGCAACTCGGCCGTGATCGTTCACGTCCTCGAGCGTCAGGACGCCGATCCGGCCGATCTCCGGGCCAATCGCGAGCGGTTGCGCAGCGAGATGATCCTGGAGCGACAGAACCAGTTCTTCGCCGCGTACATGGAGAACGCCAAGACCCGCATCCCCATCGACATCGACTTGGGTGCCTTCGCCCAGGCCACCGTCTAGCCTGGCAAAGCGTCGCCTGGGGCCCCTCTCACGCCCGTCCACCCGGCCCGGAGCCTGCACCGTTTCCGCGGCGCAGACTCCGGGCTCGGAAATCGGCGCCTCGCTCAGGGCACGAGCACACCGGGCATGATCGCCAGCGGCTCACCGGGACGGAACAGCCGCGCCGGCGCGGTCGCCCTTCCCACCAACGCGGCCTCCGGAGACGCCAGCCCCGCCAGCGTCGCGAGAGCCCGCGCCATCGGGAACCCCTCGTCGAGCAGTTCGAACAGGCTCTTCGGACGCGGGTAGATCACGAGCTGTACTTCGTCGTCCGGGTCCAGGCCGGCCTTCTCCTTGGCCAGCGCGATGGCCCGGCTCAGACCGCCGAGATCGTCGATCAGACCATGCTCCCGCGCCTGGCGGCCGGTCCAGACTCGTCCCTGGGCCACCGCGTGGACGGCGTCCCGGGTGGTCTCGCGCCCCTCGGCCGCCTTCGCGAGGAACTGCTCGTAGATGGCGTCCACGTGCTCCTGCACCTTGGTTCGCTCGGCGTCCGAGAACCGGGTCACCGGCGAGTAGATCTCGGCGAAACGCCCCTCGCTCACCGGCTCGATCGCCACCCCGAGCTTCTCGTAGGTGCCTCCCGTGGTGAACTTGCCGGCCACGACCCCGATGGAGCCGGTCAACGTGCCGGGTTGCGCGACGATCGCATCGGCGCTCATCGCGATGTAGTAGCCCCCGGAGGCTCCCAGATCGGACATGGAGGCGATGACCGGCTTGCCGCTCTCCCGCGTCAGCCCGACCTCGCGCCAGATGACGTCGGACGCGATTGCCGACCCGCCGGGACTGTCGATGCGCAGCACGATCGCGCGCACCGAGTCGTCGTTCCGGGCGGTGCGAATGGCACTCACCAGGGTGTCGGAGCCCAGCACTTCCCCGCCCATGAGGTCGACGACGCTGGACCCCGAGTTGATGGCCCCCACCGCGTAGATCAGGGCAATGCGCTCTCCCTGGTTCAACCCCACCGCCTGCAGGCCGACCTGCCGGTAGTCGCTGTCGGCAATCTCCCGCCAGTCGGCCCCCGCGAACGGTTCCCGCTCCTTCAGCTCGTCGGCATAGGCCAGCCCGTCGACCAGCCCCGCGGCCAGCGCCTCCGCCGGCAGGAACGGTCCCTGATCCACGAGCCGGCGCACCTCGTCGCTCGTCAGCCCCCGCGCCTCCGCGATGCCCGCGATCAACTGCTCGTAGAGATCCCGGTTGAGCGACTCGGCCATCTCCCGATGGGCCGGGGTCATGGTGGTCTCGGTGTAGGTATTGGCGGCCGTCTTGTAGTCGCCGGCCGCCACCATGTCGGGATAGGCCCCAACCTTGTCCAGCGCCGTGCGGAAGAACATTTCGTACTGCGCCAACCCGACGATGTCCAGGGGACTGCCGGGCATCAGATAGACCTTGTCCGCCGCCGACGCCACGTAGTACTCCTGAGTGCCGCCGTACTCGAGAAACGCCGCGATCGGCTTGCCGGACTCGCGATAGTCGAGCACCGCGTCCCGAATCTCCTGCGCCTTGCCCCAGAAGAGCTGCGGCCCCCGCGGCTGCAGGATCACCCCGCTGATGCGGCTGTCCACCTTCGCCTTGCGCAGGCTGTCGACGACCGACCGCACCGTCACCCCCCCTCCGACGAGCGACGTCAACAGCGCATTCTGACGGTGCTCGGTCAGGCCGCCGGGGACCGGCAGCAGAAGCACCGAGTCGGAAGCGACCGACGGGGCGCGCGACACCATGAAGTACAGGACGGCGACGCCGGCCATCGATGCGCAGATCGCGAGCAACAGAAAGACCACGATGAACCGGACACCCCGCTTGACCCCCACCAGTGCCTCCTTGATGCCTCGTTCTGCGACACGCGTTTCGAACGGATCAGCGACGCAGACCCTGAATCTCGTTCCTCGCCGCGGGCGCCGACGGCTGCTCACCACGAGTATACGTGACGCGGGAACGGCGGGCCGCCATCCCCGGCTGGCCCCGGCGTGACTCTCTTGGGTATACTAGGGCTTCTGCGAGGCGGTTCCCCCCAACTGCGGAAGTGGCGGAATTGGCAGACGCGCAGGCCTCAGGAGCCTGTGGGACCTAGTCCCATGGGGGTTCAAGTCCCCCCTTCCGCACCAATCCTGCCAGGACTCCGGTTCGGCTCGCCGCCGGTGAGCCCTTCTGCACGCGGATGTCGCATTCCAGGGTGAAGGAGTGAGACATGTCCGAAACCGCCGTTCGATTCCACGTCCGCCAGAACCTGAGCCTGCTCGCCGCGCCCGAGCGACGCGTCCTGCTCTGGCTCGCGAACCGCCTGCCGGGGTGGGTCACATCCGATCAACTGACCGCGCTCGCCCTGATCGCGATGGTGGGCTCGGGGCTCGCCTTCTGGAGCGCCAGCCGAACTCCGATCGGGCTGCTCCTCGTCGTCGTCGGCCTGATCGTCAACTGGTTCGGCGACAGCCTCGACGGGACCCTCGCCCGCGTGCGGAATCAGCAGCGGCCGCGGTACGGGTTCTACGTGGACCACGTGGTCGACCTGATCGGGACCTGCGCGCTCCTCGGGGGGCTCGGTCTGTCGGGCTACATGAGTCCCGTCGTCGCCCTGGGGCTGCTCGTCGCCTATCTGCTGGTCTCGGCCGAGGTATATCTCGCCACCCACGCCTGCGGCGTGTTCCGGCTCTCGATGTGGAAGTTCGGCCCCACCGAGCTGCGCATCCTCCTGGCCATCGGCACCGTCGCGCTGCTCACCAAACCGTGGGTCGTCGTGCTGGGACAGCCCTACCGCCTCTTCGACGTCGGCGGCGTGGTCGCGATCGCCGCGATGGCCGCCGCCCTGTTGTGGTCGACGGCCCGGAACACCGCGGCGCTGTATCGGGCCGAGCCGCTGCCGGCCCGGGAGCGGCCGGCCGGCGGCCAGGAGCCTGCGCCGTAGAAGGGCGCGGACTCCTGGAGGGTCGGTTGGGCGAGCGGCGGCGCCGCAGGCGACGATTGCCGGACCAGGAGCCTGCGCCGTAGAAGTTTCGCGTCAGCGAAACTTCCAACGCGACCGCAAGGTCGCGCAGGCGCTTGCGCCGTAGAAGTTTCGCGTCAGCGAAACTTCCAACGCGACCGCAAGGTCGCGCAGGCGCTTGCGCCGTAGAAGTTTCGCGTCAGCGAAACTTCCAACGCGACCGCAAGGTCGCGCAGGCGCTTGCGCCGTAGAAGTTTCGCGTCAGCGAAACTTCCAACGCGACCGCAAGGTCGCGCAGGTCCCGCGTCAGAAGGGGCGGTAGGTGACCATCACCACGGCGATGATGATGGCCACCACCGCCACCGCCTGCAGGGTCGCGATCCGGTCCCTCATCCGGAACGCCATCCCGGTCAGGCCGGACAGCACCAGCCAGCAGACGACCTTGACGAGGGCCCAGCCGGGGAACCCGAGCCCCATCATCCCCATGACCCCGAAGCCGCTCAGGAAGACCAGCAGGCTGAGCGAGCCGGAGGCCATCAACATGCGCTGACGGTTGTCGGGATGGGGCGCCGCGAACGCGGCGAACGTCACCCCGGACAGCAGCAGGACGGAAACGAGGTGCAGGATCTGGAACATCTGGGAGTTCATGGGGTTTCGCTCGCGCACTATGGGAGAGACGGCGGCACTCTCACCGCTCAAGGGTAACGGGTGGACGAGATGGTGGCTCCGCCATCGACGACCAGGACCTGGCCGGTGATGAAACGACCCGCCGGCGCGGCCAGCAACAGCGCCGCGCCGGCCACGTCCTCCGGCTCGCCGATGCGGCCCAGGGGATAGGTGGCGACCGCCTCGCGCAACCGGTCGGGATCGTCCCACAGCATCCGGGCGAAGTCGGTCCGCACCAGCCCCGGCGCGATGCAGTTCACCCGAATGTTGCTGCGCCCCCACTCGACCGCGAGGTTGCGGGCCAACTGGTGGTCGGCCGCCTTGGAGAGGGCGTAGATCCCGAGGGTGTCGTGCCCCTTGAGCCCGCCGATGCTCGACACGATTATCACCGCCCCGTCCCGGCGGGCGGCCATCTGCGGCAGCACCAGGTTGCACAGCCAGAGGTTGTGCTTCACGTTGGTGGCCATGATCTTGTCGTAGGCCGACTCGCTCACGTCCGCCATCGGACCGAAGTGGGGGTTCACGGCCGCGTTGCAGACCAGCACGTCGATGCGGCCCCAGTGGTCGAGCGCCGCCTCGACCAGCTTCCGCACCTGGTCGAGGTGGGACATGTGGCAAGGAATCGCCACCGCCTCGCCGCCGGCCGCGTCGATGGCGTCGGCCACCGGCTGGCAGCTCTCGAGCCGGCGGCTCGAGACGACCACCCGGGCGCCCGCTCCCGCGAGCGTCTCCGCAATGGCCCGGCCGATCCCCTTGGAGGATCCCGTCACCACCGCGACCCGACCACGCAGATCGAACAGATCCCGATATTCCATGCCGCTTGTCGCTCCCGGATCGACGCCGGCGGCCGCTGGATGCGGGCAACGCTCGGCCGGGCGGACGAGCCCCGCAGCGCACCGCGGCGGCCGGAGCCACGAGAGTGTGGCAGACCGGGTACGCAGCGTCAACTGCACCTGGCAGCCCGTGGACCAAGGCCCCGGCTGCCTGCGACCCGCGATGCATCCTGCCCGAACCGCGTTGGCTCCGCGGTCACCCGCGCCGTGCACCGCATCGGAACAACGGCCGCGGCCGACCGCTTTCGGGCCGCGACCGCGTGTCCCGCCTCTGGCGACCCCACTCGAGATACCCGCCTGTATGGGTCCGGGCCCGAGGTCCGCCCATGTTTCCAGGAGTCGAACGGAACGCTCCCGGCGCAGGCCGGATCGGCTCTCTGATCCAACGGCCCGCGGGGCGCTGCTGCGGGGTCCGGCCACGCGCGGCTGCCGGACGAGGTCCGCTGGACGGGTAGAATGACGGTCATCCGGACGGCCGGATTCGGCGGGGCACGGGGTGACGGCGATGAGGTCCATCAACACGCCGTAGCGAGAACGCGCCGGCGCCGACGGAAAGGAGCGCGCCCTGACTCGTGCCGACCGCATGCCCCCGATACCCGACGCTGCGATGACGTCCGAGCAACGCGACGCGGTCGCGGACTTCGAGCGGACCCGCCGCGGGGCGCGGCTCGAGGGTCCGTTCGTTCCCCTGCTGCGCAGTCCCGAGCTGCTCCGGCACGTCCAGCGGGTGGGGGCGTATCTCCGCTACCGGAGCGCGGTGCCCCCGCGCCTGCGGGAGATGGTCATCCTGATCGCCGCCCGCCACTGGTGCCAGCAGTTCGAATGGAACATCCACGCCGCGGACGCGGGCGCCGCCGGCCTGTCTGCCGCCGTCATCGACGCCATCGCCGACGGCCGGCGTCCGGCGGACATGGCCGGCGACGAGAGCGCCCTGCACGACTTCTGCCTCGAGCTGCTGCACAACCGGCGCGTGAGCGACGCCACCTATGCGACCGCCCTCGCCCACGTGGGCGAACCGGGAGTCACCGACGCCGTCGGCCTGCTCGGCTACTACTCGCTGCTGGCCATGGTCATGAACACCGCCCGCACTTCGCTCCGCGAAGACATGACAGCGGCGCTCGATCGATTTCCGGACTGACGCCGAACCGCCCGAGCACACGGCGCGCCCGACCCGAACCGCGACGGTCAGCGCCGCTGGTCGAATCGCCGGCCGGCGAGGGCCGAGGCGATGTTCACCTTCTGGATGTCGATGGTGCCGCCGGCGATGCCCCATCCCCAGGCATCGCGCATGCGCCGCTCCATCGGGTACTCGCGCGAGTAGCCGTAGCCCCCCATCAGCTGCACCGCAGCGCCGGTCACCTCCCGCGCCGCTTCGTTGGCGAAGCACTTGGCGATGCTGGAATCGAGTATCGACGGCAGCCCGCCGTCGGCGTTCCGGGCGGCGCGGTGAATCAGCAGCCGGGACGCGTCCACGCGCATCGCCATCTCCGCCAGCTTCAGCTGGACGGCCTGGAACTCGATGATGGGCTTGCCGAACTGCCGGCGGTCCTGCACCCAGACGAGCGCGTCCTCCAACGCCCCGGACGCCTGTCCCAGGGCCATCGTCGCGTTTCCGCACCGCTCGAGATCGAACGCCTGCATCAGCTTCGGGAACCCGCCGGCCGGCACCACGAGTTGATCCAGCGGCACCGAAACGTCGTCGAAATAGAGGTCCGACTCGGGAATGCCGCGGAACCCCATCAGCCGTTCCTGCTCACCGAACGTCAGCCCCGGCGTCCCCTTCTCGACGTAGACCGCCCCGATGCCCCTGGCGCCCGGCGCATCCGACATCCGGCAATAGACCAGATACGCGTCCGAATGCCCGCCGCCGGAGCACCAGCGCTTGGCGCCGTTGATCACGATACGATCCTCGCAAACCTCGGCCCGCGTGCGCAGGTCGGTGAGGGCGGTCCCCGCATCCGGCTCGGACATCGCCACCGCCACGATCGCCTCGCCGCGGCAGACCGCCGGAATCACCCGGCGCGTCAGCGCCTCGTCGGCGAAGTGCTCGAGCGCGCGGACCGGGCCTGCGACCGACTCGAAGATGGGAAACGCCACCGCCGACGACACCTTGGCGAACTCCTCCAGGACCAGGAACGCCTCGACGTTCCCGAGGCCCAGCCCGCCATGGACCGGGGAGATGTTCACCCCGAGGAACCCCATCTCGGCGTAGCGCTTCACCCAGGTCCGGGACAGCGGCGCCGCCTCGCGCTCGGTCTCCTCGGCGACCGCGGTCATCTCGCCACGCGCAAAGGCCCGCGCCGCCGCCTGCAGGGCCTGCTGCTCTTCCGTCAACGTGAAATCCATCCGCACCCTCCGCATCCGCGGCCGCCCGCGGCGAGAGGCCCCGCCGCACTCGACGCGGGGCTCCGTCACCGACGGCTGGACCCGAATGGTACACTCGCGCCCGATGTCAGACGAGGCGCCCACGATGCCCACACCACTCGATGACGGCGGTCTGGAAGCCCGGCGGCGGGTCCTCGGCGACGAGTACGTCGACCGGGCGCTCGACGGACTCGACGCGTTCAACGCCGAGTTTCAGCAGCTCGTGACGGAGTACTGCTGGGGCCGGGTCTGGACCCGAAGCACCCTCGACGACCGCCAGCGGAGCCTGATCAATCTCGGCATGATCGCCGCGCTCAATCGCAGCGGCGAGTTCAGGACCCACGTCCGGGGCGCCCTCCGCAACGGGTGCACGGTGGAGGAGATTCGGGACACCCTGCTGCAGGTCGCGGTGTACTGCGGGATACCGGCCGGGGTGGAGGCGTTCCGGCTGGCCCGCCAGGTCTTCGACGAGGAAGGGGTCAAGCCGGGTCCCGCGGAGACGGGGTCCGGTCCTGCATGACCAGCCTGAACGCCCGCGCCGCACCGCCTGCAACCGCGACAAGGAGCGCCAGCCGGACGTTCCCCGTGGCAATCCAGACCGCAAACGTGCAGCACCCACCGACGAACACTGACTCGGCAGGTGTAGTCCTGGGCAACCACCCTCGCCTCTGTGTCCAGACGACAACCAGGAGCGCGACAACCCCCAGCACTCCCAGCAACGACATCTTCGGGTCCATGGGTTCCCTTCTCCCTGCTCCAACAACTCGGTGATCAAGGACCTCGGCTAGGTAGGCTAGGTGTCCCCGGCCGCCCGCAGGTCCGCCTCCGCCCGGCGCGCCGCCCGCCGGCCCTCCTCGACGTCGACCCGCGACAGGAGGAGGCCTCCGACGACGAAGAACGTGATGATCGAGAGAATCGCGCCGCGGCTGGATCCCGTCAAGAGAATCATGACCGCGAAGACGCCGGGCCCGACGATGCCCGCGAACTTCTCGAACACGCCGAAGAAGCCGAAGAACTCCGCCGACTTGTGCCGGGGCACCATGCTCGCGAACAGCGACCGGCTGAGGGCCTGGCTGCCGCCCTGCACCATCCCCACCAGCAGGGCCAGGACGTAGAACCCCGTCGCCGTCGTCATGCCGTAGGCGAGCCCGCTGATGACCGTGTACACCGCCAGCGACAGGAAGATGGCGCGCTTCGCCCCGATGCGCGCGGCCAGCTGTCCGAACACGAAGGCGAACGGCACCCCGACGAACTGGACCAGCACCACCGCGGCGATCAGGTCGCCCTGCTCGAGGCCGATCTCGGTCCCGAAGGTGGTCGCCATCCGGATGATGGTGCCGATGCCGTCGTTGTAGATGAGGAACGCAAGCAGCATCACGGACGCCTGCCGGTACCCGCGCAGCTCGCGCAACGTCTCCCTCAGCCGGACGAGCGACGCCCGAATGGCGCTCTCCCCCGCCCGCTCGTCCGCCTCGAGGGTCCGGACCGGCTCGGGCACTTTCCGGAACAGGGGAATCGAGAACCCCGCCCACCAGACCGCCACGCTCAGGAACGACAGCCGGCTGGCGAGCTCCGCCCCGCTCAGCCCGAACAGCTCGGGGCGCTGGATCCAGGCGAGGTTGACGAGCAGGAGGAGGCCTCCGCCCAGGTAGCCCAGGGCATAGCCGGCCGTCGACACCCGATCCATCTCGTCGGGGCGGGCGATGTGCGGCAACAGGGAGTCGGCGAACACGAGGCTCGACGTGACCCCGATGTTGGCGAAGGCGAACAGCAATGCCGCCAGCACCCAGTCCCCGCGCTGGATGAAGAACATGCACGCGGTCGCGACCACGCCCAGCCCCACGCAGGCCGCCAGCATCTTCTTCTTGATGCCCGCGTAGTCCGCCACCGCCCCCAGCACCGGCGCCAGCACCGCGACGAAGGCCAGCGCGACCGTCGTCGTCACCGCGAACCGGAAGCTGGCCGTCGCCGGGTCCAGGTCGGCGGCCGCGACCGACGAGAAATAGATGGGGAAGACCGCGGTCACGATGGTGACCATGAACGCGGAGTTGGCCCAGTCGTACATCGCCCAGGCCCGCAGCTCGGGGCGGTGCAGCCCGAGCCTCTCGAGGATGGAAGGAGCAGGCATCGCCGGAACCTATCACACCCGCACGCGAAGGCCGACGGCGGGCCGCCGCGGCGGCAGTTGCGACTCGACTCGAGGTTGGCCGTGGATCAATGCTCCGCTGCCTGCATCAGGACCCACTGCGAGAGACGCTCGTCCGGCAACAGGGCCTGCTCGGCCATCCGATACGGGAGTCCTTCGAGGCGGCGGCGGATGCCGGCTTCGATGCCGCCGTAGGAGAGGAGCAGCGGTACGACCAACACGGACTCTCCTTCCTGAACCGCGCCCTCGACCACGGCGCGCAGCTCCGCCGTCGCCCGCGACCGAACCGGATCCGGCGCGTCGTCGCGAACCGTGAGGCACGCGATGCGGCTGAAGCTCGTGCGCGGCCCCATTCGCTCGGCGAGGATGTCCATGTTGGCGAGCCAGAGGTCGTTGTCCTCCGCGGAGCTGGGACCGTGCGCAACCAGCACGACGATCTCCTCTTCCGGCGTCCGGCTGACGTCCACGGCGCGGGAGATCAGAATCTCGGCGACGAGCGCGTGGCTGTCCAGCGCCGACATCACCGCAATCGGCACCGTCGTTTCGACCGGCGTGGTCCGATCGAACCCGGGGTCGGCATCGGCACGGCCGGCATCGCGGCGGGCGCCCATGCGGGCGAAGCCCTGCAGCTGCGGCGGCGCCTCTTCGCGGCTTCCCAGCAGATACTCGGTGGCGCGCATGACGCTGCTGTGCGACGAGATGAAGAGCGGAACCGCGACGATTCCAGCTACGTCCCGTTCCGCCAAGCGGTCCACTGCGTCCTGAATCGTGCGCTTGTTCGCCATGCCGAACGCCACCTCGACGGGCCGGCTCGAATCGACTCGATCCGCTAGGGCGAGGACCTCCCGGTTCCAGTCGTCGCCGCCTCCGTGAGCGAGCAGCAGGACTCCCTGGGCCCCGACGACCCCCGGGGTCAGGAGCGCAGACACCAGCGCAAGCAGTAGCAGGGTTCGAGTTGCAGGTCTCGACATGATGGGTCCTCAATTGCCTCGATTGGGCCTTCAATGCGTCGCACACTCGTGCAAGGCCTCGCGGGCGCCGAGGCGGATGTGAGCTTCGCCGACGAGGATCGCGAGCCGGCTGAACTCTTCCGGCTTGAGCGTCAACGTCACTCGATTCACGCGCAGGTGGAGCAGGCCGTGTCCGCACTGGTACACGGCCAGCTCCGCCGCCCTGGCCAACATCGCCGATTCGCTGCCGTGATGCATGGCCACGTCCTTTCCCCAGACGAATGCGCCGGTCGGCGGGCAAGCGCGCGTCCGCGGCGCTCCCCGGGCCGCCGGTCCGTCTGCTACCAGTCGTACCCGAGCGACCCGATGATGCTTAGGACAGCGATCGATATAAAGTTGCCAACTGCATCCAGGCGCCGCCCGTTTCTACGGTTTTGCGCGCTTGGCACACGGCAAGGTAATTTCCGTCAGTGTCCTTACCCCCGGGCTCGAGTACCGATCGATGACCGGGTCGTCCGCCTGACGACCACGCACGTTCCACCATTCGAAGTACTTGCTGTCCGTCAGGTTCAGCAGGCCGATGCGGAACTTCAGGGATTCCGCGAGCGAGACGAAGCCGACCACATCGACCACCTGGTAGGCCTCCGGAGCGAACTGATCCGCGGCGCCGTGCTGGTAGGACTCCACCAGGCGGACGGACAGCTCGCTGCCCCAGCGGCCGGAGGGATGGACGTAGCGCAAGCCGACCACCCCTTCGTTCGGGGCGATCTCGCCGAGCTGCGTCTCTTCCGCGAGCGCCGGTACCGCGGCGTCCTCGAATATCTCCACTCCGTCGATGCGGGCGTAGCTCCAGCGCATCATCAGGCTGTCGCTCAGATACGCCTCGCCTCGCAGCTCGAGGCCTCGGATTTCCGCCTCTTCCAGGTTCTTGCTCTGGAACTCGAGCAGTTGGGTCCGCGGGTTGAAGCCGAGGCTGGTGCTCGCGATGAAGTCGTCGTAGCGGTTCGAGAACACGGTGACCCCAAGGCTCGCCCGGTCGAACGCGGCGTGCGCCCCGACCTCGATATTCCGGCTCGTCTCGGCCCGCAGAGCCGGATTCGGCAGCGTCGTGTAGCCGCCGCGGGAGTTCGTGAACCCGGTGTTGATGGCGCTGTAGGGCGGCCGCCCGGAACCCGCCGGAGTACTGCGCGTGCAGGGTCAACGCGTCCGTCACCCGCGCCGCCGCGCCGATCTTCGGCGACGCCGCCGCGTCCGAGAAGTCGGCCGCCTCGGGGGCGAGGCTCGCGATGAAGACCGGATCGAGCTGGTTGGCGTCGAGCGTGAAGTGGTCGTAGCGCACCCCGGGCTCATCCAGCCCGCCGGGTGCTTGCACCACCCAGCGGGCAACTTCTGGCAGACCACAACTGATACTGAGTCTCAGTTTCAGGCACTCGCGGACTCTATATCGGACGGAATCGGTCGATCAAGCGAAATCGTTCGTTGCTTCCTCGCTCGACGATGTCGGGACCGACGTGGCGCGGCGGGCGCAGGCGGTTCGGTGTCGACTCTCTACCCGTGGGCATCCAGCATCCTACCCGTGGGCATCCAGCATCCTCCGTTGGAATCCAATCCGAACGTGCAGAGCACGGGAAATGCAGTCGCTGACCGGCCGCTGAGTTCTGCACCGACGACGCGCGCAGAGCGTGATATAAGGGTGACCATTCAGAACGCCGAATCGCGGCCGGCCGCCGCAGTGAGCAGAGCAGAGATGCCATCATTCCGCAGAATCGCGATCGTGACCGTGGCGCTCGGCTGGGTGCCGACCCTGGCCCTCGTGGCCGTGCACTGGACCGGCGAGACCCATGCCGCCGCGCAGGAGCGGACGCCGATCAAGGTGACCCGCATCTACACCGGGCCGGACGGCAAGACCCACGCGGAGGAGTACGACGTGCCGCTGGGGGCGCCGCGGGGGGCGACCGAGGTCTCGGAGCCGGTCGACGTGACGAGCGTGCAGTTCCGGCGGACCTCGCCGGACTACTTCATCGACTGGCACACCGCGCCGCGGAAGCAGTACGTCATCACCCTGAGCGGCGAGAGCGAGGTGGAGATCGGCGACGGCACCTCGATCCGGCTCCACCCGGGGCACATCCTGCTGGCGGAAGACCTCACCGGCGAGGGTCACATCTCGCGGGCCGTCGGCAGCGAGGATCGGATCTCCCTGTTCCTGCCCCTCGCGGAGCAATGAGCCGGCGCGGCCTGACGGCCGCGTTGGGAGTTTCGCTGGCGCGAAACTCCTGCGGCGCAAGCTCCTGGCCCCGTTGTTTCAGCGAGCGTCGTCCTTGACTGGCACACCGTCTCCGTCCGCCATCGATACGGCCGCCCTGTTCGATCTGACCGGCAGGACGGCGCTGGTCACCGGGGGCTCGCGCGGCATCGGCCGGATGATCGCCGAGGGTTTCCTCCAGGCCGGCGCGACCGTCTACATCTCGTCGCGGAAGGCCGCCGCCTGCGAGCAGACGGCGGCCGAGCTGTCGGCGGCGGGTCCGTGCCACGCGCTCCCAGCGAACGTCGCCGACGACGCCGACCGCGGCCGGCTGGTGCGGGCGCTCGGCGAGCGGACCGACCACCTCGACATCCTGGTGAACAACGCCGGCGCGGCGTGGGGGGCCCCCTACGCGGAGTTCCCGGAGTCGGGGTTCCGCAAGGTGCTCGAGCTGAACGTGACGGCGCTGTTCTTCCTGACCCGCGACCTGACCCCGCTGCTCGCGGGGGCGGCCACGCCGGAGGACCCGGCCCGGGTCATCAACATCGGCTCGATGGACGGCCTCAGGGCGCCGACCGTGCTCGAGACCGGCACTTTCCCCTACTCGGCCAGCAAGGCGGCGGTCCACCACCTGACGCGGTCGCTGGCCCTCGAGCTGGCGCCCCGCCACATCACCGTCAACGCGGTGGCGCCGGGGTTCTTCCCCAGCAAGATGACCGAGGAGTCGCTGGAGCGGTTCGGCGGCGAGATCGAGCGCCGCTGCCCGCTGCACCGGATCGGCCGCCCCGAGGACATGGCCGGCGTCGCCATCTACCTGGCGTCGCGGGCCGGCGCCTACACCACCGGCGCGGTCATCCCGGTGGACGGCGGCACGTCCATCGCGTAGAGACGACGGAGCCCGCGGCGAGGCTTGCCGGCCTCACCGCGGGCTCCCGGTCGGACGTCCCGGGCCGAGCTCAGTCCAACAGCCGGTATGCCAGCAGCTCGCCGGCCTGCCCGCCGCCGCTGACCGCGACGACGATGTACTGCGCCCCCTCGTGCATGTAGGTCATCGGCGAACCGGACACCCCGACCGGCATGTACACCTCGCCGACCTCCTCGCCGGTCATCTTGTCGTAGGCCCGCAGCATCGCGCCGACGTCGCCCGACGCCGTGGTGAACGTCCCCGGCTCGCCCGCGATGACCAGCGTCTTCGTGATGAGGGTGCCGACCCGGCCGACCCGGCCGGTGCGGGGAATCTCCACCCCCTGCAGGTCCGGGTGGTTGCGGACGTTGTCGGGGGTCTCGCCGTGCGGTATCTGCCAGAGGTGGTCGCCGGTCTTCAGGTCGATGGCGGTGATGCGGCCCCACGGCGGCTTGATGAGGGGCAGCCCGCGGATGGTCAGGGCCCGGTCGCCCGGCGCCACGCCGGCGGGGTTGCCGCGGATGAAGTCCATGTCAGACCGTTCGGGATCGTTCACGAGCCCGAGCGAGGTCACGTTGGTGAACGAGTACCCGTAGAAGATGTCCGTCTCGGGGTCGATGGACCCGCCCGGCCAGTTGGTGCCGCCCCCGGCCGACGGCAGCATGAGCGTCCCGTACGGCCCGTTCGGATCGGCGGCCACCGGCGGCGTGAAGATCGGGCCCATCCGGAAGTTGGCCACCCGCGCGAGCGCCTCGGCGTGCAGCTCCGGCGTGAAGTCGATGAGGTCCTCGACCCCCACGCCCTGCCGGTCGTAGGCGGCGGGACGCGTGGGGAAAGGCTGGGTCGGGGCGAGCAGCTCGCCCGGGACGTCGGACTGCTCCATCGGCCGCTCCTCGATCGGCCAGATCGGCTCGCCGGTCTCCCGGTCGAGCACGTACAGCCACGCCTGCTTGCTCGGCTGGGCCACGATCTTCCGCTCGACCCCGTCGATGACCACGTCGGCCAGGATCGGCGCGCACGGGAAGTCCCAGTCCCACACGTCGTGGTGAATGGCCTGGAAGTGCCACAGCCGGTCGCCGGTCTCCAGGTCCACCGCGACGATGCTGTCCGAGAACAGGTTGTCGCCGTGCCGGTGCCCCCCGTAGTAGTCGTTGGTGGGCATCTCCGTCGCCAGGTACACGATGCCCAGCTCGAGGTCGACGCTGGTCTGCCCCCACACCCCGGTGTTGCCGGTGTACCGCCACGAGTCGTTGAGCCAGGTGTCGTTCCCGAACTCGTCGGCGCCGGGGAGGGTGTGGAAGATCCACTTCCGCTCGCCGGTGTCGGCGTCGAACCCGCGGACGTAGCCCTTGGTGTTGCGCATCGACACCGGGGCGCTGCCGGGCACGTGGGCGGCCCCGATGACGATGGTGTCGCCGGCCACCAGCGGCGTGGAGTGCAGGCCGATGGAGCCCCCGAGGGGGTCGATCTCCTGGTCCATGTTCTGCATCAGGTCGACGATGCCGTCCTCGCCGAAGCCCGCGATGCGCTGCCCCGTCGCCGCGTTCAGCGCCACCATGCGGTAGCCGGGGGTGACGTAGATGATCTGCCCGTCGCCGCCGTCGTCCCGGTAGGAGAGCCCGCGCCCCGACCGGCGGCGCGGCGACACGTCCGCCCGCTCGCCCTCGTCGAGGCGGTGCATCCACAGGTACTCGCCGGTGGCCGCGTCGGCCGCGACCACCGCCCGGCGGGTGCCCGCGGTCGTGTAGACGACCCCGCCGGCCATCAGCGGCGTCGACTGGAAGTTGTACTCGGGCTCGGGGCCGAAGTTGTCGGTCTTCAGCCGCCACACCAGCTCGAGCTCCTCGAAGTTGTCGCGATCGATCTGATCGAGGGGCGAGTAGCGCGTGTTCGCCTGATCGCCGCCGTAGTAGCGCCACTCTCCGGCCTGGGCGCCGGCGCCGGCCTGCCCCCAGGCCGCCGGCGCGGCCAGCAGGGCCGCGGCGACGAGACACGCGATGCGCCGGCGCCCGGCGCCGCGCCCATTCCTCTGCGTTCCCGGGAAACGACGGTTGCTTGGGATCATGTCTGCAGGACTCCTCGCGCGAGGCGTCGGTCCGCCCGCGCTCAACCGACCATCGAAAACGCGACCTGGTTCGCGCCGCTCTCAATCCGACACGTGCTTCGCCGGCGGCCCGTCGGCGCGCCCGGCGCCACCGGCCGAAGCGGACGAGGACCGGCGGCGGTCGGCGACGGCCGGCACTATCTCGTCCTCCATCAGGCTGTACAGCGACCGCCGGTGCGCGCGTAGCGTCCTCCCGGGGTTGGGCGACGACGTCATCACGGTGACCAGACGCAGGTCGGGCACCACGTAGATGAACTGCCCGCCGTAGCCCCAAGCGTAGAAGGCGTCGTAGCCGGCCAGATCGCGCACCCACCAGCCGTAACCGTAGGCGCGATCCGGGCTCCGCGTTCTCGTCGCGTGCGCCACGATCGACGTGTGCACCCAGTCCTCGGAAACGATCTGGGTGGTGCCGACCCGCCCGCAATTCAGGTACATCTCGCCGACGGCCAGCATGTCGCGCGGCAGCATCGACATCTCGTTCCCGCCGAAGTACACGCCCTGGGGATCGGTGGTCCACCGGGGCACCGAGATCCCCATCGGCTCGCCCAGGTAGCGCTGGGCGAAGCGATGCGTGCTCATGCCCGACGCCTTCGCGACGATCGCCGACAGCAGATGGGTGTTGCCGGTGCTGTAGATCATCCGCGTCCCCGGCTCGGCCACGAGGGGCCGGGTCAGGACGTGGCGGACCCAGTGGCGGCTCTGCACCCAGCGGCCGTAGTTCCGGTTGCTGGTGGTCTCGAGCCCCGACCGCATGGTCAGCAGGTCCTCGACGGTGATGCCGCGCTTGGCGGGGTCGTCGACGAGGTCGGGGAAGAACCGGTCGACGGTGTCGTCGACGCTCAGGTTTCCGCGGTCGACGGCGATGCCGACGAGCAGCGAGATCAGGCTCTTGGAGGCGGACTTCAGGTTGGCGGCCCGATTCGGCCTTGCACCGTTGAAGTACTCCTCGACGCGTAGCGATCCGTCCACCGAGACGAGCAGCGAGCGCATGCGCGGCAGCTCCGCGAGCTGCGCCAGGGCCGGCTCGAACGCCGCGTCCGGCTCGACACCGCCGCTGGTCCCCGCGCTGAGCGGACCGAGCACCGCCAGACAGACGGCCAGCGCCGCGCAGGCCGCGTAGCCACGGATACGCCGCAATCCAGGTCGCCTGTCGTGCATCAAGCTCAACCCGTCGCCGGCCGAAGAACCCCGCCTGGGCCGTCCGGCATCGGTTCCCAGTACGAGACGCAAGGGCGCGGCGCACAGTCGGCCGCCCCTCCGACCTGGCCCGCCTCGTCGCGTTGGGAGCTTCGCGCCAGCAAACTCCCAACGCGACCGCAAGGTCGCGCTACGGCCTTCGCTTGCCCGACCAACCCTACAGGAGTCGGCGGCTCCTGAACAGGAGTCGGCGACGCTCCACGACGCAGACTCCTCGACGGGAAACCGCCGGAGTGCTCGGAGCAACCGCCGATCGACGCAATCGGCAGCCATCCTACCATTGGCGGCGGGGGCGCGTCTCCGCATCCCGACTCGTGATCTCCCCGCGGTCCGATTCACAATAGAATCTCGGCAGAACGGCTCCTGTTCAGCAGGCCCTTGCCGCAACGAACAACGGCCGGGGGCGCCGCCGATGTCGAGTCGAACGGAAGGCGCGCCGGTCCGGAGGAGGGATCCAGAGATGAAACGCACGATTTGCCTGACCACCTTGACGGCGGTTGCCGTCCTGACCGCGGTCGCCGCCAACGAGGCGCGGCAGGACCGCTTCGGCATTCGCCAGCTGCAGCTCGCCGACAACCTCTACGTGCTGACGTCCGACCCGGCCGAGCAGGGCATGCGCACCGGCGGGAACACCGCGGTCTTCGTGACCGCGTCCGGCGTGACCCTCGTCGACACGAAGATCCGCGGCTACGGCGAGGACATCCTGGCCGAGGTGGCCCGCATCACCGACAACCCGGTGACGACCATCATCAACACCCACACGCACTGGGACCACAGCGGCGCCAACACCGAGTTCCCCGACACCGTCGACTTCGTGGTGCACGAGAACACCGCGGGGCACATGGCCAGCACGGACTGCAACGACGGCGCCGGATTCCAGGGCGGGTCCATCAAGAACTGCGAGGCGTTCACCGGCGAGAACGACCGCTTCCTGCCGAAGATCACCTTCGCGACTCGGACGTCGCTGTTCAGCGGAGCGGACCAGATCGACCTCTACTACTTCGGGCGGGGCCACACCGACGGCGACACGTGGGTCGTGTTCCGCGAGGCCCGGGCCATGCACACCGGCGACATGATGGCGCGCAAGGGGCTCCCGTTCATCGACGCCGACAACACCAACGGCAGCGCCACCGAGTTCGGCCAGACCCTGCAGAACGCGGTCGACGCCATCGAGGACGTCGACACCATCATCCCCGGGCACAACGACGACCTGCTGGTGTGGGACGATCTGGTCGACTATGCCGCGTTCTACGACGACCTGCTGACCCGCGCGCAGGCGGAGGCCGCGGCCGGGCAGAGCGTCGAGGAGACGGTGGCGGCGTACTCGGTGCCGGAGGAGTACAGCGACTTCCAGGCGCCGGCGGACCGCGTCCGGCAAATCGTGGGGCTCATCCACGAGGGGCGGTAGGAGTCGGCACGGTCGGAGGCGCTGCCTCGGCCGGGGGCGGCGCCTCCGACGGGAATGGTTGGACGTCAGGCAGAGCCGCAGGGCGACGCACTCCCAGCTCGATCTGGTATCTGCGCCCCTCCGGATTCTGGACTGTGCGATCCGAATGCAGTAGGATTATCGCACTTTCATACTACGAGACGGACATCAGATCGATGCAAGTCACGAGACTCCGCGCGAAGAACCAGATCACCCTGCCTGCCGGCGTCGTGGCCGCTCTCGGCCTCAAGGAGGGCGACATCCTTCATGTTGAAGCCGATCAGGATCGGGTGGTCATCACCGCACAGGAACTGCGCGACCGCGGCCGAACCTACACGATGTCGGACCTGCTCGGAGCCGCCTCCGGACTCTACGACTCTGTCGACGACATCGACGCCGAAATCGCCGCCGGCCGCACCGAATGATGCTGCCGAACACTCTGCCGGGCAGCCGCGTCTACCTCGACACCAACCTCTACATCTACCTGTTCGAAGGTGTCGAGCCGTACCGGCAGCTGATGGCCGAGCTGTCGGCCGAGATCGAACGCCGAGACATCGCCGTGATCGCCAGCGAGTTGATCTTCACGGAACTCCTGCCCCGCCCCGTCAGGGACGGCCGGCGCGACCTCGTCGCCGACTACTTGGCGCTCGTGCAGCAAACGCCGCGCATCACGCTGGTACCGGTCGACCGCCGAGTGATTCTGCGCTCCGTTCATCTCAGAGCCGATTTCGGCCTGCGTTCCATGGACGCCCTGCATGTGGGGACCGCGCTCGTTCACGGCTGCGAGACATTCCTCACCAATGACGAGCGCCTCCGCGCCGGGCGGCAGATCCGAGTGATGACGCTGGGCGAGCTGGCCGCAGCCCAAGTCGACAGAGCCTGAGCTGACCGTGCGACACCCATGTACGGCCGCTGAATTCGATGTCGTGGTGGAGGTCGATCTGCTGCTCGAGTTGCCCGACAACCGGCTCTGGGCGATCGAGATCAAGCGGGGATCGGCCCCCAAGGTCGAGAAGGAGCTGCGAATCGCCCGGGAGGATCTGCAGCCGGACCGGACGTTCCTCGTCCATTCCCGCGACGAGCACTACCCGATGGGCGGCGGCATCGAGACGATCAGCCTCACCGCCCTCGCCGACGCCCTGGCGGGACTGCAACCGCCGCCCGGCGCGCGCGGGGCGTGAAATGCGACACCGGCGGAGGCGGCTCGGAGAAGGCATCGCCATGGTACGCCATCGACTTCCCCGCCGCCCAATAACCGAACGTTAGGTTACAATTCTCCATGACGCGGGGCGAGCTGACTCGCCGGTTGCGGGGGACCGGTTTGTTGGAACGACGAACCGCGAAGGGCGGTCACCGACAGCTCGTGCACCCGGAGACGAAGAAGGTAATCACCGTCTCCGTACACACCAGCAAGGAAGTGGGTACCGGACTGGCGCATCGCAATCATGAAGGAGGCGGGGTCGTGATCGAGCACTATCCGGTGGTCGTCGAGCGCGAGAGCAATGGAACGTTCAGCGCTTGGGTGGCGGGATTGCCCGGCGTGTATGCGGCCGCGAACACCGCGGTGGCCGCGAAGCGCGGCATCAGATCCGCTCTCGCCGGCCATCTCGAGGCGTTGACCGCGCTTGGGCAGGACCTGAAGCCACAGGCCGACCTGCTCGTCCTGCGCCATGACTCCCGGGCCCGGACGCGCCGCGAACGTCTGCGCTTCGTCGGACCGGGAGCGCTGATGGGCAAGAAGACGACCGCGGCCAAGGCCGAGGCCGCCCGTCGCAACGGCCGCAAGGGCGGTCGCCCTGCCGAGCGGACAAAGCTCTCGTCCCAGGCGTGATCCTGTCCGTCGACGACCCGTTGAACGAATCGGAGACCGCTCATGACCACGCCGCGGGTGCGCAGGAAGCTGATCGAGGTGGCGCTGCCGCTCGACGCCATCAACGCGGCGGCGGCGCGCGAGAAGTCGATCCGCCACGGCCACCCGTCGACGCTGCACCTGTGGTGGGCCCGCCGTCCCCTCGCCGCGGCGCGGGCGGTCATCTTCGCCCAGATGGTCGACGACCCCTCCGAGTACGTCGACGTCCTGCTGTCCGACCCCGCGAAGAAGCGCACCGCGCAACGGGCGCTGAAGAAGCGCCGACTCGACGACGCCTCCACCGCGAACGAGCCCGCACGCCCCCGAGGCGGCGACCCCGCGATGCCCGAGCCGCCCGGTGCCGCCGCCAGCGTGCGCTCCGTCGGGTCGGCCGAGCGCCAGGCCCTCGCCGAGGTCGCGGCGGAGATCGAGCGCGAGCGCCTGTTCCGGCTCGTCGAAGAGCTGGTCCTCTGGGAGAACACCACCAACGAGGAGGTTCTCGCACGCGCGCGCACGGAGATCTGGCAGAGCTGGCGCCGCGCCTGCGCCGAGAACGCGGATCATCCCCGGGCCACGGAGATCTTCGACCGGCACAAGCTGCCCGCCTTCCACGACCCCTTCGCCGGCGGCGGCGCCCTGCCCCTCGAAGCGCAGCGGCTGGGACTCGAAGCGCACGCCAGCGACCTCAATCCGGTGGCGGTGCTGATCAACAAGGCGATGATCGAGATCCCGCCCAAGTTCGCGGACCGCCCGCCGGTGAACCCGGAGTCGCGGACCGAGCAGACCCTGGTTGCCAAGACGTGGCGCGGGGCGCAGGGGCTGGCCGAGGACGTGCGCTACTACGGCCGCTGGATGCGCGACGAGGCCGAGCAGCGGATCGGGCATCTGTATCCGCCGGTGGAGATCACGCCTGAACTCGTCCGAGAGCGGCCCGATCTCAAGCCGTACGAAGGCCGGAAGCTGACGGTCATCGCGTGGCTGTGGGCGCGGACCGTGAAGAGCCCCAACCCGGCGTTCGCCGATGTCCACGTGCCCATCGCGTCGACGTTCATGCTGTCGACCAAGACGGGCAAGGAGGCGTACGTCGAGCCGGTGATCGACGGACGCGGCTACCGGTTTACGGTGAAGGTAGGCGCGCCGCCCGACATGGAAGCCGCCAAGGCGGGAACCAAGCTGTCGAGCGGGGCGAACTTCCGGTGCCTGATGTCGGGCTCACCGATCGCGGGCGTTTACATCATGGCCGAAGGGCAAGGCGAGCGCATCGGCGCCCGGCTGATGGCGATCGTAGCCCAAGGCGACCGGCGCCGGGTCTACTTGCCCCCGATGGAGGAACAGGAACACGCCGCGCGCGGCGCGATTCCTCAGTGGAGACCAGATGTCGAGTTCTTCCAGCAGGCTCTCGGTTTTCGGGTGGGCAACTACGGCATGACGAAATGGGGCGATCTCTTCACGCCCCGCCAGCTCGTCGTCTTGACGACCCTTTCCGACTTGGTAGCGGACACAATGGACCGCGTTCGGCACGATGCGCGCGCCGCCGGCCTGCCAGACGACGACCGACCGGGCCACCGCGGCCGCGCCGGCGCGATCGCGTACGCGGAGACCATAGCAGTGTACTTGGGTCTCGCGACAAGCAAGACGGCTAATCGTTCGAGCATGCTCTGTACCTTCAAGATCGGGGTCGAGTGTCCTGGAGACACATTTGGACGACAGGCGCTTCCCATGTCATGGGACTACGCAGAGGCGAACACGCTGAACGGGCCCAGCGGTTCATTTGAGAGCATGGTCCAGAACACCGCGGCAGGTCTGGTGTCGAATGGCGCGAATCCGAATTCTTGCGGAAGAGCGAGTCAGGCTGACGCAGCAATCCAGGCGGTCAGCCGGAACAAGGTCCTCTCCACCGACCCACCGTACTATGACAACATCGGCTACGCTGACCTGTCGGACTTCTTCTACGTCTGGCTCCGCCGTTCCCTGAAGCCGCTGTTCCCGGAGCTCTTCTCCACGCTGGCCGTGCCCAAGGGCGAGGAGTTGGTCGCCACGCCCTACCGCCACGGCAACAAGGCAGAAGCGGAGCGATTCTTCCTGGATGGCATGACCCAGGCCATGCGCCAGCTCTCCCAACAGGCGCATCCAGGATTCCCCGTCACGATCTACTACGCGTTCAAGCAATCCGAAACGAGGGGTGGTACGGGGACGACCAGTACGGGCTGGGAGGCGTTTCTGCAGGCCGTCATCCAGGCTGGTTTCGGGATCACCGGAACGTGGCCGGTGCGCACCGAGCGCGAGAACAGAAAGCGCAATCAAGAAGCTAACGCCCTTGCTTCCAGCATCGTACTCGTCTGCCGGCCCCGGCTCCTCGCAGCACCAGCCGCCACGCGCCGCGAGTTCCTTGCCGCGCTTCGGTCGGAGCTGCCCCAGGCGCTACGTCTGCTGCAGACCGGCAACGTCGCCCCCGTCGACCTCGCCCAGGCCGCCATCGGCCCCGGCATGGCAGCATTCACCCGCTACGCGACGGTGCTCGCCACGGCCGGCGAGCCGCTGTCCGTGCGTGAGGCGCTGGCGCTGATCAACCAGATTCTCGACGAGGTGCTCGCTGAGCAGGAAGGCGACTTCGACGCCGACAGCCGTTGGGCGGTCGCCTGGTTCGAGCAGCACGGCTTCGACGACGGCGACTACGGCGACGCCGAGACGCTCTCCACGGCGAAGAACACGAGCGTTGCCGGCATGGTGGACGCGGGCTTCCTCCGCTCGCGCGCCGGGCGCGCGCGCCTTCTGCGCCCGCGCGAGCTGCCGGACTACTGGGATCCCGAGGTAGACACTCGGTTGACCGCGTGGGAGAGCGTGCATCATCTCGTCCGGGTGCTGGAGCTCGGCGGCGAGCTCGCCGCGGCGGTGCTGGTTCGCAAGCTCGGAGGCCGGGCGGAGATGGCTCGGGAGCTGTGCTACCGGCTCTATACCCTCTGCGAGCGCAAGAAGCGGCCCGCGGAGGCTCTGGCGTACAACGGCTTGGTGCAGAGCTGGCCCGAGATCAGCCGCCTCGCTGCGACCGAGACCGAGCAACAGAGCGGACTGTTCGACGAAACGCCCGAAGCGGAATCACGACTGTGACAATGGATGTCGGGCTCAACCGCCGCCGGAGCAGGACATGTCGTTGATCGCCAGGGAGCTGCACGAGGTCTGGGACGCCCTACGGGCCAGCAACGGACATCGGAAGGAAGCGCTGACGGCAGTCCGTATCGGCAAGCTGCGCGGCATTTGGGACCTGCGGATTCCCTTCGACTATCCCGTGTCGGTCCTCGCCGGACCCAACGGCTGTGGCAAGTCCACCGTGTTGTTTGCGTGCGCCTGCGCCTACCGAGTCCCCGGAGAGACTGGACGCAATCTCGCTCCCGGTACGCTGTTCCCCAACTTCACCAGCCGGCAGCAGGCCGTGTCGTCGGACGCGCCGCAACAGACCCACATCGAGTTCCAGTACCTCCACAACGGCAATGACCTCTCCATGGCCTGGACACGACGCAAGTCCTGGACACGCAGCTTCTCCAGCCCCAGACGAGACGCCAAGGCCGGACAACAGCTCGATCTGCGCACCCAACCCGAACGGCAGGTCTACCTCCGCACGCTCGCCAATCTCTCCAACCCCTCCGAGGTTCGCAGCGTTCTGCAGCTCGGAAGGAAGCACGTCGACAGCGAGACGCTCAGCCCCGAACTGCTGATCCTCGCTCACCGTATTCTGCCTTGGCGGTATCGCGATCTCGCTCTCATCAGCGGCACCGGCAGCGACCTTCTGTTCGCCGAGATCGAAGGCATCGAGAACACCCGGTACTCCGAGTTCCACATGTCGTCCGGAGAACGCTCGATCCTGCGCATCTCCAAGGACATCTCCCGACTCGACGATGCGCTGGTCCTCATCGACGAAATAGACACCGGTCTTCACCCGTATACGCAGCAAAAGGTCATGCTGGAACTGCAGCGCAGCGCTCTGCGCCAAGGCCTGCAGATCATGGTGGCCACGCACAGTCCCGTGGTGCTCGACAGCGTGCCTCCGGAGGCGCGCATATTCCTCGACCGCGACGATGCGACCGGACAAGTTCGCCGGGCGCCTCTTCACCGAGACATCTTCCAGAAGGCCTTGTACGGCGAGTCACGCGACCGACTTTCCATACTGTGCGAGGACGCGGTGGCCGAGGGTGTGATTCGCGGCGTACTCGACCTGCTGAACGTCGAGCTCGGATTGCTCCACGGAGACATTGTCATTGGGAGAAACACAGGGCGCGACGAGTTTCCAGGCCACGTCCGTACGCTGGCGAAGTTCGACAAGCTCTCCGAGTTCATCCTGGTTCTGGACGGCGACTCCCGCGAATCCGAAGGCAGGCTGCAGAGGATCGCCGAGCAGCATGGACACGCCGTGCAGCTGTTGTTTCTCCCGGGCGACGGTCCGCCCGAGCAATGGCTGTGGGACCGTATGCTCAACCGACATGACGAATACGCAGTGCGGTTCGGCCTGACCGCGGCCGACCTGAAGAAGTCCATGGACGACGTGGAGCGACTGTTCCATGGAGCCGTCCAGCAGCACGACTTCGCCAAGGTCACCATCACCGCCCTGGCCGACCGTCTCGAACGCACGGTCCCGGACGTCGCCCGGATCGTCGGGCAGCGGGAAGCCGAAAGCAACTCGATCCCCGAGTTGCTCGCGGGGCTGAAGACCCTGATCGACCGTTGGAGACGACTGTGAAGTTCCCCGTCGCCAGATGCTCCGAGGCTACCCATGGCTCTTGACGAGGACGCACTGCAACGGCTTCTCTGCGAGCGGCTCTGCGCCGAAGTGCGACTGACGAAGCGGCCCGACGGCGCACTGCTGTTGCGAACGCACTTCGAGTTTCCCGACGGGGACCGATTCCCGATCCATTTGTCGGAAACCCCAACCGGCGGAGTGCGCCTGTCGGACCGCGGCCACACCCTCATGCACATGAGCTACGACCACGACGTTGATGCGTTCCTGGAGGGTGCGCGAGGACGGATGCTCGAACGCATCGTGCACGAATCGGGCGTCGAAAGGGACGGCGGCGTGTTCCGGCTCGACACCTCCATGGACGAGCTGATCGAGGCCGTGTTTCGCCTCGGGCAAGCGCTGACGAGGGTCCATGACATGACGTCGACCTTCTACGAGCCCGGGGCGGTGGGCGAGGCCGGTGAGGAGGGAGAGCGAACATGAGATCGCTGGCTCAGTTCGCGGACGGCACCCATGCGCCATGAACGGCTCGAAGCCTCCGTTCACTTCGTCCGGTACTTCGACGCACGGCCGGCGCCCGCGGCCCGTCTCTCCGATCTCAGCCTGCGGCGGTTCGAGGAGGACTATCTCCCCTCGGCTGTCGATGCGGAGACGCTGGCCGCCAACGCCCGCAGCACGGAGGAGCGACTCGCCGCCGCCAAGATGATCGTGTCGGTCGACGACCCGGTCCCGACCGTCGGCGGCGTCCTCGTCCTCGGCAAGCGGCCCCAGGACTTTCTGCCCGGCGCGTACGCGCAGTTTCTCCGGGTCGGCGGAACGGAGTTCGGCGACCCGGTCACGGACGCGGAGGTCTGCCGGGGCGCCATCGCCGACGTGGTGCGCCGGCTGGACGACAAGCTCATCGCGCACAACCGCACGTCCGTCGATTTCCTGTCGGGCCCCGTCGAGGTCCGCGATTCGACCTACCCGCTCGAGGCCGTGCAGCAGCTCGTTCGCAACGCCGCGATGCACCGGACCTACGAAGACACGAACGCGCCCACCCACGTCTACTGGTTCGACGATCGCATCGAGATCAACAGCCCCGGGGGTCCGTACGGCGCGGTCAACGCCGGCAACTTCGGGCAGCCGGGGGTCGTCGACTATCGGAATCCCATGCTCGCCGAGGCGATGCGGGTGCTCGGACTGGTGCAACGTTACGGGTTCGGCATCCCCGCCGCCCGCCGGCTTCTGCGCGCGGCCGGCCATCCCGAACCGGAGTTCCGCGTCGATCCGAGCTGGGTGCACTGCACGGTGCGGGCGCGCACGGGTTGGAGGAGCTGAAGGAACGCGACGGCTCGGGCAGCATGACAACCTTGCAATTACGGGCAGCTTGTCCCGGATTGCAAGGTATTTCAGGAACCCTCGAAGCGACCATCGCCACCCGCCTCCGCCAGTTTCCCGCCGTCGCCCTGATCGGGCCGAGGCAGGTCGGGAAGGCGACGCTGGCGCGGCGGCTGGCCGAGGCCGCCGACAGCGTGTACCTCGATCTGGAGGACCCCGTCGACTTGGCAAAGCTGGACGACGCGGCCGGATATCTGCGCGGGCTCCGCGGCCGGCTCGGGGTGCTCGACGGGGTGCAGCGCGCGTATCGGGCCACGGTCTTGCCGTCGACGGCCAGCGAACGCGCCAGATCCGCCAAGTGGGCTTCGTGCGGGAGACGCTCATCCGGGCCGCCCCAGACCGGGCGCAGGCCAGCTTCTACCGAACGGCGCAGGCAGCGCTCCGGGCTGGCCACCCGCTCAGCCACCGGCCTACTCGCGCTCGAAGCCGTGGCTGTCGAACTTCAGCGTGCGACTGTTCTCGGTCACGGTGCGTACCACGTGTTCGGGGGCGCCGTCCGGGAGGTCGGCGTTGATCTCCAGCGTCACCGTCACGTCGGCCCGCACGAGGCCGGCGAGATGGGTGATCACCTCGTCGGCGATCCGGCTCGCGTCGCGGCCGACGCGGGTCGCATCGAGTGAGACGCTCCCGTGAAAGCGTGTCGGCCGCGTGTCAGCCGGCGGCTCGGGCTCCGGTCCGGGTCCCGGCCCGGGGTCCGGGTCCACGCCGCCATCGCCGCGACCGCCAGGTGCCGGCGGGACGGGCGGAGGCTGTACGGCGTCCAGATCCATCTGCCGGCGGGCGACCTCGGGCTTGACGACCACGCCCGCCGCGTCGGCGTCGGGGAGCGAGAGCACCTGTCCGCCGCGCAGGCCGCGATACCGGCCGGCGGCCTCGTCGAAGCTGTCCGCGCAGGCGAACGCCTCGCGTTCCCAGGTCAGCAGGCTGACGCCGGCGGCGACGGCGCGGAGCAGCACCGACGGATTCTGGAGGCGGGGCAGGTACACGTACTTCGCGAAATCGTCGACGAGCTGGCCGACCGGCACGTGGTCGCCGCGCCACAGGGGCACCCGGTCGAGCTCCATCCGCAGGCGCGTGCCCGCGAAGCTCGCGGCCAGCAGGTCGTCGCTCTTCAACCGGCGCGCCGCCCGGTCCGCCAGCGCACCCTGGCCGGTCAGCCGCGCCGCCTCCCAGGTGACCGGATCCGCGGGCGTCGCCTGAACTGGCGTCAGCAACCATTGGTACGTCTCCGGCAGCCGCGCCGCGACGGCCTCGCCGGCGGCGTTCCGCTGGGTCTCGGCCTGCTTCACCTGGTGGGGCGACAGATCGAGCTCCTCGCGCTCGGCGAGAATCGATTCCCAGGCGAGGTGACGCCGGACGGCCTCGTCGAGGTCCTGCAGCCGGGTCTGGTCCGGGGCGAGGAAGACGAGGGTGTTGCGGTAGAGCCTCGGCGTGGTCCCCCGCAGCTCGAGGATGGCCGCGGCCGCCGTCTCGGCCGGGGATCCGGCCTCGCGGCGGTGCGGGTGCGCGGTGTCCAGCACGACGAGGCGCGCCTCCCGCTCGTCCGGAACGTCGTGGCTGGACTGTGGTGCGACATGAACGCGGCTGAAGCCGCCCGCCTCGCGCAGCGCGGCGCGCAGTCGTTCCCCGATCGCCTGCGCCACGCGGTCCGGCTCGCGGCGCAACTGCTCGGCGCGGTCCTCGGCCAGCTTCGTGACGGTCGGCCGCGTGTCGTACCAGTAGCGGGAGCCGTCCTGGTACAGGTAGGTGGCGGCGGCGGCCAACCGCCGCAGGGCGTCTCCGAAGACCGCGGGTCCTTCGCCGGGGAGGACGCAGCCGAGCTTGATGCGCCGGTCCTCGAGCCCGCGTTGCGGCGCCCCCGCCGCCGGCGCCGACCCGAGGTAGACGGCGCGCGCGACGCGGCGGCAGGCCGAGTACTTGCCGAGATTCGCCACTTCGCCGTCGATTCGCAGCGGCAGCGCCTGCGCGCCGTCGACGTCCCGGTCGATGACCGGCCGCCAGTGGTCGGGCAGATAGCGGGTCAGCTCGGATTGCACCTGCTCTTCGTCGATCGACACGTTGGCCGGGAGAATGAGTGGGTTGCGGTCGCCTCTCTCCCAGAGGCTGTGAATGACCGCCGCCATGAGGCGCAGCACGCCCCGGGTCCGCTGGAAAGTCACCAGCGTCGACCAGTCCGAGTACAGGCGGTCGAAGATCTCCGGGTGGATCGGGTACGCGGCCGCGATGCGCTTCTCGTAGTCGGCGTCGCGGCACTCGGGCGGGAACTCCTGGTGGTGCTGGCCGCGGTAGAGGTCGGCGAACGCCCGGGCCACGACGTCCCGGTCCTTGAACTGCGCCGGCTCCGTGAACGGCTGGAACAGTCGCCGACGGACGATCTCGAACCCTTCCTCGGCGCTCGCGGGCCGGAACGACGACTCGACGCGCCCGATGACGTTGCGCAGCCGGGCCAGCGCCTCGCGCCCACGCTGGCCGCCTACCTCGATGTCGTCCCCCTGGGCGTGCGGCGAGGCGGTGGCGTCCGACGCGGGGAGGCTGACCACCAGCAGGCAGTTGCCGGCCAGCTTCGCCGATTCGGTCAGCGCCTGCGCGAACGTGAACTGCGTCTCGAAGCTGCCCGCCGGCAGGTCGCTCTGGTCGTGGAGCTGGCGCGCATAGGCGACCCACTCGTCGATCAGGATCAGGCACGGCCCGTGGTCGACCAGGAGCTGCCGCAGCGTGTCGCCGGGGCTCGTCGCATGCTCGTCGTCAGCGGCGAGGCTTGCGTAGGCGTCCCTGCCGCCCAGCTGCCACGCGAGCTCGCCCCACAGCGTCCGGACTACCGTGCCGTCGTCCTTCGTCGTCGGATTGCCGGGCGAGATGCGGTTGCCGACGAGCACGACGCGGTTGACCTGCGGGAGCTTCGCCACTCCCGCGTCCCGCAGCAGGGCGTCGCCGCCGGCCAGCTCGGTCGGGGCGATGCCCGAGCAGAGGTGGTAGAGGGCGAGCATCGAGTGCGTCTTGCCGCCGCCGAAGTTGGTCTGAAGCTGCACGACGGGGTCGCCGCCCGAGCCCGTGAGCCGCTGCACCGCGCCGGCCAGCATGCCCTTGAGGCTCTCGGTCAGGTAGGTGCGCCGAAAGAACTCGACCGGATCGCGGTACTCGTCCGTCCCCTCGCCGAGGTGCGCCTGCCACAGGTCCGCGGCGAACTCCGCCTGCTGATACCGCCCGCTCGCCACGTCCTGGTGCGGCGTCACCACCTCGCGCCACGGCTTCAAGGTCCCGACCGCGCCCCCGATGGCAAGGCTGGCCTGCTTGCGCCGTTCCCCCCGCGCCTGCTCGTCGAAGCGGACGCGCAGCAGCTCCATCTTGAGCTTCTCGACGTCCCCGGCCTGCCCTGCCGACACGGCCGTCAGCAGCCGGTTCGCCGTGTCGAGCGCGCGGTAGGCGTCGTCGCTGGAGAACGGCTCCTGGTGCGCCCAGCGATTCCGGTGGCCCCGCAGCTCGCCGACGAAGCCGCGCTCCGCCGGCCCCAGGATGTTGCGGAAGACGTCGTTCCACGTCTCCCACATCAGCTTGAGGAGCGCCGCGACGTCCCACTCGGTCACCGGCCGGTCACCGATCCGCGGGTCGTCGACGAACGACCGCAGCGTCGCCGCATTCACCCGCTGCGCCTTGACCGCCCTCTGCACCTCACGGTCGACGAAAGGGCCGAGCCCCGCCTTCAGCAGGTCGAGCGCCTTGCCGACGCGTTCGTGATTGGTTGCCGCCATGTTGTTGGTTCCTGGTTCCCGGTGCCAAGGCCGGGGTCGCCGCTATCCGTCGCCCGCGCTCTCGTCCGTCGCCAGGTCGGTGGCAACTGCTTCGATTCCGGCCATGAACACCCGAAAGCTGGTCGACCGGTTGCGTTCGCGTGTCAGGTGCCGCGCCATTCGCCTTGCCCCGGACACCCTCTGGAACTCCGGCACCAGTTGCTCGACGGCCTCGGACGGGCGCGACACTGAGTCGGGTTCGCGAAATCGCGCCTTCTGACCGATGTTCCGAAGCGCTTCACGGCCGAAGGCGTCGGCGAGGGCGTCCGGCTCACCCAGATACCATGCCTCCAGCTCCTGGCATACGATTCGGATCAGCGTGTCGTCCCGATGCCCGGCTCGGCAGAGTCCCCGCAGATCATCCTTGAGTGCACGGCAGTCCCTGCCGTCGTTGTCCCGCACGACCGCGAACCGGACACCGGGCTCCCGCCACCCGCGGAGCTTGTGCGGAATGCTCCGCTCCAGGTCGGTCTTGCCTTCGTGCGGCACACACTGGAACGGCAGGCCTGGAAACAGACGGGGCAGCAGTCCGTCGAGGAGTGCCCGCATCGACTCCTCCTCGAGGAGCAGGACGAGTCGGTTCACTCCGGGTCCGCTCCTTCGAAGAGCCGCTGCTTCCAGAGGGCGCCGGGTAGATCGCCCTCGGCGTACAGGTCACGCAACAGCTTGCTCGCCGACGCGCGGCGGACGGTGGCGAACCCGTCCTTCTTGACGAACCAGTAGATCTCGTCCAGCTTGGCCCCATTGAGAAAGTCCGGCGAGTGGGTCGACACGAACACCTGGCCCCCACGTCGTGCATAGTCGCGGAACTCCTCGGCCAACTCGCGCAGCAAAGCCGGATAGAGCTGGTTCTCTGGCTCCTCCACGGCCAGCAAGGGGTGAGGCTTCGGATCGTGGAGCAGCACCAGATACGCGAACATCTTGATCGTTCCGTCGGACACAAACCGGGCAATGAACGGATCTTCGAAGTTGCCGTCCTGGAAGCGCAACACGAGGCGACCGTCCACGGTGGGCTTGGCTTCGACGGAAGTGACGCCGGGCACTCGCGCGCGCATCACGTCCAGAATGCGTTGGAACCGGTCCGGGTGATGCTCGTACAGATACTGCGCGACCTGCGCGATGTTGTCACCGCGCGCCGAGAGGTGCGCCCCGTACCCTGCCTCCGCACTCGGCTTGGCGTCGTGGACGTGGAAGTCGGAGATGTGCCAGTTCTCCAGCAACTCGCTAAGCGCTGCGGCAGCTCGGAACTCCTTGAACTGACCGAGCCCCTTGATCGCCAGAGTGCTCGGGTCCTTCAGGTCTACGTCCCGCGTCACCCAGTTCGAATCGGATTCTCCTTCCAGGAACATGGCCGAGCCCTTGCCCTGCGCAACATTGACGACACGCACGGTGCGCGGCTCTCCCGACTTGCCCACGACCGCGATTATCTCCGCATCCACGATAGGCCGTCCGTTATCCTGGCTGACCACAATCTGGTATGTGATCTCATTCTCACTCTCATCCAGGAAACGGATCATGATACTGAAGGGGCTCGTTCTCTCTCCACGGCTAACCAGCTCCCGGAACCCGCCCCGTCGCGCCACCGCGTGCCCAACGTTCTCCGTCAGCGCATCCTTCAGGAAACTCAACGAGTCGAAGAACGTCGATTTCCCCGAGCCGTTGGCGCCCACAAGGGTCACCATGGAAGGCAAGTGCGTCAACTCTGCCTCACGGAACAGGCGGTAGTTCTGCAACACTATCGATTCGATCTGCATCCGGTGGCTCCGTCCTGCGAGTGTACCCCTCGTATTCATCGAGCCCGCGAACGGTGCTTGCGCAGCAGTCGACCCGCCGCGCCGCTACCGCGGCTCCTCCGCCCTGGCCAGCAGGTCCTTCATCGTGTAGTTCACGCTTGCAGCATCGAAGTCCGGCTCCCGCTGGAACGGCCTCCGGACGTAGTGGACGCGGTGCGTGTCGTCGTCGCGGAACTCGACGATCGCTAGGATGAAGTCCTCCGGCTTGTTCAGCGAGTAGAGGATCTCGTTACGCGTCACGGTGATGGTATCGGCGTCGGCGCGACGCCCCTTGACCTCGATGAACCGGAGCCGGCCAGTGGCGGGGACGCGGCTCTCGATGTCGTAGCCCAGCTTCTCGAGCTCGCGGTCCTTCGGCTCGAAACGGAGACGGCGCTCTGTCTCCATCACGACGGCGCGCGCCCGCGCGGCGGAAGCCTGGGTGTCGACGGGCGGCTTGGCGACTGGATCGACGCGTCCGGCCATCTTGTCGATCAGACCGCGAGGGACGACCAGGAGACCGCCGAGAACGACCGGCGGGCGGGGCGCGATCTGGCCCTCCCGCTTCAGGTCCGCCAGCCGCTTCTGGAGACGGACCTGCAACGTGTCGGCCCGCCGCCGCGCCTCGCCCGAGTTGAGGCGGGCGCCGGTCTTGCCGGCCTCCTCTTCGAGCTTGAGCTGCTCGGCGCGGTGGTCCCAGTACGAGATCTCCTTGGTGAGACGGTCCTTCACCGCGGCTTCCGTCTTTGCGACAAGCGCGACGCGGGCGTCGCGAACCTCGGCGAGGTGCTCGGGAACGACGTGAGCAACGGCGTGGCCCTGGGCCTTCGCCTCCAGGTCTCGGCCAATCCACGCGCACTCGTCGCGCGCGAGGATCGTGTCGACCGCGGGCTCGCCGTCGGCCAGCGGCCGGTAGTCAAGATAGGGCGCATAGTGCAGGTGGCGCGTGACGCCGTCGGCGTCGAGCTCGACGTAGAGCACCCGCTTCGAGATGACCCGTCGGTCGCCCGCGCGGGTGACGCTGCCGTCCTGCAGCGCGTGCTCGATGGAGAAGAGCACCCGCGGCGCGGTGCCGGGGTCGCGCTCGTCGACGAGAACCGCGCCACGCTTCAGCAGCGCGCGGTGGCGCTCGAGCGTCACGTCGATGACGGCGTCGAGCAGCGGATGGCCCGGACAGACGAAGGCCGCCAGCGGTTGGCCCGGCGGGGCGACGAGCGGCCTCTCGAAGGCGATCCGTTCGTAGCGCGGCAGCACCGGCTCGCCGATCCCGATCACCCGGTCCCGGTTGCGGATCAGCGCGGGGACGTGCGTCACCTGGTAGCGGCGCGCCTCGCGTTGCCGCGCCGCCCCGCCGAGCCGCCCGAACGCCTCGTGGAAGAACGACTCGATGTAGTGCGGCTGGAGGCGGCGCGCCTCCGCCCGCTCCATCTCCTCGCGGACTCGTTGAACGCCGGTGGCGTCCATCGCGTCGTGGACGAGCTGCCGCTCCTCCAGCAGGTCCTGGATTGCGCCCCGGTCGAGGGCCTGATCGACAGCGGTGTCGAGCCGCGCCCGCACCTCGGGCTGCTCGCCGTAGCGGATGGCGTTGAGCAGCAGCTCGCGCAGCGGCCGTCCCTCGAACTCCAGCTTCCCGAGGACGTCGAACACCTGGCCCCCGAGGGTCTCACGGGCCTGCTCCAGCTTCTCCAGGAGACGCCGGTAGACGTCTCCTTCGCGCGTGTCGTCGGCGACCAGATTCCACAGGTGGCAGACCTCCGTCTGCCCGATCCGGTGGATGCGGCCGAAGCGCTGCTCCAGCCGGTTCGGGTTCCACGGCAGGTCGTAGTTCACCATCAGGTGGGCGCGTTGCAGGTTGATGCCCTCGCCGGCCGCGTCGGTGGCCAGGAGCACCTGCACCTCCGGGTCGTGCCGGAACGCCTCCTGCACCGCCAACCGCTCCTCGCGCCCGATGCTGCCGTGGATGACGACGACCGACTGCTCGCGGCCGAGCAGGGTCGTGATGCGCTCCTGCAGGTAGCGCAGCGTGTCGCGGTGCTCGGTGAAGAGCACCAGCTTCTGCCGCGGAGAGGGCACGGGAGGCCGAATCTCGCCGGCGCCGTACGGAGCGTCCGTCTCCCCCACCTGCCCCGCCAACCCCGCCGCCGTGAAGAGGCCGCTGAAGAGGCTCGCGAGCTCGCGCCACTTCGTGTCGCGGCCCCCGCGGCGCACGCCCAGGGCGAGCGCTTCTAGCCGTTTCAGGGTCTCGATCTCGGCCTTCAGCTCCGCGATGGAGCGCGCCGCGGTCGCCTGATCGAGGATGCGGGCCTCGGCGTCCTCGACCTCCTGCTCGGGCGCATCGTCGAGGTCGTCCACGTCGTCCGGGTCCAGCTCGGGAACGGTGAACCCGAGGACGGCGGATGGCTGCCCGCCACGTTGCAGCACCTCGAGCTCGCGCAGCCGGCCCTCGAGCCGCTCGCGACGCCGGCGCAACGACTGGTAGATCGCCTCGGGCGACGAGGCGAGCCGCCGCTGGAGGATCGTCAGCGCGAAGCCCACCGTGCCCGCCCGCTTGGCGCTGGCCAGCGCGTCCGCCCGGTTGAACTCCTCGCGCACGTAGTCGGTGACCGCCGTGTAGAGCCTGGCTTCCTCGTCGGACAGCTTGTAGGGAACGGTGTAGGCGATCCGCTCGGGAAACAGCGGCCTGCCGTCGAACTTCAGCAGCCGCTCCTTGACCATGCGCCGCATCAGGTCCGAGACGTCCGCGGTGTGGACGCCGTCGCGGAAGCGGCCCTCGAAGCGGTCGCCGTCGAGCAGGGCCAGGAAGAGCTGGAAGTCCTCCTCCTTGCCGTTGTGCGGGGTCGCCGTCATCAGCAGGAGGTGGCGGGTCAGGCCCGACAGGAGCTGGGCCAGCCGGTAGCGCTTCGTGTACTTGATCTCGCCGCCGAAGAACGTCGCCGACAGCTTGTGGGCCTCGTCGCACACCACGAGGTCCCAACCCGTGTCCGGCGCCTGCAGCTTCTGCTGCACGTCCTCGTCGCGCGACAGCTTGTCGAGCCGCGCGATGACCAGGTTGGTCTCCAGGAACCAGTTCCCGCTGTGCGCCGCTTGCAGCCTGTCGTTGGTCAGGATCTCGAAGGGAAGCTGGAACCGGCGGTACAGCTCGTCCTGCCACTGCTCGGCAAGGCTGCCGGGGCAGACGACCAGGCACCGCTCCAGGTCGCCGCGGGCGATCAGCTCCTTGATCAGGAGCCCCGCCATGATCGTCTTGCCCGCACCGGGGTCGTCGGCCAGCAGGAAGCGCAGCGGCTGGCGCGGCAGCATCGCCTCGTAGACCGCGGTGATCTGATGCGGCAGCGGCTCGACCACCGACGTGTGGACGGCCAGAACCGGGTCGAACAGATGGGCGAGGCGGATGCGCTGCGCCTCGGACACCAGCCGGAACAGGGCGCCGTCGCCGTCGAAGCTCCACGGGCGCCCCTCGGCGACGAGCTCCAGCCGGTCTTCGGCGTCGCGGTAGAGCAGCTCGTTGGCGACGCTGCCGTCCGGCCTCTTGTAGGTCAGCTCGAGCGCCTCCGAGCCGAACCACTGCACGCTCACGACCGTCACGACGCCGTCGGGATGCACGCCTCGGACGGCGCAGCGCGGACGAAGGTCATCGAGACGCATGGTGGGATCGTGCGAAGACGCGAGCCGGCCGGTTGATCGATTCGATCGGGGCTGTCTGGGCCGGCAATCGTCGCCTGCAGCTCTGATTGCCGTCGAGCCAACCCTACAGAAGTCCGCGCCGTTCCACGGCGCAGAGGCCTACTCGTAGTACGCCGGCGACTTGTCGAGCATCGCGTTCTCCGCGATGTCGTGCTCGATCCAGAGCCGGGCGCCGGTCTCGATCAGGAAGTCCTCGACGCGGTCCATCGACTCCAGGGTCATCTCCGCGTCGAAGTTGAACGTCGGGACCCGCTTCAGCGACCGGCTCTCCGGGAAGTGGTAGAGGTCGCCGCTGAGGACGACGGGACCGTACTCGGCGAGGTCGACGAACAGCACCTGGTGTCCGGGGGTGTGCCCGGGGGCCGACTTGATGACGACGGCGCCGTCGCCGAACACGTCGTGGTCGCCGTCGAGAATCAGGGTCTCGGCCGTCTCGAGGGCGCCGTAGTACTGCGGGTCGAAGCGGAACGCGGCGGGGTCGTCGCTGAACGCCGCCTCGTGCTCGGGGCGCTGCACGAGCCACGTCGACGCGGCGAAGTCGTTGGCGTTTCCGGCATGGTCGTAGTGCAGGTGCGACATGGCGAGGTAGTCGATGTCCGCGGGTTCGTAGCCGAGCTCCGTGAGCTGCGCCCGCAGGGTGGTGGTGACGCGAGCGACGCTGCCGCTCGACTGCGCGCTCTCCGACTCGCCGGCGAGGCTGTCGGACAGTCCGGCGTCCCAGAACAGGGTCCCCTCGGGATGCTCTATCAGGAAGCACGGCACCGAGAGCTCGAGGGTCGACACCTCGTCCATGGTCAGCGAGAAGCGTCCCGGATCGCCGACCCGGAGGTGACCGCAGTCGAAGACGTAGAGGCGGGGCGAGGTGATCCCCGCGTCGGCCGCGCCGGCATCGGCCTCACCCGCGGGCTCGCCGCCGGAACAGGAGAGGGCGCCGGCGGCAATCAGAACCACCGACAGGATCGACAAGCATCTCGACATCATTCTCTCGCTCCCTCCGTCACTCGCGCCCCACGCGGCCGCCCGCGACGACGCGGGGGCGGCCGAAGCCGGCGCCGGCTGGTCCGACGAGTCCCCGGCGACGTCCGTGTCGAGAACGTCGTCGAGGACAACGCGGACCCTCACGACCGGCTCGCCCGCCCGCGCCGGGCTTCTCGACATCATCCGACTGCTCCCGCCGTCAACCGCGCGTAGACGTCGAGCGCGCGGGTGGTCATCTCGTCGGTGCTGTAGCGCGCCCGCACCCCCTCGGCGGCACGCCGCCCAAGCTCGGCCCGCCGCTCGGGGTCAGCGGCCAGCGAGGCGAGAGCCTGCTCGAGCGCGGCCGAGTCCTCCGGCTCGACCAGCACGCCGCCGCCGGTCCGCTCGACGAGCTCGGTGTAGGTGCCGCGGCGCGGCGCCACCACCGGCACCCCGCAGGCCATCGCCTCGATGAGCGACAGCCCCTTGGGGTCGTCGTACTCCGCCGGCACCACGAAGAGGTCGAGGCCCTGCAGGAAGGCGACCTTGTCGTCCAGCTCCAGCTCCCCGCGGTAGTGAATGTCCGCGGCCAGCTCCCGGCCGGCGTTCCCGCTCTCGATGGACCGCCAGTAGTCGGCGTGCTCCGGACCGAGGTACCCTGCCAGCTCGACCCGGCACGCCGCGAGCTCGCCCCGTCCGCGCAGCGCCGCATAGGCGTCGCACAGCCGGTGCACGCCCTTCTCGGGGGCGATGCGGCCGAAGTAGCCGATGGTCAGCGGGCGGGCGGCGCGGTCCGGACCCGGCCGGAAGCGATCGACGTCGACCCCCAGCGGCACGACGTGCATACGCGCGCCGGGAATCTTCAGGTACCGGCTCATGCACTCGGCGTAATAGTCGCTGACCGCGACGAACGAGTCGACGTGCGCGACCTGGGCGCGGACGAGGGACACCGCCCGGGACCGGAACGGCTCGGGCAGGTGGTCGAGAAAGATGTTCTCGCCCTGCAGGGTGCAGTTGACAGGGCAGCCGAGCGCCTGCTTGAGGGGCTCGGCGATGCCGATCAGCATCGAGTTCGAGATGTCGATCACGTCGGGACGGGGCTGGTCGCGCAGCCAGTGCACGAGCTTGTCGAACTCCTTCCGCTGGTGCCCGTGCGTCCCCTCGAGCATCGACACCGTCAGCCCGCCGAGCTGTCCGGGGTCGGTCTGCATGCGCCCCGAGACGAGCTTGAGCAGCCACGGCGACTCCCAGAGCCGGTCGAGCAGCCACGGCGTCCAGCGGAACAGCGAGACGTACTCCTCCAGATAGACGCTGATGCCGCTGAAGAAGACGCGCTTCTGGCTGACGTTCTCCTCGTCGGTCCGGGTCGGCGTGTAGAGCGGCAGCAGGGTGACCTCGTGCCCGCGGCGGGTCAGGGCCGCCGCCAGCGCGTTGTCGCGGATGCAGCTGCCGCAGTACATGCCGCTCGCGCCGGCCGTGATGCTGGTGATTCTCACGTGTCGTCCGTCCGCTCGTATCCCGACAATGGTCGCGGCGCGACCTTGCGGTCGCGTTGGAAGTTTCGCTGACGCGAGCTTCTGCGGTTCCGCTTGGCGCCCAACCAACCCTCCAGGGAGTCTGCGCCTCGCGCACGAGGCGGCGCCGTTCTACGGCGCAGGCTCCCGGCACGGCAATGGGTCGCCTTGCGGCGCAGCCGCCTCAACCGCCCCCCCAGGAATCCGCAACGTCCAACGGCGCGGACTCCCGACCGGGAATCGCCGCCTGCGGCCCCCCGCCGCCGCGCCGGCCCGCCCTGCCGGGAGCGCACGCCGCGCTACGGCGCAGATCGCGGTCAGTCCGCGGCGATACAGTACAGGAACTGCCGTCCCCGGAGATAGATCTCGTCGCCGGCGATGGCCGGCGAGGCATCGAACTCGTCGTCGAGGACGTTGGTGGCCAGCACCTCGAACGACGGCCCGGCCCGCAGCACGCTGGTCACGCCGTCGCGGCTCGTCACGTACACCCGTCCCGCCGCCGCGACCGGCGAGGCATAGACGTTGCGAATGCCCGGCACCCGCTCCGGACCGTAGCGCTTGGCGCCGGTGGCCGCGTCGTAGGCGGTCAGCACCCCCGAGTTGCTCTTGAGCACATAGAGCTGGCCGTCGAGCAGGAGCGGCGAGGGCACGTAGGGCGTGTCCCGGTCCACGGACCACACCACCGCATCGGACCCGCGGATGTCGCCGGCCGCCGCGGACAGGTCGATGGCGGCCAGCCGGTTGCCGCGGTATCCGCTGGTGACGAAGACGAGCCCGCCCGCCGACACCGGCGACGGTATGGCGTTCTCGGTCAGTCCCTCGTCCCACCACCGCAGCTCCCCGGTGGCCGCGTCGTAGGCGCGGACGGCCTCGGTCGCGCTCGTCACCACCTGGGCTCCATCCTCGCCCTCGACCACCAGCGGGCTGCTCCAGGAGGTCTCCTCGTCCCGCGGCGTCCGCCAGCGCTCGCGCCCCGTCCGTTTGTCGAACGCCGCGATGAACGACTGGCCCTCGTGGTCCCAGGGCACGATCAGCAGATCCCGATAGAGGGTCGGCGACGCCCCCTCGCCGAAGCCCATCTTCGTCCGCATGTCGCCGAGGTCGGTCTCCCAGAGGGGACGGCCGTCGAGGTCGTAGCAGAACAGCCCGCGCGATCCGAAGAACGCGCAGACCACCTCGCCGTCGGTGACGGCCGACGGCGAGGCCCACGAGTTGGTTCCGTGCTTGCCCTGGTGCGGCGTCTCCTCGCGGGCCACGCGCTCCCACAGCACGCGGCCGTCCTGGCGGTCGATGGCCAGGACCACGAACTGAAGCACCTCGGTCGCGGAGTCGCGGCGCATGAAACGGTCGGCGAGCCGCGAGAAGAATCCCGGACCCGAGCGCGACCGCTCGCCCGTCGGCACCGCGCTCAGCACGAACAGCCGATCGCCCCAGATGACCGGCGTCGCCGATCCGAGCCCCGGCAGCGGCACCCTCCAGCGCACGTTGGAGGACTCGCTCCACTCGACGGGCGGGTCGCCCGCCGGTGCGACACCGGTGTGCAGCGGCCCGCGCCACTCCGGCCAGAACCCGGCCGCGTCGCCGGCCGGCTGCGCCGTCGCCGGCGCGACCGCGGCCGCCGACAGATACGCGGCGGCGATGCAGAGCCGCACGACCCAACCACCGCTATTCACTCGAAGCATTCGACTCCACCTCGACTCCACGAGCTCCACGCGGGTCCTCGCCGGCGAGGATTCGTCCCAATAGTGCCATCGATCGCGCCAGCGCCGACACTTCCCGGCCCAAACGCCGCATGGCGCGGGTCTCGCACCGAGCATCGGCGGCCCTTCGGGAGGCCGATAGAGGTTCTGTCATCCACGACGGTATGGCGGGTGCCTCTTGCACGCAGATGCAGCGTTCGCGAGCCGGGTACGGGTGGTGACAGCAGCTGCGGGAACACCGATGACGGTCCTTCACCCCGCATCGAACCGGCGACGGAGGCCGAGCTCCCGCTGCTTCAGTTGACGATCGCGCTGTACACCGCCACCTCGAACCGGTCCGTCAGCCGCGACTGGTTGTTGGGATAGAGCTGGGTCATGATGATCGCCACGAGCTGCTCTTCCGGATCGACCCAGTACACGGTGTTGAAGAAGCCGAGCCACCCGAACGCCCCTTCGGAACGGGGTCCGCCGGTCACGCCGGGGTCGCCCGAGATCGCGAACCCGAGTCCGAACTGCTGCCCGGCGCCGGGCACCCCGAGCCCCGCCAGATGGTCGCGGGTCATGAGCTGCACGGTGCGGCGCCCCAGAATGCGGGTGCCCTCGAGCTCGCCGCCATTGAGGAGCGCGAGGAGGAACCGCGCGTAGTCGGAGATGGTCGAGGTGAGGCCGGCGCCGCCGGAATGGTAGGTTTGGGGCCCCGCGTAGGGATAGCCGGCCGAGTAGACGGTGCGGCCGTCCCCGCTCGACACCGGCGCGTCGGGCACCTCGACGAGACCGTCCGTCCCCGGCGCATAGATCGACGCGAACCGATCGGCATCCGCCGGATCGCGGTAGAAGCCGGTGTCGACCATCGCCAGCGGCTCGAAGATCGCGTCCCGCATGTAGTCGGCGAGGGACTGGCCGGTGACGACCTCCACGACCCGCCCCAGCACGTCGACCCCCAGGCTGTAGGTGAACCGCGCCCCCGGCTGATGCAGCAGGGGCACGGTCGCCAGCCGGTCCACCATCTCCCCGATGGTGCCGGCGGTCTGCGCGAGCCCGTCGGTGATGCCGGCCGCGATGTAGCGCGGCGCAAGCTGCGGCGGGGCGAGAAAGCGGTAGCTGAGGCCGGAGGTGTGGGTCAGCAGATGCCGGATCGTGATCGGCCGGTCGAGGGGCGCGAGTGAATGCTCCGGACCGGCACCGGGCGTGAGCACCTCGACCGTCGCGAACGCCGGCAGGTACCGGGACACCGGGTCATCCAGGAGGAGCGCGCCCGACTCGTAGAGCTGCATCACCGCGACGCTCGTGACCGCCTTGGTCATCGAGGCGATCCGGAACAGCGTCTCGGTCTCCATCGGCGCCCGGCGCTCGATGTCGCGCCAGCCGACCGCTTCGAGATGGCCGACGCGGCCCAGACGGGCGACCAGGGTGACCGCCCCGGCGATCTCCTGCCGATCCACCGCCTCCTCGACGAGCGTCACGATCCGCTCGAGGCGCCCGGCATCCAGGCCGAGCTGGACGGGCCGCGCGAACGGCACGTCCTGGCCGGCCGCGGAACGCCCCGCAAGCAGCAACAACAACAGCAGGAGCCCCTGGTGAAGCCCCGTGCTGCACCGGGACCGGCGACCGGTTCCCAACCACGACCCTCGCGTCACACGCATCACTCGTCTCGACATGCGATCCACGCTCCCGATGATGCCGGGGGTTCGAACCGGCCCGGGCTGAACAATGTGCGCTGCCTCGGCCGGGCAGACTCCCGCCGCCTCTCACCCCCCGATCCGGATGCGCCATCAGGGGACGAACAACGACCGGTGCCCATCGGCAATCGCCTCCAACCGACCTCGGTGCGCCGGCAGCAGATAGCGGCCGGCGATCAACGGGTCGGCCGCGGCCAGATAGCGGGCCCGGTAGTCCGCGAAATCAGCGTACCGCTCCGTCACCGCCCGGCGCGGGTCCCCGGCGCGCTCCCGTTCTGCCGGCGTGATCGGAAACGGAATCCGCCCCCCCTGCAGATCGAGCAGCTCGGTGGGGGCGCCGATCGCCGGGCTCCGGAGATTCCACCCGGTGTAGGTCGCCACCGGCACCGCGACCCGCGGGAGCCGCAGCACGCCCCGCTCGTTGTTGTCGGCAGCATCGAGGGCCGGCACCCTTACCCCGTACCGGTTGCCGGTGCGGCGGGGCGGATGCACGTCTACCAGGCGCAGGCTCTCGAACCGCTCGCCGTAGTCGAGCCGCTCCGGCTGCTGGATGACAGTGGGGTACGAGACCCCGGGCAGGGCCCGCCATCCCGCGGCCGACTCCGCCCACGGCACCAGGGTGCCCTCCGCGATACGGGGGTGCACGCTCGGAGGCGGCTCGACCCCCTCGGTCAACCACCGATCCAGGGCCAGGAACAGCGCCTCGCGTATCGGCGCATAGTCGTTCGGGTTCACCGGCAACTGTCCCCGGTCGGACGGGCCTCCGGCCGGGCGGTGCTGGGCGCCGCCGACCACGTAGACCCGCACCTCCGGCGGCAGGACGGTGTCCCGTTCGCCCGCGGGGTCGGTGACCACGAGCGAGCCGCTGCGGTGCCAGTACTCGGAGGACGTATCGAGGTGCATCACCCGGGGCACCGTCCCGCTCGCCCGGGCGCGGCGCAGCAGCCCGTCGGTCCGGCCGGTGAAGGGGTCGGTCTCGTCGCCGTAGGCGAACGGGAAGAGGTCGACCGGATAGAGGTGGCCGAGGTGCTGGGTCGCGGTCCGGGTCGGCGACGCGAAACGGTGATTGAAGAAACCCCGCCCGCCGCCGGCCACCGTCGGCATGACCCCGTCGAACACCTGCCGGCCCCGCTCGTCCGCGTTGAACCCCTCGTAGATGAACGTCCGCAGGGCCCGGCCGCTCTGCGACCGCCCCTGGCCGATCACCCGTTCGACCAGCCGCGCGCCGTCCGGCCGCCGGAGCGGGTTCATGGCGGACCGATCGTGCTTCAGGAACGAGACGAGATCCCGGATGGCCGCGAACCCGGCGCCCTGCACCACCGATCCCCGCGCCTGATAGGTCAGCTCGTAGATGACCCCGGGCTCGAAGCCGCCCTCGAGGGTCATGTCGAGCTCGACCAGCCCGCTGCCCTCGTCCAGGCCGTCGTAGCGGGCCCGCAGACGCCACCGGTCGCGGGGCACCGGTTCCCGCGAGTCCCGCTCGCGCAGCCGGCGGGTCAGGGTCGCTTCCGGCAGCCCCATGATCAGCGGTTCGAAGGCGAGCTGATTCCGGTCGCCGACGGGCAGGCGGTCGGCGGCGACGTCCGTCGAGAGCTCGGCTCGGACCGTGCCGAGGACCGGTATCGCATCGGCCGGATCGTGGGCCACCGGCGCTTCGAGCCGCAGCAGGTCCGGGGTCACCGGCACCTGGGCGATCCAGCCGCTCGACACCGTGACGTAGCCGCGCTCGAGAAAGAAGGGCTCGCCGCCCCAGGTCCGCCGCCCGCGGTTGTTCACGACGTACAGCACCGTCGGTTGGGCGAGGGCGCGGTCGACCGGCGCAATGATCTCGATGTCGCCGTAGAGCTGCACACGGCCCTGACCATCGGCAATCGCCAGATCGAGATCGACGATGCCCTGGTTCGCGGCGGCCGCCGGGTCCAGGGCGTACACGACGCGCCCGCGAAGCCGCTCGTAGGCGCCGACCCTCGACTCGACCCCCGTGCCGAACACGGTACGCGACGTGATATCCAGTCGAACGACCTCGGCGACGGCCGCCGAGGTCATCGCCCCCCAAACCGCCACGGCCAGCCACGGCCGGCGGCAACGCGCCGCGAACGTCGTCACGCCCCTACCGTTGCGGAAGCTCTTCACCGTCGTAGGTCATCGACGTGAACTGGTCGTTCGCGAACTCGACCACCACGGGGGTCCGCAAACTGAACCTGTCGTCGGGTCCGTCGTACTCGCGCACGACGAGAAGGGCGTTGCGCTGGACGATGCCGTAGGTCCCTTCGCCCTCGCCGTCGGCGTCCTCGAACTCGAACGTCCCGTCCTCTTCGAAGCGGAACCTCGTCGCGCCGCCCTCGGCCCGGAACTCGGTCCGCTCGCGGAAGCGGCCGCCGGATGCGAGGACCGGCATCTCGAAGCGCAACGGCCGCGTCTGCCCGAGCCGGCGGACGTTGGCGACCTGCTGCAGGCCCTGGTAGCCGTCGAGGAGCGCGGTGAACGCCCAGTCTCCCGACCCGAGCCCGATGAACGAGAAATTGCCGTCGTCGTCGGTCGTCGTGTTCTGCGGCACCCCGTCGGCGCCGGCGGACTCGGCCAGCACCGTGACGCCTGCGAGCGGGTTGTCCCACTCGTCGGTGACCTGTCCCCGCTTCACGCCCTGGGCTTCGGAGCGCGCCGCCGCGCCCAGCACGATACCGAACATCACCGCTGCCGCCGCCATACGCAAGAGCGGTCGTCGCATCATCGACCTCCTCATCGCCTGAAGACCCGGTCCTTCTCCGCTCCGCGCGACACCGCGCGACCTGGCGGTCACGTTGGGAAGTCTCGCTGATGCGAAGCTTCTACGGCGCCAGCGCCCGTTCCAGGGTGCGGAATGCTACGACCCCGGCTTGATGCGGTAGCCGTCCGCGGTCTCCTCCCGGTGCGCGTCGTGACAGGACTGGCACGTGCCGCGCAGGGCCCTGATCCCGGTCCGCGCGTTGCCCTGATCCATCGCGATCCCGGCGGCGCCGATCTCCCGCAACGCCTCCAGCGTCACCCCGGCCTTGGCGACCGCATCGTCGTTCCCGCGCTCGGTCCAGAACGTCTCGATCTGCCGGAACATCGGGAACAGCTTGTCGAGATCCTCCCCCAGCTCGGGCCAGTACCGCGCGTCGACGTGCAGCTCGGCATCGCCCACGATGAGCCGGATCTCGCTCATGGTCGGGCCGTATGTCTCCTCCGTCAGCGCCTCCTGCCCTGCCGCCACCCCGGCTCCGCCGGCCACCATCGCCAAGGCGCAGACGCCGGCCGCCAGTGTCCCCTTCGCACCAGACCGTCGCATCATCGGTATTCCCCCTGGACCCCACCGGGCGATGCCGGCGCGGCCCCTCTGAACAGGAAAGGCCGGTCCGCCGCGCACACGCGGGGACCGGCCTCGTCACTACCTCTTCACGAACGTCTCCTGGGAGCTTGCGCCGCTGGAGTCTCGCGCCAGCGAAACTCCCAACGCGACTCGCGCCGCGACCCGCAAGGTCGCGCAGACTCCTAGTTCCCGGTCGGCCAGAGTACGCCCTGGCTCCTGATGCCCTCCGCGCCTTCCGGCACGGGGCCGTAGCCCTTGAACACGAACTTCTGCAGCCGCGACCCCTCGTAGGTCTCGGTGGTGTAGATGTTCCCGTCCGAGTCGGTGGCGATGCTGTGCACCGCGAAGAACATGCCGGGCTGGCGCCCGCCGTCGCCGAACGCGGTCATCACCTCCATCGTGTCGCGCTGGATGATGTAGACCTTCATGTTCTGGCCGTCGGCCAGGTACATCCAGCGCTGCTCGGGATCGTGCGAGAACGCGAGGTCCCAGGTCGACCCCTGCGAGCGGGTGAGCGGGGCCACGATGTGCTCGGAGACGAACGTCCCGTCCTTCTGGAAGATCTGGATGCGGTCCTCCGCCCGGTCGCAGACGTACACGAGACCGTCGTCGGCGATGACGGCGCAGTGCACGGGACCGCGGAACTGCGAGGTGGGGTCGCCGCCGGGCTCGTAGCGGCCGAGGTCGAGGCCGTCGTCCGGCTCGTTGCCGTACGCGCCCCAGAACCGCTTGACCTCGCCGGTGTCCTGGTCGACGACCGCGACCCGGCGGTTGAAGTAGCCGTCGGCGAAGTACGCCTCGTTGGCCTCGTTGTCGATCCCGATCTCGGCGACCCGGCCGAAGCTGTCGGTGGCGAGGCTGTTGCGCTGCGGGGTCGCCTCGCCCGTGCGCTCGCTGACGGGACCGGTCATGCGGGCGCCGGCAATCCCGACCTGCATCAGGAAGTTGCCCTGATGGTCCATCTTCAGCACGTGCGAGTCGGTGCCGCCGTTGCCGCCGATCCAGACGTTGTTCATGCCGTCGATGGCGATCCCGTGGTTCGACAGCGGCCAGGTGTAGTCACCCGTCTCCGTGCCGGGGCCGCCCCAGGCCTGCAGCAGGTTCCCCTCCTGGTCGAACTCGAGAACGGGGGGACCGGGCTGGCAGCACTCCGCGACCGGCGGGTCGGTGGTCATGCCGATCTCGGTGTTCAGGACGAACTGATTGGTGGTGTTCCGATGCACGACCCAGATGTGATCGTCGGCATCGACGTCGACCCCGATGGTCGGCCCCATCAGCCAGTGATTCGGCAGGTTCTTGGGAAACAGCGGATCGACCTCGAACGTCGGGACGCCGTCGTTCGGGTCCATCGAGAGCGCGGCGCTCCCGCCCCCCTGCTCCTGGGCGCCGGTGGCGGTCACCACGACCAGCGCCGCCGCCGCCAGTGCACCTGCGAATAGAAGATGCTGCTTCCGATTCATCGACTTACCTCCCTTGAACCCGGCGCCCTGCGCCGACCCGCGCCGGCTACCTCGTGTAGCAAGGGCCCTTCAGGCCCGCAACGCGTACGTACAAGACTTCAACTCGAACGAGCCGCCCCGAAAGAGGACCAGGCCCGCCCGAACAAACCCAAGCGCCATGCCCCCCTTCGGGGAGTCGCCAGTATACTTGTAAACCTCATGAATTGCGCCATCTTTCCGATGCCGGCCCGCCGACGTCCCATGTCGTGCGATTCCACCCGCAACGCCCGCCCGCAACGGTCCGCCGGCGGCGGCCCGCGGCCGGGCGCCGCCGATGCCGGAAGCGCCGGTTCGCGGCAGTCGCGAGCTCCGCGCGGGCGTCTCCTCAAGGGTGTCGCGATCGCCGGTCTGCTCCTGACGTTCCCCGCCACCCAGTCGGCCCACGACATCCCGGGCGACGTGACGGTGCAGGCGTTCGTCAAGCCCGAGGGGCAACGGCTGCGCCTCCTCGTGCGGGTGCCGCTGGAGGCGCTGTCGGACATGGCGTTCCCGACCATCGGGCCGGGCTACCTGGACTTCGAGCGGGCGCGCGAGCGGGACGAGTTCACCGACGCCGCGATGGTCTGGATGGGGCAGGAGGTCCGGATCTTCGAGAACGACGCGCCGCTCCCCGAGCCGGCGATCACCGCCATCAAGATCTCGCTGCCGTCGAGCCGCTCCTTCGAGACCTGGGAGGGCGCGCTCGCCCACGTCCAGGGCCCCCTGCTGCCCGCCGACACCCAGATCGTCTGGCAGCAGGCGATGCTCGACGTCCTCTTCGACTACGAGATCCAGTCGGACCAGTCCGAGTTCTCGATCCGCCCGAGCTTCGAACGGATGGGCCTGCGGGTGGTCACCGTCCTCAGGTTCCTGCCTCCGGGCGGCGCCGAGCGGGCGTTCGAGCTGCGCGGCGACCCCGGCGTCGTCCGCCTCGACCCGCGCTGGCACCAGGCCGCGTTCCGGTTCGTGGTGATGGGCTTCGAGCACATCCTCGACGGCACCGACCACCTGCTGTTCCTCGCCTGCCTGGTCATCCCGTTCCGGCGGTTTCGGGCCCTCGCGGTCATCGTGACCGCCTTCACCGTCGCCCATTCCGTGACGCTGATCGCGTCGGCCTACGATCTGGCGCCCGACGCCCTGTGGTTCCCGCCGATGGTCGAGACCCTGATCGCCACGTCCATCGTCTACATGGCGCTCGAGAACATCCTCGGGGCCAACGTGCAGCGCCGGTGGGCCATCACGTTCATCTTCGGGCTGGTGCACGGGTTCGGCTTCTCGTTCGCGCTGCGCGAGACCCTGCAGTTCGCCGGCTCGCACCTGCTCACGTCGCTGCTGTCGTTCAACATCGGGGTCGAGCTCGGCCAGCTGCTGGTCCTGACGGTGCTGGTGCCGGGGCTCCACCTCCTCTTCCGCTACGTGGTGGCCGAGAAGGTCGGCACCATCCTGCTGTCCACGCTGGTCGCGCACACGAGCTGGCACTGGATGACCGAGCGGTGGGAGGTGCTCAGCCAGTTCCCGATCACCTGGGCGGCGTTCAGCCGGGCGATGTTCACCGGCGCGATGGGGTGGCTCGTGGTCCTGCTGCTGATGATCGGCGCGCTCTGGGCCGGCGCCAAGGCGATTCAGTCTCCCCCGCCCCGCGAGGCGGCCGCCGACTGAAGATTCACCCTCGTGGTCGGACCTGCGTCGAGCGGCGTTGTCGGAGGATTATCGAGACATGGACTGGCGAATCGCGATTGACGTCCTGACGGCGGTCTGCGCGGCTTATGCCGCGATGGGCGTCTATCGCCTGCAGCGCGGGCAAGACAACCTCGTTGGCAAGGTGCAGGCCATCGAAGCGGCGCAGAACGCGCACGTGAACGCACCCGGGCTCCACGGCCGGTAGAGACTCCTCGGCTACGGCAAGAGCTACGGCTCGGCGAGGAACTGAATCGCGCCGAGGGGGCCGGTTCGAGTCGCCAGTTCCGTGTCCCCGGCGGGCATTCCGTTCGCCTCGAGGATGAACGCGAGGACGTCGGCCTTCTCCTGCCGGCTCACGCTGTTGGGCTGGGCCGGGGGCATCGAGACCCGCAGCCGCTCGAACAGGTCGCGGGCCGAGAACCCGTGCCAGTTGTAGACGAACTCCACCCCGGCCAGGCTCGGCGCCATGTCCCCGCCGCCGAGATCGGCCCCGTGACACTCGGCGCAGGACCGCTCGTAGGCCTCGGCGCCGCGGCGGGCCTGATCGGCGGTGTAGACGCCGTCCCACACCGTGCGGCCCTGCCCGGCGGCGCCGGCGCCCGTCACGGCCGCGATACCCGCGACCAGCAGCGCAACGGCGATGCGATTGGCGGCGGCCCGCGGCAGGACCCCGCGTTGCACCGAGACCCGGGGAGGCGCCGGCGGGCGTAAAGGCGGGCATAAGGCGCCCGTAGGCGGGCATAAGGCGCCCGTAGGCGGTCGCAAGGCGCCCGTGCGACGAGGCGTGACGAGGGGGCGGCTCGGCTTCACGGCGTGCTCCTCACCCGCGGGCCGCCCGGGCGGCGGCGCGCTTCTGAATCAGCCAGTGCGGGCAGCGGTCCTCGTCGGCGTAGAGCCGCTCGCAGTCGTCGCACCGTACGCACTCGCTGACGAGAATCTTCGGGCCGTCGATGGCCCCCCACTCGCACGTCTTCTCGCAGAGCTTGCACGTCGAGCACTCGCCCCAGCGCTTGATGCGGAAGACGGTGAGGTTGGACAGCAGCCCGAGGCCGGCCCCGACCGCGCACAGATAGCGGCAGTAGAGGTTGCGCACGAACACCGTCGCCAGCAGGAGCAGCCCGAGCAGCGTCCACATCACCGCATTGCCGCTCAGCGTGAACATCCAGAACGGCTCGATATAGCGGTACACCAGGGTGTCGCCGCTCGCGAGGACGTACAGCACCGCGACCGCGAGGACCCCGTACTTGAGATAGACGAGGCGCCGGTCGAGCCACGCCGGCGGCTCGATCCGCAGGCGCGCCGGCACCACCCGGTCCATCAACTGGGTGAGCGCCCCGAACGCGCAGATCCGCCCGCAGTACAGACGTCCCCAGAGCACCGTCGACGCCAGCGTGAAGCCGATGAGGAGATAGTAGGCCTGCCCGTCCTGCCACGCCGGCAGGCTCGCGCGCATGGCCCCGAAGATGTCGACGACCGACACCAGGCTGGCCTTGACGAACCCCAGATAGGCGACCGACAGCACGAGGCTGACGACCTTGAGCCGGTCGTCCTTTCTCAGGAAGCTGAACACCGCGAACGCGAGGACGAGGGCCAGGGCCGCGACGTCGACGACCGCTCCCGCGTCGAACAGCGCGGCCGTCTCCGCCTCGTCCTCGTCGAGCAGCGCGTCGAGCGCGGCCAGATCGTCCAGCGACAGCGGCGGCGGCTCGGACGGGGCCGGCTGCCCCGCCCCGAGGGGGACGGCGGCCAGCGCGAGCAGCAGCGCACAGGAAATGACGACGCGGAAAAGGGAAGACTGAGGCATGGGCGCGACGGACCGTTTCAGCAATTCGGGTTGGTCAGGCGAAGCTTGGCCATGGTGTCCTGGGTCGCCCGGGTACCCTGCGCCCGCCAAGGCCCCGATGTAGCCGCATGCCGTGTCTCGCGAGCCAGTCTACCACCACCCCGTTCGCCCGGGTCGACAACGCCGGCGGGGCGGCCGGCGCACCGGCCTGGAGCGATCGGTCAACGGTCCGCGTGCTGCTCGGCGAGGAAATCGCGGGCGAGCTGCCTCGCACCCTGCCGGATCGCGCGGGTCGCCGCCTCCACGGTAATGGTGGCGCGGGAGACGGCGTCGACGTCCCGCCCCACCTCGAGCGGATCGAGGATGCTCCGGTTGGCGAACTGGCGGGGAAACCCGGGCAGGTCGATCGAGAAATAGCCGAACGGCTCGTAGTGGTGCACCACCTGCACCCCGATCAGGCGGCCGCCCGGGTCCATCGCCACCAGGCTCGTGATGCGTCCCTTGTAGGCGTAGATCCGGGGGGTGAGATCGGTCGTGAAGAAGGCCAGACCGATCAATCGGGGCGCGGCGCCGGCCTCCGCCGCCGCGAACGCGCGGAAGTGCCGGGCGCCCCGGTCATGCAGCTCGAAGCGGTCCGCCTGCGGCAGGAGACGGCGCAGCGCGGCCTCGTCCGCCGGCGAGACCAGCGCCTGCGCGAGACCCGCCGCTCCCGCCGCCAGCACCAGCATCAGCACCAGCAGCCCGCGGCGGATGGACCCGCTGCCTTCGCCGGTCTCGGCGCGATGCGGGGCTCCACCGCGGGCGGCCGGGACCGCGGACCCGCGAAGGCCCGGCGGCCGGCGGTCACTCACCCGCCGGATCGGCGCCGTCGACGCCCACTCGATATACGCCATTGCGGTGTCCGCGGAAGGTGCCCTCGGCCAGCCACTCGAGAGAGGCCCGGTGCATGAACTTGTACTGGGTGGTCTCCCAGACCGCGAAGTGGGTCGAGCAGGCCATGGTCACCAGAACTCTGGAGTCGGTACCGGTCAGATCGGCGTGCAGCCGGCCGCGGGCCTCCGGGTTGTCCTGCTCGCCGACCACGATCATCGTGGGAGCGGTCACCTTCGCGGCGTACTCCCGGTTCCATCCCCAGGACGGATTGCCGGCCCGCACCCGCATGACCCCCTCGGGCGGCCCCCAAACCGACCCGAGCGGATCGAACGACAGGATGGTGCGCCAGATGACCTCGCGAATGCCCGGATCGACCTGGTTCTCGCAGACGACGTTGTCCTCCCACCGTCCCTGGGTCAACGTCTCGTGGGTCTGCAGCCGCATCGGCACGCCGGGCCGCGGCAGCTCGGCAGGAGCCTCGGAGGGCCCGTCCGGGCTGTACCCGGGGGCGAACAGAAAGAGCCGGTCGACCTTCTCCGGATGCCGCGCCGCATAGCCGCCGGTGCGGCGTCCCCCGGCCGACCAGCCGACGAGGCTGACCCGCTCCACGCCCCGCAGCTTCCGGATGTAGTCGACGACGGTGTCTATCTCGTCCCAGTCCGACTGGACCGTGGTCGACCCGAACGGATAGCCGGGCTCGCACGGCGCGGCGAGGGGATGCGGCGTCACGATCGCCTGATCCGCCTCGCTCATGTTGCACGGAACGTCCATCTTCGGGCGCGGCGACCGGCCGTAGCCGGTGTGGTCCATCGCGAAGGTGTCGAACCCCGCGGCGGCCAGATGGCCCATCCAGCTGTAGTCCTTGTAGTCGAGGTCGTAGTCGGGCACCGACGGCACCGAGCCGCCGTGCACGAACAGCACGACGCGGCCCTCGGGCGCCGCGCCGGCCTCGGAGCGGGCCATCGCCTCGGCCGACGCCTTCTCGCGAAGGTAGAGGCCGACCCGCCGGCCCTCGTTGGCGGGCACCGTCGACGTGTGGGGCACGAACCGCTCGATGGTCACCAGGCGCTCCTCCGCGCCGGCCGGAGCCGGCAGCAGGGCGGGAGCGGCGACCGCGAGCAGCGCGAGAGCGGCGGCGGAGCGAATGGGCATGGAAACCTCCCGGAACCGCGTCCTGCAGTCCTCGGGGATTATAGCCGGCCGGGAGATCCACTTCCCCGCGTTCCGGCTACCCGCCGGCAGCCCGTGGCAGAACCCCGCGCGTTGCAGCGCGCCCGGAGGGCGCCGGCGGACGCCGAGCGCGCCAGCGGATCGCAAGGCGTCCGCGGGCTGAAGAAGGCCCGCGCCTGACAAGGGGTGACGAGGAAGCCTGTTGGGCAAACGGCGACCGCGGAGCTGTGCCTGCTCCGGGGAACAACGCGGTCGGGCAGGATGCATCGCCGGGCGAATGCAGCGGGGCCCGTCTGCCAAGGGCTGCTATGATGCGCGTACGGTTGCCGATTCGATACGTCGACCGTCGACCAACTCCGAAGGGGACGAACATGAGCATGCGAAACGGCGCGCTCGGCATCGCGGCGGCGGCCTGCACGCTGGCGGTCTCGCTTACCTGGACGACCGAGCCGGCGGGAGCCCGGCAGCTGGCGGACGACGGCGTGATCACCGGCGTCGTCCGTAGCGACGATGGCCCGGAGGCAGGCGTCTGGGTGATCGCCGAGACCGACGACCTGCAGACGAAGCTCGTCAAGATCGTCGTCACCGGCGACGACGGGCGCTTCCTGCTGCCCCAGCTCCCGGAGGCGACCTACGACCTCTGGGTCCGCGGCTACGGGCTGGTCGACTCCGACAGGGTCAGCGGGCGTCTCGGAGACGAGGTCACCCTGCGCGCGGTCCTCGCCCCCACGCCGCGCGACGCGGCGCAGATCTACCCCGCGAACTACTGGTACTCGCTGATCGAGGTCCCGGACAGGAACGAGTTCCCCGGCACCGGCCCCGACGGCAACGGCATCTCGCCGGCGATGACCAGCCAGGCACGGTGGGTCGACCGCATGAAGCAGGGGTGCCAGCTCTGCCACCAGCTCGGCACGCGCATCACCCGCGAGATCGATCAGCTCGACGACTTCGACTCGGCCCTCGCGGCGTGGGACCACCGGGTGCAGACCGGGCAGCGCGGCGCCTCGATGAACGCGGGGATGAACCGGTTCGGCCGCGAGCGCGGCCTGCAGATGTACGCGGACTGGACCGAGCGCATCGCGGACGGCGAGCTGCCGCCGGCGCCGCCGCGGCCGTCCGGCGTCGAGCGCAACCTCGTGCTGACGATGTGGGACTGGGGGAAGCCGACCGCCTACATCCACGACGAGATCGTGACCGACAAGCGGAACCCGCGGGTCAACGCGAACGGCCCCGTCTACTCGGTCGACGCGGGGCACGGCACCCTCGTCGTCACCGATCCGAACGCCCACACCTCGACCGAGATCGTCATCCCGGTGCGCGACGATCCGGAGACCATCGTGTCGCGGTTCCCCCAGACGCAGCTCCAGCCCTCGTACTACTACGGCGACGAGATCCTGTGGGGCGACGCCCCGGACGAGCGGGCCGACCCGCACAACCCCATGATGGACGGCAAGGGACGGGTGTGGATGACCTCGACGGTGCGGGGCGCGCAGGGGCCCGAGTGGTGCGGCGAAGGGTCGGACCACCCGTCGGCGCGCTGGTTCCCGCTCTCGCGCACCGGACGGCGCCACGCGTCGTACTACGACCCCGCCACCGGCGAGTTCGCGCTCCTCGACACCTGCTTCAGCACCCATCACCTGCAGTTCGGCGAGGACCCCGACGACACCCTGTGGTTCAGCGGCAGCGGCAACGTGGTGTCCTGGATCAACACCCGGCTCTACGACGAGACGGGCGACGAAGAGGCGGCCCAGGGCTGGTGCCCCAAGGTGCTCGACACCAACGCCGACGGGCGCATCACGCGGCCCTGGAACGAGCCCGGCGACGAGGTCGACCCGACCCGCGACACCCGCATCGGCGGCGGGTTCTACGGGGTCATCGCCAACCCCGTGGACCACACCGTGTGGGGGGCCGAGACAGGGCCGTTCCCGGGCCGCCTCGTGCGCGTCGACCGCGGCGACAACCCGCCCGAGACGTGCATCGCGGAGGTCTACGAGCCGCCGTCGATCGAGAACCCCGACGTGGACCCGGCCCTGACCGGCCACGCCCCCCGCGGGATCGACGTCGACCGCAACGGCGTCATCTGGACCGCGCTGTCCGGCAGCGGCCACATGGCGAGCTTCGACCGCGGCAGGTGCGGCTTGCTGAACGGGCCGGAGGCGACGGGCCAGCACTGCCCCGAGGGATGGACCCTCTATCCGACCCCGGGCCCGCAGATGAAGGGGGTCACCGACGCGGGAAGCGGGGACTTCCACTATTACAACTGGGTGGACCAGTTCAATACGCTGGGGCTCGGCGAGAACGTGCCCATCGCGAACGGCTCGGGCTCGGACTCGCTGCTCGCCCTCGACCCCGAGACCGGCGAATGGGCGGTGCTGCGCATCCCCTACCCGCTGGGGTTCTTCTCGCGGGGCCTCGACGGCCGCATCGACGATCCGGACGCGGGCTGGAAGGGACGCGGCCTGTGGGCCAACTACGGCGGCAACTTCAACTGGCACATCGAGGGCGGCAAGGACACCCCGAGCAAGATGGTGCACTTCCAGCTGCGGCCGCACCCGCTGGCGGACTGACGGCGCGCGTCACACCGCCACGCGACGCCGGCGGAGACGCCGTCCGGGGACCGATACCCGGACCTCCCCGCCCGCCGCCATCGGCGAGAGGGCGGCGGGCGGGGAACACGGTAGAATGGGGCGCCGAATAGGGCGCCCCGCACCGCGCCACCGGCCGGGAGGAGGAAGCAACGTGAAACCGGGCGCTTGGCTGGCGGTGATCGTCGTGCTCGCGGGCATTCCCACGGCGGCCCTCGCGCAGCGGTGGCGGGCCGTCGACGACATCCCGCGTTACGAACCCTATCTGCGCGAGGCGTTGCCGGGCGCGGAGACCTTCCGCTTCATCGACCGCGGGACCCCCCACTACCGCGGCTACCGGCCGGGACCGAACGGCGAGGACACCCTGGTCGGCCTCGGGTTCTTCACCGTCGACTTCGCGCGGGACGTCCGCGGCTACAAGGGCGAGATCTGGATGCTGGTGGGCATGGCGCCCAGCGGTGCCCTCCTCGACGTCAGCATGGTGTATCACAGCGAGCCGTTCGGCTACTTCTCCATCGATCTCCCCGAGTTCATCGAGCAATTCCGGGGCAAGAGCGTGCTCGCCCCGATGGCCGTCGGCGACGACATCGATGCGGTGTCCCGGGCCACCATCACCAACAACGCCGCGGTGCGCTCCATCCGCGACAGCGCCCGGCGGATGGCCCGCGAGTTCCTCGCCGCGCGCCGGACCGATCCCTAGACGGGCGTCCGCGCCCGCCGTCTGCCGCCCCGCTTCACCGAGCCTTCACCGATTATCGTGTCTCTGCTGCATAGCCTTTCGTTGGACAAGCTGACACCGGCCCGCCTGTGGTCGGCCCTGGACGAGCCGGTCCGCCGGCTCGCGGTCCACGCCATGTACGGCGACGACCCCGAGCTGCGCGGCCAGGCCGATGAGGCCCTGGCGAGCGCCCTGCGCTTCCGGCCCGCGGGCGTGCGCAAGCTGTCGATCGACAAGCGGATCGACTACTTCCTGCGCCGCGTCCATCCCGACAACACGCTGGCCTCGACCCTGCTGACCACGCTGCATCTCGCCCACCGCAGGCCCCTGCTGGGGGCCTTTCTCGATGCGCTGGGCATCCCCAACGACGACGGCCTGATCCCGCCGGACCACGAGCCGGACCCGGTCGAGACGACCCGGCTCGCCCCGGCCGTGGACACCCTCCACGGACGCTTCGACGCACCCGACGTGGACCTGTATCTGGCGAGCCTGCTCGTGCTCGATCCGCAGACGTGGGCCGGGCTGAGGCCCCTGCTGGAGCCGGACGCGGCCTCCTGACCGCGCACCACCGCCACGCCATGCACGCCGATCTGCAGGAAGCCGTCGACTTCCACGACGCGATCATCGCCGAGGGCGGCAAGGCCCTGGTCGGGTACGAGCGCGAGAAGGCCCTCGCCAACATGGTGCTGCTGGGGGAGATTCCCACGACCTACGACCGGGAGGAGCAGCGGCAGGTCAACGCCGGCAACCTGCTGCTGCGCGGCGTGCCCGGCGTCGGCAAGACCTTCTTCGGGGTCATCCTCGCCGCCATCAGCGGGGCCCGTTTCGCACGCCTGCAGGGCCGCGCCGACCTGCAGCCGACCGAGGTCGTCGGGTTTCAGATGATCAACCCCGCGACGGGCGAGTTCATGACCGAGTTCGGTCCTCTCGCCTCGGCCGAGGTGATCCTGCTCGACGAGATCAACCGCATCCCCCTGAAGTCGCAGAGCGCGTTCCTCGAGGGCCTGCAGGACCGCTCGGTAACCGTCGGCAAGGAGACCTACAAGCTTCCCGCCTTCAGCTTCGCCATCGCCACCATGAACCCGATCGAGCTCGGCCAGGGCACCTTTCCCCTGTCGGAGGCGGCCACCGACCGGTTCGCGATCATCGTCAACATCGGGTATCTCCCCCCCGAGGAGGAGCAGAAGCTGGTGGCCTTCGACTTCAAGAAGGTCCACCTCGACGGGCTGATGCCGAAGGCGCGGGTGATCGAGCTGCGGGCGCGCATCGGCGAGCAGGTGTTCCTGCACGAGGCCCTCGGGAAGTACATCCGCCGGCTCGTGGCGGCGACCCGGCCCTACAGCCCGGAGACGGAGTGGCGGCAGCATTCGCCCTCCCCCCTGGTGGAGCAGTTCGTGGATCTCGGGGGTTCGCCCCGCGCCACGATCTGCTGGGGCCGGCTCGTCAAGGTCTGGGCCCTGCTGTCCGGCCGGCGGGCGGAGGTCTATCCCGAGGACGTGCAGGCGCTGGCCCCCTACGTGCTGGGCCACCGAATCTGGCTGGCGCCCCATGCGTCGAGCCACAGCGTGCGGGTCGACGACGTCATCGAGGACATCATCGACCGGGTGCCCATTCCATGAGCCTCGACGCGGAAGACTCGCTGGTGTCCTGGGAGGAGATCCGGGACGTCGAGCTCGTCGTCCGGCGGCGGATGCAGGAGCTGGCCAGCGGCATCCACCCGAGCCTCGTCCACGGCCCCGGCCACGACCTCGCGGGCCTGCGCGACTGGCAGCCCGGCGACCGGCCGTCGGCCATCGACTGGGCGCAGTCGACGCTCACCAACTTCAGCCCCCTGATGACCCGCGAGTTCGACCAGGAGAGCAGCACCTCGGTGATTGTCGCGGCCGACGTCTCCGAATCCACCCGGTGCGGGGCGGGCGGCGAGTCGATCGCGAAGGTCATCGCCCGCACCGTGGCGACGTTCGCCATGGCCGCCGCCTTCTTCCAGGACCGGGCCGGCCTCGTCACCTTCGACCGCAACGTACGGCGGATCGCGGTGCGCCCGCAGGCCGGGCGGAACCACGCCATCCACTGCGTCGACGTCTATCAGGACCACCTTCGGAGAAAGAACGGCACGGGGTCGGCCCCTCATGCGAGCTTCACGGGGCTGCTGCGCAAACGCTCGCTCGTGCCCGTGGTCTCCGACTTCCTGTTCGAAGACCCGGACGCCTTCCTGGCCGAGCTGGTCGACCTGAACAGCGCGCACGACGTGTTCATCGTGCTGATCGACAGCGCGTTCGCGTTCGAGCTCCCGGCCCTCTCCGCCGGCTGGGTCGAGGCCCGCGACGTGGAGACCGGCCGCACCCGGCTGCTCGCGGCGCACGACCTGCGGCAGTTGGCGCGCCGGGCCGGCGAGTGGCAGGACGCGGTGGAGCACCAGGCCCGGGACCGGGGGCTCGACGTGCTGCGGCTCGGCGGCGCCGGGCGGCACTTTCACGACACCGTCGTCACGTTCCTGCTGGAACGGAAGCAGATGAAGCGGCGGTAACATGGATTGAGAGCAACTGCTTGACGTTCCGTGGAGGAAACCATGCCGAGGTCAGCATCGAAGCCCGACCTCCCCAAGTCAAGGCCGCTGAGGAATCGTCATGTCCGAGCATGGTCGTACGATCCCGCCCCCGCTCCCCCCCGAGAGCGTCGCGTCCGTGCCCGCGCACGTCAGAGACATCGAGGCACGGGGTCTGCTCAAGCGAGGTCGAAAACCCCTGCCGGCAGACTTCTGGGACCTGCCGCGGCCCGCCGATCCGCAAGCAGCCGTGCGTACGGCGGTCTCGCTCGACCGTGAAGAAACCTGAGATTTTGCGGTACCTCTCCGCGCCGGCACCCGTGTCACGGCAGGGCGCACACGAGATGTTGTTGCCGCTGCTCGGTTGGAGTTCCAAGGCATCGCGCTCCCCGGCCCGAGACTTTGGAACACTTCCAATTTACGGGATCTCCAATCCGCATTCCTTGAGGCGGCCACGCGCCATCTCGAGTTCCTGTCCCGTGAACAGGCTCGCCCACCGCCGCTGCACCACCAGTGCTTCGACCGTCAGGTCCAGTCGCTCCCGCCGCCACAGCTCTGCGAATCCGTCGGACATCTGCGGCAGCAGGCGACGAGCCGTCTCAACGCCGCCATGGTCGGTGAGCATTTGGTGGAAGCGGGTTGCCGTATAGCCGGCCTCCTGCTTTGCCTGCACGTAGATCTGCATCATCGCGTGATCGAAGGCGTCCTCGAGATCAGTTTTTGGCCGGGCCTGGGCACCAGCTTGGTCTGCAGGTTGCTCAACATTCGGTGGTCTTGAGCGGCAATACTCCGCCTTCAGTACGCGTTCATCGATCTCAGCGCGATACGCGGGCAGAAAGGCCCGATGGAGCCGGGCACGGATCGGAGAGTCCGCAGGAATACCGACGTGATGATCCTGGGCCGCCAGCGCGTCCTGCCAATCCTGCTGGTTCCTTGGACAGTCCCTTCCACCGCTGCCCAAGTCGGATCGGTCGCCCACGAAGTACACATAGCTGAGATGAGCGTCGACTCCGTGCTTGACGAGGAAGTGCAACAGCGCGATTCGATTACAGTACTGGTAGTAGTCCTGAGTCCAGTCCGTCTCGACCTTCACTTGCAGGTCATCCCGGGTCGCTTCAAACACGGTGCGAATCTTGTGAAGGCTTTCCGGCTTCGCGGTGCACGACGATCTCAGTTGGGTGTGGCTCTTCTTCGTAGAGCGCTTTTTCGCCTATTTGTAGGCGTTTTTGCTCGCGGACGGTCCCTCTTCGGTGCGCCTTGGGCGGGGACAGCGTTCCCACCCGCCGGTTTTCGGGCGGCCAGCCCGACCTGATCACGGCGCCGGGGTGCTCGGTCTGTCCCCTCCGGCGCCCCCCTGGACATTCGCGCGGCGTTTTGCTACGGTGTCGTGGGAAGGGAGAAGCCTCTGCGATGGCCGTGGCGACGACGACGTTCTCGGGACGGGCCTTCAGCGTACGAGAGGTGACCCTGATCCGCGAGATTGTGCGTGACTGTGCGGGCTTGAGCCGGATGGAGCTGGCGCGCACCGTGTGCGAGCTGTTGCGGTGGCGGCGCCCGAACGGGAGGCTGAAGGCTCGGGAGTGCCGCGAGTTCCTGGAGCGGCTCGACGCGGGCGGTGCGCTGGTGCTGCCGGACAAGCGGCGGGGCCGTGCGACCGGCTCCGTCACCCGCGTGCCCCGGACGGCGGCGGGAGAGCCGGGGCGCCCGCTCGTCGGCAGCGTGCGCGATGTCGAGCCGCTGCGGGTCGAGCGGGTGCGCGAGCCCGCCCAGCGCCTGCTGTTCCGGGAGCTGGTGGGGCGCTACCACTACCTCGGGCACACGGTCCCCTTCGGCGCCCACCTGCGCTATCTGGTGTTTGCGTCGAGGCCGGCCCTGGCGGTGGTCGGCTGCCTGCAGTTCTCCAGCCCGGCGTGGCGCATGGCGGTCCGGGACGGCTGGATCGGCTGGGACGACGCGACTCGGGCGCGGAATCTCCAGCGCGTGGTCAACAACAGCCGCTTCCTGTTGCTGCCGTGGGTCGCGGTGAGGAACCTCGCCAGCGCGGTGCTGGCGCGCGGCCTCGGGCAGTTGGTAGTGGACTGGCCGCGCCACTACAAGCTCGAGCCCTGGCTGGTGGAGACGCTGGTGGACCCCCGCCGCCACCACGGGGGTTGCTACCGCGCCGCCAACTGGGTCGCGTTGGGCGCCACCAGCGGTCGAGGTCGGATGGACCGGTACGGCCGCCGCGCCGGCGAGGCGCCCAAGACGGTCCTGGTTTATCCTGTGGTCCGGGATGCGAAGCGGCGGTTGCGGGAGAGCTGAGCGATGCGAGCCGTCACCCCCCGCGTCGCTCGACCCGACCCGGCGCCGTATGCGGCGGCCGAGGTGGCCTTCGCCGAGGCCAAAGCGTACCTCTCTTCGCGCGAAGCACAGCAGATGAGCGAGAGCGACCTCGAACGGGAGCTGCACCGGCGGGGCCAGGAGTTGATGCGCAAGCTCCTGCAAGGGCACCTCGAGCAACGCAGCCCGGGGGAGGCCGCCGGTCCGGTCGAGGGCGCCGACGGTGTCGAGCGCTCGGAGCGCCGGGTGCACGAACGCCACCTGGAGACGATCTTCGGCACGGTGCAGGTCGAGCGGGTGGGCTACGCGCGGGCTGGTCACGACAGTCTGCATCCGCTCGATGCCGCGCTCAACCTGCCGGGGGAGCGTTACTCGCTCGAGGTGCGGCGCCGGGTGGCGGCGGCGGCCGCCTCGCGGTCCTTCGACGAAGCGCTGCTCGATCTGTCTCGCAGCACCGGGGCGGAGGTGCCGAAGCGTCAGGCCGAACAGTTGGTGGTTCGCGCGGCTGAGGACTTCGACGCCTTCTACGAGGCGCGCCGTGCGGCGGATGGCGAGCCGCCGCCCGAGGGGTCGGTGGTCGTGCTGACCTTCGACGGCAAGGGCGTGGTGCTGCATCGCGAGGACCTGCGCGAGGCGACGCGGAAGGCGGCCGAGAGGCGCCAGCGGCACCGGGAGCCGCTCTCCCGGTTCCACCGCCTCAAGCCGGGAGAGAAGAAGCACTCGAAGCGCATGGCGACGGTGGCCGCCGTCTACACGACGGCGCCGTTCGTGCGGAGCCCGGAGGACTTCCTGGAGAGCTTGATGCCCCGACAGCCGGGAGACAAGCCCCGGGCCGTGCGGCCCCGCCCGGTGGCGAAACGGGTCTGGGCGAGTCTCGAACGGGAGCCGTGGGAGGTGGTCGCGGAGGCGACGCTGGAAGCGGAGCGCCAGGACCCCGAGCACGCCAAGCGCTGGGTCGTGCTCGTCGACGGGGCCGAGCCGCAGCTCGACCTCGTGGAAGCGGGCGCCGCCGCCTACGGCGTGGACGTCACGGTGATCCTCGACATCATCCACGTGGTCGAGTATGTCTGGAAGGCGGGGCGGGTGTTCCATCGCGAGGGGAGCCCCGAGCTGACTCACTGGGCCTGGACGCGCGTGCGGAGCATTCTCGAAGGCAAGGCGACCCGGGTGGCGGCGTCGATGCGGCGTGCGGCGACCGTCGCCGGCTTCTCGAAGGACACCCGCAAGCCGGTCGACAAGTGCGCCGACTACCTGGTGAAATACGCGCCGTATCTGCACTACGACCGCTACCTCGCGGCGGGCTATCCCATCGCGACCGGGGTCATCGAAGGGGCGTGCCGGCACCTGGTCCGCGACCGGATGGAGCTGACCGGGGCCCGCTGGCGCCTGGTTGGCGCCGAGGCCGTCCTGAAGCTCCGGGCGCTACGAGCCAGCGGCGACTTCGATGCGTACTGGGACTTCCACGAAGCGCGGGAGTACGAGCGGAACCACGCCCAGCGCTACACGGATGGGACGGTACCGCCGGTCACCGAGCCGCCCCCACCGCCCTCCTCACCCCGCCTTCGACGGGTCAAGTAACTCTTGCCATGCCGCTCGCCGAAACCCTCTGGGTGGCCGACGAAGAAGAGCCGCACCCATCTCAGTTCCCGGGTGTAGGCCTTGGCCTCAATTAGAATCCATGTCTGCTGGTCATGCGAGAGCCCTTGCCCGACCGCATCCCAGTTATGCACGCCCCTTCGCGACGGCCATCGTCGCTCCCATTCATGCCGGGCTGGGTGCTCCGGGTCCAGGAACTCCAGCCCGACCAATTCCCGGACCCTCGGTGCGTCGGTCAAGGCGTTGGACTCCCGGTGATCCAGCCAACGGATGGCCGAGACGCCGGTCAAGTCCTCAATCTTGCGCGTGAGGGCGTCCCGACGCCACCCCAAGTACTGCAGGAGATGCCACTCGCTACCATAGCCGTAACCAATCGTCATCGTCGCCCTTCTGGTCCTGCAAACCGCCCGGTTGTTCCCCCCTCATCGCAGGCGGAACCTACGGGGCCGTCGAAACCGTGCCTGAACCGCACGGCAACCCTGCCTGCTTCACTCTCCGCCCTGCTCGTCCTTGATGAGTCCCAATTCGCGTAGGGGCTCAAACACGCCATTCTCTAGCTTGGCCTTGTCGTATCCATCGGGAGCTCTTGCGGTCGCGCTGATCGAGACTGGGCCCGCTACGTCCGCGAGGTTGGCCAGAGCGCTCCATGCACTATATAGCTCACTTTCCTCGGCAACGAACGAAATGGCGACTTCGCGACCACCAGTGGGGTTAAGGCCTGGTCGTTTCGTCTTCCGACGTTGCCCCCCCGCCAGAGTCCCCGTCGTCTCCGGGCTGCTCGGAGCTCCCACCGCCGTCGTTGCCGGTGGCTGTTTGCGTGCTTTGCGCCGGCGGTTTCTCGGGCAGCGCCGCCGGGACGATGAGGAAACCGGAATCCAGGTCGACCTCGTCGTCGGCGACGCTGCGCTCGAACGCGACGCGGCTCCGGTCGATCTGGTATCGGCCGTCGTCGCCGAGCAGTGGGCGCGCCGTGACGTAGGCGAAGAGACCGGTCTCCACGCCTCGAGCGACAGCCTTGCGCACGGCGTCGGCCGAGAGAAGGCGCGGGAAGCCAAAGAACTCGTAGAACCCGGCCAGCACCTTGTCGGTGGCAATGCCGACGGGTGCGGCTCTTCTTCGTAGACGGCTTTTTCGCCTATTCATAGGTTTTTTTTCGCCTATTCATAGGTGTTTTTGCTCGCCGACGCTCACTTTTCGGTTCGTTTTGCGCGGGGACAGCGCCCCGGACCAGCGCCCACCCGCCTCTTTCGGGCGGCCAGCCCGGCCTGATCACGGCGCCCGGACGCTTCGGTCGTCCCCTCCGCCCCCCTGGACATTCGCGCGGCGTTTTGGTACAGTGCCTTGGGAAGGGAGATGCCTCTGCGATGGCCGTAGCAGCGACGACGAGGTTCTCGGGACGTGCCTTCTGGGTCGCGTTGGGTGCCACCAGCGATCGAGGTCGCATGGACCGACAATGCCGCCGTGCCGGTGAGGCGCCCAACACGGTCCGGCGGTGGCGGGAGAGTTGAGCGATGCGAGACGTGGCTCACAGCGCCGCTCCCCCCGACCAGGCGCCGTATGCGGTAGCCGAGGCCGTCTTCGCTGATGCCAAAGCCTGCCTCTCATCGCGCGAAGCCCAGCAGATGAGTGAGAGCGATCTCGAACGGGAGCTGCACCGACGGGGCCAGGAGTTGATGCGCAGGCTCCTGCAAGGACACCTCGATCAACGCACCCCGGGGGAGGCCGCCGGTCCGGTCGAGGGGGTCGACGATGTCGAGCGCTCGCAGCGGCGTCTGCAGGAACGCCACCCGGAGACGACCTTCGGGACGGTGCAGGTTGCGCGCCCGGGCGGGTCGCGCTCGTCGATGGCGCCGAGACGCAGCTCAACCGCGCGAGCGCCGCCGTCGACCTTACGGTGTGGTAATCGACCTCATCCACGTGGCCGAGTACGTCTGCAGGCGGTGCCTGTGTTCCATCGCCACCGGCGTCATCGAAGGGGCGTGCGGTACCTGGTCCGCGACCGTGATGGAGTTCACTGGTGCACGCTGGTGCTACCCAGTACCGCTGTTTCATCCATGCGCGGGTCCGAATCCGCCGGGTGGCCAACTGGGTTGGAGCCGAGGCGGTTCTGAAGCTCCGGGTGCTACGAAGCCAGCCGCGACCTCGATGCGTACTGGGACTTCCACGACGCGGGAGTACCAGCGGCACCACGCCCAGCGATACGCTGATGAAATAGCGCGGCCGGTCAGCAAGCCGCCCCCGCCGCCCTCCCCACCACGCCTTCGACGGGTCAAGTAGCTCTTGCCGTGCCGCTGGCAGAAGCCCCTCGGGCCGTCGACGAAGAAGAGCCGCACCCAATGCCGACGGGGCCCGTCCCCGGTTCTCCAAGCTTGTACAACTCGACAATCTTGCCCGGCGCCAGCGTGCCGAACACGCGCCGCTGGACCGTCGTCAGCAGCTCCATCAGACGCTGGTGAATGAGGGCGCGCTTCTTCTCGTCAAGCGTCGTCTGGAGCGGGCGGCCTCCCAGGCTGACCTTGTCGAACGTCAGCGCCTTGTCGCCGGACGCCGGCAGCCAGACCTCACCATAAAGCCTCAGGAGGGCCGATTCCGTCGCCGCCTTCTCCGTGGCGTCGCGCTCCTTGAGCTGGCTCTTCTGGGCGGTCGTGAGGTTGTGCTCCCGCCACTTCCCCTGGACGCGCTCGACCGCGAGCAGATAGCGCACGCTGCGCCGAAGGACCTCCACCTGATCGGCGGCGGGCACGGCAAGCCCCAGGCCGTTGCGGAACTCCCGCTGCCGGTTGGCGAATTGCTCGCACAGCGCGAGGGCGCCCCGGCGCTGCTCCGGCGCCGGTTGCGCCGGGAACTCGAGCGGCAGGTAGGCGATGAGGAACTGCGGCTCCCGGTCCGGCACGTCGCCCGGCTTCCGCGGCCAGACGATGGCTGGCTGTCCGGCAAGCCGCGCATCGAGCATCTGCAGGATGCGCGCGTGAACGCGGCTCTCGTCCCGGGCGACGGCTTCGGCCTCCTGTTCGACCAGCAGGGTGACGTTGGGGTCCCTCTTGAAGCAGTAGCGCACGCCGTCGAAGTGCAGGTAAAGGCACTGCTCCTTGAGCTCCTTCAAGCACGCCTGGATGGTGGTGGTGTCGAGGTCCGGCCCGATGCTCGCGCCGAGCAGGCCGGGCTCGCCGATGCCGGGCGGCAGCAGGTCGCCCTGGTCACCTTCACCCCGGCGCAGCCCGCCGAAGGAGTAGAGCAGCATCGTGGTGGCGAGTCGGGTGGCCGGCCGCTTGCCGGCTTCGGCGGTCACTTCGCGGGCCCGGCGGTCGTCGATGCGGCGGGCGCGCGCGTTGGCGCCGACGAAGTCGTGCTCCAGGCATGCCTGGAAGTCCTCGCGTTGCCCGACTTCCTTGAAGAAGGCCAGGCGCACGTCGCTCTCCTGAACGGGAACGTCGCCGGGGCCGATCAGCGAGCGGGAGCCCCCGGCGCCGTGGGCGGCGCGGAGGCAGGAGGCAAGGAAACGCAGGGCCCCGCGGGTGCGCTGGAAGTCCGGGATGGCGGCCCAGCGCTCGCGCATCAGGTCGATCAGGGCGGGGTGGAACGGGTAGGACGCCTTGATCCGCTCGCGGAGCGCCGACCCTTCCTCATCGGCCTGTAGACGCTCCGCTTCGCCCTGCGCATAGGCGCGCCGCATCTGCGTGAACACCCGGCCGTGGGCGTCCGCGGCGGCGGCGGCCGCGCTTGGGTCGGGCGTGCCGGCGAGCAGCCGGCGCTGGATGACGTTGAGGATCTCGTTGCCTTCCACCGGCTCGCGGCGCTGGTCCTTGCGGGCGGCCAGATGCTCGACAATCTGAAGCAGGTTGGTGTACTCGAGGGACTCGCGCTTGCTCGACTGCAACGAGTACACGAGCACCGCGTCGTCCACGTTCCCGACCGCCGCCGTCAACCGCTGAAGGAACGACAGCGTCTCATCGCGGAGCGTCGTCTGCTCCACGCGGATTCCGCCGGCGCTGATGAGGTACTGCAGCAGCTCGTCGACCAGGATCAGGCTCGGCCCGGCCTTGAGCAGGTCGATCAGCGCGTCGCCGCCCGGCGCGACCCGGGCCTCGTCTTGGGCGCGCACCAGGTCGTAGCCCTCCCGACCGCCGAGAGCCCACGCGATCCAGCCCCAGACGGTCCTCGCGGTGATGTCAGCGCTTGAAGCTCGCTTCCCGTTCGTCGGGTCGAAGAACTGCCCGTCGACGACCGCGACGCGTACACCCTCCGGTCTCGGAAGTCCGGCCGCTTCGGGTAGCGCGTCGAGCGCCGCGCGCGAGCGGGCCGCGTGCAGCAAGGCGGCCAGCGTATGCGACTTGCCGCCGCCGAAGGGCGTCTGCAGCCTGACCACCCGATTGCCTGCGGCGCCGGCAAGGCGTCCCAGCACGTCTTCGAGCAGCGACTTGAGGCCGCTCGTCAAGTAGGACGCGGCGAAGAAGCTGTCGGCGTCGCGGTACACCGCCGGGACGCGCCCAAGCTCCGCGTCCGGCCGCCCCTGCTCCTTGCCGATCAGGTAGTCGGACAGCGTGCCGAGGTCCAGCGCGAAGATGTCCTCGGAAAAGTCGTCGGAAAGCACATCCGGATGCAGCTCGACGCACTGCAGCCACGGGGGGGAATGAGCACTCATCGAGTTTCATCTCCAAGGAGCGGCAAGGCCCCTTCGTCGCGCTCTCGTGTGGAGGGACGGGGCAGACCGTGATCGTCGGTGATGACTCGCCAGTTGGCATTCAGCTTGTGGAGTGACGACATCTCGTCGGACAAGCCGTCTTCGATCGACTGCCGGGCGGTCAGTACGGGACCGGACAACGCCTGCGCCACGAGGCGTAGCTGCTCCTTGTTGGGCCGCGCACGCCGGAAGTAGCCAGACAACTCCGCAGGATCGTTGTCCATCAGCCAGAGCGTCCGGTGCAGTGCATCGATGATCGGCGCCGTCTGGCCATCTCGGGGAACTCCCAGCTTGTCGTCTCCTCCGCGTTCGGCAAACGTGCGGACGCGAACCTCGGTACCCAGCTTCTCGACGAGCGCCGGCGGGTCGCCCACCATCCCCGAGGCTTCGTCCAGCTCGACGTTCTGCGGGTAGCAGAAAACGAACGCTTCACCCGCATCGAGCGCCGCGGCCCGGTAGGTGAAGCGCCACAAGACATAGAACCGCGTCACGGGATCGACCGCTGCGACGCCCGCGCTCGGGAGGTCGAATATCTCCTTGAGCATCGTCTCCAGAACGGCGCCCTCAACCTCGCGCATGAAGACCTCGGGCGTCACTTCATCACCGTTGGCGTACTCGACGTGGCGATAGCGGGTGTACGCGCGAAGGCCCGCGCCCACCGAGGCCATCAGGAGATCGGCGCCGCCTATGCCCTTGCCGCCATTCCATAGCGTGCGCACGCGCTCGGATACGATCTCGCTCAACATCGGGAGCACGTCGTCCTCGTAGCGTCCGGTCTGCGTCCCCTGCCTCGGCCGTGCCACGATGAAGATGGACGAGCGAAGCGCCGCATCGCCCTGATGGGCGGCTCTCGACTTGGTCTCGGTCTCGACCGGCCACGCTTCGGTCACCTCGAATCCGGCGTTGCGGAGCGCGTTGACCAGGGTGGCCCAACCGGCCGTGGTCCGATGGGCGTAGACGAGCGTCAGAACGCCCTCCGGCTTGAGAATCCGCCGCACCTCGGCGAGCGCTTCGGCCAGGCGATCCTCGAAGTGCCGGTAGGCGCCCTCCTTCGTTCCCCCCTGGCGGTAGGCTGCGGCGACACACTCCAGTCGCTTCGGCGTGAGCTGCGAGACGAAGTGTTCGGGAAAGAGGTGCTGCAGCGCCGGTTGCAGCCACACGTAGAAGGTATCCGACAGCTCCGCGTAGGATTCGTTGTCGTAGTACGGCGGGTCGGTGATCACCGCGTCGAAGCTCGATTCGGCGAGTCCCGCCGCGGCGAGCCGGGTGGCGCTTCCCCGTAGCACGGTCGCAGGGCGGCCGGCGCTCGCCTCCCGGTCGATGACGGCGGTCACGTAGTCGAGCGCGAGTTGCCAGCTCCCCGAGCTGCCGGCGAACACGTTGACCTCCGGGTAGTCCCAGGTCATCGCGATGCGCTTCATGGACGTCAGGCTCTCAACCTTCTCTCCCGAGTTGTGCCAGCGGGCGAGGGCGTTGAACCGGTCCGTCAACCGGCTTAGCCACAGCGCGAGGTAGACCGTTATCGCCTCTGCGCGCCCGCCGTCGATGCTGCCATCCAGCATCTCCTGGTGGGCGAGGTGGATCTGCCGGATCCACTCCAGGAGCACGGCGCGCTGCCGCGGCGTGTAGGCGTCGCGGAACCGCTCGATGCCGTACAGATAGCTCTTGCCGGTCGCGAGTCCCGCGTTGCCGGTCGGCGGGATCACCGCATCCATCGTGACCACCCGCAGCTCGCGTTCGAGCGCCGCGGCGCGATTCTCGGCGGCGCGTTGGCGCCGTTCTTCCTCGTCGACCCAGGAATCGTCGATGAAATAGAGCTTGCCCGGTCCGAACGGGTTCACGCAGATGACGCAAAGAAGCTGCTGGCCGTATCCCTCGTCGCTGCCGCGGGCGCGGACATACTTTGCAGAAACAGTAGAGCGGCAACAGAGGCACCTGGTGGCGGTGCCGCGCATTCCCTCGGAAGGATCGAAGCCAAGGCCATTCGGCACGGGCGACTCGACCACCGAGAACTCCACACGCCCGCGTGTGCGCTGCGGGACGGGCCGCAGTGCGACGTAGCCGGACTTCTTCTGCCGCAACCAGGTCTGCCGGTACAGAGGCACGACGGCACCGCATTGCGGGTTCGGACACGGAACCGTCCTGGCCCAGAGGAACACGAAGGGCGTCAACGTACGCGGTCGTGGTTCGGTCGTTCCCGCGAGCGTCGTCTGACCTGCCACGCCTTTCAGAAGCTTCTCGGGAATCGGGATAGTCGGATAGAAGTCGACGGTCGCAACGCGAACCCGCTCCGCGACCCGTTCGGCCCACTGCCGCACGTCCCCGGCCAGCGAAGCCCCGTAGCGCTGCGGGTACTCGCATGTTGCCTTGAGGATCAGCCAGGCGACCGGGTTCAAATCGAGCGCGTACGCGTCGCAGCCAAGGCGCAGGGCTTCGAGCGGGATGGCGCCGCCGCCGGCGAAGCAGTCGAGCACACGCGGAGCGGTCGAGGGGTGGCCCGCGGCGATGCGCCTGCGTGCTTGCTCGACAGTCGTCTGCGGTGCCCCCCACCGGCACAGCGCCTTCAGGAACCGGTCCTCGCCTTCCCGTTCATCTGCGGAGTCGGGCGCGCGAACCAGAGCGGAATAGACGGCTGCGCGGCAGGCGACGAGGGGGCGTCTCGCCCGCCACAAGGTGCAGGGTCGAAATATGGCCCTTGGTCCGTGGCTCTCCCGAGGCTTCGGCGCTCAGCCACGACACGGGCAGGTAGTCCTCGATCAGGCGGCGGTCGTCGGTCGTCAAGACGGGTGCCCTCCTCCCAAGGCGGCGTCGAAATCCTCATCGCCGAAGCCCATCTCCGCGAGGAACCGGGACGGCTGCTTCGGCCATCCCCGGTACTGCTGCGCCCTCGACAGAATCAGGCGCTCTTTCGTTCGGGTGATGGCGACGAAGCAGCCGCGGCGTTCCTCCTCCAGCGCCGGGCTGCCATTGCGCCGCGTGACGCTGTGCCAGGACGGCAGGATCTCCTCCGCCAAGCCGATGAGGTAAACGGTGTCGAACTCCAGGCCCTTGGCGCCGTGAATGGTCGCCAGAGATACCGCTCCCGGTGAAGGAGCCGGTTCCTTGGAGCGCAGCTCCAGCTCCTGGAGGAATCGGTCGAGCGATGTCGGTCCCACCGCCGTTCTGATCTCGCCCGACAATCGCCGCCAAGCGCTCAGGTCGTCCCTGAGGTCGTCGTCGGGCTTGTCGCTCTCGAAGTGACCGAGGATCCGGTCGATCGTCGAGGCAGGCTTCAGCTCTCCGGCGGCGAGACCCGCAATCAGGTCGACAATCTCCGCGGCGGGCGATGGTGGCCCGGCCGCTTGCGCCGCACCCGACCAGACCGACAGGTACGTGACGCCCTCCGTCGCCGAACGGGACAGCAGGTCGTCCAAGTCCAGCGTCGCGGGCCCGCCTGCCGAAGACGCTGCGCAGCCAGGCACGAAGCTGGCGAACGCCTCGACCAGCGTGGCCAGGTTGCGCCGGTCGAGCGGCCGGTTGATCTGATTCAGGCAGGCGACCAGCCATCGCATCTCGGGCGACGCGAAGTCGTCGCGGCGATTCAGAATCGTCACGTTCACACCCTCCGCCTGCAAGGCGTCGCGCATGGACTCCAGCAACGCGCGGGTCCTGGCCAGCACCAGCGTTCGGCCGCGCTCGGCGATGTCCAGACCGGCGATCTCGGCCGCGGTCCCGGCCGCCTCGTCCTGGTCGGTCTCGAACACGCGGCACCGAATCGGCTGGTTGTCGAGAGAACGACTGCGCTGCGCCGGCTCGGCCGGGCGCTTCGCGTCGGCGCGCCGGACGTTGTAGACGACGAGACGATTTGCGGCCTCGACGATGCACGGCGGGCAGCGGTAGTTGGTAGGAAGCTGCATGACCTCGCAATCGAAGTCCTCGACCAGGGTGCCGATCCGGCGGACGTTGGCGCCGTTCCATTCGTAGATCGTCTGGTCGTCGTCGGCCACGGCGACGACTCGGCGGAAGTCCTCGGCCGCCATACGTCGAAGAAGCGCGTACTGGGCGCCGTTGGTGTCCTGGAACTCGTCGACGAGCCAGTAGCGGTAGACGGTCTGATAGTGTCGCGCCATCGCCGGATATCCGAAGAGTCGGTGCGCCTCGAAGATGAGCGAGTTGAAGTCCAGTGCGTTGGCGCGGCGCAGCTCCTCTTCGTAGAGGCGGTAAGCGCGGGTCAGGCGGCGGGCTTCATCGGGCGGCGCGCTGTTCCCCCCGGCAAGCCACTCTTCAGTCTGTTCGGGCCGGACCAGTCGGGCCTTCAGGGCGTCGATCCTGGGCAGGAGACGGCGGTCCTCGCTGTCGACGCGCTGGCAATCCCGCCCGAGGGCATCTTCCAACACGGCCTGCCGGTCGGATGTCCGGGAGTAGATCGCGAAGTCGGGCTTGATGCCGAGATGCACGCCATGCTGGCGCAGGACCTGTGTGCAGAACCCGTGGAAGGTGTGGATGTCGGCGCGTTCCTCGAGCCCGGGCGCCAGGGTGGTCAGCCGGCTCGACATCTCGTGGGCGGCCTTGTTCGTGAACGTCAGCGCGAGGACGCGGAAGCGCTCGTCCGGTGATCGATCGAGCAGGCGCGCGACCCGGCAAGTCAGTACGCGGGTCTTGCCGGAGCCGGGGCCGGCCAGCACGAGCAACGCGCCGTCGTCCCACTCGACCGCCTTGCGCTGGATGTCCGACAGTTCGTGCAGAGAGGTTTCGAGCCGGGTAGTCATCAGGCCAGACCCCGCAGTTGCTCGATGGCGGCGCGAAACGCCTCCGGCGTGCGTTGCGCCAAGTCCGCGTCTCGACGAACACGGGCCGCGAACTCTGCCGCATTGGCGGTCTTGTCGGCGCGCAAGCGATCGACGAGGTCTGCGTCGTTCAGCGCGTGCGCGCCCCGGATGCCCAACGCCGCCAGCACTTCCCGCAATTCCGGCCCCAGCCCGTCGGCGACGAGTTGCGCCTCCAGGTCACCGGCGGCGTGGGTTCGACAGCGTTGGCTCAACTCTCTGGTACTGAACCCGCGGTTGGCGATTGCCTGCACGAACTGCTGTCCGGCGTCGTCGCCGTCGAACACCGCCAGCCACGGAATATCCAGTGCCCGCGCCAGCGCTGCGAAGGTAGCCGGGCTGCCGTTGTTCTGGGCGTCGACGACCGAGACGCCGTGCTGGTCGAGGTCGTAGTCCAGAGCGCGCGCAACCGCGTGCACGAGCAGGTGGTCGGCCTGCCCTTCGACGATCAGCCAGCGTTCCGCGAAGAAGATCTCGCCGCGCATGCGCCGGGCGTAGGTTTCGAGAGACTGAAGTTCGTCGTCGTCGATATACAGGGAGGAGCGTTCCCGCAAGTCGCGCAGAAGCGGTTCGAGCTCGGGGCGGCGCTCGTCGGCCCCGCAGCACGCGAGGAGGGCGCGGTAGGTGTTCTCGCCGAGGGCGCCGTGGACCGTGAGCGTCTCCGAAGCTCGTTCGTAGGTCAGCACCCCGGACGAGTCGGCCACGATGGCCTCGAGGCCATCGAGGGGAGGAATCGAGGCGGAGAAGCTCGCCGGCAGCGACCGCACTTCGGTACCGTTCGGGGTGAGGCGCACCAGGCGGAGATCCCGAAAGGGCACGTGCTGGACGAAGTACGGCGAGTGGGTGGTGACGATCTTCTGCCCGGGCAGCACGCTGACGTGGCGCCAGAGGGTGCGGACGGCCTGGGGATGGAGGTGGGTCTCCGGTTCCTCGAGGGCGAGCACGGGCTCGCTTCCCGGCTCGTACAACTCGCGCAGCAGGTGATCCACAAACGCCTGGAACAGGAAGATCACCGACAGGCTCTGGATGCCCTGCCCCTGGCGCCCCAGCGGGAGCCATGGCAGGTCCGGCTCGTTGCGGAGGATGATCTCGGCCCTGGATAGCAGGTCCCAGGTCTTGAGCGGCACCATCCGCAGGTCGAGGCCGCCGTCCCGGTCGCGCGCGGCGACCCGGGTAGCGCCGGACAACGTCTCCGCGATCTCCGCGAGGCGCGGATCGGCCGTGAGCAGGCGGCGGTTCAGCAGATCGAGGACCCGCAAGGCACGGGATTCGAGGCCGGGCGGGATCTCCAGGGCTCTGAGCAGCCGGCCCCAGAACTGAGACGAGCGCGGAGAGAACTCGTCGCCGACGTCGCGCAGCGCGCCGAGGTAGAACACGGGCAGGTATTGCCAGAAGCGCTCGAGGTTGACCCGGCGCGCGCTACGGCCGGCCAGCCGCTCACGCCCGGCGTCGAGGAATTCCCAGCTCGGCTCGAAGGCGCCGGTCTCCTCGCTCCATGCGCACTTCGTTCTCAGGGCGATGGAGCGGCGTTCGGTAATGGGGTCCAGTTGCACGATGTCGCCGAGGTCGGCCGCGATCATGTCGGGCCACTCGCGGGGTTCGCTCTCCTCCGAGCGGAGCTCGATGCAGACGCCGCTCGAGGTCTTCGGATCGGCCGTGTCGCCGGCAAGGTGGATGTCGTACTCGCTGAAGCCGGTGCCGCGCTGACCCCAGCGGCGCGTCAAGACGATCCGGAGTGCGTCGAGAATCGCGGTCTTGCCCGCGTTGTTCGGACCGACGAACACCGTCGTGTCGCCGAGATCGACGACAAGCTGCCGGATCGACCGGAAGTTCTCGATCTCGAGACGGGTTATGCGCATGTGCGACAGACCTTCCGATGGGTGAGCGCGCCGGTCACGCGACGCCTTCGCGCTGGTCTTGCGCCGCCTGTTCGACCGCGTTTGCCGGAACGTCGTAGTAGCGGGCCGCGACGACCTCCTTCTTCGCGTAGTCCAGGTGCCTGGCGGGGTTCTGGACCATGACCGGGACGGCGTCCGGGTTCTCCAAGGGGTCCCAGACCACGTAGAGCCAGTACGTGTCGCCGAGCTGCTGCGCCTTGTACCACTCGTTCGTGGTGAGCCTGACCGGACGGCCCGCTCTGCGGCCCTTGACCTCGATGCGCCGCACGCCGGCCACCGGGTCGCGGTAGCCGGTCTGTGGGTCCGGGGCCGCGAGGCTGCGGATGTCGAAGCCGATCTTGAGGTGGCCCACCCGATCGCAGTCGCGGTTTCGGGCCTCTTCGTAGGCGACGACGATATCCTCGGCGGCCAGCTCGACACGGCGCTTCAGCGCGGCATCCTGCTCCTCGGCCAGCTCCGGGAAGCTGTCGATCGCCGTGTCCGGAGGCAGCACCAGGCAACTGGCCACGTGGCGCGCGGGGCCGTGGCGGGCCACGCGGAGCCGGTCCACGCCGGCGATTCGTTCCCGCCGGGTGCGCTCGAGGTCGGCCAGGTCCTGTTCCGCCCGCTGCCGCGCCAGAGCCAGCTCGGGCTCCTTCGACTCGCGGTGGCGCAGCCGCATCACGCGGTCCTGGGCGGCCCTCACCCGCGCATCGAAGGACCTCTGAAGATAGTCTCGCGCGACATCGGCGTAGCGGCCGCGCTCGTCGCGCGCGGCGCTACGGCGTTCCATCTGCACCGTGGTCTTGATGTAGTCGCTGACGGCTCCGTAGTCGATCTCGGGAAGCGTCTCGGGCGGGTGCGGGTGTTCGGGAAGGTCGATCAGGACGTCGGCGGGAACCGGCCGGAAACGCTCGGCGCCCGCCACGCCCTCGGCAACCTCCTCTCGCACGGCCGCGAGCTCGGCCTGGATGGTCGTGGCCTCTCCCTTGGTCGTCTGGCCGCGAACCGTGATCTCGTAGAAGTGCAGCCGGTACGGCGCCGCGGTCATCGAGTCCACGTAGACGGCGGTGCGCCCCACGACATCGTGAAGCAGTTCGTTCAGCTTCTCGTCGACCGCGGCGTAGACGGCATGGCCGGGGCCGAGCAGCACCGCATCGAGGTGCTGATCCTGTTCCAGATGCTCCTTGTAGAAGGTCAGCTTGCGGTAACTCGCGTCCGGCGCTCCCAGGCGTCGCACGACGGCGAGGCGTTCGGAGCGGAGATCGGCGCGCACGTGGTCGATCCTCCAGAGTCCATCGGCCCTCGCCTCCGTGCGGAGACCCACGGCCTTTGCGGCGCTCACGAAGTGGGACTCCACGTAGCGCGGCATGAGCCGGCGTTCCTCTGCCTCGAGGTTGGCCCGGGCGAAAGCCGAGAAATCCACGTGCCCGCGCGCCAGTGCGATGCCGGTCGCCTCCTCGTAGCGACCGAGCAGATCGGGGTCGATACGGTCGATCATGTCGAGATAGTCGTCCAGCCGTCTCGGCTCGTAGGCCACCTCGCGGAGCATGTCCGGCAGGTTTACCTTGTTCAGCGAGAGCACTTCGCCGACCACGTCGAACACCCGGTCGCCGAGCGCCTCGCGCATGCGGTCCAGCTTGCCGAGGAGCCGTTCCAGGATGCGCCCCTCGATGACGGGCTGGCCATCCTCCGAGGACGTCGCCACGAAGTTGAACGCGTACACGTCGCGCGTCTGCCCGATGCGGTGGATGCGACCCAGGCGCTGCTCGAGGCGGGTCGGGTTCCAGGGCAGGTCGTAGTTGATCATCAGGTGGCAGAACTGGAGGTTGATGCCTTCGCCGGCCGCTTCGGTGGCCACGCAGATCTGGCGGCTCGTGCGGAAGTGCTCCTGAGCCTGCTGGCGCTCGCGCGGGTTCATCCCGCCGTGAATCTGGCAGGTCGAGTAGCCCCACGCCTGGAGGTGCTCGCGCAGGTAGTCGAGCGTGTCTCGGTGTTCGGTGAAGAGCAGGAGCTTGCCGCGCCCGTCCTTCAGCTCTTCGAACTCGGACCTCTGCACGCACTCGCGCAGGGCGACCAGCTTCGAATCGCGCCCGCTCTCCCGGACCCGCGCGACCCGGGCCACCAGATCGCCAAGCTCCGCAAGCTCGGCGCGGAGCTGGTCCAGCTCGGCGGCCGCGGTCGCCTCGTCGATGAGCACGTCGCGGGCGGCTTCATCGAGGTCGTCTTCATCCTGCTCGGCGTCCGACAGCCGGCCTTGCAGTTGCGCAAGGCGGCGCGCCCGCTGGGCGGGAGAAAGACCCTCGAGTTCGCGGAGCAGGTCGTCGAGCTTCTTCCGGCGTCGGCGGAGCGACTCGCAGATGGCGTGCGTCGAGCTCGCGAGACGGCGCTGGAACACGGTGCGGGCCAGCGCGACGCTGTTCTTCCGACGCCCCGTCGCCTGCGGCAGGAACTCGTTGATGTAGGCCGTCACCGCCTTGTAGATGGTGTACTCGTCCGGCCCAAGCTCGAAGCTGACCGTATGAACATGGCGGTCCGGAAAAAGGCGACGGCCGCGCATGTCCTTCAGGTCTTCCTTCAGCCGCCGGAGCGACCAGGGGCAGTCCTCTCCGAGCTTGAGGATGTCGCGGCGGATGCGGCCGGCCGCCTCGCCGAAACGGTGCGGCTCGGGGAAGAGGTCGCGGTCGAGCAGGCGGATGAAGTGCGCGAACCGGTCGTCGTCGCCGTGATGCGGAGTGGCCGTCAGGAGCAGCAAACCGTCGCACTGCTCAGACAGACGCTCGGCGAGTTGATACCGCTTCGTGCGTTCCACTTCGTTCTCGCGCCCGGACGAGCGCTTCGTGTAGGCGCTGCACTTGTGGGCTTCGTCGATGATGACGAGGTCCCACCGTTGCTGCCATACGCGCTCGCGGACATCGTCCTGCTTGGCGTAGTCGATGGATGCGACGACCTGGCGCTCCCGCTCCCAGAGGTTCAGGAGCTGCTGCTGGTCGTTGGCGGAGTGGATGATCTGAAACGGCTCGTTGAAGAAGCGCAGCATCTCGTCCTGCCACTGAATGGTCAGGGGCGCAGGGACGAGGACGAGGCAGCGGTCGAGGGCCTCCCGCAGCTTGAGCTCCTTGATCAGCAGGCCGGCCATGATCGTCTTGCCGGCGCCCGGGTCGTCGGCGAGCAGGAATCGCAGGCGTGGCTGCGGCAGCATCTTCAGGTAGACCGCTTCGATCTGGTGCGGGAGGGTGCGAATGCCGGACAGGCTGACCGCGAACTGCCGGTCGTAGGCGTAGGCGAGGCGAATGCGGGCGGACTCCACGAGGAGCCGCAGCCGGTTCGCGTCCGCGGGCCGCGGCGGTTCCTTCTCTGCCGCCGATTCCGCCCCGAGGATCGCCGCCACCTCGTCGGGCGAGATCACCGCCTCCTCGATCGTGCCGTCGGGCAGGCGAACACGGCACTCGAACCCGGCGGACCCGTTCGCGCCCAGCGGTCGCACGTCGTCCAGGACGACGGGCACGTCGAAGTGCCCGGTGAGGGACACCCGGTTCCCGATCTGCGCTGAGAAGGGATGCTCACCCACTCCTGGTCCGTCCTCCCTGTTCCTGTCCGACAAGGCCGACCAGCCGGTTGCAGCCCTGTCTCCACCGCTGTGCTGGACCCCGTCGTCCACCTGCCAGAGCCTGAATGGGGCAGCCGACCGTCGCGGCGGGCTGGCCAAGCCCTGCGTGCCGTGGAGCAAGGTATCACGTCGCCGCTGGAAGAAGCCCCGGTGACCGGCTGTCGGCCATCGACTGGGCGCAGTACTAACCCTGGATGAGATCGCCGCTCGCCGACCACCGCCCCCAGCGCGAGGCAAGGTACCGCGCCACCCGGTGGCACCGATCAAACCGGACGTGGGATCAGAGTCGCGGTTACCTCGCGGTCGACACGGTCCGCTCAGGAGACGGACACCGGCGCATCGGATTCCACTGGCCGCCCGACGGCGGGCTCATCCGAGGACCCGCGCCACAGCGAGGTGGGGTCGCTCACGTCCAGCGGATCTTGAAGTCCGGAACCGTGTTTACGTTGGCTGCGACTCCCGTCTACCTCTCATCAGCAGAGTGTCTAAACTCCGAAACGTGTACCACCGCCACCCTCATCTCTTGGCCGGCTACCTTAGCGGCTAGTTGCTCAAGCCAAGGCCGCGCCTTCTCTACCTGCTTCGCCAGTGTGCCTTGGGACGCGGTGAAGACGAACCCGATCTGGCCGTCCTCGATCCTGATCTCTCGTGCTTGGGTGGCTACCGTCGCGTGAAAGAACTTCTTCGTACGCCTCAATTCGTCGAGGAACCGTTCCTTCAGGCGGAGCTCAGCCTCGGAGAGCGCTGGTTGATCCCCGACCGCGGGCAATGCCCAAGCCATGTCGTCAACCTTGACGATTTCCCCACGCTCCTTGAGTCGATGGAGGGCCGCGTATACCGACTGGCGATTGACCCGACGATCGCGCCCAAGGCAGTCGATCAGTTGCGTCGGCGTCATGGGGCCGGAGAATGTACCCAGGCATCGGTGGATAGCAGCTGTGAGAGACACGCTGCCCGCGTCCCGTGTCGGCTGGTCTGCATCTTCGGCGTCCACCTCATCCAAGACGGCAAGCGCCGTCTCAAGCCGAGTGCGCTCCAAATCAAGTTCGGCCAGTTTGGTTACGATGAAGGACCTGTAATCGGCCACCCGAGATTCTCCTAGACAACGGATCGCGTTCATGTAGTAGTCTGAAACGTTCGTTCGGGGCCGGGTTGCCCCGGCCCCCACCCGCGACGGGCGGTGCGACTTTCATGGGTTCCCCCTCTCGGGTGTTCGACGTGGGGCAGGTGCCAGGATCCTCATTCCAAAGACAGCCTGGCACCCTGCCCCGTTCAACGGCCTCCTACAGTAACACGGAGTGAGAGCAACCACAAGAGCATTACGAGAGCACAATATCTCCCATGCGCCTCTCAACGGACTCCTCTGACTGGATCGTTGCACGCGAGGCGCAGAATCTGGCTCGGATCGCGCGCGAGCGCCCACCGACAAGTCCCGGCGGGGCAATCGGATCGAGCGGCTGAAAAGGCAGGCCGAGGCGGTGGAACGGCTGAGGATCTCGGCGAATCGGCTCAACGAGATCGTGCTGGGCAAGCGACGGCAGACACCGCCGTGCATCTGTCGCGGATGCTGAATGCATCACCGCCGTTCCGGCTGCGGCTGCAGGCGGACTGGACCCGCACCGTTCCGTCCAGCGGGAACGTGTCGTGACAGCGCGTGCCGGGCAACAACGCCTCCCGTCGGATCTCCGGAACCTGCTGCGGCCCGCCGGTCCCTCAGGGAGCCGCGCGGGCTGCGGTCGCACTTGACCGCGGAGAGAGGTGAGGTCCGCCTCCCGTGCCGGCCCGGGGTCACGGCAGCGCGAACACGAAGATGTTGTTGCCGCTGCTCGGCCGCAGCTCGGGGGTCATCGCGCTCCAGCGCGAGGCGTTGCCGCCGGTGCCGGTGCCGGCGATCACGTACTGGCGGCCGTCGACCGCGTAGGTCACGGGGAACCCGCTCACCGGCGAGCCGAGGTTGATCTCCCACAACACCTCGCCGGTCTCGTCGTCGAGGGCCTTGAACCGGCCGTTGATGTCGCCGACGAACACGAGGCCGCCGGCCGTCGCCGCGAGCGACATGGTGGCGGCGCGCTGCTCGTGGGTCCACGCGACGGCGCCGGTCTCGGCCGAGATGGCCCAGACCGCGCCGAGGCTGTCGGTGCCGGGGGCGAGCTCGTTGCGCATGCTGAGGCTGTAGAGCGACCGCCCGCCGTCGTCGAGGGGGGCCATGCGCGCGCAGGCGTTCCTCAGCGGCATGTACATGGTGTTGGTCCGCGGGCTGTAGGCGCCCGCCTCCCAGTCCTTGCCCCCCATCGCGGTGGGACAGGTGAAGACCTCCTGGCCGAAGCCGCGGAAGACCACCTCGGGGTTCTCCGACACCGCCCCGGTCGCGCCGTCGATGCGGCTCACCACGTTCTGGGCCACGGTGGGGGTGGCCCACAGGAACTCGCCGGTCGCCCGGTCCAGGGTGTACACGATGCCCGTCTTGCCGGGGATGCCGGTCATCACCCGGCGCTCCTGCCCCGGCTGCAGGCGCGGATTGATCCAGCTCACGACCGCCGGGTCCGGCCGGACGACGGTGTCGACGAGGAGCCGCTCGAAGGGATGGTCGAGGTCCCAGTGGTCGTTCAGGTGCTGGTAGTACCAGACGATCTCGCCGGTGTCGGCGTCGAGGGCGAGGGTCGAGTTGTGGTAGAGGTGCTTCAGGTCGGCGCCGCCGACCAGGAACTTGGGGGCCGGCGAGGTGACCGAGGTGCCGATATAGAGCAGGTTCAACTCGGGGTCGAAGCTCGGGGCCATCCACGTGCCGACGTGGCGGCGGTCCTGGTCGGGCACGCCTCCCCACGTCTCGTCGCCCGGCTCGCCGGGAGCGGGAGTCGTGCGGCGCCGCCACAGCTCCTCGCCCGTGCGCGCGTCGTGGGCGGTGATGACGCAGGCCTCCGGTCCCGCCGCCGGCATGCAGCTCCGGCCCGAGATGACCTTGCCGTTCGCGATGATCGGCCCCGTGCTCTGGTTGGCGGGATGGACCTGGTAGTCGAGGACCCGGGTCTCCCAGACGAGCTCTCCCGTCTCCGCGTTCAGGGCGAAGACGTACTCGTCGACGCTGGTGTCGATGATCAGGTTGTCGTAGATGGCCAGGTTCCGGTTCGTCGTGCAGACGCCGGGCATGATGCGCTCGCACGCATCGTCGGGGAGGTCCCGGCGGTACTCCCAGAGGAGGTCCCCCGTCGCGGCGTCGATGGCCTGGATGACGTCGCTCGGGTTCGGCATGTAGAGGACGCCGTCGTACACCAGCGGCGTGCCCTGTTGGCGGCCGCCCCGGGTCAGCGCCCGGGACCAGACCAGACGCAGCTCGCCGACGTTGTCCCGGTCGATCTGGTCGAGCGGGCTGTAGCCCCAGCCGTCGAGGGTGCGGCGCCACATCAGCCAGTCGTCGGGCGCGGGCGCCTGCAGCATCGCGTCGGTGACCGGCACGAACTCCGGCGAGGACTGTGCGAGGGCGGCCGGAGACGCCGCGACCGCCGCCGCGAGGACGAGCCCCGGAAGGCGGTGGCAGAATCCCCGCCGGGTTTCACCATGGGCTCCTGGTCGTGAAGCACGAGCTGTCATCTGCATCCTCTGACTCCCGAATGCGCGGGCGCTGCCGCCATCCGATCCGAGCAGCCCGCGGCGAAAGCCCCCTGCATTCGATTGGCGATGCATCCCGCCTGAACTGCGGCTGTTCGTCGGACTGCCTGCAGCCCGCGGCGCAATAAACCCAACATGCGCCCTCCTCACGCCTTGTCAGGCGGGCGTCTCACAGCCGGCTGGCGCACTCGCCGCTCTCGGTGCAACGCGGGGTTCCACCACCGGCGGTGGGGGAAACGCGAGGCGGCGAGGCGGCCAGCCTACCGCAAGTCATCCAGTGGTTCAAATGACGACGATGGACGGTATCGACGGCCGGTTCCGTGGTCTAATGCAGCGTTCACGCACGGGAATCCGTGATGCCCACGACACGATTCGGGCCGCCGGGGCATCGAAAGGCGACTGTCGATTCGAGGCGTTCACGAGCTCCAGGATACTGGCGATGATCCGATCGAGCTCCAGGATGATCCGGCTGGCGCTGACCGCCGCAACGGTGGTGGCGGCGCCGGCGTACGCCGCGCAACCGGATACCGGCGAGACCGCTGTCGACGCGGTGCGGTGCTGGCGGCGGGTGAGCCGGAACGCCGTCTTCGTCGGCGAGCGGTTCACGATGACGGTGACCTGCCGGTTCGTCGAGACGGATGCCGCGCGGACGCGTCCCGACGAGGCCGCGCTCGAACCGGCGACCCTCGACCTCGCCCCCTTCGAGGTCCTCTCCGGTGAACGTCTCGGCGACGTTCTGACCGGGCCCTACCGGTTCTCGCAGTACGACTACACGCTGCGTCTGATCACCGAGAGCGCCTTCGGCGAGGACGTGGACATTCCCGCCCTGGAGCTGTCCTACCGGATCGAACGGCGCGTCGGCGACAACCCGGTGGTCCCGGGACGCGAGCTGACGTATGTCCTGCCCTCCGAACCGGTCCGGGTCCTGTCGCTGACCCCCGAGTCCGCGGACGACATTCGCGACCTCCCGCCGGCCGGCTTCGGGGCGACGCAGGCGCGCGAGCTGCGGGCGAGCCTGTTGGGCCTGCTGTCCGCGCTTTTCGGGATCGCCGCGCTGGGCCTCGTCGTACTGGGCGCGATGCGCGCCCTGCGCGACCGCACGGGCGCGGCGGCGGTGACGGAGAGACGACTCTCGCCCGCGCTCGTCGCGCACCGCGCGCTCGAAGAGCTGACCCGGGTGCGGCGCGCGGCGGCCGGGAACGGCTGGACGCGGGACACGGCGGGGCGCGCGCTGACCGCGCTGCGCATCGCCAGCGCGGTGGCGCTGTCCCGCCCGGTCACCCAGTCGGCGGTCGCCGCCGGAGAGACGCCGCGGGAAGGACAACTGCGCGTGCGCCACGGGCTGCTCGGCCGCCGCACCGCGGCCCTCTCGTCCGGCCTCACCGCGGCCGCCTGGTCTGAACCGTACCGGGACGGCGCCGGACATCCACCCGGCCCCGCCGGCCAACTCGCCGGCGCCGCCGCGGCGGCCGACCTCAGCCGGGCGATGACCCTGCTCACGGCGGTGCGCTACGGGCGCGACGACGCGCCGGCGGGTTCCGAGCCGGCGCCCGGCGCGCTGACGCGGGCGCTCGACGCCGGCATCGACCACGTGGGGCGCCTGCGATGGCAGGCGCTGGCGCCGGTGCGACACGCCAACCGGTGGGCCGACGCCGCCCGCCGAGCGTGGGCGGGGCTGGCGATGGGGGTAGCGTGGAGACGGTGACCGCGGTCATCGAGCGCCTGCGGCTCACGTTCGCCGAGCTGGGCGGGGTGTCGCTGGCTACGCTGCCGCTGCCGCGGCGCGACGCGACGGTGATCGCGCTCGGGGGGCTGGCGCTCCTGGCGCTGGCCGCGCTGCTCGCGCGCGCCGTCGTCCGCGCACGGGCCGGCCGCAACCAGCTCGTCCTGCCGACGCTGCTCCCGTGGGCGACCACGAGACGCTCGGCCCTCGCGCCGCTCCGTCACGGTCCGTTCCTGCTGGTCCTGGCCGGCATGCCGTTCTTCGCCGTCGCCCTCGCCGACCCCCACACCGCCCTGGTCCAGGAACGCGCGACGTTCCCCGGGCACCGCATCGCCATCCTCATCGACGCTTCGCTCAGCATGGACAGCTCGTTCGCCACCGATCAGCTCGGCTGGGGCAACACGTTCCTCGCCAACGTCGCCGCCGCCGAGTACTTCGTGCGGCGGCGCATGGAGGGGTCTCACCGCGATCTGGTCTCGCTGGTGCAGTTCGGGGGCGAGGCCTACGTCGTCACGCCGTTCACCAACGACTACGAGAACGTCCTCCTCAGCATCGGCCTCATCGGCACGCCCGAGGAGTACGACCGCTTCCCGGACCACGGGACCCTGATCATGCGCGCGATCAGCCGCGGCGTGCAGCTCTTTCGCACGTTCGACTTTCTCCGGGCACAGGGCAACCTGATGGTGGTCTTCAGCGACGGACAGGATACCCACGCCGTGTACGAGGGGCAGTCGCTGGACGACATCCTGCAGGAGGCGGCGGACAACTCCATTCCGGTGTACTTCATCCGCACCGCGTACGATCGAGGGCTCGGCGACGTCCTGCCCGACATCACCTGGAAGCTGGCCGTCGAGAAGACCGGCGGCCGCTTCTATCCGGCCGCCGACGAGCCCGCGATCCTGCAGGCGGTGCACGAGATCGACGAGCTGTCGGCGGGGCAGATCGACGTCACGCAGTACGTGGCGCATCAGCCCCGCTTCTCGCCGTTCGCGCTGACCGCGTTGGGTCTGTGGAGCGTGGCCCTGGTCCTCGGGCTGGGCGTGAAGCCGTTCAGGAGGTTCCCGTGAAGACCGTGCTGCGCTACCTCGTGCCGGCCCTGCTGGCTCGCCGCCGCGGCCTCGGCGCTGCTCGCCGCCAGTCGCCTCGAACGCCGGATCGCGGCGGCCGACCGCGCCCTCGCCACCCTCGACCTGGACGGCGCGGCGGCGGGCTACGACCGGGTCGCGGGATCGCTGGCGTCCACCTCGCGCGTGCCCTGGCTGCTGTCCGATCTGCGGGACGCGGTGGCGGTGAAGCAGGCGGCGGTGCGGTACTGGCGCGGCGACTACGCCCCGATCGTCACGCACTACGCGTCGCCCGACAGCCCCAGCATCGCCGGCAACCTCGATCTGCAGCTCCTGGTCGCCAACGCCCGCTACCGCGCGGCCCAGCGCCCGGAGGCCAGCCGCGATATGGCTCTGGGCACGCTCGATCAGGCCATCGGCGTCTATCGCCGCCTGCTCGAAGCCAACGACGGGCATCTCGACGCGGCGTTCAACTACGAAGTGATGGTGCGCCTGCGGAACCGGATCGCGGCCGGGGGGCCGGTGCCGGACGTGCGGGTCCCCAGCATACCGGGCAACGAAGGGGCGGATCCGGAGGAGGCGGACATGGAGGACATCCAGATCTACGTGCCGCGCGACCGGCTCGTCGAGCCGGAAGAGACCGACGATCCCACCATCGGCGAAGGGGCGTCGATTCGCCGGCGCGGGTAGGGCGGAAACCGTCGTCGCGGCTCCGCTTGCCGCCTAACCGACCCTGCCGGGAGTCTGCACCGTTTCTGCGGCGCAGACTCCCGGAGACGCGACACGAGGACCGGCCATGCCCCCGACCGCGCTCCCCGCCCTTCAGTTCGAGGATCCGCTGTACCTGTGGCTGCTGGTGCTGCCGGCGGGCCTGGGCCTGCTGTGGCTGTGGCAGTTCGCGCGCCGGCGGCGCGACGCCCGCGAAGCGCAGCGCCGGACGACGCCGGTCCGCGAACGCTTCGCCCTCGCCGGCGGGCTCTCGTTCTGGCTCTGCCTGCTGCTGGCGGTGGCGGCGCTGGTCCTCGCCCTCGCGCGCCCGCAGGCCCTCGTCGCCGTCACCCGAAGCGCGGGCGCCGACTTCATCCTTCTGCAGGACGGCTCGGCCTCGATGCGGGTCAGCGACGTGGCGCCGGACCGCTGGCAGCGATCGGTGGCCTGGATCCGGACGTTCACCGAGCTCCTGGGCTGGCAGGACCAGCGCGTCGCCCTCGCCCTGTTCGCCCACCGCGCGGCCCCGCAGGTTCGGCTGACCCGCGATCCCAACGCCCTGTTCTTCTTTCTCGACCATCTGGGCGACGAGCCTCCCTTCCGCCTCGAGGACGACACGAGCTGGGACACCAACATCGAGGAGGGCATCTACTGGGGCGTTCAGATGTTCGAGCGGGACGCCCAGCTCCACGGCGAGCGGCTCAGCGCCAAGGCGTTCATCGTGCTGTCGGACGGCCAGGCCTGGAGCGGAGAGGTGGAGGACGCGCTGCAGCTCGCCCGGGACCGCGGCATCCGGGTGTACGCCGTGGGGGTCGGCACCACCGCCGGGGGCCTCATCCCCCAGCTTCCCGCCGGCCCCTACGACCCACCCGAGGCCCCCCTGCATTCGGCCCTCGACCGGGACTCCCTGCGCGCGATCGCCGAGGCCGGAGACGGCGCGTACTACGAGCTCGGCGTCGACGGCGCGCAGGACATCGCGCTCGAGATTCTCACCGACGTCGAGCGCCGCGCCCAGGCGACGCACCGCGAAGAACAGTTCACCGAGCTGTACTGGTACCTGCTCGCCGCCGCGGCGGGTCTCGTGGGTCTCGGCACGCTGCTGCTCAAGGAACAGACCCAGCTCTGGTGGCAGTTGGCCACGGCCGCCGCCCTCGCGGCGCTGCTGCTGCGCGCGTGAGCCGCGCGAGGGTGTGTGCTCCACCAAGTGGCCCCGGGAGCCGTTCAGAGGCGGCAGGGGCGCGGGGCATGTCGGCGCGGCGCGGCAGAGCGCTGCGGCGCGGGCGCCCAGCCGTACCAGCGTGTCGAAGTCGAGCCGCTCCCGGCTGCAGACGAAGTGGTGGCCGGCCCGCTTCCAATCGAGCTCGTCCCCGATCTCGTTCAGCGGCCTCAGCACGAAGCGGTCGGCAGTCAAGGCTGGCTTCGCCCAGACCCGTGTAGTCCGCTTCAACGAGCATGACAAGCTCGTCCTGCTGCTTGGCGGCGTGAAGTTCTGACGGAGGTGAAGACGCGGCAGGCCGGCCGGCGCCGGGCGCCAGAGCCCGCTTGTCGCCGCCAACCCGGCGACAAGCGGACCGGGCTGCGACCCGTCATACCGGAATCCGGTCTACACTTGATCTCGTGTTGGGAGCTCGCTCCATCCTTCCTGTCGTTCTCCGGCGCCAGTCCGCAGCCCGGGAGGTGGCGGGCGCGGTGAGACAGCTGATGGCCGTTGCCCTCGTTGTGGCCGCAAGCCCGGCGTGGGCGCAGGAGTGGCCCGGATGGCGCGGGCCCCAGCGCGACGGGGTCGCGCCGGCCGCGCAGGCGCCGGAGGCGTGGCCCGAGGCGTTCGCCCCCGCCTGGCGGGTGGAGATCGGCGAGGGCTACTCCTCGCCGGTGGTCTCCGCGGGGCGGGTCTTCGTCCACAGCCGGCGCGGCGACCTCGAGATCGTGACCGCGCTCGACCTCGCGAGCGGCGCGCGGCTGTGGCGGCACGACTACCCGGCGCGCTTCGTGCAGAACACCATCGTCCCCACCGCCCTGCCGGGTCCGTTCGCGACGCCGACCGTCGACGGCGGGCGCGTGTTCACCCTGGGGGCAGGCGGCATTCTGTCGAGCTGGGACGCGGCGTCCGGCGCCCTCGTCTGGCGGAACGACTATTCGGCGTCGGTGCAGGTGACGGATCTCTTCTGCGGCACCGCGGCCTCGCCGCTCGTCGACGGGGGCCGGCTGCTCGTGCAGATCGGGAGCGACGCCGCGGGCGGCCGCGTGCTCGCCCTCGATCCGGCAACGGGGGAAGAGATCTGGTCCTGGCGGGGCGTGGGTCCCGGATACGCGTCGCCGATCCTGATCGAGGTCGACGGCCACCGCCAGCTCGTGACGCTGACCGAGTCGTCAGTGGTCGGCCTCGACGCCGCGGACGGCGGGCTGCTCTGGAGCGTGCCGTTCACCGACGAGTGGCACGAGAACATCATGACGCCGGTCTGGACCGGCGCCCACCTGGTGGTCTCCGGTCCGCGCCAGGGAACGCACGCCTTCGCGATCCGCCGCCAGGGAGACGGCTGGCAGGCCTCGCGCGCCTGGAGCAACACGGGCGTGACGATGTACATGACCACGCCGGTGCTCGCCGACGGAATCCTCTACGGCCACTCGTCGACCCGCGCCGGTCAGTTCGTGGCTGTCGAGGCGGCGACGGGGGCGGTGCGGTGGTCGAGCGAGGGACGCGAGGGCGAGCACGCGTCGGTGCTGATCGCCGGCGACGACCTTCTCCTCCTGACCGGCGACGCCGACCTGCTGGTGGCGGCGCCGAGCCCGGTCGGTTTCGCGGTCGCCCACCACTACGAGGTCGCGGACGGCGCCACCTGGGCGGTGCCGGTCCCCCTTCCCGACGGCCTGCTCGTCCGCGATGCGACCGGCCTTGCGCGGCTCGTCCCAGCGCATTGACCGCTTGGTCGAGCGAGGGCAGCTCCGCCCAAGACCACCCCCGACACCGCCGACCGTGCCCGTGGCATCTCGCTCAACCGCACCACCCCCACGAGAACCACATCCCCGGTCAGGGTTGAGCAGTACACCCCCGTGGTGTGCCTTGCGAACGTCAACCATGACCTGTACTCTTCGGCCGGCGACCGTAGCGCTTCCCGTCGCCGCGCTCCCGGTCGCCCAACGTCGTGCCGAGGAATCGACCTTATGGCGAAGATCGAAGGAATCCGGATCGCAAACTACCGGGTGCTGAAGAACCTGACCCTCGGAAAGCTGTGGAATACCCAGCATGTCGAGCCCTTGACCCCGATGTCCGTCGTAATCGGCAAGAACGGGACCGGAAAGAGCTCGCTCTTCGATGCCTTCGGTTTTCTTGCCGACTGCCTGAAGCTGGGGGTCGAGGAGGCATGCGATGCGCACGGGCGTGGCGGATTCCAGCGTATCCGCTCCCAGGGGACCGACGCTCCGATTGAATTCGAGATCTACTACCGGGAAGAACGACAGGCGCGGCCCATCACGTACGAGCTGGCGATCGACCGGGACGAAACCGGACGGCCCTATGTATCCCGTGAACGCCTCCGGCAGCGCCGCAAGGGACAGAGCCACGGGCGACCCTTCTCATTCCTGATGATGCACGATGGCCGAGGCTTGGCCTGGAAGGGAGAGGCGCAGGGCAGGCGGTTCGATGACACCGAAGGGAGCCTGTTCGAGCTGGCATCACTGATTGACCAGCTCAAGAAGGGGGTGCACCGAGAGGAGAGTGCGGAAACCGAGATCATCGAGCTCCAGGACAAGCGCAAGCTCGGCATTGCCACTCTCGGGGCGCTGAAGCAGCATCCCAGGATATCGTCCTTCCGCCAATTCATCGAGGGATGGTACCTGAGCTATTTCACTCCGGATGCCGCGCGCAGTCTGCCGTTGGCGGGACCGCAGAAGCACTTGAACGCTCACGGCGACAACCTCGGCAACGTGGTGCAGTTCATGGAGCGTGAGCAGCCCGACAGATTCCAGGACATCCTCGATCGCATTGCCGACAGGATTCCAGGTATCCACCGCATAGATACCGAGCAGAGTCCAGACGGACGACTGCTGCTCCGCTTCAACGACAAGGGATTCGGCGATCCCTTCTATGCCCAGCAGATGTCCGACGGCACGCTCAAGGTCTTCGCATACCTGATCATGTTGGAGGATCCACAGCCGCCCCCGTTCATCTGCATCGAGGAACCGGAGAACGGTCTCTACCACAAGTTGCTGGAAGTTCTGGCCGACGAGCTTCGCGAACACGCCATGGCCGGGAAGAACGCGCCGCAGATTTTCGTCACGACCCACCAGCCGTACTTCGTCGACGCGCTGCAGCCAGACGAGACGTGGATTCTGGAAAAACAGCCGGATGGTTTCGCCACGATTTTTCGCGCCAGCGACAACGATATAGTCAGGTCCATGGTCAGTGAAGGGTTGCTGCTTGGCGGCCTCTGGTACAGCGAGTATCTGGATCGGAAATAGTCGAATGCACTTCGAGGTGTTGGTAGAGGACAAGTCCGGAAGCATCGCGCTGAGTGTCCTGCTGAAGAAGATTCTTGGCGCGAACGGAAGGGTTCATTCCTGGAAGCTGCATCCGTACCAGGGAATTGGCGCAATACCGAAGGACTTGGCCGAGGCACCGAATCCGAAGACGCAATTCCTGCTGCACCACTTGCCTGCACTGCTGCGCGGGTACGGAAGCAGCCTCTCGGCCTCGCAGGCGTGCGTGATCGTCGTTGTTGACTTGGACGACAAGGATTGCATTGCCTTCAAGCGGGATCTGGTCGGCGTGCTGAACGCGTGCAACCCAAGTCCAACAACACTCTTCAGGATTGCCATTGAGGAATCAGAGGCGTGGCTACTGGGAGATCGGGATGCCGTGAAGGCAGCCTATCCCAACGCGAAGGACGCGATTCTGAACGGCTACGCGCAGGACAGCATCTGTGGCACGTGGGAGGTTCTCGCGGATGCAGTTCATCCGGGCGGGTCGGTTCAACTCAAGAAAACGGGCTGGCCGGCCCCGGGTAGGGCCAAGTGTGACTGGGCGCTCAGAATCGCCCCTCACATGGACGTGAGCCGGAACCGATCGAAGAGCTTCCAGGTGTTTCGCGACGGGGTGAGGCGCCTGTCCGGCATCTGACCGGCGACGCCCGCCTACTCGGTCTTGTCCTCGAACTCGCAGAGATCCGCGATCACGCACCCCCCGCAGCGGGGCTTGCGGGCCGTGCAGGTGTAGCGGCCGTGCAGGATCAGCCAGTGGTGGGCGCCGCGCCTGAACTCCTTCGGCACCCGGCGCAGCAGCCGGTCCTCGACCTGCCGGGGCGTCTTGCCGGGGGCGATCCCGGTGCGGTTCGAAACCCGGAAGATGTGGGTGTCGACGGCGATGGTGGGCTCGCCGAACGCGGTGTTGAGCACGACGTTGGCGGTCTTGCGACCGACGCCGGGCAGAGCCTCGAGCGCCTCCCGGCGGCGGGGAACCTCGCCGCCGTGCTCGTCGACGAGAATGCGGCAGGTCTTCATGACGTTGGCCGCCTTCGTGTTGAACAGGCCGATGGTCTTGATGAAGTCCCTGAGCCGGTCGAGGCCCAGATCGAGCATCGCCTGGGGGGTGTTGGCGGCGGCGTACAAGGGACCGGTCGCCTGATTGACGCTGACGTCGGTGGCCTGGGCGGACAGCACGACGGCGACGAGCAGCTCGAACGGCGTGCCGAAGTTCAGCTCCGTGGTGGGTTCGGGGTTCTCGGCCCGCAGGCGGGTGAAGATGTCGGTGCGCTTGACCTGGTTCATGAGCCGGACCGGCGGGCGTCGATTCGGCTATTATAGGCGCCGCCCGGCCGCCCCGGTCGAACCCCGCGTCGGGCCGAGACCCGCCAGGCGGCGGAACCCCTTGCCACGGGCTGGCGGGCGGGAGTGATGCAGACCAGGAAGCTCCCGGATACTTGTACCGTCCTCGCACCTGACGGATCGGAGATTCGCGAGCTCGTCGCGGTGCAGGGCGGCAGCCTGGTGCACTGCCGGCTGCCGCCGGGCGCGACGTCCGAGGCGGTCGTCCATGCGACGGTCGAAGAGGTCTGGTACGTCATCGAGGGGCGTGGACAGGTCTGGCGCGCGCACGATGTCGCGGAGTCGGTGGTCGACGTGGCGCCCGGGGCCGCCCTGAGCATAGAGACGGGATGCCGCTTCCAGTTCCGCAACACCGGCGATGGCGATCTCTGCATCCTGATCGTCACCATGCCGCCCTGGCCCGGCGCGCACGAAGCGCGGCCGGCGCCGGGCCGCTGGCCCGCCGCGAGCGGGTAGGACGCGGAACGATGTCCGTCGCCCCACCCGAAACGCCCATCGAGGACGACGCCGCGACCCCCTTGGTGGTGGATGTCGACGGCGCCCTGGTTGCCGATGATCTGTTCATCGAGGGCGCGGCGCGGCTGATCGCGCGATGCCCGCTGAAGGTCTTGGCGCTCCCGTTCTGGCTCCTGCGGGGCCGCGCCGCCCTGAAGCGCAGGGTCGCCGAAGCGGTTCCGCTGCCCCCGTCGACGCTGGTGCTGAACCCGGTCGTGCTGCAGGAGATCGACGCGGCGAGGGCAGCCGGGCGCGAGGTGTGGCTGGCATCGGGCGCCGACCCGCGCGCGGTCGAGCCGTTGGCGGAGACCGTCGGCGCGACCGGCTGCATCACCTCCGACGACGGCGCCAATCTCACCGGCGAGGCGCGGGCCGCCGCCCTCGTGGCGCGCTTCGGCGAGAGCGGATTCGACTACCTGGGCCACGCACGACGCGACTTGGCGGCCTGGCGGAGCGCCCGGCGGGCCATCGGCGTGGGGCTGTCCGCGGGTCTGGCCCGCACGCTGCGGGGGCTCGACGGTGACGCCCGGCTGCTGCCGGGTGCGGGCGGCACGCCGTTCGACTACCTGCGGGCGTTGCGTCCCCACCAGTGGATAAAGAACACGATGGTGTTCGTGCCGCTGCTGGCGGATCACGGCACCGACGCGGGGCTGTACCTGAGGCTGCTCGGCGTGTTCGCCGCGCTGTCGGCCTGCGCATCGGGCACCTATCTGCTGAACGACGCGCTCGATCTCCCCCACGACCGCCGGCATCGCCGCAAGCGGCACCGTCCGTTGGCGGCGGGCAGGACGGGGCTGCTGCCGTCGGTCGGAATCGGGTTCGCGCTGGTGACGGCGGGCCTCGCCGCCGCGTTCGGGCTGTCGGTGGCCGCCGGATACGGCGTCCTTGTCTACCTGGCCGCGACGTTGGCCTACTCGCTGTGGCTGAAGCGCAAGACGTTCATCGACGTCATCGTCCTGGCCCTGCTCTACGCGATTCGCGTGCTCATCGGCGCGGCCGCCGTCGCGGTCGCGCCCTCGCCGTGGCTGCTGGCGTTCTCGCTGTTCATATTCCTCGCGATCGCCATCGCCAAGCGGCAGACGGAGCTGGCCGGCGCGGAGGGCGCGGACGGGCGCGCCTACCACGCCGGGGACGGTCCCGCGATGGCCGCCCTCGGCGCCGGCAGCGGGTTCGCCACTGTGGTGGTGCTCACGCTCTACATCCAGAGCCCGGAAGTGAGCGCCCGCTACCCGCAGCACGAGCTGCTGTGGCTGGTCTGCCCCCTGCTGGTCCACTGGCTGGGGCGGCTGACGCTGCTCGCCGGCCGCGGCGCGGTGCACGACGACCCGGTGGTCTTCGCGATGCGCGACCGCACGAGCTGGCTGACCGGCCTGGCCATCGCGGCCGCCGTCCTGGCGGCGCTCCGGGAGCCCTAACGCGACCGCGCGACCTGACGGTCGCGTCGGAAGTTTCGCTGGCGCGAAACTTCTGCGGCGCAAGCCTCTGGCCGGGAAGCGTCGCCTTCGGCGCCGCCGAAGTCCGCGCCGTTCTACGGCGCAGACTCCCGGCCGTGGTGGAACCCCGCGTTGCATCGAGAGCGGCGAGGGCGCCAGCGGGCTGCATCCCTCCCGCGTCACAGGGCGGTCGGGATGCATCGCCGCTCGCATGCAGCGGGGAATGTCGCCACGGGCTGCCGGGCAGCCCGTGTCCTGCCCTACATGAACTCGCGAATCAGCTCCCCACGCGTCTCGGCGTCGACCGTGCAGTTCTGGTGCACGAGGGGCACGCCCGTGGTCAGGGCCGGGTCGAGCGTGTCCAGCGACGGCTGCGGGTCAGGATTCTGGTAGAAGAGCCCGATCGGGATCTTCGGGTCCCACTCCAACGCCCTGTCCATGGCGGCGTGGAAGCTGCTCGTGTCGTGCGATTCGTCTTCGAGCTTGTAGATCCGTTCGCGGAAGTACTGATAGGTGTTGAGCTTGTTGAAGGTCACGCACGGGCTGAACACGTCGATCAGGGCAAACCCCTTGTGCTGGATGCCTGCCTTGTACAGCTCCGCCAGATGCTTGGGCTGGCCGCTGAACCCGCGAGCGACAAACCCGCACCCGGCCGCCAGCGCCAGCGCCATCGGGTTCAGCATCCCCTCCAGGTTGCCGAACGGGCTGGTCTTGGTCTTCATGCCGGTCTCGCTGGTCGGCGAGACCTGGCCCGTCGTCAGCCCATAGATCTCGTTGTTCATCACGATGTAGGTCACGTCGATGTTCCGACGCATCGCCTGGATGAAGTGGTTGAGACCGATGCCGTACCCGTCACCGTCACCGCCGGTGCCGACGACGGTCATGCTCTGGTTCGCGAGCTTGCAGCCGGTCGCGAACGGCAGCAGCCGTCCGTGCAGGGTGTGGACGCCATACGACCGGATGAAACCGGGCAGGTTGGAGGAACACCCGATGCCCGAGACCACCATCAGCTCGTGAGGCGGTATCTGCAGCTCGACGCAGGCCTTGTAGAGCGACGTGAGCACACCGAAGTCGCCGCAGCCGGGGCACCAGTCGGGGTGAACCTCGGACTTGAAATCCTTGACTTCCACGAGGGTTGCAGAAGGTGTCATCGTTGTTTCCTCACGCCTTGGCCGGCACGCCAGGCCTGGTGACCTGTTTCAACCCCTCCCACGGACCACTGGTCCCCGTGGGATGGTCGGTTCGCCAACCGGGCTCGGTTGACAGGACGGTGACGATCGTCTGACCGTCGATGATGTCGTTGACCGCGGACACGATGTGCTTCGGCTCGAAGGGCTCGCCGTCGTACTTCCGGATGTGCCCGTCCGCCACGATGCCGGTCTCCGCCCGCAGATGCCGGGCGAACTGGCCGCTGTGGTTGTTCTCGATGATGATGAGCCGCCGGCTCTTCTCGACGACGGCCGCGACGTCGTCGCAATGCAGCGGAACGAGCGTCTTGACCTGGAGGTGGTTCACCGAAACGCCGGCGGCCGTGAGCCGCTCGGCCGCCTCCTTGATGACGCCCCACGTCGAGCCCCACCCGAGCAGGGTGGTCTCGGCGTCGGCGGGTCCCTCCAGGATCGGGGCCGGCAGGTCATGGAGAATCGTCGACAGCTTGCGATACCGCTTGTCGACCATCTTCTTTCGCCGGATCGGGTCGGTGAAGACGTCACTCAACAGCACGCCGTCCTCGTCGTGCTCGTCCGTGCCGGATGTATACAGATACCCCGGAAGACCCGGAATCGCTCGCGGCGAAACACCCGAGGGCGTGTCCTTGTATCGCAGATACGGCTCCTGCCGCGACTCGTCGGCCGTGGTGATCAGCTCGCCACGGTCGATCGGGAACCCGACGTCCAGGACCTCGGTGGCGACCGTCTCGCTCCCCTCGCAGAGCAGCAGATCCCCCAGGATCAGGACCGGGAGCTGATACTTGTCCGCGACGTGGAACGCCACGGCCGGAGTCACGAAGCAGTCCCCCATGCTGAGCGGGGCGAGGACGACGCGCTCGAAGTCGCCCTGGCTGGCGCCGAAGGCCTGGTTCAGGTCGGCCTGCTCGGTCTTGGTGGGCACGCCGGTGGAGGGTCCCGCCCGCATGACGTTGATGACGACCGCCGGGGTCTCGAACATGGCCGACATGCCGATCGCTTCGCTCATCAGCGCAAATCCCCCACCCGAGGTGGCGCACATCGCGCGCACCCCCATGTGGTTGGCCCCGATGCACATGTTGACGACCGAGATCTCGTCCTCGACCTGCCGCACACAGATACCGAGCCGCTTTGCGTGATTCGCGAACCACTCCAGGATGTGCGTGGCGGGGCTCATCGGATAGGCGACGTAGAACTTGCACCCGGCCAGGGCGGCGCCCATCGCCAGAAGGTCGTTGCCGGAGGACTGCGCCCACTTCTGGTCGGTCGGATGGAGCGGGGTCGCGAGCGGCTGGAAGTTCTTGGCCGCATAGTCGTAGCCGTTCCGGGCGGCCTCGATGTTCTTCTGGACGACCGCCGGCTTCTTGGCGAACGTTGTCTCGAACACGGATGCGAGCGTCTCGAACCCCAGACCCATCATCTGCACCGCCGCCCCGACCGCCACGGTGTTCTGCATGACGGGCAGCTTGACCGAGTCGGGGGCCAGGTCGGGCACCGGCAGCCCGCACAGCTGGACGCCGGCCGGCGGGTCGTAGCTGGGCTGGAACTTGGCGCCGTTGTAGAGACAGATGCCGCCGGGCTGCAGCTCCTGCAGGTGCCGATCGAGCGAGTCCTGGTTGAGGGCGATCGCCACGTCGACCTGATCACCCTGGTTGAGCGGTTTCTTGGCCGAGAAACGCAGACGCAGCCAGGAATGCCCGCCGCGGATGACCGACTGGTAGCTGTTGTAGCTGTACCCGGCGATGCCCTGCCTGGCCATGGACAACACCAGGGTATTGCCCGCGGAAGCCGTGCCGTCGCCGGCTGCGCCTCCGATACCAACGACGACTTCTGGTTCTGACATATCCACCTCGGGGCTCCCTCGGACCGGCGCGGGTCAGGTCACGGCCGATCCCGGCAGAACGGGGCACTACGGACAACTCGCATGCCCGATACGCGCTACATTTTAATCGCGACCGACCGCCACGGCAACGCCGGCGAATGCGCCAGCCCGTGCAGGCGGCCCCGATGCCACTCGGAGGCGCCTGTGTCCCTCCCGGAATCAGCTTCTTCAGTGCATAATCCGGGACCAGGAGTCTGCGCTGCGGCAACGGCGCCGCTTCCCGCGGGAGGCGCCGACTCCCTGACAGGGTCGGCCGGGGGGCAAGCGGAGCCGCCGGGCGACGATTTCCGGGGCTCGGAGTCTGCGCCGCAGCACGGCGCCGACTCCCGCAGGAGGCGCCGACTTCCTTGAGGGTTGGTCGGGCGGACAGCGGCGCCGCAGGCGGCGATTTCCGGGCCAGGGCTCCTGGTCACGCGACCGAGGCCGATGGAACTGTCGGGATGGGGCCGTTACCCCGTGCTGGATTGCCGGGTCGCGCGGCTCCGCCGATGCGAGGAGCTCGGCGAGCTGCTGGCGCGGAACCGCACCCTGATTGCGCGGGGCAACGGGCGTTCCTACGGCGACGCCGCGCTGAACGCGGGGCTGACCCTGTCCATGCTGGCGATGGACCGGCTGCAGGCGTTCGACCCGGACACGGGGCGGCTGACGTGCCAGGCGGGGGTGCGGCTGTCGGACATCCTGGCGACGTTCGTCCCCCGGGGCTGGTTTCCCCCGGTGGTTCCCGGCACCGAGCACGTCACCGTCGGCGGCATGATCGCAGCCGACGTGCATGGCAAGAACCATCACCGCGACGGCTCTTTCGGCGCCCACGTGGAGTCCCTGACGCTGGCGACGGCGGACGGCGAGACCCGGCGCTGCAGCCGCTCGGACCATGCGGACCTCTTCCGCGCGACCCTGGGCGGCATGGGCCTGACCGGCGTGATCCTGTCCGCGCGCTTTCGCCTGCGCCCCGTCGAATCCGCTTTCCTGCTGGCGGAAACCGTCGCCACGCGGGACCTCGACGACACCATGGCGTTGTTCGAGGCGTCGGGGGACCGGCCCTACAGCGTGGCCTGGATCGACGGTCTGGCGCGGGGCGCCAGGCTGGGGCGCTCGCTGGTGTCCCGCGGCGCGTGGATGGCGCGGGGCACGCTGCCCGCGCGTCTCGCGGCGAACCCCCTGCCGGTTGCGTCTCCAGCGGCGCTGACAATCCCCGTCGATGCGCCGTCCGCGCTGCTCAATCGGACGTCGATCCGCCTGTTCAACGCGCTGCACTACGGGCGGGGGCGCGTGCGCGGCGGCGAGCGCCCGGTTCACTACGGGTCGTTCTTCTTTCCCCTGGACCACGTCGCGGCGTGGAACCGGCTGTACGGGCGGCGGGGTTTCGTGCAGTACCAGTGCGTGCTGCCGAAGGCGGAGAGCCGGCGCGGCGTTGCGGCGCTGCTGGAATGCATCGCGGCGGAGGGACAGGGTCCGTTCCTCACGGTGCTCAAGCTGTTCGGGCCGGCCGGCGAGGGGATGATGTCCTTCCCCCTGGAGGGCTATACCCTGGCCCTGGACTTCCCGATGCGCCCCGGCACCCTGACGTTGCTGAACCGCCTCGACGGCATCACCCATGCCCACGGCGGGCGGGTATATCTCGCCAAGGACGCCTGCTGCGCGCCGGAACGCGTGCGGCAGGGCTATCCCCGCCTCGCAGAGTTCAGCGCCATACGGACCGAGGGGGCCCGCGGCGCAGGCCGGTTCGCCTCGGCGTTGTCGGGGAGGCTCGCGCTGTGAAGGACCGCGAGACCGCGCTGATCATCGGCGCCACGTCGGACATCGGCCGCGCCATCGCCCGCCGCCTCGCCCGCGACGGTTGCGCGTTGCAGCTCGCGGCCCGCCACGCCGAGGATCTCGCGGAGGAGGTTCAGGACATGCGGGCGAGGACCGCCGGGGCGGTGACCGCGCACCGCTGCGACGTGCTCGACGCGGACGGCGGCGTCTCGCTGCTGGACGCACTCGAGGTGCTTCCCGACGTCGCCGTGTGCGTCGTCGGGCTGGCTCGGCGATCAGAAGGCCGCCCAGGGCGACAGCGCGGTCGCCCAACGGGTCATGCGAACCAACTACGTCGGCCCCGCCCTGCTGCTGGCGGCGCTGGCGGAACGGTTCGAGCAGCGCGGCCGCGGCGTGCTGGCCGGGGTGAGCTCGGTGGCCGGCGACCGCGGGCGCGCCTCGAACTACGTCTACGGCTCCGCCAAGGCCGGCTTCTCCGCGTTCCTGTCCGGCCTGCGCAACCGCCTCGCCGGCTCCGGGGTTCACGTCGTCACCGTCAAGCCGGGCTACGTCCGCACCCGCATGACCGACGGCATGGACCTGCCGCCGCGGCTGACGGCGGAGCCGGACGAAGTGGCGCAGGCGGTGGTCGCCGCGATCCGCCGGCGACGCGACGTGGTGTACGTCAGACGCATCTGGCGCGTGATCATGCTGATCGTGCGAGCGCTCCCCGAGCGCCTCTTCAAGCGCACGAGACTGTAGCGGAGAACGCCGCGGAGCGTTCGATGTTGACGGCCGGGACCGGCGTGGATAGATTCAGGGACGAATCGACAACGACGCTCCAGTGTTGTCCGCGGGGCGTTGGCCGGCACCGGGCGCCACCGTGCGATCTCGCGCCGGCGCGTCCCGGATGACTCGACCCCTTCCCCTCATCGCCGCGATTCTGTGCGCCGGCGCCGCCCTGCAGGCGCTGCTCTGGTCGCGCCAATGGATCTACGGCGACCAGTACGCCCTGCTGCTGTCCGGGATCGAGGTCCTCGAGACCGGCCACCTGCCGCCGTTCGCGAAGACCATGAGCGGCGGCGGCCGCATCCCCGGCGCCCTGCTGCCGCTCCTCGTCGCCGCCCCCCTCGAGATGTGGGCCGACTACCGGGCCCCGGGGCTGTTCATCGGTCTGTCCCACTCCATGGGCGCCGCCGTCCTGTCGATCTGCATCGGGCGCGCCCTGGGCGCACGGTTCCTCGCCGCCTACCTCGCCGTGTACTGGCTGTCTCCCTGGCGTCTCTACCACGCCGGCTTCGTGTGGGAACCGGCCTACGTGTTCCTCCCCGCGGCCCTGCATCTGGCCAGCGCGTACCGGCTGCGCGAGCGGTCGCATCGGGGGTGGAGCCTGCTCCACGCCGCCACCCTCACGCTGGCGCTGCAGCTCCATGGATCGTTCCTCGTGCTCGCGCTCCTGACGGCAGGGCTGGCGGCGGGGCGGCGCATCCGCCTGGACATCCGGGGGAGCCTCCTCGGCGTGCTGGCCGGGGGGCTCACCCTCCTTCCCACCGCGCAGGCGCTCGTCGCCGGGAGCCTGCCGCGGATTCTGCCCGGGAACACCGACGAGCTGCCGTGGGTGCTCGTCGGTCTGGTGAACCTGCCGAAGAGCCTGGCCTACTGGTGGCGCCTCGGCTCGGTGTTCATCGGACGGCGGTTGGAGCAGACGGTCTACGCCGAGGCGGAAGCGGCGGCATCGACGGGGATCGCATTCGCCTCGGGGCTGACCGGCGTGGTCATCGCCGCGAGCACGGCGTCGGTGGCGCTCGCGGCGTTCGCGTCCTGGCGCTACTTCCGGCGCCATCCGTCCTTCGACCCCGCCGACTCCGACCGCCGGCGATCGTCGGCGGACTGGATGCGCGCCTACGCCGGGTGGTGTCTGGCCGCCCTGTGTGCAGCGGCGGCGATCTCTCCGGTTCCCGTCCAGGGATGGCACGTCGTGATCGCGTTCCACGCCGCGTGTCTGCCGATGGCGGCCTGGATGCACGCCGCGTTCAGGGGCACGTCTTCCCTGGCGCGAGCGGCCGCCGCGGCGTTCGTCCTCCTGGAGGTGGTCGTCGTGCTCCTGCTGGCCTTCGGCCACCCGATGTATCGACCGGTCTCCGGCGACGAGCTCCTCCGTCAGGATCTGCCCGACGCCGTCCGCACGCTCATCCCCCACCGCGCCCCTTGACGCTGCCGCGTCCTGCGACAGCGGTGTCGAGGTGTGAACCCACGGCCATGATTGCGTCGCCCCGAGCGCATGTGACAAGGCCGGCGCGACGCCGGCAGCGTCTCCGGGTCCGCCACGCGGCGCAACGCCAGACCCCCGAAGTACCTGACGGCTCAGGGAAAACCACTGGTATGACGAGTGTTGCCCTCATTGGTAAGAATTCCTACAATACAAGTATGATTTCGAGGCTCACAGAGAAGGGTCAGGTGACGATTCCGAAGCCGCTCCGCGACAGCCTGGGGCTCGAGCCCGGCCACGAGCTCGAGTTCGAGGAAAGAGAAGGTGCGCTGATTGTCAGACGGCGCCCGCCGGTGGACCCGCTTCGACGCCTCGTCGGCCTTGTCGGCCAGCGGATCGACGTGGACGCATATCTGGACGAGACCCGAGGCCCGGCGTCGCACGCCTGCCAGGCGCACGCCTCAGCCGGCCAGCAGGGTCGGATCGAGCCCCTCGAATCGCTGGAAGCCCCGATCATCGCGCCGACCGGTCGCCAGGAGCTTGCGCCGTAGAAGCTTCGCGTCAGCGAAACTTCCAACGCGAACGCAAGGTCGCGCTAGCGCTCGGCGATGCGGTAGACGGCCTCGGCGGTGCGGATGATCAGGCTGTCGTCGAGGATGGCGGGGGTCGCCATCGAGAACTCGTCGAGTGGGTTCTCGGCCACGATCCGGAACTCCGGCCCCGCCGCGATGACGTAGGTCGTCCCCTCCTCGCTGAGGGCGAAGATCTTGCCGTTGTAGGCCCAGGGCGACGCGGTGAACGCCTGGCCGACGTCGATGCGCCGCCGTCCGTAGACCTCCGCCCCGGTCCGGGCGTCGTGGGCGGTCATCATCCCGCGGTCGAGCAGCGTGTAGTAGTAGTCGCCGTAGACCAGCGGCGAGGGGTGGTAGGTGCCGCCCTGCTCGAGCGACCACGCCACGTACTCGTTGGCGGTGTCGCCGTCCGCGAGCGAGATGTCCCCGCTGGCGCCGGGCCGTATCGCATAGACGGGGCGAAAGAAGTCGGCGATGTAGCCCGACTCCAGGTAGAGCAGCCCGTGGGCGGCGATGGGGGTCGGGATCACGATGGACGACATGCCCGACAGCTCCCACAGCTCCCGGCCGGCGAGGTCGTAGGAACGCACCCGGTCGGTGCCGGTGGTGACAATCTCGGTGCGCCCGTCGTGCGCCCAGACGTAGGGGGTCGACCAGTTGGTCCCCTCGTCGCGGTCGGTGCGCCACAGCTCGGCGCCGGTCTCGGCGCTCAGCGCCATGAGATACGACTGCTCCTCGCTGTCCACGACCAGATGGACGCGGCCGTCGTGGAGCACCGGCGACGCCGCCGTGCCCCACCCGTTGCGCGTCTCCGCCGGCGGCAGGTCGCGCGACCAGCGCACGGTCCCGTCGAAGCCGAGCGCATAGAGGCCGACGTTGCCGAACAGCACGTACACGTGCTCCCCATCGGTGACCGGGGTCTCCGAGGCGTAGGTGTTCTTGAGATGGTGCGAGGTCGCCGGCACGCCGGCGTGCACCTCGGTCCGCCAGCGTTGCGCGCCCGTCTCGAGGTCGAGCGCGTAGACCAGCCAGTGGTGGACGTCCCCCGGGGCGCCGCGCTCGCCGTAGCGGTACCACCCGCCCTCGGGCGTTTCGATGTCGCCGTCGCTCGCGACGGTGGTGACGAACACGAGGCCGCCGGCCACGATCGGCGAGCTCCACCCGAGGCCGGGTATCGGGGTGCGCCAGGCGACGTTGTCGGTGGCGCTCCACCGTTCGGGCAGATCCGGATTGTCGGCGACGACGCCGGCGGCGCCCGGGCCGCGGAACTGGGTCCACTGCTGCCCGCCGGCCGCGGCCGGAGCGGCCAGCCAGAGCGCGGCCAGCAGCGCACTCGCCACCCGCGCGGCGACGCGGCCGCCAATCAGGGTTCCTGCCATCACCGTCAAAACCATGTCGTCACTTTTTCTTGCGCCTGGCGCCGGTGTTCCGGCTTCACATGCGCCAAGACGGTTGCCATCGCCATGGCCACCGCGCCCAGGTCATCGGCGAATCCGACGCCCGGGATCAGATCGGGGATGGCATCCAGAGGGGTGATGAAGTAGCCGAGCGCGCTCACGATGACCGTCTTCGCCCACACCGGCGTATCGCTGTCCAGGCAACAGTAGTACAGCACGAGGACCTGCTCGATGGTCTCCCGCCCCGCCCGCCCGGCGAAAGCGGCGATCTTCTGCCACAGCGACGCCTCGCTGTACGCCGCACCGTAGTCTCTCTCCGCACCCGCACCGCCGGCGTCTGCGGTCATCGCGCCCCTACTCTCGCCGGAAGACGGCGACCTCGCCGCCCCGCGCCAGGAAGACATGCGCCGCATCGACCGCCACCGGACCGGTCGGTGCTCCGGCGGCGGACGAGGCCACGAGCACGGGCTGCGCCGGGTCGGTCAGGTCGAACGCCTGCAGCGCGCCGCCGGAAGCCACATAGAGCCGGCGGCCCCACAGCGCCGCCCCGCTCGGCGGCCCGCCGGCCGGCACCGCCGCGGCGACGCGCGGCGCGGACGGATCGGAGACGTCGACCACCTGCAGCCCGCCGCGCCCGCTCACGATGCCGACGACGGCCGGCGGCGCGCCGCCGGTCGAGCGGTCGTCCGGCGCGAACACCTGGAGGACGGGGTCGCGGCCGAGCGACAGCCGGCCCGCGACCCGGGGCGAGGCGGGGGCCGACACGTCGACGACGATCAGGCCCGCGGGCTGGTCGGCGACGAAGACCCGCGAGCCCGCGGCCCCGATGCCCCGCGGAAACCCGTCGCCGAGGTACTCGCCGGCGCGGGCGAAGGCGCCGGCTCCGTCGACGACGTCGAAGCCGATGGAGTTGTCGGCGGCGAACGCGTGCCGGCCCGACGCGGCCACCCCGACGGCCTGCCCGCGCGTGCCGGCGGTGCCCGTCAACACCGGAGCGGCGAGCTCCGACAGATCCAGCCGTCGGAGCCCGTCGTGGCTGTTGGCGACGTAGGCCCGACGCCCGTCGAGGACCACGCCCAGCGCCGGCTGCTCGAAGTCGTACCCTCCCACGACCTCCGGCGACTCGGGCCGGGAGAGGTCGATGACGTGAACGCGCGAGCCGCTGGCCGCGACCAGATACCCGTCGCCGGCCGCCAGCACGCTCACCGGGCCGGGAACGGAGACGGACCCGACCCGGACGAGCGAGGGTGGCTGGGCGACGGAGCTCAGCGCCGCCGACAGGGCCAATACGAGAGGAACCGTCCGCATGAGCCCTTCAACCGCGCCCCTCGAGCTTCGCCGCCATCCGCTCCCGCATCCCGGCCCGGCCCTCTTCCACGCCGCGCAGACACGTCGGGAAACACGCATCACTGTCCGGCGCTGGCGCCAATCCGGAGCCAGGTTTCCGGCGGGGCGGTCTGCCCGACGCCGGGCTGCGACCAGTCGCAGACCCCGCCGGCGAAGACCTGCTCCAGCGTCGCGCGCTGCTCCGCGGTCAGGGAGACGTCGTAGTCGTCCGAATCCAGGGGCTTGACCTGGCACTTGAGGACATCGCTGCCGATGGGCGCGCCGGCCACCTCGCGCGGCCCGGGCGCCGAGGGATACAGCGCCTCGCAACGGCCGCTGCCCCGCATCATCGGCTCGGCGATCTTGACGGGGTCGTCGTCCCGGCTCCAGCAGGCGTCGACGAGGTCGGCCGGGCGGGCGCGCACGACCCGCTCGATCGCCGGATCGGACGACTCGTCGGCGGCCAGCGCCCCCAGCCACGCGTCCATCTGGCGGAGCGCCTCCCGGGCGACCGGACTCGCCGTCGAGTACAGCCCGTAGCGGTCGTCCTCGACCAGCATGACGTGGTTGTCGGTCCGTCCGTTGGCGCGGCGGAGCCGGTCGCGCATCGAGAACGAGTGGTAACGCACGTGCACGTCGCCGTTCTCGCGGTCGTCGCTGTAGGCCCGGTAGTCGATGATCGGGGTCGTGGCGAGCCCGCCGCCGCCGTGGGTCACCCGGCCGGTCTCGTAGACGGCGCTGAGGGCCTCGGGGTCGCCCACCGTCCGGTCCGCCTGGAAGTTCCCGTCGCGGTCGTAGCCGCCGACGCGCGCGTTCAGGTCGAGGAACTGCTCGGGGGTGATGACCCCGGCGTTGAGCGCCCCCAGCCCGTACTGCACCCCGACGTTGTCGAGCGGGCGCCGCGCGAAACCGGTCTCGGGGTCGCGGCCGAGCACGTTGACGGCGTGGTCGAAGACGTCGCACCGCGCACCCCCGGGATTGGTCTCGGGGTCGTAGCGCAGCGCCTCGGGCAGCGCGTCGGGACAGAACTCGCCGGTGGTGATGCGGCCGGCGTTGCGCGATACGTTGGGCATGGTCGCGAGGACGAGGAAGCCCGTCACCGCGCGCTGCTCCTCCTCGGTGAACGGAACCGCCGCGGTCTCGCGGAAGTAGTGGTTCAACAGGCGGGCGTCGGTCACGAACGGGACCGTCCCGGAGATGACGTCGGGGAAGCTGCACCCGGGAATGATGCCGTCGAGCAGCCCGGGATAGTTGTCGGCGATCTGGTGGTTCTGGTAGGAACCGCCCGAGCACCCCCACCCGATGGTGAACCGCGGCGGCCCGTAGGCCTCGATGAACCGCTCCTTGACCATCATCATGGTCTCGGCCGCGAGCAGGTCGTTGCAGTTGTTGCCGAAGACGTTGAGGCTCGCCGACGCCACCGCGTAGCCCTGGCGCAGCATGACGTCGTCGGTCACGCCGCCGGTGCTCGCCCCCTGGCGGTACCAGCCGTTCACGCAGCCGCCCCCGAACGTGTAGACGAGGCGCCGGTTCCATCCCGCCGGCGCCTGCCAGGGATCGGGCTCGGGCTCGTTCGCGGGGTCGTGGAGCATCGCGATCTGATAGACGGCGCGGTTGATGGTCCCGGTCTCGATGCGCACGATGTAGGGCGCCTCGTCACCGGCGAGGGTCGTCGTGCGCGCGAGGTCGGCGGGCCGCATCGCGGGGTCCGCCAGGGCCTTGAGGGCGCCGTCCTCCACCGACCGGTAGGCGTAGTCGACCCGCCGCTCGACCGAGCAGTCCTCGTCGAGCGCGCCCCCGAGAGTCTCGCCGGACACCAGCTCGAAGCGGTCGGTCTCGCAGAAGAACGGACGCTCGTGCGGACCGGAGAAGACCGGTCCCGCGGTCGGATGGTTGACGACGTCGATCCGGGCCGCCGCGCCGCCGGCGGCACGAACCTCGATCTGGTGGGTCCCCGGTTCGAGGCCGCGAACGAGCCCCTCCAGGACCCCGTCATCCAGCCGCCGAAAATCGCCGGTCACGTCGCGGCCGGCCACCTGCACCGTCACCGCACCGTCCGGCGCGCCCGGCGCCGGTGTCACCCGCACCAGGACGTCCCCGCCGCTGACCATGTCGGGACGAGCGGACACCGTGGTGATCTGCGCGGCGTCTCCGGCGGTCTGGGCTTCGGCGGAGGCGACGGCGCCGACCGCCACCAGCGCGAGCAGGGCCGCGACCCGCCGCGGCCACCTCTGGATGAACGTCAGCGTCGGGATAGACACGGGTCGACTCCTTCTTGGACTGTCCGTCTTCCGGTACTCGGCAGGGCCGGCAAATCCGGTCCCGAAAAATGGCTTGCGGCCGGCATGATACCAGAATCGGACGTGCCGGCCGGACCCGCGGCCACGGTCCGCATGCCGGTCTCGGCTTTGATTTTTCGCGGAACCGGCGCGTATAGTGGATTGGTGGGCGGCGGGCGAGCATGCCCCCCGCAGGTCCGGGGACCCGTGGGTGAAACTCCGGTTGCACCGGCGCCAGCGGGGTGCAGGGGCGCCAAGGGGTTGCAGAGGCGCCAGCGGGCCGGAACGCGCCCGGTGCCCCAGGGTGTGGCGAGGGAGCGCATTGGGTTGTACCTGACCGCGGAGCGACGCAACCCCGAAGAACAACGCAGTCAGGCAGGGATGTAACGCCGGTCGAATGCGGCGCAGTGCCCTTTTGCCCGGGGGCTCCCCAGGTCCGGAGGATGCCGATGGCGCGACGAGTCGGGTGGATGACGGTCATGCTGGCCGCGGGGTTGTGCACCGCCCCGGCGCTGGCGCAACCCGATTCGTGGGCGGGTACGTGGCGGGGCGAGCTGACCTCGGGGCCGGATGCGAGCAGCCCGGTGTCGCTGACCCTCGTCGCGGGGGGCGACGGCGCGTACACCGGGCTCGTGGACGGGCTCGCGCCCAACGCCGAGATACGGCTCGATCGGGTCGTCGTCGACGGCGAGCAGGTGACGGTGGAGGCGGCCACGGACACCGCGTTCGGCCCCCTGTCTCTCGTCTACACGCTGGTCCGCGACGGCCGGGAGCTGTCGGGAATCGGCCGCGTCACCGCCGGCGGCCACGGATTCGACGTCTCGCTCGCGTTGAACCGGGCGCGTCGGGCCGACGTGCCGCAACCGCAGATCGAGCCGCGCATCGGCTACTTCGCCGGGAGCTGGCGCTTCGACTACACCGGGGGCGAGTTCCCCCCCTTGAGCGTCGGGACCCGTAGCGGCACCGTCGTCTTCGAGCCGCTGCCGGCGGGGCCGTTCGTGCGCGGACGCGCCGCCGGCGACCTGTTCGGCGAGCCGTACGAGGAGACTTGGACCATCGGGTTCGACGAGACCACGCGAGCGGTGGTCTGGCTCGAGCAGCGGCCGGACGGCAGCACCCTGACCGCCCTGGGCAACTGGACCAGCCCCATCGCCATCACCTTCCTGACCGCCCCGATGGAGGCGGACGGCCGCGTCCACGTGCTGAGACGCGTCGTCCGGACCACGTCGGACGCCGCCTTCGCGGTGGTCGAGGAGTTCTCCGTCGACGGCGGACCGTTCCGCCGCCTCGGCAACGGCTCTTATCTGCGCGACGGCGGCGCCGATCCCGCCGCTGGCGCCGGACGATGACGATGACGATGACGACCATTGCGATGACCAACGCCGAGCTCGTCGCCCGAGACGCCGCGCACCTCATTCATCCCCTCCACGACGCCGCGGCCCACCAGACCGCACGGGTCTGGGTCAGGGGCGAGGGGGCGCTGCTGTTCGACGCCGACGGCCGGGAGTACATCGACGGTCTGGCCGGGCTGTGGAACGTGCTGGCCGGTCACGGCCGGCGCGAGCTCGCGGAGACGGCGCGGGCCCAGATGGAGACCCTGGCCTACGCCTCGGGGTACACCGGCAGCTCGAACCGGCCGGCCATCGAGCTGGCCGAGCGGCTCGCGGACATCACCTACCCGTCGATCAACCGGTTCTTCTTCACGAGCGGGGGGGGCGAGGCGACCGAGAGCAGCATCAAGATGGCGCGCGCCTACTGGAAGCTGCGCGGCCGGCCCGACAAGACCAAGGTCATCTCCCGCATCGAGGGCTACCACGGCGTCACCCTCGCCGCCATGAGCGCCACCGGGCTGTCCGCCTACTGGCCCCTGTTCGAGCCGCGCGTGCCCGGGTTCCTCCACATCCCCTCGCCGTACCCGTACCGCTACCAGGCCCCCCCCGGCGTGAGCCAGGGCATCGCGGCCGCCGACGAGCTGGAACGGGCGATCGAGCGCGAGGGGGCGGAGACCGTCGCCATGTTCCTGGCCGAGCCGGTGCAGGGGGCGGGCGGGGTCATCGTGCCGCAGGACGACTACTTCCCCCGCATCCGCGAGATCTGCGACCGCCACGACGTGCTGCTGGTCGCCGACGAGGTCATCACCGGCTTCGGCCGCACCGGCACCCTCTTCGCCCTCGACCACTGGGGCGTCGAGCCCGACATCATGCAGTTCGCCAAGGCGGTCACGTCGGGCTACGTGCCCTTCGGCGGCATCGGCATCAGCGATGCGGTCGCCGCCACCCTCGACGACGACGCGCGGGTGTGGATGCACGCCTATACCTACTCGGCCCACCCCGTCGGGTGCGCGGTGGCCGCGCGCAACCTGCAGATCGTCCGCGACGAGGACCTGCCGGGCCGTTGCGCGGTCCAGGGAGACCGGCTTCTCGCCCGGCTGCGGGCCGCCCTCGGCGACCACCCCCACGCCGGCGACATCCGCGGCAAGGGCCTCATGTGCGCCGTCGAGCTCGTCGCCGACCGCGCCACGAAAGAGCCGTTCCCCGCTGGTGACAAGGTCGGTCCCCGCGTCCAGCGGGAAGCAGCGGAACGGGGCCTGTTCAGCCGCGTCAAGGCCGACACCTACGTGCTCGCCCCCGCCGCCGTCATCACCGACGATCAGGTCGACCGCACCGTCGACATCCTCGCCGGCGCCATCCGGGCCGTGCTCGGGTAGGCGTCCGCACCGTGGTTTCGGCTCTACCCGGCCTTGCGCAACGCGGCGGCCGCGTGCCAGAGATCCCAGTCGGCCTGGATACCCATCCAGAACTCCGGTGACATGTCGAACAACCGCGCGAGCCGGAGTGCGGTGTCCGCCGTGATCCCACGGCGGCCGCGGACTACTTCATTCAAGCGGTTGAGCGGGATGTTCATGCGCCGGGCCGCCTCGACCTGCGTGAGGTTCGCGGGCCGGAGAAACTCCTCGAGCAGCATCTCCCCGGGCGGCGTCGGTGGACGCTTCAGATCCAGCACGGACCGCGGTCCGTCAGTGGTAGTCCTCGCATCTGACCGCATCGGCGTAGCCCTCCTTGAACCTGAACGTGATCCGATACTGCTCGTTCACCCGCACGCTGTGGCGCCCGACGCGATCGCCCTTCAGCGCCTCCAGACGATTGCCCGCGGGCAGCCGCAGATCCCGAATCGTCCGCGCGCGGTGCAGCGCGTCCAGTTTCCGCCGGATCACGGGCCACAACTGCTTCGGTAACCGCCGGGCGGCTTTCGTGTCGCGGCCGTAGTAGACGTCGGCCGTCCCCGCATCGTCGAACGACCGAATCACTGCCGCAGGATTACACGACTAACGGGTAATCATCAACCTCTGGTCCGCGCGGCGGGCGCCGAACCCCGCGCCAGGAGCCGGTACGATATCTATGTGATATCATATTGAAATCAAAGCCGGAGCCGTCCATCCCAGAGACGGGTCCATGACGGGAGAGGGGTTCCAATGCTCAAGGAGAGAGCGCACGTCGCGTCGTCGGGCTGGCTCGCGATGGCCATGCTGCTCGCCGCCCTCCTGGCGGTCATCGTGCTGTTCCTGTTCGACGTCGCGGACAACGGCCAGCTCGGCTTGCTGGGAGTTGCCATGTTGCTCTCGGTGCCGATCATCGTGTTCCTGATGGTGGGGCTGTTCGTCGTCAACCCGAACGAGGGCCGGGTGCTGCAGCTCTTCGGGCGCTACGTCGGCACCGTGAAGGACCCGGGCCTGCGGTGGGCGAACCCGCTGCTCACCAAGCGCCGCATCTCGCTGCGCGTGCGCAACTTCGAGACGGAGCGGTCGAAGGTCAACGACATCGACGGCAACCCCATCGAGATGGCCGCGGTGGTCGTGTGGAGGGTGGTGGACACCGCCGAGGCCAGCTTCGAGGTGGACGACTACGTCGACTTCGTGCAGGTGCAGAGCGAGTCGGCGGTGCGGAACCTCGCGACCCGCTACCCCTACGACACCCGCGAGGCGGGGCGCCAGTCGCTGCGGGGCGACACCGACGAGATCGCCGGACAGCTGCAGACGGAGATCCAGGGCCGTCTCGACAAGGCGGGCGTCGAGGTGACCGAGGCGCGCATCACCCACCTCGCCTATGCGCAGGAGATCGCGGCCGCGATGCTGCAGCGCCAGCAGGCGGGGGCCATCGTCGCGGCCCGGACGGAGCTCGTGGACGGGGCGGTGGGGATGGTCGAGATGGCCCTCGACCGGCTGTCGAGCCAGCAGATCGTCGAGCTCGACGAGGAGCGCAAGGCCACCATGGTCAGCAACCTGCTGGTCGTCCTGTGCGGCGACAAGAGCACGCAGCCGGTGGTGAACGCCGGGTCGCTCTACAGGTAGCCGGGGGACCGCCCCGATGCCTGGACGCAAGCCGTTCCTGCTGCGCACCGAGCCGGAGGTCCTCGCCGCCCTGCAGCGGTGGGCCGCCGACGAGTTGCGCAGCGTGAACGGCCAGATCGAGTTCCTGCTGCGCCGAGCCCTGCAGCAGGCGGGTCGGCTGCCGGCGCCCGCGAAGGACCCGCCCGGCGCCGACGACGAGTCGTCGAAGTCGTGACCACGCTCTCGTCGTCAAGGCTGCCCGCGGCCGGTCTCTTCGGCGAGAGCCACGGCCTTGCGCAGCCTTTCGAGCTTCTCCCCGCAACGCGCGGCCTGCCGGCCAGCCGGCGCCGAAAGGACCAGTGAACGCATTCGTGCGACGTCCTCGGCGTACTCGACCAACCGCCGCTCGTAGCCGGCCCGGTTCTTGGTGCAGACCAGCGTATACGGCCGCCCCTTCTGTTCGGTGACGTGATCGATGTCGAGCCTTCGGCAGCGGATGACCATCTCCAGATGCCGGCGCAGCTCCTGGCGCAAGGGGAATCGCGCGACCTGTACGGCTGGATTCTCGCAGAAGGCGCGCAGTTTCGCGCAGTGCTCGCAATCGCAGCCGGTATCGGCCTCGATCTTCCAATCCCGCGGTTCGCCCGGAGGCGTTGCGCTGCGCCCGAGCAGGCTGTCCGCCGCGCAGTCCCACAGCGCCGCATGGAACGCGGTATTCGCCAGACCCTCCACGCCTTGCAGTTGGTGCAACGCCGCCGGCAGCGTGCGGTCCGGAGCTACGACGTCCGGCGCCTGGACGACCGCGGAGGCCGCCCGCGCGGCTTCGCTGCTCAGTCCGCAACGCCAGGCCAGCGCGAAGAGATCGCGAACCGCGCCCTCGCCCAGCGATGCCGGCCGCCTGCGTTCCAACCGCCGCGGATCGTCGCCTTCTCCCGCGATCCAATCGTCGTCATCCTGCTCCTCCACCAAGTGCACCATTCGTTCCGCTGGCGGCGCCGGCCATGCCGCTGGGCGCGCCGGCGGTTCCTCCGGCGGCGCCTCCAGCGCCTCGCACAAGGTGCGCAGGGCGGCCTGAACGCTCGTCCGAACCGTATCGCGCCACTCCGCCCCGGCCGCGGACTCGCGGCACTGCTCTTCGATGCGTCTCAGGAGCGCCAGCACCCCGCCGGGGCGCAGGGTGACGTGGGCGCGGACCAGATCGGTCAGGAAGAGTCCGGCGGCGTCCGGCCCGACGAGTCTCACCGCGGCGGGCAGATGCTCGTCGCCGCCCCGGTAGCGCGGCAGAACGACCTCGCGCAGGAAGGTCAGCGTGCGTGCTTCGTCGCCCGTCCCGGACAACAGGCCGAGCATGCGGCCGCGGCTCGACCGATCGTGCTCGGGGTCGCCGCCGGTCGGCCAGAGACCGATCAGCCTCGTGACGAGCCGGCCGATCCGCTCGTCCACCGTTCCGCCGTTGCGATCCAGCTCCGCCGCCACCCAGGCGACGGCGCCGTCGATACCTCCGCCGGCGACGATGTCCAGCGTCCGCGACCGCGGCCACATCACGAGGGCCGCCCTGCGGTAGGCGCGTTCCAGACTGGCGCCCTCGTTGCCCGAAGCCTCGTGCAGCAACTGTTCATCGGGCTCGGCGTCGTCGAGAGCGCCTCGCGGCAACAGCTCGCCGGGAAGCACCTGAACGTCCTCGAATGGCGGCGGGCCGGCGTCCCGACCGGTCCAGCCGTCCAGCCAGATGCGGCTCTCGTACACCTCGTCCATCTGCATGTCGCCGGCGTCCCCGTCGCCCCAGCCGCCCCAGCCATCCACGTAGTGGCCGCCCAGGGTCGCGTCGCCGTGCACCATGGCGTGGATGACGGCCGCATGGAGCTCGCAGTCGGCCCGCTCGGCGGCCGGCGCCAGAACTCGCGCCAGGGCCGCATCCACGCCCTTCAAGGTGCGGAACGACAGCCCTGCCTCGCTGTAGTCGTGATCGAGCACCCACACCAGCTTGTCCGCGGCGTCGTCCCTGCCGCGCCATTCCGCCAGCCGCTCCGCGATGCGGTCCTCGAGGCCGGCGAAGTCGGGCGCGCGGCGCGGCGTGTTCACGTCGCCGGTACGAAGACACAGATTGAAGACCAGTGACAGGCGATAGCCCTCGCGAACCGGGCGCGCCTCGTGGGTGCAGTCCGCGTAGAACGCGGCGAACGCCAGCTCGGACGGCTCGCCGGCTTCCATGTCGATGGTCACTTCGCGCCCGCGGTGGCGGACGACCAGCTCGCCTCCGGCACCGGCGACCGGCAGCGAGATCGCCAGCGTGGCGATCATCCCGTCCGTCTTTTCCGTGTCGCGGTGCGGCGCGAAGAAGCCGCCGGGTTCGTAAACCAGCAGCTTGTAGAGCCGCGCGTCCAACCGCTCCGCAGAACAGCCGAGGCCGGTGGCCGCCAAGTCGAGAACCTTCTGGAACGTATCCTCCCACGCGCCCCCGGAAACGCGAATCCGCGCCGCGTCAATCTGCCGGCAGTCGCGCACCGAGGTGTCGACCAGCGTGTCCGGCCCCCTGCCGTACGGCGCGCGCTCTGCCACGGCGATGAGGGCGCCAACCTGCGCCTCGGGCACGGGAAAGGAGAGCAGGCCGACGCCGTCCACTTCCAGCCGGGGCATCGGCGCGAACAACCGGCCGTGCGCGCAGAAATCGCCGGGACGGTCGACCGACAGCAGGAGCTCTTCGAGCGGAGCGTGGTCGACGCCGTATTCGATGTCGCGCAGGGTCATCGGCGGTTCACTCCCCGAGGGTGTGCGGGCGGGCCGGCAAGCGTACTACACCCGGGACAGGCGGGCGCCGGCAGTGTGCCGGCAGTCCCGGCGGTCAGCATTTGCTGCTACCATGCGAAATGGTACGACGGAGTCGATTCACGGAGACGCGGCCATGCAGAACCGGTTGAACCCGATCATCGCTTCCCTCGCGCTCGTCTCGGCCGTCGTCCCGGCCGCCCCGGCCGGCGCGGCGGAGACGCCGACCTTCGCGGCCGACGTCGCGCCGATCCTCTACGAGGAGTGCGCGAGCTGTCACCGGCCGGGCGACATCGCCCCGATGTCGTTGCTGACCTATCGCGAGGTGCGCCCCTGGAGCCGCGCGATCAAGGACAAGGTGGTGTCGCGCGAGATGCCGCCGTGGCATGCGGCGCCCGGCGGGGTGCCGATTCGCAACGCGCGCGGGCTGACCCAGGCGGAGATGGACACCATCGTCGCCTGGGTCGACGGGGGCGCGCCGCTCGGGGACGCGTCGGCGCGGCCGCCGCTGCCGACGTTCTCCGACAACGAGTGGCACCATCCGAGCGGGCGGCCGCCCGACCACATCCTGCCGTTGCCGGTCGAGATACAGATTCCCGCCCAGGGCGAGCTGCCGTACATCACGTTGTACTCCGAGATTCCGTTCGAGGAGGACGTCTTCGCGAACGCCATCGAGATGCTGCCGTCGAACCGCAGCGTGGTGCACCACCTGTCGGTGAACGTCACCACCCTGCCCGCGGGCACGGTGCTCGTCGACGGACAGCCCTACGACGCCCAGGGGGCGCCGCTGACCGACGAGGCGATCAGGGCCGCCCGCAACAGCGACTCGAACGCGCTCGGGGGCGCGACCAAGCTGATCTGCTTCGTGCCCGGGCGGGGGTTCGAGATGTTCCACACCGGGGTCGCCAAGCGGGTGCCGGCGGGCCAGGCGCTGCAGTGGAGCCTGCACTACAACGCGACGGGCCGGCCCGAGACCGACCGCTCGCGCATCGGCATCTGGCTCTCGGACGCGCCGGTGACCCACGAGATGCTGTCCCGCACCATCGGGAGCCCGCTGCCGACGACGCCCGACCGGACCCTGCCGGTAATCGTCAACGGCGAGGAGGTGCCCCGGCGCGATGTCCCGGTCATCCCGCCCTTCGCCGACGACTGGGCGATCACCATGCAGACCGACGTCGCCGAGCCCATCACCTTCTACGCCATCTCGCCGCACATGCACCTGCGCGGCAAGGACATGCGGTTCCGGCTGATCTGGCCGGACGGCCGCGACGAGGTCCTGCTCGACGTCCCCCGCTACGACTTCAACTGGCAGACCGAGTTCGAGCTCGTCGACCCCCTGCACCTCCCCGCCGGCAGCCGGTTGATCGTGGAGGGCCACTACGACAACTCGCCCCGGAACCGGTACAACCCGGCCCCCCACCGCGAGGTCTACTGGGGCGAGCAGAGCTGGGACGAGATGTTCGAGGGGTGGATCAAGTACTCGATCGACAGCCAGGATCTGTCGAAGCCCGCGACGAATTGAAGTCGGCGTGAGGCGGGAGCGATACCAGCCGGTCCGACTCTCCGGCCGGCGATCGCGGTGACGCGCACGGGCGGCGGGAGGACGATCACGAGCGGGCGGCGGTGCTCCGTCATGCGTTCCCGGACCCGGCCTAGGTTGGCGGCGGTGGTGGCCGCCTGACGGCTCGCCGCTCGATCCCCCCTCCGCGGAGAGTCGGCGCCTCCGGCGAGCGGCGGCGCCGTCCCGTGGCGCATTTCTATTTGGGCGCGATGGGCCCCGGCGCCGGCTTTTCCGTCTCGCCCAACTCGTAGCCTCTCGACTTCCAGTTGTCCAGCCCGCAGAATTCGACCGTCCGGTATCCGTTCTCGGTGAAGAGCTCCGCTGCACGGGAGGCTCGGCTGCCGCCGTTTCAAAAGAAGACGAGCCGCACGTCCTTCGGGATGTCCGGCATCCGGCGCTCGAGCTCGGCCACCGGGATGTGGATCGACCCCGGCATCGACCCGCTCGCCACCTCCCAGTCCTCGCGCACGTCGATGAGCAGCATGGTGGCGCCGGCGTCTAGCGCCGCCTTCAACTCGTCGACGTCCACCTGCTGTCCGGGCGGCGCCTGACCGCCGGCCCCGGCCGTCGCCAGCAGGAGACCGCACGCCGCCGCGAGCAGGAAGCGCCCCTTGCCCTTGACCCGTGTCGAAACCATGTCAGAACCTCCTGACCTGAAACAAGCTGGCCCAGGTGCTTCCCGCTTGAAAAGCTTCGTACCTGGGCGGGGGCGGGACCGGCCCCGCAATCGTCGCCTTCCGGCTCCGTTTGCGCCCAACCAGACCCTCCAGGAGTCCGCGCCGTTTCACTGCTCAGACTCCAGCGCCAGCTTACCAGAACCGCCGCGAGATACGGTACCGGCCGCGGTTGGAGCCACGCCTGCGAATCGTGCTTCTCCGGCTACTCCTCGGTCACCACGACCAGCGTGTTGACGTCGAGCGGCCCCGGGACCGTCTGCTCGGCCCCCGACGGCCACCGCACGTCGATGCGCTCGACGGAGTCGGCGGCGCCGAGGCCGAAGTACAGCGGCATGGAGCTCTGCGACAGGTATCCCGACTTCCCGTCGTGGAGCTGCGTGTAGGTCCGGCCGCCCGCCGTCACCCGCACCACCGCGCCGAGGCCGTCCCGGTTCGAGGCGGCGCCGGCGAGCCGCACCTTCAGGTAGCGGATGCCCTGCCGGTCGGCGAGGTCGCTGACGAGCACCATGGGGGCGGCGTTGAACTCGGAGGTCACGATGTCGAGGTCGCCGTCGTCGTCGAGGTCGAAGATGACGGCGGAGCGGGAGCCGCGCGCGGCCCGAATGGTCACGTCACGCGGGGTCCCGGTGAACCCCGGCAGGCGGTCCGCCTCGCCGAGCACGAACCACGGCGTGGTCAGCCCCCCCTCGCGCGGCTCGACCCCCAGGATGAACTCGGCATCGAGAAAGCGCGTTCCGCCGTTGTTCAGCAGCACCGAGTTGACGCCGTAGCGGAACGGGAAGTTCATGCTCGACGCCACGAACAGGTCCTCGTAGCCGTCGGCGTTGAGGTCGCCGGCACTCGGCCCCCACGGCCAGTAGTTCTCGGCCCCGATCTCGTCCGACACCTCCCGAAACTGGCCGGACCCGAGGTTCAGGAAGAAGGCGTTGCCCCAGATGCTCGTGGTCCCGTCACCCACCATCTCGGGTTCCCAGATCATGACCGCCTTCCGCTTCTCGTCGGCCGGCCCCACCTCCTGGCTCATATCCGAGTGCATGTCGGTGATGTAGATATCCAGCCGGCCGTCGTTGTTGAAGTCGAGGACGGCGATGCCCATGGCGCCCCACGAAGTCCTGGGGAACACCTCGCGGCCCCGCGCCACGAAGCGGGCGCCCTCGACGTTCTCGTAGTACTCGTCGTCGCCCTGCATGTTCAGCACGTAGAGGTCGGTCCAGCCGTCGTCGTTGAGATCGACGAGGTTGGCGTCGCCGGACCACCGTCGGTCCACGAGGCCGGTCGCCTCGGAGACGTCGGCGAACCGGTTGCCGCCCTCGTTCCGGAACAGGAGGCTCTGCTCGGTCCGTTCCGGGAACAGATGCCCCCGGAACGCGTCCTCCTCGAACCCGACGTGGTAGCGGTAGCCGTCGCCTCCGATCTCCTCGGTGGTGTACCGGCCCACGTTGGTCAGGAACAGGTCCAGCCGCCCGTCGCGGTCGTAGTCGAAGAACACCGCGCCCGAGGAGTGACCCACGTAGCCGAGCCCCGACGCGGACGTGATGTCCCGGAAGGTGCCGCCGCCGTCGTTCTCGAAGAGCACGTTCCCGCCGCGGACGGTGGTGACGTAGAGGTCGGGGTCGCCGTCGTTGTCGATGTCCGCGAACGAGGCGGTGACGCCGATCGCCTCGGCGACGCCGACCCCCGCCGCCTCGGTGACGTTCTCGAACCGCCCCCCGCCGAGGTTCCGCCACAGCTCGTTGGCCCCGACCTGGGTCACGAAGTAGATGTCGTCGAGCCCGTCGACGTCGACGTCGGCCACCGCCACCCCGTTGCCGTGGTCGTAGTGCACCGCCTTGTAGCTCCGGCCGGCGTCGCTGACGATACGGTGCTCGAAGGTGATGCCGCTCTCGGCCACCCGGTCCGCGAAGCGGAAGTCGTGGAACACGTCGAAGTCGCCCGTCGTCCGCATCTGCGCATTCCGCCGCGGCTCCACCCAGCTCTCGTCGACCAGCACCGGCGGGATGTGCACGACGTCCTGGGAGGGCTGGCCCTGCGGCGACTGACCCTCCAGCCCGGGGGCGGCGCCCGCGCCGAGCAATGCGGCGCCGATGACGATCGCGCCGAGGGCGCCAGCGAGTCCGGCGATGACGCTGCAACGAACCGGTTTCATGTCGAGATCTCCTGTAGCCGCGATGAGACGAGCACGCGGCGAAGCCCCGCATCATGCGGTCTCGCCACCGGCTCCGGGTATTCAGTCGTCGGACCGCGGCGGCACGAGGTTCAGGTCGACGGCCGGGCCGGGGTTGTGCTCCGGCTCATCGTCCCGCCACGGCGTACGGCAGGGCTCGTTCCGCTGATAGAGCGCCAGATTGGCCGCCATCCGCCGCGCCGCGGCAACCTGGGCGGCGTCGGCGGCAACCTCCATCGCGAGACGCTGCCACTCGATCGCTTCCCCGAAACGTTCCAGCTCGGCCAGCGCCATCGCCATCGTCTCCGCCACCGCGACGGTCCTGTACTCTTCCGCCAGCCGCTCGACCAGGGTCAGGGCGCGCGCCCCGTCACGCACGCCGGGCTCCGGCGCGGCGGCGAGCAGCCGCGCCAGCGCGTGCGGGAACGACGGCTCCTCCGGATACCGCTCCCCCGCCGCTTCCAGCAGCTGCAACGCGTCCCGGTAGCGGCCGAGGCGCACGAGCGCCATCGCCTCCCCGAAGCGGGCCTGCTCGCCCTGGATCCCCCGGTAATGGGGCAACGCCGCCTCGAACCGGCCGGTCCGCCGAAGGGCGTCGCCGAGCCGGAGATGCGCGGCGCTCAGGCTCGCATCGCTGGTCACCGCCGCCGCGTACCGGTCGATGGCCTCCGCGTCGCGCCCGCTCCGCTCGAGGAGGGTGCCGATCAGAAAATGCGCCGCCGCGAAGCCGGGATCGAGGCGCACCGCGGCCTCGAGCTGGACCAGGGCGGCGGGGGCGTCGCCGGTGCGAATCAGGGCGGTGCCGAGGTTCAGACGCATGACGGAGTTGTCGGGCGCCATCTCGACGCCCTGGCCGAGCTGCCGCGCCGCCTCCGGCCAATCTCCCCGCTCGGCCGCCTGCAGGCCGAGGTCCCGGTGGGCCTGGGGGCTCCGGAGCATCGTGTAGACCTCGGCCATCAGGGGATCGGGGAAGTACACCGCCCCCCCCGCGGCAGAGCGGCCGCCGGTGCGGGCGCCGCTTCGCGAGAGGTGGTCCCGCGCCCGATCGAGGTCGCCGAGGCCCCGGTAGGCCATCGCCAGCGGATAGTGGATCACCGTCGCGGCCGGGTTCAGCCGCAGGGCCGCCTCCAGCCGGTTCACCGCCACGGCGTAGCTCTGCGCCGCGAGGGCCGCTCTCCCCCCCTGGTACAGCAGGGCCTGGGTATTCGGATGGCTCGCCCAGGCGCGGGCCAGCAGCCGCTCCGCTTCCTCGGACCGATCCAGATCCACCTGCACGTGCACCAGCCAGACCAGGGCCGCGAAGTCGCCGGGCTCGAGCGCCAACGCCCGGTCGAGGAATTCGACCGCCTGGTCCAGATTCCCGATGCGGATGGAGACGTGTGCGAGATAGTAGGGCCAGGGGAACTCGTCGGGGGCCAGCCGCGCCGCGTGTCGCAGGCATCGCCCCGCTGCGTCCGGATAGTCGGCAGCGAACAGGAGCATCCCCAGCCCACCGTAGGCTCCGCCAAGCCGACGGTCGGGCGCCGGGTCGGCCGCGGCGCGCCCACCCGCCGATTCCAGCGACTGCAGGGCCCGATAGGCATCACCCAGCTGCGACCGGACCGCCGCGTGCATGCGGCCGAGGTTCGGCAGCGCGCACGCGGCGAGGGCCGTCCCACCCGCGGGCGCCTGCAAGAACCCGCCCGGCCCCGCGAACGCCCGGCCGGCGACGCCCAGGACGAGCGCCAGGACCAGGCCGATCCGGGTCACGCCATCCATGCGCGGCGGGCGGCGGGTCCGACGACCGACCCGAGAGGCGCCCCGCGTTTCGGAACGCCCCGGAATCGGCGCGGGATCACGACCGGAAGCCGAGCCGTCCAACATCCTGGTCACTGCTGCCTCACCGCTCGGGCGCGGGGCCGAGCAGGCCCGGCTCCACCACCGGCCCCGGGTGGTGCTCGGGGGCGTCGTCACGCCAGGGGGTGCGGCGGGGCTCGCCGCGGCGGTAGCGTGCGAGGTCGTCGGACATTCGGGCCGCGAGGTCGGGCCGGCCGGCGTCGTTCGCCACGTCCACGGCCAGCTGCTGCCACTCCATCGCCCCCCGGAACTCGCCCAGCTCGGCGAGGGCCATCGCCATCGTCTCGGCCACGTCGGTGGTCTTGTGCTCGGCCACCAATGCCTCGGCGAGCTGGAAGGCCCGCCGCCCGTCGCGCACCCGGGCATCGGGCGATGCCGCCAACAGCCGCGCCAGCGCAGTCGCGAACCGCGGATGGCCGGCCGTGCGGCGCAACGCCGCCTCCAGGCGCGCACGCGCCTCCCCGTGGCGTCCGAGCCGCACCAGCCCCATCACCTCGCCGAACCGGGCCTCCTCCACGCCGGCATCGATCTCCCGGGCCCGCCGGTACGGGACCAGCGAGGCCTCGAACCGACCGGTGCGGCGCAGGGCGTTCGCGAGCCGAAGCTGCGCCTCGGCCGACTGCGGATCTTGCGCGACGGCAACGGTGAACCGGTCGATCGCCTCGTCGTCCCGTCCACCCCGCTCGAGGAGCGTGCCGAGGACGTAGTGGGCCTGAGTCAGCTCCGCATCGAGCCGCAAGGCCGCTTCGAGCTCCGGCAGCGCAGCCCGCGGATTCCCGGCCCGGTCGTGCGCGATCGCCAAGCTGAGGCGCAGCACCGCGTCGTCCGGTGCGAGCTCGACCGCCATCTGGAACTGCCGCGCCGCCTCGGGCCAGTCCCCGCTCGCATCCGCCGCGAGGGCGCGCTCGCGGTGGGCCTGCGGGCTGCGCAGGAGGGTGGCAACGTCCGCCATCAGGGGGTCGGACAGGCCCAACGACCCTTCGCCGTCCTCGCCCGCCCCCCCGGCGCGGCCCAGGTGATACTCGGCGGCGTCCAGATCGCCGAGGGCGCGATAGGCCATCGCAAGCGGATAGTGCACGACGGAGGCGTTCGGATCGAGTCGCAGCACCGCGGTCAGGTGCTCAACCGCACCCGCGTAGTCCCGGGTCGCGGCGGCCGTCCGCCCCTCCTGAAAGCGGACCACCGCCGAGCCCGGGCGCAGCGCCCGCGCCTGCGCCAGCCAGGGCTCGGCCGCCTCCGGCTGCCCCAGCCTCAGAACGGTGGAAACCAGCCAGACGAGCGCCGGAAAATCGTCGGGCCGCCGGTCATGGGCCCGCTCGAAGTAGTCCGCCGCCTGCGCGAGGTCGCCCTGCTGCCGGTACAGATGCGCCAGATAATAGGTCCATCGGAACTCGTCGGGGAGGAGCCGCACGGCGTTGCCCAGGCTCGGCTCGGCCGCCTCCAGATACTCGCCGGCCATCAGCAGCACGCCCAGCCGGCCGTAGGCGGCGCCCCGCTCCGCCGACGAGCCGTCTCGAGCCGCGGCCACGGCGGCCTGCGCCGCCTGCATCTGCGTCCGGACCGATGCATGTGCACCGTCGAGATCGGGCAGCGCGACCGGCAGGAGGTCCGGAGCATGGGTGTCGCCCCCGGGACCGCAGGCCGGCAGGGTGCAGGCCGCGGCCATGAAGACGCCCAGCGCGAACCGTCCGGCGGCGTGACCGATCAGGGTCGGGTGTCCCGTTGCAATGGAACGAAGCAGCCGCACCCGCATTGCGCCCTCACTCGCTTTCGCCGCCGGCCGGCCGGCCGGTACCCTCGGTCAGGGTCGTCCAACCGTCGACCGGCACGTCGGTCCAGTCCTCGACCCGGCCGCCCGGCCATTCGACGCGCACGTGGGTCACCGCGTCCGCCGTCCCGAGACCGACGACCACCCGCGGATCGTTGGCCGAGGCATAGCTGCCGTCGGCGCGAGCCCGCCGCCACAACACCGGACCCGACTCCCGCAAGACGCCCACGCGGGCGCCGAGCGCGTCGCGCCGCCCGCTGAGCAGCCGCAGGCCGACCCAATGTTTCCGGTGACCGACGTCGTTGATCAACAGGCGGGCCGGACCGTTGTTGTTCACCACCAGCACGTCCACGTCGCCATCGTTGTCGACGTCCCCGAACGCCGCCCCGCGGCCGACCTCGGACAGCTCGAACACCGGACCGGCCTCGCCGGTCACGTCATCGAACCCCTCGCCCCCGCGATTGCGAAACACCTGGTTGGGCTGGTGCAGCGGGAACGGGTCCCCGGCCCGGACCAGGCCCTCGATCACCTGCACGTGACCGTTGACGGCCAGCAGGTCCAGCCAGCCGTCGTTGTCGAAATCGACCCAGGCGGTCCCGAATCCGGTATAGGGCAGGCTGGGCGCTCCCAGGCCGGTCATGGCGCTCCGGTCTTCGAAGAAGCCGTCGCCGGTATTGACGTACAGCGTGTTCGTCTCGGCCGAGACGTGGGTCATGAACAGGTCGTCGTCCCCGTCCGCATCGAAGTCGCCCGCATCGACTCCCATGCTCGCCTCGACGCCCCCGGTGTAGTCGAGCGCCACGCCCGCCAGCAGCGCCCGATCCTCGAGGGTGCCGTCCTGCCGGTTGATCCAGAGCTGGTTCGGCTCGCCGTCGTTCGCGACGTAGATGTCCATCCAGCCATCCGCGTTGAAATCGGCGGTCAGCACCCCGAGGGCGGGGCCGTGGCGGCCCCCGATCCCGGCCGCGGCGGTCACGTCGGCGAACGTGCCGTCGCGGTTGTTGCGATACAACCGGTCCGGCGCCGCCGGGTAGCTCTTCGGCGCGCAGTAGTCCTGTTCGCCGGTCACCGCGAAGCAGGGCGTTTCGTCCTCCAGGTCGTAGTCGACATAGTTGCCGACATAGAGGTCGAGCCACCCGTCCCCGTCGAAATCGACGAAGGACGCCGATACGCCCCAGAGCCCGTCGCCGGTGCCGGACCGCTCCGTGACGTCGGTGAACGTGCCGTCGCCGTTGTTGCGAAAGAGCTGATTCGCGCCGATTCGGGTGCGGTAAAGGTCGACTCGGCCGTCGTTGTCGAAATCGCCGGCCGCGACCCCCATGCCGTAGGAGCGGGCATCGAGACCGCTGCCCGCGGTCACGTCGATGAACCGCAGCGTCCGCGCGCCGTCGGCGTGCACCTCGAGGTCGTTGCGGTAGAGGCGATCCGTCAAAGGAAGGGGTGCGTCGGGCGCGGGAGGCGTCAGGGCGTCGTCGAGGGTCCGGCCCGGACCGAGCATCTGCCCCTGGATGAAGTACGCGTCGAGGTCGCCGTCATCGTCCAGATCGAACAGGGCGACGCCCGGCCCCATGATCTCGCTGAAATAGAACTCGCCGGACATCCCGTTGAAGTGCTCGAAGTCGATGCCGGCTTCCCGGGCGCGGTCGATGAACCGAATCTGCCCGGCCGAATCGGCGGCGGAAGGGGCGGTCGCATCGCCCGCGGGACCCTCGCGGTCCGCCCCGGACACCGGCGACACCGATTCCGCGGAGCCACATCCCACGGCCCCGGCGAGGAGCAGCAGAGCGGCCGCCGCCCACCCCGACCGGAGATCCCGGACCATCGAGAGCATGTCGTCAATTATCCGCGGGGGACGCCGATTCCTTCAAGTCGCGGAGCCGCGGGCGATGGGAGCCGCCGGCCGTACAGCTGCGGCGTCTTCGAGGTCGGGATGCATCCGAGTCGGCGGGTCGGGCCTCACTCGATGGACCGACCCGTTCCCTCGGTCAACGTCGTCCACCGGTCGACGGCGATATCCTCCCACTCCTCGACCACGGCGTCCGGCCAGACCACGCGAACCCGGTCGACGGCGGCGGTGCGGCCCAGACCGATGAGCACCCGCGGGTCGGCCGCCGACGCGTAGCTGCCGTCGGTGCGCACCCGCCGCCACAACACGGGCCCCACGTCGCGGAACACTGCGACCCGGGCTCCCGGCATGTCCCGGCCCGCGGCGCCGACCAGCCGCAGCCCGACCCATCGGTTGCGGTGGCCCAGGCCGTTGATCAGCAGACGTACCGGCGCGTTGTTGTTCGTCAACAGCACGTCGATGTCGCCGTCGTTGTCCACGTCGCCGAACGCCGCTCCCCGGCTGACCTCCGACAGCTCGAAAACCCTGCCGGCGTCGTCGGTCACGTCGGCGAAACGCCCGTTCCCCAGGTTGCGAAACAGTTGATTCCGCTGGTGCAGCGGAAACGGATCGTTCGCCTGCACGAGCGCTTCCATCGTCCTGATCTCGCCGTTCGCGATCAGGAGGTCCAGCCAGCCGTCGTTGTCGAAGTCGAACCATCCGGTCCCGAATCCGGTGTAGGGCAGACTGGGCGGACCGAGACCGACTCGCACCGTCCGATCCTCGAACAACCCCAGGCCGTCGTTGACGTAGAGCGTGTTCGTCTCGGTGGCGATATGGGTCATGAACAGGTCGTCGTCGCCGTCCGCATCGAAATCGCCGGCGTCGACCCCCATGCTCCCTTCCGCCCGCCCGTCACGATTCACCGCCGCCCCGGCGAGCCACGCCGCGTTCTCGAAGCTGCCGTCCCGTCGATTCATCCACAACTGGTTCGGCTCGCCGTCGCTGGCCACGTAGATGTCCATCCACCCGTCAGCGTCGACATCGACCGCCACGACCCCGAGGGTCGGGCCGAAATCGCCGCCCCGGAGCGCTTCGATGGTGACGTCCGCGAACGTGCCGTCGCCCCGGTTTCGATATACGCGGTCGGGCGCCGGCGGGTAGCGGTTCGGCCCGCAGTAGTCCCTCTCGCCGGTCCGGCTGAAGCACTCCGGCTCGTCGTCGAGACGCGGGTCCACGTAGTTGCCGACGTACAGATCGAGCCAGCCGTCGCGGTCGAAGTCGACGAACGACGCCGCCACCGTCCACCGCGAGTCGTTCGTGCCGGTCTGCCGGGTGATGTCCGTGAACGTCCCGTCGCCGTCGTTGCGAAACAGTTGGTTGTCGCCGAGCCCGATGCGATAGACGTCCACCCAGCCGTCGTTGTCGACGTCCCCTGTCGCCACTCCCATGCCGTACGACGCCACCTCGAGGCCGCTTCCCGCGGTGACGTCGGTAAAACGGAGGGTGCGGGTTCCGTCCGGGTGGATCTCGAGATCGTTCCTGTACAGACGGTCGGTCAGGGGCAGCCCGGCCCGGGACGGCGCGACCAGCGCATGGTCCAGCGTCTTGCCGGGTCCGATCATCTGACCCTGGACGAGGTAGACGTCGAGGTCGCCGTCGTTGTCGAAGTCGAGCATCGCCCCGCCGGGCCCTATGATCTCGGCCAGGTAGAACTCCCCGGACATGCCGTTGAAGTGCACGAAGTCGAGCCCCGATGCCGCGGCCCGGTCCGTGAACCACGCACCCGTCTCGCCGGACTGGCCCGACGCCGTCCCGCCGGCGGCGCCGACGGCCGCAAACGCCGCCATCCCCAGCACGGCGGATGCTCGAAGAGGCAGTTGGAAAATCACCGGGCAGACTCTGCGTCCGGCGCCGGGAAGTAGGCGATCATTCCGCCGCGATTCGTCCCCAGCCAGATCTCGCCGTTGATGCGGATGGCCGCGGTGGAAGAGGCGAATCCCTCGATGCGGGGGTGCTGGAAGATCCGCTGGACCTCGAGCGTCTCGGGATCGATGGTCGCCACGTTGGAGGTCTCCTGCGGGGTCCCGTAGTCGCCGTGGCCCGCGGCCAGGAGCACCGCGCCGCCGTCGACCGACCGGATGTTGTCGGGCCGGAACGGGACCGCGACCACGTCCTTCTGCAGCGGCGTGCGCCCGCGCGACAGGCGCGTGAGCTTCTCGCCGCTCCACCCCGCGACGTAGAGCCACTGTCCGTCCGGGGAGATCTCGAGACCGTTCGGCGTCGTGTCCTCGGTGCCCGCGATCAACGACCAGCCGCCCTCGGTGTGCCACTCCCAGACGTCGCCGGTGGACGTGCTCGTCACCGCGAACCCGCCCTCCGGCAGCGCCACCACCGAGTTGAGGCGCAACGCCTCGGGCGCCACCGCGCACCCCACCCACGCCAGCGCGATCGGCTGCGCCCCGGCGTCCACCTCGAAGACCTCGATCGACTCGCGCCGGCCGTGATGCACGACGTACAGGGTGTGGACGCCGCCCTCGCCGGGATCGAGATAGAGGCCGTGGGCCCGGAACTCGTTCCCGTCCAGCTCCGCCGGATCGAGAGGACCGGGGCAGGTCGGCCAGGTCGTCCGGTCGAGTCGCTCGGTCCGGGCCGGGGTCGGAAAGAGAACGGAAGTGGACTTGTCGGCCACCTCGATGAGGTGAATCCGTCCCCCCTCCTGGTTTCCCGACGCGATGACCCACTCGGCGCCGGGCACGACGGCCAGGTCCTCGGGACCGATCAGATCGCAGATGAACCGGATGTCCCCCACCGGCTCGCACCCGGGCGGCGCCTGCTCCGCGCGCCCCCCCGAGCCGGACAGCACGACGGCAACGCAGGCGACCAGCAATGTCCGTGTTCTCACGACACCCTCCCCGGCTGTGCGGTCCGCCTGCCACGGCGACAGACCGCGGCCGGACGAACGTGACCATCCCGCGATGATACCGCACCCGACGGGCCGCCAGTACGCACTCCAAGCCGGACGCCGCCGGGGCGCGGCCCCCCGCGGCGCCGGCGAACGTCCGATGACTGCACAGCGTCGGCGGCGTCCGGCGAACGGGACGCCGCCGATCCGATCAGGCGCTGCCCAGCCTCAGGGCTGGTTGGTCGTCGTCTCTTCGGCCGGAACCTCGATGGTGCCGTAGTAGCCCAGCATCATCTCTTCCCAGGTCTGGTCGCCCCAGCGCACCGCGGCCGACGGGTCGGGGTTGTGCCGGTTGTTGGCCGAGTTGTCGTAGGTGAACACCGCCTCGAGGGTCGAGCCGGCGGGCATGAGGATCGGCTCCTCGAGCTGATAGCGGAGCTGCCAGTTGAAGTCGTAGTCGGGCACCCACAGCGCCACTTCCTCGCTGCCGTCGGGATACCGGACGATGTACTTGGCGGACCTACCGCGCACGTGCATGTGCGGCATCATGCTCGCCAGATAGGCGGGCTCCTCGATCTGGCGCTTCGCCCGCACCTCGTAGGCGGGGTTCCCCGGCTCGATGCGGAACTGGCGGTTGGCGACGGCTCCACCGCCGGCTTGGCGGCGATCGCCGCCCGGCCCCTGCGCCACCACGACCCCCCAGCTGCTCTGGTCGAGGACCGGCTCGCCGATCGTGGTGTAGTGCATCTGCGCCTCGATGTCCGCCCCCGCGGGCAGCTTCACCGCGACGCCGTCCTCGTAGACGGTGCCGAGCCGATTCGGGACGTATCCGCCGACGCGGGCGCCCGGGGCGCGGGTCCGCTCGCGGTTGCGCTGCAGCTTCACCTCGGCCGTCGCCGGCCGGCCGTCGTCCTCGAGGACCTCGGAGATGACGTGGTGAATCACCCGCCGGTCGCCGGGGCGGAACTCGTGGGCCGAGATCCAGGTGTCTTCCGGCAGGTTCGTCGGCACGGTGACGTAGGAGTAGGGCACGGTGCCGTCGGCGGGCACCCGGAACGGCTCGAGCATCGTGAAGACGAGGTCGGGCTCGCCGATGGACCAGCCCTCGGCGAACTCGGGCATCTTGGGCAGGTCGGCCTCGTTCCCGCGCGGCGCTCCGCCGTCGACCCACCCCGCGATCAGGTCGATCTCGTCCTGCGACAGGCTCACGTCGTTCCTGTAGCCGCGGACGCTGGAGTCGGCGCCCCACGGCGGCATCTCGCGCGAGACGACCTTCGACTTGACGGCTCGCGCCCAGGGGCGGACGTCGTCATAGGTGATCAACGACATCGGCGCGAGATGGTTCGGCCGATGGCAGGCCACGCAGCTCTCGTAGAGAATCGGCGCCACGTCGCCCGAGAAGGTCGGGACCCCTTCCGCGGCCTCGGCGCCCGTCGCCACCGTTCCCAGCAGCAGCGCCGCCGCGCACAGGCCGGCCGCCGTCTTCGATACTCGCATCAGTCACCCTCCCACGGATTCGCGCTCCGCCCGGCGCACCGGCGGCCGGGGCCGGCGATCGGTCGATCGGTCGATCGCCGGGACTATACTGTAGCGTCGGCCACGCCGGACTGTAGCGCCGGACACGCCGGACGCACGCCGCCGCCGGACCGGCATGCCCTGTCCACGCGCCGCGATGCCGTCACGCCGGACGCGCGCCGCCACCCCCCAAGTGTAGATCATGGACTTCTCGTACTCACGCAAGACCGAAGAGCTGCGCCGCCGCGTCCTCGACTTCATGGACGAGGTCGTCTACCCCAACGAGCCGGTCTACGCCGAGCAGCTCGCGGCGGCGGCCGACCGCTGGAAGTCCCCGCCGGTCATGGAGGAGCTGAAGGCCCGGGCCCGCGCCGCCGGGTTGTGGAACCTCTTCCTCCCCGAGAGCGATCTCGGAGCGGGGCTGACCAACCTGGATTACGCGCCGCTGTGCGAGATTCTCGGGCGGTCGCCGATCGCCCCCGAGGCGTGCAACTGCTCGGCCCCGGACACCGGCAACATGGAGGTCCTGGAGCGCTACGGCACCGACGCCCAGAAGAAGCAGTGGCTCGAGCCGCTCCTCGACGGCGCCATCCGGTCCGCCTACACGATGACCGAGCCCGAGGTCGCGTCGTCGGACGCCACCAACATCGGCGCCCGCATCGAGCGCGACGGCGACCACTACGTCGTCAACGCGCACAAGTGGTGGGCGTCGGGGGCCGGCGACAGCCGCTGCGCGCTGTTCATCCTGATGGGCAAGACGGATCCGGCGGCGGAGAAGCACCGGCAGCAGTCGATGATCCTGATCCCGGCCGACGCCCCGGGCATCACCCTGGTCCGGCCGCTGACCGTGTTCGGCTACGACGATGCGCCGCACGGGCACTTCGAGATCACGTTCGAGAACGTGCGGGTGCCCGCCGCCAACCTGGTGCTCGGCGAGGGCCGCGGGTTCGAGATCGCGCAGGGACGGCTGGGGCCGGGCCGCATCCACCACTGCATGCGGCTCATCGGGCTCGCCGAGCGGTCGCTCGAGGCGATGTGTGCGCGGGCGAAGAGCCGGGTGGCGTTCGGACGGCCCCTCGCCGACCAGGGCGTGGTCATGGAGGCGATCGCCGACTCGCGTATCCAGATCGAGCAGGCGCGGCTGCTGACCCTGAACGCGGCCCACCGGATGGACACCGTCGGCAACAAGGCGGCGCGGGCCGAGATCGCGATGATCAAGGTGGTGGCCCCCAACATGGCCCTCGACGTCATCGACCGCGCCATCCAGCTGCACGGCGGCGCGGGCATCTGCGAGGACTTCGGCCTGTCGGCGGCGTGGGCGCACGCCCGCACCCTCCGCCTCGCCGACGGGCCCGACGAGGTGCACCGGCGCGCAGTGGCCCGCCTGGAGCTGAACCGCCCTCGGTGACAGTCGCGCGTCGCACCGAGTCGGGCGAGGCGCCAGCGGGCGGTGACGCGCCCGGCTGACAAGGCGCAACGAGGGAGCATACCGGCACTGCGCGACGGCGGAGCAACCGGCGCCGCGGAGCAACGCCGTCAGGCGGGATGCAAGCACGGTCGAATGCAGCGCGACTCTTGCCGCGGGCCGTCGGGCGCCGCAACGCCCCGGCTCAGGCGTAGACGAACGTGACCGTGTCGGCCACGCACGCCGGCTTGGGATCGCCCTCGATCTCGACGACGAACCGGCTCGTGAACCGCACCGCGCCCGGTTCCACGCGGGTCGTCGTCAGCAGCGTCTGGACCCCGCGCACGCGGGCCCCGGTCTTGACCGCGTTGGGGAACCGGACCCGGTCGACGCCGTAGTTGACGGCGCGGGAGACCCCGCGAACCTCGGCTATCTGGCGCCGGAAGTGCGGCACCAGCGACAGGGTGAGGAATCCGTGGGCGATGGTCGTCCCCCACGGCGACTCCGCCGCCGCGCGGGCGCGGTCGACGTGGATCCACTGCGGGTCGAGGGTCACCTCGGCGAACCGGTCGATCATCTCCTGGGTCACCGTCAGCCACTCGCTCGCGCCGAGCTCGGCCCCCGCCAGCGCCTCGAGCGCGTCGAGGCCGTCTATCACACGCATGCCTGCTCCATCGTCCTCCTCCGTCTGTCGGGCCGCGGGTTCGCGACTGCCCCCGGGGACGCCGCTATCGCCGCCGCGCACCGCCGCCCCCCCTTGTCCGACCGGAGAGACTCCCACGGCGCGCCTCGGGCCAAGGCGCTGTCGCCGCCAGCGCCGCGAGCTCCCCCTTCATCGAGCCGGAGAGCCCGCACTCCGCGGCGCCGGCCAAGCCGCTGTCGCCGCCGCGAGCCGCGCGCGGCTCGGGTAGTATAGGCCGGCTCCGAGAGCCCGTGGTACAACCTAACGGGGGCTTCGCCGCCCACCGCCCGGGCGGCTCGGACGCGCATCACGAGCGGCGGCCGGCGGGCGCGGCGTATTGTGACGGGGAAGAACCATCGTGCACCTATCGGTCGATCCCGAGGTCATCGCGGTCAGGCCCGACGAGCAGCTCGACTGCTCGCGGCTCGAGCCGTGGCTGCGGGCACGCCTGCCGGAGGCGGAGGGACCGCTGACAGTCCTGCAGTTCGGGGGCGGGCACGCGAACCTGACCTACCTGCTCCGGTTCGGCGCGACCGAGTACGTGCTGCGCCGCCCGCCGCTGGGGCCGGTCGCCCCCACCGCCCACGACATGGCGCGCGAGCATCGGGTGCTGGTCCGCCTCGGGGACGCGTTCCCCCTGGCCCCCCGCAGCCACGCGCTCTGCACCGATCCCGATGTCCTCGGCGTCGACTTCCACGTCCTGGAGCGCCGTCACGGCACGGTCATTCGCCGCGAGCTCCCTGCCGCGCTCCACGATCGCCCCGACCTCCAGCGGCGCATCGGCCATATGATCGTCGACGTCCTCGCCGATCTGCACCAGGTCGACCCGGCGGCGGTCGGGCTGGGGGATCTGGGCCACCCCGACGGCTTCGTGCAAAGGCAGCTCGACGGCTGGCGGCGCCGCTGGCACGCGGCCAGGGACCAGGACGTGGAGAACGTCGACCGGATGCTGCGCTGGCTCGACGCCGGGGTCCCCGCGGCCCAGGCCACCGCCCTGCTCCACAACGACTACAAGCTCGACAATGTGATGGTCGACGGGGGCGACCCCGGGACCCCCGTCGCGGTCATGGACTGGGACATGACCACGCGCGGCGACCCGCTCATGGACCTGGGGTACCTGCTGAACTTCTGGAACGAACCGGGCGACGACCCGCGCTGGCACCACGTCTCGCGGATGCCGACGAACCACCCGGGGTTCCCCACCCGCGCCGACGTCGTCGAGCGCTACGCCCGCCGCAGCGGCCTGGACCTGGATCGCGCCGTCTGGTATCACGTCTTCGGCGTGTTCAAGCTGGCCGTCATCGTGCAGCAGATCTACATCCGGTATCTTCGCGGGCAGACCCGGGACGCCCGCTTCGCCGACTACGACGTGCGCGTGCGGGACCTCGCGCGGAAGGGCGTCGAGCTGATGAGCGGGTGACGGGAGGCCGAAGGCGGGCGCCTCGTCACGACCGAACCCGTGGCCGCCGACTGCCCCGGCTTAGTACCCCTGGCAGCCCGTGGTGAAACCCCGCGTTGCACCGAGAGCGGCGAGGCGCCCGCCTGACAAGGCGTGAGGAGGGCGCATATTGGGCATATGTAACCGACGAACAACGCAGTCAGGCGGGATGCATCGCCGCTCGAATGCAGCGGGGACTTTCGCCACGAGCTGCTGGGTCATGAGTTCGCCAACGTATTTCACGCGGTATCGACGAGGCGGCGCGTCACCGCATCCACTCGCCCGCGCCTGCCTGCCGTTCTCGTACTTGTGGTCGTGAGTACTTAGGGCAGTGATCGATATAGAGTTGCCAACTGCACCCGGGCGCAGCCGGTTTTCTACCGTTTCGGGCGCTTGGCACACGGCGAGGTAATTTCCGTCAGTGTCCTTACCGCGGCCCGGCCGCCGACTGCCGCCCGGCTTGCCACGGCCCGGCCGCCGACCGCCGCCCCACTGCGCGGCCCGGCCGCCTGGCCCCTGATCGCCATGGATGACCTGAACGCCGCCGCCCCGATCCCGCAAGCGACCGTCGAGCAGCTCGTCGACCGGCTGGAGTCCGCCGAGGGCGGCGCCGCCGAGGAGCTCATGCCCGTCGTCTACGACGAGCTCCGCCGTCTCGCCCGGGCCTACGTCCGGCGCGAGCGCGCCCGGAGCGTCCAGGCCACCGAGCTGGTCCACGAGGCGTATCTTCGGCTGGCCGGAGACCGGCCGCGGCGCTGGCAGGGCCGCACCCACTTCCTCGCCATCGCCGCGATCGGGATGCGGCGGGTGCTGGTGGAGCGGGCGCGGGCGCGCGGCGCCGCCAAGCGGGGCGGCGATCAGGTCCAGGTGACCCTGGACGACGCGCTCGTCGCCAGCCCGGGCGCCGCCGTCGACGTCCTCGCCCTCGACGAGGCCCTGTCGGCCCTCGCGGCCCTCGACGCCCGGCAGGCGCGCGTCGTCGAGCTGCGATTCTTCGGAGGGCTGACGGTCGATGAGACGGCCGAGGCGGCGGGCGTCTCGCCGGCCACCGTCAAGCGGGACTGGACGCTGGCCCGGGCGTGGCTCCAGCGCGAGCTGGGGGCCGGGCCGAAGGGAGCCGGACCGGGCGGTGGATCCTGAACGCTGGCAGCGCGTCGGCGAGCTCTTTCACCGGGCGCTGGAGCACGGCGCCGAGGAGCGCCCGCGGTTCCTCGACGACGCCTGCGCCGGCGACGCGGCGTTGCGGGCCGAGGTCGAGTCCCTGCTCGCGCACCACGAGGACAGCTCCCCGCCGGCGGTGCCGACCCCGCCCGAGGAGGCGGCCGGGGGCAGCGACCCCGGCGAGCCCGAGTTGGAGGGCCGGCAGCTGGGTCCCTACCGCATCATCCGCAAGCTCGGCGAGGGCGGCATGGGGGTCGTGCATCTCGCCGAGGATACGCGGCTCGGCCGGCTCGTCGCGATCAAGGCCCTGCCGGCGCGGTTCACCCGCGACGAACGCCGGCGGCGGCGCCTGCGCCGCGAGGCGCGGGCCGCGGCGAGCCTGGCCCATCCGGGCATCGCCACCATCTACGCCCTCGAGGAGTTCGACGGCGCCCTCTGCATCGTGAGCGAGTACGTGCCGGGCGAGACGCTGCGGCAGGAGCTGGCCGGCGGGCCGCTGCCGCCGGTCGACCTGCTCGACACCGCCCTCGCGATCGCCCGCGCCCTCGCCGCCGCGCACGAGGGCAACGTCCTGCACCGCGACCTGAAGCCCGAGAACGTGATTCGCACCCGGGACGCCGGCGCCGAGGACGCCGGCATCAAGCTCGTGGATTTCGGTCTGGCCCGTTTCGACGATCCGCAGGCCGGCGCCGCGTCCGCCACGCAGCTCACCGCGCCGGGGGCGATGCTGGGCACCCCGGGATACATGGCGCCCGAGCAGATCCGCGGCGAGCAGGTCGACTTCCGCGCCGACATCTTCGGGTTCGGGGTGCTGCTGTTCGAGCTCGCCTCCGGCTCGCATCCGTTCACCAGCGCCACGCCGGTGTCCACGGTCGCCCGGGTGCTCGAAGCGACGCCGCCCGACCCCCGGCAGATCGCCCCCGCCTGCCCGCCCGCCGTCGCGACGATCATCGGCCGCTGCCTGCGGAAGGACCCCGAGCAGCGTTACGGCGAGACCCGGGAGCTGGTCGTCGATCTCGAACGGGCACGGCGGAATCCGGCCGAATCGCCGGCCCGCCGCGGGGCGCAGGGGACGGCGCACGGCAGCGGCGCCCCGGAACGCGGACAGCGATCGAACCCGACCGGCGCGGCGCGTGGCGGCGACGACCCGGGACGGGGAGCGCGGTCGAGCCCGACGGACAGAGCGGCGCGGAGCGGCGACGACCCGGAGCCCGGAACGCGGTCGAGCCCGACGGACAGAGCGGCGCGGGACGGCGACCACCCGGAACGCCGAGAGCGGCTGAGCCCGGTGTGGTGGTGGCAGTTCCACCAACGCGCGGCCGGGGCCGTCTACTACGCGATGCTGTATCCCCTGTGGCGGGTGCGGGAGTGGGCGCCGCCGCCGTGGGGCGCGGCCGTGTTCTTCGCGGCCCTCGCCGCGGTGCTGGTCGCCGCCAACCTCAGGTTCCACCTCTCGTTCACGGAGCGGTTCACCCCGGCCCAGCTCGACCTGCAGCGGGGCCAGTCGGCGGCGTGGATCCGCGCCGCGGACTGGCTGTTCGTCGTCCTGCTGCTCGCCACGACCGCCCTGATCGCCGGCGCCCACCCCGCCTGGGCGAGCCTGACCGCGGCGGTGGGCATCGTCAGCGCCGTCACGTTCCTCGTCATCGAGCCGACGACGACCCGCGCCGCGTTCCGAGACCGGCCCTCCGACCCGGCGTGACGGCGAACCGCGGATCGCTCCGGCCATCGGGCGACGGCGAACCGCGGATCGCTCCGGCCATCGGGCGAACGCATGTCCGCCGTCACCCTTGACTATCCCTCCGGGGTCGACCGGCCCCTCAAGCCCGAAGCCGAGCAGCCGGCCGGCGCCGGGCCGGCCGGCGTCACGAGCCGGCCGTGAGCCGGCGCCGGGCCGCCTCGAGGGTGAGCGTCAGCTTCTCCCGGGGCACGCTCGTCACGAACGGCCGGATGACGACGCCGAGAAGGAGGGGGAGGCCCCGGGTGAGAGTGATCGACTCGCACTGCATGAGGGTGCCCTCGTCCCGTTCCTCGAACGAGCAGTAGTTGTTCAGCCGCCACGCGAACCCGCGGTCGTTGCCTTCCGGTCTGGTGCGTTCCCGCGGCGTGTCGGGGTGCTCGATCTCCAGGATCCGGGTGCTGCGGCTCGGCACGTGCATGCGGGTGTCGCCGACCGCGACGTACTCCACGTGGTGCTCCGTGTCGGCCACCCAGGTCAGGACCTTCCTGGTGTAGAGCCGCAGGTAGACCTGGAAGCGGTTGCCCTCGCGCGCCCGGACCGCCGAGGCCCGGACTTCGGGCGCGTAGATGTCGGGGTAGCGGTCGTAGTCCTGCACCATCGCGATCGTCTGCTCGAGGGTGACGCCGGGCAGGAGAACGGTGCCGACCCAGTGGTGCACCATGCCGGAGGGGATGTCGACCTCGTCTCGCCCATCCCGCGTCTCGAGCCGTTCGACGACGACCTCGCCGGACCGGAGCCGCGCGAGCGCCTCGTCCCGATCCGCGTCCGCAAGGCGGTCGATCCACAGGAACGGCGTCTCACCGTCCATCTCCGCCCGCATGCGCTCTTCGGTCAGCCGCACGTAGCGATCGAAGGCGCGGACCGTCTGCGGCTTCAGCTCCACCGCGGCCGCCGCCACCGTCGAGGCCGCCAGGACCATGCACCCGATCGCCGCCGAAGCCGTCAGTCTCATCGTCGCCCCTCGATTCTGCGAACCGTTCCGCAAGCGGCGGCCCGGTCGGCCACCTTCATCCGGACAATGCGCAGAACGCGCCGCGATCGGCTCAAGACGGTCGCCTCGCCGCGGCGGACGACAGTGGTTGCGCGGCGCCAGCGCCCCCCGCAAGACCTTCTCTGACGAGAACGGGGCCGCGACCACTCACCGACGGAGGTCGCACGGACCATCGCCCCGCCGCAGGACCCGGGATTCACTAGAATAGCGAAGACCGCGTGGCGGACCGACCATCTTCGACTCCCCGCCGCGCCGGGAGCCTCGGGGCCTCGCGGTCCGCGACACGCGTGCGAGATCGCCTCCGCAACCGATTGGGAAGGACTCACCCATGCCTGCAACCCGCGCACGAACCGTTCGCCGCGGCCTCGCCGTCCTCGGGATAGCGCTGGCTGGAATCGCCTTGTCCGCACCGGACGTCCGGGGCCAGGACACCGACTGGCCGGTCTATCTCGGCGACGCCGGCCGGCGGCACTACTCGGCGCTGGACCAGATCGACCGCGGCAACGTCCAGGATCTCGAGGTCGCCTGGACCTACGACTCGGGCGAGCTGCGCGAGGGCGGGTCCACGATGTACACGAGCCCGCTCGTGGTCGACGGGGTGCTGTACGGCCTGTCGCCGCGGCTCGTCGCCTTCGCCCTGAACGCGGCCACCGGCGACGAGCTGTGGCGTCACGACCCGGGGCTGCCGGGGGCGGCGCAGCGGGGGCTGATGTGGTGGGACGGGGACGGCGGCCCCCGCCTGTTCTACACCGCGGGCCGCATCCTCATCGCCCTCGACCCCGCGACCGGCGAGCCCGTGGAGGCGTTCGGCGACGGCGGGCGCCTCGACCTCACGCCGGCCGGCGAGTCGGGCCCGCTGACGGTGACCGCGCCCGGCGTCGTGTTCGAGGACCGGCTGGTGTTCGGCTTCTCAACGTCCGAGGGCGACGGGGCCCTGCCCGGCAGCGTCCGCGCCTTCGACGCCGGCACCGGCGACCTCGTGTGGCAGTTCAACAGCATCCCGCGGCCCGACGATCCGGGGGCCGAGACCTGGGCCCCCGGATCGCTGGAGAACGCGGGGGGCGCGAACACCTGGACCGCGATGACCCTGGACGCGGAACGCGGCATGCTGTTCGTTCCCACCGGGTCGGCCAACCCGGACTTCTACGGCGGACGGCGCCCCGGCGACAACCTCTACGCCAACTGCCTGCTCGCCCTCGACGCCCGGACCGGCGAGCTGCGCTGGCACTACCAGGTGGTGCGGCACGACATCTGGGACCGCGACCTGCCCTCGCCGCCGACCCTGGTGCAGCTCGAACGCGACGGGACGGTCATCGACGCCGTCGCGGTGACCACGAAGTCGGGCCACCTGTACGTGTTCGACCGCGACACCGGCGAGTCGCTCTACGAGATTATCGAGGAGGAGACCCTGCCCAGCGAGCTGCCCGGCGAGGTGCCCTCCCCGACGGAGCCGGTGTCGGCCGTCGCGGTGACCCGCCAGGCGTTCGAGCTGACCACCCGCAGCCCGGAGGCGACCGCGTTCGTGCAGGAGGTCATCGCTGACTTCGATCTCCGCCCGTGGGCGCCGCCGACCCTCGACGGCACCCTGTTCTTCCCCGGCTACGACGGCGGGGCCGAGTGGGGCGGCTCGGCGTTCGACCCCGCGACCAACCGGCTGATCGTCAACATGTCGGAGATCGGCGGCATCCTGCAGCTCTACGAGATCCCCGTCGGCTACAGCGACCGGGGCGTGTACGCCGAGCACTGCGGAAGCTGCCACGGCCCCGACCTCGAAGGGACGTCGAACGGCCCGAGCCTCGACGGCGTCGTCGACCGGCTCGGCCGGGTCGAGATCGACACCATCCTGCGCGACGGACGGGGCCGCATGCCGTCGTTCGCCCACCTCGAGGAGATCGAGCGCCGGGGCGCGCTGCGGCACCTCGCGGCGCCGGAGGAGGCGCGAGCGGCCGAGGCGCCGAGCACCGAGGTCCGCTACGCGCACGGCGGGTACCGGTGGGTCCGCGACCACGAGGGCCTGCCCGGCAACACGCCGCCGTGGGGCACCCTCACGTCGATCGACCTCGCCACCGGCGACTTCGACTGGCAGGTGCCGTTCGGCGACTACCTCGGCCACGAGGGCCTGGGGTACGGGGCGGAGAGCTACGGGGGGCCGGTGGTCACCGCCGGCGGGATCGTCTTCATCGGGGCGACGCCCGACCGGAAGCTCCGCGCCATCGACGTCCGGAACGGCGAGGAGCTGTGGCAGGCGGAGCTGCCGGCGGCGGGCTTCTCGACGCCGGTGACCTATACCGCCGGCGGCCGGCAGTACGTGGTCATCGCGGCCGGCGGCGGCCGGCGGGGGCCGCCGTCCGGATCGGAGTACCGGGCGTTCAGCCTGCCCGCGCGGTGACGCGACGTCGCGTTCAACCTGCCGGCCGCGCAGTGGGAACGCGCGGACTGCCGGCGGGTCGGGTGGCGAGCGTGGCCGCGAGGCGACGATTCCCGGGCCAGGCGTCTGCGCCGTCAGATAACGGTGCGGACGCCTGGCCCGCGTTGGTTGGGCGCCAATCCGAGCCGCAGGCGGCGTCGGGGCTACGCCTCGAATTGCCGCCGACGACTCGTGACCGCCCCGAATCAGTGATCCTGCGCCAGGTGCTCGCGCAGGAGGTCGCGGCCGAGGTCGCCGTCGAAGTCCCGGAACGCCGCGTGGATGTGGTTCGGGTCCTCCTGGGTGTTGTCGAACTCGATCAGGAAGTTCGCCCCCTGCACGCGGTAGTAGGCCACCTCTCCGCGCTCGGTCGGACCCGCCCACGCGAACCAGGTGTTCTCGATGCCCCCCTCGGCGACCTCGGCCCGGCGGAGCTCGGCGATCTCGTCGGCCATCAGCCCGACCCACGACTCGATGATCGCCATCAGCATCTCCTGCTGCCCGGTCGAGAGGTCGGCGCCCTTGACGCCGATCGGCTCGAGCGGGTCGACCACCAGGTCGGCGCCCGTCACCACGTTGGCCGGCGCGACGTCGTCGAAGATCGCGGCCTCGCGCTGGCTGGCCCCGAGCGAGGCGAGCAGCTCGCGCGCGGTGTCCTCCTGCGCCTTCATCGCCCGCAGCCCCTTCCGCGCGCCCGAGGGCACGGTGGCGGGGTTCGCGCCGAGGAAGGTCGGCGTGCTCACGGTGAGCGCCCCGTCCACGACGGTGAAGTGCAGCGAGAGGTGGTGCCCTTCCCACCGCCATCCCCACGTGCCGGTGGTCGACGGCGTCCCGAACACCGACACCCAGTAGGCCTCGGGGTCACGCGAGAATTGCCGGCCCTCGCCTTCGACGAGGACGCCGAGAATGCCCTCGACCTCCATGATTTGCTGGGCCGTCAGGTATCCCTGCTCGCTCAGCCCGGACCGCAGCAGATCCTGGGCCCGCACCTTCTGCTCGAAGCCGAGGTCAGCGTAGGACACGCCGTGGCGCTCGAAGACCTCGGGGGGAATGAAGTGGTGCCGCGAGCGCTCCTCCGAATCGAACGCGAAGGTCGCATCCGCCTGTTGCGCCTCGGGGAGCGACGCGAGAAAATCGCCAGCGGCGGTGGCCATCATCTCGACGGCCTGCCCGCTCTGGAGCGTCTGCAGGGTGACCGTACCGCTGAGGCCGAGGGCGACGGCCAACAACGCGATTCTGGGTCGGTTCATCGAAGGTGCCTCCTGAGTGTTACGAAACGCCAATGGTACCCCGTCTGGCGCCGGCAGGGGAACGCGGGCCGACGGCGGCGCGCCACGGCCCGCACTCGAGCTCGATGAAGGAGCCTCCACCATGCAGCAGCGCTATCGCATCGGGGCGATCCACGCCCTCATGAACGCCATTCCCACCACCCAGCTCGCGTTCGACCGCGGATGGCCGGGCGCCGACGTCGCGCACCTGCTCGACGGGTCGCTCTACCTCGACCGCAGCCTCCGCGCCGCCGATGACGCCGAGCTGGCCTCCCGCATCGATCGCCTGGTCCGCTACAGCGCCGCGACCGGGGCCGACGGCATCATCATGACCGGGTCGTTCTTCGGCGACGCGGTCAAGCAGGCGCGGGTGGGCATGGACATCCCGGTGGCCACGTCCTTCGACGGCATCGTCGAGCGCGCGTTCGAGCTCGAGCGCCCCCTGCACATCCTGTCCACCGCCCCCGATTCGGCGACGCTGCTGGCGGAAGAGCTGGAGCGGGAGGCGGGGGACCGGGGCCGGGAGCTGTCGATCTCCCGCCAGGCCGTCGACGGCGCGATGGACGCGCTGATCGGCGGCGACCCGGACAGCCACGACCGTCTCGTGCTCGACGCGGTCGGCGCGGTGGACGCCGGCACCGCCGTCTTCTTCGCGCAGTTCTCCATGGAACGGAGCCTGCCGGCCGCGGCGGCCGCGCACTCCGCGCCGGTCGTCGGTCCCGCCAGCGCGGGGGTGGCCCGGCTGCGGCAACTGATCGCCGGGCGTTGATCCGGCCGGGAGCACGCGACCGGAAGCGCGCCGCGCCACGGACGCGGCGGTCGTCGAGCGGGAGGAACGAGCCCGCGGGACTGGCCGTCCGGCGCCGATGATCCGAGAACAGGTAGAGAAGCCGTGGTCCGCATGGGGCCGGCCGGCGGGTACCGCCAGCGGGTATAATCGCTTCTGGGCGTCTGCACCGTGGTAGCGGTGCAGATTGCCGACAGCGTGGGCTGGGGCGGCAATCGGAGCCGCAGGCGACGATTGCCGGGCTGGGACAGGGGGCAGGATGGCCCGGATCAGGAACCTCTACGCGGGACGCGTGGCAACCGTCGTGGGCTTGACCCTCGTCGCCACCCTGGGTCTCGTCACCGGCGTCATCTTCGCCTACTCGCCGGACATCGCGATAATCGTCGAGCTCGACGACTACTCGCCCGGCACCATCACCCGGATTCATGCCCGCGACGATCAGCTCATCGGGGAGTACGCTACCGAGCGGCGGATGATCCTCACCTACGACGAGATTCCGGAGGTGTTGCGCCACGCGATCATCGCGGCCGAGGACGGCGACTTCTTCAGCCACGCCGGCTTCAACATCCCCCGCATCGTCATGACGCTGCTGTCGAACATCCTCGAAGGCGATCTGACGGCCGCGGGGGCCAGCACCATCACGATGCAGCTCGCCCGCAACGTCACGCTGGGCGGCCGAAGCCTCGGCCTCGAGAAGACCCTGCAACGCAAGATCGTCGAAGCTTTCTACACGCTGCACATCGAGAAGCGCTACACGAAGCGTGAGATCCTCACGCTCTACGCCAACCAGATCTGGCTGGGCACGGCCCGGCACAGCGCGTTCGGGGTCGAAGCCGCTTCGCGCCTCTATTTCGACAGGCCCGCGGCGGAGCTCGCTCTGGGCGAGGCGGCGACCATCGCCGGCACCATCCAGCGGCCGGCCCAACACAGCCCGCTCGTCAACATGGACATGGCCCTGAACCGCCGCGACTACACCCTGCAGCGGATGGTCGACGAAGGCCACGTCGGCCAGGCGGAAGCGGATGCGGTCATGGCCCGGCCGATCGTCCTGGCCGAGCGGACGGAGCGGAGCAACTCCATCGCGCCCTACTTCATCGAAGAGGTCCGGAAGCACCTCGAGCAGGAGTACGGCGCGGCGCGGCTCTACGAGGAAGGGCTCACCGTTCATACCACCCTGGACGTCCGCCTGCAGCAGGCCGCCAACCGGGCCGTCGAGACAGGATTGCGCGCCCACGACAAGCGCCGCGGGTTCAGGCCCCCCGCGCGCAACGTCCTCGCCGAGGCCGCCGGGAACGGCGACGCCCGCGAGCCGGCCGAGGTCCTCGCCGCCTACGAGCACTACCGCTGGCGGCTGCCAATGCGCGCGGGAGACATCGTGCCCGCGGTCGTCACCGGAGCCGACCGCGAGGCGATGCAGGTGCGGTTCGGGTCGCATACCGCGCGGGTCGTGCCCCGGGGGTACCACCGGGACCCCGACTCGGGCGAGTTCGCAGGGTTCCGGGGCCTCGGCGGCAAGCGGGCCGACGGGCTGGTCGCCGCGGGCGACCTCATCGAGGTCGAGATCACGGCCCTCGACACCACCGGCAACCGGCCGGGGGCGCAAGCGGAGCTCGAGCAGGAGCCGCTGGCGGAGGCTGCGATCTTCGCCATCGAGAACCGGACCGGCCGCATTCTCGCGATGGTCGGCGGCTACGACTTCGATCGCAGCAAGTTCAACCGCGCGACGCAGGCCTACCGGCAGCTCGGCTCGCTCTTCAAGGGCATGCTCTACGCGGCGGCGATCGACCAGGGGTACACCACCACGTCGATCGTGCAGGACGAACGGATCAGCTACGACGTGGGACCCGGACAGCCGCTCTACTCCCCCACCAACTACGATCACACCTACCAGGGCCCGATCACGCTCCGGCGGGCGCTGGAGAAGTCGCGCAACGTCCCCGCCGTCTGGATCATGAACGAGATCGGCCCGCAGGTCGTCCTCGACTTCGCCCGGCGGCTCGGATTCACGTCGGAGGTCCCGCCCTATCTCTCGGTGGCCCTGGGGTCGGCCGAGGCGACGCTGCAGGAGGTCACGAGCGCGTACTCCGTCTTTCCCAACCGCGGCGTGCGGATGGTCCCCTATCAGATCGACCGCATCGTCGACCGCGAAGGCAACGCACTGGAGGAGAACCGGCCGGTGTCCCAGGACGCGGTCCCCGCCGACACCGCCTACATCATGACGAGCCTGATGGAGGGCGTGGTCAGGCGCGGAACCGGCGTCCGCGCCAGCCGGCTGGGATGGCCGCTGGGCGGCAAGACCGGCACGATGGACGACTACACGGACGCCTGGTTCGTCGGCTTCGATCCGGACGTCACGGTCGGGGTCTGGGTCGGCTACGACGAGAAGGTCACCCTCGGCTACGACGAGCAGGGCGCCCGGGTCGCGCTGCCGGTCTGGATCGACTTCATGCGGGCCCACATCGACGGCCGCGAAGCCCCCCCCGACGGCGGCTTCGTGCCGCCGGCCAACATCGTGTTCGCGAAGGTGGATCCCGATACCGGAGAGGTCGCGCCCTGGGCCGGCAACGCCATTCAGGAAGCGTTCATCGCCGGCACCGCGCCCGGCACCGAGCTGTACCCGTAGGAAGGTCCCCGCCGCCTTCGAGCGGGGCTCTCCGGTGCAGCGCGCGGTTCCGACCAGGGGCCGCCAGCCCGGGAGTCGCCGAAGTGCTCGGCGTCCACCCGGTAGAGCATGTCACCGAGTCCACAGACGCCACCGTCCGTCCATGAGGTATCCGACGCCGCGACGCTCGAGGCGGCCATCGCCAGCCCCCGGGCGGTGTTGTTCAAGCACAGCACCCGTTGTCCGGTCTCGGCCTACGTCATCGGCGAGGTCATGGACTTTGCCGAGACCCACCCCGAGTGGCCGCTGTACGTTCTCAAGGTGATCGAGCAACGCCCGCTGTCGAACGAGGCGACGGAGCGGCTGGGGGTGCGGCACGAGTCGCCGCAGGCGTTCGTCCTCCGTGAGGGACGTCTCCGGTGGCACGGCTCCCACAACGAGGTCACCGCCGAGGCGCTCGAACACCAGACTCGACTCGCCCAGGAGCCCGCGGGCGCCCTATCGGACCACTGACCCGGCACGGATATCCGGCCCGGTAGCCAGGCGGCGGACATGCCCGAACTTCGGCGCCACCGACGTGCGGCGGCACAACGAGCGGCACCCCGCAACCCCGGCGGCCAGTGACCGCGCTGGACCCCCCGCCCCCGCCCCCGACTTGGCGAGGCCTTCCGCCCCGACATCCGGGGTGCAATACCGCCCGGCACGCGCTACCATGTCGAGTGTCGTCGCGCCTGCAGCCCGTGGCAAATCAACGCGCCGCCCCGGATGCCGCCACGGGCTGCAGGCTGCACGGACAGGAGGCTTGAGATGTCAGTCAAAACCGCCGTGATCGTGACGTTGCTCGGCGTCGTGTGCCTGGCGCCCCTCGCCGGCGCCCAGTCGGCGAGCCTGCGAACACCGTGGGGCGATCCCGACCTGCAGGGCATCTGGACCGGCTCGACGCTGACGCCGCTGGAGCGGCCGGCGCGGTTCGCCGGCACGGAGTTCCTGACCGAGGAGGAAGCGGCCGCCCTGGAGAGGGGCGCCGACGAGAGCCGGTTCGTCGAGCGGGTGCCGAGCGAGGGCGACCCCGGCACCTACAACCAGACCTGGTTCGACCCCGGTACGCGCCTCGTGCCCGACCGTCGGACGGCCCTGATCGTCGACCCGCCGGACGGACGCGTCCCGTACACGCCGGAGATGCGCGAGCGCGGCCGGTTGCAGGGGCAGTACCGCGTGAACGGGGCCCGCAACTCGTGGGTGGACGTCGACACCGGCGAGCGGTGCCTGTCGGACGGGGTGCCGATGTTCTGGCTCGGCTACAACCCGAACCACCAGATCCTGCAGACCCCCGACCACGTCGTCATCGTGCACGAGATGTTCCGCGACCGGCGCATCATCCCCCTCGCCGACCGGCCGCCGAACGGTATCCGCCAGTGGAACGGCGACATGCACGGGCGCTGGGACGGCGACACCCTCGTCGTCGAGTCGACGCACTTCATCGACGGCGGCGCCGAGCGCTGGGCCCAGACGTGGCGGATGCCGACGCACACGATGCACCTCGTCGAGCGCTTCACCCGCGTCGATGCCGACACCCTGGATTACGAGTTCACGCTGACCGATCCGGCGAAGTTCACGGGCCCCTGGAGCGTCCGCATTCCGCTGACGACCAACCAGGCGTCCCGCGGCGTCACCGAGGGCCCGCTGTACGAGTACGCCTGCCACGAGGGCAACTACAGCATCGCCAACGTCCTCCGCGGCGCCCGCGTCGAGGAGCTGGCGACGGGCGAGAACGGAGGACAGCAGTAGCGCACTCCATCCAGGCGTCGCGGCGGCGGTCTCGTCCCGAACGTGGCGAATGGTGACGGTTGACGTAGGTGTTTGCGCCGGCGTAGCCCGTCGCGCTACGCTTTACTCGTGACGATTCGGAACATCCGTCACGGGGGCGTCCGGCGCCTGTTCCTGCACGATGATCCCAAGGCGGTTCCACCGGCCGCGGCGGACAAGCTTCATGCGAATGGTGAATCCGCCGCACCCTGGGGAGTTCGTCAAGACGGAGGTAAGCCGCTCGGCCTGACCGTCGCCGGCGCGGCCACCGTGCTCGGCGTCTCCCGCCCCACGCTGTCGGCGTTTCTCAACGGCCGGTCGGGCATCGAGAAGGCGTTCGGCGTCCAGATGGACACGCTCGTGCGGATGCAGGCGTCGTTCGACATCGCCCTTATCCGCAGGCGCGAAGAAGCCATCAGGGTTGCGCCCTACCGCGCGCACCCTTGAGCCGGACCGCCGGCAGTTTCTTGAGCCGCTGGTGGACGGGATCGACTTCGATGCCGGCGGACTCCAGGGCCGTGACGCCGAGAAGGGGTTCGGCATCCGGTTCGCCGAAGATGATCGTGCCGGCGACGACGTCGCCCATGAACTCGATCAGCCCGAAGGCGATGTCCAGCGTGATGGTACGCCCGTCGGCCAGTTCGTACACCCGCCGTCGTTCGGGCGCCAGTCCGATGGCTTCGAGGTGTGGCCGCGGGACCAGCGAATCGGTCGCTCCCGTGTCGACCAGGAACAGCCCCTCCCAACTGCGATCTCGTTCCGCGATGTTTCGAACAGTGGCGGTGACGTGCGTGGCTCCCATTCCGATGGACTCCGTTCAGTTGCGCCACGCACCTCCGCGTGGCGGATGGCATCGTCCCGCCTGACCGCCGCCTTCGGTTGACGGTCCGGCGGGACGACGTTGTCCTCTTGCTCACGGCAGCGCGAACGTCACCAGCATGTTGCTCCCGGTCGGCGCCTCCAGCTCCGGGGCGTAGGTGCGCAGCCGGTTGCCGACCCCGCCGACCGGCACCGTCAGGTACTGCCGGCCGCCGGCCTCGTAGGTCACCGGGTAGCCGCTGATCTGGCTGCCCAGGATCGTCTCCCAGAGCACGTCGCCGTTCTCGGCGTCGAAGGCCCGGAACCGCCGGTTCGAGTCGCCGAAGAAGACGACGTTGCCGGCGGTCGCGAGAGTCGTGCCGGCGTTGGGCGCCCGCTGGCTGTAGCGCCAGACTTCGCGGCCGGTGGAGATGTCGATGGCCCGCACCTCGGTCAGGTCGCCGTCCGGCCCGATGGCGGGGTCGGGAATCGAGAACCGGGGGCCGGTTCCCGAGACGGTCCGGGGATTGAGGGTCTGGTTCAGGCAGGAGCGGTTGAACGGAACGTAGAGCATCCCGGTCACCGGGCTGTACGACCACGACCACCAGCCCTTCACGTTGTGGCCGCAGATGATGAACTGGTCGCCCGCCTCGCGCGCCACGAGGTCCATGTTGATGGTGACCGCGCCCGTCTCCACGTCGACATCCGAGATGACGAACCGCTCGGTGCTGTCGTGCGGGAGGGGGTTGGCCCAGAGGAACTCCCCGGTCTCCCGGTCGTTGACGAACAGGCCGCCGGGCTCACCCAGGACCACCACGATCTTGCGCTCCTCGGCGGTGCCGGTCAGCTTCGGATTGATCCAGCGCACCGCCTCCGGATCCGGATTCACCACCGTGTCGATGAGGGTGCGCTCCTGCACGAAGTCCTGATCCCAGTCGTCGCACGGGAGGTACTGGTAGTACCAGTCGATGGCGCCGGTGTCGGCGTTCATCGCCAGGGTCGAGTTGGAGTACAGCTCGCACGGCGTGGTGTCGCCGACGTCCCAGGTCCCGCGGCGGACGAGGCGGGTATAGGGCAGCGGCACCGCGACGCCCCAGAACACCCGGTTCAGCTCCGGGTCGTAGCTGCCGGGGACACCCCACGGCGAGACGTGGACGCGGCGGGCCGTGGGCAGCGTGCCCCAGGTGCCGCCGCCGGGGTCGTCGGCGCCGGCCGCGGTGTAGGTCCGCCAGCGCTCGACGCCGGTGCCGGCGTCGTGGGCCGCGACGAAGCAGCGGGCCTCGAGGCTGCCGGGGCTGCACGTCCGCCCGCTGACCACCATGCCGTTGATGATCACCGCGCCGGACGAGTGGGTGATGCCGTCGCGGTAGTCCGCCGTCTGCGACTCCCAGGCGAGCTCGCCGGTGCGGGCGTCGACCGCGATGATGTGGGCGTCCTGGGTCAGGTGATAGACGTGGTTGCCGTAGAGGGCGAGGTTGCGCGTGCGGGCTCCGAGCTGTGCGTACTGGCGCAGGTCGGCCGGCAGCTCGCGCTCGAAGTCCCAGATCCGGTCGCCGGTGGTGGCGTCGAGCGCCTCGAGGCGGTCGGCGCCCGGGTGGGCGATGTACATCACCCCGTCGTGGACGAGGGGCCGGATCTCCTGGTCCCCCTCGTCCATCGCCCGCATCCACGCGAGGCGGAGCTCGCCGACGTTCTCGCGCGTGATCTCGTCGAGGGGGCTGAAGGCCTGGAAGTCGTAGGTGCGATACGCCATCAGCCAGTCACCGGGGTCCGGGTCGCGGAGCATCTCGTCCGTGATGGGCACGAACTCCTCCGGCTGGCCGGCCGCGGCCGCCACCGGAAACGCGCCGCACGCCAGCCAGACCAGACTGGCGAGGGCACCGACGGATACGAGTTTCGGCTGTCCCATGGTCATCTCTCCCTGGATCGATCGCGGGCCTGTCCAACGCCGGGTACGACCGTCACCTGCCGGACCGCGCTCCTCCGGTTGCATCGCCGGTAAGGACGGACGACTCGATTCTACGCCGGGGACGATGCCGCCACCGCAGATTTCGACCGGAGCGAGTCGACAGGTCGATCGGAGAGGCCCCACCAAGCCGACGACGACGCGGGGAGCCGTCCGTCGGGATACCGTGATGCCGTCCTGGATCTCGGGACGACTCGTGCACGATCGTCGGCCGGCGCCACGGCTGGCGCCGGCGCGGTCGCCGCGCACGAGGAGCGCCCGGGACGCAGCGGCCGTTCACCGGTCCGGATCCGCCGTTCACCGAATAACGGTTGCGCCGGCGGAACCCCTCCCGTAGGTTCGAACGAGACCGAATCATCAGAGGAGGTGGCAGGTTGACGGAGCAACTGCCGAGGAACGACGAAGTCGCGCGGGGCGGGCTCGATCCCCGCCGCCGGAAGCGCCGCGGTCGCATCGCGGCCGCGCCGCTCTTTCCGGGAGTGCTGATCATGGCCATCGGGGTCGTGCTCCTGCTGGACAACCTCGACCTGGTGGAGAGCGGGCAGATGCTGCGGTTCTGGCCGGTGATCCTGATCGGGTTCGGCGTCAAGCACCTGTTCGAGGGACGGGATCGGGGCACCGCCGTCAACGGCGCGGTGCTGGCCGGCGTCGGCGGCGTGTTGCTGCTGAGCAACCTGAACGTGCTCGCCGTCGGCATCTGGGAGCTCTGGCCGCTCTTCCTGATCGTGTTCGGTTTCATGATGTTGACTCGCGCCCGGTCGGGCGATCCCGCCCCGGGTGAAGGCGGTGATGCCGCCGAGGACTCTCTTGCCTTTCTCGGCGGCGTCGATCGACGGATTCGCTCGGCGGACTTCCGCGGCGGGTCGGCGACGGCGTTCATGGGCGCCGTCCAGCTCGATCTGACCGAAGCGGACATTGCGGGCGACCGGGCCGTCTTGCGAGTCTTCGCGATGTGGGGCAGCGTCGAGCTGCGCATCCCGGAGGCCTGGGGGCTCGAGGTCAGGGTCATGCCGATCATGGGGGGGGTCGAAGACAAGACGCGCGGAGGCGCGGCCGAACCGACGAAACGGCTCATCGTCGACGGAACGGTCCTCATGGCCGGCATCGAGATCAGGAACTGAGCGACGGGCGGAAACCGAATCGTGCTGATGGGCAGGCTCGACGTCAGGAACTGACGTGCATCCGATTCTCGTCTGCGGCCAGCGGCAGGCGCTGTACCTGGCGTCGTGGCGGATGCGAATCAGGGCGATCGTGGTGGACGACGAGGAGCTCTCGCGCGCGACGGTCAAGGAGTACGCGGCCGGGCATCCGGACGTGGAGATCGTCGCCGAGTGCGCCAACGGGTTCGAGGCGGTCCGGGCCGTCAACGACCTGAAGCCCGACCTCGTCTTTCTGGACGTCCGGATGCCGAAGCTCGACGGGTTCGAGGTCCTCGAGCTCATCGGCCCGGATGCCCACGTGATCTTCGTCACCGCCTACGACACCTACGCGCTCCGCGCGTTCGAGGTCCACGCGGTCGACTACCTGCTCAAGCCGTTCGGGGTGGAACGGTTCGCCGAGGCCCTGGACGAGGCCCGGGCCCGGATCGCCCGCGCGGAGCGGACGCCGGTTGCCCCCCTCGTCGCGAGCGCGCGGCCCGCCGGCGTCTGTCTCGAGCGCATCCTGATTCGGTCCGGCTCCCAGGTGGACGTCGTTCCGGTGGCGAGCATCGGCTACGTGCAGGCCCGGGACGACTACATCGGCGTGATGGTCAAGGGCAGGGAACGGTTGAAGCAGCAGACCCTGGGGGATCTCGAAGGTCGGCTGGCCGGCGCCTGGAGAATCCTCCCGTGCCGAGCAGCAGCAGACCGAGGGCTATCGCGCCGGCCACGGGCAATGCCGGCACGGGTATCGGCTCCCCGGTCGGCGTCCCCGTCCTCTCCGCCGACGGCGGGCCGTCGTTGGCGCCGGTGCGGGTCGCGATCACCCGCACCGTGTATTCCGTGCCGTTGGCGAGGCCGTCGATCGTGTGGGTCGTGGTCGACCCCGGAGCGACCGTGGCCTGCCGGTCGCCGGTGTCGTAGTCGTCGCCGCCCGACCTCCACTGCACCTTGTAGCCCGTGGCGTTGTCCACCGCCGGCCAGGCCACCACGAGCTGCGCGTCGCCCGGTTCGACCGTCACCCCCGTCACCCGGGCGGTGTCGTTGTCGTTCACCGTCACCGCCACGCCGGCGATCGGGATGCCCTCGTAGCCGCTGTCCGGGCTCGCCGCGCCGTGGGTCAGCGAGACCGACTCGTCCGCGGTGTCCGCATCGTTGCCGGCCGTCACCGTCACCGTCCGGGCCGTGTCCCAGTCCGTCGTGGTGAAGGTCAGGGCGCCCGGGGTCGGGGTCACGGCCGTGCCCGCGTGCCCGCCGACCGTGACCGTGACATTCGCCGTCGGCCGGGTATCGAGGACCACCGTGTAGCTGTCCCCGGTCGGGTCCTCCTCCGGCACCGTCAGCGCCGACTTCGACACCGTGACGCCCGGCGTGGTCGGCACCGCCGGCATCCCCGTCACCTCCGCCGCCGGCGGGCCGTCGTCGGCGCCGGTCCGAGTCGCGATCACCCGCACCGTGTATTCCGTGCCGTTGGCGAGGCCGGAAATCGTGTGGCTCGTGGTCGACCCCGAAGTGACCGTGGCCTGCCGGTCGCCGGTGTTGTAGTCCTGGCCGCCCGACTTCCACTGCACCTTGTAGCCCGTGGCGTTGGCCACCGCCCTCCATCTCACCACCACTTGCGAGTTACCCGGTGCGACCGTCACTCCCGTCACCTGCTCGAGGGGCTCGCTCGGCGGCGGCGGTGGCGGGGGCGGGGGCGGCGGCGGGGGCGGCGGGGACACCGTCGGCGTCCCCGTCATCTCCGCCGACGGCGGGCCGTCATCGGCGCCGGTCCGGGTCGCGATCACCCGCACCGTGTATTCCGTGCCGTTGGCGAGGCCGGAAATCGTGTGGCTCGTGGTCGACCCCGAAGTGACCGTGGCCTGCCGGTCGCCGGTGTTGTAGCCCTGGCTTCCCGACCTCCACTGCACCGTGTAGCCCGTGGCGTTGTCCACCGCCGTCCAGGTCACCACCAACTGCGCGTCGCCCGGCGCGACCGTCACCCCCATCACCCGGGCCGTGGCGTTTACCGCCGGCGTCCCCGTCATCTCCGCCGACGGCGGGCCGTCGTCGGCGCCGGTCCGGGTCGCGATCACCTGCACCGTGTATTCCGTGCCGTTGGCGAGGCCGGGAATCGTGTGGCTCGTGGTCGACCCCGGAGTGACCGTGGCCTGCCGGTCGCCGGTGTTGTAGCCCTGGCTTCCCGACCTCCACTGCACCGTGTAGCCCGTGGCGTAATCCACCACCGTCCACGTCACCACCAGCTGCGCGTTGCCCGGTGCGACCCCCACCCCCGTCACCTGCTCGAGGGACACCGTCGGCGTCCCCGTCATCTCCGCCGACGGCGGGCCGTCGGCGGCGCCGGTCCGGGTCGCGATGACCTGCACCGTGTATTCCGTGCCGTTGACGAGGCTGTCGATCGTGTGGCTCGTGGTCGACCCCGGAGTGACCGTGGCCTGCCGGTCGCCGGTGTTGTAGCGCTGGCTCAGGGACCTCCACTGCACCTTGTAGCCCGTGGCGTTGGCCACCGCCGTCCAGGTCACCACCAGTTGCCCGTTGCCCGGTGCGACCCCCACCCCCGTCACCTGCTCGAGGGGCTCGCTCGGCGGCGGCGGAGCCTGTCCACAGTCGACGGAGATCACATGGTCGGCCGCATCGGAGGTGTGCCAGACGCGACCGAAACCAGAGAGCGTCTCGCACGAAAACCGATGCAGGTCAGGCTTGGTCCTGCGCTGTACCTCGCCAGTGAATCTCAGCTCATCGCTGTTCCCAAGGGTTGGTTCATCGCCGCCCTCGTCGAACTTTTCGACAAACAACGCGATTCCCTCGGACGTCCAGAGCGCTCGGATCTGTCCGTCATCGGACACCGCACACGGCAGCGTGTCGTGCCGACTCGTTTCAACAAGAGCCAGCACGTTGTCGGCGTTGGGGTCCGAGTCGCACGCGAGTGCCGTGACCGCAACGTTGACCTTGTGGCGGGTCCTGGCGCCCACCTCCTGGTGGGTGAGCACGGCGGTGAGCCCGCCCATCGTGCCCACGATCGCGTCCCCCGTGTCGAGCTTGATCGTGCGGTCCTGATTCCCGGCCCAGATGCCGTTGTCGTCGATGTCGTCTGCCACGACCGTGTAGCTGAACACGAGCGCCGTCGTGCCCGAGCCGCTCGACAGCACGGCGCGCCGACGGGTCGGGGGAGGCATGCCTTGGGTGCAGCTTCCTGCGCCCGAACTGCCCAGGCAGAACTCGAACTCCGGCGTGCCCGTGACCGTCACGGCCTGGTCGAAGGTCACCGTGAACTGGATCATCTCGCCGGTCTCGTAGACGGTGCCCGATGCCGGCATCGAGGTGACGTCCACGTTGTTCACCACCGGGGCGGTGTCGGTGCCGGTGCCCGTCGTCCCGCTGCCCGGGCCTGACCATGCCCCGTCGCCGTCGGCGTTCACCGCGAGCACGTGCACCTGGTAGGACGTCGCCGCCGTCAGGCTGGCGATGGTCGGCCGTCGTCCCGGTGCCCGAATGCGCATGGTTCAGCCAACTGCCGCTCGAGCCCGGCCGGTACTCCACCTTGTAGCCGGTGATCGCCGGGCGCCCCGTGTTGGCCGGCGCCGCCCAGCTCACGTCCAGGCTCGTCGTGCTCCCCGAGGTCGCCGTCACCGCGGGCATCGCCGGCGCCACCGGCTTCTCCACCGCGTCGTCGACGTTGATCGTCACCGCGATCGTGGCCGAGCCGCCGTTGCCGTCGACGGCCTTCACCGCCACCGAATAGCTCGCCTTGGCCTCCCGGTCGTATTTCTCACCCACCTTCGTCTGGATCTGCCCGCTGCTGGAGACGATGGCGAACTTCGCCGCTTCCGCGCCTTCCAGGCTGTAGGTGAGCGTGTCGCCGGTGTCCGTGTCCGTCGCCGTCACCACGGCGCCCACGTTGCCCGCCGTCGAGACCGCCGCGTCGCCCACCGTCTCGGTGAAGGCCCGCGTCGTGCTGGCACCGTCCGTAAAGGTCGGATTGGCGTTGCCCGCCGTATTGGTCGTCCCGCTGCCCGGGCCTGAGAATGGCCCGTCGCCGTCGTCGTTCACCGCGAGCACCTGCACCTGGTAGGACGTCGCCGCCGTCAGGCCGGCGATGGTCGCCGTCGTCGCGGTGCCCGTATGCGGATGGTTTATCCAAGTGCCGCTCGAGCCCGCCCGGTACTCCACCTTGTAGCCGGTGATCGCCGGGCGCCCCGTGTTGGCCGGCGCCGCCCAGCTCACGTCCAGGCTCGTCGTGCTCCCCGAGGTCGCCGTCACCGAGGGCATCGCCGGCGCCACCGGCTTCTCCTCCGCGTTGTCAACGGTGATCGTCACCGCGATCGTGTCCGAGCCGCCGTTGCCGTCGTCGGCCTTCACCGTCACCGAATAGCTCGCCTGGGCCTCCTGGTCGTATTTCTCACCCACCGTCGTCTGGATCTGCCCGCTGCCGGAGACGATGCCGAACTTCGCCGCGTCCGTGCCTTCCAGGCTGTAGGTGAGCGTGTCGCCGGCGTCCGTGTCCGTCGCCGTCACCACGGCGCCCACGTTGCCCGCCGTCGAGACCGCCGCGTCGCCCACCGTCTCGGTGAAGCTCCGGGTCGCCGTGGCGGTCGCAAACACCGGGGGGTTGTTGGCCGAGACCACGATATCGAAGGTGTCGCTGACCGAGTCGGTGCCGTCGCTCGCCGTCACCTTTACCGAGACCGTCTCCACGTCCGCGGCTTGCGGCGTGCCCGAGAAGGTGCGCGTGGCGGGGGTGAAACTCAGCCACGAGGGCAGCGCGGAATCGTCGGATTGGGTGGCCGTGTAGGTCAGCGTGTCGCCGTCCGCGTCGGCGAACGTGTTGGCCGGAAACGCATAGTTGAGCGCCGTGCCCGCCGTCGCCGTCTGGTTCGAGATGACGTTCGCCACCGTCGGGGCGGCGTTGGTGCCGCCGGACTTCGCGTAGCCATTGACACGTATCTTCCGTGTCTGATCGAACGATAACCACGAGCCGGTTGTATTCCAGTCTCTATAAAGACTGCTGTTGGCAATGCTCCAGCCTGTCGCCTTGGTGGTATCCTCGGTGTCCGATGTCGTGTTGAGGATATTGACAAGGCCAGTACCTACGGTCGTGACATCCACCACGATCACATACGTGGTGGAGGCATTGAGATCGATGCCAGTGCCGGTCGCGTTGTACGTGTGGGTTGTTTGACTAGGTCCTGTTGTGAAGGCCGGGTTCGTGAGCGTGCGCAAACTGGTGTCCGGGCTCCCTGTCCCGGTGGCGGACCAGACACTTACGCTGTAGACCCAGCCACTGGGAGATAAGCTTGGGTTTAAAGAGAGATCGACACTGGTCAGCTTGTAGCCGTTGGTGTCGGTGCCCGTCGTGAACGCCTGGGCAGCGTCGAACTGAGAGAACGGCCCGAGGCTACTAGAGGTTGTCTGCCCGAGGGTGCTCACCAACTGAACCGACGTCTGCGCCTGCACCGGCAGAGCGGTTGCCAGCACGGCGAGGGCGGCCAGCGCCAAGGCTGCCGCCCTCGCGCCGCGCAGCAGGGTTGCGGCGTTCTCACGCGGGCGGAGCCGCCGCCACAGGGAGGACCGGTGCGGTCCGCTGGCGCTCAGCCGAGACATGACGCACCCCCTCGGCTCTCGGCTCTCGGCTCTCGGCTCTCGGCTCTCGGCTCTCGGCTCTCGGCTCTCGGCTCTCGGCTCTCGGCTCTCGGCTCTCGGCTGCAGGCGACGCCGGTGACGCTCGACTGGTGTCCGGGCTCCCTGTCCCGGTGGCGGACCAGACACTTACGCACGCTGCTTGGGTTTAAAGAGAGATCAACTGGTCGCTGCTGGCCGCAGCGCCGGGAAACGCCGAGAGCCGGCACAGGAAGCTGCCGCAGCGCCGGGAAACGCCGAGAGCCGGCACAGGAAGTCCGGCCGGGCCGCCCGGCCCCGCGGCGTGACGGCCGGTTCTTCTGGAGTGCGATTCATTTCTGAAGAACAACCCATTCCAGTGCTCCCACTCGCTGACCGGCATGCCCGAAACCGGTCCGCACGATTCCGGCGGCCGAGGCCCCGGAGCCCTCCACGCGGCCCTGCCAGGCCCTCCCGCAAACCCGTCCCCGCAAGATTTTGCTCCTGGTGATTATAGACGATAAGTGCGTTAAAATAACGTCTTTGATGACGTCGTTTACGCGAATACTTCGCGAATTACACGCGACATTACAGAATATCGCCAAAATCACCGCCGGCGGGCGGAAGGGGCGCGGACGAGCACCGGCACATCGTGGAGTGGCCCGACGGGCCGCGGCTCTTCGAGCTCTTCCGCGACCTGCCGGGACCGCCGCGCATCCCCGACGTGCCCGCCCATGTCCGCGCGCGCGGCTTCTCGCCCGACCGTCGTCGGCCCTCGAAGACCTTCCAGGGCACGCCGATGCGCCACCTCGGCGTCCATGTCGGCAACTTCTACCTGGTCGAGAAGGCGGGCGGGGAGGCGTTCACGGACGAGGACGAGGAGGTCCTGGTGCTGTTCGCCGCGCAGGCTGCGGCGGCGACCCCGGTTGCCGAGGCGTCCGGCGCCGGTCCCGCCCCGGCGCGCCGGGCGACGCACCGGAAGCGGTGCCCATCCTGGTGGTCGACGACGACCCGGAGACGCTGCGCCAGGTCCGCGACACGCTGGCGGCGGCGGGCTACGCCCCGCTGGTCACCGGCGACCCCCGGGAGCTGCCGCGCCTCGTCCGGGCCGAGAAGCCCCGGCTGGTCCTGCTCGACCTGATGCTGCCCGACACCGACGGCGTCGAGCTGACGCCGACCGAGTACGAGCTGCTGCGCGTGCTCGCGCAGGGCGCGGGCCGGATCCTGACCCACGAGGCCCTGCTGCGCCAGGTCTGGGCCGGCCGCAGCAAGGCCACCCCCAAGATCGTGCGCGCCTACGCAAGCGGCTGCGCCACCGGCTCGGCGACGACGCCGACGAGCGGGGCCGCGAGGCGGCGATTCCGGGCCGGCACGGCCAGAGGGAAGACATGGCGGCGCACGCAGACCGGATCGAGGAGCAGATCGCGCGGTGGGCGGTGGTCCTCGGCCTGCTGCTCTACGCCGTGTCCGCCCGCGATCCGCAGGCCCCGCCCGGAGTCTTCGACCGGGTTCAGGTGCTGCTGGTGGCGAGCACCCTCGTCGCCGACGCGGTGGCCCTGGCCGCCATCGCCGCCCGCATCTCCGAGTTCGGCTTCAGCCCGAACCGGATGGCGGCGCTCGGCGAGAACCTCGTCCTGCTCGTCAATCTGTCGTGGTCGGCCTGGCTGTACGCGCGGTTCCTCGGCGGGCGCGGCTCCTTCGCGGCCATCGAACGCTGGCAGACCGCCTACCTGCCGGTCTACGCCGTGTGGGCGGCCGTCGTGGTCGTCGTCTTTCCGCCTCTGTTCGGCTACCGGTGAGATATAGTCGACGCGGGCGGGCGAACCAGCCCCGCCTCCGATTCGATGTCCGGCTCCTGGTGTGTCACTTGAACGAATTCACCCTTGATCTGCGAGACGCCTCGACGGTTCGCGCCAGAATCGGCCGTTCGACGACCCGTTCGGCCACATGCGGGTACCGTAAAGTCATTTCGGGGACATCCCACCAGACAGACATGATTGCGCTCGCGCTCGGGCTCGGCATCCTGGTGACGCTGTATCTGGTGGCCGTGCGTCGAAAGCGACCCTGGGATATCCGCCAGCGGATCTATCGCCGGCAGGACGGGCGCTGCTGCGACTGCCGGCAGGCAATGGACGAGGGGTGGCTCAAGTTGGACGAGCCACCCGGCGGCCAGCCGGAGCTGGTGTGCACGGTCTGCCACATGGCGCGGCACGCATGAAGCCCGGCCGAACGAGACCGCGCCGGCCCTCACTAGCGGATCGGGGCGAACGGCACCGCCGGCTCGCGCACGCCGGGGTGCCCGGCTTCGATCCGCTGCCGCGAGACGAGCGCGGCCGCCTCGAGGGCCAGCTCCTCGTCGGCCCGGCCGGCGTGGAGCAGGTTCACCATGGCGTGGTTGCCCTCGTGGCAGGCGTACTCGAACAGCGTGACGTCGGCCGCGGACCGCTGCATGGGAATGGCGGCCGTGTAGGGCGCCGCGAACGTCTCGGGATCCTCCACGGTCACGCGATAGTCGATGGTGTTGGCGTCGACCAGGGTGAACCGCTCGACGAGGGTCAGGGTCTCGCCCGACCCGCGGGGACCCGTCGGGGTCACGTGCGACGGCTGGTAGTCGCCGCCGTCCAGCTTGCCGTTGAAGTGCCGGGTCTCGACGACGAGGGTGTCGCCGTCCCAGTACCCGCGCGCGTCGCCGAGCCATTGGCGAATGGCGTTGGGCGCGTGATCCCGCCCGTCCAGCGGCACGATGCGCGCCTCGTGGATCATCTCCATCAACAGCACGAAGTGGTCCGGCGTCTGGAATATCTGGTAGTTGGCGTTGTACAGGGTCGGGATCATCGCCGTCGGCAGGGTCCTGGAGATACAGCGCTCCCAGTTGTTCCGGTCGAACCACGAGTCGGCCTCGCCGCGGCCCACGCGCGCCTGCTCCCTTGCGATCAGCCGTTCGACGCCCTGCTCGGCCATTCGCATGCGGCCGTCCGGCGGGTCCACGATCAGCGCCTCGCGATCGATCCGGCCCGCCTGCTCCAGCCAGCCCGCCCCGGTGCCGCCGGTCGCCTCGATCACCGCCCGCTGCGCCCGGCGGCTCTGCGCACGCTCCTCTTCCGTCAACCGTTCGAGGGGCGTGGTCGTCGAGTTGTTCCACAGCCCCTGCAGGTCCGGGTCTCCCCAGGGGGTCCGCGGGATCGCGGAGCCGTCCGCCTCGACGCGCTTGGGGACCCACTGTCCGGCGGCGGGGCTCACCGCCGCCAGGGCCACGACGAACACCACGCCGGCGCCGGCCATCCACCTTGTCTTCATCTGCAGAACTCCTCTGGCGCCGCCACCGTGAACGTGGGCGTCAACACGCGTTTCCACCATCGACGAAACCGGCTGTAGGGACAGTGACGGAAATTACCTTGCCGTGCGCCACGCGCGCCAACCCGCAGACAACGGGCTGCGCTTGGGTATAGTCGGCAACTTCATATCGATCACTGTCCTGACCGCACCGGTGCAGTCGACAACCGCGGTTCCACCCGGCACGAGGACGTCACGACGCCCGCGAGTGCGACGGCGACGTCCCGGCCGGTCCTGACGGCCCGGACCGTTGGTCCTTGTACTCGGGCCACGGTATCCATCCGGACCGGGTCTGGAACCCCCACCGGCGAATCCGCGGACCCCGGACCACGAGGGTCATCGGCCGCCGCGCCGGGTCGATCTCCACACGGTGCAGCCAGCGTGCCGGACGCAGCCGGATGGCCCCGGGCGGATGCCACCGCCTGGCCGTCGTCCCGTCGGGCCGGCCCGCGTACTCCCAGTAGCCGCCCCGGAGGATGACGGTCAGGAACCACCACGGGTGATCGTGCAGCGAGTCGTCGTCGCTGGCGTGGAACCAGTGGAGGTAGACGCCGAACCAGCGGCAGGAGACCACGCGCAACCGCCGCAGGTACAGCTCGCCCTCGTGGCGGTGGATCGACTCCCACGCCCAGAGCCGGAGTCGCAAGCCGTCCGCCGCTTCCGGCTCGGTCACCGCGGCCCGCCTCGCCCTCTCACCGGCGCGTTCCCTCGACGTCGGTGCGGACGCTGAACAGCGTCTTGCCCGCGGTGACGTACAACGTGCGCAGGTCCGGCCCGCCGAAGGCGGCGTTGGTGATCGAGTCCTCCGGCACCGGAATGTGCTCGATCAGCTCGCCGGCCGGCGAGAACACGTGGATGCCGGCCACCGTGTCGAGCGTCTCGCTCGTCCCCCGCGTCCGGTTCAGCCCCGCCGCCACGTAGAGGTTCCCCGCGCTGTCGATGGTCATCCCGTCGCCGCTACGGCCGGGATGGAAGTCGTGGAAGATGCGCATGTTGCCGACCGTGCCCTCGGGGCTCAGGTCGTAGGCCCGGATCAACCGGGGTCCGCCCTCGGCCTGCTCGGTCTCGATGACATACAGCGTGGTGTCGTCGGGCGAGATGACGATGCCGTTGGGGCGCATCACCTCCGGCTCGGTCAGGATGCGCGCGATGGCGCCGTCCGGGTCGATGCGGTACACCCCGTGCACGCCGGTCTGGTTCGGGGTCGGGTTGGGGCCGGGCCGGTCCGTGAAGTAGATGCGCCCCTGCCCGTCGATAGTCAGATCGTTGGGCTGGTGCAGCTCCCTGCCTTCGAACGCGTCGGCCAGCACCTCGACCTCGCCGGTCGCCAGGTCGGTGCGGGTGATGCGCGGCAGGCCGGTCTCGCCGTCTCCGCCCTCGCACGCCAGCAGCCGCCACTCGCTGTCGAAGATCAACCCGTTGGCCCGGTTGCTGGGCTGGCGAAACGTGGAGAGCTGGCCGTCGGTGGACCACCGCATGATGCGGTTGTTGCCGAGGTCGGTGAAGTAGACGGCGCCGTCCTCGGCCACCGTCGGGCCCTCCGTGAACGCAACCGTGGTCTCGACCGCGAGCGCCCGCGCCGGCGCGGCGTCCGCGGGGGAGCCGGCATCCGGATCCGGCGCCCCGGAGCCCCCACTCAGGGACGCCTCCAAGGCTCCCACACTGTCCTGCAGCGCCGCGAGGCTCTCCGTGGTGGCCGCCTGCTGGGTCTCGAGGCTCTCCAGCACCCGCAGGACATGGGCGGTCCCCACGAACTGCGGGTCGGAGCCGCACGCCGACAGGACAGGCAGAAGAACCGTGACCACCCCGATAGCAGATCTCTTCATGCAATAGCTCCCCGGTCTGAGGTGTGAAGTCCTGGCAGCCCGTGGCGGAAGTCCCCGCTGCATTCGAGCGGCGATGCATCCCGCCTGACTGCGTTGTTCGGACGGACTGCTTGCAGTCCGCGGTTGCAATATGCCCAATATGCGCCCTCATCACGCCTTGTCAGGCACGGGCGCACTTTGCCCGCTGGCGCCCCTCGCCGCTCTCGGTGCAACGCGGGGTTCCACCACGGGCTGCCAGCATTACTCCGGCAGCCGCAACGCAATCATCTCCGGGGGGCGCCCGCCGATCGGGAGCGCGATGTACTGGCGCCCGTCGACCAGGTAGGTCATCGGCGTCCCCAGGGCTCCGGTGGGCAGATCCACCGAGCCCAGCTCCGCGCCGGTCTCCTTCGACCGCGCGACCAGACGCGGCCCCCCGTTGCTGCTGCCCGCCGAGAGGGCGCTGATGACCAGCGTGCTCGTGAGCACGGGACCGCCCCAGCCGTCGCCCCCGAGGGGCGGCAGGTCCAGGTCCCGGAGCATCGGATGGTTCCGGTACCGGTCGCCGTCCCCGAGCGGCGCCATCCACACATGGTCTCCCGTATTCATGTCGATGGCGGTCATCCGCGAGTAGGGCGGCTTGAGCAGGGGCAGGCCCCGCGGCATGAGGTTGCCGCTCCGCGACGGTCCCAGGCCGCGCCCGGCCAGGCGATCCCTTTCCGGGGCGCCGTGTGTGTAGGCCACGGTGGCGCCGAGCTCCGGATCCGGCTCGTACATCGAGATCACGACCGCATTGTTCCTCGACGGCACGTAGAGCACGCCGGTCTCCGGGTCGACGGCGGCCCCCGCCCAGGTCGCGGCGCCGGCGTCCGGCGGGCGCATCAGGGTTCCCTGCCAGCCGCCCTCGACCGGCCGGGAGATCGGCGTGAACAGCGGCCCGAGCCGGTACGGCTGCACCGCCGCGACGGCCATCTCGCGGATCTCGGGGGTGAAGTCGACGAGATCGTCGATGGTCACGCCCTGATACTCGAACGGCGCGGGCCGGGTCGGAAACGGCTGGGTCGGCGAGACGTACTCGCCGGGCATGTTGGTCTCGGTGGACACGGGACGTTCCTCGATCGGCCACACCGGCTCGCCGGTCACCCGGTCGAACGCATAGACGAACCCCTGCTTGCTGACCTGCACGAGCGCCTTGATGCCGCGCCCGTCCACGGTGATGTCCACCAGGTTGGGATGGGTCGGAAAGTCGTAGTCCCACAGGCCGTGATGCACCGCCTGGAAGTGCCAGATCCGCTGCCCGGTCTCGACGTCGACGGCGATGATCGTCTCCGAGAACAGGTTGTCGCCGGGCCGGTCCACGCCGTAGTAGTCGTTGGTGGCGGTGCCGGTCGGCAGATACACGTATCCCAGCTCGTTGTCGCCGGCCAGCATCGACCAGACGTTGGCGTTGCCCGAGTACCGCCACGACTCGTTCAGCCAGGTGTCGGCGCCGAACTCGTCGGCGCTGTCGGGCACGGTGTGGAAGTCCCAGGCGTGGGTCCCGGTCTTGACGTCCCAGGCCCGCACCCAGCCCGGCACCGCCTCCTTCGTGATCCGCCGGTCGGCGACCTGCGAGCCGTGGATCACGCGGTCGCGCACGACGATCGGCGGCGAGTGGATGCCGTAGAGCATCGCATTGAGGTAGTCGCGCTCCTCACGGTCGGCCCGCGGGAGACCGACCATCGCATCGACCTTCCCGCTGCCGCCGGGACCGAAGTCCGGGCAGGGTTCTCCGGTGCCGGCGTCCACGCAGACCAGATAGCCGGCGCCGGTGCCCCAGAAAATGCGCTCGTCTCCCTCGCCGTCGGTCCAGTAGGCCACCCCCCGCTGGCGGAAGGTGCCGCTCATCGGGGTGGTCCCCTCCTCGTAGCTCTTCGGATTGAAGACCCAGAGGGTCTCGCCGGTGGTCGCATCGACGGCCACCCCCTGCGAGAGCGCGGTGTTGAAATAGAGCACGCCCCCGACCATCAGCGGGGTCGCCTGCATGCCGCCGGGGCGCGGGAGATGCCCCCGCCGGTAGAGATTCGGATTGTCCTCTTCGAGCGAGGCGACAATCGTCTCGAGCGGCGCCCACCACTCGCTGCCGTCCGGCATCGTCCGGCCGACCATGGCGTCGACCGACGGCCAGCGCCACGCGATCTCCAGGTCGCTGAAGTTGGTCGCGTCGATCTGGTCGAGCGGCGAGTACTTCTGGCCGGCGATGTTGCCCGCATAGCTGCGCCACTCGCCGTCCTCGGTGCCATAGGTCTGCCACGGGCCGTCCTGCCCGGCCCGGGCCGCCCCGGGCGAGACGAGCATCAGGCTGACGAGCCCGGCCGTCAGACATGTCGGCATCTGCGCCATCGGCTGAACCTCCCTCGACTCTCCCCCAACCAGAAACCGCCAGATTATACCTGTCAGCCCGTGGCGGAGGCCCGCTGCATTCGACCGGCGATGCATCCCCGCCGGTCGGTGCGACGCGGCGTGCTGCACGGCCTGTCGGTCATCGGTCACCGCGCCGGCCGCCCGACAGGCGGGGGTGGTGCCCGTGCATGGTGGTCCGCGACGCCGGGTTGGCCGGGGACGCGGCCCCGGCCTGCGGCCCCTCCCCCATGACCTTGACCGTACCGGCGGCCACGAGCTGCTTCACGGTGTCGCCGGCGGCATCCTGGGAGGAGATCTGGCCTTCCTTCCGGGGCCCCAGCCGCAGCACCTTCCCGCGAGAGAGATGGATTCTGAGGAACTGGGAGGTCTGGTTGAGAATGGTGATCATCGTCGCGCCTCTGCGTCGCCGTCGCCGCCTCTCTCGATGATACTGCACCCCGACGCCGCCGAGCCCGCCGGCTTTGCGTTTGCGGCAGTGACGGAGTATGCTGACCGGGCTGAGCGCGTTCCGCGCGCCGCCGATGTCGGCAGACGGTTCGCGTTACATTCCGCACCAAAACAGGACGGGCGTTACGATCGGCGGACACCGCGCAACGACGAAGCGGAGCCGGCATCGGTTGCGGTACCGGCACTTGGAACGGCGCCGCTTGACAAGGGAGGCACACCATTTCTTCACGCATCTTCGTCGGCAACCTCAGCTACGAAACGTCACAGACAGACCTGGAAACGCTGTTCGCACAGGTGGGTCAGGTCACGGAGGTGTTCCTCCCCGTAGACCGCGCCACCGAGAAGCCGCGGGGGTTCGCCTTCGTCGAGTTCGGGGAAGCCTCGTCGGTCTCCCAAGCCATAGAGAAACTGGACGGCAAGGAGCTCAACGGCAGGAATCTCCGAGTCAGCGAAGCCCGGGACCGGGCGCCGCGGCCTCCCATGGGACCGAGCTTCATGGACGACGGCCCGCCGCCGATGGACTTCGGGCGGCGCCCGGCAAAGCCCAAGGGCAGCCGCCGGGGCCTCCGCGGCCGCAAGCGCGGGTTCTAGCAGCCCGCGGCGAAAGGCCCCGCTGCATTCGACCGGCGATGCATCCTGCCTGAACTGCATTGTTCCTCCGGTCGCATATGCTCAGTATGCTCCTTCGTCACGCCTTGTCAGGCGCGGGCGTCCTGCGCCCGCGGGCCTTGTCAGGCACGGGCGTTCTGCGCCCGCGGGCGCTCTTGCAGCCCGCTGGCGCATTCGCCGGTCTCGGTGCAACCCGGGGTTTCACGACGGCCTGCCAGAAGCCCGCGGCACCCGAGGCAGCAAGGTAGACAAGGTAGAAAAACCCCGCGGTCTCACCACGGGCTCTCGGCTCCCTGCCGGAACCAACGGGTGCGGCGGCCGCCAGCGATCAGGGCAGGGCGAAGGCCAGCGTTTCGCCGGGGGTCTCGACATCCCCTGACGTCACCAGCACATACTGCTTCCCACCCGCCAGATAGGTGACCGGCGGCGCGATGGTGCCCGCCGGCAGCTCGGTCTCCCAGACGACCTCGCCGGTGACCTTGTCGTAGGCCCGGAAGATGCGGCCGCCGTAGTTGGTCACGATCTGCGGGGGCATGCCGTCGGGCACGCGGGCGCCGCCCGGCAGATTGGTCGACCCCTCCCCGATGAACAGCAGCGTCTTCGTCAGCAGGGGCGCGGGCCGGCCCGGGACGCCCAGCTTCCCGAGGTCGAGGTGCCGAATCGCGGGATGGTTCCGCGGGCCGTCACCGTTGGGGGCCATCCAGACGACCTCGCCCCGGTTCATGTCGATCGCGGTGATGCGCCCGTAGGGCGGCTTGAAGAGCGGCAGCCCCCGCGGGCCGCCGATCCACTGGCGACTCCCCTTGATGAAGGCGAGATTGGTGCGATCCGGGTTGCCCTCGATGATGTCGGCCACGAACGGCGACGTGATGGAGGGGATGTAGAGCATGCCGGTCTCGGGGTCGAACGCGCCCCCCTGCACGTCGCTGCCGCCCTGCGAGCCCGGAAGCTGAATCGTCCCCTGCCTGTCGTTCGGGCCGTCGCCCTTCACCGACGGCGGCGTGAACATCGGACCGATGACGTAACGGTCGGTGATGGCGACCGCCTCGGCGCGCAGCTCGGGGGTGAAATCGATCAGGTTCTCGATGGTCGCGCCCTGCCGGTCGAACGCCGGGGGCTTCGTCGGGAACGGCTGGGTGAGCGAGGTCAGCTCGCCCGGCGTCGCCGACTGCGGAACCGCCCGTTCCTCGATCGGCCAGACCGGCTCGCCGGTGGCCCGGTCGAAGACGAAGGCGAACGCCTGCTTGGTGAGCTGGGTCACCGCCTTGATCTCGCGCCCGTCGACGGTGATGTCCATCAGGATCGGCGCGGCCGGCGGGTCGTAGTCCCACAGCCCGTGGTGCACCGTCTGGAAGTGCCAGATCCGCTCGCCGGTCTCGGCGTCGACGCACACGATGCTCTGGCCGTACAGGTTGTCGCCGCCCCGGTGTCCGCCGTACATGTCGTTGGTCGGGGAGGTGACCGGCATGTAGATGTATCCGAGCTCCTCGTCGACGCTGAACAGCGACCACACCGGCGCGTGCCCCGAGTACTGCCACGAGTCGTTCGTCCAGGTGTCGGTGCCGAACTCGCCGGCCTGGGGGACGGTGTGGAACACCCAGCGCAGCGCGCCGGTCCGCACGTCGAACGCCCGCACGTCGCCGCGGATCGCCTCCATGGTCTGGAACGTGTCCGACATCGACTGGCCGACGACGATCACGTCCCGCGCCACCGTCGGGGCCCCGCCCCACCGGTAGCGGGCCCCCTCGGCGAGCCCGATGGTGAGGTGCACGCGGCCGCCGTCCCCGAAGTCGGGGAACAGCTCGCCGGTGTCCGGATGCAGCGCGTAGAGGTACTCGCCGCGCTGGGCGATGATGCGCGCCTCGGTCCCGTCGTTCCAGTAGGCGACGCCGCGGGTGCCGGCGCCCCGCAGGTCGGCGGCGCCCCCGAACGGCTGCTGCGCCCAGCGGGTCTCGCCGGTCGTCACGTCGTAGGCCTCGACGAGGCCGATGGCATTCGGCACATAGCCGGTGTCGCCCACGATGAGGGGGGCGGCGGTGGAAACGTTCGAGAACCGCAGCTCCGGATCCATCGCTACATAGGACGGATCGACGATGGGCCGGCGCCAGGCGATCTCGAGCTGGCCGACATTGTCGGCCGAGATCTGGTCGAGGGCCGAGTACTTGGTGCTGCCCAGATCGGCTCCGAAGCTTCGCCACTCGCCGTTCACCGCCCCCTGCTGGGCGAACGCGGCGGCGGTCGCCACCACCAGTGCGGTCACGGTCATCAACAACGTTGCACGAGGACGCATCTCCAGAGCCTCCTTCGGGAACAGGTCCACCGTAATGCTCAGGTGCGATTATAGCCGCCGCGCGACCTGATGGTCGCATTGGGAGTCTCGCTGGCGCGAAACTCCTACGGCCAACGCCAGAAGAGGGCCGCTCTCGGCCTCGCGGGGTTCCCCCCCCCCGCTTCTTCGCAGGCCCCCCCGCAACCTCAACCAGACTGCTGGCCGCGGGTGGTCCCGGTGGAGCGCGGCAGGCGCTTCACGATGGCGCTGTAGTTCAGCAGGGTCCGCTCCCCCGCCGAGACCTGCCCGCGGACGAAGGTCAGCGACCGGGTGCGCCGGACGACCTCGGCTGTCGACTCGACGAAGTCTCCGACCTCGCCGGGGGCGGTGAACTCGCAGCTGAGGGACACGGTGACGCACCGCTCGCCGGGCAGGCCGTGGATCGCGGTCAGGCACAGCGCGAAGTCGGCGAAGGTCATGAGGATGCCGCCGTGGAGCTGCCCGGCGGTGTTGGCGTGCTTCGGCTGCGCCTCGAACGCGAACCGCAGCCGGCCGTCCTCGTCCTCCCGATAGGAGAACGGCCCAACCAGGTCCTCGAACGGGTCGACGTACTCGAACAGCCGATAGCCCTGGGGGACACTTGTCATGACTGCCTCAGCCTGTCCGAGAACGCTGGCAGCCGGTGACAGACGGCTGCATTCCACCGGCGATGGATCCTGCCCGACTGCGCTACTCCCCGGTCACACATACCCGGTATGCTCACTCGTCAGACCTTGTCGCACTGGGCGTCCTTCAGCCCACGGTCGGGCGTCCTTCAGCCAGCGGGCGTCCCATGGAGCCAGTCGGCGCCCTCGCCGGTCTCTGCGTACGCGACGCGGGGGCCTGCCGGTGACTGCGGGGGCGTCCCGCCCCGATGCCGCTCACTGCAGCCCCAGAATCGCTTCCGGACGCTCCAGCCAGTGGTCCGGACCGTGCGGGTCGAGAGACGCGCGCGAGAACGGACCCCACAGCGCCGCCGCCGTCGACACCCCCGCGGCCCGGCCCGCCTCGCAGTCGTGCGGCGAGTCGCCGATGAACACCGTCTCCTCCGGCCGCGCCTCGAGACGCGCCAGCGCCGCGAGCACCGGCGCCGGGTGCGGCTTGTGCTCGGTCACGTCGTCCGACGTCACCAGCATGCGGAAGAAGCCGTCCAGGCCGCAGTGGCGCAGGCCCTGCTCGGCCGCCGTCCGGTTCTTGCTGGTGACGATGCCCAGCCGCGCGCCGCGCTCGACCAGCTCGGCGACGACGCCCGGGATGCCCGCGTACGGCTTCACGAGCCGGTCGTGGTTCTCCAGGTTGTGGGCGCGGTAGGTGGCGGTCATCCGTGTGACCTCGTCCGCGTCCTGCGCATAGACGGCGAGCTGCGGCCGGAGGGGCCGGCCGAACCCGGCGCGCCACTCGCCCTCGGGGGGCACAGCGCCGCGATGCGTCAGCATGGTGTGGCGGAACGAGGACATGATCAACTCGATCGAATCGATCAACGTCCCGTCGAGGTCGAACAGATAGGTCGAGAGCCGCGCCATCGTGCCGGCGGATTATACCTCCGAGTCAGAAGCTCACGCCGGTCCCGAAGTGAAGCCGGAGGCCGTCGTCGAGGTCGTTGGCCACGTCGAGCTGCAGGTTGACGAACGCCGCGTTGAAGAAGACGCCGGCGCCGGCGCCCTGGCTGAAGCGGGTGCGATACAGGTCTTCGCCGGCGTCGTAGACGGCCCCGGTGTCGAAGAACGCCCGAACGCCGACCGTGCCGAGGCTCAGCGGCGAGGTCACCGGGAACCGCAGCTCGGCCGAGGCGGCGGCCAGGCGGTCGCCGGCGCGATGTCCGAACCGATGACCGCGCACCGACGCGCGGCCGCCGAGCAGGGGCTGGGCGTAGGCGGGGAGGGGGCCGCTCGCCCCCTGGTACAGGACCCGCAGCCCCAGCACCGTCTGCCCGGACAGCCCCACGAACCCGCGCACGTCGGCCTGAGGCTGGGTGACGACGCCGGCCCCGCCGCTTCGGTCGAGCCACTGCCACCCGGCCTGAGCCACCACCGCATCGCGGGGGAACCCCGCGTTCCGGCGCGTATCGAGCTCGAGCCCGACGCGGTAGGTCGCCGCCGTCTCGGCGATGGTCCCGAAACCGACGTCGCTCCACTCCGCCCGCGCGGCCATCCGCAACGGACCCGCGAGCCGCCGGTCGGCCCCGGCCCACACCGACAGCCGCCGGTCGTGCTCCCGGTAGTGCTGGTTCTCCTGCCGCGTGGCCGCCGCCCCGGCCTGCAGCGTGTGCAGGACACCGGTCTCGAACCGCTTCTCGAGGGCAAGGCCGGCCTGCCGCGTCCCGCCCCAGGTCAGCGGGACCGACGCGCTGCTCCGCGCCCCGAGCACGTCGACCAGCCTGAACCGGGCGCCGTAGCTGTATCCGTGTCCCTCGGCGTAGTCGAGGATCGGCAAGAACATGGTGCGCCGCGCCAGGAAGCCGAGCGCGCGGCCCATGACCCCGCGCGCCGCGTCCGAAGCGCCGGGGCGTTCGCGGACCAGGAGGATCAGCGCCACCGCCTCGCGCCGCACGAGCGACGTGTAGCGCTTCCGGACCTCGACCGACTCGAACCGGCCGCTCGCGCGCAATCGGGCCGCAATACGGTCCAGGGTGTCCGGCTCCACCGGGTCGCCGAGGGCGACGCCGGCCAGGTGCAGGACGTCCGCGTCGGGGGTCGAGTGGTTCCCGTGCACCCGCAGCTCGGCGACGACCTCCGGCTCCGCGGCCGGGGAGGGCGCGGGAAACTGGGCCAGGGATGGCGGGGAGAACCGGGTACGGAACGGCGGGAACTGAGCCGGGGACGGCGGGAACCGAGCCGGGAACGGCGCGGGAAACTGGGCCGGGGACGGCACGAACTGAGCCGGGGACGGCGCGGACTGAGCCGGGGACGGCGCGAACTGAACCGGGGACGGCGAGGACTGAACCGGGGACGGCGAGGACTGAGCCGGGGACGGCGAGGACTGAACCGGGGACGGCGAGGACTGAACCGGGGACGGCGAGGCGACGAGTAGCATCAGCAGCGCCGTCGCAGCGCCTCGCGCGGCCGTGCCGAGCCCGCCAACGCCGGCCGCGCCCGGGACGGGGAATGCGGTCTCGCCGACGGCGACTGCGCAGGTCATCGCGGGTCTCCGGGAACGTCCCCGACGCCGACGAGCCGCCCGCCGGTGTGCGCCTCACGGTAGTCGGTATAGTGCCGGGTGAACCGCAGAGCGAACGCCCCCAGCGCCGTCGTGCCGCGGCCTGTCAGGCTCATCCGGCGGGGCAGCCAGACGCCGCCGATCGGCTGCGTCATCTCGATGGACGCGTGCCACCCCTCGACGCGCACCAGCCAGCGGCCGGGGAGGAAGTCGAGGCCGACGTTGTCGAAGGTGTACCGGACGACCTGGTGGACCTCGGGGTCGATCCAGAGGGTGACGAGAGAGGTCTTGGCGAACCCCTGCCGGATGCGCCGTTCGCGCTCCGAGTCGTCCGGATCCGCGTCTTCGCCAACCGAATCCGTGTCTTCGCCAAAGAGATCGCTGGGGTAGTACTCGATCTTGACGACCTCCCGGCCCGCCAGCGTCTCGTATCCGGCCAGGTAGTAGTTCCCCGGCTCGAACTCGAACTCCATGAAGTAGTAGGCGTCGGAGATGAACTCGGGCGCGAGCGGCCCCGCGCCCGCCGCGTCCGTCTCCCGCCCCCCGGGACCCGGTCCGGCCGCGGCTTCGGCGTCTTCCTCTTCCCGTCGGCTCGCCTCCCGGCGTTCGCGCCGCCGCAGCCAAGCCGCCTCGTACTCGCGGCGCTCGGCCTCGCCGATGTCCACCCCGTCGAAGCGCCGTGGACTGCGGACGACGTCGTCGTCCCGGACGTACCACTCGTACTCGCGCCGGAAACCGGCGATCGGCAGCTCCGCCGGGCCCTCGACGGCCAGCGTCTCGACCTCGCGCAGGACGAAGTCGCCAATCCGGCGCCACGAGGCGTCGCGATTCTCGAGCACGCGCTCCATGAACCGGTCGATCTCGTTCCCGGACTGCCCCGCGCCGGCCGAGACCGACTGCCCCGCGCCGGTCGAGACCGACTGCCCCGCGCCGGTCGAGACCGACTGCCCCGCGCCGACGGAACCGGACTGCCCCGCGCCGGTCGAAACCGACTGCCCCGCGCCGGTCGAGACCGACTGCCCCGCGCCGGCCCGCGCGCTGCCGGCGGAACCGGCCTGCCCGGCGGCGGCGAGCGGCGAGGACGACGCCGTGGTCGCGAGCACCGCGCCGGCGGCCAGGAGTCGCAGTCGAACGAAGCATCGCCGGCCGGTTTGCGCCGTCATTCCGCAACCTCCTGTCGAGCCGTCCGCACGCCGGGAGCCCGGGGCCGCAGCCCCGTCGCATTCGACCCGCAATGCACGCCGCGCGGGCTGCGCCGGTCCTCGGACGTGCGTTGCTCCGCGGTCGCCCGGACCCGACGGCCCCCCCTCCCGGCGCCCTGCCCCGCGGGCGCTCTGCCACCGCGGGCGCCTTGCCACCGCGGGCGCCTTGCCACCGCGGGCGCCTTGCCACCGCGGGCGCCTTGCCACCGCGGGCGCCTGCCACCGCGGGCGCCTTGCCACCGCGGGCGCCTTGCCACCGCGGGCGCCTTGCCACCGCGGGCGCCTTGCCACCGCGGGCGCCTTGCCACCGCGGGCGCCTTGTCGACGAACGCCTTGCCGACGAACGCCTTGGCGCCTCGGACGCCGACGCCGGTCTCCACCTGGCGCGCGGTCTCACCACGGGCCCCGCCGCCGCCGTTGCCGTGCCCACCCGATACAATAGGCTCCCGGCCCGCGGCGCTGTCCGGTTGCGGTCCGTTCGGTATCGCGCGGGCTTCTCTGGTCATGACGACCGGCGCCGCCCCGAAGTTCCTGAGAGCAGAGCCCTCCGGTGCCAGAAGATCCGACGCAAATCTATCTTGACTACAACGCGAGCACCCCGATCGCACCGGCGGTGGCGGCCGCGATGCGGCCCCTGCTCCAAGAGGGCTTCGGCAACCCGTCGAGCGGACACTGGGCCGGGCGCCCCGCCCAGGACGCGGTCGGCGCCGCCCGCCGCCTCGTCGCGTCGCTGCTCGGTTGCGACCCCACCGAGATCGTGCTGACCAGCGGCGGCAGCGAGGCGAACAACCAGGTCATCAAGGGCGTGGTCCTCGGCGCCGCGTCCCCGCCGCACATCGTCACGACCGCGGTGGAGCATCCGGCCATCCTTGAGCCCTGCCGTTTCGTCGAGAACCTGGGAGCGCGGGTCACCGTCGTGCCGGTGGACGGCCACGGCCTCGTCGACCCCGACGACGTCCGGCGGGCCATCGCCCCCGACACCGCGCTCGTCAGCGTGATGCACGCCAACAACGAGGTCGGCACCATCCAGCCGATCGCCGAGATCTCGCGCATCGCGCGCGATCACGGCGTGCTCTGCCACATCGATGCGGCCCAGTCGGCCGGCAAGATCCCCGTGCGGGTGCGCGATCTCGGCGTCGACCTGCTGAGCCTGGCCGGACACAAGCTCTACGCCCCCAAGGGCGTCGGCGCCCTGTTCGTCCGGCGCGGCGTAGAGCTGACCCCGCTCGTGCACGGCGGCGGCCACGAGGAGGGCCGGCGGGCCGGCACCGAGAGCGCCCTCCTCGCGACCGGCCTGGGAGCCGCCTGCCATCTCGCCGAGACCGACCCCTGCGGGGACCGCCAGCGCGACCTGCGCGACCGACTGTGGAACGGACTGCGGGCGAAGCTGGGCGACCGCATCTTGCTGAACGGCCACCCGACGTTGCGGCTGCCCAATACCCTCAACGTCGGCTTCACCGGCCGCTACGGCGACGAGATCCTCGCGCGGATGCCGGAGATCGCGGCCTCGACCGGTTCCGCGTGCCACACCGGAGAACGCGCGCTCTCGCCGGTGCTGGCGGCCATGGGGGTGCCGCCGGCCGTGGGTCACGGCGCGGTCCGGTTCAGCGTCGGCCGCGGGACCACCGAAGCGGAGATCGACGCGGCCGTCGAACGGATTGCGGGGTGCCTGTGATCGCCACTTCAAGCCGCGGCGTGCGACCGGCCCCGGGGCAGCGCGACGGACGACCGGTTCCGGTTCAGCGCGGCGGACGACGACACCGTCGAACGGACTGCCGGATGCCTGTGATCGCCACTTCAAGCCGCGGGTTCGACCGGTCCCGGGGCAGTGCGGCGCGTGACCGGTTCCGGTTTCAGCGCGGCGGACTGCGGGATGCCTGTGATCGCCACTTCAAGCCGCGGGTTCGACCGGCCCCAGGGCAGCGCGACGGACGACCGGTTCCGGTCCAGCGCGGCGGACGACGACACCTCCGCCGAACGGACCGCGGGGTGCCTGTGATCGCCATTTCCAGCGACCGTTGGGGAGAGTCCCGCGGCGTCGGCCCGGCCCCGGAGCAGCGCGGCGTCGGCCCGGCCCCGGAGCAGCGCGGCGTCGGCCCGGCCCCGGGCCAGCGCGGCGTCCGGCCGCCTGCTCCCGGATGGACCGTCCGGCTGGCGGCGGCCCTTTTGGCGGTCGCCCTGCTGGCGGGGTGCGCGCCGGGAGACCGGGAAGCCGGGGCCCTGCCGCCCACCCGGGCGGAGCGCACCGGCTACGAGCAGACCACCGGCCACGGCGAGGTCGTGCAGTTCGTGGCCCAAGCCGCGGACCGGTCCGAGCGCATCCACGCCACCACCTTCGGGTCGACCGTCGAGGGCCGCCCGTTGCCCCTCGCCGTCGTCGGGGACGTGGCCGATGCCCGGCCCGCCTCGGTCATCGACGCCGGCCGCCTCCGGGTCTGGCTGCAGGGGGCCATCCACGGCGGCGAGGTCGCCGGCAAGGAGGCCCTGCTGATGCTGCTGCGGGACCTCGCAACGGGCGGCCATGCCGAGTGGTCGTCGTCGATGACCCTGCTCATCGCCCCCGTCTACAACGCCGACGGCCACGAGCGCATGGGGCCCGACACCCGCCCCTACCAGCTCGGCCCGTTCGCGGGCCAGGGAGAGCGGACCAACGCCCAGGGCCTCGACCTCAACCGCGACCACATGAAGCTGGAATCGCCCGAGGCCCGGGCCCTCGCCCGCGCCTACGAGGCCTACGACCCCCACGTGGTCATCGACCTGCACACCACCAACGGCACCGAGCACGCCTATCACCTGACCTACGCGCCGCCCCTCCACCCCAACACGCATCCCGCCATCGACGCCCTCCTCCGCGACGAGTGGCTGCCCGCGATCACCCGCGCCGTCGAGCAGTCCGACGGCTGGCGCTTCTACTACTACGGCAACCTGCCGTTCGCGGCCGGCGCCGATGCGAGCTGGCGCACCTTCGACCACCGCCCCCGGTTCAACAACAACTACGTCGGACTCCGCAACCGCGTCGCGCTGCTGGGCGAGGCCTACGCCTATGCGCCGTTCGACGAGCGCATCCACGCCTCGCTGCGGTTCGTGGAGGAGGCGCTGGCCTTCGCCCACGATCGCGCCGGCGCCATCGCCGCCCTCGTCGAGGCGGCCGACGCCGAGCCGGTCGCCGGCGCCCGGCTCGCGACCCGCGCGGCGCCCGTGCCGTCGGCCGCCCCCGTCGAGATCCTGCTGGGGCGCACCGAGGAGGTCCAGAACCCGTACACCCGGGCCCCGATGCGGCGCCGCCTCGACGTGGCGGAGCCGACGCCGATGACCGAGTACGGCACGTTCGCCGCCGCCGAGGACGGCGACGAGCTCGCCCCCGCCGCCTACTACGTGCCGGCGGACCTCGTCGCGGTCGTCGACCTCCTCGCCGCCCACGGCGTCGACGGCGCCCCCCTCGACGCGGACGCGACGCTGGACGTGGAGGAATTCGTCGTACGCGCCTCGTCGGTCGCGAACCGCCCGTTCCAGGGCCACCGCGAACGCCTGGTCACCGGCGCCTGGACCCCGGCGGAGCGCCGCCTCCCCGGCGGCACCCTCGTCGTGCCCCTGGACCAGCCGCTGGGACGGCTCGTGTTCACCCTGCTCGAGCCCCGCTCCGACGACGGCATCGTGAACTGGAACCTGGTCGACGACCACGTGGGCGCACCGGGTTCGGTCTACCCCATCCTCCGCCTGCCCGCCGCATCGGGCGGACCTCCGTAGGAGGTCTTGTTGGGCTCCTCGGCGAGGCGACCGGGCCGGCGGTCACCATCTGGGAGGAGGTCGGCGCCCGAGTGACTCGAATCCAAACCGCGGCGGCCCGAGCCCCCACCCCTTGGGGGTCGCGGCCGGCACTCTGTCTGCCCGAATGTTGCAGATCGAACCCAAAGGTGCGAGGCTGAGGTCGTGAACGCGGCGGAGTTCATCCGGCGCGCCAAGCGCTACGCGAGGAGGAACAGCCTCGCGTGCCGCTTCGAGGCGGCGCACGGCAAGGGCAGTCACGGACGTCTGTGGGTCGAGGGTCGCTTCACCACGGTGCGACACGGCGAGCTCAGACCGGGAACGTTTCGCAACATGCTGAGACAACTGCAGATCGCAAAGGAGGACTTCTGATGCGATACACGTATCCGTGCGTGTTCGCCCCGGATGAGGGAGGGGTCTCGATCAGCTTTCCCGACGTGCCCGAAGCACTGACCTGTAGCGAGAACCGATCGGACGCGGTGGCGCTGGCTCAGGATGCGCTGGCTACCGCACTCGCGGGATACGTCCACGAACGCTGGGCCATCCCGGTACCGAGCCCGCCCCTCGACGGGCAGGAGCTGATCCCGGTGCCCCCGGTCACGGCCGCGAAGCTGGCCCTCTATACCGCGATGCGCGCACAGGACATCACCAACGTGGAGCTCGCCAGGCGCCTCGACGTCAGCGAGACCGCGGTCCGAAAGCTCCTGAACCCCGACCATCGTTCCCACATCGGACAGGTGGAGAGGGCGCTGCGCGCGGTCGGGCGCGCCCTGGTAGTCGAGGATCGCGTCGCCTGACCGACCGGACCACCAACACCCGGGACGCGCCGTACCGGGGTCTGCCGGCCGCCGCGGCGAGGGGACGCTACCCCGGTCGACGGCGGGATCCCCAACTGGTGACGACCACGTACGCACGACCGGTTCGGTCTACCCCATCCTGCCAGTGCCGGCCGAACCGGGTACGCGGCCGAGTAGATGCCGCCCGGCGGGCTGCGCCCGAGCCTGCGCCGCCGCATCGAACGCAACGATGCTCGCCACCGTCTTGCCGGCGACCCGGCGGGGTGCGGGACCAACTCGGCGCTGGGCTCGAAAGCGACACCGGGGCCGCGGAAGCCGGTGGACCGTCGCATGTCACGACCCGCGAGGAGAGAGCCCCTTGCCTCTTGCCACGGCGGTCGCGGACATGCAACTTTCTTGTCCCGCCCTGCGTTTTTTGCTTGACAGCCTCCTCGGGCGCGTCGGCGCGCGAGTCGGGCTTGCCGCCAGGATCGCCCTTCTGACCGTCTCTCCGGCCGCAGGCCGCGCGTTCTCGCCCGAGACGCGACAAACGTCGATCCGACCGCCGATCGGCCGCCCAAGAACGCCTCAAGCTGTTGAAAAATTGAGGGTTACAATGGTTCATGTCCGCTGAAACCAGCCCCGCCCCGTCGACATCCTCCACGCATCCTCCACCTCACGCCGAGTGGTCCGACGAGGCGCCGCCCCCCAACCCGGCGACTGCTCCCGGCGAGCGTGGCGAGAGAACCGAACGACGCGGCGAACGCAGGGCCGATGTCGAGCCCCCGGACGGGGCGCCGCCCCGCGGGCCGGCGACCGGCCCCGGCGACCACGGGGCACGACTCGGCGACCGCATCGCCGAGCTGTCCGCCCGCATCCAGGCCGCCACCCACGAGCTGCTCGTCCTCATCCGCGAGTTCGACGAGCGGAAGGGCTGGCACGGTTGCCTCTCGTGCGCCGAGTGGCTGAGCTGGCGGGCCGGGCTCTCGCTGGGGGCGGCCCGCGAGCACGTGCGGGTGGCCCGTTCCCTCGGGAAGCTGCCGAAGCTGAGCGACGCCATGCGTCGCGGCGAGGTCTCCTACTCGAAGGTGCGGGCGGTCACGCGGGTGGCCACGCCCGAGAACGAGCAGACCCTGCTCGACGTGGCGCTGGCAGGCACGGCGGCGCACGTGGAGCGGATCGCCCGGGCGTGGCGGCGCATCGACCGGAACGTGGAGCAGGCGGAGGAGCGGCGGCAGGAGGCGCGCCGGGGGCTGCGGACGTGGGTGGACGAGGACGGGATGGTGGTTGTCCGGGGACGGTTGACGCCGGAAGTGGGGGCGGTGCTGCGTCGGGCGCTGGAGGCGGCGTGCGACCAGGCGCGGCGCGCGCCGGCGTCCGACGGCCGGCCGGAAGAGGAAGCGGCCGACGCGTCGGCTGACGAGCCGGCCGGCGCGGAAGAGCCGACGCTCGCGCAGCGGCAGGCGGACGCCATCGGGACGGTGGCGGAGGCGGCGTTGGCGGGCGGACTCGACAGGGGGACGGCCGGCGACCGGTATCAGGTGGTGCTGCACGTGGACGCGGAGGCGCTGGGGGAACGCCCGGACGTTCCCGCGGGAACGTCCGGGGGCGCGGCGTCCGGGTCGGAGCCGCGGGCAGGCGGCGACCGCGTTCCCGCGGGAACGTCCGCGGAGGCGGCGTCCAGATCGGAGCCGCGGGCAGGCGGCGCCCGCGTTCCCGCGGGAACGTCCGCGGAGGCGGCGTCCAGATCGGAGCCGCGGGCGGGCGGCGACCGCGTTCCCGCGGGAACGCCGGCGACGTCGCAGGCGGCGCCGTGCGGTCCCGGCGACGGAGCGCCGATACAGACGGAGGTGTCCGGCCGGGGAGGACCCGCCCGGCGGCGATGGCGCCGGAAGACCGGCCCGTGTCCGGGGGTGCGGCCGACAACGGCCGCCGGCCGCCAGACGGTGCTGGACGAGGCGGGCGGCATCCATGTCTCCGCGGAGACCGCCCGGCGCATGGCCTGCGACGCGGCCACCGTCACCATGCACCACGGCCCCGGCGGCGAGATCCTCGACGTCGGCCGCCGCACCCGGACCATCTCGCCGGCCCTGCGCCGGGCGCTGGCGGCCCGCGACCGGCAGTGCCGATTCCCTGGTTGCGGCAACCGCCGCTGCGATGGTCACCATATCGAGCACTGGGCCGACGGCGGCCGGACCGCGCTCGACAACCTGGTGCTGCTGTGCCGCCGGCACCACCGGGCGGTGCACGAAGAGGGGTTCCGCGTCATGATCGACGCCGCCGGGGACGCGCGGTTCCTGGGGCCGGACGGCCTCCCGCTGGCGGAGGCGCCGCCGGCTCCGGCGTGGACGGGACCGCCGCTGCAGCCCACGAACGACGCCTTGGCAACGACGGGCATCCAGATCGACGCCGACACGGCGACCCCGTCCTGGCGCGGCGAGCGACTCGACCTCGACTACGCGATGAGCGTGCTGTGGCGGCCCCGCCGCGAGCCGCCCGTGGAATGAGCCGCACCGGTGCCTCGCTTCGAGCTGGTCCACCGGTCTGGACCACGCCGCCGAAGACGCGGCTGACGACGTAGCGTAGATACGGCGCGCGAAGCACCTCGGCGACGAAGTGCTCGAAACCGTCGACGTAGACGCTGGCGAAGAGCTGGCTCGTCAGGTTGCCGATCGGCAGCCCGCGGCGCCGCTCGAACGGCGTGAACAGGTCGTCGCCCGGGTAGTACAGATGCACCGGCTCCTGCGGGTTCGACGCGTCGACGATGCGGTCGAGCACCACCAGCGTCCGCCGGCACGCGATGCGCCGCCGCAGGTCCGCCTTCAGCACCTCGTGGTCGATGGCCGGGAAATACCGGTAGATGTCGCCACGCAGCACGTGGCGGTGGCGGTCGCGCAGCCACTCGTAGCGCGCCACCGCCCGGTGCGTGCCTTGCCGGCCCGGTTCGCGTAGGTGTGGCCGATGAAGCTCCGCTCGAACAGCGGCGCGATGACCGCGTGCACCGCGTGATGCACCACCCGGTCGCGGAACGGCGCGGCCGATATCATCCGCCGCTTCGGGTCCCGCACCTCGAACGAGACGTAGCCGCCCGGCCGCCACGTCCCCGCCCGCAGCTCGCGCTCGAGGGCCAGGACCTCGGTCTCCAGGTTGGCGAGGAACGCGGCCGGACCCGGCCCCCGGCGCTTGCCCGCCGCCGCCCTCGACGCCGCGGCGCACAAACGCGCCGAACGTCGCGATGCGGTCGAACAGATCGTCAGCCCTGCGCCGCCTCATCCGCCTTCCGCCACCCGCCGACGAGCCGGCCGGTCGCGTCGAGAGAGCGCGCCGCGTGCTCGTAGCGGCGCTCGTCCAGATGCCCGAGGTCCTTCGCCAGCCGGCACAGGAAGCGCAGCTTCTCAATCGGGCCCATGGGACCGAGAAACGACGAAGGCAGGCAGGATGCATCGCCGGTGGAAGGCAGCGGGGCCTTCTGCCGCGGGCTGCCCGCATCGGGCCGCCTTCCCCCCTGGAGCACGAGAAGGCCGACATATCCGCGACGTGTCGGGGCGGGGGCCTCCGCGTTGCGCGACCGCTTCCATTCGCAGCCTGGAGCCGGTCTCGAAACCGGGGGTACGGGACAGGGCGCGGACAGGGACACCGGCCCGGACCCACGGCGGGCAACCGGACGCGGGGGCGCGGACGGCGCCGCTCACGCGCCGGCGCCGAGCATGGGCACGAGGACGAGGCCGGTCAGGTAGACGGCGTAGAGGGCGAGCAGGAGGAGGCCGCCGCCGCGGTGGAAGTGGCCGGTTCGCGCGGTCAGGCCCAGGACGGCGGCGAAGAACACGCCGAGCCAGCCGTACGAGTACACCTGGGTGAAGACGTCGAGGGTCAGGGGGTTGATGGTGCCGGACAGGCCGACGATGAGGTAGAGGTTGAGGACGTTCGCCCCGAGGATGTTGCCGAGCGACAGGTCCGGGACCCCCTTCCGCGCGGCGGAGATGCCGGTCACCAGCTCGGGCAGTGACGTCCCGATCGCCACCACCGACAGCCCGATGATGACCGAGGGCACCCCGAGGGCCGCGGCCAGCCCCTGCCCGGAGTCGACGAGGAAGCGGCTGCCGACGACGATGAGGGCCGCCCCCAGCGCGAACAGGCCGATCGCCCGGGTCAGCCCGCTGGTGTCCGGGTCGGGGCCGCCCGCGGTCTCGGCGCGCCGCCGGCGGATGCCGAGATAATCCCAGGCCAGGTAGGCGAACGCCAGGGCCAGCAGGACGGCGGCGAGGGGCCGGCTCAACGTCCGGTCCCAGGTGAAGACGACGACGAGCACCCCGGCCGAGACCATCCACGCCGCCCGCCGGACGAAGTCGCGCTTCTCCACTTCAACCGGGGTCAGCAGCGACACGGTGCCGACGATCAGCCCGATGTTGCAGATGCACGACCCGACCGCGTTCCCGAGCGCGATACCGGTGTCGCCGACGCTGCTCGCCATCGCCGAGACCACCAGCTCGGGGGTGGTGGTGGCTAGGCTGACCAGGGTCCCGCCGATGACGAACCGGGGGATGCGGAGCGCCTGCCCGATATAGATGCTGGAATCGACGAACAAGTCGCCGCCCTTGGCGACCAGACCGAGACCGAGGACGATGAGGACGATGTCGTAGAGCACGGGTCGGTGGCGGCCCCTGCCCGGGGGGCAGGCCGGAACGGGCGGGAAGCGGATGACGAGTCGAACGAGCTCAATGGCATCGAACGGCGGGGTGACGAATCACCAGCCGCCGCCGCAAATGTTGTGCCGACCGGGTCCACCGCAGCGCCGGTCCAGCCAGCAGGCCCTGATTATAGCCGAGACATCTCTCGCGGCTCGGGCAACTGGCCTTGATGCGACGCGGGCGGCTGCGGCGACCGCGGAAGGAAGTCCGGACGCCGCGGCCGAGCGGGAGATCCCGACCCTACCGCGTCACTATGCGGCCACGACGGGCGGCGGTCCGGCGTGCCGCGGCGGCCTCCGCACCGACCCCGTGCCTGGGGCCGCGGGCCGCGCGCAGACCCGGCGGGAAGCCCGCTTTCACCGTGAGCACGCTCTGAATCGCGGAATGCGCTTCGGCGTGGACGGCGCTGACGGGCGACAGCAGACGATTCCCTCGATCAGTTGCGCCTTCCTGATCTCCGGCCGCTCAAGTCGGCCATCGAGCGCGCCTCGCGACGGCCGGCCGCCTGTCGGCGCAGCAGCTATACTGGAGATCGATGCAGGATGCCCAGACCCTTCCGCTTTCCGCAAGTGCGGCCGTCGCCCCGCCCCATCCGCCGGCGGCGAGCCTCGACGACCGCATCGCCGAGTTGCGGACCCGGCTCTCCGAGCTCGATCGGGCGGTGGTCTGCTTCTCGGGGGGCGTCGACTCCGGCTACCTGCTGGCGGAGGCGGCCGGCGTCCTGGGGAACCGGGCGACGGCCCTCACCGCGGTCTCGCCGAGCCTGGCCCCTGAGGAACGGGCCGGCGCCGAACGTCTGGGGCGGCGTCTCGGGGTACGCCACGTGCTGGTGGAGACCCACGAGCTGGACGACGCGCGGTACGCGTCGAACCCCGTCAATCGCTGCTACTTCTGCAAGATCGAGGTGTACTCGGTGGCGGTGGCGGAGGCGGCCCGCCTCGGGGCGGTCCACGTCCTGGACGGGTTCAACGCCGACGATCGCGGGGACCACCGGCCCGGCCGCCGGGCCGCGCGCGAGCAGGGCGTCCGCTCGCCCCTCGACGAGCTGGACTTTCGCAAGGCGGACATCCGCGAGGCAGCGCGGCGGCTGGGGCTCCCGGTGTGGGACAAGCCGGCCCTCGCCTGCCTGTCGAGCCGCTTCCCCTACGGCACCGGGATCACCCCGGAGCGGCTGGCGCGGGTGGCGGCCGGCGAGCGGGTCCTGCGGGAGCTGGGGTTCCGGGTGTGCCGGGTGCGGTTCCACGGCGCCACCGCCCGCATCGAGGTGGAGCCGCACGAGATTCCCCGGCTGCGTAGCGTGGACGTCCGTGCAGAGGTCGTCCGGCGGTTCCGGGACGCAGGCTTCGCGCACGTGACCGTCGACCCGCGGGGCTACCGTCAGGGCTCGCTCAACGAGGGGCGGTCGGGCGCGGGCGGGGAGACGGCGGCCTCGGCGGCGGCCGGCCCGGGCGGGTCGCCGGGCTCCGGCGGCGTGCTCGACGAAGCGCTCTGAGCCAGCGGCGGCTCGACGAGCAGATGGGCGAGACGCGCCCCCCCGAGCTGATAGGGATTCACCACCCGGTCGGCGCCGGCCTGCAGAATCCGCTGCTCGGCCCTCGCCGGCGGCCCGGGCCGCGATGACGAGGTCGGGGTTCAGCGACCGCGCGGTCAGCACCGTGTAGAGGTTGTGGGCGTCGTCGGCGAGACAGCACACGAGCCCGCGGGCATGCTCGACGTTGACGGCGCGCAGCGTCGCCTCGCCAGTGGCGTCCCCGGTCACCACCGGGCGGCCCGCCACGGCCAGCTCCCCGGTCTGCTCGACCCGGGCCTCGACCACCACGACCTGCCGGCCGGCCCGGCGCAGGGCCTCGACCGCGGCGCGGCCCATGCGCCCGTAGCCGCAGACGATGTCGTGACCGCTCATCCGTTCGATCATGCGGACCCTCCGTACATGCCCCAGATAGCGCTGCAGCTCGCCTTCCATGTTCGACCGGCCGACCTCCGACGCCAGGAACAGAAAGACCCAGATGCCGGCCCCGAGCAGCGCCACCGTCAGCGCCTCGCCGGCCGGCGACAGCGGGAACACGTGGCCGAACCCGACGGTGGTGATGGTGATGACGGTCATGTAGAACGCGTCCCACCAGGGAACCCCCTCGATCAGCCGGTAGCCGGCGGCGCCGGCCAGGAACAGTCCCAGGACCAGCGCGGTCGCGCGCAGGAGCCGGGACGGCGTCGCCACGACGGTCGCGCGGGGCTCGGCGGCGGGCTGGGGGCTGACCACGGCTGGCTGTCTGCGGCCTGCGGACATCGGCCTACGGCATCCGGCCGGTGAGGTCGGCGTCGTCCAGGTAGTCGTAGAACCCGAGATGGCGCCCGGTCAGGCCCTTGGTGGCCCAGATGATCTGGCCGGTGTGCTCGGCGAGGTGCTCGACGACGTGATAGACCGCGTGGAGCACGGTCACGTCGTAGCCCTGGATGGAACGAGGCTCGGCGAGGTCTTCCGGCGTCAGGGTCGCGAGCACCGCGTCGGCGGCGCCGATGACCGCCCGCAGCCGGGCCGCGAGCTCCGCCGCCGGGATGGGGTCGCGCCGGTCGAACTCGGCGTCGCGGTCGCGGGTCGCCGCCTTCCCCCCGACGCCGCCGACGATCCACTGCTCGATGTTCCCGCACAGATGCAGCACGAGATTGCCGACGGCGTTCTCGACTTCGTGCCGGCGGGTCCAGATCTGCGCGTCCGTCAACTGGGCCAGACAGGCCTCGATGCGCTGCCGGCGGGTGTCCATCTGATGCCGGGAGACCCGCAGGAAGTCGCCAGCGAGCAGGGGAAGGATGCGTCTGTCGGCCATGGGCTCACTCTGCTGTCGTCACCGCGGCGCGTCCGGGCCGCTGGCGCGGCGCACGCCGCGGGACCAGGGCCGGACGCGCTCCGCGCTTGTCGCACGTTGCGAAACCGCGTCACAATAGCACCCCATGTCCAGCGCCGGTCGACTTCGCCGCCGAAACCCCGCCACGCGGAGACCCTCGATGTCGATGTCTGCCATTCGGCGGATGGTGATCACGCTCGCCCTGTGGTCGGCGGCCGGCGCGGCCGGCCTCGCCGCCCAGGAACCGGATTTCGCGCGGGCCCGGGACGACGCGGCGGCCCTGCTGCAGACGCTGGTGCGCATCGACAGCAGCAGTCCGCCGGGGAACGAGACGCGGGTCGTCGAACTCGTCGAGGCGGTGCTCGACGAGGCGGGCATCGCCTCGACGGTTCTCGCCCTCGATCCCTCCCGCGCCAACCTCGTCGCCCGCCTGCGCGGCGACGGGTCGAAGCGTCCGATCCTGCTGATGGCCCACACCGACGTGGTCGGCGTCGAGCCGGACGACTGGTCCGTCGCCCCCTTCGGCGGGGTCATCCGCGACGGCCATCTCTACGGCCGCGGCGCCTCGGACGACAAGGGCCAGCTCGCGGCGATGGTGGAGGTGCTGCGGTTGCTGCAGCGCCACCGGGTCCCGCTGGCCCGCGACGTCATTCTGCTGGCCGAGGCGGGTGAAGAGGGGACGACCGAGGTCGGGATAGATTTCATCGTCGACCGCCACTTCGACGCCATCGATGCGGAGTTCGCCCTGAACGAAGGGGGGCGCATGTCGGTGTCGGACGGAACGGTCGACGTCGTGAGCGTCGCCACCACCGAGAAGGTGCCCTGGCGCGGCATCCGCCTCGTGGCCCGCGGCACCGCCGGTCACGGCTCGGCCCCCAGGCTCGACAACCCCATCGTGCGGCTGGCCGCGGCGGTGGCCAGGGCGGGGGCCTGGCAGCCGCCGATGCGGTTGAACGAGACCACCCGCACCTACCTGGACCGGCTGGCCGACATCAGCCCGCGGGACGCGGCCTTCCGGTACAGGAACATCGAGAATCCCCGGCTGAGCGAGTCCATCCGCCAGACGCTGCGCGAGACCGACATCGGCGTCAGCGCGATGCTCCAGACGACCATCTCGCCCAACATCATCCGCGGCGGGTTCCGCCGGAACGTGATCCCCGCCGAGGCCGAGGCGGAGCTCGATGTCCGCGCCCTGCCCGACGAGGACCTGGACGGCTTCCTGGCGACACTTCGCCAGCTCATCGACGACCCGGCGGTACAGGTCACGCCCCCCACGAGCATGCGGCCGGCGGCCCCTCCCTCGCGCCTCGACAGCGAGATGTTCCTCGCCCTGGAACGGGTGCAACGCCGGATGTTCCCGGAGGCGATCACCCTGCCGACGATGCTGGTGGCCGCCACCGACTCGGCCCAGCTCCGCGCCCGGGGCGTGCAGACCTACGGCATCGGCCTGATCCGCGACGACCTGAGCGGCGTCCACGGAACGGACGAACGGATCTCGATCGAGGCGCTGGGCCTCTTCGTCGAGTACGTGTACCGGGTCGTGACGGAGATAGCCGGCGCCCGCTGACGGGCGGACACGAAGTACGCGGGGTGAAACCACGCGCGGCGGCCGCAGCCCGCGGATGGCGATCAGTGGATGACCTGATCGTCGATGGACTCGTCCAGCAGATCGTCGACCGGCTCGAGATGGGGAATCTCGAGGGCGCGCACCGACTTGATGGCGATCATCAGAGCCTCGTCGGCCGTCCACGACGCCGCGTCGTCCCGGAGCCGGGCACGCGTCTGCCTGAGTTGGCGGAGCACCTGTGCCCGGTCGAATCGCTGGCCCTCGCAATGCTCGCAGAAACCCATGGCTGGTTGTCCCTTCTCGTCGTCGCTCCGGCGACCGGTCCATAGTCGGGCATTCTGCCTGCAAGCCCATGCCTCGCGGGACTTCCACCATGGGCGGACGGATGCCAGCTAGACGATAGCATAAACCGCGCCACGGCAGGAGATTTCCGGCCGGACCGGGCAGGGCGTCCCGCGCGTGGTACAGTTCGGAACAGGCGGGGAACCGGGAACCCGCCCGGACCCGCGCGACCGCCCGCCCGGGGAGTTCTGCCGCCCCCTCGGGTGTCGGTCGAACACGGGGTTTCGACACCCGCTCCCGAGAACCGTGCTCCCGAACGGACACCCTGCCACCTGGCAGGGACACCGGGAGCGGCGGCGCGGCGCCCGGCCGCCTGTCGCCGAGCGGTTCTGCGAAGGCCGGGGGCGAGTCGACAGTTGGCACGCAGCGTGCTTGTCAATAGTGACGACGGTCCGGCTCGCGGACCGAGCGGGTCGACTGTGAGGGAGGGAATCGCCATGAAACGTCTCGCACCTGCGCTCTGCACCCTGGTTCTGGCCGCGGCCTGGTCCGTCCCGGCCGACACGGCGGCAGGCCAGAGCCGCGCCCGAGAACGCGGGGCCCGGCCCGCGCAGGCGCAACGCGCGCCCCAGCGGGCGCCGCAACGGGCCGCCCCGGCCCGGTCGGCGCCGCCCCGGCGCATGACCCAGCCGCGCCGGCCGGCGGGAGCCGGACGCGCCGCCGCCGCGCCGCCGGCCCGGGGCGGAGCGGTGCGGCGTGCAACCCCCCGGACCTCCGCGCCCGCGCGCGCCGGCGCCACGGCGCCGCGTACCTCGGGCAGGTCCGCCCCGGGACGCCGCATCGGTGGGACGGCCCCGCGAACGGCCACCCGCGCGGCCCCCGAGCGCACCGCCCCCCGCCGGCGTACAGGCGCGACGGCCCCCCGCGACGCCGGCCGCACCCGAGCCGTGGAGCGCACGCCCAATCGCCGCATCGGCGGAACCGCACCGCGGACGACCACCCGGGCGGTCCCCGAGCGCACCGCCCCCCGCCGGCGTGCAGGCGCGACGGCCCCCCGCGACACCGGCCGCGCCCGGGCCGTGGGGCGCACGCCCAATCGCCGCGTCGGCGGAACCGCGCCGCGGGGCGGCGGCCGCACCGGCGTCGTGGACCGTACCGCCACCCGGGTCGCCCCGGCCGACGCGGCCCGGCGCCGCGGCGCACGGCCGCGCGGCGGCGCCATCGGCAACGGCCGGTCCGGCGGCCGCATCGCGGACGCGGTTCCGGCCGGCAGGACGGGGCGGCGCGGACCCACCGTCGTCGACCGGCGCGCTCCGCGCGGCAACGCCATCCGGCGATCGGACGCACCGCTGTCGTCACGCCCGATCGTCATCAACAACTACGTCGACGGCGGGGGGCGGGGGCAGCGCGGCCGGCGGGGCCAGCGGGGATACCGCAGCTACCGCGGCCGGCACCGCTACGGCGTCCCGCAACTCTACGGGAGCTACTTCTACTTTCCGGGCTACAACACGTTCGGCCTCGGCGTCGCGGTGGGGTCCGGCCTGCGGTACTACGATCCGTACTGGTCCGGCTACTACGGCCATCGGTACGGATACGCCGCCTATGACTGGGGCCCCCGCTACGACTACACCGGCAGCCTGCGCCTGAAGATCCGGCCCCGCTTCGCGGAGGTGTACGTCGACGGCTACTACGTCGGCCAGGTCGACAACTACGACGGCATCTTCCAGCGGCTGCGTCTCGAAGAGGGGCCGCATCACATCGAGATACGCCAGCCGGGTTATCTGCCGCTCGAGTTCGAGGTCATGACGCTGACGGGCGAGACGATTACCTACGAGGGCTCTCTCGAACCGTTCTGACGGTCTCGACCTCGCCCGGCGCGCGGCGGCCCTGCCCCCCTCCATCCGGACGGCAGGGCCGCCGTTCGATCCGGAGCGGGGGCGGCCAATCCCGCTGGCGGCGGTGGCTTCGGCTGCGGCTGCGGCGGGTGTCTCGCCACATCGCCTCGACCCTTCCTACTGCTCGAAGCCGACGGCCAGCAGAGCCTCCGTGATCGCGGTGAAGGTCGGACTGCCAGCTCCGAACAGATCGAAGGCGGACTGCTGGATGGCCAGCGCCGCGACGTAGAGAGACGCGTCGGGCGGCATCAGGTCGGCCATCGCCCGGAAGAACGCCCGCTCCACGTCGGCGCGATTGTCCGGCCCGACCCCCGTCACCGACCGTCCCGTCGTCGCGTTCCGGCCGCCTTCGATGGCGAGGTAGAAGGCGTGGCTGAGCACGGTCGAGTTGATGTGGACGCCGCCGTCGTCACCGTTGCGAAAGTGAGCGACGAACCGGCCCTCGATGAAGGCCAGACCGGTAAAGGCGGACGGCGCGGTGATGGTCCGCCCGTCCGGGGTGACGAGGATGAACCGCAGCATGCCCCTCAACGCATCGGGATACGGGATTCCAGTATCGCCGAGGCTGATCGACCCCGGGTTGTCCGAAGCGCGGGTCACGTCGTCGATGTCCTCGCCCTGGAGATAGTCGCCGGCAAGCGGGCCGGCGCGGTCCTCGTGGAAGAACTCGACCGCATGCCCGAAGATGTCGGAGTAGGCCTCGTCGATGATGCCGCCGTCGCCGGTCCACAGCACGAACCGCCCTTCGTGGCAGAACGGTTTCAGCGCCGTGACCTCGGGAAAGCGGGGATGGGAAAAGGGCACATCGAGGTTGTCACACGTAAAGACACTGCCATCGAGGTACTCGAAGCTCGGCGGGCCGAGGACGCCGTAGATGAAGCCGAGTGGATATTGAACGCCGGTTCGCTCACTCACCAGGGCATCGGTAACGCCGTGCATGAGCTCGTGGGCGACGATGTCTTCCACGGCGAGCGACGTCCCGTCCGGCTTCTGGCCGTAGACGAAGACTCCCAAGCCCTCCGGTCCAAAGGGGGGTGGACCGTAGAACGCGTTGAAGAGGTCGTTGTTGACCAGCGAGACGATGCGGCCGTTCTCGCCGTCCACGCCGTGCCAGTCGTGCCTCTGCGCAAAATAGTCGTAGGTCCATCCCGTGTGGACATGTCCATCGACGGCGGCAGGGTTGTCGTTCCACACGTTGTTCGTGTCGGCGGCGACGTCGCCGGCCGACCAGCGGGGCACGCCGGGCGGCCCGGGGCCGATCAGGCTCTCGAGGCGGCTCTCGTCGAGCTTCATGTCGAGCGTGACGATCTCGGCCGGGCGCAACCGGTCGATGGTCTGATACAGGTCTCCGGCGCGCGTGGTGCTGACGTTCTTGCGGTCGCCCGCAATCCCCGTGCCGACGCCGACGGCACGTTGCTCCCGCGTGACGTCGTGCGACCAGACGATGGCCCCGTCGGCGGCGTCGACGAAGTAGAGGCGGGCGTCGCTCATCAATGCACGATAGGTGAGCCGGTAGCTGTCGTCGGGCAGTGGGAGAACGACCAGCGCGGGCGTGTCCACCGAGAAGGCGCCGGTAGCGAGGGCGAGACCGGTGAGGGCGGCGTCGGACGACAGCGCAGGGACCGTCTCCACCTCGATGCCCTCGTGAATCCGCCCGAAGAGAGAGACCGTTTCGCCGTTCCGCGTCTGGCGGGAGACGCCGGCGCCGTGCACGGGCACGCCGTCGACATACTGCTGCAAGTACTCGTGCGTGCGGTCCGAGAGGAGACTGTCCGCGTAGCGCGACACGACAACCAAATCGCCGGCCTGGGCCATCAGGTCGACGGTCGCGGCGTCGACGGGCTGCGACAGCGCTTCCGCGCTCCCCTCGCGAAACTGTGCGGCGCCGGGAGCGGCGAGCAGCAGCGACACCGCCAGGGTCGTCGTCAAGAGGCGTGTGATCCCGTACATGCTGGATGCTCCCTTCAGAACCGCAGGCGCAGACCACCGGCCGCGTGGAAGCCGCCGGCGGTGACGCCGGCGGGCCTGTCGCCGACCGACGGCAGGTCGACGGTCGCCGCGCTGAAACGGCTGAGCCAGCCGACGCCGACCGTGCCGGTGAAGTAGTAGGCGACGTCGGCGCCCACGTTGAAACCGACCCTCGACCGCGACTGCTCCTGGGTGACGACGCCCGCGAACGCGGCCTCGTCGTAGGGGTAGCTGTGCGTGAAGCGGAGGTCCGTGACCAGGTTCTGAGAGACGGTGAAGAGCGTCGGCCCTCCGAACACCGTCACCGTGAACGCGGCGTTGACCGGGACCGCCACGAGGGCGTGCAGATGGACCGCCCGTTCCTCGTGAGAAAGCGGCATGCTCGCGTTGATGGTGCGCGCGCTGCCGAGAAAGAACGGATGCGGCAGGCGCGCCGAGACGCTGGCGTCGGCATCCCGGTTGTAGAGAGAGACCGACACGCCGACTCCGAGGTTGCGCCACAGGCGCGCGCCGGCGCTGACGTCGAACACCGCCCCGGACTCTAGCCGATAGACCCCGTCGAAGCCGGACGGGTCGCCGGTGGCCGCGCCGGAGACCATCTCGATGTAGACCGGAGCCGGCCCCGCGAAGGTGGCCGCGTCGGTGAACTCGCCGGGGAGCGCCAACCTGCCGGCGTTCACGGCGACGTATCCCCGGTGGCTGTCCATCGCCTGCGCCGCTGCGACTGAAGGCAGGGCGATGACCAGCAATCCTGCCAGGCTCCATCGTCCAATAGGCCGTGTCATTTCACAGTTCTCCGTTGCCGTAGGGTTCGCCGTGCGTTCGCGGAGTGTAGAGTGGCGGGGGGGGGCGACAGGCAGACAATGAGGCTGGAACGCGTCGCCGTATGCCGGATGCGAAACCGATCCAAGGGCAGATTTCAGCCCACCGCTACGCGCCACGGCGCCTCACCGTTCGTCAGGCACCGCTGTGCAGGCGATCCGGGCCGGTGCTTCACGGCCCCGGCACAGTCGGTCCGCACGCCTGCACAACCTGCATGCCGGTCCTGAATGGCATGGGCGGCCGGCGCGACGCGAGAACTCTGCAACTCGTGTCAGTTATACCACGATGCGTTCGATTCGTTCGACGATGATCCCTCTCACGGTTCTTCGGACCGGGCACGCCCGCAGCTCCAGCACTCGCTGAACTGCGCCTCGATCGTCTCGCCGCACCGGCAGCGCCACGTCTCGGGCCGCCGTTCCCCCGGCAACCCGCCGCTTCCGAACTCGGCCGCCAGCTCGCGGGCGCGGGCCAGCCGCTCGTCGTCGAACACCCACACCGAGGGGCGGGTCTCCATGCGGAACAGACTGCCGCCCTGCAACGGCACGAAATCGTCTCCGCGCACCACGGCCTCGATCGCCTCCTGCGCGAGCAGGTCCTTCAGCATGTGCGCCTCGACCGCGTTCGCAGCCAGGTAGATCCGTTTCAGGGTCGACATGGGGGGACGGCCGGTCGGCCCGCCGGGGCAACCGACGCCTCGACCGGGACGTATCGAGAGCCTTGAACGTTCCAGGAGCCCGTGGCAACCGCGCCGCGGTTTCGCCTCGGGCGCTCAGGACCCAGACGGGAACTACCCCGCCGTGTCACAGACGTACCCAGCGGGAATCATGGGCTGCGCCTCGATGAAGTTGGCAACTCCATATCGTTCAACCGCCCTGCGGCGCAGACGCCGGGGATTCGACCCGCGTCTGGCGAAACCCGCCGAGGCCGGCGAACACCGCGCGATCGCCCAGGTCGTGCTCGATCCGCAGCAGCCGGTTGAACTTGGCGGTCCGCTCCCCGCGGCACCCGGATCCGGTCTTGATATGGCCGCAGCCGGTGGCGACCGCGAGATCGGCGATGAAGGTGTCCTCGGTCTCGCCGGAGCGGTGCGACATGTAGGCGCCGTAGCCGTTCCGCTGCGCGAGGCGGACGGTCTCGAGGGTCTCGGACACCGTCCCGATCTGGTTCAGCTTTATCAGGATGGAGTTGCCGACGCGGCGGTCGATGGCCTGCTGCAGGATCACGGGGTTGGTGCAGAAGACATCGTCGCCGACCAGCTCGATGCGGTCGCCGAGGGCGCGGGTGAGGTCGGCCCAGCCGTCCCAGTCGTTCTCGGCGAGGGCGTCCTCGATCAGGACGATCGGATAGCGGTCGATCCACCCCTGCCAGAGCGCGATCATCTCCGCCGTCGTCCGGGCCGCGCGATCCGACTTGAACGCGACATACCGGCCGTCCTGCCACATCTCGCTGGTGGCCGGGTCGAGAGCGAGGGCGACATCCGCGCCGGGGCGGTAGCCGGCCTGCTCGATGGCCTCGAGAATCAGGGCCACCGCCTCCTCGTTGCTCGCGAGGTCGGGCGCGAAGCCTCCTTCGTCGCCGATCCCCGTCGACTTGCCCCGGGCCTTCAGCAACGCCCGCAGGGCGTGGAAGGTCTCGATGCCCATCCGGAGCGCCTCGGCGAACGAGGGCGCGTGGTGCGGAACGATCTTGAACTCCTGGAAATCGACGGTGTTGTCGGCGTGGCGCCCGCCGTTGATGACGTTGAGACAGGGGACCGGCAGAATCACCGCGTCCGCGCCGCCGAGGTGCCGATACAACGGCACGCCGGCCGCCGCCGCCGCCGCGCGCGCCGCCGCCATCGAGACGCCGAGGAGGGCGTTGGCGCCGAGCCGCGCCTTGTTCGGCGTGCCGTCGAGCGCGATCAGCCGCTGGTCGATCCCGCGCTGGTCGGCGGCATCGTGGCCGATCAGGGCGCCGGCGATCTCGCCGTTGACGTGCGCGACCGCCTGCCGCACGCCCTTGCCGCCGTAGCGCGGCCCGCCGTCCCGCAGCTCCGCCGCCTCCCGCTCTCCGGTCGATGCGCCGGACGGCACCCGCGCCTCGGCGACCGTCCCGTCGTCGAGGTGCACGCGGGCCTCCACCGTCGGATTGCCGCGGGAGTCAAGCACCTCCAGGGCGTCGATCTTCCGTATCTTCATCCGCTTCGGGTCACGCATGCTCCCGGGCGAGGGTGTCGTTGAGGGTGACGCCGATGCCGGGACCGTCCGGTACCTGCAGAATTCCGTTCTCGAACCGCTCGGGCGGGTCGACGAGGTCGCCCCGCCACGGCGCCTCGTTCCACTGGTACTCGAGGATGTCGAAGTTGGACAGGCGGGCGCAGGCCTGCGCCGACGCCATGGTGCTCACCGGACCGCTCGGGTTGTGCGGCGAGACCAGCACCCCGTCGAGCTCGGCCACCGTCGCGATCTTCCCCAGCTCGGTGATGCCGCCGCAGTGCTTGACGTCGGGCATGATGATGTCGACGGCCCGCTCGCGGCACAGCGGCGCGAACCCCTCGATGCCGAAGAGGAACTCGCCGCCCGCCATCGTCTGGCGGATGCCGTCCTTGATCGCCTTCGTGGCCTCGAGGTCGGTCGGCGGCACCGGCTCCTCGTACCACGACAGCCCCTGCGGCTCAAGCCGCCGCGCCACCTCGATCGAGAGGGGCACGTCGAAGTTGCTGTGGACGTCGATCTTGAGGGCGACGTCGGGACCGACGGCCGCCCGCATCGCCTCGATGCACGCGATGCCCAGCTCGGTCGCCGCCTCCACCTCGCCGGCCGGCCGATCGAGCGGCGGGAAACCGTCGAACGGCGCCGCCTTGATGGCGCGGAAGCCGTCGGCGACCGCCTGCCGCGCATTCGCCGCGAACCCTTCGGGCGACCGGTCGGCGGTGGCGCGGTTGATGTTCGCGTAGGCCGGCAGCTCGCGCCGCACCGCGCCGCCGGCCAGCTCGTAGACCGGCGCCCCGAGGGCCTTGCCGGCGAGGTCCCACTGCGCCTGCTCGAGGGCGCTGAACGCGGTGGCCGGCACCCGCCCCCCCGCGGCCGCGGCCCGGCCGCGCTGCCGATAGGCCTCGATCTCGAACGGCGAGCGGTCCCGGACGAGATCGAAGAACGGCGCCATCTCCGGGAAATCGGTCCGGCGCCCCATCGAGGCCTCTCCCAGACCGGTGATCCCGTCGTTGGTGGCGAGCCGCACGAAGATCCAGTTGGTGCGCCCGGTGACGCGGACGACGACGAGCTCCATTCCGGTAATCCGCAGCCGGCGCTCGGCCTGACCCAACGGCAGCGCCGAGACCGCGGGCGCGGGGTGCGGCAGGGCGGATGCGGACGCTCGCAGCGCGGGCGCGGCGGCGAACGCGGGAAGGAAGCCGAGAAACGCGCGGCGGTTGGGAGGCAGCATCACGGCGTCATTCTACACCGGAGCCTCCACGCGTCCGGCGGCTGCCGCGGGTCTGGCGCCCCACTCTCGCGGGTCGGCTCGAGAACGCGTCTCCGCCTGCCGGCCGAGCCGCGGACGACGGCGGCGGCCCGTCGCAGCTCCTGCCGATCGGACGGCAGGGAATGGCCGGTACCGGGCAGATCAACGTGCACCATCGCACCACGCCTTCGGGGCCGGGAGGACGCCCCGCGAGCCGTGCCGGTACGCTAAGCTAGTTGGTACGCAAAAAACGCAGCCCTCGGAAACAGAAAAGCGCGCAATTGTTGCGACCGTTCAGGGAGCGAACCGCCGACGGACGGAACACACATGCCCCATCTGCAACAGGTCGACAACCTCACGAACACCCCCCAACAGCGGCGCCCCCGCATTCTCGCCGCCGCCGCCATCCTCCTGCTGCTCGGCTGCCTGCCGGCGGCGGCACAGCCCGACAATCGCCAGATCGTCGCCGCGTTGGACGCGTCGGCCCTGCGCGACTGGGACAACGTCGTCGAGCGCGAGTCCCGGACCGGCGACCTTCGGCGGTACGACTCGCAATCCAACCTGTACGTTCCCGGCCTGCAGAGCGAGCGCTTCGCGCAGTACCACGAGGGCATCCCGGTCTACGGCACCGATCTGGTCCGGCAGACCGAGTCCGGCGTCACCACCGCGATACTCGGCACACTGTTCACGGGAATCGACCTCGACACGACGCCGGGCCTGACGCTGTCCGAGGCGCGCGCGGCGTTCGACGAGATGGCGCCACCGCCCTTCGGGCTGACGGGCGCGCCGAGCCTGTGGGTGTTTCCCCTCGGTGAGGGGGCCTGCACGCTCGTCTGGCGCGGCACGCTGTCAGGGTTCCGCGACGTCTTCATCGACGCCGGCACCGGCGAGACCCTGTTCGAGGTCAGCCGGGTCCGGCATCAGACCGTGGGTCTCGGCACCGGACTTCTCGGCGACCAGCGCAAGATGGCCACGGAGTCCATCGGGGCGACATTCAGGACACGAGACCGGCTCCGGCCGGCGGTGATCCAGACCTTCGACATGGAGTACGACGAGAACAGGTTCCTGAACACCCTGCTGGCGCTGTTCGGCGGCGCGCCCCCGTCGCTGGCGGATCTCGCCGCCGACGTCGACAACGTCTGGGAGGACGGCACCGTCGTGGACGTCCACCCCGGGGTGGGATGGTCCTACGACTACCTGGCCACGCAGCTCGGCTGGGCCGGCATCGACGGCCGTGACGGCGCCATCACCGCCTTCGTCCACCCGTTGACCCCCGCCAGGGTCCTGGCCGCGGCGGAAGAGTGCTTCGAGAACGCCACGGACCCGTTCGGGGAGTGCATCCAATACGTGCTCCTCACGCTCTTCATCGACAACGCCCTCTACTTCCAGCCGTTTCCTGGCGTTGCGAACTCGACCGGCTTCATGGTCTTCGGCGAACCGCACTTCTTCCCGACGCCCCCGACGGCCCTCGACATCGTCGCGCACGAGATGGCCCACGGCGTCACCCACTTCACGGCGGAACTGGGGAATACGCCGCCTCCCAACGAGCCCGGCGCCATCGACGAGGCGTTCTCGGACATCATCGGCACCGCCACCGAGTTCTACGTGCAGGAACGCGGTGACGGACCGCTGCGCGCGGACTACCTCATGGGCGAGGACACCGGGTTCGCCCTCCGTTCCCTCCGAGACCCGCAGGAGCTGCAGAACCCCATCACGGGTCCGTACCCCGACCACTACGACCACCTGTACCGCGGAGAGCTGGATGAGGGCGGCGTCCACATCAACGCCACCATCCTGGGGCACGCCTACTTTCTCGCGGTCGAGGGCGGAACCAATCGCGCCTCCGGTCTGAGCGTGACCGGCGTCGGCCACGAGAACCGCCTGCAGATCGAACGGATCTTCTTCAACGCCTGGGCCAACCTGGTGCCGTCGTTCGCCGACCACGCCATCGTCGGGGAGAGCCTGATACGGTCGGCCACCGACCTGTTCGGGTCGGACGCCCCCGCCACCCGGGCCATCCGGGACGCCCTCCACGCGGTCGGGATTCCGGGCCCCGCCAGTCGAATGAACACGTTCAATCAAAGCTGCCACGATTCGGGAGACTGCCAATGACGCCGCGCCCGCATGCCTGGACCCGCCCCTTCGCGTTCGCCGCGCTCGCCGCCGGGGTGCTCCTGCCGGCGACGGCCGGCGCCCAGACCGGAGGCTATCTCAGCTTCAACGGCGGAACCCAGGCGACGGCCACCACCTTCGACGACAACATCGGGTTCACGGAGTTTCATGAAGACGCCGACTTCAACGCCGGCTACGGCGTCGGCACCGGCGCCGTGTTCGACGCCGGGGGCGGCGTCCGGCTCGCGTCCGGCCTCGGCTTCGGCGTCGGAGTCAGCCGCTTCGAGAGACTCGATCCCGTGGCGATAGATGCACGCTTGCCGCACCCATTCTTCTTCAACCGGCCCCGCTCGCTGACCGGCACCGAGCCCGACCTGACACGCCTCGAGACCGCGGTGCACCTGGAGGTCCGCTGGTTCGAATCGATGGGCGATACGGTCGAGCTGGGGGTGTTCGGCGGACCGACGCTCTTCAACCTCCAGCAAGATCTCGTGACGACCATCGGATACGACCACGTCTATCCCTACGACGAGGCCAGCTTCGCGTCCGCGTCCACGACGCCGGCGTCCGCATCCGCGGTGGGCTTCAACGCCGGCATCGACATCGGGTTCTTCTTCTCGGAGGTGGTCGGAGTGGGCGCGATCATTCGCTACTCGGGGGGGACCGTCGAGCTGCCGGGCGAAGGCGAGAGCATGGTGCCGGTCGATGCCGGCGGATTCAACATCGGCGGCGGACTGCGGCTCAGGTTCTAGGAGCCCGGCGCGTGGCGGCGAAACCCGCGAGAGCGTCGGCGGGCTGCAAGGCGCCCGTGTGACCAAGGCGTAACGCGGGAGCAACGGGGCATATGCGCCCGCGGAGCAGGACGCAGCTCCGCGGGACAACGCAGTCAGGCAGGATCCATCGACGGTCGAACGCAACTGGGGCCTTTCCCCACGGGCTCCGAGCCTCGCGGCTCACTTCCGCCGCATCGACCTTGCAGGAGTAGGGACCGCTCTACGGCGCAAGCTCCTGGCAACCCCGCTCCGGGGGCCGCCTCAGGGCGCGCGCACTTCTATGTCGAGCTCGGCCCCGAACAGCATCGTGCGGTCGCGGTCGCGGGCCGCCCACCGGAGCAGGACCGCCGGGTCGGGCTCCACGACGCCCTCGAACGACAACACGTCGTTGGTGGTCACCCGCATCGGTTGACTGAAATCGAACTGCTCGGGTGACAGGAGCAGCGTGTAGCGGCGGACGCCGCGGGTCACCACCACGATGTCGTTGCCGTCGCGCAGCAACTGCACCCGCCCGGCCGGGTCGGGGCGGGGGAACGCGATCCGCCCCGGCTGCGCGGGGACGTCGTCGGGGGGCACGAGGACGATGGCGAGGCGCTCGCCCTCCCGTTCGACCTCGACGTCCATCCCGGGGCCGTCCCGGGGCGCCTGCACCGCCTCGCGCAGATCGTCCACCGTCGCCACCGCCCGGCCGTTCACCCCGACGAGCACGTCGCCGGCGCGGACCCCGGCCGCCTCGGCAATCGACCCTCCCACGATGTCGATGAGGACGATGCCGCCGGTATCGAGCAGGCCCAACTGGTTGAAGCCGATCGGCACGCTGGGCGCGCGCGAGGCGATCTCGTTGAAGTCGTCGAAGGTCGTCTCGCCGTCCACGCGCCCCAGCTCGGTGATCACCACCCAGTGGGCGCGGTTGAACCGCTCGGTGGACTCCGTCTCCCAGACCAGCCGGTCGGGAAAGGGCCGGCGGGTCTGGGCCACGATGAAAGCATCGATCTGCGGGCTCTCTTCATCCCACCACTGCATGTTGTGGCCCGCTTCCGTCTTGGGCCGGAAGTCGACGTAGACCCCGGCGTCCACGAAGAGCTGCAGGAAGGGCACCACCGAGGCGACGGGATAGAGCCGGTCCTGACCGCCGTTGATCGCGAAGAACGGCTTGTTCCGGAGGTTGGCGACGTACATCTGGCCGTCGGCGGCGGTCGACGGGCTGGCCAGCACCGCCGGGTGGCCGTTGAACGAGAGGAACCCGGCCCACGGCGTGGGCGCCTTGAACGCATGGTAGAACGCCCCGGTCGCCCCGTCCGACACCCCCAGCAGATGGACCTGGTTCTCGTCGACGTTGTAGGTCCGCTTGAGGTCGTTGACCACGCCGGCAAGGTTCTCGATCTGGCTCGCCTGCCACCACATGGTCTCGCCCCACGACTCCGGGTACAGCACGATCGCGTCGTCGCGGGCGTAGCGCTCCTGGTTCCGCCACCAGGCGGCCTCGTCGCGGCGCGGCCGGCTGACGCCGCCGTGGAGATAGACCCGCACCGGATAGCGCCGGGCCGGGTCGTAGTCGGACGGAATCCACGCGATGGTCCGATACTCGACGCCCTCGGGGTTCCGCCGGGTCAGCACCTGGCGGCCGCGCGGCACGTCGGCGTCGTAGTCGCCGCCCGCCCGCACCAGGGGCCACAGCGTCTCGATGCCCGGGTCGAGCACGAGGATCCGCTCGACCGCGCGATCGATCTCCTCGGCCGAGCCGGCGCCCCAGAAGTCGGCGACGGCCGGCTCGAGGTCCTGCGCGAAGAGCGGCGCGCCCATGCCCGCCCACGCAAGGGCGGCCAGGACCATCACAAGCTGCACACACGGGCCCCGCCGACGCCGCGCATCGATCAGTAATGACACTTGATGCTCCTGCGTTCCCGCCTTCACGCGTGTCGTGGGGTATGGAGCCCCGCCGGCTTGACGCGGGCGCACATCCCGACCCACGGACACGGGCGTGCGCGGGTTCCGGACAGCCGGGGAGAGGAGTTCCGGAGCCAGCCGGACCCCGGGTCCTCTCCCACCGGCGCGGTACCACGCCGCAGACGCCTGGCAGTCTGCGCCGCAGAAGGGTGCGGACTGCGGGCAGAACTGGTCGGGCGGCAATCGGAGCCGCCAGGCGACGATTTCCGAGCTGGCGGACTGCGTCGTGGAAACGGTGCAGACTGCCAGCTCGGTTGGTTGGGCGGCAATCGGGAGCCGCCGGGCGACGATTTTACGGGCTACTGTCCCCCGGTCGTGCTCTCCGCCCCGCCCGCAGTCAGGCCGTGGGTGGCGAGGAATGCCTGAATGGTCTCGAAGATCGCCACTGTCTCCTCGCGGTTGAAGCCGCCGTGACCGCCGCCGGGCACGGTGTGCAGCTCGTTGGCGATGCCCGCCGCCTCGAGCTTCGCATGGAGCTCGGTCGCGTGCTGATAGGGCACCGTGGGATCCGCGTCGCCGTGAATGGTCAGGATCGGGGGCAGCCCGGACCGCACGTAGGTCAGCGGCGAGACGCGCTCGGCGACCTCGAACCGGTCGGACATGGCGCCCAGCCAGGTCACCGCGTAGGTCTTCATGTTGGGTCCGTCGAGCAGATCGCCGACGTCGGTGATGCCGTACCAGTTGACGATCGCGGCCACCGACAGGTCCTCGGACCCCGGGCACTCGCGGTCGAGCCCGGCCGAGGCGGGGACCATGCCCGTCGTCAGGGCGAGGTGCCCGCCGGCGGAGTTCCCGGTCACTACGATGCGCGAGGCGTCGATGTTGTACTGCTCGGCGTTGCGAATCACCCAGCGCAGCGCGCACAGGCAGTCCTCGACCGCGGCCGGGGCCAGCGACACCTGGGCCAGCCGGTACTGCACGTTGACGACCGCCCAGCCCATCTCCAGCCACGGCAGCACGCGCAGCACGTTGGCTTCCTTCGAGCCGGCGCGCCAGCCCCCGCCGTGGATGTACATCAGCACCGGGGTCGGCCCCTCGGCGCCGCGCGGCAGATAGAGGTCGACCTGGTTGTCGCGGTTGTTCGCGGTGTGGTAGGTGACGTTGGGCACCACGCGATAGGTGTTCGACAGGTGCGACGCCCACGCCGCCGTCGAGTCGAGCTGCGCCTCGGCGACCGCCGGCGCGCCGAGCGCCGCCGCCATCGCCACTGCCATGATCGCCGCCGCCATTCTTCGTCTCTGCATCGTGTCCCTCATGCTTCTCCGCCGCGGTCCTCCGACCGCCGCGGTCTCGCGCCGGCCAGGGCCGGCGTACGCTCTCCGGTAATGCCGCCTCGGCGCCTCCGCGGGAGGCGGCGCCGTTCCGCGGCGCAGACTACTGCTGCCGCCCTGCGCCCTGGGTCGACGCCGCCGACGGCTGCAGCAGGGTCACGCTCTCGGTGACCGAATCGACCTTGCTGCGGCTGTAGAAGATCGGGAAGTACCTGCCGCGCGCCCACAGCTCGAACAGGTCGCGGTAGTGCGGGCTGTCGGGGTCGCCGGACTGGCCGGGGTTGCTCAAACCCACCGAGTTGTCCCAGTTCGCGGTGTCCGCGACGATCATGAACGAGGCGCCGGACGTCTGGTTGTCGCCGTTGCCGGTGTTGTGCACCGTCCCGCCGTACCCGCCGCGCGGCAGCGGTCCCACGTCGAGCCGCCGGCGGAGCTCGGGGGTGACCGCCGCGGTCATCGGATGGCGGATCAGGGCGTGCTTGAACCGCTCCTGCCCGTACTGCCAGGTCGACTGGTCGGGGCCGAGGCGCTCCTCCAGATCGGCGAAAGCCTGGGTCAGGCTGCGGGCGAGGACCGCGTCGCGGCCCGCCACGGGGTCGTCTCCGAACCGGCCGTCGGGCGCGGCCAGCCAGTCGATGAGGCGCTTGGTGTTGAGGCCCCCGATGACGTCGCGCGCCGCCTCGGGCACGATGAGGTCGCGCACGTTGGTCCGCAGGCGGCGCTCGAAGCTGACGTAGATCGCCGCCTCGACCGAATCCTTGTCGAGCACGAAGTCCCACCGGCGCAGCCGGTCGCGCAGGACGGCGACCTTCGGATCGTCGAGCTCGATCTCGCGCAGCAGGGGGACGATGTTCCGGCCCGCGACGGTCAGGTCGTCATGCTGCATGCGCATCATGTCGATCACCGTCATGTGCCGGCCGGCGTCCAGCATCTCCTCCACCCGCGCCGCCCGCATCTGGTCGCCCCACGTGTAGTGCAGCGCCTCCCAGTAGGGATAGCCGTCGGGCACCGTGTAGTTGTTCGCGGTCCCGTAGAACCCCTTCTCGGGGTTGACCACGCTGGGCAGGGCGGTGATCGGCAGATAGCCGTCCCACTCGTAGCGGCCGTCCCCCGGCACCGGCACGAGACCGCTGTGGTGGGGCCGGATCGGGGAGACGCCCACCGCCTGGTAGCCGATGTTCCGGTCGCGGTCGGCCCAGATCATGTTCTCGGACGGAATCCGGCTGTAGCTGCACGCCTCGACGAACTCCTCCCAGGTGCGGGCCTGGTCCATGCGCAGGCTGGCGAGATAGGGGGCGGAGCCGTAGTCGAGCCACGCCGCCCGCAGCGCGTACGCCTTGTGGTTCTCGAGATCCTCGTGGAGCACCGGGCCGTGACGCGTGTACTTCAGCTCGACGTCGACCGCGTCCTGTCCCTTCACGGGGACGCGATCCTCGATGACGGTCATCGTCTCCCAGCGCCCCAGGTGCCGGTACTGGTTCGGATCCGCGGGGTTGGTGTCGTAGACGTAGAGGTCCTCGTTGTCCTGCCCGAAGACCGTCAGCCCCCACGCCCCGTGCTCGTTGTGCCCGATCGACACCCCCGGCAGCACGGGCTCGCCGCCCCCGATGACGTTCCACCCCGGCGCCACCAGATGGACCCAGTAGCGGAGCGACGGCGCGCTCTGCCCGCGGTGGGGGTCGTTGACCATGAGCGGGTATCCGGTCAGCGTGCGGCTGCCCGCCACCACCCAGTTGTTGCTGCCGATGGCCTCGTAGTCCTGCCGCTCGAGGTCGATCTCGCTGGGCAGGGCGGCCGCGAGGCGCTCGAACGTGGCCCGGTCGCCGCGCCAGGCCTGGGCCACGTCCTCGGGCTCGAACCGCACCGGGCGCCGGTGCGCCCGGTACAGGTCGAGGATGCCGTCGTGCAGCAGCGACGGGTCCACCGCCGGATCGAGGGTCAGGTCGGGGTCGCCGTAGTAGTAGTTCAGCTCCTTGACGGCGTCGGCCCCGAGCAGGGCCACCGCGCGCGCGTTGCCGATCTCGGCGCCGACGTTGCCCACCAGGCCCTGATGGCGCGAGATGACGACCTCCGGGGTCCAGTGCCCGGGCGTGATCCCCAGCAGCTCGAACTCTATCGGCAGCAGCGACGGGTCGGCCGCGGTCTGATCGACATAGGCGTTGATTCCCCGCACGAAGGCCGGGATGATCCGGTCGCCCCGGTCGTGGTAGTGGTTCATCTCGGTGGTCAGGTCGCCGCGGAACCGGTGCAGCCGCGCCCCGATGTCGCGCTGCAGCTCGCGGGGCCCGAGAATCTCCGCGACGGTGCCCGTCGCCTGCCGCCGCCAGATTTCGAACTGGAACAGCCGGTCGCGGGCCGCCGCGTAGCCCTGGGCGAAGAAGAGGTCCGCCTCGTTCTCGGCGTAGATGTGGTTGATGCCCCAGCGGTCGGTGACGACCTCCACCGGGGCCTGCAGGCCGGCAAGCTCCAGCCGCTCGGACTGCGCCACGACCGCCGCGCCGTGGCTCGTGATTGACAACGTCAAACCGGCCAGGGCGGCCATCCGGACGCGAGTGCTGCAGATCATGGCGGAACTTCCTCCGTTCGGATGTCGGCCGTCGATACCGGGGTCGACGCATTATAATCCCCGTGCCTCACGAATCCTCGCGCTTCACGAACCGCCGCCGAATCCAACATGCCTGACAACGTCTCGCCGGCCCCCGGCCGGTCCGCGCTCCTCGCCCGCCAATCGTCGCCTGACGGCTCCGCTCGGCACCCAACCACCCCCACCCCTGCAGGACCCCCGGCCGGGCCACGGCCCGGGGTCCTGGCCTCGGAAGACTGGTGGGCCATCTGGCTGGGGGGACTCCTCATCACCGTCGCCGCCCTCGGCCTCCTGACCGGGGTGGCCGGCGTGGGCCGCTGGACCGGCAACCCACTGGCCGCTTTCGACGGACGGGTGGCGGGGCTGGCGATGCTCGGCCTGGGGCTGGCCCTCGTCACCGCGCTGGCCGCCCAGGCCATGGGCGGGCGGATCATCCGGCACCAGGCCGGGTTCTTCGGGCTGTTCGGGCTCGCCGTCCTCGCCTACGCCTTCGCCAACCAGACCGGAATCCGGGCCGCGGGGGTCGGCTACGCCTTCTGGGCCCTCGCGCTGGGTCTCGTCGTCTCGAACACCGCCGGGGTCCCCGGCTGGCTGAGGCCGGCGCTGCGCAGCGAGCTGTACATCAAGACCGGGCTCGTGCTGCTCGGGGCCGAGATTCTGTTCAACCGCGTCCTGACCCTGGGCGCACCGGGGCTCTTCGTCGCGTGGCTGGTCACGCCGATCGTCCTCGTCTTCATGTACCGCTTCGGCACCCGCGTGCTGAAGATGGCCAGCCCCTCGCTGGTCATCGTCATCGCCGCCGCCACGTCGGTCTGCGGCGTCTCCGCGGCGATCGCGGTCGCCGCGGCGGCCCGGGCGAAGAAGGACGAGCTGACCCTCGCGGTGGGCATGACCCTCATCTTCACCGTCGTCATGATGATCGCCATGCCCCTCGGAATCCGGGCCCTCGGCATGGATCCGACGATCGGGGCGGCCTGGATCGGCGGCACCGTGGACGCCACCGGGGCGGTGGTGGCGGCCGGGGCGATGCTGGGCGAAGAAGCGGGACAGTTGGCCGCGGTCGTCAAGATGATCCAGAACATCCTGATCGGGGTCGTGGCGTTCCTCGTGGCCGTCTACTGGATCACCCGCATCGACGCGCCGGGGGCCTCGAGCCGCCCCGCCGCGGCCGAAATCTGGAACCGCTTCCCCAAGTTCATCCTCGGCTTCGCCGGCGCGTCGCTGCTGTTCTCTTTCGTGCTCACGCCGGCCCTGGGCGACGAGGCGGTCGCCGGCATCATCGACCTCACGTCCGACTTCCGCGGCTGGCTCTTCTGTCTCGCCTTCGTCAGCATCGGGCTCGAGTCCGACTTCCGCGCCCTCGCCGGCCAGGTGGCCGGGGGCCGGCCGATTCAGCTGTACGTCGTGGGCCAGGCCTTCAACCTGGTGCTGACCCTCATCGCGGCGTGGCTGGCGTTCGGCGGGGTCCTGTTCGATCCGGTGGCATGACTCGCGGCGCCGGAGCCCACCCCGGGGCGGGCTTGACGGCCCTCCACCCGCGGCGGAAAATGGCTGAAGGAAGGCGAGCGAGCCGGAGAGACGCGGATGAAGGGGACGAAGACGAACGCACCGGGCCGATCAGCACAGGTGGTCGCCGAGCACATCCTCTGGCTTCGGCGCGGCCTGGAAACGGCGCCGATGCATGTGCTCAAGCTCGTCTACATCTGTCACGGATGGGTGCTGGGGCTGACGGACCAGCCGCTCGTCGAAGAACCGGTCGAGGCGTGGCGGTACGGCCCCGTCGTGCCGAGCATCTATCGCCGCTACAAGTCCTTTGGACGAGACTGCATCACGACGGTGCCGATCGACCGCTCGGAGATGTTGGGCGAGCAGCAGCGGGAGTTCATCGAGGTCGTCGAGGAGGTCTACCGTGACTATTCCGCCTTGGAGCTTTCCAGCCTCACCCATCAGCCCGATACGCCCTGGGACACCACACGGCGCAAGTACGGCATTGGCGCCATCATTCCGAACGAGCTCATTCGGAAACACTATCGCGAGCTTCTCGGCGAGATCGGGCCCAAGCCGGCATGGATAGCCAGCAGCGCGTCGAGCTGACGAAATTCATCCGGAGAGCCGCCGAAAAGGAGGTTCGGCGGGCGGCGGCGGACCAGGGCGTCGAGCATCTCAGTCTGGACGAGGCCGAAGCCGGCACCCGGATCCGGGAACGCCTCACGGCGATTGAAACCGAATTGAAGATCTATCGATGGATCGCTGGAGTAGTGCTTGCCGTGGTTCTCGCGCTGCTTCGCTTCTGGCCAAGATGATGGTCCTCGATCCCGGCGAGGGCGGGCTGGTCGCACGGGCCGGTGCGAAGAAATCCGCATGACGCAGGGGCGTTTCGGACGGCTCGCGGTCGGGATGCTCGCGCTGGGCGCGCTGGCCCTCCTGCTCTCGCAGACCGGCCGGCTGCCCGGACCGGCGGGGGACGCCATCCGCCGGAACGCGGACGCCGACCGCGATGCGGCGGCGTTGTTCTACACCGAGGTGGACGGCTGGCCGGCGTGGGCGGACCGGGGCGTCACGCCCGGAACAGCACCGCCGCGCGGTCGAGGGCGTCGCGGTCGCCCACCAGCACCGCCGTGTCCCCCGCGCGGTACGCGAAGCCCGCCTCGCGCTGGTAGTGCGGTTCCCCGTCCCTGATCACGGCAATCTGCACCGCGCCGGTGGCCCGGCGCAGGTCGAGCGAGGTGGCGTTCTCCCCCACCGCGGCCGCGCCCGCTTCGACCTCCGTCAGCTCGAGGGCGCTGTGGATGCCGAGGTGCTTCAACGTGTCGAGGTGCAGGTTGGGCTGCGCCCGTCCCCGGAGCAGACCGTAGTGCTCGTCCCGCACCGCGTCCAGCTCGTGCGCGATCCGGGCGGCGGGGATCTCGTAGCGCTCCAGCGCCCGGGCGAACAGCTCGAGTGAAGCCTCGAACTCCTCGACCACCACTTCGGTGGCGCCGAGCCGCATCAGCTCGTCGATGGCCCCGACGTAGCGCGTCCGCACGACTATCGCCGCCCCCGGCGCCGCGCGCCGGGCCATCGCCACCCCCCGCCGCTCGTCGAACGGGGACGAGATCGCGAAGACCACCAGCCTCGCCCCGGCCGCGCCGGCGCGTTCGAGCACGGGGTGACCGGCGCCGTCGCCGTACAGCGTCGTGAAGCCATCGGCCCGCGCCGTCTCCACCAGCTCCGCGTTCTGGTCGATGATCACGCATTCGATCCCGGCCGCCCGCAGCATCCGCGCCAGATACCGCCCGGCCAGACCGTAGCCCACGATGATGGCGTGGTCCCCCGGGCGGGAAGCCGTTTCCTCCGCGTCCGGCTCGGCACGCGACATCGCGCCGAGCCGGACCGCCCAGGACCGGGAGACCATCACCAGGAACGGTGCGACCAGCATGGACAGGGCGGCAACCGCGAGAAACACCTCGTAGTGGCCAGCGCCGAACAGCCCCAGAGGAAGACCGGCCGCCGCGAGGACGAACGAGAACTCCCCGATCTGGGCCAGGCTCAACCCGGTCGCGAGCGCGGTGCCGAACCGCCGCCCGCGCACCACCACCGCCCCTGCCGCCACCAGTGTCTTCACCGCCAGCAGCAGCACCGTGCCCCCCACGAGCAGGGGCAACTGCGTCCCCACCAGGGTCAGGTCGAGCAGCATGCCGATCGACGTGAAGAACACCCCGCTGAACAGGGCGCGAAACGGCATGACGTCGTCGAGCGCCTGCAGGCCGTACTCGGACTCGGAGATGACCAGACCGGCCAGGAACGCGCCCACCGCGAGCGAGAACCCCGCGGTCCCCGCCGCCAGCGCGGTGCCGATCGCGAAGAACCCGACGCACAGGGTGAACAGGTCCCGGTCGCGGGTCTCGACGATCCGGTCCAGCGTCCAGCGGACCACGAGCCGTCCGCCGGCGACGAGCGCGGTCATCGCGGCGAGCCCCAGCCCGAGCCGGAGCCAGAGTGCCCCGACCCCGCCGGCGGGGTCGGGGCCGAACAGCGGCACGACGAGCATGAGCGGCACGATGGCCAGATCCTGAAACAGCAGGATGGCGATCGCGTCCCGGCCGTGCGGCGCATCCAGCTCGCCGCGGTCCGCGAGGGTCTTGCTGACGATGGCGGTGGACGAGAGCGCGGCGAGGGCGCCGTAGAACAGGCTCTGCCCCAGCGGGAGGCCGAGCAGCGGGCCGGCCGCCGCCGCGAGGACCAGGATGCCGAACACCTGCAGGCCGCCCGCCACCAGAATCGACGCCCCCCAGCCCAGCACCTGCGACAACGAGAGCTCCAGCCCGATCTCGAACAGCAGCAGCACCACCCCGATCTCGGCCAGCGCCGCCACCGCGTCGGGATCGGGGATGAACGCGGCGCCGTGGGGACCGATGGCGACGCCGACGAGCAGGAACCCCACCAGCGTCGGGACCCGCAGGCGGTGCGCGAGGGCCGCGACGGGAATCGCCAAGCCGACGATGAGGGCCAGATTGCGGAGGACGGCGAGATCGTGCATGGGCGGGACCGCGGCAACGGGATGTCAGCGGCGGCGCCGGAAGTACTCGATCTGATACTCGCGGACGTTGCGGTTGTGCTCCCGCAGGGTGTCGGCGAACACATGCGAGCCGTCGTTGCGGCTGACGAAGTACAGATGGCTCACGTCCGCCGGCTCCACCGCGGCCCGTAGGTCGGCGGCCCCCGGCGCGGCGATCGGGCCCGGGGGCAGTCCCGGATAGACGTAGGTGTTGTACGGCGAGTCGAACCGCAGGTTCTCGCGGGTGAGGTTTCCGTCGTAGAGCCCGGCAAGCTGCAGGGCGTAGATGACCGTCGGGTCGCACTGCATCGGCATTCCCCGGCCGAGGCGGTTGTTGTACACGGCCGAGACAATTGGCCGCTCCTCGTCGAGCCCGGTCTCTCGCTGAATGAGCGACGCCAGCGTCACCACCTCGCGAACGCTGAGGCCCCGCGCCGCCGCCCGCGCCCGCAGATCGGCGTCGAAGGTCCGGTGGAACTGCGCGACCATCGCTTCGACGAGGTCGTCGGCGCCGGCGCCGCGCGGCAGCAAGTAGGTTTCCGGGAACAGGTAGCCTTCGAGGTCGATCGCCTCCGGGTCGAGGTCGGCAACCAGATCGACGCGGGTGCTCGCGGCCAGAAACGCCTCGGCGGACCCGAGCCCGGACCGGCCGAAGCGTTCGGCCATCTCGTGCCGGGTGAGCCCCTCGGGGAAGGTGATCGGCAGCAGATGGACCCGGCCCGCCGCGATCGACTCGACGACGGCCATCGCCGACAGCGGCGCCGCGAACCGGTACTCCCCGGCCTGCAACCCGCGGTCCCGTCCGCTGCGCCACACCGCGATCCGGAAGGTGGTCTCGTCGCGAACGACGCCCGAGGCCACGAGCTGCCGGCCGATGGCCAGGGTCGACGTCCCCGGCCGGACGTCCACGAAGACCTCGGCGCTCTCGTAGCCGCGATACGCCTCGTCCGCCCGGTCGTAGAGGAGCCTGGCGCCGTAGGCGGCCAGCCCCCCCGCGAGCAGCGCCGCCACCACGACGGACACGAGGAACTTCCTCATCCACCTTCCTCCCCGTCCCGCGTGTCGAGATGGTCCTGCAGGATGATTGCGGCGGCCGCGGCATCCAGCCGCGCCTTGCGGCGGCGCCAGTCGCGCTCGCGCAGGGCCAGCCGCTGCTCGGCCTCGACGCTGGTGAGCCGCTCGTCCTGCAAGGCGACCGGCAGGCCGGTCCGCTGCTCGAGGGCCCGGACGACCGCGGACACCCGTGCGCCCTCCTCGTGGGCCCGACCGTCCAGATGGAACGGAAACCCGACCACGACGCGCGCGACCGGCGCATCGTCCCGGGCCAGCTCCGCCAGCAACGCCTCGATCCGTCCCGCGACGGCGGCCGCCGATCCGGCGCCGCTCACCGTCCGCCAGGGGGTTGCGAGCGTGCCCGTCGGATCGCTGACCGCGATCCCGATCCGGCGCCGTCCGAGATCCAATCCGATCACTCTCACACGGCAGACCCACGCGACGGCCGGACGACAATCCTCTTCAGAGTAGCATCCCGGACCCGTCGGCGAGCCTCGGCATCGACGGTCGCCGGGCGGATTCGATAGAATGGCGCGGACAGCGGCAATAGGTCCGTTCCCGGGCAGGACCCGGCATCGAGGTTTCTTGTGAGCGATCGCACCCGTTTCATCGTCCTCGCGTTGACGTTTCCGATCATGGCCTACACGTTGGTCGGGAGCATGCTCGGCGGCGTCGGCGCTCAAGAGGGCGCCTATCGGCACCTGCGGATCTTCGAAGAGGTGGTATCGCTGGTCACCAGCAACTACGTGGAGGAGGTCGATGCCGACCGCATCATGCACGGCGCGCTGTGGGGGCTGGCGGAAGGACTCGACCCTGAGAGCTCGTATCTGACTCCCGACGAGGTCCCGCTCCATGACGCCGGGCTCGACGATGGGCGGGCCGGCGTCGGTCTGTCCGTGACGCGCCAGTACTACGTTCAGGTCGTGGCGGCGCGGGACGGCTCGCCCGCCGCCCTGGCCGGCCTCCGGCCCGGCGACTATCTGCGGCAGATCGACGGGAACCCGACCCGGATGATGTCGACTGTCCGTGCGCAGCAGCTCCTGCGGGGCGCCGCGGGGTCGTCGGTGAGCCTGGAGATCATTCGCGGCAACGCAGCCGAACCGGTGACGATCGAGCTCGTGCGAGGCGACGATCGATCCGCCAACACCACGAGCCGGATCGCGGCCCCGGGCGTCGGCTATCTCCGCATCGCGGAGTTCGACGCCACCACCGTGGCCGCGATCGACGCCGCGAACGACAGCCTGACCGCACAGGGCGCCGAGAGCCTGGTCATCGATCTCCGCGACACCGCGACCGGCTCCTTCGAGGCCGGAATCGCCGCGGCGGAGCTCTTCACGGACGCCGATCCGCTGGTGCTCCGCGAGTCGTCCACCGAGCGGGAACCCGTCGCCCGCAGCCCCCGGCAACCGTCGATCGCGGTGCCGGTGGCGCTGCTGACCAACTTCGGCACGGCCGGGGCCGCCGAGCTGTTCGCCGCGGCGCTCACCGACGCCGGGCGGGCTGACACGGTGGGAATCCGAACCGCCGGCCGGGCGGCGGAGCAGACGCTGGTTCGCCTTCCCGACGGCGGGGGCCTCCTGCTGTCGTCGACACGCTACCTGACCGCGTTGGGCGAGTCGATCCATCGCCAGGGAGTGGCGGCGGCGGTCCCCGTCCAGGAGCCGGCGGTCGAGCTGGCGCCGACGGCGGTCGCGCCGGACGAGGACGCGGAGGACCCCGTGCTGGAACGGGCCCTGGAACATCTCGCCGGGATCCCGGAGCAGGCGTCTGCGCCCCAGGCGTCTGCGCCGTAGAAACGGCGCAGACGCCCGGCAGGGGTTGATGGGGCGGGAAGCGGAGGGTAGCGCGACCTTGCCGGTCGCGTTGGGAGTTCGCTGGCGCGAAGCTCCTGCGGCGACGCTTTCCGGGTCGGGCGTCCGCGCCACAGGGATCCGCCGGTCCTGTTCCCCGCCGGCCCGCCCGTCACTGGTTTGACTGATTCGCCCGAGGGTTGCTATATTGCGATGTTCGGGATTGTCCCGTATCTCTAGGCGCGTAGCTCAGCCTGGTTAGAGCGCCTGCTTGACACGCAGGAGGTCGGCGGTTCGAGTCCGCCCGTGCCTACCATCTTCAGCAGTACCGGTACAACCCGCGCCAGACGACATCGCCCCCGCCAGACCATGAACCAGGTGACCGTTACCCTGCCGGACGGTTCCACGCGGCACTTGCCGGCCGGAACCCCGGTGCGCGCCGTCGCCGAGAGCATTTCGCCCCGCCTCGCCAAGGCCGCGCTGGCCGCGACCGTCGGCGACCGCATGGTCGACCTGAGCCATCCGCTCGAGACGGATGCGCCGGTTCGCATCGTGACCCGGGACGGACCGGATGCGCTGGAGCTCTATCGGCACAGCACCGCGCATCTGCTGGCCGCCGCGGTCACCAGCCTGTTCCCCGAGGCCCAGTGCGGCATCGGGCCGCCGACGGAGGACGGCTTCTTCTACGACTTCGTCGTGCATCGTCCGTTCGTGCCCGAAGATCTCGAAGCGATCGAGGCCAGGATGCGCGAGCTGGCCGGGCAGGACCGGGCCTACGAACGCAAGATGCTGTCGAAGGAGGAGGCCAAGCGCTACTTCACCGACCGCGGAGAGCCCCTCAAGGTCGAGCTCATCGAGGAAAAGGGCGGGCCGGTCGTCTCGTGCTACACCATCGACGGCGTCTTCATGGACTTCTGCACCGGTCCCCACGTGCCGTCCAGCGGCGCCCTCAAGGCGTTCCGCGTGCTGACCAGCTCGAACGCCTACTGGAAGGGGGATGCCCGCAACCAGCCGATGCAGCGGATATACGGCACCGCCTTCTTCACCGACAAGGCCCTCAAGGAGCACGTGCGGCGGATCGAAGAGGCCAAGAAGCGGGACCACCGCAAGCTCGGACGCGAGCTCGGGCTGTTCACGTTCCACCACTGGGCTCCGGGCGCCGCCTTCTGGCTCGCGCACGGCACCACCCTGTGGAACCTGCTGGCCGAGTACATGCGGGCCACCCTGTTCCCGGAGGGGTACGTCGAGCTCCGCACGCCGCTGGTCTTCAACAAGCAGCTCTGGGAGACCTCGGGGCACTGGGCGCACTACGAAGAGAACATGCTGCGGGTGGAGTCGGAGGGCGAGACCTACAGTCTCAAGCCGATGAACTGCCCGGGGCACATGCTGGTCTTCGCGAGCGAGGTCCGGAGCTATCGCGACCTGCCGATTCGCTACCACGACCAGAGCGTGCTGCATCGGGACGAGGCCTCGGGGGTGCTCGCGGGGCTGACCCGGGCCCGCCAGTTCTGCCAGGACGATGCCCACTGCTTCGTCGCCCCGGATCAGATCAGCCGCGAGGTCGAGCGCCTGTTGCGTCTGGTGCAGCGGGTCTACGCCGACTTCGAGCTCGAGTTCTCGGTCGAGCTGTCGACGCGGCCCGACACGTTCCTGGGCGAGACCACCACCTGGGACCAGGCCGAGGCCCAGCTCGAGCAGGCCCTCGAGGCGGCCGGCCAGGACTACCGCATCGCGGAGGGCGAGGGCAATTTCTACGGCCCCAAGATCGATTTCCACGTCGTCGACGCCATCGGCAGGAACTGGCAATGCGCCACGATCCAGCTCGACTACCAGCTTCCGGAGCGGTTTCAGCTCAAGTACATCGGCGAGGACAACGCCGAGCATCGTCCGGTCGTCATCCACCGGGCGATCTTCGGCAGCTTCGAGCGGTTCATCGCCCTGCTCATCGAGCACTACGCCGGAGCGTTCCCGCTCTGGCTGGCGCCGGTGCAGGCGGTCGTCGTGCCCATCGCGGATCGCCACCAGGACTACGCCGATTCTGTGGCCGCCCGCCTGCGCGCGGCCGGCCTGCGGGTCGAAGTCGATGCCCGCCAGGAGAAAATGGGGTATAAGATTCGCTCGGCACAGCTCCGGAAGATCCCCTACATGCTCGTCACGGGCGATCGCGAGGCGGCCAACGGAGCGGTGGCCGTCCGGCACCGGCGGGACGGCGACCGGGGAGCCAGCCAGATCGAGGACTTCATCGCGGCGGCCCTCGACGAGGTGCAGCGGCGGGGAGCCGGCGGCGGCGGTCAGGCGCCACAGTGACGCCGCCCGCACCCGCGCCACTTTCACAAGGGGGACGCTATCGCTTTTGTTCGCACTCAACGACGTGAGACCCGGACGCGCACCAACGAACGGATACGCGTGCGAGAGATCCGGGTCATCGACGACACGGGCCAGCAGCTGGGTATCATGTCGCCCCCACAGGCGCTGGCCATCGCCCGGGAGAAGGGGCTCGACCTGGTCGAGATCTCCCCGACGGCGTCACCGCCCGTGTGCCGCATCATGGACTACGGGCGGTATCACTACCAGGAACAGAAGCGCACCCGGGAAGCGCGCAAGAACCAGAAGTCGATCGAGCTCAAGGAGATCAAGTTCCGGCCCAAGGTGGACCATCACGACTACAACTTCAAGAAGAGGCACATCGAGCGCATCGTCAAGGAAGGCGACAAGGTGAAGGCCACGATCTTCTTCCGCGGGCGGGAGATGGCGCACCCCGATTTCGGGCGGCGCATTCTCGATCGCCTGGTCGAGGATCTCGAGGGGATAGCCGCGGCCGAGACGCGTCCGAGCATGCAAGGCAACCAGATGCACATCATCCTGTCCGGCATCGGTGGCGCCAAGAAGGGACAGGGGAGCTAGATTCGAATGCCGAAGATGAAGACACACCGCGGGGCCGCGAAGCGCTTCAGGATGACGGCCAGCGGCAAGGTGGTACGCAGCAAATCGTTGAAGCAGCACATCCTGACGAGCAAGACGACCAAGCGGAAGCGGAATCTCCGGAAGTCGGCCCTGATCTCGGCCGCCGACACGCGCCGGGTTCAGCGGCTGCTGCCGAACGGATAAAAAGCCCGGGATCGGGCGGCGCTCCGCCCCCCAACCGACGGATTCAGGAGTTCATAGATGCCACGAGTCAAGCGTGGATCGGTGCGGCGCAAGAAGCGCAAGAAGCTGCTGGCGCGCACCAAGGGTTTCTTCGGCACCAAGAGCAAGCTGTACCGGGCCGCCAAGGAAGCCGGCGACAAGGCCGCCGAGTATGCGTACGTCGGGCGCCGCCTGAAGAAGCGCGACTTCCGCCGCCTGTGGATCCAGCGGATCAATGCCGCCGCGCGCGAGCATGGGCTCAGCTACAACCGGTTCATGCACGGTCTGAGCGCGGCCGGGGTCACCCTCGACCGCAAGAGTCTCGCCGACCTCGCCGCGACGGAGCCCACCTCCTTCGCCCATCTCGCGGCCCAGGCCGCGGCACAAGGCAACGACGCGCAGCCGGCGGCCTAGCTGTCCGGCGCCGGGGCGGGAGGCGTCACGACGCCTCCCGCAATCGAGCCGACGATCGGCCGCCGCCCGGCCGCGATGCGACTGCTTCACGCCGGAACTCCCATCATGAGCGCCCCGAGCGATATCGACGGTATCCGCGCCGCCTTCCGGGCGGATCTCGCCGCGGTCGCGTCCGAGCCGGACCTGCAGGCGGTGCGGGACCGGTATCTCGGCCGCAAGCGCGGCGCCATCGCGACGCTGATGAAGCAGATGGCCGGGGCGGCGCCCGAGGCCCGGCCCGCCCTGGGCCAGGGCGCCAACGTCCTCAAGCGGGAGATCGAGCACGCCCTGGAAGAACGGCGGAAGACGTTACGCGTCGGCGCGAGACCCGCGGGAAGCGTCGACGTCACCCTGCCGGGCCGCGAGATGCCGTTCGGGCGGCGCCACCCGCTGACCCTGATTCGCGAGCAGGTCGAGTCGATCTTCGAGGCGCGGGGGTTCGAGATTCTCCAGGGCCCGCAGGTGGAAGACGACTACCACAACTTCGAAGCCCTCAACATGCCGCCGGACCATCCCGCCCGCGACATGCAGGACACGTTCTATCTGGAGGGCTCGATGCCCGGCGGAGGCGCACCGGCGACCCTGCTCCGCACGCACACCTCCGGGATGCAGATCCGCTACATGGAGCAACACCGGCCGCCGGTCCGGATCATCGCGCCGGGGCTGGTCTACCGCCGCGACACCCCCGATCTGACCCACTCGCCCATGTTCATGCAGGTGGAGGGGCTTCTGGTCGACGAGGGGATCACGATGGCGGACCTCAAGGGGACGCTCGTCGGTTTTCTCCAGACGTTCTTCGACCCCGGCACCCGGGTCATGTTCCGGCCGAGCTTCTTCCCCTATACCGAGCCGAGCGCCGAGGTCTTCATAAGCTGCGTGTTCTGCAGCGGCGACGGATGTGCGGTCTGCAAGCAGACCGGCTGGCTCGAGATTCTGGGCTGCGGCATGGTGCACCCGGCCGTCTTCGAGGCGGTCGGATACGACCCGGAGCGCTATACCGGATGGGCCTTCGGTCTCGGCATCGACCGGATCGCGCTGCTGAAGTACCAGGTCGAGGACATCCGACTCTTCTACGACAACGACTTGCGCCTGCTGGAGCAGTTTCCCCATTGAGAATCCTCGTGTCGTGGCTGCGGGAGCTCGTCGACGTGCCGGTCGCGGTCGACGAGCTGGCCGACAAGCTGACCATGTGCGGGTTCGAGGTCGGCGCGGTCGAGCCCTGGCCGGCCGACCCCCGGACCTCGGACGGTTCCCCGGATACGGTGCTGGACCTCGAGATCACCACGAACCGCCCCGACTGTCTGTCGGTGCTCGGCATCGCGCGCGAGGTCGCGACGGCGTACGGCGCCGAGCTGCGGATGCCGGAGGCGGCGCCCCCGGAGGCCGATACCGACGCCGCCGCCGTCCCGATCGCCATCGACGCCCCGGACCTCTGCCCCCGATATGCCGGCGCGCTCGCGGAGGTGACGGTGGGACCGTCGCCGCCCTGGCTGGCGCGGCGGCTGGAAGCGGCCGACGTTCGGCCCATCAACAACGTCGTCGACGTCACGAACTACGTCATGATCGAGCTCGGGCATCCCATGCACGCGTTCGATCTGGACCGGCTGGCCGGCCGCGAGATCCGCGTGCGCCGGGCGCGGGCGGGCGAGACCATCCGGACCCTCGACGGCGCGGATCGCAGCCTCGACCCCGAGATGCTCGCGATCGCCGATGCCGAGCGCCCGCAGGCGGTGGCCGGGATCATGGGCGGCGCCGCCTCGGAGGTCAGCGCGGCGACGGGCACGATCGTGCTCGAGGCCGCCTGGTTCGATCCCATCTCGGTGCGGCGGACCAGCCGGCGGCTGGGTCTCGCCACCGACGCCTCGTACCGATTCGAGCGGGGCGCCGACGTGGCGGCGCCGCCCGCCGCGATCCGCCGGGCCCGCCGGCTGCTGGCCGATACCGCCGCGGGTACCCCCCGCGGCGCCCTGATCGATTGCTTTCCGGCCCCGCCCGAACCGATCGATGTACGACTCCGGCACTCCCGGATCGGCCGCGTGCTCGGCCAGCACATCGACGAGGGCTTCGTGGCGCCCGCGCTTGCGCGGCTCGGCTTCGAGCCGACGCCCGCCGCGCGAGGCGACGGCGCGGGCTGGAACGTCCGCGTTCCGACGTTCCGGGTGGACGTCAGCCGGGAAGAGGACCTGATAGAGGAGATCGCGCGTCACCACGGCTATGACGAGATTCCGACCACGTTCCCGGCCCTGACCCGCCCGGCGGCGGCGCCGGGTCCCTGGCGGGACCGCGACCGCCTCGTGCGCCGCCTGCTGACCGGCTGCGGCTTCTCCGAGGCGGTCACCTACGGCTTCATCGGGCAGGCCGCCGCGCGCGCGGTCCACGACGACCCGCAGGACATCGTGGCCCTGCGCAACCCGCTGTCGGAGCGCGGCGCCGTGCTCAGGCCCTCGCTGCTCCCCGGTCTCGTCGATTCCGTGGTCCACAATCGACGCCGGGAGCGGCCGGACGTCCGGCTGTTCGAGATCGGCAGCCGCTTCCGCCAGGGGGCCGGGGAGACGCCCGCCCTCGCGATCGCGATCGCCGGCGCAGCGTCCGCGGTCCATTGGAGCGCCCCGGCCCGGCGCGCGGACCTGTTCGACCTGACCGGCGTCATCGCGCGGCTGTGTTCCGGGTTCGGCATGCAGGCGGCGTTCGAGCCGTCGACCGCCGGCCATCTGGTGCCGGGGCAGAGCGCCCGCGTGCATCTGCAGACCGGCGGCGGCCCCGTCGTGCTGGGGGAGGCCGGCCAGCTCGATCCGGGGTTCGCGGCGACGCGCGGCATGACCGGACTCGATCCGGTGTACGTGGCCGAGCTCGACCTGCGGCCGCTCGACCTCGGCGCCTTCGGCCGCCTGCGGGCGGCGCCGGTGCCCCGCTACCCGTCGATCACGCGCGATCTCTCGGTCGAGGTCGACGACGCCTTGCCTGCGGCGCAGGTTCGTGACACGATCCGGGCGGCGGCCGGGCCAACCCTGGTCGAGGTCGTCGAGGTCGACCGCTATACGGGATCGGGGGTGACCGCCGGTGCCGTCAGCCTGTCGCTTCGATTGACGTTCCGCGCCCCCGATCGGACACTGACCGACACCGAAGTCCAGCGCAGCACCGACAGCGTGCTGCAAGCGCTCGCGGAAGCCCATCGCGCGAAACAGCGTTGAAGACGATCGTTACGACGGCGGTCCCCGGACCGCCCGGGCACGCGGCGAATCGGTGTCGAATGACAATGGCCGCCCGTGTTGCGAGGAGTTGCTCAAGATGAAAACGGAAGCCCCCGTCGAGTTGAAGCCCATCGAACAGTTGGCCGAGCGGGTTCAGTCTCTCATCGACGTGCTCGAGACCACGCGCGAGGAGTTGAAGCTCGCCCTCGACGACAACACCAAGCTGTCGGGCGACGTCGAAGAGCTCCGCGGCAAGCTGCAGGCCGCCGAGGCGCAGCAGGAGACGCAGGCCCACGAGCTCGAGTCCGAGCGCGACGAGATCCGCGAGCGCGTCACGAAAATGCTCGAGCAGATCGAAGAGCTCAGCCTCTAGGAGTCTGCGCCGTAGAAACGGTGCAGACTCCCGGCAGGGTTGGTCGGGCGGCAATCGAAGCCGCAGGCGACGATTTCCGGGCCAGGCGCTTGCGCCGCAGGAGTTTCGCGCCAGCGAAACTTCCAACGCGACCGCAAGGTCGCGCCAGCGAAGAGAAGACGCTCCGCGCGTCCGAGTTGAGTCACTGTGACCGAGATCGAAGACGGACCCGTGACCGGCGATGCGCCGGAGGTCGTGACCGTTGAAATCATGGGGCAGCGCTTCTTGATCCGGAGCTCGCTCGACATCGAGTACATCAACCGGCTGGCGAGCTACGTCGACCACAAGATTCAGTCCGCGACCGAACATTCGACCGGGGGAGATGCGGTACGCATCGCGGTGCTGGCGGCAATGAACATCGCCGACGAGTACTTCCGCAGCCGCGACACGGAGAGCTCCCTGGAGCGGGCCGTGAAGGCGCGGGCCGGTGAAATCGAACAGATGGTCGACGACGCGCTGGCGGATGCCGGACCGGATCCGACGACCGAGAGCTGAGCCGTAGGACCGCCGGAGCGGACGCCGACAGGGCGGTGCCTTGCGGGCGGTCCGGGTTCGTTCTAAGATCAGGTCATTGAGAGCGATTCAGACAGGCGGTCAAGCTCTGCCGCATGTGTCGGCTGGCGGCTGGCAGCCATGTGGATTTACGAGATCCCTGCAGTGTTCGTGATGGTTCCGGAGGATCGTTTGAGCCAACGCTATATACAAGTGAGCCGCGACGCTTCGTGGCGCGCAGGCCTCCGCGCGAGGTAGCGCAAAGCGGAGCTGGTTGCTACGAGAGCGGCTCCACCTGCTTTTGCAGGTTCATTCGACCTCCCCACACGGCAATGCGGGGCTTTACACCTCACCTCTCCAGGCGTCGCCGTTCGGCGGCCGGCTGCTGACTTGGCGGGCCGCGGAACGGGCGCCTCCCGTCGAGGGGCTGCCCGCCGCGCCGGTCTTGTCTGGCGCTCCCCGCGACCCCCGGCTGGACAAGCCGTGGGGTCCGAGGGACCACCCATGGACCTTGTCTCGACCGCAGGCCTATTGCTGGCCGTGATCGTCGTACTGGCCGTGATCGTCGTGTGCCTCGCTTGGGTCGTCACCCGCAAACACGCCGCCCAGACCGTCGGCCAGGCGAACGAGGCGGCGGAACGGCTCGTACATGACGCCCGCCGAGAGGCTGACGCCTACCGGAAGGAGGAGGAATTCGCCGCGAAGGAGCAGGCCCACACCCTGTTGCAGGACACCGAGCGGCGGAGCCAGGAGCGGCAGGACGAGCTGGCGTCGATCGAACGGCAGCTCAAGCGCAGGACCCAGGAGTTGACGGAGCAGGATCGCGAGGCCAAGCGCACGGAGGCGATGCTCGGTGAACGGCGGCAGGAGCTCGACGAACGGGATCGCGCCCTCGCCGACGAGCGCCAGCGCTGCGACGAGTTGATCCGCGAGCAACAGCAGGCCCTGCAGCGCGTTTCCGGCCTCACCGCCGACGAGGCCAAGGATCTCGTCATCAGGCAGATCGAGCAGGAGGCTCGCCGCGACGCCGCCAACCTCGTGAAACGGCTCGAGGCGGAGGCTCGCGAGATGGCGGCGGAGAAGGCGAAGCAGATCATCACGCAGGCGATCCAGCGCAGCGCCCCCGAACACGCCATCGAGACCACCGTCTCGGTCGTGGACCTGCCCAGCGACGATCTCAAGGGACGCATCATCGGCCGCGAGGGCCGGAACATCCGGGCCCTCGAGCAGGCCACCGGCGTCGAGCTGATCGTCGACGACACCCCCGGCGCCATCATCCTGTCGAGCTTCGATCCCTTCCGCCGCGAAGTGGCGAAGCAGGCCATCGAGGGGCTGATCGCGGACGGCCGCATCCATCCGGCCCGCATCGAGGAGGTCGTCGAAAAGGTCAAGGTCGAGCAGGAAGAGCGAGCCATCAAGGAGGGCGAGGCGGCCGCGTTCGAGCTGGGGCTCTTCGACATGCACCCGGAAATCCACCGGCTGATGGGCAAGTTGAAGTACCGCACCAGCTACGGCCAGAACGTGCTGGGACACTCGAAGGAGGTCGCCTATCTGGCCGGCATCATGGCCCGCGAGGTGGGACTCGACGCGCATACGACGATACGCGGCGCGTTCGTGCACGACATCGGAAAAGCCATCGACCGGGACCTGCAGGGAACCCACCTCACGCTCGGCATCGACTTCCTCCGCCAGCACGGCGAGAGCGAGGCGGTCATCGACGCCATGGCCGCCCATCACATGGACATCGACTGGCCGTCGCTGGAGTCGATGCTGGTGCAGGCCGCGGACGCCATCTCGGCGGCCCGGCCCGGCGCCCGGCGGGACATCCTCGAGTCCTACATCAAGCGCCTCAAGCAGCTCGAGAGCATCGCCGACTCGTTCGACGGGGTCTCGAAGGCGTTCGCACTGCAGGCGGGACGCGAGGTCCGCATCATGGTCGAGAGCGACAAGGTGGGCGACGAAGAGGCTGTCTGGCTGTCGAAGGACATCGCGAAGCGGGTCGAGAACGAGTTGCAGTATCCCGGTCAGATCAAGGTCACGGTCATCCGCGAAACCCGGGCGGTGGACTACGCCAGATAACGTCGCCGCCGCCCCCGGGACGACCGTCGGCGACCTCGGCGAGGCGGCCATCATCGAGCGGATACGACGCCGGACGCCAGCGCCGCCGGACTGGGTCCCCACCGGCATCGGCGACGATGCGGCGGTCGTGGAGCCGGCCCGCGGAACCCTCGACGTCGTGACCACCGACACCCTCGTCGAAGGCATCCACTTCGATCGCTCGTTCGTGTCGGCGGCGGACGTCGGCCACAAGACGCTCGCGGTGAACCTGAGCGATCTGGCGGCCATGGGAGCCGCCCCGCGGGTGGCGGTGCTGGCCCTGGTCCTGCCCGATGCGATGACCGTGGTCGATCTGGACGCGGCAATCGAGGGGCTGCTCGCCCTGGCCGCCCGGCACGGGATCTCGCTCGTCGGCGGCAACGTCACGCGAACGCACGGCCCCCTGGTGCTGGGCCTGACCGCGGTCGGGGCGGTGCGGCGCCGCCGCGTGGTGACCCGGGACGGCGGCCGGCCGGGGGACGAGCTGTGGGTGACCGGCAGCGTCGGCGCCGCCGCGGCCGGGCTCGACGCGCTCCGCCAGGGTCCCCCGGCGAACCCGGCCTCCGACCCCGATCTCGACGATTGCATCCACCGCTACCGGCGGCCGGAACCGCGGGTCCGCATCGGCGCCCTGCTCGGCCGGAACCGCGTGGCGCGGGCCGGCATCGACCTCAGCGACGGACTGGCGGACGGGCTCCGCCAGCTCACCCGCGCCTCCGGCGTGGGCGCGGTCGTCGACCCGGCCGCGATACCGGTGCATCCCGGGGCGCGCCGCTGGTTCGTCCGGCGCGGGGACGACCCGGTCGAGGCGGCCCTCCGCGGGGGGGACGACTACGAGCTGCTGATTGCCGTGCCCCGCCGCAATCGCCGCCGGCTCCGGACCCTGGCGCACCTGTTCCGGGGGGTCCCGATCACGCGTATCGGCGAGTTGACGAACGCCCCGGACCTGGTGCTGCGCACCCCGGAAGGCGACCGGGCGCTCCCGCCGGGATACGAGCACTTTCGGTAGGCCCCGCCGGTCGAGGATCGCCAAACCTGACCCTCCCCCCGGCCGAGCGCCGCATCACAACCCTGATCGATCGGCCGAGGCCTGTCACGGTTGCAGGCGTTATCATTGGGGTATGCCGTGGACGGACATACTGTCGCCGGCCGGGCCACCCTGTCCACCCGGCAAGATCAACCCTGATCGGTCACGCGACACCGACCCGCTCCCTCCACAAGCAACTCGGACACTCCCGGGGGTAGACGACTTGCCGCCAGACGGCGCGCACGGTATAAGAACAGATAGTCAATGGCGCGTCCGGGCGACGTCCCGGAGCCGCCTCCGCGCCCGGCCGAGTCGGGCCGCGGATCCCGAAGGGCTCACGCCCCTGTAACGAATCCGGAGGAAACGATGAAGAGAACCAGCTACGCCGCTCTCGCCGCCCTGCTCGCAGTGGCGGTCCTGGCCGGGGGCAACCTCGCCGCGCAACAGAACGCCGCGCACAACCACATCGGCCACGTCACCGACGCGTGGCGCGACACGCCGGACGGGCAGGGCCTGCTGCCCGCGGCCATCGCCGAGGCCGAGATCGCCGCACGGCACGCGGGCCTGGCGGCCAGCGACCCGAGCAACTTCGCGTCCATGAAGCGGCACACCACCCACGTGCTGCACGCCGTCGACCCCGAGCAGATCGAGAACGGCCCCGGCCTCGGCTACGGCGTCAAGCGGGGGGCGGCCGGCGCGGCCCAGCACATCACCGCCGCCGCCAACTCCGACGGCGCGTCGGGCGCGGTCCAGACCCACGCCAACCACGTCGCCACGTCGGCCCGGAACACCGTGGCGCGGGCGGACGAGATCGTCATGCTCGCAAAGCGCATCGCCAGGACCACGACCGCGGCCGACGCCGCCCCCCTGGTCGCCGAGCTGAACGCACTCGCGCAGGCCCTGCTGTCGGGGGTCGACGCCAACGGTGACGGACGCACCGGCTGGCAGGAAGGCGAAGGCGGCCTGGAAGTCGCCCAGACCCACGCCAACCTGATGAAGCAGGCGGAAGGACTGTAGTCGTTTCGAGGCCGGGCGTGGGGTGGCGGACGCGCAAGGCGCCGCCCCCACACGCCCGGCCGCCCCTGCCGACCGAACGCGGCCGGGCGGGATTTCCGCCCGCGTTTGAGGCCATCGCGCACAAGGCGGGGCTCTTGTGCCCCGGCGGCATCCGCGTCCCGCCGCTCTACACCATCGGGAAACGACCATCTGAGACTTCCTGCGCGCGTCTCGAACCCACCCGTTGATTCGGCACGCCGTCAAAGATGGCTTGGCCCCACCACGTCGATGTCCATGCCATCCCGGCACGGGCGCAGAATTGCAGTTTCTGCGGCGTCGGCCACTCGCCGGCTCGCCGGCTCCGATATCGGGACCGTCTCATGCTGGCCCCGTTCTTGCTTCCGAAGCATCTCGTTGACTGGCCACCGGACTCGCGGTACGCTCTCGCAACCCTGGAGCGACAGGCGTGCATCCCGCACCCCGCAGATCCTCATGATTCAGGATCTCGAGATCTCGAACTTCAAGTGCTTCAAGGAAGTACATCTCCGCGATCTCGGCCGGTTCAACGTCATCGTCGGCCGAAACGGCGGTGGCAAGACGGCCTTGCTGGAGGCACTCTTCTTCCTGGCCAGTACGAGCCCGCAACTGGTCCTGAAGATACGCCGCATGCGGGGCCTCGGGGACACTTCGATCTCCGCCGACCGCGGCTCCTTTCAGTCGTTGTGGCGAGACTTCTTCTTCGATTTCGACGAGACATCCGCCATCGAATTGCACTCGCGCGGAACCGACGAGAATGCCCGCTCGTTGACGGTGTCGTACGGATCACAGGAGGCGGCGACCCTGCCATTCGGCAAACCCTCCGTTGATGCTCCCCTCCAGCACTCCATAATCGATTTTCTGTACAGGACGGCGAGCGGCGACGTTCTGAAATGCCAGCCCGCGATCACCAACGAGGGCCTGTCCTTCGGGGGCGTTGCCGTGGAGACCTTCCCGGCAATTCTGCTGTCCCCGGTGTCTCGCGAGGGCCCGGAACACAACGGTCAACGTTTCTCCACGCTGAGCAAGAGAGGTGAACACAAGGCCGTGGTCTCCGTCATCCGCAAACAGTTTCCCTTCATCGAGGACCTCAGCGTCGAGTACAACGGCGGCACCGCCATGGTGCACGCCCAGCTCCGCTCCGTGCATGAGAAAGTGCCGCTGCCTCTGGTGTCCGACGGCATCAACAAGATGCTGTCGATCCTGCTCGCGGTGCATCATTTCTCGCGCGGAATAGTCCTCATCGACGAGATGGAGAACGGTTTGTACTTCGATCTCATGGGCCGCGCGTCCGCGGCGATCCTGGACGCCGCCCGGGAATCCAATACGCAGCTGTTCGTGACGACGCACAGCCTCGAGTACCTGCGCGCGTTGTTGCCGGTCGTTCGAGAGCACCCCGACGATTTTCGACTGCTCCGCACCACCAAGGACAACGGGGCGAGCGCGATCGACTGCTTCGACGGCCAGCACTTCGCGGCCGCTCTCGAAGAGGGCCTCGAGATCAGATAGGCAGGCGCATGGCGGACAGGGAAGTCGACCCATTCCGTCTCGACGAGCCGATCTACGTGCTGTGCGAGGGCTCTGCCGATGCGCGCTTGATCACGCGGTTGCTGCAGCGCGAGGACCTCGAAGGCTTCTCCGTCAACTTCGCGATGGGGTACCAGCGTTTCGCGGCACACGTCCAGGCCCTCACGGCAAGCTCGGATTGGCGGAGAGTAAAGCGCCTCCTGATCATCGGTGACAACGACACGAAACCAGCCAAGCGGTGGCAGAATGCCAAGGACGCGCTCACGGACGAAGGACTGCGCGCCCCCGACCAGCATGCCGAGATCGTGAACGGCATGCATGACGGACCGTCCACAGGCATCTTCATGATGCCGAGCGCCGACAAGCACGGTGCGCTCGAGACGCTTCTCGTACGGGCCATCCTTCAGAAGCACGAGGGTCTGGCCGAGTGCCTGCAGCAACTGGACGAGTGCCCCGCGAGCGAGTGCGATGGATGGGACGCAGTGAAGCGCGCGAAGATGCAATTTCAGACCGCGGTCGCCATCACATGCCGGGACGACCCAAGCGCCGGCGCGGCACACATCTGGTCCAAGACGCACAACCCGGTGCCGGTTGCCAGTCCGGTCTTCGATGAACTGGCAGCGTTTCTTCGCCGAGCCTCCGCAATCTGAGCGCCGGGCGCGTTACTTCCCACCCAGCCAACCGTGCAGGAGTCCGCTCAGTTCCCCAAGGCGCGAACGCCTACGGCGCCACCGGCGCCATCCCGACCTCCTGGTCGCGGTACTGAAGCTCGTAGAGCGTGCGGTACAGACCGCGTTGAGCGAGCAGTTGCTGGTGGCTGCCCTGCTCGCGCAGCCGGCCCTTGTGGAAGACGAGGATCGTGTCCATGTCCTGCACCGTCGACAGCCGGTGGGCGATGGCGATGGTCGTGCGGCCGGACATCAGCACGTGCAGCGCGTCCTGAATCAACCGTTCGGTGTCGGTGTCCACGCTCGACGTGGCCTCGTCGAGCAGCAGCACCGGCGGCCGGCAGGCGAGAGCGCGCGCGAACGACAGCAGCTGGCGCTGCCCCACCGAGAACGTGGCTCCCCGCTCGGCCACCGCGGTCTCGAGCCCGTCGGACAGTGACGCGATGAACCGGTCGGCGTGCACGCCCCGCGCCGCCCGGCGCACGTCCTCGTCGCTGATGGCCTCGTTGCCGAGCCGGATGTTGTCGGCCACCGTCCCGGAGAACAGATAGACGTCCTGCAGCACCAGGCCGAACCGCGACCGGAGGTCGTGGAGCGGCAGGTCGCGAATGTCGACGCCGTCGATGGTGATGCGCCCGCGGCTGACGTCGTAGAAGCGCATCAGGAGATTGAGCACGGTGCTCTTGCCCGCCCCGGTGGCGCCGACCACGCCGACCCGCCGGCCGGGCGCGACCTCGAAGCTGACGTCCTCGAGCACATACTGATCGCCGCGATACGCGAACCACACGTTCTCGAACCGGATGTGGCCGCCTCCCCCCCCCGCGCCGGCCGGCGCGGGGGGGTCCGCGAGCGCATCGACGTGGTCTCTCCCGTCATGGCGGTGCTCCCGCACCGCATCGGCCGGCGCCGCGGGGTCGGCGACCGGATCGAAGCGAGCTCTCTCGTCATTCCGCAGGCGCTCGCGCACCGCGCCGGCCGGCGCGACGGGATCGGCGACCCCAACCGGGGTGTCGAGCAGCGCGAAGATGCGCTCGGACGACGCCATCGCCGCCTGCAGGACGTTGAACTTCTCGGACAGATCGCTGATCGGGCGGAAGAAGCGCTGCGAGTACAGCACGAACGCCACCAGGGACCCGAGCTCGAGGCTGCCCTGCAGCGTCCACGCGCCGCCGAACCAGATGATCGAGGCGACGGCCAGGGCTCCGAGCACCTCGATGGCGGGATAGAACACCGCGTAGAAGAAGATGGACGCGAGGTGCGCGTCGCGGCAGGCCCGGTTGATGGCGTCGAACCGCTCGTACTGCCGCGCCTCGCGCCGGAAGAGCTGCACCGTCGCCATCCCCGTGACGTTCTCCTGCAGGAAGGCGTTGATGCGGGCGATCCAGCCCCGCACGTCGCGATAGGACTGCCGGGCGTGGCGGCGGAACCACTGCGTCACCGCCGCGATCAGGGGCAGCACGGAAAGGGCGACGAGGGCGAGACGCCAGTCCATGACGAACAGCACGATCGCGATGCCCGTCAGCATGAAGACGTCGCGGAAGACCGACACCACGCCCGACGCGAACAGGTCGTTCAGGGCGTCGACATCGGTGGTCACGCGGGTCATGAGGCGGCCGACGGGGTTGCGATCGAAGAACGCCACGTCGAGACGCTGCAGATGCGCATGAATCTGCATCCGCAGGTCGAAGATGATGCGCTGGCCGGTGACCTGGAGCGCATAGGTCTGCACCGCCTCGAACACATAGGACAGCACCAGCACCCCGAGCAGGAGCAGGGCCAGCCGGGTCAGGCCGTCGACGTCTCCCGCCGCGATATGGGTGTCGATCGCCACCTTGGTCAGATACGGCGGCGCGAGCTGCAGGATGGAGAGCCCCAGAATCGAGACGAACGCCAGCCCGATGGGGGCGCGGTAGGGCCGCATGTAGCCCAGCAGCCGGCGCATCAGGCGGGCGTCGTAGGCCTTGCCGAGAACCTCGTCGTCCGGCTGCATCACCCCTCCTCCACCAGCGCCTGCTCGATCAGTTGCTTCCGATGCAGCCCGGCGTACAGGCCGTCGCGCGCTACCAGCTCGTCGTGGGCGCCGCGCTCGACGACGCGGCCTTCATCGAGCACGAGGATCAGGTCGGCGGCCCGCACCGTCGAGATGCGGTGCGACACGATGATGGACGTGCGCCCGCGCAGGACCCGGCGGAGCCCGGCCAGGATGTCCGCCTCCGTGCTGGCGTCGACGGCCGAGAGGGCATCGTCGAGCAGGAGGATGCGCGCATCGGCAGATATCGCCCGGGCGAGGGCGGTCCGCTGCTTCTGGCCGCCCGACAGGGTGACGCCGCGCTCGCCCACCGGCGTCTCCGCGCCGTCGGGGAACCCCGCGATATCCGTGTCGAGCCGAGCCAGGGCCAGCGCCTCCGCCACCATCGCCCCGACATCCCGCGGGGCATCCGGGTCACCGGCAGCCGGGTCGCCGGCATCCGGGTCACCCACATCCGGGTCGCCGGCATCCGAATCGCCGGCATCCGAATCGCCGGCATCGGGAACCCCGGCCGCCTCGACCCCGAACGAGACGTTACCGGCGATGGTGTCCGAGAACAGGAAGGGATCCTGCGGCACCATGGCGATCTGCCGCCGCAGCACCGGCAACGGCAGGTCGAGCACGTCGATGCCGTCGATGAGGACGGTCCCCCGCGGGGGGTTGAACAACCGCGGCAGCAGGGCGAGGAGCGTCGACTTCCCCGAACCGGTGGGGCCGATGACCCCGAGCACCCGGCCCGGCTCGACGCGGGCGGACACCCCCTGCAGCACCGGCCTGCCGTTGTAGGCGAACGACAGCCCTCGAAACTCGATACCTCCGGCGAGCCCGCGGAGGCGCCCCGGGGCCGGCGGCGCAGCGACGTCCGCGGGGTCGGGCTCTGCCGGAGGGGCGTCGAGGACGTCGCACATCCGGCGCCAGGCCGCCATCCCCCGCTGAAACAGGTTGGTCACGAACCCGAACGCGATCATCGGCCAGCTCAACATGAGCACATAGGCGTTGAAGGCGACGAACTGCCCCACCGTGATCCGTCCCTCGATGACGTGCCGCGCGCCGAGCCAGAGCACCAGCACTCCGGCCAGCCCCAGAATGAACCCCAGGCTCGGATAGAAAAGCGCCTGCACCCGGATGAGCCGCGCGTTGCGGGAGAAGTACTCCTCGTTCTCGCGCCGGAACCGTTCCGTTTCGACGCCCTCGCGGCAGTACGCGCGCACCACCCGCACGCCGGCCAGCCCCTCCTGCACCACCGCGCTCAGCGTCGACAACTGGGCCTGAATCTGCTCGGTGTGGCGGTACACCGCGCTCCCGAAGAACTTCACGACCAACGAGACCAGCGGCAGGCACGCCAGCGCGGCCAGCGTCAGGACCGGGTCGATGGACAACATCAGGGCGACCGAGACGACGAACACCATGCCGGTGTTGGCCATGTACATGATGGCGGGACCGACCATCATCCGCACCGCGTTCAGGTCGTTCGTGGCGCGGGACATGAGGTCGCCGGTGCGGGTGGCGTGGAAGTACGCCAGCGGCAGCCGTTGCACGTGGGCGACGAAGGCGTTGCGCAGGTCGTACTCGATGGCCCGCGAGGCGCCGACGAGAATCCGGCGCATGAGGAACCGGAACCCCCCGCTGGCCACCGCGAGGCCGAGCAGCGTGGCCGCGTGCAGGGCGAGCTTGTCCCGGGTGACGCCCGCCGTCAGGTCGTCCACGGCGAAGCGCAGCACCCACGGCCCGAGCAGCGAGAACCCGGTGGTGAGCACCAGGCACAGCAGACCAAGCACGAACCGCCGTCGATACCGCAGGACAAAGGGAACGAGTCGCGCGAGAGGAGACATGGGAAACGGAGAGTCGCACGCGGACCGGGCGACCCGCGGCAAGCGGCGGGCCCCGCCGCCGAGGTCGCGGCATCCAGGATACCAGCTTCCGCGGCCGGGCCCACGCGACGGCCCTGCCGCGGGTGCACGTCAGATTTGTGAGACTGCACTCAGGCGGCGTTTGCGGCACGTCGCTCCCAGAAATCCTCGAAGCGGCCGCTGAGCTTGCAGCACCGCAGGGCGATGATGGCGTTGGCACCGGCCACGGTCCAATGCATGCCGGCACGCTTGAGTCGGGCGCCGACGGTGTGCTTGCATCCAGCCTCGACGACGCCGGTCGACACGCACAGCCCCCTCGCGCGGAACTGCGGATAGCGCATCCGGTGGCGGTTGCGGGTGATGTAGTCGCTGCACTTGCGGGCCTCCTCGCAGGTCCGTCTGTGGGCGTGCAACGCCACCAGGATCGCATCGATCCGTCCCGCGTCCAATTCGTTCCGTCGCTCCTTGCCCCACTGGGTGGCGAGGTCGGTGCCGGCGCCGTAGATGGCCTTGGCCACTTCGCACAGATGCCCCTTGGCATGGTAGAGGTCGACGATTTGGATGGCGCCGGGAAACTGCTCGCCACACAGATTCCAGATCCACTCGGCGCCATCGCCAAGGACGACGCGGCGGGGGGCGGCGTCGAAGCCGCGCCGATGCGCCTCACGAAGCGCACGTTGAGCGAACGCGGAGGGCAGCGGGTCGGTGCCGCGGCTCGCCGCACTCTCGACCGCGGCGCTGTAGCTCACCGACCCGGGGTCGCGGACGGGCACGCCGTCCTCGTCGTGCATTTCAGCCGTCCACACGGTGACCAGCTTGACCTCGCGGGTCTTGGCCACACCCCCGGGCTGCTTCCCGCGCCGGCCTTCGACCTCGGACTTGCGCACCGGCACGCCGGTGCCATCCATGCCCAGGTACATCGTCGGCGCGGCGCCGGGCTCGGCCTCGACCACGTGACACTCGTCGCTGGCGACCTGACGTCCCAGTGCTTCGGCGGTGCGCTCGACCTGCTTGGTCTCGACGCGCACCCCCGCCAGCTCCTCCAACAACTCGCTCGCCTCGGCAAAGCTGACGCTCGCCGCCGCCTGCCCTACCATCCGCGTGGTGGCGGGCGACAGCGACGTGTCGTTCAGACCCAACGCCCGGTCGCGCGGACACACCCCCGCGCGGCAGGTGTCGCAATGGTAGTAGGCGCGCTCCAGCGTCAGCGGTCCCAGCACCGTCGTGAACGTCTTGGTGCGGCGGCCGGCGTACCGCGCCGCCTGCCCGCAGGCGCACGCTGCCGTCGGGCCCGCGTAATCGGTCCGGTCTGCGTTCAGCCGGCGCTCCACCGCCCGGGCAGCGACGCCGAGTGCCTGCCTGCGCGCCGCCCGCTCAATGGCTTCGAAGTCCAGCCCGTCGGTCGCTCCCGGCCCTACGAGCGCTTCGATTTCGGCGTCGATCTCGACCGCGAACCGGTCCTTGAAGCCCCTTTTTTCGCCGCCTCGGCGGCGACCCCGCGCCCAGCCGACAGCCGGGTCTGGCACAGCGCGTCGCTGACCTCGATCAACTCCCCGGCAAGTCGGCGCAAGCGTTGGCACTCGGCCAGCTGCGCCTGGGTCTGCGCCACGGCGTCAGGGGGAATGATGCGCGTCACCGTCTTGCCGTCGACTTGGCGGGTGAGAGACCAGCTCGGACCGTGCCCACGGGACCCGTCGCGTGCGCAGCGGCAATAGGGCTTGCCGCACTTGCGGTACCGGGCCACCAGGGAACCGGGGCGCAGGTCACCGATCGACGCCAGTTGCTGGCGCAGGTCGTCGCGGCGTGTTTCGAGTTCCTGGAGATCTGGAGTGGCCGACATGGGGTCTCCTCCTACTGACAGCTGTTTAAGCTGTCAGTATATCCCACGCCCCCAGACATCCCCTCAGGAGATCACAATCCTGACGTGCACCCCCCTGCCGCCAGTGCGTCCCCCCGGTTCGCCGGACGCACGTCGCGCGGGTTCACCGGCCGGGGACGCCCGGGGCATCGCCCGAACGGGCTGCAGCCGGGAATCGGAACTGTCGATAACCCCCGTGAAACGGTCTCGCGCCGAGGCGGGGCCGCCGTCGCCCGTGACGCCCCCCGGTTGCGGCAGGTAGCCCGTGGCACAAGACCCCGCTGCATTCGACCGCCGGCCTCGGTGCGACGGGAGCTCCTGCCCCGGTCGCCCGCGCGCCGCGGCCCTCTCCGCGGCTCGCGCGTCGCTTCCCCGCGCCGCCGTCCGGGGATGCCTGTTGATCGGCCTGCTGACCTGCGCCCATCCCGCGGCGGCCCAGCTCTCCCCCACCCCGGCGGACTTCCCGGTCGGCGAGCTGTACCGCCTCGAGCTCCTGGGCTCGCTCTGGCCGCCGGCGCAGGATCTGACCGTCGCGAGCCGCGGGTCGGGCGGGTCCGGCGTCACCACCAGCCCGGCCGGCGACCCGGGCGCCTCCGCGCCGCGGTTCCTCGACGTGCGGGTGCGGCTGCGACTGAGCCGCCGGCAGCGGGTTCATCTCGACTATCTGCCGATCCGCTACGCCGCCGACACCGCCCTCGACGACCGGCCGGCCCCCGGAAACACGGGGGTCGAACCCGGGGGCGCCGTCGCCTCGACCCTCACGTGGAAGACCTGGCGGCTGGCCTACGAGTACGACGTCCTCCACCAGGCCCGCGGCTCGCTGGGTCTCTTCGCCGAGGCCGGATACACCGACGTCCGGGTCGCGCAGGACGGCGCGCCGGGCACGGGGTGCGACGCCGCGACCCCGGCCTGCGAGCTGGTGCGCCTCCGCCGGCCGGTCCCCGGCGTCGGCGGGGTGGTGCGGCTGTACCCGTCACCGGTGATCATGCTGGGGGCCGAGGCGAGCCTCCTCCGGACGCCGCCCGGGATCGGCAAGATCCTCGGCTATACCGGCGAGCATCTCGCCTACGACGTGCATGCGGCGCTGAACTTCGTCGAGGCGTTCGGGCTGCAGCTCGGCTACCGGTCCCGGCGCCTGCACCTGGAGACCGCGGACCACGACGTCGACCTGAGGCTCGAAGGCGTGTACGTGGGCGCCCTGCTGCGGTTCTGACCTTGCAGGAGGCGGCACCGCTTCTACGGCGCCGAAGCCTGGGCGGGGACGGGTATCGCGGCGAGACGGCGTCCCGCCGCCTGCAGCGTCTCGTCGCGCTTGCAGAAGGTGAAGCGGACCTGGGTGCGGCCCAGGGCCGGGTCGTGATAGAAGCTGCTGCCGGGGACCACCGCGACCCCCACGTCGGCCACCAGGTAGCGGGCGAACTCGAGGTCGTCGGCGAATCCGAACCCGCTGACGTCGGTCATGATGTAGTAGGCCCCGCGCGGCTTGAAGCACGTGAATCCGCGCGGCTCGAGCAGATCGAGCAGCATGTCGCGCCGCCGCCGGTATCCCGCCGCGAGCTCCGCGTAGTAGGCGTCGGGCAGCGCGAGGGCCGCCGCCCCCGCCTCCTGCAGCGGCGCCGCCGCCCCCACCGTCAGAAAATCGTGCACCTTCCGGATCGCCCCCGTGAGCCGCGGCGAAGCGATGGCCCACCCCACCCGCCACCCGGTCACGCTGTAGGTCTTGGACAGGCTGTTGATCGTGACGGTGCGGTCCGCCATCCCGTCGACGGCCGCCATCGGGACGTGCCGGGCGCCGTCGTAGAGGATGTGCTCGTAGATCTCGTCGGTGATGGCGAGGACGTCCCACCGGCGGCACAGCTCGGCAATCGTCTCCAGCTCGTCGCGGCTGAAGACCTTGCCGGTCGGATTGTTGGGCGTGTTGATGATGACGGCCCGCGTCCGGGCGTTGAACGCGGCGGCCAGGGCATCCGGATCGAACGTCCAGTCCGGCGCCTGCAGCGTGACGTAGCGCGGCACCGCCCCCGACAGAATCGTGTCGGGACCGTAGTTCTCGTAGAACGGCTCGAACACGACCACCTCGTCGCCGGGGTCGGCCGTCGCCAGCATCGTCGACATCATCGCCTCGGTCGACCCGCAGCACACCGTCACCTGGGTCTCGGCGTCGACCGGCACGCCGTGCCGGCGCGTGAAGTCGCGCGCCACCGCCTCGCGCAGCGGCTTCGCGCCCCACGTCACCGCGTACTGGTTGATGTCGGCGCCTATCGCAGCCTGCGCCGCCGCCTTCAACGCGGCCGGCGCGGCGAAGTCGGGGAACCCCTGAGACAGGTTCACCGCCCCGTGCTGGTGGGCCAGCCGGGTCATCTCGCGGATCACCGACTCGGTGAACCGGGCCGCCTTGCGCGAGCCGACGGTCGTAGTCACGGGCGCATTATACCGGCGCGGATCGACCCGCCCCGGGGGTCACGGAGACGGAGCGACGATGGGCAAGGCAGCTGACGGGCATTGCCTTGCCGGGTGTCAAGCACCGTGATCGACACAGGGTTGCCAACCGAGGCGCTGCCGGTTTCCAACGGTTGCGCGCGCCCGGCGCGCGGCAGGGCGATTTCCGTCAGCGTCGCAAGCGTTCCGGGAAGGGAATCGTGGGCTGCGCTTTCCCGAAGCCGGCAAATCCCGATCGAGCACTGTCCCGACCGATTGAGCGGAACGCCGGTTGGCGTGAGAATCAGGTGGGGCTGTCGCCGGGGGCCAGGGCAGCCTCTCCCGGGCGGTCATCGAGGTCCTTGAAGGGCAGCCGAGGCAGGTCGGATCTCACGCCTCCGACGGCATCCAGGTGCGCGAGCTGGGCCATGCGGGCGGCCGTCAGGCCTTCGAGACAGTGTCCCGCATGCCGGGCCAGGATCTCGATCGACTCGCGCCAGCCCGCCGGCGGCTCTCCCCCGCTGTCGTCGCCGTACACGATGGCGCTCACGTCCCCGCCGACCATCACCGGCACCGCCACCGCGTTCGCGCCGGACGGCAGCGTCATGAACGCCGGCACCGCCGCGCCCGCTCCCGGCTCCGCGCCGGCCACCACGGATCGTGACGCCGCCGACTTCGCAGCCTCTCCCACGATGCCCGCGTCGACGAGGGCCAGATCGACCTGGCGGGCCGAAGACAGCGTCGGCTCGAAGCCCACGAAGCGCCAGCCGCGGATGCGCTCACCCTCCACGATGACCACGCCGGCCCGTTGCGCCTCGGCGCCGGCGACCTCCGCCAGGGCGTTCAACACGTCGGTCAGGCTCGACGCACTGTCGAGCCGCCGCACACCGTCGACCACCCGGCCCAGAACCTCCTCGGGCTTGGGCACCTCGGCCAGGCTCGCCTCCAGGGCGGCCAGCTCCGCCAGGGTCCGCTCGGTCTCCGCCTGCACCTCGCCGACGCGCCGGGCCAGCACGCGTTCGGCCTCCTCGCGCGCCGCCTCCAGGGCCGAGTCCATCACCTGCTGCGCCTCGGCCCGAACGCTGGCCGCCTCTTCGCGCAGCGCCTTCTCGCGGTTCGCGTCGGCGTTCCGGCGAACGTCCTCGAGGGCCGCCGCCCGCTCCCGCGCCGCCGCCGTCAGCAGCTCGCCGATGAAGCCGCGGATCTCCGGTTCCGATTGCTCGCGGATTCTCCGCAGCAACTTCTCGCCCGACCGTTGCACCGCGTCTTCGAGCACCATCGTCTTCCCGCGATTATAGCGCGTCGGCCAGCCCGCCGGCTCTCGACCCTCGACCCGCCCGCAACGCGCTGGTCCTCCGATCGTCGACCCTTCCCGCCAACCGCCGATCGATACGCCGCCGGTCACCCCTGACGCTCCGCCCGAGACCCCGTGTCGCATCCGCGGTATACTGGATTCTCGGTTTCGGACACGGCCCGACCGGCACGGCTCCGGCGGACCGGCGCACATCAAGAGGGGGCGACACGGCTTCGACGGGGATAGGCGAACACGGGATGCATGCCGAGCACCATCGACTCGTTAATCCGATGGAAAACACCATAACTGCGAACGATACGCAGCTCGCTCTCGCCGCCTAATCAAGCGGCGACGTTCCCCTCGTCTTCGCCTGCGGGGTGGGACGGAACGTCATTCAGCAGGCTGGCTCCGACCTGGGGCGACGACGGGTCGTAGCGAGATTTTTTGCCGCTCAGCCGCCCGCGGTTTTAGCCGCGCTCTCACACGGGTGGCGAAACAACAGGCGCGGATACGCATGTAGATTCCTGTGGGGACGTATTCTCGGACGCGGGTTCGACTCCCGCCGCCTCCACCAGCCCTAACCCGCGTATCGTCAACACCTTACGCGGTTCGCGGACGGCCTAACACGCGACGGGGGTTGACCCCGGCGACCACCGCACGCGACCCACCGTCAGTTCCCTAGACAGGCGGGTTCCGGGGCGGGAGCCGACGGCCTCGCGCTGACCCATCCCTGAACCATGCAAGGCCTCCCACAATCCATAAGTCCTTTACTATCAGGCCCGCGCGTAAGCCGACCCGGCACCTTCGGTCCCGGCCCGACTCGGGACGCTGCTGCGACTGACAGGGAGTCGGCGCCCCGACCGACACGGCCACCGGGTGCGACCCCGTCGCCCCGTGCCTCGTCGTCGCAGGCGACACCGAACTTCTCCCAGCTATGCCGCCGAAGCTGGCGACGGTACAGTTCAACCTCCGGCAAGAGCACGTGGCGCGCCTGTCACTACTGTGATCCAGACGCCATGGACGCTTGCGCCGAGCACGACGCCAACCCCGACGCATTGACACGGTATGATGAGGCTCCCGATCACGAACACAAGCGGAGACGCACCCAGATGGCCACCACGGAACGCGCCGTCAAGCTGACCTACGAGGACTACTGCGCCACACCGGACGATACGCGCTTCGAGCTGCTGAACGGCGATCTCATGATGGTTCCCGCCCCGAACGTCAAACACCAAAGGATCCTGCTGCGCCTAGCCCACAAGCTCGACCAGTTCATCATCGACCACGAATTGGGGGAGCTGTTGCCGGCACCCTGCGACGTGGTACTGTCGGAGACCGAAGTCGTACAACCGGACCTGCTGTTCGTCTCCCAGGAACGGGAGCATACGATCACCGCCGAGAACGTGCGGGGAGCCCCCGACCTCGTGATCGAAATACTCTCCCCGTCGACCGCCGACAAGGACTTGGGGTACAAGCACGAGCTCTACGGCAGACACGGAGTAAACGAGTACTGGGTGCTGGATCCGATGGCCGCCACCGTCGCCGTCCATCGGCAACGGGACGGCGTGCTCGAGCTCACCGACACCTTCGGTCGCCGGGACACCCTGCGCACTGCACTGCTGAAGGGATTGGAACTCCAGCTCGACGACGTTTTCCCGGATTGAACCAGAGAACGAGGACGAACCCCTTCCGGCCGTCGAGAACGGGGTCGCACGGGACGACCAGCAGGTGAACAACAGATAAGCGGGATGACCGGCATGCGGAAAACGACGGAAACGGCGAGAACGACCACCGCCATCGTTCCACGACAACCCCGAAATCGTCTTCGAACGCGACCGCGCAGCCGTCGACGCAGTCGGACGATGCGCAGAATACCGGGGTGACCGGGGTAGTCTACGCACTGACCGGAACGGCGTACCGAGGGGCCGTCAGCAGACCGACCACCGAAGAGATCGAGAGCCTGCGCAATCTGTGCTTCATCGCGCGCGACCGCATCAGGTGATGGCGGTAGCGGAGGGCATGTTCCAGGGCACGATCGCCAACGGATGACAGTTCAAATTTTGGGTTTGTTCTACGACGCCGTCGGCATCGTAATCCTGGCATGGCCAGCGGTAAACCGCGGCGCAGCCGAACAGATCGCCAAACAATGCGGAACGCACCGGGGCGAAAACACGGCGCTGATCGCGGCATTCACCAGAGACCGCATCGACACCGCGACAGGATCCTTTCTGCTCGGTCCGAACTCGACGTCACCGGGACCGGCCACCAGACCGTCCACGGGAGCACCGCAAAGTGGAGCGGCTACGCTCGCAGTGACGACGCGGTACTGACACCACGCGCTCACCACTGCCGGAACCAGCGGATCGCCTTCTCCACCGTGTGGTGGTCAACGCCGAAGTGAAGGCTGATCGCCCTCACGCTGACGCCTGCAGCGCGCATCTTCGTCGCCTCAGCCGCGATGCGCCGGTACACGGGCGGCCGTCCGACCACGACGAGGCTCACGTCGAACGACGAACGCGCGATAGTGCGAATGTTTTCCTGCCGGGTCCACTACTCCTCTAACCCGCATATAATGAGCAACTCAGCTGGTTCTTATTCCACGCTCGGCAACGAGCGGCGAGAGCCCGCTGTGCGGCCTCGTGACCCTGATCCGCGGCGAGGCGGTACCACCTGACGGCCCGCGCCTCGTCGCGAGGCACCCCTTGGCCGAAGCGGTACACGTTGCCAAGGTTGAACTGAGCAAGAGCGAAACCTTGGTCAGCCGCGCGGCGGAACCACCTGATGGCTTCCTCGCCATCACGCTCGACACCGCCCCTAACTAAGCCTCACGTTTAATGAGTACATCGACAGTTCCTCTCTTCCGTTCCCGTTGTTTTTTGCGATTTCCGTCACCAGTTGTTGTGTCCTACACGACAGTTCCTCTCTTCCGTTCCCGTTGTTTTTTTGCGATTTCCGTCACCAGTTGTTGTGTCCTACACCGACCGATGCCATCCGGCAACCAATAATTCTACGACGACAGACTACGACGACAGACACCACGCCACCCTCACTCGTGAGCGTGGTCGTTGAGGACACCGGCAACCAGATCACCTTGACGTTCGATGAGGATGTCCATATCACCCGCAACCCTGCCGATGGTTTTGATGATTCTCCGTTTTCGATCACCGCCGACGGCCAGCCCGTGAGCCGAACCGCAAGGGCGACGATTAGGAACGTGATCGGCTTCTCGGGTCTTTTCACCCGTCATCACCAGCGGCCAGACGGTCACCGTCTCCTACGTAGATCCTACCCCTGGCGACGACGAGCACGGCCTACATGACCGGGCCGGAAACGACGCGGCCGCGTTCACCCGGACCGCCGTCAACAACTCCACCGTCGGGTCGGTTCCGGCGTTGCCGTTGGCCGGCGTCGGCCTGCTCGGTCTGTTGCTGGTCGGCCTTGGCGGCTGGTTGCGTCGCACCGGGGCGCGGCCGGCGGCGTGGAGCTCGGCGAGGTAGGCGGCCAGGGCCGCGTCATCGAGCCGGAGGCCGGCGAGCCAGGCGTCAAGCTGGCCGAGGGCACCGGCGTAGGCGCGGCGGAGGGTCGCCCGCGCGATCCGGACGCTCAGGGCCGCCGCGAACCCGGCGCCGGCGGACCGCGTCGTGCCGCTCTCGCCGAAGATGGTGGGGCTGCAGTTCCAGGTGGCGGCGCGGGCCGCCGGCGGCGAGCACGTGACCGCCCACTCGGGAAGGGTCGGGCTGGCGTGGGAGCTCACGAGCCGGGAAGCGTGGACCACCGACGAGATGCTCGCCGGGAACTGGAAGACGAGCCGGATGGTGGCGCACTACTCGGCCGGGGCGACCGCTGAACGCGGGGCTGTCGCGCGGTATCTGTGACGGCGGGCCGGGATTCGATCCCGGCAGCCTGTCCGCCCGCGCTACATTACTGGTGATGAAGATCCTCGCCGGCTCGCTCGGGCTAGTCGCCGGCGGCGCGCTGCTTCTGCTCGCCTCCGGCGGCCCCTTGCTCCTGTTCTATTGGGCGAGCGTGGCCCTGTCCCTGCTGCTGGTCCACGGACTCTGGATCATGACGGCCGTTGCCGTCCCGGTCTTCATCGTCAACGTCGCGCGTGGGTGACGGCGTCCTGGTGGGCGGCTCTGCCGCGCGGTGTTCTGCGCGACGCGCCCTCACCTTGCTCGTCGACGAACTTCAGGCCCGGCGAACCTGGGAACCCGCGGGACAGCTCGACAAGTCGAGGGCGTTGAGGTCGAGATCCCCTGCGCGGCGGTGCCGGCCGCCCCGGCCCCGGGGCTGGTCCCTGCTAGCGTCGCTCCTGCTGGCCGTCGGCGATCGCGCTGGAACCGGAACGCCCTCTTCGCCCTTGGAGGGGCAGACGGCGCGTCTGCACCCGCCCCGGACGAGGCGAACACAAGGGCGGCGGCGAGGTCGGCTCGCGTCGCCACACGGCGGCGTCGTGACCCTCTGGTTCGGAAGCTGAGCTCGATCCGGACGGCGAGCAGGTCTGGTGCAGAGATGTCCGTCGACCGCGGCCGCCGCCGCTCGAGCCCGGCGATGTCCGGGTCCCTCGAGCGCCCGGCGCCGCCCGCGCCGCTGCGCCTACTCCGGGCGCTCCGCCGCGTCGACGCGTGGCTCGACGGCCGGCCGCTCGAAAATGCGACGTTTGGCCTCCTACCTCGCCGAGCTCCACGGCTCCGGCCACGGCGGAAGTGGAGCTCCCTGCCCGCAATCGTGCCGGCGACGCGACCGCGCTTCGAGGCTGTCGGGTTTGCGGGGGGGCGGGCTCGTTGCCGGACCACACGGCGGAGCACCCCCGTCGCGGGGGGCGAGCGTGTGCCGAGAGTCGCGGCGTGGAGGATGGCCCGTGAGCCCGAGCAGGGCATCGCTCCCAGGTGGCTCAGAACCCGAGTCGTTTTCTGCTTGCGCGAGGCGAACGCCGACCGAGCACAACGGTTGCTCGCGGAGCCGGATGCGGTACCATCGATGAGGAGGGGAGGTTCCGCGGACGGGCTCGAGGCCGGCGCGGCTAGGCGAGGCCTGCGTGGAGCCGCGGCGGCGGGAACTCGAAAAACAGACCTCCCGATCATGACGAAGCCCAGCGTCTACGTGGAAACCTCCGTCGCGAGCTACCTCACAGCGCGCCCGTCGCGCGATCTCATCATTGCGGCGCAGCAGGCCATGACGCGGGAATGGTGGCGCGATGCGCCGGAACGGTTTGTTCTCGTAGCTTCAGAGCTTGTGCTAACAGAAGCTGCGGAGGGTGACACGGACGCCGCCCGCGCCCGCTTGACGGCGTTGGAGATGGTCACGCGCCTCGATACTACCGAGGACGCCGCGGCGCTGACGCAGCGCCTGCTGGACCTCGGAGCGTTTCCTCGCGAGGCGACGGCTGATGCGACGCACGTCAGCGTTGCTGCGACGAACAGGGTTGACTACCTGCTGACGTGGAATCTCCGTCACATCGCGGGTGCCTCCGCGCGGTCGCGGATCGAGCGAGCGTGCCGCAAGGCTGGGTACGAGCCGCCGGTTATTTGCACGCCTAATGAACTCATGGAGGAGCACGACCATGGAGACTACGCAGACGGACCCGATCATCGCTGAACTCCGGGCTATTCGGGAGGCTTACGCCGCCCGATTCGATTATGACGTTGAGGCGATGTTCAGGGACATTCGAGCCCGACAGGAGGCCTCCGGGCGCGAATACGTGCGCCTGCCGGCGCGCCGCACGACCGGCGACAGAAGCCCCGAAACCTCGACACGGATGGAAGTGAATCGATGAGCGAAGACTCGGGGCGGACGGCGCGACAGCCCCCGAGCGGAGGGCCAGCCGCGGCGCTCGAACGGCCGGCAGGAATTCCAGCCGCCGACGACGGTCGGGGTTGAGGGGCGCTGCCGGCCGAACCCAGGGGACCAGCGCCTCGGCGGTCGTCGCCGCGGTAGATGGGCAGGGTGGCGAGAACGGGTCCGCCTCGCCGGGGGTCGATCCCCCGGCCTCGGCCGGCTCACGGACCGCCCGGGCGCGCCAGCGTATCGGCGGGTGCCGGGGCGGAACTCCAGGCCTACCGCGCTCTCCGCGGTTGGCGCGGAGTTCATGAACGCCGGAGACGACCGGCCCCCGGGCGCCCTTGGGCGGATGTGGCGTCGGCGGTTCTAGCCGGCGACCGAGGGTCAGCAGCACGCCCGCGGCCGGCGCTGCAGCCGTGTGGGCGTGCGCCGGCCCTCGACACGGTGACCGGCCGGCGGGCGGCCGGCGCGTCTGCCCTGTGCCGGCAAAAACGACAACGGCGCAGCCCCCGAAGGGGACTGCGCCGTTCGGAAGCCGGAAGGCCGCAGGCGTCGGTTCCGGGCTGCTAGTCCCGCCCGCGTCCCCGGCGTCCCTCTCCACGGCCGCGGCGCCCTTGGCGCTGGTCGCGGCGCTCCTCCCAGCGTTCGCGCCGCTCCTCGAAGCGCTCGCGCCGCGCTTCCATCCGCTGCTCCCGGCTCGCGCCGGCGGCCCCGGTCCGGCGGCCCGTCCGCGGCTCGCCGGTTGCTGATCACAGTGACCGCGGGGCCCGCGGGCTTATTCCCGCGAACGGCCGCGGACCGCGCCGGAGGCAGGTCGAAAAGGAAGTGATCCGCATGCTCGGCGACTGGCTCGTCGTCAACCAGGGTCCCGGCCGGCTCGAACCCGGGGAGCTGCTGGTCGACGGGTGCGGGGCCGCGGGTTGGGGGAAGGGTGTTACCGTACCGCCATGAACGAGCCGCCAGCAGTCTACGCGAAGCACCCGGCGATCGGGTTCTCCCCCGGTGGCTCGGTCCAGGTCTGACGAATGACACGCTCATTCGGTCTTGATGCAGCGTCAGCGCTTAAGGCATTAAAAACCGCTTCGGAGAGGTTCGAAAACGACGACATCAACGCGGACTTGGCGCGGGATTGCGCCATAAAGGCTTGGCAGCTCTGTGACCATGTCTTCAACGCTCTCAGGGTTGGCGCAAAAATAAATCCCCGATTCTTGCTGCTTGCCGGTTTCCGCGCCGCGTAGCTGTTGTATTGGGGGGCAGCGGCTGCCATTTTGGCGTGATTGCGGCATCCGAATGGAGTTATTTCTGCGTGGATCCTTACGGCGCTCTGGGATGCAAGTCGCCGAATACCAAAACGGCCGAGCTGCGGAACACGCACTGACACGATATGATGAGGCTCCCGATCATCAGCACAACGGGAGACGCACCCACATGGCTACCATGGAACGCGCCGTCAAGCGGACCTACGACGACTACCGGGTCACACCAGACGACAAGCGCTGCGAGCTCCTGAACGGCGATCTGATGATGGTTCCCGCTCCGAACAGAAGGCACCAAGATGTGCAAGCCGAACTGGGTAGCAGACTGAGACAGTTCACCCAGGAACACCGGCTTGGGACGCTGTTCTTCGCACCCTTCGACGTGGTGCTGTCGGACAGCGACGTCGTGCAACCCGACCTCCTGTTCATCTCCCGAGCGCGGGAGCACATGATCACCGACGAGAACGTGCGGGGAGCCCCCGACCTCGTGATCGAGATACTCTCCCCGTCCACCGCCGACCGGGACCTGGGGTACAAGCACGAACTCTACAGCAGACACGGAGTGCTCGAGTACTGGGTACTCGACCCGATGGCCGAGACCGTCGCCCTCCATCGGCAACGGGACGGCGTGCTGGAACTCACCGACACCTTCGGTCGCCGGGACACCCTGCGCACGCCGCTGCTGAAGGGCCTGGAACTCCAGCTCGACGACGTTTTCCCGGCTTGAGTTTCGCTGAGCCTTGCTGCCGCGGTCCTCACTTGAACGCCAGCGCCGACCTGTGCGCGGCGCTCGAGCACGAGGCGGACTACCCCACCGAAACCATCGACCGCCTGATGCAAGAGGCGAACGTGGGCGAGAGCGACGCCTCGGCGTTGTTCGAGGACGTGACCGGCAAGCCGCTGAGGCCAGGATAGAGCCCGGGATTCAGACTGACCCCGGGGGGTCGATGTCAACGCCATCCAGCCCAAGAGACGCCGAGGCGGGCCGGAGCGCCCACGCGCGAGCGCTCCGGCCCTGCAGGTGTTTGCCTCAGTCGCCGGTGATCTCGGCCTCGAGGATGACGGCGGCCTCCTTGCCGCCGAACCTCGTCGAGAACACCGTCGCGCGTCGTCTCCTGCATCAGCGAGAGCAGCAACTCGCCGTCATGCGCGCGCAACTCCTCTGGCCCAAATCGCTGTCGAAACGTCTCGTAGAAGCCCTCTAGCGCCTCGCGAGATCGCAGTTCCCCATTTGCACGCAGCTCCTCGTGCACGCGCTTGAGGTCCTCCAGCAAGAGTGGGTGCAGTTCGAAGTCGTCTGAGACCTTCATCGGCGTTCGCTCTGGAGCACTTCACCGTCGTGGTCCACGGCGCGCCAGTGATCCTTGCGCTGACCGTTGATCGTGATCACGACATCGTCCAGGAACCGTGTATCGCCGATTCTACCGTGTCGGCGGTCCGACCGTCCAGGAACCGTGTATCGCCGATTCTACGGCCGGGCGTAATCGGGGCCGCACATCGGTGAACGGGCATCCGGTCAGGGCCGGTCGGTGGAGACGGTGATCGGCACGTCGCGCAGGCGTTCCTGCACGGTGCCGGGGATGCCGAGCTTCGTGTCGGCGCCGAGCTCGGCCAGCAGGGCCGCCGTCTCGGGCCAGCTCTGGAACTGGAACGACTGCTTCGAGCCCTCGGCCATCCGGTAGGCGGTCCGCCCGCGAAAATCGCGGGCGTCGATATCGGCGGCGTTCGCGACGAGATACTCCACCACCTCGTTCAGCCCACGGAACGCGGCGCCGTGGAGGGCGGTGAAGTCGGCCTCGTTCACCACGTTGATGTCGGCGCCGGCTTCGAGCAGTATCCGCACCGCCTCCTCGGCCATCGGGGACCGCGTGCCGCGCGGCACGCGCGGCGTGTAGGTGGCCCGGCCGAGGCCGGCCGCGGCCATGAGCGGCGTCGTGCCGTCGTCGGTCGTCAGGTGCGGGTCGGCGCCCGCCGCCAGCAACGTGCGGAGGATCTCCGCCGAGCTCGAGGTGTAGGCGGGGCCGTAGTTGAACACCCGCCCCGCGCCGTTCATGTCTGTGGCCGCCACCCACAGCGGCGTGGCGCCGCGCAGGTCGCCGGTCCCGACGGAGAAGGGCTCGAACGCGCCCTTTCTCGGGTAGCCGATGTAGGAGCTGAACATGGCCGAGCTGGTGGTCCTCGCGTTCGGATCGGCGCCTCGGTCGAGCAGCGCTTTCACGAGCAGGAGGCGGCGGGCGCCGGCGAGTTCGCCGCCGAGCCGGTCGTAGCGGCGATACCGCTCGTGTCGCATGTACCAGTCGCGCAGCCAGAGGTCGACGTCGCCCGAAGCCGCGTGGAGCGCGCGCACCCCGCCCATCGCGCCATTGGCGTCCGCCCCCTCGTCGAGCAGGAACAGCGCGAACGCGTCCCGGCCGCGTACGATGGCGTACGGCAGGACGTGGGTGCCGTCGGCGCTTGGCGCGTTGACGTCGACGCCAGCCGCGATGAGGGCTTGGGCGGTCCCGACGTCCCCGTTCTGCGCCGCGAGCATCAACGGCGTGAAGCCCTTGGCGGTCGAGATCGCGGGGTCGGCCCCGGCGTCGAGCAGGATCCGCACCACCTCCGGATGCGGCCTTGCCACCGCCCACATCAGCGCCGTGGCCCGCGTCTCGGTCGTGGCGGCGTTGACGTCCGCCCCGTGTGCGAGGAGCGCCCGGACCACGTCCGCGTCTCCGGTCCGGGCCGCGGTCATCAAGGGCACGAGACCGCTGACCTGCGCGGCGTTGACGTCGGCGCCGGCGGCGATCAGGGTCTCGACCATGGCGAGGCTCGTGTTCTCGACCGCGCGCGCCAGCGGCGTCACGCCGTGGTCCTCGACCGCCTCCACGTCGGCGCCGGCCGAGAGCAGGAGCCGGGTCAGCTCCAGGTCATCCCAGTGGGCCGTCCAGAGGAGCGTGGTCGCGCCGTCGGCGCGCGTCTCGTTGACATCGGCGCCCTCGGCGATGAGCGCGAGGACCTTCCCGCGGTCCTGGTTCGCGGCGGCGGTCACGAGCCGGGAGTCCTGCGCGGCGGCCGTGGCGACCCCGGCAGCCCACATGGCGAGGACGACGCAGGCGCGGTTGCTGCTCATGTCTCTACTCATAGTGGACGTGCGAGTGCACAGCCACGTTCCCGCCGGGCTCGTCACCGTGGCTCGGCCGACGCCTGCCTGGCTTGGAGCCGGAGGGAGCTCGACAGTCCGTGCCCGCCGGGCGGTTACGCGGCGGGGTGACGGCGCTCAGCAGTAGAGGCCGGGGGTGCGAGCCGCGGCTCGTGGCCGTCGCCCGCACCCTCTCCCCGTTCAGTGGATCGCGACCGGCGCGACGGTCGATCCCGTGCCGCCCTCGATCTTGAGAGGCTGGACGACGAAGGCGAACTCGTAGACGCCGGCCGCGGCCAGCTCGTCCAGCCTCATCCGCTCCACGAGATGGATGCCGTTGACCGCCAGCATGATCTGGTGGACCGGTAACGACACTTCCGGATCCGGGTTGGGTGAGACCTCGACCGGCTGGTTGTCCGCGCCCAGCAGCATCGGATCCTGTTCCACGAGCCACTGCGCGGCCGCGACCCCGATCCCCGGGTTGGTCGCCATGAAGCGCTCCCCGTCGGTGTCCCAGAGCACGCCCCAACCGGTGTGGATCAGCACCGCATCGCCCGGTTCCAGCGCCACCCCCTGCCGGTCGAGCGCCTGCTGCAGGTCGTCGACCGTGATCTCGTACGTGTCGGGAAGCATGTCGACGCCCTTGAGGGCGGCCACGTCGATGAGCACGCCCCGGGTCATCAGCGTGCCGACGTTCTCGACCCCGAGCCGCGTGAACCCGTCCCGCGTCATGACCTCGTTCAGAGCGACGCAGTTGTAGAGGCTGTCGCCGATGGTCTGGTGGGTGAAGCCGTCGAACTGCGTGCCCACCTGGCCCATCTCGGCGACGACCAGCTCCTCGTTGGAGCCGCGCTGGTTCGAGCCCACGTTCGGGCCGGTCGGCTTCATGTAGAGGTCGAAGTGGCGGGCGCCGAGCGGCATCGAACCTCTGAGTACCTGTCCGAGCTCGATCACCCGGCCGGTCCGTATCAGACGGGCCGCCTTCAGCACCGTCTCGGGACCCATGTGGTTGGCCGCGCCCCGCTCGTCGCCGGCGCCCCACTTGCTGGGACAGCGCTCGTCGGGCGACGGCGGGGTCCACGACTGGGCGGCGGCGGGTGCAGCGGCACCCGCGAGCAGGACCGTGAACGCGGCAACGGCGACGGCGGCAACGCTGGCAAATCGCATGACTTCTCCTCCGTGGGCGATGTCTTCGACGCGACCGGCCGGGCGCCGCCCACCCGCAGCCCCGGCCGGCGATCTGCAGGAAGGCCCGGGTAGAGCTGCATCCGGCTATCGCTCGTCAACGCGGGAACGTCGCCGGGCCGTGCAGCCCGCACCCGGTCTTGGCGCTGTCGCGCCAGCGCTCCGCGCCATCGGTCTCCGGCCCCTACGAGACGATAGGAGACGCCATCTCACCAACCCTCCCGTCCGCAACGTGCGACCGCGGCCGAGGCGCGCCGCTTCCTACGGCGCACCCGCACTCTCCGGGAGCGCGAACACCCACATGACCCCGCTGCCTTCGGGAATCCTCGTGTCGGTCAACGGCGCATAGAACCGGGTGTTGGCGATGCGGCCGCCCGCCCCCACCGCGACGTACTGCCGCCCGTCGACCTCGAAGGTGACCGGGGCGCCCGAGACGTCGCCGTTCAGCCGCGTCTGCCAGAGCAGGCCGCCGGTGTCGGCGTCGAGCGCGAAGAAACGTCGGTCGGAGGTGCCTCCGAACACGATGCCGCCGGCCGTCGACAGCGCCGCCGCGCTCATCGCGGCGCCGCCGGGAAAGCGACGCTCCCACGCCCGCCGGCCGGTGACTGGATCGAACGCCACGAACTCGCCGACATAGTCGTAGTCCGGCACGGTCTTCACGCGCGCCGCGATCCCGCCATAGCGCCGGCCCGGCCGGTACTCCTCGGAGACGAACGTGACGTCCATGCAGCTGTTGTTGATGCCCGTGTAGTAGAGGCCCGTCGCCGGGCTGTAGCTGGGCGAGTTCAGGTTGCGCGTGCCGACGTAGAACGGGCACACCTCGAACACCCGGCCCGAGTCGACGTCGTCCATGGTCGGGATGAGGGCGGGGTTGTAGATGGGTATCCCGATGTCGGTCCAGCCGGTGATGAGGTTGTCGTGGCCGGTGCGGAACGCGTCCAGGAACTGGCCGGTGACGCGGTCGAGCACGATGCCCCAGCCGATCTTGCTGGTCTCGATGAGGGCCTTGCGCTCGCGGCCGCCGATGACGAGGTCGACCAGCATGCTCTCGTGCGTCGCGTCCAGGTCCCAGTTGTCCGACGGGACCACCTGAAAGTGCCACTGCAGCTCGCCGTTGTCGATGTCGAGGGCGAGGATCGAGTTCGTGTAGAGCGCGTCGCCCGGTCCCCGCAGGGTCGAGGACCAGGGGGTGGGCTGGCCGGTGCCGATGTACATCCAGCCCAGCTCCGGGTCGTAGCTGATCGTGTTCCAGGTCAGCCCGCCCAGCGGCTCGATCTCGTGCTCGGTCCAGGTCTCGTAGCCCGGCTCGCCCGCGGCCGGCACCGTGTAGGTGATCCACAGCCGCTCGCCGGTCTCGGCGTCGTGCGCCACGACGGCGCCCCGCGCGCTGCGGTCGCCCCCGGCGAACCCCAGAATCACCTTGCCGTCGGCGATCAGGGCGGGATGGGGGTGCCCCAGCCCGGTCGTGTAGTCGCCGGTGCTCACCTCCCACCGCTGCTCGCCCGTCAGGGCGTCCAGGGCGACCAGCGCGGCATCCGCGGTGCCCCAGTAGATCGTGTCGCCGTAGACCGACACGCCCCGATGCCGCATGAAGGCCTGCGAGAGCTCGATGTCCTCGGGGTAGTCGCGCTGGTGCAGCCACGCGACGTCGCCCGACACGACGTCGAACGCGGTGACCCGGCCGCTGCCTTCGGACACGTACATCAGCCCGTTGGCGACGACCGGCGTGGGGACCCAGCCCGTGACGTCGCGCATCGACCAGGCCCAGACGAGCCGCAGGTCGCCGACGTTCGACCGGTCGATCTGGTCGAGCGGGCTGAACCCCGTCACGTCGTAGGTCCGGCGATAGCTCATCCAGTCGCCGTCCTCCGGTTCGAGCAGCCGGTCGGCGGTGACCGGCTCCCACTCGCCCGCCGGCTGCGCCGTGGCGATGCCCCCCACGGCGAGACAGGTCCCGACCAGGCACATCATGAATCGCTTGAATCCGATCTCCGGCATTGGGCGCCTCCTCGGGGTTGCCTGGGAGTCTGCACCGTGGAACGGAGCAGACGCCTGCAGGATTGGTTGGGCGGCAAGCGGAGCCGTGAGGCGACGCTTTCCGGGCCTGGGCAGGATGGTTGCGGATGCGCTCGGGCGTGTCAACCCGCCGCGAGCCGCCGCGAGCGACGTGGTATGGTTCCGGTTGCGTCTTGCGAGGGCGGCAACTGCCGTCTCGCGTTCGAACTGCGGACGTTCGGTGGAATGGCCCGATGGTGTCGGGTCGATGGGAGGCAGCCATGCAGCGCAAACCCTTACGTCGCGCATTCGTTACGGCATTGACTCTGGCCGCCGGCGCTGGAGCGGCAACGACATGGCTGCCCGGTGCGGGGCCGTCCGGCGGGACGGCGGCGGCGCAAGGCCGCAGCCTGCCGATCTTCGAGGTGGACGGCGCCTGGCCCACGGTGCCGGCCGGGATGAAGCTCGGCGCTCCGTCCAGCATCGCCATCGATGCGCAGGACAACGTCTGGGTCCTGCACCGCCCGCTGACGCTCCCGCCCGAGGAGGCCGCGATGGCGGCGCCGCCGGTCGTCGTCTTCGATACGGCAGGCAACTTCATCAAGGCCTGGGGCGGCGCGGGCGCCGGCTACGAGTGGCCGCAGCGGGAACACGGGATCCACATCGATCACGAGGGCTTCGTCTGGCTGGGCGGCAACAACTGTCCCACCAACGACGTGCCCCGGGTCGAGCCGGTCAACGACGACCAGCTGTTGAAGTTCACGCAGGACGGCACGTTCGTCATGCAGATCGGCCGCAGCGACGGGAGCACGGGCAACGCCGACACGATGAACCTCCACCGGCCGGCGGACCAGCAGGTCCATCCGCCGACCAACGAGCTGTTCGTGGCCGACGGCTACGGCAACCGCCGTGTCGCCGTGTTCGACGCGGAGACCGGCGGGTTCAAGCGGATGTGGGGAGCCTTCGGGGACACCCCGGTCGACGACGACCAGTGTCAGGTGGTTCGCCCGACCAGCTTCTCCGATCCGGGTCCTCCGAGCTTCAACGTCCTCCACGCCATCCGGGTGTCGAACGACGGCATGGTGTATGCGGCCGACCGCGAACACCGCCGCGTGCAGGCGTTCACGCTGGACGGCACGTTCGTGAGGCAGGTGGTCACGACCGACGCCCCCTTCGCGCGCGATCTGGCCCTGTCCCCGGATCCGGAGCAGCAGTTCCTCTACGTCGGCGGCGATGACGGCATCGTCGTCGTCGACCGCGCGACCCTCGAGGTCCTCGGAACCGTCCGCCCCGAGGGCATCCTGGGCGCCGGCCACCACATAGCGACCGATTCCCAGGGCAATCTCTACGTGGCGGCGACCGGCGCGGGCATGCAGAAGCTGACGTTCATGGGGATGTCCGGCGCGCAGTGACACACGGGTCGGCGACGGGAAACCGCAACACGAAACGCCCCGAGTGCAAGCCGAGGACCATGGGGAAGCCGGACCACGACGACGACTGGCGGTTTCCGCCGTTCCGGTTCTCGAACTACACCGCGATCATCAAAGGCGGGCTGGCCCGAAGACGACATCGAACGGTTCATCCCGCGGGACCTCGGCCGAGTCCGGCGTGCCCGTTGAGCGTTGGGCAAGAGAGCGGCGGCGCGACAGGGGTCACCGCTGCCGCGAGTATCTATAGTCGCCAGAGACGTGAATCACCATGAGGTCTGTCGCCACGCCTTCGTCGTTGACAATGAACCGGTAACCGAGTCCCAGGCCTTCGAACAGCGTCCGGGATTGCGGCACCAGCGGCCGCGGCGCGCCCTGGTCGAGGCCCGCGGCACCGAGGCCCACCGCGTCGTAGGCGCCGACAATGGTGGCGATCAATTGGCCGCCGGAGAGCGACACCTCGTACGTCCGCTCGTTTCCCCCGTATATCCCGCTGTAGACGCCGACATATCGTGCCAGCACGTCGGGCGGCACGGATACTGCCCGATTGGCGGCGTCCGAGAGGCTGCCCGCCCAGTCTTCGCTGCTCCGTTCGCAGACCGCCTCGAGCATGTCCGTATCGGCCGCCAGTACCATGTTCACCGTAAAGCCCCACGGCTTCGCGAACGCACCGGGATCGGTGAAGGTGACCTCCACCTGCAGGTGGCCGAAGTCGGGACGCCGGTAGCGCTCCGTGATCCGCAGCGCCTCCGTGTGCGAGACCCCGTAGCGACTCACCCACGTCTTGTCGTTGAACCCGGCACTGTCGACGACCAGCGTGTCGCCGTCCCAGCGCCCCACCGAGTAACCCATCCAGCTCGGGAAAGGGTCGGCTTCCAGCTCGCGGCCGTCCATGTGGATCACGCGATAGGTGAGGTCATCGTTCAGGATCGCGACGGCGGTCGGCGTGTGGAGGAAGCGTTTCCAGCCGCCAGACCGCTCGGTCTCGGGCCCGCTCGGCAGACACTGGAAAAAGGGGCGCATCTTGTAGTACTCCTGCTGACGCCGACGGGCGAGGTCGGTGACCCACGGCTGCAAGGTGGCGGGATCGGGACGGGCGACGGGAGGCGGCCCGTTCCACACGCCGGTCAAATCCGGCTGACCATCGGGGCCACGCGGCGCCGGCGCGGTGAGGTTCGGCTTCCCGTCAGCCGTGCGCGGGATGCCCGGCCAGGGACGATCCAGCCATTGGGCGGCCGCGGGCATCGTGCCCGCGAACAGCATGAGCACCGCGAGAAGCAGCTTCATACATCCCCTCCAGTCTCCGGGAACCGACTTCGAGCGCCAAGTTTGTCGGGTGTGTCGAGGTGATTCTAAACGCCTGGAGCACGAGCGGCTCCACCCGAGTGCACAGGATTGCCGGTCAGACGTGGCCGTCGCCCCCGCCGCGCCTACGCCGGCCAGGTGGCCGAGGCCTTCCCGTCCGCGCCCGTCCTCGTCGCCGCCTACCTGACCGAGCGCGCCGAGACGACGAGGATCTCGACCGTCCGCGCGGTGCTTGTCGAGGGTTTCGCGCCATTCGCCGGGGGTGAGCCTTGGATATTGGACGTGGCGGAACCAGCGCTGATAGCAATCATCCGCACGCCGGCGCTCCTCGAAGAAGCCGTTGCGGTTCATTGTCGTGTTCATCGTCGTTCCTCGCGGGAGTGGTCGAGGTGGGGCCGTGACCTGGCGGTCCTTGGGGGCGGTGAAAAGGTCCGGACGGCCCCGCCGGCGGCGAGGCGTTCGCCATGCCCACGATGGGTCATTCTACCGCCGTTACGCCTTCCGCAGCTCCGGCGACCAGGCGAGTCCGTCCTTCCTCTTCGCCCGCGGAACTCGCGGCGGCCGAGGCTCCCGCTCCGAGGCCGGTGCGGCTCGGAAAGGACGCGGCGGGCCTGAGTCCGACGAACATCGCTCGGCTGACGGCGGCGTGGGACGAGGAGTACCAGGCGTTCCGGCGCCGGGACCTGTCGGCGTGTGACTACGTCTACGTGTGGGTGGACGGTATCCACTTCAACATCCGCCTGGAAGAGGACCGGCTGTGCACGCTGGTGATGATCGGCGTCTTCGTGGCGGAGTTCGAGGCCAAGTACCCGAAGGCGACGGCGTGCCTGGTGGAGGACCAGGGGGCGCTGCTGGCCTTCTTTGCCTTGGCCCTTGACCGGTTTCTTTGACAAGCGCCAAGGCGACGAGGCTCCCGGGTGCTGTCGTCCCGATTTGGCCCATGCACAATCAAGTCCGAGCCTATCGTCGTCGCCACCACCTCGACCGTCACCGACGCCGAGCAGTTTTCCGTCGTGTCCGCCACCGCGTCCACACAGGCCCCGTAGTAGTACGTGCCCGCCGGAACTTTCCGAGTCCATCAGGGGACCCGCCGGCGGTCCGGACTCAGCCTCTCGCGCGGCGGCGCAGCGCGCGTCGTCCCGTGCCGAGCAGCAGCAGACCGAGGGCTATCGCGCCGGCCATGGGCAATGCCGGTACGGGCATCGGCTCCGCGGTCGGCGTCCCCGTCATCTCCGCCGACGGCGGGCCGTCGTTGGCGCCGGTCCGGGTCGCGATCACCCGCACCGTGTATTCCGTGCCGTTGACGAGGCTGTCGATCGTGTGGCTCGTGGTCGACCCCGGAGTGACCGTGGCCTGCCGGTCGCCGGTGTCGTAGCCCTGGCTTCCCGACCTCCACTGCACCGTGTAGCCCGTGGCGTCATCCACCGCCGTCCAGGTCACCACGAGCTGCGCGTTGCCCGGCGCGACCCCCACCCCCATCACCTGGGCGGTGTCGTTGTCGTTCACCGTCACCGCCACGCCGGCGATCGTGATGCCCTCGTAGCCGCTGTCCGGGCTCGTCGCGCCGTGGGTCAGCGAGACCGAATCGTCCGCCGTGTCCGCATCGTTGCCGGCCGTGACCGTCACCGTCCGGGCCGTTTCCCAGTCCATCGCCGTGAAGGTCAGGGCGCCCGGGGTCGGGGTCACGTCCGTGCCCGCGTGCCCGGCCACCGTGACCAGGACATTCGCCGTCGGCCGGGTATCGAGGACCACCGTGTAGCTGTCCCCGGTCGTGTCCTCCTCCGCCACCGTCAGCGCCGTCTTCGACACCGTGACCCCCGGCGCCGCCGGCGTCCCCGTCATCTCCGCCGATGGCGGGCCGTCGGCGGCGGAGGTCCCGGTCGCGATCACCCGCACCGTGTATTCCGTGCCGTTGGCGAGGCCGGGAATCGTGTGGCGCGTGGTCGACCCCGGAGTGACCGTGGCCTGCCGGTCGCCGGTGTTGTAGCCCTGGCTTCCCGACCTCCACTGCACCGTGTAGCCCGTGGCGTCATCCACCGCCGTCCAGGTCACCACCAGCTGCGCGTCGCCCGGTACGACCCCCACCCCCGTCACCTGCTCGAGGTCACCGTCACCCGGTTCAGGGGGGGGCGGCGGAGGCGGCGGAGGCGGGGGCTGCACCCTCGGCGTCCCCGTCATCTCCGCCGACGGCGGGCCGTCGGCGGCGCCGGTCCGGGTCGCGATCACCTGCACCGTGTATTCCGTGCCGTTGACGAGGCTGTCGATCGTGTGGCGCGTGGTCGACCCCGAAGTGACCGTGGCCTGCCGGTCGCCGGTGTTGTAGCGCTGGCTCAGGGACCTCCACTGCACCGTGTAGCCCGTGGCGTTGGCCACCGCCGTCCAGGTCACCACCAGTTGCCCGTTGCCCGGTGCGACCGTCACCCCCGTCACCTGCTCGAGGGACGGCGGCGGCGGAGCCTGCCCACAGTCGACGGAGATCACATGGTCGGCCGCATCGGAGGTGTGCCAGACGCGACCGAAACCAGAGAGCGTCTCGCACGAAAACCGATGCAGGTCAGGCTTGGTCCTGCGCTCTACCTCGCCAGTGAATCTCAGCTCAGGGCTGTTCCCAAGGGTTGGTTCATCGTCGCCCTCGTCGGCCTTTTCGACAAACAACGCGCTTCCCTCGGACGTCCAGATCGCTCGGATCTGTCCGTCATCGGACACCGCACACGGCAGCGTGTCGTGCCGACTCGTTTCAACAAGAGCCAGCACGTTGTCGGCGTTGGAGTCCGAGTCGCACGCGAGTGCCGGGACCGTAACACCGTCTGGATCGGCCGGGGTCGAGATGAGTCCGACGCGGACGGCGGTGCCGACGGTCAGGGAGACACCGGCGGAGAACCATTGCCAGGAGTTGCCGCCCTGGGTATCGGCGTCGGCGAAGCCGAAGGCGGTACTACCGATCACGAGAGTGAGGGCGGCGGTCGCGGTCGTGATGTCGTTGTCTACATAGAGTGAGAGCGCTCCGAAGGAGTTCAATTGGATCCCGAAGACGGCGTAGTCAGTGGAGGCGTACGTGAAGTCGCCGTCGGAGAGGACGGCGGTGCTGCTGCATTCTGCGCCGGCGGTGTTGTTGTTGCAGCCGACGCCTAAGGAGCCGAGGTTGCCGGGGGTGAGGGTGGCGGACCAGATCTCGGTCTGGGCCTGCGCGGGCGCGGCCAGGGCCAGCAGCGCGGCGGCGGCCAGCAGGGCCAAGCCGACGCGCAGGCGGGATTGGCGCTCCCGCGGGCGACACGCTGCGCGGTCCATGGGGTCACCCGCGCGGGACGGAGTCGGCTCGGGCGCTGGGCGCCGGCTGCCGGGCGTCAAGCTATTTCTTGGGGTCATCCACGACACGCTGCACCTCCCTGCGGAGTCTTCTTCGCTGCCTGCCAGGCTTCAGCCGGCTGGACGCACACAATTGACCTTCTCTAATTCTACAGAAATGTTGTGTGACAATGGTGACCATTTTTGGTATATTTGCGCGAACAAAACGCAATTTATAAAGAAATACTCGCCCACGGACCCGGGCGTGCCTCTGACGTGACGGCGGGGTCCGGGTCGAAGGGGGAGAACGGACTGCCCGGCGGCCGCCGGGGTGATGCCGCCGCCGGGGGCCCACCGACAATCCGGACCCCGCCTCGCGCGCGGCCGCGCCGGCCGCGTCATCCCGTGCCGAGCCGTCATCCCGTGCCGAGCAGCAGCAGCGCGAGTCCGATCGCGCCGGCCACCGACGCGGCCTCCACGGCTTCTTCGGCGGTCCGGACAAAATCTCCTTGCGAGTTCATACAAATCATGTGACATTAGTGCCTATAAAAGTAAGCTTTAGGCGAATATTGAGCGAAATTTACACGCGATATCACGGGACCGGACCGAATCGCACCGGCCCACGCGGTCACTGCGCCGTGGATCGGGTGGTACTTTTGAAAAGGAAACGGTGGGTGACTTTGACAGGGAGGGGCCGGTAATTTCAGTTGTCATGCGCAAAGGACAACCGATGACAGATCAACACCGGCTCGAGCGCGAGAACGCGGCGCTGCGCGCCCGCATCTCCGCCCTCAGCGCGGCGAGCCTGCGCATCAGCGCGAGCCTCGACATCGAGACCGTGCTGAACGAGGTCGTCGAGAGCGCCCGGGCCCTCACCGGCGCGCGCTACGGCGCCATCGCCACCATCGACGAGGCCGGCGCCCCCCAGGACTTCGTCACCTCGGGCTTCACCGAGGACGAGCACCGGCACATCGTTGAATGGCCCGACGGGCCGCGGCTCTTCGAGCTCTTCCGCGACCTGCCGGGACCGCTGCGCATCCCCGACGTGCCCGCCTATGTCCGCTCGCTCGGCTTCTCGCCCGACGACCGTCTGCCCTCGAAGACCTTCCAGGGCACGCCGATGCGCCACCTCGGCGTCCATGTCGGCAACTTCTACCTGGTCGAGAAGGCGGGCGGCGAGGCGTTCACGGACGAGGACGAGGAGATCCTGGTGCTCTTCGCCGCGCAGGCCGCGGCGGCGATTGCCAACGCCCGCACCTACCGCGCCGAGCGGCGCGCCCGCGCCGACCTCGAGGCGCTGATCGAGACCTCGCCGGTCGGCGTCGTCGTGTTCGAGGCGCGGACCGGCGACCCCGTCTCGCTCAACCGCGAGGCCACACGCATCGTCAAGAGCCTGTGCGCCCCCGGCCAGTCCGCCGAGCAGCTGCTCGGGGTCATCACCTGCCGGCGCGCGGACGGCCGCGAGGTCGCCCTCGACCGGCTGCCGCTGGCGCGGGCGCTGAGCGGCGCCGAGACGGTGCGGGCCGAGGAGATCGTGCTCTCGGTCCCGGACGGGCGCAGCGTCACGACGCTCATCAACGCCACCCCCGTCCACGGCCCTGACGGTCCGGACGGCGCGCTCGCCTCGGTGGTGGTCACCCTGCAGGACCTGGAGCCGCTTCGGGAGCTCGAGCGCATGCGGGCCCAGTTCCTGGGCATGGTGAGCCACGAGCTGCGCGCGCCGCTGACCTCGATCAAGGGCTCGGCCGCCACCGTGCTCCGCGCCTCGCGCATCTTCGGCCCGGCCGAGGTGGCGCAGTTCTTCCGCATCATCGACGAGCAGGCCGACCGCATGGACAGCCTGATCGGCGACCTCCTCGACGCCGGGCGCATCGACGCCGGCACCCTGTCGGTCGCGACCGAGCCCTCGGAGGTCGCCGCGCTGGTGGACCAGGCCCGCGGCACGTTCGTCAGCGGCGGCGGGCGGCACACCGTCCGCATCCACCTGCCGCCCGACCTGCCCCAGGTCATGGCCGACCGGCAGCGCACGGTGCAGGTGCTCGACAACCTGCTCGCCAACGCCGGGCGCCACTCTCCGGAATCCGCCCCCATCCGGATCGCGGCGGAGCGCGAGGGGCTGCACGTGGCGGTCTCGGTCGCCGACGAGGGCCGGGGCATCGCGCCGGACCATCTCGGCCAGCTGTTCCGCAAGTACACCGCCGCCGGGGACCGGGAGGGCGGCGTCCGCGGCGGGCTGGGACTCGCCATCTGCAAGGGCCTGGTCGAGGCCCAGGGCGGGCGCATCCGGGCCGAGAGCGGCGGCGTCGGGCTCGGCGCGCGCTTCACCTTCACGATCCCGGTGGCCGAGGCGTCCGGCGCCGGTCCCGCCCCGGTCCGCCCCGGCGCGCCGGCCCAGGCACCGGAAGCGGTGCCCATCCTGGTGGTCGACGACGACCCCGAGACGCTGCGCCAGGTCCGCGACACGCTGTCGGAGGCGGGCTACGCCCCGCTGGTCACCGGCGACCCCCGGGAGCTGCCGCGCCTCGTCCGGGCCGAGAAGCCCCGGCTGGTCCTGCTCGACCTGATGCTGCCCGGGACCGACGGCGTCGAGCTGATGCAGACCGTGCCGGAGCTCGCCGGCCTGCCGGTCATCTTCATCTCGGGCTACGGGCGCGACGAGACCATCGCGCGGGTGCTGGAGGCCGGCGCCGACGACTACGTGGTCAAGCCGTTCTCGCCGACCGAGCTCACGGCGCGCATCCGGGCGGCGCTGCGCCGGCGGTCGAACCGGGCCCCCTTCGTGCTCGGCGAGCTCGCCATCGACTACGACCGGCGCCGGGTCAGCGTGGCCGGGCGCCCGGTGACGCTGACGCCGACCGAGTACGAGCTGCTGTGCGTGCTCGCGCAGGGCGCGGGCCGGGTCCTGACCCACGAGGCCCTGCTGCTCCAGGTCTGGGCCGGACGCGACAAAGCCACCCCCAAGATCGTGCGCGCCTACGTCAAGCGGCTGCGCAACCGGCTCGGCGACGACGCCGACCGCCCGGCCTGGATATTCAACGAGCGCGGGGTCGGCTACCGCATGGCCCGGCCCGGCGAGGCGGGCGCGCCCTGACCGCCGGCCACCGCGCCCCACCCGTGCACCCAGTCTCGGCGCGCTGAATTCACGTCTGGCCCGCTGCCGAATGGCGCGATCGATCTCGTCGGGAACCGCTCGAATCGTGTACTGCATGCTTTATGTGCAGGCATAGTCAGGGAGAACCGCAGGTGAAACTTCTCTACCTGGACACGAGCGCCCTGTTCAAGCGCTACGTGGAGGAGGACGAGTCGGAAGTGGTACTCACGCGCGCCCCAGCACCACCACCCCGTGTCGAGCGCCTCGGCACGCGGCACGCGGGCGGGCTTGGGGGGCGCTCGCGATCCGGACTCAGCCTCTCGCGGACGCCGCCGGCACCGCGGCGGCGTTGGCGCCCGGTTCCGAAGTACAACCCGTCTCTGAAGAACAATCCATTCCGGTTCCCACCCCCTCTGACAGTCCCGGCATGCCCCGGGACCGGACCGCACGATTCCGGCGGCCGAAGCCCCCGGAGCCCTCCACGCTGCCTGCCAAGCTTCCGCCTCGGTTCCGCGATTCCGTCCTGGCGACGATGACGCCCGGTTCTGAAGAACAATCCATTTCGGTCTTCCCACCCCCTGACAGTTCCGGCATGCTCCGGATCCGGACCGCTCGATTCCGGCCGCCGAGGCCCCGGCCCCTCCACGCTGCCTGCCCGGCTTCCGCTGCCGGTCCGGCACGAAATTTCTTTTTTGTAATTATAGGCAATATTGTGTTTAATATATATCCTTTATGTGCGTTATTTCGCGAATGCTTCGCGAATTTCGTGCTGCTTACATACTGGACTCTTGCCGAATCACCCGCTGGCGGGCGGAAGGGGGAAACCGATGACCGATCGCGACCGGACGGCGGCCGAGAACGAGGCGCTGCGCGCCCGCATCTCTGCCCTCAGCGCGGCGAGCCTGCGCATCAGCGCGAGCCTCGACCTCGAGACGGTGCTGAACGAGGTCGTCGAGAGCGCCCGGGCGCTCACCGGCGCGCGCTACGGCGCCATCGCCACCATCGACGAGGCCGGCGTCCCCAGGACTTCGTCACCTCGGGCTTCACCGCGGACGAGCACCGCAAGCTGGTGGAATGGCCCGACGGGCCGCGGCTGTTCGAGTACTTCCGCGACCTGCCAGGACCGCTGAGGCTGGCGGACGTGCCCGAATACGTGCGCTCGCTCGGCTTCTCGCCCGACCGGCTGCCGTCGCGGGCCTTCCAGGGCACCCCGATGCGCCACCGGGGCGTCCATGTCGGCAACTTCTACCTGGTCGAGAAGGCGGGCGGCGAGGCGTTCACGGACGAGGACGAGGAGGTCCTGGTGCTGTTCGCCTCGCAGGCCGCGACGGCGATCGCCAACGCGCGCACCTACCGCGCCGAGCAGCGCGCCCGCGCCGGCCTGGAGGCCCTGATCGACGTGCCCGACCTCGCCGGTCGGCGTCGTCGTGCGCCACCGGGGTCCATGTCGGCAACTTCTACCTGGTCGAGGCGGGCGGCGAGGCGTTCACGGACCGGAGGTCCTGGTGCTGTTCGCCTCGCAGGCCGCGACGGCGATCGCCAACGCGCGCACCTACCGCGCCGAGCAGCGCGCCCGCGCCGGCCTGGAGGCCCTGATCGAGACCTCGCCGGTCGGCGTCGCGTGTTCGATGCGCGGACGGCGTCTCGACCGCGAGGCCACACGCATCGTCAAGAGCCTGTGCGCCCCCGGCCAGTCCGCCGAGCAGCTGCTCGGGGTCATCACCTGCCGGCGCGCGGACGGCCGCGAGGTCGCCCTCGACCGGCTGCCGCTGGCGCGGGCGCTGAGCGGCGCCGAGACGGTGCGGGCCGAGGAGATCGTGCTCTCGGTCCCGGACGGGCGCAGCGTCACGACGCTCATCAACGCCACCCCCGTCCACGGCCCTGACGGTCCGGACGGCGCGCTCGCCTCGGTGGTGGTCACCCTGCAGGACCTGGAGCCGCTTCGGGAGCTCGAGCGCATGCGGGCCCAGTTCCTGGGCATGGTGAGCCACGAGCTGCGCGCGCCGCTGACCTCGATCAAGGGCTCGGCCGCCACCGTGCTCCGCGCCTCGCGCATCTTCGGCCCGGCCGAGGTGGCGCAGTTCTTCCGCATCATCGACGAGCAGGCCGACCGCATGGACAGCCTGATCGGCGACCTCCTCGACGCCGGGCGCATCGACGCCGGCACCCTGTCGGTCGCGACCGAGCCCTCGGAGGTCGCCGCGCTGGTGGACCAGGCCCGCGGCACGTTCGTCAGCGGCGGCGGGCGGCACACCGTCCGCATCGACCTGCCGCCCGACCTGCCCCCGGTCATGGCCGACCGGCAGCGCACGGTGCAGGTGCTCGACAACCTGCTCGCCAACGCCGCGCGCCACTCGCCGGAATCCGCCCCCATCCGGATCGCGGCCGAGCGCGAGGGGCTGCACATGGCGGTCTCGGTCTCCGACGAGGGCCGGGGCATCGCGCCGGAGCATCTCGGCCAGCTGTTCCGCAAGTACAGCGCCGCCGGCGACCGGGAGGGCGGCGTCCGCGGCGGGCTGGGACTCGCCATCTGCAAGGGCCTGGTCGAGGCCCAGGGCGGGCGCATCCGGGCCGAGAGCGGCGGCGTCGGCCTCGGCGCGCGCTTCACCTTCACGATCCCGGTGGCCGAGGCGTCCGGCGCCGGTCGCGCCCCGGTCCGCCCCGGCGCGCCGGCCCAGGCACCGGAAGCGGCGCCCATCCTGGTGGTCGACGACGACCCGGAGACGCTACGCCAGGTCCGCGACACGCTGGCGGCGGCGGGCTACGCCCCGCTGGTCACCGGCGACCCCCGGGAGCTGCCGCGCCTCGTCCGGGCCGAGAAGCCCCGGCTGGTCCTGCTCGACCTGATGCTGCCCGGGACCGACGGCGTCGAGCTGATGCAGACCGTGCCGGAGCTCGCCGACCTGCCGGTCATCTTCATCTCGGGCTACGGGCGCGACGAGACCATCGCGCGGGCGCTGGAGGCCGGCGCCGACGACTACGTGGTCAAGCCGTTCTCGCCGACCGAGCTCACGGCGCGCATCCGGGCGGCCCTGCGCCGGCGGTCGAACCAGGCCCCCTTCGTGCTCGGCGAGCTCGCCATCGACTACGACCGGCGCCGGGTCAGGGTGGCCGGGCGCCCGGTGCCGCTGACGCCGACCGAGTACGAGCTGCTGCGCGTGCTCGCGCAGGGCGCGGGCCGGATCCTGACCCACGAGGCCCTGCTGCGCCAGGTCTGGGCCGGCCGCAAGAACCCCAACTCCAAGACCGTGCGCGCCTACGTCAAGCGGCTGCGCAACCGGCTCGGCGACGACGCCGACCGCCCGGCCTGGATAATCAACGAACGCGGGGTCGGCTACCGCATGGCCCGGCCCGGCGAGGCGGGCGAGCCCTGACCGCCGGCGCCCGCGCCCGCCCGTGCACCGCCGGCCTCAGCCAAGGGTCCTGCGCAGGTCGCCGCCAAGCCGGCGCGAGCCGGACCACCGCTCGGACCCGTCGCAGCGCGCCAGCCGGCGCAGGAATGTTCTCGTAGCCCTCAAGGGGGTCGCTGCAGAACCCACGTGAGCCCGCCCAAATTGCCGTCTCCACGTCGATCCGCCAGCGCGGGCGTGGACCAACCACGAGATCCCCATCGGTGAAGAGCGTGCTACGCTTGCCGGGATGGAGGTCTTCGCGCCCTGGCTCACTCCCGCCCTGCTGGTCGCGCTCGTCGCGTGGCTCCGCTCCGAGCTCATCAACCGGACGGACAAGCTCGAGAAGCGGTTCGACGGCGTCGACACGCGGTTCGACGCGGTGAACAAACGCTTCGACGGCGTGACCCGAGAGATCGCCGACCTGCGGGAACGCATGGCCAAGCTCGAAGGCGCACTCGAGGGCTTCTGGCCGGTCGCCGCGACCGCGACGCCGCCTGACATCAATACATCGTCGGCGGCGCCGCGATGACCCTCGAGCACACGAGGGGCCGAAGCACCGACGACGTGGACGCGAAGCTCGGCCAGGGTCGAAACCTCGTCCTCGTCAAACGAATCGCAGAAGGCACGGACTCGCCGACGAGTGGCTCATCGAGCACGTCGTGCCGGACATGCCGAAGACCCCGGATTCGCGAACGTGATGAGACCGATCGCGGCCGGCGTTCCGGGCGGCGAGCGCGCTGTCTCCGCTGCGCGCGGGGGAGGCTCGACCGGACACCGCCCCCGGACCTGTCGGAGCGCATCGTGACGCGTGCTCAGCAGACCACCAGCTGCGGAATCCGCCGAAAGTGGCGGTCGGACGTGCAGAGCACCAGGTCGTGCTGGACGACGAGGGCCGCGACCCAGAGGTCGTTGGTGGGTATCGGGCGTCCGTCGTCGCGAAGCTGCCGGTGCAGCTGCGCGTAGTAGTGCGTCGTCTGCTCGTCGGGCGCGAGTACGGACACCCGGGGACTGCCCAGGAACCGTTGCAGGTTGGCGGCGTTCGTCGACTCCCGGTCGCCGGCCGCGAAACCCGCCCGCAACTCACCCAGCACGATGAGCGGCAGGACGATGGCCTGCACCGTGCGAACGAGCTCGACCCGTTCGGCGGCGCCGCGCATGAAGTCGCTGTAGGCGTTCGTGTCGAGGGCGACGTTCATTTCCACGACTCGTCGTCGATGCGTTCGAACTCGGCGACAGCGCTGTCGAAGCCCGGGTCTTCCTGCCACGTGCCGACCAGGTGGTCGAGATCGGTGTGCCGGGTGGTCGCAGCGTCCAAGGCCAGCCCGCGAGCCAGCGCATCGATGACGACCGCATTGAGGCTCTTCGATTCGCGCCTGGCCCGCTGCCGAATGGCGCAATCGATCTGGTCGGGAACCGCTCGAATCGTGTACTGCATGCTGTATGTGCAGGCATGGTATCACATTTATGCAGGCACGCATCTGACCCGCTGGTTCTCGGGCCCTCCGGCGTCACCGCTCCCGCAGGCCTTTGCAATCACCCTCGGCAAACCGATTGGGTGGCGAAAGGACTTGGCGGTTATTGGCCGGCTCGCGGAGACTGCGAACCTTGGCCGCTGTTTCGGTCGAGGTCGAGCTTCGAGATCCCGTAGCGCAATTCAGCCAGCGCAATCGCGGGCACGACCAGCAATCACCCGCTCGATAAACCCGTTGGGTGACGACACTCGCACATGCCCGACGAAGGAGCTCGACTGCGGGGCGGGGGCGAAACACGCGATGCCATTGCACACGCTGGCCTTGCCGGACCCGCCGCCCGCGCCGGACACGCCGCCTGAGCCGGACCCGCCGCCACCGCGGCCGGTCGGCGCGCTCGGGGCCGAGGGAGTGCTCCAGAATGCTCTGGTGCAGCTCTGGGAGCAGGCGCGAGCCAAACGGGTGGACATGATCGGGACGCAGAGCCTACGCCCAGTCTGGCCGAGCCAGATTCCGAACTGACGAACGGGAAATCCACCCCTGAAAGGAGTACACTGCACGAATGCCCACGAGCGATCGACTGACCGTGATCAGCATCGGGATCGGGATCAGCATCGCGATCACCGCGGGATCATGCTCCACCAACGCTCGGATCGGCGACCTCCGGACGGACATGAACGCCCGCTTCGCGGACCTGCGAGCCGACATGAACACACGGTTCGCCGACGCGGCCGACCAACGCCGCGAAGAGCACGGCCGAATCGACGAACGCCTGGACCGCCTCGAAGACATCCTCCTGAAACCGGCACAACCGAGCGCCGAGTAGCCAGACATCCACGCACGAACCCAGCGCAAGGCAAAAAACCGAGTCTCCTCAAATAGCACTGGGTAGGGGCGGCGCCAGTTCGATGCCTCCGCAGCACAGGAACCTGACACGCGGTTCCCGGGCCCTCCCGCGTCACCGCTCCAGCAGGTCTTTGAGCGTCACGCCGGCGGGGACGTCGGCAGTGTCCGGCAAGAGCTCCGGCGCCTCGAAGAACGGGTTGCCGGGCGACCACAGCTCGACGCTCTCGGAGTTCTCCTCGTAGTACGCCGGATCCGTCGTCACGCGGATGGGCTGCCGCATCCCGGGCGCCAGCAGGCTGTACTCGCGCGTCCGCATCGGCCGCACCTCCGTGCCTGGCGGCATCAGGCCCGCGTCGGTGATCACGCGGTCGAGATCGTCCAGCGTGACCGGGGATGGCGCGCGTTCCGGTATCGCGAGCTCGGCATCGAGCGCGGCGTCGATGTCGAAGCCGCTCTGCTCTTCCGCGGAGGCCCGGTGCTCGATGCGGTCGGCGACGTTCCGGAAGTCGGCGGCTTCGCGGCCGGCGAGCACGGCGTCGCTTATCGCCTTCGGCATCTCGGCGAGAATCGGTTGCAGGCGTCCCACGACCTGCTCGAAGAGACCGATCCGGCGGCGCAGCGCGCGGTAGACGGCGGTCTCGACCGTCCCCTCGTAGTGCAGGTTGGCGACGCGGATGGTCGCATGGCGCTGGCCGACCCGATCGATGCGGCCGATGCGCTGCTCGACGCGCATCGGGTTCCACGGCATGTCGTAGTTGACGAGCGCGCCGCAGAACTGGAAGTTCAGTCCTTCCGACGCCGCGTCGGTGCACAACAGAAGATCGGCCTCGCCGTCGCGAAACCTGCGCTTGACCTGCTCGCGGTCGATGACGCGCCACGCGTCGGGGCGGCCCGCCGCGGGGATCTCGCCGCCGCGCCCGGAGAAGCACAGGACGCGCGAGCCGTTCCGCCCCCGGAGGACGCGGCGCAGGAAGTCCATGGTGTCGGTGTACTGCGTGAATACCATCACCTGGCGGTACCCGTCGCGCGTCAGCTCGTCCAGGGCCTCGGTCAGGCGCGCGAGCTTGCTGTCCGGCGGCAACACGTCGATGCGTTCGAGCAGGCGTTCAATCTCGCCCCGTTCCTCGAAAGCCAGCGCGCGCGCCACCAGGGCGGCGACGTCGTCGGCGTCGGGGACCTCGTCGAGGGTCTCGTCGTCGGGCGCGTCCTCCTCGAGGGCCGCCGCCGCGACGGCCCCGGGCAGCGCGGCGTCGCGGCGCCTCTCGAAGGTCGCGCGCAAGGCGGCAAAGCTGCTGGCGAGACGCCGGCGGTAGACGGTCATCACGAAACCGACGGCCGACCGTTCAGCGCCGGACGCCTGCTTGTACGTCTTCGAGATGTGCTCGTCCACCGCCTCGTAGAGGTCGCGTTCGGCCTCGCTCATGTCGACGAAGCGGTCCTCGACCCGCCGGTCCGCGATCGGGGTCGACAACCTGCCGGCCGCGGCGTATCGGCGCAGCAGCTCGCGGGTGTGCCGCGAGATCAGGCGCCGAATCGGCGTGTGCGCGCGCATGACGGCGATGGCCGCGCGGCGCTCGGTCGTCTCGAGCCGGCGGCGGGGAATGCTTGCCTCGTCGCGCAGGGCGCGCAGCAGCGTCCCGGCTCTCAGGTGCGAGAGTCCGGTCAGACGCCGGACGGCGTCGCGCGACACCGCCCCGTGATCGCGTTCGACGGCCTGGAAGAGCCGCGCCATGCGGTCGAACGCCTCCGGGGAGGGATTCGGCTGAGCGACCTGCTCGAAGAAGTCGAGGAACGCCGGCGCCGTCCACTCCGGGGGCAGCCCGAGGAGGTCGAGCAGGTCCCACACCTCGATCGGATGCACCTGCATCGGCGTCGCCGTCAGCAGGACGAGGCCCCGAGTACGGGTCTTGAGGGCCCGCATCAGCTGGAGCAGCGTGTTCGGGCCGCCCTCCCGCGGGCTGCCGGCGGCGCGGCGGCGGGCGTGGTGCGCCTCGTCGAGCACGATCAGGTCCCACGGCTCGGCGTCGAGCAGCACGGTGGCGCGGTCCTTCCGGCGCATCAGGTGGCTGGACGCGATGACCACGGGCTCTTCGTGCCAGCGGCCCGGGTCGACCTCGCGCTCGTGGCGCCCGCGCAGCGCGCGGGACGGGTAGCGGCTCAGCCTGCGCCCGTCGTAGATCGGCCAGTTGAGGTTGAACTTCTCGCGCAGCTCGATCTGCCACTGCTTCAGGACCGCCCTCGGCGCGAGGACGAGAATGCGCTTCGCCACGCCCGCGAGCCACGCCTGGCGCAGCAGCAGCCCCGCCTGGATGGTCTTGCCGAGGCCGACCTCGTCCGCAATCAGGAGCTTCGGCGGCCACCGCGCGTAGAGACGATCGAAGGCCCGGAGCTGGTGCGACCAGGGCTCGACGGCCGCCGTGGCCTCCCCCACTCGCGCCCCGCCTCCGGGCAGCGACGGCGCATGCCGGATGAACGTCCAGACGAGTCGCCGGCGGTCGGTCGCCGAGAGCGGGGCCGGATCCGCCGGACCTGTCCCGGCGCCGGGGTCGGGCGGGTCGGGCGGCGGCGGCTTCGCCTTCAGGCGCGCGGGCAGATCCGGCGGCAGGAACCGCAGCAGGTCCTGCCGGGCGGCGTCCGGCACGTCGAGGACGATGGCGCGCGGGGAGCGGTTGGCCCAGAGACGCGCGAAGTTCCGTTCTTCGCCGGCGACCCGCTCCGGCTCGGGACCCCAGCTGCGGTAGACGTTGATGCTCTCCCAGTTGCGCCGCCAGCCGGCCGCCGTCTCGTTCAGGCTCCCGGTCCAGGCGATCCTGTAACCGGCCCGGTCCTCGACGACACCCGACTTCTCGTGGAAGATCGCGGTGTCGCTCACGGGCCGTCCCTCGTGGCAGGGAACGGCGACCTTCACGTCGAGGTGACCGCGGCCGATCATCCACGCGAGCAGCCCGAGCGCATCGGCGGCGCCGGCGTCAGGCGGCGCCAGCGGAAGCTCGACGAGGCGGCGTTCGACGAGGTCGCGCAACGCCGCGCCCTTGTCGATGGCGTCGATCTCCGGCGCCCGGAGCGTGCAACCGACGACGAGGCGCATGCGGCCTTCATTGCGCACCAGCCCTTCGACGCCGCGGGCGGCCAGCGCGAGGGCGCCTGCGTCGAAGTAGCCGGTCAGCCGGTCGTAGCGCGCGGCGTCCTCGAGCGCCGGCACGTAGAACACCCGGACGAGGTCGCCGTCCTCAGGCGTGTACTTGAGCTTCCAGGTGCGGTCGATGAGCACGCCGTCAGCCCCGGGAATTCACGAGGGATTCGCGCGAGGCCTCGTCGTAGCCCCGCTCGCGCAGGGCCCCGAACTCGTGCATGTCCCCGGGCTTCGCGCGCGGCACGCCCGAGGCCTCGAAGTCGCCAGCGTCGCGCGTCGGGGCGAAAGAGCTCCGTCGACACGCCCGACGCTTCCACGTCACCGGCGACGCGCGTCGCGTCGAAGGCCTGCCGTCAACTGGCGGCGGCATCGTCCTTCGCGCTGCGCCACAGGGTGAGCTGATCGGGCTCGCCGACCTGGTCGCCGTAGGCGAGGCGCGACAGCTTGTAGAGAACCTCGAAATCGTTGCCGGCAGCCCGCGCGTCGTCCCCGATGAGCCGGATGCCGGTGATGTCGGGCGACATCGGCAGCACCTCGAGGACCGCTTCGAGCGCCGCGAAGAACCGGGGGTCCTGGTCGACGCCGGCCCCGTCGAGCAACTCGCGCGCCGCGGCCAGGGACTTGCCCCGGGCCACGCGCGCCGCGTGGTGCAGGGCGTCGATCATGCCGCGAGAGCCGTCGACGGGTCCCAGGACGCCGGTGGCGGCGCGGCGGGCGCTGTCCCACAGCGTGAGCTTGCTGCCCGACTTGTGGGCGAGCCGTCCGATCAGGTCCCGGTCGAGATCGATACCGACGGCCCGGGCGAGCCGGAGGGCCTCGTCGTAGTCGAAGACCGGCGCCCGGAAGGTGTCCCAGGCGAGCACGAAGAAGGCGGTTGTCGGATCGAGGTCGGCGTTCGGCTTCAGGTGGGTCAACCGCTCCAGCCGCCAGCGCTTGACCTCGCGACGGGCGACGTCGAGCGCATCCTCGGGCGTCACGGCATACGGATCCCAGGGCTCGTCGAGCAACGGCGTCGTGCGGCGCCCGCGTGGGGGTGCGGGTCGATCGCGCGGCTCGCCGCGCTGCAGCGGCCAGTGGCGGGAGAACTCCTCGAGAGCCGGGCCGAACGCCGCCAGGAACAGATCGACTCCACCGATGCCGGCGCGCTGGAACTCCTCGACGCGCTTCCCCACCGCCCCGGCCACCAGCGGCTCCACGTCTTCCCAGTACCTGGCCCCGTCCGCCGGTTCGGCGACTGGACGCGGGCGACAGGCGAGAAAGACGGTGCTGTTCGCTGCCGCCTTGTCCCTGATGTGCAGGCTGCCCCCGGCCTCGGTGCTGATCGGCCACGACGCCGTGATCGCAAATCCCGACTCCATCAGGCCGCTCGTGAGCGCATCCCACGCCCCGGTCGCCTTGTGCGTGAACATCAGCGTCATGATGCCGTCCGGCTTCAGCACCCGACGGCACTCGGCGAAGATCGCGGCCATCCGCTGCCGGTAGTCCTTGCCGGCGAGGGCGCGCGCGCCGCGCTGCCCGGAGAACTTGGCCGGATTGGCGACCGCCTCGTTCTCCTTGTCGGTGAGCTGCCGCCGGAACAACTCGGGAAAGACCCGGCCTGCGGTGCGCTTGAGCCAGACGTAGAAGAAGTCCGACAGCTCCGCGTACATGACGTTGTCGTAGTACGGGGGGTCCATGACGACGGCGTCGATGGTGCCGCCGTCGATGTGATCGAGGCTGTCGCCAGGCTTGCAGGTGATCGTGATCGGCGGCGACGAGGTGGTGTCCACCGGGTCGGCCGTTGCAGCTTCGGTAACGTCGAAGAGACGGCCGGCGTCATCGCCGGTGTCGGGGTGGATCATGGCCACCAGCTCGTCGATGCACTTGGCGGTCTGCTTGATGGACCAGTCGTAGCCGAGACCGACGACCAGCGGTGCCATTTCGGCGTACGACCATCTGAAGGAGAAGTCATGGCGCTGAAAAGTATGCGCCATGCGTAGCTTTCCCGTTTCCCACGTACAGCTTCGAGAGTTCCAGTCCACCAATCGGTCGATGCTGAGCGCCAGGTACGCATAGGCTGCCTTCCCAACATCATCCAAGTGACCCTCCGCGCGGTCCGCGTCCAGCAACTCCCGGAACACCTCGACGCTGGTGCCGTGGCACAGGAGTTGGCGGGACGAGAACAGATCGCGCCAAAACGGCATGCCGTACTGGATGGGACGGTCGTCGTTGCTGACCTCAGGGAAGCGCTCGCTGGGCACGATGTCGAGCGCATCCCACTCCAGCAGCTTCTCCGCGAGCCTCTCACGGATTTCCGCGTCGTTGTCGTCCTCTGGCCGCGGCGCGCGGTAACCCCGAACCCACTTGTCCCGGCCGCGCTTGCCCGCCTTGGTTCTGGTCTCTACCCGCCGCTTGTAGACGACGGCGAAGAGCTGCTCGCCCATCTGCCCGGCCTGGGCCTGTGCCTTGATCTCGTCGCCGTCGATCACCCGACCGCAGTCGGCGTAGGGACAGTGTCCGTCGCCGCTGGCCACCGTGCCGGGAAACTGCTCCTGCACTGACCGGACGACCTCGAACGTGCAGACGCGGCCGGGTGTCCCCCGCCCGCCCCCGCACTCAGGCAGGAGGCTGACGCCGGTTCCGTCCGGGGCGAGCCGCCAGTTCGGCGACAGGGGCACCAGGCCATCGCAATACGGGCAGATGACCGTGCGTGCCCAGAGGTAGTTGGTGGGAACGGCATTCGATTCCGGTTCCGGTGGGAAGCACGGCGCGAGACGTTCTTCTCTCGCCCGCAGGAAGCGCTCCGCCAGCTCGCCGAATGCCATTTCGAGCGCCGCACCGTACAGAGAGGGCCACTCGACCGTGGCACGCATGATCAGCGTGGAGACGGGGTTGAGGTCGTTCGCCACCGCTCGGCCGCCTAACCGCAACACCTCGAGGGGAATGCTCCCTCCGCCGGCAGTCGGATCGAGAACCGAGACGGTGGTCAGGGCGCGAGCGCCCAGCATGGTCTGCAACCACCGCCCGTCGTCTCGCCCGGGAGAGTAGCCGAACGCCCGTGGATAGCTGTACGCCTGTCCTTCGAAGCGCTCTCCTCGCCGACGGGCCGCGTCGATCCTGTGCCGCGTAGCCACCGGATCCCCGTGAATCCCGAGCACGTGCAGGAACTTCTCCCGGTCGGCGTCCGCCGGCAGAAGCGACGCCAGCACGGCCGCGCGTGACGCCACCAGCGGCCGGCGCGCCCACCAGACGTGCAGGCGGTTCGGCGCCGGGAACGGGGTCATCGGCGTCCGCTCGCGGGTGCTCTCGATGCCGATCTCGGCGATCGGCAGCCAGCGTTCGATCAGACGGGTGTCGGCCATCGATGGGTTCCGCGCGGGGTGCGACGACAGACGTCGATGACCACGCCCCTTCAGTCGCGGTAGACTCTGTTGCGTTCAAGGACGTATATATTATGCACGAATACCGCGTCGGGATACGGGGACCGCCTCGCACAGGCCCTGCGGCTTCGAGAACAGACGTGTTGCGATGATTCCAACGATCTTCGACCTCTGCCGCCCACGGTCGGACGTGCTCGACGGCACGGTCGCCGACGCCGATTTCGCGGCCGACCTCGCCCAGGTCCTGACCGGCCAGGCGAGCGCCGGCTACCGCGAGCCCGGTCCGTTCTTCGCCAACACCTTTCCGACCCGGGGCCTCAAGAACCTGCTCGCCAACGTGTGCCGCCGCCTGAGCGGAGCCGGCGACGCGGTGGGAGCGCTCTTCCGGCTCGACACGTCCTACGGCGGCGGCAAGACGCACGGCCTGATCGCGCTGGCCCACGCCGCGCAGGGAATGACCGGCGTGTCGAACGTCGCCGAGTTCGTCGATCCGGGGCTGTTGCCGGCGGGACCGGTCCGCGTCGCCGCGTTCGACGGCGAGAACGCCGATCCCATGAACGGCCGCGCCCTCGACGGCGGGGTGCTGGCCTACACCCCGTGGGGCGAGATCGCCCACGCCCTCGCGGGCAAGCCCGGCTACGAGCGGGTGCGCCGCAGCGACGAGCAGCGGGTGGCGCCCGGCGCGGAGACGCTGCGCGCCCTGTTCGGGGACGCGCCGACGCTGATCCTGCTCGACGAGCTGTCGGTCTATCTCCGCAAGGTCGGCCGGCTCGACGACGCGCGGGGGCAGTTGACGGCGTTCCTCACCTCACTGTTCAAGGCGGTCGAGTCCACGCCGAACGCGGCCCTCGTCTACACGCTCGCCATCGGCAAGGACGGCCGCGCCACCGACGCCTACTCGACGGAGAACCAGTTCGTCGCGGACAGGATGGCCGAGATCGAGAGCGTCTCGGCGCGGAAGGCGACGCTCCTGAACCCGACCGAAGACGACGAGACCGTGCAGGTGCTCCGGCGGCGCCTGTTCGAGCACATCGACGACGCCCGGGCGGCCAAGGTGGTCGACGCCTACCGCGGATTGTGGACCGGCCACCGGGACGCGCTCGCCGACGACGCCGCCCGGCCCGAGACGGTGGAGCAGTTCCGGGCGAGCTACCCGCTGCACCCGCACGTCCTCGACACGCTGACCGGCAAGACCGCGACGCTCGCCAACTTCCAGCGGGTGCGCGGCATGCTGCGGCTGCTCGCGCGGACGGTCGCGCACCTCTGGCGGCAGCGGCCCGCCGACGCGACGGCGGTTCATCTGCATCACATCGATCCCGGCCACGAGCCGATTCGGCAGGAGATCGTGACCCGCCTCGGACAGGCCGCCTTCGTGCCCGCCATCACCAACGACATCGCCGCGGGACGGGCGGGACACCGGGCGCTGGCCGAAGCGATCGACGCCCGGCAGCATCAGGGCCTGCCGCCCTACGCGGTTTACGTCGCGCGGACGATCTTCATGCACACGCTGGCCTTCAACGACCCGCTGAAGGGACTGACGGCCGACGAGCTGCGGTACGCCGCGGCGGGGCCCGCGGTCGACCCGAGCTTCATCGACGAAGCGCGCAAGCGGTTCACCACGGAGTCGGCCTACCTCGACGACCGGCCCGCGGCGCCGATGCGGTTCCTGGCCGAGGCCAACCTGAGCGTCGTCATCCGGCGCGAGGAGCAGCACGTCGACCCGGCCGAGGCCCGCGCGCAGCTCAACGACCGCATTCGGGGCATCTTCGACGGCAAGACGTTCGAGGCCGTTCCGTTCCCCGGCGGCCCGTTCGACGTGCCGGACGAGGTGGGCGACGGCCGCCCGAAGCTCGTCGTGTTCGCCTACGACGGCTTGGCCGTCGGCGAGGTCGTCGACGAGGTTCCCGAGCTGGTCGAGCGGGTGTACGCGAACAAGGGCGCCGACGGTTCGGCGCTGCGAGCCCTGCGCAACCATCTCGTCTTCGTCGCCGCCGACGAGCACGCCGGCGACGGCATGCGGCACCGCATGAGGTCGCGGCTGGCCCTGCAGCGCCTGAAGGCGCCCGATCGTCTCGTCGACCTCGCCGAGCATCAGCAGGAGAAGATCCGCGACCTCGAGGCCCGTTCGGAACAGGAGCTGGCGATCGCCATCCAGCAGTGCTACCGGCACGTCTTCTACCCTTCGCGGAACCGCATCGGCACGCGCGGCGTGGACTTGGCGCACACCGCGATCGACATCCCCTCGGCGTCGAACCAGCCCGGCGCCGGCCAGCAGCAGGTCGCGCGGGCCCTGCGCGATCTCAAGAAGCTGCGCTTCCCCGAGGATCAGCCCGACGCCCCGGCCTACGTGCGCGACCGGACCCCGTTGCGCAAGGGCCAGATGACGACCCTGGCGTTGCGCGACGAGTTCCGGCGCGATCCGTCGCTGCCGATGCTGCTGGGCGACGACATCTTCATTCGGGGCATTCGGCGCGGCATCGAGCAGGGCGACTACGTGTACCAGCGCGGCGATCTCTTGTTCGGTCCCGGAGATCCGCCGGCCGACATTCGGATCGACGAGCAGGCCGTGGTCATGACGATGGCCTACGCCAAGAACAAGGGGGTCTGGCCGCGCCCGGCGCCGAAGCCTTCGCCGCCGGGGCCGACCCCGCCACCCGGGCCGGACCTATCGCCGGGGCCGAGCCCACCGCCCGGGCTGGACCCGCCGCCGCCGCCACCGGCCACAGGTCAGACGCCGCCCGGACCCGGCACCGGTCCGCCGCCACCGGGACCGGGTACGACGCCGCCGGGACCCGGCACCGGTCCGCCGCCACCGGTCGGCGTGTTCGGTGTCGAGGGAGTGCTCAAAGACGCACTCGTGCAGCTCTGGGAGCAGGCGCGAGCCGAACGGGTGGACATGATCGCGACATTGAAGATCCGCATGTTCGACGCCGGCGACGCCTTCCGCCTGCTCGGCACTGTCGGCGCGGTGTCCGGCGCGCACAGGGTCGTTGCCATCACGGGCGGCTACGAGACCCCCGACGGGGGCACGTTCGAGCTGGCGTTCCGGGGCCCGGTGCCAGATGCCGAGCCCGTCAAGGAGTTCCTGGAACAGCAGCTTCGCGGCGCCAGGTCCACGACGGTCGAAGCGGCGTTCGACCTGTCGTTCACCGACGGGCTGCCGATGGAAGGAGATGCGGCGGAGACACTCACGGACCGCCTGTGCCGCTTCGCCAGCGGCGCCGCCCACGTCTCGGCGACAGCGGAGGCAAGACCCTGATGGGGCGCCCCGACGGCGTCGCGAACCTCGCCCTGCCGGCATCTGCCCCACGGTACGAGCTGCGGGTGCGGACGCACGCCGCCGCCGACACGGAGTACGCCATCTGGCAGTTGCCCGCGCCGGCCACACCCCACCTCAGCGCTCCCCTGCGCATCGCGGGACTCCGCGGCCGGAACCTCGAGCTGATCGAGCATCGCGTGCTGCGTCGGCTCGCCCGCGTTGGCGTGCGGCCCCGGCCCTCCCGGAACCGCAAGAAACAACGCTACGCCCTCCGGGAAGACACGGCGCTGACGCTCGGGTTGCTGTTCCGAGCCCTGGCGCCCATGCGCAGCCGCGTCAACATGCGCGCCGTCGCCGAGGGCATCGAGGCGATGGAGCGCGAAGAAGCCGCCTATTGGCTCGGCATGGCCATGCACCGCCGGCGCCCGCGGCGCGTGCTCACCGCGCTGCGGGTGCTGTTGACCGAGCGACCGCTGCCGCGATAACCGTTCCCCGATGGCTTGCTCCTGGCCCGACTTGACCGCCTACCCGGCTCTCCGACCGCCCCTGCGAACTCGCCAAGAGACCCGTTGTCGGACTCAACCCACTCTCCTCCCGAGATTTCTGCCATACTGTAGGATCTCAACATCGAGCGCAAACCAAGAGCAACATGTGGCCAGATAACGACACTACTGACGACCTAATCGGGTTCCAGGTCCACGCCGACCTCATCCGCGCCGTCGTACTCAACCCCAAGATGCTACCCGTCACCGTCGGCGTTTTTGGTGACTGGGGGGGCGGCAAGACCAGCATCATGCGCATGCTCGAGCGCAGCCTCTCCCCCGAGTCCTGGGAGCCCGGCACACCTGCGGCTGCCGAATCCGAGAAAACCGCCGTCGTGTACATCAACACGTGGCAATTGGAAGGCTACGACGATGCGAAGGCCGCGATCTTGACCGCCGTCCTCCTGCAACTCCAGCACCATGAGCGCTTCGGCGCGAAGATTCGCAAGAAGTCCCGCACGCTTCTCAGGGGCATCAACGCGATGCGCTTCCTGAGTTGGTCCCTCAAATACGGCGTGCTTCCCGCGGCAGCAGCGGCCGCCACAGGTGGCGCCGCCGCCATCCCAGCCGCAATCCTCGCAGCGTCTGGATTGAGCCAGCTTCCCGCCGTCGACCCACCCTCTCCCGACGACCAGCCCGAGCGCGATCCCCTTGAAGACCTCGGCGACGTGTGGAAGGGACAGACGCCCGACGAAGCTATCGACGTCCACACTTTCCGAAGAGAGTTCGCAGCACTCTTGAATGACGCCACGATCAAGACGCTCGTCGTGTTGATTGACGACCTCGACCGCTGCTCGCCTGACCGAATCGTCGACAATCTCGAAGCGGTGAAGCTATTTCTCAGTGTCGACCGCACCGCATTTGTCATCGGAGCCGATAGACGGATAGTCGAACACGCCATTCGCTCGCGATATGCGCGTCCGCCCTCAAACGCCGGCATTGACGTCAAGCCGCCCTCCGAAATTCAGTTCGAGGACCGCTTGGTCCGTGACTATCTCGAGAAAATCGTGCAAGTCCCGTACTCCATTCCGCGTCTCTCCGCCGCCGAGATCGAGACGTACATGACCCTCCTCTTTTGCGGCATGCACCTGTCTGACCACGACGCACGGCTTTGCGCAATGGCTGCCCGCGCGCTACGCACCGGAAATCGCTACGGAGCATTTGGCTACGGGGCTGTCGACGCGGCCCTGTCCGGTTCCGAGCGGGTCTGGTGCAGGGGAAGACGGTCGGCGTCGATGCGACGACGCTGGAAGCGAAACGCGGCGATGCGGAGCATCGAGCGGCGGGATACCGGCCCCGCTCGCATCTCACCTAGCCCTTGCAGCAGCCGCAAGCCCTCTCATGGCCGACGGCCTTAAGGGCAATCCGCGCCAAGTAAAGCGTTTCTTGAACGCACTCATGCTGCGCAAAGAGCTCGCGCGCGTAGCCGGTCTCCGCGACATCATCAAGACGGACACGCTCGTAAAGCTCATGATTCTCGAGTACGTCGAACCCGACATCTCTGCAGCAGCCGCAAGCCCTCTCATGGCCGACGGCCTTAAGGGCAATCCGCGCCAAGTAAAGCGTTTCTTGAACGCACTCATGCTGCGCAAAGAGCTCGCGCGCGTAGCCGGTCTCCGCGACATCATCAAGACGGACACGCTCGTAAAGCTCATGATTCTCGAGTACGTCGAACCCGACCTCTTTCTCGATCTCTTTAGCAAGATCGCTGCGGACGGCTACGTGGCTATGCTCCAATGGCTGGAGAGGCGGGACAAGACAGGTAAGCCGAAGGCGCCGCAGGCTCCAAAGGACTACCTGCCGCAGTGGGACAGCGCCTGGACGACGCGGTGGGCCACGATGAATCCTCCGCTCGCCGGCCTGGATCTCCGGGACTACTTTTGGGTTTCGCGCGACCATCTGGCCTCCACCTTCTCCGGCATCACCATGGTTCCGCCCGTGGTGCGCACCGTCATAGCCGACTTTGCGACCGGGTTGGCTCCGAATCGCCACCGGGCCGTTGCGGCGGCCAAGACACTCGCTGTCGACGAATGCGCTGCAATGTACGAGCTGTTGGAGCAGGAGATCGCAACGCGCCCCACCAAGCCCGCGTCGTACCAGCCCTTGCGTGCTTTGGCAGAAGCCGATGTCCAAGGAGCCGATGCCACGCTTGCTCGCATTCTCACGACCCACGCGGCGTCCCAGATGCCGGCCTCCCTGGGCCTGTGGATTCTCACGCTACGCGACAGCAGGCCCAAATCTGCTACAATTCTCGAACGCGCCATAGAGCACCTGCGTGCGACCGACACCACTATAGGCAAGGCCATACAGTTGGCAGAACGGTAGCCCATGGGTACGTCGACGAACTATAGCGCGCCTGGTTCTTGGGGACCGCTGAAGCGCGAGGTAACAGTCGCCGCGGCCACGGGGCGCGTCAGTCCCGCAACGGCAGGACGCATCATTAGTCACTTCATCCAGCACAACGGAGGCGCTGCTCGAATCGCTGCCGGCGGTTCTGGAGGGACCATCGGTGGGAGCGCCGGACGAGCGATCGCTCAGCGGCTTGGGAACTTCATCACTGCAGTCGGGGAGGCGGGGCTCCCGGAGGCGTTGCGGCGCGAGGGGCTCCTACATTTAGTCGGCCGGCCAATCCAGCAGATCCTCGCGGCTCTCTTGGACCACCTCGGCGGGCCCGCAAGCACGATCGATGACGTCGACGCACGAACCGCGCTGGCGCACTTCCAGGAAGAGCTGCTCCGGGACGCGCAGACACCCGACGACATCGAGAGGATTCTGCAGGATCGGGCGACCAATCTCGACGTGATTCTCCGCGACTACTTCGGCCTCTACTTATTCGAACAGTTCTGCCGGGTGTTTTTCGAACGGTTGGTTCAGAAAAGAGGAGAGTCTCTCGCCCTCGGGTTTCTCGACGACATCAAAGAGTTTATCAACGCAATGCTCGTCAGTCACGTGCGCCCTCGCGCTCTCGCGAGGATATCCTGGACGGGACAAGAGGGCGCGACTTTCTGCGCGGACATCATGCAAGAGACCCTCGCAGTTTTCCTAACCTAATAGAGAGATGCACAACGTAGAACTTCGTATCGGGCGTTCCGCCCACCGCCAGGAAGGTATCGCGGCGATGGCGCTTTTTGAGAACGGAGCGCGTCTATGCGGGCTCGACATTCAGTATTCCCAGCTGCACGGTCTGCGAAATCACTGCTCGATAGCGCTTGATTTCGTCGTCCTAGCCAGTGCGGTGTACGCGCTCGACAAGACCGTTTTGCGGCAGACCACGGAGGACGGCTGGACCCGCGCGTTTTCGCTGAGAATGCCGGTCTCAGATCCGGAGCGCTGGAATGGCGCGGCGGCCGACCTGATGGAGGGGCTGAACTTCCTTACTGGTGACCGCTGGAGGTTGAGATTCACGGCAGTGGATATTCCGATCATGTTTTCGGGGCGAGTCCGGAGTCGGCGACTTCGACAGCCAACAATCCCGATACGCTCCACGGACACGGTCTGTCTGTTCTCCGGCGGATTGGACTCGCTGGTGGGTGCGATTGACCACCTGGAGCAGAGTGCCTCAAAGCTCTTGCTCATCGGGCATCACGATGGAGATATGGCCGGACCGTTCGCGGACCAACGAAGACTGATCGATCCCCTTCGCGCCGCGTATCCCCGGAGGCTACGGCCGATTTTCTTGAGAGTCGGTCAGGATCCCGCCGGAAGCGAGATCACCTTGCGGAGCCGGTCGCTGTTGTTTATCGCGCTCGGCTTGTACGGGGCGACGGCGGTTGGTCCCGACCCACGCTTACTGATTCCGGAGAACGGGACCATCGCGCTGAACTTTCCGCTCACCCCCTCACGACGCGGTTCCTGCAGCACGCGTACCGCCCACCCGTACTACCTCGGGACACTGGGCCGAGCTCTGCGGGGGCTTGGGATCAGCAACTTGCTGGTGAACCCGCTGGCCAGCAAGACCAAGGGTGAGGTCGTCCGGGAGTGCGCGAATTCCGAGTTACTCCTCCGGCTTGCTCCCCTGGCTGTGTCGTGTGCGAAGCGGAGCCGCCGCATGTACTGGCAGCGCAAGACCGCCCGAAGCTGCGGTCAATGTATGCCGTGTGTCTACAGAAGGTCCGCCCTTCACCAGTTGGGAGCTGACACCGAGGCGTACGGCAACGATATCTGCGTTGGCGAAGTGGACTGGTTCGGCCACGACGACGCCGGTAAGGACTTCAGAGCGTGCCTTTCGCTTCTGCGACGGGACGCCTCACCTGGGGAGGTCGCCAGAACATTGCTAGCGAGCGGTTCGCTGAACGTCGAGGCCCTGCCCGGGTATGCTGCCTTGGTGCTGAGAGCCGCGAATGAAATCAGAGAGCTTCTACGCGACAAGGCCAGACCGGAGATTCGCCGGGCGGCGGGCCTGACGGTCTGACGGTCTGACAGTCTGACATGCTCGACAGTCATTGCCATCTGGATCGGTATCGCGACCCGCAAGGCGTTGCGGTGGAGGCCGCCCGGAAGGGCGTGTTCACGATCGCAGTGACGAATCTGCCGAGTCACTTTAGGGCCGGAACGCCGCATGTTCGTCCATTTGCCCGTGTGAGGCTTGCTCTCGGTCTGCATCCACTTGCGGCCGCTGAGCACGAGCGCGAGATCGCTGATTTCGAGGCATGTTTCGCCGCCACTTCGTTCATCGGCGAAGTGGGTCTCGATTATTCCAGGAATGGATTCGACAGCAAGCAGCGACAAGTGGAGTCCTTTCGAGTCGTCGCTCGATTGCTCGGCGCGTCGCCGAGGGTAGTTTCGCTCCATTCACGCGGTGCCGAGGAAGACGTGTTGAGCACTCTTGATCACTTTGGTGTCAAGCGCGCGATTTTTCATTGGTATTCAGGTTCTCTCAAGACGCTTGAGCAGATCGTCAGCGCAGGCCACCTGCTTTCGGTCAATCCGGCCATGACGAGGTCGGCGAAGGGTCGGGAGATCATCGCTCGGGTACCCAGAACGCAGGTTTTGTCGGAAACGGACGGCCCATACGTCCGGGTTGCAGGGAGGCCCGCGAAGCCGTGGGATGTGGCACTCGTTGAAGAATACCTCACGCAAGCATGGGAGTTGCCGAGCGACCAGACGCGGTCGCAGCTGTGGTCGAATTTTCGTGGTCTCTTGAGTCTGGTGAAAGCAGATCCATAGCGGGGGTGGCGCGCCGGGCTTGAGTAGTCCGTTCGGTCTGCCGCTGCGGCGGCCAAGCGACCTATCGCCAGCACTGGGTCCAGGGCCGCAGCCCTTCTGGCGGGCTTGAGTCGGCGGCCTTCGCGTGGGGCCTGGCCAGCCCCGGCTGCTGTCCCGCGCCGCAGCGACGGTATCTCCCTGGCTGACGACATCCGCTTCTGGGCGGAGGGCGATGTGGCCGCACTCTCACGCTCGATGGTCGCGGTCATTTTTCTGTTCATCGGCGCTCTCCATCGGGCGAGCAAAGCCAAGGGCGGGAACAGCCGTGCAACGGCGGCAGAATTCCACGGGCACGAGGGGCCGAAAGACGAGCTGCAGCGCCGGTCAAGGCCCCTACGCGCCCCGCCCCCTCAATCCTGCCCGCTCTCTTCGCTCCGCTCCTCCGGACGCGCACCGCCAAGATGTTCGGCATGTCCTCGTGGCAACCGTACTCGAACAGCGACAGCTCGTTCCACTGCATCGGGATCTGGGCCGTCCACGGCGCCGTCCACTGCCGGGGTCGCTGATCGTGAACTCGTAGAGCATCGTGTCCGCGTCGATCCGCGTGAACCGCTCGAAGAGGCGGCGGTCCCTGGTCGAACCCCGGTAGCTGTGCTTGTCGTTGAAGTGCGTTGGTCTCGACCACCAGCGTGTCGCCTTCCCAATGCCCGCGCGACTCGCCGGTCCACGACTCGATGTCGGGTCGCGGGCGGCCGTCGAGGGGGATGATGCGCGAGTCGTGGACCATCTCGTTGAGCACTACGACATGGTCGGGCGTCTGGAACAGCTGCATGTTCTGGTTGTAGAAGCCGGGGGTCATCGGCGGCCCGGTGTTGAACCCGAGGATGCAGCGGTCGAACGCGCTGCGTCGAGATACGAGTCGGCGGGGTGGGCTTCCCGATACTCGCTCCGCTCGTCGGCGCGCCGCTGCCCCTCCTCGGACGAGGCGGGGATGCGGCCGTCCGGCGGATCGACGATGAGCGACGTGCGCGGGTCCTCGATGACGTTCGTGCCGAAGTCCAGCCAGAAGTTGTTGTAGCCGCCGACGTTGCCCCCGGCCTCGGTCCGGCGGGGCGCCGCTTCCCAGAGACGGATGTTCCGGTCGACCCTCTCCTGCTCGATCGCGGCCGCCTCCTCCTCCGTCAGGAACGCGTGGTCCTCGCGATCCTCAGGCCGCTCGACCGGCGTGGCGGTGCGGAAGTCCTCCACCACTCCTGGGTTCCGGGAGATTCCACGCCCGTCCGGGGGTTCCCACAAGTCGCCAGGAATAGAGGGCCAATTCTGCGCGCCGCGCGTCCCCTCGGGGCCAAGAGGAGGGCGTTCGGCTACCCGAGGAAGCGCAGGATGCCGAAGGTCAGCGTTGCGGTTCCGATGACGGTCCCGATCATCCACCGCAAGAGCCTGGTTTCCAGGTTCGCGATTTGGCTCGAGAGCCGTGCATCGAGACCGGCGATCTGAGTTGAGAGCCGTGTATCGAGGGCGGCGATCTCGGTCCGGGCCTCGGCGAGCCCGACCTTGAACTGGTCGGACGTAACGTGATCGCCGTGTTCGGCGGCCAGACGGACGGCGTTCGTGATGGCGTCCGCCTGTGCTTCGGTGAACTCGGGGTCGGTGAGCGATCGGGCGACGGCGTCTGTGTCGAGCATCTGGTTCCTGCTCATTCTCGCCTATTCTCCCGCCGCTTCACGTGTCCTGTCGGCCCCGCCGCATGATGTCGCAGAGTGGACAGTGGAGCCGTCGCCGCCCGGCGTCGAGGATCCGATGCGGCCTCGCCGGAAAGCAGAGCGGTCCCCTACCAGACCATGCGCGCCTTCATCGTCGGCGGCAGCAACAACGGGTCGATGACGAGTCGCGGGGAACGGGCGTGGGGTTGGGGCGCTGGTCTCGGGCCGGGGCTCGGGTTCGGGATCGCAATCCCGGTGCGCACGCCGGCGATGTCCGTCCGCTGCTCGGTGCGCAGGTCGGCGATCTGCGTCGAGAGCCGCGTGTCGAGGGCGTCGATCTCCGTCCGCACCTCGGCGATCTGCGTCGAGATTCGCGTGTCGAGATTCGCGTTTACAGTCTGGGACGGGCCGCGCTAACTCTCGGTGTGTGCCGTCTCCCCCGGAGGCTCCGCCCCGTGGATCGTGAGCAGCAACTCCGCGTCGTCGATCACTTGGTACTCCGGCCGGCGGCCGGACAATCGCAGGCTCTCGTCCAGGATGATGGGCACGCCGTCCCCACGCTTCTCCATCAGGAATTGTCTTGCGATCTCGCCGGTCAGATCCACCGCACGGCACTTCGCCAGCAGGGTCGTTAGCAACTCGTTGCGCGTCGATTGCCGAAGCGCTAGCGCGTCTACGGTAACGGAGTTGGGCAGGGGACCCGGCGAGTACAGCTCCAGCCGATCATCGAACAGGAAAAGCCGGATTGCAGAGCCATGCACGGCGTAGTCCCGGTGCGCCGCCGCGTTCACGACGGCCTCGAAGACCGCTCGCAGACTGAACTGCGGAATTTCCACGCGACCCGGGACCTTTCGGGCTGCCACTGTCATGTTCCGACGCACAAACGCCATCGCTGCCGCGATCTGCTCGTCCACGGGGCCGGTGATTGCCTGCGCATCTAGTTGATAGTTCGAATCCTGACGGACGCCCCGATAGCGCACCGCCTGGATGAACGCGCCAGGAAGCCACCGTTCTGGGGCTGACGAGCACATCAGGATGCCCGCGACGGTAGCGCGCGTCCTTCCTGTTTCGTCGTCCGTTGCAAGCTTCATCTTCTTGAACGCCGCGGCATCTTCGGCATCAGGCCGGGAAAAACGCCTACGACGGTCCGGCTCGAGGTCAGAAAAGGTCGTTCCTGGCACCGCCTGTTCCTCGAATCGATATAGACGCGCTTGACTGCGCTGCTGCCCAAGGCGCAAGAGGAATTCGGTCGACATCCGGCGCTTCGAACTGCCCTGCCGGTGGAAGTAGCCCCCTGGACTCCTGTGCACAAACAAACTGCGCGGGATTTCCACCTTGAGTAGAGGCCGCAGCACTCCCGTTGCATCCGGCAGCTCGATCCGGAACGACTGGAAATGCAGTGGCGGCTCGATGCTCTCGTTGCAAACCTCGAAGACGTACTGCTCGACCGTGTCGAGCCGCTCGATCGGTATACCAACGATTTCCCGCGTCCGGTCCTCGACGCCGAGGACGAGTACAGCGTCGCGCGTGTTAGCCATGGCCGCCAGTTCATCCGCCAACGCGTCGCGGCCGGGTCCGGACACACTGGAACCTCGGAACGAGACCTCCTTGAGTTCGAGCGAGCTGTCCTCGCCCAGGCGTATGCCGCGGAGCAGCTCTTCAGGGCTTTCGAACACCGAGCGCCTCCACCGCGATGCGGCGGTAGCGTTCCGCAAACGCGTCGCGCCCGCCTTCCATGACCGTGCAGATTGTCTCCCGAACCTGCTTTTCCTGAAGACTGCCTTTGCACTCCATCCGCGTCGCGCCGCTCCGTGCGGCGAGTGCGAGGACGAGCTCCGCGTCGCCGTTGACCACGATGTTCGAGTTGTGAGTCACAACGACGATCTGCCGGCGCCGCTTGACTTCGCGGATCTGCTTGACGATCAACTCGTGGATCAGATGGTTGTCGAGGTCGTCCTCGGGCTGATCAAGAACGAGCGGTTCATCGCCATAGGAGAGCAGGAACGCGAGGAGCGCGGCGGTCTTCTGCCCGGGCGAACCTTCTCTGATGGATCGGAGATTCTCGCCGTCGCCGGTCGGGCTGTACTGGACGTCGAGGGAATCGTCGGGAAACCAGACATCAACGCGATCCAACGCCTCGGGCTGCAGCCGGCTGAGGTGGGTGGCGAAACGCTGATCGGCGAGCACGTAGGAACCGTGGGACCCCTCAGCGACAGAGCGGATCCGTTGCTTCATCTTCTCCAGCGCGTCTTCGATCCGCGTTACGTCTTGGCTCCATCCGTAAAGGCGTCCGAGTAGCCCTTCGCCGCCCGGCGACCCGATGTCCTTCTCGAAGCGGCCATCGTCCCTCTGAATCAGGCGACGAAGCTCGGCTTCAACCGTCTCCCGCCCGCCGTAGGGGATGACGGCGATACGTACGTAGCGGTTGTTCTTGAGGATGCGGTCCAGGAAGGAGCGGCGGGCCGCGGTCAGTTCCTGCCGGAGTTCCAGTAGCCGCTTGAGGCTGGCGGCGGCCTGCGCTTTCAGGGTCACCGCCTCCTGTTTGCGGTTCTTCAATGCGTCCAACTGCTGCTCAATGACCTGTCGGCGTTGCACCAGTTCGCCGTAGGCCGACGGATCCCCGGCACCCTCCGCCGCCAGCCGTGTCCGCAGTAACTCATAGGCTGTAGCGGCCGCATCGGTCTCACGTTTCCACGGGGTGCGGTCTGGGTCCGTCCTCCAGTCGGCGAGGAGCTGGTCCGTGTCGTCTGCGATCATCTCCAACTGCTGCCGAATTGCTTCAAGGCGATCCCGCACGGTGCCGGCGCACGCCAGTAACGCCGCGTCCGTCTGCGACCTGGTGTCCATGTGAGTATCATCGAGAGTATCCGGAACGAGATCCGCTCCGATCCCCCGCAGTCGGTCACCCGCACCGGCCCAGGTCGCCTCCCAAGTCTCGATTGCGCGTTGCTGGCGGCGACGGTGCTGGAATGAGCGCAGGACATCAGCGTGACCAGCCTCTTCGAAGATCGCCAGCTTGCGCATTACGTCGTCGAGTTCACCGCGCATGCGCGTCTCTTCCGGTAGCTCCGCGTCGATTGCGCGAACCTTCAATCGAAGAGAGAGGAAGCGGCTCTCCTCCTGTCGCCAGCGCCCGCTCCATGATCGGCGATCTACTTCCGGCGCGTCGTCCACGATCATGAGAAGCGCTTTCGGCGTCTTCGCCAAGTGAAAGATCTGCTTCTGGCTGTACATGCGAATCGGGAAACGCTGGAGAACATCGCCCTCCGCGCGCGACCATGTTCCGTTTACGGCTTCCTCGATCGCATGCAGGCTGCCCGTCGGGCTCCACTGGATGCGGAATCTCGATCCGTCTTTGCGGTAGATCACGCGAATCTCCGCTTTGTCGGTCAGCAGCCCGCTGTCGTCCCGAGTCCGATTCACATCGGCGTACTTTTCGAACTCAGGCTTCAACTCATCCGGTAACTCATCCTTCCGGCGCAACGCGATCCGGAGGCACTCCACGAGAGAGGACTTACCGGTGCCGCGCCCCCCGACGATGGCGTTCAGCCAAGGGTTGAGCCTCGCGGTGAACGGCTTCGGCCGACCAATGTATCTGGCACCGGTGACTTCAATGGACTCAAGCATTGACACTGCGTGCACGTTGGGCGACTCGGGATGTTCGTCGGAACGGTGCACCGAAAGGGAGCCGTCGAGGAGAGCGAGCCGCAATCCGTCGAGATCGGGCTCGCCCATCTTCACCCAAGTGAAGCCGCTGCCTGGAAACCGTTGCTCCGGGTTCCCGGAGGGGTGGTGCGAGTCAGAGCCCAGAATCCCGGTCCAGCGCAGCTTCTCGTCGCGGTAGAGCTGCGGCTTGTCGCAACCGGAAGCCACGGTCTCCATGGCAAATATCTGGCCGCAACGCAGCGCCTGCGCCAACGTGGTGCCCTGGAACTTCTGGAAGAGACCGTTCTCGCGGTCGACGTGCGCCGGAATCGCAATGCCGTCTGCCTGGACGATCGCCTCGACGACATCCGCGAACGACTGAGTTGTCACGTCTCCGCTCGAACCCTTGACGCCAGTGAAACCCACCGCGCCGAGGAGCGTGTCGATATCCGATGACGTCGCGTCGCTCGCGAAGATGGCAAGAATATGCACACCACCCTGCACCGAGATCTCGGTACCCGGGAACAAATGTAGATGGCGGTAACCGTTAGGTCGGTCGTGCTCCAACTTGACCAGGGCAGACCGCAGACGATCGATCCATGCGCCGCTGTTGTGGTCCGTGACTGCCACGCAGTCGATACCGGCATGCATGTAGCCCAACAACCAGTCGCGCGGCCCGTGCTGCTTGAGGGTGGCCTGACTCGGGCCTTTGCCGTAGTCGTCCGATGCGGGCGTGTGGGTATGGAGATCGCATTTCCACCACCGGGCTCCGTCCCAGTTCTGCAACGACACCTGTCCTCCTCAGCGTCCTCGACTCAACGAACGAGGACGAGTTCGTTCCCGCCTCCAGGCCGGGCGGCTTCAGCCGCGACACGAACGTCTCCGATTCCCAGGCAATGGGTGGCAGGCGGGCGAACCCACGCGCTCTCCATCCAACCCGAGATCGATGGATTGTACGACAGCGCGTCGCAGCGCGCTCGGATCGGCGGCGTAGGAGACGGGGGCGGGTCGGCTGCAATCACGAACGTTCCCGGCGCCCGCCCACCGTCAAGAGCGGCGCGGTGCGCTCGGTGCCGCACGCGGAAGTGCGGACGCACTACTTCTTGGCGACCTCCCCGCGCTCCGCGCGGCGGTCCGACGGTAGCCGGTGGGCAGTGCCCGGAAGATCGACCCGGACATCCTGAACCGGCGCCGGGACCGCGGACGCCCAGGAAGAGCGCCGGAGGTCGGCGGCCTATCCGGGGAAACGAAGGATCCCGAAGGTCAGAGCACCGGTTGCGAGCACCGTGCCGACCATCCAGCGGATGAGCCTGGTCTCGAGGTTCGCAATCTCGGTGCGCACGCCGGCAACGTCCGTCCGCTGCTCGGAGCGCAGGTTGGCGATCTGCGTCGAGAGACGCGTGTCGAGGCGGGCAATCTCCGTCCGCACCTCGGCGATCTCGGTCCGCACCTCGGCAATTTCTGCCCTCATCCCGGCGAGGCCGTCTTCCACAATATCTCGGCCGTGAACTGGTCGGGCGCGACGTGGTCGCCGGCCAGACGCACCGCGTTCGTGATGGCGTCGGCCTGGGCCGGCGTGAACTCGGCGTCGGTCAGCGAGCGGGCGTTCATCTCGCGCTGCATCGTTCCGGTGCAGCTCGTGGGGAGCAGGATTCGGCCTCACGGCTGGCGTGCCCACGGGCGACCCGCGGCGAGCGGGATGTCCGCCCTCGGACATCTGCCCCTCCTCGATGCGGGCGCCTGACAGCATGTTCCGCATGCCGTAGTTGCCCTCGTGACACGCGTATTCGAAGAGCGGCGAAGTCCCGCGCTTCATCGGAACCGCCGCCGTGAACGGCCGCGTGAAGCTCGCCGGGTCGTCGATGGTGAACTCGTAGAGGAGCGTGTCGGGCCCGACGAGCCGGAACCGCTCGGTCAGGTGCAGCGTCCGGCCCGTCCCGATCGCGAGGCGCGTGAACGGAACGAAGCTCGCGGTCTTGTCGGTGAAGCTGGTCGTCTCGACCACTACTGTCCCGAATCGCAAGTCCGTTCGCAGTAGACCCAGAGTGACACGATGGCGGATCGGCCGGTATCGACAGGCAAACGGCGCGCGTGCAGCGGTGTCACAAGCACCCGCTACTGCGAAGCAACTTCGGACGCAGGACACTAGCGTGTCGCCCTCCCAGCGGCCGCGCGAGCTGCCCATCCACTGGCGTAGGCCGTCGGGCAGCGGGTCGCGCCCGTCGAGCGGCACGATGCGCGCGTCGTGCACCATCTCGGTGAACACGACCACGTGGTCCGGCGTCTGAAAGAGCTGCATGTTCTGGTTGTAGCGGCCCCTGGGGGAGACCGGCACGATGGGGGGGCCGGCGTTGAAGCCGCGCAGACAACGCTCGGCGAGCCCGCGATCCTCGGGGCCGCGCATCCCGATGCCGCCCACCAGGAACCGCACCGGACCCGAATCCGCCGCTTGCCATCGCTGGGGGGGCGGGCGCGCGCCGCGTGACCAGACGAACAGAGACTATCGCCGAAAAGCCAAATCCTGAACTTGACTCATCTGTCAAGATGGCGCGCGATCAGGGAACGCTTGGCGTGGCTGCTCGACCATGAGCCGTAGAGGACAGATTCCCGGGGTCATCGGGGGCTCGGCGTTGAACCCGAGTTGGCGTCGACGAGAATCACCGAACTCTTCACCCTCTGCGACGGCAAGCACGTCGGCCATGTCGTCGAGGCTGCCGGCCAGACACCGGCCGAGATCGACGGCGGGGGTCAGGTAGACGACCGACGGCGCGGACGGCGCCGCGATCACGACCCGCGATCGGGGTTGAACAAATCCTCGCCGCGCGCCACCGAACGAGCTCCGACATCGACATCATGGTCAGGGAGGCAGGGGACGCGCCGACGCGCCGGCGAGCTGCCGAAACCGCCTACAATCTACCGATGGAACGCGACCGGGAGCAGGGAACACCGAACACGATGTCGAGACCGACCCACTGGATGGCCGCCGGCTGCCTCGCCGCCGCCGGTCTGCTCGTCGGCCAGGGGCCGGCCGCCGCGCAGCCGAACCGGTAGGGAACGGCCGACCACACGATGCCAAGAGAACGCTCTTGGCCACGAGCGCCCCGACGAGCGCAAGCCAGGACCATGGGAAAACGGGACCACGACGACGACTGGCGGTTCCCGCCGTTCCGGTTCTCGAACTACACGGAGATCATCGAGGCGGGCTGGCCCGAAGACGACATCGAACGGTTCATCCTGCGGGACCTCGGCCGGACCTTCCACGCACTCAGCCGCGAGCGCCAGAAACAAGAGCTGGAGCGAGGCGTTGAACTGACGCACACGAAATGGGACGCGCTGATCGCAGCGACGGCCGAACAGCTCGCGCTCACCCACGACCTTCCGGTACCGAGCTGGGTCGATGAACCCGAGCGGTTCCTCGACGAAACGTGGGTGCTTGCCGAAGGCCCGACGGCACGGGAGTTCTGCCTGATGTTCGCACCAGGACCATTCCTGAGACACGGCGCCGTACCAGACCCCGGAGAGTTCAACGAGCGCACGGGAGACACCAGTGAATGGGAGCCCCGATCTTGATCGGGAAAGGCTGACGAGCCTGTTCCACGACCTCTCCCGGGAGCTCGAGCTCGCGCGAACCCGCGTACAGATCTACGTGATCGACGGAGCCGCGATGAGCATGGCGTTCAACCGGGGCCGGACGACCAGGGACGTGGACGCGAGAATCGACGCCGGCCACGGTGCGCTGATGAAGGCGGTCGAGAAAATCGCGCGCAAGCGGGGCCTCACCCACAACTGGCTCAACGAAGAGGCGACGAGCGCGATACCACGGGAGACAGACAGAAACACCCGGACGCTTTACAACTCGCCGTACCTCACGGTGACAGGAGCCTCGCCGAAACACCTGCTCGCCATGAAGCTCGAGGCCGGACGGGCGCGCGACATGAAGGACGTGAAGATTCTGATGAAGCGCCTCGGGATATCGGACGTGGCCGAAGCAACCGACATCCATGCAAGGCTGTACGCCGGAAAGCCGATGAAAGCGAGAGCCGTGGAGGGTCTCGAACGGGTGAGCCAAGAACTCAAGACCGAGCAGCAGCCATCGGGAGTCAAGAACTCCACTCGAACCTGAGCAGGTGCCTCGAAGAGCTCCAGAGCGGCACGACCCCTCTCCTGACGGACGGCGGGCATCGGGTAGTCACGCGCGAGCCGTCCCGCCCGCGGAGGACGCGGCGCAGGAAGTCCATGGTGTCGGTGTACTGCGTGAACACCATCACCCGGCGGTACCCGTCGCGCGCCAACTCGTCGAGGGCCTCGGTCAGGCGCGCGAGCTTGCTGTCCGGCGGCAACGCGTCGATGCGTTCGAGCAGGCGTTCAATCTCGCCCCGTTCCTCGAAAAGCCAGCGCGCGCGCCACCAGGGCGGCGACATCGTCGGCGTCGGGGACCTCGTCGAGGGTCTCGTCGTCGGGCGCGTCCTCCTCCAGGGCCGACGCCGCGACGGCCCCGTGCAGCGCGGCGTCGCGGCGCCTCTCGAAGGTCGCGCGCAGGGCCGCGAAGCTGCTGGCGAGACGCCGGCGGTAGACGGTCATCACGAAACCGACGGCCGAACGTTCCGCGCTGGACGCCTGCTTGTGCGTCTTCGAGATGTGCTCGTCAACCGCCTCCGAGAGATCACGTTCGGCTTCGCTCATGTCGACGAAGCGGTCCTCGATGCGCCGGTCCGCGATCGGGGTCGACAACCTGCCGGCCGCGGCGTATCGGCGCAGCAGCTCGCGGGTGTGCCGCGAGATCAGGCGTCGAATCGGCGTGTGCGCGCGCATGACGGCGATGGCCGCGCGGCGCTCGGTCGTCTCGAGCCGGCGGCGGGGAATGCTCGCCTCGTCGCGCAGGGCGCGCAGCAGCGTCCCGGCTCTCAGGTGCGAGAGTCCGGTCAGACGCCGGACGGCGTCGCGCGACACCACCCCGTGGTCGCGCTCGACGGCCTGCCGCAGCACCGTTACGTGCCGCGCCCCCTTAATTAATACTGCCCGCTCTCCTGGCTCCGCTCCTCCAGACGCGCACCGCCCAGGATGTTCGGCATGGCGTAGTTGCCCTCGTGGCAGGCGTACTCGAACAGCGGCAGCGGGTTCCACTGCATGGGGATCTGGGCGGTCCAGGGCGCGGTCCACGTGCCGGGGTCGTCGATCGTGAACTCGTAGAGCAGCGTGTCCGCGTCGATCCGCGTGAACCGCTCGAAGAGGCGGCGGTCCCTGGTCGAACCCCGGTAGCTGTGCCGGTCGCTGAAGTCGGTGGTCTCGACCACCAGCGTGTCGCCTTCCCAATGCCCGCGCGACTCGCCGGTCCACGACTCGATGTCGGGTCGCGGGCGGCCGTCGAGGGGGATGATGCGCGAGTCGTGGACCATCTCGTTCAGCACCACGACGTGGTCGGGCGTCTGGAACAGCTGCATGTTCTGGTTGTAGAAGCCGGGGGTCATCGGCGGCCCGGTGTTGAACCCGAGTATGCAGCGGTCGAACGCGCTGCGGTCGAGGTACGAGTCGGCCGGGTGGGCCTCCCGATACGCGCTCCGCTCGTCGGCGCGCCGCTGCCCCTCCTCCGACAGGGCGGGGATGCGGCCGTCCGGCGGATCGACGATGAGCGACGTGCGCCGGTCCTCGATGACGTTCGTGCCGAAGTCCAGCCAGAAGTTGTTGTAGCCGCCGACGTTGCCTCCGGCCTCGGTCCGGCGGGGCGCCGCTTCCCAGAGACGGATGTTCCGGTCGACCCTTTCCTGCTCGATGGTGGCTGCCTCTTCCTCCGTCAGGAACGCCTGGTCCTCGCGATCCTCGGGCCGCTCGAGCGGCGTGGCGGTGCGGAAGTCCCAGACGCCCTGCAGGTCCGGGGCGCCCCACGCCGTCCGCGGCGCGTCCTGGCCGGTGGCGGGACCGGCCGCCAGCACGACGAGCATCACCGCCAGCACCGGCGCCACGCTTCGACCTTTCACGACCGTCATGATTCGACCTCCTTGGTACGGGCGCCCGCCGCGCAGGGTCGCCCTGACAGTCTACGATAGCCCGTGGCGGGACTTCTGTAAAACCGACCTCGGACCCCGGACCGCAGTTCCCCACGGCCAGCCGGCGCCAGGGTGACAGTGTCCCGCATCGCCACCTCACATCGCGCCAGACGCTTCACTCTCCGCGCGCTGAACGCGCCGACCGATCCTCGACGGTCGCGCGCATCAACTCCACCAGCTCGTCGGCGGTTGCGTCGGGCAACCCGTCGTGCGTCAGCATCTCGCAGACCGCAACCAGATCGACGAGCCGCGCGAGGCGGCACCACTCCGGCGGCAACCGACCGCCGCCCTCCAGATAGCCGGCTCGGAAATGCGGCTCGGCCGCCGGCCGTCCCCTTCGCTCGTACCGAAGGAAGTGTCCGACGTCGGCGAGCGGAGAACCGGAGACCGCGAACTCCCAGTCGAGAACCGCCGCCACTGACCCAGCGACCGACCTGCCGCCGGACGATGAGGTTGCGCCCGCCCAAGTCGCCGTGAACGAGGGACGTCGCGTCGGCCGCTTGGCCGAGCGCGGCCGCGTGCGACCACATCGCCGCCCGCGTCTTGTCGCGCAGCTCCGCCGGAACCCGCATCCTCGGAGCAGTGCGGCCACTGCCGTCCCGTCCATTGATTTGGATCTCGAAGCAAATGGATACAGCACTCCGGTCAGCGCCGAGACCAGGGCGACGGCCAGCGCCACCCCAGCCGACGGGCGCCATGCGCGAACTCCCGGCGTTCGGCCCCGAAGCCTCGGCCCTTCACCGCGCCGACCCAGCCCCGGGTCCCGCCGCCGAGCCCCGCCGCCGCGACCGCCTCACGGCCGCCGTAGCGCGTAGCCGGTGACGCCGGCCAGGATCTCGAGCGCGAGCTCGACACTCGCCTCGTTCAAACCCGCTTCCGCGGCCACCGCCGCGACCGTCGGGGCGCCGCGGCCCCCTCCCAGAGCGCGACCTCCATGCCGACGTGGCGGACCACCGACCGGGGGAGTGACCCCGAGGGACACGCCAGGACCTCAGACCGGGCCGGCCGCCCGCGGGCGCCCAGCCCCCATAGGCCGAAATTCCACCTCAGCTCCCCAGGCTTCACAGCGCCGAGAAACTCCGTCACCAACACCTCTTCCGGCCGCACCCCGGCCATCTCGTCTCCTCCACGTCTTACCGCGAACACCGTTACTCGTAATCGCCGGCCGCGGCCAAAGCGGTGGGCCGACGCCGTCGACCAGCTCCGCACCCTGCAGGCCGAGTACGAGAGGCCTGGCGCGACCAGCTGCCCGAGTCCCTGGCCGACTCCCGGACCGCCGAGCTCCTCGAGGGTGTCTGCGACGTCGACCTCGACGCCGCGGGGCTTCGGACGGGACTGAAAACGCCCCGGCGCACAACGCCCCACGCCGGGATCCGGAGGGTACCCAAGGGCCACGACATCGGTTGCCGTGAGCCAAGGATGTAGCCTCGCCTCAGGGTTCGGCTCGCGGGCCGCCTCGCCAACCGTCGGCCGGGGCCGGTCCGCGCTATCGAGCAGCACCGCCCGGGGGATCCCGAAGGTCAGCCCGCTAGTCGCGAGCACGATGCCGACCATCCAGCGGCGATTGGAATCGAGAGCCGCGTGTCGAGGGCCGTAATCTCCGTCCGCACCTCAGCGAGCCCGGCCGTGAACTGGTCGGACATGACTTGGTCGCCGTGTTTCGCAGCCTGCCGTACCGCATCCGTGATGGCATCGGCTTGGGCCGGCGTGAACTCGGCGTCGGTCAGCGCGCGGGCGACGGCGTGCGTGTCCCAGCATGCCCCCCAATTATCGCCGAAGACGCCGCCACCGAAGGGCGGCAACTGCGACGCCGACGACGAGTTGACCGGCCGGGTGCCCGTGGCGGCCGGCCACGGCCGCAGGAGACGGCGGCGGCGCGGAGACGGTTGCCGCTCGCGGGCGACTTGGGCGAGCGGCCGGGCCGGTCACCCCGAACGTCGGTGCCTGTCCCCCCGGCCATGGCGACCGAACGAGCCAAGCGTGGACGCGGCGGTGTCAGGAGTTAGCCGCGCCGGCGCGGGGAAGTCCGACGGTCAAGCCCGCGGCCGCGGGCGACCGCGTTGTCGTCGCCGCTCCGGGACCACCCGAGCCGCGACGACCTGCAGGCCGACGGCTTGGGACAGTCGCGCCCGTCGCCCCGCGAGCCTGCGCGGAAGTCGTGCCCGCCGGGACCGCCGATCGCGGCTGATACGCTGAGCGGCGTGTCGGTGGTCACGGTCCCGACTGCGGGGGCAGTCCGTGAGTCCACCACCCCGTCTGCCACTTGACCTGGTGTAGCCAGATGGCTACACAATGAATCGAGTGATCAGGATTGTCCGCTACGTCACGGCGGACGGCACGGACGCGTTCGATACGTGGTTCCGGCTCCAGAGCGCCGAGGTCCGCGCCCGTGTCCAGACGCGTCTCGACCCTGTCGAGCTGGGCAGTTTCGGGGACCACCGCGGAATCGGCAAGGGCGTATTCGAGTTGCGGATCAACAGAGGCCCCGGCTACCGCGTCTACTACGGCCGGGACGGAGAGGACCTCGTCGTCCTGTTGGCCGGCGGAACCAAGAAGCGTCAAACGCACGACATCCAAACGGCGCACGCCCTCTGGAAGGCATACAGACAGGAGAAGCGGCATGCCCGTCAGAGCCCATGAGGCCAGCGAGTATCTCCGGACACCGGAGGACGTCGCGGCGTACCTCAACGCGGCGATCGAGGAGTCCGACGGCGACCCGCGACTGTTGATGAAGGCGTTTCGCAACGTCGCGGCAACCCAGGGGGGTGTTTCCACCATCGCTCGGAGAGCCGAGGTCGACCGCGTGGCCCTCTCCCGCGGCCTCTCGGGAAACCGGGACCCTCGATTGGGGACGGTGACGAAGATCGCGGCGGCGTGCGGCGTGTCGCTACGGTTCGTGCAGCGGGAGGCCACCAAATAGTGCGGCACGGTGCGGCGGCGATGGCGAGGCGCGCGTCGCGCTGGGGCCAGCAGGTCGTGGAGGCCGTGTACTCGGAGGCTGGCCCGGACGTGACACCGGGGTTGATGATCGGCCCGGTGAACGGTGTCGAGCCGACGGCTGATCTTGGGCTTGATATCGGTCACCGGGCACTCCAAGGCTCGGCGGCAGCACCCAGGCTGAGAACCCTCCGCTCGTGCGCCGCCAGAATCCGACAGACGTCACGGCCAGTAAAGAACACGCAGCCTACCCAACCGCCACCTCGACCTGCATCAGGTGGACTTCGTCGCGCAGGCGGCCCTCGATTTCCTCCACGGAGGCTGTCTCGAAGAACAGCGTGAGCGCTCCCTCCAGGTTGTCTCTTGCCTCGGCGACGGTATCTCCCTGGCTGACGACATCCACTTCCGGGCAGAGGGCGACGTAACCGTCGCCCTCACGCTCGATGATCACCGGAACTCTTCACCCTCCTCAACGGCGAGCGCCTCGGCCACGTCGTCGAGGCTGCCGGCCAGACACCGGCCGAGATCTTCGCGGCGATCCAGACGGCCCAGAAGACGCGGGTGACCTGGCCTCAAGACGATGAGATCGCCGCCCGCGTCGCCACAGCGGCGACGGCGCCGAAGGGCGGTGTGCAGTAACGGGTGGGAACCGCTGCGCGGCGACGGTCGCCGCCGACGGATCGGATCGCCGAACTCAATGTCACAGCTCACGGTGGAACCACCGAACGGCCTTCGCGGCCGTGTGGTCGTCGACCCCGAAGTGTTCCGCAATCGCCCGGAACGGCCGACCGGACCGACGTATAAATCCGCCTGACTCCCTTGTCAGCAGTGACTTACAACCGTCGTCAACTGACGACGGCAAGCGAACCGGAGCATAATGGCGAGGTGACCCAGACCGCTGCCGCCACAAGCACGCCGCACCGGAGCGCGCGGCGCCCCGAAAACCCAACGGGGTTCGAGGCCAAGTGCCGCGCGGTAACCGAGGCGATGAAACGGATCGGTACGAGGCTCCGAATCGCCCTCGCGGCGGACGGCAACGCCGAACCTTTCCTGATCCACGCGAGGTACGAGATCAACAGCCGGATGCACGTCTATCGGCAAGCCGAAACCGAAACGGCGATCACCGACGCACTTAAGGCCACAGGCTCAACCTGCCGGGAGTTCCTGGACGAGGCGGCCGAAACCGGACAGCGTCTAGCGACGCCCCGGACGCCGCTCCCGGTCGTCTGGGACGAGCCAACCCTCGTAATCGCCGGAATTGCCGCCGGCACGGTCGTCCAGTGGCGGCAACGTCGGGACAAGGGCAACGACCCTCTGGGAGCGGGACCGTGACCGGTGAACGGTTGCTGGCCCGGATCGACGGACGCTGGCTCGCCGACGACATGGTCGATCCGGACACGTACGCCAAGGGCGTCGACGACGGCTGGAACGACGTCGAGCTGTACCGGCTGATCGTGCGGCAGCTGCAGCGCAGCTTCCACTCGGGCACCGAGGCCGACCGACGAACGATGCTCGCAAACCGACCTCACCTGACCGGCACGAAGTGGGACGCGGCCATGGCGGCCGTCATCGAACACATCGCCCGGGTCCACGGCTACGAGCCGCCGACCTGGGTAAACGAGCCCGAGCGGTTCCTGGACAAGCCAGTGAAGCTGACCAAACTCAAGACCGACAGCGACTCCGCCTGGCAGCCGGGCGCATTCTTGCGACACGGCGTGAGCGTCGACAGCCGGGACCTAGACTGGAGAACGGGAGATGGCCGGCACTGGACCGCTGAACTCTGAGAACATCACCGGACTCCTCGAAGACCTCGACAAGGCCCTCGACGAAGTCGGCGGACGAGCAGAACTCTACCTGGCCGGAGGCGCCCGGATGCTGTTCGGGTGGCGCACGGACAGACACACGAGCGACCTCGACGGCGTCATGCGCACCGGCCAGACCGTACTGATGACGACGGCGATGCGGATGAGCCACCGGCACGGCCTCGAGCCGACGTGGGTAAACCCGGCCATCAACTACTTCGTCCCAGCAAAGCCCGACCCAGGCGAAACGACGCTGTACAGCGGAAAGGCGCTGACGGTCAAAGGCGCCTCGATCGAGCACATGCTGGCGATGAAGATCCGAGGTCACCGGGACATCGACCTCGACGACGCGGAGGTGCTGATCCGCCGGCTGAAGCTGACCAGCACGCGGGCGATCCAGCGAATGGCCGACGACGCCTACGAGGGCCACAGCGGCGACAACCGCAGGATGATCCGGGAAGGGCTAAAGCGAATCGCCGAAACGATGCCCGACCTGATCGTCAACCACCTCGCCAGCGAACACCCACGACCCCTGCGGGCGCCGACGCTCCACCAAGCCAACCGCGACCCCAGCGCGAAAAACGCGCCGACGCCGAAACGGCCGTCGACCCAAACCCCGGGACCCGGGCAGGACACGGGCAAGACGCCAAAGCGAAACATCTACTACCCTCAGTAGCGTCGAACCCGCCAACGCGAGAAGATCGCGAGCGACACGGGCGCAGCCGGGACGTCGGATCAGTGACGGTGGTCGACCTCGAGGCGGACGCGCTGCGGCGGGAATCGGAGCTGCCGAAGTCGACGGTTGGAACAGCTGATTTCGCCGCACGGAACGACGTCACAGCTCACTGTGAAACCACCGAACGGCCTTCGCGGCCGTGTGATCATCACCCACGAAGCGGCTCACCGCGATCGGTCCTCGTCCTCGCCGACGTGAACACACTGCTGCCGCCGGCACCTGCTCCACCTTCGGCTCACGCCACGGCGCAGCCACGCCGGCATGCGGCCCCAGGACTCGCGCAGAACCGCGTCCCGCACACGACGGCTCTCACCGCGGAACATTTCAACCTGCTTGACCGCATCTGCAGCCCCGTAGTAACGTCGCGGCCGACCAGGAAGTGGTTTTCAACCGCTTCATCGACCCCGAAGTGCTCAGCGATCGCTCAAGGCGAGCGGGTGGAGCACAAACACACGCTGAACGAGCTTTGGGACGGCGTCGAAGCGCGAGGCGAACAAATCACCGCAACACGGGACCGCAAGGCGCTGAAAGCGCTAACCTGCATTATTCATGAGGGTCGAGAATCAGGCACCGACGGGGCTTGTTGACCGCGAGCGGAGCCTCTCGGACGTGGCAGCGGGCGCGGCAGGGGGCGTAGAGTGGCCCTTCCCGGCGCCGGGCAGTCGCGGAGGCCAGGTTGGGGGAGAGTTCTGCCGGGACGGCGGTGCCGCCCGGGACCGAGACGTGCGCCGAGCCCCGCGGGGCGCTGACTACTGACCCGCGCGGGCGCCGAGCGCGAGCGCGATGCGCCGCCACGCGTGGAGATGGGGCGTCGCCCGTGGTAGATGCAGGACGATGCGGCGCGCGGAGCCGACGACATGCACCCCCAGCTTCAGCAGCCGGTCGCGCAGCCACGTCACTTGGGTGCGGGCACAGCCGGTCCGCGCCGCCCGCAGCCGCAGCTCTTGCATGAGTACGTAGGCCGCCGCGGTCAGCAACACGCGCAACTGGTTCGCCAGGAACTTGCAGCAGCTCGTGCGGTCGATCTGCAGGCCGTCCAGCAACTCCTTGATCCGGTTCTCGATGTCCCCGCGGGCGCAGTAGACCCACTCGTAGACGAAGCGCGAGCTCCGCAAGAGATTCGTCACGACGAAGCGCGGATTGTCCCGCGGCTCGCGACCCTTGAGCCGGACCACTTCCGCCTTGATCACGACCCGGCGTTGGTGGCCCCACGTGCCGGCCGCGTAGCGGGTGTCGGTATAGACGTGCTCGGTTCGGCCACTGGCCTCGCTCTGCGCGCGGGCCACGGCCATCGCGGATGGGTGTGGCTCTTCTTCGTAGAGCGCTTTTTCGCCTATTTGTAGGCGTTTTTGCTCGCTGACGGTCCCTCTTCGGTGCGCCTTGGGCGGGGACAGCGCTCCCACCCGCCGGTTTTCGGGCGGCCAGCCCGACCTGATCACGGCGCCGGGGCGCTCGGTCTGTCCCCTCCGGCGCCCCCCCTGGACATTCGCGCGGCGTTTTGCTACGGTGTCGTGGGAAGGGAGAAGCCTCTGCGATGGCCGTGGCGACGACGACGTTCTCGGGACGGGCCTTCAGCGTACGAGAGGTGACCCTGATCCGCGAGATTGTGCGTGACTGTGCGGGCTTGAGCCGGATGGAGCTGGCGCGCACCGTGTGCGAGCTGTTGCGGTGGCGGCGCCCGAACGGGAGGCTGAAGGCTCGGGAGTGCCGCGAGTTCCTGGAGCGGCTCGACGCGGGCGGTGCGCTGGTGCTGCCGGACAAGCGGCGGGGCCGTGCGACCGGCTCCGTCACCCGCGTGCCCCGGACGGCGGCGGGAGAGCCGGGGCGCCCGCTCGTCGGCAGCGTGCGCGATGTCGAGCCGCTGCGGGTCGAGCGGGTGCGCGAGCCCGCCCAGCGCCTGCTGTTCCGGGAGCTGGTGGGGCGCTACCACTACCTCGGGCACACGGTCCCCTTCGGCGCCCACCTGCGCTATCTGGTGTTTGCGTCGAGGCCGGCCCTGGCGGTGGTCGGCTGCCTGCAGTTCTCCAGCCCGGCGTGGCGCATGGCGGTCCGGGACGGCTGGATCGGCTGGGACGACGCGACTCGGGCGCGGAATCTCCAGCGCGTGGTCAACAACCCTGTTGCTGCCGTGGGTCGCGGTGAGGAACCTCGCCAGCGCGGTGCTGGCGCGCGGCCTCGGGCAGTTGGTAGTGGACTGGCCGCGCCACTACAAGCTCGAGCCCTGGCTGGTGGAGACGCTGGTGGACCCCCGCCGCCACCACGGGGGTTGCTACCGCGCCGCCAACTGGGTCGCGTTGGGCGCCACCAGCGGTCGAGGTCGGATGGACCGGTACGGCCGCCGCGCCGGCGAGGCGCCCAAGACGGTCCTGGTTTATCCTGTGGTCCGGGATGCGAAGCGGCGGTTGCGGGAGAGCTGAGCGATGCGAGCCGTCACCCCCCGCGTCGCTCGACCCGACCCGGCGCCGTATGCGGCGGCCGAGGTGGCCTTCGCCGAGGCCAAAGCGTACCTCTCTTCGCGCGAAGCACAGCAGATGAGCGAGAGCGACCTCGAACGGGAGCTGCACCGGCGGGGCCAGGAGTTGATGCGCAAGCTCCTGCAAGGGCACCTCAAGCAACGCAGCCCGGGGGAGGCCGCCGGTCCGGTCGAGGGCGCCGACGGTGTCGAGCGCTCGGAGCGCCGGGTGCACGAACGCCACCTGGAGACGATCTTCGGCACGGTGCAGGTCGAGCGGGTGGGCTACGCGCGGGCTGGTCACGACAGTCTGCATCCGCTCGATGCCGCGCTCAACCTGCCGGGGGAGCGTTACTCGCTCGAGGTGCGGCGCCGGGTGGCGGCGGCGGCCGCCTCGCGGTCCTTCGACGAAGCGCTGCTCGATCTGTCTCGCAGCACCGGGGCGGAGGTGCCGAAGCGTCAGGCCGAACAGTTGGTGGTTCGCGCGGCTGAGGACTTCGACGCCTTCTACGAGGCGCGCCGTGCGGCGGATGGCGAGCCGCCGCCCGAGGGGTCGGTGGTCGTGCTGACCTTCGACGGCAAGGGCGTGGTGCTGCATCGCGAGGACCTGCGCGAGGCGACGCGGAAGGCGGCCGAGAGGCGCCAGCGGCACCGGGAGCCGCTCTCCCGGTTCCACCGCCTCAAGCCGGGAGAGAAGAAGCACTCGAAGCGCATGGCGACGGTGGCCGCCGTCTACACGACGGCGCCGTTCGTGCGGAGCCCGGAGGACTTCCTGGAGAGCTTGATGCCCCGACAGCCGGGAGACAAGCCCCGGGCCGTGCGGCCCCGCCCGGTGGCGAAACGGGTCTGGGCGAGTCTCGAACGGGAGCCGTGGGAGGTGGTCGCGGAGGCGACGCTGGAAGCGGAGCGCCAGGACCCCGAGCACGCCAAGCGCTGGGTCGTGCTCGTCGACGGGGCCGAGCCGCAGCTCGACCTCGTGGAAGCGGGCGCCGCCGCCTACGGCGTGGACGTCACGGTGATCCTCGACATCATCCACGTGGTCGAGTATGTCTGGAAGGCGGGGCGGGTGTTCCATCGCGAGGGGAGCCCCGAGCTGACTCACTGGGCCTGGACGCGCGTGCGGAGCATTCTCGAAGGCAAGGCGACCCGGGTGGCGGCGTCGATGCGGCGTGCGGCGACCGTCGCCGGCTTCTCGAAGGACACCCGCAAGCCGGTCGACAAGTGCGCCGACTACCTGGTGAAATACGCGCCGTATCTGCACTACGACCGCTACCTCGCGGCGGGCTATCCCATCGCGACCGGGGTCATCGAAGGGGCGTGCCGGCACCTGGTCCGCGACCGGATGGAGCTGACCGGGGCCCGCTGGCGCCTGGTTGGCGCCGAGGCCGTCCTGAAGCTCCGGGCGCTACGAGCCAGCGGCGACTTCGATGCGTACTGGGACTTCCACGAAGCGCGGGAGTACGAGCGGAACCACGCCCAGCGCTACACGGATGGGACGGTACCGCCGGTCACCGAGCCGCCCCCACCGCCCTCCTCACCCCGCCTTCGACGGGTCAAGTAACTCTTGCCATGCCGCTCGCCGAAACCCTCTGGGTGGCCGACGAAGAAGAGCCGCACCCATACGACTTCCGCTTCCTGACCAGTGCAGAGTCTTCTCGGCGGGATGCAACGCACTGCTGGTACCGCGTTGGTGACATCCTCAAAGCCGAAGACGCCGTGGACCTTAATGACTTCCTTGTCGATCGAGAACTCGGCACTCAAAAGGGTCCGTTCAGGGTCCTTGCCGCTCTCCACAAGGTAGTGCACACGGAGCCGGCGATCGCGTACTACCAGGAGGATGACCCGGATCTCGACAAGGTACTCGACATCTTCATCCGCACCAACAGCGGCGGCACGCCGCTAAGCTATTCCGACATGCTCATGAGCATGGCCACGGCACAGTGGCAGAACTTGGATGCCCGTGAGGAGATCCACGGCACAGTGGACGAAGTAAACCGCATCGGGGGCGGCTTCGGATTCTCCCAGGACTTCCTCCTGAAGGCCGGCCTGATGCTCGCCGGGGTGCGTAGCGTGCGGTTCAGGGTCACCAACTTCAATCGCGACAACATGGAGCTACTCGAAGATCGCTGGGAACCCGTCACTCGCGCGGTCCGAACGGCCGTGGAGTTGGTGGCAAGGTTCGGTTTCTCCAGCGCCAGCCTCAGCGCGAACAACGCGGTGCTGCCCATCGCGCACTATCTCTGTCTTCGAGACACGCCGGCCGGATTCCTCTCCCAAGCGGCGTACCGCCAAGATCGCGAGGCCATCCGCAGCTGGCTGACACGGTCCTTGCTCAAAAGGGGGATCTGGGGCAGCGGCCTGGATTCGCTGCTCACCGCCCTCAGGAGTGTCATCGATACACATGGCGCACACGAGTTTCCGTCCGCGCAATTGGAAGCGGCGATGCGAACCCGCGGCAAGAGCTTGACTTTCGAAGAAGAGGAACTCGAGGACCTCGTAGAATCTAGAGATCGTACGTTCGCGCTGCTGTCCCTCTTGTTCCCCTTCCTGGATCTCCAGAACAGCAGGTTCCACATCGACCACGTATTTCCCAAGAGCCGGTTTTCGCTCAGACACCTCCGTCGCGCCGGCGTAGCCGCTGATGACATCCCAGAGTTCCAGGACCGCGCGGACCGGCTGCCCAATCTGCAACTGCTTGTCGGGGAGGAGAACGAGAGCAAGAGCGACAAGTTGCCGCAGCAATGGATCGCTGCCACCCTTTCTCCCGAAGCTGCGCGCGCGTACGTCGCTCGCCACGACCTCGGAGAGATTCCGGCGGACATGACGGGATTCAACGCCTTCTATGAAACCCGCCGGGGCCGTCTACTCCGCCGGCTGCGGCGGCTGCTCGGCTCCGACAGGCTGGAGCGCGACGCCTCGTAGACAGCCGCCAAGGATGGCTTGCACCGATGTCCGAGTTGACCTCCTCGATGCCCCGCAGCCGGAACGACGCGCTCAAGGCAGAACGCGCTACCCTCCTCGGCAACACCCGCGGCGACGAGTACCCCATCGACGCCCGGTACCACAACCGTGAGTTCGACGGACTATGGACTTCCGCGTAGTCCATCAACTTGAATACCGCGGTATAATTTCCGTCGTTGGCGCCCAGAAGCTCGTGCGACCCGATGACTCGACCCGAGCGAACCTGACGAGACCATGGCGGATGAATCTAGAATTCTGATCGAGCGCGCTTTCGCAAAGGCGCGAGAGTCAGGCCGACCGGACTGGCACCGGATGAGCGTGGCCGTTCTCAAGAATCGTCTCCTCGACCTGACCGAGCGCAACTTTCGAGAGACGGACTACGGTGCGTCGACATTCCTGGAGTTCGTCCGATCGCATGGCGATATCCTGGAAGTCGACACCACCACAACGCCAACCGTCGCGGCCTTGAAGGGCGTTGCTACCGAAGCGTCGCCGGGTTCTGGAGTCGGCTCCCCGCGAATCAGGGCCGACCTGTGGAGGGCCGTCTTGGACTTCTCCAGCGGAAACAAGTACGTCTGGGACCCTGTACAGGAGGTCGCGACCAGTGGCGATGTATCCGGACCTGAGATCCCGACCATAACGACCGACACGTTCAATGAATGGAAAAGAGCCTTTGCGAGCAAGGTAGACGATGCTACCGCAGACGATCGTCTCTCTGAATGGACGGAGCGTCGGTATCCTGCGAATTTTCTTCCGTCCCAGCTCCGGCAACGCTGGCTAGGTTACCTGAAGACGGAAGTGCGGAACCACTTGGTGGCTTGGTTCGATCAGCAGGGCCTGAGGCCACCGTCCGACCTCCTGGAGACCCCAAATCCGGGGGACATCGGGACACGCAGCGAGAACTTGCGGAAGCGACTCATCGATTGTCTGCGCGCCATGACGCCAGAAGAGTTGGAGCGCGTACAGATCCCGGCGTCGGTTCTGCTGCGACTGAGACTCTAGCTAGGGCTTGGGCTCAAGTGAAGTACGAAGTCTGGGTTGTCTTTCCCGACACTGAACGCGCGGCCACATCGGCGGTTCGCACTCAGCTACGAAGAGAGTGCCACGATCGCTCATGGCAGGTGCAGGAAAGGCCGAGTAGTATGCGGCGACTCAACGGCCGCCCGGTGCAACTTGTGACCGGCCTGGACGCAGCCAACCTCTACCGCCGCGCACACCGTGTCAAGGTGGCCGTGTTCGTTGCAGGAAAACCGCGCGTTCCCCTGAGTCCAGACGCTCCTATCACGATTGGACAGACGGTGGCACTCACTAGCTTCGTGCGTTACAAGGCCCATGCACGCCCACTGCCGACCGCAACTGCCCATGTATCAAGCCAGCTGGATTCCTGCGAGGTGTGGTACCGCAGTACCGAGTGCGAGGGCGGTCGCGACCCCCGGTGTCTCCCGCTTCACGTGTTCGCCACTGAGCGCACTGACCTGGACGAGCCGCAGCAACGGCAGGCCTTTGAGGATGATCACGGCACTGGTGCGTGCAGACTCGACAACAGACGTCTGACGTGGCGCCTTGACCCAAGGAGTTTTCACGGACGGGAGAGACTGCACGTTGCCGGTTACGAACTGCCCCCAGGATTCCACTGGGATGTCTCTGTGCAGAATGGCCCAAAGAAGCTCACGACCGGCACCGAACATTGGCAGGTTTCTCGATACATCAACATCGCTCCAGACGCCCATTTTCGAGGAAGAGAGCCCTACGCGCGGAAGATCAAGCGCCATCAGAACTGACATTGTTCCCGAGCTTTCCGTACATGAGAAAAGCTCGGATATCCCGAGCTTTCCTGAGTGGGGCTATTCATAGGACTTCCGCAACATCAGTGTGCGGAACCCGATCCAGGCGAGGGAATCACCAGGATTCCTGCCCCACATCAATGCGCGGACCGGGCGCTCGACACAAATTCGTCGCTGAAGCTGGGCTTTGCGGGGAGCGACCCCACAGCCCCCCTCGGCACGGGCTTGACAGCGCCGCCTCCGAGATCAGACTGAGTTTACGCCAACCGTTGCGTGCGAGGCAACCCCCTTGCAGGCAGGTCTTTCCCGGAGGCGATGCGCTGTACCGCTCCCCCCCCCCCCCCCCGGCGGCGTCCGACTCCACCGAGTCTACTTCGAAGCCGTGACAGCTCGCTCCGGCCGGAGATGCAGCCAGAGGGCCGAGGCCGAGCCAAAGCACGTGGGCGAGGAACAGGTGCGCCTAGCCTAGAGGGCGATGGGGGATAGCGGCGCCGGGACCAGGACCATTACCGGAGATCCCCGGCCGGTCGGGACCCGCCATCTCGCCCGGGGAAATGCTAATCGAGGAATTCATCAAGCCGCTCGGACTCCGGCAGCCCGAGGCTCGGCATTTCCGCGAACCGCCTCAACGAGGTCGTGCTCGGCAAGCGGCGGATCACCGCCGACACGGCCCTGCGATTGTCACGGCTGCTGAAGACGTCGCCCCAGTTCTGGATGCGGCTGCAGGCGGACTGGGACCTCCACCGGGCGACCGAGCGGGCCGCGTCGTAAGGCCCCGCGCTGTTCCTCGATACAAGACCGCCCAGACTGGTCTATTCCGGCTCGGACCGGAGGTGGAGCCAGAGGGCGAGCAGACCCAGCCAGAGCGCGTGGGCCAGGAACAGGTGCGCCATCTGCAGGGCGATGGGGGCGAGCAGCAGCGCGTCGAGGACCCCGACGGCCAGCCCGGTGGCGAAGACCGCGGCCACCAGACGGAACCGCGCCGGCACGCCGTCGGGATGCATCCGCGCGAGCCGCCGCCAGAGCCAGACGAGGTAGCCGCCGAACGCGAGGACGGCGACGGGGTGCCAGACGCGCAGCCGGATCAGGTAGTGGGCGCCGCGCGCGAAGTCGCTGCGCACCCCGTCGAGAAACGACTCGGAAGGAAAGACGGTCGACGCCAGGGACGCGGCGGTGCCGAAGGCGCTGACCACGACCAGCCCCCCGAGAGCCGCCGCCACGAGCCGGTCGGGGCGGCGGGGGTCGAGAGCCGCCGCCGGCTCCCGCGGCCCCGACCACCACGCCGCGCATCCCAGCGCGCCCATCAGGAGATAGGTGTTGGTGAGGTGGACCGGCTGGACGAGGGCGCGGGCCAGGGAGACGTTCATGTCGACCCACTGGAAGATCACGAGGGCCGCCCCGATGAGGGCCTCGACGACCATGAAGAGCAGGGCGAGGGCCGCCCAGTAACGCGCCCGGTGGCCGGGGGGGAACCGGTAGCGCGACCAGCCGGCGAGGCCCGCAACGGCGAGCAGGGCGAGCCCGCTGGTCAGCCGGTGGGTGAACTCGACCAGGGTGTCGGCCGTATCCGCCGGCGTCGTCCCGGTCGAGGGCGAGAGCAGCTCGCCGCACAGCGGCCAGTCGTCGCCGCACCCGTCGCCGGCGCCGCTGGCGCTGACGTAGCCGCCCCACAGGACCACGAACAGCGTGAAGACGAGCGCCGCCCAGGCGGCCGCGGTGTAGGAGACGCGAGAGCTCATGGCGCGGACATCCGCACGAACAGCGTGAAGACGAGCGCCGCCCGGGCGGCCGCGGCGCAGGAAACGCGAGGGCTCATGGCGCGGACATCCGAACGAACGGCGTGAAGGCGAGCGCCGCCCGGGCGGCCGCGGTGCAGGAGACGCGAGGGATCATGGCGCGGATGTCCGCGGCGCGCCGGCCCGGGACCGTCGCCTTGCGGCTCCGCCCGACCGACCCGCCGGCGGCCACTCCGTGCTACGGCGCAACGGCCCGCTCGGGCAGCGCGAACACGTACACCGCGTTGGGCCGGCCGCCGCCCACCGGCGCCGCCAGATACTGCCGCCCGTCGACCGCGTAGGTGATCGGGAAGCCCTGCACCGAGCCGGGCAGGCGGGTCCGGAACAGCACGTCGCCGGTCTCCACATCGTGTATGAACAAGTTGCGGTCGGTGTCGGCGCTCACGACCAGCCCCCCGGCCGTGGTCAGGGCCGCGGCTCCGGGGCGAGTGGCCATCGAGTGGCGCCAGCGGATCTCGCCGGTGTCGATGTCCATCGCGATGAGGTGGCCGGCGTGCTCGCCGCTGTCGGGGTGCACGCGGCTGCCCCGCGAGAACCAGCCCCGGTCGGCGTAGTAGTCGTTCCCCTCGACCTGCTCCAGCTCGGTGAACATGCCCCGCACGCAGGTCGGATGGATGGGAATGTAGAGCACCTGCGTCCCGGGGTGGTAGGCGCTCGCGCGCCAGTTGCGGACGCCGCCGAAGTCGGGGCAGAAATCGAGCTCGACCCCGGCCACCGGAATCATGTCGGGCCGGTAGATCACCTCGCCGGTCGCGGGGTCGACGTCGAGCACGTTCTGATAGCCGAGGTCGTGGGCGGCCACGAACGCGCCGGTCACCCGGTCGAGCTCCCACAGGATGCCGTGCTTGCCCATCTTGAAGAGCGACTTCCGCCCCCGGTGGTCGATGAGCACGCTCTCGAACACGTCGTCGAGGTCGTGGGTCTCGCCGGGCACGAACTGGTAGTACCACGCCAGCTCGCCGGTCGCGGGGTCGAGGGCGAGGACGCTGTTCGTGTACAACGCGTCGCCGTCGGTCTTGCGCGACAAGCGGGCCCAGGGCTTGGCCTGCGAGGTCGACCAGTAGGTGAGGTTCGTCTCGGGGTCGTAGCTGCCGGGGATCCACGAGTCGGCGCCGGCGCGGAACGTCAGGGGCAGGTCGCCCCAGGTGTCGCCGCCCGGCTCGCCGGGGCGCGCGATGGTCGACGTGCGCCACACCTGCTCGCCCGTCTCGGGGTCGTGGGCGGAGATGAAGCAGACGTCGTTCTTGTAGTTCTGGCACCCCGTCATGCCGGCCACGATGCGGCCGTTCACCACGATTGGCCCGCTGGTGTAGCGGTAGCCCAGCCGGAAGTCGGCGACGGTATGGTCCCACGCGACCTCGCCGGTCCGCGCGTCGAGGGCCACGATGTGGGCGTCGGAGGTGTTGACGTAGATCTTGTCGCCGTAGATGGCGATGGACCGGGTGCGCACGCCCGCCCCCACCGCCTCGAGCGCGTCCGACGCCTCGAACCGCCGCCGGTACTCCCAGAGGCGGTCGCCGGTGACCGCGTCGACGGCCTGCACGATGCCGGGGCTGGGGATGAACATCACCCCGTCGTGCACGAGGGGCGCCGCCTGGATCAGCCCGGGTGCGAGCGGCCACGCCCAGACGAGCTGCAGCTGATCGACGTTCTCGCGGTCGATCTGGTCGAGGGGGCTGTAGCCCCAGCCGTCGAGGGTGCGCCGCCAGTTCAGCCAGTCGGCGGGGTCGGGGTTCTGCAGCATGGCGTCGGTGACCGGCGTGAACGCCGGCTCCTGGGCGCCGGCCGCCGCGCCGCCGAAACCCACGACGAGCGCCGTCGCCGCGGCGCCGATCCGTCTCGCGAACCGATTGCACGCGCGCCCGGTTGGAACTGTCATGGAAAGCCCTCCCCCATCTTGCGTCTACCCAACTATAGCCGACACCCTGTCTCTGCCGCCGCGAGCCTCGACGATACGCGGGGATGGTCGCCGGCCGACGGTCCCCTGCGCCAGTTGGCGGCGTCCGTCCGGGCCGGGAGTCCGGCGCTTGGGCCTCGTTCTCCGGCTCATCCAGACTGGGGTGGAACCGAACTCACGGGTTCGGCGTCGTCCGACGGCAGCCGACGGTCGTCGAGTCGTTGGCGCGCTGCCGGTCGTCTCGTGCCCCGGATCGGCACGGACCTCGTCCTCATGACGAGAAGATGTCGTCCAGGTGGAGCTTGAGGCCAGCGAGGAGGGGGGAGCGGAGCGTCTCTTCCCGGCCGAAGGTCTGGGTGGCCGCCAGCTTGCCCGCTTGCTGGCGATGGATCGAGACGGTCTCGGCGATCGGGTCGACCAGCCAGTACTCGGTCACGCCGTGCCTGCCGTAGAGTTCGCGCTTGACCCCCCGGTCCTTGTCCGCCGTCGACGGCAACAGAATCTCGATCGCCAGATCCGGCGCACCCCGCACGTTCTCGCCGCCGCTCAGTAGATGCTCGTGTTGCCGGGAGACGAACAGAAGGTCTGGCTGCACCACGTTGGTGTCGGAGAGCACCACGTCGCAGGGGGCGATGAACATCTTGCCCAAGTTCTGCTCCTCGACAAAGCTTGCCAGTCGTCTTGCCAACTGCAGCTGCACGGTTTGGTGCTTCAGATTCGGGGCGGGAACCATGATCAGATCACCGTCGAGCAACTCGTACCGCTCGTCCGCTGGCGTGGTGCGGTAGTCCTCGTACGTGAACTTGACGACGGGTTGCGTGGTGGCCACGTCGGTGTTCTCCCGTTCCTCGATAGTCGCGGGACCATCATAGCTCGTCCGAGGGCGCCGGGATCGGCGTCTCAGCTCGTCGCGCTTCGGCGTGCGGCGTCGGTCGGCGACAGCACCGTCGGGCGACTCGTGCCGTCACCGGTGGGGCCGGTGCAGGGGTCGGATCCGCGACGATCGAGACCTCGTCGGATGCGGTGTTCGGGGGTGCGGGTGCGGCGGTTGGGCGGCGCGGCAGCCGCGTCGTCAACCACGACGACCTCGCGCGCGACGCCGGCGTGTCCGCGGGCACCGCCAAGAGCTGGCTGAGCCTGCTGGAGGACGGGTTCCTCGGCGGCAGCCCGAGAACCGCTACGATGCGCTCGCCATCGAGGTCCTCGGACCGGATGGACACAAGCTGGGCTACGTGCCCCGCCGGCGCAACGAGATGCCCGCCCGGCTGATGGACGCCGGCAAGCGCCTGTCCGCGCGGACGGAATCGCTCGCGCAGCGAGGCAGCTGGCTGAACATCGAGGTCTCGCTGTACCTGGACGATGCCTGAACCGCCCCGTGGACGGCGGAGGCGCCCGGTCCAAGGCGGACCCAGGCGGTCCGATGCCCGAGCCCGAGCGGGACCCGGCAGCATGGCGAAGTGGCTGCATGAACGGCTGGGCAGATACCAAGCGGTGGTCAGCGAGGACAGGCCCCGACGACCGCACCGGCCGACCGTCGGCTGCTACAATGGGCGCTCTTCCAGGGACATCCACGCGTTCGTGACGGCCGCCGTCCCGGATCTCGACCAGGAGGTTGCCCATGCCCCGTCGATTGTTCAAGTCTGCCCGCTCCCTCGTGCTCGTTTCCGCCGTTCTCGCCCTGTTCCCGTCCGTCGCCGCCTCGCAGGCGCCGACCCTCCGGACCCCGGACGGCCACCCGGACCTGCAGGGCGTCTGGAACTTCTCGACCGCGACGCCGATGGAACGGCCCGAAGACCTCGCCGAGCTGGCGGAGCTGACGGCGGAGGAAGCCGCCGCGTGGGAGCAGCGGCTGGCGGAGCAGCGCGCGGCCAACGAGTCGGAACGCGAGGACGCGCCGCTGGGCGCGCGCCTCGGCTACTCGGTCCGCGTCTGGTTCGAGCACGGGCATACGCTGACCGATCAGCGGACGTCGCTGGTGGTCGATCCGCCGGACGGACGCATTCCCCCCGTGCTGCCGGTCGTGGACGAGCGGGCGGAAGCCCGCCGCATCCTGCGCAATCGGCACGCCCACGGACCCGAGGATCGCGGCTTCTCGGAACGCTGCCTGCTCGGGTTCAACTCGGGGCCGCCGATGACGCCGAGCGCCTACAACAACAACGTGCAGCTCTTCCAGAGCGCCGACCACGTGGTCATCCTCAACGAGATGGTGCACAACGCGCGCATCGTCCCCCTCGACGGGCGTCCCCACCTGCCCGGGCAGCTGCGGCAGTGGGTCGGTAACTCGCGGGCCCGGTGGGAGGGCGACAGCCTCGTCGTCGAGACGCGGAACTTCCTCGGCGAGACGTCGCTGGGGGGATCGAGCGCCAACCTGCAGCTCGTCGAGCGCTTCACGCGGGCGGACGCCGACACCCTGATCTACGAGTTCACGGTGGACGATCCGACGAGTTGGACGCGGCCCTGGACAGCGCAGGTGCTGATGGCCCGCACCGACGAACCGTTGTACGAGTACGCCTGCCACGAGGGCAACTACTCGATGGCCAGCTCGCTCTCGGGCGCGCGCGCCATGGAGGCGCGCGAGGCCGCCGAGGGCGGCGGATCGCAGTAGTCCGGCCGCCGACGCCGCCAGGACGGGCCACTTTGACGGCGGCTTCGCCGCGGGGGCGAAAAGAAGTCGATCCAGCGGGAAGTATCCGGCAGGATCAGCACTCTTCGAGACGCTCCAGCTCATCGTTCGTGTACCGGAGGTCCACCTTCCCCGCCGGAGCGGTGTCCGTTTGACCGTCGGGCAACGCCGGGCCCGGCCGGGCCAACCGGTCGATGCGATGGCGCAGCCTGCTGCTACTTCTGCCGAGCCGGCGGCAGGACGAGGAGTCAACAACGCCCGTGGCTCGGCTGGAGGACCCCCTCTCTGACCAGTCGCGTCACCAGGGTCAGCTTCCCTTCGGCATCCAGACAGTCGGGCAGGTCCTGGACGGCGAACTCGTCGGCCGTCGCGGCGAACTGCAGGGCCGGCCACACGCCGGCCGGCAGCCTGAGCTCGCGGCCACAGAACCGGAGGAGGCACGTCTCGCCCTCCGTCACGGCTTCGGTGAGCAGCCCGGCGCGGCGTCTCACCCGCGAGCGGGGCGTCAGCCGGTCTCCGCGGAGCCGCTGGCCGAGCAGGTCGGTGAACAGCGGTACGTCGGTGGCCAGGATCTCGTCCGTGAAGCGGCGCCACACGACCTCGGGATCGAACCGCGACTGCACCAACGCCAGCTTCTCGCCGAACAGACGCGCTCGCTCGGCGACGGGAACCCCCCCGCGAGCGAACTCGCGAGGGAGATTCCGGCGCAGCGATTCTTCCTCGATCGCCGCCGCGGTGACGCTCTCGACGAGGAACTCGGCCCAGGTGAACGCCGTGAGCCCGAGCGTGACGTGCAACGACGCCTCACCCGTCGAACGGGCCGAGTGCATCAGGCCGCGCGGCAGGTAGACGGCGCTGCCCGGGCCGAGCTCGAACTCGTCGCTGACGTCGCCGGGAGGCGTGCCGCGTTCGAAGCCCTGGCCCCGGAGCGGCAGTCTCACCTTGGTGTCGTAGATCGACCAGCGCTTCGTGCCGTTGATCTGCAGCACGAAGACGTCGTGGGTGTCCCAGTGCGGGGCGAATCCCTGCGCGTCGGGCGGCGTGAGATACACGTTGGTCTGGACCCGCGACGAGAAGCGCCGCCCGAGCGCGACGCACAGCCGGGCCAGCGCCGGCACGCGCTTGTGGAGCTGGTTGAAGACGACGGTCGCGCCGTCGTCGAAGCGCCTCGCGACCTCGAGCGGATGGATCTTGCCGGCGTCGTTCGCGTACTCGCGGGGGGGGACGTCGCCGTCGCCCCGGACCAGGCTGATGTCGCGATGGCCGGCCGAGTGGGTGCCCAGCACGAGGTCGAGGTCGGTCACCGACAGGAGCTCGGCGTAGTACGGGGACGCCATGCGCCGGATGTGGAAGAGCCGTTGCTCGTAGTAGTCGCGTTCGAACTCCGCGGTCGGCAGCGGATCGATGAGCCAGGCGTACCAGTCGCGGTCTGTCGCCGGTCCTGGCCTGGTGTGGTCCGTCATCAGTATGAGCGCTCCGTGCAAGGCGACCGATTGGTACTTCGTTCTCGCGCGATGGTCATGGCGGTCGCGTCACAGCTTGACAACCATGGCACGCGCCCCTAGGATACTGGGACTCATTCTCATCTTTCAAGCTCAGGAGAAACGTCATGCGCAAACCGGAAAACCGGAAGCCCGACGCGAATCATCAGGGGTCGCCGACGTCGCTGACGGACGCCGACATCACCACCGTCCGGGTCGATCGCCGCTCGTTTCTCTCGCGTGCGGTCGCGGCCGGCTCGATCGCGGTGGGTGCCGCCATGACCGCGGCCTGCCCCGGCGGGACCGACTCCGACGGCGAGGGCGATGCCGGCTCCCCGGCGACCGACTCCGACTCCCAGGAAACCGAGTCCGAGTCCCCGGCCACCGATTCCGACAGCGCCCCCTGAGCCCGAGGGCAGCGACCGGCATGAGGTTGCCGACCGCACCACGGGGCAGCCCGTCTTCGACCGTTTCGGGTGCTTGGCACACGGCAAGGTAACCTCCGACAGCACCCCCTGAGCAGCCCTCGCGACGCCCGCCTGCGGTCCCCGGCCCGGGCCGGGCGCTCGCGAACCCGCGAGCCGCAGCGGACGGCTCCTCGCGCGGCGCCGTCCGGCGAGATCCCGCCAACCCGGGGGCGGGGGCTTCCGTCCCGAGACGCGACCGGACATGTCCCTGCGCAAGGCGATCTTCTGGATCCATCTGGCGGTCGGAGTCACCGCCGCTGTCGTGATCCTCATGCTGGCGGCGACCGGCGTCATCCTCACCTACGAGGCGCAGCTCGACCGGTGGGCGCTTCGCGAGTATCGCGCCGAGGCGCCGGCCCCCGACGTCGCGCCGCTCGGGCTCGACGAGCTGATCGCGCGCGTCAACGACGGGGGGCGGGCCGGACTCGTCACTTCCGTGGCCTTGAAGAGCGATCCGCGCGAGCCGGCGGTGGTCGGGCTCGACGACGGAGCCACCGTCCACGCCGACCGCTTCACCGGCGAGCGGCTGGGCGATGGCAACACACGAACGCGACGCTTCCTCCGAAGCGTCCTGTACTGGCACCGGTGGCTCGCCCTCGAGGGGGAGTATCGGATCATCGGGCGGACGTTCACGGCCACCGCCAACCTCGGGTTCCTGTTTCTGCTCGTGAGCGGGCTCTACCTCTGGTGGCCGTCGACGGGCAGGCGCGCCGCCTGGAGACAGGCGCTGTGGTTTCGCCGCGGCCTCGGCGGGCGGCCGCGCGATTTCAACTGGCACAGCGTGATCGGCTTCTGGTCGGCGGTTCCGCTCGCCGTCATCGTCGCCAGCGGCGCCACCATCTCCTATCAGTGGGCCGCCGACCTCGTCCATCGCCTGGCCGGCGACACGCCGCCGTTCCAGACGTCGCCGCGGTCGTTGGAGCCGGTGACGCGGAACGACCTGTCCGTCACGCCGGACCCGGCGGCTTCGTCGGTCGACCTGCAGGCGCTGGCCGCGAAGGCCGTCGCCGAGACGCCCGGATGGCGAACGATGACGATCGGCCTTCCCGAGACGATTCACGATCCCGTTCGGGTCGCCGTCGACCGCGGGACGGCCCGCCAGCCGTCGAAGACCGAGGACCTTCTGTTCGACCGGGCAACCGGCGAGCTGGTCGGGCGCGCCGGCTACCCGACCTTCAGCCGCGGCTTCAAGGTCCGCCGCTGGTTGCGGTTTGCACATACCGGAGAGGTGTATGGCGTGGCCGGACAGTCGATCGCCGGCGTCGTGTCCCTGGGCGTCGCGGTCATGGTGTGGACCGGCCTCGCGATGAGCTGGCGCCGTTTCTTCGGCCCCGCCGGCCGAGCCTGACGGCCACCGAGTCACGTCGCTCCACGGGCCCGCGGCCCGTGGAGCGAGTCGTGGCGGCGCCCGTAACAGATCGCCCCGTTATCAGACCCAAGGACCCCGTCCCCGACCGGGGGGTCGGGCCGCTTCGCGGGGCTCGCGAAGCGGCGGCGGCGAGATGCCAGGGCCGCGGCCCACCGCGCCGGCCGCGGCGGCGTCCGGGCCGGCCGCCGTTCCTGGACCGGGCGCGGCGCTCCCGGAAACCGGCGTTGCGTGTACCCTGCCTCCCCCAATGAACCGGTCGCCGCAAATCGTCGGCAACATCGGCCTGTACTACCTGTGCTTCAAGCTGTCCGAGCGCGGCTGGAACGTGTTGCCCACGTCGCGCAACACCCGCGGAATTGACATTATCTGCTTCAGCATGGATGGAAAACGTGTGCGCACCATCCAGGTGAAGAGCCTGAGCAAGCGGAATCCTGTGCCACTAGGCAAGGATCTCGACAAGATCATGGGCAATTCTTGGGTGATCGTGAACTCGCTGGACACGGAGCCGCGGACGTACATCTTGCGTCCCAAGGAGGTGCGGGCGATGGCACATCGCGGCGAAAACAAGGGCAAGATCTCGTACTGGCTCCAACCCAAGGATTACGCGGTTGGGGTACCCTCTAGCGTGCCCCGCGGACTCGGCCGTCCCTCGGCACGACCCGTTTCTCGTCTTGACGGCCCCGCCATGGCATGCTATTGATAACGGGAAGAAGGGAGGGTATTTTTATGGACTTCAGGCTCCGTGGCGCGGCGCTCTCGATCACGCCAGCCGACATCCTTACAGCTACGCGCGACGTTCCGCCGACCCCGATCGATGGCCGCAACAAGTACTTTGTCGAGCTCCACGGACGGCGCTTCCCAATCAAGCAAGTCCTTCGGCTGGTCACGGGCTCGCCGCCGGTGGGCTTCGGGGCACAAGACGCGCATCGGATTCTCTCGCGACTCGGTTTCGACATCATCGAGGACCACGGACCACCGCCGGCAGGCACGAGGACCGTGCCTCGTGTGGCCGGCAGTCCTGCCTCGTTGGTCGATCCCGGAGCCAAGAATCAGGACGACGGCAAAGCCCTGAGACTGCTGGTTGTGTTCCAGGCGGATGAGGACGGCTGGGAGGTAGCGAGCTGTCCGACGCTGCCTGGGTGCCACAGTCAGGGGCGGACGAGAGAAGAAGCGCTCGACAACGTCCACGAAGCGATCAGAGGCTATCTGGCGAGTCTGCGAGAGCACGAGGCCACGCTGCCACCATCGTCCGAGTTTCAGATCATCGAGGTGCGAGCGTAGCGGTGGTGCGACTCCCTGTTCTCTCGGGAGACGACTTCGTGACGATAGTCGCGAGGATCGGATTCTCCCTCGATCGCATGGAAGGCAGCCACATGATCCTGGTTGGGCCGACTGGCCGCCGACTCACGGTACCGAAACACCGGGAACTGAGCCGCGGTCTCCTGCGATCGCTGATCCGCGACGCCGGCTTGACACGGGAAGAGTTTCTCGAACTCGTGGGTGGATGGTGACGGTTCTGAGCGCCCTGGGAAGATCCCGGGCGTCGTGCGCCGTGCGCCGTGCGCCTCAATCTCGTCCGAACCCCCGCGGCAGCTCGACGTCGAGGGCGTCGAGGTCGACACCGCAGACGCCCTCGAGGAGCTCGGCGGTCGAAATTCCTGGACTGCTCAGAGGTACCGCGCCACGGCGCCGCGTTCTGCGGTCGCGCCGGCCGAGTAGTGCGCCACCATCCGGCTCGTCTTCCAGTTCCCGGGGAGCATCACGTCGGTCGTTGACGCGCCCCGGCTCGTGAGCTCCGACGCCAGCCCGACCCGCCCCGAGTGGGCGGTCACCCGCTCGACGCCGGCGGCCCGGGCCGCCGCCTGGGAACCGCAGCCCCACCATCTTCGGCGAGAGCGGCACGACGCGGTCCGAGTTCGCCGGCCTGCTCCGCGTATATCCGCGTCGACGGTGTAACCGCTGGGAAGCGGCCCGCGGGCCGCTCGCCCTCCGAGCCAGTCCGGAGCGCCCGTGGCAGACGCGCCGTCCGCCCCCAGTTGGCGCGGGAAGCGTGGTCAACAGGTGCGGAGGTGGCTGGAGCTGCCGTGGCAGACGCGCCGTCCGCCCGCGGCGAGAGCTGTCGTTGGCTCTTTTCCAGTCTCCTCGAAGAGCTGGTTCACCGTCTCACGGTGGAGGCTGACTTGGGCCGCAATGGTCCCGATCTTCCAGTGCTCGCCGTAGTACAGGCGCCGGATCAGATTCCGACGACCGTACACAAAATGACCGCAGGGCGGGCATTGAATGTCCCATCGAACGCATGTGGCGCGCCTCCGGGGCGGGATGAGGTCGCGCGCGCAACCGCCTGACAGACCTGGACTTGCGCGCCGGCCGGCAAAATTGGCATCGCGCTTGCGTTACTTCAGGTCTCGAAGAGCGGAGCATTGTGACGATCAGGGGGGGAGGTCGCGATGAGGTTCGTAGGCTGTCCGGACGACGCTGGCGAGCACCTGCTGGGTGTCTGCGCCGTGGCGAGTGCGATTGCCGCCGCAGAACTTCCGGGTGACGACGGCGGGCCGGAGGGCCTGTTCGGCTCGCCAATTGGTGGCGTCGACCGACGGCTGCCAAAGGAAGGCGAACACCGCCGAGAATTCGATGGCCAGATGCGCGGCGAATCGCAGCCGAGCGAGTCGAGCGAGCAGTCGGCCGCGGGCCGTGCCAGACCATGGTCGCTCAGACACCCCGCCTCGCGGCGATCGCGCAACTCAAAAGCGGCTTGCAGGAACAGCTTTCACCCGGACGATCCACCGGCTACGTGGGCGGTCGCCTTGCAGGTACCTTGTCCGCCGGAGCAGGTGAGCCAGACATGTCTGGTGCACCGCCTGGGTGAAGCGGCGATACGGCGCCCAGGAAGCTATCCCGGTAAACGAATACTCACAACCGAGGCTTGAGACCTATGTGTCCGGCGTCGCGTTCATGGTCGGAGGCCGCTTTCCATGCCTAACTCGCACCTTCGTCGGGCTGCCCGCCGAATACAATCATGTGCTCCCGCGTGGGCCCGCTGCCAGGGTCGCGTTCGTCGCGTGTTGAATCATCCGTGGACCATGACTACCGTTACGCCCTTGGTCTCGGTCGTGTTCATTTGCCATTTCTCAATGGTTGGTCTCTATCTGCTACCTCTAAATCCACTAAAGCTTGCTTACAATACGCAAGTAATGGGTTACATTAACCCATTGTTTACGCAAAACTGGCATCTGTTCGCGCCCAACCCGGTCGATACGAGCATGTCATTGGTTGGGAAGTGTCGGGGCGCAGGCGTTGACACGCCATGGTTCGATGTCACCTATGGCATTACAGAACGGCTGGGCCCCCGCGCATTTGCGTCTTCGTTGTCGTCCGTATTGCATCTCCAGTTGAGCTTAGCCCGGCAGTATCTTTTCGGTTTCGTTGAACTAGAACCTCTACTACAAGAGTTGTGTTTAGACCAACCTACGGTTGACTACTGTCGGATGCAGCGGGCAAGTACGGATGAGGTGCGGGAGCAAGCAAAGCAGGCACTGGTGCGGCTCGTAACTGACCTTTGTGTAGACAGCGATTTACGCGCCGTTGACAGCGTCTACGTGAGAATTGTTGATCTTGAGTTCCCGCGTTTTTCCGAGCGCCACCTACCGGATACCGCGGGTACCGCGCACTACGTGGACATTGAATGGCAATCAATCCCCAACGGGCAGTAAAGCTGGCGAACCTCGGGCTGCGACGTTGCGTCACCGGCGCCGCGCTGACGCGCACGTCTTTGGGTCTGGCCATACTTTACGAGTATGCCGTCAACTACTCGTTGCGCCATTATCTGTGGGGGGAGGCTCGCATCACCCGGGACTTATCTGTGATCGGGCTCTTTTCGCCGTATCAGTGGTCGTCAGGTCCCTTTTCGTTCGAGCTGATCTTTCATGCGGGTATTTTTGTTACATGTCTGTTCGTGGCTGGCATTGGCGGCCGATTGACTACGATTGCGGTCTACATGCTAACGGTGTCTCTGCAAGACCTGAACAGTCTGATTACCGATGGCGGAGATAATATTACACGCATTGTGTTGTTGTACATGATCTTCGCGGATCTCAGCGGTCGGCGGGATCGCGACGTGCCGCTGGCTGTGGGTCTTCTCCATAACGCAGCCATCCTTGCAGTCGCTGTCCAGTTGTCCATGCTGTATCTGTCAACCGGACTATACAAAGCGATGGGTGAGCACTGGCAAAACGGCGTTGCAGTGTATTATGTGATGCGCGTAAACGCCTTCGCTTGGACGGGAATAGGACAGCATATCTACCCCAGCATGATAGCCGTTGTGGTGTTAACATATGCCACGGTCTTGTTCGAGGTGGCGTTTCCGTTTATGCTGTTCAATCGGTGGACGCGCTGGTTTATGCTGGGTGCGGGTGTCATGTTTCATGTTGGTCTCGCGGCCGTTATGGGGCTGTTCGGTTTCTCGTGGATGATGTTGAGCCTGTATTTCGTGCTGGTGTCGGACCGGGAATACGAACGCGTCAAGTCTTTGTTCTCCATAGCGGGGTCGGGCGTGGTGCTGTATGATGGCATGTGTGGGCTCTGCGGTAGGTTCGTCGGATTCGTGATGCATCGAGATAAGGGTGGGGTGTTTTGTTTTGAACGTCTGGAAGGCGAGGCCGGTAAACGGCTACTTGCATCTGAGGGTGTGCACGCGGACCGGTTGGATTCCATCTACGTAATCGATGAGAATGGTAGCCTGCTGGCAGGCTCGACAGCAGTGATCTTCATACTGCGGTGTTTGGGGTGGCCTTGGTGCTGGATTGCGCCGTTGGGTGTGCTGCCACGAAGGATGCGAGATGCGCTATACAATTGTATTGCGCGCAACCGTTACGCGATTGGAGGTGCCTGCGGTTTGGAAGCAAGCAAGCATGGAACGGGTCGTTCATAATAAAGGAGGAGAAGCGATGATGATGCGCAAGTCGATGTGTGTTGTTCTTATGCTGACGCTCGTCGGGGCGCTGGCGCTGGCCGGTGGAGACCACGTAGTCTACGCAACCGCGAGTCCAACATTGGACGTCATGTCCGAAGCTGTGATGGCGAACGATGCGGACCCGAGGGGCCTACCGTTTGCCGCATTGGTGGCTGCCAGAGCGGCGGCCGCGGCAGCAAGAAACGCCGCAGTCAGGCGGGCGGTTGTCCAAGGCGGGAAGTGGGTGGGTGAGGCTATCGGCGCGGGTTTTTTTTACGACTACTTTTTCGGAGGCTACATGCCGGGTGAGGATGAATACGTCGGGGTCAATGAAGCAATGGTCAACTTCTAGCTAGTGGACGAACTACGTCCGGCCGAGAGAGAAGGCGGGTGTCGTGACTTGCCGTGAGTGACAGTCAGGCGGGGTTACCAAACTGGCTCTCGCCACCGCGGCGTGGCGAGAGCCAGTTGAGGGGGGCAACGGTCGATTACGAACATCGGTGATAAACTCATACGCCGGTTCGCGCGGCAAGCGGCGAAGGCTGTGGGAACGGCGGCCGCGGCGTCACCTTGAGGTGGGTGTCTCTGGGCTTTCGCGAGGAACCGGTCACTGCGCTATGGCAACGCTCCTTCTGACCGCCGTCGTTGTGCTCGCGGCTGTGGCATTGGTCGATTATCGCCCGCCGCCCATAATTGTCGCGATTTATTGCGTCCTGCGCGTAGGGGACTGGGCGGTAAGGCGATTAGTAAGACGGCGCGCGCGGACGCCAAGCAGTGGGCGGGAGGACGAGCCGGACACGGACCGTGTACACATGACCGCGCTCGTACTGACCGCTATCGCGCTGGTTGCGGCGGGGGCACTATTCGATTCTCCGTTGCCGGAGTTCATGATCATTCTGATCTATCTCGTCTTGGGCGTACTCGTCTGGGCGACAAGGCGTTGGGCGCGGGGGCGCGAGCCTAGCGATTGCGCTAGGCGGGACGACGAGCGCGACCTGGACCGCGCGCCATGGCCGATCTCCGGCCCGATCGGCCGCTTCGGGCCCTATGGTCTCATCACGGTTTTCGGCGCAACACAGTGGTTATGCCTGTTGAATCCACTACAGGTCGTGGAGAGCGTTAGGCAGGTGGTCGGCAACGCAACTCTTGCCCGGCGGCTTAAGCGCAGTGGCGACGACGGCCGGGGCTACGAAACGCGGGTCGTCTACACGTTGCCGTTCGACGGCGAGTGGCTGGTTGTCAACGGCGGGAGCACGCCGGAGACCTCGCATTCATGGGACGTTCTGGGACAACGCTTCGCGCTCGACTTCGTCCAGGCGGACGAAGGATTCCGAACTCACCAGGGCCCGGGAACGAGAGCGGAGGATTACTTCTGTTTCGGCTGCGAAATCCGCGCGGCGGCGTGCGGAATCGTTGTCCGTGTGGAGGACCGCGTACGTCAGGCGTTCCTCGGCTGGGGCGTCTGCGACTTCACGGCCCGCAGCTTTCTCGGCAATCACGTAGCCGTGGCGCATGCCGAGGGAGAGGTCGGGTTATACGCACACCTCGTTCCGGGCAGCGTTTGCGTTGCGCCCGGCGACCGGGTGAGCCGCAGTCAAGTGCTTGGGCGCTGCGGCCACACGGGCCACAGCACCGAACCGCACCTTCATTTTCACCTGCAGGACTCGTCGGACGTGTTCCGGGGCATGGGCCTGCCGGTGCGTTTCTCACATCTTGTCGTTGACGGCGAAGCCGCCGACGGTGTTCTTCTAAGCGTGGGACATCGGGTGAGGGCGCGAGAGTGGGGTAACCGCAAAGTGTCCGCGGAAGTGGGGCTAGGCAGGCTAGGCTAGGCCTCGGCTAGCAGCCCGTGGAAGAAGTCTATTCGCTGAGCCGACCTGTTCAGGCAGCTTGGCGATGAGCGATTGAGCCGACCAGCCCCGCTGGCGTCCATTGGAAGTCCCAAGAGGCCGTCAGACGCCCCCAGAGCGCGGTCAGGCGAGCGATCAGTCCGCAAATGGCCGAAAGAGCCCGCCCCTGCAGGCTCCGGGGCGTGCCGACGCCGGTCAGCCGGCGCAGCAGCAGTCCGAGGTTGCAACCGGCCGCCTGGATGAGCACCCGCTTGCGCACATTCTCGTGGCCGCGCACCCACACTCGCCGCAGCCCCCCGGTCTCGTACTGGTGCGCGAAAGGCCGCTCCACCAGCTCCCCGCGGCGGCGTAGAAGACGACGGCCTCGGTCGCCGCGAATACGCCGACGGTTCCCATATAGTGCCTTCTGCGCAGCACGCTTCCCCACCGGCGTCTCTCCCGTCTTCTTGTCCTGCCAACAGCGCCGACCCCGCTCCGGCTCCGAGACGTAGCTGCGAACCCCAATCTCGTCGAGAGCCACCAGCGTCGCGTCGCTGTGGTACCCCTTGTCGGCGACCACCTCTTCGACCTCCGCGCCGTCCGGCTGCACCGCCTCGACCTGCTCGGCCGCCATCGTCAGCGTCTCCGGCAGCGTCGCCGAATCGCCCTCCGACGCCTCCTGCACCGTCACCGAGAGGATGGCGCCCGTCTCCAGGTCGATCCCGTGCTCCGCCTTGTGGGCCAAGTGCGTCCGACCGTCCTTCATCTTTGCGATCTTCGCGTCCGTGTCCTGCGGAGACTGCCACTCCTTGTTCGACGTCTTCCTGTCCTTCCGGGACCGGTCAAACCGCGCCAACTCCGCTCGCGTCGGCGTCTCAATCCCCGATGCCTTCGCCAGCTGACGCACGAACGCCTCGTACGATTCCCCGGTATCCCGCCGCTCGATGCTCCGCATCGCCGCGTTCGCTTCCAGCGTCGTCGCATCGACCCCGACCGTCTTCCCCTGCACCAGACCCGCTCCCGCCAACCGTTCCAGCACCCACGTGAAAACCGCCACGTGCGTTTCCACGTCGATCAGACGCCGCGTGCGCGACAGCGTCGAGTGGTTCGGCGGCGCCTCGGTCACGTCCAGGTCCAGGAAAGCCCGCAGGCTCAGAGAATCCGCGACCCGCCACGCAATCCCCCGCTCCGACGACAGACCCTCGAAGTAGCCGATGAACAGCAGCCGGAAATACCGCCCAGGACGCAGACTCGGGCGCCCCAGCCGCGACGCGTAGAACACCGCGCACAACCCCTCCACAATGGCATCGAATCCGGCCTCCTCCAGAACCCGGTTCAGCCGTTCGAAAAAGGGATGTCCCGCGCTCGTCGGAAGGTCCGCTGTGGTCACCCACATCGGTGACGGCTGTCGCGCCGCCGGCTTCTTGCCCATTGCCATGCCGCCAAGTCTACGCCACTCCGTCGACTCCGATCTATCGACTTTTGCCACAGGCTGCTAGGCCCGACGGCCGCCCGGCCCGAATTGCACCAGGAGCCCACGTGAGCGCCCTTGCGCAGGGCGGGCTTCGGGGAAACCGGCCGGGGTCCGTCGCACTCAGCGCCACCGCTGGAGCACGCTGTAGTTGGGGGTCGACGTAATCGGTGATGTTGATGCCGAACCGGATCACGTTCCCCCGGCGGCCGCCCCGCGGGGGGGCGCCCTGGAGCCGCCCCCGGCCACGCGGTAGCTGCCCGACGATTCCGGCGGCGCGGCGGCCCCGCGCAGATCGTCGCGGCCGACGCCCGATCGAGGACGACCAGGTCGGCGACCTTGCGTTGGACCGTCGTCACGGAAGACGAGGACCACGGCGTGCGCCAACATCGGCAACAGCTACACCGCGTCGAACTGCGCCCTGTGAGGAGGACAGAGGAATGCTTCGATACGCCAGCGTGCTGATTCTCGCGATGGCCACCGCGGCACCGGCGCTCGCCCAGCCGATGTCGCTCACGGCGTCGGTCGCCGTCACCTGGATCACCGACACCTACGCCGCCGACCAGGCGGCGAGCGAACCGGCGTTTCCCGACTGGGATGCGCTGCCGGAACGGGAAGACGTGTCGATGGGCGACGTGCACCACCCCGCGATCGTGGTCGTGTGGCGGGGCCAGCCCGGGTGGATGTTCCAGGACGACGACCCGGAGGCGGCCAACACCCTGAGCTTCTCCGGCGGGACCGACTTCAGCCGCGGTCCTCCCCTGGTGCCCCTCTCCACGGTCAGCGTGAAGCAGGGCGCCGTCCGGCTCGAGATCGCCTACGTGCACGCGACGCGGGAGTTGACGCTCAACGGAATCCCCGTCGACCTCCCGGAGGGGCACGATGTCGTCCTTGTCGATGACGTGGACGCGGCCCCCGTCGTCGTCGACACGATCCGCATCGGAGGCTCGGAACCTGAACGGGTCGAGACCTTCATACGCCCGCTCAGAGCGGGTGCTTGACTACATCAGGTGCGACCTGCCGCTGCCCGAGGACGCCTTCGGAGACGAACGGTTCCGTCGAGGGATGCAGCGGACCCTCGACGAGCGCTGCGAGATGATGGGTCCGAAATGACCAACGGCGAGTTGGATGCGCGGTTCGACGCCCTCGCCCGCAGGTGTTGAGTCCGCACGCGCGTTGGCGCAGGGCGGACGCACCGTCCGCCCCCGGCGCCTCAAGGAGTCCGAAATCTCCGGCCGTCGCGACAGTCGGCCGCCGCGATATGGTCGGTGGGCGCGCGCATCGTCGCCGTGACGCGTGGGCGCCCCGGCCGCTCAGTTCCGCGAGGCTCTGGCCGAGCGCAACCGCGAGCGCCCATAATGCCCCCATGAGCACATTCGAGATAATGGGTATGGTGTTCGGAACCGCCGGTCTCAGTCTCGGCACGCTGGGTTTCATCTTCAGCGTCACCGCCCTCCGGAAGATCAACGAGCTGGAAGCCCGCTTGGCCAAGGAGCCTCCGCGGGAGGACTGAATGTGGCGGGGGGCGCGCGTCACTGGAGATGAGCATCCGGACCTGTCGCCCCGCCCGGAGCACGCGATTTTCCGATGTCCGGCTCAGTCCGAAGCCGGGCGGCGAGGACGCCGCTGGTCGGGGGAAACGGCGACGACGCTCGCGGAGCCCGTCGGCGAAGTAGCGCTCCCCTGCCGGCGCAACCGCGTGATCCGCATCTTCGCGGCGCTGGCCGAGTTCGAGCGGGAGCTGATCCGCGAACGGACCGTGGCCGGGCTCAAGGCTGCCCAGGCCGACGCAACAGCTTGCTGCGCGATACCCCCTCAAGTTGCGCATAGACGCTTTGATTGCGCGTACAATCGTCTACGCGCAACTTTGGAAGTCTCGTGCCACGCCGCGTACACGAAGAAGACTTGCGGGCGATCGAGGGGGCGGTGCGCCAGCACCCGGACGGCTTGACGGCGCAGCAGATCGACGGCGCACTACAGTCCGCGCCCCCTCGCCGCACCCTGCAATACCGCCTGAAGTCGCTCGTCACCAGCAAGCGCCTTGTCATGGAGGGCACGGGGCGTTGGGCTCGCTACTCCGCGCCGCCGCACGGCCGGCGGCGGTGGCCGCCTGCCGAGCGTGATGTCGCTTTTCGGATCGAGCAGCCGGTCCACCTGGGTGCGGCTCGTCTTCAGCAGTGTCGCCATCTTGTTCTTGGAGATGTTCTGCTGCTTCATGGCCTCCGCAAGCTGCCACGCGACGATCTCCTTGACAGCCTGCGCTTGCGTTTCCTCGAAGATGCCCTCCTTCTTCAGGAAGGCATCAATGCTCGACCCCATATGGGCCTTGCTCATCGTTCCAACTCCTTCTGGCGTGTTCGCGCCGTCGCCAGGTCCGAATCTGGCGTTACCCGCGTTTTCTTGATGAACCCGTGCAGCACCACCAAGTGCTGGCGGTAGAGGCTCAGCAGCACGCGCGCCGTCCGTGTCGTCGGCAGGTCCGTTCGGATTTCCCAGAGGCCGTCGCCCATCGGGCGGCACAGCAGCATGCCTATCGGCCACCGCCATTGCGCCCGGAGCAAATCCTTCCCTATCTCCTGACGCTCGCCTTCATCCAGCCGTTGCAGCCACTCACTCGCGGGTTCGCGACCCGCCGCCGTGCGGTAGAAGATCAGCGGGATTTTTTGCGGCGTCGGCTTGTCGGCCACCCTGCACCTTTAAATGTGCAGTTTAACCATGTCACGTTGGAAACGGCAATGGTGCTGTCGCCCACGGCCCTTCCGCCCGCGTTGCGAAACGCCGTAGGCGACGATTGGCGGGCTAGAACCGGAACCGCAGCCCGAAGGTCGGGACCCGGGGGAATCCCTGGGAGGGCACCTCGAACAGCCGCGGCAGCTCGGCGCCGGGGTCGTGCTGCAGGCGCGGCTCGAGAACCACGGCGTTGTCGCGGCCCAGCAGGTTGATGACCTCGACGTAGAGCGACCACCGTCCCTCGGGGCCGCGCTGGTAGGTGCCGCGGACGTCGACCCGCGCGTAGTGCGGCAGCCGGCCCGAGTTCAGGTTCTCCACCCTGCCGGTGTACGCGCCCGCGGCGTCGATGGCGGGCACCAGCCGGCCGCGGTCGTCCTCGACCGCGGCCGCCCGCAGCCCGAGGGCCGGGGTGTGGGGGAAGCCGGTGGCGAGCCGCAGCGTCGCCGCGAGGTCCCAGCGGCTGGTCAGCCGGTAGCGGCCGACCGCGTTGAACGCGTGGGGCCGGTCGTACTCGAACGCATAGCGCCGCCCGTAGCTCTCGCGCTCGGCGCGGCCCCACGCGTACGAGACCCACCCCGTCAGCCGCGCGGCGGGGTTGCCGTGGGCCAGGTAGACGTCGAGCCCCCAGGCGTCGCCGCCCGCCTCGTTGGTGGGGGCGCTCAGGATGATGGGGGCGGCGGGCACGCTGCCGCGCAGGGACTCGGGGAAGTCGTACTGCCCCACCCGCGCCCGCCGCTCCGCCTCGGTCTCCAGCCGCCCGAGGAGGAGGTCGTCGAAGCGCTTGTGGTAGCCCTCGACCCGGGCGGTCAGATCGCGGCCGAGGTCCTGCTCGAGGCCGATCACGAGGTGCGTCGCCCTCTCGTGGCGGAGGCCCAGCTCTCGCGCCCGCGACAGGTCGACGAAATAGTCCGACTGGGTGAGCTTCTCGTACCCGGGGCTCTGCGTGTAGAGCCCCCCCGCGGCCCGGATGCGCGCCCCGCCGCCGAGCGCGTAGCTCGCGGCCAACCGCGGCGAGACGGTGGCGCCGCCGTTGACGGTGCTCCAGTCGAGGCGCAGCCCCGGCTCGAAGGAGATGCGCTCTGACGGCGTCCAGGTGTCCTGCAGCCACGCGCCCCCGCGCGTGCCGTCCAGCACGGAATCGAGATCGTCCGGCAGCCCCGCGCCTCCCTGCACGCTCGATCCGTTCGCCTGCTGGTCGTTCCGGTCGCCGGCAATCAGCCACCGGAAGCCGGTCTGCAAGCGGTGCAACTCGATGCCGGCATGCAGGAGATGCCGCGGCGAGACCTGCACGCTCAGGTCCTGCCGCAAGGAACGGTCGGCCACCGTGACGTCGCGATTGAACAGGACCTCGGTCTGCCCGAACGCCACGTCGTCGTCCGCCGCATTGGACCGGGTGGCGTCGGCGCGGACCAGCCCGTCGAAGCGCAGCGACTCGCGGTTGCGATACCACGACACGATGGTCGTGGCTGTCGCCCGCGGGCCCAGCACCGCGTCGAAGCGTGCCGACGCCAGCCCGTTCGTGATGTCCGAGCCCAGCGCCGCGCGTCCGCCGGAGTCGTCGAAGTCGAACGAGAGGTCCGCGTCCTCGACGCTGCGGAGACCGGTCAGGGTGAGCCGGTGCCCGGGCCCGAGGTCCCACCCCGCCTGCATCTGGAGGTCGGCGAACGAGGGGAAGTTCTGGTCGGCGACGCGCCCCGCCACGAGGTCGTAGTAGGTGCGCCGGGCGCTGAGCAGCCAGGTGCCGTCGGCGCCGAAGGGGGTGCTCCCCTCGAGCACGAGGTTGGCGTCGGTGATGCTGGCCGCGGTCGAGCCCTCGAAGCCGGGGCGACCGGCGCGGTTGTCGACCACGAGCAGTGACGAGAGCCGATCGCCGTACGCGGCCCCGAACCCCCCGGCGGTGAGCTCGAAGCCCTCGACCGTCTCGGGGTTGAAGGCGCTGGCGATGCCGAACAGCCGGTAGGGGTTGTGCACCTCGATGCCGTCCATGACCGTCAGGTTCTGGTCGGGGGTGCCGCCGCGCACCGCGAGCCGGCTGCCGAAGTCGTCGGTCGACGCCACCCCGGCCAGGGTGTCGAGGGTGCGGAAGACGTTGTCGATGCTGCCGGGGGCGCGGAAGACCGCCTCGGGAGTGATCGGGGTGGCGGACGGCCGCTCCTGCACCGCCATCTCGGATACGACCTGCACCGTCTCGGCGAACGTCTCGGGGAACAGCCGCACCTCAAGGGCGGCCCCTTCGGTCGACCGGTCGATCGCGACGACGGTCTCGAGATAGCCGTCGGCCTCGAACCGCAGGCCGGCCGCCTCGTCCTCGAGCACGATCTCGAACCGCCCGTCCGGTCCGGTCGCCGCCACGCGCTCGCCGGCGGCGACCCGCGCCCCGGCTATCGGCGTCTCCGTCACCCCGTCGAGAACGACGCCGGTCACCGTCGTGGCCGGCTGCGCCGCCGCCAATGGCGGACAGACGAGCAGCAGCCCGCACAGGGTCCAGCAGAGTCTCAATCCGGGGCGTCCCGCGATGGGGGACGAGCAGACGATAGAATAGACCTTGTGCGCATCGGGAACGATGGGCCGAGACGAGGGCCAAATGGACATCACCAAGGATATCCGACCGCTGACCGAGTTCAAGCGCGATACCGTCCGCTTCATGTCCCGTCTCAAGGAAACCGGGCGGCCATCCGTCCTGACCGTCAACGGCAGACCCGCGCTGGTCGTCATGGACGCTGAAGCGTGGCAGGACGTCAGCGACCGGTTCGAGTACGCGCGGGCCGCCGCCGGCATTCGCCAGGGTCTCGATCAAGCGCACGACGGGCAGGGCATCGAAGCATCCGCCTTCTTCGAGAGACTGGCAGCTCCGGACGACCGGTGAAGCCGCGAGGTCGGTCGACGCAACCCGGAGGACTCGATGTCAGTACGCGCAATCTCCTGTCTCGGCATGCTCATGGCCATGTCGGCTGTCGTCCCCACCGCCGCCGCGGCCCAGCACGGGGCGCCCGACGGCGAGTGGCCGACCTACGGGGGAGACCTCGGCCATACCCGTTACGCCGCCCTGGACCAGATCGACGCCGGCAACTTCGGCGACCTGGAGCTGGCGTGGCGATTCCGCACCGAGAACCTCGGCCCGGGGCCGGAGTACGTCTTCCAGTCGACCCCGCTGATGGTCGACGGCGTGCTCTACACGACGGCCGGCACCCGGCGCGCGGCGGTGGCCCTCGACGCGGCGACCGGCGAGCTGCTCTGGGTGCACCGGCTCAACGAGGGAGAGCGGGGCGCGGGGGCGCCGCGGCGGCTCTCGGGGCGCGGCCTGACGTACTGGGACGACGGCGGGGACGGGGTGATCTTCTACGTCACCCCCGGCTACCGCCTCATCGCGCTCGACGCCCGCACCGGCCGCCGGATGGCGGACTTCGGCGAGAACGGCATGGTCGACCTGAAGCTGGGGCTGGACCAGGAGATCGACCCCGTCACCGGCGAGATCGGGCTGCACGCGGCGCCGGTCATCGCCGACGGGGTCATCGTGATCGGCGCCGCCCACCTCGCCGGGGTGGCGCCGGCGACCAAGGAGAAGCCGACCGGGCACGTCCGGGGCTACGACGCCCGCACCGGCGAGCGGAAGTGGATCTTCCACACCATTCCCGGCGCCGACGAGTTCGGGAACGACACGTGGCTGAACGACTCGTGGCGCTATACCGGGAACACCGGGGTGTGGGGCCAGATGACCATCGACCCCGAGCTGGGCTTCGTCTACCTGCCGGTGGAGGTGCCGACCGGCGACCTCTACGGGGGGCACCGGCCCGGCGACAACCTGTTCTCGGACAGCATCGTCGCCCTGGACATCGAGACCGGCGAGCGCGCGTGGCACTTCCAGACCATTCACCACGACGTGTGGGACTTCGACCTCCCCAACGCCCCCATCCTCGCCGACATCACCGTCGACGGGCGGGAGATCGAGGCGCTCGCCCAGCCCAGCAAGCAGGCGTTCCTCTACGTGCTCGACCGCGCCACCGGCGAGCCGGTGTGGCCCATCGAGGAACGGCCGGTGCCGCAGTCGGACGTGCCCGGCGAGGTGACCTCGGCCACCCAGCCGTTCCCCACCCGGCCGCCGCCGTTCGACCGCCAGGGCATCGGCGTCGACGACCTCATCGACTTCACCCCCGAGCTGCGCCGGCGGGCCGAGGAGACGATTGAACCGTACCGCATCGGCCCCCTCTACACGCCGCCGTCGGTCGCCTCCTGGGAGGGCACCCTCGGCACCTTGCACGTCCCGGCCCTGACCGGGGGCTCGAACTGGCCCGGGGGGTCGTTCGACCCCGAGACCGGCATCTTCTACGTCTACTCGAAGACCGAGGTCCACGCCCTCGGCCTCGTCAGCGACCCGCGGCGCTCGAACATGGACTACATCATGGGCCGCCCCCGCCCCCCCGCCGGCCAGCGGCCGCGGGGCGGCAGCGGCTTCGGGCTCAACGTGGAGGGAATTCCCGTCATCCGGCCGCCGTGGGGCCGCATCACCGCCATCGACCTGAACGCGGGCGAGATCGTCTGGCAGGTCGCGCACGGCGAGACCCCGGACCATGTCCGCGACCATCCGCTGCTCGAGGGCGTCGACGTCCCCCGCACCGGCGTCGCCAACCAGCGCATCGGCACGCTGGTGACCAAGACGCTGGTCATCGCCGGCGACGGCGGGCTGTTCACCGGCCCCGACGGCGCCCGCGGGTCGGCCCTGCGGGCCTATGACAAGGCGACGGGCGAGGAGGTGGGGTCGGTGCCGCTGCCGGTCCCCGCCACCGGGTCGCCGATGACCTACAGCCTCGGCGGGGAGCAGTTCCTGGTGGTGGCGATCGCCGGCGGCGGGTTCCCCGGCGAGCTGTGGGCGTTCAGGGCGCCGTAGCGGTCTTCAGCAACGCCTCCGTGTTCGACGGGCGATGCGTCCTGCTGTCCGACAGCGCCTCGCCCGTCTCGGCGCGGCCCGGGTTCCGCCTCGCACCGCTGGTTGGAGTCTGCAGCATGACGGAACCGTTCGCCCGCTCCGGGCTCATGAGATTCGCCTGTATCTCGATATTCACGAACGGGCGATTCGGGGGCTCGCCGCAAGTCACTACTCTCCGGACGACATCGAGGGTTGGGTCGTGCCGGCGACGGACGAGAACGTGCGCCGACTGGCGCTGAACCCCGACCGCGAAACCCGCCTCATAGCCGAGCTGGATGGAGAACCCGTCGGGATCGGAGCCCTCGTGCTGGAGGAATCCGAACTGCGGGCCGTCTACGTCTCGCCGGAAGGTGCTCAAAGGGGATGCGGGTCTGCGCTGGTGCGCGAGATCGAGCGGATCGCCAGAGACAACGGGCTGGCCCGCCTCACGCTCCACGCCTCTCTCAATGCGAAGCGGTTCTACGCGGACCTCGGTTACGACTTCCTCGAGAGAACGGAAGTGGTACTGCCCAACGACCATCGCATGGCGGTGGTACGGATGGGGAAGGACCTCCAGGACACTGCGCCGTAGAACGGCGTGCCAGCGTTCAGGAAGCCGATGCGCCGACGACGGCGGGAAACCGGATCTCGAACATTCGGCTCGCGCGGACGGTGACCGAGACGGCATCGCGCCCGGGATCGGGGACCAGAAACAGGGCCGCGACTCCGTGCTGCTCCGCGTGGTCGAGGCCGTTGTCCGCTCCCATCACATAGAGCGCCGTCGAGAGGATGTCGGCGGCCAGTGGGTCCTCGTGCCATACGGTAACGGACTCCGGCCGGTGGATCGGCTGTCCCGTCCGAGGATCGAGGATGTGACCCACCGGCCGGCCGTCGACTACCCGGGACCGCTCAGAGGCCCCGCTCGTGGCGAGCGAACCGGTCGTGAGGGTGAGCGCCAGCGCCACCTGATGCCGCCGGGCGGGATGGGCGATGGCTACCGGCCAACCGGCTCCGGCGGGCTGCCCGCCCACCGCGATCTGACCTCCGAAGTCGACCATCCACGGATCGCCGTCGGCCGAGGCGTCGACGAGCCGCCGCAGGGCCTCGCCCTTGCCGAACGCCCCGGCATCGAGGGTCGCGTCCGCCGCGCGCGTGACGCGGCAGGTCTCGGCATCGAAGCGGAAGTGGGCAAGACCGGTCGCCGCCCGCGCCGCGCTCGGGACTTCCGGCGCCGGCACTGCGCTCCCCGCGCGCAGTCCCCACGCCTCGACGAGCCGCCCGACGGCCGGGTCGAACGCCCCGCCGGTCAGGCGATGCCACCGCGCGAGCCGGGGCCAAAGGCCGCACAGGGCCGGCGGCAGCCCGAACGGCTCGCCGATCGGCTGCCGGTTGAGGGCGCCGAGGACACTGTCGACCCGCCACGTGCTCAGCGACGCCTCGGTGCGCTCGATCACCCCGACCATCCGCTCGAGCGCATGCAGCCCGGCCGAACGGTCGGCCGCCTGCACGACCAGGATCGCCCACGTCCCCATCAGGTAGACCGTGCGCTCGACCTGAATCGGGGCGGCGGCGGGCGTCTGTCGAACCCCGGCGAAACCACCGGCACGCCACGGCGCCTCGGCGATCGTCAGCGCCGTTCCGCCGCACGCCAGGCAGACCGCCGCGACGATCGTCACGGCTTTCATGGGGCAAGCGGGGCCGCGGGGCGGAGCGTGCCGGGACGGCGGCCGAGCCGCCAGCCGATGACCATGTGGGTGGTGTAGCCGACCGCGAAGATGGCGCTCGCGGCGACGTGGATCCAGATCCACGCCGTGATCCACGCGGGACTCGCGGTGACCTGGATGAGATAGCCGGTCAACGCCATCACCGAGAAGCCGACCAGCGACGTCCAACCCGTCCTCCGGTTCCGGGGGCTCGCCGACAGCAGCTTGCGCAGGGTGTGCGTCCGGAAGAGCATGCCGAAGAAGACGACGAAGAACGGTGCGGCGACGATGTGCCAGGCGAGCATGGACGGCTGCCAGGAATGATTGACGACCGCGAAGGGATCGGTGGAGGCCATCAGGTACTTCATGCAGAAGTAGGCGATGCCGGTCGCCGCCACCACGGCGTGGAGAAGGTTGAAGGCCCACCTCTCCCACCACGTCATCGACAGAGTGACGGCCGGAGGTTGCGCGGCGGGCCGACGGCGGTCCGCCGCGTCGCGCTTCACCGGGCTGTGCATGACCGATACCCACCTCGGACGCCGCGCCACCCGGGGCCCGCGGCGAGCGCACGACTGCCATTCGCCCCCGACGCACGGGGTGCCACGACCGCCTCAGTCATCGGAGCCGGAGGCCGGCACCCCATCCTGGACCTCGCGGCGCTCTCCGGCATGAACGCGGCCGGCTCATTCAGCCGCGCCGCGCTCCAGCACCTGGTCGGTGGCCAGCACGCGCCGCACGGCCGCGTTCGTGGCGACCCCCGACAGGGTCGCGCCGGCAATCGTTCGGATCGCCCGGCGCAGCGCCAGGTCGTCGTCGAGCGGACGGTCGTCGTACTGCGCGAGCCACCGCTCGGACGGCAGATACTCGATGGGCTCGAGGAAGGCGGTTACGTCGATGCGCTTCACCGTGCCGTCCGCGTGCAGCGATATCAGCAGGCTCTCGCGCTTCGTGCGCACGACGTGCGTATCGACGTACGCACGCCCCACGACGGCCCCGTCCTTCGTCGCCACGTAACGGGCGACGAGGCCGCTCACGTCGTCGACCCGGGCCAGCTCGCCGATCGCTCGGCGCTGGGCCCGGGTCAGGAAGACGCGCTCGGCCGGCGCCTCGGCGCCGGGAAAGACGGCGGCCAGGGCCTCCTCGCGCGTGATGCGGCCGCCCTGCGCGGAGAGCCCCGCGCCGGCCGCGACCAGCAACGCCAATGTCATCCCACCCGCCAGGCGTAATCGCATCGTCAACTCGCGCGCCTCCTGCGTACCGCAGGCAGCCGCCGCTTTCCGGCCGAGCGCGCGAGGGGCAGGAACGTCCACCGCCGCACTCGGCTACCTCAGAACGCGTACCCCAGGTTGATGTTGAACTGGTTTACTCCGGAGTTCGCGTCGTTGCTCACCCAGGCGTGGTCGATCTTGAGGACGACGCCCGGGTTCGGCTTCAGCTCGATGCCGAACGTCAGGTACGTGTTGTCGGTCGAGAGGCTGCGCTCGAAGCCGGCCGGCATCTCGGCCTGGGTATCGACCGTTTCGTAGCGCACGTAGGGCGTCAGGCCCACGCCTCCGGCCTCAGGGACCTGGGACAGCAGATCGTAGCCGATCTGGATGTACTGACCCGCCAGCCCCGAGCCCACGCCGCTGCTGCCACTCTTCCCCAGCGCCATGTTGAGCATGGCCGCGTCGGAGAGGCTGGCGCGCGCCATGAGCGCCCGCAGGTCGAACCCGCGCACCTGGGCCTGACCGTGCAGGTCGAAGATGGTGGTGCCGATGCCGTACTCGGTGCCGTCCATGACGATTTCGCCCTGCCCCGAATCACCGGTGTAGAAGCTGGCCCCGAAGAAGACGCCCGGCGTGGGCGTGACGTCGAGCCGCCCGGTGAAGGCGAGGCTCGTCGACTTGGCCTTGCCGCCCTTCTGGCGGCCCCCGCGCAGGCCGCCCGACGAGAAGCTCGACCCGTTGAAGCCGTTGAGGACGTAGGCCCGGAACGACACCTGGTCGAAGGCGCCGTAGAAGCCGCCGCCGTTCTCGCGCCAGGTCGACGGGATGATCCTGTTCTCGGTGACGGGCCGCTCGGCCCCCATGAACACCGTCGGCTCGTGGAACTCGTTCACCAGCCCCATCGGCACCAGCAGCATGCCGCCCCGCAGCCCGAAGCTCTCCGTCGCCTGGTAGTCGACGTAGGCGAACTCGACGAAGATCTCCTTGGCGTGCTCGACCTCGATCTCGGAGTTGAACAGGAACTTGTCGCTGAACCGGTAGCCGGCGTAGAGAATGGCGCGCAGATAGTCGAACTGCGTCGTCTTGCCGCTGCTGTCGGCGTAGTTCTCGAGCAGCATCTCGCCGTACCCGGCGATGGACACGCCGCGATCGATGGCGTAGGTCGCGGATGCCGACGGGGCGAGCCCCAGCCGCCGCGCCTCGTCGACGTCCAGGCGCTCGTCCTCGCCGCTCCGCAGCCGTTCGATCTCCTCGGCCAGCACGTCGATGCGCCGCTCGAGCTCGGCGACGTCGGCCTCCTGCTCCGCCTCCGCCGCTTCGGCCTCCTCGGCGACCTCGGGCTCCTCGGCCTCGGGGTCCGGCTCGGCTTCGGGATCCGCGACCGCCTCGACGGCCCCCGGGGCACCTGCAACCACGGCCGGAGCTCCGGCCTCGGCAGGGATCGTCCGCCCGGTGTCCGCCAGGGCCCCCTGTGCCGACGCGGTGGCGGCGATGCCGCAGATCATGGTCACGATGAGCACGTACTCGATGAGCCGGCGGCGGTCGTTCGTCATGGGCATGTCTCCTTCACGGATTGGTTGCATACCCCGACCGTCGCCCTATAATGGCCTTGCTGGACAAGTCAAAGCCGCGACTTGCTGAAGGGGGTAGCGGTGCGTGACGGTTCAGTTGGCCCGCCGGGTGTTGCCGCACCCGCGGGCCTTCTTTTCTCGGCCGGTCTTGCTTCGGCAGTTTTGCCGACCAGTAGCCTGCCCGGCCAAAGTTGAGACCAAATCTCAACTTCCGGGCGCAACTATACGCGCCTGGCGATCCGTCGTCAACACAAAAGTGCGACGCGATCTCAATTCTTGCCCTTTGAACCGAATCTCCCACCGCCGTCGGAGTCACGACCGCGGGATTCGGGAGCACAGGGGGAGGGGCATCGATCAGTTCGACGCCCCGACCGCGCGGCCGCTCACGAGGCGGCCGACGGCCTTCATCTTGCTCCAGAAGAAGTCGAACTGTCCGAGGAGGGTTCCGTATCCGAGCAGCAGAATCTGGTAGATGGGCAGCATGACCACCAGATAGACCGCCCACTGCTGCCACCCCGGCGTGGCCTCGGTGAACATCAGCCCCATCACCGGGCCCTTCAGCCGGACGGTAGTGAGACCGGCGAGCGAGAACGCCGCGAGAATGGCGACCACGCCGCCGGGCCCGACACCCCAACGCGACTTCATGCGCTCGACAATCGTCATCAGTCTCCTGCCACGTAGCTGTTCGAACGGCGCCACCTCGTCGGCGTCACGTACCAGCCGGTGGGTCACGACGGAATTGTGCCATGTTCCAGGCCCGATCCGGCGGATGGCTCCGCGCGTTCGAGGAGTACAGACCGTACCCGAACGCCGCCGCCATCCGCCGAGCCGCGTCCATTCGCGCCGCCTTCCCAGGCTGGAACGCGTCGCCCCGGCCGGATCCGGCAGCGGTCACCGTTTGTCGACGACCGAACGCGCGGGAATCCTCGAGCGGATGGCCCAGCCGGTCCACGAGCCCGGCACCGCTCCTGCGCGACGGGTGCCACCGCGCGCGGACGTCGCTATCGTTCGGCCACCTGCATCAGCACCCATTCGGACAGCCGTTCGTCCGGCAGCAGGGCCTGACGGGCCATCCGGTACGGCAACCCCTCGAGCCGCTCCCGGATGCCGGCCTCGATACCCCCGTAGGACAGGAGCAGCGGGACGATCAACACGGACTTCCCGTCGTCGACGGCGCCCTCGACCACGGCGCGCAGCTCTGCCGTGGCCTGGTCCTGAACCGGTTCCGCCGCATCGTCACGCACCGTCAGATGCTCGATGCGGCTGAAGCGCGTGCGGGTGCGCATCACCTCGATCAGGATGCTCATGTTCCCGAGCCAGAGCTCGTTGTCCTCCTCCGAGCTCGGGCCGTGCGCCACCACCACGACGACCTCTTCTTCCGGCGTCTCGCTGACGTCCAGGGCGCGGGAGATCAGGATCTCGGCAACCAGGGCGTGGCCGTCCAGCCCCCGTCCCACCGAGATCGGAATCGTCGTCTCGACCGGGGTGGTCCAGTCGAAGCCGGCGTCGTCACCCGTCGCCGCGTCCGGATTGCGGCGGGCGTGCATGCGGGCGGCCATGCGTGCGAAGGCCGCCATCTGCGGCGGCGCCTCGCCGCGACTCCCCAGCAGGTACTCGGTGGCGCGCATGACGCTGCTGTGCGAGGAGACGAACAGGGGAACCGCGACGACGCTGTCGACGTCTCGTTCCGCGAGACGGTCCAGCGCGTCCCGGATCGTCCGCTTGTTCGCCATGCCGAAAGCCACCTCGACCGGCACGCTCGACTCGACCTGGTCGGCCACGGCGAGAACTTTCCGGTTCCAGTCGGCGCGCCCTCCGTGAGCCAGCAACAGGATTCCCTGGGCGCCCACGATCCCGGGCACAAGCAGCACGAACGACAAGGCAGGCAGCAATCGCGTCCAGAATCGTTTCGACATGTCTCTTCCTCGCCCGCTTGGCTCGTGGGGGCCCTCCATGCGCCGCCCCTGGCGCGAAGGGCCTCGCGGTATGGTGCGGTTGCCATGCCGCGGGTTGTCGCGCCGGCCGGCAGCTCGACCCGGACGGCACTTCGAGAGCGGCCGCGAGCCCGCCCGGAGCGACCCACCGGCGTTCATGTCGCCGACGTCGACTGCTCGCTTGTAGGGCGCCCTCTCAATGCGTCGCGCACGCGGAAACGGCCTCCCGGGTGCCGAGTCGGATGTGAGCTTCGCCGACGAGCGTCGCGAGGCGGCTGAACTCCTCCGGCTTGAGCGTCAACGTCACGCGGTTGACGCGCAGATGGAGCAGGCCGTGGCCGCACTGGTACACGGCCAGCTCCGCCTTCTTGACCAACGTTTCCGAGTCGTGGTCGCCGTGCATGGTCGACTCCATTTGGGACGCTCCTTTACTTGGCGGACATGGCGTGCGCCGGAAGGCGCACGCCAACCGCGAATGGACGGTCGAGACGTGTGCTACCAGTCGTAGGCCAGCGAGGTGATCACGCTGACTCCCGGGCTCGAATACCGATCGATGACCGGATCGCCAGCCTCGCGGCCGCGCACGTTCCACCACTCGAAGTACTTGGCGTCGGTCAGGTTGAGCAGCCCGACACGGAGCTTGAGGGTCTCGGTGAGCGACACGAAGCTGACCAGGTCCACGATCTGGTAGGCGTCCGGCGCGAACTGCTCGTCGTCGCCCTGCTGGTACGCCTCGACGAGTCTCAACGAGAGCTCGCTGCCCCAGCGGCCGGCCGGTTGCACGTAGCGGACGCCGATCACCCCTTCGTCCGGCGCGATGGAGCCGAGCGGCGTCTCCTCGGCGAGCGGCGGGTCGTCGGCGGCGCCCTGCAGAATCTCCACGCCGTCGATCCGCGCGTAGCTGCCCCGAATCATCACGCTGTCGGTCAGGTACGCCTCGCCGCGCATCTCGACGCCCCTGATGTCCGCCTGGTCGAGGTTCTGGCTCTGGAACTCGGTCAGCCGGGTTATCGGGTTGCGTCCGAGGCTCGTGCTTTCGATGAAGTCGTCGTAGCGGTTCGAGAACCCGCTGAGGCCGAGGCTCGCGCGGTCGAACGCGGTCCGGATGCCGACCTCCAGGTTGTCGCTGGTCTCCGCCCGGAGATTCGCATTCGGCAGCGTCGTGTAGCCGCCGCGCGGATTGGTGAAACCGGTGTTGATGGCGCTGTAGGGCGGCGCGCGGAACCCGCCGGCGTACTGCGCGTGCAGAGTCACGATGTCGCTCAGCCGCGCCGCCATGCCGATCTTCGGCGACAGGGCGCCGTCGGAGTAGTCGGCCGCCTCGGGGTTGAGGCTCGCGACGAAGACGGGGTCGGCCTGGTTGGCGTCGAGCGAGAAGTGATCGTACCGCACGCCGGGCACCAGGGTGACCCGGCCGAACCGGATCTCTCCCTGGAGATAGGCCCCCGCCTCCACGACGTCGCTCTCCGGGAAGTACTTGGTGGGGAAGATCAGGCCGGTCGGCACCGGCTGCCCGGTGGCCGTGTTGGTCTCGGCCCGGTTGCGCTCCATGTCGAAGTAGTCGGTCCTGTAGCTGACGCCGAACGTGACGAGCATGCCGTTGTCGAGGCCGCCCAGCCACTGCTGGCCCTGCGCCGACCCGCCGTAGCCGACCTGCTCGTGATCGACGGTGCCGCGGCGCATCGACGGAATCGGCGGTCCGAAGCCGAACGTCGTCCGTTCCTGGTCGACTGTCTGCGCAGTGTCCTTGAACTGCCCGTACACCTGCCACGACAGGAGGTCGAGGCCGCGGTCGGCGAGGGTGTGGTCGAGCGAGAGCCGCTGGCGCCTCTGCGTGTCGAGGGCCGATGAGACGAGGGTGTCGTACTTCAGGAACCCGAAGTCCGTCAGCCCGTTGTTCGAGAGCCAGTCCGTCTCGACCCGGGTGTCGTAGAGCTCGGCGGTGGTGCGGAACCGGTTGCCCGGCGAGGCGTTGAAGACGAGCTTGGCCAGGACCTGCTGCCCTGCCGCGTCCTGCGGATTCGGCGCGGTGCGGGTCTCGTCCCGCGTGTCGACGGTGCCCTTGTTGCCGATCTCGTTGCCCCGGTTGAGGCTCCCGAACACCGACGCCTGGACCCGCTCGCTGCCCCCGGCCAGGGTGAAATTGACGCCGACGTCGCTTGCGCGACCGTCCCAGGTCGTCTTGCCACCGGCGTAGAAGCGCTGGTCACGCAGGTAGTCTTCCGGGTCCTTGGTGAACAGCGAGACGACGCCCCCCAGCGCGTCGCTGCCGTAGAGGGCGGAGTTGGCGCTGCGCACGATCTCGACCGTCTTCAGGACGTCCACGTCGAGCCCGGCCTGGTGGACGTTGAACGGACCGAAGTCGAACTGCTCCGAGGTCTGGACGCCGTCGACCAGCGTCATCACGCGGTTGCCGCCGATGCCGCGGATGTTGAAGCCGTTGAGCCCGAGGCGGGTCACGTTGTTCTCGACGTAGACTCCCGGCTCGTACTTCACGAGGTCCGAGAAGTCCTCGATCATCCGTTCCTGGATCGTCTCGCTGTCGATGACCGACACCATGCCCGGCGTGTCCCGCACCGGGGCCGGCCGCATGGTGGCGGAAATCGTGACGGAATCGAGAAAGGTCGGCGGCTCTGCGGGCGGCGCCTCGGCGTCGGCCTGCGCTGAGGGCTGCGCGGCGTCGAGCTGCGCGTCGGCCTGCGGCAGGCCGGAAGCCGGCTGCGCGAGCACGGCGGCGGGGCCCGACAGGATCATGACGAGGACCGCCAGCCCGGCGGCCGGGTTCGAGAGGACGCCACCGTCGAAGCGGGGTCGGTGCGCGGCGTGCATTGCATTGGCTCCTGTTGGTTTCCGGCCGCGAACCAGGCGCGCCGGCGCTCGACAGGGCTCGCCCGCCTGCACCGGCGGGGGGCCGTCTCGAGCTGATGTCGGTTCAAGAGTGCTTCTGTTCGTACCTTCGTCGCGGACTGCGCGAGGCCGGCCAGCGTCGGATCTCAGTCAGCGGACTGCCCCACCCGTATCACCTCGGTCCCGGCCCGGATGACGATGGCGTCGTCCACCGCCGCGAAGCCGGTCACCGGCGCGTCGACCGACAGGTGGTTCGTCGACAGCACCTCCGGCGCGTCGGTCGAGGCGCGGAGCACCTGGGTGACCCCCTGCTCGGTGAAGAAGTAGACGCGGTCGTCGTGGCCGAGCGGCGTCGCCCACGTCGACGCGGGCAGGCGATGGGTCCAGCGGACGGCCCCCGAGTCCGGGGCCAGGCAGCGCGCCACGCCGGCCGGGTTCACCCAGTACACGCAGTCGCGGTACGCGAACGGCGAGGCGAAGCTCGAGGCCGAGCCGGCCGTCCACGCCACGTCCGTCCGGTCGAGGGCGCCGGTCCGGCCGCGGCGCAGCGCGAGGTTCGCCTCGACCGCCATGCCCCCGACGATCACGAGGTCGCCGGTGACGGTGGGCGACGGCACGTGGTTGCCTCGGAAGCCCGCGAACGACCAGCGGAGGTCGCCGGTCTCGGCGTCGAACCCCTCAATGCGGCCGGAGGCGCTGACGACGATCTCCTCCCCGTCGGGGGCGAGCACCGGGGTGCTCCAGGCGACGCCCGGCTCTCGGTCGGTCTTCCACACCGTCTCGCCGGTTCGCGGGTCGACGGCCAGCAGGTACGAGTAGGTGCGCCGGGTCAGCAGGATCACGACCGCGTCGTCGGTCAGGAGGACGGAGTTGCCGACGCCGTGGTTGCCGCCGACGGTCCCGTAGTCGGCGCCCAGATCCCGATGCCACACGGTGTCGCCGTCGTGGGTCAGGGCCATGAGATCGCCGCTGTCGAAGAACGCGTAGAGCCGCTCGCCGTCGACGGCCGGCGTCGGCGCCCCCTTCGACACGTAGTCGTTCCATGCCAGCGCCTCGGCCGCGTCGAACCGCCGGCGCCAGCGTTCGGAGCCGTCCCCGAGGTTCAGGGCGGTGACGTGGATGGTCTCCTTCATCGGCCCTTCGAGCGAGGTGAGGAAGACCGTGTCGTCCCAGATGACCGGGCTCGACTGGCCGAACCCCGGCGTTTTCGTCCGCCACGTCACGGTGTCGTCGGACCAGGTGAGAGGGAGACGCGCGGCGCGGCTGACGTTGGTGTCGCGCCCTCCCCGGAAGCCGGCCCAGCGCGTGGCGCCGGTTCGACCGGCCGACTCGCGGTCCACCCCGCCGATGTCGACGACCTCGATCGTCGCGAGGTGTCCCTCGCGGCCCGCGCCCCCGACGGCCAGCAGATGCCTGCCCGCCGGAATCAGGCGGTGCATGTAGCGCGGCTGGTCGAGAGTCGCGACCGGCTGCCACGCGGCTCCGTCCTCGGCCAGGCGGTACGTCCGGCCGTCGGCCTGACCGACGAAGATGCGGTCCCCGTCGCTCGCCGCGGCCGCCCCGAAGCCCAGCATGCTGCCTCTGGGGAGGTCCGGGCCCTTCGACCACGCGCCGGTTCCCGGGTCGAGGACATCGACCCGGGACACCGGTCCGGTCTGCGGAGCGAGACCGCCCAACGCGTAGATGCGTCCGCCTCGAGTGCCAGCGGCCAGCGCCCGCCGCTGGAAGGGGGCGGGAATCTCCCGCCAGGCGACGCCGCCGTGCAGGTCGAGGGCGAGGACGGTGTCGGCCCAGACGGAGTCCTCGCCGGGACCGCGCATCTCCCAGCCGCCCATGACGTAGAGGACCCCGCCGGTCACCACCGCGTCGTGGGACGAGCGGCCCGCCGGCATGTCGGGCAGCGCCTCCCATCGATCCGCGGCCGCGGAGTACCGCGCGACGGACCGGCTGGAATGCAGCACCGCGGGCTCGGCGACGGTGGCGTTGGCGGCGGTCATGCCGCCGACCCGATAGACGGCAGCGCCGTCCGAGACGAGGACCGCGCCCTGGAGGCGGGGGCCGCGCGCCAGCTCTTCCCACGTCGCGCCGGCGTCGAGAACCAGCCGCCGGAAGCCGGGACTGATGTTCTCGAGGGAGTGGGCATGGACCCGGCCGACATGGCCCCCGTAGACGTAGAGTGCTCCGTCGAGGCCGACGGCGCCGAAGCTGGCGACGGCATCGATCAGATCGGGCGGACGCCACCCGCCGAGGGTGTCGTCCTGCGCGCCCGCGGGGCGGGAAGTGGCGAGCAGCGACGCGAGGACGAGGGTGAGGACGAGGCCGGCGCGACCCGGCGGCGTTTCGGTATGGCGCATGATGCGATCCTCGATCAAGTGATATTGAGTCTGAGTCTCAATTTCAACATGAGGTATTCTATGTGCGACCGATCCGGTCGGTCAAGAAGAAACAGGGACGGCGCCGTGTGGGGTGGGCGGCACCGTCTCGAGCGAGGGAAAGTGTCAGGAGAGGGGCTGGCGTCTCTCGATCACCTGACGTACGATGCACGCCAACCCGCGGGCCCGACCGGCCCCCTGCGGCCGGCGAGAACCGCGGCGAACGAAAGGACTGGAACCATGTCGAAGCGTTTTCTCCCGTTGTTGTCGATCCTGATTGTGCCGCTGGTGGTTGCTCCGGCGGGGCCCCGCCTGTCGGCCGAGGAGGCAGCCGGTCGCGCCGCCGGACAGGAGGGGGCGGCGGTCGAGGCCGAGGTCCGTCTGGCGAACATCCGGCAGCTCACCTTCGGCGGCGAGAACGCCGAGGCGTACTTCTCGCACGACGGCTCGGAGATCATCTTCCAGAGCACCCGCGAGGGGGTGCCTTGCGACCAGATCTTCCGGATGAACCTCGACGGGTCGAACCAGCGGATGGTGAGCAACGGCGAGGGCCGCACCACGTGCGGCTACTTCTACCCGGACGGCGAGTCGATCGTCTACGCGTCCACCCACCTCGGCTCGCCCGAGTGCCCGCCGGCCCCCAGCTTCCGGATGGGCTACGTCTGGGCCACCTACGACAGCTTCGACATCTTCAGGGCGGCGCCCGACGGCACCCTGACCAACCTCACCGACACCCCGGGCTACGACGCCGAGGCGACCATCGGCCGCGATGGCCGCATCGTCTTCATGAGCGTGCGCGACGGCGACCAGGAGATCTACTCGATGAACGGCGACGGGTCGGACGTCCGCCGCCTCACGCATCGCCAGGGGCCGGACGGCGGGCCGTTCTTCTCGCCCGACGGCTCGAAGATCATCTTCCGCGGGCGCGAGATCCCCGACGGCCCCGAGTTCGACGACTACAAGCGCCTGCTCGACCAGGGGCTGTGGCGGCCCGGCGCCGTCGAGGTGTTCGTGATGGACGCCGACGGCTCGAACCTGAAGCAGGTCACGGATCTGGGCGGCGCCAACTTCGCCCCCTTCTGGCACCCCGACGGCGAGCGCATCATCTTCGCGTCGAACTCGCACAACCCCGAGGGCCGCAACTTCGACCTGTTCATGATCAACCTCGACGGCACCGGGCTGGAGCAGATCACCTTCACCGATGTCTTCGACGGGTTCCCGATGTTCTCTCCCGACGGCACGAAGCTGATCTTCGCCTCGAACCGCGACGCCGCGGAGGAGGGCGAGACCAACGTCTTCATCGCCGACTGGGTGGAGTGAGCGGCGTCCGGCGGGTCTCGGTCCCGGGCCGCGATCGACCGAGATCTGCGCGGTGGAATCGGGACCGGCGACGAGTGGTGCCCGGGAGGTGGAGCGGACCCCGTGCCGGCGGGGGCACGGCGCGGCCCACGGGGGATTGTCAGCGCCGATTGAGGTACGCGACGAACGCCGCGAGGCCGCCGAGCAGCACCACGGCCCGGATCACCCTGAACAGGTTGATGACCCAGGCGATCCCGATGCCCAGGGGGCCCACTGCACCCACCAGTCGCCGGGCGAGGTCATCAGGTTGACGAAGAACAGGGAAGACGATCAGCAGCGGAGCGATGAACAGGAACTTCAGCGACTGATACGCACCGAACACGGCTGGCCTCCCTCTATCCGGCTTCGAGTCTATCAGACGAAACGCGCCGGTCGGAAGTTGCCTGCCCGCCCGGGGAGAGCGGCTCGCTGTGCGTCCGGAACCCGAGGCCACTCCATGGGCGCGACGGGGGCCGGAGATTGCCTCTACTGGACGCCCGAGAGAGGAAGATCCACGCCCCGAGCTCAACCGACACCGTGCGCGTTGGAATCGGAAATCAGCGACGGGAGGAGGGACGCCCGGACACGTCAGCCCGGGAGGGAGCCGGGCCGAGCCCCGCGCGGAAGGCGGGGCTCGGCATGAATCGTCCGATCAGCTAGTCGTCGTCGGTAGGCAACGCGGTCTGGTTCAGCAGCAGCTTCTGGACACGCCAGTTGTTCATGTCGGCGACGATCAGGGCGTTCTCGTCGCGGCACGAAATGCCGTGAACCCAGTTGAACTGCCCGAGCTGCCGGCCCGATTCGCCCAGCCAGCCGAGGATCTCGCCGTCCAGGGTCATCTTGTAGATGCGCCCCGGCTCCACGTCCGACGAGAACAGGTACTGCGTCTCGCCGCCCGAGATGCACAGCGTCCAGGGCGCGGTGTTGTCGGGCTGATTCGGCCGGGGATTGCCCAGCACCGGCTGCCGCGTCTTGTCGAACGGCACGTTGAGCAGCATCGTCTTGACGTAGCTGCCGTCCGAGTCGAACTTCTGGATGCGGCTGTTGCTGCGGTCGGCGACGTAGACGTAGCCCTCGCGGTCGACCTGCAGGTTGTGCGGCAGCCGGAGCTCATCGTCGGCGGTCCCGTAGGCGCCCCACGACTTGATCCAGTTCCCGTGCTTGTCCATCTTGCCGACGCGCGAGTTCATGTAGCCGTCGCTGACGAAGATGTTGCCGTCGGGGTCCCAGCCCACGTCGGTGGGGCCCTGGAAGTAGCCGTCGACGTGCCGCGCCTCGCGGGGGTCGACGTGCTCGTAGTGGTCGAAGCCCTCGGGGCGCCGGCCGAGGTTCAGGGTGACGTAGCCGGCGGGGTCGAACTTGGTGACCGCGTTGGTCCCCTTGTCGACGACCCAGAGGTTGTCGTCGTCGTCGAACCGCACCGAGTGGCCGTACCCCAGCCCGTAGACGCCCTGGCCGATCTCGCGCACGAAGTTGCCCTGGTCGTCGAACTCGAGCAGGTTCGTGGTGGCGTTGCCGTAGAGCGGGCCGGTGGTGGCGGTGCCGGGATGGTTCAGCAGGATGATGTGGCCCTTGGAGTTCTCGGCCACCGCGAGGGTCTCGCCGAGGTTCATGGTCGGCGGATACTTCAGGAAGTTGGGCACCGACACGAAGGGAATCTCCGGTGCATCCTGCGTCTGGGCGCTCGCCGGCGCCGCGCCGAGCGCCAGCGCGACGACCGTCGCGGCAATGATCGAACGTTTCACAACAAGCCTCCTTGCAGTCCGGTCCAACCGACCGGAAGAACAGAATTCAGACACGCGTTGCCCCGTATGATAGCGCAGCTTCCGGCCGTCGCCCCACCGATCACGCGCCCTTCTTCGGCCTCCGGTTGGCGGCCAGAATCCGCTTGCGGAGCCGGATGCTCCGGGGCGTGACCTCGACCAGCTCGTCGTCGTCGATGAACTCGATCGACTGCTCCAGGTTCAGCAGCCGCGGGGGCACCAGCCGCAACGCCTCCTCGGCCGTCGAGGCGCGCATGTTGGTGAGCTTCTTCTCCTTGGTGACGTTGACGTCGAGGTCGGTCGGCCGCGCGTTCTCCCCGATGATCATCCCCTCGTAGACCGCGGCGCCGGCGGAAATGAAGATCTCGCCGCGCTCCTGCAGATTCCAGATGGCGAAGGCGGTGGCCTTCCCCGCCCGGTCCGCCACCAGGGCGCCGGTGGGCCGGCCGGCGATCGGCCCGTGCCAGGGCTCCCAGCCCGCGAACAGATGGTGCATGATGCCGGTGCCGCGCGTATCGGTCAGGAACTGGGACCGAAACCCGATGAGCCCGCGCGTCGGAATCCGGAACTCGAGCCGGACGCGGCCGCTGCCGTGATTGACCATCTTCGTCATGGTCGCCCGGCGCATGCCGAGCTGCGCGATGACCACCCCCTGGTAGTCCTCGGCCACGTCGACGACCAGCTCCTCGACCGGCTCCTCGACGCGCCCGGCGGTGTCGCGGGTGACGATCTGCGGGCGGGACACCTGCAGCTCGTAGCTCTCCCGGCGCATCATCTCCACCAGAATCGACAGCTGCAGCTCGCCGCGCCCGATCACCTGTATCTGCTCCGGCGATTCGGTATCCTCGACCCGGATCGACACGTTGCCCACCAGCTCGCGGGCCAGCCGATCGCGGAGGTTGCGCGACGTGACGTACTGTCCGTCCCGGCCGGCCATCGGCGACGTGTTGACCCCCATGATCATCGACACCGTGGGCTCGTCGACGTGGAGAGGGGGAATCGGCCGCGGGTCCTGCGGGTCGATGATCGTCTCGCCGATGGTGATGTCGTCGATGCCGGCCAGGCAGATGATGTCGCCGGCCGCCGCGGACCCGACCTCCACCCGGTGCAGACCGTCGAACAGATACAGCTTCGTCACCTTGGTGCGGTGGACGGTTCCGTCCAGCTTCGAGACCGCGATGTCGTCGCCCAGCGCCACCCGGCCGTTGACGATGCGCCCGATCGCGATCCGGCCCAGGTAGTCGCTGGAATCGAGATTCGCCACCACGACCTGCAGCGTCGCCGCCGGGTCCCCCGGCGGAGGGGGAATCCGCTCGACGATGGCGTCGAGCAGCGGGCGCAGGGTCTGTCCGGGCACGGCGGGGTCGACGCTGGCCGTGCCGGCCTTCGCATTCGCGTAAATGACGGGAAAGTCGATCTGTTCTTCGCGGGCGTCGAGGTCGATGAACAGATCGTAGACCTCGTCGAGCACCTCGGCGGGACGCGCGTCGTGGCGGTCGATCTTGTTGATGACGAGGATGGGCGACAGCCCCCGCTCGAGCGCCTTCCGCAGCACGAAGCGGGTCTGGGGCAGGGGCCCCTCGGAGGCATCGACGAGCAGCAGGACCCCGTCGACCATCGTGAGGGTCCGCTCGACTTCGCCGCCGAAATCGGCGTGACCGGGCGTGTCGACGACGTTGATGAGAAGGTCGCGATAGTGGATGGCGGTGTTCTTGGCGAGAATCGTGATGCCCCGCTCGCGTTCGAGATCGGTGTTGTCGAGCGCGCGCTCCGCGACCCGCTCGTTGGCGCGGAACACGCCGCTCTGGTGCAGCATCGCATCGACCAGGGTCGTCTTGCCGTGATCGACGTGGGCGATGATCGCGATGTTGCGCCGCAGGGGGTTGGCGATACCGGAACCGGCCGCCCTCATCGGTCGTCAGATCCGTAAGGAGAGGAAGAAGACATGATCATTTCTCGATCGTACCCGAGCGGGCGCGCGGTTGACACCGGGCGGCGGCGCCTGGGACGATCTTCACCCCGACAGCCCGTGACGAAAGGAGACCCCTCGGACATGCGTTTTCAAATGTGTGCAATCGCCATTGCCGGATCGTTGCTCGCAGCGTGCGGCTCGGAGCCCGAGCCCGCCGCCACCGCGCCGCCCCCGGAGACGGCGCCGGGCCCGCCGATGCTTCCCGACATGATTGTCGCCGAGCGCGGCGGGTTCATTCCGGAGGGCGTGGAGTACGACATGGACAACGGCCGGTTGCTGACCGGGTCGCTGTCCGAGGGCTCGGTGTTTCAGATTCACGACGACGGCCGGGTGACGCCGTTCGTCAGCGACCCCGACCTCGTCTCCTCGGTCGGCATCGAGGCGGACGAGCTGCGGAACCGGCTGCTGGTCGCCAACTCCGACCGCTCGGTGTTCCAGGGCGAGGGCCCCGGGCAGGCGATGCTGGGAGTGTACAACCTGACCACCGGCGAACGGCTCGCGATGGTCGACCTCGCCGGCACGGTGGACGACCCCGGCGACGACGCGGCGTTCTTCGCCAACGACGTCGCGGTGGCCGACGACGGCGTCGCCTATGTCACGGATACGCGCATGAACCTCATCTACCGGGTCGACACCGCCTACGAAGCCTCGGTGTTCCACCGGTTCGACGACGGGGGACCGGGTCCCAACGGCATCGTGGAGCACCCGGCCGGCTATCTCCTGGTGGCGCGGGGCGATGCGCTGTGGAAGGTGCCGCTCGCCGACCCCGCCTCGGCCACCGCGGTGATGCTGCCGGAGGAGATTCCGGGACAGGACGGCATGGTCTGGAGCGCCGGCCGACTCGCCATCGTCAGCAACTCCGGCAACCGGGTGGTGGCGCTGACGAGCAGCGACGAGTGGATGACGGCGGATCTGGCCGGGGTCGCGCCCTACGAGCCGCAGGCGACCACCGCGGCGGTGGTCGGTGACGACGTCTACGTCGTGCATCCCCACTTCGCGGACGACGATCCCCCCAGCGTGTCGCGGGTCGAGTTCCAGATGGAGTCTGCGCCATAGAACCGCGCGGACTGGTGGAAACATCGGTCGGGCGGCGATCGGCGGCGCCCGGCGACGATTTCCGAGCCCGTACACGAAAGCTCCCGGCCGGCGACCCTGCCGGCCGGGAGCTTTCAGGAACACGCGCGGACGGCTAGTCCATCTGCTTCGCCACGTACTTGGTGACGCCGCCGCCGGCGGTCGGCCGCGAGCCGGGACCCTCCGCCGCATAGACGTTGCCGTCGGCATCCACGGCCACTCCTTCGCCGGCCACCCCCTGCAGCACGCGCACGTCATGCGCATGCGGCGGCACGAACCCGGTCAACCGGTCCTCGCCGGCCGGTCCGATGCGGACGCCGGTCTTCCAGCCGGGGTGGTTGCCCACGCCCGATTCCGAGTCGATCGCATAGAGCGTGTCGTCGTCGGTGATGAACAGCCCGCTGATGCGGCTGTACTGCATGTAGATGTCGAGCAGCTCGCCGTCCTGGCTGAAGATCTGAATCCGGTGGTTGCCCCGGTCGGCGACGAAGAGCCGCCCCTGCGAGTCGAACTCCATGGCGTGGGGGGTGCGGAACTGCCCGGGCCGGAACCCGATCTCGCCCCACTCCTTGATGAACGTGCCGTCGGGGGCGAACTTCAGGATGCGGCCGGTGGCGCCGGCCGGCGGATCGGGGCTCTGGCCGCTGTGGCCGTCCGACACGAAGATGTCGCCGTTGGGCGCGGTGATCACGTCGCACGGCTCGTTGAGCTGGCCGGGGCCGCTGCCGGGCTGGCCCGCGATGCCGAGACGCATCAGCTCCTCGCCCTCGGGGCTGAACTTGATGACCTGATGGCCCTTGGTGCCCGACTCGTTGCCCTGCGAGTCGGTGACCCAGACGTTGCCGTCGGCGTCGACGTGGATGCCGTGGGGCAGCACGAACAGGCCGGCCCCGAAGCTGGTCATCACCTCGCCGGTGTCCTTGTCGAACTTGAAGACGGGATCGCGGTCGGGGTTCTCCTCGCAACCTCCGGCCAGGGCCAGCCCCCCGCACCGGTCGTAGGCCCAGACGTGGCCGTCGGGACCGATGTCGATGCCGGCCGTCGAGCCCCACACCCGCCCGTCGGGCAGCGGCGCCCAGTTCAGAATCACCTCGCCGGTCGGGTTCGCCAGCGGGCGATCGACCCAGTCGCTCTCGCCGTTCTGCGCGGCGGCGGTCGAGGTGGTCGCCACCACGAACGCGGCCGCCGCCAGCATCATGCCGGCCCGTCTCGATACCTGTCTCGTCTTGCTCATGCCTGTTCTCCTCGTCCTCCTGAGACGGCCGGCGGACCCGGCCAGCCCATCCACGTGCCCATGCACGCCTCGAAAGCCCAAGACAAGTCCGCGCTGCATTCGACGCGGGACCTGCAACGGGCCGTCAACGTCGAATCAGTCGAAATGCACCTCGGCGATCGCGATGCCGCTCTCCCCCGCCACCGCGTAGAGCAGGAAGATGCGCCCGCCGGCGTCTTCCAGGATCGCGGGATCGCGAAGCTGGTTCACGTGCCCGTAGGCGGTGCTCCGCACCGACGGCTCGAGCGGCGCGTCGGCTCCCTCCCAGTCGTGCTCCGGGCGCAGCACCTCGCCCCCGGGGGTCTCCGACCACGTCATCCAGTCGCCCGACAGGTCGATGGTGCTCAGCTTGACGTGCTCGGGCGCGTCCCCGACCTGGGTCCAGAACACGTAGAGCGTGTCGCCCCGCGGAAGCAGGGCCGAGTGCCGCATCCGCGGGTTGAACAGCAACGGCCCCTCCTCGAACCCCCCCAGCGGGTCCCGCGACCGGTAGAACTGCCCCGGCATCGACATCGCGTAGGTCCAGCCGTCCCGCTGGAACACCCGCATGTAGGTCCGCCCCAGGCGCTCCGGGCGCGCCGAGAACGCGATGCCGTCGGACGACGTCGCCACCCGCGACACCTGCCGGCCCACCCCGTCGAGACCGTGGAAGTACATGACGATGCGGCGGTTGGCGTCGTCGACGTGCACGTCCGGCGACGCGATGTGGGGCGTCGTCGCCTCGAACAGCGCATCGTGCGACATCGGCGCCGCCCCGCGCGCCGCCCGCGCCGCCTGCAGCCGCTCCAGCTCCTCGGGAGACACTTCGGGCGGCTCGGTCAGGAAGTGCGAGTCGGCGATCTGCAGGCTGCCCGGCGGATGCACGCGCCACGGGCCCAGCGCATCGTCGGCGTAGGCCAGCCGGATGTACCGCCCCTTGTGGTCCGCGAAGTACAGGTAGTACGCGCCCAGCGGATCCGCCACCCAGTCGGGCACCCGAATCGCGGACGGCCCCTGGATGTTCTCCCCGATGCTCGGGTGCAGCCCGGGTCCGACGATCGGCGCATCGGCCAGCCGTTCGACGCGCACCGTCTGGGCGGCCGCCTCTGCGCCGAACGCCAGAGCGCCGAACGCCAGAGCGATGACGAACGCGGTGCCCGGTATGTGTCTGCTGATCACTTCCCCACCTCTCGCAGGGTCCTTGGCTGTGCCGGAAACGGGACGGGCGCGCCCTGAATGCAGCCGCCAGCGCCGCCGGTTCCGAGCTAACAGAGTAAGTGATCGGCCATCGAGAACCAAGCCGCGCACTGCTCAGCGACCGCCGGCCCGGAACCGGGCGTTGGCGATCCATGCCGAGCTTCCCGCCCAAAAATAAAGAGGCCCCCGAAGGGCCCCCCTGCCAGGACCGCCCACCACCCTCCTCGCCTTCGACCATCGCGGCTCACGGCGTCACGGGATCGGACCAGGTCTCGACGACCGGGGGCGCGTAGGCCTGCATCCGGTCGAGCAGGACGGCCCCATCGGTCTCCGCGAGGAGCATGCCGCGATACGCCGGGGCGAGGAACTGCCGCTCGACCACGTGGTCGAGAAAGGCGAGCAGCGCGTCGAAGTACCCGGCCACGTTCAGTAGGCCGCAGGGCTTCCGGTGCAGTCCGAGCTGGGCCCAGGTCAACGCCTCGAACAGCTCGTCGAGGGTCCCGAAGCCGCCGGGGAGGGCGATGACGCCGTCGGAAAGCTCCGACATCACCATCTTCCGCTCGTGCATCGAGTCGACCACTCGCAGCTCGGTCAGCCCCGAATGGGCGACCTCGCTCGCGGTCAGATGGCCGGGAATGACCCCGATGATCTGCCCGCCGTGGGCCAGGACCGCATCGGCCAGGATCCCCATCAGACCGACCTGCGCTCCTCCAAAGACGACGGTGTGCCCGCGCGCCGCGAGCAGGGCGCCAAGCTCTCGTGCGGCCGCCGCGAACTCGTCGCCCGCCCCGACTCTCGATCCCGTGAAGACGCAGATCCGTTTCATGGCCGCTCTGCTTCAACGGTATCATGCGACCGGGGAGGGCGATGAGGCGCGCCGGGCGCCGCCTTCGAACGGGGCGAACGGCCGGCGCACGCGTCCGCCGGCGCACGTTCCTGCGTGATGACTCACAGCTCGAAACCACCAGCGGTCTGCGCCGTGAAGCGGCCCCGGGTCCTGCCCGGTCGGTTGGTCGAAAGGCGGAGCCGCAAGGCGGGAGTCTCCGGGCGGTGGCTCGCCGCCGTATGTGCGGTGATGACCGCCGCCTCGCTCACCGCCGAGCCCGCGGCCGGCCAGACCCGCACGGCGTGGGACGGCGTCTACACCGAGGCCCAGGCCGAACGGGGCCGGGAGCAGTACCGGGCCCTCTGCGGCTACTGTCACCGCGACGACCTGAGCGGCGGCGGCAGCGAGGCGGGCGCCCCCGCCCTGCGCGGACCGTTCTTCCTCAACCAGTGGCGGGACCGGCCCCTCGTCGACCTCTTCGTGACCATCGGAACGACGATGCCGCAGCAGAACCCCGATTCCCTCCGCGCCCAAGTGGTGATCGACATCGTCAGCTATCTGCTGCAACAGAACGGCATGCCGGCCGGCGGCACGGAGCTCCCGCCCCGGCTCGAGCCGCTGCGCGCCATCGTGCTGAGCCGGCAACCGGCCGGGTAGGTCTGCACGGCAACCCTGTATCGGTGGTTCTGACGGGTCGGGTTGGCGACCCACGCGACGGCGCGGGCGCTGGAGGGTGGCGGGCGAGAGGCGGAGCCTGCCCCGACGGGTGGGGAGACGGCGCCCTCGTCCCGTCGAAGAGACGAGGGCGCGTGGGATCAATGTGGGCGGGCCTACTCGGGAACCGGTTGCGCGGCTTCCTGGGCCGGCGGCTCGACCGCCGACGGGACGCCGTCCGGGGTCGGCTGGGCCACGCGGCGCCCTTCGGCGTCGCGGGCGTTGCCGCGGTTGCGGCCGCAGTCGAAGCACGTGCGCAACGCGTCGGCCATGCCCTCGGTCGACATGCCGCGCGCCGCCATCAGCTCGGCAAGCCGGTCCGCGGCCGCCGGCTGCTCCTTGTAGAACAGCGAGTAGAACACGCCGTTGGCGATGGTCCACGGCGTCCAGCCCTGGACGCTCCGGGCGTCGAGCTGCGCTCCCTGCTCGACCAGGTAGTCGGCGATGCTCGGGGCCCCGCGGTACGCGGCCCCGTGCAGCGCGGTCTCGCCACGGTCGTTGACCGCCCGCACGTCGTTGCCCAGCTCCACGAGCATCTTGACCGCCTCGAGGGCCTCGGGCTCGTGCTCGACCGTCGCCCCGCCGTCCTCGCCGGGGTTCCACATGTCGACCCCGGCCGCGACCATGAGCGGCGTCGTCAGGTCCGCGTTCGGCGTCAGGGGGTCGGCCCCGGCGTCGAGCAGCACCCGCATCACCTCGGTGTCGACGTTCTTCGAAGCGAGGAGAAACGGGGTCGCGCCGACCCGGTTCAGGCGGTTGCGGTAGCCGTCCCGGAAGTCGGCGGTCATCGGCGCGTTCACGTCGACGCCGGCGGCGAGCAGCCGCCCGATCAGGTCCATGCTGCTCCGGTTGCCCCGGCCCTCGGGAGGCGGCATGTGGCCGATGTTGGTGCGGCGCAGCCGGATGATCTGGTGCAGCGCGTTCCACCCCTGCTCGGCCGCGTGGACGTCGGCGCCCCGGTCGATCAGGTAGATACCCACGTCGTGCTGGCCGTTCATCGCCGCCACGACCAGCGCGCTGGTGCCGTCCGGGAACGCGTCGTTCACGTCCCCGCCGACCTCGAGCAGGGCCCGGACCGCGTCGATCTGGCCGAGCTGCACCGCGAACAGCAACGGGGTGAACGAGGGGCCCGACCGGCTGTCGCGGGTCAGCCCCACCTCGGCGGAGAACACCCCGCCGGCCTCACCGGCCGCCGGATCGCCGGTGCGCGCCGCGACGTGGGCGCCGCTCGCGACGAGGGTCCGGATGGCGTCCGCGTTGTTCTCGGCCGCCGCCCACATCAGCGCGGTCTGGCCCCGCGCCGCCTCGGACGCGTTCGGGTCCGCGCCGGCCGCCAGCAACGCCTGGATGACGTCGACCCGTCCGGTGCGGGCGGCGGTCATCAGCACCATCTCGCCGTCCGCGAGCCGCCGGTTCGGATCGGCGCCGGCGGCCAGCAGCCGGGTGACGATGGCCGCGTTGCCGTTCAGCGCGGCCAGGGTGATCGGCGCGACCCCGTAGCGGTTGGGCCGGGTCGCATCGGCGCCGGCGTCGAGCAACAGGCCGACGACGTCGGCCGCGTCGCCCTGCACCGCCCAGTGCAGGGCGGTCATGCCGCCGGTCGCCGAAGCGTTCACGTCGACCGGACCCTGCAGCAGCACCTCCACCGCCCCGCCGTCACCCGCGCGGGCCGCCGCAATCAGCGACGCCTCCGCTTCGGCCGCAGCCGCCGCAGCCGCCGACGCACCCGCCACGAGGGACAGGACCACGCCGGCGACCGCCGCCGCCAAACCCGCATTCCGTCGTCGATTCATTGCCATGGTCGATTCTCCGACGTCTACAGATCGGTCAACGGCCCGGTGGAATCGGCCACCCGGTCGCGCTCCACGCCGGCCTTGTGGAGCAGGGTCACGCCGAGATTCGCGAACGGCGTATGCATCGGGTAGCGAACGTGCCGTCCCCCCGCGATGGCTCCGCCGCCGCCCACCACCACCGCCGGCAGGTCGACCGGCGTATGGTGATCGCTGTCGCCCATGCCGGTGCCGTACAGCAGCAGGGTGTGGTCGAGCAGCGACCCGTCGCCGTCCGGGGTGTTCTTCATCTTCTCGACGAACCGGGCGAAGAGCGATACGTGATACGCGTTGATCTTGGCGCCCTGGGCAATCTTGACGGGGTCCATCTGGTGGTGCGAGACGGCGTGATGGCCTTCCGGCACCCCAATCCAGGGATACGGCCGCCCGTTCAGCTCGCGCGAGACCTGGAAGGCCACGACCCGCGTCACGTCCGCCTGGAACGCGAGCAGCTCGAGATCGAACATCAGCCGGGCATGGTCGTCGAACGAGTCGGGCACGCCGACCGGCGGATCCGCAATGGGCATCGGGGACACCCGGCTCTGGCGCTCGGCGCGCTGGATGCGCTGCTCGACGTCGCGCACCGAGTCGAGGTACTCGTCCACCATCATCCGATCCCGCACGCCCAGACGGCGCTGCAGACGGGCCATGTCCGCCATCGCGAGGTCGAGCACGCTCCGGTCCCGCTTCAGCCGGGCCGCCTGCTCCTTGGGCGACCCCCCTTCGCCGAAGAGCCGCTCGAACACCGCGCGGGGGTTGCTCTCCATCGGCATCGGGGTCGTGGGGTCCTTCCACGAGTAGGTGTGCTGATAGACGCAGCTGTACCCGTTCTCGCAGCTTCCGACGACGTTCTCGTGGTCGAGCGAGAGCTGCAGCGAGCTCAAGGGGCTGTCGGCGCCGATCGCCGCCGCCGCCATCTGGTCCACCGAGGTGCCCGCCTCGATGTCCGCGCCCTCGGTCTTCTTCGGACGAACGCCGCTCAGCCAGGCGGTATGCACGCGGGTGTGCACCCCGCCGCCCTCGCTCTGCGTCTCCGCCCCCTTGTTGCTCAGGCCGCTCAGCACCACCATATCGTTGCGGAACGGCTCGAGCGCCTGCAGCACCGGGGTCATCGCGTACCCCTTCCCGGTGGTGGCGGGGTGGAAGTTCGGCAGATACGTGCCGTTGGGCGCATAGACGAAGCCCAGCCGGGTCACCCGGCTCTGCCCCGGCGCGACGGCGGACAGCGCCGGCACCATCGCATCCAGAAACGGGAGGGCCAGCGTCGCCCCCATCCCGCGCAGGAAGCTCCGTCGCGGCAGCGCCATTTTCGTAATGATCATCCCGATCTCCTTCAGATCAAACAGGTCAACACGAACGGATCCGATTCCCGATGTCAGGGCGCGGCGGCCGGCGGCGCCTCCGCCGCGGCCGTGCGCCGTTCACGAAACGGCAGGCTGTCGACGATGCCGAGGACGACCGCCGACAGGCGGTAGTCCTGCTCCGCCGCCCCGCGCACGATCGCCCGCACCGCCGGCATGTCGTAGTGCTCCAGCCCGCGGCCGAGCGCATAGGTCAGCAGCTTCTCGGTCAGGGTGCCCACGAACCGGTCCGGACGCGCCAGCAACGCCGTCCTCAGCTCGTCGGCGTCGTTGAACGGCGTCCCGTCCGGGAGCACCCCGGAGGCGTCTATCGGCTGGTGCTGCTCGTCGACGTCGCGCAGCCGGCCGACGGGGTCGAACCGCTCGAGCCCGAAGCCGAGGGGGTCGATCATCGCGTGACAGCTCGCGCAGGCGGGGTTGTCGCGATGCACCGCCATCCGCTCCCGCATCGACGGGGTCCGGTCGGCGTACGCCCCCCCCTTGTCCGGCAGCGGCGGCACGTTGGGGGGCGGGTCCGGCGGCGGGGTGCCGAGAAGGTTGGTCAGGATCCACTTGCCCCGGAAGACCGGCGACGTCCGCACCGGATGCGAGGTGATGGTCAGGATGCTGCCGTGCCCGAGCAGCCCGCCCCGCGCCCGGTCGGTCACCGCCACCCGCCGGAAGTGGCTGCCCTGCACGTGGGGCATGCCGTAGTGCCGCGCGAGCCGGTCGTTGACGAAGGTGTAGTCGGCGGCCAGCAGGTCGAGCACGCTGCGGTCTTCCCGCACGATGCTCTCGAAGAACAGCTCGGTCTCGCGGCGGAACGCCTGCCGCAGCCCGTCGTCGAAGTCGGCGAACAGCACCTGCGACGGCCGCGCCGACTCCAGGTTCCGAAGCTGCAGCCACTGCCCGACGAAGTTGGCGGTCAGGGCGCGGGCGCGATCGTCCGCCAGCATCCGGCGCACCTGCCGCTCGAGCACCGCGGGGTCCGACAGGGACCCGCCGGCCGCCGCGGCCAGCAGCTCGTCGTCCGGCACGCTGCTCCAGAGAAAGAACGACAGCCGCGACGCCAGCTCCAGGTCGCCGAGCCGATAGTTGACGGCGGTCGCGAGCGGGGCGTCCGCCGGGTCGGCCTCCACCCGGAACAGGAACTCGGGGCTGACCAGCAACTGTTGCAGCGCGCGCTCGATCCCGGCCTCGAAATCGCCGCCCTCGCGCCCCGCGGCGTAGGCGATCCGCAGAATCTCGAGGTCGGCATCGTCGACCGGCCGGCGCCACGCACGCCGGGCCAGGGCGGCGAGAACGGTGTCGGCGCAGGCCGCCTCTTCACCGGCATCCGCCGGCCGGCAGACGAACAGGCGCCGGCGGGACGGCGTGTCGCCGGGGCCCTGCACGTCGAACGGCCCGGTGATGGTGAGGTTGCGCAGGTACGGCAGGTCGCGGCGGCTCACGGTGGGGTTGAGGAAGAGACGGCGCGGATTCTCCGCCAACAGGGCCGGCGTCTTGAGGAACGCCACCCCGATCTCGCGGGGACCGGCCGCGATCGGCAACCGCACTTCAAGGTTGTCGCCGACCTCGTTCCCGTCGATGTCCAGCGACGCCAGCCCCTGCTGCATGCGGAACAGCTCGACGCGCTCGCCGTCCACCGTCACCTCGAGCTGGGCCCCGCCGGACACCCGGGACACCTCGACCCGAAGCAGGTACTCCGCGTCGAGCGGGAACCGATACGTAATCAGGGCGCCGCCGCGGGTCCCGTAGGGCAGGCCCTCGACATGGTCGTCCTGCGGCAGCGCGGGCGAGACGGTATAGGTGCGGGCCACCACGGTGGGGGGCGTCGTGCCCACGGCGGCGCGGCCGATGCGCCGGGCCGCGGTCAGATAGCGCTCCATGAGCGAGTCGGACACCCGCAGGACGCCGGCGATGTTGTCGAACCCGTAGCTCGCGCTGTCGGCCGGGAGCAGGTCCTCTATCTCGACCGTGATCCCGAGCACGTCGCGAACGGCGTTCTGATACTCGGCGCGGTTCAGCCGGTGCAAGGTCTGGGTGCGGCCGGGGTTCGGAGAGGCGGCCGCCGCCGCGTCGAGCTCGGTCTCGAGCCAGGTCGCCACGCGGCCGTAGGTGGCCTCGTCGGGACGCGGCCGGCCGGCCGGCGGCATCAACCCCGCCCGCAGCTTCCGGACCACCCCCTCCCACAGCTCGGCATGGTCCCCGACCTCGGTCAGATCGACGCTGTCGAGGGCCAGCCCGGCGGTGAGGAGGCGCCCGTTGTGGCAGGCGACGCAGTAGCGCCGGAGCACGGTGCGGGACGCTTCGGCCGGGTCCGGCGTCTCCGCGGGGGCCTGCCGGGCGCCGGCCGGCTCGACCGGCGCCGCAGACTCGACCGGCGCCGCAGACTCGGCGGTCGCACCGCCCGGCAGCAGCAACAGCATCGCGGCAGCGACGAACGCAAGCCAAGTGCGCATCGGTTTCCTTGTCATCCTCAATGGAGATCGCAGCAAAGCCCCACGAGCCCCAGTCTGCGAGATCGCGCGATCCGGTTCGCCCGGAAAGCGAGACACACGAGCCCCGCCGCCGCAAGACAGACGCCCGGAGCCGTGCCATGATAGCGCAAAACAAGGCGGCCGCATGTCTGAACGAGGCCGTGACCCTCCGCCACCTGCCCGAAGATGCGGCCCGGGCGAGCGCCGCGTCTACCGCAACACGCACCTGACGATCCAGGGCTCCTCGACGGGCCGGATGATCGCGATGAAGGCGGACGTGGGCGAGAACGAGGCCGCGGCGATATTCGAGGAAGTGACCGGCAAGCCGCTGCGGCCAAGATAGGGCCGCACGCTCGTCCGGGATGGCAGGTGGTCGAGGGCAGGTCTCCAGCGTGCGGCGGGGGCGGAGCCTCCCACTGCCCCTCCCCCGCCTCGGCCCGCAACGGTCCGCACCGTAGCGCTCGATCTCTCGCCGACGAAGGTCAGGACCGGGAGCCGCGGCAGGCGCCCGCTGGCGGCGGCGACCTGGTCCGGCGGAGCCCCCGCCGGCGAGTCCGAGCCGGCCGGCGATTTCGCCGGGTGGGTGCGCCAGGTCAACGCTCCGTCGCCGCGGTCGGGCTGGCGGCGGGCGAGGACCGAGCAGGCCGCGGCGGGCACCGCCGGCTGGTTCACACGGTCGAGCGGGTGCCCCAATGCGGAGGACCGTCTGGCGCAAGCCGCACTCCGCGCGCAGACGCTCACGTTCGGGACCCGGTGCCGTCCGTTCCCCCCGGGCGGGGCCTCGGCTCGCCCGGCGAGGTCTGGGTGCGTTTGTTCGGTTCCGGCAGGATCAGCCCAGCAGCCGCAACAGGGTAACGGTGCCAGCAATCGTCGCGGCCATCTGAACCAGCATCGCCCGGTAGATGTCCGCCCGGAGCTTGTCGGTGGAGCTACTGATCTCGATGCGCAGCTGCTCCGCGGTGACGTGGTCACCGTGCTCGGCGGCCTGGCGGATGGCATCCGCCAGCGCATCGGCCTGGGCGCGTTCGATACCGGCCTCGGTCAACTGCCGGGCAATGGTCAGCGAATCAAACATCGGGTCTTCCAGTCTACTCGGTGAGCCCCCGGGGGCGGTTTCACCTCGCCCCACGGACGCGGCGACGCCCGCCGGCGCCGACGACCGTCCAGGCGATGGCGTCCATGGCGTGATACTACCCTGTCCCCCGCGGTGGGCGCTCGGTCCGATCAGCGCAGCTGCGGCGATTCATGACGAGCCCGGCCCAGGTCCGGCCCCGCGAGCGTCGGCTGCCCGAGGCATCCCGACTGTTTTCAGGCGCTCGGTGCGGAGCGCCCCCCCACGGTCGTGTGTCCCGGGAACCTCGGGCGAGGCGTCGGGCGGTCGGCGGCGGACTCTCGAGGTGCTCACCTCGACGACCGGGAACAGGGATCCGCACCGTCCTTGAATAGCACGATTAAAGCATGTTATCGCATCCTTCTAACATGACTCGGCAACCCGCCAACGCGCTCGCCCGGACGACGGTCCCCTCGGCGCTCGTCGACCCCTTCGCCGGCCACCCTGCCCTGCAGCGCGCCGGACTCCAGCCGGTCAAGGCTCGAGGATGGGGTTTCGAAGACCACGAGTCAGCTCGGCAGGGGCACGGCCCGGGGGCTGGCAGAACGGAGGGACCGCGCCGGCGAGCGTCGGGTCGCCGGCGACGTCGTGCCACTTGTCGACGGTGAAGCTGGCTGGTCACGGCCGTCGAATGGCACGCCGCGAGTGGCGATCCTTGACTAAGATGTTCACGCACGATCGCCATGACGGTGAACGCGAAAGCGCTTCCGCTCCGTGAGATCGGGGATGTGCCGCCCACGCGGCCGACCAGGGCGCCGGCAGCACCGCGGTGGGTTGGGTGGAGTCCTTCGCCTCGACGGAGGGCGCCCGGCAAAGCGGCGGCGGCCGGGCTCCACCGGAGTCCCGGAAGGACGAACCCCGGACGGTCGCCGTGCGGTGCCCCCGCGACAGGGTCACCATGAAACGATCAATCCGTCTTTACCTGCTCGTGCAGCGCCTCGGCGGCGGGCGCGCCTGGCGACCCGAGGAGATCGCCGACCACTTCCGGATCTCCGTCCGCACTGCCTACCGCGACCTCGCGGACCTGTCCAGCGCGTACAGCATCCCTGTCACCACCGACGACGAGGGCCGCTACCGGCTCGTCGAAGGCGCAACGATGCGCCTTCTGCCCCTGACCGCCACCGAACGGGCGATCCTGACCCTGGCCCTGGACAATCCGGCGCTGCGGACCGCCCCGGACATGGACGCCGCGATCGACCGGCTCGGCGACAAGCTGAACGCCGCCACGCGCCAGATCGAGGAGACCCCGAGCGGACTCACCCTGACGGGACCGGAGCGATCCGGCGACATCAAGGAGGGGCTGGTGCTGCTGCTCGACCGCGCGGTTCGCGACCGGACCCCGGTGTCGTTGCACTACCGGTCGCTGTGGAGCGGCGCCACGACGCGGCGCGGCCTCGATCCCTACAGCGTCTTCCACCGCGAGAACGCCTGGTATCTGGTCGGCCACTGCCACCTGCGCCAGGAGCTGCGGGCCTTTCGCCTCGACCGGATCGCCGACGCCGAGCCGCTCGAGGGCACGTTCGCCCTGCCGGACTTCGATCTCACCACGTTTCTCAAGCACTCGTGGGGCATCTACCACGGCCGGACCGTCTACGAGGTCGTCATCCACTTCGACGCCGCCCTCGCCGCCCTGCTCGAGGAGAGCACGCACCACCCGGACCAGCGCGTCGTCCGCCTCGGCAACGGCGACCTGGAGTACCGCGTCAGCCTGTCGCATCTCGAGGAGGTCGCCCGCTGGATCGTCGGCTTTGCCGGCGCCGCGCGTGCCGTCGACCCCCCCGACCTGGTCGCCCTCGTCGGCGATATGGCCGCCCGCGCTCACGATGCGCACCGCCGCGACGACCCGCCCGAGACGACCCGCGAGCAGCGCGACCTCCCGCACGTGCGCCCCGGCGGCGGCGCCTCGCCCCGCCAGCGCTCGCTGATCTGACCGCTCGACGCGACACTCGGCCTTCTGGCGCAGCTCTCGTTCTCAGCCCCCGCATCGCTGCGCCGGATCTCCCGCAAGCTCGCCGCGAGCACCCCGACGCATCCAGCGAACGCGACTTTCCGCGGCGCCGCTGACAGGTTCTGACACGGGCGCCACCGACACTGCATCTGCTGGCAGCAGGCTGCCGGGAGGAGTCGGGATACGCCCTCGAGTCAGCCGGCCATCGCCGGAGCTCGTTTGCTTCTGACCGTCGGTCGCCGGGGCCCGGGCATCGAGAGCGCGCTGTCCGCTCGGCGCGTTTCGCACCGCCCAGCTATCCTCGTGGCCATAAGTGCTGCGTTCGCCCGGAGGTCGAAGATTGGAGTTGAAAAGGAGCGGGGTGGGGAGTAGGCTCTCGAACGCGCAGGCTCGAACGTGCAAGCGCGAACGAACAAGAGCAGACACGCACAAGAGCAAACACACAAGCCGCGAATCCGCCCATGTAGTGTCCCTGCGGGAACTGCCCGGCGTCTGTCGGGCTCGGAACGCGAGTGATTGGAATGCAGGCAACGTTGACGTGGGTCGACCTGACCACGGGTGACCGGGACAAGATGCGGCGCGTCCTGGATCTGTTCAACGAACAGGGCACGCTCGACGAGATGGGGCTCGGGAGCTTGCGGGACGCGCTGTCAGACGCGCTGTTTCCCGGGACGTCGTACATCCAGACCCGCCTGCGGTACGTGCTGTTCATCCCGTGGCTCTACCAGCGGTTGGAGCATCGGAGGACCAGGGCCGCCGACGTGGCGAGAGCGGCGCGCCGGGCGGAGGTCGACCTGATCGGGCCGCTGGAAGAGCACCCGGACCGCGAAGGCATCGTCGGCGTGGTGGCTCGCCACTCCCTCGTGCGCCTGCCGAGCTCCCTCTACTGGAGCGCGCTCACGCGGTGGGGCATCTTTGCGAGGCAACAGAGTCAGGGCTGGTACCACGCGCACTTCGACATGCTCGTGGACGGCAGCGGCGCCACGGGCCGCGCCGACGATCCGGGAGTCGTCTGGACCAGCGAGCCGCATTGGCATCCGCGACTGCCCGATCCGCCGGGGGGCTTTCCCGGGGAGGCTTCCTTCGCGCTGACCCGGGAAGAAGCGGACTTCCTGCGCGGCCGCCTCGAGGAACGGTGCGCGGGCACTCTCCTGGCTTGGCTGGCCCGCGAGGGGTCCGACGCACCGGCGAAGCATCTCTGGGACGATCCGGCTGCGTGGAGCGCCCCGGCCGGCATTCGTGACGTCCTGGAGCTGGCCAGGCGGTTCTCTCTCCACGTCGAGGGCATGCCGCTGCTCTACAACCTGCTCGTGGCGGAGCACCGGCGTGAGGTCCTGGACGGGGACGAGGATGAGGCGCTGATCGAGCGCTATCGGGCAGGGCTCGCCGAGTGGGCGGCCCGCGAGGCCGACGAGGAGCACCGGTTCGAACCGGACGCGCTCTGGGAGCTCGTCGTCCGACGCGGCGGGCGCCTTCCGTCACCTCAACGAACCTTCATCGAGAGCTGGTCGCGGCGGATCGCCGAGCTGGCCCCGGACCGGGTCGCGGAAGACGAGCGGTTGCGGAACCTGATTGCCGACCGCGAGCTGCGCCTCAAGCGCGCCCGCGCGCGGCTGGCGAACCGCAACCGCCTGATCGACTGGAGGCCGGGCGTCGGCGTCGGCCGCATGGACTTCCGCTGGGTCCGCGTCAGGCAGCTCCTGACCGACCTGCACCGAGGACTGGCCGCCTGATGCTCTCTCCCGACTCGCGCACCATCGCCTTCGAGCTGATCCGCGCGCCGAGCGGCTACCGCCTCGACTTCGCGGTGCTGACCGCCTACACCCTCGATCTGGAAGCGCTCCTCGTGCTGCCGCTCTCGGTGGTCGCGCATCCGGACGGCGGCCTGGACGAACTCCTGGCCGATCCGTTGCGCCTGCATCAGGCGATCCGCGACGCCGGCGACCGCGTGCACGCGTTCGTCGACGAGAAGGGGATTGGGATTCCGCGCGGCGCCCGGTCGCTCTACTCGATGCTCGAGTCGAGCGTGCATGCCGTGCGCGCCCCGAACCGCGGCGCCTTCCATCCGAAGGTGTGGGTGGCACGGTTCGCGGCCGCGGACGAGGGCGCGGCAGACTTGATGCGGGTCGCGATCCTGTCGCGGAACCTGACCTTCGACCGCTCGTGGGACGTCGCTCTGGCGAGCGAGGCATCGCTTCGGACCAGGCGGCGCGCGGCCGCGAGCCGGCCGCTGGGTGACTTCCTCTCGGAGCTGCCGCAGCTGGCTGCGAGTCCCGTCCCGCAGGACGTCGCCGAGCGCGTGCAGGCGCTGGCCGATCAGGCGGCGCGGGCCGAGTTTCCCGCCCCCGACGGCTTCGACTCTCCCATCGAGTTCCATTCGCTCGGCCTGTCACGACGTCGCCGGACCTGGAGCCCGCCGTCGAGCGGATATCGCACGCTCGCCGTGGCGCCGTTCGTCAACCGCACGGGGCTCGACGCGGTCAGCCGGCTGAACGCCAAGGACCGGACGCTGGTGAGCCGACAGGAGGCGCTCGACAAGCTCCCGGAGGACGCGCTTGCCGAATGGGACGAGGTATTCGTCCTCTCGGAGGACGCCCAGGGAGAACCGGAGGACGGTGGGGCCGACCAGGATGGGGCGGGGCCCGGGGCAGGTACTCGCCCGTCCGGGCTCCACGCCAAGATGGTCGCGGTGGAGCACGGGTGGGACGTCACCTGGTACGTCGGCTCCGCGAACCTCACCGCGGCGGCGTTCACCGGCAGCAACGTCGAGATGTTGGCGTCGGTCACGGGGCGGAAGGGGCGCAGGGGAGGCGTCACCGGCCACGGCATCCACCGCTTCCTCGAAGGCGGCTTCCAGAAGCTGTGCGCGCCGTACCAGAGAACAGAACCGCAGCCGGATGACCCGCGTGTGACCAGCGCGCGCGAGCGCCTCGAGGCGGCGCGCGACGCCCTCGTGGACGGAGACCAGCGCGTGACCTGCGTTTCCGCGGGCGATCTCTGGACATTGACGATCGACGGCGACGTCGCTCCGCCGGCCGGCGACGTCGAGGTCGCAGCCTGGCCGGTCTCCGTCGCCGAGGACCAGGCCCGCCCGCTGGAGGAGCCGCCGAGCTGGAAGTTGCCGGTCGCCCGCCTGACCGCGTTCATCGCCTTTCGGCTGAGCGTCCCGGTGCGAGGCGTGGACGACATCCGCATGACCCTGCGGCTTCCCGCGGAGGGAATGCCGGCGGACCGCATGCACCACGTGCTCAGGGCCCTGCTCGACAGCCCCGAGAAGTTCCTCCGGTTCCTGCGGGCGTTGCTGGGCGGCCTCGACACCGTGCTCGACGGGGCCCAGGACGGCCGGGAAGGAGACGGCGCCGCGCTCTGGGGAACCGGCTCCGGCGGCGAGACCCTGCTCGAAGACCTCCTCCGCACCGCGTCCAGAGACCCGGATCGCCTGAAGCCGGTCCGCCGCCTGATCGACGACCTCCGGAAGACGGATGAAGGGCGGCGCATCGTGCCCGACGACCTGTTCGGCCTCTGGGTTGCCGTCGAGGAAGCCCTCGCGCAGGAGCCCCGTTCATGAAGCGACCGTCCGTCGAGTCGAGCCTCAAGCCGCTGAAGCCCTTTCAGCGCCGTACGGTGGAGCATGCCTTCCACCGCCTGTTCACGGCGGAGGACGGCACCGGGCGGTTCCTCGTGGCCGACGAGGTCGGCCTCGGCAAGACGCTCGTCGCGCGGGGCATCATCGCCCGCGCCATCGATCACCTCTGGAACGACGTCGAACGGATCGACATCGTCTACATCTGCAGCAACGGCAGCATCGCGCGCGCCAATCTGCCCAAGCTCCAGGTGGGCGGCACGGAAGAACGGTCGTTCGCGCTGGCGACGCGCCTCACCATGCTGGCTACCCAGCTGGCCCCTCGCGGCGGCGAGGCCGGCCTCGCCGGCAGCAAGCTGAACTTCGTCAGCTTCACGCCCGGCACCTCGTTCAACATGGGGCACTCCGCCGGCCAGGGCCGAGAACGGGAGGTGCTGTTTCACCTGCTCGATCCGCTGATGGAACAGCGCACCGCGCTCATGAACTTCCTGCAGGGTTGGATCACGAAGAGGGACGAGTGGCGGCGGCGGGTGCTGAGCTCTCCCATGCCCATCGATGACGAAATAGGGCGGCGCTTCGAGGCAGCGTTCCACGAGCGGCCGGATCTCCGAAGCAGACTGCATGAACTCTTCGACAGGTGGTTCCATCGCTATCGGGAGGACTGGCCGCCCGAGGCTCGGCAGCAGCGAGACCGGATGATCTCGGAGTTGCGCCGCGTGCTCGCCAAGGCGTGCGTCGGCGCCCTCGAGCCCGATCTGGTCATCCTGGACGAGTTCCAGCGCTTCCGGTCGCTCATCGATACGCGGACCGCGGAGCGGGACGCCGCGGCGGAGCTGGCTCAGGAGTTGTTCCAGGCGAAGGCCCACCATGACGGCAAACGCGTGCGCACGCTCCTGCTTTCCGCAACCCCGTACAAGCTCTACACCGCAGATGCGGAGATCGAGCACGAGGACCACTATCAGGACTTCCTCGCCACCACCCGGTTCCTGCTCGGCGAAGACGACGCCCGGGTCGCCGGGGTCCAGCGGCAGCTCTCGCGCTTCGGGGCGGCGCTGAGGCGCGCCGCCGCCGGAGAGCCGGATCAGGCGCAGCAGGTCGAGGGTGCGAAGCGAGCCGTCGAAGCCTCCCTGCGGGACGTGATGGCCCGGACGGAGCGTGTCGCCGCCAGCGACGATCGGGATGCGATGGTGGCGGAGGACCGGCGCATCGCAACGGTGACGTCAAACGATGTCCGCCAGTACCTGGCCGCCGACGCGCTGTTCCACGCCGTCGGCGATCGCGATCCGATGCCGTTCTGGAAGTCGGCGCCGTACCTCGCCCACTTCATGCACAACTACAAGTTCAACGAGCTCCTCGACGAGGCGCTCCGCGCACCGGAGAAGCTGGTCGAGGCGCTGCGACGACATGACCCGGCGTTCCTGAAGGCGGCCGACCTGCGTTCCTGGTCCCACTTCGACCCCGGGCACGCCAAGCTCCGCGAGCTGGTGGGCGAGCTCCTCGACGAGGGGCTGTGGCGCCTGCTGTGGCTGCCGCCGACGCTGCCCTACTGGTCGCTGGAGGGTCCGTTCGAGGGCAAGGAGCAAACGACGAAACGACTTTTGTTCTCGGCCTGGAACGTGGTGCCCGACGTCGTCAGCGCGATCCTGAGCTACGAGGCGGAACGACGAATGACGGGGGGTCGACTTGCCAGCTACGAGAAGCCCGCCGAGCAGCAGAGACCGCTGCTCAGGCTGACGCAGGCGGCATCCGGCGAGCGGTCCCGCCATCGTCTCCTCCTGCTGCTCCTGCCCTGCCTGCCCCTCTCCGATCGGGCGCATCCGCTGGAAGCGCCGGCCGGACAGGACCGCCGGGCCTGGGTGCGCGCCCGAGTGGAAGAGCTGCTGTCGGACCCGGCGGTTCCGGATCCGCGGGACGGCCCGGTCGACGATCGATGGGAATGGATGGCCCCGTTCCTGTTGGATCGGGGCCTGCGCGAGTTCCTGCGCGCGTGGGGCGACGGCCGCGTTCGAGCGTGGTCGGAAGGCGAATCGCTTCCCCAGCCGAATCCCGAGCTCTTCCCCGCGTACGTCGACGACATGCTCGCCGTCGATACGCGAACGCTCGGTCGGCGTCCACCGAACCTCGCCGAGCTGCTGACCGACCTCGCCCTCGGCTCGCCGGCGGTTCTCGCATCGCGCTGCCTGCGAACCGGGACGAACGTCGACGACGACACGCGCCGCCGGCTGGCCGTGATGGTTGCTCACGCCTTCTGGAGCCTGTTCAACCAGCCCGCCGTCATCGCATTGATTCGCCAGCTCGGCGCCGGGAACGAGCCCGCGGAGCCGCGTGGCGGATGGACCCGCCGCTTCGTCGCGCGGGTCCGCCAGCTCGGCGCCGGGAACGAGCCCGCGCGCGACGAGTCCCCCTACTGGCGCCTCGTGCTGCAGTACTGCCGGCAGGGCAACCTGCAGGCAGTGCTGGACGAGCAGTGGCACCTGCTGTGGGACCAGGCGTCGTGGTCCGAGGACGCCAGCCCGGAGGAGACCGCCGGCAAGTGCGCCCGCAAGCTCGTCGAGGTCGTACACCCGACGCGCGCACGCGTCCACGCACGCTTCCTCCAGGCTGGGCGAGGCGTGTCCGGAGCGACCGTCAAGCCCGACGAAATCCGGATTCGCACCGTGTTCGCGCTGCGCTTCGGCCGCGTGCGCACCGACGAAGACCAATACGTCAGCCAGGACGCCGTCAGGGAGGCCTTCAACAGCCCCTTCCGGCCCTTTGTTCTCACCAGCACCTCGATTGGACAGGAGGGGCTCGATTTCCACCCGTGGTGCCACCGCCTGATCCACTGGAACCTGCCGGGCAACCCGGTGGACCTCGAGCAACGCGAGGGCCGCATTCATCGTTACAAGGGCCACGCCGTTCGCCGAAACGTCGCAGCCTCTCACGCCCGCGACGCCTTCGCGTCCTGGCGCGCAGGCGAGGACATCTGGAAGCTGATCTTCGAGCTGGCGGACGGGGCCGCGCGCGCCGCCGACGCCAGCGACCTCGTGCCTCACTGGATCGCCCCCGGCAAGCACCGGGTAGAGCGCCACGTGCCCCAGCTGCCGTACACGACGGAGGTCGAGGCGTTCCAGCGCCTCAAGCGGCAGCTCGCCGCCTACCGCGTGGTCTTCGGACAACCCCGTCAGGAGGAGCTGGTCACGCTGCTCGATCGAGCGCACCTCGACGTCACGCGGCTCAGGGACTGGGCGGTCGATCTCTCGCCTCCGGCGAAGGGTGGCCCGCCGAACGGATAGCTCTCGTCCTCGGTGGCCGTCGTGCTGTCAAGCGCTGCCCCGTCGCCGCTGGACTCATGACCTACGACCTGCGCCGGCTCCCGAAGAGCTGTGCGTCGCCCTGGCCTATCACCGCACGCAGGCGCGGGTTCTCGGGCCCGTCTTGTCGGCCACTCTCGACGGGGAATCGACCACGCGCCTGCATGAAGCCGTGGCCCTCTACGATCGCGAGGTCGACCGGGCCTGGAACGGACGGGCCCTCGCCGCGTAAACCGTGGATCACCGAGAAATGAAGCTACAGAATGCCTTGACCCAGAACTTGACTCAACTGTAAGGATCGTCACCGAGGCGGTGGCGTCGAATCGGTCGTCCTGGACGATGACCGCCGGCCGCGGTCTACCAGCGTAGCCGGCGCCGATACCGTCCAAATCTCGCCACGCTTCATGTATCCGCGCGATCGGACACCGCGTCGATGAACGCCTGGTCTTCGCGCTCCCGCGAGTCCAGCGCTACCACGCTCGACTGCCGGTGGGCTTCGGTACGGAAGTCGGCCGTTCGAGTGTCGGGGACCCAGAAGTGGATGGGCCGGAAACCTCGCGCACGCATCCCGGCTGCGACTCGCGCCAGTCCCGAGACGTCTCCCGCTTCGTGGCGCGTGGCCTCGTCCGGTCGCACGACGTCGACGCCGAGCCTGTCGAGGTGACTGACGAAATCGCTCAAGGAGAGACCACTCACTGTCGCCGCCCGGCCCAGCGAGAGGTAGCCTTCTCGATAGAGACTCGCGGCCAGCGCGGGGCGTATCTCGGACTCGGCGGCAGCCAGCGATTCGCCCAGATGTACCAGCAGGGCATCGGGTTCGTCGCCCTTGAGGATCAGGACGGGCCCGATCTCCCTGGCCATGCGCAACGCCTGGGAGGGGTTCTTCTTCAACGCTCGCACGTTGGTCGCCTGCACGGCTGGAGACGTCGACGCGCGCATCGTCGCCGAGGAGGAGGCGGTGCTGGACGCCGTCAGCGAAATCGGCGACGCGCACGACCTGCCGCTCAACTGGCTGAACCAGCACGCCAGGCTCTTCATACGGTGACCGAGGACGCGCGTGCAACGGTCGTGTTCGAGGCCCCGAACCTGATCGTGACCGGCGCGTCGGCGGAGTACCTCCTCGTCATGAAGCTGTTCGCCGCGAGGGCCGCCGACGTCGAAGACGTCAGGATGCTGACCGACAGGCTCGGCATCGAGACGCCGGAGCAAGGGGTCGACCTCTATGCGCGGGTGTTCCCCGGGGAAACCCTGCACCCCGCAGGGCTGCAACTGCCGAGGTCCGCACTCGCCGCCCCCTCCGAGCCGTAGATCCACCCGGCCCCCGCCGCGACTTCGAGGCCGAGGTCGAACGGGTGATCGAGATAGAACTGCGAGGCCTCGGCCTGATCGTACTTCTCGCCGAGCAGGTCTCCCCAGAGGGTCTCGATCGCGGGGTCGTCGGGGGCGGCCCCGGCCGCGTTCCGCAGCAGCGCGTTGGCCTGCCGGTAGCGCCCGAGGGTCCGCGCGACGCGGGCCGCCCGGTACAGGTCGACGGCGTCCGGCGAACGCTGCAGCCGGTCGACGAGCACCCGCTGCTGGGCCGCCGCCTCGTCGCGCCGGCCCAGGTACTGGTGCAGCAGCGCCAGCTCCAGCCCCGCCGCGCTCATCGGAATTCGCGGCCCCGGCCGCGTTCCGCAGCGCGGCTGAGCGACGACCGCCTGGGCGCAGCCGTGCTCGCAGTCGAACGTCGCGAGCGGCCGGCTACGTCGACGCCCCGAGGGCTGAGGGGTGTGCGGCGGGTCCCCGTTCGAGCTTCCGGGTGACTGTCTCGGGGCAGCCCTCGGGCGAGTCTCGACGCGCTCGCGGGGCTGGTGCTCGGCCGCGAACGGGGGTAGGATTCCAGTCTTGTTGCAGGTGTCCGAATGAAGCTTGCGAGACCGCTCATCGCTGCGATGCTGACGCTCGGCGTGGTCCTGTCGGTGCCGGTAGCTGTCGCCGCCGCCAGCCGGGCCGGCGTGCAGCAGGAGACGGCCGCAACCGCTCGCGCGGCGGGAACCGCTCAACTACCCCCCGAGATTCTGGTTGACCGGCATCTCCTGCGGGCGGAACGGCTCCTCGACGACGACCCCGCGGCCGCCCTCGAGGCGATGAACGAGATCCTCGCTCTGCGGGACGAGCACGGTCTCGTATTGGCGGACGGGTTTCGCTTCCAGTGAGCCCAGGCGGCCGTCGCGGCCGGCCGGACGGAGTCGGCCATCGCGTCCTTGAGCGAGTACCTCCTGGCCACCGGCAGGGAGGGCGAGTTCTATCGAGAGGCGCTCGAGCTGCTCGATTCTGCAGAAGTACGATTGGAGCGTGCGGAGGCGGAACGCACACGCCTGGCGCGCTGGCCCCCTGGCCACGTCTTCCGGGACTGTGAGGTGTGTCCGGAGATGGTGGCGCTGCCGGGGAGTGCCCTGGCGCTTGGGCGCTACGAGGTGACGTTGGGAGAGTACCGCGCGTTCGCCTCGGCCACCGGAGGCGGCGCCGACGACTGCCGCGACGGCGACTCGTGGCGGGATCCGGGCTTTCCGCAAACGGATCGTCATCCCGTGACGTGCGTGAGCTGGAACGACGCCCAGGCGTATGTCTCGTGGCTGAGCATCGCGACGGGCGCGACCTATCGGTTGCCGACAGAGGCGGAGTGGGAGCGAGAGGCCGCCGGTTCTCGACCCGGCTGCTACCGTGATCGAACCGGCCGCGCCGGCACCTGCCCCGTGGGCGCCTACGGCGTCAACGCGGCGGGTTTCGCGGACATGGTCGGAAACCTCGTCGAGTGGACCGAGAACTGCTGGCAGGGCGACTGCGACCGTCGTGTGGTGCGCGGCGGCTCCTGGATCACGGTCGAACGTCCCGACGAGCGCTACGGCCAACCCGCCGGCCTTCGCGGCGACGGCCTGGGTTTTCGTGTTGCCAGGGCACTGGAGTGACTCTTGCCGGCTCCGGCCACCGGCGATCCAGAGAACTCCATGTAACTCCCCACCCCCGCCGGCTCCGGCTCGACCGCCGCGCCGGCGATCGCGGTGCTCGTTCCGAACCGAAACGAGACGCCCACGGTCTCGAGCAGCCGCCGACGTCTCGTAGTCCACCGCCCACCCGTACTGCTCCCCCTGACGCCCGTCGACGGCCAGCGCCCCCACCGGCGTCCGGGCTCCGGCCCACACCGCCGCGCTCAGCAAGACGCCGACCACGAGGCCTGTTCCCTGGAGTGACTTCATGGCCTCCCTTCCTCCGCCTGCTGTGAGATCACATGCCACGACATCGGCCGCCGGTCGGCGGTACTCCGACGAAGACTCGCCCTGAACCGGAACCGCCCGGCCGAACCGGTCGCAGATCGAACCGGGCAACGCCGTCGTCGGCGGCGGAGGGACGGTGGCCAACTCAATCCCGTTAGCCGACCCAGGCCGGCTCTCCGAAGCGGCATCCGGCGTGCGCGCTGCGGAGCACCCGGGCGCGATCGTCGAGCATGGTGTCGTCGTCCTCGGGCGGCGTTCACCGTCACCGTCCGCGGGGTGGCTCCAGATCAACGGGGTGAAGGTCAGGGACGACAGGATTCGTGGACACCTTTCCCGAAGTGCTTGCGATGGTTACAGTCACGGCCGCAGTGCGCCGGCTCGCCAGCCCGGCCGTGTAGGTCTCGCTGCCGACCTCGTCCATGTCCAGCTTCGTCGGCGACACCGCCACCCCCGCCTCGTCATCGTCGTCCTCGTCCGCCAAGGTCTCGACCGATCGACCAGCAGCTCGGCCCCGCCCTCGGTGTCGGTGACGGTGACTCAGGGTGGCGGACGCTGCCGCTTGGCAGCTCACGTTCGGCTGCTACACCTACACCGTCGACCTGTTCTACATCACGAACACCAGAACGCGGCGAGGCGACCGCCGGTTCCAGTCGCTCTCCGCGATTGACATCGTCGTCGTTGGACCACTACCCTCCATCGGCATGAGTCCCATCGGACAGGCAATCGCCGACCGCCAAGCCGAAATCGATCTGCAGGCCGAGATCAAGGCCTTGACCGACGTCGAGCGACTCCTGGGAGCATCCGCGCCGGCGTCGCGCTCGCGGCGCTCGTCGACGGCGAAGACGACGGCCGGCGCCGCGGAGGACAAGTCCGACGCCAAGCCCGCGAGGAAACGCCGGGCGATGTCGGCCGCGGAGCGGAAAGCGGCATCGGAGCGCATGACCGCCTACTGGGCCCAACGCAGGAGCAAGGCCGCCAAGAAGTAGCCCTCAAGGGTTCGGACCGCCGGGTCGGTGACCTCCCGGATTGCGTTTGACGGAAGGGAGTTGAGCGATGCGACAGCTCGCCGTCGTTCTGTTGTCGGCACTGGCCTTGTCGGGGTCCCCGGCCACGGGCGAGACGCTGCCGCCGGTGCCAGCCTTCGGGGCCCGAGCCGCCGCTTCCGCGGCGCCCGCCCAGTTGCCGCCCGAGATCATGATTGATCGGCATCTCGTACGCGCAGAACGGCTCCTGGCCGACGACGACCCCGAGGCCGCCCTCGAGGCGATGAACGAGATCCTCGCTCTCCAGGACGAGCACGATCTCGTGTTGGAGGACGGTTTTCCCTTCCAGTACGGGCGCGTGGCCTTCGCGGCCGGACGGATGGAGAGGGCCATCGCGTCGTTGAGCGAGTACGTGATTGCCGCCGGCCGGGACGCCGAATTCTACCGAGAGGCGCTGGAGCTGCTCGATTCTGCAGAAGTGCGATTGGAGCGGGCCGAAGCGGAACGCACACGCCTCACTCGTTGGCCACCTGGCCACGTTTTCCGCGACTGTGAGGTATGTCCGGAGATGGTGGTGCTGCCGGGGAATGTCTTGGCGCTTGGGCGCTATGAGGTGACGGTGGAAGAGTACCGCGCGTTCGCCGCAGCGGCCGGCGGCGGCGCCGACGCCTGCCGCGACGGCGACTCGTGGCGGGATCCCGGTTTTCCGCAAACGGATCGTCATCCCGTGACGTGCGTGAGCTGGAACGACGCGCAGGCTTATCTCTCCTGGCTGAGCATCACGACGGGCGCGACGTATCGGTTGCCGACAGAGGCGGAGTGGGAGCGAGCAGCAACTGGTTCTGAACCCGGCTGGTACCGCGCTCGAACCGGCCGCGCCGGCACCTGTTCGGTGGGCGCCTACGGCGTCAACGCAGCGGGTTTTGCGGACATGGTCGGAAACCTCGTCGAGTGGGTCGAAAACTGCTGGCCGGGCGACTGCGACCGCCGCGTCGTGCGCGGCGGCTCCTGGATCACTGTTGAACGTCTCGACGAGCGCTACGCCGACTCCACTGGTCTTCGCGGCTCGGGCCTGGGTATTCGTGTTGCCAGGGTTCTCGAGTGACTCACGGCCGCTACGGTCACCCGCCGATCTTCCACCCGTCAACGGAAACCCGGCGGGGGAACGAAGGCGACAGGTGTCCTTGCGCCGAGCAGCGCTGCGGCATGCCGCACAACGCGTGCCTGCGGGACGAAGTGACCGGTGGCCCAACGGGTGTTCAGCCGCGTCGGTGCAGACTGTGCTTCCGGGAGCCGGCGGGGGCCATCCAAGGTGGGATCAGCCCTTGCGTGGGAGAATCTGCGCGCGGGCGGCAACCCATCAAGAGGTCCGTCCGCGCAGCGCCGACGACGCGGTTGCGAAGTTCTCAACCTGGTCAACGCCCGGTACCGGGCCGAAAGCGGGGTCAAGGCGTACTCGCACGTCTCCGATCGGTCCTCCCCGTTCGCCACCCAGACCATCTCGGCCACCGTCCACGAGGCGCCTTAGTAGGGTCCGCGCAAAAATAACTTCCTGGCCCTGTCCGGCTCCGTGTTCACTAGATTGAGCGGCATTCTTCGGATTCGGGGGTGCAATCAGCTCGGCATTGTGGCATCATTGCGGAATCTGTAATCCGTAATAGCGCTACAATGAGACCAACCCAGTTCTCCGCCGACACCGTCGTCGCCCTGCTCCGACAGCAGACCGTCGCTGCCCTGACCGACGTGATGGCCGCCCTCGGTCCCCGCGTCAGCAGGCGCACCGCGTTCCGCAAGCTCAAGGACCTCGACGCCCGCACCAGCTACTCCCATCGCGGAGGCTACTACACCCTCGACGAATTGGCAGACTTCGACGAACACGGCCTGTGGGCGTTCGCCGGCGTCCGCTTCTCCCGCGCCGGCACCCTCGTCGCGACCGCCGAGGCGTTCGTCAACGACGCGGAAGCCGGACACTTCGTCGACGAGCTCGACAACCGGCTCGGTGTCGGCACCCAGGACGCCCTGCGCAAGCTCGTCGGCGACGGGCGGCTGACGCGGCACGAGCTCGCCGGCCAGTTCATCTACTGCGCGACCGACCACGCGCAGGAGACGCATCAGCTCCGCGCCCGACGGTTGCTGATGGCCACGCCCGGACTCGGGCGGCCCCTGCCCGACGCCGACGTGATGCCCGAGGAGCTGCGCGCCGCCATCGTGTTGTTCGCCAACCTGCTCGACGAGCGCCAGCGCCGGCTGTTCGCCGGACTCGAATCGCTCAAGTGCGGGTGGGGCGGCGACCGGCGCATCGCCTCCCTCCTCGGCATCGACCCGTCCACGGTCGCCACCGGCCGCCGGCAGCTCGTCGACCGCGATGTCGAGGTCGACCGGGTGCGGCGCGCGGGCGGCGGACGACCACGGCTGGAAAAAAAGCGCCGGAAGTCATCGCCCGCATCGAAGCCCTGATGACCCACGAGACGGCCGGCGCAAGGGCTGTGTGCGCGTCGCCGTGTAACCGAGCGGCGTTGTGAGCTCGACAGCGTACGTGTCTTGAGCACCTTCGCGGCGGCCTCATCGCGGGGTGCGGCCGCTCCGGGTAGCCGCGGGTGCTCAACTGGCGTCATGGTGCTCCGCTCACGCGCTTTGGACCTGGCACGGAGACAACTGCGCGCAACGCCGTTCTCAGCCACCCGCGTTGCCGTCCCGGGCCTGCACTCCCGCTTCCGCCAGCCGGCTCGTCAAGACCTCCTCCAACGAACGGGTATCGGGCGACGCGGAGGCAAGATCCCCGTGAGCGGTGCTCACCCGACACGCACACGTTCCGTCCGGCTCGAGTCCGCCCGCCTCGACGTAAACGTCGAGCGCCGCGGCCGCCCCGGTGGTGGGCCGGGACGTCGTGGCGCTTCCCACCCTTTTCGTGGAGCCTCAACCAGCCCCGGCTCCCCTGCCCGAAGTAGTCCTGCCGCCGCATCCCCAACACCGCGCTCACCCGCGCGAAGCTGTAGAGCATCACCGAGAGCAGCGCCCAGTCCCGGAGCCCGGCCAGGGCGCCCGTGTCGATCGACTCGAGGAGCTTCCTCGCCTCCGCCGGCGAGAGCACCGGCGTCGCTGCCCTTGGTGACGACGCGCTTCGGGCCGCGCACGGCCGCGGCGGGGTTCACCGGGAAGACCTGGCTGACGACGAGCACGTCGCCGAGCATGCGGATCGCGGCCAGATGCTGCTTCACGGTCGGGACCGATCCGGGATAGGTCCGGATGTAGGCGGCCACGTGACGGCGGGGCACCCCGGCGCTGAGACGCCCTGAACGGCCCTGTACGGCCTCGACTGGGGCCGGACGCTCTACAGGTCGGGCGAGGTCACATGCCGGACAAGGGGGATCGCCTCGTGCTGGCCTGCTCGATCTGCCCGGTGTCGCGGCCCGTCCCGGCGCCGGCCGCCCCGTTGGGGGTGCGATAGCACGGGCGGTCGCTGACCGCCTCGGGGTCGCGGTCGCCGAAGTCAGGTCGGCGCTAGCGGCCGCCCGGGCGGCTGACCGGGCGCAGGTGCTGAGCTTGGCGGGGGGATCAGTCGGCCGGGGTTGGGAGAATCACGCGCTCGAGGGTCTCGAGGCGCTGCTCGACCTTGCCGAACGCCACCTCGACGGCGCGTAGACGATCGTCAAGGCTCCGTATGTCGGCCCGTATCTCCGCTAGTCCGGTGCGCAGCTCGCCTTGTAGCGCGTCGATCCGCGCGTTGACCAGGTAGCCCTGCCCGAGGATGAGAACGGCCAAGGTGAAACCCATTCCGAGTAGCCATTGCGTGTTCTTGTCGGGCATGCCAGGCAGGTTACCACAGTGGTCGGGTGGTCTCTCTCCGATGTTCGGCGGCCGGGGGCCGGCGCCCTCCAGGCGACCGGCCCCGGCCCGGCCTCGACGCCTTCACGGTAGCACCAGCCCGATGGCGTTCGACTCATCCCTGGGTGTCGGCATCGCCATCGGCGCGACGGTCGGCTCGAACGTTCATGGGGCGATCTCCGCACAGCCGCCGGTCAGCTCCGGGGGCGGGGTCTGACGGACGACCTCGAACCCCCACTCCTCGTGATCCGGGCTTCCGGAACTCGGCCACCAGGCGGGCCCGGCGTTCCTCCTCGCCGCGGAACGCGGCCCGGCCCCGGTGCTTCTTGAACTGCTGCAGGAGCCTGGTCCGGGGCAGGGTCCGTTGGTTGCCGGTCATCTCGGCGCCGAAGGTCTGCATCAGCGTCGCCGCCCTGGCCTTCGACACGCCGAAGAGCCGCTCGATGTCGCGCCGGGTGAGGAGCTGCCGGTCGAGGTTCTCGAGCTGGCTGATGGCGTCGGGGATGGAGAGCAGCCACCGGGGCTTCGCGGGCACCGTGCAGCTCCTCAGCGCCGGGTGGCCACCGGGCCGGGTGGAGGCGGCCTGAACGGGTTCGCGCGGGCGACGTCGGCCTGGATGTCGACCTGCCGCCCGACGCGCCGACGGCCACGCTTGGCCGGTTGTGCATCGGGCTCGACGTCGGGTCGGGCGGCCGCGGTTCCGGGCCGGCTGGAGGCCTCCGTCCCGAGGCCGGCGGCGGGCGTGGCCGCGGCGAGCTCGACGGCCGCGACGCCGGCGGCGCAGCCCGGGCGCCCAAGCGGCGCGGTCGGCCGGCGGACCCTCCGCGGGTTGAGCCGAAGCCCGCCCCCCGCACCCGCGGTCAGGAGGCGAGGACCTTCTGGCCCTGCTCGCGCAACTGGCCCTGCGGGCCGACGTACCGGTAGAGCGTCACCGGCCTGATGCCGAGTTCGCGGCACAGCTGGCACACCGACGTGTCGCGGTGCGCCATCGCGGCCTGGGCTCTGAGGCCCTCCGCGCGTTCGCCTCCGGAGCTGAGCTCCGGCCTTTGGACGGCGTGATCGACTGTTGGCGGACGCGCCGTCCGCCCCCAGCCGGGGCGAGGAAGCGTGGTCAACGGGTGCGGCGCCTCGAACCCCCCTCCGACCTCGATCGTCGGCAGACCGGGAGCCACCCAGAACTCGGGTTCCCTCCCGTTCCCCCGGCCGGGCTCTCAGCCGCCGAGCCCGAGCCGGACTCCGCCGAGCAGAAGCGCACAGCACTGAAAGCCAGCGGGACATTCGACTGGAGCGGCCGACGGCCGAAGAGCAGAAGAGCAGAAGGCCATCGGTGCGGCTCCGAGACGGCGGCAGCGTGAGCGACATCATCATCGACGAGCGCGGATGATGTTTCTGTACCTCGACAGCAGCGCGCTCGTGAAGCGCTACGTAGACGAGCCGCACTCACAAGAGGTCGCTCACCTGATGGTCTCTCCGCCTTGGCTGTCGGTCACAGCTTCGAGTAGCTTCGACCGCGGAGCCCCGAGGAGGGGAAGGCGGTGGTGTGGAGCCCGGCTCCCTTTGTGGCGGTGCGAGCTTCGGCCTTGACAGTGGTCCACGTTTGCAGAGTTTGCAGAACCAGCATACCCAGATTGAGAATGCCTTTTCCCCGTCACTCCCGTTGGCCATCGAAGTCGCTCTTGCCTTGCAGATCATGCATTCGGGCTCGCCAGCCTTGGGGGGCTCCCATCGGATCGCACGCGACTGTAGATCCTCGTAAGCGCTAACTACGTTCTGAGTCAGACTGCCGACGTTATAGAGAAACGAGAAGATCTCACACATCGGTACCTACCCTCCTCGAGCCCGCCCGCCTCGACGTAGACGTCGAGGGCCGCGGTCGCCCGGTGGTGCGCCGGCACGTCATGTCTCTTCCCGCCCTTCTCGTGGAGCCTCAACCAGCCCCGGCTCCCCTGCCTGAAGTAGTCCTGCCGCCGCATCCCCAACACCGCGCTCACCCGCGCGCAGCTGTAGAGCATCACCGAGAGCAGGGCCCGGTCCCGCAGCCCGGCCGGGGCGCCCGTGTCGATCGACTCGCGGAGCTTCCTCGCCTCCGTCGGCGAGAGGACCGGCGTCGCGCCCTTGGTGACGACATGCTTCGGCCGCGGACCGCGGTTGCGGGGTTCACCGGGAGGACCTGGTTGACAACGAGGCAGTCGCCGAGCATGCGGATCGCGGCCAGGTGCTGCTTCACCGTCGGAACCGAGCCCGGGTGCGTCCGGATGTAGGCGCCCAAGTGGAGCGGGGAGACGTCGCGCAGCCCGAGGCCTCGCGTCTCGCGCCACCCGAGGAATTGCCCGACGGCCCGCCCGTACGCCACCCGCGTCCTCGCGTTCGCAATCCGCGCCCGGGAGAATTCCAGGGAACCGCGCCACCGCCGCCCCGCGTCGACGATCGCCTGCGGCAGGACGATCTTCCCTCCCCCGCTCGTCGCGACCGCCGGCACCGAGGCGGCGAAGCCGCACATCGGGTTCGACTTCGGGGCGGTGATCTCGGTGGAGGAGCCGGCTGCTTCAAGCCGCACCGCGCGACCTACGCGAAGGCGCGCGAGCGGCTCGACGTCGACCGCTCGACCGTGCTCTTCGTGGCCAATCATGCGTTCGACTGCATCGGCGCCAAGACGTACGGAATGCGGACCGCGTTCATCGACCGGCGCCGGCGCCCCTTCGGTGATTCCCCGCACCAGCCGGATCTGATCGTGGAGGACTTCGCGGCCCTGGCGCGGGCGATGTGCGGCTGACGCGCGCCCGGCGCAGGCCGCGGGGACGGCCGCACGATCGACGAGGTGGCGACCCTTCCGGGCCGCTCACAGAAAGGCGATGGACTGGTGCGAGGGGATCTCGAACCGGCGGCGGCACCGGGGACAGGACAGCATGTCGTCGACCCGCACCATGTAGTCGCGCAGCTTGCGGTGCATCTCGCGGTCCTCGGCGTCGGCCCCGCGCGGCGGCCGCTCCTTCTTGAGGCGCCGGATCCAACGCACCTGGTAATCGGCCCGATGCCGGCACTTGGGGCAGGTGAAGGTGGCCGGCTTCAGCTCTTCGCGTTCGTTGAAGAAGTCGCGCTCGTGGCGTGCCATGAGATGACCATGCCGGCGCCGGCCGGTGGGCGCCGGGGCCGCGATCCGTGTGCGCCGCGATTCAGGCGTCCTTGATGGAGACCGGCTCGAGCCCGGCCTGGGCCAGGAACGCCGGGAGATCGAGGTCGGACTTGAAGCCGAGATGCACGGTGACGGGAGAGATCCAGCGCTCGATCTTCGCCCCCAGCCGGCTCGTGCTCATGAAGTGGTTGAGGAAACACGAACCGGCCGCGTCCTCGTCGATCTCCAGCGCCGCGATGTACGACTGCGAGGCCTCCGCCTGATCGTACTTCTCGCCGAACAGGTCGCCCCAGAGGGTCTCGATCGCGGGGTCGTCGGGGGCGGCCCCGGCCGCGTTCCGCAGCAGCGCGTTGGCCTGCCGGTAGCGGCCGAGGGCCCGCGCGGCGCGGGCCGCCCTGTACAGATCGACGGCGTCGGGCGAGCGCTGCAGCCGGTCGACGAGCACCCGAAGCCGGGCCACCGCCTCGTCGCGCCGGCCGAGGTACTGGTGCAGCAGCGCCAGCTCCAGCCCCGCCGCGCTGATCGGGTTCTCGGCCGCGACCGGCGCGAGCCGCTCCTCGGCCGCCTCGTACTCGCCGCGGAGGACATCGAGCCGCGCCAGCAGCGTCGCCGCCGACGGGTCCGCGGCGTCGCGCTCCTCCGCCAGCGCGCGCGCCTCGTCGTGGGCGCCGTGGGCCAGCGCCCGGGTGGCCGCGCGGTGGAGCTCGTCCTCTTCCGCCCGCGTGTAGCGCTCTCCTCAGCACTGGCGCTCAGCTCGAGGACCAACCGCGGGCGGGAGCAGCCTGGAACTCCCCCCGCCGCCGCCCTCCCGCGGCGCCCACGTGGGACGTGGGCTCACGCCAGACCGAAGAAGACCAGGAGCGCCCGTTCGAACCCTTGGCGGCCCTGATGCCGCCGAGGGTGACGCCGGCGGCAGCGGCGTCAATCCAGCCGTCGATACCTGAACCCGGTGGCAGCCGGGCTCCGCACGAGCCAATCCGGACGCTGTGGGCCGACGCTCAGCGAAGCCCTGCGTTCACAGGTTCGCCGAAGCCCGCGTTCATGAACTCTCAGCTCGAGGACGACGGACGTGCCGAAGCCGGTCGCACACTTCACAGCGACGGCGGCCAAGCGAGGTCGGCAAGCGTTGGTCTAAAATGCCCACCTGCGGCTGCGGCTCTCTGCCGCGCCGTTTCGCCAGCACCCCCACGCCCCGATCCGACGGGCGACCGAAGCGGGACGCTCGCAGGACCTTCGGTCCGCCTCGGTGCAGTTCGTGCGACGCCTCTGGCTGAGGGCGTCGTAGCTCTGGGAAATCATCGTCACGGCTGGCGACTCGTCCCGGTCACCGGCCACCCTCGTCTTTCCAAGCACTTTCGTGACGCTCGACGAAGCTGCGGAAGGCAGGCTTCTTCGACGGGTTCCGACCTGCGCCCGGCAGTTGACCCAACCCCCTGGAGACAGTCACCGATGACAGCCGTACGCAACGACTTCCTCACCGAAGACCACGGTCCCCTGCCGGCGCGTCCGGCCGCCCCGCGGCTCGACGCCCCGACTTTCGACGACGCCAATCCGTGGGCCGTGGGGGTCGCGGCCGCTACTGCCCAGCGGGTCCAGACCGCCACCTGGATCGAGGATACTCTCGCCGACATCGATAACCGGCCCTGAACCCGTCAGTATCACTCACCCGACGGCGCGTCGCCGTCGGGCCCAACCCCCGACCCGCTCCGGGAAGCCCTGCCGCGGGACTCCCCGCTCGGGCGCCGGAGATGACACAGAGATGAAACCGTTTGTCGTGAACTCGCACCGCCGGCTCGTCTTCCCGTCCAACTTCTTTCCCGAACCGGACTTCTCGTCCATCGACACCGTCGAGGACCTCGCGGCCATCGTGCGGCGCGACTTCGAGGTCAAGGCGCCGCCCGGCTCGGAGACCCTCGACTGCCACGAGAGCGTGCCGGAGCTCGAGGCCCTGCGCCGCTGGACGATGACCCTGCACAACCAGTACCCGTGGGACCGCTCGGACACCCTACTGACCTCGGTGGGGGCCCTGAAGGACGACGACGTCGTCGTCTACCAGCCCCGAACGCTGGACGTGATGGACTTCATCCGGCGCGTGAAGAACGGCGCGCCGCGCCGGCCGCGGGTTCCCCCGGCCCTGCCGCCGCGGCAGCCGACGACCCCGCTCGCGCCGGTGCAGGTACGGTCCCAGTTCCCGGTGCAGCCCCGTATCGAGGCCATCGCCGTCCGGCGCGGCGAGATCTTCGGCGACGGCGCCGCCGCTCTCGTCGTGGCCCCCGCCCCGGACGGCCCCCCCGGCGACGTGGACGTGCTGCAGACCTACGCCAGCGGCCCCGAGAGCCAGGTGAACTCGATCATCTGGCCGAACGTCGAGCTCGGCTGCGACATCACCGTCTACGGGCCGGAGGTCAAGGCGGTGGTGAAACGCTATCTGGAGCAGAGCGATCTCCATTTCTCACAGGCGCCATTCGTTCACGAGACGACGCACTAGATCGCGTTGCCGCTCCTCTACTAGCGCATCCGGCGTCCACTCCTGCGCGTGCAGAACCTGAGTCGTGATCCGTGGCGCGCGCCAGCGGACGGCGAGGACGTAGCTCGGTACCGCCCGATGGCCGCCCGGGGAAGCTCCCCCGAGCGGCCACCGGCCATCTTCACCGCCGCTCACTGGCCGCGGACGCGTCGTCCGAAGCGCTGCACGGGAACGGGCGCACTCGGGCGCGCGGCCGGAACGCCGTGGCGGACGCACCGTCCGCCGCCCAACGGCCGACCCCTCGCCAGCCCGTCAGTGCGATGACTCCGTCGCGACTGTCGCCAGCCGGCCGTTTCCCACCGGCTCACCCAACGCCGTGATCAGGGAGAATGCTCCGATGACCGCTCACAATCGGACGCTGCTTGCGAAGCTCGCGCCGATGTTCGGCGCGCAGACCGAAAACCTCGCCGTCGCCGCCCTCGGCCACATTTTGTGGGGGTCGCAGGCTGCACGGCGCGCCCTGTCCGACCTGCTTGCAGCCGGCGGGGCAACGGTGGGCGAAATCGCCCAGGTGCGGACCCAGGCAACAGGGCAAGAGGGCGAGCGGCCGGATCGGTCAGGTGGGCGGCGACGAGGACGGGCGCGGACGGGAAGGCCTCGGCCACTGGCCGGCGCAGGCGCGGCGGGGCCGACGGCCACCTCTGAGCGGCAATCCTGTGCACTCGGGTGGAGCCGCTCGTGCTCCAGACGTTTAGAATCACCTCGACACACCCGACAAACTTGGCGCTCGAAGTCGGTTCCCGGAGACTGGAGGGGATGTATGAAGCTGCTTCTCGCGGTGCTCATGCTGTTCGCGGGCACGATGCCCGCGGCCGCCCAATGGCTGGATCGTCCCTGGCCGGGCATCCCGCGCACGGCTGACGGGAAGCCGAAACTCAACGCGCCGGCGCCGCGTGGCCCCGATGGTCAGCCGGATTTGACCGGCGTGTGGAACGGGCCGCCTCCCGTCGCCCGTCCCGATCCCGCCACCTGGCAGCCGTGGGTCACCGACCTCGCCCGTCGGCGTCAGTGAGTCGCTACGGGGTCTCGCACACGGAGGGGCTGCGGATTCACAGAGCGCTACCGGCGTCCCGACTTCGGCCACCTGCAGGTGGAGGTCACCTTCACCGATCCCGGTGCGTTCGCGAAGCCGTGGGGCTTTACGGTGAACATGGTACTAGTGTCCTGCGTCCGAAGTTGCTTCGCAGTAGCGGGTGCTTGTGACACCGCTGCACGCGCGCCGTTTGCCTGTCGATACGGGCCGATCCGCCATCGTGTCACTCTGGGTCTACTGCGAACGGACTTGCGATTCGGGACACTAGCGGCCGATACGGACATGCTCGAGACGGTCTGCGAACGGAGCAGCGAAGACTGGTCGGGCAGCCTCTCGGACGCCGCCAGGGCAGTATCCGTGCCGCCCGACGTGCTGGCACGATACGTCGGCGTCTACAGCGGGATATACGGGGGAAACGAGCGGACGTACGAGGTATCGCTCTCCGGCGGCCAATTGATCGCCACCATTGTCGGCGCCTACGACGCGGTGGGCCTCGGTGCCGCGGGCCTCGACCAGGGCGCGCCGCGGCCGCTGGTGCCGCAATCCCGGACGCTGTTCGAAGGCCTGGGACTCGGTTACCGGTTCATTGTCAACGACGAGGGCGTGGCGACAGACCTCATGGTGATCCACGTCTCTGGCGACTATAGATACTCGCGGCAGCGGTGACCCCTGTCGCGCCGCCGCTCTCTTGCCCATCGCCATGGCTGTTCAGTGTACGGGGCTGCTCAACTGTGTTGGCGATCGCCACCGTGCAGCTGCCCGCGCCGGTGTTCGACGCGGCCCTGGACAACGGTGGACCCGTCCCCGCCGACCGCCATCCCGACCGGCATCAGGTTACTAGCTAGCGCGACCTCCCCCACCCCAATGCGGCCGTTCATCGCGCGGGTGGCTACTCTTTGGCCGCAAGAGCCGCCGCTGCCGCGAGCTTGTGTCCGGCCCGCCAGGGCGGCCCGATCGATCGACCCATCGACGACAGCAGAGCGTCGATGTCGTCGCCGCCGAGCACCGTTGCCGCGTCGCGAAACACGCGCGCGCGCTCGTACCAGTACACGGACCAGCCGCGCGCCTCGGCCGCGGCCGCGAGGGCCTCGCGATACATGACGGAGTCGGCGACGGCCTGCGCGCGATTGTCCGCGATGCGCTCCTCGGTCGTCGGCGGAAGCTCGGGGCAGACGCGGATCGCGATTCTCGTAATCGGGACCGGCACCGCCGCGGCCAGCGCTCCGAGGCCCTCGCGCGCACCGCGCGCCGCGGACTCGCGCACGCGCTCGACGAGCCCGATGGCCTCGGTGAGCGAAATCTCCCGTGCCCAGGGGCTGTCTCGGTAACGACCCACCGCCCACGACCCTTCATGGTGATGCGGGTGGGTCGGCAATTCGCTGTCCGTCAGGTGGATGCGGCGGCGGTCCAGCAGCTCGCCGTCGGGTGCGACCGTAACGAGCACGGCCGAGTTGCCGTGCTCGGCGACGCCAACCGCCGCAGTTCGCCGCGTTCGTCCTCTCGCCACGCCCTGCTCCCTCTCGAAACTCGTCAGCGACGAAAGTGTCCTGCACCGTGCGGCCCTCCGCAACGCCGCGATCTCCCACCAGCTGTCAGGAGATCCGCGACGCACGCGGAACTTCCCGCGGACGCCTGACACCTGCTGACACGCACGCCACCGACACGGGGCCGGTTGCCGGCGCCGAACGCCGGCAGCATCGCCGCGACCTGGAGGTTGCCGGCAGCGCATCAGCCCGCTGACAGGTTCTGACACGCAAGCCGCCGACACTGGCACATGACTCGGAGGCGGCGGAATCAACGGTGCGCCCGAGCGGGCCCGCAACCCATTCTCCCGCCCTGCTTCCACCCAGAGGCCACGGACCAAGGAGGAAACTACTCGATGAGAAAACCGCTAGCCATCCTCACCCTCGTCGCATGCGTCACCAGCGCGCTCCACGCCGCGGAGCCGGGACCGATTCTGCAGTCGGCCGCCCGACACGCCGCCCGCATCACTCTCGCCCGCGGACAGCAGACCGATTGCCAGGTCGTGGCCCGGCAGGGCGAGCAGGACGGCCGCACTCGCCAGGGCTCCGGCGGGTGGTTCGCCGGCGGGCTCCTGCTGACGCCGTTCTTCGTCCCGATCATGCCGATCGTGGCGCATACGAGCGACCCCACCCCGCCGGCCGATGCCCTGTCCGGCATTTCCCGGAACGACATGGGCTGCTACACCACCGGCTACGTGCGTGCGGCCAAGGGCAAGCGCGTCAAGGCCGCGTGGATCGGGTACGGCGTCTCGGCAGGACTGTGGGCGGCCCTCGTCTCGACGCTCGTCGCCTCCGACGGCTACTGAGCCCGACCTGTGTGGCGCCGTGCGGCAGCCGGCTCCGGCGGTGAGGACCGCCGGGGCCGACTGCGCACCCCGGAGCCTGCCCCACCGCTGCTTCCAGTCGGCGCCCAGCTCCGCAGACTGCTAGAATCTGTGCGGAACGCCCGCGCGCGTTGGGCGCGGTTGTCCGGGCCGGCAGCCCCCTGCGGCCGGCCCGAACCGTCAGATTGAAGGGAGCTACAGTCATGCGTACGACTCACATCGCCGCAATCGCCCTCGCCGGAGCGGCCATGCTGGCGGCGCCGGCAGCGGCGCCGGGCCAGACCATGGAGGAGGAGATCGCCAAGGCGACGATGGCCGCGCCGGCGGCGCTGCGCGCCAACGCCGCGGTGATCCGGCTGGCCGCCGACGGCACCGAGACGGTGCTGCGCGAAGGCTCGAACGGGCTGATGTGCTGGGACCGCTCGGACGAGCCGAGCCGCGAGTTCGCCGTGCAGTGCACGAGCGAGGACAACCTGGCCCGCGTCAAGCAGAACCGGGCCTGGAACATGTCGGGCATGAGCGCCGACGAGCTGCGGGCGACGCGCGAGGCGGCCGAGTCGGACGGCACGCGGGAAGTCTCCCAGTTCGGCTCGGCGTACTACGCGCTGAGCGGCGCCGACGCCGAGTCGGCCAACCTGCACACCACGATCGCGGTGCCGTTCGCGACCGCGGAGACGCTCGGCCTGCCGGATGCGGGCAGCTATACGCAGGCCGGCACCTGGATCATGGAGGCGGGCCTGTCGGCCGCCCACATCATGATCCCCGGCCAGTGATACGGCGCACACCGGAGCCTGTCATGAGACACACGACATCCGCGGGCGCCTTGGCACTCTGCCTCGCCTTCACGGTCGCGACGGCGGCGGCCGGCAACGACAACTGGCCGCAGTTCCGCGGACCGACGATGAACGCCGCCGTGGCCGACAACCCCGACCTGCCGGAACGGTGGAGCGAGACCGAGAACGTCGAGTGGGTGACCAACATCCCCGGCCTGGGCTGGTCGAGCCCGGTGGTGTGGGGCAACCGGGTCTTCCTCACGACGGTGACCGCCGACGGCGACTTCGAGCAGCCGAAGCCCGGCCTCTACGCCCCCCTGGGGAGACCGGATCCGGTGCCGCTGGAGCACGACTGGCGGGTCTACTGCCTGGACCTGGAGACCGGCGCGGTGCTCTGGCAGCACTCGGTCCGGACCGGACGCCCCGCCTTCCCGCGGCACATGAAGAACTCGTACGCCTCGGAGACCCCGACCACCGACGGCGAGCGCGTCTACGTGCGGTTCGGCGAGCTCGGCCTCTATACCTTCGACATGGACGGCAACGAGGTGTGGCGGCTCGAGATTCCCGACCGGGAGACCCGATCGGACTGGGGGTCGGCCTCGTCACCGGTGCTGCACGAAGACAAGCTGATCATCGTGTACGACAACGAGGAGTCGTCCTGGATCGCGGCCCTCGACAAGCGCACCGGGGCCGAGATCTGGCGGACGGCGCGCGACGAGGTGTCGAGCTGGGCGACCCCCTACGTCTGGGAGCACGAGGGCCGGACCGAGATCGTGACCTCCGCCGTGAACCGCATACGCTCCTACGACCTCGACGGGAACCTGCTCTGGGAGATGGACGGCCGGATGTCGTGGGCGGCCATCGCGAGTCCGTTCTCGAGCCACGGCCTGGTGTACGTGAACTCCGGCTACTTCCGGGACGAGCACCGGCCCGCCTACGCGATCCGGCCCGGGGCGAGCGGCGACATCACCCTCGCGGAGGGCGAACGGTCGAACGAGTACGTGGCCTGGTACCAGCCGCGGGCCGGGAACTACAACACGTCGCCGCTCATCTACGGCGACATCTACTACAGCCTGCTCGACCGCGGCTTCTTCGAGGCCTACGACGCGGTGACCGGCGAGCCCGTCTACGGCCGGCAGCGGATTCGGGTGGCGGCCAGCTTCACGTCGTCGCCCTGGGCCTACAACGGCAAGATCTTCGCGTTGAGCGAGCAGGGCGACACCTACGTGATCCGGGCCGGGCGCGAGTACGAGGTCATGGGCGTCAACAGCCTCGGCGAGCTGGCCCTGGCGTCCCCGGCGATCGCCGGGGACCGGCTGCTCATCCGCACGAGCTCGAAGCTCTACAGCATCAGGAAGGAGCAGGAGTCTGCGCCCTAGCTAGATAGGGGCTCCGCATCCGGAGGAGGCGCAGACTCCTGAAGGGTTGGTTGAGCGGCAAGCGGAACCGCCAGGCGACGGTCGCCGGGCCGGGAGTCCGGGCCGTGGCGGCACGATACGCCGGTGGGTGTTGTGGCTGACGATCGGTGCCCTCCTGCTGTTGCAGGCGGGCACCATCGTCACCGGCCGCGACGGTGAGTTGCTGCTCGGACCGGGAGTGCTGTCGGGCGCGGTGCTAGTGTGGCTCTTCGTCACCGCCGCGGTCGTGAAGCGCCGGTTCACGCGCCCACGCAAGTAGCGGCCGCCGCTGCTGCCTCGAACGTCGGCAACCCGGCGCAGTTCACGCGCTCACGCGGGCGATGCCGCCCCCGCTCTCCTCGACATCTGCGACGCTCTCCAGCGTCTCGAACCGACGGGAGCGCCGCCGCGAGCCGACTCGACCCGATACCCCGCCCGGGGAGGACCTGCAATGCTCGAGACGGACATCGGCGACCGGCGCGATGTCGCCGCCGACCGACCCGAGGTGGTCCAGCGCCTGACCCCCGTCGCCGACCGGGCGCGGGCCGAGCTGGGCAACCATGACCCGATCGGCAGCGGCGTGCGGTTCTTCGACGACCGGCCCCAGTGGCCGCGCCGGCAGCCGTGGATCACGCAGTGACCCGTCGCTCCCCGCGGCCCATGCGGTAACGGCCGGCTCGCCCGCCTCATCGCCAACGTCCCCCTCCTGAACGCGGGCTCCCGCCGCTCGTCATCCCCAAGAAGAGCGCAGGGTCTACATCGACACCCTGGCCCGCTACCAGCGTCGCATCGGCCGAAGCACACCCGAGACCGGGGTCTGGCCGGATCCGTCCGAGCTTGCGCCGTGCTCCTCTTTTTGTGAACGCTGCTTCGCGACCACGCGCGCGCTGGTTCGACCAGGCGCTCGAACAGCAGCGCTCGCGTGAAGACCGCCCTTGATCGCATTTGACACGAGGCGGCGCCATAGCAGCCCGTGGTGGTCGGGAGCAGACACCGAAGTGCCGTGGAGCGCGGGGGTCGCGGTCGGGGCGACGGCGGCAGCGAGGGTCAACGGCGGTCGTCGTCGACTCGACCGACGATCTCGTCGACCGTGACGTGCAGGCCGGCAACCGCGGTCGACTCGATCGCCGTTCCTTGCCGGAAGACCTGCTCGCTGGCGTAGCCGCCGGAGCCGGGAGCGGTGTACACGGTGACCGCGCGGTCGGTGACGGCCACCAGCCATGCTTCCGGGATGCCGGACCGCGCGTAGCGCGGCATCTTCTCCGCACGGTCGTAGCGCAGCGACGAGTCGGCGACTTCGATGACGAGCAGGACGTCGCCCGCCTCGAGGTGACGATCGGCGTAGTCGTCCTCGCCGCCCTGCGCGACCACCAGATCCGGCAGTGGCTCGCTGTGTCCGTCCAGACGAAGGGGGTTCTGCACGCTGACGTAGGCCCGGTCGGCCAGACGCAAGATGAGCCGCCTGGTCAGGCGATTGACGATCCAGGCATGCGGTTGGCCGATGGGCGTCATGTCGCGGATTTCGCCGTCGATCAACTCGACGCGGTCGTCCTCGGTGAAGATCCCCGCTTCGCCCAGGCGTGCGAAGTCATCGACGGTGAAACGATGGCGCGGAATCGCGACGGCGGCCTGCGGATCGGCCACGGCCATCTCTGCCCCCCTCGTCGCTCCGACGGTCACGCGAGCATCACCATGGGTTGATTCCATCCCGATCTCGACGTGCCCGGCCACCGGCCACGACCTCGCCCGGCCAGCGCTCTGCGGCCAAGCTGCCCAGGCCGCCGCTTCGCGGCGCCGCCGCCCCAACCTGCCCTGCGAGAGTCTGCGCCTCCTCTGGAGGCCGGTGCCGTTCTACGGCGCCACTCTCCTACACGCCGGCCAGCGGCCGGGTGTTCAGCAACCCGGTGCTGTCCCCCAGCTTCTCGGCCGGCACCCCCGCCTTGTCGAGGATCGTCAGCAGGAGGTTGGCCATCGGGGTGTCTTCGGCATAGGTGAGATGCCGGCCGCCCTTCAGCCGGCCGCCTCCGCCGCCGGCGACCAGGCACGGCAGGTTGGTGTGCTCGTGCAGGTTGCCGTTGCCGATGCCGCCGCCGTAGACGGTCATCGAGTGGTCGAGGAGGTTGCCGTCGCCGTCCGGGGTGGCCCGCAGCTTCTGGAGGAAACGGCTCAGCAGCGACACGTGATAGAGGTCGATCTTCGCCTTCCGCGCCATGTAGTCGGAGTCGTTCCGGTGGTGCGACACGGTGTGGTGCTGGTCCGGCACCCCGATCTGCGGGAAGGTGCGGGGGCTCGTCTCGCGGGCCATCATCAGCGTCCCGACGCGGGTGACGTCGGCCTGCCAGGCGAGGGCCATCAGGTCGAACATCAGCGTGGCGTACTCCTCGAAGTCCTCGGGGATGTCGATGGGGCGGTCCGGGAGCTCTATCTCGGCCCGATCGTCCCGCGCCTCGGCGCGGCCGATGCGCTGCTCGAGGTCGCGCACCGAGTCGAGATACTCGCTCAGCTTGTTGCGGTCGGCCGGCCCCAGGGTGCGCTCGAGGCTCAGCGCCTCCTGGGTCACCGAGTCGAGAATGCTGCCGGTCTGCCGCACCTGGGCGCGGCGGTCGGCCGCGGTGCCGCCGTCGCCGAACAGCCGCTCGAACACCACGCGGGGGTGGGGCTCCATCTCCAGCGGGGTCGTGGGGTCGCGCCAGGAGATGGTGTTCGAGTAGAAGCAGTCGCCCGAGTCGCACGAGATGGCGGTAGGCTTCTCGAGCACCAGCTCGAGCGACGGCAGCGGCGTCTCGGTGCCGAGATAGCGGGCCGCGAGCTGGTCGGCGGTGGTGCCGAGCTGGATCGCGGTGGGGCCGATGCGCCCGCGGCGCTCCCAGGCGTGCACCCCGCTCAGCCAGACGGCGGTCGCCCGCGGGTGGTCGCCGTTGCCGTCCCCGAACGAGTCGGCCTGCCGGTGGGCGAGGCCGCTCAGCACGAGCAGCCGGTCCTGCACCGGCGCGAGGGGGCTGAGGGTGGGCGACAGCCCGAACCCGGCGCCGGTCGCGGCCGGCACGAACTGCTCCTGGATCACGCCGTTGGGGATGTACACGAAGCCCAGCCGGGTAGCGGGACGCGCGGCGGTCCTCGCCAGCGCGGTCGCCGCCGGCACCATGGCGTCGAGCAGCGGCAACGCCACGGTGGCGCCCATGCCGCGGAGGAAGGTTCGACGGGGCAGCGCGAGCTTCGAAATGATCATGATTCTCTCATCTGGAACGGCGTGCTGTTGACGATGCCGAGCACGATCGACGCGAACCGATAGCCGTCCCGCTCGGCATCCCGGACGATGGCGCGAATGGTCGGGGCATCGAAGTGCTCGACCCCGCGCCCCAGCGCATACGTCAGGAGCTTCTCGGTCACGGTGTGCACGAACTGATCGGGCGCGTGCAGCAGGGCGGTCCGCAGGCCGGCCGGTCCCTCGAACCGCCGGCCGTCGGGGAGCACGCCGCTCGCGTCTATCGGGGTGTCGGACTCGCTCACGGTGCGCCAGCGCCCGATGGCGTCGAAGTTCTCGAGGGCGAACCCGAGCGGGTCCATCTGGGAATGACAGCTTGCGCACGCGGGGTTCGCGCGGTGCTGCTCCATCGCCTCGCGCATCGACCGCGGCTCGCCGCTCTCGGTCGTCTCGTCGAGCGACGGCACGTCCGGCGGGGGCGGCGGGGGGGGCGACGCGAGCAGGTTCTCGAGGATCCACTTGCCGCGCAGCACCGGCGAGGTGCGGGTGGCGTACGAGGTCAGGGTCAGGATGCTCCCCTGCCCGAGCAGCCCGTGTCTCTCCGGAGCGCCGAGCTCCACCCGCCGGAAGTGGCTGCCGTAGACGTGGGGTATCCCGTAGTGCCGGGCCAGCCGCTCGTTCACGAACGTGTGCGACGCGGTCAGCAGGTCGAGGACGCTGCCGTCACCGCGCAGCACGCTGTCCACGAACAGCTCGGTCTCGCGCCGGAACGCCTGCCGCAGGTTCTCGTCGAAGCCGGGGAAGAACCCCGCGTCCGGCTCCTTCGCATCGACGTCGCGAAGGAACAGCCACTGCTCGGCGAAGTTGTCGACGAGGGCGGCCGAGCGGTCGTCCGCGAGCATGCGGCGCACCTGGCGCTCGAGCACGCCGGGCTCGCGCAGCTCGCCCCGAATCGCGGTGTCGAGCAGCTCGTCGTCGGGAATGCTGCTCCACAGGAAGAACGACAGGCGCGACGCCAGCTCCAGATCGCTGACCGCATACACGTCGCCGCCCGCGGCGTCGGCCGGATCGCGCTCGACCCGGAACAGGAACTCGGGGCTGACGAGCAGCCGCTCGAGGGCCCGCTGGATGCCGCGCTCGAACCCGCCCTCGCCGCGGCCCTGCTCGTAGAACGGCAGCAGCCGGTCGAGGTCGCTCTCGGTCACGGGACGCCGATAGGCACGGCGCGCCAGCGTCCACAGAATCGAACGTGAGCACGCGTTCTGCTCCGGCTCCGGGGCGCCGGTCCGGGGCCGACAGATGAGGATGCGCTCTCGGCTGGGGGTGTCGCCGGCGCCGTCGGCACCGTACGGCCCGCTGACGATGACGCTGGCGATGGACGGTTGCCGGCTCCGCGAGCGATACGATCGGACCAGCCCCTCGGACACCGCGCCGCTCTTCGGCAGGAAGGCGACCGCGACCTCGCGGGGGCCGGCCCGCAGGGGCACCCGCACCTGCACGTCAGGGTCCGCGTCGAAGGCGAACACCCCGCTCGCGAGCCGCTCCGGCGGGTTCTCGCCGACCGTGAACAGCTCGACCCGCCGGCCGTCCACGCTCACCTCGACGTCGTGGGGCTCGCGGGCGGCGCGAGTGAACTGCACGGTGATGAGGTACTCCCCGTCCAGCGGCAGATGGCTCCGCACCCGGGTGCCGCCGCGGGTCCCGAGGGGCAGGCCCTCGATATGCCCGTCCTGCACCAGGTCGCGGTCGAGCTGGTAGGTGTCGACGATGGGCAGCATCGTCGGGTCGCCGATGGCGAGCCGGCTGATCTTGCGCGCCGCGGCCAGGTACCGCTCCATCAGGGTGGGCGACACGAACAGCAGCTCGGCCAAGTTGTCGAACCCGCTGGTGGCGTTGTCGGCCGGCAGCATCACCGCGATGTCGAGCTCCTTCGGCAGGTCGTCTAGCCCGAGCAGATCGCGCACCGCGTTGGCGTACTCGGTGCGGCTCAACCGGTGCAGCGCCGGACGGCGGCCCGGGTCGGGCTCGACCGCGGCGGCGCGGTCGAGCGACGTCTCAAGCCACGACGCGACGCCGGCGATCGTCGCCTCGTCCGGCCGGGGCCGGCCGATCGGCGGCATCGCCCCGCCCCGCAGCTTGCGGACCACCGCTTCCCAGGCCGCCGCGTCGCCGGCCACGTTCGACGCGTCCAGCCGGTCGAGGGCCAACCCGGCGCTGCGGAGCTGAGCCACCAGCGGGGAGGGGGCCGCCCCCGCGCCGTCGACGACCCGCGCGTTGTGGCAGGTCACGCAGTACTGGTCGAGCACCGCTACGACTTCACCCGCGGTGGCCGCGGACTCGTGCCCGGGCACGGCCCCGGAGCCACCGGGCAGGTGCCCCGGCTGGCCGGCCGCGACAGGCCGCGCGAGCCACCCGCTGCAGGTCAGCGCGGCGACGGCGAGCACACCGATCCATCTGTTGCTCATTGAACCCCTTTTAATACGCGCAATGTCCGGCGTTGTCAACGCCGCCGTGCACAATCGCTTGACGACAGCGCCTGCCCGTGTTTACGATTGTCAACAGGGACAACCTGCTGCCGCCGTTGCAGCCGCCGGTCAGGTCGATGGGCGACTGCTCCCGGCCCAGCGCGCAGGCGCGAAACGCCGGATCGAGGGTTCCCCAGAGCGCGGGGCCGTCGTGCGGCGCGTAGCCGCAGCGCGTGGTGGAAGGCACGGTCATCGCTCCACTAGTGGTCATCGCTCCCTGACCTGCTCGCGAGAGAATGCAAGAGACGTACTCGAAGCGAGCCGGCAGCGTCCAGTATTGGAGGCTGCCGCCGCAACCGGCCGTCCCCCTGCCGGGTCTCGGGATTCGGTATAGTGTGCATGTACACTGGACGGATCCGGACGAGGATCGCTTCGCGACCGGGTCACACACGGCGGGTGACGGACGCTGGATCCGGCGTCCGGCGAGGGTGGATTCATGAGCATGCGCGACCGTAGCGGACCGTGGACGCTGGCTGGCGTCCTGGCCGCGGGCTTGTTGGCGATCACTTGGGCGTCGCCGGCGAGCGGCCAGCCTGTCGACGGGACGCTCGCCGACGCCGCGCGACAGGGCGCCGTCGAAACGGTCGCCGACCACCTGGAGGCGGGCGCCGACGTCGACGCCGCCGGGTCGGACGGCACGACGGCCCTGCACTGGGCGGTGCAGCGGGACGACCGTCCCCTCGCCCGCCGGCTCATCGCGGCCGGCGCCCGCGTCGAGGCTGCGAACCGCTACGGGGTGACGCCGCTCGCCCTGGCCGCCGCCAACGGCAGCGCACCGCTCGCGGCGGCGCTGCTCGACGCCGGCGCGGACCCCGAAGCCGCGAGCCCCGGCGGCGACACGCCGCTCATGCTGGCCGCCCGCACAGGTCGGCCGGACGTCCTGCGGCTGCTCCTCGAAGCCGGCGCCGACGTGCATGCGACCGAGTCGTGGAGGGGGCAGGACGCCCTGATGTGGGCGGCCGCCGAGGGCCACGCGGACGCCGTCCTCGCGCTCATCGCGGCCGGCGCGGACATCGAGGCCCGGTCGGACGGGCGGCTCACGCCGCTGCTGTTCGCGGTGCGGGGGGGACACATCGGCGTGGTCGAGGCCCTGCTGGCGGCCGGGGCGAACATCCACGGCGCCGCTCGGGACGGCAGCACGCCGCTGGCTCTCGCCGTCGTCAACGCGCACTACGAGCTGGCGGGGCGGCTGCTCGAGCTCGGCGCGGACCCCAACCTTCCCGACCCTCGCGGCTCGGTGCTTCACGCGCTGGCCTGGATACGACGCCCGGGGTCGGGACGGCCGCCGCTGCCGACCGGCGCCCTCGACAGCCTCGATCTGGCCCGCGCCCTCCTCGAGGCGGGAGCCGACCCCGACGTGCACATCGACTGGCGAGAGATTCCCTTCGAGGTCGACCTCGGCATCGTCAGGCCCCCGCCGGGCATCTCCGTGGGGCGCAACTTCCTGAGCTTCGTGGGGGCGACCCCGTTCTATCTCGCGGCCAAGCACGCCGACGTCGACCTGATGCGGCTGCTCGTCCGGCACGGGGCCGACCCGCTGACTCCGACGCACCAGCGCGTCACGCCGCTGATGGCGGCGGCGGGGGTCGGCTTCTGGGACGGCGAGAGCCCCGGCCCCCTGAACGGAACGCCGGAGCAGGTCCGGCTGGAGGCGGTCAAGCTCGCGATCGAGCTGGGCAACGACCTCCATGCCGCGACCCATTTCGGGGACACTCCGTTGGCCGGCGAGGGCCGCGCGCTGCTGTTGCGGCATCCCCTCAATCTCGCGGAGCTGGACGCGCAACGGGACCGGGGCGACATGCGCTGGGGCGGCAGCACCGCCCTGCACGGCGCGGCCATGATCGGCTCGAACCTGATCGTGCAGTACCTGCTGGAGCAGGGCGCGGACATCGACGCGCCGAACACCCTCGGATGGACCCCCCTGATGGTCGCCGAGGGCGTCTTCGTCGCCAACACCGAGAAGGCGTGGCCCGACACGGTGACGCTGCTCCGCGAGCTCGGCGCCGGATCGAACTGACGTCGCGAGCGGCTCCGGAGCAAGGCGCAGGCGTTCTGACAGAAGCTGGGAGAAACGGACAATGATGCGAAGGATCAGCGGACTCGCCATCGCCGGCGTCCTGGTCGCCGCCGGCGCGGGCCTCGTGCACCAGGATGCGCTCTCGGCGCAGGCCAACGACGGGGTCATCACCGGTACCGTCACGAGCGGGGACGGGGCCGAGGCGGGCGTGTGGGTGATCGCCGAGACCGACGACCTCGAGACGGTCTTCCGCAAGATAGTCGTGACGGACGACGATGGCCGGTTCCTGCTGCCCGAGCTGCCGGCCGCGACCTACGACGTCTGGGTGCGGGGCTACGGCCTCGTCGACTCGACGCCGGTCGAAGCCGCGCCGGGGGCCGAGCTCGACCTGCGGGCGACGGTCGCGGCCACGCCGCAGGAGGCCGCGCAGGTCTACCCGTCCAACTACTGGCTCGCCCTCATCGACCTACCCGACACCCACGAGTTCCCCGGCACCGGCGAGGCCGGCAACGGCATCAACGAGCGGCTCGGGAGCCAGAGCGAGTGGATCAACGTGCTGAAGGGCTGCCAGCGCTGCCACCAGGTCGGCAACGAGCGCACGCGGGTGGTGCCCGACCTCGACCAGTTCGACTCGAGCATCGCGGCGTGGGACGACCGGACCCGGCGCGGCCAGCGCGGGTCGCTGATGGCCAGCTTCATCACCCAGTTCGGCCGGAGTCGCGGTCTCGAGATGGTGGCCGACTGGAGCGACCGCATCGCCGCCGGCGCCGTGCCCCCGACCCCGCCGCGACCGTCCGGCATCGAGCGCAACGTCGTGCTGACCCAGTGGAACTGGGGCGACAACGTCGCCTTCGTGCACGATGAGATCGCCACCGACAAACGCAACCCGAGGGTGAACGCCAACGGTCCGATCTACGGCGTCGACATCGGCAACGACTTTCTCCTCATCACCGATCCCAACCGGCACGAGTCGCGCATGCTGAAGATCCCGCTGCGGGTGGACCGGTCCACGGTGCCGTCGATGTTCCAGACCGAGGGCTTCAAGGCGTGGCGCGACTTCGGCGAGGAGGCGGTGTGGAACGACCCCGCCAATCCCCACAACCCGATGCTGGACGCCACGGGCCGGGTCTGGCTGACCACCCGGGTGCAGTCCATCGACAACCCCGCCTGGTGCCGTGAGGGCTCGGACAATGCCTATGCCACCTACTTTCCGGTCGACCGGGCGGGGCGGCACACCGGGTACTACGACCCCGAGACGGAAGAGTTCGAGCTGATTCACACCTGCTTCGGCACCCACCACCTGCAGTTCGCCGAGGACGACAGCGACACGCTGTACTTCAGCGGCGGCGGGCAGGTCATCGGCTGGCTCGACACCAGGCTGTACGACGAGACCGGCGACGAGCAGGCGTCCCAGGGCTGGTGCCCGACCGTGCTCGACACCAACGGCGACGGCGTCATCACCAAGCCGTGGAACGAGCCGCCCCCCCGGGGCGGTGCCGAGGCGGAGTACGACGCCGCGCTGGACACGCGCATCGTCGCCGGCGCCTACGGGGTCATCACCAACCCCGTCGACGACGCGGTGTGGATCGTCTCGGACCGGTATCCCGGCGATCTGGTCCGGCTCGACCGCGGCGACAACCCGCCCGAGACCTGCAGCGCCGAGCTCTACGTGGTGCCGGCCGAGCACGGCTACCGCACCCGCGGCCTCGACGTGGACCGGAACGGCGTGCTCTGGGCGGCGCTCGCCGGCAGCAGCCACTTCGCCAGCTTCGACCGGTCGAAGTGCACCGTCTTCAACGGACCCGCGGCGCGCGACGGCCGCCAGTGCGACGAGGGGTGGAGCTTCTACAAGGTGCCGGGCCCCGACTTCGCGGGCACCGACATCGGCACCGACTTCCACTATTACAACTGGGTCGACCAGTTCGACACGCTCGGGCTCGGAGAGAACGTGCCGATCGCCAACGGATCGAGCTCGGACTCCCTGCTCGCGCTGATGCCGGACACCGGGGAGTGGGTCGTCATGCGGGTGCCCTATCCCCAGGGCTTCCACAGCCGCGGCCTCGACGGCCGCATCGACGACCCCGACGGCGGCTGGAAGGGACGCGGCGTCTATGCCACCTACGGCGCCGACGCCGCGTGGCACGTCGAGGGGGGACCGGTGGAGCCGGGCAATCTGGTGAAGTTCCAGATTCGGCCCCACCCGCTGGCGAACTAGCGCGACCGCGCGACCTTGCGGTCGCGTTGGGAGTTTCGCTGACGCGAAACTCCTGCGGCGCGAGCGCCCAGGCTTCCGGGGGCCGCAGAACGCCGCAGGTTCAGAGAGGTTGGTTGGGCGCCAAGCGGAGCCCGAAGGCGACGATCGGCGGGCTGCGTCGGCGCCGCGGGAAGCAGGCGTGAAGACGCACGAAGTGGAACAGAGAAACAGTGGAACAGAGAACAGCAAGGAGTGAGACCATGGCACGTCTACAGCAGCTATCGCGGATCGTTCCGGCGGCCCTGCTCGCCGTCGGCCTGACGCTCGGGCTCGCGGCCCCCACCGCCTACGCCCAGGACGAGGCGCCCGAGGGCGTCGTCAACTACACGCGCGTGGACGCCACCATCGCCTGCGCCGGGGCGACCCCGGCCTCCGCGATGCCGGCGTTGAAGGACCTCGGCTTCGCCTCGGTCATCAACTTCCGCACCGCCGGGGAGAACGGCGCGAACATAGACGGAAGCCGGGCCGCGGCGACGGAAGCCGGGCTGACGTACATCCACATTCCGTTCCGGACCCCGACCGACGAAACGACCGAGACGTTTCTGGCCGCCATCGCCGACGAAGCCAACCAGCCCGCCTACATCCACTGCGGATCGGCCAACCGCGTCGGCGCGATGTGGTTCATCAAGCGCGTGGTCGGGGACGGCTGGGACACCGACCGGGCGATGGCCGAGGCGGAGACCATCGGCCTGCGCAGCGAGGCACTGAAGGCGTTCGCGACCGAGTACGTGGCGAACCGGTAACCGGCCGGGGGTTGCCCATGGGCTGCTGCGAGGCCACCAATCCCGACCTGCTGGGCGTGGTGTCGGGCCCCGCCGACGGCCCGGACCGGGCCGGCGGCGAGCGGCCCGATCCGGGGGCGGCGTGGGACCGGCGCACCGCCCTGAAGACGCTGCTCGGGGCGGGGGTGGTGGTCGCGGTCAACAGCGGGTGCGGCCCGCGCCCGCGGGACGGAGCCACACGGCTCCGCTTGGCGTTCTGCGGCCAACTGCTGTGCGTCGTGCCCTACGAGGTGACCCGGGTCCGGGGACACTTCGCCGACCAGGGGTTCGACGTCGAGCTGGTCTATACGCGCGGGGGCAGCGCCGCGATGCAGGCTCTGGTGGGGGGCGCCGTCGACTACGCGGGCACCTCGTTCGACGTCGCCCTGCAGGCGGCGGCCAACGGAGCCTCGATCCGACGGGTGGCCTCGACTGGCCGGCTGCCCCTGTTCGCGCTCGCGGTCGCCCCCGACCGCATCGCGGAGATCGACACCGTCTCGGACCTCGAGGACCGCACCGTCGGCATCTCCGGCCTCGGCAACGCCGACCACGCCCTGCTGCTGTTCCTGCTCGATCAGGCCGGCGCGGACGCAGGGCGGGTGCAGTTCGCGACGGTCGGCACCAACCTCTTCGACGCGCTGCGCATCGGGCAGGTCGACGCGGCCATGGTGCAGGAGCCGGCCCTGACCCTGATCGCGGAGGCCGGGGGACGCGAGCTCGTGAACTTCATGGAGCTGGAGGAGGCCCGCCGGCACCTCGGCGGCGCGTACGAGTTCATGGGAGTCTCGGTTCGGGCGGGGGAACGCGGCCAGCGCCTGGACGAGATACGCCGCCTGGGGACGGCCCTCGAACGCGGCCTCGCCGACACCCGGACCCTTCCCCCGGCCGACATCGTGGCGGCGCTGCCCGCCGCCCTCGTCGCCGGCGGCGATCTCGGCCAGCTCGAGGCGATCATCGAACGCTACCGACTGTCGCTGTATCCGGAGCAGGTCGCCACCGACTTCGAGGCGGCCCGCCGGGTCGTCACCGCCCAGGAGATCGCCGGGCTCCTCGAGCCGGGACAAATCGATCTCGCCACCCTGGTCGACGCGGATGCCCTCGACGGCTGAGCCCCGAGGCCGGCCGCCCGCCGCACCCGCGCACCCCGCCGCCTCCGAGTCGACGCCAATGCCCTCGACGGCCGGACCCGGGCCGCCCGCCGCGCCCGCTCACGCCGCCGCCCCCGAAACCCTGCTGCGCGTTCGCGGACTCTCGGTCGGCTTCGGCGGACCGCCGATCATCGAGGGCATCGACCTCGATGTCCGGGCCGGCCAGTTCGCCAGCCTCATCGGTCCGTCCGGCTCCGGCAAAACCAGCATCCTGCGGGTCGCGACCGGCCTCCTCGAGCCGTTGCGGGGCACAGTCGAGCTCGGCGTCTCGCTGCAGGACGTCGGCTTCCTGTTCCAGGACGACGCGCTCCTGCCGTGGCGCACGGCGCGGCAGAACGTGGCCCTCGGGCTGCGCATCAGGGACCTGCCGCCGGCCGAGGCCGACGCCCGCGCCGACCACTGGCTGTCGAAGCTGGGGCTCGCCGGCTACGGCGACCGCTTCCCCGCCCAGCTCTCCGGCGGCCAGCGGAAGCGGGTGGCGATCGCCCAGGTGCTGGCGCTGCGCCCGAAGCTGCTGCTGATGGACGAGCCGTTCGCGGCCCTCGACGCGATCGTCCGCACCCGCATCACCCAGGAGCTGCTGGACTGGGTGGAACGCGAGCACCTCACGGTCCTGCTCGTCACCCACGACCTCGAAGAGGCGATCAGCGCCTCGGACACCGTCGCCGTCCTCGGCCACGGCCCCCGGGCAACGATGCGGGCGCGGCACGCCGTCGACATTCCGAGGCCGCGCGACGTCCTCGAGGCGCGGCGGCACCCCGCCTTCGGACCCCTGCTGCGCACCCTGTGGGACGACCTGACGGACGAGGCCCCGCCCTCTCCCGCCGCGGCCGAGGAGGCGGTCCGATGACGCTCGGCCCTGCCGGCCCCGCCGTCAGGCGGGGCGCCGCGCTGCTCATGCTGCTCGCGGTGTGGGAGTCGCTCTCCCGCGTGGGGTGGCTCGACCCGTTCTACATGCCGCCCCCGTCGGCGGTCGGACAGGTGATGTTCACCCTCGCCGCCGGGGGCGAGCTGTGGCCGCATCTCGGCGCCACCGCCACCGCGGCGCTGGCCGGTCTGCTCCTCGGTCTGGCGATCGGGATCGCGCTGGGGTTCGCCGCCGCGCTGTCGCCGGTGGTGGCCGAGCTGCTCGAGCCGGTCATGATTCTGCTCAACGCCATTCCCCGGGTGATCCTGGCCCCGCTGTTCGTCATCTGGCTCGGCATCGGGCTCGCGTCGAAGCTGGCCCTGGCCACCATCCTCGTCGCGGTCCTCATCTTCTTCTCGGTCTTCAACGGCATCAAGGAGGTGGACCGGCGCCTCGTCGAGCGCGTCCGCACCCTCGGCGGCGGCCGCCGCGTCCTCATCCGCGAGGTCTACGTCCCGTCGGTCACCGCCTGGGTGCTCGGCAACTTCAAGGTCGCGGTGGGGTTCGCCTTCACCGGCGCCGTCGTCGGCGAGTTCGTCGCCTCCAGCCGCGGTCTCGGCTACCTGCTCCAATTCGCCCAGAGCACCTACAACGCGGCCCTGACCATCGCCCTGATCGTCATCATCATGACGTTCGTGCTGCTGCTGTTCGCCCTCGCCGCCCGCCTCGAGCGCCGCCTGCTGCGCTGGCGCTTCTCCTAGTGTCCTGAACCGTGGTTCGCGGAACAATTCTACGCGGCAGTTCTCCAGTGTTTACTGGCATTTACAGCGATCCAGAGTTTTCGCGAACTTCACGGCCGGGACACTAAAACCCCGCCCTCGCGACCTCACTCCAAGCCTCGCGAGAACCGCGCCCCTCACCTGCCAGCCCGCAGCCCCGCTACCGGCCCCCGTTCATTTCGCGCCAACCCCGTCAATAACCAGCGAGGCGTAGTCGGATTCGTAGAGCTTCTGCCGATCGCGGACAGCAAGGCGCTGAAGACAGTACAGCAGCCAGTAGTCCTGCCACTCCTCGGAATGATACTCGAGATGCTCCACCATCAATCCGATTTGGGGATCCCGAGCGTCCTCCCACGAAATCATCTGGCTGTGCGACAACCATCGCGACGTATCGAGCAATTCCCTCGCGGTCCTCGTGTAATTGCCACCATTGCGGAACATTCCCCGTCTCAACAGCTTCTCCGCGGCTTGGCGCGCCCGGTCCACAGCCGCCTCACACAACTTCAGAATCGTGGGGTCGAGTTTGTCCAGCATGATTCGAGCCGCAATGTTCCCCGGGTCGTTCTTGAGCGTCTCAGCGTGCTCACGATAGGCGTCAAGGAAATTCTGAATGGGCTGCAATCCGCCCGAGAGGACTATCTGTGGATCTATGGGTCCCAGCTCGGACATATCGCTCATCACCACCCTGTCAGCACCAAGTATCATGAGCGTGCCCGCACTCTTCGCGAAGTCCGGGACGATAACGCGAAGCTCCGCAGCACCAACGTGGCCGCGCAACATTTCCATCAATTTCTCTGCGACGTCGGTATCGCCTCCGCCGGTGTGGAGCAGCAGATCCACGGGACGGCCCTGCGGCACATTGTGAAGGAGATCAACGAACGGTACAGTATCGTCTCGGTCTATCGCGCATTCGCTGCCCGATACATAACAGATCAGGATCCGCTTGGTGCGCTCCTGGATTCCCTTGATAAGGGTTTGCCGCTGGTAGCGCTTTGAGTGATTCGCCTTGAAGAATGGCGTCTTGGTCGCCGGCGGCGTACCGCCATCAAGCTCCCCATTATCCGGCGTAAGACCACCCGCGTTGGCTTGTGTCGACTGCTCTCTCATGTGGTCACTCCTCGTTCACCCAGATCGCCCAGCGAATCTCGCCGCTACGTACAATAAAATGGCAGCGTCGTTCCGGCGTGATATTGTCAATACTAGGCCGGATCGACAGTGGTTCTAGACGCTCGATCGTCCAGAACGGATGTCTGGTTCTGTCCAGATTCACCATCAGTCGATGCCCAGTGCCGCAAGGGCAGTCGAAGATCGCCCACGCAGGCCGTTCCGCCTCACCAACGAGGACTACGCCCCGAGGCGGCAACCGTTCAGGCACCTCGTCGGCTGCACTGACCCGCTCTACGATCCGCCAACGACGCCAAGGGAATGGCAGCGAGCGCCACCAAGCGACAAGCCGCTTCATCCTTGCCACGTCTGCTCAAGGAAGGGCTGGGTGACGCCCAACCCTAGCTTCCGCGCTCCGGGATGGCAATAATGACCCTCACGAGGCTCCTGGTCGTTCGTGGACACCTCACGTTCGTGGGTCCTTAGCAGCACTTCCGTGGGTACAGGCTCCGGGCCGTAGTGAATGAGCCGCTCGAGTAGTTCGCCCACCGCCGCCGAGGCCACCTGCGTGGTGAACGCGACGACAGCTGGTTCGGGATCCGGCAGCGCCGGCGCGTAGCCCTCGTCGGCCAGTCGACGGCGTTCATCTGGAGCGAGCAATTCCGCGGCCGCCCGTCGTAGATCAATGCGGTTTCGGCAGACTAGACATGCAGCACCAGGGGCGAGTACCGTCACGCGGCCGTCGATTCCGATGAGCTGTCCCCCGTGGCCGCTGCTCAGCAGCACACCGCAGTCAATGACGGGGGTCAACAGGTACGAAGCGATGCGGGACAGTACCAGCCGACCGGCGTTGTCATCGGTGCAGCCGAAGACGATGTCGGCGTCCAGAAGCAGTCTAGCCGCGGACTCTAGCGTTATCTTCGCTGGCACGGTCATGACTTCGGCGTCCGGCGCGATCCGGCCCACGTGGGCGGCACTCACGCATACCTTCGGTTTGCCAACGTCGTCGAGGCAGGAGCCGTACACCCGCGTGACGTTGCCTATCGTCAGCGTGTCCGGATCGAACAGCTGCAGATGGCGTACGCCGAGACGGACGAGCTGCTCGATGACTGCGGATCCTGTACCACCGCAGCCGACCACCGCGACGCGTAGGTCGCCTAGTACCCGTTGAATGTGACCGCCGAAGGCCCGGATGTTCCGGTCGAATTGGTCGGAAGGTGGCGTTGTGTCGTGAAGCCAATTCGGAATGAGCACGAACCGTCGACCGGTTACCCATAGGCGGTCGATTTCGGTTCGCTTCTCATCCGACTGGATGTGGCCGGTGAAGCAGGGCCGCCCTTCCGGCCGAGCAAGGACGATGGCTCCGTACAGAGGGCTTCGCGCCCGGAGGCGGAAGAGGTCGGCAAGCTGTTGGTCGACGAGTTCGTCGTACTTGCTGGGCCTAGGGGATGAGTTATTGCCGGGATGCGTGTGTAGCCAGATTGGGACGGCCCCGTCGACCTCGGCAGCGGCGAGCGCGGGCACGTAGCCGTGGGAGGCGATGCTGAGCCCCGTCGCGTCTCGCCGACGGTAGGCGTCATCCGGCACCCAATGCAGCCCACGGCCGAGCAAGCGAACATTGCCCCCAGGCGTATCGATTTGCCGCGCGAGTAGAACGCAGGCGGTCTCGACGTCAGTTGCGGCCGCGTCAAACAGCTCGGCTGCGGTCCGGTCGGGAAGCACCAACGTGACTGTCATCCGGCCGTCTCCGGCGTACTGCGTTGCAGGTCCTGCCGAATCAGAACGAGGAAACTCGCAAGTCCGTCCACTCCAGACTGCCACTGTCCGTTGTTGAAGTGCCTCGACCAGCGCTGCCATTGGCGCCCGAGATACCTTTCGACGACGTTCGTGGCGGGCAGATCTGCTCCGTTGGCCAAGTGCACTGCCGGAGAGAACCACCACATGTCGGGGGGAACATCCGGATAGCCGGGGCTGAGCCGAACCAGGAGATCCGCTGTATCGCGATCCAGCCCTCGTGGGAGCGGCCACCCTGGCATCACGACGCAGAGCATGCCGGACTCGGTTGCGATGTCGTGAGCAACACCTCGTTCAATCAGATACGCGATGTCCGATTTAGGAAGAGTCATGGCCGTGCCACACCGTGCGGCGATTCGCGCGCTCGGTACCAGGGTTGATCGTGTTCGGTGCCGTGAAGAAGCGCAACCCGTCGTGAACCTCGACGGTGTCGTCGTTCTTGATCTCTCGGTCATTGTGACCGGGAACGACCTGGAAAAGGTCACGATCGGGCGGAATCGGCGTCCGCGGGAGCTGACGGAGCTGAGCTCCGGTGATCTTCTCCTCCGGCCACTCGTACTCCGCGCGGTCGATTCGGATGGTGAACACCTGGTGCTCAGGGTGGTCCTTGCGTGTCGTGAAGAGGTTCGGGCCGTCGTGAACCTCGACGGTGTCGTCGTCCTTGATCTTGCGGTCAGGGCGACCGGGAACGACCTGGAAGAGGTCACGATCGGACGGAATCGGGGTCGTCGGAAGCCGACGGAGCTGAGCTCCGGTGATCTTCTCCTCCGGCCACTCGTACTCTGCGTCGTCGATTCGGATGATGAACATCTTCTGCCCCGGATTGTCCTTGTCGGGTGCTGGATTCTCTGCTGCCATCGGGATCCTCCGTCCTCGGTGACACCAAGATACCACGGTTGCTAGGTAGTTGACAACCGCGCTTGGTCAACTGCACAATCGGCAGCATGAGACCAGTCAAAGCCATGACGATTCGCCTGTCGGCCGACCAGTCAGAGGAGTTGGACACGATCGCGGCGGTCGACGGTCAGCCGGTCTCGCACCTGATCCGCTCGGCAATCGCTGAGCATATCGAGGAACGCAAGCGTGACGCCGCGTTTCAGGAGATGCTCCGCCACCGCATCGAGCGGGAGCGGCGAATGCTGCGGAACGACGAGCAGTAGCGCCGCCAGCTGATGGACAGTTGGGTTGCCTACCTCGACGCCGAGCGGGAGCAGGTGCTCCAGTCCGATTGGGCCTCGAACACGGATACGCGGCGGGACGGCGCTCAACCAGCTGTACGTCCCGCCGCCGTTGCGTCATTCAGAGGATGTCTGAGCGACCGCTCAGGCTCCAGCGTGAGGGCAGCGTTGATTCGGCGTCGACGCGGCCGGTGAGTATGTCGAACTTGCCATGGACGACCAACATCGACGGCCGAAGGCGGTACCAGCGCAGGTCCCCCCGCTGGGTCAGTCAGGCCACGCCTGCTCCTGCTCCTAGCCGCTGAACTCCTCCTGCCGCACCGGGTGGCGCTCGTAGCCGCGGCGATGGCGCTCTTCGAGCGCCTCGAGCCGCACCCGCTCCAACGCATGGGCCAGCGGCCTGCGCGTGAAGGCGGATCTCGCCGTTCCGAGCCGTCGCGCGGCGCCGTCCACGGCTTCAACGAGCGACCGGTCCAGCATCAATCGAACGGTTCCGCTCGATCTCATGGTCCATGATTGCTGCCGCGTGAGCTCAGCCGCCAGCCGACGGTTCGGCAGCGGGAACCGGTAGCTCAGTAGAGCCGGTCGCGAGCGGCCTCGTCCAGCGCGGCGTCGATGGAGGCGGCGTCGGCGCCCCGGATCTGGTCGGCCAGCATCTGCCCGTAGGTCGGAAAGCCGGCGCGCTCGACCTGCGCCGCAGGGTCCCACAGCTTGGCCCGGATCAGGGCCTTGGCGCAATGCAGGAACGCGCGTTCGACGGTAACGCGCAGGACGGAGACGGGGGGCCTGCCCTTCATCGACAGGGGCGCCAGCACGTCCGCGTCGGTGACGATCTCCGCCGTGCCGCTCACCCGCAGCGTCTCGTTCATGCCCGGCACGAGGAACAGCAGCCCGACGTGCGGTTGCGCGAGGATGTTCCGCAGCGAGTCGGTCCGGTTGTTCCCGGGACGGTCGGGAATCAGCAGCGTGCGCTCGTCCGGCGCCGCCACGAACCCGGGGACGTCGCCGCGGGGAGAGACGTCGGCCCGGCCGTCGGCGCCGGCGGTGCTGAGCACGCAGAACGGCGAGAGCGCGATGAAGCGCCGGCAGTGCCGGTCCAGGCGGTTGAGGACCTTCTGCTTCGACCGCGCGTTCGGCTCACCGTAGACCGTGCGAAGCTCGGACTCGCTCCTGATGGACATGACCGTATCTCCCGCGGAATCGTCCGTGGTCGGGACGCACCAGCGCGACCCCGCCACGCCGACCGGCGTCGTCGCTGCCGCGACCGGGGGCGCCGCGCGAATCGGCGGCGCGGCGCATCTCCTCCCCGCCTCGGAGACTCCACGCCCTGCCGGACCGTTCAGAGGTACCACAATTGCGGGGTCCTGTCGATACAGAGGCGGAACTGCGAGGCCCTCCCGGAAAATACCGTGCAGTCGCACCATGGATGGATCTAAGGTAGTGGAAGCAAATTGCTCATCGACGAACCTGCCCACATGCGGAGGGAGCTTGTGATGAAACCCACCCGATACGTTCTTGCGCTCGCGGGGGCACTGACCTCGCTCGTCGCGATGCCGGCGATGGCCCGCGCGGCCGACTACCACCACGTCCACATCACCGCCTCGAGTCCAACCGAAGGGGTGCGCTGGTACAACCAGTATCTGGACTGCGAGCCGGTCGCCGACCGCCCCGACGCCGCCGACTGCGGCGGGGTCGAGCTGACGTTCGTCGTGCAGCCGACGCTGGGCAGCACGCAGGGCACCGGGGTCAACCACATCAGCTTCTCGTACCCGGACCTCACCGCCAAGATGGCCGAGTTCGAAGCGGTCGGGGTGCGGGGCTCCGGGGTCCGGCTGCAGCGGTTTCCCGACGGATCGACCCTGCGCGACATTCCCGGCCTGTTCAAGATCGGGTTCATCTTCGACCCGTGGGGCACGCGGATCGAGATGGTCGAGGACGAGGACACGCTGGGCTTCCACCACGTCCACCTGAGCGCCGAGAATCCGGACGCGACGCTGGCCTGGTACCGGGACGTGTTCGGCGGCGAGCCGGCCAGCCTGCGGGGGCGGATCGACGGCCTGCAGTTCGGTGACGTCTGGCTGCTCGTGTCCCAGCACGACCAGGGCGTTCCCGCCACCACGGTGGGGCGCGCGGTCGACCACATCGGGTTCGTCGTGGACGATCTCGACGCCGCCGCCGCCGACATGCTCGAGTTCGACGTCGTCTTCGAGCAGGAGCCGTCGGTGCCCCAGAACGCCCGCACCTCGGCGCAGCGGGCATTCATCGTCGGTCCGGACAACGTCCGGCTCGCGGTAGTGGAGACCGGATGGGCGGGCGTGGAGGCCGATCGCCCGACCGAGACCGCCACCGCCGACCTCGAGCCCTACACCATGCCGCGTACGCCGTGGGGCGAACCGGATCTCCAGGGGGTGTGGACCGGCAACTCCGCGCACGGCATTCCCCTCGAGCGTCCCGACGACCTCGAAGACATCGCTTCGCTGACCCCGGAAGAGGCGGAGGCGCGGCGCGAGCGCGGCACCCTCGGCAGCATCTGGGGCTACGAGCGCGAGTGGCGCGACACGACCCTCGGCTACGTGAAGACCGCCCCGTCCCGGCAGGTGGCGATGGTCGTCGATCCCCCCGACGGGCGCATTCCGCCGATGACGGCCGAGGCGCAGGCGCGACTGGCCACCCGCGTGGACACCTCGGGGGTGGGCCGCATCGCGGAGGGTCCCGAAGACCTCAGCCTGTTCGTGCGGTGCATCAGCCGCGGTCTGCCCGGCCTCATGATGCCGTCCATCTACAACAACGGCCTGCAGATCGTGCAGGGGCCGGGGCACGTGGCCATCCAGAAGGAGATGATTCACGAAACGCGGGTCATTCCCACCGAAGCGCGTCCCGCGCCCGCACCCGGCCTGACGGCGTGGCTGGGCGTGCCCCAGGGCCGCTGGGAGGGCGACACGCTGGTGGTCGAGACCACGAACTTCAACGGCCGTGCGCCGTACCGCGGGTCCAGCGAGAACCTGACGCTGACCGAGCGCTTCACCCGCCTCGGCCCGACGGTGCTCGAGTATCAGTTCACCATCGACGACCCCTCGACCTGGACCCGGCCCTGGACCGCCATGTTCCGGTACGACAAGGACGACGAGCAGTACGAGCTGGTCGAGTACGCCTGCCACGAAGGCAACTACGGCATGACGAACATCCTGAGCGGCGCCCGGGCGCGCGAGCGGTCGGAAGAAGGCGGCCAGTAGCGGCGGAGCGGAGGATCACATGATGCGCATTGCACGCCCGAGCCCGGACAACGGCGCCCCGCGGCGCCGCTGTCCGCCCGACCAATCCTGCAGGAGTCCGCGCCGTTCTGCGGCGCAGACTCCTCGCGGGCTTCGGACCGCGGCCGCCCTGATCGCCCCGGTGCTGCTCGTCTCGCTGGCCGCCCTGCCCCGGCCGGCGGCCGGCCAGGCCGCCGCGCCGGTGAGCCGGGCCGAGTTCAACCAGTGGATGCAGGACATCTCGAACTGGGGCCGCTGGGGCCCGGAGGACGAGCTGGGCACCCTCAACCTGATCACCGACGAAACCCGGCAGGCGGCCGCCAGGCTCGTGGAAGACGGCGTCTCGGTGTCGATGGCCCTGGACCTGAACACGGAGCGGGACGCCCTGAACGCCAATCCGTTCGAGCACACCCTCTCCACCTCCCGGTTCACCGAGCACGAGGTGGCGGGCGACGTCTACCGCGTGCAGTATCACGGGTTCGCCCACTCGCACGTGGACGGCCTGCCGCACTTCGCCCACGACGGCCGGATGTACAACGGCTTCCCGGTGAGCGGGCTGGCCGAGGGCGGCGCCGAGAAGCTCGGCATCCACAACGCGCGGAACGGCATCGTGACCCGCGGGGTGCTGGTCGACATGCCGCGGCACCGGGGGGTCGACTATCTCGAGCCGGGGACCGCCCTCACCGCCGAGGACCTCGAGGCCTGGGAGCAGGCCACGGGCATCCGCATCGGCAGCGGCGACGTGCTGCTCATCCGTACCGGCCGCTGGGAGGCGGTGCGGCAGATGGGACAGTGGAACTTCGTGGAGCGGGCCGCGGGCTCGCACGCCTCGGTCGCGCAGTGGCTCAAGGCGCGCGACGTGGCGGTCATCGGCAGCGACGGCGTCAGCGACGTCATGCCGTCCGGCATCGACGGGCTCGCCAACCCTCTCCACGAGCTGGTCCTCGTGGGGCTGGGAATGCCGGTGCTCGACAACCTCGATCTGGACGCGGTCGCGGCCGAGGCGGCCCGGCGCGGCCGCTGGGCGTTCCTCTTCGTGGGAGCGCCGTTGCGGGTTCGAGGAGGCACCGGATCGCCGCTGAACCCGCTCGCGATATTCTGATCCGGCGTGGGGTGAGACCCTGCTCACCCCACGCTCCTTTCCTCCACCCGGGCGGGTTCCGCCCGCCCGGGGCCGTCTCAATCCCGTCCCGCCGCCCGGCGGCCGACCGCGATCATCTCCGGACCGCCGATCAGGACCCGGAACCCCTCGCGGATGCGGCGCTCGACGTCGCCCGGCCCCGCGGTGATCGCGCACGGCAGCCCCGCCGCCGTCGCCGCGCGCAGGACCGTCTGCAGGGCCTCCTCGGTCGCCTCGGCATCGCCGCCGTAGGCCATTCCGAGGTCGCCCGGCGCCGCCATCAGCATGCTGACCCCCGGCACCGCCGCGATCTCCTCCAGGTTGGCGATGCCCAGCTTGTTCTCGATCTGGATCATGTTGAGCAGCTCGCCCTGCGGGTCGAGCGGCCAGACGTCCGCCTTCGCGATGTAGTCGGCGCCCGAGACGCCCCAGTACCGGACCGCGTTGCCGGGGCCGGAGCCGCGCAGCCCCTCCGGCTCGGTGTCGGCGGCGCCGACCCGCTGCGGATAGCGCATCGACCGCACGAGGTGCAGCGCCTGCTCGGCCGTCTCGATGTGCGGCGCGATGATGCCGTGCGCCCCCTGGTCGAGGGCGTTCTTGATCATCCACTCGTTCATCTCGCGGCCGTTGGCGGGAATGCGGACCCACACCGCCTTGTCGGTGCCGGGCCGGCCGCGGCGCAGGATCTGCGCGGGATCGAGCAGATACTGCATGTAGTCGCGCAGCTCGACCATGTCGAGGGGGCCGTGCTCCATGTCGAAGAAGATGTAGTCGGCGTCGGATCGGGACATGTCGACGGCCCCCGAGGCCCCCGACTCGACGTTGGCGAACGATCCGAAGACGACCTCGCCGTCGGCCAGGAGCTGCACCACGTCGAGCAGATGGTCGGGCCCCTGCGCGGCGGGGCGGGCCGGGGCAGACGCGAGGGCGGCGACGGCAACGAGGGCGGCGGCGAGACAGGCCGCACGTCGGGTGGTCGGCATTGCGGTCATGATCGGTTCCTTTCCGAGGTGATGTCCCGGCTCATGCGGTCGGGAGGGTGTAGTTCGCCATCCAGTTGATGCCGAACCTGTCGGTCCACAACCCGTAGTAGGCGCCCCAGAACGTCTCCTGCAGCGGCATCAGGACCGAGCCGCCGTCGGACAGCGCGGCGAACACCTCGTCGCAGTGCGCCTTGCTCTTCCCCTCGAGGGTGATGGAGAAGTTGTTGCCCACGACCAGCGGCGGTCCGAACCCCGAGGCGCGGTCGCTGCCCATCAGGACGCTCGACCCGATGGGCAGGGACACGTGCATGACCCGGTCCTTCTCGGCCTCGGGCACGGGCATGTCCGGCGGCCCGTCCGCGAAGGTCTGGAACGACGTGAACTCCCCGCCGAAAACCGACCGGTAGAATTCGAAGGCCTCGCGGCAGTTTCCATCGAAAGTGAGATACGTGCTCAGCGACATGCGTGTCCTCCTTCGGCCCACCAGCATACTCGACGAGGCCGGCGCCGTGAGCCCGGGTTGTAGACTCCGACGTCCCGGCAGCCCGGATCGTCGATCAGGAAACAGGACGATGTTCAGGCCCTCGTCGTCCTGTCCGGCGGCGGCGGCAAGCCGCCGCGAACGCCGCGAGCGCCCGCCCCGCCGGCAGACCGGAACCCCGCATCTTGACCGCGCGTCGGGAACCCATCGATGCGATCCCTTCCCGCGGACGGTCACCGGCCGGCGGGGGAACCCGGCCGCGGCGCGATCCGCATCGTTGACGGTGGTATAATGCCGCGTTTGGTTACTTGACGAGGAGTAGACAGTGAGGGTTGGCATTCATCCGGAATATCACGAAGTCGAGGCCCGTTGCGCCTGCGGGGCGACCTGGAAGACTCGATCCACCCGCAAGGAGCTCCGGCTCGAGATCTGCTCCAACTGCCATCCGTTCTTCACCGGCCGCCAGAAGCTGGTCGACACCGAGGGACGCGTCGAGCGGTTCACGAAGAAGTACGGCCAGCAGACGGTCGCCACCCTCAAGGCTCGCCAGCAAGAGACCCGCAAGACGGCGGCCAAGCCCGCCGAGGCGGCGAAGCCGGCGGCCGAAGCAAGCCCGCCAGCGGACACCCCAGCCGCGCCCGCCTCGTAACCGGCGCGGAACGCGGTGGGCCCGCCGTCCTGTCCACGGACGGGTCCTGAACCGGCCTTGAATGTCCCGGCGCCTGGTCGGAAATCATCCACGTCGTGGTTGATATCCGTTCTTTCCAATCCTGAAATGAGCCTGAAGCGGCGGCACGTGAGCCGAGGTGACGGCGGCCGAATCAACGGTCGGAAACAGGGTCCTGGCGCGGGCTGCGGTGAGCCGGCGCACGCTGACCGACATTATCTGTCATGGGCGGGGCCGAGGTCCTCCGGTTTCCGACCAGCACGTCAGTCCTGCTTGGGCGGAGCTGTTCGGCGCACGGGGCGCCCGCCGGGGGTCCGCCGTCGCCCGCCGCCGCCGACTCCACCCCCGAGGCGGCGGTTCGGGTCAGCGACCGGCGGTCCGCTCGTCCCGTGGACGGCCTTGATGCGTCTGTGGCCCGGTGGTCGGTCACCGGTACCGTGGTTCCCGGCGGCCGCCCCGCTTGACCAGCCCAACCCCCGCGTCGGCACGCCGGCCGAAGGGCGCAGCTCGACAGCCTCCAGGCCTTCCGCCGCTCCCCGGTAACGCGCCTGCCGCTCCGCGGTCGTCAATGCCACGACCATTCAACACCGTTACGTAACGGACCGGTGACAGGCGGCTCGGCGCCCGGACGTTCACGACTGTCGAGCGACGGCGGGCTCGGGGCACAGCGGACCGGGAGCACGGGGCGTACTCATGACGACACCTCCGAACGGGTCTCCCGCGGCGACGGGGTCGCGTGTCTGCCACGGCGTCCCGTGAGACGTCGTGGACGGCCGGGACGTCCCGTCCAGGCCGGGCCGCAAGGCCCATAACTGCAATCCGAGTTGCGGGCCGGCCGGTGTGTCACCCGCAGGGCCGTAGCGCAGCGGAGGACGCGCGGAGCGCGTTGACACGCTGGCCGGCCCGCAGCTACGCGGTTCGAACAGGGCACACAACCCGGCGGCGGCATCAAGGGGGCTGCCTCTTGCCGGCGACCGGTGCGGGCAGCCGGTGACACGCGAGCCCACCCCGCGCTGCCGCCGCCCCCGCCCCCCCGTCCGTCGGTGCGGCAACCCGTGGGCCCAGGTGCCGGCGACACCGAGCTGCGGGTCAACGCCGCCCGTCGCCGTGGTCCTTCAGGCGGCGGGGTCGATGGCGGCGAACAGTCGGTCGCGGGCCTGGTTGAGGGCGCGTGCCGCGTCGTTGTCGCTCATGGCGGCGGCGACGGCGTCGAGCTGGTCGAAGGAGGTCCCCGGCTTGAGGCAGTCGGCGGCGTCGGGCAGCGACTTGAGCTTCTCGTAGGGGGTCATGACGTTGGCGTGGGGGTAGCGCTTGCGGACGCGGCCCTTGGCGTCGACGACTTCGACGGGGAAGAGACAGGGGCGGTGGAAGTTCAGGTAGGGGGAGAGGACCTGCTGCGTGAAGGCGTTGACGCGTTCTGCATACCGGCTGGGGATGTGGCCGTATCCGAGGTGCTTGCGGATGACCGAGCCGTTCTTGCTCTCGACGAGGGCGTTGTCGTTGCTGCGTCGGGGACGGGACTTGGTGAACTCGTCGATGTGGAGGGCTTCGAGCAGGGCGGCGACCTTGCGGTTGATGAACTCCGTACCGTTGTCGGCGTGGAATCCGCGGACGTTGAAGGGGAACGCCCGGAGCAGGGCTTCGAGGACGGGGGCGAGGCACGGCGTCTCGATGCGCTCGAGTGAGCCGACGAACTGGAACTGGGTGACCTCGTCGACGAGGTTGAGGTGGTAGAGGCCCTTGATGCCGTCGAGGTCGCCTTGGTGGACGGTATCGACCCGCAGGTAGCCGGGTTGTCCAGCGGGCCGGGGCCGGCGGCGCTCGCCGATGGCGATGTGCACGGGGCGGGTCGTCGCGGGCATCGTCCCGCGGCGGCGCTGATAGCTGGTCGAGTGGCGCAAGTTGTAGAGATGTCCGTTGGAGACGGCGGCGAGGCGCTCGAAGCGGCGGTCGCCGAACACGTGCAAGGCCCGGATGCAGAGCTGGCGGGTGGCGGGCCCGGAGAGGGTGCCGTGGAGGGCGTCGACTTCGGCGAGCAGCCCGATGTCGGCTTTGGTGTAGCGGCGGGGGAAGGGGCGCCGAGGGCCGCGGCGGTCGGCGATGGCGCCCGTGGTCCGGTGCTGGCGCAGCAGGCGGGTGACCTGCGCTCGTGAGAGGCCGGCCACCTTGACCAGGAACCGGCGGAGCAGGCCCTTGTCGGCCTTCCCCCGGTCGGGGTAGTCGAACCGTTCCAGGGTCTCGGCCACGAACGCGTAGGCCTCGACCCGGGTCTGCGGCCGCGGGTCGAGCGGTCGGCTGTCGGCCAGGAACTCCTGAATCTGGTCCAGGGTCTGCAAACGCCGGGTGTCGAGTCTCACGATCATCCTCCGATGATCCGCGACCCGGCCCCTTCAGGCTCATTTCACGTTGGAATCAATCCTCCCTTCAGGCTCACTTCTCATTGGACAAGGCGATATCCGACCATTCAGCGGGTACGGTGGTCGGAACGGCGTTGCCGGCCGTTCCATTTCCGCACCGAGACCGGCGCCGAAGTGGATCTGGTCCTGGAAGACTGCGCCGGCCGTCTCGTCGGCATCGACGTGAAGAGCACGGCCTCCGTGCAACAACGGGACTTCCGAGGCCTGGAAGCCTTGGCGGCCCTGTCGGGCGGCCGGTTCGTGCGGGGCGTAGTCCTCTTCGCCGGCGAGACGGCGGTCCCGCTCGGAGCGAACCTGCACGCGCTCCCCGTCGCCCAGCTCTGGGCCTGACGGCACCCCCGGCAGGAACCCCTCACCTGCTTCGTGGCCCCTCCCCGATTACGGCTCCGATGCGCGTCCGCAGGCTGTGCCGAAAAGCATCCAGATTCCGTGCAGGCGAGCAGAAAGCACGAGGACGTCAGTCGATCCCCGACGGGTCGCCCTACGGATGAGCGGCGCCCGCGGGCCGCCGTACCCAACGGCGGCCCGCGACGCGCTACTGCCGACTACCGTTCCAACTCGTCGACGATCACCTGGACGTTTTGCTGCACTCCTGCCGCGTTGGGCGCGGCGTAGTGCGAGTAGGCGGCCGGCAGCGACCACCCGGCGGCGATCTCCTCGACCGACTTGCCCTCGGCCCGGCCATCCCGGACCACCTGCAGGAAGTCGCGGTTGAAGGCGGCCCACTCGTTCAGGTCGGCCCACGTCATCTGCGTGCTGTGCCCGGTGATGATGGTGTCGATGCCGCTGATGGTGTCGTGGGCGTTCTGCAGCGTGTCGGGAATGTCGACGCCGCTGCCGCCGTTCTCCGCATCCAGGAACGGTACCCGCTGCCCCAGGAAGACGTCGCCGGCATGCAGCGTGCGCAGGGCCGGGAACGCGACCCAGGCGTCGCCGCCGGTGTGGCCGCGGCCGAAGTAGTAGAGATCGACCCGGTCGTCGCCCCTGCCCAGCGACATCCGGTCCGAGAAGGTGGCCGTCGGCAACCCGTGACCGTTCGAGTCGGTGAACACGTTGACGGGCGGCTCCGTCCGTCCGGTGTAGGGCCGCATGACCTCCATGTTGGCCTGCGTAATCTCGTGGGCCACGAACTGCACCGCCTCCCCGAAGGCCACGTTGCCGCTCACGTGGTCGCCGTGGCTGTGCGTGTTGATGAGCGTCGTCACCGGGTTGTCCGTCAGCTCCCCGATCTGCTCCAGGATCGGCGCGCCCCAGCCCGGGTTCTTCGTATCGATGACGACGACGCCGCCGGTCGTGACGAACACCCCCGTGTTGCCGCCGCCGCCCTGGCCCCTGAGCACGTACAGGTTGTCCTCGAGCTGCTCGACCTCGATCTCCATCGGGCCGTCCTGCGCGGCGACGACCGCGAGCGAGACCGTGCCGATTCCGACCAACAAGGCGAGAACGATGCTGCGCTTCACGTCATGCCTCCTGACTGACTGCCACCGCCGGCGCCACCGGTCCGGGCCGGCGGCCGCCCGCTCCACGGTCCAGGCTCCGCTCGGGGAGCTGACCACGACGTAGTTTCCAGCGTGACAGGCGTACCCGTCAAGCTCGTACAGCAGGCCGGTCCGCGTGGTATCAGCCGGCCGGTCCAGGATGCAGGGAGGGAGACGTTGCCCTCGAGCGCAACGGCCCGCAGGTCTCGTCGGTTCGAGGCCGAGCCCCGTCAGCGTCAGAACAGCGACCGGGACTGTCCGCCGTCCACGGTGACGCAGGCTCCGGTGACCCAGCTCGCGCGGGGGGAGGCGAGGAAGGCGACCACGTCGCCGACCTCCTCGGCCCGCCCGAACCGGCCGAGGGGTATCTCGCGCTCGACGAAGGCGGCCATGCCCTCGGGGTCGGCCGCCTGCCGTTTCGCCCACGAGCCGCCGGGGAACGAGATGGAGCCGGGGGCGACGCTGTTGACCCGGATGTCGTCGGCGGCGAGCTGCCCGGCAAGCGATTTCGCGAGGCTGATCTCGGCCGCCTTGACGGCGTTGTAGGTCATGCGCCCGCCCGACTCCCGGCCCCAGATCGAGGCGATCATGAGGATGACCGCCGCCGCCGCGCGCGCGCAGGTGGGGCGCGGCAAGGCGCGAGGCGCGGATGGCGGGATGCAGGGTCAGGTCGAGCGCCGCCTGCCACTCGGCGTCCGAGGTCTCGGTGATGTCCCCGCCGCCCGCCTTCCCGACGTTGTTGACGAGAATGTCGAGACCGCCGAACGCCTGCACGGCGCCGTCGATGACCCGCGCCACGCCGGCCTCGGTGCTCAGGTCCGCTTCGACCCCGATGACCGCCCCCTCCGCCGCGACAGCGCCGCGCAGCGCTGCCGCGCCGCGCAGCTCGGCGACCGCGTCGGCCAGCCGTTCGGCGCCCCGGGCGCAGATGCACACCCGCGCACCTTCGGCGACGAGGGAACGGGCGCTGGCGAAACCCAGTCCGCGGCTCGACCCGGTGATGACGGCGATCTTGCCGTCGAGCTGCAAATCCATGAACGACGTGTCCCCCGAAGGCCTTGACGATCAGGAGTGGTGGGGCGGATCGTACGACGCCCGACAGCGTTGCTCGCACGCCGCCGGACCGCCCGCGGGCGGTTCGAGACGGCAAGCGGTCAGGCCACGGCTCGTTCCCGGCACTTGGGAAAGGTCGCGCGGCACGGCATAATACACCACTATTCAGATGCTGACCGCCGCCACGCTCGGCATGACCTGCTACGGCTTGTACTCGCTGGGGACGGGCCTGCTCGACCTGTTCGGCGCCTCACGGCTCGAGGTGCTGGCCAACGTCGGGTTGATTCTGCTGGGCGCGATGCTGGTGCTGGCGGGGCTGCTCGTGCGAGTCGGCCTGCCGGGCAGCCTGGCCCTGGCGTTGGCCGCCCTCTTCGGGCTGCAGTCGCTGTCGCTCCACAACGCCGGCCATCTGTACGGGCAGATCGCCCCCGAACCTCAGGCTGCCCGCGCCCTGTTCGGGGCCGTCCTCGTCGCCCTGGCCTACTTCGGCCGGAGCGACGACTCACCGTAGGAGGCCGCGCCGCAAGAGTCTGCGCCTAGCACGGCACGGACTCCTGGAGGGATCCGTTCGGTGGCAAGCGGAGCCGCAGGCGACGCTTGCCACGGGCCGCAACCGTCAGGCGCACCCACTGGTGGCGCCGCAGTTGACGCACTTGTAGCAGCTTCCGTTGCGGATCATGATGGCGCCGCAGGTGGAGCACGAGGGCGCATCCTGATCGTTCTGGATCGCGAACGGCGCTCCCCGGCTTCCCATCCTCGTCGCTGCCGCCAGCGACACCGGCTCTTCGTTCGGGCCACCCGCCGCGGCTTCGGCGGAATAGACAGGCCCTCGGGCCGACTCGGCGCCGGCCCGCACGTTCACGCCCGCGAGGTATTGCGCCTCCGGGGACAGGAACTTCGTGGCCATCCACCGGAAGATATAGTCGACGATCGACTTGGCGATCGCGACGTCCCGGTTCCGGGTCCGTCCCGACGGCTCGAACCGCACGTGGCTGAACTTGTCGACGAGCACCTGGAGCGGGACCCCGTACTGCAGCGCATAGGACACCGCCTGGGCGAAGGCGTCGGCGAAACCGGAGATCGTCGAACCTTCCTTGGCCATCACCAGGAAGATCTCTCCCGGCGTGCCGTCCTCGAAGAGTCCGACGGTGATGTACCCCTCGTGCCCGGCGATGTCGAACTTGTGGGTGATGGCCTGCCGCTCGTCCGGAAGGCGGCGGCGAGCCGGCGCGGCGCCGGCCGGCGCGGCGCCCTCCGACTCGGCGATCCTGCTCGTCCGGGCGGTGTTCAACGGCTGCGTGCGCTTGCTCCCGTCCCGATAGATGGACACCGCCTTGGTGCCGAGGCGCCAGGCATCGAGATACGCCTGCTCGATCTCCTCGATCGTCGCATCGGGCGGCACGTTGATCGTTTTCGAGATGGCTCCGGAGATGAACGGCTGCACCGCTCCGATCATCTTGATGTGTCCCGCGTGGTGGATCGACCTGCTTCCGCGGGCCGGCTTGAAGGCGCAGTCGAATACCGGCAGGTGCCGCGGGTGGAGATCCGGCGCGCCCTCGATCGTCTCGTGCTCGTCGATATGCGACACGATGGCGTCGACGGCCGGCTCGTCGTATCCCAGATTGCGCAGAGCCATCGGGACGGTCGTGTTCACGATCTTCATCAACCCGCCGTCCACGAGCTTCTTGTACTTGACGAGGGCGATGTCCGGCTCGACCCCGGTGGTGTCGCAGTCCATCATGAACCCGATGGTGCCGGTGGGGGCGAGCACCGTGGCCTGCGCGTTGCGGTAGCCGTGGGCCTCGCCGAGCTCCACCGCGTCGTCCCAGGCGCGGACCCCCGCCGCGAACAACGGTCCGGGGACGCGCCCGGCGTTTATCCCCTTCAGGGCGTCGCGGTGCTTGTTCATCACCCGGAGAAACGGCTCGCGGTTGTCGTCGAACCCCGCGAACGGACCGCCGTGGTCGCGGGCGATGCGGGCGGACTGGGCATAGGCCTCGCCGGTCATGAGGGCGGTGAGCGCAGCAGCCCAGTCGCGGCCCTCGTCGCTGTCGTACGGAATGCCCCGGGACATCAACAGCGCGCCGAGGTTGGCGTAGCCCAGACCGAGCGGACGATAGTCGTGGCTGTTGCGGGCTATCGCCTCCGTCGGATAGCTGGCGTTGCCCACGATGATCTCCTGCGCCGTGATCAGCGTTCTGACCGCGGCCGTGAACCCGGCGTCGTCGAACTGTCCCCCCTCGTCCAGGAACTTCATCAGGTTGAGGGACGCCAGATTGCACGCGGAGTCGTCCAGGAACATGTATTCCGAACAGGGGTTCGAGGCCTTGATCCGGTCGGTGTTCGGACAGGTATGCCAGTCGTTGATGGTCGTGTCGAACTGCATCCCGGGGTCGCCGCAGACATGCGTGCCCTCGGCGATGAGACGGATCAGATCACGGGCCCGGTGGGTCGACATGATCCGGCCGTCGGTCACCGCGCAGGTGTGCCACGCCTCGTCGTCCACGACCGCGCGCATGAAGTCGTCGGGCACCCGCACGCTGTTGTTCGAGTTCTGGAAGAACACCGACGAGTACGCGGTGCCGGTGAACGACCCGTCGTACCCGGCATCGATCAGCGCCCACGCCTTGCGCTCCTCGTCCACCTTGCAGTTGATGAACTCGACGATGTCGGGGTGATCGGCGTTCAGCACCACCATCTTCGCGGCCCGCCGCGTCTTCCCCCCCGACTTGATGACCCCGGCGAACGCGTCGTATCCCTTCATGAAGGAGACCGGTCCCGAGGCGGTTCCGCCCCCGCCGAGCAGCTCGCGCGACGACCGGATGGACGACAGGTTCGTGCCGGTCCCGGACCCGAACTTGAACAGCATCCCCTCGGTCCTGGCCAGAGTCAGAATCGACTCCATCGTGTCGTCGACCGAGTTGATGAAACAGGCCGAGCACTGGGGCGCGGCCTCGAACCCGCAGTTGAACCAGACCGGACTGTTGAACGCCGCCTTCTGGAAGACCAGCAGATGCTTGAGATCGTCGCTGAACGCCTGGAGGTCGGCGTCGCCGGCGAAGTAGCGCTGATTTCGGGCCCACCCGGTGATCGTCTCGACCACCCGCCCGATGAGCTGCTTGACGCTCCGCTCGCGGGCCGGGGTATCCAGCACGCCGCGGAAGTACTTCGACACCACGATGTTCGTGGCCTGCTGCGACCAGAACGCGGGAATCTCCGCATCGCGCTGCTCGAAGACCACCTCGCCCTGCTCGTTGCCGATCACCGCGTTCCGCGGCTCCCAGTCGATCTCGTCGAACGGATCGATTCCTGCGCGCGAGAAGCACCGCGGGAACTCCAGGCCCTGGCGGTCGGCCTTCGACGGCTCTGCGTCCACCTGTGGCGCAACCGTCTCGGGTTCATGAACGGCGCTTCTCTGCATCGGGCAACTCCTAGTCTTCTTCTCTGTATCGTCAGGTCTTCTGGTGTGTCTTCAGTAGACGGATTGGCTACATCATCAGGCAACTCCCCTGGGGCGCGAAACCGCGTTGCGCGCCAGACGCATGCCTTGTCAGGACCACGGCGCACCGGGCTCGCGACTGGCCGCTCGCGAGGATCTCGACTCCAAACTGAAGGAGGAAAGGGCGTGCGAGAACTGCAAATCGCGTGCGGCCATTGTCAAGCGAGAAGCACTAGATGTTGCGTCTAACGGTGAAAGATAGCCTAGATATAGCTGATATGTCAACCGCTGGAAACACTTGCGTGTGGTAGAGTCCGGTCATGCCGCACGGAGCACCAACGGAGGAGCCGTCCGCGCAAGTGGATGCTGCGGCCCCCGATCCGACGGTCCCCGCCACGGTCCAGCCTCCGCCGGCGCCGACGTACCACAGGCGTCTCTCCGCGGCCGGCGAAGTGGTCCTCTGTTCCGGATTCCCGACCCAGTTGACCCTCGTCGTGCTGCTCGGGCTCCTGGGGGCGGGGCCGACCGACGGCGCGGGCGAGCTGTCGCTCACCTACGTCGTCACGCTGTCGCTGATCGACGCGGCGATGATTCTGTCGCTGGTCTGGCTGCTGATGCGGGCGCACGGCGAGCATCCCCTCGCCACGATGCTGGGCCGGCGGCCGATCGGCTCGGAAGTGCTGCTCGGACTGGCCCTCGTGCCGGCCGCGCTCCTGATCGTCGCGGCGGCGTTCACGGTCATGTCGAGAATCGCCCCCGAGCTGCGCAACGTCCCCGAGAATCCCCTCGAGGCGCTCATCAGCTCGCCGGCGGCGGCGATGACGTTCGCCGCGGTCACCGTCGTGGCCGGGGGCCTGCGGGAAGAGGTGCAGCGCGCCTTCATTCTGCATCGATTCGAACAACACCTCGGCGGTGCGGCGATCGGGCTCGTGGTGTTCAGCGTGGCATTCGGTCTGGGCCACCTGGTGCAGGGCCGGGACGCGGCCGTCATCACCGGTCTCCTGGGCGCGCTGTGGGGCCTGCTCTACCTGGCCCGGGGCAGCATGGTGGCGCCGTTCGCCTGTCATGCCGGCTTCAACGCGACGGAGGTGTTCATCGCCTACGTGGGAGGCGGCGGATAGGGGGAGCCGGCCGCGCCTAGGGCATGACCCGGATCACCGCGCCGCGGGCCTGCAGCGAAGCCAACCAGTCGTCGATCACCTGCCGGGCGGCAGCCGCTTCCCCGCTCGGCCGCGCCGCCGGCGGGAACCGCCGCATCAGGTAGCGCTCGATACGGAGATTGTCCAGCACGACCTGCTCCAGATCCTGCGCGGTGTATCCCGCCGCGGCCAGCGCCGCCTCGAGGGCAGGCCGGCCGCCGACATGCTGCACGATCTGCGTCATGCGAGCGTCGACCTGATCCGGGGTCGGGTCGTCGACGACGTAGCGGGCCACCTCGTCGAGAATCAGCCGCCGTTCGATCAACCGCTCCAGCGCCGGCGGAATCGGGTCGGCCGCCGCCAACGGTTCCACCAGCCCCGCATCCAGGAACAGGCGAACATCCGACAGCAGAATGACCTGTCCCTGCACGACGGCCAGTATGCGGTCGAGGAGCTGCTCGGCCGCCGCCGGCGGCTGGACGCCCTCCGCCGGGCGCCCACCACCGCTCGCGGCCAGTGCGCCCACCACCGCGCACAGCCACACGACCGGGCTCCGCCGTCTCGGCACCATCACTCGCTCCGCCGGCCCGGCGCGCGGCCATGCCGCCCCCGGACGAATCTCCTCGACCGCGGCCGCGACGCCGCCAGCCCGGGAAGCGTCGCTTGCGGCTCCGATTGCCGCCCAACCAACCCTTCCGGGAGTCGGCGCCTCCTTCCAGGAGGCGGCGCCGTTCCACGGCGCAGGCTCCTAGAACGCCTGTCCGATGCTGAGGTGCAGCGCCGTGAGCCGCTCCCGCTCGCCTGCGAACTCCTGTCGATCCAGCTTGAACCCGAGGTCGAGCCGGATCGGACCGAGCGGCGAACGATAGCGCACCCCGAAGCCGGCCGCTCCGCGGATGCGGGCCAGGTCGAAGTTGCTGACCCGGTCGATCACGTTGCCGGCATCCAGGAAGCCCACCACCTGGAGCGGTCCGAAGACCGGCACCCGCAGCTCCGAGTTCAGCACGACCATCGCATTTCCCCCGGTCGGGAAACCGTTCGCGCCGATGGTCGACTCGTCACCGAGCCGGTCGAGCGCGAACCCCCGGACGGTGGAGTCGCCCCCGGCGAAGAACCGCTCGCTCGCGGGCAGGGTGTGGATGAAGGTCAACCGGGCCACATCCTGTAGCATCGGCACCCCGTCGTCGGTCAGCACCAGCGTCGACGCCTGGAGAAACGTCTCCGTGAAGCTCCGGGCCAGCCCCAGGCGCGCGCCCGCCGCGAAGACCGCCTCCCCCGGCAACCGGCGATACACGAACCCCTGAAGGACGGCCTTGGCGTACCCGACGGCCGAGCCGATCCGGCGAGACGCCGCCTCGACGTCTACCGCCAGCAGCGTGCCCCCCGCCGGTTCCAGCGGATCGGTTCGGGTGTCCCGCACCAGCCCCGCCGAGAAGGTCGAGAGCGTCACCTCCGGAAACAGCCGGTCGACGAGGGGACGGTCCTCGGACTCCAACTGTTCGTTCGTGATTCGGTTCACCCCGTAGGTGTAGCCCACAAGGCCGGTCATCGTGGACCCGATAACCTGCCGAAACTCGGTATTCACGCCCTTCCGTATCAGATCGAAGCTCGGACGGATCACCTGCTCCGCGAATCCGGACACGAACAAGTCAGCCGACTGCCGAAACACCCGGGGCTCGCGGTAGTTCAACAGAAACCGGTACTCGTTGAACCCCAGGTTCGTCCGGGAGACCTCCTCGGGGCCGCCGCCCTTCGGCCACAGACTGACCCGGGTGTACAGATCGATGGACCGGTTGTTGCCCCACATATTGCGCCGGCCGATCTCGAAGAACCCGCGCGGGGCGAACTCCAACTGTTCGGCCGCGGCGCCGCTGGCGGTAGCGCGCAGCCGTTGGCTCGCCTCGAGCCCGCCGCCGTAGCCGATGCGCGTCGCCGGGGCCTCTTCGACCATCACCACGACGTCGCGGCGGTTCGCCGCGCCGTGGCTGAACTCCCGGAGCTCTATGCGCCGGAAGATACCCAGCGCGGTCAGACGCCGGCGGGTCTCGTCGATCTCGTCACGCCCGAGCGGCTCACCAGCGCGCAGCGCCAGCTCCCGCCGAATGGTGGATGTGGAAATCTGCCGATTCCCCACCACCAGCACGTGGTCCACGAAGATCCGGGGTCCCTCGCGCACGAGAAACGTGACGTCGGCGTCCTCGCCTGACTCGTCGAACCGCGGCGAGACGTCCACCTGTGCCGTTTCGTAGCCCTCGTTCAGATAGCGCAGCAGGATCGTGGAGGCGGCGCCCCGGACCTGCGGCGCATGGAACGGCATCCCCGGCCGCACCGCGATGGCAGCCGCCAGATCCGTCTCGCCGAACGCGGTCACGCCGTCGAAGGAAACGGCGCCGACCGTCGTCGCAGACCCTTCCATCACGTCGACGACCAGACGCACCGGCACCACCGCGGGCTCGTCGGCAGCGTTCGGTGGAGCCGCCTCGACGAGCTCCGGCCGCACATCGACGTCGCGGTAGCCGCGCCGCTCGTAGGCCGCCCGCACCGCGGCCGCCCCCGCCTCCACGACGTCGACGACCAGCGGCGCCCCGGCCGCCACGTCGAAGAGCTCGGCCAGCTCCGCCGCCGGCAGGACCCGATTGCCGGTGAACTCGACCCCGTCGACGACGTAGCGCGCCCCCCGCTCCACCGAGAACATGATCGAGAGCTGACCCGGCTCCTCCAGCCGGCGGTGGGTCACCCGGGTGTCGCGGTAGCCGAGCTCCCGCAGGTAGGCCATGATTCGCAGGCTGGAGTCCTCGAGCAGATCCTCGTCTATCGATCCTTCCCGGGCGATGGGGACGAGCTCGTCCACCCGCGCCTCCGGGACCGGATCCCGATCGAACCGGATGGCGACCTGCGATCCGGTCCGGATGTCCAGCTCGAGCGACACCGCCAGCCCGTCCGGGCTCGGCGTGGCCGCATGCGAGAAACGGGCGGCGTAGAACCGCCGGGACCGGACCTGGTCCTGGTACTCGACGAGCCGGCGATCGAGCTCCACCGGGTCGTAGACGGCCCCCTCCTGGAGATCGAGCCGATTCAGCACCGCTACCCGTTGGGGAGGCTCGATCCCGAGGATCTCGATCCGGTCGATGCGCGCCGCCGGTCCCGGGTCGACATCGATGACCAGCCCGCCGTCGGTCGCCGGCGGCCGGGGCGTGACGCGCGCGGCGAACCGGCCGGCGGCCCGATAGTACTCGCCGAGGAGGACGGCGACATCGGCAACCCGGTCGGGCGACACCGAGGCTCCCACCCGGCGCCGGATGAGGTCGGCCGCCTCCTCGACCGGCCGGCCGAGGGCGTCGAGCACCTCGACTCCTCCCGCGGCGCGCAACGGCACCAGGTCGTACCGCAGGCCGACACCCTCCGGCGCGGCGGCGGCACTGACGCGAACGTCGACGAAGTCGCCCAGACTGAACAGATGGGTGAGGCTCTCGCGGACCTGCCGCATCGACAACGGCTGGCCGGGACGGGTCTCGATGAAGTCGAGCAGAGAGGGCTCGTCGAGGGGCCGCCCGTCGCGGAAGAACCGGACATCCGCGACCGTCTGTCCCGCGAGCGCCGCGGGATCGGCGGTGGCGGGCGGCGCCGCAAGCACCAGCGCGGTCCCCACCGCGCCGGCGATGGAGGCGCGGTTCAAAATGCATGCCTCATGCGAAAATCCAGGGCGTACGTGCTGTCTTCGTTCTGCGACAGAATCCACGTCAGCCGGTCGCTCTGGTCGTGCTCGATAACGACGATGAGATCGCGATTGGCGCCGCTGACCGCCCGCGAAAGGGTGACGTGGGTCCGATCGGATATCCGCTTGCCGATGAGCGCCCGCGCCGTCGGGTTCAGCTGCGCCGACTGGTGGGAGGACGGGTCACCCAGGGAGGGCGTGATCTGGAACGTGTCGACCCCGAACGAGTCCTGGACCACGCGACCGACGCTGGAGGACAGGGGGCTGGTCAGCAGACGCGCGGCGCCGGCCTGGAACCGCTGCTGCTGGGCCAGCTCGGGAGCGCGCGCGGCCCGCAGATCGGCGCTCTGGGGGTCGCGGATGTCGCCGAGCAGGAGCGACAGAACGTCCACCTCCGGGAGGGGCGGATCCGAGGACAGCGCGGGGACCAGCTCGTCCGGCGTGCCCGTCGCCCGGACCATCACCCGATAGGTCTGACCGGGCACGCGCACGTCGGTCTCGACCTCGACGTCGACGAAAGGCTCGATCCGGTTCAGGTTGGCGAACCCGATCGTCCCGTGGTTCAACCGGTACCGGTTGCCCTCGAAGAACGCGGTGCCCCGCTCGAGCTCGACCGTCCCCAGCAGCACCGGCCGGTCGTAGGTCCCCTGCAGGGTCAGCTCGGCGCTCGACACGATGCGCGCGAGGTTGTTGTCTATCCGCAGGCTGGAAGGCGCGTCGATCCGGACATCGAAGCTCAGCGGGAGCCCCGGCTCGTCCACTCGGGCGTCACCGCCCGCGGTGTCGCCACCGCCGAACAACCCGCTCGCGGCATCGAGCCCCTCGAGCAGCACCGCGTCATGCACGCTGACGGTGCCGGCCAGGATCGGCCTGCCCGGCGGCCCCCGCAGCACCAGATCGGTGTCGACATTCGAGCGGAATCCCTGCGGAAACCGCAGTTGCATGTCCCGGCCGCTCGCGGTGATCCCCAGCTCGCCGAGTTCGAAACCGTCGACTTCCACGCGCCCGCCGAGCTGGACCGGACCGGATCCCATCGACGCCACCATCTCGTCGAACCGGATGGCGCCCCGCTCGAAGATGATCCGCCCGTTGATCTCCTCGAGCGCGTGCGGCAGCGAGATGTGCCGGATGCGTCCGTCCCGCACCGCCGCCTGCCCGGTCAGCACCGGCTGCCGCACCGTGCCGGCCACCTCGGCGTCCACGACGGCCGAGCCCGACCCCCGCAGGCTCTGGAACATCCCCTGCAGGATATCGAGGTTGGCGCTTCCATCGACGCCGACCGAGACCTCGTCGGACGCCAGATCCACCACTCCGGAGAGATCGAGGGCGGTGCCGGCCCCGGCCAGGCGGAACTGATCGATGCCGATGACCCGCCGGTCGAGCGTCAGCCGAATCGGACCCTCGTTCCGGATCCCGTAGTCGAGCAGGCTCAGATCCACCCGCTGGATGGTGGCCGTCGCATCCAGGCGGTCCCAGTTCCGGAGCTCGCCGACGACATTCAGCGAACCGCTCAAGACCGCCTTCGTATAAGGGGACCATTCCGGTACGAACATGCGGACCCAGGGGTCCAGAGACCAGTCCGCGACCCGCAACGAGAGGTCGGCGTCCTGCGCCCCCCCGAGGGAAACCCGCCCGGCGGCGGAGAACGCGACGGTCGATGACGCCCCCTCCAGATCGAGCCGGACCTCCCCGTCCCGAATATCGAGCTGGCCGGTGATGTGTCCGACCTCCTCGTCCCCGATATGCAGATCGCTGATGGTCGCGCGGACCGCATAGCGGGGGTTGTCGAGAGCCCCGACCCCGGAGGCCGTGCCCGCGATGGTGCCGGACGGCGGCCGCGGCAACGCCGGAAGGAACTCGAGCGAGCCGACATCGATGCCGCGGGCGTCCAGATTGAACGAGTAGGACGCGTCCCACTCGATGAACGCGGCTCCCCTCGCCGAGCCCGCGCCCTTCCGGATGTCGAGTCCGTTCAACCGCACCCCGGTCCCTTCGAAACGCAGGTCGGCGGCGGCGGAGTCGAACGGCTCGCCGTAGGCGGTCGGCCGATCGAGCCGCAGCCGCCCCACTCCGAACAACCGCCGATAGGCCCCGTACAGCCGCATCTCGCCGGTGGCCGGTCCGTCGATGAGATAGCCCTCCCGGAGCCCGAAGGCGGCCCGGATGCTCGCGGCCGGAAACGACTCCAACTGCACCAGGGCGTTCATTTCCTCGCCACCGTCGTTTCGCGGCCGCGCCAGCGAGAACTGCCCATCGACCCGAAGGGCGCTGTCGCCTCGGCGAAAGTCTCCCCCGATGACGTCCAGGTACGCGTTCTCGACGAGGAACTCGCCGCGGCCGGCGCCCCATTCGACGTTCCAGGCTCGCACCGCCTCGCCGGCGAACGTCGCTTCGATGCGCGGCGACGCCAGGTCCCCGAGCAGGACGCCGTCGAGGGTGCCGTAGCCATCGACCGCGAACGGATCGGTCGGCGCCCCGACCGCGGTCATTACCGCGGCCATCAACCGGTCGCTCTCCTGCCAGTTCGAGCTCGCCACCTCGAAGGGAATCCGGGTGTCCGCCCCCCAGGCGGTGCGTCCCCCGAACGCGATGCGGGTCGACGGCGTGGCCAGGTATCCCGTCCCCAGCTCCAACCCCTCGCTCGTCGCCCGGTACTCGAACTGCCCGCCGAACCGGAACGTCCGGGTCGTCAGATCGGGCGGCTGCTCCCGCCGGCCGGCCACCGCCGCCGCCGCGCCGGGGCCCGGATCGGCGCCGGCGAGCTGGACCCCCGCCCGTGGATCGAGCCGGATGCCGCCCTCGCTGCGAAAGTCGGCGAACCCGCCGAGCGGCCAGTCGAGGCGGTTGCGGCCGGAGGCCCGGGCCACGGGCTGAATCCCGCGCACCTCGAGGGCCCGGGCCAGCGGTCCGAGCCCGATGCCGGCGTACCGGACATCGAACGTCGCCTGCCCGGGCTCGGCCCCCCCGAGGGGCGCCATCGAGAAGTCGAACTCCGCCTCCCCGCCGTAGGGCGCCGCCTCGCCGCTGACCTCGAACCGGTCGTGCCGCCACACCAGATCGCCGGCCAGCGCCGGGAAGCGCACGGGGTCGATGCCCGCGACCTCGCTCGTGAACGTTCCCCGGAGGTCATACCCGCCCTCGAACTTGCGGAACGTGCCGCTGAAGTGTCCGAGACCGGAGGCGGTGAAGTTGTCGCGGGCGAAGAAGATCTCCCGCATGCGCATGAAGTCGATGTCCGATTCGAGCGTGTAGGACATCTCGGGGAAGTTCCCCATGTCGACGTCCCCCTGGAGGCGCGTCGTCGTGCCATCGGTCTCCAGGTCGATCCGGGTCAGCCGGACGTCGGCGCCATCGACCAGGAAGTCGGTCTCCAGGCCGATGCCCATCGGCTCGAAGTCGCCGATCCGGAGGATGCCGCCGGACGAGGCGGCATGGCCGCGGTAGTCGAGGACCTTGGTGATCGTGAGGTCCATGTCCGGCAGGCTGACGCTCCAGTTCGACCCGTGGTCCTCGAAGCGAAACTGGCCCCGGGACGCGTTCAGGTACTGCAGCGTGGTCACGAAACGCCGCCCGGCCTCCGCGTCCGACTCGGCCGGGTCCGGGCGCACGGGCTCCCCCTCCCCGGCCGCAAGCTCTACCGGCGCGCCGGCGGCGGTCTCCGGATCCGACTGCCGCACGAAGGCGGGGAAGCTCTGGCGGCCGTCGGGAAACGACTCCGCCAGCATCTGCCAGTTCCGCATGAACACTGCGTCGGCGAGGAACTCGCCGTGCAGCAGCGCCGGCCAGACCACCGACAGCGTGATCTGCTCGGCCATGAGGAAGGGCCGATCATCCGGGTTCAACCCGCCGATGGTGAGATCCTCGACGACGAACTGGCCGCGCAACAGGTAGATGCCGATCCGGCCGATGCTGACCTCGCGCTCGAGATAGCCGCCCAACGCCTGCTCGGCCCGGGCGCGGACGGCGGGGCCGAGGTCGATCGTCACCACCGCGACGAGCGACACCGCCACCAGGACGGCGGCCCCCGCGATGCCCCACCGCGGGTACCGGCGGGACCACCACGCGGCCCACGCCGGGCGGCGCGCGCGAGACGAGGTCTCCGGCGGCGCATCCGGCGCCGGTTGCGCCGCCGAATCCGAATCCGGAACGCGCGGTGAATCGCCCGCCGTTGGAACGGCCGGCCCGGCCCGCACACCGTCGCCCGGCGACGCTGCTTCCCGTCCGACCGCCTCCGCGGGAGTCTGCGGGTTGCCGGGGACCAGGCTGGGCCCGGAACCGTCGTCCGGCGGCTTGGATTCCCGACCGACCGGCCCCGCGGGGGTCCGCGGGTTGCCGGAGACCAGGCTGGGCCCGGAACCGTCGTCCGGCGGCTTGGATTCCCGACCGACCGGCCCCGCGGGGGTCCGCGGGCCTCCCAGACCCAGGCTAGTCACCCGCGCCCTCCGCGGTCAGGGTGACCAGCACGCCGCCCGCCTCGACCGAATCGCCGGGGACCGCCCGCACGTCGGACACCACCCCGTCGGCCGACGACGCGACCTCGTTCTCCATCTTCATCGCCTCGACCACCGCGAGCCCCTGTCCCGCGGTGACGCGATCTCCCGGCGCGACGAGCACCCGGACGACGCGGCCGGGCATCGGCGACGCGACCACGTGGTCGCCGCCGTCCTGCCCCGCAGCGGCGCGGCGGCGGCGCCGCCCATCGGACACGCGGGCCCGGACCTGGCGGCCTCCAATGCCCACGACCCACTCGCCCGGCGCGGTTTCGTCGCCGCGCACCTCGCGGCTCGCCCGGCCCGACGCCGGCAGAATCATCGAGAGACGTCCCGGCCCCAACGCCGACACGTCCACTTCGCGGGTCGTGTCGTCCCAATGGAGCAGCAACCGCGCGCCGGGGCCCTCGGTCCCGATCGGTTCGACGGTGACCGACGTTTGCCGGCCGGCCACGTCGACCTGCACGCGCATCGGGCCGCGTGGGGTCGCCGTCATCGCCGCAACCCGTCGAGTCGAGCCGCCCGGCGCCACGGCGTCGGTCCCGCCGGGACCCCGCCCCCCGCTCGATCCACGCCGGACTGGTATGTCAGCAGCGCCGCCGCCATCACCGCCAGATCGACATCCTCGTCCGGCAGCTCCGAGAACGACCGCCCGCGCCGTTCGACGAGCGCGCGGTCGAGAAAGGAGGTGTCGAAGCCGCCGGCGGCGAACGCGTCCTGCTCGAGAATCCACAACAGCGCCGGAATCGCGGTGGTGATGCCGCCGATCTCGTACTCGCCCAGTGCGCGCTTCAGGCGGGCGATGGCCGCAGTGCGGTCCCCCGCCCAGGCCACCACCTTGGAGATCATCGAGTCGTAGAAGACCGGCACCGTGAAGCCGGCTTCGACGCCGCTGTCGTCACGCACCCCGGGACCGGAAGGACTGCGCAGGAACGTGATGCGGCCCGGCGCGGGCATGAACCCGGCATCCGGGTCTTCGGCGTAGACCCGCGCCTCGATCGCGTGCCCGTGCGGGGTGAGGGCCCGCCGGCGGTCCAGGGTCAGCCGTTCGCCGCGGGCGATCCGAATCTGCCAGTGCACGAGGTCCACCCCGGTCACCATCTCGGTGACCGGATGCTCCACCTGGAGCCGCGTGTTCATCTCCAGGAAATAGAACCGACCCTCCTCGTCCAGCAGGAACTCGAGGGTGCCGGCGTTGGTGTATCCCACCGCCAAGCACAGGGCCGCCGCGGCATCCGCCAGCGCCGTCCGGATCGACTCGGTGACCGCGACCGACGGCGACTCCTCGATCACCTTCTGGTGCCGCCGCTGGATGGAGCATTCGCGCTCGACGAACGGCACCACCGTGCCGTGCGCGTCGCCCAGCACCTGGACCTCGACATGACGCGCACGCTCCAGGAGCCGTTCGAAGTACACGGCCGACTCGCCGAAGGCCGAGCCCGCCTCGGACCGCGCGCTCTCGACCGCGGCCGCCACGCCGTCGGGACCGGCGACACGGCGCATCCCCCGCCCCCCGCCGCCGGCCACCGCCTTGATGAACAGCGGATAGCCGACCGCGTCGGCCCGGGCGCGCAACTCCGCCTCGGACAGGGTGTCGGGCATGGCCTCGGTGCCCGGCACCACCGGCACCCCCGCGTCGATGGCCGCCCGCCGGGCCGCCGTCTTCCCCCCCATCGTCTCGATGACGCCGGCATCCGGTCCGATGAACACCAGCCCCGCCTGCTGGCAGGCGCGGGCGAACGCGGCGTTCTCGGCGAGAAACCCGTAGCCCGGATGCACCGCCGTCGCCCCCGTCTCGGCCGCCGCGGCCAGCACCCGCCCGATGTCGAGATAGCTCTCGGCGGCCGGGCTCGGCCCGATGGCGACGGCCTCGTCGGCATGACGGACGTGGGGCGCGGTGCGGTCGCACTCGGAGTACACCGCAACCGACGGGACCCCCATCTCGCGGCAGGCCCGCAGGATGCGGACGGCGATCTCGCCTCGGTTGGCGACCAGAATCTTCATGTCACGGGCGCGGCATGCCGGACCGGGTGTTCCGTCGGGCGACCGGCGGCCGCCCGCACTCGGCAGGCGTCGTCATCAGCCCCTGGCGAACGTCCCGCGCCGCACCCAGACCGGGGCGACACGGCTGACGAGGCGCGACGTGGGAGGAGGCAGCCTCCTGTCCACAGTCTACGCCAATCCCGCCCGAGTTCCCAGGGTCGAACGGCCCCGGGCGGCGCGCGCGCCACGCGCAGCGCGACGGCAGGGGCACGGGCCCTGCGGCGCGCAGCCGCCTTCCGGCGACACGCTGGCCGCCCGCGGTGGAACCCCGCCTTGCGCGGAGAGCGGCGGGGGCGTCCACGGGCCGTAGGCCCCGCGCGACGAGGCATGAGGAGGAAGCGTACCGGGTGATGCAACCACGGACTGAACAGTCCGACGAACCACGCGTTCGGGGCGGGGATGCACCGTCGCTCGAATGGAGCGGGGACTTCGCCGCGGGCTGCTAGAATGCGGTCGATTCCCCGGTTGCGTGACCGATGCCCCGAGATGTTCCCCACGATCGTCCCGCGCACGGACCGGAGCCGGGCCGAACGCGGTCCGACCGGGCGTCGAGGCGGCTCCGCGATCCGCTCGTGCTCTTCCTGCTGCTGGGGGTCTGCGTATTCGCGCTCGACCACTGGCTGGAGGGCGGCGCGGAGGAAAGCCGCGTGATCGAGGTGACGGGGGACCAGGTCGAGCGGCTCCGCGCGCGCTCGGCGGCGCAGTGGGGCCGCCCCCCGACCGGTCCCGAGCTGCAGGCGCTGATAGAGGGGGCCGTGGACGAGGAGATCCTCTATCGCGAGGCGCAGCGGCTGGGTCTCGATCGCGAGGACGCCATCGTGCGGCGGCGGCTCGCCCAGAAGCTTACGTTCGTCCTGGAAGACGACGGCGACCGGGCGGCGCCCTCGGCGGACGAGGTCGAGCGGTACTACGCCCGGCACGCCGAGCGCTACCGGCGGCCGCCGCGAACGACGTTCGACCACGTGTTCCTGTCGGCCGATCGCAGGACCGACCCCGCTGGCGACGCGGCCGCCCTGCTCGGCGACATCGGCGCCGGCGGCAGCGGCGGCTGGAAGCGCCTCGGCGACCCCTTCATGCTGGCGCGCACCTACCCGGACAGGACGGACCCGGAGATCGCGGGGCTGTTCGGGACCGGCTTCGCGGAAGCCGTGTCCGCCCTGCCGACGGGTGACTGGAAGGGGCCGATCGAGTCGACGTACGGCATGCACCTGGTCCGGGTGCGCGACCGGACCCCCTCGCTGGCGCCGCGGCTCGACGAGCTTCGGGACCGGGTCGTCGCGGACCTGCGCGACGAGCGCCGGCGCGAGCAGGGCCGGGCCGCGTACCGGGCGCTGCGCGGCGACTACGAGGTGCGCCTTCCGACGACGGGCGGCGCCGGACGGGCGCAAGACTAGACGCGTCCCGAGGACGCACGGGAGAGCCTCGCATGACGGCACCACGATTTCTCGCAGCCTGCCTCCTGGCCCTCGTTCCCCTTGCTTGCGGCATGCCGGCCGGCGACGCCGAGCAGCCGGAGACGCCGCCAGGCCGTGCGGTCGTGGAATGGAGCCCCCCGAGCGCGCCAGCCGTGGCGGCCGACCTCGTCCCGCGGGAGCCGTGCGGGCACCGCGATCCGCTGCGGCAGGCGTTCTTCGGCGACCTGCACACCCACACCGCCTTCTCGCTCGACGCCCTCGGGCGCGGCGGCTTCCAGACCCCCGACGACGCCTACCGCTTCGCGCAGGGCGAGGAGATCGGCCTGAGCCCGGTCGACGCGGAAGGCCGTCCGACCCGCACCGCCCGTCTCGCCCGCCCCCTCGACTTCGCCGCCGTCACCGACCACTCCGAGTGGCTCGGCGAGGTCGCGGTGTGCACCGACCCGTCCTCTCCCGTCTTCGACACGCCCGCCTGCCGCGGCCTCCGGCCGGGCGGCACCGGCGAGGAACGCGCGGCCTGGCAGTCAGACCGGCAGGCCGGCCGGGGCCCGGCGGTCTGCGGCGAGGACGGCAGCCAGTGCCGCGAAGGCCTGCTGACCGCCTGGGGAGCGACGCGGGCGGCGGCCGAGCGCTACTACGACCGTTCGGGCGACTGCGCTTTCACGACTTTCCACGCGTGGGAGTACACCCGGGCCCCGGGCCGCTCCAAGGTGCACCGCAATGTCATCCTGCGCAACGAGATCGCGCCCGAGCTGCCCATCTCGTGGATCGACGCCGACCAGCCGCGCGACCTCTGGACCCGGCTCAAGGCGCGCTGCAACGACACCGGCACCGGCTGCGAGGCCCTTACCATCCCCCACAACCCCAACATCTCCAACGGGCAGATGTTCACCCTCGACTGGGGCGGGCTGCCCATCGACGAGCAGCGCGCGCGGGCGGCGCTGCGGTCCGAGATGGAGCCGCTGGTGGAGATGATGCAGGCCAAGGGCGAGTCCGAGTGCCGGCGCGGCATGTGGAACGTGGTCGGCGGCGAGGACGAGCTCTGCGACTTCGAGAAGGTGCGCTACATCGACGGCGAGCGGCCGCCCGACTGCGAGGACGGCACCGGGGAGGGCGGGCTGCGCGGCGAGGGCTGCCAGTCGCGCCTCGACTTCGTGCGCTACGCCCTCATCGAGGGCCTCGCCCAGGAGGAACGGCTCGGCATCAACCCGATACAGCTCGGGCTGATCGGCAGCACCGACGGCCACAACGGCCTGCCCGGCGACACCGACGAGTTCGACTACCAGGGCCACAACTCGAACGTCGACTCGGACCTCGAGAAGCGGATCACGACGCCCGCCTACGCCCCGCACCCGCTGCGGAACCCCGGCGGGCTGGTCGGCGTCTGGGCCGAGGAGAACTCGCGCGACTCGTTGTTCGACGCGATGCGGCGGAAGGAGACGTTCGGAACGAGCGGCGTGCGCATCCAGGCGCGGCTCTTCGGCGGCTGGGACCTCCCCGACCTGTGCGCGAGCAACGACATGATCGCCGAGGCCTACGAGACGGGGGTGCCGATGGGAAGCGTGCTGCCGCCCCGCGCCGGGTCCGAGGCGCCCCGGCTCTTCGTGACCGCCCTCGCCGATCCGGGCACGAACGCGTACCCGGGGACCCCGCTGCAGCGCATCCAGATCGTCAAGGGCTGGGTCGGCGACGACGGCCTCTTCCACGAGACGATATACGACGTGGCCGGCGACGCGGACAACGGCGCGGACGTGTCGCGGACCACCTGCGAGCGCAGCGGGGCGGGCGCCGCGTCGCTGTGCGCGGTCTGGACCGATCCCGACTTCGACCCGTCCCGCTCGGCCGTCTACTACGCACGCGTCGTCGAGAACCCAAGCTGCCGCTGGAACGCGCTCCAGTGCACGGCCCTGCCCGGAGGCGAGCGTCCGGCGGCCTGCGGGGATCCCGAGCTGCCGTGGAGGATCCAGGAGCGGGCGTGGACCTCGCCCATCTGGTACCAGGCCGCCGAGCGGTAGATTGCCCGGGACGACTAGGGTGCGGTGGCCTCCGCCACCGGCTCGAGCCGGAGCAGGGCCGCCTCGTCCTCGTCGGTCAGCACGTACAGGAAGCCGTCCGGACCCTGGCGCACGTCGCGAATGCGCTGCCTGAGATCGGCCAGGAGCCACTCCCGGGCCAGCTCCTCGCCCACCTCGTTGAAGACGATCCGCTCGAGGTGTCCGGTCCCGCGGATGCGGCCGGTCATCATCGCCCCGACGAACAGGTCCCCTCTCCACTCGGGGAACCGGTCGCCCGTGTAGAAGGTCAGTCCGCCCGGGGCGATGGACGGCGACCAGAAGACGAGCGGCTCCGCCATGCCCGGCGCCCAGAACCGGGCGGACACCCGCTCGCCGTCGTACTGCCGCCCGTAGGAGACGATGGGCCACCCGTAGTTCTTCCCCGCCTCGATGACGTTCAGCTCGTCCCCGCCCTGCACCGCATGCTCGGTCGTCAGCGGGGCGAACGTCTCGGGATGCAGCGTCAGCCCCTGGTGGTTCCGATGCCCCAGCGAGAAGATCTCGGGCAGGTAGCCCTCCCGGCCGACGAACGGGTTGTCCTCCGGCACCGAGCCGTCGTCCCTCAGCCGCAGCACCTTGCCCGCGTGGCTGCCGGGGTCCTGGGCGCGCGACTCGGCCGGGTCGGTGCGGAAGGCGCCGCCGACCGTCAGGTACAGCGTGCCATCGGGAGCGAACCCCATGCGGGCGCCGGCCGTCGTCCCCCCGAACGGCTCGGCCACGAACACGTCCTCGACGTCGCGCAGCATCATGCCGTCGAGCCGCCCCCGGACCAGGGCGACGGTCGCGGCGGCGTCCGGCAACGGTCGGGTGTAGCTGAGATAGACGAGCCGGTTCTCGTCGAAGGCCGGATGCAGCGCCACGTCCATCAACCCGGCGAGACCTCCGGTGAACACTTCCGGCACCCCCGCGATGGGCTCCGGGTCGAGCACCCCGTCGCGGATCATCCGGAGCCTCCCGTCATCGCGCTCGGTGACCAGGATGCCCCCGTCGGGCATGAACGCCATCCCCCACGGATGCGACAGCCCCTTCGTCACGACGACCACCCGGACCTCCTCGATCGCATGGGTGTTGATGACGAACGGATCGTCCGGCACGGAGACGGTGGGGAGGCCGGGAGGCTCGCGTTCAGCCTGTTCCTGCTGTGCCGCGGCGACCGGCAGGATGACGAGCAGGACGCCGGCCGACGCGAACCAGGGGGCGACACGACGATACGCCGCGGGGTGGCTGCCCATGATTGATCTCCGGATGACCTGACAGGATCGCGCATCCCATTCTATCCGGATCGAGACTCCCGCACCGTCGCGAACGGGACAAGCGCCGGGCGCGTACGTTACATTGTCGGCCGTAGGGCAGAATGGAGCGTACCCTGCCGGTGAGACTGAACATCACACTGGATCAAGGCGCTGTTGTCGGCGACTGGCAAAGGGCTCCAGGCAGAACCCTCATTCACGATCGTCGGTTCTTCATCGGCTCGTGCACGTGCTCACGGCGCTGCCTTGGTGGTGAGACTGAACCCGCTCCCGGGAGGTGACAGATGACCGACAGGCGTCTCGCGGCGTTGTGCATCGTGGCGGCGTTGACTTGGCTGGCGCCGTCGGGCTCGGCGGCCCAGGCGCAGGGCACCGCCGAAGAAGACTGGGCCCTGTCCTACACGACCTGGGGCGACCCGGACCTGCGGGGCGTCTGGTCGTTCGCGACCATCACGCCCCTGGAGCGGCCCGTGAGCGACTCGGGGCGCGAACGCCTGACGGCGGAAGAAGTCGTCGCGCTGAACGCCGAGGCGCTCACGCGCGGGGACCAGCCGCCGCCGCCCGGCGATCCCGGAGCCTACAACGCGTTCTGGTTCGACCGCGGCGAGTCGACCGGGCGCACGGCGCTCATCGTCGATCCGCCGGACGGGCGCATTCCCTTCACCCGGGCGGGGCGCCGGCGGTTGGACGCCCGCCGGGCGCTGCTCGGCCGCCCCGCCCACGGTCCGGAGGACCGCAGCCCCGGCGAGCGCTGCGTGCACCACACCAAGGCGGGCCCGCCGATGTCCTCCGGCGGCTACAACAACCACGTGCGGTTCTTCCAGGCGCCCGGCTACGTCGTGATCTGGACCGAGCAGATCCACGACGCGCGCATCGTCCCCATGGACGGCCGCCCGCCGATCGCCGGCGCCATCCGGCAGTGGATGGGCGATTCGCGCGGCCGGTGGGAAGACGACACGCTGGTCGTCGAGACGACGAACTACAACGGCAAGGCCGCCTACCAGGGCTCGGCCAACGGCCTGCACCTGGTCGAGCGGTTCACGCGCACCGGCGCGGACGCGCTGGAGTACGAGTACACCGTCTCGGACCCGGCCACCTACGCCCGGCCGTGGACGGCCTCGATCACGATGACGCCGATCGAGGGCGATCTGTACGAGTTCGCCTGCCACGAGGGCAACTACGGCATGGAGGGAATCCTCGCCGGCGCGCGGGCGGACGAGCGGGCGATGGCCGAGTCGCGGTGAGGCAAGAGGGCCGGGCACGGGCCGATGTCGGTCCCCCTTCGCCTTCGGCCCGCGCCGTGGGGCTTCTGCGGTTCGGGTTCTTGCCGCCTGCGGCGTGGGCCGCCACCGGGCCAGGGCTTGCGCCGTAGGAGTTTCGCGCCAGCGGAACTCCCAACGCGACCGCAAGGCCGCGCCAGGAGCTTGCGCCGTAGAAGTTCGCGCCAGCGAACTTCCAACGCGACCGTAAGGTCGCGCTAGCGCCCTGTATCGCGGCGCCGGGAAAGAGACAATGGCTCGAGCCGTGGAGCCCCTGGAGGGCTACCGGATCTTGCAGGTGAGATCGATGTAGAGCGCCCGAACCCGGCCCACGATCGCCCGCCGCGGGAGGCACCGGCGAACGGTGTAACATGGCGGCATGGCCTTCTCGCGTCCCTTGTCGCCCGCCCCACCCGGCGGCGCGCTGGCGGACCCCGGCGCCCCGGCAGCACCGCCGGAGTTCCCCGGTTGCCGCGCCGTGCGGATCACCCGCGACGCCATCGCCGACTTCGAAGGCCGCATCGAGTACTGGGATGCGGCCACCGAGACGGCGTGGATGGTCTGCGAGCCCACCACCGTCTACCACGAGGGCCCCGGCCAGCGCCTGGCGCACCTCGCCGCGCTGATCGCGGCCGGGCGGGGGTCGCCCATCACGACCCTCGGAACGTCGGACCTGCTGGTGCGCGACGCCCGCGGCGAGCGGCAGCGCATCATGCAGGCGGACCAGATCGTCTACGTGCATCCCGTCGAGACGGTGCCGCGCGGGGCCGCCGTCGAGGTGGGCGCGGACCACCTGCCCGACGTCGTGCTCGAGGTCGACTACTCGACAGACGTGCGGCGCGGCAAGCTGGGGTTGTACGAAGCCTGGGGCTTCCCGGAAGTGTGGGTCGAGGTGCCGGACATCGGCTCCCCGAGCCGATCGCCGCACCGCCCGTCCGGCCTCACCATCCATCGGCTCGGCGCGGACGGCTACCGCCCGGCGGCGGCGAGCGCCGCGTTCCCGGGCTGGACGGCGACGGAGATCCACGCCGCCCTGAACGAGGCGCGGATGTCCGAGGAGACGAGCGCGGTGCTGACCCGCGTCGGGCGGGCCCTCGGCGACGCCGAGGGCACCGTCCCCGACGATGACCCGTGGCTGCGCGAGCAGCGCCGGGAAGCCGCCCTGGAAGCAACGCTGGAAGCGGCCATGCAGGTCCTTCGCGCCCGGGGCATTTCCGTCCCGGAGCGCCTCCCCGCGCGTCTTGCCGACGCGTCGCCGAGCCATCTCGTCGACGCCGCCCTCGCGTGCCGGGACGGCGCCGACTTCCTCGCCCGCGCGATGCCGCGAGACCGGTCTCCGAGCTGACGGCAGAGCCGACCGCGTCGGGACGCCGCGCGGCCTGGATGCGCAACGGACCGACTTGACCCACCCCGACGATGCCCCACGAGTTGCCGCCCGCCCTTGCGGACCGCCTCGAACGGGTCCGCGCCACGCCCCTGCTGCAGCGGTTCACGCCGATGACGCGGCTCCTCCTCGCGATGGCCTTCCTGCCCACGGGCCTCGTCGTGACGCCGTGGCGCTCACAAGGGGTGCATGAGGGCACTGCCGCTGCGGGGGCGGCCCCCGTGCGCTACAGCGGAATGTTGCCGTGCTTCTTGGGGGGGTTCCGGTCGCGCTTGCCGTCGAGGCTGCGCAGGGCGGCGATGAGCTTGGGCCGGGTGGCGCGCGGCTGGATGACCTCGTCGATGTAGCCGCGGCCGGCCGCGACGAAGGGGTTGGCGAGCTTCTCGCGGAACTCGGCGATCTTCTCGGCCCGCAGCGCGTCCGGATCGTCGGCGGCCTCCAGCTCGCGCCGGTAAAGGATGTTGACCGCCCCCTCCGGCCCCATGACCGCGATCTCGGCCGTGGGCCAGGCGAAGTTGACGTCGGTGCGGATGTGCTTGCTGGCCATGACGCAGTAGGCGCCGCCGTAGGCCTTGCGAGTGATGACCGTCACCTTGGGGACCGTCGCCTCGGCGAACGCGAACAGCAGCTTGGCGCCGTGGCGGATGATGCCGCCGAACTCCTGCCGGGTGCCGGGCAGGAAGCCGGGCACGTCCTCGAAGGTCACCAGGGGAATGTTGAACGCGTCGCAGAAGCGGACGAAGCGCGCGGCCTTGACCGAGGCGTCGATGTCGAGAGTCCCCGCGAGATGGGCCGGCTGGTTGGCGACGACCCCCACCGACTGGCCGCCGAGCCGCGCGAAACCGACGAGAATGTTCTTCGCGTAGTGCTCCTGCACCTCGAGCAGCTCGCCCGCGTCGACCACCGCGCGAATCACGTCGTGCATGTCGTAGGGCTGGTTCGGCTGATCGGGCACGAGATCGTCGAGGGCCGGGTCCTCGCGCTCGATCGGGTCGGTGTCCGCCCCGCGGGGCGCGTCGTCGAGGTTGTTGCCGGGCAGGTAGCCGAGGAGGTCGCGGATCAGCGCGAGGCACGCCTCGTCGTCGGGCACGACGAAATGCGCGACGCCGCTCTTGGCGTTGTGGGTCATCGCGCCGCCGAGCTCCTCCTTCGTCACCTCCTCCAGGGTCACGGTCCGGATGACCTCCGGCCCGGTGATGAACATGTAGCTCGTCTTGTCCACCATCACCGTGAAGTCGGTGATGGCCGGCGAGTAGACCGCGCCGCCCGCGCACGGCCCCATGATCGCGGAAATCTGGGGCACCACCCCGGACGCGAGCGTGTTCCGCAGGAAGATGTCGGCGTAGCCGCCCAGCGACAGCACGCCTTCCTGGATGCGGGCGCCCCCGGAATCGTTCAGTCCGACGACCGGCGCGCCCGCCTCCATCGCCAGGTCCATGATCTTGACGATCTTCGCGGCGTTGGTCTCCGACAGCGACCCCCCGAACACCGTGAAGTCCTGGGCGAAGGCATAGACCAGACGTCCCTCGACCCGCCCGCGTCCGGCGACGACGCCGTCCCCGGGCACGATCTGGTCGTCCATCCCGAAATCGCGGCAGCGGTGGGTGACGAGCTTGTCCACCTCCTGGAAGGTGCCGGGATCGAAGAACCGGTCGACGCGTTCCCGCGCGGTGAGCTTGCCGGCCGCATGCTGGCGGGCGAGGCGCGCCTCGCCCCCGCCCTCGCGCGCGCGGCGCTCGTAGTCCTCGAGCAGCTTGTGCTTGTCCATCGGTCGATGCGAGAAGGGCGGTCCGGCCGGCCGGGTCAGCCCACCGGCTGGTGCGCCCTGGCCCAGTCCGCGAGGAACCGCTCCAGGCCGATATCGGTCAGGGGATGGTTGAACAACGCGTCGATCACCTTCGGCGGGCAGGTGCAGACGTCGGCCCCGAGGCGGGCCGCCTCGACGATGTGCATCGGCCCCCGGGTGCTGGCGACGAGCACCTCGGTCGACAGGGGGAAGTTCTGGAAGATGTCGACGATCTGGGCGATGAGGTCCATGCCCGGGGTCGCGATGTCGTCGAGCCGGCCGACGAACGGGCTCACGAACGTGGCCCCGACCTTGGCCGCCAGCAGGGCCTGGGCGGCCGAGAAGATCAGCGTGACGTTGACGCGGGTCCCCTCCCCGGTCAACTCGCGGCACGCCTGCACGCCCGGCTTCCCGAACGGCACCTTCACGACGACGTGGGGGTCGATGGCGGCGAGCTCGCGGCCTTCGCGCACCATGCCCGCGGCGTCGGTGGCCACCACCTCGGCGCTGACCGGTCCCCCCACCACGTCGCAGATGCGCTTCAGGACGGCGCGCGGGTCGGCCCCGGTCTTCGCCAGCAGCGAGGGATTGGTGGTCACCCCGTCGATGATCCCGAGCGGCACCAGGGCCTCGATCTCCTCGACGTTCGCGGTGTCTACGAACAGCTTCATGCCATCCTCGAATGATGATCCCGGTCCGGGAGCGCCGTTCACCCCTGAACGACGTCGTTCACCAGCTCGCCGACCCCTTCGACCGCGATGACGACCCGGTCTCCGGGCGCGAGCGGCCCGACCCCGGGGGGCGTCCCCGTGGACAGGATGTCGCCCGGCAGCAGGGTCATGACCGCGGTGACGAACTCGATCAGGTGGCGGAGCGGGAAGATCAGCTCGCGGGTGCTCGAGTGCTGCCGCCGCTCGCCGTTGACCCGCGACTCGATGCCGATCGGCCGATCCAGATCCGCGGCGGCGATGCACGGCCCCACCGGGGCGAACGTGTCGAACCCCTTGGCGCGGGTGTACTGCACGTCACGACGCTGGAGGTCGCGGTCGGTCACGTCGTTCACGCACGTGAACCCGAGCACGTACTCGTGCGCGCGATCGGCGGGCACCCGGCGGGCAGCGCGGCCGATGACCACCCCCAGCTCGGCTTCGTAGTCGACCCGGCCGGCGCCGGGGGGAAGGACAATCGGCGCGCCGGGGCCGACCACGGCCGTCGAAGGCTTCAGGAAGATCAGCGGCTCTTCGGGCAGGGCCTTGTTCATCTCGGCCGCGTGGTCCCGGTAGTTCAATCCCACCGCGACGATCTTGGACGGCGCGATCGGAGCCAGGATCCGCGTTTCGGCGCCGGCAAGGCGCGCACCGACGCTCGGCCTCCCCCAGGGCTCGCCTTCCAGGGCGTGCCAGGCCTCGTCCCGGCGAACGGCGTGGATCACCCGTCCGTCGTGCTCGATTCGATAGATGGATTCCATGGCAACCGGGCCGCGCACTCCGCGGCCAGCCCGGACACCGCCGCCTCCCGGCGCCGTTGCCCGCCCAACCAATCCTACCGTGTCCGCGCCGTTCTACGCGCAGACTCCCGGCCCGGCAATCGTCGCCTGCGGCGCCGCCGCCCCAACCAACCCTGCAGCAGTCCGCGCCCTCAGTACGGCGCAGACTCCTACCGCGCCGCCGCCTCCACGCGGTCGGACGGCTCGCCCAGATTGGGCGTGGCCGCCGTGTCGACCGCGCGCACGGCGTACGCGTGACGCACACCCGGTTCCGCGGTAGTGTCACGGTAGGTGTTCCCGGTCAGCGGCGCGTCCATGAGCGGGTGCAGTGTCTCATCCCCCGGCAAACCGCGCAATACCAGGTATCCCGCCAGGTCCGCCTCGCCGTTCGGCCGCCACAGCAGGCTCACCTCGCCCTGGCTCCCGACTGCGGTCAACGCCTGCGGGACGGCCGGCGGGAACGTGTCGACGAACGTGACACAGGTCACGGGAGACAGTCGGCCGCGCACGTCGAACCCCGCAACCACGTCGAGGGTGCGAACCGCGAAGCACCGTTCGACCCCGTACTCGACCTGCTGATCGGTGTACGCGGGCGCGGCGAGCGGAGTCTGGCTCAGCGGTTCCGGGACGTCCGGCGAGCCCGCATCCGACTCGGAGACCTCGAACAGCTCGTAGGTCGACGCGGGCGGCCACTCGACGATCGGCCGGGACTCCAGCGGGGTCAGCGGAGCGGCCGGCGCCTCCGCATCTGCTGCCGGCTCCGTGTCGTCCGCCGGCGCCTCCGCATCTTCTGCCGGCGCCTCGGTCTCGTCCCCGGCGCCCGCCGGTTCGGCCTCGATCGACGCCTCGGCGGCGTCATCCGCCGGCGTCTCCTCGGTGACCGGCGCCTCGCTGGAAGCGGGCGCCTGATCGGCCGGCGCCTCATCGGAATCCGGCGCGTCAGCGGCGTCATCGACGGCGGCCTCATCGACGGCGGCGTCATCGACGGCGGCCTCATCGGCCGTTACCGGCACCTGAACCGTCTCGCGGGCCCCGGGAGGCAGGTCCCAGGTCACGTCGACCGTCGTCTCGGTATAGACCACCTCCGGCGCCGGCGGCGGCTCCGGGGCCCGGACGCCCAGCGGCACCGCGATCCGCTCCCCGCCCTCCGACTCCTCGCCGTCCTCCGAGACCTGCACCACGACGTACTCGCGCTGCAGCGGTCCCGGCAACGGGGGCGTCATCAACGGCACCATGACCGGCCGCTCGGGCTCCTCCGTATCGTCCTCTTCCTCGTCTTCCCTTGCTTCCTCCTCCGCTTCCTCCCTGCGCGCGCGCTCCTCTTCCCAGGGATCGACCGGGACCTCGATCTCCGCCGTCAGCACCTCCGAGAGCATCACCGGAGCCCCCTGCATCACCGGTGCATCCGCTGGCGGCTCGGCCGGGGGCGAGTCCGCCGGAGGCGGCTCGTCCGCGGAGGACTCGTCCGCGGTCTCACCGTCCGATTCGAGTTCCGGGAGCGGGGGCGGGGCGACCTCGACCGAGGCGACGAGGATCGCCGCCTCCTGGAACTCTTCGAGCTCGAGCGTCCGGTCGGGCGGAAGTCGGGGCTGGGTGGTCATCGCATAGACGTCCACCCGGACGAGCGACGCCGGATCCGAGCCGTCCTCGTTCTCGGTCGGCAGGGCAAAGCGGACGGACACCTCGTCGCCGAGACGCTGCACCACGAGGTCGGTCACCGGGGCCGGCACCCGCACGAACGGCGCGAGCGGCGGCCCCTTCATGCCGCAGCCGCAGAGCAGCGCGGCGAGCAAGGCGACCACCGACACGTTCCGGCGTCCGAGCGGGGTCACAGGATGTAGCGGGAGAGATCCTCGTTGCCAACGACGTCCGCCAGCATCCGGTCGACGTAGGCGGCATCGATGACGATGGTTTTCTCGTCGAGGTCCGGCGCGTTGAACGAGACGTCGTCGAGGAGCTTCTCCATGATGGTGTGGAGGCGGCGCGCGCCGATGTTCTCCGTGCGCTCGTTGACCTGGGTCGCGAACTCCGCCACCCGGTCGACGGCGTCGGGCCGGAACGTCAGGTCGACCCCCTCGGTCTCCAGCAGGGCCGTGTACTGCTTGACGAGCGAGCCCCGGGGCTCGGTGAGAATCCGCACGAAGTCTCCCGTCTCGAGCGCCTCGAGCTCGACCCGGATCGGAAAACGCCCCTGCAGCTCGGGGATGAGATCGGCCGGCTTGGCGACGTGGAACGCCCCGGCCGCGATGAACAGGATGTGGTCGGTGCGAACCATCCCGTGCTTGGTGTTGACGGTGGTGCCCTCGACGATCGGCAGGATGTCCCGCTGGACGCCCTCGCGGCTGACGTCCGGCCCGTGCCCGCCCTCTCGGCCGGTCACCTTGTCGATCTCGTCGATGAAGATGATGCCCGCCTGTTCGACCCGGTGCACCGCCGCGGACCGCACGCTGTCGGTATCGACCAGCTTCTGCTCTTCCTCCTGCACCAGATGGTCGAGCGCGTCCGGCACCTTGACGCGCCGCTTCCGGGACCGTCCCTGGAACAGGGTGGGCAGCATGTCCTTGATGTTGATGTCGATCTCCTCGACCGAAGATCCGGAGATCACCTCGAACGAGGGGAAGTTCTTCTGCTGGACGTCGACCTCGACCTCGCGCTCGTCGAGCCTTCCCTCGGCGAGCTGGCCGAGCAGCCGGGCGCGGGTCCGCTCGTGCTGCTCGCGCGCCGGTCCGGGATCGTTGTCCTGCACCGACTTCGGCAGCGGGGGCAGCAGCAGATCGAGCAGCCGCGCCTCGGCGTTCTCCCGGGCCTTGGCCCGCACCTCCACCACCCGCTCCTCGCGCACCATGTCCACCGCCAGCTCCACCAGGTCGCGCACCATCGACTCGACGTCGCGGCCGACGTAGCCGACCTCGGTGAACTTCGACGCCTCGACCTTGATGAAGGGGGACTGCGCCAGCCGGGCGAGCCGCCGGGCGATCTCGGTCTTCCCCACCCCCGTGGGTCCGATCATGAGGATGTTCTTCGGCGCCACCTCCTCGGCCAGGTCGGGCGACAGCTTCTGGCGCCGCATGCGGTTCCGCAGCGCCACCGCCACCGCCCGCTTCGCCTGGGCCTGGGAGATGACGTACTTGTCGAGCTCGGCGACAATCTGGCGGGGGGTCAGCGTGTCGAGTGAATTCTCCCCTGCGCCGCCCGACTCGGGCGGCGCAGGGGAAGTCAGCGACTCCGGGAGATAGATCGGCATCTGCGCTATGGGTGCGTCCTGCTACGAGAGACGAGCCCGCCGGTGGTGATGACCGCAACGGCCGGCGGCGCAGCGCCGGACGCGCGACCACGGGCGCTGACGTGGCGGACCGACGTTACAACTCCTCGATCGTGACACTGGCGTTCGTGTAAATGCAAATCGACGCGGTGATCCCCATCGCATGCTCGACGATCGCTCTCGCCCCGAGGTCGGCGTGACGCGCCAGCGCCTTCGCCGCGGCCAGGGCATAGGCCCCACCCGACCCGATCGCGACGATGCCGTCATCCGGCTCGATCAGATCGCCGTTCCCCGACAGCAGGAACATGGAGTCGGCGTCGAGCACGATCAACATCGCCTCGAGCCGCCGCAGCAGGCGATCGGTGCGCCAGTCCTTGGCGAGCTCCACCGCGGACCGCTCCAGATTGCCCCGGTACTGTTCGAGCTTCGCCTCGAACCGCGAGAACAGCGCGAACGAGTCGGCGGCGGAACCGGCGAACCCGGCGAGGATCCGATCGTTGTAGAGGCGGCGGATCTTGCGCGCGCCCTGCTTGACGACGGTCTCGCCGAAGGTCACCTGCCCGTCGCCCCCCATGACGGTCTGCCCCTGGTGCCGGACCGCCAGGATGGTCGTGCTCCGAGTCATGATCATCCCCCGAGCCTATCCGCTGGCGGGCATGCCCCGCAACCGGGACGGGGCCGCCCCTCGCCCCGCCGTCCCTGGCCGCGCGGCTCCCCGAGGCCACCCGGGGACCCGAATGCGCGACGCGTCAGGACCCGCGCGGCGCCCCGGATCGGGTCAGGAGGTAAATGGGAATCCCCGCCGCGATGAGCGCGACGCCGGCCAGCGAGGGCGCCGGATTGCGCCAGATCGCGTTGATGACGAGGGCGGCGCTGGTCAGGACGAAGACGAGGGGGGCGGCCGGATAACCCCAGGCGCGGAAGGGACGGCGGGCGTTCGGCTCGCGGTAGCGCAGCACGAAGAGGGCGGCCACCGCCACCCCGGCGAACAGCACGACGGCGAAGGCGGTGTAGTCGACGAGTTGCCGGAACGTACCGCTGAGCACGAGCAGACCCGACCACGCACTCTGCGCGGCAATCGCCACCGCCGGCGTGCGGAATCGGGGATGCACGGAGGCGGCGGCGGAGAAGAACTGCCGATCCCGGGCCATCGCGTAGTAGACCCGCGGCCCCGCGAACACCATCGCGCTGAGGCTCGCCGCGATCATCACCGCCGAGGCGGCGGCGACCGGGGCCGCCGCGCCCGGGCCGAACAGGCGTTCGGCCACCCCGTCCGCCATGTTGCCGCCCGCCGCCCCGAACTCGGTGACCGGCAGGGCGTAGACGTACAGCAGATTCAGGAGCACGTAGATGACCACGACGCACGCCGTCCCCAGCCCCAGGGCCAACGGCACGTTGCGGCCCGGGTCCCGAATCTCCTCGGCCAGATAGGACGCGGCGTTCCAGCCGGAGTACGCGAACATGACCGGCAGCAGGGCCAGCAGCCAGCCGGCGCCCGAGACCGCCTCGCCGGCCTCGGAGAAGTGCCCGCTCGAGCCGTCACCGAGGGTGAAACCCACCACTACGAACGCCACGAGCAGCGCCACCTTCATCACCGCGAGCAGGTTCTGCACGACGCGGCCGGGTCCCAGCCCCACCAGGTGGACGGCCGTCAGGACCGCGATGACGGCCAGGGCGACGACGGCCTGGGGCGAGATGCTGAGGGTGACGACGCCGAGTGGCACCGCGGCCCAGGGCCGCGTGTCGCCCGCCGCGGGCAACAGGCGGCCGAGGTAGGCGGCGAAGCCGACCGCGCCGACGGCGATGGCGCCGCTGAAGCCGGCCACGAACGAGGTCCAGCCGGTGAGAAAGGCCGGCAGCGGGCCGAACGCCTCGCGCAGATAGACGTACTCGCCGCCGGCGCGCGGGCGCAGCGCCGCGAGCTCGGCATAGGCCATGGCGCCGGAGAACGCCAGGGCGCCGCCGGCCGCCCACGCCCCGATCATCCACCAGGGGTGCGGGATCAACTGCGAGACGACCGCGGGGAGGAGAAAGATGCCGCTGCCGATCACGTTGGAGACGACGACGGCGGCGCCGTCGAGAGGACCGAGACGGCGGTCGAGACCGGACATGGCGGTGGCTCGAGACGAGATTGGACCCGCCCCGGGCCGCAGCCCTATCGGGTCAGAAGCTGGCGGTCGACGGCGACCGAGTCCAGCAAGACCCACTGGTCGCCGCGGTGCTTGACGAACAGCTCCATCGTGACGTCGACGAAGTCACGATGCGCGAGCATCTCGGCGCGCGGCTGCTCTCCCGTGTAGCCGCGACTCGACTCGAGCCGCAGGATCTCGGTCGTCTGTCCCGTCGCGAGACCGTCCGTGCCGACGGCGCGGACGAACGCGTTGCCCCACTCCTCCGTCTCGTTCTGCCGCTTGAACACCGCGTTGAGCTGCAGGTACTGGACGGTGTCGGAGGTCAGGTTCTCCAGGCGGAACGAGACGGTGGGCACGAGCTTGTTGCGTCCCAGATTGTCGAGGCCGGCGTCGAACCAGCCGCTGGACACCTGGGTGACCTGCAAGGCGGTCGGAACGTCGATCGAGGGGCTGCACCCGATCGACAGCGCCAGCACGATGAGAGCTGCGAACCCCGACCGGCGCAACCGGGGGCGACTCCCCGCCTCAGCCTGCATGACCAGATTGTAGATCAGACCGCCGGATGGCTCCGGCCCGACGGTCTCAGGGGCGAGCGGAGATCCGGCGCATGTAGTCCAGGATCTCTTGACGTGCCGCGGCATCATTCGTCTGGTCCTCGCGGAACATGCGTTCCATTTCGCTCATCTGGCGCTGCTCGCTCTCGCGAATCAACTCGCGGACCTGTTGCAGCCACGCCTCTTCGTTCATCAGCAGATCCGGAAGCGGCCCGACCCGGGAGCCGGGGATGGGGGTCGCGGCGCCACCCGCCCCCAGGCCGGCGGGGGTGCCGCGCACGGTCCGCGCGGGCGGCGGATCCGCCACCGGTCGTCCCGCCGCGCCGGCATCGGACGGCAGCCGGCTCGACTCGGCCGCCGTCGACCCGGCCGCCGCGTCGGGCGCACCACCGCGCCAGCCGATTCGCAGGACCATGCCGTCGGCCCCCAGCTCGATCTCGGGTCGCACGATCAGCGCCGCCGCCACCGCCAGCACCGCCGCGGCGGCCAGCGCCCACGCGGGACGCCACCCGGCGCGGGCCGGCGACGTCCCCTTCACATCCGCCACCATGCGGAGTCCGGGATCCGCGCCGGAGGGCTCCCAGGTCTCGATCGTACGGCGGACGGCCGTCAGCGAGCCGATCTCATCGGCGCAGCGCGCACAGGACCGAAGGTGGACGTCGACCCGGCGGCGCGCTGCGGCGTCGGACTCCCCGTACAGGTAGTCGACCAACGCCTCCTTCTCGATACAACTGCTGGTCTCGTTCATCGTTCTCGCGACGCTCCGCTGCGATCCACGACCAACCGCGGGCGCGGACCCGCCGCCGGGGCCCTGCGCCCGGCCAGATCGGCCGTGCCGTGCACACCATCCCGCTGCAACTGCCGCCGCAGGACCGCGAGCCCCTGGTAGAGCCGGGTCTTGACGGTGCTCAACGGGCATCCCTGCAGATCCGCGATCTCCTGAAACGTCAATCCATGGTATTCCTTCAAAACGATGGTGATTCGCTGGTCGTCCGACAGGGCCGACATCGCCTGCGTGATCACCCGTCCCAGGTCCTGGCGCACGGCACGGTCTTCGGCCGTTTCCGGCGGTGCCTGGCCATGGGACCAGACCGGTTCGGACTCCTCGTCGAGGGGTGTCGGCCGGCCCGAGCGGCGCTCCCGGCGTATCCAGTCGCGGCAGAGATTCAGGGCTATCCGATACAGCCACGACGAGAACTTCGACTGGCCCTTGAACCCCTTGATGCTGCGAAACGCCCGAAGGAAGGTCTCCTGACAGACGTCGCGGGCGTCCTCCTCCCGGCCGATGACCCGGAACGCCAGCGCAAAGATCAACCGTTCCCACCGGACGACCAACTGGTTGAAGCTGTCCGGGTCGCCGGCCGTCGCCAGCGCGACCAGCTCCTCGTCGGTTCTCTGCATGCCCAGGGCGACCGCCCGCGTCGCGCTCATGATGTCGCACTCGTATTCACGTGTCCATCCCGCTCCATGTCTTCGGAGGATTAGACGCCGGCCGGCCCGAAACGGTCTGCGATCGACCGATGCCGGGCACCGCGAGCGGCAACGCCCCCGGGTCGCGTTGTCCGCCGGTGCGGTATCATTTTCGGGGCTTCTGCACAGGCCACAGGCCCGGAACGTCCAACCAGTCCATCTCCTGACCCACGAAGAATATCGATGCTCCAATTGTCGTCGCTGACCAAGGGGTTCGGCGGCCGGATCCTGTTCGACCGGGTCACCTGGCAGATCTCGGCCGGCGATCGGGTCGGCCTGTGCGGCCCGAACGGTTCCGGCAAGACCACGCTGCTGCGGATGCTGGCCGGTTTCGACGAGGCCGACAGCGGAACGATGGCGAAGCGCACCGGGCTGACCGTCGGCTATCTTCCGCAGGACGGCCTCAGCCACACGGGACGCTCCCTGATCGACGAGGTCAGCACCGCGTTCCAGCCGCTGCTCGACATCCAGCGCACCATGCAGGACCTCGAGCATCGCCTCGCCGACCCCGGGTACTCCCGCGAGGACCACGACGCCATCCTGGAACGGTACAGCGAGCTGCAGCATCGGTTCCGCGACGAGGACGGCTACGCCATCGACCTGAAGGTCGCCGGGGTGCTGAACGGGCTCGGTTTCGCCCCGGCCGACTTCGAGAAGCCCACCGACACGTTCTCCGGCGGCTGGCAGATGCGCATCGCCCTCGCCAAGCTGATCCTCCAACGGCCGCACGTGCTGCTGCTCGACGAGCCCACGAACCATCTCGACCTCGAGGCCCGCAACTGGCTCGAGGACTATCTCGCCGACTATCCGCACGCCCTCGTGCTCGTGTCCCACGACCGCTACTTCCTCGACCGGGTGGTGACCCGGATCGTCGAGATCGACCGGCGCACCCTGACGCCGTACGTCGGGACCTACTCGGAATACCTCGTGGAACGGGATGCGCGGATCGCGGTGCTGCGCGAGCAGAAGAAGCGGCAGGACGAGGAGATCGCCCGCATCCGGCACTTCATCGACAAGTTCCGCTACAAGGCGACCAAGGCCGCGCAGGTCCAGAGCCGGGTGAAGATGCTCGAGAAGATGACCCCCATCGAGGTGCCGCCCGAACGCAAGCGGGTGCACTTCTCGTTCCCCCTGTGCCGGAAGAGCGGGCGCGTCGCGCTCGAGCTGCAGGGGGTCCGGAAGGCCTACGGATCGACGGTGGTCCTCGACGACGTGGACGTGCACGTGGTGCGCGGCGACCGGATCGCCATCGTCGGGCCCAACGGCGCCGGCAAGTCCACGTTGATGCGCATGCTGTCCGGCGCCGAGCGTCCGGACCGGGGAACGCGGGTCGAGGGTCACAACCTCGTAGCGCAGTACTTCGCGCAGGACGAGGCCACCCGGCTCGACCCGAAGCTGACCGTCTACGACACGCTCGGCGCGGCGTCGTCGGTCGAGCTGCTCCCCGCCATCCGGAACATCCTGGGCGGATTCCTGTTCTCGGGGGACGACGTGACCAAACCGGCAGGGGTGCTCTCGGGCGGCGAACGCACCCGGCTCGCGGTGGCGCGGATGCTCCTGTGCCCCGCCAACACCCTCCTGCTCGACGAGCCGACGAACCACCTCGACATCGACTCCACCAACGTCCTCCTCGATGCGCTGGCCGACTTCGACGGCACCCTCGTCTTCGTCTCCCACGACCGGTACTTCGTGGACAGGCTCGCCACGACCGTCCTCGAGGTCGGCCACGGCGCCGCCGTCCGTTATCCGGGCACCTACGAGGAGTTTCGCTGGAGCCGGACCCACCGCGAGCGGACCCCGCCCGAAGCGGCGCCGCGCCCGGCCGGCGCGCCCGCCGGCGCCGCCGATCGCGCGCCCGCCACGAAACGCGCGGAGCAGGCGGCCGGCCGGCAGAACCGGGAAGAGCGCCGGCAACGGACCCAGGTCGAGCGCCGCCTCAAGCGCGCGCAGTCGGCCCGAGACAAGCGCATCGGCGAGCTCGAGCGCCGGATCACCGAGCGCGAGGGCAAGATCAAGGAGATCGAGGCGACCATGGCCTCGCCCGGCTTCTACGAAGACCGCGACGCCGCCAAGCCGGTGGTCGACCGGCACCAGACCCTGATGTGGGAGGTCGGCGACCTCATGGGCCAGTGGGAGGCGCTCCAGCGGGTCGACGGCGAGTCGGGCCCGGCCTGACCGCCGACCGGCGATGACCACCGCCCGTCCCGGAGGCCTCACTGGAGGAGCGGCGGCCCACCTGTTGATCCGCCGTCGCGGCGGTGCGCGCGAAGGCGCATACAATCGAGGTTGTAGTTCGAATCCAGGGAGTGCGCCATGCAGCCATCGACACGTCATCTGGCCGCCGTCGCCGTCGTCAGCTGGATGTTCTCGCTCTGGGCGGCTCCGGCGGTCGCGCAGCCGGCGACTACGCTCGGATACGACTCCGCGGCGTCGGTGGGCATGGATGCCGCGCTGCTCGACGAGGCGGCGCAGCTCTACCGCGATGCGGTGGACCGCGGCGACCTGAAGGGAGCGGTGCTGATGGTGGCCCGCCGCGGCGTCATCGTCCTGCACGAAGCCGTGGGGTGGCGGCACGAAGCCTACCGGCTTCCGATGGAGACGGACACGCTTTTCCGGATGGCCTCGAACACCAAGCCGGTCATCGGCACCGCGGTGCTGATCCTGAAGGAGGACGGCCGGCTCTCGCTCGACGACCGGGCGGCGGAGCATCTGGAGTCGTTCGACAACTTCCGGTCGCGTGACATCACCGTCCGCCAGTTGCTCAGCCACTCCTCGGGACTGCGGATCCGCCCCATCTTCCATCCGTTCGACGCGGGCGAGAAGCCGAGCCTGCTCGGCGCGGTCGCGAAGTTCGGCGCCGAGGGACCGGACGTGGAGCCCGGCACGTCCTACAGCTACAACAACGCCGGCTACAACACGATCGGCGCGATCATCGAGGTGGCCTCGGGAATGCCGCTCGAAGACTTCCTGCGCACGCGGATCTACGAGCCACTGGGGATGGCCGACACGCTGAACCACGAGGACGAGACCAAGCTGCACCGCATGGCCACGGTCTACCGCGGACGCCGCTTGGGCGACGGCCGGGTCGCGTTCCGCCAGGGCTTCACCCCCGGCGACCCGCCCGATTTCCCCGTCATCCGCGCCTCGGGCGGGATGATCTCCACCGCGCCCGACTACGCCCGGTTCCTGCAGATGTACCTGAACCGCGGGCGCTACGCCGACGCCCGTATCCTGTCCGGGGAGTCGGTGGCCGCCGCCACCGAGGGCCAGATCGCCAGCAGCGAACGCACGGCGTACGCCCACGGCTGGCAGGTCGCGGCCGACGGCGCGTACTCGCACGCCGGCTCCGACGGCACGATGGGCTGGGTCGACCCGGCGCGCGAGCTCATCGGCATGGTGTTCACGCAGAGCCCCGGCGGCCTCGACCCACGCCGCGAGTTCCAGCAGCTCGTGAACCGCGCCGCCGACCACGCCGCCGAAAAGTAGGGCGCCGAACCACCGGAGCCGTCATGCAACGTGCGTCGCCGGACTCTCGATCGGCGCGGCGACGTGACCCGACAGGTCGGACGAACCCGGCTTGACGCGCCTGCTCGAGGCCCGTCGACAACGCGGTTGCCGCGCCGCGGCGAATTGAATGGTGGAGCCGGACCCCGGTCCCCCTACGCTTTCGGATGGGTCTTCTTGTAGACCGCCATGAGCTGCGCCGGGCTCACGTGGGTATAGCGCTGCGTGGTGCTGATGCGCGCGTGGCCGAGCATCTCCTGGATCGCGCGCAGATCGGCGCCCCGTTCGAGGAGATGGGTGGCGAACGAATGCCGGAGGGCATGCGGGCTGATACCGTGGCGGGTGCTCGCCGCCGCCGCGTAGCGCCGCACCAGACGGTCCACGCTGCGGGCCGACAGGCGCCCCCCCTGGTAGTTCACGAACAGCGGGTCGGCCGCCGCGCGTCCGCGCCGGCGGGGCGGCGGCGGTGCGTTGCCCTGGCGCACGAGGGTCTCGCGGTCCGCGAGCCAGGCGCGCAGGGCGGCGGCGGTGGCGCGATTGAACGGGACGATGCGTTCCTTGCCGCCCTTGCCCAGCACCCGCACGAGCCGGCTGCTCAGGTCGATGTCTTCGAGACCCAGCCCCACCAGCTCGCTGAGACGGAGACCCGAGGCGTAGAGCAGCTCGAGGATGGCGCGATCCCGGCGGCCCAGGGGGGCCGTACCGTCGGGCGCCTCGAGCATCCGCTCCATCTCTTGCTCGTCGAGGCGCGCCGGCAACTTCCGGTCCTGCTTCGGGGTGACCATCAACGCACCGGGGTCGCGTTCGATGAGCTCCTCGCGCCGCAGGTAGCGGCCGAACGAACGGATCGCGGCCAACCGCCGCGCGGAGGACGAGCGCGCCTGCCCGCGATCGTACTGGTCGCGCATGAACCCCCGCACGGCCGCGTAGTCGATGTCGGTGGGGGCGATCCGATCCGCGGGACGGTCGAAACGCCGTTCCAGGAACCCGAGATACTGGTTCAGATCGCTATCATACGCGCGGACGGTTCGCGCGGACAGATTGCGATTGAATCGGAGATGGTCCAGAAACCGGCGGAGGTGCGTCCTCATGCGGTTGACCCGCGGCCTCTCTCGCGGCCTGCCATTCCGCGATCTGCACGAGCGCGCGATTGGCCACCGCGCGCCGGCGGTCGCGGCGCCGCCGGGGAACGTCGCCGATCACGGGAATCAGCCCGAAAGCGATGTTGGACGGCTGGTAGTCGGCCGCGTTGGCGTGCGACACGTAATGGCCCAGCGCACCGATCGCGGTGGTTCTCGGAGGCGCCTCGGGGACCCGCCCCCGGGCGAGCGCCGCCGCGTTGAGCCCGGCGATAAGCCCGCTGGCGGCAGACTCCACGTATCCCTCGACCCCGGAAATCTGACCGGCGAAGAAGAGGGACGGCCGATGCCGCGACTGCCACGTCGGCAACAGGGCGGCCGGTCCGTTGATATAGGTGTTGCGGTGGATCATGCCGAACCGGACGAACTCCGCCTGCTCGAGACCGGGAATCATGCGGATGATCCGCGCCTGCTCGCCCCATTTGATCCGGGTCTGAAACCCCACCAGGCTGTAGTGGTCGCCGGCCAGGGTGTCCTGCCGCAACTGCACCACCGCGAACGGCCGGCGGCCGGTCCGGGGGTCGGTGAGCCCCACCGGCTTCATCGGACCGAACCGCAGGGTGTCCTCGCCGCGGCGCGCCATCACCTCGATCGGCAGGCATCCTTCGAAGAACCGTCCCTGGTCGATGGCGTGCAGGGGCGCGAGCTCGGCCGCGCACAGGGCCCGGTAGAAGTCCCGGTACTCCGCCTCCGTCATCGGACAGTTCAGATAGTCACCCTGTCCGTCGTCGCTGCCGCAGGCCGCACCGTCCGCGTCGGGCCGCGTCGCGATCGCCGGGGAGTCCCGCCCCCAGCGCGACGCCCTGAACGCGATGTTCCGATCGATGGACTCGGCCAGGACTATCGGACTGATCGCATCGTAGAAATAGAGATGGTCCTGCCCCACCAGCGCGGCGACGGCGGCGGACAGGTCCGGCGAGGTCAGCGGCCCCGTGGCCACGATGACCGGTTCACGCAGTTCGCCGGAGCGTGACAGGTCTCGAACTTCCTCCCGCCGGATCGTCACCAGCGGCGCCTCCTCGAGGGCCGCGGTCATGCCCTGCGCGAACCGCGCCCGGTCCACGGCGAGGGCGCCCCCCGCGGGCACCCGGGTCTCGTCGGCCACCCGCGTCACCAGCGACCCGAGCTGCCGCATTTCTTCCTTGAGCAGCCCCACCGCATTCTCGATCTGGTTGGCCCGAAACGAGTTGCTGCAGACGAGCTCGGCCAGCCGGTCGGTCTGGTGGACCGGGGTCGGCCGCACCGGCCGCATCTCGTACAGGGTGACCGCGACGCCCTGCCGCGACGCCTGCCACGCCGCCTCGCTGCCTGCGAGCCCACCGCCGATGATGTGGATCACACGTGACTCCAACCCCGTGGGAACCCGGCGCCGTGCCAGCCCGGACACCGCGGCCCACGGTGCCGCTGTCCACCCAACCATTCCTGCAGGGAGTCAGCGCCTCCGGCGGAGGCGGCGCCGTTCCACGGCGCAGACCCCTAGGCAACCTGCCGGCGCGTGCGGGCGCGCGGCTTCCGCTTGGGGCTGTCCTTGGCGGACGGCTTCGCCGCCGGCTGCTCTTCGATCCAGCGGCCGTCACGGTAGACCGCACGCCACCGGGTGGCCCTGCCGCCGTCCTCCGACGTCACGTACTGCTCGCCCGCCTTCCGCGAGAACCGGATGACGGCGGGCCGCCCCTCGGGATCGGCGACCGGCGCATCGAGCAGGTACCGGAACTTGGGATCGAGCTCGTCCGCGTGCGGCTGGAGCTCCGTTACCTTCGGGGCGCGCGTCTCCCGATGCCGGGGAAAGCCGCTCGCGGCCAGAAACAACCCGGCGGCGCCGTCGCGCAGCACGTAGTGGTCGTCCACCCTCTCGCACCGGAGCTCGGGCATGGGCACCGGATCGGCCTTCGGCGGCGCCGGCTCGCCGTTCCGGAGCAGCTTGCGCGTATTCCTGCACTCGGGGTTCGAGCAGCCGAAGAACTTGCCGAACCGTCCCGACCGCAGGGGCATCTCGGCGCCGCACCGATCGCACGCGATGATCCGCTCGGCGGCCGCGCCGGCGCTGAACGTCCCTTCCTCGATCTCGTGGCCCGCGCAGTACGGATTCTTGCCGCAGACGTGCAGCTTGCGCCCGGCGTCGACGACGTAGCTGTCCATGCCGGTCCCGCACGTCGGGCAGCGGCGCTTCGCGCGCAGCACCCGGCTCTCGCCCTCGTCGTCCCGGTCGGCGTCGGCGGCCTCGTCGGCCGGCGTCAGGTCGATGGTCTGCTTGCAGCGCTCCTTCGGCGGCAACGCGTATCCCGAGCAACCCAGGAACACGCCGGTGCCGGCCGACCGGATCTGCATCGGACGGCCGCAGGCGGTGCAGGCGATCCCGGTTACGGTCGGCTCGTTGGGCCGCATGCCGTCGGGCCGGGCCGCCGCCTCGAGCTTGCCGGAAAAATCGCGGTAGAACGTGTCGAGCACGCCGATCCACTGGCGGTCCCCGGAAGCGATCTGGTCGAGGTCCTTCTCCATGCCGGCGGTGAACGAGTAGTCGAGCAGGTCGGCGAAGCTCTCGACGAGACGGTCCGTCACGAGCTCGCCGATCTTCTCGGCGTAGAACCGCCGCTTGTTCAACGACACGTAGCCCCGATCCTGGATCGTGGAGATGATCGAGGCGTAGGTCGACGGCCGCCCGATGCCGCGCTTCTCCAACTCCCGCACCAGGCTGGCTTCGCTGTACCGGGGCGGCGGCTTCGTGAAATGCTGCACGGGCTCGATCTTGGCGCAGTCGAGCGTCTCGCCCGTCGCGTAGGCCGGCACCTCCTCCGGGTCGCCCTTGCGGGACGCCGCCGGCAGCACCCGCGTGAACCCGTCGAACTTGAGCACGCGACCCCGGACCCGCAGCTCGAAGGGATCGGCCTCCACCGTGACGGTGGTGCTGAGGTACTCGGCCGGGGTCATCTGGCAGGCGATGAACTGGCGCCGGATGAGGTCGTAGAGGCGGCGGGCGTCGCCGTCGGCACCGGCCACCGCGTCCGGGAGCGCGGCCACGTCCGTCGGCCGGATCGCCTCGTGCGCCTCCTGGGCGCCCGCCTTGCTGGCGTAGACGATCGGCTGCCCAGGCAGATACCGCGGACCGAAGGTGGAGTCGATGTAGGCGCGCACGCCGGTCACCGCCTCGCGCGACAGGGTCGTGGCGTCGGTGCGCATGTAGGTGATGTGGCCGCCCTCGTACAGCCGTTGCGCCAGAGTCATCGTCTTCCGGACGCCGAAGCCGAGGCGGGTCGAGGCGGCCTGCTGCAGCGTCGAGGTGATGAAGGGTGCGCCCGGGCGGGCCGCCGTCGGCTTGTTCTCCACCCCGGCGACCGCGAACGCCGCCTTTCCGAGCCGCGCGAGGGCGTCGTGCGCCTCCTGCCGGTTCCGCGGGCGGAAGGACTTTCCGTCGGCCTTGAAGACCTGGAAGCGACAGCGGTCACTACCGCCCGAGCGGGTGAGATCGGCGAAGACCTCCCAGTACTCCTCCGGCTCGAAGGCGCGGATCTCCCGCTCGCGCTCCACCACGAGCCGGACCGCCACCGACTGCACCCGGCCGGCCGACAACCCGCGCGCCACCTTCGCCCAGAGCAGCGGGGAGACCTCGAAGCCGACCACGCGGTCGAGAAACCGCCGCGCCTGCTGCGCATTCACCCGGTTCTCGTCGATCTCCTTGGGATGAGCGAAGGCCTCGCGGATGGCGTTGCGGGTAATCTCGTTGAACACCACCCGGCGAAAGCGAGCCGGGTCGCCGCCCATCTCTTCCCTGAGATGCCAGGCGATCGCCTCCCCTTCCCGATCGAGGTCGGTGGCCAGGAAGACTGCGCCGGTCTTGCCGGCCAACCGCTTGAGCTCGCCGACGACCTTCTCCTTGCCCGGCAGGACCTCGTAGGTGGCGCGCCAGCCGTTCTCGGGATCGACGCCCATCCGGCGGACGAGCTGACGGCGAGCCCGCCGCTGGCGCTCCTCCGGACTCGTCCGCGCCGTCGCCTTCTGTCCGCCCGGCGCCGCACGGCGTCCGCCGGCCTTGCCGCCGACCGGCAGGTCCCGAATGTGGCCCACGCTCGACTTGACGAGGTAGTCGGCTCCAAGATACCGATTGATGGTGCGGGCCTTGGCGGGAGATTCGACGATGACCAGGGATCGTGCCATGGTTCTCCTGTAACGCGAACTGCCGGGATATCTACGTTACCATCCCCGAGCCCGCGTCAATTCCTCACGCGACGCCCTGCGTCTCCACCACGCGAGTCGAATTCTACGTTACCATCCCGGCCCGCACGAACCGGCCGGCGCCGGCGCGAGCGACGCGGCCCCGGATCTCCAGATCGGTGAGCCCGGCAAGCAGGGCCGCGCTTTCGAGGCCGGTCCGCGCGGCCAGATCATCGATCTCGTAGGCCTCTCCGGCGTCCATGTGACGCAGGATCGGGTCCCGCGCCTCCGGCGACCCGCCGGCGCGGGGAGACGCCGCCGCGCCGGTCCCCCCGCCGGCGGCCGCCGCCTCGAGGCCGAGCTCCTCGACGATATCGTCCGCGGTCTCCACAATCCGCGCGCCGTCCCTGAGCAGGGCATGGGCACCGCGATTCCGCCCGCTCAGCACGTTCCCGGGCACCGCCATGACGTCACGCCCCTGCTCGAGGGCGAGTCGGGCCGTAATCAGCGACCCGCTGCGCTCGGAGGCCTCCACCACGACCACCGCCCGCGACAGACCGCTGATGAGACGATTGCGCATCGGAAAATACGCCGGCCGCGGGGTCGTCCGCGGGGGGAGCTCGCTCACCAGCAGGCCGCGCCGGGCGATCTCGCCCGCGAGGCCGGCGTGCTCGAACGGATACACCACGTCGACCCCGGAGCCCAACACCGCGATCGTCCGGCCGTCCACCGCCAGCACCCCCCGGTGGGCGGCGGAGTCGACCCCGCGCGCCAACCCGCTCACGACGGTCACGCCCCGCGACGCCAGATCGGCTCCCAGGGTCCGGCTGACCTCGCAGGCGTACGACGTGCCGGCCCGCGAACCGATGACCGCGACCGCGGGTCCGTCCAGGGCGGCCAGATCGCCCCGGAGCCACAACACCGGAGGCGGATCCGGGATCGCCGCCAGGAACGCCGGATAGCGGCGGTCCGACCAGGGAACGGCCACGATGCGGCCGGCTCTCGCCGCGTCCAGCGCGGCCTCCGCCCGGGTTCGCGCCGCCGCCAACCGGCCGGAGGTCGCCAGCTCCGGAGCGATGGCCGCCGCGACGGCGGGAAGCGCGGTGTCCGACCCGGTTCCGAGCCGGGCCGCGCCGTGCGGATCCGACAACCAGCTCGCGATGGCGCGTCGGCCGCGCCCTCGCCACCACAGCATGGCCAGGGCGACCCAGTCGTCGAGCGTCATCCTCTTCACCTCCCGCGCGGCAACGGTACCGCGGCCCGTGAGGCTGCCCCTCGTCGAACGGGGGCCCGCCCGTCACCGCACGGATGGAGCAGCGTTGAACTGGGGGAGACGACCCGGGCGGATCCGCCCGGTGACGGCACACGACCGCGTTCAACCCGCAACCGGTGTGCCCGACCTGATCGGAGTATACCCCGGGGGCCTGCGGCGGAGGCCCCGCGTTTCGTCCGACGGCCCCGCTCGGCAGCCCCTGGACCCCGAGCCGCGAGGGCGCCCGCGGGCTGAAAGGGCGCCCGTCCGCGGGCTGAAAGGGCGCCCGTCCGCGGGCAAGGAACGCCCGTGCCGGACAAGGCGTGATGAGGGCGCATATGGGCATGATGCAGCCGCGGGCTGCACGCAGTCCGACGAACAACGCAGTTCAGGCGGCGGGATGCACCGCCGCTCGAATGCAGCGGGGCTCTCGCCACCGGCTGTCGGGCTTGCGCCGGTGATGGGCGACTGGCTATAGTGGACCTGAGCATGATGGTGCGAACCACCGTGGCGGTCCTGGCTCTCATGATTGCGTCCGCCACGGCGACGCCCCGGGCCGACGAGCGCTCGGATGCTCGCGCGCAGGTCGACTTCGGTATCGAGGTGGCCAGGCTCGGTCTCTGGAAGGAAGCGGTCTTTCGCTGGGAACGCGCGATCGATTTCGATCCGACCTACGCCGCGGCCTGGAACAATCTGGCCATCGGCTTCGAGCAGCAGGGAATGCTGGATCAGGCGCGAGAAGCGTACGAGACGGCCCTGGACCTCGCTCCAGACAACATGGCCATCGAGCAGAACTACGACCTCTTCCTGGAAATGAATGACCGTGTCAGCCAAAGCTCTCGTTAGTATCGGTTGTGTCGGGCTGCTCGCCGGATGCACGTCGTTCTACGACGTCGCCATCGAGACCCCGCTGACCCCCAAGCTGGACATCTCGAGGTTCCAGCGGGTGCTGATTGCCGGCTTCGTCTCCGGCGGCTCGGAGGACGTGGACGCCAACCTCGAGACGGCTCGGCTGCTGCGGAGCCAGCTGCGCCGCAGCTCGGAGCTGCAGGTCGTCGATGCGGACGTCCTGCCGCTGCTCGATCTCTCGGCCGAGCAGGGCGGCGGGCCGGAACCCTCCGACGCCCGCGACGGCGGGACGATCCCCGACGGTTTCGCGCCGGCCGAGGGGTCCGGCGACGCCGAGCCGATCGAAGACGACGATTCGATGAGCGAAGAAGATCTGGAGAGCTACGAGACGATCTTCGCGAACATCGGATTCTGGCGGGACCTCGGTGAGGAGTATCAGGATCCGCTCATCCTGACGGGCACCGTCTACTTCTCTCCGCACAACCGTTCGGGCATGGTGACCAGCCAGCGCGAGGTCTATGACTCGTTGGGGCGCCGCCGCACCGTGCCGGTGCGCACCTACCGCGACCGTCGCGGTTTCGTGTTGAGCCCGAAGTTCATCTTCATCGACGGGTCCACCGGGACGACGCTCTACACCGAGCGCCACCGCGAAGAGATTCTCTACGACGCGTCGCAGAACACCCCGGCCCTCTCGTCCTACTTCGAGCTGATGGACCGGCTGCTGCCATCGGTGCTCGGGGCGTTCAGCACCCAGAGCGTCCGCGGGACCCGCACGCTCCTCAGGTGACTGCGCGACCTGCGGTCGCGTTGGAAGTTTCGCTGGCGCGAAACTTCAGCGCCCCGCGCGACCTTGCGGTCGCGTTGGAAGTTCGCTGACGCGAAACTTCAGCGCCCCGCGCGACCTGCGGTCGCGTTGGAAGTTCGCTGACACGGCGCTTCTGGGCACAGGCTCCGGCGGGCGAGCTTTACAGACGCGCCGGTCGCGAGTACCCTGATCAGCGGTACGAGGCGCGTCGTAGCGCCTCCGAATCACGAAAGGTCTAGCGCGTGTTCGCCATCATTCAGGCCGCCGGACACCAGCACAGGGTGGAGCCGGGGCAGATTCTCGATATCGATCGGATCGGCATGGATGCCGGGGAAACCGTCACGTTCGACCAGGTGTTGCTGGTCGGCCGGGAAGACGGCTCCGTCGCCGCAGGAAACCCGACGGTGCCGGGAGCAACCGTTACCGGGATCGTCGACACCCATCCTCGCGGCCCGAAGATCCGCGTGTTCCGGCGCAAGCGGCGCAAGGGGATGCGGCGCACCCGCGGACACCGCACCGACCTCACGCGCGTCCGGATCAGCGACATCTCTGATTCCGACTGAGGCAGTCATGGCACACAAGAAGGGACAAGGCAGCTCGCGAAACGGCCGTGACAGCAACGCGCAGCGTTTGGGAGTCAAGCGCTTCGACGGCAACATCGTCACCGGCGGTTCGATCCTGGTGCGGCAACGCGGACAGCGGTTTCGTCCGGGTCTCAACGTCGGCATCGGCAAGGACGACACGCTCTTCGCCAAGATTGCCGGCCGCGTGCGATTCGAAGACCACGGCGGCCGCGGCCGGGCCATCAGCGTGTTGCCGCTCGAGTCCTCACCCGGGTAACGTCGCCTTGCGGTTCTGCTTGCCGCCCCGTCCGATCTCCTTCCAGGCATGTTCGTCGACGAAGTCGACATCCGCGTGACCGCCGGTGACGGCGGGCGTGGGTGCCTGAGCTTTCGCCGCGAGAAGTCGGCCCCCCGCGGGGGGCCCGACGGCGGCGACGGCGGTGACGGGGGCTCCGTCTATCTGGTCGCCAGCGCCCACCTGAACACCCTCGTCAACTACCGGTTCCATCCCACCTATTCGGCCCCGCGCGGCACCCACGGCAAGGGCTCGGCGCGTACGGGCCGAAACGGGCAGGACCTCCAGCTCGAGGTTCCGGTGGGCACCGTCGCGTTCGAGCACCGCGACGACACGCTCGTCGAGCTGGCCGACCTCATCGAACCGGGGCAGCGCGCGGTCGTCGCGCGAGGAGGACACGGGGGCCGGGGAAACCAACATTTCACCAGCTCGACCAACCAGGCGCCGCGACGCACCGAACCCGGCCGACCGGGAGAGCACCGGCATCTGAGGCTCCAGTTGAAGCTGTTGGCCGACATCGGGCTCGTCGGGTTCCCGAACGTCGGGAAATCGACGTTGATCGCGCGGATCTCCGCCGCGCGACCGAAGATCGCCGACTATCCCTTCACCACCCTGAGCCCCAACCTCGGCGTGGTCGACCTCGGCGGCGACCGGAGCTTCGTGGTCGCCGACGTCCCCGGCCTGATTGCCGGCGCCCACACGGGACATGGTCTCGGGGACCGGTTTCTGGGACACCTGGAGCGCACTCGGGTCCTGGCGCACCTGATCGACGTCTCGTCGCTGACCGGGCGGGACCCGTGCGAAGACTTCGACGTCGTGTGCCGCGAGCTGACCCGTTTCCGCGATGACAGCCTGGGCCCCGACGCCCATGGTCCGTTGTCGGACAAGCCCCAGATCGTCGTTGCGAACAAGATCGACGCGCTGGACGAACCGGCCCGGCTCGATCGACTCCGCGCCCATGTCGGGCGCCGCGGCGTCGACGTCCACGCGATCTCCGGGGTCACCGGACAGGGTGTGTCCGGTTTGCTGGAAGCAATCTGGACCCTCTTCCGCAACGCGGACGGCGGAATCGAGACCGCCACCAGACCCGCATGAGCGCAACGGCCCGGCGCATCGGCGTCCTGGGAGGACGATTCGACCCGATTCATCTGGGTCACCTGGCGACCGCGGCCGTGGCGCGGCGGCGCCTCCAGCTCGACCGGGTGTTGATACTGCCCTCGCGGTTCGCACCGCACCGGAAGCAACCGGCCGGGGCCAGCGGAGCCCACCGGCTGGCCATGGTGGCCCTGGCCGCGAACGACGACCCGTCCCTGCAGCCGTGTGACCTGGAGCTGACCACGGACGGGCCGTCCTACACCGCGACCACCCTGCACCGACTGCGGGAGCGGGGCCACCGGTGCACGTCGTTGTTCTTCATCGTCGGCGCCGACGCGTTTGCCGACATCGGCACCTGGCACGACTATCCACGCCTGCTCGACGCCTCGCACTTCGCGGTCGTCTCCCGACCGGGACACCCGGCGGCCTCGCTGACCGACGTGCTCCCGGCCCTGCGTCCGCGCCTGCGGGTCGTCACGGACGACGCCGGCCCGCCGGCCGGGGAGACGCTGCGCGCACCAGCCATATTCCTGATCGACGCGGTCACTCCGGATATTTCGTCGACCGACATCCGCGCCCGCCTGGCGCACGGACAGCCGCTGGAGGGGCGCGTGCCGGCGGCGGTGGCCGCGTACATCGACCGCCGGCGGCTCTACCCGCGCGAACCGGTGGCAAGAGACTTGCATGACTGACCACGAGGCCGCCTCGCACGATGCGAGCGAATCGCTGCCGGAACCGCTCCGCCACGCGGTCGGAGCGGCACGAGACCGGAAGGCGGAGGGCCTGCTGGTCCTCGACCTGCGCGAGTCCGACGCCTTCACCGACCATTTCCTGATCTGCTCCGGCCAGAGCCCGAGGCAGGTCACGGCGATCGTCGATGGCATTCTGGCCCGGCTCAGGACGCTTGGCGTACGGCCGGCGAACGTCGAGGGCTACCCGGCCGCCAACTGGGTGTTGATCGACTGTTTCGATTTCATCGTCCATGTGTTCACCCCGGAAACCCGACGCTTCTACGCGCTCGAGCGACTCTGGGGCAGCGCCATCCGCCGGGAGGTGTAGGAGTCTGCGCCGTGGAACGGCGCAGACTCCTGGAGGGTTGGTTGCGCGGGAAGGGGGGCCGGAAGACGAGGATTCCCGGACCAGCCCCGACGGCGCGAGCCACCGGTCCGCACCGGGCGTTACCGAGACGCGACGGCCCCGTCACCCGGAAGCCGGCGGCGCAACCGGGTCTCGCCACCGGCTCCTGAGGCTTCCGCACGACCCGGCGAGCCTTGCCCGCCGACTCGCGGCGGGCGCGCGGCAGGGTCTCGACGCGCTCCTGGCGGTGCTCCTGGCCCCGAGCTGCGCGGTGTGCGGGACCCTGCTCGATGCGCCTACCCGCGGTCCGGTCTGTCCGGCGTGCTGGCGGGCGGTGCCCCGTCTCACCCCTCCCGTCTGCGACCGATGCGGCGATCCGCTGCCGGCCGGGCGCACCGACCCGCCGTGGCCCGGGCACTGCCCCCGCTGCCGGCGCCCGCACGCGCTGATTCGGCGTCAGCGGGCGGTCGGTCCCTACGAGGGCACGCTTCGCCGACTCGTGCACGTCCTCAAGTACGAGCAACGCGCTGCGCTGGCGCCGCCCCTGGGCCGTCTGATGCGTGAATCCGGGGCGGGAATACTGGCCGAGGTCGACTGTGTGGTGGCGGTCCCGCTGCATCCGCGGCGCCAGCGGGCCCGCGGCTTCAATCAGGCGGCGGAGCTGGCCGCCCAGTTGGGCCGCCCGGTGGTCGACGCCCTCCGCCGCACGCGGGCCACGACCCCGCAGATGGAGCTCCCGGCCGGACAGCGCCGCCGCAACGTGCGCGGAGCCTTCGCCCCGGCTCGACGCATGGGCATCCGGTCGGGCCGGGCCGCCGTCGAGAATGCGTGCGTGATGCTCGTGGACGACGTCACCACCACGGGGGCGACGCTGGATGCCTGCGCCCGCGTCCTGCGGCGCTGCGGCGCCCGCGAGGTGCGGGCGCTCACGCTGGCGAGAGTCGTTCGCCGAGCGCGGCCATGATGTCGCCAGCGACCTCCGCCTTGGTGCGGCTGCCGTCGACCCGGATCCATCCGTCTTCGTCCGCCTGGCGCAGATAGCTGGTCCGCACCCGGGTGAGCAACGCGAGGTCGCGTTCGTACCGGTCGAGCCCGATCGCCTTCCGGGTGGCCGCCAGCTCCGGCGGGATGTCGAGCAGGAACGTCATCTCCGGGGCGGGCAGAAACCGCTGCATCTGGGTGAGCCACTCCGTGTCCAGGCCCTGGGCTTCTCCGTAGGCCAGGCTGGAGGCCACGTACCGGTCGCAGACGACGATGAGCCCCGCCTCGAGCCACCGCACGAGGTCCGCCTTGCGCTCGTACCGGTTGGCGACATACAGAAGCTGCATGACGTCCGGGCCGTAGTCCCGCTCGCCCTGCAACGCCCGGGCGAGCTCTTCGCCGATGGAAGTGCCGTAGTCGGGGAACGACAGGAGACGCGCCCGCCGGCCGTCGGCGCGAAGCCCATCCCGCATGAGCTGCCCCTGCGTCTCCTTTCCCGCCTGGTCGAGTCCTTCAAGCGCAATCAACATCGGCGACATTCCTCGTCCCAACCGCCCAGACTTCGCCGGCGAGCTGATCGTCGATCGTCTGCCGGCGGCGCACGACCCGCCAGGCCGATCCGTCGACCATGACCTCGGCCGGCAACGGATGGCGATTGTAGTTCGACGCCATGGCCGATCCATAGGCTCCGGCGTCGAATACCGCGACCGGCGTGCCCACCGCGGGCAACGGCAACCGCCGCTCGACCCCGAAGACGTCGGACGACTCGCAGATGGGACCGACGACATCGCAGCGCACCACGTCGGACTCGCGCTCCTCCACGAGGGCAATCCGGTGATACGCGCCATACAGCGCCGGCCGCATCAGCTCGCTCATGCCGGCGTCGAGCACGACGAACCAGGCGCCGTCGGCCCGGGGCTTCACGTCGACCACCGACGCCAGCAGGACCCCGGCCGGGCCGACGACGGCGCGCCCCGGCTCGACGATCAGAGTCAACCCCGACGGCCGGACCGCCTCGATGAGCGCCGCCGCGTAGGTGTCCACCGGCGGAGGCGGCTCGCCGCCGGCCTCGCCGTAGGCGATGCCCAGCCCGCCGCCGAGATCGAGGTGCTGGACGGTCAGGCCGTCGTCCGCCAGCTCGCGCGCCAGGGTGACCACCGCGGCCGCCGCCTGCCGCAGCGGCTCCAGCCCGAGCATCTGGGAACCGACATGGACGTGGAGTCCGGTGAAGCGGAGCCCGCCGCCGCGGGCGGCGTCGCGGACCATCGCCCGCGCGTCGCGGATCGCGACCCCGAACTTGTGCCGGCTCAGGCCGGTGGAGATGTGGGGATGGCTGTCGGCGGCGATGTCCGGGTTGACGCGGAGGGCGACGCTCGCGGTGGTCTGCCGCCGCCGGGCCGCGGCCGCAATCCGCTCCAGCTCGCCGGCCGATTCCGCGTTGATCGCCTTGACCCCCAATTCCACCGCCCGGTCGATCTCCGCGGGGGTCTTCCCCACGCCCGTGAAGACGATGTCCTGCGGGGCGAACCCGGCTCGCAGGGCGACCTCGATCTCGCCGCCGGAGTTGGCGTCCACGAGGCCGCCGGCCGAACGCACGACCTCGACGACCGCGAGGTTGGAGTTGGCCTTCATGGCGTAGTGGACCGCATGCGGGTAGGGGTCGAACGCGGCCCGGAAGCAACGCACCCGCTCGCGTATCGCCGCAGCGCTGTAGACGTAGACCGGCGTTCCGACCTCCGCCGCAATCGCGGCCAGCGGCACCCCGTCGCATCCCCATCCCCTGCCGTCCTGCACGAAACCTGACATGAAATGCGCATTGTACGGCACGGTGCGGCGATCCGGCACCGGCGCCCGGCGTCCTCCGCGGGCCGGCGGCCGATGCCGCGCCTGCGAATGCGCGCATGCATTGACCGTGCTCGACGCCCTCGCTATACTTCTTTGTCCCGCCCTTCGCCGGCCAGCGACCCATGCTCGCGAGCTCCGCGCCCCCGTCATCGGAATCGATCGACGAGCTGATTGAACGGTGTCTCGCGGGGGACGAACGCGCCTGGGATCGGATAGTCACCCAGCACCGGCGCAAGGTCTTCAACGTCGCCTACAAGTTCGTGGGCCGGCACGACATGGCGGAGGACCTCACCCAGGACATCTTCCTGAAGATCTTCAAGGCCCTGGGCACGTTCGACCGGCGCGCCAACTTTCAGACGTGGCTCGTCAGCGTCAGCCGCAACCTCTGCATCGACCACTACCGCAGCGTCCGGAAGGAACGCGAGATGGTGGACCGGAGCATCGACGCGGAAAGCGCCCTGCCCACCAGCCGCGAGCCGGACCCCCTCGACACCCTGGAACGGGGTGATCGCCGGATACTGCTGCATCGGGCGCTCGCGCGGCTGCCCGAGACCCTGCGCACCGCGGTCCTGCTGCGGGACATTCAGGAGCAGTCCTACCGGGACATCGCCCGCCAGCTCGATCTCCCGGAGGGAACCGTGAAGTCACGAATCAACCGCGGACGCCGCGAGCTGGCCCGGCAGATCCTTCGCCTGACCTCCGAGGCCGAACCGGAGATCGGTGCGGCCCGCAGCCAGGAGTAACCGATGAAGCTCACGACCGAACAGACCGGCAGCATCGCCATCGTCCGCGTCGGCGAGACGCGGCTGGTGTATCCCCTGTTGTCGACGCTCGCGAACACGGTCACGACGATGATCAAGAGTGGCGCCCACAACGTCCTCATCGATCTGTCGCCGGTCGTCTACGTCGACAGCGCCTCCATCGGGTGCCTGATGGATCTCTATCGGCAGTCGGCGGCGGCCGGCGGCACGCTGAAGCTGGCGAACGTTCAGAAGCGGGTCGAAACGATGTTGACGATGACCGGAGCGCAGCAGTTCATCGAGATTCACGGCGACGAGCCCGGTGCGCTCGCCGCCTTCGGGGTGTGACATGCGCAGTATCACGACGACCAGTGGGATCGCGCTGCCGCTCGACGGTGACCTGCTGGCGATGCTCGAGACCCTGTACAAGGAGCTGAACACCCGGTACGCGCTCGACCGCACGTTCGAAGACGCCGTCCGCGAGATCGGCCACCTGCTGGATCAGATGACCGAGGAAGAACGGCGCGCCTATCTCGCCGAGAGTCTCTTCCTCAACACCGTCACTTACGAGAACGAACGCCTGGGCGCGTACATGCGGAAGGTGACCGAGACCGAGAACGCCTGACGGGCGCGGTGGGTTCAGTTGGTGACGACGGAGGGCGCCTTCGCGGCAACCGCGGAGGCGGGGGCGTGCTCCAGGCCCGCCGACTCGACGATGCGCCACGCATCCGGCTCCTGCAGAATCTTCTCGGCAAAGGCGGTATGCAGCCCATGGCCGCCCCGGTGCGCGACGAGGTGACCGATGACCGGATGGCCCACCAGGGCGAGGTCGCCGATCGCATCCAGAATCTTGTGGCGGACGAACTCGTCCTCGAACCGCAACCGGTTGTTCAGGACACCGGTATCACCCAGCACCACCGCGTTGTCGAGCGATCCCCCCAGCGCGAGGCCCTTCCTCCGGAGCATCTCGACCTCCTTGAGGAATCCGAACGTGCGGGCCGGCGCGATCTCGTCCACGAACGAGGTCTCCGTCACCGTAACCGTGCGGCTCATGTGGCGGAGCAGCGGATGGTCGAAGCTGATGCTGTAGGTCACCTTGAAGTGGTCCGACGGATACAGGGCGATGCGCTTGTCCCCGCGTGACAGCGACACCGGTCGAAACATCTTGAGATAGCGCCTCGGCGCGGCCAGCCGCCGGAGTCCCGCCTCGTGCAGGAGGTAGACGAACGAGGCCGCGCTCCCGTCCATGATCGGCACTTCCGACTGGTTGAGCTCGACGACCACGTTGTCCACACCGAGCCCGACCAGCGCCGCCAGCAGGTGCTCGACGGTCTTCACGGTCCCGGCGTTGCGAGACAGTCCGGTGGCGTAGTGCAGGCGGTCGACGTTGTCGACGGTCGCGGGAATCTCGACGCCGTCGAGGTCGGCCCGGCGGAAACGGATGCCGCTCCCGGCCGCGGCCGGCCGCAGCGACAACGTGACTTTCCGACCGGAATGCAGCCCGATTCCGGTGCAGGACACGGGACGTCTGACGGTGTGCTGAAAATCAGTCACGGAGCGGCGACCTCCAGGGGGCGCGACGGACAACCGCGGATCGAGGGGATGCTACCCGGATGCACTTCACTGAACCGGTAATCGGCCTGTTCGGCGAATTCAGCCACGCCTGACCGCTCGCGGCGCCTCCAATCACCGTAACATACCTGTCACGAGCGCGGCGGCGCGTTCCGCGGACACGTTCACGATGCGAACAGCTCCGCCAGGCATCGGCCGGTCGCGGAGGCGGGTTCGGCGGCGACCTCTTCCGGCGTTCCCACCGCTACCACCCGACCGCCGCCGTCTCCGCCCCCCGGACCGAGATCGATCACCCGATCGGCACTCTTGATGACGTCGAGCTGGTGCTCGATCACGACGACGGTGTTGCCCTGGTCGACCAGCTTCTGCAGCACGTCGAGCAGCTTGCGCGTGTCCTCGAAATGCAGGCCGGTCGTCGGCTCGTCCAGGATGTAGAGGGTGCGGCCGGTGCTCCGGCGGGACAGCTCCTTGGCCAGCTTGACCCGTTGCGACTCGCCGCCGGACAGCGTCGTGGCCGACTGTCCCACCGTGATGTAGCCGAGTCCGACGTCCTGCAACGTCCGCAGCTTGCACGAGATCGCCGGCACGTTCTCGAGCAGGGGCAGGGCCTGATCGACGGTCAGCTCCAGGACATCGGCGATGGACGCTCCCCGATATCGGACCTCCAACGTCTCCCGGTTGTAGCGGCGCCCCTTGCACTGCTCGCAGGTGACATAGACGTCGGGCAGGAAGTGCATCTCGATGGCCTTGACCCCGCCTCCCTGGCAGGCCTCGCAGCGTCCGCCCTTGACGTTGAACGAGAACCGCCCCGGCCGGTAACCGCGGGCGCGCGCCTCGGCCAGCATCGCGAACAGCTCCCGGATGACCGTGAAGAGTCCGGTGTAGGTGGCCGGGTTCGACCGGGGCGTCCGGCCGATGGCCGACTGGTCGATCTGGATGACCTTGTCCACCAGATCGGCGCCCTCGATGCACCGGTGGGCGCCGGGCGGCGCCGAGGCGCGATACAGATCGCGGGCCAGGGCGCGGTACAGGATGTCGTTGACGAGGGTCGACTTCCCCGAGCCGCTCACGCCGGTGACCGCGGTGAACAGCCCGAGCGGAATGGCGGTGTCGACATCCTTGAGATTGTTGGCCCGCGCCCCCCGGATGACGAGCGCCCCCCGGAGCGCCGGACGGCGGGCGGACGGAACCGGAATGCAGCGCTCTCCCCGCAGGTAGCGTCCGGTCATCGATGGGTGCCCGTTCGCCAGGAGCTCCGCCGGCGTCCCCTGGAATATCACCTCGCCGCCGTGCACCCCCGCGCCCGGCCCGAGATCGACCACGTAGTCGGCGGACCGGATCGTCTCTTCGTCGTGTTCGACGACTACCACGGTATTCCCGAGATCGCGCAGGCGCCCCAGCGTCGACAGCAACCGCCGGTTGTCCCGCTGATGCAGGCCGATGGACGGCTCATCGAGCACGTACAGCACGCCGGTCAGGTTGGCGCCGATCTGGGTGGCGAGCCGTATCCGCTGCCCCTCGCCCCCGGACAGGGTGGCCGCGCTCCGCGCCAGCGTCAGGTATCCGACGCCGACGTCGGTGAGAAACCGCAGCCGGTCGCGAACCTCGCGAAGCACGCGGCCGGCAATCAGCTCCTCCCGCTCCGACAGCTCGATGGCCGCCAGCGCCTCGTCCGCCTCCCCCAGGGGCAGCCGGGTGTACTCGGCGATGGTGTACCCCTTCACGCGCACCGCCCGGCTCTCGGGCCGGAGACGCTCCCCGTCGCAGGCGGGACAGGTCTGCAGGGAACGAAGAGGCTCGAGGCGCTCCTGCTGGGCCCAGGCTCCCGTCTCGTAGCGTCGCCGCAGGTTCGGCAGGATCCCCTCGAAGTCGCGCCCGAACGGCTCGCGCCGCCGGCCGCCGCGCCGGTTCCCCTCCTCCTCGGATCGCGACGCGGGAGCCGGACCCTGCAGCAGGGTCTGGCGTTGCCGGCGCGGCAACCGGTCGAACGGCGTATCGAGATCGATGCCGAAATGGCGGCTCAGCCCCGCGAGCGCCTCCCGGACCAGCTTGGCGTCGCCCTCGACCCACGGGGCGATCGCGCCCTCGTTCAAGGACTTCGCGCCGTCCGGCACGATGCGCACCGGATCGAAGTCGTCGACGGCTCCGAGGCCCTGACAGAGGTTGCAGGCGCCCTGCGGCGAGTTGAACGAGAACACCCGCGACGTGATCTCGGGCACGCTCACGCCGCACTGCACGCACGCCAGTCTCCGGGAGAACAGCCGGTCGCCCCCCTGCAGGGTGTTGATGATCACGACGTCGTCGGCGAGGCTCAGCGCGAGCTCGATGCCGTTCCGCAACCGGCGCTCCACCCCGGATCGAATGACCAGCCGGTCGACGAGGACCGCGATATCGTGGTTTCGACGGCGTTCGAGCTTGAGGTCCTCTTCGAGAGCCCGTATCCGTCCATCGACCCGGACCTTCACGAACCCCTTGGCCCGCAGGGCGGCGAGGTCCTTCTTGAACTCGCCCTTGCGGCCGCGCACGATTGGAGCCAGCACGTTGATGCGCTCGTCGGTGGGACCGCCCAGCACCATCTCGACGATGCGGTCGACCGACTGCGCCGTAATCGGCCGGTCACACTCCGGACAGTGCGGCACCCCGATGTTGGCGAACAACAGGCGCAGGTAGTCGTAGATCTCGGTGACGGTGCCGACGGTGGAACGGGGGTTCGACCCGGTGGTCTTCTGCTCGATGGAAATCGCGGGGGAGAGACCGTCGATCAGGTCGACGTCCGGCTTCTCGACCTGTTCGAGAAACTGGCGGGCATAGGCCGACAGCGATTCCACGTAACGCCGCTGCCCTTCGGCATAGATCGTGTCGAAGGCCAGCGACGACTTGCCCGACCCGGACAGGCCGGTCACCACGACGAAACGGTTGCGCGGCAGACTGACGTCGATGCTCTTCAGATTATGGACGCGGGCTCCCCGTACTTCAATACGATCGTGAGCCATTGCCGTGATCAAGTCTCGACCCGACGGACCACACCCACCGGCAATCCCGGCCACCGTCCCAAACTCATGATGCTATCACGCCGTCCTCAGTCCGGCGCGGGCTCGGGTAGTCGCTCGAACCGGTACACCCGGTCGTCGGACGCCACGACGACGCCGCCGGTGGGGTCGAAGGCGACCCCGACCAGAGACGGCGCCGCGACGACCTGCTCGGCCTCGTCCACGCCCCGAATGCGGTAGAGACCACTCGCCCCGGCCAGCGCCTCGACGACGTGGAGCGTCCCCCGGACATCGAAGGCCAGCCCTTGCGGCCGACCGAACCCGCGGTGGATCGCGGCCACGGTCCCCGCGCGATCGATGCGATACACCGCATCGCGGGTGGCGAGCGTCGGGGCGCTCACATAGAGATCACCGGTGGGAGCCATTCCCAGGTGGAACGCCGCCACGCTGGGGGGCAGGGTGGCGAATGACGTCACCTCGCCCAACGGGCTGACCTTGAAGATAGTGCCGGACCGGTCGCCGACGAACAGCGTGCCGGCTTCGTCGAACGCCAACCCGCACGCCACCCCCAGCTCCGCCGCCAACTGCTTCCGCTGCCCGTCGGCATCGACCCGGAACACCGCCCCGTCGAAACGACTCGACACGACCAGCCGGCCGAGCGGATCGAGGGCGAGCGACGTCGGGTTGGTGATGCCGGTCACGAACGGCTCGCGAAAGCCGTCCCGCCGGAGCCGAAACACCGACACCGGAGACGATTCCCCGCGGGTCCCGCTGTAGGTCAGAAACAACGTGCCGTCGGCAGCAATGACCGGGCTGTCCACCTGATGCACGCCGGTGGCGACCTGCGCGCCGACCTCGAGCCAGGCGGTCTCGCCGGGCGCCGTGTCGAGCCGGACCGGTATCGAGCCGCCGGCCACCTCCGGCGGAACGAGACAGGCCACCCGGTTCCTGCTCGCGTAGACCACCTGAGCCTGTAGATCGCCGATCCACACCTCGGGCAGCCGGCCGCCGTCCCCTCCCACGCCCGGTCCATCGACGGCGATCCGCCCCCCGGCGACCGCCGCCGGCGGGTGTACGGATGCGATTCGCGGGCGGGGCGCCTGAGCCATGAACGACGGCGGGAACGGACCCTACGCCGGGTCCAACTCGACGTTCCAGTAGAGGTAGTCTCGCCAGCTCGCCGGGGTGTCCCGCAGGCCGACGGCGATGCGAACGGTCGCGGGCCGCATCGGACGCCGGGGCAGCCGGATCACCCGCATGCCCGCCTCGGCGGGAGTGCGCCCGCCCTTGCGGCGGTTGCACAGCACGCAGGACGTGACGATGTTCTCCCAGTCCTTCCGCCCTCCGTAGCGCACCGGAATCACGTGGTCGAAGGTCAGCTCGTCGGGCGGGAACCCGCGACCGCAGTACTGGCAGACGTGGTCGTCACGGGCGTAGATGTTGGCGCGCGAGAACGGTACGAGATTGAAGTGGCGCTTGATCGTGATGTAGTGCAGCAACCGAATCACCGAGGGCAGCTTTATCGTCAGAGAGACCGAGTGAACCTCGCGATCATAGACCGAGAGCACCTCGACCTTCCCCTGACACCACAGCCTGATGGCCCGCCGCCAGTCGACGACCTTCAGCGGCTCGTAGGTGGCATTGAGCAGCAGAGTGTGCTCCATTGGATTGCTGCCGTTCGGGTTGCCAAATCAAAAGTCCTGATTGTGCCTGAATCGCCTGTCCCGTGTCAAGCCGCCCGGTGCGTCGTAAAGCCTTGTCATGTAACCACTTATGACATGGCCACGGCTGGCCTCTATCGTTGCGGGGAGAGGCGCCGACAATAGAAACGTGCGCAGTTACGCCTGGTGTCCCCTGCTTCTCGTTCTCGCCGGCTGCGCGATACGCCCCGGCGCGACCCCGCAGCCGTTCCCCAGGCACCACCTCGCCCCGGCGGACCGGCCGGTCACGGCGGGTCCCGGGGGCCGGCCCGCGCCGGGTGTGATCACGTCGACCGCCCTCGAGTATCTGGGGGCTCCGTACCGCTGGGGCGGCGCCACCCCGAAGGGATTCGACTGCAGCGGATTCACCTACTACGTGTTTCACCGCCACGGCATGGAGCTGCCGCGGGTGGCGGCCGACCAGTATGGGGTCGGCACGCCGGTCGACCGTACCGCGGTTCGACCGGGAGACCTGCTGTTCTTCGAGACCATCGCCGAGGGGCCGTCGCACGTGGCCCTGGCCCTCGGCGGCGATCAGTTCGTCCATGCGCCGTCGAGGCGGGGGAAGGTGCGGGTGGAGCGCTTGAGCTCGCACTACTGGGCAGGCCGCTTCCTCGGCGCCCGGCGGGTGCTCTAGTGTCCCGAATCGCAAGTCCGTTCGCAGTAGACCCAGAGTGACACGATGGCGGATCGGCCCGTATCGACAGGCAAACGGCGCGCGTGCAGCGGTGTCACAAGCACCCGCTACTGCGAAGCAACTTCGGACGCAGGACACTAGTAGGAACCCAGCCGGCCAGGAGCCTGCGCCGTAGCAGTGTCGCTCCGGCGAATCTTCCAACGCGGCCGCAAGGTCGCGCTAGCCCACCGGCGCTGCCGCGAACTGCTCGATCTGCCGGCGGATGGCGGCCGCCGCGTCGGCGCCGATCGGCGCCAGCGGCCGGCGTGGGCGCCCACCGACGTAACCGAGCTCGCCGAGGGCCGCCTTCAATCCGGGAATGCCGTGCACGGAGGTCACCAGTCTGGCGAGCGGGATCACCTGCCGCTGCAACGCGCGCGCCTCCTCGTGGCGACCGGCCGCGGCGTGCTCGTAGAGGCGGACGCAGGCATCCGGAATCGCGCACGCCAGCGCGAGGATACCGCCGCTCGCACCGAGAGCCAGGCTGGCGTAGAACGTCGGCGCCGACCCGACGAGGACGTTGAAGCCGTCCCGGGCCACCCCGATGAGGTCGCCGACGTAGCCCATGTCGGGACCGGACTCCTTGAGTCCGACGATGTTGGGATGATCGACCAGCTCGGCCACCGCCGCGACCGGCAACGTCACCCCGGTGAGGGCAGAGAAGTTGTACAGGATAACCGGCGCCGGGGACGCATCGGCCACCGCCGCGTAGTGGCGGACGAATGCCGCCGTGGTCAGTTGCTTCTTGAAATAGGACGGTGTCCGCACCAGCACCGCGTCGGCCCCGGCGTCCGCCGCCCGGCGCGAGGCGGCGATGGCGGCGCGGGTCGATTGCCGGCCGGTGCCGGCGATCAGCAGTCGGTCCCGGGGCACCCGCCCGCGCGCCTCGCGGATCAGCCGATCGGCCTCGTCGTCGTCGATGAACGGCGCCTCGCCCGTCGATCCGAGCACGACGAGCCCGAGCAGCGGCGTATCCATCCAGCGATCGATATTGGCGCCCCAGGCGGCCAGATCGATCGCCTCGTCGTCAGTGAACGGGGTGGGAATCGGGGCGAGGACACCACGAATGGTCATGATTCGACTCTCTCCTGCATGAACAGGAAGACGGGACAGGCTACGGTAGCGACGAGGGGCGGCGGTTGTCAAACGGAAAGCGTTCGCGTACAAGGCAGGACCCGGCGGCGCCTTTCGAAAGGGCCGGCCGGGTCAGTGGTGGGTCGCGGGCGGATGCAGGCCGTGGCGCCACCGATTGACTACCGGCAGGCCAGGGCACGTGAGGCTTGGAGATGTGACGTTCACCGGGTCCCCGACAACACCGCAACAACGGAGCGGGGAGCGAGGCGACGAACGCCATCTCTACCTGCAATTATCCCGCCAACCCAGACCACCACCAGCCAATAGAGCCTGTAAGTTATTATAAATAATAGACTTGTTTAATTCTTGCGGTTGCCGTGGCGGAATTCTCCAGGGTGGAGATGCCTCCCAACGGAAACACGGATTGCCAACGATGTCGACGCCGCCCCCCGACAGCTACATATTTGGCGGTACGATCCCGTCGTTTCGAAGCGGAAGCCGGCGGAGAGGGCGCCGGCGGATTCACCGCGGCGGCTCGCCTGGGGGCGGATCCGGCCGCAACGGGTGCGTGAGAATGCGCGCATCCTCGACCACGCAACCCTCCACCAGATGCTCCTGGATGATCCGCTCGAGCGTCGGCGGATCGCACGTCCGATACCACACGCCTTCCGGGTAGACGACGGCGATCGGCCCGCCTTCGCAGACCCGCAGGCAGTTGGCCTTGGTCCGAAGCACCCCGCCCCGCTCGGACAGCCCCAGCTCGCGCAGCCGTCGCTTCAGATAGTCCCAGGCGGCCACGCCGCGCGCGTGATCGCAGCACTTCGGCTTGGTCTGGTCCGCACAGAGCAGAATGTGCCGTCCGGCCGAGGTGACCCCGACGGCGGCGGCGGCGCGCTGCTGGCTCTCGACGGAGCCCTTGGCGGGATCGTGATCCTGCATTGGCGCATCTTCGTGCCCTGATTGCCAGCCCACGCAAGAACTCCCGCTGCAGGTCCGGAACGCGAGGAGAAGGGCAGGTGACGAAGCGGCGGGTACGGCACTGGCATAAACCGCGCGGCGCGCGTAGCATAGCACGCCATGAGCAAGCGCCCCGCCGCCGTCCTCGACCGCGCCATGACCGTCTTTCTCGCCGCCGTGGAACGCGGCGGCAACGCGCTCCCGCATCCCGGCACTCTGTTCGCCCTGCTGGCGGGAATCGTCGTCGTCATCTCGGCCATCGCGGCCAGGACCGGCGTCGAGGTCGTCCATCCGGGCACCGGCGAGCTGATCCGGCCGGTGAGCCTGGCCACGGTCGAGGGGCTGCACCGCATCCTGACGGAGATGGTCACCAACTTCACGAGCTTCGCGCCCCTCGGCACGGTGCTCGTCGCGATGCTGGGCATCGGGGTCCTGGAGAGCAGCGGCCTGATCGCCGCCGCCCTGCGGCTGCTCGTGCTGTCGGCGCCGAAGCGGCTCCTCACCTTCGTGCTCGTCCTCGCCGGGGTCCTCTCGAACACCGCCAGCGAGATCGGCTACGTGCTGCTCGTGCCCCTCGGCGGCATCATCTTTCTCGGCGCGGGACGCCATCCCATGGCGGGACTCGCCGCCGCGTTCGCGGGGGTGTCCGGCGGCTACAGCGCCAACCTGCTGCTCGGCACCATCGATCCCCTGCTGGCCGGCCTCTCCGAGGAAGCGGCCCGGATCGTCGACGACGGCTATCGGGTCAACCCCGCCGCCAACTACTACTTCATGGTGGTCTCCACCTTCATCATCGCCGGGGCCGGAACCTGGGTGACCGAGCGGGTGGTCATTCCCCGGTTGGGTCCGTACGAGGGCTCCGCCGAAACGAAGGAGAGCGATCAGCAGGTCATGCGGGAGCTCTCCGCGGTCGAGAAGCGCGGCCTCTACGCCGCGCTGATCGCGACGGGGGTCTTCGTGGTGTTCCTGCTCTGGGGCACCGTGCCCACCGACGGGTTCCTGCGCAACCCGGAGACCGGCGGACTGCTGCGCTCGCCCTTCCTCTCCGGCATCGTCGCGTTCATCTTCCTCGGCGGCCTCGTCATCGGCGTCGCCTACGGAGCCACGACCGGCGCGTTCCGCAACGACAGCGACGTGATGAACGGCATGGGCAAGACCATCAGCACCCTGGGCACCTACCTCGTGCTGGTGTTCTTCGCGGCCCAGTTCGTCGCCTACTTCAACTGGACCAACCTGGGGCTGATCATGGCCGTCAAGGGGGCGGAATGGCTGCGCAGCTCGGGCATGGGCGGCATTCCCCTCATGCTCAGCTTCGTGGTGCTCTCGTCGATCATCAACCTGTTCATGGGCAGCGCGTCGGCCAAGTGGGCGATCATGGCGCCGGTGTTCGTCCCGATGTTCATGCTGCTCGGCTATACGCCCGAGCTGACCCAGACCGCCTACCGCGTCGGCGACAGCACCACCAACATCATCGCCCCGATGATGTCCTACTTCGCCCTGATCGTCGCGTTCTTCGAGCGCTACGACCGGCGGTCGGGCATCGGCACGGTGGTCGCCACCATGCTCCCGTACACGGTGACGTTCTTCGCCTGCTGGTCGGTCCTGCTGGTCATCTGGATGCTGCTCGGCCTGCCGGTGGGGCCGGGCGCGGGATTGCGGCTCGAGCCGTAGAAGCCCCGGTGTGCCCCACACCTGCGCTACCCTACCTCACGCCCGGCCGCGTCGTGCTGGCTCCGACGTACGTGTAGTGGGTGCGGTGCTGCACATCCACGGCGCCCCGGCCCCGCACCCGCACCAGCAGCCGGCGAGTCTGGACCGTCGGGTCGGGATTGGTCAGGGCGAAGCCCAGAACGTAGTAGTCGCTCGTCTCGGCATCGATCTCCCGGAACACGTCGTCGAAGTCGTTCCGGTTGACCATCGCCCGGCCGCCGGTCTGCTCGGCGAGCGACCGCAGGCTGTTCTGGGTCGTGAAGTTCCACGCGTCGAACGAGCCCCCGCCGGTCAGGAGGAAGTCCGCGGGCCCCGGCCTCGCGGCGGTCAGGCCGCGGGGGTCGACGGTGTAGAACGCGGCGTTCGCCCGGTTCGCGGCCTCGGCGAGCTCGTCGATCCGCAACCCGAGCTCCCGCTCGCCCTCCAGGGCGCCCGGGCCGCGCATGAAGCCGTCGTCCTGCTGGGGGCGCGCGAGGCCCCTGAGCGTCAACCACGGGTCCGCGTCCCCGTCGCCATGGTATCCCCTGCGCTCCGACAGGAAGGGATTCAGGTCGTAGCCGCTGCTGAAGTAGACGACCACCTTGCGCAGGTGCTGAACCTGCTCCAGGCTCTCGACGACCTTGCGTATCGTCGTGAACGCGACGCCGGCGCGCACCATCAGCTCGGGCGTGTATCCGGGCGTCGGCGGGAAGTTCTCGATCAGATCGTTGGGGTCGAAGCCGTCGCCGATGATGCGCTCGGCCGTCGACCGGAGCAGACCGCGGTCCGTGGTCACGCCGACCGCGATCGACGACGGTCCGGTGGACACGACGGCGAACTGGTCGCCCTCGTGAATGAGGTTTTCGGCCATCTCCGTGAACGCCATGCGTGCACGCGGCGTCAGCTCCCCCGCGATGTGCAGGTCATCGATGAGAATGATGAAGAGCCGGCCGGTCAGATCGTCGGAGGAGCGCGGCGGCGGCGGCAGGAGGATCCCGTCCTGCGACCGCAGGCCCGACGCGAGCTGCTCGCTGACGCGCCCGCTCTGCACACGCACGAGCGAGGCGACCTCCCGCACCTCGCCCTCGTCCACGACCACGAAGTCGCGGGGCGTCAGATCGTCCAGGAAGAGGCCGTTCCGGTCGCGGGGAACGACGATCATCGTCACCAGCGTGACGCCGGATCGGAAGGTCGGGACCGCATCCCCGGCGCCCGGCCGATCCGTCGGCCGGATCGTCTGCGACGGTGCCTGCGCGGCCGCCGGCACGCCGAGCGCAACGACCACCACCGCCGCGGTCATGCCCACCGACAGTCCAACGCGAATAGCCCATCTCGTCATGACCCTCGTCCTCTCACTCCGCCGGCCAGACGAGGTCGGCGCGTAGGCCGGGGAGGTTCCCGGCGGTGTGCACGTCCGCGTAGAGCTCGCCGGCCCGCAGGCTCTCGAGATCGCGGGCCGAGAGGGCCAGCCGGCCCGACGCCCGGGCGCGGCCTCGCCCGCCCAGCAGGTGGACGACCGGGCCGGCGCCGCCGCCCTCGACGGCGCGATGGACGTGGCTGAACAGCACGTCCTCGTCGACGACGCCGTACACGGAGACCGAGTAGACGAGCTCGCGGCGAGCCCCGTCCAGCTCGAACCGCCCGCGCAGGGCCGCGCCGCCGGCGGCCGCCTGCCCTGCCTCGATGACCACCGGCCGAGGCGGCGCCACCAGGCTCGGAGTGCTGTGCGGCGGGCGCCGATGGCCGGTCGCCTGCTCGAAGGCGTAGGCGAGCCGGATCAGGTCCGACTCGGCGAACTCGCGGCCGATCATCTCGACGCCGACGGGCATGCCGTCAGCAGCATATCCGCCGGGGACGGTGATGGCGGGCAGCCCCGAGATGGCGCTGAGGGCGCAGTTGCTGCCGGGCTGGGCGAGCCCCACGGGGCGGGCGGTCCGGCGAATGGTGGGATAGATGAGCGCCGTCAGGTCGTGCTCGTCGAGCAGGGCCACGACGGCGGCCCGCGCGGTGCCCCGCCGGGCCAGCCGCTCGCGGTAGTCGTCGGTGTCGAGGGTCTCCACCTCGAGCGACGTGCGGAGGCCGCCGTCGATGATCTCGTGGTAGAGGCCCAGCTCGACCAGCTCGGCCAGCGTACGCACCGGGGCGCCGGGGGTCGCGGCCAGGTAGGCGTCGAAGTCGCGCCTGAACTCGAGGCCGATCACCGACGCGTCCTCCAGGAACGACCGCAGGTCGGTCTCGCCGACGTCGACGATCTCCGCCCCTGCCTCCGCCATCGCCTCGGCCGCGGCCTCGATGACGTTGCTGACGGGGCGTTCGGCGCCCGAGTCGCCCAGCAGCTCGCCGAGCACCGCGAGCCGCGCCCCCTGCAGCCCGCCGGCGTCGAGGGCGTCGCGGTACGAGGCCGGAATCCGGCCCTCGCTCCGGGCGGTCACCGCGTCGGCGGGGTCGACGCCCACGGTGGCGTCCAGGGTTATCGCCAGATCCTCGACCGAGCGCGCGAGGGGGCCGCCGATGTCCTGGGTCGTCGAAAGGGGCACGATACCGTCGCCGCTCGCCAGCCCCCGCGTCCCCCGCAACCCCACCAGGGCGTGGTGGGCGGACGGAATCCGGATCGACCCGCAGGTGTCGCTCCCCATGCCGACGGCGCCGAAGCTCGCGGCCACCGCGGCGCCGGTGCCGCCGCTCGACCCGCCGGGGTTGCGGCTCGGGTCGTAGGGGTTCCGGGTCTGCCCGGTGAGGGAGCTGACGGTGGTGATGCCGCGGGCCAGCTCGTGCATGTTCGCCTTGCCGAGAATGATGGCCCCCGCCTCGCGCAGGCGGCTCACCTGGGTCGCGTCGTCCGGCGGGACGGAGGTCGCGAGGCCGATGGCGCCCGCGCTGGTCGGCATGTCCGCGGTGTCGTAGTTGTCCTTCACGACGACGGGAATGCCGTGCAGCGGCCCGCGCAACTGACCCGCCGCACGCTCCGAGTCGAGCCGGTCGGCGGCGGCGGCGGCGTTCGGATTGAGGACGACCATCGCGTTGAGGGCCGGCCCGCGCCGGTCGTAGGCGTCGATGCGGGCCAGATAGCCCGCCACCAGCTCACGCGACGTCACCGTGCCGGCGTCGAGGGCGGCGGCGAGCTCGAGGATGGACCGTTCCATAACGTCGAAGGCCGCGCCGTCGCCCCCGTCGTCCGGCCCTCCGCACCCGGCGCCGGCGAGGCAGAGGACGAAAGCGAGCGCCGGGAGACCGTCTCCGAACGGAAGTCGCCGGGCAGCCGTGCGCACCGTCATCTGTCGCCTCCTTGTTCGCACCGTCGGCGGTGATCGTACATCAGTCCGCCCGCATTCTTCCGAGCCCGTGACGAGGACTCCTCTGCAATTCGCCCCCCGGGGACGGTCCCCGCCGCGGCCCCGAGGCTTGCCGAAGGCGCGGGGCGGCCGCCGGCGCCGGGTCGTCGGCACCAACGCCCCGCCATGGGCGGTCACGGCGGTACAATGCGCGCATGACGACCCGCTGGACGGCGGCGGCGGCGACGGCGCTCCTGGTCGCGGCGGCGGTGGTGGCCCAGGATCCGGCCCGCGCGCCGGGCGGAGGCTCAATCCGGGCCGGCGACCTCGAGGCGGACGTCCGATTCCTCGCCGCCGACAGCCTGCAGGGCCGGCTGACGGACACGCCGGGGAACCGGGTCGCGGCCGACTTCATCGCCTCGCGGTTCGCCCGGCACGGCCTCGCGCCGGCGGGGTCCGACGGCACCCACTTTCACCAGTTCGATCTGCTGACGACCGCCCTCGGCGCCGACAACGCCCTGCAGGTCACCGGAGTCGGGCAGTCGAGCTTCCCCCTCGGCGGGGCGTTCTATCCGGACCCCGCCAGCGCGAGCGGCAGCGCCGCGGGGAACATCGTGTTCGTCGGGTTCGGCATCGACGCCCCGTCCCTCGACCACGACGACTACCGCGAGGCGGCCCTCGACGGCGCGGTCGCCCTGATGCTGAACCACGAGCCGGGCGAGTTCAGCCCGGACAGCCCGTTCGACGGAACCACGCGCTCGGAGGCGGCGCGGCTGGTGCGCAAGGTCCTTGCCGCCCAGGCCCGGGGCGCGGTGGCGGTGCTGGTGGCCCCCGACCGCCACAACCATGCCCGCAGCCGGGGGCCGGCCCGGCCGATGGGGACGGCCTGGCCGTCGCGGCCGCCTCGGGTGCCGCGCTACGGGCTCGCGAGCTGGGTCGAGGCGGTGGACGTTCCCGTCGTCCACATCTCCGGCGACCTCGCGGAGAGCATCGCGGAATCGGCGGGCCGGTCGTTCACCGATCTGGCCGAGGCGGCCGAGCGGATCGGCGGGGTTGCGGCGGTCCCGCTCGAGGGATCGCACGTCGAGCTGACGACGTCGGTGCGACGGACCTCGGTGGCGAACCGCAACGTCGTGGGGTTGATCGAAGGCGCGGACCCGGAGCTCCGGGACGAGTGGATCATCATCAGCGCCCACTACGACCACGACGGCGCGTTCGGGCCGGTCATCTACAACGGCGCCGACGACGACGCGTCCGGGGTGGCCGGGCTCCTCGAGATCGCCGAGGCCTACCGCGTGGCCGCGCGCGACGGCGACCGGCCGGGGCGGTCCGTCCTGCTCGCCGCGTGGAACTCGGAGGAACAGGGTCTGCTGGGAGCGTGGGCCTACACGGAAGCGCCGCTGCACCCGCTCGCCCGGACCGTGGCGGTCCTGAACATGGACATGATCGGCCGGGACGAGGAGGTCCCGGAAATCGGAGGCATACGGTTCCGCGGTCTCGATCCGCAGTCGGCCGAGAGCAACCGCAACGCCGTCAACATCCTGGGCTACAGCCGGTCACCGGACCTGCGGCGGGCGGTCGAGCGCGCCAACCGCGCGACGGGGCTGGACGTGCGGTTCCGTTACGACGACAACGCCTCGAACCTGCTGCGGCGCAGCGACCAGTGGCCCTTCCTCTACCGGGAGGTCCCGGCGATCTTCGTGCACACCGGGCTGCACCCCGACTACCACACCGAGCGGGACACGCCCGAGAAGCTCCGCTACGACAAGATGGCCCGCATCGTGCGGATGGTCCACCAACTGAGCTGGGACCTCGCGGCAAACGCGGGCCGCCCGGCCTACGTGTCGCGTTGAGCCGACGCGGCGGGGCTCTCGCCGCGGGCTCCCCCACCATTCTGGCCGAAACCCCGACGTGTATCGGCGCCCTCACCGGACCGGGGACCGCGCATCCGACGGCCCGCCGGAACGCGGTGACGCGACGCGCCGGTCCTCGAACGTGCAGGCGCGCCGCATGCTCGCTTCCAGCAGGGCCAGATATCGGGCGCGCGGGATCTCGACCGCGCCGAACTGCTCCAGGTGGGGCGTCACCCACTGCACGTCCAGCAGCCGATAGCCGCGGTCACGGAGCCGCGCCACCAGAAAAGTGAGAGCCACCTTGGAGGCGTCCCGGACGTGGTGGAACATCGACTCGCCGAAGAACGCGCCGCGCACGCTGACCCCGTAGAGGCCGCCGGCGAGCCGGTCGCCGGCCCACACCTCGACGGAGTGCGCATGCCCGGTCCGATGCAACCGGCAGTAGCTCTCCCGGATCTCGTCGTCGATCCAGGAGCCGCTGGCGTCGTCTCTCGACCCGCAGGCGGTGATGACGTCGCTGAACGCCTCGTTCACGGTGCAACGGAACCGCTGCTGGCGCACCACCCGGGCGAGCCGCCGGGAGACGCGAAAACCGTCGATCGGTATGACCCCGCGCCACTGCGGAGAGAACCAGCGGAGATCTCCATCGACGGACATCGGGAAGTAGCCGGCCCGGTAGGCGCCGATCAGGGTCGCAATCGGAATCATGATCCGCCGCCGGGCGCCGTTCGCCGCCCCGTCACGGAGCCGCCTCGCGGCTGGGCTCGCCGTCGACTCTCAGGGGTTGCACCGTTACCCGGCGCAGAGCCCAAGTCGTACAATAGCCGGGAGGCGGGCCGCCGCGCCGGGCGCCCGCCGCGATGAACCGGCGCCGGGCCGCGAGCCTTCGACCGGCCTCGCGATCGTGCCCGGCAGGACGGGGCCGGCCGGGCGTTCGGACGGCCCCTGCGAGAAGAAACGACACTCGAGGACTCGATGCAGGATAGCAGCCTCCACACGTCGGAGGCGGTCACCCGGGGGATCCGGGTCGCCGTCACGTCACGATTCTCCCATCTCGAACCGCATCAGAACCGGTGGTTCTTCACATACACCGTCCGCATCACCAACGAGAGCCTCGAGACGGTGCAACTGATCAGCCGGCACTGGATCATCACCAACGGGTCGAACGAGGTGGAGCAGGTCCGGGGCCCCGGGGTGGTCGGGAACCAGCCGACGCTCTCCCCCGGACAGTCGTTCGAGTACACGTCCGGCTGCCCGCTCGCGACGCCGTTCGGGTCGATGCGCGGCACCTACCAGATGGTGACGGCCGACGGCGCCACGTTCGACGCGGAGATTGCGGAGTTCGCGCTGACCGAGCCGTACACCGTGCACTGACGCCGCCCGCGAGCAGTCGCCCGGGCATCGCCGCCTGTCGGCTCCGCTTGCCGCCCGAGCAACCCTTGCGGCGTACTGCCACCATTCTGCGGCGCAGACCCTCAGCCCGCCGTCCCGACCGGCGCCAGACGAATGCCGGCATCTTCCAGCCGCGCCCGCAGCGTCGCGGCGAGGTCGCCGGCGCCCGGGGTGTCGCCGTGCAGGCAGATGGTGTCGCGGCGAAGGCGGATGACCTCCCCGGTGACGGTGGCGACCTCGCCGCGCTGGACCAGCCGCAGCGCCCGGTCCGCCACCGCCGCGGGATCGGTGATCACCGCGCCGGGCTCGCGCCGCGACACCAGCGAGCCGTCGGCACGGTAGGCGCGGTCCGCGAACACCTCGGCCGCGGTCGGCAGGCCGACCGCCTCGCCGGCGTCGACGAGACAGGAGCCCGAGCCGCCGAACAGGATCAGCCGGTCGTCGACCGCGCGCACCGCCCGCGCGATCGCGTCGGCCAGCCGCCGGTCCCGGGCGGCCCGGTTGTACAGCGCGCCGTGCGGCTTGACGTGGCGCAGCCGCGTGCCCTCGGCCGCCGCCACCCCGGCGAGGGCGCCGATCTGATACACGACCAGATCTTCGAGCTCCTGCGGGTCCATCGCGATGTCCCGCCGGCCGAATCCGATCAGGTCCGCGTATCCCGGATGCGCGCCCGGGCTCGCCCCGCAGGCGACGGCGAGACGCACGGTCCGGCGCATGACCGACGGATCGCCCCCGTGGCACCCGCAGGCGACGTTGGCCGAGGTGACGTGCGGGAGCATCCGCTCGTCGTCTCCGATGACATAGGGACCGAACGACTCTCCGACGTCGGCGTTCAGATCGATGCGCTCCATGACCGGAATCATACGCCGGGTCCCGGGAGCCCGCGGCAGAAGGTCCGCCGCATCGACCGGCGGGGCTCGTGTTCGCGCGACCGGCTCCCCACGTCCTCGCGCCGGCCGGACCGGAAGCGCGGACGATCCGGTAAGATCATGCTTTTCTGGACGCCCCCGACCCGGCGTTCAGCAGGGACACCGCAAGACGGAAGCAGAGGACAAGCCGATGACGGACCGGGTGAACGCGGGAGGCCTCCAGGTCGACAAGGAGCTGTACGACTTCATCAACGACGAGGCGTTGCCGGGCACGGGCATCGCCCCGGAGACCTTCTGGTCCGGCTTCGACGGCCTGGTGCACGACCTCGCGCCCCGCAACCGCGAGCTGCTGGCCGCCCGCGACGAGCTGCAGACGCGCATCGACGCGTGGTACCGCGAGAACCGCGACCAGCCGATCGACCTCGCGGAGTACAAGACGGTCCTCCAGGAGATCGGCTACCTCGTGCCGGAAGGCGGGGACTTCACCGTCGACACCGCCAACGTCGACCCCGAGATCTCGACCATCGCCGGTCCCCAGCTCGTCGTCCCCGTCACCAACCCCCGCTACGCCCTGAACGCCGCCAACGCCCGGTGGGGCAGCCTCTACGACGCCCTCTACGGCACCGACGCCATCCCCGACACGGACGGCGCCGAGCGCACCGCCGACTACAACAAGGTACGCGGCGACCGCGTGATCGCGTACGTGCGCCGCTTCCTCGACGCGACGGCCCCGCTCGCGGACGGCAGCCACTCCGAGGTTTCCGCCTACGCCGTCGCGAACGGGTCCCTCGCGGCCACCCTCGAGGACGGGCGCACCACCGGGCTCGCCAACCCGTCCCTGTTCGCGGGACACCGCGGGGACGCGGGTGCGCCGTCATCCGTGCTTCTGAAGAACAACGGCCTGCACATCGACATCGTGATCGACCGCGCCCACCCGGTAGGAAGGGACGACAAGGCCGGCGTGCGGGACGTCGTCGTCGAAGCGGCGATGACGACGATCATGGACCTCGAGGACTCCGTCTCGACGGTGGACGCCGGGGACAAGGTGGTCGCCTACCGCAACTGGCTCGGGCTCCTCAAGGGCGACCTGACGGACCGGTTCGAGAAGGGCGGCCGGATGGTCGACCGCGCCCTGAACGCCGACCGCACCTACACCGCGCCGGACGGCTCGGAGCTGGCCCTGAAGGGCACCAGCCTGATGCTGATCCGCAACGTCGGCCACCTGATGACCAACCCCGCGATCCTCGACCGGGACGGCAACGAGGCCCCCGAGGGCCTGCTCGACGCCATGATCTCGACCGTGATCGCCCTCCACGACCTGCAGAACCGGAAGAACAGCCGCGCCGGGTCCGTCTACATCGTGAAGCCCAAGATGCACGGCCCCGAGGAGGTCGCGTTCTGCGACCGGACCCTCGCGCAGGTCGAGGACGCCCTCGGGCTCGACCGCTTCACCCTGAAGATCGGGATCATGGACGAGGAACGGCGGACCACCGTCAACCTCAAGGAGTGCATTCGGGCGGCAAAGGACCGGGTGTTCTTCATCAACACCGGGTTCCTCGACCGGACCGGCGACGAGATGCACACCGCCATGGAGGCGGGGCCGATGATCCGCAAGGCGGAGATGAAGTCGGCGGCCTGGATGACCACCTACGAGGACTGGAACGTCGACATCGGTCTCGAATGCGGCCTGCCCGGTCACGCCCAGATCGGCAAGGGCATGTGGGCCATGCCGGACCTGATGGCGAACATGCTGAAGGCGAAGGTCGGCCACCCCGAGGCGGGCGCCAACACCGCCTGGGTGCCGTCCCCCACCGCCGCCGCCCTGCACGCGACGCACTACCACCAGGTGGACGTCACCGCGCGCCAGGAGGCTCTGCAGTCGCGGCCGCGCGCCGACCTCGACCGCATTCTCACCATTCCCCGCGAAGAGGCCCCCAACTGGTCGGCGGAGGAGATCCAGCAGGAGCTGGACAACAACGCGCAGGGCATCCTCGGCTACGTCGTGCGCTGGATCGACCAGGGCATCGGATGCTCCAAGGTCCCCGACATCAACAACATCGGGCTGATGGAGGACCGCGCCACCCTGCGCATCTCCAGCCAGCACATCTGCAACTGGCTGCGCCACGGCATCTGCACCGAGGCCCAGGTGCGCGAGACCCTGCAGCGCATGGCCGCGGTCGTCGACGGCCAGAACGCTGGCGATTCGAACTACCGGCCCATGGCCCCGAACTTCGACGCCAGCGTGGCGTTCCAGGCCGCCTGCGACCTCGTCTTCAAGGGCCGCGCGCAGCCGAACGGCTACACCGAGCCGATCCTGCACGCCCGGCGGCAGGAGGCGAAGGCGAAGCTCGGGAGGTAGGCGGGCCAGCCAGCCAGGGCGCGGGGGGCGACCATCACGCCGATGGTCCGGTGGCCGACGAGGCGAAGACGCGCCAGGCACATCAGCTCTTCAGCATTCGCCAGGACGGCGCCTGCCCTCCTGGCCGCCCGCGGGGTGCGCCCCGAACGCTGGCGCCCGTCCGCTCATCGTCTCGTCAGCCCGGAGGACCCAACCAGCCAACGCGGCCAGGGACCCTTGACACTCGGACACTTGTGTCCTATTTTGTCCAGAGAATCGGGTGAAGGGCCGGGAGTTCATCGACCGCGTGGCGGAAGTCGGGCGACAACGAGGCGTGCCGGTCCGCGTCGACATGAAGCGCGGCAAGGGCAGTCATCTGACGCTCCACTACGGCGATCGCAAGACCATCGTGAAGGATCGCCGCAAGGAGCTCGGCCCGGGACTGCTGGCCGCCATGCTCCGTCAGTTGGGACTCACCGACCAGGCAATACGGTAGGTGTCCCGTTTCCGAGGGGATCCATGCGCTTCGTCTACCCCGCACGCCTGCGCCGTACCGGTCCCGACGAGATCGTCGTTTCCTTCCGTGACCTTCCGGAGTGTCTGACATCCGGCAGGAACCACGACGAAGCACGGGCCGAAGCCGCGGACGCACTGGAGGAGGCGATTGCGGGCCGCATCATCGACGGCCATCCGATCCCGCCGCCCAGCGCGCGGCGGAGCGGCGAGCATCGGGTCGCCGTGCCACCCACGATGGCCGCCAAGGCGGCGCTGGTACTGGCTTTCCGGGACAGCGGCCTGTCACGCGTTGCGTTCGCCCAGCGGCTTGGGGTCGACGACAAGGTCGTCCGCCGCATGCTGGACCCGCGCCACGCCACCGCGGCCAACCGGCTCCACAAGGCGTTGCGGCAGCTCGGCCGCGAGCTCGTCGTGGAATCCACGGCCGCGTGAACCGCGTCGGCCGCGGCCATTCTGCTCGGCGCACCGGCCAACGGCCGAGGAAGACGTACGACGGCTACCCCGAGCCAATGAGGGAGCACGCAACCTGCTGAAGCTCGCCGACCGCGTGGATCAAGCCGTTTGCGGTGCGCCTTCGAGTCTGGGGGTGATCGTGGCCACCGGATACGGCTACCAGCGCCCCGACGGCGTGGGAGTCATCCCGGTCACCACGCTGGGACCGTGCATCACCCCCATCTCGTCGCGGCGCGGCACGAGCTCGAGAGCTGGCTGTTCTTCTACTTCGAGCCGCGGGAACGAATGCGGGCGGCCAACCCGCTCAAGGAAGGGCGGCGCATCGGGCCGGCAGGCGAAGACCTGAATACACGCGAATCTGGGAGCGCATCGTGCGCGGTGACTTCGGTCCGTGAGCACGACTTGCCACGAAGCGGACGGACGTAACGCCCCTGTGACCAAGACAGTCCCGGATCTGAAGCCAGCCCCTTGACGGGCGGGCTTGATCAACGGCGGACACCGTTACATTCTTGCCCTTGACAGCGTTACATTCCTGCCCTTGGCCCCGGTCACCGCGGCGCACCGCCGACAGCTTGCCCGACCGGGCGTGGAACACGGCCGACGCGGCCGGCGACATGTGTCCGTTCCTCCCCAGAGGACTTGGGTGGCGGCCAGGGACGCGAAGGTTAGAAGGTCATAACATATGCTATATTGCATTCCATAACACACGAGCCCGACAGACGGCACAGGCGTCGACGATGCAGCAGACCGCCCTCCCCACGGACTACCCCGCCCGCGTCAGGTCCGTCCGCGAGCGGCTCGATCTGACGCAGGCGCAGCTCGCGGAGCGCATCGGGGTGTCGTTCGCGACCGTGAACCGCTGGGAGAACGGCCAGAATCGGCCGGCGCGGCTCGCGTGGCGGCAGATCCTCGACTTGGAGGCGGGGCTCGCGCCGGGGGGCGGGGAACCCGAGGCGGCAGCCGGATCGACCCCGGCGCGGGCGCTCGACTTCAGCGCTCGGCCCGCAGTGGTCGCGGCCGTGGCCGAGGCGACGCGTCTGTCCTACGGCCACCTCTTCAACCCCGCCTTCGCGACCGAGGTCTCGCTGATCGATCCGCTGCCGCATCAGCGCATCGCCGTCTACGAAAGGATGCTCGGCCTGTCCCCGCTCCGCTTCCTGCTGGCCGACGACGCCGGGGCGGGCAAGACGATCATGACCGGTCTGTACCTCCGGGAGGTGCTCGCCCGCCGCCTCGTCCGGCGCGTGCTCGTCGTGCCGCCTGCCGGGCTGGTCGGCAACTGGGAGCGGGAGCTGCGGACGCTCTTCTCGCTGCCGTTCCGCATCGTCCGAGGCGAGGACGCGCGCGCCGCCAATCCGTTCGCGGGGCCCGAGAGCGACCGGGTGATCGTCAGCGTCGACACGCTGGCCGGCGAGCGCATGTTCGGGCGGCTGCAGGAGGCGGCGGCGTCGGGGGCGGCCCCGTACGACCTCGTGGTCTTCGACGAGGCGCACAAGCTCGCCGCCTACCGGCAGCCGGACTTCTCGGTCCGCAAGACGGACCGCTACCGCCTCGCCGAAGCGCTGGCGGGGCTGCCGGCCGACGAGCCGCGGTGGGAGCTGGGCTGGTCGGCGACGCACGTCCTGCTGCTGACGGCGACGCCGCACATGGGGAAGGACTTCCCCTACTACTGCCTGTGGCGGCTGCTGGCCCCGGACGCGCTGCCGACGTTCGACGCGTTCCAGGCGTTCCCGGAGACTCAGCGCCGGCGGCACTTCATTCGTCGGACGAAGGAGGAGATGGTCGGCTTCGACGGCCGTCCCCTGTATCCGCAGCGGCGGTGCGACACGCTCAGCTACGGGCTGAACCCGTCCGAGCAGGCCCTCTACGAAGCGACGACGCGCTACATCTCGGAGATCTACAACCGGGCGCGCGTGCTGAACCGCTCGGCCGCGCGACTCGCGATGAGCGTCTTCCAGCGCCGGCAGGCGAGCTCGACGTACGCACTGGTGCGATCGTTCGAGCGCCGGCTCGGTCGCTTGGACGAGGCTATTCGACCTGGTCCGCGCCGGCCGGGTGGGCGAGCTGGAGCGCCGCCAGCATCGTCTGGCCTCGACACCCGACTTCTTCGAGACCCGGACGGCGGACGAGGACGCCGACGAATCGGCCGGCGGCGAGGGTCACGAGGCGTTCGAGGACCGCGTGCTGGGCGGCATCGTCGCGCCGGCCCTGGCGCAGCTGCGGGAAGAGCGTCGCGAGGTCGAGGCGCTCCTCGCCCGGGCGCGGCGCCTCGCCGACGAGGGCGAGGACTCGAAGTTCGAGAAGCTCCGCGCGGTGCTGCGCGGCTCCCGCTTCGCCCGCGAGAAGTTCATCGTCTTCACCGAGCATCGCGACACCGCCGAGTTCCTGATCCGGCGCCTCGAGGGGCTGGGCTTCACCGGACAGGTGGCGTCGATCCACGGCGGCCTCGACTACCGCGAGCGCGAGGCGCAGGTCGATCTGTTCCGGCGCCCGGTCGCCGAGGGCGGCGCCAACTACCTGGTCGCCACCGACGCCGCGGGCGAAGGCATCAACCTGCAGTTCTGCTGGCTGATGGTGAACTACGACGTGCCCTGGAACCCGACCCGCCTCGAGCAGCGCATGGGCCGCATCCACCGCTATGGACAGCGGCACGACCCGGTGGTCATCGTCAACCTCGTCGCCGGCGAGACGCGCGAGGGCCGGGTGCTGACGACGCTGCTCGACAAGCTGGAGGCAATCCGCAAGGAGCTCGAGTCGGACAAGGTCTTCGACGTCGTGGGCCGCCTGTTCGAGAACGTGTCGCTCGGCACGTATCTGGAGACGGCGGCGACCGACGAGGGCGCGGGCGCGACCATCGACGGCATCCGCAGCCTGCTGACAACCGAGCAGGTACGCGCGCTCGCCGACCGCGAGCGGGCGATGTTCGGGGGCGGCGACGTCAAGAGCAGCCTGCCCGCGCTGCAGACGGCCATCGATCAGGAACGGTACCGCCGACTGCTGCCCGGCTACGTCCGCGGTTCGTCACCACCGCGGCGCCGCTGATCGATCTCCGGCTCGAAGGCGACCCCGACGGCGCCTTCCAGCTCGCCCAGGCGCGCCGGCGCGGCCTCGACCCCGTCCTCGGCGAAGTTCGGGGGGTAGCCGCCGCAAGCCCAAGCGCGACATCTCGTACGCCGGTCGCGGGACCTTCCCCGCCGACGGTGTACGAGTGTGCGCCAAAGCTGACGCCCGTTGGTCCGACGGTCCGCCACTCCAGAGAACCGCCGCGGCCACGTGCCCTTGAACGCCCGCTCTACTGCCGTCGGGACACCAGCGTCCGCCTCCCTCGCCCTAGACTAGCAGCCGACCCCCAGACTGTTGGGCGCCGCCACAACAGCGAGGCGCAGCCCGGCCCGATCTGTAGCCCACGGCTCCAGGTATACTGGAGGATCTGATGAGCCCGGACGATCTGAACCGACACCAGATTGAGCGTCTCGCATTCATACGGTACCTGTTCACGCTCGGCGTCCAGCACGCCCAAGGAGCCGGGCCTCAGTCGAGTGTCGCCATTCTCCTGTTCCATGACGCCGTGGAGTTGTTTCTTGTGCTGGCGTCAGAAGCGCTCCACGTCAAGCGCGCGGACAGCTTCATGAACTACTTCCAGCCTCTCGACGAAAAGCTGAAACCCGGTCCGCCAATGCCTGAGCGCGAGAGCATGCGCCGACTGAATGATGCACGCAACGCCTTGAAGCATAAAGGGTTGCGCGCGGACCGAGCAGATCTCGAGCATCACACCGAAGCGGTGATTCGCTTCTTTGAAGAGGCCACGCCCCGCATCTTCGGCGCCGATATCGACTCCGTGTCTCTCGTTGCAGTCGTCCGATGCGAAAGCGCGCAGCCGTACCTGCAGGCTGCCGAGCTGGCCTATGGGGAGCACCGAGCGACAGACGGATCGCGTGCATGCGCGGAGGCACTCGATGAAGTTCTACGCGATTACGAACAACGTCAGAGCGACCGCTGGCTGGAATCGCCGTTCTCTCCGAGACACCGTCTGAGGGCCGTGCGGCTCACGAAAGAACGGTCCGGTGTAGGGAGAGAAGTTGAGAGAATGCATAAAGGCGCTGAACAAGACGGTGATCGATCTACACGAGAGAACGCGGTTGCTCAGCCTTGGCGTGGACTACCGACGGTACGCGAGATTCCAGCGGTTGACGCCCCACGTGCATCACGATCTTGGGGGATCACGTCGTGTGATTGGCAATCCACCAGACATCACGACGGATGAGTTGCGATTCTGTATCGACTTCGTCATCGATACTGCTCTTCAGCTCCAGATGGCGGACGCAGATATCGGGCATCCCATCACCGGCAGCGCGGGGGAGGACGAATGATGGCTGACTTGATCTACGCCAACGGGAAGCTCTGGACCGCGGTCGGGATCCTTGCTACGCACCCTGGACGCCTTCCAGAGCGACTAATCCAGGCTTGCCAGGACGGTCTCGTCTTCGTGCCCGAGCCGGCTCTACCAAGCCACCTCACGCCGGTCTACAAGCGTGTCTGGGAACGTGTCACATCGTGCAGGGAATCCCAGCAAGAGGGTGCCTTCGCGCCGTCGATTCGGAGTCTCAGCGAAGAGGATGCAGTGGCCGTCGCCAATGACATTATCGAGCTGGCTTATCGCGTCGGTGAAGTCGTGAAGGACGATATCGGCCGCCGCAGCCGTCGCTACACTCAGCCCGGTGCCTGAGGACGCCCGCGAGCGAGGGGCCGCAAGGCGCGCCAGCGGTCGCTTCACTGTCCGCAAGCTCTCATGCTGCGGACAGTCACCCACGGGTGCGTTGCTGACACGTCGCGCATCGTTCGGTCGGCAAGGGCATTTGCGGCTCTCCGCACCTGCAACTGGAATCGTGTTATCTCCGGGAGGGCATGGTGACTGACAGGATACGTGCCGGAGCCATGATGGAGCCCGTGGGTGATGCGGCCGGGATCGCGAGGCTCATGGGCCTGCCGTCGTGGCGGAAGATGAGCAGTCTGTCCCTCGTCGACCAGATCGAGCGGGGACTGCCCCTTCAGGCAGCCGAACGGGTCGCGCAAGTCATGGCCCCGGGCAACCCTCGCGCGAAGTACACGCTGTTGTCGCGCTCGACCTGGTCGCGTCTTCGGAAGCGGCCACGTCGCCGTCTGACGCGCGAGGTGAGCGAGCGCGTTCACCGCGTTGCGCGCGTCCTGCTCGAAGCGCGACGGCTCTGGACCAACGACGACTCGGCAATGGTACGGTTTCTCAACCGGCCGCACCTCCTGCTGGGTGCGCGTACGCCCCTCGACGCCGCCCGTAAATCGACGGCCGGTGCCGACTTGGCCGTCCGCATCATCGGCGAAGCAAGGGCCGGCGTCGCGGTGTGATTCTCATCGTGCGGTTCCCCCTGCGGCGCGAAGGTGCCAGATTGAACCGGCTCCTGACGGACGGGCCCTCAGCGCCGAAGTTCGTTACATATCTGCCCCTGAAGACGTTACATTTCCGCCCCTGTAAACGTTGCATTTCTGCTCCTGATAGCGGGGCGGCCGAGTCGCCGGCCGTCGCGGGAGATGCGACCGTGAGGAAGACCAACTTCGCTCTGAGGCTTCAACCCGCGTTGCTGGACGAGGTGCGCAAGCTCGCCAAGGTGGAGGGCGTGGCGGTGAACCAGTCTATCGACGGCGCTGTCGCCGAGAAGCTGTCTGCGCTTCGGACCGATCAGTACCTCGCTGAACGCGCCGCCCGAGGGGACGTCCCAGCGGCACACCGCATCCTGGAGCGGGTCGGCGTCGGCGGCCCGGCGTCGACCGGCCGGCCGACGCCGGGAGACGAGGTGCCGTAGCGCGGGGCGACGCACTTCACCGCACCGATCCCGCACCCAGCCGATCCGTCAATTGTTAATCACGGCATGCTGAAGCGAGTTCACGTCAAGGGCTACAAATCGCTGGCCGACGTCGAGGTGGATCTCGAGCCGCTGGTCGTCCTGATCGGGCCGAATGCCTCGGGCAAGAGCAACTTCCTCGACGCGCTCCGGCTGCTGTCGATGGTCGGAACGAGCCGGACGCTCAGGGACGCGTTCGACCCGCCGTACCGCGGCGTGCCGCTCGAGTCGTTCCACATGGGCCCGGACGGCATCGAAGGTCTGACCGCGCAGGAGCGACTGGCGTTCTCCATCGAGGCCGACCTGCGCCTGTCGGAGTCGACCCTCACCGCCGTCGATCGACAGGTTCGGGACATGCGCGGTTCGGCCCGACGGTCCGCGTCGCGAAACGCCGACCGACAGCGCGAAGTCGTACACGCACACAACCTGCGGTACCGCGTCGAGATCGAGATGCTGCCGAGGTCGGGCACCCTGCGGGTCGCCGACGAGTACCTGGCTCCTCTCACGACCCGGGGAGAGCCGAGCCGACGGAGACCCTTCCTGGAGCGACGGGGCGACAAGCTCCTCCTGCGGCGCGAAGGCGGGACGCACGTCACGCACCACGACCGCTTTCTGGACCACAGCATCCTGTCGATGCCGCACTATCCGCCGCATCACCCCCATCTCGTCGCGGCGCGGCACGAGCTCGAGAGCTGGCTGTTCCTCTGCTTCGAGCCGCGGGAACGAATGCGGGCGGCCAACCCACTCAAGGAAGGGCGGCGCATCGGGCCGATGGGAGAAGACCTGGCGGCTTTCCTCAACACCGTGAAGGCGGAGGAGCCGGAGCTCTTCGGTTCCGTCGAGGGGGAGCTGACCGCGATGATGCCGAGGTTCGACGGCATCCAGACCGAGGTGAACGAGCTCGGCGAGGTCGAGCTCCGGCTGACCGAACGCGGCGTGGCGATGCCGGCGCGCCTGCTGTCGGACGGCACCCTGCGCCTCCTCGGACTCGTGGCGCTGACCGCCTTCGTCGAGCCGCCGGCCCTCGCCGGCATCGAGGAACCGGAGACCGGCGTGCATCCGCGCCTGATCCCGTTGATCGCGGAGATGCTTGTAACCCGGTCGCGCTTCTACGACGGTCTGCACACACAGCACGTCGTCACCACGCGCGACCCGTTCCTGCCCGAGCTCGTACCGAGCCGCTCGCTGTTCGTGGTCCAGCGCACGGAGAGCACGAACGACGAGACCCGCATCGTTCCGTTCTCCACCTGGAGGGCGTCGAGGCGCCGCCGCGATGCCCGTGCAGAGCGAAAAGACGACCGGGAATACACGCGAATCTGGGAACGCATCGTGCGCGGTGACTTCGGTCCGTGAGCGCGACTCGCGACGAAGCGGACGCCGAAGGCCATAACATATGCTATATTGCATTCCATAACACACGAGCCGACAGCCCGCACAGGCGTCGACGATGCAGCAGCCCGCCCCCGCCCTCCCCGCGGACTACCCCGCCCGCGTCAGGTCCGTCCGCGAGCGGCTCGAGCTGACGCAGGCGCAGCTCGCGGAGCGCATCGGGGTGTCGTTCGCGACCGTGAACCGCTGGGAGAACGGCCAGAACAAGCCGGCACGGCTCGCGTGGCGGCAGATTCTCGACCTGGAGGCGGGGCTGACACCGGGAGCCGGGGAACCGGAGACGGCAGCCGCCTCGACCCCGGCGCCGGAGCTCGACTTCACCGCCCGGCCGGCGGTGGTCTCGGCCGTGGCCGAGGCGACGCGGCTGTCCTACGGCCACCTCTTCAACCCCGCCTTCGCGACCGAGGTCTCGCTGATCGACCCGCTCCCGCACCAGCGCATCGCCGTCTACGAGCGGATGCTCGGCCTGTCGCCGCTCCGCTTCCTGTTGGCCGACGACGCCGGAGCGGGCAAGACGATCATGACCGGCCTGTACCTCCGGGAGGTGCTCGCCCGCCGCCTCGTCCGGCGCGTGCTCGTCGTGCCGCCAGCCGGGCTCGTCGGCAACTGGGAGCGGGAGCTGCGGACGCTCTTCTCGCTGCCGTTCCGGATCGTCCGAGGCGAGGACGCGCGCGCCGCCAATCCGTTCGCGGGGCCCGAGAGCGACCGGGTGATCGTGAGCGTCGACACGCTGGCCGGCGAGCGCACGTTCGGGCGGCTGCAGGAGGCGGCGGCGGAGACGGCGCCGTACGACCTGGTGGTGTTCGACGAGGCGCACAAGCTGGCCGCCCACCGGCAGCCGGACTTCTCCGTCCGCAAGACCGACCGCTACCGCCTCGCCGAAGCGCTGGCGGGGCTGCCCGCCGACGAGCCGCGGTGGCAGCTGGGCTGGTCGGCGACGCACGTCCTGCTCCTCACCGCGACGCCGCACATGGGGAAGGACTTCCCCTACTACTGCCTGTGGCGACTGCTGGCCCCGGACGCGCTGCCGACGTTCGACGCGTTCCAGGCGTTCCCGGAGGCCCAGCGTCGGCGGCACTTCATCCGCCGGACGAAGGAGGAGATGGTCGGCTTCGACGGCCGTGCCCTGTATCCGCAGCGGCGGTGCGACACGCTCAGCTACGGGCTGAGCCCGTCCGAGCAGGCCCTCTACGAAGCGACGACCGGCTACATCTCGGAGATCTACAACCGGGCGCGCGTGCTGAACCGGTCGGCGGCGCGGCTTGCGATGAGCGTCTTCCAGCGCCGGCAGGCGAGCTCGACCTCCGCGCTGATGCGGTCGTTCGAGCGCCGGCTCGGTCGGTTGGACGAGGCGATCGACCTGGTGCGCGCCGGCCGGATCGCCGAGCTGGAGCGCCGCCAGCAACGTCTAGCCTCGACTCCCGACTTCTTCGAGACCCGGACGGCGGACGAGGACGCCGACGAATCGGCCGGAGGCGAGGGTCACGAGGCGTTCGAGGACCGCGTGCTGGGCGGCATCGTCGCGCCGGCCCTGGCGCAGCTGCGGGAAGAGCGTCGCGAGGTCGAGGCGCTCCTCGCCCGGGCGCGGCGCCTTGCCGACGAGGGCGAGGACTCGAAGTTCGAGAAGCTCCGCGGGGTGCTGCGCGGCTCCCGCTTCGCCCGCGAGAAGTTCATCGTCTTCACCGAGCATCGCGACACCGCCGAGTTCCTGGTCCGGCGCCTCGAGGGGCTGGGCTTCACCGGACAGGTGGCGTCGATCCACGGCGGCCTCCACTACCGCGAGCGCGAGGCGCAGGTCGATCTGTTCCGGCGCCCGCTCGCCGACGGCGGCGCCAACTACCTGGTCGCCACCGACGCCGCGGGCGAGGGCATCAACCTGCAGTTCTGCTGGCTGATGGTGAACTACGACGTGCCCTGGAACCCGGCCCGCCTCGAGCAGCGCATGGGCCGCATCCACCGCTACGGGCAGCGGCACGACCCGGTGGTCATCGTCAACCTCGTCGCCGGCGAGACGCGCGAGGGCCGGGTGCTGAAGACGCTGCTCGACAAGCTGGAGGCGATCCGCAAGGAGCTCGAGTCGGACAAGGTCTTCGACGTCGTGGGCCGCCTGTTCGAGAACGTGTCGCTCAGCACGTATCTGGAGACGGCGGCCACCGACGAGGGCGCGAACGCGGCCGTCGACGGCATCCGCGGCCTGCTGACGACCGAGCAGGTACGCGCGCTCGCCGACCGCGAGCGGGCGATGTTCGGGGGCGGCGACGTCAAGAGCAGCCTGCCCGCGCTGCGGGCGGCCATCGACCAGGAACAGTACCGCCGACTGCTGCCCGGTTACGTGCGCCGGTTCGTCACCGCCGCGGCGCCGCTGGTCGATCTCCGGATCGAGGGCGACCCCGACGGCGCCTTCCAGCTCGCCCAGGCGCGACGGCGCGGCCTCGATCCCGTCCTCGACGCGATGGAGACCTACCCCGTCGGCTCTCACGGCCGATTCACGGTCTACCGGCCCGCGGACCGCGCCGGCGTCATCTGGCTCCACCCCGGCGAGCCGGTGTTCGACCGTTTCTGCGCCACCCTGCTGACGCGCCACGAGGACGAGGCCCGGCGCGGGGCCTTCTTCGTCGACCCGCACGCCGGCGAGCCGTATCTCTTCCATCTCGCGCGGGTGACGGTGGTGCGACGTCAGACCGCGCTTGAATCACCGAAGTCCGATCCCGATGCGCGCGGCGCCCGGTCCGAGCGTGAACGAGCACGCTCCGAGATCATCGAGAGTCGCCTGATCGGTCTGCGCCAGGACGGACACGGCACGATCGAGCCCTGTCCGCTGGAACACTTGCTGCTGCTGCGCGGCGCGGACAGCGTCGCGCCCGGCAGCGTGCCGCTCGCCCGCGTCGCGGCCCGGCTGACCGACGCCGCCCGCGAGTGGATCGACGGCGATGCACTCCCCCGCATGGTCGACGAGCATCGGGCGCGTATCGGGCAGTCGCTGCCCGAGCGCCTGGACTGGGTCGCCCGAGGCTGTGACCACCGCGCGGCCGAGCTGATCGCCCGGCGGCAACAGGTCGGCCGCAAGGCTCGCGCCGGCGACGCCCGAGCGGCAGAGGACCTCGCCAAGGTCAAGGAAGCGCAGCGTCAGCTCGCCGCCGACAAGGACCGCCGGCTGCGCCTCCTTCAGATGGAGCCGTCCCTCGTCGTCGCGGGCGGCGCCGAGCTGCTCGCCCACGTCCTGGTGCTGCCGACCGGCGATGCCGACGAGCGCCGGCGGCACGAAGCCCGGGTCGAGGAAATCGCCATGCGCATCGCGCAGGCGCACGAGGAGGCATCCGGCGCCACCGCCCACGACGTCTCCCGTCCCGAGCTGGCGCGCCGGGCCGGCCTCGGCGACTGGCCCGGCTTCGACCTGCTGTCCGTCAGTCCGGCCGGCAACCGGCGGGCCATCGAGGTCAAGGGCCGGTCCCGCGCCGGCGACATCGAGCTGTCCGAGAACGAATGGGCCAAGGCGTGCAACCTGCGGGACGGCTACTGGCTCTACGCCGTCTACGACTGCGCCACGCCCCGGCCGCGGCTGGTGCGGGTCCGCGACCCGTTCGGGAAGCTGCTCGTGAGGAGTCGAGAATTGTCGGCCCACTCCATCCCGGCGTCGTCGGTGCAGGCGGCGGCGGAGGAGAGTCCAGGAAGTGCACAATAGTGGTTCCGGCGGCGAGCCGCACCCGGTTCGCCGGGCCGAGCCGATCCACCCGAGAGGACTTGAACATGGGCGCACCTCACGTCACCGTCACCATCCGCAACCCGGCCGATCCCGACAGAACCTGGGAAGGGCTGTTCCTCGTTGACACGGGGGCCACCGACTCTCTGGTCCCACGACCGCACCTCGAGTCGATCGGCCTCCGGCCCAAGGGCCGGCGCGTGTACGAGCTCGCCGACGGCAGCGAGATCACGATGGAGATCACGACCGCGGATATCGAATTCATGGGTGAAACTGTCGGCGGCACCATCTTGTTCGGTGAAACCGACGCCGAGCCCTTGCTCGGGGTCACCGCTCTGGAGTCCGTCGGGATCGAGGTCGACCCGAACAACCAGCGGCTGAAGAGACTCCCCGCGGTACGTCTCAAGACGCTCCGGCAGCCGACGCGCTCGCCCGATACCGAATGCCTGTGCCGAGATACCGGGGACGTGCAAGGTGCCAACGTGCGCGTTCCCGTCACCGCGTACCGCCCAGATCCAAGCTATTGAGCCGCTTGCGAAACTCCTGGGGCTGGCGGCTTGGCGCAGTCCTCAATTCTCCTGGCAAACACCCATTCGCCCTGGATCGCCGACTGGATGCCGGCTCCGGAGGACCGGCGGCACGCCGAGAGGTGGAAGTAGGGCTGTTTCGACGTGTCGCCGACCGAGCGTCGGAACAGCGGTGGGTGACTGACGCCGGTCGGGCGCCGAGGGGCGTTGCCGGCGGTGCGCTGGTTATGTCACCAGGCGTACGAGCTGGTCGGCGATGAGTGCGAGCACGCCGAACATGCAGTGACACATCACTTTCGAGGCGCCACGGACCCGGACATGGCGACCGCCAAACTCGTCCTTGAGTCGGCCATTGACGCGCTCACCCGCCGTACGCTCGTTGTAGCGAACCTGCTCGGCAAGCTGAAAGCCGAGATTTTTCAGGCGCCGGGCTTCGGTTCGCAGTTCCTCCGCCAGCGTCTTGTCGCGGCGGGGGTTGGTGTCAATCAACGGGACGTGGCCGAGTGAGCGGCTGTGCTGCCGGATCGGTTCCGCGTCGTAGGCGGCGTCCATCAGGTCATACAGATTGGTCGTCCGCCCGGCCGACAACGTCGCCAGCGGAATGGCGGCTTGGCTGTCGTGCAGCGAGGCGGACGTCAGCAGGCAACTGATCGGAATCTGGCCGTCGGCCACGTCGATGTGCAGCTTGTAGCCGACCCAGGTGGACTTGTAGCCCTTGCTGTCCTTCTTCATGCCGACATCACAGGCGGTCGGCAGGTCGTCGAGCATCGCCGGCAGGCTCATGGTCGCCTGCCGGTCGAGGCGCTTGAGGACCTTCGGTCGTTCCTCACCCTTCTTCAGCCGTCCCCGTTTGCGCTTGGGCGGCGGAGGCGCCTTCTCCTTCGCGGCCGGCTTCTCGCGGGCCTCGATGGCCGTCGAGTCGCGAGAGAGGTGGCCCACCAGCCGGTCGCGGTGGGTGTTCCAGATCAGCGCTTCGTGCACGCGCTGGGGCAACTGCGTGTCCGAGAACTCGGCGAAGGCGCGCGAGAAGACCGACTCGCTCGGCACCTCACTCCTTCGCTCCCAGCCGCAGATCCGCCGCAGCACCACGTCGGTGTCCAATCGGTCCAGCAGCACGCGCGTCGTCGGCATGTCGTAGACCGCCTTGGCCACCAAGGCCCGCGCCATCGCCGCACGGTCCTTGGGCGGACGCCCCGGCACTCGGAAGCGCCGGGGAATCATCTGCTCGATACGGATGACCTCCAGGGTCTGCACCAACTGCTGTTGTTTCTCGGTCAGCGGACCCAACACGCGCTCCAACTGCGGAAACAGGGCATGCTGGATCGACTGCCAGTAGGGGGCGAAGGCGACGCGCAGGTGATTCATTTCTTGACCACTCCTGTTGCCTACTGTACACTTACGAGCAAAGAGGATGCCAAGCAGCCAATCGATGGCCCACGACGAAGCGATGCATCGGTACGAGGAACAGTACGATGCGCTCAAGGCGAAACTACAAGCGGTCGGGTTCATCGGCCAGGGCAGCGTCCAGACCCGCCGTATAGCCTGTGGGTCGCCCACCTGCCGCTGCCATCACGACCCGGACGCCCGCCACGGCCCCTACCACTACTGGACGCGGAAGGCCCGCGGAAAAACCGTCGGCTTGAAGCTCACCGAAGACGAACTAGGCCTTTACCGGGAGTGGATCGAGAACAACCGTGAACTGGAACGGCTCGTGGAGGAAATGCGCCGCATCTCTTCGCGTGTGCTTGCCCTCATCACAGGCAGGCAGGCTCCATGAACCCCCGCGGCTCCGGCTCCCCGGCCACAGTGGCGGTCACTGTCATCCTGCGAACGCTGCGTCCCGTCCGCTGACCCTCGCTCGCCCCGCGGCCTCAGGCAAAAACTCGGCCGAACACGCTTTTCGCAAGAGGCTCTATTGGAAATCCGACATGAAGACGAGGAGACGGCGACCGTGAAGTGCCTGGTGTGCGGCGCACCGCTTCGCAGCATCACCACCGACCTCCCGTTGAAGGTGAGCGACCACACGATCGTCGTCGTCAAGAAGCTCCCCGTCCTGCAATGCGACGGCTGCATCGAGTACCTCATCGAGGACGCCGTCATGGCCAAGGTCGACGAGCTGCTGGGCCGCGTCGATCGGTCGACTGAGCTCGAGGTCGTTCCTTTCGCTGCCTGACCGACTCGTGCCTCTACCGAACGTTCGCCCCCAGCAAGCAGCACACGACGGATGACTACCGCGACACGCCGATCCCGCCGCCCCCAACCTCGCCGTGCCGGGAAGGACCGGCCCCGACGAGACCCGACCACGATGCCGACCTGCGAGCCCCTGTCATGACGCTGCCGGGCGGAGCCGCGGACAAGTTCGGCAACCGCTACGAGAAGTGGTGGACGCTGTCGCAGTTCGTGCGCATGCTCCACGGGCACACGGAGGCCATCCGCATCGAAGCCCCCGGCGTCGACAAGGCGGAGTTCGTCGTGACGGCCGGCGCTCACCGGGAGCTGCATCAGGTGAAGCGGAGCCACCCGAACGGCAAGTGGAGCCTGGCCGCGCTCCAGACCGATGGACTCCTGGAAGCCATCGGCAGTTACCTGACCGACAACGACGATCGGTTCGTGTTTGCCTCGGGCAGCGACGCCCGCGCGCTGGCTGATCTCTGTGAATCGGCGCGGCACGCGGAGTCGCCGGAGGAATTCGAGGGCAGCTTCCTGGCGGCCGGAGGGCGAAAGGAGGATTTCAGGACACTCCTCGACTGCTGGGCATGCGACGTGCCGCTCACCATCGACCGCCTGCGGCGCGTTGAGGTGCGCACCATCGACGAACGGGGACTCCAAGACGAGGTGCGCTGGGCCGTACAGGCACTCTTTCTCGCGAGTCCGAGAGATGTCGTCGAAGCGCTGCGCGGCATCGCGGAAGACGCCGTCCACCGTACGATCACCCGTCAGCAGCTCGTCGACGATCTCTCCCGCCGCGGCTACCGCCTTCGGCACCTGATCAGTCCAGCCTCGGCCGCCGACGCCGTGCGGCGCACGACGGATCGCTATCTGTGCGGCGCGCGCCGCCGGCTCATCCAACGACGGCTCCTCGCGCGAGAAGCCTCGAAGGCACTGCTGCAGCGCCTGGGAGAACCGGGAGGCGCAACAACCGACAGCGTACTGACCGGAAAAGCCGGCGCCGGCAAGACCGTCTGCGTCGTGGAGGTCGTCGAGACGCTCCGCGAGCGAGGCGTCCCGGTGTTGGCGATCCGGCTCGATCGCCTCGATCGTTTCGCCTCGGCGTCGACCACCGCGGACCTCGGCCGCGTTCTCGATCTCGAAGAATCGCCGACCCTGGTGCTCGCGGCCGCGGCCGAGGCGGCCGGCCATGCCGGCGTCCTGATCGTCGATCAACTCGATGCGGTGAGCACCGTGTCCGGCCGAAACGCCGGCGTCTGCGATCTCATCGAACAGCTTCTCCGCGAGGCGCGCGGGTCGCGTCCCCGGGCCGTGCTGCACACCTTGGTCGTCTGCCGGAAATTCGATTGGGAGAACGACGCCAGTCTGCGGCGACTCAAGCCATCCGATGCCGAAGCGCAGGCGGCCAGGGTCGACGTTGCCGAGTTCTCGATCGACGAGGTCAAGGAGGTTCTGACCGCCGCAGGTTTCGACCCCGCACCCTTCGCGGAACGTCAACTGAAGATCCTGCAGCTTCCACAGAACCTGTCCCTGTTTCTCGACGCCGATTTCGATACGTCCCGCCCGCCGCCGTTCCGCACGGCCACGCAGATCTTCGACCGGTACTGGGATGCCAAGCAACGGTCGATGGCGGAGCGCGTCGCGCCTGCGCCCGACCACCACTGGATGACTGTCATCGAGACCCTTTGCGACGAGATGACGCGCACCCAGCAGCTCTCCGTACGCCGCGAAGTGCTGGACGTGTTCTCCGAAGACTACGTGCACCAGCTCGCGTCCGAAGGCGTGCTCGCCCGCGACGGCGGCCGCTACGCATTCGGCCACGAGAGCTTCCTCGACTACGCCTTCGCCCGCGTATTCATCCGTCGAACGGAACCGCTGGTGTCGTTCCTGAGGGCGTCCGAGCAGCACCTGTTCCGCCGCGCCCAGGTGCGACAGGTACTCACGTACTTGCGCGACGCCGACCCGCCGCGGTACGCGGAGGAACTGCGCCGCCTGCTCGGCGACGAGAACATCCGGCCGCACCTCAAGGATCTCGCGTTCGCCCTCCTGGCCGAAGTCCCCGATCCGACAGAGGAGGAGTGGACGATCTGGCAGTCCTGGATCACACCGGCCCTCAGCGTCATCGCGGACGGCACGCCGAATCCCAACCCCATCTCGGCGATCGCCTGGCGACGGTTCTTCGGATCGCCGTCCTGGTTCGCCGCGGCCGATCGGCACGGCCTGATCGAGGGTTGGCTGACTTCCCCGCATGACCGAATCATCGACAATCTGGCCGTGAACTACCTGCGGCTGCACCAGCGCAATGCGCCCGACCGCGTCGCCGCCCTGCTCGAACCGTACGCCGACCGCGGCGGCGCGTGGATGCCGCGGATTCGGCACATCATGGAGTCGGCCGGGCTCCATACGAGCCGACGCTTCTTCGACCTGTTTCTTCATCTCGTGGACAATGGCACCCTCGACGATGCCCGTCCACGGCTCGCCGAAAACAGCACGTTCTGGAGCACGCTCTACAGGTTGAGTGAGCACCGCCCCGAATGGATTCCAGAGGTCGTAGCGCACCGACTCCGCCGACGGCTCGCAATACTCCACGAAGCTGGCACACGCCTCGCGAGCGGCGCACTCTTCCAACATGACCGTGTCGCGACCGAACGACTGTTCAAGGCTGCAGACAACGCTCCCGCGGCCTTCGTCGAGCACGTTCTCCCCGTCGTTCTCGACATCTCCGACGCCGCCGCAACCACCGACACGCCGCCGCGACGCGATGCCGTGTGGCCGACTCTCATCAAGAGGCCGCATCCGAACGGCGAGGATGCGTGCCTCTCCGGATTGGCCGACGCGCTAGCCGCGCTCGCCAGTGCCGACGGCGTCCCGCTGGACGATATCCTTTCCGACCTGCGCCGCCGCGACACGTACATCTCGAACTACCTGCTGCTCGCTCTGTACCGTGGCGGGGCCGCGCGCTACGCACACGAAGCGGTAGCCCTGTTGTGCGACCAGCCGTGGCGATTCGAATGCGGGTTCTCCGACAGCTCGAACTGGTGCGCGATGGAGACGATTCGCGCCATCGCCCCACACTGCACGGCCGAAAGTCGCAAGGGCCTGCAGGAGGCGATTCTGAACTACGTTTCGGCCTGGGAGCGAACTCGCGCCGGATACAAGCGTTTTGGGCGAGCCCGATTCAATCTGCTCTCCGCCATCCCGGCGGAGTTGCGAAGCAAGGATGCAACCAAGAGCTTCGACGAGCTGAAGCGGAAGTTCGGTGAGCCGACGGAGGCGCCAAGGGGAATCACCGCAACGTCGGTCAAGTCACCGATCGGCGAGAACCACGCCGAGAAGATGACCGACGACCAATGGCTTCGGGCAATCGCGAAGTACGCTTCGGAGGATCGCATCGTTTACTTGGGCAACGCACCCACCGGAGGTGCTTGGGAGTTGGCACGAGTTCTCGAAGTGCAAGTCAAGGCAGACCCGACCAGGTTCGGTCAGCTCGCCTTGAGATTCCCGCCGGATGCGAATCCCGTATACTTGCAGCGCACGCTGGCCGCGTTGAAAGACCACGCAATTGCCGACGACCTCAAATTGCGCCTCTGCCGCAAGGCATTTGCCGAGGCGCCCGACGCGTGCGGTGGGTCAATTGCCGATGTCCTCGGGCAGATGGAAGACCCCCTCCCGGACGACGCCATCCAGAAGCTCGCCTGGCTAGCCACCCGCTACGACGATCCCACCGTCGAACTCTGGGGGGAGGGCGCAGGTGGCGGTCAGCCGCATGGCGGCGACGAGGTGCATGCTCGCGGCATCAACACCACCCGCGGCAGGACCGCTGACGCCATTCGTGACCTGATCCTGACGAACGCCGCGTACATCGAGCGATTCCGCCCGGCTCTGGACCGGATGGTTCGCGACCCGAGCGCGGCCGTGCGCTCCTGCGTGGCCGGCGCACTCCGGGCGGTGACCTTCCACGACCCGGCGCTCGGCATGTCACTCTTCCAGAACATGGACCTGTCCGAGGACCGACTGCTCGTGACTCCTCACGTGTACGACTTTCTCCATACTGGATTGCGCGACAGGTTCGACGTACTGCGGTCATTCGTCGAACGCATGCTCCGTTCGTCCGAGCCGGAAGTCCGGGAGGCCGGCGCGCGGCTGGCGTGCATCTCCGCCGTGCTTCACGAGTCCGCCGCAGACCTTGCGGACGAGGCGCTGCATAGCGGTCACGCCCTGAGCCGTCTCGGGGTCGCTCAGGTGGCCGCCGCCAACGTCGCCGCGCCCGAACACCGGGTCTGGTGCGAATCCCGGCTCGCTACGCTATTCGACGACCCGGACGCCGACGTACGGGGCGAAGCGGCGTCCTGCTTCGACCACTTTCCCGACGAAGTCCTGGATACCTGCGGAGCACTCGTCGAGTCGTTCTGCAACAGCCGGGCGTTCGAGGAAGCGCCCTTCTGCCTCCTGAACGCGCTGGAGCACGCGCGCGATCGACTGCCCGGAATCACGTGCATGGTCTGCGAGCGTTACCTCGGCCGCGCCGATGATGAGGCGTCGGATCCCCGGACCGGTCGATTCGCGGACGCACATACCGTCGTGAAGCTCATCTTCCGGACGTACCAGCAGCACCAGAACGGCGAATGGACTTCGCGTGCGCTCGACCTGATCGATCGGCTCTGTCTGGAGGGCATCATCGGGATCGGCGACGAGTTCGACGAGTTCGACAGATAGCCGCACGGGAGTCGACAGGACGTGACCGCAACCGCCGGCAAGCGGATTCTCGTGATCGCCGGGCCGAACGGAGCCGGGAAGACGACGTTCGCCCGGGAGTTCCTGCCGAACGAGGCCCGCTGCCCCGTCTTCGTCAACGCCGACCTCATCGCGGCCGGCCTGAGCCCGTTCGGCGGGGACTCGGTGGCCGTGCAGGCGGGCCGGCTGATGGCCCGGCAGATTCGCGAGCACGCGCGCCTGAGCGCCAGCTTCGCCTTCGAGACGACGTTGAGCGGACGCGGCTACGCCCGCCGGATTCCTCGCTGGCGCGAGCACGGCTACCGGGTCAAGCTGTTCTTCCTGCGGCTGCCGTCGCCCGAGGCGGCGATCGCTCGGGTGGCCCAACGGGTGGCCGAGCGGGGCCACGACGTGCCGGAACCGGTGATCCGACGGCGGTTCCATGCCGGCTGGCGCAACTTCGAGCAGGTCTACCGCGCCCTCGTGGACGCGTGGGCGGTGTACGACAATTCAGGAGAGGTTCCGATGCTGGTCGCGGAAGGCAGGCGAGCATGAGCACCGAACGCGGGAATCCGACGCACGCGGACCGTGATCCGGACATGGTGGGCGCCGAGGCGGCCATGCGCCGGGCCGCTCGGCGCGCACGGCAGCGCGCGGAGCAGGTGACCAGTGCCTCCACTCCACTGACGTCGACGTGGAACGCCGGCGATCGTCGTGAGACCGGAGCCGATCGCGGGCCGCGCTCCCGAAACGCGAAGGGCCCGGTCGTCGTGTCACAGGTTCCCTCCCCTGGCACGCCGGCCCGCGGAACGTTCTACGGCGGAACAAGTCCCGGGATGCGGCGGTCCGGTGAGGGGGCCTCGCGGGTGGCCGATCGAATGTACACCTTTTCGCAGATGCACGGTCATGAGGAGATTCCTGGTCCGCTGGAACTGGAAGACCTGCCGCAGGAGGCGCGGATCAGCATATGGAATCTGTTCTTCGAGCACATCCGTCGGTCCACCACAACAGGGGGTCTGGATGTCCTGGATGGCGGACCGTGGATCAAGGGTCCATGGCGCGACATTCTGGAGGCGAAGCACCGTCGTCTTGACCACGCTCCACTGGACGAATGGAATCCCGAATTCTCTGGAATTCGCCGGAGTCTTCGCGACTACGTGGAGAATCAAGGGTTCAACAAGGTCTTCGACCTCATCCAGTTCGTTCTGCGCCACCCCGAGTGCCCTTCCGGATTCATCAGACAGATGAAGAGCGCGTTTGCGGAATGCCGATTGGCCTACACCATTGACGTGGGGCGCCCGCCAACCATCATTCCGGCGGTGACACCTGAGGAGGGAAGCGCGGTTGTCGAGTCGCTCCGGAGACTCCGTGAGGCTGGTCTGGACGCGAGCGCGGCGCACTTGCGCGATGCGTCCGGATGCATCAACGCCGGCGATTGGGCGGGAGGAGTTCGGGAGAGCATTCACGCCGTCGAGTCGGTGGCCCGGCGACTGGATCCCAAAGCGTCCAAGACGCTGGGGCCGGCCCTGTCGTCACTCGAACGCCGGCGGGCGCTGCATCCGGCCCTAAAGGGCGCGTTCAGTCAGCTCTACGGGTACACGAACCAGGAGCAGGGCATTCGACATGCGCTCCTGGACGAGACCAAGGCACCCGTAGGCCAGGACGAGGCGGTGTTCATGCTGGGTGCCTGCGCCTCCTTCGCCAGCTACCTGTGGCGGAAGCACATGGCGGGAGAGACGCGTTGACGCACAAGCGCCTTATCGAGATCGCCTTCCCCCTGGAACAGGTGTCCCTCGACTCGGTCCACGAGAAGAACGTCCGCCACGGGCACATCTCCACGCTGCACATCTGGCCGGCGCGGCGGCCGTTGGCGGCGAGCCGGGCGGCGCTGATCGCGACGCTGCTGCCCGACCCCGGGGGCGCGCGGGAGAGGCAGGCGATCTACCGGCGGATGGCGGGCGAGGTGGTCGAGAGGGTCGAGGACGAGCGGGTCGGCGGGCGGACGGTGGCGAGGCGGAAGCGCGAGACGCAGGGCGGGATTCTGCACTGGAAGCGGGAGGGCGGGCCGGACGTCGGCTGGTTCCGGGCGCGGATTCGCGACGCCTTCGGCGGGCGCGCGCCGCGGGTGCTCGATCCGTTCGCGGGCGGGGGCGCGATTCCGCTGGAGGCGATGCGGCTGGGCTGCGCGGTGACGGCCGTCGACATCAATCCGGTCGCGTGGTTCATCCTGAAGTGCACGCTCGACTACCCGCGGAGGCTCGCGGGCGAGGCGCGGCCGTTGCCGGCGTTCGCGCTGCGGGACCGGGCGTTCATGACCGCCTTTCTGAAGGCGCGGGGCGTCAAGGGCCGGGCGTTGAAGCGGGAGCTCGCCGAGCTCTGCCTCGGCGACGACCGCGAGACCGAGCCGCGTCTGATCGACGCAGGACCGGCGCTGGAGGCGGACCTCGCGTGGCAGGTCCGCGCATGGGGACGCCGGGTGCTGGCCGAGACGCGGCGACAGCTCGCGCGACGGTATCCGACCTACGCCGCGTTCCAGCCGTTGAAGCCGGGCGGCCGGCCGTTCGAGCCGCGACCGTCGACGCTGCTGGCCGCGGACGCGAACGGCGACACCGACGTCGGTCCGCTGAACGCGGCGTTCGACGCGGTGTACCTGAAGGACCCGCGGAATCCGCGCTGGGTGGCGAAGCCGGCCGTCGCGTATCTCTGGGCGCGCACGGCGCGCTGCAAGGGATGCCGCGCGACGGTCCCGCTGCTCAAGACCCGCTGGCTCGCGAAGAAGGGCGCCAAGCGCGTGCGGCTGACGATGACGGCGAACGCGGACAAGACGGGGGTGGTGTTCGGGGTGGAGGCCGACGTGCCGCGGGGCGAGGGCAACCCCGCGCGCCGGCGCGAGCACGACCGGCGGGTGGGCGCCGGCACGATGAGCCGGTCCGGCGTGCGGTGCCCCCTCTGTCAGGCCATCATGACCATGCAGGACCTCCGCCTCGACGGCCGCGCCGGGCGCCTGGGCGAGGTCATGACCGCGGTCGTGGTCGACGGCCCGCACGGCAAGGAGTATCGGCTGCCGACGGCCTTGGAGCTGGAAGCAGCGCGGGTGGACGAGGCGGAGCTCCAGGCGCTCTACGCGGACATTCCGTTCGGCGTGCCGGACGAGTCGACGCCGAGCGCGGACAACCTGGGGATGCGGGTTCCGCGCTACGGCTTCGACAGGTGGCGCACCCTGTTCACGAACCGCCAGCTCCTGGCCCTCGGCACGTTCGTCCAGGCAATGGGCCGCCTTCCCGAGGTCATGGCCGCGTGGCCGCAGGCATGGCGCGAGGCCGTAGTCATGAGTCTGGCGTCGACGATTAGCCGTCTGGCTGACCGTGGGAGCACGCTTGCAACCTGGACCGGCGGGGCTGAACAAGTCGGCCACGTCTTCACCCGCTTCGCTTTGCCTATGGTGTGGGACTTCGCCGAGTCGAGTCCGCTGACCGATACAACAGGCGGCTTCATCCAGGCGGTTGATTGGACGGCCGCCGTCTGCGAACACCTGCTCGACGCCACGCGTGCCGCGCCCGCACCCGTCGTGCTGCGACAGTCCGCGGTCGAGCCGCAGGCCACCGCCAGCGCTGGACAGCGATTGTCCTCCGCCGGCTCCGCCGGCACGCCGGCTTCCGCGACCGAGCGCCATGCCGGCGCGGACGGAGACGACCGCTTCGACCTCATCTGCACCGACCCGCCCTACTACGACGCCATTCCCTACTCCGACCTGATGGACTTCTTCCACGTCTGGCTGCGGCGCGCGCTGTGGGGACTGTCGCCAGAGATCGACGCCGCCTTCGAGGCGCCGCTCGGCCCGAAGTGGAACGCGGCGGCCAACGACGGCGAGCTCATCGACGACGCGGCCCGCTTCGGCGGCGACCGCGGGGCGTCGAAGCGCAACTACGAGGACGGCATGGCGCGCGCGTTCGCGCGGTTCCACGCCGCGCTGCGCGACGACGGCCGGCTCGTCATCGTCTTCGCCAACAAGTCGCCCGACGCGTGGGAGACGCTCGTCTCCGCCCTCATCCGGGCCGGGTTCGTCGTGGTCGGCTCGTGGCCGATCCAGACGGAGCGGCTCGCCAGGACCCGCGCCATGCAGTCGGCGGCCCTCGCCTCGTCGATCTGGATCGTCTGCCGCAAGCGCCCGGCCGCGCGGGCGGGCTGGGACGCCGCGGTGCTCGCCGAGATGCGCGAGAACATCACCCGGCAGCTCCGCGACTTCTGGGTCGCCGGCATCCGCGGCCCCGACTTCGTGTGGGCGGCCACCGGGCCCGCCCTGGAGGCGTTCTCGAAGCACCCCGTCGTGAAGAGGGCCGACGCCCCCGGCGAGCGGCTCGCGGTGTCGGAGTTCCTCCGCGAGGTGCGGCGCTTCGTGGTCGACTTCGTGGTCGGCCGGGTGCTGACCCACGACGGCGACACCCAGGTGACCAGCGGGCTCGACGACGTCACCACGTACTACCTGCTGCACCGCAACGACTTCGGGATGGGCGACGCCCCGGCCGGCGCCTGCATTCTCTACGCGATCTCCTGCAACCTGTCCGACCGCGAGCTGACGGATCGCTACGACGTCCTGTCCCGCGGCAGGCGCCCGTCCGGCGGCGAAGCCGGCCACGACGACGCCGACCTCGACGAGGACGCCGGCCCGGCCGACGGCGCCGGCTCGATCGACAGTGCCGGCTCGACCGACGGCCCCGGCGGGGCCGGCAGCCGCGTCGCCCTGAAGCCGTGGAGCCGAAGGACGGCCAAGTCGCTCGGCCACCCCGCGCCCGACGGCCGCCCCCCGCCGCTGATCGACCAGGCCCACCGCCTGATGCACCTGTGGCGCGCCGGCGAGGAGGCGCGGGTCAACGACTATCTCGACGACCGCGGCCTGAAGCGCCACGCCCTCTTCGCCCGCCTGCTGCAGGCCCTGATCGAGCTGGCCGACGCCGGCTCCGAGGAACGCGCCATCCTGGAGTCGCTCTCGAACCACGTCGCCGCCCGTAGTGGGACGGCGCCGCCGCGCCAGCCCAAGCTGCAACGACTCGGAGAGGAGTCATGATCACCTCGCTGCGCCTCGTCGACTTCAAGAACTTCCGCGACGCGACACTCGGCGTGGGGTCGTTCACCGTGATCGTAGGAGCGAACGCGAGCGGCAAGAGCAATATCCGCGACGCCTTCCGGTTCCTGCACGGCATCGGTCGCGGCTACACCCTCGCGGAAATCGCCGGGGGGAGATACGGCCCCGGGGGTCAACAGGAGTGGGAGCCGATCCGGGGAGCAACAACGGAGATCGCCGGCTTCGGGCAACCCGGGGTCATCCTCGGAGTCGAACTCTCGAAGGATGTCCGCTACTCGATCCAGGCCACGCTGGACCCACCCGGCGCCGACAGGACCGGAGCGTTCCGCGTCAACAAGGAAGAGCTCGCGGAGGGATCGGAGCCGGTGTTTCGCCTCCATGGCCGGCCGGGCGACGAGGGCGAGCTGTGGATGGCCAATTCGGACGCGCGCATCCCCGTGCGGCGAAACCAGCCGGCGCTGACACAGATTCACGAGCAGGAGCGGTTGGCGCCGGCTGCCTGGGAATGCGTGAAACGGGTCGTGAACGCGCTGGCCAGCATGCGTTTCCTCGATCTGTCTCCCGATCGAATGCGCCAGCCCGCTTTCCCGAGCCAGACGGTACTGGGCGACCGGGGCGAGAATCTGCCGTCGGTACTGCAAGCGATTTGCGCTGACCCGCAGCGACAGAGGATCCTGATCGACTGGATAGACGAATTGTCGCCGGCCGGCGTGAAGAACCTCGAGTTCCGGGAGAGCCCCTTCCGCGGCCGAGTAGAACTCGGTATTCGCGAAGAGAATGACCTGGTGGTGTCGGCGGACAGCGCATCGGACGGCACGCTTCGCCTGCTTGGCGTGCTCGCGGCGCTGCTCGGCAAGGACCCCGCCGGTCTGTACTTCTTCGAGGAGGTCGAGAACGGCATTCAACCCCGCGCGACTCTGGCTGTTGATCGATCTGATCGAGAAGTGGACGGTCAAGGCGGACATTCAGGTCGTTACCACGACTCATTCGCCAACCCTGCTGTGCGGCGCGAACGACGACACCTTCGAGCACACGTCCGTCGTCTGGCGCGAGGAGCATGCCGCGCGCGCTGCCGCCATCATTCGTCCCCTCGCCGACCTGCCCGACGCCAGGTCGCTGAGGAAGTCGCAGGGACTCGACCGACTTCATCATTCCGGCTGGATGGAGACCGCGCTCGCATTCACGTACAACAGGCGCGAGGGCGAGGAAGGGAACGGATGAGCCGCCCGAAGTGGGACGCGGCGGTCAACGAAGGCGAACTCATCGACGACGCGGCCCGGTTCGGCGGCGGCCCTCTTCGCCCGCCTGCTGCAGGCCCTGATCGAGCTCGCCGAAGCGGCTCCGCGGAACGTGCGATCCTGGAGTCGCTCTCGAACCACGTCGCCGCCCGCGCCGGCCTGGCGCCCCCCCGCATCCGACGCTGCGGCGACTCGGAGAGGAACGGTGATGCCGACCCGAACGCATGGACTCCCGTACGCCCACCATGCTAGTTTCAGACCCATGCGTCTGCACATCGCACTGGACGACGCGCTCGTGCACGAGATCGACCGCCGCGCCGGGCCGCGGCGGCGAAGCGCCTTCATCGCCGAACTGATCCGCCGAGGTCTCGATAACGAACGCCGCCGGGACGGCATCGAGAGAGACGGTTCGCAGGCCCGAGACGGAGCCGGCGCCAAGTGACCTCCAGAGCCACGAAGCTGGAATTCACGAGGCACGCCGTTCGAGTCATGGCGGAACGGGGAATCTCCGTGGAATGGGTCGAGCGGGTAGTGGCCGCACCGGCGTTGCGTTCGCCGGACTCGAACGATCCGGCGGTGGAACGCTTCTTTGGCCGAATCGCGGAGCGCGATGGTCGCGCGTTGCGCGTCGTCGTGAACACGAACGCGGCGCCCTGGCGCGTCGTGAGCGTCTTCTTCGACAGGAACATGAGGAAGAAACCATGAAGCTGCATGTCGACAAGGAAGCCGATGCCCTCTACCTGCGTCTCGACGACTCCGACATCGTCGACTCCAGGGAAGTCTCGCCGGGCGTAGTGCTCGACTACAACCAATCGAACGAAGTGGTGGGGGTGGAAATGCTCCGACTTTCGAAACGGTCCGCCCGGCTGAATCTCTCGGCACTGCAATTCGAAACAGCTTGAACACCGGGAACCGCAGTGCGTACCGGGTGGCTGCCGCGGGCGCCTGTCCACCCCGTGGTCGACGCAGACCGTCGCCGCTGCCGCGAAACGTATCCAAGACCCGCAGGCGCCGTCGTTCGCCCGATAACAACCAACGCCAACGGAAATCGGCAGATGCCCCAGAAGCTCTCCTGGACTCCCTGGCACCGCGTCGTGAAGCTGCGCGAGGACGTGCGCACCGGCGAGCTGTCGCTGGCCGACTTCGCGGCCGACCTCCACGACGTGATGATGCAGCGGGGACATCGTCCGATCTATGAGGATCCGACACGCTTCTTCGCCCTGACCTACCCGACCTTCTCGCTGCGCGAGCTGGCCCGCGACGTCATGCTGCGCCTCGCGGGCCGGAACACCAAGGCGGTGCGGCAGTTGGAGCTGACCTACGGCGGCGGCAAGACCCACACGCTGGTGGCGCTGCGGCATCTCGCGCACGACCCCGCGTCGCTGCCGAGCCTGCCCGCGGTCGAGCAGTTCAGGTCCGACGTCGGCGCGCCGTTGCCGCCGGCGCGGGTCGCGGCGCTCGCGTTCGACAAGCTGGACGTCGAGAAGGGCATGGAGGTGCGCGGGCCGGACGGCGAGCTGCGCTGGCTGAAGCACCCGTGGAGCGTGCTCGCCTTCCAGCTCGCCGGCGCGGGCGGCCTCCGCGCGCTGCACGCCGAGGGCCGGGACGAGGAGCGCGAGACGGCCCCGGCCGAGCCGCTGCTCGTCGACCTGCTGTCGCTGCCCCAGGTCGAGGGGCTGGCGACGCTCGTGCTGATCGACGAGGTGCTGATGTTCGCGCGCGGCAAGGTCGCGGTGGACGGGGCGTGGCGCGGGCGGCTGACCGACTTCTTCCAGTACCTGTGCCAGGCGGTGACCAAGGTCGACCGCTGCGCGCTGGTGGCGTCGCTGCTCGCCTCGGACCTCGACAAGAGCGACGACACCGGCAAGGCCATCAGCGCGCAGATCGCGGAGATCTTCAACCGGCAGAAGGAGGAAGGGGTGCAGCCGGTCCAGAAGGAGGATGTGGCCGAGGTGCTGCGCCGGCGCTTCTTCACCCCCGCGTCGATAGCGGATGCGGACGCCTTCCTGCCGCACGTGACGACCGCCGTGCGCAACCTCGCCGCCGTGGACGAGGTCGTACGCAAGGACCGCAAGAGCGCCGAGGATCGCTTCGCCCGCGGCTATCCCTTCCACCCCGACCTGACCGACCTGTTCTACGTGCGCTGGACGCAGCTCGACCGGTTCCAGCGGACGCGCGGCATCCTGCGGACGTTCGCCATCGCGCTGCGCGACGCCGAGAGCTGGGACACGTCGCCCCTCGTCGGCCCCAACGTGTTCCTGCCCGCGCCCGGCCGCGACGGCATCGCCGAAGCGGCCCGTGAGCTGACGGGCGTCGCGACGCGAGAGGCGACCGAGAGCCGCGGCAACGACTGGGCGGCGATCCTGGAAGGCGAGCTCGCCAAGGCGCGGGCCATCCAGGACGAGCAGCGCGGACTGAAGGGCCGCGAGATCGAGCAGGCCGTCTGCACGGTGTTCCTCGCCTCGCAGCCGACGGGTCAGAAGGCCCAGACGAGAGACCTGATCGGGCTGGTGGGCGCGACTCGCCCCGACCGCATCGAGCTGGAGCAGGGATTGCGCCGCTGGACGGATCTGTCGTGGTTCCTCGACGAGAACGAGTTCGGGAGCGAGCTCGCGACGGACGGCGGCCCCCCGCCGCTGCCGAAGGCGTGGCGGCTCGGGAACCGGCCGAACCTGAAGCAGATGCACCACGATGCCTGCACGAACCGCGTCACCGCGGAAGCGGTCGAGGTGAAGCTGCTGGCCGAGATCCGCGCGACGAAGGGCCTGGCCCACGGCGCGCGGGCGTTCGGCGTGCGGGTGCACATGCTGCCGGAGCGGCCCCGCGACGTCGAGGACGACGGCGAGTTCCACTTCGCCATCCTGCCGCCCTCGTGCGTCTCGAACGCGGGACGGCCCAGCCGCGCCGCGCGCCGGTTCATCGACGAGACGACCGGCCCGGATCGCCCGCGCATCCGCCGCAACGCCGTCGTGCTGGCGGCGCCGTCGACCGACGGGCTCGAGGTGGCGCGCACCCGCGTCCGCGACTACCTCGGCTGGGACGACGTGCAGAGCCAGCTCAGGGGCCAGCCGCAGGACCCGGTGCGCGAGGACATGCTGGCGACCTGGACCGAGGACGCGCGGCGCCGGATTCCCGAGGCGATCCGGCAGGCGTGGACCATCGTGGTGACCGTGAACCCGCAGAACGAGGTCCAGGCCTTCAGGGTGACGGTCGGCTCGGACCCGTTGTTCGCGACCGCCAAGGCCGACCGGCGGGCGCGCGTGCAGGAGACGGCGATCAACGCCGAGGCGCTGCTGCCGGGGGGACCGTACGACCTCTGGCGCGACGACGAGCCGTCCCGCCGCGTCAAGGACCTCGCGAGCGCGTTCGCCGAGAACGCTCGGCTGCCGAAGATGCTCCGCGCGCAGGAGATCCTGGCCACCATCGACCGCGGCGTGCGGGACGGCCTGTTCGTCGCGGCGCTCCCGCGGCCCGACCGGTCGGTCAAGACCTGGTGGCGCACGCCGATCGACGAGGCGGCGCGCTCCGAGCCGGCCCTGGAGCTCTTCCTGCCTGCGTCGGCGACCCTCTCCGACCTCGATCCGGGCGTCCTGGCGCCCGGCGTCCTGCCGGAGCTCTGGACCGGCGACTCGATCACCGTCGCCAACATCGTCGACTACTTCTCGGGCGGCCGGACGGTCACGGTGCTCCGGGAGGGCTACGAGGAACCGATCGACATTCCGACCTGTCCCGCGGGCGCCGTCGAGACGGCCATCGCGGCCGCCGTGCAGCAGGGCAGCCTGTGGCTGCTCAACGGACCGGCCAGCTTCCAGGGCGAGCCGCTGCCGGCCGGAGTGCTGACCGCCGCGGCCACGCTGCGGGCGCCGTTGGAGCCCCTGCCGGTCCAGCGTCTGCTGAAGGACGCCGTACCGGACGCGTGGAAGGCGAGCGAAGCGACGGCACTGGCGCTCTCCGTCGCCCTGGCCAACCAGGAGGGAAACCCCGTCCCCTGGGCGGTGCTGCGCCGGGCCATCGACGACGCCATCGCGTCCCGCTGGCTGGAGACGACGCCCGAGAGCGGCGCCTGGCCGTGCGAGGTGGCCGCCGCGGGAACAGTTTCGCTGAGGCCTCCCGCGGGGTTCGATCCGACCTCCGTCACGCCGACGGTCTCGAAGACCACGGCCGGGTACGGGTCGTCCGCGGTGCTCGATCCCGCGGCGCTGCAGGACCTGGTCGACGCGCTGCCGGAGATCGTGAAGGCCGCCGCCGGCCTGCCGCTGGAGTTCCGGCTCGACGTGACGCTGGGCGCCAGCGTCAAGGACATCCAAACGAGCACGCTGGAGTCGATCGACGAGCTGCTCCGTGACGTCAGCCCCGATCTCGGACTCAAGCGCTGATGCCGAGCGATGTCCTTCCGCCGCGGGAACTCCCGTCGCAGACTCCCCGAGCCGGTTACATTTCTGCCGCTGAAAGCGTTACATTCATGCCCCTGACGGTGCTCGCCCTCCCGGGGGGACGCACCGGCGCGGCCACCTTCACGCCAGCAGCTCGCCGCGCAGCACGGTGACCGCCTGCCCCGACAGCAGGACCCTGTCGCCCGCCACCACCACCTTGACCACCCCGCCGCGAGCCGACGCCTGCCACGCCGTGAACGCGTCGCGGCCGAGCCGGCCGCGCCAGTACGGCCCGAGGCAGCAGTGCGCTGACCCGGTGACCGGATCCTCGTCGACCCCGGCGCGGGGGGCGAAGAAGCGCGACACGAAGTCGAACCCCGCGGTCTCGCCGCGCGCGGTGACGATGATGCCGCGAGCCGGCAACGCACCGAGACCGCGGATATCGGGGTCGAGCGCCCGCACCGTCGCCTCGCTGTCGACCTCGACGAGACAGTCGAACCGGTTCCGGCCAAAGTGGACGGGCTCGGCCCCGAGCGCCTCGGCCAGCCCCTTCGGCACGGGGGCCGGCTCGGCCGGCTCGGCCGGAAAGTCCATCTCGATCCAGTCGCCGCGGCGTCCCGCCGACAGCCGGCCCGAGCGGGTGTGGAACACGGCGGGCGCACCTGCCGACAGGTGTCCGTCCTCCCAGAGGACATGAGCGGAGGCCAGCGTCGCATGGCCGCAGAGATCCACCTCGATGGCCGGGGTGAACCACCGCAGGTCGTACCCGTCCGATTCGCGGCCCACGAGGAACGCCGTCTCCGACAGGTTCATTTCGCGCGCGACCCTCTGCATCCACGCCGCCTCGGCCGGCCGCGGCAGCACGCAGACGGCGGCCGGATTCCCACCGAACGGCTGGCGGGTAAAGGCGTCTACCTGGACGATCGTCAGACCCACGCAGCCACCTCGTCACGACGGGCCGCCGCCTCCGGGCCGGGCCGCCGGCAACGGTGCGAAGCGTTCATCCCTCCGCCCCCTTCACCCGCTGCCGCGCCCGCCCGCCTCCGTGAGCGCGTCACGCGCCGGTGCGCGAGGACCCCGCATCCTCGCGCACGAACTCCGCCCCCTTCTCGGCGATCATCACGGTGGGCGCGTTGGTGTTGCCCGACGTGATCCGGGGCATGACCGACGCGTCGATGACCCGCAGGCCCGCGACGCCGTGCACCGCGAGCCGGTCGTCGACGACGGCGAGGGGGTCGCGCCCCATCCGGCACGTGCCGACGGGATGGAAGATCGTCGTGCCGAGATCCGCGGCCGCCTGCGACAGGGCCTCGTCGCTGTCGACCTCGGGACCGGGCTTCCACTCCCGCGGCTCGAATCGGGCCAGAGCCTGCGCGGCCATGATGCGGCGGGTGAACCGCAGGCCGGCCACCGCGACCCGCAGATCCTCGTCGGTGGACAGATAGTTCAGGGTGATGGCCGGCGCCTTCAGCGGGTCCGCCTCCCTGATCCGGACGTGCCCGCGGCTGGTCGGCTGCAGGTTGGCGACCGACGGCGTGATCGCGTTGAACTTGTGCAGGGGGTCGCCGAACTTGTCGAGGGACAGCGGCTGCACGTGCCACTCCATGTTCGCCGACCCGCGCGACGGGTCGCTGCGCGCGAACGCGCCGAGCTGCGAGGGCGGCATCGTCAGCGGACCGGTCTTGAACAGCAGGTACTCCAGCCCCATCGCCGCCTTGCCGAACAGCGAGTTCACCCGCTGGTTCAGGGTGACGGTGTTCTTCACCTTGAAGATGGTGCGAATCTGCAGGTGGTCGTGCAGGTTCTCGCCGACCCCGGCGAGGTCGTGGACGACGTCGATGCCGTGCTGCTGCAACAGCGAGCCGGGGCCGATGCCCGACAGCTGCAGGATCTGCGGCGAGCCGATGGCCCCGGCGGCCAGGATCACCTCGCGCCGCGCCTCGAGCCGCTCGCCCGTCCCCACCAGCTCGACCCCGGTCGCGCGCGGGCCGGCGTCGCCCGGCTCGACCGCGATGCGCCGCACCTGCGCGTCGGTCCGGACGGTCAGGTTCCCCCGGTGCATGACCGGCCGCAGGAACGCCTTGGTGCCGCTCCAGCGCCGGCCGCCGCGCTGGTTCATCTGGAAGTAGGCGTTGCCGAAGTTGTCGCCCCGGTTGAACTCGGCGATCTTCGGAATGCCGCACTCCTCGGCCGCGTCGCGCCACGCGTCGAGGATCTCCCAGCTCACCCGCCGCTCCTCGACCCGCATCTCGCCGCCGGCTCCGTGGCACTCGTCGGCGCCGTGCTGATAGTCCTCCGACCGCTTGAAAACCGGCAGCACGTCGTCCCATCCCCAGCCGCGGTTGCCGAGGGACGCCCAGTGGTCGTAGTCGCTCCTCTGACCCCGCATGTAGATCATCGCGTTGATCGAGGAGCAGCCGCCGAGGACCCGGCCGCGGGCGTACAGGATGGTCCGGCCGTTGAGCCCGGGGTCGGGCTCGATCCGGTAGCACCAGTCGGTGCGGGGGTTGCCTATCGTGTAGAGGTAGCCGACGGGGATGTCGATCCAGAAGTAGTCGTCCTTGCCGCCCGCCTCGAGCAGCAGCACGCTGGCGTCCGGGTCGGCCGACAACCGGTTGGCGAGCACGCAGCCGGCGGTGCCTCCGCCGACGATGATGTAGTCGTGAGTCACGCGGCGATCCTACACGAGGCGATCGAGAGCGCTGGAGTCTGCGCCGCCGAACGGCGCGGCCCCGACTGGGCGGGTGGGGCGGCCAGCAGAGCAGCAGGACGGCGACCCGGGGCCGGCGCTGGACCGCGGTCGCGGCCATCAGGGGCCGGCGGCGACCCGGAGGCGCACCGGCAGGTCCGGCGCGCCCTTCGGCGAACGGCCCGGGGTCCCTCGGCGCGAGGGATGACGGCACCGCGGGATCCGGCCCATGGCCCGGTGGGAGGCGGAAGCACGGCCGTCCGAAAGGCGGACGGGGGACGTGACTCCCCCGTCCGCTCCGGTGCCGGTTGCGCGATAGGCGCGCTACTGCTGCTCGGCCGCCGCGTCCTCCGCACGGCCGGCCCGCAGGCTGTTCTCGAGCCCGTAGTTGCCCTCGTGGCAGGCGTACTCGAACAGTTGGTAGGTGTTGTCCCGGTTCAGGGGCATGGCCACCGTCCAAGGCGAAGTGAACACGCTGTTGTCGTCGACGGTCACCTCGTAGCTGATGGTGTCGTCGTGCCGCGTGAACCGTTCGACCACCCGCAGGTTCTCGCTCTGGGGGATGCCGCGCACGCCGCGGGTCGCGATGTTGGTGCCGATGGTGCCCTGGTTGTTGTAGTTGGTGGTCTCGACGACCAGGGTATCGCCCTCCCAGCGCCCGCGAGCGTCGCCGTTCCATTGGCGGATGCTGTCCGGCAGACGCGGCGCGTCGCCCACCGGGATGACCCGGGCCTCGTGGATCATCTCGTAGAAGAGCACCACGTATCCGGGAATCTGCAGGATCTGGTATCCCGCCCCGTAGCCCGGCGGGAAGATGCCCCCGGGCACCCCGCGGGTGATGCACCGCTCCCACGGCGTGTGGTTCAGCCAGGAGTCGGTCAGGTGAATCAGGTTGTGGTCGCGGATGGCCCGGGCCTCGTCGCGAACCGGCAGGCGGCCGTTCGGCGGGTCGACGATCATCGACCGGCGCCGCGGGTTGCGCAGGGCGTCGCCGGGGCCGTCGCCCCACGGGCCCTGCGGGGGCGCGGATCGCTGCTCGACGGAGGCGGGCATCGCCGGCCGCGGCGGCTGGTTGCTGCCGGGGAACCACGCGGCCAGCGGGGCCAGCCGCTCGATGTCCGCCTCGTCGGGCGCCTCGAACGGGGTCGGGTCGAAGTTGGTCCAGACGCCCTGGATGTCCGGCTGGCCGTCCGGCGTCCGCGGACCGTCGTAGTGCTGCGCTCCCGCCGGGACCGCGCCGAGGACGACGATCCCGGCCAGCGCCGCCGCGACGCACGCTGTGCGACATTCCGTGCTCATCTGCAGAACTCTCCTTCCATCGGCAACACGGACTCGCCGGGCGTGCCGACTCCTACATGGTACGCACTCCGCCCGCGAGAGCCAACCCTCGAGGCGTACCCGCGCAGTGCGCGACGAGGCGTGCCCGCGCAGCGCGCGACAATGAGGCCCCGACCGGTACGACGCGGAGCTCCAGGGCGGGGCGTGCTAGACTCGTATTACGATTTCCGGATCGATGTCCAGGCGAAGAACATCATGGACCAAGTGAAGATCTCCCCGAAGTTCCAGGTGGTCATTCCCAAGGCAGTCCGGGAATCTCTCGGCCTCGTGGCCGGCCAGCGGCTCCAGGTCGTTCAGTACGGCGACCGAATCGAGCTGGTGCCGGTGCGCGACATCCGCGAGATGCGAGGCTGGCTGGCCGGCATCGATACGCACGTCGACCGCGAGCCGGACCGCCCGCTGTGAACCCGGCCGATGGACGGGCTGCACATCGTCGACTCCTCCGGCTGGCTGGAGTACCTCGCCGATGGCCCCAATGCCCGCCATTTCATGGCGCCGCTCGCCGATCCGAGTCGGCTCCTGGTCCCGGCGATCAGTCTCTACGAAGTCTTCCGGGTCGTCCTGCGCGAACGGGGAGAAGACTATGCGATCCGCGCGGCCGCGTTGATGCGCCAGGGACGGGAGATCGCACTGTCCCCCGCTCTGGCCCTGGAGGCGGCACGGCTCGCGCACGAGCTCGGGCTCGCCATGGCGGACGCGATCATCCTCGCGACGGCGCGAGCCAACCGTGCAACGCTGTGGACTCAGGACTCCGACTTCAAGAGCGTCTCCGGGGTGCGCTACAACGCGAAGACGACCGGGCGCTGAAGCCTGCCGCGGACTCTCGCCGGCTAAACGACGCGGGTGGCCGAACCGTATTACACTTGACGGTTCCTTGATTCGGAACGGGCCGACCGGCCGGGCCCTGCCCGAGCCCGTGCGACTCGCGCGTGGTTCCACGCGGCTTCACCGGCAGACCGCCTGGCCAGGACGCCCCTGGCCGGCGGCGGGAGATCACGATTCTTGACTGGCACCCTCCTCCGTAGCTCCTGCGTCCCCACCGTCACCGCGGCCCTCGGTCTGTGGGGGCTGGTTCAGCCCGCGCCCGTCGCGGCCCAGTCCGAGCCCCAGTCCGACCCCGGCGCACGCCGGGTCGAGGCGCGCGAGCTGACCGCGGGGGGATTCCCCCTGGTCCGCGCCCGGAGCGTCGAGGGGGCGCCCGCGATGGACGGCGACGTCCTGAACGACCCCGCCTACGCCGGCGCGATGCTCGCCACCGGGTTCGTGCAGAGCCGGCCCTTCGAGGGCCAGCCGGCCTCGGAGCGCACCGAGGTGCGCATCGTGTACGACGCCGACACCATCTACTTCGGGGTGGTGTGCTACACCGAGGACCCGGGCACGATCATCGTGGCGGACAGCCGGCGCGACTCCGAGCTGACCGAGACCGACAGCTTCCGGGTCATCCTCGACACTTATCTGGACGGCCAGAACGGGTTCATCTTCGGCACCAACCCGGCCGGCATCGAGTACGACGGGCAGCTCACCAACGAGGGTCAGGGCAGCGGCCGGTTCGGGGGCGGGGGCAGCGGACGCCCGAGCAACAGCCGGCAGCAGCGCGGCTCCGGCGGCGGCCTCAACGTCAACTGGGACGGTGCGTGGGAGGTGGTCACCCGCGTGAGCGACGTCGGGTGGACGGCGGAGATCGCGATTCCGTTCCGGACCCTCCGTTACCCGACCAACGAGGTGCAGACCTGGGGCATCAACTTCCAGCGGAACATCCGGTTCAACAACGAGCAGGTCTACTGGTCGCCCCTGCCGCGCCAGTTCAACCTCAACCGCCTCTCGCTGGCCGGCCAGATGCAGGGCATCGCGGTGCCGCCCCAACGCAACCTGCAGCTCACGCCCTACCTCCTCGGCTCGACCCTGCACCGCACCGAGACCCGGAGCAACTTCAACACCGGCGACCTGGGGGCGGACCTGAAGTACAGCCTGACCCCCAGCATGACCCTCGACCTGACCGCCAGAACCGACTTCGCCCAGGTCGAGGTCGACGACGAGCAGATCAACCTGGACCGCTTCACGCTGTTCTTCCCGGAGAAACGGCCGTTCTTCCTCGAGAACGCCGGCCTGTTCTCGGTCGGACAGTCGGGTGCGGTCGACGTGTTCTTCAGCCGCCGCATCGGGCTCGGCGAGAACGGCGAGCAGATTCCGATCATCGGCGGGGGGCGGCTGTCCGGCAAGGTCGGCAACAACACGAACGTCGGGTTCCTCAACATGCAGACCGCGGCGGTCGGCAAGTTGGGCGACGAGGACGCGGTCCCGGGCCAGAACTTCACGGTGGCCCGGGTGCGGCAGGACCTGGCCAACCGGTCGAACGTCGGCGCCATGGTCGTCAACCGGAATGCGACCGGCGACCTCGCCGCCGACAGCGGCACCAACACGACCGTGGCCTTCGACGGGCGCTGGGGAATCGGAGAGGGCGGCACGGTGAGCGGCTTCATGGCGGACAGCGGCGCCGTCCACGACCTGTCGTCGGGGCCGGGAGGCTCCCACGCGTACGGGCTCAGCGCCCGGCACCAGTCGGAACGCCTCCGGCTCAGCCTCGGCTTCAACGAGGTGGCCCCCGACTTCAACCCCGAGGTCGGCTTTCTCGCCCGCGAGAGCTACCGGCGGATGAACGGCAGCGTGTTCACGACGTTCCGTCCCGAGAACTTCATGGGCGTCCACGAGCTGCGGCCCCACGTCTCGCACAACACCGTGTTCGACTTCACCACCGGCCGCCAGGAAACGCAGTTCACGCACATCGACAACCACACCGAGTGGCGCAACGGCTACGAGATCCACACCGGCGTGAACGTCACCCGCGAGGGCGTGTTCCAGCCGTTCGACATCTTTCCCGGCGTCATCGTCCCGCCGGGAAAGTACGACCACCACGAAGCGCAGATCGCCGGCAACACGAACCTCGGCGCGCCGGTCAGCTTCAACATCAACACCATCGTCGGCGGGCTGTTCGGCGGCGACCGCGTGACGATCACGCCGTCGGTCTCGGCCCGCGCCGGCGAGACGTTCAACGCGATGCTGGAGTGGAGCTACAACGACCTGCGGCTCCCCGGCGGCGACTTCACCACCAACCTGGCCCGCCTGCGCGTGTCGTACTCGTTCACCACCCGGATGTTCCTCCAGGCCCTCGTCCAGTACAACACCCGCGCGAGCCTCTGGTCGTCGAACCTGCGCTTCGGCCTGCTGTCGGACGCCAACACGGGGCTCTTCATCGTCTACAACGACATTCAGGGGTTCGGTCAGACACTCAGCAGCCACGACTACATCCCCCCCGGCGCGGGGCGGACGCTCACCGTCAAGTACAGCTATCTCTTCGACCTGCTGCGATGACCCGATGACCGCGCCGGCCTTGACGCCGGGCGCTCCCCTCTCGCAGGAGAAGGGCCCTTCTCGCAGCGGGTTGGACGTTCGCACCGCATGGGCGAGAGTTCGGGCTCGAGCCCGAGCGGAGCGGCCCTTCGACTCTCGGGCAGGTCCGGGCGGGTTTATTGTAGTAACGTAAAATAGTGTCGATCGAGTTCGACGCGGCAAAGCGCACGGCCACGCTCGAGGCCAAGCGGCTGGACATGGCCCGGGCCGACGAAGTGTTGGCGGGCGCTACCCTGACCGTCGAGGACGACCGCCGGGACTATGGCGAGGATCGCTTCATCACCATCGGGTTCCTCGACGACACGATGGTGGTCCTCGTCTGGACGCTGCGCGACGGCGCGTACCGGATCATCAGCATGAGGAAGGCCAATGAACGGGAACGAGCGCTCTACGGCCCCAGACTCTGACCGCGACACCGCCCCCGACCTTTCCGCGGACGGCTGGCCGGAGAAGTTCGCCCGAGCGACCGTTCGCCGCGGCCGGCCTCCGGTCGCCAATCCGAAGGTCTCGACCACCATCCGTCTCTCACGGGACGTGATCGAGCACTTCAAGGCCGGCGGCCGCGGCTGGCAGACACGGATCGATGCCGCGCTTCGCGAGTGGATCGACCGTGACCGAAGTGCGGGCCGGGACGCCGCCCGGTAGCCACGGCTCGAACTCCTGCGCAAGGCGCCCCGCTGTTTTCGACCGCTGCGCGCGGCTCTCCACGAACCACCGGGTGGGCGGCAGGGCGGCGAAGTACCGCCAGCGGCCACTTCCAGACTACGACGATGTCACCTCGCGTATGTTGTCGATACTCCAGATCTGCTTGGCGAGTTGGCCGTAGAGCCTGCCCCGAGTTTGGAGGTCAACCAGCCTGAACTCCGCATGCGGCCTGAACGGCAGTCCGGAGCGTCGCACGAAGCGGTGGAAGCCCGGCTCCTCGGCGGGCTCGATGGCCAGACTCCGCGCCAGGAGATTCTCGGGGCGGCGTTGGGGATCGCGATGGCGGTGCTTCCCGTAGGCCTCCTGCTTCTTCCCGTAGGCCTTGTCGCTCATCCAGACGTTGACGACATGCGGCAGCAGGACCAGCCCGGCGATGTTGTTTCGGCACCAGTGGAAGTCGTCGCGTTGCTCGAAGTCGTCGCGGTACCGACTCCAATGCTCCTTCGCCCAGAGGTGTTCGACGTCGTAGCCGTCACGACCCGTCTCGACGTACTCCCTGAAACGGGAGGCCAGCCCCGACTCCACCTCGATGAACTCCGTCATGCGGGCCAGGAACCGGTGAACGCCCCGGCGTCTCCCGCCGGCCGCGCTGGCGCCGGGCCAGTACCTGTCGAAGTCGTAGCATTCACCATCCACCGGAGGAGTTCCGCATGTGAAGTCCCAGCCCAGCCCCCGGAACTGCGCGAAGCGGTCCACCATCGCGGCGCTCGCCCGCCGCCGAACGTCGACGATCAGTTTCTCGATCCTGCCGTACATCGTCTCGTAGTTGAGGTTCCAGCCATGCCAGACACGCCGCGCGGCTAGTAACTCGACGAACGCGGCCACGATCCGCACTTTCCGCAGGCACGTCTTCCGGTCTTCGTCCGCCGCCAGGGGCGCGAGGTACAGATCGTCCCGGTCGCGCAGTGCGCTCAGCTCGTTGCGAAAGACAGCCTCCAGCCCCGGCGTCCAACGCTCTGCCGCCGAGCGGATCTCCTTGTACCATCGTGCGTAGAACGTGAAGTCACGCTCGATGAACCTGCGGACCTCGGTGGCGCCGGACAGCCCCAGGCGGTCCAGGTTCCCGCGCACCCAGTGATGGAACTCCGAATCGATGCGATCCCGGTCCGACTCACCCGCCTCTGCCGCGCCCGACGGTTCCATGTACTGGCTGCGCAGCCAGCACTTGATGGCGACGGCCGGCGCGTGGCCGTCGAGCTTCCGAAGCTCGGCGACCGTGCGCTTCCACGTCTCGCTCACCTCGCCTCGTGCCTGCCGGTCGTCGATCCGCGACAGCAGGTAGCTCTTCAGCATGTCCACCGGCGTCAACGACAAACCGCGATCGTTCATCGTCTCGAAGATCGCGTACGCGTCGGCATCTGCAGACGCCGTCACCTCGACGAAATAGACGTTCTCGATCAGCCAGTCGGCGAACACATCCAGGCGGTCCGGGTCGGAGACGGCGACTGGGCCCTTCTCGTCCGCCTCGTCCCCGCCCTGGATGCCGTCCAGGTGCTCCTCAAGGCGCCGATGCTGCTGGACGAGATTGGCCGCCGATTCCGACCCCGCAACCTCGTCGGCGCTGGGCTCCCGGCCGTGATAGAGCGCGTTCATGCAGGCGTCACGATCGTCGACCTGCAGATTGAAGGACTCGCGACCGGCCTGCCACGAGTAGATCAGTTGCGCCAACGCGGAGCGCTGCTGGCCATCGGCAAGCCGGCGATACAGGGCGATCAGGATCAACGTCACCGTCGTCAGACGTTGCTGGCCGTCCACGATGAACCGCGCGTCGGCGGTCTCGCTAACGATAATCGCGCCGAGGAAGTACCGTTCGTACCGGGACACGTCGCGCGACCCGCGATGCTGCCCGCGACCGCTTTCGAAAACGCGCTCGAGGTCGTTCCACAACTGATCGACCTGCGTGTGCTGCCAGCGATACTCCCGCTGGTAGTAGTCGATCCCGTACTTCGTGTTCGCCAGCAGGCTGCGGACGTTCTTCGCATCGCCCCTGATTTCCTTCATCGGTCATCCTCACTCGGCGGATTCGGTGAGCCAAGCGACTCCGCCGGCGCCGCCAGCAGATTCCGACCGGCCGACGCGAACGGCGTCGAGCCGCTCCGATCGGCCGCAGCAGCTTGGGGCGCTGCATGCCCCATCCACGCCGGGACCGTAGGGCTCCTCTGCCAAGATAATAGTCCAGCCGTGCGACCAACGACACGAGGTTGATGGTCGGAACCGGTGTCGCGCCCCTCACGGCCGTCGTGGGGTCCGCGGTGGCCGTGATCGCGGTCGTGGTCACCTTGACAGGCGATGTTCGCGCCGGTCTGCGGGAAGTTCGCGGTCGCCTGGACGGCTTCGACGCCCGTACCGTCGCGGGCTCCTTCGCCAGCTTCCGGGCCCGGCAGGACCTGCCGGGACAGGGACACGGACCGTCCCAAGCAGCGCCCGGCGCCGCGGCCCGCCTCCGCTGCACAGCGACGAGTCGAGCAGCCGAAGCAGACCACTGCCTCCTTTGGGCAGCGTCACCGCGCGTGGCGCTATAATCCGAGTCCGGTGGCGGTCCGCGCTTCGATGGGCGCGCTACTTCAGGCCTTGTATGCAGATGACCATTCGATCGATCCCCGCCGTTGTCCTTCTCACCGTGCTCGCGGCCGGTTGCGGCGGCGAGGCTCCCGAAGCTCCAGTCAGCACGGTGGTTGCCTACGAAGGGGCGACCCTCATCACCGGAGACGGCGGCCCGCCCATCGGGGGCGGGGTGCTGGTCGTCGACGAGGGGCGCATCTTGGCCGCCGGCCTCGCCGCCAACGTCGCGGTTCCCGACGGGGCAACGGTGGTCGACCTGACCGGCAAGACGGTCATGCCGGCCCTCGTCGACGTGCACGGACACGTCGGGTTCCAGCGGGGCCTCGACTACGACTACGCGAACTACACGCGCGAGAACCTGCTCGATCAGCTCGACCGGTATGCCTACCACGGCGTCGGCACCATCGTCTCGCTCGGGACCGACCCGGGAGACCTGGCGTTCGAGATCCAGGCCGAGCAGCAGGCGGGCGCCCTCGGCGGAGCCCGGCTGCACACCGCGTTCCGGGGCATCGCGCGGCCCGACGCGGGGCCGGGCGCCGCGACCATGCGCCCGACCGCGTTCGGGGTGTCCACGGCGGACGAGGCGCGGGCGGCAGTCGACGAGATCGCCGCCACGGGCGCCGACTTCGTCAAGATCTGGGTCGACGACCGGGGCGGCTCGGTCGAGAAGCTCACCGCGGACATGTACGGTCCGGTCATCGAGGCGGCGCACGGGCACGATCTGCAGGTGATCGCCCATGTCTACTATCACGAGGACGCCCGCGCCCTCGTGGACGCGGGGGTGGACGGGTTCGCCCATCTGCCGCGCGACGCCGAGATGGACGACGCGCTCGTGGCCGCCGTGGTCGAGAACGACGTGTTCGTCATGCCGAACCTGAGCATCTCGGAGCGCGGCCGGCATGCCGGGCCGCCGCCGTGGGTCGGCGACCCGCTGCTGCTCGAATCGGTGGCCGACGACGTGCTGGCGCGGATTCGCGCGTCGTTCGAGAGCCGCACCCCGGAGGCGGCGGCGCGGGCCGGCGAATCGTACGCGGCGATGGAGCGCAGCCTGCAGAAGCTGGCCGACGCCGGCGCCCGGCTCGTCCTCGGCGCCGACACCGGCGTGCAGGACCACGTGCCGGGCTTCATGGAGCATCGCGAGCTCGAGCTGTACGTCGAGGCGGGGGTCTCGCCGGCCGACGCCATCCGCATCGCGACGAGCGCGCCGGCCGAGGTGCTCGGCGTCGACAGCGGCCTGCTCGCGGCCGGGAAACGCGCCGATTTCCTGGTGCTCGACGCCAATCCGATGTACGGCATCACGAACACGCGGCAGATCTCGGCCGTCTATCTGAACGGGGCCGCGGTCGACCGGGAGGCCCTGCGGGCCGGCTGGTAGGACGGTCGGGCGGGCAGCGGCGCCACAGGGCGGCGATGCCCCGGGCCCCGGGCCGGGAGGAGCATCCATGCGACGCGCCTTGTACGCCGGTATTCTCGCTGCGTTGGTCGCGGCAGGGTCGGTGCACGTGCACGCCCAGGCCGGCCGCTACGCCGCGTCCCGGCACGGCGGGAACTACATGCACAACTTCTACTTCCCGCCCGCCCCGAGCTCCACGCCGTGGGCCCCGAGCTGGGCGCCGGACGGCGAATCGATCGCGGTGGCGATGAACGGGTCCATCTGGCAGGTGGACCCCGACACCGGGGTCGCCGAGGAGCTGACCTACAGCCCCGACGCCTACCATTCGTCGCCGGACTGGTCGCCCGACGGCCGTTGGGTCGTCTATACCGCCGACCACGACGGCGAACGGGTGCAGCTCGAGCTGCTCGAGGTGGCCACCGGGGAGAGCCGGGCGCTGACCAGCGACGACCACGTCTACGCGGACCCGACCTTCTCGCCCGACGGCACGCGCATCGCCTACGTGTCGACCCGCCCCAACGGCTATTTCAACGTCGCGGTGCGGCCGGTCGAGGAGGGCCGGTGGGCCGGCGACGAGATGCCGATCACGAGCGACCATGCCTATCCCGCCAACCGGCTGTACTTCGGTCCGTGGGACATGCACATGACGCCGGCGTGGCTGCCCGCGGCCCCCGAGGGCGACGAGAGCGACGAGCTGCTGCTGGTCTCGAACCGCGACATCCCCCTCGGTTCCGGCAACGTCCTCCGGGTGCCCTCGGCCCCCGGCGGCATCGGGAGCGCGGTGACGGTGCTGCGCGAGCAGACCCTGTACCGGACCCGGCCCGACGTGGCGAGCGACGGCCGGCGCTTCGTCTACTCGTCGACGCGGGGGGCGGCGGACCAGTTCAACAACCTGTACGTGCAGCCGACGGCGGGGGGCGAGCCCTACAAGCTGACGTTCTTCCAGCACGACGCCTTCCATCCGCGCTGGTCTCCGGACGACGAGTGGATCGCGTTCATCACCAACGAGGGCGGCCTGCCGCAGCTCGCGCTGCTCGAGACGCACGGGGGCGCGCTGCGGACGGTGGAAATCACGGAACGCCGGTGGCGGCGGCCCATGGGCACGCTGTCGGTTCGCACCCGCGCCGCGGACACCGGGGACGTCACGGGGGCGCGGATCCATCTCACCGCGTCGGACGGCAAGTTCTACGCCCCCGCCGACGCCTACGCCCGGCTGAGCGCGCGGGGAGACCACCTCTTCCACACCCCCGGCGCGTTCACCGTAGAGGTCCCGGCGGGGCCGGTCGAGCTGACCGCCGTCAAGGGCTTCGAGTTCCATCCGGCCACCGTGACCGCGGAGGTCGCGGCGGGCGACACGACCGAGCTGACCGTCGATCTCGACCGGATGATGGACATGGCCGCGGCCGGCTGGTACAGCGCCTCGACCCACGTCCACGGGAACTACGGCGGCAACCTGCACAACTCGCTCGAGAACCTGATCATGATGTCGGAGGCGGAAGATCAGGACCTCGTGCTCCATCAGGTCGCCAACAAGGACAACCGGATCCTCGACTACCAGTACTTCGAGCGGGGCGGCGGCGCGCATTCGACGTCCACCCCCGCGCACCCGGTGGTGGTGGGGCAGGAGTACCGCCCGCCGTTCTACGGACACGTCTTCATGTTCGGCATGCGCGACCACCTGATCTCGCCGTTCACGATGGGCTACGAGGGCACCGCCATCGAGAGCCTGTACCCCAGCAATACGGACATGTTCCGGAAGGCGAAGGCGCAGGGGGCCACCGTCGGCTACGTGCACGCGTTCACCGGCGAGAACGACCCCCTCGACGGCAACCTCGGGGGCGGCAAGGGGTTCATCGTCGACGCGGCCCTCGGGACCACCGACGCGGTGGAGTGGTCGGACGCGGCGCGGTCCGGCTTCCACCCCCTCTACGCGGTATGGAACAACGGGCTCCGCGTCACCGCCACCGGGGGCGAGGACTCTATCAGCAACCTGCACCGCTCGAAGCTCGTGGGGTCGGTCCGCACCTACGTCCACACCGGATCCCGCGGCCTCGACGTGGGCGCTTGGTTCGAGGAGCTGCGGGCGGGGCGGGCGTTCGTGTCGTCGGGGCCCCTGATCGAGCTGACCGTCGACGGCCGCAATCCGGGGGAAGAGGTGAACCTGCCGGCTGGCGGCGGCGACGTCCGGATTGCCGGCCGGGTGCAGTCGGTCACGCCCCTCGACCGCGTCTTCCTGGTGTGCGACGGCGAGACCGTGCAGGAGGTGCCGCTCGGCACCGACGGCCGGTCCGCCGCCTTCACCGTGGCCCGGCGCGTGAGCGGCAGCGGCTGGTGCCACCTGCGGGCCGAGGGGACGCCGGCCCAACGGTTCCCGATGGACGTGACCTACGTGCAGGCGTTCACCAACCCGGTCTGGCTGCTCGACGGCGACGAGCCGATCCGGGACGCGGACGCGGCCGACTACGCCCTGCGCTGGATCGACAAGCTGCAGGACATGGCGGACGCGTGGCCCGGCTGGCGGGCCCCGCGGGAGCGCGCCCACGTCTTCGCCCAGTTCGACGCGGCGCGCGAGGTCTACCGGCGCTTCGCGCGCGAGAGCACCGGGGCAGCGGCTCCTAGGCCGTAAGGACTCGGACGGCAACTACGTTGCCGCGCGCAAGACGCGCCAGCCAGCAAGAAGACGGGCTGCGCCTCAGTGAAGTTGGCGAATCCACGTCGATCACTGTCCTGACTGGAGGCATTTCCCATCAAAGTCTTCGGTGATACGCACGGCCTCAAGGCCAGCCAGACTCGCCAGCTCGAACGCCTCTACCGGCGTCGAGTGCCCGCCGATCGGCTGATCACCCAGGAGCTCGCGCGGCACCTGACGGAGATCAGCCACGAGATTCGCCGCCAGGCCGGCGTGCTGCTCGATCGCCGCGGGCTCGTCCAGCACGTGATGGTGGGCGACGCCCACTCGATTTCTCTGCCCGACTGGGGCCGCCTGCGGGCCGGCCGCGGGCGCCTGCGCGGGCTGCGCTGCGTCCATACCCACCTCGGGAACGAGGGGCTGACGCGGGACGACCGGACCGACCTGCTGCTGCTGCGCCTCGACGCCATGGTGACGGTGGGCATGGACGACGACGGCCTGCCCGCGGTCGCCCACACCGCCGCCCTCGTACCCGCCGGCGACCGCGCCCCGGGAGACCGCAACGCCGGCATCGAGTGTCTCGACCCGCAGCCGCCGGCCCAGATCGCCTTCGACTTCCAGGCGTGGATCCGCGACCGCGAGGCGGCGCTCGCACGCGATACCGGCGGGCAGCGGATCGGAGACCGCGAGCGCGCGATCCTGGTCTCGGTCACCGCCGGCCGCAGCGCCCGCGACCTCCGGGTCCACATCGCCGAGCTGCGCGAGCTGGCCCAGTCGGCCGGCGTCGACATCGTCGACGTGGTGACGCAGAACCGGCCCCGGGTCGACCCCAAGACCGTGCTCGGCTCCGGCAGGCTGGACGACCTCGTCATCCGGGCCTTCCAGGACGACGTCGACCTCGTGATCGTCGACCAGGACCTGACCCCCACCCAGGCCCGCAACCTGGGCGAGCGCATGGAGCTGCGGGTGATCGACCGCACCCAGCTCATCCTCGACATCTTCGCGCAGCACGCGACCACCCGCGACGGCAAGCTGCAGGTGGAGCTGGCCCAGCTCAAGTACCTGCTGCCGCGGCTCGCGCAACGGGCCGAGGTCTCGCTGTCGCGGCTCGCCGGCGGCATCGGAGGGCGGGGGCCCGGCGAGACGAAGCTCGAGGTCGACCGCCGGCGCACCCGCGACCGCCTGACCCGGCTCGAGCGCGAGCTGAAGAAGCTCGCCGCGCAACGCGAGAACCGGCGGCAGCGGCGGGGACGCCGCGCCGTCCCCGTCCTGTCCATCGTCGGCTATACCAACGCGGGCAAGAGCACGCTGCTGCGGACCCTGACCCGCACCGAGGTGCACGTCGCCGACCAGATGTTCGCCACCCTCGACCCCACGTCGCGCCGGCTGCGGTTCCCGCGCGAGCGCGAGGTCATCATCACCGACACGGTCGGGTTCATCCGCGATCTGCCCGCGGACCTCGTCACCGCGTTCCGCGCCACCCTCGAGGAGCTGGACGACGCGTCGCTGCTGCTGCACGTCGTCGACGCCTCGACGGCCGACTGCGAGCGGCGCATCGAGGCCGTCCGCCGCGTGCTGCGGGACATCGGCATCGAGGCGCGCGAGCTTCTCGTCTTCAACCAGATCGACCGGATGGCAGACGGCGAGGGCGAGGCGATGGCGCAGCGGCACGACGGGGTGGCGGTGTCCGCCCTCCGCCGGACGGGCCTGCGGGGGCTGCTCGGGCGGGCGGAGCAGATGCTCTGGGCGGGGGACCACGGCCCGCCCGACCGGCCGGGCGGTCTCGCGGGGCTCGCCGAGCTGTGAGCGGCCGCCGATAGGCGACGATTTCCGGGCCCGGCAGCCGTGGCAAGACCCGAGGCATTCGACCGGCGATGCATCTGCCTGACCGCGCTGTTCCTCGAAGCAGCGTTGCCCCACAGGCCCGATCCGCTCCCTCGTCACGCCTCGTCAGCCGAGCGTCTTGCAGCCCGCCGGCGCCCTCGCCGCCAGTCTCGGTGCAACGCGGGGTTTCGGCGCGGACTGCTAGAATAGGCACCCCGGCCGCAGAGCGGCGGGGCGTTCCGTTGACTTTTCCCAGGAGGACTTGCCGTGTCCCAGGCTGACAAGCCGTCTGATGGATTCGACGCGTTGTTGAAGGAAGATCGGGTATTCGAGCCGACGGAGGCGTTCAAGGCGCAGGCGAACGCCAACGACCCCGCCATCTACGAGGAAGCCGACCGCGATCACGAGGGGTTCTGGGCGAAGTTCGCGGGCGAGCTCGAGTGGAGCCGCCCCTGGGACACGGTGTGCGAGTGGACGCCGCCCACCGTCAAGTGGTTCCTCGGCGGGCAGATCAACGCCAGCGTGAACTGCGTCGACCGCCACGTCCGCACCGCCCGGCGCAACAAGGCGGCGCTCATCTGGGAGGGCGAGCCCGGCGACCGGCGCACCCTCACCTACTGGGACCTGTACCAGGACGTGAACCGCTTCGCGAACGCCCTCCGGGACCTCGGGGTCGAGAAGGGCGACCGGGTCGCGGTGTACCTGCCGATGACCCCCGAGCTGCCGATCACGCTCCTGGCCTGCGCCCGCATCGGGGCCGTCCACAGCGTGGTGTTCGCCGGCTTCAGCGCCGAGTCGCTGCGCGACCGCATCAACGACATGCAGGCGAAGGTGGTGGTGACCGGCGACGGCGGCTATCGCCGCGGCAGCGTCATCCCCCTCAAGCAGATCACCGACGACGCCGTCGCCGGCGCCCCGAGCGTCGAGTCGGTGGTGGTGATGAAGCGCGAGGGGCTCGACGCCGAGGTCGCGATGCAGGACGGCCGCGACCACTGGTATCACGACCTGATGGCGAAGGCCGCGCCGCGGTGCGACCCCGAGCCGATGGACTCCGAGGATCTGCTGTTCACCCTCTACACGTCGGGCACCACCGGCAAGCCCAAGGGCATCGCCCACGCGACCGGCGGCTACCTGGTCGGCACCTACGCCACCTCGAAGTGGGTGTTCGACCTCAAGGAAGAGGACGTCTTCTTCTGCACCGCGGACATCGGCTGGGTCACCGGGCACAGCTACCTCGTCTACGGGCCGCTGGCCAACGGCGCCACCTGCGTCATGTACGAGGGCGCGCCCGACACCCCGCACCGGGGCCGGTTCTGGGAGATGGTCGAACGCTACGGCGTCACCATTTTCTACACCGCGCCGACCGCGATCCGGGCGTTCATGAAGTGGGGAACCGACATTCCCGCGAAGTTCGACATGTCGACGCTGCGGCTGCTCGGCACCGTGGGCGAGCCCATCAACCCCGAGGCGTGGATGTGGTACCACGCCAACATCGGCGGCGAGCGCGTCCCCATCGTCGACACCTGGTGGCAGACCGAGACCGGCAGCATCCTCGTCGCCCCGCTGCCCGGCCTCGTCGCGCTGAAGCCGGGCTCGGCCACCCGCGCCTTCCCCGGCATCAAGCCGATGGTGGTGAACGAGCAGGGCGAGGAGGTGAAGGTCGGCGGCGGGTACCTGGTCATGAAGCGCCCTTGGCCGTCGATGCTGCGCACCATCTACGGCGACCACGACCGCTACGTGAAGACCTACTTCGGGCGCTGGGGGCACGACGTCTACGTGACCGGGGACGGCGCCAAGGTCGACGAGGACGGCTATCTCTGGCTGCTCGGCCGGGTCGACGACGTGCTCAACGTCTCGGGCCACCGCGTCGGCACCATGGAGGTCGAGAGCGCCCTCGTCGACCACCCGGACGTCGCCGAGGCCGCCGTCGTCGGCAAGCCGCACGAGATCAAGGGCCAGGGTATCGCGGCGTTCGTCACCCTCAAGGAAGGAGTGACGCCGCATGACGGCACCATCGGCGTCCTGAAGCAGCACGTGGTGAAGAAGATCGGCGCCCTCGCCCGCCCCGACGAGATCATCCTCTCCGCCGATCTCCCGAAGACCCGCTCGGGCAAGATCATGCGCCGGCTGCTGCGCGACGTCGCCGAAGGCAAGACGCTCGGCGACGTGACCACCCTCGCCGACCCGACGGTGGTCGCCAAGCTGCGCGACCAGTACGCCGACAAGGAGGGATAGGAGGCCAGGAGTCTGCGCCGTGAGCGCCGCGCAGGCTCTGGCCGGGGACCCGGACGTGCAGGTGGCGATCTCGAACCGGCCGTACTTCGCGTGGGGCCGGCGGCGCGACGCGGGGGAAGGACGCGGGACCGGCCGGCCGGCGAGAGGCAGGTTCGCCGGACAACCCGAATGGCGCCCGCGTTCGTCGAGACGCTCCGGGCCGAGACGCACGCTTGCCGCGCATGATGATGGGGCTGGGGATCCACTGGCCTGAAGTCGCGCGACGGGTACGCCGATAGGAAGGGACAGCACCTCCGCCGCAGCATGCGGCAACCTCCTACCGAGACACCCCGGCGGGGGCCGGCAGCCCCCGCCGGGTCACGAGATACGCCGCGAACGTGCCCAGCCAGTGGCCGCCCTCGTAGTGCTCGCCGGTCACCGAGGCGAGACCGGCGGCGCGATGGCCCTCGGCGGCGGCGAGCAGCGCCGCCCGGCGCGCGTCCTCCGCGGGCAACCCGGCCGCGATCCCTTCCAGCATCCAGGCCCGGCTCAGATTCAGGCCGTCGAGGTGCACGAGCTTCCCGTCGCCGGCATCGCTGACCACCGCCGGCTCGAGCCAGCCCGCGGGATCGCCGCCGGTCGGGATGTCCGGCAGGAACTCCCGGAGCCATGCCGCGAAACGGTCCGGTTCGAGCACGCGGCGCAGCAGGTCGGCCTCGGCCAGGCACGGGGAGAGGAAGTCATGGCCGGACGGCTCGTATGCGAGGGGACAGCTCCGGTCGCCGAGGTAGTAGTCGGCGATGCGGGCCTCCAGCAGATCGAGCATGCCCGCGTCGCTCACCCTCCGCGCCCAGTCGTGGACCAGCCCGAAGGCGAACGCCGTCTGCGAGTGCTCGCCCACCCGGATCGGGTGGGTCAGCTTCGGCAGCCACGTCCTGATCTGCGCGGACGCGATGAACTCGAGCGGCTCGAGCGCGGTCTGCCACCGCCGCGCCGCCGGATAGTCCCACTCGCGCAGCTCCGCCGCGAGCTGCAGCAGCCACGCCGACCCGTACGGCCGCTCGAAGCCGGCCCGTCCCGGCGCCTGGAAGTAGCGGACCTCGGCGGCGACGTTCTCGACCGTCAGGCTGCGGCCCAGCGCCGCCCGGGCCGGCGCGGCGAAGTCCGCATCGGGATACAGCCGCGCCAGACGGGCCAGGAGCCAGTGCCCGTGCACCGCGGAGTGCCAGTCGAAGCACCCGAAGAACGCCGGGGTCAGCTCGCGCGGCGGGCGCGCGTCGCCGTCGTTGTTGAGCACGTGGGCGATCTTGTTCGGGTACTCGCGGTGCACGCACTCGAGGGCGAGCTGCGCGAATCGGTCCAGGAGCCGCGGCTCCGCTCGTTCCGCTTGTGACGCGCCGGCCGGGCCGGCGAGGAAACCGACGAGCGCCACCGCCGTCGGGCCCCAACACCGGACGAGAGCGCGCAACCCGCCGGCCCGAGCAGTCATCATGACCATGCGCACAGGGTATCGGATTCATCGGGCTTCGAACATCGAAAACCCGGAACACGGTCGAACCGGGCAGACCGCCGACAGTCCACGCCGGCCGCACCGAATCCGCGGCCGACACCGTACGCGGCAGCGCGGGCCGGCGGACCCCCGAGATCGAGTTCGACCAAGACACTGACGGAAATTACGTTGCCGTGTGCCAAGCGCGCGAAACCGCAGAAACGGGCTGCGCCGGGATGCAGTTGGCAACTTCGTATCGATCACTGTCCTGACCGGACGACCACGACGGGTTCGACTGAGCAGGGCCGCGGTCGGCTGCACGACGGGCGTGCCGCCCGGCCCGCGAAGGGTTCGGCTGAGGCGGGAACGCGGCCGGGCTCACCGGCGTATACTGCGATCATGTTCACGTTGCGCCACGCCGTCACCACCGGCAGCCTGGGAATCGCCCTGATCGGTCCCGCCACCACGGCGCCGGCCCAGACCGGCGATGCCTTGTACGTCTGCGCCGTCGCCGGCGCCACCCGCACCATCGACATCGGAGCCACGATCTGCGACGCCGCCCCCACCGACGCCCTGACCGGGCGTCTCGAGCCGGACAACCTCCAGCTTCGGACCGGCGCCCTCGTCACCGGCGTGTCCGCCGGCGGCATCGCCCAGGTGGCGGGCCTGCAGGCCGGAGACGTCATCTACCGCGTGGGCGGAGTCGACGTCGAGGACAACATCGAGACCACCGCCCGCCTCAGCCTGATCGGCGACACCGCGGACACCGTGGTCAACTTCCTCCGCCGGGGCCGGCCCTATCGGGTGAAGCTCCGAAATCCCTGAGCGCCGCGCATTCGGGCGGCCCGGCACCGTCACCCCGGCGGCTACTCGTGCGGCATCGGCAGGTGGACCAGCCAGGCCGTCACCGCGAGCACGACGGCGGCGGCCACCAGCTCGGCGGCGCCGGAACGCCGCAGCCGGTCGGGGCCACCCGCCGCCGTCAGTTGCGGCCGCACCCACCGCCAGTTGAAGGCCCCGAGTCCCGCGGTCAACCCGAACAGCCCGGTCTTCAGCAGCAGCACGCGCCCGTAGCCGGTCTGCCAGAGCTGGGGGATGTGGTCGACGTAGAGCACCGCGGTCAGGACGCCGGTGGCGGCCAGCACCGCGGCGGCCGTCAGGGCCACCGGTGAGTACCGGTTCACCAGCCGGGCCACGGCGGCCCCGTCGGAGGTGCCCGAACGCCCCAGGCCCGCCGAGAGCAGCACGAACAGGGCGCCCAGCCAGACCCCGGCCGCGAGCAGGTGCAGAATCTGCAGCACCATCGGCCTGAGCGGGCCGCCCGCGTGGGCCAGGGCATGCCCGGTCATCGGGGCCGTGCCCACGACCCCGAGGGTGGCCGCGCCCAGCAGCAGCCATCCGCCGGTGACGCGCGCCATCGCCAGGGCCGCCATCGGCGCGGCGGCGCCGACGGCGAGGACCTGCCAGGTCCATCGACCGCCCCAGCGGGTCTGCCCGGCCACCAATCGCACGAGCTCGCCGGTGATCGGCTCGTCGAGCCCGAAGGACGACCAGGTCTGGGCGTAGAGCCGCGCACCGGCCGCGACGATCAGCACGGCGAGGGCGCAGCCGGCGTGGCGGACGAGCCGCCGGTCCAGGCTCGCGCCCGCCTCGGGACTGCCGGCGGCGCCCGAGAGGCCGGAGACCATCCGGAAGGCGCAGACGCCGACCAGCCAGACGATGCCCAGATCGGTGACCCACTTCGCCGCCGCGAGCAGAAGCAACGCCAACGTCTCGCCGGTCATCCTGTTGACACCCTCCGCCTCATGCCCCGCCCCGTGGCGCCCTCCGCTGTCCCGGCGACCTCCGTCTCTCCGGCAGCGACTGCCGGGACCCGTGGTCAAGAGCCCCGAGCCCCGGCGCGGACTCCTGTCGTAGGATAGTCGAATGACATGGATCGGGCGGCTGCCGCTGTCGGCGGCCGCGATGCTCGCCCTCCTGCCGCCCGCGGCCTCCGCCCACCCCCTGACGTTCACCGACACCACCGTCGTGCTGCAACGGAACGGGACGTTTCAGGCGGACCTCGTGGTCGATCTCGATGCGCTGGCGCTGGGCGCGCCGCAGAGCGCCGACGACGCCGAGCTGGTGGCGGCGCTCCGCGGACTGTCCCCGCCCGAGCTCGAGGCGGCGGTCGAGCGGTTGCGGCGGCTCTTCCAGCGCCGGGTCCGGCTGCGCTTCGACGGCGACCCGGCCCCCTTCGACGTGTCGTTCCCGGACCACGGCGCACCCGCCGCAACCGAGTCGGCAATCCCGACGGTGCTGGGCCTGACCGCCCGCCTGACGGGGGCCGTGCCGGCGGGCGCGACCGAGCTGGAGTTCTTCGCGTCGCGCGCGTTCGCCGAAGTGAACCTCACCATCCGGGACGATCGGCGGGGGGTGACCCGCCAGACCCTGCTCGAACGCGGCGCGCGCAGCGACCCGTTCCCGTTGTCCGGTCCCGCCGCACCGCCCGGCGCGTGGTCGGCGGCCGGCCGGTACCTGCGCCTGGGGTTCGTCCACATCCTGCCGCGGGGGATGGACCACATCCTGTTCGTGCTCGGCCTGTTCCTCCTCGGCGCCCGGCTCCGCCCCCTGGTCTGGCAGGTGAGCGCGTTCACCGTCGCCCATGCGGCGACCCTGTCCCTCGCGATCTTCGACGTGGTCTCCCTGCCGGCGCGCGTGGTGGAGCCGTTGATAGCGCTCTCCATCGTCTACGTGGCGGTCGAGAACATCCTCACCGACCGGTTGACCCCGTGGCGCCCGGCGACCGTGTTCCTGTTCGGCCTGCTGCACGGGTTGGGGTTCGCGGGCGTCCTGCGCGAGCTGGGGCTGCCGGCGGAGGAACGCTGGCTCGGGCTGCTGACCTTCAACGCGGGGATCGAGCTGGGCCAACTGGCGGTCATCGGGATCGCGCTCGCCGCGGTGGGCTGGTGCCGGTCCCGTCCGTGGTACCGGCGCCGGGTGGCGATCCCGGCATCGGCGGTCATCGCCGCCGTCGGACTCCTCTGGACCCTCGAACGGGCCGCCGGCGCAGGCGGTCCGTGATGAACGCCGCGGCTGCTGGGCGGCCGGCACGACTCGACCCACCCGTCCTGTTGGAAGGTGACGGTCCGCGCGAGCCTTCCGTGTGAATTGGAGTGACTTCAGGGAATTATGCTGAAAACATGAATCACCTGATGTTCACACAACCATCCTGTGGACCCGATCAGCAATCCCTCCGGGCCAGTCGCCAAGGGCATGGTCTGGAGCCCGAGCCACGGCGATACCGACTTCACCGTACCGCTGTTCGACCAGTTCATGCGGCGCATCATGCCGGATGACGACTGGCGGGGATGATCCGGCCGTTCGGGCATCTCCCGCGCACGTCTTGGAAACGCTGAAACGCCCCCGGTCCTGTAGTATCATTTCTTGTTTTCAGGTTGCCATGAACGGCTCGGCGCATCGAGCAAGGAAATCCATACTTCAGTGAGGGTTGACGGGATGAACACGGCTGCACACGGCACTGCGCACGGCGTAGCCGCGGCGCTCGTCGTCGGACTGCTGGCGGGGCTGACGAGCAGCCCGGCCGCGGCGAACGACTGGCCGAGCTGGCGGGGGCGCGCCCAGACGGGCGCCTCGGACGAGACCGGCCTGGTGTCGAGCTGGTCGCCCGAGGGCGAGAACCTCATCTGGTCCGATCGCTGGGTCGGGCGATCGACCCCCGCCGTCTTCGACGGGCGGGTCTGCGCCAACGGGCGCACCGGCGACGGCGTCGACGAGCAGGAGGTCGTAGCCTGCTGGAACGCCGAGACCGGTGAGAAGCTCTGGCAGCACGCCTTCAACGTGCTGAACACGACGGTGCCGTTCAACCGGGTCGGCTGGGGCAGCGTGACCGGCGACCCGGAGACCGGATACCTCTACGCCATGAACATCGACGGTCACCTGAACGTGTTCGACCGCGACGGGGCCACCGTGTGGAGCTGGCGTCTCGCCGAGGAGCTCGGCCGGGCCTCGGGCTACGGCGGGCGCACGTCGACGCCCCTCGTCGACGAGGACCAGCTCCTGCTCAGCATCATCGGGGCCGGCTGGGGCAATCTGGGCGGTCCGCCCCGGCATCGCTACTTCGGGTTCGACAAGCTGACCGGAGAGGTCCGGTGGAGCTCGAACCCGGGCGGCAACGTCGCGGACATGAACACGCAGTCGGTCGGCGTGATCGGGGTCGTCGACGGCCAGCGCCTGTGGATCGACGGGAACGCCGACGGACACATCTACGCCCTGAACGCGCGCACCGGCCGCAAGGTCTGGGAGTTCCACCTGAGCAAGCGCGGCATCAACGTCTCGCCGGTGCTCGCCGGTGACACGGTGTACGCGGCCCACAGCGAGGAGAACGTCGACTCGGGCCTCATGGGCCGGGTGGTGGCGATTGACGCCACCGGCTCGGGCGACGTGACCGCCACCCACGAGCGCTGGCGGGCCGACGAGATGGCCGTCGGGTTCTCGTCGCCCCTGCTGCACGACGGGCGGCTCTACGTCATCGACAACTCCGCCAACCTCTTCGCCCTCGACGCCGCGACCGGCGCCGTCGAGTGGGACCAGAGCGTCGGCACCGTCGGCAAGGCGTCGCCGGTGTGGGCCGACGGCAAGCTGTTCATCACCGAGACCAACGGCAACGTCCGCATCCTCGAGCCGGGTCCCGACGGGGCGGCCGAGCTCGACCACGACGAGCTGCAGGTCGAGGACGGCCGCTACGCCGAGATCTACGGGTCGTTCGCGGTGGGCTACGGGCGGCTCTACGTGACCGCCGAGTCGGGCATCTACGCCATCGGCGACCCCGACGCGCCGTTCGCGGCGGCGCCTGGCGCCACGCCCGAAGGGCCGGCTGAATCCGCCCCCATGGAGACCGCGGCCAGCCTGCAGGTGGTGCCGGCGGAGGTGATCGCGTCGGCCGGCGACACCGTCGAGTTCAGCGTGCGCGCCTACGACGAGAACGGCCGGTTCCTCGGCACGAGCGACGCGACCTGGTCGGTCGACGGTCTCGCCGGGGCCGGCATCTCCGGCGACGGCGTGCTCGCCACCGACGCCCGCGCCTCGAACCAGGCCGGCACGGTGACCGCCACCGCCGGCGAGCTGAGCGCGGTGGCCCAGGTCCGGGCCTACGCCCCGCTGCCGTGGTCAGAGAGCTTCGAGAGCGGGCGCCCGCCGCACTGGATCGGCGGCGGGGGCAGCCTCGCCGTGGAGGACGTGGACGGCAATCAGGTATTCCGCAAGGGCGCGTCCCGCACCGGCATCCACCGCCACGCCATCTACATGGGCCCGGCGGACATGGCCGGCTACACGGTGCAGGCCGACGTCATGGCGTCGCAGTGGCGGCGGCGGCGGCCCGACGTCGGCCTCATCAACAGCGGCTACACCATGGACCTGCAGGGCAACCGGCGGAAGATCCAGCTCCAGTCCTGGGCGGCCGAGCTGCGCATCCGGGAAGAGGTGGACTTCACGTGGGAGGCGGGCACCTGGTACCGCCTGAAGCTCCGGGTCGACGTGGACGGCGACCGGGGGCTGGTGCGCGGGAAGGTCTGGCCCCGCGACGAGGCCGAGCCGGCCGAGTGGACGATCACCGCCGAGGACCCGCTCCCCAACCGCAGCGGCAGCCCCGGCATCATCGGCTACTCGCCGATCGACATCTACTTCGACAACGTCAGTGTGGTGGAGAACCAATGACTCGACACGGTGCAACGCAACTCCTGCTGGCCGGCCTCGCGGTGGCGGCGACCGCGGCCCCGGCCGCGGCCCAGAACGAAACGGCGATGTTCGGCAACACGCCGTCCCGCAACATGGTGTCCGACGAGACCGGCGTCCCCGAGAGCTGGGACCCTCGAGCCGGCGAGAACATCCTCTGGACCCAGCCGGTCGGCTCGCAGGCCTACGGCGGCCCCGTGGTGGCCAACGGCAAGGTCTACGTCGGCACGAACAACGAGGGGGTCCGCGACCCCGCCTACCAGAGCGACATGGGCGTGGTGATGGCGTTCGACGCCACGACCGGCGAGTTCGTCTGGCAGATGGTGCACGAGAAGCTGTCGGCGGGGCGGGTCAACGACTGGCCGCTGCAGGGCGTCTGCTCGACCGCCTTCGTCGACGGCGACCGCGTCTGGTACGTCTCGAACCAGGCGCACGTCATCTGCCTCGACGCCAACGGGCTCGCGAACGGGAACGACGGTCCGTTCACCGGCGAGCCGGGGACCGGGCCCACCGACGGCGACATCCTCTGGTCGTACGACATGATCGGCGAGCTCGACGTGTTCCCTCACAACCTCGCCACCGGGTCGCCGCTCGTCGTCGGCGACGTGCTCTACTCGGTGACCAGCAACGGCGTCGACGAGGGTCACGTCAACATCCCCTCGCCCTTCTCCCCCCACATCATCGCCCTCGACAAGAACACCGGCGAGCTGCTGTGGGAGAACACGGACGTCGGCGAGGGAATACTGCACGGCAGCTGGACCAACCCCGCCTACGGGGTCATCGACGGGCGCGCGCAGCTCGTGGTCGCGGGCGGCGACGGGGTCGTCTACAGCCTCGACCCCGCCACCGGCGAGCAGCTCTGGCAGTTCGACGGCAACCCCGAGGACGCGGAGTGGATTCTCGGCGGACGCGGCACCCGCAACAACATCCTGTCGACGCCGGTGATCTGGGAGGACAAGGTCTACGTGGGGGTCGGCCAGGACCCCGAGCACGGCGAGGCCCCCGGCCACTTCTACGCCATCGACGCCACCGGCTCGGGCGACGTCACCGACACCCACAAGGTGTGGAGCCGGGACGGCGACGACTTCTACCGCACCATGTCGACGGCGGCGATCGCCGACGGCGTGCTGTACATCTCGAGCCTCTCGGGATTCCTCCACGCCCTCGACCCGAACACCGGCGAGCACCACTGGACCTACGACACCTTCGCCGCCGTCTGGGGCTCGCCCTTTGTGGTCGACGGCAAGGTGTTCCTCGGCGACGAGGACGGTGACATCGCGGTGCTGCGGGCGGGCACCGAGATGGAGCTGCTGGGGGAGATCAACATGGGCGCGTCGGTCTACAGCACCCCGGTGGTGCGCGGCGGCGTCATGTACCTGCTGACTCGCAACCGCCTCTGGGCCGTGAAGGCGGGGGCGCAGTCGGAGCCGCTCGGGCGCTGAGCCGGCGGCGGATACCGGCGGGAAAGAACGACGGGCGCCCTGCCCCGGCCGACTCGGCGGCGACAGGGCGCCCGACTTGCGTACCGGCGAAGCGCGGACTTCTGCGCGGGTGGCAACCACGCACGGCGGCAGGAATCCGCAGCCGCGCGGCAGGCGCTACTGCTGTTGCTGCTGCTCGGCCGCGGCCCGCGCCTCCTCGGCCCGCGCGCCGGCGAGGATGTTGAACAGGCCGTAGTTCCCCTCGTGGCAGGCGTGCTCGAAGAGCGGCCCGCGCGACCTCTTCATGGGCATCTCGGCCGTCCAGGGACGGGCCCAGGTCGCCGGGTCCTCCACCATGAACGTGTACAGGATGTCGTCGTCGGCCACGCGCGTGAACCGCTCGACCACGCGCATCCGGTCGCTGGACCCGCGGAACGGGTTCTTGCCGTTGATGTTGGTGGTCTCGACGACGAGCGTGTCGCCCTCCCACCGGCCCCGCGGCACCCCCATCCACTGCCGGGTCGCCTCCGGCGCCTGGGGACGGTCGTCGAGGGGGATGATGCGTGCGTTGTGGAGCTGCTCGATCAGGATCATCACGTGGTCGCGGCCCTGCACGATGTGGAAGTTGGCGTTGTAGCCCGCGTTCAGCATGGGCGGCCCGGCGCTGCCGGTGATGATGCAGCGGGCGCCCAGCGGCAGGTTCTCGGCCCGGTCGTACTGGCCGCCCCTCGCCTCCCGCGCGGCCCGGCGCTCGGCGGCGCGCCGCACGCCCTCGGCCGTCCGTTCCGGCAGCCTGCCCGTCGGGGGGTCGACGATCAGCGAGGTGCGCAGGCTCGAGGCCATCGTGGACTGGCTGCGGTCGAGCCCGAACTGCGTGAAGTCGTAGTGCACGTCGGGAATCGTGCCCGGCGTGGTCAGCGACGACTCCCGGCCCGCCCTCCCTTGCCAGATGGCCGCCGCCTCCTCCTCGGTGTAGAACGCCTTGTCCACGTCCCGAGGCCGTTCCAGCGGCGTATAGGTCTGGTTGGTCCAGAACCCCTGGAGGTCGGGGTGACCATACTCGGTGCGCGGGACGGCATAGTCGCCCTGGGCAGCGGCCGAGCTGGCGAAGCAGACGACAACCGCCGCGGCGGCGGCCAGGACGCCGATCGAGACGAGGGATTGTCGGGTCACGTGACGTCTCCTTGTCCGCGTGAAGGGCGGGTGATCTTGCCACCCGCCACCGGTGCATGATCAGGACGTTTATACCAGATCCCGGCCGGCGCGGCTCCCGGGCGGTCCCGGCCGGCGGCGCGGACCTCCTAGGGCTAGTCAGGCTAGTGGTGCGTCACGTCCAAATCTTCGGACACGGACATGGGTTTAAGGCCCGCAATCGTTGACGAATCACAGCCCACGCACCCTAACATTCAGTCATGACGCAGCACTAGTCCCTGGCGACGGGCACGAGCTGCGTCTCCCGGCGCTCGCCGTCGCGCATGAAGACGACAGCGGCCGGCTCGTCGGCCTTGAGCCGATCCAGCGCGCCCATGTAGTCGTAGATGTTGCCGACCGTGACCCCGGCCATCTCGACGATGATGTCGCCCCCCTCGACGGAGCCCGGCCCGCTGGGCCGGCCCCCCGGCCATGACCCCGGACAGCCGCAGACCCTCGATCTCGGCCCCGTAGTCGGGAATGGTGCCGGTGGTGATCCGCGTCATCGCCCGCCCGGGCTGCGCGGTCCGCTCGACCGCGATGAAGTCCGGCGGAGACGGCTCCTCGATCAGGCGCGCCGCCACCTCCGCGCCGTAGCCCGCGATGCGATCGAGGCCCGGGAAGTTGATGGTGTCGACGTCGTCGCTCGGGCGGTGGTACTCGGGGTGGCTGCCGGTGAACAGGGCCAGGCTCGGGACCTCGGCCTCGATGAAGCGTATGGAGTCGGTCGGCAGGTAGGGATCGCTGACCCGCTGAAGTGCGAAGTCGAACGCGCCGTTGGCCTCGTCGACCAAGCCCGGCCAGACGCTGCTGCTCCCGAGCCCCTGCACGGTCAGCGTGTTGTTCCGCATGCGCCCGACCATGTCGAAGTTGACGTAGGCGGCGACCTCGTCCATCGGAACGGGTCCGTCGCCCACGAACTCCTGGGAGCCCAGCAGGCCGATCTCCTCACCGGACCAGAAGGCCAGCACCACGCCGCGCGCGCGCTCGCGGCCAGCCAGCTCCGCGCCCGCCGCGAGCACCGCCGCCACCCCCGACGCGTTGTCGTCCGCCCCGTTGTGGATGTCGCTGTCGTCGCCGGCTTCCGCCCGCGAACCCGCTTCGGCCTCGACGGCGGGACGCTCCACCCCCGGTGGAGGAGGAGGCGGAGGAGGCGCGCTCAGGCCCGCCAGCGAACCAGTCTCGCCGCGCCCCAGGTGGTCGTAGTGGGCGCCCAACGCGACGTAGGGCTTCTCCAACGGCTCTGCCACCGTCGGCGGCAGGTACCCGACGACGTTGTAACCGGTCCGCCGCTCGCGGCTCACCCGCGCGTCGATGGTCGCCTCGACGGGAATCTCGAAGCCGGCCACGTGCGGATTCCCGTCGTCGAGCTCCCGCTGCGCGTCCTCGAGGGTCCGCTCCGGCACCCGCTCGAACAGCGCCTCGGCGACCTCGCCGGTCACGCTGACGGCCGCGATGCCGGAGTCGGCGACGGCCGCGTCGGCGGTCATCCGCACCAGCCGGCCCGCCCCCGGCGACCGGGGGCCGGTCACCACCACCATGCCCCGCGCGCCCCGCTGGCGCAGCGCCGCCGCCTTGAACCGAAGGTCCGAGTAGCGCGAGAACAGCGCCCGCAGGTCGCCCTCGCTGTCCTCGGGGAAGTACCGCAGCACGAGCACGATCTTGTCGGCGACGTCGAGGGTCGCGTAGCTGTCGTAGCTGAACCCGTCGGTGTCCGGTATCACGAGCCCGTAGCCGGCGAACACCAGCGGCCCGCTCGCCGGCGCCGACTCCGAGAACGAGAGCCCGCGCACCGAGTCGGCGAAGTCCCGGCGCAGCCCGTCCGCGGTCTCGAGCCGCAGGTTGCTCCCGCCGTCGCGGGCCGAGCCGGTGTACTCGAACGGCAGGCGGAAGTCGCCGCTGCCCGGAGGCGGCCCCGCCCCGATTGCCTCCAGCTCCGCGATGATGTGGTCGGCGGCCCTGCGGATGCCCTCGCTGCCCGTGAACCGCCCTTCCAGCTCGTCCGAGGCCAGAAACTCGACGTTCGCCCGGATCGACGACGGCTCCCCGTCCGTCCCGGACTGGGCGTATGCCCCGCCCGACGCGAGGGCCACGACCGCGAGACTCACACCGACGACGGCTGCCAACTTGGTCATTGGTCTACCTTGCCTTGTACCCGGCTACCCGGCCGCGCACTCGCGACGGGGACCTCCGCGGACGCGGCCCGCGTCTCCCGAGACCGCCCGGAACGCCTTCGCCCGTCCCCGCTCCCGTGCGCGTCGCCGGCACCGGATCGTAGCGCGGGACGGCTGGCCGCACAAGGCAGCCCGGTCCGCGCCGCGCCGGCCGGCGACCGCCTCGGACGATGCGGTCCCGACGTCTGACGTCAGCGGCGGGGACCCGATCCGGGCGACGGCGGCGCGCTCCCGATGGAACGTGAGACGCGGCTTCCACGCCGTCCGCCCCGCCGATCGCCGCCGTCGAGCCAACGCCCGGGCCAAAGGGACGCCCAGGGCGACAGCGGGCCAAGTGTCGAGGTGAGATCCGGAAACCAGGGCGTCCCTGGAGTTCCGCCCTCGAGAGCTGACCCTCGCCGCGTGGATCTGCCTGACGGCGGGTCCCGCGTCCGGAGCCGCAGGACCGTTGAAGGAGCCGTCAGGGCGTCGCCCGATCCTCAGGGGCGGGATCTGTACGGCGAGCTGGCAATCGCACGTATTCCCGCCCGGAGGCCTCCTGTCGGGCTTGAATGTCCTTGAAGATCGCCTCGACGTCGTAGTCGAACCGCGCGGCGTACGCCCTGCGGATGGCCAAGACTTCAGCGATGATCGGGTCCGGCTGTCTCGTCTGCATGGTCGTACTCCTCCATGAGCTCGTTGGGCGTGCAGATGACCGGCGGTATCACCCACGTCCCCGCCCGGCTCGCCGTACAGGAAAGACGAGTCGGGCGGACTCACGGGCTGCCCCCCCGCAGTCGGAAACCGTGACCGCCGACACGGCGTTCACCGCCGACACGGCGTTCACCGCCGCGACCTCCGAATCGATACGCGCTCCGCACCCCGCGCCACGCCGCCGCCAGCCATCACCGAGATGCGGTGTCTGTGCTGTGGTGAGTTCCGCTGCGGGTTGCGAGCGCTAGCTCGCCGCCGCACGTTCGCGGTGATTGTAGTCCTGACGCCGACCCTGGCGTTCCCCATTCCCGCGGTGGTGCTGTCGACGCTGGACCGGCATTTCTGGTGGCCGCACGACCTGCCCTCGTCGGACCGGCTCTATCCTGCTATTGGCCGCTGTTCCCCCATGCCTCGTACACTGCCGTCGTGAGCGCGGACAGGCGATCCTCGTGTTCCTCCCACTCCTGCCGCAGCGCGCTCGCGTTGCCTTGTCGGGACGGCGCTCGTCGCGACGCGTACGCGGACTCTCGCGTGGACGGGGGGCAGCCTGGAGCTCCGCCCCCGGCATGCCTCCGCGCCGCCAACGGGGGCCGCGACGTGCCGTGGACCTTGGCCGCCGTCCTCTCCGCCTGCCCATCGGCCGCGGCGTCGGAGCCGGTACCACCGCCGGGGGCCACTCGTCGCGGGTCCGGGCCGTCGCAGTCGCCGGCCTCTTCGGTGTCGCGCATCTTCGGCGATAATAGGGGGGCGCATGCTCGACACCCACGCCGTCGCCCGTTCGCTCACCGACGCCGAGTTCACGCCGGCCCAGGCCGACGCCATCACGAACGCTGTCCGGCTGGCGGCCGAGCACGGGAACCACGTCACGTCCGACGAGTTCAAGGTCGGCCTCGCCGAGCTCCGGACCGAGATGGCCGCGCTCGACGCGCGGCTATCGACGCAGATCGCGAACGTCGAGACCCGTCTCATCAAGTGGATGGTCGGGACCGTCATCACGACGGCGGGTCTGACCGTCGCGATCCTTCGGTTCATCGCGCCGTAGGAGCGGTCCGCTGTGCCCGCCGAATCGTCGTCCCCGCTGATTCAGTGCTGGTCGCTGTGATGCAGTGATGCGAACCACGTTGACGATCGATGACGACATCGCCGGCCGGATCGAAGAGCGGCGCCGCCGCGACGGACAGTCGCTGAAGCAGGTAATCAACAGGCTGCTGCGCGAGGGCTTGCGACACGACCAACGGCCCGCCGAGGCCAGGAAGTACCGCACGAAGACGCACAAGCTCCACCCGCGGCCGGGATTCGACGCCGCCCGGCTCAACCGACTGGCCGATGAGCTCGAGACCGATATGCATCTCGAGCGGGAGGCCCGGTTCCGCAGATGATGCTGCCGGACGTCAACCTGCTCGTCTACGCGGGCGGCGAGACCAGCCCGTTCCATGGCCCGGCGCGGGGCTGGTAGACGACACGCTATCGCCGGTCAGTCCACGGGCAGCGCGAAGACCTGCAGGACCGAGCCGGAGCCCGGCGGGCGCTGCATGGTCTCGGGAAACGCCACCCGCGCGTTCCGCCACGAGATGCTCCAGCCGGGGCCGGACGGCACCGCGAGGTACTGGCGGCCGTCGACGGCGTAGGTGATCGGGAAGCCGTCGGTCGCGGTCGGCGTGCGCGTTCGCCACAGCTCGGTGCCGTCGCGGGCGTCGAAGGCGTACATGTACCGGTCGATGTCGCCGACGAACACCAGCCCGCCCCCGGTGGTGAGGACCGCCGTCCCGTACTGCCACTGGCTGCGCCGGCGCCACCTCACCTCTCCCGTTCGGCTGTCGATCGCCACGAAGTCGCCCAGCTGCTCGGGGCTGTCGGGATGGACGACGAAGCGGCGGTCGTTCGGGCCGACCCCGCCGCCGCCCAGCTCGGGCGCGGGCATCTCGCCGAAGACGGAGTGCGCGCAGCCGGGCGTCAGCGGGACGTAGAACGCTTCGGTCTCGGGGTGATACGCCATGGCCCAGAGGTTCTTCAGGCCGCCGGGACCCGGGCAGTAGTCCACCGGCACGTCAACCTGCGGGATGCGCTCGGGGACCAGGATGCCCTGTCCGGTCACCGGGTGGATGTCGACGATGTTCTGATAGCCCAGGTCGAACGCGTTCCGAAACGCCCCGGTGCGCGGATCGAGCTCCCACAGGACCCCGATCTTGCCCATCTTGAAGAGCGACAGCCCGTCGCCCCGGTCGACGAGGACGATCTCGAACACCTCGTCCAGATCGTGCGTCTCGGCGGGGATGTGCTGGAAATACCAGCGGATCTCGCCGGTCTCGGGATCCAGGGCCAGCGTCGAGTTCGTATACAGCGCCGCGCCCGCGGTGCCGCGCTGCACGATGGCCCACGGCTTGGCCTGGGCGGTGGACCAGTAGATCAGGTTGGTCTCGGGGTCGTAGCTGCCCGGAATCCAGGCGTCGGCGCCGGCGCGCCAGGACAGCGGCAGGTCGCCCCAAGTGTCGCCTCCCGGGTCTCCGGGGCGCGCGACGGTCGACGTGCGCCACAGCTCGGCCCCAGTGTCGGGGTCGTGGGCGGAGATGAAGCAGACGTCGTTCTTGTACCGCTCGCACCCCGTCATCCCCGCGACGACCCTGCCCCGCACGACGATCGGGCCGCTGGTGTAGCGGTAGCCGAGGCCGCTGTCCGCCACCTGCTGCTGCCAGACGAGCTCGCCGGTCCGCGCGTCGAGGGCGATCAGCTCGGCGCGGCTCGTGCCGGCGAAGATCCTGTCGCCGTAGATGGCGATGCTGCGCCGGGCCATGCCGGGGCGGCGGTTGACGGGCAGGTCATCGTCCTCCGGGACCGCCTGCCGCCGGGAGTGCTCCCAGAGGAGGTCGCCGGTGGCGGCGTCGAGCGCCTGCACGCCGCTCCGGCTGGGCACGTACATGACGCCGTCGTGCACGAGCGGCGTGACCTCGTCGGTGCCCGGCTGCAACGCCCAGGACCAGGCGAGCTGGAGGTTGCCGACGTTCTCCCGGTCGATCTGGTCGAGAGGGCTGTAGCCCTGGCCGTTCAGCGTCCGGCGCCAGCTGATCCAGTCGCCGTCGTCCGGCGCCAGGAGCTCCTCGGTCGTGACGGGCTCGAAGTCCGTCACCTGCGCGCGGGCGACGGGAGCCCATGTCCCAGGCAGCAAGGCCGAGATGGCCAGAGCGAACGTTACGCGGCTCATATCGAGTTCCCTTCTCGCGCTAGAACGTTGCGATCGGATTGACGGGCGACCCCGTTCCACCCCACACGGGAAGCGGCGCCGCCGTGAGCAGGAACTCCCAGCGGCCCTGGGCGGCCGCCGTCTCGCTCAGCATCTCCAGATTGCAGTTGTCGAAGAGATGGAGTCCCAGCGTCACGAGCGCGAAGTCATGGGCCGCGCCGGGAAGCTCGGACGGCGCAACCGCCAGCGCCACGTCGCTGCCGAGCAGGGCGATGTCGCGTTCCCGCAACCAGGGAATCACCGACGGATGCAACCCTGCCGACCGGCCGGTTCGGCCGATGCGGAACGGTCCCGACACCTCGCGCGCCGCCCAGCGCCCCGTCCGTATGAAGACGGCGTCGCCGGCGGCGACCCGCACGCCCGCCGCACGTTCCCACGCCTCCAGGTCCTCCACGTAGATCGGCGTCTCCGGTTCGAGATAGGGCAGCCCGTGCAGCCGCGGCATGTCCATGAGGATTCCGCGCGTGAACACCCCGGACTTGAGGTTGTGGATCGAGTTCCGGGCGTGACCGCCCGCCGCCATGACCGTGGACTCGTCAGGCCGGTAGCCGTTGTACATCGCCCCGTCTTCGTCGCGCACGTGGGCAAGCGCATCGAGATGGGTGTGCGCCCAGCCGTGGTAGCTGACGGCGAACGCATCCGACCCGACGCCGCGCATGGTGTGCTCGAACGGGTTCGGATTGTCGACCGCCTCCTCCTTCAGCACATCCTGCGCCAGCGACACGCTGATGCCCTCGCGAACCAGCGCGGCCGCCGCCCTGCGCTTGTCCGGCGTCACCAGGTTCATCGTGCCGATCTCGTCGTCGGGTCCCCAACGCCCCCAGTTCGAGAGCTCGACCTTCCAGCGATCCAGGTCGGCCTGCGTTACGTCACGACCGGGGCCGGGCTCCTGAGCCGCGGGCGCCGTGCATGCAGTCACCGCCGAGACGACGCCGACCCATACGACCTTCTCCAGGCGGTTCATCGGCCTGTCTCCTCTCTCATTTCACGACTTCGACGACGCGCTCAGCGTCGCGCCCCCGCCGCGAGGACCGCGTCGCGGGCCGCCCCGTTCAACGCGGTCAGGCCGCCGTTCGCGCCGCCGAAGTTGAAGATGCGGTACCCCTGCTCCATCCGCAGGGCGGCGTTGGCCGGGGTGACGGTGCCGCCGCAGGCGAGGTCGCGCGTCCGGCACACGGCCAGGAGGTGCTCGAAGGCGGCCGCCACCTCCGGATCTTCCGCGCTCTCCGCGCCGTACGAGGAGCTGAGGTCGCCGCCCGCGCCGAGGTAGAAGCCCCCGACGCCGGGCACCTGCGCGATGGCGTCGGCGTTCTCCACGCCCTCCCGCGTCTCGATCATCGCCCAGAACAGCAGATCGCCTCGCGGATTGAGGGGCCAGAGATCGGCGCGTTGCCGGCACTCGGCGCGCCCGATGCCCCAGAACGGGCATTGCACCGTACCCCGCACGCCCGGCGGGTTCGGGATGGCCGACGAGCGAAGCTGCCGGGGCCGGATCGTCCGGACGATGTTCTCCGCCTGCTCGGGGGTCTCGATATTGTTGATGAGGATGCCCATCAGGCCGATGTCGAGCGCGTGCTTGACGATCCACTGCGTCTGCTCGCGGCCGTAGGGCGGAAAGCGCGCGAACACGGGCGGACGCGCCTGCGCGTTGCCGCGCTCGACGATGCCGGCCTTGTCGCTGGCGACCAGGTACGCCACGAACTGCTCGAGCTGCTCGAACCGCAACGGATTGTGCTCCATGTCGACGTAGACGTAGTCGATGCTCGGATCGCCGGCCAGGGACCGAGCGTTCTGCAGCGACAGATCGGCCGTGCTCACGCCGAACACGTGCCTGCCCTGCTCCAGCTTCTCGATCACGGGGTTCAGGTGGAGATAGGGCTCCTGGGCCGACGGGACGGAGACGAACAAGGCCGCGATGACGATACCCGCCGCGAGAAGGGGTATGGCAAGGCGGTGACGGGATGCGAGCGACATGGGAGACCCCCTGCTTTGGCAGCCCGTGGCGAAAGCCCCGCTGCATTCCAGCGGAGATGCATCCTGCCTGACTGCGTTGTTCGGACGGACTGCTTGCAGTCCGCGGTTGCAATATGCCCAAACCGTCATGATCGGGTGCCACTCACCCCGACATCATGAAACGCGGCCGGCTTGTGCCCACCGAAGCGCCCGGTTCTTGCCGGTCGACGCGCATGTTGTGCGCCGGGGCCAAGGTGGTCTTTAAACAGCAATATGCGCCCTCCTCACGCCTTGTCAGGCGGGTGCTTCGCCGCTCTCGGTGCAACGCGGGGTTCCACCACGGGCTGCCAGGAGTCTGCCGCAGACGACTCCGGGCCGCCGGTCGGGCCGGCCGGCCCGACCGGTACGAAGCAATCGACAACGCAGGACCCGGCAGGACACCGCAGGCCCTATCGGGCGCCGGCGCTCGTTTCCGGGAGCGCGAACACGTACAGCGCGTTGCCGGTCTGCGGGTGGTGGATGTCGGGCGCGAGGGCGCGAGGGGCGGCCCGCGGGCTACCGCCGCCGAGGCCGGTCGACACCGCGACGTACTGCCTGCCGTCCACGGCGAACGAGATCGGGAAGCCCTGCACCGACGTGCCCAGCCGGGCCTGCCACAGCTCCTCGCCGGTCCGCACGTCGAACGCCCGGAACCGCCGGTCGAGGTCGCCGGCGAAGGCGAGGTCGCCGGCCGTCGACAGCACGCCGGTCAGGAACGGCGCCCGCTGCTCGACGCTCCAGACCTCCTCCAGGGTCTCGGCGTCGAACGCCGCGAGCTTGCCGAGCCGGCCCTCGGTGTCGGGCATCTCGAAGAAGGGACGCGCGCTCATCCCCACGCCGCCCGAGCCCAACTCGAAGGCGACCTGGCGGGCCGACAGCTCCATGCAGGTCTGGGAGAGCGGGAGGATGAGCAGCCCCGAGCCGGGGTGGTAGCTCATCGGGTGCCAGTTCTTGCCGCCGGCGGTGCTGGGACATGCCGGAACGAGCTGCTCGAACTGCGCGTCGGCGATGTCCTGGCGGTAGGTGACGGCGCCGGTGTCGGGGTCGATGTGGTCGAAGACGTTCTGGAAGACGGTCTCCTTGTGACCGAGGAACTCGCCGGTCTCGCGGTCCAGCTTCCAGAGGATGCCGTGCTTGCCGGCGCTGAAGACCACTCGGCGGTCCTCCAGGTCGACCAGCACGCGCTCGAAGACCTCGTCGAGGTCGAGGCTCTCGCCCGGGACGTGCTGGAAGTGCCAGGCGAGCTCGCCGTCCGCCGGCCGCAGGGCGACGGTCGAGCTGGTGTAGAGGGCCGGGTCGTGCACGGTCATGCCCCGGCTGACCGCGACCCACGGCTTCGCCTGGGCCACGCCGAAGTAGACGAGGTCGAGCACGGGGTCGTAGCTGCCGGTGATCCAGGTCTCGCCGCCCCCGCGCAGGTAGTCCGGCAGGTCGGCCCAGGTGTTGCCCCCGGGCTCGTCCGCACGGGCCACCGTGTTGAACCGCCAGAGCCGCTCGCCGGTCGCCGCGTCGTAGCCGCTGATGAAGCAGCCCTCGCGGGTGAACTGCCCGCAGCCCCCGAGCCCCTGCACCACCCTGCCGCCGGCGACGACCGGCCCGCTGGTGTTGCGGAAGCCCTGCGTGTCGTCGGCGATGCGGGTGGTCCACGCCTCGGCGCCGGTGCGCGCGTCGAGCGCGACGAGCCGTGCGTCGGCCGTGGCCAGGAAGAGCTTGTCCTGGTAGATGGCGAGATTGCGGCTCGAGCTGGCGAGCTGGCCCGCCTCGACGCCCACCTCGTGCTCCCAGATCAGGTCGCCGGTGCGGGCGTCGAGCGCCTGCACCACCGGGCCGAAGCCGGCGAAGTAGAGCACGCCGTCGTGCGCGATCGGCGAGGGCGCGTTCCGCCCGCCCTCGTTCATGGCCCACATCCACTGCAGCTCGAGGTCCCCGACGTTGTCCCGCGAAATCGAGTCGAGGGGGCTGTGGCTCCAGGCCTGGTAGTTCCGCCGAACCATCAGCCAGTCGCCCCGATCGGGATCGCGCAACAGCTCGTCGGTGACCGGCGTGAAGTGCTCCACCTCGCCCGCGACGGTCAGGCCGCCCGCCACGGCGGCCGCCGCCGTGCGCGTGTCGGGCCTCCGCGCCCGGCCCTGGGCCTGCGCCGTTATCGCCGGCGCCGGTGCTGTTTCTCCTGTCGCCACCGCGCCGATGGGGACGGTCGTGGCCGCCGTCAGCGCCTGGTCCCCGGCCGGCGCGCCGTTTGCCTGCAGCAGGTACGCGACGATGTCGAGATAGGTCCGGTCATCGAGGCGCCCCGGCCGGTCGGGGGGCATCGTGCCCCGGATGCGCTCGACGAGCTCCTGCGGGGTGCGGTCGCGCCAGAAGTTCAGGAAGTTGGCGCCCGCCAGCGGCGGGGACTCGAAGTTGCCCTGGAGGTCGGTTCGATGACAGATGGCGCAGCTCCGCGTGTAGACGGCGCGGCCGTTCTCGGCCTGGTTCGCGGTATGGATGCCGATACGCGCGGGCTGCTCGGCGCCGAGGGCGACCGGGCCGGCGAAAACGCCGGCAACGCCCAGCGTGGCCGCCGCCACCGCCAGGCGCCGGTGGAAGTCTCTCGCTGAGATCATTTCGCCACTCCTCTTGTCCGGGTGATCGACCGCGTCGAGGGACTCGCAAGTCTCCCATGAGCGCAGCAGCCCGTGGCTTTCGCCACGGGCTGCTGGACGAACGGTCAGTCAGGGCCGTGCGACGCTGCGTTCTGCGACCGGACGAATTCTCCCCTGCTCAGCGCGCGCCCAGCCCGTGAAGGAGATCCCCGGTCGCCCGGGTCGCCTCGGGGCTGACCTCCGGGCGGCGGCGGGCGAACCTGTCGAGCGGCGTCTGGCCGCGTCTGTTCTCCGCGTTCACGTTGGCGCCGCTCTCCGTCAGGAACGCCACGACGCTGGAGAATCCCTTGTCGACGACGTAGTGCAGCGCCGTGTTGCCGTCCTCGTCGACGGCGTTGACGTCGGTACCCGCCTCGACCGCGACCTTGACGGCCTCCAGCGTGCGGCGTTCGTCGTAGAGCTCATGCTGCGCCGCCGGAAGGCGGATCAAGGCACGGTCCCGGCGGTCCCACGTCCCGTACCGCCAGCCGGCGCCCGCCGCCAGCGACACCGGTGTCCAGCCGTTCTTCAGCGGGAGCGCAGCATCGGCGCCGGCGTCCAGCAGGACGCGCATGATCTCGACCTCGGTGAACTTGGCCGCCAGGGCGAAGGGGGTCGCGCCGAGCAGGTGCTCGCCGAGAAACAGCACCTGGCCGTTGCGCGCGACGCGTGTGGCCTGCGTGATCTGGGCGTTCGGACTGGCGCCGTGGTGGAGGAGCGCTTCGACGACCTCCGGATCGCCCTGCAGCACGGCGGCATGCAATGCCGTATAGCCGACGATCGCCGCATTCGGGTTCGCACCCTGGTCCAGCAGAAACTGCGCGAGCGCCCGGTGGCCGCTGTGCGTCGCCACGACCAGGGCGCTGGCGCCGTCCGGACCGGTGTCGTTGACGTCGGCCCCCGCGGCCAGCAGGAGACGCGCCGACTCGATGCCGCCCACCCGTGCCGCGAACAGCAACGGCGTGAAGCCTCCGACGTCGGTCTCCTCGGCGTCGCTCCCGAGACTTCTGCTGCGCTCGCCGTACCTGAGGTCCGCCTGCAGGCGACGGCTGATCACTTCGCGCCTGATGCGCGACCTCGCGCCGGGGTCGGCGCCGTGCTCGAGCAGCAGCCGCACGACCGCGGGGTGGCGTTGCGCCGTGGCCCACATCAGCGCGGTCTGGCTTTCCGAGCCTTCCCGGGCGTCCACGTCCACGCCCCGGTTCAGGAGCGCCTCGACGGCGTCCACGCTCCCGGGGCGCGCGCAGGCCATCAGCGCGGTCTCGCCGGACGCGAGGGTCGCCCTCGCGTCGGCGCCCGCCGCCAGCAGCCGCTCCACCATCGCCCCGCTCGCGTTCGCGCAGGCCAGCCAGAGTGGCGTGACCTCGTAGTCGTTCGCGGCGTCGACGTCGGCGCCGGCCCGGATGAGCAGCTCTGCCGTCTCCTCGTCGTTCCAGTAGACGGCCCAGTGAAGCGCCGTCGCACCGTCCCCCTGGGTCGCATTCACGTCGGGTCCGTCTGCCAGCAGGGGACGCACGGCTTCCCATCTCTGCGCCTTGACGGCCTCCACGAGGCGCAGGTCGTCGCTCGCGGCCTGAAGACCCCCGCCGCTCATGGTCACGATACCGACGACGGCCGGCAGCCACCATGTCCATGAGCGGCCCCGCCACCGGATATGCTCGCGCATCGTCATCGTCTCTCTCTTTCCCACTAGACCCCGACGAGCCGCTCGCGCCTCTGCCCCGTGGAGATCCTCGGGAGCCCGCCGGTGCTGTTGCTCACCCGCTCCACGGGCATGTCGAACTTGTCCAGCAGCGCCACGTGCAGGTTCGCGAGCGGCGCACCGTCCGGATACACGAGGTGCTGCCCGCCCTTGATCTGGCCGCCCCCGCCGCCCGCCAGCAGAATCGGCAGATTGCGCGGTGAGTGGGCGTTGCTGTCGCTGAACCCGGCGCCGTAGACGATCATGACGTGGTCCAGCAGCGATCCGTCCCCGTCCGGCGTCGATCGCAGCTTCTCGAGGAACGACGCGAACAGCGACATGTGATACGTCTGAATCTTCGTCAGCTTCGCGAGCGTCTCCGGAATGTTCTTGTGATGCGAGAGCGGATGATGCGCCTCGAACACCCCGGCCTCCGGATAGGTCCGGCCGCTCAGCTCGTGGCCGATCATGAAGGTGATGACCCGCGTCCGGTCCGACTGGTACGCCAGCAACTGCAGGTCGTACATCAACGCCGCGTGCTCGGCGAAGCTCGCCGGGACGCCCAGCGGCCGCGCCGTCGTCGGGGCATCCTCGTCGTCCTGCCGCCCCGCCAGCTCGATGCGCCGCTCGACGTCGCGGACCGCGTCGAGGTACGCGCCGACCTTGACGCGGTCACTCGGCCCGAGACGTCGCGACAGCCGCGCCACGTCCTCGCTCACCGCGTCGAGAATGCTGCGCTGCTCCCGCATCCGGGCCCGGCGCACCGCCGGATCCGTGCTCTCGGTGTCGCCGAACAACCGTTCGAAGACCGCGCGCGGATTGTGCTCCATGGGCAGCGGCGTCGACGCGCTGCGCCACGAGACCGTGTACGAGAACGAGCAACTGAGGTCGCCGCTGCACGAGCCCGCGAAGTTGGCGCCCTCCAGGCCGATCTCGAGCGACGCCAGCGGGGTGTGCCGCCGCAGCTCGTCCGCCAGGCGCTGATCCAGCGAGAGGACCGCCTTCCGGTTCCAGGCCTCCGGCCTGTCCGGCATCTCGGCCGTCAGGAACCACGTCGAAGCGCGGGCATGAGGCCCGCCGCCCGCCCCTCTCGGCGTCTCGAGCCCCGAGAGCACCGTCAGCCGGTCCCGAAACGGCGCCAGCGGCTGCAGAATCGGTGAGAGCTCGAACGCGGTTCCCTCGGCGGCCGGCGTCCAGTTCTGCATCACCATGCCGTTCGGCACGTAGACGGCGCCGAACCGTAGCGCCGGCTTCGCCGCCGACCTGCCCTGCGCGGTCAGCGCCGGCACCATGCCGTCCAGCAACGGCAGGGCCAGGGTGGCGCCGATGCCCCGCAGGACCGTCCGCCGGGGGATCGCCTTCTTCGTGATGAACGTCATGACTCCGACCTCCTCATCTGGAACGGCATGCTCTCTACGAGTCCGAGAATGATGGACGACCAGCGGTAGTCGTCGTGCGCCGCCGCCGCGACAATCTGCCGGATGGCAGGCTGATCGTAGTATTCGACGCCGCGCCCGAGCGCGTACGTCAGCAGCTTTTCCGTGACGGTTCGCATCACGCTGACCTCGTTGCGCAACAGCGCGTCCCGCAAGCTCGCGGCGCCCTCGACGACGCTACCGTCGACGAGCGTGCCCGACGCGTCGATCGGCGTGCCGGCCTCGCTCGTGACCCGCCAGCGCCCGATCGCATCGAAGTTCTCGAGCGCGAAGCCCGGCGGGTCCATCATCCGATGGCACGCCGCGCACGCCGGATTCGCCCGGTGCTGCTCCATCTGCTCGCGGATCGACAGCGCCGCGCCCCCGCCGCCGTTCTCCTGCAGGGCCGGCACGTCAGGGGGCGGGGGGGGCGGCGGCATGCCGAGGATGTTGTCGAGCAGCCACTTGCCCCGGAGAACGGGGGAGGTCCGGGTGGGGTAGGCGGTGAGCGTCAGGAGACTGGCATGCCCGAGCAGGCCCGCTCGACCGCCGCCGTCGAACGCCACTCGCCGGAACCGCTCGCCGTAGACCCCAGGAATGCCGTAGTGGCGCGCCAGGCGCGCGTTCACGAACGTGTAGTCGGCGGTCAGCAGGTCCATCAGGCTGCGGTCTTCGCGCAGTTGGCTGCGCAGGAACAGCTTCGTCTCCTGCTCCATGTCCGCCCGGAGGTTCTCGTCGAACTCGAAGAACACCTCGAAGTCCGGCTGCACGCCGCCCAGGCGGTCCAACTGCAGCCACTGACTCGCGAAGTTGTCCACCAGCGCCGTCGAGCGAGGGTCGGCCAGCATGCGCCGCACCTGCCGCTCGAGCACCGCCGGCTCGTGGAGGCGGCCCTCCTCGGCCACGGCGAGCAGCTCGTCGTCGGGAATGCTGCTCCACAGGAAGAACGACAACCGCGAGGCCAGCTCCAGGCCGCCGAGGGGATAGGCGGTCCCGGCCGCGGCGTCCACCGGTTCGGCCTCTACCCGGAACAGAAAATCGGGCGCGACCAGCAGGCGTTCGAGCGCCTTCTGAATGCCCCCTTCGAAACCGTGTTCCTCGCGGTTGGACGTGTAGAAGGTCAGCAGCCCCGCGACCTCGTCATCGGTCACCGGGCGCCGGTAGGCGCGCCGCGCGAGTGCGGACAGAATCCGCCTGGCGCACGGCTCGTCGTCCGCTCCGCTCGCGGGGCGGCACGTGAAGATCCTCCGCCGGCTCGGCGTGTCGCCGGGGCCCGTGGCGTCGTACGGGCCGCTGAGATCCACGCGCTCGACCGCGGCGTTGCCGTAGTAGAAGCCTTCGCCGCTGAGGGAAAAGCCCGACAGGCGCCGTTCGAGGATCCCTGTATGCTCCGATCGGACGTCGGCGAAGGTCACGCCCACCACACGCGTCCCCGCCTGCGCCGGGAAGCGGACCACCAGGCCCGCGTCCGCGCCGCCGGACAGGTAGTCCTCCCATGCGGGATCGCCCCGGATGGTCCCGAAGAACGTGTAGGCCGACGGATAGCCCTTCCGGTCGGCGTCCCCGATCGTGAAGCGCTTGACGAGTGCGCCATCGAGACGCACGTCGAGCTGCTGCGGCTTGCCCATCCCGATGATGTAGTCGTAGATCTGGCGGCGCAGCCGGATTCTGACCTCGTAGTTGCCGTCGAGCGGGAAGTGGTGGCGGATGGCCATTCCACCTCGCGACCCGAACGGCAGGTCCTCGCTCATGCGGTCGTCCTGATACAACAACCTGGGGGTGCTGTACGTGGCCGGGGCGAATCCGGGCCCGATCGCCGGGTCGCCCACGGCCAGACGACTGATCCGGTTGGCCGCCATGAGGTAGCGCTCGAACAGCGCCGGCGACACCGACAGGACGTCGGCATTGGTCGCAAAACCCTGGTCGTCCACGTCGTCGGCCGGAAAGAGCAGCGCTTCCGCGTCGACTTCGAGAGCCAGCAGATCGCGGATCGCGTTGAGGTACTCGGCTCCGGTCAGCCGCCGAACCGCGGGTCGGCCCGGATTCGGGCTGGCGGCCGCCGCGCGGTCCAGCTCGGTTTCCAGCCACGTGACGAAACGGTTATGGGTCTCCTCGTCGGGCCGCGGCCGGCCCGCCGGCGGCATGGCCCGGGCGTGCAGCTTGCGGACCACCTTCTCCCAGACCTCGGCGTCCGCGCCCACGTCCGCCAGGGTGAGGCCCTCGAAGGAGAACGGCACCGTGCCCCGGGCCCGCAGCCCTTCGTTGTGGCAGGCGAGGCAGTACCGATCGAGGAGTGCGCGCTGGGGAGACGCCGACTCCGCCGGCGCCCGCGAAGCGGGTTGCTGAAGACCCGTGGCTTGAACGTACGCGCCCGTTCCGACGACGGCCAACCACCCCGCAGTCCATGCCGTGAGGCGCCACCTCATCGTAGCCTCTCTTTCACATGCCCGGCGCCCGACTCTGCACGGCCGTGGGAGCTCCACCCAGCCAGACGGCAGGGAAACATCGCGGCCGCAAGAGAATGTCGTTGGCGATGATGGCGGGCATTCGCGAGTCTGTCAAGGCCATGTTCCGTCGGGCGCACGCCGGAAGCGTGAGGGGGTTCCCGGACGGCGCGTCCCGGGCGGGACCGGCGCCTGCTTGATCGGGGGATCCGCCCATGATAGCGTCCGCGCACCATGAGAGCTGGACTGACTCGACGGCGCCTGATGCAGAGCGCGTTCGCGGCCGGCGGCTTTCTCGGGACAGGGGCCGTGACGCCGTTCACCCCGGCCGCGCGGGAGACGCAGCCGGGCGATGCCTCACGAACCGACTCCGCCGTGTCCATCAGCCGCCAGTTCGCGCGGTGGGTCGCCGGCCTGCGCTACGAGGACCTGCCCCCGGAGGTGGTCGACCGCGCCCAGGGGCTCACGCTCCAGGCCCTCGCGTCGGCCCTCCTCGGCTCGCAACTGCCCGCGGGCCGGCAGGCCGTCGAGCTCGTCACCCGGGAAGAGGCCGGCGTGCCGGCCGGCGTCACCATCATGGTCGACGGCGCGAGGGCCACGAAGTCGGGCGCCGTCTTCGCCAACGCCGAGCTGATCCTGGCCGGCGGCAAGTGGGACACGTTCCGCATGCTCACGCATCCCGGCACGTGCATCGTCCCCTGCGCCTTCGCGGCGGCGGAGGCCGAGGGAGCCTCGGGGCGCGACTTCGTCACCGGTCTCGTCGCCGGTTACGAGGTCATGGAGCGGATGGCCGCCGACTTCATTCCGACGATGATGGCGCGCGGCTTCCACGCCGGCCCCGTCTTCGGGATCTTCGGCGCCGCCGTCGCGGCCGCGAAGATCAGGGGCCTCGACGAGGACGAGGTGACGAACGCCATCGGTCTCTGCGTGAATCTGGCCGGAGGCAATCTCGAGAGCCGGGGCCTGCGGGAGAGCGCCGCGGCCCGCAACGCCATGCTCGCCGTCGCCCTCGCGAAGCAGGGGCGCCAGGCGGGCGAGACCGCCCTGGAGGGCGACGCCGGCTTCTATCACGCCTACGCCGGCAACAACCGGGGCGACCTCACCTACAGCTTCGTCGGCGACACCCGAACCAGCCTGACCGGGATCACCGCCGGGCTCGGCGAGGAATGGCTCTTCCTCGAGACGCTCTACCGCATCTACTCCACGGCCGGGTACAACATCGCCCACGTCGACGTCACGGCGCAGCTGTGCGAGGAGCACGGGATCGAGTACGAGGACGTCGAGCGCGTCGAGGCCGTCGTGAACTGGCTGGAGACGCAGTACCCGAGCCCCGCCTTTCCCGTCCGGCGAGAGGACCTCGGCGAGGCCGCGCCGGGCAGCACCCGGTACTACACGGCGTACGGGGTCGTGAGGCGCGGCTTCCCCCTGCTGGCGGGCGCGCCGGACCCGCCGGAGGTGCTCGACCTCATGACGCGGGTCACCCTCATTCCCTCGCACGAGATGACCCTCTTCGGCCCTCGCATCACCATCTTCACGAAGGACGGCCGAAGCTACACGAAGCAGGCGACGGGGCGGGAGTTCATCTGGGACTTCGACGAAGAGGCGCGGCGTATTCGCGACGTCGTCCCGGGCATCCCCATCCCGGCGGCGCGATTCGAGGACATCATCGCGACCTGTCGCGACCTCGACCGGGTCGATCCGGCCCACCGGCTCGTCGGGTTGACGGTGCCGTAAGAGCCAATGGTGAGACTCCGCGGTTGCACGGAGACCGGCGAGGGCGCCAGCGGGCTGCAAGACGCCCGTGCGACACGGGCTTGACGAGGAGCATATCGGTCACATGTGACCGAGGAACAACGCAGTCAGGCAGGACGCATCGCCGGTCGGTCGAATGCAGCGGGGCTCTTGCCACGGGCTCGCAAAGGAAAGGCCAGGCAGGATGGCCGACAGGATCTTCCGAGGTTCCCGATGGTGACACGCATACTCCGCTCGGCGGTCGTCGCGGCCCTCGGTCTCTTCCTGGCGGTGAAGCCGGCGCTGGCGGCCTGCGGAGAGACCGGCGTACAGCTCCAGATCCTGGGCTCGGGGGGACCGGGGGCATCCGCCGGACGGGCGTCGGCCGGCTACCTCGTCTGGGTCGACGGCGTCGGCCGCATCCTGGTCGACGCCGGCGGCGGCATCAAGCAGCGCTTCCATGCGTCCGGCGCGGATCTCGGAGACGTGGGGCTGCTGGCCCTCAGCCACTTCCATCCCGACCACTCCGCCGAAGTGCCGGCGCTGCTGTGGCCCGGCGGCGCCGCGCTGCGCGTCGCCGGCCCATCCGGGAGCGATGCGTTCCCGGCCCTCGACGACTGGCTGGACGGGCTGTTCGGGCCGCGCGGCGTCTTCCGCGTGCTCGCCGGCCGCCTCGAGCTGGATGCGGTCACCGTGGACGTCGCGACCGGCGCGCCGGCCGAGGTCTGGCGCGACGGCGACCTCCGGGTCCGCGGCATCGGGGTGCCGCACGCCGACGTGCCGGCGGTGGGGTATCGGGTGGACGTGGGGGACGTCAGCCTGGCGTTCAGCAGCGATCAGAACGGTTCGGATCCCGCCTTCGTCGAGTTCGTGCGCGACGTGGACGTGCTGGTGGTGCATCTCGGCCGCGCCGAGGAGTCTGCCGGACGGTCGGTCGACCTGCATGCCCGGCCGAGCGTCTGGGGCGCGCTGGCCGCGGAGGCCGGCGCCGGCCGGGTCGTCGCGTCCCACGTTTCCACCTCCTCGCCGCAGGTCCTGGCGGACAGCCTCGCGCATCTGCGCGCGGCCTACGGAGGGCCGGTCACCGTGGGGGAAGACCTCCTGTGCGTGACATTGCCCTGACCGCGTCGCCGGCTTCCCGGGCCATGGCGGACTGCCGTACAATGCCGGCTCGACGCGCACCGCGAACCGGCCGCGACCGTGCGAAGCCGGCGGCGGTGCTGAATCCGGAATCCATCCAGAGGGAGATCGCAATGCGCACACTCTTGCTCGCCGTCATCATCGGCCTCAGCTTCGCCGGCGTGGCGAATGCCCAGGACGACCCGCCGGCGCCGTGCGGCCCGGCCGGCCAGCTGCCGGAGGGGCTGTCGAACAACGTGGCGGCAGACTCGCGCTGCTTCGAGATTCGCATGTACACGGCCCGGCCGGCGGTGGACGGCAACGGCGGCATCGACGAGCTGCACCAGCGGTTCCGCGAGGGCGAGGTCGCCATCTTCGAGAAGCACGGCGCCGAGATCGTCGCGGCCTGGCAGAACCTCGACAATCCGAACCGGCTGGTCTGGATGCTGGCCTATCGCGACCGCGCGCACCGGGAAGAGGTGTGGGCCGGGTTCCGCGCAGATCCGGACTGGGACGCGCTGCGGTCGAAGTACCCCGCCCCGCTCGAGGGGATCGAGGTCTTCATGCTGAGCGCCAGCAACTACTCGAAGCTCAAGTAGCGGGCGGGAGCGTCGCTCCCGCGCATCGTGATGAGGCCGAGGGGGCCGTCGTGGGTTGCCACGGCGGCCCCCTCGCGCTTTCTGGGGCCGGTTACCTCTCCCCCTCCGTGCTTCGCGGCCGGGTCCTGCTGCGACCGGCGCCGGGCCGGAAGCGTCGCCCGCGGCTCCGCTTGAGACAGCGATCGATATAGGGTTGCCAACTATGCCAGGCGCAGCCCGTTGTCTGCGGGTTGGCGCGCGTGGCACACGGCAAGGTAATTTCCGTCGGCGTCCTTACCCAGCCAAAGCCTGCGGGCCGCACCTTTCCGGACCGCCACGGGCGCGCGCCGCAGGGGTTTCGCGCCAGCGAGACTCCCAACGCGACCGCCAAGTCGCGCGCGCCGCAGGAGTTTCGCGCCAGCGAGACTCCCAACGCGACCGCCAAGTCGCGCGCGCCGCAGGAGTTTCACGCCAGCGAAGCTCCCAACGCGACCGCAAGATCGCGCAGACACGTATCTATCGGAGCTCGTCCAGCGCCACGCCCCGCGCCTGGAAGGCGGCGGTGAGCAGCCGGCCCGCGTTCACCGAAGCCGGCCAACCGGCGTAGAAGGTGACGTGCAGGACCACCTCGGAGAGCTCCTGCGGCTCGACGCCGTTCTGGTCGAGGGCCCGGTCGATGTGCAGCCGCAGCTCGTTGGTGACGTAGAGGGCCTGGTTCACCGCCACGGTGATGAGGCTGCGGTCGCGCTTGGAGAGCAGCGGCCGCTCCCAGACGTCCCCGTAGAGGAGGCTGTTCCGCAACGCCCCCAGCCTCGGCACCGCCGCGTAGGCGTCGCTGAGCCCGCCCGGCGTGGTGACCTCGGCCTCGAGCGCCGGCGCCCGCGGCAGGTCGGCGAGCGTCAATCCACGCGCCTCGAACGCTTCGGCCGCCGTCAGCGAGGCCTGCACGCCGGTCGGCCATCCCGCGTAGAAGGTCACGTGCAGGATGATCTCGGAAATCTCCTCCGGCGTCAGCCCGTTGTCGAGCCCGCGGGGAATGTGAATCGCCAGCTCCTCCCGGGCCAGGGCCTGGAGGACGGCGATCGTGATCAGGCTGCGGTCGCGCTTCGACAGATACGGGCGCTCCCAGATCTCCCCGTAGACCAGCGAGTTCCGCAGCTCGCGGAGATAGGGGGAGCCGGCGTACAGGTCGGGAGCGGGCGGCGCCGGGGCGTCGGCCTGCTGGGCCGCGGCCGTCACGCCGAGCGGCGAACTCGGAGACAGGCCGGCGAAGCTCAGCGCCGCCACGACGAACAGGTGCATCACACGTGGTTTCTTCATGATTCCAGACTCCAGCGGGGGTTTCCGGGAATTGCCTGCCATGCGCGTCAACGGAGATTCCGGATACGACGCGCCCGCACCAGGGCGGAACGGCGCCGATTAGCCGGCCGCCGCCCGAAATCGACCCCGGCGGGTACCGAGAGCGGCGAGCGCCAAGCATAACAGCCCGCGGCAAACGTCAAGCCGTCCGGGCCGCGCCCGTCCCGGCCGCGGCAGACGTCTCGCCCGCCGCAGACGTCTCGCCCGCCGCGGGCAGCAGCTCGACGCTGCCGCCGGAGAGTGCGCTGACTCGCGGACCGGGCAGCAGCACCCCGGTGAGATTCAGGGGATCGGCGGCCGACACCCGCACCGCCGCTGGCGCATCCTCGCGGCGCACGATCCGCAACAGCTCGACCGCGTTCGAAAGGGCGAACTGCTCGCCCACGACGCCGGACACGAAACGCCCGCCCCGGATCTCGCCGCGCGCCTCCATTCGGCGCAACGCCCGCAGAAGATCCCGCCACGGAGGCGCCAGCGTCTCGCGCGCGGCGAGGTCGCGGCAGACGACCCCCCAGCGGTCCAGCAACTGGCGGGCGAAGCGGGCCACGTGCTCTTCGTGGCGGCGGCCCGCCTCGTCGTCGGCAGCGGGAACCTCCGGCCCGGCGTCCGGCGCGCCCGGCCCGCGCGCATCGAGCAGCGCCCACCGGCCGGCGGCATGGCGGGGGCGCGCCGCCCGCCCGCGACCCTCGCCGCGACGGCGCTTGGGGTCGACCAGCGCGCGCAGGTTGTCGTACCCGTCGGCGCTCACGAGGCCGGCCGCGACCAGCTCCCACAACCCGTCCTCGACCTCGCTCGGCAGCCGTCCGGTCGCGCGCACCAGCTCCGGCAGAAACGAGGCGCCGCGGCTCGCCAGGGCGTCGCGCACCTCCCGCGCGGGGTGCGACAGGGCGTCATCGTCCGCGCCGGCGCGCCCGCGGCCGGCGGCGGCGAGCAGCCAGTCGGCGTCGGCGCGCAGGAACAGGGTGATCGGGGCCACCCGCGTCGGCCGCACCCGCGCCGGGCGCGATCCGGGCATTTGGCGCGGCGCCCCGGGCGGCCGGGGCCGCGCGCCGCCGGCAGGAGCCGGGGACGAGCGGATGGAGGCGGGCGACTCGAACGCCGGATGCGGCGACAGCCGCCCCCACATGACCTCGCCCGACAGGCACAAACGGTCGAGCAGCTCGGGGTCGTAGGACGCCACCCTGCGCGCAACCACCTCCCGCTCGAGGGCGGCGCCGGAGATCTCCCAGCCCTGGAGCTGTCTCAGGACCTGGAGCAGGCCGTCGGCGCCGTGCATCTGCGCGCCCGGCGCGAGGTGCTGCCAGCGGTGCAGGAACCGGATGAAGTCCGCGGTCGAGACCGGCTCGATCTCCCGGCGCAGGCTCCCGATCGTCATGCGGTGAATCCGCGCGAGGACCCGGCGGTTGCACCATTCGACCTCCGTCCCCTCCCCCGTCCCCGCGCCGGTGAACCGGCCCCGCAGCACCTGTCCCTCGCCTTCGAGACGCGCCAGCCCCGCCTCGACGAGCCCCCGCGGCAACGCGAGCCGCACGGCCATGGCCGACGCGGTCACCGGACCGGTGGACTCGAGCCATCCCCGCAGCAGCTCGGTCACCGCCGTTTCCCGGTCCGCGGGGCCGGAAAGGCCGATGTCCGGGAGCCGCGGCTCGACGACCTCGCCGGGGTACAGGCTGCGGACGAGGCCGAGGCGTTCCGTGGGCACCCACAGCCCGGTCTCGCCGACCCGGAGCACGCCCGCCCGTCCCGACCCCGCCAGCGCATCGAGCCACACCGCCCACGCCGGGACCGGCGGCAGCGCCACCAGCGTCAGCAGCGCGTCGTGCAGCTCGTCGGGGTCTCGAACCACCGGCCAGCACTCGCCGGCGACGGTCTCGATGGCCCGCGGATCGAGCGCGCCCATCCCGCCCGGATCGGTCCCCAGCGAGCGCCGCATCTGCACCGCGCGCGCCCGGCGCTCCTCGAGCGGCGCGTCGTCGAGGAACGCGTAGGGATTGGCGTTGAGAATCTCGTGACAGAACGGCGACGGCTCGGCGGTATCGACGGCGTGGGTCCGGATCGCGCCCGACTCGATCCCCCGGAGAACCGCGCGCAACCCGTTCAGGTCCATCGCCTCGTGCAGGCAGTCGCGCACGGTCTCGTTGACGAGGGGATGGTCGGGAATCCGGATGTCGCCGGTGAGGTTCTCCTGGCAGGCGGCCTGGTCCGGAAACACCGAGGCGAGCAGATCGTCGGACCGCATGCGCTGAATCGGGGGCGGCACCTTGCGGCCCCCAGCGAACCGCAGCACCGCGAGGGCCCGCGACGCGTTCCACCGCCAGCGGACCCCGAACATCGGCGACGGCAGCATCGCCTGGGTCAGCACTTCTTCGACGGTGTCCACGTTGAGAAACCGGAAGATGACCTCGAGGGGGAAGCTGTGCTGCTCGGCGAGCGAGATGAGAATGCCGTTGTCGGTGGCCGCCGCCTGCAGCTCGAAGTTGAACGAGCGGCAGAACCGCTTGCGGAGGGCCAGCCCCCACGCCCGGTTGATCCGGGCGCCGAACGGGGCGTGCACGACGAGCTGCATGCCGCCCCCCTCGTCGAAGAACCGCTCGGCCACCACGGTGCAGTCTGCCGGCACAACCCCGAGCGCGGCCGCCCCGGCCTGAACGTAGGCGGCCGCCTGCTCGGCCCCGGACCGGTCCAGCCCGCAGGTTTCCGTCAGCCACGTCGCCGCCCGGCTCAGGGCCTCCCCGCCTTCGCCGGCTCCGCTCCCGGTCCCCGGCGCGCCGGCCATCTCGGCGATCCGCTCGCGCAGGCGGGACACTTCGTCCGACAGCTCGGGGGTCCGCCCCGGGGCCTCCCCGCGCCAGAAGGGCAGCGACGGCGCCGCGCCGTGGGCGTCCTCCACCCGCAGCCGGCCCGACTCGACGCGGCGAATGCGCCACGAGGTGGTTCCCAGCAGGAAGATGTCCCCCGCCAGACTCTCGACCGCGAAGTCCTCGTCGACGGTTCCCACCGTCGACTGGTCCGGCTCGGCCACCACCAGATAGTTGGCGTTGTCGGGAATGGCGCCGCCTCCGGTGATCGCGGCCAGCCGGGCGCCGCGCCGCCCGCGGACGGTGCCGTTCACGCGGTCGCGATGCAGATACGCCCCGTAGCGCCCCCGCGCGGTGGTGATCCCGTCGGACAGCATGTCCATGACCGCGTCGAACGCGGGCGCGGCAGCGAGGCATAGGGAGCCGCGGCCCGCGCGAGCGCGAAGAGCTCGTCGATCGACCAGGTCTCGGACGCGCACGCGGCCACCAGCTGCTGGGCCAGCACGTCGAGCGGCCAGTCGGGAATCTCCAGTTTATCGAGCCGCCCCTGCCGGACGGCCCGAACCAGGGCGGCGCACTCGATCAACTCGTCGCGGGTGGTGGCGAAGAGCCGCCCGCGCGGCACGTGGGAGTCGGCCGGCGTGTCGACGTGGTGGCCGGACCGGCCGACGCGTTGCAGGGCGACGGCGATCGACCGCGGCGACCCGATCTGGCAGACGAGGTCCACGGTCCCGATGTCGATGCCGAGCTCGAGCGACGCGGTGGCGACCACCGCCCGCAACTGGCCGCTCTTGAGCTGCTGCTCCGCGCGCTGCCGGAGGCGCCGGGAGAGACTGCCGTGATGCGCGAGCACCGCCTCCGCCCCCAGGCGCTCCTCGAGATGATGGGCCACCCGCTCGCACAGCCGCCGCGTGTTGACGAACACGAGGGTGGTGCGATGGGCCACGATCAGCTCGGCGAGCCGGTCGTATATCTCCTCCCACATCTCGTTCGTGGCCACGACCCCGAGCTCGTCCCGCGGCACCTCGATCGCCAGATCGAGGGGACGCCGGTGCCCGCTGTCGACCACCGTGACGGAAGCGGCGGCCGGCTCCCGCGCGCGCCCCGGCGCCGCGGCGCCGCCCGCGTTCCCGGGCGCCGCGGCGGGGGGACTCCCCTGAAGGAACCGGGCGATCGCGTCGATCGGCCGGACGGTGGCCGACAACCCGATACGCTGGGGCCTGGGCTCGCCCGCCTTGCGGACCAGATCGTCGAGGCGGGCCAACGTCAACGCGAGATGCGATCCCCGCTTGTCGTCCGCCAGGGCGTGGATCTCGTCGACGATGACCGTCGCGGCATGGCGCAGCGCCGCCCGGCTGCGTTCGGCGGTCAGCAGGATGAACAACGACTCCGGGGTGGTCACGAGAATGTGCGGCGGCCGGCGCACCATCCGCTCGCGCTCCCAGGCCGGGGTATCGCCGGTGCGCACCGCGGTCCGGATGCCGGGGGCGGTCAGCCCCCGCTCGGCCGCCAACTGCTCGATCTCCGCCAGCGGGGTCTCGAGGTTCCGTCCGATGTCGTTGCTGAGGGCCTTCAACGGCGAGACGTAGACGACCTCGATCCGATTGTCGAGCCGTCCCGCGAGGCCGGCGGTCACCAACCGGTCGAGACAGATGAGAAAGGCGGCGAGAGTCTTCCCGGATCCGGTGGGAGCCGACACCAGCACGTCGCGGCCGTCCCGGATGGCGGGCCAGGCCTCAAGCTGCGGCGTCGTGGCGGCGGCGAACCGCCCCCGGAACCATTCGGCGGTGAGGGGATTGAAATCCTGCATGGCGCGGCGCGTTCCGGCGTGGCACCGACCGCCGCGGCGGGCGGCCGCGTCAACGACCGGCGCCGGACAGGACGCGCCGGGCGGTCAATCGCGGCGGCGTCGGCGCGACGAACCGCCGTCGCGGGACGAACCGCCGCCGCGCGGCCTGGAGGCCCCCGGCGACGGCGCCGGCGGCGCGGGGTTCAGTTGGAAGTAGCGGTCGCACGCGGCGCGAAACCGCTCGGAGAGCTGGTGCCCGGTCTCGCCGGGGATGACCCCGAGCGCCCGCCGCTCCGCCTGCAGCCGTCTGACCGCCTCCGCATCCTCCCGCCGCTTGATGTCCGGATCGACCCCGGCCCCCATCGTGTTGCTGGCGAGCGCCTCTCGCAGCCGGGCCGCGAGAACCTCCGACGGCGACCTCTCGTCCGCGGGCGCGGCGCGGCTCTCCTCCTGGAGCATCGACTCGACGCGCTCGCAGAGGCGTTCGAGCGCCGGCACGTTGCGCACCGGGTCGAGATCGGTGCCGGCGAACGCGCCGGGGAACCGATCGACGAGACGCCCCAGGGCGGTGTCGAACCGCGCTGTCAGACTTCGCTCCTGCGGCCGGGGAATCGGCTCCATCGCACGCCACTGGGCCCGGGCCGCCTCGACCGTCTCCGCGAGATCGGGCGGCGGATCGGCATCCCCCTCCGCACCGTCGTCCGAATCGGGCGCCAGCGCCTCGAGGCGATCGCACACCGCCGCCCGGGCCAGGATGTGCTCGGCGAAGGGGGCGTCCACCGCCTCGCGCGCGCGTGCATAAACCTGGTCGCACGCGGCCCGGAAGCGCTGCCACAAGACCTCGGAGCGCGAGCGCCGCACCGGCCCCACCGTCTTCCACTCTGCCTGCAACTGTCTGACCGCCGCCTTGGCGACCTCGATATCGGACTCCTCGGCCAGCGCTTCCGCCTTGCCGCAGAGCTCCTCTTTCAACTGGGCGTTCTTCGCCCAGAGCTGCTTGCGCTCCGCCAGATCCTGCCGGCGCCGCCGGAAGAAATGGCCGCAGGTGGCCCGGAAGCGATTCCAGACCTCGCGCTCATCCTTGCGGGTCGCCGGCCCCACCTGCTTCCACTCCTCCTGCAGCTCGGTCATGCGCTGGGCGACCTTGATCCAGTCGGTCGAGTCGGCCAGACGCTCCGCCTCTTCGCACAACGCCACCTTCTTCGCGAGGTTCTCCCGGCGCGCCGTGTCCTGTACGGCCCGGAGGGCTTCGAATCGCGGATGCAGGGCGTCGTGGGCCGCCTTGAAGCGCTGCCACACATCGTTCCCCTCCTCGCGCGAGACGTCGCTCGCCTGCCCCCACTCGTTCATGATCTGCCGGAACTCCCGGGCGAACGCCTCGTCGTCCTTTTCCTCCCGCGCGGCCAGCGCCTCCAGGCGCTGGCACAGCGCCGCCTGCACCCCGACGTTGGCCCACTGCTTCCATTCGACCAGCCCGCGCAGCTCCCGCACCCGTCCCGTCAACCCGGTCTGTGCGGCCCGAAGCCGTGCCGTGAGGGTCTCGCGGTCCTGTCGGGTCGGCAGCCGTCCCAGATTGCCGAGGAGGGAACGGGTCAGACGGAGACCGTGCTCGGCGTCCTTCAGCTCGAGCTTCTCGTCGGCCAGCGCCCGTTCGATCTCGTCGCACCGGGCGTTCTGCTTGGCGAGGTTGGCCTGCTCCCGATGGCGGCGGGCTTCCCGGGCGGCAATCAACCGATCGCCCCGCTTCCGTTCCGCCGCTTCCGCGCGGGGAGCCAGGTCGGCCACCTCGTCAGCCGTGAACTCCCGCACCAACGCCGTCCACTCGCTGTGCGGCGCCTTCCAGCCGGTGGTCAGCTCCTCGAGGTCCTGCGTGACGCTCAGCGCCTCGAGCGTCTCCACCAACGTCCTCAGCCGGACGATACGCGTGGCGGCGGTGCGGTGCCGCTCAGCCCGCCCTTCGGCCGCCGCCACCAGCTGGTCGAACCGCCGGTCGACCTGCGTCGAGGCATCTCCTCCCGGGCCGTCGTCACCGGCGGCGTCGTCGCCCCCGGACGGGACCTCGGGGAGCGCCGCCCATTCGGCCCGTACGACGCCGACCTCGGCCATCAGGGCATCGGCGTCCCGGGTCTCGTCCGCGGCGAGCACGGTCAGCCGGTCGCACAGCGCGACGCGCGTCGCGAGCGCGTCGCTGCGGACCTGTCGGCGCTGCTCGGCGGCGCTCCGCTCGGCATCGAGCCGCGCGAGATGGTCGAGCCCCGCCGCCACCGCCGCCCGCCAGCGCTCGGCCACCGCCGCATCGGCGGCCGGCACCTCGGCGGCGGCCGGCGTCTCGGTCGTAGCCGGCGCTTGGGCGACGGCCGGCGTCTCGGCGCCCGTGGGCTCCTCCTCGCCCTCGAACGAGCGCCAATCGCGCTGAGCCCGATCGAGCCCGGCGCTCACAGCGTCCCACTGCTGCACGCCAACCAGCGCTTCGACACGCTCGCAGAGCTCCTCGCGCCGGCCCCGCAGCTCGTCCGGGGTGGGAGGCACGGGCTGCGCGTCGAGCTCGGCGAGCGCGGTCTTCGCCTTCCGCGACACCGGCTTCGTGCGGGCGCGGACGGCGATGGCCCTGAGGAGATCGCGGTCGACGGGACCCAGTGGAGCGAGCCGGTCGAACGCGGCGAGGGCGACCTCCCGATGGTCGGTCTTGACCGCCACCGCGACCAACTCCTCGCGGTCGTCGAGCCTGGCGAGCGCCGCGACGCGTACCGCGCGGTGCGTCGACCGCCGGGCCACCGCGCCGATCGCCTTCTGGGATTCGAGTCGATCGAGGGCCGACCGGCTCACCGACTCGACCCTGGCCATCCGGGCCACCTCGCCGAGATCACGGGCCTCGGACAACCCGGCCAGGGCGGCCTCGCCCTCGTCGAGCTCCGACGCCTCGACGGCAATCGCCCGCAGCATCGAGAGCGCCTCGTCCCGCACCTGATCGTCGGCGTCGGTCCGCGCGATACGGCCGATCGTCGCGGGGTCCGACAACCGGGCCACCGCCGCCAGCCGCACCCCCGGCTCGGCATCCTCGGAAGCAATGACCGCGAACACGTCCTGGGCATCATCCTCCAGGCTGTCCACGGCCGCCGCCCGCACCGACGGATCCTCGTTCTGCCAACCCGGCTGGCCACGCAATCGGTCAAGCAAACTCATGAGGCTGTGTGGTCCCGTTCAAGATTCCGGTGGTCCCCGGGGCCGGCGGTCATCACCGGCGGCCCCGCTGGACAGCGTCCAAGGGAATTATGCATACTCGGGGCCAAAAGTGGCGGATCGCGGTTATCGGCGGCAGGATCGGGCAACCTCGTCTCGATGGATGGACCCTGGTTCCCGGTACTACGCGCGTTTGGATCTAAAATATCAGATATTGGATGAGTCGCATCAGTCGCTCTCGGATGAGCGGTTCGTCGCTCCAACGGCCAAAGGAGGCCCGTCATGTCGTTTCGATCTCTCGCACTCCTCGTGATCTGTGGCCTCGCCGCGCACCTGGCCGCCCCGCCGGCGGCCGCCCAGAACAACCCCGTGGTCGTGATCGAGACCAGCCTCGGCTCCATCACCGCCGAGCTCGACCGCCGGAACGCGCCGGTCTCGGTAGCCAACTTCCTCGCGTACGCCGACAGCGGCTACTACAGCGGCACGGTATTTCACCGGGTGATCAGGGGCTTCATGATTCAGGGCGGCGGCATGACGGCCGACATGCAGCGGAAAGAGACCCGCGCCCCGATCCGGAACGAGGCGACGAACGGGCTCGCGAACGACCGAGGCACGCTGGCGATGGCCCGCACGAACGTCGTCGACAGCGCCACCGCCCAGTTCTTCATCAACACCGTCGACAACCGCGCGCTCAACAATCGCGGGACGAGCCCCGCTGAATACGGCTACGCCGTCTTCGGGCGGGTGATCGACGGCATGGACGTCGTCGACGGGATCGAGAACGTGTCGACCGGGCGCCGCGGTCCGTTCCAGGACGTGCCGAACACGACGGTAGAGATCCTCTCGGTCACCCTGCAATAGCCGCCCGCCCCCGACTACGACCACCGCGTCCGCAAAATCGAGTCGCGGTAGAACCAGTGAAGGAGCACGCAGTGTACCTACGCATCTGCTCGGCAGTTTTGGTCTGCGCCCTGGCCGGCCTGGGGGCCGTCCCGCTCGCGGCGGGCCAGGACGCGCCTCCGAACCCCCGGGTGCTGGTGGAAACCAGCATGGGGAGCTTCGAGATGGAGCTGTTCCGGGGTCGCGTGCCCGCAACGGTGGTCAACTTCCTGATCTACGTGCGGGACGGGTACTACGACGGCACCGTGTTTCATCGGGTGATCCGCGACCTGATCGTGCAGGGCGGCGGCTTGGCGGTCGGCGATGAAGAGCAGTTGGAACCCAAGATCGAAGGGCTCCGCGGCACGATCATCAACCAGGCGAGCCGCAACCTGCTGAACCGGCGCGGCACCGTGGCCATGGCGCGAGGCTCCGCGCCGGACAGTGCGCGGGCGCAGTTCTTCATCAATCTCAACCACAACGGCAGCTTCGACTACCGGAACGGCACGCCCTCGGGCATCGGCTACGCGGTGTTCGGCCGGGTGACCGAGGGCATGAACGTCGTCGACCAGATAGGCCGCGTCCGAACCGGCAACCAGGACGGGATGCGCGACGTCCCGCGCGAGCCGGTCATCATCCACTCCATCACCCGGGTCGAGGCCGGGTAGGCATCTGCGCCGGGGAACGGCGCCGCCTCCCGCAGGGAGGCGCAGACTCCCGGTAGGATGGTTGGGGCGGGCAGCCGCGCCGCAAGGCGGTGATGTCCGGGCCAGCCCGCCCGCGACAGGGTCCGGCGCCCGACACCCCGGTCGGGCGCCGGCACAGAACGAGCCCCGCTCCCCGGATTCGACAGCCGCGCGCTGCCGGGACGGGGGGACGACCCGGTCACGCCGAAGCCCGCCGACCATGTCGGATCGCATTGCCCCGCCGGGCGACGACACCGCACTCGAAAGCCGCGTCCTGCACCTGGTCGGACAGCTGGTGGCGGAGCTCCGTCCGGGGTCCGCCGCCGCCGGCGTCAATCCGGACGACTCGCTGGAAAACGACCTGGGGCTGAGCTCTCTCGAACAGGTGGAGCTGCTGAGCCGCATCGAGAGGGCCACCGGAATACGGGTGTCGGATACCGTGCTGGCAGCCGCCGACACCCCCGGAGATCTGGTGCGGGCGGTCGTCACGGCCGAACCGGGAACCGCGGAAACGCTGCCCCGGGTGCGGCCGTCGCAGGGGGCGGCGGCCGCCGCCCCCGCATCGGCCGAGACCCTCGTCGACGTGCTCCAGTGGCACGCGCACGCCTCGCCCGATCGGCCCCACATCCACCTGCGGGAGGATGACGGCGCCGAGCGGACCCTCACCTACGCCTGGTTGTGGCGCCGTGCGGCCGCGGTGGCCGGCGCGCTTCGCGCCCGGGGCATCGGCCAGCGGGACACCGTGGCGATCATGCTGCGGACCGAGGCCGCTTTCTTCCCCGCCTTCTTCGGAACGCTGCTCGCCGGGGCGATTCCGGTCCCGGCCTACCCCCCGTTTCGCGCCGATCGGATTGGCGAGTACGCCCAACGCCAGGGACGCATCCTGTCGAACGCGGGGGTCCGCCTGCTGATCACCTTCGCGGCGATCGAGCGGTTGGCGACCCTGCTCCGGGGCCGGGTTCCGACGCTGTCGGCGGTCGTTACCCTGGACGAGCTCGCGCCCGAGAGCCACGACGACGGCCCGCTGCCGGACCGGCCGTCGAGCTGGCTGACCGGCGAGGATCCGGCCCTCATCCAGTACACGTCCGGCAGCACCGGCCAGCCGAAAGGGGTCCTGCTGACTCACGCGAACCTGCTCGCCAACATCCGCGCCATTCGCGACGGGCTGGCCATTCAGCCCGACGACGTGGCCGTCAGCTGGCTGCCGCTCTACCACGACATGGGGCTCATCGGCGCCTGGCTGGGCTCCCTCTATGCCGGCGTCCCGGTCGCGATCCTGTCGCCGCTCGCCTTCCTGTCGCGTCCCGCCCGCTGGCTGTGGACCATCCACGCCCATCGGGCCACCCTGTCGGTGGCGCCGAACTTCGCGTTCGATCTGTGCGTCGCCAAGATCACCGACGAGGAGACCACCGGCCTCGATCTCGGGTCGCTCCGCGTCCTCCTCAACGGGTCGGAGGCGATACTGCCCCGCACGCTGACCCGCTTCTCCGAACGCTTCGCCCCCGTCGGACTGCGGCCCGACGCCCTGCGGCCGGTCTACGGACTGGCCGAGTGCTCGGTCGGTCTCGCGGTCACCCCGCAGCGCCACCCGGCCCGCGTCGATCGGGTCGCCCGGGAGTTTCGGACGACCGGGCAGGCCACGCCGAGCACCGAACCGGATGGGCTCGAGTTCGTATCCTGCGGCACCGCCCTGCCGCGGCACGACATCCGGATCGCCGACGGAGCCGGCGCGCGGCTCGACGAGCGCCTCGAGGGGCGGGTTCAGTTCCGCGGCCCCTCGGTGATGGCCGGCTACTACCGCAACCCCGCCGCGACCCGGGCCATCACCACCGACGACGGATGGCTCGACTCCGGCGACCTCGGCTATCTCGCCGGCGGCGAGCTGTTTCTGACCGGACGGCGCAAGGACATCGTCATCAAGGCCGGGCGCAACATCTACCCGCACGAAGCGGAGGCGGTGGTCGACGGCGTCGACGGCGTGCGCAAGGGGTGCGCCGCCGCGTTCGGGATGCCCGATGCGACCCTGGGAACGGAGCGGCTGGTGGTGGTGGCGGAAACCCGCACCACGGATCCGGCCCGGCGCGAGCAGATGCGGCGGGAGATCCTGGAGCGGGTGGCCGGCGCGCTCGGGGTCCCCCCGGACACCGTCGTGCTGGCCCGGCCGGGGTCCGTCCTCAAGACCTCCAGCGGCAAGGTGCGCCGGGGAGCGACCCGCGACGCCTATCGTACGGGAGGGCTCGATCGGGGCGCCGGCTCGCTCGCCCGCCAATGGGCCGCGATGGTCCTGGAGGCGGCGCGCGGGCGCGGGCGCGGGACCGCCGATTTCCTGCTCCGGTCCGCCTATACCCTGTATCTGGTCGGCCTGCTGGCCCTCCTGGTGCCGCCGTTGTGGGTCCTGGTGCAAACCAGCCGCCGGCCCGGTGCGGCCCGGCGCTGGCTGCGCCGGTTCGCGCGGATGCTGGTGGCGGCCTCGCTGACCCGGGTCACCGCGACCGGGCTCGAGCACCTCCGCGACCTCGGACCGGCCGTCTTCGTGGCCAACCACGCCAGCTTCGTGGACGTGGTCGTGGTGCTCGCCACCCTGCCCGCCGACCTCCGTTTCGCAGCCAAGAGCCGGCTGGCGGCGTATCCCGTCCTGAAGACCATCATCCGTCGCAGCGGCTATCTGCGGATCGAGAAGAACGCGCTGTCACAACGGATGGAAGGCGCCGAAGCGGTCCGCGCCACGCTGGCCGCGGAGGAATCGATGTTCGTGTTTCCCGAAGGACGTTTCGTCCGGGCGCCCGGGCTGCTGCCGTTTCGCCTCGGGGCGTTCCGGGCCGCGGCCGAGGCGGGATGCCCGCTGGTGCCGGTGGCGCTGGCCGGCACGCGGCGGGTGTTCCCGGCGCGAACCCTGCTGCTCCGACCCGGCCGCATCCGGGTCGTGGTCAATCCGCCCCTGCATCCGGGAAACGCGGCGTGGAGCGAGATCGTCCGGCTGCGGGACGAGGCGCGGAGGGCCATCGCGCGAGACGCGGGCGAGGAGTCTGCGCCGTAGGAGCCCGTGGCAAAGGCCCCGCTGCGTTCGATCGTCGATGCATCCTGCCTGACTGCGTTGCTCCTCGGTCGCGTATGCCCAATATGCTCCCTCGTCACGCCTTGTCAGGCACGGTCGTTCTTCGCCCGCGGGCGCTCTTGCAGCCCGCTGGCGCACTCGCCGGGCTCGGTGCAACGCGGAGTTCTGCCACGAGCTCCTGGAACGACGCCGCCCGCCGTCAGGACGCGAGCACGATCCTGCCGACGGCGCGGCCGGCGCGCAGATCGTCCAGGGCGGCCTGTGCTTCGGCCGGGGGCCGTGACTCGATAGGGATCGAGGGCGCCCGGCCGGCCGCAGCCAGCCGCATCAGCTCGCGCATCTCCGCGAGGCTGCCGACGTACGATCCCTGCACCGTGAGGCTTCGCAGCGGCCAGAGCGGCAGCGATGCGCGCAACTCTCCCCCGAAGAGCCCCACGACGACGAGCAGGCCGCCCGTGGCGAGGACCCCGAGCCCGAGCGCGGCGCTCTTCTCCGACCCCACGAAGTCGATGACCGCGGCGGCGCCGCCGCCGGTCGCCCGCCGGAGCCGCCGGGCCGCGTCGGGGACCCGCGCATCGACGACCTCGGCCCCCGCCTCGGCCCCGGCCTGCAGGGTCGCGTCGTCGACGTCGACGGCGAAGAGGGAGGCGTCGGTCACCGACTGGGCGAGCCGCAGGGCGGCGAACCCGACGCCCCCGAGACCGATGATGATCAACGGGCGCCGATCGACCCGCGCCTGAACCTTCCGAACCGCGCCGAAGGCGGTGAGCCCCGAGCAGGCGTACGTGCAGGCGAGGGTAACCGGGAGATCGCCGACCTCGAAGAGATAGCGGGGGTGCGGGACCAGGACGTGATCGCTGAACCCGCCGGCCCGGGTGACGCCGAGCGCCCGCGGCTGCGCGCACAGGTGTTCCTGCCCCGACCGGCAGGTGGCGCAGCCGCCGCACCCGATCCAGGGATACACCACGTACCGGGCTCCGAGGTCGGCGCCGCCGGCGTCCGGACCACGCGCCACGACGACGCCGGCGATCTCGTGCCCCAACGTCAGCGGAAGCGTTCGTCCCTTCGACAGGTCGAGCCGCCGGCCGCCGCCCAGGTCGAAGAAGCCGTCCTGCAGGTGCAGGTCGCTGTGGCAGACGCCGCAGGCCTCCGTCCGGACCAGCACCTCGGTCCCGACCGGCTCCGGCGGCAGAGACTCGACACGTGCCAGGGGATCGCCGAACCGGGTGAGCTGATGGCTGATCATGGTCGACCTCGAGGTTCCGTGGCCGCCGGGCGCCGCCGCCCGGGCTCGCCGCGTCGCCGCCGCGATCGTCACGCGGGGGACGCGGTGCCGTAGATGAAGAAGTTGTCGGTGACGCGGAGAGCCGCGCGCCAGCCCAGCGGCTCGAGCCGGGCGGTCAGCGGCCGGGGCTCGTGGTACACCTTGACGATCTCGAACGTCCGGCCGTTGTTGAGGGACCGCCGCTCGGTCGTCCGGGCGCGATCGACCGGGTCCGGCCGCGACGCCTCGGCCACGCCGCGGTTGTCGACGAAGAACACCGTCCCCCCCGGGGCGACGGCGGCGCGGAGCCGTTCCCAGAAGTCCTCGAAACGCGACGGCGGAACGTGCGACAGCCAGAACCCGAAGAAGATGAAGTCGTACGCTTCGTCGGGTTGCCAGCGGAAGATGTCGCACTGGCGGTAGCGGACCGCCGCCGACCGGACCCGCGCGCGGTTGCGGGCGATCACCTCGTTCGAGGCGTCGATGGCGGTCAGGTCGCCGCCGTACCGGGCGAGCTGGCCGGTCCACAGTCCCGTCCCGCACGCCAGCTCCAGCATCCGTCCCGAGGGACCCGCCGCGTGGAGCGCATCGCGGACGAGGGCGATCTCGTGCCGCCAGCGCCGCGTATGTTCCGGACCGCGGTCGTAGCGGCCCTGGCGATGGAACCACTCGTCGTACTCCGGCGCCCGGCACCGGTAGTAGCGAATCTGCTCCTCGACGAGAGCTTGATCGGCGTCCGACATGGCCAGCAACGTACTCTCCGCGACTCGGCTGCGCGACCTTGCGGTCGCGTTGGAAGTTTCGCTGGCGCGCAACTTCCGCGGCGCAAGCTCCTGGCGCGACCGCAAGGTCGCCCCGCGGCCTCCGATTGCCGCCCGACCAACCCTCCAGGGAATCGCCACCTCCCGCGGGAGGCGGCGCCGTTCTACGGCGCAGACTCCCGGGAGCCCGGCGTGAAGCCCTCATCCGCCAGCCGGTCGAGCGCCGCACCGGTCAGACGATAGACCTTCCAGTCGTCCATCGGCACCGCGCCGACCCGCCGATAGGACCGAATCGCCAGCTCGTTCCAGTCGAGCACGGACCACTCGAATCGACGACAACCCCGCTCGCGCGCGATTCGCGCGAGGTACCGGAGCAGGTGCCGCCCGAGCCCGCGCCCCCGGTAGTCGGGCCGCACATAGAGATCTTCCAGATACAGGCCCCGCTTCGCCGTGAACGTGGAGAAGTTGTGAAAGAACAGGGCGAAGCCGGCCGGCCGGCCATCGACCACCGCAATCACCGCCTCGGCGCCCGGCGCCGGACCGAAGAGCGCCTGCCGGATGTCGGCCTCGGTGCCGGTGACCTCGCCGGCCATCCGCTCGTACTCCGCCAGCTCCCGGATCAGGGCCAGGATCAGCGGCACGTCCGCCTCGACGGCGGGCCGGATGCGGCAGGGATGTGCGTCAGGTCCGCCCATGGACAGGCTCGGGCGCAGAAGACTCGAGCGCCTGCTCGAGGTCTCCCAGCAGGTCCTCGACCGCCTCGATCCCGATCGACAACCGAAGCAGGTCGTCCGGCACCCGCGTACCGGGTCCCTCCACCGGGGCCCGATGCTCCACCAGGCTCTCGACCCCGCCCAGCGAGGTGGCGTTCCTGAACAGGCGCAACGAGCCGGCCACGCGTTTCGCGGCCGCCTCGCCCCCCCGCGGGCGGAACGACAGGAGCATTCCGAACCCGCCGGACATCTGCCGCGCCGCCACCACGTGACCCGGGTGCGACGGCAATCCCGGGTAGTACACCTCGACCACGGCCGGATGTAACGCCAGCGACTCGGCGATGCGCAGCGCGCTGTCCGCCGACCGCGGGACCCGGAGAAACAGGGTCCGCATGCCGCGCAGCAGCAGCCACGCCTCGAACGGTCCGAGCACCGCGCCCCGATAGCCGCGATCGTGGACGAGCCGCTCCCACATCGCATCGCGGCGGGCGGTGACCACCGCCCCCGCCAGGACGTCGGCATGGCCGTTGAGCTGCTTGGTCGCCGAGTGCACCACCAGATCGGCGCCATGCTCGAGGGGCCGGCACAGCACCGGGGTGCTGATGGTGCTGTCCGCCACCACCCGGGCTCCCGCGACATGCGCGGCCTCGGCGACCTCCGCGATGTCGGTGATCGCCGCGCCCGGATTCGCCGGGGTCTCGATCCAGACTATCTTCGTCCGTCCGGGTCTGAGGGCCGCCTCGAGCGCGGTCAGATCGCCGTTGGGAACGAGGTCCAGCGCGATGCGGCCGCGGCCCGCGAGCTCCTCCAGCCACCGCTGCAGCGTCCAGTACATCTGCTCGGGAGCCACCACGTGGTCGCCGGCGTCGAGCGTCTCGAACACCGTCGTGGCCGCCGCCATCCCCGAGCCGAAGAGCAGGGCGCCGTCGCCACCCTCCAGGCGGTTGAGCAGCGCCTCCGCCTGCTCGTAGGTCGGGTTCTGATCCCGCGTATAGGTATGGCCACCGGGATAGCTGCCGTCGGGGGCCCGCTCGTAGAGGGTGGACGGGTAGATGGCGGGAACCACCGACCGGGTGGTCGGCTCGACCCAGCCCAGCGCCTGCGCGGCCAGCGTCTCGGGGCGCTCACGGAAATCGCCGGACATTGCCCTCTTCGTTGGGTGCGGCTCGGATGCACGATAGCGCCGCTCGTTCACAGGTCCGCCTCATGCCCTCCCCGACACGCGCCCCGCTGCTCTCGTGCGTGCCTGCGTCCCGCCGCGTGGCGTGATCGCCGTGCCCGGTGGCCGGTTGAACGACATGCGTGATCGCGTCGGCCTGTCTGGGTTCGATTCCGGGCGTCCGGTTCAGAGCGTGGGCGCGTCGAGCATCCGGAAAGCCATTCTATCCCGGACCCGGGAGCCCGTGGAGAGCTTCTTCCCGGTGGTCCGCGCCACTTCGTCTCAGGCTCGGCCCGGACCGAGGTCGACGGCGATGTGCCGCCACTTGCCCTGGCGAAACCGGACCACGCTGAGCCCGCACCGGGTCATGTGGCCGATGACGATGGCCAGCCAGATGTCGCGGGACTCCAGTCCGGTGGTGGCCTGGAGGACGGCGCAGATGCCGAGCGGCACGACCACCTGCGACACGATGGAGATGTAGAGCGGGCTCCGGGTGTCGCCGGTGCCCTGCAGTCCGCCGGTGTACGCGAGGGCCACGGTGACGAACAGGCCGGAGACCGCGAGATAGCCGAGCAGCTCGACCCCGATGTCGACCACCACCCCTTCGTGCATCCCGAAGATCGCGAGCAGCCCCCGCGGCATCGCAACGAAGAAGAACCCCACCGCCGAGGCGACCATCAGGCCCATCGCCGACGCGACTCCCGCCGACCGGGCGCTGCGATCCGGGAACCCGGCGCCGAGGTTCTGGCCGGCGATCGCCGCGGTGGCCCCCATCAGACCCACCGAGGTCCAGGTGATCAACGAGAAGAGCTCGGTGTATCCCACCGAGTAGGCGGCCTGGGCGGCGGCGCTCTCCTGGAGGGACCCGATGAACCGGAGCATGAGCACCCCGCCCAGGTTCATCACGATACCCTGGAAACCGGCCGGCAGGCCGAACCTGAACAGCGACCGGATGATCTCCAGGTTCGGCCGGTACGACATCGTCCGGGAGAAGTGGATGACGAGCCGATCCGAGAACAGCAGCCACAGGAAGACGGCGGCGGTGATGCCGCTCGCGAGGACCGTGCCCATGGCCGCGCCGCGGGTGCCGAACGCCGGAATGGGTCCCAGCCCCCGAATCAGCACGACGTTGAACACGATGTTCATCGCGGTCATGGCGATGCCGAGGCGCATCGGGGTCTTGGCGTCGCCGGCGGCCCGCAGAGCCCCGCCGAACATGAAGAACAGCAGCATGCCGATGCTGAAGACGAACAGGATCCGGATGTACGGCAGCGCCTCGATCTGCACTTCGGGGGCCGCGTTGATCAGCGACAGCAGCCTTGGGGCGAACCAGTAGCCGATCGGGGCCATGACGCCGACGGCGAGGGCGACGGCCACGAGAAACGCCTGGTACACCGACTGGTTGACCTTGTCCGGATCGTCGGCCCCCGCGAACCGCGCCACCAGCACGCCCATCCCCGTGAACACCGACGCCACGAAGACGATCACGAGGATGAAGATCTGGAGACTGACCCCGATGGCGGCGTTGCCGGTATGACCGACGAAGTTGCCGACCATCGCCTGATCGATGATGCCCTGGAGCCCGCCGATGACGTTCTGCACCATCGTCGGCCACGCCAGCCGCCAGACGGCTCGGATCAGGGGCCCCTCGACGATCGACCGGTCGAACTTCGACTTGGGGCGAGCGGTCTCGGTCATGCAGGTTCAAGTGGACGAACGGCGGCTCTCCCGGAAGGAACTGAGCGGTGCCGGGCCGGCTGGCCGTGACGTCGATGGGCCCGCCCCCGCCGCACGCCGGTCAGTGCGGGAACCGACGACCCGGTTCGGACACCCTCATCAGACGCGGTAGGATAGACGCTCGGACCGTGGAAGCAGCACCGACACTTTATCAGATCGAAGCCCGGCTCCGCGCCGCGCTGGACCACCCCACGCCGCGTCCGGACGTTCACGCCGCCCTCGCTCCCCGGCCGCGACGGGGCTGGCGGGCGGGGGTCCTCCCGTCGCCGACCCGGCCCGCGGCGGCCCTGGTGCTCCTCTATCCCATAGACGCGCGGGTGCATCTGGTGCTTACCCGGCGGGCCGACACTCTCGGCCGGCACGCCGGCCAGATCTGCCTGCCGGGAGGCGCGGTCGACGGGTACGAGACCATCGAGGCGGCGGCCCTGCGCGAGGCGCGCGAGGAGATCGGCGTCGGGACCGCGCCGCGGGTCGTCGGGCCGCTGACCGCGCTGCACATTCCGGTCAGCAACTTCGCCCTGCATCCGGTTCTCGCGGTCACCGACCGGCGCCCGCGTTTCGTCGCCGCGGCGGCGGAGGTGGCCCACATTCTCGAGGTGCCGCTCGACGACCTCCGCGACCCCGGGTCCCGGCGGTCCGGGTGGAGCTGGCGCGGAACCGAGATGATCGCCGTACCCTACTTCGAGATGCACGGCGAGCGCGTCTGGGGCGCGACCGCGATGGTGCTGGGAGAGTTGATTCATCTGTTGGGAGCGGACGGCCGGGGCTCGAGCTGACGCCCTTCCGGAGGGAGCGCACGCCGGCCCCCTTCGAGACCGATACATCACACAGACGATGGCCAAGAGACGTACGCGCGGCGCGCCGCTGTTCGACGGTCCGGACGCCGGCGCCGGCCCCGCCGCCCCCGAACCGCCCCCGGTCGAGACGGTCGAGCTGACCGATGCGGCGCAGGCCCGGTATCTGAACTACGCGCTGTCGGTGATCACGGCCCGCGCCCTGCCGGACGTGCGGGACGGGTTGAAGCCGGTGCAGCGGCGCATCCTCTACACGATGTGGGAGCAGCGGCTGCACGCCGCCGCCAAGCCCCGCAAGTCGGCCAAGGTGGTGGGCGACGTCATGGGGAGCTACCACCCCCACGGCGACACCGCGCTGTACGACACGCTGGTGCGCATGGCGCAGCCCTTCGCCCTGCGCTATCCCCTGATCGACGGACACGGCAACTTCGGGTCGCTGGACGGCGACAGCGCCGCCGCCATGCGCTACACCGAGTGCCGTCTCGCCCCGCCGAGCGCCGAGCTGCTCGACGAGATCGATCAGGAGACGGTGCCGTTCCGGCCCAACTACGACGGCACCCGCACGGAACCGGTGGTGCTCCCGGCCCGACTGCCGAACCTGCTGATCAACGGCGCCACCGGCATCGCCGTCGGCATGGCGACCAACATCCCCCCGCATCATGCCGGCGAGGTGTGCACGGCGCTGCTGGAGCTGCTCGACAATCCCGAGCTGAGCAGCGCCCGGCTGTGCCGGTACATCCAGGGTCCGGACTTCCCGACCGGCGGACAGATCCTGAACGCGCCGGACGAGCTGGCGCGGATCTACGAGACCGGCAGCGGGGCAATCCGGGTCCGGGCCACCTGGGAGCCAGGACCGACGACCCGCGGCAGCCGGACCGTCTACGTCACGAGCATTCCCTATGCGGTGAACAAGGCCCACCTCGTGGAACGGATCGCCGAGGTCATCCTGGCCCGCAAGCTCCCGCCCCTGCTCGACGTGAAGGACGTGTCCACCGACGACGTCCGGATCGCGCTCGAGATCAAGCGGGACGCGGACGAGCGGATGGTGATGGCGTACCTGTGCAAGCACACGCCCCTGCAGACCAGCTTCGCCGTCAACCTGACCTGCCTCGTGCCGACCGAGCAGCCGGAGGTGGGCCGGCCCCAGCGTCTCGACCTGCACCAGATCCTCTGGCACTTTCTCCGGTTCCGGCTGGAGGTGGTGACCCGGCGTCTCGAGCACGAGCTCCGCGCCCTCGAGCGCCGCATCCACATTCTCGAGGGCTTCGAGACGGTATTCGACGCGCTGGAAGAGGTGCTGCGGATCGTGCGGCGGTCCGACGGAAAGGCGGATGCGGCCCGCCGCATCATGCGGCGCTTCGAGCTCGACGCCGAGCAGACCGACGCGATCCTCGAGCTGAAGGTCTATCGACTGGCCCGCCTCGAGATCGTCGCCATCCGCGAGGAGCTGGCCGTGAAGCGGCACCGGGCGCGCCAGATCGCGGGGCTGCTCGGCGACGAGGCGCGGCGCTGGGACTTGGTGCGGGACGAGATCCTCGCGATACGCGAGGCCTACGGCGACGCCGCGGCGAATCCCCGCCGGACGCGGATCGAGAGCGCCGAGGAGGAGGCGGAGTACACTGCGGACGACTTCATCGTCGCCGAGGACGCCATCGTCCTGGTCACCACCGACGGCTGGGTCAAGCGCCAGAAGGAGGTGCGGGACATCGGCGCCACGCGGCTCCGGGAAGGAGACACCTGGCTGGCCGCCCTCGGCGGCAGCACCCGCGCCACCGTCGTCTTCTTCAGCAACTTCGGCGCCGCCTACACCGCGCGCATCGTGGACGTCCCCGCGACCACCGGCCACGGCGAGCCGATCCAGCGACTCTTCAAGCTGAAGGACGGCGAGCGGATCGTCGCCGCGTCGAGCCTCGATCCCCGGGTCGCGCCGGGGATCGCCGCGACCGGCGGCGCGGAGATCCCGCCGAGGCACGCGGTCGCGGTGACCAGCGACGGCTACGGCCTGCGCTTCAGCCTGGAACCGTTCCTGGAGCCGAGCACCCGCGCCGGCCGTCGGTTCGCGCGCCCTGCGGCGGGGACGGAGGTGGTCCGGGTGGCCACCACCACCGGCGCCGAGACGATCATCGCGGTGACCGCCCAGGCCCGGGCCATGCTGTGCCCGGCCGGCGACGTCAATTTCCTGTCGGGCCCCGGCCGGGGCGTCATCCTGATCAAGCTGGCGCGGGGGACGGACCGGGTGCTGGGCTTCATCGCCTCGACCGGCGACCGCGACCTCCTGAACGTCGAGACCAGCCGGGGGGCGACCCAGACCGTGAGCACCGCCAAGTACGCGGTCGCCGGCCGGGGCGGCAAGGGCCGGGAGCTGCTGCAGCGCGGGCAGTTCACGCGGGTGATTCCGCCGCCGGTGACGGTGCCCGTGCTCGGCGACTGAATCACCGGCGACCGACCACCGACACTACCGACGACCGCTCACCGACCGGATGATCCATGGCGAAGAGCTATACCGCGAAAGACATCACCGTCCTCGAAGGCCTCGACCCGGTCCGGCGCCGGCCGGGCATGTACATCGGGGGGGTCGGACCCGCCGGGCTGCACCACCTGATCTGGGAGATCATCGACAACGCCATCGACGAGGCGATGAACGGGCACGCCGCCCACATCGGCGTCACCCTGCACGCCGACGGGTCGTCGGTGACCATCACCGACGACGGGCGCGGCATCCCCGTCGACACCCACGGCCCGAGCGGACGCGGCGCCCTGGAGGTGATCTTCACCACGCTGCACGCGGGCGGCAAGTTCGAGCACCGGACGTATCGAACCGCCGGCGGGCTGCACGGCGTCGGGGCGAGCGTCGTCAACGCCCTGTCGAAAGAGCTGGTCGCCACCTCCACCCGCGACGGCGCGCGGTGGGAGCAACGCTTCGCCCAGGGCCGGCCGGCGACCGCGCTGCGGCGGACGGGGCCGGCCCGCGGCAGCGGCACGACGATCTTCTTCCGCCCCGACGCCACGATCTTCCCGACGACGACCTTCGATGCCGATCTCATCGCCGAGCGGCTCAAGGTCGCCAGCTATCTGCACCGGGGCGTGACCGTCGCCTTCGTCGACGAAGCGGCGGGACGGACGCACCGGTTCCGCCACGAGGAGGGGCTGGCCGACTACGTGCGGCAGATCCTCGGCGACCGGCAGGCCCGGCCGGTGCACGAGACGCCGTTCGACCTCACCCGGGATCACGACGCGAGCAGCGCCCGGCTCGACCTCGTGCTGCAGTGGACGGAAGCCACCGACGAGCATCTGCGCAGCTACGTCAACGGCATCCCCACCGGTTCCGGCGGCACCCACGAGAACGGGCTGCGGGCCGGCATCGGCAAGGCGATCCGCAACTTCATCGAGACCCACGGTCTCACCCCGAAGGGGGTGACGCTCGCCACCGACGACATCCGCGAGGGCCTCGTCGGCGTGCTCAGCGTGTTCATCCCCGACCCGCAGTTCCAGGGGCAGACCAAGGACCGGCTGAACAACCCGGAGCTGACGTCGACGGTCGACGGGCTCGTGCGCCCCGCCCTCGAGCACTGGCTGAACCACAACATCAGCGTCGCCGAGTCGATCGTGGCGCGGATCATCCTCGCGGCGCGGGCCCGCGCCGCGAGCCGGGCCGCCCAGCAGGCGGTGTCGCGCAAGAGCGCCACCTCGAACCGCCTGAACCTCCCCGGCAAGCTGAGCGACTGCACGTCCCCGGGGGCCGCCGGGAGCGAGCTCTTCGTGGTCGAGGGCGACTCCGCCGGCGGCTCCGCCAAGCAGGGGCGCGACCGCGTCCACCAGGCGATACTGCCGCTGCGCGGGAAGGTCCTGAACGTGGAAAATGCACCGCTCGCCAAGGTCCTCGACAACAAGGAGCTCTCCGACCTGGTGACGGCGCTCGGCTGCGGCCTCGGCAAGACGTTCGACCTCGCCCGGCTTCGCTACGACCGCGTCATCATCCTCGCCGACGCCGACGCCGACGGCAACCACATCGCCACGCTGCTGCTGACGTTCCTCTACCGGTATCTGCCCGCGCTGATCGCCGACGGCAGGGTGTTCCTGGCCCAGCCGCCGCTCTACCGCGTCGATGCCGGCAAGCAGACACACTGGGCGCTGGACGACCAGCAACTGCGCGCGGTGCTGGCGTCCGTCGAACAGGGCAACGGGCGGGTCCGGCCGGAGGTGACCCGTTTCAAGGGCCTCGGCGAGATGATGCCGAAGGTGTTGTGGGAGACGACCTTGAACCCCAAGACCCGCCGTCTCCTGCGCGTCGCGATCGCCGACCGGATTCGGACCGACCGGGTCATCGCGGACCTGATGGGGCGGGACGCGTCGGCCCGGTTCCGGTTCATCATGGACCGGGCCGAAGAGGTCGACGGCCTGGACGTCTGAGGACGGCCCGATGCCGCCGACTGGCGCCGGTCCGCCGGTCGCTGATACCATAGGAGCGTGTGGGGAAACCCGCCGAGGCCGCCTTTCTCTTGCGGTTCGGAGGCCGTTTCCCCGACGACAGTCCTTCGCGAGCTCTCGACCGACGGACGCCGGCTGCACGCGGCCCGGTCGCCGCGCCACGCGCAAAGCCGGGACGCCGCCACGGGTGAGCCGCGGCATGAGGACACCGAGCCGATTGCTGACCACCGCTTGACGCACTGGAGATCATCGATGCACCGTCCGACCCGCCTCGTTCGAATGCTCCCGCTCATTCTCCTGCTGGCTCCGGCCACCGCGTCGGCCCAGCCCGCCGGCCCGGGCAGCGCCGCCGCCGCGCCGGCCGACGCGTGGCCGCAGTTCCGGGGCACGCCGTCCCTGAGCGGGGTGTCCGAGGCCGAGCTGCCGGCCGAGCTGACGCTGCAGTGGACCTACCAGGCAGACGACGTGATCGACTCGTCGGCGGCCATCGCGGACGGCACGGTCTACGTCGGCAGCTATGCCGGCAACCTCATCGCCCTCGATCTGCACACCGGCGAGGAACGCTGGAAGTACTCGACCGGCAACATGGGCATCGGCGAATCGTCGCCCGCCGTCGCCGGGGGCCTCGTCTTCATCGGCGACCTCGGGGGTGTGTTCCACGCCGTCGACGCCGCGACCGGGGAGGCCCGCTGGACGTTCGAGACCCTGGGCGAGATCAAGTCGTCTCCGGTCGTCGCCGGCGACCGCGTGCTGATCGGCTCGTACGACGGATACCTCTATGCGCTCGACATCGCCGACGGGACGCTGATCTGGCAGTACGAGACGCTGAACTACGTGCACGCCACCCCCGCGGTCTGGAACGGCGTCGCCTATTTCGGCGGATGCGACGAGCTGTTCCACGGAGTCCGGGTCAGCGACGGCGCCGAGGTCGTCAGCCTGTCGGCGGGCGCCTACACCATCGCGTCCCCGGTGATCGACGACGGGAAGGTCTTCTTCGGCACCTACGACAACGAGGTCATCGGCATCGACCTCCAGACGCAAGAGCTGATCTGGCGCTACGAGCATCCGCGGCGGCATTTTCCGTACTACTCGTCCGCGCTGGCGACCCGGGACACGATCGTGGTCGGCGGGCGGGACAAGATGGTGCACGCCATCGACCAGCGGACCGGCGAGCCGCGGTGGACGTTCACGACCCGGGCGCGGGTCGACTCGTCCCCGGCCGCGAGCGGAGACCGGGTGTACGCCGGGTCGAGCGACGGCCGCTTGTACGTGCTGGACCTGGCGAGCGGCGAGAAGCTGTGGGAGTTCGACGCCGCCGCCCCGCTGGTGGCGTCACCGGCCATCGCCGAGGGCCGGCTCGTCATCGGCTCCGAGGACGGCGTGCTGTACTGCTTCGGGTGATTTCGACCGGCACCCCGGATACGCTGACCGGTCGGGTGGCAAGCGGAGCCGTCGGGCAGTGATTTCCGGGCTCCGGGCCATAGTGGAGCGATGGCGAGTGCGGCACTCCGTGTCCCTCCGACACGGCGGGACCCTGGACAGTGAAGAACGGATGACCGAGACAACCCGGACGGCGGCGCCGGAGGAGACCGAGGTTGGCAGCTACTTCGTCGCCAACTATCCCCCGTTCTCGACGTGGACGCACGAGGCGGCGGCCGCCGATGCCATGCCGGCGCTGGGCCAGCCCGCCGCCGACGTCCCGCTCGGGCTCTATCTGCACATTCCGTTCTGCCGGAAGCGGTGCCACTTCTGCTACTTCCGCGTATATACCGGCAAGAACGCCAACGAAGTGGCCGAATATCTCGATCTGCTGGGCCGGGAGTGGGAGCTCTACGCCACGCAGCCGGCCATCGCCGGCCGTCCCCTGCGGTTCGTGTACTTCGGGGGCGGCACGCCGTCCTTCCTGTCCGTGCGGCAGCTTCGCGGGCTGGTCGACCGGCTGTCGCGGGTCACACCATGGACCGGCGCGGAGGAGATCACCTTCGAGTGCGAGCCCGGCACCCTCACCGAATCGAAGCTGGCCGCCATCCGCGAGCTGGGGGTGACCCGGCTCAGTCTCGGCATCGAGCACTACGACGATCGCGTTCTCGAGCTGAACGGCCGCGCCCACCGCTCGGCGGAGGTGTTCCGGGCCTACCGGTTCGCCCAGACCCTGGGTTTCCCGCAGATCAACATCGACCTCATCGCGGGCATGCTCGGCGACACCGACGCGAAGTGGCGGGAGGCGGTCGAGAAGACGATCGAGCTCGACCCCGACAGCGTCACCATCTATCAGATGGAGCTGCCCTACAACACGACGATCAGCCACGATCTGCTGGAGAACACCGGACAGTTCACCGAGGCGGTGGCCGGCTGGTCGACGAAGCGGCGCTGGGTCCAGGAAGCCTTTGCGGCGCTGGAAGACGCTGGCTACACGGTCGGCAGCGCCTATACCGCGGTCAAGAACCCCGCCGCGACCCGGTTCGTCTACCGCGACCAGCTCTGGCAGGGCGCCGACCTCGCGCCGCTGGGGGTCGCCTCGTTCGGGCACGTCAACGGCGTCCACATGCAGAACTTCGACAGCTGGGGCCCCTACGCGGCCGCGATCCAGCGGGGCGAGATTCCCCTGAACCGCGCCTACCGGCCCACCGGGGAGGAACGGCTGATTCGCGAGTTCGTGCTCCAGCTCAAGCTCGGCTCGGTGCGGCCGGCCTACTTCGAGGCCAAGTACGACGTGCCGGTGCTGGAGCGGTTCTCGGGCGCCCTGGCCGCCCTGCGCAACGACGGCTACCTGATGGCGGCCGATGCGGATCAGATTGCCCTGACCCGTGACGGGTTGCTCAGAGTCGACAGCCTGCTGCCCCGCTTCTTCCGCTCCGAGCATGTCAACCTCAGATACACGTAGCCCGGAAAGCGTCGCCTCCGGCTCCGCTTCCCGCCCAACCAACCCTGCAGGAATCCGCGCCGTTTCCACAGCGCAGACTCCTGGCCCGGAGAGCGTCGCCTCCGGCTCCGCTTCCCGCCCAACCAACCCTGCAGGAATCCGCGCCGTTTCCACGGCGCAGGCTCCTGACGCGGCCGCGGCTCTCGAGCCGTCCTACGACGCGATCGTCGTCGGCGGCGGGCCGGCCGGCGCCACCACCGCGGCGGTTCTGGCCGAGCACGGACGCCGCGTGCTGCTGCTGGAACGCGAGCGCTTCCCCCGGTACCACGTCGGCGAGTCGCTGATGCCCTATACCTGGTTCACCTTCGAGCGCCTCGGGGTGCTCGAATGGTTGAAGCAGTCGGGCAGCCCGCTGAAGCACAGCGTGCAGTTCGTCTCGACGAACGGCAAGGTCTCGCAGCCGTTCTATTTCTTCCAGACCATCGAGCACGAGTGCGCGAGCACGTGGCAGATCCTGCGGTCGGACTTCGACGCCATGATGCTGAGGAACGCCGCCGGGAAGGGGGCGGAAATCCGGCAGGGGGTGACCGTACGCGAAGTGCTGATGGAGAACGACCGGGCCGTCGGCGTGCGCGCCACCCTGGCCGACGGGGAGACCGCGACCTGGCGGGCGCGAGTCGTCGTCGACGCCACGGGGCGCGATACCCTGCTCGCCAACCGGCTGGGATGGAAGCAGCGCGATCCCGACCTCAACAAGATCGCCATCTTCACCTACTTCACCGGCGCGCGCCGGGATCCGGGGCTGGATGCGGGCGCCACCACCGTCGCCTACATCCCGGACAAGGGCTGGTTCTGGTACATCCCGCTGGTCGATGACACGGTGAGCGTCGGGGTCGTCGCCGAGCACGACTACCTGTATCGGGATACGCGCGACCCCGAGACCATCTTCCGGCGCGAGGCGGCGGAGTGCCGGTGGATCCGCGAGCATCTCGAACCGGGCACCCACCGGGGGCCGGTGCGGGTCACCGGCGAGTTCAGCTACCGCGCCACCGCCGCCGCCGGCAACGGCTTCTGCCTCGTGGGAGACGCCTACGCCTTCCTCGATCCGGTCTTCTCGTCCGGGGTGTTCGTGGCCCTCAAGGGAGGAGAGCTCGCGGCCGACGCGATTCACGCCGCCCTCGACCGCGGCGACGACATCACCGCCGCGACCTTCGAGGACTACGCCCGCGACGTCCGCTACGCGCTCGACAGCTTTCGGCGGATCGTCATCGCGTTCTACGATCAGACGTTCAACTTCGGCGAGTTCATCGGCGCCTATCCGGACCTGCAGCCGCGGCTCGTCGATCTCCTCGTGGGCAACGTCTCCCGGGAGCTCGAGCCGCTGCTCGAGGCGCTGGCCGAGTACACCAGGGACCGGGGCCGGCAGCCGGCAACCGGATTGCCCTAGCACCTGGAACCCTTCGCCCGGCTTGCCCAGTGCCCACCCTTCACGGACCCGGCGTGATCAGCGAGTTCCGCATCTCCCGACGCGTGCAGTTCCACGAGACCGATGCGGCCGGCATCGTCCACTTCAGCGTCTTCTTCCGCTACATGGAGGAGGCCGAGCACGGACTGTGGCGGGCGGCCGGCCTGAGCATCGCGCCGCCCGGGGCGCGGGTCGGGTTCCCCCGCGTTGCGGCGAGCTTCGATTTCCGAAGACCGCTGCGGTTCGAGGACGAGTTCGAGGTCCTGCTGCGGGTGACCGGGAAGTCGGCGAGAAGCCTGTCGTACAGCGCGACCATCACGAAGGACGGCGAGACCGCGGCCCGCGGCGCCCTCACCGTCGCCTGCGTCGCCAAGGAGCCCGGACAGCCGATGCGGAGCACGCCGATTCCGCCGGAGATCGCGTCGCGGTTCGCGGTGGCGCCCGCGGCGGCACCCGCGGGCGAGGAAGATCGCCGATGACAGGTCCGGGGCCGGCGCCGCCGGACACCGAACGCCTGCCCCGCGCGACCCTTCTCGAGCGGCAGGGCCGGCGGCTCGCCGCACTCCTGACCGCCGTCGACGGGCGAAACTCGTTCTACACGCGAAAGCTCGCCGAGGCCGGGGTGGACCCGGCGGCGTTCCGCTTTCCCGACGACCTCTCCGCCCTGCCGTTCACGACCCGCCACGAGCTGGCGTCCGACCAGGAGTCGGACCCGCCGTGGGGCACCGCCCGCACCGAGCCGCTCGACCGCTACACGCGATATCACCAGACGTCGTCGACGACCGGACGTCCCCTGCGGTGGCTGGACACCGGTGCGAGCTGGCAGTGGATCATCGGCTGCTGGAAGGCGGTGTACCGGGCGGCGAGGGTCACCGCCGCCGACCGCATCCTCTTCCCGTTCGGATTCGGGCCGTTCATCGGCTTCTGGGCGGGGTTCGACGCCGGCGCGCAGCTTGGGGCCCTGTGCATCCCGGGCGGCGCGATGTCGAGCGAGAGCCGGCTCCGGCTGCTCGAGGCGGTGCGGCCCACGGTGGTCTGCTGCACGCCCACCTATGCGCTCAGGCTCGCGGAGGTGGCGCGGGCCAGCGGGCTCGTCGATCTGGCGGACGGCCCGGTGCGGACCCTCATCGTCGCCGGCGAGCCCGGCGGCCACATCCCCGCCACCCGGGAACGGCTCGAACGGGGCTGGGGCGCCCGCGTCATCGACCACCACGGCCTGACCGAGGTCGGACCGATGAGCTTCGAGTGCCGGGAGGCGACGGGGTCGTTGCACCTGAACGAGTGCGAGTTCGTCTGCGAGGTGCTCGACCCGGAGAACGGAGCACCGGTCCCGCCCGGTGAACCGGGCGAGCTGGTAGTCACCAACCTCGGCCGCACCGCGAGCCCCGTCATCCGCTACCGGACCGGAGACATCGTGCGGGTGCGGGAGGAGGCCTGCGGCTGCGGCCGGACCCTCGCCCGCGCCGTGGGCGGCATTCTGTCGCGGGCCGACGACATGGTCTGGGTGCGCGGCGTCAACGTGTATCCGACCGCGGTCGAGGCGGTGATTCGCCGGTTCCCCGAGGTCGTGGAGTACCGGTGCACGGTGTCGACCCGCGGTACGCCGACGAAGCTGGCGGTGGAGGTCGAGCTGCAGGGGAACGCGGCCGACACCGGGGCGGCGGATGCGGTCGGCACGGCCCTGCACGAGGCGCTGGGCCTGACGGTGCCCGTGCGGGTGGTGGACGCGGACACCCTGCCCCGGTTCGAGCTCAAGGCGCGGCGGTTCGTGGTGGACGGACCTGCCCCGGGAACACCGGAAACAGGAGCACGGCAATGAGTGAAGTCAGGCTGTCGCGGATCGACAACGTCATGCTGGGCACGACCGATCTGGCGCGATCGGTGGCCTTCTATCACGAGACCCTGGGACTGGACATCCGGTTCGAGTCGCCGGGCTTCGCGTTCCTCGACGGCGGCGGAGTCACCCTCGCCCTGAGCGAGGCTCACGCCCGGCTGGCAACCCCGGTGGCGGGAGGCACCGAGATCGTGTTCGGGGTCGATGACGTGACCGCCGCCCACGCGGCCCTGACGGCGCGGGGGGTCGCGTTTCTCAGCGCCCCCCGCAACGTTACCGGCGACCAGTGGGCGGCCAACTTCCGCGACCCGGACGGGCACCTGCTGTCGGTGTTCGGCCCGCAGGGCTCCGCGTCCTGAACGGGCCGCGGAAGCGACACTCGGAATGGTCCGGCCGGGAGCCTGCGGGGCAGGAGACTGCGCTGAAGTCGGTGTTCGGCCCACGGGGCCCCGCGTCCTGAACCGGCCGGGCAAGAGACACTCGGGATGGTCTAGCCGGGAGCCTGCGGGGCAGGAGACTGCGCCGTGGAAGGAGCGGACTCCCGGGGCTTGGCCGGGCAAATCGCGGCGCCCCGAAGCGGCGGTGTCCGGGCTATAGTGAACGGGCACGGCGCCGCCTGAAGACTCGGCGCCGCCGGCCGAGACCCGCGCGACACCGCCGCGGGCGGGCGGAACCGCGAAAGGTCGGGATCCAGCGGCCAGGTAGAAGCACCGATGGACACGCGCATCTCTCGCCGACAGTTGCTGAATGCGGTCGGCGCGGCCGGCGGGGCGGCCGCGGTGCATGCCGCGGCCACCGCCCTCGGGCTGCTGCCGGAGGTGGCGCGGGCCGGTCAGCTAGCCCTCCGGCCGGCCGGCGGCCGGCCGCGGCACGTCGTCGTCATCGGCGCCGGCATCGCCGGCCTGACCGCAGCGTACGAGCTCCGCAGGGCGGGCCACCGCTGCACGGTGCTGGAGGCCTCGCATCGTCCGGGGGGGCGCAATCTCACCCTCCGGCACGGCGACGTCGTCGACGAGCTGGGGGCCCGGCAGACGTGCGAGTTCGACGACAACCCCCACCTCTACTTCAACGCCGGGCCGGCGCGAATTCCCGGCAGCCATACGAGTCTCCTGCACTACTGCCGCGAGCTCGACGTCCCCCTCGAGATCTTCGTCAACGAGAACCGCAACGCCTGGGTCCAGGACGACGACGCCTTCGGCGGGAGGCCCATCCGCAACCGCGAGTACATGACCGACGCCCGCGGCTTCCTGGCCGAGCTGCTGGCGAAATCGGTCGACCCGCGCGCCCTCGACGCGCGTCTCGACGCCGGCGACCAGGACCGGCTGCGAGAGTTCCTGCGCGCGTACGGCGACCTGGACGAGACGCTCGCCTATCACGGCTCGGACCGCGCCGGCTACGCGAGCGGCGGCATGACCACGCCCGGCGTCAAGAAGCCGGTGCGCGACTTCTCCGAGCTGCTCGGCGCGAGCTTCTGGCGCGAGTACATGCACTGGGGCGAGCTGGCGGATCAGGGCTCGCCCATGATGCAGCCCGTGGGCGGCATGGACCGCATCGTCGACGGCTTCATGCGCCACGTCGGCGACGCGGTCAAGCTGCGGGCGACGGTGCGCGAGATCCGGCTGGGCGAGACCGGCGTGGAAGTCGCGTACACCGGCGCCCGCGGCGAGGTGCGGGCGGTTCAGGCCGACTACTGTCTCAACAGCATGCCGGCCCATCTGGTGGTGGGCCTGCGTCACAACCTGCCCGCGCGGTACGTGCGGGCGCTCTCCGCCCCCGGGCGCGGCAGCCTCTTCAAGCTGGCGTTCCAGGCGAAGCGGCGCTTCTGGGAAGACGAGCAGATCTACGGCGGCATCTCCTGGACCCACCAGGACATCACCCAGATCTGGTATCCGCCGCACGGCATTCACGGCAGCTCGGGCGTCATTCTCGGCGCCTACGCCTTCGACGACGCGCCCGGCCGGCGGCTCACACGGATGTCGCCGGCCCGGCGCATCGAGGCGGCGCTGGCCCAGGGAGAGAGAGTTCATCCCGACTACCGGCAGCACGTCGAGCGGGGGATCAGCGTGGCCTGGTATCGGATGAACCACGTCCTCGGCTGCTCGACCCGCTGGAGCGACGAGGCCATGCGGGACCATTTCGCGACGCTGCAGAGCCCCGCGGGGCGGCACTACATGGTGGGCGATCAGATCAGCTACCACCCCGGCTGGCAGGAGGGCGCTATCCGGTCCGCCTACGTCGCCCTCGAGGATATCGACCGGCGGGAGCGGGAGGCGGGAGGTCCGCAGTGACCAAGGTCCCGTCCCGCGAATCGACGAGCGAGAAGGAAGCTGGAGGACCGATGCGGCCTCTTGGTCGATGGTCGGCGCCGTGGGTAGGCGGCGGGGAACGGCGCCGGGTCCCGCGAGGTTGGTCGACCGGCCGTCGGAGCCGGCGGAGAGTCGGTTCGGCGGAACGGGCCGGACTCCGGCAGGACCGGCCGGGCGGACGGCGGCGCCGCCTCGCGGCGGCGTTCGGGGCGGCGGTGGCGGGGACGGCCGGGGCGGCCCTGCTCGCCGGCGCACCGGCGGCGGGCGGTCAGGCGCCGGAAGCCGCGCCGTCGGCGCCGAGGGCGCTGTACGTCACCGCGTGCTCGTCCTGCCACGGCGCCGACGGGCAGGGCAATCCGCAGATCGACGCGCCGGCGCTCGCCGGACTGAGCGCAACCTACCTGCAGCGGCAGGTGAATGGCTTCCGGAACGGCTACCGGGGCCTCCACCCTGACGACCGGGAGGGCGCCGAGATGCGTCCCATGATCGAAGGTTTCGCCGACGCCGACCTCGCGGCCCTCGGCGCGTGGCTGGCCTCGCTGCCCCTCCCGCCCCCGACCGCGCCGGCCTCGGCCGGCGGCGATCCGGACCGCGGGCGAGGGCTGTACGCGGCCTGCGCCGTCTGTCACGGGCGGTCCGGAGAAGGCAACGACGCCCTCGGGGCGCCGCGGCTCGCGGGTCAGGCGAGCTGGTACACCGCGCGGCAACTGCGCAAGTTCATGGACGGCGTCCGGGGCTCGCATCCCGACGACACGTCCGGCGCCTCCATGCGAGCGAGCGTGGCGGACCTCGACCCGCGCGACGTGCCCCACATCGTGGCCTGGATCGAGACGCTGCCGCAGCCCGCTCCGGGCGAGTGAAGGCCGCCGCGGGGGCCCCGGCGTTCTCTACCGTGCCGGCGCCGGATGCCGGCAGAGACACGAGCCGGCGACACGCCGGCGGTCGACCGACTCACTCCGGGCACTCGCTCCCGCTGTGCCTCGCATTGACGTCGCCACGGTTCCCGTGAGCCCAGGCTCGTCACACTCTGCGGGCCCGAAATCTCAAGCGTCCCTGATTCCAATTCAACGCGGTTCTGTGGTACGGTCAGCCTGCCAACACCAAGTACGCCAAGGTGTTCAGTGCCGCGAGCTCGGAGACACTGAGAGACACATCATGAGACCGCGCCGTTCGTCGTTCGTCTGCATCGCCGGCCTGTTCGCCATCCTGACCGCCGGTTCGGCCCGCGCCCAGTTCCTGGAGAGCTTCGAGGAATCGCTCTGGGGGGTCCAGGGATCGTTCACGCCGACCTGGCAGTTCCCGAACCAGTTCAAGGACCTGCTCAAGGACGTCGCCGAGATCGACCTTTCCGGGTCCGAGTACTCCTTCGGATTCGCGCGCGGACGCATGTCCGGCGGGCACTGGGGCCTGTCCCTGGTCCGACAGCGGATCGGTGAGGGGTCCGTCTGCGTGAACAACGAACCAGAGTGCTACGACCTGGCGGGCGTGCCGCTGCAGGGCTTCGAGTTCGGCTCGTTTCTGGCGTTCGGGGAACCGTTCGCAGGCGACCGCATTCAGGTCGGCATGCACCTCGGTGTCGGAGCCGGTTGGTATCAGGGCGTCATCTCGCATGGCGGCGTGGACAAGAGCGTCAGCGAGCTGCTGAGCTTTCAGAGCCAGAACATCCCCATCCCCATCTTCCGGGCTGAATTCGCGGTCGCGGCCACGGTGGCCCCCGGACTCAAGATCATCGGCAGCGGCGGCTACGGCTTCCCGGGCAACCGCCGCCCCACCGTGAGCGTGGCCTACTTTCCGCTGGGCGGCCGCTGACCGGTCCCGGCAAGCAAGGCTTCGCAGGAGCGGGCAACGTCCCCGCTCGGCGGCGACCCTTCGGCGGCCCAGGGGGAAGCGATGATGAGACACATGAGACACACGCTCGCCGTCGCGGCGTGCGCGGGGCTGACCATGTCGCCGGTGGCCGCCCCCGCGCAGTCCGTCTGGTTCGACCTGACCGTGCCCGGATCGCTCGAAGAGATGCTGGGAACCGCGGACGGGTCGCTGGAGGGGCCGCACCTGCTGCGCAGCCTGATCGGCGCCTTCCACGACCCGACGGGCACGATCTTCAACCCGGCGCAGGCGGCGGGGGCCTTTCGCGCCTGCCTCGGCGTCGTGCAGCGGTTGCGAGACGGCTGGCGCGCGGTCGAACGCGCGGCGGGCGAGGTGAGCCTGGACGCGGCGGCCTCGGCAGACGGGGGACGGCGGGCCCTCGAAGGGTTCCTCGACGTGTTCGACCTGGAGCTTGAGGGCGGCGGGGCGAACCCTCGCGTGACCCCGAACCGCACGGAGGCGCGCCGCCGGGCCGAGGCAACCACGGACCAGGATGAGCCGGCGGTCTGCGGCGCCGGCGGCGGCTGGACGTCGGTCGAGATCGAGCGGCGACTGAACGCCGGCGAGACCATCGGCTGGGACGTGCCGCATTTCGAGGTGTCGCTGCCCTTGTCGCCACAGATCTGGCTGCAAGTGGTCTACGGCGACGCCTCCGGCCCCGGGGCGACCGAACGGGCCGCCGATCTCGTGGGACGGCTGGCGACGAATCCGCGCGCCGCGCGGTTCTACACCGGGCTTGCCGCTCTCGACGATCCGACCTTGACGTGGCTGGAGACGAATCCAAGGGTGCTGTCGCGCCTGGCCGGCGAACATCTGACGGCGTTCGCCCAGTACGGCGGCGGCCTGCGCGTGCGCGACGGCGCGGTGAGGGCGCCCGGCGGCGCCATCGCGGATGCCTTCCTGGAGGCTCTGGTCGGCGTCCCCGTCACCGAGCCCGAACGGTTCGTGGACCGGTTGTTCGCATCGGAACGGGTCGCAGCCGCCTTCGACCTAATGTCGCGCCTGCCGGAGCCCTCCCGGCGGTTCGTGACCGGCGCGGGGGAGCCCGACCCCCGCGACTGGCGCCGCGGCCTGAACCTGCTCGGCCGCGTCATCGAGACGCTGCCGCTGCCTGACCTCCGGTTCGCCGAACGCGCGGACGCACGGGACCCGGATCTGGTCTTCACCCCGAGGCCGGGCCTCAGGTCCGGAAGTCGTCTGAACGAGAACATCTGCAACCTGCCGGACGATGAGGCGGTGGTTCTCACGTGGTTGATCGGGCTTACGTGGATTGCGTGTGGCCCGTTTCAGTGCACCGCCGGACACGCGAATGAGGCGAACGCCATCGAGCGCACCATCGGTGGCGGTGAGCCCGAATACCACTGTCGAATCGAGACGCGGATTCGCTTGGATCCGGCGGGGGAACCGATTTCCGATTTCGGCGGTATGCTGCTACCCGCGAATTTGCATCGGCTTCGCTATCCGATGGCGGGCGCACTCGACGACCCGCGGCGGTTCATCGCTCGATAGCACCCATGACAGGCAGACTGCTCATCGTGTCGCTGGTCACCGGCATCCTCCTATCGCCGGCCGAGCCGGCCCTCGCGCAGGCGTCCGACTCGCTGCGGCCGCTCGCGCCGGCGATGGTGCTGCGCGCCCTGACCTTCGACGAGTCGGGGAGGCTCGCCGGCCCTGCCGCGCGCGACTTCTGGGACCGGGTGTTCCGGGACGACCGGGTGCCCGAGAATCCCCGGCGCGAGCTTGGACGCGTCGACCCCACTCCCACCATCGACGCGGCGTACGTCCTCGCCGCGACCTGCACGGGTCCGCCGGCGGCGGGTCGGGCCCGGCTGCGCGCGTTCGCCTTCGTGCAGCGACTCGCGCCCTCCGGCGAAGGCGCGGACCTGCCGGCGCTGCTCACGGCGGCGCGGGCGGTCATGCGCTACCCCCTGCTGATGCTGTCGGTCGAGCGCATGGGCGTCGACGACTTGAACGTCCACGCGGCGCTGGCGCAGGCCGTTCGCGGCTTCGAGCGGATCGCGGATCCGTTGCGGCTGCGGCGCGCCCTGTCGCAGTTCCAGGGCGCGATGGCGCTGGTGGAGCGCGCGCGGCTGGCCGACCGCCTGGGGCCGGACGCGGCGTGGGCGGCGCTGCTGGGGCTGGCGTCGGTGCCGATGTCCCGCGACGGCTACGACGGCGCGATGGCCGGCTGGCTCGCCGGGGTTCTCCTGCCCCACCTGGGGGTGCCGGTGACGCCGACGTTCACCGCCGTCACGATGGACCAGAGGATGCTCGCGGCCCTCGCCGGCCCCCGCGACGACGACACGCCGGTCGTCGAATGGGAAGGGCTGACGTACCGGTTCGACCGCCGTATCGCTCGGTTCGAGCGCTACGTGCGGACACGCACTCAGCTGGGGGGCAACCCGGTCGACGCGGTGCTGGCCCTGTGGGAGGTGGCCAACACGCTGGCGGCGGGGAACCTCGCCGTCCGCGACGTGCCGCCGCTCGTCGAGCAGTTGGAGACGTCGGCCACCGTGGTCCGGACGCCTCGGGCGGGGGTGCACGTGCCGGATGCGCGGAGCGCCACCTACGCGCAGGAGATCGAGCCGCTGGTCGAGGACCTGCGGGAGATCACGGATCCGGGGCGCCTGCGCCGGCTGCCGGACATCGCCGAACGCCTGCGTTACGTGGTCGACGTGCTTCTCGCCGACCTCCTGAGGACCCTGCCCTACGTCGTGCATCTCGCGGACGCCTACGGCGTGGAGTCCCTGGGCGACGACATCGCGGCGCGCCACGAGTTCGGCGTCCGCCTCGCCGACCCCGGGCACCGCGGCCAAGCCCCATGGGCGGTGCCGCAGGGACGGGTCGCCCCCCCCGCCTCGTTCGATCGGATCGGCGAGCCGTGGATCGCCGCACCCGGCGAGGACCGTTTCTCGAACGCCTGGCACGTCTACGGCTCGCTGCTCTCGCTCGACCTCGCGCTCGCGCCGCTGTATCTGCCGCGGTTCTCGGGGGTGATGCCCCCGGAGGTCCCCGCCTTCCAGGCGCCGGAGGAGGAGCACTTCGCGCGCGCGGTGGCCCTGTTCAATCCGTCCGCCGCGAACGAGGCGCAGGTCGCGGCTCTCGCCGCCGCCGTCCGGCGGGGCCGGGCGCAGGCGCGCCGGCTGGCCGCCGGCGCCGCGAGCCTCGGCGAGGTCGCGGAAGCGGCGGGACTCGCTCCGGACCGCCGGAACGACCTGGCGTGGATGCTGCGGCGCCGCCCCGCCGCGGTGGAGGGATTCTTCTCGCGCACCGAGCTGCTGTGGCTGGGCCTGCGCCAAGGCGACGGAGCGCCCGACCGCCCGCCGCCCGGCTGGGGGGCGCCCGCCGTCTGGCTGGACGGATGCCTGTGCACGCGGATGCCGGTTCCAGACGCCGAGGACCTCTTCCGAGCGCCGGCCGGGCGCCTCGCGTCCCGCTTCGCCGATCTGCACCTCGCGCTGGCCGAGGCGGTGGACGATCTGGCGCTCCCCGCCCCGATCGTCGGCGACCTGTTGCCGGTGGCGACCCGCGAGATGCTCGACGGCGTCCAGTTCACCTACACCGGGCGCTTCTACGCCCTGGTGCGCTACGTCCACGACCTGCCGCGCACGCGCATCGAGGACTACGTGGCGGCCCTGGTCGGTCCGGGCCGCCCGTTGCGCCCGGTGGACCCGGCAGGCGGATCGGAGAGGTGACGACATGAACGTTCGCGCCGCGTGCGCCGCCGCGGTCTGCCTCGCGCTCCCCGGGGCGCCGGGCGGCGCCGTGCCCCCCGGGCACGGCCCTCCCGCCGGCGCGCCGGCCGCTTCCGCCCAGGCCGACCCGGTGCTGACCATCGTGGAGCCCGACGGGCAGGCCCAGCTCGCGGGCCTCGTGCGGCTGCGCGCCGACGTCACGCCGGCCGACGGCGCCGAGGCGGTGGAGTTCTTCGTCGACGGGTCGCGGGTCTGCGTGGTCCCCGCCCCGCCGTTCGAGTGCGCGTGGGACGCGGGACCGCGGGCGGAGGCGCACGTGGTCCGCGTGGTGGCGCGCCTCGGCGGAGGGCGGCGGGTGGTGCGCAGCGTCCTCACCCGCGCCGGCCCCGCCGCGTTCTTCTCGACCGGGACCAGCGCGGTGCTCGTCCCGGTGGCGGTCCGGGACCGGCGCGGGCGCGTCATCGAGGGGTTGACCCGCGATGATTTCGCCCTCTTCGAGGACGGCGTCCGGCAGGAGCTCTCGTTCTTCGAGACCGCGAACATGGACCTGGACCTGGTGCTGGCCCTCGATTTCAGCGCGAGCATGGGGCGGTCGATGCGATCGTTGCGGACCGCCGCCCGGCGTTTCGTGGGCGCGCTGCCGGGAGCCGCCCGCCTGAGCCTGCTCGCGTTCAACGACCGGATCTTCGTCGTGGCCCGGCACGAACAGGACCGCGATACGCTCTTGGCCGCGGTGGACGCCCTGCCGAGGCCGTACGGCGGGACCTCGCTGCTCGATGCCGTCGTCCACGCCCTCGAGATCCACGACGACGACATCGCCCACAAGGCGGTCGTGCTGTTCAGCGACGGCGAAGAACGGAACAGCTTCACGAACCTCGACACGGCCCGGCAGCGGATCCGCGCGAGCCGGGCGACGCTGTACGCCGTCACCCTGGGCCGGGGCCGGGCCATCGAACGGGTCCGGGCGCAGATGGATCTGCTGGTGCGGATCAGCGGAGGCCGATCGTTCCGCATCGCTCGCATCGACGACCTCGACGAGGTCCTGACCCAGGTTCGAGAGGACCTGGGGGCCCGCTACCTCCTCGGCTACGAGCCCTCGAACCGCGGCGCCGACGGCGCCTGGCGCAGCATCGAGGTGCGCACCGCGAACCGCCGCCACGTCGTGCAGGCGCGGGAAGGGTACCTGGCCGCGCCGTCGAACTGAGCCGTCTCCGGGCCGCCTGCCGGGGAACGCTGGCCCGACTTCAGTGGCTGAAGTAGAATTCCACGCTGGCGAGCATCCGCTCTCCCTCGGTCAGACCGACCGACCAACGGCGGACCGTCGGTGCACGGTGTCCAACGTGTGCGCCGGCTCGAGAGGCAGGTTGCAGGCATGCGTCGAGACGGATTGGTGGCAGTGGCAGTGGCATGCGCCTTGGCCGCGTCGTGCGGCGGGGGCGGCGGCGCGGACGGGGACGCGGTGCCCGAGCGCGTATTCCTGAGCATGGGCACGGCGCCGCCGGGAGGCGCCTTCTTCGTCGTCGGCAGCGCCCTCGCCGAGGTGCTGAACGAGTTCGGGGCCGGGTTCGGCTGGAACGCCACGGCCGAGGCCACCAGCGGCTCGCAGGAGAACATCCGGCGGCTCGACACCGGCGAGTTGGACTTCGCGATGTCGAACGCGGCGATCACGTACTTCGCGGTCCAGGGCGGCGAAGGCTGGGACAAGGCGTACCCGATGCGGACGGTGATGACCCTGGCCCCGAACGTGGCCCTGTTCATCAGCCCCGCGGGGTCCGGCGTCGAGACCATCGAGGACCTGCGCGGCGAGCGGGTGGGGGTGGGGCCGGCCGGAGCCGGCTTCGAGTACTTCATGGGGCCGCTGCTCGCGGCGCACGGCCTCACCTACGACGACTTCTCGCCGCTGAACGCCACCCAGTCCGGGGCCGTCGACTTGATCGCGGACGGCTCGGCGGCGGCGGTGTTCGTGGGCGGAGCGGTGCCCACCGCCTCGATCACCCAGGCCTCGGCCTCGCAGGACATCCACTTCGTACCTTTCGACGAGGACGCCCGGCAGCGGCTCATCGACGAGTACCTCTTCTTCGGCCCCGCGACGATTCCCGCCGGCACCTACCGCGGGCAGGACGAGCCGTTCGAGGGACTCGACACCGGGTCGATGCACGTCATCACCTCGGCCGCCGCGAGCGACGACCTCGTCTACAACGTGACCAAGACCCTGTACGAGCAGCGGACGAGCGTCGTCGAGAAGCATGCCGCGGGTCGGGCCATCAACCCCGCCAACGTCGTGCGCGACACCGGGACCGAGTTCCATCCCGGCGCCATCCGCTTCTACCAGGAGATCGGGATCTGGCCGCAGCCGGAGTCGGCACCGTAGCACGGCGCGATCATGCCCGAGACAACCGCGCCCGCGGCGGCCGGCCGCGACCCCGACGCCATCCGGCAGGCGGTCACCCGCGTGCTCGCGGTGGGCCTGTGCGTGTTCACCCTCGTCCAGGTGAACTACCCGATGCTGGCCCCCCAGCCGCAGCTCGCGGTCTTCGCCCTGCTGGGGCTGGTCATCTGCTTCCTTAACGTCCCCGTCCACCCGACCCTGAAGAACCACCCGGCGGCGCGGGCGAGCGACCTCGTCCTGGCGGGGCTGGCGACGGTCTGCTGCGGGTGGATCCTGGTTCAGAACGACCCGTTCTTCGAGGGTCTGTGGCAGGGCGGCTCGAGCCTCGGCAATCGCGCGGGGTTCGAGACCGGCGCCGACATCGCGATCGGCGTCATGGGCCTGCTGCTGGTCATCGAGGCGGCGCGGCGCTCCCTCGGGCTCGCCCTGCCGATCCTCTGCGGCGCGTTCCTGGTCTACGCGTTCGTCGGCTCCAGCATGCCGGACTGGCTGTTCCCGCACCGCGGGTACACCATCGAGCGCATCGTCGCCCAGGCGTTCCTGCAGGCGCAGGGCACATTCGGGGTCGCCCTGGGCGTGATGTTCACCTACGTCTTCCTGTTCGTCATCTTCGGCGCCTTCCTCTCGGCCAGCGGCGCGACCCGCTTCATCATCGATTTCGCGCAGGCGGTCTTCGGCCGCAGCCCGGGCGGACCCGCCAAGGTGGCGGTGCTCAGCAGCGGCCTGATGGGGTCGCTGTCCGGCAGCGCCGTCGCCAACACCGCGACCACCGGCACCTTCACCATCCCGATGATGCGCAGCGCCGGCTTCAAGGCGACCACCGCGGCCGGCATCCAGGCCGCGGCGAGCTCCGGCGGGGCGCTGATGCCCCCGGTGATGGGCGCCGGCGCCTACATGATGCTCGAGATCGTCGACCCCCCGGTGACCTATCTCCAGATCATCCGGGCCGCGCTCATTCCGGCGATTCTCTACTACCTGTCGCTGTTCCTGATCACGCACTTCCACGCCCGGGGGACGGCGCGCGACGGCGCCGGTCCGGACGGCCCCGCGGGGAACGCGGCCCCCAAACCGCTAGCCGAGTCGCGCCACGAGGGCATCGTCTTCGCCACCGCCCTCGGCACCCTGATTCTGCTCCTGATCCTGGGTTATACCCCGTTCCGGGCGGTGAGCGCAGCGCTGGTGGGCATCGTCATCGTCGCGGCGTTCAACGAGCGCACCCGCCTGTCGCTCCAGGACGTCATCCAGGCCTTCGTCAAGTCGGCGCGGGACGTCGTCTCCCTCGTCGCCGCCTCCGCGTCGGTGGGCATCGTCATCGGCATCGTGACCCTGACCGGCATCGGCACCCGCCTGCCGGCGACCATCCTGCCCCTAGCCGAGCAGAGCCTGTTCCTCGCCCTCGTGCTGATCATGATCTCGTCGATCGTCCTCGGGATGGGCCTCCCCTCGGCCGTCTGCTACCTGCTGCTGGCGACCCTCATCGGGCCCGTGCTCGGCAACCTCGGGGTGGTCCCCCTCGCCGCCCACCTGTTCATCTTCTACTTCGGCATGATGTCGATGGTGACCCCGCCGGTCGCCCTCGCCGGCTACGCCGCCGCCTCGATCGCCGGCACCAACATCATGGCGACGAGCTTCGCCGCCTTCCGCTTCGCCCTCGTCGGGTTCACCCTGCCCTACATCTTCGTCTACCGGCCCGAGCTGCTCATGCTGACCCCGGCCGGCGAGACGGCCGGCCCCCTCGCGATGCTGGTTCCGGTCGCCATCGGCACCCTCGGCGTGCTGTGCTTCGCCTCGGGCATCACCGGGCAGCTCCGGAGCGCCCTGACCCTGCGCCTCCGCCTCGCCATGTTCGCGGCGGCGGCGCTGCTCCTCGCCCCCGGCCCGACCGTCGCGTTGGCCGGCCTGCCGGTGCCGGTGCTCGACGCGGCGGGCGTGGTCCTGTTCGGGGTGATCTTCGCGATGAACCGAGCGCGGTGAGCCGGGTCGTTCGGCTGCCGCCGCCAGCGCTGCCCGACGCTCATCAGAAGGAGCGGGCCCCCTGACGACGGCGCGGTCGCACCGGACGGCCCGCAGGCGCGCGTGCGCCAAGCGGCCGAACAGCCCGCCGCCGCATCCGACCGGTTCCGGGCGGAGCCACCCAAGTTGCATTCGCTGAGAGCCAGAACCGTGTCCAACCGGAACGGAGCACGAGATGTTCAGGCGTCGCCGGCGACGAGACGAAGCATCTCGCGGCCGTAGGCTTCCACGAGAGGCTTCATGACGGAGGGATGTCTCTCGTACTTGATCTTGAACTCCGGCACGTCATACAAATCGTCGAGAGCCCGAATCCCCCGGCCCTCACTCTCGCGGGCGAGCTACTCCTCGTCGCTCCAGTCACCTTGGCGCGGCAGCGTGTCGCTCAGGATGGCGCCGAGCGCCTCCTCTGATGTCGCGACGGTGCTCGTCGATGCCATGGGAAGAGTATATGGCTCCGGCAGACAGCGACCCGGCTGCCGGATCGACCATTGTGACGGCGACGGGCGGAGCTGCGGACGTGGCTGCCGACGCGGGTCACGGCGACGCCGCATCCAGCAACACGACATCCGGGAGTCGCGCGGCCTTGCGGTCGAACGTGTAGAGCGGGCGGGCTCCGGATCGCTCGGCGGCGGCGGCGATCATCAGGTCCGAGAAGTCCGCGACTCCCCGGCGACAGCGAACGGCCGACCGGGCCACGTCGGCGGCCGCCTCGATGACGAGGACGTCTGTCGACACCAGTTCCTCCAGGACGGCCGCGATCCGGTCGGGTGAGTGGCCGTAGGTGCGTCTGAGCACCCACACGAGCTCCACCATCACCTCGCGGCAGACGAAGCCGGGCTGCGCGGGCGTCAGCCGGTCCAGCAGCGCCCGGGCCGTTTCCGCCTGCTCGGCATCGTCGTCCACGAGGTAGCGGACGAGGACGTTGGTGTCCAGCGCGATCACGACTCGGTCGCCCCCTCGGCAATGCCGCGCTCCATGTCGTCGAGGGAGGCGGGAGGCCCCTCGGATCTCAACGCGCCGAACAGCCGGTCGAGCCGCCGCACGGGCAGGATGCGCACCTCGCCGTCGAGGATCAGGTAACGCACCCTGTCGCCGGGCCCCACGCCGAGCGTGTCCCGCACGGCCTTGGGCAACGTCGTCTGGCCTTTCTTCGTGACAGATGACTGAATCACTGCAGTTTCCCCTTGCTTCGTGGTTGTTTTCCTTCCCATCTTAGCATTGCAGGGCACCATGTCTCATGCCGTGGATACCCGGGGCGTCGGGGACGTCCTGGCGGCCCGCGGGGCAAGTGGGTTCCGCTCCTTGACATGAACATATGGCTATGGCCAAATTGATCGCATGCAGACCATCGGAGCGGGCCGGTTCAAGAACGTCTGTCTGAAGTTGCTGGACGAGGTGGCCGCCACACGGACGCCCGTCGTCATCACGAAGCGCGGCCGGCCGGTCGCGCAACTCGTGCCCTACGTTGCGCCGGACCGGGTCGGCAGTCTTGCGGGGAGCATCCTGCGGGAGACCGGCGACCCTTATGGCACCGGCGAGCGATGGGACGCGGATCGAGATGCGGGCGGTTCTTGACACCCACGCCTGGATCTGGTGGGTCACGGACGACACGAGGCTGTCGAACTCTGCGCGTCGCGCGGTCGAGCGCGCACGCGGCGAGAACACCCTCTGGCTGTCCGGGTTCTCGATCTGGGAGGTGGCCAAGAAGGTGCAGAAAGGCCAGCTCCTCCTGGACCGTCCGCTCGACGACTGGTGCGACCGCGCCACGACGCCCGCCGGCCTGCACGTCGTCGACCCGACGCGTGCCGTCCTCGTCGAGAGCTGCCGACTGCCCGGCGGATTCGCCGACGATCCCGCGGATGGGATCATCGTCGCCACCGCCCGATCGCTTGGCGCCGCGCTGGTCACGAAGGACCCGCGAATTCGTGACTACGAGCACGTACGCACGATCTGGTAAGTCTTGACCTCAGGATCGAGGCTCACTGCAGGTACCACGGCAGCACGCGGAAGCCCCGGAACTCGAAGCGGTCGGTTCCGCCGTGGACGAGGACCCCGCCGCGGTTCGGGTTGCCGGAAATCGCCGTCCACCACCCGAGGGTGTCGACGGTGTCGGCCGGCACCGTCCGCCCCGACTTCACCTCCAGCGGGACGATCCGGCTTCCGGCGTCGATCAGGACGTCGATCGCGGCACGCCAATCCGGAGTGTGTCCAATCAGTGATCAGATCACCAACAGACATCATCGTCTCAATCCGCCTGCCCGCGCGGCCCCGGCGCTGAGCGTCATCCGGCGGAGCGGAGGGGGTTGGGCCATGGGGACCATGCGGCTTCGTGGCGGCCGCGTGACCCGCGGTCTCGGGCCCGGCCGACCGGAATTCACCAGCGGTGACGGCACCTGATACGATCGACAGGACACCAGCATCCCCCCGCCCCGCCATGACCCCCGCCGAAATCTCCTATAATCGCTCGCGGTTCTCGACCCGCCTCCTCGAGAACAGGCTCTACACGGCCGGCCACAGCTGGCTGGAGCGGGAGGACGAGGAGGTGTGGCGGGTCGGGTTCACGAAGTTCGCGGTGCGCATGCTGGGCGAGATCGTCGAGCTGGGGTTCGAGACCGAGCCGGGATCGACGGTCGAGACCGGCCAGGTCATCGGCTGGCTGGAGGGCTTCAAGGCGGTGACCGACATGTACTCGCCGCTGGCGGGGCGGTTCGAGGGGTTCAACCCCGCCGTCGACGAGCGGGCGGCGCTGCTGTCGACCGACCCCTATGGCCGGGGCTGGCTGTTCCGCGTGCGCGGACAGCCGGGAGGCGACTGCCTCGACGTGCACGGGTACATCACGTTGCTGGACACGACCATCGACAAGATGCTGGGACGAAGGCATGACTGAGCCGGCGCGCTACGTCATGATCGGCGGGTTTCTCGGAGCGGGGAAGACGACCGCGGTGGCGCGCCTCGCCCGGCACCTGACGGACCGGGGCAAGCGGGTCGGGCTGATCTGCAACGACCAGAGCAGCGGGCTGGTGGACACCACCCTGCTGCGCTCCAAGGGGTTCCCGGTCGAGGAGATCACCGGCGGCTGCTTCTGCTGCCGCTTCGACTCGCTCCTGGAAGCGGCCGAGAACCTGACCCGGGGCTCGCGGCCCGACCTCTTCCTCGCGGAGCCGGTGGGCAGTTGCACCGATCTGGTGGCCACCGTCTCCTATCCGCTGCGCCGCATCTACGGCGACCGGTTCACGGTGGCGCCGCTGAGCGTCCTCGTCGACCCGGTGCGGGCCGCCCGCATGGTGGGCCTGGTCGACGGACGGAGCTTCTCGGAGAAGGTGACCTACGTCTACCGCAAGCAGCTGCAGGAAGCGGACGTCATCGTCGTCAACAAGTGCGACGCGCACCCCGCCGATCTCCTCGACCGGCTGGCGGCGGCGCTCGCCGAGGAGTTCCCCCAGGCCGCCGTCCTCACCTGCTCGGCCCGGACGGGAACCGGCGTCGAGAAGTGGTTCGAGACGGTGCTCGCCGACAATCCCGCGTCCCGATCGCTCGAGATCGACTACGATATATACGCTGCCGGCGAGGCGTTGCTGGGCTGGCTGAACTGTACCGTGCAGCTCAGTGCGGAGGAACCGTTCGACGGCAACCGGACGCTGGTCGATCTGGCCCGGCAGGTACGGGAGCGGTTGGCGGCGGCCGGGGAGGAGATCGCCCATCTCAAGATGACGCTGGACGCGCGGGACGGGTCCGGCACGCTGTCGGTGGTGAGCCTCGTCGGCACCGACCGGGAGCCCGACCTGCGAGAATCGCTGCTCGATCGCGTCGACGCGGGCGAGCTGGTGGTGAACCTGCGGGCGGAGACGGACCCGGCTCGGCTCGAGGCGGTGTTGCGCGACACCCTGGCTTCGCTCGACGGCGTCGAGGCGCGGGTCGAGCATCTGGAACAGCTTCGTCCGGGACGGCCGGTCCCGACGCATCGAATGGCGTGACGGCACGCTGCATTTCGCATAATCGGGATGGGGAATGAGTGACAACGCATATCGGTGGGCATCGATAGTCCTGATGGCCGCAACCGTGATCGGCATCTGGTGGACCCGGCATGACGTGACCGTGCTGTCCGGGCGGGTCACGGAGCTTTCGGAGGGCCACCAGGCGCTGGTATCGGCGCTGGTCCGCCGGTGAGCGCAGCGAATGGCGCGATGAAGATCCTGTACTGCAACTGCACCTACGCCAAGGTCGTCCCGGCCGGGGTCAAGAAGGAGGTCCTGCGCCGGCTGAGCGACTCCGGCCAGGCCTTCGATGCGGTGGCGGACCTCTGCGACATGTCGGCGCGCAAGGACGCCGCGTTGCGCAAGATTGCCGAGGGCGGCGACACGAAGATCGCCGCCTGCTATCCGCGCGCGGTCAAGTGGCTGTTCCATGCAGCGGACACCCCGCTGCCGGGCGAGGGCGTCGAGGTGTTGAACATGCGCGAGGACTCGGCCGACGACATCGTCAGGGAGCTGCTCGCATGAGCCGCACCGAGGGACGCAATCTGCGGGTGGTGCTCTACGAGGGTCCGGGCAGCCGGGCCCTCGGCGACGAGGAGCGCTTCGAGGCCTTGTCGGCCCTGCTCGACAACGGCTTCGAAGTCACGCGCCCGATGGCCGGGCAGGACGTGGCGCCGGCCGACGGCGCCCCGGTCCTGGTGCTGGGCCGGCTCGACGACGCGCCGGCGGCGGACCCGGACCAGGACGTGCACTTCCGCGACCTCGGGGAGGTCGGCGCCCTCGACGCGGCCCGCGAAGTGCGGGAGACCGCCGGCGCGCGCAAGCTGGAAGCCTGGAAGCCGTGGTTCCCGGTGATCGACTTCGATCGCTGCACCAACTGCATGCAGTGCCTGACCTTCTGTCTCTTCGACGTGTACGGGGTCGACAAGCAGAAGCAGATCACGGTGCAGAACCAGGACAACTGCAAGACCGACTGCCCGGCCTGCTCGCGCGTCTGCCCGGAGGTCGCCATCCTGTTCCCGAAGTACAGCAAGGGTCCGATCAACGGCGATGTCGTCCGCGAGCAGGACATCCAGCGCGAGGCGATGAAGGTGGACATCTCCACCCTCCTCGGAGGAGACCTCTACGGGTCGCTCCGCACCCGCCAACGCGAGGCCCGGAAGCGCTTCTCGACCGAGCGCGACGAGTCGAAGGCGCTGCTTGAGCGCAAGCGCTGTCTCGGCAAGCTCAAGAAGGACCTCGACATTCCCGACGAGGTGCTGATGACCCTGCCGTCGGCCGAGGACATCGAGGAGCGGGCGGCCCGCGCCAAGGCGAAGATGGAGAAGCGCCTCGCCCGCTCGCAAACCGCGCAGGACGCCCGGCCGGCGCCGACGGAGCGGGAATGGGGAATCTGACCGCGGGCGGCGGGATGTCCGCCGCAGGAGCCCGCGCCGGGGAACGGTGCGGACTCCCGCAGGATTGGTTGGGCGGACAGCGGCGCCGCGGGGCGGCGCTGTCCGGGCGGGGACCGACGGGGATCGGAGCAGGACGACCATGTTGAGGGCAGCGGCCGGCCTCGGCTATCGCACGATGCGCTCGACCGATGCGCGTCTGCTGTGGAAGTTCGCCTACAACTTCGGCTACAAGGGGATCCGGTCGGTCCAGAAGTTCAAGAAGCGGCTGAAGGCCGGCGTGTCGTTCCCCCCGTTCCTCTACATCTCGATCACCAACGCCTGCAACCTGCGCTGCCAGGGGTGCTGGGTCGACGTCGACAAGCCCCAGCACATGATCAGCTACGACGACCTCAACCGGCTGATCGACAACGCCAAGCAGCACGGCAACAGCTTCTTCGGCATCCTGGGCGGCGAGCCGTTCATGCACCCGGACCTCATCCGGGTCCTGAAGGCGCACCCGGACTGCTACTTCCAGATCTTCACCAACGGCCACCCCATCACCGACGCCACGGCGGAGCGGCTGCGGGAGGCGGGGAACGCGACCCCGTTGATCAGCGTCGAGGGCACCGCTTCGATCAGCGACGAGCGGCGCGGCCGCGAGGGGGTGCTGAACCGCACCCTCGAGGGCATCCGGGCCAGCGTGCGCCACGGGCTGATCACCGGCGTCTGCACCAGCGTCTGCCAGACGAACATCGACGACCTCGTGCGCGAGGAGTGGATTGACCGGTTGATCGGCATGGGGGTGCACTACTGCTGGTTCCACACCTATCGGGTGGTCGGCCCGGTCCCCAACCCCCAGCTCGCGCTGACCCCCGAGCAGGTCCTGTCGGTGCGGCGCTTCGCGATGGACATGCGGAACCGCAAGCCCATCGGCCTGATCGACGCCTACTGGGACGACAAGGGGCAGGCGTTGTGCCCGGCCGCGACCGGCATCAGCCATCACATCAGCCCGTTCGGCGACGTCGAGCCCTGCCCCATCATCCAGTTCGCAAACGAGAAGATTCAGGACAACGACGGCGACCTTTACAAGACGATGACCGAGTCGCCGCTGCTCGCGGACTTCCGCCGGACGGCGGCCGAGGCGACGCGGGGCTGCATCGTGCTCGAGCGCCCCGACCTCCTGAAGGAGATCGTCGAGCGACACGGCGCCGGCGACACGACGATACGCCGGACCGCGGGCCCCGAGCTCGAGGCGTTGCGGTCGCGGCCGAGCCAGCACAACCCGGGGAACGAGATTCCCGAGGAGAACTGGGTCTACCGGTTTGCCAAGAAGCACTGGTTCTTCGGATTCGGTGCCTACACATAGAGGATCGATCGGATCCATGGCCACGGACACATCGAACTACGCCGCCGAAGCCCAGGTCATCCCCCTGCTGCAGCTCCCGGCCCAGGTGCCCCGGCAGACTTACCGGCAGGCGCAGTCGAACATCCCGGACGACAAGGCGGTGCGGGTCCGGTTGAAGCGGATCACCGAGGAGCACGTCAAGCAAGTGGGCGCCGTCCCCCCGCTCACCCTGGACGAGCTGACCGAGCACACCGCGGCGGTGCTCGCCCAGGCTGGCCTCGACCCGATCTACGGCGACTACGCGTCGATCCTCGTCAGCAACGCCGCCTGGCGGGACTCGCTGGCCCAGATTCCCTACGAACGCCGGCTCCTCCTCATCCCGAAGTGCCTGCGGGTGGAGGAGAAGTGCCCCGCCCCGTTCGACGAGTTCGGCCTGCTCTGCAAGGAATGCGGGCTGTGCTCGATCCAGGACCTGACGGTCGAGGCCGAACGGCTCGGCTACGCGGTGCTCGTGGCCGAAGGCTCGGCCATCGTCCGCTCGATGATCGAGACCGGCAAGATCGAGGCGATCGTCGGCGTGAGCTGCATCAACGTGCTGGAGAAGTGCTTCCCGCACATGGAGGCGGCGGCCATCCCCGGCGTGGCGATACCGCTGCTGCAGGACGACTGCGTCAACACCACCGTGGACCTGGACTGGGTCTGGGATCTGATTCACCTGACGAGCGACGACAAGACCTGGCGTCTGGACCTCGACGCGCTCAAGACGACCGTCCGAAGCTGGTTCGCCCCCAACGCGCTCGACGGCGTCATGGGCGCGGTCGACGGCGAGGACGCCACCGCGCGCATCGCGCGTGACTATCTCGAAAAGGGCGGCAAACGCTGGCGCCCGTATCTCGCGGCATGCACGTACATGGCCCTCGAGACCGACCGCCGAGACACCGAGCCGGACCTGCCGGCGGCGGTCCGGAAGGCGGCCGTGGCCATCGAGTGCTTCCACAAGGCCTCGCTCATCCACGACGACATCGAGGACGGCGACGACCGCCGCTACGACAGCCCCGCCCTGCACGCCGAGGTGGGCGTTCCGGTGGCCCTCAACGTGGGCGACTTCCTCGTGGGCGAGGGATACCGGCTGCTCGCGGAGGCGGGCCACCCCGAGGCCGTCGCGATCGCGGCCGAGGGTCACGTGACCCTGAGCCGCGGCCAGGGCCGCGAGCTGCTGTGGGCCCGCGACCCGCAACCGCTGGCATCGATGCAAGTGCTGGACATGTTCCGGCAGAAGACGGCGGCGGCCTTCGAGGTGGCGCTGCGCATCGGGGCCACGCTCGGCGGCGCCGACGCGGCGACGCACGACGTGCTGCGCAAGTACAGCGAGTCGCTGGGCATCGCATATCAGATCAAGGACGACATCGAGGACTTCAAGGGCGATGCCGACTCGAACGACCTGGACCAGGTGCGGCTGTCCCTCATTCTGACCATCGCCCACAAGCGCGCCGAGGGCGCCGACCGCGACCGCGTCGCGTCGGCCATCCGGTCCGGCGCGGCCGACCGGACGGAGGAGCTGCGCCGCATCGCCGACCAGTACGGCGTCCTCGACAAGGCCGACGACCTCCTGGCCGCCTACCGCGAGGACGCCATCCGGTCGCTGCGGTTCCTGGCGAGTCCGACCCTCAAGGGCCTGATGCGCCGCATCGTCGGCAAGATCTTCGGCGAGACGTTGATCGAGGGCTACTGCGGTGAGTTTGAGACTCGAAATGCTGCAAGTCGCGCGCCTGGCGCCGAAGCTGCTGCAGGAGGCCTCTGACCCGGTCGCCCGGTTCCTCCATTCCCAGTTCAACGACGACGGCGGCGCCGCCGACCGCTCCGGGCAGAGCGACCTCTACTACACGGTCTTCGCGCTGGAGGGCCTGATTGCGCTGCAGTGCGATCCTCCTCCCGGAGTCCGCGGCTTCCTCGAGTCGTTCGGAGACGGCGAGGACCTCGACCTCGTGCACCTGTGCTGCCTGGCCCGCTGCCGGGCGACGGTGAAGCTGCCTGGCCCCGACCTCGCCCCCCGCATTCGCGCGCGGTGGGACCGCGGCAGCGTCTATCACAGCTTCCTGGCCTGGGGCGCGCTGGAGGACCTGGGACAGCGGCCGGAGCCGTTCGGGCTGCGGGACGACACCGGCGTCCGCACCACCCCGACGACGGCGGCCGCGGTGGCCCTGCTGCGCCGGATGGGCGCGCCGGTCCCGGCCGAGGCGACCCGGTGGCTGCTGGCGCGGGCGCACCCCGACGGGGGCTTCCTGGCCACCGAGACGGCGCCGATGCCGGACCTGCTGTCGACCGCCACCGCCCTGCACGCCCTCGCGGGCGAGCACGTCCCGTTCGGGCATCTCAAGGAATCGACGCTCGACTTTATCGACACGCTGTGGACCGGCAAGGCGTTCTGCGGCACCTGGGCCGACGATGAACCGGACTCCGAGTACACCTGGTACGCGCTCCTCGCCATGGGCCATCTCAGCCTTGCGTGAGCGGCTGCTCGCCGCCCGCACCGCGGCCGGGCACTGGGAGGGCGAGCTGTCGTCGAGCCCCCTCTCGACCGCCACCGCGGTGACCGCGCTGTCGATCGCGGGCGGGCACGAGCGGCGCGTCGACGGCGGGCTCCGCTGGCTGGCCGCCAACCAGAACGCGGACGGCGGCTTCGGGGACGCGGCCGGATGCCCCAGCAATATCAGCACGACGACCCTGGCGTGGGCCACCCTCGGGCAGCACCGGGCGGTGGGGATGGAGCGCGCGCAAGCGTGGCTCTCGCGACGCGTCGGCCCCCTGTCGGCGGCGTCGCTGGCCGCCGCGATCACCGGCGTGTACGGCGACGACCGGACATTCGCGGTCCCCATCCTGACCCACTGCGCCCTGGCCGGGCGCTTCGGCTGGGAGCACGTCCCGTTGCTGCCGTTCGAGCTCGCGGCGCTGCCCCGCGCCTGGTTCCGGTGGGTCGGGCTGCCGGTGGTGAGCTACGCGCTGCCGGCCCTGATCGCGATCGGACAGGCGCAGCACCATCACCATCCGACCTCGAACCGGGCGGGCCGTGCGGTGCGGGAGGCGGTCCGGGCCCGCACGTTGCGCATCCTGGAGTCGATTCAGCCCGCGTCGGGGGGATTCCTCGAAGCCGCCCCCCTGACGAGCTTCGTCACGATGAGCCTCGCGGGGAGCGGGCTCGCCGACCACCCGGTGACCCGGCGGGGCGTCGCGTTCCTGACCGCCACGGTCCGGGAGGACGGAAGCTGGCCGATCGACACCAATCTCGCCACCTGGCTGACCACGCTCTCGATCAACGCCCTCGGGGGGGCCGCGTTCACCGGCGCGGAGCGCGAGTATCTGCGGCGGTGGCTGCTGGACCAGCAGTACACCGCCGTGCATCCCTTTACCCAATCGGCGCCCGGAGGCTGGGCCTGGACAGACCTGTCGGGGGGCGTGCCGGACGGCGACGACACCCCCGGCGCCCTCCTCGCGCTGGCCGAGCTGGCAACAGCCGGCGAAGACGTGGCCGCCGCGTCGACGTCGCCGGAGGTATGGGCGGCTGACAGCTCGCCCGCCCGTCGAACGCCGCGGGTCGTTCGCCGCGGGTTCCCGGACCACGATGCCGAGACCCTGGCCGCGGCCGAGGCCGGCGTCGGCTGGCTGATCGACCTGCAGAACGACGACGGCGGCATCCCGACCTTCTGCCGGGGCTGGGGCCGGCTGCCGTTCGACCGGAGCAGCCCGGATCTCACCGCCCACGCCCTGCGGGCGTGGCAGGCGTGGCCGACGCTGGATCCGCGGATCGATCGGGCGATGGAGCGGGCGGTCGCGTACCTGGTCCGTCACCAGCGGCCGGACGGATCGTGGATTCCGCTGTGGTTCGGCAACCCCTGGACCCCGGATCAGACCAATCCGATCTACGGCACGGCGCGCGTGCTCGAGTGCCGGGATCTCCTGCCGGCGGAGGCGAGGCGGCGCGGCGAGCAGTTCCTCCGGACGAGGCAGCAGGACGACGGCAGCTTCGGCGCCATCGAAGAGACCGCCCTCGCGGTCGCGGCCACCGGCGACGCCCGCGGCCGGCAGTGGCTCACGACGCGGACCGCGTTCGAGCCCGCGCCCATCGGGCTGTACTTCGCGAAGCTGTGGTACTTCGAGAAGCTCTACCCGCTGATCTTCACGGTGGCGGCGCTGGGAGCCCGTGGCGAAGTCCCGCCCGGGGTGGAGGCCGGCGAGGCTCCCGCCCCGCAAGGGGCGACGCTCCTCGCCGCCGGTGATCCGCGATGACCGATGGCGCAACCACCCCGGAAGGGACCCGGCCGAAGGCAGCGGGCTTGCGCCCCGGGACGCCCGGAGAAGGTCCGATGATCTACCTGGACCACAACGCCACGACTCCCCTCGATCCCCGGGTCCTCGACGCGATGCTGCCCTTTCTCACCGATCGCTTCGGGAACGCGGCGAGCCGCCACCACGCCCTCGGGTGCCACGCGGCGACCGCGGTCGAGACCGCCCGCGCCCAGGTGGCGTCGGTCATCGGGGCCGACCCGCGGGAGATCGTCTGGACCAGCGGCGCCACCGAGTCGGACAACCTGGCCCTCCAGGGGGTCGCCCAGGCGCCGGCGTACCGGAAGAAGCGGCACGTCGTCACCGTGACGACCGAGCACCGCGCCGTCCTCGACACCTGCGAGCACCTCGACCGGGTGGGAGTCGACGTCACCTACCTGGGGGTCGATCGCGACGGACGGCTGGATTTCGACCGCCTGGCCCAGGCGATCACCGAGCGGACCCTGCTCGTGTCGATCATGCACGCCAACAACGAGACCGGCATCCTGCATCCGATCGCGCGCATCGGCGCCCTGTGCCGGGAGCGCGGAGTCCTCTTTCACACCGACGCCACCCAGTCCTACGGCAAGGAGCGGATCGACGTGAACGCCATGCACGTCGATCTGCTGAGCGCCAGCGCGCACAAGATTCACGGACCCAAGGGGGTCGGCATGCTCTACGTCCGGCGCCGCGGCCCCCGGGTGCGCTGCGAGCCGCTGGCGCACGGCGGGGGCCACGAGCGCGGCTTCCGCTCGGGCACCCTCAACGTCCCCGGCATCGTGGGCATGGGAGTCGCCGCCACCCTGGCCGCCGACAACGATACCGTGCGCACGCTGCGGGACCGCCTGGAGACCGGCCTGCAGTCCCGGGTGGACGGGGTCGAGGTCAACGGCGACCGGGCCGACCGGCTGGCGAACACGACGAACCTCAGCTTCGCCGGGGTGGACGGGGCGAAGCTCATGCAGCGGATGCCCGCGCTGGCGGTGTCGTCCAGCTCCGCCTGCACCAGCGCCGCCCTGCAGCCCAGCTATGTCCTCGGCGCGATGGGCTGCGACGACGCGCGCATCCGCGGCAGCGTCCGTTTCTCGCTCGGCCGCTTCAACACCGCCGACCAGATCGAGACGGCCATCGAGACCGTCGCCGGCGCGGTGCTCGCCCTGCGGGACGGGCCGACCGCCGTCCCGTGATAGGCTGGCGCTGAGGCGGCGGCGCCAGGAACCCGCGGCGAGACCGGAGCGGGGTTCATCAGGGCCCCAGGCCGCCGCCCCCGGCACCGTCGTCCGCCCCCGGAACGAACCGACGCCCGGAACGAGATTGAAGGAGCGTGGCATGACCGCCAGACGGCTGCTCGGCGTCGGACTCGCAAGCGTCCTGTGCCTCCCGGTCCTCGCCGACGCGCAGGAGACGACCCGCGGCTTCGCCCCGACGGCGATCCCGCGCACGATCCCGATCTTCCCGCTGCCGGACGTCATGCTGTTTCCGGGCGCGACCCGCCCCCTGCACATCTTCGAGTCGCGCTACCGCGAGATGGTCGCGGACGCCCTGGAGGGCGACCGCCTGATCGGGATGGTGCTGCTCCAGCCCGGCTACGAGGCGGACTACACGGGGCGCCCCCCGGTCTATCCCGTCGGGTGCATCGGGGTCATCGCCGAGGCCACCGAGCTCCCGGACGGCCGCTACGACATCCTGCTGGGCGGCCTGACCAAGTTCCGCATCCTCCGGGAGGACGACAGCCGCGCCTACCGCCTGGCCGAGGTGGAACCGATTGCCGACGCCATCAGCGCCGCCGACCGGAACCGGTTGCGCGACGTGCGGCAGGACCTCGCCGCCGTGATTCCGCTCGGCATTCCCGGGCTCCAGGTGCCGGACGGCCTGTCGGACGTGGACCTCGTCAACGGCATTTCGCAGCTCATCGAAATCGCCCCCGCCGACCGGCTGGGCCTGCTCGAGCAACCGGGGCCGCTGGCGCGGGCGGAAGCCCTCATCGACCTGATCTACATCCGATCCGCGCTCCGGCGGTGAACGCGCCGACAGACGTCCGTGAAGCACCTGGTCTACCTGTGGGCGCCGTTCGCGAACCTCCTCTGGTACGCCCATACGGTGGTGATGGCGACCCTGTCGTTCCTGGTCTGGCCCTTCGACCGCACCGGCCACCGGCAGTTCTGGTGCGCGCGCTGGTGGTGCCGCCTCGTGGCGTGGTCCATCTTCGCCCGCATCCGCGTCCACGGCGTCGAGCGGGTCCGGCCGGACCGGAACTACGTGTACGTGGCGAACCACGCGAGCCTCATCGACACGCCGGCGCTGTTCGCCTATCTGCCGTACCCGTTCCGCATCGTCGCGAAGCGCGGCCTCTTCTTCGTTCCGTTCATGGGCTGGCATCTCTGGACGGCCGGCCACTTCCCCATCGACCGCAGCGACCCGCGAAAGACGGCGCGCAGCCTGCGCCGGGTCATCGACGGGGTGCGGAACGGCTGCTCGCTGGCGGGGTTTCCCGAGGGCAGCCGGACCCCCGACGGCCGTCTCCAGGACTTCAAGCCGGGCCTGTTCCGGATCGCGTTCAAGGCGGGGGTGCCCGTCGTGCCCGTGACCATTCGGGGCACGTTCGCGCTCCTGCCCCGGACCACCCTGGCGCCGCGGCCCGGATCGGTCGACGTGATCCTGGGCGAGCCGATCGCCACCACCGACTACGACGAGCGGGGCGTGAGCCGGTTGGTCGACCGCGCGCGGGCGGTGATTCGGCAGACCCTCGAGGCCGATCCGCCCGGCCGGCGCGGGGCCGGCAGCCCGGGGCAGGACCCCGCGTCGCCGTTGCCGGGAGCGGCAAGGGTTGCCAATCCTCCGGACAACGGGTAGCCTGATACGGCTACAAACCACGAAGGAGCCTTCATGCGCACGCTGCTTGCCGTTCTGTCGTTGCTCGTGGTCGGCCTCGGGGTCCACACCGCGGTGCAGACCCAGGAGCCGGTCATCGAGGTCTACAAGTCACCCACCTGAGGGTGCTGCATGGGATGGGTCTTGCATCTCAAGGAAGCGGGTTTCAACGTACGAACGACCGACGTGCCTGACGTGACGCCGCTCAAGCAGGAGAAGGGGATTCCGCAACGGCTGTTCTCGTGCCACACGGGCCTCGTCGACGGCTACGTCATCGAGGGTCACGTGCCGGCCGAGGACATCCGCCGGCTGCTCGCCGAGCGCCCCGATGTCGCGGGCATCTCGGTGCCGGGCATGCCCGTCGGCTCGCCGGGCATGGAGGGTCCGAAGTCTTTCTACCGGGAGTACCCGGTCATCTCCTTCACCGACGACGGCGAGCTGGCGCTCTACAATACCCACACGCCGCAATAGCGGGTTGGAGCGGCGCGCCCTCGGGGAGATCATGCTGAAACGCCGCTCCTCGAGGGCGCCGCTTCGGGCGCGTATCCGGCTCGAATCGCCGGAGGCCGGGGCGGGAACGCGCCGGTGTTCCCGCCCCGGCCTCCGGCGTTCCCCTTCCGGCGCCCCGTTTCCACCGCCGGCCGCCGTCTCCTGACGAGGGCGGGATGCATCCGCGCGCGTATCCGCCCGGCCCTCGAACCCCGCAACAGGCCGCGGCCATCCCGTTCAGACACCGTGACGGCACGGTCGAGATCTGCCTGGTCACGACCGCCAGGGCCGGCAAATGGACGGTCCCGAAGGGGTTCATCGAGTCCGGCGCGACCGCGCCGGAGACCGCGGTCAAGGAAGCCCGCGAGGAAGCCGGCATTCACGGACGTGTCGTGGGCGGCCCGGTCGGTTACTATGACATCACCAAGGAGGGCGGCCGTTATTGCGTCGCCGTCTACCTGCTGCACGTCGAGCGGGTGGACGACACCTGGGAGGAGCAATCCCTCCGGCAACGGCGCTGGACTTCGGTTCGCCGCGCGGAGAAACTGCTCGCCGGCCGGCCCATCGAGGCCGTGTTCCGGCAGGCGTTGACACACATCACCAACGAGGAACCATCATGACCATCAACACGCGCCATCTCGTCATCTTCGTCACTGCGGTCTTCGTCGCCGGCTTCGCGGCCGGGACGTTGTGGCAGACGGACACCGCGGTCCACGCCCAGTCCGACGGCAAGGTCTTCGAGCTCCGGACCTATACGGCCCTGGAAGGCAGGCTGCCGAACCTCGAGGCGCGGTTCCGCGACCACACGATGCGGATCTTCGAGCAGCACGGCATGTCGAACGTGGGCTACTGGGTGCCCCAGGACGCCCCGACGTCGGACAACACCCTGATCTACATCATCGCGCACGACAGCCGCGAGCAGGCGGCCGAGAACTGGCAGAGCTTCCGCGACGACCCCGAGTGGACCGAGGTGGCCCGCGCCTCCCAGGTCGACGGCCGCATCGTGAGCAACGTCGACGCGGTGTTCATGGAGGCGACCGACTACTCGCCCATGAAGTAGAGGTCCGCGCCGAGGAACGGCGTCCCGCCCCTGCCGGGGGCGGGACGCCGCCCCCGCCACTCCGAGGAGAACGCGTGAGCGAAGCAGACGGCTACGTCGTCATCTCGATCGTGCAGGGCCAGTTCGTCGAGGCGCAGATCAGGGCGTTCCTCGAAGCCTACGGCATTCCCTGCGAGCTTCGCGGCGAGGCGCTCCGGGTGACCCACGCGATCTCCGTCGACGGCCTCGGCGCGGCCGAGGTGCTCGTGCCGGCGGACCGGGCCGAGGAAGCGCGCGACCTCCTGGCGCGGGCCGAGCGCGGCGAGCTCGCCATCGACGAGCCGCCGGAGGGCTCACCCTCCGAGTCCTGACCGGCCGCGACGATGAACGACGTCCAGCTCATCCCCCTGACGCGGCTGGCCCTCGCGTTCCTTCCCGTCCTCGCCGTCCTCCTCATCATCCACCGCTGGTCGCTGGGCACCCGCACCGCGGTGGTCGCGGTGCTACGCATGGTCACCCAGCTCTTGCTGGTGGGCTACGTGCTGACGTTCATCTTCGGTTCGGAGCGGGCGATGGTGACCCTCGCGGTAGTCGGCATGATGCTGGCCGTCGCCGGCTGGATCGCGCTGCGTCCTCTCGGAGACGAACGGGCGAGCCGCTATCCGGCGGTGCTCGCCGCCATCAGCCTCGGCGCCCTGACGGTGCTGGCCCTGGTGACGCAGGGCGTGCTCGGCGCGAGTCCCTGGCACGACGCCAGCGTGGTCATCCCCCTCGCCGGCATGATCATCGCCAACTCCATGAACACCGTCAGCCTCGCGGCCGAGCGGTTCCGGGCCGAGCGCCGACGCGGCGCGACCTACCCCGAGGCGCGGCACGAGGCCATGAGCACGGCCCTGATTCCAATGACCAACTCGCTGCTCGCGGTGGGGCTGGTGTCCCTGCCCGGGATGATGACCGGGCAGATCCTGTCCGGGGTCACCCCGCTCGTCGCCGTGCGTTACCAGGTGCTCGTGATGTGCATGATCTTCGGGTCGGCGGGCCTGGCCACGAGCTGCTACCTCGTGCTGCAGCGCCCCCGCTGACGCCAGAGACACCTGGGATTGGCCGGCCGGGGCGCCCTCGGCAAGGAGATCGAGAACGTCCGTACCGACCTCGGCGGGGAGATCGAGAACGTCCGCGCCGACCTCGGCGGCAGAATCGACAGGATCTACAACCTGCTGATCGAACGTGGCCACATCGCCGGCAATTGACCGATCGCCGCCAGGGCGTCCCGCTTGCCGCGACGCCCGCCCGGGTGGGCTGTCACGCGGCGCCGAACACCCGCTCGAAGTTGCCGCCGAAGATGGCCGCACGGTCCGATGCATCCAGACCGATCGCGTCGACCACCTCGCGTTGCGCCTCGTAGATCGGCCGCTGCCATCCCCGCGGGAAGAACGACGAATCCGAGCCGAACAGGATCCGCTCGGGTCCGAGGACCGCGAGGGCCTGCCGGAACACGCCGTCGAGCGTGAGCGGCGCCAGGTACTTCACCCAGCCGTTCGAGCTCGACGTGTCGACGTGGACGTTCGGACAGAGGTCGGCCGCCATCAGCGTCTCGCGGAAGAGACCGGCCCCGAAGTGGGGGATGACCACCGGCACGGATGGGAACGCCGCCGCCGCCGGTACGAGGTCGAGGGGGTTGCCCCGCCGCACGTCGAACCGCGACGGCAGGCCGAGCTTCCGGCGGACGCCGACCGAGAGCACCCCGCAGTGGACGAAGACCGCCCGGCCGTGCCCGGCCGCCGCCTCGAAGACCGCGACGACCCGCGGGTCGTCGAGCGCGAAGTGGTGCATGGCGGGAAAGAGGCAGACGCAACGGAGCCCGTATTCGCCGAACGCCCGGCCGAGGCGGCCGGCCGCGTCGGGCTTCGTCGGGTCGAACATGAAGCTGCCCGCGAGCCGCGCCGGGTGCCTCGCCACCGCCGCGGCGACCGAGGCCTCGTCGCCGGGAACGCTCGCCATCAGCGCCGCGCGCGCCACGCCGTGCCGGTCGAGCTCGTCCACCCAGCGATCCGCGAGCGCGGCCGGCGCATCCCATCCCAGCCGCGCGGGCAGATCGACGGCGGGGTCGGCCGCCGGCGGCGCCGCCGGGTCCTTGGCCAGCGCCTCGAAGAAGCCGGCCGAGAAAAAGTGACAATGAGCGTCGTTGAGCATCGCGGCGGAGCCAGCCGGCATGGTTGTCCTGTTCGTCCGTCGTCACCGGCGGTCACGGCGCGGCTTCCGGCGGGCCCGCCTGCGGGTGCGGGGCGCGGACGGCGAGGCGCGGACGGCGCTCGCCGCCGGTCGCCCGACAGTATACGTGACGCTTCCGAGGCACCACGCCAACGGTCGGCGGATGCGTCGCCGGCGCCGGACCCGGTGCCCCCCTTTCGGAGCCCGGGTGCGGCCCAACCCGGCGTGCGTCATGGCGCCGGCCGGATCTCGATGGTGCGGATCTTCTTCAGGGGCAGGGCGGTGATGGCGTCGGTGAGCGGGTAATCCCGATCGCCGGGGTAGACCACCCACAGGTGCTCCAGCCCCAGGTCGTCGATGACGACGTGCATGGACTTCGTGGTGCGCGGCGCGTCGGTGCACTTGAACTCGAAGCCCCAGCGCCGGCCGCGGCGCAGCAGCAACAGATCGAGCTCGGCCCCGCGGTGGGTCGCATAGAAGTACGCATCGCGCTCGCCGTGGGCCAGCAGCGTCTGCTCGAGGGCGAACCCCTCCCAGCTCGCGCCGTAGCGCGGATGCGCCGTCAGGTCCCGCATCGCCTGCACGCCCAGCAGGAAGTGCAGCACCCCGCTGTCGCGCAGATAGACCTTGGGCGACTTCACGAGACGCTTGCCGAGGTTCTCGAACCAGGGCGGCAGCACCCGAATCATGAACGCCCCGGCCAGCAGATCGCGGTAGTGGTTCACCGCGGTCACGCTCACGTCCATCGAGCGCGCCAGGTCCGACGCGTTCCAGACCTGCCCGTGCCCGTGCGCCAGCATCCGCCAGAACCGGCCGAGGGCGGCGGGAGACACCCTAGAACCCAACCCGGGGATGTCCCGCTCGAGAAACGTGCGGGTGAACGAGGCCATCCATCGCGTCCACGCCGCGGCGGACGGCGCCAGAAAGGCCCGCGGAAAGCCGCCGCGCATCCACAGCCGGTCCTGGTGGTCCGGCCCCACCTCGGCCAACGAGAAGCCGCCCACCTCCACGAAGAGCATCCGTCCCGCCAGTGTCTCGGACACCCCCTTTACCAGATCGAGAGACGCGCTGCCCAACAGCAGGAACACCGCGCGCCGGCGAGGATCGTCGCAGATCGGGCGCAGCACCTCGAAGAGACCCGGCATCCGCTGCACCTCGTCGAGGACGACCAGGCCCTCGCTGGCGCGGAGCAGCCGCTCGGGGGTGGCGGACAGCGCCTCGCGGTCGGCCGCCACCTCCAGATCGAAGACCGCCGACGGCCTCCGCCGCGCCGACACCACCTGCCCGGCCAGCGTCGTCTTGCCGACCTGTCTGGCGCCCAGCAGGGCCACCGCCGGCGCCTCGGAGAGCCCGCCGGTGACGGCATCGATGAGGGCTTGGCGGGCTACGTATCGTTGCATATCTAACTATTACTATAAGATATTCAACAACAAAACGCACTCGGCGCCTCTCCTGCCTTCCCGGCACCTCAAACCCCGGCAGAAGACCGCACTGCCGGGCGCCGCCCCTGCCCTTGTTTACCGAGAGGAGTCGTGCCACAATGCACGGTAACCGAGAGGAATACGGGAGCGGATGATGCCCTTCGAGCGATGGCTGTACGCGTGGCGGATCCGGTTGCGGATGCTCCTCGACCGGGACCGAGTCGACCGCGAGCTGGACGACGAGCTACGGCATCACGTCGCGCTCGAGACCGAGGCGCGCCGGGCACAGGGCGTCCCGCCGGCGGAAGCGCGCCGGCAGGCGCTCGCGACCCTCGGCGGTCTCGAGTCGGCCCGGAACCACGTCCGCGAGGCGCGGTTCGGCGCCGCCCTCGAGCACGTGCTGCAGGACGTCGGCTACGTCCTGCGGGTCCTGCGGCGGAATCCGGGCTTCACGGCGACCACCGTCCTGACCCTGACCCTCGCGATCAGCGCGACCACCGCCACCTTCTCGGTGGTGGACGCGGTGCTGCTGCAGCCGCCGCCCTTCCCCGAGGCGGACCGCCTCGTCACCCTGTGGGAGACCGACCCGGAGAACGGCAACCAGCCCGCCGAGCCCGCCCCCGCGAACTTCCTGGACTGGCGCGAGCAGGCGACGGGCTTCGAGCACGTGGCCGCGCTCGAGCCGTGGTCGGTCGACCTCACCGGCGCCGACGAGCCCGAGGTGCTCTACGGGTGGCTGGTCACCGAAGGGTTCTTCGAGGCGCTCGGCGCCGTCGCCGCCCGCGGGCGGACGTTCCTGCCCGACGAGCACCGCCCCGGCAGCGGCGTCGTCGTCCTCACGGACGGGCTCTGGCGGCGCCGCTTCGACGGCGACCCCGCCATCGTCGGCCGGACGCTGGTGCTGGACGACGAGCCGCGCACGGTGGTGGGGGTGCTCGCCCCGGGCTTCGAGCTCCGCCTCGAGGGGGGCCGCAGCGACCGCGACCTCTTTCTGCCGAAGGCCATCGCCGAGTACGAGACCTACATTCGAAACGGCGGCTGGTGGCAGGTTGTCGCCCGGACCCGCCCCGGCGTCACCCTCGCCGAGGCCCAGGCCGAGATGGACGCCGTCGCGGGCCGGCTCGCCGCCGACTATCCGCGCACCAACGCCGGCGTCGGCGCGCGCGTCATCCCCCTGCAGACGCGGCAGGTCGAGGCGGTGCGGCCGGTGCTGCTGCTGCTCTGGGGCGCGGTGGTCTTCGTCCTCCTGATCGCCTGCGTCAACGTCGCGAACCTCATGCTGGCCCGCTACGCGCGGCGCGAGCAGGAGTTCGCGGTCCGCGCGGCGGTGGGCGGCGGGCCGGGGCGCCTGCTGCGCCAGCTGTTGACCGAGAGCGTGGTGATCGCGGCCCTCGGCGGCATCGGCGGGCTGGTGGCGACCGCCTACGCGCTCGACCTGCTGGTGGCGCTGATGCCGGCCGACGTGCCGCGCCTCGCGCAGATCGCCGTGAACGAGCGGCTCCTCGGGTTCACCGCCGGCCTCGTCCTGCTGACCGCCCTGGCGTTTGGGTGCGCGCCCGCCGTCCGGATACTGCGGCAGGACGTCAACGGTCCCCTCACCCGAGGGCGCCGCGCCGGGGACACCCCGGCCCAGCAGCGGCTGCGCCGCACGCTGGTGGCGGCCGAGGTCGCCCTCGCCCTGGTGCTCCTCGTCGGCGCGGGCCTGCTCGTGCAGAGCTTCGTGCGGCTGGTGAACGTCGACCTCGGCTTCGCCCCGCAGAACACGGTGGCGCTGCAGGTGTTCCACTACGGCGAAGCCGGAATCGAGGCCACCCCGAGCTTCTTCCGCGAGACCCTCGAGGGCATTCGCGCGCTGCCCGGCGTCGCCGCGGCCGGCGCCGTCTCGGGGTTCCCGCTCGGCCTCGCCGACCTCACCGCGCAGAGCCCCCTGACCCTGCACGATCGGCCGCCGCCCCCACCCGGCGAAGAGCCGTCGACGGCCGTCGCCATGGCCACCCCGGCCTACTTCGAGACGATGCGGATACCGCTCCGGGCCGGGCGGTGGTTCGACGAGCGCGACGACGCCGAGCGGCCGGCCGTCGCCGTCGTCAACGAGACGCTGGCGCGGCAGCACTGGCCAGACGGAGATCCGCTCACGCAGCGGGTGAGCGTGCAGGTCTCGGGACAGGCCTTCACAGGAACCATCGAGGCGGAGATCGTGGGCGTCGTGGGCACGGTCCGGCCGCAGGGCTTCGACAGCCCCCCGCGCCCCGAGGTGTTCATCCCCCACGCGCAGGCGCCGAACGGCGCGATGACCTACGTCGTCCGCACCGTCGGGGACCCGGCGGCCAACGTCCCCGCCATCCAGAGCGTTGTCTGGGACGCCGCCCCGTACCTCGCCTTCTACAGCGTCGCGACGGTCGAGCAGCTCCTGTCGGACACCCTCGCGGCCCGGCGGTTCACGACGCTGCTCCTCGCGCTGTTCGGTGCGGCGGCCCTCGCCCTGGCCGGCCTCGGCATCTACGGGGTCATCGCAGTGGCCACGGCCCAGCGGACCCGCGAGATCGGCCTGCGGCTCGCCCTGGGAGCCGACAGGCGGGACGTCGTGTGGATGGTCGTCCGCGGCGCCGTCGGCCTCGCCGGATCGGGGGTCGCGATCGGGCTGCTCGCGTCGCTGCTGCTCTCGCAGACCCTCACGAGCCTGCTCTTCGACATCGCCCCGTTCGACGCCGCGACGCTGGCCGGCGTGTCGCTGCTGCTGCTCGCGGTCGCCGCGGCCGCTGCCTGGTCCCCGGCGCGGCGTGCGAGCCGGGTGGATCCGCTCGTCGCGCTGCGCACCGAGTAGCCATCCGGCCCGCGACATCGAGGGCACCGTCGACGCGCGGGTTCCCCGCCGCCGCGGCTGGCGATATGATGGAACGTCCGCCACGACCCGTGCCGGCCATCCGCAACGTCGAAAACCCACCACGCAACCAACGGAGCCCGCTATGCACCTCGTACGATCGCTCGGAACGACCGCCCTGATCATCGCCGCCGCGGCCTTCCCGATCAGGGCGCAGGTGGAACCCCTGACAGACCCCATTCCCGACCCGATCCGGAAGGGCGACCTGATCGTGGAAGCGACCCGGTTCGTTCGCGCTCCCCAGACCGCGGATTCGGCCGTGGACGCCATGACGAACGAGGCCTACGCCCGCATCCAGTACCTGACGCCGATTGGGGACAGCTCGGGGCGCCTCGTCCTCAACGACCTGCGCGGGTTGCTGTACATCACCGACGAGGACGGTACGGAGCCGGTCACCTACATGGACATCCGCACCCTCGACGTCGGCTTCGACGACTCGATGTTCCCCAACGAGACCGGCCTGGTGGGAGTCGCGTTCCACCCGCAGTTCGCCGCCGCCGGCACGCCGGGGTTCGGCAAGTTCTACACGGCGTACAGCGCCCGATCGGACAGCGGACGCGCCGACTACCTGGACGACGACGCCGGGAGCCACGAGAGCGTGATCCGCGAGTGGACGGCCGACGATCCGGGGGCCAACGTGTTCAGCGGCGCCTCGCGCGAGGTCTTCCGCATCGGCCAGTTCGCCCCCAACCACAACGTCGGCACCATCGCGTTCAATCCGACCGCGGCCCCGGGATCGCCGGAGTACGGGCTGCTCTATGCCAGCTTCGGGGACGCCGGGGCCGCCCACGATCCCCGCGACTTCGGCCAGTCCCTCGCCGCGCCCCACGGCGCGATCATCCGCATCGACCCCCTCGCCGGCGACGAAAGCCGGGGATACGGCATTCCCGCGGACAATCCCTTCGTGGGCGAGGCGGGCGTCGCCCCCGAGATCTGGGCCTACGGCCTGCGGCACGCGCAGCAGTTCTCGTGGGACACTGACGGCCGGATGTTCATGGGCGACATCGGCCAGAACGTCGTGGAAGAGGTCAACCTGGGCGTGCCCGGCGCCAACTACGGCTGGCGGCTCCGGGAGGGCACGTTCGGCACGGGCTACACGCTCACCCCCCGGCGTCCGGGGCCGGCGTATCCGCCCCCGGCCCAGGACGACCATCCCTTCGTGTACCCGGTGGCCCAGTACGACCACGACGAGGGCTACGCCGTCAGCGGCGGGTTCGTCTATCGCGGCGAGGCCATTCCCGACCTGCGGGGCAAGTACGTCTTCACCGACTTCCCGCGAGGCCGCGTGTTCTACATCGATGCCGATGCGCTCGTGCCCGGCCAGCTCGCCGAGATCCGGGAGCTCCGACTGGTCGTCGACGGCCAGGAGCGCGACCTCGTCGAGGCGGCCGGGATCCGCAACACGTACGCCCCGGGCGACCGGGCGGACGCACGCCTGGGGATCGATTCGGCGGGGGAGCTCTATCTGCTGACGAAGAGCGACGGCTGGGTCCGGAAGCTGGAGCCGGCGCGAGCGCGGTAGGACGCCGGCGACATCGAGGCGCGCGCCTTCGCGGTCCGGTTGACCGATGACGCGGCCGACGACCTCGAAGAGATCTCCGAGCGGGCCTTCAAGGAGACTATCGAGCGAACGCTCGCTACCGCAGCACGGCTCGAAATGAGCATCCCACGCGATGTCGATGGTCGTCCGTGACCGCGCCTCCCCCCGGATGGCGGGATCCCGCCTCGCAGGATGCGCACTCACGGCGGGATGCGCCGGGACGCCGGCCGCCCCCAGCGGCGAACGGCCGGCGGCTCCAGAACGTATATGCATACAGACACGGGAAACTGCAGATGCCGCCCCTTCGGCCACGGCTCGCAACCGCGGGGAGGCATCTCGTCGCATTCCGGGCACGCCATGACCACTCCGCACCCGCAAGTTCGCCGGCACCTTCCGATACAGAAACGGCTGCCGATCCTGCTCGCCGGCGCCCTGCTCGGCGCCGTCGTCATCTTCGCCAGCGGCCTCGTGTCCCGGCCCCCGAACGAATCGCCGGCCCCGGACGATGCGCCGGTCATCGTGACGCACGGTCTGGGCCGGACCACGGCGTCGATGGCGATCCTGGCCAACCGTCTCGAGGAGGCCGGGTTCCGGGTGGTCCGGTTCGGGTACCCGTCCCGGACCGAACCGATAGAGGCGCTGGTGGATCGGCTGCGGGACGCGGTCGCGCAGTGCTGCGGGGACGATCCCCGGCGCGTGCACTTCGTCACCCATTCGATGGGTGGCGTGCTGGTGCGAGGCTACCTGTCCGAACGGCCCGAGCCGCACGAGGGACGCGTGGTGATGTTGAGTCCGCCGAACCAGGGAAGCGAGATCGTCGACGCGTTCGCCGATTCCCCCCTGCTCCGGTCGTTTCTCGGACCAGCGGGGTCACGGCTCGGCACCGCTCCGGACGGCATCGCCAGCCAGCTCGGGCCCATCCGGTTCAGCCTGGGCATCATCACCGGCAACCTGAGCCTGAACCCGATCGGGTCGTGGCTGATTCCCGGCCCCGACGACGGCACCGTCGGCGTCGACCGGGCGAGGGTCGAAGGCGCGTCGTCGTTCCTCGTGCTGCCGGCGACCCACACCTTCATCATGAACCGCCGCGACGTCGCCGAGGAAGTGGCGCACTTCCTTCGGCACGGAAGGTTTCTGCAGGAGAGTCCCTGAGCCGGGCAGGCCCGGCTGATTCACCGGTCTCGACGTCTGGCAGCTTGCAGCCACGAAGGCTACCATTCGCTGCCATGACGGCGACCGGACGGCGGCGCGGTGGGTCCCGTCGCCGCAGCCGGCGCGACGTGTCAGTCGATCCCGGACCCGTTGCGTCCGCCAATCGCGTACAGATGGCTGGTGGTCCGCAGGAAGATCTGCCCGTCGGACACCGCGATCGAGCTGAGCACGTAGTCGTCCATGTCGTTCTCGGCGAGCAGCTCGAACTCGGGCCCCGCCCGGAAGACGCTGGTCAGGCCCCCTTCGCTGGTGACGTAGACCCTGCCGTCGGCCAGCACCGGCGAGGCGCTGTAGGTGCCGGGACGCAGCCGCTGGCGGCCGTAGATCTGCTCCCCCGTCTGCGCGTCGAGCACCCACACGATGCCCTGGTCGTTGACGATGTAGAAGTACCTGCCGTCGGTCACCGGGGTCGGCACATCGGGACCGTTGTCGGTCTTCCACGCGAGGTGCGAGGTGGTGACGTCGCCCCGGCCGCCGGCCCTCAGGGCGAGCAGGGGGCGGACCCGGGTCGGCGCGTAGATCATCTCGCCGTGGACGACCGGCGAAGCGATGATGCGGTAGGCGCCGTTGTTGCGCGGGTTCAGGCCGTCGGCCCGCCACAGCTCGCGGCCCGTGGCCGGATCGTGCCCGGTCACGACGTCGCCGCCGGTGATCACGATCTCGCGCGTGCCGCCGTACTCGAGCAGGGCCGGCGTGGTGTACGAGTCGGGCGACTCCCGCCGGGCGTTGGTGGGCCGCTCGACCCGCCACAAGGTGTCGCCGGTGTGGCGATCGATGCGCAGGACGTACGACGGATCGTCGGTGCGCATGCCGTGAATGACCTGGACGAACAGCGCGTCGTCCACGAGGAGCGGCGACGACGCGTAACCCCAGTTCAGCCCGAACCGGCCGTACGAAGCCTGGATGTCGCGCTGCCAGAGCTGGTTGCCGTCGAAGTCGAACGCCGCCAGCCGGCCGGTGCCGGTCATCACGTAGACGTGCTCGCCGTTGGTCACCGGCGACGGGGACGACATGTTCTGCTTGCGCAGCCGGCGGTCGCCGTCGCTCAGGTGACGCACCCAGAGCGTGTCGCCGCGGTTCCGATCGAGGCACCACAGGCTGATGTTCTCGCCGTCGGCGACGTTCAGGAAGATGCGCTCGCCCCAGACGATCGGCGTCGACCCCGTCCACGCGGGCATCTCCACCTTCCACGCCACGTTGGCGTCGGGCCCCCAGGTCACCGGCAGGCCGGTCTCGGCGCTGACCCCGTTGGCGGACGGCCCCCGCCAGTGCGGCCAGTTCTCGCCCGCCGCGGCGGCGGTCGCGGCAGTCATACCGGCGAGCATCGCCACCGCTGCGACCCCGACCCGAACCCCGTGCCCCCTTGTCCTGACCAGACCGGCATCGCCCGGCGCCCACAGCTGCTGTGTCACGTCCGTCATCTCCCCTGGCAGGCCGTCGCAAGCGCAACCGCATTCGACCGGCGGTGCTTCTCGCGTCTGCTCCGCGGGCCGCGTCTGCCCGCCGACCGCCGTACCCAAGACCGGAGGTACCCCTCGTCGCGCCTTGCAACGCGCGCGCCTCACCGGTCTCAGTGCAGCCCGCGTTTCACGGCGGGCTCCCGGGGCCGCCGCGAGCTATCGCCGCCCGTCGCCGTCGAGACGACGGGCGGCGGTCCGCCGTTTCTCTGGATCGGACTCTCGACCGACGCCCTGGCGCCGCCAAGTCCTTCACGGCCTATTGCTGCTCGGTCGCCGAGGCCCGTTCTTCCGCGCGGGCGCCGCTCAGCAGGTTGAGCATGCCGTGGTTGCCCTCGTGGCAGGCGTACTCGTAGAGAGGCGCGTCGGACCGGTTCAACGGGAACCGGCCCGTGAACGGCTCGCTCCAGGTCCCCGGATCGTCCACCGTGAACTCGTACCGGACGGTGTCGCCGTCCACGCGCGTGAACCGCTCGACGAGCCGCGTGTTCTCGGCCGACCCCCACGACGCGAACGAGGTGTTGAAGCTGCCGGTCCCGTCCGTGAAGTTCGTCGTCTCGACGACCAGGGTGTCGCCCTCCCACCGGCCGCGGGAGCTCCCCAACCACTGGCGAATGCTCGCCGGCAACGCATCGCCGTCCAGCGGCACGACCCGCACGTCGTGCACCATCTCGTGCAGCAGGACCACGTAGCCGGGAGCCTGGAAGATCTGCACGTTGTTGTTGTAGCCGCCCGGCAGCATCGGCGGCCCGGTGCTGAAGCCCAGCAGGCACCGCTCGGCCACCCCGCGCGCCTCGGGGCCGTCCTCGTTGAGGCCGCCGACCCGGATCCGCACCGGAAATCCGCCGGCCGCGCGGTGCGCCTCCGCCGCCGCCTCGGCCTCGGCCGTCAGCGCCGGCAGCCGGCCGTCCGGCGGGTCCACGAGCAGCGACGCCTGGGTCAGCGCCGTCGCACGCGCCCGATCCGTCCACACCGCCTGGCTGTAACCCCCGACCTCGCCCGGCGGCGGCCCCTCGTCATCACCCGCCAGCGCCTCGGCGTTGCTCTCCTGCGCGACCACCGCCGCCTCCTCGGCCGTCAGCTCGCCGCGCCCCGCGAACTCGTCCGGCCGCTCGAGCGGCGTGAACGTCCAGTAGTCCCAGACCCCCTGCAGGTCCGGGTCCCCCCACGGCGTGCGGGGCCCCTCCGCCCCGGTCTGCCCGGCCGCGAGCGCCGGCGTCAACGACAACCCCACGACAAGCGCCGCAATCCCCACCGAGCTGGCAAATCGCTTCATCACGGATCCCCCTTCCGGCCAACCATCCCGATCCGAACCCGGAATCCGGGTCGAGTCGACCTCCGATTCCAGCAATTATGACTCATCCCAGGTCAGGGGGACGCCAACCACGACATGGCCGCCTGCAGCGCGCACCTGGGATAAGTTGTGATAAGTTGCTCTTCTGACAACCATCGAGGCGACCGTGGCGAAAACGACCGTAGGTGTCAAGCTGGATGACGATACGCGCGCCCGTCTCAAGAAGTTGGGCGACTCCAGGCAACGCTCGACCCATTGGATGGTGAAAGAGGCCGTAGCCCGGTATCTCGAGGTCGAAGAACGCTATGAACGGGAAAAGGCCGAGGACATGGCCCGCTGGGCGCGCTACGTCGAGACCGGCGACGCGATTCCGCACGAAGACGTCACGGCGTGGCTCGACGAGCTCGCGGCGGAGGCCGACCGACGGACCGGCGACACATGACCGTCCGCTGGCTCGCACCGGCCCTGGATGACATCAGGCGTCTCTACGACTTCCTGCTCGAAAGGGACCCGGCCGCCGCCGGGCGCGCCGCGCGCGCGATTCGCGCCAGCGCCGACCGGCTCGTCGAGTCGCCCGAAATCGGCCGACCGCTTGCTGACGGCACCGGTCGCCGGGAACTGTTGATCCCCTTCGGCGCGCGCGCCTACGTCCTGCGCTACCGGGTCCACGACGAAACGGTCGTGGTGATACGGGTCTGGCACGGTCGCGAAGCCCGGTAGACCGCAGTCCGAGCTCTATGCCAACCCCGCCTGACGGAGCAGGAAGGCGTACTGCAGGGCCGTCTCGCGGTAGCGGCGGTAGCGGCCGGAGACGCCGCCGTGGCCGGCGTCCATGTTGGTCTTGAGGAGCAGGGGGCGGGCGTCGGTCTTCAGAGCCCGCAGCTTGGCAACCCACTTGGCGGGCTCCCAGTACTGGACCTGCGAGTCGTGCAGGCCGGCGAGGACGAGCAGGGCGGGATAGTCCCGGGCCGTGACGTTGTCGTAGGGAGAATAGCCGAGGATGTCGTCGAACGCGGCCCGTTCGTGGGGGTTGCCCCACTCGTCGTACTCGCCGGTGGTCAGCGGAATGGTGTCGTCGAGCATCGTGGTGACGACGTCGACGAACGGAACCTGGGCCACCGCCCCGGCGAAGAGGTCGGGGCGCATGTTCAGGACCGCGCCCATCAGCAGCCCGCCGGCGCTGCCGCCCATGGCGTAGAGGCGCTCGGGGCTCGTGAACCGCTCGCGGACGAGGTGCTCGGCGCAGGCGATGAAGTCGGTGAACGTGTTCCGCTTGCGGCCGAGCCGGCCGTCGTCGTACCACTGCCGGCCGAGCTCCTGTCCCCCGCGTACGTGGGCGATGGCGAACCGGAACCCGCGGTCGAGCAGGCTCAGCCTCGCGGAGTTGAACGCGGGATCCATGGAGATGCCATACGCCCCGTAGCCGTACAGCAGCAGGGGGCTCGTCCCGTCCCGCGGGGCGCCGGCCCGGGCGACGAGCGAGATGGGAACCCGCCGTCCGTCCGGCGCCGTCGCCAGCACCCGCTCGGCGGTGTAGTACGCGGGGTCGAACCCGCCCAGCACCTCCTCACGCTTCAGCAGGGTGCGCGAGCGGGCCTCGAGGTCGTAGTCATAGATGGACAGCGGCGTGGTCAGCGACTCGTAGCCGAACCGGAGCACGTGGGTGTCGGGCTCGCGGTTGACCGACACGTGGACGTCGTAGACGGGCTCGTCGAAGGCGATGTCGTGGGCGCCGTCGCCGGACCACGGGCGCACGTGCAGGCGGGCGAGGCCGCTCGACCGCTCCTGCAGCACGAGATGGTCGCGGAACAGAGCGAACGCCTCGAGGAACACGTCGTCGCGGTGCGGCACCACCTCGACCCACTGCCCGGGGGCGGTCCCGCCGGCCGCCGTCTCCATCAACCGGAAGTTGCGGGCGTGGTGGTTGGTGCGGACGTAGAACCGGTTCCGGTAGTGGTCGACGTCGTACTCGTGGTCGCGCGCGCGGGGCCAGAACACCTCGAACGCGCCGTCGGGCCGGCTCGCGTCGAGGTAACGATACTCGGTGGACACCGTCTGCGCCGACGCGATCAGCAGGTACCGCTTCGACCGGGTCCGGCCCACCTCGCAGTTGAACGTCTCGTCCGCCTCTTCGTAGACGAGGACGTCCTCGTCCTGCGCGGTTCCCAGCCGATGCCGGCACACCTGGTACCAGCGCAGGGTGTCGGGATGCTGGCGCGTGTAGAAGATCGTCCGGTTGTCGGCGGCCCAGACGAGATTGCTCGTCACCCCCGCCAACTCGTCGTCGAGCAGGGCATCGGCCGACAGGTCCTTGACCCGGACGGTGTGGATGCGGCGCCCCTCGACGTCCGTCGCAAAGGCCAACAGGCGCCCGTCGGGGCTGACCGCGAGCGCCGACACCTGGCAGAAATCGCGCCCCTCGGCAAGCGTGTTCACGTCGAGCAGGACTTGCTCCCCGGCGGCTGGCGCCAGGGCGTCAGCCGGCGCCAGGGCGTCAGCCGGCGCCAAGGCGTCAGCCGGCGCCAGGGCGTCAGCCGGCGCCAGGGCGTCAGCCGGCGCCAGGGCGTCAGCCGGCGCCACGGGGAGTCCACCGGCCGCCGGCAGTGGATGGGGTACTCCCGCCCGTCCTCGTAGCGGGTGTAGTAGAGGTGCCCCCCCTCCCGGTACGGCACGGACATGTCGGTCTGCTTGATGCGCCCCTTGATCTCGGCGAACAGGTTCTCCTGCAGCGCCTCGGTCGGCGCCATCACCGCGCGGGTGTAGGCGTTCTCGGCCTCGAGATACGCGGTCACCGCGGGGTCGCCGCGGTCGCGCAGCCAGTGGTAGTCGTCGACGCGCACTACGCCGTGGGTCTCGTGGCGCGTGGGGGACACCTTCGCCCGCGGCGCGGGGACCCCGGCCGTGGCGAGCGGCGCCGGTCGGGACGGCGTGACCGTCACGGCGTTTTCACCGGGGGGGCGGGACGCGCCGGCAGCGTCCGCGGGTCGTCCCGGATCATGCGGGTGATCTCATCGATGGCCCGCTCGAGCTGCGGGTCGCCGCCCGCGATGACCGACTTCGGATCGTTCTCGACCTCGATGTCCGGCTCGACCCCGTACCCCTCGATCACCCAGTTCCCGTCCCGGTCGTTGGTGCCGAACTCGGGCACGTTGACGCTGCCGCCGTCGATGAGGGGACCGCGGTTGGTGATGCCGACCACGCCGCCCCACGACCGCTTCCCGATGAGCGGTCCCAGCCCCGCCTCCTTGAACCGGTAGGGAAAGATGTCGCCGTCCGAGGCGGAGTCCTCGTCGAGGATGCACACGAGATGGCCGGCGAACACCGTCGTAGGATAGGTGCCGACGTCGTCCTCGGTCCGGGAGAATCGGGTGCCGAGCACCTCGCGGCTCAGTCGCTCGATGAGCATCGCCGACACGTTGCCGCCCCCGTTGCCGCGCACGTCGATGATCAGGCCGTCCTTCCGTATCTGGCCGTAGAAGTACTTGATGAACTCCTGGATGCCGGCGGCGCCCATGTCGGGGATGTGCAGGTAGCCGACCCGGCCGTCGGTCGCCGCGTCGACCTTCATCCGGTTCGCGGTCACCTCGCTGAGGTAGCGCAGGTTGGTCTCGGCCGTGATGGGACGGATGGTCACCTCGCGGGCGGCGCCGTCCGCGGCGGGGAACGCCGGCGCCGCGCTCAGCGTGAACCGCACCGGGCGGTCCGCCTTGTGCCGCAGCAGGCGATAGGGGTTGTCGCCGGCCGCGAGCTCCTCGCCGTCGATCGCGAGCACGTAGTCGCCCACCCCGGCGTCCACCCCGACCTCGGTCATCGGCGCCCGGTAGCGCGGCTCCTCGTTGTGCCCCGCGAAGATCTCCGCCAGCCGGTAGCGCCCCGCCTCGCGGTCGAGCTCGAACACCGCCCCCGGCAGGGCGACCTCGGGCCGCTCCGGGGTCTCCCAGTCACCGCCGGCGATGTAGGCATGGCCGACGCTCAGCTCCGCCACCATCTCGCCGATCACGTAGTTCAGGTCCGACCGGTGCGCGACGTGCTCGAGCCACGGGCGGTACTGCTCGCGCAACGCCGGCCAGTCGTAGCCGTGCATGTTGTCGACGTAGAAGAAGTCGCGGAACCGCCGCCACACCTCGTCGAATATCTGCGCCCACTCCTCCGCCGGGACCCGGTCCACCATCAGCCCCGCCGTCGAGATCGTCTGCGGCTCTCCCTGACCAGAGGCGGCGTGCAGCTCGAACCGCCCTCCGGTCATCACCAGCACCTTCTCCCGATCGCGGGACACCGCGTAGCCCCCGGCGCCGGCGGCGAGCGTCTCGGTATCCCGGTCCTCGAACGAGAACGTGCGGATCTCGGTCGGAAGGTCGCCGCCGCGCCCGTAGAACTGCGCTCCCGTCCGGATGAAGAACACCCGGTCGTGGCCGGCGCTCAGCCCCACGTAGTTGTCGAACGCGACGGGCAGCCGAACGACCCGCCGCGCCAGACCGTCGAAGTCGATGCGGATCGGCTCGTCGTCCTCGGCGTCGTCCGAGGCCGCGTCATCGGCATCGTCGCCGTCATCCGCTTCGTCCTCCGCGTCGTCGTCCGCCTCCACCGTCACCTCGTCGCTCTCCGGCGGCAAGGGATGCGGCACGTCCGTCCGCAGGGCCAGCGCATAGATTCCCGTCTCGCGGTCGACGAGATAGTTCCATTCGAACGACCCCAGCTGCGGCGTGAACGAGCGGTCGGACAGGTAGTAGAGATACTCGCCGTCCGGATCCCAGGCCGGGTTCCACTCGTGGAACAGATCGCTCGTCACCTGGCGCAGCGTCCCTCCGGCGCGCTCCCAGACGTGAATGGAGCTGAAGCCGGTCTCGTCGGTGAGCGAGAACGCCAGGTAGCCGCCCCGCGGCGACCACACGTAGTCGCGCACCTGTCCGTTCGCCTCGTCGGCGACCAGGGTCGTCGCCCGCGACTCGACGTCCAGCACGTACAGCTTGCCGTCCTTGTCGCCGAACGCCAGATGGTCCCCGTCGGGCGACCACTCCGGCGCGTAGCGCATGGCCTCGCCGCCGTCCGTCAACTGCTCCGGGGAGCCGGCGCCGTCCTGGGCGACGACGTAGATCTCGTCCTCGCCGTCGCGGTCGGAGACGAAGGCGATGCGGGCGCCGTCCGGCGACCAGCGCGCCCACTTGTCGTGGGCGTCCGAGCTCCGCGTGAGGTTGCGGGTCGGGCCGTTCTCGATCGGCGCCGTGAACACGTCGCCGCGCGCCACGAACAGGGCGCGCTCTCCCTTGGGGCTGAGCTCCACGTCCTCGATCAGCCCCGCCGCCGACACCCGCGCCGGCCGCATCGCCACCCCGTCGTCGGGCACCGTGATGGGAATCGGCCGCGACTCCCCGCTGTCGATCGCGAACAGATGCAGCTCGCCGTTCAACTCGTAGACGATCCGGTTCCGGCCGTCGTCGCCGGGCCACCGCACGTCCCACAGCGTACTGTCCGTGACCCGGGCGATATCGCGCGTGCCGAGATCGAAGGCGTACAGGTTCAGGGTGCCGTCGCGGTCGGACGTGAAGTAGATGGCGTCGCCGATCCACATCGGGTCGCGGTCGGCCCGCGGATGGTCGGTGACCCGCTCGACGTCGTGGGTCTCGCGGTCGAACACGTACAGCTCCTGCGCCCAGCCCCCCTCGTACCGCTTCCAGGTCCGGAAATCGCGGAACAGCGGCGAGTACACCACCCGCGTGCCGTCCGGGGAGAGGTCGCCGGCCCCCGACTCCGGCATCGGCAGCGGCACCGGCAGCCCCCCGTCGGTCGAGACGAGGAAGAGCCGGCTGTCCGACAGGTCGGTGCTGTAGCGCAGCGACCGGAACAGCACCGACAGGCCGTCGGGAGTCCAGTCGTAGACCTGATTGTCATAGCCCCAGCGCGGCGCCAGGGGCCCCCGCGCGGGATACCAGGTCAGCTGCCGCGGCACGCCCCCGGCCGCCGGGACGACGTAGACCTGCTCGTCGCCGTCGTACTGCCCGGTGAACGCGATCCACTGGCCGTCGGGCGAGAACTTCGGGAAGACCTCCAGCCCCGGATGCGCGGTCAGCCGCGTGGCGGCGCCGCCCGCCGCGGGGGCCGTCCACAGGTCTCCCGCGTAGACGAACACGACCCGATCGCCGTGCACGTCGGGGAAACGCAACAGCCGGGTCTGGGACTCGACCGGCGCCGCAATCGCGACGAGCACTCCCAATGCCGCCAGATATCGAACTGCTCTCATGACGTTTCTCCAGGCGCCCCGGCCCCGCGCCGGGGGCCCCTGCTTCCGCCGGCGGGCTGCCCCGCCGGTTCGGTTGCTACTCGGATCGCAGCGACGCCAGCAACGGCGACCGGACCGCGGCGGCGGTGGCGGCGAGGGAGGAGACGAGACCGGCCGCGGCCACCGCGAGCAGCATCCCCCCCAGCGAGACGACCGGGAACTGGCCGCCCCGCTCGATCCACGCGGGGGCTATCGCCACCACCGCGCAGACCGTCCCGATGGCGAGGCCGCCGAACAGGAGCAGGCCGTTCTCGACCAGCACCATCAACGAGACGTGCCGCGTGTCGTAGCCGACGGCGCGCAGCAGGGCCAGCTCGCGCCGCCGCTCCAGCACGTTGCGCAGCAGCACCGCCCCCAGCCCCAGGGTCCCCAGCAGCAGGCCGAGGGCCCCGAGGGTCTGGAACGTGGCGAGGTACGTGTTGTTGACCCGGTGGAACGCGGCGAGCCGCTCGGGCGTCGAGGTCACGTCGAACCCGTAGTCGGAAAGCCGGTCCTCGAGGGCCGCGGTCACCTCCGCGGTCCCGTCAACCGGCGCGTCGATCAGGAAGAACCGGTATCCGTCGTGCTCGGGGAACAGGCGCACGAAGTCCGGCTCGCCGACGATCAGCTCGCGCTGAAAGATGCTGTCCGACAGGGCCGCGACGATGCGCAGCCGCGTCGGGTTGTCACTGTCGCGGTTCAGCACGAAGTCGTCGCCCACCGACAGGTGCAGCGCGTAGGCCAGCGACGTGGCGTCGGCGATAGCGGGAACCGCCCCGTCGTCGAAGACGCGGTCCAGGAGCAGCCACGGGTTGGCGGCCTCCGCCTCGGTCTCCGCCAGCGTGGCCCCGAACCGGAAGCGCCCCTCGGCCAGGAACGCCGCCTCGGGCGCGAGCACCCGCGGGTCCTTTGCCTGGTAGAGATTGAGACAGCTCGTGTCCTCGCCCGGCCGCAGGCGGAACCGCGCGAAGGACACGCCGGTGAAGACCTCGTCGTCGAACGACGACACGCCCAGCTCCTCCCGGCTCTCCTCCGAACCCAGATCGCGCACGATCGGCAGCAGCGACTCGGCCAGCAAGGGGTAGCCGCCGGTGCCCGACGACCGGTCGGTGGCCGACCCGCCACCCTCCAGGTGGAACGCGTCGACGGCGACGATGATGAACGAAGCGAACGCGATGAGGGTGATGCACAGGACGGACCGGCCGGGCCGGGCCGTGGTGTTGCGCAGTCCGACCCGGGAGACCGTCCACGTCGACGGCGCCGCGACGCCGGCCGGCGCCTGCCGCCCCAGCCACGACCACGCCAGCGTGAGCAGCGACGCCAGCAGCAGCATGCCCGCCCCGAAGAAGCCCGCGGTGTCGCCCAGAATCCCGGCCAGGGTCACCGCCAGCACCGCCGCCCCCAGCAACCCCAGGACGGCGGGGGCGCGGCGCGCGGCGGCGGCGGCGCGCGTCGGCGGCTCGCCCTCCGCGCCCCGCGGGGTCGAGGGTCCGGACGGCAGCACCCCGTGGATGAGGGCGCGCGGCGTCGCCCGGGCGACCATGCGCAGGCTCCACGCGATGGACACCGCCGCCGCGACCATGCCGCCGCCGATGCCCGCGGCAAGGGCCAGCGGCGAGACGTGCAGCACCAGCAGGGTGGTGCCGACCGCGTCCACCCACCATGTGCGCAGCCCCCACATGATGAGCTCGGCGTAGCCCACCGCGCCGGCCGCGCCCAGCAGGCCCCCGGCCAGCGACAGCGCCGCCGACTCGGCCCAGAACAGCCGCCGCACGCCCCGCTCGTCGAAGCCGAGGGCGCGCAGCGCGCCGATCTCGCGCAGCCGCTGCTCGACCCCGAGGCGGAAGAAGAGGCTCGCCAGCAGCAGGGCGGACACCACCAGGAAGAAGCTGAAGTAGGTGAAGTACTCGCCGAAGTCGGTCACCCCGGCCGCCGCCTCCAGCGCGAGCTCGCGGGCCGGGTAGACGACGAACCCGGCCGCGAGGGGATCGAGCCGGGACCGGAGGGCGTCCCGGTACTCCGCCGCCGCGAGGTCAGAGACCCCGTCCGGGGGCACGACCCGCAGCGAGGTCACCTGGCCCCAGCGCGACCCCCACAGCCGCTGGCCGTCCTCCAGCGCGATGAACCCCTTCGACGCGGTCCGGTACTCGTCCCAGTAGTCCTCGTCCTTCGGGCGCACGAGGCCGAGGTCGATGGGGAACGGCGGGTCCCAGTCGGACAGGTCCGTCGCCTCGGTGATCCCGGGGTACTCCGGCGCGAGATCCCGGTCGGCGGCCAGCCCCTCCATCGGCACCACCCCGGCCACCCGGAAGTCGGCCGTCTCGGTGACGAGCGCGCCCGCGTCCTCCCACCGGTAGTACTGCAGCGTCACCACATCGCCGGGCGCCGCCTCCAGGTCGTCGGCGGTCCAGGTGTTCAGCCAGATCGGCGGGGGCTCCTCGCCGGCCGGCCCGCCCGCGCCAGCCGGGGAAGCCGGCGCACCCGCCGCCGCGTCCGCGTCCGGCGGCGCGCCCCCCGGGGACGCGACCCCCAGCCGCGCCGGATCCAGCCCCGTGACCAGCGAGTACGGCGTCACCCGCTCCCCCCGCCGGATCTCGTTGGCCAGATAGGTCAGTATCGGCTGCTCGCCCATGCCGCCGTCGGCGGCCGCGGCGCGCGCGGCGGCGACGACCTCGTCACCCAGCAGTCCCGCCGTCGACTCCACGGCCAGCGCGGCCGGTCCCGGCAGCGCCCGCACCCGCAGCCCGAGGTCGGTCAGCCGCGTGGTGACCCGCAGGGCCGCCTCGATACGGGCCGCCGCCGGCGAGCCCGCCGCCGCGTCCGCCTCCACGCCGGCGAGCAGCAGGGTGTTGGCCTCGCGATCGAGCTCCAGATCGCGCTGCATTCGCTCGAGATTGACGAAGACCGCGCGCGAGAAACCCTGCTGGGGCCGGAACGAGAACTCTCCCAGCTCGGCCGGGGCGAGCACCTCGTGGATGCCCAGCCGCATCGTGCGCCCCAGGTCGTCGCGGCGCCCATGGAGCGAGCTGACGGGAATGGCCGAGGGCTTCTGCACGCGGACGAGCAGGGTGTCTCCCTCGGCCGCGCCGAGCTCGCGGGCGAGGCCGCCGCTCACCAGCACCTCGCCGGGCTCCGGCCCACGCCCGGCGTCGAGCCCGTGAAAGGCCCAGAACCGGTCGTCCACCCCGTACACCTGGATGCCGCCGGCCCGGCTGCGGCTGTCCTCGTGGGTGACGAAGCCCTCGAGCGCGATCATGGGCGCCGCCGCAGGCGGCGCGCCGGCGGCGGCGCCCAGCGCGTCGGAGGCGAGCACGTCCTCGGCCAGCCCCTCGCGGAAGAACGCCCCCGCCGTCACCACGTGGTCGACGCGCCCGAGCCGCTCGAGGGCGAGGTCGCGCAGGCTGGCGCGGACCGACGTCCCCACCAGGAACGCCCCCGCGAGCACCGACACCGCCACCCCGACCCCCGCGACCACCGCGAGGTTGATCCGCCAGAAATGGGTCAGGCTCCGCAGCAGCAGGGTGGTGGAGGTCATGGTCGTTCGCTCCAGGGCTTCTCGCCGCCGTCCGCACGCTTCTCGTCGCCGTCCACGCGCTTCTCGCCGCCGTCCGCATGCTTCTCGCTGCCGTCCGCGCGCTTCTGGTCACCGTCAACGCGCTTCAACCCCAGGCCCTCGAGCTCGTACCGGATGGGACACCGGGCGGCCAGCTCGGCGTTGTGGGTCACCACCACCAGCACCGTGTCCTGCCGCTCGTGCAGGTCGAACAGCATGTCGGCCACCACCACGCCGGCGGCGCGGTCGAGATTGCCGGTGGGCTCGTCGCACAGCAGCAGCGGCGGCCGGCGGATCAGGGCACGGGCCAGGGCGACGCGCTGCCGCTCTCCCCCGGACAGCTCTCCGGGACGGTGGTCGATGCGGTCGCCGAGACCCGCCCGCTCGAGCAGCTCGCGGGCGCGATCCCGCGCCCCGGCCGCCCCGTTCCCCACCAGGGTCGGGATCAGCACGTTCTCGAGCACCGTACACTGCGGCAGCAACAAGTGATCCTGGAAGACGAAGCCGACCCGGCGGTTGCGGAAGGCGGCGAGCTCGGAGGGGGCGAGGGTGAACGGGTCGACGCCGTCCAGGGTGACGGTGCCCGCGGAGGGCGGCTCGAGCGCGCCCAGCAGGTAGAGCAGCGTGCTCTTCCCGCTGCCGGACGGCCCCACGATGGACGCCGCTTCACCCGACCGCAGGGTGAGGTCGACGCCGGAGAGGATGTCGAGCGCGCCCCGCGGCGTCGGATACGACTTCGCGAGGCCGGTGACTTCGAGCACGGGAACCTCCGCCCCGCTAGTGTCCTGTTTGCGAAGTTCGCGGAACACTATCTGGCGCGAACAGGTCCAGGAACATGAAAGAAGCGCCGCTTTCGGATGTTTCGCAAACCACGGTAACGGGACACCTGCGTGTTAACATGACCAAGCCATGGAGATTTTCCTGCTGACCTGTGCTGCCGCTGGCGGCGTGGTCGGTGCAGCGGCCAGCTTGTGGAACGCGTACCAGTTCACGCGGCTGACTGGTCGTGTTGACGAGATCAGCACTCAGTTGAAATCTCACGTCAACGCACCCGGTCTTCACAACTGATCTCCCGATCGAGATCCCTCCACTGGCCCGGTCCTGGGCCACCGTCGATTGTGTCTACGACGCCTGCTGGAACGCCCGGGGACGGAACAGAAAGTCCACGATGTTCCCCTCGTGCGGCTGAAGCCAGTTGAGCCGCGTCGTCGGCACCGGCCCGAGGTTGAGACGGTCGATGTTGCGGGCATCGAGCAGCGCCTGCGCGAACGCCGCATCCTCGGTCAGGCCGGTCGCCACCAGGGTCGTCCCGATCGCGCCGATCATCTTGTCCTGCGGGCACTCGACGACGGTGACGAAGGGGTACATGTACTCCTTCTTGGCCATCGCGGCCTCGGGCGAGCTGCAGTGCACGACGGTGGGGCGCAGGTAGTCGCACCGCTCCATCGAGACGAGGCGCCCGCCGTCCTGGTGCCGGGCCGACATCTCCTCGACCCCGCCCTCCTTCAGGGCGTTCTCGATGTCGGCGGAGATCGCCTTCGCCTGACCCGGCACCGTGAAGGCGGCCAGCTCCGCCTTCGGGTCGTCGGGGGGCAGCGGAGCCATGGGGCCAATCCGCTCGGCGATCGCCTCGGCAATCTCACGGGTGTGCCGCGGCGCCCAGATGCCCGAGCAGTTGATGCAGCCGCGGCCGCTGTTGATGGCCACGCTCTCGACCATCAGGTCGAGATACTGCTCCCAGTCGTCGACCTTGTCCTCGCCGAGGAGAATCTTGCTGAACCCGGGCCCGTGGACCTGGACGCCGGGGTTGGCGGAGTACTGCTCGACGGTCGCGGTGCCGCCGAAGATCAGGCTCCGCGGCGAGTTGTTCAGCACCGCCGCGCCGACCTCGCCGAGACCCGGGTAGAGCGCAATCGCCTCGCGCGGCACCCCGGCCTGGAAGAACGCCTGCGCCATCCGCCAGGGGGTCCACGGCTCCTGCGGCCCCGGCTTCAGCACCAGCCCGATCTGCAGCGGGATGATCGGCAGCCACAGGCTGTGCACGCCGGGCGAGTTGGACGGCAGCACCATGCCGACCACCGGCGTCGTCGCCTGGTAGCTGCGCATCACCCCGTCCTCTTCCCCGAACCCCCGGGTGAGGATGTCGTAGTCGAGCCGGCGGGTCAGCGAGCGCAGGACCTCGTCGAGGTGGGCCAGCACGTACTCCAGCTTGCCCATGTTCATCCGGCACAGGTGCTCGGGCAGCCCCGTCGTGGCCGACTGCTGGCGCACGAAGTCCTCGGGGGTCTGGACGCCGTCCCCCAGCGGGAGGTCCGCCGACTTGAAGAGTTCGCCGCCCTTCTTGACCATCGCCAGCAGGTCCGCGCACGGAATCTCGCGGAGGACGTCGCGCGCCCGGCTCGCCCCCTTGCGGAGGTCCCGGGCGACGATGCCGGGGTTGGCCTGGCTCACCTCGGCCACCGGCTCGCCGGTCAGGAAATGCTCGACCTTGGCGAGCTCGAGGCTCTTGTACTCCTGTCCCCAACGCAGAATCGGAAAGTGGATCACGCTAGTAGACTCCCACGGTCGTGGCTGACGCCAACCGGCTGAATGGGCGCACCCCGCTCACCCCGTCCCACGGATACTGCTCGCACGGCGGCTCCCGCTCGCCCTCGTCCCGCTCCTGGAAACGCGGCACGAAGAACTCCCTCGTCAGGGTGGTCAACATCACCCGGCCGGTCTCGCCGTACCCCACCACCCGGTCCCCATCGTCCGGGTCCACGACCTGCAGGACCGCCCGCGGCTGCGGCGCGTAGTAGGTGATCTTGTAGCCGTTCTCCGGCCCGCTCGGCGGACTGGCGGCCAGCCCCATCAGGGTGTTGCCGTAGGTCGGCGTCATGTAGATGCCGTCGAGGAGCTCCTCGTGGGCGAAGCGGTTCCACTGGGGCGTGAACTCGGTGCCGCCGGCGAAGATGCCGCTGATGCCGGCCTCCTTCAGGCTCGACCCGTCCGCCTCCAGCCGGTTCGCCAGGGCCTCGAGCAGCTTGGGCGTGGCGAACAGGCACCTGATGTCGTGGCCGGCCGACAGCACCGTGACCGCCTGGTCGATCACGTGGCCCTGATAGGCCTTCAGATGCTCCATCCAGCCCTTGTTGATCAGCTTGATCACCCACCGCGGGTCCAGATCCACGCAGAAGCAGATGCCGCCCCGGTGCTGGGCCAGATGCTCGACGGCCAGCCGCAACCGCCGGGGACCGCTCGGCCCCAGCATGAGCCAGTTGCTCCCCCGGGGAAAGTGCTCGTCGGGCAGGGTGTCGGAGAACAGCTCGTAGTCGATGCGGAAGTCCTCCTGGGCCACCCGGCTCTTGGGGATCCCGGTGGTGCCCCCGGTCTCGAACACGAACGTCGGTCGATCCGCGTAGGCCCGGGGCACCCAGCGGCGCACCGGCCCGCCCCGCAGCTTCTCGTCCTCGAAATGGGGGAACTTCGCGAGATCGTCGAACCCGTGGACCTCGCGGCGCGGGTCCCACCCCGCCCCGCGCGCCCAGTCGAGCCAGAACGGACACCCGGTGTCGGGGTTGAAATGCCACTCGACGATCTCCCGCACCCAGGCATCGAGCGCGGCCCTCTCCTGGCCGGCCCTGGTGTCGGCGGTACCAATTTCCGTAGTCATCAACCCGTGATCTTACACTAGGGAGCTTGCGCCGTAGAAGCTCGCGCCAGCGAACTTCCAACGCGACCGTAGGGTCGCGCAGCAGCCCGCGGTGGAACCCGGCGGCGCACCGAGAGCGGCGAGGCGCGCGCCGGACAGGGCGTGAGGGAGGGCGCAAGTGGGCATATCGCAACCGCGGACTGCACGCAGTCCGACGAACAACGCAGGGCCGGCGGAATGCATCGCCGCTCGAATGCAGCGGAAAGCGTTCGCCACGGGCTGCCAGGAAGCCAGCGCCGCAGGACGGCGCGCGGACAAGGGGAGTGGACGAATGGGACGTCTCGAACAGATCTGGCTCAAACGGGTCCATCGCGGCCCGATGGACCCGACCGGCGCCGCCGACGTCCGGCGCGGCGCCGGCCTCGTCGGCAACGCGGACCAGGGAGGCTGGCGGCAGATCACGATTATCGCGGTCGCCGACTGGGACCGGATCGTCGAGGCCCTGGGCGCGGCCGTCGATCCCGGAATCAGACGCGCGAACCTGCTCATCAGCGGGATCGCGCTCGCGCACACCCGGGACCGGGTGCTTCAGGTGGGCGACTGCCGGCTGCGGGTGCGCGGCGAGACCCGCCCGTGCGAGCGGATGGACGCCGCCGAACCGGGGCTGCGCGCCGCCCTCGGCGCCGAATGGCGGGGAGGCGTCTTCGCCGAGGTGCTCGACGACGGCCGCATCGCCGTCGGCGACCCGGTCGCCTGGGGGGAACCGATCGCCTGACGCGGGTGCGCGGTCAGACCGACTCGAGCCGATCCGCCTTGGCCGCGAAGACGAAATCGCTCTCGGTCAGGCCGTCGATCTTGTGCGTCCAGATGGTGACGGTGGCCCGGCCCCACGCCAGCAGGATGTCCGGGTGGTGGCCCTGCTCCTCGGCCAGCTCGCCGACCCGCACGGTGAAGTCGAGGGCCTGGCGGAAGTCCTCGAAGGTGTAGGTCTTCTCGAGGTGATGCCCGTCGACCACCTCCCAGCCGCCGCCCAACTGCCGGTGGTACCCGTCCAGCTCCTCGCCGGCCAGGGGCGGCACCCCGCCGCGGCAAGGCACACACTGCTTCGACGCCAGCTCGCTCATGGCTCTCCCTCGATCCCGGTCCTGCCGGCCGGGCGCACCGGCCCTCACCCGGTAGTCTAGCAGCCCGAAGGGTTGGTCGCGGCTGCTATAGTGGGGGGTTCAACGCAGCCCGCAGACCGCCCCGGAGGTAATCGATGGCCGACCAGAAACAGAGCTTCGCGAACCACGCTCGATTCGTACCGATCTTCCACTACGTCGCGGCCCCCATCCTCGTTCTCAACCTGGGTTGGGCGGTCTCGAGCCTCCGCGCGCTGTCGTTCCCGGCGGTGCTCGATCTGCTCGTTGCCATCGCCCTGATCATCGTGTTTCTCTGCGCCCGGGTGTTTGCGCTGAAGGCCCAGGACCGGGTGATCCGTCTCGAGATGCGCCTGCGCATGCGCGAGCTGCTGCCCGACGACCTGCAGGGCCGGATCAACGAATTCACGCCGACCCAGATGGTGGGCCTGCGGTTCGCCGGCGACGCCGAGCTGCCCGACCTCGCCCGCAAGGTGCTGGACGAGAACATCGCCGCGGCGACCCCCATCAAGAAGCTGATCACCGACTGGCAGGGGGACTACTACCGCGTCTAGCCGGGCGGCTCTTGACGCCGACTGCATCCAACCGCGCAGCCCAGGAAACAATCCGGCCCGAACGGTCGTATTTCCACGCAGGAGCCGCTCTTGACGACGGCGTGCGCCTGTGCCCGGCCGGGGGTGTCGCGTTACCGTAGGAGCTGCGCCTCTTGCACGCTCTCCCGGCCCCGCCACCCGACGGTGGCGCGGCCGCCGATGCCCCGAGCGTCACAACGGAAAGGGAAACGGTCATGAAGGGCGGGATCGCCTGGTTCGCTCGCAACCCGGTCGCTGCAAACCTGATGATGGTGTTCATCGTCATGAGCGGCGTGATCGCCACCAGCTCGGTCAAGGAAGAGGTCTTCCCCGAGATCGAGCTCGACCGGGTCAGCATCACGATCCCCTACCTCGGCGCCGCCCCGCAAGAGGTCGAGGCCGGGGTCGTCATCCGGATCGAAGAGGCGATTCAGGGCATCGACGGCATCAAGGAGATCCAGTCGACGGCGTCGGAGGGGAGCGCGTCGGTCATGGTCGAGCTCGAGCTCGGCGCCGACGCCCGGCGGGTGGTCGACGAGGTCAAGAACCAGGTCGATGCGATCACCACGTTCCCGGTCGAGACCGAGAAACCCATCGTCCGCGAGCTGATCGCCCGGAACCAGGTCACGGACATCTCCATTTCGGGCAACACCGACGTCTTCACCCTGAAGGCGATCGCCGAGCGCGTGCGCGACGAGCTGTCCGGCCTGCCGGAGATCACCCAGGTCGACATCGTGAGCGCCCCGCCCTACGAGATCTCCATCGAGGTCTCGGAAACGGCGCTGCGGCGGCACGGGATGACCTTCGATCAGGTCGCCGACGCCGTGCGGCGGTCCTCGCTCGACCTCCCCGGCGGCTCCGTCCGCACCGACGGCGGCGAGATCCTGCTGCGCACGATCGGGCAGGCCTACCGCGGCAACGAGTACGAAGACCTCGTGCTGTGGACGCAATCCGACGGCAGTCGCCTGCAGCTCGGCGACGTGGCCACGGTGGTCGACGGCTTCGCGGAGACGGACCAGCAGGCCCGGTTCGACCGGGACACCACGGTCATGGTGTCGGTCTTCCGCACCGGCGATCAGAGCGCCCTCGACATCGCGGCGGCGGTGCACGGCTATGTCGAACGCACGCAGCCGCGGCTGCCCGAAGGCATCCTGCTGACGATCTGGCAGGACCAGGCGGAGATCCTCAGCGATCGGCTGACCCTCATGCTCCGCAACGGCGCCACCGGATTCGCGCTCGTCTTCGTCGTGCTGGCGCTCTTTCTCGAGCTGCGCCTCGCCTTCTGGGTCAGCCTCGGGATCCCGATCTCGTTCCTCGGGGCGATCGCCCTGATGCCGGGGTTCGACGTCTCGGCCAACGTCATCTCCCTGTTCGCGTTCATCCTCGTGCTCGGCATCGTGGTCGACGACGCGATCATCGTCGGCGAGAACATCTACCGGCACCAGGAGGAGCACGGGGACGGCATGCGCGGCTCCATCGAGGGCGCGCGAGAGATCGCGAAGCCGGTGGTATTCGCGGTCCTGACGACGGTGGCGGCGTTCATGCCCCTGATGTTCGTGCCCGGCATGATGGGGAAGATCTTCCGGGTCATTCCCCTCGTCGTCGTTCCCTGTCTGCTCTTCTCGCTGATCGAATCGCTGGGCATCCTGCCCGCCCATCTGTCGCACCTGCCCAAGCGGGGCGCGCCCGGTCCCTGGCGCCGGTTCCAGCAGATCTTCGCCACCGGGCTCAAGGTCTTCATCCGCAGCGTCTATCAGCCGTTGCTCGAGACCGCGCTCCGCTGGCGCTACGTCACGGCCGCGATCGGGCTCTCGACCCTGATCCTGACCGGCGGCATGGTGCTCGGGGGCTGGACCAGCTTCCACTTCTTCCCCTCGATCGAGGCGGACTTCATGGCGGCGTCGCTCACCATGCCGCAGGGCACCCCGGTCGACGTGACGTCGCAGGCCGTCGAGAAGCTCGAGGCGGGCGCGGCGCGACTGCGCGACCGGCTGGAGCGGGAAACCGGGATGGACTATTTCCGGCACGTGTCGGCGGCGGTCGGCGACCAGCCGATGATGTCGCGCGGCGGCGGACCGATGGGCCCGATGCAGGTCGCGTCGGCCGCGAACCTCGGCGAGGTGACGGTCGAGCTCGCCCCGGCGGAGACGCGAGCCTACACGAGCGAGGAGCTCGGCGCCATGTGGCGGGATATGACCGACCCGATCCCGGAAGCGGTCGAGGTCAACTTCGACATGTCGATGATGAGCCCCGGGGACGACGTCGACGTGCAGCTCGCGGGCCCCGACCTCGACCGCCTGCGCATGGCGGCCGAGGAGGTCAAGCGCCGCCTGACGGCGTACGCCGGCGTCTACGAGATCTCCGATTCGTTCCGGGCCGGCAAGATCGAGATGCAGCTCGGCATCAAGCCGGCGGCGGAGACCCTCGGCCTGACGTTGCAGGATCTCGGCCGGCAGGTCCGGCAGGCGTTCTACGGCGAGGAAGCCCAGCGCATCCAGCGGGGGCGCGACGACATCCGCGTCATGGTGCGCTATCCCCGGGACGATCGCCGGTCGCTGGGCGACCTCGAGAACATGCGCATCCGCACCCCCAACGGCGCCGAGGTGCCGTTCGGCCAGGTGGCGCAGGTGGAGCCGGGACGCGGCTTCGCATCGATCAAGCGGGTCGACCGCAACCGCGCGGTGAACGTGACGGCCTCGGTCGATCCGGGGCTGACGACGGCCGGCGCGGTCATCGCCGATCTGCAGGCGCGCATCCTGCCCGAGGTGCTCGCGGACTACCCGGGGGTGTTCTACACTTTCGAAGGCGCCCAGGCCGAGCAGGTCGAGGCGGTGGGCGGTCTGCAGCGCGGGTTCTTCCTCGCCCTGCTCATGATCTTCGCCTTGCTGGCGGTCCCGTTGCGATCGTACGTGCAGCCGCTGATCATCATGGCGGCCATCCCGTTCGGTCTCGTCGGCGCCATCTGGGGACACATGGTGATGGGGCTCGACGTCACCATGATGTCGATGTTCGGCCTCGTCGCGCTGACCGGGGTCGTCGTCAACGACAGCCTGGTCATGGTCGACTTCATCAACCGCTCGCGGAGCGTCCACGCCGACCTCGGCCGCAAGGTGCGCCAGGCGGGCGGACAGCCGCCGGACCACCGCGAGTTCGATTCCGCCGGTCTCCGGCTCGCGATCCGCGAAGCAGGCAGCAACCGGTTCCGTCCCATCCTCCTGACGTCGCTGACCACCTTCTTCGGCCTCGCCCCGCTGATGCTGGAACGCAGCATGCAGGCGGCGTTCCTCGTGCCGATGGCGGTCTCGCTGGCGTTCGGGGTGCTGTTCGCGACCTTCATCACCCTGATTCTGGTGCCGACCTCCTACCTGATCGTCGACGACATGCAACAGGCGATGCGGCGGATGTTCGGGCGGGAAGAGCCGGTGGCGCTGCCGGAAGCGCCGCCCATGACGGACGAAACGGTGGTGGCGGGCGCCGCTTTTGCCGCCCGAACGATCCCGACCCTGTCCTAGCCCGGAAATCGTCGCCGTAGGAGTTTCGCGCCAGCGAAACTCCCAACGCGACCGCAGGGTCGCGTTGCGGCCTCCCGGTTGCCGCCCGAACGACCCTGTCGACCCAGGCACCCGCGCCAGGAGCGCGCCGCCCGGCCCGTTCGGGGTGGAATCCGATCGACCGGTCTCGATCCTCTCGATCTCCTGATATAGTGGCGCGTCATCCAGGTGGGCGCCGCTGGCGGAATGCTCGTGCCGCGAGACAGGCTCGCGGCGCATGCCGAGGAAGGAGCTGCAGTAATGAAGCAGGTCACCGCAATCATCAAGCCGCACATGCTCGACGAGGTTCGTGACACGCTCTCGCGTCTCGGCGTCGCCGGCATGACCACGACCGAGGTCAAGGGGTTCGGCCGCCAGAAGGGTCATACCGAGATCTACCGCGGGGCCGAGTACTCGGTGGACTTCGTGCCCAAGGTCAAGATCGAGATCGTCGTGAACGACGACCGTCTGGACGCGGTCATGGACGCCATCAAGACCTCCGCGCGGACCGGCCAGATCGGCGACGGCAAGATCTTCGTGACCGACATGGAGCAGGCGGTCCGCATCCGAACCGGCGAAGTGGGATCCAACGCGCTCTAGAGGCCCTGCGCCGCACCGGACCCTCCACGGGACGGCCGTTGCGTTCCGGCGCGGCGCAGGTGCAGCGCAGCATCGACCGGATGCCGCGTCTCGGACCTGTCTGGAGAAGGAGGATACGCATGACCTTCAAGTCGAAAGCGGTTTTCGCCGGACTGGCCGGCGCATTCGCCGTCGCGCTCCCGCGCGTGGCCTGGGCCCAGGACGGCTTGAGCTCCGGCGACACGGCCTGGATGCTCACGTCGAGCGTCCTGGTCCTGTTCATGACGATTCCGGGCCTCTCGCTCTTCTATGCGGGTCTGGTGCGGGCCAAGAACGTCCTGTCGGTGATGATGCAGTGCTTCGTCATCACCTGCCTGGTGACGCTGGTGTGGACGGTGTACGGGTACGGCCTGGCCTTCGGTGACGGCGGCAGCCTCAACGCGTTCATCGGGCTCGGCAAGTTCTTCCTGTCCGGCGTCGGGGTCGACACCGTCTCGGGCACAATCCCCGAGTCCGTGTTCCAGATGTTCCAGCTCACGTTCGCCATCATCACGCCGGCCCTCATCGTGGGCGCGTTCGCCGAGCGGATGAAGTTCTCGACCATGCTGGCGTTCATGGCCCTGTGGGTCACGGTGGTCTACGCGCCGATCGCCCACTGGGTCTGGGGCGGCGGATGGCTCGGCGAGTTGGGGGTCCTCGATTTCGCCGGCGGCACCGTCGTCCACATCAACGCCGGCGTCGCCGCGCTCGTGCTCTGCATCGTCCTCGGCAAGCGCCGCGGCTATCCCACCACCCCGATGGCGCCGAACAGCCTCGTCCTCACCGTCGTCGGGGCGTCGATGCTCTGGGTCGGCTGGTTCGGGTTCAACGCCGGCAGCCAGCTGGCCGCGGACGGCGTGGCGGGCATGGCCATGACCGTGACCCACATCGCCACCGCGACCGCGGCCCTCGCCTGGATGACCACCGAGTGGATGATCCACGGCAAGCCGAGCGTGCTGGGAATCGCCACCGGCGCCGTCGCCGGACTGGTCGCCATCACCCCGGCGTCGGGCACCGTCGGCCCCGGCGGCGCCCTCGTCATCGGGCTGACGGCCGGCGTGATCTGCTACTGGGCGGCGAGCAGCCTCAAGCGCAAGATGGGCTACGACGACTCGCTCGACGTCTTCGGGGTCCACGGAGTCGGCGGCTTCATCGGCGCCATGCTGACCGGCGTATTCACCGCCGAGGCCCTCGGCGGGGTCGGGCTCGACGGCGGCATCGGGCAACAGCTCGGGTTGCAGTTCATCGGGGCGGCGGCCACCATCGTCTACTCCGGCGTGCTCACCTTCGTGATCGCCAAGGCGCTCGACGCCACGATGGGGTTGCGGGTCACCGCCGAGGAGGAGTCGGAGGGGCTCGACCTGGCGCTGCACGACGAGCGCGGATTCAGCCTGTAACGGACATACCGGACGTGCTGGCGGGTCGCGGTTCGCGACCCGCCGGCCACGCTCCCCACCCTTTCGCCCGCTCTCGACGCGCACCCCCCGTGCGTCGCCTTGCGCGCCCGCCGTTCCACACCCCGCCACGCCGCCCGCCGGACCGCGCCGCCTGATCGACGACGGGCTTCGGCGCACGCATCGGACTGTTCGTGTCGGGCGATGAATCTTCGCCTTGCCGCCACGCGTCGAAGCCCGCGGTCGCTCCCATCGTAGTACCGTTCCGGAAGCGGGTAACAGGACCGTCCCGCTACGCTATCAATCCGAGCCGCACCAGGGTCGGCAACAGCTTCTCGACGGTGTTGCGGGCCGCAACTCGAGCATTCGTTGGCCCTCCGACCGCCGGCTTCCCGGCCGAACCCGTCGCATTCAGGCCCAGGTCGCGAACCCGCTCATCCACCCGGGCCGCCAACGCCTCGACGCCTCGCGCGCCGCGCAGCCACTCGGCAATCGCGACAGCTTCGACCGGACTCACCGGCATTCCATTGCCGAGCACCGCGCTGGGGATCACGCACTGGAAGGGATGCTCCGTGACGCGGCCCAGGGCCCTTTCGACGACCTCGCTCGCGATTCGACCCTCGATGGGGGTCTTCTGTCCGGTGCGCGCCTTCGCGAAAGGCATCAGCTTGCCCGCCGCGACCAGGAACGCGACATTGCGGGCGAGCTCCGCCCGCCTCGCGCCCTTGCCGCCGAGGCGGGCGACCACATCGCCCATCGTCATGGAGCCTGCCCGCATGAGGCGTTGGAGCTCGAGGAGGAAGTCTTCGTGGAAGGTGAGCGCGCCGCGCGGCACGACGGTCTTCTCGACGATCCTCTCCGGATCGAGACTCCCGACAACCGCGGCGCCGAGATGGCGGCCGTCCGCGATCTCGCCCCGCCCCTCGTCGCCGCCCACGAAGACGTCGCGGCGAAAACGCCGGTTGACGGCAAAGTCGACCGCCAACTGCCGCTGGCGCTCGGTCCCGAGCTCCGAGACGGCCGCGGCGGCCTCACCGCTGACGACCAGGGCCGGGTAGTTGTCGACCAGCGTGGCGCTCCCCAGGAACCGGGCGCCGGCCTCGGCCAGCTCGTCGGCGACGTCGCTCGCGTAGAACGGCTCCCACGCCTCGTTCAGGAACTCGTGCACCAGGTAGCTGCTCGGACTCCGGACGTACGCATCGACGGCGGCCGCGGCGGCGGGGTTGGCGGTGAAGTAGCGCAGCTTCCGGTCGCTCAGCCCCTGCACGGACCGAAGCGCGCGTGCCGTTCGCTGGCGCGTATCACCGGTCCCGGTCGCGCTGATCTCGATCAGCAGCTTGCGCAGAGGCGCCTCGACCGCCCAGCCCGGCAGGCAGTTGTAGCTGAGATAGACGAGGCCGCCGGGCGCGAGGCGCCGGCGGATGATCCGGCGAATCGCCTCCCGCACCGGCGCGCCCACCCAGCTGTAGACCCCGTGCAGGACGATGAAATCGAACGGCGGCAGGTCCCGGGCCGGGAGCGCCTGGAAGGGGACCTCGTGGAACGCGATGTTGCCCGCGCCGATGGCCGCGGCGTGGCGTCGCGCCTGCTCGACGTGCGCCGCGTTGAACTCGCAGGCGTGGAACTCCCCCTGCGGAAAGGCGGCGGCGTTGGCGACCAGCGAGGTGCCGCAGGCGCAGCCGAGCTCCAGATACGTGAAGCGCCGATCGAGGCGGATCGGACAGGCGCCGCCAACGGCGGCCACGTAGTTCAGCCAGACCGGAGACAGCTCGAAGAAGAACCGGTCCGGATAGGTCGTGTCCGTGACGTACCCCTGCGCCCAGTCCGAGCTCATCGCGACTCTCCAGATTGAAATCGGGCAACCCGGGGGGACCCTGCCGGCCCCGTGCGAGCGGCCCGCCGGGAGGAGAGGTTCGTCGCGGGGAATCGGAGCCGGGGCCAGGCGTCTGCGCCGCGAGGCGCGCGCCGCGGGAAGCGGGACTTCAAGAGTCAGCCAGCCCGAAGATGCGCGTGAGCACGGCGCGCCGATACTCGAAGACGCGTTCGACGTCGGGCCGGACGAGCAGGCGGTCGACGACCCACCCGCCCATCACGGCGTACCGTACGTGGTCGCGCGCCAGCGTACACCCCGCACGCTCCTCGAAACGGTGCTCGTGGACCCAGAGCCGGTAGGGGCCGCGCCGCTGCTCGTCCACGAACCGGAACGGGGGCTCCCACGCGGTGATCTCGCTCCGCCACCGGACCGGCACGCCGCGCAGGCGCAGGCGGTAGTCGATCGCGGCGGACCCGGCGCATCTCGATCGGCTCCGGCGTCAGCACCTCGAAGCGGAGCCACGGCGGCGTCAGCCGCTCGAGGTTCCTGGCGTCCGCGAAGAACGCGAACACTTCGCCCGGCGGCCGGGGCAGCATGACCTCGCTGGTCAATTCGAACGTACGCACCGCTCGACAGCGTCCTCCGGCCGCTTGGTCCCTGACGCGGCGGGCCGGCCGCGCAGGCGACCGGCCCCGCGGACCGACTGTTTCCGGAGGAGCCGTGGCGAAAGGTCCCCCGCGGCATTCGCCGGCGATGCGAGCGCCTACGGCAACGCGAACACGAACAGCGCGTTGCCCTGCCGCGGATTCCGCATCTCCGGGAGCAGATCGCCGGGAAGGATGCTCGTCCAGCTCGAGCCGCCGAGGGGACCGCCGGCGCCGAAGGCGATGTACTGCTTGCCGTCGACCGCGTAGGTGATCGGGTACCCGTTGGACATCGTCGTCAGCCGGCTCTGCCACAGCTCGTCGCCGCTCGCGGCGTCATAGGCGAAGACGTAGCGCTCCCAGTCGCCGACGAAGACGAGGCCGCCGGCGGTGGTCAGCGCCGCGGTGTTGTAGGGCGCGCGGCGGCGGTGCTTCCACAGGGTCTCCCCGGTGCGGATGTCCAGGGCCTGGAACTCGCCGAGCTGCCCGGGCGCGTCCGGGTGGAAGTGGTTCAGCCGCCCCCGCACCCCGCCGGTGCCGCCGCCGCCGAGCCGGCGCTCGACGGGGCCGAACGCGGCGGTCTCGCAGTTGAGGTTGAGGGGAATGTAGAGGGCCGTCGTCTCCGGGTGATAGGCCATCGCCCGGAGGCTCTTGAAGCCGCCGGTGCTGGGGCAGAAGAAGAGCTCCTCGCCGACCCCGGAGACCATGCCGTCGCGGTAGGTGACGACCCCGGTCTCGGGGTCGACGTCGAGGATGTTCTGGTAGCCGAGGTCGACGGCGCTGGTGAACGCGCCGCTGGCCCGGTCGAGCTCCCAGAGAATCGCGAGCTTGCCCATGCTGAAGACCGACTGCTTGCCGTCGTAGTCGATCAGGATGCGCTCGAACGTCTCGTCCATGTCGTGGCTGTCGCCGGGGATGTGCTGGAAGTACCACTCCATCTCCCCCGTCGCGGGGTCGAGGGCGAGCGTCGAGTTGCTGTAGAGCGCGTCGCCGTCGGTGCCGCGGGCGTCGCGCGACCACGGCTTGGCCTGGGCCGTCCCGTAGAAGACGAGGCCGGTCGCGGGGTCGTAGCTGCCGGGAATCCACGCGTCGCTGCCGGCGCGGAAGAGCAGCGGCAGGTCGCCCCAGGTGTCGCCGCCGCGCTCGCCGGGGCGGGCGATGGTCGAGGTGCGCCAGAGCACCTGGCCGGTGCGGGCGTCGACCCCGACGATGTAGCAGGTGTCCTCGCGGAACCGCTCGCACCCCCGCAGCCCCGCCACGATGACGCCGCCGGCGATGACCGGGCCGCTCGAGAAGCCGTAGCCCGCCTCGGTGGGCATGACCGGCGTCTCCCAGCGCACGGCGCCGGTGCGGGCGTCGAGCCCGACGACATGGGCGTCGACGGTGTTCAGGATGATGAGGTCCTCGTAGATGGCGAGGCTGCGCATCTGGGCGGCGGGCCGGCGGGCCTCCGCCATCTCGCGCCGGTACTCCCAGATGAAGTCGCCGCTGCCGGCGTCGAGCGCCTGCACGACGTTCCCCGGGTTCGCGAGGTAGATGATGCCGTCGTGCACGAGCGGCGTCGTCTGCGACACGCCGGGCTCCATGCCCCACGACCACGCGAGCCGCAGCTCGCCGACGTTGCCGCGGTCGATCTCGTCGAGGGGGCTGTAGCCCCACCCGTCGAGGGTGCGCCGCCAGCTCAGCCAGTCGGCGGGGTCGGGGTCCTGCAGCGTCGCGTCGGTGACCGGCGTCAGCTCCTCGACCTGCGCGCCCGCCGGCGCCCCCGCCCCGAACAGCACCGCAACGCCTGCACATGCAACGAACCAGGTACGAATCGTCATGCGAACCTCCTGAAGTCTCGACCAGGAGCCTGCGCCGCCGAGCGGCGCGGACACCTGCAAATCTGGCTGGGCGGGCGCGTCACCGGGCGGGAGCCCGTGGCAACAGACCCCGCTGTACTCGACCGGCGATGCATCCTGCCCGCCTGCGTTGTTCTCTGTCAATTATGCGCCGATGCGCTCCCTCGTCGCACCTGTCGCACGGGCGCCTTGCAGCCGGCCGGCTCCCTCGCCGCTCCGGTGCGACGCGGGGTTCCGCCACCGTCTCCTACGCGATCCCGGCGCCGCGCACGCCCACGTACACCGAGTAGAGCGACTGGCTGGCGGTCATGAACAGGCGATTGCGCTTCGCCCCCCCGAAGCAGACGTTGGCGCACACCTCGGGCAGCCGGATGACGCCGATGGTGTCGCCGTCCGGCGCGATGACCTGCACGCCGGGGCGGGCGCCGGCCCAGATGTTCCCGTCGACGTCGCACCGCATGCCGTCGGCGCCGGACACCGTCTCCGGATCGCCCAGCATCGTCAGCTGCGCGTGCCGCCGCCCGTTGCGGAGGGTCGCCCCGTCGACGTCCCAGACCCGGATGTCCCGCCCGCTCCCGGTGTCGGCCACGTACAACCGATCGTAGTCCGGCGAGAAGCAGAGCCCGTTCGGCGCCCCGATGTCGTCGGTGACCCGCGCGATCTCGCCGGTCTGCCCGTCCACCCGATAGACCGACAGCGGCAGCTCGGCCTCGGCCCGGAAGCCCTCGTAGTCGCCGCGGACCCCGTACGGCGGATCCGTGAACCAGATGCTGCGGTCCGGGTGCACGACCACGTCGTTGGGCGAGTTCAGCGGCCTCCCCTCGTAGCTGTCGGCGATGACCGTCACCTCGCCCGACTGCTCGTAGCGGGCGACCCGGCGCCCGCCGTGCTCGCAGGACAACTGCCGCCCCTCGTGGTCGAAGGTGTTGCCGTTGCTGTAGCCGGACGGGTTCCGGAACTCGGTGACCCGGCCGTCGTCCTCGATCCACCGCATCTGGCGGTTGTTCGGGATGTCGCTCCACACCAGGTACCGGCCCACGCCGTTCCAGGCCGGCCCCTCCGCCCAGAGGGTGCCGGTGTAGTGGCGCCGGATCGGGGTGTTGAACAGCACGTAGCGGCTGAACCGGGGGTCGAGCACGATGATGTCGCGGTCGGGATACCGGATCGGCGTGTCCCCGGACCAGTCGCGCGGTCGATAGGGCGGAATGGCAGCCTGTTGCCGCGCGAGCAGGGGAACGGCGGCGGCGCTTGCGGCCCCTGCCGCGAAGGCGGCAGTCAGAAAGCTCCGGCGGTCTACGGATCGGCGGTTCATGGTCACCTCGTCAGGTCGGCGAGAGCGGCGACGGCTCCGACCGGAAAACGGCTCGTCGGCTGCGCGCCCGGTGCGTTGAGCGACATCGACACCAGGCGGTGGTCGGCCACCGTCATCACCACGCTCATCATCTCGCGGCGAGAGCGGCGACGGCCTCGGCCGGGAACAGCTCGTCGGTGTCCTGCGGCTGCACCCCCAGAGCGTTGAGCGACATCGACACCAGCCGGTAGTTGGCCACCGTCATCACCACGCTCATCATCTCGCGGCGAGAGCGGCGACGGCCTCGGCCGGGAACAGCTCGTCGGTGTCCTGCGGCTGCACCCCCAGAGCGTTGAGCGACATCGACACCAGCCGGTAGTTGGCCACCGTCATCACCACGCTCATCATCTCGCGCGTGTCATACTGCGACGCCAGCGCCGCCCAGGTGTCGTCGGAAATGATACCGTCCCGGTAGATCTCGTCGGCGGCCCGCACGTGGGCCTGCTCGAACGGGTCCCACCCGGCGTCGCGCCCGAGGGCGATGCGCTCCGGCTCGAGGCCGTGGTCGCGGGCGCGGCCCACGCTGCCCACGTGCTTCGCCCACTCGTAGACGGCCTGGCAGTTCCAGCCGATGCGCAGGATCAGCAGCTCGCGGAAGTAGGGGGTCAGCGGCGAGACGCGGTTCACGTATCCGGACTGCCCGCTCCGCGCCGTCTGCATCCGGGGATGGCGCCCGAAGGTGCGGCCCACCCGAATGCCCGGCCCCTCCAGGGGCGCCACCCGCGGCTCGCGCAACGGCGGCTCGGGGTCGGCCACGTCGAGCCGCCAGGGCACGTCGGCCGGCCAGCGGGCCAGCGCGTCGTCGTCGGGCTGGACGCCGAACGAGTTGAGCAGCATCGCGAACAGGGTGGTCTGGTTCACGGTCATCACCGCGTCGACGAGCTCGAGCAGGTCGTAGCGCTCGTCGAGGGCGGCCCAGACCGCGTCGCGGACCGACGAGTTGCGGTACAGCTCGTCGGCGAGCCGCAGCAGCGTCGCCTCGAAGGGCGTCCACCCGGGCGCGTTCGGGCCTTCCGCGATCCGGTTCACGTCGTCGGCGGTGAGGCCGACGAGGCGGGCCGTCGGCGCGTGGTCGGCCCACAGATAGCGGTTCTGCGTGAGCCACGCCGCGCGCAGGATCAGCAGCTCGCGATGCCGGGAGGGCAGCGTCGTCTCCCGCGCCGCGTAGACGAGGAACGGCATCACCGCGTCGACGAGCTCGGGCACGTGGAGCAGCGTCCGGAAGGCGTTGCCGATGCGCACCTCGGGTGCCCAGCGGTCCACCCGGGCGCGATGCTCGTCTGTCCACTGCGACTCGGGCAACGGGGCGATGCGGGGCTCGCTGAGCCGGACGAACGCCGCCGTTCCCGGGAGATCGGGCCGGAGCTGCGCCGCCGCGGGCGCGGCGGCCAGCAACGCGACCCCGGCGGCCACGGAGACGGCGATGCGGACAATCGAAGGGGCTGCAGGCATCACGGCATCCTTTCTGGACGGAACACGACGCGCGGCCGCGCACGGCCTCAACATGCTATCCCCGGCGGCGGCACTCCGCGACAGGAATCGGCCAGCCCATTGTGCCACGCGCGCGCCGCGAGAGCCGGATAGCGGAGACAGGAGAGCCTCCAAATGTGGCAGCCCGCCAGGGCTGCAGCCCGATGGACTACCATAGACCGTTTGTCGTCAGGCTCGAAGCGCCTCGCAGATCCCGCGGACCCGGCTACATCATGATCCGCTTCGCACGCACCCTCGCCGCCTGTCTCCTGCTGCCGTTGGCCGCGGGCGGCGTCCGTGCGCAGGCGCCGCTCCCGGCCCCGGAGGCAGGTCCGATCGCCGTGCTCCCGTTCGCCAACCTCTCGCCCGACCCGGACGTCGCCTGGCTGGGCGACGGCATCGCCGAGACGCTCACGGCGGAGCTGGAAGCGCGCGGCCTGAACGTGGTCGGCCGCGCCCGCGACTGGCTCGCTGCCGGCGGCGCTGCCGGCGGCGGCGGGCGGGCCGGCGACCCGGCCGGCGGTGATGCGCTCGGCGACCTCGGGCAGCTGCACCGCCGGCTCGGCGCGCGCTGGGCGGTCACCGGCAGCTACCAGCAGATCGGGCAACGGCTCCGCATCAACGCCCGGATCGTCGACCTGCCTTCGGCCGTCGTGGTCCACGCGGTCAGAACCGACGGCGAGCGGCACGAGATCTTCGCGCTGCAGGACCGCATCGCCGTCGACCTCGCCGCCGGCCTGTCGGGGGACCGACTCCCGACGCGAGGGTCTCCGCAGCCGCGGCGTCCGGATGCGGACCTGCTCGTCGAGAACGCCGCGCCCCCTCGTCGCGGCGGCCCGCCGGCGGGGAACCCCCTGACGGCCCGCCCCGGCGAATCGCCGGCGGCCCTCTCCTCCGCACCCTGGGCGCCGCGGCGGCCGGCGGAGGCCGCGCCGGTCCCCGGTGGGACCGCCGGGCGACAGACGGCCCCGGTCCCCCGGCGACCGGCGGCGGCCGCACCGGGCATGGTTGGGAGCGTCGGGCGCGAGCCGGTCGCGGCGCCCCGGCGGCCGGCGGAGACCGCGCCAAGCCTGGATGCGGGCGAGGCCCGCCGACGCGAGTCGGCCCCGGCGCCCCTGGGGCCGGCGGCGGCCGCGCCGGCCCGGCGCGAGCCAGCCGCGACATCGGCCGGCGCTCGAATCCCGAACACGGCCGCGGAGTCCGCCGGGAGGTTCGCCGGAGTCGGCATCGCCAGCGGCGCCGGCATCCTCACCGGCCGCCCCAGCGTGCGTCCCGAGCGCACCGCCGCCGCCCCCCGCATCGACGGAACCCTCGACGATCCCGTGTGGGAACGGGCCACGCGCATCAGCGACTTCGTGCAACAGCGCCCCCTCGACGGGGCGCCGGCCACCGAGGACTCCGAGGTCTATATCGCCTACGACAACGACAACCTCTACTTCGGCATCCGTGCGCACTACTCGGACCCCGCCCTGATCCGCGCCAACCGGGCCGACCGCGACCAGACGTTCATCGACGACACGGTGGCCGTCTACTTCGACCCGTTCCTCGACCAGCAGCGCGCCTACGTCTTCTCGGTGAACGGCTATGGGGTGCAGGCCGACTCCCTGCTCGAGTCGAGCGCCCAGCGCATGTCCGGCGGCGGCGGCGGCGGACGACCCGGCGGGGGCGGCGGCCGAACCCCGGGCAGCGGCCGCGGCGGCATGAGCGCGGCGCTCGCCGCGTCGCTGGGGGCGCCCCCCACCGGCGACCTCTCGTGGGACGCCCTCTTCGACTCGGCGGCGAGACTGGTCGCCGACGGCTGGACGGCGGAGATGGCGATTCCGTTCAAGAGCCTGCGGTACCCGGAACGGCGCCCGGGCGAGCCGCACCGGTGGGGCTTCCAGATCGTGCGGACGATCTTCGGCAAGGACGAGGCCGACGTGTGGTCCCCGGTCTCCCGCGGGGTCGCCGGCTTCCTGACCCAGATGGGGCTGCTCGACGGGCTCACGAACCTGTCCACGAGCCGCAACCTGGAGATCCTGCCGACGGTCACCGCGATCCGGTTCGGGTCGCTCGACGCCGCGACCGGGACGTTCGCCGAGGAAACGCAGCCCGAGGGCGCGTTGAACGTGAAGTACGGGGTGACCCCGAACCTGACCGCCGACTTCACCTACAACCCCGACTTCTCGCAGATCGAGTCGGACACGCCCCAGATCGAGGTCAACCAGCGGTTCCCGCTCTTCTTCCCCGAGCTGCGCCCCTTCTTCCTGGAGGGCCAGGAGGTCTTCACGGTGCCCGGGCAGGTCAACCTGCTGCACACCCGTACCGTCATCGACCCGCGGTACGGCGGGAAGCTCACCGGCAAGGTCGGCAACACCACCCTCGGGGTGCTGGTCGCCAACGACGAGGCGCCCGGCAGGCGGGACGACCTTGCCGCCGACGCCCTCGGCAAGACGTCCCGGATTTTCGTCGGGCGCGCCCGGTACGATCTGTACGCGGAATCCTCCATCGGGGTCATGGCGACCGACCGGGAGTTCCTGGACGCCTACAGCCGCGTCGCGGCCGTCGACGGCCGCTTCCGCCTGGGCCGCACGTCGTCGTTGACGATGCTCTACGCGGGGTCGCAGCACCGCGACGAGACGGGGGCGGAGCGCACCGGGCCGACCGCCCACGTCGCCTACAACCGCCAGGGCCGCAACCTCAGCTACGGCGCGTCGTTCGACACCGTCGACCCGAACTTCCGGACCGACACCGGGTTCGTGCAGCGCGTGGACACGCGGAGCACCCGGGCCAACGCCGCCTACCGCTGGTGGCCCGACAACCTCGTGAGCAACTGGGGCCCCTTCGCCAGCTACGGCCGGATCTACGACTTCGCGGGGGTGCTCCAGGACGAGCAGACGGGCGCGGGGGTGCGAGCCACGCTGGCGAACGGCATCATCACCGTCGCCAACGTGAACCAGGACCTGGAACACTACGGCGGCATCGATTTCCGCAAGACCTCGGCGTTCATCGGCGGCGGCGCCAGCGCCAGCCGCAAGATCGCCTTCGGGGGGTTCCTCAACTGGGGCGACCAGATCCGCTACGGCGACGCCCCGTTCCTGGGCCGGTCCGTCAACACCACGGTGTTCGTCAACCTGCGCCCGACGAGCCGGCTCAGCGCCGACCTGAACCTCATCACGAGCCGCCTGCACGACCCGTTGACCGAGGCGCTGGTGTTCGACGTGAAGATCCTGCGCACGTTCACGACCTACCAGCTCACCAGCCGGCTCGCCCTCCGGAACATCACGGAGTACAACTCCCTGAACGGGACCCTCGGCTCCAACGTCCTGTTCACCTACCGCGTCAACGCCGGCACCGTGTTCTTCGTCGGCTACGACGACCACTACCAGCAGGAAGACCTGATCGACGCGGTGCGGTTCCCCACGACCGCCCTGCGGCAGACCAACCGGGCGTTCTTCACGAAGCTGTCGTACCTGTTTCGATACTGACGCTCGGATCTTGCCGCCGCTACGCCGCCGGCGGCGTAAACATGGCGTCGACACCGGACATCAGGGACGCCTCGGCCGAACTACACCCTGTCCGGGGCGGGACCGATACGACCGCTGCACGGTGAAACCTGCATCACGCGTGCGCATCTGCGTGGCTCTCCTGAAACAGGTGCGGGTAGGGTCGAGGACTACGCCGGGTTCGATGATGTGTCCTCCAACCGTCGAGCATGCGGCCAGGGGGGCCCGGGCGCGGAGCCACCACACTTGGCCTGCCACCCAATCCTGGCAGCCGTAACACTTGCCCCACCATCTACCCTGGCAGTACGCTGCCCGTTCCCCTCATTCTCATGCTGGCGCCTGTGTGGCGCGCAGCTGGGAGAAGTGCGTTGCCAGTGCAGCCCCAGACGTCCCTCCCGCGTCGACGTGACGAGGTTCCCAAATGACATCGCCATTCAGTTTTCCGCCACGCACGGCGCTCGTAGTCGGCATCCTCGCGGCGTCGACGCTGCTGTCGGCGGCGGAGACCCGCGCGCAGCCCACCGGGTCGATCGAGGGATCGGTCACCGACATCGGCGCCGGCGCCCTGCCCGGCGTCACCGTCGCGGTGACGGGCGGGCCGCTCCCGGCCGCCCGGCTGCAGGTCACCGGCCCCGACGGCCGCTTCGCGTTCGGCATGCTGCCGGCCGCCGAGTACACGGTGCGGTTCACGCTTCCCGGCTTCGAGCCGCAGGAGATGCGGGTCAGCGTTGGCGCCGACGCCGCCGTCTCGCTCGACGTCGTGCTCGAGATCGAGCGGCTGCTGGAAGCGGTGTCGGTCATCGCCGACGAGCCGACGACCTTCGCGACCAACGTCGTCGCCGAGCCGATGATCGAGCAGCAGGCGGCGCTGACCAGCGTGGTCGCGGTCGTCGACAACCTGCCGGGGGTGTCGGTGCAGGAGGGCGACACCTACGGGTTCGACGACTGGTCGAGCTCGGTCGCGGTGCGCGGCTTCCAGACCAACATCAACGAGGCGCAGATCGGCACCACCATCGACGGGTTCCCGAACGGCACCTCCGACTACTGGAGCGGATCCAAGGCGAACCGCTTCGTCGACCCCGCGAACCTGGGCGGCGTCGAGGTGTCGCAGGGGACCGCGGACGTCGCCTCGCGGTCGGTCGAGGCGCTGGGCGGCACCTTCAACTTCCTCACCGACGCGCCCGAGACCGAGCGTACCTACACCGCGTCGGTCACCCTGGGGGAGAACGACGGCGAGCGCTACTTCATGCGGGTCGACACCGGCTCGCTCTTCGACCGCGAGACCTACGCGTGGCTGTCGGCGGGGCGGCAGACCGCGACCGACTGGGTGCACGGCGCGGCCCGGAACGAGCGCGAGCATCTGGCCGCGAAGCTGGCGTCGTCGCACGGCCGTCTCGAGCTGACGTCCTACTTCTCCTACGACCAGATCCGCGAGGACGTCTACCAGCGCCTCTACTCGGCCGGCGACTTCGCGGCCGCTCCCCGCTGGGACCGCCTCATCGACGACTGGCCCGGGGTGCCGTACCTCAACCAGTTCTACCGGCGCGGCTGGAGCACCTATCGCCAGAACACCTTCGGCTATCTGAAGGCGGACTGGGCGTTCAACGACGCCACCACCCTGAGCGCCGGCGCCTACTACCACCGGAACCGGGGCCGCGGCGACTGGCTGCCGCCGTACATGGTCGACGTGACCGACGACGGCGGCGGACCGGAATCGGAGCTGATGGGAGGAGCGCCGGTGCGGGGCGGCGCCATCCTCGGGCAGTTCCGCTTCGTGAACCAGGACCTCGCGGCGGTGGGGCCGCAGCCCGGCTGCACCTCGTCCTACATCTTCAACTACTACGGCGCGGGCGGGCCCGACGTCGACCCCGCGTGCCACCCGGGGGCCACCGCGGTGCAGTCGTTCCGGCACAGCCACTACGGCAAGGACCGGCTCGGCTTCACCCTCGACGAGGAATGGACGGGCGCCGTCGGCGCCGCCGGCAACACCCTGCGGGCCGGCCTCTGGTTCGAGCACTCGACCCGGATTCTCGCCCGCGACTGGCACCGCATCCTCGACCCCCGGGTCAACATCACCTTCGACGAGAAGCCGTACTGGCAGCAGTACGACTGGGACTTCCCCCAGCAGGTCTTCAAGTGGTACGTCGAGGACACCGTCTACGCCGGTCCCCTCGCCATATCCGGCGGCGTCAAGCAGTTCCTGGTGAACATCTCGCGCCGTGACCTGTTCGGCGCCGATCCCGGCCTCGCCGTCGGCTCCGACTCGGATCTGCTGCTCTCAGGCGGGGTGACCCTGGAGACCCCCGTCGAGGGCTTCGAGCTGTTCGCGGGCTACGCCGAGAACTTCAAGTCGCTGGCCGACCGGCTGCTCGAGGTGCCGGGCCGCAGCCTCGCCGCCCTCGAGCCCGAGACCGCGGCGAACATCGACGTCGGGATGCGCTACTCGGGCGATCGCGTCGCCCTCGGGGCAACCTGGTACGACATCGACTTCGACAACCGCATCTTCTTCCTCGGGCCCACGACCACGGCCGGCCCCAACTACCTCATTCCCGGCGGCGGCGCCTACTTCAACGCCGGCGGCATCGACACCAGCGGGGTCGAGCTCTCGGCCACGGTGCAGATGCCCGGCCGGACGTCGTTCTACACCGCCTACACGTTCAACGACTCGCAGTACGTCGGCACCGGCGACGCGCAGGTGGACGCCTCCCAGAACATCCAACCCGGCAGCGACGTGACCGGGGTCCCCGACCGGCTGTGGGTCCTGTCGCTCGACAAGTCGGGGCCGCTCGGGATGGGGATCACCGGCAAGTACACGTCGGCGCGGCGGGTCAGCCTGACCGCCGACTGGTACGCCGACGCCTACTGGATGGTCGACGCGTACCTCACGTTCGCCGTCGACGGCCTGTCCGACCGCTTCAAGTCGGCGGAGGTGTCGCTGGTCGCGAACAACCTCCTGGACGCCTCGTACCTCGCGGCGATAGTGGAGAACGCGGCGTGGCTGGGAGCGCCGCGCACCATCTCGATGAACATGTCGGTCTCGTTCTGACCCCTTGCCGGCTGTCGTATCCTGTGCACCGTGCCGAGCTTCCAGTGCCGGGTGTGCGGGGCGCCGTTCGACGTTCCCCGGGCGGCGCTGGACCGCTATCCCGGCTGGCAGCCGAAGTACTGCCGTGACCACTCCCCGAACAAGACGGCCGCTTCCCCGAAGAAGGCGGCCGCAAATCGTCCGGGGCGCGGCGGCGCCAACCGCGCCCGCCCCCTGCGCGAGGGGAACCTGACCCCGGCCGAGGCCCGCGCGAAGTACTCGGACGGCCCCGCCTCGGGCGTCTTCACCGACGGCAGCGCGTCGCCGAACCCGGGTCCCGGCGGCTGGGGGGTGGTGTGGGTCGAGAACGGCGAGATCGTGATCGAGAGGCACGGCCACGACCCCGATACCACGAACAACCGCATGGAGCTGCGCGCCCTGATCGAGGCGTTCAAGGTGCTGCCGGAGGACGCGGCGGTCAGCGTCTTCACCGACAGCCGGCTCTGCGTGAACACCATCACGCAATGGGCCCCGGGGTGGGAGCGCCAGGGCTGGAAGAAGAAGTCCGGCCCCATCAAGAACCTGGAGCTGGTGCAGGAGCTGCTGGCCCGCTACCGCGCCCATCCCGCCTGCGACCTGCGCTGGATCGCCGCCCACACCGGCCATCGCTGGAACGAGTACGCCGACAGCCTCGCCACCGCCTGGATGCGCTCTGCACGTTGAGAGGGGTATTGGCCGCAGGCGCGGTCCGCCAGCCCGAGGGGTCACGAGCCTCCTTTCGCGCACGAGTTGAGACCGGGAGCGCGATCTGACACAATGGGAGCATGACGCGAGTGCGGCGGCGGCCGCTCGTAGCCTGTGTGGCTTCGGCCCTGCTGGCCGCCGTCGTTCTGTGTCCCCTGATGGCCACCGCGGCGGCAACGCCGGCGGCATCGAGTTGCCACGACCGGCCGACCCAGGACCATCACCACGACACGTCGACCGCGTTCACCTGCTGCGCCACCGTCGTCGCGAAGCCGTCCGTGCCCGCCGACGCCGACGCCGACGCGGCGGCGCCGCCCGCCGTCGAACGCGAACCGCACCCGGCGCCGCCCGCGTGGCACGCCGACCACCCTCGCCCGCGCTCCACCTCGCCTCCGTTGTTCGTGCGGCACGCCTCCCTGCTGCTCTGATCGTCTTCCTCCGTCACGTCCTTCGTCTCTCCGCCTGAGCGACAGTACCCGGCGTGTGCGCGCACGCCGGTGAATGCACGTCCCGCACAGCGCGGGTGACGTCGGTCACCGCGCCCGGCGGAGAACGCCGGTCGCCCGCGACGCGAGGAAACACGGGGACGATCACATGCATGCAGCACCCGTGCGGCGATTCGCCGCCGGTCTGGCCGCCGGGGTCCTGGTCTCGACGCTCGCCGGCGCCCAGCCGGCGCCGCCGGAGGACCCGCTCGACTTCCACGCCGCCGCCCCGGATCTGCGCGCCTACGCGACCGCGGCGGCGGAAGCCAATCCCACGGTCCTGGAAGCCCGCGCGCGCTACGAGGCGGCCCGCCAGCGGGTGCCCCAGGTCACCGCGCTGCCCGACCCGGTCGTCAGCTTCACCCAGGCGCTGCGCAGCGTGGAGACCCGGGTCGGGCCCCAGCTCAACAGCGTGACGCTGACCCAGGCCTTTCCCTGGCTCGGCACGCTGGAGCTGCGGGGCCGGGTCGCGCTGCTGGAGGCGACGGCGCTGCACCACCTGTACCAGGCCGCCCGGCGCGACGTCGTCGCCCAGGTGAAGGAGGCCTACTACGACCTTGGCCACATCGACGCCGAGCTCGGTCTCGCCGGCGAGGAACAATCGCTGCTCGAGCACTACGAGACGCTGGCCAGCGCCCGCTACGCCACGGGCCAGGGCCTTCAGCAGGCGGTGATCAGGCTGCAGGCGGAGATCACCCGGGTCGTCGACCGCCGGCACCGGCTCGACCGGCAGCGCGGCACGCTCGCGGCGCACCTCAACACCCTGCTCGACCGGCCCGCGGAGGAGCCCGTGCCGCAAGTACCGCTTCCGACGCGGCCCCCCGTCGAGATCGACCGGGAGCAGCTCTACCGCCTGGGCGACCGGAACCGCCACGAGCTCCGCGCGGCGACCGCCCTCATCCAGGGCAGCGAGCGGTCCATCGAGCTGGCGAAGAAGAACGCCCGGCCGGGCTTCACGGCGAGCGTGGGGGTCACCAACGTCGGCCGCCGGGACGATGCGGCCGGTCTCCCCCCGCTGACGGACGACGGCAGGAACGCGGTCTCGGTCTCGCTGGGGGTGTCGCTGCCCCTCTGGGGCGCGAAGTACCGGGCGGGCGTCGAGCAGGCGCACGGCGAGCTCCGCGCGCACACCCAACACCGGGCGGCGGCGCGCAACGCCATGGAGATGGAGGTTCAGGAGGCGGTCGTCCACCTCGAGACCCTGGACCGGCAGATCGATCTGCTCGACACCGTGCTGATTCCACAGACCGAGGAGGCGCTCCTCGCCACAGAGACCGCCTACGAGACGGGTCAGCTCGGCGTGCTCGAGCTGCTCGACAGCGAGCGCACGCTGATCGACGTCCGCTCGATGCGCGCGCGCTACCTCTCCGATCTCCTCATCGCGCTCACCGCCCTCGAACGCGCGATCGGCACGCGCGTGCCACTGACCGGGAGTACGCCATGAAGAACGCAAAGGCAATCGCGCTCGGCGTCGCGAGCTTCGCCCTGGGCATTGCGGTGACGGCGCTGATGGCCGTCAATCCCGCCGGCTGGCAGTGGCCATCCCGCCTCGCGGGGGGGCTCCTTGAACCCGCGGCGGCTTCTGCCGCCGTGCCGGACGCCGCACCGGGGTCCGAGGACGACCGGGAGATTCTGCACTGGCGCGCGCCGATGGACCCGACCTTCACGTCGGACCGGCCCGGCAGGTCTCCGATGGGCATGGACCTCGTGCCCGTCTACGCCAGCGGCGGCGAGAGCCTGCCCCCGGGCACGGTGCGGATCGACCCGGGCTTCGTGCAGAGCATCGGCGTCCGCACCGAGCCGGTCGCCCGGCGCAACATCGCGCAGACCATTCGCACCGTCGGCACCCTCGCCCACAACGACCGGCAGATCGCCTGGGTGAACACGAAGTACGACGGCTGGATCGAGAACGTCGCGGTGAACTACCTCGGCGAGACGGTCGAAGAGGGACAGGTCCTGTTCGACATCTACAGCCCCCAGCTCGTGACGACCCAGATGGAGTACCTGCAGTCGGTCGACTACGCCGTCCGGCTCGAGACGTCGGAGTACCCCGCAATCGCAGACCGCGCGCGTTCGCTCGTCGCCTCGTCCCGCGCCCGGCTCGGCTACTGGGACATCACCGACGAGCAGATCGCCACCCTGGAGCGCGAGCGGACGCCCCGCCGCACGCTGTCGGTCCAGTCCCCGGTCACCGGCGTGGTGGTCGAGAAGATGGACCAGGCGCTCGACGGGATGTACGTCCGGGCCGGCATGAACCTCTACAAGATGGCCGACCTGACGACCATCTGGGTCGACGTGCAGGTCTTCGAGCACCAGGTCGAGGCGATGCGCGTCGGCCAGCGGGCGCAGGTCGAGCTCCCCTACCGGCCGGGGCGGCCGCACACCGGATTCGTCCGCTATCTGTACCCGCACTTCGACGAGCGGTCCCGCACGATGACCGTCTCGATCGAGCTCGAGAATCCCGACCTGACGCTGCGCGCGGGCATGTACACCAACGTGACCTTCGACGTGCCGGTCGCGCGCAACGCGCTGGCGGTGCCGGAAGAGGCGGTGATCCGCGGCGGCACGCGCGATCTGGTAGTCCTCGAACGCGCTCCCGGCACGTTCCAGGTCGCCGCCGTGACCCTGGGCCGCCAGGGCGGCGGCGTTTGGGAGGTGCTGGACGGCGTCGAGGAGGGGGACGCAATCGTCGTGTCGGCGCAGTTCCTCATCGACTCCGAGAGCAACCTCACGCAAGCGATCCGCAGCCTCGACTCCGGCATGGGCATGCCGACCGACCCCCTGCAGGGTGCCGAACCCACGTTGCCACCGGCCGGCGAGACGGACATGCCGGCGATGCCGGCCGGACACCGCCACTGAGGACAGAAACGGGAGAAAGACCGATGCTCGCCAGGGTCATCGAGTGGTCGATCGGCAACCGTTTCTTCGTCGTCCTCGGCGCCGTGTCCATCGCCTTCGGAGGGATCTACGCGCTGCGGGCGATGCCCCTCGACGCCCTGCCGGACCTCTCGGACGTGCAGGTGATCATCTTCACCGACTACCCGGGCCAGGCGCCGCAGGTCGTCGAGGACCAGGTGACCTACCCCATCACCACGCAGATGCTGGCCGTCCCGTCCGCCACCGTGGTCCGCGGCTACTCGTTCTTCGGCTTCTCGTTCGTCTACGTGATATTCGAGGACGGCACCGACCTGTATTGGGCGCGCAGCCGGGTTCTGGAGTACCTCAACTACGTCAGCGGGCGCCTGCCCGCGGGCGTGTCTCCGACCCTCGGCCCGGACGCCACCGGCGTCGGCTGGGCCTACATGTACGCGCTCCGCTCCGACGACGTCGACCTCGCCGAGCTGCGGTCGCTCCAGGATTGGTTCCTCAAGTACGAGCTGACCGCGGTGCAGGGGGTGGCCGAGGTCGCCAGCATCGGGGGCTTCGTCAAGCAGTACCAGATCACCGTCGACCCGAACCGCCTGCGCGCCTACGACATCTCGCTCTCGCGCATTCGGAACGCCGTGCAGCGGAGCAACAACGACGTCGGCGGGCGGGTGCTGGAGATGTCCGAGGCCGAGTTCATGGTGCGCGGCCAAGGCTACATCCAGGGGATCGACGACGTGAAGCGCGTCGCCCTGGGGGTCGACGAATCGGGCACGCCGATCTCGGTCCAGGACGTCGCCACGGTGCAGATTGGCCCGGACATCCGCCGCGGGCTGGCCGAGCTGAACGGCGACGGCGAGGTGGTCGGCGGTATCGTCGTCGTCCGCTTCGGCGCGAACGTGCACGACGTGGTCGAGCGGGTCAAGGCGCGGCTCGGAGAGCTGCAGTCCGGGCTGCCGGAAGGGGTCGAGATCGTCCCCGTCTACGACCGGACGGCGTTGATCGAAAGGTCGATCGACACGTTGCAGGAGAAGCTGCTCGAAGAGATGGCGATCGTCGCCCTGGTCTGCGCCCTCTTCCTGCTGCACGTGCGCTCGGCCCTGGTGGCGGTGCTGACCCTGCCGCTGGCGGTGCTGATGGCCGTCATCGTCATGTACCTGCAGGGCATCGACGCCAACATCATGTCGCTGGGGGGCATCGCGATCGCCATCGGGGCCATGGTGGACGCCGCGATCGTGATGGTCGAGAACGCGCACCGGCACCTGGAGCGCGACCGGGGCCGACTGCCCCACTGGCAGATCGTCACCCGCGCCGCCACCGAGGTCGGTCCCACCCTGTTCTTCGCGCTGCTCGTCATCACGATCTCCTTCGCGCCGATCTTCGCGCTGGAGGCGCAGGAGGGCCGTCTCTTCAAGCCGCTCGCCTTCACCAAGACCTACGCGATGGCCGCCTCCGCCGTGCTCTCCATCACCCTCGTGCCGGTGCTGGTCGGCTACTGGATACGCGGCCGCATACTGCCGGCGCGGGCCAACCCGATCACGCGGCTGCTCATGGCCCTCTACCGGCCGCTGCTGCGGCGGGTGCTCGCCTGGCGCTGGGCGGTCGTCGTCCTGACGCTGGGGGCGCTGGGGACGACCGCCGTGCCGGTCTCGCGGCTGGGCTCCGAGTTCATGCCGCCGCTCTGGGAGGGCGACCTGCTGTACATGCCGACGACCCTGCCGGGGGTGTCGATCACCAAGGCACGCGAGATCCTGCAGCAGACCGACCGGATTCTGCGGACGTTCCCCGAGGTGGAGCAGGTGTTCGGCAAGGTCGGCCGCGCGGACACCGCGACCGACCCGGCGCCGCTGAGCATGATCGAGACGACGATCACCCTCAAGCCGGAGGACGCCTGGCGGCCGGGGATGACCCCCGAGCGGTTGACCGACGAGATGAACCGCGCGATCCGGTTCCCGGGCCTCACCAACGCCTGGACCATGCCGATCAAGACCCGCATCGACATGCTCTCGACCGGCATCAAGACCCCGGTGGGCATCAAGATCTCGGGCCCCGACCTGACCGTCCTCGAGGACGTCGGCCGCGACGTCGAGGCGGTGGTCCGGCAGGTGCCGGGCACGCGCTCGGTCTACGCCGAGCGGGTGATGGGCGGCAACTACCTGAACTTCTCGGTCCGGCGGGACGAGATAGCCCGCTACGGGTTGACGGTCGGCGACGTGCAGGACGTCATCCAGTCCGCGATCGGCGGCATGAACATCACGACGACGGTGGAGGGGCTCGAACGCTATCCGGTCAACCTGCGCTACAGCCGGGACCTGCGCGACAACCCCGCGGCGCTGCGGGACATCCTCGTCCAGACGCCGACCCGGCAGCAGATCCCGCTCGGCCACCTGACGACCATGTCGTTCGTCAAGGGACCGCCGGCCATCAAGAGCGAGCAGGCGCGTCCCAACGCCTGGGTCTACGTCGACATCGAGGACGTCGACATCGGGACCTACGTCGAGCGGGCCCGGCAGGCGGTCGCCGCGCAGGTGGAGGTCCCCACCGGTTACAGCCTCGGCTGGAGCGGCCAGTACGAGTACATGGTGCGCGCGCAGGAGCGCATGCGGCTCGTGGTGCCGATCACCCTGCTGTCGATCTTCCTGACCATCTACGCCAGCACCCGTTCGGTGGCCCGGACCCTCATCGTGCTGTCGGCCGTCCCGCTGTCGCTGATCGGCGCGTTCTGGCTCCTGTATGTGCTGCAGTACAACCTGAGCATCGCGGTGTGGGTGGGCATCATCGCGCTGGCCGGCCTGAGCGCGGAGACCGGTGTCGTGATGCTGCTCTACCTCGACCGCGCCTGCGACGCGGCCCGGGCGGAAGGACGCCTGCAGACGCTCGCCGAGCTCCGCCAGGCCGTGTTCGAAGGCGCAGCCCGCCGCGTCCGGCCGGTGATGATGCTGAGCGCCACCACGACCCTCGGCCTGCTGCCGATCATGTGGAGCACCGGCACCGGCGCCGACGTGATGAAGCGGATCGCGGCGCCGATGGTGGGGGGCGTGCTGACGACGGCCCTCGTCGTGCTCCTGGTGTTTCCGGCCGTCTACTGCATCTGGCGCGGCTGGGGGACGCAGCCCGGCCTGCCCGTCATCGACACCACACCCGACGAGTAGAGCGGAACCGACGGCGCAGGGGCCTTGACCCATGCTGACTTGTCGACTTCAGCGAGGCGCAAGCCCCTGATTCCCGCCCGGGACGCCTGGGACACCGCCAGTCAATTGCCGTCAGAGTCCTGGCGGACTGTCTTGGAGAGGAGCCTTCCATGCTGCCGGCCATTTTGCTCGACATCTGCTGGCCGTGAGTCGGCGGCAGGACGGCAGAGTCGGCTCCGCGACAGTCGACCAGCCGACGAATCCGAGGCGCCCGCGCGACAGATCCCGCACGGTATAATCGCCCCTCGCGCCACGGAGGACGACATGACCACTGCCCAGGGACGCTCGCGGCGCCGGTTCGTGCAGCAGATGGGCGCCGCCGCCGGCGCGCTCGCCCTCCGGCCGGGGGAGGCGGCGGCACAGGCGCCGGCTCTGCCGGAGGAGACCCCGCGGTCGGTCCATCCGACCCTCAACCGGCGTACGCGCGGCTGGCTCCGCTTTCTGTGGGAGAAGGCGACCACCCCCGACGACTGGGACGCCGACGGGATCCCGCACATGTGGTGGGACCGCTACTCCAACCCCGTCGTCACCAGCTACGGCCGCTTCGACCTCCACAACTCGTCCTACGCGCTGCTGCTGATGGCGGACCGGACGCCGGCGTGGCGCGAGGCGTACACCCGCATCGCCGACGGGCTCGCCAGCCGCTATCCGACGTACTGGGGGGCCGTCGACTGGCTGACCCAGATCGGCGACGACCCGCGGCGGGCGAACTACCCCGAACGCGTGATGCAGGCGATTCCCGAGCGGCTCCGGAGCCGCTACAACCGCATCGGGTGGACCGCGAACGGGATCGAGCCGTGGGGCCTGTCGCCCGATCCGATCGGCTCGGAGGGCAACCTCTTCTTCCGCGGCTGGTTCAACCTGCTCCTCGGCATCTACAAGTACGTCTCGGGCGACGACAAGTACGAGCGGCCGTTCTCCGTTACCGGCTACGGCGACGAGCGGTTCGAGTGGGACCAGCACCGGATCGCGGCCCTGCTCGAGAGCCAGTACCGGGAGCGCCCGGAGGGTCCGCACTGCGAGAACACGAAGATCTGGTTCCCGTGCAACAGCGCCGCCGGTCTCGGAATGTATCTGTACGACCGGGTGTACGGGCGCGACACCCACCGCCCGGTGCAGGGGTGGCTGGAGTACGCGCGCGAGAACTTCATAGGAATGTCGCGCGACGGCAGGCTGGAGTGGGTCACCAGCTACTACGACCCCATCGTCAACCACAAGGCGAACGGCGGTCCCGGGGCGGGGGTCGGCGTCGCCTTCCTGCTGCTGCCGCAGGACCGCGAGATGGCGACGCTGCTCTACGAGTCGGCCGCCAACGCCCTCGGCTGGAACGACCCGAGCGTCGAGATCCGCGCCTCGACCACCGGCACAGTGATGGCGCGCGAGCTCGGCGACCATACGTCGCTGGCGCGGCTGCGCGCGGCGGCCGAGCGCGAGTACGACCCGCGCTTCTTCGGCGAGCGGAACGAGAAGTTCGGCTGGTGGTTCGGCCTGAACGAGGCCTACCCGCGCGGCCAGTCGAGCGCGAGCATGATGGTGTCCGAGGTCGGCGACGGCGACGCCTGGAACCGCGCCTTCGACGCCCCGCACATGGACAAGTTCGACGCCCCCACCGTGGAGGGCATCGACTTCCCCGCCCTCGGCGTCTACCAGGCGTGGAACGACGTCGAGAGCGGCGCCCTCCACGTCGGCACCTACGCGGCGGCGCCGGAGCGGCGCGGCGACGACACGAGCTGGCGGGTGACCAACCTGCCCGACCCCGGCGGCGTCTTCATCCTGTGCGACGGCGCGCCGTTCTCGCGGTTCGCGGTCGAGGGGGCGGGCGCCATCCGCATCGACGGCGAGATCGACCTGCGCCGGTATCAGATATTCACCGGCTACCGGGGACCGGACGCGCGGCAGGCCGAGGCGCGCCGCCAGGACCGCCGCCGCCGCGCCACCGCGGCCGCCGCTGGCGTGGCCGCCGCCGCCCGTCGGCCCGATCCCCCGCGGAACGCCCCGCCGGCCACGGCCAGCTTCTCGCCGGGGAATGGCCCCACCTGCGCCTGCTGCGTGGCGTGAGAACGCTGACGAGAATCACCCTGCCGTGCGTCAGGCGCGCGAAGCCGCAGAAAGCGGGTTGCGCCTGCATGCAGTTGGCATGCCGGGGCGACCACCGTCCTGCCCGTCCGCCCCGACCGCGCGGTCCCCGCCGGTGACGGGGGCCGCCGCACCGCCACCGGCCGGTCTCGAAGCCTGCGCGACGGCGGCACCCGACTGGCAGACCTCGACCTACGGCGCCCGTTTCCCGGCGGCCTCCAGGACCCGCTCGCCGCCCAGCGCGTTGGCGATCCCGTAGTTTCCCTCGTGACAGGCGTACTCGTAGATGACGTAGCCGGGGGGGCTGGTCAGGGGCAGTTCCACGGTGAAGGGGCGGGTGTAGGTCGCGGCGTCGTGAATCGTGTAGCGGTACTCGATGGTGTCGGCGTCGATGCGGGTGAACCGCTCGACCGCGCGCAGGTCGCGGGTCCCCGGGAACCCCCGCCACGTCGTGTCGTCGCGGTAGTGCGTCGTCTCGACCACGAGCGTGTCGCCGTCCCAGCGGCCGCGCCCGTCGCCGTTCCACTGGCGGATGCGCCCGTCTATCCGCGGACGCCCGTCCAGGGGCACGACGCGCACGTCGTGGATCATCTCGTTGAGAATGACGACCTGCCCGGGCGCCTGAAGGATCTGGTACGTGTTGCTGTAGCCCGACGGCACCGGCGGCACCCGCTGGTAGGTCATGCACCGCTCCTGCAGCGGCCGGTCCGCCCAGGAATCGAAGGGACCGGCGGCACGCCGCTCGCGTTCGGCCGCCCGCCGCTGCTCGGCCGCGGCCGTCAGGGGCGGCAGCCGGCCGTCGGGCGGGTCCACGATGAGCGACGTACGCCCCGTCGAGGCGCCCCGATCCCACCAGACCTGGTTGTACGCGAGGGCGAGGTCGCCTTCGCGCGAGAGCTCGTCGCGCCGTTCGGACGACGCGCGGGTCGCATCGGCCAGGTTCTGCTCGGCCACCTCCTCCGGGGTCAGGAACTCGCGCCCGGCCAGGGTCGCCGGCCGCTGCAGCGGCGTGAACGTGGCGTAGGACCAGATACCCTGCAGGTCCGGATCGCCCCAGGGGGTCCGGAGCGTCGCCGCATCCGGCGCCGATGCGGCCTCCTGACCGGCTGCGAGAGCCGGCATCAGCCACGCCGCCGCAACCATCGCCGCCACCGACCGCACCAACCATCGACGAGTCATGTCAACCTCCTCCGTTTGGCGAGGGCGAGGTGTCCGAGGGGCCCGCCCGGGCTCGCCGGCACCCATCCGCTACGCTCGATTCCCCTGAGGATATACCGACCGCGGTCGGACCGGGCCGACAGGCGCACCGCGGCGGCGGCTTGTCAGCAGTATACTCATCAGTATGAGTACACGATTACAGATCGTGATGTCCGATGCCGAGGCGGCGTCGTTGCGTCAGGTCGCGCGGCGGGCCGGCCTGACCGTCAGCGAGTGGGCGCGGCGGGCGCTGCGCGCAGCACGCGACGCCCAGGCGGGTCCGAGCCCGAGCAGCCGGGTGGATGCGCTGGATCGCGCCCTGGCCTGCAACCATCCTACCGGCGACATCGGCGAGTTGCTCGCCGATATCGAGCGTGGCCGTGATCTTCGTTGACTCCAACGTGCCGATGTACCTGGTCGGTGCGCCGCATCGGAACCGGGACCGGATCGAGGAGTATCTCCGGACTCATGCCGGCGAGGACTACGTCACGAGCGCCGAGGTCTATCAGGAGATCGTGCACCGCTACGTGGCCATCGACCGCCGCGGCGCCATCGACGACGCGTTTCGGCTCCTCGATGAAACGGTGGCTGCCGTGTTTCCGATCACCCGTGACGACGTTGCCCTGGCCCGCACGATCGCGCACGAGCAGCATGCACTGTCCGCGCGCGACTGTCTTCACGTGGCCGTCATGGAGCGCCGCGGAGTGGCGGTCGCGCTCACCTGCGATACCGGTTTCGCACTGAGACCCGGGATCGAGTGCGTCCCATAGAGGGCTACCGGGCGCCCGACACCTCGTACTCGAGGGCCATCGTCCCCGTCTTCTCGTACAGCCTGTGAGACAGCAGCTTCAGGGTCGCGCGCTCGGCGGGTGACGGCAAGAACGGGATGCCGCCGCCGAGCAGGACGGGGATGATCGCCACCTCGACACGGTCGACGAAACCGGCCGCCAGGAGACTGCGAAACAGCTCTCCGCCACCGAAGAGACAGATATCCTTACCCGGCTGCTCGCGCAGCTCACTCACCACGTGTACGGCGTCGGTCTCCAGGGTGACCCTCGGATGGTCCGCCGGGTCCAGCGTGCGCGAGAACACGATCTCGCGCACCCCCGGCGGCGACGGCGGGGCATCCCCCATTCGCTGCGTCGCCTCGAACGACTTGCGGCCCAGCAGGTGAGTATCGAACCGCGCTGCGAATGCGGCGAAGTCGATATCGGGGTCCATCACGATCCAGTCGAACTCTCCGTTCGGACCCGCGATGTAGCCGTCCAGGCTCATCGCCACGTTGTATCGCACCAGTCGCATTGTCAGGTCTCCAGGATTATTTATGAACGGGCATTAATTAATTAACTGATACGAATATGAACGATCGGTTACTACTCGTCAAGCATGTCACCTCGTCCCCGAACCGTGGACGATCGGGAGATCCTCGCGGCGGCCGCCCGGGTCATCTGACGGATCGGCCCGGCCCGGCTGACGCTCGCGTGGCTGTCGGACGAGGTCGGCGCGGCGCCGGCCTCGTTGATCCGGTTGCGCGCCCCCCGACCCTTGACCATCTAGGCGGTCGCCGGTTCCCTGATCGGCGGAGGTCGAGAATCGTGAGCGACGCGGACGACGGTCACCCAACGAGCGGGTTGCGGGTGGCGAGGGATGGAAAGCGGCCGAAATCGCGATCGGCGGTCAGCAGCTCCTCAACCCCGTGACCGAGGCAGATGGCCGCAATCCGCGCGTCGTGCACCATCGGACCGTGAACCCGTCCCGCCGCGAGCACCCGGCGCAGGATCGCCCAGTGATCGTGCGGCTCGCCGAGGACAACCAGCCCCGGTGACTCCATCCACGCGTCGATCTGGTCGAGCGTCTCCTCCATGGTGGACGGCGGGTCGTAGATGCGCGGATGGGTGACGACGGCGAGGAACTCATGCAGGCAAGGCCACGGAATCGCCCAGGCGGCGCGGCCTTCCGCGAGGCGACGTACGCACGCGCTCGCACCTGCGTGCCAGCGGGAATCGCGCCGGTGGGCATGGACCAGGATGTTCGTGTCTACGGCCGTCAACCGCCCCGCCCTTCGTACGCGGCGTCCTGAAGCCTCGACCAGGCTTCGTCGCGGAACTCCGCCTGCAGACCGTAGCCGTCCACGCTCGCATCCTGCAGGACGAAGGAAGCTCGCGCCCCGCTCTCGCCGCGGAGCGTCGAGCGAATCCCTTCCTCGATGACGGCGCGCAGGGTCAGTCCGTGTCGGGCCGCGTACCGTTTGGCTTCCCGCGCCAGATCATCGGCCAGCTCGACGGTGGTCTTCATGGGACCCACTCTACCATATTCATGAATATGGGTGCCCATATCAGCGTGCAATTCGCCGAGTCACATCGGCCTGAACGCGGCTTCTGCCCGCGTGAAGTAGATTCCCGTCCTGGCTTCGAATCCCGAGTCGACGCCGAACAACAGCCAGACCCGACCACTGGAGGGTATAGAGATCGACGCCGGTATCGGTCTGCCCTCGAAGGGCTTGCGCTCCCACTGGGGCGATTGCTCGCACCGTCTCGAGTTGGCGATGTCGCCGAGCACCACGCCCTGGGAGCCGCCTGCCGACTGATTGCCGATGTCGATGTTCATGCGCAGGTAGGAGCCGTCGCGGACCGGGAGCGGTTCGAGGGCGCTCGCTCCGACCACTACATCAAGGATGACATCGACGCCCGCCGAGAGCCGGGCCGCTGGCTGCTGACCGGATCGCAGGACTTCGCGCTCATGCGCGGCGTGAGCCAGACCCTCGCAGGGCGGATCGCAGTGCTCCACCTCGACCCCCTCGCCGTATCGGAGGTGGTCGGCGCACCCGCCCCGGGCAGCCTCGGCGAGTTGCTCGACCGCCACTACACGGACCCGGGCGGCAGCGCTCCCGACTTCGACCTCGCCGACTGGCTGCATCGCGGCGCCTGGCCCGAGCCGCGGCTCGACCCCGACGTGGACCGCGACCTGTGGGTGCGAGCTACGTCCAGACCTACCTCGAGCGCGACCTGCGGAACATGGAGCGGGTCGGCGACCTCGAAACGTTCCGCGGGTTCTTCTCGCTCGTCTGCGCCTCGACCGGACAGATCCTGAACCTCGCCCGCCTCGGACGCGACGCGGGGGTGAGCGCCCCCACCGCGCGCCGGTGGCTGAACCTGCTGGTCACGAGCCGGCTCGTGCTGCTGCAGCCCCCCTACCACCGGAACTTCGGCAAGCGGATTCGGAAGAGCCCCAAGCTGCACGTCATCGATCCGGGACTCGCGAGCTGGATGCTCGGCTACCGGACCGCCGAGTCCATCATCAACGGACCGGCGCTCGGCGCCCTGACGGAGTCAGCGGTGGTCTCGGAGCTGACCAAGGCCATCCACCACGGCGGCGGCGCGGCGCGCCTCTACCACTGGGAGAGCCTGTCCGCCGAGGTCGACATCGCGGCCGACGTCGACGGCCAGCTCTAGTGTCCAGTCCCTGAAATACGCATCACAATAGGTGCCGCCCGTGCCGATGCCGATGACCGACTGAGACGTGACGTCCCCAGACGAACGGCGTAGATCACGGTGAACCGGACCAGCTTGCGTGAGCGCAGAATCATGTTACGAATTTACGAGACGGCACACTAGGGCATCGAGGTCAAGGCGACCCGGACCCCGACCCCCCGGCACGCCGACCGCCTCGCGGCCTGGTGCGAGCTCACCGGCGCCCGCGGCATCCTCGCCTGCAGGACGCGCCGCGCCCACCCCCTCGCCCGCCGCATCCGCACCGTGCCCTGGCACCTCTGCCCCCAGCTGACCGACGTCGCCTCCCTCCCAACTCCCAGCCGCGCTCCAACCTCTCCCGCCCCCTGACGCCCAACTCCCGAGCGCTCTCCCCGTGCAACGCCACTCTTCCCTCTCAGCCCCACCGCCCTCCATTGATGTACAATGCTCTCCGCTACATGCCACCCTCGACGTTCCCTATCACTCCCTCTCCCGCCGCTCCTCTGGCCCCACGCCCTGCATCACTCCGTCCCACCGCCCGCGCTTCCGACGTTCACTACACCCCGCCCGCGGTCGCCCAAGCCCTCGTACACGCCGCCCGCGACCTCCAGCCCAAGCTTATCGCCGACCTCGCCGCTGGAAACGGTGACCTCCTCCTCCAAGCGGAACGCCTCTGGCCCGCCGCCACCTACGTAGCTACCGACATCGACCACCGCGCCACCCGGCGCCTCGCCCGCCTCCGATCCTCCTGGACCGTCGGCCGTTGCGACCTTCGCAATCCGCGCTCTCGCTCCTCATCTCGCATCCTCGCCCGAATCCAGCGCGCCGCTTCCCTCCTCCTGCTCAACCCCCCCTTCAGCTGCCGCGGCGGCACCCGCTTTCTCGTCCAAACGCCCAACGGCCCCTTATATGCTAGCACCGCGATGTCCTTCCTCCTGCTCGCAACCGCGTATCTAGCCCCCAACGGCAACATCGTCTCCGTACTACCGCTCGGCTGCCTCCACAACTCCAAAGACGCCGCCGCCCGCCACTACCTCCAATCACAGTAGCACCTAACCCTTCTTCACACCTACCCCATCGGCACCTTTCCTCGGTCCGCCGCAACCACCGCACTCATCCGCCTCTCCCCTCCCACCACCGGCACCCCCTCCCCACCCAGACCCTCCCCGCCAACACAACCCACGCCCGTCCTTCGTGTTTCCGTCATCCGCGGCTGCTGTCCCCTCCACCAACCCAAACCCCAAGACATCACACTCCCCCTTGTTCACTATACCGACCTCCGCAACGGCACCGTCACCCTCAACGGACGCCGCGGCTTCGGCAGCTTCCGTTGTGTCACCGGCCCAGCCCTTCTCCTTCCCCGTGTCGGTGACGTCACCCCACACCGAATCGCAGTTCTTGACCCGCCCCTCCGAGTCATGCTTTCTGACTGCCTCATCGCGCTCAAACCCAGCTCGCCCGTCCAGATCCAGCTTCTGCGCACCCGTCTCCTCGACAACTTTCACGCTTTCCGCACTCACTACATCGGAACCGGCGCCCCATTCATCACCGTCGCCCGCCTCACTGCTGCACTCGACGCCTTCGGAGTCCAAGTTGATGAGTCCTGATCCCGCAAACCGGCTCTTGACCCACGACGTAACCGAACGTTTCGTCGATTCCAAAACTCAGTTCTTCATGGACGTCCAACTCTGGCCGCTTCGCCAGCACATGGACGCCCACGCTTGGCTCCAGAACTTCAGGCCACACGAACGCCCCTTCGCCATCAATCTCCTCAACGTCTTCCTCTATTACAATGAACCACTCGTCGATTCCCTGCTTTATGGCGCGGTCCAGCGCCTCAGCGCACCTGTCGTCCACAACGCCGACAACCCCCGTCACGCCCGAACGCTATGGCGTACATTCCTCGACTCGCTGATTATCACGTACGTCGAGGGTGAGACTCCCAACCCCGCCGACAGCGGATTCCTGTTCGCCCGCAAAGCACGCCAAATCCTCGCCATCCCCGAAAAACGCATCGTGCCACCCTCCCGCGCACTCGACATTCTCCTCCGGGCGCCGCAAACTCCTCTCCTCTTCGTTGACGACTTCGTTGGCAGCGGCAATCAAATGGTTGCTACTTGGCGCCGCTCCCACACTCCCACCACCACGTTTCACTCTCTCGCCGAACTCTCGCCAACTATTTTCTACGTACCCATTATCGCAACCAAGATTGGCCTCACCGCGCTCACAACTCAATGTCCTCGGCTACGAGTATGCCCTGCACACGTTCTCGACGACCAGTACAGCCTCACATCCCCCAGCTCCATATTTTGGCCCGACACCCTGAAGCCCGACGCTCGCTCCTTTCTGCTTGAGGCTAGCCGCCGCGCCGGCATCGTCGACGGCTATCAATACGGGTGGCAAGGGTTCCACGACCTCGCACTGCCGTTGGCTTTCTATCATTCCGTACCTGACGCGACATTGCCCCTGTTTTTCTGGGACCAATATGACTGGCAGCCGTTGATTCGCAGGGCCTGACCGATGACCACCACCCAACTCCAAGAGTATCGCCGCCGACTGGCTCAACTATTCTCAGGATACCGCGCCGAGTGGCTCGATGAGAAGATCTTCGAACTATTCACGGAGCCATCCTATTTTCCTCAACTCACAACCTCACATCCGTGCTTCCTCGAAGGCGGCCGCGGCACCGGCAAAACGACAGTTCTCCGTTGTCTGTCCTATCAGGGTCAATCCGCCCTCCGCTCCACTGCAGGCCGTTCGCCACACGACTTACCTTACGTCGGCATGTACTACCGTGTAAATACGAATCGCGTAAAGGCCTTTGCCGGCGCCGAGCTCGACGACCACAAATGGATCCCTATGTTCGCGCATTATATCAACATCGAGTTCTGCGAAGCCGTCACTCAGTTCCTTGTATGGTACGCTCGCCTTAACAGCCTGTGGCAAAAGTCGATAGATCGGAGTCGACGGAGTGGCGTAGACTTGGCGGCATGGCAATGGGCAAGAAGCCGGCGGCGCGACAGCCGTCGCCGATGTGGGTGACCACAGCGGACCTTCCGACGAGCGCGGGACATCCCTTTTTCGAACGGCTGAACCGGGTTCTGGAGGAGGCCGGATTCGATGCCTTTGTGGAGGGGTTGTGCGCGGTGTTCTACGCGTCGCGGCTGGGCCGCCCGAGTCTGCGTCCTGGGCGGTATTTCCGGCTGCTGTTCATCGGCTACTTCGAGGGTCTGTCGTCGGAGCGGGGGATTGCGTGGCGGGTCGCGGATTCTCTGAGCCTGCGGGCTTTCCTGGACCTGGACGTGACCGAGGCGCCGCCGAACCACTCGACGCTGTCGCGCACGCGGCGTCTGATCGACGTGGAAACGCACGTGGCGGTTTTCACGTGGGTGCTGGAACGGTTGGCGGGAGCGGGTCTGGTGCAGGGGAAGACGGTCGGCGTCGATGCGACGACGCTGGAAGCGAACGCGGCGATGCGGAGCATCGAGCGGCGGGATACCGGGGAATCGTACGAGGCGTTCGTGCGTCAGCTGGCGAAGGCATCGGGGATTGAGACGCCGACGCGAGCGGAGTTGGCGCGGTTTGACCGGTCCCGGAAGGACAGGAAGACGTCGAACAAGGAGTGGCAGTCTCCGCAGGACCCGGACGCGAAGATCGCAAAGATGAAGGACGGTCGGACGCACTTGGCCCACAAGGCGGAGCACGGGGTCGACATGGAGACGGGCGCCATCCTCTCGGTGACGGTGCAGGATGCGTCGGAGGGCGATTCGGCGACGCTGCCGGAGACGCTGACGATGGCGGCTGAGCAGGTCGAGGCGGTGCAGCCGGCCGGTGCGGAGGTCGAAGAGGTGGTCGCCGACAAGGGGTACCACAGCGACGCGACGCTGGTGGCTCTCGACGAGATTGGGGTTCGCAGCTACGTCTCGGAGCCGGAGCGGGGTCGGCGCTGTTGGCAGGACAAGAAGACGGGAGAGACGCCGGTGGGGAAACGTGCTGCGCAGAAGGCGTTGTATGGGAACCGTCGGCGTATTCGCGGCGACCGAGGCCGTCGTCTTCAACGCCGTCGCGGGGAGCTGGTGGAGCGGCCTTTCGCGCACCAGTACGAGACCGGGGGGCTGCGGCGAGTGTGGGTGCGCGGCCACGAGAATGTGCGCAAGCGGGTGCTCATCCAGGCGGCCGGTTGCAACCTCGGACTGCTGCTGCGCCGGCTGACCGGCGTCGGCACGCCCCGGAGCCTGCAGGGGCGGGCTCTTTCGGCCATTTGCGGACTGATCGCTCGCCTGACCGCGCTCTGGGGGCGTCTGACGGCCTCTTGGGACTTCCAATGGACGCCAGCGGGGCTGGTCGGCTCAATCGCTCATCGCCAAGCCGCCTGAACAGGTCGGCTCAGCGAATAGACTTCTTCCACGGGCTGTTAACCCAGATGCTCCGGCCATCTCCAAGAACGCCCTTACCTCAGTCGCCACGACGCTTCACATCGATGTTCCCGACACACTCGATGACTTCTGTAGCCGTCTCAATCTCTCTAAGCTTCGGTTCGAAGCTGCCGTCAACAATATTGGAGATGTCGGTCGCGTGCCTGCACTTTCCCTTCAGGGCGCACCAATCGACGCGCTAATGGGCCAAGTAAAGAACTTGCAGCAATTTCGAGATATGCCGTTCTTTTTTTTGATTGACGAGTACGAGAACCTCGACCTGTCACAGCAACGGGTGTTGAATACACTCATAAAGCACTGCGGCGAGTTCTACTCCTTTAAGGTTGGCGTGCGCGAACTCGGCTTTCGGGAGCGATCGACCCTCAATGCGTCCGAACAGCTCACCTCTCCCGCCGACTACAAGCTCATCAATATCGCGGGCGCTCTGGACGGCCGCTTCTCCCAATTTGCTGCCAAGGTCTGCGAACTACGGCTACAGCAGGTGATGGGCGAAGACACCCAGCCGGATCTCGAGGCGATACTACCTGAACTCTCGCCCGAGGACGAGGCGATCAAGCTCGGGGTTGACCATGCTATTGCGCCCGCCGTTCGCGAGCTTCGCGAGGAGGATACCAGTCATGGGGAGTTTACGACGTGGCTTTCGACCGCCGGTCCGCTTGAAGTATTCGTCCTCACCTCCCGCGCGGCCCAGGAGGGCGTTGCTAACGGCCAAAAGCTCCGCCAAATCCTGGCAGACCCGCAGGCGTGGGAACGACATTATGAAAATCACAAATACGGCTATTTGTTTGCGATACGGCGCGGCAAGGCCGGCATTCGGAAATACTATGCCGGCTGGAGGGTCTACTGTTTTCTCGCGGCCACCAATATACGCTATCTTCTTGAGCTAGTCGATCAGGCTCTAAACAAACATTTCGACGAAGGTTTCACGCCTCTGCGACCTATCCCGCACGAACTCCAGACTCGAGTGGCGCAGGAAACCGGTCAGAGGAACCTCCGTGAACTGGAAGGGCTGTCACTCAGCGGCGCCAAGCTCACTCGCTTACTCTTGGGGGTCGGCCGCATATTTCAGGTACTGGCGGGAGACCCTGTCGGACACACTCCGGAGGTCAACCAGTTTTGCCTCGCACCCGATGTAGAAGACCTTAGCAGCCTGTGGCAAAAGTCGATAGATCGGAGTCGACGGAGTGGCGTAGACTTGGCGGCATGGCAATGGGCAAGAAGCCGGCGGCGCGACAGCCGTCGCCGATGTGGGTGACCACAGCGGACCTTCCGACGAGCGCGGGACATCCCTTTTTCGAACGGCTGAACCGGGTTCTGGAGGAGGCCGGATTCGATGCCTTTGTGGAGGGGTTGTGCGCGGTGTTCTACGCGTCGCGGCTGGGCCGCCCGAGTCTGCGTCCTGGGCGGTATTTCCGGCTGCTGTTCATCGGCTACTTCGAGGGTCTGTCGTCGGAGCGGGGGATTGCGTGGCGGGTCGCGGATTCTCTGAGCCTGCGGGCTTTCCTGGACCTGGACGTGACCGAGGCGCCGCCGAACCACTCGACGCTGTCGCGCACGCGGCGTCTGATCGACGTGGAAACGCACGTGGCGGTTTTCACGTGGGTGCTGGAACGGTTGGCGGGAGCGGGTCTGGTGCAGGGGAAGACGGTCGGCGTCGATGCGACGACGCTGGAAGCGAACGCGGCGATGCGGAGCATCGAGCGGCGGGATACCGGGGAATCGTACGAGGCGTTCGTGCGTCAGCTGGCGAAGGCATCGGGGATTGAGACGCCGACGCGAGCGGAGTTGGCGCGGTTTGACCGGTCCCGGAAGGACAGGAAGACGTCGAACAAGGAGTGGCAGTCTCCGCAGGACCCGGACGCGAAGATCGCAAAGATGAAGGACGGTCGGACGCACTTGGCCCACAAGGCGGAGCACGGGGTCGACATGGAGACGGGCGCCATCCTCTCGGTGACGGTGCAGGATGCGTCGGAGGGCGATTCGGCGACGCTGCCGGAGACGCTGACGATGGCGGCTGAGCAGGTCGAGGCGGTGCAGCCGGCCGGTGCGGAGGTCGAAGAGGTGGTCGCCGACAAGGGGTACCACAGCGACGCGACGCTGGTGGCTCTCGACGAGATTGGGGTTCGCAGCTACGTCTCGGAGCCGGAGCGGGGTCGGCGCTGTTGGCAGGACAAGAAGACGGGAGAGACGCCGGTGGGGAAACGTGCTGCGCAGAAGGCGTTGTATGGGAACCGTCGGCGTATTCGCGGCGACCGAGGCCGTCGTCTTCAACGCCGTCGCGGGGAGCTGGTGGAGCGGCCTTTCGCGCACCAGTACGAGACCGGGGGGCTGCGGCGAGTGTGGGTGCGCGGCCACGAGAATGTGCGCAAGCGGGTGCTCATCCAGGCGGCCGGTTGCAACCTCGGACTGCTGCTGCGCCGGCTGACCGGCGTCGGCACGCCCCGGAGCCTGCAGGGGCGGGCTCTTTCGGCCATTTGCGGACTGATCGCTCGCCTGACCGCGCTCTGGGGGCGTCTGACGGCCTCTTGGGACTTCCAATGGACGCCAGCGGGGCTGGTCGGCTCAATCGCTCATCGCCAAGCCGCCTGAACAGGTCGGCTCAGCGAATAGACTTCTTCCACGGGCTGTTAGCCCGGATTATGCGTGAAGGTGTTGTTTTGGGAGAGACACAAGGGCCTCCGTGTGGTACAAACGTAGTGTATACAAACGTTTAGCCACGACGGAGGCCCCTGCGTGACACCTGACACGATACCACAGAGTGTTCTGTTTCCGGATCTGTTCGACAAGCCCCTCGTCGCCACGTTCAACCAGGAGCACGCGAGTTCCGACGGCGGGGCCGTCCTGCTCAAGGCGGCCGAGCGCGTGTACGGCTTGGTCAAGGCGTTCGCCCGGTGTCTGGCCGACAAACGCGCACCGGGGAAGATTCGGCACACGCTCGCGGACCTGATCGGCCAGCGGGTTTTCGGCATCGCGTGCGGTCATCCCGATGGCAACGATGCCGACCACTTGGCCGACGACCCCATCCACAAGCTGCTGCTCGGGCGGGACCCGGTGTCCGGCGCGCCCTTGGCGTCGCAACCCACGATCTCGCGATTCGAGAACGGCGCGCGCCGCTCCGTGCTCTACCGGATGGGGCGCGAGTTGGCAGCGTGCGTCATCGAGCGTCACCGGCGTCGCCTGCAGGGGCGGGCGCGGCGCATCACGATCGATCTGGACCCGACCGACGACCTGACGCACGGGGCCCAGCAGCTCACGTTCTTCAACGGGCACTATGGCGGCTGGTGTTATCTGCCGATGGTATTCGGTTAGCGCGTGATGGGGCGGCTTTTGCCCGTGGAAATGGGGGCTGAATAGACCGGGCGACGGGGAAAGTTAGGCGCAGCCGGGTTGCGCCGTTGCGTGGATTGTCGATTCTGGCAGGCCGATCTTGGCGCATCGAACGGGCAATCTGCCCGGTTGGGGTGGCCTGCAACCGGTCCGGTGGGAGCGTGCGCCAGCCCGGCGGTGGGAGGCCCGTGAGTCTTTCTTTCGGTGGCGGCACCGCGCACGGGCACTTGGGCGGGACGGGCGTCGGGAACGCCGGCGATCGTCTGGTGGGGCCCGTCGGTCCGGCGACCGAACGTGGAGCGGGCGCGGGCGGTTGCGCTCGGCGCGACGCGAGAGGGTGGTGGCAGGCCGGGGTCGGCAGGGGCTTGGCTTGCCCGCGTCAGGAGGGTGGCGGCAACGCCAGCGCTTCGGGCACGACGGGTTCGGGGGCGCACAGCATCGTGGTGATCAGCGGGCGCGGGTCGAGATGGCGTTGGCGGGCGGTGCGCACGACACTGGCCAGCACCTGCTGGGTGTCCGCCCCGCGCCGGGTGCGGTTGCCGCCGCAGACCTTGCGGATGACCACCGCGGGACGGATGGCCTGCTCGGCCCGCCAGTTGGTGGCGTCGATCGACGGGTCGCACAAGAAGAGGAACACCGCCGGGAATTCGTTGGCCAAGTGCTTGGCGAAGCACTCGGCGGCGGCCAACGGCGCCGGGTTGTCGATCAGCCGGCCGAGCCGGGCGGCGAGTCGGCCGCGGGCCGACGCCAGACCGTGCTCGCTGATTTCGCCCGCATTACAGCGGTCCCGCAGGGCGAGGCCGTCCTGCAGGACCGCCTGCACCGCACCCGCCCAGGGGTCGCCGGGATGAGTGGCCTGCAAGTCCTTGCAACGGCGCAAGAGGTGCCCAACGCACGTTTGGGCCGGCGCGTTCTTGAAGCCGCGATAGGCCACCCATCCGTCCCGCACCAGCACGCCGGCGAAGTCGGGGCCGAGCACCCCGGCCGCCTGCTCGAACCCCCGCCCGGCGCAGATGGCGTAGACCGTCGTCTCCGGCGTGGTGAACGCCCACAACCAGTAGCGGAGCGCGTTCACCCGCCAGCCGGTCTCGTCCGGCGTGACCACCGGACTGCGGCGGACCTGCTCGCGCAGCGCCGCATACGCCGGCGCCGCCGCGTCGGCGGTGCGGTGCAGCAGTTGGACCAGCCCGCCCTTGGTCACCGACAGTCCGAACCGGGTCCGCAGAACGCGGGTCACCTTCTCCAACGGCATGCCCAACTCGGTGTGCAGCTCGACGGCCAGCGCGGCGACGTTCGGACCCAGTTGGGCGGTGGCCGCTCCTAACGCGTCCGAGGTCTGCAGCGCGTGGCGGCCCCGCACGCGCCGTCGACACCGCGAGCAGTGGCCCATCTCGATGTCGAAGCGCCGCACGAGGGGACGCACGTCTGGAAGGTCTTCCTGATACTGCGCCGCCACACGGTCCAGCGCGACCGCGCCGCCGCAGTCGGGGCACGTCGTCGGGGCCGGCGCCGCATACGTCTCGTCAACCCGTGTCGGCGGCCGGCGGCATCCGTGCCTCCCGTACTCCGCGCCGGCTCGACGCCCGGGAGGCCGGCCGCTTCCCTGTGGTCGGTCCTTGGCGAAGGGGGCCGCCTGTCGGCGGCCGGCGCGCCGGGCCGCCTCGAGCTCCTTCTCCAGATGCTCGCTGCGCCGCTTCCAGCGATCTCGATCCTCGATCAGCTTCGCCTTGTCCCGCTCGAGGCGTTCGATGCGCCGCACGTCCCGCGGGTCCCGCTGAGGCCCAGGATCCTGAGAGTCGCCGCGGTCGCCCTTCTTGCGCGCCATACTTCACGTATCGGCACATGCTCGTCGTACCTGCACACGTTTTCGTGGATTTTCTCGCCACGACCCGCTAACCGAAGACTGCCGATGCTGGGGTTTCTGAGCTTCGACCGCGAGGCGGAGCAGTATCTGTGCGCGGCGGTGCTGCGGCCCGGGAAGGCAGTGGCCGCCAACGGGACCCTCGGGCTGCTGTGTCGGCTGCTCCCGCTGCTGCGGGCGGCGTTTCCGCGGGCGCGGTTTCTCGTTCGGCTCGACGGGGGCTTTGCGACCCCGGAGATCTTCGATTTTCTGGATGCGGAGCCCCGGCTCGACTACGTCGTGGCGATGGCGAAGAACGCGGTGTTGCAGCGGCATGCGGAGTCCGCCATGCAGGTGGCCCGCGCGCAGAGCGAGGTCGGTGGCGAGACCGCGCACGTCTATACCGACACCCGCTACGCCGCCCGCACGTGGGGCCACGAGCGCCGGGTCGTGATCAAGGCCGAAGTCGTTCGCCTCGGAGACCGCGAGCCGCGGGACAACCCGCGGTTCGTGGTGACGAATCTGCGGCAGACGCCGCGCTTCATCTATGAGAAGGTCTACTGTGCTCGCGGGGACATCGAGAATCGGATCAAGGAACTGCTCGATGGGCTGCAGATCGACCGCACGAGCTGCTGTCTGTTCTCGGCGAACCAGTTGCGCGTCTTCCTGACCGCCGCGGCCTACGTGCTCATGCAGGAACTGCGATTGCGGGCGGCGCGTACTGCGTGTGCCCGCAGCCAAGTGACGTGGCTGCGGGACCGGCTGCTGAAGCTGGGGGTCCACGTCGTCCGCTCGGTCCGCCGCGTGGTTCTGCATCTGCCGCGCTCGACGCCGCACCTCGAGGCGTGGCGGCACATCGCACTCGCCCTGGGCGCGCGCGCCGGATAGCCCACCCGTTGCGCCGCGCCCACCTGCTTCCTGGGCGGCATGGGCCGCTCCGCCGGCGGGGCTGTCGCTGCCCAACCCTCGCGTCCGTCATGTCCCCCCGGTCGGCTGCTCAAACCCCGGCTCCGCTTGCAGGCGGCGATGTCCGAGACCCATTCCTGCGCCGGATCACGCCCTTTGGCGGTCGAATCTGGACCTTCGTGAATAATGCAGGTTAGCCACCGAGAGCAGGTGACGGAGTTATTGACCGATGCCGTAATGAATCTCGCGCTATTGCGACATTCAGGAAGTAAGTCCCTGCAGGAGCAGACGGACATTCGACAGTTCGACTACACTGTTCATCCGATCTTTTCGCCCTTTTTTGTATTTAGCCATCGGCGTAAACGCAAGATTAGGTTGAGTGATCGAGACGTTCTGGATCTTGTCAACCAGCCGACCGCGGCCATCGCGAGGGTCGTAGGCGGCCAAAACCGCGCGGTCGACCGCGCGCATGGCGCGCTCGACGAGTTGCCTGAACAGATGGAACTCTTCAAGGACTACTATGCGGCGAGTTAGTGAACCGGTGTTTACCACCATCTTGAGTGACGTAGCGGATCTTCAGCCGGAACCGAATAGCCTGTATATCACCGGGACATCTGTCGAGGAACGAAGCGGTCACACTGTCAATTGGGAGGAGCGCTGCCAGAATGTGACGTTTGTGAGGATGGTACGCGAGAGTTCGTCAGCGGTTGAGCTGGCTGTTGACGGACGCGACCCGATGTCCATTCCGCTGAGAAGCTCCGCCGCTATCTTGCGATTCCTTGAAACACACTCATGTGGTACGATTTATTTGGACGTTACTGGCTTACCTCATCGCGTGTGGGCCCCGCTATTGCGGGGGCTGAGGTCGCGGCCCGAGTCGGCATTTTGCGTGTACGTCGAGCCAGGAGACTATCGCTTTAGCCAGCAGCCGACCGAAGCGACAATTTTTGACCTCAGCGAGAAGGTGGAGGGCATCGCGCCCTTGCCCGGATTCGCGACGTTCCCCGCCGGTGGCGACGACGAGGCGCTTTTTGTGCCGCTTTTGGGTTTCGAGGGCGCACGCTTCGCGTTTGTGCTGGAGGCGGTGCAGCCGAGACGTCGGGACATTTACCCTGTTGTTGGGGTTCCGGGATTCCGGCCGGAGTATCCGTTTTATGCGTACACAGGAAATCGACTGAAGCTCTGGGAAACCATGTCTTGGCAAAACGTTCGCTTTGCGGCCGCTAACCCAAGTTTACCAACCGAAAATCTAAACCATTTTAAACAAGCAGCTTACGCCGACAGAAATACTCGAGTGGCACTACAAACCTGCACAAACCGGTGAGAAGGGGTCGGTCAGATGAGCGTCTTGCGGACGCCCCCGGGATGCGGGTCGACGCCGAGCGCGTCGTAGATGTCCCGCTGTTCGGGTTCGGCTTGCGTGGCCGTGCGCACGTGCAGCGTGCGCCCGTCGGGGCGGCGGAAGGTGGCGGTGACGCGCTGCTGGCCGTCCAGGATGCGGCGCAACGTGGTCCAACTGGCGGGGTTGCCGTGCCCGCGCAGTCGGGTGCGGATGACTTGCACGAGCTGGTAGGCGATGACGGTGATGAACAGGTGGCCGTCGGCCCGCCGCGGCTTGTGGTGGTAGATGGGGCGCAGGCCGAGCTCGGACTTGAGCGAACGGAAGACGGCCTCCACGTCGGTGAGCGTGGTATAGGTGCGCCACAGGGCGTCTTCGTCCCACGCGGTCTCGCTGCTGCGCAGGCAGTAGACCCCCGGATGGGTGGCCATCGAGCCGTCCCGGGGACGGCGGGTCCAGGTGACGGCGACGGCCTTCTCGCCGGTCTCGTCGGCGGTGACCCCGATCTGGTAGTGCGAGGCGACGCGGGAATGCTTCGTCTTCAATCGCCCGATGCGCTGCCAGACCTGGTCGAGCCGCTTGTGGGCGCGGGGGCGCGCCAGCCCCTCGTGGAGCTGGGTCAGGGCAGCCTCGAAGCGGGTGGCGAAACGCTCGACGATGGCCCGCTCCTTGTTGGCGCGCTCCTCGGAGTAGCAGTACAGGCGCACCTCGTCGGGGTCGGTCGAGACCACCTTGTGCATGTGTATGGTCTGGTTGGACCTGGTCTGGAGCGATACGGCGGCCTCGGCGTCGAACTGGCGGTGACGTTCGCGGCTGACGACCAGATAGCGGTAGTCGTGGTCGCGCAACCACTGCACGCAGGCTTCGGTGGCGACGCCGCGGTCCATGACCACGGGCGCCGGCCGGCGCATCCAGCGCCTCGAGCATGCCGGCCAGCGTGCGCTGTTCCCGGACGTTGCCGGCGAAGACCTTGGAGCGGCGCACGAAGCCGCTGGCGTCGAGCATCAGGCCCAGGGTCAGCAGCGGACAGTCGCTGCGCTTCTCCTTCGAGTGCCCGCGCTGCGCCTGCGGCTGCTCGCTCGCCTCGCCTTCGAAGTAAGTGTTGGTCAGGTCGTAGAGGGTCACCGTCGACTGCAGGTCGAACAGCCCCATCGCGCGGTCGAACAGATGCGTCTCGATCGCCTCGCGATGCTTCACCAGCGCATCCGAGGCGCGGTAGAGCTGCATCGCGCCGACGGTCTCGAAGTCGACGCCGAGCAACTCTCCGAGGCCGCTGCGCTCTTGCAGCCAGCGGTGCGTCGCGCGCTCCGAGGCGGGATGGGCGAGACGCCCGACGATGACTCCGGCCGCCGCCGCGCGCAGGGCGCCGTTGACGCCGAGGTCGGCGAGCAGTGCCGGCAGGCCCAATTGCTCCAGCGCCCACAGGCCGAGCTGCTCGACCCCTACGCTTCGGGGGCGGAGCAGACGCAGCGAGTCGACATCGAGGGGCTGCACGTCGGTCGGTCCGGCCGCCGCGCCGCTCGCCTGCGCGCTGCGGACGACCAACTGCCCGGCGATGCGCTGGGCTTCGTGTTCGACGGCGTGCGGGCAATCGGCCACCAGGGGCGCCTGGCCGGCCAGGATGTCGTCGATGCGAGCGCACAACTGCGGCCATTGCGCGTGGGGGATGTCGAAGTGGCGCCCGAGATTGAGCAGGGTGCGCTGCCGCACGGCGTTTCCGACGCGCTCGGAGTGCACCAGGCGATGGGAGAAGTAGGGTTTGCCGTCCTGGGTCCGCCGGGTTTGGGTGCGCCGAATGAACACGATGCCCACGATAGCGGGCGCGCGGTACCGGAGTCAACCCATTCTGTAAAATTATGGCACTACATCGAGCACCATCAAAACCCGTTCCTTTAGAATCAACAACTTACAGGCATGTAAATCTCGAAATACGGCCAAAATCGGCAAAATAGCCGGTCAACTGGGTAAACTTGGGCTAACTGCCCATTTTCGCTGTACTATATCTTGGACGAGCTGTCGAGGGCCAATCCGACCCGGCGCATGATCGTGGCGCCGATCGGTACTAAGCCTCATGCGCTCGGCGCTGTTTTGTACTATTTGGATCATTCGCGGACCGTTGAGGTGCTCTATGATCACCCTGTGCGCAAGGAACGGCGGACTCTGGGCACGTCTCGCGTTTGTCTGTACGACCTTGCCCTTTTGCCACGCACAACTGGATAGTGTGTCATGCAGATGCGAGTGAGGCGCTTGAGATCCACGGCGACGCTGCCAAAGTACGCGCATTCAGGAGATGCGGGGCTTGACTTGTGCGCGGCAGACGATCTCGTAGTGCCGGCCGGCGGGTCGAAGCTGGTGCCCACCGGCATCGCAGTGGAGTTACCTCGTGGGACCGAGGGCGCCCTCAGACCTCGCAGCGGTTTGGCCATGCAATGGGCAGTGACCGTGCTGAATAGTCCCGGTACGATTGACGAGGGATATCGGGGCGAGGTTTGTGTTTTGCTCGTAAACCATGGCGCGCGAGACTTTCATGTTAGCTGTGGTATGCGAATTGCTCAGCTTGTTGTACACCATCGCCTTCAGGTTGACGTGGTCGAGGCGGGATCGTTGGGGCGAACGGAACGCGATGAGGGTGGGTTCGGGTCAACTGGATTGTGAGGCTTCGCGAGGCGGAAGCAGTCAGGAGGACGCCCGAGCCTCGTAGTCCAGATCCTCCATCGTCGGCGCACTGAAGGCCGTCGATGCAGGGTCCCACTCCCGGCGCGCGGTCAGCCGCTTCAGGTCCGGCGCGGCGTAGACGAACCGCTCGTCGTATTGGCGATAGAGAGAGCCGAAGAACCGCTCGAACCTCAAGGAGCCATCAGAAGCAGGAAACTCGTCAATGATGGTCCCGGCGTGCTCCAGGCGCGTGGAGGCCAACGCGAGAGCAATCGCTTCGTAACGGCTGACGTCGTTTCGAATGCCGCGTCTGTCCGCCAGCTCGCGGAGCGCGTTGTGGAATCGACGAACGGACTCGACGGGGCGGCCGTCGCTGTCGACCGCCACATCGTTCTCAGCGAGCTCTCGAATCGACCCCTCCTGTGCAGCTCCCCTCTCGCCGAGGCTCCGACCCAGCTCTTCCGCCCGGTTCGCCCGCATGACGAACAGATAGCCGCAGACGAGCGGCGGGTAGGCGATGTGAAGATTGGTGCAGTCGCCGACCGCTTCCTCCATGCGATTGGTGAGATTCCTGAACGCCCCGATCGCGCCCTTGCAGGAGACGGCGAGCACCGGGCCGATCCCGTCCTTCGTCACGACAACGTCGACGTTCTTCGTCTTCAGGCCGCCGTACACCGTGCGCTCTCCCGCGCCGCCGCGGCTGGGGTCGTGGACCAGGATCGACCCGCCGCCCTTCCGCTCCACGCGGAACGGGGGTCGGGGCACGATCTCGTCAGGGTCGAACCCGCCCTCGACGACGAGACGGCAGGCGACGTACCAGTGGAGCGGCTTGATATGCCGCTGGCTTTGCGTCGAACCGCGGAACGTCACGAAATGGGCCAGCGCCGCCCGGAGCGATACCCACTCGCAGGCGCTCACGCCAGATGTCGCCACTGCTGCATCACCTCGATGCCTTCTTCCAGCAGGACTCGGTCCCGGCGGCCGACAGCGGCATCCGGCACGAGAAGCACATGACGGGCCTCACCGGGCTCCAGCTTCAGCATGCCGCCGCCGAGCGGATGCCCTTCGAGCTCGCAACTGAGCCGGCCGGCGGGCGAGTTCCACGCCGCGGAGAGCCCCTGTTCGGAGATGCCTCCATCCTCGAACAGGCCTGACCGAAGGTCGACAGCCAGAAGCGCGTTCGTGCACGTGCAGCGGCCGCGATTCGCGGCCAGCGCCGGAGACCTACCGCTCATGTACGTCAGCACGAACGCGGGACGCCGAACGTCGGGAACCGTGTACCACGGGGTTCGGTTGCGACACTTGTAGGACGCCCTCGCCCGCTGGCCTTCGGCGGTGTCCAGATACGCCCGCACCGCGCCCGGCACCTGGGCGCGCGGGGGTATGCGCAGGAGCAATACCGGTTCGTCCTTCGCTACCCAGCGCTCGACGTCGGCGTCGTCGACAACCGCACCGGTGAGGTACCGGCCGTTCCGGATCGACGGCATGAGGAACTCGTCGGGTATCGCGAAGCGCTGCACGTCAGACGGACGCAGATGGAAGAAGCCATTGGCGCCGCTGACGTACCCGATGCCGACCTGCGCGACTCGTCCCAGGCGGACCGCGTCGGGCTCGGCCGCCATGCGCTCGTAGAGGTTCCGAACACGCGGCGGCAGCAGGAACGGCCGCAGCCTGCGGCGCCATCGGACACGCCATGCCTCGACGGAGATGTCCTCCGACACCGGCGGCGGCATCGCACCAGGGTCGAATCGCTCAATTCGCGACAACCGGATGGCGCTGGTGCGAGAGCCCGCGCGGTCGGCCAACAGCAGCCAGCAGTCTTCCGACAGCCGTGGGAAGATCTTGTCCCTGATGGCGATCAGGTGCACGCAACCGAAGTTGGCGACCAGATACTCCATGAGCGGGCCGGCGTACGGCGCGTGACCGATCTCCGCCGGCACGACGAAGGCCATCCGCCCGCCCGCACGCAGCTTGCTGGCCGCCGCCACGATGAACGGCGCCCATGACGACGACAGCCCGCTGAAGACGACGCCCAGGCGGCGGCAGTAGTCGAGCGCGGCCCGCCGGGTCGCACCGGCGAACCGCTGGTACCGGATGAACGGCGGGTTGCCGGCGGCGCAATCGAACCGGCGCCGGTCGGCTGCGGCCCACGTGAAGAAGTCGTCCTCGATGATCGTGGCTTCCGGCGCCCGCCGGGACGACTCGGCGACCGAGGCGGGATCCCGTTCGACGCCGACGCTGTTCGGGTGCAGCGCAACGAAGCGGCCGTCACCGCTCGACGGATCGAGCAGGCTGTCGGCCGGGTCCCGAACCACCCACCGCACCAGGGCATCGGCCACCGCCTCCGGCGTGAAGTAGGCTCCGAGCGTCTTGTTGTCGCGCGGCATCGGTCTCGACGTACTAGGGTGCAAAATGCGGTCCGGCTGGACCGCGGCCGTCCGGACGGGGCCCATCAAGCACCAGTGTACCCGCTGACTCCCGCAGGCGGTGCCCGTACAAGTGCAGTATGCCCTATTGGATTTGATGCAATCCCGGGACGGGGCGCCGTCGTGCGCCCCGCGCGCTCGCGACGCTCCTGCAGCTACGCCAGAATCCCCCGTATCGGGTGCCCGTCGACGTCCGCCAAGCGGAAGTCGCGGCCGCCGAAGCGGTACGTCAGGTTCCGGTAGTCGAGACCGAGGAGGGTGAGCACCGTCGCGTGGAGGTCGCGGACGGTGTGGGCGTTCTCGACGACGCGGTAGCCGTACTCGTCGGTCTGGCCGTAGATGAAGCCCTTCTTCAGGCCGCCGCCGGCCATCCACAGGCTGAAGCCGTAGGGGTTGTGGTCGCGGCCGTTGGTGCCCTGCACGAACGGGGTGCGGCCGAACTCGCCCGAGAAGATGACGAGCGTCTCGTCGAGGAGGCCGCGGGCCTTGAGATCCTTGACGAGGCCGGCCACCGGCTGGTCGACGGTCAGGGCGTTGGCGGTGTGGCCCTCCTCCAGCTTGGTGTGCTGGTCCCACGGGTTGGCGGCCTGCCCCATGCCGTCGGTGCCGACCATGGTGAGCTCGACGAAGCGGACGCCGCGCTCCACGAGACGCCGCGCCACCAGGCACTGGCGCCCGTAGGCGGCGGTCGATGCGTTGGGCGAGTCCATGCCGTAGAGCCGCTTCGTAGCCTCGGTCTCGCCGGCGAGGTCGACGAGCTCGGGCACCGCGGTCTGCATGCGGTAGGCGATCTCGTAGTTGTCGATGGCCGCCTCGACCTGCCGGTCGCCGCCGATGCGGTCGAGGAACGCGGCGTCGAGGTCGCCGATGAGGCCCAGGCGGTCGCGCTGCCGCCGGTCCGTCTCGCGGGGCTGCACGTTGTTGAGGGGCTCGGCGTTCTCGGGATAGAGCATCGAGCCCTGGTGGACGGCGGGCAGGAACCCGTTGCCGAAGACGTTGATGCCGCCCAGGGGGATGCCGCCGCTGCCGAGGACCACGAACCCGGGGAGGTTCTGGTTCTCGGTGCCGAGGCCGTAGGTCACCCACGCCCCCATGCTGGGGAACCCGTTGAACGGCATGCCGCTGTGGAAGTAGAAGTTCGCCTGGGCGTGCTCCATGAACGGCGCGGTCATCGAGCGGATGACCGTCAGCTCGTCGGCCACGCTCCCGATGTGGGGGAACAGCGCGCTCACGGGAATGCCGCTCTCGCCGTAGTGCGTGAACGCCCAGGGGCTCGGCCAGATGTTGCCGTCCTCGTTGAACATCGTCCGCTCGGTCTGGAACGGCATCGGCCGCCCCGCCTCGGCCGCCAGCCTCGGCTTGGGGTCGAACGAGTCGATGTGCGACAGCCCCCCCGACATGTAGCAGAAGATGACGTTCTTCACCTTCGGCGGGAAGTGCGGCGGCTTCGCGGCCAGCGGACCGTCGCCCGCCTCCTGCGCGAGCTCCGCGTAGGACGCGTCGGCCATCAGGGCGGACAGCGCGACGAGGCCGAACCCCGTCGAGGTCTGGCGCAGCATCTCCCGGCGCGTGGGGAACGGACGGGGGGCGGGGTGGCGACGCGGGTCAAGGCACATGGGAGAACCTCGGGCCAGGAGTCGGCGTCGTAGCGCGGCGCGGACTCCCGCAAGATTGGTCGGCGGCAAGCGGAGCCGCCAGGCGACGCTTCGGGCTAGCGGATGAACAGGTACTCCTTCAGGTTGAACAGGCTGTGCGCGACGTCCTGCCACACCTGCGGGTCGTAGAGCAGCAGGTGCGGCGCGCTGCCGCGCTCGGCCGCCACCGTGTCGAGGTAGGCGGCGATGCGCGCGCGCTCGGCGCCGGCGGGCCGGCGGGTCAGCGCCCTGAGGAACATGTGGTCGATGCGGCTCTCGACCGACCCCGCCTCCCCCTCGGCTAGACGCCGCCCCCACTCCGCCGCCTGCCCGATGACGAACGGGCTGTTGAGCATGGTCAGCGACTGCGCGGGCACATTGGTGACGTCGCGCTGCCCGCGCGTCGCCGCCGGCCGCGGCAGGTCGAAGACGTCCAGGAACGGGTTGTGCGCGTTGCGGCGAATCTCCTGGTAGATGCTGCGCCGCCCGTCGCCGTCGACGGGGCCGTTGTTCGGGTCGCCCTCCGTCAGCCCGTACCGCGCCGCGTAGTGGACCGGCACCGAGGGGCCGTACATCGTCGGCTCGAGCCGGCCGGACACCGAGAGAATCGAATCGCGGATGGCCTCGGCGTCGAGCCGCCGGAGGTTGGCGTGCTGCAGCAGCCGGTTGGACGGGTCGGCCGCGAGGGCCTCCGGCGACCCCTGGCTGCTCATGCGGTAGGCGGCGGTCGCCACGAGGCGCCGGACCAGCCGCTTCACCGAGTGGCCGTCGCCGGCGAACTCCGCCGCGAGGTGGTCGAGTAGCGCCGGGTGAGTCGGCGCGTCGCCCAGCCGTCCGAAGTTGTCGACGGTGCGGACGAGGCCGTACCCGAACAGGTGGCGCCACACCCGGTTCACCGCGACGCGCGCGGTGAGGGGATTGTCGGGCGCCGTGATCGCGTCGGCGAGGCGCAACCGCACGAGGCCGGGGTCGGCGTACGGCTGCGCGTCGAGCGCGGTGAGGAACGCGCGGGGCACCGCCTCGCCGAGGTTCCTGTGGTTACCGCGCACCAGCAACGGCTGGTCCGGCGCCGCCTCCTCGACCACCCCGGGGGCGCGGCGCGCCACCGGCACGTCGCGCTCGAGCAACCGGTAGCGGGCGGCCGGCGCGCGCAACGCCACGAGCTCCTCCAGCGACCGCGGCAGCAGATCGGCGCGCACGAACTCGTCGAGGAACGCCGCCTCGGTCTCGGTCAGCGCGCCGAGCCTCCACCGGGACACGACCTCGCCGAGGCGCCGGCCGACGAGCGCGGCGAGGGCGTCGCGCGAGTCGGGCGGCGTCGCCCCGGCCCCCGCCAGCAGGTGCAGCACCGGCAGATCGGTGTCGCGCGGCGTCGCCGCCTCGTCGTGGAACACGACCTGCGCCACCCCCATCGACGAGCGGCCGTCGCGGCGCCGCACCGGCCGGTTCGTCTGCCGGCCGTCCTCCGGGTCGAGCGTGAACTGCGTCACGTCGTCCTGGGTCGCGAACTCGATGTAGGCGGTGAACCCCTTCCAGAAGGTGGCGTCCCACTGCGCCCACGTCATCCGGTCCTGCTTCGGGCTGTAGCGCAGGTGATAGATGCCGCCGCGCGGCACCGCGTAGTTCTCGATGATGAGATTGGCGAAGCTGAGGTCGCCGCCGAGCACCCGCAGGCTGATGAAGTCGCTGTCGATGGTGAACCGCGGGGTCTGGATGACCCCCGCGTGCTTCGACGACAGCAGGTGGGTATAGGCGCCGCCGGGATAGATGCCGTTCAGCAGGCGGTCGCCCCGCCGCTCGATCGCGAACTCGCCCGGCGGCGACGGCGCCTCGGGACGGCCCACGCCGTGCCCCACGGTGCCGGCGTAGTCGGCCCCCGCGAGGTCCCACGCCACCTGAAAACGCTCGCGGTTGAACCGCTCGCGCTCGGCGAGCTCCGCCTCCCACCGGGCGCGCAGCTCCTCCCATGCGCGCGGGAGGTCCGCGTCTTCTACCGCGACCAGCTCGCGCCACGCGGCCAGCGCGCTGCCGTCGCGCTCGGCCGCCCGATCGCTCCGCGCCGGCGCCGCGCCCTCGGATTCCGCCGGCGGCCGGTCCACTGCCGCCAGCAGCCGCGCGCCCACCGTCTCCGCCGCCTCGAGCCAGACGTCCGCCAGTCCGTCGCGAATGTCGCCCTTCAGCGTGGCGAGGGCATCCCGGTTGGTCTCGAGCAGGGCGGGCGCGTCGATGGCCCGCTGCGTGGGGCGCGCGCCGTAGAGGGTGCCGAACAGCGAGTAGTAGTCCTTCTGGCTGATCGCGTCGAACTTGTGGTCGTGGCACCGGGCGCACGACACCGTCAGGCCCATGAACGCCTTCGACACCACGTCCACCTGGTTGTCGGCCCACTTGACCCGGTCCTCCCACGGGTCGACCGGCTGATAGCCGTGCTCGACGAGCCGGAAATGGCCGGTGCCGAGGATCGACTCGTTGGTCCGCTCATCGGCGTCCAGCCTGGGCGCCGGCAGCAGATCGCCGGCCACGTGCTCCCGAACCAACTGGTCGTAGGGCACGTCGCCGTTGAAGGCGCGGATGAGGTAGTCGCGGTAGCGCCACGCGAGGGGAATGTCGGGGTCGCCCTCGCTGCCGTGCGACTCGCTGTAGCGGAACAGGTCCATCCAGTGGCGCGCCCACCGCTCGCCGAAGTGCGGCGACGCCAGATACCGGTCGACGAGGCTGGCATACGCGTCCGGTGACGGATCGCCGACGAAGCGGGCAATCTCGGCCGGCGTCGGCGGCAACCCGCGCAGGTCGAACGACAGCCGGCGAATCAGCGTCCGGCGATCCGCGCGCGGCGCCGGCTCGAGCCCCTCGGCCTCCAGGCGGGCGAGGATGAAGCGGTCCTCCGCGGTCCGTGGCCACGTCTGGTCGGCGACGGCGGGCGGCTCGGCCGGCTCGACCGGCTGCCAGGCCCAGTGCTCGCGCCGCCGCTTGTCCAGGTCGAACGGCTCCGACGGGTCGGGCGTGCCGGCCGCCGTCGCCGTCGCCTCGGGCCACGGAGCGCCCATCTCGACCCAGGCGATCAGGCTCTCCACCTGCGCCTGGTCGAGGGCGCCGGTCGGCGGCATCAGCACCGGCCGCCCCTGCACCCGCTGCACGAGGGGGCTCGCGTGCGGGTCGCCGGGCACCAACGCCGGCCCGCTGTCGCCCCCCGCGAGAAGCCCGTCGCGTGTGTCGAGCCGCAGTCCCCCGAACGGCGTCTCCAGTGCCGCGCCGTGGCACTGGAAGCACTGCTCGGCGAGCAGGGGACGGATCTCGGTCTCGAAGAACTCGACCTGCTCCGGGTTCGGCCCCGCCGGCTGGGCGCCAGCGTGGACACCGGCAACCAGAGCGACGGTCAGGCCCAGCAGAGCCGCACAAGATCTGAAACTCATCGTGCCCCGCACTCTACCGCCAGGGCCGAGGGCGACGCAAGCGCCGGGCGGATCTCCCATTTGCGGCAACCTCGTCCCTGATGCGTGCTCGACACCATCCTCAACGAGACCAACAGTCGGCTCTCCGACATGCAGAGGACGTTGTATGCTTTGCCCCGATTCGTCCATGAACGGAACGGCAACATGAACGTGACCCCATTCCACTGCGGGCCTTTCGCCAACGAGAGCGAACGCACGGCTTTCGAACATCTCAGAAGCCGCATCGAGTCGTCGCTCGGGGCCAGCGACGACCAGTGGATACTGCTGACCAACCTCACCTGGTCGGTCACGCACCAGTTCCAGGCGGACGAGATCGACATGATCGCCATCGGTCCGCCGGGCGTGCGCGTCATCGAAGTCAAGCACTGGTCGCGGCGATGGGTCGATGAGCACCCGGACCTCGTCAACCAGGAGGTGGACCGGGTCACGAACAAGGCGCGCAAAATCGGGACCACTTCCCGCAAGTCCGTACCGAACATCGGCCGCGTGGACGGCGTGATCCTGCTGACGCGAGAATCGCCGGGCGAAAGGGAGCTGGCCGGCCGGGTCGTCAGGGGGGTGCGATTCTGCACGCTGAAGGAGTGGCGCGAGGCCATCGACTTCGACGCAGCGCCGGTGCTGCGCCCGCAACAGGTCGCCGCGCTCGGCCGTCTCCTGGAACCAAAGAGTGCGGTCGCCCTCGATGGCTCCCTGCGGCGCTTCGCCGGCTACGTCAACCTGGAGCGCCGAACCCCCCCGACGAAGCGGTTCCACCGCGTATACCAGGGTGTCCACGCCACTCGGCACGACAAGGTGATCCTGCATCTCTACGACCTCTCCGCGGGCGACGACGCGCACGCCGAGACCCGAGCGAAACGGGAGTTCGAGACGTTGCACCGGCTTCAGTTGGACGCCTGGGCGCCGCGCGTACTCGATTCCTGGCAGCCGGCGCCCGGCTACGCGGGCGAGATGCACTTCTTCACCGTCACTGACCCGCTGGCTCCTCCCGTCGAGAAGCGCGCGACGGACCGGTCGTGGGACACGCCGGCCCGGCTGGCCTTCGCTCGGGCCGCGCTGGGCGCGTTGGTCGAGCTGCATGCCGAAACCGTGGACGACGCGCCGATCCTGCACCGCAACCTGACGGCGGGGACGGTTCTCGTCCGGCACGACAACACACCGATCTTCACAGGCTTCGAGCTGTCGAAGATCCCGTCCGAACTGAGCGTGGCGTCGGCGGGGCCGCCGTCCGGCGAGTGGCCATCGTCGACGGCGCCGGAAGTGCGTGCGCAAGGGCTGCACGCGGCGGACACCCGTTCGGACCGCTACGCGCTCTGCGCCAGCCTGCGCGTCCTTTTCGAAGGCCGGGACGACGAGGCGAGCCGCAAGGCCCTCGACGTGCTGTCGGCCGGCACGGCGGACGATCCCGCGCAGCGCAGCGACCCGACCGCGCTCGACGCGCGCTTGTCCGCGCTGCTAGGTGAGTCTCCGCCCTTGCCGCCGCCTCCCCCGGCGCGGTTCTGGACGGAAGACCAGATCGTGCCGTTCCGCGGCGGCCACTACCGGGTGGTCGAACGCCTCGGCTCCGGCGGGGTGGGCACGGCGTTCAAGGTCGTGCAGGTCGACCGCAAGGGGAAGAAGGAGCTCGGCACCTTCGTCGCCAAAGTGTGCCACGACAAGGAGGCCGGACGACGCGCCGTGAGCGCCTACCGACTGGCGCGCTCGCACCTGCAGCACCAGGCTGTCTCCGGGATCTTCGAGGTGGCGTCGGAGTGGCGCGAGAACGAGTTCACGGCGCTCATGACCTGGGTCGACGGCTCGCCGCTGCGTGACTTCGCGGGGGTCCTGCCGCTCCTCGTGGACGACCTCGACGAGACCTCCGCCGACGCGCTGACCCTCTTCTGGCTGCGGACGATGTGCGGGGCTCTCGACGTGCTGCACCGCAACGGACTCATCCACGGCGACGTCAATCCCGGCAACCTGATCGTGTCGGGGCGCGACCTCGTGCTCACCGACTACGACTTCGTTGGTCGCATCGGTGAACCGATCGCCGCGCCGGGCGCCCTGCTGTACTGCTCGCCGTCACACCAGGAGGGAAAGCCGGCGTCTCCTGCTGACGACCTGTACGCGCTGGCGGCCAGCTTCTTTCACGTGATGTTCGAGCGCGAGCCGTTCCGCCACGACGGGGCGGCGGTGAAGGAACGCGGCCTGAACTGGGAAGCCGTCGACCCCGAACGGCGCGACGAGTATCCGTCGATGGCGGCGTTTCTCGACCGCGCGACCCACCCCGATGCGGATCAGTGGTTCCATTCGGCGGCCGAGGCACTGAAAGCGCTGGTGGTCGAGCCGCCCGCTTCGGCCCGGCCGGCTCCGCCGGCAGTGCCGCCCGATCCGACAACCGCGCTGCCCGCAGCCGCGCCCGAGCCGCCGGGCACAGGACCGGTGAACGCCCCGAAGCCGTCCCCCGCCGGGCTTCCGCCCAATCTCGAACCATCGGCGTCCCCAGTGTCCGTCGCCACGCCGTCCGAAGGCCGACCATCGCCGCTCGAGACGCCCGATCCGCAGACCGCACGCCGTGAAGAGCGGGTGGAATGGCTGCGGTGGCTGCTGCAGTCGTATCCGGGCTCGCGGTGGGGGAACCAGGAGACGCGGGGACTCGACAGCGACTTCGCCGAGCAGACCTACGTCGAGACGCCGCTGGAAGCGGCGTTGTACGAGGACGTGCGGGCACGGCGCATTCGCCTCGTCGTGCTCTGCGGCAACGCCGGCGACGGCAAGACGGCGCTGCTCCAGCACCTCGCCGGGCGGTTCGGCCTCGAACGCCGGGCGTCGTCCGAGCGGGTGCTGGAAGGAGAAACGGACGACGGCCTGCGCGTGCGGATGAACCTCGATGGTTCGGCGTCGTGGCAGGGACGGTCGGCCGACGACCTGCTCGACGAGTTCCTGGCCCCGTTCCGGGACGGGCCGCCGGCGGAAGACATCGCGCATCTGCTGGCCATCAACGACGGGCGCCTGCTGGAGTGGATCGAGCAGGTCGAACGGCGCGAGAACGAGACATCCCTCACGGAAGCGCTGTCTGGGGCCTTGCAGCGGGTTCAGCAGGATCGGTGGACGGAAACGCCCGAGGCCGCGCGAGACGAGGACGAGCACCAACGCGAGAACGCGGTCGGGGCCGGCGATGACTCCGCAGCAGACGCCCCTGACGATGCAGACGACTCCAGCCCGCGGTCGGCTCGCGACGCGTACATTCGGTTCGTCAACCTCAATCAGCGGTCGCTTGTCGGCGGCGTGACGGACGACGGGACCAGCATCGAAACCGGTTTCCTGGAACCCCTAGTGAACCAACTGTACGGCGGCAGCCAAGCTCTGGAGATCTGGGCGCCGTGTGCGACCTGCTCCGCGCAGGACCGCTGCGAAGTGTTCCGGGCCAATCGGTTGTTCGGACCGGCCGGCCTCCCCGACGGCGGCGCCACCGAGGCGCGATCGCGCGCCCGAGAACGGCTCTTCGAGGCGCTGCAGGCCGTCCACCTGCGCGGCGAGACGCACGTCACGGTGCGCGAGCTGCGCGCCGCGCTCGTCTACGTCCTGTTCGGAGTCCACTTCTGCGACGATTACCATGAGGGCACCGTCGCGACGAGCCGCCGCGAGGTCGCGGACTACTGGGATCCCGCCTTCGGCCCGTTTCCCGCATCCGATGCGGCGTCGGAGACCGCGCCGGCCCCGCTGCCCTACTGGGACCGGGCGTTCGATCCGCAGTCCCCGGCGCGGCAGGGGGCGGTGCTCGCGGATCTGGCGCGCTTCGACCCAGGGCTCGACGCGCATCCGCGAATCGATCGACACTTGGTGCGCCCGACGCAGGCCGGCATTCGCCGGCGAGTGCCAGGGTATCCGGACCTGGACCTTGCCTCGGGGCGGCGGCGCGCGTACTTCGAATGGCGCGAGCGAGACATCGAGTCGCTTGCGGGAGATCCGCATGCACTGGACTTGGCCCACGGCCGACACCTGCGCGGCTTCCGCGAATTGGCGGTAGACGACGGGGCACGCGAGGCGGCGTGCCGGGCGATCTGCGCCGGCATGGCCGGTCTGGCGACGCTGCCGCCGCAGGCTTACGACCGTCCGGAAGTCGTGCCGCTGCGCATCACCCCCCGGATCCCGACGGAGACCGCGTTCTGGATCGAGAAGCCGGCCGAGCGCTTCCGCCTCGAAGCTGACCTGCCGGCCGCACCTGCTGGTCTCGACCGGCTGCACCGTCAGGCAATCCTCGTTTACCGCTACGGGGACGGTCACGAAGAGCGTCTCCGCCTTGGCGCGGAGCTGTTCCACCTGCTGATGGAGCTGAGCGAGGGGTACCAATTGGGTGACGCCTCGACCGACGACACGTTCGCGCACCTGTCGATCTTCGTGCAGCGGCTGGAGCGCGAGGACGACCGCCGGTTGCTGGCCTGGAACCCGACGCGCGAGGACGTCATGTACGAGATCGCGGCGGAGAGCGCTTCCGAAGACGGGCCGCAGCGGCTGGTCATTCGACCACTCGTGTGAGGTGGACACGCATGGCGCATGCCGATCGAGAGATCGTCGAGAACGCACTGTCGCCGGACTTGGTCAAGGAGATCTGGACCGGCAGCTACGAGCGGGTGCTGCCGGTGACGATTCTGGGATTCGAGATCTCAGCCGTCCTCCCTGCCGTGCTCTACATGTTCCGCTTCGGCCACCGTCGTGGCGCCGGGAACTTCCTCGCGACGTACGGCCCCCCTTCCGGGCCCCCGGCCCAGAAGCGCCGGCGCACCACCGTGGACCGGATCGCGGCAAAGCTCGCCGAGACCGACGAACTGACCGGGTTCGACGGCGAGGTGGAGAAGGCTGTTCTCGGTGACCTGCTGCTCTGCTTCTGTCTCGAAAACGTCCGGCACCGACTGGGCCGCGACCAGCAGGTGCAGCGCGTCGCGCCGACCCATTACCTAGCGAGCTGGATCGACCTCCCCTACAGCGTGACGAATCTCCGCTACGTTCCCGAGATGATCGTGGCTATGCTCGCAAACAGGCGTACGGGCGATTACGTCACGCAGACTGACGAGACAGACCGCACGCGTTTCCCGGTCCTCAACCGGTACGAGGACAACCCGTTGTTTCGGGCGTTCAGTCAAGGGGTCACCCGCCGCGACGGCTCGTCGAGCGATCTCGCGTCCGATTGCTTCGATGAAACAGACGATGCCGTGGGCCTGGATCAGCTCCTGACGATTCGTCTGGCCCAGCAACTGCGAGCCGCGCCGCAGAAAGTCAGGCCGAGCAAGACGCAGGGCGCCGATGCGCACAGGATCTCGAATCAGCGTCCCATCGCCGAAGCCGCAGCGCGCCGGTTCTCGGACGACATCCGCCGCTTCGTGCGTTCGTACGCCGACACGGCGCCCAGGCACGCCTTCGTGGACATGCTGGAGTCGTGCATCACGGTCGGGCTGACCACGATTCTCACCAGCACCGTCGAAGTGCTGTTCCATTGGGAGGCGACAGGCAGGGTGACGGATGTCGACGCCCAGCGCCCGGCGGCGCTCTTCGTGGACTGCTCCAGCGGCGCCGACCGGCGGCTCCGGCTGCGGGCCGAGCAGTCGACAGACGACCTGCTGCGGCGCCTCGAACGGATTCCCGTCATTCTGATGACACTCCGGCTGCTGGATTACGAGGCGCGCTCCCGGCCGCGAGTCAGGTCGCAGCAGGTCGCGACGCGGCCGTACGCGACAGAATGGTTGAACCTGCTCGGCGATCTCCTCCACAACCGCCACCCCGAGGCGCAGCGCGTCGCTCTCCTCATCGAGGACAAGGCGGAGCGGTTGGCCGACAGGGTGGTCGACGACCATGACGACGTGGCCAGCATGCTTCGTGATGACCCCGACGACGGACCGCACCCGGTCTCCCGACTGGCCGGCGGACTGATGACCCTGATGGGACGGCAGCCTCGCGAAGATCTCACCAAGATGGTCGATTCCAGCTTGGCCGTCGGGCGTCCGAACGGACTCGCCATCAAGCGCCCGACGACGCGTGGAAGCGGTGCGGGAACGCGCCGCCGGCGCGACGTGCGCGCCCTCGTCTTCACCGACTCGGTGCTCGAATACCTCGTGCACCTGCACCTGCTGCCCGGCCCGAAGGGCGGCGCCCACGCCAGTATCGTGTCGTTCCTGGCCTTCCTCCGCGAAGACTATGGCCTTCACGTCGATACTGCGCCCCCAAGCATGGTGATCTCCAACGAAGTCCTGGGCCGCAACCGAGCAACCCTGGAACGGCGTCTGCGCGATCTCGGCCTGCTGATTGGCGTCAACGACGCCGAACGGATGAAGCGGCTCACGCCTCGCTTCGAGGTCGCCGGAGGCATTTGACGTGGAGTGGACGGAACTGCATGGGGCGCTTCTCGGCCGCGCCTTCGAGGGCCTGCTCGGCCGGCCCGCACCGGGCGCGATGGCGTTCGTGAGGTGTCTGGCCCCGGACGTGGTGGCTGCGCTGGCCGCCGATGCGACCTTCGCGCCGCATGAGTGGCGCGTGGTGCGCGTGGCGGATGCGGACGACGAGGCGAACAGAACCACCGACGCGGACACCGCGGTCGAGCTGCGCGAGACCAAGGGCGATGCGACGCTGCTGTTGGTCGATACCAGGCGCGCCGGAGCGGGCATGGACGGCATCTACAACGCCGCACGCGAGGTGAACGAGACCGAACTGTTCGCCGGCGCCAAGCGACTCGCCGGCGCCGAGATAACGAGCCGGTCATCGAGCGACCACCGCGCCTACGCCGAACGCGCGATCCGGCGGGCGCAGGGCGTGGGGCGCCACGACAGCGTGTCGCCGTGGGCGGAATTCGACTTTCTCTGTCGCGTTGCCGCGCACCGTCGTCACCCGGGAGAGTGCCTTCACTTGCTCGGTCTGTGGCCGGTCGCGGCGGCCGACGGAGACGCCGTTGCGGAACTGGCTGCGTCCCGGCGGTTCGTCGATCGCCTGCTCGGCGTCGCCGCCGCCCGCCTCACCGTTCCCGCACGCATCGCGTCGCTCCGGATCGCGGCGGCCGGCGCGCAACGCCGCGATCTCGAACGCTTCCTTGGGGAAGCGGCGACCCAACCGTTGCGCGACGCCCTGCAGACGCTCGCCGACCAGCCGCATCTGTGGGTCGGGCCCCTGCCGGTCCACCCGCCCGACGACATCCAGGCCATTGAGCTCACATCGTGGCGCAACCGGAACGGGAGGATCGCCAGATGGTCAGGGCTGGTCGAACCGTCCGAGGCAGGGGCGCCGGAGTTCGTCCTGAAGCCCGACGCCCAGACCGCGAAGGAATACTCGAATCTGGAGGTCCGTTGGAAGGCCCGTCCGGCCGACCTGGAGAAGAACGCGGTCGACTACCGCGTGGCGGTGCTGACGGACCAGGACGAGGAACTGGCCGCGCGCGACGTCCGCCACTCCGCCCGCCAGCAGGAGAAGTGCAGGTTCAGCAACGACGACTTCTCGGCGCTGAGCGACGACGCCCTGCTGTCGGCCCGCGTGGTCGTCTCCGTCATCGGCCGCGACGAGATCGAGCGGCAGGAAAGCGAGGAATTCGTCATCCGGTTCGGCGAGCCGCCGGAAACGACGGCCGGCGGCGCCGGTCGCAAGGTCCGCACCTTCAGCGAAGGGCTCATCGAGTTTTCAGGGCGAGAGACCGCGACAAGCGTCGCCGAGAACCCGACCTGCATCACCGCAGACGCGCGGGGCTTCGTCGTGCTGCGCCCGCCCGACTCTCGGCTGCGCAAGAGTTTCCGCGTGTTCCGCCCACCGTTGCTCCGCGACGTGGAGAACGAATGGACCGGCCGCCAGGGTGCGCTCGGGCGCTGGCGGGTACGCGTGCGGGCGTCGGGCGAGAGAGCGGCGGCGGTGGAGTTCGTCCCCGCGGAAGGTGGCGACGGAACGGCGTGGAGCCGCACCGTCTCGGCCAGCCGGTGGCTGGCGGAACGGTTCCGGGCGGGCGGGGGCGGAATCAGTCAGGTCCATGACGACAGATCGAAGTCGTTCGACGTCGCGAAGGAGTACTTGCTCGCCTGGACAGCGCTGCTAGACGACGGTGACCCCGAGCTCGCGCTCTGCAACACGGTCGAAGTGCAATCGCTGTCGGGACGAACAATCGGCCTGATCGTGCTGCCTGCCCATCCGTTGCGCGTCGCCTGGCTGGCCGCCTATGACAACCTGCTGTTCCACGCCATCTTCGACGAGGGGCAGGCGCCCAGGCAGGTACGGGACGAACTGCGGGGGCTGGACGGCTCCATGTTCCCCGCGTTTCTGCCCAACCCGGCCGGCGGAGCGTTCGTCTTTGCGGACACGCTGGGGTTCCATGCCGTGGGCATGGTGCCCGATGACGATCGGGAGCCGAAGGCGGCGGTGGCGGTGCTCGCCCGCACCCTCGGCGAGAGCGAGTCGGCGGAGACCGCACCGACCGTCGGCGAGCAGAGCGCGGCGGTCCTCGGGAACGAGATCGTCAAGTATATCGAGTGCCACGAGTCATCCCGACTGCTGCGGATGCACGCCCTTCGGGCCGGCGACGGACTGACCGTCGCGCGAGCCCTCGGCCACGTGCACAAGCACTACGGGGGGGCCGACGACGAAACGGACGACGAGGCGGCCGACCTCGCGAATGCCGTAACCGCAACCGCCCCCGCCTTCACGCTCGACCTGTATCCATCCCAGGAGCAGCGACCCATCGCGGGGCGGTTCATCGCGGAAGCGCGGGAAAAGCGACGCAGCGGCGCCGGCGTCCTGGCGGTCGACGACCAGTGGATGCTCGAATCGATCAGCCTGCCCGGCGGCGTCGCCCTCCCCCGCCTGCGGTGGGCACGCAAGCAGGGCGGCGACCCGAAGACGGCGGCGCACCTTGCCGTGGCGTTCGATACGTTCGAGTCCCGGGTGGAGATCGACGCCGGGGCGGCGCCGACCGCCCCGTTCCGGGCGTTCGGCCTGCTGTCGTTCTTCGAGCGCGACTTCACGGCGGCGCCTACGCCGTCATGGCGCAGCGTCGTGCCGCGGTCCGGCGGCGGCGAGAAGCACCCGTCGGAACGGGGTCACACCCAGCGGCTGGACCGCCTGAGCCAGAAGATCAACGACGTGGTCGCTCGGCACGTCGGCGCAGGCGGCGGCGAGCCGACCCAGCCCTCGGGATGGCGCTGGCTCTGGGACGCCTCGAAGACGAGCGGCGACGCGAGGCGCGGGGCACCTGTGCTTCGCACGACGATCCCGCCCGAGAAGGCCGACAGCATCCGGGAACTTCACCGGTTGTGCGACTGGGTGGTCACGCTGGACCGCAACGCCGGCATCGAGTACTTCGACTCGCCGCGGGACAACCGGGACATCTACGATGCGTACGTCATCGACTGCGTGCCGGAGCGCGAGGACCTCGGCTGCCTGCAACTCATCACGTCGACCAGCAACGTGGAGGAGGTGCACGACCTGCTCGACGACGCACTCGTGCGGATGGGGCTCAGCCGCACGCGGCGAAACGCCGAGTTCATCCTGGAGCAGCTCAAGTCGCTGAGCGGGCGGCTCGCCATCCGTCTGACCGGCAACGTCCCCCCGACGTCGGAACTGATCGCGCTGGCCATCGCCCACGCCAACTGCCGGCGGGCGGCGGACGGCGATGCCTGCTGGACGCCGCTCGACCGCGGCTTCCTCGTGCCGGTGGACGATGTGCGCGACCTGCTGCCCCCGCTGCGAGACGGGGACGACGGCGCCGCTAACGGAGAACGGCAGACGCGTCCAGACCTGATCCACGTCTCGACGCAGCCTCGCCGGGGGCTCACCTTCCGATTCATCGAAGTGAAGCACCGCCGCCATCTGCGTCAGGCGCGCGCACCGGACCTGCTGCGCAGAGTGCAGGAACAGACCGTCGCGCTCCGTTCACGCTGGTACGAGTGGTACGGCCACGAGAGTGTGTACTCCGCGTTCCGGGCGGTGCGGCGCGCCAAGCTCGCACGGGTGCTGCGCTTCTACGCGGACAAGGCGCACCGCCACGGCTTGCCGACGGAGCGCTACCAAGAGATGGTCGCCGAGCTCGATCGCATGGTCGAGAGGGGCGCGGACTACACCATTCAGCCCGCACCCGACGGCGATCGCGGCTGGGTGTTCTGTCCGGAGTACGCAGGGCCGGAGCCCCTGGAGATTTCGCCAGCGGGTTGGGGCGCGCGGATCTTCCTGTTCGGTCCCGGTCGTTTGCCGGATGCCGATTTCCGCTTCCGGACGGACACGGCGGCCGCAGCAGGAAGCGGGCCCGGAGCCGGGTCGGGGGAGGACGGGCGCGAGGAGATCCCGGCCTCCCGTAGCGAGTCGCCGACGGTCGATGATGGGGGCGACCCAGTTTCCGCCCGGGCCATACCAAGCGCCGACGAAGGGGGTCAGGGTGCCGACGGAAGCGGGTCCGGCGCGACGGCGACAGATCCGGACAGTGGTAACGGGGGTGTGCCCGGCAGCAGTGGAGACCCTGCCAGCGGAACGACGCATCCCGAAGGTGCCACGAGACTGTCGGGCGGCGAGACTGTCCCGGACCGCAACGCGACGGCTGACGTCCCGACGCCAGTCACCGCCATCGCGCTGGGCACGGACACCCTCACCGGCGCCGACGTGCAGTGGCCCTTGACCATCAGGGGCAACCCGCATCTGCTGATCGCCGGACTGCCGGGGATGGGAAAGACGACCTGCCTGCTGAACCTGTGCCGACAGATGGTGACCGCGGGCGTCCACCCGATCATATTCTCCTATCACCAGGACATCGACGAGCGGCTTGTGGACCTGGTTCCCGCCGTGCGGTTCATCGACTTCGACGGACTGGGATTCAATCCACTGAGGGTGACGAACCCCGAGTCGGCGCGGGCGTATCTCGATGTCGCCGGATCGTTACGGGACATCTTCGCTGCCATCTTCCCGGAGCTGGGCGATCTGCAATGCGAGAGCATCCGCCGGGCGATCAAGGAGAGCTTCAGCGAGGCGGGGTGGACCGGGTCGGAAGCAGGAGCGCGGGAGCCAGAGTTTGGTCGTTTCGTCGAGATTCTGCGCGACGAGCCGAAGCCGGACCGTGGATTGCGCACGTTGCTGGCGCGTCTGAACGAACTCGACGACTACGGTTTCTTCGACCTCGGAGAGACGCGCGACAGTCTGTGGACGAGTGACCGGCCCACCGTCGTTCGCATCCATACGACCCAGAACGACGCGTTGCAGCGAGCCTTCGCCTCGCTAGTGTTCTACGGCCTCTACAAGGACATGTTCCGCCGAGGCATTCAAGAGCGGATCACCCATGCCCTGATCTTCGATGAGGCCCACCGGGCAGCCGGGCTGAAGTTGATCCCGACGATGGCGAAGGAGTGCCGAAAGTACGGCATCTCTCTCGTGCTGGCGTCCCAGGAAGCCAAGGACTTCGACGCATCGTTGTTTTCCGCCGTGGCCAACTACCTCGTACTGCGCCTGACCGAGGCGGATGCGAAGGCGCTTGTCCGGAATGTGGCAACGGCGCGGCAGGAACGCAGTCTGATCGACAAGATCAAGCAAATGGATCGGTTCAGGGCGCTGTATTTCTGTGAGGGAAGACAACGGGCTTCTTCTGTCAGCCTCCAGTCGCTGGACTGAAGATGCGGCCGGGATACATGGATGACGAGCGTTCGGCGGCCCGCCGAGCAGAGGTCGCGAGGGGGTCAGCGCGGGCCGACGGCCCGCAGCCGGTCCGCGACGCGGCGGGCGAGGGTCCGCGAGAACCGGGCGCGGGCGGACGGGCGGCCAGCGGCGAACAGCCGGTCGAGATCGGCGCGCTTCAGACCCGGACAGACGGCGCTCTCCTCGACCGGCCCGCATCCCGCGGCGGCCTCGGCGTCGGCCCGCCAGATGGTCGCGCCGTCCTGCCGGTGCTTCGTCCAGACTCCCTCGACGCCCATCCGGAAGTACGGCCCGAGCTTGTGACGCGACCGCCGGCTGCGATCGATCTCGATGACCAGGGAGGACGGCGGCAGGCCCGTGCGGACATCGACGTAGCCCTCAACGTGTCCGACCTCCCGCGCCGTCGCGGCGTCGAGATAGAAGCTGGCGTCGGCCTCGAACGCCCCGTCGTCGCTCAGCAGGCGCAGCGCGCCGGTGGACCGCCAAGACACGAAGACGCCGCAGTCGACGAGCGTGTCCTCGAGGCGACAGAAGAACCGGGTAACCTCCAGCGCCGGCTCTTCGTGAGCGACACTTGGCTCCGCGACGAACTCGGCAAGCCCGGTGTGCTCGTCGTACCGGCAGCGCGGCGCGTCGTCGTGGTCGATCAGCCGGTCGAAGAGGTCGCGCGGCATGGCGACCTCCACCCGCACCGGGGCGTCGGGGCCGCCGGAGGGCGCCGGCTCGCTGACCGGCCGGCGAGCCGCGTCGGGGGCGACGGGCGGGGATGTCATTTCCTTCAGCTTCAACCAGTTGCCAAGTGAGCCTCGACCGTCAGCCAAGCGAAGCGTCGAGGATCCGCGCGGCGACGCGGCGGGCGAGACGCCGGGAATGCCGGGCCTGCTCGCGCGGATCGCCGCGGGTGCAGAGCGGGGCGAGATCGGCGGCGGTCAGCCCCGGGAGGACGGCGCTCGCCGGGACCGACCGGAAGCCCTCGTCCGCGGCCGCATCGGGCGTCCAGATGCTGACGCCGTCCTTCCGGTCCGATGTCCACACCTCCCTGACGCCCATCCGGAAGTAGGGGGCGAGCTTGTAGCGCGACCGGCGGCTGCGGTCGATCTCCACCACCAGGTCGGGCGGCGGCAAGCCGGCCCGCACGTCGAGGTAGCCCGCGACCCCGCGGTCCCTCAACGCCTGCTCCGCTGTCGGGTCGAAGTAGAAGCTGGCGTCGGCCTCGAACGCGCCGTCGTCGCTCAGCAGGCGCAGAGCACCGCTTGCCTGCCAACCGACGTCGTGCCCGCGATCGGCGAGCGCCCACCGTACGCACGACACCAGTTCGCCGATGGCCCAGGCCGGGCCTTCATGGGCGAAACCCGGCTCGACCACGAACTCGGCGAGGCCCGTGTGCTCGTCGTACCGGCAGCGGGGCGCGTCGTCGTGGTCGGTCAGGCGGTCGAAGAGCCCGCGCGGCATGGCGACTTCGATGCGCACCGGGGCGTCGGGGCCGCCGGCGGGCGCGGGCTCGCCGGCCGGCGGGCGAACGACGTCGGGGGCAACGGTGGGCGAGGCCATGTGTCGAGCGTAGCACGGCCGCGCCGGAATCCGCCAGACCCGCGGCGCGGCGGCGACGATTCGGCCGGCCCTGCCGGCGTTGCGGATGCCATGTCCCCCCCTGCCTCCACGCCGTACGGTGCGACCGAATCCCCGGCGTACCACGACGCGCCGGCGTTCTGCTCATGCCGCGAGAACCGCGTCGAGATTGACGCGTTCCAGAAGGGCGGCGTCGGCCGGCCGCTCCAGGAAGGGCTCCACGTCGCGGATTAGAACGCCGGTCTCGAGATCGGCGAGCCGCGTCCGAAGCAGGCGGCGCCAATCCGTGGCCCGGTGACGATCGGCGCCCTGCGTCTGATCCAGGGCATGCTGGAGGAGCTGCACGTTCGGCGCGACCGGCGGGCGACGCGACCGATACCACACCAGGTCGAACCAGTCGCGGCCCTTCGGGTACTTGCGCGTGAGCAACGCGTGCAGCTTGCCCGCCATCAGTGACGGAAGGTCGTAGTGACCGATCACGAACGTGAAGTGGCGGGTGACGACGGAGCGCTGAACCGCCGCTCCCGCCGGTGGACGGGTGTCGATTTCGACCTTGATGGAGAGCTTCTGCTCCTGATGACCGGACAGACCCGCTTCCGCCAGCAGTGACGCGGTTCGAATCCAGGCGACCTGCACCGGTCTGCGGTCGATCCAGCGGACCGTACTGTCGAAGCCGGCGAAATGGAGGTCACGCCTGAGCTTGCGCAGCCAGCGCACGGGATCGTACCCGTCGAACGAGACCTGCGAGAAATCGAGGTCTTCGGAGAACCGCGGGAGGTTCTCCAGAAACCGCAGGGCGGTTCCGCCGACGAACACGATCGCCCGCGATGCCTCGCTCTCATGAAGGGACCGCATGATGAAGGCCTGGAGGTACTCGCGCAGAGCATTGAGCCTTCGTCCAGGATCGTCGAACCGCAGCGCCGCCTCGAGAGCACGGTCTCTCACAGCTCCACGCCGTCTTCTTCCCGCGCGTCGCAGCACTCGCGCCACACCTGCACGGCGCGCAGGATGCGAGGCTTCCCCATGCGCTGCGCGTAGGCCTGCAAACGACGTCGATCGACCATCCCGGTCTGCTGAAACCGCATCTCGATCATCCGCGGGCGATTCCATTCGCCGCTGCTCAGGTGAAACAGATCGAGCAACGCCTTCTCGGCCATGGCGAGCACCACCTCGGCGCCCGCGATGGAGACGGTACGGTAGCCGAAGAAGAAGCTCCGCTTGATGGCGGTGTAGCGGAACGCGCCGAATGGATTGTCGAACCTCCGGGGCGTACGCGTCGTGACGCTGGTGTAGGCGGACACGCCCTCCGGGATGAGGCCGAAGAACCCGAGCGCCCAGAGTCCGCTGATGTAGGAAGGCGAGTACAGCACGTTGGCCAGCGTGGCCGGTGAGACCGGCACCCGGCGATAGCGATCGACGAACGTGTACATGCCGCGGCGAAGCGGCACCAGCTTTCCGGCCCGGCTCCAGCGGTGAAGCTGATTCACCACGCTCGGATGCGATTCCTCCGTCAACTGCGCGACCGTGGCGAGATCGAAGAAGGGCATCGCGCCCAGAAGCTCGACGGCCGTATCGAGACGCATCACTCTCGATAATCTGCAATAACGCCTATTTTTGTCAATGATTCATCGCGTTCACACGACGATTCTGTCCATCAGGGCTCGGCAAGGTTTAGAAGGTCGGGTCCTCGGCCGTCGCGAACACCGCCATGACCTCGCCCACGTTCGTTTGAAACGACCAATCCCTCGGAGATGACCTGACGAACGTCGTGCAGAAGACACCGTATCGGCAACGCGCCCTGGCCGGCCGTCAGCGGAGCGAAGCGCCGAGGATTCGCGCGGCCACGCCGCGGGCGAGCCGCCGGGAATGCCGGGCCTGCTCCCGCGGGTCTCCGCGGGTGCAGAGCGGGGCGAGATCGGCGCCGGTCAGACCCGGGAGGACGCTGCTGGCCGGGACCGGGCGGAAGCCCTCCGGGGCCCCGGCATGCGGCGCCCAGATGCTGACGCCGTCCTTCCGATCCGACGTCCACGCTTCCTTGACGCCCATCCGGAAGTAGGGGGCGAGCTTGTAGCGCGACCGGCGGCTGCGGTCGATCTCGACCACCAGGTCGGGCGGCGGCAAGCCGGTGCGCACGTCCAGGTACCCGTCGACTTCCCGGACGGCCCGTTCCGCCTCGGGGTCCACATAGAAGCTGGCGTCAGCCTCGAAGGCGCCGTCGTTGCTCAACAGGCGGAGGGCGCCAGCGGGTATCCACGAGACTTCGCGGCCCTCGTCGGCGAGCGCGTCCGCGATGCGTACGAACAACTGGGCGATCTGCCAAGCCGGGCCTTCATGGGCGAAGCCCGGTTTGGCCACGAACTCGGCGAGTCCCGTGTGCTCGTCGTACCGGCAGCGCGGCGCGTCGTCGTGGCCGGTCAGACGGTCGAAGAGCCCGCGCGGCATGGCGACCTCGATGCGCACCGGGGCGTCGGGGCCGCCGGCGGGCGCGGGCTCGCCGGCCAGCGGGCGGGCGACGTCGGGAGCAACGGTCGGCGAGGCCATGTGTCGAACGTATCACAACACCACCGAGTCCGACCGGCCCCGCGGCGCGGCAGCGGGACCGCCACCGGAACGATGAGCCGACCTGGGCCGCCGGCCAAACCCCGCAGGGCGGGGGCCGGCCGCCGGACAACCCTCAGTCAGGACAGTGATCGATACGAGGTTGCCAACTGCACCCGGTCCCAGCCGTTTCTTGCGGCTCGGGGCGGCTGACACACGCCAAGGCGATCTCCGTCAGCGTCCTCACGGCGCGCGGACGTTCGGTGCGACCTGCAACACGAGCTGCGAGGGATGCAGGTCGTCGTGCAGCACACGCTGGGTCGCCGTCTCGAGCTCCGCACTCTGGCCGAAGGGGGCGCCGGTGTTCGGGTTCCGGTCGAAGTGCGGGAAGTTCGACGAGCTTATCTCCAGCCGGATGCGGTGCCCGGCCCGGAACACGGTGGCGGTGTAGCCGAGGTCGATGGCGTAGTCGTGCACGGCCCCCGGCGTGAGCCAGGTCTCCTGGTAGTCCGAGCTTCGGTACCGCGCCCGGACGATGCCCTCCGACACGTTGTGGGCGAAGCCGTCCAGGTGCACGTCCACGAGCTTGGCGGTGAAGTCGGTGTCCCGGGCCGACGACGCCGCCCACAGGCTCACCTGCACGGGGCCGATGACGGTCAGGTCCTCGGCCAGCGGCTCGCTGGTGTAGACGAGCACGTCGCCGCGCTGCTCCACCGTGCGCTGGTCGAAGGCGCCCGAGGCGAGAACGCCGTTCTGGCAGCACATGTTGCCGCCGGTGGTGGGAACCGGGTCGCGGGGGTCGTAGACGTACTCGTCGGCGGGCCCGCCGGGCCCTTCGGCCGCGAGCACGCCGTCTCCCGCGGCCGAGTTGGCCCCGCCGCCGCTCTGCAGATAGAAGCGCGTCTCGACCGCGTCGGGCAGCGGGAACTCGTCGGCGGTGATCCAGAACCCGCCGCCGGCGGTGCCCTCGTCGGGCGGGGTCATGACGAAGAGCCGCACCGGCGGGTCGTCGGCGACGCCGTTGTCGACGCCCTTCAGCCAGTAGTCGAACCAGCGCGCCCACGCCGCGTTGAGGTCGAGGGCGTTGTCGGGGCCGAAGTCGATCTCGCCGGCGGTGGTGTCGCCCGGGCAGGCGTGACAGAGCGCGCGCATGACGAGCTTCGTGCCGTTGCGCGCGGCGTCGGTTCCGCCCTCCTCCCGCACCCCCATGAAGTTGCGGATGGTGCCCTCCTGGAAGACGTCGTACCAGCCGCCAGTGATGAGCGCCGGCACCTGCACGCTCGGATACTTCGTCTCGACGTCGAGGTGGGCCCAGTAGTCGTCGTAGCTCGGCCGGGCCAGCCACTCGTCATAGTAGGCGGCGATGTTGCCGTTCCGCCGGAACCCCGCGAAGTCCGCGAGCGGCAGCTGCCAGAGCCAGTCGTCGACGAGCTTCTCCCGCGCCTCGTCGACGAACGCGCCGACCTCTTCGAGCGCCTGCGCCCGCGGCGTCCCGGCCGCCTCGAGCCGCCGCTGCAGGGTGTCGGGGGCCAGGGTCTGCGCGGTCCAGCTCATCGCGAACCACAGGTCGAACGCGCCACCCTGGTAGGTCCACCCCTTGTGGTAGTCCGACGAGCTGTAGTGCGGGGCGATGGCCACGAGGTGCGGCGGCGCCTCGACCGCCGCCTGCCACTGCGTGAGCCCGACGTAGGAGCCGCCGATCATGCCCACCTTGCCGTCGGACCACGGCTGCGCGGCCGCCCACTCCACCGCGTCGTAGCCGTCCGCCGCCTCCTGCCGCATGGCGTCGAACTCGCCCTCGGAGCGGTAGCGCCCGCGCGTGTCCTGGTTGAGCGTCGCGTAGCCGCGCTCGGCGAAGTAGCGCCCGGTCCCCGAATCGCAGTCGCTGCCGGAGCCGGGCGACCGCCGGTTGTAGGGCGTCCGCTGCAGGATCACGGGGAACGGCCCGTCACCCGCCGGCAGGTACACCTCGGTCGCGAGCCGGACGCCGTCCCGCATCGGCGCCCACTCGACCGCGCAGCGCACGCCGTCCGGATCGCCGTTCTGCGCCCCCTGACCCGCCGGCCCCGCCGCGGCCGACCCGGCCAACACGATAATCAGACCCGCCGCCGCAGCGAGAACCACGCGATCGGCCACCCATCGCTTCCACATCGTCGCCTCCCCCAGAAGCCGGTGATTGAATCCTGGAGCATTGTACCGGCGATGCGTCCCGCACGAACGGCGTTGCTCCCCGGCTACCGTTGCCCAGTGCATCCCGCGCGGACGGCGTTGCTCCCCGGGTTGCCCATGCCCGACCGGCTCCCCCGCCGCGCCTCGCCCCGCGGGCGCCTCGCCGCTCCCGGTCCCACGCGGGTTGCGCGGCGGGCCACCTGCCGGACCCGCAGGAAGATCGACCGGCGCCGGAACATGCCGCCGAGGCCACCGGATGGTCCGGCGCCGGTCCTGGTGCGGTTGGCAGACCTCGGGCCGCTGCCGGACCATGCCGCGGGGGCGACCGGATACACTAGCGACGTCAGATTCCCGGAGGCGCCATCTCCAGCCACCACCGCTCCCACCCCGCCTCCGTTTCCCCCTCCATCGATCGCCCGGTGTTCCTCGTCACCCTGCTCTGCCTCCTGGGGGTCAGCATTCCGATTCTGCTGGCGCCGGGACCGGCCGACGCCGTCGTGTCCGCCGTCTACCAGTGGATCGCCCGCGAGCTGGGCCTGGTCTATCAGTGGGCGGCGCTGTTCACCATGGGGTTTCTCGGCTGGCTGGCGTTCGGCCGCCACGGGACGCGCGTCCTCGGCCGCACGCCGGAACCGGAGTACGGCAACGCGAGCTGGATGGCGATGCTGTTCTGCGCGGGCATCGGCGGTGGACTGCTGTACTGGAGCTCCATCGAGTGGGCGTTCTACGTCGACCAGCCGCCGTTCGGGGTCGAGCCGGGCAGCCTCGCGGCCCGCGAGTGGGCGGCCACCTACGGCATCTTCCACTGGGGCCCGACCGCCTGGTGCCTGTACGCGCTGCCGACCGCCGCGATCGCCTATCCCTACTACCGCTACGACCTGCCGTGCCTGCGCCTGTCCGGCGCCCTGGTGGGGCTCTTCGGCCGCGATTTTCCGGACCGGCCGTGGGGACGCGTCGTCGACCTCTTCTCCATCGTCGCCCTCATCGGCGGCGCCGGCACCTCTCTCGGCCTCGCCGCGCCGATGCTCGGGGCGGTGGCGGCCCGGCTCTTCGACATCGAGCAGTCCGTCGGCCTGACCTGGACCATCACCGGCGTCTGTGTCGCGCTGTTCGGGGCCAGCGTCTACCTGGGCCTCGACCGCGGCATCAAGCGCCTGTCGAACGCCAACCTCGTCATCGCCTGCATCTTTCTCGCCTGGGTCCTCGTAGCCGGGCCCGCCCGATTCGCCCTCGAGCTCGGCACCTCGTCGATCGGCCTCATGCTGCAGAACTTCATCCGCATGAACACTTGGACCGAGCCGCTCGCCGACACCGGCTTCGTGGAGGACTGGACGATCTTCTACTGGGCCTGGTGGATCGCCTACGGCCCGTTCATGGGGATGTTCGTGACCCGCATCTCCCGCGGCCGTACCCTCCGCGCGCTGGTCCTCGGCATGGCCGGCCTGGGCACCCTGGGCTGCGCCGTGTTCTACGTCGTCTGGGGCAACAGCGTCCTGTGGATGGACCTGCACGGGGGGCTCGGGCTCCTCGACCTCGTGCGCGCCGGCGACGCGGCCACCGCCATCGCCGCCGCCCTGGCTGCGCTGGCGGGACAGCCGGGGCCGCTGCTCCTGTTCCTGATCCTCGGGTTCGTGTTCGTGGCCACCACCTACGACTCCGCCTCCTATGCCATCGCCGCGGCGGCGACCCGCAACCTGCGGCCCGGCACCCATCCGCACCGCGCCCACCGCCTGTTCTGGGCGGCGGGGCTCGCCTTTCTGCCGGCCGCCCTGATCCTGATCGACAGCCTGCGGGCGGTCCAGTCGGCGACGCTGGTGGCGTCGCTGCCGATCCTCGTCATCGGGGCCCTGGCCGTCGTGTCCCTGGTGCGCTCGCTGCAGGACGAGGAAGAGGCGGAATGACCGGCGCGGCGGCGGACTCCCGACGGCTCGGCATCGGGTTCGTCGGCAGCGGGTTCATCACCCGTTTCCACATCCGGTCGATGGTCGGCGTGCGCGATGCGGACGTGCGCGGCTGCTGGAGCCCGAGCCGCGAGCACGCCGACGAAGCGGCGGGGCTGGCCCGCGAGCTCGAGGTCGGCGACGCCCGTGCGTTCCCTTCGATCGACGCGATGGTCGCCGATCCGGCGGTCGACGCGGTGTGGATATGCGGGCCGAACCACACGCGCATCGAGAACCTCGAAGCGGTGGTAGCGGCGGTGCGGGCCGGGGCGGCCCTGCGCGGAGTGGCCTGCGAGAAGCCCCTGGCCCGGACCGTGGCGGAGGCGAAGCGGATGCGGGCGCTTGCGGCCGAGGCAGGGCTGCCCCACGGCTACCTCGAGAACCAGATCTTCGCGCCGGCCGTCGCGCGCGGGCGCGAGCTGCTGTGGCGGCGGGGGGCCGCCCTCACCGGCCGGCCCTATCTCGCCCGCGCCGCCGAGGAGCACAGCGGCCCCCACCGGCCGTGGTTCTGGCGGGGGGATCTGCAGGGCGGTGGGGTACTGAACGACATGGCCTGCCACTCGGTCGAGGTGGTGCGGCACCTGCTGACCGCGCCCGGGGCGCCGCGGGCGTCGATCCGGCCGCGGCGGGTGACCGGACACATCGCCTCGCTGAAGTGGACCCGGCCGGAGTACAGCGCCCGGCTGCGGCAGGCCATGGGAGCCGAGGTCGACTACCAGGCCCGCCCGGCCGAGGACTTCGCCAGCGTGACCATCGAGTACGCGGCGGATGACGGCGCGCCGCTCGTCGGCGAGGCCACCACATCGTGGAGCTTCGTCGGGGCGGGCCTGCGGCTGAGCATGGAGCTGCTCGGCCCCGAGTACTCGCTGTCGGTCAACTCGCTCGACAGCGGCGTGAAGCTGTTCTTCAGCCGCGCGGTGTGGGGCGAAGCGGGCGAGGACCTCGTCGAGAAGCAGAACGCCGAGGTCGGCTGGATGCCGGTCGTCGTCGACGAGGCGTCCGAGTACGGCTATACCGCGGAGAACCGCCACATGGTCCGGGCGTTCCTGCGCGGGGACGCGCCGGCGGTGACGTTCGACGACGGCGTCGAGGTGGTCGAGCTGCTGATGACCGCGTACATGAGCGCCGAGCGGGGCCGCACCCTGCCGTTCCCGCCCGACGGGCTCGACGCCTTCGTCCCGGCGGTGGCGCGGGGCACGTGGAAGGGAACGCCAACCACGATATGACCCTGCGATTGGGCGCCCCGGCAGGACCGTAACCCTGCCGTTCCGGCCCGATGGGCTCGACACCTTCGTGCCGGCGGTGGCGCGGGGCACCTGGAAGGGAACGCTGACCGCGGCATGACCTTTCGATTCGGGGCCCGGCACGACCGTGAGCTGCCGTTCCGGCCCGACGGGGCTCGGGGCGTTCGTGCTGGCCGGGGCTCGGGGGGCACCTGGGAAGGGAACGCCGCTGGCGCCTTGACCGCCGCTGGCGCCTTGAGCAACGCCTGTGCGATGTTTGCGGCTGGGAAATCGTGAATCGAGGAGACCGCGACGGCGCGGTCCCGATCGAGGAGACCGCGCCGCGGTCCTGAAGGAGGTTTCAGATGAGCTATCGACGGTTCCGTCCATTCGCCGTTCCCGTCCTGGCGTTCGTCGTCCCGGTCCTGGCCGCCGCATCCGCCGCGGGACAGGCCCCCAAGACCCCGTGGGGCGACCCGGACATTCAGGGGATCTGGTCGTCCTCGGGCGCCACGCCGATGGAGCGCCCCGACCGGTACCAGGGCCGGGAGTTTCTGACCGACGAGGAGGTCGCGGAGATTCGCGGCGAGACCGACACCCGCGACCAGCAGCTGCTGCAGGCGAATGCCCAGCGCACGCAGGCCGGGGGCAACGTCGGCGCCTACAACAACTTCTGGATGGAGCGGGGGGCGCGCACGAACCGGACGTCGATGCTCGTGGACCCGCCGGACGGCCGCTATCCGGCCCTGACGCCGGCCGGAGAGGTCGCCCGCAACAGCCGGCCGCGCGGAGACGACACCTGGGGAGACCGTCACATCTGGGAGCGCTGCGTGACCCGCGGCGGCATGCCCAACGCCATGTTCCCGCGGTCCTACAACAACAACATGCAAGTGCTCCAGTCGCCCGGGCAGGTCGTGATGCTCCTGGAGCAGGTGCACGAGCTGCGCGTCGTGCCGCTGGACGACCGCCCGTTCCCGCCGCAGCACGTGGGCCAGTGGAACGGGATTTCGAGAGGACACTTCGAGGGCGATACGCTGGTGGTGGAGACGAAGAACTTCGACTCCCGGGTGAGCGCGCTCCAGCCGTGGTCGGCCTTCAGCTCGCACGACGGCTCGGGCGAGGGCCTGACCCTCGTCGAGCGCTTCACCCGCACCGGTCCCGACAGCCTCGAGTACGAGGTGGAGGTCACCGACACCCAGATGTACACGCGGCCATGGACGGTCTCGTACCCCTTCTGGCGGTCCAACGACCTGATGTACGAGTACGCCTGCCACGAGGGCAACATCGGGATGGAGGGCATTCTCTCCGGCGGCCGCGCCGACGATGCCGCGGAAGCCGCCGCGGCGAAGTAACGCGGGACGGGCCGGCGCCGGGGACGCCCCCGCCCGGAATATCGTCGCCGGCGGCTCGGCCGCCGCCCAACCGACCTGCCGGGAGTCTGCCCCGTGTCACGGTGCAGACTCCCGGGCCGTGCCTCGTCACAGGGTTTGGGCGATCTAAGGGGTCAGGCAGTGATGGGATCTCGACATGCGTCCGGCCGGAGGCTGGCGGCCACCCTACTGATGGCGGGCCTCGGCGTTGCTGGCGCCCGTCTCGACGCGGCCGGACAGGAAGCCGCCGGGCAGGAGGCCGCCGTCGCCGATGCGGTGCAGCGCGGTGACCGGGCGGCCGTCGCAGCGCTGCTCGCAGAGCGGGTGGACGTCGATGCGGCCCAGGGTGACGGTACGACCGCCCTGCACTGGGCCGCGTATCTGAACGACGCGGAGACGAGCGCCGCCCTGATCCGCGCCGGGGCGCGGGCGGACGCTCCGAACCGCTACCGGGTGACCCCGCTGGCCTTGGCCTCGCAGAACGGCAATTCCGCAATCATCGAGCAGTTGGTGGCGGCCGGGGTCGACCCGAACGATCCGCGGCAGGCGGTGAACGCGGGCGAGACCCCGCTGATGCACGCGGCGCGCTCGGGGCAGGTCGAGGCGGTGCGGGCGCTCGCGCGGGCCGGGGCCGACCTCGACGCGCAGGAGGGCTGGAACGGACAGTCGGCGCTGATGTGGGCGGCGGCCGAGGGACACGTCCCCGTCGTGGAGGCCCTGATCGCGGCCGGGGCCGACATCCGCGCCCGCTCCAACACCGGCGCCACCCCCCTCCTGTTCGCCGCGCGCAAGGGCAGCCTCGACGCCGTCCGCGCCCTCCTCGCGGCCGGCGCCGACGTCAACGGGCGGCGGCCCGACGGCGCCACCCCCCTGCTCGTCGCGGTCGTCAACGGGCACGAGGACCTCGTGGACCTGCTGCTCGAAGCCGGCGCGGACCCCAACGCCGAGGGAGGCTCGACCCGGCTGACGGTGCCGGGCATGCGGGCCCAGCCGATGCCGCTCGAGATCCGGAAGCTCGGCTACAGCGAGGGCGAGTCGGAGGGCATCGTCCGGGGCAACATCTTCGGCCGGCCGCTGCAGGCCGCGGTGCATGTCGCCAACTGGCACATCAGCGATCAGTTCATCTCGGTGAACATCGACCGGCTGCGCGTCCTCCGCGCCCTGCTCGCCCACGGCGCCGACGTCAACGGGCGCAACTCGATGGAGGAGCCGCGCTGGTCGGGGGCGCGGTACCGCCGCCACATGACGGGGGCCACCGCGTTCATGCTCGCCGCCAAGTCCGCCGACGTCGAGGTGCTGCGCCTGCTGTTGGAGCACGGCGCCGACCCGACCATCGACACCGAGGACGACATCACCCCGCTGATGGCGGCGGCAGGCATCTCATGGGCGTCGAACCAGGACCGCGCGAGCGAGGCGCAGGTGCTGGAGGCGGTGCGGCTGCTGGTGGAAGAGCTGGGCCTCGACGTCAACGCGGTCAGCGACGTCGGCGAGACGCCCATGCACGCGGCGGCGTACCGCGGCGCCAACAGCGTCGTGCGGTACCTGTTCGATCGGGGCGCCGAGCTCGATGTCGTGGCCCTGGACGGACGCACCCCCCTGCGGGTCGCCGACGGCGTCGAGTACGGCAACTCGTTCGCCGCGCATCCGCACACGGCGGTGCTGCTGCGCGAGCTTGGAGCCAGGGAGATTCCGTGTCCGGCGCCCTGCGCCGCGGCCATCCCCCGGGAGGCGTTGAACCGATGACGGACTCTTCCTCGTCACCCCTGGTCGGGCACGCCCGCCTTGAAGCCCGCTGGCGCCCTGCGGCCCGTCGGGGCCTTGCAGGCGCCCGGGGCCTTGCAGGCGCCCGGGGCCTTGCAGCCCGCTGGCGCCCTTGCCGGCCCCGGCGCACCGCGCGATGTCTCCACGGGCTGCTCGCGGCCGTCCTCCTCCTTGCCGCCTTCCTCGCGCCGGCTGGCGCGACAGCTGCGGAACCGGGCGCCGAGCCCCGGCCGGTCCCCGCGGCCGCCGCGGGACAGAGCGCCGAGCCCCGGCCAGTCGCCGCCGCGCGCGAGGCGGCGAACGAGCCCGCGCCGCGCGCCGTCCTTCAGCGCTACTGCTTCGCGTGCCACAACGAGCGCGCCCGTACCGGCGGGCTGGCCCTCGACGTCGTCGACATGACCCGCCCCGGCGAGCACCCCGACGTCTGGGAGGCCGTGATCAACAAGCTGCGGACCGGCGCGATGCCCCCGGCGGGACGTCCGCGGCCCGACCGGGTGACCTACGACGCGGTGGTGACGTGGCTCGAGACCGAGCTCGACCGCGCCGCCCTCGCGAACCCCGATCCCGGCCGCCCGACGCTGCACCGCCTGAACCGGACGGAGTACCGCAACGCCGTCCGCGACCTGCTGGCGGTGGACATCGACGCGGCGGTGCTGCCCGCCGACAACGCCGCGTACGGCTTCGACAACAACGCCGACGCCCTGACGCTGTCGTCGGCGTTGACCGAGCGGTACCTGGGCGCCGCCGCCAGGGTCGCTCAGATGGCCCTCGGCCGGCCGCGGGGAACCCCCGCGCCCGAGACGATCTTCGTGCCCACGGATCGCGATCAGGGCGTCCGGATCAGCGACGACCTGCCGTTCGGCTCGCGCGGCGGCACCGCGTTCCGCTTCCACTTCCCCGCCGACGGCGAGTACGTCTTCCAGATGCGGCCGAAGGAGAGCGGCGTCGCCGGCGGGTTCGAGGGCGTCACCGCCGAGCCCCACCAGCTCGACGTGAGCATCGATGGCGCGCGCGTCTGGACGGGCATCGTGCAGCGGCCGGAGGGGGCGCGCGGCGACGAGCGCAACCGGCTGATCCTGGAGCGCATGCGGTTCCGGGCGCCGGTGACCGCGGGGTCGCACCTCGTGCAGGTGTACTTCGCGGCCAAGACATCGGCCTACGTCGAAGACCTGTTCGACCCCGATCTGCGCCGCGTCCCGTACCGCGCCGCGAGCGGCGCGCCCGTGGTCTCCAGCGTGACGATCACCGGCCCGGTGCCCGAGACCGCGTCGGCCGGCGACTCGCCGAGCCGCCGCAAGCTGCTCGTCTGCACGCCGGCCCCGGGAGCGGCGGAGGAGGAGGAAACGGCCTGCGCCCGCACCATCGTCTCGACCCTCGCGCGGCGCGCCTACCGGCGCCCGGTGACCGGGACCGACCTCGAGATTCCGCTCGGGCTGTACCGCGACGGGGCCGCCCGCGGCGGGTTCGAGGCGGGCATCGAGCTGGCCGTGCGCGGCATTCTCGTGAGCCCGAACTTCCTGTTCCGCTTCGAGGACGAGCCGGCGTCGGTCGAGCCGGGCGCGCCGTACCGCATCTCGGACCTCGAGCTGGCCTCGCGCCTCTCGTTCTTTCTCTGGAGCAGCATCCCCGACGACGAGCTCGTCGACCTGGCCGTCGCCGAGAAGCTGCGCGACCCCGAAGTGCTGGGACAGCAGGTGCGGCGCCTGCTCGGCGACCCCCGCTCGCAGGCGCTGGTCGACAACTTCGCCGGCCAGTGGCTGCACATCCGCAACGTGGCGGGTTTCCAGCCGAGCCCGGAGCTGCTGTTCCACTTCGACGACAACCTGCGCGCGGCCTTCGAGCAGGAGACGAAGCTCTTCTTCGAGAGCATCGTCCGCGAGAACCGCAGCGTGCTCGACCTCCTCGACGCCGACTACACGTTCCTGAACGGGCGGCTCGCCCGGCACTACGGCATCCCCGGTGTGTACGGCGAGCGCTTCCAGCGTGTCACGCTGCCGGCCGACAGCGTGCGCCGCGGGCTGCTGGGGCAGGGCTCGATCCTCACCGGCACGTCGCGCGCCAACCGCACCTCGCCCGTCATTCGCGGCAAGTGGATCATGGAGAACATCCTGGGGACGCCGCCCCCGCCCCCGCCCCCGAACGTCCCCGACCTCGTCGAGGAGCGGGACCCCCGCAAGGTGCTCCCCATGCGCGAGCAGATGGCCGCCCACCGCGCCAACCCCGTCTGCGCCGCCTGCCACGCCCAGATGGACCAGCTCGGCTTCGCCCTCGAGAACTTCGACGCCATCGGCGAGTGGCGCGACATCTATGCCTCGGGCCTGTCCATCGACGCCTCGGCGGAGTTCCCCGACGGCACCACCTTCGACGGCCCGGCCGAGCTCCGCCGGCTGCTGATGAGCCACGCCGACGACTTCCTGACCACGGCGATAGACCGGCTGCTGACCTACGCCCTCGGGCGCGGGCTCGAAGCAACCGACATGCCCACCGTACGGCAGATCAAGCGCGACGCCGCGGACGACGACCACCGCTTCGCCGCCCTCGTCCAGGGCGTCGTCGCGAGCCCCCCGTTCCGGATGCGCATGGCGCAGGATCAGGCGGACTGAACGGCGCGAGGCGTTCGGCGTCGATTCGGCCTGGACGGACGGGGCAGACATGGCGACTACCAACCGCGGAGGTCCGGAGTACCGCTGTCCGATCCCGGGATGCACGAGAGTCTTCCGCGGAACGGTCCCCGCGCGCACGGTGCGCCGCTACGTCGCGGGGCTGAGGACAGACGTCAGGCTGAAGGAGGCCTTCGTGCACCGTAGCGTGCGGCCCGGCACGACGATGGAGGTCGACGACGAAGGGGAGCTCGGTCTGGACGTGGTACGCCGTCAACCTCGCGGGACGCAGCGCTGCCGGCAGGATGGCGGTCTCGGTGAACGGGCATCCGGTCAGGGCGGGTCGGTGGAGACGTGATCGGCACGTCGCGCAGGCGTTCCTGCACGGTGCCGGGGATGACGTCGGCGCCGGCGGCGATCAGGGTCTCGACCATGGCGAGGCTCGTGTTCTCGACCGCGCGCGCCAGCGGCGTCACGCCGTGGTCCTCGACCGCCTCCACGTCGGCGCCAGCCGAGAGCAGGCGCCGGGTCAGCTCCAGGTCATCCCAGTGGGCCGTCCAGAGGAGCGTGGTCGCGCCGTCGGCGCGCGTCTCGTTGACATCGGCGCCTTCGGCGATGAGCGCGAGGACCTTCCCGCGGTCCTGGTTCGCGGCGGCGGTCACGAGCCGGGAGTCCTGCGCGGCGGCCGTGGCTTGCCCTTGCAGCCGATCCTTTGAGCGCTGTGAGCGCCGATCCGCGCCCGCCGGAGAGACCACTCACCCGCCGAAGCGCCAGCTCACGGCCATCTTGATGCGGCGGCCCTTCGGGTCGTGGGTGAAGCCGTCGTAGGACTGCTCGACGTTGGCCCAGGGCGGGATCTGCCCGGTGAGGTTCATCGCGTAGACGGTCAGGTCCATCCCGCGGCCGGGGAAGCGCCAGAGGAAGCTCATGTCCCAGGTGAGGAACGGGTCGATGCGGGGCCGGGTGGTGGCCGCGCCCCGGTCCTCGTAGGCGGAGATATAGCTGACGTAGTTGGCGAGGCTGTACCGGCTCCAGTCCCAGGAGGCCGACCAGCGGCTCTTCCAGCGCGGCAGGGGCACCGCGATGGGGTGGACGAAGTTCAGGTATCCGGCCGCTTCCCCGCCCGGGTGGAGGACGAAGTCGGTGCCCTCCAGCACCAGCGCCCTCGTGTCGTAACGGACCGTGTAGGTGGAGTCCCAGCTCGCCGACAGCTGTCCGGGGCCGGCATCGGTCCGGGCCGCGAAGTGGGTGTCGACGCCCGAGGTGGTGAGCCCCGGCCAATTCACCAGATCGATCTGGATCCGCTCCAGGTTTCGGACGGCGCAGCGGTCTTCGGGCACCAGGTCCGAGGCGCGCCCGCCCGGACAGACGATGAACCGCGACACGGCGGCGCGGCTCGCAGGGTCGTCGCTGGCGTACAGGCTGGCGATGGCGTCATGGGGCATCGACCCGATCACGTTCTCGAAGTCGTAGCGCCAGTAGTCGACGGTCGCTTCGACGCCCCCCTCCAGGAAGAGCACGGCGCCCGCGTTGTAGGTGAACGCCCGCTCGGGCTGGAGGCTGTCGGGCCGGCCGTAGCGGTCGACGACGTTCCAGCGGCCGGTTGCCGTGACCCACTCCGCCGTCGTCAGGGGGCTGGGGTTGAGGTCGTCGAGCGACGGGGTTCGAAAGGTGGTCTGCACCGACCCGCGGAGCGCGAGCGAGTAGTGCAGGTTCTCGGTCACCTGAAGGCGTCCGGCGAGCTTCGGGTCGAAGCTGTTCACGCGGCGGCCGGCCACGTCGTAGAACTCGTAGTTGGCGGCGATCTGCGCGTCGAGGCGCGGGCCGATGCCCAGGGCCACCTCGCCGAAGAGCCGCTGCACCTGCTGTTCCGCGGCATAGGGGCGGTGGACGCCGGTGAACAGGTACGGCCCGAACTGATCGCCGGGCGAGCAGCCCAGGTCGCCGACCACCGCGCAGGGGTTCAGGGTCGCGTCCCCGGGGTCGTTCGGGTCGCCGTCGGCCTGCATGCCCCGATACTGGTATCCGACGGCGAAGTCGGCGACGTTCCGGACGAGGTTGCCGCTCAACGTCGCGTCGGCCACGAACAGGTCGGTGGTACCGACCAGGTCCACCTCCTCGTTGAGCCATCGCCGCAGCGCCTCGGCGTTCTCGAGGGCGGGCGCGTAGTCCGGATTGGGGGTGCTCCGGAATCGCGAGCCCGGTTGGTCGGAGTACTCGATGGCGTTGCTGAACGGGTTGTAGTACTGGCACGGCCCCTGGCCCGCCACCGCGCCGTCGAGGGGCCCGAGCCGCATGCCCGCGGGCGAGGTCGGGTCGGCGCCGACGCCGACGCCGCAGTCGGGGCCGCCGAAGCCGCGGAAGGCGCGGAAGATCCGGTCCCTGTAGATCCCCGGCACGGTGAAGTTGCCGCGCGCCCGCGAATAGCTGACGCCGAGGTCCCAGTGGGCGTCCCGCCCGCCGGTCGTGAAGTCGCCGTCGACGGAGGCGGCGACCCGCTGGGTGCGAGACTCGCGCCTCACCCGGCGGGCGGGTCCCGAGCTCCCGAACGGGCGGCCGTGGAAGTACCAGGGCGTGTCCGCCATGCACGCCCCGGTCGGATCGGCGTTCGGGTGGCCGGCGTACGCGGCGCAGAACGCCTGCCGGCCCGGATGGTCGGCCGCCACCTCCATGAGGGTGCTGCTGGAGGTGGAGACCGGACCGTACGACGGGGTGGTGTACCAGTTCGGTATCACCGCGTCCGCCCAGAGCCCCTCGACGTGGTAGTCGACGCGGTCGTTCAGCGGCCCGTTCAGCTCGGCGAAGGCGCGCGTGTGCTGCTGCGCCTCGATCAGGTTGTCGTAGGGCGCGTAGCGGAACCGGCAGGTCCAGCCCTCGTCCTGGCCGCCGAAGTCGGTGCAGCGGGGATCGGAGACGTCGCCGATCCACGGCAGGGGCGCGCCGGCGGAAAAGGTGCCGGGGTTCCCCAGTACCGACCAGCCGGCGCGGCTGCCGGGCGGAAAGGTGCCCAGCCGGTCGAGCGTCCAGGGCCGTTCCTTCATCCGCAGCTCCTGGCGGCCGACGCGTTCCGCGGAGAAGACGGCGCTCGACGATCCGATGCGGCCGCCCCAGATGCCCGCGACGGTGGTGTCGCCCCCGCCGTCGAAGTAGTCGTGGGCGACGTTCATCTCGAAGCCCCGGAAGTCGCCCCGGGTGACGAAGTTGGCGACGCCGCCGACCGCGTCCGAGCCGTACGTCGCCGACGCGCCCTCCTTCAGCACCTCGAGCCGGCCGACGGCGATGGCGGGGATGGTGTTGACGTCGACGAAGCGCCCGCCGATGAGGCGGGCGGGCACCGGCACGTGGCGCCGGCCGTTGATCAGCACCAGCGTCCGGGAGGCGCCGAGGCCTCGCAGGTTCACGTTGGCCACGGTCTCGGTGAGCGTCGCCGGCTGGTTCGAGTTGTACCAGCTGTTCCGCTCGCCGACCACCCCATGGCTGACGTTGAGGTTCCGGAACAGGTCGACGAGCTGGGTGACCCCCTGCCGCTCCAGCGTCTCGCGGCTGACCACGGTGACGGCGTGGGGCATGTTGATGGCCGGGGCGTCGATGGCGGTGCCGGTCACCGCCACCGTCACCTCCTCGAAGAGGCCGCCGACGCGCAGATCGGCGTCGACCACGGCCGTCATCCCCGCGGTCAGGTCCACTTCCGTCTCCTCCCGCTCGAAGCCGGGCAGCGTGAACGTGACGACATGGCGGCCGGGAGGAAGCGCCGTGAACGCATAGCGGCCGTCGCCGTCGGTCACCGCCGTCCGCGGGCCGGTGGGCGGGGCCGCGCCCGACGCCTCGACCGTAACGCCGGGCAGAACGCCGCCGGTGTCGTCTGTGACCGTGCCGGAGACCCCGGCCTCCTGCGCCGCGACGAGACAGGGCGTCGCCAGGAAGCACACGGCGACAAGTGCGATGCGCCTCATGGTCTCTCGGGACGTGCAGACTTCATCTGCGTGAACCATGTTGCCCACGAGGTTGACGATACACCATGGCTGCGATATTGGCGTGAACCGACACTGCTACAAAGCGTTGTTCTTGTGACATGGACGGGTTTTCTCGCGCGATCTTGACCATCGGGGAAGGGGCGACCGAAACTGGAGCGCCAACGAGGGCCCTCACGGGCCGCCCGGTTCGGGCATGCGGTAGCCCACCCCGTACTCGGTGAAGATGAACGCGGGGCGGGTCGCGTCGTCGCCCAGCTTGCGGCGGGCCCTCTTCACGAACGCGCGCACCGCCCTCATGTCGCCGCCGGACTTCCGGCCGCTCCACAACTGGCGCAGCAGAGACTCGTAGGTCGTCACCCGCCCCGCGTTGACCGAGAGCACGCGGACCAGCTTGTACTCGGTGGCGGTCAGCTCCACCACGCGGCCGGCCACCGTCACCCGGCGCCGCTCGTAGTCGATGGCCAGGTCCCCCAGCACGAAGGCTTCGGGTCCGGCCTGCCTGCGCAGGGCCGCCTGGACTCTCGCCGTCAGCTCCGTCGGCGAGAACGGCTTGACGATGTAGTCGGCGGCGCCCGTCTCCAGGGCTCGGGCGATCGTCTCGTCCCTGCCGTAGGCGGAGATGAAGATGACCGGCTGGTCGGCCAGCTCGGGGACGCATTCCATCAGCTCGATGCCATCGGTCCCCGGCAGCACCAGGTCCAGCAGCACCAACTCCGGCTTCTGCGTCCGGAGGAGCTCGGGCAGCTCCCCGGGGTCGCCCGTAACGAGAGGGACGTAGCCCGCCGCAGCGAGCGCGTCCCGAACGTAGCGCAGCGTCTGGGGATCGTCGTCGACCACGAGGATCCGCTTCTCCCGCCGTCCATCCCGAGGCGAGCGGGCAACGCTCCGGGCGACGCCGGCCGCGGCGCCGTGCCCCGCCTCTTCGGCCGCGGGAATCGTGAACGTGAACCGGGTGCCCTGGCCCGTTCCCGCGCTCTCGGCCCAGATGCGGCCCCCGTGGGCCTCCACCAGCCCCTTGCAGATGGCCAGGCCCAGGCCGTAACTGCCGAGCCCCCGCTCCCCGTCGCCGCCGGCGACGCCGGCGTGCTTCCGGAACAGGTGCGGCAGCTGGTCGGGCGGCACCCCCCGGCCCTCGTCGGACACCGAGACCGCCACGTGCACGCCGTCCCGCACCGCGGCGACCCGGATCGGGGATGACTCGGGAGCGTGCCGGGCCGCGTTCGAGAGGAGGTTGTTCAGGACCTGGACGATGCGCTGCCGGTCGGCCATGACCCGGGGCAGGTCCGGCGGCAGGTCGATGGGGACGGGGTGCCTGCGGCCCACGTCCCCGCTCAAGAACGTCTTCCGGGCCTGTTCCACCAGGCCGGCGACCTCCGCGGGCTCGAGCTCGACCGACAGCGTCCCCGTCTCGATGCGTCCGGCATCGAGCAGGTCGTTGATCAGGCCGTTCATGTGATCGGCCTGCTCGTCGATGATCCGGAAGAACTGGCGCACCGTGGCGGGGTCGAGCGGCGTCGAAGCGCCCAGCACGGTGGCGGCCGAGCCCTTGATGGAGGTCAGGGGGGCCCGCAGCTCGTGGCTCACCATGCCCAGGAACTCGGTCCGCATCCGCTCCAGCTCCTCGACCGCGGCGAGGTCCTGCATGGTGACGACGACCGACTCGACGCCGCCGTCGGCGGAGTGGATCGGCGTGGCGTTGATGAGCGTCCTGACGCGCCGGCCGTCGGGGACGGAGAGCTCGATCTCCTCGGCGCGCACCGTTTCGGCGATGCTCAACTGCTGCGACAGGGGGAACTCTTCGAGGGAGACCTCCCGCCCGTCGGCGCGCCGGCACGTGATAACCTCGAGCAGCTCCTCGGCGGAACGGCCCGGCAGGCGCAGGCCGCCGACGATGCGCTTCGCCTCCCGATTGAGCGACACCAGATTGCCGGAGCGGGCGTCGAAGACCACGACGCCTACCGGCGACGTGTCGACCAGCGCCTCCAGGTCGGCCCGGGCCCGCTGCTCTTGCCGATGCGTCCGGGCGTTGGCGATCGCCGTCGCGGCCTGCGAGGCGAAGAGCACCAGGACCTCTTCGTCCTCGCTCGTGAACTCCTGCCCGCCTTCCTTGTCCCCGAGAAAGAAGGTGCCGACATGCACGCCCCGGTGACGCATCGGCGTTCCCTGCAGGGTCTTCGTCGGCGGCAACAGGTCGGAGGAAAGGCCGAGCGAACGGACGTAGGCGTGCAGGTCCCGCACCCTCAGCGGCCCCGGCAGGTCCAGCAGGTGCTCGAAGAGCCGCGGCCCGTCCGACCAGACCGCCAACTGCTGGTGTTCGTCGGCCGTGATGCCGGAGGTGACGAAGTCCTGGGCCTGCCCGCTTTCGTCGAGGGTGGCGATTCCGCCGTAGCGGGCGCCGGTCAGGGCGCGGGTGCTCTCGACGATCTCGTGCAGGACGGTGTCGAGGTCGAGACTGGCACTGATGCGGAGGACGGCCGCGCTCAGCTTGGAGATACGGTCTCGCAACGCCTCGATCTCTTGCCGCAGCTCGTCGGGACTATTCAATCGGTCGCTCCTCTTTGTGGGTTGTTGAACCTGAAAATCCGGGGTGATGCCACAAAATAAACATCCAATTTCGCTTTAGAGTCACGCAGATACCACATTGATAGTGTATGGTCAACAACCTGTGAGTCACTCGGTGCCGGGCGCGTGCCGGAACAACCCGCTGATGGCGGGCAGCTGCTGGAGACGTTCGTGTTCCAGGAGCTGCGGCGGCAGGCGAGCTGGCACGAGGCGCCGGCAGCGTTCTTCCACTTCCGCGACAAGGACGGGGTCGAGGCGGATCTGGTCATCGAACGCGGCGCCGGGATGGTCGCCGGCGTGGAGGTCAAGGCGTCGGGGACGGTGACCACGTCGGACTTCCGCGGCCTGCGCAAGCTCGCCGGTGCGGCCGGCGCTCGGTTCGCCGGCGGCGTAGTGCTCTACGGCGAGACCATCGCGAGCTTCGGCGACCGTCTTCATGCCGTCCCGATCTCCCGCCTGTGGGCGAAGCCGTCCCGCGAAGAGGTCTTCGCGCGCCTCGCCGAGCTGCCGCGGATCGAGCTCGATCCGCCGCCCGCGGAGGTCCTGCGGGACGAGCGGCGGCGGCGCTGACACGCACGCCGGTTTCCTCTATAATCCAGCCTTGGGCGGACTTCCGCTTTGGGGGCGTTGTGCGCCGGAACCGCGCCTCGACGTCGGCGGGCGTAAAGGCGTCGAGGGAGGCCGGGGCCGACCGGATGGGTCGAGTTCGGACGATGGGGGCTGTGCGATGGTGATCATGAAGCTGGCGCTGCCGAGACGGACGTTCCTGCGAGGCATGGGAGCCACCCTGGCGTTGCCGCTCCTCGACGCGATGGTGCCGGCGCTGTCGGCGCGGGCCCCGGGGACGCCGCGGTTCGCGGCCGTCTACGTCGGCAACGGCATGAACATGTGGGACTGGACCCCGCCCACCGAGGGCGCGGGGTTCGAGCTCTCCCCCATCCTCCAGCCGATGGAACGGTTCCGCGACCGCGCGCTCGTGCTGAGCGGGCTCGACAACTACCCGGCGACCGACCAGGGCGACACCGGCGGCCAGCATCCCCGCGCCGCCCCCGCGTTCATGAGCTCGGTCCACCCGAAGCAGACCGAGGGCGCGGACGTGGTGGCGGGCACGACCGTCGACCAGATGATCGCGGAGCTGATCTGCCGCGACTCGAAGCTGCCGTCGCTCGAGGTCTCGGTCGACCGCAACGACGTCGTCGGCGCCTGCGACCACGGCTACGCGTGCGCCTACATGAACTCGATGTCGTGGAAGACGCCGACCCAGCCCCTGCCGGCGGAGACGAACCCCCGGTTCGTGTTCGAGCGGCTCTTCGGCGTCGGCGACACCGTGGAAGAGCGTCAGGCCCGCGTCGAAGAGGATCGCAGCATTCTCGATGGCCTGTCGCAGGAGATCGCCAGGCTCTCGGGCCGGCTCGGCGGGCACGACCGCGTGAAGCTCGACGAGTATCTCGGGACGATTCGCGACGTCGAGCAGCGCATCGCCCGGGCCGAGTCGACCAACAGCGACTTCGCGGTCCCCGACCGTCCGGCCGGCGTGCCCGAGACGTTCCGCGAGTACTCCGAGCTGATGTTCGACCTGCAGGTGCTCGCGTTCCAGGCCGACATCACGCGCGTGACCTCGTTCATGATGGCCCGCGAGAACATCAACCGGTCGTACAACGAGATCGGGCTGCCCGAGGCGCATCACTCGATGTCGCACCACGGCAACAACCCCGAGAAGATGAAGGACTTCACCAAGCTGAACACCTACCACGTCGACACCCTGGCGTACTACCTGGACCGCCTGCAGTCGATTTCCGACGGCGACGGCTCGCTGCTCGACGGCACCGTCGTCCTCTACGGCAGCGGCATGAGCGACGGCAACATCCACAACAACTACGACGTGCCGGTCGTCGTCGTCGGCGGGCCCGAGCGCGGGCTCCGGGGCAACCGCCACCTCGCGTATCCGAAGGGCACCCCGCTGGCGAACCTGTCCCTGAGCCTGATGGCCAAGTTCGGCGTGCGCGTCGAGAAGTTCGGCGACAGCACCGGGCGCCTGCCGCTGCTCTCCGGCGTCTAGGCAGGCAACGACGAACCAGGCGGCGCAGGGGCGACGCCTAGGCCTTCATCCGTCGGTTCTCGGGATCGAAGAGGGCGGGGCCCGCGGCCACCGTCACGGGGTGGGCTTCGTTCATGTACAGCACCTGCAGCCGGGTGCCGGCGGCCGCGTGCTTGACCGGCAGGTAGGCGACCAGGAGGTACTTGCCGACCGACGGCCCCATGCCGGCCGAGGTGACGCGGGACTCGCGGCCGCGGGCGTCCACGATGCGCGCGCCGGCGCGCGTCAGGATCGGCTCGTTGCCCCCGGTGGGAAAACGGGCCGTCCCGGACGCGGCGGTGTGGGCGTCCATGGTCAGCGTGCACAGCTTCGCGGCCGGTCCCTCGGCGCGCGCCTGCAGGTAGGCGGGCTTGCCGATGAAGTCCGCGTCCTTCACCCCGGCCCGCGCCAGGCCCGCCTCGACCGGCGAGTACTCCGAGCCGAGGTCCGCCCCCATGAGCGCGTAGCCCTTCTCCAGCCGGCCGGTGGTGCCGTAGACGCCGATGCCGACCGGCCGCGCGTCGAGGTCACGGCCCGCCTCCCGGATCGCGTCCCACAGGCGCGCGCCGTACGGCATGCCCGTGTAGATCTCCCAGCCGCTCTCGCCCACGTAGGAGATGCGCAGCATCGTCGCGGGAACCCCGTCGACGATCGCCTCCTGCACCGTCCCGTACGGGAACGCCTCCTGCGAGAGCGGGATGTCCGCGATCGTCGAGAGCAGCGCGCGGGCATCGGGGCCCCACACGCCGATCGTGCACAGCGCGGACGACCGGTTCTCGAGCTGCACGGAGCCGTCGGCGGGCAGATGCCGGCGGAACCAGACCTCGTCGCGCGCCCCGTCGAAGGCGCCGGTCACGATGCGGAACCGATCGGCGGCGAGCCGCTGGATGGTGAGATCGGCGCGGATGCCGCCGTCCGGCGTGAGCAGCGGGGTGTAGACGGCGCGGCCGACGCGAACGTCGCAGCGGTTGACGGCCAGTCGTTCGAGGTAGGGCACGACGCCGGGTCCGGACACGTCGAAGATCTGGAACGCGCTCAGATCGACCATGCCCACCTTCTCCCGCAGGTGGAGATGCTCGGCGTCGACGATCGGCGACCACCAGCGGCGGTCCCATTCGTGGGGGCGGTCCTCGACCCCGTAGCGCGCGACCAGATCCGCGTTCGACGCGTACCACTGGGGCCGTTCCCAGCCGCGCGCCTCGTGGAACTCGGCGCCGAGGGCGGCGGTCCGATCGTGGAACGGCGCCCGGCTCATGCCGCGCCCGGACGCCCACTGCTCGCGCGGATGGACGATGCCGTAGGTCTTGTTGAAGTGCTCGCGGCAGCGCTGGCGGATGTGCCGCTCGGTCCGCTCGTGGGGACAGAAGCGCGTGACGTCCGATCCGTGGGGATCGCACAGGCGCGGGTGGCCGTGCGTGATCCACTCCGCGATGAGCCGCGCCGTGCCCGGGCCCTCCTTGACCCAGACCGCGGCCGCCGACCAGAGCTTCTCCACCTCGGCCGTCTCACCCAGCACCTGCTGCGCGTCGGGGGTCAGGGACAGCAGGCCGTTCACCGAGTACTGCATCTCGGAGCCGGCGAGCAGCTCGCCCATGATCTCGCGGGCGCGTTCGAGCTGGGGCGCGAAGTCCTCGGCGGTGAACGGCAGCTCGGTGGGGGAACGCTCCGCCGCGGCCGGCGAAGGAATGTCGTCGGGACGGACCAGAATGGGGCGATGGGCATAGGAGCCGACCTCCATCGCCTCGCGTGACTCTGCCGCTCGTACATGAACGTGTCCATGTCGCGCACGATCGGATAGCCGATCTCGTTGCCGGTCCTGTGCAGGAGGTCTATCGGGCCCAGGTCGGCCATCTGGTGCACGGCCGGCGTGAGGGGAATCGTGGCGCCGGCCATGGCGGCAAGGCGCGGGCTCCAGACCCCGCACGCGATCACCACCTGCTCGACCGCGATCGCGCCGCGCGCGGTCACCACGGCGCGGATGCGCGGGCGCCCGAACCGCGGGCGCGACACCTCCAGCCCGGTGACCTCGGTGTTGTCCAGCACCGCGAGCGCGCCCTTCGCCTGCGCCCGCTCGCGCATGATCGTGCCCGCCCGGACCGAGTCGACCACCGACACGCTCGGCGTGTGGAAGCCGCCCCGGATGACGTCGCCGTTCACGAAAGGCGCCCTGGCGACCACCTCGGCCGGCGACAGCAGCTCGGCCTCGATGCCCCAGGCCCGCGCCGAGGTCATGCGCCGGCGCAGCTCCTCCATGCGGGCCTCGGTGCGCGCCACCTCGATGCCGCCGCACGTGGTGTTGACGCCGAGCGCCGCGTACTGGCGCTGGCTCTCCAGGGTCAGCATCGCGATCTCGCGGTTGTGGTCGGTGGGGAAGATGAAGTTCGACGCGTGACTGTCGAGCCGCCGGGATTGGGAAGCGGCCCCTGGTCGATCAGCACGAGGTCCTCCCACCCGAGGTCCGCCAGGTGCCCGACGAGGCAATTGCCGACGATGCCGGCGCCGATCACCGCGATCGTCGCGCGCGCCGGCGGCGCGCCCCGGGGGCTGTTGCTGGCGGATCGCTGCATCGTCGATCTCCCGGTTGCTCGTAACGAGCCGGCAGGCGCCCGCCCGGCCCACGATCCCGGGCCGGACCGCCGGCGGCTCTCATCGATCCGCGCGGCCACCGGCCGCCCCCGGCGGTCGGTCTCCGGCGTTCGACACCGGCGGTTGACCGCAACGCCGAGCGTGAATGATCGTCCGGGGGGTTCGACTTTTCAAGGCGTGCCGCGGGCGGCTCGGCGCTCGGCACGCCGCGGTCGTTCGGCAGCGCCCCAGCCAACCGCCCCGTCGCCCCGAGGCCCGGTCGCGGCGGCCGGGGGTCGTCTGCACCGTTCCACGGCGCAGACTCCTAGCGCTGAGCGTCGATCATCCAGAAACCCTTGCGGTGAGAGACGCCGAGCACCTTGTGGCAGCCGGCGCAGAAGTACACGTAGCGCTTGCCCAGGAATCCGGACAGAGACCGGTACAGGATGGCGCGTAGCGGTTCGCTGCAGTGCGGGCAAACGGGGGTGACGTCGTCGCGTTCTTCGCTCTGGATCATGAGGCTCCCTTCCTGTGGGATCTACGCGGCGCCGCGGCCGGTATTCGACCGCCGACGCCGCGGCCCCCGAGCCGCGTGAAGACGCGAGCGCAGGCCCGAGGTTCGGCGGGTTCGCATCTGCCGGAGGTATCGCGCCCGACCCACGAAGCGGAGACCGACAACGCCGGGACGCCGCTTGCACGATAGAGGCAACCGGGTCCATCATGGGAGCGCGGACGCGGGCCGCGTGCACGATAGAGGAGGGTCAGATGAGCCGAAGTTGTCTGGTGGCCGTGTTGGTCGTGACGGCGGGCCTGGCGATGGCGCCGGGGTGGACGGCGGCGCAGTCGAACGCCGAGGCGGACGCGCTCCGGACGGGGTGGGGCGCTCCTTCCCTGCAGGGCATCTGGGACTTCCGCTCCATCACCCCGCTGCAGCGGCCCGAGCGGTTCGCGGACCGCGAGTTCCTGACCGCGGAAGAAGCGGCGGGCCTCGAGCGGGCGACCGTCGACCGGGAGCTGGAGCTGCTGAATCGTCCGGCGCAGAGAACGCGGGCCGGGGCCAGCGTCGACCGGGGCGAGAACGGGGCGCTGGGCGCCTACAACGACTTCTGGCTGGACCGGGGGACGACCATCCAGGGCTCGCGGCGCACGTCGCTGATCGTGGACCCGCCGAACGGGCGCATCCCACCCCTGACGGCGGAGGCCGAGCGGCGGCGCGACGAGCGCGCCGCGTACCGTCGCGAGCACCCCGCCGATTCGTGGGAAGACCGCGGCCTGAACGACCGCTGCATGTTCACCACCGGCCTCCCCATGGTGCCGAGCGCGTACAACAACAACGTGCACATCTTCCAGACTCCCGACCACGTGGCGATGGTCGTCGAGATGACCCACACCCTGCGGGTCGTGCCTCTGGACGGGCGTCCGCGGCCGGAGCAGCCCATCCGGCAGTTCGTGGGGGAGTCGCGCGGCCACTGGGACGGCGACACCCTCGTCGTCGAGACGATGCGCTTCAACCGCCTGACCAGCGTCCGGGGCTCGACCCCCGACGCCCGGCTGGTCGAGCGCTTCACGCGGGTCGGCCCGGACAGCATCGAGTACGAGTTCACGGTGGAGGACCCGGCGACGTGGGCGCGACCGTGGACGGCGCGGGTGGAGCTGCAGAAGACCGACGAGCCTCTCTACGAGTACGCCTGCCACGAGGGCAACTACTCGATGGAGGGCATCCTGGCCGGCGCGCGGGCGGAGGAGCGGGCGGCCGCGGAATCGCGGTAGACTGCGTCGACTACGCCCCGGCCGTCGCGAGGCCGCGCGCCACGGGAGGAAGTTGCCGGTGATGCTGGAGCCAGCGGAAGCAGCGATCGCGCCGGGTCGGACGGTGACGGCAGACGAGCTCTTCCGGATGCCGGAGGACGGCTACCGGTATGCGCTCGTCAGAGGGGGGCTCCTGCGCATGACCCCGGCCGGGTTCGACCACGGCGCCGTGATCATGAACTTGGCCGTGCCGCTCGGCCAGCACGTCAAGACCGGGCGCCTCGGTGTCGTCTGCGGCGCGGAGACCGGCTTCGTCCTGGAGCGGCGGCCCGACACGGTGCTCGCCCCGGACATTGCGTTCGTCCGGCGCGAGCGGATCCCGGCGGCCGGTCGTCCCAGGACGTTCTGGGACGGCCCCCCGGATCTGGCGGTGGAGGTGCGTTCCCCCGGCGACACTCGCAAGGAGGTCGCCGAGAAGGTGGCCGCCTGGCTGGCGTCCGGCACGCTGGCGGTGTGGGTCGTGGATCCGTCGGACACGTCGGTGACGATTCACCTGCCGCACCGGCCGCCGCGCCGACTCGCCGAGCGCGACACGCTGGACGGCGGCGCGCCGCTGCTGCCCGGATTCCGTCTGCCGGTAGTCGACGTCTTCGCGTAGGCGACCGCGACCGACCGGGGATGCCCCGCATGCCCACACCCGACCTTCCAAGGGTCCCGATCGAGATACACGCCGCTGCATCGCGCCGTCGGGTCATTCCGCCATCTGGAGCAGACGAGCGGCGAGAGCCACGCCTGAAGCCAAGGAGAGCCGCATGAAGGGCCATGCCCGCTGGATGATGACGATTTCGGCCCCCGAAACGAGTCGGGGTCACCGCGTCGTGCTCGCCGCCGTGCTCGCGGTCGCGCTGGCCTGCCTGTACGCGCCGATCGCACAGGCCCAGCCGGCGGCGGCGCCGGCGCCGCTTCACTACGGGGAGGTGGTCGAGGAGGCGCGCGCGCGGGTGCGCGCGGACATCGCCGAGCGCGGCTATCCGGGCATCGCTATCGCGGTGTCGGTCGACGGCGAGACGGTCTGGTCGGAGGGCTTCGGCCATGCCGACCTCGAGCACCGGGTCCCGATGTCGCGGTCGGTGAAGTTCCGGGTCGGGAGCATCTCGAAGTCGCTGACGGCGGCGACGGTGGCGAGCCTGGTCGAGGACGGCCGGCTCGACCTCGACGCGCCCGTCCAGCAGTACGTCCCGTCATTCCCGGAGAAGGCGCATCCGATCACGACCCGGCAGCTCGGCGGCCACCTGGGCGGGATCCGCCACTACCAGGGGAACGAGAACTTCATTCGCGACCCGTACCCGACGGTGCTGGACGGGCTGTCCATCTTCGCCGACGATCCGCTGCTGCACGAGCCGGGCACCGCGTTCTCCTACACGAGCCACGGCTTCAACCTGATCAGCGCGGTCGTCGAGGGGGCCGCGAAGCAGCCTTTCCTCGACTACATGCGCGAGGCGGTCTTCCGGCCGCTGGGCATGCGCGCCACCGTCGCCGACTTCGTGACCCCGATCATCCCCGGCCGCACGCGCTACTACGTGCGGGACGAGGAAGGGCGCGTCGTGAACGCCCCGTTCGTGAACAACAGCTACAAGTGGGCCGGCGGCGGCTTCCTCTCGACCACCGAGGACGTGCTGCGCTTCGCCAACGCGCACCTCGACGACGGGTTCCTGTCGAAGTCGTCGCGGGAGCTGCTCTTCACCGAGCAGCGGACCCGCGACGGCGAGGGCGTCGGATACGGCTTCGGCTGGTTCATCCGGACCCGCGACGACGGCCGCCGCCTGCTGTCGCACTCCGGCGGCTCGGTCGGCGGCACGTCGCTGATGGTGATGGAGCCGGAGACACGCGTCGTCGTCGTCGGGCTGATCAACCTCACCGGCGCAAACAACGGCGTCGTCCGGGAAGTGCTCGACCTGTTCATCGACGCGGCGGCGCATTGAGGACGACCGTGACACTTCCGCGATCGTGCCGCGCGGCGGCTCTGCTGACGGCCGGGCTCGCGCTGGACAGTCACGGCGACGTCGACGTCGCCTCGGTGTACCCGGAGCACAGCGGCAAGGCGCGCGGCATCGAGGGGCCGTCGTTCCTGCGCTGGACGCGGGAATAGCCGCCGCGAGGCGAGCTCCCCACCGCGGCGGCGACCAACTCCGTCGCCTCCGTGGGCCGAGACCGTCGGACGTGCGCGAGGCGTTGACCGGGCGCTCGCGGCCGAACGCCGCCAACGGACCCGCGCCCGCGAGCCGGTGCGGACGCGGGCAAGACCCTACCCGTCGGCGTCCAGGTCCCGTCCGTCGCTGCAAATCCCTCAGGGTGATCGCAGCATGAAGTTCACGGTTACCGTCATCAGGACGGGGACGGGCACGCCGTCGACCAGCGTGGGCTCGTACCGCCACTGCCTGACCGCGGCGGCCGCTGCCTCGTCGAGCAGTGGCACGGAACGCAGTACCTCGACGTCGCTCACTTCGCCCGTCGAGCTGATGGATGCTTCCAGGATCACGACGCCCTGAACGCGGGCCGTCTGGGCCTCGGGCGGGTAGACCGGATCGACTTGGCGGACCTTCGTCGGCGGACGGATATCGCCACCGATCCTGATCGGCTCAGTCGAGCGGCCGGCGAGCCGGTCGGGGTCGTCGAGCACGGCCTGCAGCTCGTCGAGCACGGCCTGCAGCTGCTCCTGGAGGCGGGCGGCCCTCGCGACGAGTTCAGCGAGTCGCTCGCTCGACGGCTCCGCCGGCTGTTCCTGCTCGACCGCGTTGCCGATCGATTCGGCGGAACGCGACACGGACCCCGACCCGACCTGCACCCGTTCCAGGAGGGCGGAAGCACCCACCGCGGCGAACTCCGTGATTCGCTCGCTTGACGGCTCCGCTGCCGGCTCCTGCTCGACCGCGCGGCCGGTCGACTCGGCGAAACGCGACGCGGACACCGGCCCGACCTGCAGGCCGGCGACGAGGATCGAGGCCAGCAGCAGCACGCCCAGGCTCCAGAAACGAGCGAGGCGCGTTATCGGACGCCGATTCGTGCGGGGATTCAACATGGTGGACAACCTCCGTTCCAGATGTGACGGACGCGCCATGGCCGGCGCCGGCAACCACGTCCGCCGGTGTTTCCGAACCTCTCTCGCAAGCTCGACGAGATGCGTCGCGCAGGTGGCGGCCGGCACGCCCCCAGCCAGCACGATGTCGTCCGCCGCGTGCTCGCTCTCGCGACGGAGCCGGGCCCGGACCGCCCACGCCAGCGGGTTGAACCACCAGACACAGCGCAACGCTTCGGCCGCCATCAGCAGCATCCAGTCGCCGCGGCGCGCGTGCGCCAGCTCGTGCAGCAGCACGACGCGCATGCGCTCCGCCGACCATCCGGACGCCGACGCCGGCAGCATGACGACCGGCCGCCGCCAGCCCCAGGTCGCCACCAGCCCCGGACGCGGCCCCAACAAGAGGTCGACGCCGCGTGTCAATCCGCACGACCGTGCGAGCTCGGTGCACAGCCGATGCCATCGCCCGTCCGTCACACGGCTCGACGCCGCGCGGAGCCGTCGGAGTCTCGCCAACCCGACCAGGAGCACACCGGCACTGGCGACCGCGCCCACGAGCCAGATCGTCACGGCCAACCGGCCCACGACATCGTCGCTCGCGACGACCGCCACTGCCGGCTCTGCGAACCGGACGTAAGGGCGCAGCCGAACCGCGTCGAACACGAGCGGTTCGACCGGAGCCACCGGCAGAATCGGCAGGACGTGGAGGGCGGGGGCCGCGCCAGCCGATACGACGCCGACCGCCAGCACCCAGCGCCTCGTGGACGCCGAGCTCGTGCGCAGACAGAGGGTGCCGATCAGTGCCAGAAGCAGGATCGCCGACACCTTCATGGTCAACACGGCCAGCAGGCTCATCACGGTTTCTCCTGCTCCCCGCTCGTGTCGGTTCCTCCCGGCCCGTTGCCGCGTGACGCGCCCGAGGATGGACCGGCACTCCGTTGCGCCGCTCTCGCGTCCGAGACGATCCGGGCGATGCGGTCGAGCTCCGGCTCGGTCAGATGCCTCGCCTCGCCGCCGAGCAACGCGGCCACCGCCTGCTCGGAGGACCCGTCGAAGAACGTCTCGACGAGATGCCGCAACGCCGACCGGCGCGCGGCCCGACGAGGCGTCACCGGGCGATACACGTACCGCAACCCCTCCTCCTGGTGACGCACGTGCCCCTTGTTCTCGAGGATGCGCAGCTGCGTGCGGACCGTCGACAGGCTCGGGTCGCCGGGCATCTCCTGGCGGACGACGCCGGCCGCGGCGCGGCCAAGCCGAAAGAGGATGTCCATGATCTGCCGTTCGCGACGCGACAGGCGGCTGTGCCACGGTCCTTCCATGCTCATTAGACTCCGACCGGGTGCGGCGGTTCCGCCGGCCGTGGTGCCATGTTTATAGCATGTCAGCCAATAAATTAACAGCCTCTTCAAAACTCGTGTGGGCAGTCCAACCGGCCCGCGGGCCCACTCCGTGGCCAGGGGACTCGCGCCGCAGGAGCCTCCCGTCAGCGAAACTCCCAACGCGACCGCAAGGGTCGGGCCGCCGCAGGAGTCTCGTGCCGGCGAGATTCCCAACGCGACCGCGGGGTCGCGTCGGCTCCCGACGGCAACCTCATCACGGGCAACGTGAACCGCACAGCGCAGCACCCGTACGTCACCACGCCGGAACAGATCGCCGGGAAGCGCGGCCCGTGGTAGATTGCCCGTGACGTCAGACTCATGGGTGACGGAGTGAAGCGATGAGCATCTCGTTCTCGAGAGCCCTTGTCCGGGCCGTCGTGCTGTCGGCGTTCGCGGCGGCGAGTCCGATCCATGCGGCGGGGAGCGAAGGCGGGGCGGTGCCCGAGCACCCCACGTTCACCCGGGACGTGCTTCCCATCCTGCAGCGCTCCTGCCAGGTCTGCCACCGGCCGGACATGTTCACGCCGATGTCGCTCCTGACCTACGAGGACGTCCGGCCGTGGGCGCGCGCGATCCGGCAGCGGGTCGAGGAGCGCGTCATGCCGCCGTGGTTCGCGGACCGGACGGTGGGCAGATACCGCGACGACCCGTCGCTGAGCGAGGCGCAGATCGCCACCATCGCCCGCTGGGTCGAGCAGGGGGCCCCGCGGGGGAACCCCGCCGACGCCCCGCCGCCGGTCGAGTGGCCGGCCGTCGACACGTGGTACCACGCCGAAGAGCCGGACCTGGTCGTCACCAGCCCGCCGGTGGTGGTGCCTCCCAACTCGACCGAGACCTATCCCGAGCCGGAGATGTCGACGGGGCTCACCGAGGACCGCTACATCAAGTGGATCCAGGTGATGCCCGGCGAGTCGCGCGTCGTCCACCACGTGCTCGTCTACGCGGTGCGCGACGTCGAGGACGAGGCGGCGGACGACGGCGGACCGCGCGGGGTGCGCGAGCTGCTCGCCAACCGCGCGCGCGGCGACTTCGTCGGCGACTACTTCGAGGACGGCTACGCGCGGCGGCTGCGCAAGGACGACAGGATCCGGCTGCAGCTCCACTACCTGCCGGACGACGAGCGGAGCTTCACCGACCAGACGAGCGTGGGCATCAAGTTCTACCCGCCGGGCTACGAGCCGGAGTACGTGGTGAGGACGAGGGCGGTGTCGAACCGCGCCGACCTGATCATCCCGCCGGGCGCGCCGAACGTGCGCAGCGACGCCTACTTCACCCTGCCCGAGCCGACCCGCATCATCAGCTTCCAGCCGCACATGCACTACCGGGGCAAGGCGATGACCCTGGAGGCGATACGGCCCGGCAGCGCAACTCCCGAGCTGCTGAGCGACGTCGACCGGTTCGCGTGGGACTGGCAGCCGACCTACGTGTACGAGACGCCGCTGACGCTGCCCGCCGGCACCGTCATGCACGTCACCGCGTACCACGACAACTCGGCCGCCAACCGCGTCAACCCCGATCCGGACGCGGCGGTCGGCTGGGGCCAGCGGACCGTCGACGAGATGAACATCGGCTGGCTCGACTACTTCCACATCTCGGAGGAGGATTACGCCGGGCTGCAGGCAGAGGAGTAGCCGCATGCGCCGGGCGGCCGTCGCCCTCGCGCTGGCCGGCACGGCCGCTGCGTCCGTGGCTGGGGCTCAACCCCGGCACCCCGTCTACCTGATCTACGACGGCTTCATCACGAACGCCGACGGCTCGCGGATGCTGGCGTTCGGCTACCACAACCTGAACCACGTCGACGTGACGGTCGCCGGCGACGACAACGCGTTCCTCGCCGGCGCGGCCGACCGCAACCAGCCCACCGTGTTCCGGCCGGGGCGGCATCGGTTCGCCTGCGTGATGGTCGTGCCGGACGGCTTCGACGCCCGGCTGCAGTGGCAGGTGCGCTTCGCGGGTCAGGCGTCCACGACGACCCCCCGCATGCTGGATCCCCTGTACGCGCTCGAAGAGGCGAGCGCGCGGCGCGCCGTCGAGGGCATCGACGTCGACGGGGCGCCCCCGGGAATCTGCCTGGAGCGGGATGCCGGGAGTGAAAGATAATCGCGTCGGCGATCCGGCGAGCCTTGGTCGAAGGAGGACGCATCATGAACCGGCACAGCGGTTGGTCACGCGGCGGGCGGGCGGCGGCGCTCACGCTCGTGCTGCTCGTCGGGCTCGGGACGGCGGCGACGCGCGCGCAGGAGGCGGACCTCGTGTCCCTGCAGGCGGACCCCGCCCAGTGGGTCATGCCCAACGGCAACTACGCGGCCTGGAACTACAGTCCGCTGGACCAGATCGACCTGGACAACGTCGGCGGCCTGTCGGTCGCCTGGACCCTGCCGCTCCCGATACTGGACGCGCACCAGGCGGCGCCGCTCGTGGTCGGCGACACGATGTACCTCGTGACGCCGAAGCCGAACCGCGTGTACGCGATCGACCTCGGGCGGGACGGGGTCGTCAAGTGGGAGTTCCGCGCCGAGCATGAGGACCTCGAGCTCGTCACGCAGCGGGCCTGCTGCGGGGCCAAGACGCGGGGCCTCGCCTACGCCGACGGCAAGATCTTCTTCAACACGCTCGACGGCGTGGCCATGGCCCTGGACGCGGCCACCGGCGACGTGGTCTGGCAGGACGCCCCCACGGACTACCCGGTCTCGGAGGTGCGGACCGGGGCGCCGCTGGTCGCGGGCCGCAACGTCATCTTCGGCGTGTCGGGCGGAGACCGTGGCGTCCGCGGCCACGTCACCGCCCATGACATCGACACCGGCGAGGTGCGGTGGCGCTACTACAGCCTCGGCCCCAACGAGGATGTCGGCATCGGTTCCCGCTTCCAGCCCTTCTACGCCGACGACCGCATCCCCAACCCCGCCCTCGACTCCTGGTTCGGCGACTCGTGGCGGCTGGGCGGAGGGGCGGTCTGGGGCTGGTTCAGCTACGACCCCGAGCTGAACTACTTCTACTACGGCACCGGCAACTGCGGGCCGTGGAACCCCGACTACCGCCGCGAGTGGGGCGTCGTCGAGCTCGACGAGCACGGGGGCCTCGCCACCTACCGCAACAACTACTGCGCCTCGGTCCTCGCCCGGGACGCGACGACCGGAGAGCTCGTCTGGGCCTACAACGTGACGCCGCAGGACCAGTGGGACCTCGACGAGGTGAGCGTCGCCGTGCTCGTCGACCTGGAGCTCGGCGGCGAGACGCGCCGCACGCTGATCCGCGCCTCGCGCAACGGCTACTTCTACGTGCTGGACCGCGTTACCGGCGAGCTGCTGGCCGAGCCCTGGGCCTTCGCCCCCAACGACATCATCAGCGGCGTCGACCTGGAGACCGGGCGGCCGAGCTACAACATCGACAAGATCCAGTTCACGGACATCGAAGACCGGCAGCGGTACGTGCCCGAGGCCGAGAACACCAACGTCCCCTGGTGTCCCGGCATCTCGGCGCGGAACTGGCAGAACGAAGCGTACTCCCCGCGCACCGGTCTCCTCTACACCGCCACGTCGAACCGGTGCGGGGCCATGCGGGTCGTCGAGGGGGAGTACGTGCCGGGGGAACGGTACAACCTCCGCGCGAGCGGGGGCTCGCCGCAGCCGTCGCCCATGGGCGATCACGCCAACGAGCTGCAGGCCAACGATCCGGTCACGGGCCGGACGGTCTGGCGGGTGGAGTGGCCGACCCCCAATTACACGCCGGTGATGGCCACCGCGGGCGACCTCGTCTTCCAGGGAGGCTCCGACCAGGGGGTGTTCCGGGCCTTCGACGCCCGTACCGGCGACATCGTCTGGACGTTCCGCACCGGGACCGCCTTCCAGAGCTCGGCCATCTCGTATCTGGGACCCGACGGCCGCCAGTACGTGGCGATTCTCGCCAGCAGCCCCGCCAGCGATCCGCGCGTCGCGTTCGACGCCCGGCCTGACGCCGGCTTCCGGTACCGGCGCGGGGGCACGGCGCTCTACGTCTTCGCGCTGCCGGCGAACGCCGTCGAGGCGGAGGAGCGATGAGCACGATCGCCGCCGGTGATGTCATAATCGGCCGTCGTTGGTGCGCCGGTCGCGGAAGTAGCGCGTCCTCAACCGAGGAGCTCAAATGCGGAACCCCCGATCCATGATTGCCCGTTCGACGTCGACCGATCGACGCCGGCCGACATGATCGAGGGAAGCCTGAGCTCGCTGGACGCGCATCCGGGCGGCGAGACCATGATCGTGGCCAAGCGCACGGCGTGGCTCGCAGCCACGGTCGTGTTGTGCCTCCTGCCCCTGGCGGGGACGGCCCGGCTCGCCGCCGCACCGCAGGAGTCCTCTGCAGCGGCGCAAGACCCGACGCCCGCCATCGACGGCCCCCCCGCCCCGGTCGCGCCGGCCACCATCACCCGCGACGCCGAAGGCGGAGCGACGGTGCGCGCCGTCCGCCTCGACGGGCCCCTGCGGCTGGACGGCATGCTCGACGAGCCGATCTACGCCGCCGTCGAGCCGTTCGGCGATTTCATCCAGCAGTCTCCCGACGAGGGGGCCCCGGCCACCGAGCCGACCGACGCCTGGATCTTCTTCGACGACGAGTCGATCTACGTGGGGGCCCGCATCCACGAGTCGGTTCCCGAGTCGGCGTGGGTCGCCAACGAGATGCAGCGGGACTCGTTCCAGCTCATCAACAACGACGGGTTCATCGTCGTCTTCGACACCTTCTACGACCACAGGAACGGCTTCTCCTTCCGGGTCAATCCCATCGGGGGGTTCAGCGATCAGCAGATCACGGACGAGGGGAACCCCAACCCCGACTGGAATCCCGTCTGGGACGTGCGCACCGGCCGCTTCGACGGCGGCTGGACCGTCGAGATGGAGGTTCCTTTCAAGTCCCTCCGCTTCCGGCCCGGCGCGGACCAGGTGTGGGGCATCCAGCTCGGCCGGGACATCCGATCGAACTACGAGGAGGCGTATCTGACGGCGGTGCCGATCTCGGCCGGGCCGGGACAGTTCCGCCTGTCGGTGGCCGGCACCCTCGTCGGCCTGGAGGTGCCCGGCGACAGCCGCACGTTCGAGATCAAGCCCTACGCGATCGGCTCGCTCAACACCGACCGGACCGTCGCGCCCCCTGTATCGAACGATGGCAACGCGAACGGCGGGGTCGACGTCAAGTACGGACTCACCGAGAACCTGACCGCGGACTTCACCTACAACACCGACTTCGCGCAGGTCGAGGTGGACGAGCAGCAGATCAACCTGACCCGATTCAGCCTGTTCTTCCCCGAGAAGCGCGAGTTCTTCCTGGAGAGCCAGGGCATCTTCGACTTCGGGCGGGCGGCCGGCTTCGGCGGCTTCGGCGGGTCCGCGCGGGGAAGCCTCAACGCGGCGCCGGGGGTGTTCCCGCCCGGGGACGCGCCGACCCTCTTCTTCAGCCGGCGCATCGGCCTGGACGCGACGGGGCGGACGGTGCCGATCGTGGGCGGCGGGCGCCTGACCGGCAAGGTGGGCGACTTCAGCGTCGGGGCCATCAACATCCAGAGCGACGCCGCGTCGACCACCGACGCCGCGTCGCCCGCCGGCGCCGCGGGCACGAACTTCAGCGTGCTCCGCATCAAGCGCGACATCCTTCGCCGGAGCCGCGTCGGGGCCATCTTCACCAACCGGTCGGTCTCGGTGGAGGGCGACGGCGCGAACCAGGCCTACGGCCTCGACGGGTCGTTCTCCTTCTACGACAACGTGAACCTCTACGGCTACTACGCCCGCACTAACACGCCGGGCCTCGAAGGAGACGACGAGAGCTACCAGGCCGCGTTCTCCTACGAGGGCGACCTCTACGGCCTCCTCGTCGACCACCTGCAGGTCGGCGGGAACTTCAACCCCGAGGTCGGCTTCATGCGCCGCCACGACTTCCGGCGCAGCTACGTCCACGCGCAGTTCAGCCCGCGGCCCGAGGGCATCGAGGCGGTGCGCCAGTTCACCTGGGCCGGCAGCCTCGACTACATCACGAACGGGGCCGGGCAGATCGAGACCCGCATCCTGTCGGGGCGCTTCCAGACCTCGTTCGAGAACAGCGACAGCCTGAGCGCGGACATCCAGCAGGACTACGAGCTGCTGACCGAGCCGTTCGAGCTCGCCGACGCCGTAACCCTGCCCGTCGGCGGCTACGGCTTCCGCGACTTCCAGGTGTCGTACCGCATGGGGCCGCAGCGCCGGGTCGCGGGCAACCTGTGGGTCCAGCACGGCGAGTTCTTCGACGGCGACATCACCGCCGTCGGCTACTCGCGGGGCCGCATCGAGGTCACGCGGCAGTTCGCGGTCGAGCCGAGCGTCTCGCTCAACCGCATCACCCTGCCGCAGGGGGCGTTCACGGCCCGGGTGACCGCGACGCGGCTCACCTACACCTTCACGCCGCGCATGTTCGCGAGCGCCCTGCTCCAGCACAACTCGGTCGACAACGTGCTGAGCACCAACGTGCGCCTGCGCTGGGAGTACCAGCCGGGCAGCGAGCTGTTCGTCGTGTACAACGACCAGCGCGACACCTGGCTCGACCGCGGCTTCCCCATGCTCGAGAACCGCGCCTTCGTCGTGAAGGTCACCCGGCAGTTCCGCTTCTGAGCGACTGCCGCCGGTCGGCCTCCCGACTCAGCAATCGGGCGCCGAGAGGCGGCGGCAGATCTTGCGAGCCAGCGTGTCCGGAATCTCGACGTGACGGGGAATCGCTTCGACGGCACCGGTCCTCGGATTCGTCCACAACGAATGGGCCGATCCCTCTCGCTTCAGGTGGCAACCGTGCCTGCGCAAATGTCGCACGAGTCGGCTGCGCTTCACTCGAGAACCACGGTCTCCCGTTCCGCACCGGCGGGGACGCCCCGCAGGCCGTCGTCGCGACGGTCCTTCAGAATCAACGCGATGGCGTCCAGGAGGCTGCGCCGCGCTTCACTCTTGGTCCGACCCTGTCCGTTGGCGCCGGGAATCTCCGGGCAGTAGGCGACGTACCAGCCGCCGTCGCGCTCGAACACCGCCGTGAACTCGTTTCGCATCTCGACCTCTACGATGGCGCGGCGTCAATCGCCAGTCAAGCCGCGCCATCCCGGGAAGTGCACGGTGCCCGAGATCCGGTCCCGGCCCTGGTGGCCACAGACTGCCGCCGGGGGCCTGACGCTATGATGATTGCTGACAGGACGATGCGGTCAGCCAGGAGTCTGCGCGTAGAACGGCGCCGCCGCCGGAGGAGGCGCAGACTCACTGGAGGGTTGGTTGGGCGCCAAGCGGAGCCCCAGGCGACGATTGGCGGGCCGAGGAGTAGACGATGACGACGCTGTCGAGCCGGAAGAGGTATGGCATGGGACGCATGGTCGCTCTGAGCGCGGCGCTCGTAGGCGCGTGGGCGATGGGTACGACCACCGCGTCGGCCCAGGGCTTCCAGATCGAAGAAGCCACCATCGGGGGCATTCAGCGCGCGATCCGGGCGGGCGAAACGACCTGTGTGCAGGTGGTCGAGGCCTACGTCGAGCGTGCGAGGGCCTACAACGGCATCTGCACGCAGCTCGTCACCGCGGACGGCGGACAGGTTGCGCCGGGCCGGGGCGCCGTACGGGCCGGCGTCCCCATCGAGTTCCCCTCCACCACCGTGCCGGTGCGCGAGATTCTGCCGGATTACGACGACTACCGCGGGCTGCCGATCGAGTTCGGCCGCATGGAGCCCACGCGGTCCGACCCGACCGTCGAGCAGCAGTACGGCATGGTCGTCGGCATGGAGGACGCGGGCCAGCTCAACGCGCTGAGCACGCTCAACCTGCGCGGCGAGCGCTCGGTGACCTGCCAGGCCGAGTGCGACGCGCACCCGTCGGACGGCGCCCTGCCCGCGAACTGCCCCGCCGCCTGCGAGGCGTTTCGACGACAGCCCGACGCGCTCGAGCGGGCCGCCGAGCTCGACGCGCTGTACGGCCGGAATCCCGACCTGGACCGGATGCCCATGTACTGCGCCGCGATCTCGTTCAAGGACGTCTTCGACACGACCGACATGCGTTCGACGAGCGGGGCCGACACCGCCTACGCGATGGATGCTCCGTCGCGGGACGCGACGGTCGTCGCCGAGCTGCGCGCCAAGGGCGCCATCGTCTACGCCAAGGCCAACCTCTCGGAGTACAACGCCGGCGGCGGCGACCCGGGGGGCGCCGTCGCCGCATCGCGGACGTTCGGCGCGGGCGTCTCCCGCAGCAGCTGGGCCGGCCCCTCGTGCAATGTCTACGACACGGCCCGCGAGCCCGGCGGCTCGAGCTCGGGGTCGGCGGTGTCGGTCGGCGCGAGCCTCGTCACCTGCTCGATCTGCGAGGAGACCGGCGGCTCGTGCCGGCAGCCGGCGTGGCGCAACGGCGTCGTCGGCTTCGTGACGACCAAGGGTCTTGTGCCGTACGGCGGTTCGACCGGCGTCGAGCCCTACCTCGACCGCGGAGGCATCAACTGCCGCACCGTCGAGGACGCGGCCCGGGTCCTCGACGCGCTCGGGAGCCCCGACCGTGGCTTCCACGATCCGCGCGACATCTACGCAGCCCTTCCGCGCGCGCTGATCCCCGAGGCGCCCTACGCGAGCTTCGTCGTCGACGAAGAGACCGCCGGCGCCAGGCCGCTCGCCGGCGTGCGCATCGGCGTGGTCCGCGAGTACATGGTCAGGCACACCGACAACGACGCGGCGATGAGCGATCTCGTCAATGAACAGATCCTCCGCGTGCTGCGCGACGAGCTCGGCGCGGAGATCGTCGAGTCGTCCGATCCGGACTATCCGGACGACCCGTCGATCCCGAACATGGCGTACGACTTCCACCGGGCGATAGCCGAGATCCTGCCCGTCCACATGCCCGAGTACATCCAGGCCAGGGACGCCGGCGGCGAGTACCGGTTCGCGGTGCCCGGCCACGACGTGACCAGCCGCGACTATCTCGTGAGGGCGGCCGAGGGCGCGGCGCCGCTGTCGGCCGACCTGAACCTCCGCAGCATCAACCGCTCGCCGCGAACCCTGAGCTTCAGCTTTCACCTGGCCCAGTACCTGATGCGCCGCGGGGACGCCACGGTGACCGACTGGACGAGCCTGAACGCCAACTCGAAGTACTACAGCGAGCGGCGCGCGGTGGCGATGCGCAACTGGGAGAACGCCCGCAACATCGTCTCGGCGGGCATCACCCGGCGCGTGAAGATGCGTGACGTCATGCGGCTCGTTCTCCTCAACGTGCTGCACCGGAACGACCTCGACGTGCTCGTCAACCCGACGATCACGGTGCCCCACGTGCGAATCGGATACGCCGGGGAACCGTCGGTCAACGACCGTCCGACCGGCCGGTTCCCCACGAGCGCCAACCTCGGCATTCCCGAGATCACGGTGCCGGCCGGCTTCAATCGGATCGTCTACGACCCCGAGTACGTGCTGAACGAGGACAGGGACAGCTACGACAACGTCACGGGCAGCCGGCGGACAGAGCTCGATGCCGCGCTCCCGGTCGGCATCTCGTTCTGGGCCGGGCCCGGCGACGAGCCGATCGTCCTTCGCGTAGCGTCGGCGTACGAGGCGGCCACGAAGCATCGCCGGCCGCCGCCGGACTTCGGGCCGGTGGGTCGATGACGCCGACGAGCGAGAAGGCGCTCGCCCGGGACGAGTCGATGGCTGACGTGACTCGATCAGTGTCGACACGAGGCTCCTGCTGATAGAATCGCCGGTCTCCGCGACGGACCCGCTACGGAACCGGAGAGTCCGATGCCCATGAAGCCGCTCATCGTCGTGCTCGCCCTCGCGTTCGCCGCGACCGCCGGCGCGCAGCAGGCCGCGCTCGACCGCCTGCCGCCCGACGTCCTCGACGCCGCGCCGCCGTCGGCGCGCGTCACCGGCGAGCCCGGCGCCATGAAGATCAGCCGGACGTCGTGCCGCACGGCGCCGATGAACGAGATCCGACAACGGATCGTCGCCCTGGCCGTGCAGGAGTGGGCGTTCTTCGGATTCATCGTCGTGGACCAGACGATCGTCGAGGACTCCGGATCGGGCCAGCCCCGCCGGCGGCGCTGGCGCCGTCCAGGCCGCGCCGAGTCGGCCCGCGTGGCCGGCTCCATCGCAGGCTACTGGACCGTCACGCCGCAGGGCGGCTGGATCATCGGCGAACAGAACGACGCCTGGAGCGGGCCGCGCGGCGTCGCCTCGCGCTGGCGCTACCCGTGGTCGGCGGCCTTCGTGTCGTGGGTGATGTGCGAGGCCGGCCTCGGCGAGGCCTCTCTCTTCCAGCCCGCGGTGGCGCATCACGTCTACATCGACCAGGCCATCCGCGCCCGCGGCGCCGACACGCCGGACGCCGCGTTCGCGGCCTACGACGTCGGCGAGGCCCCGGTCGCGCCCGGCGACCTGCTGTGCAGCGCCCGCCGGCCCGCCTACCGGTCAATCGCCGAGCGGCGGCGCCAGCTCGGCGTCGGCGCCCGGACCCACTGCGACATCATCGTGAAGGTGGAACCGTCCCGCCGCCGAATCCTCGCCATCGGCGGCAACGTGCGCGGCGCGGTGAGCCTGAAGTTGCTTCCGGCGGCCGACGGCCCCGACGGCAGTCTCCGCCCGCTACCGACCAGGCGGCGGATCTTCGCCCACCTCAAACTGCGCGCCCCGTCCATCGCGGCCGACGCGCTGGACCGTACGCCCACGGTACGCGCGGTCCGGTGCACCGACGGCTCTTCGCTGGCCCCCCACGCAACGCTCGCCCGCCTCGTCGGTCCCGGCGAACACTGCTGAACCAAGGTGCAATGGAAGACGGTTCGCGCGTTTCGGGGCGACGCTGCGGACCGACCAGCCGGTGGTGTTCGGGCTGCCGGGCGGATGCGACGCGGCAGGCGGCGGCCGGCGTGAGGCCGTCGAGGTCCGCGGTGTCGGTCGGAACAATGGTGGTGTCGGTGGTAGAGGTCGGCTCCCCTGCCCGTGCGTGCTACGAGCCGAGCATCCGAAGGATGGCGACGGCCGCGCCGAACACGGCGGCGAGGAGCACGCCCGTCTGCGCCAGCATGGCTCCCGCGAAGCGCCACGTCAGGCGAGCCTCAAGGGCGGCGAGGTCCGCCCTGGTGGCCATGTCGGCCGGCGCGTCGGCCGCCTGCCGCACGGCGTCAACGATGGCGTCGGCGTGTTCCGGCTTGATGCCGGCGCCGGTCACGCGGCGGGAGGCGGCGAGCGTGTCCAGCATCGGTCGGTCTTTCTCTGGCAATGCACGTCCTACAAGGCCATGTTATCCGTCATTGCAGGGGTGTCAACAACCAGTCTCGGAGCCGCTTCGCGATCGGCCCCCGTCAGTGGAACGAACAGCCCCGGCGGGGAAATCTCGATCCGGACGGCAGTCTCCGCCGGCTCCCGACCAGACGGCGGATCTTCGCCCACCTCGAGTTCCGCGCCGCGCCGACCACGGCCGACGCGCTGGACCACACGCCCACGATGCGTGCAGTTGGGTGCTCTGACGGCTTTCAGACACCGTCCCAGGCAACGGCCGCCCACCTCTCATCTCCCTGCGCCCGCTGCTGAACCGGGCACAAGCGCTCGCGTCTACGAGGACGCTGTACCCCCGGGCTCGTACGGCTTTCGACGGTGAGGTCCCGCGCCGGGAGGGCGACCCGTTGGTCACCGCGAACGCGTCGACGGGAACCCGACCCGAACTTCGTCTATCATGGCGCCCGCGAGGCCAAGGGCGGCGCGCGACGGGGCCTTGCCGCGAGGGCGTATGGGGGCAAGACTCCGGGAGGGGATACCCAACGGGGCGAATCATCGTCCGTCCGCTCAACGAATGCCCCACGGGAAGCAAGGGCAAGGCGGGCGGGAGACTTGACCCCGCCCGCGCCACGGATGAGGTACGAACGGCAGCGATATGAGCGTTGACTCCAAGGGCCGCGAGCTCTTCATCGTCGACAACAGTGTCTCCGGCTGGACCGGGCTCCGGTACTTGGACGAGTGGTGCAGCATCGCCAAGGCGTTCGACATCGCGACCGGGTACTTCGAGATCAACGCCCTGCTCACCCTCGACGGCAAGTGGCAGGGGCTCGACAAGATCCGGATCCTGATGGGGGCGGAGACCACCCATCGGACTCGGAAGGCCATTCTCGAAGCGGTGCGGGCGCAAGCGCTCGACAGGCTCGACGAGAGCATCGAGGAGGCCAAGCAGCCGAACCCCTTCCTGCGCGGGGTCCCTGCGATCCTCAACGCGCTCCGCTCGGGGCAGATCGAATGCCGTGTCTACGACAAGGACAAGTTCCACGCCAAGACCTACATCACCCACGCAAAGCTCGAGGTCGTGGGCGCTCAGGCCCTGGTGGGCTCCAGCAACTTCACGCGGCCGGGTCTCACGAAGAACATCGAGCTGAACGTCCAGGTTCAGAGCGCGCGCGAGGTCGCGCAGCTCCAGGAGTGGTTCGAGACGCACTGGGCCGAAGCGAGAGAGGTCACCGAGGCCGTCATCGAGACGATCTCGCGCCATACGCACCTGTATTCGCCGTTCGACGTCTACGCGAAGGCCCTGCAGCAGTTCTTCCGGGGGCACGAGCTGACTGCGACCGAGTGGGACGAGAATCGGTCGCGGATGTTCCCGTACCTCGATCGCTATCAGAAGGAGGCGTACTGGGCGCTCATGAAGATCGCCCGGCAGCACGGCGGTGGGTTCCTCTGTGACGGCGTGGGTCTTGGCAAGACCTTCGTCGGTCTGATGCTGATCGAACGGCTCATCCTTCACGAGGGCAAGCGTGTCGTGCTGTTCGCACCGAAGGCTGCCAAGGAGGCCGTGTGGGAGCCCCACCTGCGTCGGTGGCTTCCGCACATCGGCGGCGTCGGCGGCGGCGCGGACTTCAGCAACCTGGCCGTCTTCAGCCACACCGACTTCGGACGCAAGGGGGACTTCCCGCAGCGCTTCCAACGCATTGCGGAACTCGCCGATGTCGTCGTCATCGATGAGGCGCACCACTTCCGCAATCCGGGCCGCCAGGGTGACCTCGACCAGGGAATCGAACCGTCGCGCTACTACCGCCTGTTCGAGCTGCTCGACAACACGGAACGCCCCAAGACCCTGTTCATGCTGACGGCCACCCCGATCAACAACCGCCTGAGCGACTTCCGCCACATGACCGAGCTCTTCACGCGTCGCGACGAGGCCTACTTCGCGCGCACGATCGGCGTGAACAACCTGCGGGCGCACTTCAACCAGATGGAAAAGACGCTTCGCAGCCGTGTGGGGCAGGACGCGGCCGATGCCGCGGAGCACGTCACCGAGGCCCAGGAGATCCTCCTGAACGACGAGATCTTCCGCCAGCTCGTCGTCCAGCGCAGCCGCACCTACGCCCGCGAGAGCCAGATTCGGGAGTACCGCAAAGCAGCCGCCTTCCCCGAGCGCAAGGACCCTCAGGTGGCCGCGTACTCGATCCGCAAGACCTACGGGCGGATGCTCGACCTGTTCGAGAAGGCCTTCGCGAAGCAGAGCCCGCTCTTCACGCTCCCGTTGTACTACCCCCTGCATTGGTACAGGGGGCCGAACCAGAACATCGACGCGTTCGAGGAGAACCGCCAGAAGCAGGTGGTCGGCCTGATCCGGACCAACTTCCTCAAGCGCTTCGAGAGCTCCGTCGCCGCCTTCGAGCTCTCCTGCGACCGCCTCCTCCAGAAGCTGCTCGCCTTCCTCCACGTTCACAGCGAGAGCGACGCCGAGAAGAAGCGCCTCGAGAGGTGGAGGGCCCAGAAAGCCGACGTCCTGGGCTACGTCTCCCACCGCCAGCTCGAGCTCTGGGGCGAGGAAGGCGAGGAAGCAGACGACGAAGACGTCGTTCCCCAGGAGATGCTCGACACGGTCGAGCGCCTCGACCGGGCCGAGTACCACGTCGAGGAGATGATGTCCGAGACCTTCCTCGACCTCGACCAGATCGTGGAGTTCCTGGACGAAGCCCGGAAGTTCGAGCCGAAGCACGACGACAAGCTCCAGAAGCTCATCCGCCTGCTCAAGTCGAAGGCGCTGGCCGACGAGAAGATTCTGATCTTCACCGAGTTCGCCGACACGGCCCGCTACCTCAAGCGTCACCTCGACGAGGCGGATATCGAAGGTGTTGAGCAGGTGGACAGTGCCACGAAGAAGAACCGTGCAGACGTCATCCAGCGCTTCGCCCCCTACTACAACGGCCTCTCGTCTCCGGAGCTCGCCGAGAAGCTCCGCGAGGAAATTCGAGTGCTGATCTCCACCGATGTCCTCTCTGAAGGCCTCAACCTCCAGGACGCCTCGCGGATGATGAACTACGACATCCACTGGAACCCGGTGCGCCTCATGCAGCGCATCGGCCGTGTGGACCGGCGCATGAGTCCCGAGATCGAGAAGCGGCTGCTCGCGGACCATCCCGAGGTGGCCGCTTTGCGCGGCAAGGTCTGGTTCTGGAACTTTCTCCCGCCCGAGGAGCTGAACGACATCCTCTCGCTCTACGCGAGGGTCACTCAGAAGACGCTCCTGATCTCCGAAACCCTCGGCATCGAGGGCAAAAAGCTCCTCACTCCCGAGGACGACTTCAAGGCGCTGAAGGAGTTCAACCACGCCTACGAGGGCACGCGCACGGCCGTGGAGGTCATGCACCTCGAGTACCAGGCGCTGCTCCAGGCCGACCCGGAGCTGGAGGCGCGCCTCGCTCGCTTCCCCGGCGCGATCTTCAGCGGCCGCAAGCACCCCGCGAAGGGCGTGCGCGGTGTCTTCTTCTGCTACGCGCTCCCCGCGCTCGACAAGGAGAAGAACGAGTTCACCGAGGAGGCCGGCACCACCCGCTGGTACCTCTACGACCTCGACCGAGAGACCATCCTCGAGGAGCCGGGCGAGATCGTCGCGAGCATCCGCTCGAAGCCCGAGACACCCCGTCGCTGCACCACGGAGGAGAATACGCTCCTCGACATTCGCAAGCGGCTCGAGAAGCACGTCAAGAACAGCTACCTGAAGCGCGTGGATGCCCCGGTTGGCGTCAAGCCGCGGCTGCGCTGCTGGATGGAGTTGAACGAGGGTTGAGCCGATGCCGACCGACCACCGCAAACGCCTCGCCAGCATCCGCCGCTTCGACCAGCTCGTCGCTTACCTGCGCGATGAGCTCGGCTGGCCGATCGACTCGGACGACTTCGAGGATCTGACCTTCGATTACACCCCGGAGGAGCTCGGGATCGACGCGAAGAACGCGGCCAAGATCCGGAAGATCAAGCGCCTGCGCCCGCTCGTACCGGGCCAACCCTGGGGCATCTTTTTCGTCAAGTTCGAGCCGAAGCGCCTGCCCGTGGTGGCGCTGCGCCGCATCCTCGGCCGAGTGGCGCTCAAGAAGCGCCCCTCCGCCAACAGGTCTGAGCACCAAACCTGGGTCGCCGACGACCTACTCTTCGTGTCCAACTACGGCGAGCGCGGGGAACGCCACATCGCGTTCGCCCACTTCTCGAAGTCCCGGGACGGTCACGACCTGCCCACACTCAAGGTGCTCGAATGGGACCGGCTCGACACGCGGCTCCACCTCGACGCTGTCGCCCGCGAGTTGACCGACCACCTCACTTGGCCCGACGACGAGGGCGATCCCGACGCTTGGCGCGAGCGCTGGCGCGCCGCCTTCAAGCTGCGCCACCGCGAGGTCATAACCACCTCGAAGGAGCTCTCCGACCGCCTGGCCGAGCTGGCCCGCGCGATCCGCGACCGCATCCGCACGGCGCTGGCCATCGAGACCGAGTTCGGGCCGCTCACCAAGCTCATGAAGGCGTTCCGGACCGCGCTCGTCCACGACCTGGACGAGGCCCGCTTCGCCGACATGTACGCCCAGACCATCGCCTACGGCCTGCTCTCGGCTCGCATCACCGACCCCGCGCACCGCACGACCGACGACCTCGCCGCCCACATGCGTACGAACCCATTCCTGAAGGCGCTGATGGAGACCTTCCTGCGCGTGGGCGGAGGCAGCGGCAAAGCCGGCGGCCCGCGCATCGACTTCGACGAGCTGGGCGTCTGCGAGGTCCTGGAGCTCCTCGACGAGGCCAATATGGAGGCCATCGTCCTCGACTTCGGCGACCGTAACCCCCAGGAAGACCCGGTCATCCACTTCTACGAGCACTTCCTCGCCGCTACGACAAGGAGCAAAAGCTCCGCCGCGGCGTCTTCTACACACCACGCCCGGTCGTCTCCCACATCGTGCGCTCCCTGGATGAGCTTTTGGGGAGCGATTTCGGCCTCACCGACGGCCTCGCCGACACCACCACTTGGGGCGAGATGGCCAAGCGGCACGAGAAACTGAAGATCCCGGAGGGCACTCCGCCCGGGCAGGCCTTTGTCCAAATCCTCGACCCCGCCACGGGCACCGGCACCTTCCTCGTTGAGGTCATCGACCTCATCCACAACAGGATGGCGGCCAAGTGGAAGGCGCAGAGCCACGGGGAGGAGAAGATTCACGCGCTCTGGAACCAGTACGTCCCGAAGCACCTGCTGCCGCGACTGCACGGCTACGAGCTGTTGATGGCACCCTACGCCATCGCGCACCTCAAGATCGGCCTCAAGCTCTACGAGACCGGCTACCGCTTCGAGAGCGACGAGCGGGCGCGCGTGTACCTGACTAACGCGCTGGAGCCGGCGGGAAGTAGGCAGCTCACCCTGGACTTTCTTCCGGCCCTCGCGCACGAGGCGCAGGCAGTCAACGACATCAAGCGGAAGCAGCGGTTCACGGTAGTGGTCGGGAACCCGCCCTACTCGGGCCTTTCTTCCAACATGAGCCCGTGGATCGACGGGCTCCTGAAGGGGCGGCTGCCCGACGGGACGGCGACGGCGAGCTACTACCACGTCGACGGCGAGCCGCTCGGCGAACGAAAGGTCTGGCTCCAGGACGACTACGTGAAGTTCATCCGTTTCTCGCAGTGGCTGCTCGATGGCACGGGTGTGGGCGTCCTCGGCTACATCAGCAACCACGGCTACCTCGACAACCCCACTTTTCGCGGAATGCGCTGGTCGCTCATGCAATCCTTCGACCGGCTTCGTTTGCTCGACCTTCACGGGAACCTCAAGAAGAAGGAGGCTCCGCCGGGGGGCGGCCGCGATGTCAACGTTTTCGACATCCAGCAGGGCGTGGCCATTGGGCTCTTCACGAAGGCTACCGCGGCCAACAGATGTGTCTGCCACGCCGACCTCTGGGGCGAACGGGAGCAGAAGTACCGCTGGCTCCGGGAGCACGGCTCCGCCGACACCGAATGGGTGCAGCTGGAGGCAGGCCCGCCGTTCCATCTGTTCGAGCCCTTCGACGACGCAGAAACCGGCGCCTATTACGGCTGGCCCGCAATTAACGAGGTGATGGCCGTCAACGTGACCGGAATCGTCACGGCGCGCGATGATTTCGTCATCGATTTCGACCGGGAGGCCCTCCGAAGCCGGATCGCCGACCTGCGCTCGAAGTCACTGTCCGATGATGCAATCCGGAAGAAGTACTTCGTCGGGAAGGGTTCGAAGAAATATCCGCCTGGGGACTCGCGCGGATGGAAGCTGCCCGCGGCCCGGCGGAAGATCCGCGAGGACGATCAGTGGGACGACCGGAACGCGCCGGTGCTGTATCGCCCGTTCGACGTCCGGGAGATGTACTACGTGCCGTGGATGGTGGACTGGCCTCGGACCGAGGCCATGCCACACATGCTCGCCGGGGAGAATGTCGCCCTGATGACATGTAGGCAGTCAATCGGTAACGGCTGGAAACACTTACTGGCCACGCGATTGATTACCGATGACTCGATGGTTTCCAATCGAACACGCGAGCGAGGTTATATTTTCCCCCTTTACCTCTATCCGGGGGTTGGAAGTGCAGATACATCACTGTTCAGCCGCTGGTCCGAGGGCAAGGGCGGCCGCACGCCGAACCTGGACTCGGGGTTCGTCGAGCAGATTGCAGCCGGCACCGAACTGCGATTCGTCAGCGACGGCCGCGGCGATCTCCGGAAAACCTTCGGCCCCGAGGACTCCCTCGCCTGGATCTATGCGGTGTTCCACAGCCCCGGCTGCCGCGGCCACTACGAGGCGCAGCTCAAGCTCGACTTCCCCCGCGTGCCGCTGCCCGGAAGCGTCGACCTCTTCCCAAACCTAGCGGAAGCCGGCCATGACCTGCTAGCCCTCCACCTGCTCGAATCCCCGAAGCTCCGTAAGCCCATCACCAGCTACGCCGGCCCCAGGACCTCAGAAGTCGGACGCGTCGGCTGGTCGGAGGGCACCGCCTGGCTCGACGCCCGCATGACCAGTGGGCGCGAGGGCCACCGCGCGACGAAGCCCGGCACGATAGGTTTCAAGGGCGTGCCCGAGGCGGTCTGGGACTTCCACATCGGCGGCTACCAGGTCTGCCACAAGTGGCTCAAGGACCGGAAGGGCCGCAAGCTCTCGGACGAGGACGTCGCCCACTACCAGAAGATCGTCGTCGCCCTGAGCGAGACCATCCGCATCATGGCCCAGATCGACGAGGTCATCGAAGCCCACGGCGGATGGCCCAACGCTTTCCAGACCGGGTCGGAGGCGGATGCGGCGTCGGAGGGGACGGCGAAGGTGGTCCCGTTCCGGCCGCCCACGGTCGAGCCCGCGCGCGAGGACCGCTACGTCACCTGCGTGCCGCTCGTCCCGCTCAAGGCGGCCGCCGGTGGCTTCAGCGATCCTCACGACATCGAAAACGACGACTTCGAGTGGGTCGCTGTGGGGTCTCGCCGTCGCCTGCGCAAGGACATGTTCGTCGCCCAAGTCGTCGGAAAGTCCATGGAGCCCACGATTCGCGACGGTGCCTGGTGCCTCTTCCGAGCCCCTGTCGAGGGCACGCGCCAGGGCAAGATCGTCCTCGTCCAGCTTCGCGACGCCACCGATCCCGAGACCGGTCAGCGCTACACGGTCAAGCGCTACAAGAGCCAAAAGGTGAAGAAGGGCGACTCCTGGCGCCACGAGAAGATCACACTCGAGCCTGTCAACCCGGACTTCGAGCCGATCGTGCTCACCGGCGCGGACGAAGCAGAGTTCCAAGTAGTCGCAGAGCTGGTCGACGTGCTGGAACGCAGGGCTTCTTCGGCGGAGACTTACACCCGATGAAGCTGCTCGCTCTCTCGATACGTGGCTTCCGCGGCATTCAGCAGGCCGACGTGCGTTTCGGCCAGCACGATGTGCTCGTGGGCCCCAACCGCGCGGGCAAGAGCACCATCATCGACGCCCTGTCGCTCGTCTTCGCCCGCACCCGCCTTGTGCGTGAGCTTACGGAACACGACTTCTACGGCAGCAGTCCTGAGGCGACGAGCCGCATCCGCATCGTCGCTACCTTGGCAGGATTCGATGGCCACGACCCGGAGCGCCACGACGCCTGGTTTCGCGAGGGCCGAGCAGTCCCCAAGTGGTGGAGCTCTCCGACAGGCCAGGTCGAGCCCGAGCCTGGCAATCACGCCGAAACCCTGTGCGCCCAGGTTGCCTTTGCGGCCCGGTTCGATCTTGAGGAACTAATGGTCGAATCGATTCGCTACTTCCACGATGATGACGACGTTGAAGATCCATTCCTCGACGATGCTCTCCAGCCGATGCCGAACCGGCTCCTCGACGACATCGGCTACTACGTCCTGCCCGCCCGTCGCACCTGGGAAGCAGCCGCATCGTTTGCCTCGGAGTTGTTCCGCAAGGCGGTTGCGACCGTGGGCGGCATCCCAGCGCAGACCATCGTCCAGCAGCGCAACGCCCTGCGTGCACCGGATGCGCCACTGGAGGAAGCGGCCGGCCTCTCGCCATTGGTCGAGCGCATCAACCGGCAGTTGGCGGAGCTATTGCCCGACGCACCCCGTTTTCAGCTGAGGCTCACGGCGACCGACTCTGAGTCACTGCTTCGCGCGCTCGTTCCGCACTACGCTGGCAGCGACGGTGTTTCGCTCCCGATCGGGCGCCATGGGATGGGTCTGCTCTCGCTTCAGACCTTCCTTCTTCTGCTCGAACTCGGACGAGAACGGGTGCGCATGGGCAAGCCGTTCCTGTTCGCGATGGAGGAGCCCGAGTTGCATATCCCGCCAGGAATGCAGCGCCGCTTGATCTCACAGGCCGTTTCGATCGCTGAACAGACGATCTGCACCAGCCACTCGCCTCGGGTCGCCGCCTACTACCCCGCGACATCTGTTCAGATCCTCGATCGCAAGCCCCCGCGTCTCGTAGCGACCCCCATGTTGCCAGCGCCCTTGGACGCATCCGCTACCAACGCGCGACGCAAGCTCCTTCGCGATGATCGGGCGCGGGTCGTCGAGGCGCTGATGCACCACCGAGTGCTCATCCCCGAAGGGCGGAGCGAGTACGAGTGGTTTCGGCTGTTGAGCGACGTGCTCGAGACGGGCGACATCGCACTCGACGCCGCCGATGCTGACACCCCCGCCTTCGGCACCGTCATCGGCGTCGTGCCGACTCACGATGGAGCGGTGGCGGAAGTCTACGATGCTCTGCGGACGCTACGGCGTGGATTGGTACCACTTGTAGATGGGGATGCCGCCGGAGCCGAGAAGATCGGGCAAGTGCACGGTTCCGACCCGACGCCGGAGGTCATCCTGAGATGGCGCGACGGATGGACGATGGAGGATGCGGTCGGCTGGATCCTCAAGGGCGACGAGGGGACCGCGTTCGCCAAACTGCAGGGCCGACTTGATCGTGAATTCGCGTCCATCGACGACCTGATCGGTTTCTTCAAGGTCAAAACTGGTCCCGGCCGCTTGAAGACCGACTACCTCGCTTATGAGGAAGTGGCTTCCGTCATCGGTAGCCTTCCCGACTGCAGGACTCGCGCCGCAGTTCTGCTTGAGGCCGTCACGCTTGCCACGCTGGGAAGAGCGGACGGGTGCAACTCTATCCGGAGGGACGATGAGCACAGCAGCGGGGACTCGGTCGTGTTCCGTCTCGAACCATGAGCCTCTACTTCATCGAAGGACCCGCCGGCAGCGGCAAGACGACGGGGTTGTTTCAGCGACTCGAGCGCGTGCTGGAGGAATGCCCGTTGGAGGATCACCAGCAGGTTCTGGCACTGACCAAGATGCACGGATCGAGGCGGCGCATGGACGGTCGACTTCGAGCCGTTGCAGGTCTTCGAGGGCGGTACCGCTGCTGCACGGCCGATAGCTTTGCATGGAGCATCACGCGTCGCTGGCGTACGCTTGCCCGAAGAAAGTCCGGGTCGGAGCTGGCCGAGGGCGACTACGAGCAAGTTTGCTCGCTCGCTGGCGATCTGCTTGCCGAGACCACCGTCTCGCGTTGGGTTATCCGGGTATACCCGATCGTTGTAGTAGACGAGTTTCAAGATAGTAAAGGTGGGCAACTGGCGATGATTTCGTCTCTCTCCGGCTTCGCGACTTGCATCGTGGCGGCTGATGACTTTCAGGATCTCGGAAGCACCGAGGTGAATCCAGCAGTCGCGTGGGCACGGACCAACGGCGAGAGACAGGGTTTGAGTGACATTCACCGAACCTCAGCAACGGGTCTCTTGGAGGCGGGCCGAGACCTTCGAGCAGGAGGCAACGTTCCCGACAAAGGCACTGGCTTCACGTTGCTGGGTGCACGGAATCACAACGCTGGGGCCGGCTTGGTTTCCCAGAACCTTACATGGTGGAGTAGCTGCGCCGACGTCGCGGTTCTAACTCCGGTTCGTCCCTTTAGCTCCGGGTTTGTGCGCGACCTTTTCGCCAGAGTAGCAGCGAAGCCGATTGGCAAGCATGCGGTCGGTCCGCACCGTATCCCTTGGGAGGAATCGCAGGAAGAGGAGTGCGACAGATTCATCGCAGAACTTGAGCTACCGGAAGGTCCTACTAATAATGCTGAGGTTCACTGTAATGGGCTCTCATTCGGCGACGCCGGCGGGCCGTGGCAGGGACTTCGCCATTGGGTCGAGCGGCAGAGGCGCATCGCCGGAAGGACCACGTTCACAGCTGAAGAGCTCCGACGCGAGGCGCGCCGCATCCACCAGCGGTCGAGAGCGTATCGCCGGGTGAAGGGCGGTGGGGTTCGGGCGATGACAATCCATCAGGCGAAGAATCGAGAGTTCCACTCGGTCATCGTTCTGTGGCCCTACCAAGTTGCCGGCACCATCGAGCGGCAACGGCGCCTGCTGTACAACGCGATTACCCGGGCAAAGTTTCGTGTCCTTGTCGTGGTCCAGAATCCCGACCGATTGCGCCGGCCACCGTTCGTGGCAGGGAGTTGAGTAGATGATCACCGGTGCCCGCCGCTTGCCGCTTCACCACGTCACCATCCGCGTCCCCTGGCACGACGGAGGCTGGACGGGAAGTGTCTGCACCCGCCCGCTCGACAACTCGAGTTGCCTCATCCTGCCCCGCATCGGCGAAGGCCGGCGCGACGACGTGGAGGCGCGTTGCGCGGGTCAGGGGCTCGACGAGCTCGACCGCGCCGATCTTCCGCCCTGTGTCGGCGAGCGCGTCTCGTTCATGGCGCCCTTCGCGCTCCCGCGGACAATGACGCACCCGTACACGGAGTTCTACCCCGAGACCTACGGCCACTTCGCACCCACCCGCTTCGTGCAGCCGGCGTACTCCGCGGCATGCATCCCCTACCGATGGATGCTGCGCGAGAAGGTCGAGGGGAGCACGAAGGATGGTGAGATCGGGATCGCCGAGCGTCTGAAGATCGGCTGGGTGCCGGACCGCGAGCCCGACATCCGCAATCACCAGGGCAAGGAGGTCGAGACAGCCTGGATCCAGGAGCGCGAGAACCAGCTCGCGCTGCTCGACACCTTCTTCGGCGCGCTCCGGCCGGAGGAGTCGCTCTGCTTCTTCTATGCCAAGCGCACCCCGCTCTCCGAGCAGTCCCGGCGCGTGATCGTCGGCGTGGGCCGCGTGCTTTCCGTGGGGGAGGCCACCGAGTACGCATACAAGGTCGAGGGCCCGCCCCTGCGCTGCGTGCTCTGGGAGCATAACGTGGGCCACTCGGTACGGCCCGGCTCCGCGGACGGTTTCCTCTTTCCCTACCAGGAGGCGCTGGCGCTCGCCGAGCGCGAGGCGGTCGACCCCGAGCAGTTCGTGACCTTCGCTCCTGACGATCACTTCGACGCCTACTCGTTCGGCTCTGAGCTCCTGAGCCACGATGGCGCCGTGGCCTCCCTCGTGGCCTGCGCAGCGACGTTGCACCGGATTCGCGGCCGGATCGAGGGGCCGTGGGACCAGGCGCTCGCTTGGATCGACACGCAGCTCAACCGCCTGTGGAAGGCACGGGGCGCGTTCCCCGGCCTGGGATCGGCGCTCTCGGCATTCGGCTACGAGTGGGGCTTCAAGCACGGAAGCCTGCTCGCCTACGAGATCGAGCTGCTGCGCGAGCGCGAGGGCGGCGGTGATCCGTGGGCGCTCGTGGACGCCGTGATGAATGATCCCGCGCGGCTCGGCGGGCCCGTGGCGAAGCTCCTCACGGACGGACTGCGCAGGGGCTGGAAGCGCCTCGCCGACGATAGGCGAGCCCTGCTCCAGCTCCTCGGCCGCTGCGCCGTCTCGGAGGATCAGGCGCTCCGCATGTACGACGCCACGGCGCGGGCGAAGGCGGGCATTGAGGCCAAGGACGCCGAGCTGCTACGCAATCCTTACCTCCTCTTCGAGCGCGACCGGCGCACGGCCGACCCGATCGCCTACGGCGCGGTCGACCGGGGCCTGTTCCCTGACGAGGCAGTGCGTGAGCAGTTCCCCGTGCCGGAGCCGAGCCGCATCGAAGACCCCGCCGACGAACGGCGGGTGCGCGCACTCGTCGTGAGCCTCCTGGAGCGCGCGGCGTCCGAGGGGCACACACTGCTCCCGCGGAACTGGGTCATCCAACGGGCACGGGAGCACGCGCTCCAGCCGCCGTGCCCGCTCGGCGAGAACGTGCTCGACGTCTGCGAGGAGAGCTTCGCGCCGGTCGTCGCACGTGCGGCAACCCGTGCGGGCGAGCCAGCCTACCAACTGGACCGGCTCATCGAGTGCCGCCAGATCATCCGCCGCGAGGTGCTCGGCCGAAAGAAGGGCAAGCCGCACGTCGCCGAACTCGACTGGCGGGGGCGCGTGGATGCGGGGATAGATGAGCCGCTGCCCGCGGATCCGGAACAGCGCGAGCACGAGAAGAGCGCACGGCGCGAGAAGGCGGCAGCCCTCGAGCAGCTCTTCCGCTCGCGACTCTCCGTGCTGATCGGCGCGGCCGGAACGGGCAAGACGACACTGCTACGGATGCTCTGCTCACTTCCCGGCCTCGCCGAGAAGGGGCTGCTGCTCCTCGCGCCCACGGGCAAGGCCCGCGTGCGCCTGGAAGAGCAGACCCGCATGCGAGGTGCTGGCCAGACGCTGGCTCAGTTCCTCATCCGACAGCGGCGCTACGACGGGAAGACCGGCGCCTACTTTCCCAAGCCCAACGCGCCGCGCTGTGGCACCTATCGGACCGTGATCGTGGACGAGTGCTCGATGCTGACCGAAGAACAGCTCGCGGCGCTGATCGACTCGCTCAGCAACGTCGAGCGGCTCGTGCTCGTCGGGGACCCGCGCCAGCTCCCGCCGATCGGGGCCGGTCGCCCGTTCGTGGACATCGTGCGAGAGCTCGAGCCCGAGAACGTCGAAGCACTCTCTTTGCACTGCGGGCCGGGCTATGCCGAGCTCACGATCCCGCGACGCCAGAAGGGCGAGGCCGGGGCCGATGTGCTCCTGGCATCGCACTTCAGCGGGCGGCGGCTCGATCCTGGTGCAGACGCCGTGCTGGACGAGGGCGAGGGAATGGACGGACGCCTCCGGCTCGTGCGGTGGAACCACCCGCAGGAGCTTCAGGAGAAGCTCGTCGCGGAGCTGGTCGAGGCGCTCGGTCTCGCCGGGCCGGACGACGAACTCGGCTTCGAGGAATCGCTGGGCGGCGCGCGTCACGGGGACATCCCGTGGGCCTTCTTCTGGAACGGGTTCGGCGACAACCCGGGAGCCGCCGCGCGGGCGGAAGACTGGCAGATGCTCTCGCCCGTGCGCGCCGGGCTCGTGGGGGTGGACGCGCTGAACCGCATGCTCCAGACGCGGTTCCGGGCGAAGGCGCGCGAGCTTGCCGAGACGGAGGGCTGGGGCCGCAAGGTGCCGCGTCCCGTCGGCCGGCAGATGCTCCTCTACGGCGACAAGGTCATCAACGTCATCAACCAGCGCCGGCGAGACGTCTGGCCGAAGCCAGCTGGGGAGGCCTACGTCGCCAACGGCGACATCGGCATGGTCGTCGGGCAGTACAAGACGAAGAAGTTCAAAGGCCTGCCGCGGAAGCTCGAGGTCGAGTTCGCAGGGCAGCTGGGCCCCAAGTACGGGTTCTCCCCCGGCGAGTTCGGAGACGAACGTCCCAACCCGCTCGAGCTGGCCTACTGCCTGACGGTCCATAAGACCCAGGGCAGCGAGTTCGGCGTCACCTTCGTCGTGCTCACCAACCCTTGCTGGCTGCTCTCCCGCGAGCTCTTGTACACGGCGCTGACCCGCCACCAGAACCGGCTGGTCATCCTGCACGAGGGCCCGCTTGTCCAGTATCGCGGCTATGGCGGCGACGACCACTCGGAGATCGCGCGGCGCATGACCAACCTCTTTGCGGATCCGCTGCCGCGCGAGGTAACGGTCAACGCCAAGCAGCGCTTCCTCGAGGAAGGGCTCATTCATCGAACCGAGCGCGGTGACCTCGTCCGTTCGAAGTCCGAGCTGGTGCTCGCCGACAAGCTTCACGCCCGCGGGATCGACTACGCCTACGAACAGCCTCTCGTGCTGCCCAATGGTCGCACCCGCTACCCGGATTTCACGCTCGCGGATCACGCGCGGGGCGTGACATTCTACTGGGAGCATCTCGGCATGCTCGACGAGCCAGGGTACAGATCCCGATGGGAGAAGAAGCGCGCCGAGTACCTGAAGTGCGGAATCGGGCCTCACGAGGACGGTGGAGGCCCGGAAGGAACGCTGATCGAAACGCGCGACGAGCCAGGCGGAGGGCTGGACGCAGCGGCGATCGCATCGGTGATTGACGAAGTGATTCTGGGTTGACGCTCCTGCGGTTCGACGGTGACTCGCACAAAAGGCGGGCAACGGTGAGGGCAGTGGACCGGTCGGGTGTCGGAGAGCCGGCGCCGGGACGGTTGGAACGACGCGCGAAGTGCGGAGGGTACGCATGCGAGAGCGACGCATCGGGATTCAGGAACTCCACGCGAACCTGGGCAGCTGCCTGGACGAGGTCCGGCGCGGCACGACTCTTCTCCTGACGGATGGCGAGCATCGGGTGGCTCGCCTCATCCCGGAGCCCGCCGCCGGCGCCTCAGAGGGCGGACTTCCCATCGCCTGGAGCGGACGCCGGCTGAAGAAGACCAAGCCGAGGGCTCGCCTGCGCGGCGGGGGCAGCATGGCCGACATCGTCAGGGAGAACCGGCGGTGACGCTGCTCTACCTGGACACGAGCGCCCTGTTCAAGCGCTACGTCGAGGAGGCCGGGTCGGAAGCGCTGCTCGGCCGGATCGAAGACGCCCCGGCGGTCGGAACGGCCTTGATCACGCGGGTCGAGGTGGCGGCGGCGCTGGCGAAGGCGGTGCGTGATGGTCGCATGCCGTCTGCGGAAGCGCGCGAGGCCGAGAACGATTTCTTCGACGACTGGGCCGACTTCACGAGAATCGGATTGACGGACGATGTAGCGGCGCGCGCAGGCCGCCTCGCGTGGAAGCACGACCTGCGAGGCTACGACGCCGCGCAGTTGGCGGCCGCGCTCGCGTGGAGCGAGGCAACCGAAGACGCGGAAGACCAAGTCGTGTTCGCCTGCTTCGACAACGATCTGCGCCGGGCGGCTGCGGCGGAAGGCCTCGAGACATGGCCAGCATGAACGCTGCCGATGTGTTGGTGCCGGGCGGTTACATGCTGTTGCGCGCACACCGTCGGCTCCCCGGGCTCTCGACCGGTTGAGGTCGGTCAAGCAGGCGCATCGGCGCCGTCGAGGAGCGCAGTGCGGGCGCGAACGTACAGGGGGTCAGGACCGCCAGGCACTCTCGTTCCTCTCCATCCACGCCAGCATCTCTTGGCCCTGTGAGGGTTCCCGACCCGGCCCCGTCAGCAGATCGACGGCGAGCTGGCTGGGGGCGACGCAGCGAAGACTGTCGCGTTCGACGGTACGATCGAAGACGACGGTATCGAGAGGCTCGAGAAGCAGCACGTTGGCGCCGACCTCGGTCTCGCGGAGATCGAGGCGGTCGATGGCCTGGATTGCGTCGGTGACGTAGATGGCCGCCAGCCGCACAGGTGCGATGGGATCGAATCGCTGAGCGGCAAGTGCGCCGGTGGCGGCGTACGCGAACTCAGTCGCGCGGAGCTTGTTTTCGAGGGCCGGCAGACCCCGTGGCTCGAGAACCGTGGTCGGCGTATTGGAGTCGGTCTGGTCGTAGTCCTCGGCCCACCGGCGAATGGCGCCCTGCCAGTCGACGGTCGAGACGGCGCCGCGTGCGCGGGTCACGACTGCCTCGCGCTCGAGCAGGTCCAGCACGCGGGACAGGGTCGGCGCCGACGCGCCAGTCGCCTGAGCCAGCTCGCGGACACCGTATGGAGGACGTGTATCGATGATGGCTCGCATGGCGCGGGCGGCACCCCGACCCCGCAGGGACCGGAGCTTGTGCTCCCTTGGCCAGGGGTCGCGATCGGCCCCGTCGGTGGAAATGAACAGCCCCGGCGCGGAGATCTCGATCCGGACGTTGCCCGTGATGTCGACGTAACCGACCCCGCGAGCGCGGAGCATGGCCCGGGCGCGAGGGGAGAGGTAGGCGGCCGCCACAACGGGCACGGCGCGCGGCAACGCGCCGGCCGTGATCGCCGAGATCTGCTCGACTGCCCGGGAGACATCGCGTGGTTCCAGAGCTCGCTTGATCTCGACGGCAAGGACCGCGCTCTCGCCAGCGGGCGACGCGACCTCCGCCAGCAGGTCTACGCGGTACCGACCGGGCGATTCGGTCCGCCGGGCTCGGAGCGACCAGCCGGCCGGGATTCGTTCAGCCAGCACCCGCTCGATTTGACGCTCGACCTGCATTTGGGTCGGAGGCTGCTTGTCGGTCGCAGGCATGGGGTTCTCTTCCGGAGGCGGCGTTCCGAGTATTATAGTGTTTCAGCATGAGCGAAACACGCCAGTTAGTGAAACTACATATCACCGGGGGATCCGAATCGACCTGGGCGATCTCCTTGCCGACCTCCGCGGTCGTCCACGGTCGTCGGCGCCCGGTGATGAACGAAGCCAGTCGACCACACGTCCAACCGCACGACTCGCGCGGCGCTCGCTGCAAGTCTTTTGTCGTGGGCACGGGTCGGGAACCAGAATGAGGGGCTCGGGTTCCGCACGCCCCCGGAGGAGGAGATGCGCCACTTCACCGCTACGCTGACGCTGCTCGTTTCGCTGGGCGCGACGCCCATCCTGGCCCAGATCGACGCTCGGATGCTGCGCTACCCCGACGTCTCGGAGACGCAGATCGCCTTCGTCTACGCCGGCGACATCTGGGTGGTCGCCAAGGAGGGCGGCTCGGCCCGCAAGCTGAGCTCGCCGCCCGGGGAGGAAGCCTTCCCGCGATTCTCGCCCGACGGCGCGCAGATCGCCTTCAGCGGCAACTACAACGGCAACACCGACGTCTACGTCGTCCCGACCCTGGGCGGCGCGCCGTTCCGCATCACGCACCATCCGGGCGACGACCGGGTCCTCGACTGGACGCCGGACGGCCGGGGCGTGCTCCTCGCCTCCAACCGGCGGAGCGGGCTGCCCGCCTTCCGGCAGATCTACCGCGCCGCCATCGAGGGCGGTCAGGCGGAGCGGCTCGCCGTGCCCTACGGGGAGTTCGGCACGCTGTCGCCCGACGGGCGGCGCATCGCCTACACCCCGGAGACCCGCGGGTTCCGGACGTGGAAGCGCTACCGGGGCGGGGCGGCGCCCGAGATCTGGCTCCTCGATCTCGAGACCCTGGACGCCGAGAACGTCAGCGAAAGCCCCGCCAACGACGCCCAGCCGATGTGGCACGGCGACACGCTGTATTTCCTCTCGGACCGTGGGCCGGCCCAGCGGTACAACATCTGGGCCCACGACCTGACGACGGGCTCGAAGCGGCAGGTGACCACCTTCACCGACTTCGACATCACGTTCCCCGCCATCGGGCCGTCGGACCTGGTCTTCCAGGCCGGGGGCCGGCTCTTTCGCATGGCGCTGGACAGCGAGCGGGTCGCGGAGGTGGAGGTCGACGTGGTGACCGATCTGGCCGCCCTGGTCCCGCGCACCGCGGACGTGGCGAGCCGCATCGCCTCGGCGGGGATCTCGCCGACCGGGCAGCGCGCGGTGTTCGAGGCGCGGGGCGAGATCTTCACGGTCCCCGCCCGGCATGGCGCCGTGCGCAACCTGACGCACTCGTCGGGCGCGGCCGATCGATTCCCCGCCTGGTCGCCGGATGGCCGGTGGATCGCCTCGTGGAGCGACAGCCGGGGCGAGTACGAGCTGACGCTGCATCGGGCCGACGGCACCGGCGAGCCGCAGGTCGTGACCGCGCTCGGACCGGGGTTCCGCTACCGGCCGTTCTGGGCCCCCGACAGCAATAAGCTCGCCTTCATCGACCACACGCAGCGGATCTACGTCTTCGACCGCGAGACCGCCGCGCTGACCGAGATCGACCGCGGGCTGCACATGCTCCATAACGCGTTGACCGGCTTCGAGCTGAGCTGGTCGCACGACAGCCGCTGGGTCGCCTGGTCCCGGGGGCTCGAGACCAACAACAGCGCCGTCTTCCTCTTCGATACCGAGGCCGGAGAGCGGTTCCAGGTGACCTCCGGCTACTACAACGACTTCCGGCCGGTCTTCGACCCGGCCGGGAAACACCTCTACTACTACTCGAACCGGACGCTCGACCCGGTCTATTCCGATCTCGACGCCACCTGGGTCTACCCGAACGCGACGAACATCGTGGCGGCGACCCTGCGCGACGACGTGCCGTCCCCCCTCGCGCCCCGAAACGACGAGGAGCCGGTCGCGGAGGGCGACGACGAGGCCGAGCCCGCCGAAGAGGCAGCCGAGGAAGCGGGCGAGGCCGAGCCCGGGTCGGACGACGGAGACGAGGCCGAGACCGAGACGGCGCCGCTCGACATCGACGTCGACGGCTTCGAGCGCCGGGCCGTGATACTGCCGATCGAGGCCGGGAGCTTCGGCCGCCTGCGGGCGGCCGACGGCAAGGTCGTCTTCCACCGGAGACCGCACGCCGGCGGCGCCGGCGACCAGCCGAGCCCCATCGTCGCCTACGACCTCGAGGAACGGGAGGAGCAGACCATCCTGCCCGACGGAGACAGCTACGAGATCTCGGCGGACGGCAAGAAGCTGCTCGTGTCGAACGAGCGATCGTGGGCGATCGTCGACGTCGCGCCGGGGCAGACGCTGGAAGACCGCCTGGCCACCAACGCGCTGACGATGACGCTCGATCCATCCGCCGAGTGGCGGCAGATGTTCGACGAGGTGTGGCGCACCTATCGAGACTACTTCTACGACGACGACCTGCACGGCCTCGACTGGAACGGACTCCGGGCGCAGTACGGCGGCCTGATCGACGAGGCGGTCACGCGCTGGGACGTCAACTTCCTGATCGGCGAGCTCATCGGCGAGGTCAATGCGTCGCACACCTACGTCGGCGGGGGCGACACCGAGGCGCCGCGCCGGCGCGGGGTGGGTCTGCTCGGCGTCGACTGGTCGCTGGAGAACGGCGCCTATCGCATCGCCCGCATCGTGCGGGGCGCACCCTGGGACATCGCGGACCGGTCTCCCCTCGACGAGCCCGGCGTCGACGTCGACGAAGGGGACTACCTGCTCGCCGTCAACGGGAACCCCCTCGACCCGGCGCGCGACCCGTACTCGGCCTTCGAAGGGCTGGCGGGCGAGACCGTCCTCCTCACCGTGAACGACCGGCCGACGGTCGACGACGCCCGCGAGGTCGTCGTGACGACGCTGGGGAGCGAGGCGACGCTCCGGATGCGCGACTGGATCGAGCAGAACCGCCTCCGTGTGGACGAGGCGTCGGGCGGCCGCATCGGCTACGTGTATGTGCCGAACACGGGGGTCCCCGGTCAGACCGAGCTGGTGCGACAGTTCAACCACCAGCACAACCGGGACGGGCTGATTATCGACGAGCGGTGGAACGGCGGCGGTCAGCTGCCGGATCGCTTCGTCGAGCTGATGAACCGGGAGACGGTCGGCCACATCTACTTCCGGCACGGGGCGACCGCGCGTCACCCGACCATCACCCACCGCGGCCACAAGGCGATGCTGATCAACGGCCAGGCCGGCTCGGGAGGCGACGCGTTCCCGTGGTTCTTCCGCGAGATGGACGCGGGCGTGCTCGTGGGCGAGCGCACCTGGGGCGGCCTCGTCGGCCCCGCCTCGGGACACCAGCTCATAGACGGCGGCTTCTACACGGCGCCGCCCGGGCGGCTCTACCGAAACGACGGCCGGTGGTTCGCGGAGGGTCACGGGGTCGAGCCGGACATCCCGGTGACGGACCACCCGGGCGAGCTGGCCAAGGGAAACGACCCGCAGCTCGACGCCGCGGTCGCGGAGCTCATGCGCCGGATCCGGGAAGATCCCCCGGCGCTGCCCGCGCCGCCCGGTGATGAGCGCCGGGTCGTCACCGATTCCGACGGAAACGGGGACCGTTGAACGTTAACAAAGGATCGCCACGGGCGCTCGGATTGTGCTACGCTTCGCAAGATGTCAGCAAGCAATCGACAATGACATCAGCACTCGCCGTGGCCACTGTCACGGAGCAGCTCCGAGCGTGATCGACAACGACCTTGCGCGCGTCGTGCTGGCTGTCACACAGGGCGAGTCCTGAACCATGACCCCCGAGCTCTGGGCCATTATCGGCGTTGGGGTTGCCGTTCTGACGGTCGGCGCGACGGTTGTCGCGTCTCACTTCAGCCTGCACCGCGACATGGCGGATCTCCGCGAACGGATGGCGAAGCTGGAGGGCGCGATGGACGGCTGGACGAAGGCCGTCGACGCCCTCACCCCGCGCGCTCTTCCGCCAGCCTGATCTCGCGCCGCGTCCCGCCGCGACGTGTTGAACCGATGTATCAGAACGTGGCGATCGGGTTGATGGGCGACCCGGTGCCGCGCGTGGGGAGCGGCGCCGCCGTCAGGAGGAACTCGTAGCGATTCAGCGAGGCGGCCACCTCTGCCACTGCCTCGAGATCCAGGTTGTCGAACAGGGGCATCCCCAGGTAGATGAGGGCGAAGCGGTGGAGCGGGCGGGGACCGAGGTCGTCCGCCACGGTCACGGCCGGTTCGGCGTCGGCCGGCGCCATGTCCTGCGCCGCCTCGCCGCCCAGCAGGGCGATGTCCCGCGCCTTGAGCCACGGAATGACCGACGCATGCAGTCCCGCCACCGCGTTGGCCACGTCCCAGGGGCCGACCTCGGCGCGCCGGGCCCAGCGGCCGGTGCGGATGACCACCGCGTCGCCGGAAGAGACGGTCACCCCCGTTGCCGCCTCCCAGGCCTCGATGTCCTCGATGTGGATCGGCGTGCCGGGCTCGAGGTACGGCACGTTCCGGAACCGCGCCATGTCGATCAGCACGCCCCGGGTGACGATGCCCGACTTGGCGTTGTGCACGGTGTTCCGGGAGTGACCGCCCTGCGCCGCGACCACCGCGGGATCCGGCCGGTAGTCGTTGTAGGTCACGCCCTCGCCGATGAAGTTGTGGTTCAGGAAGTCCAGGTGCGTGTGGATGAACCCGTGGTACGAGATCCGGATCTCGTCGGCGGTGATCCCGAGCGGGATGACCTGATACGGCCGCGGGCCGTCGATCGTCGCCTCGGTCTCGGCGTCGTGCGCGAGCGAGACGGAGACGCCTTCCCGCACGAGGGCGGCGGCCTGCCTTCGCTTCTCCGGCGTGATGAGGTTCAGGGTGCCGATCTCGTCGTCGGCGCCCCACCGCCCCCAGTTCGTCAGCTCCTGCTTCCACCGCTCCACGTCCGACTGCGTCACCTGCCGTCCGGCGGCGGCCTGGTCCCGTTCCTGCTGGAAGCCTCGAGAGCCGGCGGCGTGAGCGAACAGCACGGACGTGACAACGGCCGCCAGTGTGACGATGCGCGCCAGACTCCTCTTCGTCGTCCCCATCGGTCCTCCCAGGTATCTCCCTCGCGTTCGAATCCGGCTCCGCGTCGAACCGGGCGCCGGCAGGCTGGCTCGATGTCGTCGATGGCGGAATCGAAGTCCGCTCGCCTGCTCTATCCGATGAGGCGCAGAATCCCGATGGTCAACGTGGCCGTCGCGATCACGGTCCCGACCATCCAGCGGATGAGCCTGGTCTCGAGGTTCGCGACCTCGGTGCGCACCCCGGCGATCTGGGTAGAGAGGCGGGTGTCGAGGGTTGCGATCTCAGCTCGCAGCTCGGAGAGTCCGGCCTTGAACTGGTCGGAAGTGACGTGGTCGCCCTGCTCGACAGCATGACCGATGGCGCCTGCGATGACATCGGCGTGGTTTCGATCGATGCCTCCGGCGGTGAGCTCCCGCGCAACGGCGAGCGTGTCCAACATGAAGGCAGCCTAGCATGCCCTGACGGAAACGGGGAACTCAGGCACGGAGCATTGGTCGAGCCCCGAGCGCACCCTGAGCGCACCGGCACCCCGCGATCCTGTTGCCCGAACGGCGGGTGACGGGAGCCACTCCGCAGGAGACAGCGAAGTGCGTTGCAGTCCCGCGGCGCCACTGCGTCGCTGCCTCGGCCGGCCGCTTCGTGGAGGCTTGCAGACGGCGGCGAATCACCCTATTGCGGTTTGCCGCACGGGCTCCTAGAATGGGGACTCTGACTCCGGCCCAAAAACCGCGTTCGCACCGAGGAGGCCGCGGATGACCACGACGCGAAACCGGCGGCGGATGTTCGCTTGGCAGGTAGTGCTCGGCACGGCGGTGGCGGCGCTCGTCGCGCTGCCGTCTCCGGCGGCCGCACAGGTCGCGGCCACCGCGGCCACGGACGAGGTCACGTTCACGCGCGACATCGCCCCCATCCTCCAGCGGAGCTGTCAGAAGTGCCATCGGCCCGATTCGCTGGCCCCGATGTCGCTCATCGACTACGCGGAGGTACGGCCCTGGGCCCGCTCCATCAAGTACCGCACGGGGCTGCGCGACACGCCGGGCGTGATGCCCCCGTGGTACATCGAGAAGGACATCGGCATCCAGCGGTTCAAGGACGATCCGTCGCTCAGCGACGACGAGGTCGCCCTGATCGCGAAGTGGGCGGACAATGGCGCCCCGCGGGGCGATCCGGCCGACCTGCCCCCGCCGGTCGCGTTCATCGACGTGGACGAATGGGAGATCGGGCAGCCCGACCTCATCGTGTCGTCGGCGAGCTTCGAGGTCGCGGGCGACGCGCCCGACTGGTGGGGATCAATCGGCGAGGTGCCGACCGGGCTCACCGAGGACCGCTACGTCTCGGCGATGGAGTACAAGGAGGTCACCGAGGCCAGCGAGGGTGAGACCCGCGCCACGGTCGGCGGCCTCTACGTGGTGCACCACGCCACCCTCGGCGCGACCGATCCGAATCCGGACCCGAACGAGAACGATCCGCTGGCCGCGCTGCGCCGCTGGCCGACCCACGAGGTGGGGCGCAACGCCGACGTCTTCGACCCCGAGGCGGGCAAGATCATGAAGGCGGGGTCGAAGCTCCAGTTCAACTCGATGCACCTGCACGCCAACGGCGCGGACACGAGAGCCCACCTGAAGGTCGGCTTCAAGTTCCATCCCCCGGGGTACGAGCCGACCCGCAAGTGGGTGCGCATGTCCTTCGGCAACGGCGTCGACCTCGACATCGAGGCGATGGATCCCGACCAGCAGATGGAGGCCTACTTCACGCTGCCGGAGAACACGCTGATCACGATCTTCGAGCCCCACATGCACGCGCCCGGCGTGCGGATGTGCCTGGACGCCATCTGGGGGCACAACGTCCAGACGCTGAACTGCGCCGGCTACGACCACAGCTGGGTGCGGGTCTACAACTACGAGGACGACGCGGCGCCGCTGCTGCCGAAGGGCACCATCCTCCGGATGACCGGCTACTTCAACAACTCGCCCTCGAATCCCAACGTGCCCGATCCGCGCAACTGGTCGGGCGGCGGACATCGCTCGGTCGACCAGATGTTCATCAACCTGATGCGCGGGGTCTACCTGACCGACGAGGAGTTCGCGGCGGAGATGGCAAAGCGGCGCGAGGCCCTCGGCCTGGCCGACGGCGAGGTGGTCCTCGGCTGTCCGCTCTGCGGAACCGCGGCGCAGGAACCGGTCGAGAACGCCGGAGGCGGACAGTGAGAGCCGCGGGAGCCCGCGGCAGGATCCTCCCGGCGACCGTGGTCCTGCTGGCCGGGCTGCTCGTCGGCCCGGCCGTGCAGGACGCGGGCGCGCAGGGCCCCCGGCGGGCGTACGACTCCGGCCAGGAGGTGGTTCCGGCCTACGAGGGCTGGGAGCAGAACCCGGACGGCTCGTTCAACCTGGTGTTCGGGACGATGAACCGGAACTGGGAGGAGGAGCTGCACATCCTGATCGGCCCCGACAACAACATCGAGCCCGGCGGACCCGACCAGGGACAGCCGACGTGGTTCCTGCCGCGGCGGAACCGGTTCCTCTTCCGCATCCGGGTCCCGGCGGACTTCGGCGACCAGGAGCTGGTCTGGACCCTCACCAGTCACGGCGAGACGAAGCGCGCCTACGGAACGCTGAAGCCCGACTACTACATGGACGACAACGTCCGGACGGCGAACAACGGGGCCGGCGTCTCCGGCGAGCTGTTCAAGAACGTGGCCCCGGCGCTCGAGGTGCGCGGCGAGTCGACGAGAACGGTGAAGGCGAACGCGCCGGTCACCCTGACTGCGGTCGCGCACGACGAGGACGAGCTGCCGAAGCCGCGGGCGATGCGCCCCGTGGACCCGGGCCGTCCCACGAGCCTGACGCCGATCACCGCGACCGGCCTCCGGCTCTCCTGGTTCGTCTACCGGGGAGCCGTGCCGGTGACCTTCGATCCGGTGCAGACCAAGGCCTGGGAGGACACGCGGGCGAACTCGAACTCGCCGTGGGGCGCCGGCTGGGAAACTCCCGATCCGCCCCCGGACAACCAGTGGGTGGTGCAGGCGACCTTCACAGAGCCCGGCACCTACGTGCTGCGGTGCCTTGCCCACGACGGAGCGCTCGGGACCTACGAGGACGTCACCTTCGTGGTGACGGAGTGAAGCGGGCCTCCATCTCGCGGCGCGCCTTCACGGCGGGCAGGTCCGCATCCGGCTGTTCGTGCCCGCCGCCTGCGCCTGCCCGTCGGCCGCGTTGAAGAGGCTGAGCGTCGTTTGGCCGACTTCCCTCAGCCGCTCTCGATCAGCGACCGCAGGTGCTTCCGGACCTGCGCCCACTCGTCCTCCAGGATGCTGTAGTAGATCGTTTCGCGGTAGCGCCCATCGTGCATCAGGGTGTGGGAACGCAAGGTTTCGACGCGTTTCAGAATGCCGGCTTCCAGATCGCGGGAAGATCGAGCGAAAACCCCGGCAGGACCGTTTCGCCGGTGACGACGTCCGGTTCGGCGCGCTGTTCGAGGCTGCCGTCGGCGCGGTAGATGGCGACCTGCCGCCGAGCGGGATCGATGAGCCACCCCAGGCGGGCGCCGTTGGCGCGGTACTCCTCCATCTTTCGCCGGACGGCCGCACGGGAGTCGGACGGCGAGAGCAGCTCGATGACGAAATCGGGACACAGCGGCAGGAATCGCTCCTTGTCCTCGGGAGAGAGCCGGGCGAGCCGCTTGCGGAGGACCCAGGCCGCATCCGGCGCACGCACCGCGCCGTTGGGCAGCTCGAAGCCGGTCGAGGAGTCGAAGGCGACGCCCGTCCCGTTCTGCTCGGCCCAGCGATAGAGGGCCGCGACCAGGAGACCGTTCCGCGCCCCCGTTTCCCCGCCGGCGGGCGTCATCACCGCGATGCTCCCTTCCGCGTTGCGCTCGATCCGCACGTCGCGATTCAGCTGGCAGAACTCGAAGAACTGCTCCCGGCTCATGTCGATGGCGGGGGGCATGTGCAGCTCCAGGGCCGCCGGGCCGGGCCGCTGATGGAGGACTGCCATGACCTCAGGCTACCGCACGCGCCTCGCGGGAATCAACGGGGCCGGACCGCCCGCGGGAGTGCGCCCCACGGAGGGCGCTTGGCACGCCGCCCTTGACGCCGTCCCGGTCAACGGACCGCCCCGCCGGTCGCGGTGACGAGCCTCGCGGCGACCGTGGAGAGGCCCAGCCGGTGATCGTTCGGGTCGATCCAGCGCCCGGCGTCCTCGCGGACCGCGGCCGGCCGGGACTTGAGACGGACGTAGACCGGCTCGACGTCGAGGTCGTAGTGGGTGAACGCGTGGCGAAAGACGTCGGCGGCGCGGATCTCGTCGACGAGGCCGGCATCGACGCCGGCCTGATCGAGGAATCCGTCCACCGTCTCGCGGGCTTCGCGGTCCGGCGGCGACCAGAGGCCGCCCCAGATGCCGGTCGGCGGCCGCCGCTCGACGAGGCAGGCGCCGTCGGGGTCGACGAGCACGAAGAAGCGGCGCCGTTCGAGGCGGCGGGGGCGGCGCGGCGCGGCCTCCGGATACCGCTCGGGGTCGCCCGCGGCCAAGGCCAGGCAGCCCTCGCGCACCGGACAGTCGCCGCAGCGCGGCCGCCGGCGGCGGCACACCGTCGCGCCGAGATCCATGACGGCCTGCGTGTAGTCCGCGGCGCGGTCCCGCGGGGCATGCGATTCCGCGAGGCGCCACAGCTCGTCGAGGGTGGCCGACGACGACACCGGGCCCGCGACCCGGTGCCGACGCGCCAGCACGCGCTTGACGTTGCCGTCCAGAATCGGCGCGCGCCGGCCGTAGGCCTGGGCGACGATCGCGGCGGAGGTGGAACGGCCGATGCCCGGCAGCGCCCCGAGTGCCGCCGCCGTGTCGGGTAACGTCCCGCCGTGCTCCCTGACGACCATGCCGGCGGCGCGATGCAGGTTGCGCGCCCGGGCGTAGTAGCCGAGGCCACTCCACAGGTGCAGCACGTCGTCGAGGTCGGCCCGGGCCAGGGTCTCGACGTCGGGAAAGCGGGCCGTGAACCGCTCGAAGTACGGCGCCACAGTGCCGACCTGAGTCTGCTGGAGCATGATCTCCGCGACCCATACTCGGTACGGCGTGCGCTCCCGCTGCCAGGGCAGGTCCTTGCGGCCGTGGACCTCCCACCAGGCGAGCAGGCGGCGGGCGAAGGAACCGGCAGCGGCGGCGGCCATGAGCTGCGTCACTCCAACATCGCCTGCGCCAGCGCCGCGAAGTCCTCGACGACGAGATCCGGCTGGTGCGGCGAACCGCCGAAGGGACGCCGCCGCCGGTCGATGAACGCGGTGCGCATGCCGGACGCCTTCGCGCCGATGCAGTCGAACGCGTGGTTGGCGACGAAGAGCACGCTCGCGCGGTCTGCCCCGAGCCGCTCGCACGCCGTCGCATAGGTCGCGTGGTGCGGCTTGAAGTAGCCGGCGTCCGCGACCGAGATCACCGCGTCGAAGTCGAACCCGATGTGGAACTTGGCCGCCTCGAGCATGTCGCGGTCGCCGTTCGAGAGAATCGCGAGGCGATACCGCCCGCGCAGCCGTTCGAGTGCGGCCAGCACGTCGGGGAACGGCTTCAGCCGCTCGATGCAGCCGACGAGCCAGCGCACTTCGTCACCGGTGTGGTCGATGCCGGCGCGCCGCATGACCTGCGACACCGCGCGGTGGCCGATCTCGCGGTAGGACGTGTGGCCGCGGTCGCACAGGGCATCGATCATCGAGTCTTCGAAGTGCGTCCGCCGCCACCAGGTGACGAAGCGGCGCGGGTCGCCGCGCCAGCCCTTGCCGGCCAGGAACGGCGTCACCATCTCGGTCAGACCGCCCTGCATGTCGACGACGGTGCCGTACTGGTCGAACATCAGGGTCGAGACCTCGCGGCGCAGAACGGCGCTCATCGCGTGCTCCTCCTCCGGTGCGCAAGGCGTGGACGGCAGAACGACCCTACGCCAGATAGCGGGCCACTGCCGCCTCGTCCCAGTCCATGCCGAGGCCAGGGCCGCGCGCCGTGACCATGCCGTCCACCACCCGTGGCGGGTCGGCGAGGACGGCGCCGGCGAGGTCGAGGTACTCCAGGTAGTGGGCCAGCGGCGTCACCGGCAGGACGTGGGCGCTGGCCTCGATGAAGAGGTGGCTGGACACGGGGACGGCGGCCGCCTCGGCCTGCCCCATGGCGCGCAGCCAGCCCGTCACTCCCCCGATCTTCATCAGGTCCGGCATGCAGAGGTCGCAGGCACCGGCGGCGAGGGCGTGGGCCATGTCGTGCCCGAACCACCAGTTCTCGCCGGTCTGAATCGGGACCGGAGACGCGGCGCGGACGCGGGCGTGGCCGGCGAGGTCCTCGGCCGGCACCGGCTCCTCCACCCATTCGAGGTCGAACCGGGCGAGCGCGCGAATGCGCCGCAGGGCCTCGGGCGCGGTCAGCGACTGGTTGTAGTCGACCATCAGCCGCACGTCCGGCCCGACGATCTCGCGCACCCCGGCGACGTTGGCCGCGTCCCACGCGAGATCGCGGACCCCGATCTTGATCTTGATCGCGCGGAAGCCCTGCTCGAGGCTGCGCTCCAGCGCGGCCCGGTCCGCCGCCGGATCGACGATGCCGTAGCTGTCGTAGGCCGGCACCGGCCTGGCCTGCCCGCCGAGCAGCTCGACCACCGGCCGCCGCTGCGCGCGCCCCTGCAGGTCCCACAGGGCCATGTCCAGGCCCGACAGGGCCATGCCGACGAGCCCCTGGCGCCCCATCAGGCGCAAGCGCGCGGCGAGGTCGTCGTACAGGACCGCGGGGCTGGCCGGGCGCCCCCGCACGACCTCCTCCACGTCCTCGAGGAACGCCTTCAGGGCCCGCAGCGTGAGGGTGGTGTACCCGAAGACGTAGGCGCGGCCGACCGGGCCCTCCTCGGAGGCGACATCCACCAGGAGGAGCGGCGAGACCGGGACGTCGCCCGACGCGGTGCGCAGCGGCCTGGCCAGCGGCGCGGCGACGGCGCGCGCGGTCAGCGCGCGAATGGTCAGAGAGGATTCCAGCATGACAGTCTCCGTGAAGGTCGTCTTCCGTTCCACGCCCGCACTTACTCACGAACTGCCCGGTGCGTCGGAACGCCCGCGCGAACTGTCCCCGGTGCGGCGTCGGAACGCTCGCGCAGACGATACGCCGGGGGCCGAACGAAGGTCAACGCAGCCCGGGACGGCGGCCGGCGGCCCTTGGCAACGCCCCACCGCGTTAGACCGCCCGAGAGGACCGATTCCGCGCGGTTGGGGGTAGACTCGCATCGAGCGGCGCCGATGCGTTCGCAATCACGCGGTCGATCATGATGTACTGACCTGTGGCGCCTGCCTCCGGTGGGCCGGCCGCCGCCGCGGATACAGCTCCGAAAGGCAGCTCTGAGAGTGCTCACACGCCTCCAGGTGGACGGCTTCAAGAATCTCGACCGGATAGATGTACGACTCGGCCCCTTCACGTGCGTCGCCGGCCCCAACGGCGTCGGAGAGTCCAATCTGTTCGACGCCGTCGCGTTCCTCGGCCCGAACGGAGCCCACTTGCCGGATACGTGGCGCGTCCACGACGGCTCCGACGAGTCCACGGTGACGCGCGGCGATCTGTTGGCATACTTGAATCCCCTGGAGGTCCTCGATCCCCTGGAGGTCCTCGATGAGGAAGACGACACTCCACGACCCGCGCACCCCGCAACCAGGGTCATGCACAGAAGTGACCTCCCGCAGCGCCAACTGCCGCTTGCGGCTGCCGAGACCTGGCCTGAACGATGATGCTGTGGGCGACTAGAGGAGCTTCAGTGATGTTCTTGACGAGGGTACGTTTTGGAGTGGGCGCGGTGGCGGTCGCGGCAATGGCCGCCAGCGCCGCGTGGGCGCAGTCGGCGGCCGAGATCGGACCGCAGGCGGCGTTGAACGCGATGGGTATCGTCGGCTACGCGGACCGGATGAGCGTGGCGCCGAGCGAGTCGATCCGGTTCATGGTGAGCAGCGGGCTGCCCACGTACCGGGCGGAGATCGTCCGGCTGATCCACGGCGACGCGAACCCGAACGGGCCGGGCATCAAGGAGGAGCTGGTCGAGACGCCGGCAAACGGCGACTATCCCGGCCGGCGCCAGGATCTGCCGCTCGGCTCCTACGTCACCGTGCCGGACGCGGCGCCGCTGCGGCTCGGCGGGAGCTTCACGATCACGGCCTGGGTGGCGCCGACGCGGCCCGGGGTCGTCGGCTGGGTGGGCGAGCCGGGCGCGCAGGGCGTGGTGACGAAGTGGGCGGCGGACCGCGGCTACGGACTGATGATCGACGAGCAGGGGCGGCTGGCCCTGTGGCTCGGGGCGGCCGACGGGCAAGTGGCCCGCGTGGCGGCGGAGCCGGCGCTCCGGCGGTGGGCGCCGGCGATCCCGGGGGCCGGGCGTCCGCGCCCGCACGGCGTGCCGACGCAGTGGTACTTCGTGGCCGCGACGTTCGACGCCGGGACCGGCCGGGTGACGCTGTACCAGGAGCCGCTCGACCTCTACGCGAACGACCCGACCCGGGTCGTGGTCGAGGAGGCGACCCCGGTTCGGGCGCTGGCGACGCCCGCCGAGCCGCTTCGCCGCCTGCGGATCGCCGCCTACGGGACGGCCGACGGCGGTGTGGCGGGGCACTACAACGGAAAGATCGAGAACCCGCGGGTCTACGGCCGGGCGCTGAGCCGGGCCGAGGTGGAGGCGATCGCGGCCGGCGCGGGGCCGACCGACGCGGCGGCGGCGTGGGACTTCGCGGCGGACATCGAGACCGACCGGGTGCGGGACACCGCGGGGAGCGGGCTGGACGGCCGCACCGTGAACCTGCCGACGCGGGCGGTGACGGGCCACCTGTGGGACGCCACGGAGATGGACTACCGGCAGGCGCGCGAGCAGTACGGCGCGATTTACTTCCACGACGACGACCTCCTGGACGCGGGGTGGGAGGCCGGCTTCGCCTTCGAGGCGCCGGCGGACCTGCCAAGCGGCGTGTACGCGGCGCGGCTGCGGACGATAACGAGCGAGGACTACGTGCCGTTCTTCGTCCGGCCGCCGCGCGGAACGGCCAACTCGAAGATCGCGTTCCTGGTCCCGACCTTCAGCTATCTCGCCTACGCCGGGACGGGCGGCACCGGGTTCCAACCGATGAGCCTCTACTCCACGCATACCGACGGAAGCGGGGTGACCTACTCGTCGCGGCTGCGCCCCATCACCAACATGCGTCCGAAGATCGACACCCGGAACCCGTGGCAGTTCATGGCCGACACGCACCTCGTCGACTGGCTGGAGGCCAAGGGCTTCACCGTCGACGTCATCACCGACCACGACCTGCACGCCGAGGGGGCGGCGCTGCTCGAGCCCTACAACGCGGTGCTGACCGGGACCCACCCGGAGTACTACTCGTGGGAGATGCTCCAGGGGCTGCGGTCGTACCTGGAGCAGGGCGGCCGGCTGATGTACATGGGCGGCAACGGGTTCTACTGGGTGACGCCGGTCGATCCGACCGGGACGTTCGTCGAGGTACGGCGCCGCGACGGCACCGAGCACTGGCAGGGGGCGCCGGGCGAGAGCCACCACAGCCTGACCGGCGAGCCCGGCGGGCTGTGGCGCTTCCGGGGCCGGGCCCCTCAGTGGCTCGTGGGCGTGGGGTTCACCGCGCAGGGATTCGACCGGAACTCCCCGTATCAGCGGATGCCGGACAGCTTCGACCCGCGGGTCGCCTTCGTCTTCGAGGGCATCGGCGACAACGAGCTGATCGGCAACCACCCGTCGCTGGTGCTCGACTTCGGGGCGGCGGGGTCGGAGCTCGACCGCGTGGACTACGCCCAGGGGTCGCCGCCCCACACGCTGGTGCTGGCGCGGTCCTTCGGCCACTCCGACGCCTACCAGCACGTGATCGAGGAGGTGAACACCAGCAACTCGACGCAGGGGGGCACCGTCAACCCGCTGGTCTACGCCGACCTGGCGTACGTGGAGTACCCCAACGGGGGCGCGGTGTTCTCGACGAGCTCGATCGCGTGGAGCGGCAGCCTGTCGTTCAACGACTACGACAACAACGTCTCGCGGCTGACGGAGAACGTCCTGCGGCGGTTCGCGTCGGACGAGCCGCTGCCGGGGCCGGCCGCGGCCCCGGAGGGCGGAGCCGGCGCCGGCGGCGGCCGATGAAGCCCGGCGCCCACCAGGAGCCTGCGCCGTAGGAACGGCGCGGAAGCCTGGAGGGTTGTTTGGGCGGCAATCCCTGCGGCGCAGAAGTTCGCGCCAGCGAACTTCCAAGGCGACCGCAAAGGTCGCCCGGCGACCGCAAGGTCGCCCGGCGACGACTGGCGGGCCAGGGCAGAACGAACGCGAGCGAGCCAATGTACCTCGAGGCGCGGTCGGCGCTGCAGCGGCCTCGCCGCGCGGGCGCGCCTGGAGCGCGGAGGCGCGATGTACCAGGTCGAGGCGTGGTCGGCGCTGCGGCGGGCCCGGCGTGACGCGGGCGGCGGCTTCCGCTGGCTGCACGTCAGCGGCAACGTCTGGGCGCTCGGCTTCACGAGCCTCTTCACGGACGTCTCGTCCGAGATGGTCGCCACCGTGCTGCCCGTCTACCTGGTCCTCTACCTGGGGCTGACGCCGTTCCAGTTCGGGATCGTCGACGGGCTCTACCACGGGGCGACGGCGCTGCTGCGGCTGGCCAGCGGCGTCGCCGTGGACCGGGCCGGCCGCGCGAAGGAGATCGCGTTGGCGGGCTACGGCGCCTCGGCGGTGTCGCGGCTGGCCCTGCTGGCGGCCGGCGCCTCGTGGCCGCTCATCGCCGGCGTCGTGGCGTTCGACCGGGCGGCCAAGGGCGCCCGCACCGTGCCGCGCGACGTGCTGATCTCGCTGAGCAGCCGCCCCGATGGCCTGGCGACCGCGTTCGGCGTGCACCGCGCCCTCGACAGCGCCGGCGCCATGCTGGGGCCGCTGGTCGCGCTCGGCATACTCGCCGCCCTGCCGAACGCCTTCGACGTCGTCTTCGTCGCCAGCTTCAGCGTGGCCGTCGTCGGCCTCGGCGTGCTGCTGCTCTTCGTCACCAACGCCGAGCGACCCCCCGCACCGGCGCCGCCGGCCGCCGCCGTCACGCCGCTCGCCACGCAGCGCCGTCACCTGTCGTCAGTTGGACGCCTCGCCGGTCCGCCGGCGCCCTCGGAGCGCGGCGCAACGCGGGGCTTCGCCACGGGCATCCTGCACGTCCCCGGCCTGCTGCGCCTCACCGTAGCGGCGACGATGCTCGGGGCCGCCACGGTGAGCGACGGCTTCCTCTACCTGCTGCTGCAGCGGGAGGCCGGCTTCAGTCCAGGCCTGTTCCCGCTGCTCTACGTCGGAACGTCGGGCTGCTATCTGGCGCTGGCGGTGCCGGCCGGTGGGCTGGCGGATCGCATCGGGCGGCAGCGCGCGTTCCTCGCGGGCTACGGCTCGCTCGCCGCCGCCTACGCGGCGACGATGCAGTCCGGGATCGGCCTGCCGGGGGTGGCGGCCTGCCTTCTCCTGCTGGGAACCCACTACGCGCTGACGGACGGCGTGCTCATGGCGTTCGCCAGCGGGCGGCTGTCCCCGGAGCGGCGCGGCCGCGGACTGGCGGTGCTCACGACCGCGGCCAGCCTCGCCCGACTGCTGGGCTCGGTCCTGTTCGGCGCGCTCTGGACGCGATACGGCGCCGGGACGGCGGTGCCGGTATTCCTGATCGCGCTCGTAGCGGCGATCGCGGTCGCGGCGGTCCTTCTGCGAGACACGGGTGGCAAGGACAGCGATCGATACAAGGTGGCCAACGGCATCGAGGCGTAGCCGGTCTTCTGCGGTTTCGCGTGCCATGCACGCGGCAAGGCAGTTTTTCCGTCAGTGTCCCAAGGGCAGTGATCGATGTAAGGTTGCCAACTGCACCCACGCGCACCCCGTTTTCTACGATTTCGCGCGCTGGCACACGGCAAGGCAATTGTCGACAGTGTCCCAAGGGCGAATGATGACGGCTCCGACTGAAGATCGGCAGAACGGGCACTCGGCCAGTCGGGCGGGCGAGACGCCGGCGAATCGGCGCACTCCGCCCCGAATCGTCGCATTCGTGCTCCTGTGCGCGGCGTCCGTCACGCTGGCCGGCGGCTACGCCTGGTGGTCGGCGGCGCGCCGGGCGAGCTTCGTCCGGGAAGTCTCCCTGCCGCCGATCGGCAGTCTGGCCGAGCTCGCGGCGCCACTCGCAGGGGAGGGTTCCGCGCCGCCCGCGGGCGAGGTTCCCGCGCCGCCCGCCGGGGAGGGTCTCGCGCTGCCCGCGGGGGTGGGCTCGGCGTCGCCTGCAAGGGCCGGCTCCGCGCCGTTCACGGGGGCGGATTCCGCATCGCCTGAAGGGGAGCCGGTTTCCGCACCGCGCCCGGCAACCCCACCCGGCGACCCGGCGGCCCCGCACCCGGCGACCGCTCGGCCGCCGGGAGACCGGTTCGGAGGCGCTGACCGGTCCTCGCAGACGTCGGACTCCGATCCGGCGGCGGATGCGGACGGCCCCACGTCGGGAAGCGACGAGCCTGCGCCGGGAGCGGGCGGCCCGCCGGAGCCGGACGTCGCTGACCACCGGGCCGGCCGCGACCTTCTCTTCCGCCACACCGGGCTGGACGAAAGCTTCGGCGTGGCGAGCGTCGAGCGACTGGGCGCCGGCGGTCGCCGCGCGACGCCGCTGCGCTGCGACCGGGTCGACTTCGCGGGGCAGCGCGGCGTCTGCCTGACGACCGACCGCTTCTACACGACGCACGCGATCATGGTGTTCGACGCGGCGTTCGAGCCGCTGCACCGGCTTCCCCTGCACGGCGTCCCCAGCCGCGTGCGCCTCGCGCCCGACGGCCGGCTGGCCGCGGTGACGGTGTTCGTGTCGGGCCACTCGTATCTCGACGAGGGCTTCTCGACCGAGACGAGCATCGTCGACACCTACTCCGGCGAGCGGCGGATCGCGAACCTGGAGGAGCTCCGGGTGTACCGGGACGGCTCACTGTTCCGGGCCGTCGACTTCAACTTCTGGGGCGTCACCTTCGCGGACGACAGCGATCGGTTCTACGCCACCTTGGGCACCGGGGGGACGACGTATCTCGTCGAGGGCCGCGTCTCGACGCGTCGCGCGGACGTCGTGGTCGAAGGCGTCGAGTGCCCGTCGCTGTCGCCCGACCAGAGCCGCCTCGTCTTCAAGAAGCGCCTGCCCCTCGCGACCGGGCTCGGGTGGCGGCTGCACGTCATGGACCTGGGGTCGCGGGCGGTCACCCCGCTCGCCGAGCTCCGGTCGGTGGACGATCAGGCCGAGTGGCTCGACGACTCGACGATCCTGTACACGATCCCCGACCCCTCCGCACCCACCCCGATGGTGACCGACGTCTGGCAGGTCCCGGCCGACGGCGACGGCGCGCCCGAGCTGCTCCTCGAGAGCGCTTCGTCGCCGGCCGTGCTCCGCTGAGAGTCTGCGCCGTAGACGCGCAGCCCTGGGATGCCGCGGGCCGTACGGGACCGGGGGCGGCAGGTCCTGGATCGGCTGTCCGCCTGGGAGCCGGCCGATCCCGAGCATGCGCGCGCCTGCGAGTACCCGCAGTGCCGGCCGGTCTGTACAGCGCGTAGCGAGACGTAGCCCGACCTGCCCCGCGCGCTTCTACTCCACGACAGAGCGTCCGCCGATTCACGGACTTCTTCACCGCCGGCACGAACCTGCCGCGGATGGCCGATCCGACCGTGCTGAAGGCCGAGCCGCGGGTCGCGAAGGCCGACGCCAGGACATCCAGATCGGCCAGACGGCGGCCATCGGAACACCCACACAACGGCGTCTACGTATTGACATTCGACAGGACTTGACCATACTCTATCGGAAGTCGATAGAAGTAACCCGGACAAATGCCGCGGCCGCGTGAGGACAACGAGCCGAATCGCCATCGCCAACGTCTCGAGGCAGCCAATGGACATATCCCGACCCGACGTCGCACGCAGGAAGAAGCTCCGCCTGACTCTGTATGCCGCGACGGCGGTCATGGTGATCGTCGTCGTCCCGGTCGGCGTCTCGCGCCTGGAGTACCAGCGCGCGCTGATCGAGTTCGACCGGACGCAGCGCGCGGCCCTCGGCGGCGCCGGCATCGCCGTAATCGGCGGTGCGACCAGGCCCGGCGTCCAAGCCCCAGAATCCCGTCTGACGTCCGGAACCTCTCTGCCCGCAGGACGTTGAACCCAACAGGAGATCCCATGTCCCGCACCGACCTCATGCGCGGCACCCTCGACCTGCTGATCCTCCGCGCGCTCATGACCGGGCCGTACCACGGACTCGGGGTCGCGCGCCGGGTCGAGCAGATCACGGAGGGAGCGTTCCGCGTCAACCCGGGCTCGCTCTTTCCCGCTCTGCACCGGCTCGAACAGAAGGGTTGGCTGACCTCGGAATGGGGGCGTTCCGAAGCCAACCGCAAGGCGAAGTTCTACGAGCTGACCGCCGCCGGGCGCCGGCACACCGAGGAAGAAGCCCGCAACTGGAAGCGCGTCTCGGTCGCGATCGAGCTGGCGTTGCGCGACTTGGGGGAAGCCTGATGTCTGTTTCTCGCCACCTGGCCCTTGCAGCATCGCGGGAGGAGTCGTCATGAGCCGCGTGCGTATCTTCGCCGTTCGCCTGCTGAATCTCTTCCGCCGCGGGCCATTAGAACGGGAGCTCGATGCAGAGCTCCAGGCGTACGTGGAGCTGGACGCGGCCGAGAACATCCGGCGCGGCATGGCTCCGAAGGAAGCGCGCCGCATGGCGCTCGCCCGTCTGGGAGGCCTCGATATGGTCAAGGAACAATGCCGCGACGTACACCGTTTCCGTGCCCTCGACGACCTGTGGCGGGACTTCCTGTTCGGGTTCCGCCGACTGCGCGCGCGCCCGATTCTCGCCGGCGTGGCGATCGCGGTGCTGGCCATCGGTATCGGTGCGAACACGGTCATTTTTGCGCTGCTCGACGCTCTGCTCCTGCGTCCGTTGCCCGGCCCGGACCCCCATCGCCTGACCGTCGTGTTCACGAGCGATAGCTCGAGCGGGCAGCCGAGCGCAAACTCGTATCCGGACTTTCTCGACATTCGCGAGTCTACCGGCGACGTGTTCGAACAAGTCACCCTGGCGTCTCTCGACCCGGTCGGTGTCCGCATCGGAGGAGAGACCCGGGTCATGTCCGCCCAGATAGTGGAGCCCAACTACTTCGATACGATGGGATTGAGGCCAGTCCATGGACGTGGGTTCGAGGCGGCCGAGACCAGCCCTGTCGCCGTAATCAGCAACGGCGTGTGGCTTTCGGAGTTCGGCGGCGATCCGTCAGTGCTGGGCCGGGCAATCGCCGTCAACGGGTTGCCATTCACAGTCGTGGGTGTGGCGCCCGTCGAGCTGGCGGGCCTGTTCGGCGGCACGCAAGGCCTCCTCCGCGTCGACGTCTGGTTGCCCGCGGCCTTCGAGCAGTCGGTACGGCTGGGTGACGCCAGACAGGAGCGGCGCGGCTCGCGCGGTTACGACATCGTCGGCCGGCTGCGTGAGGGCGTCGGGATCGACGAGGCACAGGCGCGTCTGGCGGTCGTCGGTCGACGTCTTCATCAGTCGTACCCCGAGTCTTGGACGGGTCGCTCCGGGCAGCCGCGAGCCCTGACGATCAGGGCAGCGAATGAAGCACGCCTGCCCTCTTTCGCATTCGGGCCTCTGGCCGTCCTGTCAGGACTGGTCGGCATTCTCCTGCTCATCGTCTGCGCCAACATCTCGGGCCTTCTGCTCGCCGACGCGGCGGTTCGCCGTCGCGAGATGTCGATTCGGCAGGCCCTGGGCGCGAGCCGGTTCAGACTGGTCCGGCAGGTCACGGTGGAGAGCCTCGGTCTTGGTCTGGTCGCGGGGGGCCTGGGCGTTGCCGCGGCGTCGGTCGCCATCAGCTTCGTGACGCTGCTGGTGTCGGACCTGCCGTTGTCCCTGCCCTTGCAGCTGAACCTCGAGCCCGGCTGGCGCCTGCTCGCGGCCTCGCTGGTCGCGTCATCGGGCGTAGGCCTCCTGGTGGGGTTTCTTCCCGCACTGTACGCAACCCGGGCCAGGCTCCGTCTTGGCAGATTCTCACAAACGGGGCTGCGTAACGCCCTGACTGCGATGCAGGCGACCGCCGCCGTCTTTCTCCTGATCATTGCGGGGGCATTCGCGCGCAGCATCGTGGCCGCGTACGCAATCCCGCTCGGTTACGACTCCGACGAGCTGGCGCTGGTCACGGTCGATCTGGAGACGGCCGGGTACTCCGAAGATCGCGGTCGCGCGTATCTCCGACAGGTGTTCGAGCAGGTGCCGACGGCCGAGGCATCGGAAGTGCCGTTCCTTTCTCTCCAGGCGCAGCAACGTCGTGGCATGGATGTCGACGGGTATCGGCCCCGGGCTGGAGAGGACATGGGGGTGCACGCGAACGTCGTCAGTCCCGGTTACGTCCGCTTGATGGGGGTGCCCCTCCTTCGCGGTCGGGACCTCGAACCTGGAGAGCGAAACGCGGTGCTCGTCAACCAGGCGTTCGCCGAGCGGTTCTGGTCCGGTCGAAATGCGGTCGGCAGGCGACTGCGCCGAATGAGACGAGGCGATTCCCCGTGGTCGACCGTGGTTGGCGTGGTCGACGATGGCCATTTCGTGTCGTTTCGAGAGGATGCGGTTCCCGTCGTGTTCGAGTCCATGGAGGATGTCTACTCCCCTCGGGTCACGTTCCACATCCGGGGCGTATCGGCCGAAGCGGTACGAGAGGGCATTGGCCGAATCGATCCGGGCGTGCCGGTCGTGAACGTGGCGACGATGACGGAAATGGTCGACACGGCGCTGTTGCCCGCGCGGATTGCGGCCGTCGTGAGCGGCTTCGTCGGGGCGGTCGGCCTGCTTGCTTGCGTGCATCGGGCTCTTCGGCACGCTGAGCTACGTCGTGGCGCTGCGCGCCCCGGAGATCGGCCTCCGCGTCGCGCTCGGGGCCCGGCCGCTTCAGATCATCCGACTCGTCGCCGGGAGCACGAGCGTGAAGCTGGTGACGGTCGGCGTCGTTGTCGGAGCGGGACTGGGAAGTCGTGTCTCGCCGCTGCTTCAGTCGCAGTTCTCTCGCACCAGCGGCGTGGACCCGGTCGCGCTCGCAGGGGCGGCGGCGTGTCTCGCGCTGGTGGCGTTCGTCGCCGTCGGCCTGCCGGTCTCGCGCGCGCTCAGGATCGATCCTGCGGAGGTCTTGCGCGTCGAGGAGTAGGTGCGGGCAATCGCTGGGCGACCTGCTCGGCGGCGGCCGTCTCCGGTGCGGGTTGCCGTGTCTCTCGGGCACGTCCGACGGCGCCGCTTCATGAAGACGCGCACTACGCCGATCGCCTCCCGCGGCCTGAGTCCGTACGGCCGCGGGTGCCGCCGGCTATTCAGGAGCTTTCAGGAGGACCCAGCCAATGAACGACGCAGCCCAGCCCCTGATTCGCCTCGACAAGGTGACGAAGATCTTCTTCACGGACGACGTCGAGACCCATGCCCTCGCGGAGATCGACCTCGACATCTACCCCGGGGAGTACATCGCCATCTCGGGACCCTCCGGCTGCGGAAAGTCGACGCTGCTGTCGATTCTCGGGCTGCTCGACTCGCCGTCCGACGGTCAGTACCAGCTCAACGGCCGGCGGGTGGCGAGCCTCAAGATGTCGGACCGCGCGCGTACCCGGAACCGCGAGATCGGTTTCATCTTCCAGAGCTTCAACCTGATCGGCGACCTCACCGTCTACGAGAACGTCGAGCTGCCCCTGACCTACCGCGGCATGCGGCCGGTCGAACGTCGGCAACGGGTGAACGAGGCCCTCGAGAAGGTCGAGATGGCCCACCGCGCCAAGCACCTGCCCAGCCAGCTCTCCGGCGGCCAGCAGCAGCGGGTGGCGGTGGCTCGCGCCGTTGCGGGCCAGCCCTCGATCCTGCTCGCCGACGAGCCGACGGGCAACCTCGACTCGAAGAACGGCGAGGCGGTGATGCAGCTTCTCGCGGGCCTGCACGCCGAAGGGTCGACCATCTGCATGGTCACCCACGACCCGCGCTACGCCCAACACGCCGACCGCGAGGTGCACCTGTTCGACGGGCAGGTGGTGGGCGGCCTCCCGGGCGAAAGCTGAGGTCCGTCGGGGTTCCGGCGCACGTAGCGGCGGTCAGGCCATAATGGCATATGGCTGAGAGACCGACGGACATCCCGCGGGGCGCGCGCGCCCCGGGCTACCCACGCGCCCCCGGACATCGCATCGCCTTCGTGCCCCGCCACGTCCGCGTGCGCGTGGCCGCGGGCGAGACCGAGATTGCCGCGACCACGGACGTCGTGGCCCTCGAGGAGAAGGGGTACCCGCCGCGCTACTACCTGGCCCGCGACGGCGTCGACATGTCCCGCCTGGAGAAGACGGGCAAGACGACGTTCTGCCCCTTCAAGGGGCTGGCCACCTACTACGCGATCCACGGCCCCGAAGGCGAGATCCGCGACGCGGCGTGGAGCTACGAGCAGCCGTATCGCGAGGCCGAGCTCGTGCGCGACCGCCTCGCGTTCGATGCGGACACGGTGGAGGAGACGGTCGGCTCGACGCCGTGACCGGGTCACCGCGGCGATAGACCGGCGCCCGCGGCGTTTCCGAACCTTGGCGGCGGATGCGGGTTTGCCCGGCGTGCGCGGCGGCACGCCGGAGGCCGACGGCTTGAGACCCCGACCGCTCCGACTGACGACATGACGCCCGTACAACTCTACGAAGCCGCGTTCCCCTTCGCCGACGACGTCCTGGCGCTGCCGGTCGAGGACATCGACCGGGCTGCGGCATGGTACGGCCCCAGGCTCGGCCTGATCGAAGTCGAGCGACGGGACGATCCAGTGCCGACGGTGATACTGGAGCGCGACGGCGTGCGCATCGGCTTCGCCGTCAATGGCGGAGACCCCGCCAACGAGGGAGCCGCCATCCGGGTGACGGACATTCGCCGGGCCCGGGACGAGCTGGAGACCAACGGCGTCAAGACCGCCAACTGGCGGATCGACGAACGCGACGGCGAGCGCTATCAGGTCTTCTTCGTCGTCGCGCCGGACGGCCTCTGCTACTACTTTCATCAACCGATTGGTCGTGCCGACAAGTAGGCCCGAACCGGCCGTTGCGCCCGCGGAGCGCATGACCGAATGGACGCGGTACCTGTGGACCGGGCACGTTGTCGACGTCCTCGACCACGGGAGCCGGCGCCGGGCCCGGCCATAGGCGCCGTATGCCGCCTCCACGCATCCTGCTGATCTTCGCGCATCCGGACGACGAGAGCTTCATCGCCGCCGGTCTGGTGCGCGGCCACGCCGACCGCGGCGCACGAACCGCGCTCGTGACCGCGACCCGCGGCGATGCCGGACGCGTCGGTGATCCGCCTCTGTGCGACCGGGCAGAGCTGCCGGCCGTCCGCGAGGCCGAGCTCCGACGGGCGGCCGCCGTCCTCGGCATCTCCGACGTGCAACTGCTCGACTACCGCGACAAGCACCTGGCGGAGGCGCCGGCGAACGCCATGCGTGAAGCCCTGGTCCGGCGCATCCGGGGGCACCGGCCGCACGTGGTGATCAGCTTCGATCCCAACGGGATGAACGGCCATCCCGATCACGTCGCCATCGCCCGGTTCACGATCGACGCGATCGCGGCAGCGGCCGATCCGCGGTGGATGGACGGGGCGGGGCGGCCGTACCGCGTGCCGCGCCTTCTCTGGACGACGCCGATCCTGCCATGGGAGGTGATACGGCCCCGGGATCCGGGCCGCGAACCGGGCGTCGACTTCGTGATCGACGTGGCGGCGCAGCGGGCGGCGAAGGCGACCGCGCTGCGGGCGCATCGCACGCAGCACGTCCCGATCGATCGCTGCTTCTTCAGCAAGCCGGACGTCGACCGAATCCTGAGCGGCGAGGTGTTCAGGCAGGCGTGGGGTCCGCCCGTGCGACGCGTTCCCGAGAGCGACGTGCTGGCCGGAATCGACCTGTCGGAGCCGGCCCCGTAGAAGGGCGCAACGAAGCGACCATTTCGGCGCGGCGGTTGCTCCCGGCGACGGACTACTCCGGCGCCCGCAGGTAGGCGAGCCGGCCGCCGCGGTACGACCCCAGCTACAGTCCGTCGCCGATACGGATCGCGGTGGTGGACGAGATGAACCCGTCTGACGGAGGACTCTCACCAAGCGATCGGGGGATGACTCACTTGTCGGACTCTATTGCCTCAAGGAGGAGGTACATGCCCGACGATGGGTTGTCTTTCGGGAATTCCCTTCCGTCACCTGCGTGCTTGGCAGTCAAGGCACGCGCACGTCGAGCCGCATCGGCTCGCCGCGGCATGTACTGCGAGCCGTCCAGTCCCTTGCCCGAACTCTTGTCATGCTTGCGGCGCAGCTTCCCGGCAGCGTCGCTATCGAGCCAAGCCGTGTGGTTCCGGAAATGAAGCACCAACCACAGCTCGAAGCACGGATTCGAAATGGCAAGACGGATGTCGCTCACTCCAGCCCTGGCTCTGGCTTCAAGTAGCTTGGGGTGATTCTCGGGCCATTCGACGTCGAAGAGGCACCACACCTCGTCGATCTCGCCTTGCTCCTGTGAGCTGCGAACTCGGGCGTCGGCCGCTGCGTTCACCAAGGTCAACGGCACAGCCCCACTCGCCTCCTTGTCTATGCGAATGACTGACGCCGAGTTACGGACCGTTGGCTCCCGTCTGAGGGCTTCGATGTAGTCGGGCTCGGTCTTCGTGCCTTCGCAGAACACCAGAAAGGTCCGCCTGGGAGTACGAAACTCAACCCTGCGCCGAAGCGGGCGGTCCTCACGCGAATTGCGTCGAGTCCGCTTACTCTTGGCCATCGTGAGGCGTAGTAGCGAGCCCGAGGGCTCTGCGGACGGCGACCTGGTCGACTTCGGGAACGGCTCCGAATCGACCCTGCAGGTAGGCCTTCTCCAGATTCAGGGACCTTCTCACGCGCTCACCCCCGAACTCGGCCAACGCGACGAGACGCGTCGTGGCGTCAGGCGCCTTCTCCGTGAGCCAAACCTCGTCGCGGTTCAAGCTGTTCAACAGAGACGTGTCATGGGAAGTGAAGACGAGTTGAGCCCCGCGGGCATTGGTCCGGGGATCCTGGAAGATCTCGATCAGTCGGGCCGAGAGCCGGGGGTGAAGGCTCGCGTCGATCTCATCGAGCAGGAGGACCCGACCGAATCTGAGGGCCGCGAACGCCGGGCCTATCAGACGGAACCACATCTGGGTTCCGGCAGATTCGTCCTCCAAATTGAAAGTCACCGGTTCGCCTTCTCCGCGATGAACGAGACCAAGGTGACGACGAGGTCCACCCGGCCCCCCGGACTCCCCTTCGTTGATCACGAAATCCTCGATTCCCGGATCCGCGAATCGAAGCAGGTCCATGACTCGTCTTGGATCCCTGACGGCTGGTCGATCCTCTGGAGCACCAAAGAGCTGATCGGCGTCATCTGCCCGGAAGAGCAAGCGTATCGTGGGGTCGAACGGGTGGACGCCACCCACGCGAGGAAACCGTCTCCTCCGGAGCCCGAGAACACGCATTCTGACCAGTGTTTGCCCGACGCGCGCAAAGTCAGTACCAGGTACTCGCCTACCCGCGGAAAGCGCCAATGTCGTTGGGGTCAGCAGGTCCCGTATTCCCCGGGTCCCGTCGAGACCCCGGCGGAAGTCGATTGCGCTCTCACGGCGTGTGAAGAGGTTTCGCCGTCGTCCTTCCGGATAGCTGTCCAGGCTCTCAAACAGCACGGTCGAGTCGTCCACCTCGAGCCGGTACGCGTATCGGACGCCCTTGACGACGAGATCCAGATCGAACTCCGATGGTGAAGCCGGCCCCTTGCCGAACCTGTGAGCATCGCGCGGAACGTAGTCCTCCCAGCCCCGTAGCGACGTGGCAACGGCCATCGACAGCCAAGCCAGGGCGTCCAGCACGTTGGACTTGCCCGACGCGTTGGGCCCGTACACTCCGGCGACGGTCAGGACGCGCTCGGACAGGTCATCGAACCCTCGCGTCGCCGCCCGATCCTCGTCGACGGCGATCATCGACAGCTCCACCGGCTCCAGAATCGAGCGGTGGTTGGAGACTCGAAATCGCAGTAGCACGAATACAGTCTAGCGCAAGGGCGACATTTTCGCACCAGTTCTCGCCGAAATCGTGCAGAATTGGGCATGGGGGCGCAAGACAGGCTTCTTCACGTCCAACCGATAGGTCGCGCGGCGGACGTGGCGACCACGGTGAGAGCTCTTCATTCCATGCCGATCACAAGCACCAGCGAGAGCAGTCCACTCCGCATAGCCTCGGTGACACCGCGAGGCGGCCGGGGCCGGATCGGCATCACCCTGTGTCCCGGCAAGACCGATCCGTTTGCGATGGCGGGGCCGGTGGCGCGCGATCTGGACGCCGACCTCGACGTGATCCGGAGCTGGGGAGCGACCGCGGTGGTCAGCCTGATCACCAAGAAGGAGATCAACGATCTGGGGGTGGGTAATCTCCAAGGAGCGGTGCGCGACCGGTACATGGAGTGGTGGCACGCGCCGATCCCCGACGGGAGGCCGCCGGAAGCCGACTTCGAGGGGGCCTGGACGACGGTGGGCGAGGCGATCCGGGACCGGCTGCGGCTGGGCTTCGACGTGCTCGTCCACTGCAAGGGCGGCCTGGGCCGGGCCGGGACCCTCGCCGCCCGCCTGCTGGTGGAGCTGGGGGCACGCCCCGACGACGCGATCCGCCGCGTGCGCGCGGCCCGAGGCCAAGGCGCCATCGAGAACCGGTCCCAGGAGGCCCACGTGGAGCGCTGTCCCTCGCTCGGGCCGGCGGTCCCGGCACGGACCGCGGACGGCATCCGGGACCGGGCGCTCGGGGCGTTCCTGGGGCTGGCCGTCGGCGACGCAGTGGGCACGACGCTGGAGTTCTGCGCCCGCGACACCAAGCCGCGCCTGGAAGACATGGTGGGCGGCGGCCCGTTCAACCAACCGCCCGGCGGTTGGACCGATGACACCTCCATGGCGTTGGCCCTCGCCGACAGCCTGGCGGCGTCGGGGACGCTCGACTGCCGGGACTTGATGGACCGCTTCGTCCGGTGGTGGCAGCACGGCGAGTACTCGCACACCGGCGGGTGCTTCGACATCGGAAACGCCGTCCGCGGCGCACTCGAACGGTACCTGCGGACCGGCGATCCTCTTGCCGGCTCGACAGATCCGGGGACCGCGGGCAACGGCTCGCTGATGCGGCTCGCCCCCGTCGCCCTCCGGTTCTGGAACGACCGGCCGCGGCTGATCGCGACCGCCGCCGAGCAGTCCCGGTGCACCCACGGCACGGAGGAAGCGGTGGACGCCTGCCGGGCGTTCGCGGAGCTGCTTGCCGACGCCATCGCGGGGTCTCCGCGCGCCGAGGTCCTCGCCCCGAGACGGTTCGAGGGAGCGGCGGCGATCGCCCGGATCATGGCCGGCAGCCTTCGCGGGCGCCCCAGGAACGAGATCAACTCCAGCGGCTATGTCGTGGACACCCTGGAAGCCGCCCTCTGGTCGGTCGCCCGAACGGGGAACTTCCGCAACGCGGTGCTGCTCGCAACGAACTTGGCCGACGACGCCGATACGGTCGCGGCGGTGACGGGGCAGCTCGCCGGCGCCCTCTACGGCCTGAGCGGCATCCCCGGCGACTGGCTCGAACGCGTCTTCTGGAAGGGTCGGCTGCTGGCGGCAGGAGAACGATTGCTACCGGCACCCCGCGCCACTGCGGACGAGCAAGGCGAATAGCCGAGCGGTGGCGATCGGGCGGTGATCGGCATCCACGGCGGCCACGTCCGCGTGGACGCCCTGCCGCCGCGACCGGCGACGGCCGCGGTGCAGGCATCGTCCCGATCCCCCCGCGCCCAGCGTGCTACGCGGCATGATGGGCCACTGCATCCGACAGCGACGAATCCCGCTCCAGCGCGCAAGCGCGCGCAGCTGCTACTCCGGCGCTGGCAGGTAGGCGAGCCGGTCGCCCCGGTACGACCCCAGCCACAGCTCGTCGCCGATGCGGAGCGCGGTGGTGGACGAGATGAACCCGTCCATGGCGGGGTGCACGAAGATGCGCTCTACCTCGAGGGTCTCGGGGTCGACGGCCGCGACGTTGCTCGTCTCCAGGGTCGGCTCGCGCGGGTCGGTGATGGAGTTGCCGTCCCTGTCGGTGTGCCCGGCCGCGTAGATGACCGAGCCGTCGAGGGCCATGCGCAGGTTGTCGGGCCGGAAGCCGAGGTCGACGACGTCCTTCCGCACCGGCTCGACGCCGCGCGAGAGGCGGGTCAGCTTCTCCTCGGCCCAACCCGCGATGTAGAGGGTCTCGCCGTCCCCGGACACCTCGATGCCGTTCGGCGCGGTGTCCTCGCTCTCGGGCAGCACCGCCCAGCCGCTGCCGGCCTGCCACTCCCACACCCCGATGCCGGCGTTCGTGGTGGCGAAGCCGCCGCCGGGCAGGGCGACGACCGAGTTGAGGCGGGCGCCCTCCGGGGCCACCGCGCAGCCGGTCCAGGCCAGGGTCGGCGGCCCGTCCCCGGCGTCGACCTCGAAGAACTCGATCGACTCGCGGGGGCCGTGGTGGACGACGAGCAGGGTGTGGACGTCATCCGCGCCCGGCGCGAGGTAGAGCCCATGGAACACGGACGCCGGGTTCGTGAGGTCGAGCGGACCGGGACAGTCGGGATACGCCTCGCCGTCGAGCCGCATCTCGCTCTCGGCCGTCGGGAACAGCACCGTCGAGGCCTTGCCGCCCACGTTCACGAGGTTGATGCGGCCGCCCTCGCGGGCGCCGGATACGATGGCCCACTCCGCGCCGGGGACGACCACGATGTCCTCGGGGCTGACCATGTCGCAGATGAACTGCACCTCGCCGACCGGGTCGCAGGGGTGCTCGCCGGTGACCGCGAACTGCGGCGGTGCCGGCGCGGCGTCCGCGGCCGGTTCCGGCTCGGGCGCCGGCGCTCCGCAGCCCACCGCGAGCATCATGACCAACCCGATTCCTGCCAGCTTTACCGCGCTCATGACGTCCCCTCCTCCGGGTTCGAGACGGCGACAGGATACCACCGCGCCGGCACGGACGGGCGAACGTGCAGGGGACGGCGTCCTGGACGGCGTCCCTCCCGGTCGCAGCGCAACGGGCTCTAGAAGGGCGCGCGCGTTGGCGACGGCTCCAGGCTGCCATATGGTCTACGCGACGGGCGAGCGGCGGCTTCGTCGCCTCGCCCCGGATTCGGCGCCGCGGAAGAACGACGACGGCTGGCGGTTCCGGTTGCACCGTTCGTGCGGAAACGGGAGGGAATCATGGACATGCTCAAGCGCATCAGCGGCGTGGTTCTCGTCGTGATGGCGGTCGCGGTCGCCGTCCAGACCATCGTCGAGCCGCTCTACTACACGTCCACGGAAGAAAGCCCGTACAGCCCCGTGTGGGCCGTCCTCGGCTGGCTGATGCGCACGCAAGGCGAGCACGGCGAGCTGGTGACGCAGTCGCACTGCGACCACGGCGCTCGCGCAGCTCGAGTCCCGCTTGGCTTGGCGCGCCCAGTCACGGCCGGCATCGCGATCGCGGACCGTGGTCGTAACCGCACAACTTCGACATTGACGATCTGTAAATGAGGCATGTCCGAGTCCCTCGGTGCCGTGGAGTGCACCGACGGCCTGGCCGAGCGGAACCGGGCGAGGGCGTTCATGCCATCGCGGGACCGTCGGGACGGGACGGGCTGCGCCCCCGGGCGCTGCATGGCTGGGCGGCGGGCCAGCCCGGAGTTGCGGCTGTTCGCAGGCGGCGTGCGGCGCACGACGGACGGCGCGGAGGCCACCGGGGCGGAACTCCAGGCTGCCCCCGCACGGTGGTCCGTGCTGCCTGTGATCGACTGCCAGAACACCGTCTCCTGCTGCAGCCGTGCCGCCACCCCATCGGCGGCGGCGACCGCTGCCGGCGCGGGCACGGATGCGCCGTCCCAGGTAGTGCTCCCGCACCAGCGACCCGTACTCGTGCGGCCGCTGCTGACCGTCCGTCGACTCCAGCACCCTGGCGCGAACCCGCCGGAAGACCGCGCTCAGCTCCAGAGGCTGCTCGAGATACGCCAGCAGCGCCGACGTGTACGGGCTGTTCCGCCCCCGACCGTCCGCCGCCGTGGTCCCCGCCGCCGCGGCATACGCCACCAGCGTTTCGTCGCCCAGCAGGTCCTCGTTGAGGATGCCTCGGCCGGCGGCCTCGGCCCGCGTCGAGCTTGCCCCCAGGAGAGCACCGGCGGCCCCCGGCCAGTCGACAAGCTGACGAACGCTACGGGGGGCGAGCTGCTCGGCCAAGCCTGCCCCGAGCGACCCTGTGTTACCGCGGGAGCGGCGTGCCGGCAATTCGCCCCGGCGAGGGGAGTCGGCACGTGGCAGACACAGCCGGCACCCATCTCCCCTCGATCGATGCACGCTCCTTCGTCGCGGGCCGCGCGGCACGGTGCTCGACTGAACGTCAGCGCGGTGGGACCGGGACGGGGTGCGAGAGGCTGTCCGGGCGGGCGTTGACGCAGCCGGCGGTCCTGGCCATGATCAAGCGGGCGGTCCGCGGCGAGGCTGGCGACATCGACCTGCCGCTGGGGAACCGGCACTCGGACCCCGATCCCGGGGAGGAGGAGGCCGCGGAGGCCGCGCGTCTGAGCGACGCGAGACATGGTGTTGGCGCGACGGGAGACCGATAGTGCCTCTACTGACGGATAGAGAATTCGCGTCCATCCTGGCGGACGAGACGAAGCGTATTCAGGATGACATCGCCTGGAGGGAGGATGAGGACCATTCTCCGGCGGTGGAGTTCCGGGTTGAGATCGAGTCGATGAACGGCTGGCCCCTTGTCGTAAAGGGCTATTACAACTCGGTAGCCGGAACGTTGTCCTACACCATTATTCTCAAGACGACCGGTCGCATCTATGGTCTCGACCTTGGCAAGGACCACCGCAATCCGCAGTGCCAGCAGGTCGGGGAGCCGCACAAGCATCAGTGGTCTGAGCAGTTTGGTGATAAGGAAGCATATGTGCCGAATGACGTGAACGCACCCGTTTCCGACCCCGTGGCGGTCTGGAAGGAGTTCTGTGCCGAAGCGAGAATCCGGCACGACGGCAGGATGCAGCCACCAGCCAAACAAGGGGGGTTGTGGTGATGGACGCCAGTCGCATGTGCCAGGACCTGCAGCGGAACATCGGCGCCCTGTTCACGTGCTCGGAGCAGGGGGACTATCAGCGAATCCGCACGCCCTATCTCTATCCGGACGGCGATAACATCGATCTCTTCTGCAAGGTAGATGGCGACACGGTGACGGTCAGCGATCTTGCTGAGACCACGGGCTGGCTCCGCATGCAGACGGTGGCACTACGCCGGTCACCGAAGCAGACCCAGCTCATCGCAGACGCCTGCGTGACGCACGGGATCGAGTTCTATCGAGGGATGCTCCAGGCGCGATGCCGGCCTGGCGAGGAGTTGGCGCAGGTGGTAACGCGGGTTGCACAGGCGGCGCTTCGGGTATCTGACCTCTGGTTCACTTTCCGAACCCAGGCGGTTCAGTCCATCACGGACGAGGTCGCCGACTTCCTGACTGAACGCGACTTCGGATTCGACCGCGCCGAGAAACTAGTCGGTCGGTCACGACGCGTTTGGACGGTCGATTTTCATGTGCGGACCCAGCGACGTAGTTCTCTCGTTCACGTGCTGAGCACCGGCAATCGCGCCGCAGCCCACAGAGTCTCGGAGCACGTACTGGCCGTGTGGCACGATTTGAATCACCTCGTAGCGGGGCCGGAAGCACTGACCTTTGTGTCGCTGTTTGATGACACTGCGGATGTCTGGACGGATGAGGACTTCCGACTGGTCGAGCCGCTGTCCACGGTCTGGCGTTGGTCGCGGCCGGACGAGTTCGCCGATGGTCTTGCGTGAAGCGGCGTGGCGCTCATCGGCAACGCGGGTTGTCTTCGCCTACCACGAGAGATGCCGAGGCCGCCTGAACGGGGAGTAGCCGCCGCGCAGCGGCGGAGAGCCCCCGCGGCCAGCGCGGGTCGGACAGGGCGGCGTCTCCGCTCGGGGGCGGACGAGCATCGGCCCCCGGTCGGCCGAACGGGGGAGCAGTCGGCGCGTAGCGCGCCCGGCCGCCGGGGCGGCCGGCGTTCACGCAGTCGGGTGGTCGCCGAGGATTCGGAGCACCCGCGGCCAGTCGCCGCCGCGGGCGGCATCGGCCAGCTCGTGCGCACCCGGAGGCCCGGGTAGGGAGCGCGCGTGCGCTCGTCGACACCGTCGATCCCGTTCCATGTCGCTTGCGCCAAACCTGCTTCCTTTCGAGTTGTGGTTCACGACCGGCGGCAGACGCCGCCATCCTCTCTCTCTCCATTCTCCGAACACTTGAGTCAGAACCTGTCAGTGCGCCGGTCCGGGCGACCGCGGTTGGCCCCAGCCGGATCGACTGACAACAGGAACGAGATGGAATACGAGAAGATGGCATAATCCGCTGCATGCGTTACCTCCCGCTCACGCGACGGCAGGTCCTGCGCGGGGCCGCGGCCGGGATCGCGGCCGCGGCCCCGGGGGCCCGAGCGGTGGCAGAAGCAGTGCGGCAGCGAGACGACATCGGACCGTACGCGGACGGCGTGCTTCCGGCGGGCGTCCGCTCCCGCTTCGTCGCGAACGTCAACGGCATCCGCATGCACGTGCTGGAGGCGGGGTTGAGGGCGGCCGCACGCGGCGGCGTCCTCCTGCTGCACGGCTTCCCCGAGCTCGCCTACAGCTGGCGGCGGCTGATGCCGGCCCTCGCGGAGGCGGGCTACCACGTGATGGCGCCCGACCTGCGCGGCTACGGCCGCACCGACGGCGCCGGCGTCGGCTACGACGACGACCTGCACCCGTTCCGGATGCTGAACGAGGTGCGGGACATGCTGTCGCTGGTGGCGGCGTTCGGCTACCGTCAGGTCCACCTCGCGGGCCACGACTTCGGGTCGCTGGTGGCATCGTGGTGCGCGCTCGCCCGGCCCGACGTGTTCCGCTCGGTCGTCCTGATGAGCGCGCCGTTCGGGGGGACGGCGGCGCTGCCGTTCGACACCGCCGACGCGCCGGCGGACCCGGCGGGCGCTCCCGCCGCCGACATCGACGCCGAGCTGGCGAGCCTCGAGCCGCCGCGCTGGCACTACCGGCGCTTCTACGCGACGCGCGGGGCCAACGACGACCTGTGGCGGGCGCCCCAGGGGGTCCACGACTTCCTGCGCGCCTACTACCACATGAAGAGCGGCGACTGGAGCGGCAACCGGCCCGAGCCGCTCCGCGAGTGGTCGGCGGCCGAGCTGGCGCGGCTCCCCCGCTACTACGTGCTGGACCTCGGCGAGGGCATGGCCGAGACGGTGGCCGAGCACATGCCGTCGCCGGCCGAGATCGCGGCGTGCGAGTGGCTGCCCGACGACGAGCTGCGGGTCTACAGCGCCGAGTATCGCCGGACCGGGTTCCAGGGCGGGCTGCAGTGGTACCGCAGCGTGGCGTCGGTGTCGTCCATCTTCGGCGGGGGCATCAACGCCGACCTGCAGGTGTTCGCCGGGCGCACCATCGACCAGCCGTCGATGTTCATCGCCGGCGCGCGCGACTGGGGCATCCACCAGCGGCCGGGCGCCCTCGAGCGGATGAACGGAACCGCCTGCACCGACATGCGGGGCCTGCACCTGCTGGACGGGGCCGGCCACTGGGTGCAGCAGGAGCGGCCGGCCGAGGTCAACCGGCTGGTGCTCGATTTCCTGCGCGCGCTCTGACGACGCACGGCCGGCCGACGCTCGCATGGACGACCGTCCTGAGTTCTCCGCAGACGTCGAAGAGGCCCTCTCCACCGCACGAATTCTCCCCGCGTGGCATCCGCCCTTCGCCGTGACGTCATACGGTTCTCCGCAAGATCGTTGCAAGGAGGTGTCGGAGATGTTTCGTCGTACGTCGTGGAGGATTGCAGCGGCGCTCGCTCTCGCCGCAGTGCTGGGAGCGACCGCCGCCGGCCGCGCGCAGAACGCCACCACCGGGACCCTCGGCGGCGTCGTGCGCGACGCGCAGCTGGGGGTGCTGCCGGGCGCGAGCGTCGTCGCGGTCCACGCCCCGACCGGTACCCGGTCGAGGCGTTCACCCGTGCCGACGGGCGGTTCGACCTGTTGAACGCGCAGGTCGGCCCCTACGACCTCGAGATCGCCCTCGACGGCTTCGGCACGCGGGCGCTCTCCGGCGTCGTCGTCACCCTCGGCGAGGCGACCGAGGTCCCCGTCACGCTTTAGCTCGCCACCGTCACCGAAACGGTGGAGGTCACCGCGGAGGCGAGCAGCGTGTTCTCGCCGTCGCGGTCCGGCACGACGGCCAGCGTCGAGTCCGGCGTCATCGAGACCCTGCCGACGATCGAGCGCAGCCTCCAGGACTTCGCCCGCACCAACCCGTTCTTCGTCAAGACCAACAGCAACGCCAATTCCGAGAGCTTCCTGAGCGTCGCCGGACGGAGCGGCCGCTACAACAACATCCAGATCGACGGCGCCGTCAACAACGACCTGTTCGGGCTGGCCGCCCAGGGGACGCCGGGGGGCCAGGCCAACACCCAGCCGATCAGCCTCGACGCGGTCAGCGAGCTGCAGCTCGTGGTGGCGCCCTACGACGTGCGCCAGAGCGGCTTCTCGGGGGGCGGCATCAACGTCATCACCCGCGGCGGCTCGAACCGCTTCAGCGGCACCGCCTACCTCTACAGCCGCAACCAGGGGCTGGTCGGCCGCGGCGTCGACGACAGACCCATCGCGACCTTCTTCGACCGGCAGCAGGGGGCGAGCCTGGGGGGCCCTCTCGTGCGGAACCGCGCCTTCTTCTTCGCCAACGTCGACGTCCAACGGCGGGAGACGCCGGTCGGCTACTCGCTCGACGGGTCGTCGGGCGTCGACTTCGGGCGACTCGCCGAGGGCCAGCGGATACTCGACATCGCCCGCACCCGGTACCGCTACGACATCCCGGGCGGCTTCGGCGAGGTCATCCGCGGCAACCCGAACGACAAGATCTTCGTGCGGTCCGACCTGAACCTCTCGCCCGCGCACCGGCTGTCGGTGCGGCACAACCACGTCGGCGCCACCGCCGACGTCGGCTCGCAGTCGAACTTCCGCTACCGCTTCACCGACAACTTCTACCGGTTCCAGAGCCGGACCGACTCGACCGTCGCCCAGCTCAACAGCACGTTCGGCGGCGCCTTCAACCTCGCCCGGGTCAGCTTCCAGCGGATTCGCGACCGCCGGGGACCGCGGACCGCCCCCTTCCCGCAGGTCACCATCGATCTCGAGGGCGGCGAGGACATACGGTTCGGCACCGAGCAGTTCTCGACCGCGAACGCGCTCGATCAGGACATCATCGAGATCCACAACGACCTGACCTGGGTGCGCGGGCGGCACCAGATCACCATCGGCACCCACAACGAGCTCTTCCGGTTCGACAACCTGTTCATCCGCGACAACTTCGGCGTCTACGAGTTCACGAGCCCGGCGCTCTTCGAGCAGGGGCTGGCCCAGTCCTACAGCTACAGCTTCTCGCGCACCGCCGACCCGCGGCACGCGGCCGAGTTCGGGGTCTACCAGCTCGGGTTCTACGCGGGCGACCAGTGGCGGGTCCGCGACAACCTCACGCTCACCTACGGCATCCGCCTCGACGCGCCCATCTTCCCCGACACCCCGACCGCGAACCCGCTGGTCGAGACGCTGTACGGGCGGGCGACCGACGTCGTGCCGGCGACCCGGAGCTGGTCACCGCGCATCGGCTTCAACTACGACCCGAGCCCGCGGTCACGGAACCGCCAGCAGGTGCGCGGGGGCTTCGGCCTGTTCCACGGCCGCACGCCGTACGTCTGGCTGTCGAACCAGTACTCGAACACCGGGAACGAGTTCCAGCGGATCCAGGTGTTCTTCGACGCCGACAACCGGATTCCGTTCTCGGCGGACCCCGACGCCCAGCCCACCGACCTCGGATCGGCGTCGACCAACGAGATCAACCTCGTCGACCCCGACTACCGCTTCCCGCAGCTCCTGCGCGGCAACCTCGCCTACGACCCGACCTCGGCTTCCTCGGCCTCGTGGGGAGCGTCGAGCTGCTCTTCTCGAAGACCGTCCGCGACATCGACTACCGCAACCTCAACCTCGTGGCGAGCGGCGCCGCGCCCGACGGGCGCCCGACCCACGCGCGCCTGCACCGCGACTTCAGCAACGTCGTCCTGCTCACCAACACCGACCAGGGCGGCAGCTGGACGGTGGCGACGAAGCTCGACAAGCGGTTCAGCGACAACTGGTTCATGAGCGGCTCGTACCTCTACGGCGAGTCGCGGTCCGTCAACGACGGCGGGTCGAGCCAGGCGACGTCGAACTGGCGCTACAACTACCAGGACGGCGACCCGAACGCGGCGCCGCTGGCCGTGTCGGATTTCTCGCCGGGCCACCGTTTCAGCCTGTCAGGCTCGTACCGGATTCCCGCCGGGCCGGCCGGCATCACGCTGGCCGCCTACTACGACGCCCAGCAGGGCCGCCCCTACAGCTATCTGGACGGGAGCGACAGCAACCGCGACGGCACGCGGGGCAACGACCTCCTCTAACGTCCCGCGCGACGCCGCCGACGTCATCGTCACCGACGGCACCTTCGACGACCTGATGGGTTTCCTGTCGGCCGGCTGCGACGTCACGCCGGGGGCGATCCTGGCGCGGAACGCCTGCCGCGGGCCGTGGATCTACGCGCTCGACTTCCGTCTCGGCGTCGACGTGCCGCGGGGAGAGCACGAGGTCGAGTTCTTCCTGGACGTCCGGAACCTGATCAACGCCTTCGACGCCAGGAGCGGCCTGGTGGAGTTCGCCTTCTTCCAGAACCTCCAACCCGTTCGGTCGAGCGTCGACCCGGCCAGCGGCCGCTACGTCTACCGCCTCAACACGCCGGCCCGGCCCGGGTTCACCAGCGACCGCTTCGCCCGCGACGACCTGCGGAGCCGGTGGCAGGCGCAGCTGGGGGTGCGCTACTCGTTCGGACGGTAGGGCCGGACTCGGCTGCCGGGGGCCGCGGTCCCACCGCCAGTGCACGTTGGACGCCTCGGCGACGCGAACGGCGCGTACCAACGTACGGTCGGTTGCGCCGGCCCACCGACAACCGCCCGTCCTGCCCGGCGGCTCCCCGCGCTCCGGAGCCATCGCTTCAGGACCTTGCCGGGCATCGCGACCCGCCGCAATCGCCCGGCGGTCGAAGCACGGTTTGGTCCCGGGCGCAGCCACCCGGACACCAACCATCCGTGTTCGACCGGCGGCCGGCGATGAACCTCGCCTGCTCGTCTCCGAGACACCGGCGCCTCGAACGGCTGCCCGGCAACGTGCCCCCGGCCGGATTAAAGCGGCGGTATGATCGACAGGCGCCAGCGGACGTAGCGCTCGATTCACTGGCGCTCGGGAGATCCCGGCACGGTTCAGATGTCCGACCACACCTTTTTCTCGAGCCTGATCCGGCAGATCGCCGACCTGCTGCGCGGCCCGTACCGCCCCCCGCAGTACGAGCGCGTCATGCTACCCATGACGGTGCTGCGGCGGTTCGACTGCGTGCTCGCCTCGTCGAAGGCCAGCGTCCTGGCCGAACACGCCCGGCGCAGGGGTGACAAGCTGGAGGGCGAAGCCCTGGACCGGCGGCTGAACACAATGGCCGGCCAGCGCTTTCACAACCTTAACAGCCCGTGGTGGAACCCCGCGTTGCACCGAGAGTGGCGAGGCGCCCGCCTGACAAGGCGTGAGGAGGGCGCATATTGGGCATATGCAACCGACGAACAACGCAGTCAGGCGGGATGCGTCGCCACTCGAATGCAGTGGGAACTTTCACCACGGGCAGTTAACAGCCTGTGGCAAAAGTCGATAGATCGGAGTCGACGGAGTGGCGTAGACTTGGCGGCATGGCAATGGGCAAGAAGCCGGCGGCGCGACAGCCGTCGCCGATGTGGGTGACCACAGCGGACCTTCCGACGAGCGCGGGACATCCCTTTTTCGAACGGCTGAACCGGGTTCTGGAGGAGGCCGGATTCGATGCCTTTGTGGAGGGGTTGTGCGCGGTGTTCTACGCGTCGCGGCTGGGCCGCCCGAGTCTGCGTCCTGGGCGGTATTTCCGGCTGCTGTTCATCGGCTACTTCGAGGGTCTGTCGTCGGAGCGGGGGATTGCGTGGCGGGTCGCGGATTCTCTGAGCCTGCGGGCTTTCCTGGACCTGGACGTGACCGAGGCGCCGCCGAACCACTCGACGCTGTCGCGCACGCGGCGTCTGATCGACGTGGAAACGCACGTGGCGGTTTTCACGTGGGTGCTGGAACGGTTGGCGGGAGCGGGTCTGGTGCAGGGGAAGACGGTCGGCGTCGATGCGACGACGCTGGAAGCGAACGCGGCGATGCGGAGCATCGAGCGGCGGGATACCGGGGAATCGTACGAGGCGTTCGTGCGTCAGCTGGCGAAGGCATCGGGGATTGAGACGCCGACGCGAGCGGAGTTGGCGCGGTTTGACCGGTCCCGGAAGGACAGGAAGACGTCGAACAAGGAGTGGCAGTCTCCGCAGGACCCGGACGCGAAGATCGCAAAGATGAAGGACGGTCGGACGCACTTGGCCCACAAGGCGGAGCACGGGGTCGACATGGAGACGGGCGCCATCCTCTCGGTGACGGTGCAGGATGCGTCGGAGGGCGATTCGGCGACGCTGCCGGAGACGCTGACGATGGCGGCTGAGCAGGTCGAGGCGGTGCAGCCGGCCGGTGCGGAGGTCGAAGAGGTGGTCGCCGACAAGGGGTACCACAGCGACGCGACGCTGGTGGCTCTCGACGAGATTGGGGTTCGCAGCTACGTCTCGGAGCCGGAGCGGGGTCGGCGCTGTTGGCAGGACAAGAAGACGGGAGAGACGCCGGTGGGGAAACGTGCTGCGCAGAAGGCGTTGTATGGGAACCGTCGGCGTATTCGCGGCGACCGAGGCCGTCGTCTTCAACGCCGTCGCGGGGAGCTGGTGGAGCGGCCTTTCGCGCACCAGTACGAGACCGGGGGGCTGCGGCGAGTGTGGGTGCGCGGCCACGAGAATGTGCGCAAGCGGGTGCTCATCCAGGCGGCCGGTTGCAACCTCGGACTGCTGCTGCGCCGGCTGACCGGCGTCGGCACGCCCCGGAGCCTGCAGGGGCGGGCTCTTTCGGCCATTTGCGGACTGATCGCTCGCCTGACCGCGCTCTGGGGGCGTCTGACGGCCTCTTGGGACTTCCAATGGACGCCAGCGGGGCTGGTCGGCTCAATCGCTCATCGCCAAGCCGCCTGAACAGGTCGGCTCAGCGAATAGACTTCTTCCACGGGCTGTTAAACTTGCCAAACGCCGCGCCGCTCTCGTGGACGCCGCCACAACCTGCCAACTAGACATGAAGACGTCAAGAGCCGCGCCAAGTACGCCAGCGTTCAGCACACTCGGAAAGCGAGTGCTGCCATGAAAACGCAACGCTATCAACTCCGCATCAGCGGTCTGAGAGAGGTCGAAGGTCAGATTAGGGCGTCGACTTTACGTCGTATTCTGGACGCGCTCCTTGCGACGGCAGAGCGGACCACGCGCTTGCTAGCTACCGGTACAGGTACCGGGAAGGGAGCAAGGCCCCACTGGCTGGACGCCACCATTGACTTCACGATCACCGAACTGGGATCCGGCTCCACGATCTTCGGTATCGAAGCGCCCCAGCTTCGAGAGACTGCCGGCGAACAGTTTGCCCAAGCCCACTTATGGAGCAAGCAGCCCAGCCTGGACGATACAGCGCTCGATCTTGTCGCTCGCTCGATCCAGGAGACTCAGATGGAAGACCCGGCTGGAGACTATTTCGACAGCTCGGTTCTTGACGCGATTCTGAAATTCCGGAAGGCCGGCGGCGTTGCGGGGGTGCGCTATGAAATGATCCCTCAGGGGACGGCTCAGGGACAATTCGCTCTCGACGATGCTACTTACGCATACGCTAGAGATCGACTGCACGACATTCCGGCCCCACGGTCGTTTATCGTAAGCGGCCGGCTCGATGAGATACGACACGGCAACGGCCGCTTCAGCCTTGTGGTGGATCAGAAATCGGCGCTCCTGGGACGGCTGGACGCTGCATCATTGAGCGTAGAAGCTCTTCGTTCTCTGTGGGGTAGACAGACGACTATCGAGGGGATGGTGCATTTTAAGGCCAACGGGCGACCGAGATTCATCGAGGCTCGCCGAATTAGTCGCCGGCTCGAAGGGGATGGCGTTTTCGAAGAAACGCCATCGGTCGAGGCTCGGCAACCGACTGAACTGTTTCCGGTCCAACGCGAGCCAGTCGGGGCCTTCGACCCTATCGATCTCGCGGACTCGTGGCCTGGCGATGAACCCATTGACGAGCTTCTGGCCCAGCTCGATTGAGCGGTTCGTTCATGGCACGTTTTCTGCTTGACACGAACCTGCTGCTCGGTTTCACTCGGGATGCACCATGGGCGCTCCGGGCCCGGGCAGAGTTCAATCTGGGCGATCGGGAGACAATGGTCTTTACGTCCGTTATCTGCCGAGGGGAGATCCTGGCGCTCGCAGAGAAAAATGGTTGGGGCAGCCAGAGACGAGTTCGCCTTGAGCAAGTCCTCAACGAAGTGCCGACACTCGACATCGGCAGACAGCCGATTTTGGAGGCGTACGCTCGGATCGATGCTTGGACCCACGGCAAGCCTGTGGCTTCTCCTCAAAATGCGGCGCCGCCGAAACCCGCGGTGTCGATGAAACAAAACGATCTCTGGATCGCGGCGACGGCTCACGCAAGCAGGGCTACGCTTCTGTCAACGGACCAAGATTTCCGGCACTTGGGCAACATATGGTTCGAATTTGTCCTGGTGAGGCAGACGTGAGGTCGCATGCGTCACGTCCTTCGTGAGGTTCGTGAGGTCGCGGTGGAACGGGGCGGAAGACGTTGCGTGAGCCAAAACGACGAATCAGCCTTCGAGACCGTCATCGAACCGCCCCCGAGGCCCAGCCGGCCGACATCGCATCGGCGTCGACCAACGAGATCAACCTCGTCGCCCCCGCCTACCGCTTCCCGCAGCTCCTGCGCGGCAACCTCGCCTACGACCGGGACCTCGGGTTCTTCCGCCTGGTGGGCAGCGTGGAGCTGATCTTCTCGAAGACCGTCCGCGACATCGACTACCGCAACCTCAACCTCGTCGCGAGCGGCGCCGCGCCGGACGGGCGACCCACTCGCGCCTGCACCGGGACTTCAGCAACGTCATCCTGCTCACGAACACCAACCAGGCGGCAGCTGGACCCTGGCGACCAAGCTCGACAAGCGGTTCAGCGACAACTGGCTCATGAAGCGGCTCGTATCTCTACGGCGGGTCGCGGCCGGTCAACGACGGCGGGTCGAGCCAGGCGACGTCGAACTGGCGCTACAACTACCAGGACGGCGACCCGAGCGCGACGCCGCTGGCCGTGTCCGACTTCTCGCCTGGCCACCGGTTCAGCCTGTTTGGCTCGTACCGGATTCCGGCCGGGCCGGCCGGAATCACTCTGGCCGCCTACTACGACGCCCAGCAGGGCCGCCCCTACAGCTATCTGGACGGAAGCGACAGCAACGGCGACGGGACGCGGGGCAACGACCTGCTCTACGTCCCGCGCGACGCCGCCGACGTCATCGTCACCGACGGCGCCTTCGACGACCTGATGGGTTTCCTGTCGGCCGGCTGCGACGTCACGCCGGGGGCGATCCTGGCGCGGAACGCCTGCCGCGGCCCGTGGATCTACGCGCTCGATTTCCGTCTCGGCGTCGACTTCCCGCGGGGACCGAACGAGGTCGAGCTGTTCCTCGACGTCCGGAACCTGATCAACGCGTTCGACGCGAGAAACGGGCTCGTGGAGTTCGCCTTCTTCCAGAACCTTCAGCCCGTCCGGTCGAGCGTCGACCCCGACAGCGGCCGCTACGTCTACAGCCTCAACTCGCCGGCCCGGCCCGGGTTCACGGGCGACCGCTTCGCGCGCGACGACCTGCGGAGCCGGTGGCAGGCGCAGTTGGGGGTGCGCTACTCGTTCGGGCGGTAGCGCCGGGCGCGCCGACGCCGAGCCAGCCCGGAAACCGTCGCCTGCGGCTCCGATTGCCAACGACGTGCCGCACCTCCGACCGAGTGCCCAGCACGATCCGGACCTGGCCCCAACCTCATGCATCCTGGCCCCAACCCATCTCGCCCTGCTCCGCCGCGACGTCCCGAACCGCGCGCACGTCACCGCCCAGCCAACCGCGTCCCGCAACGGCAGCACGAACCGTTACACCGTCTGTGCGGGGCCTTCAACGGCCACGGCCTATAGTGCGTGACCGTGATACTAATCCCACATCGGCTTGACATCCACGACACGCAGACTCCACACTGCCGATTCTGTGTTGCCACGCAGTACTCGACATTCGTCCTCGTTTGTCGCTTTCGTCGGACTTCGACCAGACCTGACAGAGCCAAATGAGCAGAAGCCCGACCCTGCGACGGTCCAAGCCATCCCGATCCACAGGATTTGAATACCTCATGGCGTCCGCCGGTCGGCCTCTCTTCTTGGAGTGCCCCATGCCCCGAACGATCGATCGCTCGTCGTCGCGTGCGCTCAAGTCCTCGTCGTGTCTTTGCCTCGTTCTCGTGCTCGCCTTGGGCTCGCCACGCTCAGCCGGGGCCCAGCCGCCGGCGCCGACACCCGCCTTGGACGGCCTCTTCCTCTCGCTCGGCGGTGCCCTGTCGGCGGAGATCCAAGGGGCGTTTGCTGAGTCGGTTCAGGGAGATGGCCTTGTTCCCGCTGGCGTGGTCAGGTCCCGCCGCGTGGCGATTGACTTCGCCCTGCTCGGCGAGCGGGTGCGGAGTCTCCTCGGTCGTCCCGACGCCGACCCCGTTCAGGACCAAGCTCCGCTCGTCCTCAACTTCTTCGACGACGCCTCGGTCGAGGTCTTGGTCGACGCCGTCGAGCCTGCCGTCCTCGGGAACGGGTACGTGGTGTCCGGATCGGTGCCGGGTCAGCCGGGCAGCGTCGTTCTCGTGGTGCACTCCGACAGCAACGATCGGGTCGTCGCCGTGTCGGGGTCGGCCTCCACGGCCGAGGAGGCGTTCCGCGTGTCCACCATCGGCGGGGGCATCTACTCCATCGAGGAGATCGACGCCACCGTCCCTTGGGTCGACGGTGTCTTGCCGGACGAACCGGAATTGGCCAATCCTCCGCCGCCTCTGTCGCCGGACGCCAGCGGCGTGGCGTTCTCGCTGGTCGATCCGGCGGTATCGGCCGCTTCGTCGGGCGTTTCGGAGATCGACGTGCTGGTTCTGTACACGCCCGCCGCAGCGGCGTACGCGGGGGGCGAGGCCAGCATGCGCGCGAAGGTCGAGCGGCTGTTCGGTGAGACCAACACGGCGTTCAGGAACAGCGGCGTCTCGGCGCGCGTCGGTGGGTGGGCGCGGGAGGTGTCCTACCTGGAAAGTCAGGACGTGGAGATTGACCTCGACCGCCTGCAGGGCTCTCTCGACGGCTACCTCGACGATGTTCATTCGATGCGTTCCGATCTGGGTGCCGATCTCGTCCATCTGCTGGTAGCGTTCACCCCGACGTTGTCGCTGGACGGCGGTCTCACTTGCGGTATTGCCAATACGAACCTGCGCCCCAGCTTGGCGTTCGGAGTCACGCTCTTCTACTACCAGTGCGACTACACGTTCACCCACGAACTGGGTCACAATCTCGGTCTCCGTCACGACCGCTACGTGCATTTCACGTACGGCAGTTCTCGGCCTGCGCACGTGCCGTACGCTCACGGCTACAGCAACGCCGAGACCTTCAGCCCAGTCGCCGGCGGGCAGTGCTGGCGCACCGTGATGGCGTACGACAAGCACTGCTTCGACGTCCCCGGCGGCCGTGGGTTTTACAATCCTGTTCTCCGGTTTTCAAGTCCGTACCGACGGCATCCGTCGTCCGGCGAGCCCTTGGGCGTCTTGGGCGAGGTCGAGACCTACAGCGTCTACGGCCCGGCCGATGCTGCCCGCGCTTTGGAGCGCACCCGTGCCCATGTCGCGTCGTACTACCGCCGACCCGACCCGCCGGCCATCACCGGGGTCGATCTGGCGGTCTGGCCGGGTACCGTGTCGGTGTCGCCGGTGGTGATCGACGTCGGCGAGTCGGTGTACGTGCAGGCGTCTGTCGCCAACAACGGCGCCGGGTTCGTCAGCTCGTCCACGGTGTCCTTCTGGAGTCAGTACGACGAGTCGGGCGCCGAGTGGGTCCGCCGGGCCTCGAGGACGCCGGGCGGGCTCTCCGCCGACGCCTCGAAGACGGTCACTTGGCGGGGAACCGGCGGGTCCACCCCAGGCACCGAGTACTGGGCCGTGTGCATCGCCGCGAGCGGCGACGTGGACCCCGACAACGACTGCGGCCTGGCTGCCGAGACCGTCGTGATCCACGACCCCGACGCCGTCGACGGCGGGGAGCTCGTTGCCGAATCGTCAGGCGAGCTTGCCGTCGGCGCCACCGCCGAGATCGAGTTTACGGTCAACGACGTCAACGGGGAGCGGTTCCAGATGCAGCCGCACTGGTTCCTGCTGGGCTACGAGCCTGTCGACGAGATCGTATGGGGCGCCATCTGGAAGTGGTCGTGTCTCGAGGACGTTCAGAGCGACTGCTTGAACGACGACGGCACGGAGAACACCGATGCCGAGTGGGACTGGCGCTTTCGTGCCTGGGGTTTCGGTTCCGACGGGTCGTTCCTGGCTCTCCTCGGTCTTGAGGCGTACCCATGGTCGGACGCCGACAAGTGGCGGTTCACGTTTGAGGAGGCCACCTACGCCGACGAGGAACCCGATGCAGAGATCAGCTGGCGCTTCGGTGCTCTCAGGGTCGCCGAGGACCTTCTGAACGGAGAGGGCTCCGGGTCCCGCGAGGCGGTCGATCTTGTCGGGGCCGGCGCGGGCGGCTTGACGCCCGTGGTGGGGGCCCTGCCACCGCGCGGGGAAGCCATGCAGATCCCGCGCGCGCTCCAGGACGCGTTCCGTCCAGTTCCATCGATCTTGACCCCGCCGATGATCGATCGTCCTCGCTGAGGTCTGGACCTTCGACTGGATCGAAAGATGTTTCGGGCTCTCCGCTTGAGTGAAGTCGATGCTCGCGGCGCGGTTCGGTGGCGACGTCGCCGCCATGGCCAGCTCGATCAGCGTCTTCAGAAGGTACTCGACCGCCACGGAAGCATCAATGTCGGACCGAGTCACCGCGATCCCGACCGGTGGTCACGGAGGGCGCGCGCTTCCGCGATCAGGGCCGCGGCATCCACCCCTAGATCGGTCTCGGGCCGCCCGGCCAGCCGCTTCCGCAACGTATCGACTCGCAGGGCCAATCTGGCGCGGGTGCGTCACGCGCCCGGCCGCGCTCGGTGCGCACGGTGGAGGCCGGGTGCGAATCGTAGGGATACCGGCCATGACCATGGGCCGCTCGGCCTGCATCGGCCGCCTGCTCGTCGCCCTCCTGGGCGTGACAGACAGGGTACCATCGTGCACCGATCTGCACCGATACAGTGATTCCCGTCGCCCGGAGGTAGGCAATGGGAACAGTGCGCAGGACCATCACGCTGACCGCCATCACGCTGACCGATCTGCATGATCGGTGGATCAAGGCGCAGATTGCCGCCGGCCACTTCACCAACGACAGCGAGTACATCCGGGATCTGATTCGCCGCGATCGGGAACGGAGCTCCGAATTGAAGGCGCTCAAGGCCGCGGTTCAGGAAGGCCTCCACAGTGGCCCGAGCGAGAAGTCGGCCCCCTCCATCATGGAAGAGGTCGAGGCGCGGCTTCGGAGCGATGGGCGTCTATAAGCTGTCGCGGAAGGCAGCCACCGACCGATCCTGCCCGACTGCACTCTCGAAGCGGAGCTGTGGCGAGCGTCTCGCGGTTCAAGGCGGGCGCCGGCGCATGGTGGGTGTGAGTGGTAGGATACCGGCCATGACCCTGAGTCGCTCGGCCCGCATCGGACTCGTGCTCGCCGCTGTCCTGGGCGTGACCGCCGGGGCCGCGGCGCAGTCGCTCCCCAACCCGTACCGCCTCGTCGGCGAGTGGCCCAACCTGCCGTCGCACATGAACGGCGGGCGGTGGGGCGAGACGATTGGCGTCGACCGCGACGCGGACGGGAACGTCTGGGTGTTCCACCGCTGCTTCAACAACCAGCCGCCGGGCGCCGCCACCTGCGTGGGGCGAGACGACGACCCGCCCGTCGTGAAGTTCAGCCCGGACGGCGAGCTTCTCGACAGCTGGGGTGAAGGGGTCTTCGCGGCCCCCCACGGCTTCCACATCGACCCCGAGGGCAACTTCTGGGCGACCGACTACAACGGCAGCGAGACGGTGCTCGGCCTGCCCGCCGGCGGACGCGGGCACCAGGTCTTCAAGTTCAGCCCGACCGGCGAGATCCTGATGACCCTCGGCCGGGCGGGCGTGGCCGGCCGCGGGCCGGACACCTTCGACCGGCCGACCGACGTGGCCGTCAACGCCGACGGCGACATCTTCGTCACCGACGGGCACGGGCCGAACAACCGGGTGGTGAAGTTCGACCGAAACGGCCGCTTCATCCTGACGTGGGGCAGGCCGGGCAGCGGCCCCGGCGAGTTCGACCAGCCGCACACCCTCAGCCTGGACAGCCGGGGGCGGGTGTTCGTCGGGGACCGCTCGAACGGTCGCGTGCAGATCTTCGAGCCGGACGGGACGTTCGTCGCCGAGTGGAGGCAGTTCGGGCGGCCGAGCGGCATGTTCATCGACGAGGACGACGTGCTCTACGTCACCGACTCGACCTCGAACTCGCGGAACAACCCCGGGTTCGACCGCGGGATCTACATCGGCAGCGCGGTGGACGGGACAGTCCACGCGTACGTCCCCGATCCGGATCTCGACCGGCAGGACGAGTTGCGCATCTCGGGGGCGTCGGGCATCACCGCCGACCGGGAGGGCAACGTCTATGCCGCCGACGTCGGCCCACAGAGAATCCGGAAGTACGTAAAGCAGTAGCAGCGGGACCCGGCGGGGACGATCGGCGGTGCCGCGCCGAGCGCGACCCGCGGACGCCGGCCGAGGGTAGCGCCGGACCCCGCGAGGGTGATCTGCGGCGCGGTGGCGTGCGCACAGTCGGGCCGGATCCGGTCGCGCGCCGGCGCGGCGCGGGGGGAACGGTCGGGCTTCGAGCGCCGCGTCGTCCAGACCGGCCGGCAGCGGCCAGCCGAGCCCGCATGGCGCCGCCCCCGCAGATAGCGGTTGACGGTCCCCACGCCGACACCGCACGCCCGGGTCATCGCTTGGTGGGATAGCCCCTGCTCGTGTCTGAGCCGTAGTACCTCGCGAATCTCCCTCATCACCAACCTCCGTGCCGGCACCGCCTCACCCTCCCCTTCCGAAAGGCGACGCGTGCCGCGGTCAGGCTACCGACGAGCGTTCACGACTCCGGAATCGGCGCTCCACTTCCCCCGGAGTGGATGTTCCACATCCCGCAATCCAAAGGTCCCACTTCGACCGAAATCGATGTTCCACTTCGGCCGTGTTCCCGGATCACCGTGTGAGCCCAGCGTTCGTATTACGCTCTTGGCGCCCGGCAGTCGGACTATCGGCAGCACCGCGGGCGTGCCGGGCGCGCCACGCGGTGAGGAGGAGATGATGCGGAGGATGACCCGCGGCCTCGGCGCCGTGGCTCGGTTTGTGATGGCCCTCGTGGCTATCGGGGCGATGGTGGCTTTGTCCATTGGTTCGTCTGCGGCTTGGGACGCGGCGGAGTCCGCAGCCGGCCACGTGATCACCGCTGCTTGGAACTTTGCCACCAGAGCATCTGACAAGGAGCCCGTCGACATGACCGTGTTGGCATCGGAGATGAACGCCCATATGCCCATGCGACTGAACTCCGATGTCGAACTGATGAACGTGCGCGGCTTCCCTGGGATGCTGCTCTACAACTTGCGTTATGTCAATCTTCGCCCGGGAGTCATTGACGGCTCCAGGCTCAACGACGCGTTCCTGGACGAAGTAAAGCCCACCGAGACCGAGAAAGCTTGCTCCACTCCAACAACACGGCAGTACCTTCAAGATGGCGTCACTCTTCGGTATGTTCATCACTATCTTGACAGCAGCTACATCGGTCAGTTTGACGTCACGCCGCTGGACTGCGGATTCTGAAGAAGGGATGAAGCGCCCGGCCTGACCGGATTGGCGATAGTCACCGGGCTGCATCGGGTGTTGTCCGGGTGCCCAACAGCACTACGACAACCGCGCCAAATGACCGCTGAGGAGGAGGCATCAACCGAGCGAACGGCGTGGACGGGTTCTGAAGGCAATCAGAGAAGGACCCAGGCGAGGGCGATCTGCGGCGCAGCCCTACCGCACCGGGGACACCGGCCGGTGCGTGAGCCCCCGGGCTCCAGCCAACACCTGTCCCCCTCCACCGCCAAGCACTACGGTTTTGCCCGCGAGAGCGCGGCGCCGTCTCTCTTCGCCAGAATGTCCCGCGTTCGCGTCTTCGCCCAATCCACCGCTGCGCTTGCGGCCTTGATGCTCTGCTCGTATTCTTCCTGCGTCACCTGTTCCCGGTCGTGCTCTCTCTCGAAGCTGTTATCTTCCCGGCCCTCCATACGGCGACAGTATCGTTGCGTCTTCCGCTTCTCGGGGAATCGTCTCGCCTGTTTTGCGGACCGCTTCCAGCAGCACTCCAATGTCATGGGTAAACTGGAATTCGCCGTTTCCGGCCACGATGAGGCCCTTGATGGCGAATTCCGCCGCGTAGTGCGCCTGTTCGCAGAATATTCTCCGGTCTCTTCGTGGTACATAGTCCTTCGCGTGTTCCAGACGCTTCTCCGCCTCGGCGATCCACAGTCGTGCGTCCTCAGGATTCCCCTTCCTCGTCATACAACACTCGTCCTTCCCGCATGGCCGGTTCTATCACGAAGTAGGGTTTCCATCGGTTTCGCTCCACCTCGCTCGTCGTGGCGACCACCAGGTCGGTTCCTCTTCTGTCCACGGGCAGAGTGCGGTAGATCTCGCCGGCTGTTGTAGAGTTACGATCGTCCTTTATGACCAGAATGTCGAGGTCGCTCCTCTCGTTCATCTCACCGCGTGCTGCAGAACCGAACAGAATCACCCGTCGCGGATTGACAGCCTCGACTATCGCCGCCGTAACTCTCCGCAGCATGTCTTCGTCTGGCGTCCCGTCGGGGTTGATGAATTCCCAACGGCAACTCTCCGGGTCGTAGCCCTTGACAGACCTTCCGGTTCCGGTCTTCGGTCCTTCCGACCCGTCCTGTCTGCTACCCCGGTCTGCCGTGCTCATGTTGAAGCTCCGCACTCTCAGTCCGAGTGTACTCTGCGCATCGTGTTCCCCGCAATCGCGTCCCGCCACGCCGCGGCCACCCGTCCATACCCGTCCGCCGCCGCTACTCTCACCCACAAGCACCGGGCGCACGACGTACGACTTGCGCCGCCGCCGGCTCCTGGCACGACCCAGCCATTCGGCGAACCCCATCGGCGCCGACCCACCCGAAAGGGCAGGGGCCTCCCGCGCGGTCTCGCGGCCTTGGCGACAGACGGCTCATCCGCGGCCAAACGGCACACCAACCGCCTTGGCCGCATCAATAAACGCATTCTGAATCGCCTCGGGGACGACGGCAAGGTCGGCCATCACGGTCTCATGAAACCTGCGATAGCCGTCGAGATCCAGACCCAGTCCGTTATGGAGCGCCAGAAAGCCCAACGTCAGGCGACTCTTGACGTGCTTGCTACCCTGCCCGCTCGCCAGCGGCACACGGCGGTCTTTCGTCAGGTCGTCCAGCCCTCTATTGACAGGTTCCTCGTCCAAGTGAAACGCCGCAACATTTCTCATCTTTCGATAGGATTCGTCGTTCTCCCACCTTTCCTCGAGCTTCCGGAGAGTAAGCCACGGCTCGCTCTCGGGATCGAGTAGTCCGCGCTTTGCCAGGGCGCTCCGGAGCTTCCTGATGGCTTTAGCCAACTCGCGGAGAGTTCCGACAGTGAACCACGCCAGCGTGTCGAGATCGCGCGCGTACGCCACGGAGTCGCGGCCATGATGGCACTGACTTGTGTGCATGCAACTGACCATGCTGTTCAGGCGGTCAACGTGAACGAAGCATCGACAGAACGCGTTCAGTACATCGCGACGACCCGGTCGTCGAAGTCTTGGGGATTCCTCAGCTCGATCTCCCATTGGTCTCCCTGTTCAACCAACTCGATGGTCGCATTCGGCATCATCTGCTCCCTCACGCCGGTTACAACGCGGGGCGCGGGTCCAGGCGCGGGTCCCCGCGGGCCACGATATCAGAGCGTCCCGCAGGCCGTCCAGAAGGAGCTGGATGTCGCTCTTCTTGCGGCCGGCCTCGATCCGGGCGGCGACGCGGCCGGCATCAGGCGCGGTCAGGCTTTTGGGGCTCGGCCCGGTCGTAGGGCTTCGCCTACGCGATCTCGCCGGGCCGGTCGGACGCGGCCGACAGCGAGTACATCCGGGATCTGATTCGCCGAGATCGGGAGCCGAGCTCCGAATACGAGGCGCTCAAGGCCGCGGTTCAGGAAGGCCTCGACAGCGGCCCGGGCGAGAAGACAGTCCCCTCCATCATGGAAGACGTCGAGGCGCGGCTTCGGAGCGATGGCGTCTATAGGCTGCGCGGCGTTCGAGACCGTCACATGCCCCAGACGGTGACCGGTGCATGGCCGCGGGCCGGCTCTTGGCGGCGGAAGATCTTCTCCTCCCACGTTCTGGACGGCGAGCGGTCGAAGACGACCAGGTGCCCCGACTCCGCCCCGCAACGGTCCATGTAGCCCCGCGTCTGCTCGACGCCCTCGCGTATCGTCCGCTCCAACCCGTCGCGGCGCACCTTGCATTCGACGACGAACCGCTGCACGCGGCCTCCGTGCGGCCAGAGGATGAGCAGATCGACCCGCCCCCGGCCCAGGGCGTACTCCCGTTCGATGCGGCCGCCCCCGTTCGCGACCTTCTGCAGGTACGCCTGCAGCAACAGTTGCGGCCCGGCTTCCCGGTACCGGTCGAAGCGTTGCGTCCAGTGTTCCGAGTGCTCCCGGAAGAAGCGCTGGAACGCCTCCAGCAGCTCGTCCACGTTCAGGCCGCCTGCGGCGTCCACGTACGAAGACGTCTCCGCCTCGACGTCGTCCTGCGCCGCCCAGGTCAGCTCGCGCGGAATCACCTCCGCGTATATCGGGTTGGCGATGCGCTTCGCGTCGTCCCGCGCCAGCAGGCCCAGGTCGCGCGCGTACTCGACGTCCCGGTCCCGGTCCGCGTAGCTCCCCCGGCCGGGAGCGCCGATCAGCATCGGCGCCACCACCCGCCGCACGCGCTCCTCGCGCAGCTTGTCGGCCAGATTGTCCAGGTGCGTCACGCGGGCCTGGATGAGCCGCTCCTGGGCGTCCAGGACGTCGCCTTCCGTGACCGCACGGGAACGGTCCCGGCCCGGCGCGCTCTCGAAGCACGCCTCCCGGCACAGGGCGTTCACCAGCCACGGCTGCCCCGCGGTGCGCGTGCAGACCGCCTCCACCGCCGCCGGCGTGAACGCCTGCCCGGTCTCGACGGTGTGCTGCCCCAACAACGCCCGCGTCTCCGTCTCGCTGAAGTCACGCAGCCGCAACGACTTCGACTTGACGTTGAACGCGCTGCCGCCGAGCACGAGCGCGTTCCGCGCCCCGGACCGAATGCGGTAGTCCCGCACGTCCCGCACGTCCCGCACGCCGCACAGGACGACGCTGTGCGGAAAGCTCCCCGGCCGCTGGTCGTAGCCCGCCCGCAATTGCCGCAGCACCGACAGCAACGTGTCGCCGACCAGCGTGTCGATCTCGTCGATGAGCAGCACCAGCGGCCGCGCATCCGCCTCCGCCCACCGGGAGAGCACGTCGATCAGCGCGCCGTCCGCGCCCTCCGTCTCAAGCGCCGACGCCCGGAGGCGGTCCGGCGTCTCGTCGCCCAACGTCAGCCGCGCCCGTCGGGCGAGCTCGCCGAGCATGGCCCGCATCGCCCGCGCGGTGTCCTCGCGCGCCGCCTGTCCGACCTCGAAGTTCGCGTAGACGCACCGGTAGTCTCCGGCAGCTCCCGCGTTCAACAGATCGCGCAGGGCCAGCAGGGCCGACGTCTTGCCCGTCTGCCTCGGCGCGTGCAGCACGAAGTACTTCTGCGTCCGCACGAGAGCCAGCACTTCGTCGAGATCGATCCGTTCCAGCGGCGGAATGCAGTAGTGCTCAGGCGCCCGGACCGGACCCTCGGTGTTGAAGAAGCGCATCGCCTCCATTGTGGGAACCCCAGCGGGCCTGTCACGTCTCGTGAACGAACGGCACTGCCAGGTGGACGGACGGGAACAAGCCCCCCCCGGGTTGGTCGCCACCGCCCCCACAACGGACAGCTTCACCGTCCCCCCAACCGCGAGCCCGACCGCCCCGCTCCGATGCCGGCCACGACCCCATCCTCATCGCCGCTCCGGATTCAGAACGGCGGTCGGAATCCGTCCTTGCCCTCCCCGAGTTTCGGCAGTCGCCGCCTCAGGACCTCCCGCGCTTCGCGATAGTGCGCCCTGTACGCCTCCCGGAAGGTCGCCGAGTCGCTGGACAGCTTCTCCGCCACTAAACGCAGCGCGGCATCCCTCGTGCCCGCCAGAAACTTGCCGCGCTGGAAGTGGAACGGCTGCACGATGAAGTCACGAATACCAGTGGCGCAAAGCTCGTCCGCGAACTTCCCCGCATTTCGCACCAGCAACAGCGGCGTCATGGTGACACACGTCTCTACGCCCCCTTCACACAGCTCCCGAGACGCCCGAAGCCTGGCGGCGTTGCTCGGACAGAACGGCTCGAACGTGCGACGGATGTCCTCGTCGTCGGTGGTCACCGTCATGTTCACCTGAACGCGGCCCCCGTGCGCCACGATCTCCCGGAACAGGTCGACGTCCCGGACGACGTCCGGGCTCCGCGTCTGTACGACCAGCTTCGGGCGCTGCCGCGCGAGGATCTCCAGCAGTCCCCGCGTGAGCCCGACGCGGCGCTCGATGGGTTGATACGGGTCCGTGACGCTGCTCATGTAGATCAACTTGCCGTCCAGGCTGCCGCGTCGGCGCCCAAGACGCTCGACCGCGTTCCTCTTGACGTCAACCCATCGCCCCCAGGAATCGCGCTTCTCCGTACTGTGCGAGAAGAAAGCCGCGTAGCAATAGGTGCAGCCGTATGAACAACCGGAGTACGGGTTCAGCGTGAAGTCGTAGGCATCCATGAAGCCCGTGGCCCGCGTGAGAATGTCACGTACCTCCACATACTCCACGTCCGCGTGACCCAGACGATTCGGCCGCGCCTCCGACCGCCTGGAGGACTCATCGAACAGCGACGGCTGGTGGTCTGGATTCATCGCTGCTCTCCCGTACGGATCATGACGGCGTCTCTGTTGTTGGTGTCTCTCGCAAGTCGGGCCCATTGACACTCACGTCCGCGATCCGAAGGGCCAGTGCAATCTGAACTGCCCAAGCACCACAACCGTAGTCGATGATGTACTTCGGTGGTTTTCGTTCGGAGATGAGTTCGCGAAGTGCGGCATACGCCAACTGGATCTGGCGTGGCTGGTACCAAGTGAGGTAGAAGACGGCGACCCACTCGTCACCATAGTCTGGGCTTCCTCGCTGCTGGTGTTCCTTCAAGGACCTGAGAGCCTTATCCACATGCTCACGCTGTGCCTTGGTGTCAAGACCTCCCTCTGTACTCAACCGCCCATACTCGGCCTCGGCCAAGCTGGCGATTGCGCGGTCAAGCGACTTCCGCGCGCGGGACGCTACTTCCGTGTCAAGCTCCATGTTCCTGCACTGATCCCGCCGCGAATTCAAGCAAGTTCGCCAAGCGCTTTCATTGCGGTGTCGTCGAGGCGACCGCCGCCAGTCCGGTCCTGCATTTCATGCGTCCGGCTTGGGCGCGTCGAACACCGATCTCACGTCAGCCGCGAATCCGTCAAGCACCCGTGACTTGGCGGCGTCGCCGGCGGCGAACACCCCGAGGTCGCGGTAGGCGTCGCCCTCCATGGCAAGCACGGTGATCGTCTCGTCGCGTGGATCGACGATCCAGTACTCGGGAATGCCCGCCTCGACATAGTCGGTACGCTTCTCGACCGGATCCCGATCCGGGTCGTCCGGGCTCACCACCTCGATCACCAGGTCGGCGCCCAGCCAGTAGCGATCCTGGCAGCGGGCATCCGACCGATCCCGGAGCAGCAGCAGGTCGGGCTCGCGGAACTTGCCCTCGCGGACGCGCATGCGCAACGCCGCAACCATCACCACCCCGCCACGCGGTACGAGAAAGTCGTGGAGCTGTCGATAGAGAGCCAGTACGACCGCCTGGTGGGTGAACGTCGGCATCGGGAGTTCCTGCACGCGGCCGTCGGTGAACTCGACCAGGCGGTTGCAGCGATCCGTGAGCCAAAGGTAGTCCTCGTCGCTCCAGGCCCCCTGGGGCGGCAGCACCTCCTCGTGCAGGAGACCGCGCAGCGCATCCTCCGAGGTGGCCGATGCGTTCGTCGCGGGACGAGTGCTCGTCATCTCTCCATCCTGCCATTCCCGGCGGCTGCTCCCGACAGCACCGGCCAGCCCCGCCCCGACCGGCGTCTGCGGCAACCATCGGGCGACGACCCGAACGCACGCCGGATACCCTCGCCGCAGGCGGCCAAGGTCGGGTTCACCGCCTTCGTATACAGTACCACCTCATGGCCGACGACCCGCCGCGGCACCGCGCCCGCACGCCCCGCGTCGACGCCGCCCGGCTCGGGGCGGTGGTCGCCGTCGGGGCCGCGCTGTGGCTCGTGCCGACCCCGGACGGGGTCGAGCCCCGGGCGTGGCAGCTTCTCGCGGTCTTCGTGGCCACCATCGCGGGGATCATCCTGCGCCCCCTGCCGATGGGGGCGATGGCGTTCGTGGCGGTGGCTTTCGCGGTGATGTCGGGCACCCTGACCATCGCGGAGGCGACGGCCGGCTTCGGCGCCACCGTGGTGTGGCTGGTGGTGGCGGCGTTCTTCATCGCCACCGCCTTCATCAAGACGGGGCTCGGGGCGCGCATCGCCTACCACTTCATGCGCGTCCTCGGGAAACGGAGCCTCGGGCTGGCCTACGGGATCGTGGCCACCGACCTCGTCCTCGCGCCGGCCATCCCCAGCAACACGGCGCGCGGCGGCGGCGTCATCTACCCGATCCTCAAGTCGCTGTGCGTCTCCCTCGGCAGCGATGCCGCCGAGGGCACCCAGGGCCGGATCGCCGCCTTCCTGACGTTCACCGCCTACCAGGGGGTGGTGGTCACGAGCGCGATGTTCCTCACCGCGATGGCCGCGAACCCGCTGGCGGCCGAGCTCGCGGCGCAGCAGGGGGTGACCATCACCTGGGCGGGCTGGGCGGTCGCGGCGTTCGTTCCGGGCATGCTGAGCCTGCTCCTCGTGCCGCTCCTGATCTACCGCCTGTACCCGCCGGAGGTCACCCACACTCCCGAGGCCCCGGCGTTCGCGCGGGAACGGCTGCGGGAGATGGGCCCGATGACGCGGGACGAGCGGGTCCTCCTGGCCGTGTTCGTCTTCCTGTTGATCTTCTGGATACTCGGGAGCGCGCTCGGCATCAACGCCACCGCCACCGCCATGGCCGGGGTGGGGGCGATGCTCGCCACCGGCGCGCTCGCCTGGCAGGACATCCTCGAGGAACGGAACGGGTGGGACACCCTGATCTGGTTCGCGGTGCTCGTCATGATGGCGAGCCAGCTCGGCGAGCTGGGCCTGGTCAGCTGGTTCACCGACCGCGTGTCCGGGGTGCTGGGCGAAGGGCACTGGCTCCCCGCCTTCCTCGGGCTGAGCCTGATCTACTTCTACGTGCACTACTTCTTCGCGTCGAACACCGCCCACGTCAGCGCGATGTACGCCCCGTTCCTCGCCGTCGCCCTCGCGGTGGGCACCCCGCCGGTCCTCGCCGCCCTGGTGCTGGCGTTCTTCAGCAACCTGTTCGCGTCGATGACCCACTACGGCACCGCTGCCGCCCCCATCCTGTTCGGGTCGGGGAACGTCGACATCGGCACGTGGTGGAGGCTCGGGGCGCTGATCAGCGTGGTGAACATCACCATCTGGCTCGGCGCCGGCAGCCTCTGGTGGCGCCTGCTGGGACTGTGGTGACGGCCGGCGGCCCTCCGGCACGGCCGAACCAACCGGGAGGGCGCGAGCGAGGCCCCCTGACGAGCGAGGTCATGGTAAGCGAGGCTCATGCGAGAACCTTGAAATATGTGCAGTCGACGCTCATCTTTCAATGCGATGGAGACTCCGCCGGCGGATCGTCCGCGGATGCCGGCCCGGCATGAACATCATGCTTCGAACAGCCGAAAGCCGGCCGCCGCGAAATCGGCGTCGAACGCGAACGCTTCGTGGATGCCGCGGCGGCGCATGACGAGGAAGCTCACCTGGTCCACCAGGCTGATGCCGCGCGGCTGCTCGCCGAGCGCCAGTACAGCCGCGTTGTGCAGCCGTTCGCCGACCCATTCGATCTCGAACGCCGCCACGACGGACGCGAACTCGATCGCCTTCCCGCGCCCGAGACGGCGTTGCAGCAGCGCCATCGACTCGACCAGCACGTAGCTGTGGGTGACCAGCCGCCGCCCGGCGCGGAGAAGCGCCTCGAACGACCGCGCCGCCTCGTCATGGCGGGCGTCCCGTCCGTCCGCAAGCGCGAAGATCGCCGACGTGCCCACGAAGATCATTTTGGACCCGACCGGTTCCAGTCGGCGTAGGCCTCGGCCAACGCGTCGTCGTGGTGCTCCGATACCGGCGCATCGGGCGGATTGTCGGGGTCACTCCCCATCCCGATGAACGGGAAGTCCTCGATGGTCCACTTCCTCTTCTCCACCCCGGACTCCACGCCGAAGGCCTTCGCCAGCGTCTCCCGCACGACCGACGCCATCGAGCGGTTCTGTTCGTAGGCCCTCCGCCGCACCGCCTCGTAGGTGGCATCGTCGAGCTGAATCTGCGTGCGCTTCATCGAGCGTCCCCTGTTCCTACCCATCGGGACGGCTCGGCACAGGCCCGGCCCGAGCCCGTGAGCGGCCAGGGGCGGTCGCCTCCCGGCAAGCGCCACGCCCGCTCATGGCCCGACGGGGTAAGTCCCATGGCCGCATGCCCCAATGCAGGCATGATAGCAAGGTGTTCCTGTCGCGCCGTCCTCCGTGCCCGCCGGAACGTCGCCGCGCCCGACGGTGGTAGAGTTCCACGATGTCCCATCCCCGGCCCGTGCGGCGGCCGGCGACGCAACGCATCACCCGTCGGACCGCGCTGCGGTGGGGCGGCCGGGCCATGCTTGGCGCCGTCGCCGGGGCGGCCTGCGCGGCGCGGGCACCCTCGACCAACGGCATCGGGCTCCCCGGGCCGGTCCTCGCCCCCGTCGACATGTCGCGGGATCGCATCATTCGGCGCGTGGTCGGCCTGCCCTCCGTACCGGCCGGCCGGGTTCAGGCTGGCGGCGGCGCGGATGGGCGATCAGGTCGTCGTTCACAACTACGGGCACGGGGGCGGCGGGATCTCGCTGTCGTGGGGGACGGCCGAGATCGCAGCTCGCGAGGCGGAATCCGCGGCCATCGGGCAGGCGCGCCGGGCGACGGTGGGATGCGGTAGCCTTGTGCGTGGGCCGCAACGGCCGGGAGGACTATCCAGCATGAGCCTGGCTTACCACGACTTCGACACACTGATTGGAACCCTGCGGGTCGTCGGCGACGACGGCGGGATCGAGCGGATCGACCTGCCCAACGCGGCGGCGTGCGATCCCGATCCGGGGTGGCGGGAGCGGCGTCGATCGTTGCCCGGACCCCTGGGGGAGGCGAAGCGGCAGCTTCGCGAGTACTTCGGCGGTGAACGCCGCGACTTCGACCTGCCGCTCTCCCCCGCCGGCACCGCCTTCCAGCGCCGGGTGTGGGACGAGCTTCGCCGCATCCCCTACGGCGAGACCGTTTCGTACGGCGAGCTCGCGCGGCGCATCGGGCGACCGACCGCCTCACGGGCCGTCGGCGCCGCCAACGGCCGGAACCCGCTGGCCATCGTCGTGCCCTGCCACCGCGTGATCGGGGCCGACGGCACGCTCACCGGCTATGGCGGGGGGCTGCCGGTGAAGGAGACCCTGCTGGCGCACGAGCGGCGTGTCACCGGCGGGGCGCGTTGAGGAGTCCCGCGTCCCCGCTTCCGAACTGCCGGTCAGGACGCCGGCGGCGACGGCTGCGCCCAGCGACGACCGCGATCCGCCTCCGAGCGCCGCCGTCGGCGGTGAGAGCATCCGGGGCAGGTCGCCCGGCGGCGCGCCGGAGGCCCGCTCCGAGGGACGTCCCCTCGACGAGGGCGGGCGCGAGATACTGCGCGAGGACATCCGAGGAGCGGAGGCAATGAGCAAGCCGCTGGCGGCAATCGTCGGCGCCGCAGTCGCGGCCGCGTGCGCCGAGCCGGCCCCGCCCAACGAGCTCCGCGTGTCGGGACACGTAGAGGCCACCGAGGTCCGGGTGGCCGCCGAGGTCGGCGGCCGCCTGGTGGAGCTCACGGTCGCCGAAGGCGATCGGGTGGAGGCCGGGGACATCGTCGCGCGGGTCGACGCGCGCGACGTCGAGCTGGTCGTCGGTCGCGCGCAGGCCGAGCGCGAGGCCGCCGAGGCCCAGATGCGGCTGCTGCAGGCGGGGGCGCGTCCCGAGGACGTGCGCCGGGCTCAGGCGCAGATCGAAGCGCTCGAGGCCGAGAAGGCGGCCATCGAAGCCGAGCTGGCCGCCGCCGTCGCCGACCGCGAGCGTTTCGAATCGCTCCTCGCGGCCGCCGCGGGATCACGCAAGCAACGCGACGACGCAGCGGCGCGCGTCAACGTGCTGCAGCAGCACACCCGGGCCCTGCGCGGGCAGGTGCGCGCGGCCGAGCAGGTGGTGGCGCGCCTCGAATCGGGGGCGCGGACCGAGGAGATCGATGCCGCCCGCGCGAGGGTGGCGGCAATCGACGCCCAGATCGCGGTGCTGCGCAAGCGCATCGACGATGCCACGGTGGTGGCGCCGGCGGGGGGAATCGTCACGCAGGCGCTCGTCGAGCCGGGAGAGATCGTCGGCCCGGCGATGCCCCTGTTCGTGGTCACCGACATCGACCGGGCGTGGGCCAACCTGTTCGTGCCGGGACCCACCGTACCGAGACTGACCATCGGCCAGGCCGCCCTCGTGTTCACCGACGCCGGCGGCGAAGGCCTGCCCGGCACCGTGACGTTCGTGTCGCCCCGGGCCGAGTTCACCCCGCGCAACGTGCAGACGGCCGAGGAGCGCTCGATGCTCGTGTATCGGGTCAAGGTCGCCGTGGACAACCGGGAAGGCGTGCTGAAGCCCGGCATGCCGGTGGACGCCTTGCTGGAGCTGCCGTGACCCCGGCAATCACGCTCGCAGGCGTGGCCAGGAGATTCGGCGCCGCAACGGCGCTCGCGGACGTGAGCCTCGAAGTCGGCGCCGGCGAGATGTTCGGCCTGATCGGCCCCGACGGCGCGGGCAAGACGACCGCGATCCGCCTGATGTGCGGACTCCTGCGGCCCGACGCCGGCTCGGTTCGCGTCCTCGGCCGTGACCCGGTCCGCGAACACCGCCACGTCACCGGACAGGTCGGATACCTCTCGCAACGGTTCAGCCTCTACGGCGACCTGACGATCGACGAGAACATCGCGTTCTTCGCCGAGGTTCACGGCATGGCCGGCTATCACGCGCGCCGCGATCGGCTGCTCGGGATGACGCGGCTGGCGCCCTTCCGCCGCCGGCTGGCGGGCCGGCTGTCGGGCGGCATGAAGCAGAAGCTGGCGCTGGCCTGCACACTCGTGCACGAGCCGAGAGTGCTGCTCCTCGACGAGCCCACGACGGGCGTCGATCCGGTCTCGCGCCGCGAGTTCTGGAAGCTGCTCTCGGAGTTCCTCTCGCACGGCATGACGATCCTGATGTCGACCCCCTACCTCGACGAGGCGGAACGCTGCGGGCGCGTCGCGCTGCTGCACGAGGGCCGCGTGCTCGACGCCGATGCCCCCTCTCGCATCCGGGCGCGGATGCCGGGGCGCGTGCTCGAGGTCAGCCTCGGCGCGGACACCGGCGCCGGCGTGGAGCTTGTCCGCCGGCTGCCCGGCGTCGCCGACGCGCAGGTCTTCGGCGATCGCCTGCACGTCACGCTGGCCGCCGATGCCGGCGATGCCGTCGAGCGCTTCACCTCGGAGCTCGGCCGCACGCCGCTGGCGCGCGCCGCCGTGCGTCCGGTTCCGCCGTCGCTCGAGGACGTGTTCATCGCCCATCTGTCCGGGAAGGAAGGCACCGCATGAAGCGACTGTCGATCGGGTTGGTGCTGGCGCTGACGACCGCCGCCGGCGCGCAGGACGCTCCGCCCCTGCGACTGACGCTCGACGAGGCGCAGGCGCGCGCCCTGCAGGCCAGCCATCGCCTCGCGGCCGAACGCGCCCGCGGAGCCGCGGCCGCCGCGGACGTCACCGCCGCCGAGCTCGCCGGCCGGCCGTCGGTGGCGCTCGAGGCGGCCTACACGAGGACGAATCACGTGACCGAATTCGTGGTGCCGGGCCCCGCCGGCGGGCTTCGGGTGCTCTACCCCGATGTGCCGAACAACTACGCGACGCGGCTCGGGCTGTGGTGGCCGGTGTACACCGGCGGCCGCTCGGAGGCGCTGGTCCGGGCGGCGAAGGCCGGGGCGGGCGCGACGGCGGAAGAGGTCCGTATCGCGCAGGCCGACCTGCGGCTCGAGGTCGCCCGCGCGTTCTGGGCGATCGTGTCGGCCGGCGCGGTGGTCACCGTGATCGCGCGGGGTGTGGACCGCGGCGTGGCCCACCTGTCCGTGGCGCAGGAGAGGCTCGCAAGCGGGCTCGTGGCGCCCAACGAGGTTGCGTCGGCCCAGGCGCAGGTATCGCGCCAGCGGATGCTGCTCATCGAGGCACGCAACCAGCGGGACCTCGCCGGCGCACGCCTGGCCCGCCTGGTCGGCGCCGGAGTCGAGCGGCCGGTCGAGGCCGGCGCCCCGCTGACCGAAGCCGGCGCCCCGCCGTTGCCGCTGGCACGGTTGGTGGATCAGGCGCTGGACGCGCGCGGGGAGCGGCGGGCCATCGAGCTCCGCATCGACGCGGCCGACGAGCAGCTGACCGCGGCGTCGCTGTCGATGCGGCCGACCGTGGCGATCGCCGGCGGCGTCGATCTCGCGCGGCCGAACCCCCGCATCTTCCCACGCGCCGATCGCTGGGAGGAGTCCTGGGATGCGAGCGTCAACGTGAGCTGGCCGCTGTGGAACGGTGGGCGGCGCGCGGCGGACGTGGAACGCGCGGCGCTCAGGGCCGACGCGGCGCGCGAGGATCTGGCCGAGTTCGATTCGTTGGTCGCGCTCGAGATCCGGACGCATCTGCTGACAATCGACTCGGGGCGCGCGGCGGCGGCGGCGGCCTCGGACGCCATCGCGGCTGCCCGCGAGGCGCAGCGGGTCGTCACGGCGCGCTACGAGGTGGGCGTGGCCATCCAGGCCGAGGTGCTCGACGCCGAGCTCGCGCTGCTGCAGGCCGAGCTCGACCGCACCAGGGCCCTGGCGGGCATTCGCCTCTCGGAGGCGGAGCTGGAGCGGGCGCGTGGCCGCTGACCCCATGGCCGCCATCGCGGTGAACCGGCTGACGCGCCGCTTCGGCGAGTTCACCGCCGTCGACGATCTGAGCTTCTGCGTGCGGCCGGGAGAGATCTTCGGCTTTCTGGGCAGCAACGGCGCCGGCAAGAGCACGACGATCCGCATGCTGTGCGGGCTGCTCCGGCCGACGTCGGGCTCGGCGCGGGTCGGCGGCATCGACGTCGGCGCCGATCCCGAGGGCGTCAAGCGTCGCATCGGCTACATGTCGCAGAGGTTCTCGCTGTACGAGCAACTGACGGTGGCCCAGAACATCGCGTTCTTCGGCGGCGTCCATGGCCTGCGCGGCGGGCGCATGGCCGCGCGCCGGGCCTTCGTGCTGGAGATGGCGGGGCTGAAGGGCCGCGAGGACGCCCTGACCGGCTCTCTCTCGGGCGGCTGGCGCCAGCGCCTGGCCCTCGGGTGCGCGGTCCTGCACGAGCCGCCCATCGTTTTCCTCGACGAGCCTACCGGCGGCGTGGACCCGCTGTCGCGCCGACAGTTCTGGCGGCTCATTCACGAGCTGTCCCGCACCGGCGTCACCGTGCTCGTCACCACCCACCATCTCGACGAGGCGGAGCACTGCCACCGCGTCGCCATCATCGACGCGGGACGGCTGGCCGCGCTCGGCACGGTCGGCGAGCTGAAGAGCCGCTTCGCGGGACGCGCGATCGTCGAGGTGCGCGCGGCCCGGCCGGTGGAGGCCATGCGCGTGCTCGACGAAATCGCGGAGGTCGAGAAGACGAGCCTGTTCGGCACCGCGGTGCACGCGGTGCTGGGGCGGGCGGGGGGCGGCCCCGACGCCGTCGCGGGCTGGCTGCGGGCGGCGGGCGTGGAGGTCGCCGGTTGCACGATCGTGGAGCCCTCGCTGGAGGACGTCTTCATCGACGTGGCCGAGGGGAGCGAGGCGGCGTGAGACCGATGCGCACGGCGCTGGCGGTGGGGCGCAAGGAGCTCCTGCAGATCGGGCGCGACCGGCGCACGCTGATGATCCTGCTGTTCGTCCCGGCGTTCTTCCTGCTGCTGTACGGCTACGCGCTGAGCTTCGACGTCCGCAACGTGCCCCTCGCGATCCAGGACAACGACCGCAGCCCCGCCAGCCGCGCGCTGGTCTCCGCGTTCGTCAACTCCGGCTACTTCGACCTGGTGGCCGACGCGACCTCGAACGACGCGATCGTCGATCTCGTCGATCGCGACGTGGCCCGGGCCGTGGTCGTGGTGCCCGCCGGCTTCGACCGGGATGCCCGCACCGGACAGCCGACCTCGGTGCAGCTGATCGTCAACGGCGACAACGCGAACACCGCGACGACCGTGGTCGGCTACGGCCTGTCCATCGTGAACACGATCTCGGCGCGCTACGAGGTGGAGGCCCGCGCCGCGGCGCCGGGCGGCCCGCTGCTCGCCGTCGAGCCGCGCATCTGGTACAACCCCGAGCTGCGCAGCGCGCTGTTCCTGGTCCCGGGCCTGATCGCCTACATCGCGATGCTGACGGCGGTGGTGTCGGCGGCGCTGTCCGTCGTGCGCGAGAAGGAGGCGGGCACGATGGAGCAGGTCCGGATGTCGCCCATCGGACCGGCCAGCTACGTGCTGGGCAAGACGATCCCGTACTTCTTCGTATCGCTCGCCTCCTCGATCCTCATCCTCCTGCTGGCGATGGCGTTCTTCGGGCTGCCGATGCGCGGCTCCTGGGCGATGCTGCTCGCGGCGATCTCCCTGTTCCTGGTGGGCGCGCTCGCGTGGGGGCTGCTCGTCTCGACCATTGCCGACAGCCAGCAGGTGGCCTTCCAGCTGGCGCTCCTCACCTCGTTCCTGCCGACGCTCATGCTGTCGGGCTTCATCTTCCCGATCTCCAGCATGCCGGCGTTCCTGCAGGCCGTGACCTTCATCGTGCCGGCCCGCTACTTCCTGGTCGCCCTGCGGGCCATCGTGCTGAAGGGCGCCGGCGTCGCCGCGTTCTGGCCGGACCTGCTGGCGCTGGCGGTTTTCGCCCTGGCCGTAATGGCGCTCGCGTCGCTGCGCCTGAGGCGGCAGTGGGCATGAGGGCGGACTGATGCGCCTGATGCACCTGATGCACAAGGAAGTGCTGGAGCTGCGGCGCGATCCGCGCCTGTTCGGTATCGTGCTCGTTGCGCCGATCCTCCAGCTCACGCTGCTCGGCTACGCCGCGTCGACGGATGTCGCGGACGTGCCCCTCGTCGTCGTGGATGTGGACCGGTCGGTGCACAGCCGCGCGCTCGTGTCGCGGTTCGACGCGTCGCGCAACTTCGTCGTCGTCGACAGTCTGTCGTCGATGGCCGGAATCGGGGAGTATCTCGACAGCGGCCGCGCGTGGATGGCGCTGTCGATCCCGGGCGGCTACGGCGAGAGCGTGCGGACCGGCCGGCCGGTCGCGGTGCAGGTGATCGCCGACGGCAGCGACGCCAACTCGACCAACGTCGCCGTCGGCTACGCGGGGACGCTGGTAGCCGCCCACGGGCGCGAGCTGGCCGCCGAGCGGGGCCTGGCGTCTCCCGAGCCGCCGAGCGGGGCCGACGTACGGGTCTGGTTCAACCCCGAGCTCGAGAGCCGCGATTTCATGGTCCCCGGCATCCTGGCCCTGCTGCTGCTGGCGGTCACCACGAACCTGTCGTCGATGGCCATCGTGCGCGAGAAGGAAACCGGCACGCTCGAGCAGCTCAACGTGACGCCGCTCGCCCGGTGGGAGCTGATCGCGGGCAAGCTCTTGCCGTACGCGGCCCTCGGGATGCTCAACGTGATGCTGGTCGTGGCCGTGGCGGTGTTCTGGTTCGAGGTGCCGTTCCGCGGCTCCGTGAGCCTCCTGATGCTGATGTCGCTGGTCTACCTGATGACCACGCTGGGCATCGGCCTGTTCGTATCGACCATCTCGGACACGCAGCAGCAGGCGATGATCACCTCGTCGTTCTTCTTCCTCCTGCCGATGGTGTTCCTCTCGGGCTTCATCTTCCCGATCGAGAACATGCCGGCGGCGATCCAGCCGGTCACCTACCTGGTGCCGGTGCGCTACTTCCTGGTGATCCTGCGCGGGATCTTCCTCAAGGGCATCGGGCTGGAGGTCCTGTGGCCGCAGGCGCTGGCGCTGCTCGCCTGGGGGGGCGCGATCCTCACGCTCGCCACCCTTCGCTCGAGCAAGCGCCTCGCCTGAAGCGCCCGGTTCCCCGGCGCAGACTCCTACCGGCTGGCCGCCTCCTCCATGCGCGCGCCGCCGAGGGCGTTCGGCACCGAGTAGTTCCCCTCGTGGCAGGCGTACTCGAACTGCAGGTAATCGTCGTCGCGGTTGAACGGGAACGCGGCGGTCCACGGCGCGGCATAGGTCTCCGCGTCGTCCATGGTGACGGAGTACCGCAGCTCGTCCGGACCGGTGATCGTGAACCGCTCGACGACCTTCTGCGCCTCGGACTGGCGCGACCGAATGCCCGCCGACGGTCCGCGGATGTTCTTCACCGCGCGGAAGTTCGTCGACTCGACGATCAACGTGTTGCCTTCCCAGTGTCCGCGGGGGTCCCCCTCCCACTGCCGCACCCTGGCGTCGGCGTGGGGCTGATCGATGGGGATGATGCGGGCGTTGTGGATCATCTCGCTGTGAATCACGACGTAGCCCGGCGACTGCAGGATGAGCGTGCCGTTGTTGTACTCGGTGGGCATCATCATGCCCAGCACGCCGCGGGAGATGCACCGGTCCCCCGTCTCCATGTTCTCCGCCGCGGCGTGCAGCTCGGCCATGTTCATGGCGATCGACTCGCGCGCGTTCGCGGTGCGCTCGGGAACGCGGCCGTTCGGCGGGTCCACGATGATCGAGGCCTGGCCGATGTCGACCGGCGTCTCCCAGTACCAGTCGAACCAGTAGGTGCCGTACCCGCCGACCCCGCGGGAATTCTCGTGGCCGCGCCATTCCGACCCCTCCTTGCGGCCGGTGGCGCGCGCCTCGGCACGAGCCCGCAGCTCGTCGGCCGACAGCGCCTGGCCGACCAGCTCTTCCGGCAGCTCGAGCGGCGTGAACATGGCGTTCGAGTTGTTCCACGTGCCGGTGATGTTCGGCTGGCCGTCCGCCAGGATCTCCGGCGTCCATCCGGTTTCCGCCGCACCGGCCTGGGTCTGTGCGAATATCGGCGTCCCCGATGCTGCGACCACCACGACGTACACAATCCCTGCGACGATTCCGATGTACGATCCTCTGGAACGGTTCATGGACTCTCCCTCCCGGCCCTATTCGCTTCCCGGTCTTCAGAAGACGGGACCGTCCGGCGCCGGTCGTGCCGTATCGGTCCCACCATTCGCAGAATAGCACGCATGAGGACCGGCCTCGCCCGCATCCAACCCATCCGATGCGCATCATCATGACCCCCGTCGGGAGCGGCGGCGACGTACATCCGTACGTCAGCGTCGCGCTCGCGCTCCAGCGGCGCGGCCACGACGTCTCGATGATCATCAACCCGCACTTCGGGCCGCTGCTCGATCGGGTGGGCCTGCCCTTCGTCCCGATCGGCACGGCCGACGACTACGACGCGGTCCTCTCCCACCCGGACCTCTGGCACGACCGCCGGGGGCTCAGCGTGCTCGGCGGCGCGTTGCGGCGCTGGGGCCGGGAGGGGTTCGAGCTGATACGGGCCGCGGCAGCCGGCGGCGCGCCGGTCCTCGTGGCGCCGGGCCTCGCGTTCAGCGCACGGGTCGCCCACGAGGTGCTCGGCCTGCCCTTGGTGACGATGCACCTGCAGCCGAGCTGCCTCGTCAGCGCCCACGAGGCGCCGGTGCAGCACGAGTACCTGCGGTCGATCAACCGCTGGCCGGCGCCGCTCAAGCGGCTCGTGCTGGCCCTCGGCGACCATATGGCCGACCGCGCGCTGGCGCCGGCCGCCAACGCGTTGCGGGCCGAGCTCGACCTGCCGCCGGTGCGGCGCATCACGAGCGAGTGGTGGCACTCGCCGCAGCGCGTCATCGGCCTCTTCCCCGACTGGTACGCCCCGGCGCAGCCCGACTGGCCGCGGCAGACGATTCTGACCGGCTTTCCCCTGTACGACGCCGCGGACGCCGCTCCCCTGGCGCCGACCCTCGACGACTGGCTGTCCGAGTCCGACGCGGCCGGCCGCCGGCCGATGGTCTTCGTCGCCGGCACCGGCAACCGCCAGGGATCGCGGTTCTTCCAGGCCGGGGCGGACGCGTGCCGCCGCCTCGGCCGGCCCGGGCTGCTCCTCACCAGGTTCCCCGAGCAGCTTCCCGACCCGCTTCCCGCCGGGGTCCGCCACGCCGACTACGCCCCGCTCAGCCGGGTGCTGCCGCGGGCCGCGGCCATCGCGCACCACGGCGGCATCGGCACCGCGGCCGAGGCCCTGCGGGCCGGCTGCCCACAGATCGTGATGCCGATGACGTTCGACCAGCCGGACAACGCGGTGCGGCTGGAACGCCTGGGGGTGGCGCGCACCCTGTGGCCGTCCGCCGTCAACGGCCGCGCCGCGGCGCGCGCCCTCGACGCGCTCCTCGGGTCGGACGACACCGCCGGCGCCTGCCGCGCCGCCGCCCGGCGCTTCCACGGCGCCGATTCGGTGACGCGAACCTGCGAGCTGATCGAAGCGGCCGGCTGACGACGGGCGGGAACGCGGGAGACCGCGACGACGACTCGACGAGTGCGTCACCCGCGTCGGTCCGGCCGGCGCCGGCGAGACGGCTCCATTCCAGGCGGCGCCGGGTGGCAGACAGCGACGAAACCCGAGCGCCGGCCGACAAGCGTCCTCGAAGCGGTCGGCCATGCGGTGGCGCGCGGTCGAGAGACAAGGTAGAATGGCCCAGCTGGTTTCTACCAGGCACCCCCGATGAGCCTCAACATCAAGAACGAAGAGACCTGCCGGCTGGCCGCGGAACTCGCCCGGCTCACCGGCGAGACGATGACCGGCGCAATCACCGTCGCGCTGCGCGACCACCTGGAGCGGCAGACCCGCCTTCGTGGCCTCGAGGCGCGGGTGCAAAGGCTGCTTGCCATCGGGCAGCGCTGCGCCACGCGGTTGGGACCTGGTCCCTCCGCCATCGAGCATGGCGACTTTCTCTATGACGAGCGGGGACTGCCGAAGTGATAGTCGATACGTCGGCGGTACTGGCGGTGCTGTTCCGCGAACCGGATGCTGAGCTGTATGCCCGGGCAATCCTGACGGCATCGCGGTGCCGAATGTCGGTCGCCAATCTCCTCGAAGCGTCCATCGTAGTCGGCGGCCGCGGCCACGCGACCGACATCGAGCTCGATTCGCTCGTCGAGGAAGCCGAGATCGAGTTGACGCCGGTCACGCGTGAACAGGTCGAGACCGCCCGCCAGGCGTGGCGTCGTTTCGGTAGAGGCAATCACGAGGCGGCGCTGAACTTCGGCGACTGCTTCGCGTACGCGCTGGCAAGAACCACCGGCGAACCGCTGCTGTTCAAGGGTGACGACTTCACCCAAACCGATGTCGAGGCGGCGTGACACGGCATGGCGGCCGGCGGGAGGCGAAGCACGGATCGCGGCCGCCACCGTTTCGCCCCCCGGCGGTTCGACCGGACCGAACCGGCAAGGCTCATGGCGCGCACCCGCGAATTGCTCGGAGAGCCGGGCTGACTGTGTTGTAATAGACCGATTTTGGCGGACTATGGCCCCGGGCGTGGAGCACCCTCGACCCTGGCTGAAGGTGAGAGCGAAAATGCGATTGAGCGACCGACTCGTGCTCGCCGTCTGTCTGCTTGTCGCCGGCTCCCTGCCGGTGCGCGGCCAGTCACAGGGTCCGCCGGTGGGTGGCGAGGAGCCGGCGGCGATTCAGATCGTCGCGCCCGCCCCTGCCCCCGCCGCCGGAAAGCGGGCGGTGGCGCTGTGGCGCGAGCAGGCGCCGAGGGTCGACGGTAACGTGCTCGACGACGCGGCCTGGGCGGCGGTGGCGCCGGTCAGCGGGTTCCAGCAGACCGCGCCCGACGCGGGACAGCCGGCGACGGAGCGGACCGAGGTGCGGGTGATGTTCACCGACGACACCATCTACTTCGGGGTCGTCTGCTACGACAAGGATCCCGCCGCCATCATCATGAGCGACAGCCGGCGCGACTCGTCGATGAACGACGCCGACAGCTTCCAGATGGTGCTCGACACCTTCAGCGACCGGCAGAACGGGTTCGTCTTCGGCACCACCCCGGCCGGCCAGGAGTACGACGGTCAGGTGACCGACGAGGGCGGCGGCCGCCGCGGCGGACGGGGGGGCGGAGGCGGCTTCTCGCGGGGCAGCGGCAACGGCTTCAACCTCAACTGGGACGGCGCCTGGCAGGTGCAGACCGCGATCTCCGACATCGGGTGGAGCGCCGAGTTCGCCATCCCGTTCCGGACCATCCGCTATCCGGACCGCGAGGACCAGGTGTGGGGGATGAACTTCCAGCGGACCATCCGCCGGCGGAACGAGACCGCGTACTGGGCGCCCCTGCCCCGGCAGTACAACCTGTACCGGGTCTCGATGGCGGGGCAGCTGGCGGGGGTGCGCGCGCCGGTCGGCTTCACCGGGAACCTGCAGGTCACCCCCTACGTGGTCGGCGAGATGGCCACGCGCGACATCGAGCCGGGCCTCGGTGCGCAGTCCGTCGGCAACTTCGGCGCCGACCTCAAGTACAGCGTGACGTCGGGGCTGACCCTCGACGCCACCTACAACACCGACTTCGCGCAGGTCGAGGTGGACCAGCAGCAGATCAACCTCGACCGGTTCAACCTCTTCTTCCCCGAGAAGCGTCCGTTCTTTCTGGAGAACGCCGGGGCCTTCTCGGTCGCGAACCAGTCCGGCGGCCGGAACCTCGGCCAGACCGAGCTGTTCTTCAGCCGGCGCATCGGCATCAGCGACGTCGGCACCCCGATTCCGATTGTCGGCGGCGCCCGGATGTCGGGCAAGGTGACCGACTCGACGACGGTGGGATTCCTGAACATGCAGACCGAGCAGGTCGGCACCCAGTCCAACACCGCCAACAACTTCTCGGTGGCCCGGCTGCGCCGCGACCTGCCGAACCGATCGAGCATCGGCGGGCTCTTCGTCAACCGCCAGGGCACCAGCAGCTACGCCGCGACCGAGGACTACAACCGCACCTACGCCTTCGACGGCCGCTGGGGCATCGGCGAGAACGGGATGGTGCAGGGCTTCATGGGCCGCACCCAGACACCCGGCCGCGACGGGCGCGACCACGCCATGAGCGTGTCGAGTCAGTACAGCTCCGAGGCCTGGCGCCTGGCCGCCGCGTATCAGGAGAACGGGGAGGACTTCAACCCGGAGGTCGGCTACCTGCAGCGAGACCGGGGATTCCGCGCCGTCAACTTCTCGATCAACAACACCACCCGGCCCGACGGGTTCCTCAAGTACCAGGAGCTGACGCCGCACATGACCTTCAGCCGGTTCTGGAACTTCGAGGGGGTCATGGAGACGACCTTCGTCCATCTCCACTACAACGGCGAGTTCGAGGACAGCTCGTCGGCCGGGGTGTCCTACGACCTCCGCCAGGAGTACGTCTTCGAGGACTTCACGGTGTCGGGCCTGTCGGTGCCGGCCGGCCGCTGGGACTTCAACGAGCTCAGCTACCAGTACAACTCGGACCGGTCGGCCCCGTTCAGCGCCGGCATCCGGGCCACGACCGCGGGGTTCTTCAACGGCAACATCGTCACGATCCGGCCGTCGATCAACGCCCGCTACGGCGAGACCTTCAACCTGTCCCTGAGCTACAGCCGGAACAACATCGACCTGCCCAGCGGCAGCGCCGTCACCAACCTGAGCAGCGTCAACCTCGGCTACAACTTCTCGCCGCGCCTCTACGTCCAGACCCTGCTGCAGCACAACGACAGCGCCGACCTCTGGTCGATGAACTTCCGGGTCGGCTGGCTGCAGGACGCCAACACCGGGCTCTTCTTCGTCTACAACGAGACCGACGGGCTCGGCGACTTCATTCCCTCCTACGCCGGCCGCAGCGTCATCCTGAAGTACAGCTACCTGTTCGACGTGCTCGACTGACGGCTTCCGCGGGGCGTCCAGGCGCTCGACAGCGAGTGAGGTTCAGCCATGGCGAAGGCACGACCTGACCGGCAAGCGTCCCCCGAAGGCGGAGGCTTCGTCGACCGCGCCCTGAACGGCATCGAGACGGTCGGCAACCGACTGCCCGACCCCGCGATCCTGTTCCTGCTGCTGCTGGTCCTGACCTGGATCGCCTCCGCCATCCTGTCGCCGATCGAGTTCGCCGAGACGAACCCGCGCACCGGCGAGCCGCTGCGCATCGCCAACCAGTTGACGGGCACCGCCCTCACCACCTTCATGGTGCAGCTGGTCCCCACCTTCACCGGGTTCGCACCCCTGGGGGTGGTGCTGGTGGCGCTGCTCGGCGTCGGCGTGGCCGAGAAGACCGGCTTCATCAACGCCGGCCTCAAGCTGATTCTGGGCCGCACGTCGCCGCGCCTGCTGACCCCGATGCTGATTCTGGCCGCGATCGTCAGCCACACCGCCGCCGACGCCGGCTACGTGCTCGTCATCCCTCTCGGGGGGGTCATCTTCTACGCCGCCGGCCGGCACCCCCTGGCCGGCATCTCGGCCGCCTTCGCGGGGGTCTCCGGCGGGTTCTCGGCCAACTTCATCCCCTCGGGCATCGACCCCCTGTTGCAGGGGTTCACCCAGACGGCGGCGCAGATTCTCGACGCCGAACGGCTGGTCAACCCGCTGAGCAACCTGGGGTTCACCGCGGTGTCTTCGGTCCTCGTCATCGGCGTCGGCTGGTATCTCACCGACCGCGTGATCGAGCCGCGCCTCCAGGCCACGCCCGTCGACGGCGACCCCGAGGCGATGCCGAAGATGGAGGATCTGACGGACCGCGACCGCCGCGGCTTCGGGGCGGGAATTGGGGCGCTGGTCGCGGGGCTCCTCCTGCTGACGCTGGCCGCCCTGCCCGCCGGATCGCCGTTGCGCGACACGGCAGGCTCGCTGACCGGCTTCACGGCGCCGCTGATGGGCATGATGGTGCCCCTCATCTTCCTCCTGTTCCTGATTCCGGGGGTGGTGCACGGCTACGTCGCGGGCACCGTCAAGACCCATCGCGACATCGTCGCGGGCATGACCGCGGCGATGGGCACGATGGCCTACTACCTGGTGATGGCGTTCTTCGCGGCCCAGTTCATCGCCGCGTTCAACAACTCGAACGTCGGCCTGCTGATCGCGCTCAAGGGCGCCAACTTCCTGCGCGACCTCGCCCTGCCCCCACAGGTGACCATCGTCGGCATCATCCTGCTGACCTCGGTCGTCAACGTCTTCGTCGGCTCCGCCTCCGCCAAGTGGGCGCTGCTCTCGAGCATCTTCGTGCCGATGCTGATGGGGCTCGGCATCGCCCCCGAGCTGACCCAGGCCGCCTACCGCGTCGGCGACAGCGTGACCAACATCGTCACCCCGCTGATGCCGTACTTCCCCCTCGTCGTCGTCTTCAGCCAGCGCTACGTCAAGTCGACCGGCATCGGCACCGTGGTATCCCTGATGCTGCCCTACTGCGTCGTGCTGGGGGTCACCTGGACCCTGTTCCTGATCGCCTACTGGATAATCGGCCTGCCCCTCGGCATTCAGGGCGCCTATACCTATCCCTGAGCTGCCGCCAGATGTGAGCGAACCCGGCGGGACCCGTCCGGGACGAAACCACCGCCCGGAGACTCGTCGGTGCTGCTCGTTGCCCGACACCCGGGACAAGCGACTTCGCGGCCGGTGATACAGCAGGACGACACCCGCGTCGGTGCGTCATCACCGCATGCCGTGCCCATCGTCGTCCACGCCACGCCAAGGACGTTCTTTCCAATCCTGAAATGAGCCTGAAGCGGCGGCACGTGAGCCGAGGTGACGGCGGCCGAATCAACGGACGGAAACAGGGGTCCTGGCGCGGGCTGCGGTGAGCCGGCGCACGCTGACCGACATTATCTGTCATGGGCGGGGCCGAGGTCCTCCGGTTTCCGACCAGCACGTCAGTCCTGCTTGGGCGGAGCTGTTCGGCGCACGGGGCGCCCGCCGGGGGTCCGCCGTCGCCCGCCGCCGCCGACTCCACCCCCGAGGCGGCGGTTCGGGTCAGCGACCGGCGGTCCGCTCGTCCCGTGGACGGCCTTGATGCGTCTGTGGCCCGGTGGTCGGTCACCGGTACCGTGGTTCCCGGCGGCCGCCCCGCTTGACCAGCCCAACCCCCGCGTCGGCACGCCGGCCGAAGGGCGCAGCTCGACAGCCTCCAGGCCTTCCGCCGCTCCCCGGTAACGCGCCTGCCGCTCCGCGGTCGTCAATGCCACGACCATTCAACACCGTTACGTAACGGACCGGTGACAGGCGGCTCGGCGCCCGGACGTTCACGACTGTCGAGCGACGGCGGGCTCGGGGCACAGCGGACCGGGAGCACGGGGCGTACTCATGACGACACCTCCGAACGGGTCTCCCGCGGCGACGGGGTCGCGTGTCTGCCACGGTGTCCCGTGAGACGTCGTGGACGGCCGGGACGTCCCGTCCAGGCCGGGCCGCAAGGCCCATAACTGCAATCCGAGTTGCGGGCCGGCCGGTGTGTCACCCGCAGGGCTGGAAATGGCAACTAAAAAAGGGACCCCTGCGGCCACGTGAAAAGGGACCCCCGGTTGGCTCTGTCAGTACATCAACCCTCCTTCGACACAGCGAAACGGCGCACTTGGCGCCACCCGCCGGGAACCCGCCGTCCCCGACCCCAATCCCGAGCCGGCGGTTCCGGTCCGGTGCGGCGTTCGGAGTTCGGTGGCGCGCCGGGTCCCTGGGACGTTGTGGACGGTCGGGACGCGCGCGTCCAGGCCGGGCCGCAAGGCCCATAACTGCCATCCGAGCCGCGGGGCGGGCGGTGTGTCACCCGAAGGGCCGTAGCGGAGCGGAGGACGCGCGCAGCGCGTTGACACGCCGGCCGTCCCGCAGCTACGCGGCGCCGACCTCCCGACAAGCTTGCCGTGCATCCCGGGGGCGGGTCCGAACCGAGGAGCACGACCCCGCAGGCATCAACGGCCCCCGGGTGCCGGCGCCCGGCTCCCCTTCGTGGCCGCCAACCGGAAGCTGTCGCCGGTGGTCTAGCCGTCACGCCCGAAGCCCCTGGGCAGCTCGACAGCCTCCAGTACCGACAGATCCAGATCGCAGACCTGCTCGAGCAACTCCGCGGTCGCGGACCCGGCGAGGGATTCCGGCAACGCGTCCCGCCACTCCCGGTACTGGTCCTGCAGCGCCAGGAGCGTCTGCACCGCGTCGTTCCACTGCTGTGGCCGCGATCTCCGGTCCGCCGGCCGGCGGTACCGGGTCCGGGACTCGCCGGCCTTCCGCCGCTCCCGGTAACGCGCCTGCCGCTCCGCGTTCGTCAACGCCACGACTACTCCATACTGTTACGTAACGGACCGGTGACAGGCGGCTCGGCGCCCGGACGTTCCGGTCCCACGGGCTGAACACCAGGTTGCTCGTCACCATCACCGAGCGGCGCTCGTAGCGCTCGGCGAGCAGCGTGGACAGACCCGGAGGCATCAACGGGCTCCCCTCTTGCCGGGTGCCGGCGCCTGGTTCCGCTTGGCGGCCTGCAGCCTGAAGCTGCCGCCGGTGGTCTGCAGGACCGTCGCGTGGTGCACGATCCGGTCGATGACCGCGGCGGCCGCCGTCGGGTCGAGGAAGACCTCGGACCAGCACGCGAACGGCAGATTCGTCGTCACCACCAGGCTCCGGCGTTCGTAGCGCTGGCTGATGAACCCGAACAGCAGGTCGGCGCCGGCCTTGTCGAGCGGAACGTAGCCAAGCTCATCGACGATGACTAAATCGAAGCGGGCGAGCTGGGCGAGCTTGCGGGCCAACCGGCCCTGCTGCTGCGCTTCGACGAGCAGCGTGACCAGCTCGGCCGCGGTCACGAACCGCACCCGGTAGTCATGCTGGCAGCAGGTCATCCCCAAGGCGATGGACAGATGCGTCTTCCCCGTGCCGACTCCGCCGACGAACACGACGTTGGCGGCGTCGGCGACGAAGCGGCAGTCGAAGACCTGCAGGATCGCGTCGCGGTCGAGGTCCGGCTGCGCCTCGAACGAGAAGGCGTCCAGCGTCTTCAGCATCGGGAAGCGGGCATCCTGGATGCGGCGTTGGATGCGGCGCTCCCGGCGTCCGGTCACCTCCAGGTGCACCAGCTGCGCCAGGTAGTCGGCCGGCGCCTGTCGCTGGCGGGCGGCCTGCTCGGCCAGCAGCCGCCACTGCGCCCCGATCGTCGACAGGCACAGCGTCTTCAGGTCCGCCGCCAGATGCGGGGGCTCGGCAATTGTGGTGGCCATCAGCGGGCGCCCTCCACCAGCGCGTCATACGCCGACAGCGTCGGAGTGGGTACCGCGATCCGCGCCAGCTCGGGACGCACGCCTGCGACCGGCGGGCACACCGGCGGCGGGCCGGCCTGCTGCTGACGGAGGATGAGCCGCACCGTCTCCAGACGCGGCGAATGGCGCTCGAGGGCGGCCGTCACCGCGCGCTCGACGGCCGCGGCCGGGTGGGTCTCCATCAGCCGCAGCATCCGGACCCATTCCTGATCGGGCTTGCGCGTGTGCTTGGCCAGCTCCGCCCGCGCCCGCTGCCACACCGGGGCCAGCCGCCAGTCGTGAAGCGCTGTCGCCTCGGCCACCGCCCGGTGCTTGCGCTCCAGCAACGGCAGGACGTGAAGCGCATCGAGGACCTTCGCGCCCCGGACGAACGCCCGGGGATGCTCGGCGACCACCTCGGCGCCGACCGCGATCGCCACCCGGTCGTGATACAGCTTCGCCCACACCGGCCGGTAGGCGTGGCGGATCGGCACCGAGTACGACACCCGGTCCACGCGGACGTGTCCGAACTTGTCGGCCACTCGCGCGACGACGCGGCAGGTGGCGGGAAGGCGAGCAGGCATCGCCCGCAGGTGCTCCCGCTCCTGCGCCAACGCTTCCTCGACCGAGCGCCCGTCGTCGAGGTGGCGCATCGGCAAATCGGCCTCCAGCTCCGTGATGATCGCCGCGTTGAGCGCCGCCCAGCTCTCGACCGCCAGCCGCGGCCGGAACACCAGGTTCCGGACGTATTTCACACCTCCCTCCACAGAACCCTTCTCCCAGCCCTTGGCCGGCGCGCAGAACTCGGCCCGGAACGGATACCCGCCCCGGAACGCATCGAACGCCTCGGTCTGCACCCGGTCCCGGCCCGCCAACACGTCCTTGACCGCCAGCGAGGTGTTGTCGAGCACGAGGCGGTCCACGAGGCCCCCAAAGTAGCGGAACGCCGACTCGATGCCGTCGAGCAGCGACTCGATCCGCTCGACCGGGTACGCCTTGGCGAAGTACGCGTTGGAGAACGGCAGCGTCGCCACCAGGTACTTGACCTTGCACGGCACGCCGGCGATGTCGACCCAGGACTCGCCGAAGTCGACCTCCATCGTCGTGCCGGGCAGCACGCTGCGGTGCACGAAGGCCTCCTTCCTCGTGGTGGCCGTCCTCAGTCCCGCGACGTACCAGCGCACCGTCCGCGCCGGGAGCGGTCCCGCCATCGGCAGCAACAACCGACGAATCCGTTTCGCGGTCAACCGCGGCTCCTCGCGCAGCCACTGCCTGATCCGCTCCCGCCACGGGTCCAGGGTCCCCGGCCGTGGCGGCGACACCCGCACCGGCGGCGTCGACCGGCTGATGGATCGCCGCACCGTCTTCACGTCCAACTTCAACCGCCGCGCGATCTCCTTCTTCGGCACCCTCTCCACCAGATGCAAGTGCCGGATCTCGGCCCACTGGGACATCCTGATCACCTCCGCGTCCTCCTGGCTCAGTCGACGAGACGACCGTGTCTCGCCCCGTCGATCATCGCCAGGGGATCGCTGTTTCCGAGTGCTCAGGGGGGTCCCTTTTCAAGTGGCCACGGGGTCCCTTTTCATGTTGCCGCTACCAACTCATCGACGCCGATTCGTCTCAGCTTGGCGAACCGAGCCCCGTCCAGCCGCCGCGCCACAACCCGTTCCACGATGCTGCCCACCGTCACCCACGATATTCCCAGCAGGCGGCTCACCGCCGTCCGGTCCGTCACCTGCGCCAGATACGCCGCCAATTCCTCGAACCCCGACGTGAACACACTGCTGCCGCTCGCCCACGGCACCTGCTCCACCTTTCACCCCGCGGCAACGCCGGCACGACACCCGCCACGGCGCATACCGCAGCCACGCCGGCATCCGGCCCCATGACAGATGCCGCCACTGGCGCACCGGCTGCCGGTCATACCGCGGCGCCCGCTTCCCGCACGTCCCGCACCGGGCACGCCGCCACGACGGCTCCACCGACACCGTCAACGGACCGTCGGCGGCCATTTCCACCTGCTTGACGTACATCTGCGTGACACCCAACAGCCGCCGTAGTAACGTAGTCAGACGCATGGGGCTCTCCTCCTCGCGGGTCGTGGTGGTACACGCCCATGAGACCAGGAAGCCCCTTGCGTTTGCAACCGCTTCCGCCAAGCGAGACGACGCACGCGGCCCCGACAGCACCCTTGGCCCCGCCCAACGGGCGTCCGCCGCCGGCGCCGGGACCCGAGGTGGCCGTTGGGGCAATCAGCTGGCGTCTATCCCCAAACCGCCAGCCGCCGCGCTTTTCCGCGTTGTCGTGGACGGCCGGGACGCCCCGTCCAGGCCGGGCCGCAAGGCCCATATCTGCTGCTTGAGCGGAGGGACGGACGGTGTGTCACCCGAAGGGCCGCAGCGCAGCGAAGGACGCGCGTAGCGCGTTGACACGCCGGCCGGCCCGCAGCTACTCCGCTCCGACCTACCCCCGGCCACGGTGCGCCACGCCCGCCGCCGGTCAGGTGAACTGCCAGCACCCCTCGCCGACCCGCCGATCGCGCCTCAACCCACCCACACCCGTTTGAGGAGAGCCGAACCTCGCAGCGTGCGCTGATCGCGGCAGGTCTCGCCACTCTAAGGAGGGGCGGGGATGCGGGGAAACCGAAAACCGCCCCGAACGCGTCGACCGCACCGCCCTTGCCGCTGGAGGTTGGCACTGCGGCCAACCCGGAGCCCTCGGCACCGAGCGCCGATAAGCCGGTCGTCCGAGGAGAGGGTCGCCCGGTGGGCGGCGGGGACCCTATGGGGAAGCGCGAAGCGCCGCGAGGCAAGTCGCGGAGGTCGTCCGACAAGGCCGCGGAATGGCCGCGACCCGCCGGACAAACCAATAGCTCCCTTGAGCCATTGATGATGATCTCACAGGAAGAAGCGGCCCAGATGATGGGAGTGTCGGTCGCGACTCTAAAGAGAGCCAAGGCCATAGCCGGTGATCCCATCCTCGAACCTGCTCTTCGGGACGGAACAATTTCAGTCCACGCCGCATACACAGCCCGGGACGCCGACGACGAGACGAAGAGGCGGCTGGTTGCGGGTGAGCGTGCGGCCGCTCGCACCACAGCCGCCGGCGACTGTGACTGGACCACTCCAGAGGACATCATGTCCATGGCGCGTCGTTTGCTCGACCGCGTTGATCTGGACCCCGCGAGCTCGATCGAGGCGCAGAAGTCCATCAAGGCGGTACGGTTCTTGACGCCGAAGGACGACGCTTTGAAACCAGCGACATCGTGGGGCAAGCCCAACGAGGGCTTGCATGTCTTTCTGCACCCGCCACGCGGCGAAAAGGCCCCGCCCTTTGCATCCCGGCTCCTCCAGGAACTCAAGAGCGGCGCTGTCCGCAAGGCCTGCTGGCTCGGGTCTGCCGCTTTTGAGGAACTCTGGTTCCGGGACTTGGTGTGGAAATCGACGGCGGTCGTCACGTTGAACGAGCCGCTGGGAAAACGTGCAAGCGGGACGGACGTGCTCATTTGCTTCCGCGTGCCCCCGAAGGACGTGCACGAGGCGGTCGGCGGTCGGGGACTCGTGAGCACGTTGTTTCGGCCGTCGTCGCTAGGTGCGGTTGAGGCATCTCGGGACTCACCACAGTCAGTGATGCCGAAGGCGGCTCGCAAGGAGTCACCGACTACAGCGAAGTAATGCTCGTCGTGAGGCACGAGGTCGAACTTATCTAGGGGACCGGGGGAACCCGGTCTGGATTCCGCGAGATGAGGCTGGCCTGTATGGCCAGTTTAACGGGGGCGTCCCGTTCGTTGTTGAACTTCGCGAGTGGCGGACTTCCTGTTTCCGCCCCAAGGTCGTCCATTCTACGCCACGTCAGCAACCGCCCCTTCGGGCGCGTCCAGCGCGTCCAGCGCGCCGACCAAGTAGCGCAGGTCGCGGTAGCCCCGCACCCGCCGGAAGCGCGGCTCCGCCTCCACCGGAATGCGCATCCACCAGCGCGCTCGCCACCCAACGTTGGATCATCTGCCCGTCGCGCCACCGTTTGACCCGCCGTGTGTAGCCCTCAACGCTCCCCATCAGGTTCTCGATGATGTTCGTCGTGCGCAGAGTACGTTCGAGCGCCGCCGTCAGACCAAGCCGCTGCACTGTCAGCGTTTCCTCGAGGCCCTCCCTGATGGACGCCGCTGCACCGGGGTGGTCGCGCTCCAGTGACCCCGCCAACCGTGCCAGCACCCGGGCCGCGCGGTCGGCGGAATCGAGGTCCCAGGCATCCCGCAACGCCTTGCCGACCGAAGCGTGCAGCCGTTCGGGCAAATGGCCGAGCACGTTGCGGAGCTTGTGTACTGGGCAGCGTTGCACCACCGCGAGGGCACCGCACACATCGCTGATGGCCCGGCGCAGCCCCGGCGCGCCGTCAACGACGAACAGCAACGTCCGGTCCGTCGGCAGGCCGCGTGTCACGAGGTCGCTGAGCAAGCCGCTGGCGACGGCCGCCGTTTCGGTGGCCCCTTCGCGCAGTCCCAGCACATGCTTGCAGCCCTGCGTGTCGATCCCCAACGCCACCACCATGCAGTGGTCCCGGAAGACCTTGCCGTCGATGCAGACCACCCGCAGCCAGCTCGCCCACCGGCAGGCTGAGAAACGACCGCAGGCGCTTGGCCGACAGCGCCACGAACCGCCGGGACACCGCGCTGCTTGACGTCCCCCGCTCCGCCACCGCGGCCGGCGCCGGGTCCAACGTGCCCGCATACCGCCGCGTCGACACCCGGGGGTGACCGAGGACAGCGTGTGCTCGTCCAGTGGGTCGGTGGCCGCCGCCCATTGGAGGCTCGGCAACGCCACTTGGCCCTCCGCGCTCCGCACTCGCAGCCGCGGCACGCCGACCTGACGCCCGCCAAGGGTCACCTGACTCGCCACGCTCCCCCCCGCGCCATGCCGACCGCTCGACCTGATGGCGCCCCTTCGGGCCGCACAGCTCTTCCCGGTCCCCCTCCACGCTGTGATTATGCCGATATCGCTTGGTAGGAGGTCCGCGGTGTCACGGCGATCCGCAGTCCGCGCGGCATAACCAGGATGTCGGCATTGCGGATGCTATGCCGATATCGGCATGGCATCCGCGGCGCCGACTACTACGCCGCGACGAGGATGACCGGTGCTGATCGAACAGACCCTCGACAAGCTCAACGCCATGAACCTCGGTGCGATGGCCGACGCCTGCCGGCAGCAGCTCCAGACCGACGAGGCCGTCTCGCTCAGCTTTGAGGAACGCTTCGGCCCGCTCGTCGACGCCGAGTGGACGGCCCGCGAGCACCGCAAGCTCCAGCGGCGGCTCCGCGCCGCCAAGCTGCGCCATCCCGCCACGCTCGAGGCCGTCGACTTCACCCACCCGCGCGAGCTCAACCCGACAGCGGGTGCTGACGCTGGGGGCCTGCGCCTGGATCGCCGAGCGCCACAATTTGATCGTCACCGGGCCCTGCGGCATCGGCAAGAGCTGGCTCTCGTGCGCGTTCGTCGAACGGGCCTGCCGTTGCGGCTTCACCGCACGCTACGTCCGGATGCCGCGGCTGCTGCACGAGCTCGCCGTGGGGCGCGGCGACGGCTCCTTCGCCCGGCTCCTGACCGCCTCGCCAAGCTCGACCTGCTCGCCATCGACGACTGGATGATCGCGCTGCTGCGCGACACCGAGCGGCGCGACCTCACCGAGGTCATCGAGGATCGGGCCGAGCGCGCCTCGACCCTCATCGCCAGCCAGTTGCCCGTGACCGACTGGCACGCCGTGATCGGCGACGCCAACCAGGCCGACGCCATCTGCGACCGCCTGCTCCACGACGCCCACCGCATCGAGCTGCGCTCGATGCGACGGACACACCGCGCCCCGAAGCCCCGTACGCCGGAGACGACATGAGCATCCCGACATCGCCCTGCACCCCGCTCGCGAGGCCAGACCCGCCGGTCCCCTGCGCCGCCAGTCCCGCTGGGGCCGGCCGGCCTATGGATCGCACCGGCGGCATGGAACACGCGCCCGATGCGCTCGCGGCTGATTGCACCGCCGTCGAGGCGCGTTTCCCACACCGCCTCGGACGGCACAGAACGCCGCCCGTACGCTCCACAGGCCAGATCGTTTCGCACCCTCGAACACGACGTCACGGGTAGGATCTTCGAACGCCCGCTGCCAAGCCGATGGGAGGAGACTGACCGAGGGAATCGTCGCTACGCTCCGACGAGCGCTCACGTTCGCCGGATTCGGTGTTTGCGACGGTGCGTCTTCGGCAGCGCGTGACGAAGGGCGCGGGTTCGCGCACCAAGGGGCTGCTGATGGCCTACAAGCTGGTGGCGATGGCGCAGCGACGATGGCGCCGGCTGAACGGCGCGCACCTGCTGCCCCTGGTCCGGGCCGGCGTGGTCTTCGTCGATGGCGTCATCCAGACCAGCTGGCAGACGGAGGATCGGAAGGAGGCCGCCTGATCAGGTCAAGAGCCGATCCACAACATTTGACAATTCCTCGCACGTGACCGCTGCTACCCTAATAGTGCACTCCTAGCTAGTGTGGGTAACGGCATGCAGCTACCTCTCATGTACCTTGATGCCTCCGCAATCGAGGAAGTGCCGCTCGATCTCTGGCGAGACGTCTTCGCGACGATCGGCTGGCCTGCATCCCTCGGCGACAAGCAGACGCACTTGACCCACGACGATGTGCGCGAAGCCGTCCGCACCGATGACCTCGAGGCCGACCTGCTCTACGCGCTTGAGATATTGCATACATTGGGTACCGAGGCGGGTCGTGAGGCCATCGTGTCTATTATGTCAGAAGGGTGCGGCTCTTCTTCGTCGGCCACCCAGAGGGTTTCGGCGAGCGGCATGGCAAGAGTTACTTGACCCGTCGAAGGCGGGGTGAGGAGGGCGGTGGGGGCGGCTCGGTGACCGGCGGTACCGTCCCATCCGTGTAGCGCTGGGCGTGGTTCCGCTCGTACTCCCGCGCTTCGTGGAAGTCCCAGTACGCATCGAAGTCGCCGCTGGCTCGTAGCGCCCGGAGCTTCAGGACGGCCTCGGCGCCAACCAGGCGCCAGCGGGCCCCGGTCAGCTCCATCCGGTCGCGGACCAGGTGCCGGCACGCCCCTTCGATGACCCCGGTCGCGATGGGATAGCCCGCCGCGAGGTAGCGGTCGTAGTGCAGATACGGCGCGTATTTCACCAGGTAGTCGGCGCACTTGTCGACCGGCTTGCGGGTGTCCTTCGAGAAGCCGGCGACGGTCGCCGCACGCCGCATCGACGCCGCCACCCGGGTCGCCTTGCCTTCGAGAATGCTCCGCACGCGCGTCCAAGCCCAGTGAGTCAGCTCGGGGCTCCCCTCGCGATGGAACACCCGCCCCGCCTTCCAGACATACTCGACCACGTGGATGATGTCGAGGATCACCGTGACGTCCACGCCGTAGGCGGCGGCGCCCGCTTCCACGAGGTCGAGCTGCGGCTCGGCCCCGTCGACGAGCACGACCCAGCGCTTGGCGTGCTCGGGGTCCTGGCGCTCCGCTTCCAGCGTCGCCTCCGCGACCACCTCCCACGGCTCCCGTTCGAGACTCGCCCAGACCCGTTTCGCCACCGGGCGGGGCCGCACGGCCCGGGGCTTGTCTCGCTGTCGGGGCATCAAGCTCTCCAGGAAGTCCTCCGGGCTCCGCACGAACGGCGCCGTCGTGTAGACGGCGGCCACCGTCGCCATGCGCTTCGAGTGCTTCTTCTCTCCCGGCTTGAGGCGGTGGAACCGGGAGAGCGGCTCCCGGTGCCGCTGGCGCCTCTCGGCCGCCTTGCGCGTCGCCTCGCGCAGGTCCTCGCGATGCAGCACCACGCCCTTGCCGTCGAAGGTCAGCACGACCACCGACCCCTCGGGCAGCGGCTCGCCATCCGCCGCACGGCGCGCCTCGTAGAACGCGTCGAAGTCCTCAGCCGCGCGAACCACCAACTGTTCCGCCTGACGCTTGGGCACCTCCGCCCCGGTGCTGCGAGACAGATCCAACAGCGCTTCGTCGAAGGACCGCGAGGCGGCCGCCGCCGCCACCCGGCGCCGCACCTCGAGCGAGTAACGCTCCCCCGGCAGGTTGAGCGCGGCATCGAGAGGATGCAGACTCTCGTGACCAGCCCGCGCGTAGCCCACCCGCTCGACCTGCACCGTGCCGAAGATCGTCTCCAGGTGGCGTTCGTGCACCCGGCGCTCCGAGCGCTCGACACCGTCGGCCCCCTCGACCGGACCGGCGGCCTCCCCCGGGCTGCGTTGCTTGAGGTGCCCTTGCAGGAGCTTGCGCATCAACTCCTGGCCCCGCCGGTGCAGCTCCCGTTCAAGGTCGCTCTCGCTCATCTGCTGTGCTTCGCGCGAAGAGAGATAGGCTTTGGCCTCAGCGAAGGCGGCGTTCGCCGCCGCATACGGTGCCGGGTCGGGTGGAGCGGCGCGGGGGGTGACGGCTCGCATCGCTCAGCTCTCCCGCAACCGACGCTGCGCATCCCGGACCACAGGATAAACCAGGACCGTCTTGGGCGCCTCGCCGGCACGGCGGCCGTGCCGGTCCATGCGGCCTCGACCGCTGGTGGCGCCCAACGCGACCCAGTTGGCGGCGCGGTAGCAACCCCCGTGGTGGCGGCGGGGGTCCACCAGCGTCTCCACCAGCCAGGGCCCGAGCTTGTAGTGGCGCGGCCAGTCCGCCACCAACTGCCCGAGGCCGCGCGCCAGCACCGCGCTGGCGAGGTTCCTCACCGCGACCCACGGCAGCAACAGAAAGCGGCTGTTGTTGACCACGCGCTGCAGATTCCGCGCCCGAGTCGCGTCGTCCCAGCCAATCCAGCCGTCCCGGGCCGCCATGCGCCACGCCGGGCTGGAGAACTGCAGGCAGCCGACCACCGCCCGGGCCGGCCTCGAAGCAAACACCAGATAGCGCAGGTGGGCGCCGAACGGGACCGTGTGCCCGAGGTAGTGGTAGCGTCCCACCAGCTCCCGGAACAGCAGCCGCTCGGCGGGCTCGCGCACCCGCTCGACCCGTAGCGGCTCGACATCGCGCACGCTGCCGACGAGCGGGGGCCCCGGCTCACCCGCCGCCGTCCGGGGAACGCGGGTGACGGAGCCGGTCGCACGGCCCCGGCGCTTGTCAGGCAGCACCAGCGCGCCACCCGCGTCGAGCCGCTCCAGGAACTCGCGGCACTCCCGAGCCTTCAGCCTCCCGTTCGGGCGCCGCCACCGCAACAGCTCGCACACGGTGCGCGCCAGCTCCATCCGGCTCAAGCCCGCACAGTCCCGCACGATCTCGCGGATCAGCGTCACCTCTCGTACGCTGAAGGCCCGTCCCGAGAACGTCGTCGTCGCCACGGCCATCGCAGGGGCTTCTCCCTTCCCACGACACCGTAGCAAAACGCCGCGCGAATGTCCAGGGGGGGCGCCGGAGGGGACAGACCGAGCGCCCCGGCGCCGTGATCAGGTCGGGCTGGCCGCCCGAAAACCGGCGGGTGGGAGCGCTGTCCCCGCCCAAGGCGCACCGAAGAGGGACCGTCAGCGAGCAAAAACGCCTACAAATAGGCGAAAAAGCGCTCTACGAAGAAGAGCCACACCCATCGCAGTTCCTGCATGAGCACGTAGGCCGCGGCGGTCAGGAAGACGCGCAACTGGTTCGCCGAGAACAGACAGCAGCTCGTGCGGTCGATCTGCAGCCCATCGAGCAGTTCCTTGATCCGATTCTCGATGTCCCCGCGAGCACAGTAGACCTTCTCATAGATGAAGCGCGGCGTCTGCCGCAGATTTCCTGGATGCGGAGCCCCGGCTCGACTACGTCGTGGCGATGGCGAAGAACCAAGTGGTCGGCATCGTTGCCATCGGGATGACCGCACGCGATGCCGAAAACCCGCTGGCCGATCAGGTCCGCGAGCGTGTGCCGAATCTTCCCCGGTGCGCGTTTGTCGGCCAGACACCGGGCGAACGCCTTGACCAAGCCATACACGCGCTCGGCCGCCTTGAGCAGGACGGCGCCGCCGTCGGAACTCGCGTGTTCCTGGTTGAACCTGGCGACGAGGGGCTTGTCGAACAGATCCGGGAACAGAACAGTCTGTGGTATCGTGTGAGGCGTCACGCAGGGGTCTCCGTTGTGGCTAAAACGTTGTGAGCACTACGTTTGTACCACACGGAGGCTCCTGTGTCTCCCCCTCAACCGCACCTTCACGCATAATCCGGGCTAGTGCCCGGAGGCCGGCGTGAGGAGGCGGGATTGCCGACGGTGAGGTTGGAGGGTCCCATTCCGCGGCGGCGACAGGTCATCCGGGACGGGGCGGGCGCGTGCGGATTCGCGGAACGGTTGGCTGCGATTGACCGGGCGCCGGAAGAAGCGGAACTCGTGGTCGACGGGAGGCTGAAGAAGGTTTGGGTGTGCGGGGCGGAGTTGCAGGAGGTCAGCCCGGAGTCCCAACAATTTCGGTTCCTTGAGATGTTCGCCGCGAGCAATGGCGCACCAATATCGTTTGGCGCAGTCACGCAAGCTCTTTCTGCGGCTAGACTTCGAACCGATGGCACGACGACGGCGCGACAGGTGAAGATGCGTGTCAAGAAGCTGGTCGTACAGGCGTTGAAGGCAGCGGAGTCCGGCGACACCAGCGATCCTTTTCCGCTAGCGGGTACGGGAGCGTACCGATGTAGGCTGCGCAGTTTTGTCGGGTGAGGTGCGAAGAGAAGCCGGAAGGTCTGGCGGCCACCGCGGGGGCTGCCGTGTTGGCGAGTGAAGCGCGGCGGGGCGGACCGCAAGCCGAGGGCTGGCTGGCGACGCGGGGTGGCGCGGGGACTCGGGTGGCGTGGGCGGACGGTGCGGACGTTGATCTGCGTAGACGCGGTGACGTCGTAGCTGGCGATGACGCGCGGCGCGGTCCGGGTCGCCGATGTGGTCGCGGCGCTGTCGAGGGGGGTCGGCGAAGAGGCCGTCGAACACCTGGCAGCCCGTGGAAGAAGTCTATTCGCTGAGCCGACCTGTTCAGGCGGCTTGGCGATGAGCGATTGAGCCGACCAGCCCCGCTGGCGTCCATTGGAAGTCCCAAGAGGCCGTCAGACGCCCCCAGAGCGCGGTCAGGCGAGCGATCAGTCCGCAAATGGCCGAAAGAGCCCGCCCCTGCAGGCTCCGGGGCGTGCCGACGCCGGTCAGCCGGCGCAGCAGCAGTCCGAGGTTGCAACCGGCCGCCTGGATGAGCACCCGCTTGCGCACATTCTCGTGGCCGCGCACCCACACTCGCCGCAGCCCCCCGGTCTCGTACTGGTGCGCGAAAGGCCGCTCCACCAGCTCCCCGCGACGGCGTTGAAGACGACGGCCTCGGTCGCCGCGAATACGCCGACGGTTCCCATACAACGCCTTCTGCGCAGCACGTTTCCCCACCGGCGTCTCTCCCGTCTTCTTGTCCTGCCAACAGCGCCGACCCCGCTCCGGCTCCGAGACGTAGCTGCGAACCCCAATCTCGTCGAGAGCCACCAGCGTCGCGTCGCTGTGGTACCCCTTGTCGGCGACCACCTCTTCGACCTCCGCACCGGCCGGCTGCACCGCCTCGACCTGCTCAGCCGCCATCGTCAGCGTCTCCGGCAGCGTCGCCGAATCGCCCTCCGACGCATCCTGCACCGTCACCGAGAGGATGGCGCCCGTCTCCATGTCGACCCCGTGCTCCGCCTTGTGGGCCAAGTGCGTCCGACCGTCCTTCATCTTTGCGATCTTCGCGTCCGGGTCCTGCGGAGACTGCCACTCCTTGTTCGACGTCTTCCTGTCCTTCCGGGACCGGTCAAACCGCGCCAACTCCGCTCGCGTCGGCGTCTCAATCCCCGATGCCTTCGCCAGCTGACGCACGAACGCCTCGTACGATTCCCCGGTATCCCGCCGCTCGATGCTCCGCATCGCCGCGTTCGCTTCCAGCGTCGTCGCATCGACGCCGACCGTCTTCCCCTGCACCAGACCCGCTCCCGCCAACCGTTCCAGCACCCACGTGAAAACCGCCACGTGCGTTTCCACGTCGATCAGACGCCGCGTGCGCGACAGCGTCGAGTGGTTCGGCGGCGCCTCGGTCACGTCCAGGTCCAGGAAAGCCCGCAGGCTCAGAGAATCCGCGACCCGCCACGCAATCCCCCGCTCCGACGACAGACCCTCGAAGTAGCCGATGAACAGCAGCCGGAAATACCGCCCAGGACGCAGACTCGGGCGGCCCAGCCGCGACGCGTAGAACACCGCGCACAACCCCTCCACAAAGGCATCGAATCCGGCCTCCTCCAGAACCCGGTTCAGCCGTTCGAAAAAGGGATGTCCCGCGCTCGTCGGAAGGTCCGCTGTGGTCACCCACATCGGCGACGGCTGTCGCGCCGCCGGCTTCTTGCCCATTGCCATGCCGCCAAGTCTACGCCACTCCGTCGACTCCGATCTATCGACTTTTGCCACAGGCTGCTGGGTGCGCTCTTCGCTCTCCGGACCGCCCTGTCAGCGCTGGCCAACCGCCTTCACCATCTCGGCCACGAGGTCGACGGCCAGCGGGTGCAGGCCCAGCTCGGGCTCGTCGAGCAGGACCCTCAGATGACGACCAGCGATGGCCGTGCCGCCCGACGCACCGCCGCCACGAGAATGGACGTATCGAACGTCACGAGGCGACAGCCGTGCTCAACAGCCAGGGCCAGAAGATAGACGTCCGTCAACTGCCGGGGGCGCGAGACGCGCCGGCAGTCCACCACCGCATCATCCAGAAGGCTGACGCTGTCCGCCAGGAACTGGTGGTACGGTCCCGAAATCGCCGTTCGCAACCGCATCACGGCGTCGGCAACGCTCAGCGTGTTCGGATACGCAGGCTGCGACAGAATGCGCACGCAGCCGTTCTGCGTCAGCGGGCAGGACGCCCAGCCGTGGTGGATATTGCCCGCGAGCCAAGTCTCGGCCGCCGCGTTGTACGTGTGGTTCTCGTCGAGCAACGCGACGAGTACGTTCACGTCCAGCAGCGCCCTCAACGTTCAGACGCCCAGATCATCGCGAATCTTGTTGACGACTTCGTTGGTCACCACCGCCCCGCCGGCCGGGATCGGCCTGAACCCGTACCGCTCGCGCGACCGCACGGCGGTCGTCCCGCCGCCTCTAGCCGGCAACGCTTCCCGCAGGAGCTCGGAGACGAACTGTCCGACGGGCTTGCGTTCCTGCGCCGCAAGCGCCTTCGCAGCACTCAGGATGTCCTCGTCGAGATCGAGGGTGGTACGCATGGCTCTTCCTCTCCGCACCGCGACGGCCCCCCACACGCCAAGCCACTGGGAGACCCTGTGCCTGTGGCGACGCCGAGGGCTCCTGCGACTCATGCTATCACCCCGGCCGGGGGCACTGAACGCCGTCTCGCCCCCCGCCGACTGCCGCGCGGCGCTGCCGGACGCAAAGACGGCGCGCGACCGAGACGCGGTGGTGGCCTCAAATGGTGGACCCTAGCTCGAAGAGACGCGGCGGCAAGGGGCGGACGGTGAGGCTGCCATGGCACGGCGGCCACGGCCGCAGGACGGTGAGGCGTGGGTGCCGCGGGCGACCTGGGCGGGGCCGTGGTTCTGGCCCCACGAGGACCGAGGCGTCCCGCCGCTCCCCGTGGGCGCCCGCGGCGGCATGCTTCCGGGCCCCGGCTCGCCGGCGAGCCGGCCCCGGCCGGGGAAACGGACCCGCCCCGCCGGAATCATCGGGCAGCGACCGCGCGTCCGGGGGCGGACTCCAGGGCTGCCCCCCGCGGGGCGTCCGCCCGCGCGCTGGCGGTGCGGCTGTCGTGCTCGAACGGCTCGCCGAGCGCGGCGCCGGGGGGGCTGCGAGTCCACCACCACGGGCGACAGGTCGTCCTCGGCCGCCTCCGTGGCGACGGGACGGGGCCGACGACGAAGTGCGCGGCGGCCGAGGCGGGCGGGATGCCCGCTGACGCCGCGGCTCCGTCGCCAACACGCGACCGGTAACGGTTCCGGGCAGCCCGTGAGGCTACCACCCGCCGGCGATAGGGGCGTGCCCTCGGTGCGCGTTTCGAGGGCCGCGGCGGGCCGACGGTCGTGCGCCTGGCCTAGCCGAGGAAGCGCAGGATCGCGAGGGTCAGGCCACCCGTCGCGAGCACCGAGCCGACCATCCAGCGGATGAGCCGGGTCTCGAGGTTCGCAATCTCCGTGCGCACGCCGGCGATGTCCGGCCGCTGTTCTGACCTGGCCGCCGCCCTCGCCCACCTGCCACCAGCGGCGGGCGCCGTCGAGCGCCGCCGTGATCGCGGGGTTCCTCTTCATGGCCGGGATGCGGCGGAGCGAGGTGAGCGCGCTGCGCTGGGCCGACGTCGACGACGCGACCGATGAATGGCACGGGGAACCGTTCTGACCAACCGGCAGAGGTCGGCCCCGCCCTGCGGGCGCACCGCGTGATGCGATGTGGAGGGATCATCTCGTGGAAGAGGCCTTCCGAAGCAAACGAGGCGCCGGAGGTGCGCCGAAGCCCGGGCGGGACCCGCTCGGCGAGGCGCGCTTCGATCCGGCGCTCCGCGTCCACCAGCGCGCGTCGGCACAGAGCCGCTCGATCGTCGTCGTGGCCGGCAGGATGGGTTCGCGTGCGTCGGCAGGCCGTCTTCTTTTCGGCGGTGGACGTGGCCTCGACGAACCTGCGGACCAAAGTCCTCGTTCGACTGCGCCTGTTCCGCTTCTTCTCGGAGCAGGGTTAGTCCTACAAAGCTCGCAAGTCATTAATAAACAATGACTTGCTGTTGGTGAGCCGGTCCTCATTCCCTCGTCCACAGGACCATCGCGGCCGTTCGGAGACGGCACTTGTTCGTCGTCCGAGTGGTCCACGATGTCGCCGTCCGGGTTGTCCTCGGACCAACGAGACGGCGGCCACCGCCTCCTCAAGCGGTGGCCGTGTTGCTGGTCGACGCTCGGGGTAGCCTCACCCGATCCCTGTCCGCTGGCGGTCCGGTTGGGCCATGAAACGCCAGTATTTGTCAGGGTTGCAGGCATGCAGTCGTGCTACGCTGATCGCCGAGAGCATCCGTTGCATGGCACGAAACTCGGCGATCGAATGGACGGGCCACACGTTCAACCCATGGTGGGGTTGTACCAAGGTTTCACCTGCATGCGACCACTGCTACGCGGAGACCTGGGCAAAGCGTACAGGCTACAACGTCTGGGGCGCGAAGTCTCCACGGCGGCGGCTCAGCGACGACTACTGGAAGCAGCCGCTCCGTTGGGATCAGGACGCGGCTCGGGCCGGCCGGCGCGCTCGTGTGTTCTGTGCCTCGATGGCGGACGTGTTCGAGTGGAGCCGCGAGCTGGAAGACCTCCGAGATCGACTGTGGGCGCTCGTCGAGCGTACGCTCAATCTCGATTGGTTGTTGCTGACCAAACGGCCGCACCTGGCCCGGCGACTGGCGCCTTGGACTGATGTCTGGCCGGCCCACGTCTGGCTGGGAACGACCATAGAAAACCAGCACTTCGCTGACCGGAGAATCCGTTCTCTGTTGGATGTTCCGTGCCGGTACCGATTTCTCAGCTGCGAGCCTCTCCTGGGACCAGTCGACCTGTCGCGGTACATCAGTGCATTGCAGTGGATTATTGCCGGAGGAGAAAGCGGCGGTCGAGCACGGCCAACGCATCCTGACTGGATTCGCGGGCTCCGCGATCAGTGCGTGAACGCAGGAGTCGCCTTTCATTTCAAGCAATGGGGCAACTGGTATCCGCAGGAAACCTGTAGCATCGGGCGCGAGGCGGCGGTAACGTCGTTCATCAGGATGAGCAAGAAGAATGCCGGCCGCATCATCGACGGCCGCACTTGGGACGAACTGCCGCATGGCTACTCAGACCGAGCTATTCGACGATCTCCGCCCCGCTAAGCCGAGACCACGCCCGCAGAAGCCGCCAGTTGACATCGGCGCACCGCTCTGGACTGTCGACAAGTCCGGCTCTCCTCAAACGGGTGTGGGTGGGTTGAGGCGCGATCGGCGGGTCGGCGAGGGGTGCTGGCAGTTCACCTGACCGGCGGCGGGCGTGGCGCACCGTGGCCGGGGGTAGGTCGGAGCGGAGTAGCTGCGGGCCGGCCGGCGTGTCAACGCGCTACCAGCCTGTGGCAAAAGTCGATAGATCGGAGTCGACCTGAGTCGACGGAGTGGCGTAGACTTGGCGGCATGGCAATGGGCAAGAAGCCGGCGGCGCGACAGCCGTCGCCGATGTGGGTGACCACAGCGGACCTTCCGACGAGCGCGGGACATCCCTTTTTCGAACGGCTGAACCGGGTCCTGGAGGAGGCCGGATTCGATGCCTTTGTGGAGGGGTTGTGCGCGGTGTTCTACGCGTCGCGGCTGGGCCGCCCGAGTCTGCGTCCTGGGCGGTATTTCCGGCTGCTGTTCATCGGCTACTTCGAGGGTCTGTCGTCGGAGCGGGGGATTGCGTGGCGGGTCGCGGATTCTCTGAGCCTGCGGGCTTTCCTGGACCTGGACGTGACCGAGGCGCCGCCGAACCACTCGACGCTGTCGCGCACGCGGCGTCTGATCGACGTGGAAACGCACGTGGCGGTTTTCACGTGGGTGCTGGAACGGTTGGCGGGAGCGGGTCTGGTGCAGGGGAAGACGGTCGGCGTCGATGCGACGACGCTGGAAGCGAACGCGGCGATGCGGCGGGATACCGGGGAATCGTACGAGGCGTTCGTGCGTCAGCTGGCGAAGGCATCGGGGATTGAGACGCCGACGCGAGCGGAGTTGGCGCGGTTTGACCGGTCCCGGAAGGACAGGAAGACGTCGAACAAGGAGTGGCAGTCTCCGCAGGACCCGGACGCGAAGATCGCAAAGATGAAGGACGGTCGGACCCACTTGGCCCACAAGGCGGAGCACGGGGTCGACCTGGAGACGGGCGCCATCCTCTCGGTGACGGTGCAGGCTGCGTCGGAGGGCGATTCGGCGACGCTGCCGGAGACGCTGACGATGGCGGCTGAGCAGGTCGAGGCGGTGCAGCCGGCCGGTGCGGAGGTCGAAGAGGTGGTCGCCGACAAGGGGTACCACAGCGACGCGACGCTGGTGTCAAGAGTCGCGAAGAACTGACGAATTCTCGACACTTGTCGACTCGCCCGGCTTCGCCCCCGGTCTTTTCGTGCAGATCTTGATCGAGAGGAAGATGACGGCTGTGGGCGCTGTGGGAACCGCGTTCTTCGCGGTTTCCAAGCTCCCTGTGGACGCGTTCTTTGCGTCCATGGGGGGCGGCGGCGTCCACGGCCCCGGCGCTGGCGGTCGGCACGGCGTTCGGGTAGCGTAGAGAGCGGACTCAGGCGTGGGGTGAGGGCCCGGTTGTGCCGACCGGACCCTCGTGACCGCCCCGAGCTCCGACAGACCGGGCCGGTCCCCGCTGTTTTGCCACGGTTCAGGCCCGTTGTCCAGTCGGAGACCGCCCCGCGCGCTCCGACGCCGTGGACCAGCCCCTCCGGCAGAAGACCTGTCGTCAGTGCGGCCGACCCTTCGCCATCTGCGCGGCGTGTGACCGCGGCCATGCCTACTGCACGCCGCGGTGCCGGGCGGCCGCCCGCCGCCGGGCGGTCCGGGCCGCCCGGGCCCTCCATCAGCGCAGTCCCGAAGGGCGCCTCGACCACCGCGACCGGCAACGCGCCTACCGCGCCCGGCGCCGCGTGACGGATCACACTTCCCCCGCCCCCCGGCCGTCGGACAGACTCCCCGTCCCGGAACCCGCCCCGGTTCCCGCGCCCGCGCCCACGCGGTGTGTGGTCTGCGGCCGGCAGAGCCGGTGGCTGGTCCCGATGCCGGAGCCCGGCCGCGGTCGGAGGAGGAGGGACGATGATCACGCCCGCGCAGCGCGCCGAGATCCGGCGCCTCTACTACGGCGAGCACTGGAAGATGGGCACCATCGCGGCCCAACTCGGCCTCCACCGTGAGACCGTCCGCGCCGCCGTCGAGGGCGAGTCGGTCGGCGTCCGCCGCGGCGCGTGCCGGCCCAGCGCCCTCGACCCCTACCTGCCGTTCATCCGCGACACCCTGGCCCAGTACCCCACTCTGCGCGCCACCCGCATCCACGAGATGGTCCGACAGCGCGGCTACCCCGGCTCGGTCATCCAGGTTCGCCGCCTCGTCGGCCGCCTGAGGCCCGAAACCGCCCGCACCGCCTACAGACGGGTCGTTACGCTGAGCGGCGAGCAGGCTCAAGTCGACTGGGGCTCCTTCGGCAAGGTCCGCATCGGCCGCGGCGACCGCGCCGTCTCCGGATTCGTCATGGTCCTCGGCCACTCCCGCGCCATGGCCGCCCTCTTCACCCTCGACCAGACCCTTGAAAGCTTCCTCCGCGGACACGTCGAAGCCTTCAAGGCCCTGGGCGGCGTCGCCCGCACCCTCGTCTACGACAACCTCCGAACCGCCGTCCTCGACCGCCGCGGCGCCGCCGTCCAGTTCCACCCCCGACTGCTCGAACTCGCCGGCCACTACCACTTCGCCCCCCAACCCTGCACGCCAGGACGGGGCAACGAAAAGGGGAAGGTCGAACGCCAGATCCAATACCTGCGGCACGCCTTCTTCGCCGCCAGGCCCTTCCGAGACCTCGACGACCTCAACGCCCAGTTCCGACGCTGGCGCGACGAGGTCGCCCACCGGCGCCGCCACCCCGAACAGCCCGACCGCACCGTCGCCGACGCCTGGGCCGACGAGCGGCCCCGACTGCTGCCGCTCCCCGCCCATCCCTTCGAGACCGAGCTCGTCCGCGCCGTCCGCTCCGGAAAGACCCCCTACGTCCGCTTCGACCGCAATCTCTACTCCATCCCCCACACCCACGTCCGAAAGCCCCTCACCCTCCTCGCCAGCGACACCCGCGTCCGCATCCTCGACCAACAGGTCGAACTCGCCCGCCACCGACGCAGCTACGACACCGGACAGGCCGTCGAAGACCCCGCCCATCTGGAAGGGCTGCTTGCCGCCACACGCCAAGCCAACGTCCACACCACCCGCGACCGACTCCGAACCGCCGTACCCGCCACCGCCACCCTCTTCGAGCGGCTCGCACAGCGCGGAGAACCCCTGCGCCCGAACGCCACCAGGCTGCTCGCCCTCCTCGACGACTACGGGCCGCAAGAGCTCGCCGCCGCCGTCGAAGACGCCCTCCGACGGGACGCCCTCGGCGCCGGCTCCATCACCCACATCCTCGAAACCCGGCGGCGGCGGCGCGGACTGAGACCGCCCCTCCGCCTCACGTTGCCCGACCGACCCGGACTGCGGGACGTCGACGTCCGGCCCCACGACCTGGAGACCTACGATGACCTCGGACAACACGACCCCGACGACGCTGGCGACTGACCTCCGACGCCTCGGACTCAACCGCACCGCCGAAGACCTCAACGACCTCATCGCCGCCGCCACCCGCAAGCGATGGAGTACGACCGCGCTGCTCGAACACATCGCCGCCGCCGAGCTCGAAGAACGACAGCGCCGCAGCGTCGAGCGCCGACTCGCCAGCGCCCGGCTGGGACGCTTCAAGCCCCTCGCCGACTGGGACTGGAACTGGCCCACCACCCTCGACCGGCCAGCACTCGAACGCATCCTCACCCTCGACTTCCTCGCCCGCGGCGAGAACGTCATCCTCGTCGGCGCCCAGGGTCTCGGCAAGACCATGCTCGCCAAGAACATCGCCCACCAAGCCATCCTCGCCGGGCACTCCGCCCTCTTCACCACCGCCGCCGACCTCCTGCTCGACCTCAGCGGGCAGGAGACCGCCCGCGCCCTCGAGCGACGCCTCAAGCACTACACCCGGCCCGCGCTGGTCGCGATCGACGAGGTCGGCTACCTCGCCTACGACGCACGCGCCGCCGACCTCATCTTCCAGCTCGTCAGCCGCCGCTACGAGCACCGCTCCCTGCTGATCACCACCAACCTGCCCTTCAAGCGCTGGGACACCGTCTTCCCCAACGCCTCCTGCGCCGTCGCCCTGATCGACCGCCTGACCCATCACGCCGAGATACTCGTCATCGAGGGCCAGAGCTATCGCCGCCGCGAGGCCGAGCTCACCCATCAGCAGCGTGGCCGCAAACGTCCGTCCCGCAAACGGGCATCCGTCAACGGCGGTCAGCCGTGAGCGCCGTCGATGACCGCGCAGAAAACGTCATTTTCGGGAGCTCGGCAACAGCTGGTGGCTCTCGACGAGATTGGGGTTCGCAGCTACGTCTCGGAGCCGGAGCGGGGTCGGCGCTGTTGGCAGGACAAGAAGACGGGAGAGACGCCGGTGGGGAAGCGTGCTGCGCAGAAGGCGTTGTATGGGAACCGTCGGCGTATTCGCGGCGACCGAGGCCGTCGTCTTCAACGCCGTCGCGGGGAGCTGGTGGAGCGGCCTTTCGCGCACCAGTACGAGACCGGGGGGCTGCGGCGGGTGTGGGTGCGCGGCCACGAGAATGTGCGCAAGCGGGTGCTCATCCAGGCGGCCGGTTGCAACCTCGGACTGCTGCTGCGCCGGCTGACCGGCGTCGGCACGCCCCGGAGCCTGCAGGGGCGGGCTCTTTCGGCCATTTGCGGACTGATCGGTCGCCTGACCGCGCTCTGGGGGCGTCTGACGGCCTCTTGGGACTTCCAATGGACGCCGGCGGGGCTGGTCGGCTCAATCACTCATCGCCAAGCTGCCTGAACAGGCCGGCTCAGCGAACAGACTTCTTCCACGGGCTGCTACGCGCGTCCTTCGCTGCGCTGCGGCCCTTCGGGTGACACACCGTCCGTCCCTCCGCTCAAGCAGCAGATATGGGCCTTGCGGCCCGGCCTGGACGGGGCGTCCCGGCCGTCCACGACAACGCGGAAAAGCGCGGCGGCTGGCGGTTTGGGGATAGACGCCAGCTGATTGCCCCAACGGCCACCTCGGGTCCCGGCGCCGGCGGCGGACGCCCGTTGGGCGGGGCCAAGGGTGCTGTCGGGGCCGCGTGCGTCGTCTCGCTTGGCGGAAGCGGTTGCAAACGCAAGGGGCTTCCTGGTCTCATGGGCGTGTACCACCACGACCCGCGAGGAGGAGAGCCCCATGCGTCTGACTACGTTACTACGGCGGCTGTTGGGTGTCACGCAGATGTACGTCAAGCAGGTGGAAATGGCCGCCGACGGTCCGTTGACGGTGTCGGTGGAGCCGTCGTGGCGGCGTGCCCGGTGCGGGACGTGCGGGAAGCGGGCGCCGCGGTATGACCGGCAGCCGGTGCGCCAGTGGCGGCATCTGTCATGGGGCCGGATGCCGGCGTGGCTGCGGTATGCGCCGTGGCGGGTGTCGTGCCGGCGTTGCCGCGGGGTGAAGGTGGAGCAGGTGCCGTGGGCGAGCGGCAGCAGTGTGTTCACGTCGGGGTTCGAGGAATTGGCGGCGTATCTGGCGCAGGTGACGGACCGGACGGCGGTGAGCCGCCTGCTGGGAATATCGTGGGTGACGGTGGGCAGCATCGTGGAACGGGTTGTGGCGCGGCGGCTGGACGGGGCTCGGTTCGCCAAGCTGAGACGAATCGGCGTCGATGAGTTCAGCTACCGGAAGCGTCACCGCTACCTGACGATCGTGGTTGACCATGACGAGCGTCGGGTGGTGTGGGCGGGGCGGGGGCGCAGCGCGGAGACGCTGGGGGCCTTCTTCGAGCAGTTGGGACCTGGTGGCTGTGCGCGGATCGAGTTGGTGACGGCGGACCTGGCGTCGAGCTGGCAGAAGGCGCTGCGGGCGTGGGTTCCGCACGCGCGGGTGGTGTTCGACCGGTTTCACGTTGAACGGCTTGCGGCGGATGCGGTTGACGAGGTGCGGCGTTCGGAGCAGCGGCGGCTGGCCTCGGAGCCGGAGGATGCGAAGGCGCTCAAGGGGACGCGCTATGCGTTGCTGAAGCACCCGGCGCGGCTGAGGCCTGGTGAGGCCCGGCGTCTGGAGACGTTGCGTTGTAAGAACCGGGCGCTGGACCGGGCCTACGAACTGAAGGAGTACCTGGCGACGATCCTGGGGCAGGCGACACCCGAGGATGCGCCGGCGCTGCTCGATGAGTGGCTGGAGTGGGCTGCGCGGTCCCGCCTGACGCCGTTCGTGAAGCTGGGGCGTACGATTCGGAAACACGCTGAAGGCATCCTGGCGTACCTGGACACGAAGATGACGAACGGTCCGGTGGAGCTCATGCATCCCCTCATTTGCAGGTATCAGATCACGCCGAAGATTTCGTTGAACACCCGCTGTTCCGCGAGCATGCTCCCGAACTTCTCCATCAAGGGACGACTCCGAGCCTCGGGCCAGTTGGGAAGATGGTGATACAGCATCAACCCCTGCCGAAACAACGAATGCGTCCGCCGCTTCACCGTGTTCGCCTTCAGCCAACGGTCATACCCGATGCACTCGCCCGCCGCACCCAGCAATGACAGCACCGCAATCGCCAACGCGCTGATCAACAGCAGGCGGTCCCGCCGTTCCGGGCGCGAAACATGCATCGACGATAGACCCATTCCGAAGCGCATGTCCTTGATATCTCGAAAGCCCGCCTCGATCCCCCAGCGTTTGCCGTAGTACCGAATCAACACCCGCGTCGGGACGGTCACATCGCTGGCCACCAGGTACCAGGGTTCCTCCATCTTCCGGTCGTGTACGCACACGACCAGACCCACCTCGAATTCGTGCGCGTCCGTCACCCGAGCCCCCACCAGCCGCCGCGCACGTCCCCCGGCGCCGACCCACGCGGCCGCCAGTCGTCGCTCCCCCCGCGCGTTCGTCACATTAGACGTCTCCCCGCAACCGGATCACGTACTCGAAGCCCAGCTCCGTCGCCAGCGCGTAGAACAGCTTGCAGTCTGCAAAGCCCCGGTCCGCCAGAACCGTGACCTTCACCTCCGACGGCATCACTTCCCGCAATCGATCCAACAACTCGTACTCATAGCGCCGCTGATTGCCCTTCAGTGTCGAGGACGCCACGGTCTTCCACAATAGAGGTGTCGCGCGCCCATGACCGGTCACCATCGACAGCACGATGGTGTCCTGCTCGTCGGCCGCAAAGCTCGTCCAATCGAGCGCCACGACCACCTCGGTGCGGACGCCGACGATGTACGGCGTCCAGTACTCGAAGAAGGTCCACACGTCGACGCCTCGATTGCTCAGAAGCCGGTCCACCTGCTTGACGCCATGCTTGGTCAGCGTGCCCATGGCCTGGGCCAAACCACGGCCCACCGCATGGATTGCCAGCGACGCGCTCACCAGCACGCCCAAGGTCGCGTTGGCCAGTGACAGCACGCGTTTGGCATGCAGGTCGTCATCGTACAAGGTGGTTATGAAGTCCAGGAGATCGTGTCTCCGAAACCACTGTTCAGATGCCTTCGCTCGGCTTCCAGGTGGATGCATAGGCCGATATTCTAACTCGAAACGTCACAATTCCCAAGTACGGGGACTCTTTATTTTAGATGGGGTTTCTCTATTGGCTCACGTGATAAAATGAGGGGATCTCTGAGCCGGTGGAGGGCATCAACAACAAGCTGCGGGTGATCGCGCGTCGCGCCTATGGCTTCCACTCGCCCGGCGCGTTGATCTCGATGCTGTTCCTCTGCTGTGGAGGCATAGAACTGGCGCCGCCGCTACCCACACGCATTTGAGGAGACTCACAAGTCCCGGCTGATCGACGAATACATCCATCACTTCCTGATGGTCACGAAGCACGGCGTCTACCTGGATCTGTTCGCCGGACCGCAACACGAGAGCGACACGGAGAACTGGTCCGTCCGACGGGTTCTGGAGCGACGGACGGAGGGTCCCTCGATCCGTCACTACGCCGTATGCGACAGCAATCCCGACCAGGTACGGCGGTTGCAAGACCTGGGACGAACTCAGGATTCGTTCCGGGTCTATGCCGGCGACGCCAACGTACTTGTTCCCCAGATGCTGAGGGAGTCGCCGATCACCGAGAAGACAGCATGTTTCTGCCTTATCGACCAGCGCACCTTTGAATGCCACTGGACCACCCTGGAAGCCGTTGCACGATACAAGCGCGAAGGCTACAAGATCGAACTGTTCTACTTCCTCGCGCAGGGGTGGATTGATCGTGCTTGGGCGAGCACCAAGCGAGAGGGACGGCTGGCCGCGTGGTGGGGCAACGAGGAGTACGAGCGATTCCGGGCACTCTCGTCCATCGACCGTGCGCGGGCGCTGTGCAGCCGATTCCGCAACGAACTCGGTTACGCGTACTCGGATCCGTTCGCGATTCACGAGAAGGGAGAAGGGTCGCGGACCATGTACTACATGATCCACGCATCGGATCATCCAGAGGCGTGCCGTCTCATGTCGAGAGCGTACCGACGAGTCCAACCGGCACAGTACGGCACTGATGTACCGCTGCCGTGGTAGGCGAGAGAGTCGTCAGCCACGACAGAACCTAGCCGCTTGCGCTGCGAGCGGGGCTTGCATGCGCTCGTGCAACGCGAAAGGTACTCGACGCGTTCACGCTCCGAGATGAAGCGCTTCCGTCGGTAGAGACGATCCGGGGGGCCGGTTCCCCGGTTCCCGAGGGAGAGAGCGGGAAACCCCCGCGGGTGGCGGAATCCCGCGGGAAAAGGGGAACATGACCGACGAACGAATCGACCCGATCGGCAGTGTAACACCGGGACCGATCCTGTACCGAGTGCCGGCGACGGCCGCCGTGGGCCGATCGCTGTGGTGCGAACCCTGCTATGTCCGGCTCGGGATTATGGACGGGACGGCCGCGTTTTCCGATGCAATGGCGCGGCTCGGGAAGTCCGCATCGTGACCTGGGCGATATCCCGTAACCCGCTACGGCCGGGCGCGCTGGTGACGGCTGGCGATGTGTGCCACCTGCACCCGGACCGCGCCGCGGCCGAACGGTGCGGCGCGTTGATGGGCGGCGCCCCGGATCTGGTGAGGCTCGAGAAACACACGGCGCGGGTTTACCGGGTGCTGTGGTCCCTTTCGGACGTGGCCGGGGGCGAGCTACGGAAACCGGCGCCCCCGACGGCACCGCCACCAGAGAAGCGCCCCGGCCGTTCGGAGCTGGCCGGAGAACGTCCGCATAAGCGGCCCTGTGGCGGCGCGTGCCGCGTGGGGGCGGCTGACGGGGGGAGATCCATGACGGCGACCTTGGGCGGATGTTGAGCGGGCGGTGTCCGGCTGAGCGCGGCCGCGGCCGGGGCGAGGGGAATCCCATTTTCACCACCGCAGAAGTTCGATCCACGTGTCGCCGTCATCGGAGACCTGGACCTCGAAGCGGTTGAGCTCGCGCTTCAGTCCTCGGTCCGGCGTCAGCTAGCAGCCTGTGGCAAAAGTCGATAGATCGGAGTCGACGGAGTGGCGTAGACTTGGCGGCATGGCAATGGGCAAGAAGCCGGCGGCGCGACAGCCGTCGCCGATGTGGGTGACCACAGCGGACCTTCCGACGAGCGCGGGACATCCCTTTTTCGAACGGCTGAACCGGGTTCTGGAGGAGGCCGGATTCGATGCCTTTGTGGAGGGGTTGTGCGCGGTGTTCTACGCGTCGCGGCTGGGCCGCCCGAGTCTGCGTCCTGGGCGGTATTTCCGGCTGCTGTTCATCGGCTACTTCGAGGGTCTGTCGTCGGAGCGGGGGATTGCGTGGCGGGTCGCGGATTCTCTGAGCCTGCGGGCTTTCCTGGACCTGGACGTGACCGAGGCGCCGCCGAACCACTCGACGCTGTCGCGCACGCGGCGTCTGATCGACGTGGAAACGCACGTGGCGGTTTTCACGTGGGTGCTGGAACGGTTGGCGGGAGCGGGTCTGGTGCAGGGGAAGACGGTCGGCGTCGATGCGACGACGCTGGAAGCGAACGCGGCGATGCGGAGCATCGAGCGGCGGGATACCGGGGAATCGTACGAGGCGTTCGTGCGTCAGCTGGCGAAGGCATCGGGGATTGAGACGCCGACGCGAGCGGAGTTGGCGCGGTTTGACCGGTCCCGGAAGGACAGGAAGACGTCGAACAAGGAGTGGCAGTCTCCGCAGGACCCGGACGCGAAGATCGCAAAGATGAAGGACGGTCGGACGCACTTGGCCCACAAGGCGGAGCACGGGGTCGACATGGAGACGGGCGCCATCCTCTCGGTGACGGTGCAGGATGCGTCGGAGGGCGATTCGGCGACGCTGCCGGAGACGCTGACGATGGCGGCTGAGCAGGTCGAGGCGGTGCAGCCGGCCGGTGCGGAGGTCGAAGAGGTGGTCGCCGACAAGGGGTACCACAGCGACGCGACGCTGGTGGCTCTCGACGAGATTGGGGTTCGCAGCTACGTCTCGGAGCCGGAGCGGGGTCGGCGCTGTTGGCAGGACAAGAAGACGGGAGAGACGCCGGTGGGGAAACGTGCTGCGCAGAAGGCGTTGTATGGGAACCGTCGGCGTATTCGCGGCGACCGAGGCCGTCGTCTTCAACGCCGTCGCGGGGAGCTGGTGGAGCGGCCTTTCGCGCACCAGTACGAGACCGGGGGGCTGCGGCGAGTGTGGGTGCGCGGCCACGAGAATGTGCGCAAGCGGGTGCTCATCCAGGCGGCCGGTTGCAACCTCGGACTGCTGCTGCGCCGGCTGACCGGCGTCGGCACGCCCCGGAGCCTGCAGGGGCGGGCTCTTTCGGCCATTTGCGGACTGATCGCTCGCCTGACCGCGCTCTGGGGGCGTCTGACGGCCTCTTGGGACTTCCAATGGACGCCAGCGGGGCTGGTCGGCTCAATCGCTCATCGCCAAGCCGCCTGAACAGGTCGGCTCAGCGAATAGACTTCTTCCACGGGCTGCTAGGCGAGGAGGGCGTCGATGAGGCGCTCGCCGCGGGCGAGGGGCGTCTTCTCCCGCATCCGACAGACGGCCTCCGCCGTGATCCGGCACCACACCTGGCGGCCGTCGGGGTTGAGCTCGGCCCCGTACCAGAGGGTCCGCCCGTTGGGTTCCCGGCCGGAGGCGCGCGGCGTCAGAGTCCGGGGGCCGCCAGGCCAGTCCTCGCGCTTCCCTTCGATAATGATCGCCAGCCCGTCGTCGGTCCACATGTTCCGCCCCAAATCATTCACTTCGAGCAGGTCAGGACGAGCCGATCGGCGACGTCGGGCCGGAGCCGGCGGGCGGCCTTGGTGGCCGTGTGGCGGGAGTCGAAGATTCGCGGACGCATCGAGAAGATGCGGCCGCTGCGGGTCCAAAACGGGGAAAAGTGGGCCATGCCCGAGATATCGGCAGATGGCGCAATTGCGCTATCGCTGGCCGCAGGTTGCGATTCCGAGACCAGCGCCGGACACTTGCTCCGGATCGCTGTACAAGTGCGCAATCCGGAGGATCTTGGACACCCCAATGCGGGAAAGTTGAACAGCAAATCCGGTCATCGTGAACGCTCGTCGGTAGCCTGATCACCGCACGCTTGGCCTTTCCGAAAGGAGGGCAAGGCGATGTTGGTACGGAGGGGGCGGACGGCGCGTCCGCCCCGTTGCTCTTGCCCGGTCGAGGGCAGACAGGTGCGTCGGCCGGTTGGCTTCGGGTCTCCGAAGCCGGCGACACGTGGCTCGAACGGCTGCGGGGGTGAAGATGGACGCCACCCTCGTCCCGACGCGGCCGACGCAGGCGGTCGCCGCGCTGCGGGACGCTCGGGGGCGGACTCCAGGGCGGGGCGGCCGCCGGAGACGGGGCGTCGAAGTTGGTCTCGACCCGGTGGTTGAACGCGTGAAGTCTCAACGCTTCGTCGAGTTCCGTCCCGTACAAGAGCTGGGTTTCATGTCCTGAGACGGCCCCGTTGGTTCCACCAGTTTTTCGGGTCCGTCTCGTGCTCTCTCGCTTTCGCTGGCGGGTGCCGTACCGCGTTTCACCCCCGCGTGCGCGGGGTCTCTGATCCAAAGCACGTGGCCATTCTCCTGGCAGATGGTTCACCGCCTCCGCGTGCGGGGCTGCCAGCTGTCGAGCCGCGCGCCGGGCGCAGGCCCGACGCGACGAGCGGTGCGTCGAGTGCCGAACGATGGTCCTCGTTGGCGCCGACTACGTCCCGTACGCCCCGGCCGGCGTGCTGATCTGCGGCGGGTGCCTCGAGGACGACGACCGTGAGCCAACATACTCGGGCGCGATAGTCCGGGACTGGAGCAGCTGATGGCCGACAACCCGCCGCCGCCGGCCGCAATGAGCAACCTCCTGAAGCTCCTCTGGGACGCCTACCGACCCGGGCCGGTTCCTGATCAACCCGGGGCATCCTTCAGGCTGCTCCATCCTGGGTGAATTCGAAGATCCCGAGGGGAATGGAGCGAGTCGGTTCGGCGTGTCCATGCAGCATCCGCCGGACCCGCTCCGTCGTTTCGCGGCTGAACGACTGTTCTCCACAACGGACGCAGACGCGAGCGGGAATGCGGCCGACCAGCACGTAGCGTTGATCGACGCGGAAAACCTCGTCGACCAGCTCGTCACGGCTTCGATCCGCGCCGCAGGCCGTGCACACAGGCATGTGTTCACCTCCGTCGGGTGTGATCGATCCAGTCCGCCGCCGTCGGCTCGCATAATGTCACGATCCTGACCACCGGCGTGTCCGCTCTGGACACCTGAACGTGCAGCGGGCGTCCCGCCCGTGTGAATCCCAACAACAGGCAACTGGGCGAGTACTTGTCACGCGAGTATTCCTCGACAACAACCGCCGCGGGTCCGGCGTCCCTGATCTCCTGATCGCTGATGTCGCGTTCGACGGCGCGCTTGAGCGCGTGGCGGCTGAACTCGAACTCGCCTGCGGATAACTGCTGTCGCAGACGCGAAATCGTCTTCATGACCGATCTGCCGGGTCGGCGCGCGGCGCCGAGTGAAGCTCACCATCCCCTACGGGTGCAACCCGGTGCGGGCATCATTTGCCGGGCGGCGGGTGTCCGATTCGCGCAACTCGCGCTCCGGCTCTCCTGTGAGCCGGGGCGGGTGCCCCCCATGACCGTCCGGATCCCATGCAACGCCGGTGAGCAAGGGACCGATTGGCCCGTCCGGACCGATCGTTACCTTCGCAGGTGGGGCCACCTCCACTTGACGATGAACTCGAACGGTCTCATCAGCCCCCTCGAGGATCGACATCGCGCGCGACGGCCGGCGGGGGCGGGCCCCGCCCCCGCGCCGCAGGGCAGCTTACCGCGCGTCCGGGAGCGGACTCCAGGGCTGCCCCCGTTGGCCCAGCGGCAGCTGCATGTTTCCGGCGGCGCAGGGCGCCCACCGGCGCGCTCGCCACGCTGCTGCGCGATCAGCCGCTCTCGACCCGCAAGACCTCGTTCGCCCTGGAGCGCGGTCGGCTCACTGGTCGGCCTTCTGCACCGGCGCCGGGTTGTCCAGCGCGTCCGCGATCAGCTCGTCGAACTCCGCCAGCCGATCGGGCGCGAACCGCGACACCTCCGACCGCCAGCGCATGACCTGCTCCACCGCCATGACCTCCGCGTTCCGCTTCGAGGGCGCTTTCCCGGTCGCCACCGCGTACGCCTGGCCGGCCATGAAGGTGTACCAGCCCTGCCGCGCCGCGAGCCGGTCGAGCTTCTTCCCGACGTCCCGCGCCCGCTTCTCGGCCGAGGGCAGCAGCCGGGACTCGTCGAGCTGCCCGGACCGCACCTGGCGCAGAACTCGCTCGGCAAGCGGTTCCTCCGAGATGTTGAACTCCGTCATCACCACGCTCGATCCGTTCCGCGGCGCCGGGGCCTGCCCCGTTTCTGGTCCGCGGCTGGGCCCACCCGGCGTCCGGTCAGGTCTCCTTCTTCGCCGCCTTCATCGCTGCCTGGCGTTTCCGGTAGCTGGCCGCCGACCGGAACCGCTGGCACTTCCCGCAGGTCGCCGGCTCGCCCTCCTTCGCGATCTGCCTCGGATCGTACAGGAGCACGCCGCACAACGACCACGGGATGTCCTGGGAGCGGGTCTCGTCGAGGTCGTGCGTGATCGGCCCCTTCGGCGTCCGGCGCGGGCTGGACTGGGGTGGTTCCTGCGAGGGTTCGGGGGTCTCGCGCCGCCTGGCGGGCGCTGTCGTGACGCTCTCGCCCCCCGACGCTGCGGTCGTGGTGTCCAGGAAGACCAGCGCGTCCCGCCGGCGGCGACCGGACGCGGCCGCGCTTCAGTCGCCGCCGTAGCGCTCGAGCCTGGTGTCGCCGTCATCGGAGACCAGTTGACCTCGGGCCCCAGCCGCCGGGCCGGAGTCAGCCACGCGAGGAGGGCGTCGACCAGGCGCTCACCGCGGCCCACGGCGTCTCCCTCCCGCATCCGGCGGACCGCCTCGGAAGTGATCCGGAACCACACCTGGCTGCCGTCCGGGTCGAGCTCGGCCCCGAACCAGAAGGTCTGCCGGTTGGGTTCCCGGCCGGGCTCGCGCGGCGTCAGCGTCCGCGCGCCGCCGGGCCAGTCCTCGCGCCTCCCCTTGATGACGATCTGCGGTCCGTCGCCGGTCATGGGCATCAGGGTAGCGGGATCTTGGCAGCCCTCGGCCAGCGGCCCGCCTTCCCCGCCTGCGTCCGCCATGACGGCCAAAAGGAGGCCGCGATGTCGCTCGCGAGCGGTGGGCGCGCTCTGCGCCGCCATCCCCGAAGAACCCGCAGCCTGCTACGCCAGGACGTCGGGCAGAACCACCTCGAGCACATCGCTCATCGTACTCGCGTAGCGCATCGGCCGCGTTGGCCGACGGCAGGATCACGGCCGCCAGCCGCGCCCGGCACGCCCCCAGCACCTTCTCCCGGATGCCGCCCACCGGCTCGACCGTCCCCGCGAGCGTCAGCTCCCCGCTCATGGCCGCGTCCCCCCGCACCGGCTGTCCGGTCAGCGCCGAGACCAGGGCGACGGCCAGCGTCACCCCCGCCGCCGGGCCGTCCTTCCACCGGGCGAGCCTCGGCCAAGTGCACGTGCACGTCCGTACGTATCGTCGAACCTGGCGGCGCCGGCGAGGCGCTCTGCGTGCGAGCGCACCCACGTCATCGCGACGTTCGCCGACTCCCTCGTCATCGGCCCCACCGTCCCGGTCCGGCCGCGCTCGTGGTGTCGATCTGCGCCCCCTGGCCGGCGAGCACCCGGCCTCGCAGTTCGCCTGCCCCCTTCGTTGTCCGGATGCTCGACACGCACGCCGTCGCCCGTTCGCTCACCGACGCCCGAGTTCGATCTCGACCCGGCGGACAGCGGCGCGGCGGCCGCTCGGCAGAAGACCACCGTACGCCGCCGGCCCCGCCGCGGGCGTTGCTACAAAGTTCCGGGACCAATGCCAGGCGCAGAAGCCACGAAATCGGTAGTTGTGTGTGGGGCTGATTTTGGTGGACCACTACCGTATGCCAACAAGGCCGGTGCGTTCATTCTTTGTGGTTGGCGGCTGACCACTACCGCTATTTTTGGTGGACGCGGTGTGGTGCGCGGCTCATCTCGAACCGAAGAGAGTTCCCGTGGGGGAAAAAATACATCGTTCGACTCACGGCACAGGAACGCGAGGTCTGTCAACAGACGCTCCGAAAGCGGGTGCACGACAAGAAAGTTGGGAATTTTCCGTTTGGGGGTATTGAGCGAGCACTGATCGACCGATTCCTCGGGTAGGAGGACTCCGACCATGCCCGAGGCGCAGTTGACTGAACCGCTCGATCACGCGGCCGAAAAAGGGGGCGTCAAGGAGCTGTTCGCCGCGTTGGACGCGGCGGTCAAGGCCGACGTGGACGCGTTCCTCAGACGAGGAGACGCGAATGCCCAGGACTTCGAGACCCTCTTGCAGACCGTTCACCGTCGAGCGCTCGCCACGGCGAGCCAAGCCGTCAAGGTGATTGGCGCGTAGCGTTCGTAGCCGCGCTCGCGGCCGAAATCGATGCGCTCATCGGACCGCGGCGGTCCGCCGCGCAGGACTTCGAGGCCCTCGAGCAGGCCCTCCGCCGCCAAGCCCTCGGCCTCGCCGCTCAGGCGATGGCGGAGTACTTCGACGCGGACGATTCCGACCATTCGAGTTCGACGATAGCGTGCGCCTGCGGCCAGACGGCGCACTACGCCGGCCGCCGCCCGAAGACCTTCACCACGCTGTTGGGACCGCTGAGGCTGCACCGCGCCTACTACCACTGCGCCGCCTGCCGCCGGGGAAGCTATCCCCGCGACCAAGCCCTGGGTCTGCAAGACACCTCGCTGTCGCCCGCCACGGCGCGGCTGGTGGGACTGGCGGCGACGAGCGTCAGCTTCGCCGAAGCGAGCGAGTGGATGGGGGAGCTGGCCGGCGTGGCGGTCGACCCCAAACAGGTCGAGCGCATCGCCGAAGCGCTGGGCCGCGAAGTCGCGGCCGACGAACGCGAGAGGGTCGAGCCCGCACCCGGCGCGGCATCGACGATGTACCTGGGGCTTGACGGCACCGGCGTGCCGGTGCGCAAGTCCGAGGTGGAAGGCCGGCGCGGCAAGCAGCCCGACGGCTCGGCCAAGACCCGCGAGGTCAAGCTCGTCACCGTGTGGACGGCGGAAACACGCAACGCCGACGGCCTCCCCGAACGCGACCCCGGGTCGGTCAGCTACAGCGCCGCGGTCGAGAGCGCGGCCAGCCGCCCCACCGACCCGCTGCCTTCCCCGTTCGCGCAACGGGCGTATCGCGAAGCGCGGCGGCGCGGCTTCGACACCGCGGCGCGACGCGTCATCATCGGCGACGGGGCCGAGTGGATCTGGAATCTGGCCGGCGAGCAGTTCCCCGGCGCCATCGAAATCGTCGACATCTACCATGCCAAGGGGCATCTGTGCGATGTCGCCAAGGCCATCTACGGCGCCGGCACGGACTTGGCCGCCCAGTGGGGCAAGGACCGGCGGGACGAGTTGGACGCCGGGCGGTTCGATGCGATCCTGACCGCCCTGCGCGCCCACCGTGAGACTTGCGAGGAGGCCCGCAAGTGTATCGACTACCTGACCCGCAACCGCCACCGGATGCGCTATCCGGAGTTCCGAGCGTGGGGTCTTTGCGTGTCGTCGGGCGTCGTCGAGGCCGGATGCAAGCTCGCTATCGGCGCCCGGCTCAAGCGCGCCGGCATGCACTGGACCGTGGCCGGCGCCAACGCCATCATCGCCCTGCGGTGCTGCAAGCTCAGCGGCCGCTTCGAGGATTTCTGGGAAAGACGAGCCGCCAGGGCCGCCTGACAGTCATCTCACGAATTTGACGTGCACCCTCCGAAAGCTCAACGGCGGCAGCGAGAGGGTGCGCCGCGCGCAGATTCTCTTGGAAGGACGCTACGCCGAATGCGAGAAGAGCACCTTGGTGAGCGACAACCTCAACACGCACACGAAGGGGCGCGCCTTCTACGAAGTGTTCGAGCCGACCCGGGCTTTCTGGTTCGGCGGTCCGCGGGGTCGTGGGGGGGCGCGTCCCGCCAGACGCCCGTATCACCGCGAGACGTTCGTCCGAGAAGGGGCACCGTCATGGTAGGAGTATCCGAACTGCCGAGTGGATCGATCGCCGGTGGGCCGCCGTCCAAACAACCTCGGTCGGCCGGCGCCGTCGGAACGGGAGCGTCCGGGCAGCCGAGCCGGCCTGTCGTCATCGGCTATCTGTTTCGGCCGGCCCGACCCGGACGCCCTGTCGGCGCCTCTGCGGCAGGAGCGCTGATAGCGCTGGCCGCGCTGTTCGCAGCGCCCATGTCGGCGTCGGCGCAGTCCGATATCTGGTCGGCCACCATGACGGTGGACAGCGTTGAGCGAGGCGCCGGCGGCGAGTCTATCGGATACAGGGTCGTGCTCGGACACTTGCCGGCACACGGCTCAATTACCGATAGGACGTTTTCCATCGACGGAAACGACTACACGGTAAGTGCCCTGGCTTACGGTCAGACTGCCCCTGTCGGGCTCAAGCTCATTCTCAATCGCGCGTTGCCTGACGGCCTCGTGCTCCACCTTGGCGACAGCGCCTTCAGCGTCAGCGACGCTACTCTAGTGACGGGGGGCGGCTTCACCGTTTATGTCTGGGCGACTCACGGGCTGACTTGGGCGGACGACGCCACGGTCGCGGTGCGGCTCGCGCCTGCCCTCCCGACCGTGAGCATCGAGGCGGTCAGTAGTCCGGTTCAGTTCGGTGGCGCTGCGCGTTTCGCGGTCTCCCGCACCGGGAGCACCGACGGCAGGCTGCCCTTCAGGGTCCGCAGCAAAGAAACCAACGTGACAGGCACGCGGTACCTCCTTCCGGGTGGAAATGGCAACTAAAAGGGACCCCTGCGGCCACGTGAAAAGGGACCCCCGGTTGGCTCTGTCAGTACATCAACCCTCCTTCGACACAGCGAAACGGCGCACTTGGCGCCACCCGCCGGGAACCCGCCGTCCCCGACCCCAATCCCGAGCCGGCGGTTCCGGTCCGGTGCGGCGTTCGGAGTTCGGTGGCGCGCCGGGTCCCTGGGACGTTGTGGACGGTCGGGACGCGCGCGTCCAGGCCGGGCCGCAAGGCCCATAACTGCCATCCGAGCCGCGGGGCGGGCGGTGTGTCACCCGAAGGGCCGTAGCGGAGCGGAGGACGCGCGCAGCGCGTTGACACGCCGGCCGTCCCGCAGCTACGCGGCGCCGACCTCCCGACAAGCTTGCCGTGCATCCCGGGGGCGGGTCCGAACCGAGGAGCACGACCCCGCAGGCATCAACGGCCCCCGGGTGCCGGCGCCCGGCTCCCCTTCGTGGCCGCCAACCGGAAGCTGTCGCCGGTGGTCTAGCCGTCACGCCCGAAGCCCCTGGGCAGCTCGACAGCCTCCAGTACCGACAGATCCAGATCGCAGACCTGCTCGAGCAACTCCGCGGTCGCGGACCCGGCGAGGGATTCCGGCAACGCGTCCCGCCACTCCCGGTACTGGTCCTGCAGCGCCAGGAGCGTCTGCACCGCGTCGTTCCACTGCTGTGGCCGCGATCTCCGGTCCGCCGGCCGGCGGTACCGGGTCCGGGACTCGCCGGCCTTCCGCCGCTCCCGGTAACGCGCCTGCCGCTCCGCGTTCGTCAACGCCACGACTACTCCATACTGTTACGTAACGGACCGGTGACAGGCGGCTCGGCGCCCGGACGTTCCGGTCCCACGGGCTGAACACCAGGTTGCTCGTCACCATCACCGAGCGGCGCTCGTAGCGCTCGGCGAGCAGCGTGGACAGACCCGGAGGCATCAACGGGCTCCCCTCTTGCCGGGTGCCGGCGCCTGGTTCCGCTTGGCGGCCTGCAGCCTGAAGCTGCCGCCGGTGGTCTGCAGGACCGTCGCGTGGTGCACGATCCGGTCGATGACCGCGGCGGCCGCCGTCGGGTCGAGGAAGACCTCGGACCAGCACGCGAACGGCAGATTCGTCGTCACCACCAGGCTCCGGCGTTCGTAGCGCTGGCTGATGAACCCGAACAGCAGGTCGGCGCCGGCCTTGTCGAGCGGAACGTAGCCAAGCTCATCGACGATGACTAAATCGAAGCGGGCGAGCTGGGCGAGCTTGCGGGCCAACCGGCCCTGCTGCTGCGCTTCGACGAGCAGCGTGACCAGCTCGGCCGCGGTCACGAACCGCACCCGGTAGTCATGCTGGCAGCAGGTCATCCCCAAGGCGATGGACAGATGCGTCTTCCCCGTGCCGACTCCGCCGACGAACACGACGTTGGCGGCGTCGGCGACGAAGCGGCAGTCGAAGACCTGCAGGATCGCGTCGCGGTCGAGGTCCGGCTGCGCCTCGAACGAGAAGGCGTCCAGCGTCTTCAGCATCGGGAAGCGGGCATCCTGGATGCGGCGTTGGATGCGGCGCTCCCGGCGTCCGGTCACCTCCAGGTGCACCAGCTGCGCCAGGTAGTCGGCCGGCGCCTGTCGCTGGCGGGCGGCCTGCTCGGCCAGCAGCCGCCACTGCGCCCCGATCGTCGACAGGCACAGCGTCTTCAGGTCCGCCGCCAGATGCGGGGGCTCGGCAATTGTGGTGGCCATCAGCGGGCGCCCTCCACCAGCGCGTCATACGCCGACAGCGTCGGAGTGGGTACCGCGATCCGCGCCAGCTCGGGACGCACGCCTGCGACCGGCGGGCACACCGGCGGCGGGCCGGCCTGCTGCTGACGGAGGATGAGCCGCACCGTCTCCAGACGCGGCGAATGGCGCTCGAGGGCGGCCGTCACCGCGCGCTCGACGGCCGCGGCCGGGTGGGTCTCCATCAGCCGCAGCATCCGGACCCATTCCTGATCGGGCTTGCGCGTGTGCTTGGCCAGCTCCGCCCGCGCCCGCTGCCACACCGGGGCCAGCCGCCAGTCGTGAAGCGCTGTCGCCTCGGCCACCGCCCGGTGCTTGCGCTCCAGCAACGGCAGGACGTGAAGCGCATCGAGGACCTTCGCGCCCCGGACGAACGCCCGGGGATGCTCGGCGACCACCTCGGCGCCGACCGCGATCGCCACCCGGTCGTGATACAGCTTCGCCCACACCGGCCGGTAGGCGTGGCGGATCGGCACCGAGTACGACACCCGGTCCACGCGGACGTGTCCGAACTTGTCGGCCACTCGCGCGACGACGCGGCAGGTGGCGGGAAGGCGAGCAGGCATCGCCCGCAGGTGCTCCCGCTCCTGCGCCAACGCTTCCTCGACCGAGCGCCCGTCGTCGAGGTGGCGCATCGGCAAATCGGCCTCCAGCTCCGTGATGATCGCCGCGTTGAGCGCCGCCCAGCTCTCGACCGCCAGCCGCGGCCGGAACACCAGGTTCCGGACGTATTTCACACCTCCCTCCACAGAACCCTTCTCCCAGCCCTTGGCCGGCGCGCAGAACTCGGCCCGGAACGGATACCCGCCCCGGAACGCATCGAACGCCTCGGTCTGCACCCGGTCCCGGCCCGCCAACACGTCCTTGACCGCCAGCGAGGTGTTGTCGAGCACGAGGCGGTCCACGAGGCCCCCAAAGTAGCGGAACGCCGACTCGATGCCGTCGAGCAGCGACTCGATCCGCTCGACCGGGTACGCCTTGGCGAAGTACGCGTTGGAGAACGGCAGCGTCGCCACCAGGTACTTGACCTTGCACGGCACGCCGGCGATGTCGACCCAGGACTCGCCGAAGTCGACCTCCATCGTCGTGCCGGGCAGCACGCTGCGGTGCACGAAGGCCTCCTTCCTCGTGGTGGCCGTCCTCAGTCCCGCGACGTACCAGCGCACCGTCCGCGCCGGGAGCGGTCCCGCCATCGGCAGCAACAACCGACGAATCCGTTTCGCGGTCAACCGCGGCTCCTCGCGCAGCCACTGCCTGATCCGCTCCCGCCACGGGTCCAGGGTCCCCGGCCGTGGCGGCGACACCCGCACCGGCGGCGTCGACCGGCTGATGGATCGCCGCACCGTCTTCACGTCCAACTTCAACCGCCGCGCGATCTCCTTCTTCGGCACCCTCTCCACCAGATGCAAGTGCCGGATCTCGGCCCACTGGGACATCCTGATCACCTCCGCGTCCTCCTGGCTCAGTCGACGAGACGACCGTGTCTCGCCCCGTCGATCATCGCCAGGGGATCGCTGTTTCCGAGTGCTCAGGGGGGTCCCTTTTCAAGTGGCCACGGGGTCCCTTTTCATGTTGCCGCTACCATTCCGGGACAGTCGACGGTCACCATCAATCACTTGGCCTTTGACAGGGACAACGATGGGAACCCGCTCTGCACGATCACGTTCGTTCTCGTGCCGCGGGACGCCTACAGCGTCTCCTCCACGGGCTCTGAGGCGACGGTGACCGTCACGCCATCGTCAGGTGACACCTGCAGCACCGCGGACACTCCCATCACGCCGACGCCCGTCTACAGCGGTTTAGCGGTGACGCCGACGGATGCGGTCGAGGGCCTGGACCCAACGATGGACTTCGTGGTCACGCTCCAGCCGGCGGCGACCTCGCAGGTGACGGTGGACTACGCCACCTCAAACGGAACGGCGAGGGCGGGCGCCGACTATACGGCCACGAGCGGCACGCTCACCTTCGAGGTGGGCGAGGGGAGGAAGACGGTCGCCGTGCCCATCATCGACGACGAGGTGGAGGACAGCGGGGAGACGGTCCGTCTCACGCTGAGCAACGCGTCCGGTGCGACGATCACCCTCAACGGGCAGTACGGGACGATCTACAACAGCGAAGAAGAGAGGCCGAGCGCCCTGACGGCGAGTTTCGAGGCCGTTCCGGCGTCTCACGACGGGAGGAGCGCGTTCACGTTCGGGCTGCGCTTCAGCGAGCACGTCGAGGACCTGAGCTACGAGACGCTTCGCGACGAGGCGTTCGACGTGGACGGGGGCACCGTGCGCAACGCCCGGCGGCGCACGCAGGGCAGCAACCAGAGCTGGGAGATCGAGGTCGAGCCGGACTCGCGCGGCGCGGTGACCATCACCCTGCCGTCCGGTGCGGTAGGGATGTCGGACGGTCGCCGGCTCGAAGGGGCGGTGTCGGCGACGGTGGCCGGCCCGCCGACCGAGCCGCTGACGGCGAGTTTCGAGGGCGTGCCGGCGTCTCATGACGGGGAGAGCGCGTTCACGTTCGGTCTGTGGTTCAGCGAGGACATCGAAGACCTGAGCTACAAGACGTTGCGCGACGATGCGTTCGCGGTGGACGGGGGCACCGTGCACAACGCGCGGCGGCGCACGCAGGGCAGCAACCAGAGCTGGGAGATCGAGGTCGAGCCAGACTCGCGCGGCGCGGTGACCATCACCCTGCCGGCCGGTGCAGTGGAGTCGTCGGACGGCCGCCAGCTGGAGGGCGCGGTGTCGGCGACCGTGGCCGGCCCGGTGGGAATCTCGGTATCCGACGCGCGGGTGGACGAGAGTGCGGGTGCCCTGCTGCCTTCGCGGTGACGTTGAGCCGCGCGGCAACCGAAACGGTGCGGGTGGACTACGCCACGACGGACGGTAGCGCGCAGGCGGGGGTGGACTACACGGCGGCAAGCGGAACGCTGACGTTCGAGGCGGGCGAGTTGTCCGAGACGGTCGAGGTGTCAGTGCTCGACGACGAGTACGACGAAGGGGAGGAGACGCTAACGCTGAGGCTGTCGAACGCGTCGGGCGGGCGGCTGGAAGACGCCGAGGCGACCGGCACCATAGAGAACACGGACCTGATGCCGGCGGCGCTGCTGGCGCGGTTCGGGCGGGCGGCGGCTGAGCAGGTGGTCGAGCACGTCGAGGAGCGAATGGCGGCGCCTCGGGAGCGGGGCTTCCGGGCGCGGTTCGCCGGCCGGGAATTCCGGCCGGGCATGGAACGGGACTTCGCAATCGGCTTCCTGTCGCAGTTCGGTCAGCGGATGGGCGCGAGCCCCATGGGTGCGCACCTGTCCGGCCACGGCGCCGGTTCGCCCGGCATGACGGGCCGGCAGCCTCCGATGGGCGGCGCGTCCGCAACGCCGGGCTACGGGCCGGCGGGCGGCGCGCACGCCGGCGGATTCGGCTCGCTCCTGCCGGGCGGCGACCTGTTCTCCAACTCGGAGTTCGAGCTGAACCGGGAGCAGCGCGGCGGCGTCGTCTCGGTGTGGAGCCGCAGCTCCCGGTCGTACTTCGGCGGCATGGAGGGGGCGCTGTCGCTCAACGGCGACGTGCGCACGACGATGTTCGGGGCCGGCTACTCGCGCGGTCCGCTGATCGTCGGCCTGTCGGTCGGCCGCACGCTGGGCCTGGGCGGCTACGGTGGCCGGAGCGCCGGGCAGGCCACCTCGTCGATGACCGGCTTCTACCCGTGGCTGGGCTACCAGGTCAACGACCGCGTGTCGGTGTGGGGCGTGACCGGCTACGGCACGGGCGCGCTGTCTCTGACGCCGGACGGCGCCGCGGCGCTCGAGACGGGGATGTCGATGGCAATGACGGCGGCGGGGACGCGGGGCGAGCTGATCGGCTCGCGCGCCACCGGCGGGTTCGCGCTGGCGTTCAAGGCGGACGCGCTGTGGGTCGGGGCGGGGACCGAGTTGGTGGACGGCGCGGCGGGCCGCCTGAACGCCTCGCAGGCCGGGGTGACGCGGGTGCGGACGGCGCTGGAGGGCTCACGGGGCTTCATCGTGGGCGCCCGGGTGTCGCTGACGCCGAGCGTCGAGGTGGGGCTGCGGCAGGACGGCGGCGACGCCGAGACCGGCACGGGCATGGACATCGGCGGCGGTCTCGCCTTCACCGATTCGGTGACGGGGCTGTCGCTGGACGTGCGGATGCGGACGCTGGTGGTGCACCAAGCCGAGGGGTTCACCGAGCGGGGCATGTCGCTGTCGTTCGGCTGGGACCCGACGCCGTCGAGCCCGCTGGGGCTCACTGCGCGGGTGGCCCCGTCGTGGGGCGGGTCGGCGATGGGCGGCGCCGATGCGCTCTGGCGCAGCCAGATGGCGTATGGGATGGGGTCGCACCAGTTGGGCGGCTCCGGCGGTCAGGTCAACGCGGAGGTCGGCTACGGGCTGCCGGCAGGCCGGTTCGTCGGAACGCCGAGCGTCGGCCTCGCGACGTCTCAGTACGGGCGCGACTACCGGCTCGGCTACCGGCTGGGCCTGCTCGAACGGGGCGCGCTGGACTTCGGCGTCGACGTGTCGGGCACGCGGCGGGAGAGCACGATGACCCCGGAGCCGGACCACCAGGTCGTCACGGGGGCGACGGTGACGTGGTAGCCGGAAAGGGTCGAGCGCGTGCGCGGCGTTTTGTATCTGGCGGACGGGCACCACGTCGATGACGTGGGAAATCTGAGCTCCTGCGTCTACGTGGACTTCCGCGACGCGGCGGAGCGGTCGCCGATCACGAGTCTCCAGAAGGCCTCGTCGAAGCGATGCGCTATTCCGGGCTGCGGGACGGTTCGCCTGTCGAAGCTGACCGGGTTCGACGGACGCGGCGAACGTCTCACCATCGGTCCCGAGGCGGGAACCGCGGACGGCGCTGCCGACCCCGATGCCCTCCATTGTGGCCGGAACGCCTGGATCTACTCCGCGTCCGTCGAGCCGGAGACGCAGGCCGAGCAGGCCGCCTGGCGGGAGGCGCTGCCCGCCGGCTACGCCGCCGTCTCGCCCATCCGCCGGCCGCGGGCGTTCGCGCGGGCGCTGGGCACGATGGTGGCCGAACAGGTCGGCCCCCAGGGCCGAACGCTCATTCTGCGCAGCGCACTCGGTGGGCAGGTGTTCCGCACGGCCCACCGGAGCCAGACCGTCTATCACGGCGCGGTCGTCTACTCGGACGACCCGTACCGGCGGCTGGAGAGCGCGTCGTCGGTCCTGGAATTCAATCTGTTGCTTCTCTTCCTGGAGCGTCCAGCGCGAGTACCGGTTCGCCGTATATGGGCGGAGGACGAGCCCGGCCCGTTTCAGTGACGACACGTTCGCCGTCTATTTCGACACGTTTCTGGTCCTCGATGAGGTCCGGCCAGCGGTCTACCGCGTGGCCAGCCCGTCGCCGTACTGTCGCTATCCTGATCGGCCGCGTAGGCCGCGCACCGCTCGAACGTCAACACCACTGAACAGCCGGGACCGCATTCGCGCAAAGCTGCCGCCCAGGCCGCAGCCGCGGTCTCGTAGTCCACCGCCCAGCCATACTGGTCCCCTTGTCGCCAGCGCCCCCCGAGGCCCTCGCGGGTGCGCTCGGAGATCAGGTCGCGCTCGACCTCGGCGGTCAACCGTCGCGCGACCTGGCGATACATAGACTCAACGGTCCAGGCCGCCCCCCCCTCGCGGTCGCCTTGTGCTGAGAGCACCCCAACGCATCCAGAGGTAGTGGTAGGCTGTCTTTGACAACGAATGGGCTTGCCCAGCGGTTTGAGTGGCCGTAGTGGTCGACGGCATTACAGGTAGTGATGCGCGTATGTGTTCGTCGCGTCCCCCGCCAACTTCAAGTCGCGACCTTGCAGCGCTATCTGCTGCGCGTGGTCGAGCGTCCCCCCGGTCGAGAGGTTACGCCGTGGATCCGGGTGGCTCCGCCGCGCCCCGCAACCCGCAGCATCTTGCAACAGCACCCGCCCCGCCGTCGACGACCGCGCGGCCGTCGACGGAAACGGTAGTTTCTTCAAATAATTATAATTTACCACTACCGATATTCGGACGGGGGACCTTGCGCGTCGCAGCCCGTTAGATGTAGATATTCTAGGAAAGGCAGCGGCGGCGACTTCCGGCGGCCTTCTGACGCTGCCGGATTGCGGTCGGCGTCGCGAAAGGGAACACGTAGGTTGATGCAGAGGCGGTTCCAACCGTTCTGGACGGCTTCCGGGACCGGCGCAACCGCCGGTCCCGAGGGCTCGGCGGCGGCGAGCGGCGTTCCCTCGTGGCTGCTCAGGGCAAAGGTGCTCGCCCCCGAGCCGCCGGCCGGATACGTGCGCCTCGAACCACTGCAGCGACGCCTCGAGGGGTTGCTGCAGCGGAGACTCACCGTGCTCCGCGCGCCGGCGGGATTCGGCAAGACGACCGTGCTGGCGGATCTCGCCTCGCGTACGCGAGAGCAGGGACTGATCGTCGGCTGGATCTCGCTGGACGGCGACGACACGCCAAACCTGTTCGGCAGCTACCTCGCCGCCGCGTTCGAGCACGCCGGCCTCGATCTGACGCTTCTCAACGCGCACGACGCCTGGTCCTCTTCACCGGCGGTGCAGCAGATGGGGATGCTCGCCCGCGCGATCGAGTTGCACGCGACGCCGTGCCTGCTGGTGCTCGACGAGGTGGACCGGTTGCCGCGCCGCACGGTTCAGTTGGTAGACCTGCTGGTGAAGCGCGCTCCCGGCAACCTCCACGTCGCGATGGCGTTCCGGTCCGATCCGGGGCTGGAGTTGGCCCCCCAGGTTCTCAACGGCAGAGCGATGATCCTGGACCCGGGAGACTTCCGGTTCTCGAAAGCCGACATCGCTCGATTCTTCAAGGGCGGGCTGTCGCGCCGGGAGCTGACCACGGTCGAGAAGCGTACGGCCGGTTGGCCCGTCGCGGTGATGCTGTACCGCAACTTGCAGGCGAACCGGTCCGGGGAGCGGGAAGCGAACGCCGATGGACTCACCGACAACTACGTCGGCGTGTGCGTGCTGCGCGACCTGTCGGCGGAGGAGCGTGCCTGCCTGCTCGATCTGGCGGTCTTCGACTGGATCGATGCCGACCTTGTCAAGGACGTGCATGGCACCCTGAGCTCCCTCGCGCGCGTCACCGCCTTGTCGGCGCTGGAGGGCCTGCTGTTGCCTATCGGCAGCGACGGTGCCGTGCGGCGCCTGCATCCCTTGGTGAGAGACTACTGTCTCGCTCTGCTCTCGGCCGAAGACCCCGACCGCAGGTATTCTCTCCACAGGCGGATCGCCCTCGCCCTGGCGCAACGCGGCCACCTGACGCCGGCATGGCGTCATGCCGCCGACGCAGGCGACAGCCGGTTGCTCGGCGAGTTGATCGAGCGCTTCGGGGTGTTCGATCTGTGGCTTCGGGAGGGCGTCACGCGGGTGATCTCCGCCGGCAGGTTCCTGACCCCGGAGATCCGCGCGTCGTATCCGCGGCTCGAGTTGCTGCACTGCATCGTTCTGCGGCTGTCATCGCAGTTCGACGAGGCGAACGCATTGTTCAACGCCGTTGCGGAGAAGACGGACGACTTCACGCGCGACCGGGACGGCGGGGATGTGGATGGGCTGGCGGTGGACCGGGTTTTCGCGGAGGGGGTATTGGTCGGCGGCGCAGACCGGCTGCCGCCGGACGAGCTCGACTCGCGGCTCCCCGGCGCTGCGGGTGACGATGAACGGGCAAGAACCGTCGCCCGTGCGCGGCACACGATGTCTTGTTTCGTCTGCCTTGAGCATGCGCGCTTCGAGGAGAGCCGCCGGCACGGCCTGCGGGCGCTGGCCCAATTCGGCGACGACGTGCAGTTCGGCGAGATCTTCGTGAGCGTCTGCCTCGGGATGTCTGCCATGGCCCAGGGGCAGGTGCAGGAGGCCACTGATTGGTACGGGCGAGCGCGGAAGCGGGCGCGGAAGTCCTTCTCTTCTGATCCGTGCCTCACGGTGGGGACCGATGTCCTGGCGATCGAGCTGGATCTGGAGCGAAACCGCGAGAAGCCGATTCAGCAGCGAACGCTGCAGTGCATGACGGAAGTGCGGGGGGTCTGGGTCGCGGTCTACGCGACGGCGATTGCCGTGAGCGCCGAGTTGACGTTCGCGCAGTATCGGCGCGATGCGGTCATCCCCCTTCTCACAAGAGCCGCTGACGACGTCCGCGCCACGGGCATCAAGAGTCTGTCGCGCCACGTGACCGCGCTGCTGGCGTACTACCTCGCGGAGGTGGAACGCGCCGACGAAGGTGAACGCGTGTGGAGTGACGGCAATCTCCCGCGCGATGCGAAGGAGCTGCTCGATCTCGATGGACAGTCCTGGCGCACGATGGAGGCCCTCTCGTGCGCCCGCGTGCGGCTGCTTGCGGCGCTGGGTGAATGCGCCGCCGCCGAAGAGCTGGCGGGCAGGCTGTACCGGGTGGCGTCCGAGCGCGGTCTGACGCGCACCCTGCTGCGATGTCTGGCCCTGTCCATGGTCGTCGCCCACCAGGCCGGACAGTCGGATCGGGCGGTGGCGCGGCTGGTCGAGTTCCTCCGCCTGACGCGCAAGGTGGACTACGTCCGCCCGCTCGTACGGCATCGCGAGGTCAGCCGAACCGTTCTGCAACAACTACTCCGCACGGACATCAACGACGGCGGACGACGGGCTGCCGAGTCGATGCTGGTCCAGTTGAAGGAGCCGTCTCCGGTGACCGCCTCGGTCTTTTCGCCGCGTGAGATGGAGGTGCTGTCCGGCCTCCGCCACGGTCTCCGGAACAAGGAGATCGGGACCCGGCTCGGAATAACCGACGAGGGCGTTCGGTACGCGGAACATCTACCGCAAGACGGGGGCCGGCAAGAGACGCGACGTGTTGCGCTATGCCGAGTCCATGGGTGCCCTGTCCTGACCGCCGGCGCGCCGTCGCAAGGTTGTCCCGCGCCGCCAATCCGGTTCCCTGCGAGCAGCGCCAGGCAGGAATGATGGATCGACCGTACTGGGGTTGGGGCCGTGCCCACCACGGCAACGTGAACGACCGGGCGGAGGGCGATCAGTCGTTCGTAGACGATCTGTGCTCGGTACTCGGCCGGTGGTCCGGAAAGGAACACCCGACCCCGACGGAGATCGAACGCGGCATGCTGGCCGCCCTCGATCTCGTGCGGCCCTATCTGGAGTCCACGCTCCCCACGGCCGTACGCCTCGCCGTCCACGAGCACGGCCGACGGTATCTCCTGGCGCTAGCCCGGATTATGCGTGAAGGTGTTGTTTTGGGAGAGACACAAGGGCCTCCGTGTGGTACAAACGTAGTGTATACAAACGTTTAGCCACGACGGAGGCCCCTGCGTGACACCTGACACGATACCACAGAGTGTTCTGTTTCCGGATCTGTTCGACAAGCCCCTCGTCGCCACGTTCAACCAGGAGCACGCGAGTTCCGACGGCGGGGCCGTCCTGCTCAAGGCGGCCGAGCGCGTGTACGGCTTGGTCAAGGCGTTCGCCCGGTGTCTGGCCGACAAACGCGCACCGGGGAAGATTCGGCACACGCTCGCGGACCTGATCGGCCAGCGGGTTTTCGGCATCGCGTGCGGTCATCCCGATGGCAACGATGCCGACCACTTGGCCGACGACCCCATCCACAAGCTGCTGCTCGGGCGGGACCCGGTGTCCGGCGCGCCCTTGGCGTCGCAACCCACGATCTCGCGATTCGAGAACGGCGCGCGCCGCTCCGTGCTCTACCGGATGGGGCGCGAGTTGGCAGCGTGCGTCATCGAGCGTCACCGGCGTCGCCTGCAGGGGCGGGCGCGGCGCATCACGATCGATCTGGACCCGACCGACGACCTGACGCACGGGGCCCAGCAGCTCACGTTCTTCAACGGGCACTATGGCGGCTGGTGTTATCTGCCGATGCTGGGGTTTCTGAGCTTCGACCGCGAGGCGGAGCAGTATCTGTGCGCGGCGGTGCTGCGGCCCGGGAAGGCAGTGGCCGCCAACGGGACCCTCGGGCTGCTGTGTCGGCTGCTCCCGCTGCTGCGGGCGGCGTTTCCGCGGGCGCGGTTTCTCGTTCGGCTCGACGGGGGCTTTGCGACCCCGGAGATCTTCGATTTTCTGGATGCGGAGCCCCGGCTCGACTACGTCGTGGCGATGGCGAAGAACGCGGTGTTGCAGCGGCATGCGGAGTCCGCCATGCAGGTGGCCCGCGCGCAGAGCGAGGTCCGTGGCGAGACCGCGCACGTCTATACCGACACCCGCTACGCCGCCCGCACGTGGGGCCACGAGCGCCGGGTCGTGATCAAGGCCGAAGTCGTTCGCCTCGGAGACCGCGAGCCGCGGGACAACCCGCGGTTCGTGGTGACGAATCTGCGGCAGACGCCGCGCTTCATCTATGAGAAGGTCTACTGTGCTCGCGGGGACATCGAGAATCGGATCAAGGAACTGCTCGATGGGCTGCAGATCGACCGCACGAGCTGCTGTCTGTTCTCGGCGAACCAGTTGCGCGTCTTCCTGACCGCCGCGGCCTACGTGCTCATGCAGGAACTGCGATTGCGGGCGGCGCGTACTGCGTGTGCCCGCAGCCAGGTGACGTGGCTGCGGGACCGGCTGCTGAAGCTGGGGGTCCACGTCGTCCGCTCGGTCCGCCGCGTGGTTCTGCATCTGCCGCGCTCGACGCCGCACCTCGAGGCGTGGCGGCACATCGCACTCGCCCTGGGCGCGCGCGCCGGATAGCCCACCCGTTGCGCCGCGCCCACCTGCTTCCTGGGCGGCATGGGCCGCTCCGCCGGCGGGGCTGTCGCTGCCCAACCCTCGCGTCCGTCATGCCCCCCCGGTCGGCTGCTCAAACCCCGGCTCCGCTTGCAGGCGGCGATGTCCGAGACCCATTCCTGCGCCGGATCACGCCCTTTGGCGGTCGAATCTGGACCTTCGGTAGAGTCGAGGAGAGGCGCGTAGCCGGTAGGGGTCGGTGGCTTATCCGGCGCTTTCGCAACCGGGCCGCAGGCCGAGTCCCATGGGTACGTTTCCTCCCCCCGCTCTCCGAACCCGGCGGGCCGATTTCCGGCACCGGGCTCTCCAGTGGAATCATGCGGCTCGCGCACGGGCTTCCCGGTCACGACCAGCGGACGGGTCTCGCGAGCCCTGGCACCAGGCTTGCACCCTTGAGCCGGCCGGCCGGTGCGTCGTCAGGCCTGTTGACGCCCTGGCGACGGCGACCGCTCGGGTCGTCCCCTTCGCTTGTGCATGTGATGACATCCGGCATTCCTGCTCATCTCCGGGGTGATAGGCCGTTCGGCCACTCCCGTGAGCCTGCTCCCTTTCGCCATCCCTTCCACCTGAGGTCCCTTCCCTCCGCCGGCATTACCCGGCTTCCTCGGTACCTACGGACCTCTCCGCCACCCTGACCGGCCCGACCCGACCCTCGCGGGCTGTCCGTTGGCGCGTGCCACGCCACCGGCAGGGCTTCCCGTGTTGCGACCAATCCCCTCTTCCACACGTGCCGCCGCCACTACCCCGGCGGAACCGGTCGGTGCTCGCGTCGCTCGCTTCCCGACCGCTGGCAGCCTTCCCCGTTATTCAGGCGGGTCGGCTTCCGCGTTACCCGTTTCGAGGCCTGCTCGGCGTTCAACCTCGTTGCGGCCCGTGTGGTCGCTGAACCGCCCAGGGCGGCCCTTTGTCGTCGGAGTGCTTCAGCCGATGTCGTTACCTCCATCGTCCGCTCCGACTGCTACCGGCTGGAGCGACAGTTGCCGGGCGGGATTCGCACCCGCTGAGGAATGGCACCTTGTCACGGCGCACTGAATAATGCAGGCTAGCGGAAGGCCTCGTCAGGATGCCGGAGGACGAGCGCGAGCAGGCCGCGATCGACCGGATCCGAGCCAGTGTGGAGCGGGACGAGCCGGACATCGCGCCGGCGACAAGGGCCCAGCCTCGGGTTGTTTGCGGGAGGGGCGAAATCCTACGTTTAGTCCGCCCCGCGTCACGGTCCTCCGGCTTCAGGATACGAGGACCTTCTGGCCCTGCTCCCGTAGCTGGCCCTGATCACCGCCTCTGGGAGACGGCGGTGTTGTTCCACCTGCGGGACGCGTTCCGCGCCGGCGACGTCTGGCTGGCGCGGTCGCGCCGCTACGGCGACATCCGAAAGGCGCTGCTGTCGGCTCCCGCCGGCTCCGGCCAGTCCGCACGACTGGCTCGCCGAGCGCCGGTTCGCTCTGGACGAGGGGCCCTGCGCCGGCTGGCCGCCGCGGCGCGGGCCGGTGCGGTCGCTGGCGGACGGAAACCGCCGTGCCGGCCGGGGCCGCTGACTTGGTCGCCGACCTCTACCGGCGGATGCCCGCGGCGCGGCCGGGCGAACTCCTGGCCCACGTCTCGTGTCCGACCGACAAGACGACGACGTCGTCGTCGGGCAGTCAGCCCCTGCCGGACTGTCTCGCGCCGCTCGACGCCGCTCGGCTGGGAGCACATCAACCTGACCGGGGGGAATACCGCTGGCCGGGCGCCGACCCCGTCGGGCACCGCGAAACGCTTACCGTAGGATCTCGCCCCCTCCCGCAAACGACCCGCTCAGCTCGGCCCCGCCGCCCGCGAGCCCACGCGGCGCCGGCTGCCGGGGCGGGGCGCTCGCACGCCGCGGGTGGTCCTGGCGATGGTCAAGCGGCGTCGTGCGTTGGCCGCCGCCGTCGCCGAGCCCCACAACCAGAGTAAAACCCCGCCAAGCGCCGCGCCGGTCCGTGAGACGCTCCCCAAGGCCGGCCCTCGCCCCCCCCGCGGCGGTCAGGCTGACCCCATATCCTGCGAAGCCGTCGGCTAGCTGTTACGGGCCGGTCACCCACACGGTAACAACCTCGTAACTGACCCACATCCGCATTCCACCTAGCCCTGCCCGTGCCCCACAACTTTTCGCTGGACTTCATGAAGCCACTTCGCTACGGTGGCGAGCATGGAGATTCAGAATCAGGTCGGGCGCAGCCTGCGGGGCAACCTCACCCGACTGCGAGCGGTGCTGGACGGGTCGGTATCGCAGGGCATTCACGGCCTCGGGCAGGTTGCCGATCGCGTCTGTAAAGCGTTCGATTTTCGCGATGGCCGCGGCCGGTGGCAGCGCGCGAGCTGCTGCGCGGCGTTGGCCGACCTCGAGGCGGCAGGCCACGTCTCGCTGCCTCGGGGTCGGCCCTCTCGCGGCGGTGTGTGGCGCCCGCGTGTGCTCCCGCACCCGGTGGCGCCGGCGGCTGAGGTGCCTGGCACGGTCGGCGAGGTCCGGGACTTGGCGCTGGTGCGGGTGGAGACCGACGAGCAGCGCCGGGTCTGGAACACGCTGATGGCGCATGAGCACCCGCGCGGCGCCGGGCCCTTTGTCGGCCCTCAACTGCGGTATCTGGTGGGCTCCGGGCATGGCTGGCTGGGCGGGGTGGGGTTCGCGGCGTGTGCGCGGCGCCTGCGGGCCCGCGACGCCTGGATCGGCTGGGACGACACGCGCCGGCGCGCTCACCTGCACCGGGTGCTGGGACTGTGCCGGCTGCTGATACGTCCCGACATCTCGTGCCGCAACCTGGCCTCCCACGTGTTGGGCCGGGTCGCTCGGGCGGTTGGCGACGACTGCGAGCGCCTCTACGGCTATCGCCCCTGGCTGCTGGAGACGTTCGTCGACGAGACCGAACACACCGGGGCGAGCGTGCGGGCGGCGAACTGGGTGCGCGTAGGTGAGACCCGTGGGCGCGGGCGCCAGGACCGTACGCACGCGGCCCCCGAAACGTGCAAGGCGGTGTATATGTACGCGTTGGAGCCGGCGTGGCGCGATACCCTCCAGGCGCCCGCACCGGGCGTGTCGCCGCTGGCGGTCGGCGACGGGCTGGACGCCGCGTCCTGGGCGGGCCACGAGTTCGGGGGGGCGCGGCTGGGCGACGCGCGGCTGAGCGCGCGCCTGGTCCTGAGCGCCGAGCAGATGGCCGAGTCTCCGATGCGCGCCATCACCGGCGCCGCGAACGGAGTGAGAGCCTTGGTCAAGGGACATTACCGGCTGATCGACCAGCCCGCCGAGAGCGCGGTGACGGTGGAGAACATTCTCGCTCCCCATCGCGAGCGCACGCTGCGACGGATGCGGACGCATGACACGGTGCTGTGCATCCAGGACGGCACCCGCCTGAACTTCACCCGGCGCAGCCAGACGCGGGGGCTGGGGACCATCGGCTCGAATCAGACCGGCGCGGCGGCCCGCGGCCTGGACCTGCACACGACGCTGGCGGTCAATCCCGACGGGGTGGCGTTGGGGGTCCTGCGGGCGGCGTTCGACGCGCCCGAGCCCCCGAAACCCGAGGAGAAAGGCAAGCCGAAGCCGCGGGAGGAACGGAAGTCGTTCCGCTGGGTCGAGGGGCTGCGCGACTGCGCGGCGGCGGCCGAGCAGCTGGGTGAGACCCGGGTGGTGTGCACGATGGACCGCGAGGCCGACTTCCTCGACCTGTTCATCGAACGCCGGACGCACGCCCCACAGGTCGAACTGCTGGTCCGGGCGAAGGTCGACCGCGTGCTGGGGAGGGAGAAGACTGCCGACGGGCACACGGTCTCGCGCCGTCTGTTCGACGAGGTGCGCGACGGGCCGGCCCGCGGCGCCGCCACGGTCGAGGTGCGGCGGCAGAGCGCGCGGGCGAAGGCCAGCAAACAGGCTCGCAAGGACGGCCGTGCGGCCCGCGTCGCCGAGGTGACCCTGCGCTACCAGCCGGTGGCGCTGTCGTGCCCCGGGGCCGAGCCGGTCGAGCTGTTTGTCGTCCATGCGCGCGAGGAACAGCCGCCGCCCGCGGTCAAGCCGCTGGAGTGGTTCGTGCTGACCACGCTGCGTGTGACCAGCGCCGACGACGCCACGCGCATCCTGGGCTGGTACGCCCTGCGCTGGCGCATCGAGGAGTACTTCCGGGTCCTCAAGTCCGGCTGCAAGGTCGAGGAATTGCAGCACCACGAGGCGGAGCGGCTCGAACGGGCCATGGCCATCAAGATGGTCGTGGGGTGGCGGATCCAGTTGATGGTCCAGCTCGGGCGCGAGACGCCTGAGCTGCCGGGCGACCTGCTGTTTTCCGATGGCGAGTTGCGCGTGCTCGCCACCTTCGCCCGCTCCCGGACGCTGCCGCCCCCCACGCGGCTCGGGAACGCGGTCGGTCTGGTGGCCCGCCTCGGCGGGTGGCTGGGACGCAAGCGCGACCCGCCCGGCGCGCAGCTCCTGTGGCACGGCTACACCCAACTCGTTGCCATGGCCTTCGCTTTCGAACTGCGGGATGAATTCGGATGATCACAAGTCCAGCCAGCGAGATCTGGGGCACGGGCAGACCTAGGAGTCTGCGCCGCAGGAGTTCGCGGAACCCCGGCGGTCTGCGTCGTGACGCACGGCGTCAGGGCGTAGGCCGCCGGCCGACGAGCAGGTGATTCTCGACCAACCGGCGGACGGAACCGAAGAACAGGCCGTACACCGCCCAAACGCCGCGATTCGTGACCGATTCTCGGTCAGTGGGGCCAGATCGGTCCCCGTTACGCCGCCATCAGCACGTGCAAGCGCTTGGCGTTCACCGCCAGGCACACCAGGTCCCACTCGCCCCGCACCTTCGCCAGTCCACGCAGGCTGAAGCGCTGGAAGCCCAGCACGTGCTTGATCCAGCCGTACGGCGCCTCCGACAACCACTTCCGCTCCGCATACACCGCCCGGCCCGCCGGCGTTGACAGCTTCTCTACCATGCGGCCCGTCGCCGGGTGCTTCTTCAGATTGCGGTCGGCGACCTGCTTGTCCTCCCGGCCCGTCGCCACATACCCGTCAACGCCCCGCGTTTCCAGCTCCGCCAAGTCCCGCTCGTTGCAGTACCCCGCGTCGGCCAGCACCGTTTCCGGCTGCGTGTCGAACCGCTCCTCGACCTGGTCGAGCAACACCGGTAACCCGCCCTGGTCGCTCGCGTTCGCCGTCACATCCGTCGCCACCACCAACTGGTGCTCCGCGTCCACCGCCGCCTGCGCGTTGTAGCACTGCTGGAAGCCCTCGTTGCTCGTCTTCATGATCCCGCTTTCCGGGTCCGTGAAGTTGCTCTGCGCCTTCTCCTCAGGCTCCCCATACGCTCGCTTGTACGGCCGGCCTCCCTTCGGGTTCCGTGTCTGCCCCGGCTGCCGGCCCCGCGCGTCGTCCGCCGCCCGCTGCGCCGCCTCCAACCGCGCCTTCGCCGCCCGGATCGCCGCCATGTTGCCGAGCTCCCGAAAATGACGTTTTCTGCGCGGTCATCGACGGCGCTCACGGCTGACCGCCGTTGACGGATGCCCGTTTGCGGGACGGACGTTTGCGGCCACGCTGCTGATGGGTGAGCTCGGCCTCGCGGCGGCGATAGCTCTGGCCCTCGATGACGAGTATCTCGGCGTGATGGGTCAGGCGGTCGATCAGGGCGACGGCGCAGGAGGCGTTGGGGAAGACGGTGTCCCAGCGCTTGAAGGGCAGGTTGGTGGTGATCAGCAGGGAGCGGTGCTCGTAGCGGCGGCTGACGAGCTGGAAGATGAGGTCGGCGGCGCGTGCGTCGTAGGCGAGGTAGCCGACCTCGTCGATCGCGACCAGCGCGGGCCGGGTGTAGTGCTTGAGGCGTCGCTCGAGGGCGCGGGCGGTCTCCTGCCCGCTGAGGTCGAGCAGGAGGTCGGCGGCGGTGGTGAAGAGGGCGGAGTGCCCGGCGAGGATGGCTTGGTGGGCGATGTTCTTGGCGAGCATGGTCTTGCCGAGACCCTGGGCGCCGACGAGGATGACGTTCTCGCCGCGGGCGAGGAAGTCGAGGGTGAGGATGCGTTCGAGTGCTGGCCGGTCGAGGGTGGTGGGCCAGTTCCAGTCCCAGTCGGCGAGGGGCTTGAAGCGTCCCAGCCGGGCGCTGGCGAGTCGGCGCTCGACGCTGCGGCGCTGTCGTTCTTCGAGCTCGGCGGCGGCGATGTGTTCGAGCAGCGCGGTCGTACTCCATCGCTTGCGGGTGGCGGCGGCGATGAGGTCGTTGAGGTCTTCGGCGGTGCGGTTGAGTCCGAGGCGTCGGAGGTCAGTCGCCAGCGTCGTCGGGGTCGTGTTGTCCGAGGTCATCGTAGGTCTCCAGGTCGTGGGGCCGGACGTCGACGTCCCGCAGTCCGGGTCGGTCGGGCAACGTGAGGCGGAGGGGCGGTCTCAGTCCGCGCCGCCGCCGCCGGGTTTCGAGGATGTGGGTGATGGAGCCGGCGCCGAGGGCGTCCCGTCGGAGGGCGTCTTCGACGGCGGCGGCGAGCTCTTGCGGCCCGTAGTCGTCGAGGAGGGCGAGCAGCCTGGTGGCGTTCGGGCGCAGGGGTTCTCCGCGCTGTGCGAGCCGCTCGAAGAGGGTGGCGGTGGCGGGTACGGCGGTTCGGAGTCGGTCGCGGGTGGTGTGGACGTTGGCTTGGCGTGTGGCGGCAAGCAGCCCTTCCAGATGGGCGGGGTCTTCGACGGCCTGTCCGGTGTCGTAGCTGCGTCGGTGGCGGGCGAGTTCGACCTGTTGGTCGAGGATGCGGACGCGGGTGTCGCTGGCGAGGAGGGTGAGGGGCTTTCGGACGTGGGTGTGGGGGATGGAGTAGAGATTGCGGTCGAAGCGGACGTAGGGGGTCTTTCCGGAGCGGACGGCGCGGACGAGCTCGGTCTCGAAGGGATGGGCGGGGAGCGGCAGCAGTCGGGGCCGCTCGTCGGCCCAGGCGTCGGCGACGGTGCGGTCGGGCTGTTCGGGGTGGCGGCGCCGGTGGGCGACCTCGTCGCGCCAGCGTCGGAACTGGGCGTTGAGGTCGTCGAGGTCTCGGAAGGGCCTGGCGGCGAAGAAGGCGTGCCGCAGGTATTGGATCTGGCGTTCGACCTTCCCCTTTTCGTTGCCCCGTCCTGGCGTGCAGGGTTGGGGGGCGAAGTGGTAGTGGCCGGCGAGTTCGAGCAGTCGGGGGTGGAACTGGACGGCGGCGCCGCGGCGGTCGAGGACGGCGGTTCGGAGGTTGTCGTAGACGAGGGTGCGGGCGACGCCGCCCAGGGCCTTGAAGGCTTCGACGTGTCCGCGGAGGAAGCTTTCAAGGGTCTGGTCGAGGGTGAAGAGGGCGGCCATGGCGCGGGAGTGGCCGAGGACCATGACGAATCCGGAGACGGCGCGGTCGCCGCGGCCGATGCGGACCTTGCCGAAGGAGCCCCAGTCGACTTGAGCCTGCTCGCCGCTCAGCGTAACGACCCGTCTGTAGGCGGTGCGGGCGGTTTCGGGCCTCAGGCGGCCGACGAGGCGGCGAACCTGGATGACCGAGCCGGGGTAGCCGCGCTGTCGGACCATCTCGTGGATGCGGGTGGCGCGCAGAGTGGGGTACTGGGCCAGGGTGTCGCGGATGAACGGCAGGTAGGGGTCGAGGGCGCTGGGCCGGCACGCGCCGCGGCGGACGCCGACCGACTCGCCCTCGACGGCGGCGCGGACGGTCTCACGGTGGAGGCCGAGTTGGGCCGCGATGGTGCCCATCTTCCAGTGCTCGCCGTAGTAGAGGCGCCGGATCTCGGCGCGCTGCGCGGGCGTGATCATCGTCCCTCCTCCTCCGACCGCGGCCGGGCTCCGGCATCGGGACCAGCCACCGGCTCTGCCGGCCGCAGACCACACACCGCGTGGGCGCGGGCGCGGGAACCGGGGCGGGTTCCGGGACGGGGAGTCTGTCCGACGGCCGGGGGGCGGGGGAAGTGTGATCCGTCACGCGGCGCCGGGCGCGGTAGGCGCGTTGCCGGTCGCGGTGGTCGAGGCGCCCTTCGGGACTGCGCTGATGGAGGGCCCGGGCGGCCCGGACCGCCCGGCGGCGGGCGGCCGCCCGGCACCGCGGCGTGCAGTAGGCATGGCCGCGGTCACACGCCGCGCAGATGGCGAAGGGTCGGCCGCACTGACGACAGGTCTTCTGCCGGAGGGGCTGGTCCACGGCGTCGGAGCGCGCGGGGCGGTCTCCGACTGGACAACGGGCCTGAACCGTGGCAAAACAGCGGGGACCGGCCCGGTCTGTCGGAGCTCGGGGCGGTCACGAGGGTCCGGTCGGCACAACCGGGCCCTCACCCCACGCCTGAGTCCGCTCTCTACGCTACCCGAACGCCGTGCCGACCGCCAGCGCCGGGGCCGTGGACGCCGCCGCCCCCCATGGACGCAAAGAACGCGTCCACAGGGAGCTTGGAAACCGCGAAGAACGCGGTTCCCACAGCGCCCACAGCCGTCATCTTCCTCTCGATCAAGATCTGCACGAAAAGACCGGGGGCGAAGCCGGGCGAGTCGACAAGTGTCGAGAATTCGTCAGTTCTTCGCGACTCTTGACAGCCAAACGGTCCTCTCGGCGCTGCAACTCCGCCGGCAACTCGTCACCCCGGACCTCCGGGCCCAAACGAACGTCCTCGGCCACGTCGGTCTCGTCCGCCGACCGCAACAGCGCGTCGATCTCGCCGGCCAGACGCCGCTCCTCCTCCTGCATCCGACCGTAGCTCATCGCCTTGCGCTTGCTCGCATTCGCCCGCACCTTCGTCCCGTCAATCGACAGCTTCCCGAATCGGGCCAGACCCAGTTCCCGCGCCAGACCGACCACCTCCACGAACAGCCGCTTGAAATCGGCCAAGTGCCGGCGTCGAAACTCGCAGATCGTCCGGTGCTGCGGGAAGTTGCCCGCCGCCAGCACCCGGAACGCCACGTCCTCTTCCAGCTTCTTCGCGACCCCCCGCGACGAAAACACCCCCGTCGCGTAGGCGTAAACCAGCACCTTCACCATCATCCGAGGTGAATACGGCGCGTTGCGCCGGCCGTCCCCCTCGTACGGCGCGTAGAAGGCCGTCAGATCCAGACCGTCAACCAGATCGCTGATGTGGTGCGCCAAGTGACCTTCGGGCAGCCACTCCCGCACATCGGGCGGCAACAACAGCGACTGCTCCGGCACGTAGGGGCGAAACGTTGTCGACATCAAGTCCCCTCTCGTCGTCGGCTCGTCTACAATTGTCGCATCGATTTTCTGCGGCGCAGACTCCTAGCCTAAGGTGCACTCCGTTCCGTTAATTATGACCCCAACCCCTTGGGTTAAGGGAGCGCCCCCCCCCTGGGTCGCTCCCACGGACTATTTTTCCCTGCGGGAAGGCGATTTTTGGGGTGTGCGGTGCACTGATTTCACTGCACTAGTGCACGTTCCGTGCAGCAGAGATAATGCCGCCCAGAGGCGGACCGAAGACCATCTGATGCACTAACTAAACGTGCAGCTGATCAGAGCCGAGCAGGAGATGGCCTTCGGCGGACCGCGATTGCGGAAAAACCGGCGCGCTCCTGCGCGACAAAATTCATCACTGGCCGTCGCCGGCACAAAGAAACTGACCCCCGAGCCGTGCTCCGACCGAACCCGCTCGAAGCTCCCGCAGACCGCCGGAATCCCGAATTCGGGATCGACCCCAAAACCGATATCAGCGCGCAATTCCCCGCGATCGGGGACACACGGCCACGCAGTGGCATGATTGAGTTCGAGGACCGAACTCGCGGAACGGCGCCCAACCGACGCGGAACCGGGATCGACCGCGGCCGTGCTTTGGTTGCCGTACGGGACGAACGCTCCGGCTGCACCCCGCTGCGCGGGGATCGACCCCACCTTTTTCTGAGGACCAGCGATGCCCAAGACGGCACCACCAAACGCGTACCCGAGAGGGCTCCACGCCGTGACCGTGGACGGACCGTACGAGAACCGCGAGCGTTCGAGCGACCCGGAAAACAGCCGATGGTGACATGCCGCATCGCGGTGAAGATGGCGGCGCCATCGGCGCCGAGGGATGATCACAACGCGCTGACCGAGTGGGTGAACGTCATCGCTTTCACCGAGAAAACGCGCCACCTGCTCATGCAGTGCACGAAGGGAATGCTCGTTGCGATCACCGGAAACGTGACCAAGGAGTTCTACAAGAACCGAGACGGCGACCGCGACATCAGCCGGACGATCATCGTCGAAGACATCCTCTCGGTGGGCGGAAGCCTCCAGCCCGGCGTCGCCCACCCTGCCGACATGGACCTCGACATCAAGACACGGCTCACCGACCTGCTGCCTGAATCCGAGCCGCTGCCGGACGACGGACTGCCGGACCTCGACTGAGCAGGTCCACGGAAATTGGACGGACCGAGGACAAGTCCAGGCCACCGGCACGCCAACGGACTCGCGTGCCGGGGTCGCGGATCGCGGGCGCCCACGCCGATCAACCAGCGAGGCAGCAGCGATCCCGATCGCGACAAGCGCCACCCCGCCACCGGATTTTCAGACCGGGCAGCGATCGAAAGTCGAGACCAGCGAGCGCCGAGGACGCTCACGCGACCGATCAAGAACGGGACGCGGTCCACCGAAATATCGTGAACGACGTCGCTACCTGCGACGGACGCGGAGACCGCAACGAGACGCTGTTGGTCCGCGTAACGGGAGTGCGGACGCTTCGATCCACAACGAGGCCGACACCGAAGCGGCTGGCGATCCGCGGTCGATCGAGGTGCTGATTCGGCGCAAGCCCGACAGCAAGCAACCGGCCCCAGCCCTCAGGGGCGACCTCGCACAGTGACCCGGGAACGGGCGTCCCACCAGCAAATCCCACAAACCGCGGGCGCCAACTCGACAGCGCCGTTTCTTCGGGAAGCCCGACCCGGGACGGACAGATCCCGAACGAACCTGCCAACGGACCCACCACCCCGCAGCCCATCTGGCTCGCGAAACCGAGTCGCGCCGCGACGACGGCGGTGGCGACCTGGAGCGCCGAAGACGAGATCGAGCGCAACAGAACGAGACCTGTTCTCCGCCGCGAAACCGAGCGGACCCGAGTTCGCGAACAACAAACCGCGATCGCCACCGCGAACCGAAATCGCGGCCGAGCGGCCAATCACGGCTCTCCATCCGCGCTACCGCGCGACGGCGTGAAGCGACCAAACCGGCGGTCGGCCGCACGACCGCCGGGTTGGTCGGCCGCGCCGCAGCCGACCAACCGAGGCAACCGCCCGACGCGCACGGGCTCGAGCCGACAGAGTCGGAACCGCAAAAAGCGCCGAGCAGCGACGCTGCAGCCGAGAAGCCCCGTCACGCGACGACTCGAGAAAAACGCCGATAGCGCGCTCCAACCAGATCGAAGTCCTGCACAAGTTCGCGCGCCGATCGCCGACGAGACGAGCGCGGGTGCTGCAGCGTCAATGCGCTGCCCGATCGACCAGAGACCCCAATTCATGGAGGACAAGGTCGACGGCCACGAACCCCGGCGCGGGCATCGAGACCCAGATCGGGTGAACGACGTGCGAGCGCGCAGCTCGGCTGGAAAGCCGAACCGGACCCGCTGACCGCCATCGAGAGAATCCGCTACGGAGCATGGACGGCGACCAAATCGGGGCCCGACCAGCGCAGCGGACGAACGCAGCGTTGAGGCCAACCCGGCGACTCCCAGCCTACGCAGCGATCCAAAGCGCATCGGACTCCACCCCGCGAGAACAGCGCAAAGCGCAGATCAGTCAAACACGAGCGCGAGCGGGACGGAGCGCAAGCCGAGCCGTCAGGCCGCTCGGAACCGATCCGGAGCGACACCGCATACCAACCGAATCGACGGCGCGACCAGCACCCGGCACGATCGCCCGCGATCGGCACTAACCACGGCTGACCCCCCTGCCGACGGGTTGCAGCCGTGCACCGACCGCCAGCATTCAGGAGCCTCCAGGAGCCCCACCCGGGTCACCCAGTGCGATCGACCGAACGACGCCCGGAGACTCCCACGTACCGAAAACCCGAACCCCGCGGCACAGCCACGACAATCAGGTGGAGCGGCCAGCAGACGAGATTTGTGCCGAGCGCGCTCACGCGGTCGCACCCAGAAACACCACCGCAAGGTGGGATGGGGCCGGTCCGACGAGATCAGCCCAACGCGCAAATGCGAGACCCGAACCACCAATCCGACGGAAAAGCAAGAACCGGACTGGACGGGGATCCAGGCACACGGGGGGCTGCATGCCGCTCCGCGGACCGGGACGAACGGATGAAGAGGACCGCACTCAGGAGTGCGGACGGACAGCAACGACCAGTTTCAGAGGAGCACGAGATGAACGACTCGGATCGCCACGATCAGATCGAAGCACTGGCCGAACTCAAGCGTCTGCTTGACGACGAGGGCGCCGACGCCGACGACATCCGGGACGCCGGAATCCGGGCCGTCAACCGTTTTGATCGCAGCATCGCCGCGCACGACGGATGGCAGGCCTACAGCCGGCGAGGCTCGGCCGACCGCGGAACGCGTGCCGAGGCGGCGCGACTCGGGAACGCCGGCGTCGAGCGCCACCCCGAGTACCGAGGCCGCCTGCGGCGCCGTATCGGAACCTCCATCGCGCAGATCGCGATCAACGAAACGGGCAGCCAAGACGGCGACCCGACCGCTGGCGACGTCCTGCACCACAGGTTGCGACGCGGAACGACCAGCTGGCAGATCAATCTCCTCCACAACGGGGAATGGGTCCGCCGCTCGACAACAAGCGGATCGCTCGCGGACGCCGAGATGGCCGGAGCCCGAGAACTCGCCGCGATCTAGTCGCAACGTCGCGCGCGCCCGAAACGCGGGATGAGCCCGCGACGAGCGGCAGCAACACCGCGACCGCGCGAATCCCGACCGAAGTGAAACGCGGCGAATGCGCACGAGCGGCCTCCAAGCGGACACCGCCAACGATCTGGAAGCCGCAAGCCAGGAGAGGCACGCGGGCAAAACGCCGACGAGGGAACGGACGATGACGCACAAGCACAATCTCGACGAATTCACGCCATGGAAGATCGAGAGCTACGAGCTCCACGACACCTACACGCACAGCGAACCGCCGACCGACGCCGACCAGATGCCGATCGCCGTCGGACAATTCCCACGCGGACCTGACGCGATCGTGCTCGAGAGAGCGCTCTTCGCGGGCGGCTACACCAGGCTCGTGACGGCACCCGACGACGACAATGATCTCGATGCTCCACGCGCCGATGACGGCCGAACGTGGCTCGACATCCCGCAGGTGAGCCTGGTCGGCACCCGCATCACGCTGCCCGACGGAGAGCGTGCCCGCGAAGGCGAGCAGTGGCCGGCGTACGCCCAGCGGATCGAGATCTACACCGACTGGAACCTGAACGGAACGACGAGCCGCAAGACGTTGACGAGCGACCTGGCGTTCGGGCGGACGGACATCAGCAACCCGCGGTTCGCGTACCCGTTCGTCACCCCGAACTCGAAACTGACGACGCGAACCCTCGAGAAATTGATCCTCATCGCCTACAGCGGCGCCGACCAATACGAGCCCGACGCCGAGGACCTCGCCCAGCACCGGGCGACCGCCAGGGCCGCGGCCGACATCGCCCTGAACGGCCCCGACGGCTGGCTGACGGCCGTGAACCGCTTCGTCCACAAGAGGCTTCTCTGCTGCCTCCAGGCCGACGTGCAACCGGTCGACGGGATCCGGATCCTGCTCCACGACGACTCGATGGCGCCGATCAAGACGGAGAGGTACAGCCGGAAAGATCCGCTCCGCAAGCCGATCGGGACCGACCCGGTGCCGGCGCGCGATCGGGACAACCGCCTGCGGTACGAGCACGGACCGTTCGACGGCCACCGGGGGATCCTCCTCGGCACGCCGGTGACGCCGCACTCGAAGCTGTGGCGGACGCTGGTCGAGATGTACGACGAGCGGCGCGGCCGGCGGCTCTGGGAGCCCGAGAGCCCGATCCACGGCCGGGTGATGGAACTCGACCTGAAGCTGCGCGGCATGGCGGCGGACGAGGGAATCGAGAACGGTCGATACGGCGCCGTCTGGGTCGCGGAGACGCGCCGGCTGCCGAACCGGACACGGCTCAGCCGGATGGCGACGAGCGGCGCCGACCCGGACCGGCCGGGCTCCGTCGCCGTCCACGTGCTCTCCGCGGTGGAGCACGACGAACTCCGCAAGCGCGTGCTCGGACCCCTCATGCAGGCCATCGTCGACCGCGAGGCCGAACGGCAAGAGCACGCGGCGGAGCGCGGCCACCCCGTGCGCGAACTCCTCGCCGAATGCGAGGCACGGCGCGACACCAACCTCGCGGCCAGCTAGGACGAGAACGGCGCATCCCTCGGATGCGCCGACGCGCACCAGCGACAACGACCGACTCATGGGAGGCGCCGCCGGAGTCGGCGACCGCTCCAGGTCCGAGACGAAGCTCGGCGCGGGAACGGCGGCGAAATCGAACGACGAGGAGATCATAAAGCAGGCGAAGAAGCACGCAGACGACCTGATCGACATGCTGGCGACAGCGATCGAAGCGCAGTCGGCACCGTGGCAGAAGCCCTGGAAGTGCGACGCGAGGCTGCCGGCGAACCTGATCACGGGCAAGGTCTACACGGGCCGGAACCTGCTGATGCTGATCACGGTCCGAGCGACTGAAGGGCTACGATGACCACCGGTGGGCGGGATTCCAGCAGATCAAGGCGGCCGGCGGCCACGTGCGCCGAGGCGAGCACGGCCACTGGATCTGCATCATGCGGACGGTCAGCGGATCGCGACCAGCCGACGGGGCCGACGCCGAACTCGACGCGATGACGGGCGACTCGAGGGCCGACGGCTCGAGGGGGAGGCGGACTCGGGAGTACACGTACACGACGTTCCGGCCGGTCTGGAACGCCGCACAATGCGAGAACATCGCCCCGGTCGAGGACGACGACGCCGACGCGCCGAGGAGCGATCGACGCATCGCCGCCGGCGAGGCCTACCTCGCGGGAACGCCCGCGAAGGTCGACATCGCGCGGCGCGACGACGCGTGCTACCGCACCAGGAACGACGAGATCCTGCTGCCGCGACGCGAGCAATTCGACGACGTCGTAGGGTTCTACCAGACCGCGTTGCACGAGCTGGCGCACGCCACCGGCCACGAGAGCCGGCTCAACCCCCGCCTCGACGAGAACCGGTTCGGCTCCGCGCATACATCCGCGAGGAACTCGTGGCCGAGGTGCCGGCGTTCCTGGCGAGCACGAACGCCGACCTCGGGCACAGCCCGGGAGTACTCCCTGCTGGGGATCGACCACGCGCACGACTCGAAGACGGTCCGAAGTCTTGCCTTACCTATACATATAGTGGGACCTGGCGGCCGGCGAGCCACGCCCAGGCACGATGCACAGCGATCATCGTGCTGACCGCGATCCCCGCGAACCCCCAGGGTGTCGGCACCGCGGTCGACTTCGAGACGCACTTCGCCTCGGCTGGACTACGCGTCCCGAGACCGCATGGGGACGCACGGGTCCGACGACCAGTTCGACATCCCGATGGGCGAGGCACCGAATCGAGATCGGCACCGGACTAGCGCAAGCACGCCCCGCCGCCCGTGTCCGGGCTTGACCGGGCCGAGCCGACCGCGGAGCCAAAGCCCTCCACTCTCCCGGCCCAAACCCCAACTCTATACACGGCCCGAGGGTGAGCCGGCCGCGGCGCCGGTGGCATCGGTCACGTGTCGTCGAGGAGAACTCCGACATCATGCAGGGGCGGAGCCGCCCGACCGGGAGCGGGGCCAAGAAGCCCACCGCCCCCTCAACGCGGAGACTCCGAAGCCGGGGCGCGACCACGCCGGCGACTTGAACAGACTGACCCTCCGGACCGCGACAAGCAGCCGTAGCCCAGAACGGAGGGCGGCGAATGGTCGTCCGGGGCCGGGGCGAGCCCGTCGGAGGGATCCAGACCCCGGTCACAGGGCCGGTCAGGGCCCGCCAGCAGCGGTTAACGCGCTGACCGGGCGGCACTTGGAACAACTTCGAGGACGCCCCTTCTGCTCTACGTTGGTTTACGGTCGTGCAGCATACCGGCTCGGCCGACCTCCACGATCGCCCGGAAATGGGGTCCCCGGGGGGGCGGGGTCGAGTCGTCGAGGACAGCCGAGGAAACGCTCAGGGTCGCCCCCACGCGACGCCGCCCGGCGCTGGCCTGAAGCAGCTGCTTCCAGACCTGGCGATGCGGTGTGGATCGAACGCGGTGAGAGAGCGTCGGCGAAGGCCGGAACCTGAGCCCGCCGTGGCCGGCGACCGCGACGAGTCGCGGGGAGGGGAAGAGCCGCGGACAGTTCAAGGGCGGGGGTGTGTTCAGCAAGCGCTCCGCGATTTCACAAACGAAAGGAACGGGGGCTGGCGGAGGACCGCCAGCACAGCCTGCCTCGAACGAGGCTGGCAGGAGTCGCAACGCACACGACAACGGACCGGATCGACGACATCGAAGGCATCACCTCGGGAGCCCGCATCGCTTGAAGGACGATCAACGCGGAGTCAACACGGGTCATCATCTGGAGGGTCCAGGGTGGTCCATGGCATTCAGGAATGTGTGCGGGAACTCCCGGACCGCGGTGTTCACGGGCAGCCAGTCGTACGTGAACACGATCACGGCGTAAGCGCGAAACGGAGAGCGGAACGGCCAGTGGTGGCCCCGGCCCTGGTGGCAGCGGGAGCGCCGTTGAATGCACGGCTGCGGGCCGGCGGCGTGCTGCCGGCCCGGGGCTGCTGAGCACACTGAGCGGCTGCGGCTGCGCCAGCGTGGACGCCCCCGCCCAAGGGCGGGCCTCCGGCGGGAATGCCGGTGCTCCCGGGTCCCGGTGGAGTCTTCGGGCCCAATGCGGATCAGCTGCGGCCACCGCAGTCCGGCCTCCGGGTCAGCGCGACTGACGTGAGGCGCCTCCGGGCCGCCGGCGAATCGCCGCAGGCCATGTCGGAGGCCACGGCGGCGCTCCTGCCGCGCGGCATGCACCCGCCCAAACGGATGGGCGTGGGCAATTCCGTGTGGGCCGAGGGCTGGGCGGCGCCCGTCACCGGTCCCTCGAGACCACAGGTCGGCGAGGTCTTTGCGCTTTCCCTGCATTCGAGGAATGAGCGGCGGGCCGTTGCGGTGACCGAAGTCCTCGGCGGTCAACCGGCATCTGGCGTACGCAGGCGGTTCCTCCGCACCCACGAGGTCGGTCCGGCGCTGCTCGGGATGTGGCCAATCAGGATCTGAGAGAGCACCTCCCGGCGCTCTCCGGCGTTGCTCCCCCCTCTCAGAGCGCGCGGCCCGAGGCTCCCCTCCCGGCCGCCCACCCAACTGGAGCGCCCGGGAACACAGCGGCCTGCCGGGCCGCACCAAGGACCTGAAGGGCAAGTTCTCGGACGCTGGTCTATCGAGGTGCCGGGGGGACCTGCGTACGAAGCCTGTCCGGCTCATCAGGAACATCAAGAAAGGAGGCAACACCGTGAACAAGCAGTCATCGCCCGTTCGCCGGTGGTTGCACGCCCGGCGGCCAAGACCGCCGCCTGGGACTCAACCGGCAAGTCTGACGTTGAAGTACACCGTGACGAACGTGCCGGGGCGTGACGCCGGCCTCAGGATCGACGTCGAGTTCGCGCTGGCCGGGCCCCTCGACGGCCCGGAGGCCGCCCTGGCGTGGGAGCGCCGCGCCTACATCGGCTTCGACGCGGAGGCGTCGGAGGAGGTGCTCCTGGACGAGGCGCGCCGGTACTGGCTCTCGGACAAGCTGCTGCTGCCGACCGAGGCCAATGCGCACCCGACCGACGGGTTCGAGGGGGGGCGGCTCCTGGGGCGGCTCCCCGCGGTGACGACCCCGCGGCGCCCACCCGGGGCTGAAGGCTGCGGCCGCTTCCTGTAGCGGCCATCGCCGACGACTTGCCCGTGGGCGGCAACGCCGTCCGCGGGATCCTGAAGGCAGTCCCGCACCTTCTATTGAACGGTTACGGCACAACGCACCCGGTGTGCGTGCTGAAGGGTTTGTCCTCACGATCGATCCCCACGTCCATCGAACGGGGGAACCGCCGGGCGGTTCAGACGAGGGGGGAAGAGAGAAGGGTGGATGAAGAGCGCGAGGTTGAATGCAGGGCTGCGCCATTTCACGGACGCGGCGTTGTGTGGCGCAGGTGCACCTGCGCAAGACAGAGGCTCCGGCTCACAACCACATCAGAAGGAGGTACGCGTGAGCGAACCGTCATCGTCCTCTCGCTGGCGGCCCGCGCATCGCCCGCGGCCACCCCCGGAGAGAGGCCCGGGGGAGCCATCTCCCGAATCCGCAACGACCCCGTAAACCCGTTGTTCGAGAGTGAAAGGAACAGAATCCAATGACAGACAAGCACATCCAACACTATGACCCGTTCGCTCCCACACAGAGCAAGATTCTCGAAGCCCGCCAACTGGTCAGCTCGTCGCTCACCGCCGACGCTTGGCGGCTCATCGAGCGCGACACCCGAAACGAGCTTTCGGGGGACGGCGGGTTGAGAGAGGCGCTGGCGCCCATCCACCGGAAGGCGTTCGAGATCGTGGCCGGGGTTGGATTGGAAATCCGGCATCGAGGGCTGACCTACTCGGCGATGCCGGACCAAGGCCTGGGCACGGGGATCCGGATCGACGTGGAGTTCGCGCTGGCCTTGCCCGAGGCTCTCGACATCTTGCTCGTTTGGGACGCTCGGGCCGGCCACGGCTACGGCGCAGAGCAGTCACGACAGGGGCTCTGGGAGGCCCAACGCCGGTATTGGCTCTGCGATCAGCTGGACGCTGCCCACTGAAGGCGATGCGGAGCCGCCCCCGCCGATGGTGCTGGCCAGCGTTTCTTGGTGGTGACGACGGGTCGGAACGACCGTCGCGTCCCGCGGTGAACGACACGCCGAGGCGCAGACAGCGCTGACACGCGGCCGTCGCCTACGACAGCGGGGCAGCCCATCGAGGGTTGACACGCGGTGACCCGAAAAACTCGGCCGTGGCGCCGACCGGCGCCACGGCCGCTCGTGTCGAGGACGGGCTGATGTCCCGCCCGGGAATCTTCGACGTCACCGTGCAGATCTGGAGAAAGGAGGGGGATCACCCCATGAGTGACGGGAACAAGAACGCGGGGCGAGAGGCGCTGCCGGCCGAACCGCAGCGGCCGTCGATCACGTTGCCGGCCGAACTCGCCGTCCATCTCGGCCGCGAGTTGTCGGCGTCGGCGGTGGACGACAACGGATGGACGGACCTGCACTACGCGGCGGCCCTGGACTGGCCGGCGTGGCCCGGGTGCTGCTCGGGGCCGGAGCGCCGTTGAACGCGCGGCTGCGGACCGACTACGTGCTGCTCGGCCCCGGGGCTGCTGAGCACGCTGAGCCGCTGCGGCCAGGACCGGTTCAGTCGGTGCCTCCGGACCGGCGCGACACCCGCTGCATATCGCTGCGCCGAGGGCCACGCACCACCGCACTGGGCGGCGTCGGGCGACGCCGTGGCCGCGGTCCAAGTGCTGCTGTCCCCACGCGGCAAGCATCCATACGCGGGCGGACGACGGCAGCAAGCCGTTGGATGCCGCGGCGGCCAGGCACGCCTGGAGGGCGGGGCGCGCTGTTGCTGTCGAGCGGCGCCAGTACGGGGACGACGCACGACGACGGCGCCGCCTCCTTCCTGGATACAGGTTCGGGGACGGTGCATTGACACGCGCGCGGCCGACGACGAGTGGTCTGTCGCGCACAGGAACAGGAATTCGGGACGGTGAGTGATGCAGAAGATCGTGGTGAAGAACGAAGACAAGCGAACGGCGTCGGACTCCGGCGCCGCCGATGACCGGCGCGTGACGCTGGTCTTCCCGGCGACCAGCGACGAGTACAAGCAGGCGCGGGCCGAGGTGGAGTCCTGTCCCCAGGCAGCCTCCGAAGCGAGAACCGGCGATCGGGGTGGAGACGAGCGCGTGACCCCGGCCGGAGAAGAACGAGCCGCAACGGCGGAGCCGCCGGCCGGCGGCTACTACGTGGTGACGACCGACGCGCAGCGGCGGGCCTGGAGCCTGCCGGACCTGGAGAACGAGGCAGCCGCCCCCGACACCGCTCCCGGGGATCCTGACACGCTGGAGACACCCGACCCCGTCCCGGTGATGGACCCCGACGAGGCGATCGAGCTGCTCTGCGGGGACGGCGCGAGTCCGGCCGCCGACCCGGCCCTCGTGAACGGCGCTGTCGGCGAGATCTTCGCGGACGCCATCGAGGGCCGGCGTCGCGGGCGGGCGGGTCCGGGGCCGGTCGTGAACCTGAAGCACGACCGCGGTCCCATCCCCGCATCGGTCCACGTGACCTTCCGGGAGCTGTGCCGCCAACCGCGCATCCACAACCTGCTGGAGTCGCTCGACGAGCTCATCGAGCCGCTCGAGCGGTCGGTCGCGCCGGGCCTCGAGGCCGCCCGCCGGGAGGTCGCCGCCTTGCGAGAGCGGGAGGTCACGCCGGAACGGCTGGGCGAGACCGGCGGCCCGGACTCGGCCGACGAGCTGACCGAGCGTGTCGCGAGGACCTGCTGGACCATCCAGAGGCGCCTGCGGAGAGTCGGCGAGCCTCTGGGGCGGCTCGATTTCGCCGGCATGAAGACCACGCCGTCGCCGTCCGCGTTCCGGCGGTTCCTGGAGCAGGTCGAAGAGGACCCGGCCGGGAACATGCCCGAGGAGGGACTGGTCGCGAGGTGCGACGAGGCCCTGCGGGGGTTCGAGCGGACGGCCGGGGACGCGGTCCGCCGCATCCGTGCCGTCGCTGACGCCCGGCGCCAGGTCGAGCGCGACGCGTGGAACGACACCGCCCTCAGACGGATCCGGCATGTGCTGCAGCGTGTCGAGGAGGCGCAGCAGGCGCTGGACGACGACACCCTGCCGAACGAGAAGGTCGAGGTCGTCCGGGAGGGCTTGAAGGAAGAGGAACAGCACGCGGCCGGGCGGCTGGAGGCCGAGGCCCGGCATGTGCTCGGGCAGCTCGAGGCGGCCGACCTGCCGGTCGACGTGCTGACCCGCGCTCTCGACGAGCTTCGCCTGGCGCAGACCCTGGGGAACGAGGCCGGCGCCGTGTCTCTCGAACGGCTGAGGTTGTTGGGGGCCCTGCCGTGGACCGCGCGGGCGCCCGAGCGGGTCGACGTCGAGGCGGCGATGGCCGAGCTGGACGCGGCCCATGCCGGCCGCCCCGAGGCCAAGACGCGCATCCGGCGGTTCCTGGCCACCCGCCAGCTGAACTCGGCAACCTGGACGGTGGAGGGCCGCGCCGGCGGGTCCTGCGTCCGGGACCCTGCGGCCCCGGCCGCCCTGCGCCGCCTCGTCGTGCGCCCGCCCCGGTCCGCCAAGAGGGCCCCCGTCCTCTGCTTCGCCGGTCCGCCCGGGGGCGGCAAGACCTCTCTCGCCAAGCTGATCGCCCGGGCCCTGCGCCGCCCGGCGGTGCTCGTGGCCCTGGGCGGCGTCTGGGACGAGACCGCCATCCGCGGGCTGCCGACCACGTTCCGGACGCCCGAGGCGGGCCGGATCGTACAAGCGCTGGAGGAGGCCGGGGTCCGCAACCCCGTCATCATCCTCGACGAGATCGACAAGGTCGGCGGCCGCACGCACAATCACGGCGACCCGTCGGCGGCCCTGCTCGAGCTCCTCGACCCCGAGCAGAACACCCGCTTCCGGGACGTCTACCTGGATGTCCCCTTCGACCTCTCCGAGGTCCTGTTCATCGCGACCGCCAACGACTTGGCGGCAGTCCCCCCGCCGCTGCGGGACCGGCTCGAGGTGATCGCGGCGCCCGGGTACTCGGAGGAGGAGAAGGTCGACATCGCACGGCGAGCCCTGTGGCCCGACCAGCTCGATGCTGCCGGGCTGTCCGCCACGGGGTTCTGGACCCGGACCCCGACGGTGGCGCATCGGGCGGGGCCGGAGGCGACGCCCGGTGCCGCGCCCGTCCGCAGGCCGGCGGTGGAGGTGCTCGCCGGGGAGACGGCGGCCACACCGCGGCCCGAGGCGGGTCCGGCGATGGACCCGCTGAAGGCGGGACCAGTCCAGATCACGGATGCGGCGGTCCTGGAAGTGGTCCGGGGCCACACCTGCGAGGCGGGGGTGCGGGAGCTCGCGCGGCAGCTGGGCGCCATCTGCCAGCTCGTGGCGTGCCGCCGGGTCGACACCGGCGACACCGGCCCGTTGACCGTCGTCGCCGACGCCGACGAGGCCGATGGGCTCGCACCGGGCCGCGGCCACGTCACGGTGGCGGAGACCCTGGGACCGCCGCGGTACGCAGGCTTGCTGCCCGATGGGGTGCGGGACGCGCTGTCGCGAGAGCGGGACCGGGTCCTGGGCCTGCATCCGGCCGACCCCGCGGCGGTCGACGCGACCACGTGGGTCGAGGTGATCGAGGGACTGCCGTGGCGGCGGCAGTCGGGGGAGCGGCTCGGGGCGCCGGCGGTGCTGCGGGAGGTCCTCGACCGGGAACACGTGGGCCGCGGGCGTGAGAAGGACCAGGCGCTCGACTACCTGATGGCTCGCCACGCCGGCGAGCCCACGGTGCTGTGCCTGGCCGGCCCGGCCGGCATCGGCAAGACGGCGTTCGCCCGGGCGCTGGCCGCGGCCGCCGGCCGGCGATTCGTGCGCGTCTCGCTGGGCGGCGTCAAGAGCCCGGCGGGGATCCACGGGGTCGCCCGGCCCGCTCCCGACGCCGCGCCTGGCCGGCTCGTGGACGCGCTGCGGCGGCTCGGCCCCCTGCCCGGCCGCGCCGGGGACAACCCGCTGGTCCTGCTCGGGGAGCTCGACCGGGTGGACGAGACCGCGGCCCACGCATTGCTCGGGGTGATCGACCCGGTGCGCCACGGCGCGTTCCTGGACCGCTACGTGGGCTTGCCGCTGGACCTGACCGGGGTGCTGTTCGTCGCCGCCGCCGCCGACCCGGGTCGCATTCCGCCGCTGCTGGCCGAGCGGCTCGAACTGCTGCCGTTGACCGGCTACACCGACGCCGAGAAGCAGCGCATCGCGGCCCGGCATCTGATCCCGCAACGTCTCGCGCGTCACGGGTTGTCGGCCGATGAGCTGTCGTTCTCCCCGTCAGCCCTCCGGCTCCTGCTCGGGGGCTATGCGCGCGAGCCCGGCGTGTGCGGCTTCGACGACTGCATCGACACGGTCTGCCGGCGGGCGGCGCGTCTCTTGGCCGACGGTGTCCCGCGCCTCGGGGAAATGGGGCCCGAGAGGCTGGCCCGGTGGCTCGGGGCGCCGCGGTTCCGCGACGAGGAGATCACCGGCCGGACCCGCCGGGCGGGCGTCGCCCTGGGTCTGGCCGCCACTCGCGCGGGCGGCGACGTGCTGGTCGTCGAGGCGGCGCGGCTCCCGGGCAGCGGGCAGCTGCGCGTCACCGGGACGGTCGGGCCGACCACGATGGAGTCGGCGAACGTCGCGCTGACGTGGGTGCGCTCGAACGCGGCTCGGCTCGCGGGCGTCGACGCCGGTTTCAACGAGGGGGCCGACGTGCATGTCCACCTGGCCGAGGCCTCGCGGGGGAAGGACGGTCCGTCGGCGGGGGTCACCCTCGCCGTCGCCGTCGTCTCCGCGCTGAGCGGCCAGCCGGTGCGTGGCGATGTGGCGATGACCGGAGAGCTGACGCTGGCGGGACGGGTCGAGCCGGTCGCGGGCATCCGGGAGAAGGTGCTGGCGGCGTCCCGGTCCGGAATGACGGCGGTGCTCCTACCCGCGGCGAACGCGCCCGATGTCGTCGACAGCTTCGGCGACGAGCTGCCGGGCGGCATCACCGCCCGCTACGCGACGACGATGGACGATGTGCTCGAAGTCGTGCTGCCCGATGTCGTGTCGACGCCGCGAATGGCCGCGGCGTCGACGTCCCCCCGCCGGGGCTGAGAACCGCGCCGGGGGAGGAAAGACCGCCACAGGGGGAGAGAAAGAGCGTGACACATGAGTACTGTCTGCGAGCGGCCCGCCCACCTGAAGACCGGCGGGGGCGCGTACGAGTTCGGTAGCGCTTGCGCGAATCACGAACGACCACGATGACGGCCAGCCTTCGGCGGGCAACGACGCCTGCCGCGGCCGGCTCGACCTACTGCTCCTCCTGGCACGAACCCAGAGAACACCAGCGGCGCCGGATGGGCCGACGTTGCAGTGCCGATCAACCCCCGCCCAACCCTTTGCGCGGGCAGAACGAGAATCGGAAGAACACCGGACCGCCTCCGCCGAACAACATCAAGCGAAACATCCCCGGTTTGAGAGGGAACCCCCGGCGCTCTCTTGCGGGCCGGTCCCTCGATGACCGCCCGCGACAGAGAGACTGACGGTTACGTCGCGGCGTGAAATACACGCCTGGGCGACGCCGCATCCCCGGCCCTGCCACGCACGGCCTGCGAGCCGCGTGACGGTCGAGGCTGCGCAAGTTTCAAGTACGCGCGTCTGTGGATGCGCAGGAAGACCTGCGCAAGAGAAGCAGGCTGCCACCCTCACAACGAGGAACCAGAAACGAGGCACGGTGCGAGAACCATCGTCACCCGGGTCGGACCCTCCGTGGCCGAGACCGCCGCCCGCTTTGAGAGTCATCCCGCAACTTTGACGCAAATCCCGTAAACCAGTCTCAAACAGAAGGAAACCATGACGAGAGACGAACACACCGACCATGACCCCACCGACGAGGTGGAACGCTATCACCTGGATCCGACGAGGGCAGCGAGAATTGCCGAAGCGATTCGACTGACGCGGCCGCTCGTCCCTGGACTCCTGTCGCTCATCGAGCGCGTCCTCGGCAACGACCCCACGGCGGAGGAGCCGTTGAAGGCGGCGGTCTCGGCGGCCTACGAGAAGGCCTGCGAGGTCGTGGCCAGCGTCGACTTGGAAATACGACGTGGGGTACTGGAGTACACGGTGGTGAACACGCCTGGGCTGGGCGACGGCCTGAAGATCGAGGTCGAGTTCACGCTGGCCGCGCCGCTCGACGGCTCGGACGCCGTGATGCCGGATCGCCACTGCTACTTCGGCTACGGCGCGGAGGCCTCGGAGGAGTTCCTCCTGGACTCTGCACGTCGGTACTGGCTCTGCACGAAGCTGTGGATCCCGACCGAGGCCGATGCGCACCCGCCGGAGTGGGTCATGTGGGAAGAACCTCCCCACGCTGACGACCCAACGACGGGCACACAACCCTGAGTGCGGCGGCCGCCTACGGCCGCTGGCCATTGCCAACGACCTGCTCGTGGACGGCGTCGCCGTCTGCGAGCAGGGTTCACCGTGACGTCACCTGCCGATGTCGCATGCAGCTACCGCGGCGTCGAATCGATCCTCCGGCACCGACTCGACGAGACCCTCGCCGAGCCGCCCGCAGGGACCGAGCCGGTCGACCAAGACAACGTTCGCGGCCCCACGACGGGGCGACGCAGGACGGCGCCGGAAACCCGAGCGCCAGCGCGCCGTGTGGCGGTGATCCTGAAATTCAAAACCCAAGTTCACGAGGTGGTCTACCAACGGGGAGCATCCAAACCGGTGTTTTCGCGCTGGGAAGGCGAGGCATTCAAATTGAAGAGACAACGCAACGACTCCTACACGGGCAAGAACTACGCTCACGCCCGCGATGAGGCGTTTGAACGTTCCGAGGGCCTGTGCCAGTTGTGTGGCAACCGAAAGGCGACCGAGGCACACCACCATGCGACGGAGTATCCGCCCTCAGAAGCTGTGACCGGCAACGACTTCACGGCGCTCTGTCAGACTTGCCACAACCTGACGCATTATGCAACATTTGCGTCGGAAGCGGGGATTTCGGGAATTCAGCTCCTGGAAGCCCTCTCGAAGCTATTCTCGGAGCCCTTCGGTATGCCCGCCGGGAGGCCACGGCGGCTCGACGCCGGCCAATGGGGCGCTCTGATCTTTTCCATAAGGCAGCCCGATATCGGGGATACCGTGATGCTCTATCTGAAAAGCAAAGGTACCTGGAAGAAAGCGACGGTGACTGCGGTCATCGAGGGACAGCTCGGAAATTGGCTGGTTCGCCAGAATCTCTGCGAGGAGAGCCGCTGAGCCCAGCCGTCACTTGAAGCACCTGAACGTCCACACCGGCTGACGTCACCTGGAAGTCGGGCGGCGCTGAGCTGCCCCGCATCTCGGCCACCAGCGCCATCTCGAACCGCTCGTAGTAGTCGTTCATGAGCGCATGCGCCAGCGATTACAGCCGCTCCACGGCGTTCGTCGCGCCGTCGAACCGCACCCTCCATCCGGCCGGCCTCGACCGACACCCCTCCGGCAGGTTCGCCAGCTTCCCCGCGGGGCCCGCGACGGGCAGCCTGGCGGTGAGGAGGGTCGGGCCGAGGTTCTTCGAGGCTGACCTGAATGACGTCGGGGATGGGGAGAAGCCAGCGGACCTCGCGGGTACCCTGAGCTACTCACCCGCGGTCGGGCGGAGCCGCGCGACAGCGCCGCCGGACGCCTTCTCCAGTTCTATCACCTGCGCGATGCGCCGCAGGGCGCTCACGAAGTCCATCACGACAACCTTCTCCTTGCGGGACGCCATCCAATCGGCGGGCGATACCGCGCAGATCAGCACCAGAACAGGGGGACACCCCATGAGTAACAGGAACAAGAACGCGGGGCGTGAGCCTGCCCCGACAAGGCCGGCGCGTCGTCCGTCGATCACGTCGCCGACGGAACTCGCCGTCCATCTCGGCCGCGAGTTGTCCGCGTCGGCCGTGGACGGTAACGGCTGGACGGACCTGCACTACGCGGCCGCCCTGGACTGGCTGGCGATGGCCCGGGCGCTGTTGGCGGCGGGGGCTCGGCTGGACGCGCGGCTGCGGGCCGACCGGGGGCCGCTGGGCCCGGCGTTGGTGAGCACGCTGAGCGGCTGCGGGCAGGACTGGTTCCGCCTGCTCCGCCGGAACGGCGAGACCCCGCTCCACATCGCGGCGGTCGCCAACGCGAGCGAGGCCGTAGGGGTTCTGCTCGAGGGCGGCGCGGACCCGGACGTGGCCGATGCGACATCGGCCACCCCGCTGCACTACGCGGCCGCGGGCAACAGCGGCCCGGCCGCGGCCGTGCTCGCGGCGCGCGGGGCCGACGTCAGCGCGGCGACCGCGAAGGGCGTCACGCCGCTGCACGCGGCGGCCCGGCGGGACGCGGTCCCGGTGGTGCGGGTGTTGCTGGAGCACGGGGCCGACGTGGGGGCGCAGGACGTCGGAGGCGACACGCCGCTGCATCGGGCGGCGTCGGGCGACGCGGCGTCGTCGGCGGCCCTTCTGCTCGACCGGGGGGCCGACACGGCCGCGCGGGCCAACGACGGCGTGCCCCCCCTGCACGTGGCGGCCCTGAAGAACGCCGGCCGGGTGGCGCAGGTGTTGCTCGACCACGGCGCGGACGTTGGCGCGCGGGTGAACGATGGCGTGACTCTCCTGCACGTGGCGGCGCTGAAGGACGCCGCCGGGATAGTGGCGGCGTTGCTGAGCCACCGGGCAGACCTTGGCGCCGAGGACGCCGCGGGCCAGGCGCCCCTGCACTGGGCGGCGATGGGCGATGCGGCGGCCGCCGCCGCCGTGCTGATCGACCACGGGGCGCACGTCCATGCGCGGGGGAGCGATGGGTCCACACCGTTGCACGCGGCGGCGTTCAACGACGCCGCCGTGGCGGTGCGGGCGCTGCTGGAGCGCGGCGCGGACATCCATGCGAGGGACGCCGCGAGGCTGACGCCTCTGCACTGGGCGGCGGCGGGCGATGGCGGGTCGGCGGCGGAAGTCCTGCTGGCCTGCGGGGCGGGCATCGACGTGCGGTCGGCGGACGGCTCGACGCCGTTGCGCGAGGCGGCCCGGCGGCAGGCCTGGCGGGCTGCGTCGGTATTGCTGGCCCACGGCGCCAACCCCCAGACCATGGACCACGACGACGCCACTCGGGATACGGAGTCGGAGACGGTGCATTGAGGTCCGCGACCGACGCGCGGAGTGGTCTTGGCGGCCTCACGGTCAACGCCGGCCGCACCGGCCGGCAACGATGAACGGCGATTGAGGAGAAGGGTTCAGGACATGGATTGGTCAGAGATAACGTTACTCGCGTCGGTCGGCGCTTTCATTTCCGCGATCCACTACTTGTTGATGATCTTCGAGTTCGGCGATGTCCGCGACGACACCCGCCGCCTCGCCGAGCAGATGCGCGAGAGAGGGGGACGCTGCGCCCGACGTTGAACCGCCACCGCCCAGGGCGCCCCGACGACACCGTGCTCAACGGCGGCGACGTTGCGCTAGCCAGTAAGCCTCGGCGAATCCGACCGAGCCCGGAGCCGCGAGGCGCCAGACCGCAAGATCCTCGTGGTCGGGAACCACGACTTCAACAGGAGGAGCGGGCTCATGGACCCCGCCGGACACGGGGTCGCCACCGGAATGCTGTCGATCGACACCGATCCGCCGATGGTACTGACACACGTCCCGATGGGCGTGCTCCCGCCGGGCTGGGTGAACCTGTACGGCCATGTGCACAACAACGAACCGCTTCGGGAGACGCTCCACATCAACGTGTACGTCGAGCACACCGACTACCGACCCCTCCCGCTGGGGAGCCTAGTCACGCTCGCGAAGCACCCTTTTGGTCGGGCACGTACCCGACGGATCAACAACCGGTGACCGGATCCGAAGCGCCGAGGGCACCAACAGGTAAGCAATCCATCCGGGTCAGCTGACCCAAGGGACCACGCAAGAATCGAACGGCCACCGCCGGGTACAGTTCGGTCGGGGCCGGCACTCCCACCCCGAACTTCGCCAACCGCACGAAGTGGACGCGGGACCGGCGATGCCAGCTTCTTGCAGTCGCCCGATGGCCCGAAGAGCACGGAAACGAGGGGTCGCGTCACCCCAGCGCCACTACCGCGGCCCGCAGCTCCATCACGTGCGCGGCGCTGATCGGAGTCGATCCGCTCCCGCAGCTCCGTGAAGTGGACGGCCTTCACCGGGGACGGCACCGGCATCATCTACGAGTGGCTCGAGCCGCAGGGGAACGACGCGACTTACGCCGCGACGATCACACCCGAGGCCTCCGGCACCGTGACGGTGGACATTCCGGCCGGCGCGGCGCAGGACAGCGCTGGCAACCACAGTGCGGCCGCCGACCAGTTCTCGATCCTCGCCGACCTGGCCCCGGTGTCGGGCTTCTTTACCGACGACCCGCTCCAGCCCCGGGTGACACCCGTCAAGGCCGTCCACTTCACAGAGCTGCGGACACGGATCGACGCCTTGCGGGAAGCGGCAGGTCTGACGCGGTTCTCCTGGACGGACCCGATCCTGAGGACGGGGGTGACGCGGGTCAGGCTCCTGCATCTGCTGGAGCTCCGGTCGGCGTTGGCCGCAGCGTATTCCGCGGCCGGGCGCTCGACGCCATCCTGGACCGACACGGCGGCGGTGGAGGGGCTGACGCCGATCCGGGCGGTGCACCTCATGGAGCTGCGCGCCGCGGTGGTGGACCTGGAATGAGACGGTTCGCGTCAGGGGGCCCGCCCGCCTCGCCCGCCGGCCAACTTCGTCGTCGGCCCGTCCATCGCCACGGAGGCCGCCGCCCGAGGACCGACCTGGCGTCATGATGATGGTGGACTCACCGGACCCGACCCCGGCGGCTGCCGTTCGAGCACGACAGCCGCCCTGCGGGACGTCCGCCCGCGACGCCTCGCGGGGCAGTCCTGGAGTCCGCCCCCGCCCCGGACGGGGGCGGACGTTGCTCGGCCGCACGGGACGTTGCGCTTGGCTCGCAGCGCTATACTCGTCGAGTTGCCAGCACCCTCGTTTCGACGCAGGGCGCCAGCGCCGCGGAGTCGTTGAAGAAGACGGTCCCGATCCGCTGCGGCGAGCCCACCGCGGTCGACCGAATCCTCCTCTCCTGTGCGAGCACCCGGCTCGAGGACAGTTCCCGCGGCCGCTAGCCGCGAGGCGCGGTTCTCCTCGTGCCACGGACCGGTGCGGCACTCGCCCTCAAGACGAGAAGACGTCGTCTACGCGGAGTTCGAGGCCGGCGAGGAGCGGCGAGCGTAGCGTCTGTCCCCGGCCGAAGGTGTCGGTGGCCGCCAGTACGCCCCCGCGTTGGCGGTGGATCGAGACGGTTTCGGCGATCGGGTCGACCAACCAGTACTCCGACACGCCGTGTCTGCCGTAGAGTTCGCGCTTGAACCCCCGATCCTTGTCGGCGCTTGATGGAGACAGTATCTCGACCGCGAGATCGGGCGCACCCCGCACCTTCTCGCCGTCGCTCAGCAGGTGCTCGCGTTCCCGGGATACGAACAGCAGGTCCGGCTGCACGACGTTGGTGTCGGACAGCACCACGTCACAGGGGGCAATCAACAGCTCGCCCAACGCCCGATCCTTGATGAACTGGCTCAGTTGTGTTGCCAGCTCCAGTTGCACTCTCTGGTGCTTGATGTTCGGGGCGGGAACCATCAACAGCTCTCCGTCCAGCAACTCGTAGCGCGTGTCCGCCGGTGTGGTGAGGTAGTCCTCGTAGGTAAACTTGATGACGGGTTGCGTGCTGGCCACGTCGGTGCTTCTCCCGTTGCCCCGATGATCGCGAGACTCATCATAGCGCGTCTGGGCGCGCGCGGCGCGCGTCAGGTTGTGGCCGGACCTTTCGATGGCGTCGGCGATGGCCCCGCGCTCCAGCTCGGGGAGCGTTCCCGCGTTCTGGCGTGCGTCGGGTCCTCCGGGAGGGCCGGCCGACGGCGCCGCCGCGGCGGCCCGACGCCAGCTCGACGGGAGGGGTGGCCGCGTGGAGCACGTTGGTCGTCTCGAGCACCAGACTGCGGCAGATGACGTTCTGGAGCTCGCGGACGTTGCCCGGCCAGTGGTACAGAGCAGCATGGCGGCCGCGCCGGGGGAGATGGCGGTAACCCACGCGCGCGGCCGATCGGCGTGCTTCTTCCGGAAGTGCTCGGCGAGCAGCGGGACATCCTCCCGACGCTCGCGTAGCGGCGGCACGTCGATCGGAAAGACCGGAAGCTACGAGCAGCACGAGACGAACCTGAACTTCGACGTCGTTGGCCCGGTCGGCGACCGCCTGCACGTCGCCGCTGGCGCGGAACACCGCACCGAACGGTTCGCGATCCCTGCCCGGCGAGGACGCCTCGTGGCACATCGGTCCCTACGCCGATCAGGGCTTCTCGTCCGGATCGAACGGATTCAACGGCTAGACACGACCGCCGGGCAGTGGGGCCGATCGTCGGCAGCTGTCTACGGCGACGTCGAGCTGTACGGCGCGGCCACCGACCCCTGGACCCTGGGCGGGGCACTGCGCTATGAGCACTTCGACGACTTCGGACCCACCCTGAAGCGGGAAGGCGACGGCGCGCTACCCGCTGGGACAGGGCGTCGCGGCAAGAGCCGCGGTGTCGACGGGGCTTCCGGAGCGCCGACGCCAGGGCAGCAGAACACGTTCAACATCACGACGGCGTTCATCGACGGAGAACTCACGAACAACCGCGTGGTGCCGTCGACCTCGAGGGTCGCTCTCCACCGGGGCGGGCGGCCGCTCCAGCCCGAGACCTCCACGAACTACAGCGCCGGCCTCGTGGTCGAGGCCGCGACGATGGCCCTCACCGCCGACTACTTCCCGGATCGACATCGCCGACCGGCTCGCGCTGCGGCGTCCAGCAGCCCGGTCTTCTTGTGGAAGTCATGGTTCCCGACCAACCACGAGGCGCTTTGTGCCCCGGTGTCTCGCGGATCCGGCCCCGGCCGGATTTCGCCAAGGTTCCCGGCCAGCGCGACATCGCCGCCGTTCAGCACGGTGTCGTCGGGGCCGACGACGGACTTCCAGGCCGTCATCATCGTCCGGTCCATGTCGCGGGCGTTCGCGAACGGGCTCTTGCAGTACTTGATAATGTTCGCGTGCTGCAGGTACAGGCGCTTCAGCTCGACGTGGCTCCGGCCCTCGGGCGCGCCGCCCGTCGCCGCGGCGGGGCGGCGTGCTCGCCGGCTCGCGCCGCGGCGGGAGCCGTGGGCACTCGTCGGCGGGTAGTGCGTCAGTTGGCTTCGGCGTCCAATCGCTTGGATCGTCACCTCGCCGTGCTGCACGTCACCGTGTTCGAGTCCATCCGGATCGTTTCGGTGATGTCCTCCGCCTTCAGGATGATTGTGTGTCGGGCGCGCCGGGCCCTCAGCACCATGATTCTCGGGACCGGTTGAAGCCGCACGTACTCACACGTGTCGGAACGGGCGGGCCCTCGATCCGCAGCCCGAGTCGGTGAAGGAGGGCGAGACCATCAAGGTGAAGCTGACCTCGGTCGACGAGGACGGGAACGCCCTGTCGTTCGGCGAGAAGCTCTCGGTCTCGTTGACATCGGCCGGCACCGCCGATTCGCAGGATTACACCCTGTCGATGCACCCGGTCGACATCGCCGTGGACGGCGAGAGCGCGACGGTGGACCTGACCGTGCGGGAGAACGAGGAAGTCAACCCGGAGAGGCTCGTGCTCGACGCGGAGGTCACGGGCGAAGCGGCGAAGGGCAGCGAGACGAGGACGAGCCTCGGAATACTGTCGCTGGCCATCGAGGACACCACCCCGAGGCTCGTCTGGGCCAAGTCGGAAGAGGACATGCACGCGGCCCTCATGGCCGCGCAGGACGCCGTGATGGGCAACCACGGCCTGAACCCGGGCGAGGACTTCGAGTTGATGGGGTCCGACCTGTTCGACGCCGCCGCCGACGTCACCATCTCCTATGCGGCCGAGTCGGACAGCGAGTCGACGGCGAGCGTGTCCGTCGTCGACGGCACGATCGCGGTCATGCCGACGTCGGAGGGCGCGGCCCACGTCGCGGTGACCGCCACCGCCACCCCGACGGCGTCGGGCGTCGAGATCATCTAGGAGTCTGCGCCGTGAAGCCATCCCCGCGTTCCACCCGATTTCAGGTGATCGCAATTCGCCCGTAATCACTGGTGTTTTTGCCGGTCCATCGTTTCAGACCGTTCCGATCGCTCCCATCCAGTTGCAAAGTAGCGTGGTAGAAATCGTGGTATACTGGACGTGCGAAAGGGTCGAGGCATATGGGCAGGCTGACGGATGCGAAGGTGCGCTCCTTGAAGGAGCCCGGCCGCTACGCCGATGGCCGGGTCCCGACGCTGTACCTGGTCGTCGCGCCCGGCGGCACCAAAAGCTGGGTTCAGCGGCTCGCGGTCGACGGCAAGCGCCGCGACATCGGCCTCGGCGGCTGGCCGCTCACCTCGCTCAGGGAGGCGCGCGACCGCGCCTTCGCGAATCGCAAGCTCGCCCGCGACGGCGGCGACCCCCTGGCCGCGAGGCGCCGGGCCGGGGTGCCCACCTTCGAGCAGGCCGCCGCACGGACGTTCGAGGCGAACCGGGGGCGGTGGCGCAGCTCCCGGACTGAGGCCAACTGGACGGCGTCGATGGCGACGTACGCGTACCCGGTCTTCGGCGGCCGGCGCGTCGACCGGATCGGCCGGCAGGACGTGCTCGGCGTCCTGACCCCGATCTGGTCGTCGAAGCACGCTCTCGCGGTCAAGGTGCGGGGGCGCATCCGGGCCACCCTGGGCTGGGCTCAGGCGCACGACTACGTCGAGCACAACGTGGCCGGCGAGTGCATCGACGGCGCGTTGCCGCGGCTGACAGTCGCCAAGGGGCATCACCGGGCCCTCGACTACCGCGAGATCGCGGCGGCTCTCGACGCCATCGAGGCGTCGACGGCGGGGTTGTCGGCGCGGGCGTGCCTGCGGTTCGTGGTCCTGACTGCGTGCCGGTCCGGCGAGGCGAGGGGCGCGACCTGGGACGAGATCGACCTTGACACCCGCGAGTGGCGCATTCCGAAGACCAGGATGAAGGCCGGTGAGGAACACCGGGTGCCGCTGTCCGATGCGGCGGTGGCCGTGCTCGAGACCGTCGAGCCGCTGCGGCGCCCGTCCGGACTGGTGTTCCCGTCGCCGTCGACCTCGGGCAGGCCGTTGTCCGACATGACGCTGGCGAAGTTGCTGCGGGGCTGCGGGCTGTCGGACCGGACCACGGTGCACGGATTCCGTACGACGTTCAGGACTTGGGCGGAGGAACGAACCGGCGTGTCGTACGCCGTCGCCGAGATGGCGCTCGCGCACCACGTGGGCTCGAGCACCGAGCGTGCCTATAAGAAGAGCGTCCTCTTCGCCAAGCGCCGCCGGCTGATGGCCAGGTGGGCGAGATTCGCGACCGGCGAGCGCGCGAAGGTGGTGCGCCTCTGAGAGCGCCCAGTTGTAGCTGCAGAAGGACGCGTCGCGACGTGGCGAGCGGCGGCCGCCATGGCGCCGGCTAGCCCTGCCCGTGCCCCACAACTTTTCGCTGGACTTCATGAAGCCACTTCGCTACGGTGGCGAGCATGGAGATTCAGAATCAGGTCGGGCGCAGCCTGCGGGGCAACCTCACCCGACTGCGAGCGGTGCTGGACGGGTCGGTATCGCAGGGCATTCACGGCCTCGGGCAGGTTGCCGATCGCGTCTGTAAAGCGTTCGATTTTCGCGATGGCCGCGGCCGGTGGCAGCGCGCGAGCTGCTGCGCGGCGTTGGCCGACCTCGAGGCGGCAGGCCACGTCTCGCTGCCTCGGGGTCGGCCCTCTCGCGGCGGTGTGTGGCGCCCGCGTGTGCTCCCGCACCCGGTGGCGCCGGCGGCTGAGGTGCCTGGCACGGTCGGCGAGGTCCGGGACTTGGCGCTGGTGCGGGTGGAGACCGACGAGCAGCGCCGGGTCTGGAACACGCTGATGGCGCATGAGCACCCGCGCGGCGCCGGACCCTTTGTCGGCCCTCAACTGCGGTATCTGGTGGGCTCCGGGCATGGCTGGCTGGGCGGGGTCGGGTTCGCGGCGTGTGCGCGGCGCCTGCGGGCCCGCGACGCCTGGATCGGCTGGGACGACACGCGCCGGCGCGCTCACCTGCACCGGGTGCTGGGACTGTGCCGGCTGCTGATACGTCCCGGCATCTCGTGCCGCAACCTGGCCTCCCACGTGTTGGGCCGGGTCGCTCGGGCGGTTGGCGACGACTGCGAGCGCCTCTACGGCTATCGCCCCTGGCTGCTGGAGACGTTCGTCGACGAGACCGAACACACCGGGGCGAGCGTGCGGGCGGCGAACTGGGTGCGCGTAGGTGAGACCCGTGGGCGCGGGCGCCAGGACCGTACGCACGCGGCCCCCGAAACGTGCAAGGCGGTGTATATGTACACGTTGGAGCTGGCGTGGCGCGATACCCTCCAGGCGCCCGCACCGGGCGTGTCGGCGCTGGCGGTCGGCGACGGGCTGGACGCCGCGTCCTGGGCGGGCCACGAGTTCGGGGGGGCGCGGCTGGGCGACGCGCGGCTGAGCGCGCGCCTGGTCCTGAGCGCCGAGCAGATGGCCGAGTCTCCGATGCGCGCCATCACCGGCGCCGCGAACGGAGTGAGAGCCTTGGTCAAGGGACATTACCGGCTGATCGACCAGCCCGCCGAGAGCGCGGTGACGGTGGAGAACATTCTCGCTCCCCATCGCGAGCGCACGCTGCGACGGATGCGGACGCATGACACGGTGCTGTGCATCCAGGACGGCACCCGCCTGAACTTCACCCGGCGCAGCCAGACGCGGGGGCTGGGGACCATCGGCTCGAATCAGACCGGCGCGGCGGCCCGCGGCCTGGACCTGCACACGACGCTGGCGGTCAATCCCGACGGGGTGGCGTTGGGGGTCCTGCGGGCGGCGTTCGACGCGCCCGAGCCCCCGAAACCCGAGGAGAAAGGCAAGCCGAAGCCGCGGGAGGAACGGAAGTCGTTCCGCTGGGTCGAGGGGCTGCGCGACTGCGCGGCGGCGGCCGAGCAGCTGGGTGAGACCCGGGTGGTGTGCACGATGGACCGCGAGGCCGACTTCCTCGACCTGTTCATCGAACGCCGGACGCACGCCCCACAGGTCGAACTGCTGGTCCGGGCGAAGGTCGACCGCGTGCTGGGCAGGGAGAAGACGGCCGACGGGCACACGGTCTCGCGCCGTCTGTTCGACGAGGTGCGCGACGGGCCGGCCCGCGGCGCCGCCACGGTCGAGGTGCGGCGGCTGAGCGCGCGGGTGAAGGCCAGCAAACAGGCCCGCCAGGACGGCCGTGCGGCCCGCGTCGCCGAGGTGACCCTGCGCTACCAGCCGGTGGCGCTGCCGTGCCTCGGGGCCGAGCCGGTCGAGCTGTTTGTCGTCCATGCGCGAGAGGAACAGCCGCCGCCCGCGGTCAAGCCGCTGGAGTGGTTCGTGCTGACCACGCTACGTGTGACCAGCGCCGACGACGCCACGCGCATCCTGGGCTGGTACGCCCTGCGGTGGCGCATCGAAGAGTACTTCCGGGTCCTCAAGTCCGGCTGCAAGGTCGAGGAATTGCAGCACCACGAGGCGGAGCGGCTCGAACGGGCCATGGCCATCAAGATGGTCGTGGGGTGGCGGATCCAGTTGATGGTCCAGCTCGGACGCGAGACGCCTGAACTGCCGGGGGACCTGCTGTTTTCCGATGGCGAGTTGCGCGTGCTCGCCACCTTCGCCCGCTCCCGGACGCTGCCGGCACCCACGCGCCTCGGGGACGCGGTCGGTCTGGTGGCCCGCCTCGGCGGGTGGCTGGGGCGCAAGCGCGACCCGCCCGGCGCGCAGCTCCTGTGGCACGGCTACACCCAACTCGTTGCCATGGCCTTCGCTTTCGAACTGCGGGATGAATTCGGATGATCACAAGTCCAGCCAGCGAGATCTGGGGCACGGGCAGGGCTAGCCGGCTAGCTGGCTAGCTGCTAGCCGCGGCCGTAGCCGCCGAGTCCCATGGTGCGGCCGGAGCGCCGGGGGCCGGGACGACTCGTGGCGCTGCTCCCGTCGTCGTGCTCACAACGCTCGACCAATCGCTCACGGCAACGTCGGCGGGACCCGACACCCGGTAACTGGTACGCCGTGTTCCCGTTCAGGCCGGTGTGGCTGTACACCGTGGCCGTCCCGCTGTGTTCCGGGTCGGCGCCTGTCCACTCGGTCTCACCGTTCGACGACCACTCGACGTAGTAGCCGGTCGCGTCCTCCGACGCCGTCCACGACAGGTTGTCGCGGTCACTGCCGGGACGTGTCTCCGTTCGTGTCGGACCGATTCTCGATGACCGACGAGCGCGCGCGTGTCAGGGAGTCGCCCAGACTCTCGTCGATGATTGTCACGACCAACCGCGCATGGGGGACCGAGAGCGCGCCGGTTGCCGCCATGCGCTTGATCTGCTTTTCGGCCTCTTTCACGGCCGACACCGCCTCCTCCAGCACCCCACTCACTGTACTGAGTCCATCGCTGAACAATCCCGCTCGGAAGAGCTCCGCCCGTGCATCCGGGCGCCAGTCGGCCCGGGGCTCGAGGGGCTTCCCCACGGTTGGGCGATCCTTGTACACGGCGTGCACGACGCCACGGGCGGCGACATCGTCGTGCTTCCAGTGGATACGAGTCGGCCTCAGATTGTAGCGTTCATCGAGGTACCACGAACCCAGGTCGTATCCAGCAGCCGAGATCCGCATGACCCAATTGACCGTCTCGTGACCCTTCGGACCCCGGAACCACGCGCGCTGGTCTACCCCAAGCAGCCCGTGGGGGGAAACGAGGCAATAGTCGTCCTGCTCTATCCCCCCCGGGGCCATCGAGCTGTCCGGCATCAGCAAGTAGAACGCCGGCTCGTCGGTGAATCCCACGGGTGCTGGAACCCTGTCCTCGTCGTCCTGCCGCCGGAGGTAGCCCTCCTCTGACCGGTCCCCCCATTTGAAGACCGGCAACTCCAGCTTGCCGCCGAACTCGGTCGGCGGGGGCACGGCGACCCCGTCGTCCTCCTTGGGCGGCAGCAGTCCCGGACTGATCCGGACGTCAAGACCCAGCACCTTGCAGACTGCCTCGAGGGTGTCCACCCGCGGGTAATGCTCCTCGGCGGATGTTGCGGAGTGTGTCGGAACTGCCCGTGGCCGCCATGGACAGCCTGCGCTCGGAGAGGCGGCTCTGCCGGACCGCCGCGAGGAGTTGTGCCCTGATGTCCATCAGCGGCATTTTACCACCGCTACGCCAAGGATTGACCGGGCCGTGCACCGCTCCACGCGTCCGGATTGCAGCCACCGCATGTTTTTGTTGATATCGCGAATTGCCTACCGCACACTTCTTGATGCGTATGGATGGCCGCATTCTCGGCGCTGGCGACCGACCATCGGCCCGTCGCATCCTGCGACGGGCCGAGGTCCTCGACAGGATAAACCTGTCCAACACGACCCTGTGGAGGCTGCGATCTCGCGGGCATTTTCCGACGCCGTTCTGGATCAGCCCGGGCCTTCTGGGGTGGCTTGAGGCGGATGTAAACGCCTGGATCGACGACCGACGACATCGTGGCCAGCAACGCCCGGGCGGGCCGGTCTAGCTGGCGTGGATAAACGGGACAGTCTCGGCGGCCCCTTGGCAAAGCACATTGCCGGTGTAGGGAGACCAAAGAGCGCGAACCCCCGGGAAGGTCTCACGCCGGTCCACACGCAGGCATTCGAGGCGGAGGCGGAAACGGCGCGATTCCGGCAGCAGTTGAACCTAGCGGCGCCGACGTTGGGCCAGTCGGCCGAGGGGCCGGCGGTCCACGTGGTTGTTCGGGGCGCGGGGCTCGCGGCGGGCGGGGTGGTCGCGCCGAAGGGCGGACGTCGACAGACGGACCCGGCGCGGTCCACGCAGGCGACAACCGACGCAGGCAAGCGGGGCGAGGGATTCCAGCCATGACGGATTTAGGAGGCCCAGCCACGTAAACGGCGAACCCGGGTCGAGCTGGCCGCGCTCGACGATCAGATCGTCGTGGTGCTGGCGGCGGATCATCCGCAATCCGTCCGGCATGTCTTCTACCGGCTGACCGACCCGAGCGCGGAGGTATCGGTGGAGAAGACCGAGGCTGGCTACGACGCCATCGTGCGGCGCTGTACGGCGCTCCGGCGCTCCGGCCGGATTCCCTACGACTGGATTACCGACATGACGCGGCAGGGGTATCACGTTCGGACGTTCGGATCCGGCGCCGACCTGATCGCGCAGTTCGCGGGGCTGTATCGGGTTGACGCTTGGCGTGACGCGCGGGTGCACGTCGAGGTCTGGTGCGAGTCGCGCTCGATTGCGGGCGTGATTCAAGGCGAGTGTGCCGGGCTCGGCGTGTCCCTGTACCCGACCGGCGGTTTCTCCAGTCTCACGCTCACGTATCAGGCCGCAGAGGGTATCCGGCGAGCCGCTGGCGGCTGGCCGGTGCGAATCGTCTACGTGGGCGATTGGGACCCGGCCGGGGTGCTGATTGACAAAGACGTGATCGACAAGCTCCGCGAGCATCTGCCGGACCTGGACATAGCCGAGGTCCGGGTCGCGATCACGGCGGTGCAGGCCTCGAAGCTACCGTCGAAACCCCGCCGGTCTGGCGACCGGCGCCGGCTCGACATCCTGCGGACGGTCGAAGCGGAGGCCATGCCGGCGGCGGAGCTGCGCGAGCTGCTGCGCTCGACGGTCGAATCGTACATGCCGGCCGGGGCGCTGGCCGCGGCACGAGCGGCCGAAGAATCCGAACGTAAGGGTTTGAAGCTGCTGGCCCAGGTGGTGAGGGAGGAGGGCGGGCCGCTGGCCGTCATCGACGCAGCGGGCTGGGAAGTCACCTGATGGACTGGTGAGGGTGATCAACGACAATTATTTTTGCCGGTCGCGGTGGTGGTGATGGGCCGGTCGCGGGAGCACCCGCGGAGCGTGTGACACTGCCCGTTTTCCTCACGGAGGACGGGTTGGTCACGGATGCGCAGGTTCGGCGATTGCGCGAGAAGCGGATGGCAGGCAAGACGTTGGCGGCAGCCGCCGCGGCGGCCGGGATGAGCGAGCGGGCGGCGCGCAAGTGGCAGAGCGGGGCGTTGCCGTCGACGGCGAAGGCGCCGCGGACGTGGCGGACGCGGGAGGACCCGTTCGCCGACGTGTGGCAGTCGGAGGTCGTTCCGCCCACCCGGCCGCCTCCTCCGGCGGCGCGAAGTTCTCGCGAAAATCCCAATATCGGCGACGACTTTGTGGCGTTTGAGGACTCGCGGCCGGTTCCCTGAGCCCATCCGGCTCACACCCGGGCTGCTCGCGTGGACGGAGGCGGACATCGACCGCTGGATCGAGGAACGCCGTCAGCGAGGAGAGTAGACATGATGAAAGCCGACAGTGGCGGCTCCGACCCCACGACCGCAGAGCGCAGAGTTCCGAACCCGCCCTCCCCGCCCGGTTCCGACCCAACGCCTGCCACGCCTCCGCGTACGTACCTCGTCGACGGTAAGCGCCTCCCCGCTCATCCTGCAGCCGACCTGTTTCCCCCGATGACGCGATCTGAACGCGACGACCTCAGGACGGACATCAAGAGTAACGGCCAGCGCGAGCGTGTCTTTATCAACGCGGACAGAACTGCGTTGGTGGACGGCCGCAACCGCTGCCATGAGTGCGAAAACCTTAACATCCCGGTACAGTTCGAGATTCTCCCGCCCGACACGGACTTGGCCAGCTTCATCACGTCGAAGAATCTCATCCGGCGGCACCTCGGAACCTCGGAGTCTCCTCAAATGCGTGTGGGTAGCGGCGGCGCCAGTTCTATGCCTCCACAGCAGAGGAACAGCATCGAGATCAACGCGCCGGGCGAGTGGAAGCCATAGGCGCGACGCGCGATCACCCGCAGCTTGTTGTTGATGCCCTCCACCGGACCGTTCGTCATCTTCGTGTCCAGGTACGCCAGGATGCCTTCAGCGTGTTTCCGAATCGTACGCCCCAGCTTCACGAACGGCGTCAGGCGGGACCGCGCAGCCCACTCCAGCCACTCATCGAGCAGCGCCGGCGCATCCTCGGGTGTCGCCTGCCCCAGGATCGTCGCCAGGTACTCCTTCAGTTCGTAGGCCCGGTCCAGCGCCCGGTTCTTACAACGCAACGTCTCCAGACGCCGGGCCTCACCAGGCCTCAGCCGCGCCGGGTGCTTCAGCAACGCATAGCGCGTCCCCTTGAGCGCCTTCGCATCCTCCGGCTCCGAGGCCAGCCGCCGCTGCTCCGAACGCCGCACCTCGTCAACCGCATCCGCCGCAAGCCGTTCAACGTGAAACCGGTCGAACACCACCCGCGCGTGCGGAACCCACGCCCGCAGCGCCTTCTGCCAGCTCGACGCCAGGTCCGCCGTCACCAACTCGATCCGCGCACAGCCACCAGGTCCCAACTGCTCGAAGAAGGCCCCCAGCGTCTCCGCGCTGCGCCCCCGCCCCGCCCACACCACCCGACGCTCGTCATGGTCAACCACGATCGTCAGGTAGCGGTGACGCTTCCGGTAGCTGAACTCATCGATGGAAATGGCAACTAAAAAAGGGACCCCTGCGGCCACGTGAAAAGGGACCCCCGGTTGGCTCTGTCAGTACATCAACCCTCCTTCGACACAGCGAAACGGCGCACTTGGCGCCACCCGCCGGGAACCCGCCGTCCCCGACCCCAATCCCGAGCCGGCGGTTCCGGTCCGGTGCGGCGTTCGGAGTTCGGTGGCGCGCCGGGTCCCTGGGACGTTGTGGACGGTCGGGACGCGCGCGTCCAGGCCGGGCCGCAAGGCCCATAACTGCCATCCGAGCCGCGGGGCGGGCGGTGTGTCACCCGAAGGGCCGTAGCGGAGCGGAGGACGCGCGCAGCGCGTTGACACGCCGGCCGTCCCGCAGCTACGCGGCGCCGACCTCCCGACAAGCTTGCCGTGCATCCCGGGGGCGGGTCCGAACCGAGGAGCACGACCCCGCAGGCATCAACGGCCCCCGGGTGCCGGCGCCCGGCTCCCCTTCGTGGCCGCCAACCGGAAGCTGTCGCCGGTGGTCTAGCCGTCACGCCCGAAGCCCCTGGGCAGCTCGACAGCCTCCAGTACCGACAGATCCAGATCGCAGACCTGCTCGAGCAACTCCGCGGTCGCGGACCCGGCGAGGGATTCCGGCAACGCGTCCCGCCACTCCCGGTACTGGTCCTGCAGCGCCAGGAGCGTCTGCACCGCGTCGTTCCACTGCTGTGGCCGCGATCTCCGGTCCGCCGGCCGGCGGTACCGGGTCCGGGACTCGCCGGCCTTCCGCCGCTCCCGGTAACGCGCCTGCCGCTCCGCGTTCGTCAACGCCACGACTACTCCATACTGTTACGTAACGGACCGGTGACAGGCGGCTCGGCGCCCGGACGTTCCGGTCCCACGGGCTGAACACCAGGTTGCTCGTCACCATCACCGAGCGGCGCTCGTAGCGCTCGGCGAGCAGCGTGGACAGACCCGGAGGCATCAACGGGCTCCCCTCTTGCCGGGTGCCGGCGCCTGGTTCCGCTTGGCGGCCTGCAGCCTGAAGCTGCCGCCGGTGGTCTGCAGGACCGTCGCGTGGTGCACGATCCGGTCGATGACCGCGGCGGCCGCCGTCGGGTCGAGGAAGACCTCGGACCAGCACGCGAACGGCAGATTCGTCGTCACCACCAGGCTCCGGCGTTCGTAGCGCTGGCTGATGAACCCGAACAGCAGGTCGGCGCCGGCCTTGTCGAGCGGAACGTAGCCAAGCTCATCGACGATGACTAAATCGAAGCGGGCGAGCTGGGCGAGCTTGCGGGCCAACCGGCCCTGCTGCTGCGCTTCGACGAGCAGCGTGACCAGCTCGGCCGCGGTCACGAACCGCACCCGGTAGTCATGCTGGCAGCAGGTCATCCCCAAGGCGATGGACAGATGCGTCTTCCCCGTGCCGACTCCGCCGACGAACACGACGTTGGCGGCGTCGGCGACGAAGCGGCAGTCGAAGACCTGCAGGATCGCGTCGCGGTCGAGGTCCGGCTGCGCCTCGAACGAGAAGGCGTCCAGCGTCTTCAGCATCGGGAAGCGGGCATCCTGGATGCGGCGTTGGATGCGGCGCTCCCGGCGTCCGGTCACCTCCAGGTGCACCAGCTGCGCCAGGTAGTCGGCCGGCGCCTGTCGCTGGCGGGCGGCCTGCTCGGCCAGCAGCCGCCACTGCGCCCCGATCGTCGACAGGCACAGCGTCTTCAGGTCCGCCGCCAGATGCGGGGGCTCGGCAATTGTGGTGGCCATCAGCGGGCGCCCTCCACCAGCGCGTCATACGCCGACAGCGTCGGAGTGGGTACCGCGATCCGCGCCAGCTCGGGACGCACGCCTGCGACCGGCGGGCACACCGGCGGCGGGCCGGCCTGCTGCTGACGGAGGATGAGCCGCACCGTCTCCAGACGCGGCGAATGGCGCTCGAGGGCGGCCGTCACCGCGCGCTCGACGGCCGCGGCCGGGTGGGTCTCCATCAGCCGCAGCATCCGGACCCATTCCTGATCGGGCTTGCGCGTGTGCTTGGCCAGCTCCGCCCGCGCCCGCTGCCACACCGGGGCCAGCCGCCAGTCGTGAAGCGCTGTCGCCTCGGCCACCGCCCGGTGCTTGCGCTCCAGCAACGGCAGGACGTGAAGCGCATCGAGGACCTTCGCGCCCCGGACGAACGCCCGGGGATGCTCGGCGACCACCTCGGCGCCGACCGCGATCGCCACCCGGTCGTGATACAGCTTCGCCCACACCGGCCGGTAGGCGTGGCGGATCGGCACCGAGTACGACACCCGGTCCACGCGGACGTGTCCGAACTTGTCGGCCACTCGCGCGACGACGCGGCAGGTGGCGGGAAGGCGAGCAGGCATCGCCCGCAGGTGCTCCCGCTCCTGCGCCAACGCTTCCTCGACCGAGCGCCCGTCGTCGAGGTGGCGCATCGGCAAATCGGCCTCCAGCTCCGTGATGATCGCCGCGTTGAGCGCCGCCCAGCTCTCGACCGCCAGCCGCGGCCGGAACACCAGGTTCCGGACGTATTTCACACCTCCCTCCACAGAACCCTTCTCCCAGCCCTTGGCCGGCGCGCAGAACTCGGCCCGGAACGGATACCCGCCCCGGAACGCATCGAACGCCTCGGTCTGCACCCGGTCCCGGCCCGCCAACACGTCCTTGACCGCCAGCGAGGTGTTGTCGAGCACGAGGCGGTCCACGAGGCCCCCAAAGTAGCGGAACGCCGACTCGATGCCGTCGAGCAGCGACTCGATCCGCTCGACCGGGTACGCCTTGGCGAAGTACGCGTTGGAGAACGGCAGCGTCGCCACCAGGTACTTGACCTTGCACGGCACGCCGGCGATGTCGACCCAGGACTCGCCGAAGTCGACCTCCATCGTCGTGCCGGGCAGCACGCTGCGGTGCACGAAGGCCTCCTTCCTCGTGGTGGCCGTCCTCAGTCCCGCGACGTACCAGCGCACCGTCCGCGCCGGGAGCGGTCCCGCCATCGGCAGCAACAACCGACGAATCCGTTTCGCGGTCAACCGCGGCTCCTCGCGCAGCCACTGCCTGATCCGCTCCCGCCACGGGTCCAGGGTCCCCGGCCGTGGCGGCGACACCCGCACCGGCGGCGTCGACCGGCTGATGGATCGCCGCACCGTCTTCACGTCCAACTTCAACCGCCGCGCGATCTCCTTCTTCGGCACCCTCTCCACCAGATGCAAGTGCCGGATCTCGGCCCACTGGGACATCCTGATCACCTCCGCGTCCTCCTGGCTCAGTCGACGAGACGACCGTGTCTCGCCCCGTCGATCATCGCCAGGGGATCGCTGTTTCCGAGTGCTCAGGGGGGTCCCTTTTCAAGTGGCCACGGGGTCCCTTTTCATGTTGCCGCTACCACGCAGGGCCGTAGCGCAGCGGAGGACGCGCGGAGCGCGTTGACACGCTGGCCGGCCCGCAGCTACGCGGTTCGAACAGGGCACACAACCCGGCGGCGGCATCAAGGGGGCTGCCTCTTGCCGGCGACCGGTGCGGGCAGCCGGTGACACGCGAGCCCACCCCGCGCTGCCGCCGCCCCCGCCCCCCCGTCCGTCGGTGCGGCAACCCGTGGGCCCAGGTGCCGGCGACACCGAGCTGCGGGTCAACGCCGCCCGTCGCCGTGGTCCTTCAGGCGGCGGGGTCGATGGCGGCGAACAGTCGGTCGCGGGCTTGGTTGAGGGCGCGTGCCGCGTCGTTGTCGCTCATGGCGGCGGCGACGGCGTCGAGCTGGTCGAAGGAGGTCCCCGGCTTGAGGCAGTCGGCGGCGTCGGGCAGCGACTTGAGCTTCTCGTAGGGGGTCATGACGTTGGCGTGGGGGTAGCGCTTGCGGACGCGGCCCTTGGCGTCGACGACTTCGACGGGGAAGAGACAGGGGCGGTGGAAGTTCAGGTAGGGGGAGAGGACCTGCTGCGTGAAGGCGTTGACGCGTTCTGCATACCGGCTGGGGATGTGGCCGTATCCGAGGTGCTTGCGGATGACCGAGCCGTTCTTGCTCTCGACGAGGGCGTTGTCGTTGCTGCGTCGGGGACGGGACTTGGTGAACTCGTCGATGTGGAGGGCTTCGAGCAGGGCGGCGACCTTGCGGTTGATGAACTCCGTACCGTTGTCGGCGTGGAATCCGCGGACGTTGAAGGGGAACGCCCGGAGCAGGGCTTCGAGGACGGGGGCGAGGCACGGCGTCTCGATGCGCTCGAGTGAGCCGACGAACTGGAACTGGGTGACCTCGTCGACGAGGTTGAGGTGGTAGAGGCCCTTGATGCCGTCGAGGTCGCCTTGGTGGACGGTATCGACCCGCAGGTAGCCGGGTTGTCCGGCGGGCCGGGGCCGGCGGCGCTCGCCGATGGCGATGTGCACGGGGCGGGTCGTCGCGGGCATCGTCCCGCGGCGGCGCTGATAGCTGGTCGAGTGGCGCAAGTTGTAGAGATGTCCGTTGGAGACGGCGGCGAGGCGCTCGAAGCGGCGGTCGCCGAACACGTGCAAGGCCCGGATGCAGAGCTGGCGGGTGGCGGGCCCGGAGAGGGTGCCGTGGAGGGCGTCGACTTCGGCGAGCAGCCCGATGTCGGCTTTGGTGTAGCGGCGGGGGAAGGGGCGCCGGGGGCCGCGGCGGTCGGCGATGGCGCCCGTGGTCCGGTGCTGGCGCAGCAGGCGGGTGACCTGCGCTCGTGAGAGGCCGGCCACCTTGACCAGGAACCGGCGGAGCAGGCCCTTGTCGGCCTTCCCCCGGTCGGGGTAGTCGAACCGTTCCAGGGTCTCGGCCACGAACGCGTAGGCCTCGACCCGGGTCTGCGGCCGCGGGTCGAGCGGTCGGCTGTCGGCCAGGAACTCCTGAATCTGGTCCAGGGTCTGCAAACGCCGGGTGTCGAGTCTCACGATCATCCTCCGATGATCCGCGACCCGGCCCCCTTCAGGCTCATTTCACGTTGGAATCAATCCTCCCTTCAGGCTCACTTCTCATTGGACAAGGCGAAGGATGTTATCTATATCACCAATCGTGTTACAATCATGCCGCAGTGGGGATCCTGGCGAGGCTCCTGGACGGCGTGAACGCCGCCGACATCGGCGTGCTGCTGGCCCTCGTTTGGCTGGTGGTTCGGTTGGAATGGACGCGGTCCGAGAACACTGCTGCCCACGACGGCATCACCAGGAACATCGACGGCGTCAAGCAGGACCTCTCCAGGAAAATAGACGGCGTCAAGCAGGACCTCACCAAGGACATCGACGGCGTCAAGCAGGACCTCTCCAAAGACATCGACGGCGTCAAGCAGGACCTCACCAAGGACATCGACGACCTCAAACAGGACGTCAAGAGGCTGCTCACGGGCGACGTTGCCTGGATGCAGGCTGTCTTGCAGGATCGTCAACGTCACGAATAGCCCACCGCCCGCTCCTCGCCGCCACCGTGACAGCTGCGATGCGTGCTACCGCCGGGTATCCGCGGCTCCGGGCGGCTACCGGCTTCACCGGCACCGACAGCGCCCACCAAGAGGTCGGTTGAGATTTGTACGGGGGTGTGCAGGGGTGGGCTGCACCGTCGTCAAGCGGCACAGCCCCCCTGAAACCTGCTACACGCCGGCGAGCGGCTCGATCGGCTCGATGGGGAGCGAGCCGGTCGCGTCGCCGAACTTGTCGGCCGGCACCCCGACGCGATCAAGCATCGCGACGAGGAGGTTGTTCATCGGGGTGTCCTTCGAGTGGCGCAGCACCCGGCCGCCCTTCACGCCGCCGGCGCCGCCCACCATGACCAGCGGCAGGTCGATGTGCGAGTGCTCGTTGGCGTCGCTGATGCCGCCGCCGTGCAGGATCAGCGAGTGGTCCAGCAGGTTGCCGTCGCCGTCCGGGGTCGACTTCAGCTTGTCGAGGAGGTGCGCGGTCAGCCCGATGTGGTACTGGTTGACCTTGGCGCCCTGCTCGAACTTGAGGGGGTCGTGCTGGTGGTGCGAGACGGCGTGGTGCGCGGCGTTCACGCCCAGCTCGGGATAGGCGCGGTTGGTCTGCTCCTTGCCGAGGGTGAACACGAAGACGCGGGTGATGTCGGCCTTGAAGGCGACGGCCAGCAGGTCGAACATCAGCCGGGCGTGCTCGTCGTAGGACTCGGGCACGCCGATGGGCCGGTCGGGCAGCTCGAGGGTCGACTCGCCGTGCTGGCGCTCGGCGACCTGGATGCGGCGCTCGATCTCGCGCACCGAGTCGAGATACTCGCTGACGCTGTTGCGATCGGCGGCGCCCAGCTTCTGCTGGAGGTGCGAGATGTCCTTCGTCACCCAGTCGAGGATGCTGCGATCCTCCTGCAGCTGGGCGAGCCGCTGCTCGGGGGTGCCGCCGTCGCCGAACATGCGCTGGAAGACGATGCGCGGGTTCGTCTCGTGGGGGTTCGGGGTCGTCGGGGTGCGCCACGAGATGCTGTTCGTGTAGACGCAGCTGTAGCCGTTGTCGCAGTTGCCGATGAGATAGGTCTGCTCCATCGCCAGCTCGAGCGACGTCAGCGGCGTGTCGCCGCCGATGTGCTGCGCGGCGATCTGGTCCGCGGTGGTGCCGTTGCGGACGTCGGCGCCCTCGGTCTCCTTCGGGTGCACGCCGCTCAGCCAGACGGTGCCGGCCCGCGAGTGCTCGCCGTTGCCGTCGCCGAGGGCCTCGGCCTGCTTCTGGCTGAGACCGATGGGGACGACGACCTGATCCTGGAACGGCGCCAGCGGGCTCAGGGTCCGCGGCAGCTCGGTCATCCGCCCGTCGCCAGCGGGCTGCCACGACTTCATCACCGCCCCGTTGGGAATGTAGACGAAGCCGAGACGGCGCACGGGCTTCGCGGCGGTGTTGGCCAGGGCCGAGGCGGCGGGAACCATCGCGTCGAGCAGCGGCAGCGCGAGGCTGACCCCCATGCCGCGGAGGAACGTCCGACGGGGCAACGCCATCTTGCTGATGAACATGACAGAAGTCTCCTTCAACCGAGCTGCGACACTTTGATTCCGCTTACTCCGCTTCCGCGACGGCGCCCGCCACCCGCATCCGGAACGGCGTGCTCCGGACGACGCCGACCACCAGGGAGGCGAGACCGTACTCGTCCGCCGCGGATCCACGGACGATCTGCCGAACCGCCGGCCCATCGTAGTACTCGATGCCGCGACCGAGAGCATAGATCAGCAGCTTCTCGGCCACCACCGTGGCGAGCTGCTCGGCATTGCGCACCAGCAGCCCGCGCAGCTCGGCCGGCCCGTCGAACGCGGTGCCGTCCGGCATCGTGCCGGAGGCGTCGATCACCGTGCCCCCCGGCATCTGCGGACGCCACCGCCCGACCGCGTCGAAGTTCTCGAGGGCCAGCCCCAGCGGGTCCATCACGCGATGGCAGCTCGCACACACCGGGTTCGCCCGGTGCTGCTCCATCCGCTCGCGCATCGCCAGGACCTTGCCGGTGTCCTCCGCCGGCTCAAGCTCCGGCACGTTCGGCGGCGGCGGGGGCGGGGGGGTCCCCAGCACGTTCTCGAGCACCCACTTGCCCCGTCCCACCGGCGACGTGCGGTCCGGATACGACGTGACGGTCAGGATGCTGCCCTGACCCAGCAGCCCCCGGCGATTGGGGTCGCCGAGCGACACCCGCCGGAAGTCGCTGCCGTAGACGTCCGGGACCCCGTAGTGCCGGGCCAGCCGCTCGTTGAGGAACGTATGGTCGGCGGTCAGCAGGTCGGCCACGCCGCGGTCCTCGCGCAGGATGCTGTCGAAGAACAGCTCCGTCTCGCGCACGAAGTCCTGCCGCAGGCTCTCGCCGAAGTCGGGGAACAGCACGTCCGAGGGCAGCGCGCCGGAGATGTTGCGCAGGCGCAGCCACTGCCCCGCGAAGTTCTTCGCCAGGGCCTCGGAGCGGGGGTCGGCGAGCATCCGCCGCACCTGCTCCTCCATGACCGCCGGGTCCTGCAGCCCGCCGCCCGCGGCGGCCTCCAGCAACTCGTCGTCGGGCAGGCTGCTCCACAGGAAGAACGAGACGCGGGACGCCAGCTCGAGGCCGTTCAACCGATAGGGGGTCCCCGGCTCGACCCCGGCCGGATCGGAGACCACCCGGAACAGGAAGTCGGGACTCACCAGCAGCGCCCGGAGCGCACGCTCGATGCCGGCCTCGAACCCGCCGGCCATCCGCCCTTCCTCGTAGAAGGCCACCAGCGGCGCCAGATCCCGCCCGGTGACGGGACGGCGGTAGGCGCGGCGGGCCAGCCCCGACAGAATCTGCCGGGCGCAGGGCGCTTCCTCGACCGCGTTCGCGGGTTGGCAGACGAAGATGCGGCGCCGGGTGGGCGTGTCCTCGATGCCCGTCGCGTTGAACGGCCCGGTGATCGTGAGGGTGCCCAGATGCGGCTGATACAGCAGGTAGTCGCCCTCGCCGTGGGGGCGTTCGAAGGGCTGGCGCAGGCTCTCGGCCAGCGCGTCGGTCTTCTTGATGAAGGCGGCGGTCACCGTCCGCGGGCCGGCGGCAAGGGGAACGCGCACCCGCAGCTCGTCGGGTCCGGTGTTGTAGGCGGCGCCCTGATCGCTCTCCGCGTCGACCGGCGCCAGCCGGAACAGGGTCACCCGCTCGCCGTCCACGCTGATCTCGAGCTGATGCGGCTCGCGTATCGGGGCGCCGGCGAACAGGTCGAGCATCTCGAGCTCGATGTCGTACTCGCCGTCCCGCGGGAAGTTGTAGGTCACCGAGAGGCCGCCGCGGGTGCCGAACGGCAGACCGTCGCGGTGGTCGTACTGGGAGAGATCCGAGACGATGCGGAAGGTCTCCCCGCTCGGGGCCATCGGCGACGCCCCCACCGCCAGCCGGCTGATGTGGCGCGCCGCGTTCATGTAGCGTTCGAGCAGGGTGGGCGACACCTTGAGCACGCCGGCGATGTTGTCGAACCCGTAGCTCTGATCGTCGGCCGGCACCAGCGCCGCCGCGTCCACGTCGAGCGCGAGGAGGTCGCGGACGGCGTTCTGATACTCGGTTCGATTCAGCCGGTGCAGGGGCACGGTGCGGCCCGGGTTCGGCCGCGTCGCCGCGGCCTGGTCGATCTCGGTCTCGAGCCAGGCGGCGAGGCGGTCGGCCGCCGCGGCGTCGGGGCGCGGGCGCCCCAGGGGCGGCATGGTGCCGGTGCGGACCTTTCTGATGACCTTTTCCCAGATCTCGGCCTGCGCCGGCACGTCCTCGAGGTCGACGCTCTCGAGCTCGATGGGGACCGTGCCGCGCGCCGCCAGGCGGGGGTTGTGGCAGGTCACGCAGTACCGTTCCAGCAGAGCGGCATGACCGGCAATCTCGCTCCCGCGCTCTTCGCGCGCCACCTCCGGCACGGCCGGCTCAGGCGCCTGGGACGGGCCGGCCGCGGCGAACCCGCCCCCGGCCAACCCGACGACCATCGCGACGCCAGCGAGCCTCGCTAAACGCCGCCTCGACGCCGGGTCCATCGCCATCATGCTGCTGTGCCTTCCGGGGATATGGAACTGATCTTGCGATCCTACAGCTTCCGTCCGCGGTGTCAACCGCAATACCGGCGAAGGGTGCACGTCAGATTTGTGGGATGACTGTCAGGCGGCGCTCGCGGCTCGTCGCTCCCAGAAATCCTCGAAGCGGCCGCTGAGCTTGCAGCAGCGCAGAGCGATGATGGCGTTGGCGCCGGCGACGGTCCAGCGCATGCCGGCGCGCTTGAGCCGTGCGCCGATCTGCTTGCAGCCGGCCTCGACGAGGCCCGACGACACGCACAGTCCCCTCGCGCGGAACTGCGGATAGCGCATCCGATGTCGGTTCCCGAATACATAGTGAATGCACTTGCGAGCCTCGGGCGTCGTCTGGGCCTGGGTGCGCAACGCCCTGACGAGCGCGCGGAGCCGTCCGGCGTCCAAGTCGGCCTGCCGGGCCTTGGCCCAGGCGTCGGCCAAGTCCGTGCTGGCGCCGTAGATGGCCTTGGCCACGTCGAACAGATGCTGCTTGGCGTGGTAGATGTCGACGATTTCGACGGCGCCGGGGAACTGTTCGGCCGACAGGTTCCAGATCCAGGGGGCGCCGTCGCCAAGGACAACCCGGCGGGGCGCGGTGTCGAAGCCGCGCCGTTGCGCCTCGCGATTGGCGCGTTGCGCAAAGGCGGCCGGCTGCGGGTCGGTGTCGCAGCTGGCGGCGCTCTCGACCGCGGCGTTGTAGCTGACCGACCCGGGGTCGCGGCGAGGACGGCCCTGCGGGTCACGCCCTTCGGCCGTCCACACGGTCACCAGCTTGACCTCGCGGGTCTTGGCGGAGCCGTCAGGCTGCTTGCCGCGGCTCCCGTCAACTTCGGCGGGGCGTACCGGCACGCCGGTGCCGTCCAACCCGAGGTACATCGTGGGCGCGGCCGCCGGTGCGGTGTGCTCGGGGACGGCGCGCTCGTGGTCGGCGACCTCGCGGCCGAGCGCTTCGGCGGTGCGCTCGACCTGCCGGGTCTCGACCTCTACCCCGGCCAGGGCCGCCAACAACTCGCTCGTCTTGGCGAAGCTGACCTCGGCCGCCGTCAATCCCACCATTCGAGTGGTGGCGGGTGACAGCGAGGTGGCTTGTAGGCGCGTTCCAGCGTCAGCGGCCCAGCACCGTGGTGAACGTTTTCGGGCGGCGGCCCGCGTAGTGCGCCGTCTGTCCGCAGGCGCACGCTATCGTTCTCGTCCCAGCCGGTCGGCTGGGGGCTCATGTCTCAGTGTAGCAGGGGCCGGCGAATAGAACGGACATCAGTAGGCCGAGCCGCGGTGAGACGCCGCGATCATCGAGACGACACGTTCCCCGTCATCGATCTCGTAGAAGAACCGCCGATCCGATCCGATCCGATCCGATATCGCCACGTCTCCGGCGCATAGCCCTTCAGCTTGCGAATGTGTGGTCCGAAGTGAGGATGCTCGCGCAGGCGCGGATAGACCGACCTCCGCAGCTTGTCGGCGATCCGTTCGTGACCGGCCCGGGCAATCGACCGCAGGTCCTTGCGGAACTGCTCGGTCTCGAAGATCCGGCAATCATGCAACGAAGTCGCCCTTGCGCCGGTGAGCCTGCTGCGAGCCGGCCCGCAACCTCCGGACCAGCGCATCGTTGTTCAGAATCTCGGCCATTTCCCCGTCGTCGACGAACTGCGCCTCCCGGACCCGTTCCAGGGCGGCGGCCGCAATGAAGTTCGACAGCGGGCGCCGTTCCGCTGCCGCCGCCTCCCTCAACTCTTCGTACGCGTCCTTCTCCAACCGCAAGGTCACGGTCCTGGCCATGCTTCCTCTCCCGCTGGCGAACTCCCGAACGTCTGGACAACGCACCGCCGTCGAGCCCGCCGCCTCGATCATACCTTTCCTCGGTACCAGCCCCTCGCTTCCAGGCGGATCCCCCCCGCGGAAGTCCTCGGATCACGGCAGCGCGATCCCGAAGGCCAGCGAGAGCTTGAGGTTCGCGTCGATGAGGAAGCGCGCCTCCGGGGCCACGAAGAACCGCCGGTCCTCGCTCCACTCGGCGAGGCCAACCCCGATCCCAGGCATGAAGTCGACCTGGCGACAGCCGGGTGTACCGGGTGGTGCAGAAGACGCCGGCGGCACCGAGAACGATGTAGGGCACGGAGTCCCCGCCCACGCGATGTGGTCCGCGTGGCCGAAGTCGGTCGCGAAACGACCAGGGGAGCTGCGTCGAGCCCCTCGACGACGGCGACCACCGCGGGCTCTTCCGGGCACTGCCCCCCGGCTACCGGTGGTGGCCTCGGCCGCCGTCAATCCCACCATTCGAGTGGTGGCGGGTGACAGCGAGGTGGCTTGCAGACCCAGGGCCTGGCCGCGCGGACATCCTCCCCTGCGGCAGGTGTCGCAATGGTAGTAGGCGCGTTCCAGCGTCAGCGGCCCCAGCACCGTGGTGAACGTTTTCGGGCGGCGGCCCGCGTAGTGCGCCGTCTGTCCGCAGGCGCACGCTATCGTCGAACCCGAATGGTCGGAATGGTCCGCGTTGAGTCGCCGCGCCACCATCAGGGCGGCGAGGGTGAGGGTTTGGCGACGGACTGTCTGCTCGAGGGCCTCGAAATCCTGCGCGTCCGCCTAAACGGCTAATCCTTCATTATTCTTGTCGTGCACCCACCGGCGAACCAGCGACCATGCCGGTGGGGATGGAAGAGGCCGGCGGGGCAACGGCAGGGCGGCCGACCGTGCCGGCAACTCTCGCCGGCCGCGAACCAGCAGGGCACGAACACGCGCGTGTCCGCTCGGCCGGCCCGGTTGCGGATCACCCGAACGGGACGGTAGCATAGGGTTTCCCACTGGCACGGGCAAATGCCCGACCGTGGCACCTGGAGACACAGATGCGCACCCACCATCGATCAGAGTCGCGGCCGGTCGGCGTCCGGATGCTGTTGCTCACCGGCCTCGGACTGCTCGTCACCACCATGGGCGGCGCCGACGCCTCGGCGGTGGCCGCGGCCACCGCGGTGCCGATCGTCGACGCCGCCAGGGCGGAAGACGCCTCGACCGTCCGCACGCTGCTCGAAAGGCAGGTCGACGTGAACGCGGCCGAGGCGGACGGCACCACCGCCCTGCACTGGGCGGCCTATCAGGGCGACGTCGAGACGGCCCGCCTCCTGCTGGCGGCGGGGGCCCGCACCGACATCACCAACCGGTACGGCGTTACCCCGCTGGCCCTGGCCGCGGGAAGGGGGGACCCTCGCATCGTCCGGGCGCTGCTCGACGCGGGCGCCGACCCGAACGCCACGCTGCCCGAGGGCGAGACGGTCCTGATGGCCGCGGCCCGCGCCGGCAACGTCGACGCGTTGCGGCTGCTGCTGGCCCACGGCGCCGACGTGACCGCGCGAGAGAGCTGGCGCGGCCAGACCGCGCTCATGTGGGCCGCCGCGCAGAACCATGCGCGGGCCATCCATACCCTGATCGAGCTTGGAGCAAGCGTCGACGAGCGCTCGAACACGGGCTGGTCGGCGCTCCTCTTCGCCGTCCGCGCGGGACAGGCCCAGGCCGTCGAGGCGCTGCTGACGGCCGGTGCCGACGTGAACGATACGGTCCGTCCGCTGTCGACAGGGACCGCAGTAGCGGAGCCCGCGGGACGCCCCGGGGGTCCCGAGGGCACCAGCGCGCTCGTCATCGCGGTGACCAACGGGTACTTCTCGCTCGCGAAGTACCTGGTAGAGCGGGGCGCGGACCCCAACGCGGCCGCGCAGGGCTGGACCGCCCTCCACCAGTTGTCCTACACGCGCCGCCCGAACTCCGGCAAGGGCATGCCCCCGGTGCCGCTCATCGACGGCCTCGGCACCCTCGAGTTCGCACGGTTCCTGCTGGAGAACGGCGCCGACCCGAACCTGCCCCAGACCCGGCGGTTCAACAACCGCGAGCGGAACAACCTGAACCGCGTGGGCGCCACCCCCTATCTGCTCGCGGCCAAGCACGCCGACGCTCCGCTGATGCAGCTGCTGGCCGACCACGGCGCGGACACCCGCATGTCGACCGAGGGCAACGCCTCGCCGCTGATGGTCGCGGCGGGGGTCGGTATCTTCAACCTGGGTGAGAGCGCCGGCACCAACGCGGAGGCGTTCGACGCGGTGCAGCTCGCCTGGGAGCTCGGCGACCGCAGCGTGCTGCAGGCGGACGACCGGGGATACACCGCGCTGCACGGGGCGGCGCTGCGGGGGGCGAACCCCATCGTCGAGTTCCTGGTCGACCGCGGGGCGGACCTGCTGGCGGAGTCCAACGAGGGATGGACGCCCCTGCGCATCGCCGACGGCGTGCACTACACGGGGACCGTCAAGCGCGCCGACCACACGGCCGAGCTGCTGCGCGAAGCCATGCGCGAGCAGGGCGTCTACCGTCCCGAACACGAAAAGGACGTCAACAGCGTGGCGGTGGTGAGACCGGCGGGCGGGCAGTAGGGACGCTGACGGGAATTACCTTGCCGTGCGCCACGCGCGCCGACCTGCAGTCAACGGGCTACGCTTGGGTGCAGTTGGCAACTTTATGTCGATCACTGCCCCAAGTCCGTCGCAGGACCGTCAGGGTCCGCAGGCGTCAGCGACCATCCCGAGCGTACTGACGTTGATCCGGTCTCCTTCCGGAGACCGGATCAGAAAACCCTTCGCTTCCATCACGTGCCCGGCATGGGCGGCGGGGTCGGGATAGACGGCCATCAACCCGAACGTCCGGGTCCCGAGGGGCCGGCCGCCGAGGGCGGCCAGCGCCTCGGAGCTCGACTCGGACGGGTCGGCGGTGCGGACCGCGCGGGTGGCCCGGGTCAGCACCCAGGCCGCGCCGTCCCCCCGCGCCAGACAGCCGACCACGGTCACCAGGGCGAAGCTCGGCACCTCGCCCGGACCGTCCTCGGCCTCGATGCGAATGTCGGCCGCCCCCGCCGCGGTGAGCTCGCGCGAACCGGCCGGGAACCCGTTGGCCTGCAGGAGATAGGCGACGCTGTCGAGGTAGTCGGCGTCGCTCAGGCTGGCCGGCTCGTCGAACGGCATCAGGTTCCGGACGCGGGTGTAGAGGTTGCCGACGGTGTCCTCGCGCCACGCCTCCATGAACGCGTCGCCGGCCAGGGCGCTGGCTTCCTCGGTGCCGCTGAAGTCGGCCTGGTGACAGCTGCTGCAGTGGCTTCCGTACACCGCTTCGCCGCGGGCCGCCTGCTCGGCGGTGTACGCCCCGTCCCACACGGTGGTCCGGTTCTCCTGGACCTCCCCGCCCCCGGCGCCCGCCTGTCCGGCGGCGCTGGCGATGGACAGCGCCACGACGGCCAACGTCAATCGCATGCGAACGGTCTCCGGCCCTGTTCCCGAACTTCTTCCCGTGACGGCTGCCCTGTCCGCCCCAACCCATGCCGCAGGCGTCTACGTCGCCCGACGGCGCGGACTCCCGGTTCCCGAAACTCCGGCGCGAGCCGGTACTGCGGCTGCGAACCGCTTCCCCGCCGCGAGCCGCTACTTCGGCGCGCCCTTGATGCGCACGCCCTCGTCCTGAATCGTCCGGTTCAGGAGGCTGACGCAGGCGTACAGGGCGCGCAGGGTCGGCACCTCGACCCCGGTCATCTCGGCGAGCTCGACGACCACCCCGAGCATGCCGTCCACCTCGAGGGGCTTGCCGACCTCCACGTCCTGCAGCATCGACGTCTTGTGCTTGCCGACGCTCTCGGCCCCGGCGATCCGGCGCTCCATCGGCACCCTGAAGTGGGCGCCGAGCCGTTCGGCGACCTGCTGCGCCTCGGTCATCATCGTGGCCGCGAGGCCGCGGGTCAGGGGAAACTGACAGATGTCGACGAGGGTCGCGTGGGTCAGCGCGCTGATCGGGTTGAAGGTCAGATTGCCCCACAGCTTCAGCCAGATCTCCGACCGGATGTCGTCGAGCACCCGGGACTTGAAGCCGGCCTCCTCGAACAGCCCCGAGATCATCCTCACCCGGTCCGAGTCGCGGCCGTCGAGCTCGCCCACCGGGAAGCGGTTGCCTTCGATATGCTCGATGACCCCCGGCTCGGCGACCGTCGCCGCCGGATAGGCGATGCACCCGATGACCCGCCGCGGGTCGATCGCCCTGAGCAGCACGCCGCCCGGGTCCACCGTCTCGACGATGCGGCCGGCATAGTCCCCGTCGATCTGCTGGAAGTACCACCAGGGGATGCCGTTCTGCAGCGTGACGATGACGGTCTCGGGACTCAGCAGGGCCGGCAGCTCGTCGATCACGGGGACTATCTGATGCGCCTTCAGGGCCAGGAGCACCACGTCCTGCGGCCCCGGATCGCCGACCCGGTCGGTGGCGGTCAGGTCCGACGCCACGAGCTCGCGGTCGGCTTCTATCAGCTTCAGCCCGTTGGCCCTGATGGCGGCCAGATGGGGACCGCGCGCGATCGCCGACACCGTGTGCCCGGCGTGCGCCAGCCGCACCGCCATGTAGCCGCCGATGGCTCCCGCTCCGACTACGCAGACCTTCATGTCGCTCCTTGTCTCGACGGCGCCCCCCGGCGCCGGCGCGCCGCCGACCCGGCAACCGCCGCCTGCGGCCCGGCCCCGCACCGCCTCCGCGGCGGCACGAACTCCTAGACCGCCCCGTCGGAACGCGCCTGCGCGATAGCCGCGTCGTCCATCCCGAGCACGTCGCGCAGCACCTCGTCGGTATGTTCGCCCAGCAGCGGCGACCGCTTGACGTCGGACGGCGAGTCAGACAGCTTGACGGGGTTGCCGACGGAGAGGTACGGCCCGCGGGTCGGGTGGTCGACCTCCACCACCGTCCCCGTCGCCCGCAACGACGGCTCCTCCGAGAGCTCCCTCATCGACAGCACCGGCCCGCACGGCACGTTCAGCGGATTCAGCACCGCCATGACCTCGAACTTGGTCAAGGTCTGCGTCCACTTCTCGATCTCGTCGAACATCTCGTCGATCTTCGACAAGCGGGCCTCGGGGGTCTTCCACTCCGGATCCGTCAGCCAGTCCTCGTGCCCGATCACCCGGGCCAGCCCGTCGAAGGCCGCCGCCTGCGCGATGATGTAGATGTACGAGTCGGGGTCGATCTCCCACCCCTTGCACTTGACGATCCATCCGGGCTGGCCGCCGCCCGAGGCGTTGCCGGCCCGCGGGGTCGCGGCGCCGAACGTGCCGTGGGGATACTGCGGATACTCCTTCAGCGGCCCGTGGGTCAGCCGCTGCTGGTCGCGCAGCTTCACGCGGCAGAGATTGAGCACCCCGTCCTGCATGGCGCACTCGACCCGCTGGCCGCGCCCGGTCTTCTCGCGCTGGAACAGGGCGGTCACGATGCCCAGGGCCAGGTGCAGCCCGGTGCCCGAATCGCCGATCTGCGCCCCCGCGACGACCGGGGGCCCGTCGGGGAACCCGGTGGTGCTGGCCCCGCCCCCCGCGCACTGGGCGACGTTCTCGTAGACCTTGCAGTCCTCAAACGGTCCCGGCCCGAAACCCTTGACCGACGCATAGACGATGCGCGGGTTGATCTCCTGGATGCGCTCCCAGGAGAAACCCATCCGGTCCAGTGCGCCGGGCGCGAAGTTCTCGGCGAGGACGTCGCAGCTCTGCAGCAGGCGCGTGAACAGCGCCTTCCCGCTCTCGCTCTTGGTGTTGAGGGTGACGCTGCGCTTGTTGTGGTTCAGCATCGTGAAGTACAGGCTGTCGACATCGGGAATGTCGCGCAGTTGACCGCGCGTCGCATCCCCTTTGCCCGGACGCTCGACCTTGATCACGTCGGCGCCGAACCAGGCGAGCAGTTGGGTGCAGGTCGGTCCCGACTGGACATGCGTCATGTCCAGAACTCGTACTCCCTCGAGGGCTTTCATGGACTCTCCGTGGACTCTGGCAGCCGGCGGCGTTCGCCGACGGCATGTCGACTCGACACTCTCGCGCGCCCGGCAGACCGCCGCCATCCACCTGCCGGCCGCCGGTGGATAGCACCCGCCCGCCACCGCAAACTGTACATTATCGCATCTCCGGCGCTAATTCGCGCCCGCGCCATCGGCGGACCCGAGGAGGCCGTGGCGAAGGCCGCCGCCCCATGCGACCGGCGGCCTCGGTGCAACGCGGGCTTTCAAATCTACCCAACCCCGGCGGCGATTGGACCGACCCGGCTGCTGTCGCCGTACGATCAGGCTGGCGGCGAGCAGCGCTCTGCAGGGCGAGGCCGCCGGCGCCCCCAGCTCTGCCCCCCCAGGACGTCACCGCCGCGCGAGCCGCCGCCCGCCGGCCGTTCAGGCCGCCGGCCGATGGGCCAGCCACCGGCGCGGATTGTCGACGAGCATCTTCCGGATGGACTCGTCCGGCACGCCGCGGTAGCGCAGCTTCGGGACGAACTGCACGAGCACGGTCGAGAACCCGTTCCCCCAGTTGGCCTTGAGCTGGGTGGCGTTGGCGAAATCGGACGACAGCAGGATGTGATCCTCGAACCCCGCGTCGATCGCGTTCAGCACCATGTCCACCTTGTCGCGTTCCGGGATGAACGACGCGCTCATGCGGTGGCCGACGGTGTCGAACCCGATGAACGCCCCCCGGCGGGCAATCTCGCGGTGCGTCTCCCACCCCGGATCGTCCGAGCGCTTGATCGTCGACTGGTGTCCGATGCACAGATGGGCGAGGTCGACCCCCTGCGCCTCGTAGATGTCGAGCTGCTCGATCGCGCACGACGGGCAGCTCTCGTGCGGCACGTGGGTGAAGATGGGCAGTCCGGTCTCGCGGTGGGCGCGGCTGACGGCGCGCAGCATCTTGCGCTCCTCGTCGTGCATCTCCGGGAACGAGGTCCCGACCTCGCCCAGCGCCCCCCAGCGCTCGCGGCGGGCCTGCGCGACGAGCCGCGCCGCAATCTCCTCTTCCGGCAAGCCGACGATCTCCTCCGGATAGGACCGGAGCAGGAAGTAGCTGCCGCCGAGCACGATGTGCACCCCCGACCGGGACGCCATCGCCGTCAGGTTCGCGAGCTGCTGCTCCGTGCGCGGACCGATGGACGAGTCCACTATGCAGCTCACCCCGTCGAACGCCGCCATCTGCAGCTCCTCCACGACGAGGTCGACCATCTCGTCGTTGCCGGGCGCCGGGGGAGGCGGCGCGCCCGGCGCCCGGGGCTCCGGCGGCGGGCTGCCGTACGCGAACGAAAGATGCTCGTGGAAGAGGGTCGCGCCCCCGCCGAGGTCCTCCGGGGACACGTCCCCCAGCCTCGTCCGCACCACCGCCCCCTCGGGAAAGCGCACCCCGGAAGCCGGCTGGAGCGGCGCGCCGGCCGGCCGCGGGCCAAACGCGGAAACCGGGGTGCGGACCCCGCCGACCCCCAGCCCGACCACACCGGCCCCGAACGCCCGCATCGCCTCGCGGCGGCCGACGGACCTCGCGCCTGTTTCTCGCATCATCATCGTCACCCCCAAGTGGTTCGCATACAGCGGGGTCTTTCCACGGGCTCCCAGTATCGCAGGTTCGCCGGGACGTTCCCGGCAGCCGGGCCGAATATAATCGTTTACATGCTTCGACGACACCTCATGCTGCATCCCCGACTGGTCAGACTCGCGGCCAGGACCGCCCCGGCGGCGTTGCTCGCGGCGGCGCTGGCGACAACGACGACCCTCGCGGCCGGCAACGAGAACTGGCCGGCGTTCCGCGGCGCCGACGCACTGGCGACGGCCGGCGACGATCCGCGCCTGCCCCTCACCTGGAGCACGACCGAGAACGTCGTGTGGAAGACCCCGATCGACGGCCTCGGCTGGTCGTCGCCGGTCATCTGGGGCGATCGCATCTTCCTGACCAGCGTGGTCAGCGACGGAGAGACCCAGGAGCCGCGCATGGGGCTCTACTTCCCCTACGGGTCGCCCCAGGAGATGCCCGACGGCCCGTTCCCCGCCGCCCAGCCGGGGGACCTGATGGAGCGGGAGCGGGACGTGCACCACTGGCTCGTCTACGCCCTCGACGTCGACACCGGCGCGGTCCTGTGGACCTCCGAAGTCAACGCTGGCGCGCCGCAGTTCGACCGGCACCTCAAGAACACCTTCGCCTCGTCGACCCCGGTGACCGACGGCGAGCGCGTCTACGCCTACTTCGGCAACGTCGGCGTCTTCGCCCTCGACATGGACGGCGCGCTGGTCTGGGAGCGGCGATTCGATCCGGCCGAGACGCGCCTCGGCTGGGGTCCCGCCGCCTCGCCGGCGCTCCACGACGGCACCCTGTTCATCGTCAACGACAACGACGAGCAGTCGTTCGTCGTCGCCCTCGACGCCGCGACCGGGGCCGAGCGCTGGCGGGTCGACCGCGACGAGGGCACGAACTGGTCGACCCCGTTCGTCTGGCGGCACGACGCCCGCACCGAGCTGATCACCGCGGGCAGCGACCTCGTGCGGGCCTACGACCTCGACGGCAACGAGCTCTGGTCGTTCCGCGGGCTGAACTCCATCGCCATCCCCCAGCCGTTCAGCGCCCAGGGGCTGCTCTACGTCATGTCGGGCTACGTCGGCGACGCGGTGCGCCCCGTCTTCGCGATCCGCCCCGGGGCCAGCGGCGACATCACCCTCGAGCCGGGGCAGACCTCGAACGACCACGTGGCCTGGTACGCCGAGACCGCCGGCCCCTACCACCCGACCCCGCTCGTCTACGGCGACCACTACTTCACGCTGCTCGACCGCGGCTTCTACACCGTGCACGACGCCCGGACCGGCGAGGAGCAGTACTACACCGAGCGCCAGGTCCTCGACCGCGAGGTGCGCCGCCGCGTCGCCCGCGGCACCGGCGGGTTCAGCGCCTCGCCCTGGGCCTACAACGGCAAGATCTTCGTGATGAGCGAGGAGGGGGTCACCTACGTCATCGACAGCGAGGACGATTTCAACGTCATCGGCACCAACGAGTTGGAGGAGGTCGCCATGTCGACCCCGGCCATCTCCCGCGGCAGCCTGTTCATCCGCACCCGCTCGCACCTGTGGCGCCTGACCGACCTGAGCGGGGGTGAGGGCCGGTAGCCACCCCGGAAGTTCCTCGCGATACCAAGCCCCAGGAGTCTGCGCCGTTCCCACGGCGCAGGCTCCCGGGCAGCCGCGCCCGCCGCGCCTACCGGTCAAGCGGGGTGGGCCGCATCTGGAACTTCACGATCTTGGGCCCGGTGCCGCCCTCGATGAAGTGCGGCGTGTAGGTCGAGTAGTTGGACCAGAGCCCCCGGCCCTTCCAGCCGGCGTCGGGATCGTCGATCCGGCCCTGGGCCGACCGCGAGAAGAAGCCCTTCGGGTACGGCACGACCATGTCCAGGAACTCGCCGGTCGCCGGAACCAGCACCTGCAGCGAGTAGCTGTTGACCGGACCGGTGATCACCGACTCGCCGCCGAGGCCGAGCACGTCGGCGTGGTCGATCTGGGTCAGATACATCATCTCGGCGTGAAGCGGGAACGCGGTGCCCCGCAGGGTGGGGCGTTCCATCTGGTGGACCGACCAGCCCTCGGGACAGTGCCGGCCGGTGGCCGTCGGCCCGCCGGTGACGTCGCACCGGCTACGGTCGAAGCTGGTGACCTGGTCCGACCCCCGCCAATTGAGCCAGACGATGCCGTCGCCATCCACCGCCACCCCGCCGCTCTTGAAGATGGGGGTGTCGAGCTCCGGCGCCTCGAACACCTCCGCCCTGCAGCTCTCGGGCGGGTTGTCGCCCCGCTCGAAGCGGACGAGCTTGTTGTCCTCCTCGCCGATGCCGGCGCACCACAGGCTGCCGTCGTCGGCATCGACCCCGATGGAGTAGCAGCCGAACTCGATGCGGTGGTCGAGGGCCGGGCTGATCGGCTCGTCCGGCTCCGTCCACTCGGTGATCACGCCGTCCCCGTTGATGTCCAGCACGGCGGGACACCAGCCCTGCGACGCCTCCGGGTCGTGCGTCTCGTCCCAGACCTCGGTGCTGATCCACCCGACTGCATCGTTCCCGCCGAAGTAGATCGGCTTGTCGTCCTCGTCGGTGAAGTGGTTGTGGTCGACGGCGAGACAGGACGGAATCTTCTCGACCGAGCCGTCCCGCGGGTCGTAGACGACCGCCTGCTTGGGGGTCCCGCCCAGGCGGAAGTTCGCCACGAAGGGGTTGTCCGATCCCGGACGACAGAAGTCCGGCGGCGCGTCACCGGGGTCGAGCCGCGCGGTGGCCCAGACGCGCCCCTGGCTGTCCATGGCGATGCTGCGCAACCCTCCGGCGTCCAGCTCGATCCGACCGACCTCGTGGGTCGCCGGATCGAGCCACGACAGACTGGTGTCTTCCTGGTGGACGCCGTATACGCGCCCGCCCGCGTTCAGGGTCGGGTTCCACGAGTAGGTGCCCTGCGAGTCGGCGCGCGACCCCTGGGGGGTGGCCCAGTCCCAGACCGAGATCACGACGTTGCGCTCGAGCCCGGACGGACGCGGCGGCGCCTCGGGATAGGCGCCGGCCGCGATGGCGTCGGTCCATCGGCCGAACATCCGCGCCTGCGCCCCCATCCCGCGGTACATGGCGGTCATCATGCTGCCGCCGAACCGCTCGCTGCCGAGCCGCTGCTCCCACGCCTCGTCGGCCGGCAGCGCCGCGAGGTGCGCGGGTATCTGCCGGGTGCCCTCGTTTCCGAGGGAGTGGCACTGCAGGCACGACTTCACGGTCGACGCAACCTGCAGCGGGGGGATGTCGCCGTCCGGGATCTCCAGCAGGCTGAGCCACGAGGCGGGGGGATAGACGGCGGCGGCGGACCGGCCGTCGGGGGCCACGGTCGCGGCGAGGTCCAGGCGCTGGCCCCGCACCCCCGCCACCCGCTCGGAGTCGAGCAGGCCGTAGCCGCGCACGAAGACCTCGTAGTCGGCCTCGGGGAGGTCGGGCACCACGTAGCGCCCCTCGTCGTCGGTGACCACGATGCGCGCGAACGGGGTGGGCAGGTCGCGGGTCTCGGCAATCACCCAGACGCCGGCCTCCGGCCCCTGCGCGCTCGTGACCACGCCCCCGATATCGTCGGCATCGAGCCCGACCGCCGCCGGCTCCTGCGCGCTCGTCCCGCCCACGGCGGCCGCCAACGCCGCGAACCCGCATGCAACACCCGCTGCTGAGAGCCTCATCCGGTCACCTCCATGCCTGTACGCGAGCCGGGCGAGCGGCACACGCCGCCCGCCCGGAAAATCGCCGATCCGCTCCCGTGCGGTCGACCCCCCGAACGTCCTCGCGGCTCGTCGGCGCGGGCGCCCTGGCCCGGTCGACCAGGCGTCGCCGCGCCCACAAGACGCGTCGCCGTTCGACGACGCAGACGCCTCGCCGGAAGTCGCCGCCTTGCGGCTCCGCTTCCCGCCCAACCAGGCCCTCCAGGACTCCGCGCCGTCCTACGGCGCGAACTCCTACTGACCGCCGCCCTCGGCCGCCGCGCGCTCCTCGGCGCGGGCGCCGGCGAGAATGCCCGGCATGGCGTAGTTGCCCTCGTGGCAGGCGTACTCGAAGATGGGGTCCTCGGTGCCGTCCAGCAACAGCTCCACCGTCCACGGCTGCGTCCAGGTGTCCGGGTCGTTCAACGTGACCGAGTGCCGGAGCACGTCGGGGGCGATGCGCTCGAACCGCTCCACCAGGACCAGCCCCGCCGACCCGCCGTTGTAGCGGCTGCGCGCATCGTAGTTCCGGGTCTCGACCACCAGCGCCTCGCCCTCCCACCGGCCGCGCGAGCTCCCCGCCCACTGCGGAATCTTCTCGTCGAGATGCGGGCGCCCGTCCAACGGGATCGTCCGCGCGTAGTGCCCCATCTCCTGGATGATCGTCACCTGATCCTTCGTCTGGAAGACCTGGGAGTAGCTGTTGTAGCCGGACCCCAGGTTGGGCACGCCAAAGTGCAGACAGCGGTCGCCCAGGGTGCGGTCTTCCGGACCGTCGGATCCGGTGGCGCCGAGACCGCCGGCCTGCGCGGCGCTCCGGCGCGCCTCGGCCGCCTCGCTCAGCGGCGGCCGGCGCCCGTTCGGCGGATCGACGATCAGCGACGTGCGGTTGTCAAGCGTCCGCTCGACCAGCCAGAACGCGTTGTAGTTGCCGGTGACGACGTCGAAGTCCTGGAACTCGGCGTTGCCCAGCGCCTGCTGAATCAGCCGATCGCCCAGCAGATCGCCGGCCTGCTCGGCGTCCCGGAACTCCTGGATGCGGGCGGTCAGATCGGCCAGCTCCTCTTCGGTCAACGTCGCCTTCTCGCCGAATTGCTCGGGACGCTCCATCGGCGTGGCGCTGTTGTTGGCCCAGATGCCCTGCAGGTCGGGGTGCCCGTCCGCGGTCCGCGGCGCCTTCCACCCCTCGGGGGCCTGCCCCGCCGCCGACAGCGGCAGCGCCGCGAGCCCCATCACCATCACCATCACCGCCGCGAGCCTCTGCCTACTCATCACCGCTGCTCCTTGATACTCCGTGTTTCTTCGACTTCGACTCCAACTGAACCAGGAACGCTGACGGAAATCAACTTGCCGTGCGCCAAGCGCGCGAGACCGTAGAAACGGGCTGCGCCCGGGTGCAGTTGGCAACTCCATATCGATCGCCGTCCCAAGTCGTGAACGCCCGGCGCCTCGGGCGCCCCGCATCCGGATAGAGGTTCTTGCGATTCGTCACGACGCGGCGTCAGGACTCGTCATCCTGCTCCGGCATCAGCACGAACTCCGGGTACGCCTCCATGCCGAGCTCCGCGACGTCCTGGCCGAGCTGCTCGACCCGATCCGACACGCGGACGCCTACGGTCTTCTCCAGCGCCATCCACACGAGCCAGGACAGCCCGAACACGAACGCCCCGATGGCGACCACCCCGAGCAGCTGCACGCCGAAGTGGCCGCCGGCGGCGATGCTCGCGGCGAGCGTGCCCCAGACGCCGGCGAACAGGTGGGCCGGCACCGCGCCCACCACGTCGTCCACCCGCAGGGCCTCGAGCAGCCGCATGGCGGCGATGCAGACGACGCCGCCGACGGCGCCGATGGCGATTGCCCAGGCGGGCTGCACGATGTCGGGACCCGCGGTGATGGCGACGAGCCCCCCGATGACGCCGTTCAGGCCCCCCATCAGATCGAGGCGTCGGAGAATCGGCCGCGACAGGGCGAGGGCGGCGATGAAGCCGGCCGCACCGGCGAGGTTGGTGTTGACGAGCACGTTGCTCATCGCGACCGCCTCGCCGACGCTGCCGAGCGCCAGCACCGAGCCGCCGTTGAACCCGAACCAGCCGAACCACAGGATGAAGACCCCCAGGGTCACCGTCGGAATGCTGGACGGGGGCGTCGGCCGGGCCGTCCCGTCGCTCCGGTACTTGCCCCGCCGCGGGCCGACGACCAGGAGGCCGGCCAGCGCGGCCCAGCCGCCGGTGCCGTGCACGATCGTCGACCCCGCGAAGTCCTTGAACTCGAGCTGGTCGAGCCAGCCGCCGCCCCAGGTCCATGCGCCCACCACCGGGTAGATGACGGCGGTCAGCACCAGGGTGAAGGCGAAGAACGACCACAGCTTGACCCGCTCGGCGAGCGCCCCGGAGACGATGGACGCGGCGGTGGCGACGAAGACCATCTGGAAGAACCAGTCCGACATCACGGAGTAGCCGTTCGCGACGACCGCCGCTTGCGCCTCGGCCTGCCCGTCCAGCAGGGCGATCTCGTCGGGCGACGGCCCGTACAGGAACCGGACCGAGCCGATCCACGACCCGACGTCGACGTACATGAGGTTGTAGCCGATGAGGTAGAAGGCGATGCCCGCGACCGAGTACAGCCCGACGTTCTTCAGGCAGATGACGGCCGCGTTCTTCGTGCGCACCGATCCGGACTCGAGCATGGTGAAGCCGGCCGCCATCCACATGACGAGCCCGCCCCAGATGAGGAAGGAGAACGTATTGAAGATGAATCGGACCTCGTCACTGACCATGTTCCCTCGCCCCTTCCTCCCCCGCCGCCGCGCCGGTGGCGCTCGACACCGGAACGGCGATGGGGTGCGGCGGCGCCACCGCACCGCGAAGAGTCAGCGTGCGGAACCTGACCGGTGGAGGCGGGCCCGGGAACGTCGCGTTGGAGTTTCGGGCCAGCGAAACTCCCAACGCGACCGCAGGTCGCGCTGCGGCCTCCGCTTCCCGCCCCACCCCGGGGAGCCGGCGCCACCTGCGCGGAGGCAGCGCTCCTGCGCCGAGGCAGCGCCACCTGCGCAGAGGCAGCACCGTTCCCCGGTGCGGACGCCTACTGTTCCACCGTACGCGGCAGGTCGCGCAGGCGCTCCTGCACGGTGCCGGGAATGCCGAGCCTCGTGTCCGCCCCGAGCCGAGCGAGGAGGGCGGCGGTCTCCGGCCAGCTCTGGAACTGGAACGACTGCTTCGAGCCCTCGGCCATCCGGTAGGCGGTGCGCCCCCGGAAGTCGCGCGCGTCGATGTCGGCGCCCTGGGCCACGAGGTACTCGACGACCTCGTTCAGCCCCCGGAACGCGGCCCCGTGCAGGGCCGTGAAGTCCGCCTCGTTGACGGCGTCGATGTCCGCCCCCGCCTCGAGCAGGACGCGGACGGCGGCCTCGGCGCCGGGCGACCGGACGCCCCGCGGCTCCCGGGGCGTGTACGTCGACCGGCCGAGCCCGGCCGCGGCCATGAACGGCGTGGTCCCGTCGACGGTGGTCAGGTGCTGGTCCGCCCCGGCCGCGAGCAGCGCCTCGAGAATCGCGCCGCCGCTGGGGGTGTAGCTGCGTGCGCCGGAGTACCGGGGGGCGGGACGGTTCAGCTCGAACGCCGCGACCCACAACGGCGTGGCCCCGCGCAGGTCGCCGGTGCCGCAGGCGAACGGCTCGAACGCGCCCTTCCGGGGATAGCCGATGTAGTTCATGATCATCGCCGACGTGGTGATGCGCCCATTCGGGTCGGCGCCGGCCGCGAGCAGCGCCTCGACCAGCCGCAGCCGGCGGTCCGAGTCGAGGCCGCTCCGGCCGAACCGGGCGTAGCGGTCGATGTCGTTGTGGCGGCGGTTCCAGCCGGTCATCCAGGTGAAGATGCTGCCGGCGGCGGCGTGCAGGGCCGGCACCCCCGCCATCGTCACGTTCGGATCGGCGCCGCGCTCGAGCAGGAACAGCGCGAACGCGTCGTGGCCGGAGACGATGGCGTAGGGCAGGGCGTGGGTGCCGTCGGTCCCCGTCTCGTCCGGGTGGACGCCGGCCGCGAGCAGCGTCTCGGCCATCGCCACGTCGCCGTTGCGGGCCGCGTACAGCAGGGCGGTGAACCCCTTGGCGGTGGACGGGTGGGGGTCGGCGCCGGCGTCGAGCAGCGCCCGCACCACCGCGGGATGCGCCCCCGCCACCGCCCACATCAGGGCCGTGCTCCGGGTCTCGCGGGTCTCCGCGTTGACGTCCGCCCCGTTGGCCAGCAGCGCCTCGACGACGGCCACGCTGCCCGTCCGCGCCGCCGTCATCAACGGCGTCAGCCCGCTGGCGCGGGCGACGTCCGCGCGGGCGCCGGCGGCCAGCAGGCGCTCGACCATCGGCAGGCTGGCGTTCTCGGCCGCCCGCTCGAGGGGGGTCACGCCGTGGTCGTCGGCCGCGTTCACGTCGGCGCCGGCCCGGATCAGCCGGTCGGCGAGGTCCGCATCGTCCCAGTGGGCCGCCCACAGCAGCGCCGTGGCCCCGTCGGCCCGCGACGCGTTGACGTCGACGCCAGCGTCGAGCAGGGCGTGCACCGCCTGCGCGTCCTGGCCGGCGACGGCATCGACGAGCCGGAGATCCTGGCCGGCAGCGGCGCCGGCCGCCAGCACCAGCCCTGCGACGACGACGGTGACGGACACTCGTTGCATGGTCCTTCTCCCCGCGGCGGAACGCGATGGTCCCGTTGTCCCGGTCGGTATCGGTGAATCAGGGGCAGTATAGGGCAGGCCGTCGGGGAAGTCATCACGCCCGACGGGCAGTGCAGCCGGAGCGATACCCTGCCGCCGCCCGCCCGCCGCCCCCGGTCATTCGAACGCCCCGCAGCTCGCCTGCCGGTCGGTGGAGAACAGCGGAACCGCGTTCGCGTTGGCCTGCAGCAGCCCGTCGTGATCGAACCCGCGCCCGGCGTAGTCGACGCACGCGAAGTGGTCGCCGATGCGGTTCGCGCAGGCGGCAGGCAGGTGCGCGGGGTCGAAAGCGTCGCCGCGGCCGCTGACGAGCTCGCCGTCGACGAAGGTCGCGATGACGTCGGAGATCGTCGAGGCCATCAGGCCGGCATAGGGATCGTCCGATCGACTCCCGAAGACCATGAGATCCGCGGCGAACCCCGGCGCCAGCCGGCCGGTCTGCCCCTCGATGCCCAGGGCGTAGGCCCCGTGCGCGGTCGCCATCTCCCAGAGATCGCGTCCCGACAGATGATCGCCCCACAGCGCCCGGTCGACGCTCTCGGCGCAACGGAACTCCTCGAGGAGGTTGTACGAGCCCGAGTACGACCAGTCCGAGCCGATCGCGATGCGGGCGCCGGCCTGCAACGCGGTCGGCACGTCCACCGTCGCGGCGTACAGGGCCAGGTTCGAACGGGGGGACCAGACGAGGGTGACGTCGAGGCTCCCCAGCCGTTCGATGCTCGCGGCATCCAGTCCGACGCCGTGGATGAGCGCGTAGCGCCGGCCCGGGTTCTCCGCGACGTGGTCCAGATAGAACCGGCCTTCGAGGACCGCCGTGCAGTTCGTTCCCTCCGCGATGTGCGGCGTGTAGGGCGCGTCCGGCGCGAAGCCCGGGCTCGACGCCGGGGCGACGGGCGCCGGTCCGTCGTAGGGACAGGTCAGGCCCGAGAACGTCGCGGTGGCGGTGCCGTAGGGAAACGTCTGCATGTCGGCCCGGTAGACGTAGGCGGGATCGTCCGGCCAGCTCGCGTTCTTGAGCAACCCGGCCACGGCTCCCGACCCGCCCAGGGTGGTCGTGCCCGCGAGCAGATGGCGGAGCTCGATCCAGAGCTGCTCGACCGGAGCCTCGGTCCTCGCGTACTCGATCGGGTAGTGCTCGTCGCCGGCCCGTCCCTGCCATTGGTCGCGATGCGAGTACGCCGGGCGCATTCCCGGATCGGGAAATCCCCCGCTGACGTTCGGATGCTCGTGCGCGTTGACGAGTCCGGGCGAGACGTAGGCGGAGCCGCAGTCGATGACCGTGGCCTCCGGCGCCGACGACCGCACCGCGCCGGGCTCGCCGACGGCCGCGATCCTGCCGCCGGCGACGAGCACCGCCCCGGGCTCGGCTCCTTCCGCGCCGAGAAGCAGCCTGCCGAGGACGATGGTCTCGTCCGCGGGTCCGGGGAACACGTCGCACCGATTCGCGGCTTCCACCGCGGACGATGCCTGCCCGTGGGGGATCGCCGCCGGCGCGATCGGGCCGGGCGCGACCTCGCCGACCTCCGTCGCGGCCCACTCCCGGCCGTCCGGCCGGCCACCCCCCGCGGACAACGGCGACGCGAGCACCACGAGGCACGCGACGCCCTGAACGACGCCCCTGCACACCATGATCGTTCCCCTCTCCCCTGCGCTCTCCCCTGTCTCGGACCTCGTCGCCAGGCGGCGCCGCTGCCCGCCAGCCGATCCTACAGGGTCCGCGCCATCTCCGCCTGTGACCGCGGAGCGACGCAGCTTCGCGGAACAGCGCGGTTCAGGGAGGCTGCATCGCCGGTCGAAGGCGGGGCTCCGGGCCGCGAGTCGCCAGGCTCCAGGCACGGCCTCCCTCGCACGGTCGGCGCCGCGATGCGGGGCTGGCCCGCCCTGGTTGCGGCCGAATTGCCGCCAATCCGGGCGGAAGCCGCGCCGCACGGAGCGGTCGCACGGCATAATAGGGCGCATGGTTCCCACGGACCGGCACGAATCGAAGGAGAGAGGAATGCGCGCCATCGTCGTCTGCCTGGTATCCCTGACCATTGCCGCCGGCGCCGCGCGCGACGCCGCGGGGCAGAACCTGGGGCTGGTCGACGCGGTGGCGGCGCAGGATGCGGGCGCGGTCGAGGCGCTGCTCGCCGAGGGCGCCGACGTGAACGCGCGCCGCTCCGACGGCGCCACCGCCCTGATCTGGTCCGCGCACTGGGACGACCTCGCCCTCGCCGAGCGGCTCCTGGACGCGGGAGCGGACCCCAACGCGGCCGACGACCACGGGGTGACCCCGCTGGAGCGGGCGGCCGAGAACGCCAGCCCCGCGATGGTCGAGCGGCTGCTGGACGGCGGCGCCCACGCCGGCGCGGCCCGGACGAGCGGACTCACGCCGTTGATGACGGCCGCGCGCACCGGCAACGCCGCGATCGCGGAGACGCTTCTCGACCACGGCGCCGACGTGAACGCGGTCACCGCCGAGACCCGGAGCACCGCGCTGATGTGGGGACTCGCCGCGCCCCATCCCGACGTCGTTCACCTGCTGCTGGAACGGGGCGCGGACCCGACCCTCGAGACCACGGCCGGCTTCACGCCGCTGATGTTCGCGGCGCGCAACGGCGACGTCGCCATGGCCCGGGCCCTGATCGCGGCCGGGGTCGACGTCAACGCGCCCGGCGCCGACGGCACCCACGTGCTGCCGCTCGCAATCATCGCCGGTCAGGCCGGGTTCGCCCGGTTTCTGATCGAGCAGGGAGCCGATCCCAACCATCGGGCGGGCGGGGTCACCGCCCTGCACGCCGCCGCCGGCAGCGTCTCCACCTGGCTGGGCGACTGGTACCGCCGGCACGGCCGGATCGGCGGTCGGCTCGGGGCGAACGAACGGCTGGGGCTGGTCGAGGCTCTGCTCGCCCGCGGCGCCGACCCCAACGCCCGGATCACGGCATGGGCGATGCTGATGTCCTATATCGGCTATCCCCGGAAAGGGGCGTTCGAGCCGTTCGCCCCCGGCACCGGAGACCTTCGCGGCGCGACTCCGTTGTGGGTGGCCGCGTTCGACCTGAACGGGGCCCCCAGCCAGGTCTTCAGCATCATCCCGAGCTTCACCGGCAGCAGCCCCGAAATTCTGACGCGGCTGCTCGACGCCGGCGCCGACCTGACCCTGACCACCGTCGACGGGACCACGCCGCTGATGGCGGCGGCGGGACTGGGTCGCGCCACCTATACCCCCCGCCAGCCCCGCGGCATGCGGTCGCCGACAGCCGAAGCGGCGGTCCGCCGGCTGGTCGAGGCCGGCGCCGACGTCAACGCGGTCAACGAAGCCGACTTCACCGCCCTGCACGGCGCGACCTTCCGGGGCCTGAACGAGGTCATCGAGTACCTGGTGGCCGAGGGCGCCGACATCGACGCGCGCGACTTCCGGGGCCGCACCGCGTACCGCATGGCGGAAGGCGCCAAGCAGTCGTTCCAGTTCCAGAGCTGGCCCGAGACCGCCGCGCTCCTCGCCCGCCTGGGCGCCGACACCGACCTCGGGATTCCCGGCACCGTGCAGGAGCGCCTGCGCGACGTGCCGGTCGAGGCGGCCCCCTGAGTACGAACGCGTCGCGACGGGCGGCTCTTGGCAGAACCCCGCGTCGCACCGAGACCGGCCCGACCGGGCGCGACGAGGACCGCAAGAAGCCGGTGGCGAAACCGCGCGTCGCGCCAGAGCGCCCGCGTGGCAGGGGGTGACGGGGGCGGCTACCTCTCCAGGTCAGCCAGCGTCTTGTCGATCAGCTGCGGGACGTAGCTCCGGTACTGCCGCCGTATGCCCGGCTGCTCGCGCGGCAGCGCCCGGATGGCCTCGATGGCGCCCGCGGCGCGATCCTCCAGATAGTCGAGGGCGTTGAGGGCCATCCCGGCCCGTTGTCCTCGCTGCTCAGCCACAGGATGTTCGGCCGCTCCTGCGCGTGAGCGGCGCCAGCGCCGGCCAGAACCGCGGCTGCCAACGCCTCGCCGCCACGATCGCCCTTGTACGCACGGATACCTCCCGCCAACGGGATTGCCGCCGGCCGCCAGCCGCGGCAACGAACCCCTCGAATCTGGCCGGCATTCTACTGCAGCCACCGCAGCCGAAGGCATCCGCCCGCTGCCGATGGCCACAGCGGCCGGCCGGTAGGCGTGAAAGGAATGGACCCGCTGTACCGAGCGGTACCCTTACGGCTTGGGCGGCGGCGAGACTGGAGTCGGCTTGGGTGGCGACTTCGGCGGCCGTGGCGGCGGCGGATGGCCGATGCTCTCTCTTACCTTCACGAAGCCGGATCCCGATCTCGTCGTGTCACGATCATCGAGCCAACGCGTACGCTTCGGCCTGATCGAAGCACTGGGTCAGGACTCCGGGATCGACGCGACAGGTGATGGACTGCTGGTCTATGGGCCCGATGCGCCGCTGGATGGCGCCCAGGGATGCGCGGACCTCGTCGTGCGACAGGCCGCCCCGCTCGCTCTCCGTCCAGAGCTCGAGGACCTCCTGGTAGATTCGGCTCCAGTCCACGGCGAACCCGGTATGCTTCGTGGCCACGGATCCGAGCTCGAGCGTGAACGACAGGGCGGCCAGGAGCGCGGTTACGAACGCGAACAGCTCCGGGCCCAGCCCCAGGTCGCCGACGGCGGTGACGCCGGTCGCACTCGACGTGAAGAAAATGGCTACCCGGAGCCCACGGTCTCGGGCATGCGCGCGTTGTGCCATCCGCGAGAAATAGCGCTGGCGCATGTCGGCCTCGACCCGAGCGTTCCACAACTCGCGACGCAGATCGTCCGACGGGGTCTGGAGATCGGCCGAGGGCGCCCCGCTTGGCCGCATCATGATCCCAGTATAAGCGGATCCCGATGGCCGCAGCGGAGCGATCACGAGCGCCGGGCCGAGCCCACGGCAGAGGGTTACAGACGCGTCTTTCCTGGCTCGCTCAAACGCATTCCGCACGCGTTGGCGGCGGTCCTTCGATCTGCGGCGCCCCCCGCGCGGAGATATCCTGTTGGCGCCGGTGACCGTCGGACATGTCCGTCGATCCGCCAACCCGTTCCTGCACCGAGCACCACGCCGAGGTCTGGCGAACACGTGAACGGCTTGACCAGTCAGGGGAGGCACGCAAGTGACCCGCACACCGCGCAGTCTCGAACCGATTGTGGACGGAGCGATCAAGTCCCTGGTAGCGTGCGTCCTGCTGCTCTCTGCATTGGTCCTGTGGAGTCGGTTACACGCCGGGTCGTGCCTGGCCCTCGGTCTGCCGGCCTTCGTTTGTCTGGCCGCCTGCTACGGAATCTTCACCTACCGGCTGGAACGCAAGCGGTTCGCCCTGGAGTACTGGCTCGACCCCGGGTCGTCCCTGCACACTTGGCTCAAGCGCCATGGGATGATCGCAGTCATCAGCGTGTTTCTCGGCGTCTCGCTGACCGCGGTGCTGGCGATCTTCGCCGCTCTGTCCCGACGCACGGACTGGTATTTCTTCTGCGCCATCGCCGTCGTCACCCCCCTCATGTTCACCGCGGTGCGCATGTGGCCGGGCCGACACTTCCGGCAGACCGGCGGCGGCTCCCGCCACATGGCGCCCGCCGACATCCTGGCCGCAAGACTTGCCGGGTGGCTGGTCTTCGCCGGCGCCGCCGCGGGCTACATCTACGCCAACTACTACCTGCCCGTGCCCGGCGAGTACATCTTCCCGGGCTCGCTCGAACGCACTCTGGAAGCGTTCGCGGCGCAGGCTGGCTCCGCTTGTCCCGTCGTCGATGACACACTACGGATCGCCGCCGTGATCGAAGGGCTGTCCTGGTACGTGGTCACGACCGGAGCGTCGTTGCCGGACATGAGCCGTGCACTGACGCGGCTGGCATGGGTCGGCTTTTTCTGAACACGTCCGTGGTGTTCGTCGGCTTCATCCGGGGCCTCGAGGGCGCACTCCTCCTGGCGTGCCGAACGACGAAACCTCATCCGGACGCGTAGCGTCCATAGAGACGCCTCCAACGGCGTCAAGTACAATGCGCGCCACTGACAGGTTCCGTCAGTGACGGCGACTACCCTGGTTCCCACCGGAAGGTTGGCATCCATCCCGGGCATCGTCGGGACGATCCTTCGACCTACAGAGTCCGTAGAATCTCGAAGGGCAGAGAGATGAGCGTCGAGAACGCGGACGACCGAGAGGAGCCTCCGGACACCGGCCATCGAGCGGTCGCCTCCCCGCGCCGGCCGGACCGCAACGGGCGGGCGGAACGGACGGACGCCGAGCCCGACCCGCGCGGGCGTTTCGTCGCCGGCCTCGCTCTTGCGACCGGCTTGATGACCTCGGCCTGGCGAACCGTTCTCGTGCTGGCCTCCGTTACGCTCCTGTTGCTGATGGTGGCGGTCATCAGGAGCTGGCCCGAGGACCCGGACAGCCCGATATCGCCGGACCCTCCACCCCTGGGAGCGGAAGGTCTGGGCGGGCCCGCCCGGATACCGGAGGAGGATCTGGAACGGTTGCTGCTACGGAGAGTGCAGGAGTGCCTGTGCGATGACGGTCGACTCGCAGTCGAGCACCACCCCGAGGAACCCCTGCACGAGAGCATCGAGGCGGCGTTCGGCCCGCTCTACACGACCAGTATTCCCGAGTTTCTGGACTGGCACTATTCGGTCGTCGGGCAGTACACGGAGCTGGCGCTGGCGGCCGCCGGCGAACTGGAACGGGAGATCGAATCGCGCTTGTTCGGCAATCTGAACGAGCACATCGAGCAGGCGTCCGACGCCATCGCGACCATGCAGGAAACGGAGGCGCGCGCCGTGCTTGCACGGTGTATCGAGGGAGAAGTTCAACTCCTGGACGACGATCGGGAAACGAGGATGCTCCGTTCGCGCATGCTGAACGAGGCAATCGGCGACACCCTGCGACGCCTCACGACATCCGCCGGCCTGTCGGGTTTCGGTGCCGTCGGAACCGGCCTTGCGGGAGGCCTGCTCGTCAAGGCGATCGTGAAGAAGCTGCTGGCGTCCATCGCGGTGAAGACCACGGGCAAGACGGCCGTAAGGGCCGTCGGGTCGTGGAAAGCGGCGGCGGCCATCGCGGCTGCCCTGTCCGCTCTCGGCCCCCTCGGTACGCTACTTGGCGGCATCCTGGGCGCCGTGGGCGGGTGGTTCGTCGTGGACTTCCTCGCCGTGGAGGCCGACAAACGCTGGAACCGGGACGACCTCGAGCAGGAGCTGGTCGCCCTGATCGACGAACGAAGAGCGGAGGTCGAGGCGGTCATGTCGGCCGCCACCGAGGCGAGATCGCGGGCATTCGACGCGGTGTGCATGCCCCGAGCGCTCGACGAAGACGAATTGGAGCCGCTCGGACCGGTTACACCGTCCGAAATCACCAACCGCCGTTGACGGGCGGCGCCGCGGGATACGCCGGAGTCAGCTCACGGGCGGCGCGTGAGTACGCGCGATCGAAATCGTCGCTGACTGTCTGGAGGAAACCGTCGTGGGCTTTGTCGAAACCGCCATCGACCCCTGGGGACGCTCGGTGCTGACCCATGTCGCCTGGAACGTCCTGTGGGTGTCGATCTTCGTCTTCATCACCTTCCTGGTCGCGCACGCGTCCTACGTCATCCTGTCGGCCCACCGGGTTCGCGCCAAGCGGGAGACGGATGCCCTGGAAGAGAAGCACGCGGGTCTGCCGAAGCGCATCAAGCGGCACTCGTTCATGGCGCGGCTGTTCCACTGGGTCATGGCGGGGTCCATCTTCACGCTGTTGGGAACCGCGTTCTTCCCGATCATGGGGTGGCAGTTCGACTGGGTGGGCATCCACTACACGGCCGGTCTGGTGCTGACCGGGGCCATCGTCTTCCACATCTTCCACACGACATTCTTCCTCGACTTCTGGTCGATCTGGGTGGGCCCGAAGGACATCCCGGAGTTCAAGGCCGAGGTCATGCGCGAGGCGGGTCACGACGTGCCGGGACCGCATCCGGCCAAGTACCCGATCGGCAACCGCCTGTATCACCTGGTGCTGACGTTCGTGGGGTGCACGGTGAGCCTGACCGGCATGGTGATGCTGTGGCGCATGGGCACGCCGTTCATCACCCCCAACCCCTACATCCTCGGCGAGGGGGCCTGGGGGTGGATCTACGTCTTCCACGGCATGACCGGCCTGTCCCTGGCCGGGCTGAGCCTCGCCCACATCATCTTCGGCGCGCGGCCGAAGAACTGGTGGCTGACGAAGTCGATGATCGTCGGGTCGGTCTCGCGGCGCGAGTACCTGGAGCACCACGAGCCGTCGCGGTGGCCGATCCGGCTCCGGGGCGCGGCTGAACGCGCGGCCCCGGAGCCGCGCGATGCGTAGTCGGCGCCGCAGAGCCTTGCGGACCCCGGCCGCGTGGTTGGACGGCAATCGGAGCCGAGCGCGACGGTACCAGCCAGCGGCGCTGGAGCCGGCGCGACCGGCGAATACGGAGGCCGCCGGACGTCGTGTCCGGCGGCGCACGAACGAGTCGTCCGACTCGCCGACGTTCGGGATCAGGAAACGGGTGGAAGATACCGCCACTGACCGTCCGATTCCCGGACCGTCTGTCCGCCGTTGCCGTGCGTCCTCCAGGGTCGCCCGTCGAGCACGTCTTCCGCGATGCTGATCGCCGACAGGGTGGTCGTCGCGGCCAGGTCGGCCAGGTATTGCACGAAGCGGCGCAGGTCGCCGCCGTCGGCCCGCTCCAGGTTCCGGATGTAGTCGTCACGCTGGACCATCCCGATGACCGGCGGGCACTCCCCGGCGCCGGCGAAGACGTAGGCCATCAGCAGCCGCGCCATGCGGCCGTTGCCGTCCTGGAAGGGATGGATGCGGACGAAGCGGTGGTGCAGCCAGGCCGCCTCGACCTCGGCCGGCAGGCCGCGCTCCGCGTGACCGTGGTGCATGTCCAGCAGCCGGTCCATCTCGCTGCGCGTCTGCTCGGGCGGGCAGTACTCGTGGACGACGCCGTCCGGCCGCCGGGGGTTGTTAGGCCACACCTTGTAGTCGCCGCGTCGCAGGTCGATCAGCACGCGCCGCCCGTCGCGCACGCCCACCGCGTGCTCCTGGTGGCGGGTCAGAAGCTGGTGCCAGCTCTTCATCGTGTGGTGGGACAGCGGACGGCGGCCGGCCGCGGCCTCGAAGACCAGCTCGACGGCGGCGTGCTGATCCTCCAGCAGGCCCTTCAAGGTCTGGTCCGACAGGCCGGGCTCCAGAGCGTGGGCGGCGCGCACCCCCGCGAAGCCCTCGGCGATCAGCTGCTCCGTCACCCCGCGGCGGAGCGTGTAGAGCCCCTCGATCTGGCCGGTCTCGATGGCGAACGCGCGCACCCGCTCGCGCAGCCAGATGTCGAGCAGGGTCCGATCGACGGCCGGGTCCTGGAGCCGGGCGCGGGCGTCATGCCAGCGCCGGACGCGCTCGCGGTAGTGCGATGAGCCCCAGGACGCGGCGTCCGCCGGCAGGTCCGTGATGGGCGCCCAGACGGCCTCGGGCGGTTTCCGGCTGCCCATGCCGCCAGCGTACCACGGCGGTCATGCCGCCACAACGCGACCGGGCATCGCCACCGGGTCCGGCATCGTGAACCCGAGCGCCCGGTCCCGCGCGGGGTCACACGAGGCGCCCGGATGGCGACGCACCCGATTCTCCCTCCGGGTCCATTCGACGACCACGCCAAACGTATAGGATCAGAAGCGGATGTCGCTGACGCACGCCATGGCGGGGACTCGCAATCCATGAGCTCGGCCGGATCGCCGTCCCGCGCGGACGGCCGACTTGTGGCCTGGGCTCGGGGCGTGGTCGATACCGCGTGGTTCCGGCACGGCGTCACCGCCGCGATCACCATCAACGCCGTCGTGATCGGCCTCGATACGTCGGTCGTGCTGTCCGCACGGTTCGGCGGCGTCTTCGAGCTGGCCAGCCGGGCGTTCCTCGCCGTCTTCGTGCTCGAGGCGCTGATCAAGATGGCGGCGGTGTGGCCGCGGCTCCGGGACTACTTCGCCGACGGCTGGAACGTCTTCGACTTCACGGTCATCGCGGTCAGCCTGCTGCCGAGCACCGGAGAGATGGCGACCCTCGCCCGGCTCGCCCGCCTGTTCCGGGTGCTGCGGCTCGTGTCGGCCCTGCCGGAGCTGCGGCTCATCGTCGCCACGCTGATCCGCTCGGTGCCCGGCATGTTCAACGTGCTCGCGCTGATGTCCATCGTCTTCTATGTCTACGGCGTGGCCGGCTACCACCTGTTCCGCGACGTCGATCCGACGCACTGGCGCACCCTCGGAATCTCGCTCCTGTCGCTCTTCCGCATCGTCACCCTGGAAGACTGGACCGACATCATGTACGCGGCCCTCGACCACCACTGGTGGGCCTGGGCGTACTTCGTGAGCTTCGTGGTGGTGGGGACGTTCGTGGTCGTCAACCTGTTCATCGCGGTGGTGATCAACAGCCTCGACGAGGCGAAGCAGGATCGGTTGCGGGAGCTCGCGGCGCCCCCGACCCACGCCGAGCTGCTGGCGGAGCTGTCCCGGACGCGGGATGCCCTCGCCAGACTGCAAGACCGGCTCGAGCGGGGACCGCGCGAGTAGGTGGGCGGCCGGAACGAGAGGTTCGGTGGCGCACGACGTGCTCCGTCGTCGCGCTCCCCCGTACGGGCGCCTCGCGGGCCTCAGGGCCGGGCGGAGTTTGCCCAGGGGCTTCCAGCCCGGAAATCGTCGTCTGCGGCTTCGAGCACGCCAACCGACCCTCGGCTCTACGGCGCAGACTCCTACTGCTGCACCGGGTAGTCCCGACTGAACCCGTTGCGGCTGTTGGTGACCGTGAAGGACCCGTCCCGCCGGGCCGAGATCCGGATCCAGTGCGCGGCACCCATGTGCACGGTCCGGCCGTCCGGCATCTCGACGCCCTCCTCCAAATTGGCGATGAACTCCTCGGGCGCGTTGCCGTCGCCGGCGGGGATGGCGTAGTGGTTCTGCCAGATGTCCGCCGGCTCCGGCGCCGCGCGGAGGATCTCGAACGTCTGGGCGGCGCCCCCCTTGCGGGGGCCGTTGTTCATGACCGCGGCCCGCGGAGCGATGGCGTGGGCCAACGCTTCCGAGCCGGACGTCTCCGAGCCGTGGTGCGACACCAGATAGAGATCGACGGCGCCGATCCGGTTGTCCGGGCACATCAAGGCGTGCTCGCGGTTCCAGTTCAGGTCGCCCATGATGACGGTGCGGAACCGCCCGAAGCCGACGAACGTGCTGACCGACTGGTCGTCCTCGGCGTTGCCGTAGCGGCTCGTGATGTCCTCGCCGTGAAAGGTGAAGCCGTCGCAGAACGGATTGGCGCTTCCCGCGCCCGGCAGCGGCGCGTCGAGCTCGGCCCCGCCCGATGCGATGATGCGGACGTCGAGGCCGTCGACGGGCACCCGGTCGCCCGGCGCTGCCACGACGTGCTCGGCGCTCTCCCTAAGGTCCTCGTACTGCCCGAAGGCGGCGAGCGGGCGCTCGTCCTCGTCGACGGTGGTCCCGTGGTCGATGAAGGTCCGGACCGGCAGCCGTTCCGCGAGCTGGAGGGCGCCGCCCATGTGGTCGCCGTGGAAGTGAGTGACGATCAGACGGTCGATCCCGGTCACACCGGCATCGGCGGCGGCGGCGGCGATGCGGCCGGCGTCGCGCCCGTCGAAGCCGGGCCACCCGGTGTCGACCAGCAGCGACTCGCCGGACGGGGCGACGAAGAGCGTCGCCTCGCCGCCCTCCACGTCGATGACGTAGATCTCCAGCGTGTCGCCCGCCGCCTCTTGGGCGGCCGGCGCCGCCGGGAAGACCGCGAGACCGAGACAGAGCGCGAAACCCGGCGACGACATTGCGGCAAGTCGCATGACGTTGCTCCTGTTGATGTCAATGCTCGGCCCGGGAACCGTAGCCCTGCGGCTCCGCCCCGCACCCGACAACTTTCCGGGAATCGGCGCCTCCTTCAACAGGAGGCGCCGTTCAACACCCCGGGCTTCCGGTCGACGGTGAGCGCGTCATCCCGCCGCTTGCGACACCCGACGCCGACCCCATCGCGTTCGCGAAGACCGAACCCGCAGAGTCCAGAAGCACATTATCGCCGATCGCCCGAGGGCCGGTCGCCGGAAACGCCAAGTGTGTCAGAATCGAGGCGCCAGCGTTCAACGGAGGTGATGATGCGGTTCGCCTTGGGTCTCCTTGCCGTCCTGGTCGCTCCGTCCTCTCTCTTCGCGCAGTCCGACGTCGTTCGAGGGTGCGTCACGCTGCACGCGCAGGGCGTGGTCCTGCGGGCGCTCGACGCCCACCGCCAGCACTTCGACAGCCAGAATCTCGTGGACGGGGGCGAACCTCTCCTTCTGGTGGCCGATGACGACCTGCTGGAGGAGATCGTCCTCCTCGAGGGCCAGGAGATCGAGGTGACGGGCCGCATCAACCCGGCCCCGGCCCGACCGATTGCGGAGCCGCCCATCCTGCGGCTGCCGGGCGGCGGCAACTTCCCAGGCGTGGGCAGGCCCGGCGCAGGGAGGCCCGGCGGAGGGAGGCCGTTTGCCCCTCGAGCGTCGATTCGAAGGGAACGGCGCGGCCCGGGGGTCGAGGACGTGATCGCGGTCGAGGATTACAGGGCCCTCCGACCGGAGTGCCGCCGGTCCGATCGTTTCTGACCCGGACACCTTGCGCCGGAGCGCTCCGCGCCATGACCCTCGACCGATCTGTCGCCGCCGACGACGACCGCATCAATCGTCTCCTCCTCGCGGCCCATCCCGACGTGCAGGCGGTCTACCGCTACGGCACCTGGGGCACCGCCGCCGAGCGCCCGGACAGCGATGTCGACGTCGCCGTGCTCCTGCCGCACGGCCCCGCGATGCGGGTGGACCGCTGGCAGTGGCACCTGCTCGCCGTCGATATCGCGGGCGCGGTGCGCGCGGAGCACGCCGACCTGATCAATCTGCGGCGGGCCGACACATCGTTCCAGGCCGAGATCCTGCGCACCGCACGCCTGACCTACAGCGGTGAGGACGACGAGCGACTGAGCTTCGAGTCGCTGGCGCTAATCGATGTACCAGAAGCTGAACGCGGAGCGGGCAGGCATCCGGGCCGCCATCGTCGGCAACCTGCAGCCGCCATCCCGATGACCAACGTCCTGATCGCGAAGCAGCAGAGCCTGGAACGCTGTCTGGCGCGCGTGCGGCACGCCTGGGAGCAGCCCTCGAAGCTGCCGTTCGAGCAGGACTACGACCGGCAGGACATCATCGCCCTCAATCTGCAACGAGCCTGTGAACAGACGCTCGACATGGCCAACCACGTCGTCGCCGCGCGGAAGCTGGGCTGGCCCCGAACCAGTTCTGAGAGCTTCGATCTGCTGGAGCGCGCGGGCCTCGTCACCGCCGCGATGGCCCGGCAGATAAAGGCGATGGTGGGCCTGCGCAACGTGGTCGTGCACCAGTACCAGGATCTCGATCTCGACATCGTCACGTCGGTGGTTCGAGAGCGTCTGAGCGAACTGTCCGATTTCACACGGACGATGGTCAGGCTCAGCGAGCGCCGGTCGTGAGAAATTGCCCGATCGGGAGCTTGCGCCGCAGAAGCGGCAGACTCCTGGCAGGGTTGGTTTGGCGGCGAGCAGAGCCGCAGGAGACGCTTTCCGGGCTGGCACCGGTGGCGGCCGGCGACGAACAGGACCGAATTCACCAGGCGGCGCCAAGCGCCGCTGGGCGCGCTACGAGAGTTTCTCCTCGGCTTCACGCGGATGGGGTCCACGCCGGACCCGTGTCGGCAGGCGCCGATGGTGCCATGGTCCTACCCGCCGGCTGCTACAATATCCTCATGCGCGTCGCTCCCGGGAAGGTCGTCGGCGGCCGGGTCGAGTTCGATGGAGAGCTGCCCGAGGGCGCATCAGTAGCCGTGTTGGCGCTCGACAGTGACGAGTCGTTCGAGGCCGACGCGGGAACGGAAGAGATGCTTCTGCAGGCCATCGCTCAGTGCAACAGGGGCCGCACTACGCCGATGGCCAACCTCCTTTCCGAGCTGCGCAGCCGCGAGTGAGTCGTCCGCTCCAGTTCGAAGTCGGCGACCTCGCCAAGGTGCAGATTTTCTCAGCCGAGCGGTGGTGGCGTGCCAACCGCCCCGCGGCGCCGAACGCCATGCGCGAGGAGCTTGAACGCGCCTCGTCTCTCATCTCGGCCCAACCAGGATCTCGGGTTTTCGCCACGGGCTCCCGGGGATCTGCTACGCAAAAACACGGCAGTTCCTGGCAGGGTCGGTTGAGTGGTCAGCGGCGACGGCGCCCCGCGATGAAAAGGACGGTGTTGGCCAGGCGGCGCCAGACGAACAGGACGCTCGTCGAGACCAGGAACAGGATGGACGTCGTCAGGGCGTCGATGGTGACGAGCCAGCGGCCGAAGCCGGACCACAGCGGTGCCACCGACAGGCCTCCGATGGCGACCGCCGTCCACTCGAGACCGGTCAGTGCCAGCGGAGACGGCTCGGTCGACCCGCCGAGCCCGCCCATCGCCCGCAGCATGACACCCGCGTCGGCCAGCGTGTCGGCGCGGAACACGACCCACAGCCAGAGCACGATCAGCGCCGCGTAGACGTGCCGCAGGGGGGCCGGCCAGCGGGCGAGCCGCTCGCCGAGTCCGGCCTGCTCGATGGCCACCACCGCCCCGTGGAGCAAGCCCCAGGCGAGGACGTTCCAGCCGGGGCCGTGCCAGACGCCGACGCAGACGAACAGCGCCAGGGTCTGGAGGATGCGCTCCGCGCGCCCGCGGGGCCGGTCGCGGGACGGGTCGAGCGACAGCCCCGCATACGCGCGGAACCAGTCGAACAGCGTGACGAACCAACGGCGCCAGAACCCGGTGACGGAGTCGGCGCCGTACGGCCAGCGGAAGTTCTCGACAAGCCGAAACCCGAACATCCGTGCGAACCCGATCGCCATGTCCGCATAGCCGGACAGGCTGAAGTAGATCTGCAACGCGAAGCACCCGGCTCCGAGCCACGCCTGCGGGGCGCCGAGCGCGTCCGACGAGGTCGCGAACGCCGCGTCGGCCGGTCCGGCCAGCGTGGCGGCCAGAAACGCCACCTTCCAGAATCCGACCAGCCAGCGGCGGACGCCGTACGCGAACGCGGCCAGGGTGGCGCGCCGATCGGTCAACTGCGCCGCCAGATCGCGGTACCGCGCGAGCGGGCCGGCGCACAGCAGCGGGAACAGGAGCAGATACAACCCGGCCTTGATCGGATTGCCCTGGGCCGGCGCCTCGCCCCGGTGCACGTCGACCAGGTAGGAGATCGCGTGAAGGGCGACGAACGACAGCCCCAAGGGAAGCAGCAACTGCGGGACGGCGAATGACCGGTCGGTGACCACCGCCGGCAGCGGCGCCGCGTACTTGAAGACCCCGAACAGCACCACGGCGCCGGCGACCGCCACCGTGAGCAGCGCCTCCGGGAGCAGGTCGGGCCGGCTGCGCGCCCGGGCCGCACGCCGCGCCCATGTCGTCGCCAACCCCACCAGCCAGACGACCAGCGCCAGACCGGCGATCCACCGGACGAACGGCCCGGCCCCGCAGGCGACGAACGCCAGGCTCCCGGCCAGGAGGACGGGGTTGGCGAGGACGAAGCGCCGGCCGTCCTCTCTCCAGCGCCGCGGCGTGAGGGCCACCGCGAGAAAGAAGAGGGCCAGCAGCGCGGGAAGAAACCGGAGCAGGAAGATGGAATCGGTGAACAGCACGGAACAGCAGCCGATGATCCCGTTCGTCGCCGACCCGCGCGATCCGCGCGCCGCCGGACGCCAATGGACCCCGCATCCTATCAGGCCGTGGCAAGCCTCGGCGACTGCATTCGACGGGCGCTGAATCCGGCTGGGCCCGTCCCGGCGCGACCCGGGCGCTCTCAACCACGGGCTGCCAGTCTCGACGCCGGCCGACGGGGATGCGGCGAGCGGCCCCGTCGTGGTAGTGTCCGGGTCACGCGGCACGAACGCCGGAGGGAGGCAGCATGACACGACAGTACCGTTCTCGGGGACCGGCTGCATGGCTGGCGGTCGCCGTCCTGATCGCCCCGGGCCTGGCCGCCGAGAGTGCGGCCCAGGAGGGCCGCGCCGCGATGCTCGCCCGCGCGGCGGACGCCGAGCTCGACACCGAGTACGAGGCCCCGCCCGGCGACCCCCTGTGGCACCACACCGCCGGCTTCGCCAAGACCCTCTGCTCGGCCGTCTTCGTCACCGGCCTCGACCCGGCGTTCGCGGCCGAGAACGTCGGGTTCTTCAGCAGCCCCTACGAGCACCGCGCGCACGTCACCGCGACAGAGGTGGACCGTGACCAGCGCCGGGTGCACCTGACCCTGCCCGACGGCGTCGTGCGGACCGCGAAGTTCAACGGGGACCACGGCTGCGTCACCCTGCCGATCGACGCGGAAGACGTCTTCTTCGATCCCGTGGACATCCCCAGCACCCTGCCCGACCCCTGGACCCAGATGTGGCCCATGGGCGACGCGGTGCCGGTCGCGCCCCTCGCCGAGGGAGTCGACGCCGAGAAGGTGGCGCAGGCGGTGGATGCGGCGTTCGAGCCGGCGGAAGGAATGACCGCGGCGTTCGTGGTCACCCACCAGGGGCGCATCATCGGCGAGCGCTACGGCGAAGGCATCGACCTGCACACGCCGCTCGAGAGCTGGTCGATGGGCAAGAGCCTGACCGCCACCCTGATGGGGGTGCTGATTCAGCAGGGCGTCTACGACCTGTGGCAACCGGCGCCGGTGCCCGAATGGCAGACCGAGGGCGACCCCCGCCAGCAGATCCGCATCGCCGACATCCTGCGGATGTCGAGCGGGGTGCGGTTCCGCGGCGTCGCCGACCCCGACCTCGATCCCGCCCTTGGCTACCCCGATCACCTCTATGTGTACACCGGCACCGTCAACTCATTCGAGTGGGCTGCGACCCGTCCGCAGCAGTGGCCGCCGAACACCATCGGCCGCTACCGCAACTCGGACCCGGTGCTGACCAACTACCTCGTCCGGCTCGGCGTCGAGGGCCGCGGCGACGACTACCTCTCGTTCCCGCAGCGCGAGCTGTTCGACAGGATCGGCATCCGGGGCATGGTCCTCGAGACCGACCCCTACGGAAACTACCTCCTGCAGGGGTACGAGCTCGCCCCCGCCCGCGACTGGGCCCGGCTCGGCAACCTCTACCTGCAGGATGGCGTCTCGAACGGCGAGCGGATCCTGCCGGAGGGCTACGCCGAGTTCGTCAGCTCCATCGCGCCCGCGTGGGAGGCGGACGGCCGGCCCATCTACGGCGGGTTCTTCTGGATCAACACCACCGGCACGTTCCCCGTGCCGCGCGAGGCGTACTACATGTCGGGGGCGGGCGGGCAGACCACCCTGATCGTCCCCTCGCACGAGCTCGTCGTCGTGCGGCAGGGCCACTACGCCGGCGCCCGCGCCGGCGGTCAGGCGCTGCGCAACGCCCTCGCGCTGCTGATGGAGGCGATACCGGCGAGCGAGTAGGTCGGGGCAACGCAGGAGCTGCGCGCCAACCGCGGGGCTCCGCGTGCGGCGGCGGGTCCAGGTCGAGGTACCGCATGGGAGGTCCCGGACCCGGGGGCTCGGGTCCTGGGATCGAGGCGGGACCGGATGATCCTGGGTTATCGCGGGAGCTCAACGTGTTCCGCAGCTGACGGTGCGTTGGTGCGCCCGACACAGCCAAGCGAAGCGTGCTCACCCCGCATACCGTGGCGCGGGGCTTTGTCCCCCGCACAGCGCGCGGGGCTCCTCCCCCCCTCGCGTGCGAAAGCCGCAGGGAGCGCGGGCGGTGCGGGGTGGAGGTCCCATAAGTGCCGTTTGTGGGACAGCCGTTACGTAACGGTATAGAATAGCCCCCGTGGGCATGACCAACGCCGAGCGCCAGCGACGATACCGCGAGCGCCGCGACGCCGGCGAGCCCGTCCGCACCGTCGTGCGCCCGAAGGACCGGCGGCCGCGGCCGAAGCGGTGGGCCGACGCCGTCGGTCAGCTCCGCACCCTCCAGGCCGAATACCAGGCTTGGCGCGACCAGCTGCCCGAGTCCCTGGCCGACTCCAGGACCGCCAAGCTCCTCAAGGGCGTTTGCGACGTCGACCTCAATGCCCTCGACATCGAGCTGCCGCGGGGGTTCGGCCGCGACTGAACTCCGGCGCACGACGCCCACGCCGGGATCATGGAGAATCCGACCTGATGCTCCACACGCACGCCGTCGCCCGGTCACTGACCGCTGCCGACTTCACGCCCGCTCAGGCGGACGCCGTCACGGACGCTCTCCGGTTGGTCGTCGAGCAGGGCGAGCACGTCACGTCCGACCAGTTCAAGGCCGGCCTGGCCGAGATGCGCGCCGAGATGCGCACCGAAATCGCGGAGGTGCGCACGGAGATCGCGAACCTCGATACGCGGTTGTCGACCCAGATCAGCACCACGGAAACCCGCTTGACTTGGCGCATGCTCGGCATCGCCGGGCTCGGCATCGCGGCGCTTCGCCTGCTTGGTTGAGGGGGGGTCCGATTCCGGCGACGGTTGGTCGAGGGAGGAGGGGTACAGGACGGGAAAAGGACCCGGCTGATTGCAGAAGAGGATGCGTGGGAGATCGCGGGAACGCGCGAGGACTGGCCGGACGGCCCGAGGACCCTGACCCCGCGCGAGCCCACCCGCGAGCCCCACGGAACCCTCTGGTTCGGGGCCGAGCTCGATCCGGACGGCGACCAGGTCTGGTTCCGGATCGCCGAGGACGCCGTCGGCCGGATGCCGGCGGAGACGCCCGCCGACCGCGGCCGCCGCCTGGTCGACGCCCTCATCGTCTGGATCACGCCGGACCGCCAGCTCGAGCCCAGCATCAACCGCTTCGAGGTCCGGGTCTCCGAGGCCGGCGACACGTGGCTCGAACGGCTGCGGGGGTGAAGATGGGACACCACCCTCGCCCCGACACGCCCCGCCGCGGCCGAGCTCGAGCGCCCGACGCCAACCGCCCGCCGCCTCGCCGAGGCCTCCCTCAGCCCGAACACCCGCCGGGCCTACTCCGGGGCGCTCCGCCGCCTCGACGCCTGGCTCGACGGCCAGGGGCTCGACGATGCATCCCTTGCCGCCTACCTCGCCGAGCTCCACGACCAGGGCCGGGCGCCGGCGAGCGCCGCGACGGCGGTGGCCGCGGCGTGCTTCCGGGCCCGCCTCGCCAGCGATCCGAGCCCGGCCGGGGAGCGGACGGCCCGGGTCCTCGCCGGCTACCGGCGGACCGCCGGCGGTCGAGGCCGAGGGCCGGCGCGGCCGTTCGGGGCGGCGGACCTCGCCGCCGTCCTCGCTACCTGCCACCGGCCACGAAGTCGCGGCCGAGGCGTCGAGTCCGAGGGGGTCGCCCTCGAGCGCGGCCGCCTCGACGCCGTGATCGCGGGGCTCCTCTTCATGGCCGGGATGCGGCGGAGCGAGGTCGCGGCGCTCCGATGGGCCGACGTCGACGACGCGGCCGACGGCGACGGGATCCTCGTCACCGTCCGCCGCGGGAAGACGAACCAGGAGGGCGAGACGAAGGACGTCCGGTTCGTGAAGGGTGCCGTCGCCGTTGCGGTCCGGACGCTGCGGGCCGCGGCGAGCCCGGCGCCCGAGGACCGCGCCGTGCCGCTTTCGCCGAAGATGGTGGGGCTGCGGTTCCAGGCGGCGGCCCGGACCGCCGGCGTCGAACACGTGACCGCCCACTCCGGACGGGTCGGGCTGGCGTCAGAGCTCACCAGCCGGGGCGCGTCAACGACCGACGTGATGCTCGCCGGGAACTGGAAGACGAGCCGGATGGTGGCGCACTACTCGGCCGGGGCGACCGCCGAACGCGGGGCCGTGGCGCGGTACCTCTGAGTAGTCAGGAATGCCGTTTATGGGTCGTCCCCACGGACGAGAGCCGGAAGGGAAGATGCGGCGTGACAGTTGACTGGACGACCATCGGTGCTATCGCCGCGGTCGTGTCGGCAGTCGTCGCCGTGGTGAAGCTCAGACCGATCTCCGCGGCGCGGCGCTGGTGGCGAGAGCACTACCGCCGTCCCTCGTGGGTGGATGCATGGTTGCACCGCCGACAGCAGAAGGCCGCCCTGCGCGAGGCGGAGGATGTCGCGCCGGGTCTCCTCACGGAGCTACAACGCAGCCTCGAGCAGTATCCTGCCCAGCGCCGGTTCCAAGTGCTGCAGCAACAAAGCAGCGTCATCACCATATTCGACGCGACGGCGGACCCCACCATCGTCTACTTCCACGACGGCGATGGGGATCTCGAAGGTTGGGTTGCTCGGCATGCAGACGGCCTGTTCCGGCTGGTCCCTGGCATAAGCAGACCGCCCGTCTACGAGATGTCGGAGGAGCTGGGTCGGTACCTGAACGGCCGAGGGCACTAGCCTGGATTATTCGTGAAGATGGTGATTCTGAGGGAGACACAGGAGCCTCCGTGTGGTACAAACGTTGTGCTCACAAGCGTTTAGCCACAACGGAGACCCCTGCGTGACACCTGACAAGATATCACAGACTGTCCTGTTCCCGGATCTCTTCGACAAGCCCCTCGTCGCCACGTTCAACCGCGAGCAGGCGAGTTCCGACGGCGGCGCCGTCCTGCTCAAGGCAGCCGAGCGCGTGTACGGCCTCGTCAAGGCGTTTGCCCGGTGTCTCGCCGACAAGCGCGCGCCGGAGAAGATTCGGCACACGCTCGCGGAGTTGATCGGGCAGCGGATCTTCGGCATCGCGTGCGGTCATCCCGACGGCAACGACGCCGACCACTTGGCGGAGGATCCCATCCACAAGCTGCTGCTCGGGCGGGACCCTGTGGCTGGCGCGCCCTTGGCGTCGCAACCGACGATCTCGCGATTCGAGAACGCCCCGGGCCGCGGCGCGCTCTACCGAATGGCACGGGAGTTGGCGGCGAGCGTCATCGAGCGACATCGGCGCCGCCTGCATCGGCGGGTGTGGCGGATCACCATTGATCTGGACCCGACCGACGACCGGACGCATGGCGCGCAACAGCTCACGTTCTTCAACGGGCACTACGACAGTTGGTGCTATCTGCCGCTGCTCGCGTTCCTGACTTTCAACGACGAGAAGGAGCAGTATCTGTGCGCGGCGGTGCTGCGGCCGGGCAAGGCGGTGGCGGCCGACGGGACCCTGAGCTTGCTGTGTCGGCTGCTGCCGATGCTGCGGGCGGCGTTTCCGTCGACTCGGTTTCTCGTCCGGCTCGACGGGGGCTTTGCGACCCCGGAGATCCTCGATTTCCTGGATGCCGAACCGGGGCTCGACTACGTGGTCGCGATGGGCAAGAACGCGGTGTTGCAGCGGCATGCCGAATCCGCGATGGCCGTGGCCCGCGCGCAGAGCGAGGCCAGTGGCCGAACCGAGCACGTCTATACCGACACCCGCTACGCGGCCGGCACGTGGGGCCACCAACGCCGGGTCGTGATCAAGGCGGAAGTGGTCCGGCTCAAGGGTCGCGAGCCGCGGGACAATCCGCGCTTCGTCGTGACGAATCTCTTGCGGAGCTCGCGCTTCGTCTACGAGTGGGTCTACTGCGCCCGCGGGGACATCGAGAACCGGATCAAGGAGTTGCTGGACGGCCTGCAGATCGACCGCACGAGCTGCTGCAAGTTCCTGGCGAACCAGTTGCGCGTGTTGCTGACCGCGGCGGCCTACGTACTCATGCAGGAGCTGCGGCTGCGGGCGGCGCGGACCGGCTGTGCCCGCACCCAAGTGACGTGGCTGCGCGACCGGCTGCTGAAGCTGGGGGTGCATGTCGTCGGCTCCGCGCGCCGCATCGTCCTGCATCTACCACGGGCGACGCCCCATCTCCACGCGTGGCGGCGCATCGCGCTCGCGCTCGGCGCCCGCGCGGGTCAGTAGTCAGCGCCCCGCGGGGCTCGGCGCACGTCTCGGTCCCGGGCGGCACCGCCGTCCCGGCAGAACTCTCCCCCAACCTGGCCTCCGCGACTGCCCGGCGCCGGGAAGGGCCACTCTACGCCCCCTGCCGCGCCCGCTGCCACGTCCGAGAGGCTCCGCTCGCGGTCAACAAGCCCCGTCGGTGCCTGATTCTCGACCCTCATGAATAATGCAGGCTAGTGGTGCGTCACGTCTCAATCTTCGGACACGGGCACGGGATTGACAGCCCGCAATCGTTGACGAATCACAGCAGAACGTTTAGTCATGGCGCAGCACAAGTCTGCGGGGCTCGAATCGGCCTCGCGGCCGTGCTCGGCCGCGAGCGCCAAGTCTGCGGGGCTCGAATCGGCCTCGCGGCCGTGCTCGGCCGCGAGCGCCGCGGCCAGGACCTCGCGGACCCTGGGCGGCCGGGGCGCCGACGGCCGCAGCGACGGTCCGGGCGACCACCGACCACCGAGGCGGCCGACGTCGCCACGGGCCGGCGCGGCCCGCGGCGGTAACTTCACCGGCCACGGTCGGTTCATGTCCATCGAGGAGCTGAAGAATCTGAATTCTTACATCAGTAGAGGACTCCGGGGCACCCGATCCAGAGCCAACCGGCGAGGACCAGCAGCACGAGGCAGCCACACCCGCACCCGCCGCCGGAAGGTGAACCGCCCCCGGGCGGCGGGGGGCTGCGCCAATGCCCCTCGACCCATACGGTCTTGTCGCTCATCTCTCTAGGCGCTCGAGGCGGCGGTTCACCTTCCGCAGCTCGCCCTCGAAGAGCTCCTGCCGCTGGCCGAGCATCTCGAAGTTGCGGTCGATGGTGTCGAAGCGCCGGCCATGATCATCGAGCTTCTGGCGGACGGTCTTCAGCTCGCCGTGGATTCCGTCGAGTTGAGCCTGCATGTCACCTTGGCGCGCCAACCGAAACCTCTCGTCGAGCCGCGCGGCGATCCTCGCCTCCTGAACCGAGAGAACCGTGACGCGGAACGTCTAGAATCCGGCCCGCACAACCGCGCGCCGGCGGATGCCGGCCCAACCGAGCGAGAGGACGGCCGAAACCCAAGCGCCGGCGGCGAACGTGCGAGCGAAGGCGGCGTCGCCCGCCGTGTCCGTGGCGCGGTCGGCCGCGCGTTCCGCAACCGAGCGCGCCGTGGACAGGACGTCGCGGGCGTGCTCAGCCCGACGCTCGGCGCGGTCGGCCGCCGCCGCGGCTTCGGCGCGGACGACCCGGGCGGCGTCCTGGACATCCGCGGCCGCGTCCACCGCCGCACGCAACTCGGCGACGCGTTGCTCGCGGGTCAGGCGGACGGCCGCGGCGCGCCGTTCCATGTCGGCGGCCCAAACCTCGGCCGCGGCACCGACTTCCCTGACCCAGCTGGCGGCAGCACGGACGGGATCCCAAGGGATTTTGGAGAACAGCCAGGACACCGCGCCCGCCACCGCGGCGCCGGCTCCACCAGCGGCCGCCCCGGCGGAGAAGGGAAGACCACGGACGCGACCGACGACATCGACGCCGGCCTTGGCCAAGGCGAGTTGCTTCTTCTGAAGATCCCAGGACGCCGCCGAAAACGAGCTGGACGCCTCGCGACTCACGCGCGCCGCCTCCCGGGCGCGACCGTCAGCGACCGACAGAACCGCTGCGGTGCGCCGGACGTCGGCCGCAGCGCGCTGGGCATGAGCGGCATGGATCTCCGAAGTGATGCGGCTGTCGTGGAAGCAGGCCCCGCTGTAGAGCGCTCCGAAGAGTAGGAGGGCAGCCGCCGCGGTCTCCAGGGGCGGATGCCAGAACGGCGGCCGCCGAGACGGTGGCGGCGATGTCGAGGCGGAGTCGCCAGATGCCGTTCCGGACGCCCGCCACCGATCAGAACCAGGCGACGAGTCAGGTCCGGGCGGGGGGTCGGAGAGCTCGTCCCCTCCCCGCGCCCGGGCGGAACGATACGCGTCGTATTCCGCACGCTTGCGGGCGTCCTTGAGAACGTCCCAGGCGGCGTTGACCTCCGCGGCCGCGGAGGTCCAGTACTCCCGGTCCGCGTCGCTGTCGGAGTCACCGCCCTTGTCGGGATGATAGCGCTTGAGCAGACGGGTGCGGGCCACACGGATGTCGCCGAGCGACGCATCCGACGGAACGCCCAGAACGGCGTAGAGATCCTTGTCGAAGATCGAGGTCATGAGGACGTCACAGGCGTCGGCCGGCGGACCGCCGGTTTTAAGCCCGTCTCGGCGTGGCAAGGCTCGGTTGAACGCCCCCGCCCCTCAGTCCGGCCCATGCAGCCCCGGCGCGTTGACGTGCGCGATCACGGTGTCGGCCGTGGTTCGTAACTCGCCCCGCACTTCGGCCAAGTCGGCGGACAGGTCCGCGCGGACCGCCTCCAGGTCGGCAGCCATGCCGGCCCGGACCGCCTCCAGGTCCCGCGCCGTGGCCCATGACTGGAACGCCGCGAACAGCGCCGCCACCATCCCGATCCCGATCATGGTGTCCCGGATCGTCTCTCGCATGACTCACCCTCCCGCGCCGAACATCCGCCGCGCCAACGGTCCCGCGCCTCTCTCCGCTCGGAGCGGGCAAGGGGTCCGCCCCCGCCACACCCATCCGCACCGAGCCGTCGCCGGACAGAACGTCTCCCACGGCCGGCCGCACGTCGGGCAGTGTGCGGACGCGCGCGCCGAACAGTAGCCCCGCCGCCGGTCCGGACCTCGAACCCAGCCATCTCGCAGTAAGCCGCACTGGCGCCGCCTGTTGTGCGACCAGTTCGTTCCGCGCCGGCCAGCTTCCCGGCGGACCGGCGCATCCGAGCCGATGCGCCCGTTACCCGGACCGCCTCGTACGATCGCCCCAGTTCGGCCGCGCATGCTCGGAGCCGCCCGGGAGCACCTGAGGGCTTGAGCTGAGCCCTTGCAGTGTATTTCCGCACGAATCTGGTCGGTACCCATTGTAGGCGCCGTCGACGGGCGTAGGGTCCGATCACGGGGCGTTCCGGTGCGCCGTGAAAGGCGCCATTCCTCAGCGGGTGCGAATCCCGCCCGGCAACTGTCGCTCCAGCCGGTAGCAGTCGGAGCGGACGATGGAGGTAACGACATCGGCTGAAGCACTCCGACGACAAGGACCGCCCTGGGCGGTTCAGCGACCACGCGGGCCGCAACGATGTGAACGCTGCGCAGGCCTCGAAACGAGTGATGCGGAAGCCGACCCGCCCGGAATACGGGGAAGGCTGCCAGCGGTCGGGAAGCGAGCGACGTGAGCACCGACCGGTTCCGCCGGGGTAATGGCGGCGGCACGTGTGGACGAGGGGGATGGACGCAACACGGGAAGCCCTGCCGGTGGCGTGGCACGCGCCAACCGACAGCCCGCGAGGGTCAGGTCGGGCCGAGCAGGGTGGCGGAGAGGCCCGTAGTACCGAGGAAGCCGGGTAACGCCGGTGGAGGGAAGGGGCCTCAGTTCGAGAGCAGCGCATGACGGGGGAAGGGACATGGGGACTGGCGAGAGCCTAACCGCCTCAGAACGAGTTCAGCGACTCCAGACGGCGCTACATGCGAAAGCGAAGGAAGTTCCGGGCTTCCGGTTCTACTCGCTGAGCGACAAGGTGTGGCGCGATGACGTACTCACCGTCGCCTGGCAGGCCGTGCGTCGGAACGGCGGCGCGGCCGGGGTGGACGGCGAGACGGTCGCGGACATCGAGGCGCGAGGGGTGGACCGGTGGCTGGGAGCACTGGCGCGGGACCTGAAGGAGGGGACCTACCGGCCGCGTGCGGTTCGGCAGGTGCTCATCCCGAAGAAGCAACGCGGGAAGTTTCGGCCGTTGGGCATTCCGTGTCTCCGGGACCGGGTGGCGCAGACGGCGGCGATGCTGGTGTTATCGCCGATCTTCGAGGCCGACCTGCAACCGGAGCAGTATGCGTATCGGCCGGGTCGAGATGCGCATGACGCGGTCAGGCGCGTGCATCGGCTGCTGACGACGGGCCACCGGGAGGTGGTGGACGCCGACCTGTCGGACTACTTCGGCCAGATACCGCACGCGGACCTGATGAAGTCCATCGCGCGTCGCGTGAGCGACGGGCGGCTGCTGGGCTGGGTCAAGGCGTGGCTGGAAATGGCGGTGGAGGAGGACGACGGGCGCGGTGGTCGCCGCCGCACGAACCGGGCGCGTCGGGAGCGGAAGGGGACCCCGCAAGGGTCACCGATTTCGCCGCTGTTCAGCAACATCTACATGCGTCGCTTCATCTTGGGCTGGAAGGTGCTGGGCTATGCCCGGCGCTTCAAGGCTGAAATCGTCAACTACGCGGACGACTTCGCGGTGCTCGGCCGAGCGCCGGCAGCGGAGATGCTGGCGGCGGTCGAAGACCTGATGAAGCGTCTGAAGCTGCCGATGAACGCCGAGAAGACCCACTGCTGCCGGGTGCCGGAGGAATCGATGACGTTCCTCGGGTACCGGATTGGACGCAACTACCGACCGGACACGGGTGCCGCCTACATCGGCACGCGCCCGAGTCGGGAAAGCGTCCGCAGCATCTGCCGTCGAGTGAGCGAGCTGACGACGCCGCGTTACGTGCTCCTGCCGCCGGGGGTTGTAGTGACGCGCCTGAACCGGTTGCTGACCGGTTGGGCGAACTACTTCATCCTGGGGCGGGTCAGCCCGGCCTACGAGGCGATTGACTGGCACGCGACCCGGCGGCTGCGCCAATGGCTCTGCCGTAAGCACAAGGTGCGGACCGGGAAAGAAGTGCGCTTCCCGGCCACGCGGCTCTGGTCCGACTACGGGCTCACGCGCCTTGGGCGACGCACGGCGAGCTTTCCGTGGGCGAAGGCATGATCTCGTCCGAGAGCCGGATGCGGGAAATCTGCATGTCCGGTTCGACGAGCGGCGACTGGAAACGGAGCCACGGCGAGGAGTGAGGCACCGGCATCGGCGAAAGCCGCCGGGAACAGCTACCCCCTCTGCCTACCGCCACCGCGCCAGTCGTCGACTCTACTTAACGTTAACCAGCCCGCGCCCGAAACAACCCGTGTTTCCGGGGGTTCTTCGTAGAGTCAACTTGCTATCGTTCCGGACCTTCGCCCCCGAAGTCGCTCGAATCGACCACCGCACGAGCGACGCAGTGTACCGGAGATGTGCGAGCTGGCGATCGACTGACGGGAGTGCGCGCGGCAGGAGCGACCCCAGCTTCCTGCGAGGCTCCTGCGGCCACTGGGAGCCGCCGGACCGATTCTCCGGAAGAGTCTGCGTCGTCGGCTCACCCTCGTCCGAGGTTGCGTGCACACAACGGGGCGACCCGCGCGAGATGGTCGAAGTCGCGGTCGTGGTGCAGCACGGTGAGGTCGTTTCTCACCGCGCAGACGGCGATCAGACAATCGACGCTCGATCGCACGGTGACGCTGGCGCGCCTCGCGAGACGGATAGAGGTCGACCGCCTCCTCGAATGCGACCGTTTCCAACGGCGCCTCGACGATCGGGAGAGCGAGCATGGCGTCGCGCGCCACCCGGACGCGCGGTCGTCGCGGAAACCCCTGAAGTACCTCCTGCAGGACCGGCAGACAGGTTGACGACCACTTCGACGCCGATCGTCGATTCGAGGTCGACCCGGGGCGGCCGGTGGAACACGTCGCCCCAGACCGACGTGTCAACCAGATACACGGCGAGACCCACCCCCGCCGGCAGGTCCGTCGGGTTGCGGCCGGTCGGCGCGCATCTCGGTCAGATCGCCCTCCCAGAGCCCCGAGCCCGCGAGCTCGAGGATGCGCCCGGCTCTCGCCCGACGGACGAACTCGGAGAGCGCCCGATCCACCGCCTTCGAGTAGGTCCGCTCGCCGCTGAGCCGCAACGTCTCCTCAAGCAACTGTCCATCAAGCACAAGATTCGTGCGTTTCACGTGTACATGCTGCAACCGGAACCGGGTCGGATCAAGCGGCGGGGCGGCTCCGTCGTCGACTGCAAGCGCCGGATCGCAGGGGCCGCCCTCAGGGCCGACGCGTCACCCTCCGGGAAGCACACCTCGCGTGAGCGTGCTCGCGGCGCGGGCAATCCTGGAAACCGTGAAGTCCCAGTCGCCGGCCTGCTCAGTCAGGTATCGCCGTGTCGCCGCATCGACCTCGGCCGCCTCGCCCTCGTCGAAGTACGCCAGGGCCTTCACCGCCTCCATCGGCGGGAAGCGGTTCCCGTAGAGCGCCGCCGCCGCGCCGAGTCCGGCTTCGAGGGGTACGCCGGAGCGCAGGATCGCAGCAAGGTCGAGGTAGTCCCTCGCGGCGACGCGCTGCAGGAGCACCTTGAGCTTCGTGCCGAACAGATCCAGCAGCGACGCGACCAGGACCACGCCGTCGTCGGTCCGCTGGGGCTCTCCCACCCGGCCGGTATCGACGCCGCCGAAGAACGAGACCTTGACAGGCTGCGAGCGGCCGGATGGCCTCGTCGAAACCGTCAGCGATTTGGGCTCGCGTTGCAGGACGTCGGCGCCGCCGACACAGGACAGCTCGAACAATGCGTCGATATCGAGCGGTTCCGACGAGAAGAAGTCGAAGTCGACCGAGGACCGGTGCGCCAGCCTCAGAGCGAGCGCGGTGCCGCCGTACAGGACGAGGGAATCCGGCAGGTCGCCGAGCGCCGGCCAGAGCGCGCGCTGCGCATCCGGCAGCACGTCGAGGATCGGCGTGAACGTCATCGCGGCAATCGCGGCGGAAGCCGCCGCGCCGGCAGATCCGCGGCCGGATCGAGACCGAGCCGGTGGCGCCAGAAGCTCCACGAGCGGCGGTTGAACACACCCACCGGGGGATCGTGCAGCACGCGGCGCAATTCGGCCTCGGACACCCGCGCCAGCAGCCAGCGGACATCGTCGACGGTGCCGAGCGTCATCATCTGCGCGAGCAGGAACCGCCGATCCGCCAGGGTGCTTTCCGCCGGTTGCCACCAGACGTACTTCAGGGCCATCGCCGCGCTGTGCTCGTCGCCGCTCAGCCGGTCCCTGACCATCGCCGCCACCAGAATAACGCGCCACCCGGCCCGCTCGCGCTTGCGGCCGGGCGAGGCGACAAGCGATGCGGCCTCCTGGTCGGCAAAGGCTGGAATCGGGCTCGCCGAGTGCGGTACCTTGTAGCACATGGCGACGCTCACCGTCCGCATCGACGACAGGCTGGACGCGGAGCGGCGGGAAGTGGCGGCGCGGACAGGCACGGGCAAGAGCGCGTTCGTGCGCGAAGCGGTGCGACGCCAGTTGGCGACCGCGGGACTCGAACAGCTACGGCGGAGCGTAGCGCCGTTCGCCGAGGCCCACGGCTGGCTGACCGACGAGGATGTCTTCCGCGAAGTCTCGTGAGGACGCTGCTGGACAGCAACGTCCCGGTCGCCGCCTTTCGCGGCACGCGTTTCGGAGCGGCGGGGCGCCGCACATCCATTTTGCGGTCGCCGGTTTCGCGGCACGCGTTTCGGAGCGGCCCGGCGCCGCACATCCATTTGCGGAGACTGAACACATGACACGAGACATGATGCTGCCCACTCGGCGCCGGTTCCTGCAAACGGCCGGCGGGGTCGCGGCGGCGGCCGCGGCCCTGGGGGGCCGGGCGGCGGTGGCGGCCGGCGCGCAGCCGCCCGCCCTGCGCGTACGCGCCGTCGACGCGTACCCGATCTACATCAACCAGCGCTCGGACGGGCTGCTCGATGCGCCGACGTTCTCGTCCGACGACGACCCCCGGCGGTGGCGCTGGGGCGGGCCGTTCGAGCAGCTTCCGTCCGCGATCATCGCGATCATCAAGACCGATCAGGGGGTGACGGGCTTCGGCATGGGGGCGGGCGGCAGCGCCGCCGTCGAGATCATCGACGGGCACCTGAAGCACCTGCTGATGGACGCCAACCCCCTCAACGTCGAGCAGCTCTGGGACCAGATGTACCAGTCGGCGATCTTCTACGGGCGGCGCGGCCTGTTCGCCATGGCCCTGAGCGCCGTCGACAACGCGCTCTGGGACATCGCGGGCAAGCACGCCGGGCAGCCGGTGCACGAGCTGCTCGGCGGCGCCCCCCGCGACCGCATCGCCCTCTACCAGACCGGCGGCGACGTCGCGGCGGGCGTCGCCGCGGGGGTCCGCAACTTCAAGCGCAGCCTGCCGCTGAACCCCGCGACCCCGCCGGCGGCGCTCGACCGGGCGGTCACCTCGGTGCTCGAGGCCCGCGACGTCCTGGGACCGGACGGCAACCTGATGACCGACTGCGTCTCGCGCAACGGCACCGTGGACTGGGCGGTGGGCCTGGCGGAGCGGCTGCGGCCGGCCGGGCTGTACTTCATGGAGGAGCTGCTCTCGCCCGACGACGTCTTCGGCTATGCCGAGCTGGTGCGCCGCATCGGAGGCGGCGGCCCGGGCTGGACCCGGGTGGCGTGCGGCGAGCACGAGTACACCGAGCACGGGTTCGAGGTGCTGGTGCGGGTCGGGTCGGCCGAGATCCTCCAGCCGGACATCACGTGGTGCGGCGGCACCACCGCGGGACGGCGCATCTCGCGGCTCGTCGAGGCGGCGGGGCTCGAGATCATCCCGCACCGCGGCGGCAGCTCGTGGGGGCTCCCCATCGCGTTGATCTCGCCGAGCTGCACCATGGCCGAGAGCTTCCCGGCCGGGTCGGCGATTCTCGACGCGATGTCGCCGCCGGTCGAGAACGGCGTCGTCGTGGCGCCCACCGCCCCGGGCTTCGGGACGACCCTGACCGAGGAGATGGTGCTCGATCACCGGCTGGCGGGGCGGACCGTTGTATAGTGGAGCGTTGTTCCAACAGTGAAGGGACGGAGGCATTTCATGAAACGAATCACGGTTCTGGCAGCGCTGATCGCCATCGGCTTCGCGGTGGCCATCGGCCGCCCGGTGGCGCAGGGCAACGTCGCCGAAATCGAGCACGTCAAGGACAATCTGTACGTCATCACCGGCGGGGGCGGCAACACCGCGGCGCTCGTCACCGGCGAAGGCGTCGTGGTGGTGGACACGAAGAATCCCGGGTGGGGCGAGGCAATACTCGACAAGATCCGCACCGTGACCGACGAGCCGGTGACGATGATCATCAACACGCATACCCACGGCGACCACGTGGGGAGCAACATCGACTTCGCGCAGCCGGTCGAGGTCGTGGCCCACGCCAACACGCGGACGAACATGGAGCGCATGCCCGCGTTCCAGTCCGCCGAGGGCATGCAGTACCTGCCCGGCCAGACCTACGAGGACCGCCTGACCCTGCTCGACGGGGCCAACCAGATCGACCTGTACCACTTCGGCCCCGGCCACACGAGCGGCGACTCCATCGTGGTCTTCACAGGCCTCGGCGTCGCCCACACCGGCGACCTGTTCGCGTGGAAGGGCGTGCCCTACATCGATGTCGACAACGGCGGCAGCGGGGTCGACTACGGGAAGACGGTGCTCGCCGCGGCCGACGGCATCCCGGGCGTCGACACCGTGATTCCCGGGCACAGCCCGGTGATGGGCTGGGCCGACTTCCGCGAGTTCGGCGAGTTCAACCGCGACTTCCTCGCGGCGGTCGAGGCGGGCAGGGCGGCCGGCCAGTCGGCGGCGGAGACCGCGGCCTCGCTCGACCTCCCGGAGCGCTACGCGAACTATGCGATGAGCCGCGGCACCCTGACCAGCGCGGAGGACAACGCCGCGAAGATCTACGCCGAGCTCGAGTAACTCGCTCCCCTCGGACGGAGCCGGGAGCCCGTGTCGCCACCGGCTCCCGGCCCCGTCCGGCGCGCCGCCGGCGGCCTTCCGGAACCATCGGCGGCGGTCGGCGCGCAAGAGCAGCGTCGATTCCAATGGGCATTCAGGTCGCCATCAACCACCGGACGAGCTACGAGTACGACCGGCAGGTCAACCTGTCGCCGCATATCATCCGGTTGCGGCCGGCGCCGCACTGCCGCACCCCCGTCAGGAGCTATTCGCTCCGCATCGACCCGCCCGAGCACTTCCTCAACTGGCAGCAGGACCCGCACGGCAACTACCTGGCCCGCGCGGTCTTTCAGACCCCGGCGCGCCGGCTGCGCGTCGAGGTGGACCTGGTCGCCGAGATGACGGTGATCAACCCGTTCGACTTCTTTCTCGAGTCGGCCGAGACCTTCCCCTTCGAGTACGAGCCGTGGCTGGCCCGAGACCTGCGTCCCTATCTCGAGACGGAGCCGCCCGGACCCGAGCTGCGGAAGTTCCTGGCCGCCGTCGACATCCGACCGCGCCGCACCGTGGATTTCCTGGTCGCCCTGAACCAGCAGATCCAACGGCGTGTCGACTACCTGATCCGGATGGAGCCGGGCATCCAGACGTGCGACGACACCCTCGCGCGGGGCAGCGGCTCGTGCCGGGACAGCGCCTGGCTCCTCGCCCAGGTTCTGCGGCAGATGGGACTGGCCGCCCGGTTCGTCTCGGGCTACCTGATTCAGCTCGTCCCGGACGTCAAGCCCCTCGACGGCCCCGCCGGTCCGCCCCGCGACTTCACCGACCTCCACGCCTGGACCGAGGTCTATCTGCCGGGCGCGGGATGGGTGGGCCTCGACCCGACCTCGGGGATGTTCGCGGCCGAGGGTCACCTGCCGGTGGCCGCGACGGCGGAGCCGGCGACGGCCGCGCCCATCAGCGGGAGCGTGGCGCCGGCGGAGGTCGAGTTCGTCCATACGATGACGGTGACCCGCCTGAGCGAGGCGCCGCGGGTCACCCGGCCCTATTCGGAGGCCGCCTGGTCGGCCATCGACGGGCTGGGGCGGGCGATCGACCGGACCCTGGCCGACAACGACGTGCGGCTCACGATGGGGGGCGAGCCGACCTTCGTGTCGGTCGACGACATGGAGGGCGCCGAGTGGAACTACGACGCCCTCGGTCCCGCCAAACGCCGGTTGTCCGAACAGCTTCTGCGGCGCCTGCAACCGGCGTTCGCTCCGGGCGGCCTGCTCCACGACGGCCAGGGCAAGCGCTACCCCGGCGAACCGCTGCCGCGCTGGGCGCTCGGCTGCTACTGGCGCACGGACGGCCAGCCGTTGTGGCGGAACCGCGCACTGCTCGCCGACCTCTCGCACGACTACGGTCACGGTCCGGCGCACGCGGAACGGCTGATCCGGACGCTGGCGGAACGGGTGGGCGCGAGCCCCGACTACGTCGTGGCAGCCTACGAAGACCCCCTCCCCCACCTGCGCGGGGAGCGGGAGCTCCCGGTGAACCTCCCCGCGGGCGACCCGCGGCTGCAACGACCCGAGCACCGCGAGCGGCTCCGGCGCGTGCTCGAGCAGGACCTGGGTCGTCCCGTCGGCTACGTGCTGCCGTTGTCCCGATCGTCGACCAGCGACCGGATGTGGCAGAGCGGTCTCTGGCTGCTGCGCGGCAAACATCTGTTGCTCGTCCCCGGCGACTCGCCGGCCGGCCTGCGCCTGCCGCTGGACTCTCTCCCCTGGGTCGATCCGCGTCATGCGGCGCCCGTGATCGAGCAGGATCCGCTCGCGCCCCGACCGCCGCTGCCGGCGCGGGACATCGTGCCGCGCCGCGGGATCCGGCCTGCCGCACCGGTTCCGGGCCCCCGCGACCGGACCCCGGCGACCGGGGAGTCGGCCGACTGGGTGGTACGCACCGCTCTGGTGGTGCAACCGCGCGATGGGCGGCTCCACGTGTTCCTCCCGCCCCTCGCCAACGCCGACGACTACGTCGATCTGCTGGCTCGGGTCGAGGACACCGCGGCCGAGCTCGATACGCCGGTGGTCATCGAAGGCTACCCGCCACCGTCCGACCCGCGGCTCTCGGTGGTGAAGGTCACCCCCGACCCCGGGGTCATCGAGGTCAACACCCACCCCGCCCACTCCTGGGAGGAGCTGGTCTCGACCACGACGACCCTCTACGACGCGGCCCGCGCCACTCGGCTCGGGACGGAGACGTTCCTGCTGGACGGGCGGCACAGCGGCACCGGGGGCGGCAACCACGTGGTGCTGGGGGGACCGACGGCGGCCGACTCGCCGTTCCTGCGCCGCCCGGACCTGCTGCGCAGCCTGGTGGCCTACTGGATCAACCATCCGTCCCTGTCGTACCTGTTCTCGGGGCTGTTCATCGGACCGACGAGTCAGGCCCCGCGGGTCGACGAGACGCGGTCGGACAGCATGGCCGAGATCGAGATCGCGTTCGAGCAGATCGACGGGAGCGGACCGGACTGCCCTCCGTGGCTGGTGGACCGCGTCTTCCGGCATCTGCTGGTCGACGTCACCGGGAACACCCATCGCGCGGAGTTCTGCATCGACAAGCTCTACGCCCCCGAGACCGCCTCCGGCCGGCAGGGGCTGGTGGAGTTGCGGGCGTTCGAGATGCCGCCCCATCCGCGGATGAGCCTGACCCAGCAGCTCCTTCTGCGTGGGCTCGTCGCCTGGTGCTGGACCCGGCCCTACCGCCGGCCGGTGGTGCACTGGGGCGCCCGGCTGCACGACGAGTTCATGCTGCCGCACTACGTGCGCCGCGATTTCGACACGGTCATCGGCGATCTGCGCGAGGCCGGGTTCCCCTTCGAGACCGACTGGTTCGACGCACACTTCGAGTTCCGCTACCCGCGCATCGGCCGGGTGGCCCACGCGGACATCGAGCTGGAGCTGCGCACCGCCGCGGAACCCTGGTACATCCTGCTGGGCGAGGAGCCGCACGGGGGGGCGACCACCCGCTACGTCGATTCGTCGGTCGAACGGCTGCAGGTCCTCGTGCGCGGGGCGGTCGACCGGCGGCACGTGGTGACGTGCAACCGGCGGCGCGTGCCGCTGCACCCCACCGGAACTGACAGCGAGTTCGCCGCCGGCGTCCGCTATCGCGCGTGGCAGCCCCCGTCCTGTCTGCACCCCACCATCGGCGTGCACACGCCGTTGACCTTCGACATCGCCGACACCTGGTCGGGCCGATCCATCGGGGGGTGCACCTATCACGTATCCCACCCCGGCGGGCTCAGCCCCGAGACGTTCCCGGTCAACGCGGCCGAGGCGGAAGCCCGCCGGGTGGCGCGGTTCTTTCCGTTCGGCCACACTCCCGGACCGTTCGAGCCGGGTCCGCTCGAGACGAACCCGGCCGCCCCGCACACCCTCGACCTGCGCCGCGCCGCCCCGGCCGGACCGTCACCGGAGCCGGCGCCTTGACGAGACCGCCCGCCTACCTCCCGCTCGCCGGCCACTACGACGAGATGGCGGGTCCGGACGGCGCGCTCCGCTCGCATTGGCAGGCGGTGACGAGCGCCCTCGCCGCAGCCGGACGGCACGAGATGAACCGGCGGACGCAGGAGGCGCGCCGGCTCATCCGCGACAACGGCATGACGTTCCACGTCCACAAGCGCGGGGGCACCCGGGAACGCCCCTGGCCGCTCGACGTGATCCCCTGCGTCATCGACGGCGCCGAGTGGGCGCACCTGGAACGGGCGGTCGTCCAGCGCGCCCGGCTGTACGAAGCGGTGCTCGGCGACCTCTACGGCCCGCGGCAACTCATACGCGAGGGCGCACTGCCCGCGGACTGGCTGCACGCGAACCCGGCCTTCCTGCGGGAATGCGATGGCCTGCAGCCCCCCGGCGGACGCTGGCTGCCCCTCTATGCCGCCGATCTGGTGCGAGCGCCCGATGGGGGCTGGTGGGTGCTGGGCGACCGCACCGAAGCGCCGGCCGGGCTCGCCTTCGCGCTAGAGAACCGCATCGTCGTCAACGCGGTGTTGCCGGACGTGCTGGTCGCCTCGAAGGTCCGGCGTCTCGCCGGCACCTTCGAGACCCGCCGGATGTCGCTCGCCGCGAGCGCGCCGGGGCACCGCGAGAACCCCCGCATCGTCGTCCTGACGCCGGGACCGGCGTCGGAGAACTACTTCGAGCACGCGTTTCTCGCCCGCTACATGGGCTACACCCTCGTCGAGGGAACGGACCTGACCATCCGCGACTACCGCGTCTACATCAAGACGCTGGGCGGCCTGCAGCCGGTCGATCTGATCCTCCGCAGTCAGCCGTCGGAGGCCTGCGATCCTCTCGAGTTCGGGGGGCCGTCGCAGAGCGGCGTGCCCGGACTCGTCGAAGCGGTGCGGCGCGGCAACGTCGCCGTCATCAACCCGCTGGGCGCCGGCGTCGCCCAGTCGCCGGCGGTGATGGCGTTCCTGCCGGCGTTGTGCCGCCGGCTGCTGGATGCGGAGCTGCTGCTGCCGTCGGTCGCCACCTGGTGGTGCGGCGACGAGACGGCGCGCGCGCACGTGCTCGACCACCTCGACGAGCTCGTGATCAAGCCGGCCTATCCCAGCGTGCGGCGGGAACGGACGTTCGGACGGCGCCTGCCCGAGGGGCAGCGCGCCCGGCTCGCGGACCGCATCGCCCGCCAGCCCCATCGCTACGTGGCCCAGGAGCAGGTCGCTCTCTCGACGACCCCGGTCCGGGTGGCCGGCGGCCTCTCGCCGCGCTTCCTCGTCATCCGCGTCTACGCGCTCTCCCTCGGCGACGGCTACGACGTGCTGCCGGGCGGACTGGGCCGAGTGTCGTCGTCGACCGGCTCCCTCGACGTGACCCTGCTCGGCGGCGGCAGCAGCAAGGACGTCTGGGTGGTGGGCGAGGCGGCCGAGCCCCACCGCTCGCTGATTCCCGCCAGCGTATCCCCCATCGACGTCAGCCGGGCCACGTTCGACCTGCCGAGCCGGGTCGCCGACAACCTGTACTGGCTGGGCCGGTACGCCGAGCGGGTGGGCGCCGCGGTGCGGCTGCTGCGCGCTGCGATGCCGCTGCTGTCGGAGGAATCGTCGCGCCGCTCGACGGCGGCATTGACCGGCGCTCTGAGCTTCCTCACGGACCTCGGCTACGTGCCGCACGGGGCGGGCATCGCAGGGCTTCCGCCCGCCCGAGCCCTGCAGGCGGCGGTCTCCTCGATGCTGTCCGAGTCGGACCAGCGCGGGAGCCTCCGGTGGCAGGTGGAACACCTCCGGAACGCCGCCTGGCTGCTGCGCGACCGCCTGTCGGCGGACTCGTGGCGCATCACCAGCCGCCTCGAATCGGACCTGCGGTCGGGCCAGTCCAGGCGGCGGGAGCGCGGCGGCCTGCGCCGCACCCTGGACCAGATGGTCATGATGCTCGCGAGCTTCAGCGGCGCCGTCAGCGAAGGCATGACCCGGGGCCACGGGTGGCGGCTGCTCGACTTCGGGCGCCGGCTCGAGCGCGCGCTGCAGGTGATCCAGTTGCTGCGGCACGGGCTGACCATCGTGACCGAGGACGAACGCGCCCGCATCGAGCTCCTGCTCGACGCCACCGACAGCGTGATCACCTACCGGTCGCGCTATCTCACCTCGTTGCGCGTCAATCTGGTCGTCGATCTGCTGCTGCTCGACGACGCCAACCCCCGGGGCGTGGCCTTTCAGCTCGACCGCCTGAGAGAGCACGTCGCGCAATTGCCCGAGCCCCCGACCCCGGGCCGGACGTCACCCGAATCGAAGCTGATGACCGCGGCGGTGGCGGCGATTCAACTCGTCGACCTCGACGAGCTCTGCGAAGTGCGCGACGGCCGGCGTCACAACCTGACCGAGCTGCTGAACCGGGTGCAGACCGATCTGGGCGGCCTCTCGGACGCGCTGACCCGCGACTATCTCACGCACGCCGCCCCGGTCCGGCATCTGGCGAGCCGATGACCTCCGCACCACCGCCGGGGCTCGGCTACCGGGTCAGGCACACGAGCGAGTACGCGTACGCCGAGCCGGTGTCGCTCTCCATGCACCAGGTGCGGCTGACGCCGAGGGCGAGCGGGACGCAGATCGTACGGGAGACGCGGCTCCTGATCGACCCGCCGGCGAACGGCTCGATCACTCGCGCGGACTACTTCGGCAACGTGACCACGACCTTCACGATCCAGGGTGCCCATCGCCACCTGCGGGTGACGGCCGAGAGCCTGGTGTCAGCGTCGGGGCTCGGCCGCGCCGGACTCGACTCTCCCTCGCTGGCCGACACGCTCGTCCGGCTGCGGGCGCGCGAGACCCCCGGAGAGCTCGCCGCGGTCGAGTACCAGGTGGAATCGCCGCTGGCGCCGCGGGGCGCCAGCTACGCCCGCTATGGGGCGCCGGCCCTGCAGCCCGACCGGCCGCTGCTCGAAGGCGTCGGGGCGCTGATGGAGACCATCCACCGGGAGTTCACCTACGACCCGGTCGCGACCACCGTCTCGACCCCGGTCTCCGAGGTCCTGGCGGGCCGGCACGGCGTATGCCAGGACTTCGCCCACCTGATGATCGCCTGTCTGCGGTCGCACGGCATCCCCGCCCGCTACGTCAGCGGCTATCTGGTTCCCGACCCCGGTGTGGTCGGCGCGCAGGCATCTCACGCCTGGGTGTCGGTCTACTGTCCGGGCATCGGGTGGGTGGACTTCGACCCCACGAACAACGTGAGGCCGGCGGGGAGCCACATCACCCTGGGCTGGGGGCGGGATTTCGAGGACGTCAGCCCCCTGAAAGGGGTAACGGTCGGCGGGGCCCGCCACACCCTGGCGGTCGAGGTGCTGGTGACGCCGGAGGCGTGAGACCAGCCCCCAACGGTTCGCGGCGCCCCGCGGTTTCCCTGCGGCACGCGACCCAACGAAAGAGCTTCCCCCCGGGAGGAGTCTGCGCCGCAGGACGGCGCAGACTCCTGGAGGCCTGGTTGGGCGGCGAGCCGAGCCGCGAGGCGACGTTTGCCGGGCTACTGCTCCTGGTCCGCCGTCGGGAGCTCCGCGGTTCTGGCGCCGGCCAGAATGTTGAGCAGCCCGTAGTTCCCCTCGTGGCACGCGTACTCGTACATGCCGTTGCCGCGCTTCATCGGCAGAGCGGCCGTGAACGGCGCGGTGAACGTGGCCGGATCGTCGACGGTGTACTCGTAGAGCAGCGTGTCGTCGCCCACTCGGCTGAAGCGCTCGGTCAAGCGCAGGGTGGTCCCGGAACCCGCGGCCGTCGCCACCGAGGGATTGAAGCTGGCCGTCTTGTCGCTGAAGTTCGTGGTCTCGATGACGAGCGTGTCCCCGTCCCAGTAACCGCGCGAGTCGCCCATCCACTGGTGGAGGCCCTCGGGCAGGTGGTCACGCCCGTCGAGGGGCACGATGCGCGCGTCGTGCACCATCTCGTGCAACACCACCACGTGGTCCGGGGTCTGGAACAACTGGATGTTCTGGTTGTAGCCGGCGGGCACGATCGGGGGGCCGGAGTTGAACCCGAGCAGGCACCGTTCGGCGAGGCCGCGGTCCTCGTAGCTCTCGGCGCCGATGCCGGCCGCCCGCACGCGCACCGGACGCGTGCCGGGCCGGTCCTCGCCCAGCGACAGCTCGATCAGCTCCACGCCCGGCTGAAGCGCCGGCAGACGGCCGGTCGGCGGATCGACGATGAGCGACGACCGTCCGTCTTCGACCACCGACGCGTCCTGGTCGACCCAGTAGCGGTTGTAGCCGCCCACGTTGCCACCGACCGGCAGCGGCTCGTCACGCAGCTCGGTGGGAGCATTGGCCGCGGCGTTGTTCTCGGCCGCCGCGGCCTCGATGGCCGCTATCTCTTCCGCCGTCAGGACCGCCTTGTCCTGATCTTCGGGCCGCTGGAGCGGCGTCAGCGACTGGAAGTCCCAGACGCCCTGCAAGTCGGGCCTGCCGTCGGGCAACCGGGGCGGCTCGTAGGTCTGCGCGCCGGCCGAGGCCGCCGCCACCAGAAGCGCCGCAACCACCGCAAGGCTTCGAACTCTCATCTTGACCATTCCTCCATCTGCACGGTTCCGTATGCGCCATCCCGGAAACCGCCGGCGCCCGGCGACGCCGAATCCTGTCCCCGGGAATCGTCCTTCTGCGGCTCCGGATGCCGCCCGACCCGCTCTCCAGCCGTCCCGGCTCCGGCTGGGCGGACGCAGCCGCCGGGACGACCGGCGGCGATTCAGTGCAAGGCCTCAATCCGTCCGCCGCGCGACGGACCTCTGCACGCGGCCGGCCGGCCGTCACTCGTCCTTGGAGCCGACGAACTTCTGCACGCGACCGCCCAGCTGGGCGACGAACACCTCGCCGTCCTCCGTGACCGTCATCCCGTGCCCGCCGTTGCCGCCGGGCAGGGTCGCCACCGCCTCGCCGTCGAGGTCGCGCAGCGTGCCCCCGGTCCAGAGGTGCCGATCGGCGGTCATGACAAGAGCCGAGTTGCCCCCGATCTCCGGCCACTCTTCGAGGAACCCGCCGTCGGCGTCGAAGACCTGCACGCGCCGGTTGTCGCGATCGGTGACGTAGACCCGCCCGTCGGCGTCCACCGCCAGGTTGTGCGGCAGGCCGAACTCGCCGGGACCGGTGCCCCGGCTGCCCCACTCCAGCAGGTACCGCCCGTCGGCCGAGTACTTCACGACCCGGGCGTTGCCGTAGCCGTCGCTGACGTAGATCGCGCCGTCGGGACCGAAGGCGACGTCCGTCGGCAGGTTGAAGGTGTTCGCGCTCTGGCCCGCGACCCCCTTCGCCCCCAGCTCCATCAGCACCCGGCCCTGGAAGTCCATCTTGTAGACGACGTGACCGGGCGCATCGACGACCCAGATGTTGCCGTCGGGGTCGACCCGCACCGCGTGGGCGCCGCAGTTGTGGCAGCCCGCCGCCCCGTAGACGGCGGTGTAGCCGGACTGCCCGGGCTGCCGGTCGGCCGGCCCGATGCCCGCGACCTTGCCGTTGTCGAAGAGACCGTCCCCCCACGCCCGCACGAAGCGCCCGCCGGGGTCGAACAGCATGAGCGGCTGGGCCCCGCGGTGCAGCATCAGGACGTACCCGTTGGCGGTGGTGGCGACCCCCGACACCTGCCCGAAGTTCCAGGCCGCCGGGGTGCCCGCGGCCGAGATCGCCGCGTCGGGCCAGCCTTCGATCTCCGTGTACTTCACCGATTGGCCGCGCGCGGTCCCCGCGATCGCGAGCATCAGCAGACAGCACGCCAACCCACGCATCCGCCTGACAGTCATCGAATTGCTCCTGACATCACGAACATGATGAGTCCGCGCCCTATCGGCTCAAACCATACTGTGACTTGGTCACGAATGACGTAATCACCGCCTGCAACGCATCCACCCGGCCCGTGAGCCGGTCCACCTTGGCGTTGACCAGCAGGACTCCTACCGCCGCCACGAGCGATATCATCGCGGTGATTATTCCTATGATCAGCGTCAGCGTCTCCTTGTCCATATCTCGCTCCCGTCGCTGACCTGGCCCCGCCCCTCAGACTACCACGGGCCGCGTCGTGAACCGCTGAATCCCGCCTCGTTCCTGCTGCCCAACGGCCCCGAGAGGATCCGGTCGGAATCCTGGCCGCTGCGCTCTGCCGTATCAGACGACCCCGTCGGCGCGGAACGCCCGGATCTCCTCGTCGGTGTAGCCGGCCGCGCGCAGCACCTCGTCGGTGTGCTGGCCGAGCAGGGGCGGGGCCCGGTCGATGCGGCCGGGCGTGTCGCTCAGCTCGATGGGCTGGCCGATCATCGTCACCTGCCCCGCCGTCGGGTGCGGGTGGTCGACGACCCGGCCGCGGGCGGTGAGCTGGGGATTGGTGCAGACCTCGGCCACGTTGCGGATGCGGCCGCACGGCACCCCGGCCGCGCCGAGCACGTCCATCCACTCGGCGACGGTGCGCAAGGCGGTGAGCTCGACGATGATCGGGACCAGTACGTCCCGGTGCTTCACCCGATCCGGGGCGGCCGCGAAGCGCGGGTCGTCGCGCAGGTCGGGCCGTTCAACGGCATTGCAGTAGCGCACCCACAGCGAGTCGTTGGCGATGCCCAGGTTGATCCAGCCGTCGCGGGCCCGCAGGGTCTGGTACGGCACCACCGAGGGATGGTCGTTGCCGCGGCGGGTGGGGCTCTCGCCGGACGCGAAGTAGTTGCCGGCGTTGTAGGTGAGCAGCGACGCCACCGCGTCGAGCATCGCGATCTTCACGTGCTGCCCCCGGCCCGTCGTCCGCCGGGCGTAGAGGGCGAGGAGGACGCCCTGCGCGGCCATCATCCCCGCCGTGAGGTCCGCGATGGAGGTGCCGACGCGCGACGGGGGCCCGTCCGCCTCGCCGGTGAGGTCCATCAGGCCGGACTCGCCCTGCACGATCAGGTCGTAGCCGGGCCGGCTCGCGTCGGGCCCGCCGTCGCCGAACCCCGAGATCGAGCAGTACACCACCCCCGGATGGCGCGCCGCGACCGCCGCGTAGTCGAGTCCCAGCCGGGCGACGGCGCCGGGCCGGAAGTTCTGGATGACGACGTCGGCGCCCGCGATCAGCCTCCACACGATGGCCCGGCCCGCCTCGTGCTTCAGGTTGACGGTGCAGCTGCGCTTGTTGCGGTTGACCGAGAGGTAGTAGGGCGACTCGCCCCCGAGGAACGGCGGCCCGAACGCGCGCGACTCGTCGCCGCGCCCCGGCTCCTCGATCTTGACGACCTCGGCCCCCATGTCGCCGAGGGTCATCGTGCAGTAGGGGCCGGCCACCACCCGGCTGAGATCGATGACCCGGATGCCGTCGAGCGGCGCGGGACGGTCCCCGCTCGCCCGCCGATCGTCGCCTGGCGGGTCCGCTTGGCGCCCTACCGACCCTCCAGGCGTCCGCGCCGTTCCACGGCTCGGACGCCTAGTAACCGGCATCCGGCCTTCCCGGCCCCGTCAGAGCCGTCCGCTCCGCAGCTCTCCGGCCAGATGGGCAGGGGGCGAATCCCAGGATGCCGGGGCTGGCCGTCACAGCCGCCCGCTCCGCAGCTCCTCGGCCAGATGATCGCCGGCCCGCCACGCGGGGGCGAGAATCGTCAACGTCGGATTCTTCTCGGACGCGCTCGTGAACGACGAGCCGTCGACGACCAGGACGTTGTCGACCTCGTGCATCTGGTTGAACCGGTCCTTGGTCTCATCGACACGCACCCGTCCGGCGCCCGGCAGCTTCACGGGTTCCGGTGGTGCTGTGAGCCGTCGCCGAACTCTACGCGCAGAGAGAACCTCGGCTCGTTGTATGAGAACGCAGGATGAAATGGCACGCCCGGCAGGATTCGAACCTGCGACCCTCGGCTTAGAAGGCCGATGCTCTATCCAGCTGAGCTACGGGCGCATGCTTTAGAATCAACGATTTACGGAAAGCCTGTCAATACTGCCAGCCGGTTCTGCCAGCCGAATCGCCTGCGGAACCGACGCTGGAGCCCGATCCGCACGCTCCAAACGTTCGATCGCGGCGGCATGCTTCGGCAACTGCGGCGGAGCGTAGATCATCGTCGTCTCGGAATCCGTCTGTCCGTACGGATCCTGGATGTCCGCGACATCCAATCCCGTCCGCACAAGCCCCGTCGCGAAGGCATGGCGAACCTGATACACGGTGAACGCGAGGCATCCGGCGCGCCGGGCTGCTCGTTCCAGCGCCTTGTTCGCACTCGCGCATGATCAATGCCCGTACGCCCGGATCGCCCTGAACTCACGGGCCGCATGCAAGCGTACCACGGTCTTCGAGCCTGGCGTCAACTGCGCCAGCAGCTCCCTGACGTGGGTGCGCTCGAGCCACCGCGGCCGGGGCGGGGGCGGCGCGAACCGGACGAGATCGACAAGATCAGCCCCGTCGCATCGCCGGCCGCGACGGGGCTCGACGCCGGCGACGAGAGCGGCACCAGCAGCCCGTGGCGAAAGTCCCCGCTGCATTCGAGCGGCGATGCATCCCGCCTGACTGCGTTGTTCGGACGGACTGCTTGCAGTCCGCGGTTGCGTATGCCCAATATGCGCCCTCCTCACGCCTTGTCAGACGGGCGCCTCGCCGCTCTCGGTGCAACGCGGGGTTTTCACCACGGGCTGCCAGGGGACAAGAGTGACATAGAGCGCCCCGGTGTTAGGATCACGACCAAGCCGAAGTCATCGCCAACGCCATGCGGAAGGTTGCTGAGCAGGGCGACCACGTCACGTCAGACCAGTTCAAGGCCGGCTTGGCTGAGATTCGGACCGGGATTTCGGGAGTGCGGACCGAGGTCGCGAACCTCGAAACTGGCTCATCCGGTGGATGGTCGGGACCGTGATCGCGGCGGCAGCGTTGGCTTTCAGAATTCTACGATTCCTCGCCGGGTAGGTCGAGCGGGGTGCTTGTGGAGAAGGACACTATGGCGGGGACACGATCGGAGTGGGATGCAATTATCAAGGCGCGCAAGGGGTTTTTCGCAGCCGAGCGGGCACTCGTCAAGGCGTCTGCAGAGTACGAGAAAGCGCGGTTGGAGTACGAGCGGGCGTGCACCCAGGTTGGCGTGACTCCCCACTTCGCCGAAACCGGCTGGCCAGGCACTTCGTAGCGCACAGGGGCGCCAGGCCGGCGAGGTCTTGGTGACCGTCGACGGCCGTCCTCTCGATTGGCAGGGGTCGTTGGCCGTGCGGAACACTCGCCGCCGGGTGCGGCGTGGGGCTACCGCGGCTGATGGCCGGCGCAACCCGCCCCAGCCATCAGCCTCCCGACCGTCAGACGACCGAGCGGTTCCGCGCTGGTTTTCAAGACGAGAAGACGTCGTCCAGGTCGAGCTCCAAGCCGGCGAGCAGCGGCGAGCGCAGCGTCTGCTCCCGGCCGATGGTGAGCGTGACCGCGAGCACGCCGGCGCGCTGGCGATGAATCCAGACGGTCTCGGCCGCCGGATCGACCAGCCAGTACTCCGCCACGCCGTGTCTGCCGTAGAGCGCACGCTTGTAGCCCCGGTCCCGGTCGGCGGTGGCCGGAGACAGTATCTCGACCACCAGATCGGGCGCACCCCGCACATTGTCGCCGCCACTCAGCAGATGCTCGCGTTCCCGGGAGACGAACAGCAGGTCCGGTTGCACGACGTCGGTGTCGGACAGCACCACATCACAGGGGGCGAAGAAGAACTTCCCCAGCGCCCGTTCCTCGATGAACTGAGCCAGCCTTCGCCCCAGACGGGACTGCACATCCTGGTGCTTCAGATTCGGCGCGGGAGCCATGACCAGATCTCCGTCCAGCAGCTCGTAGCGCTTGTCCGGCGGTGCGGTGCGGTAGTCCTCGTAGGTGAACTTGAAGACGGGTTGCGCCGTGGCCACGTGGGTGCTCCCCCCTTGTTTCCCCGCTGATCGCGACGACCATCATAGCGCGTCGCGGACGGATGCCGGAGGCTCGCCTCAACCGGAACCGGATGCCCTGCGGGACGCCCATCCGGACACGCCCGTGCATCTCCCTCTGGCTCGCCCTTGGAGCCGGGTGGGCTCGAAGGCTGTGATCTTGACTCCCCCCCGCCTCGGAGGTACGCTCCGGCTCTCACCTCGGAATCCGGTCTCGCATGCCGCTCGCCCGGTGGCGCGGACATCGCGGCGAGGCGGCGTGAAGGGAGCATGGAGGCTTTATGGCTCGCACCATCTTCAACGTTGTCTGCCTGGTCGTGCTGCTCGGCACGATCACCCTCACTCAACAGCATGCCGACCCGGCGTCGGCGATGTCCACCGCGGCGCTGAAGTTCCTCGACAGCCTGAACGACGAGCAGGAGGCCGCGGTGCGGTTTCCCTTCGACGGCGAGGATCGATTCGACTGGCACTTCATCCCCAGGGAGCGCAAGGGCGTCGCCCTGAAGACGATGACCGGATCGCAGCGGTCGGCCGCGCTCGATCTGGTGCGGACGGGCCTGAGCGAGGAAGGGTTCACGAAGGCGGAGATCATCCGTCAGCTCGAGCAGATCCTGTTCAACCAGGAGGGCCGCGACATTCGCGACCCGGACCTCTACTTCTTCATGGTCTTCGGCGAGCCGGGTGACGGCAACACCTGGGGCTGGCGCTACGAAGGGCACCACATCTCGCAGAACTGGACGATCGTCAACGGCACCGCGATTGCCGCCACCCCCCAGTTCTTCGGCTCGAATCCGGCCGAGGTGCGCGACGGACCGCGGCAGGGCCTGCGGGTCCTCGGCAGCGAGGAGGACCAGGCCCGCGCGCTGCTCGGGTCGCTGAACGAGTCGCAGCGGGCGGCGGCCCTGCTCTCGAAAGAGGCTCCCAGCGACATCCTGACCCGGTCCCAGCAGAGGGTCACGCTGCTCGAGGACTTCGGGGTGGCGCACCGGGACCTCGACGCGGACCAGCAGGCGGCCCTGTGGTCGATCATCGAGGAGTACGCCTCGGCCCAGCCCGCGCCGGTCGCCGAGGAGCGGCTCGCCAGCGTCCATGACGCCGGACTCGACGGCATCCGGTTCGCCTGGATGGGCGGCGACGCCCAGGGCGAGCCCCACTACTACCGCATCCAGGGATCGACGTTCCTGATCGAGTACGACAACACGCAGGGCAACGCCAACCACGTCCACAGCGTCTGGCGCGACTTCGACGGCGACTTCGGCCGCGACCTGCTGGCCGCGCACTATCGCCAGTACGACCACGGAACGCGGAACGCGGACTAGCTGGACGGTACGACCGCCGGGGCCTCCATCCGCGGGGCCCCGGCGCCATCCCCCGCCGGAATGCCGCCCCGTATTCCTCAGGTGGCCTTCAGGACGAGCAGCGTGCGGTCGTCCGGGTTGCCGAACGAGAAGCTGCGCACATCCTCCATCACGCGCTGGCAGATCACCTCGGCGCTCTCGTTTCTCGCCCCGTGCATGATCTCGGCCAGCCGGTCGTGGCCGAACTCCTCGTCGTGGGCATTGCTCGACTCGACGATGCCGTCGGTATAGAGGGCCAGGAGGTCCCCCGAACGGAGTCGGGCACCGCCCTCGAAGTACCGCGGCGACTCGAACATTCCGATGGGAACCCCACCGCTCCACAGCTTGTCGACGGCGCCGTCGGCCCGCACGAGGAGCGGAGGCTGGTGGCCGGCGTTGACGTAGATCATCTGGCGGCTCGGCACGTCGAGCACGGCATAGAAGAGGGTGACGTAGCGGCCGGCGTCGACCGAATCGAAGAAGAACCGGTTGGCACGGCGCAGAACCGCGCGGATCGCCAGCTCGCGCCCCACCAGCGCGTACATCGAGGCCCGGATGGCAGACACCTGGAGGGCGGCGGCGATGCCCTTCCCGGCCACGTCCGCGACGATGATTCCCCAGCGGTCATCCGGCAGCGGAATGAACTCGTAGTAGTCGCCGCCGACCTCGAACGACGCTTCATTGACCCCGGCGATATCGAGCCCATCGAGGGCCGGAATCTCGCGCGGAATCAGGTCTTCCATCACCTGGCGGGCGACGAGCATCTCGGCGTCGATACGCCGCTTGGCCCGCACCTCCTCCTTCAGTCGGGACCGCTCGATGGTGCCGGCGATCACCGCCCCCAGCAGCCGCAGCATCTCGACGGCGCGGGCATCGTACGCCCGCCGCCGCTTGGAATGGAGCTCGATCGCCCCCATCACCCCGTGGAGCCCCACCAGGGGGACGACCAGACCGGATTGATGACACGGCCCCCCCTCCGCCGGATCGATGCTCTCGTCCAGCAGCACCGGCTCGCGGGTGTCGATGGCCCGGGCGACGGGCCGGCCCTCTTCGAGCGCACCGTCGTGGCAGGGCACCGCCCCCGACTCGTCACGCCACCAGTAGTGCCGCACGTGCCGCCCGGAGCTCCCCAGCACGTACACGGCGGCCGACTCGTAGTCGACGAGCCGGGCGACACAATCGAGAATGCCGTTCAGAATCTGGTCGACGTCGCGCGATGCGGCAGAGAGCTGGTAGGCGTCGACCAGCACGCGAACCGCGCGCAGAGCCTCATCGGTGGACGCGGTCTCCAGAGCCGGCTGCGGATAGGTCATCGTCACGCCAAGCGGAAGGTCGAGGTTCAACTATCATATTACCCGCTTGCGCCCGGTGGGCCGTGCCCAATGGGCGCCCTCGTCGCGCTTCGCCGCCCTGCAGTCCGCTGCCGCCCTCCAGTCCGCTGCCGCCCTGCGGCCCGCCGGCCCCCTCGCCGGCCGGTGCAACACGCGGTGGGTCGGCGGGCGTTCTTTCCAATCCTGAAATGAGCCTGAAGCGGCGGCACGTGAGCCGAGGTGACGGCGGCCGAATCAACGGTCGGAAACAGGGTCCTGGCGCGGGCTGCGGTGAGCCGGCGCACGCTGACCGACATTATCTGTCATGGGCGGGGCCGAGGTCCTCCGGTTTCCGACCAGCACGTCAGTCCTGCTTGGGCGGAGCTGTTCGGCGCACGGGGCGCCCGCCGGGGGTCCGCCGTCGCCCGCCGCCGCCGACTCCACCCCCGAGGCGGCGGTTCGGGTCAGCGACCGGCGGTCCGCTCGTCCCGTGGACGGCCTTGATGCGTCTGTGGCCCGGTGGTCGGTCACCGGTACCGTGGTTCCCGGCGGCCGCCCCGCTTGACCAGCCCAACCCCCGCGTCGGCACGCCGGCCGAAGGGCGCAGCTCGACAGCCTCCAGGCCTTCCGCCGCTCCCCGGTAACGCGCCTGCCGCTCCGCGGTCGTCAATGCCACGACCATTCAACACCGTTACGTAACGGACCGGTGACAGGCGGCTCGGCGCCCGGACGTTCACGACTGTCGAGCGACGGCGGGCTCGGGGCACAGCGGACCGGGAGCACGGGGCGTACTCATGACGACACCTCCGAACGGGTCTCCCGCGGCGACGGGGTCGCGTGTCTGCCACGGTGTCCCGTGAGACGTCGTGGACGGCCGGGACGTCCCGTCCAGGCCGGGCCGCAAGGCCCATAACTGCAATCCGAGTTGCGGGCCGGCCGGTGTGTCACCCGCAGGGCCGTAGCGCAGCGGAGGACGCGCGGAGCGCGTTGACACGCTGGCCGGCCCGCAGCTACGCGGTTCGAACAGGGCACACAACCCGGCGGCGGCATCAAGGGGGCTGCCTCTTGCCGGCGACCGGTGCGGGCAGCCGGTGACACGCGAGCCCACCCCGCGCTGCCGCCGCCCCCGCCCCCCCGTCCGTCGGTGCGGCAACCCGTGGGCCCAGGTGCCGGCGACACCGAGCTGCGGGTCAACGCCGCCCGTCGCCGTGGTCCTTCAGGCGGCGGGGTCGATGGCGGCGAACAGTCGGTCGCGGGCTTGGTTGAGGGCGCGTGCCGCGTCGTTGTCGCTCATGGCGGCGGCGACGGCGTCGAGCTGGTCGAAGGAGGTCCCCGGCTTGAGGCAGTCGGCGGCGTCGGGCAGCGACTTGAGCTTCTCGTAGGGGGTCATGACGTTGGCGTGGGGGTAGCGCTTGCGGACGCGGCCCTTGGCGTCGACGACTTCGACGGGGAAGAGACAGGGGCGGTGGAAGTTCAGGTAGGGGGAGAGGACCTGCTGCGTGAAGGCGTTGACGCGTTCTGCATACCGGCTGGGGATGTGGCCGTATCCGAGGTGCTTGCGGATGACCGAGCCGTTCTTGCTCTCGACGAGGGCGTTGTCGTTGCTGCGTCGGGGACGGGACTTGGTGAACTCGTCGATGTGGAGGGCTTCGAGCAGGGCGGCGACCTTGCGGTTGATGAACTCCGTACCGTTGTCGGCGTGGAATCCGCGGACGTTGAAGGGGAACGCCCGGAGCAGGGCTTCGAGGACGGGGGCGAGGCACGGCGTCTCGATGCGCTCGAGTGAGCCGACGAACTGGAACTGGGTGACCTCGTCGACGAGGTTGAGGTGGTAGAGGCCCTTGATGCCGTCGAGGTCGCCTTGGTGGACGGTATCGACCCGCAGGTAGCCGGGTTGTCCGGCGGGCCGGGGCCGGCGGCGCTCGCCGATGGCGATGTGCACGGGGCGGGTCGTCGCGGGCATCGTCCCGCGGCGGCGCTGATAGCTGGTCGAGTGGCGCAAGTTGTAGAGATGTCCGTTGGAGACGGCGGCGAGGCGCTCGAAGCGGCGGTCGCCGAACACGTGCAAGGCCCGGATGCAGAGCTGGCGGGTGGCGGGCCCGGAGAGGGTGCCGTGGAGGGCGTCGACTTCGGCGAGCAGCCCGATGTCGGCTTTGGTGTAGCGGCGGGGGAAGGGGCGCCGGGGGCCGCGGCGGTCGGCGATGGCGCCCGTGGTCCGGTGCTGGCGCAGCAGGCGGGTGACCTGCGCTCGTGAGAGGCCGGCCACCTTGACCAGGAACCGGCGGAGCAGGCCCTTGTCGGCCTTCCCCCGGTCGGGGTAGTCGAACCGTTCCAGGGTCTCGGCCACGAACGCGTAGGCCTCGACCCGGGTCTGCGGCCGCGGGTCGAGCGGTCGGCTGTCGGCCAGGAACTCCTGAATCTGGTCCAGGGTCTGCAAACGCCGGGTGTCGAGTCTCACGATCATCCTCCGATGATCCGCGACCCGGCCCCTTCAGGCTCATTTCACGTTGGAATCAATCCTCCCTTCAGGCTCACTTCTCATTGGACAAGGCGGCGGGTGGACGCGAACCCGGCCGGGCGCATAGAATTGATGGGAGGGCGCTCCCCGCGCCAGAGGCATCTCGCGGTCATCGCATGGTGAGTGTAGCTCAGTGGTAGAGCGCCGGACTGTGGCTCCGGATGTCGCGGGTTCAACCCCCGTCACTCACCCCATTCCCGGCCGCGTGCGGCGGATTCTCGACGAGCGCGGGACGCTCGTGTTCCCCGGCGTCTACGACACGTTGTCGGCGAAGATCGCCGAGCAGGCCGGGTTTCCGCTCGCCTTCATCTCCGGATACGCCGTCTCCGCCACGCTCATCGGCGAACCGGACATGGGCCTCCTCACCCAGACCGAGATCGTCGAACGGGCCCGCCAGATCTGCGGCGCGGTGACCATCCCGATCATCGTCGACGCCGACACCGGCTACGGCAACGCCCTGAACGTGGTCCGCACCGTGCAGGGGCTGATCGACGCGGGCGCGGCCGGCTGCTTCCTGGAAGACCAGGCGTGGCCGAAGAGATGCGGGCACATGCACGACAAGCAGGTCGTCGCCGGAGAAGCCTGGCTCCAGAAGATCCGGGCCGCGGTCGACACGCGGGGCGACCGCGACTTCTTCATCGTCGCGCGCACCGATGCGCTGGCCGCCATCGGACTGGAGGAAGCGCTGGCGCGGGTCGAGGCGGCGCGCGAGGCCGGCGCCGACGCCACCTTCGTGGAGGCCCCCGAGTCGCTCGACGACCTGCGGGAGATTGGCCGGCGGGCTCCCAGACCCACGGTCGCGAACATGGTCGAGCAGGGGCGGACGCCGATGCTCGGCCGGTCGGAGCTGTCCGCGCTGGGGTTCGACCTCATCCTGTACCCGGTCGCCGGGCTCTATGCGTCGGCGCAGGCCCTGACCGCCGTCTACGGGCACCTGCACGACACCGGCACCACCCGCGGCGCCGACCGGCCCATCGCCTTCGATCGGTTCAACGAGCTGATCGGCGTCGACGAATCGCGCGCCCTCGCCGCGCGGTTCGAAGAATCTTCCGGATAGGTACCCGCAAGTTCATTACGCTTGACACGTGCAACACTTGGCACCGCCGCCCTGTCGAAGAACTGCCCGGCATCCGGGAAAGCGTTGTTTCGACACGCGCGGCATCGACGCGCCGCGGGGTTCGGGCACGCACCCGCGGCGGCCTCGGAACGGCGGCGTCACGTCGCGCCTCGCGCTATGCCGCTCGCTCCTGCTGGCGGCGGTCGTGGGTCCGGGCGCGGCGGCCCCGGCGGCAGCCCAGGTGCCCCCGGACGAGGCGTGGCGGACCCTTGAGACCGCCCATTTCCGCATCACCTTCCCCGAGCACCTCGGGGACTTGGCGGCGAGGACCGGGGACGTGGCCGAGCGGGCGCACGAAGCCCTGTCGGCGGGTTTCCGCGCGGGCCCGGGAGGAACCATCGACATTGTCCTGACCGACCACGTCGACGTGGCGAACGGCTACGCCGGTGTCTCGCCTTCGAACCGCATCGTGCTCTACGCGCGGCCCCCCGCCGACCACCTCGCGCTGGGGTACTTCGACGACTGGCTGGAGCAGCTCGTCGTCCACGAGCTCGCGCACGTCTTCCACCTCGACCACGCCGGGTGGTTCGGCAGGTTCTTCCGCGCCCTGTTCGGCCGGCAGCCGACCATCCTGGCCTTCCCGGGCTCGAACGTCCCGGGGTGGGTGATCGAGGGGCTCGCGACCTGGTACGAGTCGGCGCTGACCCCCGGCGGCCGGGTGCACGGCACCTATCACGAGATGGTGCTGCGGACGGCGGCGCTCGAGGGGCGCTTCGAGTCCCTCGGCACGGCCGGGGGCTACTCTCCCCAGTGGCCCGGCGGCGGACGCCGTTACGTGTACGGGTCGCTCTTCTTCGAGTATCTGCTCGACAAGCACGGCCGCGACGTCCTGGGCCGGTTCGTCGAGGAGCTCGCGCGCAACGCGAGGCTGCCCGGGCGCGTCCTCGACGACATCTCGCTGACGAGCGAGTGGGACGCTTGGCGCGACGAGATGCTCGCCCGGGTCGAACGGCTCGACGACGACCTCGCCCCGCTGGGTCCCGTCACCGAGCCCGAGGCGCTGACGAGCGGCGCGCGCCAGGCGCGGCATCCCGCGGTGTCGCCCGACGGCGGCTCGCTGGTCTACGTCCGATCGGACGGACGGTCCGACCCGAGGCTCGTGGCCATGCCGCCCGCCGGGGGGGACGCGTCGACCCTGGCGCGGACGAACCACCTCACCCGGTTCGACTTCCTGCCCGACGGCGGGATCGTGTTCGCGCAGCGCGAGTTCACGGACCGCTATCGTCAGTACAGCGACCTCTACGTCCTCACCCCCGACGGATCGGTGCGGCGCGTCACCGAGGACGCCCGGGTCGCCGCGCCGTCGGCCGGGCCCGGCGGGGGCTGGGCCGTCGCGGTGGCGGACGGCGGGGGCACCAACGGCCTGGTGCGGGTCGACCTCGCGAACGGCGCCATCGAGGAGATCGCGGCCCCGGTCGCGGACACGTACTGGGCGTGGCCCGCGGTGTCGCCCGACGGCCGCTGGATCGCGGCGAGCCGCTGGGCCGAGGGCCGGCACGACGTCGTCATCCTCGACGGGGACGGGCGGCTCGCCCAAACGGTGACGCGCGACCGTGCCCTCGACATGGCCCCGGCCTGGAGCGCGGACGGACGCCACCTCGTCTGGGCCTCCGACCGCACCGGCATCCCCAATGTCCTCGCGGTCGAGGTCGACCCCCGCACCGGCGCCGCCGGCCCGCCCCGCCTCCTGACCAACGTGCGGACGGGGGCGGCGTTTCCGAGCGTCGACCCCGCGGGCGAGTGGCTCTATTTCTCCGGCTACCACGTCGACGGATGGGAGATCGAACAGATCCCGTTCGCGCCGGGCCTCGCCCCCCTCGCGCCCGAGCCGGCGCCACGCTTCGACGACGGCGCAGTCGCCCCCGCGATGCCGCCGGGCGCCCTCGCGGGGGACGAGGCGGCAACTGCGCCCCCGGGGAACACGGCCCCAGGCGACGCGCCGGCAACCGCGACCGCCGCGGACACGCTGCAGAACGACGCGCCGGCAGCCACGGCCGCCGCGACCGCGCTTCCGGACGACGCGACCACGGCGCGGACCGCGGCCAGCGCGGCCCGGGCCGCCGATACCGGCGACGAACGCGGGACGAGCCGCGTCGACGACGGCGTGCGGGGCTACTCGCCGTTCTCGACCCTGCGCCCCACGTACTGGTTTCCCGAAGTGCGCCCGCCGGTGGCGGTCGCGGAGACGACCGTCGGGGACGTCGAGGTACCGCGCACCGAGGTCCTCGGCTTTGCGTTCGGCGGCAGTACCGCGGGGTTCGACGTCGCGGGCAGGCACGCCTACACCGGTGGCGCCAGGTTCGACACGTCGGGCCGACGCGCGGGCGGCGCATCGTACGAGTATCGGGGACTGGGAAACCCCACGATCGGGCTGGCGGCATCGCAGAGCTGGGGGCACAACGGCGTCAGGGTGAGCGATGCGGGCGGGGCGGAGGGCGAGCCGGAGACGTTCTTCGTCCTCGATCGGAGGCGGCGCGTGGCGGCGTCGCTCAGCATGGGGCGGCCCGGGTATCGCACGTCCGTCGGGGTGACGTTCTCGGCCGGGCTGGTGCAGAGCGACCGCGAGGTGCTCGACGCCGATCTGCAGGCGAGCAGCGGCTACCGGCTCGCGCGGCCGGGCGCGACCTCGAGCGAGCTCGCCGTCGCGCTGAGCGCCTCCAGCGCGCGGTCGCACGCGTTCCAGATGGGAAATGCCCGCGGCGCCGCCTTCTACCTGCGGGGCCGGACCCGCCGCGATCTCGACGTGCCGTCGGGGCTCACGGGCCTGGCCGACGCCGATCGCTCGGCCGACGACCTCGTCGGCCGGTTCCGGGCGTACCTGCCGCTGCCGGGTCCCGGGTTCGCGGCCTCCGTGCTCGCGGTCCGCGCGAGCGCGGGCGCGGCGCGTGGGCCGGCGACCCGTGCAGGGTACTTCTCCGCAGGCGGCAACGCCGGCCGCTTCGCCGTCCGCGGCCACGACACGGCGGCCCGGGCCGGGCGCCGCGCGTGGTCCGCATCGCTCGAGGTTCGCGCGCCGCTGGCGCTGGTCAACCGCGGCGCCGGCACCTGGGGCCTGCACCTCGACCGCATCTTCGCCTCGGCCTTCGTGGACGCCGGGAACGCGTGGGGCGCCGGCGCGGCCTTCGCCCCGGCGGCGCCGTCGGGACGACGCCCGCTGACGTCGTTCGGCGTCGAGCTGACGACGGACGTGCTCGCCTTCCTCCCCCAGGCTCCATTGCGGCTTCGCTTCGGGCTGGCGGCGGTCCCCGACCCGGACGCCATGCCCGGCGCCCCCGCCGAAGCCCCCCGGTGGCGCCGGGTCTTCTACGTGGGGGCCGGCGTGCCGTTCTGACGGTCGCGCCGGCGGACGACGAGGAGCCCCCGACGACGCGCACGCCCGCGCCACCGCCGGCCGGCGCTTGGCGTAGTCGTTCGGGGTCGAGCTCACCACGGACCTGCTCGGCTTCTGCACGCTCCTGGTCCCGCCTTCGCGTCGGCATGGCGGCGATACCGGACCAGGAACGCGACGGCTTCCGGCCCAAGTGCTACGCGGGCATCGGCGTGTCCTTCCAGAACGGCGCTATAATTTCGGTCACATCTAAGACCAGTGGGCGTCTCCGACGCCAAGGAGGTGCGGGTTGACTGTCCCCGTCTCGATCACCGTCAACGGAGAGCGGCACGACCGCGAGGTCGAACCGCGGCTGCTGCTGGTGCACTTTCTGCGCGAAGTCATCGGGTCGACGGGCACCAAGATCGGCTGCGACACGAGCCAGTGCGGGGCCTGCACGGTGCTGCTCGACGGCATCTCCCTGAAGTCGTGCACCGCCCTCGCGGTCCAGGCCGACGGGGCGGAGGTCACCACCATCGAAGGCCTCGCGTCCGGTGAGACCCTGCATCCGTTGCAGGACGCGTTCTGGGAGAAGCACGGGCTGCAGTGCGGCTTCTGCACGCCGGGCATGATCATGGCGTCGCACGAGCTGCTGCGCATAACCCCGGATCCGAGCGACGCGCAGATCCGCCACGGCCTCGAAGGCAATCTGTGCCGGTGCACCGGGTATCAGAACATCGTCCGGGCGGTCCGCCAGGCCGCCGGAACCACGGCAGGTCAGCGATGAGCACACGCATCTTCGGTTCGGGGATCCGCCGGCGGGAAGACCCGCGCCTCATCACCGGCAGCGCCACCTACACCGACGACCTGACGCTGCCGCGCCTGGTGCACGCGGCCATGATCCGGAGCCCCCACGCGCACGCGCGCGTCACGTCGATCGACACGAGCCGGGCGGCGGCCGCCCCGGGGGTCCTCGCGGTGTACACCCACGCCGACACGGAGGGCGCGGTCGCACCCGCCCCGTGCGCCTGGCTCCTGCCGGACTCGGACCTGAAGATCGCCGACTACCACTGTCTCGCCAAGGACGTCGTGCGCTACGTCGGGGACATCGTCGCGGTGGTGGTGGCCGAGAGCCGCTACGCGGCCGAAGACGCGCTCGAGCTGGTGGACGTGGGCTACGAGCCGTTGCCCGCGGTGACCGACCCCGAGGCGGCGGCGGCCGAGGGCGCCCCGCAGCTGCACGGCGAGATCGCCGGCAACCAGGCGTTCCACTGGCAGGTCGCGGGCGGCGACGTCGACGCCGCCTTCGAGCAGGCCGAGGTCGTGGTGGCGGACCGCATCATCCAGCAGCGGTTGATACCGAACGCGATGGAGCCGCGGGCGACCCTGGCCAGCTATGTCAATGCCACGGGGGAGCTGACGGTCTGGAACACCACGCAGAATCCGCACATCGTGCGGTTCCTCACCTCGGGGGTGCTGGGGATCACCGAGGACAAGATCCGGGTGATCGCGCCGGAGGTCGGGGGTGGCTTCGGCAGCAAGATCGCCGTCTATCCCGCCGACTTCGTGACCATGTTCTGCAGCCGGAAGCTCGGGCGCCCCGTCAAGTGGACGGAGACCCGCACCGAGAACTACCAGGCGACCACGCATGGCCGCGACCACGTCCAGCAGGTGGAGCTGGCCGCGAAGAAGGACGGCACGCTCCTCGGCCTCCGCTGTACCGTGCACGCGGGCATGGGGGCCTATCTCTCGACGGCGGCGCCGGGCATTCCGACGATCCTGCACGGGCTCATGCTCTCGGGCGTGTACACCCTGCCCGCGGTCAAGGAGGACGTGCACGGCATCTACACCAACGGCACGCCGGTCGAGGCCTACCGCGGGGCCGGGCGCCCCGAGGCGACGTTCATGCTCGAGCGCATGATGGACGTGCTGGCGGCCGAGGTGGGGATGGATCCGGTCGACGTCCGCAAGAAGAACCTGATTCCCAGGTTCGAGGACGGCCACGATGTCGTCACGTCCCTGACCTACGACAGCGGCGACTATCCCGGCGCCCTCGACAAGGTGCTGTCCCACGCCGACTACTCGGGGCTCCGCGCCCGGCAGAAGGCGGGTCCGGTCAACGGCGCCTACACGGGCCTCGGTCTCGCCACCTACGTCGAGATCTGCGGCCTCGGCCCGTCGCAGGTCGCGGGGGCCATCGGTTTCCAGGGCGGCCTGTGGGAGAGCGCCATCGTCCGGTTCCACCCGAGCGGCAAGGTGCACGTGTTCATCGGGGCCTCGCCGCACGGCCAGGGCGAGGAGACGACCTTCGCGCAGATCGTGGGCAGCGAGCTGGGGGTCGATCCCCAGGACGTGAAGGTCTTCCACGGCGACACCGACAACACGCCGATGGGCTGGGGCACCTACGGCAGCCGCACCACCGCGGTCGGCGGGGCGGCCCTCGCCCTGACCGCGCGCAAGATCCGGGACAAGGCGAAGGTCATCGCGGCGCACCTGCTCGAGGCCGCGGTCGAGGACATGGAGTACGAAGACGGCAAGTTCTTCGTCAAGGGGGCCCCCGACCAGCACAAGACGATTGCCGACATCGCCCTCATGGCGAACGTGGCGTGGAACATGCCCAAGGGGGTCGAGGCGGGGCTGGAGGCCTCGACGTTCTACGACCCGCCCAACTTCACGTTCCCGTTCGGGGCCCATCTCGCGGTGGTCGAGGTCGACGCCGAGACCGGGGCGGTCACCCTGAAGCGCTACGTCGCGCTCGACGACTGCGGCCCGCAGATCAACCCGGTGATCGTCGAGGGCCAGGTGCACGGCGGCGTCGTGCAGGGGGTCGGCCAGGCGCTGTGGGAGGAGGCGGTCTACGACGAGGGCGGCCAGCTCGTGACCGGGAGCATGCTCGACTATGCGCTGCCCCGCGCCGACCTGCTGCCCGACATCGAGGTGCTGTCCACGGTGACCCCCTCGCCCCACCACCCGCTCGGGGTGAAGGGCATCGGCGAGGCGGGCACCATCGCCTCGACCGTGGCGGTCTACAACGCGGTGATGGACGCCCTGCGGCCGCTGGGGGTCACCTCGATCCGGATGCCGTTGACGCCGGAGCGGGTCTGGCAGGCGATTCAGCAGGCGCAGAAGTCCGCGTCGTAGAACGGCGCGGACTTCTGTAGGATAGGTTGGGCGGCAAGCGGAGCCGCCAAGCGGCGATTGCCGGGCCAGGAAGCGAAAGGACAGGGCGATGTACGCACCAGACTTCGCATACTACCGGGCGGACTCGGTGGCCGAGATCGGCCGGCTGCTGCGCAAGCATCCCGGGGCCAAGGTGCTGGCCGGCGGGCACAGCCTGATTCCGCTGCTGAAGCTCCGGCTCGCCGCGCCGCCGGCGCTCATCGACATCGGCCGCATCGGCGAGCTGAAGGGGATATCCGTCGCCGACGGCCGGCTGCGCATCGGCGCCCTGACCACCCATGCGCAGATCGCGGCATCGTCCGAGGTCGCGGCGCACGCCCCGGCCCTCGCCGCCGCGGCCGGGGTCATCGGCGACCCCGCGGTCCGCAACCGCGGGACCATCGGCGGCAACGTGGCCCACGCCGACCCCGCCTCGGACCTGCCGACGGTGCTGCTGGCCCTCGGGGCGTCATTCTCGGTGGCCACCGACGACGGCGAGCGCACCATTCCGGCCGGCGAGTTCTTCCAGGGCATGATGACCACCGCCCTGGGGGAGCACGACATCGTGACCGCGATCGACGTCCCGGCCGCGCCGGGCGGCCAGGGCCAGGCCTACGAGAAGTTCTCGCACCCCGCCTCCCGCTACGCGGTGATCGGGGCGGCGGCCACCGTCGACCTGCGGGGAGACACCGTCGGCAACGTGGTGGTGGCCCTCGGAGGCCTCGTGCCGGCGGCGACGCGGGCCGGCTCGGTCGAGCAGGCCCTGTCCGGCCAGGCGCCGTCCGCCGACGCCATCGCCGGGGCGGCCGCGGCCGTCTCCAAGGACCTCGGCGACGACCTCATCGGCGACATCTACGCGTCGGCCGAGTACCGGCGGGCGATGGCCCCGGTCTGCGTCAAGCGGGCCCTCACGGCGGCGCTCAAGCGGGCCTCCTCCGTCGCCGAGGCCGCCAGGGCGCGCAGCCCGTGGTGGAAACCGTCCTGGCTGTAGGCATCCGCGCCGTTCCACGGCGCGGATGCCTGCAGGGGACGATTGCTGGACCGGTTTCCGGCGGCAACCGACGGCAAAGAGGCGCGGGGCGGCCACGGCGCCGCCTCGTCCGCCCCCGCTTCCCCGGCTTCCCCGAATTCGAGAGACCAGCGCCCCCCGACGGTTCGGTACGATGACCGACAATTCCCCGACATCCGCACTGCCTGCGTCCATCGACGAGCTGCAGGCGCTCCTGTCCCGCGAGGCCTACGTCGCGGACCGCGGGCTCGCGACGTCGATCTACCTCGCCCTGCGACTGGGCCGGCCGCTGCTGCTGGAAGGGGAAGCCGGGGTCGGCAAGACCGAGGTCGCGAAGGTCCTCGCGAAGGGGCTCGGGGCCGAGCTGATCCGGCTGCAGTGCTACGAGGGGCTCGACGTCACCCACGCCGTCTACGAGTGGAACTACGCGCGCCAGCTTCTCGAGATCCGGCTGCGCGAGGCGGCGGGGCCGGTGGACCGCGCGGCGGTGGCCCGGGACCTCTTCGGCCCCGACTTCCTGATCAAGCGCCCGCTGCTCCGCGCGCTCGAGTCGACCGGCGGGCCGCCGCCGGTGCTGCTGATCGACGAGCTCGACCGCGCGGACGAGGAGTTCGAGGGGTACCTGCTGGAGCTCCTGTCGGACTTCCAGGTGACCATTCCCGAGCTGGGCACGATGCGCGCCTCCACCCCGCCGGTCGTGGTCATCACGTCGAACCGGACCCGCGAGCTGCACAACGCGTTGAAGCGCCGCTGCCTCTACTGGTGGATCGACTATCCGGACTTCGAGAAGGAGTACCGCATCATCACCGAGAAGGTGCCCCACGCGCCGGCCCGGCTCGCCGAGCAGGTGACCCGTTTCGTGCAGGAGCTGCGGACGGCCGAGCTCTACAAGGTCTCGGGCGTCTCGGAGACCCTCGACTGGATCGCGGCCCTCGTCGCCCTCGACCGGCGCGAGCTCGACGGCGCGACCATCGACGAGACGCTGGGCCTCGTGCTGAAGACCCAGGAGGACCTGGAGGCGATTCGCGGCGAACGGGCGCAGGCGCTGTTCGAGCGCAGCCTCCTGCCGGCCGGCGCGGCCGGGGGCGCATGACCGGCGGCGATCCGCGCGAGGCCGGCCATCTCTTCGGCAACCTCCTCCGGTTCGGGCGCCTGCTGCACGCGGTCGGCCTCGACGTGCAGGCGGGAGGCATGCTCGACGTGGCGGAAGCCCTCGGCCACGTCGACGTCGGCCGGCGCACCGACTTCTACCACACGCTGCGGACCCTCCTCGTCCGCCGGGCGCAGGACCTGCCGGTCTTCGACGAGGCGTTCCGCCTGTTCTGGCGCCCGCCGCGGGGCGAGCGCACCGCCCGCGACCTGCGCGCGATGGGCGAGCGCCGCCGCTTCGCGCCGCCCGAGGTCGACGTCCCCCCCGACGCCCCGGCGCCGGGCGCGGCCGAGGAACGCGAGGACCCGCTGCTGCGGCTGGAGCAGGTGGCGGCGCTGACGTACAGCGCGCGGCAGGTGTCGCGGACGAAGGACTTCGCCACGTTCACGGACACCGAGATCGCCGACGCCCGCGCCCTGCTGGCGGCCCTGGACTGGACCCCCGCCACCCGCGTGACGCGGCGGTGGCGCGCCGGCGCCGGGCGGGCCATCGACGTCCGGCGGGCGATCAGGCACAACCTCCGCTTCGGCGGCGAGCTCGTCGTTCTGCCCCGCCGCACCCGCCGCACGCGGCCGCGCCCGCTGGTACTGCTCTGCGACGTGAGCGGATCCATGGAACGCTACAGCCGCATGCTGCTGCACTTCGTGCACACCCTGGCCCGGGGGTTCGAACGCGTCGAGACGTTCCTCTTCTCGACGACCCTCACCCGGGTCACGAAGCGACTCGCCCGGCGCGGGGTGGACGACGTCGTGCCGACGCTGCCCCGGCACGTCCCGGACTGGTCCGGCGGCACCCGCATCGGCGAGGCCCTGGGCCGGTTCAACCTCGACTGGGCCCGGCGGGTGATGGGCCACGCGCCGATCGTGCTGCTGATCTCCGACGGCTGGGACCGCGGGGAACCCGACCGGCTGGGCCGGGAGATGGCGCGCCTTCAACGCAGCTGCCACCGTCTCGTCTGGCTGAACCCGCTGCTGGGGTCCCCCCGCTACCGCCCCCTGACCCGCGGCATGCAGGCGGCCCTGCCCTGGATCGACGACTTTCTCCCGGTGCACAATCTCGCCAGCCTGGAGTCGCTGGCCGTGCACCTCAACCGCCTCGTCGACCGCCGTCCGGTCCGCCGCCAGCCCGTGCCGACGGGTCCGGGGTCCGGCCCCCCTCCGCCGCCCCCCAGCCGGGGCAACGCTCGCCCGCAAGCCCCGGCTGAACCGTCATGAACCGCAACGCCGGCAGAGCGACCCGAGTCCGCCACGGAGACCGCCGCGCCGGCAGCCACCGCTGAATCGCCATGGACATCAACGCCACCTACACCTTCGACGCACCCGTCCAGGCCGTCTGGGACCTCCTCGTCGACATCGACGCCGTCGCCGCCTGCCTGCCCGGCCTCGAGTCGCTGTCGCCGGCCGGCGACAACAAGTACCGCGCGGTGCTCACGATGGGCATCGCCGCCATCACCGGCCGCTACGAGGGCACCGTCGAGCTGCAGGACCTCGACCCCCCGAACGCCTACCGGCTCGCCGTCGAGGGCCGCGGCAAGCCCGGCTTCGTCAATGGCGGCGCCGCCATCGCCCTGCGCGAGACGGACGGCCGGACCGAGGTGACCGTCGCCGGCACCGTCCAGGTCGGCGGCACCATCGCCCGGGTCGGCCAGCGCCTGCTCGGCAGCGTCTCGAAGATGATGATGGACCGCTTCTTCGCCTGCCTGCAGAAGCGGTTCGGGTGAGGTTCACCGAAGGCATCGAAGCAGAACCTCCACGACGATGGAACCGATTGTCCTCGGGGATATACTCAACCCGACATGAGACCGGAGTACGACCTGCGCGGGGGGGTCCCGGGGAAGTACTACCAGCGCTACAGACAGGGTACCAATGTCGTGCTCCTGGAGCCGGATGTCGCCCGCTTGTTCCCGGACTCGGCTACGGTCAACGAAGCGCTGCGTCGATACCTGTCGGAGCATGGAGCCCCACCTGCTCCAAGCAAGCCGCTGAGTTGACGGTCCCGGCGCCAACGGCGCCGATGACTCGTTGACGCTGGCACGACGAACATCCTATTGGCTGGTCACCGCGGATCCGGCATTGGAGAATGGCGACTTCCGAGGTCTTCCGGTCGCGGGCGTCTGTCCGCGCCGACCGGGTGGACCGGAACCGGCGTACATCATCGACGAACGTCATGACCGACACGACACGGGACCTCCCCGAGCTGGACCAGGACGAGGTACGCGACTGGCTCGACTCGCTCGACGCGGTGATCGACCAGTACGGGCTGACGGCGACGGGGCGGCTGCTGCAGGAGCTGACGCGCCGCGGCGAGCACGCAGGGGTGCAGGTGCCGTTCACGGCGAACACGCCCTACGTCAACACCATTCCGCCCGAGGAGGACCCCGCCTATCCCGGCGACCGCGACCTCGAGCAGCGGCTCAAGAGCCTGATCCGCTGGAACGCGCTGGCGATGGTCGTGCGCGCCAACCGCGAGGCGGACGGCATCGGCGGCCACATCTCGACCTACGCCTCCGCCGCGACCCTCTACGAGGTCGGGTTCAACCACTTCTTTCGGGCGACCACCGACACGCAGCCGGGCGACCTCGTGTACTACCAGGGCCACGCGGCGCCGGGCGTGTACTCCCGCGCCTACCTCGAGGGCAGGGTCACCCCGGAGCAGCTCGAGAACTTCCGGCGCGAGCTGCGGGGGGGGCCGGGCCTGTCCTCGTATCCGCACCCGTGGCTGATGCCCGACTTCTGGGAGTTCCCCACCGTCTCGATGGGGCTCGGCCCGATCATGGGCATCTACCAGGCCCGGTTCCAGCGGTACCTGGAGGACCGGGGCCTGCTGCCGCCGTCCGACGCCAAGGTCTGGGTGTTCCTGGGCGACGGCGAGACCGACGAGCCGGAGTCGCTGGGGGCGATCACCCTGGCCGCGCGCGAGCAGCTCGACAACCTGATCTTCGTCGTCAACTGCAACCTCCAGCGGCTCGACGGACCGGTGCGCGGGAACGGGCAGATCATCCAGGAGCTCGAGGCGGCCTTCCGCGGGGCGGGCTGGAACGCCATCAAGGTGATCTGGGGGCGCGACTGGGATCGCTTTCTCGCCGATGATCGGGACGGGCTGCTGGTCCGCCGCATGAGCGAGACGGTCGACGGGCAGTACCAGAAGTACGCGGTCGAGTCCGGCGCGTACATCCGGGAGCACTTCTGGGCGGGCCTGCAGGACCGGGTGAGCCATCTCACGGACGGCGAGCTGAAGAAGCTGCGGCTCGGCGGGCACGACCCCGCCAAGGTGTACGCGGCGTTCGCGGCGGCGGCGGCCCACCGCGGCAGCCCGACCGTCATCCTCGCCCGCACCATCAAGGGCTACGGGCTGGGCGAGAGCGGCGAGGGCCGCAACATCACCCACCAGCAGAAGAAGCTGAACGAGGACGAGCTGCGCGCGTTCCGGGACCGGTTCGGCATCCCCCTGTCGGACGACGAGATCGCCGAGCTCCCGTTCTATGCGCCGAGCCGCGGCGCCCCCGAGATGGCGTATCTGCGAACCCGCCGCGAGGCCCTCGGCGGCTCCGTCCCCCGGCGCCGGCGCCGGGCCGCGCCGCTGGCCTCGGTGCCGGCCGAGCCGTTCACCGAGCTCCACGCGGGGACCGGCGACCGCGAGGCCTCGCTGACGATGGGGTTCGCCCGGCTGCTGAGCCGGCTGCTTCGCGACCCCGTCCTCGGCGAGCTGATCGTGCCGATCGTCCCCGACGAGGCCCGCACCTTCGGCATGGAGGCGCTGTTCCGGCAGGTCGGCATCTATGCGCACGCCGGGCAGCTCTACGAGCCCGTCGACCACGCCACGCTGCTCTATTACCGGGAGGGCGAGGACGGGCAGGTCCTCGAGGAGGGCATCACCGAGGCCGGCTCGATGGCCTCGTTCATCGCGGCGGGCACCGCCCATGCGACCCGCGGGGTGAACACCATTCCGTTCTTCATCTACTACTCGATGTTCGGATTCCAGCGCGTCGGCGACCTGATCTGGGCCGCCGCCGATTCCCGCTGCCGGGGATTCCTGGTGGGCGGCACGGCGGGCCGGACGACCCTCGCCGGCGAGGGTCTCCAGCACCAGGACGGCCAGAGCCACCTGCTCGCGAGCCCGGTGCCCAACCTCCTCGCCTACGACCCGGCGTTCGCCTACGAGCTGGCCGTCATCATCGAGGACGGCATCCGCCGCATGTACGTCGATGGCGAGAGCGTGTTCTACTACCTGACGGTCGAGAACGAGGCCTATCGGATGCCGGCGATGCCCGACGGCGCGCGCGAGGGCATTCTGAAGGGGCTGTACCGGCTGCGCCCGGCCCGCGAGCCGAGGACCCACCGGGCGCAGCTGCTCGCGAGCGGGGCGATACTGCGCGAGGCCCTCGCGGCGCAGGCGCTGCTCGAGCGCTATGACGTGGCGGCCGACGTCTGGAGCGTCACGAGCTGGGGGCAGCTCCATCGCGACGGGCACGCCTGCGACCGCTGGAACATGCTGCACCCCCTGGAGGCGCCGCGCGTGCCCTACCTGACCCGCTGCCTCGGCCCGGCGCCGGGGGTGGTAGTGGCGGCCAGCGACTACGTGAAGGCGCTGCCGGACACGCTCGGCCGGTGGCTGGACGCCCGGCTCGTGACGCTCGGCACCGACGGGTTCGGGCGCAGCGACACGCGCGAGGCGCTGCGCGACTTCTTCGAGGTGGATGCGCGGTTCATCACCCTGGCGACGCTGCGGGCCCTGGCCCGCGACGGGGCGGTGGCGCCGGCGGTCGCGGCGCAGGCGATCGCCGATCTCGACATCGACCCCGACAAGCCGGACCCCGCGGTGAGCTAGCAACGCGCGCCTGAACCGCGTGTCGCACCGAGACCGGCAACGGGCCGGCGGGCCGCGGGGACCCCGGCACGGCAAGGCGTGGCTATTGGGAACAGGCGACCGCGGACCGAACGTGGTCCGAGGAACGAGCCGGCCCGCACGGGATGCATCGCCGGTCGAAGGGTAGCGGGGCCCTCGCCACGGGCGCCCGGGTCGGACCGGCACGACACGCACGGAGAGAGACGGTTGGCGACAGAGGTCAGACTGCCGGAGCTGGGTGAGGGCGTGGAACGCGCCGACGTGGTGCGGGTGCTGGTGGCCCCCGGGGACAGGGTGGCGGTCGACCAGCCGCTGCTGGAGATCGAGACCGACAAGGCGACGGTCGAGGTGCCGTCCCCGGTCGCCGGCACCGTCGCCGCGGTGGCCGTCGAGGCGGGCGCGACCCTCGCCGTCGGCGGGCTGATCGCCTCGCTCGAGCCGGACGGCGCGGCGCCGGATGCAACGGGGGACAATCCGGCGCCGGATGCGACGACGGCGGCATACGCGGCGGCGGCGAATGCGACCACGCCGGTGGCCACAGCCGCCAATCCCGCACCGGGCTCGGCCGCCGCGCCGCCACCTGCCCCGGGCGTAACAACGCCACCGGCGGCACGCGGTCCCGCGGGCAGGACTCCCCTACCGGGTCCCGCCGCAGCCTCTCCTCCCCCGTCCTCGCCGGCTCCCCCCGCACCGCCGCCCGCGACCGGCGCCGCGCCAGCGCCCGCAACCGCTGCCGCGCCGGCCCCGGCCGCTGCGCCCCGGCGCCGTGCCCTCGCCGCTCCGTCGGTCCGCAAGCTGGCGCGCGAGATCGGCGTCGAAGTCGACGCGGTGAAGGGCTCCAGGGCCAACGGGCGGGTGAGCCTCGACGACGTCAAGGCGCACGCCCGGCGCGCGATGGAGCAGCTGCGCTCTCCCGCGGAGGCGCCCGTCCCCGGACACCCCGCCGTCCCCGCCCTGCCCGACTTCTCCCGCTGGGGGCCCGTCGAGCGAACACCGATGCGCAACGTGCGGCGGACCGTCGCGCGCCGGATGAGCACGTCGTGGCAGACGGTGCCGCACGTCACGCAGCACGATCAGGCGGATATCACCGAGCTCGAGGCGGTGCGCCGCACGCTCAAGCGCACGTCACCCGAGCTGCCGCTCACCGTCACCGCGTTCGCGGTCGCGGTCGTGGCGGCCGCTCTCAAGGAGTTTCCGCAGTTCAACGCCTCGCTCGACACCGCGCGCGACGAGATCGTCTACAAGCGGTACATCAACATCGGGGTGGCCGTGGACACGGAACGGGGGCTCATCGTGCCGGTCATCCCGCAGGCCGACGGGAAGAGCCTCGCGACCCTGTCCGCCGAGATCGCCGAGGTCGCGGCCGCGGTGCGCACGAGCGGCCCGCACCGCGAGCGTCTCGAGGGCGGCACGTTCACCATCACGAACCTCGGAGGTCTCGGGGGGACCGCCTTCACGCCGCTCGTGAACTACCCCGAGGTGGCCATCCTCGGGATGTCCCGGTCGGCGCCGGCCCCGGTGTGGGCCAACGGCCGGTTCGAGCCCCGGCCGATGCTGCCGCTGTCGCTGTCCTACGACCACCGCCTGATCGACGGGGCGGACGCGGTGCGGTTCCTGCGGTGGGTGGCCGAGCGCCTGGAGCACCCGTTGCTGCTGGAGCTCCACGCCCGGGCGCCGCGGGACCAGTAGTCCGGGCTCGGCAGTCCGCGCCGCCGGTCGGCGCCGCCTCTGGAGGAGGCGCGGGCTTTAGTAGTAGGAGACGCGGACTCCGCAAGAGGCGCGGACTCTCGCAGGAAGCGGCGACTACAGGCAGTTTGGGCGGCAATCGGGCCGCAGGCTACGATCTCCAGGCTGACAATGATCGAGCTCCACCGACTGACCAAGCGGTACGGCGACCAGGTCGTCGTCGACGACGTGTCGCTGTCGGTGGCCGAGGGCGAGCTGCTCGCGGTGCTGGGCGGGTCGGGCTGCGGCAAGACGACGACCCTCAAGATGATCAACCGCCTGATCGAGCCGTCGAGCGGCGGCGTGCGCGTGAACGGCGAGGACGTGACGGGGCTGCCGCCCCACGAGCTGCGGCGGCAGATCGGGTACGCGTTCCAGCAGGTGGGCCTGTTCCCCCACATGAGCGTCGCCCGGAACGTGGCCGTCACGCCGACCCTGCTCGGCTGGAGCGAGCCCGACATCCGCCGCCGCGTCGACGAGCTGCTCGAGCTGGTCGAGCTCGACCCCGCGGCGGTCCGCGACCGGCGCCCCGACCAGCTGTCGGGCGGGCAGCAGCAACGCGTGGGGGTGGCCCGCGCGCTGGCGGCCAGGCCCCGGGTCATGCTGCTCGACGAGCCGTTCGGCGCCCTCGACCCGCTGACCCGGCAGCGGCTGCAGGAGTCGTTCGTCCGCATCCGGCGGCGGCTCTCGGTGACCGCGGTGTTCGTCACCCACGACATGGTCGAGGCGCTCGTGCTCGGCGACCGCATCGCGGTCATGCGCGCCGGCCGGCTCGTGCAGGTCGGCACGCCGGGCGAGCTGATGCGGTCGCCGGCCGACGACTACGTGCGACAGCTGGTGGAGACGCCGTGCCGCGACGCCCGGATCGTCGACGCCCTACTCGCGTCCGGAGCCGGCGACTCATGACGGAACAGCTCGCCCTGCCGCTCGAGACGCCGTGCCGCGACGCCCGGATCGTCGACGCCCGGCTCGCCTCCGGGGGACCGCACTCATGAGCGAACAGCTCGCGCTGCTGCCCGGCTACCTGACCGCCCACCTGCAGCTCACGCTGCTGGCCCTGCTCTGCAGCACCGCGGTGAGCCTGCCGGCGGGGGTGGCGGTGACCCGCGTGCCGTGGCTGGAGCGGCCGGTGATGGGGGCGGCCGCGGTCATCCAGACCGTGCCCAGCCTCGCCCTGCTCGCGGCGATGGTGCCGCTGCTGGCGGCGTTGAACGTGCAGAGCATCGGATTCCTGCCCGCCTTCATCGGCCTGACGCTGTACGGCGTCCTGCCGGTCCTCCGCAACACCGTCACCGGCATCAACGGCGTCGACCCCGCCCTGACCGAGGCGGCGCGGGCCGTCGGCATGACCCCGTGGCAGCAGCTGCGCCGGGTCGAGCTGCCCCTCGCCATGCCCGTCATCGTCGCCGGGGTCCGCACCGCGACGGTGTGGACGGTCGGGGTCGCCACCCTCTCGACCCCGGTCGGGGCGACGAGCCTCGGCAACTACATCTTCAGCGGCCTCCAGACCCGTAACTACGCGGCGGTGCTGGTCGGATGCGTCGCCGCCGCGGTGCTCGCCCTCGTCCTCGACGGGCTCGTGCGCTGCCTCGCGGTGACCGGCAGTGGAGGCCGGCGGCGCCAGGCGACGGCCGCCGCAGCCGTGGCCGCGCTCTATCTCTACGCCGGCCTCACCCTCGCCGCGGCCCTCGCGCCGCGGGGCGATCGGCCGGTCGCCATCGGGGCCAAGACGTTCACGGAGCAGTACATCCTGGCCCACCTCATCGGCGGGCTGGTCGAGGAAGAGACCGGGCGCACGACGACCCAGCTGCAGTCGCTCGGGTCGATGGTGGTGTTCGACGCCCTCGCGGCCGGGGACGTCGACATCTACGTGGACTACTCCGGCACCCTCTGGGCCAACGAGCTGGGCCGCGATACGACGGGCACGGACCGGGCCGGGGTGCTCGCGGGGGTCGGCGCCCATCTCCGCGACGCCTACGGCATCGTGGTGGCGGCGACCCTCGGGTTCGAGAACGCGTACGCGGTGGCGATGCGCGCGGCCGACGCCGAGGCACGGGGCCTGACCCGCCTGAGCGAGCTGGGACCGGCCGCGCCGCAGTTGTCGATGGGTGGAGACTACGAGTTCTTCTCGCGGCCGGAGTGGACCGCGATCCGCGACGCCTACGGGCTCCGGTTCCGCGAGCTCCGCACGATGGACCCGGCCCTGATGTACCAGGCGGCGGAGCAGGGGGCGGTCGACCTGATCAGCGCCTTCACCACCGACGGGCGCATCACCGCCTACGATCTGACCCTGCTCGAAGATGACCGCGGGGCGATTCCGCCCTACGACGCCATGGTGCTGGCCAGCGCCCGGCTCGCCCGCGAGGCCCCGGACGTGCTGGCCGCCCTCGGCCGGCTCGACGGGGCCATCGACGCCCCCGCCATGCGGCGGATGAACCTGGAGGTCGACGAGCGGGGCGCCGACCCCGCGGCGGTCGCCGCCGACTTCCTGCGGCGTCTCCGGCGGGAGCCTGCGCCGTAGGAGCCCGGCGCCGTACACGCGGGACAGGCTTCTGGCGGAGATGGCCGGGCGGCAGTCGGAACCGTCGGCGACGATTCCCGGACCGGGAGCGCAGCCGTTCCCGGCCGGGCCGGCCGCGCGCAGAGCGGAGCCGCAAGGCGACGGTCTCGGGCCGGCCCCGGGTCGGCTGCCCGCCCTTGCAGTCGAAACACGCGCCACAGGAGAGAGACGTCATCCCCGCACTCCGAACCGCGATCCTCGTAGCAGGCCTGTGCATGCTCCCCGCCCTCGCGGCCGAGCCGCTTCTCGGTCCCCGGTCCCCGGCGCTCGCCCGGCAGCCCGCTGGCGGCGAGCGCGCGGGCGGGCTGCAGCAAATCCAGCCGGGCCACTACGTGTACCTGCACACCGACGACACGCCGGGGGTGTCCTCGACGTTCAACAGCGGCATCATCGTCACCAGCGACGGGGTCGTGGTCGTCGACGCGCTGGGCTCGGAGACGATCGCGCGGGAGGTTCGCGAGGCGATAGCCGGGGTGACGGACCAGCCGGTCCGATACCTGGTGTCCTCGACCTTCCACGGCCGGTTCACCGGCGGGAACGCCGTGTATCGGGACGTGTTCAACATCGCCCACGAGAGCTACCGCGCCGACCTCCTCGGCTTGTTGAGCCACATGCCCCCGGAGCAGCAGCTCGCCCGGCTTCCCGACCAGACCTACCGCGAACGCGTGACCCTCCATCTCGGCGGCAAGGAGATCCGGATTCTGCACCTCGGCCGGGCCCACACCCGCGGCGACAGCATCGTGTTCGTACCCGCGGACCGCGTCGCCTATCTCAGCGAGGTGTTCAACTTCGACGAGTTCCCGTACACGAACGACAGCTACCCCGGCGACTGGCTGCGCACCCTGGAGGCGGTCGAGGCGCTGGAGGCGGACGTCTTCGTGCCGGGGCACGGGTTCCTGCCGGACGACCGCGCCGCGACCCGGGCCGGGCTCCGGGGTCATCGACAGATCCTGCTGGACGTACGCGAGGCGGTGGAGCGCGAGATCGCCCGGGGCGCGACCGAGGAGCAGGCGGTGGCGGCCGTCGACCTCCCGCAGTACCGGCGCTTTCAGGGCTACTCCCGCGCGATGGAGATGGCCGTTCGCCGGACCTACCTGGAGCTGACGGCCGGTCTCGATTGAGGGTTTCGCGCCGTCGACTGGCCGTAGAATGACGCCATGTGCACCTTGCGCCCCCTCGCCGCGTTCACCGCGCTGACGGTTCTCCTGATCGCCGCGCCGCTCGCCGCCCAGGACGGGACGGGCCCCCGCCCCAAGGTCGCCCCGAGCGGACGGGTGACGACGAGCGTGACCTTCGACGGGCGCGTCCTGCGCGACGGCGGGTGGTTCACCTACACGCCGTCCCACTCGGGCCCGTCGCGCATCACCATCGACTACGGCCAGCCGCACGCGCGGGGCCGCGCGATCTTCGGGGGGCTCGTGCCCTACGGCGAGGTCTGGCGCGTCGGAGCGAACTGGGCCACGCGCCTGACCCTCGACTTCGACGTCCGCTTCGGCGACCTCGACGTGCCGCGGGGGGAGTACACGCTGTTCATGCTCCCGCGCGAGGACGGGGGCGAGCTGATCGTGAGCCGCCAGACCCGGCAGTGGGGCACCGACTACGACCCGTCGTTCGACTTCGGCCGGACGCCGATCGACCGCCGGGGGCTGGCGGAGGCGGTCGGGAGCCTCGCGATCACGCTCGAGCCGAACCTGCCGGCGGAAGAGGGAGCCGTCCCCTCGGGCATCCTTCGCGTCACCTGGGGAGAGGCGGAGTACTTCACCGACTGGCGGATGCGCTGGCCGTAGGAGCCGTTGAGCACGCTTCCGAGACGCTTCGCCGGCCGGTTCGCTCTCACCCTGTCGCTGGTCGTGCTGGAGGCCGCGGGCTGGACCCTGTTTCCGCTGGTCAGTCGTTGACTGCCGGCGCCAATGACGCCTATCCTGTTGCTGACGTGGCCCGCCTGCAGACCGTCGTGGAGACACCGCCTATCTCGCGGCGGCCCGTGGCGTGTTGACTCACGACCTCCGCGCCAAGGTCGTCAGCATCGTGGCGGAGAATCCCGATGCGGGGGTACCGCTCGGTGGCGGTGTCCGTAAAGTCCGGATCGCTCGTCCGGGAGGCGGCAAGAGCGGCGGCGCTCGCGTGGTGTTCCTGTCCGTCGGCGAGGACATGCCCGTGTTCCTGCTCACCGTCTTCGCCAAAAACGAGAGGGCGGATCTCGGCACGAGGGAACGGGCGGCCATGATCGCCGCCGCGAAGGAGCTGGCTGCGGACTACAGGAGAGACCCGTGACCGAGGCATTCGGCAAGATCATGGCCGGGCTCGACGATGCGCGCGCCTACCTGAACGGCCACCGCGCCGGATTCGCGGTGCACGAGATCGACGTGCCCCGTCCCGATGTCGTCGCGATCCGAAGCAAGACGGGGCTGTCGCAACCGGCCTTTGCCCGAAGCATCGGCATTCCGCTGGGCACGCTCAAGAACTGGGAGCAGGGCCGCCGGCGTCCGGAGGGACCGGCACGCGTGCTGCTCGCGCTGATCGACAAACGGCCGTCGATCGTCCAGGACGAGCTGGGCGGCTGACATTCCACGCGCCGCAGACTCCCTCCGTCCTGCCTGCCCGCAATCCTCCGGCCAGCGGCAGCTTTCCCCGTCGGGGTTGCCGGTGGCCGTACCTCGGGGACCGGCAGGGACGGGTTCAGCGTCCGGATGAGGTCGCGAATCGCCGGGGCCAGGGCCAGCGGATCGCCGGTGGTCCGCACCACGAGGTGCGACACGCCGGTGGGCACCCACGGCCACGGGACGATATCGAGCCGGCCCGGAGCGCCGCGAGCCCCTGGTACTTCATGTCGTCGACGACGGCGACGATCCCCGCCGTCGCCAGTGGACCGCCACCGCCAGCGAGAACGCAAGCACCGGCCAATCGACGGCGACGTCCCGGAAGCCCTGAACCCCGGGACATCTCGGGCGAGATGCTGTCCCTGAGCACGGCGACGCCCCACGCCGCGACCCCCATGCCGACCCCGCCGCCGGCGAGGGCCAGCAGCAGGGACTCGATCACGACGAGCCGCCCGAGGCGCCACCGCCCCGCGCCCAGGGCGGCGCGAATCGTCATCTCCCTGCCCCGGGAGGTCACCCGGCCCAGCTGCAGGTTCGACACGTTGGCGCACGCGATCAGCAGCACGAGCACCGCCGCCAGCTGGCCGAGGACGAGAAACGGACCGGTCACCCCGCGTTGCTGGTGCCGAAGCTCGACGACCTCGACGCCGCGGCCGGCGTTGGTGCGGGGATGGATCTCGGCGAGGCGGACGCCGAGCGCCTCCATGCGGGCGCGCGCCTGCGGCAGGGTCACGCCGGGCCGGAGCCGGGCCACGGTCATCACGCTGTGATTCCGGCGGTCGTTCCGGCTCGCCTCGGCGAGCACCAGCGGGGTCCACACCTCGCGGGCGCCGGTCGGAAACTCGAACGCCGGCGGCATCACGCCGATCACGGTGCGGGCTCGCCCGTCCAGGGTGATCTCGCGTCCGACGACGTCGGGCTCGCCCCCGAAACGGCGCGTCCAGAGGCCGTAGCCCAGCACCGCGACGTGGTCGCGGCCCGCCTGGTCCTCGCCGGGACGAAACGTCCGCCCGGCCGGTCGGGTGTCAATCGAGGCGTCCCCCTCGATGAACGAGCATCGTCCCGGTAGAATTCGCCCGTGAACCCACCCGCCGCCTCGACGCCCCCGACGGCCGACGGCTCCCGGCGCAGACGCCGGCTGCTCATGGGTCTGTCGGTGGGCGTCGTGCTGGCGGCCGTCGGCTACATCGGCGTGTCGATGCTCGTCGCCGACCGGCTGACCAGGCCGTACCGCCGCCCCCTCGCCTCGCCGCCGGCCGTCTTCGACCTGTCCTACGAGGACGTGACCTTCTCCAGCACGGTGGACGGCACCGTCCTGCGCGGGTGGTTCCTGCCGGTTGAAGGCAGTGACCGGGCCGTCGTCATCGTCCACGGCCGCAGCTCGTCCCGCACCGGCGACAACGGCGAGCTGGTGGCGCACGCCGCCGCCCTCGTCGACGGCGGCTACAACGTGCTGCTGTTCGACTTCCGCGCGCACGGCCTGTCCGACGGCCCGCGCTACACGCTGGGGGCGGACGAGCAGGGGGACGTGCTGGGGGCCGTCGCGTACCTCCGGAGCCGAGGGTTCGCGTCCGACCGGGTGGGGTTCTGGGCGCACTCGATGGGGGCGGCCACCGTCCTCCTCGCGGCCGCCGCCTCGCCGGACGTGCGGGCGATCGTCGCCGACAGCAGCTTCGCCCGTCTCGAGGACCTGCTGGTGCGGGAGCTTCCGCGAGAGAGCGGACTGCCCCGCTTCTTCAATCCCGCCATCCTCTTCTTCGGCCGCGAGCGGTTCGGCCTCGACACGCGGATCCTGAACCCGGTGGACGCGGTCGCCGGCCTGCCTGCCCGCTCGCTGTTCATCGTCCACGCCGAGGCGGACCGGTTGATTCCCGTGGACCACGCGCGGCGCATCGCCGCCGCCGCCGGACCCGCGGTCTACGACCTCTGGATCTTTCCGGGGTCCAACCACGACCGGGTTTCGGCCGCCGCCCCCGAGCAGTACCGGTCGCGGGTGCTCGCGTTCTTCGACGAGAAGCTCGAGTGAGCCCGCCCCGTCGCAGCCGCTCGCGGTCGAACACGGAACTTGAACGGGCCCTGCCTGTATTCAGGGATATGCACCAACCTTGAATAAGAACAGCGCGGACGGCGTCACAGCGACATGAACTCCGCCGCGTAGCGCGCCACGCCGGTGCAGCCGTCGAGCGCGCCGGGCTCGAGCTCGATGACCATGAAGGCGTCGTCCGGCACGTCCAGCGCGAAGCGAATGCCGTGCAACCGGGCCGGAACGAAGCCGAACCGCGGATAGTAGGTCGGATGGCCGAGCACGACGGCGATGCGGTATCCCGACTCGCGGCACCGATCGAGGCCCTGCACGACGAGCCGGCCGCCGAAGCCGCGCCCCTGGTAGTCGGGATCGACGCCCATCGGCGCGAGCCCGGCCGCCTCGCACGCGCGATCCGGCGCGTGAATCGTCACCGGGGTGAAGAGAATGTGCCCCACCAGCCTCCCGTTATCGACGGCAACCAGGGAGATCGTCCGCTCGCCGCGCGCCCGCACGGCATCGACCAGCGCCGCCTCGTCGGGCTGTCCGAACGCCCGCTCGTTGACGGCGCGGATCCACGGAATGTCCTCGGGACGCTCCCGGCGTATCGTCGCCATGTTCCTGGTCTGTCCGGCGCGCGGCGCCTGGCAAAATCATCGGCGGGTCCGGTCGGCGAAGTCCTCGGCTTCGAGTTGATCCTTCGATCGGCGGGCCGGCAGTCCTCAGTCGCTCCCCTCGCGCTGCGCCGCGTAGTAGCGGTCGAAGAAGTCGAGGCGGTCCTTGCGGATGCCCCGCTCCACGGTGATGGTGTCGCCGATGTGGAGGGCGGCGTCGGCCCCGGGGTCGTAGGCGGGCCACTCCGGCAGCCCCTCCGCATTCGGATTGCCGGTGGCGGCCATGTTGACCCAGTAGGAGGCGAGGACGTCGGAGAGCCTCCGGTCGGTGTCGGTGTAGTCGCGGTTGGCGTAGGGGTGGGGGCTGACCCCGAAGTTGTCGAACACGTAGGGGATCTCCGCCGTGTGGTACGCGCCGTAGCGGTCGGCGTCGGGGGCCGGCGGGACGCGGCTGAAGAAGTAGAGGTACGCGGGCGACGAGACCGTCTCCATCATGCGGGCCCAGGTCCGCATCTCCCAGCCGAAGGTGGCGTCGGTGCCGCTCGCCACCCGGGCCCGTTGCGCCTCGTCGGCGGTGGCGGCGGGGAAGGTCTCGAGGAACGCGTCGGCGTGCTCGCCGTACTCGTTCCGTATCGTCTCGCGGTACTGCTCCACGGTCTCGGCCCCCGCCGCGCCGCCGAGGATGGTCATCTCGTCGGCGTTCGAGCCGACGATGACCGGCACGTCGTGCTGCCGTCCCGCCGCGAAGATGTCGTAGACGGTGTCGGGGAAGACCCAGCCGTCGACGTTGGCCGTCGACCGGACCAGCTCCGGCGCGACGGCCTGCACCGCGTCGGCGCTCGCGGCGCGCATGGCCTCCGGCGTCGCCGTCTCGCCGTCGCCGAGCAGCGCCTCGACGAACCGTTCGCCGGCCGCCTCGATCTCCGCCTTCGGCGCGGCCCCGCCCCGCAATCCGAAGCCTCCTCCGCTCTCGCCGATGGCGGCGTGGAAGAGGCCGCGCGCGAGCGGCGTCGCCATCAGCTGGTTGACGCTCCACGAGCCGGCCGACTCGCCGAAGATGGCGACGCGCGACGGGTCGCCCCCGAACGCCGCGATGTTCCGCTGGACCCAGCCAAGCGCCGCGACCTGGTCGAGGGTGCCGTAGTTGCCCGACGCCCCGTGCTCGGACTCAGCGCTCAGCCGGGGATGGGCGAGATAGCCGAACGCCCCGAGCCGGTAGTTGACGGTCACCAGCACCACGCCCCGTTGCGCGAGCCGCGTCCCGTCGTAGGTGATGTCGGCGCCGTTGCCGATGGCCAGCCCGCCGCCGTGGATCCAGACCATGACCGGCGCGCGGTCGTCCGGCGCCGCCGCGGTCCAGACGTTCAGATAGAGGCAATCCTCGTCCATCCGGTCGACGCCCGCGTCGTAGAACGTCCTCACCGCGGCGGGAATCGGGTTCTGCATGCACGCCGGCGCCGCTTCCGTCGCGTCGCGCACGCCTTCCCACGCCGCTGCCGGCCCGGGGGGACGCCACCGGAGATCGCCCACCGGCGGGGCCGCGAACGGCACCCCCCGGTAGACCATGACCTCGTCGCCGATCGGCGACGGCGCTCCCGCGAGCTGGCCGCCCTCGACCCTCACGACCGCGGCGGCGATCTGCCCCGCCGCGGGCGCCGCGCCGAAGCCCGGCAGGAAGACGAAGACGACCGCTATGGCGCTTGCGAGCGCGCTGCCCGGAACTTTTCGCATCATGAGATCACCTCGGAACCCTCATCGTCCGCTCTCGGCGGTCGATCGTGATGGTCGAGCCCTGTATTGTCAATATGTGCTACCCGTCGAGGACGCCCGCGAGGCCGCGAAACGGGTCGAGCCCCAACGAGCCGCCGTGCACAGCCGGCCACGACTGTCCGCTGCGCAGGTCACATGGGTATCCGTGCCCGGGACGCCCACCGGCGTCAACCCGTACGTACGTCGGGATTTAGATGCTGATCGGCTCGTGGCACGAGTCTTGCCATATCAAGCCGTGACGCCGCATGTACAGCGAACGCAGCGGGAGGGAGGCCGTCATGAGGAAGCAACCCTGGTCCGTGAGTCACCGGATACACCCGACGCGCATGGCCGGCTGCATCGGCGGTCTCGCGGGCTGCCTGCTGCTCGCGTGCGCCTCACCTGCGATCGGCCAGCCCGTGCCCGCCGGAGGGCCGGCGGCGGCCGGGCAACCGGCGCCGCCCGGAGCCGGTCCGACTGCGTTCCGGCGGTTCCGGCTTGCCGCAAGGCCCCTCGGCGGCATCGCCGTCGGCGACTTCGGAGACCGCGTGGGCACGAGCCCCGGCGCGGGCCTGGACTTCACGAGCCGCATCGGGCGCACTCCCATCGCCTTGGGGGCGGAGATCGGCTACCTGCAGTACGGCAAGGAAACGCGGCGGCTGTCCCTGGTTCCGGCCGTGCCCGAGGTGCTGACCGACGTGAACACCACCAACCACCTCCTGCAGACCCACGCACTCGTCCGCGTGCAGCCGGAGACCGGCCGGGTACGCCCGTACGTCGAGGGACTGCTGGGGTTCCGGTACGTTTTCACGCGCACCTCGTTCACCAATCCCGACGAGGGAAGTCACGGCTCCACCCTGCTCGGCGACCTCGCGCCGAGCGGAAACACGAACCGGCGGGGTCCGTTGGGGACGAGCCTCTTGCCATTCATTTGAGTGCCTGGAGGGGATCAGCGGCCCCGCTTGCCGGCGCTCGCGGGTCGCGCCCGTTTCGCGGCATAGCCGGAGTCGCAGCCCAGGGTGTCGGGCCCGCCGGATCGGGTATCATGCGCGGGCGAAACAAGAGACCGGTTCACTCATCTCCAGGAGGAAATGTTGGCAAGAGTCAAGAAACTCACCGAGGCCATGACGAAAACGCAGATGTTTTCGGATATCGCGGAGAAGACGGAGCTGACGAAGCGGCAGGTCGCGGATGTCTTCGAGGCGCTGGAATCGGTCATAGAGCGCCATGTCCAGAAAGGGGCCGTCGGCGCTTGCGCGATACCCGGCCTGATGAAGATCAAGGTCGTGAAGAAGCCCGCGCAAAGGGCCCGGAAGAACGTGCCGAATCCGTTCCGGCCCGGTGAGACGATGGACGTGAAGGCCAAGCCGGCCAGCGCCTCCGTGAAGGTTCTGCCGCTCAAGAAGCTGAAAGACATGGCGTAGGCGTCCGCCGTACGCCGCTGCCGTCGCGCGGGGCTCGTGGGCGCTGTGGCGCTCGGCTCGGCAGAAAGCCGCAGCCGCAGGTGGGCATCACGGGAGGATGACCATGACGAGACGGATGAAGATCGGCGGCTCGCTAGTTGTCGGCGTCCTGGTGCTGGCACTCCTCACGTTGCGCCTGGCGGGTCTCGAGCCCCGATACCTGGATCCCGGCGGCGAGGAATTCGCAAACAACAACCGGATTGCCAGACCCGGATTGTGGCTCAAGGGCGAGGTGGCCCGGGAGGTGGTGACGAACTGGGATTTCGTCAACAACCTCGACGATCCGGAGCGCCGCAACACCGTCATGCTCGAGACCCGCACGTGGTACGGCATACCCCACTCGGTCACCATCGGCATCGTCGGGCGCGGCGACAAGCTCTACGTCCATGCCCATTCCGACGAGAACCGCATGCAAACGCCCTTCCCGAACGACAAGCTCTGGACCCGGAACGTGTCCCGCGACCCGCGCGTGCGCCTGAAGATAGGCGACAAGATCTACGAGGCGACGGTGGCGCTGATGACGGATCGCGACGAGGTCGCGGAGGTGATGGGCAGAGACCCCGTAACGGTCGAGCGAGAGCCCGACGGACGGGAACACGTCGAGTCGGTCATGCACTACTGGCGCGTGTTCCAGCGGAACGTCCCCGACTACTCGGCCGACTCGCAGGGGGTCGCCTTCTGACGTCGCCGGGACCTCACGGCGCCGTCGACGACGAGTCCAGGTAGGTCTGCCGTGGGAATTCTCGATGTGCTGCGAGTCGCTCCGGCGAGGCCCGCGGCCAACGAACGGGGCGATACCGACACCGTGAAGCGGATCGCGGCCGAGCTCGAGTCGCTGCCGGCGGAGCGCGCGCGGTTCCTTGCGGCCTTCGCTTACGTGCTCAGCCGGGTCGCGCACGCCGACTCCCGGATCACCGCGGAGGAGACCGACGCGATGGGTGAGATCGTGCGCAAGCTGGGCCATCTGCCCGCGGCGCAGGCGGTCCTCGTGGTCGAGATCGCCAAGCACCAGACCCGGCTGTTCGGCGGTACCGAGAACTATCTCGTGACCCGCGAGTTTCGCGAGATCGCGACCGACGCCCAGCGTCTCGATCTGCTGGACTGCGTCTTTGCGGTTGCCGCCTCCGACGGCGCCATCAGCACGATCGAGGAGTCGCAGGCGGGACAGATCGCCAGGGAGCTCGGGTTCACGCAGCCGGAGTATGCGTCGGCGCTTGCGGTCCACGCGGAGCATCGGACGGTTTTGCGGTCACTGCGGGCGGGCCGGGCGCCGGCGTCCTGACCGCCTCCCGCGCCCGGGGGTTGGCGTCGAGCAGGACCGCGATCCACCGCAGGTCGTCGGTGTTCTCGAACGCGATCTTGAAGGTCATGGTGATGGGCACCGCCAGCAGCAGACCCATCGGCCCCCAGACCCACCCCCAGAACACCAGCGACACGAACACCACCAGGACCGACATCCCGAGCCGCCGGCCCAGCAGGGTCGGCTCCAGGATGTTGCCGAAGACGATGTTGAGCGCCACGTAGCCGGCCGCGACGGCCAGCGCCCGGCTCAGGTCGACCTGCACGAGGGCCAGCACGGAGGGGCCGACGGCGGCGACGATGGACCCGATGTTCGGGATGTAGTTGAAGATGAACGCGACCAGTCCCCACATCAGGGGAAAATCGATTCCCAGGGTCCAGACCCAGACGAAGGCGAGAAGTCCGGTGCCGAGGCTGACGACCGTCTTGACGGCCAGGTACTTCTGAACCTGCAGCGTCATCTGGCTCAGCCGTTCCAGGCCGTCCGCCCGATCACCGAACGCGAGCCGCAGCTTGGCCCGGAATCCGGCCGCCTCGACCAGGATGAAGATGACCGCGAGCAGGACGAGGAACGCATCCTGCAGCAGCCCGGCGAGCGCGCCCAGCGTGCCGCCGAGCAGGTTCACCACCGCCCCGGGATTGACGAAGTCGAGCGGGGTGCGGTCGGCGAACGGGAGATTGACCTCTTCGGCCCACAGGCGGAGCCGATTGGCCAGCTCCTCGAACCGCGCGTTGTACTGGGAGTCCGCGACGACCTGTGCGAACTCGCCCACCGACTGCCCCACCAGCACCCCGAGCATGCTGACGACCCCCGCGGCGGCGGCGACGGTCAACATCACCGCCAGCCACGTCGGCACCCGGTTGCGCTGGAGCCACGCCATGAACGGCAGGCTGACGACGGCGATGAACAACGCGCTCAGAAACGGCAGCAGAATCTCGCTGGCCTCGCGCAGTCCCGCCACCACGACGATCGCGCTGGCGGCCACCACCAGGAAGCGCATCGCCCGGCGCGGCAGTAGCTCCTCGCGGCCCATTGACGTTGCTCCCGCGCTCGCCGACCCGGAAGTCGGCTCCGCCCTCCGCCCAGCCAATCTCCAGGACCGTTCTACGGCGCAGATTCCTGCACCTCGAACGCGGTGAGCGCGAACCGGTCGCGCTCATCCACCCATTGCCCGCGTACGCCCAACCCGACCGCGGCCCCGAGCTCGCGCACGCCGACGGTCTCGTACTTGTACGAGCTCTCGGTCCAGATGGACTCCCCTTCCGAGAAACGGACGGAGCACCCGGCGCCGGGAATCGCCACGGTCTGCGCCCGCAGGCTCTTGAGGTGCATCTCCATGCGCGACTCCGTCGCGTTCCAGACGGCGCGATGCGCGAAGCGATCGAGATCGAAGTCCGCCCCGAGCTCCCGGTTGAGGCGCACCAGCACGTTCAGGTTGAACGCCGCGGTCACCCCGAGCGGATCGTCGTAGGCGAGCACCAGCTCCGCCTCCGGCTTCACGAGGTCGGTGCCGAGCAGGAAACGGTCGCCGGGCCTCAGCGCCGACCGCACCGCGCCGACGAACGCCAGACTCGCGGTCGGGTCGAGGTTGCCGATGTTGGATCCCAGAAACGCCGTCAGCATGGCGCCCTCGCCCCGCCGGCGCGCCGCCACCTGCTCGATCCCCTCTTCGTAGGTGGTCTCGTGGCTCGTCACCGGCAGGTCCGGCCACCGGGACAGCGTCCGGCGCGCCAAGTCGAGCGCCGTCGCCGACACGTCGACGAGCTCGACCCGCAACGGAACGCCGGCCCGCACCAGCGGCTCAATCAGTTGCGCGAGCTTCTCGCCGCTGCCCGCCCCCAGCTCGACGATGGTGACCGGCGCCGCGAGACCGGCCCCCATCTCACCGGCATGCGCGGCCAGCAGTCGCTGCTCGGCGCGAGTAATCCGGTATTCCGGCAGGGCGCAGATCGCCTCGAAGAGCTGCGACCCCAGCGCATCGTAGAGATACCGGGGCTGAAGCCGTTTCCGGGGAAGACCCAGATCCCGCCGCACGTCCTCCGCGAGGCGGTCGCGGACCGCCACCGCCATCACGTCGCCGGCATCCATCGCAAATAAAGGCGGCGGAACCGGCCGGTCCGGGTGCAGCCCGCCCGGCCCCTCGCCCCGGTCACCGCGGCGCGTCCTCCACGCAGCGGAACCCCGCGTAGACGAACGGGTAGTGCGGCCGGAACCAGTTGCGCAGGCTGCGCCGGATCAATCCGCTCGCGGTGACCGGGGACGCCCCCTTGATCACGTAGTGCAGCCCGTCGAAGAAATCGGCGGAGTACTCCGGATACGAGGCCATCGGGGCGAATCCGGGAAACCCTTCGAACACCGTGGAGGTCCATTCCCACCCGTTCCCGACGAGGTCATGCACTCCCCACGCGCTCGCACCGTCGGGGAACGAGCCCGCCGGCACCGGGTCCCATCCCCGAAAGCCGAAGTGACCGCGGGTCGCGTCGGGCGGGCTCTCACCCCACGGATACGAGCGCTCCACGCCGTCCGGGGCGCCGTAGGCGGCGCGATGAAACTCCGCCTCCGTCGGCAGCCGCCCCCCCTTCCAGCGCGCGTAGGCGGCCGCCTCGGCATGGGTGACGTAGACCGGCCAGGCCGGCGGCAGCGGCACCGTTTCGAACATCCCCCGCCACCACCAGGCGTCGCCCTCGCGCACCCAGAACGGCGGATGCCGGACCCCGGCGGACTCGCGCCACGCCCAGTCCGCCTCCGACCACCACCGGCGATCCGTGTAGCCGCCCGCCTCGGCGAACTCCAGAAACGCCTGGTTTGTCACGTTGTGCCGATCGATGGCGAACGGCGGCACGTCCACCACCAGGGTCGGAAACTCGTTGTCCCATCCGAACGGGATCTCGTCCCGCCCCGCGCCCAGCGTCGCCCGGCCGGCCGGAATGCGAACCCGGTCGACGGCCGGCACCGCACCTTCGGTGACGACCTCGGCGTCCCCGGGCCGGCGCTTCAGGTCCGACGGCAGCCGATGCCACATGTAGGCCAGGGTCTCCTGGTGCAGCTCCTCGTGCTCGATCAGGGTGAACACCGCCTGGCCGCGGTGCAGTACCGGATGGCCGTCCCGCTCGATGTCGGCGCGCTCGAGGGCGTCGAGAATCGCCCGGTCGGCCTCGGCCGCGTATCGTCGAACGGCCTCGCGATCGGGCCAGGACGCGATTGCGGACTCGTCCGCCGCGTCTCCGTCTTCCGGATCGATGCCGCGGGCGAACAGCGCCTCGAGCCCGGCATCCACCCCCGGGCGCCCGAGCCCGCGCTTGATCAACGTGTTCACGCTGAAGGCCGGAATGTGTCCCTCGTAGAACACCACCGGATGCCGGAGGGGTATGGGTTGCTCGAAGTAGGCGGCCGGGCTCAACAGGTCGAACAACTGTTCGGTCCGTTCACGGGTGTTCCGGAACCACGTGATGCTGGCCTGTCGGTCGACCACCGTCTGCCGCGCCCGCTCCATGCTCAGGTCCTCCCCCGCGGCCGGCATCCCGAAAAGCGGCCCGCGCTTGTGACAGGAAACACTACCATAGAGCTGCGCCGCTCCCCTGGCAGCGCGCGCAAGAGTCCCCGCTGCGTTCGACCGCCCGGTGTCGGTTCCACTCCGGGTTCACCATGGCCTGCTCGACGGGATGGCCGTGGCCCCGCCCGGCGGAACCGAAACCCGGTGTGGTAGCCTGAAATCACGGTCGGACAGTCGGGTCGCTCTGACGCGCGGCGCGAGCGCCCGCGGACGCGGGTGGCGCGCGTCCCTGCGAAAGTGGCGGAATTGGCAGACGCGCCGGACTTAGGATCCGGTGGCCGGAAGGCCGTGGGGGTTCGAGTCCCCCCTTTCGCACCATTGACGGATGGATGGCATGAAGGCGGGAATCACCGAGCTGAGTGAAACACGGCGGCGTCTCGACGTCGAAATCCCCGCGGCCGACGTGGACGCCGCGATCGACAGGCTGACCCGGCGCCACCGCGGGCGCGCCCGCGTGCCCGGCTTCCGCCCCGGCAAGGTGCCGCTGCACATCGTACGGCAGCGGTTCAAGGAGGACATCCTGCACGACGCCGCGAGCGATCTGGTCCCGGCGGCGGTCGAGACCGCGATGCAGGAGCACGGGCTGAGCACGGTCGACGCCCCGGACGTGCGGGAGATATCGATCGACGAGGGCCAGCCGCTCACTTTCCACGCCCTGTTCGAGGTGATGCCGTCCATCGGCGAGCTCGACTACGACGCCCTGACCCTGCGGCGCCGCCCGGTGACCCCGGACGCGGAGGCCGAGGAGCGCGCGCTCGAGCAGCTCCGGCTGCGGGCGGGTCGGATCGTTCCGGTGACGGATCGCCCGCTCGACACCGGCGACATCGCGACCATCGGCCTCGCCCGCCACGCGGACGGCGACGGCCGGGCCCCGCGGTTCGAGGAGCCCCGGCAGCGGGCGACGGTCGAGCTGGGCGCCGACGGCAACCCGCCGGGATTCGACGCCCAGCTCATCGGCCTGAACGTCGGCGACTCGAAGACGTTCGAGCTGTCCTATCCCGACGACTGCGCCCCGGCCGAGCTCGCGGGCAAGCGCGTCACCCATGCGGTGACCGTGCAGGAGCACCACCGGCGCGTGCTCCCGGACCTCGACGACGCGTTCGCGAAGTCGGTGGGCGATTTCGACTCGCTGGAGACGCTGAAGAGCCTGATCGCCGGCGACCTGCGGCGCGAAGCCGAGATCGAAACCCAGCGCGGCGTGCGGCGCGACCTCATGCGGCAGCTCTCCTCCCGCCTGACGGTGGAGGTTCCCGAGGCCCTGACCGATCGCGAGATCGCCCGGAGGCTGGAGCAGGTCGCCGCCCGGGTGGCCCAGCAGGGGATGGACCCGCGGACCGCCAACATCGATTGGGAGGCCCTGCGGGAAGAGCAGCGCGCGCCGGCCCTCGAAGCGGTGCGCGCCTCGATAGTGCTCGACGAGGTGGCGCGGCGCGAGGAGCTGAGCGTCAGCGACGACGCGGTGGAGCAGGAGGTTGCGCGGCAGGCGGAACGGCTGGGCCAGACCCCGGCCGCGGTGCGGGCCCGGCTCGAGAGCGACGACGGCATTGCCCGGCTGTCGGCGGTCCTGCGGCGCGAGAAGGCGATTGACTTGCTGTTGTCGCGTGCTACCATCGTGACGGCGTGAGCGTGCGCCGTCGGCCGCGTCCCAACCACCATTCCTCGATCGCGGCGCGACCAACCATGAAACGAACCCGTGGGCACCGTATCGTGGCGTTGCCGCACGCGTGTCGATCGCGGAGACGCCGGAGCGTCTGAGCCCAGGACATGTCCGAGGTCCACAACCAACTGATTCCCGTCGTGGTCGAGCAGACCAATCGGGGCGAGCGCGCCTACGACATCTACTCGCGACTGCTGAAGGACAGCATCATCTTCATCGGCACCCCCATCGAGGACTCGATCGCGAACGTCGTCATCGCCCAGATGCTGTTTCTCGAAGCGGAAGACCCCGACCGCGACATCGTTCTGTACATCAACAGCCCGGGCGGGTCGATCTCGGCCGGGCTCGCCGTCTACGACACGATCCAGTTCATCAAGCCGGACGTCCAGACCTACTGCATCGGACAGGCGGCGTCGATGGCCGCGGTGCTGCTTGCGGCCGGCTCCCGGGGCAAGCGCTACAGCCTGCCCAACTCCCGGATCATCATCCATCAGCCGCTCATGTCGGGGTTGGCCGGACAGGCGAGCGACATCGACATCCACGCCCGCGAGATCATCCGGATGCGGACGCGCCTGAACGAGCTGCTGGTGACGCACACCGGGCAGGAGATGGCGCGGATCGAAGAGGACACGGAGCGCGACTACATCATGACCGCGGACCAGAGCCGCGAATACGGTATCATTGACGAAGTGGTCAGACAGCGCGCCTAGATGTCCGGGCCAGGGGCCCGCGAAGAGTCCGCATGCTGCACCGAGACAGGTGAGGCGCCCGCACGGCCAGGCACGCCGAGGGGCCGTGCCGGCGGCATGCGACCGAGGATCCACCACGCCGGGGAGCGTCGCGCCCGCCACAGGCGGCGGCGTTCTCCACGGAGTGCCAACCGCCAGCGGGTGGGCCGGCTTCGCTCGGCCGGGTGTTGGGTGACAGATGGCCAAGAAAACCGGTGAGTCTGAGATTCTCCGTTGTTCGTTCTGCAACAAGGATCAGAACGACGTTCGCAAGCTGATCGCCGGTCCGACCGTCTTCATCTGTGACGAGTGCGTCGAGGTCTGCAACGACATCATCGCCGACGACAGCCGGTTCGAGGCCCGTGGCGCCCGGTCGTCGCTCCCGGTGCCGCAGGAAATCAAGAAGTTCCTCGACGAGTACGTGGTCGGGCAGGAGCAGACCAAGAAGAAGCTGGCGGTCGCCGTCTACAACCACTACAAGCGGGTCGAGATCCAGAAGCAGTCACGCAACCGGAACGACACCGAGCTCAGCAAGTCGAACATCCTGCTGATCGGCCCCACCGGGACCGGAAAGACCCTGCTCGCCCAGACCCTGGCCAAGCTGCTGTCGGTCCCGTTCACCATCGTGGACGCCACGACCCTGACCGAGGCCGGCTACGTCGGCGAGGACGTCGAGAACATCGTCCTCAAGCTGCTGCAGGCCGCGGGCGGGGACATCGAGAAGTGCCAGCAGGGCATCATCTACATCGACGAGATCGACAAGATCTGCCGGAAGGACGAGAACCCCTCGATCACGCGCGACGTCTCCGGCGAGGGGGTTCAGCAGGCGCTGCTGAAGATTCTCGAGGGTACGGTGGCCAACGTGCCTCCCCAGGGGGGCCGCAAGCACCCGCACCAGGAGTTCTTCCAGATCGATACCGCAAACGTGCTGTTCATCTGCGGCGGCGCGTTCGTTGGGCTCGATCAGACGATTCAGCGCCGCGTCGGCCGCAAGATGCTCGGGTTCGGCGCCGACATCAAGACCTCGCGGGAACGGGACCTGGGCACGACCCTGGAGCTCGTCGAACCCGAGGATCTCATCCGCTACGGGCTGATCCCCGAGTTCGTGGGGCGACTGCCGGTGATCGGCGCGTTGCACGAGCTCGACAAGCCGGCCCTGATGCAGATTCTGACGCAGCCGCGCAACGCGATCACGCGGCAGTACGAGCGGTTGTTCGAGTACGAGAACGTCAAGCTGCAGTTCACCGAGGACGCCCTGGAGGCGATTGCCGAGTCGGCGCTCGATCGCAAGATTGGCGCGCGCGGGTTGCGGATGATCATTGAGGATTTGATGCTCGACATCATGTACACCCTTCCGGGCCGGAAGAAGGTTCGGGAGTGCGTGATCACACGCGAGGTCGTGCAGGCCAAGGGCGATCCGATCACCGTCATCGAGAAGGCTGGTTGAACCCAAATCCATGGAAGTCTACGAAACTCTCCCGATCGTGCCGTTGCGTGACGTCGTCGTCTTTCCGCACATGATGATCCCGTTCGTCATCGGGCGGCCGTCCTCGACGCAGGCTCTCGAGCACGCCCTCCTGAAGGACAAGCGGATCTTCCTGGCGGCGCAGCAGCTCGCGGTGGTCGACGACCCCAAACCGACCGACATCTACACGATGGGGTGCATCGCGAACATCGTGCAGAGCCTGAAGCTGCCGGACGGCAACATCAAGGTTCTGGTCGAGGGCCTCGAACGGGCGCGCGCGGTGGAATGGAAGGAAGACAAGGGGTTCTACCGGGTCGTCGCGAAGCTCCTGCCCAAGCCCGAGGACGCCAACGAGGAGATCGAGGGCGCGATGAGCCGTGTCGTCTCGTTGTTCGAACAGTACGTGAAGCTGTCGAACAACCTCCACTATGACGCGATGATCGCGGCCGTGCGCGTCGATGACGCCGGCAAGCTGGCGGACACGATCGCCGCGCACCTCGCGGTCGGGGTCGAAGAGAAGCAGAACCTGCTGGAGATCGTCCAGCCGCTGGGGCGGCTGGTGCGCATCGCCAGCCTGCTCGAAGCCGAGGTGGACAAGCTTCAGGTCGACCGCCGGATCCAGTCTCGGGTGAAGAAGCAGATGGAGAAGGCGCAGAAGGAGTACTACCTGAACGAGAAGATGAAGGCGATCCAGAAGGAGCTGGGCCGCAAAGAGGACAAGGGCAGCGAGCTCGACGAGCTCAAGAAGAAGATCGAAGACTCGCGCATGCCCAAGGATGTCGAGGAGAAGGCGCTCCAGGAGCTGAAGCGGCTCGAGGGAATGCCGCCGATGTCGGCCGAGGCGACGGTCTCACGGAACTACCTCGACTGGCTCATCGCGGTACCGTGGCACAAGAAGTCGCGCGAGAGCCGCGACCTGAAGAAGGCCGAGGCGATTCTGAACGCCGACCACTACGGTCTCGAGAAGATCAAGGACCGGATTCTCGAGTTCCTCGCGGTTCGCACCCTGGTCCGCAAGCCGAAGAGCACCATCCTGACGTTCACCGGCCCCCCCGGGGTCGGCAAGACCTCCCTCGCGAAGTCGATCGCCCGCGCCACCAACCGCAAGTTCGTCCGCCTGTCGGTCGGCGGGGTGCGCGACGAGGCGGAAATCCGCGGACATCGCCGCACCTACATCGGCGCGTTCCCCGGCCAGATCATCCAGATGATAAAGAAGGCCGGCACCATGAACCCGGTGTTCCTCCTCGACGAAGTCGACAAGATGTCGATGGACTTCCGGGGAGATCCGTCGGCCGCGCTGCTCGAGGTGCTCGACCCCGAACAGAACCATACGTTTCTGGACCACTATCTCGACGTCGAGTACGACCTGTCGAACATCATGTTCGTGTGCACTGCCAACGTGCTGCACACCGTTCCGCAGGCGCTCCGGGACCGGATGGAAGTGCTGCAGCTCGCCGGCTACACCGAGCTCGAGAAGATCGAGATCGCGAGAACGTTCCTCGCCCCGAAGGCGGTGAAGGCGACCGGGCTGACCGACAGCAACATCCAGTTCAAGGACGAGGCGTTCGAGACGGTCATTCGCCGGTACACCCGCGAGGCCGGGGTCAGGAGCCTCGAACGGGAGATCAACACCATCTGCCGCAAGGTGGCGCGCAAGGTGGTCAACGAGGGCAGGCAGTTCTCGGAAGCGGTCGCGGGCGAGCAGATCACCCAGCATCTCGGAGTCCCCCGCTACCGGCCGACGGCGGCGGAAGAGAAGAACGAGGTCGGCATTGCGACCGGTCTGGCGTGGACCGAGGCCGGCGGCGAGCTGCTGCTGACCGAGTCCACCCTGATGCCCGGCAAGGGCCGGCTCACCCTGACCGGCAAGCTCGGCGACGTGATGCAGGAATCGGCCCAGGCCGCGATGAGCTACGTGCGGTCGAAGGCCGAGGAGTTCGGCATCCGGAAGGACTTCCACCGCCGCACCGACGTCCACGTCCACGTCCCCGAGGGGGCGATTCCCAAGGACGGGCCCTCGGCCGGCATCACCCTGGCGACCGCCCTCGTATCGAACCTGGCCAGCGTCCCCACCCGCCGCGACGTGGCGATGACCGGCGAGATCACGCTGCGGGGCAAGGTGCTGCCTATCGGCGGGGTCAAGGAGAAGGTTCTGGCCGCCCACCGGGCCGGCGTCAAGACCATCATCCTCCCCAGGGACAACGAGAAGGACCTGGCTGACATCCCCAAGGCGGTCCTGGACGTCCTTGAGCTCCATCTGGTCGAATCCATGGACGAAGTCCTCAAGATCGCCCTGGCCGGGCCGCTGGTCTCGCTGCTCTCCGCCCAGGAAGAGACCGATTCCCCGACCGCCGCCGCGGACGGCGGGATAACGCACTAGAGGAGCCCGTGGTGAGACCGCGGGGCTCTTGCCATGAGCTCCTGACCCGGAACCGTCGCCTCGCGGCTACGCTGTCCACGCAACCAACGCGGGCGCCTGCCGCCGCTTTCGCGGCGCGGACGCCTGACCCCGGGTCGCCGGTCGCTGGCGGATGAAGATTCAGACCGCGGAGTTCATCACCAGCGTCGGCTCCGAGAGTCCGCTTCCGGACCCGCAGCTTCCGCAGGTCAGCCTCATCGGCCGATCCAACGTCGGCAAGTCGACCCTGATCAACGCCCTCGCGCGCCGCAAGATCGCGCGCGCCGGCGGCGCTCCCGGCACCACCCGCCTCCTCAACGTGTACCGCATCGTGCTCGCCCGGCGCCGCGGCGACCTGCTGCTGATCGATCTGCCCGGCTATGGCTACGCCCGCGGCGGCGCCGCGAGCACGCGGGTCTTCGACCGGCTCACCGAACGCTACTTCCAGCCCGCCGCGCCCGGGGACCGGGCCGGGGAGCCCGGCGCCGCGGGACGGCCGGCGCCGCGGGGACCGACTGGCGCGATCCTGCTCGTCGATGCGCGCCATCCGGGACTCGAGAACGACCGGAGCGCCCTCGGCTGGCTGACCGGGCTGCAGCTGCCGCTGCTCGTCGCCGCGACCAAGATCGACCGCCTCACCCGATCCGCCCGTCACGCCACGCTGCGGGCGCACGAGAAGGCGCTGGCGCACCCGGTGCTGCCGATCTCGGCGAAGCGCGGCGACGGCCTGCCCGAGCTGTGGACGGCGCTGCTGGCCCTCGCCGCCGGGGCGCCGCCCGAGGACACGAAAGGCCGGCAGTCGCGCATAGCCGTGCCGTCGGAGAATCCGTGATTCGTCCCGGCGGCTTCGCCGGCGGCTCACAACGCACGCCGGCCGCGCGACCTTGCGGTCGCGTTGGGAAGTCTCGCTGGCGCGAACTTCTACGGCGCAAGCGCCTGGGCGAGCGTCGGCCAATCCCGGCCGACTGCTGAAGATCGCGGCCGATTCGAACCAGCCAGGAGGTTCGTCCTGTCACATGGGCGGTTTGACCCATGGACGTCTGACCGATCACTCGGTCTGGCGTTTCTCGATTTCCCGGTACAGCACTTGCAGGGCGTCCTCCTGACCGGCTCGGAGGGCGAGCGGCCCGCGGGCCGCTTCCCAGCGGTACACCGTCGACGCGGATACGCGGAGCAGGCCGGCGAACTCGGGGACCGAGAATCCGCCCCGGATTCCCCGGCGCAGCTCCGCCACCCGGCGGCCCGTAGGCTGGAACCCGGCCGGCGGGGCGCCGGTCCGACGCGGCCTCCCGCGGCCGGGCCGGCGGCGTCCGGTGGTCCTCTGCCGGGCGGCCGCCGCGCCGCTGTCCGCGGGGTCGAGATCGATGCCGAAGATGTCCGCGAGATCGCCGGCGAGGACGTCGTCCCCCGCCGCGGCGTCCGGCAACGCCATGTCGCCGACGACCAGGTCTTCGGCGTCGACGTCCCGCAGGCGGAAGAGCAGCTCGGGACGCTCGTCGAGCCGGCTGCCGACGCCGTCAGTCACCCAGTTCCGACGCTCGGTCGGCGACACGTCGAAACAGCCCTACTTCCACCTCTCGGCGTGCCGCCGGTCCTCCGGAGCCGGCATCCGCGAATGGGTGTTTGCCAGGAGAATTGAGGACTGCGCCAAGGCCAGCCCCAGGAGTTTCGCAAGCGCATGGGCGGTTTGACCCATGGACGTCTGACCGATCACTCGGTCTGGCGTTTCTCGATTTCCCGGTACAGCACTTGCAGGGCGTCCTCCTGACCGGCTCGGAGGGCGAGCGGCCCGCGGGCCGCTTCCCAGCGGCACATCCGCCCCGGTCAGGCTGGAACCCGGCCGGCGGGGCGCCGGTCCGACGCGGCCTCCCGCGGCCGGGCCGGCGGCGTCCGGTGGTCCTCTGCCGGGCGGCCGCCGCGCCGCTGTCCGCGGGGTCGAGATCGATGCCGAAGATGTCCGCGAGATCGCCGGCGAGGACGTCGTCCCCCGCCGCGGCGTCCGGCAACGCCATGTCGCCGACGACCAGGTCTTCGGCGTCGACGTCCCGCAGGCGGAAGAGCAGCTCGGGACGCTCGTCGAGCCGGCTGCCGACGCCGTAGAGCACGGCGGCCGCGTGCTTGCACATCACCGCCCAGTCGGGACAGTCGCAGGTGAGGGTAATCTCGCCGGGTTTCGGGAACAGGCCGCGGGCGGGATCGGTGACGACGCGCAGTACGTGATCGGACAGCCGTCCCTGGAGCAGCTCGAGGACGGATCCGACCCGGCCCGCGCACTCGACCCGGATGGCCTTCCAGGCGGCCTTCCCGAGCTTCCGGATGCGCACGACGACGTGATAGAGGTCCGATCCGACGACCATGGCGTCGACCCCGCCGGCGTGGACGTCCAGGTGACAGACGGAGCCGTTGCGAACATACGCGCGGCCCCGCGGCAGGCGGTTCTCGAAGTCCGAGCACGATTCCAGATGGTCGCACCACCGCCGGCCCCAGAAGCTGCGGGCGATGGTGCGTCCCTCGATGTGGACGGGTTGCACGTCCACGCCGTTCCGGCGCAGCTCGTCCGAGACCCGGGCCACTCTGGCGCGCCGGGCGCCGACGGGAATGTAGGGTGGAAACCACGGCACGGCGGGATTCCTACGGGGCCGCGCGCGTGACGTCGAGACGCACCAGGTCGAGCAGCTCGTCGTCGGGCAGCTCGGTGAGGTTGACCTCGCCGTCGCCGTCTATCAGCTCATGCGCCAACTGCCGTTTCTCCGCGATCATCAGCTCGATCTTCTCCTCGATGGTACCGCTTGTCACGAACTTGTGGACGAGCACGTTGCGGTGCTGGCCGATGCGAAACGCGCGGTCCGTCGCCTGGTTCTCGACCGCGGGGTTCCACCAGCGGTCGAAGTGAATCACGTGGGACGCCGCGGTCAGGTTCAGCCCGATGCCCCCCGCCTTGAGCGACAGGATGAAGAACGGCGGGCCGTCGTCGCGCTGGAACCGGTCCACGAGGGCGCGGCGCCGTCCGACCCCCGTCCCGCCGTGCAGCACCAGCCCGGCCCGGCCGAAGACCGCGGCGAGGTGCTCCGAAAGGGGGTCGATGATCTCCCGGAACTGGGTGAAGACCAGTACGCGCTCCTGCCGGCCCGCGAGCTCCTCGCAGATCTCCGCCAGCCGCGTGAACTTGCCGCTGTCGCCCGGCGTATAGTCGCCGTCGCCAGAGAGCTGGCTGGGATGATTGCAGATCTGCTTCAGCTGCACGAGCGACCGCAGCACCAGGCCGCGCCGCGCCATCCCGCCGCTCGACTCCAGGTCGTGCTGCATCGTGCGCACGACGCGCTGGTAGAGAGTGACCTGCGCTCGGGTCAGAAGACAGTAGCGGGCCGTCTCGGTCTTGTCCGGAAGGTCTCCGATGATGCGGCGATCCGTCTTCAGACGCCGCAGGATGTAGGGCGCGACGAGCCGGCGCAACGGCGCGAACGGATGCTCGGCGCGCGCCTGCAGCGCCTTCACGAACCCCGCGAACACCGCGCGCGACCCGAGCAGGCCGGGGTTGAGGAAGTCGAACAGCGCCCACAGGTCCGTCAGGCGATTCTCCACCGGCGTGCCGGTCAGCGCGATACGGGCGCTTGCGGGAAGCCGTCGGACCGCCCGGCTCTGCCGGGTCGACGGATTCTTGATGGCCTGGGCCTCGTCCAGAATGACGAGCCGCCACTGCACGTCCTCCAGCCAGGGCTGGCGGGTGAGCATGGCGTAGGTGGTCACCACCAGATCGACGCCGGCGAGACGCCGCGCGGGCGCGGCCGCGATGTCCTCCAGCACCGGCCGGTCCGTTTCCGCCGGGTGCAGGAAACGCAACGCCAGCGAGGGGGCGAACCGCGCCGCTTCGCTGCGCCAGTTGCCGAGCAGCGACGCCGGAATCACCAGCAGCGACGGCGAGCGAGCCGCGCGGGCGCGCCCGTCACAGAGGAGAAGCGCCAGCACCTGAATGGTCTTGCCCAGACCCATGTCGTCGGCCAGACACGCGCCGAGGCCCAACCGGCTCAGAAAACGCAGCCACGTCACGCCGTCGCGCTGATACGGCCGCAGCGTGCCCTGCAGCTCCCCGCCGGGCGCCACCGGCTCGAGATCGCCGGGCCGGCGCATGCCGGCGAGAATCTCCCGCATGGCGTCCCCGGCGGTGACGTGCACCCAGGAGCGTTCGTCTTCCGCCCGTTCCTCGTGCCGAAGGTCCGCCGACGCGCCGGCGAGCAGCCGCATGCCGTCGACGAAGGACACCCCCCCGTTGCCGGCCTGCCGCAGGGTGTCCCAGTGATCGATGGCCTGCCGCAGCCTGTCGCGGTCCACCTCGACCCACTGGCCCTTCAGCAGCACGAGATCGTCGGCGCCGGCGAGCAGGGCCTCGCGCTCGGCGCGCGACAGCGGCTCGCCGCCGAGGGCGACGTCCACCTTGAAGTCGAGCATCGCGTCCGCGCCGAGCCGAGCCTGCTTCCTGCCGCCGATCGTCACCCTCACCTGCGGGCGCGCGCGCTTGCGCCACCAGTTGGGCAGCCGTACCGACAGGCCGGCCGCCTCGAGCGCGGGCACGCTCCGCAGGAGCTCGTAGGCGCGCTCCGCCGACCACGCCAGCGGCTGGTAGACCCGACCGGACTCCACGATGTCCCGCACCCAGCCGCACGTCTCCCCCGCCTGGTCGATGGGTGACAGCAGCTTGATGAGGGCGGCTCGGTTCCGGGCCCCGGCATACTGCTCGAGCGCCCGCCGCAGCGGCAGATGCTTCACGCGTCCCGACGCGCCGAATCCGGACGCATAGGTGGCCATGAACGCGAAGGGGCGCACCTCGTCGTTCTTGTTCTCGGCGAGATGGAAGCAGACCCGCCCCACCTGATGCCACCTCGGCGCGCGCGCGCGCAGCAGCGCAGCGAGCCCGCCGTCGGCCGCGACGCGCTCGCGCACCCACGCGTCGAGATCGGTCCAGATACGCTGCAGGAGGTCCTCGGACAGGTACTCCCCGCCGTGCATGGGCGGGGCGGCCAGCACCCACTCGGCGCACTCGGAGGGCGCCGGCGGATCGACGCGCACGTCCTCCGCGTCTTCGGGAAGGTGGCAGAGGGCGGTGAGATGGCGCTCCGCGACTTGCTGCCAGTAGCGCAGGCCGGGCGCGCCCTGCGTGTCGGTCTTCTCGGCCGCGAGGGTGAAGAGGGCCTCGCGCCAGTCGGCGTCGAAGGCGCGCGGCAGGTGGGCGAGACCGGCCGGGACCTCGTCCCCGTCGAGCGGCGCCCAGCGAAGATGCCCGGCCGGGGTCAGTCCGAGGCTCATCTAGGTCCAGGAGCCCGTGGTGAAACCCCGCGCTGCAGCAGGACCGGCTGGGGCGCCCGTTCGCGGGCGAAGGGCGCCCGTTCGCGGGCGAAGGGCGCCCGTTCGCGGGCGAAGGGCGCCCGTCCGCGGGCGAAGGGCGCCCGTTCGCGGGCGAAGGGCGCCCGTGCGACAAGGCGTGACGAGGGAGCATACTGGGCATATCGCGACCGCGGAAAAAAACACAGCTCCGGGGAACAACGCAGTCAGGCAGGATGCATCGCCGGTCGAATGCAGCGGGGCCTTTCGCACGGGCTCCCGGGCCAAGAGGGTCAGCCGGCGGGCGCGGGCGGCCGCGGCGGCAGGCCGACGGCGGCCAGCGCCTGCTCGACAGCCTGCTGGACGGCGGTGCCGGCCGCGAGGTCCGCCGCCGCTTGGCGAATGACGTCCGCCGCCACCCGGAAAGGCGCACGCTGGGGCATCAGCTCGGTCAGCGCGCGGAAGAAGATCCGCTCGACCTGGTCGCGGTTCGCGGCGCCGGCGCCTTCCACCGCGAGCCCGGTGGCCAGGTTCGTCCCCCCTTCGATGGCGAGATAGAACGCGTGGCTCAGGATCGTCGAGTTCCAGTGCACGGCGCCGTAGCAGCAGTAATCCTCGACCCAGGCCAACAGCTCCGCGTTCCAGAACAGGGCCCCGGAATAGAACACCAACCGGTCGTCGACGGGACTTACGCCCAGTGCGAACTCGAATCGAAGGGGGTAGGCCCCGGTCTGCAGACGCACCGACCACGGGTCCGACAGCGACCGGAGCGTTCCCGCCGCGTACTCGCTGCCGTACTCGTAGCTCCCCGCGGCGCCCGCGGCCTCGTGGAAGAACCCGGTCGACACCGCGAAGATGTCGGAATAGCCCTCGTTGATGGCGCCCTCGTGGGACGACCCCAGGATGAACTCTCCGTCCTCGCTGCACAAAGCCGGGGACGGCACGAATTCGTCGGGTTCGACCTCGTAGAGGAAGCGGGTCTCGGGGCAGCTATACGTCTCGCCCTCCCACTCGAAGCTCGTCGGTCCGAACCGGCCGGTCACCGCGCCGCGCGCCAGGCCGCCTCCGGTCCGCTGCTCGACGGAGAACCACGTGAGACCGTGCATCAGCTCGTGCGCGACGGTGTGCAGCGCGACCCGCGGCTGGGTCGCCTCGGAGTCCGGAATCCCGCGCTGGCCGAAGACGTAGACGCCCGCGCCCTCCGGACCGAACGGCGGCCCGGCGGCGAAGGCGTTGAAGAAGTCGTTGTTGACGATGCCGACGATGCGCCCGTTCTCGCCGTCGAGCCCCTGCCACCCGTGCCGCTGCGCGAAGTAGTCGTAGGTCCAGCCCATGTGCACGTGGCCGTCGACCACCGCCGCGTCGTCCCAGGCGTTGTCGGCATCGGCCCCGATGTCGCTCGACGTCCAGCGCTGGACGCGAAACGGCCCGCGGTCGGTCAACATATCGAGCCGATCGAAGTCGAAGCCCGCGTCCAGGGTCACGACCTCGCCGGGCCGGAGGCGATCGTGGGCCTCGTACCGCCCGCTCTCGCGCGTCGTGCTGATCTTCTTCGTATCGCCGAGGAACCCGGCCCCGGTCCCGACGACGGACTGCGTGTCGAACGCCGCCTCCCTCTGCACGACGGCGCCGTCGGCGGCGGACACGAAGTAGGTGTAGAAGTCATCCAGGGTGAGGGGATACGTCAGCTCGTACGAGCCGCCGATCAACGGCAGGATGACCGGCTCCGGCAGCAGGCGGTCCACCGGGGCCGCCCCGGTCCGCTGCACGAGGCGGCTCGCGGCCTCGCCGGCGGTCAGCGCCGACGCCGTCTCGACGTCGATGCCGGTGTGGAGAGTGCCGAAGAGCGAAACCGTCACTCCCTGGTCGAGCTGCCGCGACACTCCGGCGGCATGCACCCGCACGCCTTCGTGGAACTGCGCAAGGTACTCGTGGGTGCGTCTCGGCAGGCTGCGGTCGGCCTGGCGGGACACGACCACGAGATCGCCCGTCCGCGTCATCCCGTCGACCGTCGCATCCCACTGCCTCAGCTCGCCGACGCTGGTCGAATACCCGGCCGCCACCGACACCTCTCCCGGCGACAGCTGGGAGACTGCCTGCCGGCCCGTGCCCAGAATCACGCCCCCCGCAAGGGCCGACACCATGACGAGTCGCGGAGCGGTATGCACCTTCTTCGGTTTCCTCGATCGCGGTCAGGGCAGCGCCGCGATCCAAACGGCGCGACGGTCCGGGTTCTCGCCACGCGGCGCCCCTCTCTACCCAGTCTATTCCGGGGAACGCGCCGGCGACAACCGAGCGGCCGCGGAAGGCGGCGGCGCCCGCCGGGGGGTGGACGCCGCGCCCGCCGGAGGGCGGCGGCGCCCGCCGCAACGGGCGGTGGCGGCAGCGCCCGCCGGGACGGGCGGCGGAATCGGTATACTTGAGGGTCGGAGCGGGCGTCCGGCCCCGCGCCGGACGGGTTCGCCGACAGGAGACAGTCACCATGCGATGTACGCGCCAGAGCCTCGCCGCTACCGTGTTCCTGCTGGCCGCCGTGGCCGCGGGACAGGGACAGGCCGGCCGCGAGGTATTTCCGTTTCCCGTCACCACGTTCGAGCTCGACAACGGGCTCACGGTGGTCGGCGTCGACTACGACAGCCCCGGCATCGTCGCCTACTACACGGTGGTGCGCACCGGCTCGCGCAACGAGGTCGAGCCGGGTTTCTCCGGCTACGCGCACTTCTTCGAGCACATGATGTTCCGCGGCACCGAGAAGTACCCGACCGAGGCCTACAACGCCGTGGTCAAGCGGATCGGCGCCGATTCGAACGCGTTCACGACCAGCGACTGGACCACCTATTACATCGTGGCGAGCGCGGACGCGCTGGAGACGATCGTCGATCTCGAATCGGACCGCTTCCGCAACCTGCAATACTCCGAGGAGGACTTCCGCACGGAGGCCGGCGCCATCCTCGGCGAGTACAACCTGAACTTCTCGAACCCGGTGTCGCTGCTGCGCGAGACGCTGCACGACCTCGCCTACACGACGCATCCGTACAAGCACACGACGATCGGGCTCCTCGAGGACATCCGGGAGATGCCCGACCACTACGACTACAGCCTGCAGTTCTACGACCGGTACTACCGGCCGGAGAACTGCATCGTCGTCGTCGTGGGCGACTTCGACCAGGCCGAGCTCGAGCGCCTGGCCCGCGAGTACTACGGCGGATGGACGCGCGGCGGCTTCGCGCCGGAGATTCCCCCGGAGCCGCCGCAGACCGAGCCGCGGTCCACCCGTATCACGTGGCCGAACCCGACCCTGCCGTTCCTGATGATGGGTTATCACGCGCCGGCGTTCTCGGACGAGCGCATCGACATGCCCGCCCTCGACGTCCTCTCGCAGCTCCTGTTCTCGGAGACCTCGCCGCTCTTCCGGACCCTCTACCTCGAGGAGCAGGTCGTCGATGCGCTGCAGGGGGGAGCCGTCGACAGCCGCGATGCGCCGCTGTTCACGATCATCGCGCGCATCACCGATCCGACGAAGATCGAGTACGTGCGGGACGCGATCGTCGCCGAGATCGAACGGCTGAAGACGGAGCCGGTCGACGCGGCGGTGCTCGCCGCCACCAAGTCGCACATGCGCTACGGCTTCGGGATGGGACTCGACAACCCGGGCGGCATCGCCGAGACTCTGGGGCACTACCTGCAGCTCACCCGGAATCCGGAGACCGTGAACCGGGTGTACGCGCTGTACGACGCGGTGTCCCCGGACGACATCCGGATGGTGGCCAACCGCTACTTCGCCGACGCGAACCGGACGGTGGTCATCCTCACCCAGGAGGAAGCCCGATGACGACCCCTGACCAGTCTCGACGGCGCCGGGCGGTCGCGGGAGCCCCCGCCATGACCGCGCGCTCCCGCCGCGCACTGCTGGCCCCGCTCGCCGCGGCCGGCCTCGTGCTCGCGGCGGCCGCGGCCGGTCAGCCCGACTCCGCCCTCGTCACGCTGCCCGCGTCCGGCTCGCCGCTGGTGACCCTGCGCATCGGGTTCCGCACCGGATCGATCGACGATCCCGCGGGCAAGAATGGCCTCAACGCGCTGACGGCGCTGACGATGGGGCGCGGCGGCACCGAGGCGATGACCTACGAGGCGATCACCGAGGCGCTGTATCCGTGGTCCGCGTCGATCCGGGCGCAGTTCGACAAGGAGATGACGGTCATCGTGGGCGAGGTGCACCGCGACCACCTCGATCCGTTCTTCGACATCGTGCGCGACCTCGTGGTCGCGCCGCGGTTCGACCCGTCGGACTTCGAGCGGAACCGCGACTTCCTCACCAACACCGTCGTGTCGACGCTGCGCGGCAGCGACGACGAGGAGCTCGGCAAGGAAGCCCTGAACGCGCTGTTGTACGCGGGTCATCCCTACGCCGCCCCCGCCATGGGCACCGAGCTGGGGTTGGCGGCGCTGACCCTGGACGACGTGCGGGCGTTCCACCGCGAGCACTTCACGCGCGCACGGGCCCTCGCCGGCATCTCCGGCGGCTACCCGGCCGGCTTCGCCGAGCGGGTCGAGCGGGAGCTGCTCGACCGCCTGCCCGAGGGGGGCGCCGAGCCCGCCGGGCTGCCGGCCCCGCGGGCCCTCGACGGCATCGAGCTGCTGCTGGTGGACAAGGACGCCATCGCCACCGCGGTCTCGATCGGCTTCCCGATCGACGTGACCCGCGCCGACGACGACTTCTACGCCCTGATGGTCGCCAACTCCTACTTCGGCGAGCACCGCACGTTCAACGGCCTGCTGATGAACAAGATGCGCGGGCAGCGGGGGCTGAACTACGGCGACTACTCGTACGTCGAGCACTTCGTCCAGGACGGCGGGTCGCGCCTGCCGATACCGAACATCCCGCGCCGCCAGCAGTTCTTCAGCATCTGGATCCGCCCGGTGCCGCACCACAACGCCCACTTCGCGCTGCGGCAGGCGCTGCGCGAGCTGCGCGTCCTCGTCGACGAGGGCCTGTCCGCGGCCGACTTCGAGGCCACGCGCGAGTTCCTCGTCAACTACTCGAAGCTCTACGTGCAGACGGGCAGCCGCCGGCTCGGCTATCACATGGACTCGGCCGCGTACGGGGCCGGGTACTTCATCGACGAGGTCCAGCGCCGGCTGCCCGAGCTGACCGTCGACGACGTCAACGCCGCCATTCGCCGGCACCTGCAGGCGGACGACCTCGCGGTCGCCGTGGTGACGCGCGACGCCGCGGCGTTCCGGGACCGCCTGCTCGCGGACGAGCCGTCGCCGCCCGCCTATAACGCCGCGGTGACCGAGGCGATCCGCGCCGAGGACGCGCTGATCGAGCAGCTCCCGCTCGACATCGACCCCGAGCGGGTGCGGGTCGTCCCCGTCGAGGAGATGTTCCGCGACGTTCCCCCGGCGCCTTCAGGACAGTGACCGACATGAGGCTTTCGAGCTCGCCATCGACCCCGGACGGGTGGGGGTCGTCCCCGTCGAGGCGACGTTTCGCGACGTTCCCCCGGCGCCTTCAGGACGGTGACCGACATGAGGCTGCCGACTGCGTCGGGACGCAGCCCTTTCTGCGGTCTCGCGCGCGTGGCGCACGGCAAGGCAATCGACCGCCGGTGTCCTGAACCGCTCCGCGAGCGCATGGACGCCCCGCCTTCGACCGACAAGCATCCGTAGATTCCATCGACAAGCTCCGACGCCGACCAGACGGTTCGGCGCGAGTTCGTGCCTCGTTCACGGCCCCGGACCGCCCCGGCCCCCTGCGTGCCAAGATGCCCGACGCCATTCAGACCACGACCGTTCTGCTCGGAACCGCCGCCTCGCTGGCGATCGTCCACACCCTGATCGGCATCGACCACTCGCTGCCGCTCGCCGCGCTCGGCCGCGCCCGGGGATGGGCGCTCCGGCGGACGCTGCTGGTGACCGGGGTCTGCGGCGCCGGCCACGTCGCCTCGTCGGTGGTGCTCGGCGCCGCCGGCGTCGGCCTCGGCGTCGCGACCGACTCGCTGCTCCGGGTCGAGTCGGCCCGCGGCGAGCTGGCGGCGGCCCTGCTGCTCGGCTTCGGCCTCTCGTACACCGTCTGGGCCCTGTGGCCGAGGCGGCCGGGACGGGACGTCGGGAACGCCCGGGCCGCGCGGCCGGCTCGCACCCTCGACGGCCGCGAAGCATCGGTCCGTCGGTCGCCGCGGACGGGCGACGAACCGGATGCGGGCGGCGGCGCGCCGGGAGACATCCGCGGGCTGACCGCGTGGGCGCTCTTCCTCGTCTTCGTGCTCGGTCCGTGCGAGCCGCTCATCCCCCTGATGGTCGTGCCGGGGCTGGCCGGCGACTGGCTCGCGGTGGCGGCGGTGGCCGCGGTCTTCGGCCTCCTGACGATCACGGTCATGCTGGCCGCGGTGACTGCCGCCTGGCATGGAATCGGGTGGATCGGCCACTCCGCCCGACATCGCGGCGAACAGCTCGCGCACGCCGCCGCCGGTCTCGTCGTCACCGCAAGCGGCGCCGCCGTGCTCTGGCTGGGCCTGTAGGCAAGCCCGTCGAGACAGCGCGCCGCCCGCGCACGCCCGAAGCAACCCTCCTGCTCGCTCGTCGCGCCTCGTCGCACGAGCAGCTTCGAGCCATGGTGGCACCGGTGGCACCTCGGGATTGCCTCGGCTCTCGGCGATGAGCCTCAATCGCCGACAATCTCGGCGAGATCGTGATTCTGAATCTGGTGGCGAATCAACGCGGTGGAAACGCGGAATTCACGCCCGAGATCATCGAGCTGTTCGCTGTCTACGCGGCCAGCTGTCATCCGCTCGCGCAATGAGGCGGCAGGGGCCAGAAACTCCGCGGCAAACGCCCGGGCCTGCGCCTGACGATCGGTCGCGAGAGAACTGAGCAGGCCGGGGCCGGTTGTGGTCCGACCCAGGTAGTCCCCGAGCGCGCGGGCTTGAAGAAACCGGGTACCCGATTTGCCTCGTGGCGCCGTCACGCATGCGGGTGTATCCGTGCCGACGAGTCCGTGAATGCGCGTGGAGGGTGGATGTGTCTCTCGGCGGGGAACAGCCAACGGCCCCGTGCGGAGGTCAATCGGGCCACCGTTGGCGCCTACCTGTCCACGCGCCAAGCGAGCCAACTGCCAGCCCTGAACCCACGGCTCGACTTCAGGCTTCGGCGGTGGCAACGCGCGACGGATATCCCGCCAATCGGTGCCCCGGCGTCTCCTGGTGACGGAGCCCAAGGCGTCGTTCAACCAGCCGGCGATGGAAGACAGGTCGCCGCCGTTGGCGAGCGCCAAGGCGTCCGCGCGGACGGACGTGTCCGTGCGTTCCCAGAAAGCCATGATGTCGTCCGCCACGTCATCCCGCACGTCGAAGGGATCGACGCCGAGGAGCGCGGCAGCGCGACTGAACTCGATTTCGTCATCGTCGAGACTGTTGACCGCGTTCCAGGCCCGGCCGAGGTTGTCCGCCGCAGCATCGGTCTCGGGATGGGCATGAAGCCGCTCCAGCACGGCGTCGATGAGATCCCGGAACTCCGCCTCCAGCGCCTCCCGTTCGACACTCTGCTGCCCCTCGTCGAGGAACTCGATCCGAGCGTGCCGCGGCTTGTACCGGGTCCACCTCAGGTGCATTCGGCCTGCCGAGGCGGGGGTGATGGTCAGTTGCGGCAGCACGAATCCGTCCCCGACGCAAGCCAGATTGTGTCGGGACTCGAATTCCGGGGGCTGCTCATTCGTGTCTGCGACCTCGTACCAGATATGCCACCAGTTGGCAACCAGCCACTCCGCCACGTTGAACAACGGGACGACGATCTCGTTGCTGTAGATGCCGCTTTGGCGGTCCACGGTGGCGCTGACGGTCCCGTCGTCGGTGTCAACGCGGAGCGCAGCCATGGTGGATTGGGCGAGCTTGTCCGGTGACGGCCCTGAATCGACCCATCCGAATCGAAAGCGAACACTCATTCGAGGCCTCGTACGCTCTGCGACGGCTCCAGGGGATATCCGTGGTACTCGCCGGAACCAGGGGCTCCGTGCCGCGCTTCGAAGACGACGTCTCCTTCGCGGTGCCAAGCGTAGCGTGGATAGCCGCCGTCCCACGCCCCGACGCGGCCAGCACGCACGGCATCTCGTAGCCACTGCTCGACGAGGTCGCGGCGGCCGGCCAAGTCACGGGGACACAACGACGCGCTGGGCCGGCGCCCACGGGGCACCCCTGCGAACCCGGGAGCGTCCTTGTGGTACGGGCTTCCGACGTACCGGCAGGATTCAGCCACTTGGCTCAAGTCGATGCCGTCCGGCGGCGGCTGCACCTTGCGTGCCTTCAGGTTGTCGCGCTGAAATGTCGGTCGTCTCACGATCCTTCAGGTGCATGATATAGGCAAATCGCGGCAGAGACACCGGACGGGTTGGAGGCGCCTGCTGAAGGGGTCCGCGGCAGACGCCTGCCCCTGAGTTCGGACCGGCGCGACGCAGCGCTGCGCTTCGCCGGTCCGGGTGCGACGCGAGGTCTCGCGCGAACGGCTACCGAGTCACCGTCACCGTGACGTCCTCGTAGTCCTGAAGACCGCCGTCGTGCGCGAGGGCGCGCAGGACGTAGTCGCCGGGCCGGCTGAACGTGGCCCGGGTGTCCCAGCGGCCGTCCTCCGGCGGATCCGGCGTCGACCAGCCGGGGGACCAGGGCGAGTCGCGCCCCGCGCGGGTATCCTCCCACGTCACGATCTGCGGCGGGTCGAAGACCACCTCGCCGGCGCCCCTGTAGACGAACCACGACAACCGCAGACCGGTCGCGGTGTCGGTCGTGATGCGGCCCGGCCGCCGGGGATTGGTGCGGGCCAGGGGGCGCGCCCGCGGGATGTCGTCGTCGGTGACCGACGCGGCCAGGGCCAGCGGCTCGCCCACCCGCACGGTGCGCGTGGACCCGCCCTCGACGGCCAGCACCGGAGCGGCGTTGCCGGCAAGCTCGGGGGTCGAGCCGGCGGCGCCGGCCGCCCCGAAGTTCGCCTGTATCACGAGGTCGTCTATGTAGTAGTCGCGCTTGAGCGTGGCGTAGGCGCGGTGGATCTCGCCGTTCGCGGTGAGGGTCCAGACCAGCTCCCGGTCCCCGAAGTCGGCGGGCACCCGGATGCTGAACACGAACCGGTTCCGGCGGGGCTGGAAGCGCGTCGGCTGGCCCTGGTCGGGGCCGCCCGGCTCGATGGCGTTCTCCGGCCCGACGGGCACGGCCGGCACCTGCTCCCAGTTCCGGTTCATGTACCCGAACACGAGGTCGAACGATCCGTCCTCGTTCTGCACCCAGCCCTCGTAGGCGGGCGAGATGCTCTGCCCGGTGGCGAACGACTGCTGCGCGCGGCTCTCGGGCGCCGCCGCCAGCGCCGCGAGCAACGCCAGGAATGCCACCCCGCGGGATGACGCCGCGTAACCGGTTGATCTCCCAAACATGCTCGGGCTCCGAAGCCGGCCTACTGCCCACCGCCGGCGTTGACCGGCTCGTCCGACGAGAAGTCGGTGCCGCACACGATGCACCCGATGTCCGACTGCCCGTCCGCCATCCGCAGCCGCTCGCGCTCGGCGACCTCGGCCGCGAAGTCCTCATCGTCCATGTAGATCGCCTGCAGCAGGTTGATGAACATGTTGTCGACGGACCGGTGCCCGGACCCCGACCAGTTGCGCGGATCGACCACGTTCGGGTTGGTCGGCGTGTTGTCGAAGTAGCCCGTCAGGTGGAGGATGGTGCCCTTGGGCAGCAGCGGCGCCGCATCGTCCTCGTACTTGTAGACCCGCACCCAGTTGTGGTCGTAGCCCGAGCAGTTGAGGGTCTCGACGGTCGTGCCCCACACCGCCTCGAGGCACATCCTGACGCCGGGGGCGTGCATGTGCGGCTCGTAGACGCTGAGCTTCGTGTTCTCCGGCAGGGTGAAGTAGGCGTCCATCCGCTGGTTGTCCTGCATCGGCAGGATGTCGATGTCCGGGCCGTTCCCGAAGAAGAGCAGCTCGACCTCCTTCGTGGGCTCGTAGTCGGGAGGATGGAACTTGAAGCCGACCTCGAGGCGGGCGGTGGTGTCGATGCCGTTCGAGTGGACATGCGTCGACGGGAAGATGACCTGCGACCCCGCCCTCAGGATCGGCCCCGCCTGTTGGTCGAAGACGTCGGCGTTCCGGCCGACCTCGTGGACCGGCCACGTGTAGGCGTCGGCCGGATCGCCGTCCTCCACCATGGTCGTCAGGGCCGAGTGGTGCACGACGAAGAGCCCGCCCACGGTGTCCGACCGCACGCCGCGCGGCAGGTCGTTCCGCTCCTTGTACTCGATGGCCGCGACGTAGCGGTCCTCGGTCAGCCCGGACTCCACCACACCGAGCACGCCCCACCAGTCCGGGGCCTCGGCCGCGACCTCGAAGGTCGGCGACGACACGACGAGATCCGGCTGGCCGATCTCCCACTCGTCCACGTCGATGAACGCGGGCGGCGCCGGCATGTCCGCCGCGTTGCCGCGCGGCGCCCCGCTGTCGACCCACGCCGCGATGGTCGCGATCTCGGCGTCGCTCAGCGACCAGTCGTCCTTGAACCGCTGAATGCCGATGTCCTTCTCGATGTACCAGGGCGGCATGACCCCCATGCGGTTGCGCAGCCCGGTCCGCTGCTTGATCGACCGCGCCCAGGGGCGGACGTCCTCATAGCTGATGAGCGACATCGGGGCGAGCGAGTCGGGGCGGTGGCACTTCTGGCAGCTCCGCTGCAGAATCGGCGCGATGTCCCGGCTGAACGTGGGCGCCTCCACCGACTGGGCGACTGCGGGGAACACCCCGACGAGACCGACCACCGCCACCAGCATGCCGGCCAGCCAGCGGGAAATACGCACTCCGTGATGTGACGTCGCGTTCATGGCACCGCTCCCCTGAAAAGACGAAAGTAGCCTATTATCTCCCGGATGGGCCGGGCGGCGTCAACGTGGAGGCGCCGCAGTCCGCCGGGTTCGACGCGAGAGAGCTCTCGATGGCACCAGACACCGGCAACCTCACCCCGCGGATCGTCATCAGCATCGGGGCCGCAGTGCCGGGTTCGGCGCCACCGGGTTCGCGGTCGCGTTCGAGGCGGACGGTGAGATCTTCCACCGGCGGCCGACCATGATGGCGGTGCCGCCGGTCGTGGCCGGTCTCGGGGACTCCATCGGGTCGGCGGTCGTGGATCGAAGCTTCAACCAGTGACACCAGGAGGTCTGCCATGCATCGAAAGCAGCGGGATCGGTGGCGCGCGGGACTGTTCGCGGGCGTCGTCGCGGCGGCGTCGTTCGTCTGGATCGGCCACGCGCAGCAGGAACAGACCACCTTCACCGGCAACTCGTTCCGGGTCGGCTCGGAGGGCATCAACGTGTCGTCGCGCGGCTTCGAGGCCGGCGCCCGCACGCACTGGCACACCCACAGCGCCCAGTTGCTGTTCGTCAAGGAGGGCCGGATGCGCTATCAGGTGGAGGGCCAGCCGGTGGGCGAGATCGGCCTGCACGAGACCGCGTACCTGCCCCGCGGCGTCCGCCACTGGCACGGCGCGGTACCCGGCGTGGCGTCGACGCAGGTCTCGGTGACCTTTCCCAACGACGCCGGCGAGCCGTTGCCCATCGAGTGGATGGAGCCGGTCGACGACGCGCAGTACGGGAGCGGTGCGGCCCGTTGACCGACTCCGCCGCTCGGAGGGCCAATCGCGGAGGGGCGGGAGCGGACCGCGGCGGGGTTCCCGCCTCGCAGTCGCCGCGCCAGGCAGCCCGTGGCGAGAGTCCCCGCGGCGGGGTTCCACCACGGGCTGACAAGGCAGGTGCGGGCGCGCAGCCCGGCCGAGCCGCACGATGACGATGGATACCAGCCCGTACGCCCGACCGTCGCGAGACGCCGCCCTGGATCTCGCGCACGCGACCGATCTGCCTGACCTGATGGCGCAGGCGTCGGCGCTGCGCGACGCCGGGTTCGGGCGCGCCGTCAGCTATTCGCGGAAGGTGTTCATCCCCCTCACGAAGCTGTGCCGGGACGTGTGCCACTACTGCACGTTCGCCCAGCCGCCGAGGCCCGGTGAGCGGGCCTACATGACGCTGGACGAGGTGGTCGACGTGGCGCGGCGCGGCGCCGCCGCCGGCTGCCGCGAGGCGCTGTTCACGCTGGGCGACAAGCCCGAGCTCCGATACCCGCAGGCCCGGGCGGAGCTGGCGGCGCTGGGCTACCCCACCACCATCGCGTACCTGACGGCGGCCGCCCGCGCGGTCTTCGAAGCCACCGGCCTCCTGCCTCACGCCAATCCCGGGGTCCTCACCCGCGACGAGCTGCTCGCCCTGCGCGAGGTGTGCCCGTCGCAGGGCCTGATGCTGGAGAGCGTGTCCCGCCGTCTCCTCGAGCGGGACCAGGTCCACCACGGCTCGCCCGACAAGGACCCCGACGCGCGCCTGGCGACGATGCGGACGGCGGGGGAGCTGGCGATTCCCTGGACGTCCGGCATCCTCATCGGGATCGGCGAGACCCGCGAAGAGCGCATCGACGCGCTGCTCGCGCTGCGCGACCTGCACGACGAGCACGGGCATGTCCAGGAGATCATCATCCAGAACTTCCGGGCCAAGCCGGACACGCGCATGGCCGGGGCGCCCGAGCCGACGCTCGAGGACCTGCAGTGGACGATCGCCTGCGCGCGGCTGATCTTCGGTCCGGACATGGCGATTCAGGCGCCGCCCAACCTGACCCCGGACCGCTTCGGCGCCCTGATCCGGGCCGGCATCAACGACTGGGGCGGGGTGTCGCCGGTCACGCCGGACCACGTCAACCCCGAGGCGCCGTGGCCGCACCTGGAGCGGCTCGCGCACGAGACCGAGCGCGAGGGCAAGGCGCTGACCGAGCGGCTCACGGTGTATCCCGCCTACGTGCGGAACCTCGACGCCTGGGTGGCGGAGCCGCTCCGGCCGGCGGTCCTGCACGGCTCCGATGCGGAGGGATTCGCGCGAGAGAGCGCCTGGTCGCCCGGCGACCGGGACGCCGTACTGCCGGCCGCGCTCCTCGACCGCCTCGGGCGCGCGGACCCGCCGGCCCCGACCTCGACGACGCGGGCGCTGTGCGAGAAGGCGTCCCGCGGCGACGGGCTCGACGAGCCGGAGATCGCCGCGCTCTTCTCCGCGCGCGGAGACGATCTGGTGGCGGTGGTGCGGGCGGCGGACGCGCTGCGCCGCGAGGTCAACGGCGACGCGGTCACCTACGTCGTCAACCGCAACATCAACTACACCAACGTCTGCTACTTCCGCTGCCAGTTCTGCGCGTTCTCGAAGGGCAAGCTCAGCGAGAACCTGCGGGGCGCGCCCTACGACCTCGACCTCGACGAGATCGCCCGCCGCAGCGCGGAGGGATGGGAGCGCGGCGCCACCGAAGTGTGCATGCAGGGCGGCATCCATCCCGAGTACACCGGCGCCACCTATCTGGACATCTGCCGGACCGTCAAGGCGGCGGTGCCCGCGATGCACGTCCACGCTTTCTCGCCGCTGGAGGTCTGGCAGGGCGCGGCCACCCTCGGCGTCTCGCTCGAGACGTTCCTCGAGCGGCTCCGCGCGGCGGGGCTCGGGACCCTGCCGGGCACCGCGGCCGAGGTGCTCGACGACGAGGTCCGGCGGGACCTGTGCCCCGACAAGCTGTCGGCGGGTCAGTGGCTCGAGGTGATGGAGACCGCGCACGGGGTCGGGTTCCGGACCACCGCGACCATCATGTACGGCCACATCGACCGCCCCCGCCACTGGGCCCGGCACCTCGCGCGCATCCGCGCGCTGCAGGCGCGCACCGGCGGGTTCACCGAGTTCGTGCCCCTGCCCTTCGTGCACATGGAGGCGCCGATCTACCTGAAGGGGCGGGCGCGGCGCGGCCCGACGTTCCGCGAGTCGCTGCTCATGCACGCGGTCGCCCGCCTCGCGCTGCACCCGCTGGTGCCCAACATCCAGGCCTCGTGGGTCAAGCTGGGACCGCGCGGCGTGCGCGCCTGCCTCGAGGCCGGGGTGAACGACCTCGGCGGCACCCTGATGAACGAGAGCATCACCCGGGCGGCCGGCGCGGGCTTCGGCCAGGAGCTGTCGCCGGAACGCATGGAGTCGGTGATCGCGGCGGCGGGCCGCACGCCGAGACAGCGCTCGACGACGTACGGCGAGCCGCCGCCCGGGCAGGTCGCGCGGTCGTTCCACGCCGCGGACCTGCGTCCGGTGGTGCAGACGCCGAACCCCGCCTGGGCGCGGGACGGGGCGCGGGCGCCGCTGGTCCGGCCCGGGCTCGAGGCCGGCGGCGGCGAGGGTTCGACGGAAGAAGTGACACGAACACCGCGATAACGCCGGACGCCCCCGCGTCGGGGCCGCGCCGCGGCCCGCGTTACGGAGGCCGGACCGGCAAGGAGACGATATCGATGACTGACGACCGCGCAATCGGCGAGCAGCTCGTGAAGGCGTTGCGGCGACCGGCGATCGGCGGGCCGGCGGCCCTCGTGGTCCTGCTGGTGATCGCGTTCTACGGGTGGTCGCTCACCTGCCCCTGCGATCGCGCGCCGGGCGCCGTTCTCTTCGGGGCCGAGCAGGAGTTTCCGGTCGACGACTGGGCGTTCGCCAACCAGGTGACGTTGTGCCAGATCCAGGTCAACGCCGTCGTGCGGCCGCACGCCATCAACCTGAACTGCTTCGCGAACGCCGACGGCGACCTCTACCTCAGCTGCTCGAGCTGCGACGGCAAGCGCTGGTCCGGCTTCGCGATCCGCGACAGCCGGGCGCGGCTGCGGCTCGACCGCAACGTCTACCCGGTCCACCTCACCCGGATCGTCGACCCCGCCGAGCTCGACATGGCGTGGGTCGCGCGGCTCGACAAGCTCCATTCCCTGGAGGAGCCCGCCAACCCGCCGGCGCCCCTCGGCAGCCCGCGGCCCGACGGCTGGTGGACGTTCCGCGTCCGGTCGCGCAGTTGACGCGGTAGAATGAGACCCGGAATCTCCACCGTAGCGGTGACTCCCGGAGGCTTGTCGGGCGGCAGTCGCGGCCGAAGGACGATGATTTTCGGCTCGGGTGCCTCCAGGTGGGGACCCTGAGCGGACGATTCGGAGGTCGAAGGGACGTCATGGACACCGCGGTACGGCCGGCGCACGGCCCACCGTTGGCGAGCGGCTCGGCCCTGGTCATCAGGTTCCCGCCGGCCCTGCGCCTTTCCGACGACCGGTTCTACGAGCTCTGCCAAGTCAACCGGGAGCTGCGCATCGAGCGAACAGCCGGGGGAGAGCTGTCGATCATGGCGCCGGCGGGCGGGAAATCCAGCAACAGGAACGCGGAGATCACCTTCCAATTGCGGCGTTGGGCCAAGCGCGACGGGACCGGCATGACGTTCGATTCCTCCGGCGGCTTCCGCCTGCCGAACGGCGCGGTCCGTTCACCGGACGCTTCCTGGGTCGGCAACGCCCGGCTGGCGACCCTCACGGACGAGCAGCGCGACGCGTTCATCCCCCTCTGCCCGGACTTCGTCGTCGAGCTGCGCTCGCCGAGCCACAGCCTGTCCGCCCTCCGTGACAAGATGGCCGAGTACATCGAGAACGGCGCCAGGCTCGGCTGGCTGATCGATCCGCCGGGCCGTCAGGTCTTCGTTTACCGCCCCGACTCGCCGCCGGAGCGCCTGGAGGCGCCGGCAAGCCTGGCGGCCGATTCCGTACTGCCTGGATTCCGCCTGGAGACGGATGAAGTCCTGTAGCGGCCGTGGCATCCGCCGCCTGGGCGGGCGGGCGCGTCACGTGGCCCCTGCCGTCGGCTCGCCGCCGACTCCCGGGACTACCATCGACTCGTGACGCCCGACGATCGAGCCGTGACCCGCGAGGACATGCAAGCGTTCGCCACGCGCGACTGGGCCGCGGTGAGCGACGCTGACGCGTCTCACTGGGCGGCCGAGTTCAAGGAACGCGGCCCGGCGGCCACCGTCGCCACATCGCGGGCTCTGTGGGAGCATGCGCGCCGGATCAGGCCGGAGTGGCCGACGGCCGGCGACTCCGACCGCGATCTCGCCGAGCACCTTCGACTGAAAAGACTCCTCGACCGGGCCGCCCATGCATTCGCCCATCGGTGAAGTTCTCGCCGCGTTGGAGGCGTGCTTCCTGAACACCGGCCGCGGGATCCGGGCCCTCGACGCCGCCACCGGCGAGGAGCACTGGCGGCATGCGGCGCTGGTCGGCCGGATGAACAAGGGCGTGGCCCTGGGCTCGGGGCTCGTGTTCGCGGGGCTCAGCGACTCGCGCCTGATCACGACAAGTGCGATCTGCACGTGGCCGCGGTACTTCCTCAATCCTGCCTGCCATGTATTCGAGAGGAAAGCCTCCGTGGATCCGAATGACAGAACCCGTTCTTTCGGAGCATGATGGAGATATGAGAGTCGATCGACTCCGGATACGGAATTTCAAGCGCTTTGAGGACTACACACTGGAGCTGCACCCACACTTCACGCTGCTAGTGGGTGATAATGGCGCCGGAAAGACGACCATTCTCGATGCCCTAGCGGTCGCCGCCGGGATCTGGCTCGTCAAGCCGCCCGATTCCATGCTCGCAACCAGTGGAAGGAACATCCTTCGCAACGAGATTCGTCTCGATATCAGGCACGAAGGCGACCGTGCTCAGTTCGTCGAATGCAAACCGGTGTCCATCACCGCTACAGGTGAAATCTCGGGTCACCAACTCGAGTGGCGCCGGCAGATTCACCTACGCGGATCGAGAACCAGCAATACCGGAGCGGCCGAGGCCCTGCGCATCGTCGAGAATCACTTCTCGCGGGACGGTGCGGGCGAAAACCTGCCGAACCCGGTTATCGCCTACTACGGCGCGGGGCGGGCGTGGCTTCCGTCGCGAGCCCGGGGCCCCACCGGGCTCAGGGCACGCCGCCCCGCCCGCCGCTGGGAGGCATTCTACGACTGCTTTCAGGAACGTATCCGATCGGGCGATCTGAGAATCTGGTTTCAACGCGAGGCGATCGCGTCTGCCAATCGCGGCGGACACTGGAGACCGGGCTATGAGGTCGTGAAGGGCGCCATCGTTCGTTGCGTCCCCAAGGCGGATGATCTGTGGTACGACGGTGATCGTCAGGAGATCGTGCTTTCCATCGCGGGCCGGGCACAGCCGTTCGCCAATCTCAGCGCGGGACAGCGGATGATGGTCGCCCTGGTCGCCGACGTCGCGACGAAGGCCGTCATGCAGAACCCGCATCTGGTGTCGGACGTTGGAGTGGGTGATTCCGAAGTTCCGCCGGTGTTGCAGCAAACGCCCGGTATGGTCCTCATAGATGAGATCGATGTGCACCTGCATCCCAAGTGGCAGCAGGAGGTGGTTCGAGACCTGAAGGAGACCTTCCCGAATATCCAGTTCATCAGTACGTCCCATTCCCCGTTTATCATTCAGTCGCTCGAAGCGGGAGAACTGCGCACGCTGGACCCGGGCGGACCGCAACTGCTCGAGTATACGAACCGGTCCATCGAGGACATCGCCGAGGAAGTCCAGAAGGTCGATGTTCCTCAGCAGAGCCTCCGAGCCAAGGAATTGGCGGAGGCTACCGAGCGATATTTCTCTTTGCTGCGGGGCGACGCAGACCATACGGATGACGCCTTGCAGAGAGCCGAGGCGACGTATCGCGCCGTGGCAGCACGATACGCCGCCAGTCCGGGCCTCAGCGCGATTCTGAAACTCGAAGCGCTGGCGAGAAAGAAGGCTGGTCGAAAGTGAGACCGGTCGAGCGGGGAGCTGCGCCTCGAACGTATGCTCAGTACGGAGATGCAATCGGCGATCTGGAGAACAGGCTGGGGCGCTACTGCAGCTACTGCGAGAGACGGTTGCCGACCAGCTTGGCCGTGGAGCACATGGCCCCGAAGAGTCTGCACCCGGATCGCGAGCGGGAATGGAGCAATTTTCTCCTCGGTTGCACCAACTGCAATTCAGTCAAGGGCGACACGGACGTCGCTGAGGACCATGTCCTTTGGCCCGACAGACACAATACGATGCTTGCGCTGGCGTACTCCCGGGACGGCTTCGTGCGATTCGCGGAAGACCTGAGCCCTCAACTGCGGCGGCGCGCAAAGGCCTTGATCGATCTGGTCGGACTGGATCGCCACGGCGGTCATGGAAAGCCAGAGCCGACCAGGAGGGATCGGCGCTGGCGGGACCGAGAAGAGGTGTGGGCGAGGGCATTGGCCTGTCGCGACATTCTTGAGTCACTCGGTGGTTCGGAGGAGGCGCGCGGGCTCGTACTCGAGGTTGCCAAAGGATACGGTTTCTTCTCGGTCTGGTTTGCCGTCTTCGAACAGCACATCGACGTCAAGTTGGCGTTGATTGATGCGTTTCCGGGAACCGCGGCATCGTGCTTCGATAAACGGGCAGGTCTCATCAAGAGGTCCGGCGCGGACATCTGAGAGCCCGTCGAAAGCAGGACAACGGATTCCGCGGCAGTCAACCGCACCTCCCCTGACCGCGCAACCGTCCACCGCCGTCCCGGCCGACTGAAGTGAGATGGGACCCTCGAACGAGTGGCGCGAGACCGCCAGCTACGGCGCGGATTCCTCGCGATAGTCGGCGCCGGTCAGGCTGATCAGCGCGGCGTGCTGCCACTCGCGCAGCCGTCGCTCCAGTGCCCCGGCGAGGGCAGGCTCGCTCGGGGCGAGGTTGCGGCTCTCCGCCCTGTCGCCGCGCAAGTCGAACAACTCGACGCCCGATCCACGGGAGCCGTCGACGACGAGCTTGTGGTCGCCGTCCATGATCACGCGCGGGCCGGCGAAATCGCGCTCATCGATCGCGGGGTAACGAAAATTCTGGAATCGGCGGGTCGCGATGCCGTCCATCAGCTTGACCAGGGGCGTCGTGCCGGCCTGCAGAACGGGATCGATGTACGGCTCGTGGTCGCGTCCCGCGAGGCCGCCGACGTCGAAGCTCCAGAAGAAGATGGGCGTCGGGCGCGCGGTCATGCGGCCGTCGATGAGCGGCTTGAGATCGATCCCGTCGAGGGGCCGGTCGGGGACCGGCTGCCCCGCGAGGGCGGCGAGGGTGGGCAGGATGTCGCTGGTCACCGCGGCCACGTCGGTCGCCCGCGGCGTGGGAAGGAGCGCGGGCCACTCGATGATGCCGGGCACGCGGATGCCGCCCTCGTACATCGTGCCTTTCAGACCGCGCAGCGGGGTCTCCGCGAGCCCGCTACGGGGCGTCCCGTTGTCGCCGTTGTACCAGAGCAGGGTGTTCTCCCGCAGCCCCGCCTCCGCCAGGTACTCGCGCAGCGTGCCGATGGCGCGGTCCATGGCGGTGATCTCCGCGTAGCGCTCGCGCAGGACGTCGCCGAGCGGCCGCTCGATCTGGAGACCGGTCTCGTTCGAGGTCAGGGGGACGGTCCGGTCCGCGTACTTCGCGGGCAGCTCGTCGTAGAGGGCGAGGTCCTCGGCCAGCCCGCTGTAGGGCTCGTGGGGCGACCCGAACCAGACGACGGCCAGGAACGGCCTGCCTTCCGCCGCGGCGCCGTCGATGAAGCGGATGGCCTCGTCGACGACGATGGCCGAGCTCTCGCCCTCGAACCGCTGGGGCGGCCCCCCGTTGCGCGACAGCGTCGGGTGCAGCTCGAAGAAGTTGTCGTGCGACAGCCATTCGTCGAAGCCCATCGCCCCGGGATTAAGGGGCGAGCCCGCCTTGACGGTGCCGACGTGCCACTTGCCGAAGTGACCGGTGGCGTAGCCGGCCTCGCGCAGCACGTGCGCGATGGTGATCTCCTCCGGGCGCATCGACCAGTTGGGGGCGAACGTGCCGTAGCGCACGGGATGGCGCCCCGTCAGCACGCTCCCGCGGGTGGGCGAGCACGACGGATGCCCCGCGTAGAACCGGTCCAGCCGCAGGCCCGAGGCGGCCATGGTGTCGAGGACCGGCGTCTGCAGGTACGCGTGCCCGTTGTAGCCCGTCTCCTCCCAGCCGTGGTCGTCGCCCATCAGGAGGACGACGTTCGGGCGGTCGGCGGCCCGCGCCGGCGCGAACGCGGCCGGCAGCAGAGCGATACACGCCAGCACGAGCCCCAGGGCTCCCCAGGCAAGTCGCTTCTTGTTCATCGGGTGATCCTGCCACCAACCACATCGGACGACAACCGACGCCAGTCCGCACAGCCGGAAGCGGTTGGCGGTTGGTCCGCATGGTCAGCCGGTGTAGGCTGTGGCTTCTTACGCACCCTGGAGGGCTTCATGCGCATGGCCGTTCTGTTCGCCGCACTCGCCGTCGTGATCCTGCCCCTCGCGCCGGACGCCCAGCAACCCGAGCCGCAGCCTTTCGCGGCCCAGGGCATTCCCGCGGTGCCGCTGCCGGACGCCCCCCTCGTCTACGACACCGCGGCGGGAGAACGCATCCGGGTCTCGGTGGTGACGACCGGGCTGACCTACCCCTGGGGGCTCGCGTTCCTCCCGGACGGCGGCGTGCTCGTCACCGAGCGGCTGGGAACGCTGCGGCAGATCCGCGACGGCGTCCTCGACCCGACCCCCATCGCCGGGGTTCCCGAGGTCCACACCGAGGCGCCGCTCACGGGCCTCATGGACGTGGCGGCGCATCCCCGGTTCGCCGAGAACCGCTTCGTGTACCTCACCTACTCGAAGCCGACCGAGAGCGGGTCGACGGTCGCGCTGGCGCGGGGCCGCTTCGAGGGCGGAGCGCTGTCCGAGGTCCGCGACGTGTTCGTGGCCGACGCGGAGATGAACGGCGGCGCCTCGCGGCTGGCGTTCGCGCCGGACGGCACGCTCTACATGACGTTGGGCGGGGCCTTCGGCGGGCTCCGGCCGCTCGCCCAGGACCCGGCGAGCCACGTCGGCAAGGTGCTGCGGCTGCTCGACGACGGCACGGCGCCCGGCGACAACCCGTTCGCGGGCCGGGAGGGCCACCGGCCCGAGGTGTTCTCGCTCGGGCACCGCAACCCCATGGGCCTGGCCATCCACCCCGAGACGGGCGAGGTGTGGGCGAGCGAGCACGCGCCGATGGGGGGCGACGAGGTCAACCGCATCCTGCCGGGCCGCAACTACGGCTGGCCGGAGGTCTCCTACTCGCGCGAGTACTACGGGCCGCGGGTGTCGGAGCGGCCGTGGCAGGAGGACATGGAGCAGCCGGAGATCGTGTGGATCCCGTCCATCGCGCCCTCGGGGCTCGTGTTCTACAGCGGCGACCGGTTCCCGGCCTGGCGCGGGGACCTGTTCGCGGGCTCGCTGATGACCGCGCGGGTCGCCCGCACCGGCCACCTCGAGCGCATCGAGCTCAACCGGCAGGGGCTGGAGCAACGGCGGGAATGGCTGCTGGCCGATCTCAGGCAGCGCATCCGCGACGTCGAGCAGGGCCCCGACGGCCTGCTGTACGTGCTGACCGGAGGGAGCTTCCTCGGCCGCGACCCCGCCCTCGGCGAGGCCGCCCTGCTCCGCATCGCGCCGGCCGAGTAACGGGGGCTTGCCCTTGCGGGCGCCGCGCCGTACATTGCTTCTTGTGGATGTACCTGCATGGGCCGGCCCAAAGGCCCGCACGCCTGGGGCGTGGTCGGCGCTGACGGTGGACGTCCCCGATACTGGCCCCGACGACGTCGCAACAGGCGGAAGTTGCGGGGGGCGCTTCATGACCAGGAGAGCACGGGAACTTCTCGACGAGGCCCTGACCCTGGTGCCAGACGAACGCGCCGATGTCGCAGCGGAGTTGCTGGCCAGTCTTGGCGAGCCGCCGAGCGACGATCGTCCGGAAACGGCCGAGGCGTGGGCGGCCGAAATCGAGCGACGCGCGCGGAGAGTGCTGTCGGGCTAGTCGTCCGGCGAGCCTTGGGAGGTAGTCCGGGCACGGGTCTCTCGGCACCTGTCGGAGCGGTAGGTTCAGCTTGCTCGGCCTGTGCGTCGCCCTGCGCATCGCTCTCTTCGACTTCAGCGCCTCGCGCTCTGCCTCCGTCAGCGGGAGGATGGGGCGCCGGCCGGGCAGCTCATGCGGCTGCGGCGCCCCGGGGACGGCCGCCCGGAGCACCCCCCGGGGGACGGATGCCAGGACGGATGCCTGGGGAACCCCGGGAACGGCACGGGCCAAGAACGTCGGGAATGCCGCATTCGAGACGACAGCAATGTAGATTCGCGCGCCCCCCTCTTCCCCGCATCACACCCACCCCATCTCCAAAAAAGTAGCGTAGCGCAAGGCAAAAGAGCCCTCTCCGGCCTCGCCGGAGCCACCAGTGCGCAGAAAACGGCACGCGTCTTGCTGTGCAACATTGCCGAAAGCAGAGGCCCGACGGCCTCCCGGCAACCCGCACGGCGCAATGGAGGGCCATCGTTCAGTGCTCAGTCACAAACACAGATTCCGTAGCAACCGCGTCCGGCGCAGGCGGCGCGGCCACCCCGCGGCGGCGCTCGTGGTGGCGTTGGCCGCCTGGATCGGCACGGCGGGTCCGCTCCACGCCCAGGAGGCCGAGGAGCCGGAGCCGCCGCCGCCCCCGGTCACGATCGGCGGAGGCCTGCAGACCAGCTTCCTGCACCGGACCTCGGAAGACGCCGACGCCTCGGACCACTTCCGGGTCAACAGCCTGCGCATGTACGTGAACGGGGCGGCCACCAGCAAGATCAAGTTCATGGTGAACACCGACATCGCCTACGGCGGCTCGCTGGGGGCGCCGGGGCCCCAGGACACCGGGTTCCAGATTCTCGACGCCGTCGCCCAGTTCGAGATGTCGGACACGTTCAACGTCTGGGTGGGGCGGTTCCTGCCGCCGAGCGACCGCGCCAACCTCTACGGCCCGTTCTACGCCCACCACTGGGCGGTGTACTCGGACGGGGTGCAGGACGGCTACCCCTTCGTCTTCCAGGGGCGCGACAACGGCGCCGCCTGGTGGGGCCAGTTCGACAAGGTCAAGCTGTCGGCGGGCGCGTTCGACGGCCTGTCCTCGACCGGCAACTCGTCGCTCATCGGGGCCGGCCGCATCCAGGTCGACTTCTGGGACGCCGAGCCGGGGTACTACCTGAACAGCACCTACTACGGCGACAGGAACCTCCTCGCCATCGGCCTCGCCGGCCAGACCCAGGCCGACGCGGGGTCCGCCTACTCCGCCGACTTCCTCGTGGAGCGCAAGGTCGGCGACGGCGGCGCGGCGACCCTCGAGGCCGAGTGGGCCCGCTACGACGGGCTCGGCGGCTACGACCCGCGGTACCTCACCAACGACGGCGGCTACCTGCTCGCCGCCTACCTGTTTCCCCAACGCGTGGGCGACGGCCAGTTCGAGGTGCTCGGCAAGTACGCCCGGGCCCGGTTCCGGGAGGGCGGCATGACCCCCGACTACGACCAGACGACGACCGAGTTCAACCTCAACTACGTCATCCGGCAGTTCAACGCGCGCGTGATGATCTTCGTCAAGGACACCGCCTTTACCGCCGTCAACCCCGACGACTTGCAGATCGGGGTCGGGCTGCAGCTGCAGATGTAGCGATCCGTTCATACAAGGGAGCCAAACCATGAAACTCATGCATGCATGTCTCGTCGCCGGCGTCGGCGCCGCCCTCAGCGGATGCGGCGGGGCCGGCGACGACTCCGGCGCGCCGGGCGCCGCCGGCGATCCCATCAAGGTCGGCGTCCTCCACTCGCTGTCGGGCACCATGGCCATCAGCGAGACGACGTTGAAGGACACCATCCTGATGATGGTCGAGGAGCAGAACGCCAAGGGCGGCCTCCTCGGGCGGCCGGTCGAGGCGGTGGTCGTCGATCCCGCATCCGACTGGCCGCTGTTCGCCGAGCGGGCGCGCGAGCTGCTCGAATCCGAGCAGGTCGACGTCGTGTTCGGCTGCTGGACCTCGGTGTCGCGGAAATCGGTGCTTCCGGTGTTCGAGGAGAACAACGGCCTGCTCTTCTATCCCGTCCAGTACGAGGGCGAGGAGTCGTCGAAGAACGTCATCTACACCGGCGCCGCCCCGAACCAGCAGGCGATCCCCGCCGTCGACTATCTCATGCACGAGGTCGGCATCGAGCGCTGGGTGCTGGAAGGCACCGACTACGTCTATCCCCGCACCACCAACCGCATTCTCGAGGCGTACCTGAAGCAGCAGGGCGTGGCGGACGAGGACATCGACATCAACTACACGCCCTTCGGGCAGTCCGACTGGCAGACCCGCGTGGCCGCCATCCGCCGCTTCGGGTCGGCCGGCAAGCCGACCGCGGTGGTGTCCACCATCAACGGCGACGCCAACGTCCCGTTCTATCTGGAGCTCGCGAACCAGGAGGTCTCGGCCGACGACATTCCCGTCGTGGCGTTCTCGGTGGGCGAAGAAGAGCTGTCGGGCCTCGACACCACCCCGCTGGTCGGGCACCTCGCCGCCTGGAACTACTTCCAGAGCGTGGACTCGCCGGCCAATGCGGAGTTCATCGCGCGATGGACGGAATTCGTTGACAATCCGGAGCGGACGACCAACGATCCCATGGAGGCGCACTTCATCGGGTTCAACCTCTGGGCCCAGGCGGTGGAACAGGCCGGAACGACGGACGTTGACGCGGTGCTGGCGGCGCTGCCGGGGACGGAGACGCCCAATCTGACCGGCGGCATCGCGCGGGTCCTGCCGAACCACCACATCACCAAGCCGGTATACATCGGAGAGGTGCAGGCGAACGGCCAGTTCGACACGGTGTGGCAGACCGAGGGCACCGTGCCCGGGGACGCCTGGTCCGACTATCTGCCGGTCAGCCAGGTCACGGAGGCGGACTGGGTGGAGCTGAATTGCGGAAACTACAACACCGAGACCCAGGTGTGCTCCGGACAGAACTACGAGTAGGAGTCCGCGCCGTGGAACGGCGCGGATTCCTGGAGGGTTGGTTGGGCGGCAATCGGAGCCGCAAGGCGACGATTGCCGGGCCAGCCGGGAGAACGCCCGGCGGGCGGTGGCTCGGATGGCTGCTGCTCGCCGGGTGCCTCGCCGCCTACCCGGCCTCGGCGCCGGCGCAGAGCGACGACGACGGCTTCCGGGCCCTCGCCGCCGAGCTCGCCGGCGCCAACTTCCGGGAAAAGGAGGCCCTCGCCGAGAGGCTGGTCGCCACCGGACGCGACAGCGTCCGCGAGGTGCTCACGGCCCTGCTCGAGGACCGCCTGTTCCAGCGCGAGCGCGATGGCCAGGTGTTCGTCGTCGAGTCGAACGACGAGCGCCTGGCCGCCTACCAACTGCTCGATCCCGCCACCCTGGTACGCGTCGAGGCGGTGGCCCCCGAGCAACTGGAACGCATAATCACCAACAACCGGCTCCGGCGGTTCCTCCGAACCGTGATCGCCCGGTTCGACGCGTCCAGCCCCGACCCCCGCGTACGTCTCGAAGCGGTGCGGGAGCTGCTGCGCAGTCTCGACGACACCAACCTCGACGTGCTGCGCGGGCGGGCGGCGGTGGAGACCGACCCCGACGTCGCCTACGAGATCGAGACGGCGCTGTCGATCGAGGCGCTCGACGACGCGGACCCGCAGGCCCGCATCGACGCCGTCGAACGGCTCTCCGGCCGCCTCAACCCGGTCGTCCACAACCGTCTGTCGGCGTTGGTGGCAACCACGGACGACGGTGACCACGCCGAACCCGAGGAGGCCATCCGCGCCGCCGCGGCCGACGCCCTCTGGCAGATCGACTCGCGGCGCAACGTCTACTCGGTGCTCGAGACGGTGGCCTTCGGGCTGAGCCTCGGGTCGGTGCTGGTGCTGGTGGCCATCGGGCTCGCCATCACGTTCGGGGTCATGGGCGTCATCAACATGGCCCACGGCGAGCTGATGATGCTCGGGGCGTACACGACCTACGTCGTGCAGCTGTGGATGCCGGACCACATCGGCGTCTCTCTGCTCGTGGCGGTGCCGGCAGCGTTCGTCGTCGCGGGATCGGCGGGCGTGCTCATCGAGCGGACGGTCATCCGGTTCCTCTACGGGCGCCCCCTCGAGACCCTGCTCGCGACGTTCGGCGTGAGCCTCGTGCTGCAGCAGCTCGTGCGGTCGGTGTTCTCGGCGAACAACCGGGCGGTGATCACCCCCGCGTGGATGAGCGGGGCGCTGCGGTTCAACGAGGCGTTCGCACTCACCTACAACCGGGTGTACATCGTCCTGTTCTCGCTGGTCGTGTTCGCCCTCGTGCTGGCCGTGCTGCGGTACACGCGCCTCGGGCTCGACATCCGGGCCGTCTCCCAGAACCGCACGATGGCCCGGGCGATGGGGGTCCGGACCGAGTGGGTCGACGCGATGACGTTCGGCCTCGGCGCGGGGATCGCCGGGGTCGCGGGGGTGGCGCTGACCCAGTTGACGAACGTCGGCCCCAACCTCGGCCAGTCCTACATCGTCGATTCCTTCATGGTCGTGGTGTTCGGCGGCGTCGGCAGTCTCTGGGGCACCCTCATCGGCGGCATGTCGCTGGGCATCGTGAACAAGCTGCTGGAGCCGTTCGCGGGCGCCGTGCTCGGCAAGATTCTGGTGCTCGTCGCCCTCATCCTCTTCATCCAGCGCCGTCCCCGCGGCCTGTTCCCCCAGACGGGACGGGCGGCGGAGAGCACGTGATGAGGACGTCCGCCCCGCACCCGGCGCCGTCCCCGCGGCCTGTTCCCCCGGACGGAGAGGGCCGCAGAGAGCACGTGATGAGGACGCCCGCCCCGCATCCGGCGCCGTCCCTGCGGCCTCTTCCCCCGGACGGGCCGGCGGCCGAGAGCGCGTGATGAAGGCCCCGACGCTGCGCCTGCCGGCGGCGGTCGCGGATCGCCGCAGCCTCGCGTTCCTCGGAACGCTGGCGGCGGTGGCGGTGGTCGCGCCGCTACTCAACCTCGCGGTGCCCGAGTCGTCGCCGCTCCACCTGTCGAGCTACGCCGTCGGCCTCATCGGCAAGTACCTCAGCTATGCTCTGCTCGCCCTCGCCGTCGACTTCATCTGGGGCTACTGCGGCATCCTGAGCCTGGGGCACGCGGCGTTCTTCTCCCTCGGGGGCTACGCGATGGGGATGTACCTCATGCGCCAGATCGGCACCCGAGGCGTCTACGGAAACCCGGACCTGCCCGACTTCATGGTATTCCTGAACTGGACCGAGCTGCCGTGGTTCTGGTACGGCTTCGACCGGTTCTGGTTCGCGCTCGTCATGGTCGCGCTGGTCCCCGGCGCGCTCGCGTTCGTCTTCGGGTGGCTGGCGTTCCGGTCCCGGGTCACCGGCGTCTATCTGTCGATAATCACCCAGGCCCTCACCTACGCCCTGATGCTCGCGTTCTTCCGGAACGACATGGGCTTCGGGGGCAACAACGGCTTCACCGACTTCAAGGACCTCCTCGGATTCGACCTCCAGAGCGACGCCACCCGCTCGGCCCTGCTCGCGGCGACCGCCCTCGCCCTCGGGGCCAGCTACTGGGTCTGCCGGGCCGTCCTCGGGTCGCGGACCGGCCGGGTGCTGCGCGCGATCCGCGACGCCGAGAGCCGCACCCGGTTCCTCGGCTACCGCGTCCAGGACTACAAGCTCTGGGTGTTCGTGCTGTCGGCGGTGCTCGCGGGGGTGGCGGGGGCGCTGTACGTGCCGCAGGTGGGCATCATCAATCCCAGCGAGTTCGAGCCCATCAACTCCATCGAGGTGGTCATCTGGGTGGCGGTGGGCGGACGCGGGACGCTGTGGGGCGCGGCGGCGGGGGCGGTGCTCGTGAACTACGCGAAGACGTGGTTCACGGGGGCGCTGCCCGACGTGTGGCTGTATGCGCTCGGGGCGATGTTCGTGGGGGCCACGCTCTTCCTGCCCCGCGGTCTGGCCGGGCTCCTGCCCGCCCGGAGTCGTGGCGAATGACCGGCGCCCCCCATCCCGGCGCCCCGCGTCCCGGCGAGGGCGATGACCGGCGCGACGCCTGGCGCGAGAAGCGCGAGGCGGCGGCGCGGCGGCAGCCGTCGGTGCTGACCGGCGACGTGCTCTACCTGCAGCGGGTCACGGTGAGCTTCGACGGCTTCAAGGCCCTCGACGACCTCACCCTGCACGTCGACCCCGGCGAGCTGCTCTGCGTCATCGGGCCGAACGGGGCCGGCAAGACCACGATGATGGACGTCATCACCGGCAAGACCCGGCCCGACGCGGGGCGGGTGTTCTTCGGGAACCTGACCAACCTGCTCACGATGAGCGAGCCGGAGATCGCCCAGGCCGGCATCGGCCGCAAGTTCCAGAAGCCGACGGTGTTCGACTTCCTCACCGTGTTCGAGAACCTCGAGCTCGCCCTCGCCGGCGAGAAGTCGTTCTGGCACACGTTCTTCGCCCGCCTGACACCCCGGGACCGCGAGCGCATCGACGAGGTGCTCGAGACCACCGGGCTGGCCTCGAAGCGCGGGTCCCCGGCCGGCACCCTCGCCCACGGCCAGAAGCAGTGGCTCGAGATCGGCATGCTGCTGATGCAGGAACCGAAGGTGCTGCTGGTGGACGAGCCGGTGGCGGGCATGACCCCGCAGGAGACCGAGCGCACCGGCGAGCTGCTGCTGTCGCTCGCGGGGCGGCACTCGGTGGTCGTCGTCGAGCACGACATGGAGTTCGTGCGGTCGATCGCGCGGCGGGTGGCGGTGCTGCACGAGGGGCGGGTGCTGGCCGAGGGCGACATGGACGCGGTGCAGTCGGACCCGCGCGTCATCGAGGTGTACCTGGGGGCATGAGCCTGCTCGAGATCCGCGGCCTCGACCAGTCCTACGGGGGCAGCCGCACGCTGTGGGACATCGACCTCGACGTGGCGGCGGGGACCCGCCTGTGCCTGATGGGACGCAACGGCATGGGCAAGACCACGCTCCTGAAGTGCGTCATGGGGCTGATTCCGGTGAAGTCGGGCGCGATCAGGTTCGACGGCGCCGACCTCCTCGCGCGCCCGCCCGAGAGCCGGGCGCGGCTGGGCATCGGGTACGTGCCGCAGGGGCGCGAGATCTTCCCGCAGCTCACCGTCGAGGAGAACCTGCGGATCGGGCTCGGGTCGCGGCGCGGCGGCGCCCGCGGGGGCATCCCCGACCGCGTCTTCGAGCTCTTCCCGGTCCTGAAGCAGATGTTGCAGCGGCGAGGCGGCGACCTGTCGGGCGGCCAGCAGCAGCAGTTGGCGATCGGGCGCGCGCTCGTGCTCGAGCCCCGGCTGCTCATTCTCGACGAGCCCACCGAGGGCATCCAGCCCAACATCGTCCACGAGATCGGCGATATCATCGTCCGGCTCAACCGGGAGGCGGAGGTGACGGTGCTGCTGGTCGAGCAGAAGCTGCCGTTCGCCCGCCGCGTGGCCAACGAGTTCCACATCCTCGACAAGGGGCGCTCGGTGGCGGCCGGCGCGATCGACGACCTGAGCGACGATGCCATCCGCAGGCACCTCACGGTGTGAGCCCGGGCTCGACGCGGCCGCGACGGACGCCGGGCCGCCCGCGGCAGGCCGCGATGCGCACGTTGCTCCCTCTCCGCGAGCTGACGCGACCGCGCCGGACGCGGGGCCGCCCGCCGCGGGAACGGCGCCGCGACCCGGCCGCGGGCGGGTCGCGGTCGAGCGCGTTGGAGGGCGGAGCGTGGTGTGCCGGGCCTACGCGACGAGCCCGTTGCGCCTGCTGACGCCGAGGAACCACGGGCACGCGGCGTGGGTCTACGCGTCGAGCCACGGCGGCGGGCTCGTCGACGGCGACGACGTCGCGGTGCAAGCGTCGGTGGGGGCCGGGGCCGCCGCGTTCCTGTCGACGCAGTCCGCCACCAAGGTCTACCGGTCGCCGCGGGGGACCCGGACCGCGCTCGACGCCGACGTCGGCGAGAACGGCCTGCTCGTCGCCGCCCCCGACGCCGTCGTCTGCTTCGCAGGGTCCCGCTACCGGCAGACGCAGCGGATCGCGGTCGCGCCCGGGGGCCGGCTCGTCCTCGTCGACCGGGTCACCTCGGGCCGGCGGGAGTCGGGCGAGAGATGGCTCTTCGACGAGTACGTCAGCCGCACCTCGGTCCATCTCGGCGGACGTCTCGTGGTCCACGACGCGGTGGCCCTGCGCGCATCCGACGGCGGGTTGGCCGCCCGCTTCGGCCGCTACGACGTGCTGGCCGTCGCGATGGTGATAGGCCGCGGTCTCGAGGACGAGGTCGCGGCGATCGACGCCCGGGTCCGGGCCGAGCCGGTCCGGCGCGGGGCCGACCGGCTCGTCGCGGCCGCGCCGGTGGGCGACACCGGGTGTATCCTGCGCATCGCCGGCCGCACGGCGGAAGACGTGGACGACGCGATCGAGGACCTGCTCGGCTTCGTGCCCCGGCTCCTCGGCGACAGCCCGTGGGCGCGCAAATGGTGACGACATGCCTCTGGCGCCGCTTCCGCCGGCAGAACCGGACGACTTGCCGGCGTGGGCGCGGCAATGCTGACGACATGCCCCTGGCGCCGCTTCCGCCGGCAGAACCGGGACGACCTGCAGGCGTGGGCGCGCAAATGGTGACGACATGCATCTGACACCTCGCGAGGTCGACAAGCTGATCCTGCATCAGGCCGGGTTCCTCGCCCAGAAGCGCCTGGCCCGCGGGGTCCGGCTGAACTACGTCGAGGCGGTCGCGCTGATCGCGACGCAGCTGCTCGAGCTCATCCGGGACGGCCGGTCGGTGGCCGACCTGATGGACCTGGGACGCCGCTTCCTCGGCACGCGGGACGTCCTCGACGGGATCCCGGACATGGTGGAAGAGGTGCAGGTCGAGGGCACGTTTCCCGACGGGACGAAGCTCGTGACCGTCCACCGCCCCATCGTCGCCGAGCGCGGGGACCACGCGCTGGCCCTCTACGGCAGCTTTCTCGCGCCCCAGGCGCCGGAGGCGGCGGTGGGGGCGCCGGCGTCCGCGCTGGCCGGCGCTCCCGGCGAGACCCTCGCCGGCGACGGGGAGATCACCCTCAACGACGGCCGGGACGCGGTGACGGTGAGCGTCGCGAACACCGGCGACCGGCCGATTCAGGTCGGCAGCCACTACCACTTCTTCGAAACCAATCGTGCGCTGACGTTCGACCGGCGGGCCGCCTACGGGCGCCGCCTCGACATCCCCGCGGGCACCGCGGTCCGGTTCGAGCCGGGCGAGGGCAAGACCGTGAACCTCGTGCCCATCGCCGGCGCCCGCGTCGTCCGGGGCGGGAACGCGTGGGCGAGCGGCCCCGTCGACGAGACCCGCGACCTCGAGATGCCGGAGTAGCCGTGCGGCGCCGCATCGCTCCGCGCGGCGGTGCCGGCATCGCCGCGGCCGAGACCCGCGACCTGCAGAACCCGGAGTAGCCATGCCCCATCGCATCGACCGGCGCCACTACGCGGACCTCTACGGACCCACCACCGGCGACCGGCTGCGCCTGGGGGACACCGGCCTCGTGGCCGAGGTCGAGGAGGACGCGACCGTCTACGGGGACGAATGCAAGTTCGGGGGCGGGAAGGTCCTGCGCGACGGGATGGGACAGGCGGCGGGGGTGTCGGACGAACGCGCCCTCGACTGCGTCATCACCAACGCCCTGATCGTCGACTGGACGGGCATCCGGAAGGCGGACGTCGGCATCAAGAACGGCCGCATCGCGGGCATCGGCAAGGCGGGCAACCCCGACGTCATGGCCGGGGTGAGCGACGACCTCGTGGTGGGGGTGACGACGGAGGCCATCGCCGGCGAGGGGCTGATCCTGACCGCCGGGGCCATCGACGCCCACGTGCACTTCATCTCGCCCCAGCAGGTCTACGAGGCGATCGCGAGCGGCGTGACGACGTTCCTCGGCGGGGGGACGGGGCCGGCCACCGGCACCAAGGCGACGACGTGCACCCCGGGCAGCCGGCACATCCGGCTCATGCTGCAGGCGAACGACCCCCTGCCGATGAACTTCGGCTTTCTCGGCAAGGGCAACACGTCGATGCCGGAGGGGCTCGAGGAGCAGATCCGGAGCGGCGCCGTGGGGCTGAAGCTGCACGAGGACTGGGGCTCGACGCCGGCCACCATCGACTGCTGCCTGACCGAGGCGGACCGCTTCGACGTCCAGGTCGCGATTCACACCGATACGCTGAACGAGTCGGGGTTCGTGGACGCCTCGATGGCCGCGTTCAAGGGCCGGACCATCCACACCTACCACACCGAGGGGGCGGGCGGCGGGCATGCGCCGGACATCATCCGCGTCTGCGGCGAGCCGAACGTGCTTCCGAGCTCGACCAACCCGACGCGGCCCTACACCGTCAACACCCTCGACGAGCATCTCGACATGCTCATGGTCTGCCACCACCTCGACAAGAACACCCCCGAGGACGTCGCCTTCGCGGAGAGCCGCATTCGCGGGCAGACCATCGCGGCCGAGGACGTGCTGCACGACCTCGGGGCCATCAGCATCATGGCGAGCGACAGCCAGGCGATGGGACGGGTGGGCGAGGTCGTCACCCGCACGTGGCAGACCGCCGACAAGATGCGGAACGAGCGCGGCCGGCTGGACGGCGAGCAGGGCGACAACGACAACCTGCGCATCCGGCGCTACGTGGCCAAGTACACGGTGAACCCCGCAATCGCCCACGGCATCGCCCACGACGTGGGCTCGGTCGAGGTCGGCAAGCTCGCCGACCTCGTGCTGTGGAAGCCGGCGTTCTTCGGCGCCAGGCCGGAGCTGGTCGTCAAGGGCGGGTTCATCGCCTGGTCGCAGATGGGCGACGCCAACGCCTCGATTCCCACGCCGCAGCCGCAGATGATGCGCCCGATGTTCGGCGCCTTCGGGCGGGCCGCCGGCGCGACGTCGCTGGCGTTCGTCTCCCGGCTGTCGCTCGATACGGGAACGGCCGGGAGCTACGGGCTCGCCAGCGGGCTGTCGGCGGTGTGCGGCTGCCGCACCATCGGCAAGCGGGACATGAAGCTGAACGACGCCCTGCCGCGCATCGAGGTCGACCCCGAGACCTACGTCGTCAAGGCCGACGGCGCGGTCCTGACGGCCGAGGCGGCGGCGGTGCTGCCGCTGGCCCAGCGGTACTGTCTGTTCTAGCCGGAGTTCCGGTTCCGCCATGTCCGACTGGCTCGCCTGGCAAGTGGTGGACTCCGCGTTTCCGGTGGGGACGTTCGCGCACTCGTGGGGCCTCGAAGCGGCGTGGCACGCCGGCCATGTCGACGACGACGACGCGCTGCGGCGGTTCCTGACGCAGTCGATCCAGCAGACGGGATGGGGCGCGCTGCCCCTCGTCAACGCCGCCTACCGCCGGCCGGAGCGGCTGGAAGAGCTGGACGCGCTGCACGAGGCGTTCCTCACCAATGCGGTGGCGAACCGGGCGAGCCGGGTCCAGGGGCGCACCCTCGCCGCCACCTCGGCCCGGGTCTGGCCCTCGCCCGCGACGACCGCCCTCGAAGCCCGGGTCCGGGGGGGATGGGCGCACGTGGCCCCGATCTCCGGGGTCGTCTTCCGGACCATCGGGCTGCCGCAGGCGGTTGCGGGCAAGGCGGTGCTCTACGGCGCCGCCCGCGGTGTGCTGTCGGCCGCGGTCCGGCTCGGCATCGTCGGCAGCTACCGCGCGCAGCAGATGCAGCACGAGGCGGAAGCGTGCCTCGACGCGACGCTCGAGGCCTGCGCGGAGCTCGCGGCCGAGGAGATCTGCCAGACCGCGCCGATCGTCGATCTGCTGCAGGGAGCGCACGATCGGCTGTATTCGCGCCTCTTCCAATCGTAGAATGGCGCCAGGAATTCTGCGCCGCGGAACGGCGCAAATTTCCTGGAGAATTGGTCGGGCGGCAAGCGGAAGGCGACGATTGCCGGCCGGGCCCGACGAGGAGGAACGCCGCGACATGCACTACACACCCGACCATCCGCACGATCACGGGCCCGGCGTCTACGCGGACCGCGACGAGCCGCACGCGCGCGACTACCGCCAGCGCGCGTTCACCGTCGGCATCGGCGGCCCGGTGGGCAGCGGGAAGACGGCGCTGCTCCTCGCGCTGTGCCGGAGGCTCCGCGACCGCTACAGCCTCGCCGTCGTCACCAACGACATCTTCACGAAGGAGGACGGCGAGTTTCTCGTGCGCCACGAAGCGCTCGGCACCGATCGCATCACCGCGGTCGAGACCGGCGGCTGCCCGCATACCGCGGTCCGCGACGACGTGAGCCGGAACCTCGACGCGCTGTCCCAGCTGATGGCCGCGGTGGGTCCCGAGCTGCTGTTCGTGGAGAGCGGCGGGGACAACCTGGCCGCCCAGTTCAGCCGCGACCTGGCCGATTTCACGATCTACGTCATCGACGTGTCCGGGGGCGACAAGATCCCCCGCAAGGGGGGGCCGGGCATCACCCAGTCGGACCTGCTCGTGATCAACAAGACGGACCTCGCGCCGCTCATCGGCGCCGATCTCGACGTCATGGCCCGCGACTCGCGGCGCATGCGGGGCGACGGCCCGTTCGTGTTCGCCGAGGTGACGAACGGCGTGGGGTTGGACACCATCACCGGCGCGGTGGTCGAGGGCCTCGAGGCGACCCGCGCGCGCCCGGCGTGAGCACCATGAGAATCCCCTTCCTGCTCGCCGCTCTCGCGTTGCTGCCGCCCGGCCCGGCCGCGGCCGACGGCGAAGAATCGTACCAGACCCGCTGCGCGCTCTGCCACGGCGGCGACGGCGCCGGCAGCGATCGGGCCGGCTCGATCGTGCCGGTGCTCTACTCGAGCGGGCCCCACCGGCTCGCCCGCATCGTCACCGAGGGCGTCCCCGCGCGGGGCATGCCCCGGTTCGAGCTGCCCGAGACGGAGCTCGCCGACCTCGTCGCGCATCTCAAGGCCCTGGCCGCGGCTGCGGCCCCGGCCGCCCGCGACCCCCTGGCGCCGCGGCCTCGGCCGGGCTCGGTCGTCCTGGCGGACGGAGGCACGCTCGACGGCACCCTCCTCAACGAGAGCGGGTTCGACGCCCAGCTCCGGACCTCTGACGGGCGCCTCCGCCTGCTGCGGCGGGAGGGCGACGCCTACCGCGAGCCGGCCGTCGCCCCCGCCGTCGACTGGCCGTCCTACCACGGCAGCGACTCCGGGAACCGCCACAGCCCCCTCGATCAGATCCACCGGGGCAACGTCGGCGGTCTCGCCGCGCAGTGGTTCTTCCCGATTCCCGACGTGCCGATGCTGGAGGGGACGCCGGTGGTCATCGCCGGCGTGATGTACGTCACCGCGGTGAACCAGGTGTACGCGCTCGACGCGGCGACCGGACGCGAGATCTGGCGCTACGCGCAGCCGCGGACCGAGGGGCTCGTCGGCGACCCTGCAATCGGGCTCAACCGCGGCGTCGCGGTGCGGGGCGACCTCCTGTTCACGGTCACCGACCACGCTCACGTCATCGCTCTCGACCGCTTCACCGGGGCGCTGGCGTGGGACACCGAGATGGACGACTACCGCGAGCACTACGGCGCGGTGGCGGCGCCTCTGGTGGTCGGCGACCTCGTCGTCGCGGGCATCAGCGCCGGGGACACCGGGCTCCGCGGATTCCTCGACGCCTATCACGCCGACACCGGCGAGCGGGCGTGGCGATTCTGGACGATTCCCGCGCCGGGCGAGCCGGGGTCGGAGACGTGGGGCGACCCCGAGGTGCTCCGGCGCGGGTGCGGCGCCACCTGGCTGACCGGCAGCTACGACGCCGAGCTGGACCTGCTCTACTGGCCCACCGGCAACCCCTGTCCGGACCTGAACGGCGACCGGCGGCCCGGCGACAACCTGTACACGAACTCCGTCGTCGCCCTCCGGCCCGCGACCGGAGAGCTCGTCTGGTACTTCCAGTTCACCCCGCACGACACCCACGACTGGGACGCGCAGGAGCCGCTGCTGCTCGTCGACGAGGAGTTCCGGGGCCAACCGCGCAAGCTGCTCGTGCAGGGCAACCGCAACGGCTTCTTCTACGTGCTCGACCGCACCGACGGCCGGTTCCTGCTCGGCGAGCCGTTCGTGAACCAGACCTGGGCCGACGGGCTCGACGACTCGGGGCGGCCCATCGTGCGGCCCGGCAGCGATCCCACGGAGGAAGGCACCGACGTCTGCCCCGCCATCCGCGGCGCCACCAACTGGTGGGCGACGAGCTACCACCCCGGGACCGGGCTGTTCTATCTGCTCGCCCACGAGTCGTGCATGACCTACACGAAGAACGACCAGGACTGGCAGCGCGGCCGGAGCTGGCTGGGCGGGACGGTCCGGCTCGCGGAGGGGTCGCCGAACCAGAAGTTCATCCGCGCCCTCGACGTGCAGACCGGGCGCACCGTCTGGAGCTACGCGCAGACCGGGCAGGCGCAGACCTACTCGGGGGTCCTCACGACGGCCGGCGACCTCGTGTTCTTCGGCGAGGACAGCGGCGCGTTCGCGGCCCTCGACGCCCGCTCCGGCGAGCCGCTCTGGCACTTCCAGGCCAACCAGGACTGGAAGGCGTCGCCGATGACCTACATGGTGGGCGGCCGACAGTACGTCGCCATCGCGTCGGGGCTCGGCTTCTGGTCGTTCGCGCTCCCGGAGTGACGGCTCGAAGACCTCGCCGCACGGCGGCAACACCTTGCCGCGCGCTCTTCGTCCAGGAGGGTTGCCCCCCCGAATCGGCGCGGACGCGGAGTCGGCGGGTTACCGCACGTCCTTCCCGTTGCCCCGCGCGGGGAATCCCTCCGCGCAGGCCACTCCGGCGCGGTCGACGCTTCGAGACAGCCGGGCGAACCTCCTCCAGCGGAACGCCCGGTAGCGTGCGTCGATCCCGCGCCCGGGCGCGGGCGTTCCCGCCGCGGTTGACACGCCGGTCGAAGGCGCACACCATGTCGTCACGTTCACCGGGAGACCAAGACATGCTCATCAATCGACGCCAATTCGTCCAGGCGGCGGCCGGCGCCGCCGTCGGCGCCCGCGCGACCGACCTGCTCGCGCAGTCCTACGACATGGTCGTCAAGGGCGGCCGCGTCCTCGACCCCTCGCTGCGCATCGACGCGGCCCTCGACGTGGCGATCGCCGGCGGGCGCATCGCGGCGGTCGAGGCCAACATTCCCGCCGGCGCGGCGGAGGTGATCGACGCGCGCGGCCGGTTCGTCGTCCCCGGCCTGATCGACGTCCACACCCACTACGCGCGGGACCTCGAGGGTCCGGCGATCTGCCTGGAGGACGGAGTGACGGCGTGGGTCGACGCGGGGTCGGCGGGCGCGGACGCCATCGACGCCCAGGTGGAGATTGCGCGGGCGGCGCCGCAGCAGGGCCGCCTGCTCGTCAACATCGGGCGCGCCGGCATCCTGCCCGGCGGCGACACGATGGACCTCGATCTGGCCGACGTCGACGCCGCGACGGACGCCATCGCGCGGCACCGCGATCTCGTCGTCGGGGTCAAGGCGCGGCTGACGAGGGGCGTGGCGGCCGACGACCTCGAGGTCCTGCGCCGCGCCCAGGCCGCGGCCTCGGCCTTCGACCTGCCGGTGATGATCCACATGGGCCAGACGGCCTCGCCGCTGCCCGCGATTCTCGCTCTGCTGAAGCCCGGCGACGTCGTCACCCACATGCTGGCCCCGCCCCCGAACGCCATCGTCGACGAGGCCGGCCGCATCCTGCCGGCGGTGCTCGAGGCCCGGCGCCGCGGCGTGTGGTTCGACGTCGCCAACGGGCGGACCGGGCACGTGCGGTGGGACATCGTCGACCAGGTCATCGAGGCGGGCTTCTGGCCCGACACCATCTCCACCGACGGCAGCACCACGAGCCGGTCGGTGCCGGGGGTCGTGGATCTGGCGAACGTCATGTCGAAGTTCCTGAACGCGGGGATGCCCCTGGCTCAGGTGGTGGCATGCGCGACCGTCAACGCCTCGCGCGTCTTCCCCCATCTGAACGACCGCGGCACCCTCCACGTCGGGGCGCGGGCCGATCTGGCCCTCCTCGACCTGCGGGTCGGCGTGTTCGAGTTCGTCGACAACTACGAGAACCTGCGGACCGACCGCCAACGCCTGTTCCCCAGCGGAACCGTGCTCGGCGGCCGGTGGATTCCGCGCGCCTGACCCCGGCCGCACACGTGCGAGGAGGGTGAAGAGATGAGGCAACGCTCTCGTGTCGAAACGGCGGCTTGGCTGGGCGCCGCGCTGCTCGTCTCGTCGCTGGCGCCAGGCACGGCCGGATGGGGGCCGGTCCGGGCGCAGGAAGCCGCGGCAGGCGGGCCGCGGTTCGTCACGCACACGATCGATGCGGAGCTGGCCAGCGGCTACCAGCCCATCGTCGTGGACCTGAACCGCGACGGCCGGCCCGACGTGATCGCCCTGTCGACCCGCGCCGATGAGCTGGCCTGGTACGAGAACCCCGGGTGGGAGCGGCACGTCCTGACCACCGGGCTGAACCGGGCCATCAACGCGGCGGCGCGGGACCTCGACGGCGACGGGATTCCCGAGCTGGTGGTGGCCCACGAGTTCGGCACCACGCACGACAGCAGCCTCGGCGTGCTGTCGCTGCTGACTCATCAGGGAGACCCGACCGAGCCCTGGAACATCCGGGAGATCGACCGCACGCCGACGGTGCACCGGGTGCGTTGGGCGGACATCGACGGTTCGGGGCGCGACGTGCTGATCAGCGCCCCCCTCTCCGGTCCCGCCGCGACGGCGCCCGAGTACCGCGACGCGGTGCCCCTCCTCTGGTACCGGCCCGACGCCTGGGAGCGCCGCACCGTGCCCGACGCCGGCCAGGGGGTGGTGCACGGGCTGCTCGTGAAGCCGTGGCAGGACCCCGACCGCGATGCCGTGCTCAGCACGAGCTTCGCGGGCGTGCACCTGCACCGCTTCATCGACGGCGAGTGGATCGGCAGCCGCATCGCCGACGGCGACCCCGCGCCGTGGCCCGGGAGCGGCGCAAGCGAGGTCGAGCTCGGACGCCTCGGCGACGCGACCTTCGTCACCACCATCGAGCCCTGGCACGGCAATCAGGTCGTCGTGTACCGCGAGGACGGAGAGTCGTGGACCCGGCAGGTCATCGACCGCATCGGCAGCAGCCACACCATCGTGACCGCCGACTTCGACGGCGACGGACGCGACGAGATCGTGACCGGCGACCGCGGGGACCCGCGCAGGTTGTACCTGTACGCGGCGACCGGTCCGGACGGCGCCGCCTGGTCGCGCCGGGTCCTCGACGACGGCGGCATGTCGCCGTCGGCCTGCGTGGCCCCGGACATGAACGGCGACGACCGCACCGACCTCGTCTGCATCGGCGGCGGAACCTCGAATCTCAAGTGGTACGAGAACGTGTCGCGCTAGGAGTCTGCGCCGTAGGAAATTCGCGAAACCCGGCGGTTTGCGTCGTGACGCGCGGCGTCAAGGCGTATTCTGCCGGTCGCCGAGCAGGTGATTTTCGACCAACCGGCGGCGCGAACCGAGAACAGGCCGTACACCGCTCCAAACGCCGCGATTTGCACCCCATTCTCGGTCACGGAAGGCAAGATCCACCCCTTTTACGCCGCCATCAGCAGGTGCAGGCGCTTGGCGTTCACCGCCAGGCACACCAAGTCCCACTCGCCCCGCACCTTCGCCAGTCCACGCAGGCTGAAGCGCCGGAAGCCCAGCACGTGCTTGATCCAGCCATACGGCGCCTCCGACAACCACTTCCGTTCCGCATACACCGCCCGGCCCGCCGGCGTCGACAGCTTCTCCACCATGCGACCCGTCGCCGGATGCTTCTTCAGATTACGGGCGGCGACCTTCTTGTCCTCCCGGCCCGTCGCCACATACCCGTCAACACCCCGCGTTTCGAGCTCCGTCAAGTCCCGCTCGTTGCAGTACCCCGCGTCGGCCAGCACCGTTTCCGGCTGCGCGTCGAACCGCTCTTGGACCGCGTCGAGCAACACCGGCAGACCGCCCTGGTCGCTCGCGTTCGCCGTCACATCCGTCGCCACCACCAACTGGTGCTCAGCGTCCACCGCCGCCTGCGCGTTGTAGCACTGCTGGAAGCCCTCGTTGCCCGTCTTCATGATCCCGCTTTCCGGGTCCGTGAAGTTGCTCTGCGCCTTCTCGTCAGGCTCGCCATACGCCCGCTTGTACGGTCGTCCCCCCTTCGGGTTTCGAGCCTGGCCCGCCTGCCGTCCGCGGGCGTCGTCCGCCGCCCGCTGCGCCACCTCCAAACGCGCCTTCGCCGCCCGGATCGCCGCCAGACGATCTTCCCGCCGACGCAACTCCGCCGGCAACTCGTCGCCCCGCACCTCCGGCCCCAACCGCACGTCCTCGGCCACGTCGGTCTCGTCCGCCGCCCGCAACAGCTCGTCGATCTCGCCGGACAGACGCCGTTCCTCCTCCTGCATCCGACCGTAGCTCATCGCCTTGCGCTTGCTCGCGTTCGCGCGCACCTTCGTCCCGTCGACAGACAGCTTCCCGAACCGCGCAAGGCCCAGCTCGCGAGCCAGACCGACCACCTCGACGAACAACTGCTTGAAATCGTCCAGGTGCCGCCGCCGAAACTCGCAGATCGTCCGGTGTTGCGGGAAGTTGCCCGCCGCCAGCACCCGGAACGCCACGTCCTCTTCCAGCTTCCGCGCAATCCCACGCGACGAAAACACACCCGTCGCGTAGGCGTAGAGCAGCACCTTCACCAGCATCCGAGGCTCATACGGCGCGTTGCGACGCCCGTCGCCCTCGTACCCCGCGTAGAACGCCGTCAGATCCAGCCCGTCCACCAGATCGCTGATGTGGTGCGACAGGTGACCCTCCGGCAACCACTCCCGTACATCCGGCGGCAACAGCAGCGATTGCTCCGGTGCGTAGCGGCGGAATGTCGTCGACATCAAGTCCCTTCGTCGTCAGGCTCTTCTACAATTGTCGCATCCCGGTTTCTACGGCGCAGACTCCTAGCGCGACCTGGACTCGACCATCCGAACCAGGTCGGACATCGTTATCCGTATGCGTTCAGAAGAGTCGGAAGTTCACGTCGTGGCCCGTTGACCGCGCCAGCTTCGCGTCGCAAGTGACGATCTGGCCATCCAGGAGTTCAGCCAGCGCCACGTACGCCGCGTCGTACGCGCTCAGAACGCTTCGCAATCGCCATATCGCAGGGCGCAGCAGCTCATGGCCGTAGCGCCTGATCGCCAGCCTCCCGAGGTCTTCCAGCGCCAGCTCAGCCCGAGCGGCCGTCAATCGGTTGGTCCGGTTGAATCGGCGAATCACGTGCAGCACTTCGATGTCGAGCAGATGGGGGGCTACGGTGGGATGCCCGGACTTGAACAGGTGCTCCGCGATGGCGCCCCCCCTCGGCGTCGCCAAGAGCATCTCCACGACGGCAGAGGCATCCGCGACTACCATGGCGCATCCGGAAGGTGCCGACGGATGCCCTACTCGCGCTCGCGCAGCTCCCGGATGACGTCGGCCGCCGGCGGGTCCAGATGGACCGGCTCTCTCGTTCGAAGAAGCTCACGAAGCTCGCGCGGAGTCGGCAGCATCGCGAGCTTCTCCAACTCGGCGAGCACGAAATCGGACAACGACGATCCCTCGATGGCCGCCTTCGCCTTGAGCACTCGATGGATCTCGATCGGAACGTTTCTGACCTGAAGCGTCGGCATGCACCCCATAGTACTTGCATGCAGTGTGCATGTCCACGATGTCCCCGCACCGGCCAGCCCCCGCGACGCCGTAGCGGTGTGGAGATGTGCGACAGGCTGGATTCCTGAACCGGACGCTACTGCGCACGCGCTCCGCGGGCGGCGGTCGCGCGGTCCGCGATGGAGACGAGGGTCGAGACTATCAGCGCGTACGCGGTCAGGCGGGCGGCCTGCATCAACGCTGCCGTCAGGCCCGGCACGGCCTCCAGCCGCGCGGCCGCGACGACGACCAGGGGGACGAAGTAGCCGATGCCGTTCCACCGGCCGATGGTGCTCATGCGCAGGCGTTTCTGGCGGTGCACGAGGTAGGAGTCGAAGACGTACTGGCTGAACGCGACCGCGATCAGCACCGGCAACGCCAGGGGGATGCGGCCGGCCAGCGCCGCCCCGGCGAGCCCGGCGGTCACGAAGAAGCAGTCCGTCGCGTGGTCGAAGAGCTGGCCGCCCGCTGACGCGGTACCCCGCCGACGGGCGACGATCCCGTCCGCGTAGTCGGTGGCGAGGGCCACGGCCAGCAGCACCGCGACGAGGCCGGCTTCCAGGAAGTCCGGCCGCGCGAAGGCGGCGGCCAGGGGCAGGGCGAGTCCCAGCCGGACGGCGGTCAGCAGGTGGGCCATGCCGGGGCTCCTGTCCCGGGAATCGTCGCCTTCCCGCTCTGCTCACCGCCCACCCGGACCTCCACGTGTGCGCGCACGCTGCGGCGCAGGCGCCTAGCCGAACAGCTCGCGCTGCGCCCGCGGCCAGAAGGCGGCGCCGATGAGGGCGTTGAACAGGATGAAGAAGTTGTGCTGGACGAACCCGAACGCGGCCATCTGCCCCTCGTTCTCGGGGAACAGCACGACCCAGAAGGTGATGGCGGCGGCCCGCATCGGGGTCGGCACGGCGGCCGCGAAGAAGACGACAGGCAGGTAGCCGAGCAGGGACAGGAAGGAGGCGTCGACTCCGAACAGGTTCAGCGCCGTCGTGTACACGAACACCGCGGAGAGGAGGGCCGGCGAGCGCAGCACGAGAAACAGGGCATAGTGCCGGAGGCGGGCGGTCCTGAACGCGTGGAAGATCCGCTGGTCGCGCAGGCGGTTGCCGGGCAGGATCGCGCCGCGGAAGTACAGCACCCACACCGCGAACACCGGAACCGCGGCGACCGCGAGCCAGGGCACCAGTCCGAACGCCGGCGGCAGCTCCGGTCCGGCGAAATAGCCGACCGTCGCCCAGAACAGCAGATAGAACACCTCGCAGAACATCACGAACAGCATCACCGAGCCCACTTCCCATCCCGGCACCCGGTCGCGCCGGTTCAGGTAGTAGGCCATCGCGCCCTTGCCGATCTGCTCGTTGAAGACCGAGATGATGTAGGCGCTGGCGCGGATGGGCAGGATGTCCCGGTAGCGGATGGGGGTGACGAACCAGTTGAGGGCGCGCGTCACGACGAGGGTGTCGATGAAGAAGTAGAACCCCGAGTAGGCGACCATCAGCGCGACCCAGGCCCCCCATCGGACGTTCTCGAAGACGCTCGCCATATAGGCGGCGAGCGTCAGCCCCTCGCGCGCCGCGGCCCCGTTCAGGCGGAAGTAGAGGTAGGCGAAGCAGGCGACGCCGAGCACGAGAAAGGCGGCGCGGCCGGCCCGGCTGCCGGTCGGGGGCGCCCCCGGCCCGGGGGAGGCAGGGGCGGAAGGCGCGGTCTCGGGCGCAGAGGTCATCTCGTGGGTGTCTGACATAGCTTGGCCAGGGTATCGGACAAGGGGGTGAGGCGGACCCCCAGGTCGCCGTCGGCGTTCCGGTCGACCGTCTCGTCGGAGGTGATGACGTCGATGACCGCCGGGGTCAGGCCGCCGGTGCGGACGAGGCCGGCGAGGCCGGCGGCCAACCGGGCCAGCCAGACCGGGGTCGAGCGGACCGCGAGCTCGCGGCCCAGACAGCGCGCGGTGCGCTCGAGCAGCTCGCGGTAGGTGAGGGTCTCCGGTCCGACCAGGTCGCACGTGCGCACGCCGGCCGGCGCCTGCTCGCAACACCCGAGGATGGCGCGGCACAGGTCGTCGACGTCGAGCGGGCGCAGCCGGTGCCCACCGCCCCCGAGGACGCGGGCCGACGGCCCGGACGCGGCGGCGCGGAGCGCCCGCCCGCCGGCGGTGCCGGGACCCAGCAGCAGCGGGGTTCGGATGATCGTCGCGTCGAGGCCGGAGTCGGCCACGATGCGCTCCGCCTCGCCCTTGGAACGGAAGTAGCCGTTCGGCGACCGCGGGTCGGCGCCCAGCGAGCTGACGAAGACGACGTGGCCCACCGCCGCCGCCCGCGCCGCATCGGCCACCGCGCGCGTGACGTCGACGTTGCCCGACCGGTAGCCGGTCGTCCGGCTCTCGAAGAGGATGCCCGCGAGGTGGACCACGGCGCCGGCCCCCCCGAACGCTTCGACCAGACTCTCGGAACGGCCGTAGTCGACGACGCGGGGCGTGATGCGCGGCGATTGCGGCAGCCCGTTCAGCGCCGCCGGGCGCCGCACCGCGGCGACGGCGTCGAGCGCGGCCCCGGCCGCGACCTGCGCCAGCAACGCCGTCCCGACCGCGCTGTTGGCGCCGACGACCGCGATGCGCCCGCTACCCACGTGCTCTACCGGGGCGTCCAGAACCAGACCTCCACATCCTCGGGGGTCACCGTCCCCTCACATCCTCGGGGTCACCGTCCCTCCACGAGTGACCGAGGTCGGGCAGACCGGGTGTCCAGAAGGAGACCTCCACGTTCGACCGGCCACCTTGTGTATCGTGCCTCGGGGAAACCAGCGGCAAGCTCCGACCGGTATCGACCCACGTCTCGATGAGCGGGATGCTGTCTCCGCGGATCCCGGTCGCCCGCCTGGCACAGGGGTCGTCACCGGTGTGTGCAGCCAGTCGTCGGCCCCACGATAGCACGCGCGCCGCCGGCTACGGCATCACGGCCCCTGGCCGCCCTCTCCCGCCGGCGCCGCATCCTCGGCGACCTCCGCGATGGCGTCGAGCTTCGCGCCGACCTCGGGATCGATCTCCCCGTCGGGCACGTAGTCGGCCAGCTCGTGGTAGTTCTTCTTGGCCATCAGGTTCGGCAGGCCGAGCTTCTCGAAGTACGACAGGAAGAGCGGATCCAGGAAATCGTCGCTCGCCTTGACGTCCGGGTCCCACGGCGACCCCTTGCCCAACGTCTTCAGGGCCGACTCGATCTCGGCGATGGACTCGCGCATCGCCCGCACGCGCCGGTCGGCCTCGGCCGCCGTGAACAGCGGACCCGGCCCCGCGTCGGGCGCCGAGGCCGCCGCGTACGCCTCCAGCGTGGCCCGCGTGCAGACGTAGCTCTCGATCTCGCGGCACGTCCACGTCAAGCACTCGATCGGCGCGATGTCCGGCGGCGCCGGGTCGAGACGGTCGAAGAGCGCGGTGCCGCGAAGCCGCGGCAGCGCCTCGCGCAGACCGTGGAAGTGGCTCTGCGCGGCCCGCACCCGGTTCCCCACATAGTGCACGAACGGCCGCTCCAGCGCCCGTAGCGCCTGTTCGTGCCCGAGCCGCCGCGCGAAGGCCTGCAGGATCGACAGGTCCGTCGATCCCTCGACGTAGAGCACCCACCCGGTCTGCTCGGCCTGGTAGTACTGGTCGAACCCGATCTCCTTCAGCGCCTTCAGGACCTGGCTGCCGCGATCGTCGATGCGGTGCGGCCGGCCGACGAACGCCACCACCACGTCCTGGCCCGCCGCCTCGTTCAGCAGTACCTCGGAGTGGCTGGCCGCGATGATCTGGCTGCCGGTCTCGCGCGCCACGCCGGTCAGCAGGCGGTAGGTCTGGCGCTGGCGGAGGATTTCCAGGTGCGCGTCGGGCTCGTCCAGGAGCAGGACCGCGCCCGGATTCCCGTACATGTACGCGAGCAGGAGCAGCGTCTGCTGCAGGCCCCGACCCGACGACGACAGGTCGAGCCGCGCGCCGCGCTCCCGGTAGGTCATCGCGATCTCGCCGCGCTCGGCGACGTAGCGCGGCGGGTCGAGCTCCGCGCCGAACAAGCCTTCGATATGACCGACCAGCTTGTCCCACGGTGACGGTTCCTCTTCGTGAATCCGGAAGCAGAGGTTGCGCAACACCTCGGCGGTGCGGCCCTCGCCGATGCGGACGTTGACGGCGCCCTGATCCAGACGCGTCTCGGTCGCGGCCAGCCCCGACATCGGCGGCAGGAACGCGATGCGGGCGTGCCCCGCATCGTCCGGCACCGGCATGCGGCCCGCCGTCCCGTCCTCGGACAAACGAAGCGGACGGCAGTAGAACGACTCCTCGTTCGCGTAGTCGAACTCCAGCCCGCATGTCCAGCGCCGGTCGCGGGTCACCCCCTCGACGACGAGATCGATGCGGATGTTGCTGGTCCGTTGCCGGCCGTCGACGCGCTGCACGTCCCGCACGTGCAAATCGCGCCACAGCAGGTTGGCGTCCGGGATGGGGATCGCCACGAGGTCCCGCCGATTGACGGTCACCCCCGGCCGCTTCTCCGGCGTGCTCTTTCCGGCCCGCTTCTCGTTCCAGTGCTTGATGCCGACGTCCCAGAGGGCCAGCGCCTGCATGGCCGAGGTCTTCCCGGAGTTGTTGGGACCGATGAAGACCACCGGGCTGCCGAGATCGATCTCGACCTCGCCGAAGCGCTTGAAGTTCCGGATGACGAGCCTGGTCAGCATCTACAAGGCCCGGCCGCGCGTCAGGCGTATCCGCCGTCCGCCAAGTCATCGAGATAGGCGTGGAGGTAGTCGGCGTGCCCCTCGCGCACGAGCCGGTCGGCGGTCATGCCGTCGAAGCCGGCCAGCGGCTCCGCCCGGAACCAGGCATAGGCCGTGAAATAGCCGGCACCGGTCTCCTTCTTCACGCGGTGAAGGATCTCCAGCATCTGCCGCAGTCGCGTCTGCGTCGCCATGAGCGCCCTACTGCCCGTCGGTCGTCTCGCCCGGCTGCAGGGCCGCGCGGTCGAGCTCGTTCACGTCGTCGACGATCCGCGCATAGGCGCGGGCCACCGCCTCGAGGCCGGCCTCGGGCACCCACGCCGGAATGTCCTGGTCGGTGTGCTTGATCTCGGGCGACCGGATGATCTGGATCGACGGCAGATCGCGGGCGACGCTGCCCATCTCGCCGGCCGCCCGGTCCTCCATGCGGTCCCACACCGCCACCCCGAAGGTGCGGTAGGCGTCGAGAACGAGGTCCACGAGCCGGTCGCTGCCGTTCACCCACCACCGGCGCGGAGACGGGATGTCGGTCTTCCGCATCGTCGGGCCCCAGTAGACGGTCTGCTTCACCGAGACGTGCTCGCAGTTGATCATCAACGCCGCGTCGGCGAGCGCCGTGTCGCGGTGGTCATGCATCCAGCGCGACCCCGGCGACCCCACGTGATGGCCGGCGGTGCCGACGAAGACGAGGTTGCGCCGGCGCTCCGACGCGGGCCGCGCCGCGAAGTGCTCGGCCAGGGCCAGCATCACCGAGATGCCGGACGCGTTGTCGAGGGCCGCCTCGAAGTACCCGTCGAGGTGCGCGAGCACGTAGATGTCCTCGTCGGTCGTGCCCGGCAGGGTCCCGAAGATGCTGGCCGTCTTCAGCCCGTCCCGGTAGTCGACGTCCACCTGCATGCCGACCCGCACCGCCTCGCCGCCGCCGATCAGCTCCTTGACGGTGTTGCCGTCCTCGTAGCCCATGAAGGCGCCGGGAATGGTGATGTCCCGGCCGAGGCCCTGCCAGATCGTGAAGTTGTCCGAGATGCCGTAGATGACGACGACGGCGGCGGCGCCGCGGTCCTGCGCGCGCCGGATGGCGTCCTCCCAGCTCGCGCCGGCCGAGTGGCCCATCGACCCGGGGGCAGGGATGCTGTGGATGAAGACCGCCTTGCCGGCGACGTCCCGCCCGTGGAAGTCCGCGGTCGAGCCGGTGCCCACCCACGCCGCCTCGAGGTCGAGCGTGCCGTCGGTGGGATTCGAGCCCAACGCCGGCACCAGCGAGTCGAACCGGTAGGTGCGGCCCCCCGCCTCGACGCGGATGTCGTGGCCGGCCGGGAACCACTGGGTCGGCAGGTCGAACTCCTGGTTCCGGATGTCCTCGAGCCCCAGCTCCCGGAACTTCCGCTCGAGGTACTCGCGCGCCATGTCCTCGCCGCGGGTGCCGGCTATGCGGCCCCAGTACTTCGTCCGGTCGTCGCGGTTGGCGAGCGAGATCGCCGCGACCTCGCGCACGACGTCCTTCATGCGCGCGCCGTCGATGGCGGCGTAGCGCTGATCGGCGTCCGAGAGCGGAAGCCGGATGTAGGCGTCCTCGCGGACGTTGCCGTCCCCGTCCAGGCGGCTGGTCTGGGCCAGCCCCATCCCCGCCGCGACCGCGGTCATCAGCATCGCCGCCCCGACAACCGCCACCCGCCGTGTCGCTGGAGTCATGTCATCCCTCTTCATCCGAGCTGCAGTGGCGCCCTTCGCCACCTCGACGGAACACGCGCATCGCGCGCCAACGCCGGGTGTAGTTCGATGCGCGGCTCTCGATGATACCCGATGGCCGGCGTCGGCGATGACCCCCGCCCCACGGGAACGCCTCGAACCGATGGCCGCCGGGCGGCTCGAAAGGGCGCAAGAGCGGACACCGGCGGAAAGCGAAGGCGTCTCCCTCTCGACACGGCGTTTTCCGGCCGGTTAGACTTCCGGAAGGCATGCAATCTCGTTCACGAGAGATGTCCGATGCAGGATCGCTGCTCCGGGGGGAGGCCGGGGGCGAGCCGGCGCGCAAGGACGCGGTGGCGCACCTCGGCGCCGGCGGCGCCGAATCCGCCGGACCTGCTCCGGGCCGCCCGGCGGCGATGCGGGCCGGTGAAGCGAGCCCCGATCCGGTGGTCGAAGCGTACAAGCGCCACGTCGACCGGACCCTGCTCCGGCAGAATCTCCGGCGATCGGCATCGGAGCGGGTGGAGAACCTGATCGCCCTGCAGCAGCTTGCGGTCGAAGCGCGGCGGGCGGGGCGCGCGCGGGAGCACGACGGGTGACCGACTTCAAGACGGTCATCCAGGTCTTCAGCGGCTCCGGAATCGACTGCCTGATAGTCGGAGGTCTCGCGGCCACGATTCACGGGTCGGCGCGCCTCACGCAGGACGTGGACTTCGTCTATGCGCGGACCCGCGCGAACATCGATCGGCTGGTCGCCGCCCTGAGGCCCCACGCGCCGTATCCGAGGGGCGCCCCGCCCGGCCTGCCCTTCGACTGGAGCCGGGCGACGGTCGAGCGGGGCCTCAACTTCACGTTGACGACGGCCATCGGCGACATCGACCTGCTCGGCGAAATCCCCGGCGGTGGGGACTACGAGGCGCTCCTGCCCCACAGCATGAACGTCGAGATCTTCGGTTGCGGTTGCCGGTGTCTGGACCTGCCGGGACTGATCCGGGCGAAGCGCGCGGCAGGCCGTCCGAAGGATCTCGACGCACTCGCAGAGCTGGAAGCGCTCCTCGAGGAGCGCGGCGCCCCTTCGAACGAATAGCCCCCGCCCGTTCACGGCAACCAGAATACGACCAGGGTGGAGGACGCGGGGGGGCGGCACCTTGCATCCCGCCGGCTCGGCCGATTTCCGACGCGGAGCGTCTCGAGCGGCACCTTGGATCCCGCCGGCTCGGCCGGTTTCCGACACGGAGCGTCTCGAGCGGTTCCGTTGGTTGGGGAACCGTTGAATGGACAAGATTCAGGTCTATAATCTGGTCTGAGGAGAGACCGCCATGACCACTGTCCCGCTGTCGGAAGCCAAGACCCATCTCGCGAAGCTCCTGGCGGACGTCGAGGCGCTTGGCGAGGAGGTGGTCATCACCCGCTCGGGCCGTCCCGCAGGTGTGCTCCTCTCGCTGACCGACTATGAAGGACTGCTCGAGACGTTGGAGATCCTGGCGGATCGGGATTTGACGGCCTCAATTGAGCAGGGTCTGGCAGAGGCGGCGGCGGGCAAGCTGCTGAGGCACGAGGACGTGTGGGATGACGAGGACCCTCGTCTACACGAGTAGCGCCGGCCGTGCGATCAAGAGGCTCGATCCAGCCGTCCGGCGGCGCATTCTCGCAGCCCTGCAAAAGCTCCGCGAGGAGCCCGAACGCGGCAAGCCGCTGCAGATGACCCTCAGAGGGCTGCGCTCATGGCGCACCGGAGACTACCGCGTCGTCTATCGCGTCATCGAATCCCGCATCGAGATTCTCGTCGTGGCCATCGGCCACCGGCGCGAGGTCTATGAGCGGCTGCGCAAAATGTTGGACGCGCTCGGTGGCACGTGATCGACAGCCCGCCCGGCGCTCGCCGGCCGCCATTCGTTCATGAACGCGAGCACGCCGCCACTCCCGGCGGCTTCAACCCGGCGACCGGAGGACGGGCTGGACACCACGACGGTGAGATTCGTGTCCGGACCGCGAGCGGTCAGCGGGCGGCCTCGGCCCTCTCGAGGTTGCGATTGACCACGAGGATGCCCGCCATGCCGTCGTTGCCCTCGTGGCAGGCGTACTCGTACAGCGGGCCGTCGTTCCGGTTGAGCGGGATCCGGGCGGTCCACGGGCGCGTCCAGGTCGTGGGGTCGGTGACCGTGAACCGGTAGTCGATGGTGTCGGCGTCGACGCGGGTCAGCCGCTCGACCAGGTGCAGGTTATCGCCGGAACCGCGGAAGTCGGTCTTGCCGGTGAAGTGCGTGGTCTCGATGACGAGCGTGTCGCCGTCCCACCGGCCGCGCGAATCCCCGTTCCACTGCCGGATGCCGTCCGGGAGCGGGGGACGGGCGTCCAGCGGGATGATGCGGGCGTCATGGATCATCTCCATGAAGATCACGACGTAGCCGGGTATCTGGAGTATCTGATAGTTGTTGTTGTAGAGGCCCGGGAGCCGCGGCACCGTCCGGGTGATGCAGCGTTCGCTCGGGTTGCGTTCATCGGCGGCACCGACACCCTGGCTCCGGCCGGTCTCGAGCCGCCGTTGACCCTCCGGCGTGAGCGGGGGAACCCGACCATCGACCGGATCGCTGATCAGGGCCGTACGCCGATCCGCGACCGTCCTCGTCCCCCGATCCCAGTAGTACCGGTCGTCGACCCGCTGTTCGGCGGTCCGCGCTTCGTAGGCGACCGCCTCGGCGGCGTTCAGCGTCTCCTGCCCGGCGAAATCGCGCGGGCGCTCCAGCGGGGTGATGGTGCGGTTGTCCCAGATTCCCTGCAGGTCCGGAACTCCCCAGGGCGTCCGGGGAACGCCCGAATCGCCCGCCGCCTGGGCGGCAGACGACCACGGCAGCAGCAAGACCACGGTGACGAGACCGGCGGAGAGATATCGGCGCATCGTTGCTCCCGCGGAAGGACGGCGGACTGACGGATTATAGGTTGGATCGCGGCGGCGCGACAGATTCCTCGGGCCTCCGAGCCGTCTCACGGCTCGGAGCCGTCGATCTCCTGAACCGATCCGGGGCGACTCTGCTAGTGGTCCGTCACGTCATAATCTTCGGGTTCAGATCTGACCTTATGGCCGCATCGTCAACGACTTGCCAGCACCGCATACCAGAACATTTAGCTGTGGCGCTGCACTAGGCTCTCATGGGTGTCCGGTCGAGGGTACCGGGCGCTGCGAGGATCCGTGTGGGGGCCAGCCTGATGAGTATCACGAAGCAGAAGATCTTGACGATCGTGGTGATCAGCGCCGGGATCGGAGCGCTCACCAGCGTCGCGGGGTACTCTCTATGGCCTCAGTGGCGCCGTAACGGGCGGCGTGACGGGCGCCATTTGCGGCGTAATCGCGATGTTCGTACTCCTCCGCTAGCCGAGCCAGTGGATTCTGGCGACCCAGGAATCGTGGCTCTCCTCAAACGGGTGTGGGTGGGTTGATGCGCGGTCGGCGGGTCGGCGAGGGGTGCTGGCAGCGCGGGCGGCCTCGGAATTGACCGTTCATGGCGTTCACCTGACCGGCGGCGGGCGTGGCGCACCGTGGCCGGGGGTAGGTCGGAGCGCAGTAGCTGCGGGCCGGCCGGCGTGTCAACGCGCTACGCGCGTCCGTCGCTGCGCTGCGGCCCTTCGGGTGACCACCGCCGTCCCTCCGCTCAAGCAGCAGATATGCGCCTTGCGGCCCGGCCTGGACGGGGCGTCCCGGCCGTCCACGACAACGCGGAAAAGCGCGACGGCTGCCGGTCTGGGGACAGCCGCTGGCTGATTGCCCCAACGGCCACCTCGGGGCCCGGCGCGGGCCGTGGACGCCCTGGGCGGGGCCGGGGTGTTGTCGGGGCTGCGTGCGTCTCGCTCGGCGGAAGCGGTCGCAAACGCAAGAGGCTTCCTGGTCTCATGGGCGTGTACCACCACGACCCGCGAGGAGGAGAGCCCGTGCGTCTGACTACGTTACTACGGTGGCTGTTGGGTGTTTGCTCCACTACCGCCTTGCCTCGACAGCCTGTGGCAAAAGTCGATAGATCGGAGTCGACCTGAGTCGACGGAGTGGCGTAGACTTGGCGGCATGGCAATGGGCAAGAAGCCGGCGGCGCGACAGCCGTCACCGATGTGGGTGACCACAGCGGACCTTCCGACGAGCGCGGGACATCCCTTTTTCGAACGGCTGAACCGGGTTCTGGAGGAGGCCGGATTCGATGCCATTGTGGAGGGGTTGTGCGCGGTGTTCTACGCGTCGCGGCTGGGGCGCCCGAGTCTGCGTCCTGGGCGGTATTTCCGGCTGCTGTTCATCGGCTACTTCGAGGGTCTGTCGTCGGAGCGGGGGATTGCGTGGCGGGTCGCGGATTCTCTGAGCCTGCGGGCTTTCCTGGACCTGGACGTGACCGAGGCGCCGCCGAACCACTCGACGCTGTCGCGCACGCGGCGTCTGATCGACGTGGAAACGCACGTGGCGGTTTTCACGTGGGTGCTGGAACGGTTGGCGGGAGCGGGTCTGGTGCAGGGGAAGACGGTCGGGGTCGATGCGACGACGCTGGAAGCGAACGCGGCGATGCGGAGCATCGAGCGGCGGGATACCGGGGAATCGTACGAGGCGTTCGTGCGTCAGCTGGCGAAGGCATCGGGGATTGAGACGCCGACGCGAGCGGAGTTGGCGCGGTTTGACCGGTCCCGGAAGGACAGGAAGACGTCGAACAAGGAGTGGCAGTCTCCGCAGGACACGGACGCGAAGATCGCAAAGATGAAGGACGGTCGGACGCACTTGGCCCACAAGGCGGAGCACGGGATCGACCTGGAGACGGGCGCCATCCTCTCGGTGACGGTGCAGGAGGCGTCGGAGGGCGATTCGGCGACGCTGCCGGCGACGCTGACGATGGCGGCTGAGCAGGTCGAGGCGGTGCAGCCGGACGGTGCGGAGGTCGAAGAGGTGGTCGCCGACAAGGGGTACCACAGCGACGCGACGCTGGTGGCTCTCGACGAGATTGGGGTTCGGAGTTACGTCTCGGAGCCGGAGCGGGGTCGGCGCTGTTGGCAGGACAAGAAGACGGGAGAGACGCCGGCGGAGAAGCGTGCTGCGCAGAAGGCATTATATGGGAACCGTCGGCGTATCCGCGGCGACCGAGGTCGTCGTCTTCAACGCCGCCGCGGGGAGCTGGTGGAGCGGCCTTTCGCGCACCAGTACGAGACCGGGGGGCTGCGGCGAGTGTGGGTGCGCGGCCACGAGAATGTGCGCAAGCGGGTGCTCATCCAGGCGGCCGGTTGCAACCTCGGACTGCTGCTGCGCCGGCTGACCGGCGTCGGCACGCCCCGGAGCCTGCAGGGGCGGGCTCTTTCGGCCATTTGCGGACTGATCGGTCGCCTGAGCGCGCTCTGGGGGCGTCTGACGGCCTCTTGGGACTTCCAATGGACGCCAGCGGGGCTGGTCGGCTCAATCGCTCATCGCCAAGCTGCCTGAACAGGTCGGCTCAGCGAATAGACTTCTTCCACGGGCTGTCGAGCCAAGGCTGGGCCGTCGCGTACCGTTGAACCGAGCCAGCCCGCGCCGCTCAGCGGGCGCGGCCTCGACGCAGCCGAGAACGCCGAGACCACGTTGACGATGCTTCGGGGTTGGGGAGAGTCCATGGCGCTGCGGTTCATGCCGTTGGGACGCAACCGCGTCCCAACGCACGAACGTCACACCGTTGAGATACGGAACTCGAGAATCGTGCCGTCTGCGGACACGCTGAGGGCGCCCAGTCCATCCTTGCTCTCAGTTCGGAAGTGGACGGGCTCATGGCTGCGGATGCCGCGAACCTGTGCAGACCGTCCCACTTCCGCGTCTTCATCGTCCAGTGCCGAGTAACCCGCTGCAACGTCACTCCCGATCCCCTGAAACACCTCGACTCGTACACCATCCGGAAACGGCAGCGTCTGCTGAACACCGAAGAAATCACCAAACTCATTCGCTCGTACGATCCCCGTCTTCGGTCTCGTCGGCCAAACATCGGCAACGCGGGGCCATTTCCGCACCGCTATGTCCCTGGCAATATGATCCGCGCCGGCGTACCCAAGAACTTTCAGCGCAGACACTCTCTCAATATCCCGCTGAAAACCTCCAGAATCTGAAATCCACCGCTCTCTCGGGATCTCCTCCTTGGGGCCCTGTCTGGTCACACGCCCCGGCCTCTCCTCGTCTGGCGGAGGGTCAATTACAAAAACCTCTGTCCGCGCCTCAGTAAGCCTGGTGCCAATCACAAGAGCCATTGGTGGTTCTCGACCATCCGTGAACCTGAGGGACGGCACTTGCTCCGTTCCTCGCCGCAGCTGCTGCAGAGCCGTGCTTCTGGAGCATCGTGTTCCCTTGCATTCGACGACGTAGTAGGCAGTCCGATCGGTGTTCCAGAACAGATAGTCCGGGCTGGCCACGTTGGTCAACTCCACTGGAAGTACCCGGTCGTCCACGACCACAGCCACATCCGCAACGTCTGGTGCATCGAAGTACCGCTCCATGACTACGGCGGCCATGCCAATGCCGATCTGGTCAGACATTAGTGCCTTCTGATGAAAGTCGATGCCGAGCGCCGCATCACTCAATCGCAGCGCGTCGGTCTGAGTACCGGCTGGCGGCGCGAACGCCCAAAGGTAGCGAATGTATGCCCAAACAGCCGAGATGTCGGTCAGATTCGGGACGACCGGAGTGGTTATAACACCGAGTCGGTGGAGAAGGGACATGGGCGTCAGCGTAACCGTGAGCCGTGGATCGAACTGCGGCACAACCGCCAGCGGACCCTTCGGCAACGCAGGAGGATGACCTCGCGCTAGCAATCCTGCATTGTGTCTTTCTTGCCTGGTCCGGATCCACGCCAGGAGCGCCTGAGACGAGTCGATTGTGACGAGTCGCGGCGTCGTGAGCGCATTCGCCCACTCCAACGGTGTCGGCATGCCATTGTTCTCCGCCCGCGCGAAACAACGTCGTCTCGAACGGGACGCGTCGGCCGCGCCGTACGCGCGGACGAAGCCGCTGTGACGAGCGCAAGCCGCGGTGCGACAGTTGACCCGTCGCGTCTACTGCACCACGGACCCCCTCGCGGGCGCGTTGCCCGAGCCGCCGAACGCGATGCTGCACAGAACGCTCATGCGATAGTCCCCGCGGCCCGGGTGCGGCAGGGCATGGCGTTCGCCCGACACCTCCAGCCCGACCGGGCCCAACCGGTCGAGCAGGAGGCCCAGCTGCACCCGCCGGCCGTATTGCGACCGGCCGTAGAGCCCGAACGGCGTCATCAGGCCGCCCGACGGGAGCCGCAGGCCGTAGCCGACCCGCACGTCTAGCGCCCGTTCGTCGTCCCCCGCGCCCGACGTACCCTGGTGGAACAGGTGGTCACGCCACAACCCGTCGCTGGCCGTCGCCGGCGCACCCCACCCGGGCGGCGAGAGCGTCAGGCCCGGGCGCCGTGTAGCCAAGCGCATCGCCATCCCGGTCGGCGAAGTACGCGCCTAGACTAGCTAGGTCGACCGACACCGTCCCGTCGCCCGCGTCGAACGCCCGGTCGGGGATAACACCCACCGCCTCGGGCGGGTCGTTCACCGCCAGCACCGTCACCGCCACCTCGGCCGTCAGCCCGGTCACGGCGCCCACCACGCAACTGAAGCCGCCCGAGCCGTAATAGTCGGGCTCGGGCGTGTACTCCACCGTGCCCGCGCCGGTCAGTCGCGCCGCGCCGTGCGCCGCCGCCGTGACCTGCATCACCGTCAGCGCGTCGCCGTCGGCGTCGCTGTCGTTCGCGAGCACCGCGACGGTCACGGCCGTGTCCTCCGCCGTCTCCGCCGAGTCGTCGGCCGCCCGCGGCGGGTCGTTCACCGCCAGCACCGTCATGTTCACGGTCCCCTCGGCGGTCAGCCCGGGGCCGGCGCCCACCAAGTCCCACGCGGGCCGCAGCAACGATAACCCCCTCGTCGAAAGCAAGAACGGCTCCCTCGTCCGCAAGTATCTCGGCTACGGTCACATCCTCAGCCGCTACGCCGAGGCGGTCAACGCCTTCACGCGGCAGGCGCTATCGCCGTACCTCAACGTCCACCGGCCCGGTTTCTTTTTTGTCCAGCAAGTCGACACCACGGGCCACATCCGCAAGCGCTACCGCGATGCCGACATCATGACCTCCTACGAGAAGCTCCAGTCGCTGCCCGACGCGCGCCTACCTGACGCCTGAGACGGCCTCCGCCCGCTGGCCACCGTCGCCTCCGCCGCGAGCGACAACAAGGGCGCGCGCCGTCAACGGGCCCGCGAACGGCGCCTTCCGTCCAAGGCCCCCGCAGCCCGACCTGCCAGCCCAAGTGCGACGAGTGCGCATCACCCAGGACAGTCTTGGCCAAATGGAAAATGGAACTACACCATCGCACCCTTGTACCACAACCGCCATCTGTTTTGCGCCAGCCCCACACGCATGCGCCACCCAATTCGAGCGCGCGATGCACCAAACGCCCCGTCAGCTCGCCCTCGTCGCGACAGCGTCATCCTCTTGCAGGACGAGCCAGTCAGTATTGTGGCTCTCCCAAGTTCTTATGCTAGTGTAGAATGTCGTCTGCTTAAGGCAATCCCAATCGAACGCCAATCGCAGCTCCAGCTCGATTACATCGACGCGTACGTCCTGTGCTCTTTGCGATCCAAGTCGCCTTCTGAGTCCTACACTGAGAATGGCTACCGCGTCGTGACCTGAGGCAACCTGTCTGAAGTCGAATCCACCGTCCGCCAAGCGCTGACAATGCTCGTGCAGCTCTTCGTCGGACGCCGATGCATTCGATCGCTGAATGACAACTCTCACGACATCAGCGAAGTTCAGTCGTAGAGCCTCATCCTGGACATAACGATGGATCTCAAAGTCAGTAAACTTAAGTCCCATCTCGCTTGACTCGTTATGCCAACGGAGTCGTCCGAGTGCCGCCGCCTCTTCCAGGATCGCTTGTAACACGTTCTTACCAGCCTCGACAGAGAACGCCGCAATCTTGTCCCTCGAACCGCGCTCCGCGAGCACGCGACCCAGTGCTGGCGAGCAAAGTAGATCAACGACTAAGTCATGATGATCGCTCCATACGCAGTTTGGCGAACTTGGTGCCCTACCTGACACGCGGTCCCAATCCGCGTCGACAAACGTCAGAAACCCAGCCTCGCGACCTTCATCCAGGAGGACAGTGGCCGACATGGCATTCGCTCGCCCGTGGCAAGCCAGAACTTTCGCGTCAGTCACCTGACACGCGCAGCGGTCGGGATGCGTAAACCTCTGGAAGAACTTCGCGTCGTCCCCTCAACGAGAAGAAACGCAACGCGACGTTGACTGTGGGCCATCTTGACGGTGTTTGCTAGGTCGTCGCCCGTTATGAACGATCTCATCAACTCGGCCCCAGCAGTTCCACTGTGAGGTCCCACCTGTCGTGGATGATCTGTGGGGAGTGGGTGGCGACGAGAGCAGTAAGCCCTGCTAATTTTGTTATTTTTTGCAAATCTCTTAAGAACTTCTGTTGCCAAGCGATATGCAAGGACAGCTCAGGTTCGTCGATGAGAATCAACGTATTTTGTTGGGCACGGAACAACAGCTCGTAGAGCAGAACAAGTTCATGCTGTTCACCCGACGAGAGCCCGGACAGCTCCAGGCGACCTCCGTCCCGCGTACGCGCCACAAATCCCTTTTGCCTATCTATCGAAATCTTCTTCTGGAGAAATCGCGCATCCACAATCGACCGAATTAGCTCAATTCGACTCAGCATATCGTCAAAGACGCTGAGCTTCCGTTCCGTGTCGGTAATGTAGACATCCAGTACGCGCTGCGTCGTATCATCAAAGCGCTTGGTAGGAAGTGTCGGCTCATTGCTAGGCTCGAGAAGTCCTGCATCTACTAGGCGCGAGCGTTTTTGATCTAGAGCTTTCAATTTCGAACGAATGTCTTCTTCGTTCAATGGCCCAGTTCGTGCTCCAGAAATCACCCTCGTCGGAAACGATCGTTCGAGCGTTTGCGAAAGCGTCGCTGATCTTGCCAAGCTTTCATTTATGCGAACGGCCAACTCTTTGGCGCATTGGTTCACGGTTGTCACTTCCTGCTCGGAACGATGGAGTGTAGCGGACCTGATGCGTAGCAATCGCTGTGTCTCGATAAAGTGCACAGGGGTGCTTTGTTGGATCTCTTGCAGCCATGAGGGAAGCTCATCGTCAACCAGAAACTCCTCAGGTAGGTCAGAACCGTAGCGCTGCATTACGTCGTCAAATTGGAGAACTTCCTCCGTCCGCCGATCGAACCATTCCTCGGGGCCCACCCGCCTAAGCATCGGAAGAAGACGCTCGATACGCAGAGGATGCGCCGACTTAGACCCGGCAGGTACATATGCCTGGTCCTCGCTTCCATGACTTGTGAGGCCAAAACTAAAAATCTGTCTCGGCCGCTGAGCATGAGGGCGCCCACTAGAAGCAATCTGCTTATTTCCTACGGTCACGGGTGCGACTTCGAGAATGGATTCGTCGTCAAAAGTCAGCGAGAGTTTCTTAAACGGGACGCTTCTCAATAGCGGAGTTGATGGCTCAAGGCAACCCGAAATGAGTTTCAGAATAGAGGTCTTGCCTACGCCATTTGGTCCATGAATAATGGTGATCGGCTCGTGTTGAAAAAGTGGAATCTCGTGGTCGAAGGTGTCAAATAGGCCTTCGATGGAGATGTTTTTAATTCTCACGATCTGTCCTCCGCGCGGTAATGTCTGCGTTTAAAACCACGCTCTGTATTCGCTGCTAGGTAGTTTAGGGTCGGTCATAGAGCACCTGCCCTTCCCGGAGTGCCCGCGCGAGGACGTGGTTGAGAGAATCGCGCCAGTAGTCGACGTCCTCGTGGGAGTAGACGAGGACATCGGCCGCGACGGGGACTCCGGCCAGCGCGTGGTAGAGCCTTACCATCTCCCGGTGGCGGCTTCGCTCGGGTCCGAACGGCTCGGCCTCGACGACGATCAAGTCGACGTCCGAGTCGTGCCGATGGTCTCCCCGCCCCCGCGAGCCGAAGAGGATCACCTGCTCGGGATCGACCTCGTCTACGATGGCCTGGACCATCCGGTCGATGAGCGCAGGGGTGATCGCGGTCATAGCTCCGCTCCCGCCTTGCCGCGAGTAGGGCTGGGCCGTCGCGTACCGTTGAACCGAGCTACCCCGCGCCGGTGGTCGGCCGACCGGGTCCCGAACCGGTCGATCCCGACCGTCCCTCATCTCCAGCCAGCAACGCGCGCTCGTGTGGCTGGCCGGCTCACGGCAAGGCGAACACGGCCAGGGTGTCGGTGGCCGCCACCGCCACGTACTGCCGGCCGTCGGCCCCGAGATAGGTCATCGGATTCGCGTTCCCCGGCCCCGGCAGCCGCGCCGTCCACAGCCCGCGGCCCGACGCCGAATCGAAGGCGCGCAGGCGGCCGTCGTCGGTCCCCGCCACGAACACGAGGCCGCTGGCGGTGGTGATGGCGCCAGCGCGGATGGGCCGGCCGGTGGCCTGCCGGCCGTCCGGCAACTGGTCGGTCACCCCCAGCGTCTCCTGCCACGCGATGTCGCCGGTCGCCGCATCGACCGCGGTCAGCCGGCCCCACGGCGGCCGGTGGCACGGCAGGGTCGCGCCGCCGAGCTGCACGGTGAAGCTGGCCGGGCGCTGCGCGCCCTTGCGATAGGGCACGGGATGCTCCGGAGGCGCGGCCTCCACGTAGCCGAGGGCGCCGAGGTCCTGGGTGACGACGAGGAGATAGCCCGTCGCCGGATCCACCGCCACCCCGCCCCAGTTGGCGCCGCCGACCCCGCCCGGGAACGAGAGGGTGGTGCGCAGGGGGGCGCCGGGGGCGCGGTAGACCCACGGCGTGAACGGACCGGCGTTGTATATCTCGCCGAGGCTGTCGACGAGCTGCCGGCACGCCGCGGCGTGCTCGGGCGAGGTGTCCTCGCCGGTCACGAGGTCGTCCGGGTCCCAGGTGAGCTTGGACAGGCCGACCGGCTTCACGGGTATCGGCTGGGTGGGCGAGGTCGCCTCGCCGGGCACGTCGCTGGCCGCCACCGGCCGCTCCTCGACCCCGTAGACGGGCTCGCCGGTCTCCCGGTCGAGGATGTACAGATAGCCGGACTTGGTGGTCACGCCGAGGGCGGGAATCGCCCCGCCGTCCCGGGGAATGTCGAACAGGGCGGGCGGGGCCGGCGGGTCGGCGTCCCACAGATCGTGGTGGATGGTCTGGAAGTGCCACCGGTACTCGCCGGTGGCGATGTCCACCGCGACGAGGGCGTTGCCGTAGAGGTTGTCGCCGGGCCGGTCGCCGCCGTAGTCGCCGGGAATCGGGGACGCGAGGGGCAGGTACACGTGCCCGCGCTCCGTGTCCATCGAGAAGTAGAACGGCCACGCGTTGGCCCCGAGCCGGCCCTGCCAGCTGTCGCCGCCCCACGTGTCGTGGCCGGGCTGACCGGGCTGCGCGACCGAGCTGAACTCCCAGACCGGGGCGCCGGTGCGGGCATCGAAGGCCCGCGCGTTCCCGATGCCGCCGATGGTGCCGACGGGGGTGTTGGCCCCGACCACCACGACGTCGCCGTGCACGAGGGGCACCGAGTTGTAGGGGACGACCATTTCGACGGCCCCGCCCTCGCCGAAGCTCTCGACGGGGGCGCCGGTGGCCGCATCGAGCGCGCGCAGATGCTGTCCGGTGGTGAACAGGATGCGGGGGGCCATGCCGTCCCCTCCCGCCCACCAGGACACCCCCCGGCGCGACGGGCGAGCCCCGGCGAGGGCGTGCCGCCAGATCTCGCGGCCGGTCGCCGCTTCGAGCGCGACGACGCGGTCGGCGGCAGGGAGATACATCACCCCGCCGACGACGATCGGGGTGACCTGCGAGCTCGGCCCGCGCGCGCCCTCGGCCTCCGCCGCGAGCGAGTAGGTCCACGCCGAGGCCAGATCGGCGACGTTGGCAGCGGTGATACCGTCCAGGGGCGAGAACCCGGTGCCGGCGGGGTCGCGCCGGTACATCGGCCAGTCGCCGGCGTCGGAGGCGGCCGACGCCTGCTCCCCGCTCCCCTGCGCGGACACCCCGACCCCACCGGCGCCGGCGAGCAGCCAGATGGAGCCCGCGACGCCCAGAACGACCGCCGACCGCATGGTGCGCTTCACGATGGCAACCTCCTCGTGGGTGGATCAGAGCCGCGGCGACGACGGATGCCGGCGAACCCGACCCGACGGCCTCGCCGCGACAGGCCCCGCATTGTATCCCGCCCCACCGGTTGCCCACGCCGGGAGCCGGCGTAGTACCCTGTGCACCGACCCCGCCCGCTCCCGCGGAGCCGGCGGCGGGCAGCGAAGACGGAGAGCGCCATCCCGCCCGCTTCCGCCACGGCGGGCGGCAGACAGCGAAGACAGACAACGCCATCCCGCCCGCTCCCGCGGAGGCGGCGGACAGCCGAGACGGAGAATGCCATCACTGTCCGCTCCCGGGCAGCGGGGCGGCACACAGCGAACCTGGAGAACGCCATGACCAGACCGAAGCATCCGAATCGAGACGACTACTCGCGGCGCGAGGCGTTGCGCCTGCTCGGCACGGCCGCCGGAGCCGGTCTCGCCGCCGCGGCCGGCGGGACCCCGATCCGGGCCCAGCAGACCTTCACGAGCGTGGCCCCGCCCGACTTCCCGGACGGCGCGATCATCCGGACCCTGCAGGGCGACGTGGCCCCGGAGGCCCTCGCCGACGGCGCGACCCTCTTCCACGAGCACGTCGGCCGGGGCGACGTCGAGCTCGCGGTGGAGGAGCTGCGGGCCTGCGCCTTCGACGGACTCGGCTGCATCGTCGACGCGGCTACCGGCCGGCGGACGCCCGAGCAGGTGAGCCACCTGAATGCCGTCGCCGATCAGAGCGACGTCCGCATCGTGATGGCCGGCGGCTACTTCGAGGATATCGGCTTCGCGATCTACCCGGTGCGGGTCGCCGAGATGTCCGAGGACGCCCTCGTCGACGAGCTGGTGCAGGACGCCGCGTCCCAGCGGTGGGGCGCCTTCGGCGAGATCGCGTCGTCGCTCGAGATGCGCCCCGACGAACGCAAGGTGCACCGCGCCGTCGCCCGCGCGCACCTGCGGACCGGCATCCCCATCTTCACGCACACCCCGCACGAGAGCTGTCCGACCTGCGCGATGGACCAGCTCGACGCGATCGAGGGCGTGGGGGTCGACCTCTCCCGCGTCGTCGTCGGCCACATGGCCACCATCAGGCCCGAGCACGACCCCCTCGGCACGCACCGCGAGGTGGCGCGCCGCGGCGCGTTCATCGGCCTCGACACCCTCGGCCACGAGATGGGCCGGTCGGACATCCCCGCCGCCGACAAGGTGCGGATGGTGCAGGACCTGCTCGAGGCGGGGCTGATCGACCACATCCTCCTCTCGTCCGACCAGGGCAACGTCCGCCAGTTCAAGCGGTACTACGGCCACGGCTGGTCGTCGGTGCTGATGCAGTTCGTGCCCAAGCTGCGCTACGCCGGGGTCCCCGAGGAGGCGATCCGCCAGATCCTCGTCGACAACCCGAGGCGCTTCCTCGCGTTCGTTCCCACCGAGGTTTGAAGCGGCAGGATGGCAACGGACTCTTCGAGGCGCGAGGGCTGACGACCGGAGGTCGGCTTTTCTTCGCGTTCGCTCCAGAGCATCGAATCGGGCCGCGGTGACTGCGGACCGCTTGTACGCGAACGACGCCGCCATCGTGCAGGACCGGACGTGGTACGGTGGCGGCGTGGACACCCTCGCCGTAGCGCGGCAACTCACCGAGGCCGGCGTGCCCCGCCCGCAGGCGGAAGCGATGTCGCCTCACCCTCGACCGAGGGAGTCAATCCTCGCCACTCTCCGCTGCTGCGGCCGGCGCAGGGAGGAGGCCCCTGGCCTGCAAGGCGCCTTCGATTCGCGCAAGGCTCGCTGTGAGTTCGTCAAGCCGACGGTCCAGATCGTCTTGGATGTCATCGATCCGCTCGTTGACCGCGTCCTCTACTTCCTCGATCTTCTCGTTAACCGACCGCTCCACTGCGGCCAGATCGTCCTCAACGAATCGAGAGACTACCCATCCGGCACCGGCAGTCAGCGTCGCCAGGATCCCGAGGACGAAGAACACAGGACCGGCCCACTCCTTGACGAGACCCAACCCGCGAGGGCTCCGGGGTTGGGGTCGACCACTGATCTTCTCCGCTGGGGAGCTGAAAGGCCTCGACATCACCGCTCCCCCCAAGCTCGGAGCTTCTCAAGGACGGAGGATGAGGCGTAGCCGTTGTAGAACTCGGCATTCACTACGATGCAGAGGCCTGTCCCCTGGGGCCCGTAGGAGATCTTCGAGGCCACCTCTTCGGTCGTCGTCAGATCGCTCCTGACGAGCCAGACGCCAGGCAGTACCTCGACCCTGAACTTCTCGTCGAAGTGCGGGTGAATGGCCTCGGCCGACTTCTGAGCTTCTACCGCAATCAGGAACGTCCTCATGATCGGATCGATCGGTCACCGAACTCAGGACCGCGCCTCCCCATGAACGAGTCTCAAGTTACCCGGCCTCCCGGCCTGCCAGCATCGGCGATGCCGCGAGTCTCCGCTACAGCTCGGCCGAAACCGACGACGCCGTACCCACTCGCGACGATACTACAATGGGTTCCTCGCTGCACGGCCCGAGGCGACTCCTGTAGCCCCACGAGAGGAGGACCTCGCCGCTGGCGACCGGTTCTGTCAGAACGTGGTGCTCTCCGCTTCCCGGTCTGGACCGAACCCGCATTGCAGGCACCGAACCTCGTCCCCGGCCCAAGAGGCGTCGGCGCGGCCGGTTCCGGCCCCACACGGGTTCTACCCGCCTGTCCGCGCGAGCAACTTCCGTACCGCCCACCATCAAGGAGCGGCTGAGGCCGACGGCGCCGTTGGACGGCGTGGCAGGCTCGCGCGCGCCCCCCGCGGACGGAGGACGCGCGGCAGGAAACGGGGCGCGATCAGAACATCGCGATCGGGTTCGCGGGGCTGCCGGTGCCCCGCGCGACCTTCAGGGGCAGGCCCATGAACATGAACTCGTAACGACCCTCCTCGGCGCACGCCTCGGCCAGGGGCTCGAGCAGGGCGTTGTCGAGCAGGGCCACCCCGTAGTTGAACAGGACGCCGTGGACGGGGAACGTGAGGCCGTAGGGGTCGGGCCGCGCGTCCATCATGTCCCAGCCGAGGAGGGCCACGTCGTGGTCGCGGATGAACTTGGCGCAGGTCACGCCGAGCCCCGGCCGGTCGCCGCCCCCGTAGACGCCGCCGGCGCGCACGAACGGGTCCTTGCCGCTGTAGACGAGCAGGGCGTCGCCCGGCTCGACCTCGACCCCCTGGGCGCGGGCGATCTCCTCGAGCTCCCAGCCCTGCACGGGGTTGTCCGGGGTCACGTGGGGCTCGCCGCGATGGCGCGGCACGTCGAGCAGCACCCCCCGCGTGATGATGCCGTCGGACCAGGCGTCGATGGCGCCGAAGGCGGCCCCCTGCGTCGTCACCTCCACTTCGTGGTCGCGGCCCCCCCACATGCCGTCGCTCTCCCACATGTGGCACAGGGCGTCGATGTGGGTCACCGTCTGCCCGTGGTAGATGAAGCCGTAGTAGTCCGACACCGCGCCCCCGCCGCCCTCCCGCGGGCTCTTGCGGATGAACTGCTGCGAGGGCTCGAAGACGCGGCTGGCCGAGACCTTCCGCCCCGTTTGCACGAGCCGGGCCGCCGCCGCGCTCTTCTCGTCGGTGATCAGGTTGATGGCGCCCTTCTCGTCGTCATCGCCCCACCGTCCCCAGTTGCGGCGGTCGGTGAACCACGACTGCACCTCCTCGTCCGACGGCATCCGGGGATCGGACTGGGCGGCCCCGGCCGGGGCGCCGGCCGCACGGGCCGCGGCGGACCGGGACAGGTGCCGCTCCAGCAGCTCGGCGGGCGAGAAGCTGTCGGGCGCGACGGGCCGGACCGCGGGCCCGCTCCACGCCGCCGCGGGGCCGCCGATGGCCGCGCTGCCGGCCGCCGCCGTGCTCAACGTCGTCAGGAACCGTCGTCTCGAAGAGGCCATTGGGTCATCCTTTCTGCTGCAACCGTTCTCACGATCCTCGATGGCAGGACGCGGTCGATCATAGACCAGCCCGCGGCAGAAACCTCCGTTGCGTCACGGCGACTTCAGGTCCAGCGAGACTCCCAGGGACACGAAGCGGTGCTTCTTCGACGCGCCGGTGCGATGGTAGAAGAGCGGCTCGAGGGCCGCCTCGAGCGGGAGGGCGTCGGCGACCACCGGCGGTCCCATGTTCTTGTAGTAGTCGAACTTCACGAACAACTTCATGCGGCCGGCGAGGGTGTCGTCCTGCCGGGGACGCCAGTCGATGCGCACGAACCAGTCCATGCGATAGGCGAGCACCCCGTCGAGGAAGCGGCGCGGCGCGCTGATCGGCAGCTTGAACGACGGCACGAACTCGACCGAGAGCGTCGACAGGGGCCGCATGGCGATGGTCGGCCAGAGCAGGAACCGGTACCGGTGCCGGCCCGGCAACCGCAGGTAGCGTAGCGGGAGCTCGGCGGGGACCGACCCGTCGGCCGGGACATCGACCCGGGAGACCCGGGTCTCGATGAGGGCGTTCTCGAACTCGGAGAAGACCCCGACCCCCAACGACAGGGACACCATGGCCTGGCGGGTGGCGAGCCCCCGCTCGAGATCCGGCGCCACGCCGAGGAGACCGTCGAAGACGGCGGAAGCGGGCCGGGCGTTCCCGGCGGCCGGTCGGTGCGGCGGGGCTCCCGCCGGCGCCGCAGGGGCGCAGCCCGGCGACGCCGGCGCCCCGCCCGCGGGATCGAAGCCGGCCCGGAGCCGCTCGACGCCGCAGCGGAAGCCGGCGGCCTCTCCGGATTTCAGATGGGCCAGGGCCCGGGCCGCCGCCGCGTCGTCGAGCCGCGGCCACAGGTCGACCCCGAAGCTGACCCCACCCCCGATCTCGTACCGCGAGGCGATGCTCATGGCGTCGTCGGAGTACCGCTCGATGAACGCGAAGGCCCCGACGTGGTCGGTCCGCTGGTGGTCGTAGCCGAGCCGCACCCGGCTGAAGTCCTGCTCGAAGACGTTGTCCTGGACCAGCGCCCTCATGTCGGCGAGCACCTGTACCCGGGACCGATAGCCGCCGCCGCTGAGCCGGGCGCCGGTGCGCAGACCGAACAACGTGCCGTTGCCCGGACCCAGGCCGCTGAAGTCGCCGGTCTCGTCGGCGCTGAAGCTGAAGTCGACCTCGCCGGTGAGGCCGCGCCGCCTCGCCTCCTGGGCGGCCAGCACGTCGAGGGTGGCGCGGAACCGCTCGTAGTCTCCGCCGAGTATCCGTCGGGCCGATTCGGCGAACGGCGCCAACTGTTCCCGGAACACCAGGACCCGCGTGCCGTCGGGCGGCGGGGCCGGATCCTGCGCCCGGGCGGCGCCGGCCGTCGACGCCAGCGCAACGGTCAGAAGCAGTCCTCGTGTTCCACTCGCTACTCTCATGCCACTCCTCGTATCGGACGGATGCACGCGGCCTGACGCCGTTTCCTCCAACGTTGCCGGTCGAGCCCCAGCCCGGCAATCGTCGCCTGCGGCTCCGCTTGCCGCCCAGCCGACCCTCCAGCGAGCCGGCGCCTCTCGGGGAAGGCGGCGCCTCTCGGGGAAGGCGGCGCCTCTCGGGGAAGGCGGCGCCTCTCGGGGAAGGCGGCGCCTCTCGGGGAAGGCGGCGCCTCTCGGGGAAGGCGGCGCCGTTCTGCGGCGCAGACTCCCCGGTCCCGGGCGAGGGCGGCGCGCCGCCCGGATCATACGGTGCCGCGGCCGGGACCGCAGGTCATATAATTCTCGGACCGATTGCGCTCGAACCGGATCGCTCCAGATTGTGGAAGGTGGACCCATGGTGACCAGCACGCCGCCGGCTGTCGGCCTCGCCCGGAATCCGTCGCCCTGCGGCGCCGCTTCCCGCCCAACCAACCCGGCCGGCGTCCGGCCCGCCCTGCGGCGCCGACTCCTGGCCGGTGTCGGTCTGCTCGCGTTCGCCGCCGGCGCCGCGGCGCAGCCGGCACCGGCGCCGGTGCCGGAGCTGCTGCAGGACTTCGTGCCCGTCACCGACGCGATGCTGCGCGAGCCCCCGCCCGAGAACTGGATCGGCTTCCGCAACGGCTACCCGCTGTGGGGCTACAGCCCCCTCGACCAGATCGACGCCGGCAACGTGACCGAGCTGCGGCTCGTCTGGTCGCGCGCCATGCAGCTCGGCTATCAGGAGGTCGAGCCGATCGTCCACAACGGGGTGATGTTCCTCGCCAACGTCGAGGACATCGTGCAGGCCCTCGATGCGACCACCGGCGACCTCCTGTGGCAGTACCGCCGCAACCTGCCCGAGAACATCGCCAACGTCACCGGCACCCGCTACCGCTACCGCAACGTCTCGATCTACGGCGACAAGATCTTCCTCGCCACCAACGACGCCTTCATCGTCGCCCTCGACGCCCGCACCGGCGAGCTCGTCTGGGAGACGCAGCGCGCCGACTACCGCGAGCGCGTGGCGCAGACGGCGGGGCCGACCATCGTCAACGGCAAGCTCATCAACGGCTCGCGCTGCAACCCGTCGAGCCCGCGCCCCGGCGGCTGCTTCATCACCGCCCACGACGTCGACACCGGCGAGGAGCTGTGGCGCATCAACACCGCGGCCACCCCGGACCAGTTCGGCGGCGACACCTGGGGCGGCCTGCCCCGCGCCGCCCGGCGCCACGCCTCGGCGTGGATGGTGGGCAGCTACGACCCCGAGCTCCACCTCGTCTACTGGGGCACGGGCCCGCCGGCGCCCCTGCCCGAGTCGTTGCGCGGGGCCGGCAAGGCGGACCTGCTCTTCACCAACTCGACCCTCGCCCTCGACCCCGACACCGGCGAGATGGCCTGGTACTTCCAGCACCTGCCCCGCGACAACTGGGACCTCGACCACGTCTTCGAGCGGATGATCGTCGAGACCGAGGTGTCGCCGAACCCCGCCTCGGTGCCGTGGATCAACCCCGCGGTCACCCCGGGCGAGCGGCGCAAGGTCATCACCGGCATCCCCGGCAAGACCGGCCTCATCTGGACCCTGGACGCGGCCACCGGCGAGTTCCTGTGGGCGCGGCCGACCGTCTACCAGAACATCATGACCGGGCTCGACCTCGACACGGGACGCCCCGCGTTCGACGAGTCGACGGCGCCGCAGTCGGTCCGGACGCCGGCGTTCGCGTGCCCGCACCTGCTGGGCGGCAAGAACCAGCCGTCCGGGGCCTACAGCCCCGACACCGGCGCCCTCTACATGCCGATGAACAACGCCTGCATGGACATCGCGATGTCGGTCGAGGAGGCGGGGCCGAGCGACGGCTACGACGTACGCGTCCAGGTGCGCCACCGTCCCGGCGTCGACCCCGACACGGCGCCAGTCGGCCGTCTCCAGGCGGTGTCGGCGTCGACCGGCGACACCCTCTGGCTCTACGAGCAGCGCGCCCCCATCTACGGGTCGGTGCTCGCGACCGCGGGGAACCTGGTCTTCTCGGGCGACGTCGTCCGCCGGTTCCGGGCCTTCGACGCCGAGACCGGCGAGGTGCGGTGGCAGACGATCCTGAACGGACCGGTCAGCGGCCGGCCGATGACCTTCAGCGTCGGCGGGCGCCAGTACCTCGCGGTGGGGGCGGGAGGGCTGACCCAGGGCACGGGGTTCCTGCAGCTGACGCCCGAGCTCACCACCCCGAGCGGGAGCAACACGCTGTTCGTGTTCGCGCTGCCCTGACACCCAATGGCGTCCCGTGAACGTCCGGGTTCATGCAGGATGGACCATGGACTGTTGATGCTCGCGCAGGAGAGCGACCGTCGCCGGAGCGGAGCGAGGACCCGCTCTAGCTAGCGAGTTGGCGGACTGAACAAGCACGACACAATGGGCCGTCACACGTCACCAAGGAGCCGATGAGTCGCTTCTTTCTTATGCCCACGAGATCGCCGAGCCCAAGGACGCGATCAAGTAGTGCGAAGAATGTCGCGACCACATCGCGGCCGTAGCTCCGTCAGGAATCAGACGCCGAAGCCCCGAGTCTAACCTCCGGCCGCCTGGCCCATGCCCTGAAGACGTTTTTCGACCTCCTCCGGCGTGACATCCTCCACGTGGGTACTGAGGGTCCACTGGTGGCCGAAAGGATCCTCGAGCGTGCCGCTCCGATCGCCGTAGAACTGATCCTGCACGGCGCGGACTTCGATCCCCCCGGCCACGATCGCCTGCTTGAACTGTTCGTCCACATTGTGGACGTAGACCATGAACGAGACCGGATGGCCGCCATCTTCGGCCGGCGCCACGGCGCCCTGCTCCGGATGTTCGTCGGCCAGCATGACGGTCGAATCGCCGATCCTGATCTCGGCATGCCCGATCTTGCCGGTGTCGTCGGCCATGCGGAACAGCTCCGTCGCGCCGAACGCCTTCTTGTAGAAATCGATCGCCTCGGCGGCATTCTTGACGATCAGGTAAGCCGTGACGGTGTGGTAGCCGTCCGGAATGGGTTTGACCGACATCGTGTTCTTCTCCTTCTCTTGCCCTAATCCGATCGTACATTGCGGGCCGTCGGAGGAGCAATCAACTTGCCCTCCTTTGCCGTAAACGCTCAGCGCCTGGATGTCAGCACCCACCGTCCGGTACCCGGTCAATGGCCGCTTGGCGCGCCCCTCCACGGACGGAGGCGGTCTTGGCTCGACGTCCCGTCCGAGGAATCCTGGTCCGCGGATGGCCGTCGACTCTTGCCTTTCCGGGAAGCCGACAACCTCAGCCTCTACCCGCCTCTCGGCCCCTCCAGCAATCTGCAGGCATCGTCCATTCGCTCGGAGTCAGTCAGCGGATAGACGCCCCGCGCGACGGATTGGTGCCTCCGCCCTCTCCCGCTGGGGAACTCCGTGCCCTTCCGACGGCGCGACTACATTGCGCATTTATGCATTGCCGTGCTATGTATTCAATGGCGTCGCGTTCCGGGTCGACGAGGGCATGAAGAGATGAACATCAGCAGGGACCTGGTAGCCGCCTCGGCCGCGCCCCTCGTGCTGGCGATTCTCGCCGACGGCGACAGCTACGGCTACGCGATCATCAAGCGGGTCGGCGAGCTGTCGGGCGGGCATCTCCAGTGGACGGACGGCATGCTCTATCCGGTGCTGCACCGTCTCGAGCGGCTCGGCTACGTCGAGGCGCGCTGGGCGACGGCGGAGACCGGCCGGCGGCGCCGGTACTACCGCATCACCGAAGCGGGGCGGTCGCACCTGAAGACCCAGAGGCGGCAGTGGCAGGTGGTCGACGCCACCCTGCGCGGAGTCTGGATGGAGCTTTCGCTGACGCCCGATGCAGGGCACGCGCCATCGCGAATGAGGCTTGAACCGACATGGTGACCCACGACGACGCGCTCGAAGGGCAGATCGCCCAGTGGCGGAGCTGGCTGCGACGGCGTCCGGCGATCCGCGATGCCGACGTCGAGGAGCTCGAAGGCCACCTGCGCGACGTGGTCGAGGCGCTCCGTGCCACCGGCCTCGCCGCCGACGAGGCGTTCCTGGTGGCGGTCAAGCGGATGGGCAACCTCGACGCGGTGTCGCGAGAGTTCGCGCGCGAGCACTCCGAGCGGCTGTGGAAGCAGCTCGTGATGCCCATGGCCGCGGAGGGCGCGCCGAACCGGATCGCGTCGCGCGAGACCGTCGTCGTGGTGGCCCTGGCCGTGGCCGCGGCGGCGGCGATCAAGCTGCCCGAGCTGTTCGGCTACCCGCATATCGGCGCGGGAGAGGGCCTGTTCGAGGGCGGGAACTTCTACTTCCCCAACCTCGGCTTCTTCGTGCTGCCGTTCCTCGCCGGCTACTTCGCCTGGAAGCGCGGGTTGGACCGGGCGGGGTGGGTCCGACTGGGGCTGGCGTTCGCCGCGGCCGCCCTCGTCGTCAACGCCTTGCCGTTCGCGCCGGCCGGTCACACGTGGACGCTGGCGGCGTTGCACCTGCCGATCGCGCTGTGGCTCGCGGTGGGCGTCGCCTACACCGGGGGCCGCTGGCGCGACGGCGGCGGGCGGATGGACTTCGTGCGCTTCTCCGGCGAGCTGTTCATCTACTACGTGCTCATGGCCCTGGGCGGCGGCGCGCTCACGGGGTTCACGGCCGGCATGTTCGCCAGCATCGGCATGGACGTCGAACCGCTGGTGGTGCAGTGGATGCTGCCGTGCGGCGCCATGGGGGCGGTCATCGTCGGCGCGTGGCTCGTGGAAGCCAAGCAGAGCGTCATCGAGAACATGGCGCCGGTGCTGACGCGCCTGTTCACGCCGCTGTTCGCGGCGGTACTGCTCGTCTTCCTCGTCACCATGGTGTGGACGGGCACCGGCATCGACGTCGAGCGGGAGGTGCTCATCGGCTTCGACCTGCTCCTGGCCGTCGTTCTCGGCCTGCTGCTCTACGCGGTCTCGGCGCGCGACGCGCAGGCCCCGCCCGACGCGTTCGACGCGCTGCAGCTTCTGCTCGTGCTCTGCGCGCTGATCGTCGACGCCGTGGCCCTGGCCGCCATCGCCGGGCGGATCTCCGAGTTCGGCCTCAGCCCGAACCGGGTCGCGGCGCTGGGCGAGAACCTCGTTCTGCTGGTCAACCTGACGTGGTCGGCGTGGCTGTACGCCCGCTTCGTCGCGGGCCGCGGCCGGTTCTCGGCCCTCGAGCGCTGGCAGACGGACTACCTGCCGGTCTACGCGGTGTGGGCGGCCTTCGTCGTCGTCGCCTTTCCGCCGCTGTTCGGCTTCCTGTGAGGACCCGACAATCCGGATACCGCGCGGGACACCGCCAGCCCGCGGGTGGAACCCCGCGTTGCACGGACCGCGGCGAGGGCGCGAGCGGGCTGCAGCGGGGACTTTCGCCAAGGAACGCCAGGAGTCTGCTCCGACGGGCGACTATCGTCGGGCCGGGGTCATGACCACGACGGACGGGATGTTGGGGTTCTCCGGATTGACGGTCACTTCCTGCTTTCGCGGGTTGATCACCAGGTCCATGTCTTCCAGGGGAATGGACCCCAGCAACACGCTCTCGCCCAGGACGAGCGCGCCGGTGAAGCAGGACCGGTTTCCGAAACCGAGCTGCACGGGACCGACATAGGGAGCCGAAACGCGGTTCCCCGCCGCCGTGGTCACCTCTCTCCTCTCCAGCTCCGACAAGCTCAACTGGACGGCGACATGCTCGGGAATGCAGAGCGTGATCGCCCCCGTGTCGACCAATGCCACGACCCGGAGGGCGGCCAGCTCGCGGTTGCCCGGATTCGACAGCTCCACTTCCGTGTGTATCAGCCCCATGATTCGTGCCGACGAACTCTCTTGAGAATAGCACGCTGACCGTCACCGCCTTGCCCGAACCGCACGTCGCTGATCCGTGCCCGTCCCGGGGCGACGGACCGGCCGGCGCCGCGGCGGCCCGCACGAATCGTGGAACTCGACCACGGGCCGCCCCGTACAACGCCGGCGCGCCAGATCGGGCGCACCGGCCGGCGCCGGGACGGGCGGCCGGGAGCCTGCGCCGCAGAAGCGGTGGGAGACTCCCGCCCGAGGCGCCGACTTCCGGCAGTGTCGGTTCGGCGGAAGCCGAGCCGCCGGCGCGACCTCAAGGCCGCGCCGCCTCGAGCAGCTCCTGGCGGGTCTGCAGCTCGTTGTGCACGCGGATCACCCCGTACGTCCGGCGGGCGATGCTCTCGGCGAGAATCCGGTCCGCCTGGTCGTAGACCACGCCCTTGAGGGTCACGTAGCCGTTCCTGACGATGATCGAGAGCCGGGGCGCCAGCCCGAGGTAGCGGTCGAACTGCGAATGGCCGAATATCTGCCGGGCGAGACGGTCGCGCAGCCGCTCGTCGCCGATGCCGGGCGACAGGACCTCGAGCTCGTTGACGATCGCCTGCACGCCGCGCACCTTCGAGATCCGCTCGTAGAGGTCCGCGGGCTTGTCGGGACGCGCGGTCACGTCGCCGCGCAGGGTCACCACTCCATTCTCGACCTCGACGTCGACGTAGTCGAACACCGAGTAGTAGGGATAGCGCACGATTGCCTGCCCCACCGCGTTGCCGAGCTCCTTGTCGGTCTCGGGACTCCCGACAATCAGATCGTTCATGACGGCGCGGACGCCGTCGGTCCCCTCCGCCCGGTCGACCGCCCACTCCTTCTCCCAGAGCGTCGCCACGGTGCCGTCGAGGGTGACCTCCCCGTCGCGCACGGTGACCTCGACCCGGCCCGCCACCGAGGCCTCCCGCGCCAGCCGCCGCTCCACCGCCTGCCGCAACGCATCGTCCGCCACGTCCGTCACGTTCGCGGCGGCGCCGGACGCCGCCAGCACCAGCATCCCCGCCGTCACCGCCCCGATACCCATGCGCCTGCCAACCATCGTTCTCATCATCGTCCTCCCGTTCATCCGAAGCCGCGAACCGCCGCGCCCGACCGACCAGCCGCGGTCTGCCGGCCGCCTCGGCATGCACTTCCACCCCTGTAGAGCATGAAGCATGCCAACTTCTTCGCATGAACCAGGACCGCTGTATCTGCTGCAATAAGGGGGACTTCACGGGACGGAAACCCGGCCTCGCACCGTCGATCGTCCTCTCGAGTGGTCACTCGGCGAACCGCGCGGAGGCCGCACCGGCCCGGCTCCGGAAGGCTCGTGCTGGTATGATGGAGGCTCATTCAACACAACAAGGGAGGGTGACATGAGTCATCGCTGTCGCATGTCCGTCGGCGTCGCGGCGATAGTAGCAGGGTCGCTCGTGCTCGCGCCCGCGCTCGCGCAGGCCCAGGACGACGCCCCGCGAACGGCCTGGGGACGGCCGGACCTCCAGGGCGTGTGGGACTTCCGCAGCATCACCCCGCTGGAACGACCCGAGGACCTCGCCGACCGCGAGTTCCTCACCGAGGAAGAAGCGGCGCAGCTCGAGCAGGGCGCGGTCGACCGGGACGTCCGCCTGTGGGAGCAGGGCCCGCGCCGGACCGAGGCCGGCGGGAACGTCGGCGGCTACAACAACTTCTGGATGGACCGGGGGCTGCGGGCGGTCGAGACCCGGCGCACCTCGCTCATCACCTATCCGCCGAACGGCCGGATGCCCGCCATGGCCCCGGCCGCACAACGCCGCGCGGATGCGCGGCGCGACCATCTGCGCGACTACCCGGCCGGCTCCTGGGAGGACTTCAGCGCGGGCGTGCGCTGCATCCTCGGCTTCAACGCCGGCCCCCCGTTCACGCCGAGCGCCTACAACAACAACATCCAACTCTTCCAGACGCCGGACCACGTCGTCATCGTCACCGAGATGGTGCATACCGCGCGCATCGTCCCCCTCGACGGACGCCCGCGGCTCGACCCGGACGTCAAGCAGTGGTCGGGCGACTCCCGCGGCCGCTGGGAGGGCGACACCCTCGTCATCGAGACCCGGAACTTCGACGCCAAGCGGCGCTGGCGGAACACGACCGCGAACGCGAGGCTGGTCGAGCGGCTGACCCGCGTCGACGCCGACACCCTGAACTACGAGTTCACGGTCATCGATCCCGAGACATGGACGAGCGCGTGGACCGCGTCGGTTCCCCTGGCGTTGAACCCGGAGCCGATGTTCGAGTACGCCTGCCACGAGGGCAACTACTCGATGCCCCTGATGCTCGCGGGACAGCGGAACATCGAGCTGAGCGCCTCGAACGAGCCGTAAGCCTCCCGACCGGTTGCGCCGAGCCGATCGACGAGATCGGCTCGGCGGCGACCGGATTCCGGCCGGTGACGGCTCGATGTTGAACCGGGCGGCGCGTTACTCCGTGAACATCAGCCGTCCGAGGTCAGCGACAGCGGCTCGAGGTCGACGCGGCCGGTGCTGTCGCCGAAGCGGTCGGCCGGCACCCCCGCCTTGTCGAGCAGCCCGAGCAGCAGGTTGGCCATCGGCGTCAGCTCGGGGAGCTTGATGTGACGGCCCCCGCGCAGCCGGCCCGCCCCGCCGCCGACGAGGACCAACGGCAGGTTCTTGTGGTCGTGGAGGTTGCCGTTGCTCATGCCGCTGCCATGCAGCACCATCGAGTGGTCGAGCAGGGACCCGTCGCCGTCGGGGCTCGCGGCCAGCTTCTCGACGAAGTAGGAGAGGAGCTGGACGTGGTAGGCGTTGATCTTGCCGATAGCCGCGATCTTCTCGGGGTTGTCCTGGTGGTGGGACACCGCGTGGTGCCCCTCGTTGACGCCGATCCAGGGGAACGTGCGGGCGCTCTGCTCGCGCCCGAGCTGCAGGCTGAAGACCCGGGTGATGTCCGCCTGCCAGGTCAGCAGCAGCAGGTCGAACAGCAGCCGGGCGTGCTCGTCGTAGGTCTCGGGAATGCCGACCGGGCGGTCCGGCAGGGCCAGGGCCGACTCGCCGGCCTGGGCCTCGGCCCGCTGGATGCGGCGCTCGACCTCGCGCACCGTGTCGACGTACTGGTCGACCCGCGCGCGGTCGCCGGGGCCGAGGCTGCGCACGAGCCGCGCCATGTCCTCGCCGACCGAGTCGAGGATGCTCCGGTCGCGCCGCATCTCGGCCCGACGCTCGTCCACCGTGCCTCCGTCGCCGAACAGCCGCTCGAACACCATGCGGGGGTTGTTCTCCATCGGCAGCGGGGTGGTGGGCGACGACCACGACAGGGTGTTGACGTAGACGCAGTTGTAGCCGTTGTCGCAGTTGCCGACGAGGAAGCTGTTCTCCAGGGTCAGCTCGAGCGACGGCAGCCGGGTGTCGCGGCACAGCTCGCGCGCGGCGATCTGATCGACGGTGGTCGCGAGGCGGACGTCCGCGCCCTCGGTCATCTTCGGCCGCGCCGCGCTCAGCCAGCTCGCGTTCGACCGCGTGTGCTCGGCGTTGCCGTCGGTGCCGTTGCCCTGCGCGTTCTTGTGCTCCAGGTTGGTGAGCACGAGCATCTGGCGCTTCACCGGCTCGAGCGCCTGCAGGATCGGCGACAGCTCGAGGGCGCCGCCCTCGCCCGGCGGCGTCCATTGGTTCTGGCCCTCGGGCGCCCACGTCACCGACCCGTGCGGAAAGTAGAGGAACCCCAGCCGGCGCACCGGGTTGGCGGAGGTCTTGGCGGCGGCGGTCAGGGCCGGCACCATCGCGTCCAGCAGCGGCAGGGCCACGGTGGCCCCCATCCCCCGGATGAACGTCCGTCGAGGCAGATGCGTCTTGGTGATGATCATGGGATCGGTCTCGGTTGGTGAACGGCGGTTCCCGCCAGGGGCGGAGCGACCGCAACGGCCGCGACGGTCGGGGCGCTCGGCCCATTGGAGGCGGCCGACCCGACGGGGTCGGGACGCCGCATCTGGAACGGGGTGCTCCTGACGATGCCGAGGACGAGATCGGAGAACCGGTAGCCGCCGGCGGCCGCGGCCCGCTCGACGGCGCGCACCGCCGGAGCGTCGTAGTGCTCCGTCGCCCGGCCGAGGGCATAGGTCAGCAGCTTGTCGGCGAGCGTTCGCACGAACTGGTCCGAGCGGTCGAGGATGGCCTGCCGCAGCCCCGCCACCCCGTCGAAGGTCGTCCCGTCCGGCAGCCCGCCCGACGCGTCGATGGGGGCGAGCCCCGCCGTCAGGGCGCGCCAGCGGCCGATGGCGTCGAAGTTCTCGAGCGACAGCCCCACGGGGTCCATCAGGGCATGGCAGGCGGCGCAGACGGGATTGCGGCGGTGCTCCTCCATGCGCTCGCGCATCGAGAGCGCCGCGGCCGACTTCTCCTCGTTCAGTGGCGGCACGTTCGGGGGCGGGGGCGGAGGCGGCGTGCCGAGCAGGTTCTCCAGCACCCACTTGCCCCGCACGACCGGCGAGGTCCGGGTCGCGTAGCCGGTCACCGCGAGGATGCTGCCGTGCCCCAGCAGGCCGCCGCGGGGGCTGCCCGGCGGCAGCGGCACCCGCCGGAAGTGGCTCCCGGCCACCCCGGGCATGCCGTAGTGCCGGGCCAGCCGCTCGTTCACGAACGTGTAGTCGGCGGTAATCAGGTCGAGGGCGCTGCGGTCCTCGCGCAGGACGCTCTCGAAGAACAGCTCGGTCTCCTGCCGCAGGGCTCGGCGCAGGGTCTCGTCGAAGTCGGGGAACACGATGAAGTCGGGAGAGACCGCGGGCAGGTTGCGCAGATACAGCCACTGGGCCGCGAAGCTCGTCACCAGCGACCGCGACCGCTCGTCGGCCAGCATGCGCCGGACCTGCGCCTCGAGCACCGCGGGGTCGCGGAGGGCGCCGCGGGCCGCCGCCTCGATCAGCTCGTCGTCGGGAAGGCTGCTCCAGAGGAAGAACGAGAGCCGCGACGCCAGCTCCAGGTCGCTGACGCGGTACGGGCCGTCGGCGCCGGCGGGGTCGCGCTCGACCCGCAGCAGGAACTCGGGGCTGACGAGCAGCCGGCGCAGGGCCATCTCGATGCCCGGCTCGAAGCCGCCGTCGGCTCGGCCGTCCTCGTAGAACCCGAGCAGCAGATCGACGTCGGCGCCGGTGGCGGGCCGGCGGTAGGCGCGGCGGGCCAGGGTCCCGAGGATCTCGGCCGCGCACGCCCGCTCGGTCGCGGCCTCGGCGTCCTCCGCCGGCCGGCACGTGAAGATGCGGCGGCGGCTCGGGGTGTCGCCGGGGCCGGTCGCCTCGAACGGCCCCGTCACCGTGATCGCGTACACGTTGGGCTGCGTGCGCTGGTCGCCGCCGACGGTGATGTGCACCTTCAGGAACGGCTGCCGGTGGCGCTCCACCAGACCGGCCCCCTGGCTGACGAACGCGGCGCCGACGACGTGCGGACCCGCCGCGACCGGCACCCTCACGAACAGGTCGGCGTCCGCGGGCCGGTCGTCCCGCTGATCGAGGCTCTGGGTCGCGGCCGGCCGACGCGCCGGCGGCGACACCGTCAGCACCTCGACGGGGGCGCCGTCGAGCAGGATCGCGACGTCGTGCGGCTCGCGGAGGCCGCCGATGCGGTTGGTGTTCCAGCTCTTGCCCAGCTCGACGCGCAGCTCGTACTCGGCGTCGACGGGGAAGTTGTAGTCGAACTCTGCCCCGCCGCGGGTGCCGAACGGCATCCCCTCGACGTGCACCATCTGGTTCAGGTCCGACGGCACGATGAACGTGTCGGCGACCGGCGACCGCACCGGGGCGCCAACCGCGAGGCGGGCGATCTTCCGCGCCGCCGCGAGATAGCGCTCGAACCGCCCCGGGTCGAGCCCCCCCAGGCTGACGTTGTCGAAGCCGGCGCTGGAGTCGTCGGCCGGCAGCAGCGCGGCCACGTCGACGTCGAGGTCGAGCAGATCGCGGAGGGCGTTCCGGTACTCGGTGGCGTTGAGGCGCCGCAGGGCGGCGCTCCGCCCGGGGTCGGGGTCGGCGGCGGCGGCCCGGTCGAGCTCGGTCTCGAGATACGCGACGAGCCGGCCCGACGCCGCGCGGTCGGGCCGGGGCCGGCCGGCCGGCGGCATCATGCCCGCGCGCAGCTTGCCGACGACCTTCTCCCAGACGCCGGCGTGGTCGCCCACCCGCGCGACATCGAGGGCGTCGAGGGCCAGGCCGGCGACTTGCAGGGAGTCGTTGTGGCAGGTCACGCAGTAGCGGTCGAGCAGCGCGCGCTCCGCCGTGACGGCCGGCTGGCCGGCGACGGCCGCCGTAGACCAGACGAACGCCAGAAGGGCGGCGACCGGTGCAGAAGAACGCTTCACGAGCGACACCCTCCCCCTGAGCCCGGAACTCCCGGACCGCATCGGTTCCCGAACATCGACCGTTGCGTACCATGGCGCCCGAGCCCCGGAACTCCCGGACCGCATCGGTTCCCGAACATCGACCGTTGCGTACTCTGGCGCCGAAGGACATCGGCAGGCGTCAATGTACCGTATTCCAGCCGCCGCGGCCAGGAGAAGATCGAGCGAATCCGCTGTCGCCCTTCCGCGGCGGCCCGCCGCGCGCGCACCGGCGGCCGCTTCCATGCGGGTCGCGACGCCGCAGACGCGCTTCCGCGGTAGGATCCGTAGAGTCGTTCCAAGGAGTGCGCCATGCCGTTCATGTCCAGAGCTCGCGACCACAGTCCGTCAACCGCGGGGCCGGTGGCCGCCACCTGCCTCCTCGTCGCATTCGGCGTGACGCCGACGGCCTCCGCCGCCGGTATCGACACGCCGCTGGCGGCGGCAATCAGGGATGGGAACACTGCCACGGTGCGAGGCTTGCTGGCGGGCGGCGCGGACGTGAACCAGCCGGCGGCGGACGGGACGACGGCGCTGCACTGGGCGGCGCGCCTCGACGATCCGGTACTCGCCGATCTCCTGCTCGAAGCGGGCGCCGACGCCACTGCGACCAACGCCTTCGGGGTCACCCCGCTCGCCCTCGCAGCCGTCAACGGGGCGGCGGAGATGCTCGACGCCCTGCTGCGGGCGGGCGCGGACCCGAACGCCGCGGCGGCCGGCGGGGAGACCGCGCTGCTGACGGCGGCGCGGACGGGGCGCGCCGATGCCGTGCGCGCCCTCGTCGCGCACGGTGCCGACGTGAACGCGGTCCAGCGCGCCGGTCAGACCCCCCTGATGTGGGCGGCGGCGGAAGGGCACCTCGATGCCCTGCAGGCGTTGATCGACGCGGGGGCGGACATCCGCGCCCGGACCGTGGTGCCGGACGTGCCCCTCCGCACGGGGCTCGAAGGCCCCGCCCCGCACGGCTTCACGGCCCTGCTCTTCGCGGTGCGGGCGGGCCGCATCGAGGCGGCGCGCCGGCTCATCGCGGCCGGCGCCGACCCCGACGACCGGCTGCCCGACGGCATGAACACCGTTGTCCTCGCGGCGACCAACGCCCACTGGGAGCTCGGCGTGTTCCTCGTCGACGAGGGCGCGGACCCCGACGGGGCCGGGCAGGGGTGGACCGCGCTGCACGCGATGACCTGGGTGCGAATGCCGAACTTCGGCTTCAACCCGCCGGGACCGGTGACCACCGGCACGATGGACAGCCTGACCTTCGCCCGCGCCCTCGTCGAACGCGGGGCGGACGTCGACGCCCGCATGACCGCGGAGCCCCGCAACGGCTACCGCAACGCCCTCAACCGCATCGGCGCCACCCCCCTGCTGATGGCGGCCCGGCTCGCGGACGCGCCGCTCATGCGGGTGCTCGTGGACCTCGGCGCCGACCCGACGCTGACCAACGAGGACGGCACCACTCTGCTCATGGTCGCCTCGGGCGTCGGCATCCACTCGCCGGGCGAGGACCCCGGCACCGAGGCCGAGGCGCTGGCCTGCGTCGAGCTCGCCCTCGAGCTCGGGGGCGACCCGAACGCGGTGGACGAGCGCGGCGAGGCCCCCCTGCACGGCGCCGCCTACCGGGGCGCGAACTCCATCGTGGACCTGCTCGTCGCCCACGGCGCGGACACGTTCGACCAGGAGAACGTCGAAGGCTGGACCCCCCTGCGCATCGCCCGGGGCGTCTTCCGCACCGCCACCTTCAAGGAGGCCCCGCGCACCGCGGCCCTCCTCGCCGAGCTGATGGCGGCGCGGCAGTAGACCCGCGCCGCGTCCCCTCGTTCCGAGTCCGTCGACCGTCCGACGCCGCCAGTCCCGGCGGAACCCCAGGGGTGACCCGGCCGAGGACCTTGCGGGCGGCTCACCGGGACAACCGGTGCTCCCGGTGCAGCTCGACCAGGCGCTCGATCAGCTCCGAGTGTCCGGTCACGTGGAAGATGTAGCGCGGCACGTCGCGGCCGACGCCGCGGGCCATGAACGGCTCGCCCCAGAAGCTGAGCAGGCACTCCGTGGTATCGCCGGCGAGGGTGTCGGCCAGAATGAACGAGACGTCCTCCGGCAAGCTCGTCCACACGGGGTCGGCGACCTTGGCGGCGCCGGTGCAGACGGCCACCTTGGGCCGAATGTCGCGCTCCCACCGGGGACGCTGCCCTTCGTCCAGGACGAAGGTGACGGCGGTCACCGCCGGGTTCTCGATGGCGGGGCGCAGCAGCGCGTCGAAGAGCGGTTGCCGCTCGAACATCGACAGGCACACGTTGAACCAGACCATGTCCCCCTTGGCGCCCCGGGAGAACTCGGCGCTCACCTGCCGCAGGTCGCGCGGGCCGACGACCAGCACGTCCGGGGGCTTCGCGCTCCGGGCGAGTTGGCCCAGCAGGCGCTCGCCCCGGTCCACCCCGGCCGCGATGCGCCGCTGCCCGTGATCCGACCTCAGCGACCGCAGGAACATCGCGGCGAGGAGGACGAGCGTGATCACCGAGAGCACTTCGGTCTCGATCACGTGAAGAAGGTGCAGCACGATGGCGGTGACGGCGGCCAGCACGCCGGCGACGGCGTCCCACTCGATCTTCAGCATGCGGTGCATCAGGGCGGACCTCCGTGACCCGAATCGTCGCCGGTCGGAGCCGCCAGGCCAATCGCGGCGAGAGCGGCGAGGTCGACGAACAGCAGCGGCGCGAAGACGGGCGCGCCGTGCACGAAGTTCTCGTAGAGGCTGGCCGACAAGCCGTTGACGTCGGCCACGACGTGCAGGTAGAAGCCAAGGAGGCCGATGACCGCCTGCAGCCCGAGCACGCCGAGGCAGATTCTCGCGAACGCGCCGCCCCGGTCGGTCAGGGCCGCCGCCAGGAAGCCCGCGGCGAGCGCGCTCGCGACGACCGGCCACCATTCGCTGGCGTGGAAGAACCCGTTCTGCGCATGGTCGCACAGGGCGAGGACGAAGACGCCCACGAAGCCACCGAGGGCGAAAAAGAGCACCCACCAGTCCCACTCTCCGGTCTCTTCCGGCACCATCCGGTTGACGAGCAGGAGGAAGCCGAGCCCGGCGTAGGCGAGGGGGGCGGCGAACGGCGCCGTGTACACGAGGCTGCGGATGGTCCACTGCGAGAAGAACTGACTCTCCAGGTGGTACGCGACACCCGCGATGCCGAGCGCGATGGAGCCGACCCCCACCAGAATTCCGGCGCGGTGCCCCCAGGCCCCCCGGCCCGTGCGCCGGCCAGGCAGCGCCGTCGCGAGCAGCAGAGTCGCGGCGATCGAGAAGACGAAGGGAACCCACTCGGCGCGGTGGCGGAAGTCGTTGACCGAGTGGGCCAGGAAGACGTCGAGGACGAGGAAGGCGAAGTTCGCGAGGACGAACGCCTCCAGCAGCGCGCCCTTGCCGCGCGCCGCCCCGTCAACGAGCCGCACGTCGGTTCCGCAGCTCGCCGGCCATCTCCTCGAGCTCGGTGAGCTTCAGGAGCAGCTCGTAGTTGCCGTGCCACTGCACGAAGTCGGCCCCGCCCATGAACGCGCCGTGCTTGGCGGTGCGCCCGAAGTAGTGCCAGAAATCGAAGTACAGGAACTCGATGGGCTCGTCGAAGGGTGCGGGGGTCAGCAGCCCGTCCGCGCGCAGGCCGGAAATCAGCGCCTGCCCTTCGCGGACGCGATCGTTCGTCGCGGCGAGCACCGCCTCGGCCTCGTCGTAGAAGCGCGCGACGCTCGACGAGGCGTGGCACCGCTGGCAGGTCTCCCGCATCTCGGTCCGCGCGCGGTCGTAGCCCGGGCGCCTTTCGGAGACCGGGGCGAACAGCCACCAGGACAGCCGTTCCGTGGTGTCGTGGGTCACCCGCAGCCCGTCGAGGCCGCTGAGGTGGCAGGTCGCGCACGTCGGCACCGGCATGTCCGCCGTCGTCAGCCGCTTCGGGTCGGCGCCCAGGTTCAGCGTGCCGCGCTGCGCCGCGTATAGCGCGCCGTGCTTCGACTCGGTGTAGATCTCCAACTGCGCGTGGTCGGGACCCATGTGGCACTGCCCGCAGGTCTGGGGCTCGCGGGCGAGGGCGATCGACGTCGAGTGGCGCGAGTGGCACTCCGTGCAGCTTCCGATGGAGCCGTCGGGGTTCGGCCGGCCGACCTCGTGACAGCCGAGGCAGCCGGTCTCGGTCGCGGCCGCGCCCTCCAGGGTGGCCAGCGCGTTCGCGGGGCGGTCCACCGCGCCGGGATGGTGCCGCTCTCCGAGGGCGATCTGCTCGGGCGACATCCCGCTCGTTCCGCTCACGGCGGCCCAGGCCGGCAGCGCGTGCCGGCTGCGCGCGAACTGCTCGTACTCCGTCCGGTGACAGGCCCGGCAGCTCAGGGACGTGACGTCCGAGGCGAGACGGAAGTTGTAGTGGTCGTATGCTTCCTGCCCGTCGTGCGGCTGATGGCAGTCGAGGCAGGTGACGTTGGCGCGGCTGTGCTCGCTCCGCTCGAACTGGTGGACGACGGCGGGGGTCTCCTCGCGGTGGCACTGCGCGCACCGCCCAATCGCGCGGACCAGCTCGGGCCGGGGCTGCCCGACCTCGGATTCCGGTCTGGCGTTGTTGATCAGCAACGCCGCCAGCAGCAGTCCGCTGCTGATGGTGACGGCGATGAAGACCGACCTGAAGGGCATCTGCCTGCCGGGGGCGACGAGCTCCCGACCCCGAGGTCCATGATAGCCCGAAAGCACGCGTGGGGCCCACGGCCGAAGCGGCTTCCGCGGGGCCGGCGGCTCAGGCCGTCGGCGCGCTTCCCGCTGCCGCTCATCCCGCCGACGGTGGTGGAGCGCCTCATCGTGGCTTTCCTGCGCGTCGTTCCCGGCTCCTCTCCGCGTTTCTCCTGACGGCTTCTTCTTCGGCGACTCCTGCTCTCTCCCAGATTGGCTCAAGTTGCCGCCGGACTTCCCGCGTCGTGGTTTCCGCGATCTGCCTGAACAGATTGTCGTCTACTTCCTTGACATACCGGGGTTCGTCGTACCCTTCCACATGTCCCGCCAATCTGAGGTTTTCCAGGTCTCTCTTGTCCCACTCCGGCATGTTCTTCAGCGCATTCCTCCGAGCATGAGTCAGTAGTCTGTTCAGGTCATGCACATGCGGCACCACTCTTTCTTTCGCCGCCAGCCAGGCCTTCAGCGCCATTTCCGTTGCATGCAGGCTGTCCCTCGCGATCCAGTCATGGTCGCCGTCGGTCGTCGACCTCAGACGCTCCAGGCTTCTCTCGCCGCTTCGGAGCAGCCTGATCGATTCTTCGATGCTGTATCGCGTTCGCCGCGTCATCATCCTCTTCGTCAATCTCCGTGCGGGCTTCGCCCATCCTGCCGCTGTGGTTCTCCAAGGGATCGTCCGTTCGTCGTGGTCGTACAGCACGCACCCGTGGCGGACGGCTTCCGCTTCCACCGACCAGGGCCGCAACGCGCTCTCCTTCAGCGTGGCCGCCGTCGTCACCACCACGTCCGTCTCGTGGCTGTACTTCCGTATTCCCCGTGCCCCGGCGCCGTCCGCGGTCACCGCCATGAGGTCCACGTCGGCATGTTCACCGTGGTCGCCCCGCGCCAGCGACCCGAACAGGATGACCGCGTGCGCATCAAGCAGCTTCCCGAGCGCCCGCGCCCGACGTTCGATCGCGGCGCGCCGCAAGGCTCCGTCGGCGCCGACCCATCGTGTCTCCATCACCCTTCGGTTCCATACGCCCGCTGCCTCCATTCTGGCACGCGTTCAGTCATTCTGGCACGCGTTCAGTCATTCCGGACTCCCCCTCGAGGCACCGGCCTCCACGACCGTTACGGGGGTCGCCGCCCGCTGCCGGGTGTCCCATCGCCACGGCTGCGCGGGAGCGGCAGCAGGTCGTGGGCGCCGGCTCCTGGTGCGTGCGCTCGTCCGGCGGCGAGGACGTTCGACGTCCCATCGGTCAGACGTGCGGGGCCAACCTCAGCCGCGCTGGCCCGGAGAGGGCCGCCTACGGCTCCGCCCGCCGCCCAACCGACCCTCCCGGAGTCCGCGCCGCTCCACGGCGCAGACGCGTAGCGAGCCGGGACGCCGACCCCGGCGCCGCCCGGGTCGGTCGCCGCGAGCTCGCGTCCGTGACCAACCAATCCACAAGCAAGGAAGGCGGGCCTCAGCAGGCTCTGTAGATCGGATATAGGAATAATTTATTATCATATTTTCCATATTTTCTTTATTTCAACTATATTTATGGATATACTGACCGATACTACGTAAACATTGGAGGCGTCCGACATGACAGTCATCACGATCGAAGACACGACCTTTGTGCGGCTTCAGCGCCACGCGCAACCCCTGGTGGACAGCCCTGACGCGGTGGTCAACCGCGCGCTTGACGCATTGGAGGGACATATTGCCGAAGCGCCGAGCGAAGGCGTCGTCGACGTGGACCGCGAGGTCGATCCGCGTCGGCTGCCGGACCTAACGCACACGAAGGTCCTTGCCGCCCGGTTCGGGGATGACGAGATCGAGAAGCCCAACTGGAACAAACTGCTCGACCGGCTGGTGGTCGGGGCGATGCGAGACGCCGGGAGCTTCGGAAAGCTGGCCCAGATGTGCCCCGCGAACATGGTCCGGGGCAGGAAGACCGAGGACGGTTACCGCCACCTGTCGGAGATCGACGTGTCGGTACAAGGACTGCCCGCCAACGAGGCATGTGCGGCGTTGGTCGAGACCGCGCGCCAAATCGGCATGGGCCTTGAGATCACGTTCAGGTGGCGCGACAAGGACGGCGCCGCCTACCCGACAGAAACCGCGCGCTTGACCATGCTTGCGGGATGAGGACTGGCTCGCGCGCCGGCAAGAGCGCTCGTCGCCTCCTCCCGGAACCGCGACGAGGCTCTAGCGAGTCCCGAGCTCGGCGAGCAGCGCCGCGGTGCTGCCTGAAGCCAGTTTCTGCGGGGTCTGGCCGTCCTCGTTGCGCGTGTCGAGCGCTGCGCCCCGCTCGGCAAGAAGAGCGACGATGTCGTCGAGCCCCCGCGAGGCGGCGATATGCAGGACGGTATCACCGTTCGCGTTCCGGGCGTCGATGTCGGGAGCGGCGTCGAGGGCGGCGGCCACCGCCCCGAGGGTGCGGCGGGCCTCTTCCTCGGCATCCGGGGGCGGGATGCCGAAGCGGCCCCGGTTCGAGCTGCCCTGAATCGCGGCCATGAGCGCGGTCTCGCCCCCGACCGCGTGCGACGGATCGGCGCCGTGGTCGGCGAGCAGCCGCACGATCGCAGGCTCGCGGAACCGGGCCGCGACCCAAAGCGGGGTCGCCCCGATCATGCGGTGGGGCAGCCGCCAGTCGGCGCTGACCCGGCGGGCCGGGGTGCCGCGCACCAGAATCGCGCCGGGGTCGGCGCCGTGGGCGAGGAGGGCCCGGACCAGCGGCGGGTCGCCGCGGAGCACCGCCGCGTGGAGGGCCGCATAGCCGGCGCCCGCCGCGCCGGGGTCGGCGCCGGCGTCGAGGAGGAACGCGGCGAGGGCGCCGTGACCGCTGTGCGCCGCCACCACGAGAGGGCTCGTGCCGCTGGCGGCGGCGCCGTCCACGTCCGCCCCGGCCCCGACGAGGAGCCGGGCCGAGGCGACGTCGCCCTGGCGCGCCGCGAAGAGCAGCGGCGTGTTGCCGCCCTGCAGGACCTCGAAGACCCCGCTGCGGTCGGCGTTGCCGGACGAGCTCACAACTTGCGGATAGACCTTCGACCGGTCGTCCACCCGGACGCCGAACGCGAGCAGAACCTTCACGACCTCGGGATGCCCCTGGGCCGCCGCCCACATCAGCGCGGTCTGCCCGTGCGCCTGCTCCTTCGCGTGGGGGTCGGCACGGTGTACCAGCAGCGCGCGCACCGCGGCGGCGTTCCCGGTGCGGGACGCGGTCATCAGCGGCGTCTCGCCCGACGGCAGGGCCGCGTTCGGGTCGGCCCCGGCCGCGAGCAGCGCCTCGATGACCCCGGGGCTGCCGTTGTTGGCGGCGAGCCACAGCGGCGTGACCCCCAGCGCGTTCGCGGGGTCGACGGCGGCGCCGGACGCGATCAGGAGCCGGACCGTCTCCACGTCGTCCCGGTACGCGGCCCAGTGCAGCGCCGTGGCGCCGTCGCCCCGGGGGCGGTCGACGTCGGCCCCGCCGCGCAGCAGCGCCCGCACCGCCGCGCCGTCCTGCCGCCTGGCGGCGTCAGCGAGGGGGCTCTCGCCGGTCTGGCCGAGGACCGGAGCCGCCGCGACGAGGACCAGCCCCAGAGCCGCGACGAGGAAACCGCAGCAAAGGCCCCGTGCGGCGCCGGCACGGGCACCGGGGACGACGACCCGCGCGGCCGAGCCGGTTACTGCCTGCATATTGCCCATGCTACCGTGGCCCCCGTTCCCTGACAACGCCCCGCCGGCCGCGCACGTCGCTCCGCCGGCCGTGGTCCGGCGACTGCGCCCGCGGGCGGGCCCGCCTCGGTCACCTCCCGCTTGCCCGTCCACCGACCCGCCGGACGCGACGTGGCGACCGCGCCCGTGAGCCGAAGCGGGCCCGTTGACAACGCGGGAGTCATCGGGGACGATGGGCTCGCGCGGTCGAAGAGCGCGGGTTCGGGCAGGATGGGTCGGGTGGAGGCCGGGCCGCAGGCCACGGGTTTGTCAGCTCCCGTCCTTTCGTCGCCCGCCGCGCTGCCGACCGCCTGACAAAGCCGAATGAGAGCCACTCTTTCCGCCCGGAGAGCGGCGGCCGCGGCCGTCCTCGCCGTCATGCTGTCGGTGCCCGCCGCCGCCAGCACCCAGCCGACGCCGGACGTCTCGCCGCACCAGGCGATGCTCGACCGCTACTGCGTCGTCTGCCACAACGCGCGGCTGCGCACGGCCGGGCTCGCCCTCGACGGGGCGGACCTGTCCGACGTCGCGAGCGATTCGGCGATCTGGGAGCACGTGATCCGCAAGCTGCGGGTCGGCGCGATGCCGCCCCCCGGCCGGCCCCGGCCCGACCGGGGCGACGCGCAGGCCCTCGTCGCGTATCTCGAGACGGCGCTCGACCGGGCCGCCGACGCCGATCCGGGGGTGGGCCGCACCGAGACGTTCCACCGCCTGAACCGGGCCGAGTACCGCAACGCGGTGCGCGACCTGCTCGAGGTCGAGGTCGACGTGTCGGCCCTTCTGCCGGCCGACGACGCCGACGAGCACGGCTTCGACAACATGGCGGCGGTGCTGTCGGTCTCGCCGGCCCTGCTCGAACGCTATCTGTCGGCGGCGCGGAAGATCAGCCGGCTCGCGGTGGGGCTCGCGCCGCCGGTGCCGAGCGTCGAGACCCACCGCATACCCCTCCTGTTGTACCAGGACGACCGGCTGAGCGAGGACCTCCCGTTCGGGTCGCGCGGGGGCATCGCGGTGCGCCACCGCTTTCCCGTGGACGGCGAGTACTCCGTCCGGCTGCGCCTGCAGCGCACCTACACCGACTACATCCGCGGCCTCGGCACCCCCCAGAACCTGGACGTGCGGGTCGACGGCCGGCTCGTGACCCGGTTCACGGTCGGGGGGGGCGCGCCCCCCTACGCCACCGCCGCCCCGGCCAGCTTCGCCGGGAACACCCCGCTCTTCGGTCATCCCGACTGGGAGACCTACGTGCTCGGGGCCGATGACGACCTCCAGGTGCGCTTCCGCGCCGCGGCCGGCGAGCGGGTGGTCGGCGTCTCGTTCGAACGCAGGCTGTGGGAGACGGAAGGCGCGCTGCAACCCCGCCAGACCGGCTTTCCCCTCGCCATCAACGAGCGCTGGCAGGGGAACGCGGCGGTGGACAGCGTGGAGATCGGCGGACCGTACGCGGTGGACGGCCCCGGAGACACCGCGAGCCGCCGCAGCCTCTTCACGTGTCATCCCGACCGGGGGGATGCGGCCGACCCGTGCGCGCGGCGGATCCTGGGGCGGCTGGCCCGGCGCGCCTACCGGCGCCCGGTCACGGACGGCGACGTCGACCTGCTGTTCGGGTTCTACGAGCGGCGGCGGGCGACGGACGGCTTCGAGGCGGGCATCCAGCTCGCCCTGCAGCGCCTGCTCACCGACCCCGAGCTCCTGTTCCGGCTCGAGCGCGACCCCGTCGACGCCGCGCCCGGCACCCCCTATCCGGTGAGCGACCTCACCCTCGCGTCGCGGCTGTCGTTCTTCCTGTGGAGCAGCATTCCCGACGACGCGCTGCTCGACGCGGCGGTCCGGGGCGAGCTGCGCGACCCCGCGGCGCTCGAACGGCAGGTGCGGCGGATGCTCGCCGACCCGCGGTCCTCGGCCCTCGTCGACAACTTCGTCGGGCAGTGGCTGCTCCTGCGCAACATCCCGACCGTCACCCCCGACCCCAACCTCTTCCCGACCTTCGACGAGAACCTGCGGGCCGCGTTCCGGCGCGAGTCGGAGCTGTTCGTCGGGCACGTCATGCGGGAGGACCTCGGCCTCGTCGACCTCCTCGACGCCGACTACACGTTCGTCAACGAACGGCTCGCCGCCCACTACGGCATCCCCGGCGTCTACGGCAACCGGTTCCGCAAGGTGACCCTCGACCGCCGGCGGGGCGGCCTGCTGGGGCACGGCGGGCTGCTCACGGTCACGTCTTACCCCAACCGCACCTCGCCGGTCCTGCGGGGCAAGTGGGTGCTCGAGAACCTGCTCGGCACCCCCCCGCCCCCGCCGCCGCCGGACGTGCCGTCGTTCCCCGAGCGCGGCCCGGGCGACGCACCGGCGACGGTCCGCGAGCTGCTCGAGATGCACCGCGAGAGCCCGGCGTGCGCCGGCTGCCACGCGCCGATGGACCCCCTCGGGTTCGCCCTCGAGAACTTCGACGCCATCGGCGGGTGGCGGACGACGGACGGGCACGAGCCCATCGACGCGTCCGGGGCCATGCCCACCGGCGACGCCTTCGAGGGCCTGGCCGGGCTGCGGGCGCTGCTCGTGAACGCCCCCGAGCCGCTGGTGCGGACGGTCACCGAGAAGCTGCTCGCCTATGCCCTCGGCCGCGGCATCGAGCACTACGACTACCCGACTATCCGGAAGATCGCCCGGGACGCGGCCGGCGACGGCTACCGCTGGTCGGCCGTCGTCCTCGGCATCGTCCAGAGTCCCCCGTTCCAGATGCGGAGCACAGGCTCATGATCATCACCAGGAAAGCGATTCCCCGGCGCACGGTCCTCCGCGGCATCGGCGCCACGCTGGCCCTGCCCCTGCTGGACGGGATGGTGCCCGCCCTCTCCGCCGTGCGCAACACGCCGGCGCGCGGCATGCGCCGCTTCGGGGTGGTGTACGTGCCGAACGGCATGGCGATGGAGCACTGGACGCCGGCCGGCGAAGGCCGTGAGTTCGCGTTCTCGCCGATCCTGCAGCCGATGGCGCCGCACCGCGACCGCACGCTGGTCCTGACCGGCCTGAATCCCGGACTGGGCGGGGGCGCCCACGCCGGCGCGTCGACCAAGTTCCTCACCGGCGTGCCCGGCCGGAAGACCGACGGGGCCGAGATTCAGTCCGGCACGTCGATCGATCAGCTCCTCGGGCAGGAGCTCGGCCGCGAGACGCAGCTCTCGTCGCTCGAGCTGGGCCTCGACAGCCGCGACTTCGCGGGCTCGTGCGACGCCGGGTTCAGCTGCGCGTACACCAACACCATCTCGTGGCGGAACCCGACCACCCCGTTGCCGATGGAGAACGACCCCCGGGCCGTCTTCGAGCGCCTCTTCGGCGACAGCGGCAGCACCGACCCCGCGGTGCGGCGGACCCGGCTCGACGAGGACCGCAGCATCCTCGACTCGGTGACGCAGAAGGCCGCCGATCTCGAGCGGGGGCTCGGCCCCGAGGACCGCCACAAGCTCGCGCAGTACCTCGACGCGGTCCGCGACGTCGAGCGGCGGATTCAGAAGGCGGAGGAGCAGAGCACCCGCGCCCTGCCCCTGGTGCAGCAGCCGGCCGGGGTGCCCGCGACCTTCGAGGAGCACATGCGGCTGATGTTCGACCTGCAGCTCCTCGCGTGGCAGACCGACCTCACCCGGGTCGTCAGCTTCATGGTCGGCCGCGAGATCAGCGGGCGGACGTACCCCGAGATCGGGATTCCCGACGCTCACCACCCGCTGTCGCACCACCTCGACGACCCGGCGAAGATCGCCACCATGTCGAAGATCAACACCTACCACGTGTCGCTCTTCGCCGAGTTCGTCGACCGGCTTGGGTCGACCCCCGACGGCGACGGCTCGCTGCTCGACCACTCGCTGCTGCTCTACGGCGCGGGCATGTCGAACTCGAACGCCCACGCGCCGGTGGACCTGCCGGTCATGCTCGCGGGCGGCGCGGCCGGCGGCTTCAAGGGCGGCCGGCACCTGAGCTACTCGAAGGACACGCCTATGGCCAACCTGCTCGTCGCCATCATGGACGCCCTCGGCGCCCCGATGGACCAGGTCGGCAACAGCACCGGCCGGCTCGACGCGCTGTCGCTGGCGTAGGAGCTCTGCGCCGTGGGGCGGCGCGGACTCGTGTGCGCGATTCGGTGGGGCAGACAGCGGAGCCGCAAGGCGACGATGTCCGTGAGGGCGCACAGGTCGGTCACGGGAAGTCAAGGTTGGCGGACTGCATGGAGCGGACGATGCGCGAGTACCTGGACATCGCGCCGCTGGTGCGGCGGGCCGCCGTCGAGGCGTTCGGCGCGTGACCCTCAACCCGGACCTCGTGCGCGCGCGCTGCAACGAGATCGAAGAGTCCGTCCAGCGCCTCGAAGCGCTCGCGACCAAGCCGCTGGCCGACTTCCTCGCCGATCAGGACGCGAAGGACGTGGCGTGCCACTCGTCTTCCGCTTCCACGTCTTCCGCACCGTCCGCCCGCCTTCCATCCCACCGCGCCGCGGAGTATGCTTGCGTTCCGTCAGGGAGGCACACCATGGAGACCGGCCGCAGGACGTTCGTCAAGACCGTGGGCGCGGCTGCCGGCGCCCTGCCGGTGGCCGGCGCGGGGATTGCGGCGGCAACCACCCACGGGGCCGGCCGCGCGGGCGCCGGGCCGTTCGCGTTCGACTTCCTCGACCCGCGGCGCTACCGGGCGGCTCCCGCCTCTCGTGCGCAGGAACGCGCGGAGGGAATCGAGGCGTTCGCGTTCGACGCCTACGGCACCCTGTTCGACGTCTTCTCGGTGACCGCGCTCTGCGAAGAGCTGTTCCCCGGCAACGGCGACGCGCTCGCGCAGCGCTGGCGCGTCAAGCAGCTCCAGTACAGCCTGCTGCGCAGCCTCATGGGCCGGCACCGGGACTTCTGGCTGGTCACCGGCGACGCTCTCGTCAACGCGGCGGCAGGCCTCGGGCTCGACCTGACCCCGGCGCGGCGCGACCGGCTGATGGAGGCGTATCTCACGCTGACCGCGTTCCCGGACGTGAGGCCGGGGCTCGAAGCCCTGAGGGACCGGGGCGTGAAGCTGGCGATTCTCTCGAACGGCGAGCCGCGGATGCTCGACGCGGCGGCGCGGAGCGCCGGCATCGACACCCTGCTCGACGACATCATCAGCGTCGAGGAGGTCAAGATCTTCAAGGTCAGCCCGCGCGTCTACAACCTGGGCCCGGAGCGGCTCGGGGTCGACCGGTCCGCGCTGGGATTCGTGTCGTCCAACGCGTGGGACGTCGCCGGCGCCGCCTCGGCTGGGCTGACCACGTTCTGGATTCAGCGCACCGAGGGCGAGCCCCCCGAGGAGCTCGGCTTCGACGCGCACCACGTGGTGTCGGCGCTCACCGACCTCGCCGCGCTCGTGCGGGCCTGACCCGAGACAGATCCGCCGCGCGGGCGGCGGCGCGACCCGCCCGCCAATCGTCGCCTTCGGCCGCGCCTGGCGCCCAACCAGCCTTCCAGGAACCCGCGCCTCTCCACGCCGCAGACTCCCGGCCCGGTCATGCGTTTCCGGCCGCCGGCGCCGTCGCCAGGTCCACGCGCTCGACGCAGGACCGGATCCGTTCCGCCGCCGCCTTCTCGCCCTCGCCGTCCGGCATCTGCACCCTGCCCTCCGCGATCGCCCCGAGATACAGCCGCCCGTGTTCGTGGACCCCGAGGTACACGGCCGCGGGGAGGGTGGAAGCCAGGTATGGACGCACGAGATCGATCACGGCCAGCATGCCGCGCTCGATCTCCGTCGGGGTCGGGTGCTCCTTTCCGCCCCACCGGCCGAACACCGAGCACATGTCGTTCACGAAGAGCTGCTCGCCCTCGCCCTGCTGGTTCACCGTGCCGTTGCGCCCGCCGCCCCGCCTGCCGTTCACTTGCTCCATCGCCGTTCCCTCCCGCGACTCGCGGAGACCGACGTTTCACCGCCGCGCCGGCGACCGGCGCGGTGCTGCCGGACGCCCCGTCCGTCGTCCGTCGCCTTCGGCGTCTCGAGCACCCTCGCCAACGACCCCGCGAACGTGCCCATGACGCACCCTCGTCACCCGAGTCGCCGACCGCGGGCAGGTCCGCCCCGCCCGCAGGCATCGCCGCCTCCGGGATAGCCCTCTATCAGAAAGGCGTCTGACCAACCGGATCCGAACACTCGGACGGAAAAAGGGGGCCCGGCGTCCGTCGTACTTGACGAACGTGCGGTACGGAACGACGATGTAGCGTCCGCGCCCGGAGCGCGGGCCTCCGGGCAGCCGCGAGCCGCCACGGGCTCGCGCGGTGCCAACGGGAGACCGCTTCGCTGGCGACGCCGCGATCCGGCGACAACGGGGGTACGATGCGAGCGATGAGGCAGATATCTGTATTGCGGTGGGCGGCGGCCTGCAGCATCTCGGCGTTCGCCGCCGCCGGCGCCGCGTCGGATGCGGCGGCCCGGGCGGCGGCGCGTGAGCCGGCGGTCGAGACCTCCGGCGGCGCGGGCCAGCCCGACGGCGACATCGCCATGACCCGGGTCGAGGTCGACGGCTTCACGTTCGACGTACGGACGGCCGGTCCCGACGACGGCGAGGTCGTGATCCTCCTCCACGGGTTCCCCCAGACGTCCCACGAATGGCGGCATCAGCTCCGCGCCCTCGGCGAAGCGGGGTTCCGGGCGGTGGCGCCCGACCAGCGCGGCTACTCGCCCGGGGCGCGGCCGGCCCGGGTCGAGGACTACGCCTCGTCGGGGACGTCATCGGCGTGGCCGACGCCCTCGGCGCCGACCGGTTCCACGTCGTCGGCCACGACTGGGGGGCGGTCGTCGCGTGGGCGGTGGCGATTGCCGCGCGGGACCGCGTCATCACCGCGAACCCGGTGTCGGTGCCCCACCCCGACGCGTTCGCGCGGGTGCTGAGCGACCCGATGTCGTGTCAGGTCGCCGCGTCGTCCTACTTCGACGTGTTCGTGCAGCCGGACTCCGAAGACGCCTTCCTCGCCAACGACCACGCCCTGCTGCGCGGCATCTTCGCGGACATCGACGCCGCGGCGGTCGACGAGTACCTGCGGGTCCTCGGGTCGAAGCCGGCCCTCGGGGCCGCCCTGAACTGGTACCGCGCGAACATCGGCGACCGCAACCTGCAGGGCCCCGCCGTCGGGCCCGTCGAGGTGCCGACGATGTTCACCTGGAGCGACGGCGACACCGCGCTGTGCATCGACGGCGCGCTGCTGACCGGGGAGTACGTCGAGGGCCCGTACCGCTTCGAGGTCCTGGAAGGCGTCAGCCACTGGATTCCCGACCTCGCGCCCGACGCGATGAGCGCGCTGCTCCTCGACCATCTGACCCGGCACGCGGAGCGCTGACCCTGGCCGCGTCCCCGCTGCATGGACTCGACCACGGCATCCGCCCAGCCCCAATACCGTCCCCGAGATCCTTCGGCCGGCCAGATAGTTGAAGAGCGAAAAGGGCCACGCCGGCAAGCGGCTGGAAGTCTCAGCGCTGGGGCTGTCCGGGACGATTGGCGACCTGCGCCGGCGCATCCACGAGTTGGCGGACCGGGTTCGCCGAATGCATCGTTCAGCCCGCTCCGCGGTCCGCGCCGCGTGAGCGAGGACGACGCCGCAAGCTTCCCGGTCGAAGCCGGCGCCGGAAGGCTGGCGCGAGACAACCGGGACGGGCCCGCGGTGCCGACATCAACATCGGCTTGACGCCGCGGTCGGCATCGAGAGGTCGAGATCCGCAAGAATCAACCAGCGTCGAGCTTGCCGAGCGCCCAGCGCCGGAACGCGTCGAGATCGCCCAGGTCGCCGCGGATCGCCCGGTAGGCGATGCGGTGGTCCAGAGTGAGATAGTCGTGCACCAGCACGTTGCGAAAGCCGGCCCAGCCCTGCAGGCGCTTCGACAGCGCGGGGTCGAGCTCGCCGGCCTCTTCCAGCACGACGAAGGAGTCGCGGCTCGATTCCGGCGTGCGCAGGCCGGCGTCGGAGATCCAGTGATTGGCGACGTCGATGACCGCCTCTGCCGCCAGATGCAGATAGCGCGCGGCCAAGTCGTGCACGTCGGGGTCGGAGACGTAGTCGGTCTCACTCGTGCGGCCGAGGCGCCGCAGACGCCGCACGTAGTCGTCGAGCGCGTCGAGCCGCCTCGAGAATATCTCCGTATCGACCATCGCCGTCCCGCTCTTCCTTGAGTCGACGTATCCGCCGGCGGGTGAGCTCCCGCAGGCGCGGCTCGATGTCCTGATAGTCCCGGATTGTACGGCGTACGAAGCGCGCCCGCTCCGCGTCGGTGCGCGCCGTCAGCAGGACGCCGTCGCGGATGACACGGTGACGCAGCAGAGCGGGCGCCTCGTTCAGCAGCACGAGGTCGATCTGGTCGCTCCGGACGTCGCCGGCCATCGCGGGGACGAGCCGCCAGATCGTCTCCTTGACCGCGGTGGGCGTCGCGACGCAGGCGTCGTCGACGAGGACGGCGATGTCGACATCGCTGTCCGAACGCGCCGCGCCGCGCGCCCGACTCCCGAACAGGTAGGCGAGGCGGACCGACGGCTCGGCACGCAGACGCCGGGCGAGATCATCCCGAAGGCGACCGGCTGGTGAGTCGCGGGCGGCGTCGAGCGAACGCGTTCCAGGTTCCACTTCGGCAGGCGCTTGCTTCCGCGCATTCGGAGCAGTTCAGTGTACCAGAACGTCCGATCGGCGGGTGCCGGCGCAAGGATGCGCTCGTGCCGCGTCGGGTCGCCTCCTGGTGGATGGATAGCGGCGACTTCTCCGACTACCTGATAGGTAGAACCGCCGCGCGGGCAGGCACCGCCACCACGTACGGCGGGGAAAGGCGAGAGGATCCCCGGAGGGGACCCCCTCGATCACCGGACCGTCGCGATCCGCATTCCGGCGCTCGACAAGCACGCGCCGCGACAGGCCGCTGCCGGGCTACCGCTGTCGTTCGGTCGGATCGCGGCCGTCGAGGGGGGCGCCGGTGCCGGACGATCCCGCGAACAGCCGGCGGCCGTCGGTGAAGGTCACGTCACGGCCGTTGGCCCGCAGGGCGCCGTCGATGGCCTGATAACCCTCCACCATCACCTCGGTCCCGGGCATCACCGAGCTCTTCGACCACCCGCGGCGCACCAGCGCTCCCGGGGGCCCCGCCTCGATCATCCAGCTGTCGACCGTGCCGTCCTCGTTGGTCACATCGAGGTGCATCCACGAGTGCGGGTTGATCCACTCCATTCGCGTGATCTTGCCCTGCAGCCGAACCGGCCGGTTGGAATCGAACTCGGCCGCGAACGCGTGATGCGCAACGACCTGGGCGGTAGCCGCAAACAGACCGATCCCGACCACCCCCGCCAGCATGATTACGTTCTTTCGCATTGCCCCTACCTCGCTCCTGGAATGTGCCGCCAGATTGCCTTTCTACCCATCGCGCGACCGCAGCCAAGCCCCCGGTCGCGCCCCTTCCATCTATCGGCCGCCGCCCGATCAGTCGCGTCCGATCTATCAGTCGCGTCCGATCTGCCAGTCGCTGTCCGATCCAACCTGTCGCGTCCGATCCAGCGGTCGCGCCCGATCTACTCTACCGGCCGCCGCCCGATTCCTCCGCGTCGCGCGCGCGCGCGCCGCTCAGGATGTTGGTCATCCCGTAGTTGCCCTCGTGGCACGCGTACTCGACGAGCTCGTACTGCGTCTCGTCCCGGACGAAGGTGAACATCCCGGTCCACGGCCGGGTCCACACCTGCGGGTCGTCGATCGTGAACCGATACTCCAGCGTGTCGGGGCCTGTGCGCGTGTACCGCTCGGTCATGGTCAGCGCGTCGCTCGACCCCTGATACGGCGCCTTGCCGTTGAAGTTGCGGATCTCGACGACCAGCGTGTCGCCCTCCCAGCGCCCCCGCCCATCGCCCAGCCAGGACGTGATGTCGTCGCCGACGTGGGGAATGTCGTCGGTGGGGACGACGCGGGTCTCGTGAATCATCTCCCGCTGCAGCGCGACATGGTTCGGCCCCTGCACGATCTGGAGCCCGTTGTTGTAGACCCCCGGGTTCGGGACGAGGCTGCGGGTGATGCACCGCACCCACGAGCTGAGGTCCTCGGGGCCCGCGGCGATCGGCCGGCGGGCGGCCCGCGCCGCCGCGAGCAGACGCTCGCCCTCGGGGGTGCGCGCGGGCAGGCGGCCGTCGGGCGGGTCGATGACCATCGCCACCTGCCGCGACGGCGCCGACCTCACATAGCCGAGGGTGGTGTCGCGCCACTCGGACTCGTAGCCCCAGATGCTGCCGAGGGTCCCGCGCTCGCGCCGCGCCGCCGCCTCCTCGGACGTCAGCACCTCGACCTCGGCAAGGTCCTCCGGCCGCTCCAGGGGAATGCCGTGCGCCGCGTCGCCGGTCCACACCCCCTGGAAGTCCGGCACGCCCCACGGCGTGCGGGGCACGGTGTACGGCTGCAGCTCGGTGGTGATGTCGACCGGCGCATCGAGCTCGGCGTCGACCCCCGCGAACCCTTCCTCGACGAGGGCGAGGCTGACGTTGTCGGGGCCGCCGACGAACGCCCGCCGGGCGCCGGTGCGGCCGCCCTCGGGCACCGCCGGCTCGGACAGGAACGCGACCCCGCTCGACCGCAGGTCGCCGGCCGCCGCATCCATCTCCGGCACCGCGAACGCGATGTGGTCGATGGACCGGCCCGCCGTCGCCGCGGGCTCGCCGTCGGACTGCATCGCGAGCAGCCAGACGTCGCCGAGGCGCAGGCCGTCGATGCGGTCGCGCAGCCGCGCGCTCTCGCCCCCGAACCGCTCCTGGTACCAGGCGAGGGTGGCGGCGGGGTCGGTCGCGCTGAGGTGGATGTGGTGGAACCCGAGGGTGTCGCTGTCCTCGACCAGCTCGATGCGGGTGCCCCAGGGGTCGAAGATGAAGCCGTACTTGAACAGCCCCGGCACGTCGCGCAGGGTCGACCCGTCCTCGAACCGTTGCAGCCGCACGCCGGAGCCGCGCACGCCGACCGCCTCGAGCGCGCCCATCTTCGCGGTCAGATCGGGGTAGGAGAACGAGATGTGGTCGATGCCCGTCCGCTGGCTGGTACCGAGGGTCGGGCGCGAGTCGAAGACCACCTGCGCTCCGCCGCACTCCACGCCGTCGTCGCGGTCGGCGAGCGGCTCGCAATCCAGGTACTCCGAGTACCAGCCGATCGCCTCGGTGGCGTTCGACGTCGTCAGGTGCACGTGGTGGTAGTCGGCCGCGAGGGCCGGGGCCGGCAGCAGCATCGCCGCGGCGGCGGCGATGGACGGCAAGACGTTTCTGGTCCGGTTCATCGTGCGATGCCTCTCTTCAAGCTTCAAGCTCCGTCGGGCGTCCTGACGGGGTCAGCGGGTGGGCACCCTGCGCAGATGCCCGTAAACCAGATCCTCCGAGAACTCGACGCACTTGTACTCCAGCACCTGCGCGTTCGCCTCGAGACGCCGGTAGAGGGGCATCTCGATGGTCCACGGACGAGTGAAGACGGCGGGGTCCTCGATGGTCGCCTCGTACAGAATCGCGTTCGGCCCCATCGGCGTGTAGCGCTCGACGACGTGCAGGCCGCTGCTGGCGTAGTTGCCGGCGCGATCGAACCACGACTCGCCGTTGAAGCCCTGGGCGTCGACGACGAGGGTGTCGCCCTCCCAGTGTCCGTGCGAGCGCCCCATCCAGGTGTCGAGGGGCGGCGGCTCGGGGTTCTCCTTGTCCATGTGCACGGTCCGGTTCGTCTCGGCGAACCCGTAGATGAACATGATCTTCTGGTCGCCCTGGAGGATCCGGAACGGGTACGGCAGATAGGTGGCCCGCGGCACCCCCGGCATGAAGCACTTCAGCTCGGGGTCGTCGGTCCACCGGCTCTCGAAGTTCTGCTGCTTCTGCGCGAGCGCATCCGCGCGGTAGGGGATCCCGCCCCCCACGACCACGCCCTGGCCGGGCGGAATCGCCCCGATGGCGCCCATGTCCGGCGGGCCCGCGCTCGCCGGATGGTCCTCGATGTCCCAATGCGCCGTCCCGATGGCCTGCCAGACCCCGTTCAGATCGGGATTCCCGTCGAATGCGCGCGGCGCCTCGGTCTGCGCCGCCGCCGAGCCGGCGGCCAGCAGGAACACCGTCAGCATCGCACCTGCCCGCGCGCTCTTCCACTTCGTCATCGTCGTCAGTCTCCTTCTTCCGCCGCATTCGATACGACCGATACGGCCGCTTCCGCCCCGCCCGGGACGGCGCCGGGCCGACCGCGCCGCGAACGCGGCGTCACGTCTCAGGCCGGGCCCGGCCGTCCGGTTGCCGTCACCCCGGTCAGGGGGTGACGGTAATCGTCACGTTCTCGTTCGCGGACAACGCCCCGTCCCCGGCGATGGCCCGGAGGACGTAGGTCCCGGGCTCGTCGAACGTCGCCTGCACCTCCCACTGCCCGTCCGGGGGCGCCTCGGGCAGTATGTAGGGCGGCGACCACGGCGAGTACGAGTACACCCGGGTGTCCTGCCAGGACTTCAGTTGGCGGGGGCTGAAGCGCACCTTCGACGCGTCGCCCCGGTAGACGATCCACGAGAACCGCAGCCCCGGCGGGTTGCCCGGCACGATCTGCTGCTGGGCCCGGTAGGCGGGATGCGGCCGGCCGGGCTCGACCGCCGGCGGCTGGTAGCTGCCCGACGGTATCCCGTCGTCGCGGGTGAACGCGACCAGCGTCAGCGGCTCCCCCAACCGCACGCGCCGCGGTTGATCCACCCCGAGGGTCAGCTCGGGCGGCTCGTTCTCCCGCCACTCGTCGCGGATGCGGCCGAAGTTCGCGCCCATCTCCGTCGCGATGGTCTGCGGATCGAGCAGGTAGTCGGTGCGCAGCGAGCCGTAGGCGCGCTCGGTGCGGCCGTTCGTGGTCAGGGTCCAGACCACCTCGCGGTCGCCGAAGTCGGCCGGCACCTCGACCGTGAAGAGGAACATGTTGCGCCGGGGATAGAAGTGGGTGGGCTGGCCGCGGTCAGGCCCCCCCGGCTCGATGCGGTTGTCCGGTCCGACCGGCACGTCGAGCTCTTCCTCCCAGTTCGAGTTCATGTAGCCGAAGAACAGGCTGTAGGTGCCGTCCTCGTTCTGCCACCACCCCTCGTAGGCCGGGGACACGCTCTGCCCCCGGGTGTACGTGAAACGGGTCTGGGCCGTCGCCGCCGCGGCCAAGGCCAGCAGCGTGACCACGGCGACACACCGAACGCAACGCTTCCCGGTAACCCTCATGGCTGGTCGTTGCCCTCTTCCACCTGCACCTGCTGCGACGGGAAGTCGGCCATGCACAGCGGGCAGCCGATGAGGTGGTCCCCAGGCTGGAGGTCGAGGCGCTCGCGGCGCTCCGCCATCTCCTGCTCGAACTGCTCGTCGGTCAGCTCGAGGGCCTCGCCGAGGTCTATGAACATGTTGGCCACCGACCGTCGTCCGCCGCCCGACCAGTTCCGCGGGTCGGCCACGTTGCGGTTGGCCAGCGTCGTGTCCAGCCACCCGATGATGTGCACGATCGTCCCCTTCGGCAGCAGCGGGGCGTGGTCGTCGTCGAAGATGTACTGCTTGACCCAGTTGTGGTCGTAGCCGACGCAGGCCAGGGTCTCGATGTTGTGGCCCCAGATCGCCTCCAGGCACATGCGCGTGCCCGGCGCGTGCTGGTGCGGCTCGAACGAGACGAGCCGGGTGTGCTCGTCGAGCACCCGGTAGGCGTGCAGCTCCTGCGAGGTCTGATCCGGCTTGATGTCGATGTCGACGCCGTTCCCGACGAGGGTCCGCGCGTGCCGGATCTCCGGCTCGTAGCCCTTCGGGTGCAGCTTGAACGCGAACTTCAGGTGCGCGCTGGTCTCGCGGCCGTTCGAGTGCAGGTGCGCCGTCTCGAGCTCGAGGGACGAGCCCGCCTTGAGCAGCCGGCCCGCGTTGTCGGGGAAGATGTCGGCGTTCCGCCCCACCTCGTGGACCGGGAACCGGGTGGCGTCGCCGGGCTCCGCCCCGTCGGGGACCACCGAGGCGTAGGTCATGTGGTGGAACACGTAGCGCCCGCCCACCGTGTCGCCGGTGCCGTCCGGCGGGATGTCGTTGAACTCCTTCACCTCGACGGCGGCGACGTAGCGGTCCTCGGTGAGCCCGGTGGGAATGGTGCCGAGGTTGGTCCACTTGTCGGGGGCGGCGGCCGGCACGGTGACGGCCGGCGTCTCCAGGACGAGATCCGGCTCGCCGAACTCCCACTCGCTCTCGTCACCGAAGTCGAGGGGGGGCGGCAGGTCCGCGGGGTCGCCGAGGGGCGCGCCGGCGTCGACCCAGCGGCCGATGAGCGCGATCTCCTCCTCGCTCAGCGATATGTCGTTCTTGTAGTGCTGAATGCCGAGGTCGCGCTCGAGGAACCACGGCGGCATGGCGCCGCGCTTGTTGCGCAGGCCGGTGCGGGTCTTGATGGCCCGCGCGTAGGGGCGCACCTCGGCGTAGGTGAGCAGGGACATCGGGGCCACCGAGGCCGGGCGATGGCACTGCTGGCAGCTCTCCTGGAGAATCGGCGCGATGTCCCGCGCGAAAGTGACCTCGGAATCCGACGCCGCCCCCGGAGCCGACTGTGCGCTCGCAACGGCCGGAACCATGAGACCGAAAACGACGACACCGGCGACCAGAAGTCCCGAAACACGCATGGCGCTCATCGCAGACTCTCCTTCGGAAACGTGTGACCTCGACCCAACAGTATGTATCTACCGCGGTTCCCGCCGCAACCGCCCGCCTTGTCCAATGAGAAGTGAGCCTGAAGGGAGGATTGATTCCAACGTGAAATGAGCCTGAAGGGGGCCGGGTCGCGGATCATCGGAGGATGATCGTGAGACTCGACACCCGGCGTTTGCAGACCCTGGACCAGATTCAGGAGTTCCTGGCCGACAGCCGACCGCTCGACCCGCGGCCGCAGACCCGGGTCGAGGCCTACGCGTTCGTGGCCGAGACCCTGGAACGGTTCGACTACCCCGACCGGGGGAAGGCCGACAAGGGCCTGCTCCGCCGGTTCCTGGTCAAGGTGGCCGGCCTCTCACGAGCGCAGGTCACCCGCCTGCTGCGCCAGCACCGGACCACGGGCGCCATCGCCGACCGCCGCGGCCCCCGGCGCCCCTTCCCCCGCCGCTACACCAAAGCCGACATCGGGCTGCTCGCCGAAGTCGACGCCCTCCACGGCACCCTCTCCGGGCCCGCCACCCGCCAGCTCTGCATCCGGGCCTTGCACGTGTTCGGCGACCGCCGCTTCGAGCGCCTCGCCGCCGTCTCCAACGGACATCTCTACAACTTGCGCCACTCGACCAGCTATCAGCGCCGCCGCGGGACGATGCCCGCGACGACCCGCCCCGTGCACATCGCCATCGGCGAGCGCCGCCGGCCCCGGCCCGCCGGACAACCCGGCTACCTGCGGGTCGATACCGTCCACCAAGGCGACCTCGACGGCATCAAGGGCCTCTACCACCTCAACCTCGTCGACGAGGTCACCCAGTTCCAGTTCGTCGGCTCACTCGAGCGCATCGAGACGCCGTGCCTCGCCCCCGTCCTCGAAGCCCTGCTCCGGGCGTTCCCCTTCAACGTCCGCGGATTCCACGCCGACAACGGTACGGAGTTCATCAACCGCAAGGTCGCCGCCCTGCTCGAAGCCCTCCACATCGACGAGTTCACCAAGTCCCGTCCCCGACGCAGCAACGACAACGCCCTCGTCGAGAGCAAGAACGGCTCGGTCATCCGCAAGCACCTCGGATACGGCCACATCCCCAGCCGGTATGCAGAACGCGTCAACGCCTTCACGCAGCAGGTCCTCTCCCCCTACCTGAACTTCCACCGCCCCTGTCTCTTCCCCGTCGAAGTCGTCGACGCCAAGGGCCGCGTCCGCAAGCGCTACCCCCACGCCAACGTCATGACCCCCTACGAGAAGCTCAAGTCGCTGCCCGACGCCGCCGACTGCCTCAAGCCGGGGACCTCCTTCGACCAGCTCGACGCCGTCGCCGCCGCCATGAGCGACAACGACGCGGCACGCGCCCTCAACCAAGCCCGCGACCGACTGTTCGCCGCCATCGACCCCGCCGCCTGAAGGACCACGGCGACGGGCGGCGTTGACCCGCAGCTCGGTGTCGCCGGCACCTGGGCCCACGGGTTGCCGCACCGACGGACGGGGGGGCGGGGGCGGCGGCAGCGCGGGGTGGGCTCGCGTGTCACCGGCTGCCCGCACCGGTCGCCGGCAAGAGGCAGCCCCCTTGATGCCGCCGCCGGGTTGTGTGCCCTGTTCGAACCGCGTAGCTGCGGGCCGGCCAGCGTGTCAACGCGCTCCGCGCGTCCTCCGCTGCGCTACGGCCCTGCGTGGTAGCGGCAACATGAAAAGGGACCCCGTGGCCACTTGAAAAGGGACCCCCCTGAGCACTCGGAAACAGCGATCCCCTGGCGATGATCGACGGGGCGAGACACGGTCGTCTCGTCGACTGAGCCAGGAGGACGCGGAGGTGATCAGGATGTCCCAGTGGGCCGAGATCCGGCACTTGCATCTGGTGGAGAGGGTGCCGAAGAAGGAGATCGCGCGGCGGTTGAAGTTGGACGTGAAGACGGTGCGGCGATCCATCAGCCGGTCGACGCCGCCGGTGCGGGTGTCGCCGCCACGGCCGGGGACCCTGGACCCGTGGCGGGAGCGGATCAGGCAGTGGCTGCGCGAGGAGCCGCGGTTGACCGCGAAACGGATTCGTCGGTTGTTGCTGCCGATGGCGGGACCGCTCCCGGCGCGGACGGTGCGCTGGTACGTCGCGGGACTGAGGACGGCCACCACGAGGAAGGAGGCCTTCGTGCACCGCAGCGTGCTGCCCGGCACGACGATGGAGGTCGACTTCGGCGAGTCCTGGGTCGACATCGCCGGCGTGCCGTGCAAGGTCAAGTACCTGGTGGCGACGCTGCCGTTCTCCAACGCGTACTTCGCCAAGGCGTACCCGGTCGAGCGGATCGAGTCGCTGCTCGACGGCATCGAGTCGGCGTTCCGCTACTTTGGGGGCCTCGTGGACCGCCTCGTGCTCGACAACACCTCGCTGGCGGTCAAGGACGTGTTGGCGGGCCGGGACCGGGTGCAGACCGAGGCGTTCGATGCGTTCCGGGGCGGGTATCCGTTCCGGGCCGAGTTCTGCGCGCCGGCCAAGGGCTGGGAGAAGGGTTCTGTGGAGGGAGGTGTGAAATACGTCCGGAACCTGGTGTTCCGGCCGCGGCTGGCGGTCGAGAGCTGGGCGGCGCTCAACGCGGCGATCATCACGGAGCTGGAGGCCGATTTGCCGATGCGCCACCTCGACGACGGGCGCTCGGTCGAGGAAGCGTTGGCGCAGGAGCGGGAGCACCTGCGGGCGATGCCTGCTCGCCTTCCCGCCACCTGCCGCGTCGTCGCGCGAGTGGCCGACAAGTTCGGACACGTCCGCGTGGACCGGGTGTCGTACTCGGTGCCGATCCGCCACGCCTACCGGCCGGTGTGGGCGAAGCTGTATCACGACCGGGTGGCGATCGCGGTCGGCGCCGAGGTGGTCGCCGAGCATCCCCGGGCGTTCGTCCGGGGCGCGAAGGTCCTCGATGCGCTTCACGTCCTGCCGTTGCTGGAGCGCAAGCACCGGGCGGTGGCCGAGGCGACAGCGCTTCACGACTGGCGGCTGGCCCCGGTGTGGCAGCGGGCGCGGGCGGAGCTGGCCAAGCACACGCGCAAGCCCGATCAGGAATGGGTCCGGATGCTGCGGCTGATGGAGACCCACCCGGCCGCGGCCGTCGAGCGCGCGGTGACGGCCGCCCTCGAGCGCCATTCGCCGCGTCTGGAGACGGTGCGGCTCATCCTCCGTCAGCAGCAGGCCGGCCCGCCGCCGGTGTGCCCGCCGGTCGCAGGCGTGCGTCCCGAGCTGGCGCGGATCGCGGTACCCACTCCGACGCTGTCGGCGTATGACGCGCTGGTGGAGGGCGCCCGCTGATGGCCACCACAATTGCCGAGCCCCCGCATCTGGCGGCGGACCTGAAGACGCTGTGCCTGTCGACGATCGGGGCGCAGTGGCGGCTGCTGGCCGAGCAGGCCGCCCGCCAGCGACAGGCGCCGGCCGACTACCTGGCGCAGCTGGTGCACCTGGAGGTGACCGGACGCCGGGAGCGCCGCATCCAACGCCGCATCCAGGATGCCCGCTTCCCGATGCTGAAGACGCTGGACGCCTTCTCGTTCGAGGCGCAGCCGGACCTCGACCGCGACGCGATCCTGCAGGTCTTCGACTGCCGCTTCGTCGCCGACGCCGCCAACGTCGTGTTCGTCGGCGGAGTCGGCACGGGGAAGACGCATCTGTCCATCGCCTTGGGGATGACCTGCTGCCAGCATGACTACCGGGTGCGGTTCGTGACCGCGGCCGAGCTGGTCACGCTGCTCGTCGAAGCGCAGCAGCAGGGCCGGTTGGCCCGCAAGCTCGCCCAGCTCGCCCGCTTCGATTTAGTCATCGTCGATGAGCTTGGCTACGTTCCGCTCGACAAGGCCGGCGCCGACCTGCTGTTCGGGTTCATCAGCCAGCGCTACGAACGCCGGAGCCTGGTGGTGACGACGAATCTGCCGTTCGCGTGCTGGTCCGAGGTCTTCCTCGACCCGACGGCGGCCGCCGCGGTCATCGACCGGATCGTGCACCACGCGACGGTCCTGCAGACCACCGGCGGCAGCTTCAGGCTGCAGGCCGCCAAGCGGAACCAGGCGCCGGCACCCGGCAAGAGGGGAGCCCGTTGATGCCTCCGGGTCTGTCCACGCTGCTCGCCGAGCGCTACGAGCGCCGCTCGGTGATGGTGACGAGCAACCTGGTGTTCAGCCCGTGGGACCGGAACGTCCGGGCGCCGAGCCGCCTGTCACCGGTCCGTTACGTAACAGTATGGAGTAGTCGTGGCGTTGACGAACGCGGAGCGGCAGGCGCGTTACCGGGAGCGGCGGAAGGCCGGCGAGTCCCGGACCCGGTACCGCCGGCCGGCGGACCGGAGATCGCGGCCACAGCAGTGGAACGACGCGGTGCAGACGCTCCTGGCGCTGCAGGACCAGTACCGGGAGTGGCGGGACGCGTTGCCGGAATCCCTCGCCGGGTCCGCGACCGCGGAGTTGCTCGAGCAGGTCTGCGATCTGGATCTGTCGGTACTGGAGGCTGTCGAGCTGCCCAGGGGCTTCGGGCGTGACGGCTAGACCACCGGCGACAGCTTCCGGTTGGCGGCCACGAAGGGGAGCCGGGCGCCGGCACCCGGGGGCCGTTGATGCCTGCGGGGTCGTGCTCCTCGGTTCGGACCCGCCCCCGGGATGCACGGCAAGCTTGTCGGGAGGTCGGCGCCGCGTAGCTGCGGGACGGCCGGCGTGTCAACGCGCTGCGCGCGTCCTCCGCTCCGCTACGGCCCTTCGGGTGACACACCGCCCGCCCCGCGGCTCGGATGGCAGTTATGGGCCTTGCGGCCCGGCCTGGACGCGCGCGTCCCGACCGTCCACAACGTCCCAGGGACCCGGCGCGCCACCGAACTCCGAACGCCGCACCGGACCGGAACCGCCGGCTCGGGATTGGGGTCGGGGACGGCGGGTTCCCGGCGGGTGGCGCCAAGTGCGCCGTTTCGCTGTGTCGAAGGAGGGTTGATGTACTGACAGAGCCAACCGGGGGTCCCTTTTCACGTGGCCGCAGGGGTCCCTTTTTTAGTTGCCATTTCCAGCCCTGCGGGTGACACACCGGCCGGCCCGCAACTCGGATTGCAGTTATGGGCCTTGCGGCCCGGCCTGGACGGGACGTCCCGGCCGTCCACGACGTCTCACGGGACACCGTGGCAGACACGCGACCCCGTCGCCGCGGGAGACCCGTTCGGAGGTGTCGTCATGAGTACGCCCCGTGCTCCCGGTCCGCTGTGCCCCGAGCCCGCCGTCGCTCGACAGTCGTGAACGTCCGGGCGCCGAGCCGCCTGTCACCGGTCCGTTACGTAACGGTGTTGAATGGTCGTGGCATTGACGACCGCGGAGCGGCAGGCGCGTTACCGGGGAGCGGCGGAAGGCCTGGAGGCTGTCGAGCTGCGCCCTTCGGCCGGCGTGCCGACGCGGGGGTTGGGCTGGTCAAGCGGGGCGGCCGCCGGGAACCACGGTACCGGTGACCGACCACCGGGCCACAGACGCATCAAGGCCGTCCACGGGACGAGCGGACCGCCGGTCGCTGACCCGAACCGCCGCCTCGGGGGTGGAGTCGGCGGCGGCGGGCGACGGCGGACCCCCGGCGGGCGCCCCGTGCGCCGAACAGCTCCGCCCAAGCAGGACTGACGTGCTGGTCGGAAACCGGAGGACCTCGGCCCCGCCCATGACAGATAATGTCGGTCAGCGTGCGCCGGCTCACCGCAGCCCGCGCCAGGACCCCTGTTTCCGTCCGTTGATTCGGCCGCCGTCACCTCGGCTCACGTGCCGCCGCTTCAGGCTCATTTCAGGATTGGAAAGAACGACCCGGTTCCTTTCTCGGCCGCGATCGGAGGGCGTCCCCGCCTCGCCGGACCGGCCCGGCGCCTCCGGGCGGCCGAGCCGGTCTGGTATAGTCTGAGGGGTTCTTCCGGGAGGTGCGGTGATGGCGGTCGACGCGGAGTTGCTCGAGATCCTGGCCTGTCCGAATTGCAGGACACCCGTGGTGCCGGTGCACCAGGGTACCGGTCTCCAATGTCGGACCTGCCATAGGGTGTATCCGATCACGGACGACATACCGGTCATGCTCATCGACGAGGCGACCATCGAGGAACCGCCCGAAACAGCCGAATGACCGCCCCCAGACGGCCCGGACTGGAAACCGCGGCCTTCGTCATGCTTCTCGGCTTCGTGGCCGCCCTGCAGATTTCAATCGCCGCAGCCGGCATCCTGCTGACCTTCACCGCCGGACTGTGGATCGCGTTGCTGGTAGCGGAGCGCGAGCAGCCGAGCGCACCGCCCTTCTTCCCCGCCCTGCTGGTCTACGCCGCGGCAACCCTCGTGTCGGTCGCTTTTTCTCTCAATCCGGGCGCCAGCCTCGTCGATTCGCGCGAAGTGCTGCTCTTCATCGTGGTGCCGATAGTCCACCGCCTGGCCCGACACCAGCGGGCTCAGACCCTGGCGACCCTCATCGTGACCGTCGGCGCCACCACCGCGGTGTGGGGGGTGGTGCAGTACGGCGTTCTCGAATACGACCATCTGGGGCAACGGCCGGACGGCACGATGGGGCACTACATGACCTATTCCGGGCTGCTCCTGCTGACGATTGCCCTCGCCGCGGCCCGCGTTCTGTTCGACAGGCGCCGGCGCCTGTGGTCCGCGCTCGTGATGCCCGCCCTGCTGGTCGCGCTGGCGGTGACGTTGACCCGGAGCTACTGGGTCGGCGCCGGCGCCGCCATCGCCGTCCTGTGTCTTCTGAAAGACCTGCGGCTGATGGCGGTCGTCCCGGTGCTCGCCGCCCTGGTGCTGGCGCTCGCGCCACCCCAGATCACGAACCGCATCTACTCCACCTTCGATCTGCAGGATCCGACCGTTCAGGACCGGTTGGCGATGGCGCGGGCGGGCATGCGGATCATCCGCGACCACCCCTGGACCGGGGTGGGTCCGGATATGGTGCAGGAGGTGTACCCGCGATACCGTGACGCCGGGGCGGTGCAGGACGAGAACCCGCACCTGCACAACGTGCCGGTGCAGATCGCCGCGGAACGGGGGCTGCCTGCGCTCGCCATCTGGTGCGTGTTCGTGGTCGCGGCGGTCCGCCATCTGTTCCGGCAGCTCGGCGACGGCGACGTCCGTCCCCTGGCCGCGGCCGGTCTCGCGGCGGTCGCCGGCATGCTCATCGGCGGCCTGTTCGAGTACAACTTCGGCGACTCGGAGTTTCTGATGCTGTTCCTCGTCCTGCTCACCCTGCCCCACGCCGCCGCCTGTCGCCCCGCGGCGATGCACGCCGCCCCCGGCGCGGTCCGCGCCTGACCGCCCGCGGCGAGAGTCCCCGCTGCATTCGAGCGGCGATGCATCGCGCTTGAACGACGTCGTTCGTCGGACTGCGGGCAGTCCGGGGCTGCATCATGCCCAATACGCGGCCCCCTCACGCCTTGTGCGGCGGGCGTCTCACCGCCCGCCGGCACACTCGCCGCTCTCGGCGCAACGCGGGGTTCATCCACGGGCGGCCGAGGACGGTGGCCGGCCCACTCGCGGCTGGCGGGGTGCTCGCCCGCCTTCCCGCGTTCAATGCCGAAAGTGTCTGCGCCCGGTGAACACCATTGCGAGACCGTGGTCATCGGCGGCGGCGATGACCTCCTCGTCCCGCACCGAGCCGCCGGGCTGCACCACCGCGGTCGCTCCCGCCGCGGCTATGGCGTCGAGGCCGTCACGGAACGGGAAGAACGCATCGGAGGCGGCGACCGTGCCGGTCAATCCGGCCTCCGCCTTCATGGTCGCCACTCTCACCGCATCGACCCGGCTCATCTGTCCGGCGCCAATCGCGGCCAGCCGGTCGGCTCGCGCGAACACCACCGCGTTCGACTTGACGTGGGCCGAGACCCGCCATGCCAGCCGCAGGGCCGCCCACTCCGCATCGGTCGGCTGCCGCCGGGTCACCACGCGGCAGCCGGACTCCGCCTGCGCCGCCGCCTCCGTGGTCCATGGCCCCGCGGCTTCGGTCACGCGATCGTTGCTCTGCACCAGGATCGCGCCGAGAATCGAACGGACCTCGCGGTCGAGCCGGACGTCGCCGCCGGCCGAGGCGCAATCGGCGAGCACCACGCGCAGGTTCTTCTTCGCGGCAAGGACCGCGCGGGCCTCATGGTCCGCATCCGGCGCCACCACCGCCTCGATGAAGGTGGAGGCGACCGCTTCCGCGGTCGTCCGGTCGACGCACCGGTTCAGCCCGACGATGCCGCCAAACGCGGACAGGGGATCGACCTCCCGCGCCGTCACGTAGGCGTCGCACAACGCGGCGGCGGTCGCCACCCCGCACGGGTTCATGTGTTTCACCACGACCGCGGCCGGCTCGTCGAACTCCAGCATCAGCCGTGCGGCCGCATCGAGATCCAGCAGGTTGGTGAACGACAGGGGCTTCCCCTGCACCACGCGCGCGCCGCCGAACCCGGCGTCGCCGGCCGCATAGAGCGCCGCGACCTGGTGCGGATTCTCCCCGTAGCGGAGATTCCGCCGGAGGTCCGCGCGCAGCACCAGGGTGTCCGGGGTGAGCTCCTCCGCCGGCGCCGCACGTCTGCTGAAGCGGCCCTCCGCAACCTCGACCGCCGTCAGGGTGGACGCAATGGTCTCGTCGTACGACCGGGTGTGCTGGAACGCCTTGCGGGCGAGCGACAACCGGTAGTCCAGGCCCGGTCCGCCGGAGCGCTGCAGCTCTTCCAGCGTCTCGCGATAGTCCCCCGGATCGACTACCACGACCACGTCCCGGAAGTTCTTCGCCGCCGCACGCACCAAGGTGGGTCCGCCGATGTCGATCTCCTCGATGAGCGACTCGACGGTGGCATCCAGATCCGCCGCGACCCGGGCGAACGGATACAGGTTGACGGCCACGACGTCGACGGGCAGGATACCGAGCGCTTCGATCGCCTGCAGATCGCCGGGCTCGTTGCGGCGCGCGAGAATACCGGCATGGACAGCGGGATGCAGGGTCTTGACCCGGCCGTCCATCATCTCGGGAAATCCGGTCACCGACGAGACCGCGGTCACGGACAGCCCGGCATCGGCCAGTGCGCGCGCCGTACCGCCGGTGGACACGAGCTCGAAACCGCAGGCGGCCAGACCGCGGGCCAAATCGACGATGCCGGTCTTGTCGGATACGCTCAACAGCGCTCGTTTCAACAGATCACACTCCTCTCCGCACGGACAGCCCGTGGCAAAAGGCCCCGCGGGGCGCCGTTCGCGGCGCGGCGCGGGGTTCGGCCACCGGCCGCCAGACCGTCTTGACAACGCCCGACCGGCTGACTACGATGCTTTATAAGCACACGGGTTCCGCCCGAAGGCCGCTTCGGCGGTCTTTTTTTGTGCACCCATGGCCGCGAACGCCTTCATGGGTTCGGAAGCCGGGTGTCGTTGTAGCGTCACCCCCATGTAAAACAGAGGAAGCACGATGCGCATCACAGGTACGGTCAAATGGTTCAACAACGCCAAGGGGTACGGATTCATCGAGCGTGAAGGCGGAAGCGACGTCTTCGTGCACTTCTCGGCGATTCAAGGCAACGGTTTTCGCACGCTTGAAGAAGGTCAGGCCGTGGAATTCGAGATCGTTGACGGACCCAAGGGTCCCCAGGCAGGCAGCGTGACCAGAAGCGAATAGAACAGCTCCCGCATTTCGGCCCGGGCGCACCGCGTCCGGGCCGCCGACGCCTCGCTCCCACCTTCTCCCACTCCCCCGAACAGCGTAGCGATCACGGCCGGCGGACCGCCGGGGCGATGGTAAACTGGCCGGAGCCCGGTCATCGGCTTGCGCGGCAGGCGATGGTATCCGAATCCCGGCGGAGCGGCAAGATACCGGCCCGCCCCGGCGCGCTGGCTCCATGACGACGCCCCGCATTCTGCCGTCAATCGACCGCCTGCGCCAGCGGCCGCTCGTCCGCGCCCTCGAGACCGAGTACGGCAGCGAGGCGGCGCTGGCCGCGTTGCGGACCGCCGCCAGCAGCGTGCGCCGGGACCTGACCGCCGGGGACGCGACGCCCATCCAGGACCGTGAGCAGGCGGCGGCGGCCATCGAGCAGGGTGCGGCGACCGAGCTCGCGGCCCGACTGGAGCCGTCCCTCACGCCGGTCATCAACGCCACCGGGGTGATCGTGCACACGAACCTGGGCCGGGCTCCGATGGCCGCGGCGGTGGCGGCACGGGTCGCCCGGCTCGCCGCCGGCTACACGAACCTGGAGTACGACCTGACGGCCGGCCGACGCGGCGCCCGGGACACCCACGCCGCCCGACTCCTGACCCAGGTGACGGGGGCGGAGGCGGCGGTGGTGGTCAACAACAACGCCGCCGCGGTCCTGCTGGTCCTGAGCGCGCTTGCGGACGGGCGGGAAGCCATCGTCTCCCGGGGTGAGCTGGTCGAGATCGGCGGCGGCTTCCGCATTCCCGACATCCTGCGTCAATCCGGAGCAGAGCTGCGAGAGGTCGGCACCACGAACCGGACGCGGCTGGCCGACTACGCCGCGGCCATCAGCGACCGGACCGCGCTGATCCTGCGCGTACACCCGTCCAACTTCCGGATCGAGGGGTTCACGGCTCGGCCCGACCTCCCGGAGCTCGTGGGGCTGGGGCGACGATTCGGCATACCCGTGGTCGACGACCTCGGGAGCGGTCATCTGACCGGCGAGCCCGTCGGCGGGGTCGACGAGCCCTCGGTGGTCGCCAGTGTCGAGGCCGGCGCCGCGGTCTGCTGCTTCAGCGGCGACAAGCTCCTGGGTGGCCCGCAGGCCGGCATCATCGTCGGGGAGGAGCACGCGCTGTCCCGGGTGCGGAGCCACCCGCTGATGCGAGCCCTGCGGGTCGACAAGATGACCTACGCCGCGCTGGAGGCCACGCTGACGGAGCATGCCCGCGGCCGGGCCCAGGCAACCATACCCGTGGTTCGCATGCTGGCGACCCCGGTTGACGAGATCGACGCGCGGGCACGGGATCTGGCGAGGCGGCTCGAGGGCCATTCGATGTTCGGGGTGGACATCGTCGACGGCCTGTCGACCGTCGGCGGGGGCGGCGCGCCGGGATCCGCGCTGCCGACCCGGCTGGCGAGACTCACGCCGCGCACCCGGTCGGCGGCGCGGCTCGAAGCGCGGCTCCGCGAGCTGCAGCCGCCCGTCGTTGCGCGCATCGAGCAGGACCGCGTCGTGCTGGACCTGCGAACGGTCCTGCCCGAGCAGGACGATCTGCTGGCCGCGACCCTGATCGGCCTGACCCGGTAATCGTCGCCCCCGCCGTCAAGGGCGGGTGCTCGTCACCCGTCGGTCGCCGGCGATCCGGCTCTGTGGGGGCAGGTCGCGCAGGCCAGCGGGTCGCCATCCGGCCCGACCAGCTCGGGCCCGCCGCAGGAACCGCGCAGGCAGCGGCCGCCGAGCATCACTCCGATCGCCATGATCGCCATGACGATCGCGATTGCTCCCAGCGTCAACAGGAAGACCGCCATGTCCTCATTGTAACCCCGGGGCCGCCGCCCCCCGCGGCCATGCCGTGCGCCGGCCCGGAGAGCGCCGCGTCGGTCTCCTACGGCGCAGGTTCGGGCTCCTCCGGCGGCGACGCCGCGAGGAGTGCGGAGAACGCGGGCGTGGCGCGCTCGAGAATCGCGCCGTCCTCGCCGCGACTCAGGAAGAGCGCTGCCCACCCCTCTTCGACGGCCAGCGCATGGCCGTCATCGGGGCCCAGCACCTCCAGGGCGGTGGCCAGTCCGTCGGCCACCACGCACCGCTCGGCGACGACGCTCACCGAGGCGAGCCGATGCTCGACCGGCCGTCCCGTACGCGGATCGATGGTGTGCGAGACCCAACGGCCATCGACCTCGCGGGTATTGCGGTAATCGCCCGAGGTGGCCATCGCCCGATCGCGCAACGAGACGACCCGCTGAATGCCGCCTCCGGCCACCGGCGACTCGATGCCGATACGCCACGGACGGTCGAGGTGATTCGTCCCCGCGGCCACGATCTCACCCCCCACTTCGACCAGGTAGCGCGTCAGCCCGGCCTCCCGCAGGGCCGCCGCCACCTGATCGACGCCGTATCCCTTGGCCACCGCCGACAGATCTCCCTCGATCGCCGGGATCGTCTTGCGCAGGGTCGACGCCGCCGCGTCCAGCTCGATCCCGGCGTAGCCGACGTGCTCGCGAAGCTGCGACAGCCGCTCGGCATCCGGCGGAAGCCGATCGGGTTCGACGGGGCCGAAACCCCAGGCATTGACCAGCGGAGCGACCGTGACGTCCAGCGCCCCCGCCGTCAGCTCGCTCAGCCTTCGGGCCTGGCGCACGACCTCGAACGTATCCGCCGACACCGGGAACGGCCGGGTCGTCCGCTGGCGATTGAACCGCGAGAGCTCGGAAGACGGCAGGTAGTGCGACATCTTCGATTCGACGTCGTCGAGCACGGCCTGGATCTTCGCGCCGATCCGGTCCCGCTCGGCCTGCGGCCAGGGGTCGACGGTCACCACCCGGACGGCATAGGTGGTTCCCATCGTGGCCCCCTCGAACACGTGGAGGGGCGGCCCGGAGTCGGGCGGGGCGCACGCCGCCAGCAGCCAGCATGTCGAAAAGACTACGGACCCGGACCGGACCCGGCCAGGCGACCGGCCGGCCTCCCGTTGGCGCCGAGCGATGCCGCGTGCCGACCGTCCGCAGGCAGCAGGCATGGAAGGCCTAACCGAAATCGTCGAAGAGAATGTTCTCCGGTTCGACCCCCAGCGAATCGAGCATGTCCATGCACGCCTTGAGCATCATCGGGGGGCCGCACAGGTAGTACTCGATGTCCTCCGGCGCCGGATGGGTCTTCAGATAGTTGTCGAGCACGACCTGGTGGATGAAGCCGGTGTACCCGGTCCAGTTGTCCTCGGGCAGCGGCTCGGACAGGGCGAGATGCCACGCGAAGTTGTCGTGCTCGGCCGCGATGGCGTCGAAGTCGTCGAGGTAGAACGCCTCGCGCAGGCTGCGGGCGCCGTACCAGAACGAGACCTTCCGCGAGGTCTGCACGCGGCGAAACTGGTCGAAGATGTGCGAGCGCATCGGGGCCATGCCCGCGCCGCCCCCGACGAACAGCATCTCGGCGCCGGTCTCCTTCGCGAAGAACTCGCCGAAGGGACCCGAGATGGTGACCTCGTCGCCCGGCTTGAGGCTGAAGATGTACGAGCTCATCTTCCCCGGCGGCGTCCCCTCGGGGCACCGGGGCGGCGGCGACGCCACCCGCACGTTGAGCAGGATGACGCCGCGTTCCTCGGGGTAGTTCGCCATCGAGTAGGCGCGCGTCACCGGCTCCTCGACCGTCGACACGTAGCGCCACAGATTGAACCTGTCCCAGTCCGCCCGATACTCGTCTTCGATATCGAAGTCCGCGTACTTGACGGTGCCCGGCGGCGCCTCGATCTGAATGTAGCCCCCGGCCCGGAACGGCACCGACTCGCCGGCGGGCAGCTCGAGCAGCAGCTCCTTGATGAACGTGGCGACGTTGGCGTTGGATCGCACCCGGCAGCGCCACTGCCGGACGCTGAACACCTCGGGCGGCAGCTCGATCGCCATGTCCTGCTTCACCTTGACCTGGCAGGACAGCCGCACCCCGCAGCGCGCGTCGCCGCGGGAGATGTGACTCAGCTCGGTCGGCAGGATGGCGCCGCCGCCGTCATGCACCGTCACCGTGCAGACCCCGCAGCTCCCCTTGCCGCCGCAGGCGGACGGAATGAAGATCCGGTTGGCGGCGAGGGTGCCGAGCAGAGTACCGCCGGCCTGGGTCGTGAGCGCCTTCTCCGGATCGCCGTTCACCGTGATCGACACCTCCCCGGTCGCCACGAGCTGGCGCCGGGCCAGCATCAGGAGCCCCACGAGCGACACGATCGTGCCGGTGAACATCCCGACGCCCAGGAGGACGGTGGTCACAGCTGCACCCCTGCGAAGGCCATGAAGCCGATGGCCATCAGGCCCACGATGATGAACGTCAGTCCCAGCCCCCGCAGGCCGTCCGGCGGATTGCTGTAGCGCAGCCGCTCCCGAATGCCGGCCAGGGCCACGATGGCGAGGGCCCAGCCGACCCCCGATCCGAACCCGAACACGGCGCTCTCGACCAGGTTGTAGTTGCGCTCCATCATCCACAGCGAGGCGCCGAGAATGGCGCAGTTGACGGCGATCAGGGGCAGGAAGATGCCGAGCGCGGCGTAGAGGGCCGGCACGAAGCGGTCGAGGGTCATCTCGACGATCTGGGTCATCGCGGCGATGGTGCCGATGAAGGTGAGGAACCCCAGAAACGACAGGTCGTACTCGGCCAGCGACGGAGACAGCCAGGCCAGGGCCCCCGGCTTGAGGGCATAGGCGTACACCAGGTTGTTCAGGGGCACCGTGACCGTCAGCACGAAGATGACGGCGGCGCCGAGGCCGAGAGCGGTCGAGACCCGCTTGGACACGGCGAGAAACGAGCACATGCCCAGAAAGAACGCGAGGGCCATGTTCTCGACGAAGATCGCCTTCACCGCCAGGTTCAGGTAGTGCTCCATGGCTCCGGCTAGTCCTGCTCCACCTGGGCCGGCTTCCAGACCCGGATCGCCCAGATGAAGAATCCGATGATGAAGAACGCCCCGGGCGACAGGACCATCAGTCCGTTCGGGGTGTACCAGCCGCCCTCGCTGGCCAGGGCCAGCACCTGCACCCCCATGAGCGACCCCGAGCCGAAGAGCTCGCGGATGACCGCGGTGCCGGCCAGGATCACCGCGTACCCGAGCCCGTTGCCGATGCCGTCGATCATGCTCATGCGCGGCGGGTTCTGCATGGCATAGGCCTCGGCCCGGCCCATGATGATGCAGTTGGTGATGATGAGCCCGACGAACACCGAGAGCTGCTTGGAAATCTCGAACAGATAGGCCTTCAGCACCTGATCGACGACGATGACCAGCGACGCGATGATCGTGAGCTGCACGATGATCCGGATGCTGGTCGGAATCTGGTTCCGCAGCAGGCTGACGAACAGGTTCGAGAAGAGGAGGACGAAGACGACCGCCGCACTCATCACGAGCGCGGTGTCCATCTGCGTCGTCACCGCCAGGGCGGAACAGATGCCGAGGACCTGCAGTGCGATGGGGTTGTTGTTGAAGAGCGGATCGATCAACGCCTCGCGCGATTTCGACATCAGTCCGCCCCCCCCTCGTCCCTCAGACGCGCCATGTATGACCCGAAGCCGTCCGGTCCCAGCCAGAACTGCACCAGATTGGTCACGCCCCGGCTGGTGATGGTCGCGCCGGAGAGGCCGTCGATGGCATACGGCGCCTCGTCCACGGCTCCCGCGAGCCCTTTGACGACCGCGATGGCCGGGTTCAGATCGTCGTCGAACGCGAGCCGGCCGGGCCACAGCGCCTTCCACCGGGGATTGTTCACCTCGCCGCCGAGCCCCGGCGTCTCCTTGTGCTCGTAGAAGGTCAACCCGCGAATCGTGCGCAGATCGCCTTCCAGCGCCACGAAACCATAGAGGGTGCCCCAGAGCCCGAGCCCCTCTATGGGCAGCACCACCAGATCGAGGCGCCCTGCCTCGTCGCGCACTTCGTAGACCAGGACCTCGGTCGGCAACCGCATGATGCCGGCGACGTTGTCGGGCGCGGCGGTGCTGCGCGCCGGATCCATCGATGCGGCCCGCTGGTCGAAGCCGGCCGGGTCGATGCCCGCCGCCATCTCGCCGGTGGACAGCGTCACTACCACCGGGGAGATGGCGGCGGACCGGGCCGCGATGGCCTCGGCGTCGAGCGACTCGTCGTCGCCCGCGAGTCCCGCCGCCAGCAGCACGTTGCGCTGCCTGTCGAGGGCGGCGTTGCGCTCCTGCCGGTCGGCCAGGACCACCGCCGCCGACGAAACGACCACGGCGCAGACGAGGCAGACGGCCGCCGCGAACCCCAGGTTGTAGCCGACGCTACCCTGCATGACGAGCCCTCCTGCGCCGCACGTTGGCCTGAACGGCGGCATAGTCGATCAGGGGCGCGAACAGGTTCATGAAGAGAATGGCCAGCATCATGCCTTCCGGATAGGCGGGATTCACCACCCGGATCAGCACCACCAGCAGACCAATCAGGAATCCGTAGGCGTAGTGCCCGCTCGGGATCGATGGCCCGGACACCGGATCGGTCGCCATGTACACCGTCCCGAACGCCCAGCCACCCAACAGATAGTGCCAGAGCGGGGTCACCTCGAAGAACGGATTGGTCATCGACCCGACGGTATTGAGCAGCCACGCGGTGCCCAGCGTCCCCGCCGCGACGCTGGCCATGATGCGCCACGATCCCACCCCCGTCCCGATCAGCACCGCGGCGCCGGCCAGGCACGCCAGCACCGACGTCTCGCCCATCGACCCCGGCATCCACCCGGCGAACGCCTGCCAGGAGCTCACGGCCTCGGTCACCGCCGGCAGCCCGCGCTCGGTCGCGAGCGCGAGCACCGTCGCGCCGCTGACTCCGTCGGGAGCCGTGCCCGCCGCGATCCAGATGGCGTCGCCGGACATGTCGGCCGGATAGGCGAAGAACAGGAAGGCGCGGGCGGTCAGGGCCGGATTCAGGACGTTCATGCCGGTCCCGCCGAAGATCTCCTTGCCCACGACCACGCCGAACGACACGCCGAGCGCCACCTGCCACAGCGGGATGGTCGCGGGCAGGGTCAGCGGCAGCAGCATCCCCGTGACCAGGAACCCTTCATTGATCTCGTGCCCCCGGACCCCGGCGAAGAGCGCCTCCCAGAGCCCGCCGACGGCGAAGGTCACCGCCAGCACCGGCCCGAAGTAGAGCGCGCCGTGCACCAGACAGGCCCACGCATCGTCCGGTGCGAACGCCAGGCCCATCCATCGCATGGCATCGGTCTGCCAGACGTCGAGCGGCGGCGCCCCGGCGGCAATCGCCAGATGCGCCTGGTACCCGGTGTTGTGGAGGGCCATGTAGATGCACCCGGCGAGCGCGATGACCACGGTCACCATCAGGCGCTTCATGTCGAGGGCATCGCGCACGTGCGGGGTCGACTGCGTGACCTCGCCGGGGGTGAACAAGAAGGTGTCCTGCGCTTCCCAGAGCGGATACAGACGCTCCAGGCGCCCCCCCTTCTCGAAGTGGTGGGCCTGCCGATCGAGCAGATCGCGTACGAACTTCATGTCACCCCTCGGCCTCGAGGGTGGTCAGGACATGGCGGAGCGCGGCGCCGTAGTCGAGCTTGCTCGGACAGACGAAGGAGCACAGGGCGAGGTCGTCCTCTTCGAGCTCCAGGCAGCCCAGCTCCTCGGCGCGCTCGACGTCGTGCATGACGAGCGCCCGCAGCAGGGGCGTGGGCAGCAGATCCAGGGGCATCACGCGCTCGTAGAGACCGATCGGCACGATGGCCCGGCGCGACCCGTGCGTGGTGGTGGTGAACGGAAACCGTTGCCCCCGCCACAGCGTCGAGAGAAAAGCCCGCGACGCGGAGAATTTTCGGAGTCCGGGCCGGAGCCAGCCCAGCCATTCGCGCTCGCGCCCCTCCCGGATCAGACAGATCTGCCGGTGATACCGGCCCAGGAACCCGGTGACCGCGCCCGACGCCGGACGCCCCGCGAGCAGCGACCCCGACACCACCCGTACCTCCTCGTCGATCGACTCGCCGGCCAGAACATCGGCGAGCGCCGCCCCGAGCCGCGTCCGGACCAGCCGGGGACGCGACAGGGCCGGCCCGGCCAGCGCCACCACGCGTTCCACCGCCAGCTCGCCCGTCTCGAACAGCCGCCCGATGGCCACGACGTCCTGATACCCGACGTGCCACACCTGCCGGTTGCGGTTCACCGGGTCCAGCCGGTGGATATGCACGCCGGGGCTACCGGCCGGGTGGACGCCGGCGAACTCCTCCCGCCGAAACGGATCGCCGGCCGGCACCGGCACCCGTGCGTCCGGTGCGGTACAGACGTAGACGGCGCCGTCGGTCATCTGCGCCAGCGCCTTCAGGCCGTTCTCGAACGGCCCGTGCGCCCCGTCCAGCACGACCTCGACCCGCGGCGCCAGCGGCTCGGTGTCGATGGCGGTCACGAAGATGGAACGCGGCCGCGTCAGAGGATCGGCGATGCGGCCGAACGGCCGGGCCCGAATGGCCGACCAGAGGCCCGACTCCAGCAGCAGCTCCCGCACGTCGTCGCCGGCAAGCCCCGAGGGATGCCGGCCGGAGAACGAGGAGAACCCGACCGACGCGCCGCCCCGGCCCTCCTGCTCGTCCCGGCCGAGGGCGATCACGATCGACCGGAAGCTCCGCCGCGCCCCGCGATGGACCGCCTCGACGGTGCCGGCGGCCGGAGACGTGAACCGGACGCCGGGGCGCTTCTTGTCCTCGAACAACAGCTCGCCGCGGCGAACGTCGTCACCCTCCGCCACGTGCATCGTGGGCCGCAGACCCACGTAGTCGTCGGCCAGCAGCGCGACTCGCCGCGTCAGCCGGGTGGGACCGATCGTCTGGTCGGGCTCTCCCGAGACCGGCAACCGCAATCCCTTGCGAATGGTGTGTCGCCCCATTTACGGCATCAAGAGAGGAACCCGTGCCAGACCGTCTTGAACCGACGTCGTCTTCGACCGGGGGCAGGTCCGGGCCGGGAGACTTTGTGAAGTTTTTCTCAAGCCAAGCCGACGCGTGAGAGCGACCATTCTGCGAGCAAACCGCATTTTGAAGGGCTCCTGCGCGATCAGCATCGTACCAAGAGGCGCTGTACGAAGTCAATTCAGCGCCACGAGTCGACCCCATGGCGGTCGTAACTCCTGATCGGCCAGACAGTTACATTTGACTTCGCCGGTTCCGGCGGAATACAATCCGTCGCTGGCGGCTCGGCGCGGATCTCCGGCCATCGACAATCCTCCGACCATCCTGTGCGGATTACTCTGAACGGCGACCCGTACGAGCTCGGCGAAGCCATGACGATCAGTCGCCTGCTCGCGCGGCTCGACATCGATCCGCGCCGCGTCGCGGTCGAGCACAACCTGGTGGTCGTGAAGCGGACCGCCTATGGGTCGACGACCGTGCAGGCGGAAGACACGGTCGAGATCGTCAACTTCGTGGGCGGAGGATAGCCGGGCCGTCCGATCCGGTTCCTGTCATACTCATGGATATGGGCAACGATACGCTGGTGGTCGCCGGGAAGGCCTTCTCGTCGCGCCTGATCGTCGGTACCGGCAAGTACGCTTCCAACGAGATCATGCAACGGGCGCACGACGCGTCCGGGGCCGAGCTGGTGACGGTGGCGGTTCGCCGCGTCAACCTCACCGACCGCAGCCGCGAGTCGCTGCTCGACTTCATCGACACCGGCCGTTACTCCCTGCTTCCCAACACCGCCGGCTGCTACACCGCGGAAGAGGCCATTCGAACCGCGCGGCTGGGGCGCGAAGTCGGGTTGTCGGAGTGGGTCAAGCTGGAGGTCATCGGAGACGAACGGACGCTGTTCCCCGACAACGAGGGACTGCTCGAGGCGACCCGCGTCCTCGTCAAGGAAGGGTTCGTCGTGCTTCCCTACACGAACGACGACCCGGTGGTGTGCCGCAAGCTGGAAGAGGCGGGGGCGGCCGCGGTCATGCCGCTCGGCGCCCCGATCGGTTCCGGACTCGGCATCCAGAACCTCAACAACATTCGCATCATCCGCGAGTTCGCGGGGGTCCCGGTCATCGTGGACGCCGGGGTCGGCACCGCGTCCGACGCCGCCATCGCGATGGAGCTCGGGGTGGACGGGGTCCTGATGAACACCGCGATCGCCGGCGCCCGCGACCCCGTCGCCATGGCCGACGCCATGAAGCTCGCGGTGTCGGCGGGCCGCCGGGCGTACCTGGCCGGCCGCATCGCCCCGCGACGCTACGCCGCCGCCAGCAGTCCCGCGGACGGTCTGCTCTCCGCGTAGCCGTCGGGCCGGATTCCGGCGGGCCGTGATGACGCCAGCGCGCGATCACCATCCATCGGGCGGCCGGAAACCCGCCGCCGGCGAGGAGCCCCGCGTCGATGCACGAACCAGACGATGATCCGGCAGGCAACGCCCCATCTCCCGAGGATCCTGGCCGGCTCCACGAGGTCGCGCTCGCCGAGCTCAAGGACGCCCTGGTGCCGAGCCCGGAGGTCCCCCCTCCTCCCGCCGGCTTCGACGACCGGCAGATCGGGGCGCTGAACGAAACCTGGCGCCTGCTCCCCGAAGAACCCGAAAAGGACATCGATCTGGGTACCGGTTGGCGCCGCCGGCTGCGCGATATCGCGTGGCGGCTGCTGCGGCCGATCCTGGAACGCCAGCAACGGTTCAACGCGTTGCTCGTCCAACACCTCGACAGCAATGCGGGCGGGATGATCGAGAGCCGGAAGGCCACCGTGGCGGTCATCGCGTTGCTCGACCGCCACCTGGGAGCGCTCGCCGCGTTTCAGTCCCGGCTCATCCACTACCTCGACCACTCCGTCGATGCCCTGCAGCGGACCAGGGATGCTCTCCATGCCCAGGAGCGGACCACGGAGGGCCTGCGCCAATCCGTCGATGCCCTGGAGCGGACCACGGAAGACATGCGCCAATCCGTCAGTCTCGCGACCGCATCGACACAGGCGTTGAAGCGCGAGGTCGAGCGGCTGCGGCGCCCGCCCGCGCCGCCCGCCGAAGACACCGATGCCGGCCAAGCCGCCCATCCCCGGCCGGTACCGGCAGAGACGGATCTCGACGCCCACCAGTACGTCTGCTTCGAGGACGTCTTCCGCGGAGCGCCCGAGGAGATCGCGGCGCGGCAACGCACGTATCTGCCGTACTTCCACGGCGCGTCCGAAGTGCTGGACGTCGGCTGCGGCCGCGGCGAGTTCCTGGCCCTGCTGCGCGACCAGGGCATCGCCGCCCGCGGCGTCGATACCAACGCGGAGGCGGTCGAGCGCTGCCGCGCACGGGGGCTCGAAGCCACCCGGTCCGACGCGCTCGCCTATCTGCGCAGCCTGCCCGACGAATCGATCGGGGGTCTGTTCTCGGCCCAGGTCGTCGAGCACCTCGAGGCCGACTATCTGATGCAGTTGCTCGGCGCCGCCCAGCGCACCCTCCGGCCGGGTTCCCGCGTCGCGCTGGAAACCATCAACGCCGCGTCGTGGACGGCGTTCTTCAGCGCCTACGTGCGGGACATCACCCACCGCCACCCGCTGCACCCCGACACGCTGGGCTACCTCCTGCGCGCCAGCGGCTTCGTCGACGTCACGATCGTCTACCGGGCGCCGATACCCGACGCGGCCAAGCTCCAACGCGCCGCGGTCGACCCGGCGCTGGCCGCCACGCCGGCCGGCGCCGCCGTCTGCGCGCTCGCGCAGACGGTCAATCAGCACGCCGACCGTTTGAACGGATTGGCCTTCGCCGAGCAGGACTACGCTGCTATCGCCAAGCGGCCCTGACCTGAACAGACAATGCTCGGCCCGGCCAAGGCGACGGCCGGTCTCAGGGCCGAGCCGGCGACGCCTCGTCCGGCGGATCGCGCAGCACGTCCACGCGGTACACCCGCACCCCAAGATTCCGGCGGTCGGACGAGAGCCCCAGCGCCTGGGGCCGGAAGGCGGTCGAGCGGATGGTCAGCTCGGTCGATCCGGAGCGCTCGGACTCGGGCAGGTCCAACGTGATCGTCTGCGGATCGTTCCCGACGACCAGCCCCTCCGCGATCAGATGCGGTCCCGCCCACACCGAGATCTCGGCCGGCTCCACCTCGGGCGGGCGGGCGCCGGCCACCGCGAGCCTGATCCGGTCTCCGCCCGGGATGGCGACCGACGCCACGTCTTCGCTCCAGCGGAACGACCCGCCGTTCCCATCCCGCTCCGCCCCGTGGAAGCCGCGAAGGCCGGCCACGAGGTCGTCGACCAGATTCCCGACGTCGACCCCCGTCCTCGCGGCGGAGGCCTCGCCCCGAGCCACCTGCAGAATGCGCAGGTCGATGGACACCTCGACGATCTCCCGCGGCGCCTGCTCCCGCGTCTGCTCCAGGGTGCGCAGATCGATGCTCGCCTGCCGGACCTCCGACAGCACCAGCTCCGGAGCGTGCAGCGAGAACCCGCGCTGGCCGACGACGATGAACACCGGCCGGCCCGCCAGCCAGCCAGTCGAGCATCACTTCCCGCAGGACGTCCTGAGGCTCGTCCTCCTGCACGAGCAGGGTGTCGACGTCGTGCAGATAGGCCAGCGATGTCTGGACGTGGGTGCCCACCAGCTCCGGACTCACCAGCACCGCGGCGTCCTCGGGGAAGGTTCCCGCCACGGCCGCGCTCTGGTCCAGCACGCCGTCCCACAGCGGCTCGCCCAGCACCCTGGTCCCGGGTCCGCCCACGAACCCGACGAGGACCGCCGCCAGCGCCGTCGCCGCCACCACCCGAAACTCGAAGTACACCCAGTCCACCAGCCGGCCCGCCCCATCGACACCACCACCAGCATGCCCGGCAGGACGACGGGCACGAATCGCCGCATCGACCAGATGTGCTCGCCCGGCTCGAGCGGGTCGTACAGGTAGTGCAGGCTGACGACACCGGTCAGGATGAGCAGAAACGACAGCCCCTGGTCCCCCCGTCCCGCGCGTCCCGACCACAGCAGCCACAGCAGCCCCATCAGGCAGAGGCCGAGCACGGGCCACGACAGGTACCAGCTCAGCCAGACGAGGGTGTCCGGCCACCGCCCGGCGGTGACGGTGACGTAGACCACCGCGTAGGCCGCCAGCAGCCCGACCAGTGCCCATCCTCCTGCGCGGCTCCCCCCCGAACCGATGCCCCTCCCTCGCCGAACCGCGGCCAGCCCCAACCCGGCGGCCGCCAGCACCGCCAGCAGCACTGCCCCCGGACTCCGGAGCAGGTCGAGGACCGCCGACCGCTCCACCAGTTGCTCGACGTACCGCGTGTAGTCCGACGGGTACAGCAGGTAGTGCGCCAGATTGTGCGCCAGCACCAGACCGAACGCGATCAGCAGGAAGGCCATGCACCGGCCACCGCCTTCCGGCCGGGCCAGAAGCCGCCAGGCAACGAATGCGGTGAGGGCGACGGGCAGCAGCACCAACAGATCGATCTTGGCGAAGGAGGCGATCCCGAAGAACCAGCCGGACGCCGCGGCCAGCCACGGCCGGTCGTCTTGAAACGCCGCAAGCACCGCCAACAGCCCGGCCACGACGAAGAACTGCGCGACCATCTCCGGAACCGGATACTTCGCGAACCAGATCTGCGGCAGGGACACCGCGGCGAGCAGCCCCGCCAGCAGCCCCGCCCGGAGGCCGCCGCAGCGGGCGCCCACGAGAAACAGGCCGCCGATGCTCAGCGTCGCGAACAAGGGTGCGACGAACAGCGCCCCCCGGGGCGGAAACGCCTGGTTGAACAACGCGGCCAGGACCGGAAACAGCGGGGAGAACCCGACGGAGACCTCCGGGTCGGCGATGTCCGCAATCACGAAGCCCCCGGGGAACCTCGCGTACCGGCCGTACCCGAAATCTCCCGGTTGGCGGTTCAGGAACAGATACTCTCGCGCCTCGACCGGCAACTCACGGAGCAGCGGATCGTCGAAGACGAGCGCGCCGGTCTCGGCGATCTTCCGGCTGAAGTTGAGGTAGACGGTGGCGTCGCTCCCGCTCACCACGGTTTCGTACGGCGGGAAGAACAGGGACCCGGCGATCACGGTGACGGCAAAGAACGCCACGAGCCCCTTGCCTCCGACTCCGGGGGCCGGCGCCGCCGGCCGCGCCGGACGCACGAAACGGGAATGCGCCACGAGGGCGAGCGCCCCCGCCACCAGCAGGGCGAGCAGGAGACCCAGATGCAGGCGCCGGAGCTCGGCGAGCAGGAGCCCCAGCCAGGCCGCGACGCTCATGCCGAGCGCGATGCGGAGGAACCACCGCTCGATCCACGCGGTGTCTTCGGAGGCGGGCGGCGCCGCGGACAGACCGGCCCCCGGAATCGCCCTCGCCGATACCGGCCGACGCTCAGTCATGGGGGAGTCAGCAACGCGGTCACCAGAGGGAGACAGCGTATTCCCGCAGCGCCGACGCCGTCAAGCAGCGGGCAGCGGTCGACCGCGAGCCTCCAGCACGAGGTCACAGACCTCGCGCACGGCTCCGTTCCCCCCGGGGCGCTCGGTGACGTAGCGCGCGGTACGCCGAACCGCGGGATAGGCGTCCGCGACACAGATCGGCACCCCGACATGGCGGAGGCACTCGATGTCGTTGACGTCGTTGCCGACATAGGCCACGGTGGTCGGGTCGAGTCCCCGATCGCGCAGGATCCGCCGCAGCGCCTCCCCCTTGGCATCCCCGAGGCCCTGCACGCACTCCACCCCGAGCTTGGCGGCGCGGGCCGAGACGACCGGGTTGACTTCCGTGGACAGGATGAGACAGCCCACGCCGGCGCGGGACAGCATCTGTACCCCCAACCCGTCGGCGCGGGAGCAGAACACCGACTCCCGGCCGTCCTCGGCGACGAGCACGCGGTTGTCGGTCATGACCCCGTCGAAGTCGAAGACGACGAACGTCACCGATTCCAGGTGCGCACGGGCCAGTTGCACAAGCATGCCGTCCGCGTCATTCCGCCAGCGCCGGCGCGGACGCCTGCACCGCGTACTCCGACTCCGGCACCGGCTCGTCCAGCGGCTCGCCGCGAAGAAAGGCCACGACGTTCCGGGCGGCGCCGCGTTCCATGCGCAGCCGGCAGTCGGCCGCCATCGACCCCATGTGCGCGGTCATGAGGCACGTTTCCACCTCCACGAGCTCCCCGTGGTAGGGCTCGTCGACGTAGGTATCGAGCGCGGCGCCGGCGAGCCGGCCGGCCCGTAGCGCGTCCGCCAACGCCGCCTCGTCGACGACGCCGCCCCGGCACGTATTGATGAGCAGCGCGCCCGGCCGCATCATCGCGAGTTGCCCGGGACCGACGAGGCGCCGCGTCGACGGCGTGAGCGGAACGTGCAGGGTCACCACGTCGGCTTCGCGAAAGAGCGTCGGCTTGTCCACCCATTCGACCGTCTCCGCGAGGGGACGCGGGTCCAGGTCGTTGGCCAGGATGCGGGCGCCGAAAGCGGACAGCAGGCGAATGACGCGGCGCCCGATACGCCCCACCCCGATCACGCCCGCGGTCACCGCCCCCAGGCGCCGGCCCGGCAGTCGGGTCCAGTCGCCGCCGCGAATCGCGGCGTTCGCCCGATGGACGCCCCGCAGCAGCGACAACGCCAATCCGATGGTCAGCTCGGCCACCGCATCGGCCGGCGCCTCCGGCGTATAGGCGACCGCGACCCCGTGATCGCGCGCGGCCGACAGGTCGACGCTGTCGAGCCCCACGCCGACCCGCGAGATCAACCGCAGGCGACGGCCGGCCCGCATGACCGGGCGGGTAATCGGCTCGGTGCCGGCGATCAGGACGTCGACGTCGGGGATCAGAGACACGAGCTCCGGCTCGGTCAACCGTCGGCGGTGGGGATTATGGACGCAGTCGATGCCGGCTTCCGCGAGCAGATCGAGGGATCCGCGGTCGACCTCCCCGAACGGGACGGCGGTGATCAGGGCGCGGGTCATGGATTCGTCGGACCGGGCATGAACGGCCGGTCCGGAAACGGCAGGGATCGCGGACGCCCGGCCGGAGTAGCCGCACGGCGGCGCCGGCGCGCAACTGCGCCCTCTACGACGCGGACACCTCGACCGCGAGTGGCGCCGAGTTGGCCCGGTGACGCGCCAGATCGGCCTCCACCATCATGCCGACCAACCGCTTGAAGTCGACGGCCGGCGACCATCCGAGCTCCGTGCGCGCCTTCGCCGCATCCCCGATCAGATGATCGACCTCCGCCGGTCGCAGCAGGCCCGGATCGGTACGCACGTGCCGGCGCCAGTCCAGACCGACATGCTCGAACGCGGTCTCCACCAGCTCCCGGACCGAGCGGCTGACCCCGGTGGCGATGACGTAGTCGCGCGGAGCGTCCCGCTGCAGCATCATCCACATCGCCCGCACGTAGTCGCCCGCGAAGCCCCAGTCGCGATGCGCATCCAGGTTGCCGAGAGAAAGATGGTCGGCGAGGCCGAGCTTGATCCGCGCCACCGCGTCGGTCACCTTCCGCGTCACGAACTCCAGGCCTCGCCGCGGCGACTCGTGGTTGAACAGAATGCCGGACACCGCGAACAGATCGTAGCTCTCGCGATAGTTCACGGTGATGTAGTGGGCGAATGCCTTGCACACCCCGTAGGGACTGCGGGGATGGAACGGCGTCTCCTCCGTCTGCGGCGTCTCCCGCACCTTGCCGAACATCTCGCTCGAGGATGCCTGATAGAACCGAATCGAGGTGTCCACCCTTCGGATCGCCTCGAGGATCCGGGTCACCCCCTGGGCGTTGTACTCGCCGGTGAGCATCGGCTGCTTCCAGGACGCCGGCACGAACGACATGGCCGCGAGATTGTAGAGCTCGTGCGGTCGAACCTCGTCGATCACGTTCAGCAGCGACATCTGGTCGAGCAGATCCGCCTGCCGCAGGTCGATACGCCCGCGCAGGTGCTCGATACGCTCCCGGTTCGGCGCGCTCAGCCGTCGCGTCACGCCGACCACCTCGTAGCCCTTCTCCAGCAGCAGCTCGGCCAGATAGGACCCGTCCTGGCCCGTGATCCCGGTAATGACGGCACGCCTGGACACTGAATCTCCTCGACGACGGGCGGCTCCGCGAGCGCCCTCCAGGCACGATCGTATTAGGACCGCCCGGTCCGATCAACGTCAACAGCCGGTGGCGAACCCCCCGTTGCCCCGAGAGCGGCGAGGGCGCCAGCGGGCTGAAGGTCGCCCGCGGGCAAAGAACGCCCCCACGACAAGGTGTGAGGAGGGCGCATATCGGGCATTGCCGCAACCGCGGACTGAACGCAGTCCGACGAACAACGCACTGCAGGCGAAATGCACCACCGCTCGAATGCGGCGGGGACTTTCGCCACGGGCTGTCATGGTAGGGTATCGCACCCGACGGAACGGTCCCCGGCGGATGCCGGCCCGCGGACGGCGGACGCGATGGAAGCGATCGATCTGGTGGTCGTCGGCGGCGGCGTCATCGGCCTGGCGTGCGCGCGAGAGGCCGCCCGCCCGGGGCGGAGCGTCTGCCTGATCGAGCGCCACGCACGATTCGGCACCGAAACCAGCACCCACAACAGCGGGGTGATCCATGCCGGCATCTACTATCCGGCGGGGTCCCTCAAGGGGCGGCTCTGCGTCGAGGGCCGGGAGGCGCTGTACCGGTTCTGCGCCCGACACGAGGTCCCGCATCGGCGCTGCGGAAAGCTGATCGTCGCGCGCACCGAGGAGGAACGGGTTCAGCTCGACCGCCTGCGCGCGCAGGGCGAGGCGAACGGCGTCACCGACCTGCGGATCGTCGACGCCGACGCCGTCCGCCGCATGGAACCCCACGTGGCCGCCTCCGCCGCCCTGTGGTCGCCCTCGACCGGCATCGTCGACCCCGAGGCCCTCGTCCGCACGTTGCGGCACGACGCGGCGAGCCGCGAGGTCATCCTGCTCCCGGGCACCCCCCTCGTCGGCGGCCGGTCCGACCGCGCCGCCATCGAGATCCGAACGCCGGCCGAGACGATCCGGGCGCGCGCGGTGGTCAATGCCGCCGGCCTCTACGCCGACGAGATCTCGGCCCGGCTCGAGGGGCGCCGGTTCCGCATCCATCCCTGCCGCGGCGAGTACGCCGAGCTGCTCGGCGCCAGCCGCGACCTCGTTGGCCGGCCGATCTACCCGGTGCCCGCCCCGGCCGGCGAGCATCTCGGCGTGCATCTCACCCCCACGACCTGGGGGAACGTGACGGTCGGCCCGACGATCCGCTATCAGCCGTCGAAAGAAGACCACGAGCGGGACCGGCTCCCGGTCGAGGCGTTCATCGAGCCGACCCGGTCCCTCCTGCCCGCGGTGGGGGTCGGCGACCTCCGGCTCGGCGGCACCGGAATCCGCGCGAAGCTCAGCCCGGATCCGGCCGTCTTCTCCGACTTCCTGATCGCGCGGGACCCGCAACAGCCGCGGCTGATCCACGCCGCCGGCATCGACTCGCCGGGACTGACCGCGTGCCTCGCGATCGGCCGCCTCGTCGCGCGGCTCGTCGACGAGGTACTTGCCAGCCCGTGGTGAACCCCGCTGCATTCGAGTGGCGATGCATCCCGCCCGAGACTGCGTTGTTCGGACGGACTGCTTGCAGTCCGCGGTTGCACAGGCCCAATATGCGCCCTCCTCACGCCTTGTCAGGCACGGGCGTTCTTCGCCCGCGAGCGGCCTTCAGCCCGCTGCGCCCTCGCCGCTCTCGGTGCAACGCGGGGTTCGCCACGGGCTGTCACTGCCGCTTGATGGCGGCCCGAGCCTCCCGGTCCGCCTCCCGCCGGCGGAGCGTCTCGCGCTTGTCGTGCACCCGCTTGCCCTTGGCCAGGCTCACCGCGACCTTCACCCGTCCGCTCTTGAAGTACATGCGCACGGGGACCAGGGTCATGCCGCGTTCGACGACCTTCCCGATCAGCTTGCGGATCTCGCGCTTGTGCAGCAGGAGCTTGCGGCGGCGCATCGGTTCGTGCTCGGCGTATCCCCGATGGCTGTACGGACTGATGTGGACGTTGTGGAGAAAGACCTCGCCCTGCTCCAGCCTCCCGTAGCTGTCGCGCAGGTTCACGCGTCCCTCGCGAATCGCCTTCACCTCGGTACCGAGCAGGGCGATGCCGGCCTCGAAGGTATCGAAGAGGGTGTAGTCGTAACGCGCCTTGCGGTTGTCCGCAATCAGCTTGTCACCGTGCTGGTCGTCGCCGGGCATGTCTCCCTGGTTCCCCCTGGGCCTCCGTGGCGAAAGCGCGGCGGCATTCGGCCGGCGCCGGGCGGGGCTTCACCGCGGACTCCGGGCCAGCCGGGCCGCAAGCACCACCGCCTGCACCAGGCTGGTGGGGTCGGCGACCCCGCGACCCGCAATGTCGAACGCGGTCCCGTGGTCGACCGACGTCCGGATGATGGGCAGCCCCAGCGTCACGTTGACCGCCTCGCCGAAGGCGGCCAGCTTGACCGGTATCAGCCCCTGATCGTGATAGCAGGCCACGACCGCGTCGAAACGGCCCTCGACGGCCTGGCGGAAGACGGTGTCGGCGGGGAAGGGTCCGGCAGCGTCGATGCCGCGCCGCCGCGCCGCGGCCACCGCGGGGGCCAGGACGTCACGATCCTCGGTCCCGAACAGCCCCCCCTCGCCGGCGTGCGGGTTCAAGCCGGCCAGCGCGAGGCGGGGCCGGGTCACGCCGAACCGGGGCAGATGGGTCGCCGCCAGATCCAGGACAGTCTCCACCCGGTCCTGCGTCAGCAGCCCGGGCACCGCCGACAGCGGGACGTGCACCGTCGCCAGCACGACGCACAGCCGCGGCGAGTGGAACATCATCGCGACGTCGCCGGCCCGCGTCAGATCGGCCAGCAGCTCGGTGTGCCCGCGCCACGCCGAACCGGCCAGCGCCAGGGCTTCCTTGTGAATCGGTCCCGTCGCGATGGCGTCGAGCCGGCCCGCCATCGCGTCGGCGGCCGCCCGCTCGACCGCCTCCAACGCGGCCCGCCCCGCCGCCGCCGACAACTCGCCGGGCCGGAAGCGCGCCCGATCCGCCGCGGTGCGCGGACCGTACAGCACCGGCTCGCAGACATCGGTGACCCGCCGGTCGGCGACCGCGGACAAGGCGATCTCGGGGCCGATCCCGGCCGGATCGCCCATCGTCACCCCAATCCGCGGTCGATCGGAATCCCGGCGCGTGCGGTCAGCGACTCGCACACGCACCGCACCCGCCCGATGAACATCCGTCGCCGCACCCGCCGCCGCACCCGCCCGCGCTCTGCTCGCAGCTCGATTCGTGCGCACACCCGGCGTGCTGCTTGCCCGCGGCGTTGGGGAGCTCGTACCGCAGACAGCACTTCAACCGGCCGCACGCTCCCGACAACCGCGAGGGGTTCAGGCTCAGGTTCTGGCGCTTGGCCATCTTGATCGAGATCGGCTCGAACGACTGCAGCCACGTCGTGCAGCACAACGGCCGCCCGCACGTGCCGTACCCCCCCAGCAGCTTCGCCTCGTCCCGCGCCCCGATCTGCCGCATCTCGATCCGCGCCTTGAACTCGCTGGCGAGCTCGCGCACGAGCCCCCGGAAGTCGACCCGCCCCTCCGCCGTGAAGCTGAAGACGAGCTTCGAGTCGTCGAACATCTGCTCCACCTTGACCAGCTTCATCTGCAGGCCGCGCTCGCGAATCTTCAACAGGCAGATCCGCCGGGCTTCGCGTTCCTGCTGTTCCTGCCGGAACCGGCGCAGCACATCCTCGCGGGTGGCGCGGCGCACCACCCGCATGGGCGCTTCCGGAGACGGGGCGGTGCGTTGAGCGACCTGCGGAATCGTCGGGACCATCGTCCCGAGCGTCTGGCGCGTTCCCATCTGAACGACGACCGTGTCACCCGGACTCGGCCTGGGATCGAAATCGACCTCGGGCAACAGGAACGTACGGGTCCGGCCGACCGGATCGAACTTCACGCTCAGGCAGCGTGCAGGCTGGCGCTCCATGGGACTCTCCATTGCTCCTCCACCCGCGACGTCCGCTATATCTGCAAAGTCAGCCAGTCGACCACGACCCGCGGACTGGCGTTCCGCGTCAACGCACTCACTGCGCGATCGACCGTTTCGAAGCCGCGCCCGGCCCGATCCGCGTCATAGGCTCGTGACAGCGCCTCGAGCTCGTCCTCCAGGTCGGCGTTCGCCAACCACGCACGGTCGCCGTGGGCCGACACCACCTGCAGATCGCGAAACAGCGTGCCGAGCGCGCGCAGGCGGCGGGCCAGCGCCTCCCGCTCGGTCGCGGCGCTCGACCGGGGACGGCGCCTACCCATCAGGTCCTTGCCGGTCTCCAGGCGGCGTTTCGCGGGCGGGGCTCCGGCGAGCGCCCGCAAGGCGGCGGCCGCCGACTCCCGCGCCTGCAGATACTCGTCCGAACCGGTCTCGATCGCCCGCGCCACGCTGCCGTCCGCGGCGGCGGCGGCGGCTGGCGCGGCCTCCGCCGCGACCCCGCACGCACCGACCAGGACATCCACCACCTCTTCCGTGGTCAAGCTGCCGAACCGCAACTCCGGACACCGTGACCGCACCGTCGGCAACAGCAGGTGCGGCCGATGCGTCACCAGCAGAAACACCGAGGCCGGCGGCGGCTCCTCGAGGGTCTTGAGCAGCGCATTCTGCGCTTCGGCCACGAGCCGATCCGCATCGTCGACGATGACGACGCGGCGGCGGCCTTCGAACGGACGAAAAGCGGCCTGCTCGACCACGCCGCGAACCGACTCGACCTTGATGGTCCCGGTGTCACCGGGCGCCACCACCATCACGTCGGCATGCACGCCCCGCGCGATCCGCCGGCACGTGCGGCACGCCCCGCAACTCGCCGGAACGCCGGCGTCTCCCGCCCCGGGAACCGCCTCGCAATTCAGCAACTCGGCCAGACCCACCGCGACCTGGCGCTTGCCGACACCATCGGGACCCGAGAACACCAGACTCGGCGGCAAACGATCCCGCGCGACCGCCCGGGCCAGCAAACGACGAATCGCCGCGTGCCCCCGGACGGCGCCGAGCGTCACGGCGCGCCCTCCCCGTCCATCGTAGCAGTCTACACGCGTACGCACACGCCGCGTGCAGGTAAGGACAGTGATCGATATAAAGTTGCCAACTTCATCCAGGCGCAGCCCGTCTTCTACGGTTTCGCGCGCGTGGCACACGGCTAAAGGTAATTTCTGTCAGTGTCCTAACCGGCGGTTCATGCTGCAGGAGAGAAGCGGCGGTCGGGGGGAATGAGGGCCGCCGTCCGATCCCCGATCCGGGCAGGCCCGCCCGGAACCGGGAACATCCTGTAAGGCGAGCGGAATGGCGGGGCCGACGAGACTCGAACTCGCGACCTCCGGCGTGACAGGCCGGCGTTCTAACCAACTGAACTACGACCCCGCGTCGTAGACGACATCCGCGCCGCGCACGGGCCGCCAAGGGGCGGCGGAACTCGTGCGTGGCACCCACCTCTCCATGTCACCGGAGCTGGCCGCCGCGCGCCGCGTCAGGCGGGCGCCGGCTGGTGGGCGGTACAGGGCTCGAACCTGTGACAACCGGCGTGTAAAGCCGATGCTCTACCAACTGAGCTAACCGCCCGGCTCCCGGTTCGTGTCCCGCACCCCGACGAACCCGGACATTATAATGCAGATTCGCGGCGGCCGGAAACACGGGCTCGATCAGCTCGCCAACAGCGCCTTCAGCCCCAGGAGCGCCAGCGCGGCCAGCGCCCCCGCCAGCGCCTTCCCTTCCCGGTTGCGCGCGGCCCGGGCCATCGACCACCGCCGGTCCGCGGCGACCCCCGTCCCCTGCGCGTAGCGGTCGTAGACGGCGCCGAACTCGGCCCGCAACCTCGACTCCTCGAACCGCGCGGCCAGCGACAGCGACACCGCCAGATAGAGAACCGTCAACGCCGCGGCGACCGGGTGGCGTGCGGCCACCGCGAAGCCGAGCCCCAGCAGGGTCGATCCGGCGTACAGGGGATGGCGCATCCACCGATAGGGCCCCGACGTCGTCACCTCGGTCCCTTTCTCGATATGCCCGGCCGCCCAGCTCCGCAGGCACGCCCCGGCCAGCCCGAGCGCGGCTCCCAGAGCCAGCGACCCCCCGGACGGACGCGCCAGCCAGAAGGCCGCCGCCGCCACCACGAACCCCGTCGCCACGCGGGACCGCACCACCCAGAAGAGCCAGCGCGGCGCCGGCGACGTCTCACGGCCGCGACGAGGCGAGACCGGCGCGCCCCGCGTCATGATGCGTCGAGCCGCCGCGCCAGGGCGCCCGTCACTTCGGCCACCGTGATGTCGTCGAGGCACCGGCGCGCGGCGCGGCAGCGCCGCCGGTAACGACATCGGCAGTCGGCGAAGCGCGACACCGCCACGTCCCGCGGCGCCCAGGACCCGTTCCGGCGCGCATCGGTCGGACCATACAAGCCCACCACCGGCGTCCCCACCGCCGCCGCCAGATGCACGGGCCCGGTGTCGCCGGACACCACGACCGCCGCCGCCCGGAGGATGGCGGCCAGATCGGGCACGCGGGTCGGCGGCGCCGGCAGGGCGGCGCCGTTCGAACCCTCGACGACGGCCGCGGCCAGCGTCTCGTCGCCGGGACCCCACGTCACCACCGAGGGCAGCCGGCGCGCGCCCCACAGCCACTCGGCGACCCGCGCCAGCCGGGCCGGGGCCCAGCGCTTGTTCGGCCACGCGGCGCCCGGGTTGATCACCGCGAACGGTCCCCCTTCCACCCGGGGGGAACGGCGCACGGCCTCGAGCGCGGCCGACGCCGGCACATCGATCGGAAACCGCCGGTCGGCGGTCCGCGCGCCCAACCGGCCGGCGAGGGTCAGGTTCTTCTCGGTGACGTGCGCGGCCTCCCCGGGATCGCAGGTCTCGGTATACAGGAACCGGGCGGCCGGTTCGCGCAGATGCGGCGTCGAAAAGCCCACGACCCGGGGCGCCCCGCTCGACCGGGCGACCACCGCGGACTTCAACAGCCCCTGCACGTCGACCGCCACGTCGTACGCTCCGCCGGCGAGCGCGCGGCGCAGGTCCATCAACCGGCGCCAGACCGGCATCGACCTCGAGCGGAGCACGATGCGCCGGTCCACCAGCGGCACCAGACCCAGGACATCCTGATACCGCTCGTCGACGACCCAGTCGATGCGCGCGGCCGGAAACCGATCGCGCAACGCGGCCGCCACCGGCACCGCATGCACGATGTCGCCCAGGGCGCCGAGGCGGACGATGAGAATGGCTCGCATGCCTCTATGGCGTGCGGATTCGGGCCACCAGATCGCGGGTCGAGTGCGTCTTGTCGTCTCCGACGATGACGGTGCGCCCGCCGTAGGCGCGGACGGTGTCGCGTTCCGGCACCGTGTCGACCGTATAGTCCGGCCCCTTGCAATGGATGTCCGGCTCGACCAGCGACAGCAGCCGGTCGGCCGTGGGCTCTGCGAAGACCACGACGTAGTCCACGACGGCGAACGCGGCAACCAGCTCGGCGCGTTCGGCCGCGGTCTGCACCGGTCGGCCCGGCCCCTTCAGCGCCGCCACGCAGGCGTCGTCGTTGACGGCCACGACCAGCCGATCCGCCAACGCGGCGGCGCCGGCGAGGTATCGGGCATGCCCGACGTGCAGCACGTCGAAACACCCGTTGGCGAAGGCGATCGTACGACCGGCCGCGCGATCGGCGCGAACCCGTTCCGCCAGCTCGGCCTCCGTGACCACGACCGCTGGTCCGTCCGGGCTCGCGGGGGTCACGCCAGGTCACTCTCGACGGCCCGCAGCAGCTCGCTCCCGCTGACGACGGCCGTGCCGCGTTTCATCACCACGAGCCCTCCCGCGTAGTTGGCGAGCAGCGCCGCTTCGAGGCAGGACGCGCCCACGCTCAGGGCCATCGCCATCGTGGCGATCACCGTATCGCCGGCGCCGGTGACGTCGGTGACCTCGTCCGAGCCGTGGATCGGAATGTGCTGGGTCGGACGTTCCGGTTCGAACAGGGCCATCCCGCGGCTCCCCCGGGTAATGAGCACCGCGTGCATCCGCGTACGCTCCAGAAGGGTGCGTCCGGCCCGCTCGAGGGCCTCGGCGTCCTCGCCCACCGCCCACCCGAGGACGTGCTCGACCTCCGACTCGTTGGGAACCGCCACCGTCAATCCGCGATACTGCAGTACCGCGTAGCGCGAATCGAGCAGCACCGGCACCGCGGGGCCGCGCTTCCGGCGCGGCAGACGGCGCTCGAGACCGGCGACGAGCTCCGGTGTGACCAATCCGGTGCCGTAGTCGGACACGATCACCGCATCGCATTTCACGACCGCCTCGGCCGCAGCCTGCGCCAGCGCGTCCCGCGCCTCCGGGGTAATCGGCGGCCCGTCGCGATCGATCCGCACCACCTGCTGCCGGGCCGAGTGAATCCCCCCCGCGAGTATGCGCGTCTTGGTCGGCGTTCGATACCCCGGCAGCTTCACGAGACCGGTCCTGGCGATCCCCCGCGGAAAGCTGCGGTTGAGCCGGCGGCCGATATCGTCCCGCCCGATGCAGCCCACGAGCCGGGCCTCGCCGCCGAGGGCGGCCACGTTGTGCGCGGCGTTCCCGGCGCCGCCGGGGAGCACCTCGGCGGCATCGTACTTGAGGATCAGCACCGGGGCCTCGCGGGAGACCCGGTCGATGCGGCCGTAGATGAACTCGTCCGCGATCAGGTCGCCGACCACGACGATGCGCGGCTGCCCGAACGACCCGACCAGATCGACCAGACGCGTCCGCAGCGCCTCGTCACCGGGCCCCGGATGAATGGAAGAAGGGATCATCGGACGAGCCGTTCGCCGACAGCCCGCAGGACCTGGGCCTCGGAGATGCGCGTCATGCACCGATGGTCGATCGGACAGTCGCGGAAGAAGCAGGGGCGGCACCAGACCGGATGCGTCAGCACGGCGTGGCCGCCCATCGGCGCGGTCAGGCGCTCGTCGGTGGGACCGAAGATGGCGGTCACCGGAACCCCCAGCGCCGCCGCCAGATGCATCGCCCCGGAGTCCCCCGCAATCAACGTCCGGCACGCGGCCAGGAGACCGATCAACTCCGAGAGGTCGGTCCGCCCGATCAGGTTCAGGACGCCGGGGCCGGGCCGGGTCTCGGCCGCGAGGGTGGATTCTATCGCATAGCCGGCATCGCGGTCATGCACGCTGCCGAGCAGCACGATCCGCGCGCCGCGCTCCCGAATCAGGCGGGCCGCGACGCCGGCGTAGCGCGCCGGGGGCCACCGCTTGGCGTAGCCGTAGGCGGCCCCCGGCGCGATGCCCACCACCGGCCTCCCCTCGTCGCCGGCGGCGGACGCGAGCAGCCTGCTGGCGCGTGCGCGCATGGACGCGGGCGCCGCGAGACGGGGCTCGACCGCGACCGGCTCGATGCCCAGACCGCGGACCAGCTCCAGGTAGCGGGCCACCTGATGGATCGGGCCGCTACGGCGGCGCGGGCCGGTCACCGCCCGGGTCAGCAAGGCGCGCCGCCACTGCCCGGCGAACCCCCAGCGCTCCGGTATGCCGGCCCGGCGGGCGGCCCAGGCGGAACCGAAGGAATTGGGGAGCAGCACGCTGGCGTCGAACGCCCCGCGGCGCAACGCCTGCGCCTCGGACCGACGCGCTCCCGCCCCGCCGCGAGTCACCCCGACCACCTCGTCGACCCCCGCCACCGCCGAGAGCAGGGGAACCAGCGGTCGAGGGCCCGCCGCCGCGAGGATGGCCCCCGGGTAGTGTGCGCGGAGAGCCGCGAACACCGGCAACGCCATCACCACGTCGCCCAGCCAGTTCGGTGTGCGTACAAGCAGCCGCATGGGTGTCCTGTCGCCCGGTCTCAACGACTCGACCGTCACTCCGCCACGGCGCCCGGCGAATCCGCGCAGTCCGACCGGGGCGCGGCATCCGGCGGCGCGTCGGAGAGACGCCAGCGCCGGTGCATCCAGAGCCACAGATCGGGCTGTCGCCGCACGTAGGACTCCAGCACGTCGGTGCAGCGCTGGGTCAGGACCTGCACGGCATCCGCGCGGCGGGGATCGGGCATCTCGACGGGGGGCTCGTACACCACGCGGTAGCGCTGGCCCGGCCGCGGCACCGTGAACACGGGAATCACCGGCGCCCCGGTGCGCAGAGCCAGCGCCGCGATGGCCGACGTCGTCGCGGCCGGCCGCCCGAGAAACTTCACCGTCACCGCACTGCGGTCCTGCATGTGCTGGTCGACCATCATGCCGACCGAGCGGTGCTTGAGCAGACCGCGCAGCAGACCGCGCACCGCCCCCTGCCGCGGAATCACGCGGGTGCCGACGCGGGTCCGGACGCGCGCGATCATCGCCTCGAGCAGCGGGTTGTCCAGGGTCCGCGCCACCATCAGGATCGGCTCGAACCGGACCGCGTGGGCCATGACGTGCAGCTCCCAGAACCCGAAGTGCCCCGTGAAGAACATCGCGCCGCGGCCCGCGCCGAGCGCCCGCTCGACATGCTCCGCGCCCTCGAACTCCACCAGCGCCATCATCTCCTCGACGCGCATGGCGTCGAAACGCAGCAGCTCGATCACGTGCCGGCCGACGTTGGCGAAGGCGCTCGCCACGATGAAGCGGTGCTCGTCATCGGTCCGGCCCGGCAGGGCCGCCCGCACGTTGCGGACCGCGGTGTTTCGGCGCCGGTCGTCCCACCGATGAAACAGCCGCCCCAGTCCGCCCCCCAGCGCCGCCGCCCATCGGCGCGGCATGGCCCGCACGAGCCGTTGCACCGCCAGCACCGCCAGGTACTCCGCGCGATGGCGAATCGGCCGCCGCGCGCCGGCCGTCACCGGACCCCGCTCCGCTCGGCCGCGAGCCGGCCGGCAATGAATGCACGGAACACCGCCTCCGGGGTCACCGCACAGGTCAACGGCATCGTCGCCACGACCGGGTCGAACGGCAGCCACGGTTCGAGGCGGACGAAGTCCTTGTCCGTCGTCACGATCGCCTGGGCCCCCCCGCGCCGCGCCTCGACCTGGATGCGATCGACGTCGCGCGCCGTGTACCGGCGGTGGTCGGAGAAGGCCATGGCGCGAACGACCTCGAACCCGGCGGCGCGCAGATCGCCGAAGAACCGTTCCGGACGGGCGATCCCGGCCACCGCGGCGACCCGCGTTCCCGGTTCCAGCGCATCGCCCCCCCCACCCGGCTGCCGCACCCGGACCGTGCCCGCCAGGCGCTGCATGTGGAAAGTGCGGGACGGCGGCAACTGCGCCTGCGCCCAGGCGCGGCGGTCACCGGGCTCGTCGACCAGGAGCAGGGCGTCCGCGCAACGCGCCGTCGCCAGGCGCTCCCGCAGGCGCCCGGCCGGCAGCACCGCCGGATCGTCGAGATCCGCGGCCGACAGCAGGACCAGATCGGTCCCGCGTTGCAGCTCGAGGTGCTGAAACCCGTCGTCGAGCAGATGGACCGTCGCACCGAGGCGGGCCTCGGCCAGACGGCCGGCGAGATGGCGGTCGGCCGCGACCACGACGGCGACCCCGTCGAGGGCGCGGGCCAGCATCCACGGCTCGTCCCCGGCGATAGACAGACGGCCGACGGTTCGCTCGAAGTCGCGTATCACCGCCGCCCCGTCGACCGGGTCGGCGCGCCCGTAGCCGCGGCTCAGGATGGCCGGCCGCTCCCCCATCCCGACCAGCAGGCGGGCCAGCCAGGCGACCAGGGGCGTCTTGCCGCTGCCGCCGGCCGCGAGCGCCCCCACGCTGATGACCGGCCGGAGCAGCCGGCGCCGAGCCTCGGGGCGCCGGGTGTACCACCGCCGGCGGCGCCACGCCGCTTCGCCATACAGACGACTGAGCAACCGCGCGACCCTACGGTCGCGTCGGAAGTCTCGCTGGCGCGAAACTTCTACGGCGCAAGCTCCTGGCACGGTCCTGTCCTCGTCAACGCGGCGCCGCGGAACCCGCCGCGTCCGGCGGCGAAACCGCGGGCGGCGGCAGCACCGCCGCGATCTCCGCCAGGCTGCGGGCGGCGGCGCCTCGATTCGCCGCGACCAGGGTCCGGGCGGCGGTCCCCAGCGCGGCGCGTTGCCGCGGGTCGGCCAGCAGCTCCGCCAGCACCGGTTCCAGCTCGCGGGCCGCGGCGATCCGGCGGGCGGCGCGGTTCGCGAGAAACAGCTCGGCGATCTCGGCGAAGTTCTCCATATGCGGTCCGAACACCACCGCCTTGCCCCAGACGGCCGGCTCGATCACGTTGTGTCCACCCGCCGGCACCAGGCTCCCCCCGAGAAAGACCACGGTGGCCGCCCGAAACAGCGCGGCCAGCTCGCCGACCGTATCCAGCACGACGACGTCGGCGGGCCCGGCTCCCGGCCCCGCAAGCCGGCTGCGGCGCACGGCCGCGACTCCCCGTTCGGCGGCGAGCGCGGCCACCTCGGCGCCGCGCTCGGGATGCCGCGGCGCCAGCATCAGGACCAGGTCGGGCACGCGGGTCCGAAGCTGCAGGAAGGCGTCCAGCACCGGCCCCTCCTCGCCGGGGTGGGTGCTGGCCGCCATCAGGACCGGCCGATCCGGCGACCAGCCGAACCGTCCCGGGAGGCCGTCGTCTCCCGGCCGCGGGTCCGGGGGCGGCCCCGCCGCGGCATCGAACTTCAGGTTGCCGGTCATGGCGACCCGGCCCGGCGGCGCGCCGAGGTCGACGAGACGCCGGGCCGACTCCTCGCTCTGGGCGCAGCACCGATCCACGTCCGCGAGCACGCGCCGCAACAACCACCGTACCAGACGGTAGCGCGGATACGACCGATCCGAGATACGCCCGTTCACGAGCATCGTCCTGACCCCGCGCCGGGCGCAGCCCCGCAGCAGGTTGGGCCACAGCTCGGTATCCACCGCGAGAAACAGCACCGGGCGCACGCGATCGAGCACCCGGTCGATGACCGCCGGCAGATCGAGGGGAAAGTAGAACAGCCCGTCCACCGCCTCGATACGGGCCGCGACCACCCGGCCGGTCTGCGTGGTCGTCGACAGCCACAGCGGATGGTCCGGATAGCGGTCGCGCAACCCCGGAATCAGGGTGCGGGCGGCCTGAACTTCGCCCACCGACACCGCGTGAATCCAGATGGACGGCCGTCCGGCCGGATTGATCGCGGCCGGCAGGCATCCCCACCGTTCCCGCATCGTCCCGATGTACTTGCGATGCCGCACCGCCTCGTACGCCAGCCGAGGCGCCATCACGAGGGCGTAGCAGACGATGGCCACGCTGTACAGGAAATGCATCGATGCCGATCGCCTCGGGGTCGCCCGGCAGCGCGAGTCGGAGGTCACGAGCGCGTCGAGCCCGCATGCGTCTCCGGTTTGACCGGACCACCGCGACATAAACTACAATAGATCGTTTGTGAACCGGGAGATGCGCCCGTGCAGAGGCGCGCCCATTCGGAGGAGAGGTCGAGAGAGGGCATGGCGACACGAGTAGGCATCAACGGATTCGGGCGTATCGGCCGCAACATCATGCGGGCAGCCAGGGGCGCGAGCGGGATCGAGATCGTGGCGGTGAACGACATCACCGACGCCTCGACGCTTGCCCACCTGTTGAAGTACGACTCGGTGACGGGCAACCTCGATGACGCCGTCGCCGTCGACGGTGACGGCATCCGGGTGGGAGATCGGCGTTTCCGCGTCACCGCCGAGCGCGATCCGGCCAAGCTGCCCTGGGGCGAGCTGGGCGTCCAGGTCGTGCTCGAATCGACCGGCCTCTTCGCGAAACGCGACGACGCGGCCAAGCACCTCGCCGCCGGCGCCCGGCGGGTCATCATCACCGCCCCCGCCAAGCAGCCCGATCTGACCGTCGTCCTCGGCGTGAATCACGACCGCTACGACCCCGACCGGCACCGGATCATCTCGAACGCCTCGTGCACGACCAACTGTCTCGCCCCCGTCGCCAAGGTCCTGCACGAGCAGTTCGGCCTCAAGCGGGGGTGGATGACCACCGTGCACGCGTACACGAACGACCAGAAGCTCCTGGACCTCCCCCACAACGACCTGCGCCGGGCCCGCGCGGCCGGGCTCTCCATGATTCCCACGACCACCGGCGCCGCCGTCGCCGTGGGAGAAGTGCTGCCGGAGCTGAAGGGCAGACTGGACGGCATTGCGATGCGGGTGCCGACCCCGAACGTGTCGGTGGTCGACCTCGTCGCCCAGGTCGAGCGCCCCGCCACCGCCGAGACCGTGAATGCGGCCTTCGCCGCCGCCGCGGACGGCCCGCTCAGCGGCATCCTCCAGGTGGCGACCGAGCCCCTGGTCTCGATCGACTTCAAGGGGAACCCCCACTCGTCCATCGTCGACGCCTCGTATACCAGCGTCATGGAGGGCGACTTCGTGAAGCTGCTGTCCTGGTACGACAACGAATGGGGCTACTCGTCCCGGTGCGTGGACCTCGTCAGGTTCCTGGCGGACAAGGGACTGTAGCGCCGGCAGGGCCTCGGATCCGCGTCCGCCCGGCCGATCAGGCATCGTGCCCAAGCGAACCCTCCACGACCTCGATCTCGACGGGCGCCGGCTGTTCGTGCGCGTCGACTTCAACGTCCCCCTGCGCGACGGCATCGTCGGCGACGACACCCGCATTCGCGCCGCCCTCCCGACCCTGAGGCTTGCCCTCGACCGGGGAGCGACCCTCGTCGTGGGCTCCCATCTGGGCCGGCCGAAGGGGACCGCGAATGCCGCGTTCACGCTGCGGCCGATCGCGGCGCGCCTGTCCGAGCTGCTCGGCCGCCCGGTGGTCTTCGCGCCCGACGCGATCGGCGAGCCGGTGGCCGCGGCGCTGGCCCAGGCCGGTCCCGGCGGCGTGGTGCTGCTCGAGAACCTCCGCTTCCACGCCGGCGAAGAGGCCAACGACCCCGCGTTCGCGGCTGCCCTGGCGGCCGCGAGCGACGCCTACGTCAACGACGCCTTCGGCGCCGCGCACCGAGCCCACGCGTCGACCGTCGGCATCGTGGACCACGTGGCGGATGCCGCCGCCGGGCTCCTGATGACGAAGGAGCTGCAGCATCTCGGCGCGCTCCTGCAGTCGCCGCCGCGGCCGTTCGTGGGCATCCTCGGCGGGGCCAAGGTCTCGGGCAAGCTCGAGGTCATCGGCAACCTGCTTTCCCGCATCGATGCCCTGCTCATCGGCGGCGCCATGGCCTACACCTTCCTCAAGGCCCGCGGGCGCCCCGTGGGCCGATCGCTGGTGGAGGAATCGCTGCTCGACACCACCCGCGACGTCGAACGAACCGCGCGCACCCACGGGGTGCGGCTCGAGCTGCCGGGCGACCACGTCGTCGCCGACGGGCTCGACGCCGATGCCACCCACGCCACCCTCGGCATCGCGGACCCCGCGATCGGAGACCGGCTCGGCGTCGACATCGGTCCCGAGACCGTCGACCGCTATCGCGAGGCCGTCGCCGCCGCCCGCACCGTGCTGTGGAACGGTCCGATGGGCGTGTTCGAGATCCCCCCCTTCGCCCACGGCACCCTCGCGGTCGCCAGGGCCGTCGCGGCCAGCCCCGCGACCTCGATCGTGGGGGGAGGAGACTCGGTCGCCGCCGTTCACCAGGCGGGGGTCGGCGCGGACATCACCCACGTCTCGACCGGCGGCGGCGCGTCGCTCGAGTTTCTCGGCGGCCGCACCCTGCCCGGCGTCGAGGCGCTGCCGGATGCCGCCGGAGGGAGCTGACCGTTGTCCAGAAGGCCACTCGTCGCCGCCAACTGGAAGATGCACAAGACCGTCCGCGAAGCGGTCGACTACGCGGGCGCGCTCGTCCCGCGCGTCCGGGACGTCACCGACGTCGACATCGTCCTCGCCCCCCCGTTCCCGGCCCTTCCGGCCCTGGTGGACGCGCTGGCGGGCCTTGCCGCCGCCCGCCCGATCGCGGTGGCGTCGCAGAACGTCCACGCCGAGCCGCAGGGCGCCTTCACCGGGGAGGTCAGCCTGCCCATGCTCCAGGCGTCCGGCGTCACCCTCGCCATCATCGGTCACTCCGAACGCCGCCACCTGTTCGGGGAGACCGACGCCGGCGTCAATGCCAAGACCCGGGCCGCCGCCGCCGCCGGACTGACCCCGATCGTCTGTGTCGGCGAGACCCTGGAGGAGCGTGAAGCCGAGCGCACCTTCGACGTGCTCGACCGCCAGATCGCCGAGGGGCTCGCGGGCCTGTCGACGGCCCGGGCGGGCGGCGCCGTCGTCGCCTACGAACCGGTCTGGGCCATCGGGACCGGCCGCGTCGCCAGCCCCGACCAGGCCAACGCCGCCCACGGCCGCATCCGGGGCCGGCTCGCCGCCCTTTTCGGCGACGCCGCCGCCGGCGCGTGCCGCATCATCTACGGCGGCAGCGTCAAGCCCGGCAACGCGGCCGCGCTGATGGCGCAACCCCACGTCGACGGCGCCCTCGTCGGCGGCGCCAGTCTCGACCCCGCCGCCTTCGCGGAAATCGTGGCGGCCAGCCGGCCGAGCGCCAGATAGCCGTATAATGGAAGAACGATGCTGAGCATTCTCCTCACCGCCCTGCATGTGTTCGTGTGCCTGTTCCTGCTGGTCGTGGTCCTGATGCAACAGGGCAAGGGCGGCGGCCTGCAGGCCGCCTTCGGCGGCAGCGGCAGCGACGCCGCCTTCGGCGCCCGCGCCAGCGCCACCGTGCTGACCCGCGCCACCACCGTGCTCGGCGCCCTGTTCATGGTCGGGTCGATGACCCTCGCCATCATCGGCCAGCGCGGCACCAGCTCCGTGCTGAGCGGCGTGGAGGGTCCCGGCTTCGAGCCTCCGGCTCCGATATCGGCGCCGGCGAACGCCGCCCTCGCGCCGGACGCCGAGGCCGGGGCGGCAGAGCCCGACCCCGAGACCGAGGAGCCGGCCGACGCGCCGGAAGAACCTCAGTAGCACCCGTCGCACCACCCACGCGGAAGTGGCGGAACTGGCAGACGCACTAGCTTGAGGGGCTAGCGAGCCTATGGCTCATGGGGGTTCAAATCCCCCCTTCCGCACCACCGATTTCGGTCCTCCGATCTACGGGGACCCCACGGATCTCATCCCCGCGCCGGCCCTGCCCGCAGTTCGACCGCGACCCGACCCCAGAATCGCGTTGCTTGAGGCGCCAGCAGCCTTCATGTTCACTTGAAGTGTACGCACACATTCGATGAGGCAACATGGCGAAGAGTCTTGGAGCGGCCGAGTTCAAGGCAACGTGTCTCCGCGTAATCAAGCAACTGGAGAAAGACCGAAAACCGGTCACCATCACCAACCGCGGCCGGCCGGTCGCCGTGTTGTCGCCCGCCCCTTCACCCGGCGCGCGTCCGTCGATCATCGGCGCCATGCGGGGATCGGTGCTGGGCTATGACAGCCCCTTCTCGCCGGCAACCCATCCGTCGAGCTGGGCCGCGACGCGGTGATAATCCTCGATACGCATGTGCTGGTCTGGGCGGTCGACGGAGACGCGCGCCTTGGACGCACCGCCCGCGCCGCCATCGAAGCGGCGGGACAGGCGGACGGCATCGGCATCTCGGCCATTACGCCTTGGGAGATCGCCCTGCTGGCGGACCGGGGTCGCTTGCGTCTCAGGCGCGACGTCGGGGTCTGGATCGACACCGCGCTCAGCTTGCCTGGCGTCCATCTGATACCCACCGAACCGGCCGTTGCGATAGACAGCGTGCGCCTGCCGCGCAGCTTCCACGCCGACCCTGCCGATCGCCTCATCGTGGCGACGGCCCGCTAACTAATGCACCGCGCCGCTCTTCACCGCCGACCGGGCCATTCTCGAGTACGCCGCGGGAGGCCACGTTCTCGTTGTCGACGCGTCACGGTGATGATGGCGGCCAGCGGCGCCCGAAAGTCCGCTCCCGTCGCCCGGCGCGACAGGTCCGGGCAGGTACGGCTGGTTGTGCGGCCAAGCCACAGAACATCGACGCCGGCGTGGCGACGAGGGTCGAGACGGTGGCAGTCCACAGCGCGCCACCCCATGAAGGATGCCGGAGGCGCCCCAGGACTGGCGTCAGCCGCAGTCAAGGCTTCAATGAGGCCGCGAGGGTAGATGCTCCCGGCTCGCAGCCGGATCGTCCGCCGGCGCGTCGCGGATGCTACGTCTGCGGGTGGACAGTGGCGACGCTACCGGACGCTTCAATGAGGCCGCGGGGGTAGACCCCGCGGATGCCCCCGCAGTTGACGAGTCCGAACTGTAGCGGTCGCTTCAATGAGGCCGCGGGGGCAGACCCCGCGGATGCCCAATCGGAGATGCCGGCATCGCCTCCCACCTGCAGTCGGGCCCGGCTTCAATGAGGCCGCGGGGGCAGACCCCGCGGATGCTGAGCGTTCCCGGACGCGCTCAACGACCGCCGAACACCGTGGACGCTTCAATGAGGCCGCGGGGGCAGACCCCGCGGATGCGAAGCGGAAGCTTCTGAGGGCGGCAACCCCGCGGGCCGATCCAACGGCCTGGCGCTTCAATGAGGCCGCGGGGGCAGACCCCGCGGATGCGGATGCGCGCCGGCCGCTGGGCTTCAATGAGGCCGCGGGGGCAGACCCCGCGGATGCTGTGCTTCGGGGGCAGACCCCGCGGATGCGACCGTCGGCAGCCAGCTTCAATGAGGCCGCGGGGGCAGACCCCGCGGATGCTTGTCGCGACGCGCTGCGGTCCGAGACGGACGATGCTGCTTCAATGAGGCCGCGGGGGCAGACCCCGCGGATGCAAGCTCGAGTTTCCGTCGATCACGCAGGTTCCTCTGCGGCTGGCTTCAATGAGGCCGCGGGGGCAGACCCCGCGGATGCGCACCGATGCCTTGCGACATCCAGATGACAGACCCCGTGCGCCTGTCCGGAGCCGGCCAACGTCGCCGCTTCAATGAGGCCGCGGGGGCAGACCCCGCGGATGCCGGGCCGGCGGCCAGCGTCGTCGCGGCCCGCGGTCAATATGGCTTCAATGAGGCCGCGGGGGCAGACCCCGCGGATGCGGCGACGAGGACGTTCAATCAGCCCGCGGATCCAGACTGCGGCTGCCTGCTTCAATGAGGCCGCGGGGGCAGACCCCGCGGATGCATGCGTGCAGCCGTTCGGGCCGACCATCGTCCACGCACCCTGCTTCAATGAGGCCGCGGGGGCAGACCCCGCGGCTGACCCGGGCTCGAGAGCCGCGGCGAAGGGTGCAAGCTTCAATGAGGCCGCGGGGGCAGACCCCGCGGATGCGGTCGGCTGTAAGTCCGGCTCGCGCCCATTGCGGATCGCTTCAATGAGGCCGCGGGGGCAGACCCCGCGGATGCCCTACGGCGGGACAGCCATCGACGCCGAAACGCGGATCCGGCTTCAATGAGGCCGCGGGGGCAGACCCCGCGGATGCGTAGGCCGTGGACGCGACCGGAGCCGACACCGCGCTTCAATGAGGCCGCGGGGGCAGACCCCGCGGATGCGGCATCGTAGAGCGCCGGCCGCCGCCAGACCTGCGATGCTTCAATGAGGCCGCGGGGGCAGACCCCGCGGATGCGGACGCCATCGGTCCCCCCGGTCCCCGTCCTGCACTCCTTCAATGAGGCCGCGGGGGCAGACCCCGCGGATGCCCCGCTGGGGGTCCCAGCTTCAATGAGGCCGCGGGGGCAGACCCCGCGGATGCCCCGGGCGCGGCGATGCCGTAGCGGCTTCGAGGCCGCGGGGGAGACGCGGAGCTCCAGCAGACCGAGCCGACAAGCTTCAATGAGGCCGCGGGGGCAGACCCCGCGGATGCGACGCCGCACCCCGCGGAACCTGGTCTGGCGCAGCGGGCATCGCAGACCCCGCGGTGCCGCCCGAGCAATGCAGGGCCAGCCGGCACGGCGCGACGCTTCAATGAGGCCGCGGGGGCAGACCCCGCGGATGCCCGCGGATGCCGGCAGATCCCCGCGGATGCCGTTCGTCCCGCTTCAATGAGGCCGCGGGGGCAGACCCCGCGGATGCTCGGCGCCCGCGTCACTGGCCGCTGTCGGGCGATGCCCGTTCGTCCCCGGCTTCAATGAGGCCGCGGGGGCAGACCCCGCGGATGCGTATGACCCCTCGGCACGTATGCTCCAATCGATGGCGCGCAGCGTCCACCCGCTTCAATGAGGCCGCGGGGGCAGACCCCGCGGATGCCCGCGGATGCAATGAGGCCGCGGGGGCAGACCCGGCGGTGCCCCCCCGCCGTCGTCTGAGGCCGCCAGACCCCGCCGTCGTTCCCGCTTCAATGAGGCCGCGGGGGCAGACCCCGCGGATGCGATCGCCGAGAGCTGCTTCATCGCGGATGTCGAGGCCCGCCGATCGGCCAGCGCCGCTTCAATGAGGCCGCGGGGGCAGACCCCGCGGATGCGTGCGGATTCCCTGCGCTCGGAATCCGGCGCTTCAATGAGGCCGCGGGGGCAGACCCCGCGGATGCGCGGCCGGCTCCGGCACCATCACCGTCACGGCGACGCTTCAATGAGGCCGCGGGGGCAGACCCCGCGGAGACCCCGACACCGGCTTCAATGAGGCCGCGGGGGCGACCCCGCGGATGCGCAGAGCTGTTCGCTCGGACGCCGCGCTGCTGGTAGCGTGGCTTCAATGAGGCCGCGGGGGCAGACCCCGCGGATGCGCCAGATCGACCAATGCGGCTACCCGCGACACCCATAGCATCGCTTCAATGAGGCCGCGGGGGCAGACCCCGCGGATGCCTTGTAGGTGTCGGGCTCGTGCTCCCCGGAAGCGCCGCTTCAATGAGGCCGCGGGGGCAGACCCCGCGGATGCGTGCAGTCACGGAGCGAGGACGACCATGAAGCCAGCTTCAATGAGGCCGCGGGGGCAGACCCCGCGGATGCGTGCATCCTGCGGGCGTCGACGCTGGCTGCGCGCGGCATGCTTCAATGAGGCCGCGGGGGCAGACCCCGCGGATGCACTCCTGGAGAAGCTCAACGACCTGGAAGGCGCAGGCAGCTTCAATGAGGCCGCGGGGGCAGACCCCGCGGATGCGGCCATGAAGTATGAGGCGCGCGACGATGCTCGCCATGAGTCGTGCTTCAATGAGGCCGCGGGGGCAGACCCCGCGGATGCTTGGACGCCGCGGCCGGCCGCACGAGCCCCGCCCACCCGTATCCAGCTTCAATGAGGCCGCGGGGGCAGACCCCGCGGATGCCCTCCCATCCATCGACACGCGATGCTGGCTGCGTTGAGCTGCTTCAATGAGGCCGCGGGGGCAGACCCCGCGGATGCCTCATGCGTCCGGCTCGTACAGCGTCTCCGTCATGCTCGCTTCAATGAGGCCGCGGGGGCAGACCCCGCGGATGCTTCGGGCAAGGGGAGGGTGCCGCCTCGTGGCCTACGCTTCAATGAGGCCGCGGGGGCAGACCCCGCGGATGCCCAAAACAGGACCTGGCCGATTGGCGCCGAGCCGGACGTCGCTTCAATGAGGCCGCGGGGGCAGACCCCGCGGATGCTCGCCCAGGGCCGCGGGTACCGTCGAGCCCGCGCGCGGCGCTTCAATGAGGCCGCGGGGGCAGACCCCGCGGATGCACGCATGACCGAGGCGGACCGAAGGCCAACGAGCTCGAGCTTCAATGAGGCCGCGGGGGCAGACCCCGCGGATGCTCCCCGCGTTGATAGGTCGTGGTCGACGCCGTGCCCGCTTCAATGAGGCCGCGGGGGCAGACCCCGCGGATGCTTGCCGGCCACCGACGTCCATATCCCACGGCGGTCCTGCTTCAATGAGGCCGCGGGGGCAGACCCCGCGGATGCCTTGAGCATCGGCGCCACCGCGACCGGATGAGCACGTAGCTTCAATGAGGCCGCGGGGGCAGACCCCGCGGATGCGCGCTGACGGGGTATACCGGCGTCGAGGCGGCGAACAGCTTCAATGAGGCCGCGGGGGCAGACCCCGCGGATGCGGGGCAGGCGTGGTTCAGTGCCAACGTGCACCCGCGGCTTCAATGAGGCCGCGGGGGCAGACCCCGCGGATGCGGTCGCTCGGCGAGGCCTGCAACCGCGGGGGCAGAGTCAGCTTTGTAAGACGGCTTCAATGAGGCCGCGGGGGCAGACCCCGCGGATGCGTATCGCTCCGGCGGATGACTCGACGCTGGTCAGCGACCTCGCTTCAATGAGGCCGCGGGGGCAGACCCCGCGGATGCCACACAGTTCGGTGGTCACGGTGCAGTGCCGTATCACGGCTGGCTTCAATGAGGCCGCGGGGGCAGACCCCGCGGATGCGGCCTGTTCCACCCACGGATGTCCGGCCCCTTCCGCGACTCGGCTTCAATGAGGCCGCGGGGGCAGACCCCGCGGATGCCCGCCCGCGAGATGATCCGGACTACCACACCGGCACGATGCTTCAATGAGGCCGCGGGGGCAGACCCCGCGGATGCCCGTGGCCGCCGACCCCGCTTCTGCACCTTCAGACGCGCGCTTCAATGAGGCCGCGGGGGCAGACCCCGCGGATGCTGCGTTCGCCGCGGTCTTCCAACCCTCTTGCGGCGCGCTTCAATGAGGCCGCGGGGGCAGACCCCGCGGATGCAGCTCGAGCGAGGCCGCACCGGAGCGTGACGCCGCCGGGCTTCAATGAGGCCGCGGGGGCAGACCCCGCGGATGCGAGCGCGAGATGGTCGACTTCGCCAAGATGCTCGCCGCTTCAATGAGGCCGCGGGGGCAGACCCCGCGGATGCGCGTATATTGCCACTCGCAGTACTCCTCCCAACACAAAGCTTCAATGAGGCCGCGGGGGCAGACCCCGCGGATGCTCGACCGGGGCTACGCCTGACTGGATCCCGACATGCTGACCAGCTTCAATGAGGCCGCGGGGGCAGACCCCGCGGATGCGATGGCCGCCAACTGCAGGCGAAGTTCGACCGGCTCGCCGCTTCAATGAGGCCGCGGGGGCAGACCCCGCGGATGCCACGCTGGTCAGGAACGTGTCCAGCATGTAGTTCCCGCTTCAATGAGGCCGCGGGGGCAGACCCCGCGGATGCAAGGTGGTCCGGTCAGCTTCAATGAGGCCGCGGGGGCAGACCCCGCGGATGGGCCAGACCCCGCGGATGCGTTGACGGTCGCCGGCCGAACGCTTCAATGAGGCCGCGGGGGCAGACCCCGCGGATGCGTACAGTGTTCGCCGGCCGGCTTCAATGAGGCCGCGGGGGCAGACCCCGCGGATGCGGACCGCTCGCAAGTCGTTGTGCTTGCACGGATTGCCATGGCAATTGCGAGCGGTGAGCCGCCGTCGCGTTGCCACGGCCGGGGCGGCGATGACTTCGCGTGGGTTCTTGGACCATAACTATCCAGTTGTCAAGGATCTACCGGCTTTGCGAGCCCTCCCGGGGGTCGCGGCGGCACCGCAGCGCTCGATCCGCAAAGGCGAGATGCGCATCATACGATGACCGGTTCCCGCCGCACGGCCTGGAACGCCTTTCCCAGGCTGACGATGCGCGGTTCGATGCCCTCGGCGACGCCGACGTCGACGAGAACGACGTGATCCTCCACATGATCGATCAGAGCGTCGAGGCGTGCAACCAGGTCGGCGTGGCGGCGCCGGCTCAGCCGGCACTGGAAGACCGAGAGCTGCACCCATTCGCCGTATCCCTGCATCAGCTTGAACACGCGGCGCCACCGTTTGGGGTCGGCGATGTCGTAGACGACGATGTAGAGGTGCTCCACGGGTTCACCGGGTGGTGAAGTTCGGATACTCGGGCAGCTCGCCGAGGAGGAAGCGGCCGAAGAGCCGGGCCTGCATCTCCATGAGGCGGCGATAGCTGACCCGGTAGCCGAACAGCGGGTGGACGACCTCGTGGCCGAGACGGCGTTCGTAGGTGGCGATGAAGCGCCGGCGGCCGTCGGGGGCCAGGTTGACGGCGCCGGCGGCGGTTCTGAAATCGGTCGGCCGCACCTCGCCGTTGTTGATGGCCTGCACGACCACCGAGTCGGCGATCAGGGGGCGGAACGGCTCCATCAGGTCGAGGGCCAGCCCCGGCCGGCCGTAGCGGGCCTGGTGGTAGAGGCCGCGGAACGGATCGAACCCGACCGAAGCCAACGCCACCGTCCACGACCGCGCCAGCAGCGAGTACGCGAACGAGAGCAGGGCGTTGACGGGGTCGGTCGGCGGACGGCGGTTTCGCGTCTGGAAGTCGAACCCGAGCTCGCGGGCCCCGGGCTCGTCCTGCAACATGGCGCCGAAGGCCCGGAAGTAGCGGGCGGCGGCGGCGCCTTCGACGCCGAGCAGTTCCGCCAACGACGTGACGCGGGCGGGACGGCGGCTGTCGCCCTTCAGGTCGACGAGCACCGGCTGGCTGCTGGCGTCGCGCTTCCAGTTCCGCCGCAGCAGCGTGCGACAGTTCTGGATCTTCGCGCCGACGAGTCCCTTGGCGAATCGCAGGCAGGTGGCCTCGTCGAAGCTCGCCCGGTACTGGGCGGTGCGCAGCTCGACGTTCTTGTGGCCGTTACCCGCGGTATGGCCGAAGAACCAACCGCCGTAGCTGTGCCACGTGACGGGGATGTCCCGCCACATCAGCTCGTGCAGGCACGGCGTGGTGACGTGGATGTTCCCCATCAGGATGACCTGCGAGGTCTCGTCCAGCCGCGCCGTCGCGACCTTCTCGTCGTCGACGGTCACGACCAGGGTCTCTCCCGACTTCGCCACCCTGGCGCGGTGCGCCTGCACGTAGAGCGGCAGAGCTTCCGTGCAGGGCACGGCGATCGGCCGCGGAGCCGCCGTCGTGCGGGTCAGACGGTTGACCTCGTCCGGCAGGCAGATCTCGACCAGCGAGCAGCGCGGACACTTGGGGCTGTCCTCGAGCGGCGGCGGGATGACGCCCTCCGTGGCGACGCGCCGCAACCCTTCGACCGCTTCGTGCGTGGCGGCGACGAGATCGTCGTCGAACGCCACCTGAACGCGTTCACGGCTGCCGACGAAGTAGAGCACCCCCTCGGTGCAGTCGTAGCCGTGCTCGCGCAGCAGGAGGCCCTGCACGCAGAGCTGCACCCGCTCGGGGTCGTGCGCCCCCCGTTCGACATGGGGCCGTTTGCCGCGCTTGTAGTCGACCGGCGTCACCCGCCCGCCGTCCGATTCTATGAGGTCCAGCTTGGCGATCAGTCCAAGGCGGCGGGACGACAACGTGATCGATCGCGCATGCAGCCGGGGAGCCTCGTCGACCTGCGCGGGCGGCGGCAGCGCGCCGCCGTCGCGATTGACCCGCCGGTGGGCGTGCCGGCCCTCGACGGTGTCCGCCGACTCGGCCCACTCGCCCTGCACCCATTCCAGATAGGCGAGCCGCGGGCAGTAGACGTACTCGTTGACCATGCGCGCCGGCACGAGGGGCGTGTCGGCGGGCGGGTGCGGAATCGACGGCGGCGGCCGGTGGTCCGGAGTGGCACGGCGACCTCCCGATATCCGATGTTCGGTATTGGGTTGTTTCGGCAGTTCGGGCCGTCCGCCATAGGGTGTGCCCGATACTCAGGCGAGCGGGGTCGGCGGCGGGGCGTTGTGGAGCGCCTGCCCGTCGCCGTTGCCGGGGGTGTGCCCGATACTCAGGCGAGCGGGGTCGGCGTCGGGGAGAGCCGGTCGACTACCGCGACTCGTCGTGGAGGCCGGTCAGGATGGTTCCCCTGGAGTCACCAGCTTCACCGATGGGAAGTAGAAGCGGTAGCGGCCGGCATCCCTGGTGACGAGCGTCAGGCCGTCCGTCGCCGCGTGGGCGCCGATGTAGAAGTCGGGCAGCGGCGAGGCCCGCACGCCTCCGCCGCGGCGGTAGCGCAGAAAGGCCCTCCCGGCCAGGAACGCGGCGCCGTAGGGCAGCGGCAGCCGGGCGAGCATGAGGGCGTCGAGATGGCGGTCGAGGGCGCCGGGGTCGGCGAACGCCACGGAGGTCTCGGCGTACACGATGGGGTTGATGCCGACGCTGCCGGTCACGAGCGCATCACGAATCGCCCGCTCCGACCACGACCGCCACGTCGCATCGTCGGTGAAGATGTCGAGCAGGACGTTCGTGTCGACCAGGAACACTCACTCGTCCCCGCGCGTGAGCCGCATCACGTCGTCGGTGCCGGTGTCGCCGGCGGCGGCGCCGCGCGCCTCGCGCAGCCGCTCCTCGATGAGCGCCCGCTTGCTCAGCAGGGGACGGATCACCACGCAGCCGTCGGCCTCCTCGAAGGTGACCTCCGTATTGGGAAGCAGGCCGAACTTCAGCCGAAAACGCCGGGGAATGGTCACCTGACCCTTGGTGGTTATTCTCATTATGGAAGTAATACTTTCCAGAATGCTACCTCCAAGGGTCGGCCGGCGCAAGCAGACGGTCTGGACGGCACGAGACAGGTGCCAGACGGCTCGCCAGACCCGACGGCGCTCAACCGTAGGCCGCGGATTGACAGGATCTGACAATGGCCGCCGCTACGCTCGCCGATGCGTGGGGCTGACAGCGCCGAGGAGCCAACGATGGCCCATGGCAACGGCTGGCGCCCGCGTCTCGGCTCGCACATGGACGTGTGAATTTCATCGGTTATGATCTGACCGCTCTCGCACGACTCTCCCCGCAGGAGTTGCCACGTGGACGGCTCAACCATCTATCGACTCGCGTTCGGCGCCGACCAGCAGCCAGACCCGTGGCAGCTCGCGCTGACGGCCGGCGAATGGCCGCGGGTCCTGGTTGCGCCGACCGGATCGGGCAAGACGGCCGCCGTGACGCTCGGGTGGGCGGCGCACCGGCTGCGGAGCCCCGACGCCACGCCCCGCCGTCTGGTCTGGTGCCTGCCCATGCGGACGCTCGTCGAGCAGACCGCGGACGCGGTCAGAGGCTGGTTCGGCAAGCTGGCCGCCGAAGTGGACGGCGCGAGCCGACTCCCGCGGCCCGAGGACGTGCACGTGCTCATGGGCGGCGTGGACGATGGCGGCTGGCTGGAGACGCCGGAGCGCCCGGCGGTGCTCGTCGGCACCCAGGACATGCTGCTGAGCCGTGCCCTGATGCGCGGCTACGCGTCGTCCCGGGCAATCTGGCCGATGGAGTTCGCCCTCCTGCACGAGGACGCGCAGTGGGTGTTCGACGAGGTGCAGCTCATGGGCGCGGGCCGCGCCACCTCCGCGCAGCTCGAGGCGTTTCGTCAGGCGGACGTGGATCGAACGCGGCGCGAGGGCCGTCCGGCGGGCATTCCTTCCCGCAGCCTCTGGATCTCGGCGACCCTGGACCCGCGGTGGCTCGCCACCGTGGATCATCCGGCGCCGGCTCCCGCATCGGTCGTCAGGGTCGATCCGACCGCGGCGCCCGACGGCAGGCTCGCACGTCTGGCGCGCGCGGCCAAGAGACTGACTCGTTCGCAGGTGGTTCCGGCATCGCCGAAGAAGCTCCGACCTCACCGACTACGTCGGGCGGCTCGCAGACGCCATCCGGGACGCACACCGCCCCGGCGCGATGACGCTCGCCATCCTGAATCGTGTGGATCGGGCGCAGGCGCTGCACCGGGCGATCGAGAAGAGGCTGCTCGAGCTGAAGCCGTCGGCGCCAACGTTGGTTCTCGTCCACTCCCGCTTCCGCCCCGCCGACCGCCGGCGGGAGATGGACAAGGTCGTCGCGACGAATGACGGGAATCCGCACGGCCGCATCGTCGTCGCCACCCAGGCCGTCGAAGCAGGCGTGGACATCTCCGCCGCGGTGATGTTCACCGAGATCGCGCCCTGGTCGTCGATGGTCCAGCGCTTCGGGCGCGCCAACCGCTACGCGAAGCTTCCCGACGGCGCAGAGGTGCACTGGATCGACCTGCTCCAACCGGTGACGGACGGCACCGCGTCGGACAAGGATGCACTGGACTTGGCGATCCCCTACACCGTAGCGGAACTGCAGAAGTCGCGGGAACGGTTGTCGTTGTCGACGTTGACCGACGTCGCGCCGGTGCACCTGCCTCCGCCGGACGAACTCGAGCCGCCGCGCCGGGTCATCCGCCGCAAGGACCTCGAGGATCTGTTCGACACGGATCCGGACCTGACCGGCTTCGACGTCGACGTGTCGCCTTATGTGCGCGACGCCGACGACACGGACGTCCGCGTCTTCTGGCGCGATCTCTCCGTGGTGGAAGACGATCCGCCGCGACCCCGTCGAGAGGAACTGTGCGCCGTGTCGATCGGCGCCGCGAGGACGTGGATCGCCAGGCTGCGTACGCGCAGCAAGGGAAAGAGCCTCGTCTTCCAGCGCGACCCGCAGTGGCGTCGCCGGGATGGCCGGACGGGGACTGCGCCGCCCGGATGGACGCCGCTACAGGGCCAACCGTGGCCGGGACTGATTCTGCTCGCCGATCTGGACGCCGGCGGCTACCGGGAGAGCGTCGGATTCACCGGCGATCCGAAGAACGTACCCGCCGCGGTCGCCGACTCGGCGGAATCGATTGGCGTCAGTCCGGCGCCGGCGCCGCAGGGTTCCGCTTCGCTGCCGTCGGGAGAAACCGACGGACACGACGAGGACGCGCTCAGCCAGATCGAGAAGATCGTACCCCTCGCCGAACATCTCCGGCACGTCACCGCGGAAGCGCAGTCGCTGTGCGGCGCGCTGGACCTGGAGACAGGCACGCGGGCGGCCGTCGTCCGGGCAGCGCGCTGGCACGATCTCGGCAAGGCGCACGAGGTCTTCCAGGACACGATGCGTCGCGGCCTCGATGGACAGGGCGTTGCGCTCGACATCCTGCTCGCCAAGACCGTCAAGCGGTCTCGACACGAACGGGCGTACTTTCGGCATGAGCTTGCGTCCGCCCTGGCGTTTCTGGCCCACGAGCGCTGGTCGCGGGATGCCGACCTGATTGCCTACCTGATCGCCGCCCACCACGGGAAGGTGCGGATGAACCTGCGCGCCCTGCCCCGCGAGGCGCCGCCGAAGAGCGAACGGGCCGGGACACGCTTCGCCCGCGGCGTGTGGGAGGGCGACGAGCTGCCGCCGTTCGATCTGCAAGGCGGCGAGCATTGGGAGGGCGGCAACCTGCTCCTCACAATCATGGAGCTGGGCTGGGACGAGGTTTCCCGCGAGAGCTGGACCGAGCGCACACGCGAGCTCCTGGCGGCACTCGGGCCGTTTCGCCTCGCCTGGCTGGAGACCCTCCTGCGGGTCGCCGACTGGCGGGCATCCGCCCAGGAACGCAAGGGGAGCCACGATGGTCGGTGAACCGCTCCCGCTGAACGGATGCACCCCGACGCCCCTGGCGTCCTACCTGAAAGCGCTCGGCGTGCTGCGCCTCATCTCCTCGCCCGCCAACCACGTCTCGGGTGAAGCGGCCGATCCGCACGCGCGCGGCTGGTGGGAGAACGAGTGCTTCCACCTGAGGACGACGCTGAGCCGCAATGCCCTGCTGCGCTTCTTTCTGCACGACTATGCACCGACTCCGATCATCGCGCCGTGGAATGGCCGCGCCGGTTTTCTGGAAGGCGACGCGGGCGAGACATCGAATCGCGTCGGCGCGGTACTCATGAACGCCATTGGGACGAGCACCTGCCGTCGACTCGAAGGCATGCGGTGCACGGTCGGCTCACTGCGCACGAACAGCCGCCTCGACGAATACAACCGCCTGCGGGCAAGAGTGAAATCCCTGCAGGAGGCCTCGAAGAGACTCAAGGGAGATGCAAAGAGGCCAACGACGCGGAGAAGAGCCGTGTCGAGAAGGAGACGCAGGCGGTCAAGAGTCTGCTGCTGCCGAGCCTGAGATCGAAACGGACTCGCTTCACGTCTCCTACATCGATGCGTGCTACGTGCTCGCGACCGAAGAAGCCGCCGCGCCCCTGCTCGGCTCCGGCGGCAACGACGGCAGCCGCGACTTCGGCGTCAACTTCGCCGAAAGCTTCAGGAACTGATCGACTTCGAGGATGGCAACCCGGCAGAGCGTGCGGGTGCCGAACTCGAGTCCGCGGTGTTCGACGTCGGCCGCCGCACCGACGTACACGGTTCCATGGGCCAGTTCAGCCCGGGACAAGGCGGTCCGAATGCGACGACCGGCTACGTCGGATACAACCCTCTGAACGCATGGGATGTCGTCCTGGCGATGGAAGGCACCCTGGCCTTCGCAGGAGCCCTCACTCGACGCTGGGGAGCAGCGGGCGGCAGCCGGGGCGCCTTCCCGTTCACTTTCGATCCAACCGGCGCCGGGACCGGCAGTCTGTCATCGGAAGATCCGAATCGACCTCGCGGCGAGGTCTGGACCCCACTCTGGCCCAAGCCCGCCACTTTCGCCGAGCTCGAAGCGACCTTCGCGGAAGGGCGACTCACGGTCGGGCAACGCACAGCTCGAACCGGACTGGACGCCGCGCGTTCTGTCGCGCAACTCGGCGCTTCGCGAGGCATCGGAGGCTTCGAGCGGTACTCCATCATCCAGCCCGACAGCAAGATGCCCTACCAGGCAACCCCGCTCGGCCGATTCGACGCTCCCGACCGACCTCGCCGGGACCTGATAGCCGACCTCGAAGCGGGCAACTGGCTGGAGCGTACACGACGGACGGCTGGCAGCAGGAAGACCGCACCTGCTCGTGCGCGCCACACCTTGCGCCGACTGGAGGATTCCCTCTTTCAGATGACGATCGAGAATCGAGCGCCTGAAGGAGCCCGAAACACGCTGGTGGCGCTTGGCGGCCTCGTCGGCTGGCTCGCGACGAATTCGAACGCACGGAAGGACTGCAAGCCGCCGCCCGTGATTTCCTCCAATTGGCTACGGGAAGCGGACGACGGCAGCGCGGAATTCCGGATTGCCGCCGCTCTCGCGGGGCTCGGGTTGCCGGCACCCCGGCGTCCCGGAAGCACCGCACCCGAGCCGACGGTGAACGGCGGCGACGATGAGTCCGCGGCGTCCAGTGACCTCCCAGCGTCCGAAACACCGGCAGGAGACCAGGTACGGGCACGGTCGCACCTCGCACCGCCGATGGCCGCCCATCTCGCGCCAATCGACGAAAAGAGCTTCTTCTACCGGGGAGGCCTCAGCACGCGCCGGGCATGGCACGCGGGCGACACGCCACCCGCCGTGGTCTGGGGAGCCGGCGACCTCGTCTCGAACATGATCGCCGTGCTGGAACGCCGATTGGTGGAGGCGTCGATCCGCGGGCTGGAGGACAAGCCGCTCGCCAGCGCCACGGTCGCACGGCTCGTGGACGTAGCCGCGTTCCTCGCCGGCGACTTCGACGACGCGCGTTGCGCCGCACTGCTCGCCGGGCTCGTGTGGGCACGGCCGGCGCACCTGCGCACGACGCACGCCCCCGCCGGCGGCCCGACAGTGCCGTTCGCGTACGCTGCTCTGAAGCCGGTGTTCACACCGGACGTTGCCCTGCACTCCGCTCGCGCCCTGCCGGGAACGACTCGGATGCCGCTTCCGCCGGGGCTGGTCGCACGCCTGCGCGCCGGCGGAGACAGCGTCGACGGACGAGCGACAGATCCTGCAGTGCGTGTTGCCCTGGCGCGCGCCCGCGCATCCGGCCTGCCGACCCCATTCGATACAGTACGCGCAGGCTCTCGAACCTCGGTGATGGAAGGCGGCCGCATGGGCGCCGGCGTCCCGGCCGACCGCCTTGCCGCCGCGCTTCTGATCCCGGTCGGCGACCTGGCCTTGACCGCCCTGATCAAGCGTGCCTATCCGGACGCTCTGCCTGACGATGACAACGTGACGACGGAGGATACGACGAATGCCGCTTGACCTGACCTCAATCGACAATGAACCCCGCCTGCTCATCGAGGCCGGGCTCAAGCCGGTGCAGGGCACGAGATTCCAGCCGACCGGGTTTCCCAACCTCGGTCACGCCGTCTACGACTCGCCGGACGGGCGGGGACGCACGGTGCTCGTGGAGAGCGCGCAGTCGATGGCGAACCGCCTCGAAGTCGTCTGCTGGGACGACGTTGCCGACGACTGGGTCGAGCCGCTCCGGGGCCTGCCCGTTGTCAAGGTCGTGGGCGACACCTTCACTACCAACTCCCTGATCGAAGCGCACCGGCTCAACTCCCCGTACATCCTGGAGGGCAAGGACAAGACCGTCGTCAATCTGCTGAAGAAGCGACTCGCCGCCATGGAGGTCGGGCGCGTCAACCTGCGCGATCTGGCGCAAGTGCTCCTGGAGTTCGACACGAATGCGCTGCTCCACGGGGTTTTTCTCGCCAAGAAGGAACTGGCCGGTGGCCGGTTGCGCCTTCCGCGGTCACTGTCCGCCTTCGTCGAGGCCGAGAACGCGAGGGTGGCGGCGAGCGGCGGGGTCAAGAACGACAGCGTGAATCCCTCCGGCGAAGCGGCCAAAGGCTTCGGAAACGTACCCTTCGCACGCGACGAATGGGTCGCCGAGAGGATCACTGCCTACTTCAACCTCGACCTCCGACAGATCCGCGCCTTCGGCCTGGGGCGCGATGTCCAGCGGCTGCTGATCATGCTCGCCCTCTTCAAGATCCGCAGATTCCTCGTCGAGGGTCTGCGGCTGCGCACCGCCTGCGATCTCGACGTGAGCGGAATCACGGTCACCCGGCCGGCCGGTTTCGATCTTCCGGCGCTCGACGAGATCGAATCGGAGCTGCCGGGGCTGATCGAGTCCGTCGGATCGAAGGGTCTCTTCGGCGACAGCCGCGTTCTCACCGTCAAGTACGAGAAGTGAGCGCATGTTCGCACTCTCCTTCCGCTTCCCTGCCGGCCGGTACCACGCGACGCCGTGGGGACGCAACGTCAACGAGGCCGACGTCGCCTGGCCGCCGGAGCCCTGGCGCCTGCTCCGCGCGCTCATCGCCACGTGGTGGCGCAAGGGTGATCGGGCGCGCTGGTCCGAGGACGACCTCGCGCGGTTGATCGACACGCTCGCGGAGACGCTGCCGGAGTACAGTCTGCCGGAGGGTGCGATTCACGCGCATACGCGCCATTACATGCCGACCGGCGGGCTCGACAAGGGACGGCCGAAGACAACGCTCGTCTTCGACGCCTTCGTTCGACTACCCGCGGGCTCGACACTGGTCGCCGCGTGGCCGCGCGTGACGCTCGACCCCTCGCCGTTCGCGCTCGCCGCGGACCTCGCCCACGCCGTCGGCTACCTCGGCCGGGCGGAGAGCTGGACCGAATGCGAAGCGCTCGCAGAGTGGAACGGCACCGCGAATTGCCGGCCGTTCGACGGGCATCCTGACGGGGACCCCGTGCGGCTGCTCGCACCGCTCAGCCCGGAGGCATACTCGGCCGAACGCCAGCGAATCGTGGACGACATGCAGCGCCAGATGGTCGCGACAGCCAAGGGAACGCCCACACGGCAACGGCTCGATGCGCAGCTCGACAAGGCGCTCCGAAGCAAGGGCCGGCAGGCGCATACCCTGCCCGCACGCCTCGTCGATGCACTCTCGCTCGACACCGCCGACTACCAGGACCGGGGCTGGAGCCGCCCGCCGGCGGCCCGTGAGGTCGTCTATGCGCGCGCGCCGGAAGCCGCCCCCGGCGTGGTTCCCCGCCGCATCACCCGGCGCCGCGCTTCGCGTGCCGGGCGCGACCAGCCGACCGTCGCCCGCTTCCTGCTCGCCGGCCGGCCGCTTCCCCGTATCGAGGACGCCGTCAGGATCGGGGAACTGATGCGCCGGGCGGCGCTTGCACAGTTCGGCTGGCAGCAGGACGAGGCAACGAAGCGCTGGATTCCGAGAGCACCGTGGGAGATTTCAGGCCGTGACGCCGACGGGAAACCGCTGAAGGATCCGTCGCACGCGCACGCGTTCTGGCTGCCGGAGGACGCGGACGGGGACGGCTGGATCGATCACGTGTCGGTGTACATCTCCGGCGGCATGAACGACGACGTCCGCGCCAAGCTCGACCGCATCACCCGCTTGTGGCTGGCGCCGAAACAGCGGTCGGAAGACGTCGACGCCGAGCCCGGCAGCGTGAAGGAGTGGCGACTCGCGCTGGAGGGCTTCGGCAGACCGGCCGATTTCGCGGGCGGCGCGCGCATCTTCGCCACGTCCGACCGGTGGCGGAGCGTGACGCCGTTCCTGGCGTCCGGACACCTGAAGGCGTCCGGCTACGCGGGCGAGGTGCGGCGGTTGCTGAAACGCCGCGGGTTGGATGTGACCGATGTCGAGGTGACGGAGCTCAGGACGATCGATGTCGGGGGAACCGAGCGACGCGCCATCCATTTCCACCGCTTCCGTTCGCGCGGCCGGGAAATGCAGCCTGACCCCGCCGGCGCGCTTCTCGGCATCGTGTTGCCGGAACCGATTGCAGGGCCGTTGGCTATCGGCTACGGCAGCCACTTCGGGCTGGGATCGTTCAGCTCGGTTGCTGGCAAGCTTGGCGAACGAACGGTGGATGCCAACTCCGTGAACCTGCACGATGCTTAGCCGGGTGGGCATGGCGCAAGCGCCGACAAGTCGTGATGCGCTCTTCATCCGTCACACCGCCCCGTTGAGCGGCTCGATGTTCTGGTCCAACAGGAACCGAGGCGGTCGCGGCCGTCGCCGCTTGGAGGTTCGCCGCCGAACCACTGGAAGAAGCTGCCGCTCCGGCAAGGAAGATTCGCAGACATGAGACGACGGAATCCGGCGCTGCGCGCAGATGACGCTCTCGCACGCTGGGATGCCGCCCGGCCGCTGGCCGCTGCCGCCCCGTTGACCGTGAAGTGCACGCTGACTACGCCGATGTATGGCGGGGGTGTGTCGCCCGGCAAGGTCGACTGCGACCTGCCCATCCGGCCAGGCGCCGTCCGGGGTCAGCTACGGTTCTGGTGGCGTCTGCTGAACGGCGCCGGTCGTGACCCGCGGGACGTGTTCGCTGCCGAGTCCGCGCTGTGGGGAGGCATCTCCACCACCGGCCCGCGGGCCAGCCGAGTGGCACTGCACGTCGGAGGTGATTCGGTTGGGTCGGCGGGGATGGTCAAGGCCAAGAACCGCCTCTTCCCCGCCTATGCCTTCATTCTCGACCGTGACGACGATCCCGCTCTGCTGGGGGATGGCTACGAGTTCACATTGACTCTGCGCTTTGCGGCGGAGTTGACGGACGCCCAGCGCGAGCAGGTCATCGCGGCGCTGCGCTGGTGGGCGTGCTTCGGAGGCATCGGGGCGCGCACGCGGAGGGGCCTGGGAACGGTCAAGGTGACCAGCAATGATGTCGAGCTGAAACCGGTCGCGTGCGAGGAGGTGAAGTCGCGGGGTGGCCGGATGGTGCTCTGCGCCCCGCGGAAGAGTGCGATCGAGGCCTGGAAGGATGCCCTCGAGGCACTGAAGAACTTCCGACAGGGAGAAGATCTGGGTCGCAACCGCGGCGGCGGGCAACGCCCGGGACGCAGCCGTTGGCCGGAGCCGGATGCGATCCGGCGCCTCACCGGCGATCATGCGCCTGGACACGAGCCGAAGCCCGCGGTGGACGGACTCTATCCGCGTGCGGCTTTCGGATTGCCGATCGTGTTCCAGTTCAAGGACAAGAATCAGGGCGACCCGAAGGGCCCAAAGGGCAAGGGCCTGACACTCGACCCGACCGGTCGAGACCGCATGGCCAGCCCGCTGATTTTGCGACCTTACTTCGACGGAACGCGGTATCGCCCCCTTGCGTTGCTGCTGCCCGGCTGGGAGGAACGCATCAGCGTCTCCGTTGATCTCGACTCCGAGCACGTGGGCCCCGCGTGGCCGGAGGACTCCGATGAACGCGAGGAACGGGCCGCCTCGGTCGCGCCGATGCGCGGCCGTGGCGCCGACGCCCTGACCGCGTTCATGCACTACTTCGAGCACCGCGGACGCGACGAACACCACGGGCGCGCCGGCCACGGACGCGGAGGACGTTGATGCCGCGCTTCCTCATCACGCTTTCGCTGGGACCGGTGCAGAGTCTGATCGCCGACGCGCGGCGCACGCGCGACCTGTGGTGCGGGTCGTGGCTACTCTCCGAGGCTGCGCGTGCCGCCGCCCGGGTTCTGCACGAACGGCAGCCGGGGTGCCTCATCTTTCCCTGCCCGAACGATCCCGACAAGGATCTTCAACCGCAGGACGACCCAATCGAGGGCGCCAACATCGCGAACGTCCTGCGGGCTGACCTGACGCTCGCCGACGCCCGCGCGGTCCTCGCGCTGTGCCACGAAGCCAAGTCCGCGGCGATTGCGCGCGTGAAGGCGCTGGGCGAGCAGGCGCGCCGGCGGCTGGAACACCCGATACGAACGGAAGTCTGGCGAGCGCAGATCGACGACATCCTGGAAGTCTTCGCCGCCTGGGCGGAGATCGATGACGGCGGTTACGCGGATGCGAGCCGGCGCCTCGGCAGGGCCCTGAGCGCTCGCAAGGCGACCCGCGACTTCCGTCCTTGTGAGCCGCTGAAGACCCCGGGCCTGCCGAAATCGTCGCTCGACGGGGCGCGCGAGACCGTATTGCCGGAGCGGCTGACTCGGGAACGGGCCGGTAGCAGGCTCGCCCTGTCGCCCGGCGAACAGCTCGACGCGCTCGGCGTAATCAAGCGTCTGGCCGGCGATGCCGAGCAGTTCACCGCTTGGCCGCGCATCGCCGCGGATTCCTGGATCGAGGGACTCGCACCGGACCAGCAACAACGACTGCGCACAGCCTACGAGCCACTGGTCCGTCCGGGTCTCGCGACCCGCGTCCGGGGGAACGCCGGCACGTACGCGGCGCTGCCGTTCGATGGGCATCTGCTGTATCCGTCCCGGCTGAGCAACGTGTTGGCCCAAGAACGCGGGCGGCGCCAAGACGAAGGGCTTTCGCCTGAGATTGAGGCGCTCGAAGCGATGCAGAAATGCATCACGGACATCGCTCGGGAACGCACGGACGCCGGTCGGCCGGCCGGGCTCCCCGTCCCCTACGCCGCTGTCCTGAAAGCCGACGGTGACTGGATGGGCAGACTCCTGTCACGCGCCGAGAACGCCGATCGGTCACGGGAGATCTCCCGCCTGTTGCGCGGGTTCGCCTCCGACGTACGCCGTATCGTGCGCAACCGTCGCGGCGACGCCGTCTACGCCGGTGGAGATGATGTGCTCGCCCTGGTTCCACTGGAGCAGGCGCTGGACTGCGCCCGGGATCTGGCGGAGGCTTTCGCGGAATCGCTGGGCGGGATTGCGAAGAGCACGCAACTTCCGGCCGACGAACGTCCGACGCTGTCCGTCGGGCTCGGAATCGGCTACGTCGTCGAACCCCTGGGGGCGCTGCGCGCCGTCGCCGAACGCGCCGAGCAGCACGCAAAGGGCAACGCCACCGAGACCCCGCGCGATGCGCTGGCGATTCGACTCAGGGCTCGCTCAGGAACGGAGCTCCGCTGGCGCGCGCGGTGGAAGGACAAGCGGGCGTTCGATGCCCTGACCCGATTCATCACCGCGTACCGTGCGGGTGAACTACCGGCCCGCGCGGCGTACGATCTGCGGGACATCGATCGGCGTCTCGCTTGGCTGCGCGACGACAACAGCGAGACCGCGCGGGGCATGCGGACGGCCGATGTCGAACGTACGCTCGACCGGGCGCGTCGCAGCGGCGGCAGCGGAACCATCCCCGCCGATCTGCGGGCGCTGATCCGCGAGCGGGCCGACAACCAACCGCTGGAGGAACTCGCAGACACCCTGATCATCGCGCGCTGGCTCGCGGCCCGCACGGCCGCCGACGTGGGAGAGCAACCATGAGCCCGGCGAAGAAGAAGGGCAAGCACCGCCACCCGCCGCCCCGGTACCGCAAGAAGGCCAAGGGAGGCACGTCACCCGCAACTGATTCTCCCGCCGCCGTCTCGGCGTTGGCATCGGAGTCCACCGCTCCGAAAGCCGTACCGCGTGCATCCGAGCGCAGTGGACCCAGCGCCGTGGTGAGCCTCGACCCGCTCGCGCCCATCATCGTGCGATCCGGCCGCCCCATGCAGCATGCCGACGCCGATCCGGCGCAGTTTCCCCCCCCGTCCACCATCGCCGGGTGTCTGCGCACCGCATGGGCGCGCGCCACCGGTCGGCCGTTCGGACCGGAGCTTGCGCAACTGTCGGTCGCCGGACCGCTGCTGCTCGACGACAGCGGTCGGATACTGGCGAGCAGGCCGGCCGATGCCCTGTACTTCGGTCATGACGATGCCTCTCACCGTGTCGTCCGGGCGGCGCCGCACGGGTTCGATTCCGGGTGCGGCGCCGATCTGCCCGCGGGATTGCTGCCCGTGCAGTTGACGGCGCAGGCAGACGGCAAGTCCGCAGACGGTCCGGCGTGGTGGTCGTGGGACGATCTGCTGGCGTTCCGCCGCGGCGAACCCGTACCGTTCGATCGGCTACTGAGGAACGGCTGGTCGCCTCCGAGCGGTGATCTTCGAACGCACGTGTCCATCGATCCGACCACGGGCGCCGTCCTCGCGGGAGCGCTGTTCCAGACCGAGGGGCTGGACCTGGACGCATCCCCTGCGGCGTTCCGAAGGAGCGCCGCCGGGCTGACCGGGACAGGGGCTCCCGGCGCCGGTGGAGTGTCAACCGGCGGCTTCCGCCTTCTGGTCCGCTGCGGCGAGGCATTGGATGCAACACTGGTGCATCTGGGCGGCAAGCGTCGTCTGGCGGCCCTGGAACCCGAGCCCGAGAATCGGTGGCCGGCCCCGCCGGACGGATGGTTGGAGCGGATCCGCCAAGCCGGCCGTCTCTGCCTGACGCTGCTGACACCGGCACCCTTTTCGGCCGGTTACCGTCCGGGTTGGCTGGACGACACGCTGACCGGGAGCCCACCGGACGTGCGGCTTACCCTGCGGTTGCGCGCGGCGGCGGTGGGACGCTGGGAACCCCACTCCGGCTGGGCCCTCGCCCTGCGCCGACCCAGGGCCACCCGCAAGCTGGTCACGGCTGGCGCCACCTACTGGTTCGACGTACTCGGCGCCTGCGATATCGACTCACTGGCGGCGCTCTGGCTCGCAAGCGTTTGCGACGACGAACAGGATCGGCGCGACGGGTTCGGTCTGGCGCTGCCCGGTCCATGGACGCCGCCGGCGGGCGACGGCGCAGACTCGTAGCCCGGAAAGGACGACGCATGCAAGCGAAACTGTTTCATCTTCACGCCCTGTCCGCGCTGCATTGCGGCACCGGTCAGTCTGCCGGCGTGGTGGACCTGCCCATCGCGCGGGCGCGGGCGACGCAGCTCCCGATCGTGCCCGGCTCGTCGCTCCGCGGCGTGCTGCGCCAACAGATAGAGGTAGCCGACCCCGACCGGAAGGCGGCCGAGACGCTGTTCGGTCCCCGGTCCGTCAGTAGCGACCACGGGGCCTTCGCCGGCGCTCTGGCGATCGGCGATGCGCATCTGCTGGCTCTGCCGGTACGCTGTCTGGCCGGGCTCGTCTGCTATATCACCTGTCCTTTCATCCTGCGGCGTTACGCGCGCGATCTGAGGCGCGCCGGTGTTGCCCCTCTGCCGCAGTTGCCGAGGGAGCCTGACAGGGACACGGCAAGGACGACGCCCGCGTCAGTCAACCTCGTGGGGGACAAGCTCGTGCTGGAGGACCTCGATCTTCCGACATGCCGGGACGGCGAGGTCGAAGGGTGGGCGGAGCGTATCGCCGGCGACGTGCACCCCGACGACGCCGCTGCCCGGAACGACTTCGTCGTCCGCTTCGCAACTGTGCCCGATGACGTCATGAGCTTCCTCGCAGAGACCGCCACCGAGGTTCGCGCCCGCATCCGCCTCGATCCCGAGACCGGCACGGTCAGCCAGGGTGCGCTCTGGTACGAGGAGCATCTGCCCGCTGAGACGGTGCTCTGGGGCGTGTTCGCTCTGTCGAACTCCAACAACGACGTGGACAAGCGCTCCGCGGACGAGCTCGCTACGGCTCTGTCCGGCAGCATGCTGTTGCAGCTCGGCGGAAACGCCGGCATCGGCAACGGGTTGATCCGGTTTCTCGCGAAAGAGGTGACGGCATGAGGGTCCGCACGCACGCCGTCGCCAAGGCCGCGTACACGTGCGTCTCCCGTCGTCGAGAAGAGAAGGACGGCGCGCAGGAGGTGGACACCAAGAAGTACGGCGCGCTCGCGCACAGGCTGCCGGGCATGCTTCTGGAGAACGGTCTGGCGCAGACGACCGGTTTCCTGCTGGCGAAGGGGAACGCCGAACACCACGCCCTGCTCGATGATCTGCGGGCCGTCCTGCTTGCGGCGGAGGCGACCGCCGCCGCCAATGGCCAAAGTCTTCATCAGGAGGTCATCGGCAGCGATCTCGGTCGGACGTTGATCCTCACGCGCCGGTCCCTGGAAGCCGGCGGCTGGCTGAAACGCTATGCACAGGGCGTCCTTGGCGTCGACGCCACCGGCGAGCGGACGGCCGGCAAAGAGCCGTCCGGGGGAGTCGAGTAGATGTCGACGCAGTTGATACGCACGGCTCTGCGCCCGCTGTACGAGGCAGCCCGCGACAATCACCTGGACGGTCACCCGGGCCTGCTGTTGCAGCGAGGTCTGACGGAGCACGACGATGGCAATCAGAGCGCCAAGACGGATCACATCGAGCGCGTCTGTCAAGGCACCATCACCGACCTGTACCGACACACCTACGACCGCTGGACGGACACCACTGCCGATGAGACCCGCTTTCGATCCGTCGTGCTGAAGATCGAGTCCCGCCTGTTCATCGGCCTGACCGGCGGCGGGATGCTGGAGACGGGCTGCCTCGTCAGCCACAGCTACGGATCGCCCTACATCCCGGGGTCGAGCATCAAGGGCCTCGTGGCATCCCAGGTCCGAGACCGATTCGGCGAAATGGGAGGCGCGTTCCGCGAAGTCCGCGACGAGCTACTCGGCACGGCAGCGGTTGACGACGGCCGGACCGCTTCGTCGGGATTGATCGCGTTCCATGACGCTTGGTGGGTGCCCGATTCGGCCGAGCGGCCGCTGGTGCACGAGGTCGTCACCACGCACCATCCCCGTTACTACGGCGAGGACGGGGCGGTACCGGCGACCGACTTCGACAGTCCGGTCCCGAATGCCCAGGTGGCGGTGCAGGGTGCGTTTCTGTTCGTGATCGAGGGACCCGCCGATTGGCTCGATCTCGCGAAGCGGATCCTGATCTCCGCTCTTACTGCACGAGGGGCCGGCGCCAGGACGCGGGCCGGCTATGGCCTGTTCGTGGTGCCGGAATCCGATGGGATGACGAGTTCGGTCCCCGCTTCCGAACCCGGACGCGAATGGGTGGACACCGAGATCGCCGAACTGAGCGCAACACCCGGCGTGCAGGCGGATCAGGCTCTGCGCGGCAAGGCGCTTGCCGAGGCTTGGTCCCTGCTGGAGGACCCGTTGCTGAAACAGGCGGCGTTTGCCGACATCCGCGCCCGCTGGGAGACGAAGGGCTGGTGGGAAGTTCCACAGGGTGGGTCGGCACGTAAAGCCAAGACGATCTATGACGCCTACCTGGTGGAGCAGGACGAGACTTCATGAGTCGGATGTCCGCACGGTGGTGATCTCGTAGTTCGTTCGTGACAATCTGGAGCAGGAACGGCAATGCCGCAATCAGGCGGACGCACGTTGGTCATGACGGTAGGGACCGGCGATCTCGATCGGCTCGAAGAAACATTGTTCACGCCGTTGCGAAAGTCGATCGCCACCGAGGCCTGGGCCAGCGTGGTGCTGCTGCCGTCCAGCGTGACCGAGGACTTCGCTCGGACGCTGCGGCGCCGGCTTGACGGCGCAGCGGTGGAGATCTCGCCGCTGCCGGTCGGCGACGAGAACGACGCTGACGCGGCGTACGCGCATTTCGACCGGGTGCTGGCGGCAGTTCTGCAGGACTTCGCGCCGGAAGACGTCGTGGTCGATTTCACGCGCGGCACGAAGGCGATGAGCGCTGCGCTTGTCCTGGCCGCGACTCGCCGGGCGATCCCACGCCTGCGCTACGTCACCGGCCAGCGCGATCGGCGCGGCATGGTCGAGCCCGACTCCGAACAGGTGCGCGGAATTCGCACCACGGTCATCGACGGCCACCGGCGTCTGGACCTGGCACGGCAACTCATGCGTCGCGGCAACTTCGCAGCCATGGCGAGCGTCCTCCCCGACACCGACGGCCCGTTCGCACTGCTCTACCCCGACGATTTCGTCGCCGCAGCGCGATCGGTTCGCGAAGCGGCACGGTTCTACACCGCGTGGGACAGACTCGCCTATGACTCGGCGGCGAAAGTCAGAGTTGGGACACCCCCCTCGGACGAGTGGCAACAGTACTGGCCGACGCCGGAAGCTCTCGACTGGGTCGGCGCGCTCAAGCGCGAGCCGGAACGTTCAGACCATGGTGCCATGGCCGCCCGGCTGCGCCGCCTGGGCGTCGATCTGCTCGCCAACGGCGAGCGCCGCATCCGGCATGGCCAGAACGAGGATGCGCTTGTTCGCGCCTATCGCCTGCTGGAGTTGATCGGGCAGGCCAGACTCTTCGACCACGACCTCGATTCGGCGAACCTCGATCCGGACCAAGACGCCGTACGAGCCGTACAGCGGGAGTCCGAGAAGAAGAAGCGGCGTGCCTTCTCCGAAGATCCTGGCGGCAAGTTGCAGGCCTCCCGGTTTCAGGTCGGCAGGCTCCTCAGGCATTGCGGAGATTCGCTGGCCAAACCGCTCCTGCGGTTCGAAGACGAGACGCTGCTGAAGCCGACGCTGCGCAACAACAGCGTGCTGGTTCACGGCTTCGCCGCCCGCGCGCCGGACGATCCGGCCCCGCTACGGCTCTTGTTTCAGGATCTCGAGAAGCTCGTGCGCGACGATTGCGGCCGGGCGGTCACGGATTGGCTGCGGATCGCAAGATCGCCTTCGTTCGACGCCACGTGAGACGGCGCCCTCATGACCAGACGCAGACTGCCCATCGGCATTCAGACGTTCCGCAAGCTCCGGGAGCTGAACTGCTACTACGTGGACAAGACCACTCATGTCAGCGCGCTGCTGAACGAAGGGACGCACTATTTTCTGTCCCGCCCGCGGCGCTTCGGCAAGAGTCTGTTTCTGGACACGCTGAAGGATCTGTTCGAGGGGAACGAGCCGCTGTTCGCGGGGCTCGACATCCACGACCGGTGGGACTGGTCGGTTCGCCATCCGGTGGTGCGGCTGAGCTTCGGCAGCGGCAACTTCAAGAAACCGGGGCAGGTGGAGGCGAGCCTGATGGAGCAACTTGCCGCCGTCGAACGCCGAGCCGGCCTCGCGCCGGAATACGCTACGGTTCCCGGACGTTTCGGTCATGTCCTGGAGGCGCTCCACCGCAAGGTCGGGCAGCCGGTCGCGGTACTGGTGGACGAGTACGACAAGCCGATCCTCGACGCGCTGGAGGCGCCCGACGTGGCCCGGGCCAACCGCGACTTCCTGCGTGGCGTCTACGCGGTCATCAAGGACCGCGACGCGCACGTCCGGTTCGCGTTTCTCACCGGGGTGAGCACGTTCTCGAAGGTCAGCCTGTTCTCCGGACTCAACAACCTGAAGGACATCACGCTCGACCCCCGCTACTCGACCATCTGCGGCTACACGGACGCGGACCTCGACGCCGTATTCGCGGCCGAACTGCCGGGTCTCGACCGGGACGAGATCCGCACATGGTACGACGGCTACAACTGGCGCGGGCGCGAAACGGTCTACAACCCCTTCGACATCCTGCTGCTCTTCGACCGCCGCGAGTTCAAGTCCTACTGGTTCGAGACCGGCACGCCCTCGTTTCTGATCGAGACCCTGTGCAGGCGGCGCGTCGGTTCTCCGGCCCTCGAAGAGATGGTCGGCACCGACGAGCTGCTGTCGAAGTTCGACGTCGACGACGTCGGGACGGAGGCGCTGCTGTTCCAGACCGGTTACCTGACGATCGCCGAGGAGAGAGACCTCGGCGGCAAGACGCTCTACCGGCTGGGCTATCCGAACCGTGAGGTGAAGCAGAGCCTGAACGAGCATCTGCTGCGCGCCATGGGACCGAACCCGTCCCGGCAGGGGGCACACGACATCCGGCTGTACGAAATGCTCACGGCCAACGACTTCGCCGGCATGGAATCGTTGTTCCGGGCGTTCTTCGCCGGCATTCCATACAGCTGGCACGTCAACAACGACATCGCGAACTTCGAGGGCTATTACGCCAGCCTCTTCTATTCCTGGTTCGCGGCGTTGGGACTCGACGTCGCGGCCGAGGACGCGGGCAGCCAGGGCCGCCTGGACATGGCGCTGCGCTTCAACGGCAACGTCTACCTGTTCGAGTTCAAGGTGGTGGAGTCGACGCCCGCGGGCTCCGCAATGGCGCAATTGAAGGACCGGCACTACGCGGACAAGTACCGCGGCCGGGGCCAGCCCATCCACCTGATTGCGGTCGAATTCAGCAGGCAGGCCCGCAACCTGGCCTCGTTCGAGGTGGAGCGTGCGTGAACCGCAAACCCGGAACGCGACACGTGGCCGGTCGCGAACCAGTGGCGGAGCAGGCTTCGGTTCAGCGCGTCCAGGCTTACAATGCCGTGAACCTGCGCGAGGGCTATTCGACGCTGGAGATCAGAACGCCGAGGGAGGTGACCGCCCATGGCGCAGAATGAGAAGTGATTCGACGCCGTACGCCTGATTCGCTCGCTCTCACGCCCGCTCCACCTCGAACGCCGCCACGTTCCGCGCCTCCCGGCTGAGCTCCACGCCGATCAGATGGATCGGCTGCCCCAGGTCGCGGTACTTGTCCGCGTAGCGCCGCTCTTCAACTGCGCCATCGCCGCCCCCTCCGGCGCCAGCTCGACGACCTTGAACTCGAACAGGTACACGTTTCCGTTGAACCTCACCGCCATGTCCAGGCGGCCGCGGCTGCTGCCGTCCTCCACCGTGACGTCCAGCCCCAGCGCCGCGAAGTGGGAGTAGAACACGCTCGCGTAGTAGCCCTCGTAACGGGCGATGTCGTTCTTCCGGTGCCAGTCGTGGGGGATGCTCGCGAAGAACGCCTCGAACAGCGTCTTCAGACCGGTGAAATCGTTGGCCTGCAAAAGCTTGTAGAGCTGGATCTCGCGTGTCCCCTGCTGCGACGGATCGGGCGTCATGGCGCGCAGCAGGCGCTCGTTCAGGCCCTGGCGCACCTCGCGGTTCGGACAGCCCAGCCGATAGAGGGTCTTGCCGCCGAGATCCTCCGCACCGGTGATCGTCAGGTAGCCGGTCTGGAACAGCAGCGCCTCGGTCGCGATCTCGTCGACGTCGAACGACGACAACAGGTCGCCGCTGCCGATAATATCGTCGAGGGCGGTGGAGCTGACTCCGCGGCTCGTCAGCGTGTCGATCAGGAACGAGGGCGTGCCGGTCTCGAACCACCAGGCATCGAACTTTCGGGTGCGGAACAGCAGCAGGATGTCGCAGGGGTTGTAGACCCTGTCCTCGCCGAGCCAACTATAGCCGTTGTACCAGCTCCGGATCTCGTCGCGGTCGAGCCCCGGGAGCTCCGCCTCGAATACCGTATCCAGGTCCGCGTCCGTGTAGCCGCAGATGGTCGAGTATCGCGGATCGAGAGTGATGTCGGTCAGGTTGTTGAGCCCGGAGAACAGGCTGACCTTGGAGAACTTGCTGACTCCGGTGAGGAACGTGAACCGGACGTGCGCATCGCAATCCTTCACGACGGCGTAGAGCCCGCGCAGGAAGTCGCGGTTTGCGCGAGCCACTTCCGTCAGGTCCAGCGCGTCGAGAATCGGCTTGTCGTACTCGTCGACCAGCACCACGACGCGCTGCCCGGTGCGTTCATGCAGCGCCTTGATCAGATGGCGGAAACGCGCCGGCGCCGCGGCGGGGCGACCGGTAACCGCCGCTTCATCCTCCATCGTCTGCAACTGGTCCATCATCTCCGCGGGCAGGTCGCCCTCCCCCCGGAACGTGCCGCTGCCGAAGCTCAGGCGCAACACCGGATGGCGAACCGACCAGTCCCAGCCGTCATGGATGGCCAGCCCCTCGAACAGCGGCTCGTTGCCCTCGAACAGCTCCTTCAGCGTATCGACGAGCAGACTCTTGCCGAAGCGCCGGGGACGTGACAGGAAGTAGTGCGAGCCTTCGTCGACAAGCCGTCGGACATGAGCGGTCTTGTCGACGTAGTAGCAGCCCTCTTCCCGGATCTTCCGGAGGGTCTGGATGCCGATCGGCAGTCTGCGTCTGGTCACGGACACGCCTCAACCGACCTCATGCCAGCTTATGGACCGGGGCGGGCCCTGACACACCGCAACCCAACCACTCGCCTCCAATCGAAACGACCGCGGGCCTGTCGACCAGAGTCCCCGGTCGGTCGGCCCGTCCGGAATCCCATCCACCCTTCCTCGCTGACAGGCGGGACGCAGGCCGCATGCGGCGCCGTCTCAGAACATCGCGGCCAGCGAAGCGACGAGGACCAGGGCGATCGCGGCCGGGCACGCCCAGCGGATCAGGAAGGTCCAGTACGCCGGGACCGGGAACCACGCCCCTTCCGCCCGGAGCTCCGCGAGGGCGCGGTCGACGCCCCAGACCCGGCCGATGAAGATCGCGGTGAGGCACCCGCCGACGGGCAGGGCGAACTCGTTCCAGGCCGCGACCATCAGATCGAGGAACCCCATGCCGAAGCCGGGCACGTTGGTGAAGAAGGCGACCGCGCCGTTGCCGAGCGCCGACGGAACGGCCAGCACGAAGACGGCGCCGGCGACGGCGGCGACGGCCTTGGTCCGCGACCAGCCCAGGGCGTCGACGCAGTGCGACACGGGGACCTCGAGCAGCGAGATGGTCGAGGTGAGGGCGGCGACGCTCAGCAGCAGGAAGAACGCGCCGCCGAACAGGTGCCCGCCGGGCATCTCGGCGAAGAGGCGCGGCAGCACCGTGAAGATCAGTCCCGGTCCGCTGGTGGTGGGGTCGAACCCGGCGATGGAGAATCCGACCGGGAAGATGATGAACCCGGCGAGCAGGGCGATCGAGGTGTCGAGGGCGACGATCCAGAGCGCCGAGGCGGCGATGCTGTCCTCGCGGCCGAAGTAGCTCCCGTAGGTGAGGATGCACCCCATGCCGAGGCTCAGGGAGAAGAACGCCTGGCCGAGCGCCGACGTGAAGACCCCCACGTCGGCGAGCCGGCTCCAGTCCGGGCTGAGGTAGTAGGCCAGGCCCGCCCCCGCGCCGGGCAGGGTGACCGCGCGCAGCGCGAGCGCGAGGAGCAGCAGGATCAGAAGCGGCATGAGCGCCTTCGTCACCCGCTCGATGCCCGTGCGGACCCCGCCGAGCAGCACCGCGGCGGTGGTCCCGATCACCAGAACGACGAGGGCGAGGCTGACGACGCCGTTCCCCGTGAACTCCGAGAAGAAGCGTCCGACTTCGTCCGGGCTGCCGCTCAACGCCCCGGTCACGGCGAACCAGACGTAGGCGACGGCCCAGCCCGCGATCACGGAGTAGAACGACAGGATGCCGACGCCGGCCGCCACCCCGAGTGCGCCGAGCAGCCACCACCGGCGGCCGGGCGCGAGCGCGGCGAACGCGCCGACCGGACTGAGCCGGGTGCGGCGGCCGAGGGCGATCTCGCCGGCCATGAGCGGCGCGCAGATCAGGAAGATGCAGGCGAGATAGATGACCACGAACGTGGCCCCGCCGCCCTGTCCGACCTGGGTCGGGAACCCCCAGATGTTGCCCAGCCCGACGGCCGAGCCGGCCGCGGCCAGGATGAACCCGGCTCGAGAGCTCCACATGCCGCGCGAAGGGGTCGGGCTCATCTCGGTCGTGCCTCCGTAGATGGTGCGGTCGCCTGCGATCGGCGGCCATTGTACCGGACCCGCGACCGACTCGTAGAACGCGGGTCCCCCGTTCAGGCTCGCTCCACCTCGAACGCCACCACGTTGCGCGTCTCCCGGCTGAACTCCACCGCGACCAGGTGGATCGGCTCCCCGAGGTCACGGTACTTGTCGGCGTACCGCTTCGCCTTCAGCTGCGCCAACGCCGCCCCCGCCGGCGCCAGCTCGACCACCTTGAACTCGAACAGGTACACGTGGCCGCCGCAGCGCACGGCCATGTCCAGCCGCCCGTGGCTGCTGCTGTCCTCAACCGTGACGTCCAGCCCGAGAGCCGCAAAATAGGAATAGAACACACTGGCGTAGTACCCCTCGTAGCTGGCGATGTCGTTGTTCGTGTACCACTCGTACGGAATGCTGGCGAAGAACGCGTGGAACAGCGTCTCGAGCCCCTCGGCGTCGTGGTTCTCCAGCAGCCGGTAGAGCCGGACGCTGTTCGCCGTCTGGCGTGACGAGTCGCGCACGAGATGGCGCAACAGGCTTCGATTCAGGCTCTGCCGCACCTCCCGGTTGGGATAGCCCAGTCGATACAAGGGCTCGCCGCCCAGGTCCTCCTCGCCTCTGATGGTCAGGTAGCCGGTCTGGAAGAGCAGCGCCTCGGTCGCCATGTCGTCCACGTCGAACGTGGACAGCAGATCGTGGCCGGCCACCATGTCGCCCAGCGCCAGGGAGCTCACCCGGCGGTCGAACAGCGTTTCGACGAGAAAGGTCGGCGTGCCGGTCTCGAACCAGTAGGCGTCGAACTTGCGGCGGCGGAAGAGCATCAGGATGTCGAACGGGTTGTAGACGCGCTCCGGCCCGAGCCAACTGTAGCCGTTGTACCAGTCGCGGATGGCCCGCCGGTCCAGTCCCTCCAGCTCGGGCGCGAACACCGTGTCGAGATCGGCGTCGGTGTAGCCGCAGACGGCCGAGTACGCCGGCTCCAGCGTGATGTCCGTCAGGTTGTTGAGCCCCGAGAACAGGCTGACCTTCGAGAACTTGCTCACCCCGGTCAGGAGCGTGAACCGGACGTGCGCGTCGCTGTCCTTGATGGTCGCGTAGAGCCCCCGCAGGAAATCCCGGTTGGCGCGGGCCACCTCGGGCACGTCCAGCGCATCCAGAATCGGCTTGTCGTACTCGTCCACCAGCACGACGACGCGCTGCCCGGCGCGCCGGTGCAGCGCCGCCAGCAGGTCCCGGAACCGTTCCGGCGCAGTGGAGTAGTCGGACACGACGCCGGCCTCGCCCGCGACGGCGTCGAGCTGCGCCATCACGTTCGTGTGCACGCGGCCCGATTCCCGAAAGGGACCGCCCCCGAAGCTCAGGCGCAACACGGGATGGCGAACCGACCAGTCCCACTGGTCGTGGACGGCCAGCCCTTCGAACAGCGCCTCGTTGCCCTCGAACAGCTCCTTCAGGGTGTCGAGGAACAGGCTCTTGCCGAAGCGCCGGGGGCGCGAGAGGAAGTAGTGCGTGCCCTCGTCGGCCAACCGCGCGGCGTAGGCGGTCTTGTCGACGTAGTAGCAGTTTTCCTCCCGCACCTTCCGGAACGTCTGGATGCCGATCGGCAGTCTGCGTCTGGTCACGGTCGTGCCTCACCCGCCGGTCGAGCAGGCAGAAACGCTGGATTGGCGAAGAAATCACCCGCCAGGTAGATTGCGCCCGCCACGTCGGTCACATCATCATCCTGCTCGGCCGCTCGGCACCTCCGCTTCCGAGCGCGCCCACGGGCGGGCCCGACACACCAGAACGCCGTCAACATCCGGCAAACAGCCCTCCCCCCTTGTGCGCGGTCCGGCCGATCATCAGCGGGCCGGACTGCGCGGTCCGGAACGTCAGCCGCACGCGACCGGACAGGCCCCCGCGCGGTCCGCGCCGGACAGTGAGCACCGCAATGGACTCCGGGCGAAGCCGCGGCCAACCGCAGCGCTGGAGCTCGGCCGCAACGTCGAGCCTGAGTGCATCTTCGGCACTCGAACCGCGATGATGACGTGCCACGTCATAGACCGTCACACTCTCCCACACCCGCGCCGGTGCGAACAGCGCGTCGCTCTCCGGATCGATCGCCGCCGCAACGAGCGTCAGGCGGCCGGCCGGGCCCGCGCGAAGAACGTCCATGCCTCCGAGCGCGCTGGCGGTCAGTCGATGGACCGCCTCGATCTCTTGCCAGCGCACGCCACGGCGCTGCAGTTTGCTGGGTGCGACATAGAGGAGACGATTGCGCGGCAGGTCGGCGACGACCGCGACGTGGCGGTGCGTTCCATCGCGGACCGGGGCGCCGTCCGGTCGATGGCCGCTCACATACTCCGGCAGCGTGGCGCCACGCCGCATTCCGACCTGTACCCGCGCCATCATCGCGCGCCGGGCGGCGCGCGCGACGAGCGACGGTTCGGCGCCGTCCGCGAGTCCACCCGCGATGGCGAACGCAATCACGCCGCGAGCCTGCTCGTCGTCCGGCCGCATGAGGCCGAGACCGACGAACCGGCCGTTGCCCAGCAGAAGCGGACCGGACACGGGCTCCGTGAGGGTGATCGTCGTATGCCACAGCGCCTCCTTCGCGAAGCGTGTGCCCGGCGCGAACCGCTCCGCGCGAGCGCCGCGCCGATCGAAGGGCTCGCGTTGCACGAGGACCCTTGCCACGGCAACGGCAATGTCCGCATGCCGAAGGGCGTGGTGAACGGCCGCAACGGCACGCGCCTCCTCGGCGGCCCGCTCGGCGCCACCTTTCCCGTCTTCGGCTTGGCGATCCGGGTCGATCCGCCGGCGCGGGGCCATCGGCAGCGCAAGAGGCGTGACGCTCCGCCAGTGCCGGGCGCGCCGATCGAAACGCGCCACCATGAGATCGTCTTCGACCCGATGCAGTTCCCGCAGGATCACGCCATCACCATCCAGCCAGACGACCTGAGAGAACGCCCAGGCGACATCGTCCGACGCCAGCGGACAGGTCTGCGGCACTCGCACCTGCAGCCGGCGGATGGACATGTCGGCGTGCTCGTGTCCCACGGACGGAATGGGAATGATGCGCACCCGCCGGGCCTTGTCCGCCTCGCCCGCATCGCGGCCAATCAGGTAGCGCTCTACCGAGTCTCCGAGGTCCGGCATCGCGCTGCGCAGACGCCTGGCGGCCTCGTCGCGGGCGCTCTGGACGAGCTCCGCCGCGCCGCGGAGGGACCAGCCGCAGTACGCCGCTCGCGCATCGGGCTCCCGCAGCTCGAAGGTGAAGCAATGGGGCTCCGCCCCGTAGGCGACTCGCTGGAGCCGCGGCCTGGGCGGCTGCACGAAGGCGCGAACCGGCTTGCGTGCGGTCCCAGCCACCCGAAAGCGCAGCCGCAGCCCTTCGAATCTGGCGGTGAGGCTCTGCCGGAGGCCCGGCCCCGGACAAAGGAGGTAGTGACTCCCCTCCGCGCCCTCCGAGGGCCGGTACACGATGCCGCCATGCCCGAGGACCCGCCGCTCCGCTTCATCGGAGTCGACCAGGAACGCTTCCGCCCAGGCCATGTCCACACCCCGGCCGAGCTGATAGAGGCCGTCGGCCGCATCGCGCAGCGCCGGCGCATGGCCGTCGTCACCGCCGGGAGCGGGCCAGCAATAGACGATCGGCGCAGCAGCGTCGAACAGGGTGGGTCGGATGCGCTTGCCGACCCGCGTCCTGGCCACCGCATCGTCGTAGCTCCTTCCGGGCAACACGGCGTCGAGGTCGTTGTTGGGAACGTAGGCGGTATGGGCCTGACCGGGCGTGCCGTCGGGCGCCGTGATCACGGGGGGCTGAAGCGTCTGCAGCCAATCGAGCGCAGCCTGCGTCGCCGCCGGCACAGCCGCCCCCCGGGCGGCGCCGGCCAGCAGCGCCTGAAACAGGCGGGCCGGGGCCGGCGGCCATTCGGCGGCGTAGCGGCCGTCGAGACCGTGATAACGGCCTTCGAACAGCCGGACGGTCACGAGAAGCGCGCGCTGCATGGATCAGGCCTTCTTCTTCGCGTCGCTCTTGGCGAGCGCCTTGTCGAACGCCACCGTTTGACTGGCGGCGACGCCGAACTTCATCGCCGCCTGCTGCGCGAATGCCACCGCGTTCTTCTCGTCGAGCACCACCTGCTCTCTCGCACCGTCGCGTTCCACAGCCTCCCAGACCGCCGGCGAGGCCGGGTCCGGCGTGATGAGGCAACCCTGGCGCAGGAACCCGTCGAGGGGCGCGGTCGCAGCCGCAACGGAAAGCCCAAGCACGTAGCGGCGCAGCAGCGAGCCCTCGTCTCCATGCAGACGCCGCAACGCGATCAGGTTGATCGTCACGTCGCGACGGATCTCGCCGTGAACCAGGATGCCACCATGCTGCTCCGGGGCCGGTACATGCACAAAGCCTCGCTGCGCCAGCGGGCTCTTTGCCTTGCCACCTGCCTTTTCGGCTTCCGCTTCCACCTTCTTCTTTTCGTCCTCACTGAACACGTCGAGCGCGGCGTAGTCGACCGGCGGGTTGTACTGGGCGGAGCGCGTCAACGGATCGATGTCCCAGGCGCGGACAACGGACTGCAGGATACGCGGCAGCTTCGCCCCCGTCTCACGTGAATCCCAGGCGCCGAACACGAGCGATGTCGGCGCCAGTCTTGCGATAGAGGATGCGTCGCCGGTGTCCAGGTATGCTCGAAAGGCCTTGTTCGCGTCGATCCCGAGCTCCGTGGAACGGATGAGCGCGTCGCCCAATCGGTGCCCCGCGTCGAGAATGGATACCGACCCGCCGTCGTGCGTGATCGTCACCTGGGGCACCAGCCTGGCGAGCGGATTGTCGGCCGTCCCGCCTTCGGCGGGCTTGAACAGCGGCTCGAGCCGGTTCGCCTGCGCGCCGACACTGTCGATGGTCGCCACCTTCGTGCCATCCGACAGCGTATCCATGTTGTAGGGTGGGCCGGTGTGACTGGCTGAGAAGGCATACGTCGGGGGAAAAACGACCGCGTCCGGCCCTTCTACCGGCAGCAGCTTCTGCCGCAGGGTCAGGCCGACGGGACCAGTCCGATCATTGGCGCAACGCTCTGCGAAGCGATCGTCGAATTCGATCATGTCGACACACTCTCCTCGATGACGCTCGTGATGCAGCGGGCCTGATTCTCCTGACCCGGCCAATCGAGCTGCATGTGAAACCTGCGGAACGGCATGCCGGCAAAGGGCGCCTGCCGGCTGCCGAGCGCGGCTCGCACGAAGATCAGGTCGTACGCGTCGGCGCCGGAAAGGCCGGCGACGCCGTAGCTGTAGCGCAACTTGTCGTGCCGCATCGGCCGCGAGTGGGTCAGCCCGATTGCAGCCAGCAACTCCACGGCGGGATATCCCCGCATCACCACCTGGCCGTGCGCGTTGGGTGAGAAGCCGGCGTCAATCGGAATGTAGTCGCGACGCCAGTCGAAGCGGAAGCTCCCGCTCTGCAGCGCATCGAGCGCGAACGGATCGGCCGCGTGATCGGCGACGCGTCCACGGACCAGACCGATCGCGTCGCGCGCCAGTGCGGCGCCAGGGTATCCGCCCGCGCCGGCCCATAGCTTGAGGTTGTCGCGCCGCCGCGTCGCATCGCCCCAATGGTCGATGACGATGGCGTGTCCGTCGCCGTCCGTGAGACGCGCGGGCAACTTCGCCGGGCTCTCGGGATCGGGAAACGGAAACGCCGACGACTCGCCGAGGACGGTCTCGATGTCCCACTTCCCGGTGCTGTTCTCCGAGTCGCGCGGCGCGAGCGAGCTGACGGTCGCTTCATCGAGAAAACGCAACACCCGTGGGACCGGAGCCTCGTCACCGGCCGCCTCGAGCCGGAACCGGACGAGATCGGCATCCCGCCAATCGAAGCCGGCCGCCGCCTGACCCAGCAGAACGTCGGCAGCTTCTGCGAAGCCGAGGCAGGCGAAGACCTGCCCGGGATTGGTCAAGTCCACGGGGACTGCGGAGACGCCCATCAGTCGGCCGCTCCCACCGGGGCCGGAAACAGCCCCGACTGACGTACGCGCGCGGTGGTCCGGGAAGTCTGCGTGCCCGGCTTCTTCCGCGCTCGGACGGCCTCGTCGAGCGCCCTGGATGCACGCTGATCGGCCGCTCGCAACAGGGCCTCCCACCAGGCGAGCTCCCACGGTCCCCACTTCCGCTGCAGTCGGGCGAAGCGCAGGCCGATCTCATACGCCCTTCGCGCCGCCGCGGTGGGCGGCAACCGGTCGCAGCCGTCGACGCCGATAGCGGGCCGGGCATGGCCATGGTGGGCCGCGATCAGGTGCAGTGCGAGCTCGAACCGCGCATCGGACCCGGCTAGGCCATCCAGACCGTTCTCCTCCGCGTCGAGCATCGACTGAAACTCATGGCGGTAGCCGTTCAGCACGTGCCGGTTCAGCGGGCCCGGCGTCTTGGCGTACGGTCCGCCCTTGGGCGGCGCGTTGAACGCCCGTTGCCAGCGCCGCGCGCGCTTGCCGTCGTCATGATGGCGTGCGGCGGCCACGAGCATCGCCCGATCTTCGTCCGGCAGACCGAGGTCAACCGCGATTCGGTCGGCTTCCTGCGCAGCCATCTCCTGATGTTGCTCCAGGCGTTGGAGCGGCGCCATGGCGTGCGAGTCCTCGTCCGGGGCCGCGGCTCGCCATTTCTCGACGACCAACCACGTCACGGGCCGGGCCGTCGCCGAGACGCGGTACTGGGCAGCCCACGACTCGCGCCACGCATCGGATCCCTGGCCGTCATTTTTGCGCGCCCCCTCCCGCTCGGCCGCCAGCCTGTCGCGCTCGTCGTCACTCAGCAGACGCACCCGAACCGCCGGCAGTCCCTCCGTTCCGGCGTCGTCCAGCACCGCCTGGTCCCACGCATCCTGCTCGCCCCAGTTGTCCTCGGCGGTCGGCACGCGCTTCCCGTTGGCGGCATCGAGCAACCCGTCGCGGAGCCCGCAGATCCTGGCGTCCACCACCAGCAGCCGCCCGGCAAGCCTCCGCTCCAGCTCCTTGACCGTCAGGCCGCCGGCGGCCTCTCTCAAACTGAGAATGCAATCCGACCTGCCGCCGCCGTCGTCCGGCTTGCTCCCGCTGTCGAGCACGAACGCGACTGGCGCCTGCGGACGCAACGGAGCCGCCCGTTCGGCGCCCGCGGCACCCCTCGGTTCGGCGCCGTCGTCGGTCTCGGAGACTTCCGAACCGTGGTCGACTTCGGGGTCGGGCTCGCCGTGCGGCGCTGCCTCCAGACTCCTCATCACGCTTCGTGCGCGCTTCCTCAACCACTCGACGACCCGCGACGTCTCAGTCTCGAGTCGTTCGGCCGTATGCGGCGATGCGGCCTCGAAGAACTCTTCGACGGCCTTGACCGCGAGGCGGTCCGTGCGCGCGCCGGAGCCCACCGTCTCATCGACGCGCACCGGGAGACAGCAGCGCCAGACGACCGTTGTCTGCGGGTCCGGCTTCACCCAGCCGCGCAACCACGGTTCCACCTCCGGACGCCCACTGTGCTCGGCCAACGACGTCATCGACCAGGCATCGATCAGCGGCCGCGTCAAAGCCGGATAGAGCAGCATCGGTGTCGAAGCATCTGCTATCCGGTCGCGCCCCTCCGAAGACCGGCCGGCGCCGGTGAGCGCCTCCGGCCCCGCCTGATGGCCGCTTCCGCCCGGTGGCAGGCCCTTCAGCAGCGTCTTCACGGCCAGATGGCGGGCGACATCCTTCGCCGACCCTTTCTCCGGCGGACCTTGATCGATGACGAGTACGCGCGCCGCCCCCGAGCCGCGGCGGTTCACGCGGCCGAGCCGCTGCACCATGCGCTCCCAGGCGACCAGGTCGCAGACCATGTGGTCCGCATCGAGATCGACGCCCACCTCACCGGCCGACGTCGCGACCACGAAGACCGGTCCGTTCGAAGCACCGCCGCCACCGCCGAGAAGGCCGTGGCGTCGCAGCTCCTCCGCGGCGGTCTCCCGTTCATGGACGCGCCGGCCGCCGACAAACAGGATCACCGCCGCCCCACTCTTCATCAGCTTGTCCCGCTGGCGAAGATCGGCGGCGACGCTCTCCGCCACCTTGCGCCTGTCACAGTAGACCAGCACGCGAACCGCCCTGCCCACCGCTGCGGCTTCCTGCCAGGCGAGGTTCCAGGCCCGCTCGAGGAGCACGTCCTCTATCGACGCGTGCTTGTCGAGGTCCTCGACCGTGAGGGTCTTCGACGCATCGAGCCGCGCCCGAACCCTTTCGTCTACTCGATCCTGCGGAAGGAGGGTGAAGGGAGCTCCCGTGGACTCGGCCGAGGCCAGCGTCGCCGACAGCGGCAGCACCCGGAAATCCGGCGGGATACCGGCGGTGGCCGGAGGGCCGGCGAACTGTCCCGCATCGGCGTCCTTCTCGGCCCGCGCCCGTCGCTCCGTCTCGATGGTTCGCAACAGTCGCTCGAACGGACGCGACAGGTGCGCCTCGTCCAGCAGCACGAGGGAGTCGCAGCCCATCAGCCCCGCCTGATACGGACGCATGCGACGCGAGACGCCGTAGCCTTCGAACAACAAACGAGATCCGACCATGTCGACGGTGCCGACGATGATCGCCGGCGTCGCCGGATCGTCCATCCATTCCCGATTGTCAACGTGCTGTCCGCGGAGGGTGGAGATCGGCAGCGAGCGCCCCGAGAGCTTCAGCGCCCGCCGTACGTGCTCGAGATCGGCATGGTTCAACTGCGTGCGAAGGGTCTCGGCAAAATCGGTAGCTTGATCGACCACCGCCCGGCGGTCCACGACATAGACGAGCCGGCGAGGCAGCGACGCCCCGGCAGCCCGAGCCAGGAGCCAGATCACCATGACGGCCGTCTTTCCGAGACCCGTCGGAATATCCACGGCCGGCGGCAGTTCACCCGCGGAGAATCGCTCAAACAGCGCGCGCTGCCAGGGAAACGGCGCGTGGCCGGTCAACGTCTTGAAGGCTCGGTCGAATTCAAGCATGGTCTCAGGGTCGCGATCTCACCCGGACTCGGCCCCACTCTATGCGGTGGTGCTATTCTTGACCAAAATGGTCACAACGAGCAATCGCGTGCCCGAACCGCCGCGCGCACCGCGCACGGATCCGCCTCGGCCGGGCTGGAAGCTTGGGGAAGCCAAGGCGCGATTCAGCGAGGTCGTGCGGCTTGCGGCGGCCGGGCGGCCGCAACGCGTGACGGTTCGCGGCCGGAATGCGGTCGTCGTGGTCGCGGCGGACGAGTTCGATCGTCTCCGGGCTCGGAAGGGGGCGGCCAGCCTGCACGATCTCCTGTCGGAGTCTCCGCTGTCCCGCCTGGAATTGGGCGGCGAGTCCGTTCGGAGTCCCGTTCGGGAGGTCGACTTCTGAACGGATGGCTGCTCGACACCAACGTCGTGTCGGAGTTGCGCAAGGCCCGGCCCGATCACCGCGTGAAGGCGTGGTCGGATGCGCAAGCCGCGGACCGCCTCTTCCTCAGCACCGTCACGGTGGCCGAGATCCGGTGGGGCATCGAGAGTCAGGACGACCCGGTGTTTCGGGCGGCGCTCGACACATGGCTCGATCACGAGTTGAGGCCATGGTTCCACGGACGCATACTGCCTGTCGACGAAGACGTGATCCTGGAATGGCGCCGCCTCGTGGCGTGGGGCCGGGAACGGAACATCACCTTCAGTCAACCGGATCTCTTCGTTGCGGCAACCGCAAGGGTGCATGCGCTGACCCTCTGCACCCGCAACGAGCACGACTTCCGCGACACCGACGTTCGGCTCTTCAATCCGTGGTCCGGATGATCCGCAAGTCCTGGAGGACTCCGAATCCCGATCGCCAGTCGCGACGGGTCACCGGCTCCTCTACCCCACACCACCCGCCCGAGGCAGCGCCGGGTAGGCCATGGATGCGCCGGTCCCGGACGCCGAGAACGGCACGCCCGCCGGAACTGCGGCAATCCGGTCGTCGACCAGGTACCGCGTTTCACCCGGGTAGACCACGTAGAGCGCATCCAGCCGGAGGTCGTTCAGGGCGACCGCCATCGAGCGGGTCCGGCGCGGCGCGTCGACGCGCTTGATCTCGACGCCGACCCGCCGGCCCTCGGTCAACATCAGCAGGTCGAGCTCGGCGCCGTTGTGGGTCGCCCAGAAGTAGACGTGATCCGGCGAGGAGCCATGAAAATACGCGCGGCACCTTATATTCTTCATGGATTGTTGCTCGGATGCTGGACGTGGCGTGCCCGTAGAAGCGCCCCCACAGTCCGGCGGCGTCGAATACGGCGGTCTGGCGCACCGTGCAGACCCCCCAGGCGCGGCGAGCCGCGCGCCGATGCAGCCGGTGGCGCCGGTCAGCAGGAGCGCCGGTCGCTGCTTCCTGGCAGTCGGCCGCTACTCGCCGTACATCTCCGTCACCAGGCGTCGCAGCTCGGTCCGGTCGCCGGCGGAGAGCCGGTCGATTCGTTGCCACAGCCGCCGCTTGCTGATGGTGCGGATCTGGTCCACGGCGATCTCGGCGTCCTTGCCGGCGCACTGCACCAGCAGCCGCCCGCGCCATCGCGGGTGCAGGACGGACGTCAGCGGACAGACGACGACCGTGTCCAGGAACCGGTTCATTTCGTTCCGGCTGACGACCACGACCGGCCAGACCTTGCGAAGCTCGCCGCCGGCCGGGGAATTGAGATCGGCGGCGTAGATGACGTAACGCTGAGGAAGCGCGATCATCAGCCCAGGCCGTCGGTGGCCGTGGGGTCCAGATCGCTCCAGTCCTCCCCCTCGGCCGCCATCGCTCGATAGGTGTCGTCCCAGGAGAGCTTGTGCGCCGCCCCGCCGCGCAGGAAGACGCCTCCCTCCGTTTCCTCCAGGACGACGGAGCCGCTCCAGCCGTACTTCTGCAGCATGGTCTTCGGGAGGCGGATGCCCCTGGAATTGCCGATCTCGATCAGCTTCAGCTCGCGGACGGCCGTCTCATTCCCCATCGTCTCGGGCCCTTCACGCATCTTACCGTAGTCACGGTGATCACGTCTCGGCACCAACACCACGCCGACGAGACCCAGGAAGAACGTGTTCAGGCGCGCCGTGAACCAGAGGCGGCACCGTTCTACGGCGCAGACTCCTGGCGACGGCTCAATCCTGCAGAATCTCGATCACCGAAAGGGGATCGACCCGGGCTCCGCTCATGCGCACGGTCCAGTGCAGATGGGGGCCGGTGACCCGGCCGGTGGCTCCGGAGTGACCGACCACGTCACCCTGCTCCACCAGGTCTCCCTCCTCGACGAGGATTCTGGAGAGATGCGCCAGGTAGGAGTAAAGACCCCAGCCGTGGTCGAGGATGACCGACCCGCCCGAGAAGTAGGTATCGCCGGCCAGCACCACGCGGCCGCGGTTGGGGGCCGCGACGGGGGTGCCCACGCCGGCCAGGAAGTCGGCGCCGCTGTGCGGGCTCCGGGGCTGGCCGTTGAACACGCTGCGGCTGCCGAACCGGCTGTTCGCGCGCCCCGCGACGGGGCGGATCCACGCCCCGCGCCAGAGCCGCTCCGGGGTGTCGGTCGCGAAGATCGCGGTCTGCTGCAGGTACTCCCGCTCGATCCGGGCGCTTACCTCCGGGGGCGGCTCGACGTAGCGCGGCTCCACCGTCAGGCGCCGGGTGGGATACGCCTTGTCGGCCACCGGCAGCCGGTAGGTGCGCGACAGGGCCGCCCCGCCCACCGCGGTGATCCGCAGCGCGAGAACGTGATCGCCGGGCTCGACCATCAGGTCGATGCCCACCAGCCCCCGCCACGATCCGTCCTCCCCGTGGTGGAAGTGGACGGTGCGATCGAAGATCGTCCCCTCGACCGAGGCCAGCCGCTCGGGCGACGAGACGAAGACCAGGACCGCTTCGCCGGGAAACACCCCGCGGGCGCGATGGGCGACGTCGACGTCGAACGGCTGCCCGGCCGCCGCCGAGACCGCGAGCCACCAACAGGCGGCCCCCGCCGAGGTTCTCCGAATCGCCGACGACGCTGATTGCATGGTTCCCCACTCCGGTCCGGAAGCCGTCGCCTGCCGCCCCCCGGCCAAGCTGCAGGACGCGGCGGGTACTGCCGGGCTGAGCGGGACCGGCCGCCGCTCCGGCCAACCTGCGGCAGGGCGCGCCGCCGCCACGGTGCAGAAAAACCCCTACCCGCCGAACAAGGTCACGCCGAACACGCGCGCCAGGATGATGACGAGGGTCAGCGCCGTGAACACGGCGAGGCTGAACCAGCTGAACCAGACCACCGGCTGCGACGGATAGAACGCCTTCTCGGTCTTCGGAATGATGGTCACACAATAGTAGATGTTCAGGAAGAAGATGACCGGCGCGATGAAGAACGCCAGCGCCGACGACACCAGCACCAGGAACACCGGCCGCGGCAGCCCGGCCATAATCAGCACCGCCGCGATCAGCGAGTAGAACATCGTGATGCGGTAGATGTTGTACTCGGACCACCAGGCGCGCCGGTGCGCCGCCGTCACCCCTTCGGCCGCGACGCCCGACAGCTCGGCCGTCCCCCGGAACAGGTTCCGGCAACACGCGGCGACCACCCGCGGCCAGCCGTCGAAGTAGTTGAAGGCGGTCGAGAAGGTGGCCGCGAACGCCCCGCCGAGGAACACCAGCATCATCGCCGGCCCCGCGCTCTCGGTGAAGATGCGGGCGATCTCGCCGATCACCGCGTTGCCGGCCACCTCGCTGGGGTAGAGCCAGACCGCGGCCAGCAGCAGGAAGATGGTCGCGAGCACGAACGACACGATGTGGCCCATCGTGAAGTCCAGGATGCCGATGCGGAACCAGCGGCGGCAGTACTCCTGCGCGTGCGCGGGCAGCCTCGAGACCTCGACGCTGAGGTCCTGCGCGGTCGAGGAGAAGGCGTCGAACGGACGGGCGTAGCCCTCCCGCTCGAGCTGCTCCCGGATGCGCCCCATCCCGACGCGCTTCGCCTTGCCCCACTCCGAGGCCTGCAGCGAGACGTCGATGCCCGTCGGCAGCAGCCCGAGGAACGCCGCGATGATCAGCCACGACCCGCCCGGAATCTCGACCGTGAAGAATCGTCCCATCGCCGACAACGGCGCCGGCTCGAACACGTAGACCCCGACCGTCGACACGAACAGCACCCCGGCGAGGATCTTGGTGGCGAGCTCGACCGCCGCGTAGCGCCCGTAGAGGATGATGCCCACCGCGAGCACCCCCAGCCCGAGCCCGTACAACCAGCTCGGCAGCCCGAGTCCGAGATACTCCGAGAACACGAAGAACAGCACCGCGGCGGCCGCCGCCAGCCGGCCCGCCTGGCCCAGGGCGCACTGGACGATGGTCGTGATCAGCACGTACCACACCGGCCACTTCCCCGGCGCGGTCGTATAGGCGTCGAGCATGCTGCGCCCGGTGGCGTTGGTGAACCGGAACGCCATCTCGAACCCGTAGTACTTGAAGATGTAGGCGACGGGGATGCACCAGAGCAGCGCGTACTCGAACCGACCGCCCGCCGCCGGCGCCGTCACCAGATGGCTCGTGCCGATGCCCGTCATCATCAGAATGAGACCGGGACCGAAGTGCCGGAGCAGTCCGCGGGGGCTCGTCTCGGGCAGCGGCAGCTTGTCGAACGAATCGGATTTGTCCACCATGCGCGCCATCCTATCAGACCTGCACCGGCGCGGCGGCCGCCTTCCGGCCGGCGGGACAGACGGCGCCTCCCGGGCCTGCGCCCCCCGCGCGGGCGGCGGTGGAAGCGCCCGGATCGGCGCCAACATCCGCATCTCCCGCCGCTCAGGCGTAGAATCGCCGGCGCTCCCCGCGCGGCCGGCGGCGGAAGCGTCCGGATCCGCGCCGAAGACCGGAACATCCGCATCTCCCGCCGCTCAGGCGTAGAATCGATGCGATCGGATCCACGGGAGGAGCCCATGCCTGCACACCGCACACGTCACCGGCGACCGCGGCCGCCCGCCGCCGCGGTCCTCTGCGGAATCGTCGCCGGCGCCGCCGTCCTGACCGCGGCGGCCTGCTCCTCCCCGCTGTCCCGCAACGCCGAGCCGGGACGCGACGCCCTCGGCACCGAGGCCGCGGTCACCGCCGGGCATCCCCTCGCCGCCGAGGCCGGCCTGCGCGTGCTGGAGGCGGGCGGGCTCGCCATGGACGCGGCGATCACCGCGGCCGCGGTGCTGGCCGTCGCGCGCCCCCACATGAACGGGGTGGGCGGCGACACGTTCCTGCTGTACTGGGACTCGGCCACGAAGCTGACCTACGCCCTGAACGGCTCGGGACGCTCGGGCAGCGCCCTGACGCTGGAGGAGCTGAAGGCCGAGGGCCACGAGCGGATGCCGCGCACCGGCCCCCTCAGCGTCTCGGTCCCCGGCACCGTCGGGACCTGGGCGGAGGGGCTGCGCCGCTTCGGGACCATCCCCTTCGCGCAGGCTCTGCAGCCGGCCGTCGACCTCGCCACCGCGGGGCTTCCCGTCTCGGAGCGGCTCGCCGAGGACATCGCCGGCGCCGCCGAGAAGCTGCGGCGGGAGCCGGAGGCGGCCCGCATCTTCCTGCCCGGGGGCGCCCCCCCGCAGGCGGGCGACGTCCTGCCCCGCCCGGACCTCGCCGCCACCCTGCGGACGCTCCAGGAGCAGGGCTGGGAGGAGCTCTACACCGGGGCCCTCGGCCGGCGCATCGTGGGCTTCCTGCTCGAGCGCGGCGGGCTGCTCATGCCCAACGACCTCGCCGACTACCTGCCGGAGTGGACCCAGCCCATCAGCGCCCGCTACCAGAACCTCGAGGTGCAGGCGTTCCCCCCGAACACGCAGGGGGTGACGCTGCTCGAGGAGCTGGCGCTGCTGCAGCAGGTCGACGCCGACCTCGCGGCGCTCGGCCACAACTCGGCCGACTACCTGCACACGGTGTCCGAGGCGATCCGGCTGGCTTTCGAGGACCGCGACCGCGAGGTCGCCGACCCCGCGGCCATGCGCGTCTCCGTCGACGAGCTGCTCGACCCGGCCCGCATCCGGGAGCTGGCCTCGACCATCGACCCGGCCGGCCGGGCGCCGATGGTCCACGTCGAGCCCGCCGAAGATCACCCGAACACCGTCTACGTGATCGCGGTGGACCAGTACGGCAACGTGGTCTCGCTGATCCAGAGCCTGTTCGCGACCTTCGGATCCGGGCTCGTGGTGCCCGACACCGGCATCGTGCTGCACAACCGCGGGTCGCTGTTCCGGTTCGACGAGGACCATCCCAACGCGTTCGCGCCGCGGCGCCGGCCGTTCCACACGCTCTGTCCCGTCATCATCCTCAGCAACGACCTTCCCTGGGTCGCCGTCGGCACCCCCGGCGGCGACGGGCAGACGCACACGCTCGTGCAGGTCATCAACAACATGCAGCTCTTCGGCATGAGCCCGCAGGAGGCCATCGACGCGCCCCGGCTGCGCCGGCGGGGCGACGGCTCGCTCGCCATCGAGGACCGGGTGCCGCAGGAAGTCCGCGACGCGCTGGCCGCCCGCGGCTACACCGTGCACGCGCGCAGCGGGTGGACGGCCGAGTTCGGCGGCGCCCAGGCGGTGCTCGTCGACCAGATCGCGGGCCGGCGTCAGGCCGGCGCCGACCGCCGCCGCGAAGGGTGGGCGGTGGCGTACTGACCGGCGGCGCCGCCCGGGCCGCGCCATCGCTCTCTCAGATCCAGCCCTCGCGCTCGATCAGCCGCTCGACGTGCGCCAGATGATGGCGGCCGTGCCACGCGTAGGCGCCGACGGTGACGGCCAGGGCGGCCGCGCCCGACTCGGGGTGCACGAACTCGCGCTGCAGCTGCGGCCACGTCAGGCTGCCCAGCAGGTCCACCCAGCGGCGGTGGAGGGCGTCGAGGAGGTCGAGCGAACCGTCGATCGGGCTCCCGGCATCGGGCAGCCCGGCCCAGCCCTTCTCGTCGTAGGCCTTGATGACCGGGCGGTCCTCGGTCAGCGCCCACTTGAACCGGACGAGGCTGTTCATGTGGCTGTCGGGCAGATGGTGAACCACCTGCCGGACCGTCCAGCCGCCCGGGCGGTACGGCGTGTCGAGCCGGCCGTCCGTCAACGTCGAGACGGTGCGCCGCAGGTCGGCCGGCAGCGCCGCGAGGTCGGCGGTCCAGGCGTCCACGCGATCCCGCGTGACCGGGCCGGCGGGCGAGAACTGACCGATGGGATAACGCAGGTCCGGAGTCGGTGGAGTCATGGGTTCAAGGCGTCGCGCGATCCCGTCCATGTCCGCGCAAGGCCGCATGGAGGCCAGGACCACTTCGCGCCGGCCGGTCGCTCCCCGCCGCGAAGGCCGCGAGCGCCGCCGCGCCGCCTTCGAGCGCGTGCAGGGCGCGCACCTCGTCATCGGTCAGGGGACGGTCGAACAGCGACAGCTCGTCGAAGAGCCCCACGTAGTTGACGCCGAGCCGAATCGCTCCCCGCTCGACGTCCCACGTGAACGGCTCGTCGACGTCGTCCGCCCCGCCCGGCACCCGTTCGCCGTCCAGATAGAGGGTGGCGGCGCCGCCCGGCCGGCCGAGCCCGGCATGGGTGATGACCACGTGGGTCCAGCGGTCGCCCGCGAACGGCGGCTCGTCGACGACCGTCAGCCGCTGGTTGAAGGCGGGATTGTCGTTCGCCCCCAGCTCGTCCGGATTCCACGCCTCCAGATCGCCGAAGACCCCCAGACGGAACTGCCGGGGATTCTCGCCGGTGAAGTCGACCCAGATCGCGGCGTCGTTGTACGCGGCGTCGGTAATCTGAATCGGGTCGCAGAAGCCCGGCTCGAGGTCGGTGGCGGGATCCAGGCTCAGCCAGAACGAGACGGTCCCGCTCCAGCCCGCCGGCGAGTACCCCGCGTTTCCGTCCGCCTTGAAGAAGACGGCGTGCCGGTTGCGCTCGGTGAATCGCAGGGCGTGGCCGAGGCGTCCCGCGCCCTCGGCGAGCATCACCGGCGATGTCCCGAGTCCGGGCTCCGCCTGGTCCTGCTCTTCGTAGGACGGCGCGGTGTAGAGCCGGGGGTCGCCCTCCGCCCGATCCGCGTCGAGGCCGTTGTCGAACGAGGCGTGGAACGTGAGAGCGTCCGCCAGCCGCCGGGCGCCGGAATCGGTCTGCGCGGCGGCGAGGCCGGCGGCCGCCGCGAGCAGGGCGGGCGCCGCGGTCCAACGGATTGCCTGTATCGGTGCGCGCATCGGGTCACTTCCTTTCATCGAGGCTCCGTCGAGCGCCGGCCGGGCAGAGACGCGGCGGCCGGACTCCGCGTATCCTACTGCCATACGGTGGAATCGCGGCCCGGGCGTGAGAGGTCGGCCCGAACGGACGGGGTGAAGTCCCTCACGGCTCGCGTACGGCGGCCGAGGATGGGTGCGCCGGCAGGGAGACCCGAGCAACGAATCGGACGCGGCGGCGTCTTGATCGCCAGAGGGCAGCGAGCCGGAACGGACGGCAGCGCGGCGTGAGAGAGCGGCGAACCGGAACGGAACGGCAGCGCGGCGAGGACGGCGGAACCGAGAATCAGGAGACGACGCGCCATGCATCGATGGGCCAGGACGGCGGCGGTTCTGTGGCTGATGGTCGGATGGACCCTGCCGGCGGACGCCCAAACCGCCGGGGCCGAGCGGTACTGGGGCCAGTGGCGGGGGCCGGAGGCGACCGGCGTCGCCCGGCATGCCGACCCGCCGCTGACGTGGAGCGAGACCGAGAACGTCGCCTGGAAGGTGGAGGTCCCCGGACGCGGGTCGGCGTCGCCGATCGTGTGGGGCGACCGGGTGTTCCTGCTGACCGCCGTACCCGTCGGCGACCCCGTGCCGGTGGCCGCGCCCGAGGCGGGGCGCCGACAGCCGCAGCCGGGACAGCGCGCAGGCCGGGGTGGCCGGGACGGCCGAGGCGCCCGCCAGGGTCGACGCGGCCGGGGCGGCGGCCGGGGTGCGCAGCAGATCCGCCGGCACCAGTTCGTCGTCATGGCGTTCGACCGCGAGACCGGCGCCGTCGCGTGGCGGCGGGTCGCCCGCGAGGCGGTGCCGCACGAAGGGTACCAGCTGCCGAACGGGACCTACGCCTCCGGGTCGGCGGTCACCGACGGCGAGCGGCTCTACGCGTTCTTCGGCTCGTGGGGGCTGTACGCCTACGACCTCGACGGCGAGCTGCAGTGGGAGGCCGACCTCGGCACCCGCTTCATGCGCAACGCGTTCGGCGAGGGCACGACGCCGGCGCTCCACGGCGACACCCTGGTCGTCACCTGGGACCACATCGGCGGCCAGTCGTTCGTCGCCGCGCTCGACGCACGCACCGGCGAGGAGCGGTGGCGGTCGAACCGCGACGAGATCGACACCTGGGCCACCCCCCTCATCGTCGAGCACGACGGGCGGGCGCAGGTCGTCACCCCGGCGATGGACCAGGTCTACAGCTACGACCTCGAGACCGGCGAGACCGTCTGGCACAGCCGCGGCACCACCATGAACGCCATCCCCTCGCCGGTGCACGCCGGGGGCATCGTCTACGTCACCAGCGGCTATCGCGGCAGCAACCTGCAGGCCATCCGGCTCGCCGACGCGCGGGGGGACATCGCCTACACCGGGGCCGTCGTCTGGCAGCTCGACCGCGACACCCCCTACGTGCCGTCGCCCCTGCTCTACGACGACGCGCTCTACCTGCTCAAGAGCAACGACGGCATCCTGTCGGTCTTCGACCCCGCGACCGGCGAGCCGCACTATGCGCTGCAGCGCCTGCGGGGCGTGCCCAACGTCTTCGCCTCGCCGGTCGGCGCGGCCGGGCGCGTATACATCCCCGGCCGCGACGGCACGACCCTCGTCATCCGGCACGGCCCCCGCTACGAGGTGATCGCCGCCAACACCCTCGACGACGGCTTCGACGCCTCGCCGGCCCTCGTCGACGACGAGCTCTACCTGCGCGGCTACCGCCATCTCTACAAGATCGCCGAAGACTGAGGTCGTGCGGGGAGCGCGGCGGGCCTCACGGGGCGGCGCCCTCGACACGCGCCTCTCGACGCAGATCATCGCCAGGACGACCCGCCGCTCGAGCGCCCGGCCCGTCAGCCGGCGGCCCGCGGGGTCCATGCTCTGGAAAAGCGTCGCCTTCGGCTCCTCGAGCTCGGCCGCCTCGACGTAGGCGCGGGCGCCCGAGGGGCGCGGCGAGCGCGTCGACGTCGGCGGCCTGACCTCCGGACCCGCCCGGCGCCGCCACGGCCGAGGCGGGCGTTCCGGGGGCGATCAGCTCTCGAAGGGCCGGCCGCGAGGCCCTCGGAGACCCGGGCGCGTTCCCCTTCGGAGCCGATCCGGGCGGGACCCCGGCGGCTCTCCCGCCGTTCCGGCTCAACCCGTTGCCGGTGTTGGATTTGGGACGATTTCTAGCTAGAGCACATGTCTTTCGACATGTTAGTGAAGGGGGTTATGGGATACGGTGAGACGGCGAAGGAAATTGCCGTTCAGGAAGACCGCCCGCGCGAAAACGGCGGCCGGAGCCCGTCGCCCTCGCGGGCCAGGACGAGCCCCGGCCGTGACGCCGCCGCTCTTCTTCCAGCGGCGCCGACTCATCATGACCGGCCCTGGACGCTCCCACGCTCGCCCGGCGCGGCCGTGACCGCGCCGGCTCCGGCAGAGGGGCGTGCTCGAAACGCGAAAACCCTGGTTGTTGTTCCGGTTGGCGGTGGTGTTCCTGTTGCGCGCGCCAGGCCGGAGACGGAGGTTCTCGGCATTGTTGTTCCAGGAGCCGCCGCGAACCACACGACGGCCGGGGGCCGGTCAGGCCCCCGGGACCGGCTGCCCGCGAGGCGCGAACCACCCGTCCCGGAAGATCGCGCGGCGCAGCCGCCACGTGTCGGCGTGCGCCGCGTGCGCCACCCAGGCGCGAACCCGCTGCTCCACTTCTTCCCGGGTGACGGTGCCCGCCCGCCAGCGGTCGCGGAGTCCGCGCAGGCGGTTGCGGAACCGGCGCACGTTCGCCTCCGGCAGCCGACGGCGACCGTCAGGCCGCAGCTCGAACCCGAGGAACGTCGCCGGGGCCGACGTCGACGCCACGTGCGTCTTCTCGGGGTGCAGTGACAGACGCCGACGCGCGAGAAACGCCGCGAGGCGGCCCCGCCACGCCTCGAGCCGCGCCGGGTCGTCGGCGAACAGCGCGAAGTCGTCCACGTAGCGCAGGTACGGCGCGCGGAGCACCTCGGTGACGAAGTGGTCGAAGCGGTCGAGGTAGACGTTGGCGAAGAGCTGGCTCGTCAGGTTGCCGATCGGCAGCCCCCGGCGCCGCTCGAACGGCGTGAACAGGTCGTCGCCCGGGTAGTACAGATGCACCGGCTCCTGCGGGTTCGACGCGTCGACGATGCGGTCGAGCACCGCCAGCGTCCGCCGGCACGCGATGCGACGCCGCAGGTCCGCCTTCAGCACCTCGTGGTCGATGGCCGGGAAGTACCGGTAGATGTCGCCCCGCAGAACGTAGTGATGACGGTCGCGCAGGCGCTCGTAGCGCGTCAGCGCCCGGTGCGTCCCCTTGCCGGCCCGATTGGCGTAGGTGTGGTCGATGAAGCCGCGCTCGAACAGCGGCGCGATGACCGCGTGCACCGCGTGGTGTACCACCCGGTCGCGGAACGGCGCCGCCGAGATCATCCGGCGCTTCGGGTCGCGAATCTCGAACGAGACGTAGCCGCCCGGCCGCCAGGTCCCCGCCCGCAGCCCGCGCTCGAGGGCCAGGACCTCCGGCTCCAGGTTGGCGAGGAACGCGGCCGGACCCGGCCCCCGGCGCTTGGCCAGCGCCGCTCGCGAGGCCGCGGCGCACAACGCGCCGAACGTCGCAATCCCGTCGAACAGGCCGTCAGCCCTTCGCCGCCTCATCCGCCTTCCGCCAGCCGCCGACGAGCCGGCCGGTCTCGTCGAGAGCGCGCGCCGCGTGCTCGTAGCGGCGCTCGTCCAGGTGCCCGAGGTCCCTGGCGAGCCGGCACAGGAACCGCAGCTTCTCGATGCCCAGGTTCGCCGCCGCCAGATGCCGCCGCCGGTCGCGCGTGTACGTCGCCTCGACCAGCCGCTCCAGCACGTCGAGGGCCGTCGCCTGCAGCCGGTCGCCGAGCAGGAACTTCTGACGCCGAGGGAACTTCTCCACCGTCGGAACCAGCCAGAGCACGAAGCGGTACATCGACTCCAACGCCGGGCCGGTCCGGCGAGCGCCCTGCCCGCTCCCCGCCGATGACGCCATCACCTAAGCCGCTGGGGGGCAAAGCCCCCCAGACCCCCCAAGATGTAAAGAGTTGAGGACTCAAAGACTTAATCCAGCGTCCTCGAAACGCGAAAACCCTGGTCGAAGGTCCGGCTGGCGGTGGAGCCCAGCTGCGCGCGCCAGGCCGGAGGAACTCGGCATAGGTTGAGCCAGGAGCCGCCGCGAACCACACGACGGCCGCAGTTCCCCTCCCAGCAGTCCGACGTCCACTCCCACAGGTTCCCCACCATGTCAGACAGCCCCGCCGCGTTAGCACCGGACGAGCCGACAGGGCACGTTCCATCCGGCCTCGTCCCTCTCCCCAACCGGTCACACCCGGGCTGAGACCCGGCTGCCGCACGCTCCCACTCCGCCTCCGTCGGCAACCGATATGTCGCGCCCGTCCGACGGCTCAGCCACGACACATACTCCTGCGCATCGTCCCAGCTCACGCACGCCACAGGATGACGGTCCGTCTGCGGAAAGCCCGGGTCACGCCACGAGTCGCCGTCAGCACCAACCGTGTAACATAGGCCACCCGCGCCGCCCCCCGTCGCCGACGCGAACGCTCGATACTCCCCCAACGTCACCTCGTACCGGCCCATCGCCAGACCGCCGCCAGCCAGCACCACCATTTCCGGGCACTCCGCACAGTCCCGGAAAACGTCGCCAGCCCGACGCGGCGCGTCGACGACGGCAGCGCCCCCGAACGCCGCGCCCCCGGCACCGGACACCCGAGAGCCGGAGGCCGGTGAGCCCACGCCGCCGGCAGGACGGCCGACCGCCGCAGGGGTCGCGTTCGCCGGCGACCGCAGCGACGCCAGACGCGCCTCTGCCAGCGCCCGGAACACGCCGTTCGGGAACTGAGCCAGATACGCCTCGAACTCCACGGGGTTCGTGCTGTTCGCGATCGACTGCCAGAACACGACCTCCACCTCCGCGCTGGCCGGCGGAGGCTGCTGCTGCGCCGCGGACACCGCGGGCGGCGCGGCCGTGGCCGCTGACGACGCCGCGGCGACTCCCGCAGGCTCACGCTCCCGGAACGTCGGCTGACCCGCCACCGACGGCCGCAGCGACGCCACCGACGCGCCGTCCAGATACCCCGTCGCCCGTGCCCTTCGAGACGTCTGCCAGCGCCGGATCGCCGTCCGCGTCCGCGGCCCGAACATCCCGTCAGCTCCGCCAGGGTCGAAGCCTGCGGCTTGCAGGCCCTCCTGAACCTGGCGGCGCGCCGCACGGTCCAGACCCAGACTCTCCTCGACCACCGGGCCGTTGCAGCCCCACACCCGAACCGTGCACCCCGAACCCCGGGAGCCGCACTCGGCCAGGGCCCGCTGCCGAGCGCCGGTCGCCGAGTCGTACGACTCGGCCCACCCGTACACCGTGCTGCCCGCGCCCTGGTCGGCCGCGTAGGCCGCGCAGCGCTCGAACGTCAGTACCACCGAACAGCCCGAGCCGCACTCCCGCAACGCCGCGGCCCGGGCGGCTCCCGCCGTCTCGTAGTCCACCGCCCAGCCGTACTGGTCGCCCTGACCCTCGTCGATCGCCAGCGCCCCCACCGGGGTCTGGGCCGCGGTCGAGGCCGCCAGGCACACGGTCGCGCAAAGAACGAGCGCCGAGCCGGCAATGGTCTTCATGGCTGTTTCTCCTGGCTTTCAGTCCTCGGTCCGGCGGCTGTCTGGCGCGGAGGGCGTCGATGAGGCGCTCGCCGCACGCGGGCGGCGTCTTCTCCCGCCATCCGACCGACCGCCTCTGCCGTGATTCGTGACCACACCTGGTTGCCGGTGTCGAACTCGGCCCCGAACCAGAGGGTCCGCCCGCCGGGTTCCGGACTGCCGGTGCGCGGAGTCAGGGTCCAGGGGCAGGAAGTCACGCCGCCTCGTCAGAGTGATGCATCTGACATCACGGGCTCCTCATTCTGGAAGTCGTCGACACGCCGACTATACACAATCATGAGTGACATGTGCGTGAACTAAAAAGTCTATTTCATGATAATGTCGTGACATTACAGCTCTTCCGGGATTTGGGGAGAGCGGACGAGCATCGAGCCGCCGCAGACTCCGTCGGTCTCGTCCGGTTCACAGACCGGCCAGACGATCGCCGAAGACTGATGTCGGGCGAGCGGGAGGCGACGCGACGGGGCGACGACTCGCGGGCGGCGGCGGCTTCGGGTCCGGCGCACCGGGGGTCAATCGACACCCGCGGCCGGCTTCCGGCCCGCGGCAGCGCCCGTGTCGCTGGTATCCTACCCGGCAACCCGGCGTGACGGGCGCTGCACGCGCCACGGAGCGTGCCTGACCGGAGGAACCCATGCGACGAACCTTCGAGCCTGCTCTCGGCGTCGGTCGGCTGGCCCTCGGCCTCGTGGTCGCGCTGGCCGCGGGCGGTCCCGCGGCGGCGCAGTACGGCGCGCCCGCCAACGGGGAGTGGCCGACCTACGGGGGCGATCTCGGCAGCACCAAGTACTCGCCCCTCGATCAGATCGACCGCGACAACTTCGGCGACCTTCGGATCGCGTGGCGCTGGCAGTCTGCAGACGCCGTGCTCAGCCTGACCATGCCCGACGGCTCGGAGTGGCGCGCCGACTCGCGGCTGATCTTCGACGAGCTGAACCGCCGCGATCCCGAGCGGTGGCGCGACGGCCAGCCCCCCACCCTCACCAACCTCAAGGCCACCCCGCTGATGGTCGGCGACCGGCTCTTCATCAACATGCCGACGTCGGCGGCCGCCGCGGTCGACGCCCGGACGGGCGAGACGCTGTGGGTCTTCAACCCCAAGAGCTACGAGGAAGGCACGACCACGATGAGCGCCCGCTGGAACCAGCGCGGCGTGGCGTACTGGTCGGACGGGCCGGACCGGACCGACGAGCGGATATTCTTCGGCACCGGCAACGGCTATCTCGTCTGCGTCGACGCCGCGACCGGCCGGCCGTGCGCCGACTTCGGAGACGGCGGCCGGCTGGACCTGATGGAGGACATCCCGCGCGCCACGCGCGGCGGGCGCGACTGGCTGAACGCGCTGCTCTACTCCGTCCAGTCCCCGCCCATCGTGTTCGGGGACACCGTCGTGACGCCGATGTCCATCTCCAGCTACAACAACCGCAAGGAGATGCCGCCGGGCTGGATGCGCGGCTTCGACGCGCGCAGCGGCCGGACCCGCTGGACGTTCCACACCATCCCGCAGGGCGACGAGTTCGGCAACGACACCTGGGGCGGCGACTCCTGGCGCGAGACCGGCAAGGTGGGGGTCTGGACGATGATGAGCATCGACCCCGAGCTCGGCTACATCTACCTGCCCCTGAACACCGCCGCCCCCGACTACTACGGCGGACACCGCCCCGGCGCCAACCTGTTCGCCGAGAGCCTCGTCGCCCTCGACCTCGAGACCGGCGAGCGGGTCTGGCACTTCCAGGCCGTCCACCACGGGCTCTGGGACTACGACCTGCCCGCCGCCCCGAACCTGATCGACGTCACGGTGGACGGCCGGCCGATCAGGGCGGTGGCGCAGATCACCAAGCAGGGCTTCACGTTCGTGTTCGACCGGGTGACCGGCGAGCCGGTCTGGCCGATCGAGGAGCGCCCGGTGCCGACCGACACCGACATCGAGGGCGAGCTGCCGTGGCCGACCCAGCCGTTTCCGACCCGGCCGGCGCCGTTCGACTATCAGGGGGTGGCCATCGACGACCTCGTCGACTTCACGCCCGAGATACGCCGGATGGCGATCGAGGCGGTCGCCCCGTACCGCATCGGCCCCCTGTACACGCCGCACAGCCGGCGGGGCACCATCGTGCGGCCCGGGTTCAGCGCCGGCAGCTGGGGCGGCGCCGCCGTCGATCCCGAGACCGGCATTCTTTACGTGCCGTCGGGCAACCGCTACACCGTCAAGCACTTCCGCACCCCCGAGCCGGGCGAGGACACCACCCTGGCGGTGCTCGAAGCGCGCGGCGCGCTGACCGGCCGCCCCCAGCTCCCGCAGGGCCTGCCGCTGTTCAAGCCGCCCTATTCGCGGATGACGGCCATCGACATGAACACGGGCGAGCACCTGTGGATGCAGCCGATGGGCGACGGCGACCGCATCCGCAACCTCCCCTTGCTGCGCGACCTCGACCTGCCGCCGCTGGGCGGCGACAGCGGACGCATCGGCCCGGTGCTGACGAAGACGCTGCTGATCCACGCGCTGACCACCGGCGGCACCGACGACCGCCCGCGCCTCGTCGCCTTCGACAAGATGACCGGCGAGGAGATCGCGTCCGTCGATCTGCCGGGGGGCGCCATCGGCACGCCGATGACGTACCTCTCGGGCGGGCGCCAGTACATCGCCCTGACCGTCGGCGGCGGGCGCGTCCCCGAGCTGATCGCCCTGGCGCTGCCATCGACCGATCCGGACCGTTGACGTGTCACGGGGCAGCGGCTTCGAGCGGGCGGATGGTCCGCAGGGATCGTGCCTCGGCCGACTCGGCCAGTGCGAGCTCGTAGCGGGTCTGAAGATTCATCCAGCTCTGTGCGTCGGTGCCGAAGTACTTCGCCAGCCGCAAGGCCGTCGCCGCGGTGATGCCGCGCCGGCCGCGCACGATCTCGTTGATGCGCGCCGGCGTCACGCCGATCGCCTTCGCGAGCGCAGTCGCCGACAACCCGAACGGGTCCATGAAGTCGTGCTTCAGGACCTCGCCGGGGTGTACCGCTTGCAAACGGGTCATGGGCTCATTCCTTCAGTGGTAGTCGACGATCTCGGCATCGAACGCGCTTCCGTCCCGGAAGCGAAAACAGAGCCGCCACTGGTCGTTGATGCGAATGCTGTACGAACCATGTCGCTCGCCCTTGAGCGACTCGAGACGATTGCCCGGCGGTACCCGCAGGAAGTCGAGCGTCGCAGCGGCATCCAGTTGCGCCAGCTTGCGTTGCGCGACGCGCTCGAAGGCCGCGAATCGCCGCACGCGGTGCCCGGTGGCGAGTCGCTCCGTCTCCCTGCAACGGAAGCTCCGGATCACGACGCAGCATATCGCATATCGATATGCAAGTCCCTGGCCGAGCCGCCGTCAGCGGCGATCAAGGCCTTGTGCGTCCGCGGGTCGCGTCGCGAGCGTTCCGCTGAAGAGGTCCTGCAGCACCCATGACCATGCGCCACAGCAATCAGTCCAGGGAACGCCGGGCGGCGATCCGAGTATGATGGCCCCGGTAGGAGGTGCAGCATGAGGCACGTTATCGCGATTCTGTCGGTCGTCGTTCTGTTTCCGGTGCTCGCGGCCGCCCAGGCGCCGGAGCGCACGCCGTGGGGCGACCCCGATCTCCAGGGGGTCTGGACGAACCGGACCACGACGCCGCTCGAGCGGCCGAGCGAGCTCGGAGAGCGGGCGGTGCTCTCCAACGAGGAGCGTGCGGCCCTCGACGCGGAGGCCGACGCCGCCCGGGACCGCCCGCCGCCCCCCGGCAGCACCGGCGGCTACAACGACTTCTGGCTCGACCGCGGCGTGCGGACCAGTCAGACGTCGCTCATCGTCGACCCGCCCGACGGGAGGTACCCGGCGAAGACGGAGCGTGTGCGCGAGAGCGACGCGGCGTTCGCGGCGATGCGGGACGGCACGAAGTTCGACACGTGGGAGGACCTGAACCTCTACGACCGGTGCCTCACGCGCGGCATGCCCGGCGCCATGATCCCCGGCTTCTACAACCACAACTACCAGATCCTGCAGACGCCCCACCACGTCGTGATCCTGGTGGAGATGATCCACGACGCGCGGATCATCCCGCTGGACGGGCGCGCCCACCTGCCGACGCAGGTCGGCCAGTGGATGGGCGACTCGCGCGCCCGCTGGGAGGGCGACACGCTGGTGGTCGAAACGACGAACATGACGCCGAGGGGCGACGAGCGGGTGCGCTACCTGGTGCACGCGGCCAGCGAGCAGGCGCGCGTGGTCGAGCGGTTCACGCGGGTCGACGACGGCATCGACTACAGCTTCACCGTCACCGACCCCGCGACATACGCGAGCCCGTGGACGGCCGAGATTCCGATGGTGCCGCTCGGGGGAGAGATCTTCGAGTACGCGTGCCACGAGGGTAACTACGGGCTGCAGAACATCCTGGCGGGCGCCCGCGAGGCCGAGCAGCAGATGGCCGGATCGAGCCGGTAGGGCGCTCGTGCGCACGGGCTCCGGCCTGCCCGGGTCGTTGCCCCCCGTAGAGCGCTGTCGAGCGGTTGCCTGCCACCTGGCAACCCTCTCGGCGTTTCTGACGCGGTCAACGAATGTGTGCGCTTTGACGGGCGGCGACGGCGGGGGTATATTCGACCTGTTTCGAGGCGTGCGGACGACGGGCGGAGGAGCCGGATGCCCGGAGCCGCGCCGCCCGGTAGCGAGCACTGTTCAGGAGATGCGGATAATGAGGCGACGACTGCTCGAGTCGCTCGGTGTCGCAACGGCAATCGCAACCATCGCGGTGCTGCTGCAGCTTCCCGCCGTGCCGGTGGCAGGGCAGGCTCCGAGTGAGACCCCGTGGGGGCATCCGGACCTGGAGGGCATCTGGCTCGACGTGTACGCGACGCCCTTCGAACGGCCGGCCGATCTCGGCGATCGCGAGCTCTTCACCGCGGCGGAGCGGGAGGCGCGCGACCAGGCCCGCATGGTCAGCCCGGGGCGCAACCGGCGCGGGCAGGACGGCCGGACGGACGTGGCCGGGGCGTACAACGCCGTCTACACGTCGGCGAGGCCGGCCGGGCCACGCACGTCGCTCGTCGTCGACCCGCCGAACGGCAGGATACCCGCCCTCACACCGGAGGCCCGGCGGCAGAACGAGGTCCAGCGAGAGTGGCGCCTCATGCTCCTGCGCAGCACCGAGACCTGCCGGTCCGAGGCAGGGGGCTGCGCCGGCGGGGAGTACGGGCCGTCGTCGCCGCGCCGATTCGACATCGCTCCCTTCTACAATGCCGGCCGCATGAACCGCCACGACGGGCCGGAAGATCAGAGTCTGGGCGACCGGTGCATGTCGGGGCGCACCCCCGATTTCAACGGGTTCCGCCGCATCGTGCAGGGCGAGGATTCCATCGCCATCGGCTACGACACCGGGCAGGGCCAGGGGTACCAGCGCATCGTCAACCTGAGCGGAAGCCACCCGCCGAGCCAGGTCCGTCTGCGGCACGGCGACTCGCGCGGCCGCTGGGAGGGCGACACGCTGGTCATCGAGACCACGAACTTCTCGCCCAAGTTCAACTACCGCGAGTCGGGCGGGAACCGGCGTCTCGTCGAACGGTATACACGTATCGACGAGGACACGCTCGACTACGAGGTGACGATCGAGGATCCGACGGCGTGGGCGGCGCCGTGGACCGTCCGGCAGGAGTTGAAGCGTCAGAGCGACGTGCAGAACCGGATCTACTACGAGCCGCGGTGCCACGAGGGGAACTACGGCCTGCCGGCGCTGCTCATCGGCGCCCGCGTGGATGAGCAGGCGTTCGCCGAAGGGCGCGGCCCGGATCCGTTCTCTCTGGACACCGCCACATGCGTAACCGGTTTGCAGGACTGAGCGACGTCGGCCGTGCGCCGGCGACGCCCGCGGGCGTCGCCGGCCGTGCCGGTAAACGAAGCCCGGCTCCGCCCGCACTCGCCGGTGCGAGGCCGAGCTTCTTTGCCAGGGAGCATCGATGATGGGAAACCGTATCAGAATCTCGACCGTTGTCACGGCCCTTGCCGCCTTCAGCATGGGCGCGGTCATCGCCGTCGGGGTGGGCAGCACGGCCAGCCAGGGCCAGGACGAGGCGGCGCGTCCGGCGCAGACCCCCGACGGGCGCCCGAACTTCAACGGCGTGTGGCAGGCCAACAACGAGGCGCATTGGGACCTGGAAGCGCACGAGGCGCTGCCGGGCATGGTGATGCAGGAGGGCGTCTATCCGTACGATTACGCCAGGGTGCCGGCGGCGCCGGTGGTGGCGCTGGGCGCCGCGGCCGGCGTGCCCGCGTCGTTGGGGGTCGTGCAGGGAGACGGCGAGATCCCCTACCGGCCGGAAGCGCTCCAGGTGAAGCAGGAGAACGCCGCGAACTGGATCGACCGCGATCCCGAGCTCAAGTGCTACCTGCCGGGCACGCCTCGCGCCATGTACATGCCCTATCCCTTCCAGATCGTCCAGGGCGACGACAAGATCCACATGACGTTCGGGTTCTCGAACGCGGCGCGCGTCATCCACCTCGACGACGTCGACCTTCCGCCCGACTATACCTACATGGGGCACTCGGTCGGACGGTGGGAAGGGGACACCCTGGTGGTCGACGTGACGGAGTTCAACGGCAAGAACTGGTTGGACCGGGCCGGGAACTTCCACAGCGAAGCCCTGCAGCTCACCGAGCGCTTCTCGCCGATGTCGCCGGACGCCATCTGGTACGAAGCGACGATTACCGATCCGGAGACCTTCACCGAGCCGTGGACGATCGCCATGCCGATCTACCGCCGCCTGGAACCGAACGCCACGGCGCTGGACTATCCCTGCATCGACTTCGCCGAGGAGTTCATGTACGGGCACCTGCGCCGCGAGCAGCTGGTCAGGCGCTGGGAAGGCGAGACCATGATCGTGGAGATTACGCGCAAGATTCCGGCCGGCGATCTTCTGCATGAGTGGTATCGGCGTTGACGGAGCCGGGTTCCACGTGCCCAGGGGTCCGGGAACCCGTCGGATGCGAAACCGCGGGTGAAACAACAGCGGCAGGGAGGCCGAAACCCATGAGGAAGAGACTACTGATTGGGGGCTTGAGTGCGGTCGTCGGAATCGGATTGTGGCTGGCGGGAACGACCGAGCCCGTGGCGGCGCATCACGCGTTTGCCGCGGAGTTCGACGCCGACCGGCCGGTTGACTTCAGCGGCAAGGTCACGAGAGTCGAGTGGGTCAATCCCCACGTCTGGATCCACATCGACGTGGTGCTGGACGACGGCACGACCGAGCTGTGGGCGTTCGAAGGGGGTACTCCGAACGTGCTGTTCAGGCGGGGCTTCACGAGGCGGTCTCTGCTGCCCGGAACCGAGGTCAACGTCGACGGCTATCAGGCGAAGGACGGCACGAACCGGGCGAACGGCCGGGACATCACGTTCACCGACGGGACGAGGCTGTTTCTCGGGTCGTCCGGCACCGGCGCCCCCTACGAGCTGGCTCGACCCGGTGTCGACACCATCGAGCCTCCTCGGTGACGGCTGCCTGTCGGACGTCTTGACGCCACGGCTGTAGTGCCGGGTCCGGCCTCGCGGTTGCGAGTGCCGGGCCCGGCCTCGTTATGGCGCGACTCTTGCGGTCACGGCGCGATCTTGCGGTCGCGGCGGAAGTTTCGCTGGCGCGGAACTTCTACGGGGCATGCCGCGCGGCCTGACGGTCGGGTAGTGGTCTAAATTTGGAAGAGTGCAGCCGGCGGCGCGACCGCCCGGATGTGCGGCAATCAGGTCGTGTCGACTCTGGCGAAAAAGAAGCGGCCTCGCGATCCCAATCAGTTGGGCAAGCTCGTCGTCGACATCGCGACGGGCGCAGCCCAAGACTCCGCTCCTCCTGGTCCACAACGGGCGGGTGGCCTCAAGGGCGGTCCGGCCAGGGCGAACCGGCTGACAGCGGAGGAGCGGACGGAAATCGCGAAACTGGCCGCCCAGGCACGCTGGAAGAAGTAACCCGCTACTGCTGCTGGCGCTCCGCAACATCCTCGCTGAAATCCAGAATGATCTGGATTTCTGGCACCTTCCCCTCGTTCATGTCGTTGTATACAACCACGTCGGTGTTTAACTGAGTGCATTCGCCGACGATGTGCTCCCGACGTTGCGCAAAGGCTTTCTCCATGTGCTCATGGGGGGCGAATCCCACAATTGCCCAGAACGACTGTGGCTTTCCGTCCTTGGTGGTCCGGACGGCATGGTTGACCCGATAGCGGTGGCCTTTGTGGGTGTCCAGCTCCTGCGCCAGGGCCTTGGACATCTGATTCGCGAGGGCCTCGCACGCTCGTGGTCTCGTACAGATGGAAAATAGCCTGGAGTGTCTCGTTTTTCGTCATTGGTCCAACCATCTGGATTTTTTACAACGACACAGGAATGGTCTGCCCCCATCCATCGGCCATCGCCGAGGGCAGCACGAATTGCCGTATTTTGACGAGGTGGCGCGTGAGGTAATCCCAGCGGTCCATCCGCTTCTGCATCTGCCCGACAATTAGGCCGGGGTGCCGCTGATGGAGCTTCGCAAACGCCACAACGTCCTTCTCGTAGTAATACGGCTTCTTTCGCAGCAGGAACGAATGTAGCCCGTCTCGCGGAGCACAGAAATCCGCCGCCGCCGCATTCGCAGCGATTTCCTCTGGGAGAATCGTGACCCCCGCGCGGGGTCCTCCGGTCAAGTCTTCGTCGATCACTTCCTCGTTCTGGCCGTCCCTTCGAAGCACGTGCTCAATCTCGTGGCGCAGGACGAACCAGAAGTTGTCGATGGTGTCCCGCTGCAGCGACATACCGATGACGGGTGAGCCGTCGATCCAAAAACACACTCCGTCAATTTTCGCCTTGGGCAGCTTCTCAACAACGACATAGCGGATGCCGCACTCGGCCATGATTCTCGGCACGTGGCGCGCCTCCTCGGGAGCACGAAGCAACAACTCCAACTCGCCAATCGCCGTCTTCAATGCTCGTTCGGAGTACACCGGCACCGTGATCGACCTGGCAATCTGCCGCACCCGAAAGAGCCAGGCGAGCTGGGGTGCCGGAATCTCTCGTTCCTCGTACCGGCTCTTCTTCGCCGCGTGCGCCAGATACGGGATCTCATCGGCCGCGGCGACTCGAAAAAACCGGACCAGTTGTTCCTCGATAAGCACCGTGTCGGCCTGTGCAATCCACCCCCGCTTGATCATTTCGCGAACCGGATACTGAGACTGCATATTGCCGAGCGAGGCCACGCTTGGCGCCGGTACGCGCGCATGAGCCATGTCGTAGGCGAGCTGCAGCCGAGCGAAAAAGTCGCCGTCCGTATCGAAAGCGTCAGCCAGCGCCCGCGCCATGTCGGCACTGATGTTGCGCTTCCCGGACAGGATCATGTTGACGCCCTGCTCGGGGACACCAAGGACAAAGGCGAGGTCGCGCTGAAGCCAACCCCGCTCCTCCATCTCTTCCTTGATGTAGAAGCCCGGATGCTTCACCCATGTTGCATTCGTGGCAGTCATTTGAATCCCCAATTCAGTGGTAGTCCTCCACGCCAAGCACGGTCATTCTGTTCGGCTTCGCCTTTGTGTCGATGGTGAACACCAGGCGCCACTGCTTGTTAAGCCGAATGGATCGTTGCTCACCAGGGCGACTCAGTTTCTCGTAATGTAGGCTCCTCCAGTTCCGCAGGGTTCGTTCATCAGCCGCCGCCCGAAGGACGACCAGCTTGTCCCTGAGAGAATTGATCACCGCGATTGGCCAACCGAGTCTCAGCCGCGCGGTCTGTCTCGACAAGCGCCAGTGTCGCGTCCCGAAAATCGATCTCCATCTACCACCAACTGCAGTATATCCAGCCGCAATCCAATTGTCAATGAACGACTGAACGCATGGGAGTAACTTTACCTTTATGCTTGACAAATGAGATCTCCCAGCAGACTCTGGGCTCATGAATCGGCTGAGCACGGAGAAGCGAATTGGGGTGGTGGCGGCCCTCGTCGAGGGCTGCGGGCTCCGCGCCGCGGCACGGATGACAGGCGTGGCCCGGATGACCGTCGAGAAGTTGCTGCGCGATCTGGGCGCGGCTTGCGCTCGGTACCAGGACGAGCACCTGCGGAGCCTCGACTGTCCCCGGATCGAGTGCGACGAAATCTGGAGCTTCGTCTACGCGAAGCAGAAGAACGTCGAACGTGCGAAGAACGCACCAGAAGTGGCGGGTGATGTGTGGACTTGGACGGCCATCGATCCCGATACCAAGCTGGTGCCGTCGTGGTGTATCGGCTCACGAGACACCGCGACCGCCTACGACTTCATGCACGATCTGGCCGGCCGGCTCCGGCATCGCGTACAGCTCACGACAGACGGCCACCGGCCGTACCTGGAGGCGGTCGAATCAGCGTTCAATCTGGACATCGACTACGCGATGCTGATCAAAATTTACGGAGCCGACCCCGAGGCTGAGAAGCGGTACTCACCGGCCAGGTGCCAGGGGTGCGACGTCAAGGTCGTTACGGGCGAGCCGAACCCGAAGCACATCAGCACGTCCTGCGTCGAACGTGGGAACCTCACGATGCGGATGTCGATGCGGAGATTCACGCGGTTGACCAACGCCTTCAGCAAGAGAGTCGAGATGCACGCGCACTCGGTGGCGCTGCATTTCATGCACTACAATTTCGTGAAGATTCACTCGACACTGAGAACGACACCGGCTCAGGCGACTGGCGTAACGGACCGGTTGTGGGAGATCGAAGATCTGGTCGGGTTGCTAGAAGATAGTGAGGAGCCCGGTGACCGTTCCTGACAAGCCACGAAGCCGCTCGGCTTGAAGGAGTTCCCGCGCGAGGAACCTGGTAAGTGCTCGGTCTGCAAAAAGCCGGTCAACGTAGACCAACTACAGACGGTCGCGTTGGCAGCTTCGCTGGCGCGAACCTGCTCATTTGGCGCGGGGTCCGGCCTCGCGGTTGTGCAAGGCCGGACGCAAACGCGGCTCCCGCTCCGGCCACCGAGACGGCGTAGGTGTCGTCCGAGAGGCTTCCGCAAGGGAAACCCCTCGGCCCGACGGGGTTCACCGTTGAAGCGCCGCGCCGTCGTAGATGGAGAAGGAGAACGGATCCGGGCCGCTCCCGTCCGCGAACGCCTGGTCATCCAGACGCGCGCCGAGGAGCAACGCCGGCAGGCCGTAGTTCCCTTCGTGGCACCGCGGCTCGTAGTAGATCCGGTTCTGCTCGCCGCTCTGACGCCTCAGATCCTGCCGGATGGTCCACGGCGCCACCCACACCGTCGGGTCCTCGATCGTCAGCTCGTAGGCGAGCGTGTCATCGTCGATGCGCGTATACCGTTCGACGAGCCGACGGTTCTCGGCCGAACCCTGGTACGGGAACTTGGGCGAGAAGTTCGTGGTCTCGACGACCAGCGTCTGACCCTCCCAGCGGCCGCGCGAGTCGCCGTGCCGCAGGCGGATCCGGTTCGGCGGATGGCTCCCGCCCAGGTTGACGAGGCGCTGGAACCCCTGGCCCTGCCCGGTGTCGTAGGCGATGGCGATGGAATCGGCGCCCTGCACGATGCGGCGGTGCCCGTTCAGGTCGGGCGTGCGCCCCGACATGCACCGGTCGCCCAGGCTCTGGTCCTCGGGGCCGTCGTGGCGGTTCATGCGGCCCCGCGTGTTGTAGTAGGGCGTGGTGTCGTACCGACGCGGCGACACGGGCCCGTACTCGCCCCCGGCGCATTGCGGCGCACCGTTCCGGCAGGTCTCGGTGTTCTGCAGGAGCATGACGCGCCACTCCTGCTCGATCTCGTTCCGCCTGACCTGCTCCGGCGTGAGGGCGGGAATCCGCCCGTCCGGCGGGTCGACCACGAGCGACGTCCGCGGGCCGGCCGGCCTCGCCGACGTGTAGACCGTGTTGTACGCCCCGCTGGGAAGTATCGGCGGGCGAGCGAGCGCGGCTTGGTCGCGCGCGGCCCGCTCTTCCTCCGTGGCGAACTCCCGTTCGCCGATCCCGGGCGCCCGTTGCAGGGGCGTGGAGTACACGTCGAGCCAGATGCCCTCCAGGTCCGGATGCCCCCACGCGGTCGTACTCGGAGCCTGGCCGCTCACCGAAGCGGCGGTGAGCTGCAGGATCACCGTGACGGCTGCGATCGCCGTGGCCACACCGAGCAACTCGAGCAGTCGTCGCCTCATTCAACACCCCCTGAAATTGCAACTCGCCTGCAGGTTCCGATCCTCGCCCGCCGGCTGTCTGGCGTCAACTACTTTGTGTGACACGTTCCTCTTCCAGGCTGGCGCGCTGGTCGGGGATCCCATGCCATCCGGTCTCGACTAGAATCATGGCTGTCCACCTGGGAGTCTGCGCCGCAGAAAAGGGGCCGTGCAGACAACGCTGGACCGAGCCACGAAGGAGGTCTCCATGGAAGGCGTCATTTCGGATCTCTTGAGCCGCTTCGAGCAGGGCCGCGTCTCGCGGCGGGAGCTGGTGAAGGGGCTGGCGATGCTGGCGGCGGCGGGGGGCGGCGCAGCCACGGCGTCGGCGCGTCAGGAAACGCCGTTCAGCGCCAGCAGGATCGACCACATCAGCATTCAGGTGACGGACCTCCCACGCTCGATCGCGTTCTACCAGGAGGTCTTCGGCCTGTCGATTCTGAACGAGGATCGGGCCAACGAGATCGTGCGCATGGGCACGAGCAGCATCCTCGTCTCGCTCCACCACAAGCCGCCCACCGGCATCGTCGACCACTTCGCGGTCGCCGTCGACGGGTTCGACCGGGAGTCGGCGACCCGGGCGCTCGAGCAGCGCGGGCTGACCCCGGACCAGAACCTGGACTACGGGTTTCATGTTCGGGACCCGGAGGGAATACCGGTTCAGATCGTCGCGACGTGAAGCGATGCGATGAGGATTTTGCGCCCGGTGTGGGATGCCGGCGGCCGGTTGGGAATGCCTTGCCGGCGCCGAGGTCCTGATTCATCATGGGGATCCTCGGCCGGATACCGGCGAGCTGGAAGCAGGAGGGCTGATGGGCTATCGATGTCTCGCGGCGGCGATTGCGGTGACGGCGGTCGCGGCACTGACGCCGGTGGACGCTGGCGGCCAGACGCAGGCGGACGGGACGAGCGGCGGGGCGACACTCCGCACCGCATGGGGCGACCCCGACCTGCAGGGACGCTGGACGAACACCACGACGACCCCGCTGGAGCGCCCTGACGGCCTGGCGGGACGGGAGCTCCTGTCGGAAGAAGAACGAGCGGCCCTCGATGCGGCAGGCGACGTGGCTCGTGAGCAGCGAGGCATCGCCGTGGGAACCGGGGAGACCGGGTCGTACAACAACTTCTGGGTCGAGCGGGGAGTCCGGATGGCGCGAACGTCGCTCATCGTCGACCCGCCGGATGGAAAGCTGCCTCCGTTCACACCCGCGGAAGTGGAGCGTCGATCGGCGCGCGAGAGCTATCGAACGCGGGAGCCGGCGGGTCCGGAGGACCGCAACCTGTATGAGCGATGCATCTCCAGGGGACTGCCCGGTGCGATGATGCCCGGCTTCTACAACCACAACTATCAGATCTTCCAGAGCCCGGGATACGTCGTGATCCTCGTCGAGATGATCCACGACGCCCGCATCATTCCCCTCGATGGACGCCCCCATGCGGACGAGCGGATTCGCCAGTGGCTGGGAGACTCGCGCGGCCGATGGGAAGGCGATACGCTGGTCGTCGAAACCACCAATTTCACCCCGGTGAACGGACGCGCCCTGACCGTCTTCGGCGCCAACCGGACCACGCGGCTCGTGGAACGGTTCACGAGGATCGACGACGCCACGATCGACTACCAGTTCACGGTGACCGATCCGACGGAGTACGCGACACCGTGGACCGCCTCGATTCCCATGATGAACCTCGACGGGTTGCTCTACGAGTACGCGTGTCACGAAGGGAACTACGGACTCGAGAACATCCTGGTGGGGGCGCGCGCCGCGGAGCGGTGACCAGCCGGCGGGTCTGGATTCGGGCGGCGTGAACTGCTGCCGGGCAGGCCGGCCCGGTCCGCGGCCACGACCGGTCGAGACGTACGACTCGGGGTCTCCGGCGCGCGGCCACGGCGTCGATTGACGCGCGACACCGGAGCGGCAGCGGAGTAGACTTGGCGGACGTGCGAATCTCCCGAAGGAGGCAGCGATGGCTGCAAGCCGCCTCGCGCTCGGCGTGACGGTTCTCTTGGCGCTCGGCTTCCCGCTCCACCTGGCCGCGCAGCAGGAGAGCCGGCTCGGCGACGATGCGCACTACTCCCGACTTCCGCACAAGTAGTGGCCGGAGATCGGACGGCGGCGGCGGGAGTCCGCATGCCGGGCTCCCGCAGTGGATTGGAGGTTGGACATGAGACGACGCGTGATCGAGCTGGCCGGCGTGACGGCGGCGGTCGTCGGCCTGACGGTGCTGCTGCAGCTGGCGCCGGTTCCCGTCGAGGGGCAGGCGCAGGATGCGCCCGACCGGTCCGACGCCGAGCCGGCCACGCCGACGCCGTGGGGCGAGCCGGATCTGCAGGGCATCTGGACCACCGACTACGAGATCCCGCTCCAGCGGCCCGCCCGCTTCGCCGACCGGGAGTTCCTCACCGACGAGGAGCGGGCCGAGCTGGACCAGGAGCGGGCGCGCATCATCTGGCAGGACACCCGGCGCGCAGAGCGCGGCAGCGAGCAGGACGTCGGCGGCGCCTACAGCGCCGCGATCTTCCTGTCCCACAAGGTCATGGGCCGGCGCACGTCGCTGATCATCGATCCGCCGAACGGCCGGATCCCGCCGCTCACGCCGGAAGCGGAGGCGCGCCGCGACGCCATCCGCGAGTACCAGCTCGCGCTGATCCAGGCCACCGCGGTCTGCCGCGACAACCTGCCCTCCTGCGAGGGGGGCGAGTACGGGCCGCCGTCGCCGCGCAGGAACGAGCCGCCGCCCTTCTACCCGGCGACCGGCGCCGCGGCGGGGGGCTCGTTCAACCGCGCCGACGGTCCGGAGGATCGCGGACTCGGCGAGCGGTGCATGTCGGCGAGGCTGCCCGACTTCGGCGGCGCCGCCGGGTACTTCCTGCAGATCGTGCAGTCGCCGGAGACCGTCTCGATCTTCTACGACACCGGGCAGGGGCAGGGCTGGCAGCGGGTCATCCCGGTGACCGACCGGCCGCATCTGCCGCCGCACATCCGGCAGTGGTGGGGCGACTCGCGCGGCCGCTGGGAGGGGGACACGCTCGTGGTCGACGTCGCCAACTTCAGTCCCAAGACCGACTACCAGGGCTCGCGGGACAACCTGCACCTGGTGGAGCGCTGGAGGCGCGTCGACTCGGAGACCCTGGAGTACGTGGTCACGATGGACGACCCGACGACGTGGACGGCGCCCTGGACCGTCGCGCTGGAGCTGAGCCGGCAGAGCAACGAGTTGAACCGCATCTACAAGGAGCCCCGCTGCCACGAGGGGAACTACGGGATGCCGGCGTTGTTGCGGGGGGCGCGCACCGAGGAGCAGGCGTTCGCCGAGGGTACCGGACCCGATCCGGCTACGCTGTGCAGCGCGGGGTGCGGAGGATTCGCCGCGGGCTTCGCGGACTCGGGCGACGAGATCAATCCGCTACGGCGGTGACCGGAGCCCAGGGGGCTGCGCCGTGGGAACGGTGCAGGCTCCTGGCAGGGTTGGTTGGGCGCCAAGCGGATGCCGCGGCGCGACCTTGCGGTCGCGTTGGGAGTTTCGCTGGCGCGAAACTCCTACGACGACGATTGGCGGGCTTAGAGGGGGTTCAGCGTGCGAAACCGACTTGTACTCGGGGGTTCGATCATCACGGCGGTGCTCGTCACGGCGGCCGTGACCGCCGTCATCACCGCGTCGATGACAAATGCGCTCGGTCAGCGGCAGGCGGCGGACGCGGTCCGCACCGCCGACGGCAGGCCGGACTTCAGCGGCATCTGGCAGGCGAACAACGAGGCGCACTGGGATCTGGAGGCCCACGCCGCGCGTCCCGGCATGGTGACGCAGCCGGGTCCGTACCCGCTCGACTTCGCCGAGGTTCCCGCGGCGCCGGTGCTCGCGCTCGGCGCGGCCGGCGGGGTGCCCGGCTCGCTCGGGGTCGTCGAGGGCGACGGCCGGATTCCCTACACGCCCGAGGCCCTGGCCATCAAGCAGGAGAACGCGGCCAACTGGATCGACCGCGACCCCGAGCTGAAGTGCTATCTGCCGGGGATTCCGCGGGCGATGTACATGCCCTATCCTTTCCAGATCGTGCAGAGCACGAACAAGATCCAGATGGCCTACGAGTTCACGAGCACGGCGCGGACCATCCACCTCGACGAGGTGGAGCTGCCGCCCGACTACACCTACATGGGGCATTCGGTCGGGCGCTGGGAGGGCGACACGCTGGTGGTCGACGTGACCGAGTTCAACGGCAGGAACTGGTTCGACCGGGCCGGCAACTTCCACAGCGAGGCCTTGCGCCTGGAGGAGCGTTTCACGCCGATCTCGCCGGACGCGATCCACTACGAGGTCACGATCGAGGACCCGAACACCTTCACGGAGCCCTGGCGCATCTCCATGCCGCTCTACCGCCGGCTCGAGTCGGACATGCAGCTCCTGGAGTACCGCTGCATCGAGTTCGTGGAGGAGTTCCTCTACGGACACGTGCGGAAGGAGCCGCTCGTCAGCCGATGGGAGGGCGAGACGATCATCGTGGACATCACGCGGAAGGTGCCGCCCGGGGACGCGTTCTACGACTGGTATCGCAAGTGAGCACCAGCCCGGCCGGTAGGCGCGCTCGCCGCACCGGCTCGGCCGGGTACCGCCGCGCTCGAAGCGCCACCGCCGGAGACTGCGTCGGGTACCGTAATTCGGTGGCGCGGTGCCGTTCCACGCGGACATGACGAGCGATACGGGGACTGTACCGGCGGTCGGCGGGAGGGAGCGTCCGCCATTCAAGGGACGGTCGATTACCCTCTCGCCGGCCGGCGCCTTCGGGCTGGCGCTGGTGCCCGTGCTCGGTCTGGCGGCGTTCGCCCTCTTCCCGCGCGTCCACCACAATCCGACGCTGCTGCGGGCGTTCCTCGGTACCGCTCTCGCGCTCGGCCTGTGGAACGCCCTGCTGCTCGCACGGGCGCAGCGCGGCGGCCGGCCCCGGACGCTGGAAACAGCCCTCCGGCCGCAGCACTACGTGCAGGCCTGCGCGCAGGCCTCGGTGTTGCTCTACTGGGGCTGGCACTGGTCCCCGGTCTACGACGCGGCCCCCCTCATCGCCGGCCAGCTCGTCTTCGCCTATGCGTTCGACCTGCTCCTCGGCTGGTCCCGGCGCGACACGCACCGGATCGGCTTCGGGCCCGTCCCGGTCGTCTTCAGCATCAACCTGTTCCTCTGGTTCGCGGACGACTGGTTCCACTTCCAGCTCCTGCTGGTGGCGCTCGGTTTCGCCGCCAAGGAGCTCATCCGCTGGGAGCGGGACGGTCGCCTCGTCCACATTTTCAACCCCGCGTCGTTTCCGCTCGCGGTCTTCGCGGCGGCCCTCATCGTCACCGGAATGAGCGGCGTCACGCGGGCGCAGGACATCGCCATCTCGCAGTTCTATCCGCCCCACATGTACCTGTGGATATTCCTGATCGCGCTGCCCGGCCAGTACCTCTTCGGCGTGACGACGATGACCATGGCCGCGGTGGTCTCGACCTACCTGTTCGGACTCGCCTATTTCGCGGCGACCGGGGTCTACTTCTTCTACGACTCGTACATCCCGATCGCCGTCTTCCTCGGGATGCACCTGCTGTTCACCGACCCGTCCACCTCGCCGCGCACCGAGCCGGGGCGCATTCTGTTCGGTGTTCTGTACGGGCTGAGCACCGTCGCCCTGTACGTGCTGCTCGGCCGCGCCGGGGCGCCGACCTTCTACGACAAGCTGCTGCAGGTGCCGCTGCTGAACCTGTCGGTGATCCTGATCGACCGTGCGGCTCGCTCGACCGTCCTCCGGCGGTTCGATCCGGCGGCGCTCGGGCGCTCGCTTGCGCCGCGCCGGCGCCACCTGGCGTACATGGCGGTCTGGGCCGTCGTGTTCGCGGGGATGAGCGCGGCGGGTGGCGTGGGTGACCGGCACCCCGGGCAGTGGTTGCCGTTCTGGGAGCACGCTTGCGCCGAGAGCCGGCCGCACGCATGCAGCTACCTGGCCGCGAAGCAGTCCGGCCACTGCAACACGGGTTCCGGCTGGGCCTGCAACGAGGCAGGGGTTCTGCTGGCGGCGGTCGCCGGAACCGGAGCGGTTGGAGACGACCGCGAAGGTGTCGCCCAGGTCGAGGCGTTGTTCGCGTTCCAGCGCGGGTGCGAGCTCGGTTTCGAGGCGGCGTGCGGGAACTATCGGGCGATCCTCGCCGACAACGGCGCGTTCGAGCGCGCGCCGCCCACGCTCGACGACTATCCCATCGTCCTCCGGGGCAGCAAGCGGGGAATCACCGACCGGGACCCTGCAATGCTGTACGCCCGGGCTTGCCGCCAGGGGTGGACTGAGGCCTGCCAGTCTGTCAGGTGATGACGAGGCACTGCACGGGCGCGTCGATCTCGTCCGGTTCGCCCCCCGCCGCCGCGTCCACGGCAGCTTGAGCGCACCCACATCGCGGATGGGCTGGAACATTTGACGCCGGGGTCCAAATCCGTAGTACGCTTACGGCTCATGCACTGGACGGGCTTGCGACCGTCGCAGGTCCGCCATCCCTTCGCGACGGTGCTTCGGCGGACAGGATCGGACGTGGGCGGACATTCAGGATCTGTACGGGCACACGGACCTCGAGACGACGATGATCTACGCGCCGCCGCAGTTGCAGAAGCACGCCTCCGCGATCGCGCGTCTGGAGCGCGCGGACCGGGCGCCAGCGCCGCTGCCGTCCGCGATTCGGCTGGTAGAAACGCCGGCAGTGTTCGGGAGGGTTCCGTAAGTTATTGATTCCAAAGCACGCGCCCGTAGCTCAGCTGGATAGAGCGTCGGCCTCCGGAGCCGAAGGCCACAGGTTCGAATCCTGTCGGGCGCGCCAACCTCTCCAGGCCCTTTTCCCAACGAAAAGGGCCTTTTTTCTTGGGTTTTCTGGCTCGTTGCGCTCCGGGGATCGCCGCTCCCCGTCAGGTCCGACCCCCTTTCGGAGCACCAAAAGTTAGCAGAAGAGTTAGCAGGCTCGCATCGGTCGCTCAGTGCGCGTGTGCCGACGCCCGGTGGACGGTGTCGGTCGGCGGTGGCTGCGATGAAACCGTCCTCCGTCACCTGCACGCCGGCCACGCCCCAGCCGAGTGTCGCGCAGAAGAACCGCACGACCGCCTCCGCGTGCCGCGCCGCAGCCGCGGCCGCCTTCCTGCATCCCGCATCCGCTCTGTCGACCGCTCCCCGTAGCGCCTCGACCGCCGCGCGCACGGCCGCGGTCTCTCGCAGGCCGCGTGGCAGCGTCTCGACATCGTGATGCCGCAGCACCAACGGTCAGGTGATCGCTGGGCGGGACGCTAGATTTCGGGTCTCCGGCACCGTTTTCGCGCGTTGGTTCCGGTCTCCACCCCGGTGCCCACGGCACGGCGGCTGTATCGCGTCGCCGGCGACGCGCCGCTGGTCAAGGGCGTGACCAAACCCGGCGGTCGCGGTCGACTCCGTTCCCACTTGCCGGCTGCATGCATCCGCGGCGGCGTGCTTGCAACGCAGGCATCATTCGGGTTAGGCTTCCAGACGGAGGGGACGACGGATGGCGAGCATCACGATTCGCAACCTCGACGACGACGTCAAGACGCGGCTGCGCGTGCGGGCGGCGGACAACGGCCGCTCCATGGAAGAGGAAGCGCGCCTGATCCTGCGCGACGTTGTCGGGCGCAAGCCGAGTTCCCGTAATCTGACGACCATCATCCGCTCGCACTTCGGCCCGGCCAACGGCGTGGGCCTGGAGTTGCCGCCGCGCGAGCCCGGGCGCGAGCCGCCGGCCTACGACTGAGCCCACCATGAATGTGCTACTGGACACGAACGTCGTGTCCGAACTGATGCGCAAGGCGCCTGACCCGACGGTCGCGGTGTGGGCAGCCGGCCACCGTCTGGAGAACCTGTTCTTCTCCGCGGTCGGCGAAGCCGAATTGCGCTACGGGGCCGCCATCTTGCCGACAGGCCAGCGCCGAGAGACGCTGGTCTCGGACATCGAGAGGATGCTGGGCGAGGCTTTCGAGGATCGGGTGCTGCCGTTCGACAGCGGCGCGGCGCGCGCGTACGCGGACATCGCCGCAAAGCGCCGTTCCACCGGCCGCCCCGTCGCACCCGCTGACTGCCAGATTGCGGCGATCGCCCGCTCTCGCCGCATGGCGGTTGCGACGCGCAATGTTCGGGACTTCGACGACGTCAACATCGAGGTCGTCGATCCTTGGGCGGCGGCATGATCGTGACGCGCGACGCGCCCCGGCTCGTCGTTCCGGTACGAGACAGCCTCAGCGAGACCTGCCTGCGGTCCGACCTGCCCCAGGCCGGGTGCTCCGAGAGCAACATCCATACGTTCATCGACCATGCGAACTCACCGTGAACCCGGCATTCGACGTGACCCGAGCGGGCGGATTCGAGCCTACGTCCGCGCCAACGGGCAGTTGCGCTTCAAGCGGTTCCCGGCCGGCACGCCCCTCGACTCCGTGCGCCGGTGGCGCATGGACACGCGCGTCTCTCTGGAGCTGACGAAGCGCGCGACCGGGACGCTCGCCGCTGACATCGAGCCCTTCCTGCGCCAGATCGCGGATCGTCCGCGGCTCGTTGCCGAGCGCCGCCAGCAGCTGGAGTGGTGGGCAACGCGCCTCGGTCACCTTCGGCGCCACGCCATCACGCCGGCCGATGCCCGGGCCGCGCTCGCCGACTTGCGCCGCACCCGCGCCGCGTCGACCTGCAATCACTACCGTCAGGCGCTGTTCTCGCTGTACAAGACCCTCGACGGACGCGACGCCCCGAATCCGGTGCGGGATGTCGCGCCGTTCCCGAACCCCGCCGCGCAGGCGCGCGGGCTCTCGTACGACGCGATCCTCAGCATCCTGGCATCGATGTCGGATCAGGGCAGCGCGACCGTCAAGGGACGCCCGCCCGTCGACGGATCCGCAGCGAAGGCGCCGTGCCGCGTGCTCGCGTTCACGGGGATGCGGCCCAGCGAGCTGATGCGCTACCGTCCCGAACACTGGGCTCGGAAGACCCAGACGCTCGTCGTGTTCACCGGGAAGGGCGGCCGGACGCGGACGATACCCCTGAGCACGCCCGCCGTCGAGGCGCTGGAGAATCTCGAGTCGCTTGGAGCGATCGGCCCCTTCTCGACCTCGTCCGTCCGGCGCGCGTTCGTCCGCGCGGCCGAGCGGCTCGGATTCCACGGCGTGCGCCCTACGACCTCCGCCACAGCTTCGGCACGGCGCTGTACCGCGCCGCCGGGGACACGCGGCTCGTCAAGGACCTGCTCGGCCACTCGGATTCACGGATGACGGAGCGGTACACTCTGGGCCATGTGCCGGAGGCGATGCGGGCGGCGACGGCGGTCTTCGAGTCCCAGTTGGGGGGTCGCGAAATGCTGCGGATCGTGCCTGATAACCAATCTGGCCCATCAGAGTTGGCGCGAGAAGTTAGCACTCGGCGTAAATAATTGAAAATGCAGGGTTAACGCGTCATGTGGTCGGCCTCCGGAGCCGAAAGCCACAGGTTCGAATCCTGTCGGGCGCGCCAATTCTCAAGGCCCTTTCCTCGAAGAAAAGGGCCTTGAGAATTGGGTTTTTGGCGCTCTTCCGACCGGGACCGCCTCTACCGCGTTCGGGTCCGATCGGGTCGGACATGCCCCCAGAACGCCCCTATCGAGCACCAAAAGTCAGCAGAACAGTCAGCACCTCGTCCGCGCCGCCCCGGAGGGTCCGCGCCGCCCGCGGCAATGTCGAGTGTCCCGCGTTGCTCCCTGGGTTCCTCAGCGCAGCGCCAACGGGTCGCGTCCCTCCGGCGACGCGCAATTGGCGATGCACCGCGTCGCCGGGTGGGGACCCCGGCCCTCTTCGTGGGCCCGCTCCTCGGCCCGGGCTCCGACCAGCAGCCCGGGCAGCCCGTAGTTGCCCTCGTGGCACCGCGGCTCGTAGTAGATCCGATTCGGGCCGTCGGGCTGCCTGGCGAAGTCCTGGATCACGGTCCATGGCCTGGTCCACACCGTCGGATCCTCGACCGTGGTAACCAGCTCCATGCTGTCCGGTCCCGTCCGCCTCCAGCGCTCGATCAGGTGCAGGTTCCCGCGCGATCCCCGGAAGTCCCTCTTTTCCGAGAAGTTCGTCACGTCGACCACGAGCGTGTCGCCCTCCCAGCGGCCGCGCGAATCGCCCCACCACTGGCGTACGTGGGGCGGCAGGTGCGGCGCGTCGGTGACCGGGATGACCCGCTGGAAGCCCTGTCCCTGGCCGACGTCGTAGAAGATGGAGACCTGGCCCGGCGACTGGACGACACGGATATGGATGCCGGTGAAGCCGCCGCGGAGAGTGGGGAGGTTGCCGCTCATGCAGCGCTCGCCGAGGCCGCGATCCTCGGGCCCGTCGGCGCGATTGAGGTTGCCGACCGAGTAGTACGGCGGCGGCTCCTCGCGCCGGGGCGAGGGCGGTCCGTACTCGCCGCCCCCGCACCCGGGCAGGCCGTCCCGGCACACGATGGTGTTCTGCATCAGGGCCAGCTCGTACTCGCGGATCTCCACCTGACGCGCCAGGGCCTCCGGCGTCATCGGGGGCACCCGCCCATCGGGTGGATCGATCACCATGCCGGTGCGCCGGCCGGTCGGCCGCTGCGATGTGAAGACGGCGTTGTAGGCGCCGGCCACGTCGGCTTCGGTTCCCCGCTCGGCGCGGACGTGATTCCCGAAGACCGACATCTCCGCGCGCTGGCGATCCAGGTCGGCCTGCTGCTCCTCGGTGTAGAACGGGGTCGTCACACCCTCCGGGCGCTCCAGCGGGACCAACAGCTCGACGCTCCAGATCCCCTGGAAATCCGGCTCACCCCATGGCGTCCGCAAGGACGAGGCCGTGTCGACCTCCTGCGCCCGGGCCGCCCGGAGCGCCGGTGCGCCCGTGCCGACGGCCCAGATGGCCGCTGACAGCACTGCGGCTGTCACCACCGCGCTCAATACGTGGAGCGGTCGACAGGTCATCATGATCCTTCCTCCAACTCTCGAACGGGCCCGCAACCAAGGATTCTCTTCAAGTATGGAGTATATTTGGCCTCCCTGCCGCTGTGCAGATTCTGGCCGGCCATCGCGCCGACGAACAATCGGTCGAGCCCTGACGGCAGAGGCGAGGGCCGACCGCGACTCGAACCGAAGGAGCACGCCCATGAGAACGCGTCAGTTCGCAGCCGCGGGAGCGGTTTCGGCTCTCGTGGTCACCGTGGGCCTGCTCGGCGCGACCCGGATCGGCCTGTCGGGCCAGACCGCCGACGGCCGGGCCGACGCGTCAATCAGGACACCGTGGGGCGAGCCGGATCTGCAGGGCATCTGGACCACCGAGGTCGACACGCCGTTCGAGCGGCCGGAGCGGTTCGGCGACCGGGAGTTCCTGACCGCCGAGGAGCAGGCCGAGCTCGACGAGCAACGCTCCGGGCTCATCAGCCGGAACCGCCGGGTCGAGCGCGGGACGGAGCTCGACGTCGCGGGGGCCTACAACGCGGTTTTCCTGTCCTTCAAGCCTACCGACCGTCGGACCTCGCTCATCGTGGATCCCCCGAACGGCAGGGTTCCTCCGCAGACGCCGGAAGCTCAGGCGCTGGCCGACGAGGACCGGGCGTTCCGATTGGAGCTGCTGCGTTCTACCGAGACCTGCCGGAGCGGGTCGGTGGCGTGCCGCGGTGGCGAGTACGACCCGGAGCCTTCCCCCCGGCGCTCGGAGATGCAGCCGCCCCGCTACAACACCGGCCGGATGAATCGCCAGGACAACATCGAAGACGGTTCGCTCGGCGACCGCTGTCTCAGCGGTGCGATCCCCGAGTTCGGCACCGCGTTCGGCGGCAGCTTCCGGCGCATCGTGCAGACCCCGGGCGGGATCTCGATCTTCCATGACGTCGGCCAGGGACAGGGCTTCCAGCGGAACATCGTCATGAACGGCAGCCCGCATCTCCCCGACCACATTCGCCAGTGGTGGGGCGACTCGCGCGGCCACTGGGAAGGCGATACATTGGTCGTCGACGTCACCAACTTCAGCCCGAAGCGGGACTTCCGCGGGTCCCGCGAGAACCTGCACCTGATCGAGCGCTGGACCCGCACGGGCCCGGATACGCTGGACTACGAAGTCACGATCGAAGACCCGACGGTGTGGGTCCGGCCGTGGATCGTCCGGCAGGAATTCCGGAAGCAGAGCGATCAGCAGAATCGCATCTACTACGAGCCCCGATGCTACGAGGGCAACTACGGCTTCCCGGCCCTGCTGCTGGGGGCCCGCATCGCGGAGGAAGAGTACGACGCCGGCCGAGGCCCGCATCCCGCGACGTTCGACAATGCCACCGACTTCGTAGGCGTCGAAGAGAACCCGCTCCGCTAGGGCAACCGGCTGCTTTCCAGGAGATCGACATGCGCTATCGCCATGCTGGTACGTTGATCGCCGTCGCCCTCGTGGCGGCGGTGGCGGGTGGGATGTTCACGGCGGCCGGCGGCCGGCTGGCGGGCCAGACCAATCAGCCCGAGCGGCCGGACCGCATCGAAGGACGTCCGAATTTCAGCGGCATCTGGCAGGCCAACAACGAGGCCAACTGGGACCTGGAATCTCACGCCGCCCGGCCGGCGATGATCACCCAGCCGGGCGCCTATCCCTATGATTACGCCCGGCTTCCGGCGCCGCCGGTCGTTGCCCTCGGGGCGGTCGCCTCGGTCCCGGGCTCACTCGGGGTCGTCCAGGGCGACGGGCGCATCCCCTATACCCCCGAGGCGCTGGCCCGGAAGCAGGAGAACGCCGAGAACTGGGTCGACCGGGATCCCGAGATCCGCTGTTTCCTTCCGGGCATCCCGCGCGCCATGTACATGCCGCACCCGTTCGAGATCACCCAGAGCACGAACAAGATTCACATGGCGTTCGCATACACCGCCACCGCCCGCACGATTCACATGGACGAGGTGGAGCTACCGCCGGACTACACGTGGATGGGCCACTCGCTTGGCCGCTGGGAAGGGGACACGCTGGTGGTCGAGGTGACGAATTTCCGCGACAACGGCTGGTTCGACCGCGCCGGCAACCACCACACCGCAGCCCTCCGCCTCGAGGAGCGCTTCACGCTGGTAACGCCGAACGTCATCAACTACGAGGTGACGATCGAAGATCCGAACGTCTTCACCGGTCCGTGGCAGATCTCGATGCCCCTCTATCGCCGGATGGAACCGAACATGCAGCTCCTGGAGTTCCGCTGCCAGGAGTTCGCCGAGGAGTTCATGTACGGCCATCTGCGCAAGGAGCCGCTGGTCACCCACTGGGAGAGCGCCACGATGGAAATCGATGTCACGCGGAAGATCCCGGAGGGGGACGCGTTCTACGACTGGTACTCGCGCTGAGCCCGCGCGGCGGCCGGCTCGGCAGGTCATGCCGCGGACGATGTAGTTGACGCCCGGCTTGCAGGCGTCTTCGGTGAAGTCCACCGGGAAGAACCCGCGCCCTGGTCGGACCATTCCCGGTACTCGGCGATGTCGTTGTCTAGTTGACGATCACGGAATGCACCGAGCGGCCTTGTTGGACGGATCATCCGAGGTTCCACCCGGCCTGTCGCGATAGGCTTCGTGACAGTTGTAGCACGCGTCCGCGATGAGATTGGTGACGTCGCTCACCGCCGCCTGATCTCTCGACTGCGAAGCACGGTACGCGGCCCTGCCGGCCTCGACCATTTCTTCCGTGTACCGAACCCAATCGGGCCGCTCGACCGGCACCGGCTGACCGTTCTCGCAGAGGCGACCCGGCGTCAGGAAGAGGGGCGCGGCCTCGGCCAGGGCGATCGCCGCGTAGTCAACGATCTGCCAACCCGAGTAGATCCCCGCACCCCACTCGACCCACGAGAAGTTGTCGGTCGCGTCGAAGGCGGTGCGCTCGGCGCCGGGGTCGTGCAACTGCACGTTGAAGAGCAGATTCGAGCTCGGAAACATGATGCCGCGCATCACCTCCGCCAGATTGCCGACCGGCGGGGCGGTCGACGCCCCGATGCCGGCGGACGCGGCCTGATCGGCCGGCGCCGCGCCCCACGCAATCCGGGCCAGCGCGACGGGATCGTCGCTCAGCTCCGCATCGCCCGCCGGAGTTTCGTTCACCTGCAGGATGTAGGCGACAAGGCCCGCCGCCTCCGTCATCGTCATCGTGCCCGGAGCGTTCTCGGGCATCGTGCTCCGGACCTTGGTGACGAGATCCGACAGGGGGAGGCTGCTCCACCTCCCGACGAACGCCTCACCCGCCAGCGGCGGACCGGCGCTCCCGCCCAGCGTCCTCCCATGACAGATGGCGCATTGTGCGTTGAACCGAGTCTGACCGCCCTCGGCCTGCGCGGTGGTATACACGCCGTCCTCGACCAGCCGCGGTGACTGGGCCTGTCCGACGAGCGCGAAGACGCCGGCGAGTCCGCCCAGCACCGCCGCGGAGACGAACGCCGCCACTCGCCGTGGCCAACAACTTCGCTGCATCCGTTCCGTCATCGTTAAGCTCCGTCTGTCTGACGACGACCGATCCGAGTCTCCGGTGGTTTACCTTGCGGCGGACGTTGCCTTGCCAGCCGAATGGAAGAGCGCCACGTCGATGGCATTGGCCATCATTTCGTACCCGGCATCGTTCGGGTGCAGGGATCGCCCGAGTCGTACTCGGACAGCATCTTCGTCGGCGCCGCCGGATCCCGCAGGGCGGCGTCGAAGTCGATGACCGCGTCGAACGCGGGCTCCCAGCTAGTCGATCTTTCTGTAGCGCCGGATCGGCTGGCCGTCGGCGCCGAGGAGCAGGAACGTTCGGCCGGGGATGTCGTATTCCCACCGGAGGGCGTCGCTCTCGAGAATCAGCATGTCCCCTTCTCGCGTGATCCGGTGTTCGCGCATCCGGATGGGGATGGAGCCGCTGACGGTCGGTTCGGCCGTCCCGGCGGTCGGGCCGCGCCAGTCCTCCTGGCGCTCGTAGCCGTAGGTCCAAGTGTCCGAACCCCAACGATACTCGCCGTAGCCGGCCGTCGAGTGGTAGTCGTCCGGTCCGGTGCGGTGGCGGATGGCCATCACGTGGCCGTCGTGCACCATCCAGCGGCCCTCCATCTCCGGGGGACGCACCACGACGTCACCGACGTGCCACTCGGTCAGTTCCCAGGTCCCCTCGATCACCGCGCGCACGTCCGCTGGCGGCATCCCTTCCTGCGCGCGGAGCGTGCCGGGGCCGATGGCCGCCGCCAGCATGACGCCGATAACCGCCGGGGTCACGAGGGGGCGCATGATGTTACCGGTCACGGTCACTCATCGGAACGTGCTCCTCAAGGCCCCCATGCCGTCCGGGGTGTCGTCCCCGACGCTGGATGGTCAGGGGACACCCACGAATCGATCGATCCCCGCCCCCGAGGCGTTGTCATAGGTCGCCGGGTGCGGTCCCGTTCCTTCTGCGTACCGCTGGTCCGCGATGCGCGCGGCGCGGAGCAGGGCCGGGAAGCCGTAGTTGCCCTCGTGGCACCGTGGCTCGTAGTAGATACGGTTCTGTTCGTCGCTCTGCTTCCGGAACTCTTGCCGCACCGTCCAGGGGTGAACCCAGACGGTCGGGTCTTCAAGCGTCACCTCGTATTCCAGGGTGTCGGGGCCGGTTCGGGTCCAGCGTTCGACCAGATGCAGATTCTCGCGGGATCCTCTGAAGTCCTGCTTCGGACTGAAGTTGGTGACGTCGACCACCAGGGTGTCCCCCTCCCAGTGCCCTCGTGAGTCGCCCCACCACTGTCGAATGGTGTCGGGCAGATGCGGGCTGCCGTTCATGACGATGTTCCGCTGGAACCCTTGGCCTTGACCGACGTCGTAGAACATGGAGATGCCGCCCGGCGTCTGCACGATGCGGCGAAAGCTGCCGCCGAACGCCGTGCCGAACTCGGGAATCTGCCCGGCGATGCACCGATCCCCGAACGCCCCATCCTCGGGATTGTCGTGTCGATTCATCCGGCTCGTGTTGTACCGGGGAGGCAGCTCCGACCGCCGGAGCGAAGGGGTCGGGTCATATACGCCCCCGGCGCATTGCGGAAGCTGACTCCGGCATGTCTCGGTGGACCGGAGTAGCTCGAGGCGAAACTCGCGCTCCGCCGCGGCGCGCGCCTGAGCCTCCTCGGTCAGCGGAGGAATGCGGCCGTTCGGTGGGTCGACGATCAGAGAAGTGCGCCGACCCATATGCTTGAAGGAGAGGAACGCATCGCTGTACGCGCCGGCGACGTCCCGCTCACTCCCCGGCTCATTCCGACGGTCACCATCCGCTTGCTGCTGGCTGTCGAGGGCCGCGGCGCGGCGCGCGTCGATCTCGGCGTACTCCTCATCCGTCAAGAACTCGCGGTTCCCGTAGCGTTCCGGCCGCTCGAGCAGAATGTCGAACTCTTCGGTCCAAATCCCCTGGAGATCCGGCTCGCCCCAGGGCGTGCGCGGGGACGTCCCGGCCTGGGATGCCGTCTGTCCCACGAGGGCGACCCCGACTGCTGCCGACAACCCCACGAAAACCGCGGCGACTGCGCTCGTCAGCCTGACGTAATCCTGCACGCGCATTCGGCGCCTCCTACCCCGAGCAGGGTTGGCTCGGATCATGCCCGAAGGTCCTGAATCGGGCTGAGACACAAAAAGCCTCCGCGTGAAAAAACGCAGTGTTGACAGGCGTTTCATCACCACGGAGGCCCCTGCGTGACGTCCGATACGATATCACAGGCTGTTCTCCACCGCTTCTTCCAGAGCGCTCAACGTGAAGCTCCTCGTCGACACTGCACGTTCCCGCCTCGGGCTGAGCCTTCCTGTTTCATGGCCTCGTAGAACGCGACTTTCGCCGCGGCGGACAGCGGAACCTGGCTGGCGCCGAGGACGTCAATAAAGAGTCGGCGCGAGTTCGCGACAACCGTGAGTTTTCGCTACAATTCAGTCGCGCCCTGGAGATCCGGCCTCCGGCGCCGAAGACCCCACTTGTCATCGAGATGGATGAAGGAATGAAACGAACGCATTCGGTGTGCCTCGGGCTGCTGCTCGCGGGGTTCGCGTCCGGCGGGGCCGCCGCCCAGTCGTTCGAGGCGGACGTGGCGCCGCTCGTCGAGACCTCGTGCATGACGTGCCACGGCGCCCGGACGGCGACGCCGCTCGACATCGCCAGACTGGGTCACGACCTGACCGACTGCGCCACGTTCCGCGCGTGGGAACGCATCTACGAGCGGGTCGAGAACGGCGAGATGCCCCCCCGCGGCGTCCGGCGCCCGGACGCGGCGGTCGTCGAGACCGCCCTCGGGTCGCTGAAGCGGGCGCTGGTCGACGCGAACCTCGCGGCCCGCAACGGCCCGCGCACGCCGCTGCGGCGGCTCACGCGTCTGGAGTACGCGTACACCATCCAGGACCTGCTGGGGGTCGACGAAGCCGTCGGCCTGGACCTTTCGCAGGGACTGCCGGCGGAAGCCGACTCCGGCGGGTTCGACACGGTGGCGGCGAACCAGAGCATGTCGCCGCTGCACGTGCGCGCCTACCTCGAGGCGGCCGACCGGGCGCTGGACGCGGCCATCCGGACCGACCCGCGTCCGGAGCGGACCGAGCACCGGATCGAGTACGTGAACTCGGGGTACCTGCCGATCATCGAGAACGCGAAGGCCCTGGGGCTCGGCATCGTCAAGAAGCTGGACGATGCCTTCGTGGCGTTCTTCGACTTCGGCTCGACCTACACGTTCCACAGCGCGACCGAGGGCTTCCTGACGGCCCTGCCGGGCCGCTACCGCGTCCGGCTGTCGGACCCGCCGGTGCTCGCGGGGCACGTCGACCGGATGCTCGACGACGCAAAGGCCGATCGGTTCGTGCGCGACCTCGCGGGACAGGCGTTCCGCCTCTACGAGCTGCGGGCGACGACCCCCGACGCGGGGCTGTACCCCGAGTACGACGATCGGCTCGGGCAGGCGATGGCGCAGGAGACCGAGCTGTTCCTGCGCGAGCTGGTCGACGAGAACCGGGGGGTGGATCACCTGATTGCGGCCGACTTCACCTTCGCGAACCGCCGCCTCGCCGAGCACTACGGCCTGTCCGGCGTCGCGGGGCAGCAGATGCGCCGGGTGGCCCTGCCCGCGGACAGTCCCCGCGGCGGGCTGATGACGCACGCCAGCGTGCTCAAGGTGACCGCGAACGGGACGACGACCTCGCCGGTGCCGCGCGGCAACTTCGTGCTCGCCAACCTGCTCGGAAAGCCCCCGGCTCCGCCCCCGCCCGGCATCGAGGGGCTCGAGCCCGACACCCGCGGCACGACGACGATTCGCGAGCAGCTGACGGCGCACCGCTCGAACCCCGTCTGCGCGAGCTGCCACCGGTCCATCGACCCTCCCGGCTTCGCGCTCGAGTCGTTCGATCCGATCGGCGGCTTCCGGACCAACTACCGGGCAACGGGCGGTCAGGCCACCTTCGGTGGCTTCACGGTACCCCTGCCGTACACCGAGGGCCCGCCGGTCGACCCGAGCGGCGTCACGCCGGGCGGCGACGCCTTCGCGGGCATCGAGCGGTACAAGGAGCTGATGCTCCGGAACGACCTTGAGCAGGTGGCCCGCAACCTGGCCTCGCAGCTCCTGGTCTTCACGACCGGGGCGGAGATCGAGTTCGCGGACCGCGACGCGTTGGAGACCATCGTGGCGCGGCTCGGCGACGACGGATATCCCATCAGAAGCATGATTCACGAGGTCGTTCAGAGCGATCTCTTCAGGAGCCGGTAGCCATGATCCTCACGCGACCCGTCAACCGACGCACGTTCCTGCGGGCCTCCGGCGTGGCCATGGGCCTGCCGCTGCTCGAGTCGATGGCGCCGGCGCTGGCCCGCGCCGCGGCCGTCGAAGCGCCGCAGCGCGTGGTGACGATCTGCACCACCCTCGGGCTCTACTCGTCGTCGTGGTTCCCCAGGACGGCCGGGGCCGGCTACGAGACGACGGAGTACCTGCGCCTCATCGACGAGCATCGCTCGCGGTACACCCTGTTCTCCGGTTTCTCCCACGAGGAGCAGAGCGGACGCCAGCCGCACAACTCGGAGATCACCTGGCTGACGGCGGCGCGGCGTCCCGGTCTCGACGGGTTCCGCAACACCGTCTCGCTCGACCAGGTGGCGGCCGCCGAGCTCGGCTACGTGACGCGCTTCCCGTCGGTGGTGCTCGGGACGTTGAGCTCGCAGAGCCAGTCGTTCACCACGAGCGGCGCCATGGTGCCGGCCGAGACGAGCCCCGCCAACCTGTTCAGGAAGCTCTTCCTGCAGGGCACGCCCGAAGATGTCGAGCGCGAGGCGCGGAGCCTCAACGCCGGCGGCAGCATTCTCGACCGCCTGAAGTCGCAGACGAAGGCGCTGCGCGGCCGCGTCAGCGCGGCCGACCGGCAGAAGCTCGACGCCTACTTCGACGCGGTGCGGGCGGCCGAGCTCGAGCTCACCGAGGTGCAGGCGTGGCTCGACCGGCCGAAGCCGGCGGTCGACGCCGAGCCGCCCACGGACATCCCCAACCCCGCCGACCTCATCGGCCGCATCCGGCTCATGTTCCGCATGATCCCGCTGATTCTGGAGACGGACTCGTCGCGCGTGGTCAGCATGATGATCCACGACCACGGCGTCGTGCCGCAGGTCCCGGGGGTGAGCGGCGATCAGCACAGCCTGTCGCACCACGGGCAGGACGAGGCGAAGATCGCGCAGTTGAAGAAGGTCGAGGCCGAGGTCGTGAGCGCCTTCGGCGACCTGCTGGGGGACCTCCAGGCGCGCGGCGACGCGAGCGGCTCGCTGCTGGATCGGACGACGGTTCTGTTCGGCAGCAACCTCGGCAACGCCAACGCCCACACGCCGGTCGACCTGCCGATTCTCGTCGCCGGGGGCGCCTTCGCGCACGGCAGGCACGTCGTGCACGAAGGTGAGCACAACGCGCCGTTGTGCAACCTGTTCGTGACGCTGCTGCAGAGGATGGGGGTGGAGACGGACGAGTTCGGCCAGAGCACCGGCACCCTGACCTGGTCCTGACGGCGCACCACGATATCCTGGAATACTGGATTCTCGCTCTGCCCGACGCCCGCCTCGAAGCGTACCGCGATGCGGCCGAACCGGCTACCGCGACGTCACCGTGCACCGCGCCGGCGAGACGCTCGCGCCGCTCACCCGCCCCGCGGCGGCGATTGCGGTCGGGGACCTGCTCCCGTAGTCGATTCGGGTACGAATCGCCCGTCGAGCACCGGGGTAGAGGGACGTAGTGTTGGCATACATTGTCGCTGGACTCACTGTGACCACAATAGCCACGGCTGCTCGGCGGTTCTGGAAGCGATACTTCAAGAACCCGGACCCGGCGGAGGCCCCGTCGCCCGTCGATCTCGATGGAACACGGCCGGCTCAAGAGAAAGAGGCAGCCGCTGCCACGCCGCTGGGAGTGCGCTGGAGCTGGCGCCGGCACAGTCAGTCCGGGCTGCGATTCCTCCGCGTCACCGTTACCAACGCAAGGCCGGAGCCGGTGACCGTAACCCACGTCCGGCTCAAGATCAGCGGTGAGCTGGCGCACCACGCCAACCCGCCCGCCGATCTCATGGGCGCATCCGACTACGCCGTCGCGCTGTTCGGACAGAATTCCGGAGACTCGCGGCTGCCGCGCGCGCTGGACCCGGGAGGCAGCACCGAAGCCTACTTCCCCTGCCGCGATGTTGCCGATTGGCTCTACGACGTGGCGGAGAGCGAGAATATCGACCGCAACGAGTGCTATCTGACCCCCGAGTGCGTGGACGGTGCGGGGGGGAGCCATCCTGCCAAACGCAAGGTGAACTACGAGAATTGGTTGAGGAACGGGCACGGACCTTCGCTGCGACAGTACGTGGATCGCCAGGACCCGAAATCCGCCGGCGGTTATGATTGACGCGTGACGGCCTGGAGGTCCGCGGGCTCGGCGCAGCACCGCGGCATGGAGGAGTGGCGAGCATGAACACGAACACCTGGCGCAGAACCGCTCGGGCATGGACCGGCGCGCTGGCGGTGGCGACCGCCGCGGCGGCCGGCGGCGCACCCGCCGCGGCGCAGGACCGGAGCTTCGAGCCGGTCACCGACGCGATGCTCGCGAACCCCGACCCCGCCGACTGGCTGCACTGGCGGCGAACGCTCGACGGCTGGGGCTACAGCCCGCTCGACCAGATCGACCGGGACAACGTGCACCAGCTCGGGCTGGTGTGGTCGTGGACGATGGCCCCCGGCGTCGCCCAGGCGACCCCCATCGTCCACGACGGCGTCATGTATCTCCCGAGTCCCCTCAACGTGGTGCAGGCGCTCGACGCCGTCACCGGCGACCCGATCTGGGAGTACCGCAAGACGTTCGAGGGGTCGCCGGACGACTCGTTCCGGGCCCGCACCCGGTCGATCGCGATCTACGACGACAAGATCTACGTGAACACGAACGACGCCCACATCGTCGCCCTCGACGCCCGGAGCGGCGAGGTGGTCTGGGATCACACCGTCGCCGACACCCGGCTCGGCTATCGGTACACGAGCGGCCCGATCATCGTCGACGGCCGAATCATCGCCGGCATGACCGGCTGCGAGCGGTACAAGGACGGCACCTGCTTCATCTCCGCCCACGACGCCCACACCGGAGCCGAGCTGTGGCGCACGTCGACCATCGCCCAGCCCGGCGACCCCGGCGGCGACACCTGGGGCGACCTGCCGGCGACGTTCCGGTCCGGCGGCGACGCGTGGATTCCCGGCAGCTACGACCCCGCCACCGGCCTCACCTACTGGTCCACCTCGCAGGCCAAGCCGTGGGCGCGGCTGTCGCGCGGCACCGACGGCGACGCCCTCTACACGAACAGCGCCCTCGCCCTCGATCCCGAGACCGGGAGCCTCGCGTGGTACTACCAGTTCGTGCCGGGCGAGACCCACGACCTCGACGAAGTGTTCGAGAGCGTCCTCATCGACCACCGCGGGCGGCAGTCGCTGTTCAAGATGGGCAAGCTGGGCATCCTGTGGGAGCTCGACCGCGCCACCGGCGCCTTCGTCGCCGCCCACGACCTCGGCTATCAGACCCTGGTCGACGTCGACCCCGCGACCGGGCAGACCACCTACCGGCCGGGTACGATTCCGAACCCGGGCGAGGAGCTCGAGTTCTGCCCCGACTTCCAGGGCATCCGGAACTGGCGCGCGTCGGCCTATCACCCCGGGACGGGGATGCTCTACATCCCCATCCACCCGACCTGTGTCAAGGGCACCTTCAATGAGGTGGCGCGCGAGGCGCATCCGACGGGCGACTTCTACTACTACGGCAACCCGCGTTGGACGGGCTGGCAGTCGGCGGGCCGGCTCCCCCACCCGAAGAGCCCCGACCACGACGGCCACCTCGTGGCCATCGACATCGACACCGGCGAGGTCCGCTGGCGCCACTCGACCCGGCTGCGTTCGCTCGCCGCCGCCCTCACCACCGCTGGCGGCCTCGTCGTCACCGCGGACGGCGACCGGTATCTCTACGTCATGGACGTCGAGACGGGGGACGTGCTGTTCCAGACCCGGTTCCCGTCGCCGCCGCAGGGCTTCCCCATCACCTACGCCGTCGACGGCCGGCAGTACCTGGCGGTTCCCGTCGGCGGGGGGAGGGTGCCGGGAGCGACGAACACGCTGTACGTCTTCGCCCTGCCGGAGCCGGCGGCGCGATAGGGGCTGCGGCCGGGGGGAGGCGACCAGGGGGGGCCGCTGAACGAGTCTCGCGGGGAACACGCGTGACTGACGCCGCCGGATCCTGCCACCCGCGCCCCGCCTGTCGGCTGACAGGATCTGTCAGGACCGCCTGGTAGATTGGCATCCGACAGGATTCCATCCGGTACGAGTTCGGCAGCCGGCCCCTGGTTTCGATGGAACACGCAACGTCAACGTTCGAGCTGCGCGGCGAGTTCGGAGACTTCTTCCGAGCGTTGTGGAGCAGGGACCCGTTCTCCTGGCAGACCGCCCTTGCTCGCCGGGTGCTGGAGGGTGCCGAGGATGCCTCGCCAACACCAACGGGTCAGCGAGCATCTCCCTGGCCCGACGCCATCGCGTTGCCGACGGCGTCCGGCAAGACAGCATGCATGGACGTAGCCGTGTTCGCCCTTGCCGCTCACGCGACGCGGCTGGGTTCGGCTCGGCCAGTCGCCGCTCCGCGCCGCATCTTCTTCGTCGTCGATCGGCGCGTCATCGTCGACGAGGCCCACGAGCGCGCCGGACGCCTGGCGAACAAGCTGAAGGCCGCGGAAGACGGCATCCTGAAGACGGTTGCGGACAATCTCCGACGGATTGCACGTGGCGCGACGACCGGGTTCGAGGACGAACTGCCGTTGGCGGTCCACGCTCTGCGCGGGGGCGTGTACCGCTCCGAAGCCTGGGCGCGCAACCCCCTGCAACCGACCATCGTCGCGTCGACCGTCGATCAGATCGGCTCGCGCCTCCTGTTCCGGGCCTACGGCCGGGGCGGCTCCGGCGCCTGGCCCATCTACGCGGCGCTCGCCGCCAACGACAGCCTCGTCCTGCTCGACGAGGCGCACTGCGCGCAGCCGTTTCTCCAGACCCTGCAGGCCGTCCGGCTCTTCCAGGGACCGCGGTGGGCGCACGAACCGCTGAGACGCTGCTTCTGTCCGGTGGTGATGTCCGCGACGCCGCCGCCGGGATTGGAGGACATCTTCCGTGACGAGTCCGACGATGGCCGCAACTCGGATCACGAGCTGGGCAGGCGGCAGTTGGCCTGCAAGCCTGCGACATTGACGGCTGTACCGAAGGCGAAGGATAGCGAGGCAACACGCGGGCTGTCGGGAGTGTTGGCACAGCACGCGTTGCGTCTTCTGAGCGACGAACGGCGCGCTATCGTCGTCTTCGTCAATCGCGTGGCGACCGCGCGCGAGACCTACCGGCGGCTGAGCGACGGCGAAGGCATCGTGGCCATCCTGCTCACCGGCCGCATGCGTGCCGTGGACAAGGACATCGCGGTGCGGAGGCTCAAGGAACTGCAACTCCACTCCGGCGCCTCAACCACCCGCGACCTGCAGAAACCGGTCATCGTCGTCGCCACCCAGACGCTGGAAGTCGGCGCCGACCTCGATTTCGACGGCCTGGTCACCGAATGCGCGAGCCTCGACGCCCTGCGCCAACGCTTCGGCCGCTTGAACCGCATGGGCCGGGACATCGATGCCCGCGCCGCGATTCTCGTTCGCGCCGATCAGGCCCAGCCAAGGCGGGACGAGGATGCGGATCCGGTCTACGGCAAGGCGCTCGCCAACACCTGGAGGTGGCTCGACGAACACACGAACGGCAACGGCGAGGTCGACTTCGGCATCGCGCATCTCGACTCCCTGTTGGAGGGCGAGGATGCGCTGACCGACCTCAACGCGCCCTCGGCCGATGCGCCGGTGATGCTCCCTGCGCACCTCGATGGCTGGGCGCAGACGGCGCCAGAGCCGCGTCCTTCACCCGACGTGGCGATTTTCCTGCACGGCCCGCGGGAGAGCGTCCCGGATGTGCAGGTCTGCTGGCGCGCAGACCTCGACCTCGCAACCAACGAGGCCCAGCGCAACGCCATCGAATCGCTGACCCTGTGCCCGCCCGGCAGCACCGAAACGCTGCCGGTGCCCATCGGCACCTTCAAACGCTGGCTGGCCGGCGAGGAAACGGAAGACGACAGCGGCGACGTGGAGGGCGCAACCACCGGGGAGAAGCGCGCAGAAACACAATCCAATCGGGACGATGGCAATGGCTCCTCCCGCGGCGTCCGCCACATCGTTCGCTGGCGCGGCGCAGCCACCAGCGACACGGACGTCACCTCCAATCCGGCCAGCATCGTCCCTGGTGACATCGTCGTGATCCCGACCACCCACCCGGGTCCGTGGAGTCAGCTTGGCGACCTTCCGCCCAACGCGTCCGACCTTCCCGCCACGCTCGACGTCGGAGATGCCGCGCACCGCGTCAACCGCGCCAAGCCGATCCTGCGCCTGCACCGGGTGCTTGTAGACGCCTGGCCGGACTCGATGACCGCCAAGGCGACGGCGCAGTCGCTGCTGACCGATCTGGACCGGCGGTACGAGGAAGATCCGGACAACGTCGCCGGCGCGCTGCGCAGTCTCCTGACGGAGTTGTCGACAACGGATGCCGGCCTGCCGGACCGCTACTCCTGGCTGCCCCAGGCCGCGCGGGAACTCGAACGCGAATTCTCCAGCATCACCACGCTCCGCCGCGAATGCCGCCTCATTGGCGGTCACAGCTTGATCCTCGCAGGACGCCAGCGAGTGCCGGCGCTCGTGCAACAGGCTGACAGCTTCAGCGACGAGGACGACGATGCATCATCCCGCGTTGCGTACCGCAACGGCCGACCGGTACCGTTACGCGCCCATCTGTCCGGCGTAGAGACGGTTGCCCGCCGTCATGCCGTCGGCTGCGGACTGCCGCCGGCGTTGACCGATGCCATCGCCCGCGCCGGGCTGTTGCACGATCTCGGCAAAGCCGATCCGAGGTTCCAATCCATGCTGCGCGGCGGCTCACCGTGGCTGACCGGTGAACTCCTGGCCAAGTCCGCCGAGATGCCCAAGAGTCGCGCCGCCCGGGAACGCGCTCGACTCGCCGCCGGATATCCCCGAGGCGGCCGGCACGAGCTGTTGTCCGTCCGCCTCACCGAATCCGCCCGGACGCTCCTGCCCGACGACGCCGACCTGCGAGACCTCGTACTGCACCTGATCGCCAGCCACCACGGCCACTGCCGTCCGTTCGCGCCGGTCGTGACCGATGGCGAACCCAGTCGCGTCGACTTCGAGTTGTGCGGCCACAACCTGCACTGGCTCGGTCCGACCGGTCTGGAGCGCTTGGACTCCGCCGTCGCCGATCGCTTCTGGCGCCTGACTCGCCGCTACGGCTGGTGGGGGCTTGCCTGGCTCGAAGCGCTGCTGCGTCTCGCCGACTGGCGGCGCAGCGACTGGGAGGAGACGCACGATGCCGGAGAGTAAGGGTCGCGGACTGGTGCTGACCGGCCTCGATGGAAGCAACCCGCTGGGGTTTCTCGCCGCCGTCGGAACGCTGCGGGCTGTCGCCCAAGCCGATCCTGCCATGGATCCGCGCATGGCGTGGAGAGCGCATGGTGGGACGTGGATTCCGGCACTGTGGGGTAACGGCGCGCGCTCGGCAAAGGCACTGATTGAGCTTCTTGCTCACACTCTTCATGGAAGTTCGGCCCGGGAGTTCGACTTCGCCCGGAATCTGAACGTCGCCTCCGAGATATTCCGTGCAGTCGCCGGGCACGCTCAGCGTCAGGTTTCGATACAGGACCGACGCTACGCCGATTTCATCGCGGCATACGGCTGCGAGCTCTGCGTAACGAAGGACAAGACGAACATCCAGGATACGGCACTGCGAACCATGAGCGGCGCCGGGCATCAGCACTTTCTCGGCACGATGAACGAGCTGGTCAGCCAGACCAACGAAGACCACCTGCGCAGGTCCCTGTTCCAGACATGGGACTATTTGGACGACAAGCTCGGGTTGCGCTGGGATCCCGAAGAGGACCGGCGGTACGCCTTGCGCTGGAACAATCCCTCCAACGACACCACAAAGACCATGCGCGGCGCAAACCGTCTGGCCGTGGAAGCACTTCCCTTGCTTCCGACAACGCCCGGCGATCGACAGCTTCACACAACCGGGTTCTCCAGGCACGACAGGGCCGTATTGTTCACGTGGCCGATTTGGGAAAACGCCCTCAGGGTGGACGTCGTGCGGTCGCTGCTTGCCTTGCATGAGATTCAGAAGCCCGAACCTAATCGCCAGGGTCTCGCTGCGATGGGGATAGTCGAGGTGTTCAGGAGTCAGCGGATTACGGTCGGAAAATACCGCAACTTCACCCACGCCCGACCAGCATGACGCGACAGGAGCATAAATGTCTGACGATCTCGATTTGCAGAAGTTGCGAGATGCCGTCGCCGGCAACGCCGCGGCGTTCCGATGCGTGACGGACTATCAACCTGCAGGCGGACGGGGCGACAAGGTGTTTCCGCCGACGTATGAAGGCGGAAACTACGCCACGGAGGATCGCATCGATCCGCTGACTGGAGAAGTGCAACAGTGCGTTCTCCTGGACTCGGTGCAATCACAGGCCAACCGCATGGAGTTGGCACTGCTGGAGGCGCATCGCGCGGGCAGGGTGACCCTGCCCCTGCTCGTGACGCGTTTCGATCAGGACGAACTGCTCAAGAAGTTCACGGTGACCAGCCTTGAGGCGCCACACCGTGCAGCGGACGCGTTGTTCCGTGACAGCCTGCTGAACGGCGTAGTTTTCCGCAAATCAGACACCGGTCGTATCCTCGATACCGCTGACGTCCGTAACGCCACCGGACTGTTCGGCCTTTGCCCTACGGCTCTCGTCTTCGGTTTGTGGGATTCCACTGGACCACGCGGCGGTTTGGGCGCCAAGTTTCAGCGGACTCTGGTCTCGGAGATCGTCGGCCTCGGAGCCGTGCCCGGAGTCAAGACGTCCAGCCGCATTGACCCGGCCCAGATCATGCTCGGTGCCGGTCCATTGTACGAGCGTGCGTCCGACAGCGATCACGCACCTGACTGGACTTTGAACGAAGCCAAGGGAAAGAGGAAACTCAAGAAGACGGGGAAACCCTCTGAAGCTGTACACGGCAACATAACCCCTACCGTGTCCGATGGGGGCGTCACACTTGCAAAGGCCCGACAGACCACGACGCTCTCGCTCTCGGCATTGCGTCGACTCCGCTTTCCCGTGACCGGCACGGCCGACTCGGACGCGAGTATCGATCTCGCGGCCCGCGTCGTCCTGGCCGCGCTTGGCTTGGCGGCCGGTGCCGCGGCGCGCTGTGACGTGGACCTGCGCTCCCGTTGTCATCTCTTCGCCGACAGCGCACCGACGTGGGAGCTGCTGGAACGGCCCGGCCAACCGACCCGGGAGTTCGTGCTCGATCCCGACGCAGCATTCATGTTGCTGAACGAGGCAATCGCGGAGGCCAGGAAGGCCGGCCTGCCTTGGAGAGCCGTGATCGAACTGACCCCGTCGCCGGAACTGGTTGAACTCGTTCGCCGCAGCCAAGCGCTGGCCAGCGCGCCGGGAGCGGAGACCGACTGATGTTTGCTCTCGGCATCCGCTACTTGAACGGCTGGTCGATGGCCGCCGCGGACGGGGCGAAGAAGGAGCGTCCAGAGTGGCCGCCGCATCCGGACCGCGTGTTCATGGCGTTGGCAGCGGCATGGTTCGAGACGGGCGAGGATGCCGAGGAAGGTCAAGCGCTGCGCTGGTTGGAATCACTGGCTCCGCCCGCCATCGCGGCATCAGCGGCGACGGCGCGCAAGGGAGTTGTCAGCTACGTTCCGACTAACGACGCGAGGGTCGGCAGCAGGCTCCCCGCCAGCAGCGCCATGGAGAGACTCAAGGATGCCGGACTGACGGTGCTCCCGGAACATCGACCACGTCAACCCCGCAGCTTTCCGGTCGCAATCCCCCACGATCCCACCGTGCGACTGGTCTGGCGGGACATGGAGTTGAACAACCATCGCACAGCACTGGAACGCCTGGCCGGCAAGGTAACTCACGTAGGCCATTCTGCGTCCTTTGTGCAGACGTGGGTGGAGCAGGACTGCACCGTGGATGCGGTATGGGAGCCCACCGGAGGCGTTGCCGTGCACCGGCTTCGGGTTCCGTCGGCCGGGCGTCTGGATCGATTGGCGCAAGCCTGCAACTATGATGCCTCGGTTGCCTATCGCGACCTGTGCGACGAGATCGAGCAGTCTCGATCGGACCTGAAGGCGATGAGTCATCCGCCGCGCGTTGCGTGGCACGACTTTCCGGACGCCGTGCTGCTAGCGGACGCAACGACGACCAAGAGGCACCCGGAGTACCCCGCAGCGAAGTCGGGCGACGCCGTGGCCGCAGCAAACCTCGTACGCACATTGGTCGACGAGAAGGGAATTGCCGTCGTGCGAACGATGATCGACTCGGTAACCGGCGGCGCTCTCCCGATGCTGGTGAGCGCACACGCCTATGAGCGCGACGGCTTCAACGCGATCCCCGCTGCACTGGCGAAGCTGTTGAGCGAGGACCTCGGCGTCGAGTTCGACACCACTGTGGTACAGACCAACGTCGTGAGCCACACCGGGGCCGACGGCTACGGCCGACTCGCCCGGCAAGCAGCTTTCGGCGGGGACGTCGAGCGGGGACGCCGGTACATCATGGTGGACGACTTCATCGGGCAAGGCGGCACGCTGGCGAATCTGCGCGGCTGGGTCGAGAAACGGGGCGGCACGGTCGTCGGCGCTATCGGGTTGACTGGCAAGGCGTACTCGGCCAAATTGAATCCATCGGAGGGGCAGATCCATGAGCTCAGGCACAAACACCGACCGGATTTCGAAAAGTGGTGGCGGGAGCACTTCGGCCACGCCTTCGATTGCCTCACTCAATCGGAGGCTCGGTACCTCGCCCGCTCCCCGAATGTTGACACGATTCGAAATCGACTTGCTGCGGCGGTGCGCGAAGGAGGCGGCCGAAGTCACGCACGAAGTCCTCGCGAGCAGAGACGACAGATCGAGAACCTGACAGCGCGTCTCGCCGAGCGATTCCCGGACGGCCAGCCGGCAACGCCCATGCGACCGCCTCCCGGGAGGTGGCAGGGCTACGGCCGTCCGCGGAAAGCCCCGCCCGAACCGGCCCCGCATTCGGTCTTCGACCCCCGCATCGTCGTCATCGGCATGACCGGTGCAAGCCTTGCGTTGCCGGGGACGCTGAGGCTCACCGCGGCCCTGCGCGGCCTGCTCATGCGCGAATGCCCGGAACAACCGCCGCCGGAGTGGCTCAGCGGTCATCGGCGGGACGGTGAGCCCACTTCGGAGCCGCACGTGGCGTTGGCTCCCCTGCCCTTCGTCGGCTCGCAGCACGCGGACGGGCGAATCATGGGCTTGGCGCTGGTTCTCCCCCGGAAGCTGGCGCCGCAGGAGGCTGGACGCTGCCTGGAACCCATCCTGCGAGACACGGATACCGGTCTGCCGAAAGAGCAGCGCCTGTTCGGCGGCGAGTGGTTCGAGTGCACCGTCGAGCTCGAAACCCGGGAACGCCCGCCGCTGAATCTCAGCTCCAACCCCTGGACGGCACCGTCCCGCGTCTGGGCCAGTGTGACGCCGGTGGTCCTGAACCGCCACTTCAAGGGCAAGGACAAATGGGATGAGGCCGCCGAGAGCGTGAAGGACGCCTGCGGCCACATTGGCCTCCCACGTCCCCGCGAGGTCCAGGTGCATCCTGTTTCCCGGGTCGAAGGCGTGCCGCACGCGCGGGAGTTCCCGCGATTGATCCGCAAGCGCGACGGCGGACGGCAGAGCCACAGCCACGCGGTGGTTGTCTTCGACGAGCCGGTGGACGGCCCGGTGCTCCTCGGGGCCGGGCGCTTTCGAGGCTACGGCCTGTGCCGGTCGATAATGGCAACCGACTGACCGAGGCTGTGCGTTGCCCACCCCGGGTGCATGGCGAGCCCCAGGTCTCCAGACGATCCTGCCGACCGCCTCGCGGCGCTCGAGCATTGCGCAGGGCCAGCGGCCGCATCCGGCCCGCCGCGAACCAGGCGAAGAGCTCGTCGGAGACAAGCCGACCCTGCAACACCGGAGCGTCGAGGCCAGCGATGGAAGGCCGGTGACCGGCGACGACCGACCCGCGAGAAACGCGGTTGTCGTGTCTGCTTCGATGGCGGGACGGCCGATGCCGCTTCGCCGCAGAGGTTTCGCGCCAGAGGAACTTCCAACGACACCTTGCGGGTCGCGCCGCGACCCGCAAGGTCGCGCCGTCAGGTCGTCAGGACGATCTTGCCGACCACCTCGCGGCGCTCGAGCATGCGCAGGGCCTCGGGCGCCCGTTCGAGCGGGAGGGTGCGCGACACCAGCGGCCGCAGCCGGCCCGCTTCGAACCAGGCGAAGAGCTGGTCGAAGTTGGCGCGGTTCACCTCGGGCGCGCGCCGTACGAAGGCACCCCAGAAGACCCCGACGATCTGGCATCCCTTGAGCAGTACCAGATTCGCGCGCACGCTCGGGATCGCCCCACCCGCGAAGCCGACCACGAGCAGACGGCCGTCCCAGTTGATGCAGCGCAACGACTGCTCGAAGACGTCGCCGCCCACCGGGTCGTAGATGACGTCGGCCCCGTCGCCGCCGGTCAGCGCCTTCACCCGGTCCTTCCACGCCGGGTCCGTCCGGTAGTTGACGACGTCGGCGATGCCGTAGTGCTCTGCGACCGCGCGCAGCTTGTCGTCGCTGCCGCCCGACGCGATGACGCGAGCGCCGAGGCAGCCGCCGATCTCGACCGCGGCGGTGCCCACGCCGCCCGACGCGCCGTGGACGAGCAGCGTCTCCCCCGCCTGCAGCCGGGCCCGCTGCACGAGCGCGTGGCAGCTGGTGCCGTAGGTCATCGGGAACCCGGCCCCGGTCTCGAAGGACATGCCTGGCGGCAGGGCGAGACACCGCGCTTCGGGCACGACGGCCTCCTCGGCATAGCCGTTCCAGCGCGTCATCCCGATCACCCGGTCGCCGGGCGCGAACCGCGTCACGCCAGCGCCGACCTCAATCACCTCGCCGGCGACCTCCGCCCCCGGCGCGAACGGCATGTCCGGCTTGAACTGGTACTTGCCTTCGATGATCAGCAGGTCCGGGAAGTTGACGCCGGCCGCCCGGACGCGGATGCGCACCCCCTCGTGGTCGAGGGCCGGCGGATCGATCTCCGCCCACACGAGGCTCTCCGGCGGTCCGTAGGCCTTGCACAGCATGGCTCTCATACGGGGGATTGTAGAACGGGGACAGCCGCCATCGCCGGCGGCGAGGTCATCGGTACACGTCCCGGCGATGGCCGATCTTGAGCACCAGGATGGTGAGGGTAGACGCGGCGGCGCTGTACAGCACGCGGTAGGATCCGACGCGGATTCGAAAGACGTCATCGTATCCGGTCAGTCTGCGGCTTCCCCTCGGAACCGGATCGTCCGCAAGCCCCCGAATTGCACGAACGACACGGTCCCGTCCCTCGGACGGCAGCTTCTTCAACTGCCGTTCGGCCACGCGGGAGATGCGAATCCTAAACCTGCCCATCGCGCGCCAGCTCGGCGAGCACCTCCTCGAGGGGCCGGGTCGGCTCGTGACGGATGCGCTTCAGGTCCTCGACGTCCTCCATCTCTTCCAGCCGATCGACGATCGCTTCCTGGATGAAGTGATTCATGACGACGCCATGCGTCCGACAGTACGTGTCGAGCGCATCCTTGATGGCGCGGTCGATACGCGCACTCACCTGCACGGTTGCCATGGGGCCTCCTGGCTTCATTGCAAATGCCAGCAATCGAAATCAAATGCTATCATGCACGACGTTGGGTGGCGCTGGCCGCCATGCCTCCGCAGATAGTACGATGGGTGGTCGACCCCGGCGCGGCGTTCCGCTCGGATGTGGCCGCCCCTGACCAGCGAGTGCCGCGGGATGCGGCACCGGTTCGAGCCGATCAGAATGACCAGCATGACCGTGACCCGGCGGATCGCGGCGCCGGTGGACATCGTTTTCCGGACCGTGGCCGATATCAATCGGTTCGCGCAAGTCGTGCCGCAGATCGTCCGGATCGAGCTCCTCTCGGACGTGCAATCGGGCATCGGAACGCGTTTCCGCGAGACCCGCCTGATGAACGGGCAGGAAGTGTCGACGGAGCTGGCGGTCACCGAGTACGTCGAGAACAACCGCGTGCGGATCGTGTCCGACGCCGGCGGCACGGTCTGGGATACGGTCTTCACGGTCGTGCCGGCAGAAGGCTCGACCGAGTTGACGATGGTGATGGAAGCGCGACCGTACGAGCTTCGCGCCCGGATCACGACACCGCTCATCGCCGGCGCCGTCCGAAAGGCGGTCGAACAGGACCTGGACGCGGTGAAGGCTTTCTGTGAACGGGCGGCGGAGCCGGCGGCGGGGTGACTCTGCGGCCGTGCGGTAGGCTCGTATCATGCCCGAACCCCTGATCGCCCTCCGCAACATCGAGAAGACCTTCAGCCACGGTGTCAGCCGGACATTCGTCCTGCGCCGCATCACCCTGGACATCGTCCCCGGCGAGTTCGTCTCCATCATGGGACCGTCCGGCGCCGGAAAGTCGACGCTGCTGCACATTCTCGGGATGCACGACGCGGAGTGGACCGGGGAGTACGACTTCCTCGGCCAGCCGGTCCACGGTCTGCGGACGAAGCACCGGCAGGCGCTCGGCCGCTCGCACATCGGCTTCGTGTTCCAGAGCTACCACCTTCTCGACGATCTCACCGTCGCCGAGAACCTCGATGTCCCGCTGTCGTATCGGAACGTGCCCCGGTCCGAGCGCCAGGGCCTGGTGGCCGACACGCTGGACCGGTTTCAGATCGTGGGGAAGAAGGACCTCTACCCCAGCCAGCTCTCGGGGGGGCAGCAACAGCTCGTCGGCGTGGCGCGCGCCCTCATCGCCAAGCCGAAGCTGATCCTGGCCGACGAGCCCACCGGCAACCTGCACTCCAGCCAGGGCCGCGAGATCATGGAGCTGTTCACCAGGCTCAACGCCGACGGAACCACCATCGTGCAAGTCACCCACTCGGACGTCAACGCCGCCTACGGGAGCCGGATCATCCAGCTTGGCGACGGCTGGCTGGTGGACGACTAGCACCTGCGCGACCTTACGGTCGCGTCGGGAGTTTCGCTGGCGCGAAACTCCTACTGCGGAAGCTCCCAGCCATTTGCGGCTCGGCGGCCGCAATGTCTACGTCGGCGGCATCGGCCTCGTCACCGACGAGGCGCAGATCGCCGAGATCGTCTACGACACGTCGTCGCAGGGAGCCGAGTACGCCCAGAGCGGCCTCCGGGCGAACATGATCCCGAAGTCGGGCGGTAACGTGTTCTCGGGCGACGTGTTCATCGACGCGGGGCACGAGCGGTTCATCTCGGACAACCAGACCCAGGAGTTGAAGGACCAGGGCTTCGCGTTCGCGCCGCAGGCGTGGAACCGGAGCCTGAACCCATCGTTCGGCGGACCGATCGCGCGCGACCGGGTCTGGTTCTTCGGCTCCTACGTCAACAACCTGAGCAAGAACTACCTGCTCGACTCGTTCTTCGATCCGAACGAGCCGTCCACGCCGGAGGACATCCGCGAGGCCTGCGCGACGCCTGACGTCTGTTCACAGGACGAGTTGCGGACGTTCAACCACGGCGACAGCAGCGTCCAGAACGGCGCGTCACCTGGCAGATGAACCGGACCCACAAGCTGACCACCAACTTCACGATGCACCAGAACAACTTCGACCGGGTGGTGGGGACCGGCTTCGGCCGCGTGGCCCCGGAGGCCCTCTTCGGCGGCAACGCCGACCCGACGTACCTGAGCACCACCCACTGGACCTGGGCCGCGTCGAGCCGGCTGCTGTTCGAGGCGACCGCTTCGTACCAGCGCTCCGACCTCGCGTTCACCGATCCCGAGGAGAACGGCATCGCGCGGGTCGCGTTCCAGGATCTCGCAACCGGGCTCCGATCGGGCACCAGCATCCTGCAGAACTTCCGCAGCGAGGACCACCGCCGCAACGTGCAGGCGTCGGTCTCCTACGTGACCGGGTCGCACAACTTCAAGGCCGGCCTCGGCGTCCAGAACAACGTGCAGTACGGCCAGTGGCAGAACAACGGGGACATCTACGAGGCCTGGACAATCTTCGGGGCTCCCAGTGCCGTGCTGGTCATGGGCAACGGGGATCTGGAAGACGAACGGAAGATGAACTGCGACTGCGGCCTCTACGCGCAGGACTCCTGGACCGTCGATCGGTTCACCCTCAACCTGGGCGTGCGCTACGACTGGTTCAAACAACTCGCTGGCGGGCGGAAACCGGCCGGCGGGCTGGTTCACCCCCGAGATCACCGCGGACCCCATCGAGGACCTCCCGGACTGGAAGGACTGGAACGGGCGGCTCGGCGTGGCCTACGACCTGTTCGGCGACGGCCGCACCGCCGTCAAGGCGTTCGCAGGGCGGTACGTGGCGAACGAGGCGCTCGGCATCACCACCGACTTCAGCCCCTTCGGAGCGAACATCGACTACCGGTTCTGGAGCGATCTCAACGGCGACGGCACGGTGATCAACCCTGATGGAACCCCGCAGGTCGCCGAGATCGCGCCGTCGTTCAACCCCTTCTACGGGACGCCGACCACCGCGGACCGACTCGACCCGGACGTGCGGCGGATGCACAACTGGGAGTATTCCGGCGGCATCCAGCACCAGCTCGCGGCGGGCTGGTCGTTCAGCGGGATGTGGCACCGGCGGGCATACGGGAACTTCCGGTGGACGGACAATACGTCCGTCGCCGCGAACGACTATACGTCGCTGACCTTTGCCGCTCCCAACGACGCACGGCTGCCGGGCAACGGCGGCGATACGATCACGATATACGAGCTGGTCGACCCGGCCTTCGCGTTCTCGACCGGGGACATTCTGCATACGCAGGCGCCGGACGACTCGCGGATCTGGAACGGGTTCGAGGTGATCGTCGACGGGCTGCTGTGGCGCAACGGCTTCGTGCAGGCGAGCTGGACGGCCGGCACCACCCAGAACGACTTCTGCACCGATGCCCGGATGGAGAGCCCCAACGGCCTCCGGTTCTGCAACAACTCGACGGGGTACCGGCACCTGTTCAAGGTGTCGGGGTCGCTGCCGCTGCCGTTCAACACGATGATCTCGGGCCTCTTCCGGGTGTTCCCGGGAAGGCAGATCCTCGCCAACTACCAGGTCAGCGACCCGGACGTCGGCCGGGCTCTCAATCTGGGCGGCGCATCCGAGTTCGTCAACGTCGCTCTGATCGAGCCGGGCACGCAGTACGAGGACTCCACCTCGAACCTCCAGCTTCGGTTCACCAAGGACATGGTGGTCGGAGACCAGCGGCTTCGCGTCTTCATGAATGCGAGCAACATCTTCAACACGCTCCAAATCACCGGCCGGAACCGGTTCTTCGGGGGCGGGCAGATGTTGAGCGACGACTTCTACCGGCCGATCACGATCTCCCCCGGCCGCGCGATCACGTGGGGCATGCAGGCCACCTTCTGACGCCCCAGACCCTGCGGGAGCCTGCGCCATGCCGCGGCGCAGGCTCCCGCACGTGCCAAGTCCCCGCTCCCATAGGCTCCGGCCGCGCTTCGCGCGGTCCCATCCGCGACTGACATCGGGTCACGAGATGTCGCCGCCGCGTGTCGCGGGACCGCGTGCCGGTGGCGCGGCCTCCGCGGCCAGGCGCCGCGCCGGCACGCCCACGTAGACGCACCGGTCACGGTGCGCCCGCTCGTCTCTCGACCGTGTGGGCGTCCCAGGACTGTCGCGGCCGTCTGTCTGACTCATCTGCAAACCCGTCCGGGGCGCCCGGGATACATCGCCGCCGACCCGTCCCGCCCCGCTGGACGCGCGACGGGTCCCACGAGGCGGGAAGGCGACCGCGGGGGCGTGGCGGGGATGGTTCGGCTCGTCAGACGGCGAAGTCCCTCAGGTGGCAGGCCGAGCCGAATCGCTCGACTGCCCACGACTCGCCTGACCCGATCCGCCGGCGGAGTCGAACTCCGTCCGGCGTCGGTGGCCGTCGGAGCCTGACGCCGGATTGGCGGACCATGCGTTCGACCATGGCGTCTCGACGAACCGGGCCGGCCGAATCAGCGGCCGCGCTGACATACGCGTTCCCGGTCTGGGCCAGGATGCGCTGCTTGTCGCGGCGGTTCGGCACAACGCGCCCACCCCGCTTCCACGGGGTGACGACCGCAAGTGGCTCCGGGTCCAGCATGTGTTCCCAGACGTCTGATTCGTGGGCACTCGCCGATCCATGGTGCGGCACCTTGAACACGGATGCCCTCCCCCCAGGCCGGGTGGCATCCTGCACGACCGTCGACCAGCCACCCCGCTCCAGATCCGACCCAAGCAGCACGACGATGTCGCCCACCGTGATCCAGAGCACGACGGCGACACCGTTGGGCGAGAGGCTGGGAATCCTGGTCTCCGCCTGACCCGCCTCCGGCACCAGCCGACCCAGTTCTCTCAGGAAGCCCACATATGCATCATCCGCGGGCGCAAGCGACCAGATCTCACATGGGCCTCTGGAGAAGAGACGACGATTGGCGACCGCCCAGGTGGGCGTGGAATCGGCATCGCGCAGTCGCGAGAAGGTACGGTGGATCTCCCGCACGCCGGACCCGAAAGCGGCAACATGACGACCCCTCGAGGGCACCGACCGCCTCAAGAAACTCCCCGCGACAGAGCGCGATCGCGCAGCAGAACGCGGCGTTCGCACAAGTCTCGACCATCCGCCCCATACCGCGAATGTGGTCGTCGTGCCAGTGCGTGGCGACGATCAGCACGACGACCCGAGCCGGATCGAGACCGATGGTCTGCAGATAGTCCAGGGCCGCCGGCGCTTCGGCGCGACCACACGAGTCCACGACGATCCAGGCGCCGCCGCCGATGTGCAGGACCATGCTCTCGCCGTATCCGGGACCGAGGAGCGTGACCTCGAACTCGTCGTCGCCCGGGGGATGGCCGGGAACCGTCACCGCCGGAACGCCTGCAGCGTTTCGTGTGCCCAACTTCGGGCTTTCCGGAAGTCGCGCTCCGTCATCCGGGGGAGGTCGCGAAACACGAGCTGGGACACGCGCTTCTTCGTTCCGGAGGGGGACCGCTCGTAGCCGATGACCCAGCGGAATATGCTGCCGGCCCGCACTGTGGCTACGTCTGACTCGGAGAGCTCCGCCAAGGGAATGACCGCTTCTTCCTCCTCATGGGTCGAACCGGTTGTCAGGTCGACCAGCCGCGCCACGAGCTCATCGCGCTCCACTTCGACGACGTAACCCTCCCACTCCTGCAGGGCGTGCAGCGTCGCCCGCGGCCCCGCTGGCGAGGGTTGCGGTGGGAAGCTCAAGATCTGAGCAGCGCGTTCCCCATTCCCCGCGCGATCAGCGAAGGGGATCGGCGTCTCGGCTGGCGCGTGCCGTGGCTCGGCACGCCCGGCCTGCGTTTCCACCGAAGGCGCCAACGCCAAGCGGACAGCCTCATCGGCGGCCACAAAGAGTGCTTCCGCGGCATCGACTCCGGATGTCGCGCTCGGCGGAGCGGCATCGGAGCTGTTCGCCGTGGATGCTTGCGTGGATTGGGCCGTGAACTTCACGAATCCTCCGTTCCCTTCGACAGGGACATGACGTGATCGATGATGCCGTCGCTCCGCCGGATCGATTCTTCGAATCGGTCGTGGAGGCACCCCATCAGCTCCGCGTTCCCGCCGGGGCGACCGTCGGCTGCCGCGTAATGGTCGTTTACGCGGGCGTACACGCCCGTCCGTCCGTCACCGACGCGATTGGACGGTTCAACGGTGACGTTAATCCTCCCGCCCGGAGGTCACCCGCACGACGAGGTCGCGCACGCGAACGTGCGGTGCCTGCCCGGTGTCAGCCGTGAAGCGGTCGGTGGTGACCTGGAGGTAGAGCCAGTCGCTCGAGAACTCGGTCAGCTGGGGATGGGCAACCCTCAGTTCAGCGCTGTCCGCCGCGGCTCTCGGCAGCAGTTCATGCATCGCGAACCATGCGGGGGTGAAGATCGCCGGGTTGAAGTCCCCGACGAGGACAACCGCCACACCGCTGATCTCTGGTTCGATCCGCATCACGTCCGCCACTCGACCGCTGGGCGTTCGAACTCAGCTACCGCGCCCATCCAAGAGGGTACCTCAAGGGCTGCGAGAACGCACGCCGGCTCCGCATCCTGGTCCAACGGGAAACTCAGTCGCGGCGCGAATCCGAGCCGGCCGCTGTCGCTGGTGGGCTGGCAGCGCTCATCCCGCACGCGATCAGACCCTCGGGCCACACTCATGGCCGGCCGGAGTCGAGCCCTTGGCAGCGGGCGGAGCTTCGGCGCCCGTGTTCAGCCGCCAGGCGATCTCCCCGCCGCACTTCCGGCACCGTGCGCCGTGCCGCAGCCGGCGGCTCAGCCGCTGGCGCCGCCACTGCTTGCCGCAGCCGCACTCGCCCAGCCAGCGGGCCGGCGTGTGGGCGACGTCGTGGCAGCGCTCGGCGGTGCAGCCGATGGCCCTCGCCACCGCCTTCCAGACGTCGTCGTGATGGTGCCGGTGGCCGGCGATGGCGTGGGCGATCTCGTGCAGCAGGGTGTCCTCGATCTCGGCCCGAGTGGCCCGAAGACAGTAGCTCACCGCGAGATCGATGCGCTTGTCGGCGTAGCGGCAGACGCCAGCGCGGGACGTGGACAGGTCGAAGCCGAAGTCCCAGTCCGCGTCGAGCCGGCTCCGGGCCTTGTGACGGGCGAGGAGGTGGCCGGCCACCTCTTCGACATCGGCGAGGGTGCACTCCCGCTCGGGGACCCGTTCGACGACGGTGAGCACGCGGTAGGGCACCTTCCACAGGGCGTCGTCGCCGGCCGCCACGACTGCGCGGGCGCGCTGCAGCTCGACGACGGCCCCCTCGATCGCCTGGCCGCGCCATCGGAACCGTACGCGGCTGCCTACGGGACAGGCGGCGCCGGGAAAGTCGGCGGCAATGGCGCCGGACTGACGCGGCGGCGAGGCCGGACGCGGCGGCGAGGCCGGACGCGGCGGCGAGGCCGAACGCGGCGGCGGCGGAAAGAGCGGCAACTGGAACCCTGAACGCATCGGAGGTACCGGCACCGGGCTATCTCCCGGCGCGCTCGACCCGGGCAGCCATCTCACGCAGCATCTCGGCCGGGGAGATGCCGGTCCAGCAGTGGCCGCGGCCCGGGCCATAGGCGATGCGGGCCTCGATCGGCGGCCGGTCCTGCAGGAAGGCGTCGAGCCGATGCACGGCGTCTTCCAGGAAGTAGTCGTCCATCTCGCCGACCCAGATGTTCAGCCGGCCCCGCAGCTTGGGGGCCAGGGTGTCCCACGCCCGCTCGAGCACGCGGCGAAGGTCGTACTGCTCCCAGTGGCCGGTCACGGCGGTATCCATCTCGCCGGAAGCGGGGTCCCAGAGGGGCGCCGGGAGGCCGTCGTCGCCGCGCGGGCCGTAGACCGCGTTCCACGCCCCCCACTGGCCGCCCGACAGGGTCCAGCGGTCGCCGGCCCCGAGCACGTTCTCCATCCGCAGCTCGTGCCGCATGCTGAACCGCGTGCTGCCGTCGAGGTTCCGGGCGCTGGGAATCTCGCGCTCCTCGCCGTCCACGTAGGCGTTGCCGCCCCGGTAGATGTCGACGAGCTGGAAGGCGCGAAAGTCGACGCTGTCGGGGCACGAGGCCCAGGCCCCGCCGAAGAAGTCGGGATAGAAGATCTGCAGAGCGAGGGCCACCCAGCCGCCCGTCGACCCGCCATCGAGGACGCGGGCGCCCGGCGATCCCCCCGCCCGGAACCGCTCCTCGACGTACGGAATCAGCTCTTCCGTCACCGCGTCGCCGTAGGGACCGTTGTTGGCGGAGTTGACCTGGTAGGGGTCGCCGTAGGGTCCGGCCCCGTCGAGGTGGAGGAGCACGAACCGCGGGGCGTCGGGGTCGAGCCACGCCGTCCGGAACGGGGACCCCGGCCGCATCATCCTCCGCACCCCGGTGTACCGCGCGCCGTAGCCGCCGATGCGGACCCGCAACGGATAGCGCCGCGCCGCGTCCTCGTCGTGGCCCGGCGGCAGGATGACGCCGGCCCGCAGGTGGATCGGACGGCCGTGGAACGCGGACAGGCGCTCGGAGCGGATTCTGACGAAGCGCAGGAACCCGGTCTCGTCGGGCAGCCGCTCGTCGGGAATGCGGCGCGTCAGCCGAAGGTCGACGGCAGTCGGCCGCTCGGGGTCGAGGTCCACTCGCCGGACGTCGCCGTAGAGGTTGCCCGCCGCCTCGACGCGGCGGATGTCGCGGTTGGTCGCCAGCACCGCCTGCACCCGATACTCGCCGGCCGGCAGATCGCGCAGGGTCTCGAGGGGGAACGCGGCCGCGGCGGCGCCGACGGTGACCCGGTCTCCCGGCGCGAGAGGCGGGGCATCCAGCCCGAGGGCGGGCGCGGCGCGGGCTCCCGTGCGGCCGATGAGGAACCGCGGCTCCGTGGCCTGCCGGCCGGCGGGAACCATCACCACGAGCAGCCGTCCCGGCGGCTGGGCGGGCAGGGACGGATCGAGGGTGACGACGAAACGCAGGCCGGGACCGGCCTGGCCCGCCAGGACGAGCCCGGCGGACGCGACGGCAAGCGCGACCGCGACGAGCACCCGGCCCACGGCGCGCGAGCGCATCACGAATCGCATGGGTCTTCTTTCCGGCCCCGGCGCTCGGACCGGGCGCAAGCCACGAGGCGTGGCCGGCCAGCACGGCGCGGCAAGTACGAGCTCCGGTCGGACATGAGCAGGGAGTGAAGAAGAGGGTCGGTGGCCGGCGCTCACGTGACTGTCGAAGGCGCGGCTCAGATCGTCGACGCGGCCGGTGAGCCTGTCCACCTTGCCGTTGACCACCAGCACGCCGATGGCGGCCACCGGACCGGCGCACGCCCCGACCACGGCGGCGATTCCCGCCACGACATCGAAAGCCTCCAAGCGTCGAGGATACCCCGCTCGGGGGACGGCTTCAACCGGGGGGACCTTCGCGGCAAGACCAGGAGTCTTCTCACGGCGCACCGTCCCCGGCTGCTAGAATAGGGGCTCGCCGTTCCGGCAGCCAGGGGTGCCATAGTGATGATGAACCGCTTGATGACCGTGTCACGATCCGTATTGCGCGTGCTCGCCGCGCTGGCGGTGATCGCCGGCGGCACCATCGTCGCCTGCAGCCCGCAGGGCGCCAGCCTCACCGAACGGCTGTCGGTGGCCACCGGCGGCACCGGCGGAGTCTACTATCCGTACGGGGGCGGCGTCGCCAAGGTCATCAGCGACCACCTCGATGGGGTGGAAGCCACGGCGGAGGTCACCGCGGGCACCGTCGACAACCTGAAGTTCCTCTCCAACCGCGGCGCCGATCTGGCGTTCGTCCTCGCCGACTCGCTCGACGACGCGGCGCAGGGCCGCGGGGCGTTCGCCGACTTCGGCACGGTGCCGGCGCGGGCCCTCGCGGTGCTCTACGACAACCTGAACCAACTGGTGACCCTCGAAGGCAAGGGCATCGAGACGGTCAACGACCTCCGCGACCGGATCGTATCGACGGGGGCGCCGGGCAGCGGCACCGAGATCACCGCGATCCGCGTGCTCGAGGCGGTCGGCCTGAATCCGGACAGCGACATCCGGAAGCAGAGTCTGGGAGCCGCGCAGTCGGTCGACGCCCTCAAGGACGACAAGATCGACGCGTTCTTCTGGAGCGGCGGCGTGCCGACGGGGTCCGTCCTGGACCTCGCCTCGACCCCCGGCCGGACCGTCAAGCTGGTGCCCAACACCGACACCCTGCCGTTCCTGCACGAGCACTACGGCGACACGGTGTATCACGCGGTGAACATTCCCAGCGTGACCTACCCCGGCATGAGCGGGGACGTGGAGGTCGTCGGGGTGGCCAACGTGCTGGTGGTACACGAGGAGATGTCCGAGGATCTCGCCTACCGGATCACCCAGGCGCTCTTCGAGCACCAGGACCAGCTGGCCGCGATTCACCCCGAGGCCGAGAAGCTGTCGATGGAGACCGCGGTGACGGGATCGACGGTCCCGTTCCACGAGGGCGCCGTCCGGTACTATCGCGAGCAGGGGGTCTGGCCCGGATCGTAGAGCCGATCCCGCCCCCTTTTCTCCGGCCTCATTAGCGAGTACGCTTGCCCGTCGCCGCGAGCTCCCGCGGCCTCGCGTGCAAGTCGCGGGGGCGGCGCCACCGACGACACGAACCGGGAGACACCCCTGTCCGATCCAGTTGCCCCGCCGGTCGCTCTGCGTGACGACCCCGACGCCGAGGTTCCGACCCGGCAGTTGAGCGGATTCGAGGCGCGCCTGGTGACGGTGCTGGCGGCGGGCCTGTCGCTCTACGCGCTGTACTGGGTCGTCGGCATCGTTCAGCCGCAGATCTACCGGGTCAGCTTCCTCCTCATCGCCCTGGTCCTGACGTTCGTGCTCTACCCCACCGTTCCGGCGTGGCGCGGCCGGGTGGCGGCGCTCGACTGGGCCCTGGCCGCGGTAGCCGTCGTGGTCCTGGCCTGGCCGATCGTCGACTTCGATCGGTTCGTCTACCGGGCAGCGACCCCCAGCGGGCTCGACATCCTGTTCGGCGCGGTCACCACGGTGCTCGTGCTCGAGGCGACCCGGCGCACGGTGGGCTGGATTCTGCCCGCCACCGCCGTCGGCTTCCTGCTGTACGGCTACTACGGTCGGCTGTTCGAGCTCGTGGGGCTGGAGATCTTCGCGCACCGCGGGTACGCCGTCGAGCGTCTGGTCGGGACGCTCTACATGACCCTCGAGGGCATCTTCGGCGTGCCGCTGAACGTCGCCTCCAGCTACATAGTGCTGTTCACCATCTTCGGCGCGATGCTGCAGCATTCGGGGGCCGGCCAGTTCTTCATCACCTGGACCATGTCCGCGTTCGGCCGCTCGAGCAGCGGCGCCGGCCCCGGGCGCACCGTCACGATGGCCGGCTTCCTGCTGGGTACGGTCTCCGGCAGCGGGGTGGCGACCACCGTCACCCTGGGGGCGGTGGCGTGGCCGATGCTGCGGCGGGCCGGCTTCTCACCCGAGATCGGCGGCGGCATCCTGTCGGCGAGCGGCATCGGCGCGATTCTCGCCCCGCCGACCATGGGAGCGGCGGCGTTCCTGATCGCCGAGTTCCTGCAGATCACCTACCTGCAGGTGATCGCGATGGCGATCGTGCCGGCGGTGCTCTACTACCTGTCGATCATCCTCATGATCGAGGCCGACGCCCGGCGGCTGGGGACGAAGGCGGTCGAGGTGGACCTGCCGTCGGTGTGGACGCTCACCCGGCAGTCGGGCTACCAGTTCCTGCCGCTCCTCGCCATCGTCCTGCTGCTGGTGTCGGGCATGACCCCGTTCCGGGCGGTGTTCCTGGCCACGATGCTCGCCATCGTCCTGAGCTTCGTCCGGCGCGAGACCGCGTTGCGGCCGGCGCGTCTGATCACCGCGCTCGAGACCGGCGGCCGGGCGGTGCTGGCGGTCGCCGCCACCACCGCGACGGCGGGGGTCATCGTCGGGGTGGTCACCCTGACCGGGCTCGGGCTGAAGATATCGAGCATCATCGTCGATCTGGCCGGGGGCAACCTGTTCCTCACCGTGCTCTACGCGGCGGTGGCGGTCTGGATGCTGGGGTTGGCCGTCCCGGTGACCGCCTCCTACATCATCGCCGCGGTCATGATCGCGCCGGCCCTGACGCTGGTCGGGGTACCGGACGTTGCCGCGCACATGTTCATCTTCTATTACGCGGTGCTCTCCGAGGTCAGCCCGCCGACCGCGCTGTCGCCGTTCGCGGCGGCCGCGATCACCGGCGGCAATCCGTTCAAGACGATGATGCTGACCTGGAAGTACACGCTGCCGGCCTTCCTGGTGCCGTTCGCGTTCACCCTGAGCCCCGAGGGGCTGGGCGTCCTGCTGCAGGCGCCGCTCGCCGACATCGCCCGCACCGTCCTCACCGCGGTCGTCGGCATCCTCGCCCTCGCCATGGGCCTCGGCGGGTGGCTGCGGCAGGCGGCGACGACGCCCGAGCGAACCCTCGCCGTCGTCGGCGGCCTGCTGCTGTTCTACGCGACCACCGCCACCGACCTGATCGGCGCGGTCTGCTTCGCCGCCGCGATCGGCATGCACCTCGTGCGGACCCGCGCCTGACCGGCCAATTCGTTCGCCGCGGCCCCGCGTCGGTGACGCTCCCCGATGCGGAGCGGCCGTTTGGCTGACCTCCCCGCAGACCCTGCTTGCAGCATGTTTATGCACGGAAGCATAATGTCTGCAGGCATAATACCAGGATGCGCTTCATCGACCGCGTCGAAGAAATGCGGCGCCTCGACAGCGTGCTGGAAGAGCCCGGCTCCTTCTCCGTCATCTGGGGCCGCCGACGGGTGGGCAAGACCAGACTGCTCATCGAGTGGTCGCGGCGCCACGACGGCCTGTACGCGGCGGCCGACCGATCGGTGCCGGCCGTGCAGCGGCGCTACCTCGCTGCGGCGGTGGCCCGGCGGTTCCCCGGATTCGACGACGTCGAGTACCCGGACTGGCGCTCGTTCCTGCTGCGGCTCGCCGCCGAGTCGGGCGGGAGCGCCTGGTCCGGCCCGTTCGTGCTGGACGAGCTGCCGTACCTGATCGCCGCCGACCCGACCCTGACCGGCGTCCTGCAGACCTGGGTCGACGGCGCGCCGGGGCGGCCCACCGTCGTGGTGAGCGGGTCGAGCCAGCGCATGATGCACGGCGCGGTCCTCGACGCCGCTGCGCCGCTCTACGGACGCGCGCGCGAGGCCTTCGCGGTGCGCCCCCTGAAGCCGGGGTACCTCGCCGAGCTCGTCCCCGGCGCCGGCGTACGCGACCTTGTCGCCCTCTACGCGCTCTGGGGCGGCATGCCGCGCTACTGGGAGCTCGCCCAACGGTTCGGCCGCGACGTCGACCGGGCCGTCGACGCGCTGGTCCTCGACCCCGCCGGTCCGCTGCACCTGGAGCCCGACCGGCTGCTGATGGAGGAAGTGCCGCCGGCGACCGCCCTCCGCCCCCTGCTGGACGTCATCGGCGCCGGCGCCCACCGCGTCAGCGAGATAGCCGGCCGCCTCGGCCGCCCCGCCCCCAGCCTGGCCCGGCCCCTGGCGGCTCTCGGCGAGATGGACCTGGTCCGCCGGGAGACCCCGTTCGGTAGCGATCCCCGATCCGGCCGGCGCAGTCTCTATCGCATCGACGACCCGTTCCTGCGCCTGTGGTTCCGCGTCGTGGCGCCGCACCGGACGGCGCTGGCGGAAGCGCCCCCCGAGACGCGGCTGGAGTACTGGCGCCGCCACCGGCCGCGTCTCGAGGCCCTCGCCTGGGAGGAGCTGTGCCGCACGGCCGTACCGTTCCTGCACCGGACCGAGTGCAGCCTCGGCGGCCTCGGCCCCTGGGAGCCGGCGCAACGCTACTGGCGCGGCAACGAGCCGGAGTATGACGTGGTGGCGCGGTCCGTGGACGGCCGCCGGCTGCTCGTCGGCGAGGCCAAGTGGTCGTCGCGACCGGCTCCGGCGGCGGCCCTTCGGCCTCCCGCGAGCCCGCCGCCGGTACCCGGCATCGGCGACGTGCAGGTCGTCCGCGCGACGTTCGCGCCCCGAATGACCGGCGCGACGTCGGCGGCCGCCGACCTGCACGCGGTGGACGGGCGCGCGGTCTTCAGCGCGCTGCGGTGAACCGCGGGCGACCCCCACCCTGCTCGACAAGCACGGCGTTGTAGTCGGCGCGGGGCCGTCTCCGCGCCTGACCATTGTCGATGCCGTCGTATTCCGGACACGACCATTCCACGACGGCCCGCACTCTGGCCGAGACGATCCGCGTGCTCTCCGCCAACCCTCGACAGCCCGGGACGGGGCTTCGAAATCCGCGACCCGGCCCGGCCGTCACGCCCGCACGATGCGGCGGTACTTGATGCGGTGGGGCCGGTCGGCGGCCGAGCCGAGGCGGCGTCGGCGGTCGGCCTCGTAGTCCTGGTAGTTGCCCTGGAACCAGACCACCTGGCTGTCGCCCTCGAAGGCGAGGATATGGGTGGCGATGCGGTCGAGGAACCACCGGTCGTGGCTGATCACGACCGCGCAGCCGGCGAAAGCGAGCAGCGCGTCCTCGAGGGCGCGGAGGGTGTCGACGTCGAGGTCGTTGGTCGGCTCATCGAGCAGCAGCAGGTTGGCGCCGCCGCGCAGCAGCCGGGCGAGGTGCACGCGGTTGCGCTCGCCCCCCGACAGGGCGCCGACGGGCCGCTGCTGGTCACGGCCCTTGAAGTTGAACCACGAGCAGTAAGCGCGGGAGGCGACCCGTCTCGAGCCGAGCTGGATCTCGTCGTCGCCGTCCGAGACGGTCTCCCAGACGGTCTTGTCCGGGTCGAGCTCGCGGCTCTGGTCCACGTAGCCGAGCTCGACGGTGTCGCCCAGGGTCAGCGTGCCGGCGTCGGGCGTCTCCTCGCCGGTGATCATCCGAAAGAGGGTGGTCTTGCCGGCCCCGTTGGCGCCGATCACGCCGACGATGCCGGCCGGGGGCAGGGTGAAGGTGAGGTCCTGGATGAGGCACGTATCGCCGTAGCTCTTGCGCACGTTCCGCGCCTCGACGACCACGTCCCCGAGCCGGGGGCCGGGCGGGATGTAGATCTGGGCCGATTCGATGCGCTCCGCCGCGTCCTGGTTCAGGAGCTCCTCATAGGCGTTCAGCCGCGCCTTGCCCTTCGCCTGCCGGGCCCGCGGCGACATGCCGATCCACTCCAGCTCGCGGGCCAGGGTGCGCCGGCGCCGCGTCTCCTGCTTCTGCTCCACCGCGAGCCGCCGCTGCTTCTGGTCGAGCCACGAGGAGTAGTTGCCCTCCCACGGGATGCCGGCGCCGCGGTCGAGCTCGAGAATCCAGCCGGCGACGTTGTCGAGAAAGTAGCGGTCGTGCGTGATCGCCACCACCGTGCCCTTGTACTGCTGCAGGTGCCGCTCCAGCCACGCCACCGTCTCGGCGTCGAGATGGTTGGTCGGCTCGTCCAGCAGCAGCAGGTCGGGGGCCTGCAGCATCAGCCGGCACAGGGCGACGCGGCGCCGCTCGCCGCCCGACAGGTGGGTGACGGCGGACCGCGGCGGCGGCAGGCGCAACGCATCCATCGCCTGCTCGACCCGCGAGTCGAGATCCCAGGCGCCGGCCGCCTCGATCTGGTCCTGCAGGCGCCCCTGCTGGTCCATCGCGTCCTGCAGCTCGTCCCCGGAGAGCCCCTCGTTGAAGCTGGCGGTCACCGCGTCGTAGCGCTTCAACAGGGTCTTGTGCTCGGCCGCGCCCTCCTCCACGTTGCCCTTGACGGTCTTGTCGGGGTTCAGCCGCGGCTCCTGCGGCAGATAGCCGACGCTGAGGCCGTCGGAGACGAACGCGTCGCCGGTGAAGTCGCCGAGCTCGCCGGCCATGATCCGGAGCACGGTGCTCTTCCCCGCCCCGTTCAACCCCAGCACCCCGATCTTGGCGCCGGGCAGGAACGACAGCGAGATGTCCTTCAACACCTCCTGCCCGGGGCCGTAGGACTTCCCGAGCCGGTGCATCGTGTAGACGTATTGGTGGGCCATGCTTCAGTTCCGTGCGGGTTGGTTCAAGATCGGGTGAATGCCGCGGAAGCGGCGCTACGGCCGTTCGAGGACAATCGCGACCTCGGTCGTCTCACCGGGGCGGACGGTCACCGCCCTCGGCGCGGCGTTCAGCCGCTCGTGCCAGATCGTCAGCTCGTGGGTCCCGGCCGGCACCCCCTCGAGCACGAAGACGCCGTCGCGGCCGCTCACCGCGCCGCGGTCGTTGCTGACCACGATCCAGCCCCGCATCCAGCCGTGCGAGTCGCACTCGACGCGCACCACGCCGGGGCGGCGCAACGGGCGGTTGATCTCCAGGCCGGGGAACGGCATCGCGATGTTGAAGCCTGTGCGGTTCCGGTCGTCGTAGGTGTGGGTCGAGTGCAGGGTGTCGTCCTGGCTCGTCACCAGCACCTGGCTGCGGGTGGGGGCGATCTGCACGCGCGGCACGAAGAGGCAGCCGGCGTTGTCGATATGGGGTGCGGGCGCCTCCGCGGGCCACGGCACGCCGGACAGACGCACGACGGCGTTCGCGACGTGCCCGGCCGCATCGGCGACGATCGCCTCGTCGGGCACCGTGTCGCCGCACACGGCCTGGTCGGCGGTCACCGCGAGGGTAGCGGCCGGCGGCGGATCGGCCATCGTCACCACCCCCCGAATCGTTCCCGTCCCCTGCGCGCCGCCGGACGTCTGGACCCCCGCGGCCAGCCCCAGCGCGGCCAGGGTGACACCGGCCCCGGCAAGCATGCGTCTGGTCATGGTCCTACTGTACCCCACCGCAAGTCTCCGCCGCAGCACGGCGCGGACCGCTGCGGCACACCAGGAGCCTGCGCCGCAGAAGTCTCGCGCCAGCGAACTTCCAACGCGACCGCAGGTCGCGCAGTCGCGCCTAGCCGCTTCCCGCACGCGCCCCGGATGCGCTGACCAGCTCGGGTTCCGGCGTGAAGTCCTCACCGGGATTGATGAAGCGGTCCTCCTCGAAGCGGTACTGCGTATCGTGGAGCTCGCGATAACGGCCGCCCGCCGCGAACAGCTCGGCGTGGGTCCCCCGCTCGACGATTGCTCCCTGCTCGAGCACCAGAATCTGGTCCGCGCTCCGAATGGTCGACAACCGGTGGGCGATGACGAACGTGGTGCGGCCCTGCCTCAGCGCCCGCAACCCGTCCTGGATCAGCGCCTCGCTCTCGCTGTCGAGGCTGGAGGTCGCTTCGTCGAGGATCAGGATGCGGGGATCGGCGAGAATCGCGCGGGCGATGGCCACCCGCTGGCGCTGCCCCCCCGACAGCTTGATGCCGCGCTCGCCGACGATCGTGTCGTACCCGTCCGGAAAGCCGCGGACGAACTCGTCGCAGTGGGCGATGCGGCTCACCGCCTCGATCTCCGCCCGGGTGGCGTAGCGGCGGACGAAGCCGATGTTCGAGGCCACCGATCCGTCGAAGAGGAAGTTCTCCTGCAGCACGACGCCGAGCTGCCGGCGGTAGTCGGCCAGCTTCAGGGTCGCGAGGTCCCGGCCGTCGACCAGCACGCGGCCCGCCTGGGGCCGGTTGAAGGCGATGATCAGACTGGCCAGCGTGCTCTTCCCGGACCCGCTCGATCCCACCAGCGCCGTGGTGCTGCCGGCCGGCGCCGCCAGCGAGACGTCCCGGAGAACCGGCACCCCTTCCGTGTACTCGAACGTCACCCGATCGAGGGCGATGTCGCCGGCGAGGCGCCCGACGGACCGGCGGGCGGCGTCCTCGTCGATCTCGGTCGGGGTGCCCAGAATCTCGCGAATCCGGTCGAGCCCGGCGAACGCCTCGGTAATCTGCGTGCCGATCGAGGCAATCTGCATGACCGGCGCCACCACCACCCCGGTGAACAGCAGATACCGCAGCAGGTCTCCGACGCTCCACTCGTCGGCGATGATCGCGCGCCCGCCCATGACGATCATCAGCGCTCCGATGCCGCCGATCGCGAGCGAGGCGGCGGACGTGGTGGCGGACACCCCGGTGACCGTCCTCGCCACGTTCCTCAGCAGCCGGTGGGCGCCGTGCGCGAACACCCGCTGCTCGCGCTTCTCGACGTTGTAGGCCTTGACGATCCGCACGCCGCCCAGCGTTTCGGCCAACCGTCCGGTCACCTCGGCATTGATCTTCCCGCGCTCCCTGAAGAGGGGCCGCAGCCGGGAGAACGCCTTCGCCATGCCCAGCCCGAAGACCACGAGGATGCAGAGGGTGACCGAGGTCAGACGCCAGTTCAGGTAGAACAGCACCCCGAGGCCGAGAGTGGCGGTCACGAACCCCCCGGTGAGCTGGGCGAGCCCCGTCCCGACGAGGTTGCGGATGCCCTCGGCGTCTGTCATCACCCGGGAGATGAGGACGCCGGTCTTCGTCGAATCGAAATAGCTGATGGGCAGGCGGGTCACATGCCGCTGGACCCGCTTGCGCATCTCGGTGATGGCCCGCTGCGCCGCCACCCCGAGCACCTGCGACAACGCGAACCCGGTGCCGGACTGGACCAGCGTCGCCGCGGCCGCGAGCAGCGCCAGCGGCACGAGGAGATCGCCCCGGTCGCGCCCGATGACGTCGTCGACCACGTACCCGGACATCCAGGGCAGCACCAGGCCGGCCAGCCGGCTGATCAGCATCAGCACCAGCCCGAGCCCGAGCCGGTAGCGGTGGGCGTGCACCAGCGCCCGCGCCTCGTGCCAGGCGCCGGGGGAGGCGAAGGGTCTCTTTCCGGTCTTCTGCGGTTTGTCGTCAGCCATGATTTAGGAGAACAAGTATAGACTTTCGCCGTGGCTTCTCCCGTGCGCCGCATCCTCCACCTCGACATGGATGCGTTCTACGCGTCGGTGGAGCAGCGCGACGATCCTTCGTTGCGCGGCCGGCCGGTGGCGGTCGGGGGGCGGCCGGACCGGCGAGGGGTGGTCGCCGCCGCGAGCTACGAGGCCCGAAAGTTCGGGGTGCGCTCGGCGATGCCGATGTCGCGGGCGGTGCGCCTGTGCCCGAGCCTGGCCGTCGTGCCGCCCGATTTCGCCCGCTATCGGCAGATCTCGTCCCGCATCTTCGACATGTACCGGTCGGTCACGCCCCTCGTCGAGCCCCTCTCGCTCGACGAGGCGTATCTGGACGTCACCCGGAACGCCTGGGGCGAGCCGCTGGCCACGACGGTGGCCCGGCGCCTGAAGCAGTGGATGCGCGACGAGGTCGGGCTGACGGTATCGGCCGGCGCCGCGCCCAACAAGTTCCTGGCGAAGATCGCCTCCGACTGGGACAAGCCGGACGGCCTGACGGTCATCCCGACCGAGCGGGTGGATGCCTTTCTGCGGAAGCTGCCGGTCGAGGCGCTCTGGGGGGTCGGCCCGGTCACCGCGAAACGGCTGCGGACGGCCGGGGTGGTCCGGCTCGTCGACGTGCGCACCGCCGACCCCCGCGTGCTCCAGCGCGCGGTCGGCAGCCGGACCGACTGGCTGCGCCGGCTCGCCGACGGGATGGACGATCGTCCGGTCACCCCGCATCGCACCGTGAAATCATCCGGCTCGGAGCACACGTATCCGACCGATCTCACCGATCCCGACGTGATCCGCCGCGAGCTCGACCGGTTGGCGCAACGCGGCGCGGCGTGGCTGGAACGCAAGCAGCTCGCGGCCCGCACCGTCACCGTCAAGGTGCGCTACTCGGACTTCACCACCATCACCCGCAGCCACAGCGCGCATCCCGCCACCCGCGACGCCGAGCGCATCGTCCTGCGGGCGCGGCGGTTGCTGGACCGGACGGCGGCCGGCGACCGCGCCGTGCGCCTGCTCGGGGTGACGATGCACAACCTGACGGCGGAAGAGGACGGCGTCGCCCCCGGGAATCCGCCCCTGCCGTTGTACGATCGGCTCCCCGCGGCGGGGCCCGACGATTCGGCGCAGGCACCGGGTTCGGCCGGGGACGACTTGAAACCCGGCCCGCGGTAAGATCCCCTTCATGCTCAAAGGGACCCGCCCAGGCATCCTCCGGAAGATCCAACCCATCAGCGTGCACGGCCAGGTGTCGTGGGACGTGTTCTTCAGCGATGCGGATGACCGGGATGGCGAGGTCCGGATGGCGCGGGTCGGACCGGAGGCGGTCGATCAGACGCTGGAACCGGGAGACCGCATCACCCTCGAGTATCTTCTCGGCAGCGTGACCAGCGTCACCCGCGACACCGGGACGGAGTAGCCGATGATGCGACGCGGCCGTTCATCGAGGCCCCCCGCGATCGGGAGATGGCCGGAGCCCGGTCCGGCCACGGGAAGCGAATCGATGTGTTGAGGCTTGAGGCCCTGGGTTGGGACGACGGGTTCGAGGCGCAGCTCAGGGCCCGCGAAGAAGGTGGCCTGCAGCCGGCCCGCGTCGCCATCGCCCACAACGCCTTCTATCAGCTCAGTACGACCGAGGGCGACATCCTGGCCGAGGTCGCCGGCCGGCTCCGGCACCGCTCGGCCGGCGCCGGCTCCCAGCCGGTGGTCGGCGACTGGGTCGCCATTCGCCTCGGCGCGAACGGGAACACGGCGACCATCGAGGCGGTGCTGCCCCGCCGCTGCTGTTTTTCCCGCAAGGCGGCCGGGGAGCCGACCCGCCGCCAGCTCGTCGCCGCCAACATCGACACCGTGCTCCTGGTATGCGGCCTCGATGACGACTTCAACCTCCGGCGGATCGAGCGGTATCTCGTCGCCATCCGGAACAGCGGCGCGGCCCCGGTGCTCGTGCTCAACAAGGCGGACCTCTGCCCCGACCCCGCGGCCGCGCGCGCGGCCGCCGCGGCCCTCGCGTCCGGGGCCCCCCTGCACGTCATCGACGCGCTGAGCCCCGGCGGCGCCGAGCCCCTGCGGGAGCATCTGCCCCCCGGGCGGACCGGCGCGCTGATCGGCTCGTCCGGCGTCGGGAAGTCGACCATCATCAACCGCCTGCTGGGCAGCGAACGGCAGCGGACCGGAGCGGTGCGGCGCCGGGACGGCCGCGGCCGTCACACCACGTCGCAACGCGAGCTGATTCTCCTGCCGGACGGCGGTCTGATCATCGACACGCCGGGCATGCGCGAGCTCCAGTTGTGGGACGTCTCGGATGCGCTCGACGACGCGTTCGACGACATTCGGGCGCTGGCCGCGGAGTGCCGGTTCCGGGACTGCGGCCACGATGGGGAACCCCGGTGCGCGGTGCGGGGCGCGGTCGAGGCGGGACGCCTGAGCGCCGCCCGCCTCGACAACTACCGCCGGCTGCGGCACGAGCGGCAGGCCGTGCGGCAACGCCGCGACGAGCTGGCGCGGCTGGAAGAACATCGACGCGTCAAGCCGGTGCACCGCGCGATGCGGGCGTTGCGCTCCAATCGGCTCACGGACGAGCGGTAGCACGGAGAATCGTCGCCTGCGGCTCCGCTGGCCGCCCAACCAACCCTGCCGGACGTCCCGGCCGTTCTACGGCGCAGACGCCCGGGCGAGGCGAGAACGCACGGAGGAGGCCACATGAGAACGGCACTGGCGGCAATCGGTCTGGTTCTGGCGGCGGTCACCGCCCAGGCGCAGGAGGACACCCTCACCATCCGGGCCGGCCGGCTCCTCGACGGGCTCGGCAATGTGCGCGAGAACGTCACGTTGCGCGTCACCGGGTCGCGCATCGCCGTCGTCGATGAAGCGTCCGCGGCCGCCGAGGCGTCCGGCCCGGTCACCTACGACCTGTCCGGGCTCACGCTGATGCCGGGGCTGATCGACACCCACGTGCATCTCACCGCGCACTTCGACCCGGACGGGCGCAACCACCACGACCCGGACGAGACGCCGGCCCAGAGCATCCTCTACGGGGCTGGGAACGCCTATGCGACCCTGATGGCCGGCTTCACCACCGTGCAGAGCCTCGGCAGCCCCGCCGACCGGGATCTGCGCGACGCGATCGCGCGCGGCGACCTGCCCGGCCCGCGGGTGCTCACCTCCCTCGGCGCCGTCAGGGCCGGCACGGGATCGCCGGACGACATCCGCGCGTACGTGCGCCGACTGGCGGATGACGGGGCGGACGTCGTCAAGGTGTTCGCCTCGGCCAGCATCCGCGAGGGGGGCGGCCTGGTGATGAGCACCGGGCAGCTCGAGGCGGTGTGCACCGAGGCGCAGGCGGTCGGGCTGCGCACGGTGGTCCACGCCTACGGCACCGACGGGTTGACGGCGACGATCGAGGCGGGCTGCGGCGGCATCGAGCACGGCAACCGCTACGACGACGCGGTCATCGACCTGATGGCGGCGCGCGGTACATACCTCGACCCCCACGTCGGCTCGCTCTGGGCCAACTACTTCGAGCACCGGGACCGCTTCATGGGCCGGGGCAACTACACCGAGGAGGGCTTCGCGCTGATGGAGGAGGCCCGGACCACCGGCTACGAGACGTTCCGGCGCACCCTCGACCACGGCGGCGTGAAGGTGGTCTACGGGACCGACGCGGTGGCCGGCGCGCACGGCCGCAACGCCGACGAGCTCGTCTACCGGGTCCGCGACGGCGGCCAGGACCCGATGGACGGCATCGTCTCGGCGACCTCCCGCGCCGCCGAGTCGCTGGGGCTCGCGGACACCATCGGCCGGATAGCGCCGGGATACGAGGCTGACCTCGTGGCGGTGGCCGGCAACCCCCTCGACGACATCACCGCGGTTCGCGCGGTGCGGTTCGTAATGAAGGGCGGCGTCGTCTACCGGAGCCCCGCGCCCTGAATGCGGGCGCAGGAGCCCCCGCCACAGAACCGCGCGGGCTCCTGGCGGCGGGGCGGGTGCCGTTCTTCGGCGCAGACTCCTAGGTATGTCACAGCAACAATCTTGCGGTTCAGGTTCCGTAGGCTCGAAGGGCAACCCTCAATCCCAGCCGATGGGGCCGGAGGTCAGCTTCGCGCCACACGCGCTGGATCAAGTCCTTCGCCAAACCGAGGTGGGCGGCAAGGCGGCGGCAGGACCAGTGCGTCGTGCCATCCGGCGGCGGGCGGCGCGGGGCGGCCAGTACTCGGGCGCGTACGCGTGCGGTCAACTTCCACGGCGCACGTCCCGGGTACTGGCTCGTCAAGCCCTCCGCGCCGTGCTCCAGGAAGCGGCGGCGCCACTTGGCGATGGTCGGGCGAGAGACGTCGAGCTTGGTGGCCACGGCCCGTGCAGAAACGCCCTAGGCGAGGAGCAACACGATCTTGGCGCGCTGAACAAACCCGGCCGACAAGACGTGCGAGCGTGCGATCTCTTCGAGCTCATCGCGTTGGACGGTGGTCAGACGAATCGGCTGTCCTTCAAATGGCATATACCCGGAAGACGACAGAGCCTGACGGAAAACGTTTCTGACAGACAGTCCGCTAGCTTTCCCGTAGCAGTCTCCGACGCATTCCGCATTTGACGCCGAGTTCGACGTTCGTTTCTTGCGTCTGACCGCGCTCAGGCAGCCTGGCTGGTGAAGTTCGATCCATACGCTCGGTCATGAGCCAGTAACGTCCATCAGTCGATGGCAAAGCAGTAGAACAGGCCGGCCCCTCCCGTAGCCACCAGATCGTCCTGTGAGCAACCGCGTGACGGGTGGGCGGTGTTCCAGGGCGAACCCGGCGTCGTGAAGGAGTAGCGGTCGGCGTGGCCGAGCATGGCGCTGCCTTCGCCATTGCTGGTCCAGTTGCCACACGTGCGGTCGTCGCCCGCCGGAAACGCCGTGCCGTCGATCTGTGAGCCGGTCAGCACGTCGTGCTCCGTGAAGTCGGGGTCTCCGTCGATGCGCGATGGGAACTGGTTGCCGTTCTCGTCCAACGAGTGGGTCCAGTTCAAGTTGGAGTTGTCGAAATGCAGGACGTCGACGCTGGCGGCCATGGTGAGGCCCTCCGCGTTCGCCCACGGTCCTTCCCCGATCCGATCACGTGCGTTGACGGCTCCGGGGCCCTGCGTGCTCAGGTAGGCCCGCCAGGTGCGGTTGCCGGCGCCCACCGCGGCGGCCAGCGTCTGGCAGTGGGCGTCCGCGCCGTCCAGCCCACCCAGGCTGGCGCCGTCACCGAGGCCGGCACTGGTGACGAAGAAGCCCATCGGAGGCGGCTCCTGTGCCTCTTGCTGGGCCACGACCGATAGCCCGGACAGCACCAACGCACCGAAGACCGCCGTAGCTGCCAGCTGGATTCGTCTGTTCCTCATCTGAGCACTCTCCTTTCAGGATGGCGAACGGGTCGCTGTCGGCGCTCGGGCTGGGTGGTGCGCTCGACCTCCGCGACGAAGGCCACACCCAGGCCAGGGCTCTCGCGTTCGTAGACCGGATCCAACTCGAGCGCCTCGACTTCGAACTCGTCAACTCTCAAGGTCCCATTCTACCCCACCCTCATCCGGACGCCGCCGCGCCAGGGAGCGTGGAGACCGGTGTGGGCGGTCGGCCCGCGCCGGCCACGTGGTGTGGACGCGTCACGGCGTGGCGTGTCCCGCGGAGGACACCAAGATCGTGAGCCTCGCACCCGGTCAGAAGCTCGGTGTCCGTGGAGTCGTAGCCGTCATCGGGCGGGACGGGATGGGCGAGGTCTACCGTGCCCGCGATACCAAGCTCGACCGGGACGTCGCGCTGAAGGTGCTGCCGGAAGCATTCACAGCCGACCCGGACCGGTTGACGCCGCCCGGCGCCGATTCCCGGAAGACGTTGACGGCGCTCGTGCAACGGCCATAGCATGGCCGTCGTGACGCTACCGACGCCCTGGCGCCGAACCTCGCCGGCGATGCCGGCGCCCGCGGCGATTTCTCCCAGCCGACATCCGGCCATCGCCGTGACCCATCGAACGGGTCATGAGGACTCACTGAAAGCAGGTTTCACCATGCGCCTCTCCGTGCTCACGGCACTCACCGCGGCATTCCTGACCGCCGCCGTCCCCGCGTCTGCGCAGTCGGACCGGATCGCGGCCGACGGCGGCGACGTCGTCATCACGCCGATCCTCCACTCGAGCGTGCAGATCGAGCACGCCGGCACGGTCGTGCACATCGACCCGTGGACCGCCGCCGACCTGTCCGCGGCCGAGCCCGCCGACCTGATCCTGGTGACCGACGATCCGGGGCACCATCTCGATCCGGCGGCCATCGAGCAGCTCCGCAAGCCCGGCGCCCCGGTGGTGCTGACCGCGACGGCCCACGCGCGATTCGGCGACGGCGAAGTGCTCGCGAACGGCGAGCAGGGGGTGTTTGCCGGGGTGCCGGTCGAAGCCGTCCCCGCCTACGACATGACGCCCGGACAGCCGTGGCATCCGCAGGGCGAGGCGAACGGCTACGTGGTCACCCTCGGCGGCCGGCGGCTCTTCTTCTCGGGGGTGGGCGAGTGCGTGCCCGAGATCCAGGCGCTCGAAGGCATCGACGTGGCGTTCATGCCAATGAACCTGCCGGTCGACCGCATGCGCCCGATCCCGCTGGCGGAATGCGTCAAGACCTTCGGGCCGTCGGTCGTCTACCTCATCCACTACGACAACGCCACCGCGGGATGGTTCGGCAATCCCGCGCAACCCCGGCCGGACAACGCGCAGGAGATCGCGGCCACGATTCAGGCCCTGCGGGACGCTCTCGACGGCGAGCCGATCGAAGTGCGCGACGGCGACTGGTATCCGGCCCGGTAGGAGCTTGCGCCGTAGAAGTTTCGCGCCAGCGAACTTCCAGCGCGACCGTAAGGTCGCGCCAGGAGCTTGCGCCGTAGGAGTTCGCGCCAGCGAACTTCCAACCCGACCGTAAGGTCGCGCCAGGAGCTTGCGCCGTAGGAGTTCGCGCCAGCGAACTTCCAACGCGACCGTAAGGTCGCGCGGTCGGCGGCTCGTCGTCAACCGGACGAGGTGCGGCCGGTCGACTGCCTGAGGCCGCTCGCGACCGCGGCTCCGTGATCCGGGACCCGCCGTCGACGGCGGCCAGGCGACGCGCCGGCCGCCGCGGGACGCACGCGGCCGGGCAACCGGGGTATCCGGGGATCCGGGGTATCCGGGGTATACTGTGCCTGCACTGCTTTTCTGAGAACTGCCGTCGGCGTTCTGCCGAGGCCGAAAGCCCCAGCCCTCATCAAAGCCGAACTCCCAGGCGGAGCGTGTCAGTGCACGTTCCGCCGGTGCCGAGTCGGCGTCAAGCAACCGCCGTCGGTCCGAGACGAATCCTGCCCGTCACCGGGCGGGCGGCTCGGCGCCCAGCCTCAAGCCGCGCTGATCGCGGCAGCCGGAGAAACGACATGTTGACACGGTCTCGGTCCTGGGTGTCTCTCGCCGCGTGGTCGGTGTTGACGGCGACGGGCTGGATTCTGTTCGTACCCGGCCAGGTCTCGGTCGGGAACTGGACGGCGCTGAACGCCGGGGTCCTGGCCCTGGTGCTGACCCTCATCGTGCTCGTCGAGCAGTTGCAGCCGGCGCGAACGATGTCGCCGGTCCTGCATGAGGGGACCAACCGAACGAGCCCGCAATGGTCATGAACCGCGTGACCGCCGTGAAGGATCAGCCGCACCGCCCGGGGGCGCGCGGACGGTTCGGTCGGTACCGCATCTCGTTGCCGCCCCCCCCGGCGCCCCGCGTGGTGACGCGCGCGGTCGAGGCGCCGGGCGCCACCGCCCTCGCCGGCCCGCGGCCCGACGGCGCCGCGCATCCGCCGTTCCTGCGTACCGTGCGGTCGCCGGCCCGGGCCCGGCGGGAACGGCGCAAGTCGGCCATCATCTATTGCGAGGCCAACTTCGGCGGCGCCGACGGCAAGACCGCGAACGGGCTGGTCCGTCACTCGGAAAGGTACGAGATCCTGGCGGTGATCGACAGCGAGAAGGCCGGTCTCGATGCCGGCGAGGTGCTCGGCGACGGGCCGAACGCCATTCCCATCCAGCGCGACGTCGCCGAGGCGCTGGCCTGCGCCGGCTGCACGCCGGACTACTTCATCATCGGGATCGCGCCGGCCACGGGCCTGCTCTCACGGCAGCAGCGCCGGGTGGTCCTCGAAGCGATGGCGCTGGGGATGAACGTCGTCAACGGCTTGCACGAGTTCCTGAACGACGACCCGGAGTTCCGCGCGATGGGCGTGGCGAAGGACGTGGAGATCATCGACGTCCGCCGTCCGCGCGCGAAGAAGGACCTGCGAATCTTCAGCGGTCGCCTCGCCGAGGTGACCTGCCCGCGCATCGCCGTGCTGGGCACCGACTGCGCCATCGGCAAACGGACCACGGCCACCATTCTGACCCGCGCTCTCAACGATCGGGGCGTGCGAACGGTGCTGGTCGGCACCGGGCAGACCGGCCTGATCCAGGGGGCCCGCTACGGTGTCGCGCTCGACGCGATTCCCTCCCAATTCTGCTCGGGCGAGCTGGAGGCGACGATCGTCGACGCCTTCGAGGCCGAGCGACCCGACGTGATCGTCATCGAAGGCCAGGGCGCGCTCAGTCACCCCGCGTTCTCGACGTCGAGCCTCATCCTCAGGGGCAGCCATCCGGACGGGGTGGTGCTGCAGCACGCACCCGGACGACCGCACCGCTGCGACTACGAGCAGATGGCGATGCCGACGGCTGCCGCCGAGATCAACCTCATCCAGACCTTCTCGGACACGACCGTCATCGGCCTCACGATCAATCACGAGAACATGACCGGGGCCGAGGTCTCCGCCGCCATCGCGGGCTACGAGCGCGAGCTCGGCATCCCCGCCACCGACGCGCTGACGCGGCCACCCGAGCACCTCGCGGACATGGTCTGCGCGGCATTCCCACACCTCGCGGAGACGCTGATCGCCGGCGTGCGATGAGCGCGCCGCGACTCGAGATCGACCTCGACAAGATCCGCCACAATGCGCGGACGCTGGTGGCGCGGCTGGCCGGCCGGGGAATCTCCGTCACCGGCGTCACGAAGGCGACCCTCGGATCGCCGGCCGTCGCCGGCGCGCTGCTGAGCGCCGGCGTGCGGGGGCTGGGCGACTCCCGCATCGAGAACATAGAGGCCATGCGTCGGGCTCAGGTCCCGGCCTCGATGACCCTCCTGCGCGCCCCGATGCTCAGCCAGGCGGCCCGCATCGTCGCGCACGCCGACGTGAGCTTCAACACCGGGATCGACACTATTCGTGCGCTCTCGTTCGCCGCGCAGGCCACGGGCCGGCGGCACGGCGTCGTGCTCATGGTCGAGCTGGGCGATCTCCGGGAAGGCATCATGCCCGGCGATCTCGAGCAGGTCGCGCGCGAGACGCTGTGCTTCCCGAACATCGTGCTGCGCGGCATCGGCGCCAACCTCGCCTGCCGCAGCGGCGTATCGCCCGACGCCAGGAACATGTCGGAGCTGTCCGCGCTCGCGGACGCGCTCGATGCGATGCTCGGCCGGCGCGTCGACATCGTGTCCGGAGGCAACTCCGCCAACCTCGCGTGGGCCTTCGACGCCGCGGACACCGGACGGATCAACGACCTGCGCCTGGGGGAATCGATTCTGCTCGGTCGCGAGCCGCTGCGGCGCAGACCGATCGACGGGCTGCACTGCGACGCCATCACGCTCGTGGCCGAGGTGATCGAGTCGAACGTCAAGCCGTCGCGGCCCTGGGGCACCATCGCCGAGACCGCGTTCGGGGCGCTGCCGCCGGGCGCGGACCGGGGTGACGTCTCGCAGGTGATCTTCGCGCTCGGACGTCAGGACACCGATCCGGCCGGGCTCCACCCGCCGCCGGGCATCGAGCTCCTCGGGGCGAGCAGCGACCATCTCGTCGCGGCCTCCGGCCGCGACCGGCCGGCGGTCGGCGCCGAGACCCGGTTCCAGCTCGACTACAGCGCCCTGCTCCGCGCCATGACCTCCCCCTTCGTCGCCAGGATCATCCGGCCTCCGGCCGCCGCCGGCCCGCGCGTCGGGCCTCGGCAGGCCTTGCGGCATTCGGCGCGTCTCCAAGGACGAGCGGCTGCCGCGCGGACCCCGGGACGGTGGCCGACGCGGCGCCGAGCGCTTCGCCAGGAGCTTGCGCCGTAGAAGTTTCGCGCCAGCGAAACTTCCAACGCGACCACAGGTCGCGCGGTCGCGCCAGGAGCTTGCGCCGCAGAAGTTTCGCGCCAGCGAAACTTCCAACGCGACCACAGGTCGCGCGGTCGCGCCAACTGGAGGAGTCTGCTTCCGACCCGCGGGTTAGTGAACCCCGCTCCCCATCTGCAACATGGAGGGGTCGGCGCCGAGGCGGCGAATCGCCGTCTCCCACATCTGGGCGGCGTTGGTGTCGAAAATCAGATCGAGCTGGACATCGGCGATCAACCAGGCCGAGGCCGACAGCTCGGCGTCGAGCTGACCCGCCCCCCATCCGGCGTACCCGGTCAGGAGCCGGGTCCGTTCCGGGGGACGATCTTCGAGGAGCCGCCGCAACAGGTTGGGGGAAGTGGACAGGTAGAGGCCCTCGCAGACCTCGACCGACTCGGCGTCGGCCGGCTGCTGGCCCATCAGAATCCAGCCCCGCTCCGGCTCGACGGGGCCGCCGATCCACAGTTGCAGACCGTTGTCCACCTCGACCGGGGGGGTCAACCGCACGACCGACGACGCCGGAGTATCGGTCTGCCGGTTCAGCACGAGGCCGAAGGCGCCCTCTTCCCCGTGCTCGCAGAGCAGCACCACCGTCCGCCGGAAGTTCGGGTCGCAGAGCTGGGGCATCGAGAGCAGAAGCCTCGGCGCCAGGGAGCTGTTGTTCCCGTTCGTCACGCGCTGATCATAGTGCAGGTAGGGGCGTGCGGGGGAACGTCCGCTGTCGTTCCGACCTTCGAGCCGGAACGTCCGGCCGGGAACGCAACCGCCTACCGTTGCCGTCTCGCCAGCTCGGCCCGCGCCCACTCGACGTGCTCCTGCACGAGCGGATCGCCGATCGAATCGGCGTCCGGACGGGACGCGCCCGGTTCCGGGGACAGCGCTGCCTCGGCGCCGGCGGCTCCGCTGTTCCCCAGCGCCACCGCCACGTTCCGGCGCAGCCGCCTGACCCGGCCCCGGGTCATCGGCCCCTTGCGAATGGCCTCCCGCAACCCCGCGTCGGACCGGGACCACAGCTCCACCAGGGGGGGCCGGTCGAGAGACGGCCGGGCCTGCCACGCCGGGTCGTCGCTGACCGGCGCGACCGCGTTGTAGGGACACACCTCCTGGCAGATGTCGCAGCCGTAGACGTGCGCTCCCAGATCGGCGCGGCGCGCCGGCGGAATCGTTCCCTTCGTCTCTATCGTCAGGTAGGACAGGCAGCGGGTGGAATCGAGCACCCCTGGCTCGGGAAAGGCGCCGGTCGGACAGGCCTCGAGACAGAGCGTGCAGGTTCCGCACTGATCGACGGACGGCGTGTCCGGTTCGAGGTCCACGCTGCAGAGCACCTCGGACAGGAACAGCCACGATCCGATGTCGGGATTGATGAGACAGGTGTTCTTGCCGATCCACCCGAGGCCCGCGTAGCGGGCGTACACGCGCTCCTGCACCGGCCCGGTATCGACGTAGACGCGGGTCTCGCAGGGCGCCCCGTGCGCCTCGTGCATCCACGCGCCCAGCGCCCGGGTGCGCTCGGCGAGGACGTCGTGATAGTCGTCGCCCCACGCGTACCGGGAGATCAGCGCCGTGCCCGGCTCGTCGATCTCCGTCGAGTGGGGACGGTCGGTGTTGTAGAGGGTCCCCAGCGCCACGACCGTCCGCGCCGACGGCATCACCGCGCGGACGTCGGCCCGGCGGTCGGCGGTGCGGGCCATGTACGCCATGTCGCCGGCGTAGCCCCGATCGAGCCAGTCGCGCAACGCCGCCAGCTCGCGATGCGCACCGGCGGGGGCCACCCCGCACAGGTCGAAACCGAGCTCGCGGGCCTTCGACTTGACCGCGTCCGACGTCAGCATGGGTAGACCACCGGCGGCCGGCAGACGGACGCCGACACCGCGCGACCTGACGGTCGCGTTGGGAGTTTCGCTGGCGCGAAACCCCTGCGGCGCAGACGCCTGGCCCGACCTGACGGTCGCGTCGGCAGTTTCGCTGGCGCGAAACTCCTGCGGCGCAGACGCCTGGCCCGACCTGACGGTCGCGTCGCAAGCGACAACTACTGCGCAAGCTCCCAGCCGCCGCCGCTTCTGCCTCATTTCGAGCGGAGTGCCATACACTGAGGCACATGATGCCACGACGACGGCTTGCGGCACTCGCTCTACCGGCCCTGCTGCTCGTGTTCGGCGAGCGGACCGGCGACTCGGAGCTCCCCGGCGCGGCGGTGGTGCGCGCCCAGACCCCCGCGCCGTCGTTCGAGGTCGATCCCTACTGGCCGCGGCCGCTCCCCGACGACTGGCTGCTCGGCAACGTCGTCGGGGTGGCGACCGATTCGCAGGACAACGTGTGGATCATCCACCGGCCGAACAGCCAGCGGGGAGCGGAGGACACCCCGCCGGTCATCGCGTTCGACCCGGCCGGCAACGTCGTCCACGGTTGGGGCGGGTCGGGCGACGGGTACGAGTGGGGCACCCAGACGCACGGCATCCACGTCGACCACCGGGACAACGTGTGGGTCGGCTTCGGCGGCGGGCTCCCCTACGATCTGACCAGCCGGGCCACCACCGACAACGCCCACGTGCTCAAGTTCACGCCCGACGGCGACTTCCTGCTGCAGATCGGCGAGTTCGGCCGCGGCACCGCGGGCAGCGGCAGCACCCGCTTCCTCGGCCAGCCGACCGGCATCTTCGTCGACCCCGCGACCGACGAGGTCTACGTCAGCGACGGCTACACCAACCGACGGGTCATCGTCTTCGACGCGAACACCGGCGAGTACCGGCGTCACTGGGGCGCCTACGGCAATCCGCCCGACGACGCCCCCCAGCCGGCGTTCTCGCGGGACGGCCCCCTGCCGCAACAGTTCAACACGCCGCATTGCGTGGGACGGGCGGCGGACGGCCGCGTCTACGTCTGCGACCGCGGCAACCAGCGCCTGCAGGTGTTCGAGCCGGACGGGGCGTTCGTGACAGAGGCGCTGATCGCCGCCCCCCGGCGGGACGGCACCGTCGGCGGGGCGCCCTGGGACCTCGCGTTCTCGCGCGACCCCGCCCAGCGGCTCGTGTTCGTCGCCGACGGCGGGGCGCACGCCGTCCACGTGCTGCGCCGCGACACGCTGGAGGTGGCGGCGACGTTCGGCCGCCGAGGGCGGTGGGCCGGCCAGTTCGAGTCGCCCCACAGCCTCGCCGTCGACTCGCGGGGGAACCTGTTCGTGGGCGAGACCCTCGACGGGCGCCGCGTCCAGAAGTTCGCGCTCGGCGAATAGCACAGCGCCGCAGTGCGGCCGGGGCGCAGGCGACCGCGAGCCAAGGCTGCCCCGAGGAACAACGCGGTCAGGCAAGTATGCGTCGCCATCGGGGCTCCTGCCACAGGCGGCAACTGGAACTTGCGCCGATGGTGAAGTAGCATTCATGGAAACCATGCGCACGCGGCCCCACACACTGGCGCCGGCACTGGGCGCGATCGTCGCGCTGGCGGTTTTCCCTGCCCTCGCCGGAGGCGGCCCGGCCGTCCTCCGTCTCGCGCCCGTCACCGCCGCCCAGGCCGTCGAAGCGCCGGCCCCTGACGATCCGCGGCTCGCCGACGCCGCCCAGCGCCGCGACCTGGACGCCGTCCGCACCCTGCTCGCCGAGGGGGTCGCGATCGATGCGCCGCAGGCCGACGGCGCGACCGCCCTCGCGTGGGCGGCGCACCGCGACGACGCGGCGATGGCCGACCTGCTGCTCCGGGCGGGCGCCGACGCGAACGCCGCCAACGATCTCGGCGTCACCCCGTTGATGCTCGCGAGCGAGAACGGCAGCGCCCCGATGGTCGAGCGGCTGCTGCGGGCGGGGGCCGACCCGAACCTCGCCCGGCCCGCCGGCGGCACCGCCCTCATGACCGCCGCGCGCTCCGGCAGCGTCGCGGTGGTCCGGCGGCTGATTGCCGCGGGCGCCGACGTCGACGACGCGGCCGGCGGGGGGCAGACGGCCCTGATGTGGGCGGCGGCGGCGGGGCATGCCGGCGTCGTGACGGTGCTGGCCGAGGTTGGGGCGGACGTCGACGCACGCACCGCGGTCCTGACGCGCCCGGGGCGGACGATCGTCCGCGAGCCGAGGGTGCTCAGCCGGTTCGAGGCGGTCAATCCCGCGTCCCTGCCCCGGGACGGGGATCGGGATCCCCCGCGGCCCGAGGGCGGGTTCACGCCCGTGCTGTACGCGGTCCTGGCCGGCGATGCGGAGTCCGTGGGGGTTCTGCTGGCGGCGGGGGCAGACGTCGACGACGCCGGTCCCGACGGGGTGACCGCGTTGATGCTGGCCCTGACCAAGCGCCACGCCGCGATCGCGCTCCGGCTGCTGGCGGCGGGGGCGGACCCCCATCCCGCCGAGGCGGGATACTCGGCGTTGCACCTCGCCGCCGCCACCGGCCGGCTGGCGGTGGCGGAAGCGCTGCTCGCGCGGGGGGCGGACCCGAATGTCCGTCTCGAGCGGCCGCAACGCCTGACCAACGCGTTCGAGATCGGGGTCTTCCAGTCCCCCGGTTCGGGCCGGCTGACCCAGATCGGGTCGACGCCGTTCCTGGTCGCCGCCAAGTCCGCCGACGCCCGCATGATGCGGCTGCTGGCGGAGTCCGGCGCCGACCCGCGGATGACCACGGACGACGGGACCACCGCCCTGATGCTGGCGGCCGGGCTCGGCAAGCGCGCCGCGACCGACATCACCTACTACGACTGGACGGAAGCGAAGGCGATCGACGCCCTCGCGGCCAGCCTGGACCTCGGCCTGAACATCGACGCGGCCAACGCGCACGGCGAGACCGCCCTGCACGCGGCGGCGTATCACAACGCGAACCGGGTCATCGCGTTCCTCGTCGATCGGGGCGCGAGCGTCGACGCGCCGAACGCGGCCGAGCAGACGCCGCTGCGCATCGCCGAGGGGCATCTCATCTGCTGCACGACCTTCGTGCGCCATGCCGAGGCGGCGGCGCGGCTTCGCGCGCTCGGCGCCGACCCGGACGCGGGCATCCGGTTGACGTTCGGGCTGACCAACTATGGCGACGAGGCGGCGGCCGAGCCGCGGCCCTGATGCCGGGGATGACGGAATGACGGGCAGCGCAAGACGGATGATCGGGATCGCGGGTCTCGCCGGGCTCGCCGTGGCGGCGGCCGGCACCGGCGTTCGGGCGCAACCGCCCTCCGGCGACCCGGCCCCGGCGGTCTCCGCCCGCGCGACCCTCGATCGCTACTGCGTCGCCTGCCACAACGCGCGCACCCTCACCGCCGGCCTCGCGCTCGACGCCGTCGACGCCGGGCACGTCGGTGACGACGCCGCGGTCTGGGAGAAGGTCCTGAGAAAGCTCCGGACCGGGATGATGCCGCCGTCCCCGCGGCCGCGTCCCGACGCCGCGACCTACGCCGCGCTCGTCACGTATCTCGAGACCGCCCTCGATCGCGCGGCCGAGGTCGCTCCCAATCCCGGCCGGCTGGCGGTGCAGCGGCTGAACCGCGCCGAGTACGCCAACGCCGTCCGCGATTTGCTGGCTCTCGAGGTCGACAGCCAGACCCTGCTGCCGGCCGACGAGTCGGGGTACGGCTTCGACAACATCGGCGATGTCCTGACCGTCTCGCCGGGACTGCTGGAACGCTATCTGCTGGCCGCTGCGAAGATCAGCCGCCAGGCCATCGGGGATCCGACGCTGCGCCCCACCACCGCCCTCTACAAGACGTCGCCGCTGCTCGCCCAGGACGGGCGGGTGAACGAGGACCTGCCGTTCGGGTCGCGGGGCGGGCTGGCCGTGCGCCACCACTTCCCGCTCGACGCGGAGTACGTCATCCGGGTCGCGCTGCGGGGCCGGGCGCGAGCCGGGCACGCGCTCGAGATCCGGCTCGATCGGGAACGGGTGCAACGTTTCGACCTCGGCGAACGGACGCCGCTGGAGGTCCGGCTCGCGGTCGCGGCCGGCACCCGGCTGCTCGGGGTCTCGTTCGTGGAGGCGCTGGAACAGTCGCTGCCGCGGGACGGGCGCCCGCCGCCGCCGCCGATCACCAGCTTCGCCTTCACCCTCTATCCGAACGATCCGGCGGTGGAACGCGTCGAGGTCATCGGACCGTACGCGGGACGGACCCCGGCCGACACGCCGAGCCGCCGCGCCATCTTCGCCTGCCATCCCGACACCCTCGGAGACGAGACGGCGTGCGCCGGGCGCATCGTCGCCTCGCTCGCGCGGCGCGCGTACCGGCGGCCGGTGACCGCCGCCGACACCGCCCCCCTGCTCGCCGCCTACGAGGCGGGACGGCGCGAGGGCCCCGGCTTCGAGGACGGCATCCGGTGGGCAATCGAGGCGTTGCTCGTCTCGCCGAAGTTCCTGTTCCGAGCCGAGCGGGACCCCGCCGGGGCGGCCCCCGGCGCGCCGTACCGCATCGACGACCTGGACCTTGCGTCCCGGCTGTCGTTCTTCCTCTGGAGCAGCATTCCCGACGACGAGCTCGTCGTCCTCGCCGCGCGCGGCGAACTGCGCGACGCGGGCGTCCTCGAGCGGCAGGTCCGCCGGATGCTCGACGACCCGCGCGGGCAGGCGTTGGTGGAGAACTTCGCGGGACAGTGGCTCTATCTGCGCAACCTGCGCAGCGTGGCCCCCGACGCCACCCGGTTCCCCGCGTTCGACGACAACCTCCGGCAGGCGCTCCGGCAGGAGACCGAGCGGTTCGTCGGCAGCCAGATCCGCGAGGACCGCGGCGTGCACGACCTGCTGCGCGCCGACTACACGTTCGTCAACGAGCGGCTGGCCCGGCACTACGGCATCCCCGACGTCTACGGCAACCACTTCCGACGCGTGTCGTATCGCAACGACCGGCGCGCCGGCCTGCTCGGACACGGCAGCCTGCTGACGGTGACCTCCTATCCCCACCGCACCTCGCCGGTGCTGCGCGGGAAGTGGCTGCTCGAGAACCTGCTGGGGGCGCCGCCGCCCCCGCCGCCGCCGGACATCCCGGAGCTGGAGGAAGAGGGCGGCGCGGCGGCGCCGGCGACGATGCGCGAGCGGATGGCGCAGCATCGGGCGAGCCCCGCCTGCGCGACCTGTCACGCCAAGATCGACCCGCTGGGGTTCGCCCTCGAGAACTTCGACGCGGTGGGACGGTGGCGCGCGCACGAGGACGGCGCCGAAACCCCGATCGACGCCTCGGGCACGCTTCCGGACGGCGCCCCATTCGACGGCCCCGCCGCGTTCCGGGACGCGCTGCTGCGCGAGCCCTGGGCCACCGAGTTCGCGACCACGGTCACCGAGAAGCTGCTGACCTATGCCCTCGGGCGGGGACTCGAACACTACGATGCGCCGGCCGTCCGCCGCATCCTGCGCGACGCCGAGCCCGGCGGCTACCGTTGGTCGTCGCTGATACTGGGAATCGTCGAGAGCGTGCCGTTTCAGATGCAGCGCGCGCCGGATACGGTCGACGTGCGCGCGCTGCAGCCGTCCGCGCCGTGAACAGCACGGACGGCTGCAGGATTGGTTGGGCGGGACTCGGAGGCCGTAGCGCGACCTTGCGGTCGCGTTGGGAGCTTCGCTTGCGCGAAACTCCTACGGCGACGATTGCCGGGCGAGGAGTTTGCGCCGTAAAGAGCGGCGCCGCCTCCGGCCGGAGGCGCTGATTCCCGGAGGGTTGGTTGAAGCGGTGGAGGCCGCAGCGCGACCTTGCGGTCGCGTTGGGAGTTTCGCTGGCGCGAAACTCCTAGGGCGACGATTTCCGGAGGGAGCTGGACCCATGATGATCACGAAGAAGACGCTGGCCCGCCGCACCGTGCTCCGCGGACTCGGCGCCTCGCTCTCGCTGCCGCTGCTCGACGGCATGGTGCCGGCCCTCGCGGCGACCCGCAACACGGCGGCGAACCCGGTCCGGCGCTTCGGCGCCGTCTACGTCCCGAACGGCGTCGAGATGCGCGCGTGGACGCCGCCGGGCGCGGCCGGCGCGCTGGAGCTGACCCCGGTCCTCGAGCCGCTGGCCCCGGTGCGGGAGCACGTGAACGTGCTGAGCGGCCTCGCCGACAAGGTCGCCATCCCGCGCGAGGGCGAGGGGGTCGGCGACCACGCCCGCGCCGCGTCGACGTGGCTGACCGGGGTGCACGTCAAGAAGACCGAGGGCGCCGACATCCAGGCCGGCACCTCGCTGGACCAGATCGCGGCGCGCGCGTTCGGCCGGGAAACCCAGCTCACGTCGCTCGAGCTCGCCATCGACTCGGTGGAGGTGCTCGGGGCCTGCGACCAGGGCTACAGCTGCGCCTACGTCAACACCATCGCCTGGCGCACCCCGACCACCCCGCTACCGATGGAGAACAACCCGCGCGCGGTCTTCGAGCGGCTGTTCGGGGCCACCGACAGCACCGACGTCCAGGCGCGGCTAGCCCGCCTGCGCCAGGACCGCAGCATCCTCGACTTCGTCACCGGCGAGGCCGACGCCATCCGCCGCACCCTCGGCACCGGCGACCAGCGCAAGCTCGCCCAGTACCTCGACGCGGTCCGCGACGTCGAGCGGCGCATCCAGAAGGCCGAGGAGCAGAGCGATCGCGAGATCCCCGTCGTCGTGCAGCCGGTCGGCATTCCGGACACGTTCGAGGAGCACTGCCGGCTGATGTTCGACCTGCTGCTCCTCGCCTACCAGACCGACCTGACGCGCGTCAGCACGTTCATGTTCGGCAAGGAGGTCAGCGGGCGGTCGTTCCCCGAGATCGGCGTCCCCGGCGGCCATCACGGGTACTCCCACCACCAGAACGACCCCGAGAACCTCGCGATGCTGGCCCGCATCAACACCTACCACATCCGGCAGTTCGCGTACTTCCTGGAGCGGATGCAGGCGACCCCCGACGGCGACGGCTCGCTCCTCGACCACTCGCTGTTCATCTACGGCTCGGGCATCAGCGACGGCAACCTCCACTTCCACCTCGACCTGCCGGCCCTGCTCGCCGGCGGCGCGGCGGGACGCGTCAAGGGCGGGCGGCATCTCCGCTACGCGTCCGACACCCCCATCGCGAACCTCCACGTCGCGGTGCTCGACAAGCTGGGGCTGCCGGTGGAAACCTTCGGCGACAGCACCGGCGCGCTGGGCTACCTGTCGGACGTGTGATGCGGAAACTGCGCGGCTGTCACCGAGGCCCACGCGAAGCGTGCGAAGGGCCCCGGTGACGGCCATCGCCCGGCTCACGCCAGGTCGAAGCGATCGAGATTCATCACCTTGTTCCACGCCGCCACGAAGTCACGCGCGAACGCCGGCTGCGCGTCGTCGCAGGCGTAGACTTCCGCGATGGCGCGGAGCTGGGAGTTCGAACCGAAGACGAGATCGACGGCGGTGCCTGTCCACTTGGGCTCGCCCGTCCCGCGATCGCGTCCCTCGAACACGTGCTCGGACGCAGAGGACGCCTGCCACGTCGTGTTCATGTCGAGCAGGTTGACAAGGAAATCATTGGTCAACATCTCGGGCCGCCTGGTGAAGACGCCGCGTTCGGACTGCCCGACATTCGCGTTCAGGACGCGCAAGCCGCCGACGAGCACCGTCGTCTCGGGAGCGGTCAAGGTCAACAACTGCGCCCGGTCCACCAGCAACGCTTCGGCGGCGCGGCCGTGTCCGTTCCCGAGGTAGTTGCGGAACCCGTCCGCGATCGGTTCCAGCACGGCGAACGAGTCCACGTCCGTCTGTTCCTGCACCGCGTCGGTGCGCCCCGGCGAGAAGGGAACCTGCACGTCGTGCCCGGCGTTCTTCGCGGCCAGCTCGACGGCTGCGCACCCGCCCAGAACGATCACGTCCGCGAGCGAGACCCGCTTCCCGCCGGACTGCGCGCCGTTGAAGCCCCGCTGGATGTCCTCCAGGACGCCCAGCACGGCCCCCAGTTGGGCCGGCTGGTTCACTTCCCAGTCTTTCTGCGGGGCGAGGCGAATGCGCGCCCCGTTCGCCCCGCCGCGCTTGTCGCTGCCGCGGAACGTCGAGGCCGACGCCCAGGCGGTCGAGACCAGTTGGGAAACGGACAGCCCCGATTCGAGGATCCTGCTCTTGAGCGCGGCGACCTCCTGCGCATCGATCAACTCGTGATCGACGGCGGGCACCGGGTCCTGCCACAGGAGCTGCTCGTCGGGAACCTCCGGGCCGAGGTACCGCGAGATCGGCCCCATGTCACGGTGCGTCAGCTTGAACCACGCTCTGCCGAAGGCGTCCGCGAACTCGTCCGGGTTCTCGAAGAAGCGCCTCGAAATCGGTTCGTAGAGCGGGTCCATCCTCAGTGCGAGGTCCGTCGTCAGCATGACCGGGGCGTGCTTCTTCGACGGATCGTGGGCATCCGGCACGGTGTTTGCGCCCCCGGAGCCCGACGGAACCCATTGATACGCTCCCGCGGGACTCTTGGTCAGCGACCACTCGCAGCCGAACAGGGTCTCGAAGAAGCTGTTGTCCCAGGTCACCGGGGTGGGTGTCCAGGCGCCCTCGAGCCCGCTGCTGATCGTGTCGCCGGCCCTGCCGCTGCCGAAGGCGTTCTTCCAGCCGAGGCCCTGCTCCACGAGGGCGGCGCCCTCGGGCTCGGGACCGACGTGCTGGTCTGCATCGGCGGCGCCGTGCGTCTTGCCGAACGTGTGCCCCCCGGCGATGAGGGCAACCGTCTCCTCGTCGTTCATCGCCATCCGGGCAAACGTCTCTCGAATGTCCCTGGCCGCGGCAACCGGATTCGGCTCACCGTTCGGCCCCTCGGGATTCACGTAGATCAGGCCCATCTGAACGGCGCCGAGAGGGTTCGCGAGCTCCCTGTCGCCCTGGTAGCGCTCGTCGGCGAGCCACTCGGTCTCAGGCCCCCAGTAGATGTCCTCCTCGGGCTCCCAGACGTCCTCGCGCCCGCCGGCGAAGCCGAACGTCTCGAGCCCCATCGACTCCAGGGCGCAGTTGCCCGCGAGGATCATCAGGTCGGCCCACGAGATCTTCCGGCCGTACTTCTGCTTGATCGGCCAGAGCAACCGGCGCGCCTTGTCGAGGTTCACGTTGTCGGGCCAGCTGTTGAGGGGAGCGAAGCGTTGCGTACCGGAGGCGCCGCCGCCGCGGCCGTCGTGGATGCGGTACGTGCCCGCGCTGTGCCACGCCATCCGAATGAACAGCGGCCCATAATGGCCGTAGTCGGCCGGCCACCAGTCCTGTGACGTCGTCATGACCGCCTCGATGTCCTTCTTCACGGCGGCCAGGTCGAGCGTCCTGAACTCCTCGGCGTAGTCGAACTCCTTGCCCATGGGATCGGACAACGGGGAGTTCTGGTGGAGCATCTTCAGGTTCACCTGACTGGGCCACCAATGCTGGTTCGCCGTGGCGCCGACCGCGGTGTGTCGGTGACCCAAGACCGGGCACTTGCCCTCGCTCGCCTTCTTGTCCTCAGCCGTATCGTGCATGTCCTTCAACCCTTTCTGTTCTTGTCCGTTCTGTTCGTGCCCGCGTCCCGATTGCGGCAGTCGGGGCAGTACCCCCAGTAGATGACCTCGGCCTCCTCGATCTCGAAGCCGTGATCGCCCTCGGCGGCGAGGCAAGGCGCCTCACCGACCGCGCAGTCGATGTCGACCATGACACCGCAAGTGCGGCAGACGAGGTGATGGTGATTGTCGCCGACTCGGTCCTCGTACCGCGCGGGCGACCCCGCGGGCTGAATCCGGCGGGCCAGGCCCCTGTCGACCAGCGTCCCCAGGGTGTCGTATACCGTTTGCCGGGAAATCGATCCGATGCTCGCCCGCACGTCGTCGGCGAGCTCGTCCGCAGTGGCATGCGGGTGGGTCGACACCGCCCGCAGCACGGCCAGCCGCTGGGCGGTGACCTGCAACCCCTGCTGCCTCAGGAGCCGCTCGGCGTCCTCGTTCACAGCGCAAAGTCAATCATTTATTCTGGATCAAGTCAACTATTGGGCCGGCTCTAATATCACGACGAGTCGTGCTGGACATTTCGCCTGACCCGCAGAATGCGACCGCACGCTGGACGTTGAGTGCAGGAACGCTCGAGCTCCGGCGTGTCCGGCGCGGCCGTCACTCGATGGCGTCGAGGAGGGCGGCAGTGTCGTTCGCGTCGGTGAAATACAAGGAAGTCTGGTATCCTTACTTACTGGACTCCTTGATGCTTGCAAAACTGACGTCCAAGAACCAGTTGACGCTTCCCAAGAACGTGATCTCCGACTTCCCCGACGCACGCTACTTCGACGTCACCAGTGAGGACGGCCGCATCGTGCTGACGCCCGTGCGCATCACTCGCGCAGACGCCGTGCGGACGAAGATGGCCGAGCTGGGCCTGTCGGAAGCCGATGTGGCGGCGGCGGTGGCCTGGGCTCGCCGGAGTGAATGACTCCGCCACGCGTGGTGCTGGACACCAACGTGCTGGTGTCGGCCCTGCTCTTCCCGGGGAGCTCACTCTCGTGGCTGCGGACCGCGTGGCAGTCCGGGACCGTCGTGCCGCTGGCGAGCCGCGAGACGATGAGAGAGTTGATCCGCGTACTCGGCTACCCGAAGTTTCGCCTGACCGAACAAGAGCGCGAGGACTTGCTGGCCGACTGTCTGCCGTGGTGCGAGACGATCACCTCGCGAACGGACATCGAGGTCCCGGACTGCCGCGACCCCTTCGACCGTCCGTTCCTCGAATTGGCGCTGTCGGGTCGTGCTGATGCGCTCGTGACGGGCGACGGCGATCTGCTCGCCCTCGCTCCGACGTTCCAGGTACCCATTCTGCCACCGCACGCGTTGAAGCGCCTCTTGCATCGAGCGTAACGGGAGAGAGCGGCGGCTCAGCAGATCGGTCACTTGTCGGGGGGGGGTGAACTCCCCACTGCTCATGCACTTGAGTGATATTACTCACCAAACTGAGCCAAATACGCCCGGTGACACGCGGAACCGACGGGCGTCACTCGATGGCGTCGAGGAGGGCGGCGGTGTCGTCCGCGTCGTTGTAGAGGTGCGGCGCGACGCGGATGGCGTCGCCGCGGAACGACACCGCCACCTGCCGCTCGTGCAGGCGCTCGGCGAGCCGCGTCCGGTCGACAGAGTCCCGCACCCGCACCCCGAACAGGTGGCCGCCGCGCCAGCGCGCCGCCTCGACCCAGTGTCCGCGCTCGCCCAGGGTCTCGGTCAGGTCCGCGGTGAGCCGGCGGCAGTAGTCCTGGATCGCGGGGACCGTCCACTCCAGGACGAGCTCGAGGGCCGCCGCGAGCATCGGCAGGAGCACGAAGTTGGAGCGTTCGCCGACATCGTAGCGGATGGCCGCCGACTGGTACTCGTCCCGGTAGTGAATGAGCTCGGCGAATGCCTCGCTGCCGCGCCGAGTGATCCAGTTCTCCTCGATCGGCGTACCATGGTCGAAGGCGGGCCCGTAGTAGGCCAGCCCCATCGAGTAGGGGCCGAGCAACCACTTGTAGCCGGCGCAGACGAGGGCGTCGGGGCGGACGCGCTGGACGTCGAAGGGCATCGCCCCCACCGACTGCGTCCCGTCGACGACGAGCAGGGCGCTGCAGTCCCGGGCGCGCTCGCCGACCCGCTCGAGGTCGAAGAGGGTGCCGTCGGCCCAGTGGACGTGGGGCACGGAGACGAGGGCGGTGCGCCGGTCGATGCTCGAGAGCAGCCGGATGTTCCACTCCAGGGCCCGGCCGGGGGCGTCCCACGGCGGCGCCTCGATCGTGCGCAGCTCGAGACCGCGCTCGGCGCACAGGCGGCGCCAGACGTAGACGTTGCTCGGGAACTGCTCCTCGAGGATGACGACGTTGTCGCCGCGCGCAGCGGGGACGTTGCGGGCGACGTTGGCCAGTCCGTACGATACCGAGGGAACGATGGCCACGCGGTTCGGGTCGGGGACGTTCAAGACCCGGGAGAACAGGCAGCGCAGGTGGTGGCTGTCGTCGAAGAAATCTTCCGGACGGATCAGGTGCGGGGCCATCCGCCGGTCGATACCCTCTATGCCGGCGGCGCGAACCGCGGCGGCGAGCGGCGCCATGTACGCGCAGTTCAGGTAGTGGGCCCCGGCGGGCAACGTGAAGTGGGAGCGTTGGCAGGAGAGCATGGCGTCGCCCGGAAAGCGTCGCCTGTCGGCTCCGCTCGCCGCCCAACCAACCTCCAGGCGTCCGCACGGTTCCACGATGCAGGCGCCTGCCGGTCGGCGGCGGCACGAGGCGGTACAGCCAGTATAGACAGGGCCGGCCGGCCGCCACAAGGCGCCGGGCCGGCCGGAGGGGAGGCTTCGAAGATGACGGGCACAGAAAGGTCCACTTGTCGGGAATGCAGGGCGCGGTACACGTGTGCGGTACTCGCGGGGCTGGTGCTGTTCGGCGTCGCGACGGCGGCCCGGCCGGCCGAAGCCCAGGAGACCGACGCGGCCCTCATCGCGCGGGCGCGCGCGATTCACGACCGGGTGCTGACCATCGACACCCACGACGACATTCCGCTCGACTTCGCGACCGCGGACGCCGACCCCGGGGTGCGCGGCGAACGTCAGGTCGACCTGCCGAAGATGGAGGAGGGCGGGCTCGACGCGGGATTCTTCGTCGTCTACGTCGGTCAGACCGCCCGGACACCGGAGAACGAGGCGCAGGCGCAGGCGGATGCGATGGCGAAGTTCGAGGCCATCCACCGGATGGCCGAGCAGATGTATCCGGACCGGATCGAGATCGCCTACGCCGCCGACGACTTCGAGCGCATCGCCGCGAGCGGCAAGTCGATCGCCGCCATCGGCATCGAGAACGGCTACGTCATCGGCCGGGACCTGTCGCTGCTCGCGACCTACTACGATCTGGGGGCTCGCTACTTCGGGCTCGTCCACAACGGACACAACGACATCGCCGACTCCGCGAACCCGCGGGCGAACCTGGGCGACGCCCCGGCCGAGCACGACGGGGTCAGCGCCTTCGGGGCCGAGGTCATCGCCGAGGCGAACCGGATCGGCATGATGATCGACGTCTCGCACGCCTCGAAGGCGGCGATGCTCGACGCCCTCCGGCTGTCGCGGGCGCCGGTGATCGCCTCGCATTCCAGCGTCCGAGCCCTCGCCGACACCCCACGCAACCTCGACGACGAGCAGCTCCTGGCCCTGCGCGACAACGGCGGGGTCATGCAGACCGTCGCCCTGGGCGGGTTCGTCAGCAGCACGGCGGCGGCCCGCGGCGACGCCCTCCGGGCCCTGCGCGCGGACCTCGGCCTGCCGCGGTTCGGCCCCGTGGACCCGGCCGGCCTCGACGTGGCCGGTCGCGCCGAGTACGACCGCCGGATGGCGGAGATCGACCGGCGGTGGCCGCCCGCCGACGTCGCCGCCTTCGTCGACCACATCGACTACGCGGTCCAGCTGATCGGTCTCGACCACGTCGGCATCAGCTCCGACTTCGACGGGGGCGGCGGCGTCGAGGGGTGGAACCACGCCGGCGAGACCTTCAACGTCACCCTCGAGCTGGTGCGGCGCGGCTATACCGAGGCCCAGATCGCCCAGCTCTGGGGCGGCAACCTGCTGCGGGTGCTGCGCGAGGTCGAACGCGTCGCGGCGGCCAGTCGGTGAACCCGCCGGATGCGCCTCGGAAGCCGGAGGAAGCAAGGACACAAGAACCCGGGCCACGTCGGTGAGCCCCAGGGAGCGCGCCGGGGGGCGTCGGGCGCGTTGGCCGCAGCAGGATGATCGAGACTCGTGACGCACGTCCGGAAGCCGGGACCGCGCCGGACCGCGACGACGTATCGGATCGTGTGACGGGGCGAGTCGAGACGCCCGCCCCGCGTGCTCCGGCGCTGAAGGCGGGAGACCGGCGGCTGCTCGCCCTCGTCGAGGCCGCGACGGGCCGGGCGCCGGCCGCGGCCTGCGCCCATCTCGTCTGTCGGTCCGGCTGCACGCCGTGCTGCTTCGGTCCGTTCGCCATCACCCAGCTCGACGCCTGGCGTCTCCGAAATGGGTTGCGCGCCCTGGCCGAGGCGGAACCCGAGGGCCGGCGCCGTCCGCCGCCGAGCCGCGGCGGCGGTGGCGCGGCAGGCGCCGGCGTTCGGCGCGGGCGTCGCGGGCATCTTCGCGACCGAAGCCGAGGAGGAACGTTTCTACGAGACCTTCCCGTCGGACCCCTGCCCCGCCCTCGATCCCGACAACGGCGCCTGCACCGTCTACCCGTGGCGCCCCGTCGTCTGTCACACCTACGGCCCCCCGGTGCGGATCGGCCGAGACGACCTGCCGCCATGCCCGCTCTGCTTCAAGAGGGCGGCCCGAGAGGAGGTCGAAGCGGCTCGCCAGACCATCGAGGTGGGCGATATGGAGGACCCGTTGATCGAGCAGGTGGAGCAGGAAACCGGTCGAAGGGGGATGACGACCATCGCCTTCGCCATCGCCGATGCGCCGACCGACCGGGATGAGGGGCAGGCTCCGATCGCCGACCGACCCGTCTGACGGCAATCGATCCGCCTCCGGCAGCCGGCCGATTCAGAGGCTCTCCACCCGGACATTGGCGCCCTGCCCTGGCCGGCCCGGTGAACCCGTTCAGGTCCTGCTTCCCCGGCCCGTGAACGGGTCGAATGTCTGCACGCCGAACGGCCGGAAATCGCGGACGTTTCGGGTCACCACCGTCATCCGGCGGACAGTGGCGACGGCGGCGATCAGGGCGTCCTGCATCTGCGTGTCCGACCGGCGGTGCATCAGCGTCGCCCACGTCCTGAATGCGGCGGCATCCACCGGCAGAACGCTGTAGCTGACAAGCACCTCGCCGAGCCACTCCTCCAGTTCCTCCGCCTTGGCGACGTCCCGCTCCCGGGTGATCTCGATTCCTGCCTGAATCTCGCCGATGGTAACCGCGGAAACGTGAAGTTGTTCGGACGACACATCCTGAATCCAGGACAGGACGCCGCGGTGCGGGTTCGGACGCCGCAACTCGGAGACGACGTTGGTGTCGAGCAGATACACCGTCTACTCGAAGTGCGGCGCGGTGCGGCGCCGGAGCGTGGGACGCGGCGGGGTCAGTGCGTCGGTGCGGGCCTCGGGCGCCAGCAACAGTTCCTTCAGGTTGCGTCTGGCATTCCGTTCGAGCCCCCGCCACTGATCGATGGAAACGAGCACCGCCGTCTCGACGCCGCGTCTGGTCACGATCTGCGGCCCGTCGGTGAGGCTCGTCTCGAGCAGCTCACTGAACCGGGCCTTCGCGTCCTGCACTTGCCATCTATTGGACATGCCCCATTCCCTGCTCGACCCTACCTGAACTGACCAGACAGAAGACTAGTCTGAACGAAACCCGCCGTCAATCCTCCGAACGCGACGCTGGCCAGGCAACTCGACCTCGCGGACATTGTCGAGATACTCGTCGACGTCGGCGGCCACCTGGTCGATGGTCTTGCCGCCGCGCACCTCGGCCCCCTCGGTGCGCTTGGGGCGCACGCCCGGTCAGCCAGACCGCGCTCGCCCGCCCGTGGTCGCCCGAGCCCTCGCCCTCGGCCGCCTCCGCCGGCCGCGAGTCGAGCCCCGAGACGCGATGAGGACTGTCGCCCCGGCCGATGCCTCCGGCCCTCCCGCGGACGCCGAAGAGCCTCCGCGCTCGACCGCCGCCTGCACCTACAACCCACTCCCTGCGATCGGCTGCTTCCACCGCTCCCGAAACCCGATGGCACGTAGTACAATTGCCCCGCCTCCCGAGGATGCCGTGCCGGACACGACCAAAGAGCGCTCCTGTCGTTGCAGCCGCGACCCCTACGACGGGGCGGTCGATGCCTGCGTGGTCCGTCCGAACGCCAGAAGAACGGTTCGCGCGCAACCGGGAACGGGATTATGCTGACCCGACTGCAAGTCTCAGGCTTCAAGAACCTCGTCGACGTTGATGTACGCTTCGGTCCGTTCACCTGCGTCGTGGGCCCGAACGGCGCCGGAAAATCGAATTTGTTCGACGCAATCCGCTTTCTGCATGCACTAGGCTAGCCGGCCACACCCTGATGGAGGCAGTTGCCTCCGTGCGCGACCAGGACAGTCGCAACGCCGATGTGCGCGGTCTCTTTCATCACGCCGGGGGACGCTACGCCGACAGGATGTCCTTCGCCGCCGAGATCGTCGTGCCGGCAAAAGCCGTCGACGACCTCGGCCAGGAAGCCAAGGCCAGCATAACTTTCCTGCGTTATTCGCTGGAACTGGCGCACCGAGACACCGGTGATAATCCAACACCGGGAGCTCTCGAAATCACTAAAGAGGAGTTGGTCCACATCGCCCAAGGCGTCGCTGGCAAGCATCTGTTGTTTCCTCATCGCGCAAAGGACTGGCGCCGCTCCGTGGTGCGGGGTCAGCGCCGCGTTCCCTTCTTCATTTCGACTGAGGAAGACGGCGGCCACCGCGTCATCAAGCTCCATCAGGACGGCGGCAGTAGCGGCCGCCCGTTGGGCCGGTCCGCGACCAACCTACCGCGCACGGTGCTGTCGGTCGCCAACGCCGCCGAGAGCCCCACGGTGGTGGTTGCCCGCCGAGAAATGGAAGCGTGGCGGATGCTGCAACTCGAGCCGTCGTCCCTCCGAAGGCCGGATGAGTTCTCTGCGCCCACGCGCTTGGGAACGGATGGCAGCCATCTGGCCGCGACACTGTACCGTTTGGCTCGGAATGCGATGCCTGAAAGCTACGACTCGTCGACGGAGGAGAACACGTCTCGTACCTGCAGCCAAGTGGCCATTCGCCTGAGCGAACTCATCGACGACGTGCGAGACATCAACATTGACAGAGACGAAAAGCGAGAACTGCTGACCCTGTACGCGCAAGACGCAGAAGGAACCCGCCATCCCGCCCGTGCATTGTCGGATGGCACCTTGCGCTTCTTGGCCCTGGCCGTCCTCGAGATGGATCCGGAAACGCAGGGCGTGCTCTGCCTTGAGGAGCCCGAGAACGGTATCCACCCAGCACGGATTCCCGCTATCCTGCGACTCCTCCGTGACATCGCGGTCGATGCGTCCGAGCCCGCGGGGCCGGAGAATCCGCTACGCCAAGTTATCGTCAACACACATGCACCGGCTGTCTTTCAGGAAGTTCCGGACGATAGCGTGGTCTTCGTGAAGACGCAGGAGGCGATGGACCAGCAGAAGCACCTGTTCCGGAACGCTCATTTCTACTGCCTGTCGGATACGTGGCGAGCCAAGGCCGGCGGGGAACTGAACGTCGTCGCACGTGGCGATCTGCTCGCGTACTTGAACCCCGTGCTGCGCGATGTACCGAAGGAAGCGACGGCAAAGGAGCGGCGTGTCGTTGACCGTGAAGACTTGATGCCTCTCTTGCCTTTCTCTACGCTCCCCACCTAGATAATTCGGCGGCGGAATGCAGGTGATTCGCTTTACGCTTGTGGCTGATGGCTCGTCCGATCGGGCGCTTCTTCCCGTTCTTGTCTGGCTGCTACGAGAGCACTTCGGAAGCATCCCCATTCAACCGGAGTTCTCAGATCTACGTCGTCTCCGGAATCCACCCAGGAAACTCTTCGAGCGCATCGCCAAGAGTATCGAGTTGTATCCCTGCGACCTGCTTTTTGTACACCGAGACGCCGAGCACGAAACGATAGACAAGCGTAAGGGGAGAATTCGCGAGTTCCTGGAAAGGAGCGCGATTGACGGAACGCTGCCGGTTGTTTGCGTCATTCCGGTGCGGATGCAGGAAGCGTGGTTGCTCATCGACCAATCCGCATTGAGGAAGGCCGCAGGCAATCCTCTGGGTCGCCAGCCGCTGCACGTACCAGACCCGAAGAGACTCGAAGACCTGCCGGACCCCAAGCAAACCCTCCATGAACTTCTACGCCAAGCGAGCGGCCTTCACGGCCGGCGGTTGGAGCGCTTCAACCGTGACGTGAGGAACCACGTGCATCGCGTGGCCCAGCAGATCGGCGACTTTGGTCCGCTGCGTAGATTGCCGGCCTTCCAGCAGTTGGAACACAGCGTGGTTGCCATTCGCCAGAGCAGCGTTCTCCCCGTGTCTTATGGTGTTCGATAGGTGTTGGCGTTGAGCTTATGTGGCCTACCTGGCCTGTAGTCGATCCTGGCACGTTGTCGCTGCGTGCGTCCGCGCGAACCTCGGTGAAGTTCGGGTGTTATCACGTCTCGGCACGCCCTTTCCTCGTCGCGCCGGACACGGATGGATTACGCGGAACGAGATCGCCGCCGGCCGACGAACCTGCTACAACAGGTTCGCCAGCCGGCCGGTGCTGTCGCCGATGCGTTCCCGGTGCACGTCCACCGTGTCGAGCATCGACAGGAGGAGGTTGGCCATCGGGGTGCCGTCGGGGTACCGCAGGTGACGACCGCCCGCGAGCCGGCCGCCGGCACCGCCGGCCAGCAGCACCGGCAGGCGGGTGTGCGTATGGAGGTTGCCGTCGCCGATGCAGCCGCCGTAGAGCAGCGTGGTGTGGTCGAGCAGGGTGCCGTCGCCGTCGGGGGTCGACCGCAGGGTGTCGAGGAAGCGGGCGAAGAGGCTGACGTGATAGGTGTTGATCTTCGCGTGCTTTTCCACCTTGTCGGGGGCGTTCCCGTGGTGGGAGATGGCGTGGTGCGGATCGGGCACCCCGATATGGCTGTAGGTGCGGGTCGACGCCTCGCGCGCGAGCATGAACGTGCTGACCCGGGTGACGTCGGCCCGGAACGCGAGCGCCTGCAGGTCGTACATCAGCTTCACGTGGTCGTCGTAGAGCTCGGGCACCCCGACGGGCATCGCCGGCAGCTCGATGTGCCGGCCGGCGCGCGCCTCCATCTTCCGGACGCGCTGTTCGACCTCGCGGACATTGTCGAGATACTCGTCGACCCGCGAGCGGTCGGCCGCGCCCAGCCGCTTCTGGAGGCGTCCCACCTCGCCGACGATGGCGTCGAGGATGCTGCGGTCCTGCTCGAGCTGGCGGCGGCGCGCGTCGGCGCCGAGGCCTTCCCCGAAGAGCCGCTCGAAGACGACCCGGGGGTCGGTCTGCATGGGCAGCGGGTTGGTCGCGGTGCGCCACGACAGGGTGTTGACGTAGCTGCACGAGTAGCCGATGTCGCAGCCGCCCACCGCCGTGAAGTCTTCGGCCGCGAGCTCGAGCGACCGGAGCTGGGTGTCGCGGCCGAGGACGTCGGCGGCCACCTGGTCGATGGTCTTGCCCCCGCGCACGTCGGCGCCCTCGGTGCGTTTCGGATGCACGCCGGTCAGCCAGACGGCGCTCGCCCGCGCGTGGTCGCCCGAGCCCTCGCCCTCGGCCGCCTCCGCCGGCCGCGAGTCGAGCCCCGACAGGACGACGACGCGGTCGCGGTGCGGCTCGAGGGGAGCGAGAATCGGGGGCAGGTCGAACGCCTTCCCCGCCGCTGCCGGCGTCCACCGGTCCATGATGGCGCCGTTCGGGATGTAGGTGAAGCTCAGCCGGCGCACCGGGGCGGCCGCGGTCCGGGACATCGCCGAGAGGGCCGGCGCCATCGCATCGAGGAGCGGCAGCGCCACCGCCGCGCCGGCGCCGCGCAGGAACGTCCGCCGGGGCAACGCCATCTTCGTGATGATCATCGGTGTCTCCTTACGAACGGCCGCTACGGGCCGCTCCTCACTGCGCCCCGGCCGGGCCGTCCGCGGCCGACCGCTTCATCTTCATTCGGAACGGGTCGCTCAGCACGATGCCGGTGACGAGGGCCGACAGCCGGTAGCCGTCCGGCGCCGCCTGCCGCACGATACGGCGCACCACCGGCGCGTCATGGTACGTCAGCCCACGGCCGACGGCATAGGTCAGCAGCTTGCGGGTCAGCGTACCCACGAACGTCTCGGGCCGCCGCAGCATCGCCTCCCGCAACTCGACGGAGCCGGTGAACGCGGTCCCGTCGGGCAGGGTGTCCGACGCGTCGATGGCGGCGCCGTCCGCCCCCAAGGCCCGCCACCGCCCGATGGCGTCGAAGTTCTCCAGCCCGAAGCCGTAGGGGTCCATCCGCGCGTGGCAGCTCGCGCAGGCGGGGTTCGCCCGGTGCCGCTCGAGCCGCTCGCGGATCGACAGCCCCTCCGCGCTCCCGGCGTCCTCGAGGTCCGGCACGTCGGGCGGCGGGGGGGGCGGCGGGGCCCCGAGCAGGTTCTCGAGTATCCACTTCCCGCGCAGCACCGGCGACGTCCGCGTGGCGTACGAGGTCACCGTCAGCACGCTGCCGTGCCCGAGAAGGCCGCGGCGCGCCGGGTCGGCCACCGGCACCCGCCGGAACCGGTCCCCGTAGATGCCGGACATGCCGTAGTGGCGGGCCAGCCGCTCGTTGACGAACGTGTAGTCGGCGGTCAGCAGCTCGAGGGCGCTCCGGTCCTCGCGCAGCAGGCTCCCGACGAAGAGCTCCGTCTCGCGGCGCAGCGCCCGCCGCAGGTTGTCGTCGAAGTCGGGGAACGTCGGCGGGTCGGGGGTCGTTCGGTCCAGGTTGCGCAGATAGAGCCACTGGCCGGCGAAGTTCTCGACGAGCGCCGCCGCCCGGGGGTCGGCGAGCATCCGGCGCACCTGCCGGGCGAGCCCGTCGGGGTCGGCGAGCCCGCCCTCCTCCTCCGCCGCCGCGAGCAGCGCCTCGTCGGGGATGCTGCTCCAGAGAAAGAACGACAGCCGCGACGCGAGGTCGAAGCCGGTGAGGGGATAGGCGGCGCCCGCCGCGGCCTCCGCCGGCTCGGGCTCGAGCCGGAAGATGAACTGCGGGCTCGCGAGGAGATACCGGAGGGCCAGCTCGATCCCCGCCTCGAAGTCGGCGTCGGCGCGGCCCGCCCGGTAGAAGTCGAGCAGCCGGTCCAGCTCGGGCGGCTCCGGCGGCCGGCGGAACGCCAGCCGCCCCAGGCGGGCGAGAATGGCCCGCGCGCAGGCCGGCTCGCCGGCCGGATCGGCGGGACGGCAGGTGAAGATACGGGCCCGGCTCGGCGTCCCCGCCGGGCGGGCGGCGCCGAACGGGCCGGCGATCTCCAGCCGGTCGACGTCGGGGAGCCCCCTCCGGCTGTTGGCCGAGACGTAGCTCCGCAGGAACGGCCGGGTGGTCTGCTCGGACAGGGCGGCCGGCCTGCCGACGAACGCCGCGACGAGGGTATGGTCGCCGGCGGAGATCGGCATCCGCACCCGCATCGGCTCGTCCGCGGTGAACGCCGGGCTCACCCCCAGCCCCGCGTTCCCGCCGCCGACGGGCCGCTGGTAGGCATCGGGGCCGCCGACGGGAAAGCGCCCGATCCGTTCGCCGTCGAGGCTCAGCTCCACGACGTGCTCCTCGCCGATGCCGCGGATCGAGCCGCCCGCGCCGCGCCGCAGCCGGACCCGGATCTCGTACTCGGCGTCGACCGGGAAGTATCGGTCGACACGGATCCCGCCCCGCGTCCCCAGCGGCAGCCCCCGCAGGTGGTAGTCCTGGGTGAGGTCGATCGGCGTCTTCCAGGTCTCGGTCGACGGCGCGAGAGCGGGGCTGCCGACGGCGAGCCGGGCGACCTTCCGCGCCGTCGTGACGTAGCCCTCCAGGAGCAGCGGCGACGTCCCCAGCGCGTCGGCGATGTTGTCGAACCCGTAGGTGGCGTCGTCGGCGGGCAGGGCGCCGACGTCGGGGTCGACGGCCAGCAGGTCGCGCACCGCGTTGCGGTACTCGGTCCGGTTCATCCGGTGCAGCAGGGGCCGCCCCGGGTCGGGCCGCGCCGCCGCCGCGAGGTCCAGCGCCGTCTCCAGCCAGGCCGCCGCCGCCTCGTAGGCCGCCTCGTCGGGCCGCGGCCGGGGCACCGGCGGCATCGTCCGGGTGCGGAGCCGCCCGACGACCCTCTCCCACACCTCCGGTCGCAACCCGGGGTGGGCGACGTCCAGCTCGTCGAGGGCCAGCCCCGCCGTGCGCAGCCGGCGGTTGTGGCAGGCGACGCAGTAGCGCTCGACCACCGCCGCCGCGTCCGCCGCGACAGCCCCCGCGGGGGCCTGGGCCGCGACGGCCGGGGACGCGAACCCCATGGCGGCAGCCGCCGGCAGCCACCACCCGCCACGCCGCCGACGTCGTCCGGTTCTCACGCCACACCTCCGGGACGAAACGGTATCGCCGGGGTCAGGACACCGACGGAGACTACCTTGCCGCCGCCAAGGTAAACCCCAAGCCGGCTCTCGTTGAACTCGACCAAATCAGTATCGATCAAACGTCCCTGGGACGCTGACGGAAACTCCCTTTCCGTGTGCCGAGCGCGAAACAGCAGAAACGGACTGCGCCCGGGTGCAGTTGGCAACTCCATGTCGATCAGCGGTCCTTATAGGACACTGACGGAAAATTACCTTGCCGTGTGCCAAGCGCGCGAAACCGCAGAAAACGGGCTGCGCCTGCGTGCAGTTGGCAACTCCATGTCGATCACGGTCCCCCCCTACCGACTGGCCGGCGCCGCGTCGGACCGGCTCGACCTGGCCCCGAGCGAGCGCATCAGCGCGGCGGAGCGGTCGCGCCGGATCAGGCTGGCGACCTGGTTGAAGCCCCGCTCGGCGAGATCGAGCGCGGTCCGATCCAGCTCGTCCGCGAAGTCCATGCGAGCGCCAGCGTCGACGAGATGGCGGATGATCGTGTCCGCCGCTCGGTACACCGCGCCGTGCAGCGCGGTCTGCCCGTTGGCGTTGCCGGCGTTGACGTCCACCCCCGCGTCGAGGGCCAGCCGGACCGCCGCGAGGGCCTCCGACTCGGGCCGGAAGCGCCGGGACCCCTCGACGTGCCCCACCCCGGCCGCCAGCATCACCGCGGTGTTGTTGGCGTAGGTCGCGAGCCGCGGGTCGGCGCCTCGCGCGGCGAGACGACGCATCGCCACGACGTCCGCGGCTTGGGCCGCGAGCAGGTACGGGGTCGCGCCGCCCAGGTTGACCCGGTTGTCCATGAACGGACGCCCCGCGCTGTAGATGCCCTCGTCGGTCCACCGCTCGTGGCGAATGGGCACCGGCTCGGTCCGCGCATTGGGGTCCGCGCCCGCCGCGAGCAGCCGGTCCATCAGCTCGAGGCTCGGCAGCTGGGAGGGGTCCTCGCGGTTGAACGCCACGAACTGGTTCCCCAGGTGGCGCGGCGGCGAGCGCGACGCCACGAGGTCGTGCAACGCGGTGTTGCCCCGCCGGTCGCGCACGATGGGGTCGGCCCCCGCCGCGAGCAGCAGACCGGCGACGGTATAGTGCCGGTTCGCGATGGCCACCCGCAGCACGGTCTGGCCGTTGGGGGCGGCGACCCCGGGGTCCGCCCCCGCCGCGAGAAGCAGGCGGACCGCCTCTTGCGCATCCTGCCGCACCGCGAAGAGCAGGGCCGTGAACCCGCCGGTGGACGCGGCGTCGACCCCGGCCCCGGCTTCCAGCAGCTCGCGCAGGATCGCGGTATGGTTCTCGGCCGCCGCCCACATCAGCGCCGTCTGTCCCCGCCACCCTTCCGCCGCGTCGACCTCCGCGCCGTGGGCCAGCAGCGCCCGCACCGCCCTGGTGTCACCGGTCCGCGCGCAGGTCAGCAGCGGCGGCTCTCCCACGGGGGCGAGTCCCGGATCGGCGCCGGCCTGCAGGAGTCGGACGATCAGGTCGGGGCGCGCGCTGCTGCCGGACCCGGCGTTGGCGCACGCCATCCCGAGCGGGGTGGCGCCGTTGCGGTTGGCCGCGTTGGGGTCCGCGCCCGCCGCGAGCAGCAGAGCCGCGAGATTCGGGTCGTCGCGATAGGCGGCCCAGTGAAGGGCGGTGGTGTCGTCGGCGGCGCGCTCGTCGGCGTCCGCGCCGGCCCCGAGCAGGCGCGCCACCGCGGCGCGGTCGCCGGCCTGCGCCGCATCCGGCAACGGGCTGTCGCTCCCGCCCGCCGCAACGGCCGGCAGGAGCAACGGCAACGCCAGCGTCACAATTCGCGGCACTCGCATATCTCGGCTCCGGGGTTGGCGGCAGACGATAATCGCATGCCCGGGAGCGCAGGACAAGAGCGGAGCCGCCGCCGGTTCCAGGCTGGCACCCGAAACCCAATCCGCGGCCTCGCAGTAGAGACGCATCGCGCTGTCGGTTGGCGACCGCTTGGCTCTCACGCGCCGGCAGGACGGCCGATTCTGGTTACCGGGGCCGGGACGGTGCTCCTCCAGGGGGAGGTGCCCCCCTGGCTTCGACTGTCGTCCCGCGCGGTGCGCGCGCCCGACATCGGACGTCGAGCCCGGGCCGATCTTGCGGCGGCCGTGCCGCGGGCCGGCGGCCACAGGCCGGGACGAGCGCGTCAGTCGACGCCGAAGGCGAGCAGGACGTTGCCGGGCCGGCCGCCGAACGCGGCGTAGCCCGAGTTGACGTAGACCATGCCGACGACGACGACCGGGCCGGGGCCGTTGATCGATCCTCCCCGGGCCTCGACGCCGTTCACCGTGTCGTGCTCGCCGTTGGTGTCGAACTCCCAGAGCACCGACCCGTCCCCGGCGGCGTAGGCGCGGAACAGGCCGTCGTAGGCGCCGGAGAAGACCGCGCCCGGGATGGCGGTGATCTCGGCCCCGGTTGCCGCGTCGAGGGCGTAGACGTTGGCCGCGAAGTCGCCGAAGAAGAGCGCGTGCCGGCCGTCCGCGAGGCGGGTCACGGTCATGGCGCTGCGGACGCCGCTCCCGGCCCTGAACGTCCAGTGGGTGCAGCCGGTCGCGGCGTCGAGCGCGTAGACCTCGCCGCGCTCGCTGGCCACGAACAGGCGACCGCCCACCACCGTCGGCTGCGACTGCGCGCTGGCCGAGCGCGGGTACCCGAACGCCCACTTCAGCCGCAGGCGCGGGACGTCCGCCGCCGCGAGCCCGGCCTGGTCGGCGGGCTGGAAGCGGGCGTTCGTCACCCCCGCCCCCCAGCCGTTCCACCGGGGGCCGCCGTCCAGCCCCCGCCATTCCGCCGGTGACGAGACGGCGCAGGCGCCGTCCGCGCCCACCGTATCGGGCAGCTGGCCGGCGGCTGGCCCGGCGACGGCCATGAGGGTCCATACCCCTGCGAACAACGGGACAGCCGCGAGAGACTTGCGCATCGGGACTCCTGGGTTCATGGGATGTGAGCAAAGGCGAATCAGGAAGCGAGGCTGGGGCCTTCCGGCGGCCCGGAACTCCGCGTCCAACCGCGCCGAACAGGATACGCCGGTACCGAGCCGGCCGGCGCACTGGACCTGGCGCTTCGTGGCCGACCGACATGCGAGGCGGAAGGTATGCCCGCCGGCCGGCCGGCGCCCTCGGCCCTCAGCGAGACGCCCCGCCGCCTTCGAGCCGTGACGCATCCGATCCGACGGGGTCGCTCCTGCGCCGCGCCTGGGCGGGTCGCCCCTCCACGGTGGCGCCTCGCGGCTCTCGGCGCAACGCGGGGTCTCACCGCGCGGGCTGCTAGAATGGCGGCGCGAAACCGACGTTCCGCGGCCGGCTTGATTCCGGCGCCCAACGAGAGACCGACCCATGCGCGACTTCCTGGCCCAGACCCTCGCGGAGAGTCCGACCCGCGAGTGGATGGTGTACCTGCTCGGCAACGTGCCGGGCCTGCCCCCGATCGCCCAGTCCTTCCACATCATGGGCATCGCGACCGTGGTCGGCTCCATCGTCATGGTGGACCTGCGGTTCCTGGGCCTCGCGCTGCGGGGCCAGAACGTCAGCGAGATGATCCGGCGCCTGCTGCCGTGGACCTGGTGCGCCCTGGCCGTCAACCTCGTCAGCGGGCTGATCTTCGTGCTGGCGCGGCCGCTCCGCTACTTCTACAACCCCGTCGCCACCTTCAAGTTCTCACTGCTGCTGGTGGCCGCCGCGCTGGCGTTCGTCGTCTACTGGAAGAACCGGAAAGAGCACGGCTACTGGGAGGAGTCGGCCGACCGGCTGCTCGTGGCGCGGCTCATCGCCGCGGTGTCGCTGCTGCTCTGGGTCGGCGTCATGCTCGGCGGGCGCTGGATCGCCTACTCCGAGTACATCACCGATCCCTTCCCGTTCCCGTTCGCGTGGGAGGAGCTGGACGCCTACCCGTCGATCTGGCAATGGCTGCAGGACCACCCGATCGCGCAGCACATCGGCTTCACGTGGTGGTTCCCGCTGCTGGAATCGATCCACGTGATCGGGATCGGGCTGGTGATCGGCTCGATCCTGACCGTCGACCTGCGGCTGCTCGGCCTCGCCGGCCTCCGCTACCCGGTGACCCAGATAACCGGCAAGCTGCTCCCCTGGACCTGGGCGGCGTTCGTGGTGGCCGCGATCACCGGCTTCGGCATGTTCGTGACGCGCGCACCGGCCTACGTCGAGAATCCGGCCTTCCAGATCAAGTTCCTGCTGCTGCCGCTGGCGTGCATCAACATGGCCATCTTCCATTTCCGGACGTTCCGGCGGGGCATCGCGGAGTGGGACACGGCAGAGGAGCTGCCCCCGGCCGCGCGCATCGCCGGCGGCGCATCGCTGCTGCTCTGGGCCGGCATCGTGCTTGCCGGCCGCTGGACCGGACACCTCATCTGACCCGAGCCGAACTCCGAGGAGCTCACTCGCCGCGCAAGCCGCTGCCGGTGCGACTCGACCACCCCCCCGGGCCGGCCGGTCGGCCCCTCATGCCGCAGCCGGCGCCGCCGGGCCGAACTTCCGCCGGTAGTACCGCGTCCAGACGACGATGGCCGGAATGCCGATGACCGTCGGCAGGATCCACGGCACGACGGCAAGCGATCCGGCGAGCTCGTAGGCCCACAGCCGCTGGGCCCCGAAGACGATGAACGCGGTGTGGAACGCGATGCCGCCCCCCAGCATGGATCCCAGGTGGCTGTAGAACCAGCCCATGTGCTGCGCCCCGGGATTGCGCATCAGCCGCAGCATGCCCCGCCCCGTGAAGAGGCCGATGGGGCTCAGTCCCAGCAGGATCGGCGAAACCTCGGACCACACCCCCAGCGCGAACGCGATGACGGCGGCGCTGCCGGCCATCGACGCCCAGGCGAGAGCCTCGTGCAAGGGAGTCCGCAGCGCCTCGGGCGATTTCCGGGTCGCGACCACCCGTATCGCGTGCCGCACCGTGGCGAAGGTCACCACCCCGAGGTAGCCGAGAAACAACGCGAAGGCGTAGGGCTCGGGCCGGCCCGCCAGAGCGATGCCCTGCACCTGATACGAGACGATGCGCCCCGCCGACACGGTGACCGCGGACAGCGTCACCACGTAGGCGCAGTACGTGAAGACGCGGCCGGCCTGCACGTGCACCTGCCCGCCCTTGCGGGCGAACAACGGGATCCAGAACGCCGCGAGACCGACGAACCCGGTCGCGACGTGGGTCAGGACGAGGGCGTTCATCACCAGGCTCACGATGCTCGTCATAGCAGATGCTCCATCCGTTTCCGCGGTTCGTCCCGCGTCGCGCCCCCCGCGCGGCGCGCGGGCGCCAGCCGCCGGTCGATCGCGGCCAGCGTCTCGTCGCACCAGGCCACCTTCGCCCCGACGGAGTGGATGCCCATCCGCAACGCCGCGAAGTGGTGGAACCCCGCGTCGCTGTAGCGCTCGGGCGCGTCGCCGTGGGCGGCGACGACCTCCCGCTCGACCCCCCGCAGCCGGGCCAGCCAGTCCGCCAGGTGGTCCCGGAGCGCCGCCATGAACGCGCGGGTCTCGTGGATGTCGCCGATCGCGTCCATGAAGTAGAGCTGGGCGAGGTACGCGAACCGTTCCGTGCCGACCGCGGGGCCGCTGCGCAGCCACCGCAGCAGCTCCCCCCGGCCCTCCTCCGTCAGCGCGTAGACCCGGCGTTTCGGGCCCTTCGGCGACGGCTCGAGCCGGCTGCGGAGCATCCGCCGCTGCTCGAGGCGCTTGAGGGTCGGGTAGATCTGGCTCAGCTCGGCCGACCAGAAGTGCCGGACGTTCTCGCTGAACGCGTTCCTGAGGTCGTATCCGGTGGCCGGGTCGCGCAACAGACCGAGGAGGATATGGTCGAGGCTCATGTTGCTATATCAATAACGATATAGCTTACTATATAAATGTCGCTATAGCCTGTCAACCACCTTGCTGAATGCGTCTGGGGTTCAGCTTCGAAGGGACCTTCCGGCAGCACCAGATCGTGCGAGGCCGGAATCTCGACACCGCGTGGGTTCGCGATGCCGGACACCGACTGGCCGCATTCGAGGCCGTCCCGTTCGACCCCGGTTGCCGGGATTCCCTGGCGAGCCTCAACGCGCCCCGACTGAGGACCCCGCCCCCGAACGACTGACGTCCCGCGGTCCTCCGCCCGCCGGTCCCGTCACTCCTCGGTCAGGGCAGCCAGGAACGCCCGTACGCGCCGCGCATTGACCCCGAGGTCCCCCATGCCGACGCGCGAAAGCGAGCGGACGTCGACGCGGCTGCCGGTCTCGCCCTCCGCCGCGATCCGGATCACGACGTCGTCGTCGAACCCGAACCAGAACGTGCGGTCCGTCGCCTCGATGCGGAGGGCGTCGGGATCGGTCGCCACGAGCTCCCAGTCCATCCGCCCCACCACCGCGAGCGCCCGGCGGAACGCGTCGGCCGGCGCGTCCGACAGCATCGCCGGCCGCAGGTCGGGATAGGCGGCCCGCTGCCGCTCGGCGAGAGCCGGGCCTGCGTAGTCGGTGCGCCCCGGCGCGTTCAGGGAAACGGCGGCAACGAACCCGGGCGGGTCCTCGGTATCCGTCGTGACGTCGTGGATCGGCGGTGCGCCCCGGGCCGACACCAGCGTCGCCACCGGGACGACGCCCACGATGACAGCGCCGGCCAAGGCCGCCCAGGCGGCCCGATCCAGAGCCGGCCCGCGCACCATCCGCACGCCGAGGACCACCGCGCTGGCCGCGAGAACGAGCAGGCCGCCGGCGAGCAGCAGAAACGCCAGCCCCAGCGGCGCAATGCCGATGCGGTATCCGAGGGGAGCCGCGGCGACGGCGGCGGCGCCCGCCGCCGCGCCCCACGGCGCCCAGTGCGTCACTCTCAGGACGGTGATCGACACAAGGTTGCCAACTGCACCCATGCGCAGCCCGTTTCTACGGTCTCCCGCGCTTGGCACACGGCAAGGTAGTTTCCGTCAGCGTCCCTACTGCGACGCCGCCATGCCGGTGAACGTGAACTTCTGCACGCGGCGGCCGCGCTGGGCCTCGGCCGTGTAGAGGTTGCCGTCGCTGTCGCTGTCGAGGTGGTGCAGCGCCTGGAACTCGCCGGGCGCGGGGCCGATGCTGCCGAAGGTGCCCAGCACCTCCAGCGTCGCCCGGTCGATGACGTGGATGTGCGAGTTGCCCTGGTCGGCGGAGTACATGAACCGCTGCTCCGCGTCGGGCGAGAACGCCAGGCCCGCCACCGTCGAGGAACTCTCCGCTCCCCGATTGACGAAGCCCTGCGTCCGGTAGGTGCCGTCGGTATCGAACACCTGCACGCGGCTGTTGCCCCGGTCGGCCACGTAGACCAGCCCGTCGTTCGACACCTCGATGCCGTGCACGATGCCGAACTGCGGCGGCCCCTCCGGCCCCGCCGGCTCGCCGCTCGCTTCCGACGGGTCGAGCGGCGTGTTCGCGAACGCGCCCCACATCCGCTTGTACTCCCCGGTCTCGGCGTCGAGCACGATCACGCGCCGGTTGCCGTAGCCGTCGGCGACGAACACCTCGCCGGTGGCCGCGTGCACGAACGACTCGGCCGGCCGCATCAGGCTGTCGGTATCGTCGTTGCCGCTGCTTCGGGCGCGCCCGCCGATCTGCAGCAGCAGCTCACCCTCGGGGGTGAACTTCAGCAGCATGTCGTCCGATTCCGGCTGCGCGCTGTTGCCGCCGACCCAGACGTTGCCGTCCGGGTCGACGTGGATGCCGTGCTCGTTGGCCGGCCAGTCGTAGCCGTCGGCGGGACCGCCCCAGGCGCGGACGAACGTCCCGTCCTGCTCGAACGCGATCACCGGCGGGGCCGGCGTGCCCTGGTCCTCGCCCACGGTGCGGGGCCGGTGCAGCACCCAGACCACGTCGTTCGAGTCCACCGTGATCGACGACACCTGCCCCGTGACCCAGCCGTTCGGCATGCTCGGCCACGACGCATCGACCTCGAACTGCGGAACGCCGCCCTCCTGCGCCTCCGCCACGACGACCGCCGGACCGTGCCCGAAGCTCGACGGCCCGCCGCCGAGGGTGATGACCAGCGCGACGACCGACCACCCGGTGATGATTCTCCAGCGCATGTGCTCTCCTTCTGCCGTTCCGGCGGCGCATTCGATCCGCTTCACCAAGAAGCTCCGAGCCGTCCGTCCTCGCGGCCATCGACGACCCTTCCGCGTTGCGTGCCCCCCAACTATAGCGGACACGCCCGCTCGCGGGCCGGGTTTCCGCGGTGGTACGCCCGCGACGGTCGGGAACGCACCCCCGTAACCGGGCCGGCTCACGGCGTCCGAGAGCCGACGCCACCAGGAATGGCCTCGGCGACGGGCCGAAGCGATGCCGGGACGGACGGGGAGCCGCCGGCCGGAGTCCGGACCGACCCTGTAATACTTGTACGAACCCCAAGGCGCCACCCCATGCCACGATTCCTCTCCTCACGATTTCCGTACTCGCGCTCCGGCGACCGAGCAGACCGAGGTCTATATCGCCTGCTGCATTCGACCGGCGATGCACACTGCGCCTCGCCGGCCCCGGTGCAACGCGGGGTTTCACCACGGGCTCCCGGGCCGACTGCAGCGGGCCGCGAGCCCGGTCGACGGGGTCGCCGCGGTCGCCGAAGGTCCGCCGCTCTTCTACGCGGCTGCCGTCACGGATATCATGGGACCGGGGCTGTTCGGCGCAGCCACCGCGCTCCATCCGGTTCGCACACGCCGAGATTGACGAAGGTCGAGGTAACGCCATGAGATCACGCATTCGCCTGACGGCGCTCGCCGTCGTGTTCGCACTCCTCCTCGTTCCCCAGACGCTCGCGGCCCAGGGTCTGGTCCGCGTCGAGCCGGAAGAGGTGGGGATGTCGTCCGAGCGGCTCGACCGCCTGAGCCTCGCCCTCGAGGCCCTAGTCGACGAGGGCCGGCTCGCCGGGGCGGTCACCATCGTGGTCCGGCGCGGCAAGATCGCCTACCGCGAGGGCATCGGCTACCGCGACGTCGAGGCCGAGTCGCCGATGCCGTCCGACGGCATCTTCCGCATCGCGTCGCAGACCAAGGCCCTCGCCAGCGTCGGCGTCATGCTGCTGCAGGAGGAGGGCAAGCTGCTGATCACCGACCCGGTCGGCAAGTACCTCCCGGCGTTCGCGGAGACGACCGTGACCGAGCCGAACGACGAGGGCGGCTACGACGTGGTGCCGGCGCGCCGGCCCATCACCATCCGCGACCTCCTCACCCACACCGCCGGCATCAGCTACGGCATGGGCGGGCCGGTCGCCGACGCGTGGGAAGAGGCGGGCATCACCGGCTGGTACTTCGCCGACCGCGACGAGCCGGTGGGCGACACGATGGCCCGCCTCGCCGAGCTCCCCATGGACGCGCACCCCGGCGAGCGGTGGATCTACGGCTTCAACACCGACATCCTGGGCGCGATGATCGAGAAGATCAGCGGCCAGACCCTCGGCGGCTTCCTGAAGGAGCGGTTGTTCGACCCGCTCGGGATGACGGACACGCACTTCTTCCTGCCCGACGGCAAGCTGGGCCGGCTGGCCACCGTCTACTCGTCGGTCGGCGACGGCAGCCGCTTCGAGCGGGCGCCCGAGCCGGGCCACATGGTGGGTCAGGGACACTACGTCGACGGCCCCCGCAAGGCGTTCTCGGCCGGAGCGGGGTCGATGTCGACGGCCACCGACTACGCCACGTTCCTGCAGATGATGCTGAACGGCGGCGAGCTGAACGGCAAGCGCATCCTGTCGCGCAAGACGGTCGAATCGATGCTCTCCGACCACATCGGCGGCATCCCGTTCCGCCCCGGCCAGGGCTTCGGCCTCGGCTTCTCGATCACCCACGACCCCGCCGCCACCGGCCTCCCCGGCTCGGCCGGCGAGTTCGGCTGGGGCGGCGCCTATCACTCCACCTACTGGGCCGACCCCGAGGAGGAGCTGGTGGTGGTCTACCTGACCCAGATCATCCCCGCCATCGGCCTCGACGACCAGCAGAAGGTGCGGACGCTGGTCTATCAGGCGATCGTCGACTGACGCCGCCGGCGCCTCGCGGCGCTCGAACGAATGAGGGCGCCTCGGGTCGAACCCGGGGCGCCACTCCCGAAGGAGAAAACGTTGACCAGGGACGAACTCATCGAGAAGCTCAACGAAGACCTCGCCGACGAGCTCGGCGCCATGATCCAGTACATCCTCTACGCCGCCCGCGCCACCGGCCCCTACCGGCCCCAGCTCTCCCAGTTCTTCCTGGCCGAGGTCGCCGACGAGCAGATGCACGCCCAGTTCATCGCCAACAAGATCGTGTCGCTGGGCGGCAGGCCGACCACGGCGCCGCGCGAGGTTGCGCTGCCCGACGGCAACCGCGCCATGCTCGAAGCCGTCGTCGAGGCCGAGAGCCACGCGATGCGCGGCTACACGAAGCGGGCGCAGGAGGCCGAGACCTACGGCGACAAGGGCCTGGCGGTGCAGCTCGAGGACTTCATCCGCGACGAGAGCACCCACCTCGAAGAGACCGAGCGCATCCTCCGCGACTGGCCGCTGTAGGGCGGTCCGTGGACGTGTTACGGGTCGCAGGGTCCGCATTCCGCGGCGGCTGCAGCGCGCTGGAGCCCGGCGATATCGATGCCGAGGCCGGCCCCATCGTTCAGAATCCCAGCGACACCGACAGGCCGCCGCTGTCGCGCGACAGCAGGGGAGAGACCGCGAACCGCCGGTTGGAGGGCGTCGTGCTGTAGATCACCCGCGAGCTCTCGTGCATGGCGTCCAGGCCGGCGCCGATGCCGGCGCCGGCGGCTCCGAACAGGGACGAGTAGAAGAACACGAATCCGGCGTGGTGGAGCTCTCCGTAATGAGCGAAAAGCCCCACGATGATGGCCGCGCCGGACGCGAACCCGATCGCGGCGCCGTTCTGGAGCGAGTCGCGCTCCCGGCGCCGGATGACGGAGATGTCGCCTCCGCTCAGGTCGCGCCGGAGTCCGGCTGTCTCCAACGAGAGCGTGGACGAGGACAGATCGACAATCCGCCCCTGCAGCTCGCGACCGTCGCTACCGGTGACCGTGATGCGGTCTCCCTGATTGAGCTGGAGCGCCAGCCGGTCGAACGAGAGGCTCTGAGCCTCGGCGAGCGGGGCCGTCGCCGTTGCCGCTACGAGAACGAGAGCGATTCGAGTCATTCCTTCCCTCCGCGCTGTGGATGCCGAAGAGCCTCGAACCTGGTGCCCGGTGCCCGTCGACCTCGGTTGCCGCTTCTGCCGGGGAATGCGTCAGGCGGCGGGAATCCGGCTCATCCGGTCCGGATTCCCAGCGACCTGTGCGGCCGGAGCGGTTCCGTGGTGACGAAGGCGCGGGTCCAGCGCGACGCGGAGCTTTGGATGGTGATCCGTTGCGGGCGACGCGCACGTCCAGGTCCGTGGCGCCGCAGGACGCCTCGCGATCGATGCCGGGGAAGGGACGACCGGTCGGGAGCCCGTTCAGTCGGCGGCCCGCCACGAGTAGCCGAGGCGCGTGTAGTAGAACCCGCCGTTGAAGCCGAAGGGGGTGGAGGGCGGATAGCGGTTTCCGAGCCGGCGGGCGTTGGGGTTCTCGTCCGGATAGGTGTTGAGGACGTTCCGGGCGCCGACCGTCAACGTGACGGCGTCGCGGAGGGGCCAGGCGGCCTCGAGATCCACCGTCGGCTTGCCGCGGTAGCGGCGCGTGTCCCTCCGGTCGTACCAGCCGCCGTAGTAGCTCACGCGGACGAGCAGGGCGCCGGGGCCCACCCTCTGGTCGATGGCGGCGGTCCAGCGGGTGTCCGGCAGCGCCTCCTCCAGCAGCCGGATGCGGTCGGCGATGCGATCGGGGTTCAACAGGGCCGGATTGAAGTCGGTGGCGACGGTGTCTGTGTGGTTGAAGAGGAAGCTGACGGTGGTGGCGCCGCCGAGGGCGGACGGTGTCCAGGCGGTGACGAGGTCGAGCCCCTGCGTCCGGGTCTCCAGGTCGTTGGTGAAGAACCGGAAGCTCGCCAGATCGCCGGCGCTCGTGATGCCCTCCGCCAGCAGGCCGTCGACCTCCGCCGCCTCGAGCGCGAACGACCGGCTCAGCGTCAGCCGATCCGAGAGATCGATCCGGAAGTAGTCGGCGGTCAGGGTGAACGGGCCCCCGCCGGTCACCGCGCCGACGCTGAGGTTGACGGATCGCTCGGGCGAGAGGGGCCGGCCGCCGCGCAGCCGGGCGACGGCGGAGGTCGAGGGAATGGTGCCGTTGTTGACGAGGTCGTCGAGCGCGAGCACGTACTGGGTCGAGACGTTGAACGCGTTCTGCTGGCCCGGGGTCGGGGCCCGGAACCCGGTGCCGAGGCTGCCGCGCAGCGCCAGCCGCTCCGAGAGCGGGATGCGGCCGGAGAGCTTGCCGTTCAGGGTGCCCCCGAAGTCCTCGAAGTGCTCGTACCGGGCGGCGGTTCCGACGATCCAGTCGCGCGCGGCGCCGCGGAACTCGACGTCGCCGTACACGGCGGCGTTGCCGCGGTTCCAGCGGCCGGCCGCGATCGGGCCGAATCCCGGCGTCCCGTTGGAGCCGACGCTGAAGCCCTGGGCGGCGTAGGGACCCTGGCCCCATGATTCCGGCTGGCCGCGACCGATCCGGAACTGCTCGTTCCGCCATTCGACCCCGCCCGCGACGTGGATCCGGTCGTTCAGGGCGCGGCTGAGGTCGAGATTGACGCCGACCTCCCGCTGCCCGTAGAGGCCGACGTCGAACGTCGTGGGCGTCTCGGGACCGAGCGAGGCGTTGACGGTGTTGCGGATGGAGAAGTCCGCGGTGCTGGCGCCGGCGGTGACGCTGGCATCCCAGAGGACTTCGCCGGCGAGCCGCCCGCGCGCGCCGCCGACCGCGGAGACGTCGCCTGCGACGCCGCCGAACCGCGGGGTGAAGCCGCCCGGGAACCGCTCCTGGAACGAGAAGCAGTTGGGGTCGTCCGAGACCGCGGCGAGCGCGGCCGGCTCCGGCATACCGTTGGCGATCGCCACCGCGGGACAGTGCGCCGAGCCTTCGCCGCGCGCGGCCAGCACGTCGCCGATGAGCAGCGTGCGGCCGCCGTCGTTGCTGAACACGCCGCCGCGGGTGTTCGGATTCCGGTAGTAGAAGAACGTCAGCACGTCGCGGCGCGCGTAGCCCGCGTGCCCGTACGCCTGCACGCCGTTGGCGAACAGGTGGCCGACGTTGGCGAAGAGCTTGAGGTCGTCGTCGACCTCCGGAGACCCCCACTGCTGGGCGGGGTTTTCGACGTGGCGGTTCCCGGCCGCGACGAGGCCTGCCGCGTCGGCCCGCTGCACGCTGCGGTCCGTGGAGGCGGTGTTGCCGTACTCGAGGCTGAGGTTCGCGAAGCCGTTCCGACCGAGGGGCAGGCCGGCGTTGGCGGCGACCGCGTACTGCCGGCCGTCGCCCGCCCCGTGCGTGCCGCTGCGCAGCTCGACGCTGCCCCCGGATCGGTCGTCCCTGAGCAGGAAGCTCAGCACGCCGGCGATGGCGTCGGACCCGTACTGGGCGGCCGCGCCGTCGCGCAGCACCTCGATCTGCCGCAGCGCGATCGCCGGAATCGTCGAGATGTCGGCTCCCTGCGCGCCGTCGGCCACCCCGTTGCCCTGCCAGGCGATGACCGCCCCGCGGTGGCGCCGCTTCCCGTTCACGAGCACCAGCGTATGGTCGGGAGCGAGGCCCCGCAGGCTCGCGGGGCGGACGACGGCGGCGAGGTCGCCGTCCTCCTGCGGGTTGACGTTGAACGAGGGGAGGAGCACGCGCAACTGGTTGCCGAGGTTGGAGTCGCCCTGGCGGACGACGTCGGCAGCCGGGACGACGTCGATCGGCACCGTCGACTCGGTCACCGACCGCGGCCGCGCGCGGCTCCCGACGACGACCACATCCTCGCCGAACTGCGGCGACGGTTGCGCCGCCGGATCGTCCCCATCCCGTTCGGGGCCCCGGTCCGGTTCGTTCCGATCCGGTTCGTCCCGTCCGGCTTGCGTTTGCGGCTCGATCTGCCGGTCCTGCGCCGCTCCGGGCGCCTGGCTCCACAGGACCAGGCTCGACGAGAGCAAGAGCCGCAGGGCCGCGCGGATGAAGTAGCGGCTCGGACTGACCACCTGGCGCGCCGCGGCGGTCACAGCCGCCACATCAGCCACAGCTGCGCGACGTTGTCGCCGCCGTCCACGCCGAGCTTGTTCCGCCAGTACTGGTACTCCACGCCGAGAAAGAGCTGGTTGGCGTGGCCGGTCATGGCCTTGCCGAGGTCCCAGCCGATCTGTGGCTGCGCGAGGAGGGAGGCCTTCACGGCCCGGCCCAGCTCGTCGGTGGTGGCGCCGTCGTACTTCGTGTGGCCGGCGAACAGGAACGACTGGGACCCGACGTCGAACCCGGCGCCCCAGTTGACGTCCATGATGAAGCTGACGCCGGTCCGCGGCGCCCCGCCTCGCGCGACCCCGCTGCTCTTGTCGATGGCGGCGCCGAAGTCGGTGTTGAGGAAGAAGAAGCCGGGCACGTCCCACGAGAGCCGCCCCCCGGGCACGACCTTGAAGATGTCGGCGTCGCTGCCGAAGTTGAACCCGCTGACGAGGGCCACGTCCCGGAGCGGCCCGACGCCGATCCTGCGGTTCGTCACCCGGCCCAGGCTCAGCGTCGGGTACCACTCGCTGTAGACGCTCTTCTCGTTGAATCCGTCCGCGCCGCCGTCGTCGGTCCAGTCGATGAAGATGAAGCTGTCGCCGAGCGACCAGCGCGACGCCATCTGAAAGGTGAGGACCGAGGCGTAGGCCCGCTCTCCCGAGAACGGGTTGACGAAGTTCCCGTACTGGTAGTGGAACTCGGTCTGGGCCGCCGCCCCGGCCGGCGCGGCCAGCAGGAGCACGACGACAGCCGCCCAGCGGCGCGGCAGAGCGGTGAGGGCCCTGTGCATCACCCGCGAATGATAGCCGCGCGGAGCGCCGGCCGGGTGCGGAACCAACGAAAACAGGTACAAAAGGAAGGTGGCTCCTCAGGTTGAAGCCGAAATCAGCCCGTAAAGCGCTGAAGCTAAAGAAATTGCATAGTAGAATATACGCGACGGATATCCCACGTTGATTCCCACACTAGAACCGGAGGCGATCCCCCGTCAACGCCCGGAGGCGCGGAGTCTGCCAGGCTCCTCCTGCTCAGCCTGTAGCTCAGGCGGAAAACGAACGGTGGGGAAGTGGCGTCTGGCGCACTCGCGATCGATCTCAAGCTGGCTGACGATCTTCTTCAGGTGACCAACCTCCAGCGTCGTGTCCCCCTTCGGGAAGTGGACGGCCTTGCCGTTGTACTTCGCGATGTATCGGTGTGTCCCCAGACGTCTTGTGGACCCAGGAGCACAATCGTCCATCATCTTGAAGATCGCTTTCTTCTTGACCAGCCTGGGCGGTTTCGTCACGCAGCGATCCTCGAGAACTTGTGGTCGCGTGGCGCACGACCGCGCGCTGCTCGGGTCGTCTTGACGGCTGGCGAGGAAACCTCCATGCCCTTACTGTCAGCGGATCCGGACGCCTGAATCCGCTCAATCTGGACCTTCGGGCAGTTCTCGTTGCCGGTTGCGCGAATCATCCACTGCAACGGCTCGCAGTCCAACGTTCCCGCTCGGTTGTCTTGCCAAGCCCTGATCCATGCCTGGTTCACGCCGCGATCGGTGTCCCCGAAGAACCGTTCCATCTCGCTTCGGAAGTCCTCGAAGCTCTTTGCTTCTTCAGCCGTATCGAGCAAGATCTCACGGAACATCTTCGTGAGCGCTTTATGGGCGGACTCAATATCGCTCCCTCCGGCAGCGAAGCCACCGGGTTCCGCTCCGTTCATCCAGATACGGCCCGACTCTTCTTCCTCGGCGAGAACACGGCACACGGCGTCAACGATCGCCGAGAAGCCCTTCCCGTTGACGAGACCGCGGTACGAGAACACCAACGGCCAAGCCCGCTCGCCCATCCGCTACCTCCTGCTTTTCACGGCATACACCACCAGGTACGCTCGTCGACGAGCGTACCTGGTGGCGGGGAGGGGTGTCAAACCGCCCCGCGCCCGCGGGGGGGTCAGTCCAGGCCCTCGAGCCGGGCTGCCTGTCGGGGTCCATCGTGGCCTGGGCGCCCACCAGGGACCTCCACGCACGAGCCCGGCCCGTGACGTCGGCCGCGTAGAGCGCGTCGAACGTCAGCCGCAGGTCGGGCTCGTCGAGCTTGTCCCGCAGCTCGGCCTCGACTAGTCGGGCCACCGGCGAGACGGAACCGTGCGGGAACCGGCGCCACGCTTCGCGCTGGCCCGTCGCGTCCGCCGGCAGGGTGGCCAGGCCCGTCGGAACCCCGCAGGCGCCGTAGATGGTCAGGGCCGCCCCGGTTCGGACCTCTGCCAGGGCCGCGGGCGGGTCCGCCCGGACCCGCCCTGCCTTCCAGTCCGCGTCCGGCCGACCACCCTTGTCCGGCCGATGTTCGCCAGCACGGCCGGGGTCACAGCCGCCGTCCGCAGGGTCATCGGTCCACGCAGGCTCCCGCGAAGGCCCGCGCCCAGGTTCTGGCGCACATTTCCAGGCCGCCCAGGGTGGACGGGTCCGCGGCACGGACCCGGCGGCCTGCAGGCGCCCAGCTTCGGCCCGCTCCTTGTCCTCACGGACGCGGCGCACCCGGCTCGCGTCCATCGCGTCAGATGCGTGTTGCGGATCAACGCTTGGTGCACGCGGTCGGGCAATTGCGTGTGGGCGAACTCGGCGAAGGCGCGCGAGAAGACCGACTCGCTCGGCACTTCGCGGTGTTTCTCCCAACCACAGATCCGCCGTAGCGCCACGTCGGTGTCCAACCGGTCGAGCAGCACCCGTGTCGTCGGCATGTCGTAGACCGCCTTGGCCACGAAGGCCCGCGCGATCGCCGCGCGGTCCTTGGGCGGACGCCCCGGGACCCGGAAGCGTCCGGGAATCCAGCGCTCGATCCGGATGACCTCCAGGGTCCGAACCAACTGCTGCTGTTTCGCGGTCAACGGACCCAGGACGTGCTCCAATTGAGGAAACAGCGCATGCTGGATCGACTGCCAATAGGGAGCGAAGGAAGCACGCAGGCGATTCATGGCCGGTTGACTGCTCCTTTCACTTGCCGTATAGTAACGGCCAACGAGCATGTCAAGCAACGAATTGATGGCCCACGCTGCGGCGATGCGTCGGTACGAGGAGCAATACGACGGGTTCAAGGCAGAGCTGCAAACGCTCGGGTTCATAGGCCAGGGCTCCGTCTCCACCCGCCGGATAACATGCGGGAGGCCCGCCTGTCGCTGCCACGACGACCCGGACGCCCGTCATGGCCCCTACCACCACTGGACGCGCAAGGCCCGCGGAAAGACCGTCGGCTTGAAGCTGACCGAAGACGAACTGGTCCTGTATCGGGAGTGGATCGCGAACAACCGTGAGCTGGAACGGATCGTGAGGGAAATGCGCCGCATCTCTTCGCGCGCGCTTGCCCTCATAACCGGGAGGGAAGCTCCATGACCCTCGCGTCTCCAGCTCCCCGGCGGCAGTGCGGGCATTACGAAGGGTTTACCGCCATCCTCCAAACGCGGCGTACCGGCCGCTGACCGTCCCTCGCAATGGCACTTCGGGTAAAGAAACCCGAGCCGATCACGATTTCGCAAGAGGCTCGTTGATCAGTGGATTCCTTTCAGTCTGTCGGGTCCCGTTCTGGGCCTGTCGGAGGCCTCCTCCGGGTATCATCCGTGCTGTTCGTCGTCGGTGTGCGGCCTGCCAGACCCTGTAGGCCGGCGCTCGGTTCTCTTGTCCGGTGAGGAGCAGCGACCATGCCCACCTATCGTCCGACGTTGCTGGAGGCGCTCGCGTCGTCGCCGTCATTCCGCAGCCGCACCGAAGACCTCGCGGTCGAGGCGCTCGGGCACATCCTGTCTACCTCGGAGGCGGCGCGGGCCGTGCTCTCCGACCTCCTGGCGGCCGCTGGCGTGCGCGTCGGCCCGATCCTGCGGGTCGCGACCCAAGCCACGGGCTCGGAGGGGGCTCGGCCCGATCTGGCCGGTTTCGATGAGCGGGGCGTCGAGCGCGTCCTCATCGAGGCGAAGTTCGCGGCGGCGCTCACCCCGAATCAGCCTGTCGGCTATCTGGACCGTCTCGCGCGCTCGGCGGACGGTTCGCCGGCGGCTCTTCTGTTCGTTTCGCCCGCCGTGCGGGTGGAGTCGCTCTGGGCTGAGTTGCGGCGGCGGGCGGCCGCGTCGGGCGTGGCGCTTGAGTCGTTCCGCAAGGGGGGCGTGGTTAGGTCGGCCGTTGTCCCTGCCGGGCCCGGGCTTCTCTTGGCCAGTTGGCAGGTTCTCCTCGACCGCATCGGGGACGGCGTCGCGGCTGATTCCCGGGTCGTCGCCGATGTCCAGCAGTTGCGGGGGCTCGTCCATCGTGGGGACAAGGACGACTTCCACCCGTTGTCGACCGAGGAGCTACGCGACCAGGTTTCGCCCCTTCTCGTCTCGCTGCTCGAGCAGCTCGTTGATGTCGCGGTCCTCCGCGCGGAACGGCGGCGGGTCGCCACGAGACCCAAGAAGAAGGCGCAGTCGTGGGGCTACGGGCACTTTTTGCGGCTTGCGCGCGTGGACGTCTGGTTCGGCATTCACTTCGACCGTTGGGTGCGCTCGCCGACCGCCCTCCTCTGGCTTTGGTTCCCGCAGAAGTCTCTGGTTGCGCGCCCGTCGGCGCGTCGGGCGCTCGAGCCTCTCCGAAAAAGCAGGCCTCAGCAGGTCTTCGACGCGGATGCTGGCGGACTGCTCGTGTCGGTTCCCTTGCCCGGGCAGGCGGGATCCGAGGCCCTCGCGGCTGCGGCCGAGGCTTGCCGCGACAGCGCCGCGTCGGGTCTTCCCATGAGCGATGCGGTGGTGCGGAAGCACGAGCTCGAGCCGATCGTCGACGCGATGGTGGCGCGTCTGAACGAACTCCGCCAAGTGCTCGGTGCGTCGCCCGGCGGAAGCCGCGCCGCGCGCAAGGTTGTTCCTGCCCCGCGCGTCGGGCGGGTGCCGGCTGTTGCGGCGGCGGGAATGCGCAAGCACTTTCCTCGCCGCGTCGGCGAGCTACGACGTCTCGTCGACGACGCCACGGATCGTGGCCGGGGTGAAGGTTGGGCTGACGCGCGCGGGTTCCGGGCTACCGTTCGCCGGTCAGGTTACGGACGGTACTTCCGGCTCGGCCATCGCGCGGGTGCGCAAGTCTGGTTGGGGATCGATTTCGCGTCGTGGGTCCGTCAGGCCCCTGCCACGCCGCTCTGGTTGTGGTTCACCCCTAACTCCCTTGATCGCCGCCCGCAGACCCGCGGTGCTCTCGAGCTCTTGCGCGCGAAGCGCCCGTCGGAGCTTGTCGAGGACGGCGCCGGGGGCCTTCTCGTGCCTGTTCTCGTTCCGGTCGATCAGAAGTACGACGCCGTGCTGGAGGCGGTGGTCGACCGTCTCGGCGAGGTCGCGCGGCTCCTCGATGGGTCTTGAACCGGCTTGCCGGTTTCGCTGTCGGTTTGCGATTCGCCGCCCCCGGCGGTGTACGAACCGGTCGCGTTCAGGGCGAATGGGCTGACGCGGATCTCGGGTTCGACGTTCGAACTCGCCGTTGGGGGACGCACAGATCACCCAGGTCGCGGCCGAGCTCTCGGGTACCCACAGGCCGACGCCGGTCCAGCCGTCCACTTCACCGAGCGGCGGGCGCGGATAGGCGCCCACCGAAGGGTGGCGGGGCTGCAGGCCTTCCCCGGGGACGACGGTAAGGGGAGCGGTCTTGCGGGTCGGAGCCGTCCGCTCGCAGCAGTTGAGAGCGACCAGACTACGCGGTAGACGGCTGGCCGGACTTCGTTCAGCCGGACCAGTTCAGGTGTCCCGCCGAGGAGCACGCCGCACCGTTCGGCGTCCCCGCGATCCGCGTGCAGATGACACCCGTAGCCGTGGGTCAGTAGTTCACCAAGCCGGCATTCCGTCGTGGAGATGGCCCACGTCACGGTCGGCGATCCTACTCCAACCCCGGCCTCGGTGCTTGACTCCTATGGTCGGGGTGTCCGCGGTCAGGGCGCAGAGGTGTGCGGTCGGTGCGTTCCCGTGATCGCGTTTATCGACGCCGCGGGGTCATCGCGGTCGCCTTCAGCTTGAGGAGTGGGTAGTCCGGGTACCGCGGCGTCAGCGTTCGGTTCGTGCAGTCGGCGATCAGGTCGAGCGTCTCGAGGACGACTTGGCCGATCAGCGGCTCGCTCAGTGGCGGTCCGACGACGCAGTGAGTGACCATGGCGCGGTTGCCGATCCGGACGGTCACGGGCCCGGCCAGCGGCCGCTCATCTCGCCGCTCGTCCGCGTAGGTGACGAACGCCGTTCCCTGTTGCCGGGTGCACGACAAGAAAGTTGGGGATTTTGCCGTTGGGGGTATTGGGCGAGCCCTGATCGACCGATTACTCGGGTAGGAGGACTCCGACCATGCCCGAGGCGCAGTTGACTGAACCGCTCGATCACGCGGCCGAAAAAGGGGGCGTCAAGAAGCTGTTCGCCGCGTTGGACGCGGCGGTCAAGGCCGACGTGGACGCGTTCCTCAGACGAGGAGACGCGAATGCCCAGGACTTCGAGACCCTCTTGCAGACCGTTCACCGTCGAGCCCTCGCCACGGCGAGCCAAGCCGTCAAGGTGATTGGCGCGCAGCGTTCGTAGCCGCGCTCGCGGCCGAAATCGATGCGCTCATCGGACCGCGGCGGTCCGCCGCGCAGGACTTCGAGGCCCTCGAGCAGGCCCTCCGCCGCCAAGCCCTCGGCCTCGCCGCTCAGGCGATGGCGGAGTACTACGACGCGGACGATTCCGACCATTCGAGTTCGACGATAGCGTGCGCCTGCGGCCAGACGGCGCACTACGCCGGCCGCCGCCCGAAGACCTTCACCACGCTGTTGGGGCCGCTGATCATGCACCGCGCCTACTACCACTGCGCCGCCTGCCGCCGAGGAAGCTGTCCGCGCGACCGGGCCCTGGGTCTGCAAGACACCTCGCTGTCGCCCGCCACGGCGCGGCTGGTGGGACTGGCGGCGACGAGCGTCAGCTTCGCCGAAGCGAGCGAGTGGATGGGGGAGCTGGCCGGCGTGGCGGTCGACCCCAAACAGGTCGAGCGCATCGCCGAAGCGCTGGGCCGCGAAGTCGCGGCCGACGAACGCGAGAGGGTCGAGCCCGCACCCGGCGCGGCATCGACGATGTACCTGGGGCTTGACGGCACCGGCGTGCCGGTGCGCAAGTCCGAGGTGGAAGGCCGGCGCGGCAAGCAGCCCGACGGCTCGGCCAAGACCCGCGAGGTCAAGCTCGTCACCGTGTGGACGGCGGAAACACGCAACGCCGACGGCCTCCCCGAACGCGACCCCGGGTCGGTCAGCTACAGCGCTGCGGTCGAGAGCGCGGCCAGCCGCCCCACTGACCCGCTGCCTTCCCCGTTCGCGCAACGGGCGTATCGCGAAGCGCGGCGGCGCGGCTTCGACACCGCGGCGCGACGCGTCGTCATCGGCGACGGGGCCGAGTGGATCTGGAATCTGTCCGCCGAACAGTTCCCCGGCGCCATCGAAATCGTCGACATCTACCACGCCAAGGGGCATCTGTGTGATGTCGCCAAGGCCATCTACGGCGCCGGCTCGGACTTGGCCGTCCGGTGGGGCAAGGACCGGCGGGACGAGTTGGACGCCGGGCGGTTCGATGCGATCCTGACCGAACTGCGCGCCCACAGCGAGACCTGCGAGGAGGCCCGCAAGTGTATCGACTACCTGACCCGCAACCGCCACCGGATGCGCTATCCGGAGTTCCGGGCGTGGGGTCTTTGCGTGTCGTCGGGCGTCGTCGAGGCCGGATGCAAGCTCGCCATCGGCGCCCGGCTCAAGCGCGCCGGCATGCACTGGACCGTGGCCGGCGCCAACGCCATCATCGCCCTGCGGTGCTGCAAGCTCAGCGGCCGCTTCGAGGACTTCTGGGAACGACGAGCCGGCAGGGCCGCCTGATGGCCCTCCAACAAATCTGACGTGCACCCCCAGGCGGCCGCGTAGTGCAACGGGGTCGCCGATGTCGCATCGGCACCGTCCGGGTCCGCGCCGCGCTCGAGCAGAACCGCCACGGCTTCGCACGCGTTGGCGGCTGCCGCAATGGGGAGCGGGGGTCGCGCCGGGCCGGCGGAACCGGCCGAACCGGTCCTGGTGTCCCGCTGGAAGGACGGGTCGCGACCGTACCGGGCCGGCGTTGGCCGGCGGCCACGACATCGCGGTCCGCGCCGATTCCTGCATCGACTCGTCCTGGAGCCCGGTCAGGGTCAACGCCCCGGCGTCGGGCAGGCGGCTCGCTTGGACGAACGACACGTCTTGGCCACCGCGCGGCGTGAGGCAGAGCCCGAGGACGGTGCCCGGACGCCGGGGGCGGAGGCCAGCGAGCAGCGGCGAGCGTAGCGTCTGTCCCCGGCCGAAGGTGTGGGTGACCGCCAGCACGCCGGCACGTTGGCGATGGATCTGGACGGTCTCGGCGACCGGGTGTCGACCAGCCAGTACTCCATCACGCCGTGTCTGGCGTGGAGCGCGTGCTTGCGGCAGAGCCCAGCTGCCTTCCACCGGCGATCAGGCACCCTCGCCGCGCACCGAGCGCGCCGGGGGCGCCTTGCGCCCTCACCGGTCTCCCGGGGCGGTCGCGCAGTTGCACCCCGCCTGTTGGCCCGGCTGGACTAGCGTGGGAATCGGGCGATCCCATAACTGCCCCTGATCCCGCCAATCCAGATCTCATCATTCGCCTCGATGGCCACGGTGCCGAGCTGGAAGAACTCGTTTCCCTTGTAGTCCACCAGCTGCCGGACTTCGAACGTCGTCGGATCGACCTCGGCCACGCGAGCGGCCGACGGCTCACAGGGATCAACGTCTTCACACTGGGTCAGGTGACCGGCGACGATGACTTTGCCAGTGGTTCCCCAGCGCACGTTGTCGACGTTGAAGCCAACCGCAATCCGGTCGACGCGCACCGGACTCTGGCCGCGTGACAGCCGCACCAGCGCCCGATCGCTCCAGCCCCCAATGAAGTACCACTGCCCATCATCCGAGGACACGAGACCGTTGGGACCGGGCATCTGGCTACCGGGCACTTCGACCCAGTCGGTCGTGGGATGCCATTCCCAGAGCTCCCCACCTTCGCGGTCGAAGTTCGTCGCGCCAAGATAGCCGTCCGGCAGCGCCGTAATGGAGTTGATGCGGGCGGTGCCCTCCGGTGCCGGGATGCATCCGATCCACTTCATCGTGGGCGCGGTGCCGCCGACGTCCAGCGCAAAGACCTCGATGGCCTCGCGCGCGCCATGACCAACCACATAGAGTGTATGCACATCGCCACCGCCCTCCCGCAGGGTCAGTCCGTGCGGCTGGAACACGTTGTTCGGACCGGGGCAGGCGCGATAGGTATCGCGGTCGTGCTCTGGCGGCAACGCTCCCGCGGGAAAGATCTCCTGGACGCGGTGATCACGAAGGCTCACCGCGTAGACGGGACCTTCCGAAGCGGAGTATCGTCCCGATGCGATTACCCAGGGGGCGCCCGAAACCTGGTAGAGATCTTCCGGATTGGTCGTGCCGCAGACGAACTTCACATCTCCGGCGGGATCGCAGGTCTCGGCGGTCTGGGCACCAAGAGGGTGCCCGCTGACAAGACCCAACACCGACGCGAGGAACACGAGCACTCGCAACATGGCGAACCTCCAGACTCTCATGACGCCTTGAAGTATACCAGCGCCGGCCAGCCTCTCGGAGTCAGGGGAGCAGATCGTCGGACGCTGTTGTCTCTCATGACGGCGCCTCTTCTCATCCTGCCTGGAGCGAGCGCATGAGGTTCGTGCGCGTGGCGCGCCACGCCGGACAGGCGCCGGCCGCCGTCGTCGTGATCAACAGCGTGAGGGCGGCCGCCACCAACGTGGCGGGGTCCTGGGGTGACACGCCGTAGAGCAACGCGGTCAAGACGCGGGTCGCCCCCAGCGCGACGACCAGGCCGAACACGACGCCGACCACAACCGGCGCCAGGGCCTGTCGCATGACCAGCCGCACGATGGCCGCCCGGGAGCTGCCGAGCGCCATTCGCACGCTCAGCTCGCGCAGCCGGAGTCTGACGGACAGCGATACCGTTCCATACAATCCGAGCACCACCAGGCCCAGCGCGAGAACGCCTGTCCCACCAAGGACGGTCGCGGCATACCGGGGCAACAAGAGGACGCCGCCGATGCGCGCGGTGAGCGGTTGCACGTCGAACACGGGCACCGCCGGATCGGTCGCGCGCATCGCATCAACGAGATGCTCCATCTGCGGCGGACCCACGGGTGACCGTCGCATGACCAGCGACGCGGCCTGCCAACCCAGCGGATCCTGCAGGATCGACGTGAACACCATGGGTCGCGTGACGTCCCCGAGCGTGCGGTTCTTGAAATCGCCCACAACGCCTGCGACCTCCACTGTCCGAGTCTCCGGAAAGCCCACCCCGATGTGCTGACCGATGGCCTGTCGTCGGTCGGGCCAGAAGCGGCGGACGAACGCCTCGTTCACGAGTGAGACATCGACCGCGCCCGAGCGGTCCGACGCGTCGAATTCGCGTCCTTCGATCACCGGCACTCGAAGCGCTCTGAAGGCGCCGGGACCGGCTATCCCGGCGTCGACGAGCGGAAGCTCGTGCGACGCCACGCCGTCGTGTCCGGACAGGCGGAGTCGGGTGAGCCGAACACTCAACGACAGTGGGACCGGCTGAATCCATCCTGCGGCCTCGACGTTTGGAAGCTCCCGGACGGCGGCGGCCGCGCGCGACAGGTAGCGATACGCCTCGTCCTGGTCGTGGCCGACCAGCGCCGGGGCGACACTCGCGACCGCGACGCCTCGCGTCTCGAAGCCGGGGTCGACTTGAGTCACGGCGAGAAGGCTGCGTAACGCGAGGCCGGCGACCACCAGCAGCAACACCGCCGTCGTGGCCTGGCCGGCAATCAGTAGCATCCGCCACGTCGTGGCTGCGCCGGCCGCGGATGCGCGGGAGTCGGTCTTGAGCGTCTTGACGATGGAGAGACCCGACGAGATCCGCAACGCCGGTCCAAGCGACGAGACCATGGTCGACCCGAGGACGACGATCACCGTGAGGCCGAAGACGCGCCAATCGGGCACCAGGTGAAGATCGATGGCGGTCGGCACCCCCGGCAGACGGATCTCGCCGAGCATCGGCCCGACCCACGCGGTCAAGAGCAACGCGATGGCGGCCGCGACTCCCGTGAGCAGGATGCCCTCGGCGAGCAACGGACGAATGATCCGCCATCGAGTGGCTCCTACCGCCAGTCGGATGGCGACCTCGCGCTGGCCATCGACCGCGCGCGCGAGCACGAGATGCGCAACGTTGACCGAGCAGACCAACAGCAGGAGCAGCGCGACCGCGAGGACGCCGGCGGCTCCGAATCGGGCGAGGGCCTTTGACACGACGGGGTGAATGGACGCCTCCGACAGCGGCGTGAGTGCAAAGGAGCGACCGGCATTCGAGTGCGGATACCGCCGGGAGAGCGTATCCGCCAGGACGGCAACCTGCGTGCGAGCCTGCTCGAGCGTCGCTTCGTCCCGCAACCTGGCGTGCACCCACCACTCCAGCTGTCCGCGGTCGTCGGCCGACTCCCCGCCGGCGTCGTCGAGTGGCTGCCAGAATTCTGGCGCGACCCCTCGAAACAACCCGGTGAACCCCTCCGGGGCAATCCCGACGACCGTTCGTCGTCGGTCGCCGATCGCCAGCTCCCGGCCGATGATCCGGGGATCGGTCCCGAAGTGCCGACGCCACGCGGCGTGACCGAGAACGACCACTGCGCCCGGCTGGTCGGCTTCATCGAATGGCCGTCCGAGTGGGAACGACACGCCGAGCGTGGTGAAGTAGTTGGGGGAGACCTGTTCGCCGATTGCGATCCTGCGGTCCAGTCCGGTGCCGACCACCGATCCCATGCGGCGGTGTGCGACCACGGATTCGAAGGCGGCGACATCACGGGCGAGATCCGCGTAGTCACCGAATCCCACCGGTTCGTTGCGAAGGACCGCCAGCTCTCCAACGGTCGTGATGCCGACGACCCGATCGGGTGCTCGGACCGAGAGCGGTTTGAGCAGCACGGCGTTGACGGCAGTCAACGCGAGAGTGGTCGCGCTCATGCCGACCACGAGGGTCAGGAGGGCGGTGAGCGAGAACCCGGGGGACCGTAGGAGCGTTCGAGCGGCGACATGAGCATCAGACCAGACTTGCATATGCATTCTCCGGCGCGTCAGAGCGTCATAGCTCCCGACGCTCGTGCAGGCGGACCGCGAGCGCGAGCAAGCCGACGGTCGCCAGCGTTGCTGCCGCGGCAGAGCGGCCGAAGTCGCGAGCCGGGGTCCCCTCGAGCAGAAAGACGATGGCCGCGACGAGCTCGCTCGGCAGCCACGGCTTGACGGACGGCACGATACCGAGGATGGGAATGAGCGCAAGGACGCCGAACGTGAGAAGGACTGCGCTTGCGGCGTTGGTGGTCAGGCCGCACGCCGCCGCGAGCATCGCGACCGCAAACGCGAGGTGGATCACGCCGTATACGGTGCCGACCGCCACGGGGAGCAACGGCGGCGGACCGATGAGGACCGCGGTCAGTGTCCACGCCGTGACGGTGCCGGCGATGAGCGCGAGCGTGGCCGTGAGCGTCGTGACGACATACCGAGGGAGCAGCAATTCGCGCGCGCGGTCCACGCGAGTACGGAAGAATGCCGCCGACTCGGAACGGGCGTCAAACCCCAAGGCGTCACTGCCGACCACGAGCGCGGCCAGCCGGCCCAGGACGGAGGCGTTCGCGATGAACCGGGCGATGCCATCGGCGGGAGTCGGTTCCGGGATGAGGACGTTCATCTCTCCGCCGAAATGCTCGAGGATCTCGCCGAGATACCGTCCGGTCACCGGACCCATGACTCCGAACAGTCCGTACGTGCCGAAGACGATCGTCCACCGCCAGGTGCGGGTCAGGCGGACGAGCTCGAGATGCCAGAGCGTCATGAGGTCAGATCCAGAAACGCGGTCTCGAGGTTCGTCATCGGCGTCAGGGCGATCAGCCGCTCGCGATGGTCCGCGATGAGGCGAGGGATCTCACGTTCCGCGCGGGCGGTGTCGCCGACGACCAGGCGGATCCGGCCGGGGACCGGCTCGACGGCCTCGGTGACCCAGGGTCGGTCACGCAGCGCGTCGACGAGACCGGTGGCCGGCGGACGCACCTGCAAGGCAAAGACGCTGGCGCTGCGGGCCAACAGGTCGGTGATCGCGCCCTCGAAACGTATCCGGCCGCGGTCGACCACCGCCACGGTGTCACAGACCTGCTGCACGTCGGCCAGGATATGGGTCGACAGGACCACCGTCGCGGTGCGCGCGAGCCGACCGATCAGCTCGAGCACCTCACGTCGGCCCGCGGGGTCGAGAGCGGAGCACGGCTCGTCGAGGATCAGCAGCGCGGGGTCGCCGACCAGACAGGCCGCGAGTCCCAGGCGCTGGAGCATGCCGCGGGAGAATCCACCAACGGGTCCCCGGGCCTCGCGGAGGTCGACCTCGGCCAGCGCCTGCTCGACCCGCGTCCGTGGGAGTCCGGGCGCCATGAGGTGCCGGGCGAGGTCGACGACCTCCGCTGCCGTCAGCCACGGCTCGAACCGGGGCGTGTCGACCAACACCGCGATCTTCCGTCGGTCGACCGCCAAGGTGACCGTGCCGGCCGTCGGGCGTCGCAAACCCGCGACCACCGAGATGATCGTCGTCTTCCCCGCCCCGTTGGGGCCGATCAACCCGTAGGTGCTACCACGCGTGATCTGCAAGTCGACGCGATCCAGCGCGATCGCCGTCCCGTACCACTTGGACAATCCCGTCGCCACAATCAGTGGCGGGCCGGCCGGTCGGACGCCGGACCTCGCCGCAGGACGGTCGGTCGCTCCGGACGTGTCGACCCGCCACGCGACGATGGGGTCGTCGCCCGGTGGATCGTCCCCCGGGCGGCTCCGTCCCATGACGAGATAGGCGATCACGCCGAAGGGGAACGCGACGAGGATGATGAGTCCCCACGCCCATTTGGGGAGCACGCGAACGTCATGTCGCGTCAGATCGATCATGGCCACCGCGACCACCGAGACCGCGAGCACGGCCAGGACGATGACAGGTGTCGGCATGGCGGGCTCCTGTTGACCATTACGCTGCATCTGTCCCGTTCATTCGCGTCGAGCTCCGAACGCGCGCCTGTCGGAGGGTGGCGGCGGTCGAGCGTGGCCTCCGCCCGCCGGGTCGGCGAGCCGGCGACCCAAGGCCCGCTGCAGCACTTTCTGCGGCGAAGCGCCGACGGTCGTGCCGTCGCCCCATGGCCGGCGGCGTCGAGGCGGGAGACGGGTCCAGCGCCCCCTTCAAAATGGCGGTACGGGGTGTATTCAGGCGCACGGAATCGCGCCCTCGGGGATCCGGGGCTGGCCGGCTCGACTCAAAGGGTCGGCGGGACGGTGCTGCTCAGGGGACAGGACCGGGAACCGCGAAGATGTCCGGCGCGGGCGGAATGCGTTGAGCCGAAATCGCTCGAATCTCGAAGCGCTCGCCGGAGTCCATGAAGATGGTCATCTCGACGACGATCGGCGGATACGCGAGCGGATCCGCGGCAGTCTCCATCACGGGCGGGTAGTGCACCCAGTACTCGGTACGCCCGAGGCCCTCTTGAACCTGCCGACCCTGCAGGCGGATCGGACCCAGCGTCCTCTCGCCGATCTCCGTCGTCCCGGCGCCCGCGGGCGGCGTCGCAAGCTCGGCGCGGATCGCCGGTGCGAGGGCGAGCGGATCGGCGCTCGTCCGGACCAGGAACCCAGGCACGCCCGCGAAGAACTGCGCATACGGCTTGAAGACGTGCGGCGCCGGCTCATCCGCGAGGCCGACGGTCCGGGCGTCCGCCACGATGCCGGCGATGGACACCCCTTCGCGGTTGAAGCTGCGAACAGGCATCTCGAGCTGCGGGCGATCGAGGATTCGCGCGTCGGGCTCGCCGGGGAAGAAGCGCCGCGTGAAGGCCCGGTTGACGATGACGACCGGCGGCGCGTCCACGCCATCGCGCGCGGTGAGGTCGCGCCCTGCTTCGAGGCGCATACCCAGCGTGGCGAGGAAGCCGGGGCTGACGGTGTCGCCAAGGACCCTCGGCGGCTCCTCCTCGGAATCGTCGCGCCCGATGAAACGGAGGTGCTTCGAACGGGCTCGGCGATCCGAGCGGGATTTTCTCGGTGTTGGAGAACACCAGTTCGACCTCGGTCAGTCCTCAGAAGGCCGCGGCGGCAACGGTAGCGGCTCTCGGGCTGCCGCCGAGGGGAAGACGCCGCCCTGGCGGTCCTGAGTCCGTCACCGAGGAATAGGGATGGGTTGCGAGCCCGCACCGGAGGGCGAAAACGTCCGTGCGTCGTCGCCCGGCCGGGGGGAAGCGCTGACCTTGACAGATATACCGCAGAAGGTATGCTCACCGTACCCCGGAGTAGATATTCCGCGGGTCCTTGCCGACGATGTGCTCCACGTCCTGGTTGTTCTCGTTGCAGATGTACTCCATCAGCTCGGTGTCATGAAGATACCGATGGGTTTCATAGAGCGTGAAGGGTCGGGTGTACGCGCCGGGGTCGTCGATTGTGACCTCGTACTCCAGCGTGTCGAAGTCGGTTCGACGATAGCGCTCGATGGTGTGCAGCTGCTCCGTGTGAGGATGACCCGCGAAGTCGAACCAGAACCGATCGTTGAACCCGACGGTATCGATGACCAAGGTGTCGCCGTCGATCCTCCCGACGGAATGACCATACCAGGTAGGCGCGGGGTCCTCGGGATGCTCCCGCCCGTCCATGAAGATCTGCCGATAGCTGTGGATGTTCCCCTCGAAGAGAAAATACATGTGCGTATCGGTTCGCAGGATGCGCCACGGATACGGCGCCTGTCGCGGCACTCCTGTGGGCAGGCAGTTGGCCTCCGGATCATCCCTGCTCATCCGGCCCATCGTCAGCTCCAGGGCCCACGGCTGGATCGGGAGCGTCTCACCGGGTGCCAGCGCCGTGTTGATGTCCGAAATGAGCTTGCGCCCTACGCCACTGCTCCACAGACCGGAGAAGTCCACCTGGCCATCGGCCGTCCGTGGAGCGGGCGCGGGTACGGACGCTTCCGCATCTTGCGTGCCACCCTGGGCGAGCAGGCGCTCCGCCGTCGGAAACCACATCACGGCGACGAGGGCAGCGACGGCGATCCGGTCGAGTGAACGACTACGCATGGCGACACCTCCTCACACGAATACTGTTGGACGCACCTACTGGGAGCCCGTGGCGAAAGTCCCCGCTGCATTCGGCCGGCGATGCATCCCGCCCCGCGGCGTTGTTCCTCGGTCACATACACCCTGTATTCTCCCTCCTCACGCCTGCCGGGCCGGGCGCCTCGACGCCCTCGGTGCTGCGCCACATTCGTGAGATGGGTTCCAGAGCCTACAGCGGGCCTGCCGAGGACGCGGTGAAGATCTGCCTGCCATCGGCCATGGTGATCTCCCGGGCGTTCGCCATGTTGGTTCCGTCTCTCGCGAGAGACGCCATGACGGTAACGTTCTCACCGATCTGCAGCGTATGCCTGCTCCACCCGGCCCGGGTCAGTCCATTGGGGCTCCCGAGCTCCATGTTCCAGTTGACCACCGCGCCGCTCTCGTCCTCGACGTCGATATAGAAGCGCGCGTGCGGATTCAACCATTCGACCTTTGTCACGACACCCGTCATCGGTATCGTCTCGCTGCGGTCGTATTGGGCGTCAAAGGAATGATGAGCCAGCATCGACCCCGAAAACAGGGCCAGACCAGCACCGGCGACAAGGACGCGTAATCCAGCTTTCATGGCGCAACCCCCCAAACTCTGGACAACCGCTTCGGCCCGCTCGGATCTTCCGATAGCCTACTCGCTCGTGGCGGATCGATCAAGCCCGTGATCGCGCTGGCGCCAGGCCCGTCAGCGGGACGCTGCGGACGGCCGGGAAGGCAAACGGCCCGACCAGGATGAAGCAGCCGTCCGGGTCGGGACGGAACCGTCAGGGCTTTGCGGCGGCCGGGGTCATCTGCCAGGTGAGCCACCCTCCTGGCCGTATTGCACGCGGGGTGGCGGCGGGTACGCGTTCGAGTAGACGGCCTCGTAGCGAACCCTGGTCCCCTCCTCGTCGACGAACCCGAGCGATTGCTGGAACAGCCCGGGCGGGGGTCCACCGGACGGCGCGGTTTCCTCCAGCACATAAAGGCGATTCCTGTGGATGTGGATCGCAGCAAAGGTGCGAGATTGGTCGGCGTTGGTGAGTTGGATCCGACGTCCCTCGACTCGATCGGTGTTGTAATACGCGTAGTGCGTCACCCTGGCGTCTCGTTGAAGGAAACCCCACGCCGCATAGTCGAGCGCGCCTCGCAGCTCACCGATCCAGGGGTTGTTGCACAGATTCGGATAGGCCTGGCATCCCCGGAGTCGCTCCGCGTGTATTGCCTGGACGTTCGCGTATTGGACCACGGTGACGGAGTAGCGATACGCACCATCTTCGACACTGTGGACGCGCCCCGGCAACGTGATGCCGTACTCCGTCGGATAGGTGATGTCCCGCACCTCGGGTTCGGTCGGGAAATTGACGGTGAAGAGATCGGTCGGATCGACATACTCGATCCATTCCTGTGCGAAGGAGGGCCCGGATACCAACAGGACGACGACGGCCGCCGACGCGAGTGAAATCGGGTGCATGACTCATCCTTCCATCAGCCGAATCCTCATCGTCCTTCCTTCCCCATGAGCGGAAAGGCACGTCCCGGAACGGGCCTGCGAGACAAGCGCATACCGCCCAGCGAGACGATAGCTGATATCATAACCGCGTCCCGCGGCAAACGAAAGCCGATACGATCGGCGAAGGCGGCAATGGGGTCGGACGCTCGGACAGGTTGTCGGACGACGCCGCTGCCGATGGAGAACAACCCGCGCGTGGTGTTCGAACAGATGTTCGGCGACAGCGGGAGCACCGATCCTGCGGTCCGCCGCGCCCGCATGCAGCGCGACCGCTCGATTCTCGACTCGGTGACCGGGACGGTCGCCGATCTCAAGCGCGAGGTCGGACACGCCGACCGCCTCGAGGTCGACGAGTCCTCGAGGGCGTGCGGGACATCGAACGCCGCATCGAGCGCGCCGAGCAGCGCCAGGACTACGACTTGCCGGAGCTGGCGCAGCCCGAGGGCATCCCCGCCACGTTCGCCGAGCACGTCGCGCTGATGTTCGACCCGCAGGTGCTGGCTCAATCAGACGGACCTGACCCGCGTGACCTCCTTCATGCCGGGGCGCGAGGTGAGCTCGGGGACCTACACCGGGATCGGCATTCCCGACGCGCACCACCCGCTCTCCCACCACGGGTACAAGCCGGAGAAGATCGCGTTGATGTCCAAGATCAACGCGTATCACGCGTCGAGGTTCGCCCACTACCTGGCGAAGCTCCGCTGGACGCCGGACGGCGACGGATCGCTGCTCGACAACATGCTGCTCCTCTACGGGTGCGGCATGTCCGACAGCAATGCGCACAGCCCGCTCGATCTCCCGGTCCTCTTGCTCGGGGGGGCGCGGGACAGCTCCAAGGCGGACGTCACCTCAACGGGCTCGCCGCCGGGGACCGAGGAAGCGTAGGATCGCGAAGGTCCACTGGCACCTACGGTAGAATACCAGCGAGGGGATCACGCCGCCGACAGCGAACTCGAGGACTGGACCAAAACGTGGTCGGCTAGCGAAAGCGCGAGACGAGTAACACATGGCCACGAGCACCGAGCGACAACGGGCCGGCTACACGATCTCGTTCGAGAGCTGGGACGCGTACCAGAGATGGGAAGACGAGCAGACGGCCGAGACGGCGGATGGACCCGACGATGCCGAACGACGGTTCTGGGAGATGGCTGACCTGACCGACAGCTTGGAGCGGCTGAACCCGCACGAGCGGCCTCGGTTCACCGCATCGTTCGAAAGTTTCGAGGAGTACGAGGCCTGGAAGAATGGCCAGACAAACCCGTGGAATTGGTGATAAGTGGATCGACGTCTGCAGGCTGCTCAACAGCCGAGACGCCAACTACATCGTGGTGGGCGGCATCGCCGTCAACCTCCACGGCTATATGAGAGCCACCAAGGACCTGGACATCCTGGTGCCCCGGGACACCGAGAATACCAAGCGGATACTCGAGGCGCTGGGCGAACTCCCCTACGGGATGGCTCGAGAACTCGACCCCGAGACGGTGGACGAGCGGCCCATAACGATAATCGGCGACGATCCCCGAGTCGACATCCTGAAGAGCGCCGGATCTCTCAACTACAAGAACGCGAGAGGCGGGATCGTTACAATAACGATCGACGACGTCGTCGTGCCCTACGCGAGCCTGGAGGACTTGATCCGATCAAAGAGCACGGACCGGGATGACGACAAGGCTGACGAGAGACGACTACAGCTGATCGCGAAGGGAAAAGCCCGGCGGACAGCCGGAACCATTCCAACGAAGCCGAGAAGTTCAGGCGAGTCGGGTCCTCCCCAAGAACCCGGAACCTGAGGCCCCATAGAGACATCATGGCCGACTGCCTGCGGCGGGTGTTCGGCCTCGGGTTCTACGTACGGATACGGCACCCGCTGGCGGCCGACGACTACTCGGAGCCCGAGCCGGACGTGGCCGTCGTGAGGGGCGCGAAACAGCGCTACGTCTCGGAGTCAGGGAAGCCGAGCGTCGACGACGATCTGTGCATCGGGGCGAGCGAGTGGCGCGACCTTGTCCCCGCTGGCCCGACGCGAGAACACACGAACGCTGGCCAAGCGGCCAGGGGCGCCCGGTCAGTCCGCGAGCTCGAACTCGCTCCACTGTGTCGTCGTGTTCCGGCGGGTGGTCCGGAACAGCACCCGCACGTGAAAGTAACCTCGAACTCGGTGTCCAGCCAGACGTCGCCGGCGACGGGCCGGCGATCGAGGCGCCCGGTGGCGTCGGAGATGGAGCCGATGATGCCCCACCAGAGGCGCACGCGATCCATCAGCTGAAAGCTGGCCTGGGCGATCTCGTAGGTCTCCGTGTCGATAGACCTCGAACTCGGTGTCCAGCCAGACGTCGCCGGCGACGGGCCGGCGATCGAGGCGCCCGGTGGCGTCGGAGATGGAGCCGATGATGCCCCACCAGAGGCGCACGCGATCCATCAGCTGAAAGCTGGCCTGGGCGATCTCGTAGGTCTCCGTGTCGATCCAGGCCTCGCCCCGCGACCTGTTCAGGGCGTGGTCGATCCGCCTGCGCACCGGGAGCTTCCCCGGCCGGGGCTCGAACGAGATGACGTAGGTGGGGCGGCCCCGCAGGTCCCGCACCCCGTCCAGCCTGGCCGTGAACCGGCCGACCAGCTCTTCGTCGAACTTGATCTCGTTCTCCTCCGCTTCCCGCTCGCGCTCCGCCCGCTTCCCCGGGTCGGCGATCTCGGCCTGGAACTCCTCCCAGCGTCGCTCCTGCTCGCGCCGGCCGCGCGCGTCGATCGGTTCGCCGTTCCTGGCCGTCAGCCGGCTGAACAGGGCGCCCTGGTACGGTTCCACCTCGTGGAGCAGCGTCTCGTCGTCGGTGACCTCGCCGTCTCCGTCGAACCGCTGGACCCGCTGGGTCATCGCGCGCCGGTAGCGCGTCTCGAAGCCCTCCTCCTCGGCCCAGGCCGCGCGCTCGAGGGCCCGCTCGATGATCTCGCGCAGCTCGGGGTCCACGGGATCCGGCGGGGCGGGCTGGCTGCCGGCGACGCCGAGGACCGCGATTGCTGCAAGGAGCGGGATCGCGAGATGCCGGGAGAACGGCTTGGAGCTGTGCTGCATGGGCGTCCGTGTGGGGTAACTCGGGGATCACTTGTCGCACGACCGGCCGGCACTCACTCGGTCCGGAGCGCCACGACGGGGCTGACCCGGCTGGCGCGGCGGGCCGGCAGCCAGGCTGCGAAGAGGGCCGCGGCGCCGAGGACCAGCGGCACGCCGACGAACGTCAGGGGGTCGAGCGCGTCGACCTCGAACAGCAGCCCGCCCAGCAGGCGGGTCGCGACGACGGCGAGCGCCAGCCCGAGCGCGCCGCCGAGGGCCACCAGCTTGAGGCCGCCCGCGACGAGCAGCCGCACGACGCGGGGGCCGTCGGCGCCGAGCGCCTTCCGGATGCCGATCTCGCGCGTCCGCCGGGCGACGCCGTAGCTCACCACCCCGTAGAGCCCGACCACGGCGAGCGCCAGCGCCAGCATCCCGAACGCCGACAGGACGAAGGCGGAGAGCTGCTGGGGCAGCCGCATCAGCCCCAGGTGGCGGTCCATCGTCTTCGTCTCGAGGACCCGCAGGTCGGGATCCAGCTCGCGACCGGCGGTCAGGAGTGCGAGTGCCGTCCGCTCCGGGTCGATGGACGTCCTCGCTACAACCGTCAGCGACGGCGTGAACCGTTGCGAGTACGGGAGATAGATCATGTCGCGGGGAGACTCGCCGAGCTGCCTCACCGTCGCGTCGCTCGCCACACCGACGACGAGCCAGGGGGGATCGGGGTCGTGCCGCCGGACGAGCCGGCCGACCGCGTCGCCGTCCGTCCAGAAGCGCCGGGCCATCGCGTCACTGACGATGACCACGGGCCGGGTATCCGGCCGGTCGGCGTCGTTGAAGTTGCGCCCGCGGACGATCTCGATGCCTGCCGCCTCGAAGAACCCCGGCTCGATCTCGACCCGGTCCGCGATGAAGGCGCCGTGGTCGGTCGGCGGCTCGAACCCGTCGACGTTGAAGTCGCTCGTGCTCTGGCTGAGCGGATTCAGGTGCAGGTTGCTGATGGCGCCGACCGCCTCGACGCCGGGGAGCGCCCGGAAGCGATCGAGGAGGCGCCGCGTGTAGACGCGCGCCTCGTCGGGCGCGAACCGGGTCGCCGGCGCCAGGAAGGTCATCAGGGCGGTCGGCTCGCGGCCGAAGCCCGGGTCGACCGACTGCGCCCGCTGAAAGCTTCGGAGGAACAGGCCGGCGCCGACGAGCAGCACCAGCGAGATCGCGAGCTGCGTGACGACCAGCGCGTTGCGCCACCGGAGCTGACCGGGTTGGCCGCCCCCGGCGTTCTCGCTTCTGAGGGCGCGGGCCACGTCCGGCCGGGTGCTTTGCAGCGCCGGCACCAGACCGAGCAGGGCGCCGGCCACGACCGAGACGCCGAACGTGAACCCGAGGACGTTCCCGTCGAGGCGGAGATCGAGCGTGACCGGCGTCGGCAGGGGAAGGTCCGCGGCGGCCAGCAGGCCGAGCAGCCAGACCGCCAGCCCGACGCCGGCGCCCCCGGCCAGCAGGCTCAGCAGCGTCGTCTCGGTCAGGAGACGCCGCACGAGCGACCCGCGCGACGCGCCCAACGCCAGGCGCACCGCGACCTCCTTGCGCCGGTCGAGGGCGCGCGCGAGCAGGAAACTGGCGAGGTTGGTGCACGCCAGCAACAGCACCAGCCCGACGACCACCATCAACAGCCACGCCGCCGCCCGGATGAAGACGTCCATCGGCGGGAAGAGCAGCACGTCGGTGAGCGGGAGGAGCACGAACTGCCCGGCCGGATCCCAGCTCTCCATGCGGTCCCGGGTGAGCTGCGCGGCTACTGCCCCGACGGCAGTGTCGGCCTGGGGCAGGGTGACGCCCGGCCGGAGACGCGCCTTGACGAAGAGCGAGGTGTGGCCCCGATCGTCGAACAGAGGGAATCCGTTCAGCTCCTCGGCCATCATGAACGGGACGTAGAACGTCGGCGCAAGGCCGCGGACGGTGCCCGCGAAGTCGGGCGGCCCCACCCCGACCACCGTGTACGCGCGGCCGCCGACGCGCATCTCGTGTCCGACGACGTCCGGGTCGCCGGCGAATGCGCTCTGCCAGTATCGATAGTCGAGCATCACGACCGGATGCCCGCCGCGCGAGACGTCGTCGCTCGGCAGCAGGGTGCGTCCGACCGCCGCCTCGATTCCCAGCATCGGGAAGTAACTGCCGGTGACCGCCTCCGCGGGCGCCAGACCGACGCCTCCACCCTCCCCGCGGTCGATCGTCAACGGTACGAAATGGGAGGCCGCGATGTCGCTGAACACCTCGGCGGCGCCGTCGCGGACATCCTCGAAATCGGGGTAGGACAACGTGCCGAACTCGAACGATGCCTGGTGCAGATAGAGGTTGACTACCTCTTCCGGCCGCTCGATCGGCGAATCGCGAAGGATCACCGCGTTGACGAGGCTGAAGATGGCGGTGTTGGCCCCGATGCCGAGCGCCAGCGAGAGAATGGCGACCGCCGTGAACGACGGGCGCTTGGCCAGGGACCGAATGCCGTCGCGGATGTCGCGACCGAGCCAGGCCCAACCGCCGCGGGCGTCACGCACCGCGTCCTTGTGCGCTTCGACGCCGCCGAAGGCGGCGCGCGCCCGTCGACGCGCTTCCCGCGGGTCGACTCCCGCCTCGCGCACCAATCGCTCCGTTTCCATGTCGAGATGGAAGCGGAACTCCTCGTCCATCCGCTGCTCGACCTCTTCACGGAACAGCAGAAGGCGGAGACGGGCGCGGGCGGCGTACACCCACCGCATCAAGTGCTCCCCAACACCGCGCCGAGACCTTCGGCGAAGCGCCGCCAACTGTCGATCTCCTCGCCGAGCGCTCGCCGACCCGACGGCGTCAGCCGGTAGTAGCGCGCCCGCCTGTTGTTGTCGGTCGTTCCCCAGTCGCTGCGAATCAGCCCCTGCTTCTCGAGGCGCTGGAGGGCCGGATACAGCGAGCCCTGGTTGACCTCCAGCACCCCCGAGGACATCTGCTGGATCCGTTGGCCAATGCCCCAACCGTGCATCGGCGCAAGCGAGAGCGTCTTCAAGATCACCAGATCGAGCGAGCCTCGAAGGTCGTCCTGTCTTCTACTAGCCATCTAGAGGAACGATAGCTCGCAATTCCTCTAGATGTCAAGAGGACGTTGGGAACGCGGCGATACCGCCGGCCAGCGGCGTAACCCATGACGGAGCCATGAGAGCTTCAGCCTTCGTCGCCGTTCTCGTCCTCTTCGAGGGCGAGCCTCCTGACGTGCCGCCGCCCAGCTTGTACTCGGTGCCGCCGCCCAGCTCTTCCATCGCCCGCCGGATGACGTCCCGGGTCTGGAGCCACAGCTCCCGCGCCGGTCCGGGCAGTGTCAGGCCTCTTGGGCTGGGCATCGCTTGGTGCCGCTCTTCTCTGGCTGGCTCGCCCAGCTGTTCAGCGGTCCTGCTGCCCGGCACCGGGGCAGCCCGGCCCGGTGCAGCGCGGAGGCGAGCTCCCGGAACGTGTACGCGTCTTCGGTCCAGGCTTTCAGGAGTTCCTGCCAATCCGCCTCCGTCGCCCACGCCTCGAGGATGGCGCGCTCCCGGTCGGTCGGGCTCTCGGCTCGCAGGGCTTCGTAGAACTCCCTTGACGTCGGCTGGCGCCGCCATCCGGCGCAGCTTCTTGAGAGCCGCATCCGCACGGTCCGGCTCTGCCTGCCGGTGTCCTCCGGTGCGGTAGGCGCCTCGATCAGTCGGCGCTCCAACGGCGCCGCCGGGGCGTCGCTGAACCTCTCGGCCGGCAGTAGCAGCGGCTCGCTGGGTCGGTACGGCGTCTCGTTCACCACTGCCCGCAGCCGGGGCGGTAGATCGTCGGGTACCTCGATCTCATCGACCGAGGGCTCTTCATCGCGCTCCCCCCGGCTGGCGGACGTCGTTCCCGGCGAGTTCCAGTCGACGTACGCTCCGGCCTTGATCCGCATCTCTGCCTTCGTTGGCTGCTGGCTGCCACCGCTGGCGACGGTCTGGAGGTCAGGCGCCGCGCTGGCGACCAGCGCGGCCGTTCCGGCTGCGTTCGACGGCCTGTCGCAAAAAGCCCAATGATTACGGGCTCATTTGGAATTGCTTGAACGCGGGTGAAAGGCGGGGGTGGCTCCTCAGGTTGGACTCGAACCAACAACCCTCCGGTTAACAGCCGGATGCTCTGCCAATTGAGCTACTGAGGAACACGTGGCAGTGCGTGCGGTCCGGCGCCCCGGTGCAGGGGTTGAGGCGTCGGACGAAACCCTGATCATAGAGGACCGGGCCGGCCAGCGTCAAATGTCGGGGTCCGGCGGGGCCGCCTTCCGGCGGGGCCGCCTTCGCCGATCGCGCTCCCAGCAATTGCCAGAGCGCGGCGAGCAGTCCCAGACTCAGCCACCCGATCGCGAACGGCACCTGGCCCTGGGCCGGGGCCAGGGGATACATCTGCCACGGGTCGCCGCCGGTTGCCGCCAGCGCCCCGGGGTGTCCCACGAGCGCGAGCACCCCGACCAGGGCGGTCCACGCGCCGCCGAAGGCGGTCCCCACGATGATGACGTAACGTTGCAGGATCACGGCGACGCTCGCGCCCACGAGACACGCGAGAATCACCATCCAGGCTTCCGGATCGCCCTGGGCGGAGGGCCCGGAGAGGTTGAGGACCAGCACCCCGACGGCGGCGCCGGCCACCGCCACCGCGGCCAGATAGACTACCAGCAGCGCTGCCGCCCCGACGAGGCCGCCCACGACGACCACCACGGCCGCGGTCCACGGCGTCAGCGTGCCGACGAACAGCGACGTGAGGTAGGCGCCTCCGGCGAACCCGTACAGCACGACCACAGCAGCCAACGGAATAACCTGTACCCCAGGAAACAGGCCACCAGCCCGGCCGCAAGTAGGATAACCGCCGCTACGACCTGCGGCCAGACGAAGGCCATCTACGCATTATGACGGGGCGCGCCGAACCGCCGCAACACGCGATTCTCCACCCTTCGGCCGCGTCCGGCCGGCCGGGACCGCTCTCCCGCTCGGGTCTGGCCGCCGCGGCGGCGGGCATCGCGCTGTTCGTCTACTTCGTCGAGCGCACCGGGGTCGCGGACATCGCGGCGGGCGCCGGCCGCCTCGGCTGGGTCTTCCTGGTCGTGGTGGCCCTCGGCGGTCTGCGGCTCGCGGCGCGGGCCCTCGCCTGGCGCAGTTGCCTCGACGGCCCGCACCGGCTGACCCGCCGGCACGCGTTCTGCGCCACCGTCGCCGGCGATACGCTGGGGAACCTGACTCCGCTCGGCCTGCTCGCCAGCGAACCGGCCAAGACGCTGTTCGCGGGCGACCGCGAGCCGGCGTCACGCACCCTGCCGGCCCTCGCCGTCGAGAACCTCTTCTTCACGCTGTCGGCGGCGCTCGTCGTCGCCGGCGGGGCGGTCGCCCTGGTGCTCCGGCTCGGCCCGACCGACCGCTGGTGGATCGCCGGCGCGGCGCTGGTGGGGACGCTCGCTCTGCTGATCGCCGCCGTCCACGGGGTCATCTGGCGGCGACTGCATCCCGCCAGCGGTCTCCTCGCCGGGGTCGCACGGCACCCGGCGGCGGCCGGTACGCTCCGGGGCTGGGCCGAACGGGTGCGCCGGATCGAGGATCGGGTGTACGACCTGTACCCCCGTGCGCCCCGCCGGCTCGCGGCCGTGGCCGGCTGGGAGCTGGGCTTCCACGCCCTCGCCGTCCTCGAGATCTACGTCGTCCTCGCGTTCGTCAGCGACGTGGCGCCGACCCTGCTCGACGCGTTCGTCCTCGAATCGACCAACCGCCTCCTGGCCGCCGCGTTCAAGGTCGTCCCGCTGCGCATCGGGGTGGACGAGGCGGGCACCGCCGCCGTCGCCGAGCTGCTGGCTTTCGGCGGCGCCGCCGGGGTCACCCTCGCCATCGTGCGCAAGGCGCGCATGCTGGTCTGGATGACCGTCGGGGTCCTGCTGCTCGTGCGCCGGGGCCTCCCGGCCCGCCGAGACCGCCCCGGCCCGGAGACGGCGGCGGCGGACGACGCGGGCGTGCCCGCGCCCCGCGGGGCAGCGGTGGTGGTGATGGCGCGCTCGCCGAGCGGCGGGCGGGCGCCGAAGTCGCGGCTGGCCGGGGTGCTCCCCGACGAGCGGGACCGGCGGCGGCTGTACACGGCCTTCCTGACCGACGTCGTCTCGACGTGCCGCACGGTGGAGGGAGCCACCCTGCGGGTCGCGTACACCCCGGACGGCGGGCCCCACGGGTTCGTCCCGGCCGGAGTCGCGGACGGAGAGCTGATGCCGCAACGCGGCGCCGGCCTCGGCGACCGCGAGCGCGGCGTCTTCGAGGACCTGTTCCGGGGCGGGTTCTCGCCGGTGGTCCTGATCGGATCCGACCTGCCGGGGCTGCCGGCGGCGCGGATGGGCGAGGCGCTCGCCCGGCTGGCCGCCGCACCCCACACGGTGGTGCTGGGCCCCGCCGCGGACGGCGGCTACTACCTGATCGGCCTCGTTCGACCCGGACCCGGGAAACCGGTGCCGGATCTGTTCACCGGCGTTCGCTGGAGCAGCGCCTGGACCCGCGCCGACACCGTGGCCGCGGCCCGGCGGGCGGGGCTGCAGGTCGCGCGGCTGGACGGGTGGAGCGATATCGACGACGCGGCGGACCTTTTCCGGCTTCGGACCGCGCTCGCCGGAGACGGCGCCGGACGGGCGCCGGCCACCGCGGCCCTGTTGCAGGAGCTGGCCGCCCGGACTCCCGGGCTCACACCTCGCGACGGCCCTCCATCGCCTTGAGCATGGTGATCTCGTCGGCGTACTCGAGGTCGCTGCCCACCGGCACCCCCATCGCGATGCGGCTGACCCGAACCCCGAGCGGCTTGAGCAGCTTCGCCAGATAGATGGCCGTCGCCTCGCCCTCGACGTTCGGATTGGTGGCGAGAATCACCTCGGTCACCTCGCCTTCGCCGACCCGTCGCAGCAACCCCGCAATTCGCAGATCGTCGGGGCCGACCCCCCTCAACGGCGACAGCGCCCCCATCAACACGTGGTAGGCGCCCTTGAAATCGCCGGTCTTCTCAATCGCGGCGACGTTGTTCGGGTCTTCCACCACGCACAACAACCGCCGATCCCGCCCCGCGTCGGTGCAGTAGAAGCAGGGGTCGCAGTCGGTGATGTTCGAGCAGACCGAGCAGTAGATGACCCGCTCCTTGACGTCGCGGATGGCCTCGCACAACCGGTCGGCCTCCTCGCGCGGCCGCTTCAGGAGATGGAAGGCCAGCCGCTGGGCGCTCTTGGCCCCGATACCCGGCAGCTTCTGGAGCTCGCCGGTCAGCCGCCCGAGGGGCTCGACTCGTGTCATGGCATTGCGGGCCGGATCACGACAGCCCGGGAATCTTCAGCCCGCCCATCATCCCGCCCATCCGCTGGGAGACCAGCTCGTCGACGCGGCGCTGCGCGTCGGTCACCGCGGCCACGATGAGATCCTGCAGCATCTCCACGTCGTCGGGCGACACCACCTCGGGGTCGATGCTCAGACTCTGGATCTCCTTGACCCCGTTCATGACGACGGTCACCATGCCGCCGCCGGCGGTCGCCTCGACCGTGGTCTGCTTGAGCTGCTTCTGCAGATTGTCCTGCATCTGCTGCGCCTGCTGCATCATCTTCTGAATGTTCATGGTCACATCTCTTCGACTTGCTTGATCTCGGCCGGGAACACATCGAGCAAGGTCTGCACCGCGGGGTCGTCCATCGCCTGCGACAGCAGGTCGCCGGTCTTCTCCGACATCGGCGCCGCCGCCCCGGACTGCACCGGCGGACCGAGAGACGACGGGGCGCGCTCCGGCGGCGGCTCGGTCGCCGACGGGGCCCCGGACCGCACCGGTGACCCGAGCGGCGAGGAGCCCCGGCCGGCCGGCGGCGCCGCCCCCTCGGGGGACGTCAGAAAGCCGGACTCCACTGGCGATCCCTCCGGCGAGGCGGCGCGCCCCGCCGGCGGCTCCGACTGCACAGGGGATCCAAGCGCCGGCGGCTCGCGATCGACCGACAGCTCGAGATCGGCCGGCGGCTCGGTCGGCGGCGGCTCCCGCGGCAGGGTCGTCAGGGCCGGTTGATGCGGGTCCGGTCCCGTCTCCGGCCCCCCCGACGCGGTCTCGGCGCCCCGGGGCGCCGCCCCGTCGACCTGGCGGACGGTCACCGCCGTCTTCTGTCCGGCCACCTGGCCGGCCAGCGGTTCGAGCCACGAGCGGCTGTTCTCCACCTGTTGCGCCAACGTGCGCTGGGCCGTGGTGAAGACGAACGTGATCTGCCCGCTCCCGACCTCGATCTCCCGGGCCTGGGCGGCCACCGTCCCGTGAAAGAACTTCTTCGTCCGCTGCAGCTCGGCGAGGAACCGTTCCTTCAGGTTGGCCGCCGACCCGGTGGCGGGGTCCGGGGCGGACGCAGCCGGCGCCGACCCGGCCGGCGGGCCGGGAGAGGGCTCGGGACGCGCCGGGGCCACGGGAGCCGGGGTGGCGGTCCGGCGGGCCTGCGGGGCCGGCCGGGCGCGCTGCGGCGGCGACCCGGCCGGCCCCGGTCGGCGACCGGCCGGCGCCGGCGGCGGTGGGGCCGGCTCGAGCCGGCCGGCCCCGCCGAGCAGGTCGGTCAACGGCACCAGTGCGCGGAGGTGGATCCAGCGCAGCATCGCCATCTCGAAGTGGTAGCGGGGCTGCGTCGCGTTGCGGATGTCGAACTCGGCCCGCGACAGCACGTCGAACCCGCGCAGCAGGTCCTCCCGCGAGAACCGGTCCACGAGGGCCTGCAGGCGGTCGCGCTCGGCGTCGAGGGCGATCTCCGGGTCGCTGATGCGGCGCGGGTCCACCTTCAGCACCATCAGGTCGCGAACCAGCCGGGCGAGCTCGCGGCAGACCGACCGCAGGTCGTACCCCGCTTCGACGAAACGGCCGGCCAGATCGAAGACGCGCTCGGCCGTCTCGGCCGCGACCGTCTCCGCCATGTCGAGGACCGCATCGCGCCCCACCAGGCCCAGCACCGCGGACACGTCGTCGGCGCCGGCCGAGTCTCCCGCGAAGGCGATCACCTGATCGAGCGCGCTCTGGGCGTCGCGCATGCTGCCGTTGGCGGTGCGGGCGATGAGCGCGAGGCCCGCCTCGTCGACGGAGACCTGCTCCGCCTCGACGATGGTCCGAAGCTGCTCGGCGATCGCGGCGGTGCCGATGGTGCGGAACTCGAAGACCTGCGATCGCGAGAGAATCGTGTCGGGAATCTTGTCGAGCAGGGTCGTCGCCATGATGAAGACCACGTGCGGCGGCGGCTCCTCGACGGACTTCAACAGGGCGTTGAACGAGCTGGACGAGAGTTGGTGCACCTCGTCGATGATGAAGACCTTGTAGCGGTCGCGCACCGGGACGATCGACAGCCCCGAGATGATCACCTCGCGAACGTTGTCGACCTGGGTGTGAGTGGCGGCGTCGATCTCCAGCACGTCGATGTCACGGCCCTCGGCGACCTCGCGGCAGGCGTCGCATTCGCCGCACGGGTCGGCCGTCGGTCCCTCGACGCAGTTCAGGGCCCGGGCGAGAATGCGCGCCGTCGTCGTCTTGCCGACGCCGCGCGGCCCCGCGAACACGAAGGCCTGGGCAACCCGCTCGCGGGCGATGGCGTTGCGCAGGGTCTGGGTGACGCCGCGCTGGCCGATGACGTCATCGAACCGCTGCGGCCGCCACTTGCGGGCGAGAACCTGATAGGCCATTCGGTGAGGGGTGGCGGGCCCCAGCCGCGACCCGGAAGAACCTGCGGCACATGTCAGTGACTACTTAGCGCTGCTGCCTTCCGGCCCTGACGCGGTTCGTAGGCTGAGATTGCACAGGGTCCGAGCCGCGCTGCGACCCGTCACCATCCTGGACGGACCGCCCGCCCCGATCGGCCGGCGACAGGTTCAGTCTATCGCCAGCCCCCGGCCCGATCAAGGCGCACGATGCCGCCCCGCGACCGGCGGAGGACGGCCGAAACACCCGTGGTAGACTGTTCGGGAGACCGCGCAAGCCTCGTTCCCGGAGAGATGTCCGAGCGGTTGAAGGAGCACGCTTGGAAAGCGTGTGTAGGGGAAACTCTACCGTGGGTTCGAATCCCACTCTCTCCGCCACCCACCCCCGAACCCGTCCACAGCGGGCTTCCGCAGCGGCTGGTCTGGCAGACAACCGAGTGCCGTGTTGTAGGCTATCCGGTGACGGGACTGCCAGTCGGCCCGCGAGTTCCGGAGTCTGGCGACGGGGACCACGGGGATGGCGCGAAGCACATCCGGCAAGCGGCGAAAGGGCGTGGAGTCCACTCCGAACAGCGGGGCCACCACCGGCCACGAGGCCGAGCTGTGGGCGATGGCCGACGCCCTGCGCGGCTCGATGGACGCCGCCGAGTACAAGCACGTCGTGCTCGGGCTGATCTTCCTCAAGTACATCTCCGACGCCTTCGAGGAACGCCACGCTGCCGTCCTCGCCAAGTGGGGAACGGAAGCCGCCGAGGACCGGGACGAGTACACCGCCGAGAACATCTTCTGGGTGCCGCCCGAGGCCCGGTGGGCGCATCTGAAGGCCCAGGCGAGGCAGTCGACCGTCGGCCTGACCGTCGACGCCGCCATGGCCGCGCTCGAGCGCGACAACCCCGCGCTCGAGGACGTGCTTCCGCGGGATTTCGCCCGGCTCTCACTCGACAAGCAGCGTCTCGGCCAGTTGATCGATCTCGTCAGCAACATCCAGGTCGGCGACGCAGACGCCCGCTCCCGCGATGTCCTCGGCCGCGTCTACGAGTACTTCCTCTCGCAGTTCGCGAGCGCCGAGGGCAAGAAGGGCGGCGAGTTCTACACCCCGCGCTGCGTCGTCAAGGTGCTGGTCGAGATGCTCGAGCCGTACCGGGGCCGGGTCTACGACCCCTGCTGCGGCTCGTCCGGAATGTTCGTGCAGTCGATCACGTTCGTCCGCGCCCACGCCAGCGGCAACGGGAACGGCGGGAAGGCCAAGGCCGACATCAGCATCTACGGCCAGGAGTCGAACTACACGACGTGGCGGCTCGCGAAGATGAACCTCGCGATTCGCAGCATCGAGGGCCAGATCGCCCACGGCGACAGCTTCCACAACGACCGCCATCCGGACCTGAAGGCCGACTTCATCCTCGCCAACCCGCCGTTCAACGTCTCGGACTGGGGGGGCGAGCGCCTGGCCGACGACAAGCGCTGGCGCTACGGCGTGTCGCCGAAGGGCAACGCCAACTTCGCCTGGGTGCAGCACATGGTCCACCACCTCGCGCCGGCCGGCGTCGCGGGGTTCGTGCTCGCCAACGGGTCGATGTCGTCGAGCCAGTCGGGCGAGGGGACGATCCGGAAGAACCTGATCGAGGCCGATCTGGTGGACTGCATGGTCGCCCTGCCGGGCCAGCTCTTCTACTCGACCCAGATTCCCGCCTGCCTCTGGTTCCTGGCCCGCCGCCGCCCGCGACGCGGCGAGGTCCTGTTCATCGACGCCCGCAAGCTGGGCCGGATGGTGGACCGCACCCACCGCGAGCTGACCGACGACGACGTCGCCCGCATCGCCGGCGCCTACCACGCGTGGCGCGACAGTGCCGACGCCTACGAAGACCTCCCCGGCTTCTGCAAGAGCGCCGCCCTCGACGACGTGCGCCGGCACGGCCACGTGCTGACTCCCGGCCGCTACGTGGGGGCGGAGCCGCAGCCCGACGACGGGGAACCGTTCGAGGCGAAGATGCGCCGGCTGGTCGCCGAGCTGCAAGCGCAGCAGGCCGAGGGCGCGCGGCTCGACGCCGCGATCGCCGAGAACCTGAAGGCGCTCGGGTTCCTGTCCCACGAGGAGAGCCGATGACCGTCCGCGAGATGACCGACCTCCCGGAACCCTACCCCGGCGCCGCGAGCAGGGCATGATCGACTACAGCAAGTTTCGCTCGTCCCTGAAGCGTCTCGAGGAGCAGCACGGGAACTACCGGCAGGGCAACCCCGCCCTCTCCGACCTGGATCGCGAGGGCATCGCGGAATCCGTCATCCAGCGCTTCGAGACGTGCTACGACTGCCTGTGGAAGGTGCTGAAGCGGTATCTCATCGAGGCGCTGGCCGTCGCCGACCCCCCCAACAGCCCCAAGCCCATCTTCAGGCTGGCCCACGAGAACGACTTGTTCGCCGCGCCCGTGCAGCAGTGGTTCCGATACGCCGAAGCCCGCGTCGACACGTCCCATGACTACGACGGCGAGAAGGCCAAGGCCTGCCTCGCGCTGGTGCCGGACTTCATCGACGACGCCATCGGCCTCTATCAGACCCTGAGTGGTACGCCGTGGGAGTAGACGCCGCCATCGACATCACGACCGAGGAACGCCAGACGGTCGTCGCGTTGCTTCAGCGGCACCTGCCCGGCACGGCCGCCTGGGTGTACGGGTCGCGCGTGAAGTGGACCTCCCGGCCGCAATCCGACCTCGACCTCGTCGTCTTCGCGACGCCGGAGCAGCGGTCGCAAGTCGGCGACCTGCGGGAGGCGTTCGAGGAGAGCAACCTGCCGTTCCGGGTCGACCTGTTCGTGTGGGACGACGTGCCTGACTCGTTTCGAGAGCAGATTCAGGAGGATCATGTCGTACTGGTGGACACAGGGCAGCGGGACATGTCGGATGAAGGGGTCTACCGCCGACTTGAGGACTGTATGGAGTCAATAATCGACTACCGCGGCAAGACTCCTCGGAAGACGTCTTCCGGTATTCCCCTCATTTACAGCCAAAGTCGTAAAGCGCGGAAGGATCGAGACACCAACAGAATTCATCGCGCTAGACCATTATGCTTCTTGGACGCGACGTGGCATGCCGCAATCTGGTGACGTCCTAATAACGACGGAAGCCCCGTTAGGAGAAGTCGCACAACTTCAAAAACAGCGTGTCGCTCTAGCCTGCATTATTCATGAGGGTCGAGAATCAGGCACCGACGGGGCTTGTTGACCGCGAGCGGAGCCTCTCGGACGTGGCAGCGGGCGCGGCAGGGGGCGTAGAGTGGCCCTTCCCGGCGCCGGGCAGTCGCGGAGGCCAGGTTGGGGGAGAGTTCTGCCGGGACGGCGGTGCCGCCCGGGACCGAGACGTGCGCCGAGCCCCGCGGGGCGCTGACTACTGACCCGCGCGGGCGCCGAGCGCGAGCGCGATGCGCCGCCAGGCGTGGAGATGGGGCGTCGCCCGTGGTAGATGCAGGACGATGCGGCGCGCGGAGCCGACGACATGCACCCCCAGCTTCAGCAGCCGGTCGCGCAGCCACGTCACTTGGGTGCGGGCACAGCCGGTCCGCGCCGCCCGCAGCCGCAGCTCCTGCATGAGTACGTAGGCCGCCGCGGTCAGCAACACGCGCAACTGGTTCGCCAGGAACTTGCAGCAGCTCGTGCGGTCGATCTGCAGGCCGTCCAGCAACTCCTTGATCCGGTTCTCGATGTCCCCGCGGGCGCAGTAGACCCACTCGTAGACGAAGCGCGAGCTCCGCAAGAGATTCGTCACGACGAAGCGCGGATTGTCCCGCGGCTCGCGACCCTTGAGCCGGACCACTTCCGCCTTGATCACGACCCGGCGTTGGTGGCCCCACGTGCCGGCCGCGTAGCGGGTGTCGGTATAGACGTGCTCGGTTCGGCCACTGGCCTCGCTCTGCGCGCGGGCCACGGCCATCGCGGATTCGGCATGCCGCTGCAACACCGCGTTCTTGCCCATCGCGACCACGTAGTCGAGCCCCGGTTCGGCATCCAGGAAATCGAGGATCTCCGGGGTCGCAAAGCCCCCGTCGAGCCGGACGAGAAACCGAGTCGACGGAAACGCCGCCCGCAGCATCGGCAGCAGCCGACACAGCAAGCTCAGGGTCCCGTCGGCCGCCACCGCCTTGCCCGGCCGCAGCACCGCCGCGCACAGATACTGCTCCTTCTCGTCGTTGAAAGTCAGGAACGCGAGCAGCGGCAGATAGCACCAACTGTCGTAGTGCCCGTTGAAGAACGTGAGCTGTTGCGCGCCATGCGTCCGGTCGTCGGTCGGGTCCAGATCAATGGTGATCCGCCACACCCGCCGATGCAGGCGGCGCCGATGTCGCTCGATGACGCTCGCCGCCAACTCCCGTGCCATTCGGTAGAGCGCGCCGCGGCCCGGGGCGTTCTCGAATCGCGAGATCGTCGGTTGCGACGCCAAGGGCGCGCCAGCCACAGGGTCCCGCCCGAGCAGCAGCTTGTGGATGGGATCCTCCGCCAAGTGGTCGGCGTCGTTGCCGTCGGGATGACCGCACGCGATGCCGAAGATCCGCTGTCCGACCAGCTCCGCGAGCGTGTGCCGAACCTTCTCCGGCGCGCGCTTGTCGGCGAGACACCCGGCGAACGCCTTGACGAGGCCGTACACGCGCTCGGCCGCCTTGAGCAGGACGCCGCCGCCGTCGGAACTCGCCTGCTCGCGGTTGAACGTCGCGACGAGGGGCTTGTCGAAGAGATCCGGGAACAGGACAGTCTGTGATATCTTGTCAGGTGTCACGCAGGGGTCTCCGTTGTGGCTAAACGCTTGTGGACACAACGTTTGTACCACACGGAGGCTCCTGTGTCTCCCCCAGAATCACCATCTTCACGAATAATCCAGGCTAGCGCAACGGCTCATTCTCTTGCGAGGGAAGTCGAACATTCTTGATAATCGATTCTTGAGATTCCTACTGCAGTCTGACGAAGTTCAGGTTCAACTGCGCGCGCGGGCAACTGGCACTACTGTTCTCGGAATCAAGCAGAAAGAGCTCCGTCAGATAGAGTTCTCGTTGCCGCCGATCCCCGAGCAACGCACCATCGCTCACATCTTGGGAACACTGGACAACAAAATCGAGCTGAACAGTCGGATGAACGCGACGCTGGAGGCGATGGCACGGGCGCTGTTCCGGTCCTGGTTCGTCGATTTCGACCCCGTGCGGGCCAAGATGGAAGGCCGCGAAACCGCTGGCGGATGCCGACGCTGGAGGGACACGGGCGCTGTTCCGGTCCTGGTTCGTCGATTTCGACCGTGATTCCCCGACCTGTTCCCCGACCGGCTGGTGGACTCGGAGCTTGGGGAGATACCCGACGGGTGGAACGCCGGATCACTCGGCGCAATCGTGTGTCTCAATTCTGAATCATGGAGATTCGGCCACGCACCCCAAAAGATCGCATATGTCGACCTGTCGAACACCAAGTGGGGCTGCATCGAAAAGGTGGAAACCTATGCTTGGGAGGCGGCGCCGAGTCGCGCACGGCGTGTGCTCCGTAAGGGCGATACGATTGTCGCGACCGTGCGTCCTGGCAATGGTTCTTTCGCTCTCGTCGACGAAGACGGACTGACTGGAAGTACGGGTTTCGCGGTGTTACGTCCTCTGAGAAACCACGACCGGGAGTTGGTGTGGTGTGCGGCAACGTCGTCGGACAATATCGATCGCCTGGCTCATCTCGCAGACGGTGGCGCGTACCCGGCGATCCGGCCCGATGCGATTCTGGCAGCACCCCTTGTCCTGGCAGACTGCGTTGCCAGAGAAGCGTTTTTCGTCGTCAACTGGTGCGCTCCTTGATCGAATCGAAGCGAATAAACGTGAATCCCGTGTTCTCGCGGCGCTGAGGAACGCGCTGTTGCCCAAGTTGGTCTCCGGCGAGTTACGAAGGGTACATGAGAGATAGCAGCATGGCGATATGAGTGTCTCGTTTGCCCGGGCATGGAACAAATCACTATGTTTGATATTCCAATACTGATTGTGACGGTCCTCACGCTCGTCTTCACGGTATATCTGTTCTGGATAGCCAAGATGCAGAACACTGCGGAGCTCATACGCACTACCGATGTCGAATACAAACGAAATGTTCATGAGTCTGTCTACACTACCTATGTCGAGAACGTTAGTCCTTGCCTCGCCAGAGACGTGAGAATCACGATTCGAGGATCAGATGGTGCAACCATTTATGACAGAACCTATGGTGGAGTGCATCCAAAGATGAGAATTCCGATTATGTCAGAGATTATCCACCACGGTATGGGTGTGGATTACCTGGGGTCTACCAATGTCGAGTTCAAAGACTATGGCTCTGATGAAACAGAAAGGGTCGTTGTCACGTATACTGATGCTCTTCACACGACGTTTCTGCCGATTTCACAACGTAGAGAACTTCGCAGGCTCGAGTTTTCCCTGGACGACGGCAATCGGACGTGGTCTGGCAACTCGAAATGACGCCGCTGCGCGCTCCGAGCAGCGCCGCGCCGCCGGGCCTACTGGCTGAGCCTGCAGCGAGAACACGACGAGGCTGTCGGACAGCAGATGATCACGGTTCGCATCCCTGAGCACAACGTGTTCGACGTCCAGGCGCTTCGGACCCTCATGGAAGGGTCGCGTAGCGGGGACATCTGATGCGAGTCACCATTCGCGACCGGGGTGCGCTGTTGGCGGTTTCGCCGGCGGCGCTGTCCGCGTACGCCCGCGCCGCCGGGTGGCGCCGGCATGAGCCGTACCGCGTGCACTCGGACGTCTACGTCGGTGAGTCGCGGCCGGAGATCATCGTTCCGCGCACCGAACGCCTGGGCGACTACGCGAGCGTCGTGGCGACGCTGGTCGACACGTTCGCAGGGATCGCTGGTCAGGACGAGTTGAGCGTCTATCGCTCTCTGGTGACGGCAGACCGGGACGTGGTGCGCGTCCGGGCCGCGGAGAGCGACGATGGTAGCGTGACGTTGAACGCCGGCGTGGATCTCCTCGGCGGCGCCCGCGATATGCTGCTGTCGGCAGCGTGTTCGCTACGCGAGCCGCGGCCGGTGTATCGGGCGGGCGCGAACAGGGAGGCGGTCGAGCTGTTGAATCACCTGGGACTGGGACAGACAGAGCAGGGCAGGGCAGCTTCGCGGTGACGTTGCTGACGCCGGTCGTGTCGGCGCCGCTGCCGGCGTTGCTCCCGGACCCGGACGATCGGAACGCCCCGATCGAACGTCGGATGACGAAACGTCTGGTCAGGGCCCTTGCCGCGGTCCGTCAGGCAGTCGAACGTACGGCTGCCGGCGAGGCGGGCGCCTTCGGAGGCGCGGTGGCCGACGGCGTGAGCGCCAATCTGTGCGAGGCCCTGGTCCTCCTCATCGAACCGTTCCCGACACTGGATGTCGGCGTTTCCTGGGCTCGGACGCGGCCGGTCACGGTGCCGGCGACCGTGGTTCGGTTCGGCCGAGCGGATGCGGCCCTCCTGCGCGAAGCCGCACGCTCGCTCCGGGAGCGCGGTCCGCGGCCGGACGTGCGTCTCTACGGCTTTGTACGGCGCCTGAACCGCGGTCAGGCGGGCGACGACGGTACCATCAGTCTGCTGGCCAAGATCGACGGACAACGACAGTCGGTCGCAGCGGTTCTGGAGCGCGCGGACTACGAGAAGGCGATTCAGGCCCACCGCGACCGGACGCCGGTCGTGCTGTCGGGCGACCTTGAGCGCATGGGCCAACGGTGGAGGTTGCTGAACCCCCGCCTGACTGACGTCATTCGCGACGACGGACCGGAGCTGCAAGAGACTTGAACAGTCGGCGACCATTGGTTGCCGAGACCCCAGCACGAAAGCATCGGTGCCTCCGAACGCGCGCCCGACTGCCTTTCGGTAGACCTGCGCTGGCTCCGCCGTCAAGCCGTCGAGCCGCCGACCGTCCGGCCGAGTCCGACAACCGGCTTTCGTGGGCTTCGTCGGCGGCGGGTCCGGCGGGTCGGGCTCCATCGCCTCCGTCATGCTAGAATTGAACGGATTAGCTGACTAAACGCCGTGTCGTCACGAACCGTGCCGCCGGCAGGTGATTGTTATGCCGATATCGGCATAACAATCACTATGCCGATATCCGGATTATGCCGATGTCGGCGCGGACGCCGCCGTTGAAAGCGGTGTCTGGGCCGAGATTATCGGCATAATCGTTGCCTGACGGATAGAGACTCTTCTCTCTGGCCACACCACAGAGAGGAGGCTCTCATGACGGATCCGTCACTCGTCGGCGTCATCGGCTCGCTCCAGCCGTTCGCGGCGGGATTCGCGACCGAGCTTGCGCGGCAAGGCTACACGCCACGTTCCCTGCAGACGCAGTTGCATCTGATGGCGCATGTCAGCCGTTGGCTGCACGCAAGGGACCTTGACGTCGGCGATCTGCCAAGGTGGACGCAGCAGTTTCTGCAAGCCCGACTGGACGCCGGTTACCAGCGTCATCTGACGGGCAAGGCGTTGCGTCCGTTGCTGGCGTACCTCCGGGAGGAGGGCGCGACCCTCCTCTCGCCGACACCTCTTCCCACCGGGCCGGTTGAGGAGACCCTGGCCCGCTACCGGCGCTACCTGACCGTGGAACGGGGGTTGGGTGAGGCCACCGCCCGCGGTTACGTCGATGCGGTCCGCCCATTTCTGCACCGCTGTGTCTCCGTCGACGGCGTGACACTGGACCTCCAGGGACTCGGCGAGGCTGACGTGACGGCGTTCATGGTGGCGCGCTGCGCCGAGCAATCCTGCCGGCCCGCGCAACTGACGGCAACCGCCCTGCGCTCCCTGCTGAACTTCCTCCATGTCACGGGGGCGATTGCACGGTCGCTGATGACGGCCGTCCCGTCAGTGGCAGGCCGGCGACTGGCGAAGCTGCCACGGAGCCTTGATCCCGACGACGTCCAGCGCCTGCTTGCGACCTGCGATCGCCGAACCCTTGCAGGGTGCCGGGATTTTGCCGTCATCACCACGCTGGCTCGTCTTGGCCTGCGCGTCGCCGAACTGGTCAACCTGCGGCTCGACGACCTGCGGTGGCGCGCTGGAGAGGTCGTCATTCACGGTAAGGGACACCGAGTCGAGCGTATGCCCTTCCCGACGGATGCAGGTAACGCGATTGCCGCGTACCTTCGCCAGCGTCCGACTCGCGCCCTTGGGCGCACCGTCTTCGTTCGCCTGATCGCTCCTCTGGGAAGGCTGAGCACCACCGCCATGACGCAGATTGTGGCGGCTGCCGCCAAGCGGGCCGGCCTCGGCCGCATCCACGCGCATCGGCTGCGCCACTTCGCGGCAACCCAACTGCTCAGCGCGGGCGCCTCCCTGCCCGAGATCCAGCAGTTCCTACGCCACGCCCGACTGCAGACCACCGCGATCTACACGAAGGTCGATTACGACACCCTCCGCACCATTGCACGCCCGTGGCCGGGAGGTGCAGCATGACGGTTTTGCGTCAGGCCTTGGCCGACTATCTGACGATACGTCGGGCAATGGGTTACCGGTTGGCTCGCGCCGAGAAGCTCCTCGGACAATTCCTGACCTATCTCGAAGAACGCGGGAAAACGCGACTGAATACCCGGACCGCTCTCGCGTGGGCAACACTCCCTCCCGGGGATCCGAGCTGGTGGTGGAGAAGCCGGCTTGCCGTGGTACGCGGCTTTGCGACCTACCTGCACACGGTCGACCCGACAACTGAAATACCCCCCGCCGACCTGTTGAGAGCGCCTCCTCCCCGAGCCACGCCGTACCCCTACACCGACGCGGACATCGCGAACCTGCTGGCCGCCACTTCGACGTTGCGCAGCGCCCATCGGACGGCCACCTATCGAACCCTCATCGGTCTACTGGCTGTCACCGGGATGCGGGTCGGGGAAGCCATCGCCCTCGATCGGCACGACTTCGACGCCCAGCAAGAATTGATCACCGTCCACCAAGGCAAATTCGACAAGTCTCGTGCGCTTCCCTTGCACCCTACGGCCACCACCGCAGTCCGGCAGTATCTGCGCCGCTCGGACCGACCGGTGACCCCGCGCGCCACCGCCCTGTTCGTTTCCACTGCCGGCACCCGGCTGCTGTACTGCAATGTGCAGCACACGTTTCGCACGCTGGTGCGGCGGGCCGGGCTTGCACCGCACTCCGTTGCTTGCCGGCCACGGCTCCACGATATCCGACATCGGTTTGCGGTGTGCACGCTGATCGATGCCTATCGTCAAGGTCACAACCCGGAGGCCCGAATCGCGCGGCTGGCCACCTATCTCGGGCATGTCGACCCGAAGTACACCTACTGGTACCTGTCGGCCGCGCCGGAGCTGATGCAGTTGGCGGCTGACCGCCTTGAGCGCCATCAGGGAGGTTCGGCATGAGCAGTCTCGCCTCCACGCTCCAGGCGTTCTTCACCGACCGGCTGCTTCAACAGCGCCACGCCAGCCCGCATACCGTCGCCGCATACCGCGATGCGTGGAAGCTCCTGGTCCGCTTCGCCGCCACCCACCTCGCCAGAGCACCCTCGCAACTGGAACTCGGCGATCTCGATGCGCCGCTCATCGGGCGGTTCCTGGTCCACCTTGAACAGGACCGCGCCAACTCTGTGCGCACCCGCAACGCCCGGCTGGCGGCCGTTCATGCTCTGTTGCGCTACGCCGCACCGAACCATCCCGGGCAGGCCGCCGTCATCGCCCGCGTGCTCGCGATACCGCTCAAGCGCGGGCCGCGGCGGCTCGTGACCTTCCTGTCGGACGTCGAGGTCGACGCCCTACTCGCCGCACCGGACCGTACCACATGGACCGGTCGCCGCGACCACACCCTCCTCGCACTCGCGGTGCACACCGGCCTGCGCGCCTCCGAGCTCACCGGCCTGCATTGTGCCGATCTGCACCTCGCGCAGGGCGCACACGTCAACTGTCTGGGGAAGGGACGCAAGCAGCGAATGACGCCCCTCACGAAGCCGGTGGCCGCCGCCCTGCGAACATGGCTCACCGAACGCGTCGGCGCACCGGACGCACCGGTCTTTCCGACACGGACGGGCCAAGCCCTCAGCCGCGACGCACTGGCGCAGCGCTTGGCGACACACCTGACCGCCGCCACGCAAGCCTGCCCCTCTCTCCGTGAGAAAAACGTCACCCCGCATACGCTCCGCCACACCGCCGCCATGCGCCTACTGCACGCCGGGGTGGATACCGCCGTTATCGCGCTGTGGCTCGGACACGAACGGCTCGCTACGACCGACATCTACATCCATGCGGACCTCGCCCTGAAAGAACGCGCGCTCGACAGGACGACACCCGTCGGTGTCCAGCCCGGCCGCTATCGGCCATCCGATGCGCTCCTGGCTTTCCTCGAAGGGCTGTGATTATGCCGATAGTCTAGGCGCCGGCGTCCCGTGTGGCAGGGGCGCCTACGCCGACATCGGCATAATCCGGATATCGGCATAGTGTGTGAGGTACCGTCATGGGCCAGCCCGCGCAGTCGGACGAACAGAGCGTCTCCAATCAGGTCCACAAGATCATCGGTGACCTGCTCACGTTCGACGAGGACACCCGCGTCAGAATATTCAGGACGGTCGGAACCTTCTTCGGCTTCGACGACACGGAGCCGCGAAAGAGGTCCAACGCGGAAGCCGCCGCCACGCCGCCGGGAGTTTCGCGCGAGCCCCACTTTTCCACGCGTCCGGAGCTGTCGCCAAAGGACTTCCTGTTCGACAAGGGACCGACCACCGACGTCGCTCGCGTTGCGTGCCTCGCCTACTACTTGACCCACTACAGAGACAATGCCCATTTCAAGACCACGGACATCAGCAAACTCAATACCGAGGCTGCACAGATCAAGTTCTCCAATCCCTCGGCTGCGTTGAACAACGCGATTCGATCCGGTCTCCTGACCACGGCGAGCGGAGGCAAGAGACAACTGACCGCGCACGGTGAGAAGTACGTCGAAGCGCTTCCCGACCGGACCACGGCCAGACAGTTTCTCTCGCAAGCGCGTCCGCGGCGCCCGCGAAAGAAGCCTGGAGTAAATGACGTCAACGGTGGTGGCGGCCACAAGCGGGACAATTGAATGTCAAAACCCGTTCGGGTAACGTTGTTCAATCACAAGGGCGGTGTCGGCAAGACGACACTGACGGCCAACATTGCATTTGCGCTGGCGCAATCGGGAAAAATCCGTACTCCTGATCGACAGTGATCCGCAGTGCAACCTCACGTCGTATCTGTTGTCCGACGACGTCGTCGACGAACTGCTCAACAACTCGAACGAGCCGACCGGCCAGACGATTTGGAGCGCGGTGCGCCCTGTTTTCGACAACGTCGGCGTTGGCCGCTTCGTGGACCCGATCAGGGTGGGAGACCTCGCGCTATTGCCGGGCGACATAAGGTTGTCCGAGTTCGAGGAGTTCCTGGGCGACGCTTGGGCCGACAGCTTCAAGAGGAGGCTCGGCGCCCTGCACGCGACATCTTCGATCAGCGATATGGTATCCCGCTTGAGCAGGGAGCGACCGTGGGACTTCGTCTTTTACGACACCGGACCCAATATCGGACCACTGAATCGAGTGCTTCTTCTCGATTCAGATTTCTTCATCGTGCCCGTTGCGTGCGACCTGTTTTCCGTACGAGCGCTTGGCACCCTGGGCCAGACGATCAAGAAGTGGATTCTGGACGCCAGGACCATCACGTCTATCGCGCCGGACAGCGCGGCATTTCTGAGAGCGGCCCCGTCGTTTCTCGGCTATGTTCCTCAACGGTTCAAGGTCTATGGCCGTGGGATGACCAAGGAGGCAAGCTTCTATCTTCGTCGAATCAAAGGCCGGATGGAAAATGACATATCGTCCGTGCTCCGCGATATCGATCGGCGTTTGGCGCCGCCGCGGTCGGCCAATCCCGTGCTGGGTGAGATTCCCGACATAGCTTCTTTGGTCCAACGGGCTCAGCGGGAAGGTGTCGCCATCTGGAAGTGCTCTGGTCCGGACCGGCAGACTAACCTGCTAAGTCAGCCACGGAAGAATCTTTCGCCAGAATAGCCTCTTGTGTGGCCGAAAGGTGCGGGTCACTGGCGCCCGATGGAAATGCTCCGGAGAAACGATAGGATGCCGCGCAAGTTGACGAAAGCCCAGCAACGACGCATGGAGGACGCGGCGCAACATTTCGTCGCGAATCGGCATCTATTCGAGGTGTTTGCGAAGTCGTTGATCGCTGGTCTGAGGGAAGATCCGGAGTTGGCGAGGTTTATCCACTTCGTGAAGTACAGAATAAAGGACGTCGAGAGTTTGCGGGCGAAATTGGAGAGACTGCACATTTCCGGTGGAGACGTGGTGAACACGTCCAACCTGTTCACGAGGGTCACCGATCTGGCGGGCGTCAGACTCATCCATCTGCATACCGAACAGTTGATTCGAATTCATCCCATCATTCTCAGGATCCTGAACGAGCAGCAATACGAGCTCGCGGGCGAGGCGGTCGCGTATTGTTGGGACGTGGAATACCGGGAACTCTTCGAGAGCATCGGCATCAGAACCCAACAGAGGCAGTCCATGTACACCACGGTGCACTACGACATCGTGGCGAACAAGAGGACGAGAGTTGCGTGCGAGCTGCAGGTCAGGTCGTTGATGGACGAAGTGTGGGGTGAGGTGTCCCATCGTGTCAACTATCCGAAAGAGTCCCCGAGTGTCGCGTGTCGCGACCAGTTGAGGTACTTGCACGGCTGACCTCGGGGTGCGGACGCCTTGTGGATTCGATATTCAGGACCCACAACGACGCCACGGGTCAGCGGCTCTGATCTGGAGTCTGGAAGATGAAGGTCCTCGGCGGCAGACCGGGGTGATGACTGAAGGCGTTGGAGCGCGCGATAGCTGGGCTATCACGTCATCGGCGGGCCGGACATGCCGCCGGGGGTCGGGGCGCTACGGGCCGACTACGGGGAAGTCGTCCTGGAATCCGTCCTGCAGGGGGCGGTAGCGCGGCTGAACCCGGGCCTGCCGACCGAGGCGCGGGAAGACGCCGTGCGCGGATTGACCCGCCCCGAGGGCTCGACCCTGGAAGCCCGGAACCGCGCCATCCATCGCATGGCGGTGGATGGCGTCACGGTGGAGTTCCCCGCCCGCGACGGCGCAGTCCGAGGCGCGCAGGTAAGAGTGCTCGACTTCGACGAGCCGGACAACAACGACTGGTTCGCGGTCAACCAGTTCACCGTCGTCGGGAACCGGCACGAGCGCCGCCCCGACATGGTGCTGTTCGTCAACGGCCTGCCGCTCGCGGTGATCGAGCTCAAGAACCCCGCGGACGAGAACGCGACGGTACACACCGCCTGGCGGCAGCTCCAGACCTACCGGGCGGAGCTGCCCTCGTTGTTCGCCTTCAATGCGGTGTTGGCCGTATCGGACGGCATTCAGGCCAGGGTCGGCACGCTCACCGGGGGCTGAGAGTGGTTCAAACCCTGGCGGACTATCGGCGGCGAGCAGTTGGCGCCGGCTTTCCATACCGAGCTGCAGGTCGCGATTGAGGGAGCGTTCGAGAAGACCCGCTTTCTCGCCCTCCTCCGCGACTTCATCGTGTTCGAAGACGACGGGAGCGGCGCGCTCGTGAAGAAGATGGCCGGCTACCACCAGTTCCACGCGGTGAGGACGGCGGTGGCCGAGACGCTGCGCGCGGCGGCTCTGCAGCGGCAGCCGGCCGGGGTGCGGGAGGACCGTGGCCGCTACGAGTCGGAGCCCCAGCCGGGCGGCGCCCGCGGCGACCGGCGGATCGGCGTGGTCTGGCACACCCAGGGGTCGGGCAAGAGCCTGACGATGGCGTTCTACGCCGGACGCATCGTCCGGGAGCCCGCGATGGAGAACCCCACCATCGTCGTGCTGACCGACCGCAACGACCTCGATGAGCAACTGTTCACCACCTTCTCGCGCTGCGCCGACCTGCTGCTGCGGCAGCCGCCCGTCCAGGCGAAGAGCCGCGCCGACCTGCGGGCGAAGCTCGCGGTGGAGGCCGGCGGCGTGGTGTTCACGACGATCCAGAAGTTCTTCCCGGAGGAGCCCTCAGCCGGGGAGCGCGAGGGGACTACCCCGCGCACGAAACGGAAGGGCGACCGGCATCCGCTGCTGTCGAACCGGCGGAACATCGTGGTCATCGCCGACGAAGCGCATCGCAGCCAGTACGACTTCGTCGACGGCTATGCGCGCCACATGCGCGACGCCCTGCCCAGCGCCTCGTTCATCGGCTTCACCGGCACGCCGATAGAGCTCGCGGACGCCAACACCCGCGCCGTGTTCGGCGACCACATCAGCGTCTACGACATCCAGCGCGCGGTCGAGGACGGGGCGACGGTGCCCATCTACTACGAGAGCCGCCTCGCCAAGCTGGCCCTCGACGAGCGCGAGAGACCGACGATCGATACCGGCTTCGAGGAACTCACCGAGGGGGAAGAGGTCGACCGTCGCGAGAAGCTGAAGACGAAGTGGGCGCAGCTCGAAGCGATTGTCGGCGCCGGGAAGCGCCTCGCCCTCGTCGCCCGCGACATCGTCGAGCACTTCGAGAGCCGGCAGGAGGCGATGGACGGCAAGGCGATGGTGGTCTGCATGAGCCGGCGCATCTGCATCGACCTCTACCGCGAGCTGGCGCGCCTGCGCCCGGCGTGGCGCGACGACGACGACAACCGCGGCGCGCTGAAGGTCGTGATGACGGGGAAGGCAGCGGACCCGCCCGACTGGCAGCCGCACATCCGCAACAAGCCCCGGCGCGAGGCGCTGGCCAAGCGGTTCCGCGACCCCGCCGATCCGCTCCGGATCGTGCTCGTCCGCGACATGTGGCTCACCGGCTTCGACGCGCCCAGCCTGCACACGATGTACGTCGACAAGCCCATGCGCGGCCACGGCCTGATGCAGGCCATCGCGCGGGTCAACCGCGTGTTCCGGGACAAGCCCGGCGGTCTCGTCGTCGACTACCTGGGCCTCGCCCACGAGCTGAAACGGGCGCTGGCCACCTATACCGAGAGCGGCGGCACCGGAGAGACCGCCCTCGACCAGGAGCAGGCCGTGGCCGCCATGCTCGAGAAGTACGAGATCTGCTGCGGCCTGTTCCACGGGTTCGACCGGACCGCATGGGTGGAGGGCACCCCCGCCGAGAGGCTCGGCCTGCTGCCGGCGGCGCAGGAGCACGTCCTCGCGCAGGAGAGCGGCAAGGAACGCTGCCTGACGGCGGTGCGCGCACTCTCGCAGGCCTTCGCCCTCGCCGTGCCGCACGCCGAGGCCATCCGCATCCGCGACGACGTCGCGTTCTTCCAGGCCGTCCGCGCGGCCCTGTCCAAGCGCGCCGCCGCCGAGGCCGGGACCGACGAGGAACTCGACCACGCCGTGCGCCAGATCGTCTCGCGCGCGGTGGCCCCGGACGGCGTGCTGGACATCTTCGCCGCCGCCGGCCTCGACAAGCCCGACGTCCATCCTCTCCGAGGAGTTCCTGGCCGAAGTGCGCGGCATGCAGCGGCGCAACCTCGCGGTCGAGCTGCTGCAGAAGCTGCTGACCGGCGAGCTGGCCACCCGCCGCCCGCAAGAACGTCGTGCAGGCCCGTTCGTTCGCCGGCATGCTGGAGCAGACCATCCACCGCTACCAGAACCGCGCCATCGAGGCCGCCCAAGTCATCGAGGAGCTGATCGGGCTAGCCCGCGAGCTGCGAGAAGCCGGCGCCCGCGGCGAGACCCTCGGCCTCTCCGACGACGAGCTCGCCTTCTACGACGCGCTCGGCGTCAACGACAGCGCCGTGCAGGTGCTGGGCGACGAGACGCTCTGCGGCATCGCCCGCGAGCTCGTCACGACCGTCCGAGGCAACGTCACCATCGACTGGATCCTGCGCGAGAACGTCCGCGCCCACCTTCGCCGCCTCGTCAAGCGCATCCTGCGGAAGCACGGCTACCCGCCCGACAGGCAGGAGTCGGCGACCCGGACGGTGCTGGAGCAGGCTGAGGTCCTGTCCGCGGCCTGGGCGGCCTGGGCGGCCTGATTCCATCACTTCTTGCGAAGAGCACCGCGCAACGCAACCGCCCTGGTCTCCCCGGGGGCGGGTTGCCACTGAATCCGAGAATAGCTCCGCGCTGACAACCCATTGCCGCCATGCTCCACAAACCCAAACCAACCGTGAGCCTAAAACAATGACAAGACTCCGCCACGCAGCCTGTCGATGGCTCCGTATCCTCGGCTTGGCCATCTTCGGGGCCGTCGCATTCCAATCGATTCTGCCATTTGTGTGGCACTGGGTCCGCCCATCAACCTGCCGTAATCCCCGCTCTTCATCAAGGCAGTAACGTTACTTGCCACCTTCCTACTCTTCTACGTCGTCCTGGAGCCAATTCGCGTCCGCCGTGGCCACTGGTCCACATTCGCGTGGTATCCACCCCTTTGGCTCTCTCCCGTGCTTGCCTGTGCTCTGGCTGCAATGATCTCGACCGGCTGCCCGTCGACACGCGTCCTGACACTGTGCGACCCCACTGGCAACAGATCGACGTCGTTCTACCCATCATCGCCGTCTTCGTCGTCGCGATGTTTCTACGACAGGTCCCACGGCCATCGCGACCACCGGCGAGCGCCGAACCTGCCCCCACCGCCACTGAAACGACCAGCAAACCTCGGCCCCGGGGTACATGGTCCTGGAGCCAGATCCAGGATTGGATCTCCGGCGACGAACAGCCGATCACTACTGACCGCCACGATCTATTTGGCCGCGCACCAGTCGCCGACCGCATCGCAAGGACCCTCCAGGAGGGGCGGTCGGCCGCGCTACTTGGTGCATTCGGGACAGGCAAGAGCAGTGTCCTTAACTTCGTCCAAGCGAAGCTGGCGCAAAGTGTTACCACTACGATCGTCGCTAAGTTCGACGTCTGGGCCGTGCCTCGTTCCGAAGACGTGCCTCGTCTCGCATTGGATCAAGTCGTCGACGCTCTCGGCCTCCACGTCGACACGCTCGGGTTGCGCAATCTTCCGGTCACGTACCAGCGCCTGGTGGCCGCACTACCGATGCGCAATACCCCCACGGTTTTCGGGCTTCAAACCGACGGGGATTCCCTGGCGGAGCTACGGCGTCTTGTGCCTGTTCTTGAGGTCCTGAATGCACGGCTCGTGCTCATCGTAGAAGACGTGGAACGTACGGCAAGAGAATTCGACACGCGGCACCTGCAGCGCCTTCTCTGGGCGCTTCGCGGCATACCTCACATTTCCTTCGTTCTCGCATGCGATCCGGACAACGGTCCGTCTATTGACTTCGCAAAGCTCTGTGACACCATCGAACTCCTGCGGCCTTTGGAATACGAGCATGTCGGAGCGATTCTGGTGACGGCGATCAACAATTGGCGGGAGGCGTATCCCGACGTCGATCCTCGACCGGATCCGCACCGGAGCAAACTTCGCCGGCTATACCACCAAGCCGGTGGTATGCACGATTACTTGCGACGAATCGCCCCGGATACTCCTTTGGACCACCTCGTGCGACTACTGCAGACGCCGCGGCGCCTCAAGCAAGTCCTTCGAAGAGTAGACCTGATTTGGCATCAGTTGCACGGCGAGGCGGATCTCGAAGACATCATAATAGTGACGGCTCTTCGTGAAGCGACGACATCGGTGTACGAATTTCTCGTCACGCACATAGACGCCGCTCGCCACGGACCTGACGAGTTGTTGGCGCCGAACACAACCCTAACGGGGGATTGGAATCGCGTGACGGCATCGCTATCTGCGGCTCGGCAACTTGTGAATCTCTTGGGTATACGGCAGCTGTCCGAGGGACATAGCCAGGGTAGCGGATCGTCACCACAGGGGGTTCATCTGTCCCATCCGGTGGACTATTTTCGCCGTATTGCGGGCCGAGCAGCTCGATCCCGAAGAGCTCAGAGACCAGACCGTATTGGAGGACATTGACACATGGCGGCGGGAACGCAAGGGACGGCTGGTAGACAGGTTGCTGGCCGCGAGTGAAGAAGGTAGCCGGTACGCAGTTGTGTGGTGGCACTTTTCGGGAAGGCACGCTGAGGACGAACTTACGGAACTGACGTTGCGAGTTGTGGAACGCGTGCTTGGCAGGGATGGGCGGGCGGCGGAGGCTGATCATCCAGCCTTGATTGCATTGTCCGACACGTGCAGCGAGCGGCTCGATCGCGACGGAGACATCGAGTGGCTTCGGGAGCTGATCGTGGAGGCGGTGGCGGTGAGTCTTGGGTTTGCGACTGAGTTCTATAGCGGTTGGACCGACTATGGGTGGGAGACAAGAAATTCGTGCCGCGTACCTGGAAGCGGTTCAGGGGACATTACGCAATGGTGCAGACTTGGCGGCGCTTCTGAGTCCGAGGAATCCGTGGAGCGTGGGTCGGCTGGTCCTATGTATGGCCTCGGGCGAAGGCGGTGTGGATTTCAGAACATGGAGGGAACACCTTGCTCCCGCATTGGTGAAGGCGGCGCGGACGCAGCCAGAGGTCGTTTTGCCCGAACTGGCAAACTTGTTGGGAGACGCGGAAAGCAGCAGAAGGGCGCCAGATTCGGACCCGCCGACGTTCGTGAGGCGATACGCTATCGACCGCGGTCTGGCGGAGGCAGTCCTGGGTGAGGCGCTCGACGACGTTTTGGAATTGGTCGCGGAGTATGGAGGCAGCAGCGTCTACGTGGTGAGGGCGAAGGAAGCGGCGGGCGCGTGGCTTCGGGAACGACAGGGCGAAGACACGTGACTCTCAGGGGGCGGTGGGCAGCGCGGCGATGGATTCGTGCCGGAACGGGAGACTGTGGCTGGAATTCTGGAGAGTCGATTCGTAGGGGCAAGCGCGCCGGCCGCGGGGCGGCGGCGGGCGAGTCGTTGAAGGCAGGAAAGCGCGGGGGTACGACAGTGGATTCCGCTCATCTGTGGACCCTCCCTTCAGCACGTCGGAGGTTTCTCGGCGCATCGCGAGCCTCGGTTCCGCGCCCGCGGCGGGTGCTTGATGCTGGCGGGGCGTTGGGGACGGAGGATTTTCTCTGCTTGATGCTCCGTGTCATGGCTTCCAGAACGGGCGGTCCGGGTTCCTCCTGCGGGTAGCACTGTCGGTAGAGGGCCAACGCGGCGTCGACCGTCTTCAGATCGAGTGCCTCGATCAGTACGTGCATGTCGGCGTCCCGCGCGGTTGTGCGGCAGTGCAGCTTGGCGGCCAGGCCCAACAGATCCAACAGGTTGGGCAGGCGCCCCTCCCATCACGGCGAGATGGGGGTTGTTGAATACGACCGGTGCTCGGTCGTTCCCGGCGGCGGGTGGGAAGGCGGGCCCCAGGCGGTCCAGCCAATCGTCGTCGAGACCATACCATGTTCCCGGCCCGCCTCCGGCACGAGCTTGCGCATGGCCGGATCGGCAGCGTCGATGTGCTCGATCTAGTGCGTCTTCCGGTTCCGCTTCGCCGCGAGCGCCACCGCGTGTCCCGAGATCAGGCAGACGTCGAACCTCCGAGGACGCCGCTCCTTCTTCGACGGCCAAGCGCCCAGGGGGACGCGGCGTCCACCCCGGCGTAGGACGAGGCGCGGAGGGCGAGTGGGCCGCCAGCCGGTTCCCACGGAACCCCGGCCAGTCGGCTCCCGTCACAACGCACACGCCGGTCGGGGCCGGGCCGGGAGGGCAGCGTGGCGATACCGCAGAACACCCTCCTCGCCGCCTGCCGGCCGGCCCGCTGCCCCAGCCGGGTCCATCCCGTCGCCGCGCTCCGGAGCCGCTGACGGCGGGCCGATCCGCAAAGGACAGCGCGTCCCCCTTCTTGCCGTCTGCCTGTCGTCCGAGTGGCTCTTCTCGTTTATCGTGGCCTCAGCGGCTTGCCCGTTACTTCCTCGAACATCGACGCGGCCTCGTTCTCGCCCGCGTCGGCCTCTTCCATGAGCCGATGGATGGTATCGGCGGCATAGGCCCCTTCGTGCTCGAGCGCCGCGCACAGAGCCCGGCTGGCCATAGCGCCCGTGACCACGAGGGTCGGGCTGTTCCACAGCGCCGGCGCCGGCACTCGCATTCGTCCGGCTGCTTCGGCGTGCAGGCGCCTGAGCCAACTCTGCGGTTCTGCTTCCGGGCGCAGTATCTTGGTGAGTGCGCGTCTGACCGGTTCCGGCCCCACATTTCGTTCCAGCGGCCTGTCGGTCCGCTTCTGGCGCGTTGCGAACTCGACCACGGTTCGCTCGGTCAGGTAGATGTGGCCGCGCAGCTTGCTCTTGGCCATGTGCGCCTCGAGTCGGCGCAGTACGGCCTCGGCTCCCTCGTCTCGTGGGTTGGTCACCACGTCCCCCGGCGGTTGTTCCTCGTTGCCGTCCGACGCGGTGCCGTCGTGCGTGCTCATCCTGCAGGTCCGATGTCCCGATCCGGCGGTCGCCGTCCGTCGCGTTCGATCAGGTACAGATCGGCTTCGGCCGCCATCGGCTCGGTACCGTAGGTCAGCGCGTGTACCCGTACGGCTTCCTGCCTCGTCTTCACGCCAGCCTCCTCCAGCAGGATGTCGAGATCCGCCAGGTCGGGTGGCCGGCCCGCGTGCAGCTTCATGGCGATCATCCGGCTGGTCGAGGCGCCCTCGATCGTGAGGTGCGTGTTGTCGTAGACGCGCCGCGCGCCCCGGTCCGGGTCTTCGGGCAGGTGCCGCAGGGTCACGGCCTCGTTCAGCCAGTGTCTGCTCAGGCCCTCTTCGTCCGCGATCTCGGCGACCGCCTTCGTCAACGCCTCGCGACCTTGGCGGATGTGCGAGTCGATGTCGGCGGTCACGCGCTTGGCATCGTGCGCCAGCGCCATCATCGCGCCGCCGACAATGTAGACCTCGCCGTGCTGGTCAGCCTGCCTCAGCTTCTCGTTGAGCCGGTCGAACAGCTCGAGGAGCCGCGCTTTCGTGAGCGGCCCAGACATGGCGCTCTCCTCCCCGGTCGTCGAGGTTCCGCGGTTCGATGAACGTGTTGTGCCGGATGAAGGCGGCTGGCGCGTTGGCCAGTGCCGTGCCTCGCTCGATCGGTCCGCGTCTGTAAACCCAGGGCCGTTTCAGGAAGCGCTCGGGCGCCTGGGTCCACGCCGGCACCTCTGCGCCATGCGTCGTGCACGCGTGCTCGACCGTAGCCGCGATCACCGCGTCCCAGACGGTACCGGTCAGCGGCGGCTCGGCCGCGGCCAGCGCCATGCGCGCCTCGGCGTCGATACCGTGGTAGTAGCGGGTCAGACCCTTGACGATGAGCCGCTCGAGCGTGGTCGCATCCCAGCCCGCTTGCACTTCCGCGGCCAGTTCGCTCAGCTTTGCTGCCGCGGCCCTCATGCGTACGCCTGTGCCTGCTTGCGTCGGTTGGATGGTCTGCATGGTCCGCCCGGGGCTGGGGTTCAGTGTCGCACGTATCGGCCGTCTCCGTGCCGCCACGGTCCTGTTCACGCCGCTCACGAGCACTGCGAGCGACCCTGGGTGATGGTGCCGAGATGCTCCTCTGATATCGGCCGCGGTCCACGGTTGAGGTCTCCCGGGAAACCCGGTACGGGCGACCGTTCCCCCCGTCGCCAGGTCAGCGTAGGCGTCAGGATGGTTCACTGGCCGGTGTATGATGCTGGTGTATACAGCCGGGAGGCGAGTAGTGGTGCGGACGCAGATATACCTGACGGAACACCAGCGCGCCGAGCTCGCCGCCATCGCCGACCACCGCGGCAAGCGGCAGAGCGAGGTCATTCGCGAGGCCGTCGACCGTTTCATAGAGCAGATGAGTCGAAGCCGACGGGAAGCGGTACTCCGGGCGGCGGCCGGGATCTGGCGCGACCGGGCGGACCTTCCCGACCCGGACGCGCTACGGCGCGGATGGGATCGGGATTGAACCATGTCCCGACCGATTCTGGTCGACACCGACGTATTGATCGATTTTCTGCGCGGGCATGACGAGGCAACAGGCTTCGTCACCGCCAACTCGGAGGACATCCTCGTATCCTCCATCGTCGTCGCCGAGCTCTACGCGGGAGCCAGAGGCGGCCCCCAGGGCGCCGAACGGGTCGTCCTGCAGAACCTCCTGGCGCTGTTCCGCGCGGTTCCCGTCAGTGGCGATATCGCCCGGCTCGGCGGGCTGTACAAGCGCGACTACGGCAAGCCGCATGGCGTCGGCCTGGCGGACGCCATCATCGCGGCGACCGCGATCGTGGAGAACGCGGCGCTGAAGACGCTCAACGTCCGGCACTACCCCATGTTGACGGGCATCGAACCGGCGTATCGCAAGCAGCCGGGTCGTGACGCCGGGCGAGAGCCTGCCGATCAGCCGCCGAACCGCCAGGTCACCGCGGCCTTGAACCGGCGGCCCTTCGGGTCGTGCGTGAAGCCGTCGTAGGACTGCTCGACGTTGGCCCAGGGCGGGATCTGCCCGGTCAGGTTCATCCCGTACAGGATCAGGTCCATCCCGCTGCCCGGGAAGCGCCACAGAAGGCTCATGTCCCAGGTGAGGAACGGGTCGATGCGGGGCGCGGTGGTACTGGCGCCCCGGTCCTCGTAGGCGGAGAGGTAGCTCACGTAGTTCGCGAAGCTGTACCGGCTCCAGTCGTAGGAGGCCGACCAGCGGCTCTTCCAGCGGGGCAGGGGCACCGCGATGGGGTGGGCGAAGTTCAGGTAGCCGGCGGATTCCCGCTCGGAATACAGCGTCAGATCCGAGCCCTCCAGCAGCAGCTCCTTCGTGTCGTAGCCGACCGTCCAGGTCGAGTCCCAGCTCGCCGAGAACCGGCCCGGCCCCGCGTCGGTCCGGACCGCGAGGTGGGTGTCGATGCCCGAGGTGGTGAGCCCCGGCCAGTTCACGAGATCGATCTGAATGCGCTGCAGGTTCTGGGCCGCGCACCGTTCCGCCGGCATCAGATCCGACGCCCGGCCGCCGGGGCAGATGATGAACGGCGACACCGCCGACCGGGTCGCCGCGTCGTCGCTGGCGTACAGGCTGGTGATCGCGTCGTAGGGCATCGACCCGATCACGTTCTCGAAGTCGTAGTGCCAGTAGTCGACGGTCGCCTCCAGGCCCCCCTCCAGGAACAGCACGGTCCCCGCGTTGTAGGTGAACGCCCGCTCCGGCTGCAGGTCCGTCCGGCCGAAGCGGTCCACGGCCTGGTAGGCGCCGGTCTCCGGGATCCACTCCAGCGTCGTCAGCGGGCTGGTGTTGAGGTCGTCGAGCGACGGCGTCCGGAAGGTGGTCTGCACCGAGCCGCGGAACGCCAGCGAGAACTGCTGGTTCTCCGCCGCCTGGAGGCGCCAGCCGAACTTCGGGTCGAAGCTGTTCACGCGGCGGCCGGCGACGTTGTAGAACTCGTAGTTCGCGGCGAGCTGGGTGTCGACGCGGGGGCCCATGGCCAGGGCCAGCTCGCCGAAGAGCCGCTGCACCTGCTGGTCCGCGGCGTAGGGCCGGTGGACGTTGGTGAAGAGGTAGGGTCCGAACCGGACTCCCGCCGGACAGTCCATGTCGCCGGCCACCGGGCACGGGTTCCGGGTGACGTCGCCGGGGTCGTTGGGGTCGCCGTCGGCGTTCACCCCGCGGTACTGGTAGCCGACGGCGAAGTCGGCCACGTTCGGGACGAGATTGCCGCTCAGCGTCCCTTCGGCCACGAACATGTCGGTGGTGCTGAGCAGGTCCACCTCCTCGTTGAGCCACCGCCGCAGGTCCTCGGAGTTGGCCAGGCCGGCGACGTAGTCCGGATTGTCGACGCTCGCGAACGGCGAGCCCGGCTGGTCGGAGCGCTGGATGGCGTTGCTGAACGGGTTGTAGTACATGCAGGGCCCCTGGCCCGCCACCGCGCCGTTGAGCGGCCCCAGCGCCATGCCCGCGGGAGAGGTGCGGTCCGCCGTCACCCCGACGCCGCAGTCGGCGCCGCCGTAGCCGCGGAACGCGCGATAGATCCGGTCCGTGTACACCGCCGGCAGGTTCAGGTTGCCCCGCGACCGCGCGTAGGTGACGCCGGCGTCCCAGTGGGTGTCCCGTCCGCCGAGCAGGAAGTCGCCATCGATGGAAGCCGCGACCCGCTGGGTGCGCGACTCGCGGCGCAGCCGGCGTCCGGGGCCCGAGTTGCCGAAGGGGCGGCCGTTCAGATACCAGGAAGCGTCGCCCGCGCAGGCGGCCATGGGATCGGCCTTCGGGTCACCGGCATAGCTGCCGCAGAACGCCTGCCGGCCCGGGTGGTTCGCCCCCACCTCCATGACGGTCGTGCTCGTCAGCGGGAACGGCGGATAGGACGGCGTCGTGTACCAGTTCGGGATGACCGCGTCGGCCCAGAGCGCCTCGATGTGGTAGCTCGTCCGGCTGTTCAACGGACCGTTGATCTCGGCGAAGGCCCGGGTCTGCTGCTGCTCGTCGATCAGGTTGTCGTAGGGCGCGTAGCGGAACCGGCAGGTCCAACCCTCGTCCTGACCGCCGAAGTCCGTGCAGCGGGGGTCGAAGACGTCGGCCGTCCACGGCACCGGCGCCCCGACCGAGAACGTCCCCGGGTTGCCGAGGCTCGACCAGCCCGCGCGGTTCCCGGAGACGTGGGTGCTCAGGCGGTCGAGGGTCCACGGGCGCTCCACCATCTGCAGCTCCTGGCGGCCGACCCGCTCGGCGGAGATGACGGCGCTCGATGACCCGATGCGACCGCCCCAGATGCCCGCGACGGTGGTGTCGCCCCCGCCGTCGAAGTAGTCGTGGGCGACGTTCATCTCGAAGCCCCGGAAGTCGTTGCGGGTGACGAAGTTGGCGACGCCGCCGACCGCGTCGGAACCGTAGGTCGCCGACGCGCCCTCCTTCAGCACCTCGAGCCGGCCGATGGCGATGGCGGGGATGGTGTTGACGTCGACGAAGCGCCCGCCGATGAGGCGGGCGGGGACCGCCACGTGGCGCCGGCCGTTGATCAGCACCAGCGTCCGGGAGGCGCCGAGGCCGCGCAGGTTCACGTTGGCCACGTTCTCGGTGAGGGTCGACGGCTGGTTCGAGTTGTACCAGCTGTTCCGCTCGCCGACGACGCCGTGGCTGACGTTGAGGTTCCGGAACAGGTCGACGAGCTGCGTGGACCCCTGCTGCTCCAGCATCTCGCGGCTGACCACGGTGACGGCGTGGGGCATGTTGATGGCCGGGGCGTCGATGGAGGTCCCGGTCACCGCCACCGTCACCTCCTCGAAGAGACCGCCGAGCTCCAGGCTGGCGTTGAGGGTGAGCGCGCCCTCCGCGGTCAGGGCCGCCGCGCGCTCCAGGCGCTCGAAGCCGGCCAGACTGAACGTGAGGGCATAGCTGCCGGGGGGGAGATCCGTGAACGCGTAGCCGCCGTCGCCGTCGGTCACCGCCACGCGGGGGGCGGGCAGCGCGGGGCCGGACGCCTCGACGGTCACGCCCGGCAGGACGCCGCCGGTGTCGTCGGTGACGGTGCCCGCGATGCCCCCGTCCTGAGCGGCGGCGGCCAATGGCGCCGCCAGCATGCAAGCCGCGATCAGCACGATTCTCATCGTCTCCCCCCAGTATCCGAACCGCGGAACGCTGCGCAGCAGCCGCGCCGTGGAACGATCGTGGTCACGCTGGACCCCTCTATATGGTGGTCAGTGCACACTGTTATACTACATACGCCGAGCCCTCTCCTGCGACGCAGACTCCAGTGTCACGCTGTTACGCCATCCTAGCAGACCGCGGCACGCGATGCAGTCAGACCTAGGAGTCTGCGCCGCAGAAAAAATAGGCCCCAATATGAAGTGGACACGGACGTTAATGACTACTACATGTAGTAGCCGATCGTGCCGAAAATCGTCCTACGGCGCAGACTCCTAGACAGCCACAGAGAGAGATTCAGGGTCGTCGACGATCGGTCTCTCCGAGACGCGGGCCGTGCTCTTCAGACGGAGTGCATGCGGGGCGTCGTCACGTGGGTGACGAGGAGTGCCTGGAGGGCCTGGACCTGGCCGGTCAGGCGGTCGACCTTGCCGTCGACGATCAGGACGCCGACGGCGCTGACGAGCGAGACGAGGAGCACGAGCACCTGCAGCACCGTCGAGAGGGTTGCGTTGCGCTCCATGTCCTTCGATCTTGCCCCGAGCGGGTAGAATTCGACCATCGGTTCCGATAACGTCCAGGCCGCTGCAGCAATCCCGAGGCCGGACGAGGACGGGATGACAGACTCAGGAGGAAACAGCGGATGACATCGGACTTCGGGACGAAGCAGATCGATGCGCAGCCCATCGTGGGCATCCGGACGCAGACCACCATGGGCAAGATCGCGGAGGTCATGGGGCCGCTTTTCGGAGAGCTGTTCGGGTACGTGCAGCAGAGCGGACAGGCGCCGGCTGGCATGCCCTTCGCGATCTACCATGGCATGGACGGCGACAACCTGGATCTCGAGTGCGGGATGCCCGTCGCCGCGCCGATGGCCGGCACGGACCGCATCCGCGCCGGCGAGCTTCCCGGCGGGACCGCCGCGACCGTCACCCACACGGGTCCCTACGACCAGCTTGGAAACACCTGGACGGCCCTGACGGCGTGGATGAAGTCGCAGGGCCTCGAGCCCGCGGGAGCCCCCTGGGAGGTCTACGTCACCGACCCCGGCGCCGAGCCGGACCCGTCGAAGTGGCGTACCGACATCTTCTTTCCGGTTCGCTGATCCGTCGCCGCCGGACGAGCTCGGGCCTCGAAGGCGGCGCGCGGAGGACGTCGCGCCCCGGGAGTCCGTGCTGAACCCGGCGGGGCCCTGAGACCGGCGAAGCGCCCCCACCGGCCATCCGCACCGCGGGATCGTCTGACAGATTGGCGGCGGGCCGCGCCGAAGGAGCACGGCACCGACTCCGGGAGCCTGCTGGCGACGCCGCGCGTTGCGCAGGGACCGGCGGGGTCCGGGGAGGCGCTACCCCCCCTGCCCGCGCAAGGCGCACGGGAAGGCACCCCGCCGGCCGACCACCCGGATACTGGGGACCGGCTGGCCGGTTTCGTACAATAGAGGGTCGATTGGAGAACCCGCGCGACGACACCATGCATCACGACATCGAAGCGATTCAGCAACGCATCCACGCCGAGAGCGCCTTCGTCGAGCGGCTGCTCGACGCGGTGGGCCGGGTCATCGTCGGCCAGCGGACCATGATCGAGCGGCTGCTCATCGGCCTCCTCGCGGACGGGCACGTGCTGATGGAGGGCGTCCCCGGTCTCGCCAAGACGATGACCGTCCGGACCCTGGCCGACGCCATCGACACCAAGTTCCGGCGAATTCAGTTCACCCCGGACCTCCTGCCCGCGGACCTCATCGGCACCCTCGTGTACGACCCGCGGCAGTCGGAGTTCAAGACCCGCAAGGGCCCGATCTTCGCCAACATCATCCTCGCCGACGAGATCAACCGGTCGCCGGCCAAGGTGCAGTCGGCGCTGCTCGAAGCGATGCAGGAGCGGACCGTCACCATCGGCGACACCAGCTACGCGCTGGATTCGCCGTTCCTGGTCCTCGCCACCCAGAACCCGATCGAGCAGGAAGGCACCTATCCCCTGCCCGAGGCGCAGGTCGACCGGTTCATGCTGAAGCTGGCCGTCACCTACCCCGGCAAGGACGACGAGCTGGAGATTCTGCGGCGGATGGCCGGCGGTCCGGCCCCGGAGGTCGAGGCGGTCGTCGAACCGGACGAGATTCTCCGGGCCCGGAAGGCGGTCGAGCTGATCTACATGGATCCGCAGATCGAGCGCTACATCGTCGATCTGGTCTTCGCGACGCGGTCGCCGAAGGACTACGACCTCGCCGATCTGTCCGACCTGATCGCGTTCGGCGCCTCGCCGCGCGCGACCATCAACCTCGCCAAGGCGGCGCGCGCGCACGCCTTCCTGCGCCGGCGCGGTTACGTCACCCCGGAGGACGTCCGCTCGATCGGTCCCGACGTGCTGCGGCACCGCGTGCTGCTGACCTACGAGGCGGAGGCGGAGGAGGTGACGGCGGAGACGGTGGTGAACCGGGTCCTGAACAGCATCGAGGTACCGTGATCCCGCGAGAGATCCTCAAGCAGGTCCGCCGGGTCGAGATCGCCACGCGGGGTCTCGTGAACGAGGTCTTCTCGGGCGAGTACCACTCCGTGTTCAAGGGCCGCGGCATGAACTTCGCCGAGGTGCGCGAGTATCAGTACGGCGACGACATCCGCAACATCGACTGGAACGTGACGGCGCGGGCCGGCGCCCCGTTCGTCAAGGTGTTCGACGAGGAGCGGGAGCTGACGGTGATGCTCGTCGTCGACGTCAGCGCCTCCGGGGAATTCGGCTCGTCCGGCCGCATGAAGGGCGAGGTCGCGGTCGAGATCTGTGCGGTCCTGGCCTTCTCCGCCATCACCAACAACGACAAGGTCGGCCTGATCATCTTCAGCGACCGGATCGAGAAGTTCGTGCCGCCCCGCAAGGGACGCCGCCACGTGCTGCGGGTGCTCCGCGAGCTGCTCTACTTCAGACCGGCGGGACGCGGCACCGACATCGCCGGCGCCCTCGAGTATCTGGCCAAGGTCGTCCGGCGCCGGGCCGTCGCGTTCGTGGTCTCCGACTTTCTCGCCGGCGGCTACCGGCGGGCGCTGGCGGTGGCCGGCCGCCGGCACGATACCGTCGTCATACGCATCGGCGACCCCCGCGAGCAGCAGTTGCCGCCGGTCGGCTACCTCGATCTCGAGGATGCCGAGACCGGCGACCGGCTCACGGTGAACGTATCCGACCCGGCCTTCCGCCGGGCATTCGACCGCGAGGTGGCGGAGACGCGGGCGACCCGCGAACGGGAGTTCCGGCAGACGGGAGTCGACGTCGTGGAGATCTCCACCGACCGTCCCTACGCCGACCGGCTGATGCGTTTCTTCCGGCAACGCGCGAAACGGTTCCGATGACGACCCGGGTGCTGGCAGCGGCGTTCACGGTGTTCCTCGCGGCCGCGACGGCCTGCGGTCTTCCGGCGACGCGGGAAACGGTTCCGATGACGACCCGATTGCCGGCGGCGGCGTTCACGGCGTTGCCCGCGACGGCGCCGGCCGCCCGTCATCCGGCCAGGCGCAAGACCGTTCCGATGACGACCCGGGCATTCGCAGCGGCGCTCACGGCTTCCCTGGTAGCGGCCCCGTCTGCCGCCCGGCAGGCCGCGCCCGCCGGCCAGGCCGCCGCGCCCGTCGTCGAGACCGCCGTCTCCGCCGCGACGGCGGCGGTGGGCGACCCGATCACGGTCGTGGTGACGGTGCGCCACGGCCCGGACGCCCAGGTGCGGTGGCCGGACCCCGTCGACGCCGGGCCGTTCGAGGTCCTCGACCCGCCGGTCCCGCAGTCGGCGGCGATGGGCGGGGGCGTCGAGTCGCGCCTCGAGTTGCAGGTCGCCGCGTTCGAGCTCGGCGAGCTGTCCTTTCCGTCCCTCGACCTGGAGGTGGTGGACGCCGGCGGCGATGCGACGGCCCTTGCTACCGAGGCGGTGGCGGTGACCATCGAGAGCGTCGGGCGCGACGAGGGCGGCGACATCCGCGATATCAAGGGACCGCTGGCCATTCCGTTCGAGGTCGTCACCCTGCTGCCGTGGGTCGCGGCGCTGGCGGCGCTCGCGGCGGCCGCCGCCTGGGTCTACCGGCGCTACCGGCGGCGGACCCGGCCCGAGGCGCCGCGGCCGGCGCGGCCGCGGCGGCCGGCCCACGTCGTCGCCCGCGAAGCGCTCGACGCGCTGGAGGCGGCGAGAATGCTGGAGCGCGGCGAGATCAAGACGTACCACATCCGGCTGTCGGACATCCTGCGCGTCTACATCGAGGGCCGGTTCGGCGTCGACGCGATGGAGATGACCACCGGCGAAGTGCTCGACGGCCTGCTTCGGACCGACGCAGACCGTGGAGCGGTCGCCGACGCGCGGCGCGTGCTCGACCGGTGCGACCTCGTGAAGTTCGCGAAGCTGCGGCCCGCCCTCCCCGAGTGCCGCGAGCTGGCCCCGCTCGCCCGCCGCGTGGTGGACGTCACCGTCCCCCCCGAGCCGGTCCCCGCCGCGCCGGCCGCGATCCCCGCGGAGCAGACGGCATGACCCTCCTCAGGTTCGCGGACCCCGCGTACCTCCTGCTGCTGCTCGCAGTGCCGCTGCTCGCCTGGTGGTACGCCGTGCGCGGCCGGAGCCGGACGGGGTCGCTGCGCTACTCGTCCCTGGCCGCGATCGCCCGCGCGGACCGGCGGCGCACCGGGCGCTACCGCCATGCCCTCTTCGTCCTGCGCAGCCTCGGGCTCGTCGCCCTGGTCGTCGCGTTCGCCCGGCCCCAGGCCGGCGTCACGGCCGAGAACGTCACCACCGAGGGCATCGACATCGTGCTGGCCCTCGATCTGTCGACCTCGATGCTGGCCGAAGACCTGGAACCGAACCGCATCGAGGCGGCCAAGGCGGTGGCCGCCGACTTCGTCGCCGGCCGGCGGAACGACCGCATCGGGGTGGTGGTGTTCGCCGGCGACGCCTTCACGCAGGTCCCCCTGACCCTCGACTACGGCATGGTGACCACCGTGCTCGGCGAGCTCGAGACCGGTATCCTGGAAGACGGCACCGCGATCGGCATGGGGCTCGCCACCGCGGTCAAGCGGCTGCAGGGCTCGGCCGCCGAGTCGAAGGTGATCGTGCTGCTGACGGACGGGCGGAACAACCGGGGGGAGATCGATCCGGTCACCGCCGCGCAGATGGCGGAGGCGCTGGACATCCGGATCTACGCCATCGGCGCCGGCACCCAGGGCGTGGCGCGGGTGCCGGTCGACGACCCCCTCTTCGGCCGCCGGTACGCGCAGATGCGGGTCGACATCGACGAGCCGACGCTGCAGGAGACCGCGGACCTGACCGACGGCCGCTACTTCCGCGCGACCGACCGGGCGAGCCTCGAAGAGATCTACGCGGAGATCGATGCGCTGGAAACGACCGAGATAGAGGTCGAGCAGTTCACCCGCTACGGCGAGCTGTTCCACTTCCCGCTGCTGGCCGGCCTGGCCCTCCTCCTGCTGGAGATCACGCTGGCCCGCACCGTGCTGAGGAAGATACCGTAGTGTTCAGGTTCGCCGCGGTCGACATGCTGTTCGCCTGGCTGCTGGTCCCGGCCCTCGCGGGGCTGGCGTGGTGGGCGCACGCGCGCACGCGGCGGGCGCTGGCCCTGATCGGCGACCGCCACCTCCTCGATCGACTGACGGCCACCGTCGACCGGCGGGGCCGGACCGCGAAGCACGCGGCCCTCGTCGCCGCGGTGGTCCTGCTCGTCACGGCGCTGGCCCGGCCGCAGTTCGGGAGCCGGGTGGAGACGGTGCGGCGCGAGGGGCAGGACATCGTGGTGGCCCTCGATCTGTCCGCCTCGATGACGGCCGAGGACATGGCGCCGAACCGGCTCGACCGGGCCAAGTTCGCCATCGCCGATCTGATCGGCCGGCTGGAGGGGGACCGGGTCGGACTGGTCGCGTTCGCGGGCGAGGCGTTCGTGCAGAGCCCCCTGACCAGCGACTACGGGGCCGCCACCCTCTTCCTGAACGCGATGGATCCGGACATGATCTCGGTGCAGGGCACGAACCTGGGCCAGGCCGTCGCGGTGGCCCTCGACGCGTTCGCGGACACCGACCGGCGCCACCGGGTCCTCGTCCTGATCACCGACGGCGAGGACCACGAGGGAGAGGTGGAGGACGCCCTCGATCGGGCGGTCGAGGCGGGGGTCCGCATCTACACCGTCGGCATCGGCTCGACCGAGGGGGTCCCGATTCCGGAGCTCGACGCGGCCGGCCGCCCCCAGGGCTTCAAGCGCGACGGCGACGGGACGGTGGTGACCACGCAGCTCGACGAAGCCACCCTCCGGACGATGGCCGAGCGCACCGGCGGCCTCTACTACCGCGCGTCGCCGGCCGGGGCCGAGCTCGAGGCGCTGGCCGCGGAGGTGACCGGCGGCGAGGGGCAGGAGTTCGAGGCGGAGCAGGTGACCGTGTTCGACGAGCAGTATCAGCTCTTTCTCGGTCTCGCGCTGGCGTTGCTGGTCGCCGAGGTCCTGATACCGGACCGGCGGCGGGCGCGGGCCGGATGGTCCGGGAGGTTCAGGTGAAACGCCGTCACGTCGTCGTCGGGCTCGCCGTTCTCGCCGGTCTCCTGCCCCCGGCCCCCGCCGCCGCGCAACCCGGCCGGAGCGCGGTGACGGCGGGCAACCGGCTCTATGCGGAGGACCGGTTCGAGGAGGCCCACGAGCAGTATCTGGAAGCTCTGCGGGCGGCGCCGGACTCGCCGATCGTCCCGTTCAACAACGGGAACGCGCTGTATCGAAGCGCCGAGTTCCAGCGCGCGATGGAGGCCTACCGGCAGGCGGCCGAGAGCGGCGACCCCTCGGTGGAAGCGCAGGCCTGGTACAACCTCGGCAACGCCTTCTACCGCCAGCAGCAGCTCGAGCCGGCCCTCGAAGCCTACAAGCAGGCGTTGCGCCGCAACCCCGCGGACGTCGACGCGAAGCACAATCTGGAGCTGGCCCTCGAGCAGCTCCAGGAGCAGCAGCAGCAGAATCAGCCCTCGGACGAGCAGCAGGACGAGAACGACGAGAACGACGACGAGAATCAGGACGACGGGTCGGAACCGCAGGAGCCGCCGCCGAACCAGGAGGAGCAGGAGCAGCAGCAGAATCAGCAGGACCAGGAACAGAATCAGCAGAATCAGGAGCAGGATCAGCAGGACGAGCCGCAAGAGCAGCCCGAGCCGGACCCGTCCGGCGCGGATCGGTCCGAAGAGCCGCCCGATGAAGGGACGCCGGCCGAGCCGCCGCCGCAGCCCGGCGAGCTGAGCCGCGAGGACGCGGAGCGCCTGCTGGAAGCGATCAACGAGGACCCCGACCAGATTCAGCGCCGCCGGCGGACCACCGCGCCGGCCCGGCCGCCGCGGAGACCGTGGTGACGAGGCGGCGGCAGCCCCGGCCGCCGGCCCGGCGCGACCGGCGTGGGGACGGCGCCGTCCGAGTCCGCATGCGCCGGCAGGCCCGGGCGCTGGCGGCGACCCTGGCCGCAGTGGCCGTCCTGGCGGCGCCGGCCACCGGCCTGGCGCAGTCGGCGCGGGCCTTCCTGAGCCAGAACCCGGTGCCCCTGAACGGCCAGTTCGTCCTGAACGTGGAGGTCTCCGGCTCGCGGGATGCAGACCCCGCCCTGCCGGACCTGTCGGCGTTCGCCGCCTATCTCGGCTCGGGCACGTCGACGTCGATGCAGATCGTCAACGGCCGCATGTCGACCACGTTCACGATCCAGTACCGGTTCCAGGCGACCCGGGAAGGCACCTTCGAGATCGGTCCGGTGACCGTGCCCGTCGACGGACGGGACCTGCGCACGGATCCGCTGACCATCGAGGTCTCCAGCGCGCCCGCGGCCGGGTCCGGCGGGCGCGGCGGCGCCGACGGCGGCATCGCCCCCGACGATCTGTTCGTCACCGCCACCCTCAGCGCGGAGCAGGCCTACGTCAACCAGCCGGTCGTCGTGGAGTACCGCATCTTCACCCGGGTCGACGTCGAAGGCCTCACCGTCGTCCGGCAGCCGGGCACCGCCGGCTTCTGGGTCGAGGAGCTGGCCACCCCGCAGCGGCAGGAGCAGGTCCTCCGCGACGGCGTGCAGTACGCGAGCAGCGTCATCCGGCGCGTCGCCCTGTTCCCGACCAGCGCCGGGCCGAAGCGGCTCGAGCCCCTGGTGCTCGAGGCGCAGGTGCGCGTGCAACGGCGGTCCCGCGGGCGCGATCCGTTCGGCGGATTCTTCGGCGACAGCCTGTTCGGGCGCCGGATGCCGGTCTCGGTCGCCTCGAACGCCCTCGATCTCGACGTGCGCCCGGCGCCGCCCGGCGCCCCCGCCTCGTTCTCGGGGTTCGTCGGGTCGCTCGCGGTATCGGCCGCCGTGGACCGCACCGCCGCCGATACCAACGACGCCCTGACTCTGCGTCTCGACATCAGCGGCACCGGCAACATCCGGACGCTGCCGGAGCCGCGCCTGAACCTTCCGGCCTCCTTCGAGGTCTACCCCCCGGAGATGCGCGAGGAGGTGGAGCCGACCGCCGACGGCGTCCGCGGCAGCCGGGTCTACGAGTACGTCATCGTGCCCCGCGAGCCGGGCCGGATGACGATTCCCGCGGTCGAGCTCGCCCACTTCGACGTCGACCGCGGCGCCTACGCGGTGGCCTCCTCCGACCCGATCACCCTGACCGTCGCCGGAGACCCGGGCCCTCCGCCCGCCCTGCCCGGCGCGCGCCCCCGCGCCGGCGTGGACCTCCAGCGCCAGGACATCCGCTTCATCCGCATCGCTCCCCCGTCCCTCCGCGCGATCGGAAGCTCGCTCTTCCGTTCGGCCGGCTTCTGGACGGTCGTCGCCCTGCCCCTGCTCGCGCTCGCGGGCGCCGTGGCGGTGCGGCGCCACCAGGACCGGCTTGCCGGCGACGTCGCCTGGGCGCGGAGCCGGCGCGCCTCCCGGGTGGCCCGGCGCCGGCTCGCGCGGGCCGAGTCGCTGTGCGCGCCGGACCGGCACCGGGAGTTCCACGCCGAGGTGAGCCGCGCCATGCAGGGGTTTCTCGGCGACAAGCTGAACGTCGCGGAGGCCGGCCTCATCCACGACCACATCCGCACCGCCCTCGCCGCCCGCGGGGTGGAGACGACGGTCATCGACGCCTGTCTGCACTGTCTCGAACGCGGCGACCGCGAGCGCTTCGCGCCCGCCGAGCCGGATACCGCCGCGATGCAGGCCGTGCTCGCGGAGGCGGGACGGGTGATGACCGACCTCGACGCAGCCTTGTCCACCTAATGACTCGCAAGCAACCGACATCCCACGCGTCCGCGACCCTCGGTCCCGGGCTCCTGTGCCTGATCCTGCTCGCGACGGCGCCGGCGGGGGCCCAGAGCGCGTTCTACGACGAGGGCAACCGGCTCTACCAGGCGGGCGACTTCGACGACGCCCTCTACCGCTACCGGCGGATTCTCGACGAGGGACTCGAGAGCGGCGAGCTCCACTACAACATCGGGAACACCTACTTCAAGCTCGGCGAGATCGGCCCCGCCATCCTGCACTACGAACGCGCCCGGCGCCTGATGCCGGGTGACGACGACCTGCTCGCCAATCTCGCCCTCGCCCGGTCGATGACCGCCGACGAGATCGAACCGCGGCCGCGGTTCTGGCTGTTCCGCGCCGCCGGCTGGTGGGTCGAGCTGCTGCCGCGCGCCGCGCTGACCTGGCTGGTCGCGCTCGCCTGGGTGACCGCGATCGCCGGCCTCGCCCTGGTGGTGCTCCGGCCGGCCGCGCTCCTGGTGATCTGGGCGCGGCGCATCGCGCTGACCGCGGCGGCCGTGACCGTCGTCTTCGGCCTCAACCTGCTCGTCCGGGAGCTCGGCCTCGGCGCCGGCGACGAGGCGATCGTCATGGCCGACGAGGCGCAGGTGCAGAGCGCCCCCTCGGACGATTCCGCCCTGCAGATCTTCGCGGTGCACGAAGGCGCCAAGGTGCTCATGGACCGCCGCTCGGACGAATGGGTGGAAATCGTGCTCGAGGACGGCGCGGTGGGTTGGATCCGGGCCACGCAACTGGAGCCGATCCAGCCATCCGCGCCGTAGAGGGCGCGGACTCCGTCACGCTTCCGTTCGCGCGCCGTCGCCGCCGCTGCCGGACGATCACTGGCTCATCATCTTCCGCAACACCGACGCCGAGCCCATGCTGGGCGACACCGCGCTCTGGTCCGCCGCCATCGACGTCGACCACCAGAACCAGCGGTCGCAGCACCTGTAGTAGTCTCTCTGCGGCAGCGATTGACCTGATCGCGCCAACATGGGATCTCCCGGATGACTGAAATCCGCTCCCTGAACATCCAGAATCTCGCAGTAGACGAGCTCAGACTGGACGACGAGAACCCCCGGCTTCCGGAACGGGTTCGCGGAAGGCCCCAGTCCGAGATCCTGCGGTTCCTGTACGAGAATGGAGTGCTGGAAGAGATCGCGCAATCGTACATGGATCACGGCTTCTTTCGGAACGAGCCACTCATCGTCACCCGAGAAGACGAGCAATGCCATACCGTCATCGAAGGCAACAGAAGGCTTGCGACGCTGAAGGTTCTTCGTGGAGCGCCAGAAGCTGACGGCCTGCATCTTCTCGTCGAGTCATCCGCGGACCGGATCGAACAGCTCGCCACGGTTCCCTGCTTCCTCGTATCGAGTCGTGACGAGGTACGCGCCTACGTCGGCTTCAGACACATCGGTGGAATCAAGACCTGGGATCCCGAGGCCAAGGCCCGCTATGTTCTGGGCGAGGTCGCGCGACTCGTCGAGCATGGCAGCCGCGATCCCTTCAGAGAGCTCGGGCGGCGAATCGGCAGCAATACCCAGGGCGTGAGGAACTCGTACCTGGCAATCCGCATCCTGCTGTACGCGCGCGAAGAGTTCAGCCTTGACGTGAGCGATCTCCAGGACAACCGATTCGGCGTCTGGCTTCGCTGCATGAACTCGGCGGACATCAGGCGACACATCGGGCTTGGACAGGAGCGAACCTACGAAGAGATCGAGAACGCCGTGCAGAACCTCGACGGGCAGAGGCTCGCCGAGGTCGTCGGGGACCTCAGGAGCAGGTCCGGCAACCGTTCCGTGCTGGGAGACTCGCGCAACGTCACCACGTACGGCAGAGTGCTGGCGAGCGAACACGCCCACAAGACGCTACGGCAGACCAACGACTTGAGCCTCGCGGGGAAGATCGTCGAGGATCTGGACACGGTCTCCCGGGCGTGGCGGCTGGTCGACGAGGTGAAGCTCCTCATGGATGCCATCCTTGGCGCCGAGATCACGGAGGACCTGCTCGTGGCGACCGAGCAGCTTCATCGGCTCGCACGCTCGGTACGCGATATCACGAAAGGCCGGGCCCAGGAGTGATGGCCCGCCTCGATCCGGACATATACGGCCGGTACGCCAGAGCGTCGCTGTTGGCCGACTATGTCGAGCTGCTTGCCCTGAAACGGAAGGGGCACGAGGTGAGGAGACCGATCGTCGCCGACTTCCTGGCCGACAACGACTGGAATCTGGAGCTAATCGACCTGCCCGCGGACGGGCGGCCCGATGACGGGCTCGCGACCACGTTGTCAGAGAGACGCGACGACGCGGGCTCGGCGGCCTCGATAGTGTTCGATCAGCTCATGGAGCGGCACGACGTGCTCATGGGGCGTTATCCGTTCGAGGTCTCGGAGCGCGGCGTCTCCTTGAGGTCCGACTTCGATCACGAGTCGAGCTCGTACGTCGCCACGCTTGCGCTCACCATCGCACACGCCTTCGACGTGCTGCCTCTGAAGCAGGTGGCTCCCCTGTTCGAACGCATGGTGACGGCGGTCTTGCGTCGCCGCGGATTGCGGTCCGTCTGTCTGGCCGAGATCAGGCGCTCGGGACAGTCCTTCGAGGATGCGCTGACCCACGCCTGCACGGCGGTGGGGCTCGAGGCGGCACCGAGAGCGGCAGCGACCCTGACGTACGCTCACGACGAGGGCGTGGACGTCCTCTGCCACCTCGGCTGGGACGACGGGAGGCTGCGAGCCGGCACGTGGGGATTCATCGGACAGGCGACGGTAGGTCGAAGCGACACATGGCCCCGGAAGATCAAGGAGCCGAGCCCGAGCTCGTGGGCGCGGCGTATCGGCACGAGAGTCCGACCACTACCGTTCCTCGCGGTGCCGCATCACGTCGAGCAGCGGACGATGGTGAAGCTGACGGATGACGCTGACACCGTGGTCCTGGACCGACTTCGACTGGTGCGATTCAAGGAGGGCGTGGACGACGACGAGCAGGACGTGATCAGAGCGGTCGCCGGAGAAGACGTCGAGCCGCTCCTCGGGTAGGAGTCTGCGCCGTAGAAAGGCGCGGACTCCTGGAGGGTCGGTTGGGCGCCAACGGAGCCGCCAGGCGACCATTCGCGGGCTCGGTGTCTGCGTCGTAGGGACGGTGCAGACTCCTGGCAGGGTTCGTGGGCTGGCAATCGGAGCCGCAGGCGACGATGGCCAGGCTGAGAGTCCGTGCCCGGAGCCGGAGGTGGCGATTGCCGGGATGGTCGGCCAGTCACGCGCTGGCCGTTGGACACAGGTCGGCCAGCACACAGGCGCCGCAGTGGGGCTTTGGCGCGCGACAAACCTCTCGCCCATGTGCTATCAGGGTCACGTGAAGCGAGGCGCGCAGACTGGCCGGGACGTGGGCCTCGAGATCGCGTCCGCGGGCCTCACTCCAGACACCTGCGGGAGCGAGCCCGAGCCGTTGCGCCACGCGCCAGACATGGGTGTCGACCGGCAGAGCGTCGCGACCCAGGGTGTAGAGCATCACGCACAGAGCGGTCTTCCGCGCGACACCCGGGAGGGTCGTGAGATATCGTTCGACGTCCTCGTCCGCCATGGAACGAAGCCGATGCAGGCTCAGCGCACCTTCCCGTGCGTCGATCTCGGCCAGGATGGCCTTGACCTGCACGGTTTTCGTCGGCGCGAGACCCGCCTCGTGAATGAGCGCTTCGAGCTGATCGGGCGGCGCCTCACGCACTGCACCCCATGTCGACAGGGAGCTGCGCAGGCGGGTGTACGTCCGCACGTACTTGATCTCCTGCGTCATCCTGGACAGGACGAGGAAGATGAGGTCGTCGAGAGGATCGGCGGGGTTGAAGTGCCGGGGCTGGCCGTACTCCAGCCTCAGCCGTCGCTCGATGACGCGCATCCGGCGGCCGTCAGTCGATCCGGTCTCCGGCGCCCTTCGGTTCGCCATCACGCTCGGCTGCGACAGACCCCCGAGCTTGGCGCGAGGCTGCGGTAGGATCCCGGACCATGCACGCAAGCCGAACGGGTACGGGCATGAACGACCGCGAGAGAGCGGAGCGCGATCACGGACAGCTTCGCTACCTCTCGGCGTTCTCCGGGGTTGGAGGGCTTGACCTCGGACTCGAGCGCTCGGGATTCGAGGCGATCGGAGGGATCGAGAGCGATGCTGCGGCGCGACGCTCCCTCGCACTCAATCGTCCTCGATTCCCGCAGCTCCGTCTTCATGACGTGAACGACGCCGCCCGCGACCTGCGTCCGAACGGTCTCGGCATCGGTGCGGGCGAGCTCGCACTGCTGGCCGCCGGACCTCCCTGCCAGCCCTTCTCGAAGGCGGCCCAGTGGTCCCGGACCAGCGCTCTCGGAATGCGCGACGAACGCACGCGGAGATGCCTTGAGTGCTTGATGACCCTGGTCGAACGTTTTCTGCCTCGGGCTCTCCTGATTGAGAACGTCCCGGGGTTCGTCAAGGGGAAGCGATCTGCGCTCTCTCTCGTGGATGAGAAGCTCGCAGACGTCAACAATCGATGCGAGACCCGATACAGGCTGTCGCACCGGGTACTCAACGTGGCCGAGTATGGGGTGCCTCAACGTCGTCGACGGGCGATCGTGATCGCCCTGCGCGACGGAGCGGACTTTGCCTGGCCGGCTGCTACTCATCACGATCGCCCCGTACGGGCCTGGGACGCACTTCGGAGCATTCGCCCCGCCACGGTGCCGAGTCCGAGTGGACGCTTTGCGAGCTTGCTGGCCTCCGTGCCTGAAGGGGAGAACTATCAGTATTTTACCGAACGCGGCGACGGCCCTGATCTCTTTGGATACAGGCGCCGCTTCTGGTCCTTTCTTCTCAAGCTCGCGAAGGATGAGCCCGCCTGGACGGTCCCGGCGAATCCAGGTCCGGCGACCGGTCCGTTTCATTGGGAGAGCCGGCCCCTCGCCCCCGAGGAGGTTCTGCGGCTACAGAGCTTTCCGCGCTCGTGGCGACTTGAAGGGGGCTATCGCGAGCAGATTCGCCACGCAGGAAACGCGACCCCTCCCCTGCTGGCGGAGGTCCTTGGCCGAGCCCTGGCCGCACAGCTCTTTGGCGCGCACTTTCGTGGAAAGCCTACGCTGGCAATCCGTCGCGCGGCACGAGTGCCTCCGCCGACCCCCGCGTCCCCGGTCGCATCGGAGCACCTGTCGCTCGCCGGCAAGCATGATCCGCATCCCGGCCAGGGACGCGGCCCCAATCCCCGGAAAGCCACAGCGCTCGTCTCCAGCAAGTCGGACCACCAAGGCGATCACGCGGCCGCGAAAGAGCGCTTTGTCGACAGCTTTCCGTCCACCGCGACCTGACCGCGTCTTCGGCCGCTGGACGCAACTCGAAGGCTTCCAGCGCACCCGCGGCATCCTGCGCTCGGAGGCGACGGCGCTGCGCGAGGCCGAGCGGTGGGACCCCGCGCCGCTTATCGGTCCCGGCGCTCTGCTGGCCGCGCCCGATGCGCGGGTGGTGTCCGAGGCAGTGCGCGAGCTGGCCGGCGTCGCAACCCGTGCTCGCCCTGCGCGGGGACTAGCGCGGCGGGGACCGCGACCTCGGCGTCCGGCATCGACCCGCCGGCCGGGGAGCTCGGACTCTGCGTCGGGCGGCTCGGGTCTAACGCATGACCAATCAATGGCCACACCGGCCGACGTCGTGCCGGGCTGGTTGCCAAGCTGACGGCGAAAATGGGTGCGACACACGTCACAACCGCTATTCACGGCGTCTCCGTCCCCGCCGCCGCCTCGCGCTGCACTGACGGAAGACTTCGCCACCGTGTACCATGCCGGCATGACCCCAACCCCGGCTGATTCGGCGGTCGACGCCCTAGTCTCGACGGCGCGGGCGTGCCGCGGCCTCGAGCTGCTGATCCTGTTCGGCTCCCGGGCGCGGGACGACGCGCGGCCGGGCGCGGACTGGGACTGCGGTTACCTGGCCGACGAGGCGGCCGACATACCGGCGCTGCTGGCCGCGCTCGTGGAGGCGCTCGGCGACGATCGCGTCGATCTGGTGGATCTGGGCCGAGCCGGGGGACTCCTGCGGTATCGGGCCGCGCGTGACGGGCGCCTCGTGCACGAGGCGTCCGCCGGCCTGTTCGATCGCTACCGGCTGGACGCGGCGCGGTTCTGGTGCGAGAACGCGCCCGTCTTCGAGGTCGGATACGACGAGGTCCTGGAGTCGCTGCCGCGATGAGCGTCCTCGATCGGGCGGTGCTCGCCGAACGCACGATGGCCGTCCAGCGGCATCTGGCGCGGGTCGCGGAGCGCCTGCCGCCCTCGCCCGCCGCCCTGCAGCCGGCGACGGATGCATCGGACGCCGTCGTCCTTCATCTCTGGCAGGCCACCCAGATCGTGATCGACGTCGCGATGGGCGCCTGCCTCGCGGTGCGGCTGGGCACGCCCAGCAGCTACGCGGACGCGTTCCGGCGTCTCCAGGAGGCGGGAATCGTCGACGTCACACTCGCCGATCGTCTGGTCCGCGCGGCAGGATTCCGCAACCTCGTGGCCCACGCTTACGAGTCGCTGGACATGAGACGCGTCCACGAAGCCGCTATCGGCGGGCCGCCAGACCTGTTGCAGTTCCTCGCGCGTTTGGCCCACCATGCGCGGTAGGCGTCGGGCTTCGTGGTAGCCCGTCCGCGGACGAAACGGCACCGCCTCGCCACCCTGTTATCCGCACGGTCGAGCGACACCAGCGCGATGGGCGTGCCGTGATGGTACTGTTCGTAGGTGCTGTCCGCGAGGACGTAGACTTCGAGCTGCCGGCGGATCGGATCCGCGATCCCCGGGGACACGTCGTCGCGCCTGATCAGGACACCCCGGCGGCGCGTGCGCATCAACTGGAGCGCCCCGTGCGGTTCCACGACACCGCGACCCGGACGCTGGCGACGCGCGAGCCGGTCCGGCGCCGGCAGACAGCTCGATCGCCCCCTCAGGGCGTCACCGGCGCGTCGATCTCGTAGGGCGCGCCGAGCCGGTGGTCGGGATGGGCGTCGAGATACGCCGCGATGCGTTGGTGACGGGTCACCGCCTCGGCGATGAACGACACCGCTTCGACCAGCCGTTCGTCGGGCTGCGCGCAGCTCAACCGCAGGAAGCCGCCACCGGCCGCCCCGAAACACTCGCCGCCCAGACAGGCGACGCCGACCGCGTCGTCGGCCCCTTCGAGCAGGTACATGGCCAGCCCGTGGGACGTGATCCGCGCGCGGTTGCAGATCTCCGCCACCGACGGGAAGACGTAGAAGGTGCCGCCGGGCATGAGACAGCGTATGCCTTCGACCGTGTTCAGGCCGGCCACCAGCAGCTCGACCTTGCGGTGGAAGTCGCGCATCCGCTCGTCGCGGTACTGACGGCCGCGCTCGAGGGCGGCCGCCCCCGCCAACTGCGTGAACGGCGGAACGCACGACAGAGCGACGTTGGTCAGCAGCTCGAAGACCTTGATCGTCTCCGGGCTCGACACCGCGTATCCGAGGCGCCACCCGCTCATGCTGAACGACTTGCTGAACGTATAGGCGGCGACCGTCTGGTCGAGCATGCCCGGCTGCGCCAGCAGCGACCGATGCCGGCCCTCCCACACCATGCAGTCGTAGGGCTCGTCGGCGAACACCGCCACGTTGCGGCCCCGAATCAGGTCGGCGAGGCCCCGCAGATCGTCCTCGGTCGCGACCCCCCCGGTGGGATTGTGCGGGCTGTTCAGGAAGATGGCCTTGGGCCGGGGGTCCTCTTCCAGAAACCGCCGCACGTCGTCGAGATTCGGCCGGAACGCCCGCGCCGCCCGCAGGTTCGACACCACCATCCGCGCCTCGCGCCGCTGGATGTTCGCCGCGTAGGTCGGAAAGTACGGGCTGAACACGAGCACCCCGTCATCCGGCTCGAGAAAAGCGTCGCAGAACAGCTGCTCGAACGTCTTCGCGCCGGGTCCCGCGATCACCTGATCGGCGGTCACCGACAACCCGTGCTCCTCGCTGACGTAGGCGGCGGCGGCGGCGCGAAACTCCGGCAATCCCCCCGACGAGCCATAGGTCGTGCGGCCGGCCCGAATCGCCTCGACCCCGGCGTCGATGGCGGCTTCCGGCGACGGGAACGGGCTGTCACCGATCTCGAGCTCGATGACGTCCTTCCCCGCGGCGGCGAGACGCCGGGCGGCAACCAGCACCGTGAACGCGCCCTCGGGCTGCACGGTGGAAGAGAATCGCGTGAAGGACGGCGGCATCGACGAAGCTCCTTTCGTGGTCGAGACCGGCTGTCGAGACGGCCGGCGACCGCCGGAACCGGGGTGAAGACGGCCCGGCCGGCGGCTTCCTTTGAGTGTCGCACACTCCGCGCGGCGCTGTCTCCCGCCCCGGAGCGCGCATCCCGGAATGGGGTTGCGAAACCCGGCCGGGGACCACTAGGATGCACCGGTAACCTGCGGGTCGGCGCCGGTATCCCGCCGGCGGAAACGCGGCGCGGAGGCGTTCGACCGGCGGGTCGTCATTCCACCAGTCATCAAGGGGCAGGCGTGTTGAACATCAAGGAACGGAAGACGAGGGTGCTCGGGGCAGCGGTGCTGACAGTGACAGTGGCGGCGGCGGCCTGGGCGATGACCGGCCAGGCCCAGGGGCCGCGCGTGTTCTTCGTGTCTCCGGCCGACGGCGCCACCGTGTCGAGCCCCGTCGCGTTCGAGTTCGGCAGCGAGGGCTTCTCCCTGCTGCCGGTCCCCGAGGAGGTCGAGCAGCCCCGGTTCGCGGCCGGCCACTACCACATCGGCATCGGCACCGAGTGCCTTCCGGCCGGCGAGATCATTCCCCAGTCGAGTCCGTGGGTGCACTTCGGCGACGGCTCTTCCGTCTTCGAGAGCCTGATGCCGCCGGGCGAGCACACCTTCGCCGTGCAGGCCGGCGACGACGAGCACCGCACCATCGAGGGGCTGTGCTCGACCATCACGGTCACCGTCGAGTGAAGACGAGCCAGGGGTCTGCGCCGCGGAAGCGGTGCCAGACCCCCGGCAGAATTGGTTGGGCGGTAATCCTTGCGCCGCAGAAGTTCCGCGCCAGGGAAACTTCCAACGCGACCGCAAGGTCGCGCGGCGACGATTTCCGGGCTTGGCCGGCGCGTCCTGCGCCGGCCACTCCCCTCCGACGCCCGCCCCTCTGACTCCCGTCGCAGGCCCGGCAACCCTGCGCCGGATTCGGCGCGTCCTGCCGGAGGCGGTACGCTTCCTACGGCGTGGACTCGTCGGACGTCGACACCTCGCCGGACGGACTTCCTTCCCGCGCGCCCGGTTCGGTCGGCGGGACGACGCACTCGGCCACGACCATGAACGGTCCCTTGGCGTTCGTCCGGCCCATGAAGTACGACTCGCCCAGGGCCAGCCTCTCGCCGTCCAGGAAATCCCGCAGGGTCTTCTCCCAGTCCCTCGCGAAGGACAGCCCGAAGGCGACCCCTTCGTTCGTGTACTCGAGGGTCTTCCTCGCGGCCTTCCCGCTGGCCAGTCGCAGAAACCGCTCCCCGTAGATGTCCGCCACCAGCACGCTGCCCGGCCCCGCGTGCTCGCGAACGCCCCGCAGCGTCTTCCGCACGTCGTGCTCGCTCAGGTAGAGGGTCACCCCCTCCCACAGAAACGCCGTCTTCCGACCCGGGTCGTAGCCGCTCGCGATCAGCTTCTCGAACGCGTCGTCCCGGCTGAAGTCCACGGGGACGAAGGTGACGCCCGAGGTCTCGATGCCCGCCTCGCGCAGGCTGGACCGCTTCAGCGTCTGCGTCCCGGGCTGGTCCAGCTCGAAGCAGGCCACCCCGTCCGGCACGAGCGGGCCGTACGCCCGGGTGTCGTACCCGGCCCCCAACAGCACGAACTGGTCGACCTCGGGCAGGACCCGCCCGAGGATCCGGTCGAAGTAGAGCGTCCGGGCGATGACCAGGTCCGCGATGGTCTCCGCCCCGCCCGGCGGCGGCAGGCGAGGATACCCGAGGTAGTCGCCGCTCAGCTTGTACTTGGCCCACAGCGGGAACAGGACCAGCTGCAACCCCAGGATCGACGTGTTGGGCAGGACGCCGAGAAGCCGCACTGTCGCCGGGTCCGGCCGGATGCCGAACCAGTCCATGGTCCAGCGCCCGTTGATGACCTCGATGCCGGTCTGCGACGCGCCCAATCGCCGGCTGATGACGAGCTGCCTGTAGGTGACCATCAACGTCCCCAGCACCAGCAGCGGCAGGAAGATGACCAGGAGGACGACGAAGACGACCCACGCAATCAGGCGCATGAACATCGCCGGAGCATACCGCACGGGCGGGACCGCGGGACCCGGAGCCGCGGCCGGAGCGGCGGTCTCACCAAGGCTCCCAAACCTCGCGGAGCCGGCGGGTCGCGCGCCGCCGAGCCGCTGGCGCCAGCGGAACCGTCGGCGGCGGAAGGCGGGTCCAGGCCGGCTCGTCCGGGCGGGGATCGAGACCGCGGCGGGCGAGCCTGGACAGGATCTCGCCGACGCCGACTTGTTCGTCGTCGGCGATGCACTGCGCCGCCTCCAGAACGTCGTCGTCGATCTTCAGGGTGGTGCGCACCAGCCGCACGTAGCGGCGGTCGGATTCGCCGCTCCCGTGGCGTGTGGTCATGGTCGTCCTCCAGCCCACGACACCCCTGCATCGCACGTGCCAGCGCCGCGTGCCGGTCCTCCCACCGCGCGCATCCGATCCGGCGGGATCCGACCGGCAGTTGTTGCCGGCAGCCGCGGGTCGGGAGAATGCAGATCCTGCCAACCCGCCACGGGGCGGGACGGCTCCGCAGCCCGGACAAAAAAAGCCGGACCCCCCGCGCGAGGGCCCGGCCATCTTGTCGCGTCGGAAGTTCGCTGGCGCGGACTTCTACGGCGCAAGCGCCTAGTCGTCGTTCGCCAGCTCCTCGCGCTCGGCGATCAGCTGGTCGTACTCGTCCTGATCGAGATAGGTGACGTCGACCCACGCGTGGGCCATCTCGTCGACGGTGCGGGAGCCGTTGCCGACCCACTGGCGCGGGTCCGGGTTCTCGCGGTTGCCGGTCGAGTTGTCGTGCCACGCGGTGACGACGATCATCGTGCCGCCGGGCAGCAGCGGCGCCACGTCCTCCTCGTAGATGTAGTTGATGTGCCAGTTCCACCGGAAGTTGCCCACGTTGTTCAGCATCCGGCGCGAACCGTCGGGCAGGACCGCCTCCATCGACATCGCCTTGCCGCGCATGTGCATGTGCGGCTGGTAGTTCTCGAGGCGGGCCGGCCCCTTGAGCATGGTGAAGCCCTGGCTCATGCCGATCTGGCCGGGGGCGATGTCGATGCCGCCCTGGTGCCCGCGGAAGCCGTGCAGGATGGTCCGATACTTCGGCGTATAGCCGGCTTCGTGGAAGTAGACCCCCAGCTCGACGACGTCGTCGGCCACCTCTTCCCCGATCGCGTGGTAGTGGATGTCCCACTGAATCCGGGCCCCCGGCAGCATCAGCTTGCCGGCGTCGTCGGGAAAGATCTCGCCTTCCTTGCCGACCGCCCACTCCATGAACGTGCCGGGGCCGATGTCGTCGTCGAAGTTCACGCTGTTGGCCAGCCCCGTCACCCCCTCCTCGTCCTGGAGGAGCCGCGCGATGGCGTGATGCACGACCTTGCGGCCGCCGGAGGACGAGGGCTTGATCTCGATCGCGCGCACCCAGCGCTCGTCGGTCAGCCCGGTCTCGGCCATTGGCCGCCACCACTTGTCCTGGCCGTCGGCGGCCACGGTGTAGGGAGCCGAGGGTACGACGAGATCGGGCTCGCCGAAGCGATCCGACAGACGCCACGCGTCCGGGTCGGGCCACTCGACCGCGGGCGGCAGGTCGGCGCGGTCGCCCAGGGGAGCGCCCCCGTCCACCCACTTGACGATGGTGTCGATCTGCTCCTGATTCAGCGAGCGGTCGTTCTTGAACGTCTGAATGCCGACCGATCGGTCGATATGCCAGGGCGGCATCTCGAGCGAGACCACGCGATCCTTGATTGCCCGCGCCCAGGGCCGCACCTCGCCGTAGGTCAGCAGCGACATCGGGGCGATGGAGTTGGGCTGATGGCACTCCTGGCACTTCTGCTGCAGAATCGGCGCGACGTCCTTCGCGAACGTCGGCTGGTAGTCGGCCTCGGCCTCGTTGGCCGCGGCGAAACCGGGCGCGGCCACGAGTGCGCAGAGCGCCACCCCGACACCGAGCCACCGGCGGTACGACTTCGCATGCATGGCTTGCTCCTTCGCCCGCGCGGGCTCCACGCGGGGATTGACGTGACGGATTATCGGAAGGTTGTATCACGGCCGACCCCGCGGGTCCAGCCGCAAAACCCGAGGAGGACCTGACGTTCGTGGGGATGATTCAGAACAACGGCGGCGCGATCAACGAGGTGTAGCGGCTGTCGCGCAGCCTGGTGTGCCGTTTCCCGAAACGCGCACGCTGCCGTACCGTTCCGATGGCCGGGTTCGCGCAGCCGTCGCCGAAGCCGTCGATCGTGCCGGAAGGCCTTGCGCGAAGCTTCCGGCGCCGGGACGCCAGAGCCCGCGTACGACGGACGCCGGGCCGCCCCCAACCGTGCGGACGCCGGCCGGATGGGTCGGCGTCCGCCGATTCGGTGACGAACGGCCCGGTGGCGAACGTCAATAGACGATCACGAACGAGCCGTCGGCCGCGGCGACGATGGCCGGGACGCTGCGCGCCGGTATCGGCGCCTCCGCACGGCCCGCGTCGCCGCGGGGACGGCCGCTCGCGTCGAACGCCTGCCAGTGCAGGTTGCCTCCCGACTGCCAGCCGGGACCGTCCCCCCACGCCAGCAGGATGTCGCCGCGGTGATTGACGGCCACGGTGGCGTTCTTGCGCCGGAACTCGGCCTCTCCCGGCGGGGACCACGGCTCGTCCAGCCTCTCGGTGTTCGCGACGTGGACCTGCCCCTCGGTCTCCCACGCCACCAGCGTGCCGTCCGGTCCGCTGTCCAGGGTGGTGGTCGCCACCGGGCAGGCGCCGATGTCCCACGTCTGGATGAGCTGGTCGTCGAAGGTGCGGCCGCCATCGGTGCTGGTGAGCAACCGCATGCCGCGGTGCACGTTGTCGCCGGCGCCGCGATACGACACGTGGACCGCGTCCGCCCCGTCGGCCGCCGCCCGCAGCCCGCAGCATCCGCACGCCCCCGCGGGGGCGGGACTGACGGGGCGCGGCGGGTCGAAGTGCTCCCCGCCGTCGCGCGACGCCGCGAGATAGACGCGGCGGTCGGCATCCTCGACCGGATCGGCGTGCCAGAAGACGTAGACGTCGCCGCCGGCGTCCACCGCGACCGTCGAGCCGGTCTCCACGCCGCCTTCCTCCCGGGCCGACAGCGTCCGTTGGGGCTCGAACGCGCCGGCGTCGTCGGTGCGCGTGTAGTAGAACCACGTGGGGTCCCGGTAGAACCAGGTCACGTGCAGGCGCCCGTCGGGTCCGACCGCGAGCTGCCCGCCGTCGACGGGCCCGAGGCCGGTGACCGAGTGCGGCCGGCTGTTGACCCGTTGCGGCGCCGACCAGTCCGCCGCCTCCCGAGCCCGGGTGACGTGCCACAGGTCGCCGCTGCTCATCGACCCCGTGTAGTAGATGAGATGCAGCCGCCCGTCACCGTCGACCGCCGCCTGCGGCAGGCTGGCCCCGGCGGGGGCGCGCAGCACCTCGACGGCGGGCGCCGATCCGCCGCAGGCGGCCCCCGCCGCCGCCACCAGCGCGAGCCCGCAGAGCCCGTAGCGAACCCCCGCGTTGCCGGAACGCCTCATGAGCCTCCCCCCCGGTGACGGCCTTCGCCCCGGCCCGTTCACGGCGCGCCGATCTTGCCGGCTTCCTGGAGCCGGGCTCCCCGCAGGGTGTGCTCGATCGCGTAGTTCCCCTCGTGACAGGCGAACTCGTAGATGACGCCGGTCCCCGGCGCGGGCCGCATGTAGATGCGTGCGGTCCAGGGCCGCGTCCACGTGCCCGGATCGTCCATGGTGTACTCGTAGGCGAGGGTCTCGGGACCGACCCGCGTGAAACGCTCGACGAGACGCAGATCCGGCGACGATCCGCCGGCCCCGCGCCTGAGATTCGTCGTCTCCACGACCAGCGTGTCTCCCTCCCAATGACCGCGCGACACGCCCAGGTCACCGCGGAGCGCCGTCGGGGAAGGTGCGGCATCCAACGGGATGATGCGCGTATCGTGCATCATCTCCATCTGAATCACGACGTGGCCGGCCGTCTGCAGAATCTGGTAGTTGCTGTTGTAGCCGCGGCCGGTCATGGGAATGCGTCCGCCGCTGCACCGCAGGCCGGCGCCGAGATCCTCGGGCCCCCGCGGGAAGGGCGGGCGCTCCACGCCGCGCCCCGCCGCGCGCCGCTGCTCCGCCTCCGCCGTCAGGGGGGGCAGACGGCCGTCCGGGGGATCGACGAGGAGCGACGTCCGGTTGTCGAACCAGCGGTCGATCAACCAGAAGTGGTTGTAGTTGCCGGTCCCCTCGGGGGTCTCCTCCGTCACGCCGTCCCCGGACTGATAGTCCGTCCGGTCGGCGAGGGCGGCCCGGAACACGCTCTCCCCGAACGCCGCGTCGGTCTCGCCGTTGAACAGCTCGGCCGCGCGCGACCGGAGGGTCGCCACCTCCTCGTCGGTCAGGACCGCCTTGTCGGCGATCTCGGCCGGCCGTTCGAGCGGCGTCGCCGAGTCGCTCGCCCAGATTCCCTGGAGGTCGGGCTGGCCATCCGCGGTGCGAGGCACCATCCATCCCTCCGGCGCCAGCCCCTGTCCCGGCACCGCCGCCGGCACGGCCAGCACGAACGCCATCACCGCCGCCGCCGTGAAGCTTCGCCTGTTCATCGGCCTCTCCCAGCAAAACGGGGTTACCGCGCGGTCCCGCCGCACGACCAACGATAGGACGTGTGCGCCGCCAGCGCAAGCACGGCGACGACCCCGGGGCCGGTCAGCCCGCGGCGTGGAGCCGGCGCCGCTTCCGGATCCACTTCACCGCGACGAGCAGGAACACGGCCAGCGCCAGCGCCGCGCCGATCGTCGGATAGTGCCGCTGCAACGTCTCGAACGCGCGGTCGCCGAGACGAACCGCCAGGTACGCTTCGGCGGTGAAGCGAACCACGCGTCCGACGAATATCGCGCCGGCGAACCGGGTCCAGGGCATGCCGACGATCCCGGCGACGAGCATGAACACCTTCGTCGGGAACGGCGGGGGCGCGAGAACCGCGACCAGCATGGCCGCGACGTCGTTCTCGCGGACCTTCCGGGTGACCCAGGCGCGTTTCCCGGGGTCGAGACGGCGGACGGCGCGCTCTCCGCCGGTGCGCCCGATCCGATGGAGCACCAGGCATCCCAGCGTCGACCCCGTCGCCGCGACCAGCGCCATCAGGACGAACTGCGACGGCTGTTGCCAGGACAGCAGCAGCAACACCACGTCGACGCCGCCCGGCAACGGGATCCCCGCCGAGTCCAGAAGGGCGATGAGAAACAGCCCGGGAACCCCCAGGGCCAGGAGACTGTCGCGGAATCCGTCCATGAGTCGAAATCGAACCGCAGGAGTCGGGATTATAGTGCCGCCCGCGGCGCCGACGCCGGCTTTTGCCTTTCGGCTCCGGCACTGATAAGCTTTGTAGGACAGATTTGTTACAGATCGGCCGGTGGTGGCTACCCCCACCCGTTGAGCCGACAGGTCTCCAACCGCTCTACCTAAAGCGCGTCACTTTCGACAGACCTGTCCTTCTGCTCAGGCCGATCCGCACCCCGCCCGAGGAGGTGACGATTGGCAACTCGTGGACGACCGACACAGCAGAAGCGACAGCGCGAACGCGCCCGGCAGGAGCAACGCAAGCTGAAGGACGCGCGGCGGGTGGAAGCGAAGGAGCGCCGCCAGCAGGGTCCGACGCTGACACTCGCCGGCGGCGATCCGGATCTGGACGGGATCGTCGCGGGGCCCCAGCCCCTGGCCGAGTGGCAGCTCGAAGGTCTCGCGACCTTCGAGGAGGCCGACGAGGCCGACGAGAAGAGCCGGGGCAGAACGGCTGAGCCCCCGGCGTCCGCGGCCAGGCCGGCCGGCCTTGGAACGGCGAAGCGGAGAGCGCCGTAACACGAGTATACTGGGCGGTTGTATCCCTGATGCGGGATCCGGCTCGAATCCCCTGACCGCTGACTCCGAGTACAGCGCGAGCCGGGAGAAAGAACGAGGAAAACACCAACGATGGCCTCGGAACACACGATGACCCTCACCGACGGCGATTTCGAGCAGGCGGTGCTGCAATCGGACAAACCGGTGCTGGTGGACTTCTGGGCAGAGTGGTGCGGCCCGTGCCGCATGATCGCCCCGGCGGTCGAGGCGCTGGCCGACGAGTACACCGGCCGCGTCGTCGTGGGCAAGCTGAACATCGACGACAACCCGGACACCCCCATGAAGTACGCCGTCCGTTCCATTCCCACGCTCTTGCTGTTCAAGGGCGGCGAGGTGGTGGAAGCGACGGTGGGCGTGACCGGCAAGGATCAGTTGGCGGAGCTGCTCGACAAGCACGTCGCCTAGCCGCTGCATCTGCGTGGAGGACGGATCGCGGGCCAGCCAGGGGCTGGTCTCCGCTCTTCAAGGATGTCGTCATGGCACACAGATCCAGTCGGCGCCGTTTCGTCTCGACAACCCGAACCCTGGCTGCAATCACCCTGCTCGCCATCACCGCGAGCGGCTGCACCATCGAGTTGACCCCGGCCACCGCCGCGCTCGAGCCAGTCGAAGCCCTGCCGGTCAGCCTGCTGCAACCCGGGCCGGCCCCCGAGCCCTATGCCGACCTCCGGCCGGGCGAGCAGGCAATCGTCGATCTCTTCGAGAACACCAGCCCGTCGGTCGTGTACATCAGCACCGTCACGCGTCGCCGGGACTTCTTCGGGCGCGGCATCGAGAACGTGCCGCTGGGCACGGGAACCGGCTTCGTCTGGGACAGCGACGGCCACGTCGTCACCAACTTCCACGTCGTGCAGGGTTCGACGTCGATCCGGGTCGTCATGCACGACCAGACCAGCTACATGGCCGACTACGTCGGGGGCTCGGCCCGGCACGATCTGGCGGTGCTGCGCATCGACGCCCCCGCCGACTCCCTGCGTCGGGTCCGGCTGGGCGACAGCGACCGGGTGCGCGTCGGGCAGAGCGTGTACGCCATCGGGAACCCGTTCGGACTGAGCGCCACGCTGACCACCGGGATCATCTCGGCCCTCAATCGCCGGATCGAGGGTCTGACCGGCGACATCATCGAGGACGTCATCCAGATCGATGCGGCCATCAACCGGGGCAACTCCGGCGGCCCGCTGCTCGACAGCCGCGGCCGCTTGATCGGCATCAACAGCCAGATCGCGAGCCCGTCGGGCACCTCGGCCGGGGTCGGCTTCGCCATCCCCGTCAACACCGTGATACGGGTCGTGCCGCAGTTGATCGCCGACGGCGAGTACACCCCGGCCCGACTCGGCATCACGACGAATCAGCGGTTGAACCGGATCGTCACGGCGCGGCTCGGGGTGAACGGGGTTCTCGTTGCCGAGGTCGACCCGCGATCCCCGGCGGCCCGGGCCGGCCTGCGCGGGACGGAACCGAACGCCAACCAGCTCGGCGACATCATCGTCCGCATCGACGGCGAGCCCGTGCAGTCTCTGCGCGACCTGCGCCTCGTGCTCGACCGGTACGAGCCGGGCGACGAGGTCGAGGTGACCATCTCGCGCGACGGCGAAATGCACGACATCGTCATCCCTGTCATTTAGGACGACTCTCCCCCGCCAGCGTACCTGCCCGCATGCCCGAGTTCGTCACCATCCGCCGGGGTTGGTTCCTGATGGGGAGCGACGAGGGCCAGCCGTCGGAGCGCCCCGTCCACCGGGTGTGGGTGGACCGGTTCCGGATGGCCGTCCATCCCGTGACCCGGGCCGAGTACGCCGGGTTCCTCGACGCCACCGGCCACGAGCCGCCGCGCGCGTGGGACAATCCCGCGTTCACGGGAGAAGACCTGCCGGTGGTCGGGGTGAGCTGGCACGACGCGGTCGCGTTCTGCGCGTGGCGCTCACGCCGCGGCGACGCGGTCCGGCTGCCGACCGAGGCGGAGTGGGAGCGGGCGGCCCGCGGGGGCCCCGACGGCCAGCGGTATCCCTGGGGCGACGAGATTCCCGGCTGGGTGCCGAACCGCGGCCGCGGCCCGCTCGAGGGTCCGTGGCCGGTCACCCTGGGCACGCCCAACGGATTCGGGCTCTACGGCATCGCGGCCAACATCCACGAGTGGTGCTCGAACTGGCATGCCCGCGACTTCTACGAGCGTGCGCCCGCCGTCAATCCGGTGGGCCCGGAAGAAGGCCGTCGCCGCGCATCGCGGGGCGGCGCGTGGCGTCACGCGCTGACCCTCAACCGGACCGCCGCCCGCAGCAGCCTCGACCCGTCGTTGCGCTACACCGACTACGGATTCCGGCTCGCGCAATCGCTCTGACGCGCTCCCGCCAGACCGGCTCGCACGGTGCCCTTCTGCCCGGGGAAGAGACCCATGACCACTGCACCAACCATCGCGCCCTACGGCTCCTGGGAGTCGCCGGTCACCACCGAGATGCTGACCGCGGGGGCGTTGCGGTTCGAGGGCGTCGCCGCCGACGGCGGCGACGTGTACTGGGTCGAGTCGCGCCCGGACGAGGCCGGCCGGTGCGCGGCGATGCGGCGGGCGGCGGGCGGCGCGGTGTCGGAGGTCACGACGCCCGCGTTCAGCGCCCGGACCCGGGTTCACGAGTACGGGGGCGGGGCGCTCGCGGTCTCGAACGGCGTGGCGTACTTCTCGAACTTCTCCGACCAGCGCCTGTACCGCCGGCCGGTGGACGGATCGCAGGCGCCGATGGCGATCACGCCGGAGATCGCGGTTCGGTATGCCGATGCGACGGTGGACGACGCCCGGGGACGGATGATCTGCGTGGCCGAGGACCATCGCCGCGCGGGAACCGAGGCGGAGAACCTGCTGGCGGCGGTTTCGACCGCCGGCGGCGAGCCGGCGCCGGTGCATCGGGGCTTCGACTTCTATTCGTCGCCGCGCCTCAGCCCCGACGGGGACCGGCTGGCGTGGGTCTGCTGGAACCACCCCAACCTGCCGTGGGACGCGACGGAGCTGTGGGTCGCGGACGTGGCCGCCGACGGGGCCCTGTCGGCGCCGCGCCGGATCGCCGGCGGCGCCGCCGGCGACGTTTCGGTGATCCAGCCGGCGTGGGGTCCGGACGGCACGCTGTACTGCGTCTCGGACGTCTCCGGCTGGTGGAACCTCCACCGCTGGGACGGGGAGCGGCTGGTTCCGGTGCTGCCGATGGACGCCGAGTTCGGATTGCCCCCGTGGCTGTTCGGCATGTCCCGTTACGCGGTGCTCGACGCGGACCGGCTCGTCGCCCACTACGAGAACGCGGGCGCGAGCCACTTGGCGGTGATAGACGTGGCGACGGGGCGGCTGCGCGAGATCGCCACGCCCTTCACGACCTTCGGCTCCTTCGCGGCCGCGGCGCGGGGCCGGCTGGCGTGCGTGGCCGCGAGCGCGGAGGCGGGCGCGGCCCTCGTCGCGATCGACCCGGAGAGCGGCGAGTGCGACACGCTGCGCCGGGGCGCGCAGCCGAAGCTCGACGGTTCGTACGTGTCGCGGGCCGAGGCCATCGCCTTTCCGAGCGCGGGCGGACGCACCGCGCACGCCTGCTACTACGCGCCGCGCAACCCCGCGTTCCGCGCCCCCGAGGGCGAGCTGCCGCCGCTGCTGACGTTCATCCACGGCGGACCGACCGCCGGCACCGACCCCGGGTTCAAGCTGGCCATTCAGTACTGGACGACGCGCGGGTTCGCGGTCGTCGACGTGAACTACGGGGGGTCGACGGGGTACGGGACCGCCTACCGCCGCCTCCTGCGCGGCGCCTGGGGCATCGTCGATCGCGAGGACTGCGAGGCGGCGGCCGCCCATCTCGTCGCGCGCGGGGACGTCGATGCGGCCCGGCTCGCGATTCGCGGCGGCTCGGCCGGCGGCTACACCACCCTGTGCGCGCTCGCGTTCGGCCGCGTGTTCACGGCGGGGGCGTCGTACTACGGCGTCTCCGACGCGGCGGCCCTGGCCCGCGACACCCACAAGTTCGAGTCGCGATATCTCGACGCGCTGATCGGCCCCTGGCCCGAGCGAGCCGACCTGTACGAGCAGCGCTCGCCGATCCACGCGGTCGACCGCATCTCCTGCCCCGTCATCTTCCTGCAGGGCCTCGAGGACGCCGTGGTGCCTCCCGACCAGACCGAGCGCATGGTCGACGCCCTGCGGCAGAAGGGGCTCCCCGTCGCCTGCCTGATGTTCGAGGGCGAGCAGCACGGGTTCCGCCAGGCCGCGAACATCCAGCGCGCGGCCGAGGCCGAGCTGTACTTCTACGGCCGCATCTTCGGCTTCAGCCCGGCCGGCCCGATCGAGCCGGTTGCGATAGAAAACCTCGCATCATGAGCCATTGCCCCCTACGACGCTACGACGCCGCCGGCTGCCGATCGCGCCGCGACAGGGAACGTCGCGCCATGACCGACGCCCACTACGATGTGGCGGCGCCGACCGCCAATCGCGTCGCGACAGGGAACGTCGCGCCATGACCGACGCCCACTACGATGTGGCGGCGCCGACTGCCAATCGCGTCGCGACAGGGAACGTCGCGGCATGAGCGACGCCCAGCTCGCGGCGGCCATCGCGGACCGCGTGCACCGGGCCGGCGGACGGGCCCTGTACGTCGGCGGCTGGGTGCGCGACCGCCTCCTCGGCCGCGAGTCGAAGGACATCGACCTCGAGGTCTACGGCATCGACGCCGACCGGCTGCGCGAGCTGCTCGGCGAGATGGGCCCCGTCAACACCGTCGGCCAGAGCTTCACCGTCTACAAGGTCGGGGGAATCGACGTCTCGCTGCCGCGCACCGAGTCGAAGCAGGGCCGCGGCCACCGCGGCTTCGTCGTCACCGGCGACCCCTCGATGCCCGTGGAGGAGGCGGCCCGGCGGCGGGACTTCACCGTCAACGCCATCGCCTGGAACCCCGGGCGCAAGGAATACATCGACCCCTTCGGCGGGCGGGACGACCTCGACCGCCGGCGACTTCGGGTGGTCGACCCCGCGACCTTCGGCGACGACAGCCTGCGGGTGCTGCGCGGCGTGCAGCTCGCGGCCCGTTTCGAGCTCACGCCCGACGACGCCACCGCGCGCATCTGCCGCGGCATCGCGCTCGACGACCTCCCCGCCGAACGCATCCGCGGCGAGATGGAGAAGCTGCTGCTGCAGGCCCGTCGGCCGTCGCTCGGCTTCGAGCTCGCCCTGCGCCTCGGCGTTGTCGCGCAGCTCTTCCCGGAGCTGGAGGCACTGGACGGCTGCGAGCAGGAGCCGGAGTGGCATCCCGAGGGCGACGTCTGGGTGCACACGCTCATGGTCATCGACGAGGCCCGGAAGCTCATCGACGACCTCGACCACCCGCAGCAGTTGACGCTGATGCTCGCCGCCCTCTGCCACGACCTCGGCAAGCCCGCCACCACCGAGTTCGTCGACGGCCGCATCCGCTCGCGCGGCCACGAGGAGGCCGGCGTGCCGCCCACCCGCGCGTTCCTCGACCGCCTCGATGTCCACACCCTCGCCGGCTACGACGTCCGCGGGCAGGTGCTCGGCCTCGTCGCCCACCACCTGAAGCCCGGCATGTGGCACCGGGGCACCGACTCGGTCGGCGACGGCGCCTTCCGCCGACTCGCCCGCAAGGTCGACCTGGACTTGCTGGCCCGGCTGTCCGTAGCGGACTGCCTCGGCCGCACCGGCGACTTCGACTGCACCGCCACCCTGGACTGGTTCCTCGACCGCGCGCGCGCCCTCGGCGTCGAGCACGAGGCGCCCGCCCCGCTCCTTCTCGGGCGGCATCTGCTGCAGCTCGGGTTATCACCCGGACCGCAGATCGGGCGGATTCTGAAGGCCGTCTACGAGCGGCAGCTCGACGGGGAGGTCACCTCACTGGAGCAGGCGATAGAGGCCGCGACGCGGCTTCTCGGGGATCGCGAATGATACGCCTTGCACGGGCTTCCGATTCCATTTGTCTGAAGGATCGTCCCATTCGCAGGGCGCCGCTCACTTCTCGTCAGACCGCAACCGTGTAGTGGCTCACGACGACCGACTCCGAACCACGATCGTCACCCCGTTGCAGCTCATCGAGATACAGCCTGATCGCTTCGGCGACCAAGGCACGCACTTCATCCTCGGTCTCCCCCGCCACGCCTATACCCGGAAGCTCCGGCACATAGGCCCCATGGGCACCATCCTCGTATTTCTCCACGATGACCAGATACTCAGCCTGCGCCATCTTCATGCTCCCCGTCCTTCAAGCCGGCCTGCTTGAGCACCTGACCGAGCGTGCCCGCCTTCAGGTCCGCGTTCAGATTCCCGGCCACCACGACTATGCCACGCCTGGCCGGGTGGCGCATCACCCGATGGCTGCCTCTACGACGGACCTCGTACCAGCCGCCCTGCCGCAGCTGCCTCAACAACTCCCGGATCTTCACGACGGAAGGATACTGCGGTCAGCCTGACAGCTGATCACGAACAAGGCGCTCGTCAACCCACATGCCGGCTCACGGCGCACCCGCCTGCTCGCAGGCCAGCTCGAACACGCGGTCGGTCATCCAGCGCTTGAAGCCCTCGTTGTCCATGAACTGCTTGAACAGCTCCGCGTCGTCCTTGACCATGCCGGTCACGATGCGGGCCAGCACCCTGTCGTGCTCGATGCGCGCGTTGGTGTCGTCCGAGTTCTGCCGGGCATTCCGGAAGGCGGCGTCCGCGGCCACCTGGGCGGGGATGGTCTTGGTGATGAGCTCCCCCACGCGGTCGCGGTCCTGCCAGGCGATGTCGCCGAACAGGTCGTTGAACGCCTTGAGGATGTTCGAGAGACGGTCCAGCTCGGGCTCGGGCCGGTGACCGCCGCCGGCGGCCGGCACGGGCTCGATCTCGGCGTCGGCGTCGGGCAGCAGGATCTTCTGGACCGCCCGCTTCTCGACCCGGTAGCTGTCCATGTCGATGGCGTCGAGGATGCCCTTGGACAGGTCCTCGTCGTCGGGGGCCGGGAGCCTGGAGATCAGGAAGTTCAGGAAGATCGAGCGCTTCTCCCACCCGGCGTTCGTGTAGGGCAGGACGCAGGACAAGAAACCGTAGGTCCGCACGAAGGCCTTGGCCTTGCCCTTGAAGTCCACCTGCGCGTCCTCGTCCAGCTCGTGCACGTAGACTGCCACGCAGACATCCAGGATCGGATCGAGCTCATCGCGCTCGGCCCCGCCGAGGTAGCGCCGGGCGAGGTCGTCGACCTGCTCGGGCGAGTAGATCTGCGCGGCGTCGAGGTCCGCCTGCAGGTCGTGAAGCTTGTCGGGGTCGGTCTCGCCGGCCAGGATCGTCGCGCGGTAGAAGTCGGCGAAGGCGTCGCGGATGGTGTCGGCGTCGTTGAGGAAGTCGAGCACGAAGACGTCGTGCTTCTTCGGGTGCGCCCGGTTGAGGCGCGACAGGGTCTGCACCGCCTTGATGCCGGACAGCGTCTTGTCGACGTACATCGTGTGCAGCAGCGGCTCGTCGTAGCCGGTCTGGAACTTGTCGGCGCAGACGAGGAAGCGGTACGGGTCCTCCCGGATCTTCTCGGCGATCTGGCCGGACGGGAAGCCGTTCAGCGACGCCTCGGTCACCTTCCGGCCACCGAACTCGGGCTCGCCGGAGAAGGCCACGACGGCCCGGTACGGGCTCTTGCGCTCCTGCAGGTAGTCGCGGATGGCGTGGAAGTACTGGATCGCACGCTCGATGCCGTTGGTGACCACCATCGCCCGCGCCGCGCCGCCGATCTTGTTCCTGGCGATGACCTGCTCGTGGAAGTGGTCGACCATGATCTCGGCTTTCAGACGGATCGCGTGGTCGTGGCCCTCGACGAAGCGCCGCAGCTTCTTCTGCGCCTTCTTGACGTCGAACTCGGGGTCGTCCTCCACCGTCTTCGCGAGCCGGTAGTAGCTGGCCACGGGGGTGTAGTGGGCCAGCACGTCCAGGATGAAGCCCTCCTGGACGGCCTGCTTCATGGTGTAGCTGTGGAAGGCGAGGTGCCGGACGGCGCCGTCGGGCTGGGGGTCGGGCGCACCGAAGGTCTCAAGCGTCTTGTTCTTCGGCGTGGCGGTGAACGCGAAGTAGCTGGCGTTGGGGAGCAGCTTGCGCGACTCCATCACGCGGTTGATCCGATCCTCGAAGGTCTCGTCCTCGCCCTCCTCGCCGGCCGCCCCCAGCGCGGCCGACATCGAAGCCGACGTGCGACCGCCCTGGCTGGAGTGGGCCTCGTCGATGATGATGGCGAAGCGCCGGCTGCGCTGCTCGTTGCCGATCTCGTCGAGGATGAAGGGGAACTTCTGGACGGTCGAGATGATGATCTTCTTGCCGGCCACGATGAACCGCCGCAGGTCTCCGGACCGCTCCGCGCGCCCCACGGTCGCACCGACCTGGGCGTACTGCCGGATGGTGTCGCCGATCTGCCGGTCGAGGATGAGCCGGTCGGTGACGACGACGATCGAGTCGAAGACCGGGGCGCCGTCCTTGGCGAGCCCGATCAGTTGGTGGGCCAGCCAGGCAATCGAGTTGCTCTTGCCGCTGCCCGCCGAGTGCTGGATGAGGTAGCGCCGGCCCGCCCCGTCGGCCGCGACGTCGGCCAGCAGCCGGCGCACGACGTCGAGCTGGTGGTAGCGGGGCCAGACCTGCGTCCGCTTCTTCTTGCCGGTCTTCTCGTCCTTCGCCGCCACCACCTGGGCGTAGTTCTCCAGGATGTTCGTCAGGCTCTCGCGGGCCAGCACCTCGCGCCACAAGTAGTCGGTCTTGATGCCGCCCGGGTTCGGCGGGTTGCCGGCCCCGTCGCTCCAGCCCCGGTTGAACGGCAGGAACCAGGACGCCTTCCCCCGGAGGTGCGTGCAGAACCGCACCTCGCTCTCGTCCACCGCGAAGTGGGCCACGCAGCGGCCAAGCTCGAACAGCTTCTCGCGCGGGTTGCGGTCCCTCCGGTACTGCTCGACCGCGTCGTCCACCGTCTGCTTGGTCAGGCTGTTCTTCAGCTCGAACGTGAAGACCGGCAGGCCGTTGATGAACAGGCCGATGTCGAGCGCCCGCTGCGTGTCGTCACGGCTGTAGCGGAGCTGCCGGACGACCGTGAAGCGGTTCTGCTCGAAGCGTTCCCGTGCCTGCGGGTTCCCGGCCGACGGCGTGCCGTAGAACAGCTCCAGGTCGTGTGCGCCGTGCCGGACGCCGTGGCGCAGCACGTCGATGGTGCCCCGCTTGGCAATCTCGCCCTGCAGCCGAGCCAGGAACTTTCGCCGCGTCGGGCCGTCCCCGTCAAGCCCCAGCCCGTCGGCGGTCGCCGGTTGCGTGCCGTGCAGGAAGGCGCCGAGCTGGACCCGATCGACGCAGAACTCGCGGTCGTAGTCCCCCGAATTGCCGCCGCTCCAGCCGACGCCGCCGTACCCTGGGCGCGCCTCTGCGACCTTGCCTTCCTTCGGCGGATCACACGGATGGCCGGCCAGCGCCGTGCAGATCAGGCGTTCGAGGCCGCGTTCGGACGTATCGCTGGCCTCAGACATCGTCCCGTTCGCCGAATCCCGTCGTCCGTATCCGCACCCGCCTTCTCGTCACCACGACAATGGCCCCCGCCCGCAGCAGGAACTTCACGAAGCCTCTCGAACCGGAAGCCGGTCATACACATGCTCGCCGGCCATCGAACGATGCGCGAATTGCAGGCAGGCCTGGATGTCCTCGGGTTCCAGTGCCGGGTACTCCCGCAGGATGGTCTCCGCCGTGTCTCCCGCCGCCAGCATCCCGAGAACATGCTCCACCGCAATCCGCATGTGCCGGATGATCGGCTTTCCCCCGAAGACGTCCGCCCGCACGGTGATGCGATCGAGCAGTTCCGATTCGTCGCTCATGGTTCTCCCCTGACCCGGGCCGACCAGCGCCGTGCAGATCAGCCGTTCGAGGCCGCGCTCCGTCGTGTCAGACGTCACGCTGTTCCCACCCAATTCCGAATCAGATCGGCACTTCCCTCACGTCGCCAGGTCGGATCTCGATCAGCGACGTCCGAATCTCTTCAATGCGCAGTCGAACATCGGGCCACGCCGTGGAGAGCAGCACCACAATTGCGAGCCGCCGGCCGCTCAGGTTCTGTTGGTAGCGCATGTTCTGGTCCGTGGTGATCAGGACCTCGTAGCCGTCCTTCTCCGCCTTGTCGAGCAGGTCACCGTTGTCCAGCTCGGACCAGCCCCGGTCCGCTACCGTGGCCACCGAATGGCCGGCGAGGTGCCGCCCCAGCGGAACGGGCGTCCCCTGATCGAAGAGCAGCCTCATCGCAGTACCGATGCCTTCAGCGTCTTCGCCTCGTACTCGAGAACCTCCCTGACCTGACGTTCCTCGACCCCGGGAAACCACTCCAGGAACTGTTCGACTGTCGCGCCGCTGGCAAGATTTTCGAAAAGGGCGTACACCGGCACCCTCGTCCCGGTGAAGGCCCAGGCGCCGCTGATCTTGCGGGGGTTGCGTTCCACTGCCGAACAGGACTCCCAGTGCATCGGTTCACCTCCCCTTCGTCATCACACCCGGTGTCGCCACCTCGGGCCGCTCCGCATCCGCGGCACCCGCCGACCGACCGCCTTCTGCAACGACGTGTCCCCAGCCGTTCCGCCCCGACCCAGTTTCGTGATCGACGCCGTCATCCGCATGGCGTTCGGCGGCAAACCGATCCACTTCGGGAAGGGTCGCCGCCTCGCGAACGTCGAGCTTGCCGGTGACTACATCCGCGATCAGGCGGCTGCGGTATTCGCCGTGTACTTCGATTCCGTGCCGAATGGTGTTGGCGGCGGCCTCGCAATTCTCGACAGCATGAGTCATGTATTCCACGACGGCAGCCTGCTCACTGGACGGCGGTAGCGCCAGCCGAAGGCGCGAAACAACTCCCGCGTTGATGTTGTCCATCGTCGCACCGATTGTATACATGCGCAGTGCGTCTCTAAGCAGCGGGGCATTCAGTAGGCCAATCAGATAGGCGGGCAAGAGTATTCCCGGCTTTAACCTAATCCGCAGGCTACCGGTGCCGCAAAGCCACCCGGTCTCTGTCTCTGCCACGAGCGCACAACGACCGACCTCGCCTCGTCTAGCGACGACAATATCCGACAATTGAAGCCGGTGCATCGACAACTCCTCCACCTTTTGTTGGCTCACGGCAACCGTCGGATCTGGCCTGATGCTGCCATTGGTCATGTGGGCCGGATTAATGACGGGGACTCCACCTGTCACGTAGTCACTTGCATGGAGTTGGCTTCCAAACGGTCCGGTCTGAATGGAACGTGCTAGCGCGCCCAAGGTGACTTCCTTCCAATGCGCCGGCACGTCCCCCAACCACGCCACCCCGGAATCCTTGTATGCCGGGTACGGCCGCCCGGTTCGCACGTCGATTCGACCCGTGACGGTCGTGGACGATGGCCTGCTTCTGCTCCTCCAGCAGCGCGATCAGCTTCTCCTTGGCGCGGATGTAGCGCCGGATGCGCCGGTCGGCGTGGTCGAGGAAGCGGACGATGGCGGCTTGTTCAGGGACCGGTGGGATTGGAACGGTCACGTACTTGAGGTCGCTCGAATAGATGTGCACGACCGTGAACCCTCGACCGATACACGCCTTCTGATGGACCGATGCTGAGCAATCGGCCACGTAGCCGAGGAACCGAGCCTCCGCGTCGATAGAGGGTCGGAATATGATCACGTCTCCGCCACAACATGCCGGGCCGCGAATGAGATTAACCGCTGACTTCCCGATTTCGTCTATGGTCTCGCCGGATCCCGCGAACAGAACGTCTCCGTAATGGATCGGCGTGTAGACAGTGGCCGCAAGCTCGGGGCTGACGCATGTCCGGCTCGCGGTGATGAAGAACTGGTGGTGCGTGTACAGGTCCCCGTAGCGAACGCATGGAACGCCGTCTTCTATCGCGTCCTCCTTTGTGCCGCCGCCACCCTTGGAGAATCGGCCGATGCGCCCAAGGTGCCGAACCTCCCAATGCGTCGGCACGTCCCCCAGCCACTCCACACCAGAGTCCCTGTACTCCGGATACGGCTTCAGTTCGGCGACCATCACATCAACTGAAGAGGGTCTCGCGTACTGCCTGCTTGCGCAGGCCGGGGATTACCGCCACATCGACGATGCTCGCGTCCAGCGTGCCGATCCGCACGTCCCGATGCCGAGGTACGGTCACCTGATGGTCCTCGCCTCCCGCCGTCAGCGTCACGGTCATGTGGCTGCCTCGGCTCCGAGTCACGCGGTAGCCGTAGTGACGGGCGAGCCGCCGGACGACCTCGGTGCCCGAGAGGCCGCGGGGCCGCTTCATACCGCGATGGCCTCCTCCCGGACGAGGTGCAGCCGGATCACGCGCGGCGCTCCGTCCTCATCGAAGTGGCAGAGCACGGCGTCTCTCGCCATCTCCTTCAGATCGTCCCAGCTCTCTCCCTGCGTGTAGATGCTGTATCCGAGCGCCCTCGCGTCGTACCCGCCTTCGACCGCTTCCGTGACCTCGAAGATGATCTCCGCTGGCCGCGCCCGCGTCTCCGCCGATGGATTGTCGGTCATTGCCCGCTCCCATTGCGCTCGTCCTCATCACGTCGAGACCGGTTCACCGTGGCCCAGAATCTCCGCCAACAGCCCGTCCGTCTCCTGCTCCAGCGCCAGAATGTCCGCCCGAATGTCGGCCAGCGTGCGCATCGGCGTCGGCTTGTAGAAGTAGCGTGTGAAGCTGATCTCGTAGCCGACCTTCACGCTGTCGGCCTGGTACCAGGCATCCGCCGCATACGGCAGCACCTCGCGCCGCAGGAACGCCTCGATGCCGCCGTCTTCCTGCAGCGGGATCTGCTCGGTGTCGCGCAGGTCAGTGTCGGGCTCGTACTCCACGACGGCCGCTCCACCGTCGGCGGTGGCCGCGAACAGGCCGCGTAGCGGATCGGCCTCCGTACCCCGCTTGTGGATCTTCCGGATGATCGGCGCCGCGTCCTCGCTCCGTTCGCCCGTCTCCTTCAGCTCCTTGATCTCGGCCGCCCTGTAGACACGGTTCGGGTCGACGCCCTGGATGCGCAGAGGCCGGTCCACCGTCACCTTCCAGTAGCCGAACGCGGCGTTGTCGAAGATCTTGCTCTCCCCGGTCTCTTCGAAGGCGAGGAACGTGTCGCAGATGCGGGCGATGTCCTCCTCGCCGAGCTCGCAGTTCTTCTTGCCGAGGTTCTTGCGCAGCGGCCGGTGCCACTTCGTGGCGTCGATCAACTGCACCTTGCCGCGGCGGTGCTCGGGCTTGCGGTTGGTGAGCACCCAGACGTAGGTGGCGATGCCGGTGTTGTAGAACATGTTGAGCGGGAGGGCGACGATCGCCTCCAGCCAGTCGTTCTCGATGATCCAGCGGCGGATGTTGCTCTCGCCCTGCCCGGCGTCGCCGGTGAACAGCGAGCTGCCGTTGTGGACCTCGGCGATGCGGCTGCCGAGCCGGGTGCCCTGCTTCATCTTCGAGAGCTTGTTGGCGAGGAAGAGCATCTGGCCGTCGCTGGAGCGGGTGACCAGCGAGTACTCGGGGTCGCCGGCGTGCTCGATGACGAAGCGGGGGTCGCGCATGTCCTTCTTGCCGCCCATCCGCTCGAGGTCCGTCTTCCAGCTCTTGCCGTAGGGCGGGTTCGAGAGCATGAAGTCGAACTCGCGCGACGGGAAGGCGTCGTTGGCGAGGGTGGAGTGCTCGGGGCCGCCGATGATGTTGTCGGCGGCGTCGCCCTCGCCCTTCAGCAGGAGGTCGGCCTTGCAGATGGCGTAGGTCTCGGCGTTGATCTCCTGGCCGTACAGGTGGGTGGAGACGTCCTTGCCGTGCTCGGCCGCGAGCTGCCGCAGGGTGTCCTCGGCCACCGTCAGCATGCCGCCGGTGCCGCAGGCGCCGTCGTAGAGCAGGTAGGTGCCGGACTTGAGCTCGCCGGCCACGGGCAGGAAGACGAGCTTCGCCATCAGCCGCACTGCGTCGCGCGGCGTCCAGTGCTCGCCCGCCTCCTCGTTGTTCTCCTCGTTGAAGCGGCGGACGAGCTCCTCGAACATCGAGCCCATGCCGTGGTTGTCGAGGCCGGGATGCCGGACGGTGCCGTCGGCGTTCTTCACCGGGGCGGGGCTGAGGTTGACGTCCGGCGAGGTGAGCTTCTCGATCAGCGTGCCGAGGGCGTCGGCCTTCGAGAGCCGCGGAATCTGGTTGCGGAACTCGAAGCTCTCGAGGATCTCCTGCACGTTGGGCGAGAACCCGTCGAGCCAGGCTCGGAAGTCGGCCTCGAGCCGCTGCCGGCTGGCCCGGGCGCGCAGGTCGCGCAGGGTGAACTTCGAGGTGTTGTAGAACGCCTGCCCCGTCGACGCCCCTAGGGCGCGCTTCTGCTCGACCACCCCGGCCTTGTCGAGCAACGCCTTCATGTCGAGCACCGCCTGCTTGGTGTTCTCCAGCACCGCGTCGAGCCGGCGCAGGACGGTCATGGGGAGGATGACGTCGCGATACTTGCCGCGGACGTACAGATCGCGCAGGACGTCGTCGGCGATGCCCCAGATGTAGCTCGCGATCCAGTTCAGGTCGGCGTTGCTCGTCGTCATTCGCGTTCGTGCCGTCAGTCGTGGCGCTGAACGTCAGAGCCCGGCTGTGCTGCCGATCGTACACGGGACGCGGCTCGGGATCGATTCGACCCGGGGGGTTTGGCAACGATACCGATGGCAACCATGCTGTCGGCAACGAGCCCGATGGAGCGCGTCCTGGCGGGACCCGGGAAGACGCGATGGAGCTCCCTGGAACTGCTGGCCCGGCGCTCTGCCCTTACTTTGGGAACCCGGGGCGAGATTCACGCTCCGTGTCGTCGTGTGCCGGCTGGCCCGCTCCACTTCATGAGTCGCCGGCGGCTACTCTCCCGAGTCCGGCGGGTCGGCGGGCAACACGTCGAATCCCAGAGCCGCAGCGTTCGCCCGGATGCGACGGTCGAAGGAGAGCACGCCCAGACCCGGCCGGAACTCGCCGACCCGGAGCGCGGTCGCGAGGTGCAACGCGTCCAGAGTCCGCACTGGCTCCCGGGGAAATCCGCGGCGCGCACGGTCCACAATGCCGGTTCCAACCCGGAACACGTGCCATGGCGCCGCCTCCGACTCGAGGCGCAACCGCGCCGACTCCGCATCCTGCACGCGGAGCCGCCCGATAGAAACCGCCCAGCGGATGGCCCGGTCACACTCCAGCAGAGTCAGCTCGGAAGCGAACACGACGGTCGCAGACGCCAGCAGCCGCCGCGCCGCATCCCCCGGCGCCTCGCCAAGGAGCCAGGAAACCACCGCGCTGCTCTCGGCATAGAGCGTCATCGGTCGCCGCGAACCGAGTCCAGGATCGCCATGACGTCATCGTGCGGCAACCGGCGTCCCGCGGGCGGGCGCGTATACCGGACCCCGGGGTTGGGCGTGCCGAGCCGGACCTCGCCCGCCCGCGCCAACCGCAGCAACTCGTCGTCGGGGTCCAATCCGTGCGGCGCGTGGGCAACGAGGTCGGCGACCGGCGCTCCGCGGCTGGTGACCGTGACCCGCTCACCAGACTGCGCGGCGCGCAGATACTCGCTGAGGCGGTTCTTCAACGTGCGGATTCCGACTGTCCTCATCACCGTAATGTAGCGTCAGCGTGGCCACAATGCAAGGTCGGTCCATCGCCGCCCCCTCTTTCGCCCCCGTCGGCCGGGCTCGGCCGCGGGACCTGCTCGCTGAAGCCGCCGCTCTCCTTCGGGGTCGCCGATCTCCGACACCTTGTAGCTGCGGCTCGGTCCGGCCGGCCTTCCGACAACGCGCTCAGAATGCGACGGATACCCGGGATCGAGAGGCCGGCCCGAAAGACCGCGAGCGTAGCGTCCTGAACGCTGGAGGCGGCGCTGGACGCCGCCCGGCGCCTGTTGGAGGATGGTGGGTGAGACCCGAGGCACGGCGAGGACGTCGAGGGTCTGGTCGCGGCCCTGTGGAAGGCTTCGAGCCCCTACTCTTCGGGCCGGTAGACGCCATGGATGCGGACCGCTACGGCTGGAGTCCCGCCCAATCGCTCGATGAGGTGGCAGCAGGCGCCGATCCGCCGCCGCCGGCTGCGGCTGGACCACGATCGTCACCGTATCCACTCGCCCGGAGCCGAGGCACGGTGCTCCACCCGCCGCGGACGCCGTCGAAGTCCCGCTGTGATACGTTTCCCCTATTGGCAAGGAAGAGGAACTCCATTGGACAGAATTGCCGGCGCGGTGCTCGTTCTCGGCGCGTCCCTGTGCGCGGCGGTGCCGGCCGCCGCGCAGCCTTCCGCCGCCGTTTCGGCCCGGGAGATACCGAGGACTTCCTGGGGCGACCCGGACCTGCAGGGGATCTGGGTCGGCTCGACCCTGACGCCGCTCGAACGGTCGTCGGAGTACCAGGAACGGGAGTTCCTGACCGCAGAGGAAATCTCGTCGCTCGAGACGGCCGCCCTCGCCGAGGAGGAACGCCGGCTGAAGCGGCCGGCGGAGCGGGCGCCGGCGGGGGGCGACGTCGACTACCGGCCTGACGGCAGCCTCGGCTACGACGGCTTCTGGCTCGACGAAGGCACCGCGTGGGAGCCGAACCGGCGCACGTCGTTGATCGTCGATCCGCCGGACGGCCGAATCCCGTACTCACCTGCGGCGCGTGACGGCGAACGGCCGTACGGAACCGGTCCCTGGGATTCGCACATCGACCTCGACACGGGCGAGCGGTGCCTCGGTGACGGGCTGCCGCAGATCTGGTTCGGCGACAACCCGAACCATCAGATCTTCCAGACGCCAACCGACGTCGTGATCGCGCACGAGATGTACCAACAGCGCCGGATCATCCCGATCGACGGCCGCCCGCGGACCGGCATCCCGCAGTGGAACGGTGAGCCTCGCGGCCGGTGGGAAGGGAGCACGTTGGTGGTCGACGAGCTCTGACCGATGAACGGCGGATCGGACAAGCGGTCTTCGGTTAACCTGGACGAGGAAATGGTCGCATCGCCGGCCGCGTGCGGCCTGCGCCGGGCGGGCGAGGCATTTGAAGGAGAGTCCGGGAGACTGACTGGATGAACACGCAACCTGAAGTTTGGCTCCGCGGCCCTGTGGAAGGCTTCGAGCCACTACTCATGCCAGCCGTGCACGCGCTGATGCAAGCGAGCGAGGATGTCGAGAGTCTGGTCGCGTCCGTGCCGGCCGAGCACGTGTGGCAGCGGCCGGGCGGCGCGGCTTCGATCGGGTTTCACGTGCGCCACCTGGCAGGTGCGCTCGATCGCTTGCTGACTTATGCGCAAGGCGAGATGCTGTCCGACGCCCAGAAGACCGCCGCACGCTCCGAAGGCGAGCCCGGCCATCCCGTCCAATCGTTGGGTGAGGTCGCGGCAGGCGCGTACGCGTCGATCGAGCGCGCGCTGGACCAGTTGCGAACCACCTCGCGCGAGGAGCTGCTGGTTCCGAAGAAGGTGGGTCGAGCAGGCCTGCCGAGTACGGCCCTGGGCCTCATCTTCCACTCCGCCGAGCACTGCACGCGGCACGCGGGCCAAGCGATCTCGACGGCAAAGATCCTGAACGGTGCGAACCACTCGTAACGCGCCGCGGCGACGCCGCGCCGCGGCAGTCATCCGCCTCCTCGCCCTCGCCGGGGCCGTCTTCCTGAGCTCCGTGAGCTCGCCGGCCGCCGCGGCCCAGACGGCGCAGCTCACCGGGCGGGTCACCGACGCGCAGGGAGCCGTCCTGCCCGGCGTCACGGTCACCGCCAGCTCGCAGGCGCCGGCGCCGGCGGTCACCGCCGTCAGCGACGACGCCGGCGAGTATGCCCTGGCCCTGGCGCCGGGCGCCTACACCGTGACCTTCACGCTGGGCGGGTTCGAGGCGCAGCAGCGTGAGGATGTGCGCCTGACGGCGGGGAGCCCGCGGGTGCTCGACGTGACGTTGTCCATCGGCAGGATAGCGGAGCAGGTAGACGTGGTGGCGGTCACCCCCACCCCCGGCTCGGGAGTCAGCCGCGATCGCGTGGCCGCGGCCATCTCGGTGATCGACGGGGGCGATCTCGCGGCGCGCGGGGCGTCCTCGATGGCCGACGCCCTGAACGAGCGCCTCGGCTCGGTCTCCCTGGAAGGCACGACCACGAATCCCTTTCAGCCGACCCTCCGCTTCCGCGGCTTCAGCGCCTCGCCGGTGATCGGCCTGCCCCAGGGCATCGCCGTCTACCAGAACGGCGTCCGCATCAACGAGCCGTTCGGCGACGCCGTGCAGTTCGACCTGTTCCCGCAGTTCGCGGTCGATCGGGTGCAGCTCAGCGCCGGCGCCGACCCCACCTACGGGTTGAACGCCCTCGGGGGCGCGCTCGCCCTGCAGCTCAAGAACGGGTTCGATCACACCGGATTCCGCGGCGAGGTCTCCGGGGGGTCGTTCGGGCGCTACGCCGCCACCGCCGAGTACGGCGCCAACCGCGGAGCGTGGGCGTTCTACACCGGCGCGACGCACTTCTCGGAAGCGGGGTGGCGCGTCGCCTCGCCGTCCGAGGTCACGCAGGCCTTCGCGGACGTCGGATACCGGGACGAATCGGTGGATGCGGGCCTCAGCTTCACCTACGCCGACACCAGCCTGACCGGGAACGCGCCCGCGCCGGTGGAGCTGCTCGACGCGGACCGATCCGCGGTGTTCACCTTCCCCGACATCACCGACAACCGGCTCGCGTTCGTGCAGGGGCGGGCCAACGTCGCGACCTCCGACAACTGGTCGGTGCAGGTGACCGGCTACTACCGCGACCTCGACCGCCGCACCCTGAACGGCGACGAGGCGGAGTTCGGGGTCTGCGACGACGTGCTGGCGGAGGGGATCCCGGCGCAGACACTGTGCTTCGGCGCCGACGATGACGACGACGATGACGGCGACGAGCACGACGACGGGGATGACGACGGCGACGGGGATGACGACGGCGACGAGGAAGCGCTGCCCCTGGTCGACCTCGTGTCCGGACGCTACATCACCCTGCTGGACGCGGCGGGCGACGCCGCCTACAACCGAAGCACGACGCTGGCGCAGGGTTACGGCGCCACCGTGCAGGCGACGACGAACGCCGCGGTCGGCGGCCGCGACAACGTGTTGGTGCTGGGCGCGTCAGCCGATCTCGCCGACGTCGACTTCACCACGACCAGCGAAGTGGGAACCCTGACCCCCGATCGGGGCGTCGCCGGATCGGGGCTCCTGGCCAGCCTCGACGGCCTCGGCGGCGACGACCTGTTCAACACCGCCATCGACACCGCGAACCGGGCCCTGGGACTGTACGCCAGCAACACGCTGTCGGTGACGGACCGCGTCCATCTGACCGTCTCCGGACGCTACAACCGGGCGAACATCGACATCGGGGATCGACTCGGCACGTCGCTCGACGGCACGCACGCGTTCGCGCGCTTCAACCCCGCGGCCGGCATCGTCTATCGGGCGAGCGACGGCGCATCGTTCTTCGCGCGGTACTCGGAGTCGAACCGCGCCCCGACGGCGGCCGAGCTGAGCTGCGCCGACCCCGCCGAGCCGTGCCGCATTCCGAACGCCTTCGTCTCCGACCCGCCCCTGGAACAGGTCGTGGCGCGCTCGGTCGAGGCGGGGCTCCGGGGTCGATGGACCGCCGGCTCCGGCGGCGAATGGTCGGTAACGGCGTACCGGACCGGGCTCGACGACGACATCCTGTTCATCGCCTCGCCCGAGCTCATCGGGACCGGGTACTTCCAGAACGCCGGCGACACCGCGCGGGTCGGGCTCGATGTCGAGCTGAACGGCCGCCGCGCCGGAACCGGCTGGTACGTGGGCTACGGGCTCGTGGACGCGACCTTCCAGTCACCGCTGCAGCTACCGGGCGACGGCGAGGTCAACGACGCGGCGTCCGAGGCGGGCGCGATCGCCGTCGAGCCGGGCGACCGGCTGCCCGGCATCCCGCGCCACAACCTGAAGGCGGGCATCCGGCAGGCGATCACCGGCGCCTGGGACGCCGCCCTCGAGACGGTCGTCGCGTCGGACCGGGTGTTCGTCGGCGACGAGGGCAACGATCAGGCGCGGCTGGACGGCTACGGGGTGGTGAACCTGCGCTCGTCGTACCGGCTCGAGCAGGGCGTCGAGCTGTTCGTGCGGGTGGACAACCTGCTCGACGCGCGGTACGCGACGGCCGGGGTGCTCGCCGAGCTCGAGGTGTATCTGCACGAGGCGCCCGACGCCAGCGATCCGCGGTTCATCGGACCCGGCCAGCCGCGCAGCGCCTTCGCGGGCGTCCGCGTGCAGTTCTGAGCCGGACGGCCGCCGCCGCGTTCACGACGGGAGCCCGTGGTGAAACCGCGGTCCTGCCACGACGAGCTCCCATCGAGGCTCGCCTCACACCGACGAGCGTGCGGATCTGCGCCTGTGGTTTGGCGCAGCGGCCCGTCCCGACCGCCGACGGCGAACAGAACGCGAGCGAAATCCGACTCGACTGCAACCGAGCCCGGCCGCTCGACCGCCCATGGCGAAGTCCCCGCTGCATTCGAGCGGCGCTTTGTTGCAACGCGGGGCTCCACCCCGGGCTGTCAAGGAGTCCGGTCCTGCCGCCGATCCGCCGGCGAGCGGCGGGCGGCGAGCTGAGTCAGGGTCTCGACACCGAGGTTCCCGCCGCTCAGGACGACGACGGTGGCTCCGGCCGGCGGCGGCCGGTCCGACAGGGATGCGCCGAGGAGAGCGGCGAGGGTCGCGGCGCCGCTGGTCTCGACGACGAGCTTGGCCCGGCGAAACAGCCAGAGCACCGCGTCGGCGATCGGATCGTCGTCGACGGTGACGACCTCGTCGACGAAACGCTGGACGTGGTGGAAGGTCAGGTCCCCGGGCCGCACCGGCAGCAGTCCGTCGGCCAGGCTCGACACCCGATCGAGGGAGACCGGCCGGCCCGCCGCGAGCGACGCGGTCATCTTGGCGGCGCCGCTCGGCTCGACCCCGATGACCCGGACGTCGGGACGCTGCTGCTTGACGGCGGCCGCGACGCCGGCCACGAGGCCCCCGCCCCCCACCGGCACGAGGACGCGCGCCACGGCCGGGCAGTCGCGCAGGATCTCCAGACCCACCGTGCCCTGGCCGGCGATGATCCAGGGGTGGTCGAACGGCGGCACCATCTGCAGCTGCCGGGCCCGCGCCTCCGCCTCGGCCCGCCGCTTCCGCTCGACCGAGGTCGTCCCCTCGAAGAGGATCTCGGCCCCGAGGGCCCGCGCCCCCTCGACCTTGACGGCGGGGGCGGTCGTCGGCATGACCACCACCGCGGGCACGCCGACCCGGCGCGCGGCCAGCGCCACCGCCTGCGCGTGGTTGCCGGACGAGTAGGTGATGACCCCGCGGCGGCGCGCATCGGGGTCGACCTGCGCGAGGAAGTTGGAGGCGCCGCGTATCTTGAAGGCGCCGGCCGCCTGCAGGTTCTCGCACTTGGCGTACACCGGTGCTTCCCCGTCCACCGGCAACCGCAGCAGCGGGGTGCGGCGAACGAGGCCGTCGATACGCCGCGCGGCCTCCTCGATGGCGTCCACCGGAACGACGCTGGGCATGCGGCGCAGTATACCGGCAGGCCGGCCTGGCAGCCCCTGGCGAAACCCCGCGTCTCACCGAGACCGGCGAGGGCGCCAGCGGGCTGCAGGCCGCCCGTGCGACAAGACGTGACGAGAGAGCAAGACGTGACGAGAGAGCAAGTTGGGCATATGCGACCGAGAAACAACGCAGTCGGTCAGGATGCATCGCCGGTCGAATGCAGCGAGGCCCCTATTGCCACGGGCTGCCAGGGTTCACGCCCACCGGCGGCCCCGACGGCGCCGGTATACTGGGCAGAGCATGTCGAGCGCCCACGTGCGGACCGCGTTGCGGGTCGCGTTCCTGCTCGCGGTGACCGTCTCCGGCGTGGCCGCGCAGGATCCCGAACCGATCGGCCGCTACATCATCGACCTGCGAGGCTCGACGGTGAGCCTGAGCCAGAACGAAGAGCTGGCCGCAGTGCGCAGGCTCCGGGCGGATCAGCTTCCCCCCCGCGGCATCGCGGTCGACCTCGGCGGCCACTTCTACTTCTTCCGATGGGGAGCGGTCACCTTCGGGGTGGGGGCCTCGGTCCTGTCCACGGCGGCGCACCTCGCGCCGGTAGAGCCCATGCCGGGAGAGCCCGCGCCGGTAGTGCCCACGCCGGAAGAGCCGGGAGAGATGGACCCGCCGCTCATCGAGGGAACCATCGTCACCTCGCGGTTCACCGCAATCTCGCCGCAGATCTCGTTCAATTTCGGACACCGGAACGGATGGAGCTATCTGAGCGGCGGACTGGGCACGTCGCGGCTGAACGTGTACCCGGAGCAGCCGACGACGCCGGTGCAACGGGGGGCCCGCACCCTCAACTACGGCGGGGGAGCCCGCTGGTTCCTCACCCCGGACGTGGCGCTGTCGCTCGATCTGCGCTTCTTCGCCATCAGTCCGATCGAGCAGCTCGGGGAGCAGCCCGGGTCCCCGCGCATGACCCTGCTGGCGGCCAACATCGGCGTTTCCGTCCGATGACCCCGCCGGCCGGAGCACCCCGCCGGTTCGACCATAATGCGTCCATGAAACGGGACACCCTGCTCGACTACTTCGACGAGCGCCTGCGCGGGGAGACCGAGTTCCTCGTCCACGACGACGGCTACCGGGTGCGGCGGCACAGCTACGACGCGGTGCGGCGGGCCTCGATCGCCTTCGCGGGGCGCCTCGCCGAGGCCGGGGTCGGAGCGGGAGACGCGGTGCTGTTCTGGGGCGAGAACCGCCCGGAGTGGATAGTCGCCTTCTGGGGGTGCCTGCGGCGCGGCGCGGTCGTGGTGCCCATCGACTACCGGGCCTCGTCGGGACTCCTCGAGACCATCGCCCGGCGGGTCGACGCCCGGGTCCTGCTGATCGGCGACGACGTGGTGCCGGCGCACCTCGACGCGGTCGAGACCTGGCGGTTCAGCGAGCTGCGCACGCCGGCGGCGGCCGGGGACGCGCCGGCCGCCGCCCCCCACACCCCCGCTCCCGGCGACACCGCCGAGATCGTGTTCACGTCCGGCGCGACGTCCGAGCCCAAGGGGGTCGTCATCACCCACCGGAACGTGCTGGCGAACATCGTCCCGGTCGAGCGCGAGGTGCTGAAGTACCGGCGCTACGCGCGTCCGTTCCGGCCGCTGCGGTTTCTCAACCTGCTGCCCTTGAGCCACATGTTCGGACAGGCCCTGGCCACGTTCATCCCCCCGATGCTGCCGGGCGCCTGCGTGTTCATGAAAGGCTACAGCCCGCAGGCCATCGTCGGTCAGATTCGCAGCCGGCGGATCTCGGTGCTCGTCTGCGTCCCGAAGATCCTGGACGTCCTGAAGGAGCACGTGATGCAGATCGCCCCGGAGACGGCCCAGCCGCCCCCGGGCCGGCTGGGGGTGGCTCACCGGTGGTGGCGCTACCGCCGGGTGCACCGCCTCTTCGGGCTGAAGTTCTGGTGCTTCATCGTCGGGGCTGCGCCCCTCGACCCCGATCTCGAAGCGTTCTGGCAGCGTCTGGGTTTCCTCGTCGTGCAGGGCTACGGGCTGACCGAGACGGCGCCGATCGTGACCCTGAACCACCCGTTCAGGACCCGGCGCGGCTCGGTCGGCACCCCGATCGCGGGGATGCAGGTCAGGATTGCCGCCGACGGCGAGATCCTGGTGAAGGGCGACAACGTCACCACCGGCTACTTCGGGGGGACGGCCGAGGACGACGCCGTCTTCGAGGACGGCTGGTTCCACACCGGCGATCTGGGCGCCCTCGACGACGCCGGCCGCCTGCAGGTCCACGGCCGCAAGAAGGAGATGATCGTGACCCCGGAGGGGCTCAACGTCTTCCCCGAGGACGTGGAGCGGGTCGTCGACACCCTGCCCGGTGTGGAAGAGTCGGCGGTCATCGGACTGACCCGCGAGGGCAGCGAGCGCGTGTACGCGATCGTCGTGCCGAACGCCGCGGCGTCGCCCGGCGACATCGCGCGCGCCGCCAACCGCCGGCTCGCCGACCACCAGAAGATCCGCGAGGTCCTGGTGTGGCCCGGCGACCGGCTGCCGCGCACCGAGGGCACCCGGAAGCTCAAGCGGCGGGCCGTGAAGACCTGGGCGGAACAGGGCCAGGCGCCGGCGCCCGCCGCGGCGGGCGGCGGCGAACGATCCGTGTCGTCGATTATCGAGCGCATCGCCGGCGCTCCGGTGGACCCGGGCACCCGCCTGGACGAGCTGGGCCTGAGCTCGCTGGAGCGCGTCGAGCTGCTGATGACCCTCGAGGCCGAGCTGGACGCCGCGGTCGACGAAAGCGGGGTGGGCGGCGCCGCGACGGTTGCGGATCTCGAAGCGCTCGTCACCGCGTCGGCCGGCCCGTCCCCCCCGGCGGGGCCGCCGTTCCCCGCCCCGCGCTGGAATCAGGCCTGGCCGGTCCGGCACCTGCGCCGGGCCGCGCTCGCGGTGTGGCTTCTTCCCATGACCCGTCTCTTCGCCTGGATCCGGGCGGACGGACTGGAGCACGTGACCGCCGTCGACGGTCCGGTGGTCTTCGCCGCCAACCACCAGAGCTTCATCGACCCCTCGGTGATTCTCGCCGCGCTCCCGAGGGCGAAGCGCCACCACGTGGTGACCGCGATGTCCAAGGAGTTCTTCGCCGGCCACTTCGACCCCGGGCGCCATACCCGGATGCAGCGGTTCACGAGCAGCCTCAACTACTACCTGGCCACCGGCTTCTACAACGCGTTCCCGCTCCCCCAACGCGAGGCCGGCGCGCGAGACGCCCTGCGCTATGCCGGCGAGCTCGTCAGCGCCGGCAACTCGCTGCTGATCTTCCCCGAGGGCCTGCGCGTGACCGGCGACGCCATCGCCCGCTTTCAGCCCGGCGCGACGATGCTCGCGGCCCGGCTGGACGTGCCGGTGATTCCGGTGCGGCTGCGCGGGGTCGACCGCGTGCTCGGGCGCGAGCTCCGCATGGCGCGCCCGGGCCGGGTGCAGGTGAGTTTCGGACCGCCGCGGCGCCTCGCGGGTTCGGACTATACGGCGATGGCGGCCGAGCTCGAGGCGGCGGTGAGAGCGCTCTGAGGGCCCGCGGCTTTGCATGCGCCGGGCCGATGTGCCAGACTTGGACTGACGGTGAACGCGGTCCGGTCATCCCGGGCCGCCGCCGGGCGGCCTGGGGCGAGCCGCGAGACGGCGCCCGGGCGGTGAAGTGCCGTCCTCGAATTCGGTGCAGTGGGCTTCCGTACGCCGGGCCTCGCGGCACCAGAAGGACGGTGACGAGGAGGAGTGTGGCAAAGGACGATCTCATCGACGTACAAGGCACGGTAATGGCAGTGCACAGCGGCGGACTGTACCGCGTGCAGTGCGACGCGGGCCATGAAGTTCTGGCCCAGTTGAGCGGACGCATGCGACGGTTTCGCATCAAGGTCGTGCCGGGCGATCGGGTCACGGTCGGCGTTTCTCCCTACGATCCGGTCCGGGGCATCATCACCTTCCGGGCTCGTTGAACATTTTGGATTCCCCAACTACTACACGAAGACGACCCCGGCGCGGGCGCCGCCCCGTGGCTCGTCCGAAACGACTTTCAGCCCCGTCGGCAAAAGACTTCGCGGCCCCGTCAGCCGAGTTGATGCTGCCGGCCGCGGTGGTGGATGCGCAACCGATCCCCTTCGAGGAGCTGCATCTGGACCCGACCCTCGCGGAGGGCGTGCGGGACCGCGGCTTCACCACCACCACCCCCGTCCAGTCCGCCGTCTTTCCGCTCGTGGCGAGCGACCGCGATCTGATCGCCAGCGCGGAGACCGGAAGCGGCAAGACGGCCGCCTATCTGTTACCGGTGCTCGACCGCCTGCTCAAGGCGCCGCCGGACCCCGGCGGTGCGCCCCGCGCCCGCCGGCCCCGCGTGCTCGTCCTGGGACCGACCCGGGAGCTGGTGGTGCAGATCGAAGACGACCTTCAGGGGTTCATCTATCACACCGGGCTCACGAGCGCGGCAGTCTACGGGGGCACCCCGATGTCTCCGCAGAGCCAGGCCCTCGAGGCCGGCGTCGATGTCATCGTCGCGACCCCGGGACGCCTGCTCGATCATCTGCGCAGCGGGATCCCCGGTTTCGATCAGATCGATACGCTGATTCTCGACGAGGCCGACCGCATGCTGGACATGGGGTTCTGGCCCGACGTCCGCCGCATCGTCGCCGGTCTGCCGCCCGGTCCGCGATCGGAGCAGTCGGGACGTCAGACTCTGCTGTTCTCGGCGACGATCCCCGACTCGGTCCTGAGACCGCTGTCGGAGCTGGCGCGCGATCCGGCCTACGTCCAGATCGGCCAGCGGGGCAAGCCGGCCGAGGGCATCTCCCACGCCGTCGAACGGATGCCGTCGTCCCGAAAGACCGCCTGGCTGACGTCGTTCCTGGGCAAGGCCTCGGGATCGGTCCTGGTGTTCGTCAACACCAAGCGCGGCGCGGAGAGGCTGGCGCGGGCGCTGTCGAGCGCCGGGATCAAGGCCGCCTCCCTGCACGCGGATCGATCGCAGGCGCTGCGGCTCGCGGCGGTGGGCGGATTCCGTAGCGGGCGCTACCGGGTGCTGGTCGCCACCGACGTCGCGGCGCGGGGACTCGACATCGACGGCATCAAGTACGTCGTGAACTTCGAGGTGCCGCCCAACCGGGACACGTACGTGCACCGCGTGGGGCGAACCGCCCGGCTCGACGCCAAGGGGAGCGCGCTGACGCTTGCCGCGCCGGCCGAGCTGCAGGCGGTCAAGGCGCTGCAGAGCTCGATCGACATGCAGCTGCGGTAAAGGACAGTGATCGATATAGAGTTGCCAACTGCATCCAGGCGCAGCCCGTTGTCCAGGGTTTCGCGGCTTGGCACACGGCAAGGTAATTTCCGTCAATGTCCTGAGGACAGTGATCGATGTAAGTTGCCAACTGCACCCAAGCGCGGCCCGTTGTCTGCGGGTTGGCGCGCGTGGCACACGGCAAGGTAATTCCCGTCAGCGTCCCAAGTACACCCATGCGGATTGACGATTCGAGCCGCCGGCCCATCGATCCCCCGCCGGCCTCGACCGTCGAGCCGCCCGCCCCCACCCCTCTCACCACCGAGCCGGAGCCGACACCGGCCGAGGCCCGCTTCGGGACCTGCCGTTGGTCCGTGACGGAAGCCGAGCAGGAGCACTGCTCGAACCCGGACGTCCTGCCCTACGCCGGCAAGGGGGGCTTCAAGGCGGAAGCGTGGTGCCTCGACTGCGCCCTCCACAAGCTGCGGCGAAAGGCCCCGAAACGGCGGCGCATCGAAGACGACGACTATCCGTACTGACGATCCGGTCGAGGGAGTCCCGCCTACGGCTCGACGTGCACCTCGGCCAGGGCGATGCCGCTCTCGCCGGCGACGGCGTAGAGGAGGTAGGTGCGACCGTCCTCCTCGTAGATCGCGGGATCCCGCAACTGGTTCACGGGGACGTCGATGGAGCCGCCCCGGGAAGGCTCTATCGGCAGCTCGGCGCCTTCCCACGTGCGCTCCGGACGCAGCACCTCCACCGGCGGAGCCCCGGTCCAGGTCCGCCAATCGCCGCCGAGGTCGATACGGGACTGCAGGATGTGCTCGGGCGCGTCGCCGCGTTGCGTGTAGAACACCAGCAGCGCGTTGCCCCGCCGCAGCAGCGCCGAGTGCCGCATGGCGGGATTGAACAGCGTCGGCCCCTCCTCGAAGCCGGAGAGTCCGTCCCGGGACCGGTAGACGACGCCCGGCATCGCCAGGGCGTACCAGAAGCCGTCGTGGCGGAATGCGCGGAAGTACGGCCGGCCGAGAATCTCGGGCCGGCCCTCGAAGCGCAGGCCGTCGCCGGACACGGCGGCGCGGGTCACCTGCCGGCCCGCGTCCCGGCCATGGATGTACATCACGATCTGCTGCCGATCGTCGACGACGTGCACGTCCGGCGAGGCGATGTGCACGTAGGCGCCGGGGGGCGCGCACGGCGGGCACGTGGTCGGGAAGTGCGAGTCGGCCAACTGCAGCACGCCCGGCTCGTGGGTGGTCCAGGGTCCGGTCAGGGCATCGGCGTACGCGAGCCGGATGTAGGTGCCGCGGTGATCGGCGAAGTAGAGATAGTAGCGCCCCAGCCGGTTCTCCACCCAGTCCGGCACCCGGATGAGCGACGGCCCGGCGATGTTGCCGCCCATCGAGGCATCCATGTCGGGCCGGATGATGGGGCCGTCGACGAGCCGCTCGATGCGGACGGTCTGCGCGGCGCCCCGCCCGGCCGACCCGAGCAGCACCAGGAGGACGAACAGACACGAGACTCGGCGCATGATGCCTACTCCGTGAATTCCCTGGCCAGCTCGATCCACTCGCCGGACGGCGCCAGGTCCCGATAGGCGCGCCAGTGCGCCCTGGCCTCGGCGGAGCGGCCGGTCTTCTCGAGCGTCACGGCCAGATAGAAGTGCGCGTCGGGATAGGCGGGTTCGATCTCGAGCGCGCGGCGGTAGTGCCGGACCGAGTCGCCATGGCGGCCGAGATCGTGATGGATGTTCCCGAGGTTGAAATGCGCCTCGAAGCACTCGCTGTCGAGATGCATGGCGCGCTCGTACAGGGCCTGGGCCTCCACCAGCTCGTCGCGGGCGTAGTGGACGTTGGCGAGATTGATCAGCGCGGGGACCAGATTGGGGTCCAGCATCAGCGCCTTGCGGTAGGCGATTCCGGCCAGGGCCTGGTCCCGCTGATCGCCCTCGTCGAGGGCCGCCCCCTCCTGAAAGCAGGAGACCGCGAGTGACCGCTGGAGGGAGGACCCCGGCTCGGCCCGACCAGTGTCCGGCGCGCCCGCGTCGATCGCCAGCTGGCGCCGGGCGGGCAACGCCACGACGGTGGCCGGCGGCGAATCCTCCCCGCACGGATCGAAATCGAGGGTCAGCTGGCCGTGCTGCGCCGCCTCGAGCGCCCGCACCACCGCCCGGAAACGCACGCCGCGCCCGAGGTCGCAACTGACGTCGCGAACCGTCCGCAGCCCCTGAAAGCCGTAGTAGCGATCGGTGTCGGTCCAGGCGACGAGACGGACCAGCGACCGTTTCTCGAGGCAGCGCAGATGATCTTCCCGGACCCGCGGATACCGGCGCAGGATCCGCCGCATGCTGTAGTATCGGCGGGCGAGAACCTCGACCGTGGGCAGACCGCCGAGACGACAGAAATCGTCCTCGGCCAGGATTCGCACGCTGCCCGGGGCGGCGGCGTTGACCTCCTCGGCCTTCCGCAGCTTGGGGCTGCGGACCGCGGACCGGGTGGTGGGGGCCGCCGAGCGCCTCGGCGCGGGCGAGCCCCCGCCCACGACCAGCATGGTCGTCCCAGCGGTCACCTCGTCGGCCGCGAGCCCGCCCAACCGCTCCACGAGCTGTCGCGCGGCCCGGTGGTGGACCGAGGCCAACTTCCCCGCAAAGACGACGACCTGATCGCGAAACGGAGAATCGGAGGGGGAAAGCACTATGCCACCGTGTGGAAGATGAACGAGAATACTCCCGAAGTCAAGCGCCGGAACCGTGCGTCGCGACGCCCACCGCCCGTGGGTTGCGCGACCGCCGGGCAAGGAACGATGAGCATGCGCCGCGGATGATGCGTCCAACGATCCTCGCCGGGGATGTCGGGGGCACCAAGACCTGGCTGGGGCTGTTCGACGCCGGGCCCGCACGCCCCGCGCCGATCGAGACGGCGCGCTACGCGACGCTCGAGTTCGACGGGCTCGCGAACCTCGTGGCCCGCTTTCTCGATCGCGCCGGCGCCCGCGAGGCCCCGGCGGCGGCCTGCTTCGGGGTCGCGGGACCGGTGCGGAACGGGGTCGCGCAACTCACCAACGTCCCGTGGGCGGCGGATGCCGGCGAGATCGGCGACCGCTTCGGGGTGGCGTCGGTCCACCTGCTGAACGACGTGGAGGCGATGGCCTGGGCGATACCGGAGCTCACCGCGCAGGAGCTGGTGGTCCTGCAACCCGGGGTCTCGGCGGCCCGTGGCAACGCGGCGCTGATCGCCCCCGGCACGGGGCTCGGCGAAGCCGGCCTGCACCGGGTCGGCGGCCGGCTGATTCCGATGGCCTCCGAGGGAGGGCATGCCGATTTCGCGGCCCGCACGCCGCGCGAGCTCGCGTTCGCGGCGGCGCTCGCGGCGGACCGGGGACGCGTCTCCCTCGAAGACGTCGTCTCGGGACCGGGACTGGTCAACCTGCACGCGTTCACGCACCGCGCGGCCGCCTGCACCGGCGATCCGTTGCCGGACGACCGCCGGCGCCGGCCCGCCGCGGTCACCGCTAACGCCCTCGCCGATACCTGCGCGGCCTGCACGGAGACCCTGCGCCTGTTCGTGTCGGCGCTCGGGTCGGCGGCGGGGAATCTCGCCCTTCGGACCCTCGCCACCGCCGGCGTCTACATCGGGGGCGGCATCGTGCCCAACCTGCTCCCCGCCGTGCAGCGGGGCGACTTCATCGCCGCGTTCACGGACAAGCCTCCGATGCGCGCCCTCCTCGAACGGGTGCCGGTGCGGGTGATCGTGGCGGGGCGCCCGGCCCTGCTCGGGGCGGCCATCGCCGCCCGCGCGCTGTCGGAATAGCTCGGAGCAGACAGGCCGGCAACCGGGAAGGACGGTACTCACGTGCAGAGATTCGCGCTCGTCGCCGCAGTCCTGATCGCCGCTCTGGCGCCGCCGGCGCTCGCCCAGCCGGTCGAGCCGATTACCTATGCGGTGCGGTTTCCCGCGCCGCACACCCACTACGTCACGATCGACGCCCGGGTCCCGACCGGCGGCCGGCCCGACGTCGAGCTGATGATGGCGGTGTGGACGCCGGGGTCGTACCTGGTCCGCGAGTACGCCCGCCACGTCGAAGGGGTCACCGCCCGCACCCCGGGCGGCGACCGGCTGCCGGTGGAGAAGTCACGGAAGAACCGCTGGCGGGCGGCCACCGGCGGCGGGGACGCCATCGTGGTCTCCTACCGGGTCTACGGGCGCGAGATGTCGGTGCGCACGAACTGGATCGAGGCCGACTTCGCCGTGCTGAACGGCGCTCCCACGTTCCTCACGCTGGCCGAGGACGACGGTCCCCGCCCCCACGACGTCGTCCTGGAGCTCCCGGACGGGTGGAGCGGAACCGCGACGGGGCTGCCCCCGCACCCCGGCCGCGCCCCCCACGCCTATCGCGCCCCGGACTTCGATACCCTGGTCGATTCCCCGATCGTCGCCGGCAATCCGGCGGTCTATCCGTTCACCGTGGCGGGGGTGCCCCACCACCTCGTCAATCTCGGCGAATCGGGGGTCTGGGACGGCCCGCGGTCGGCCGAGGACGCGGAGCGGATCACGCGCGAGCTGCATCGGATGTGGGGGCTGATGCCGTACGAGCGCTATCGGTTCCTGAACCTCATCACCGAAGCCGGCGGGGGTCTGGAGCATCGCAACTCGACGCTGCTCATGACCAGCCGCTGGGCGACGTCGTCACGGCCCCGGTACCTGCGCTGGCTCGGCCTCGTCGGCCACGAGCTCTTCCACGCCTGGAACGGGAAGCGTCTCCGGCCCATCGAGCTCGGGCCGTTCGACTACGAGGCCGAGGTCCATACCGAGAGCCTGTGGGTCGTCGAAGGACTGACCTCGTACTATGCCGACCTCGCGGTGCACCGGGCGGAGCTCTCCACCGAGGCGGAGTATCTGCAGGCGCTGTCCCGCCAGATCCGCGGGCTGCAGACCACGCCGGGACGGGCGGTGCAGCCGGTGGCGCTGGCGTCCTACGACGCGTGGATCAAGTTCTACCGCGGCGACGAGAACTCGCGGAACACCTCGGTCAGCTACTACACCAAGGGAGCCGTCGTCGGCTTCCTGCTCGACATGCGGATACGCGCCGCCACCGGCGGGGCGCGGACCCTCGACGATGTCCTGCGGCGCGCCTACGCCCGGTACTCCGGGGCCCGCGGGTTCACGCCGAACGAGTTCCGGGCCACGGCGGAAGCGGTGGCCGGCAAGCCTCTGTCGGGGTGGTTCGCGCACGCCCTCGACTCGACCGGCGAGCTGGACTACGCCGAGGCCCTGGACTGGCTGGGGCTGACCTTCGGCGACGACTCCGACCCGAGCGAGGACGGCTGGCTCGGCGTGGTCACGCGCAACGCCGACGGCCGTCTCCTGGTTGCGCAGGTGCCGCGGGACACTCCGGCCCACGCGGCCGGCTTCAACGTCGGCGACGAGATTCTCGCGATCGGCGACCACCGGGTGCTGCCTTCGGAATGGAACGCGCGGATCGCCGGGGCCGCGCCGGGCGCCCGCCTCGACGTCCTGGTGGCGCGGCGGGGTGCGCTCCGCCGCATTCCCGTCGAAACGGCGGCGGCGCCGGCCGAAAGCTGGGAGCTCCAGCCGGTCGACGAGCCGACTTCGGAGCAGACCCGCAACCGCGAGGCGTGGCTGTCGGGCTCCTGACCTGACAAGAACCTCTGGCCCAGGTGTTTCCCGCTCGAATGATCCGCACCGATCGAGGCGGCTCAGCAGACGGTGCCGAACGCGAATCCCGCCTCGCGCAGTACCGGCACGAGGCCGGCCGTGGCTTCGACGGCATACCGGCGGTCCGGGCGCGGGTCCTCGTGGTGACCGTCGTGCATCACGATGATGTCGCCGTCGGACACCCGCCCCGCGAACCGCCGCACCAGCCGCGCCGGGTCCCGCGTCCGGAACCAGTCCCAGTCCCAGAGGAACCAGCCCCACCCGACCAGGGTGTGGTCGATCCGCGCGAGCCCCTCGTACATCCGCCCGCTGCGCCATCCGCCGTGCGGCCGGAACGCCGGACACGGCCGGTGGCCGGTGAGCCGCTCGATGCGGTCGGCGGCCGCGATCAGGGTCCGCCCCAGGTCGTCGGGCGCCAGCAGCATCAGCCGGCGCGTATGCGAGTGCAGCGCCACCGCGTGCCCCTCCCGGAACGTCCGCTCGACGATGGGCGCGGTCTCGGCGGTGAGGTGGCGGTCCAGCACGAAGAACGTCGCGACCGCGCCCTCGCGGGCCAGCACGTCGAGCAGCGCGGGCGTCGCGGTCGGGTTCGGGCCGTCGTCGTAGGTAAGATAGACGGTGGGCGTGCCGCTGGCCGGCATGCTCCAGCGGGAGGGCGCCGGGGCCAGCGCGTCGAGCAGGAACGGAAAGGGAGCGATATGCGAGAGCAGCAGCACACCGGCCCCGGCGGCGACGAACAGCAGGAACATCGGTGTAGTCCTGGTCGCGGTCGGCGCACCCGGCCCGGCGGGGCCGGCGCCGCGATGGTCCTGGGCCTCGGCCTCCTCGCCTGCACGGCTCCCGCAGGCACCGGGGTCGACGCCTCGTCAGGCGTACCGAACGAGTCGACCCAGCCCCCGTCCGATCGGGAGAGCGAACGCATGCGCATGGTCGAGCGACAGCTCATCGCCCGCGACATCACCGATCCCCGCGTGATCGACGCCATGCGGCGGGTGCCGCGCCACCGTTTCGTCCCCGAGGACCTGAGCGCGCGGGCCTACGACGATCGGCCGCTGCCGATCGGGTACCGGCAGACCATCTCGCAGCCCTACGTCGTGGCCTACATGACCCAGGCCCTGCAGCTGGCGCCCGACGCGCGGGTGCTCGAGATCGGCACCGGGTCGGGTTATCAGACGGCGGTGCTCGCCGAGCTGGCCGCCACCGTCCACTCCATCGAGATCGTTCCCCCGCTGGCCTCGCGCGCCACCACCGCCCTCGCCGAGATGGGCTACGACAACGTACACGTCCGCGAAGGAGACGGATACGCCGGGTGGCCCGAGGCGGCGCCTTTCGACGCCATCATGGTGACCGCCGCACCGGATCACGTCCCGCAACCCCTCGTCGACCAGTTGGCGGTCGGGGGACGGATGATCGTCCCGGTGGGCGAGCACCGCCAGACGCTGACCGTCCTGACCCGCACCGACGAGGGCGTCACCGAGGAGGCGGCGCTCCCGGTGCTCTTCGTCCCGATGACCGGCGAGGCGGAACGCCGTTGAACCGGCCGCCCGTGACCGGAGCCCCGCCGCATCCGGTCGCCCGCGTCGCGGGCGGCTACGCCACGGTGACCGGGGCGGCGGCGCCGAGGGCGGCAATCGACACCTCCGCCGCGGTCCGCTCCGCCACGTCGCGAAACGCCTGGGCCGCCGGCGACTCCGGCTCCGACGTGACGATGGGATTGCCGTTGTCCCCGCCTTCGCGGATCGGCTGATAGATCGGAATCCGCCCGAGGAACGGGACCCCCATCGCCTCGGCCGTGGCCTCGCCGCCGCCTTTCCCGAAGATGTCGCTCTCGTGGTCGCAGCTCGGGCACACGAAGTGGCTCATGTTCTCGACCAGGCCGAGGACCGGCACGTTCAGCTTCCGGTACATCGCCACCGCGCGGCGGGAGTCGGCGAGAGAGACGATCTGAGGGGTCGTCACCACGACCGCCCCCGACACCGGCACGGTCTGGCTCAGGCTCAGCGCGATGTCTCCGGTCCCGGGGGGCATGTCGACCACCAGGTAGTCCAGCTCGTCCCACCGCACCTCCCGGAAGAACTGCTGCACGACCCCGTGCAGCATCGGGCCGCGCCAGATGATCGGGGTGTCGTCCTGGGTCAGGAACCCCATCGACACCACGGGAATCCCGTACTTCCGCACCGGCTTGATCTTCTTGCCGTCGGTCTCGAGCTGCGCGCGCACGCCGAGCATGATCGGGATGTTGGGCCCGTAGACGTCCGCGTCGATCAGGCCGACCCGCCCCCCGTATCGGGACAGCGCCAGGGCGAGATTCACCGCCACCGTGCTCTTGCCGACACCCCCCTTGCCGGCCCCGACCGCGATGACGTTCTTCACGCCGGGGATGGGGGCGCGGCCCGCGTCCGGCGAGGCCACCGCGCGCACGTTCGCTGTCATCTCGACGGAGACGCCGGTCACCCCGTCGACGCCGGAGACGGCGGCCACCGCCTGATCGTGCATCTGCTCCTTGACCGGACACGCCGGGGTCGTAAGCTCTATGGTGAACGACACCTGCCCGGCCTCGATGCTCAGATCCTTGACGAACCCGAGGCTGACGATGTCGCGGCCCAAATCCGGATCCCGTACGACGCGAAGCGCTTCCATCACCGTGGACGGTTCGACTGAATGCATGTCCTCAACACTTCCTGGTCACGATGCCGTGACGACAAGGGAACTCTCAGCTTAGTCAGATCGTCGAAACCCTGACAAGCGCACCGGCATGGACGGCCCGGCCAACCCGCGCACCCGACGGCCGGTCCGTACCCCGGAGATGACGATGACCGACGAACAGACACCCGACTCGGCGGCCACTCCGCCACCGCCTCCTCCACCGCCGGGTTCGCCCCCCGAGACCCCGCCGCCGGGTTCGCCCCCCGAGACCCCGCCGCCGGGTTCGCCCCCCGAGACCCCGCCGCCGGGTTCGCCCCCCGAGACCCCGCCGCCGGGGCCGGTGTCACCGAACCGGGGTCTGATGGTGGTGCTGGCGTACCTGTGGCTGCTGGCCATCGTCCCGCTCCTCGTGGAAGAGCAGGACCCGGAAGTACGGTGGCACGCCAAGCATGGGCTGGTCCTGTTCGGGACCGAGTTCGTGGGGTTCATTGCCCTCGCGATGGTGGGCGGCATCGCCTGGTGGCTCGCCTTCCTGCTGGTCCCGCTGGCGCAGCTCGGGGTGCTGGTGCTCCATGTCGCCTGTATCGCGAAGGGACTGCAGGGCGGCCGATTGCTGATACCCGGCATCAGCGAGTACACCGACAGATTCTAGCAGCCCGGGGTTGAACCCCACGCCGGGACCGGGGAGGGCGCCCCGCGGCCGTCCGCGGGCTCAACGGCGCCCGTCCGCGGGCTCAACGGCGCCCGTCCGCGGGCTCAACGGCGCCCGTCCGCGGGCTCAACGGCGCCCGTCCGCGGGCTCAACGGCGCCCTTGCGACAAGGGGTGGCGGGGAACCAACCCCGACAGCACCGCGGGTTCTACGGAACGGAGATTCGCATCTGGACGCGGGCGGCCGGGGCATAGGGCGGGGTCACGTCGAAACGCAGACAGGTACCGTCCCGCACCCCCGGCGGGACCATGAGCTGAAGCTGGTGCGGCAGCAGCCCCGCCCCGCTGCCGTCACACGCGCCGCAGGGGTCGAGCCACACCTCGCCGCGTCCCCCGCAGGCGGGGCAGGTATGACGCAGGGACACATCGAAGGGCACGCTGACGCCACTGTCCGCCTGCGACGGGGTCAGGCGCACGTCGGCGGACAGGGCGCGCGGGGCCGCCGCACCGAAGAACGACCGGCGCATGCGGTCGACGAGCTTCGACATCGAGGGGAAGTCGACGTCGAGCTCGTCGCGAAAGGCATCCTCGCACCCCACCCCGGCCGCGTGCGGTCCCGGCGGCGCCTCGGCCCCGGCCCGTTCCGGCGTGCTCACGGCGTACGCCACGTGCCACGAATCGAGCCGGTCACCGCGGCCCGGATCGCCGCGCCCCGCCCGGCACCGCCGGGCGAGCTCGCGATACGCCCGCCGGACCTCATGGAGCGTGGGCGAATGCGGCAACCCGAGTCTCCGGTGATAGTCGGCCATCGGCCACGTACCTTAGGAGTGGCGCTCCAGCCTTGTCAATAGAGGGACCTGGTGCTACCGTCGCCCCCATGCCCGACCCAGCACCCCCCACGGGTAACCCGGCCGCTCCCACGTTGCCGACCTGTCCGGACTGCGGCGGGATTCTCGAACCCACCGCACCGCCCTGGCAGTCGTTGATGGAAGCGCTTCCCTCGGACCGGACGATCCGCCCGGAGCGCGAGACCGGCCGCTGGCAGTGCCTGATCTGCGGATATCGAAAACCGTAGGAGTCTCCGCCGCGGAACGGCGCGAGCCGGTTGTGCTGGAAGCGGAGCCGCAAGGCGACGGTTCCCGGATCCGGGGCCCCGGCGGTACGATACGATGTCAGGCGGCCATGACGACTGACAGCATCCAGTTGGACATCAGAACGGCGTCTCGCGGCGCGCATTGGATCGCCTGGGTCACCCGGGACGGAAGCGACGAACCGCTCGATTCGGTCATCCTCGTGGGGCGCACCCAGGCCGACGCGGAGGCCGAGGCCCGGACCTGGGCGGACCGGCTGGTCGCCGATCCGGCCCTGATCCGGAGTTGATGGCGCCCGCCCGCAGCCTCGTCGCGGACGCGGTCACTTCAGATACAGCAGTCGTCCGTCGACCTGACGGCCCCCGAACAGGGCGCGCGCCGCCTCGAGGTAGAGCGCGAGCTGAGACTCGTGCTCCGGCCGGGCGGCGCCGGTCTTGACCTCGATCACCGTCACCCGCCCGTCGGGCCACCGGCGCAGGCAGTCGATCGCCCCGCGGACGAAGATCGGTCCGGCGCCGCCGGGATCGGTCCGGCGGAGCGTGAACGGGACCTCGAAGAGACGGTCGCCCTGCAGGATCTCGGTGACGTCTGCCCGCTCGACGGCGCGCCGGTAGAACCCCGCGGCAGCGTCGGCCAGGGCGCGGTAGTCGGCCCGCGCCCGCTCCTCCGGCTCCATCAACCCCACGACCCGGCCCCGCAGGTCCGACCCGCCGCCTCCGGCGCCTTCCCCGTCATCCCGCAGCAGCCGGTGGACGAGTCGTCCCACGAGGGGGTCGACGCCGCGCGTCCGCTCCGATTCGCCGCCCGCCGGCATCGCGCCGGCCAGCGTCGTGGCCGCGACCCGGGGCGGGCCCGCGGCCGAACGCCACGGCTCGAACCGGTCCGGCTCGGGGGCGGGCGCATGCGGCGGGCGGAAGGAGACCCCGGCCGCCTCATGCCCGACGACGGCGAAGGCATGCGTGCGGCCCGAGGGACCGGTCCAGGTCCTCCGGAGTCCCCGTGCGGAGCCAGGGGCGAGCTCTGCGAGCAGCGCCGGCGGCACCACCGCCGCGAAGCTGCCGGTCCCCGCCTTGATGATCCCGCCGGTCAGGGTGGCGGCAAGATACAGGCGGTCCCGCGCGCGGGTCGCGGCGACGTAGAGGAGACGCTTGGTCTCTTCCCGCTCGCGGTCCCGCTGATCGTAATCGGCGCCGGATCGGAACGGGGCCACCGAGACGGAGGGCTCGCCGTCACCCCGGTCGGCCACCACCCGTATCGGCGGCGGCACGCCTCCCGCTCCCCGCGCCAGCTCCACCAGGAAGACCACCGGGAACTCCAGCCCCTTCGCGGCATGGACGGTCATCAGGTTGACCGCATCGAAGGCATCGACGACGGCGTTGGACACGTCGCCGGAGAGACGGTCCACGTGCTCGGCGATCCGGGCCGCGGTGGCGAACCCGCGATTCTGCACCCGGCGGACCAGCCCCCGCAGCTTCTTCAGGTTCTCCCGCGCCTGCACCAGACGCGGCCCCCGCAGCTCGAACGCGTAGGCGCAGTCGGCGAGGATGCGGTCGACCAGCTCGGCGGAAGGAACCCGGTCGACGGCGGCCAGCCATCGGGGCACGCTCGCCCGCAGACGCAGCAGGAGGTCCCGGTCCAGCGGGTCCAACGCCTGCAACCGGGATTCCGGTCCCTCCGGCCGGAGGGACTCGGCGAGATGGCCGGCCAGCTCCGCGAGCGCGCGGTCGGTGACCCCCACCAGCCGTGACCGGAGCAGCGCGGCGGTCCGGAGCTCGGAGGCGGGGTCCGCGAGAAACCGGAGCAGGGCGCGGCAGTCCTTGATCTCGTCGGCATCGAAGAACCCCAGGCCCTTGTAGACACAGGCGGGAATCTGTCGGTCCTCCAGGGCCGCCTGGAACTCCCGATGCGTTTCGCGCGACCGGAACAGAATCGCGATGTCGCCCGGGGCGGCCCGGCGCATCGTCCCGTCGCCGCGGTCCCGCACCGCGGTCCCGTCGAGCAGCCGGGCCACCTCGCCGGCGACCCGGTCCGCGCAGGCCCGCGGGCTGTCGGCGAGCACCAGGCCCAGCGGCGAGTCCGCGGCGGGCCGGCCGTCGTCGGCCGGCGACGGCACCCCCCCGTCCGGCTCCACGGGAAACCGGTCCGTGGCGTCGTATCTGAACCCGTCGCGGGGACGGTCGGTCTTCTCGACGGCTCCGAACAGGTCGTTGACGAACGCGAGGAGCGCCGGCACCGCCCGGAAGCTGTGAGAGATGGACCGGCGCACCTCGCCCTCCGGCCGCAGGGCGCCGATGGAGCCGGCGGCATCCTGCATGACCGCCGCCTCGGCGTCCCGGAACCCGTAGATCGACTGCTTGCGGTCTCCGACGACGAACACCGAGGGGGGCACCGGAGCGTCGTGGACCAGGCCGAACCCCTCGCCCCACGACCGCACCAACAGCGACACGAGCTCCCACTGGGCCCGGCTGGTGTCCTGGAACTCGTCGACGAGCACGTGGTGATAGCGCGACTCGAGCCGGTATCGGCTCTGGGCGAACTCGTCCATGCGGCGCAGCAGATCCAGGGCGCGAGACAGCACCTCGGAGAAGTCGAGCACCGAGCGGGCGGCCAGCTCCCGCTCGTACTCGGTCACCGCGATCGCGAACATGCGCTGCACCCCCCGCGCGAGCACCACGTTCAGATCGCGGTCGAGCGCGGCCAGCGCCTCCGCCACCGCGGGCGCAACGGACCGCGCCACGGCGCAGTGCCGCCGCCACGCCACGGCGGACCGGCACTGCTCGGCCCGGAACGGCGCGAACCGCCGGCGCGGCCGTCCCGCCGCGGTCAGAAAGTACTCGCGGATGCGGTCGAGCAGGGGACGCAGCGCGTCCGGCTCCGACTCGGCTCGCGCGGCGAGGCCGGGGAGCTCGCGCGCGAGGGCCCGGAACCGGGGATGGGCGGCCGGGCCGTCCGCGAGAAAACGATCGAGACCGCCGTCGACACCGGCCAGGAGCCGGGCGAGCCGGTCCGCCGCCTGCCGGCACGCGCCGTCGCCCGTCAACCCGCGGGGCCCGGTCATGAGAAACCGCTGGAGCGCCGCCGGCGCCACCAGCCGCCGCTCCAGCAGATGGGCCAGCGCCGTCCGCACCCGGCCCGCCCCGAGGCGGGCCAGCACCATCGCCACCGCGAGGTCGTCGGCGGCCACCGCGCCGCAGACCGCGAGGGTTCGGTCCAGGGCCTGCTGGACCAGCCGGGGCACCTCGGTCTCGTCGGTCATCCCGAACCCGGGGTCGAGGTCCGCCTCGAGGGGAAACTCGCGCAGCAGGGACAGGCAGAACGCATCGATGGTGCTGATGGCGATCTCGCCCAGCCGGCCACGCAGCGCCCGCCAGCGGTCCCGCTCGGCCGGCGGCCCGTCCGCCGCGCGCCGGAGCTCGCGGATGATGCGGTCCCGCATCTCCGCCGCCGCCTGCCGCGTGAACGTGATGGCGAGGATATTGGACGGGTCGACGCCGGCCCGCAGCAGATTGACATAGCGGGACACGAGGACGGAGGTCTTGCCGGTGCCCGCCGAGGCCTCGAGGACGACGTTGTTGGCCGGATCGGTGGCGAAGGCCCGCGCCGGGGCATCGTCGAGGGCGCTCGGGGGCCGACGCCGGCCGGCCGGCCGCACCCCGGCGTCCTCGCCGCCGTCTCCGAAGAGCGGAAGCTGGCGCTCACTCGTCACCGACGTAGTCCTTCCGGCACACGGTGGAATAGTCGCAGAAGGCGCAGCGATAGGGCTCGGCGGGACGCACCGGAAACTGCCCGCGTTCGATCGCGCCGACCGTCTCGAGGAACCGTTGCTGGCCCTCCGCCACCGCCGCGGCCATGTCCTGCCGCCAGTCGAGGGGCACCCAGGGCCGCGGCTCGCCGAACGCGACGTACGCCGCTTCCGCGAGCCGCCAGTCGCGGTCCCGCCGGCCCGCGAGCAGTTGCTCGGCACACCGCCCGTAGATCGGTAGCTGCAACGACCGGGCGCGGTCGGGGGCGTGACCGGTCTTGTAGTCGATGACCCGCAGCCGCCCTCCCTCGATCAGATCGATGCGGTCGGCGGTGCCGCGCAGCCGCACCTTCCGTGGGCCGTCCGCGCCGTCGAGTCGATACACGTCGTCGAACCGGATCTCCAGCAGCCGCTCGAGGACCCGATCGGGACGATCCGCCTCCAGCATCAACAGGCGGTCGAGGATGCCGGCCCCCGCCGGCGAGCCCAGCAGCCAGATCCGTTCCACCGCCCGGTCCCGGGCCGGCAGGCCCGCCAGATGCTCCTCGGCGACCGCAACGGCCAGCGCGCGGGCGCGGGGGAACGACTCGACGTCGACGGCCCCGCCGCCGTCCCGCTGCCATCGATCGAAGAACGCCCTGAAGACCTCGTGGACGAACCGCCCGCGCGAGCGGGGGCTCAGGATGACCTCGTCCTCCGGCTCCTCGCCGAGTCGCAGCACCGCGGACGCGAAGTACTTGAACGGACAGCTCAGATACCGCTCGACCGCGCCGATCGCGTAGGCGGCCGGCGCCCGCGGACCAGTCCGGCCGCCGGCCCGGGCATCGGCCTGCTCGCGGCGCCGTTCCCGGAGGGCCCGCCAGTCGGCGGGCTCGGCCGCGAGGGGCACCGCCGCCGGGACCTCCGTCAACCCCGCCTCCGCCGTCACCCGCCCGGCGGGCGGCGGCTCGACGGACACCTCGACGTCCAGGTCGGGCAGATCCTCGAGCAGCGCCGACCCCGCCACGACCGCGTCGTCCTCGAAGGCGACGGTGGACACCGACACCCGCCGGGCCGCCGACCCCAGCAGGTCCCGGAAGTCGGCGCGAGCCGCCCGCAGCCGGTCGATCTCGCGCGGCCATCCGAGCTGATGGAGAAGCGACGCCGGGTACAGCGCGCTGTGGCGCCCGCGATCCGGCCACTCCCGGTCCACGAGACCGACCAGAAACAGATTGTCGAAGGCGCCGTAGCGGGCGGCCCGCGCATCGACGAGCACGACGCCGGCGGCGCCGGTGGGCGCGGCGAACGTAGCGGCCTCGAGCAGACGCCGCAGGGTGGACGTGATCGCGGCCAGGTCCACCACCGGATCGTCGTGGCGGGCATGGGCGTCCCGCCAGCCCCGCAGGATGCCGAGCACCGCGCCGCGCACCCGCGACTCGCGCGACGCCGTCTCCGCGTCGCCGGGAGCCGGCGCCCGGTGCTCATCGACGAAGCGCAGCAGACAGTCAATCAGGGCGCTCGCGGGTCCCGGCCGGGTCAGCCTGGTCAGCTCGTCGGCCGCCGCCGCCGCGGCCCGCGCCGCCCGCGCCGCCAGAGCCCGGCGACCGCCGCCCGCCGGATCGCTCCACCGGACCGCCAACCGGCGGAGCGGGTTCCCGGTCCCGTCCTCGTCCCGCTCGACGGCGGCGCCCGCGTAGCGCGCCTCGAGGAGCTCCCGGTCGAGCGCCGGTATCGCGGGCGGGTCGAGGGCCCGGTCTCCGTCGCTGAAGCGGAAGTGCGGTGATCGGAGCAGCTCGACCGTGGGGCGGCGCGCGTACCCGGAGGATACGAACGAGAGCACCAGGTCGAGCCCCGCCGCGAACGGCTCCGAGGCCAGCGGCAGGGTGTCTCTCGTCTCGTAGGGAACCCCCGCCGACGCGAACAGATGGCGGGCCGGATAGAGATACGGCAACGGCCGCTGGAACACGACCGCCGACCGTTCGCCGGGGGGCCGGTGCTTCACCTGCCGGACGACCGCCAGCAGCTCTTCCTCGCGGTCCCGCCAGGTGAAGTAACGCCGCCGGGGCGGCGCATCCGGCGCCGCGAGGCGGACGGTCCGGCCGGACTCCGCCGGAACCGGTATCTCCTCGAGCCCCGGCAGCAGGTCTTCGAGCCGCTCCCGATAACCGGTCCCGAGCAACGAAGAGGTCGCCACGACGTCGAGGCGGGCGAGGTCGGGCAGGCGGGCCAGCAGATCGAAATCCCCCGGCCACAGGCCATCGCGGCCGGACGCCCGGTCGCCTACGGTCACCACCACCTGCCGCACGGGGCGGCGCAGCCCCCGCTCGAGCGCCAACCCCCGCACCCCGTGCTCGTCGATCCCCCCGGAGGCCGCGACCCGCCGCTCGTAGGCCCGGAACATCCCGGCGAGAAACCGCGTCTGCCGCAGCATGCGCCGGGCGCCGCGATCGAGGTCCCGGCTCGGCTCGAGGGTCTCGACCAGCACCCGTTCGAAGGCCTCGACCTCCCGCTGGTGCCGGCGCAGCTCGTCGTACAGCCCCAGAAGCTCGTCGACCAGCGCCGGACGCAGCTTGAACGGCGGCTCCACCCCCGCCGCGCGCACCTCCTCGGCCGCCGCCCGCCCGCAGACGAGGCGCTCGATGCCGCCCAGCCGCGGCGGGGCATCCCCCAGGCGGCGATGCAGCTCGGCATACAGCTCGTCGCGGGTCACCACGCAGGGCAGCACCACGGCGGTCCTCCGCGCCAGCAGGCGCTGCTCGAGGGTCCACCGCAACTGATCGGCCGCCGCGCGAGACGGCACGAGCACCATCGACGAGCGCAGATCCCAGGACCCGGTCCCGTCGAGGCAGTCGGCGATCGCACGGCGGAACGCCGGGAGATCCGCCGCCCTGAACAGCCTGATCCGGCGCGGAGCAGTCACGGCAGCAGGGCTCGCGGCGGGGTCCGCGGCAGGTCGACCTGCACGATTATGGAAAACCTGTGCATTGCCTATGGAGGGGGTGTGAATCGTCAGTGGACAGCAAATATTTTTTTGCCGGAACCACGGACATCGCCCCCCGCAATCGGGGTGGTGTGGATCGGTCTTCGTACCTTCCTTCGCTTGATCGCTGCCGGCAGCGGACTACAATTCTGGTCTCTCAGCCACGCACGATTTCATCGTATTCGCCACGACAGACTCGTGACCTCTCAACGCTTCGAACGCGCCATCAACGATCGTCGATACGTCATCGAGGCGACCCTGGTCGATCCCGACCGGTGGCGCGCCTATCTGGTCAGCGTACCCGGAGGACCGACCGCATTGATGCCGTTCTACGGCGAAACCCCCGAGCAGGCCGTCGAGTGCCTGACCGAGTGGCTGACGCTGGCCAACCGGTCGTCGACGTTACGGTATAGTACAGACAGTCAGCCGGCCGGGAGCCGCGGCTGAACCATCCACCGAGGCCGTCCTATCCCGAGTGGAGCTCCCGTGCGACGTCAACGCGCCCGGTGATCGATGCGGCGGATCTCACGGCGCATACTGCTCGTCGTGCTCCCGCTCCTGGCGTCCGGTGCAGGGATCCCTTTCGCCGCCGCCCACCCGCCTCCGCTTCAGACCGCAAGCGAAGCCGCCCTGCCGCGGGTCCGGCTGATCACGACCGGCGGCACGATCTCCAACCGGTCCGGCGGCCGGCTCTCCCCCGACGAGCTCGTCGCGCTGATCCCCGACCTCGGCCGGCTCGTCGAGGCGGAAACCGAGTCGTTCGCGAACATTGCCAGCAACGCGCTCACCCTGGACCAGTGGGTGCGTCTCGCCCGCCGCATCGACCGGGTCTTCTCCCAGGATCCGGACACCGCGGGCATCGTCGTCACGAGCGGCACCGACACCCTCGAAGAGCTCGCATTCTTCCTCCACCTGACGGTACGGCACGCGCGGCCGGTCGTCGTGGTGGGCGCGATGCGCCGGCCGGAAGCCCTGGGGTACGACGGCGCCGCCAACCTTCGACAGGCGTTCCGGGTGGCCGCGGACCCCGACTCGCGGGGGCGAGGCGTGCTCGTGGTCCTGAACGGCGCGATCAACTCCGCGCGGGAGGTGACCAAGACGGATGCCACGAGCCTGAACGCGTTCGAGACCCGGGGGTACGGCGTCCTCGGCATCGTGGCCCGTGACGGGGTGGTGTATTACCGGGGGGTCGAACGACGCCATACCGCGAGGAGCGAGTTCGACGTCTCCCGCCTCGCCCCCCTGCCCCGCATCGACATCGTCATGGCCTACCAGGGTGCGTCCGGCGATCTGATTCGCGCCGCCGTGGACCACGGCGCCGCCGGGGTCGTCATCGCGGGTGCGGGAGCCGGCGCGACCAGCCGCGGCCAGCGGGAGGCCATCGCGTACGCCTACAGGCGCGGGGTGTTCGTGGTCATGACCACCCGCACCGGCCGGGGGCGGATTGCGCCGTCCGGCTCCGCCGCCTCCCGGGACGGCGGCGCGCCGCCGCGGCTGCGCATCTCCGGTGAGGATCTGGCGCCGGTCAAGGCGCGCATTCTCCTGATGCTCGCCCTCGGCGCGACCCGGGACGTGAACGACATTCAGCGGATGTTCGGAGAGTACTGACGGCGCCGCCGCCATTCGTCAGGTTGTCTGCGTGAAAACGAGTAAAGGATGGATGGTGGACCAGACGGGGGTCGAACCCGTGACCTCGTGAATGCCATTCACGCGCGCTCCCAACTGCGCCACTGGCCCAGCCGCCTTTCATTCTATCCGGACGGCGCCGTGCAATCAACCGGCCCCCGGCGGCCAGCCATCGGCTCCGGGAGGGGGTGGCGGCACGCCGAAGCATCGTCGATAGTCCTCCGGCGTATCCACGTCGGTGAAGGCGCCGTCGTCCTCGACGGTGACCACGCACTCGTCCGCCGCATGTGCGCGCACCACCGGTTTGGCGCCGCCGGCGGGGTCCGCCTGCCGCAGCTCCCGGAACAGCGCCCGATCGAACACCACGGGATGACCGTGCCTCCCGTCCCGCACGGGACGCACGAGAGGTGCGCCGGTCCGCCCGTAGGCGTCGAGCACCGCCCGCACCGTCGCGATCGAGATCAGGGGCAGGTCGACCAGGGTGACGAGCATCGCCCGCACCCCCGGACGGTCGACGGCCTCGAGCGCGGCGAGGAGCGAGGAGAGCTGGCCCCGTTCCGGATGCGGATTGCGCACCACCCGGACCATCGGCCGCAGGAGAGCGGCTCGATGGACGATGGGCGCCGGACGATGACCGGTGACGACCACCACGTCGTCGACCCCTCCCGCGCGCAGCGTCGACACGATCCGATCGAGAAACGTCTCGCCGCCCGGCCCCGCCGGCAGAAGCGCTTTCGGACGACCCTGCATGCGGGACGAGGCCCCGCCAGCCAGCACGACCCCGGGAATCACGGTCTGCACCCCGCCCGCGTCCCGGGCGGCGCTCCAGTCCCGGGTCGCGCGCCGGCGGCGTGTTGCAACTCCCCCGGACGGGACACTACAATTCTCTCCATGAACCACCCCGACGTCTCGGTTCGTTGCCAGCGGTGCGGCGCCCCGATGGATCTGAAAGATCCCGGCCCCGAAGATCCGTGGCCCCCGCAACAGTTCTGGGAGTGCCCGGCCTGCAATCGGCACTTCTGGACCACCTACCCGCCGGCGAAACCGGCGAAACCGGCCGCCAAGGCGCCAGCGTCTGCCGAATAGTATCCCGGCAACGAGCCCGCGCAGCGGGTGGCGCATCGAAGACGGCGCCGGCATGCGCCCGGGAGTGAGGCGTCGAGGCCCAAGACGGGTCGAAGGCTTGACTTCTACCAACAAACCTCACTAGACTTGCTCCCCTTCGGTGTAGTCCGCGTAGTCGGGCGCATCGAAAGGCGTGGTTCGGTTGCGGACTAGAACCTCGCAACCCGCCCCCATCCGGGGGTAGCGGGTGGTTCTGGCGGTCGCTCTGACCTGCGAACAGCGGGAGGATCCGTCAGGTCCCGGCTGGTGGACGAGGCGTCTGGGCACCGTCACGGCGGTTGGGATTCGGCATCGGAGGAGTTCGTATGTCCAGCGGTACTATCGCACGTCTCTTGATCGACAAGGGCTTCGGTTTCATTCGCGACGAAGGAGGGATCGAGCACTTCTTCCACCGCAGCGCAGTGCGCGGGGCGGTCTTCGAGTTGCTTCGGGAAGGCCAGCGGGTCGAGTTCACCACGGAGGAATCGACCAAGGGCCCCCGGGCCGGAGAAGTGCGTCTGATCGAGGGCTGAGCACTTCGTCGCGCCGTCCCGCCCGGCGACCGGGGCGGCGCCCACGTAACCGATCGGTCTCGAAACGTCCCCACGCGTTTCGCACGTCGCTACCGCGGCTCGCCGCTTGAGTCGCGTGTCCAGGTGTGCGGTCACGTCCGTGGTTTGTACCGTTCATGCGTCCCCGAGACGCCTGCGCCCTACCCAGCCTGCTCACCCGCCTGCGGGAGATTCGCGGTCATCCATCGCGCGAAACCGGCCAGACGCAGCCCGCTCCACGCGATCGGCATGCGGTTGTACGATGAACCGGCGCAGGGCCGGCGAGGAAGCGAACGGGGCCCGGTGGCCCTCCCGGTCTTCAAAATCGGTCGCCCCCCGCCAAACGCGGGGGGGCTGGGTTCGACTCCCAGGCGCTTCCGCCAACCCCGAGCACTACCGGGAAAGCCGTCATCTCCCGGCCAGCCCGAGGAGGGTCTCGACCACCGTCTCGGTAGCGCTGAAGTCCGGCAGCACCGCGTGGGCCCCCGCTGCGCGCAGGGCGGTCTCGTCGTAGGATCCGGTGGCGACGGCCACCGAGCGGGCGCCGGCCGCCGCCGCGCACTGCACGTCGAGCGGCGTATCGCCAATCACGACGACGTCGTCCGGTCCCCGCACCTCGACCTGGATCCGGCGGGCCCGCTCTACCGCAATCGGCACCAGGGCATCCCGCACCGGTGCATCGTCCCCGTACGCCCCGAAGCCGAAGTACCGCCAGAGGTCGAAGTGCTCCAGCTTGATGCGCGCCGGCTTCGCGAAGTTCCCGGTGACCAGGCCACAGCACACGGCGTCGTTGCCGGCGAGAACGTCGAGCAACCGGGACACGCCGGGCATCAACCCCTTCCGTGGCCCCGGAAAGTGGATCTCCTCCGCGAACAGCTCGCAGTACCGGCGGTGGAACCGGGCCCGGGCCGGGGGGTCGATGGCCACCCCCACCCGCTCGGCCGCCGCGGTCAGAATCAGCTCGTCGGTTCGACCCGCCACCGGAATGTCGTCGAAACCGCGCGGCACGCCGAACAGCTCCTCGAACGCCCGGGTCAACGCGCGGTATCCGGCCCGACCCGACAGGAGCAACGTCCCGTCGATGTCGAAGAGAAGAATCTTCGAGAGCACGGACGCTACTGGCCCCCGAGATCCCGGTTGACCTCGTCGACGATGCGGGACGACTCGTTCAGGGCATGCACGATGGCCCGCAACGCCACCACGCCGGCGCCTATCGTGAGCATGCCCAGGAGGGCGTGCACGGCGGCGGGGAGGACGCCGGTGTCGACTCCGCCGCCGAGAATGGCGGTGAGCATGGTCGAGGCCATGGCCAACGTCGCGAGCTTGAACACCGGCCCCCGCAACGCGGACACGCGGGCGACCGCGTCGGTCGTCAGTCCCCCCTCGGTGACCGCATCGCTGATGGCGCGGCCCTTGCCGATGAGGTAGAACATGGTCATGGAGTGCGCCAGCAGGGTCATGAGGGTCACGAAGATCGCCAGCGTCGCGTGACGCAGGACCTCGTCGGGCGCGGCTGCCGCGTATCCGAGGGCGAAGCTGACGAGCAGACCCGCGAGCGACAGCACCGAAGCGGTAATCAACGCGGCGGACATCCACCAATCATGATATCAGCCCGCGGCCGCCAGAGTCCCGACCGATGACCGGCGCGCCCTCGTCCTTCGTCGTTCGGTGGCTGTCCACGGTCCGCACCAGCCTCGGGCCCCGCCCCGACGCCCTGGACGTGGCGATGGGCGCGGGGCGCCACGCCCGGGTCGCCGCCGCGCTGGGGTTCCGGGTCCACGGCGTCGACCGCGACCTCGAGCGGATACGGCAGGCCCGGGCGGACGGGTTGGCGGCGAGACTCTGGGTGGCGGACCTCGAGGTGTCCCCCCTGCCCCGCGACCGGTTCGACCTGCTGATCTGCACCAACTACCTGCAGCGCTCGCTCTGGCCGGATCTGCGCGGCGCCGTGCGGTCCGGCGGTTTCGTCATCTACGAGACCTTCACGATCGCCCAGCTCGCCCATGGCACGGGACCGCGGTCGGCCGACCATCTGCTGCGACCCGGCGAGCTGCGGGGGGTCTTCGACGATTGGCAGATCCGGCACGACGAGGAGCATCGGCACCCGACCGGCGTCGCGCAGGTGGTGGCGAGAAAGCCGTGACGGGATCGGACGGGAACCTGCCAGCCCGTGGTGGAACCGCGCGGCGCTCCGAGAGTGGCGCGTGCGCCAGCGGGCGGTGATGCTACGCGACCGGGCGGGGGCTTCCGCGGCGCGGCCGTTCCTGACCCACCAGCGCGCGATACTCCCGGATCAGCAACTGCAGATGCTCGCGCTCCTCGGTCGCGAACTCCAGGAAGATGCGCTTGCCCTCGGAGTCCTCGAAACGCTCGCCGTACCGCTTGAAGAACCGGTGTGACGCGCGCTCGCACCGGATGCCGATCATCAGCGCCTCGCGGTCATCGACAACCTGCCGCAGCCTCTCGGCGCCCTCGGCGAACAACCCGTCGGACGCCCCCTTGAAGTACAGAAAGGTGGGATAGGACTCGATTTCCGGATCCTCGGCCCGCAACTCTTCGAAGCGGGCCTCGAGCGTCGCCAGATGCTCCTGCTCCTCGGCCGCCAGGCGCCGGAAGACTTCGCGGGCCCGAGGGTTACGGACCAGCCGGGCGCCCCGCGTATAGAACTCGAGCCCGCTGCGTTCGGTCGCGATGGCGATGCGCAACGCGTCACGGGCGAACACCGTGTCGGTGGCCGCGGACGGGCGCGTGGGGCGATTTCCCTTCCGGCAGTCCTCACAGGTTCCGTAGATCTGCACGACGCTCTGGCGCGCCATGAAGCCCCGCGCCTCGGCGATCTCCGCCAGCAGCACTTCGACGTCGGAGCTGAGAAACTCGGACGACCGGTTGCAGGCCTTGCAGATCAGGTGGAAATGCCGGGGATGGCGATACGAGTGCTCGAACCGGAAGCGGCCTTCGCCGAAGTCGACCTTGCGGGCGATGCCCGCGTCCACCATCCACTGGAGCGTGCGGTAGACGGTGGCCCGGCTGATGCGCTTGTCTTCCTTGCGCATCAGGTCGACGAGATCGTCGGCGCTCAGATGACCTTCCTGGCGCAGGAAGACGCTGACCACGAGGTCACGCTTGCCGGAGCGCTTGCCGCCGGCCGGCCGCAGGCGTTCGATGTAGTCTGTTTGCGAGTCCATGGCCACCCGGGCGCGAGGAACCGCCCCGCGCGGCGGAGATCGCCGGGCGCCGGTTACCCGTGGCCAAGTACTTGAGGTACGTCCAGGGGCGACCGGTACGGAGATGGTCCGCCTCGCCCTGTCACACTGCCGTGCGGGGTGTTCGTGTCAGACGCCGAACGACGATCCGCACCCGCACGTCGACTTCGCGTTGGGATTCTTGATCGTGAATCCTCCGCCGGTCAGGTTGTCGACGAAGTCGACCTCCGCCCCCGACAGATACCGAATGCTGATGGGGTCCACGTACAGGTTGACGCCGTTCGACTCGAAGATCCGGTCGGCCGAGACGTCCCCGGCGCCCTCTTCGATCATCAAGCCGTACTGAAAGCCCGAGCATCCGCCGCCCTGCACGAAGACGCGGAGCCCCGCGCTGTCCTTGTTCTCTTCCGCCATCAGCGCGACAATCTTCGACGCTGCGGTCTCGGTCACCGTAATCAACTGTGCCATCCCAGTTCTCCCCGCGGCTCCGAGCATGGAGCCCGCGTTCGAGTATAAGCGGGACACGGGCGGCACTTCAACCGCGCCGCCGCCGCAGGAGCCCCGGACCGGCGCCGCTCCGGGCCCATGGCGTACAATGCACGCAGGATTCTCCAACCCCGGAACACGGCCCGTGAACTCGACCATCCTCGACCCCGAGGCGCTCGTCCGCCGCGCCGAGACCCGGTGGGCGGACATCGCGGCCGCGCAACCCGACCTGATTCCCGCGATCGCGGTGCAGCGGCCGATGGTTTTCCGCACCATCCGCCTCGTCGACCGGCTGCGTATCGAACCGCCCGTCCTTCAGCTCACCCGGCAACGGATGGCCGACAAGCTGCAGGCCGGCCACCCGCTGATCCGGGGCGAGGCGGCGGCGCTGCCGGTGGCGCTGCTGGCGCCGCTCGTCCTCGAGGCGTGCGACGACCTCGCGGCGGGAGGCGCCGGCGACGTCGCACGCCGGGTGCGGGGGTGCATCGACGCCGGACGGGTCGACATGGGGTCCCTGCTGGCCGCCTCGTTCGACCGGAACCAGCACGCCATCCGGACGAAAGCGATGCACGAGGGGATCGCCCCGGACGTCCTCTGGTTGGCGGCCGAGCTCGCGGCGGGCCCCGCCGCCCACGTCGCGGCGCGGACGCTGCTGGCCGACGAGACGGCCGGGCCGGGCGGCATCGCCGGCGCGCGGGATCGGTGGCCGCACGGCTACTGTCCGGCCTGCGGATCGTGGCCGGCCTTCGCCGAGGCGTGCGGCGAGGCCGGCCGGCTGCGCTGCTCGTTCTGCGGGCTCGACTGGCCCGCGCGCGTCGACCGGTGCACCTATTGCCAGGATCGCGACTCCCGTCCGACCTCGGTGACGGCGTCGCCCGGTGCGCCGGCGCGGGCGGCGCTGTGCACCGCGTGCGGCGGCTATCTCAAGTGGCTGGAGCCGGCAGCGGCGACACCGTTCGAGCTGCTGGCCGTCGAGGACCTGGCGTCGTGCGCGGTCGACGCGATGGCCGCCGGGCGCGGGTTCGGCCGCCCGCCGCTTCCGAATCTCGGCGGACCGGACCGATTGCCGTGCCAGGAGTCCGCGCCGTAGAACGGCGCGGACTCCTGCAGGATTGGTTGGTCGGACGGCGGAGCCGGAAAGCGACGATGTCCGGGCTGGAGCTGGAACCGGACCGGGAGCCGCCGGACCCGGCGACGGGCCGGGAGACCCGGACGCCCCGGAAGCAGGGCTCCGAGGTGAGCCCAGGAGCCCCCATGATCAGGAACCGGTGGCGGAAGACCCCGCTGCATTCGACCGGCGATGCATCCTGCGCCTCGCCGGTCTCGGCGCAACGCAGGGCTTCACCACGGGCCCCCTGGCGCCTGCATCCGGCCGCGGTCGTGTGGATGCTCGTGGCGCTGGGCCCGGCGGCCGCAGCCGCGCAGAACCTGCCCCACGCCCGGCTCTTCCCCCCTGAGGATCTCGGCCTTCTCGAGGCGCCCGATCGCGCCATCTGGCAGAAACCCGACGAGATCATGGATGCGCTGAACATCGCCGACGGCTCCACCGTCGCCGACGTCGGCGCCGGCGCCGGCTGGTTCACGGTGCGGCTGGCGCGGCGGGTCGGCCCCAATGGCCGCGTCTACGCCGAGGACATCCAGCGGCCGATGCTCGAAGCCATCAACTATCGGGTCAGCCGCGAGGGCCTGACCAACGTCCGGACCGTGCTCGGCACCGCGGAAGACCCGAAGCTGCCGGACGGGCTCGACGCCGTGCTCATCGTCGACGTCTACGCCGAGGTCGCGAATCCGGTCTCGCTGTTGAGCGACGTCGCGCGGGCCCTCGAGCCCCAGGGCCGGCTGGGCATCGTCGACTTCACCACGGAAGGCCACGGCCCGGGGCCGCCGATGGACCAGCGGGTCGACGCCGCCGCGGTCATCCGCGACGCCCGAACGGCCGGCCTCGCGCTGTTGTCGCACGAGACCTTCCTCCCCTACCAGTTCCTGCTGGTCTTCGGACTCGGCCCTCGTCCGGCGGGCCTCGCCGGCGACACGGAACGCTAGCGGCACGTGACCGGGCCAAGTCTCCGCCGCGACCGGCCCAGCGTGCTCACCATCGCCGGAAGCGACTCGGGCGGGGGCGCGGGCCTGCAGGCCGACCTCAGGACGTTCGCGGCGCACCGCGTCCACGGCGTCACCGCGGTCACCGCGATCACCGCCCAGAACACGCGCGCCGTCACCGCCGTCGATCCCGTCTCCCCCCGCATGGTCGCGGCCCAGATCCGCGCGGTGTTCGACGACTTCGACATACGGGCGATCAAGACCGGGATGCTCGCCACCGCCGCGATCGTCGAGGCGGTCTGCGAGGCTCTCGAAGCGCATCCGGGACCGCCCCTGGTCGTCGATCCGGTCATTGCCGCCACCAGCGGCCGGCGGCTCCTCGACGAGGACGCGGTCGCCCTCGTGCGCAGCCGGCTGCTGAAGCGCGCCCGGGTGGTCACCCCCAACCGCTTCGAAGCGGAGGTGCTGGCCGGTCAGCCGATCGGCTCGCTGCACGACGCGCGGCGCGCCGCCGCCCGCATTCGGCTCCACGGGGCGGCGGCGGCCCTCGTCACCGGCGGCCATTTCGACACCGCGGAGGCGGTCGACCTGCTCGATGACGGCGGCGCCGTCGTCGAGCTGCGGGCGCCCCGGCTCGACAGCCGGCAGACCCACGGGACGGGCTGCACGTTCTCGGCCGCCATCGCGGCCGGGCTCGCCGCCGGTCTGTCGCTGCCCGAAGCCGCCGGCGGGGCCAAGCGCTACGTCGAGGGCGCCATTCGCCACGCCCCGCGGCTGGGACACGGGCCGGGGCCGCTCCATCATTTCTGGCGAAATGAGCAACAATAGTAGATCCATGCCGATCCCGTCGTACGCGGTGACGACCGAGGCGCTCGACCTGAACGCGCTGGTGCGCACGGTCAGCGCCGAGGCCGCCTCCGACCCGATCGGCCCCGGCGCCGTCATCACCTTCGTGGGCGTCGTCCGCAACGAGAACGCGGGGCGCCGGGTGCTGCGGCTGGAGTACGAGGGCTACGAACCCCTGGCGGTGCGCGCCTTCGAACGCATCGGCGAGGAGGTCGGGGACCGGTGGTCGGTCCGGTTGGCCGTGCATCACCGGCTGGGAACGCTGCAGATAGGCGACGCCAGCGTGATCATCGCGGTCGCTTCGCCGCACCGCGCCGACGCCTTCGCCGCCTGCCGCTACGTCATCGAACGGATCAAGCAGATTGCGCCGATCTGGAAGCACGAGTTCTTCGAGGGCGGCGACGTCTGGATCGAAGGCGCCAGCGCCAACGCGGACGACGAGCGGGCCCGCGACGCCGCCTACCGGTCGGCGGTGGGCGGGAGCCCCGCGCCGGCGGCGCCGGCCGGCTGACGGGGCGGGCCGCTGAATCGGACGAACGCCTCCCGGCGCCGTGACGCGGCCCGGAGACGGCCCGCGGGCCTCGTGCCCCCGGTCGAGACTGCCATGCGCATCAATGTCCGGCTGTTCGCCCGGCTCCGCGACATCGTGGGGGCGGGAGAAGTTTCGACCGACGTTCCCGACGGCGCCACCGTCCGCACCGTCTGGGACACCTTGACCGGCGAGTTTCCGGGTATGCGCGTCTATCAGGACTCGATTTCCGCCGCCGTCAACGCCGAGTACTCGCGGATGGACGCCGCCCTCGCGGACGATGACGAGGTGGCGTTTCTCCCCCCGGTCTCGGGAGGCTGACCGCGCGCGCGCGACCTGGCGGTCGCGTCGGGAGTTTCGCTGACGCGAAACTCCTGCGGCGCAAAGCCGCGCGACTTGGCGGTCGCGTTGGGAGTTGCGCTGGCGCGAAACTCCTGCGGCGCAAGCGGCGCGACCTGGCGGTCGCGTTCGGGAGTTGCGCTGGCGCGAGACACCAGCCTCCAGGGCGGCGGGCGCACGCGATCCGATCCGGTTTTCCGAGGAGTTTCCGTCCGCCATGTTCGACAAGCTGCAGACCATAGAGACCCGCTACGACGAGCTGATGAGCCTGCTCAGCGACGGCGCGGTGCAATCCGACATGAACCGGTACCGGACGCACTCGAAGGCGCTGTCCGAGATTCAGCCGGTCGTGGAGAAGTTCCGCGATTACAAGACGGTGGTGTCGGAGATCACCGAGACCCGGGAGCTCGCCGACGGCTCCGACGACGCCGAGCTGCTGGAGCTGGCCGAGCTGGAGCTGACCGAGCTGGAGACCCGCCGGGAGGGTCTGCTCTCCGAGATCCGGGTCCTGCTGGTGCCCAAGGATCCGAACGACGAGAAGAACGTCGTGCTCGAGATCCGCGCCGGCACCGGCGGCGACGAGGCCGGCCTGTTCGCGGGCGATCTGTTCCGGATGTACACCCGCTTCGCGGAGCGCCGGCACTGGAAGATCGACGTCCTGTCGACCAACGAGAGCGGAGTGGGGGCGATCAAGGAGGTGATCGCCCTGATCGAAGGCGCGCGGGTGTACAGCCAGCTCAAGTACGAGAGCGGCGTCCACCGGGTGCAGCGCGTGCCCGCGACAGAGGCGAGCGGCCGCATCCACACCTCGACCGCGACCGTCGCGGTGCTGCCGGAGGCAGAGGAGGTGGACATCGCCATCGACGCCAAGGACCTCCGCATCGACACGTTCTGCTCGAGCGGCCCCGGCGGCCAGAGCGTCAACACCACCTACTCGGCGGTGCGCATCACCCACCTGCCCACCGGGCTCGTCGTCTCGCAGCAGGACGAGAAGTCGCAGATCAAGAACAAGGCGAAGGCGATGAAGGTCCTGCGCTCGCGGCTCTACGAAATGGAGCTGCAGCGCCAGCACGACGAGATCGCCCAGGACCGCAAGAGCCAGGTCGGCACCGGGGAGCGGTCGGAGAAGATCCGCACCTACAACTTCCCCCAGAACCGGGTGACCGACCACCGCATCGGCTTCACCACCCACCGGCTGACCGAGATGCTCAACGGCGATCTCGCCGAGATGAGCGAGACCCTCACCACCCACTACCGGGCCGAGGCCCTGAAGGACACCGAGACGGTCCCCGGAACGGCCTGACCTTCGTAGCGTGCCGCCGACCGTCTCCCAGGGGCGCGACAGCCGCCTTCACGGGCCTGCCCCGCCCGCGCCGGGATTTCGCCAGCTCCGAAGTCCGGCGCCGGTGACATAATCAGCCGGAACATCGAGTCCAGGCGCTGCGCCGAGCGACGACGCCGCTCCCGGCAGGATTGTCAGGGTCGGCCGGGAAGCCGCCCCGGATTGAGGGCGACCGCTTCCCGGCCTTCGAAGGAGGCACCATGTTCGCATCCGGCTGGTCTTCGTTGCGGTTCGTCGCGGGCGCCGTCGTCGTCGCCGGCGTGGTCGCGGCCGTGCACCCGGTCCTCGCGCAGGAGGACCGCATCCGGCCCGTCACCGACGCGGAGCTGGAGAACCCCAGCCCCGACGAGTGGCTCATGTGGCGCCGGACCCTCGACGGCTGGGGCTACAGCCCCCTCGACCAGGTCGACCGCGACAACGTCGGCGACCTCCGGATGGTCTGGTCGCGCGCCCTCGCGCCGGGCCGCCAGCAGGGGACGCCGCTGGTGCGCAACGGGGTGCTGTTCATGCCGAACCCGCGCGACGTCATCCAGGCCCTCGATGCGGTGACCGGCGACCTGATCTGGGAGTACCGCCGCGACCGGCCGGACGATCTCGGCGACTACATGATCGGCACCCTGACCGACACCAACCGCAACATCGCCATCCACGGCGAGCTGATCATCGACACCACCATGGACGACCACATCATCGCCCTGCACGCGGAGACCGGCGAGGTCGTCTGGGAGACCGAGATCCTCGACTACCGGGTGAACCCCGCCAACCAGACCTCGGGCCCGATCATCGCCGGCGGCAAGGTGTACTCCGGCCGCAGCTGCGACCCCCGGGGCGGGCCCCTCGGCTGCATCGTCACCGCGCACGACGCGGCGACCGGCGCGGAGCTGTGGCGGCGGCGGCTGATCCCCGCCCCCGGCGAGCCCGGCGACGAGACGTGGGGCGACGTGCCGTTCGAGGAGCGGCGGCACGTCGGATCGTGGATGGTGCCGAGCGTCGACCCCGAGCTGAACCTGGTCTACGTCGGCACGTCGGTCACGTCGCCGGCGCCCAAGTACATGCTCGGCGGGACCGACCTGAAACACCTGTACCACAACTCGACGCTGGCCCTGCACGGCGACACCGGCGAGATCGTCTGGTACTACCAGCACATGAACGACCACTGGGACCTCGACCACCCGTTCGAGCGCCTCCTCGTCGACACCGCGGTGCGGCCCGACCCCTCCGCGGTGAGCTGGATCAACCCGCGGCTCACTCCGGGCGAGGAACGCCGCGTCGTGACCGGCATTCCCGGCAAGACCGGCATCGTCTACACCCTCGACCGGGAGACCGGCGAGTTCCTGTGGGCCACGCCGACCATCACCCAGAACGTGGTCAGCGGCATCGACGGGGCGACGGGCGTGGTGACCGAAAACTCGGAGCTGATCTTCACCGCGGCGGGCCAGACGGTGCTCGCCTGCCCCCACGCGAGCGGCGGCAAGGACTGGGAGGCGGGCGCCTACAGCCCCCGGACCAACACGATGTACATGCCCCTGCGCAACGTCTGCTCGCGCATGCGCGCGATGACCGAGCCCGACGAGCAGGACGAGGCGCGCCGCCTCTACGCCATCGCCTGGCGCCCCGAGATAGCCCCGGGCTATGACGACGTGGGGAGCGTGCAGGCGATCTCGGCCGAGACCGGCCAGGTCGTCTGGAACTACCAGCAGCGGGCCGCCACCATGGCCCTCGCCGCCACCGGGGGCGGGTTGGTCTTCGGCGGCGACGTCAACGGCCGCTTCCGCGCCTTCGACGACCTGACGGGCGACATCCTGTGGGAGATCAACCTCGGCTCGCCGGTCTCCGGCTTCCCTGTCACCTTCGCGGTGGACGGCCGCCAGTACGTGGCGGTCAGCACCGGCTTCGGCCGCTTCCTGGACCTGACGCCCGAGCTGCGCCCGAGCTCCAACAACAACCTGTTCGTGTTTGCGCTGCCGGAGTGACCAGGGTTTCGCTAGCGTCCACGGCTGTGTGGGTAGTCACGATCGTGGCACTCGCGGCGACGGGATGGGGCGACGCGACCGACCACGGGCATCGTGCGGGGTTGACTTTAGGTATGATCTTGAGAGATGACTGCTGAGATTGCGATTCTGAATAGTCAGGCGGTTGCGCTCGCGGCCGATAGTGCTGTCACGGTCTCGGACGGGACTCGTCGAGCTCCGAAGATCTACAACACTGTCAATAAGCTGTTCACCCTATCGAAACACGAGCCGGTCGGCGTGATGATCTATGGCAGCGCGCAACTGGGTGGGTTGCCGGTTGAAACCGCCGTCAAGGTGTTCCGAGATCAACTCGGCCACGACGCTTTTGGGAGCTTGCAGGAGTACGCAGATTCCTTCCTGAGATTCCTTGGCACCAGCGCACTCTTATATCCTCAAGAACGTCAGGACCGGTTTGTTCGGCTCGGCTCCTTCCGTTTCTTGTCCAGAGTCAAACAAGACCTCGACGGTCGGGTGAAAGCTCGTATTGAGGTTGATGGTGAGATCTCGGAGGGCGACCTCAAGGACGAACTCACGACTCTGCTCGAGCAACACCGCCAAGCAGTCGAAGCAGAGGAACTGCTTGCTTCTGCCAACCCCACGGACGTACAGTCGGTGTCAGCGGTGCATTCAGAGGTCATTCGCAGCGTCACGAACGAGGTTTTTGAGCAAGTGCCGTTCAGTGACGACCAGCGCGTTATTCTAAGGGAACTAGTCTCTCGAACATTGCTCAACATTCGCTCGGTTGTATCCGATTGCGGAATGGTCTTCGCTGGGTTCGGCACGGGCGATGTGTGCCCGATGCTCGTCCAGCACGATGTCCGAGGTGTTGTAGCTGGCAAGCCGCACCATCAATTCCGCATGGTCATTGACGGGCACGAGAGAAGCGGGATCTACCCTTTCGCGCAAACAGAAATGGTTGCGACCTTCATGGAAGGCATCAGTCCCACGATTAAGGCGACAATTTACAATTACATGCAACGCATATCGGAAGACTTTCCCAGTGCGATCGTCGGCGACGCAGCGGATGGCGGGATGCCATCAGATCAACGCGATAACATCCGAGACGGTCTTAGGGGAATCCTACGGTCTGCTGAGGAACAGCTGCAGAAGGTTCTGGAGGCCTACATAGAGAGCGAGCAGGTGACTCCAGTGGTAGACACGGTACGGTCCCTTCCGAAAAACGAACTGGCCGAGATGGCGGAAACGCTGGTGAACCTGACTTCGTTTCGCCAGCGGATGTCGCCCGATGCCGAGACCGTGGGTGGCCCAGTGGACGTTGCTGTAATATCCAGGGGAGATGGGTTTATCTGGATCAAGCGCAAGCACTACTTTCAAGCCGAACTGAACCACCAGTTCTTCAATAACTATTTCGGTTCAAGGGAGTGACGCTTATGGCGGACAGACGCGAAAGTGAATCCGGTGAACTTGACACGATGCGGTCATTTGAAGAGTACCGTGCCAGGGTCTTTCCCAAGGAGACTGATCGTCGCCGGTTTGATTCGAACGATCCTGCGGCGCTTGGGAAGGCCGTTGCCGATCGTGTCATCGAGAGAACGAGAGCGCAGCCTTCGCTGGTTACCGGCCGGCGCGGGTCTCTGGCGAGGTCCTGACGAGTGGCTGTGATGGGCCGATCGGGCTGGCCGCCGAGAGGTCGGAAACTCAAGGGTGCTCGACTCCCTGGCCGGGTTTCCTCCTGCAGCTTGGCGGCGACATCTTCATCCAGGCTCAGTGTCGTCCTCGTGCGGACGACGTTGGGGTGCGCCGGGCACAGCGTCGACGACGCTACTCGACGCGGGACAGTTCACCGAGCGTCATGGGGCGGTGGTGGACTTGCCCTGGCTCGAGGTCGTCTCCAGATGCCGCCGGGTGACGGCTCCGGCCCGGGCTCCATGTGCTGGATCGGCGCAACGCAGCGACATGTTGCGAGGTAGTTCGATGACGAGTCGATTGTCTTCGTTGCGGCGCCGGGCGATCGCGGTGACGCTGGCGGCGCTGTTCGCAGTCCCGGCCGCGGGCCAGGCACCGGACGCGGACGGGAGGCTGCCGCGGACGCCGGACGGCCGGCCCGATCTGCAAGGCGTCTGGACGAACGCGTCGATTACGCCGTTCGAGCGCGGCAACACCATGCCGTACTCCGGCGTGGTCGTCCCCGAGTCGGCCGCGGACAGGGCCGTCTTCACCGAGGAAGAGGCCGCGCTTCTCGAGGAGCAGACGAATGCCAGGCGGCCGGAAGTGCTGGGGGCGTACAACGTCTGGATGGACGCGGGAGATCGCCTGCTGTCGACGCGGCAGACGTCGCTGGTCGTCGATCCGCCCGACGGCCGCGTGCCGGTCAAGGCGTGGGCCGCCGCGGACCGGGAAGAGAGGATCGCGCGTCAGCGCGACGACTACCGTGCGATGAGCACCTGGGACCGCTGCATCACGCGCGGCGTCCCGGGCTCCATGTTGCCGACCGGGTACAACAACGCGTACCGCATTCTGCAGACGCCGGGCCTCGTCGTGATCCTCCACGAGATGATTCACGAAGCGCGCATCATTCCCGTGACCGATAGAGCGCACATCGACGGCGACGTCGAGCTCTGGACGGGTGATGCGCGCGCGCTGCCAGTGTTTCACCAGCTGGGCAACGTCCAGATGCAGAGGTGTCGCCGTTGCCTCCGCCACGTAGCGGAACCAACTTCGTGCCCGGTACTTGTTCGCAAGCCTTTGGTATGAAGGGCTGAAGCGCGGGATCTTGAGTTTCAAGTACTCCAGGCATTTCGATTCTACGGCAACGACAGCTTCGGCGGCTTCCGCGACAAGGTCCAAATGCGGGGGTGTCCCACCCAGTCCGGTCGGGTACGTCTTCTCGAAAGCGATCGTGTCGAAGGAGCGGACGCCGGCAAGCTCCATATACGCAGGGAGAGCCCGCCACGGCTCGAACGCGTTTACGACCAGAGCCGACGAGGAGTGGGGCGCACGCATGCTCCGATCCAGTTCCCGCCCCGCGCCAGCGGCGTAGTTGGCACGCGTCTCCCGCGACATCGGGTAGAGGAGGTTGGCCTTGCAGGTGACGGCGTACCCGTCGGGGCCCAGCACATCTCCCCCGCTCGCACCAGCGAGGGCCTGCTTGAGAGCGTGAGTTGCTCGGCCGTACGCTCGTGCCATTCGTTCACCTCGCGAAGCGGTCGTTGCGGGCCGGGACGCGGCCGGCGGGCTCGAACCCGAACGGCACCGAGCGGGTGTCGGGATCCCCAGATGCCGGCGTGGGTCTGCGCCTGGAGATGAAGGTGCGGCATGGTCGTGTTGCCCGAGTTGCCGACCAGGGCCAGCGGTTCGCCCTTCCGGACCCGGTCGCCTTCCCTGACCCGCAGCGTCCCGTGCCGGAGGTGCGCCAGGACGGCGAAGAGGCCCGTGTCGAGCTCGATGACGATGACGTTACCGAAAACGTCCGCGGCATCGGTCACGAAGCTGACGCCCTCGGCATCGTCCATGTCGCCGCGCGCGACGACCACCTGTTCGCGCTGCCGGAGTAGGGTCCACAGCTACACACGCCACGTCCCGATCCAATTGCCTCAGACCCGAGACGCAAGGCGAGGCCGATGAGTTTGACCTACCCTGATGGTTGGAAGTTTGAAGGCGTAGAGGCTTCGGCCTGCCCAATCCAGCTACGGAGGAGGTCATGGAGCTGATTGAGAAAACTGCAACAGGCAAGAAGCACGTCATTGAACTCTTCAAGTCCGCCCTTGGTAACGCCAGATAGCTCCACCTACGGTTGGGTTGTCTCCGACCTCCGCGGTCAGCTCTACGAAGAGTCTGGCAACAGCCAGTGGCTTCGCCCGCGGTCTTGCGCCTCTGGAGGCGGTCGGTCAGGCCTTTCGAACAGTGGCCTTACTCCCCACGCCATTGCAGCAGAGCTCCCTTCAGTCCATCCAACAGGGGCTGGATGTCACTCTCCTTGCGGCCGGCCTCCAGTCGGGCGACGGCGCGGCCGATGTCGGGCGGGGTCCAGCCGTGGGGTTCGGCCAGATCGTGGAGCTTCGTCTTGGCGATCTCGCCGGGCCGGTCGGATGCGGTGTCGTAGACCGCATCCAGACGATTCATCCGCTCGACCAGATCGGCCGGGTCGGTGCCGAGGTCGGTAGCGTGGCGTTCCGGGTCACGCCGCAGGGCGTTCCAGATCCAGACGTCGGGCGCTTCACCGCCCGGGAGAAAAAGCACCGGGACATCGCTTCCTGCTCTCTCGCGTATCCGTTCTTCGAGATCGCTGCCGCGCTGGTCACCATCGAGCACGAAGACGAAGTTGCGGATCTGGCCGAACTTCCTGAAGGCGGTCGCATGCTTGGGAAACTCTTCCGCACCCGTGTCGCGTCCGATGCGGACGGATTCTCTCCTGATCCGCTCGCGGGGCAGCAGCACGTCGAATACGCCTTGCAGGATGCCCTCCGCCACCGCGTCCTCGCAGAGCAGATTGAGAACGTCGCTGGAACGCCCGTACAGCGCGTTCTGGACGATGTCGCGATAGGGCGGTAGCACCGCAACGTGGCCCGCGTCGTCGCGCTCGAGAAAGATGCGTCCGTGCGCGGGCACCGCGTCCAGGACGACGGGGCTGTGCGTGGTGACGATTACCTGCAGGTCGTTGCGCAGCGCGAGCTGCTGGAGCTGCAGCATGAGGAGCTGCTGCACCCAGGGGTGCAGCCCGGCTTCGATTTCGTCGATCAGAACGAGGGCGCCCTCGAGCTGGGCGATCTCCCGCGAGAGGCGCAGAATCGCTCGTTCGCCGGCGGCCATGTGCAGCTCGGAGTACGCGGCGCCGGCTTCCTGGGCGGCGAAGAGCAGGTTCTTGCTGCCGCTGGACAGCCTGACCACCTCGGAGTACCGGAAGGGGAGCATCTGCTGCGCGAACTCGATCTGCGAGGCGGTCAGGGGGGTTTCCTGGGGCGCGGAGCGCAGGCTCGACATGCCGAGCACGCCGCGCACCTCGGACGGATTGCTCAGATTGCTGAGCGTCCTGAGGTAGACCGGTCGCTCCGGCTGGGTGGCGTTCTTGCGGCCGAGGAAGCTGCGGTTCCAGCCCTTCGAGCGGCGCCAGCGCATGGAACGCCGGCCGGCCGGCGTCGAGTAGTCGAACTCGATGACGACCTCCCGCCTCTCGTCCTCGCGTCCGCCGAGCCTGGGACGGTAGTTGGGAAAGAGCGTCGAGGGCACGAAGTCCTTCACCCCCGCTCCCGGCACCTTGTAGGCGCACGCGGCCGCGAAGAGCACCGTCGACTTGCCGCTGGCGTTACCGCCGGCGATGACGCTCACGGGATAGTCGAACACCACCCGGACGTCGTCGATGCCGCGAATGCCCGCCAGATGGATCTCGGCCAGGAAATGGGGCAGGTGCGGCTTCTTGCCCTGCAATCGCTGCCAGAGATCCCTCAAGCGCCTCTCGATCATGAACGATTGTTCTCCCGTCGGTCGGCCGGCCTGCCGTCGAGGCCGCAAGCGATCGTGCATCGATTATCGATGGTCTCACGCGGGCGATTCAAGAATCGCCTGGCGCTGACAGCCGGAACGAAGAGAGAGACCACCACTCTTGATAATCGCCCAGGGCGTGGGCGATTATCGCCCACTTGGTGGTTCATGCTCCGAGGTCAGCGCGGGCGGCTACCCCACGCCCGCGCTGGAGCTCGGCAGCGCCGACGCCCGCTCCATGTGGTTCGAGGGCCGAGAGCGGGCGCCTCAGCCCCGTCGGGGGCGGGCGGACGGGGAGGCCTCGGTCCCGAACCCGAGATCGCCCAGGGCGGCGTCGAAGATGCCGGGCCAGCCGCGGTTGGCGGCCGGGCTCGCGGGGCTGGGGTGGGGCGCGGCCCCGCATCGCGCTCCCACGGCGGCGGCGATGGGGGCGGCGCGCCGGGCCGCGAACCCTCCGATGCCGACGACGAGGGTGGCGCGCAAGTGCGCGACCACCGCGGCCAGCGCGTCGTCGCACGCCGCGAACAGCGGATCGCGCTCGGCCCGCGGGAGCTTGTCGGGCGTGAGGTTGCGTCCCGTCGCGCCGACGAAGCAGAGGGGACAGTAGTTCCACACGAAGGCGCGCCGAAAGAATCGTTCCGGCGTGCCGAATCGTGCCTGCGCCCAGCCCCAGAAGCGCGCGCCGCTCACCTCGCCGCGCCCGATGTCGAAGCCGCGCACGGGGCGCTTCGGATGCTCGCGCGCGGGCCGGTCGACCGGCGCCTCGAGGCCGAGCCAGTCCCGGACCATCGCGGCATCGCCGAACGGCACGCCGGTCTGGACCATCCCGAACGGTCCCGGGTTCATCCCGACGAACAGCACCTCGCGCGGCTCGGCGCCGTACCGCTCCAGGTATAGCCGGTGCGGCGCCGAGGCGTAGTCGAGGGGCGCGTAGACGCAGTCCACCGGCGGCGCGAACCGCAGGCTCCGCGTGCGCTCCCTGAGCCGCTCGGCAATCGACACCAGCCCGGACCCGGATGCTGTTCGGCGCCTCGTGCTTGACATCAGTCCAGCCACGGCCAAGGGTACCGATTCATGCGAACGACCTTGAACCCCTGAGCCATCTGTCGAGAATCAACTTCCTGGTGACGTTCAGCGCTCGGCTGCGGCGATCCCCGATCCCGTCCGCCCGGGCGCCGCAACGCGGATGATAGCGGAGTCGATGATGAACGTGATCTACCACTACCCGGCCGGGCCGGATCTGACGCGCCGGCTCGCGGCCCTCGACGACCGGGGGCTCGCGGTCTCGGTCTGCGAGCCCGGGGACCGGGACCGGTTCCGGGCGCTCCTCCCCGGCGCCGAGGTGGTATGGCACCTCCTGGAGCCGTTGACGGCGGCGCTCATCGAGGCGGCGCCGCGGCTCCGTCTCATTCAGAAGATCGGCGTCGGCGTGAACACGATCGACATCGAGGCGGCGCGGCGCGGCGGCGTCGCGGTCTGCAACATGCCGGGGACGAACACCCAGGCGGTGGCCGAGATGACCCTGTTGCTCATGCTGAGCGCCCTGCGCCGCGCGACCCGGCTCGACGCCGCCGCGCGCACCGGCTGGGACCTGCCCCCGGTGTACCAGGACCGCTGCGGCGAGGTGAGTGGACGCACCGTCGGACTGGTGGGATACGGGGCGGTGCCGCGCCGCCTCGCCCCGATGCTGCACGCGATGGGAGCCCGGGTACTGTACGCCTGCCGGAGCCCGAAGACGGACGCGGTGGGCGAGCGCGTCCCGCTGGACACCCTGCTCCGCACCAGCGACATCGTGTCGCTCCACGTGCCGCTCGCGCCGGATACCGCGCAGCTCATCGATGCCGGCGCCCTCGCCCGCATGAAGCCGGACGCCATCCTCGTCAACACCGCGCGGGGCGCGCTGATCGACGAAGCGGCGCTCGTCGAGGCGCTGCGGGGGGGCCGTCTCGGCGCGGCGGGGCTGGACGTCTTCGAGACCGAGCCGGCAGTTGCCGGCAACCCGCTCTTCGCCCTCGACAACGTGGTCTGCAGCCCCCACGTCGCGTGGCTCACGCGGGAAACGCTGGAGCGGTGCCTCGCCGTCGCGGTGGAGAACTGCCGGCGGCTCGTGGCCGGCGAGGAATTGCTGCACCGCGTCGCGTAGCGGCCGAGGACGAGACCCGTCTCTACGCCATGGAGCGCCGCGGAGTCCGGCGGCCCGCGCCGATACCGCCCCCCTCCGGCTCCAGAATCCGGCGGCCCGCGCCGATACCGTCCCCTCCGGCTCCGCTTTCCGCGCGACCTGCCACCGGGAGCCGGGCCGTTCCACGGCGCCGGCTCAGAGGACGCTGAAGACGCGGCCGACGTCGACGGACAGGTCGGGGAGCAACACCGAGTGCACGGTGCCGCCAACCCCTGCCACCTGCGCGGGACGGTAGGCGCGGGCATCGAGCGCATGCACCTCCATCTGTTCGAGTATCGGATCGACGATCCAGTACTCGGGCACCCCGTACCGCGCGAACATCCGCATCTTCCTGCCCCGGTCGGTCGCCGCCGTCGACGGGGAGAGCACCTCGACCGCGATGTCCGGGCGGTGCCGCGTCACCGCGTCGGGGCTGACGAGGTGGCGCCGTTCCGCCCGGAAGAACACGATGTCCGGCTGCACGACGTCGAACTCGTCGAACACGATGTCGAGGGGTGCGATGAGGGCCATCCCACCCGACTCGCGGGCATACGCCCTCAACCGCGTGGCCAACTCGAAGGCGGCGATCTGGTGACGCGGGAATGGTGACGGGACCACGACGAGCTCCCCCCCGTGGATCTCGTAGCGGTGCCCGTCCTCCGGCATGGCCAGAAGGTCCGTGTAGCCGACCCGCGGCGCGGCAGCCCGCATGGACGCCATGGTATCACCGCACGTTCGCGCCACGGCGTCTCCACCGGTTCCGCCGCGGCCACCACGAGCACGTCCCCGGCTGCCCCGCCCGCTTCGCGGCGGCTCGGAAGCCACGAACTCCCCGATGCACTCGGCGGTCCGCTCGATAGCCCAGCCGCATCCCAGACCGACGACCAGCGCGGCCATCCCGGAAGACCGCGGACGACGCAGACTTCGCCCCGTTCTCGCCGATCTCGGCTCGAAGACCGTTCCCGGGCAATCGGATCCCGATCACCTCGCACCAGACGTCCTTCCGCGCTACCGTCTCCGGCGGGATACAGACCGCCAATGGCCTTTCAGGATAGAATCCCAAGACAATGGCAGGTCCACCGTCACCCGGAACATGAGCGAAGCCCAACGGCTCAGCCACGGCCTGCTCCGCGGACGTCACCCCCAGAAGGGAATGCTCGCAGAGCCTCCGAGGCGCTGGGTCGGCGACGGACCGCCCCCTCGTAGATCGGCAGCGCGCAACGCCGACAACCGCCACGACACTTGCTTCGACCTCCCGTTGTCATGACGCAAGCACACGCGCCCAGCCTTCCACCCTCGCCGCCCAGCGCGTACTGGATGCGGGCCATCTCATTCGCCGGACTCCATCGCCTCCTCCAAGCCGTCGCCGACGCCCCGGCCGGACTTCGCGCACGAGAGATCAACGGACTGGTGCTGGAACACGGGCTCACGCTCACTCCCCGCCGCCTGCCGCCGAAGCCGACCACGCTCTACCACTATCGCAATACCCTCCTGCGCTTGACCGCCTTCGCCCGTGAAGGCCTGCGACTCCGCGCAAATCTCCACAATCCGCACGTACGCGAACTTCTACGCCAACCGGCACCGGCCAGTGATGACCAGTCCCTGACCGACGCATCCAGGGACCACTTCGCGGCCCTCGTCCTCAACAACCACGACTGCCGGACTCTCTTTTTTGACCCCTTCATGCCCTGCGCTACCACGTGCCGCTCCGTGTCCGACTTCCGCGAGCATGGCTGCCCCGTAACCTGGACGCGCCAGCCGTCCACGCACGCACCGACCCTCGTGTTCCGCAACTCCACAACGAAACGGACGACCAATCACCCCGCTCGACTCGGCGTGCCTGCCGTTCTGTACGGCCTCCGCTATTGGGCGCGCGACCAACTCGCGCTCATCGACGAATACTGCGACCGGCCCGACGAAGGCGCAACGATGTTTCCCGTGTTCCGCCGCGCCCATCCACCAGTCCAACCCGAGCCGGTCGTCCTGCAGGCCGTACAATTCATGCTTTCCCTGCGCGCGCCGCACACCGCCGACGAATGGACGGTGTTGTCCGTCTCCGATTTGATCACGCGCTATTGTCAGGCCCACCACCAACCCCGAACCGTTTTGTTCGACGCCATAGCTTGGCTCCACCGCGAGTGGCCGCGGCACACGGCCTTGATTCCGACGTCTCTTGGTCTCGCAACCCTCACAGCCGTGTCACTTGGCCAACAGAATCTCGTGCTTCGCCGGTATTTCAAGCCGAAGCGCGGCCCGTACATCTCTCATATCCGCCTTCACCGCGACGTCACCGCGGACGCGACGACCGCGCAACAGCACCATGCCTGACCTGCTTCCGACTCTCCATCTGGCCTTCAATCCGTTCGAACCGGCGGCGTCCGGCCCGCCCGTCGGAATTGCCTTTCCTCCCCCCGAGACCATCAACGCGCGGATGGGTCGCCTGCTAGACCAGCACGAGCCTGCCATCGGCCCCCGCGTTGTGGTCATCATCGGTGAGTACGGCGCCGGCAAGAGCTGTCTGCTACGGTGGCTTCATGAAGAGCTCCTTCCACCACGTCGAATCAAGTCCTTTTATTTCGACAACCCCGGCGTGTACTTCTACGATCTCGCCAACAGGCTATTGAAAACAATCGGCCGGAAGAATTTCGCCAAATTCATATGGGAACTGGCTGGTCCTCATGTATCGGGTTCCTATCAACAGAGTTTCTTTCGCGCGGGCTTCGAGGACTTCCTTGCCGACCAGAGCCGGCCTCGACACCAACGATATGACCCTTCCGCGCCTCTCCAAACCGCGATCATGAATGCCGGGATCACGACGGACGAAGAGATCTCTCACTGTCTGGCTCGCATCGTCGTGGACGCCGTGAAGAAACCCTATTTCGAATATCGTGACTTTCTCCCCCGTCACTCCGGGAGCGTGGTCGCCGAGAACGAAGAAGCCCCGTACTTCGGAGCTATCTTGAGAACCTTGACCCAGGGATCCACAGCCGACGCGGTTGCGTTTCTGATCGATGAATTCGAGGAAATTGGACTGCAGAAGCGACTGACAAAACGGGCTCTCCTCAAACGGGTGTGGGTAGGTTGAGGCGCGATCGGCGGGTCGGCGAGGGATGCTGGCAGCGCGGGCGGCCTCGGAATTGACCGCTCATGGCGTTCACCTGACCGGCGGCGGGCGTGGCGCACCGTGGCCGGGGGTAGTTCGGAGCGGAGTAGCTGCGGGCCGGCCGGCGTGTCAACGCGCTACGCGCGTCCTTCGCTGCGCTACGGCCCTTCGGGTGACACACCGTCCGTCCCTCCGCTCAAGCAGCAGATATGGGCCTTGCGGCCCGGCCTGGACGGGGGCGTCCCGGCCCTCCACGACAACGCGAAAAAGCGCGACGACTGGCGGTTTGGGGATAGACGCTGGCTGATTGCCCCACGGCCACCTCGGGGCCCGGCGCCGGCCGTGGACGCCCGTTGGGCGGGGCGAAGGGGTTGTCGGGGGCCGCGTGCGGCGTCTCGCTGGGCGGAAGCGGTTGAAAACGCAAGGGACTTCCTGGTCTCATGGGCGTGTACTACCACGACCCGCGAGGAGGAGAGCCCCATGCGTCTGACTACGTTACTACGGCGGCTGTTGGGTGTCACGCAGATGTACGTCAAGCAGGTTGAAATGGCCGCCGACGGTCCGTTGACGGTGTCGGTGGAGCCGTCGTGGCGGCGTGCCCGGTGCGGGACCTGCGGGAAGCGGTCGCCGCGGTATGACCGGCAGCCGGTGCGCGAGTGGCGGCATCTGTCCTGGGGCCGCATGCCGGCGTGGCTGCGGTATGCGCCGTGGCGGGTGTCGTGCCGGCGTTGCCGCGGGGTGAAGGTGGAGCAGGTGCCGTGGGCGAGCGGCAGCAGTGTGTTCACGTCGGGGTTCGAGGAATTGGCGGCGTATCTGGCGCAGGTGACGGACCGGACGGCGGTGAGCCGCCTGCTGGGGATATCGTGGGTGACGGTGGGCAGCATCGTGGAACGGGTTGTGGCGCGGCGGCTGGACGGGGCTCGGTTCGCCAAGCTGAGACGAATCGGCGTCGATGAGTTCAGCTACCGGAAGCGTCACCGCTACCTGACGATCGTGGTTGACCATGACGAGCGTCGGGTGGTTTGGGCGGGGCGGGGGCGCAGCGCGGAGACGCTGGGGGCCTTCTTCGAGCAGTTGGGACCTGGTGGCTGTGCGCGGATCGAGTTGGTGACGGCGGACTTGGCGTCGAGCTGGCAGAAGGCGCTACGGGCGTGGGTTCCGCACGCGCGGGTGGTGTTCGACCGGTTTCACGTTGAACGGCTTGCGGCGGATGCGGTTGACGAGGTGCGGCGTTCGGAGCAGCGGCGGCTGGCCTCGGAGCCGGAGGATGCGAAGGCGCTCAAGGGGACGCGCTATGCGTTGCTGAAGCACCCGGCGCGGCTGAGGCCTGGTGAGGCCCGGCGTCTGGAGACGTTGCGTCGTAAGAACCGGGCGCTGGACCGGGCCTACGAACTGAAGGAGTACCTGGCGACGATCCTGGGGCAGGCGACACCAGAGGATGCGCCGGCGCTGCTCGATGAGTGGCTGGAGTGGGCTGCGCGGTCCCGCCTGACGCCGTTCGTGAAGCTGGGGCGTACGATTCGGAAACACGCTGAAGGCATCCTGGCGTACGTGGACACGAAGATGACGAACGGTCCGGTGGAGGGCATCAACAACAAGCTGCGGGTGATCGCGCGTCGCGCCTATGGCTTCCACTCGCCCGGCGCGTTGATCTCGATGCTGTTCCTCTGCTGTGGAGGCATAGAACTGGCGCCGCCTCTACCCACACGCATTTGAGGAGACTCACAAAACGTGCGGCGCACGACTATTTGGCAACACTCAAGCGCCTGATAAACCTGGCCCGGGACAACCATTTCTGGCTGTTCCTATCCATGACGCCCGATGCATACGACAAAACGCGACAACTCGAGGAAGCCCTTATCGAGCGCGTTCCCCCCGACAGCGTCCTGCGGCTTGTCGGGCTGCACCACAACGATGCGGTGACCCTGATGCGATCGCGCCTCGATGCAGCACGTCCCGAACATTCCCGGGAGCAAGTCGGGCCGCTCTTTCCGTTTCCCGATCCCGTTCCGTTCAGCCCCAGCGTACGCGCCAACCCCCGGCGGCTTGTGCAGGCGTGCTTTTCCGCGATCTCCAGCGCCGACGAAGGTACCCGACTGCCGTTTTCGAAGGGCTATCTTCAAAACGTCGAGAGGCAGCGGTTCGGCAATGAAGCAGGGGACATCGCCGGCCATGAATGATCAGTCAATGCGAAAAGTCGTATTTCTGGACACAAACATTCTGCACTTTGTCGATTTGTATCTGACGCAGGCAAAGAACCACAGTCTGTTTCCATTGACTGGCAGTATTGCCGATGCGCGACAGAATCTGAGTGACATGTCCGACGAGAATTTGGGGGAGAACCTGCAAAAGGGCTTGAACGTCATCGACAATTTGCTTGCAGAGCCGTGCAGTGTCGAGTATTCGCCGGCATCTGAAATAGAATTGATGGTTGGGCGACTGCATGGCAAGGCGATCTTGAATGCCGCGCTAGAGGGTATTCCCGATCGCGTGTGGACGCGTTTCCGCGAAAAGGAGATCAGTCGCAGGCTGGAAGGGGCCGATCTGCTCAGTATACAGACCCGCGTCGCAGACATCAGTGAGAGGCTCAATGAAGTCGGCATCGACGTCACCGTCACCGACGGTCGTCGGACGAACGATGTGCTAGACTTGGCGAAGAACATACTTGGGCTCGTATACCTGAGCACGTTGGACAGTGTCATCTATGCAAGCGCCCTCGTCGCGGAGGCGGATCATGTGATTTCCAATGATAGCTATTTCAAACACACGATAAACCGAATAAATACCGACGGTCGTCAGCGATTCCGCAATGCAAGGAATGGCCTTCAGGCGCGAGTCGCCGAGGTCGCACTGCGAGATCCGCAGGTCGTCAAGTTGCCGGACGCGCCAAATTGGACCGGGTCGGGACGATAGGCAGTTGCGACCGGATTCCGAGATCCCGAGGGCCGACTATGGCTCGGTACCACATCACCGAGGCAGCGACATGGAGACCATGGGTGACGCCGCGGTTGTCCAGGGACAGGGCGGTCCATCGCTGGTATCTTTTTGCGCACAGCTTCACCGGTGACTTGGTTCACGCATTGGTGGACGAGTGGGGACTCGACGAACGGGATCGAATACTGGATCCTTTCGTCGGGGCCGGCACTACACTGCTGGGCGCGAGGGAAAGGGGCGTGCCGGCTGTTGGTTACGATCTCTCGCCGCTCGCGGCCTTCGTCTCGAACACGAAGATCGCGAGGCTGTCCCGTACGTGCCTCGAGTCACGCTGGAGAGTGCTTCAAGGTTTCCTGAAGCAGCGTCGGTCAGACACCATGAGCCGGTCTTATCCGGCGGTGGTTCGGAGGGCGCTGTCCGGCGGGAGACTGGAAGCGTTCGACGCGGTTGCGGCGTGCATTCGGGAGCTCGATTGCGCGTCCTTCGAACGGGACTTCTTCCAACTAGCGCTGATATCGATCATTCCGCGTTTCAGCGACGCCGTGGCGGACGGCGGGTGGCTGCGTTGGTCGAGCGACAGAGGAGAAGCGGCAACCGTCGGGGAAGTCTTCCGTGAACGCATCGAGATGATGTTGTCGGACTTGCATGAAGAGATCATCGAAAGCGGGAACGGCTGGCGAGCGCGAATGGCGGACGCCCGCGTGTTGCCGGATTCCGACGACACGTATACGGCCGTGATCTCGTCGCCTCCTTATCCGAACCGCCACGATTACACGCGGGTGTTTGGCATTGAGTTGATGTTCGGATTCCTGGACTGGGACGGAAATCGAGCACTCAGACATCAGAGTTTCCACTCGCATCCGGAGGCGCGGCCGAGGCGGCCGGAGGCGGATGACTATAGTGCTCCGGAGGCGCTCGAGAGGAGCATAGACCATATCGCCGATGCTCGGATACAACGCATGTTGCGGGGCTATTTTCTCGACATGCATCTCTGCCTTCGCGAGATCCGGCGGGTGTGTCGACGGGGCGCGAAGATTGCTTTGGTCGTAGGGAACGCGCGTTACGACGGCAGGCCGATTGTCGTCGACGAGTTCGTGGCGGAGCTCGGCGAAAGCACAGGGCTCGCATGCCTGGAGGTTCGGACGGTTCGCTGGCGTGGGAACAGTGCGCAGCAGATGGGAAGGTACGGCCGCCGGGCTTCGCGCGAGAGCGTCGTCATGTTCAAGAAGCAGTAGCCTTCAGCGACGACGATGGCCGGCCTCGCAGATCACCGCTTGGCCTTGGCTTCAGCCGCGGGCGCCCGCAGGGCCGTCAGCCGCTTCGGGGTGGCGGCGGCGCATCCCACGCCGAGCCTGTACCCGTTTTCATGTCCCGGGCCGGGAGAGGCGGCCTTGCGCGGTCTCCGGCCGCCTTCTTGTTGCGGCCAGCTGAGGTATCATCGCCAGCATAGCGGCGGCGGCGGAACCCGGTCCGACCGTCGGCGTCGGCCATTTTCCCTGGATACCACCATGAGAACAGGCACGTCTCCGGCCTGCGGCGTCGCGTGACTGCGGTCTTCGTCCCGAACGCTCGCCGGGCCGGCCCTGGACGGGCGACCACGCTCCAGGCCCGGTGGATTCTGCCGGTCCTGACGGCGGCGGCCCTTGGCCTCGCGGCACCCGCCCCGGCCCAGCCCGTGCCCGGCGAGCCGGCCGAGCCGCACGAGGTCGAGCCGCGCGTCGCCATCGACGGCCCTTCCCCGCCGGCGCCGCCCGCGATGATCACCCGCGAGGGCGGACAGGCCACCATGCGGGCCATCCGGCTGCTGGCGGGAATCCGCGTCGACGGACAGCTCGACGAGCCGGTCTACGAGACCGTGCCCCCGGTGTCCGATTTCATCCAGCAGCTTCCCGACGAGGGCGCCCCCGCCACCGAGCGCACCGAGGCCTGGGTGATGTTCGACGACGAGAACTTCTACGTCGCCGGACGCTGCTGGGACAGCGCGCCGCCGAGCGAGTGGACCGCGACCGAGATGCGCCGCGACGCGTTCAACATGCTGAACAACGACCTGTTCGGCTTCCTCATCGACACGTTCTACGACCGGCGCAACGCCCTCCTCTTCTACGCCAACCCCGCCGGCGGGTTCGTCGACCAGGCGATCACCAACGAGGGCAACCCGAACCGCGACTGGAACCCGGTGTGGGACGTGAAGACGGCGCGGTTCGACGGCGGCTGGACCATCGAGATGGTGGTGCCGTTCAAGTCGCTGCGCTATCGGCCCGGCAGCGACCAGGTGTGGGGAATCCAGATCCGGCGCACCGTGATCCGCAAGAACGAGTGGGCCTACCTGACCCTGATTCCCATCTCCGCGGCCGGGTTCGGCGGGCGCGGCGGCGTCTTCCGGGTGTCGGCGGCGGGCACCCTGGTCGGGCTCGAGACCCCGCCCCCGGGCACCCACCTGGAGATCAAGCCGTACGCCATCGGCGGCATGACCACCGACGTGAACGCGCCCCCCGACCAGGGGGCGCGCCACGGCGGGCTCGGCGTCGATCTGAAGTACGGCGTGACCCAGAACCTGACCGCCGACTTCACCGTCAACACCGACTTCGCGCAGGTCGAGGTGGACGAGCAGCAGGTGAACCTGACCCGGTTCAACCTGTTCTTCCCCGAGAAGCGCGAGTTCTTTCTGGAGGGGCGCGGCATCTTCGACTTCGCGCGCGGCAGCTTCCGCACCGCCCGCAGCCTGCGGCAGGGCAGCGCGCTCGGCGGGGGCGTCGCGCCGACCATCTTCTACAGCCGGCGCATCGGGCTGCAGGGCAGCGAGGTCGTGCCGATCGTCGGCGGGGGACGCCTGACCGGCAAGGTCGGCGCGTTCGACGTGGGGGCCCTCAACATCCAGACCGGCGAGCTCGACACCCGGACCGGCGGCGAGACGATCTCCGGCGCGGGCGCCACCAACTTCACGGTGCTGCGGGTCAAGCGAGACCTGCTGCGGCGCAGCAGCGTCGGAGCCCTCGTCACGAACCGGTCGGTCTCGCGCGACGGCGCCGGCTCGAACCAGGCCTGGGGGGCCGACGCCAGCTTCTCGTTCTTCGACAGCGTCAACTTCCTCGGCTACTACGCCCGGACCCGCACCACCGGGGTGTCGGGCCGCGACGCCAGCTACCAGGCGCGGTTCGACTACGGCGCCGACCGCTACGGCTTCGAGCTCGATCACCTGGTGGTCGAAGACGACTTCCGCCCCGAGGTCGGGTTCCTGCGGCGCGACAACTTCCGGCGCACGTCGGTCTCGGGCCGCTTCAGCCCCCGGCCGCGGTCCATCGAGTCGGTCCGCCAGTTCGTCCTCGAGGGCAGCCTCGACTACTTCCTGACCGCCGACGCCGGACGACTCGAGACCCGCCAGCAGCAGGTCGCGATGCAGACCGAGCTCGAGAACAGCGATCAGTTCGGGGTGCGGCTGAGCGACAGCTACGAGTTTCTGCAGAAGCCGTTCACGGTCTCGCGGAGCGAGGGCGTGACGATTCCGGTGGGCGGCTACGACTTCACCGACGTGCGCCTGACCTATGCGCTCGGCCCGCAACGGCTGCTGAACGGGCGGGTGGAGGTGGCGACCGGCGGCTACTTCGACGGGAAGCTCACGTCGGTCGACCTCAGCCGCGGGCGGGTCGACCTGTCGCCGCGCCTGTCCGTCGAGCCCAGCGTCTCGTTCAACTGGATCGACCTGCCGGGCGGAGAGTTCCGCACCGACCTGCTGCGCGGGCGCCTGAACTACACCTTCTCGCCCCGCATGTTCGTCAGCGGCCTGTTCCAGTACAACTCCACCAACCACACGCTCGGCACCAACCTGCGGCTGCGGTGGGAGTACTCCCCGGGCAGCGAGCTGTTCGTCGTCTTCACCGAGGAGCAGGACGTCGATCCGCTTCGGCCCGACCGCTACGCCGAGCTCCGCAACCGGGGGTTCGTCGTCAAGGTCACCCGGCTGTTCCGGTAGTCGACGAGCTCGGCTCTACACCCCGATGACTTCCGCGTCCACCAACGTGATCTCCGCTACGAGCGGCGTGTTCGCGGGCACCGAGCCGAACACGGCCCCCCCCAGCGCGTACTCGGGAGGAATGATGAGCTGGCGTATTCCACCGACCCGCATGCCGACGAGCCCCTGGTCGAAGGCGGGGATGACCTGGTCCGCGCCGAGAAAGAACGTGTACCCGGTGCGGGAATCGACCTCCCGTCCCTTGCTGTCGGCCTGCTCCGAATCGTAGGCCCAGATCACGTAGTCGATCACGACCCGGTCTCCGGGGTTCGCCTCCCGCCCGGGCCCGATCTCGATATCCTGCACCTGCAGAAAGAGGACCTCGGACGGCAGCGCGGGGTTCGAGGTGCATCCGGTCACCCCCAGCACCGGCAGCACCAGTGCGCCGATCATGGCTGCGCCCCTTCGAATCGTCGTGTACATTCGCCCCCGTCCCCCTTCGCCGCAGCGCATCGCAGCCCTCGTCCCGTCCGATTGTCCCATGCCCGGCGCGGTGGGCGCGACCCCGCCGGCCGCCGGTGGTAAGCTGGCCTCATGCCGAACAGGTTGCGGACCACCGCATCGGTACTGTCGGTCGCGGCCCTCATCGCCCTCTCGGCGGGGACGGCCGCCGGGGGCTCGCAGAACGACCCGGACGACGACGGGCCGGGCCCGCCCCCGCGGTATCAGGCGCTGCGGGAAGCGGAGGTCTCGTACGCCGGAGACATTCGCGACGCCCGCCTCCGGGTGGACCGGTTCGAGCTGCACCTGACGGAGGGACGCCTGTACCTCGCTCCGGAGATCGGCGGCATGGTCTCCACCGTGGTCTTCGTCGGCGACGGCCGGCTGCTCGCCTACCCCCCCGACGCGGTCGAGCACCACCAGCTCGAGCGGTTCTCGGACGAGCACCGTGTGGACGAGGCGTTCGACCGGCTGGTCCTGTGGAGCAGCGACGACGAGGCCGAACGGCTGCGCGCGCTCGCCGCCCCCGCCCGCGAGCGCCGGCGGGACACCGAGCGCGCCAACCGGCTGCTGAGAGACCGGCGGAAGCGGCTGCTGGAGCAGCGGCGCATCAACCCCGAGAGCCGGATTCTCCACGACCGGTGGCGGCGCGAGGCGGGCACGCTGCCGCCCGGCCGCACCTACCGGCTCGTCGAGCTCGACAGCAAGGACCACGGCTGGCTGACCCTCCTGGTCGAACCGCACGAACCGGAGGAGGTGGCCCTCTACCGCTACGAGCACCGGCGCGGAGTGTCCGACACGTGGATGCGATTCGACGCGTTGACCGACTACCGGCCCGAGCATGCGGACCGCGCTCTCGAACCGTTCGCGGCCGACCCGGACAGCCTCGACGACGACGAGGCGACCGGCGCGGCCCTGGGACTGCCCCCGCGGCCGATCGACCCGCACCGGGAGGGCTGGACGCCGCGCGTGCAGGTGCCGCGGACCGAGGTGGATCTCGCCCTCGACGGGGACGGCGACGCCCGCGCGACCGCGGCCCTCCTGATCGTGCCGCTCGAGCCGACGCAGGGAGTCCGGCTGCAGATCAGCGCGACGCTGGAGGTCACCGCCGCCCGGTGGCATCCCGACCCCGCCGACCGCCTGGCGGACGCGAGCCTCCTCGCCGCCGACGCCGCCGACCCCGACGCCGACCCCGCGGACCCGACCGGCTTGACCGGCGAGGCGCTCCCCTTCGCGCAGGAGCATCACGAGCGGACCTTCGAGGACAACCGATTCGAGCCGTGGGTCACGGTGGCGTTGCCCCGCACCGTCGCTGCCGGCGAGCCGTTCGTCCTCGAGCTCGCCTACGAGGGAGCGCTCGTCGATCGCCTGCGCCAGACCCGCGACTTCGTGCTCCTGGACACGCTGAACTGGCGGCCGCAGCACGCCGACAACCGCACCAGCCGCATCGAGACGACCTTCCGCGTGCCCGAGCGGTACCGCATCGCCAGCGGCGGGACGCTGGTCGACGAACGCGTGGAGGACGACACGCGCATCCTGCACTGGGCCACCACCGAGCCGGTCGGCAGCATGGCGTTCCACTACGGGGAGTTCGAGGTGACCGAGGTCGAGCGGTCCGCCGCCCCCGCCCTCTCGATCTACGCCGACGATAACCACCGCGGGTTTGCGCCGGGCAGCCGGGAGAAGACGATTGCCGACCTCACCGGCGCGATCGAGCTTTTCACCGAGTACTTCGGACCGTTCCCCCACCCGTCGCTGATCGTGACCGAGACCGAGACGACGAGCGGGCAGGCCTTCCCCGGCCTGCTGTTCCTGTCGTATCGGGCCTTCGGCGACATGCACACGGGAGAAGCGGAGCTGTTCCGAGCCCACGAGGTGGCGCACCAGTGGTGGGGAGCCGGAATCGACTGGTGGCGGGACTACCGCGACCAGTGGATGGCCGAGGGCTTCTCGAACTACGCGGCGGCCCTCTACGCGTTGTACGGCCTGGACGACCCCGACCAGTTCGAGGCGATGGTCGACGCGTGGCGTCTCGACGTGCTGGGGGACGGACAGGCCGGCCAGGGAATCGGCCTCAGACACTACGGCTACCGCCCGGAGTCGCTGCGGTGGAGCGACGGACACGAGGCGGGGGCGCTGGCCCTCGGATACCGGCTCATCTCCACCGAGCCGCGGAACGACGCGGGCATCGACCACCGCATCCTGATCTACGAGAAGGGCGCCTATGTCCTGCACATGCTGCGTTCGATGCTGCTCGACCGGGAGACCGGCGACGATGCCCGGTTCCGGGACCTGATGCGCGGCTATGCCGTCGCCCACCTGGGGCGGGTCATGTCCGCGCGCTCGTTCGAGGACGCGGTGACCGCGGCGTTCGGCGAGCCGATGGGGTGGTTCTTCGACCAGTGGGTGTACGGCGTCGACGTCCCCACCTATCGGGTGGACCTCGACGTCAGCCCGGTGGTGGACCAGCCGGCGCCGTTCCTGCTCCACGGCCGCGTCCGCCAGGAGGACGTCCCGGACGGGTTCAGGATGCCGGTACCCGTCCGGTTGACGTTCGACGACCGTCCGCCGCTCGTCCGTCACATCCTCGTCGACGCCCCCGAGGTCTCCGTCGAGCTGCCGCTGCCGGCCCGCCCCGACCGCATCGAGTTCAACGCCGGGCACGCGGTGCTGGCCCGGGTGCGGTGACCTCCGACCTGCGTCTGGCGGCAGAAACCGACGCGGAGCCATGCGCCGGCACGGGAACGACCTCGCGGCGACACAGGATCGACCTGCGCCTCTCGGTGCAAACCAACGCCCCGCCCGCCATGATTGAGACGCGTATACTCATCCACTTCGGGCGACATCCGCCCGCGGGGACCGGCAGCGCTCCACGCCCGGACCTCAACGAGACCGGGAACCGTTTTCGGCTAGGCAGAGACGAGACATGGAAAAGGTCTTCATCTACTGGGACAACTCCAACATCTTCATCAGCGCGCAGCAGGTCGCGGTCGACCGGGAGGGCGAAGGCGCCCGATTTCGACTGCGCATTCATTTCCGAAATCTGCTGGAGCTGGCCCACGCGGGGCGGGAAATCGAGCACGCAATCGCCGTCGGGTCCATTCCCCCGGAGCTGCGCCACGTCTGGAACCGGCTGGAGAACGAAGGCGTCACCGTGCAGCTTCTCGAGCGCGGCGCCCTGCAGGGGCGGGAGCAGGGTGTGGATCAGGCTCTGCAGACCGCCATGCTGCGGGACGGGTTCGACTACAACGGCAATCCCGGCATCGCCGTCATGCTCACCGGGGATGGGGCGGGATTCCACGACGGCGTCGGCTTTCACGCCGACCTCGAACGCATGCGAGGCCGGGGCTGGCGCGTCGAAGTGCTGTCGTGGCGGCACAGCTGCAACCGCCGGATGCGGGAATGGGCCGAGCAGCACGGGGAGTTCATCGCGCTCGACGACTTCTACGACAGCATCACGTTCCTGGAATCACCGCCGCCGGGACAGCCCGTCGCCACCCCGCGCCACGCCGTCCCGGTTGATCTCGACCGACGCCCGTGATCGGGACCGACGACATGTTTGGACAAGCCGCGTTTGCGATGCTGCCCTATCCGCCCTATCCGTACGACATCGAAGCCCCGACTCGCCGGCTTCAGGGGCGTGCCACGAGCCCATTCTGCGGCGCCTCGACGAGCCTGTCTCCTCTCCCGCCAGGCGCCGGATGAGCGCGCGGTGGACAGGGAGGCTTCCGATGGACAAACGCGAGCTCCTCTCCCGCATATCGATAGATCCCGATATCTGCTTCGGCAAGCCCTGCATCCGCGGACACCGTATCTGGGTATCCCTGGTGCTCGACCTGCTGGCCGGCGGGTCGACGGTCGAGCAGCTTCTCGAACAGTATCCCGGCATCGAAGACGCGGACGTGCTGGCGTGTATCGCATACGGCGCGGAGATGTCCCGCGAACGTTACGTGGACCTGCCGCTGGAGACCTCGGCTTGAACATCAAGCTCGACGAGAACCTCGGCCGCCGGGGCGCCGCCATCCTGCGCGCGGCAGGGCATCAGGTCACCACCGCGGCCGAGGAGGGACTCTCGGCAGCCAGCGACGAGCAGCTCGCGGAAGTCTGTCGTTCCGACGGCAAGTGTCTGGTGACGCTCGACCTGGACTTCGGCAACCCTCTTCGATTCACTCCGTCGCGCTATTCCGGCATCGCGGTCCTCCGATTGCCGGGCGGGTCGGGCGCCGGAGACCTGTTTCAGGCAGTCCGCACTCTGGCCGCCGGGCTTGCGGGGAGTACCATCGACGGGCAAGCTGTGGATCGTACAGCGAGGCCACATCCGGGAATATCAGGAGCAGGAGAACGGATGATTCAGGTTCCGGTGCGACGCTCGGCGCGCCAACGGGCACGGGCCGGCGGCGAACGCCCCGTTTGCAGGTCTCCGCCGCGGCGCCCTCAGATGTCGTGCGATGTTGACAACCGAGGGCGGCCGACCGACAATCGTCTGGATCGTGCGTGACGTGCAGGCGGCCAGGGCCTTCGTTGACAAGCATCGGCGGCGGCGCCAGAGCAACAAGGTGCTGCACGGCCATCCGTCTCCCGTGCAGTGGGTCGAGCAGGACGTCCCCATGGACGCGGTGCTGCGGGCTCGGGAGCGCACGAACCGGGAGATACCCAAGCGGGTCAACTTGTACGTCGGCACGCCGTACTGCCTGCCCACCGACCCCGATCGGTGCGGGTTCTGCCTCTTCCCCACCGAGATCTACACCGGCCAGCGGCAGCTCGAAGAGTATCTGGAGCATCTCGAGCGCGAAGGGGACCTCTTCAGGGACCATTTTGCAGGGGCCGAGCTGGCCAGCATCTACTTCGGCGGCGGGACGTCGAACCTCTACAAGCCCCACCAGTATTCGCGGCTGATGGAGATCGTGGGCGGCGTCTTCGACATCCCCGGCGACATCGAGATCACCCTCGAGGGCATCCCGCAGACCTTCAGCCACGACAAGCTGCTCGCCATGAAGCAGAGCGGCATGAACCGCATCAGCATGGGGGTGCAGCAGCTGGATGAAGAGCTGATCAAGGCGAGCGGCCGCCGCCAGCGGTCCGACCAGGTGTTCCGGACCCTGGAGTCCTGCGAGCAGCTCGATCTGCCGATCAGCGTCGACCTCATCTTCGGCTGGCCCAACCAGACCCTCAAGCAGATGGTGCGCGACCTGGAGGCGATCGCGGCGACCGGGGTCGCGCACATCACCCACTACGAGCTCAACCTCGCCGGGCGCACCGACTTCGCCCGGAACCGCCGGGGCGAGCTGCCCTCGATAGAAGGCAACCTCGAGATGTACCGCATCGGCAAGTCGGTGCTCGAAGCCTGCGGCTACACCCAGGTCACCCCCTACGACTTCGAGCGCCGGGACGCGGCGGTGCCGAGCGCGTACCTGTACGAAGAGCTGTTCCGCAAGCCGTTCGCGTCGAACGGGACCGGTCCGATCGGATTCGACGCCTGGGGCTGGGGCTACGCCGGCATCTCGTTCTTCTTCGGTACCCCCCAGTCGCCGGGGTGGGCGTTCATGAACCAGGTGCGGGTGGACGAGTACTTCCGGTGCATCCGGGAGCAGCGCTATCCGGTGATGCGCGGGTTCCACTACACGCCGGAGGACCTGCGGCTGCACCTGCTCTTCCAGGAGATGCAGGGGCTCGCCGTCGACCGGACCGCCTATCGGGACCTGCTCGGCCGGGACGTCGTCGACGAGCATGCGGTGGTGTGGCGGGCGCTCGAGGACATCGGGTGGGTCACCGTCTCGGACGACGCCGTGCGCGTGCAGGACGACGGCGTGTTCTATCTGCCGGTGATTCAGAACATGCTGGCCCACGACCGGCTCGAAGAGATGCGCAGGCACCGCCCGGCGGATATCGCCGGCACCGCCCCGGTCGCCGCGACGCCGGCAGATGTCCCGGCGCACGCCTGACACCGCCTCGCGGTCCTCACTTCCTCGTTTGCTTACACGCCGGTTCCGACCAGGTTGGAGCCGACCCGCGGTCCGACGCTCACGGGGACCGGCCGACATCGACCGACGACGCGGCCCGGCGGTCACCGTTCAACGCCGCGGATCTCGTGGTCGTGGCGACTCCGGTGTCCTGAGCAGGATGTCCGCGACCCCGAAGGCGATCGCGCGGGCATCGGCATCGTCGAGGTTCATGAGATGGGTACCCTTGTTCAAGACATCAGGTTGGCGTTTCGCGTTCTGCTCGCGAACCGTGGGTTCGCCGCGGCGACCCTGCTGACGGTGGCCCTCGGCGTTGGGGGCACGGCCGCCGTTTTCTCGGTCATCCATGGCGTTCTGCTGCGTCCGCTCCCCTACGATGAATCCGAGCGCCTGGTCCGGGTGTGGGAGGTGCATCCCGGCGCGACCGCGCCGTTCAGCGAGGCAGTGCTCAGCGTCCCAACGTATCGCGCGTGGTCGACGTCATCCGAGAGCCTGGAAGCGATTGGCAGCTACTACACCGGCGAGTTCGACGTGACGAGCGCGGGCCCCGCTCGACGCGTGCGGGGCGTACAGGTCACGCCGTCGTTGTTCCGAGTGCTTCGGGCGACCCCGGCCGTCGGTCGCCTCTTCAATGAAGCCGACGCGGACCGGGGCGCCGCCCCGGTCGTGGTCTTGGCTTACGCCACGTGGCAGGAGCGCTTTGGCGGCGACCCGAACGTCATCGACAGGAGACTGACCATCGAGGGTGTCGACCATCGGATCGTCGGTGCCGTACCCCCCGGGTTCTCGTTTCCGCGACCGATGGCGGGAGCGGAGGGCCAAGGCGAGGTCGGACTCTATACACCGTTCAAGGTGCCCGAGGTCGATCCGGAAGCCAGGGTAATCGGAGTCGTCCAAGCCATCGCGCGGTTGGCGGATGCCGCGACCGCGGTTCAGGCCGAGGTGGAGGGGACGGCCCATGCACGGGGCGTCGGCCGTCCTTTCGCCGACGTGGTGTTCGGAGACGGGGCGCCGGTGGAGGTTCGAGTGCGTTCGATGGTGGAACAGATGACCGCGAACGTGCGGCCGGCACTCTTGCTCCTTGTCGTCGGCGCGGGCCTGGTGCTGGCGATCGCCTGCGCCAACGTCACCAACTTGTTGCTCTCTCGCGTGAGCGCTCGAGCCCGCGAATTCGCGACTCGCGCGGCGCTTGGGGCGGACCGCCGCCGTTTGCTGCGGCAGGTCGTGACCGAGAGCGTCGTGTTCTCGCTGGTTGGTGGAGTCCTGGGCTTGTTCGTGGGGTGGGTGTTCACGACCGCGGTGCGCTCGTTGGCTCCCGAGGACTTCCCGCGTCTTCAGGACATTCGAGTCGATATGTGGTTTCTTGCCGCGGGTGGCGTCGTGGCGGTCCTCGTCGGTTCGATCGTCGGGGTTCTCCCCGCCCTGCGGCAGACCGGCGTCGACCTCGCCAGCGCGATCCAGGTCGGCGGTATCCGCAGCATGGGTAACGCTGGTCGACGTTTGCGAGAGACGCTCGTGGTGGCCGAAGTCGCCCTGGCCATTGTCCTGCTCGTGGGTGGAGCGCTCCTCGCGCGCAGCTTCGTGACGCTTCTGAGTGTCGACGCCGGATTCGACGCCGCCAATGTGCTGGTCGCTGACATCCATGTCCCGGAGGGAAGTCACGAGACGCGGGGTGAGGACCTCGCGGTCGCCACGCTGGAGCGTCTTCGCGAGGTGCCGCGAGTGGTGGTAGCCGGCGCCGGCAACATGACGCCCCATGGCAGTCTCCTCTACAGCTCGGGATTTCGGCTTCCTGGTATGACGACGCGCGATGGAGAGCCACTGGTCGCGACGGCCCTGCATTCAGTGATCACGGCGGGCTTTGCCGAGGCGCTGAACATGCGGCTGGTGGCCGGACGCTTCTTCACAACTGAAGACACCACCTCGCCGATCATCGCCATGCTGGTCAATGAGGCGTTCGTCAACGCGTACTTCAACGATGGTCGGCCAGCGGTCGGGCGGCTGTTTTCGGGGATGTTCGCAGGCATGCTCGGGAGAGACGATGCGGTCGTCGAGGTGGTCGGGGTCGTCCAGGACGTGCTGCTGCGGAGCCTGGACCAGGCACCGCAAACGCAGATCTATGTGCCATATGGCGTGGGATTCGGCATTCGCCATGCCACTCTCGTCCTCAGGACTGACGGCGAGCCGGCAACGTCGGCGCCGTTGTTGACCGGCATCATCCAGCAGCTTGATCCCGTCGCCACCCTCGGGCGAATGGGACCCTTGACCGACAAGGTCAGCACTGCCGTCGAAGGACCACGTTTCACGGCGTTCGTCATCGGCGCATTCGCGGTGCTCGCACTGTCGCTCGCCACCGCCGGCCTTTACGGCGTTCTGTCTTTCGGCGTCACTCAGCGTCGGCGGGAAATCGGCGTACGGGCCGCGCTGGGAGCCACACCAGGCGACCTCGTCGTGATGGTCCTCAAACAAGGGATGACCGTAACGGTGATTGGCTTGGCCATCGGCCTGGGAGGCTCGATCGTCGCCTCTCGGGCGATGGCCAGCGTCCTGTTTGGGGTCGAAGCGCTCGACGGCCCGGCGTTCATCATACCCTCCGCGGTCGTGCTCGTGGTCGCCGCCGCCTCCTGTTACCTGCCGGGACGGCGTGCCGCGGCCATCGAGCCGGCGGAGGTCCTGGTCTCGGAATAGTGGTCATGCGATGGGTGACGAGCCGGACGTGCGAACCACGGCCCCGGTCCCGCATTCGCGGGTCCGCACATGCGGGCGATAGTCCGTATCGGCCCCGCGTTTTCGGCTACTGCCAGGTGTTCAGATCTCGCGCGGCGCCCGTCGAGAGCAGATAGATGTAGAGATCGGTGAACACTACCCAGACGAGGCTGACCCAGGCGATCGGCATGTGCCGCTCGTTCAGCCAGGTCGAGCTCTTCCAGAGACGATAGCGCGGCGAGACCGCACCATCGCACGTAAAGCAGTCGAGCCGCCCCCCTATGAGGTGACGCCACGAGTGGCATCCGAATATGTACCCCGTGAGCAGTGCCGCGTTCACGAGCATGACCACCGTGCCCACCCCGATGCCGAGCTGGCCGTTACGAAAGAACGCTGAAACGCCCTCCCACCAGAGGCACACGATGAGAAAGAGAGCGCCATACAGGGTGTAACGGTGGAGGTTCTGAATCACGAAGAGCCGGGTCTCGCCACGGTATCGCTGGGAAACACCTCCCACGGCGCAGGACGGCGGCGTCAAGAAGAAGGCCTTGTAATATGCGCCCCGGTAGTAGTAGCACGTCACGCGGAACGCGAGCGCCATCCAGGGGAGCAGGAACGCCGGCGACTGCGGGATGAACCCCGGCCACCATGCTGGAAATGCCCCCAACCAGGCAAGCTCCACCGGGACGGATCCCGCATAGCCGGATGCGGCGGTGAACACCGGAGGAGCCACCGTCGGGCTGATGTATGGATCGTACCAGACGTGGGAGGGGTTGAAGGCGCGAAACGTCAGGTAGCCGAAGAGGAGAAGAAGGCCTGCTGCCGTCGCGGCCGGCGCTATCCACCATCGATCGACACGCCGGGTACTGCCGATGCCGCCGCTTCGCGCGGCGAGCTTGACGGTTTGCATGGCGGTATTCAAGCATGGGTCGCACGCCTGATTCAAGCTGGTGCCGCCGTCCGATCGTCAACGAACGCCTGGCCGCGATGTTCTTCCCCTGATCGGGAACCGATCGGAAAGCGCATCCGCCTGAGCGGGGGGCCGACCTTCGTCGCAGGACACCGACACCTGGCTCACCGTGGTCGGCGTGGCGCCCTCCGTGCGACAGCAGCCCACGCTGGGGCTCCAGGACCTCGACCCGGTGGTGTACGTGCCACGCACGCCGGCGTCCGGACCGGTAAGCCTGGCTGCTCGTGCGCGGCGCCGTCGGCGTCCTCGGTCGCCACGGTCGTCCGTGAACGTATCTGGACGCTCGATCCAGACGTGGCGCTGCCTCCTCACAGCCCCGAGTTCCATCGCAGGCACGTTCCGGATCGAGCAGTGCATCGGGCTGACATCTCTCACATGAGCACCGACCGTTCGTCTGCGAGGCAGGCCGAAGACGAGCTCGTCACCTCTGTCCGGGAGCAACCATTCTGGTGACACGGCCGACGCTCGTGTCGCCCGCATACAGATTGTCGTGCCTGTCCATGACCCAGTAGCTGGCTTCGATGAACTGGCCGGTCCCTGTCCCCATGCCGTTGCCGATCGCGCCGAGCACCTTGCCGGCCCGGTCCAGCTTGAGGAACTGGCCATCCTGACCGCTTGCCATCCATGGCTGGCCGTGCGAGTCGAAGTACAGGGCGCAGACGAGGTTTCTCGTCGGCAGCGTCCTGAGGAACCTGCCGTCGGCCGAGTAGATCACGATACGGTAGTCCTCGCGGTCGCCGATCCAGACATCGCCGGTCGTGGGATCGACGGCGAGCCCGTGGGCCGAGTTGAATTTCCCCGGGCCGACCTCGTTGCCGAACCACTGGTTGATGTAGTTGCCGTTGCTGTCGAGGTGCAGGATCCGCGACGCGCCGATGTTGTTGGCCGGATCATCGGCATCGGTATCGTTGGGGCTCTCGTTCCCATGTCCCTGGGCGATATAGACGTCACCGTGCGGCGCGAAGGCGACCATCACCGGCTGCCAGAGCAGCCTCTGTCCCCGGGCTTCGTCCCAGTCCCCCCGGCGGCCCGCCTCGCCGATGGTCAGCAGAAGCTCGCCCTCGGGACTGAGCTTCATCACCGTGGCGCCGTTCGTGGCGGTGATCCAGACGTTGTCCTCCGCATCCACGGCCATCCCGTGCGCCTTGTCCTGGTAGCCGATCACATGCGGGTCGACCTCGAGGACGAGGTTGTAGTCCCGATCGAACTTGAAGAGCTGCGGCTTTCCGGCTGGGGCGCGCTGAAAGACCCAGAGGTTGTCTTTCGAATCGAAGGCTACCGCCGGGACGCCGCCGAAGCCGGGGGGCAACACATAGGGATACGTGAAGGTGTAGCCCAGCGTCTGTTCCCACTGCACGCGCCGCAGTGACTGGCGGCGGCGGCCATCCCGCTTGCCGCAGACAGGCGAGTGACTGCATCCCGGTGTTCCGCCAGCGGTCGTGCTGTAGCCCTGGGCCTCGCTGCGAGGGACTGTCGCGACCTGTCCATCCGCATCGACGATCGTCAGTCCACCCGGATCGGGAAACGACCCCTGCAGAAACCACGCCGGCGACCCGTCGACGGCCGGCCCCTCCGTCGGCGGCCGCGTCTGAGCGTGCGCCGGCATCCCGGCAAGGAGCAGGCCGAGAGCGACGATGGCGACACCGGTGAAATCGTGTCTCTTCATTACGCCTCCAGGAATCTGACGAAGACGCAGCGGTGCATGCACCTCAGTCCCGCGGCCATCGAGGGGCCATTCAGCTCCTCGATGCGCCGAGAACGCGCACGGCATGTGGCACGATGTTGGCGCCAGGAACGACAGAATCAGATAATATCAAACAGTAGAACACGTTGACCAAAGGAGCGAGCGGGTCCTCGCGGACAAGCCCGCGGTTGGCCCCGTCCTCGGCGCCGTCACGGTCCTCGAGCGGCTGCGGCGGACTCTACGAATCCCACGGTACTGACGCGCGGCGTGTTCCTCCGCTCCCAGTATCTCGCCTTCATCGGCCGGACCAATCCGGCGCTCGCCAACCGCTTCGTCCGCCGGTGCCGCAAGCAGGCCGTCGAACAGCCCTGGAACGGCTCCCGGCTCCGCATCTGCCGGATCGCGGCCCGGCGCATCTACCGGACGCTCGGCGCGGAGCACATCCGGCACCGCCGTCCGGCTGCGCCCGAGGTCGTGCTGCGCCGGCTGCTGTCGCTCGACTATCTGCTCGAACATCCGCACGCCGCGTGGCTCCCGACCGAGGATGAGAAGGTGAACGCGCTGATCGCAGCGGGGGTCTCGAAGCAGGTGTTGCCGCACCGGCTCTACCAGGGCGCGGTCGGGGCGCAGTACCGCTACATCCCCCACACCCCGTCGAAAGTGTCTGTCCCTGCGGGAAGGCATTAACGGCAGCGAGCGGCGGCCGACGGCCATCACGGTATACTGTTCGCGGTCGCGTAGCGAAGCTCGCAGGCGGTCATTCGGGCCATGCTCGCGCCCTCCCGGTAGACCGTCACGGGAGCCATTGAGGACGGAGTAGTCGAGAGGTGGCCGGGGTAGATCTGATGTTCGATTCACTCACAATCGCCCGGCAGTTGACCGACGCCGGGATCGACCGAGGCCACGCTGACGCGCTGGCTGATGCCATCCGCCAAGCCGCCGAGCACGGCGAGCATGTCACGCCGGAGAAGTTCGACGCCGGCATCGCCGAGTTGCGGACCGAGATCACCGGGCTGGAATCCAGAATCTACCGCGCAATGCTCGTTCAGGCTGGGGCCATTATCGGCGCGCTGGTCAGCATCGCGGGAATCGTCGTCGGCGCCCTCCGGCTGCTCGGCTGACTTCCGGTACCGCACGGGCCGATACGCAATGCTGCTCTCCCGCGAGGTGTCGGCGGTCAGTTCGTCTGATTCGTGGTCGGGCGCATGAGCCAAACGACGGAAGCCTTCTCCCGCGTCAAGATCGGCGTCCACCCGGTGCCCCGCCAGCGCCGCCTGCGCGGCGTGGGTCGGGCTCGCGGCCGTCGTCGCGCCCATCTGCGTGATGGTCCCGCCGTCGAGGGCGAGCGCGTTCGCATTCCACGAGCTGCGGCATCCCGGGGGCGGTGGGGGTGAGCAGGCTCAGACGTAGCGTTATGGTGTCGTCGACGGCCCAGGAGAGGCTGGAAGCAACCCATGAGAACCACGTACTGTCACCACCAAAGGTCGTTTAAACGACAACCACGGAAATCTGACCGCACCGGCCGACGCACCGGAAGCGGCGCCCATCCTGGTCGTCGACGACAACCCCGAGACGCTGCGCCAGGTCTGGGCCGGCCGCAGAAACCCAACCCCAAGGTCGTGCGCGCCTACGTCAAGCCCAGCGCGGCACGACGCTTCTCCTGACGGACCGCGGGCATCGGCTCCGCGCGTCAGACACGCATGACCGCCGCATCGCTGTCCTCAGGGGACCCGCCGGCGATCGGCACTCAGCCTCTCGCGCGGCGGCGCAGCGCGCGTCCTCCCGTGCCGAGCAGCAGCAGGCCGAGTGCTATCGCGCCGGCCAGAGGCAATGCCGGTACGGGTAACGGCTCCGCGGTCGGCGTCGCCGTCACCTCCGCCGACGGCGGACCGTCGTTGGCGCCGGTCCGGGTCGCGATCACCCGCACCGTGTATTCCGTGCCGTTGGCGAGGCCGTCGATCGTGTGGGTCGTGGTCGACCCCGGAGCGACCGTGGCCTGCCGGGCGCCGGTGTCGTAGTCTTCGCCGCCCGACCTCCACTGCACCTTGTAGCCCGTGGCGTTGTCCACCGCCGTCCACGCCACCACGAGCTGCGCGTTGCCCGGCGCGACCGTCACGCCCGTCACCCGGGCGGTGTCGTTGTCGTTCACCGTCACCGCCACGCCGGCGATCGTGATGCCCTCGTAGTCGCTGTCCGGGCTCGTCGCGCCGTGGGTCAGCGAGACCGAATCGTCCGCCGTGTCCGCATCGTTGCCGGCCGTCACCGTAACCGTCCGGGCCGTGTCCCAGCTCGTCGCCGTGAAGGTCAGGGCGCCCGGGGTCGGGGTCACGTCCGTGCCCGCGTGCCCGGCGACCGTGACCGTGACATTCGCCGTCGGCCGGGTATCGAGGACCACCGTGTAGCTGTCCCCGGTCGGGTCCTCCTCCGGCACCGTCAGCGCCGACTTCGACACCGTGACCCCCGCCACGGTCGGCACCGCCGGCGTCCCCGTCACCTCCGCCGCCGGCGGGCCGTCGTCGGCGCCGGTCCGGGTCGCGATCACCCGCACCGTGTATTCCGTGCCGTTGGCGAGGCCGGAAATCGTGTGGCGCGTGGTCGACCCCGAAGTGACCGTGGCCTGCCGGTCGCCGGTGTCGTAGACTTCGCCGCCCGACTTCCACTGCACCTTGTAGCCCGTGGCGTTGTCCACCACCGTCCATCTCACCACCACTTGCGAGTTACCCGGTGCGACCGTCACTCCCGTCACCTGCTCGAGGGGCTCGCTCGGCGGCGGCGGTGGCGGCGGGGGGGGCGGCGGGGACACCGTCGGCGTCCCCGTCAGCGGCGCCGACGGCGGGCCGTCGTCGGCGCCGGCCCGGGTCGCGATCACGCGCACCGTGTATGCCGTGCCGTTGGCGAGGCCGGGAATCGTGTGGCGCGTGGTCGACCCCGAAGTGACCGTGGCCTGCCGGTCGCCGGTGTCGTAGACTTCGCCGCCCGACTTCCACTGCACCTTGTAGCCCGTGGCGTTGGCCACCGCCGTCCAGGTCACCACCAGTTGCCCGTTGCCCGGTGCGGCCGTCACCCCCGTCACCTGCTCGAGGGACGGCGGCGGCGGAGCCTGCCCACAGTCGACGGTGATCACATGGTCGGCCGCATCGGAGGTGTGCCAGACGCGACCGGAACCAGAGAGCGTCTCGCACGAAAACCGATGCAGGTCAGGCTTGGTCCTGCGCTCTACCTCGCCAGTCAATCTCAGCTCAGGGCTGTTCCCAAGGGTTGGTTCATCGTCGTCCTCGACGGCCTTTTCCACCACCCCCGCGCTTCCCACAGACGTCCAGATCGCTCGGATCTGTCCGTCATCGGACACCGCACACGGCCGCGTGTCGTGCCGACTCGTTTCAACAAGAGCCAGCACGTTGTCGGCGTTGGGGTCCGAGTCGCACGCGAGTGCCGGGACCGTAACGTTCACCTTGTGGCCGGTCTTGGTGCTCCCCACCGGGTGGGTGAGCACGGCGGTGAGCCCGCCCATCGTGCCCACGATCGCGTCCCCCGTGTCGAGCTTGATCGTGCGGTCCCCGAACCAGATGCCGTCGTCGTCCATGTCGTCTGCCACGACCGAGTAGCTGAACACGAGCGCCGGCGTGCCCGAGCCGCTCGACAGCGCGGCGCGCCGACGGGTCGGGGGAGGCGAGCCGTCGGTGCAGCTTCCTCCGTCCGAACTGCCCAGGCAGAACTCGAACTCCGGCGTGCCCGTGACCGTCACGGTCTGGTCGAAGGTCACCGTGAACTGGATCATCTCGCCGGTCCCGTAAGATGTCGCCCGATCCGGCATCGAGGTGACGTCCACGTTGTTCACCGTCGGGGCGGTGTTGGTGCCGGTGCCCGTCGTCCCGGCGCCCGGGCCTGAGAATGGCCCGTCGCCGTCGGCGTTCACCGCGAGCACGTGCACCTGGTAGGACGTCGCCACCGTCAGGCTGGCGATGGTCGCCGTCGTCCCGGTACCTGTATGCGCATGGGTCAGCCAACTGCCGCTCGTGCCCGGCCGGTACTCCACCTTGTAGCCGGTGATCGCCGGGCGCCCCGTGTTGGCCGGCGCCGCCCAGCTCACGTCCAGGCTCGTCGTGCTCCCCGAGGTCGCCGTCACCGCGGGCATCGCCGGCGCCACCGGCTTCTCCACCGCGTTGTCGACGGTGATCGTCACCGCGATCGTGGCCGAGCCGCTGTTGCCGTCGACGGCCTTCACCGCCACCGAATAGCTCGCCTTGGCCTCCCGGTCGTATTTCTCACCCACCTTCGTCCGGATCTGCCCGCTGCCGGAGACGATGCCGAACTTCGCCGCGTCCGCGCCTTCCAGGCTGTAGGTGAGCGTGTCGCCGGTGTCCGTGTCCGTCGCCGTCACCACGGCGCCCACGTTGCCCGCCGTCGAGACCGCCGCGTCGCCCACCGTCTCGGTGAAGGCCCGCGTCGTGCTGGCACCGTCCGTAAAGGTCGGATTGGCGTTGCCCGCCGTATTGGTCGTCCCGGCGCCCGGGCCTGACCATGCCCCGTCGCCGTCGGCGTTCACCGCGAGCACCTGCACCTGGTAGGACGTCGCCGCCGTCAGGCCGGCGATGGTCGCCGTCGTCCCGGTGCCCGAATGCGCATGGTTCAGCCAACTGCCGCTCACGCCCGCCCGGTACTCCACCTTGTAGCCGGTGATCGCCGGGCGCCCCGTGTTGGCCGGCGCCGCCCAGCTCACGTCCAGGCTCGTCGTGCTCCCCGAGGTCGCCGTCACCGTGGGCATCGCCGGCGCCACCGGCTTCTCCACCGCGTTGTCAACGTTGATCGTCACCGCGATCGTGTCCGAGCCGCCGTTGCCGTCGTCGGCCTTCACCGTCACCGAATAGCTCGCCTTGGCCTCCCGGTCGTATTTCTCACCCACCTTCGTCTGGATCTGCCCGCTCGGCTCTCGGGACGATGCTCTCGGCTCTCGGCTCTCGGCTCTCGGCTCTCGGGCGAATTACACGCGACATTCCAGAATATTGCCGAAATCACCGCCGGCGGGCGGAAGGGGGAGAACCGATGACCGATCGCGACCGGACGGCGGCCGAGAACGAGGCGCTGCGCGCCCGCATCTCCGCCCTCAGCGTGGATGGCCCCCAACGGCGACGGACCGCGGAACCACCCGCGGCTGAAGGGACCTCGACCTGCCGGCGCTCGGCACGCCGAACCGCCCGGCGCCCCTCGTCACCGGCAGCCTGCTGTTCCTCGGCGAGGGGAGCGACGCCATCATCGGCACCCAGCGCGGCGACGGGGACCCGTCCGACCCCGAGCAGGACCAGTCCTGGCGGTGGGGCCGGACGTTCCGGGCCTACGACAAGGCCACGGGCGCGGTGGTCTGGGAGCAGGACCTGCCGGCCGGCACCACCGGCGGCCCCAATGACCTACCTGCACGAGGGCCGGCAGTACATCGTCGTCGCGGTCGGCGCCCGCGGCGAGATTCCGAGTGGGTCGCCCTGGCCCTGCCTTAGTTAGGACACTGACGGAAATTGCCTTGCCGTGTGCCAAGCGCGCGAAACCGCAAAAACCGGCTGTGGGGCCGCGCCGCCGGCCACCGCGCCCACACCCCCGAACACCGCATCTGACCAAGTCTCGGTCGTCTCGGATCCGACCCCTGCACCGGCCCCGCCGGTGACGGCACGATTCGCCCCGACGGTGCTGTCTTCGACCGCCGCGCACTCCGAAGCGCGACGAGCTGAGACGCCGATTCCGGCACCCCCGGACGCGCTATGATGGTCCCGCGACCATCAAGGAACGGGAGAACACCGACGTGGCCACCACGCAACCCGTCGTCAAGTTCACGTACGAGGACTACCGCACCACGCCAGCGGACGAGCGCTACGAGCTGCTCGACGGTGATCTGATCATGGTTCCCGCCCCGAATCTCAAGCACCAGAGGGTGCAAGGAAACCTGTACTACCACCTGCGATTCTTCATCACGGAGCATGACATCGGGGAGCTGTTGCCCGCCCCCTGCGACGTCGTTCTGTCCGACACCAACGTCGTACAGCCAGACCTTCTGTTCATCTCCCGGCAACGCGAGCATCTACTGAGCGGCGGCGAGAACGTGCGGGGTGCGCCGGATCTGGCGATCGAGATTCTGTCGCCGTCCACGGCGGACAAGGACCGGGGGGTCAAGCGCGAACTCTACGGCAGACACGGCGTGACGGAGTACTGGCTGGTCGACCCAATAGCCGAGACCGTCACGATCCACCGCCAGCAAGCGGGCAAGCTGACGGCCACCCAGACCTTCGGCCGGGAAGAGACGCTCCGCTCCCCGCTCCTCGATGGCCTCAAGCTCCACCTGGACGACATCTTCTCGTCGTAAGGACGAGGTCCGCGCCAATCCCCAGCACGAGTCGACCGGCAGCGCGCCAACGACTCAACCACCGTCGGCTGCCGTCGGACGACACCGAGCCCGCCGGCGTGATCCAGACAATGAGGGCGTCGTCCAGGCGGGCGCCGCCGGCGCGGAGCGTCTTCTCCGGCATCCGGCCGATCGCCTCCTCGGCGACCCGAACCAGACCTGGTCGCCGTCGGGGTCGAGCTCGGCACCGAACCAGAAGGTCCCGTTCGGTTTCCGGGTGGAGTCGTGCGGTCAGGGGTCTTCGCCCCGCCGGGCCAGTCCTCGCGCGTCCGCGATCCCGCTCGACAGGCTCGCTCGTGCGGCCCCGCGCCGACCACCTCTTCATCACCGCGAACCCGAATCACCGTGGCAGCCGCGCCGTCCGCCCCGCGACAGCCCGGTCCGGGGGACGGCGTCCGTACCCGGCTCGCCTGGCTATCCAACCCAGCGGGTGTGCGCCGAGGCAGCCGCCTCGTCCGAGGCCCTCACTCGAATTCGGAGCGCGGCAGGCCGGACCGCCGAATGATCGCTTTCAGCGTGCCCGTCCGTAACTCGCCGTGGTCCGGCACCGGGATGGTCACGGTCCCTACTTTGCCCGTCTTCTGCATCACCACATGGCTCCCGCGTCTTCTCACCTCGCCGAAGCCGTGAGCCGCGGAGAATCCGACAGACGTCACGGCCCGAAAGAACACGCAGCCTACCCAACCGCCACCTCGACCTGCGTCACGTAGATTTCGTCGCGCAGTCGGCCTTCGATTTCTTCCGCAGAGGCTGTCTCGAAAAACAGCGTGAGCGCTTCCTCGAGGTTGTCCCGCGCCTCAGCGACGGTATCTCCCTGGCTGACGACATCCACTTCCGGGCAGAGGGCCACGTAGCCGTCGTCCTCACGCTGGATGATCGCGGTCAGCTTTCTGTTCATCGGTGCTCTCCAGCTACGTCGGTCATCTGCCGTAGCCAACGTCACTTTCTCCAAAACCACAGCCTCATTCCGGCGCCATCTTTCCCGTTACAAAGCACCAACCCCCACTCCAATACGCCGTGATCCCCCAGCTCGCTCGGAACGTGTGGCAGCAGGTCGATGGCGGGACCCGCCGCCGTGGCCGGCCGCCGCTTGATCATGGCCAGCAACACCGGCCGCGTCAACGCCAGCAAGATCGCGGCCGGTCGCGGGCGTGAATCAGCCCGGAGCTGCAGCTCGTCAACGAGGCCGCGGTCGCCGGCGTTCATGCCCGTCCTCTGCCCCACCTGCCATCGGCCCCGCGCCGACGGGCCCAGGCGCTGCTAGCCCCGGCGAGCCCTGGGCGCGGAAAGAAGGTCCACACGGACACCGGGCGAGCCTCGGCCTTCGGCGACGTAGGCGAGGGCGGGGTGGTGGCCGTCGAGCTCGGGCGTCGGAGTCGTCGGAGGGCGGAGGCCTCGACGAGACGCTGGGTCGGGCGGGGCGGCGGTCGGTCCGCTCGAGACGGGTGGGTAGTGGACTCACGGGCTGCCCCCGCCCCGGTAACCGTGACCGCCAACACGCACCGCCCTCACACGTCGCGCCACGCCACATCGCCCCCGATCGGCGGTGCCGTCGAGCACGACACTTGAGCGCCATGACAGCAACGCCGACCTTGGCGAGGGCGTCGAGCATGGCGACGATCTGACCCAGCGACCGACCGAGCCGCGAGAGTCGCTACGACCAGGCGGTCGCCGCGCTGGAGGACGCTCATCAGCTCCTCAGCTTTTGGATCCCAAACCTCTTCACTACCACAGATTGCTGCGCCGTCCATCGGCAGTCACGACTCTGATGTATGGAGTGAGGGCGTTGAAGTCACGGGCGTTGCCCGTCCCTATCCTGAAGGCGTGGTCGCTGGTCGTCTTGCATGTTTCCGCCTCCCCTGGGTGCGGCCTGTCGTCATCGTCCGTGCCGTGCGCGTTTCCAGCGTCCGGCCGGCGTCGACGTGGGGGCACGGCGCCGTACGAGTCCGACTGCCTCGCCGAGGCCGCGATCGATCCCGAGCGCCTCGACTGGAGCATCCGCCTCAGATCACGATGCGCTCGATCTCGTCGGCCGTGACGGGTGTCCGCCGTCCGGTCGTAGAGTTTCGTCGTCTTGGGCGACGCGCGTGACCGGCGATCTGCTGGGCGTGCTCGAGGGTGCCTCCGTTCGACAGACGTACCTCACATGGGAGTCGGCCTGCGGCCCGGTGCGAAAACAGCCGGAAGAGCCACCGACCCCCTACCGGCCACGCGCCTCTCCCCGACTCTACACGAATCTGGTCGGTACCATTTCATGGCACGCCCACCCTGCCCAGCGACCCCCCGCGCGGGCCCGGCGCAGGCGCGGCTCCGTCAGCCGGCGAGCCGTCGGAGCGCGGAGGCCTCGACGAGACGGGGGTGGGTGGTCGGCGCGCGGTCGCTCGAGACGGGTTGGTGGTGGAACTCACGAGCTTGCCCCCCAGTCGGCCGCCCCGCAGCAGGTCGGCGGCCTGGAACTCGTCGTCCGAGGGTGCCCGCGTCAGCTCGCCCGCGCTGCAGGTCGTCGCCCGTCGCTCGCGATGCGCGAACACGGGCGGGCCGGAGCAGCTCGTCCTCGGTCGAGGGGGCAGCGGGAAACGCTATTCGCCAGCAGGTGGCGTAGGCAGGTGGAGCCGTTCCAACGTTTCGAGACGCTGGTCGACCTTACCGAATGCGACTTCAACGGCGCGGAGGCGGGTGTCGAAACCTTCGAGACGGGCGTTCACGTCCCTCAGATCGGCCCGAACATCTCCGACCATCGTGACCACGACGGCGATCACAGCCCCCGCCGACGCGATGATGGTGGTGACGATCGCGACGCCAGTCCCAACGATCCACTTCGCGTCACTGGTCATGCAACCACAGCCTACCATGAGTGGGCGGTCACCCGCCGCGGTGGACGGTGACCAACACCCCGGCCGCGACGGCGACTTGTCGGCCCAGCGGGGAACGCTCACCTCGCTGCGCCTCATCCCGGCCATTGAAGAGGAGAATCCCTGGGCGGCGCGGTCCGCGGCCCCGGGAAAACCGGCCCCCCGGATCATGGCCGGGACCACCCGCGTCGTCAAATAGCGCGATCCACACGCCAGTCGCGACGCGTGCGAATCGCCGGAGCTGCAGGTCGTCGCCGGCCGGTCGTGCTCCGCGGCAGGAGCGGCTGGATCGACGCGCAGGTCCACTGCGGCGCCGCCGAGCCCGCAGCCGTCGGACGCGGTCTTCGTCCCACGCACTCGCCGCGGCCTGGAGGTCGACGGTCGACCGAAGCCTGTCACCTCGTCGCACGGCAGCGACAAGACTTCGTCCAGCAGCTTGCCGGACGCGGGCGTGGTCAGCCGGGGGGGGGGGCTGCCTGGAGTTCCGCCCCGCCCAATCGGACCGCGCCAGCGGGGGGGCGGCGACGCCCCCCCGAAACGAGGGCGAGCCAGGTCCAAGAGGTCGCCCCCAGCAGCGGGGTCCGTCCGCCCGCCGGTCGCCTTCTCTGATACGATCTCTGATCGTGAAGACCCTCGCCCTTCGTGATCTGCGTACACATGTTCGCGAGGACACCCATCCGCAGGAGGCGTTCGCGAGGACACCCTGCTGACCGCCAACAACGGTCGGCCGGTCGCCGTACTGCTGCCTGTCGACGCCGGTACAGTCGACGAGACGCTTGAGGTTGTACGCCGCGCCCGTGGTCTCGAAGCGCTTCGGGCGATACGTCGCGAGAGCCAATCGAGCGGCGCCGCCCGCATGACGCCGGCCGAGATCGACGCACTCGTCACCCGCACGCGTCGTTCTCGCCCCCGTTGAGCGCGGGAATGCAGATCGTCCTCGACACGAATGTCCTCGTTTCCGGTTTGCTCTCCGCTACCGGTCCGCCGGGCAGAATCGTCGAGGCAGCGCTCGCCGGACACCTGCAGCTTGTCTTCGACATGGCGATTCGTCGAGAGTACGAGGACGTACTCCGCCGGCCGGAGCTGGCGTTGCCTGCAGGTCGCGTCGACGATCTGTTTGCGACCATCGACGAATTCGGCCGGCGAGTGGCGGCGGTACCGTCATGGTCGACCGGGCTGCCCGATCCGAACGACGGGATGTTCCTCGCGGTTGCGGCAGCGACCGCGAACGTCCTTGTGACCGGTAACACCCGTCATTTCCCACAACGTTGCCGTGGTGGGGTCGTCATCCTCACGCCACGGCAGTTCGTCGATCGCCGCCATCCTTGAAGTGGATCACGTGACCCCGGAGGTCGGTCGCGTCGCGTTTCCCTCGGAGACGAGGTGGTGGACTCACGGGCTGCCCCCCCCCCAGGCCCGGAATCTCGTCGTCGGGAACGCAAGCCTTGAACCAGCGGCGTGACCGCGCGCGGACTGTCGCCGTCCCAGACCCGGCCGTTTCGGGGGCCCCGGCCCGGCCGGCCGGACACCGCCCGCTCAACATCCGCCCTGGTCGCCGTCATGGATCTCCCCCCGTCAGCCGCTCCCAGGCGGCGCGCGCCGCCACAGGGTCGCTTATGCGGACGTTCCCCGGCAAGCTCCGAACGGCGCCGGGGCGCTTCTCTGGTGGCGGTGCCGGCGGGGGCGCCGGTTTCCGTAGCTCGCCCCCGGCCACGTCCGAAAGGGACCACAGCACCCGGTAAACCCGCGCCGTGTGTTTCTCGAGCCTCACCAGATCCGGGGCGCCGCCCATCAACGCGCCGCACCGTTCGGCCGCGGCGCGGTCCGGGTGCAGGTGGCACACGTCGCCAGCCGTCACCAGCGCGCCCGGCCGTAGCGGGTTACAGGATATCGCCCAGGTCACGATGTGGACTCCCCGAGCCGCGCCATTGCATCGGAAAACGCGGCCGTCCCGTCCATAATCCCGAGCCGGACATGGCAGGGTTCGCACCACAGCGATCGGTGGTGCATCTCGGTGCTACGACTTGGGTCCAAACATCGGCAGGAACATGTCATACATAGCCTTCGCCGCCGGATACTTCTGGATTAGTTCCGCCGTGTTCTTCATGAAGATATTGCCAGACTCCTTCTCAGTCTCCGCGTGGAAGTGATGAAACTTCGCGTATATCAGGATGCCTTCTCCGTTGGAGTCGAGAAACAGGTCCGCATCGACCGCTCCCCGCAGCACGAGCGAGGCCGCCATTTCCCAGAAGCTCAGCGCCTGCCTCCACAGCACGTTGTCTGCGGCTGTCATGTCCCGTGAGACCGCCCGCAACTCATCCAGGTTCTTCGGGTTGAAAGCAAAACCCATGAAGTGTCGAGCCTTGCGGAGTGTTTCTTCGCGTCGGAGGTCATAGAGCCGCATCACGATCTCTGCGTCTGCCGCTGTCGCCATTGTGTTCGGTTCTCCTTCTGAGCCGGGATTTCCGTGTTGCCTGCCCCGGATGGCCTCTTTATACACCCGAGAGCCGCCGACTGTACCATGACTTCGCCTCCGGCGTACGCGACGACCGGCCGGGACTCGACAGCTGCTTGCGCTCCCTGCGGAAAGGGCGACGTGCTCGTCGGGTGGAATCCCGAGCAGGCGGCTCACCGTCGTCGGGTCCGTCACCTGCGCCAGATACGCCGCCAACTCTTCGACCGCCGCCGTGAACACGCTGCTGCCATCCGCCACGGCACCCGCTCGAACCTTCACCCCGCACCGCGCGCACGACACCCGCCACGGCGTATACTGCAGCCTCACCGCATCCGGCCCCACGGCAGATGCCGCCACACCCGCGCGGGTTCGCCCGGTCATACCGCAGCGGGCCACCGACCGAGTGCCGCCGCAGCCCGACGAGACCGGCAGCCGCCAGCGCCCTCTGGACCCCAAACGATGACCGACGACAAGACGGACGTACCCTGCCCGACCAGGACCCTGGCCGTGCGCTCCGACGGAACGATCGTCCGGGGACTGGCGGCCACCGGGACCGAAGCCCGCCGCTGGCTCGAAGCCGTGCAGACCCACGGCCGCAGAACCGCCCTGGCGCAAGTCGCGTTAGCCGCGACGACACCGGCGACACCGGGAGAGGGCCACAAGGGGACGACGGTCTCCGCCCGCAACTGGCGAGTCGTCACCGACTGGACGACCCCGGGCGCGGAGACCTACGACCCCAGAGGACTCGAGGAGACACCGCCGGGGAGCCGCACAGTGATAATCGACCAGCAGGGCGAGCTCCACGAGCTGACCGCCCCCGCCGACCCCGCGCCGGACAGCAACCCCAGGACGTTTCTGGAATACCTCGCCGCCCTCGGAACGGCCGGGAAACACCCCCTGGCCGTCGTCCACGCGGCCCCCGCGGCACCGCCCTGGATCGGAGTGCAACGCGACCGGACGGGCGTGACGGAACTGACCGGCGACGATGACTGACAGCAAGCTCCCGACCGTCCCGCTGCCCCGGCACCTTCACCCACGGTCATGTTCCGCGATCCCCTCGCAATCGAAAAGTGCCGGCTCGAATCCATCCTCTGGGCGCGTCGCATCGCCGGGGGCGGTCGGTCGCAGGACTGATGCTCGCTCGGTCCGACCCGCGCCGCCGCAGGCCACACTGGAGGCCGGGATCTGGTCGTCGGGAACGGCAGCGTTGGCTGCGCCGGCTCCGTCTGGCCGCCGAACTCTCGTTGGGCTAGAATCGGAACCCATTGGAACACGCTCGGCCGGAGCCTGGAGCGCGTCGAGCGACGGACGATACAGCCCCTGGGAAAACTCATGAGTGTTATAGCAAAGGCAATCGCCGACCGCCAAAGTGAGATCGAGCGCCTGCAGGCGGAAATCAAGGCGTTGAACGACGTCGACAAGATGCTCGGGACCTCCGCTCCGGCGAAGCCCGCGGCTCGGCGCTCCTCCTCGCGGCGGCCGGCGGCTGCGGCCACCCCGGTCGCGGAGACCGCGTCCGACGCCAAGCCGACGAGGAAGCGCCGACCGATGACGGCCGAAGAGAAGAAGGCGGTTTCCGAGCGGATGACAGCCTCTTGGGCCGAGCGCAGAAAGAAAGCCGCGAAGTAGCCCGCCGGGGCCGCGACGAGTACGTGCCCGTCCGCGGTCGGTGTATCCTTCTGACCGCAGATCTTCCGAGGTCGTTCCCGCCACGCGGCGCGTCGAGCCAAGCGTCGACCCGCGCGGCCTCGTGGCCCGGCTGGGGGGCGTCGCGCCGTCCGCCCCCGGCCGGCACAACCAGCCCAGCGCGGGCCGCCCAATCGCCTGGAGCCCGTGCCGAGCAGCAGCAGACCGAGGGCTATCGCGCCGGCCACGGGCAATGCCGGCACGGGTATCGGCTCCGCGGTCGGCGTCCCCGTCACCTCCGCCGACGGCGGGCCGTCGTTGGCGCCGGTCCGGGTCGCGATCACCCGCACCGTGTATTCCGTGCCGTTGGTGAGACTGTCGATCGTGTGGCGCGTGGTCGACCCCGGAGCGACCGTGGCCTGCCGGTCGCCGGTGTCGTAGTCTTCGCTGCCCGACTTCCACTGCACCTTGTAGCCCGTGGCGTTGTCCACCGCCGTCCAGGTCACCGCCAGGTGCGCGTTGCCCGGTGCGACCCCCACCCCCATCACCTGGCCGGGGGCGGTGGTGGTGGCGGGCAGGCTCAGACGCAGCGTTACGGTGTCGCCGGAGGACCAGGAGAGGCCGGTAACAAAGATGAATGCGAGACTTGAGGTGCGTCCCAGTGCGGACCAGAAGTCAAGATCCGCAGCGCAGACATGTAGCCGCAGCCCGGCCCTATCCCCGGCCGTGAGTCTGGTATTGGTCGTGGCAAAGGTCAGCACCGGCCGCCTCAACGAAACCAGCCCGATCGTGTATTCGTTCGCACGGACGGTGAAGGTCTGGTCGTCCAGGCTGCCGAAGCTCCCGCTCTCGTAACCGAACGCGCCAGCCTTGTCGGGATCGACGGCCACCGTCATCGAACTGGTCCAGATCACGTTGCGGCCGCTCAGGGCGGGGACGGCGCAGGCGGCCGTCCCCGCCGCGGCCACCGGCGCCGTCGGCTCGCTGGTGAGCGTCTCGGTATTGGCGCCGTCGTCGGCGAAGGTCACCCTCACCTTGATCGTCTTGCCCAGGTCGGCGTCGACCAGGGTGTAGGTGTTCGAATTCGCGCCCGAAATGTTGGCATCCGTGCCGTTCACCCGGATCCACTGGTACTCGTACATGGGGCTGGTCAGCCCGTCCGCATCCGTGATGCCGGTGGTGGCCGCCGTCAGCGTCTGGCCCAACTGCGCCGTGCCCGCGATGGTCGGCGCGCCCATCGCCGCGTTGTTCGCCGGCGTCACATTGACCGTCATCGTGTAGGCGCTGTCGCTGTCGACCGTGCCGTCGTTCACCTTGAAGGTGAAGGTCGTGTAGGGAGTGCCGCTCCCGCCCGTCACCGGGGTGAAGACAAGCTTGCTCGCGTCGATGTCGGCCTTCGTGACGGCCAGGTTCGCCGTGACCGCCGTGCCGTCGTACGTCAGCGAGCCCACCCCCGGCAGCGTCACGATCCTCACGCTCGCCAGCGTGTCGCCGGTGTCCGTGTCGGCGAAGCCGAAGTCGTCCGCCTCGAAGGCGTACGCGCTGTCTTCGCCCGTCGTCAACGTCTTGTCGGCCGCCGTCGGCGCGGTGTTGGTGGAGGCGGCGGTGAGCTTGACCGTGATGTCGGTGCCGGCGGTCAGGGAGACGCCAGAGCTGTCCCAGATCCTGCTGCGGGCGGTGATGGTGTCGGCGTCGGCGAGGACGAGGGAGGTGCTGCCGACCACGAGGGTGAGGGCGGCGGTGGCGGTGGTGATGTCGGCGTCGACCTCGAAATCGAGACTCTCCGTCGGAGCGGACGAAGAGCACGGTGATGTTGTAGTCGGTGGAGTCGTGGTTGAAGCTGTCTTCGGAGAGGACGGAGGTGCTGCTGCATCGCGCGGTGTCGACGCCGTTGGTGCAGCCGAGGGCGCCGAAGCGCTGAGGTCGGCGGGGGTGAGGGTGGCGGTCCAGACCTCGGTCTGGGCCTGCGCGGGCGCGGCCAGGGCCAGCAGCGTGGCGGCGGCCAGCAGGGCCACGCAGGCCCGCGCGCCACGCAGCAGGGTTGCGGCGTTGTCACGCGGGCGGAGCCGCCGCCGCAGGGAGGACCGGTGCGGTTCGCTTGCGCTCAGCCGAGACATGACGCACCCCGTCGGCTCTCGGCGTGACGGCCGGTTCTTCTGGAGTACGATTCATTTCTGAAGAACAAACTCATTCCGGTGCTCCCACTCCCTGACAGTTCCGGCATGCTCGAAACCGGTCCGCACGATTCAGGCGGCCGAGGCCCCGGAGCCCTCCACGGCGAGCCTGCGCATCAGCGCCAGCCTCGGCCTCGAGACGGTGCTGAACGAGGTCGTCGAGAGCGCCCGGGCCCTCACCGGCGCGCGCTACGGCGCCCATCGCCACCATCGACGAGGCCGGCGCCCCCCAGGACTTCGTCACCTCGGGCTTCACCGCGGACGAGCACCGGCACATCGTGGAATGGCCCGACGGGCCGCGGCTCTTCGAGCTCTTCCGCGACCTGCCGGAACCGCTGCGCATCCCCGACGTGCCCGCCCATGTCCGCGCGCTCGGCTTCTCGCCCGACCGGCGGCTGCCCTCGAAGACCTTCCAGGGCACGCCGATGCGCCACCTCGGCGTCCATGTCGGCAACTTCTACCTGGTCGAGAAGGCGGGCGGGGAGGCGTTCACGGACGAGCGCGGGGTCGGCTACCAGCCCAGCGCGGGCCGCCCAATCGCCTGGAGCCCGTGCCGAGCAGCAGCAGGCCGAGGGCTATCGCGCCGGCCACGGGCAATGCCGGCACGGGTATCGGCTCCGCGGTCGGCGTCGCCGTCACCTCCGCCGACGGCGGGCCGTCGTTGGCGCCGGTGCGGGTCGCGATCACCCGCACCGTGTATTCCGTGCCGTTGGCGAGGCCGTCGATCGTGTGGGTCGTGGTCGACCCCGGAGCGACCGTGGCCTGCCGGGCGCCGGTGTCGTAGTCGTCGCCGCCCGACCTCCACTGCACCTTGTAGCCCGTGGCGTTGTCCACCGCCGTCCAGGCCACCACGAGCTGCGCGTCGCCCGGTTCGACCGTCACCCCCGTCACCCGGGCGGTGTCGTTGTCGTTCACCGTCACCGCCACGCCGGCGATCGGGATGCCCTCGTAGCCGCTGTCCGGGCTCGCCGCGCCGTGGGTCAGCGAGACCGACTCGTCCGCGGTGTCCGCATCGTTGCCGGCCGTCACCGTCACCGTCCGGGCCGTGTCCCAGTCCGTCGTGGTGAAGGTCAGGGCGCCCGGGGTCGGGGTCACGGCCGTGCCCGCGTGCCCGCCGACCGTGACCGTGACATTCGCCGTCGGCCGGGTATCGAGGACCACCGTGTAGCTGTCCCCGGTCGGGTCCTCCTCCGGCACCGTCAGCGCCGACTTCGACACCGTGACGCCCGGCGTGGTCGGCACCGCCGGCATCCCCGTCACCTCCGCCGCCGGCGGGCCGTCGGCGGCCCCGGTCCGGGTCGCGATCACCCGCACCGTGTATGCCGTGCCGTTGGCGAGGCCGGAAATCGTGTGGCTCGTGGTCGACCCCGAAGTGACCGTGGCCTGCCGGTCGCCGGTGTTGTAGTCCTGGCCGCCCGACTTCCACTGCACCTTGTAGCCCGTGGCGTTGTCCACCGCCGTCCATCTCACCACCACTTGCGAGTTACCCGGTGCGACCGTCACTCCCGTCACCTGCTCGAGGGGCTCGCTCGGCGGCGGCGGTGGCGGGGGCGGGGGCGGCGGCGGCGGGGACACCGTCGGCGTCCCCGTCATCTCCGCCGACGGCGGGCCGTCATCGGCGCCGGTCCGGGTCGCGATCACCCGCACCGTGTATTCCGTGCCGTTGGCGAGGCCGGGAATCGTGTGGCTCGTGGTCGACCCCGAAGTGACCGTGGCCTGCCGGTCGCCGGTGTCGTAGCCCTGGCTTCCCGACCTCCACTGCACCTTGTAGCCCGTGGCATTGTCCACCGCCGTCCAGGTCACCACCAACTGCGCGTCGCCCGGCGCGACCGTCACCCCCATCACCCGGGCCGTGGCGTTTACCGCCGGCGTCCCCGTCATCTCCGCCGACGGCGGGCCGTCGTCGGCGCCGGTCCGGGTCGCGATCACCTGCACCGTGTATTCCGTGCCGTTGGCGAGGCCGGGAATCGTGTGGCTCGTGGTCGACCCCGGAGTGACCGTGGCCTGCCGGTCGCCGGTGTTGTAGCCCTGGCTTCCCGACCTCCACTGCACCGTGTAGCCCGTGGCGTAATCCACCGCCGTCCACGTCACCACCAGCTGCGCGTTGCCCGGTGCGACCCCCACCCCCGTCACCTGCTCGAGGGACACCGTCGGCGTCCCCGTCATCTCCGCCGACGGCGGGCCGTCGGCGGCGCCGGTCCGGGTCGCGATGACCTGCACCGTGTATTCCGTGCCGTTGACGAGGCTGTCGATCGTGTGGCGCGTGGTCGACCCCGAAGTGACCGTGGCCTGCCGGTCGCCGGTGTTGTAGCGCTGGCTCAGGGACCTCCACTGCACCTTGTAGCCCGTGGCGTTGGCCACCGCCGTCCAGGTCACCACCAGTTGCCCGTTGCCCGGTGCGACCCCCACCCCCGTCACCTGCTCGAGGGGCTCGCTCGGCGGCGGCGGAGCCTGTCCACAGTCGACGGAGATCCGATGGTCGGCCGCATCGGAGGTGTGCCAGACGCGACCGAAACCAGAGAGCGTCTCGCACGAAAACCGATGCAGGTCAGGCTTGGTCCTGCGCTGTACCTCGCCAGTGAATCTCAGCTCATCGCTGTTCCCAAGGGTTGGTTCATCGCCGCCCTCGTCGAACTTTTCGACAAACAACGCGCTTCCCTCGGACGTCCAGATCGCTCGGATCTGTCCGTCATCGGACACCGCACACGGCAGCGTGTCGTGCCGACTCGTTTCAACAAGAGCCAGCACGTTGTCGGCGTTGGGGTCCGAGTCGCACGCGAGTGCCGTGACCGCAACGTTGACCTTGTGGCGGGTCCTGGCGCCCACCTCCTGGTGGGTGAGCACGGCGGTGAGCCCGCCCATCGTGCCCACGATCGCGTCCCCCGTGTCGAGCTTGATCGTGCGGTCCTGATTCCCGGCCCAGATGCCGTTGTCGTCGATGTCGTCTGCCACGACCGTGTAGCTGAACACGAGCGCCGTCGTGCCCGAGCCGCTCGACAGCACGGCGCGCCGACGGGTCGGGGGAGGCATGCCTTGGGTGCAGCTTCCTGCGCCCGAACTGCCCAGGCAGAACTCGAACTCCGGCGTGCCCGTGACCGTCACGGCCTGGTCGAAGGTCACCGTGAACTGGATCATCTCGCCGGTCTCGTAGACGGTGCCCGATGCCGGCATCGAGGTGACGTCCACGTTGTTCACCATCGGGGCGGTGTTGGTGCCGGTGCCCGTCGTCCCGCTGCCCGGGCCTGACCATGCCCCGTCGCCGTCGGAGTTCACCGCGAGCACGTGCACCTGGTAGGACGTCGCCGCCGTCAGGCCGGTGATGGTCGCCGTCCTCCCGGTGCCCGTATGCGGATGGTTTATCCAATTGCCGCTCACGCCCGCCCGGTACTCCACCTTGTAGCCGGTGATCGCCGGGCGCCGGTGATCGCCGGGCCGTGTTGAAGAGCGGCGCCGCCCAGCTCACGTCCAGGCTCGTCGTGCTCCCCGAGGTCGCCGTCACCGTGGGCATCCCCGGCGCCAGCGGCTTCTCCACCGCGTTGTCAACGGTGATCGTCACCGCGATCGTGTCCGTGCCGCCGTTGCCGTCGTCGGCCTTCACCGTCACCGAATAGCTTGCCTTGGTCTCCCGGTCGAAGTTTAAACCACCCTGCGTCCGGATCTGCCCGCTGGAGTCGATGCTGAACTTCGCCGCGTCCGTGCCTTCCAGGCTGTAGGTGAGCGTGTCGCCATCCGCGTCCGTCGCCGTCACCACGGCGCCCACGTCGACCGCATCGGGTTGAGCGGGGCCCACCGACTCGGTGAAGCTCCGGGTCGCCGTGGCGGTCCGCAAACACCGGGGGGGTGTTGGCCGCCGAGACCACGATATCGAAGGTGTCGCTGACCGAGTCGGTGCCGTCGTTCGCCGTCACCTTTACCGAGACGGTCCCCAGGTCCGCGGTCGCCGGCGTGCCCGAGAACGTGCGCGTGGCGGCGGTGAAGCTCAGCCACGAGGGCAGCGCGGAATCGTCGGATTGGGTCGCCGTGTAGGTCAGCGTGTCGCCGGTGTCCGTGTCGGCGAACGTGTTGGCCGGAAACGCATAGTTGAGCGCCGTGCCCACCGTCGCCGTCTGGTCATCGATCGGGTTCGCCACCGTCGGGGCGGCGTTGGTGGAGGCGGTCAAGGTGAGCTTGACCGCGATGTCGGTGCCGACGGTCAGGGATGACGCCAGAGCTGTGCCCGACCCTCTTGCGAAAATACTGAATGGTGTCGGCGTCGGCGACCGGATCCGCAGTCCGGAGTCCGTGCTGCCGACCACGAGGGTGAAGGAGAACGACAAAATACGGTGGCGGTGGTGTCGTCGTGCGTCGTAAACGCTCGCCTGAATTCGAACTGTCGGTCAGGTCGGCGACCTCTACTCCAGGGAGCTCCAGAAGTGCCCTTGGTGATGTTGTAGTCGGTGGAGTCGTGAGTTGAAGCTTGTCGTTGGGACGAGGACTTCCGGAGGTGCCGCTGCATCGCGCGGTCGTAAATTGTTGACGCCGGTTAGGCTGATAGCCGCTGGATGCCGTTTGAGTTCTTGAGTTTGTCGCCGGGGGTGAGGGTGGCGGTCCAGACCTCGGTCTGGGCCTGCGCGGGCGCGGCCAGGGCCAGCAGCGCGGCAGCGGCCAGCAGGGCCACGCAGGCCCGCGCGCCACGCAGCAGGGTTGCGGCGTTCTCACGCGGGCGGAGCCGCCGCCGCAGGGAGGACCGGTGCGGTCCGCTTGCGCTCAGCCGCGGCATGACGCACCCCGTCGGCTCTCGGCTCTCGGCTCTCGGCGTTTCCCTCCGCTGCTGGCCGCAGCGCCGGGAAACGCCGAGAGCCGGCACAGCAAGTCCGGCCGGGCCGCCCGGCGGCGTGACGGCCGGTTCTTCTGGAGTACGATTCATTTCTGAAGAACAACCCATTCCAGTGCTCCCACTCGCTGACCGGCATGCCCGAAACCGGTCCGCACGATTCCGGCGGCCGAGGCCCCGGAGCCCTCCACGCGGCCCTGCCAGGCCCTCCCGCAAACCCGTCCCCACAAGATTTTGCTCCTGGTGATTATAGACGATAAGTTCGTTAAAATAACGTCTTTTATGACGTCGTCTACGCGAATAACTAGCGAATTATACGCGACATTACCGAATATCTCCAAAATCATCACCGCCGGCGGGCGGAAGGGGGAGAACCGATGACCGATCGCGACCGGACGGCGGCCGAGAACGAGGCGCTGCGCGCCCGCATCTCCGCCCTCAGCGCGGCCAGCCTGCGCATCAGCGCCAACCTCGGCCTCGAGACGGTGCTGAACGAGGTCGTCGAGAGCGCCCGGGCCCTCACCGGCGCGCGCTACGGCGCCATCGCCACCATCGACGAGGCCAGCGTCCCCCAGGACTTCGTCACCTCGGGCTTCACCGCGGACGAGCACCGGCACATCGTGGAATGGCCCGACGGGCCGCGGCTCTTCGAGCTCTTCCGCGACCTGCCGGAACCGCTGCGCATCCCCGACGTGCCCGCCCATGTCCGCGCTCGGCTTCTCGCCCGACCGGCGGCGGCCCTCGAAGACCTTCCAGGGCACGCCGATGCGCCACCTCGGCGTCCATGTCGGCAACTTCTACCTGGTCGAGAAGGCGGGCGGGGAGGCGTTCACGGACGAGCGCGGGGTCGGCTACCGCATGGCCCGGCCCGGCGAGGCGGACGAGCCCTGACCGGCGGCGGCCGGGCCCGCCCGTGCACCGCCGGCCTCAGCCGCGGAACACCCGGCACGCGGCTGCGCCGGCAGGGTCAGCTGCCTGGTCCCCGCAAGTGACTCATGAAAGGTGGGAGAGCCTGTTACCGCCTTCGCGACGGGCGCAACAAAGCGGAGCCGCAAGGCGATTTCCGGGCTTACGGCGTCAGCCGCTCCAGGCGCAGCAACCGGACGACCGGCTCGGCGGCGGCGCGCGAGGCGGCCAGGTCCACCTCGAGCTCGGCCACCCAGTCGTTGTGCCCCTTCGCGTCCACCAGCATCTGCTCCACCCGCCACGACGCGCCGTCGTCCGACGGCTCGGTATGCGTGTGCCGCCGGTTGCGGCCCTCGGGGTCCAGGCGCAGGCCGCCGTTCTCCGCCGCGAACGTCTCCCGCGCCCGCGCCAGCCGCTCGGCCGTCCAGGCCCCGCCGCCCCCGTCGAGTGCGGTGTCGAGGAGCTCGAGCGCGGCCTCGTCGTCGCCGGTCGACCAGGCGCGCAGCAGGGCGAACACGCGCGTGCGGATGGCGGCGGTGAAGGCGCGCGCATCGCGCGTCACGTCGACCGGCTCGTCGCGGCCGGGCACGGCCGGTTCGGGCGCGCCCGCGGGCGCGGGCTGGAAGTCGGGGTCGCGCATCCGCTCCCATTCCTCGAGCAGACTCGAATCCACCCGGCGCACGAGGTCCCGGAGATAGAGCTCCATCTCCACCACCTCGTCGGTCTTCATGCCGTCGGGCACCGTCTGCCGGAGCACCTTGTAGACGCTCGAGAGATGCCGCAGCAGCAGCCCCTCCATGCGTTCGAGGCCGTACTCCCGGACGTAGTCGGCGAACGAGAGGTAGGTCTCGAACATCTCCCGCGCGATCGACTTGGGCCGCACGTTCTCCTCGCCGACCCACGGGTGCCGGCCGGCGAAGTCGTTGAAGGTCCCGTAGACGAAGTCGGCGAGCGGCTTGGGGTGCTCCAGCTTCTCGAGCTCCGCCATGCGATCCTCGTAGTCGAGGCCGGCCGCCTTCATCTCGGCCACCGCCGCGCCCTTCAGCTTGTCGAGCTGACGGCGCAGGATGGCGGTCGGGTTCTCCAGGATGCTCTCCACGAGCGTGAGCAGATCGAGGGCGTGGTTCTCGGCGTCGGGGTCGAGCACCGGGATCGCCTCGATGAGGTAGAGCGACAGCGCCTGGTCCATCGAGAAGTCGTCCTGGAGCTCGACGTTCACCCGCACCCGCGAGCCGTCGGGGGTGCGGGGCACGATCTCGACGACCTTGCGCGCCACCAGGGCCCGGAAGAGCTGCCAGCCGCGGCGCCGGTGCGCCCGCTTCGCGGCGTCCGATTCGTGGCTGTCGCGCACGAGCTGGCGCATCGCCCCGCAGCCGTCGCCGCGGCGCGACAGCACGTTGAGCAGCATGCCGTGCGAGACCGCGAAGCGCGACTTGAGCCGCTCCGGGCGGGCGCCGACGAGCCGTTCGAACGTTCCCCGGTCCCAGGGCGCGAAGTTGCCGCGCGGCGGCTGGCGCCGGACCACCTTCTTGCCGGCCTTCGCCTTCTCGGCGAGCCGCCGGTTCTCGATGACGTGCTCGGGGGCCTGGGCCACGACGTAGCCGCGGTCGTCGAAGCCCTTGCGCCCGGCGCGGCCGGCGATCTGGTGGAAGTCGCGGGCCGAGAGCACCGCCGTCTTCTCCCCGTCGTACTTCGAGAGGCGGCTGAAGAGCACGGTGCGAATCGGCACGTTGACGCCGACCCCCAGCGTGTCGGTGCCGCAGATGACCTTGAGCAGGCCCCGCTGGGCGAGCTGCTCGGCGAGCACGCGGTACCGGGGCAGCAGGCCCGCGTGGTGGATGCCGATGCCGTGCTTCAGCCAGGTGCGGACGCGGGGGCCGTACGGCGTCGAGAAGCGCACGTCCGCGATGGCCGCGGCCAGGGCCTGCTTCTCGGGGCGGGTCGCGATCTGCAGGCTCGTGAAGCTCTGGGCGCTCGTACCGGCGTCCTTCTGGGTGAAGTGGACCACGTAGACCGGGACCCGGTCCGCCTCGACCAGCCGTTCCACCGCCCGCGCAAGCGGCTCCTCGGAATAGGCGTACTCCAGCGGGACCGGCCGCTCGCTCGAGGTGACGGTCACCGTCGCCCGGCCCGTCCGCCGCGTGAGCTCCTGCTCGAAGAACGACACGTCGCCGAGCGTCGCCGACATCAGCAGGAAGCGCGTCTGCGGCAGGGTCAGCAGCGGCGCCTGCCAGGCCCCGCCGCGGTCCCGGTCGGCGTACCAGTGGAACTCGTCCATCACCACGTCGTCCACCGCCGCCTGCTCCCCCTCGCGGAGCGCCATGTTGGCCAGGATCTCGGCCGTGCAGCACAGCAGCGGAGCGTCGCGGTTGACGGTGGCGTCGCCGGTGGCCAGCCCCACGTTCTCGGGTCCGAACTCGCGGCACAGGGCCATCCACTTCTCGTTGACGAGCGCCTTGATGGGACAGGTGTAGACCGAGCGCCGCCCGCGGGCGAGCGACGCGAAGTGCAGCGCGAACGCGGCCAGCGACTTGCCCGAGCCGGTCGGCGTGCTCAGGATGACGTGCTGGTCCTCGAGCAGGGCCAGAATCGCCTCCTCCTGGGCGGGATAGAGAGTCAGGCCCAAGCGGTCGACGTAGTCGAGAAAGCGGTCCAGCAGATCGTCGCTGGACACCTCGCCGGACGGCAACAGGTCGAACAGGGGCGCGGTCATGCCGGAGATTGTCGCCCCACTGCGTCCGTTGGCGCCAATCCGCGGGACCGCGGACCGGCGGCGGGGCCCGCCCGCAGCGTCCCGGCGGCGTCTTGCCGCTGCCCGCCCGCGGCGATACGATGGGCAACATGACGGTCGCCGACGCGGCACCGGCCGCGACGCCCACGTCGCCGGAAGCGCTGCATGCCCTCCTGCGCGAGATCCTGCCGCCCCAGGGCGCCTGGAGCGACGAGGAGTACCTGTGGCTCACGGACAGGTGCAAGCGTCTGGTCGAGTTCACCGACGGCCACGTTCAAGAGCTGCCGATGCCGACCTTCACCCACCAGGCGATCCTCGCGCTGCTCTATCGCCTGTTCCACGCGCATCTCGAGCCGCGCGGGGGCGTCGTGCTGTTCGCGGCGTTGCGGCTGCGCATCCGGGAGGGCAAGTTCCGCGAACCCGACCTGCTGCTGCTCCGCGACCGCTCGGATGCCCGCTGCCGGGACCGCTACTGGCTGGGTGCGGACCTGGTGGCCGAGGTCGTCAGCCCGGACGACCCGGACCGCGACTTGGTCGTCAAGCGCGCCGACTACGCCGAGGCGGGCATTCCGGAGTACTGGATCGTCGACCCCCGCAACGAGACGATCACCGTGCTCGCGCTCGAAGGGACCGGATACGTCGAGCACGGCGTATTCGCGCCCGGCGACACGACGACCTCGCCGCTGCTCGCCGGATTCGCCGTCGACGTGACAGCCGTGTTCGACGCTCCGCGGTCCGGCGCCTGACCTGGCGGGCCAAGATGGAGATGCACGAAGCCATCCGTGAACGGCCTCGCGCCGCAGGCGCGGCCGGGCGGCGGAGACGTCCCGCATGCCGCTGAGCGCCGGCGACCGCTACGCCGGGCACTTCGACGTCGCCGCCCCCCTCGGGGCGGGCGGCATGGGCGAGGCATCCTCGCCGAGGTCATCAAGTCCGAGCCCGCCTGGGCATCGTTGTCGGACGACGTGCCGCGGGCGGTGTCCGGCGTGCTGCGCCGCTGTCTGGCGAAGGACCCCGGGGACCGCCTGCAGGACATCGCCGACGTCCGGCTCGGCCTGCTCGGCGCGTTCGAGGATCCGACCCGGCTCCTCGCGACCGGGCTTCAACTTCTGGGCGTCGTTCTCGGTGTCGCGCACCGGGACCGTCGCGTGGCGCGAGGCCGACACCGCCGGTTCCGTGCGGTGGATCGAACCGACCGGCGACGAGTGGACGCCCGGCGCGATTGGCGACCTCGATGCGCCGAGAAACCCTCGCCTGTCTCCGGACGGACGCCGGCTCGCCCTGGTGGTGGACGGAGACCTCTGGGTGTGGCGGTGACCGTCGACACCTCGACGGGATTCGAGTTCGACGCGCCGGTTCGCCTGTTCGAGGACGATTCCCGCCAGTTCCAGCAGCCGCCCTCGTATGACGTCGCGGCGGACGGCCGGTTCGTCACCATCCGGTCCGACGCCACCCCGCCGATCTCCGTGCTCCTCAACTGGCCGGGACTGTTCCGGCCCGCCGGCGGCGGGAACTAGCTAGGAGTCTGCGCCGCAGAACGATTTTGGGCGCGATCAGGCCCTATATGTGGTAGTCGTAGAGTTCCCACCCCGCTATATATGGGGGCGGTAATTTCCTGCGGCGCAGACTCCTAGTGCTGCGTCATGACTGAATGTTCGGGTGCGTGGGCTGTGATTCGTCAACGATTGCGGATCCTACACCCATGTCCATGTCCGAAGATTATGGCGTGACATACCACTAGGAGTCTGCGCCGTGGGACGATTTTCGGCACGATCGGCTACTGCATGTAGTGGTCATGCACGTCTGTGTCCACTTCATATTGGGGCCTATTTTCTGCGGCGCAGACTCCTAGCCATGAGCTGCCTGCCCTGTGCCCGCCCGATTGCGGAGGCATGTCCGAAGAAACATCTTGCCCGCCGTGGGACGATTTTCGGCACGATCGGCTACTGCATGTAGTGGTCGTCCACGTCTGTGTCCACTTCATATTGGGGCCTATTTTCTGCGGCGCAGAGCCATCCTAGCCTAGCCCTGTCCCGCCCCGGAGGCAGCAAACATCTTGCCCGCCAGCAGAACCGACCACGTCCACGGTCCGCCATGACCTCGAGAGCCAAAGTCAAGATGCGTGTTGCGCAAGTGATTGATTGCATGCAATCATCGAAGGTGCAGCGAGTGTGGCGTGGCTGGCGAGTACCCCATGGCGAGCATCACGATCCGCAACCTGTCGCCGGAGTCGAAGGCGAAGCTCAGGCGGCGTGCCAAACAACGAGGGTGCAGCCTCGAGGCCTTGGCCCGGTCGATTCTCGACGAAGCCGCCGAGGACACCCCCGTCGCGACCGGATTCCCGCATGACCTGATAGCGCTCGTCGAGCCCGGCGAGGACATCGAGCCGTTCATCCGAGACCACAGACAGCCGCAGGAACCCATCGACCTGCCGTGATCCTGCTCGACACCAACGTCCTGTCGGAGCTGACCAAGCCGGCGCCGTCCACCCGGGTAGTCACGTGGCTCGCAGTCAACGAGCTTTCGCTCGCGGTGCCGACGATAGCGCTGGCGGAGCTGCGGTACGGCATATCGCGGCTGCCCGAAGGCCGGCGGCGATCGAGCCTGCTGGACTTCTGGCTCGCGACTTGCGACCGCTTCCGCGGCCGGATCCTATCGTTCGATCGACGCGCCGCCGAAGTGTACGGAGACGTAGCGGCCACAGCGGAGCGCACCGGTCGACGGCTCAACGTCCAGGACGGTCAGGTCGCCGCAATCGCGCTCGTGCATCGAATGCAGGTCGCGACACGGAACGTCAGCGATTTCGAGGCGTCGGGCGTAGCGCTCGTGAACCCGTGGGACTGACGGTGTGCCACCAGCGGGCGAAGCCGAGCGATCGCTGCACGAATTGGAAGTTGTGCTTCAATTCTACTCTGGCCCATCCAGGATCATGTCCGTGGTCCAACGAACGATTGCACCGCTGCTCGGGGAGCTCTTCCGCCGGTACCCGCTTCGTCACCGTCACCGCACCGCAGCTGTCGGGCAAGAGGACGCCGTGCCCGCCCCCCCGCCTCACCTCGCCTACGTCAACCTGGAATCGCCGCACCACGGCAGTTCGCCGAGGAGGATCCGAAGCGGTTCATCGCGACGTGGCCGCGCGGGGTCATCCCGGACGAGATCCACCGCGTGCCGTCGCTGCTCTGCTGGCTGCAGGTGTTCGCGGACGACCACGGCGGGACGGCCTCTTCGTGCTGACGAGCAGCGGACAGTCCCTGCCGTCGGATCGGACCGACCAATCCCTGGCCGGACGCACCGCCTGCTGCGGCTGCCCTTCTCGCTGGACGAGCTTCCGAGCGCGCGCGGCGGCGACCGACGTCGACGACCCCTCTCACGGGTCCATCCGCCCGTCCACGACCAGGGGACCGACCCCGGTCAGGCCCTCGGCGATCAGGTCGAGACGGTACGTCGAGCGCGATGTCAGCCCGATGCTGGGAGGTCAGGACCTCGACGTGTTCCGCCGGTTCGTGCGCCCGTGCGCCGCGCCGGATCCGCCTGTTCTCAACCTCGCCCCGCTCGCCGCCGACGCCACCGTGACCCACACCCCCGCGCGGCACTGGCTCTCGCCGCTCGAAACCAGCTACATCGTTCCGCCTGCCGCCGTACTTCCACGACGTCGGGCGCGCGAGCTGGCCCCTCGACACCCAGAGCGTCCCGCAGATTCGGACGCATCCCCTGCGCGCCGCCCTCTTCGAGAACGCCGTCCTCCCGAAGGCCCTCAAGCACGGCTACAGCCGCGGGCGCCGGCCCGACCTCAGCTTCTTCCGCGACTGCCGCGGCCTGGAGTGCGACTTGCTCTACTTTGCCGAGGGACCGCTCCTTGACCATCGAGGCCAAGTCCGGCGCCACCATCGCCTCGGACTATGCTGCCCAGCTGCGACGCGGCCGCCGTCATCCACGACCGCGACGAGCACCAGACGCGCAGCGCTGGTGACGCGACTTCCCTAGGCTAGAGATCAGATCCGGGACGTGCTGCCCGAAGCAGAGAATGTCCTATACCAATTCATTGACAGTCCTGCCAAGCTGACGGCATCCGAGCTCAATGCGCTATTGGATCAGGTGAGCGACTCGGAGGCAGAGAGAAACGCCTTCGTCGAGTTGCTGCTTTGGTACGGTGCGTTGGGTGTGATTCGCTTGAACGGCGACATTGCGTTCATATACTCGGTGAATTACGACATGAAAATACTGAGAGGCATCATTCGCAAACTCGGCGACACCACCGTTACCTACGCCATCAATCCAGCATTTGGGGCCGCTCTCGACGTGCAGCTTTAGTCAGCTAGTAGTTACCTAGTAGTTACCTAGTGCACCCTCCGCAAGCCGCGGTGCTCCCCCTTCAAGGCGCTTCCCGCCAGCGGTTGCTCTGCGAGTCCGTCGATCGCGCGGACGATGCGTTGCCGGTCAGGCTCCGGAACCCGATCCAGGTCCCTGGCCGCGCTCCGCTTGATCCGGATCGAGTAGTGCATGCCTGACCTCATCCCAATCCAGCACCGGATCGGTTGGATCACGCAGCCGTTGGAGGGCTACCGTGAGATCGTCGAAGTCCTCCAGATAGCTTTCCACCGCCTGCCTGACGATCTCGGCTCGGCTGCGGTCCAACGCCTTCGCCGCAGCGTCCAGGGCCTCGACGGTTGCATCGGGCAGACGTGCCGTTATCTGACTCATGGCGGATCCGTTGAGATGTCTATGACATCACGATACTCCCACGTGCTTCGGCGGGCAAGAGAAGTGCCTGCCGCGGAGACTCGCGCGAGTCGTAGTTCGTGAGATCGCGACGGTTCCACCGACCGCGGGGCAGCCGGCAGCATGGCGTCGCAGTCGAACCGTCAGGCGTCGCCGGCGGCGCGGTCGACCGCCCCAGCGGCGTCGAGAATGCGTTGGGCCGAGGCGATGACGGGACGCTCGATGAGCTTGCCGTCGACCAGGAGCACGCCGCCCTCGTTGGCCTGGTAGGCGGCGACGATGCGCCGGGCCCAGGCCACCGCGTCGGGCGGGGGCGAGAACGCGCCCTGGATGATCGGCACCTGGGTGGGATGGATGGCGGCCTTGCCGGTGAAGCCCAGGCGCCGGGTGGCGCGGGCCTCCTCCTCCAGTTGCGACGGCGCCCCGACGTCCATGAACGGGGTATCCATCGCGTCGACTTCCGCGAGCGCCGCCGCCGCCACCACCCGGGACCGGGCGTAGAGCAGGGCGTCCCACTCGATGGCGCAGCCCAGCTCGGCCGACAGGTCGACGGCCCCGAAGAAGAGGACGGCGATGTCGGGCGACGCGACGGCGATGGCGTCGACTGCGCCGAGCCCGCGCGCGGTCTCGATCTGCACCACCAGGGGCAGGCGGGGAAGGGACGGGGCGAGCCGGCGCTCGAGGGCGCGCAGGGTGTCGGGGCCGCCCACCTTGGGCACCATCAGGGCGTCGGGCCGGACCCCCGACGCGAGCAGGGCGTCGAGGTCGCGTTCGCCGAGATCGGACTCCGGCTCGTTGATGCGCAGGACGACCTCGGCGCGCACCGGGGGGCGGTCCGCGAGCAGGGCCAGCGCCTTGTCGCGCGCCTCGTCCTTCTGCGCGAACGAGACCCCGTCCTCGAGGTCGAGGCAGACGGCGTCGGCCCCGGTGGCGACGGCCTTCGCGAAGCGGTCCGGCCGCACCGCGGGCACGAAGAGGACGGAGCGGCGGACCCGCCGCCCCGGGGTCGGATCACTGGTGGTCGGCATGGGTTCGGGCGTTCCTCTCGACGAGCGCGAGCCGGCGCAATCCGGAACCGGCGTCGGGAGAGCACGGGGCCGGCGTCGGGCCGCCACGGATCCGGCGCCGACCGGCGTTCAGGCCGGCGCGGACTCGCGGACGAGCTCTTGCCAGCGCGGAAACCGCAGGCCGCGTCGCGATGTCCATCCGCCTGCGTACGCGACTCCGGCGCGGTCAGGCCGGCACGGACTCGCGGACGAGCTCGGGCAACGCGGAGACCGCCGGCTGCCGCTCGAGGTCGCGCAGCCACGCCAGCGCCGCGCCCGCGGCCGGCGGGGTTACCGCGCGCGCCGCGCACGCCAGGAACTTCGCATCGAGCTCCTCGGGCAAGGGCGGGCGGCTCGGGTAGCCCCGCGCGCCGCGGACCCGCCGCGCGAAGCGGCGTCCATCCTTGAGCCGCACCGCCACCGCCGCTTCCGTCAACGGCGGCTGATCGACGCCGACCGCGGGGTCGACGTCCATCGTCACCCGGGGGAGCATCTCGCGCGTGACGGGGTCGGACAGGCCCGCCGACTCGAACGTCGGGAGGTCGACGCGGCCGTGGGCGACGGCCGAGGCGGCGCAGAAGTGCATGCTGAACTTGCCCTCGAGACCGGTCCGCGGCCGGTCGTGGATGAGCACCGTGGGGGTGACCGCGTCCACGCCGATCTCCACCGCCTCGACGTCGTCGGCCGTGAACCGGTGCTCGGCCCGGAGGTCGAGCAGGGTGTCGATGGTGGGGTGGGTGGCGGCGCACGACGGATAGAGCTTCACGGTGATGCCGCCGTCGACGATCTCCCAGTCGCGCCCGAGGGCGTCCGCGGCATCCCCGAGGGCGCGGGCGCGTCCCTGCATGGCGACGAGAAGGCCCTGCGCGCCGTCGACCGCGCGGTCGGGGGCGGTGAACCCGGCGCGGGCGAGCATCGCCGCGAGCACCCCGTTCCGCCCCGCCAGCCCCGCCTGGAGCGGCTTGACCATGGTGCCGAAGCTCTCCTTGAGCCCGGACGCCTCGGAGGCGGCGATGGCGAGGGAGCGAACGGTGGTGGCGGCGTCCTGCCCGAGCAGCCGGGCCGCGGCGGCGGCCGCGCCGAGGGTGCCCAGCGTCGAGGTGGCGTGCCACCCCTGCTCGTAGTGGGTGGGGTTCATCACGCGCCCCAGCACCGCCTCGATCTCGAAGCCGACACAGTAGGCGTCGAGCAGGGCGGCCCCGCCGGCGTCGGCGAGCTCGGCCGCGGCCAGCCCCGCCGCCACCAGGGGCGCGCTGGGATGCGCCATCGACACGAAGCACATGTCGTCGAAGTCCAGCGCGTGCGCGGCCGTCCCGTTGGCCAGGGCCGCCCACCCGGCGCCGGTGCGCGCGGACGCGCCGAGGATGCCGCACCGGGGGGCGCCGCCCTCCTCCTCGGCGAGGCTGCGCACCATCCGGGCCGCGGGCTCGACGGACCCCGCCAAGGCGACTCCAACCGTGTCCAGGATCGCGTCGCGGGCGCCGCGGCGCGCCGCCCGCGGCACCGTGCTGTTGGCCACGAACTCGCCGAACCGGGTCAACGCCGGCAGGGTCTCGTCAGTCATGCCATCTCCCGTTGGTCGGCGGCGCCGACGCTGCTCCAGCTCCTCGCGCGTGAACGGAGCACCCGCCTCTTGACCGGGCCCCACTGCCCGAACAGAACCATCGCCGGCGCGGGTTGGGTTGCTGGCCATCTCTCACCCTCCCCACGACACGCGGCCCGCCGCCGCGATCCGTCAGTTCCCGTAGAACTGGGCGATGCCCGCCAGCCGGTCCTGAATCCTCGCCTCGGACCACCAGTTGCCGTTCACCATGACCCCCCCACGCCGGGCGGCGTTGGCGATGTCGTCGACGGGGTTGGCGGTCAGCAGCAGCAGATCGGCGCGCCGGCCGATCTCGATCGTCCCGAAGTCGTCGGCCGCGCCGAAGTGCTCGGCGACGCGCCGGGTTCCGGCTTCCAGCACCTCGTAGGGGGTCATGCCGACCTCGACCCACAACGCCATCTCGTGGTGCACCGAGAACCCCGGCACGCTGAATATCTGCGGAGAATCGGTCCCCAGCAGGACAGGAACGCCGCCCTCGTGCAGGGCCTGCAGAATACGCCGGCGCAGCGCCGCGACCCGCCGATTCGTCTCCGGATCGCCGGCCGCGGCCCGCTCGTCCACCGCCCGCTCCCATTGCTCGACCGTCTCCGGCGGCATGTAGCGCGCCTCGGGACGGGCCGCCCGCAGCTCGGCGGCGGATCGGTCGCCGAAGAAGACCGTCTCCCAGAGCACCATCGTCGGCACCACCGACGCCCCGGCCGCGCGGGTGGCGTCGACGAGCTCCGGAAGCAGAGCCATGTCGACCTGGTCGAGCAGGGCGCCGACCCCGAAGAGCCCGTCCGCCGCCGCCGGAGAGTCCTCGGCCGGCACGAGCGCCTCGACGTAGTTGTCGAGATGATCGATCGAGACCTGCCCCGACCCGAGGGCGTGCCGCAGCCCGACCGCATCCGGCACGTGGCCCCCGAACGGCAGGCCGGCCTCGCGGGCGGTCGCCGCCACCGCGTCGAATACGTCGGGCGCCAGCCCCTCGTGCATCTTCACGAGGTCGTAGCCGGCCTCGTTGAACTCCCTCACGAGCTGCGCGCCCTGCGCCGGCGTGGCGACGCGCCCGCCGGTCATCGACGGACTGCCGACGAACAGCCGCGGGCCGAGGGACTGGCCGCGGGCGATGCGGGCGCGCAGCCCGAGCTGCGACCGCTCACCCTGCATGCCCCGAACCGTGGTCACGCCGTTGGCAATGTAGAGAAAGAGCAGGTTCCGGGCGTCGGACTGCACCGTGCGGGGACCCGGCAGATGCCCGTGCATCTCGGCCAGCCCGGGCATCAGGTACATCCCCTCGGCCTCGACCACCTCGGTGCCGTCGGCGACCTCCACCTCGTCCGCGGGGTGCATCGAGGCGATCCGCCGGTCGGTCACCACCACCGTCCGGTTCTCGATGACCCGGGGAACCCCCGGCTCGGTCATCGGCAGGACGTTCACCCCGACGAACGCCAGGTCTCCCTGCACCTGGGGCAGCGGATCGCCGCACCCGGCAACGACGCCGAGGCCGGCGAGGACCCACCCGGCAACGCCAACCCGCATCCTGCGCGATTTCATGCGGCGGTCCTGTCCCGGAAATCCGCTCACGCGGCGGGCGCGGCCGGCCGGAACCGCTGCGGCACATGCCCGCGCTTGTAGACCATGAACGTCCGCTTGAACGCGATCACGATCTTGCCGTCCTGGTTGAAGCCGGTCGACTTCACGGTCACGATGCCGACGTTGGGACGCGACTTCGACTCCCGCTTCGCGAGCACCTCGCTGTGCGAGTAGATGGTGTCGCCGTCGAAGACCGGGTTCGGCAGACGCACCTCGTCCCACCCCAGGTTCGCCATGACGTTCTGCGACAGGTCGATGACGGACTGCCCGGTCACGACCGCGAGGGTGAACGTGGAGTCGACCAGGGTCCGGCCGTACGGGGTGTTCGCGGCATAGGCGTGGTCGAAGTGAATGGGGTTGGTGTTCATGGACAGCAGCGTCGCCCACGTGTTGTCGGCGGCGAGCACCGTCCGCCCCAGGGGGTGCTCGTAGATGTCGCCGACCTCGAAGTCCTCGTAGACGCGGCCGGTCCATCCTTCCTTCACTGGCATTGGTGACTCCCTTCAGGCTCCATGATAGTCCGTGGTCGCCGCCGCCGTTCCGACAAGAAAAGCGCACTGCTCCGGCGATGACATCCGGGCGGCGGTCGGAAGTGGTGGCCGTCTCCGCCGTTCCGACAAGAAGCGCGCCCCGGCGGGAACGTGCAGACCGCGAGCCCGCCAAATCGTCGCCTGCCGGCTCCGCTTGGCGCCCAACCAACCCTCCAGGCCTCCGCGCCGTTCTCCGGCGCAGACTCCTACACCATCCCGGCTGCCCGCCATCCCGCAACGGTGGCGCGGTCGAACCCCAGTTCGCCGAGAATCGCATCGGTGTGCGCCCCGAGCTCGGGAATCGGCCCCATGACCGGCTCGACGTCCCCGATGGTCGCCGGCGGCAGCGTCGCCGGCAGCGGTCCGACGGACGTCTCCACGCTGCGCCAGCGGCCGCGCGCCGCCAACTGCGGATGCTCGGCGAACTGCTGCACCGTCCGCATCCGCGCGTTCGCGATCCGCGCCGTCTCGAGGCGCTCCACGATCTCGGGGGTGTCGAGCTCCCCGAAGACCGCCTCGATCTCCACGTCGAGCTCCGGGCGATTCGCCAGCCGCAACGCGTTGGCCGCGAATCGCGGGTCGCCGGCCAGCTCCGGCCGCCGCAGCACCTGCTCGCAGAACGCGCGCCACTCGCGTTCGTTCTGGATGCCGAGATACACCACGTCTCCGTCCCCGCCCGCGAACGGCCCGTAGGGGGCGATGACCGCGTGCCGGGCGCCCGAGCGGCGGGGCGCGGTCCCGCTCGAGGCGTAGTACAGCGGATAACCCATCCACTCGCCCAGCGCCTCGAGCATCGAGACCTCGACCACCGTGCCCGCGCCGGTCCGCGCCCGCATGAGGAGCGCGGTCAGGATGCCCGAGTAGGCGTACATGCCGGCCGCGATGTCCGCGACGGAGATGCCCACCTTGACCGGCTCGTCCGGGGTGCCGGTGATCGACAGCACCCCGGCCTCGGCCTGGACGAGCAGATCGTAGGCCTTGCGGTCGCGATAGGGGCCGGTCGAGCCGTACCCGGAAATCTCGCACACGACGAGCCGCGGGTGCGCGGCCCGCAGCTCGGCCGCCGACAGCCCCAGGCGCCCGGTGGCGCCGGGGGCGAGGTTCTCGACGAAGACGTCGGCCTCGCCGAGCAGCCGCCGCAACACCGCCCCGGCCTCGGGGTGCTTGACGTCGAGGGTCAGCGACTCCTTCGACCGGTTCAGCCAGACGAAGTGCGACGAGAGCCCGCCCGCCGCGGCGTCGTAGCTTCTCGCGAAGTCCCCGACCCCGGGGCGTTCGATCTTGATGACCCGAGCCCCGAGATCGGCCAACTGACGGGTGGCGAACGGCGCCGCCACCGCCTGTTCGAGCGACAGGACCGTGACCCCGTCGAGCGGTCGCATCAGAAGGACCGCGGCAGATCCAGCACGTGCTGCCCGATGTACGACAGGATCAGGTTGGTCGAGATCGGCGCCGTCTGGTAGAGCCGCGTCTCGCGGAACTTTCGTTCGATGTCGTACTCCTGGGCGAACCCGAAACCGCCGTAGGTCTGCATGGTGACGTTCGCCGCCTCCCACGAGGCGTCGGCCGCGAGCAGCTTGGCCATGTTCGCCTCGGCCCCGCACGGCCGGCCGGCGTCGAACAGCTCGGCCGCCCGCACGCGCATCAGATCGGCCGCCTCGACGTTGACGTGGGCGCGGGCGATCGGGAACTGTATGCCCTGGTTCTGGCCGATGGGGCGGCCGAACACCACGCGGTCGCACGCGTAGCGGCAGGCCCGCTCGACGAACCAGCGCCCGTCGCCGACGCATTCGGCGGCAATCAGGATCCGCTCGGCGTTGAGCCCGTCGAGCAGATAGCGGAACCCCTTGCCCTCTTCGCCCACCCGGTTCTCGACCGGCACCTCCAGGTTGTCGAAGAAGACCTCGGTCGTCGCGTGGTTGATCATGGCGCGGATCGGACGCACGGTCATGCCGTGGCCGAGCGCCGACTTCAGGTCCACCAGCAGCACCGAGAGCCCCTCGGTGCGCTTCTTCACCTCTTCGAGGGGGGTGGTGCGGGCCACCAGCAGCATCAGGTCGGAGTAATCCACCCGCGAGATCCACACCTTCTGCCCGTTCACCACGTAGCGGTCGCCGTGGCGGACGGCCATCGTCTTCATCTGCGTGGTGTCGGTGCCGGTCGTCGGCTCGGTCACCCCGAACGCCTGCAGCCGCAGCTCGCCGCTGGCGATCTTGGGGAGATAGTGGCGGCGCTGCGCCTCGGACCCGTGCCGGAGCAGCGTGCCCATGATGTACATCTGGGCATGGCAGGCGGCAGAGTTGCCCCCCGACCGGTTGACCTCCTCGAGGATGATCGACGCCTCGGCGATGCCGAGCCCCGACCCGCCCAGCTCCTCCGGGATCAGGGCGGCGAGATAGCCGGCCTCGGTCAGGGTCCGGACGAACTCCTCGGGGTACGCCTCGCGGGCGTCGAGCTCGCGCCAGTAGGTGTCGGGAAACCGCGCGCAGAGCTCGCGCACCGCGGTTCGGAGATCGGCATGCAGCTCGGCGTTCGCCACGGCGGCTCTATCCTCCTGGCTGGCAGCCCGCGGCAAAGGCCCCGCTGCGTTCAGCCAGCGATGCATCCTGCCTGAGCTGCGTTGTGCCGCGGAGCTGCGTTGCTCCGCGGTCGCATCAATATGCTCCCTCGTCACGCCACCCGTCCGGGCGCCTTGCCTTGCGGCCTTCCGGCGCCCTCGGCGGTCCCGGTGCGACGCGGGGGCAGGGAGTCTGGCGGCGGAAACCGGTCCCCCAACTCATCGGGGGGATCCCGACTCGGACCGGCGCCGCGTACCGTCGGACCGGCGTCCTGGCCATGAGATCGGCACCCGGTGGGAGCCACCGGGCACTCGGAGCCCGAAAACGGGACCCCGCGGGGCCCTCGCACGGGCTCCCGAACGGCGGATGATAGCACGGCGGCCGGATCGCCCCCGTATAATCGATGACATGCCGGTAACCACCGGGTCGGCGCATCTGGGTGCACGGGCGGCGGGACGGCGCATCGGCCTCGTCGCGAATCCCGCCTCGCTCGACGGCCAACGCCGCCATGTCGTCGAGATCGCGGCGTCGGCGCCCGAGATCCGGCTGACCGCCCTCTTCGGCCCGCAGCACGGGTTCCGCTCGGACGTGCAGGACAACATGATCGAGACGGACCACGCGCGGCATCCGCGGCTCGAGGTGCCGGTGTACTCCCTGTACGGCGAGACCCGCACCCCTACGGCGGCCATGCTGTCCGACGTCGACCTGCTCGTCATCGACCTGCAGGACGTCGGCACCCGCGTCTACACCTACGTCCACACGGTGACCAACTGCCTGCAGGCCTGCGCGGCCGGCGGGATCCCGGTGGTCGTCTGCGACCGGCCCAACCCCATCGGCGGCGACGCCGTCGAAGGCCCGATGCTGCGGCCCGGCTACGAGTCGTTCGTGGGACAGTTTCCGATACCCCTGCGCCACGGCCTGACCATCGGCGAGCTCGCCCGCCTGTGCAACGAGCGCTTCGATCTGGGGGCCGCGGTCGAGGTGCTGCCCCTCGCGGGCTGGCGCCGGAACCAGTACCACGACGAGACGGGGCTGCCGTGGGTGCTGCCGTCGCCCAACCTGCCGACGCTGGAGAGCGCCATCGTCTATCCCGGCATGGTGCTGCTCGAAGGCACCAACCTGTCCGAGGGCCGCGGCACGACCCGGCCGTTCGAGATCGCGGGCGCGCCCTGGCTCGATGCGCACCGGTTGGCCGCGGCCATGAACGACCTCGCCCTGCCGGGAATCTGGTTCCGCCCGGCCGAGTTCCAGCCCACGTTTCAGAAGCACGCGGGGCAGAGCTGCGGCGGCTGCCAGCTCCACGTCACCGACCGCTCCGCGTTCCGGCCGGTCCTGACCGCGGTGGCCTTCCTGCAGGTCTGCCGCCGGCTCGCCCCGGACCGGTTCGCCTGGCGCGAGCCGCCGTACGAGTACGAGACGGTCATTCCGCCCATAGACATCCTGTCCGGTTCGGACGCGCTGCGGCGATCCCTGGACGACGACGTGCCCTATACCGCGATCGCCGAGGAATGGACGGCGGACCTCGACGCGTTTCGACGGGTGCGCGAGCACTATCTCTCGTACTGACATGCCTGCCGATCTGTCGATCGCCGGCCGGGCGTGGGGTACCTTCTGACCCGGCTCCATCATGCCCCCCCCGCCGCTGGCTTTCGAGCACAGGATCGTCATCACCGCGCGTCCCGACGCAATCCTGTCGGCGTTCTTCGACCCGACGGCGCTGCCGGTGTGGTGGGATACCGTCCGTTCGGTGACCACGCCCCGCCCCCTCGGGGTGTACGCCGTCGAATGGCGCGCCACCCCGTTCCGCGACGAGCTGCTCGGCACCCTGGGAGGCGTGTTCTATGGCACGGTGATGGACTTTCGTCCGGGGCGGGCGTTCTCGCTCGCCGACGCCTACTGGCTGCCGCCGGACTCCCTCGCCTTCGGTCCGATGGCCCTCGACGTGCGCTGCAAGGTGGTGGGACCGGCCACCCGCCTGCAGGTCCGGCAGAGCGGCTCGTACGACGGACCGCGGTGGGAACGCTACTATCGGATCATCACCACCGGCTGGGAGACCTCGCTCCTCGCCCTCAAGGCCTATCTGGAGCAGCGGCAGCCGGCGCGGGCGGCGCCGCCGGCGCCGGAACAGCCGCCAACCGGCCGGCTCCGCGCAGCGCCGGCCTCTCGGGGAGACGACGGTGACGGCGGCGGCAGGCTCGATCGTGATCGTGGGCGGCGGGGTGGTCGGATCGAGCATCGCCTACCACCTCGTCCGCGACGGCTGTCCGGGTCGCGTGGTGGTGGTCGAACGGGACCCGACCTACGCCCGCGCCTCGACGTTCCTCGCCATGGGGGGCATCCGCCAGCAGTTCAGCTCTGCCGTCAACATCCAGCTCGCGCAGTACGGCACGCGGTTCTACGCCGCGTTCGATCGCCGCATGCGCGTGCCCGACCACACGCCCCGGGCCGACTTCCGGCAGCGCGGCTACCTCTTCCTCGTCGACGAGGCGGCGTCGGACCGCTTCGCGGCGCGGCTCGAGCGGCAACGCCGGCTCGGGGCGCGGGTGCGGCGGCTCGAGGTCGACGACATTCGGGCCCTCGCCCCGGATCTGCGGCTGGACGACATCCGCTTCGGCGTCTTCGGCCCCGACGACGGCTACGGCGAGCCGCGCGAGGTGCTCGCGGGGTTCCGGGCCGCGGCCGCCGCCGCCGGCGTCTGCTACCGCACCGCGGAAGTCGTCGATCTGACCCGGCGGGCGGGCCGCGTCGCCGGGGTCGTCCTGAACGACGGCGAACGGATGGCGGCGGATGCCGTCGTCAACGCGGCGGGACCGTTCGCGCGCCGGCTCGCGGCGCTGGCCGGCCTCGATCTCCCCGTCCAGCCGGTGCGCCAGCACCTGTTCCGGTGCGCCCTGCCGGTGCGCCTGCCCTACCGGCTTCCGATGGTCGTCGACCCCACCGGTGTGCACTGGCGGCATGACGATACCGGGGACCGACCGGGACCCGACCGGCTGGTCGTCGCCTGCACGAAGCTCGACGAGCCCCCCGGCGAGAACTTCGCCTGCGACCACGACCGCTGGGAGTCGGACTTCCGGCCGCCGCTCCTGGCGCGGATGCCCCGCCTGGCCCCGATAGAGCTGGTCGAAGGATGGGCGGGGCTCTACGCCATGACCCCCGACCACAACCCGCTGCTCGGCGAGCACCCGGACGCCCCGGGCCTCTTCCTCGCCAACGGGTTCAGCGGCCATGGCCTGATGATCGCCCCGGCGATCGGCAAGGTCCTGTCGGAGCTGATTCGTCTGGGCCGCGCCGAGACCGTCGACGTGAGCTGCTTCGCTCCGGACCGGTTCGACCGCGGCGAAGCGGTGCACGACGAGGCGATGATCTGACCGCGCGCGACCTGACGGTCGCGTTGGAAGTTTCGCCAACGCGAAACTTCTACGGCGCAAGCACCTGGCGGGGCGTCGCCTCCCGGCGACGGTCCGTATAATGGCGTGATTCCATGATCGTCGCGCCGGAGATCGAAGACTACCTGGCGTCGCTGACGCCGGAAGATCCGTTGCTGGCCCGCGCCGCGGCGGAGGGGCATGCGGAACGCCTGCCGATCGTCGAGCGAACCGTCGGGCGCTTCCTTGAAGCGGTGGTCCTGGCCAACCGCGCCCGCCGGGTGCTCGAGATCGGCGCCGCCAACGGCTACGCGGCCCTGTGGCTCGCCCGATCCCTGCCCGAGGACGGCGGACTCATCTCGATGGAGATCGATCCGCGCCGCGCCGCGATGGCGCGCATCCATCTGGAGGCGGCGGGGCTCGGCGACCGGGCGCACGTCATCGTCGGCGACGCCGCCCGCATGGTGCACAAGGTTGCCGGTCCCTTCGACGTCATCTTCAACGCCGGCGACCAACGACAGTACGGACCGCTGCTCGACCGGCTGGTGGCCCTGCTCCGCCCGGGCGGCGTTCTGATTACGGGCAACGTGCTCGGGGCGGGCGCGGTCGTTCCGGGGCTCGCGGAATCGCCGAGCCGGCCAGCGGACGAGGGGGACGCGCTCGCCGCCTACAACCGGCGGCTCGCGGCGGATCCCCGTCTCGTGACCAGCTTTCTCCCGGTGGGGAACGGCATCGCGGTGTCGGTGAGGTCACGATGACGCACCGCGGAGGGAGGGCCGCCCGCACGCCGCGCCGGCAGGACGGGTCCCGGACATGACCATCGATCGGTGGCTGCGCGGCGCCACGGAGGACGCCGAGCGGCGGCAGCAGCCCGGCCTGATACCGCGCCTCGCGGCGTTGGCCGCGGCCACCCGCGACCTGCGCGGCGCGGCCTGGAACCGGGAAGCGGTCCCGCCGGGCCCTCCCCCGCGCGCCCCGGAAGAGCCGTGACCACCTCCTGGTGCGATCAGCCTTTGCACCGGCTCGCGGCCGCGATCAGGACCGGCGCGGTCCCGGTGCGCGCGGTCGTCGACGCCGCCCTCGAGCGCATCCGGGCCCGCGACGGGACCCTCAACGCCTTCACCGCCGTGCTCGACGCCACCGCCGCGGCCCAGGCCGACGCGGCGGGGCGGGAGATCGCGTCGGGCCGGTACCGGGGTCCGCTGCACGGCGTGCCCGTCTCCGTCAAGGACCTCATCGATGTCGCGGGCGTTCCGACCACCGCCGCCTCGCGGGTGCCGGGCGGCCCGCCGCCGGCCGCGGACGCGGCGGCGGTGGGGCGGCTGCGGGAGGCCGGCGCCATCCTCATCGGCAAGTGCAACCTGCACGAGTTCGCGTTCGGCACCACCGGGGAAGACTCGGCCTTCGGCCCCGCCCGCCACCCCCTCGACCCGGGCCGGTCGCCGGGCGGGTCGAGCAGCGGGTCGGCGGTCTCGGTGGCCGCCGGCATGGCCTGGGCCTCGATCGGCACCGATACCGGCGGGTCCATCCGCATTCCCGCCGCCGCCTGCGGTCTGGTGGGGTTGAAACCGACCTTCGGCGAGGTGTCGTGCGACGGCGTCGTCCCCCTCGCGCCGAGCCTCGATCACGTGGGACCGCTAGCGCGCTGCGTAGCCGACGCCCGGCTGGTCCTGCGCGCCCTGCGGCCGGCCGCCCCGGTCCGCCCCGTCGCGTGCGACCCGGTGACGCGGCGGCTCGGCTGCCCGCGCCGGTTCTTCCTCGACCAGCTCGATCCGGCGGTGCGCGAAGCCTTCGAAGGGGCCCTCGGGCGCCTGCGCGACGCCGGGTGGGACCTGCGCGACACCCCCATCCGCCACGCCGAGGACACCCCCGCCGTCTGTCTGCATCTGGTGCTGGCGGAGGCCGCCGCCACCCACGCGTACGGCCTCGACCATCATGCGGACCGCTACTCCGCCGACGTGCGGCTGCGGCTGGAGCTCGGCCGGTACGTGCTGGGCGAAGACTACGTGCGCGCCCAACGCGGGCGCGAAGTGCTCGCCGCCTCCGTCGACGCCGCGTTGACCGGCTGCGACGCCCTCGTGCTGCCGGCCCTGGCGGTGCCGGCCCCGCGGCTGGGCGCGGACGGCGTCGACATCGATGGCCGGTCGGAGCCCCTGCGACCGCTCATGCTCCGGCTGACCCAGCTCTTCAACGCCACCGGGCACCCGGCCATCTCGATACCCTGCGGGCCGACCTCCGGCGGACTGCCGTGCGGCCTGCAGCTCGTCGGATTGCGGAACCGCACCGACCACCTCCTGGACGTGGCGGAGGCGTGCGAGGCGGCGCTGGCGCGACCTCACGGTCGCGTCTGAAGTTTCGCTGGCGCGAAACTTCTGCGGCGCAAGCCCCTGTCCGACCGAGCGTCACTACTGCGCGGGCCCGCCCCCCTCGACGGCCTGCCGGCGGAGAGCCTCGTAACCCCGGTCGTCCGCGCCGCCGGTCTCCACCGGCAGCCCCGCCGGAGCCCAGCCCTCGGCGATCACCTGGCCGGTGGCGGGGTCGCGGCGCCCGCCGAACCCGCCGTCGACGTTGACCGCCGCCTCGTAGCCGGCGCCGGCCAGCAGTTGCGCCGCGCGGGCAGAGCGGCCGCCCATCTGACAGCCGATCAGCAGCTTGGCGCCGGGGGGGAAATGCGCCTGCATGACGGCGAGGAAATCGGGGTTCGGCTGCATCTGCCGGGTCTGCTCGTCCAGATGCAGCAGCGGCACGCTCGAGGCCCCCTCGGGATGCCCGTTCTGGAACTCGGGCACCGACCGGACGTCGATATAGGAGTACCCTTCCTCGGTCTGGAGGCGCCGGGCCTCGTGCACGCCGACGTTCGTTACGCTCATCGCCACTCCTTGGTTCAACGGTTCGCAGGTCATACTACCCGGGTGATCGGGAGATTCTTTCACGCCTGGGAACGCCGGCTGGCCGCCGCCACCACGAATCGCGTCGTTCGTCCCTTCGAGTGGGGACTCGACTGGATCGATCACCGGGGCAATTCGTCCGCCGACCCGGCGCAGCGCATGGAGGAAGCGGCGGCGGCCGCGCTGTCCGACCCGGGCTGGTTCGCATCGGCGCCCTGTCCGGACTACGTCCTGAGAGACGGCCGGCTGACCTTTCCGAGCCAGATCGAGACGCCGCACACGGCCAACAACACCGTGCATGCCCGGTACTTCCCGGCCGAATCGGGGGACCGGCGCCGGGCGGTGCTGGTCCTGCCGCAGTGGAACGCGGATGCGGAAGCGCACGCCGGCCTGTGCCGGTTCCTCGCGCGGGTGGGGATCAGCGCCCTCCGCCTGAGCCTGCCGTATCACGATGCCCGCATGCCGCCGGAGCTCGAACGGGCCGACTATATCGTCAGCGCCAACATCGGCCGCACGCTGCAGGTGAATCGGCAGGCGGTCCTCGACTCCCGCCGGGCGATCGCGTGGCTGGACGCGCAGGGCCACGACCGCATCGGCATTCTGGGCACCAGCCTCGGGTCGTGCCTGGCCTCGCTCACCGCCGCGCACGAGCCGCGGGTCAGGGCCGCGGCCCTCAACCACGTCTCGCCGTACTTCGCCGACGTCGTCTGGGACGGCCTGTCCACCGCGCACGTGCGCGCCGGCCTCGACGGGGCCATCGACATCGACCGGCTTCGCCGGCTGTGGCTCCCGATCAGTCCGTACCCCTACATCGAGCGGATGCGCGGCACCCGGGTGCTCCTCGTGTACGCGCTGTACGATCTGTCGTTCCCGGTCCACCTGTCCCGCCGGTTCGTCGCGGAATGCGGGCGCCGCGGCCTCCACCCGCGGGTGTTCGCCCTGCCGTGCGGACACTACTCGACCGGCGAGACGCCGTTCAAGTGGCTGGACGGCTATGTCCTGATCCAGTTCCTGCGGCGCAACCTGTAGATCGGCGGCGGCGCGGCGGGCGGAACACCGCCAGGGGCTTCCCCGGGAACTCGTGGCGAAACCGCCCGGGGCCCTCTTCCCATGGGTCAGAGATACTGGATGAGGCGCTGGATGGCCTCGTAGATCACCGTGGCGAGCTCGCGGACCAGGGGCGTGACGTCCTGCTCGTTGACGGCATCGGCCACCGTCACCGGATCGGTCAGCAACAGCCAGATCGTGGCGGCGGCCACCGTGACCGCGAGCACCCCCACGACGCCGACGATGCTGACGCTGATCCGGGCGAGACTCCGCATGGCCGAACTCCCGGACATCCGATTTCCTTGGACGAGAAACCGGGGCGATTGGTTTGCCGGACACCCGTTCAGGGCAGCAGGACGACCTTTCCGAACTGCGCCCGGTCCTCCACCCGGCGCTGGGCCTCGGCGGCCTCCTCCAGCGGGTAGGTCCGGTCGACGACCGGCTCGAACCGGCCCTCGAAGAAAAGCTCGGCCGCCCGGAGCAGCTCCCCCTTCGATCCGGCGTAGCATCCCATCAGCGAGATCTGCCGCGTGAACAGATGCCGGATGTCGATCGACCCGACGGGGCCGGTGGTGGCGCCGCAGGTGACCAGCCGCCCCCCCCGCCGCAGACTCTTGGTCGACTGCTCCCAGGTCGCCTGTCCGACGTGCTCGAACACCACGTCCACGCCGCGGCGGTCGGTGAACCGCCGCACCTCCCGGGCGACGTCCTCCTGGTAGTGGTCGATGCCTTCGTGCGCCCCGAGCGCCTTGGCCCGCTCGAGCTTCTCGGCCGACCCGGCGGTCACGATGATGCGGGCGCCCTGGGCGCGCGCCACCTGGATCGCCGCCTGCCCGACGCCGCTGCCGGCGGCGAGAATGAGGACCGTCTCTCCCGGCCGCAACTGGGCGCGGGTGACCAGCATGTGCCACGCCGACAGAAAGGTCAGCGGAAACGCCGCCGCCTCCACGAAGCCGATCCCGTCCGGGATCGGAACCACGTTCTCGACCGGGACCGTGACGAGCTCGGCATAGCCGCCCTCCGACTGGTGCCCGATCAGGCCGAAGCTCCGGCACAGATTGTCCTGGCCGTTGAGGCAGGCGATGCACCTGCCGCAGCTGATGCCCGGCTGCAGGAGAACCCGCACCCCCTCGCCGACCCCGTGGGCCTCGCCGCGCACGACCTCGCCGGCGATGTCGGTGCCGGGAGAGTGCGGCAAGGGCACGCCGGGAATGCCGCGGCGCTGCCACAGATCGAGATGGTTGAGCGCGCAGGCGCGCACGCGGACCAGCACCTCGCCGGGCGCCGGCTCCGGATCCGGAACCTCCTCGCACCGCAGCACGTCGAGCCCGCCGTGTTCGTGGAAGCGGACAGCCTTCATCCTGGCATTCTCCCGGCAGACAGCCAGCCGCGACATCGCCGCCCGGCGGCGCCGCTGCCCGCCCCAACCAACCCTACAGGAATCCCCACCGTTCTCCGCCGCGGGCTCCCGGCCCGCGCATCGCCGCCCCGCGGCGCCGCTTCCCGCGCAACCGACCCTCCAGGAGTGGACCTACGGCGCGGATTCCTGTCCGTCCACGCGTTGCGCGTCCCCCAGCGGCAGAGCATCGAGCCCCGGCGCGATCTGCGCCGCGGGCCCGACGACCACGACGACGGCGCGGTCGGCCTGAAGGTGCCGCGCGGCGGCGGCGGTCACCGCCGGTGCGTCGACCGCCTCCACCGCGGGCACGAAGCGATCGTGCTCGTCGGCCGGCAGATCGTACTGCACGAGCTGGGCCACCCCCCGCGCCACCTGCCCCGCGGTCTCGAATCCCCGGGCGAACCCGCGAGTCAGGGCCGACCGCGCCAGGTCGAGCTCCGGCCGCGTCACCGGCCGGTCCCCGCCGATCGCCGCCATCTCCTCGAGCACCTCCCGGATCGTCTCGACGGTGGCATCCGCCTGCACGCTGCCCTGCATCACGAACGGACCCGGCTCCCGCCGAAATCGGAACGCCGTCCGCACCCCGTAGGTGTACCCCTTCTCCTCGCGCAGGCTCCGGTTGAGACGACTGACGAACTGGCCGCCCAGCACCATGTTGAGCACCTGAAGCGCATGATACCCGGAGGTCCGTCGGGCCGCCGCCACGTGGCCGATCCGCAGCTCCGACTGCACCGCGCCGGGGCGGTCGACGAGCACCAGCCGGGCCGGGGGCGGTCCCGGCACGCCGGCCTCGGGCCGAACATCCCCTTCCGGCGCGTCCGCCTCCAGCGCCGGCAGATCGCCCAGCGCCCGCTCCGCCATGTCCGCGAAAGCGGCATCGGAGAACGGCCCGGTGGCAATCAACGTGGCGGCGCCGAGCCGATACCGCGCGCGGTGGAAGCGCCGGGCATCGTCGGCGGTCATGCGCGAGAGCGCCGCGTCGGTGCCGATGCCGAGATGTCCGTAGGGGTGCCCGGGATAGAGGGTCTCCAGATAGACGCGCTCCGCGACGGCCGCGGGGACCATGCGCATCTGGCGCACCCGGCTGCGCCGGAGCTGCCGCACGCGATCGAAGTCGGCGTCGGCGAAGCGCGGCTCCGTCACGATCTCGAGCAGCAGCGCCAGCCCCGCGGCGGCATGACGCTCGAGGGTGGTGAGGGACACCATCGTCGCGTCCGCCCCCACCTGCACCCCGAGCCGTGCGCCGATGCGGTCGAGGGCGGCATGCAGCTCCAGGGAGGATCGTGACCGCGTGCCTTCGTCGAGGAGGTCCGCGGTGAGAGCGGCGAGGCCCGGTCGGGCCGCCGGATCCCACGCCGTCCCGGTGGGCCAGAGCAGCAGCCAGTGGACCACCGGCGGCCCCGGATGCCGGCCGGTGCGCAGGACCATGCCGGAGGTCAGGCGATGCACGCCCACGGCGGGAAACCGTACCGCCGGGGCCGGACCGGGCGCGGGCAGGCGGCTTCGGTCCACCGGCGCCATCAGGACACCCCCGCGGGCGCCGACCCCGCCAGGGCGCGGCCGGGGTCGCCCGCCGGTACGATGCTCAACGCCACGCGGCGGCCCGGCGTGAGCCGCCGCGCGAGGTCCCGCACCTGATCCACACGCGTCTCGCGATAGCGGGCGCGGTCCCGGTTCAGGAACCCGGGGTCTCCGGTGAAGACGTTGTAGGCGTTGAGCTGGTCGGACCGGCCGTTGAATCCGCCCACCGTCTGGAGACCGTACACGAACTGCGCCTCCACCTGGGCCAGGCCGCGCTCGAGCTCGTCCGCCTCGGGTCCGTCGCCGGCGAGCGCCGCGAGCTGGGCGCCGATCGCGTCGTCGAGCTCGGCCAGCCCGTGACCGGGAGCCGCGGTCGCGGTGATGCAGAACCAGCCGGCCCGCTCCCGCGAGCTCTGGGCGGCGCTGACGTCGGTGGCGATCCGGCGGTCGTGCACCAGCGCCCGATACAGCCGCGAGGTCTTCCCGCCGGCCAGGACATGGGCCAGCAGGTCCATCCCGGCATCGCCTTCGTCGAACATCGCCGGCGTCCGCCACGCCAGATACAGCCGCGGCAGCTCCACGCGGTCCTCGAGCAGCAGGCGCCGTTCCTCCCGCGGCGCATCGGGCAGAGTCGATGCTCCCTCGCGCCTTTCCGCGGGGGGGACGGCCCGCCCGGCGGGAATCTCCTCGAAATGGCGCCGCACCGCGTCCATCGCCCGCTCCGTCTCCACGTCGCCGGCCACCGTCAGCGAGGCGTTGCCCGGGCGGTACCAGGTGCGAAAGAACGCGTGGGCGTCGTCGAGGGTGGCTGCCCGGATATCCGCGGTCTCCCCGATGGTGGTCCAGTGATACGGGTGGTCCGGGGGAAAGAGGGCGGACATCAGGGCCATCGACGCCAGTCCGTAGGGCCGGTTCTCGTACTGCTGCCGGCGCTCGTTCAGGACGACGTCCCGCTGGTTCTCGAACTTCGCCGCGGTCAGCGCCGGCAGCAGGTAGCCCATGCGGTCGGACTCCAGCCACAGGGCGAGGTCGAGGGCGTTGGCGGGCAGGACCTCCCAGTAGTTGGTGCGGTCGCAGTTGGTCGACCCGTTGACGGCCGCGCCGGCCTGCTGCAGGGGCGTGAAGTAGTTGCGGTCGTGGTGAAGCGATCCCTCGAACATCAGATGCTCGAACAGGTGGGCGAGGCCGGTCCGCCCCGGAGACTCGTTCCGGGAACCGACGTGATACCAGAGGCTCACGGCCGCGATCGGACACCGGTGGTCTTCGTGCACGATGACGTCGAGGCCGTTGTCGAGCGTCTGCCGGGTCCAGTCGAGCATCATGATGACTTCGGGTGCGGGCGCCGCGTGGCCGCGTGCCCCGTGCCTACTCGCCCATGAGCTGGACGACGAAAGGACGCCGCCGCGGGCGGGTATCGCATTCGAGCAGCACGATCTGTTGCCAGGTCCCCAGGATCAGCTCGCGGCGCTCGAACGGAACCGTGAGGGAGGGTCCCATCAGCGCCGCCCGGACGTGACTGGAGCCGTTGTCGTCTCCCCAACGCGCGTGGTGCGCGTAGTGGCCGTCCCGCGGCGCGAGCCGGTCGAGGAGCTGGTTCAGGTCGGCGACCGCCCCCGGTTCGAACTCGATGGTGGTCACCACCGCCGTCGACCCGATGACGCTGGTCGTCGCCAGGCCGCTCGACAGGTCGGACTCGGACACCACGCGGGCCACGAGAGGGGTGATGTCGCGTACGTCCCCCTGGCCGGTGGTCTGGACATGATGGCGGGTGGTCGCGATCATCGAACGGATCATACTGCGGTCCGCCCATGGTACGATCGCGCCCATGCTGCGCACTCTGACGGCCCGCGTCGTGATGGTTCTCGTCGTCACCGGGGCCCTCGCCGGATCGGCGGCGGGCCAGCCGGCGTTGCACTACGACCCGCCGGGAGACTGGATCGAAGAACCCGCCCCCTCGCCGATGCGGGCCGCGCAGTTCCGGCTGCCGAAGGTCCCCGGCGACCCGGAGGATGGCGAGCTGGTGGTGTTCTACTTCGGCGGAAGCGGCGGCACGGTCGACGCCAACCTGCAACGGTGGATCGGACAGATGGAGCAGCCGGACGGCCGCTCCTCGTTCGCGGTCGCGTCGACGACCGCGTTCGACGCCAACGGACTCGACGTCACCGTGTTGGACGTACCGGGCACGTATGTTGCGGCGGTCCGCCCGGGTGCGGCCGAACGCCTCGACAAACCGGATTTCCGGCTGCTGGCCGCGGTCGTGGAGACCCCCCTCGGTCCCTATTTCTTCAAGCTGACGGGGCCGGTTCGCACCATCGCCCGCTGGGATGCGTCGTTCAGCACGTTCCTGCGCACGGTGCGGGTGGAAGCGCCGGCCCTCCCCGGCCGCTGAGGGGCCCGGGGGCGTCCGCAAAGGTCGGGGTCGTCCGGCCCGCGGCTGGCGGCGGGGGGGTCAGTCCGGCTCCCCGGCCGGGGGCAGCGACGCCGACGGCGCCTGAGGCCGAACCGGAGGCGGGACGGGCGGCGGCAGCGACCCGCCTCCGGCGGGAGCCGCCACGCCGCCGAACCAGTTCAGAATGACGGCGCCGGAGCCGGTGGTCCAGGCCAGGTACTCGACGACGAACCCGGTCACTCCCAGAATCACCGCGAACAGGCGAAACGGCCCCCCAATCACGTCCAGCGCGTCGCCGAACAGCGCAGGGGTCATCAGCAGCACCAGGCCGGCCCAGAACAGCACGAAATCGGACCGCTGGCCCCGGGCCAGCACCCGGCTGACCAACTGGACGACGCCGGTGAATCCGAGCACGAGGACCACCAGGGCCGCCACGCAGACCACCGGCACCAGCGCCAGCAGCGGAATCCCGATGATGGTGACGACGAGAACCACCATGCCGATGATCAGCAGGGGCAGAAAAAGGAGCTGGGCGAGCAGGCCGACCACGCCGGCCTTGACCGGCTCGCGGGTCACGCGTTCCGCCACGCGGCGCGTGCTGCCGGACGCGACCAGCAACACCACCGACCCCAGCAGGCCGAGAAACGCGAACCGGATGAACGTCCCCATCAGGTCGCTCGAGCGGTACAGCATCGGCGCCGGAGGGCGCGGCCACCGGAACCCCGGGCCGCTTCCCAGACCGCTCAGGTCGAAATCGAGGCCGTTGAAGCTCACTTCGTTCAGGCCCTGATCGAAACGGGCGCCGGGATGCCTCGTCACCCCGCCGCCGACAATCGTGACCTCGCGTCTGGCCACCGCCTCGGGTCCGAACTCCGCCGACCCGCCGATCACGGTCACCTCCCGGGTGACCTCTCCGTCCACGCGCAGGCGGCCGCCGATCAGGACGACCTCGCCGACCAGCCGTTCATCGACGGGGACGTGCACGTCGCCGCCGAACCGCACGATGCTGCGGCGCACGGTGCGGCGCTGCCGCTCCGCTCCCGGTGCCGCCGGGGGGGCGGGCGCCCCGGCGGCGGGCGGCGGAGCGGGGGGGGCGGCGGAGCGGCGGCGGGCGGCGGAGCGGGGGGAGGCGGCGGAGCGGGGGGGGGCGGCGGAGCGCTGGCAGCTACCGCAGCCACGGCCGCGTCAGCCGCGGCCGCGTCAGCCGCGGCGACCGCAGCATCGGCAGTTGCAACTTCGTCTTCGGCCTCGGCGACCGCAGCGCCGGTAACCGCGGCGGCGTCCGCCACGGCGTCCCCAGCCGCCTCGGAACGCGCGCCAGCGGCAATCGCGGCATCGGCGTCGGCGTCGGCAGTGCGCGGCGGCAGCCCCAGAACGGATCGCTGCACCGGAATGTCGAGAAGCCGCAACCGGAGCAGGGGGGCGGCATCGGCGCCGAGCTCGTCGGTCAGTCGCTGCACGCTCAACGGGCCGGCGCCATCGATGTAGACCGCCTCGCCCCGGAGCTCGATCAGCGCGATGCCCCGGTCATCGCCGCGCGGCAGCAGCCCGATTCCGCCGCTGGTCTCGGTCACCCGATACTGGGCATCGACCTCCTCCCGCAGCCCCTCCGGCCCTGGAGGCTGTGCGAACAGGGGCGCGCCCACTGTCAGCACGCCCAGGAGCCCGTGGAAAAAGCCCCGCTGCATTCGACCGGCGATGCCGGTCTCGGTGCAGCGCGCGGTTTCACCACGAGCTCCCGGGGTCGGAACCCGTGAGGCGAGCGGCAATGCGCCCCGTCCGGCGGTACCCGTAGTCATCGCCCCGTCCCTTTGTCGTTCGACAGCAACCGATGCAACGCGTAGAGCGCCGCGACCCCGACGATCTCGATGAAGACGATTCCCCCCCCGAACTCCGGGGTGGTCAGGCTCGCGCCGATCGCGCGCGCGATCTCGGCCACCAGGCTCCCGGCATCGAGACCCTGCTCAAGCCCGCCAACGATCCAGACGAATCCCTGTACCGAGAAGTTCAACAGCCGGACGACCTGCCTGACCAGGACGGGCCCGAGCAGCACCACCGCCGCCGCCAACCCGAGTATCGCGGCGACGATCAGGAGGAACAGTCGCACGATGCGGACCGCCCCGGCGGTCCACCGTGGGAACGGCCGAGCCCCTGCCGCCTCCTCGTGTGGCATTGTCGATGACCCATACGCATCCCGGGGGCCGAATATTCGCGGGACACCCGATCGGCCTCGAGGAAGCGCGGCGGCCCACCCGCGGCCGGCCACCGGCCCGAACGTCAGCGCAATCCCAGGCTGAGCTCGGCAATCAGCTTGCGGTGAAGCTCGCTGGTCCCCTCGCCCACCTCGAGGGTCTTCGCCTCGAGCAGCAACCGGCCGACCTCGTACTCCGCGGAGAATCCGTAGCCCCCGAAGATCTGGATGGCGTCGAGGGCGTTCTGCGTGGCCGCCTCGCTCGCGGTGAGCTTGGCCATCGACGCTTCCAACGAGCACCGCTCCAGCCCGGCGTCCTTCATCCGGCCGAGCCGGTAGACCAGCCCGCGCGCCGCCTCGGTCCGGCAGATCATGTCGGCGATCTTCTGCTGCACCATCTGGAACTCGCCGATCGCCTGTCCGAAGGCCCGCCGCTCGCGGGCATAGGGCAACGTGAGATCGATGGCGCGCTGCGCCTGACCGACGCACCGGGCCGCCACCGAGAACCGCCCGGTGTCGAGAGCGGCGCCGAGAATCGGGAACCCGCGGCCCAGCTCGCCCAGGAGCGCGTCGCCGCCCACCCGGACCTCCGAGAAGTGGACCTCCGCGATGTTGTCGCGCTGCAGCGTCCGCATCGGCAACGGGGAGATCTCGATGCCCGGCGCCGACGGCTCGACAAGAAACATGGTGACCCCGCGATGCCCCTGCTCGGGATCGACGGTCGCGGGCACCAGGAACACCCCCGCCTCGGCCGCGTGCGAGATGAAGACCTTGCTGCCGCTCAGCATCCAGCCGCCGTCGACGGCGCGGGCCCGGGTGCGCAGGGATGCCAGATCCGTGCCGCCGCCGGGCTCGGTGAGGCAGGCCGACGCCAGGATCTCGCCGCTGGCCAGCGGCGGGAGCCACCGCTGCCGCTGCGCCGGGGTCCCGAACCGCAGAATCGAGCTGCCGACCAGCGAGTTGGCGACCGAGACCGCCGAGGCGATCACCCAGTCGACGCGGGCCAGCTCTTCGCAGACGATGCCGTAGGTCACCACGTCGCTGAACGAGCCGCCGTACTCTTCGGGAATGAGCGGCGCGAGGTAGCCCAACGGGGCCAACCGGGCGATCAGCTCGCGCGGATAGCGCCCGTCCCGCTCGTTCTGCTCGACGGTGGGCAGGATCTCGCGTTCTGCGAACTCGCGCACCGCCGCCCGCACCTGCCGCTGGGTGTCGGTCAGGTCGAAGTCGGCCATGCGCCGGAGGAGGCTGGTCGGGGTCATGGTACGCACACGCCGGCGGGATGCATCGGGAGGTCGCGGCGCTCGCGCTCGTCGGACCGCCCGGAACCCGATCAGGCGGCGCCGGGAAGATGCGGGAGGGCGGTCCGCGGTGTCATCATCGATCCGGGGCCCGCGGCAGGAGGCCCGCTGCATTCGGCCGGCGGTGCATACTGCCCCTCGCCGGCCTCGGTGCAACGCGGGGTCTTGCCGCGGGCCTCCGAGTCTCACATTCTATCTTGGGACACGGGACGCACCGGACGGAGGGGGACCCACGATGACGGATGCGCAGCGGACCGGCGGACCGGCGGTCGAGGTGCGGGCCCTGCGCGAGCCGGACCTGCCGGTCGCCACCCGCATCATGCAGCAGGCGTTCGGCGCGTTTCTCGGGGCCGCCGACCCCGCCCGCTTCATGGCGGACCGCAACTACGTGCAGTCGCGATGGCGCGCGGATCCGTCGGCGGCGCTGGCCGCGGTCATCGACGGCGAGGTCGTCGGCTCGAACCTCGCGACCCGATGGGGCAGCGTGGGATACTTCGGTCCGCTGACGGTCGCCCCGGACCGTTGGGACCGCGGCGTGGCCTCGCGCCTGCTCGAACCGACCCTCGGCCTGTTCACCGCGTGGAACGTCACCCACGCGGGGCTGTTCACCTTTCCCCACAGCCCGAAGCACGTGGCCCTGTACCAGAAGTTCGGGTTCTGGCCCCGCTATCTCACCGCGGTCATGTCCAGGCCGGTATCCGGGTCCCCGGCCCCCGCGGCCGGCCGGCGATACTCCGAGATCGCGCCGGCTGACCGGCCGGCCGTGCTCGACGCCTGCCGGGGCCTGTCCGCCCTGCTCTACGACGGACTGGATCTCGAGCGCGAGGTGCAGGCCGCGGCCGCCCAATCGCTGGGCGACACGGTGTTGCTGGGGGACCCCGGCCGGCCGGACGGCTTCGCGATCTGTCACTGCGGCGCCGGCTCCGAGGCCGGCGCCGGACGCTGCTACGTGAAGTTCGGCGCGGCCCGCCCCGGCCCCGGGTCGGCCGACCGCTTCGACCGGCTGCTCGCCGCCTGCCTGTCGCTGGCCGCGTCCCGGCGTCTCGCGCACCTCGATGCCGGGGTCAGCCTGGCCCGCGTCGAGGCGTACCGCGCCCTGCGGGCGGCCGGCTTCCGCACCGTCATCCAGGGAGTCTGCATGCATCGCCCGCACGAGCCGGGCTACCACCGCGCCGGCCTCTTCGTCATCGACGACTGGCGGTAGCGCGACCTTGCGGTCGCGTTTGAAGTTTCGCTGGAGCGAAACTTCTACGGCGCAAGCGCCTGGAGTTCGGCCGGAGCGCGGAAGGCGAGCCTGCCTTGCGTTCCACTACAATGTAGTTATACGCTGCTCGGGTTGGCCGACATCCGTTTCGAGTGGGACGAACGAAAGAACACGCAGAATCAGCGCAAGCACCGTGTTTCCTTCGACGAGGCCCGGTCGGTGTTCTTCGATGAGTTCGCGATCCTCATCCCCGATCCCGACACGTCGCGCTCGGAAGAGCGGTTCATCCTGTTGGGGCTCAGCGACGTCGCCCGAACCCTGGTCGTGTGTCACTGCGCTCGAGCGGAGGGCGACGTCATCCGAATCATCTCGGCGCGCAAGGCCAATCAGGCCGAACGGCGGGCGTACCGGCACAGGCTGAAGCGATGAGAGAACACTACGACTTCTCGACGGCGCGACGAAATCCGTATGTGAAGCGTCTGAAGCGGCAAGTGACGATCCGGCTCGATCAGGACACCATCGACTACTTCAAGCACCTGTCCACCGACACCGGCATCCCATACCAGACACTCATCAACCTGTACTTGCGGGACTGCGCCACGAACGGCAAGAAGCTCGCCGTGCTGTGGGAGGCGCCGGCCGGCGCCGGCGCAACCTGACAGGAACCACCGGCGGGGCGGCCCCGCATTCCCGGGACCCGCTCGTTCAACCGGCCTCCGGCTCCGCCGGCGTCTCGAAGAACGCGGCGTGCAGGGCGCGTACGGCGGCGGGCACGTCCCGTTCGTCGATGACGAGGCTGAAGTTGGTGCGGGCGCTGCCCTGCGACACCATGCGCACGTTGATCGCCCGCAGTGCGGTGAAGACGGTGGCGGCGACCCCGGGGGTGTCGCGGATCGCCTCGCCCACGAGACAGACGATGGCTTGGCCGCCGGTGTGCTGCACCTCGGCGATGCGCCGCAGCTCGTCCAGGAGGTCCGCCAGCCGGTCGGTGCCGTCGATGGTCAGCGACACCGCAACCTCGGACGTCGACACGACGTCGACGGCGGTCCGCAGCCGGTCGAAGACCTCGAAGATCGCGGCGAGAAAGCCGTGCGCCATGAGCATGCGCGTCGACCGGATGTCGATGACGGTGATGCCCTCCTTGTACGCGATCGACTTGACGGTCAGACCCGACGGCGGGCACGCCGCGACGATGAGGGTGCCTTCGACCTCCGGCTTCCGCGAGTTCAGCACGCGGACCGGGATGTCCCCTTCGACGGCGGGCAGCAACGTGCGGGGATGCAGCACCCGGCCGCCGAAGTAGGCCAGCTCCGACGCCTCGGCGAACGACAGCCGCGGCAGGGGCTGCGCCTCCGGGACCAGCGAGGGGTCCGCGGTCATGACGCCGTCGACGTCGGTCCAGATCTGAATCTCCTCGGCCCCGATGCCCGCGCCCACGATGGAGGCGCTGAAGTCGGAGCCGCCGCGGCCCAGCGTCGTCGGGCGCCCGTCCGCCGTCCGTCCGATGAACCCCCCCATCACCGCCACCCGCCCCGCCGCGGCGTGCGGCCGGACGAGGCGCGCGAGCCGCTCGTTGGTCGGTCCGAACCGCGGCGCCGCCTCGGTGAACCGATCGTCGGTCACCAGCACGTCAAGCGCATCGACGTGCACGGCGTCGAGCCCGCGCTGGCGGAGCAGACGCGCCATCACGAGGCTGGAGATGCGCTCCCCGTGCGAGAGGGCCGCGTCGGTCAACCGCGGGCGGGCCCGCTCGTCCCCCGCGGCCAGCTCCTTCAGCGTGCGGTCGAGCTCGTCGCAGTGGGCGTCGACCAGGCCCCGGAGGCCCGCGACGTCGGCAAGGACCGGCGCCGCCGCCGCGAGCAGGCCGTCGCGGATGGCCGCGACGCCCCGCCGGGCGTCCGCCAGCGCGCCGCGCGCCGCGAGGTCGACGGCGGCCACGAGGCCGTCCGTGGTCTTCCCCATCGCCGACACCACGACCACCGGCCCCTGCCGCGCGCGGTCGGCGATCAACCCCGCGACCCGGGTCAGCGCGTCGCTGGTCGCCAGCGAGCTGCCGCCGAACTTCATCACGATCATGCTGCGGTTCCGGTGTCGGTCTGCGCAACCGCCGGGCGCACCGACTGATATAGGATCGGACCTCGGTTCACGGCCAGGGCCCATACATCATGATTACCGAAAGCGCGTTCATCGCCATCGCCGGTCTCGTCGCCGTGGTCGCGCTGCTCTTCCTGCTGATCACCCGCTTCAACTGGCACGTCTTCATCGCGCTGCTCGTGCCGATCGTGCTGTTCGCGCTGATTCCCGGCCTCGACCGCCAGGCGTTCATCGACGCCTTCGAGCAGGGGTTCGGGCGGACCATCCAGGGGATCGCGGTGGTGATCGTGCTCGGGTCGATTCTCGCCGAGGCCCTCAAGCATACCGGGGGCATCGAACGGATCACGGTCTCGATGATCCGGTGGGTCGGCGAGACCCGGATGCCGCTGGCCCTCACGCTGAGCGGATTCGTCATCGGCCTCGCCATCTTCTCCGACGTCGGGTATCTCATTCTCAACCCGCTGGTCCACTCGGCCGCCCTCAACAGCGGCCTGAACATGAGCGTGATGGCGACCGGCCTCGTGGGAGCGATGCAGCTCACCCACGCCATGGTCCCCCCGACCCCCGGACCGCTGGCCGCCGTCGCCCTCGTCGGCGCCGACATCGGCCAGGTCATCCTGTACGGCGGCATCGTCACCCTGATCGCGTCGCTGGCGGGCTGGGTCTACGCGCGCCTCGCGGGACCGCACATCGAGTCGCCGCCGTCCCGGGAGTTCGTGGGGCAGTCGTTCATCGAGCAGGGACGCGAGTCCGAGCTGCCGACGACGTGGCGCGCCTACGCCCCGATCCTGATTCCCCTCGGCCTCATCGCCGGGCAGAGCGTGACCGCCTTCGCGCTGCCCGAAGACCATCTCGTCAACGTGGCGATGCGCTATCTGGGCTGGCCGGTCGTCGCCCTCGGCATCGGCATCCTGCTCGCCTACCGGAACACCAGGGCCGATCAGGCCGCGGCGCGCACCGGGCAGTGGATCGAGGACGCCCTGCGGGCGTCGGCGATGATCATCATGGTGACCGGCCTCGGCGGCGCCCTGAGCCAGATTCTGCGGGAGACGCCCGCCGTCGACGCCATCGCCGGCGCCGTCGCCTCCACCGGCCTGCCCGCGATCTTCCTGCCGTTCGTGCTCGGGGTGGCCGGCAACATGATCACCGGGTCGACGACGGTCGGGGTCATCACCGCCGCCTCGGTCGCCGCCCCGATGATGGACACGCTGGGCCTGAGCCCGGAGGCGACGATGCTCGCGGGGGCGGCCGGGTCCATGATCATCAAGTACGTGAACTCGAGCTATTTCTGGGTCTGCGCGTCGCTGTCCCGCATGCCCCTCAAGTCGGCCATGCTGTCCTACGGCGGCGTCACCCTGGTCAACGGCGTCACCGCGATGGCGGTTGTGTACGTGCTGTGGACCGTGGGGCTGATCTAGAGGCCCGCGGTGAACCGCGCGCTGCACCGGGACGGGTGAGGGCGCCGGCGGGCCGGGAAAGCGCCGGGGCGTTGCAGGCCTCGACGAAAACGCCTATTGGGTGAAGGCGACCGCGGACCGAACGCCGTCCGCGGAGCGACACGGCCACGCGGAAGCGCCGGTGGAAAATGCAGCAGGGCTCTTGCACGGGCTCCCAGGACCGCAGCCCCCTGGCGCCGCGCGGCAACGTCGTATAGATTCACCGCAGAGACGGCGTTCCCCGCGCACAGCAAAGGCGATACAGCGATGACGATCGACCGACGGGAGTCCTTGCGACAGTTCGGCGCGTTCCTCGGCGGCTCACCCGTCGTTCGCGCCCAGGGCCAGCCCGGGGGCGGCGCGCCCCCGAACGACCGGCTGGCCCCGGTGCTCGAGCTGGTCAACGTGCCGGAGTTCGAGGCGATGGCCCGGCTCGTGCTGCCGCCGCAACGCTTCGCCGCCATCAGCGGGGGGCACCGGCGGCCGTTCGACAGGATGACCCTGCGGCAGCGGCTGATGGTCTACGCGATGGACCTCGATCTGACCACGCCGCTGTACGGGTACGACATGTTCGCTCCGATCATCGTCGGGCCGGTGAGCAACCAGGACGCGTTGCACGCGGATGGCGAGGTCGCGACCGCGCGCGGCGCCTCGGCCGCCAAGGCGGTCATGGTGGCCACCGGCCGCGGCGGCCATGCCATCGACGAAGTCGCCGCCGCGAGCGACGAACCGGTGTGGTACCAGCAGTACTCCGACGCGGACACGCTGGCAGACGACGCCGCGCGGGCGGTCGAGGCGGGGTGCCGGGCGGTCTGCGTGACCGTCGGGGTTTCCGAAGGCGGCGCCCCCGCGCCGCCCGACTGGGCGGCCGTCGAGCAGGTCAGCCAAGCGGTGGACGTGCCGGTGGTCGTCAAGGGCGTCATGGGCGTCGAGAGCGCGGAAACCGCCCTCGATCGCGGCGCCCAAGGTCTCGTCGTCTCCAGCCACGGCCTCGGCGGCGCCCTACCGGTCGACGTCCTGCCGGCGGTGGCCGACGCCGTGGCCGGCCGCGTCCCGGTCCTCGTCGACGGCAGCTTCCGGCGCGGCACCGACGTCCTCAAGGGCCTCGCCGTGGGCGCCTCCGCGGTGCTCGTGGCGCGGCCCCCCATGTGGGGCCTCGCCGCCTACGGGGCCGAGGGGGTCCGAACGGTGGTGGAGATACTGCAGACCGAGCTGGCGAGAAACATGGCCGCGTCGGGCCGGCCCCGCATCGACATGATCGACCGCGAGCTGGTGCGCTTCGACCGCTGGTAGGACACCGGGCTTCCGTGCCCGGTCATCGCCCGTTGCTATCGGTCGATGGACCAGCGGGTCAGCCGATCAGAAAATCGAGAGCCTTGATCAAGGCGACTCCCGCCACGACGGCCGCGTACACCTTGAGGGTGACACGCAGCTCGAGTTCTTCCAGATCGTCCTTCGTCGCCAGGTTCTCACCGATTGCGACGCTGATCTGCTCGGTGACGGCTTCGGCCTCAAAAATCAGGGTAGCCATGGGGATCTCTCACGGCGCACCGTCCGGCTCGAATCGGCGACCCGAACCAGCACCGGGCATGCCGGAACGCGATGGGCGTGACCAGCGCGGCCACGCCCATCGCCCCCTTCTCCAGGCTCCGGAATCGCTGCGGCGAACCGGTTACTGGTCGTTGGTCTGCTGCAGGAACCGGCTGGCCTCCTGATAGCCCGGCAGGTCGTCGCGGCCCTGCCACGTGGACAACAGCCTGGCGTACTGCTCGGCCGCGGTGGCGTCGTCGCCGGTCTGGGCGGCGGCACGGGCCAGACCGAGCACCGACCGGACCCGGCCCGACATCCGTTCCAGCGACCTCTCGAACTTCGCGGCCGCGTCGGCGGGCCGGCCGAGCTCGAGCAGGATCTCGCCGTAGAGCTCGTAGGGCGGCTTGACGGGGCTGGCGGCCCCGTTGGGCAGCCGCATGCGGCCGGTAATCTCCAGCGCCTCGTCCATCAGGGCGGTCGCCGCGTCGCCCTCGCCCTTCGCGACGTGCACGAGCGCCGCGACCTCGCGGTACATGACCTGGTTGCCGAGGTTGCCGCCCTCGGCCAGCCCCATCAGGCCCTCCGCCGCCGCCTCGGCGGTGGCGAGGTCGCCGGTCTTGACGGCGCTGATGCCGGTGGCCAGCAGCTCGGCGGCCGACGAGTCGTCGGTCACCGGCAGCACGTTCCACTCCTCGGTCTCGACCACGTAGCGCGCGTTCAGCAGCGGCAGGGTGCTGACCGCCCGGGCCTGCCCGTCGCTCTCGCGGACGACCATCTCCAGCCGCTCGATCCAGGTGCGCGCCTTGGCGTAGTCGCCGAGCTGCAGGTCGCCGTACTGGCCCCAATCGAGCGGGTGCACGGTGTCGCCCACACTGTCGCCCGGCACCCACAGGTCGCGGGCGGCGTCGTACGCGTGCTGGTTGTGGTTCGACACGTAGTCCCACATGCCGTGCTGGATGAAGATGTGGGTCGGCATGTGGCGGGCGTGCGCGACGGCCGGCGCGATCTCGGCGTAGCGCAACGCCGCGGGCAGCGCGAGGGGCGCATGGATGGGATCGTCGAACGCGTGGATCACGTAGTGGGGAGCGCCCGGATGGTCCCGGTTCCCTTCGAAGACCGGCAGGGCGAGCGAGCCGGCGCGCATCTCGTAGCGGAACGTGCGGTCGTCGAGGGCGCGCGCGCCGCTGAGGGTGGCCACCGCGGCGAAGGTCGCGACCTCGTCGTCGTCGGGATACTGGTCGGCGAGCCGCAGCATCGCCTCCATGTACGCCACGCGCCGGTCGTCGTAGTCGCCTTCGCTCCAGAGGATCTCGACCGCGTTCAGGAACCCCTTCTCGCGCTCGGTGGGGGCCTTGGCCAACCGCTCCTCGCGCGTCGCCCCCAGGCGCTTCAGCACCGCCCGGGGGTTCTCGTTGTCCGCCGGCGAGCCGAACAGGGGGTGGTTGTAGCACAGCGTCTCGCCCCAATAGGCCATCGCGAAATCGGGATCGAGCTGCTGCGCAGCCTGAAACTCGGCAATCGCCTGCTTCCAGCCGAAGCTGTGCAGAATCGCGACGCCGCGCAGGAAGTGCTGCTGCGCCTCGGCAGAGCCGGACGTCGTGAAGTCGAGCGAGCCGACGCTGTCGAACTGCGCCCGGGCCGGCGCTCCGCCCGCCAGCAGGGTCAACGCCACCGCGACGATGAACAATCGTTTCATCAAATGCTCCTGGAGAGTGCTCCTGACCTATACAGGATGAACGGTCCAATTATAGTGCCGGCGACGGCGGGGTGATTGGGATTACGTGATCCGTCCACGGTCGGACATCATGGCAAGTGGAAGACGATGGCGACCGACACCTGTCGGGCTCGCCGCCCATCCGAGAGGACGAGGCCCTGCACCCGCGGCTGCTCGCCGGCGGCTTCCGAAACTTGCGGCGGATGACCGCGGCTACGGACAGGCGTGTATCACGCGGAGGACGGTCGGGGCCTGCGGCGAGGAGCCCGGCCCTCGACCGGCGAGGCGATGCGCGAGAGTCTCGGCCACGGCTGCCCGGTGGCAAACGGCCGGCTGCTACAATGGCGCCTCTGCGGTGGTACGATCGGTGCATGTACGGTCTGGCGAGTCCACTGACCGCTACTTACGGATGATCGAACCAATGCCCAGCAAGAAAACCGCGCTGATGCGCATCGTCCGGATGATGCTCGCGGCCTGCCTCGCGGGCGCGCCGGTGGCGGGCGGCGGGATCGCGTTCGCCGCCGACGGGCCGGAGGCGGAGCCGGCCGCCGCCGCGCAACCCCTCGCCCCCCGAAACCGACCCGACTTCCTGTTCGGCCAGCCACGCGGGATGGTCGGGTTCTACGGCGGCTGGCTCCAGCCGTCGGGCGGCGGCCTTCTCGGCTCTTTCCGCGAGTACCTCACCCTCGACGACCGGGCGTACGACACGGTGCACATCCGTTTCGTCGCGGGCTTCTCGGCCACCCCCCGCGTCGATGTGGTGTTCGAAGTAGCCCCGGCAGAGAGCAATACGGCGTCGGAGTACCGGGAGTGGACGGAAGACGGCCGGCCGATCGCCCAGACGACCCAGGTGTGGCAGGTACCGGTCAACGCCAGCGTGCGGTACTGGGTGCTGCCGCGGGGCCGCCGCATCGGGCGCCTGGCGTGGGTGCCGAGCACGCTGGCGCTCCACGTCGGCATCGGCGGCGGCATGCGGTGGTACCGGCTCTGGCAGGCCGGGGACTTCGTCGACGTCGTGAACCTCGCGATCTTCGACGACTCGCTGCAATCGCGGGGGTGGGCGGCGAGCCGACACGTCTCCGCGGGGGCCAGCCTCCGCATGACGAGACGGCTCTTCGCCGTCGCCGAGGTGCGCCGGGTCTGGTCCCGGGCGGAGCTGGCCGGCGACTTCGTCGGTGACATGGACTTGAACGGACTGCAGATGACCGGCGGCATCGAGTTCCTGTTCTAGGAGCTTGCGCCGTAGAAGTTCGCGCCAGCGAACTTCCAGCGCGACCGTAAGGTCGCGCCAGCCGCCCCGGCGTAGAACCGACTGTCGCACCGAGGCCACCGAGGCGCCTGCTTGACAAGACGCGAAGAGGGTGCATATTGGGTGTAGCGACCGATCAACAAGGCAGTTCTCGCAGGATGCATCGCTGGCCGATTACAGCAGGGCCTCTGTCGCGGGCGTCCTGGAGTCCGTGGCGCCTCTCCATTCGTCGAGGTGAGACATGACCATCCCAATCACGACCCGGGCTCGCACTTCCAGGCCTCCCGCCGCCCCACTCGCCCGGGGGACCCTGTGCTCCGTGGTGCTCGTCGTCGCGGCCATCGGGGCGGCCGCGCTGCCGGGCGCATCGCACGCCCAGCCGTCGCGGCTCGGCGAGGCGCCTGCCGCCGCCGCGGTGGATCAGCGCTGGCTGCCGTGGCTCGGCTGCTGGCAACTGGTCGAGGAAGCCGGCGCCCTGCCGGAGGTCGCGGGCGCTCTTTCCGCCTTCGCGGATCGCGTGCTGGTGTGCGTGACGCCGGCGGCGGGTCCGGCCGCCGCCACCGATGTCGTCGTGACGACGCTGGCGGACGGCGAGACGGCGCTGGTGGAGACCCTGTCCGCCGACGGGATGCAGCACCCCGTGGACCAGAGCGAGTGCCGCGGCCGGCGCCGCGTCGCCTGGTCGGAGGACGGCGCGCGCCTGTTCACGCGGGCGGAGCTGGCGTGCAGCGGCCAGGACGATGCCCGCCGGGTATCCGGGGTCGGGCTCATGACGGACGGCAGAACCTGGCTGGCCCTCGAGCTGGTCGAAGCCGGACAGCGCGCCGCGGTCACGGTCCGGCGCTACCGCCGCGCCGGCGATGTCGCGACCCTCGGTGCGGCGGGTCCGGCCCTCACCGCCGATCTGCTCGCACGGGCGCGGACCGCGGCGAACCGGATGGGCGCCGCCGATCTGACGATCGATGCCGTCATCGAAGCGGGGAACGCGGTCGAGCCCGCGGTGCTCGAAGCGATGCTGGTGGAGACCGACACGCTGTTTGCCCTCGACGGGCGCACGTTGATCCGACTCGACGACGGCGGCGTGCCGTCCGAGATCATCGATCTGCTGGTGGCGCTCTCGTTCCCCGAGGACTTCTCGGTGCAACGCTCCAGCGCGCCGACCGCGTCGTACGGCGGGGGCGGCGCATTCCTGAGCACCTGGGGCGGCTACGGATACGACAGTTGGTATCCGTACTACGCAGCGCCGTTCGGGTACTACTACGGATGGTCCCCCTACCGGTCGTTGTACGGGTGGGGCGACCAGTACTACCTCACGGGGGGCGACTACTACTCATCGGGGTCGATCCGGACGGACGGACCGGACCCGGGAGAGGGACGGATCTACGAAGGATACGGTTACACCCGGGTCGCCACGCCGCGGGGGGGCGGGGAACGCCGCGCGCAGCCCCGGGGAGCAGGCGTCTCCCAGGCATCGGGTGGAGGCGTGTCCAGCGCACCGCGCTCGTCGGGCGGGGGCGGGGGCGTGAGCTCCGGCGGCTATACCCGGAGCGGCGGATCGTCATCCTCGGGCGGCGGGTCTTCATCCGGTCGCACCGCCACGCCGCGCGACCCTTGACGGCGCCTCCGCGGAACCCGTCACCCCCCGCTTTGCGGCGGCGCCTCCGGTAGCACCGCCGCAAAGCGGGAGCGGGCCCGAAGGCCCCACCGTCCGTCCACCCGCGTCACGATGTGGAGCGCATCGAGCTGCGCGAGGCGGCGGCCGGCCGCGTCGTACTCGCTGAAGATGACCGCGACGTGCACCTTGTCCGGATACGCCTGCACGACGGTCCGTCGGTCCCACCCACTGCGATCCCAGCCGGTCTCGGCCGCGAACGCCACGAAGTCGTGCCGGGCGACGCAGTCGCGGGGCGTCTCCCAGGTCTCGACCTCGCCGCCCGTGAAGCGGACGTGGGGGTAGTGCCATGTGCGGCAGAGCGCCGCCGCGTCCCGGGCATTGAACGCGTCCAGGAAGCGGTCGAGCACGCCCATCGCCGCGTTCTCCGGCCCGAACTGCGCCCGCACCCCGGCTCCGGCCGCCAGCCCCGCCAAGCCCAGGAGACCGGTCACCGCGATGATCGTGCGCCCGGCGCCACGCCGATCCGGGAGTCCGCGCGGTTCAACGGCGCGGACTCCTAGTCCCATTCCTTCTCGACGCCGTGTCCCCGCGCCGGATCGCCGTGCAGCGGCGTGACGAACCCGAGCAGGCACCCGTCCGACCCGTCCTTGAGCTGGTGACAGCGCACCCGGATGAGGTCGCCCGGCAGGACGTCGTCGCGCTCGATGCCGTTTCGGCGGAGTCCCACGGGGTTGGTAGCCTCCATCGCCCAGAGGGTGGGCTCGCCTTCCCCTTCACCGGGCACCTCGAGGAAGATCCAGGCGTGCGGGTTGATCAGGTGCAACTCCTGGACCGTCCCTTCGAGATGGGTGAAGTCGGTGAGCTCGTAGTTGCCGTGGGAATGATGCGCCCAGCCCGGAAGGGCGATGACAACCGCGCAGAGGGCCGCGAAGGTCGGGAGCTTGAAAGACATCATCTGACTCGGGGAGGTGGCGGAAAGCCGTTGACGTACACGGTCTGGTAGCGGATGCCGTTGCCGTCCGCGTCCAGAAACCGCAGCGACTGCTGGAACAGCTCGGGTCCCGGCCGGCCGGGAGGCGCCGTCGCCTCGAGGATGTACAGCCGGTCCTCGTGCATGTAGATGGCCGCGAACGTCCGGGAACGATCCGGATTGGTGAGCTGGAGGTGACGGCCCTCGACGAGGTCCACGAAGTTCCAGCTGAAGAACGTCGGCGTCACGCCCCGCTGCAGGAGCTGCCACGTCGCGTAGTCCATGGCGCCCCGCACGTCGATGATCCACGACCCGACGCCGGTGTACTGCGCGCCCGAGCAGCCGGTGTGCGCGTCGGGCGGGCAGTTCCGGGCGCGCTCGGTGTGGATGCGTTCGGCTTCGGAGTAGTCGACCACGGTGACCGAGTACCGGATCGCGCCGTCCACGTGGGCGTGCACGCGAGCCGGGAACTGGGCTTCGTACTCGGACGTGTAGGCAACCTCCTCCACCGACGGCTCGCCGGGAAGATTGACGCTGAAGAAGTCCGCGGGGCTGGCGTACTCGGCCCAGCCCTGGGCGAAGAGCGGTCCCGGACCGCACAGGATCAACACCGCCGGAATGAGTCGCACGAGGCGCATGGTTTCACCCTCCCTATCGTTCCGACGCCGCCTGCCGCAGCCAACCCCATGCTGCCAGAAAACGGCGCGCGTGCACAGCACGAATTTCGGCGCGGCGTTGCCTGCCGGGGGCGCCCCGCGGAGGGCCATGCGGCTCCAGGAGCCGCGGTGAACCGCGTTGCACCGAGACGGCGAGAGCCCCACAGCGCGTTGTGGGCCCCAGCGGGCTGCGGCCGCCTGGCAGGACGCGACGAGGGCGCCGGTCGAAGAGCAGCGAGGCTTCGCCTCGGGCTCCTATACCACCCGGGCGGCGCGAAGCGCCGCGATCTCGGCCGCGGGGTACCCGAGCTCGCCGAGAATCTCTTCGGTATGCTCGCCGAGCCGCGGCGCCCGCGTCCTGATTCCGGGCGCGCCCGCGGACAGCGAGAACGGCGTCTCGGCGACCGGGGCGGGGGCGGGGGCGCCTGGAAACCCCAGCGCCTTGAGGAACCCGACCGCCTCCACGTGCGGGTCGTCGAGGGTCTGCTGGGGCGACAGCACCGGGCCGGCGGGGATTCGGGCGTCCTCGAGCGCGGCGAGCGCCTCGGCCGTCGTGCGCTCTGCGCACCAAGCGGCCATCCGGGCGCTGATGACCTCGCCGTGGTCGCCGCGGGCCATGTCGTCCCGGAACCGGGGGTCGTCGATCCATCCCGGCTCGCCGACCAGCGCCGCCCACCGCTCGAACAGGGGTTGGCCGATGGTCTGCACGAGAATCCACCCGTCGCGCGTCCGATGGGTGTCGGAGGGGGCCGACACCTGGCTCCGATTCAGCGAGGCGACCCGATTGGGTGCATGCACCGCCTGCTCGATCAGCGCCGCGTTGGCGACGGTGAGCGCCGCCCCGAGCAGCGACCCCCGGACCTCCTGGCCGCGGCCAGTCCGCTGGCGCGCCATGAGCGCGGCCAGCGTGCCGGCGCAGGCGGAGAGCGCGGTCATGAAATCGACCCACGGCACGTAGCTCTTGGTGGGCTGGCCCGGCTCGCCCGAAAGATACATCGCCCCCGACATCGCCTGACCGATGCCGTCGAAGCCGACCTTGTCCGAGTACGGTCCCCCCGCCCCGAACGCCGACACGCTGGTCAGCACGATGCGGGGGTTGACCGCCGCGAGCGACGCATGGTCGAGCCCGAGCGCCCGCAAGGCCGGGTCGGGCAGGTTGGCGACGACCACATCCGCCCCCGCGGCCAGCCGCCGCAGCACCCCGCGCCCCTCCGGCTTCATCGGGTTCAGGGTCATCCCGCGCTTGTTCCGGTTGACCTGCATGAAGAGGGCCCCGTCGCCGGCCGCGGTCAGCGGCACGAGGAAGCGGTCTTCCCCGCCACGGACCTTCTCGACCCGCACGACGTCCGCCCCGAGGTCCGCGAGCAGCGCCGCGCAGAACGGTCCCGCGATGTAGCGGCCGAAATCGAGCACCCGGACTCCGTCGAGAACACCTGGCATCAGCCGCCGCACCTCCGTATGAACATGCCGGTTACCTCCGGCCGGCCCCAGGTCCGCCGGCCGCGGCTCTACGCGCTCGACACCCGGGCCATCCGTCCGCACGCCGGAACGGCGCCGGAGAACTCGACTACACTGAAGAATTGCAGGACCGGGTGGTCGCTGCCGTTGCCGGCGCCGCGGCCCCGCTACGGGTTCGCGGCCGCGAGGGGCGCGTCCCGCACCGTCAGGACGGGACAGGGCGCGCGCCGCACCACCTCCGCGGCAACGCTTCCCAGCAGCATCTGCTCGACGACGCCGCGACCGCGAGTCCCCATGACGATCAGGTCGACCTGATGCGCGCCGGCGTACCGCAGGACGCCGTCGGTCGGCGGCCCGATCTCGACCGCGGTGCGTACCGTGAACGCGGCCCGCTCTTCCGTCGGGCACAGGCCCTCCAGCTTTGCCGTCGCCTCGTCGACCCAGCGCCGCTGGACCCTGGTCTCGGAGAACCCCCACAAGGCCTCGGTCCCCGGGCTGACGTCGGCATCGGTCACGACGTGCAGCAGGTGGAGGGTCGAATCGAACTGTCGGGCCAGCTCCTTGGCGTAGGTCAGGGCCAGCCCGGACGCGTCGCTGAAGTCGGTCGCAACGAGAATCGTCTTCGGCGGAATCATGGTCAGGACGGAAAGGCGCTTCGCGCCGCCAGCAGCTTGGGGACCGGCGGCCGGTCGGCGGGTCCGCGGCCGACGTGATGGAACCGGACCAGCCCCGCCGGATCGATCAGCACGTTGCCCCCCTGCTGCGCCGTATCCGCGCGCGGCAGGCGGGGAAGCTGCCCGAGAAGGGCCTCGCGCCAGTAGGCGCGCAAGGTCGCCGGCCCGAACAGATGCCGGAGCCGCGCCTTCCCCATGCCGTAGGCGTGATAGAGGCGGCGTTCGGTGTCGACGAGCAGAGGCCAGGGCAGCCCCGTCTCGGCCACGTACGCGCGCGCCGCCTCTGCACCCTCGAACGTGACGGCCAGCAACTGCACGCCGAGCCGTTCGAGCTCGCCCTCCGCCTGCCGCAACTGCAGCAGATGCCGCCGGCACGGCAGTCAGAACAGATGCCGGTGCATCACCAGCAGCAGCCACCGGCCGCGGTACCCGTCGAGCCGGTGCACCCGATCCTGGGCGTCACGCAACTCGAACGGAACCGCGGGACGGCCAACGAGCGACGAAGTCATCCTGTCAGCCCGTGGCGACAGTCCCCGCTGCATTCATTCGACCGGCGCTCGGCCATTCGACCGGCGCTCGGCCATTCGACCGGCGCTCGGCGCAACGACTTCCAACGCGGCCGCAAGGTCGCGCTAGTTCATCACGTACTTGTGCAGCTCCGGCTTCACGGTGTCGGCCACGAAGATGTCCCCGTTCGGGGCCATCGTCATGTAGTGCGCCTCGCCGAACTCGCCCAGGCCCTTGCCGGGCTGACCGTTGGCGCCGATGGCCTTGCCGTTCTCGTCCAGCTTGAGAATCTCGCCCGCGAACCCGCTCACCATGTACATCTGGCCGTCGGCGTGGATGTGCAGGCCGCACGGCACACCCTTGTAGGCCCACTCCTTGATGTAGGCGCCGTCGGCGTCGAAGATCTGCACCCGCCGGTTCTGCCGGTCCGCCACGTAGATCAGCCCCGCCTCGTCGACCACGATCGAGTGCGGCGTGTCGAACTCTCCCGGCCCCGTGCCCTGGCCGCCCCACGCCTTGATCAGGGCCCCGTCGGGGGCGAACTTCACCAGCCGCGGCGTACCGCGGCCGTGGCCCACCAGCACGAAGATCTCGCCGGCCGCGTTCACGGTCAGGTCCGTCGGCTCGGTCAGCAGCCCGTCCTCCGGCTCGCCGGCCTGGCCGTGGGTGCCGATGGTCATCAGCACCTTGCCGTCCGGGTCCATCTTGGTCACGGTGTTCCCGTTGACGTCGGTGGTCCAGATGTTGCCGTCGGGATCGAGCCGCATGCCGTGGGGACGCAGGTACTCGCCCTGCCCCCACGACCGCACGAAGCTGCCGTCGGGATTGAACTCCATCAGCGGGTTGGCGCCGCGGTTGAAGACGAGCAGGGTGTTCTTCGTGGTCCAGACGACGCTCGACGGCGCCCCCATCTCCTGATCGGCTGGAATCTGCAGGCCGTGCGGCACGGGATGATACCCGAGGTCCGGCGCGTCCTCCATCTGGGCGGGATCCGGCGCGTCGAGAACCTGGGCGCCGGCGACGGCGGCGACTCCCAGCACGGCGGCGAAGACAGGCGCGAGCGTCCGGGCAAGGCGGACTGGCAGCATGGCGGCTCCTCGGAAAAGGGTCCTGCGAATCGTTCGCATTGTAGCACCGCCACCGGGGTGGTCCGGACGGCCTCGGCCGGGGCGGCGTCCACGCGGCGAACGCTGTCTCCTCTTCCGAGTACATGACCAGCGGCGACTGTCCCATCAACGTTCCCGGTCGGCTGGTTTCGCGACGCATGGAAGACCGCGACGATGACGACGGTGTAGAACAGCCTCATCAGTCCGCGCGGGTCTTCAGTCTGGCACGTGCCGCGTCCTCCGCGACCAGAATGCTCGGATTCCGCCGGTATGCGGCAATGCGCCGATCGGCTTCGCCCTCCTGCTCGGGCGTCAGAGCGGGCACGACATCGTCAAGAAGTGCGTAGGCGAGCTCGACTTGCTCCTCGTCCGGAAGCGCCCTGGCGTGCTGCTCGAACTCCGCTCTCGTCATCGTTCGATTCTACACGGGGAGTTTCGCGTGCTGGCGTCCTGCGGGTGTGCCGGGTCGGTCGTCTTGACAGCCCGACCGGCGCGATGTACTGCTATGCGTCGACATTCGAGAATCGCAGGAGATGCAATGATGAAGAAATGGGCCGTGCTGGCAATCGCGGGGCTGTGCGCCGTCGCGCTGACGACTTCCGTCATGACCGCCGACGAGACGATAACCGGCCGGCTGGTCGAGGCGGGCTGCGCGGCGATGGGCGGGGCCGAGCCGAACGCGGAGCACGTGGCGTGCATGGTGCGCTGCGCGCAGAACGGCGATCCGATCGGGATACTGACCGACAGCGGGCTCTACAAGATCACCGGCGACTGGGCCGCGAGCCATCCCGACGAGCTGGCGGCGCTGATGGCGAAGCAGGTGCGCGCCACCGGCGAGGCGAGCGAAGCGGACGGCGAGCGGTTGCTGGCGGTGACGAAAATCGAGGCGGCGGACTGATCGCTTGTGGCGCCCAGCTCGAGAACGTGCTGGAACCGCCGCCCTCTCTGTTGTGGCGCGTCTCCGGAGGCCGCCATCCATCGGCACACCGGGTCTATCGAGGAGAAACGACAACATGAAGCACCGTCTGCCTGTCCTGTTCACTTTGGCTGTCGCACTCGTGATGCTGCCGGTCGGCGCACACGCGCACTTCAGGCTGCTGGAACCGGCGCCCTGGATCAATATGGATGCCCTCGGCAACCCTCAGAAGGTCGGACCGTGCGGCGGCGCCCCGAACGGCGACAACGCCGAGATTCTGAGCGGCGTCGTCACCGAGGTCACCGGCGGGTCCATGCTGCACCTGAAGATCCAGGAGACGATCTTCCACTCGGGTCACTACCGCGTCGCGCTCTCGGTGAACTCACGCCACGAGCTTCCGCCGGATCCGCTCACGTTCGAGAAGTACACGGACAGGGGCATCTATTCCGTTTGGGGCGCGATTCAAAGCCCGCCGCAGATTCCGGTCATCGCCGACGGCCTTTTCAGGCATTATCCCGAAGCGGGCCAGGGCGCCTCGTTTCGACCCGAGACCCCGATGGATCCCTGGGAGGCCGACATCCCAATCCCGAACGTCAACTGCGAGAACTGCACGCTGCAGGTCATCCAATTCATGGCTGATCATGGGTACAACCAGCCAGGTGGCTATTCCTATCATCACTGCGCCGACCTGAAGATCACGGCCGATCCGTCCAAGCCGATCGATGACGGCTGGCCCACGGAGATGACCAACGACTGACGGAGGTGGAGGTCCCCGGTCGACTCCGGGACCAGCGAGGTCGGGGGGGGCAGCCTGGAGCTCTGCCCCTGTGCGGCCACCGCGGCGCGCCAAGGCGGGCACACGCAGTCCCCCCCCGGAACCGTGACCGCGTGACGCGGCGCGGCCACCCCTCGTAGACATGTACGGCGAGGCCCCAGCGCGTCCCGTCCGGGGCGCCGGGGCCGAGCGGCCCTCTACTGGTCGGATGCACGCGGGGAGGGACGGGCTCCGAGGTCGATCAGCAGCCGCTCCATCGCGGGCCACCGCTTGCCGGTGTTCGAGTAGAACACCCCCTCGGCCATGATCAGGGGGGTCCAGCCCTGGCCGTTGACCGCCTCCAGGTCGGCTCCCCCATCGAGGAGAAACCGCACCAGCGGCTCGGACCCGCGGATGATCGACCCGTGCAGGGCGGTGTCGCCGTTGGCGTCGACGGTGGTCACCGCGTCGCCCAGCTCGAGCATCAGCTCGACCGCGGCGAGCGATTCGTCGTTCGTGCCGGGGCTCTCCCCCACCGCCCAGATGCCGACCCCCGCCGCGACCATCAGGGGGGTCGTGCCGTCCTCGTTCGGCAGCAGCGGATCGGCGCCCAGCCTCACCAGCAACCGCATCAGCTCAACGTCGACGGCCTTCGCGGCGAGCAGGAACGGCGTCGCCCCCACCCGGTTCAGCACGTTGCGGTAGCCGCCGCCGGTGCCCGACCCGTCGCCTCCGCGCGGCTCCTTCGCCTGCCGCGCATCGAGATCGGCGCCGTGGGCGGCGAGAGCGGCGACGAACTCGAGGTCGGAGACGAGACCGGTGGGGATGGGCGCCGGGTTGTTGAAACCGAGGTTCGGCCGGCGGGCCCAGACGAGCTGGTGCAGCGCCGTCCACCCCTGCTCGCCCGCGTTCGGGTCAGCCCCCTGATCGAGCAGCCAGACCCCGACGTCGTAGTGGGCGTTGAGGGTCGCGAGGCACAGGGCGCTCATGCCGTCCGGCAGGGTGCCGTTCACGTCGGCGCCGGCCGCGGTGAGCGCCCGCAGCACCTCCGGCCGGTTGTGGCGGACCGCGAACAACAGCGGCGTGAAGCCGCCGCTGGAACGAGCCTGCACGTCTGCGCCGGCCGCCACCAGCTCCAGGACCGCGGAGGCGTTCCCTTCGATGGCGGCCCACATCAACGCGGTCTGGCCGCGCCACTGCTCGGTCGCGTCGACGTCGGCTCCGTGGCGCAGCAACGCCCGCACCGCGCCGACCCGGCCGGCGCGGGCCGCCCGCATCAGCGGGGTCTCCCCTTCGGGCAGGCCCCCGTCGGGATCGGCTCCCGCCGCGAGCAGCATCTCGAGCATCGCCGCGCTGCCGTTGGTGGCGGCCACCAGCAGCGGGGTCGCGCCGTAGCGGTTGACCACGCCGGCGCGGGCGCCGGCCTCGAGCAGCAGCCGGGCCGAGTCCAGGTCGTCGCGGTTGGCCGCCCAGTGCAGCGCCGTCGTGCCGTCGAGGGACGGCTCATCCGGGTCGGCGGCCCCCGCGAGCAGCGCGCGGATTCCGGCGACGTCGCCGGTGCGCGCCGCGTCGATCAACGGCGCCTCGACCCGCGCCGAGGCGGGCGCCGCCGCGAGAAACGCCGCCGCCACCAGACACGCCGCCTCGACCGCCGATAGACGCATGCGCACGCGCATCACCTCATTCGTTCCTGCAGGTTCCGGATCGAACGCCGATGGCGCCCGGCCCCGCCGTCCCCAAGACCCTCGCGGACGCCACAACGACGAGCTGTTGCAACAGGATTGCGGGGTGCAGCGGACCCTCGCGGACGCCCAATCGGCGAGACGGGGACACCCCGCCCCGCCGCGGCGCGCGCCGGCATCAGATGTCCGCCAGCTCCTTGATCCGCCCCGTCGCGTCCCCGAAGTTACCGGCCGACAGCCCGACCTTGTCGAGCATGCTGACGAGCAGGTTGTTCACCGGCGTGTCCTTCGGGTACCGCAGGTGCCGCCCGCCCTCGAGACGTCCGGCGCCGCCGCCCACCACGATCTCCGGCAGATCGAAGTGCGCGTGGTCGTTGCTGTCGCCGAGCCCGCCGCCGTACATCACCATCGCGTGATCCAGCACCGAGCCGACCCCGTCCGGCGCCGCGCGGAGGTTCTCGAGCAGGTGGGTGAACAGGCTCACGTGATACGTGTTGATCCTCGCGAGCTTGTCGAGCTTCTCGGGGTCGTTCCGATGGTGCGACAACCCGTGATGGGGATCGGGCACGCCGAGGTGCGGATAGGTGCGCCCGCCCAGCTCCCGGCCGAGCATGAAGGTGAAGACGCGGGTGATGTCCGCCTGCCACGCCAGGGAAACCAGGTCGAACATCAGCTTGACGTGGTCCTCGAAGTTGTCGGGAATGCCGACGGGACGGGCCAGCGCCGGCAGCTCGGCATCGGCGCTCTGCGCCTCGGACAGCGTGATGCGCCGTTCGAGGGCCCGGATGGAGTCGAGATACTGATCGAGCCGAACCCGGTCGCCCTTCCCGATGGAGCGTTCGAGGTCGGCGATGTCGTGGGTGACGGAATCGAGAATGCTGCGGTCCCGCCGCATCTCGGCGACGCGCTGCTCGGTCGTGCCCCCGTCGCCGAAGAGGCGCTCGAACACCACACGCGGGTTGTTCTCCATCGGCAGCGGCGTCGTCGCCGACCGCCACGCGACGGTGTTCAGATAGACGCAGCTGTAGCCGTTCTCGCAGTTGCCGACGAGCCCGTCGAGATCGATCGCGAGCTCGAGCGACGGCAGCGGCGTATCCCGGCCGAGATGCTGCGCGGCCAGCTGATCCGCGGTAATCTCGGCCCGCACGTCCGAGCCTTCGGTCTGCTTCGGATGCACCCCGTTCAGCCACGTCGAGCTGGCCCGCGAGTGCTCGCCGTTTCCGTCCCCGAGCGGCTCGGCCTGCCCGTGGGCGAGGCCGCTCACCACCGTGAGCTGGTCCCGGTACGGCGCCAGCGGCTGCAGGATGGGGGACAGCTCGAACCCGGGCCCGGTCGCGGCCGGCGTCCACTGCTGCATCACCGCCCCGTTGGGGATGTAGATGAAGCCGAGCCGGCGGACGGGACGCGCCGCGGTCCGGGCTTCGGCGGTGAGCGCCGGCACCATGGCGTCGAGCAGGGGCAGGGCGACGGTCGCGCCCAGGCCCCGCAGGAACGTCCGGCGCGGCAGGGACAGCTTTCTGATCATCATGACCGGGTTCTCCTCATCTGGAAGGGCGGGCTCTTGATGACACCCAGGATGAGCGTCGAGAAACGATGTCCGTCCGCGGCGGCCTCGCGCGTGATGGCGCGGATGGCCGGCGCATCGTGGTGTTCCACCCCGCGGCCGAGCGCATAGATCAGGAGCTTCTCGGTCAGGGTGGTGACGAAGAGATCGGGACGGCCCAGGAGCGCCTCGCGCAACCCCGCCGCCCCCTCGAAGACGGTGCCGTCCGGGAGGACCCCGGAGGCGTCGATGGGGGTGTTCGCCTCGTTGCGGGTCCGATAGCGGCCCACCGCGTCGAACTGCTCGAGGGCGAAGCCCGGCGGGTCCATCAGCCGGTGGCAGCTCGCGCACACCGGGTTGGCCCGGTGCTGCTCCATCGCCTCGCGCATCGACAGCGCCGCGCCGTCGCCGGTGGTCTCCTCGAGCGACGGCACGTCGGGCGGGGGCAGCGGAGGCGGGGTGCCGAGCAGGTTCTCGAGCACCCATTTGCCGCGCAACACCGGAGACGTCCGGGTCGGGTAGGCCGTCGCCGCGAGAATGCTGCCGTGGCCCAGCAGCCCCCGGCGCGAGGGGTCGGGCAGCGAGACGCGCCGGAAGTGGCTGCCGTAGACGTTCGGCATCCCGTAGTGGCGGGCCAGCCGCTCGTTGACGAAGGTGTAGTCGGCGGTCAGGAAGTCGAGCACGTTGCGGTCCTCGCGCAGCACGCTGCCGAAGAACAGCTCCGTCTCGCGCTGGAACGCTCGCCGCAGCGCCTCGCCGAAGTCGGGAAACCGATCTTCGTCGGGGGTCAGCGCCCGCACGTTGCGCAGATACAGCCACTGCCCCGCGAAGTTCTCGACCAGCGCCTCGGCCCGCGGGTCGGCGAGCATCCGGCGGGTCTGCGCCTCGATCACCTCGGGCCGGTGCAGCGTCCCCGCCGCCGCGAGGTCGAGCAGCTCGTCGTCCGGGATGCTGCTCCACAGGAAGAAGGACAGCCGCGACGCGAGCTCGATGTCGGGGACGCGGTAGGGGGAGCCGGGCGCCGCCCCGGCCGGGTCCCGCTCCACCCGGAACAGGAACTCGGGGCTCGCCAGCAGGCGCCGGAGCCCCAGCTCGATGCCCGCCTCGAAGCCGCCGTCGGCCCGTCCCTGCGCGTAGAAGTCGAGGAGCACCGCCAGATCGCCTTCCGTGACCGGCCGGCGATAGGCACGCCGGGCCAGCGTCGAGAAGATCTCCCTCGCGCACGCGGCCTCGTCGCCGGCGTCCGGGGAAGCCGGGCGGCAGACGAAGATGCGGTCGCGGCTCGGGGTGCCCTCGACCGGCCGCGCCCCGCTCGCCTCGAACGGGCCGGCGACGGTGACGCTGCCGACGTAGGGCTGATACCGCGTGTCGCCCCCGGTGATGCTCGTGTACGGGCGCAGGAACGGCTGCCGCAGGGTCTCCGCGTAGGCGGACGTCTTCTGGTGGAACGTCACCTGCACCGTGTGGGGACCCGCCCGCACCGGCGCCCGGATCTCCCAGCCGTCGTCCACCGCCCGCTGGCGGGCCAGATACTCCTGGTACTCGGGGCTGCTGCGCTCGGCCCCCGGCGGCGGGGGCTCGCCGACGCTGAACGTCCGCAACGGCTCGCCGTCCAGGCTCACCTCGAGCCGGTGCGGCGTATCGAACGTCTTCAGGGTGCCCGAGGCGTCGCGGGAGAGCTGCACGCGGATGCCGTACACCGCGTCTTCGGGAAACGTGAACCCGAACCGGGTGCCGCCGCGGGTGCCGAACGGCAGCCCGTCCACCCGGACGTCCTGGGTCAGGTCGGCGGTGAGGCGGAACGTCTCGGCCGTCGCCGACGGGGCCGGCCGCCCGATCGCCAGGCGGCTGATCCTCTTCGCGGCCGACAGATAGCGTTCCAGCAGGGTCGGCGAGATGCCGAGCACCCCCGCGATGTTGTCGAACCCGTAGCTGCCGTCGTCGGCCGGCAGCAGCGCCGCGACGTCGACGTCCAGCGCCAGGAGGTCCCGGACGACGTTGCGGTACTCGCTGCGGTTGAGCCGATGGAAGGTGTCGGTGCGCCCGGGATCGGGGTTCCGCGCCGCCGCCGCGTCGAGCTCGGTCTCGAGCCAGGCCGTGAACGCCTCGTAGGTCGCCGGATCGGGGCGCGGCCGGGGGGCGGGGGGCATGGCGCCGGCCCGCAGCCTCCGCACGACCTTCTCCCAGATCTCGGGGTGGGCGCCGACGTTGCCGACGTCGGCGGCGTCGAGCGTCAGGTCCGCGACCTGCAGCCGCTCGTTGTGACAGGTGACGCAGTAGCGGTCGAGCAGGGCCCGCTCGGGCGACGCGGCGCCGCCCGGCCCCGGCTGGGCGGTCGCGACGCCTGCGCCGAAGGCGGTGAAGCCGACCGTGAACGCCGCGGCTATGAGTATCAGGAGCCCTCGCATCGATCCACTCACCCCTCAGTCCCTCGATCGGGCCGGAAACGCGCAGGGTGATCCTACACCAGTTCACCCGCCCGCACCCCATCCGTCGGGCGGGCGGTCCGCGCCACCTTTTCGGTATGATAGGCGTGATCACACCGTCATCCGTCACAGTCCAAGAGGAAGAAACAACCATGAAGACCAGCTCACGCGCGCGGCTCGCGGTCTCGCTCGCCTTCTCCGCCGTGGCGGCGCTCACCGTGGCCGCCGGGCTCGGGGCGCAACCGGATTTCTCGGACGTCGAGATCTCGACCCACCACGTCGCCGGCACCGTGCACTATCTGGAGGGACGCGGCGGCAACATCGGCGTCTCGATCGGCGATCAGGGGGTGGTCATGATCGACGACCAGTTCGCGCCCCTCAGCGACCGCATCGCCGCCGCCGTCGAGGGCATCTCGAACGGCGACATCCGGTTCCTGATCAACACCCACGTCCACGGGGACCACACCGGCGGCAACGCCAACTTCGCGGCGATGGGCATTCCGATCCTCGCGCAGGATCGGGTCCGCGCCCGCCTCGCCGCGAACCGGCCGCCGGAAGCGCTCCCGGTCCTGACCTACAGCGAGGACGTCACCATCCACCTCAACGGCGAGGAGGTGCACGTCATCCCGATGCCCCCAGGGCACACCGACGGCGACAGCATCATCCACTTCGTCGACTCCGACGTCATCCACACCGGCGACATGTTCCGGACCGTGGCGTTCCCGGTCATCGACCGCGGCAACGGCGGGACGCTGTCGGGCACCATCGACTCGCTCGGCATCCTCGCGGGCATGGCGGGGCCGGACACGAAGATCCTCCCCGGCCACGGCGTGGTGTCGAGCCGCGCGGACGTCATCGAGTTCCGCGACATGGTCATCACCGTCGCCGGCCGCGTCGAGGAGCTGGTCGCGGGGGGCGCCGGCAGCTACGACGAGGTCGCCGCGGCCGACCCGACCCAGGGGTTCAACGACAAGTGGGGCGACCCGAACCGGTTCCTGACCGCCGTCTACGAGGAGCTGGCCGGAGACTGACCCGCCAACCGGTCCGCGTATTCAGCCCCGCCGCCTCGGCGTGCGGAACGAAGCGGCGGGGCTGTAGCGACAACGCGCATTCGGCCCCCCCGCCTTGCCGGCGGGGCTCGCGCCAACCCCCGGGAACGGGAGGTGACATGCAAGGTCTGCGAATGCGGGGAGTGGTCGCCGGCGTCAGCGCCGCCCTCGTCCTCGCGGTTGGGCCGAGTCCCAGCCCGGCCCAGAACCAGAACGCGGCGCCCCCGCGGGTGTTGTCGGCGCGCGACACGCTGCGCGTCAATCAAGTCGGCAGCCCCGCGCTGTCGCCCGACGGCGCGTGGGTCGTCTACACGCTGCGGTCGCGCGACATGGACGACCCCGACCTCGAGGCGGTCACCCAGGTCTGGCGCGTGCGCGTCGACGGCACCGGCAACCGCCAGCTCACCCGCGGCCCGAAGAGCGCCAGCGCCCCCGCGTGGTCGCCCGACGGCGAGATCGTCGCGTTCCTCGCCGCCCGCGGCGAGGAGGCGGACGCGAAGACGCAGGTGCACTTCCTGCACGCCGACGGGGGCGAGGCGTGGCGGGTCACCGAGCACGACGAGTCGGTGCAGTCGTTCTCGTTCGCGCCGGACGGCTCCGCCCTCCTGTTCACGGCGCGCGACCCGCTCCCGGAAGAGGAGGAGGAGCGCCGCAAGGCAGAGGGCGACGCCGAGGTGGTTGACGCCCTCCACCGGATGACCCACCTCTGGCTGCACCATCTGGAGACGTCCGAGACGCGACGCCTGACCGAGGGCGACTTCACGGTCCGCAACCCCGACTGGTCGCCCGACTCGCGGCAGGTCGCCTTCGAGACCCGGCCCAACCCCACCGCCAACGACACGTGGCAGAGCGACGTCTGGGTCGTGGACGTCGCGAGCGGCGGGCGGCGGCTCCTCCACGAGAACGGCGGCAGCGACACCTCTCCGCGCTGGTCGCCGGACGGCCGGACCATTGCTTTCTCCTCGAACGCGCTTTCCACCAGCAATACGCAGCACGACAAGCTCCACCTGGCGGACATGGACGGGGGACCGACGCGCGTGCTTCTCGAGGACGTCGACCGGCAGTTCACGGCCCCCATCTGGTCGGCGAACGGAAGAACCGTCTTCTGGCCCACCGGCGAGGGCACCTCGACCGGCCTGTTCCGGGTCAGCCTCGAGTCGGGCGCGGTGATCACCGCATCGGCCCCCGGCGGCCGCAACGGCGCGTGGTCGCTCTCGGACGACGGGGCCCGGTGGGTGTGGGTCCACACCGGCCCGGGCCGGCCCGGCGAGATTTACACGACGACTACCGATGGCGAGCCGGTCCGCCTGACCGACGCGAACGCCTGGCTCCGGGAAGAAGGCGTGCAGCTCGGCGCCGTGGAGACCGTCCGCTGGACGAACAGCGGCGGGGAGACGATCGAAGGCGTGCTGACGAAGCCCGTCGGGTACGAGGAGGGCCGCGCCTATCCGTTCATCGTCAATCCCCACGGCGGCCCCACCGGCGCGTCGCTCGAAGCCTTCAGCCCCGCCGCCCAGTTCTTCGCCGGCAACGGCTACGTCGTCCTCCAGCCGAACTTCCGCGGCAGCACGAACTACGGCCAGGCGTTCGTGAACGCCAACATCGACGCCTGGGGCATCACCGACTACGACGACGTCATGACCGGGGTGGACCACGCGATCGCCATGGGGTGGGCCGATCCCGACCGCCTCATCTGCTACGGGTGGAGCTACGGCGGGTACCTGTCGGCGTGGATCGTGACCCAGACCGGCCGGTTCAGGGCGGTGTCGCCGGGGGCGGGCCTCACCAACCTCTACAGCATGTACAGCACGAACGACATCCAGGACTATCTGGCGTCGTTCTTCGGCGGGACGCCGTGGACCGCCACCGACAACTACCGGGAGCATTCCCCGATCACCTACGCGGCCGACGTGACGAGCCCGGTGCTGCTGATGCACGGCGGCAGCGACACCCGGGTGCCGCCCGAGCAGTCGGTGGAGTTCTACCGCGCGCTGCGGGACCTCGGCAAGGACGTCACGTTCGTGCGGTTCCCGCGCGAGGGGCACGGCATCGCCGAGCCGCTCCACCAGATGGACCGCCTGCGGCGCTACGCCGCGTTCTTCGGCGAGCACGTGGACAACCCGCCGATCAGCGAGAGCCAGCCGCACGAGGCGGAGCCGGCCGAAACCGAGGACAGCGAGGGACAGTGACGATGACGTTCAAGAAGGTCAGGCAATTCGTGCTCGCGCTCCTCGGGACGGTTCTCGGAGTCATCGTCGGATTCCTGGTCCTCGACTCGACGGCGGACGGCGCCGCGGCGCAGACGACACAGACGGACCAGCCGGGCCTGTACCTCGACCTCGACGAGATCCGGGCCATCGCGAACCGCGTGCGGGCCGGCCGCAGCCTGCAGCCGGCGTCGTGGCCGAACGGGGCCCGCGTGGCGGTGATGATCTCGTTCGACGTCGACAACGACACCATCCAGATCGCGCGCAACGCCGAGCCGTCGATCGGCGCCATGTCGCAGGGCGAGTACGGCGCGCGGGTCGGCCTGCAGCGGGTCGTCGACCTGATGGACCGCCACGAGATCCCGGCGTCGTTCTTCATCCCCGCCGTCAGCCTCGTGCTGCGGCCCGAGATGGTCGACGTCATCCAGGCCTCGGGGCGCCACGAGTTCGCGGTGCACGGCTGGATCCACGAGCTGAACAGCGCCCTCGACGTCGAGACCGAGCGGGACCTCGTCATCCGGGCCACCAACTACCTGGAGCAGGTCACGGGCAGCCGCCCCGTCGGCTACCGCGCCCCGTCGTGGAACTTCAGCCCGAACACGCTCGACATCATCCGCGGGCTCGGGTTCCTGTACGACAGCTCGCTGATGGCCGACGACCGCCCCTACGAGCTGATGCAGAACGGCGAGCCGACCGGGATGGTGGAGCTGCCGGTCGAGTGGATCCTCGACGACGCGCCGCTGATGAACCCCCGCGGCAACAGCTACACGCCGCCGCGCGAGCTGCTGCAGGTCTACATCGACGAGTTCGACAAGGCGTACGAGGAGGGGACCATGTTCCTCCTGACGACGCACCCGCACGTCATCGGCCACCGCTCGCGCATGGTCATCCTCGAGGAGCTGATCGACCACATCATGGCGAAGGGCGACGTGTGGTTCGCGACCCACGAGCAGGTCGCGCGCTACGTGAAGGAGCAATCGGGGCTGTGAGAGCCCGGGGCGAAGCCCCGCGTTGCATTGAGCCCGGAGCGGCGTCAACGGACTGAAGGGCGTCAGCGGCCCGAAAGGCGCCGGCGGGCTGAAGGGCGCCCGCGGGCCGAAGGCGCCCGTGGCGACAAGGCGTGACGAGAGAGCGCATCGGGCATGGGTGACCGCGGGCAACGCCAGCTCCGCGAAGAACGCAGGCAGGCTGGATGCATCGCCGGTCGAATGCAGCGGGACTCCTTGCCAGGGGCCCGCAGGCCCGCGTCCGGCGGCAGGCGCGGAACCGCGGGGAAGGCGCAACCGTATACTAGACTCGGGTGCGGGTCAGGAGGAATGTCCATGTTTCGATGGTGCGCGCGGATTCTGATGCTCGGGGCGGCCGGCGTTCTCGCGGCGGCGCAGCCGGCGGCAGCGCAGACCGACCCGATGGAGATCATCGACCGGGTCGACCGCCTGATGCGCGGCGACTCGAGCCGCGGCGTGGCGACCATGGAGGTGGTGACCGAGCACTGGGAGCGCGAGATGACCATGGAGGTCTGGTCGCTCGGCACCGACTACTCGCTCGTCCGCCTGCGCGCCCCGCGGCGCGACGCGGGCACCGCGACCCTGATGGCGGGCGACGACATCTGGAACTACCTGCCCAAGGTCGATCGCACCATCAAGATCCCCGCCTCGATGATGGGCGGCGCGTGGATGGGGTCGCACTTCACCAACGACGACCTCGTGAAGGAGAGCCGGCTCGTCGACGACTACGACGTCGAGATGGCCTTCGAGGGCGAGCGCGACGGCTTGGACGTGTGGGAGCTGCGCCTGACCCCGAAGCCGGAGGCGGCGGTGGTCTGGGGCCACATGGCTTTCCTCGTCCGACAGTCGGATTCCATGCCGCTCTGGGCGCGCTACTACGACGAGGACGGCGAGCTCGCCCGCACCATGGACTACAGCGCGTTCACCGAGATGGGCGGCCGCCTCGTCCCCGGCGTCATGGACATGCGCCCGGCCGACAAGCCGGGGGAGCGCACCACTTTCCGCTACGACGAGCTGGAGTTCGACGTCGACCTCGACACCTCGTTCTTCTCGCTCCGCACCCTGCAGCGCGGGCGGTAGCCGCCGATGCGCGAACGGCCCTGGCCGCGCATCGGCTGGCGCAACATCGGCCGGAACCCCCGCCGGACGGTGCTGACCGCCCTCGGCCTCGCCGTGGGCTTCTTCGCGGTGGTCTTCATGATCGGCTGGATGCGCGGCATCACGGCCGAGCTCGTCGAGAACGCGACCTCCCTCGTCAGCGGCCAGATCGAGATCCACGACGCCGAGTACCGGCCCGACCGCAGCATGTTCGACACCCTCGGCGGGCGCGAGGGGATCGACGTCGAGGCGATGCTCGAGGCCATCGACGCCGACGAGGGGGTGACGGCGGCCGCGCCCCGGGTGTACGCGGGTGGTCTCGTCAGCTCGGGCGAGGCGACCTCGGCCGGCATGTTCATGGGGGTCGATCCCGAGCGCGAGGTGGCGCTGACCCGCTTCCTCGACGAGCTGGTCGCCGGAAGGCTGCCCGAGCCCAACGCCTTCGAGATGCTCATCGGCGAGGAGATGGCCCGGCAGCTGGCGGTCGGGGTCGGCGACGAGCTGGTGCTGGTGGGGTCGGCCGCCGACGGCTCGATGGCCAACGATCTCTACACCGTCGCCGGGGTCTTCCGGACCGGGCTCGTCGAGTTCGACGCCCGCACCGCGGTGCTCGCCATCGGCGACCTGCAGGCGCTGATCTACCTCGACCCCGCCCGCATCCACGAGATCGCGGTCGCCACCGCGGACCCGGCCGAGGCCGACGCGGTCGCCGCGCGCCTCGCCGAGGCGATCGACGCCGACGGCCGGGAGATCGAGGTGGCGTCCTGGACGGTGCTCAACCCCGTGCTGGTCGACTACGTCGGCCTCGCCGAGTCGATGTACTGGATCTTCATCGTCATCATCTTCGCCATCGCCAGCTTCGGCATCGCCAACACCATGCTGATGGCGACGTTCGAGCGCCGGCGCGAGTTCGCGGTCATGCTCGCCCTCGGGGCAACGCCGCGGGCCATCGTGGGCACGGTGCTGTCCGAGGCCGTGGCCGTCGGCCTCCTCAGCCTCGCGATCGGCTCGGCCGTCACGTTCCCGCTGATGGTGTGGTGGGCCACCGCGCCCCCCAGTCTGGCGTGGCTCTTCGGCAGCGTCACCCTGCAGGGCGCGCTGCTCGAGCCCAGCCTGCGCGTCGGCTACGACGTGCCGGCCTGGACCTGGTCGGCGTTCGGGCTCGTGCTGACCGCCCTCCTCGCGGCCCTCTATCCCGCCGCCAAGGCGGCGCGGGTGCCGCCGGCCGACACCCTGTCGGGATTGTGACGATGCCATCACCCTCCGCCCCGCGCCCCCCGACGCGCACGCGCGTCCTCGTGCTGCTGGCCATGCGCAACCTGCGCCGCCACGTGCGGCGGACGGTGCTGACGGCGTCGGCGATGATCGTCGGCGGCGCCCTGCTCGTCTTCACCTTCTCGCTCGGCGACGGCTCTCACGAGCAGTGGATCGACTCCGGGGTCCGGCTCGCCGAGGGGCACGTCACCATCGAGCGCCCCGGCTTCCGCGTGAGCCGGCGCATCGAGGACCGGCTGCCGGCCGAGGTGCGGCGCGCCGCGGAGGAGGCGTTCGCGTCGCCCGAGGTCGCCCTCCGTGTCGTGGCGACGACCGCGAAGCTCGCCGTCACCGGGCTCGCGAGCTCGGCCGCGGGCTCGCGGCCGGCCCGGATCGTCGCCGTCGACCCGGCGGCGGAGGCGGGGTTCAGCCCCATCGACGACCGGCTGGTCGAGGGACGGTACCTGGCGCCGGACGATCGGCTGGCCGCCTATGTCGGGGTGGAGCTGGTCGACCGCCTCGAGCTGAGGCTCGGCTCGCGCTTCGTGGTGCAGGCGCAGGACGCCGAGCGCGAGATCGCGGGGCAGCTCTTGCGGGTGGTCGGCATCTTCCAGACCGGCGTGCCGGAGGTGGATCAGCTGCTGATGCACATTCCACTGGCCACCGCCGACGAGTGGCTGGGGTCCAAGGGCGACGTCACCAACGTGGGGGTGGTGCTGGACGACAGCGCCGCGACGGCCGGGGTGGCGGCGCGCGTCGAGCGCGCCCTGGAGGGGCCCATCAGTCGCGGAGACGCGCGGGTGATGGGCTGGCGCGAGGCGAACCCCGCGCTGGCGGCGGCGGTGGCCATCGACGACTTCGGCGGCTACCTGACCCACGCGTTCATCTTCACGATCATCGGGTTCGGCGTCGTCAACACCGTGCTGATGTCGGTGCTGCACCGCCGCCGCGAGTTCGGGGTGCTGCGGGCGCTCGGGCTGACGCCGGGACAGACCGGGGCCATCGTGCTCATCGAGGGCCTGACCCTGACCACGGCCAGCGGCTTCATCGGCGTCGGCCTCGGGCTCGCCTTCACCTGGTACTTCTTCGGCGACGGCCTGGACATCTCGGCCCTGATGGGCGAGATGACCTTCTCGGGCGTCGTCGTCGAGCCGATAATCCAGCCTTTGCTGCGCACCGCGCGCCTCGTGCAGGTGCTGCTGTTCATCCTGTTCGTCGGCGCGGCCGCGTCGGTCTATCCGGCCCTGCGGGCGGCGCGGCTCGACGTGACCGAGGCGATGAAGTTCGACCGGTGAGGCCGGCGATGACCGCGGCGCCCCGAGCGGCCGGCCCGGCGCAACGGGGGCGACGACGTTCGGATGATGAGTTCGACCGGTGAGCCCGGCGATTGCGAGCGACTTCCATGACCGACACCGATACCGCGGCGGTCCGGACCGAGGGGGTCTGGAAGGTCTTCCACCAGGAAGCCGAGGAGGTGCAGGCGGTCCGCGACGTCGACCTGACCGTCGGGCGGGGCGAGTTCACGGCCCTGGCGGGGCCGTCGGGGTCGGGCAAGACGACGCTCCTCAACCTGATCGGCGGCCTGACCCGCCCCAGCGAGGGCCGCGTCGAGGTGGCGGGCCGCGACGTCACCGCGATGTCGAACCGCGACCTGGCCCAGCTGCGGCTCGACCAGGTCGGCTTCGTCTTCCAGGCCTACAACCTGCTGCCGGTGCTGACGGCGATGGAGAACGCCGAGTTCCCGATGCTGCTCCAGGGCGTCGCGGCCGACGAACGGCGGGCGCGCGTGCACAAGCTGTTCGAGCGGACGGGCATGACCGGGCTCGAGGACCGCCGGCCGGGGAAGCTCTCGGGGGGGCAGCAGCAGCGGGTGGCGGTGGTGCGGGCGGTGGCGAGCCGTCCCGCCCTGGTGCTGGCCGACGAGCCCACCGCGAACCTCGACTCGGCCGCGAGCGCCGCCCTGCTCGACGTCATGGCCGACCTGAACCGCGAGCTGGGGGTGACGTTCGTCTTCGCCACCCACGACGCCCGCGTCATGGAGCGGTCCCGGCGCGTGGTCCGGATGGTGGACGGCCGCATCGACTCGGACGAGACGCGGTCATGATCCCTCGCCGTGTGCGCGGCCTGCTCCTCAATGTCCGCGAGAACGAGAACGCCGCCACCGCCGCATACCCCCCTCGCGTGCGGTCTGCCCTCTCGGTCGGTCGGACGACGGGAAATCCGACATGACCCACCGCGCGAGCGGCCCGCCCTCTCGGTCTGCAGGACGGACAGGAAGTCCGACATGACCCCCTGCGCGCGCGGTCTGCTCGTCGCCGTCGCGGTGATCGTCGTCGCCGGGGCGGGTCCGGGCCCCGCCCGCGCGCAGTCGAGCTGGCTGACCGGCTATCTCCAGACGGTCCCCCTGTTCGCGGGCCCGACCCCCGTCACCGACGCCAGCGCCAGCGGCTTCAACCGGCTCCGGCTGACCACCGAGCCGGTGTTCGGTCCCTTCGCCGTCGAAATCGCTTACGACCATGCCCTCACCGTCCGGCAGGCCGACACCGACTTCAGCCTCCTCGGCGGGCTGGGCGGGGTCCCGGGGGGCGGTGAGTGGCTCGAGCTGCAGTGGTCCGCCGTCGACCGGGACCACTTCCAGTGGCGGCACCGGCTGGACCGCCTCAACGTGGCGTGGCAGCCGAACGACGTGGTCGAGCTGAGCGTCGGACGGCAGGCGGTGTCCTGGGGCACCACCCTGTTCCTCACCCCCGCCGACCCCTTCATCCCCTTCAGCCCCGCCGACCCGTTCCGCGTCTACCGGGGCGGCATCGACGCCGCCCGCGCCCGCATCTATCCCAGCCCGCTGAGCGAGATCGACGTCGTGGTCCGGCCCAGCCGCACCCTCGTCGGCGAGGAGACGACGGCGCTGGCGCGCGGCCTCACCACGTGGCGGAACTGGGAGATCTCGGGCTGGGGCGGCAGCCTCTACGGCGACGCCGCGGGCGCGGTCGGCGCGGCGGGCGGGCTGGGAGCCTGGGCGATCCGGATCGAAGCGGTGGTCCGCGACTTCCAGGGCACGGTGACGGGGCGGGGCACCATCGGCCTCGACCGGCGGCTGACCGTCTACGGCCGCGACATGGGGCTGGTCGTCGAGTACCAGCGCGACGGCCGCGGCGCCGCCGCGCCGGACGACTTCGCCCGCATCTTCCAGTCGGCGGAGTTCCTGCGGGCCGAGTACCAGGTGTACGGCCGCGACGAGGCGGCGGTGCAGGCGTCGTATCAGATCCACCCGCTACTGACCGTCGCCGGCCTCTGGCTCTGGAACCTCAACGACGGGAGCGCCATCGTCGCGCCGAGCTTCTCCTACTCGGCGAGCGACGAGACCTCCATCGCCGGCGGGGTGTTCTTCGGCACCGGCGCCGATACCGTCGCCAGCGGCCAGCTCCTGCCCTCCGAGTACGGCCTGCTGAGCGCCATCGGCTACGTCTCGCTCACCTGGTTCTTCTGACGCGGCCAGGGACGCCCGGCGCCCGTGCGGGCTCACTCCGGTCCGGCGACGCGGTCCGGGTGCGCCGCCATCCAGCCGGCGATCGCACCCACCGTCTCCTCGATATCTCCCTGCCGTCGCGCCAGCAGCTCGTACAGCTCCGGTGCGGTCACTTTGGTCGTAGACATGCACCAAACGGTTGCGGTACCGCGCCATGCGCACCAGAGTCTCGGCCTGGGCGGGCGAGACGACGCGGACCTCGCCGAGCTGCCGCGCCACCTCCGCGTACTCCGACGGCCCCCGCGCGAACCCCTTCGCCAGCACGTGGCGGGCGATGTCCAGCAACGCCTCGAGGGTGCGGCGCAGATACGATTCTCCCGCCGCGACCATCCTGGGATCGCGCGTGAAGGCGTCCAGATCGTCCAGGGGAAGGGTCCCGACCTCGTCGAGGAGCCGGCGAATCAGGGCGACCTTGTCGGCGACGACGGTACGGCTGACGCGTCCGGACGTCATGATCCCGAGCTTGGCAGCAGCATCGCACACCGTGCGCGCTCGAACGGCAGCAGATCGCCGGCCCGCCGCAGGATGTAGAGATCGAACAGATCCGTCTCGACCTCGTCCCGGGTGAAGATCCGGTCGCCCCGCACCACGGCCAGCGCCAGAAACGCGCTCGCCCGCGCCGCGTCGACTACGTCCACCGGCTGGCCAGTGTCCCGGGACAGCGCCTCTTCGAGCCGCACCGTCTTCTCGAGAGGTTGCGGCGACACGTAGAGGACGCCAACGTCGAGATCGGAATCCGCTCGCGCGGTTCCGTCGATCCGTGAACCGAACACATAGCCCGGATTATGCGTGAAGGTGTTGTTTTGGGAGAGACACAAGGGCCTCCGTGTGGTACAAACGTAGTGTATACAAACGTTTAGCCACGACGGAGGCCCCTGCGTGACACCTGACACGATACCACAGAGTGTTCTGTTTCCGGATCTGTTCGACAAGCCCCTCGTCGCCACGTTCAACCAGGAGCACGCGAGTTCCGACGGCGGGGCCGTCCTGCTCAAGGCGGCCGAGCGCGTGTACGGCTTGGTCAAGGCGTTCGCCCGGTGTCTGGCCGACAAACGCGCACCGGGGAAGATTCGGCACACGCTCGCGGACCTGATCGGCCAGCGGGTTTTCGGCATCGCGTGCGGTCATCCCGATGGCAACGATGCCGACCACTTGGCCGACGACCCCATCCACAAGCTGCTGCTCGGGCGGGACCCGGTGTCCGGCGCGCCCTTGGCGTCGCAACCCACGATCTCGCGATTCGAGAACGGCGCGCGCCGCTCCGTGCTCTACCGGATGGGGCGCGAGTTGGCAGCGTGCGTCATCGAGCGTCACCGGCGTCGCCTGCAGGGGCGGGCGCGGCGCATCACGATCGATCTGGACCCGACCGACGACCTGACGCACGGGGCCCAGCAGCTCACGTTCTTCAACGGGCACTATGGCGGCTGGTGTTATCTGCCGATGCTGGGGTTTCTGAGCTTCGACCGCGAGGCGGAGCAGTATCTGTGCGCGGCGGTGCTGCGGCCCGGGAAGGCAGTGGCCGCCAACGGGACCCTCGGGCTGCTGTGTCGGCTGCTCCCGCTGCTGCGGGCGGCGTTTCCGCGGGCGCGGTTTCTCGTTCGGCTCGACGGGGGCTTTGCGACCCCGGAGATCTTCGATTTTCTGGATGCGGAGCCCCGGCTCGACTACGTCGTGGCGATGGCGAAGAACGCGGTGTTGCAGCGGCATGCGGAGTCCGCCATGCAGGTGGCCCGCGCGCAGAGCGAGGTCCGTGGCGAGACCGCGCACGTCTATACCGACACCCGCTACGCCGCCCGCACGTGGGGCCACGAGCGCCGGGTCGTGATCAAGGCCGAAGTCGTTCGCCTCGGAGACCGCGAGCCGCGGGACAACCCGCGGTTCGTGGTGACGAATCTGCGGCAGACGCCGCGCTTCATCTATGAGAAGGTCTACTGTGCTCGCGGGGACATCGAGAATCGGATCAAGGAACTGCTCGATGGGCTGCAGATCGACCGCACGAGCTGCTGTCTGTTCTCGGCGAACCAGTTGCGCGTCTTCCTGACCGCCGCGGCCTACGTGCTCATGCAGGAACTGCGATTGCGGGCGGCGCGTACTGCGTGTGCCCGCAGCCAAGTGACGTGGCTGCGGGACCGGCTGCTGAAGCTGGGGGTCCACGTCGTCCGCTCGGTCCGCCGCGTGGTTCTGCATCTGCCGCGCTCGACGCCGCACCTCGAGGCGTGGCGGCACATCGCACTCGCCCTGGGCGCGCGCGCCGGATAGCCCACCCGTTGCGCCGCGCCCACCTGCTTCCTGGGCGGCATGGGCCGCTCCGCCGGCGGGGCTGTCGCTGCCCAACCCTCGCGTCCGTCATGTCCCCCCGGTCGGCTGCTCAAACCCCGGCTCCGCTTGCAGGCGGCGATGTCCGAGACCCATTCCTGCGCCGGATCACGCCCTTTGGCGGTCGAATCTGGACCTTCGTGAATAATGCAGGATAGAGCGCACGACGTCCGGGTCGCGCTCGGCGACCGCCTGCAGGCGCCGCGTCAGCTCCTCCGGCAGGGGCACGCCGGCATTATACCCGCCGCATACGGCCCGCCGGACACGTCCGGGTCGCGCTCGGCGACCGCCTGCAGGCGCCGCGTCAGCTCCTCCGGCAGGGGCACGCCGCATTATACGGCCGCATACGGCCCCCGGACATGGCACCGCCCCCCACCCGGGATTCCCAACCGGAGACCCGCGCTCAACAGCCGCCGCCATGGACGCGGTGGGCGATCCGGCTCCGGTCTCCGTCCATTTGCACCACCAGCCAGCTTTCGCCCTCGTAGGCGCGGTCATTCACCACGCCGATGATGCCGCCGTCGTCAAGCCGGTAGAAGCCCAGCCAGACGAACCGTCTCGACAGAGAGGGGTCGTCGAGGTCGGTCGAATCCATCAGCCCCAACTCGACCCGTATCCGGTCGAGTCCGGGAATCTCGGCCTCGGCCGAAACGACCTCCAGGGGGTGATTGAACGCGACCCCGGCCAGGGTGGGGGTCCCCTCCACCCGGGACAGCTCGCGCGCGTCGAGTCCCAACGCCCAGCGCATCATGCAGTGGGCTTCGACGAGCAGCAGCCTCGTCACGGTAAGCGCCGTGCCCCGTTCCGTCTGCGAGTAGAAGCTCCACCCGATCGGCGCGGCGATTCTGCCTCCCCCGGGATCCTGCCCGTCGATGGGCGGCACCGGCAGGGTCCACGATTCCCGGCCCAACCAAGGGGGGGGCGCCGCCTCTCCCGTGGTATCGACAGCGGCGGTTTCCGCGTCGAACGGCGCCGGCCACGGAAGGTCCCACACGTCCCCGGTCAGGCGGGCAAAGGGAATCAGGACGCCGTCGGTCTGGACGACCGCGATCCACAACGGATCGCGGGGCGTGGCAGTCTCGGACGGACCTCCGCCGCAGGCCAGACAGACTGTCGTCAGGCCCAACACCGCGGCACCCAACCCTCTCAGCGACTCAGGCGAACATCTCATCGACGTGAAGGCGAGCCATCCCTTTCACCACGGGCTCCCAATGAAAGCCGAGTGCTTCCAGGAACATGGGGACGAACGCTCCTGCATCAATAGATGATGAACTCCAGCAGGTTGTCGTCCGGGTCTCGGATGTAGTGGCTGGTGCCGTTGCCGGTACCGCCGTCGCGGCCCCCCGTGCGGGGCACCGGCCCCTCGATCACCACCGCCCCCGCCCGCTCCAGAGTAGCGTGCAGGGCCGCCACGGTTCCGTCCCAGACGAAGCAGAAATCGCCGCAGGGCGGCACCGCCGCCGGAGCGCGCAGCGTGAAGCTTGCGTCCTGCCACGCCACCGGCCGGTGGAAGTTGATCTTGTTGTCGCCGAAGTGCACCGAGCAGATCCGCGGGCCCTCCATCACCCCGAAGCCGAGGGCGCGGTAGAACTGCACCATGGCGTCGGTATTCCGCATCGGCACCGCCACGTGGTCGAACGATCGTATCGGGCCTCCGACCTGGGCCGCCGGGCGCGCGCCGCCGGCCAAGCCGGCCACCGACGCCCCGAGCCCCCCACCGAGCGCCCCGCGAATGAACCGCCGCCGGGACTGCTTCCTGACCGTTTCGCTGCCCTGGGTCCCCATCGGCCCGCCTCCCTTCGGATGATGCGCCGTAGTGTACCGTATCGCGGTGAGGGCCGCCGTACAAGCGAAGGGCCGAGCCCATCGCGGCTCGGCCCTTCGGTGTGGTTCCCGGTCGAACGAAGCGTGCTGCTACGCGTCGTTCATCGGCTCGTCGCGGATGGACCGCTTCACGAGGTTCCGCATCAGGTTCACCTTGAACCCGTTGTGGGTCAGCGGCGACACGCCCTGAATGGAGATGTCGCCGGCGCGGGTCGCGGTCTGCTCGTTGCGAGCCTGACCCCGGATGGCGTTCTCGACCGCGGTGAGACGCACCGGCGTCGGCGCCACGCCGTTGACGACGACACGCGCGTCCTGGATGACGCCACCGCTCTCTTGCAGGGCGGTCGCCACGTTGACGAGGGCGAAGTCCCACGTGGTGCGGTCACGGACCTTCTCGAAGTAGACCCGCGATCCCGACCACGCCGACGGCACCCGAATCGACATCAGCAGATCGCCCGGCTCCAGCGCCGTCATCCGCTCGATATCGATCTCCGGACCGACGAAGAACTCCTCGGCCGGAATCACCCGTTCCGAGCGGCCCCGCCGCACGACCATCTGTGCGTCGAGGGCCACGAACACGGGCGCGGTGTCGGAGGGATTGACCGCCACGCACCGGCTCGCACCCAGAATGCAGTGCTCCCGGTTCATCGCGGTCGGCGGGCTGGCGTAGCAGATGTTGCCGCCGGCCCGATAGCAGGTCCAGCCGTCCCGGTAGTACCAGCAGCGGGTATCCTGCCCGATGTTGCCCCCGATGGTGCCCTGGTTCCGAATCTGCGGCGACGCGGCCGTCTTGGCCGAGTACGCCAGCGCCGGGAACCGCGACTGGATCTCGGGGTGGTTGACGACGTCGATGAGCCGGGCCATCGCCCCGATCTCGATCCCGTCGCCGGTCGTGCGAATCTCGCGCATCGACTCGACGGCGCCGATGTCCACGACCACGCGCGGCCGCTTCACTCGATCCTTGAACCAGTCGAGCGTATCGAGCCCGCCGGCATACACCCAGGCATCAGACCCGTGCTCCGCCAACAACGCCAGCGCATCGTCCGCACTGGTCGGCTGGAACAGCTCGAGTTGAGGTATTACGTCGCGAATAAGGCCCTTCATGGTGTTCGCCTCCCCTTCCTCAAACGTGAGCCGTCAGCCGATCATGACCCGTCGGGGCCTGCTCGAGCTTCGTCAGAATCATGTCGCGTGTGACCGGTGAACGGTGGAAGTCGCCCTGACCCTCGCCCAACGACTCGAGAGCGTCGGCGATGGCATTGACGACCGCACCGGAACCGGCGCCCTGCGCCGCCTCGCCGATACCCTTCGCACCCAGCGGGTTGAACGGATCGGGCAGGTCGGCGTTGCCCCATTTCATGGGCTGCTCGTGCGGAACGTCGAGGATGACGGGAGGCCGGTTGCTGTAGAACCGCTTGGCCACCATCAGACCCCAACGCCGGTCGTAGACCCACTTCGAACTCAGTGCGACAGAGAACCCCTGAATCGCACCACCGAAGATCTGCCCTTCGTAGGTCTTGGGATGCAGGATGGTTCCGGCATCGGACCCGGCCGCATAGTCGATGAGCTTGATGTCGCCCGTCTCGATGTCGACCTCGACCTCGGCGAACCCGGCGACGAACGACATGCGCCGCCCGCCTTCCTCGAAGTTGTCCTTGGCGACACCCATGAGCCCCTGGCCGGCCAGCGCGGTCGCCGACGCGGTGGTCATCCCATTGATGTCCTCGGGCAGCTCGTGTCCGTCGTACTTCCCGCCCAGGTCGATGGCCCGCTGCGCCACTCCGGCGAAGCTCAGACCCTGCGACCGGTTGCCTTGACGGTAGACCCGCTCGCCGCTGATCTCGTAGTCCTCGGGGACGCCGCCGAGATCCTGCGCGGCAATTTCGCGAATCTTCTCCCTGGCATCCAGCACCGCCGCCCAGTTCGCCCGCGTATGCGCGTGGGTCGTCGAGCTGCCGCCCTGCGAAGCGCTCCAGGGCAGATGCCGGCTGCTGTCGCCCCAGGCCACTTCGCACTTCTCCCAGGGCATGTCCAGCCCCTCGGCCGCGGCCCGCATGGTGTCGAACGTCGATCCGGTTCCGAGGTTGCCGACACCGGACTGAATGTAGAGGCGGCCGTCGGGTCTGAGCACGAACAGCCCGTCGACACCGGAGGCGCCGGCCGAGTAGGCGCTCAACGCCATGCCCACGCCGGTCACCTTCGGGCCGTTGCGCAGGCCGCTGCGCGTCTTGCGCTCGGTCCAGTCGAAGAGCTCGGCACCGACATCGATCGCCTCTCTGGCGAACGCGCTCGACACGTTGCCCTGCTCGCCGTCGCGTCCCGGCGGGCCGAACTTCGCCTGCCCCTCCGGCGCGTTGATCTTGTGCACGTCGACCTGGTCGAGCCCAAGCTGCTTCGCCGCCTTCTGGATGATCGGCTCGAGCATGGTCATCGACTGCACGCCGCCCGGCGCCCGCTGCGGTCCGCGCGGCGGGGTGTTGGTGTAGACGTTCGTGCCGCGCATGCGGCATGCCAGCGGCTGATAGCAGAGCGACCCGATGCCGGCCACGTTCATCGCATCGCCGGACCGGCCGTACGGCCCCTGGTCGCCGATACCGTGGACGTCGAGGGCAGTGATGCGGCCGTCGGCGCGCATCCCGAGGCGGATGCGGGCCTGCACGCCCGGGCGGGCGCGGCCGATGAAGTTCTCTTCGCGCCGGGTGATGCGCATCATCACCGGCTTGCCGATCTTCTTCGACAGCAGGATCGGAATCTGCGCGTGCACATAGCCGCTGATCTTGCCGCCGAACCCACCGCCGGTGAACTCGTTGATGAGCACGACGTTGGACGGCTCGATGCCCGCCCAGCGGGCCATCGGCCCCACGCTGCGCGCGGTGCTCTGCACCGACGGGTAGACGTAGAGCTTGCCGCCGTCCCAGTACGCCATCGTCGTCCGGCTCTCGAGCGGCTGGTGCGACGTCGACTGGTTGTAGGAGTGCTCCTCGACGATGACGTCCGCCTCGGCGAACCCGGCCTCGAGGTCGCCGAACGACCACTCGGCGGCGGCCTCCGCCTCCATCGGAATCTCGCCCGGCGCCAGCCCGGCCAGATCGCTCGCGCTCCACTTGATCTCGCCGAGCTCGCGGCCGATGGTGGTGTTGCCGTCGGTGCGGGCGTTCGGGCCGTCCGGCTTGAGGCTGTCGAGCGGGTCGAGCGCGAACGGAAGCGGCTCGAGGTCGATGTCGATCAGCTCGATGGCGTCGGACGCAATCTGCTCGGTGACCGCGGCCACCGCGAGAATCGGCTCGCCCTCGTAGCGCGGCTCGTTGGTGAGCGCGGACTCGTTCGGCGCTTCGACCTCGTCGGGCAGATCGTCCGCCGTCAGAATGCCGACCACGCCGGGAAGCGCCTCGGCCGCACTGGTGTCGATCGACCGCACCCGGGCGTGCGGCATGGGGCTGACGAGCAGCTTCGCGAAGACCATGCCCTCGGCGCGGTGGTCCTCGGCGTACTTGGAACGCCCGGTGACCTTCGCGTAGAGGTCGGGCGTCTGATAGTTCTTTCCGAGCAGTTTGTAGTCAGCCACGTCAGGCCCCCCGCGTGATTTCCGCCGCCCGCATGACGGACGTCAGGATCTTGTCGTAGTCGGCGCACCGACACAGGTTCCCCGAGAGCCACTCGGCCGCCTGCTTCCGGCTCGGATTCTGGTTCTCGTTCAGCAGCGCCACGGTGTTCATGATGAACCCGGACATGCAGAACGCGCACTGGAACCCCTGCTCCTGAAGGACCGCCTGCTGCATCGGATGCAGCGTGCCGTCCTCGGCCTCGAGCCCCTCGATGGTCGTGACCGCGCGGCCGCGCACCGAATGGGTGAGCAGAGAACAGCCGTAGTGCGGAGTCCCGTCGACGAGAACCGTGCACGCGCCGCATTCGGCGCGGTCACAGCCGATCTTCGTCCCGGTCAGACCCAGCTTGTAGCGCAACGTCGTGGCCAGCGTCTCCATGGGAGGCACTTCGATGCGCCGGCTCCGGCCGTTGACGGTCACGGTGATGAGCCGCTCGACGGCTCCCGCCGCCGCAGCCTGGGCCAGCACCGTTCCGCCGTTGGCGCGGAACAGATAGTTGGTCGACGACACGGCCGCGCTCGCGGCGATGGCGCCCTTGATGAAACTCCGTCTGGAAACACCCTGCTGGGTCGTCTCCTCCGTCACCTCGATGATCTCCTGGTTCATGGGACGATCACCTCCCTCGTTCTACCGAAGCCCTCGAAGGCCGCAACCCGAAGTCGGCCTCGCTATACCACCTCTTGAAGACAACATGCCGCCGTCGGCATGTATCTACACTGGCGGATTGTCCATCACTTGACCGCCGGTTGCAAGGAGAAATTACATGTCTTTTACCTCCGCGGGCCATATTCCGGCCACGCGCCCGGCCGTCCTCGGGGAATCGGCCGTCCGGCTACGGATTGCGCCCGGTGGGGTTCTCCGGCGTGCCGCACTCTTCGCCGAGATAGCCGTTGCCGCCGCAGTACCGCGCGTCCTGAAGCTGGAGCAGGATGCCGTCCGGATCGGTGAAGTAGAGCTCCGGGGTGCCGCCGGGGGCGCCGCCGCGGTCCGGCATGCGCATCGTCACGTACGACTGCAACGGACCGGTCGGACCCGACGCCTCGCCGCGGGGCGTGACCCCGTAGCCTTCGAGCACACCGAGGATGCGGTCGACGTCGAAGTCGTCGACGGCGAAAGAGGCGTGGTGGATGATCGAGCCGGTCGGCCCGCCGCCGGCGCCGGCCAGGGCCAGGAACTGGTTGCCGGAACCCACCCGGAGCACCGGCAGCGCCCCCTGATAGGTGTCGACGGGCAGGCCGAAGAGCTGCTGATAGAGCGCCATCGAGCGCTGCTGATCGGTCACGAAGATCGTGAAGTGGTTGTAGTCGCGCAGGTGCAGCAGACCCTCGGTCGGCGCCGGTTCCGGGGTCTCGAGGCAGACGTCGCCCAGCACTCCCTCGCCGCCGCAGTACGTACTGTCCTGAAGCTGCACCACGACGCCGTCGGGGTCTCCGAAGTACAGCTCGGGGGTCCCCTCGGGGGCGCCGCCGAACTCCGCGCCGCGCATCCGGATGCGCACCTCCATCGGACCCGACGTCTGCGACGACGCCACGCCGTGCTCGCCCAGGATGCCCACGAGGCGGTCGGCGTCGAAGCCGTCGACGGAGAGACAGAAATGACCGATGCCGGGGTTGGCGCTCGAGCCGCCGCCGATCGCCAGGAACTGCGGCCCGTCGCCCACGCGCAGGATCACGGTGTTGGCCTGCCGGGCGGCGATCGGCAGGCCGAACAGCCCCTGGTACCAGGCGAGCGACCGCGCCGGGTCGGACACGCCGATGGTCATGTGGTTGAGGGCGGTGACGGGAATCGGCGGCGTGCCCTGCGCGAGCGCTCGCGGGGCCAGCGCCGCCGCCGCGAGCGCCCCGAGAAACGCGCGCCTGGACACGCGGCCCTGCTCGTACGCGGTCAGCAGCCGGTCGACATCATTCTGCATGGTGAACTCCTCGATTCCCTCAAGGTTCGCACCGTTCTATGGCGCCGACTCCTGCCGCAACGGCCGGAAGAACGCGCGCAGGTCGTTCACGAGGACCTCGGGCTGCTCCATCGCCGCGAAGTGGCCGCCCCGCTCGACCTCGGTCCAGTGGGTGATGTTGTACGAGGCCTCGGCCCAGCGGCGCGGGGTGATGAACAGCTCGTAGGGAAAGATGATGGCGCCGGTCGGGACCTCGATCCGTCCCATCGGCCGCGAGGTCGGGGCGTGGCGGCTCTCGTAGTAGAGCCGGGCCGAGGAGGTCGCGGTGCCGGTCACCCAGTAGATGGTGATGTTGGTGAGCAGCGCGTCCCGCGTGAAGACCGACTCGGGGTCGCCGTTGCAGTCGCACCACGCGCGGAACTTCTCGACGATCCAGGCCGCCTGCCCGGCCGGCGAGTCGTTCAGCGCGTAGCCGAGGGTCTGCGGCCTGGTGCCCTGAATCTGGGCGTAGCCGTTCTCCGCGGTGTTGTAGAACGACTGCCGCGCCTGCGACCGCTGGAGCTCTTCGGGCGATACGCCGTCGGTCGGATCCGCGCCCGGCGGCGGCCCCCCGACCAGCATGTTGAGGTGCACGCCGACCGTCCGATCGGGATGATTGAACGCGTGCCAGCGGCTGACGATCGAGCCCCAGTCGCCGCCCTGGATGCCGTAGCGCTCGTAGCCGAGCCGCGCCATGAGCTCGGCCCCCACCTCGGCGATCTGCTCGGGGCCGAAACCAGGCGCGCGCGGCTTGTCCGAAAAGCCGTAGCCGGGCATGGACGGCGCGACCACGTGGAACGCGTCCTCGGCCCGCCCCCCGTGGGCGACGGGATCGGTCAGCGGACCGATGATCTTCGTGAACTCGGCGATGGAGCCGGGCCAGCCGTGGGTGATGATCAGCGGCAGCGCGTCCGGCTCGGGCGACCGCTGGTGAATGAAGTGGATGTCGAGACCGCCGATGACGGTCTTGAACTGGTCGAACGTGTTGAGCTGCCGCTCCTGCTCGCGCCAGTCGAACTCGTCGCGCCAGTAGGTGATGAGCTCGGTCACGTAGTCGAGCTCGGCCCCGTAGTCCCAGCCGGCGCCGTCGAGCTGATCGGGCAGGCGGGTCATCTCGAGCCGCCGGCGCAGGTCGTCGAGCACCTCGTCGGGCACGGCGATCTCGAACGGCCTTATCTCGGCCTCGCCTTCCGCCCCGCCCGCCTGCGCCATCACCGCGAGGGGGGTGAGCGCCACGATGGCCGCGAGCCCCGTAATCCGAATCAGCATCGTCACGTTCCTCTCGTCGAATGCGCCGCAGGGCGCCGCGATCGACAGTGCCACGGGCATTCCTCGGGATGGTCTCTTCAGGAAATCTGCGCCGCCCAAGACTCGTATCATACCAAGGCGCCGCCAGAACCCCTCCATGGACGCCATCGTAACACCACGCTGCCCAAGCAAAGCGCGTTCCAGCCGGATGTCTGCGGCTTCGACCCGGACGGGAGCGACCCGGCGAAAGGGGGCGGCCCGGCCATCCAGGAGGCCGCGCGGGGGCGTCCGGGGCGCGGTAGCTGCGGGAATGGGTGGGCGGCCTCTAGCCATCCACGGCGCCGGCGCCGCCGTCACCGAAGCCGTCACCACCGTCGGCCGCCCGATAGTCGTCCCCCTGCGCCGCCGCCAGCCCGACAACCGCCTCGTCTCGGCCGACCCTGTCGCCGGCCTTCCCGGCCGGCCGACCCGCGGTCACGTCCGCCTCGTCTCGGCGTATCCACCTGGCGTGCAACCTCTCCACCAGTGGGGCCGCCCTCGCCGCCGCCAGCGCGATCAACAGTGCCGTCACCGTCAGGACGGCCAGGACCACGGCCACTGCGATCAACAGGCTCCGCATTCCGCGCCATCCCTCTTCCCGGTCCCGCGACTGCCCCGCAACCCTCGCTTGAGAGCGCCGATTGCCGCCCAACCGCCCCGCCGGCAGCCTGCGCCCTACCTATTGCAGGGTACAGGCGCGGGAGTCGCCACGTGACGGCGCCGGCGCCCCCCCCCCGGGGCGCAGACCACGGCTCCTACCGGGCCAACGGGTCCGGCCGCATCTGGAACTTGACCGCCTTGCCCAGCACGCCGTCGCCGCCCTCGCCGCGGCCGCCCTCGATGTGCCAGGTCGCATAGGTGGAGAAGCTGGCCCAATAGCCCCGCCCCTTCCAGCCGGCGTCGGGGTCGTCGATGCGGCCGTTCCCGGAGCGGGGGAAGAACCCCAGCGGATACGGCACGCGCAGCGTGACGTAGCGCCCGAGGTTCGGCGAGAACACCTCCATGGCGTCGGTGTTCACCGACCCGTAGATCGGCGCGTCGGCCCCGAGCCCCAGCGTGTCGTGGAAGTCCATGTGGGCGAGATAGCTCTCGTTGGCATGGAAGAAGCTGTCGCCGTAGGTCGGATCGTCCTTCCGCCGGAACGACCACCCCTCGGGACAGCTCTGCCCCGTCGCCTGAGGATCGCTCGTCGTGTCGCACAACGTACGGTTGAACGCCGAGAAGTGGCCGCTGACCCGCCAGTTCTGCCACGCCACCCCGTCGCCGTCGACCTCGACGCCCCCGGACCCGATGACGTCGGGGTCCAGGCCGGGCGGGGGCTCGTAGTACTCGGCCACGCAGGTCTCCGGAGGGTTGTCGCCCTTCTCGAGCCGGACGAGCCGCCGGTCGCCGCGGCCGATGCCCGAGCACCACAGGCTGCCGTCGGCATGACTCACCGCGACCGAGTAGCAGCCGAAGCCGATGCGGTGGTCCATCCCCGGCGACACCGGCTCGTCGGGCTCGGTCCACTCGGTGACGACCCCGTCGCCGGTGGTGTCGACGACGGCCGGGCACCAGCCCTGGGACGCCTCGGCGTCGTGGGTCTCGTCCCACATGTCCATGTCGATCCACCCGACGGCGCCGCTCTGCCCGAAGTACAGGAAGTTGTCGTCGCTCATCTGGTTGTGATCGCTGCTGAAGCAGGTGTCGATGTGCTCGAACTCGCCGGTCGCGGGGTCGTACACCGAGACCTGGCGGCTCGCCCGCGACAGGGGATAGTTGGCCGCGAACGGGTTCTCGTCCGAGGTGCAGAACGCCGGCTGGTCCTCGGGGTCGCGCACCCGCGACGCCATCCACGCACGCCCCCGGCCGTCGACGGCCGAGCTGCGCACGTCGGCCCGGCGCGCCCAGACGTCGTCGCCGTAGTGGGGCGATCGGGTCGGCGACGCGTTGAACCCCCCGACGAGGGGCGGCGCCGCGGACGGCACCGTCACCACCGACGCGGTGTGGGTCGCGGGGTCGAGCACCGTCAGCGAGTCGGTCATCTCGGCCACGCCGTAGACGGGGCCGTTTGCGTTCACCGTCCCGTCGCGGATGTCGGCCGCCGCCATGTCGGTGCGCCCGTCGATCTCCGAGCCCCAGTCCCACAGCGTGATCACCAGGTTCCGCTCCGGTCCCGACGGACGGGGCGGGGGCTCGGCCGGCGCCTCGCCCGCGGCCACGCGCTCCGTCCAGTCGGCGAGGGCCTGCCGCATGTCGCCGAGGGCCCGGAACTGCTGGGCCATGCCCGGCCCCGACGGCCCCACCCCGGTGCGGCGGGTCCAGGCGTCGAGCCACGAGCCGGCGCCCCGCATGGCCGGCAGCAGCTCGCGGGTCGCCCGGTTGCCGACCTGGTGGCAGTCGTAGCACTGCTTCATGGTGAGGGCGAAGTCGAGCTGCGCGGCGGGGTCGGCGGGGGGCTCGACCATCGTCAGCCACCACCCGGCCGGGTACGCCTGGGCGGCCGAACGGGCATCCGGGGCGACGGTCGCCTCGAGGTCGACCTGGTCGCCGGGGGCGGCCCGCACCCGCGCGGAGTCGAGGAGGCCGTAGCCCCGCACGAACAGCTCGTAGCGCGCCTCGGGCAGATCCGGGACGACGTACCGGCCCTCGTCGTCGGTGACGACGATGCGGGCGAGCTTCGTGGGCAGGTCCGTGGTCTCTGCGATCACCCACACCCCCGCCTCCGGACCGTCGGCGCTCGTCACGACCCCGCCGATGTCGTCCGCGTCGAGGGGAACCTCGGTCTGCGCGGCGACCCACGCCAGCGAGCCGGCCAACCCCGCCGCGACCACCAGCGCGCGCTTCCACACGGGCATCGACTCCTCCTGACTCGTCCTGAACGGTCCGGGGATCTCCTCCCCCAAGGCTCCCTGCCGGCGCAGACCCACGAGCTGGGACCGCCGCGAGGGTCCGAGCCCGGCGGTTCAGCATCCGAACATTGCCGCCGGCCACCAGCCGAACGCAAGCGCCGCTGAATCGCAAGGCACCCACCGCCCACACCATCGAGCCCGCTCATCGACCGTGCTGTCGCGTTTCGACGTCGCGGGACCAGTTCGGATTCTCGGGCGGCTCGAGCGACCAGCATCGCCGCATGCGCCGGCGCTCTTAGGGAACCGAGCAGGTCGAGGTGCACGAAGGCCGACGCACCGCGCGCCGTCCGGTGATCGCGGATGAGCGCTCGCCCACGTTCCCACGGCCGGTCGCCGTTCGACGACCGCCGCAACGCGGTGTCCGTATGGCGGCGGACCCGCTCCTCACGGGAAGGCGCTCGCCTTCAACCGGTAGCCGCCGTCTCCGTCCGGCTCGCGGTACACCGCATGACACGAGGTGCAGGCCTCGGTGATCTCGCCCGCGGTCGCTGTCGCCGCGACGGCGTCCACCGGCTCGACCGAGAGCGCGTTGTCGAGGGCGTCCAGGTGGTGCAGCGCGGCCCGCAGCCAGCCCACCGCGTCCTCCCGATCGCGGTCACGCCAGAACGTAATGGTGGTGGCGAGCTGCTCGCGCGACCGGATGGCCCGCTCCTTGGCGGTGGCGTAGTCGCCGGCCGACAACGCGGCCCGCACGCCGGCCACGTTGGGGCCGAGGGTCGTCATGATGGCGTCGAGATGGGCATCGGTGAAGATCGGATAGGGCCCCTGCTGCCCGGCCGCCACCGCCGGCAGCATCAGGACCGCGGCCATCAGGGCTGGTCCCAGGAGCCGGTAGCAGGCACTCCGCCGCATTCGGCGTTCGGTGCGGCGCGGGGCCTCACCACGGGCTCCCGGCGATAGTGGCCACGGCATGTCGCGATTCCAGCCGGCCGGCGCCTACACTCCGGTCAACCGGCCGAGCCGGCCGGTGCTGTCGCCGAACGCTTCCACCGGCGTCCCCAGCTTCTCGAGAATCGTGACGTGCAGATTGGCGAGCGGCGTGTCCTGGGGATAGCGGACGTAGCGGCCGCCGTTGATGCCGGCGCTCTTCCCCCCGACGAGGGCGATCGGCAGATCGTCGTGGAAGTGCGTGTTGCTGTCGCTGATGCCGGTGCCATAGAGGAACAGCGTCGAGTCGAGCATCGACCCGTCGCCCTCGGGGATGCCGTCGAGCTTCGCCACGAGATAGGCGAACTGCTGGAAGTGATACTCGTTGATGAGATGCAGGCGGCGGAGCTTCGCCGGCTCGTCCTGGTGGTGCGACAACGGATGGTGCGAGTCGGGCACGCCGATCTCCGGATAGGCGTTGCCGCTCACCTCCCGCGCCAGCATGAACGTGCTGATGCGGGTCAGGTCCGTCTGGTAGGCGAGGGCCAGCAGGTCCATCATCAGCTTGGCGTGCTCCGCGTAGTCGCTCGGCACGCCGATGGGCTGGTCGACCACCGGCAGCTCGCGGGTGTTCTGCTCCTCGGCCATCGCGATCCGCCGCTCGATGTCCCGGACCGCCTCGGCGTACTCGTCCAGCTTGGCCCGGTCTCCCGGCCCCACGATCTGTCCGAGCCCGCGCAGCTCTTCGTTCACGAGGTCGAGGATGCTCCGGTCGCGCCGCATCCGGGCCAGCCGCGCCGCCGGGTCGGTGCTGCCGCTGGTGCCGAACAGCCGCTCGAACACCGCCCGCGGGTCGTTCTCGATGGGCAGCGGGGTGGTCGGGGTCCGCCACGCGATGGTGTTGGTGTAGGCGCAACTCGCGCCGCCGTCGCAGTTCCCGACCATCGCGTTCGACTCGATGCCGAGCTCGAGCGACGCGATCTGGGTCTCGTTCTGCAGCTCGCGGGCCGCGATCTGGTCCACCGAGACCGCGTTGTTGACGTCGGCCCCATTGGTCATCTTGTAGGGCACGCAGGTCAGGAAGGTGCCGGCGGACCGGGCGTGGTCGCCGCCGCCCTTGACGAGGTTGGCCGACTCGTCGTCGAGGCCGCCGCAGATCACCACCTTGTCCCGGAACGGCTCGAGCGAGCGCAGGGTCGGCGGCAGGCTCTCCAGCTTCCCCTCCTCGTGCCGCGGGTACCAGTAGGGCATCGACATCCCGTTGGGCACGTAGAACACGCCGAACCGCTTGATCGGCGCGGCGGCGGTGCGGCTCTGCGCGGTCAGAGCCGGAACCATGCCGTCGAGCAGCGGCAGCGCCACGGTGGCGCCGAGACCGCGCAGCACGGTGCGACGAGGCAGATGCATCCGGGTGATGAACATGGCGACTCTCCAGACTCCTACTGCGCGTCCGCCAAGGTCTCCGCCCCGGGGGCGCGCCGCATCAGAAACGGCTCGCTCGTGACGACGCCGAGGACCAGCGACGACCAGCGGTAGTCGTCGTGCTCCAGATCCCGCACGATCCGCCGCAGGGTCGGCGCGTCGTAGTAGTCGACGCCGCGGCCCAGCGCATAGATCAGCAGCTTCTCCGCGACGGTGTGCACGAACTCGTGCCCCGACGCGAGCAATCCCTCGCGGAACGCGCGGGGGCTGTCGATGGTGGCGCCGTTCCATTCGATGGTGGCATTGATCTCGGCTCCGCCGTCGCGCTCGCGCCAGCGTCCGATGGCGTCGAAATGCTCCATCGCGAAGCCCAGCGGGTCCATCCGGGTGTGACAGCTCGCGCACACCGGGCTGCTGCGGTGCTGCTCCATCCGCTCGCGCAACGACGTCGGACGGGCGCGGTCGCTCTCGGGCAGCGGCGGCACGTTGGCCGGCGGGGGCGGCGGGGGCGCCCCGAGCAGCGTCTCGAGCACCCACAGGCCGCGCAACACCACCGACGTCCGGTTCGCGTACGAGGTAACGGTCAGCAGGCTCGCCTGCCCCAGCAGCCCGTGCCGGCGGTCGTCGTCCCAGACATGGCGCCGGAAGTGGCTGCCGTAGAGATCGCCGACGCCGTAGTGACGCGCGAGCTGCTCGTTGAGGAACGTGTAGTCGGCCCGCAGGAGGTCCTGCAGCGGGCGGTCCTCCCGGACCTGGCTCTGGAAGAACAGCTGCGTCTCGCGGACCATCGCCTTGCGCAACGAGTCGTTGAACCCCGCGAAGAGCGCGCCGTCGGGGTCCTGCGAGAAGATGTTCCGCATCTGCAGCCACTGGCCCGCGAAATCGTCCATGAACCGGGTGGACCGATCGTCGACGAGCATCCGCTGCACCTGCCGGGCCAGCGTGTCGGGCTCGCTGAGGACGTTGCGCTCGGCCAGATCGAGGAGCTCGTCGTCGGGGATGCTCTTCCACAGGAAGAACGACAGCCGGGTCGCCAGCTCGAGGTCGCTCAGCCGATACACGGCGCCCGCCGGGGTGTCCACGGGCTCCCGCTCGACCCGCATCAGGAACTGCGGCATCGCGAGCAGGGCCTCGAGCGCCCGCTCCATCCCCGCCTCGAAGTCGCGCTCCCGCCGTCCTTCGCGGTAGATGCCCATGAGCGGCTCGACGTCGTCGGGCCCCACCGGGCGGCGGTAGGCCCGGCGCGCCAGCTGGGCGATGATCGCGCGCGCACAGGGCTCTTCGTCCTCCGCCCGCTCCGGCCGGCACGTGAAGATGCGCCGGCGGCTGGCCGTATCGTCCGGCACCGCGCCGTCGAACGGACCGGAGACGAAGACCTGGTGAATGCCCGGCAACAGCCCCGGGGGATGGGGAGAGGGCGCCGAGTCGGTGAACGCGACCGACAGCAGCCGGGTCCCCGCCTCGACCGGCACGCGGACCTCCAAGGCGCGGTCCGCGGTCATCCGGTACTCGTGCAGGCGCTGTCCCTCGACGTCGTCCTCCGGGACCGCGATCAGCGAGCCGGGGTCGGGGCCGGGGTACCTGCCCCCGATGGTGAACTGCTCGACGAGGGCGTGGTCGATGCGTATCTCGATCCGATGCTCGTTCTCGGCAATGCCGTCGATCGTCTCGATGGTCTCGTTGCGCTTCAGCCGCATGGCGAAGACGTACTCGCCGTCCAGGGGGAAGTGGTGGCGCACGGCGAGCCCGCCGTGCGTCGCGAACGGCAGGTCCTCGCCCGCCCGCACGTCACGCTGGTCGTAACCCACCTGGTAGAGCTGCATGACCGGGCGAATGTCCGGGCTGCCCACCGCGGCCCGGCTGATCTTCGTCGCGGCGGCGATGTAGCGGGCCATCAGCCCCGGCGTGATCGAGAGCACGTCGGCGTTGTTGTCGAAGCCGAAGCCCGCCATGTCCGACGGCAGCAGCTCCTCGCCGTTGACCTCCAGACCCAGCAGATCCTCGATGACGTTGACGTACTCGATGCGGTTCAGCCGCCGCGACGCCACCCGGCCCGGGTTGGGATCGGCCGCCGCCACCCGATCGAGCGCGTGCTCGAGGCGGGTCACGAACGTGTCGATCTCCGCGCGGTCCGGGCGCGGCCGCCCCTCCGGCGGCATCTGCCCGCTACGGAGCTTGTGGACGACCTTCTCGAGGACCGGGGCATGGGCCGCGACCCGGGTCGGGTCCACCTGGTCGAGGGCGAGCCCGCCGGTCAGCAGCCGCTGGTTGTGGCAGGTGACGCAGTAGCGGTCGAACAGCTCCCGAGACGGTGGGTCGGCCTCGCCCTGGCCGCCCACGGCGGTCGCCGGCCATGCCGCGAGCGCCGCTCCCGCCACCAGCGTTGCACCGATGCTTCGCGCGAACATGGCCACCACCCTCTCTCTCTTCGACTCCGGGTCCCCAGTATAGCGCCGCGGGGTCCCCGAATCACCGCAACGGAAGCCCGCGGCGAAACCGCCCCTGCCCCAGGAGCCGCAGAAGTCTCGCGTCAGCGAAACTCCCAAGGCGACCGCAAGGTCGCCAGGAGCGCCAGAAGTTTCGCGTCAGCGAACTTCCAACGCGACCGAACCGAGCGCAGGAGTTTCGCGTCAGCGAAACTCCAACGCGACCGCAGGTCGCCCGGTCGCAGCAGCGTCAGGCGATCATCACGGTTCTCGGGAACTGCGAGTTGTCCTCGAGACCGGTCTGCTTGATGGCCGACAGCTCGTCGCTCGTCGGCTGCACGTTGCCGTTCACGTCCGTGACGCGGGACACCAGGGTGTGCTCGCCCGGGGCGGCGCCGGTCCACGTGAACCGGAACAGCTTCCACGAGTACTGGCCGCTGGTCGACGGGTCCAGCGTCGCCGCCTGCCAGGCTCCGTCGTCCACCTTCACCTGCACCCCGCGCAACGGCGTGCCGTCGTGGAGGACGAAGCCGAGCACCTCGTGGTGGTCGCCGACCCGGGTCACCCGCGCGATCGCCGACTTGACCCGCAGACGCGACACCTCGGTCTCGTGCCACACCGTCTCGCCCCCGATTTCCTCGGACCACAGGGTGCGGTACCACCGCGCCTGCCACTTGCCGAGGAACCGCTCGGACTGCAGGCGGATGTGGGAGAGCCACTTCACGTTGCTCACGCCGTACCACCCGGGCACGAGCAGCCGCAACGGCGAACCCTGCTCCAGCGTCAGGGGCTCCCCGTTCAGCGCGTAAGCCAGCAACGGCCCCGTGGTCATGCCATCGGCGAGCGACAGGCTGCGGGCGAACGGCTGGTCGACCTCGTGCGGTGTCCCCCGGAAGTCGACCCGCTCGGGTCCCTTGTCGGCCCCGAAGAAGACGGCCTCGCGGGCCGCCGGCTTCACGCCGACGAGGTCGAGCACCGCCCGCAACGGCACCCCCGTCCACCGGCCGTTGCTCGCCAGCCCCTGGATGAGCCGGCGGGAGTTGCCCGAGCACTCGTAGCCGGCGTCGATCTCGATGCTGTCCATACCCCGCAGATCCGCGAGGCTCAACTGCGCGGGCCGGTCGACGAGACCGGACACCCCCAGGCTGAACCCATCCGCATCGATGACCGGCTTGTCGAAGTGCTGAATCGTGTAGAACGCGTCGGCCGGGGTGTAGGGGCCGTCGATGTTCCGGACGTCGTAGATCCGGATGGCGGCGGCGGGATTCGGCTGCCCGAAGTTCTCCGGCACATCGGTGAACGGCACCGGCGCCTCGCCCTGGGCCAGGGCCGGCAGCGCCCACCCGGGCACGCCCATCACCCCGGCCAACGCCAGACTCTGCTTCATCATTTCCCGGCGGGTCGTTCCACTGTTCATCGCGCGCTCCTTGCCGGCATCGCCGACCGGCGGGTCCGGCCGCCCCGCGGGCCGGCGTTCCCCGCCGGCACCTGCCGGGATCCGTTCTCCGGTTGGGGTTCTTCTATTGGGATCCGTCCTCCGCCGCTACCGCGGCGCCGGCCAGGATGTTGTAGAGACCGTAGTTGCCTTCGTGGCACGCGTACTCGTACAGCGGCTGCGAATTCCGCTGCATCGGCACCGAATAGGTCCACGGACGGGTCCACACCGCCGGATCGTCGACCGTCACGTCGTACTGCAACGTACCGGCATCCACGCGGGTGAACCGCTCGATCAGCGTCAGGCCCGGGGTGGTCGCGCCGCGCTGGAAGTTGGTTTCGCGGAGAAAATTGGTGGTCTCGACGACCAGCGTATCGCCGTCCCAGCGGCCGCGCGAATCACCGGTCCACAGCCGGACGGCATCTTCGAGACGGTCGCGGCCGTCCAGCGGCACGATGCGGGCGTTGTGGTTCATCTCCGCGAAGAGGACGACGGTGTCCTCGGTCTGGAACACCTGCACGTTGTTGTTGTAGGCGCTCGGGGCCATCGGCGGGCCGGAGTTGAAGCCCAGGATGCAGCGCACCTGCAGCCCGCCGGGACCCAGATCCTCGACGAAGCCCCCGGGCGTCGGCTCGTGGCTGGATACGCCGCTGCGCGCCTCCGCCGCCGCTTCCTGACGCCGTCGGGCCTCCTCGGTCAGGGGCGGGATGCGGCCGTCGGGCGGATCGACGATCAGCGACGTGCGCTCGGTCGTCACCGCGGTCCCCTCGTCGAACCAGAAGTCGTTGTAGGGCACCACGCGGTCCGAGGTGTCGTTGTCGCGGCTCCTCTCCCGGATGGTCTCCGCCGCGAACTCCGCCGCCAGCTCGGCCGAGAAGCGCTCTTCCCCCGCCAGCTCTTCCGGACGCTCCATCGGGGTCAGGCTGCGGAAATCCCAGACGCCCTGCAGATCCGGAGCCCCCCAGGCGGTCCGGGGTGCGGGCGCCGACGCCTCGGTCTGGGCGCCGGCTCCGGCCGGCGCCAACGTCCCGAGCGCCACTGCCGTCAGCGAACATGCGATCAACCGGCAATCCATCTCTCACCTCCAGGACAACGCGGGAAGACGACCCGCCCGGGGCGCACTATCAACGGCCGCACCGGCAGGCCGGCGCCACGGCGGACGTTCGCCACGCGAGGACCGGGCTCGTGACCCGCGATACGAACAGCAGGACGGTATATATATACCCCATGTCCGCCCCCGGCGCGGCACTATCCGGACGCCGGCGGTGGAAGCCGGCGCGGCCGCGTGCGGCCCGGAGGGCGGTCACCGCACCCTCACCGGGCCGGCCAGGCCCGCTCGACCACCCGATCGAACGGGCGCGCCACCCGCTGCATCCGGTAGGCCTGCCGTCGTTTCAGGTCGTATCGATCCCCGGCCCCCAGGAAGTAGAACCGCCCTCCCGAATCCAGCAGCCGCTGATGGTCGTAGATGACGACGTAGCTGCGTCCCATCACCTCGAACTGATCGCCCTGGACGACGATCGCGGTGTCCTCGTCGAGTCCGATGCCCAGCAGGTGGGGGTGGGCCTCGATCACCTCGATGAGGTCGAACTGACGATTGCGCCGCAGCAGGTGCTGGTCGATCGCGGTGTCGCGCAGGAAGCCGAAACCGACCTCGTGGTCGCCCATCATGATGGTGTTGGTCGCGGTGTCGCCGCGGGCGAGATACGAGCCCAGGATCGTCGCGCCGGCCGACGAGCCTCCGACCACCCCGCCGCGCCGGAGCACCCCGGCGATCTCTTCCTGCACGCGGGTGTCGAGGTAGGCATCGGCCAGACGCCACTGCCGTCCGCCCGGAAACCACACCCCGCGGGCCCGTCGCAGGGGCGCGCTGAACGCCGGGTCGTCGGCGACCGCGCGATCCGTGGTGTGCAGCACCGTCAGGTCGGCGGCCCCGGCCTCCCTGAACGCGCGAAGACCCGGATAGTGCTGATCGTAGGCATCGCCGCCGCCGGCGGTCGGGATGACCACGATCGGAGCCTCGGGCCCGCCCGCCAGTTGGACGAACCGCTCGACGATCGCGGGGTCCTGCATCGCCCCCCCGACGAGCACCAGCGCCCCCCGCGCCGGCCCCACGTCCTGGGCCGCGGCCCCCGCCGGCGCCAGCCAGCCGAGGGTCAGGAGCGTGACGACGACGACCGCACCGACCCAGGTTCTGCTCCGCATCACCGGTCCTTCGGGAAAGAAATCGAAGCGGCATTGTATAACGCCGCCGTTCGGCCTCATGTCACCAGAGCGAAGTGATTGCCCCGGGCCGCTCGCCGATCGAACGTATAGGTGCGAGTACACCCGCGTGCGTGGTTGCGATGGGCGATCAGGCAGTCCGCGAAGTCGGCGGCGCCGGATTCGAACTCGCGCAGTGCAGCCAGAACGGTGTCTCGATCCTCGACGGTGAACTCGGCCGTTCGCAGGATTTGCCGCATCACCGGGATGACGACGTCCTTTCCATGGCGGTAGGCCGTCGTCAGGACCCACACCAACTCCACCAGCACGGGAACGCTGACGAAGCCGGGCGACTGCGCGGTGCAGCGCCCTTCGATGAGGCGCACCACCGCGGCCGCCTGTTCGGGATCGTCCTGCACGATGTAGCGCACCAGGACGTTGGTATCGAGACCGATCATCGGATCGACGAGCGGCGGGCCGCCGCCCTCGCGATGGCTGCGTCCATCTCCTGGAGGCTGACCGGGACCGCCGGCTTCGGCACCATGCCCTTCAGCTGCGTCACCGACGCGGTAACGGGCGTGACCCGCAGTCCGTCGCCTTCCAGCGTGAAGTCGATCTTGTCGCCCGGTTGGAGGTGGAGCTTGTCCCGAATCGGCTTGGGCAGCGTCACCTGCCCCTTGCTGGTAATCGTGGCCTGCATTACCTTTTCCTTGAATCCTTACGTGAACGTAAGGTACTGGAAGCCGAGGCGTGGGTCAATGAAGAAGGTCCCTTGGACCCGTTCCCGTCTCGGGGCGGCCATGCCCATCGAGGTGCGCGGCGCGCGACGCTGTCGATCGGGAACCCGCAGAGACCGAGGGACGGGCGCCATGTAGCGGCAGCGCGGGCGATAAAGGAGCGCCCGTGGCTCTGCTCGACACGCCGGAAGCCAACCGGGACGGGGGTCTGGTCCGTTCTGCGGCGCAGGCTCCTCGCTACCGCAGGTCCCGGAGGAAGTTCACCACGTTCCAGATTTCCGTCTCGGCGAGCCGGTCGCGGAAGGCGTCCATGGCGAAATCGGGGCCGATGCCGTCGCGGATGGCGACGAAGACCTCGCCGTCGCTGCCGCCGTGCTGCCACGTCCGGTCGGCGAGGTTCGAGGGACGCGGGCCGTAGGCGGCCGAGGCCGCGGCCAGCGCGCCGTCGCCCCGGCCGGTGGCGCCGTGACAGGCGGCGCAGTGGGTCGCGTAGGCGGCGGCGCCCGACGCCACCGACTCCGGCGTGCCCGTCACGGGGTTGGTCAGCTCCCGCGCCTCCGGATGGCCGTGCGGAGCCGCGGGATGGCCGGGCGCCGCGTCCTCCAGGGTGCGCAGCAGCTCCACCGTGGCTTCGCGGACGTAGCGATCGCCGGCGATGCCGTCGGCGTAGACCGCGAGGTCGGCCGGCGCCTGGCCGCGCCGGTTCTCGGCCTGGAGGTCGGCGCCGTGGTCCGTCAGCCGCTCGATGACGCGGTTCATGCCGTGGGAAGCGGCCGCGTGGAGGGCGGTGTCGCCGGCGTCGTTGGCGGCGGTGACGCGGGCGCCCAGGTCGAGGGCCACCGCGACCGCTTCGAGGGTCCGTCGTTCTTCGGCGGCGGGGATGGTCGACCCGAGAGCGGCCGACTCCACCGGGTTGTAGGACGAGAAATCGCGGCGGTCCCGGACGAATGCGCTGCCGCCGCCGCGGTTGTAGCCGAGCCCGGCCGCGGCCATCAGCGGCGTCGTGCCGTCGCGGCTCGGCGCCCGCGGATCCGCGCCGGCGGCAGCGAGGATCTGCATCATCTCCGTCTCGAGAAAGTGCGCCGCCAGCCAGAAGGGGGTCGCGCCGACCCAACGGTCCATGAACGCGAAGTCGTGGCTCCAGCGCCGGACCGGCGAGCCCTTGGCGAGGCGCGCGTCCGGATTCGCGCCGTGGGCCAGGAGCGCGCGCACGAGAGGCGCGCCGGCCCCCGGGTCGCGGTTGCGGACGCCGCGGTCGCGGAGCGTGCCCCGGAGGACCGCCGCGTGCAGCGCCGTGTGGCCGAGGGGGGCGGCGTTCGGGTCCGCCCCGGCGCGGAGCAGCAGCGCGGCCAGCGAGCCGTGGCCGCCGTGGGCGGCCATCACCAGCGCGGTGTTGCCGTCGGCGGCGGTGTCGTGCACGTCGGCGCCGGCCGCAATCAGCAGGCGGGCCGACTCGACGTCGCCCGACCGGGCGGCGAACAGCAGTGCGGTGCTGCCGCCCTCCAGCACCTCCTCGAGGGCGATGCCCCCCGACGCCGATCCGGCCGACCGGCTGCCCCCCATGTTGTAGACCCGGCGGCGGATCGCGGTCCGCGCCCCGACGTCCGCGCCGCGGTCGAGGAGCGCCCGCGTGACCGCCGGACGCCGGTTCGCGACCGCCCACATGAGGGCGGTCTGGCCGCGGGCAGCCTCGGCCGCGTCGACCCGCGCGCCGCGCGCCAGCAGGGCGTGCACCCCGTCGAGGCTGCCGGCGCGGGCCGCCGCCATCAGCGCGGTCTCGCCGCTCGGAAGGGCCGCGTTCGGATCGGCGCCGGCCTCGAGCAGCCGCTCGGCGAGAGCGCCGTGCCCGCGGCGGCAGGCCAGGAGCAGCGGGGTGACCCCGAGGTCGTTGGCCGCGCTCACGTCGGCGCCGGCGCGAATCAGCAGATCCGCGATGGCCGCGTCCTCGTGGTGCACGGCCCAATGGAGGGCCGTCGCGCCGTCCGGCTGCCGCGCATTCACGTCGTTCGGCCCGCCCAGCCAGGCACGCACCGCCGCCTCGTCGCCGGTGCGCACGGTCGCGATCAATGGAAGCGCCCCGAACGCCGCGGTCGTCTGGGCACGCGCGGCGCCGGACCCGGCGCAGAGCGCCGCCGCCAGAAGAACCGTGAAACCTCGCTTGTGGAACACTGCTACAGATCCAGCCGCCCGGTGCTGTCGTGGATGCGGCCGATGCGCATCCCCAGCTTCTCGAGCACCGTCGCGTGCAGGTTGGCGAGGGGGGTGCCGCCGTCGACCGACCGGCCGCCGCCGGCCGCGCCGACGTAGCGGAGGTGCCGGCCGCCCCCGAGCCGTCCCGCGCCGCCGCCGGCCACCACCATCGGCAGGTTCCACGGCCGGTGGTCGCCCTCGGCCATGCCCGCGCCGTAGTAGAGGATGGCGTGATCGAGCAGCGACCCGTCGCCGTCGGGGGTCGCGGCCAGCCGGTCGAGGTAGTAGGCGAACTGCGCCGCGTGGTGGGTGTTGATGCGGATCAGCTGCTCGCGGCTCGCTGCGCTGCCCTCGTGCGACAGCGGGTGGTGCCCGCCGGGGGCGCCGATCTCGGGATAGGTGCGGCTGCTGAACTCGCGGCCGACCATGAACGTGATGACCCGGGTCAGGTCGCTCTGCCACGCTAGCACCTGCAGGTCGAACATCAGCCGCGCATGGTCCGCGAAGGCCGCGGGCACGCCGGCCGGTTGGTCGAACGCCGGGACCTCGCGCGCCGCCTGCGTCTCGGACCGCTGGATGCGCCGCTCGATGTCGCGTACCGCGTCGAGATACTCGCCCAGCCGCGCGGCGTCGCTCGGACCGAGGCCGCGGGTCAGGGCCGTGGCCTTGTCGCGGACCGAATCGAGGAGGCTGCGGCTGCGCCGGGCCCGGGCGCGGCGCGCGGCGGGGTCGGTGCTGCCGCCGTCGCCGAACATCCGTTCGAACACCACCCGGGGGTTGTGCTCCATCGGCAGCGGGGTGCGCGGCCCCCGCCAGGCGATGGTGTGGCTGTACGTGCAGCTGTAGCCGCCGTCGCAGGTTCCCGCGCCCTTGTCGCCCGATTCCAGGGACAGCTCCAGCGATCCGATCGGCGTCTCCCGCCCGATTTCCCGCGCGACGAGCTGATCGAGGGAGACGTCGGCGAGAAAGTCGTTCCCCTCCTGTCCGAACGGCCGCGGAATCGCGCCGGTGAGAAACTTGGTCGCGCACCGGCCATGGACCGCCCCGCTCCTCGCGGTCAGGCCGTTCACGTTCTGGGTCAACCCGCTCAGCACCAGCAATCGGTCGCGGAACGGCGCCAGCGGGGCCAGGATCGGCGAGAATGCGAACCCCGTGCCGTCGGTGGCCGGGGTCCACTGGTCGAGCACGACCCCGTTCGGGATGTAGACGACGCCGAACCGCCGGATGGGCCGCGCCGCCGTCCGGCCCAGCGCGGTGAGCGCGGGCACCATGCCGTCGAGCAGCGGCAGCGCTACCGCCGCCCCCACCCCGCGCAGCACCGTCCGGCGGGGAATCGCCTTTCTCGTGATGATCATGACTCCGACCTCCGCATGCGGAACGGCGCGCTCTCGACGACGCCCAGGATCAGCGACGACCACCGGTAGTCGTCGGCCGCCGCGGCGCGCACGATGCCGCGGATCACCGGACGATCGTAGTGCTCGACGCCGCGGCCGAGGGCATAGACGAGGAGCTTCTCGGTGACCGTCTCGACGAACTGCCCGGAGCGGCCGAGCAGCACCCGCCGCAGCCCCCCGGGGCCGTCGAACGCGGTGAGCCCGTCGGCGAGCACCGCCGAAGCGTCGATGGGAACGCCGGCGTCGCTCGTCCGCCACCGTCCGATGGCGTCGAAGTTCTCGAGCGCGAACCCCAGCGGGTCCATGGGCGCATGACAGTTGGCGCAGGCCGGGTTCCGCCGGTGCTCGGCGAGCCGCTCGCGAACCGTGCGCGGCTCGCCGGCCGGGCCGCCGGCGGGCAGCGGCGGGATGTCCGGCGGGGGCGGCGCGGGCGGTGTGCCCAAGACGTTCTCGAGCAGCCACTTCGCGCGGAGCACCGGCGAGGTGCGGTTGCCGTAGGAGGTCGCGGCGAGGATGCTGCCGTGGCCGAGGAGACCGCGGCGCCGGGCCGCGGCGGGTCCCCGGCCCGCGAGGCTCACCCGCCGGTAATGGCTGCCGGTCACCCCGGGAATCCCGTAGTGCCGGGCCAGCCGCTCGTTGAGGAACGTGTGGTCCGCGTCCAGCAGGTCGATGACGCTCCGGTCCTCGCGCAACTGGCTCTCGAAGAACAGCTCGGTCTCGCGCCGGAACGCCTCGCGGAGGTTCTCGTCGAAGCCGGGAAAGAGATTCGGGTCCGGTGCGATGCCGCCGACGCTGCGCAGCGACAGCCACTGGCCGGCGAAGTTGTCGACGAGGGCCGACGCGCGGGCATCGTCCAGCATGCGCCGCACCTGTCCGTCGAGCACGCCGGGGTCGGAGAGCCGGCCCCGCTCCGCCACGTCGAGGAGCTCGTCGTCCGGAATGCTGCTCCACAGGAAGAACGACAACCGCGAGGCGAGCTCCAGGTCGGAGAGCCGGTAGGGAGCGCCGGGCGCCGCGCCCTCCGGATCGCGCTCGATGCGGAACAGGAACTCCGGGTCGATCAGGAGGCGTTCGACCGCGGTCCGGATGCCCGCCTCGAAACCCTCCGCCGCCCGTCCCTCCCGGTAGAAGACCAGCAGCGGCTCGAGGTCGGCGCCGTCGACGGGCCGGCGGTACGCGCGCCGGGCGAGGCGGGCGAGAATGGTCCGGGCGCAGGGCTCCCCGCCGGCCTCCGCGCCGTCGGGCCGGCAGACGAAGATCCGGGCACGGCTCGCGGTCTCCCCCGGTCCCGTCACTTCGTAGGGTCCGTCGACGGTGACGCTCTCCAGACCGGGTCCCTCCGGCCGGGACGACGTGTCGGTGGTCTCCGTGACGGTGGCGCCGTACTCGCGCAGCGCCGGCTGGAGCACCCCCTCGTGCTCCCACGACCTGTCCGCGAACGACACGCCGACGACCCGGGCGCCCGCCCGCACCGGAATGCGCACGGCAAGGCCCGCGTCCGCCCCGGTGCGGTAGTCGTCCCAGTCCTGGGTCGGATACTCGGAGGCGCCGGCCGCCACGAACGTGCCCGAGAAGCTGACCGGCGCCGGCTGCCCCGGCGCTGCGCCGCCGACCGTGAACCGGGCCACCCGCCGGCCGTCGATCCGCACGTCGAGATCGTGCGCCTCGTCGAGGTTGACGATGTACTCGTACACGCTCCGTTTCAACCGGATCGTGAAGACGTACTCGCCGTCGAGGGGAAAGCGGTGGCGCACCGCGAGGCCGCCGCGCGATCCGAACGGCAGCGCCTCGCTCATCCGGTCGTTCTGGGTCATCGCGATCGGGACCGTGTAGGTCCGCGAGGTCAGGCCCGGTCCGATCGTCGGGTCGCCGACCGCGAGGCGGCTGATGCGCCGGGCCGCCGACAGGTAACGCTCCATCAACGCCGGCGAGAGGGCGAGGGTGCCCGCGAGATTGTCGAATCCGTGGCCGGAGTCGTCGGCCGGCAGCAGCGCCGCCCCGTCGATGTCGAGGGCCAGCAGGTCGCGGACGGCGTTGGCGTACTCGGCCCGGTTCAGGCGGTGGGTGGGCACCCGGCCCGGCTCCACGCCCGAGGCGGCGGCGCTGTCGAGGGCCCCCTCGAGCCACCCGCGGAGCTCGTCCAGGGCCGGCCTGGCGGGACGCGGCCGGCCCGCCGGGGGCATCATCCCCCCGCGCAGCTTCAGGACCACGCGCTCCCACACCTCGGGCGCCTCGCCGACGCGGGACACGTCCGCGGTGTCGAGAGCCAGCCCCCCGGTCTGCAGCCGCTGGTTGTGGCAGGTGACGCAGTACCGGTCGAGCAGCGCTCGCTGGGGCGCCGGCGCCGGCGCCGGGGCCGCGGTCCGCGCCGAGGCCTCGGCCGAGGCCTGGCGCAGCCCGCCCGCACCGGCGCCGGCGGCCCCGGCCAGCACCGCGACCAAAGCGGCGGCGACGGCTCGCACCATCCGCCAATCTTATACCCGGGGGGAAGACGGACGGCGGAAGCGGGCACCGGCGTGTTGCGCCACCCCGGTCTCGCCTATACTCACAGGAGCGTGTGGCAGAATCCGGCGTCGCACCGGAACCGGCGAGGCCGTTGGCGATCGATGATCCCGGCAACCGAGGGGGAGACGATGCGGATAGAACCACGAACCGGCGGTTTCCGGCGTCTCGCCGGCGCGGCAGTCGCGGCGGCGGCAACCCTGCTCGTCGCCTCCCCCGGTGGGGTCGCGCTCGCCCAGGACGGCGGCGGCGCGGGCCTGATTGCGGGCCGCGTGACCGCCGATTACGGCGAAGTGCGCGCCCTCCGGGTGAAGGCGCACGACACCGTCCGCCGCATCGCCTACACCGTCTACACCCGGGACGGCGGCTACCGCGTCTACAACCTGCCGCCGAGCACCTACGACGTGTCGGTGATCGAAGAGGCGTTCGAGTCTCCGACCGTGACGGTCGAGGTGAGGGCCGGCGAGACGGCCACCGTCGATCTCGCGCTGACCGCGCTCGACGGGGGACCGGAGCAGGGCGCGGCGGCGCGCGGAGCGTCGGCCCAGCGCAGCTACGGCGGCGGCACGGCGGACGGCCGCGCGGCGGAGATCGTCGACTTCGACACCCTCTATCCGCCCCATCCCGCCCGCGACATCATGCTGCGGTCCTGCTTCGGCTGCCACGGCCCGGCCGGCTTCCACCGCCGCGGTCCCCGGAACGAGAACGGGTGGCGGCGGGCGGTCGACCGGATGTTCGACGTCGACGGCCGCGTGGCCAACATGTCCCCCGGGGTGCCGCAGATTACGCACGACCTGGTGTCGGTGGAAGAGAAGGAGCTGATCATCCAGTACCTGACCGCCAACTTCGGACCGGGGTCGCAGCCCCGCGACCTCGAGCTCGACCCGCTCGTCCGCGACGAGGAGGCGCTGTCCAGGGCGGTCTACATCGAGTACGAGCTGAACCGCGGGCCGCGGCGCCTGCTCGCGAACGGCGCGCCGCCGCGCGGCAGCATCCACAGCGTCTTCGCGAGCGTGGCCGAGCCGGGGGTCATCTGGGTGTCGGGCAACGGCTCGAACTCCATCATCCGCATGGACAGCCGGGATCCCGACTTCGAGACGCGCACGCGGGAGCTCTGGATCGAGAACCCCGACAACATCAACGTCACGCCGCACGGCATCGTCGAGCATCGGGGGCGCGTGTACTGGGTCGAGCTGACCGGCGACCACTTCGGCGAGCTCGATCCCGCCACCGGCGAGATGCAGCGCCATCCGCTGCCGACGACCGGCGCGGGACCGCACAGCCTCTGGGTCGATTCCCGCGGCCAGTTCTGGTACACCTACTTCGCCTCCGCCGGCCGCATCGGCCGCTTCGATCTGGCGGCGAACGACTTCACCGAGTGGGAGCCGCTGGCCGGGTTCAGCGGCTACGGCATCGTCGTCGACCGGCAGGACCGCGTCTGGGCGGTCGGACTGCACACCCCCGCCATCTTCATGTACAACCAGGAGACGGCGGCGTGGCGGTCGTACGCCCTGTCCAATCCCGCGCGGCGCCCGGCCATCGACGCGAACGGCAAGGTGTGGGCCGCCCACTACTTCGGCAACGCGATCTCGAAGATCGACCCGGTGACGGGGACCGTCACCGAGTTCGAGCTGCCCCTCAAGGACGGGAACCCCTACGACGTCTGGCCGGACGCCGAGGACAACCTGTGGGTCGAGAACGGCATCTACAACGCGCTGGTGCGGTTCGATCAGGCGACGAGCGCCTTCACCTACTTCCCGTTCCCCGAGCTCCGGGCGCATACGCCGAAGCTCGACCGCGACGCGGAGGGGACGCTCTGGTTCACGTTGCAGGGACCGTCCGGGCCGGGGGTGGCCGCGCTCAAGCCGAACGGCAACGTTCCGCCGGCGGGCGCGGTGGCCGGGCAATAGCGCCGGTCGTCCAACAGCCCCGAGGCCAAGGGGACAACAGAGAGGGGAATACGCGATGAGAAGGTGGACGGCCGCGGGTGCGGCAGCGTTGATGGGCATGGTCCTGGTTCAGCCGGCCGCGGGGCAGACCACCTCCCTGGCCGGCGTCATCGATTTTCACGCGCATTCCGGGCCCGACTCGAGGCCCCGCTCGGTCGGCGACCTGGAGGTCGCGCGCATTGCGAAGCGGGCCGGGATGCGCGGGCTCGTCTTGAAGAACCACTTCACGATGACCGCGGATCGCGCCTGGCTGGCCATGCAGGAGGTGCCCGGCATCGAGATCTTCGGCGGGGTCGCCCTCAACCACTCCGTCGGAGGGCTCAACGCCGAGGCGGTCCGGCAGCTGGTGGCGTTCTCCGGCGGGCGCGGAAAGGTGGTGTGGCTGCCGACGTTCGACGCCGAGTTCTGGATGACCCGCGCCGGCGACCCCGGCGCGTTCGTGCCGGTCATGCGCGACGGCGCGATGGACCCGGCCCTGGGCGAGATCTTCGACCTGATCGCCGAGCACGACCTCGTGCTCGCGATGGGCCACTCGTCGCCAGAAGAGGTGGTGGCCCTGATTCCCGAGGCGCGCGCCCGCGGCGTCGAGCAGATTCTCGTCACCCACGGGCTCGGGCAGTCGCCGACCCCCGCCCAGCTCCGGGCGATGGCCGACCACGACGTCGTCATCGAGCTGGTCTGGCTCGCCGTCATGAACGGCCAGTTCAGCTACGCCGACTACGCCGACGCCATCCGCGAGTACGGCGCCCGCCTCTTCCTGCTGTCGTCCGACCTGGGGCAGGCGGGCAATCCGCTGCACCCCGACGGCCTGAACGCCCTCATGGACGGGCTGCGCGGCGAAGGCATCAGCGACGCGGATATCGACGTGATGATCCGCGACAACCCGGCGCGGCTCCTCGGCCTCGAGCCGTAGGAGTCCGGGCGGAAACGGCGCGGCCCCGGGAGGGTGGTCCGGCGGTGAGTCGGAATCGCCGGCTGGCGGGGCGGACAGCCGGAGCCGGGCATGATTCCGGGCCAGGGTCGTCCAGCCGGCTCTTTTCGCCCGAACGCGATGCGGGCGGTTCGGGCCTGCGCTACGTCGAACGGCGCCGGCGGCCCGCGGCGACACGGCCCTTGGGAGGTCGACATGACTGGAAGACGCTTCTCGCTTGCGGTGCTGCTCGCGGCGGCCCTCGCGGCCCCCGGCTCCGCGTTCGCCCAGGACGGATGGACGGCGCCGCGCACTCCCGACGGCCAGCCGGACCTGCAGGGGCTGTGGACGAACTCGACCACCACTCCGCTCGAGCGCCCGCGGGACGTGGCGGAACGGACCGTCTACACGGACGAGGAGGTCGCGGCCATCGACGCCGGGAACGTCGGCCGCAACGACCGACCGCCGCCCCCGGGGGACCCCGGCACCTACAACGACTTCTGGTGGGAGCGCGGGACCGCCCTCGCGCGCACGTCGCTCGTCATCGACCCCCCGGACGGCCGCCTCCCGCCGCGGACGGCGGCCGGGGACGCGCGGGCCGGCTGGACCCGCGGCACCGACACGTGGACCGACCGCGCCATGGCCGAGCGCTGCGTCACCCGCGGCGCCCCCAAGCGGCCCGGCGGCTACAACAACCACCTCCTGGTCCTGCAGACGCCGGGATATGTCGTCATGCTGCAGGAGATGATCCACGAGCCGCGCATCATCCCCCTCGCCGGCGGCCCGCCCGTCGACGAGCGGATCCGGCTGTGGATGGGCGACTCGCGCGGCCGCTGGGACGGCGACACGCTCGTCGTCGAGACCACCAACTTCCGCGACGAGATCTACACCAACTCGTTCAACTGCTGTCCCGGAGCGAGCGGCGCCCTGACCATGGTGGAACGGTTCACCCGGGTGGACGCCGACACCATCGAGCACCACTACACGGTGAACGACCCCGACACCTACACGCGCCCGTGGACCGCGTCCATCCCCATGCGCCGCTTCGCCGGGCCGATGTACGAGTACGCCTGTCACGAGGGCAACTACGGGATGGAGAACCTGTTGCGCGGGGCGCGCGTGCAGGAGGGCGGGGCGCGATAACGCCGCGCCGAGGGGGACTGGTGAGACGCGGGGGCGAGAGGCGCCAGGAGCTTGCGCCGTAGAAGTTCGCACCAGCGAAACTTCAACGGGACCGCAAGGTCGCGCTAGTCTAGCTAGCTCCGGCGCGCCCTCCTGGCGGCCGGCCACTGGCGCAGCACCGGCGGCGTGACCCGCCGGGCGGCGCGCAGCGTCGCCGCGGCTACCCGCAGCCTCCGGTCATCCTTCGCGCGCCACGCGAACCCGTAGGCGTCGCGGACGAACGCCGGCAGCAGGCCGACGGTGGTGAGCCGGCCGAGCCACAGGGCCGGAGCGACCCATCGCCTCCCCGGCGGCGCGAGCAGGGCCCCCGCGAGCCGCCGAGCGCCCGCGCCGACCGCGAGCCGATCTTCCCGCTGCATCCGTTCCAGGTAGCGGTCGAGCCGCTCCTTGCTGTCGGGCAGCGCGTCCGCCCGAACCCCGAGCAACGGGCCGACCTGTGCCGCCTCGGCGCAGTACCGGTCCTCCTCGTCCGGCGCCAGCGGTCCGACGAACAGGGCGTAGGTTCGAAGCTGGCTGTCGACGAGGGTCGCGTGGACCCAGGTGAGCAGCGCAGGGTCCGTCGCGTCGTAGGGCACGCCCGCCGGGTAGCCGCCGACCGCGCAGTCCAGCCGGCCGCGCACGCGCTGGTGGATCGCGTTGATGCGGCCGGCCGTCTCCCGGATCTCGGACTCGGTGCCGAAGGTGAGCGAGAGCATCGCCCCGATGGTGCGGCGCATGCGCCGGATGTAGGCAAGGGCCCCGTCGTCGAAGCCGCTGTGGGCGCCGACGCCGGCCGCCACGAGGGGATGCGCGAGTTGCAGGAGAATCGCCCGCCCCCAGCCCAGCACGACGACCGCCTCGCGGTTGACCCGGTGGGTGACGGGCAACGGCTCGGGGCACGCGCACGGTGCACCGCCGGTAGACGCGAGCGAAGCCTTCGTCACGACTCCCAGGGTACCGGATTCCACCGAACGCAGTATGAGGCCCGCCGCTCCGATCCCGGGTACGGCAACGGCCGAATCAGCATCGGATCGGTGAGCGTGAACACCGGGGTCGCGGCACCGACGCTCAGCGCCAGAATCGCAACGGTGGAAAGGGCGAAAATCGGACTGCCCTGGGGTAGGCGAACTGCGCCGCGGAGAACTTCTCGCATCGTTGCGACCGGGACGGCTGCCGACGCTGGATCTCGCCGCGATTCACGCAGGCGGCCATTCCTGGGCACCCACCAGATCTCCGACCTCCGCCAGCAACTCGTCGGCGTGTCCGGTCGTAGGCGTTCCTGAGCTGCTCGTCGATCTCCCGTCGTTGCCTGGCGCGCAGGAACATCTCGACTGCCGAGCGGATGAAGACCGACCTGCCCCGTTGGCGCACCTCGGGGTCCGCGTCGATGCGCCGCAGGAACTCCGCATCCATCGAGATGTGGACGGATCGAGCAGGCATGTTGGAATTCTGCCACATGTTCCTGATGGCTGGCTTGTTGCTTGGACTCGTCAATGCTCGTCGTAGGCGCTGCCCGTGACGCGCGGGTCCGCGTCCCGGATCAGACGGTCAGCGCGAGCCGCCGGGCGCGGTCGGAGCTGCGTACGACACATTGGGCGAGCGCGGCCTGGTCCAGGCCCGAGTGGTCCATGTCGTCCGCGACCCCCTCGGCCCGTTCGAGCACGAGACCGGTCAGCTCCCTGACCCGCCGCCGGACGATGGGCGCGCCGAGTCCGATTCCGCTGGCGAAGCGGCCCCAGTCGCCTCGCCGGAGTTCCTGGAGGGTGGCGCGCCGCGCGACCTTCATGGCGAACCCCGGAGACAGCTCGGGATAGGCCACCGTCGAGAGCAGGTCGTACAACGGTGCAAGGCCGATGTCGTCCTCACGATACAGAAGGCTGTAGTTCTTGCCGTGCGCATCGGCATTCCCGAGCAGCACCTGCAGGATGGCCGCATCGAGCAGCTTGAGCAGCTCGACGGCCGGTCTCGAGCAGGCGCGCCGGACCAGATCGAAGCACTGCCGGAACCCGGGTCCACCCTCGGCGGCGTACTTCCGGCCGGCGACGATGCCGAGGGCTCGGCAGAAGTCCTCCTGGTGCAGACGCCGGACCAAGCCGTCCGGTCCCCGCCGGCGGTCGTAGCGGCGGATCAGCAGGCAGGGCGGGCCCTCGCCGACGGGATACGGTTCGACCGGCGCCGCCTCGAGTCCCAGACCGGCGGCGAGACGCATCGCGAACGCCTCGTTCTCCGTCGTGGCCTCGAAGCGGAAGATGGGACGACGGCGCCTTCCCACCAGACGGTGAGCACGCGCATCACGTCTGCCGGCCGCCGTCCGCGGCTCCCGGCGGCGGCTCGATACGCAGCGTGCAGCCAAGCGCCGCCAGCACCGCGAGCGCCTTGCCGAGCTGGGCCGTCGCTTTTCCGGCTTCCAGCTCCACCAGGAACCGGACGCCGACGCCCGCGGCACCCGCCAACTGATCCTGCCGGAGCCGTTGCGCGCGGCGCGTCCTGCGAACGAATTGCCCTATCTGTGCCGGTGTCATGATTCGATTTCCCGATCGGAAAATATGGAGGGATCGATGGGATCTGACAGGCAGTATTATCCCGGTCGGTAAATTACAGACCCGGGACGACCCTGATCGGGCCGATGTTTCCCGATCGGGAATACCACCACGGGCCGTATCGATCGAGATCCGGACGGGTCGAGCTGGCGGTTGGGAACGCTACCACCCATTTCCTGACGGCCTTCTTGTTGCCCCGAGTCTCCTCAGTGCTCGTCGTAGGCGCTGCCGGGGGCGCGCGAATCCGCTTCTTGCAGACGCCGCTGCAGCAGGTCGTCGGCATGGGCCCGCTCTTCCTCCTCCTCCCACCGGCGGCGTTGCTCGGCGCGGCGGAGACGGTGGGCGTAGATCGCGCAGAGGGCCAGCACGGTGATGACCATCCACTGGAACACCGGCCGGCCGGCGAGGGCAACCCAGCGGATCCAGACCGGCCGGCGCCGCCAGAAGCGGTCGACGGCGGCGGCGAGCGGCTCCCCCGTCGCCTCCTCGAACGCGCGGGGGAAGGGCTGGTCCTGCCCGAGGCGCGCTAGTATCCGGCCGGCGCTGGCGTCGCCGTGGCGCTGCAACAGGTCGCGGACGAGGGCGCTGGCGACAGCGTAGGCCCGCTGACTGGCCGCCTGTCCCCCGGTGAACAGACGCTCCAGCTCGGACAGCGAGAGCTCGCCGTGCCGGATCCGGGTCCAGGCCACCCGGGACCGGTCTTCGAACCCGACCGGCCGTTCCGCGGCGAGGGCCAGTCCTTCGTTGAACCACCGGGGCACGGGTCGTCCCCGGGCGGCGCGCGAGAACAGGACGTGGGCGACCTCGTGCTGCAGCAGGGCCTCGAGCGAGTCGGTCGGATACCGGCGGGTGCGCTCGGGAAACAGCACCACGAGGCTGCGCCCGGGGTCGGCGAAGCCGGAGATCCACGACGGCGTGTTGCGGGCCAGCTCCGAGCCTTCGGCGATGAGCAGGACGTTGATGGGGGGGCCCGGGTCGGTCAGGCCGGCGAGGGTCATGGCGCTGGCGAGCCCCCCCAGGGGGTACCGCGCGACCCGTTCGGCGACGGTCCGGAGCGAGGCGGGGGCATCGATGTCGAGCACCGGCGCCCGGGGCTGGGCGGCCGGCCGGGCGAAGCCGGCGGGCAGCGTCACCAGGGCCAGGATGACGACGGCGATCGTGAAGCGCGCACGTTGCGGATGCACCACGCTATTGTGCACCCGGGCGGCGACGGCGGGGCCGGTTCGGATCGGTGCGGTTCATCGGCGGCTCACGACAGTGTCGAACGGCTTGCGGGTGATGGCGGGGACGGTGGCGCCGGGGGCGGGATGTCCCGCGACGAGGATGAGGAACGGCCGCTCGTGCGGCGGGCGGTCGAGGATGGCGTTCAGGAACCGCATCGGGCTCGGCGTGTGGGTGAGCGAGACGAGACCGATCTGATGGAGCGCGGTGATCAGCATGCCGGTCGCGATGCCCACCGATTCATGCACGTAGTAGTGCTTGCGCTTGCGGCCCTCGGCGTCGACGTCGTGGAGCTGGGCGAAGATCACGATGAGGCACGCGGCCTCCTCGAGAAACGGCTTGTGCTCGTCGGTGCCGAGGGGGGCGAGGGCCTCGAGCCAGTCGTCGGGAGCCCGGTCGTGGTAGAAGGCGCGTTCTTCCGCCTCCGCCTCCAATCGGATGCGCCGTCGCGTCTCGGGATCGGTGACGACCACGAAATGCCACGGCTGGCGGTTGGCCCCGCTGGGAGCGGACGCCGCCGCCTGCAGGCAGGCGTCGATGACCTCCCTCGGCACCGGCCGGTCCGAGAACTGCCGCACGCTTCGACGCCGGACCAGCTCGTCGCGAAGCCGGACGGCGCGCACGAGCATCTCTTCGTCGTCAATCCGCGGCCGGGGAGGCAGGGGCACACCTCGAGGCGCCGCGGTATCACGGGTTCGGGTCATCGGATTCGGAGCGCCGGTCGGATTCGGGCACGCCTGTCGCCCCGGCCGCGAGCCGGGCGACGGTGGCGCCGAGATGGGATTCCGGTGCATCCCACAGATCGACGACGAGCGGATGCCGCTGGAGGACCGTGTGCACGGCCCGGCGCTGCACGCCGATGCCCCGGCCATGGATGAAGCGCACCTCGGTCAGTCCCTGCCGGTGCGCCTCGGTGACGTATTCCTCGACGACGGACGGTACGTCCCGCGGGGCGAACGTGTGCAGGTCCAGCGCAGGGCCGATGGCCACGCGATGCGTCGTCGACGTCTCCATAGGGTGTCTCCCCCGCCGAAACTGTGGGCCGGCTCGGAAATCGACGACCCCCGGCTCGGCTTCGCGCCAACCAACCCTCCGGTCCACTGCCGTGCCACGTGGCGAAAGTCCCCGCTGCATTCGAGCGGCGATGCATCCCACCGCTTTCGGTGCAACGCGGGTTTCGCCACGGGCTGCTAAGGCGCGGGCTCCTGCTCCTGCCGCGCCGGCGATGCGGGCGCCGATTGCGGATACCGGGCGGTGACGGTGGTGGTGATGCCGCCACGCGCCGTGAAGTCGCCGACGACGACCATCCGCCGCGGCGAGCAGACGGCCACGAGGTCGTCGAGAATCTGGTTGGTCAGGCGCTCGTAGAAGACCCCGCGGTCGCGGAACCCGACGAGGTAGTACTTCAGCGCCTTGAGCTCGATGCACCGTGCGTCGGGCACGTAGGTGATGCGAATCTCACCGAAATCGGGCAGCCCGGTCTTGGGACACAACGCCGTGAACTCGGGGCATCGGATGACGATCTCGTAGTCTCGAGACGGTTCGGGGTTGGGAAAAGTCTCGATCGGCTCCGGCGGCATGGGGAGATTCTACAGCGAATTAATTTCGTGACCGGCGCCGCAAGTGCGGCACGGCGGCCCGATTTTCCCTATAATCTGGTTCCGCTATGGCGTAGCGGCCGACCGAACATGACAGATCGTGCGCCCGCGCCGCCACCCGGGGCGAACGTCCCGCGTCGCCCCGAGACCGCGGGTCGATGCTGCCAGCCGACCACCCCGTGACGAGGGGCCGGCGGCACACACCTTGCATAACCGGACGCCCGGCGCGATCCTCGCGGGACGCAGCGCTGGTCGAGAGACGCGGTGGCGACGGTTGGCGGCGCCGCGGGGAGAAACATACTGATGGCAGAGACTCGCATGGGCAAGGCCGAGTTGTTCGCGCACTTCGGCGACCGGTTCGGCATGAAGCGCACCGACGTGCGTGACTTCTTCGAGGAATTGCAGCAACTGTGCGAGGCCGAGCTGAAGCGGTCGGGCGAGTTCGTCCTGCCGGGTATCGTCAAGCTGGTGCGGCAGGAGCGGCAGGCCCGGGTCGGGCGCAACCCGGCAACCGGCGACCAGATCGAGATTCCCGCCAAGACCGTCGTCAAGGCGCGCATCGCCGCCCGGCTCAAGGATTCGGTGCTCGACGGCTAGCCGGGAAACCGTCGCCGGCGGCTCGCCGCCGCCATTGCGGCGCCGCCCCCCAAGCAACCCTGCTGGAAGTCCGCACCGTTCTACGGCGCAGACTTCCAGCCCGCCGTCCGGTCGGTCCCGGACCGCTCTGGAACTCGCCGAATGCCTACCGACGTGCTGATGCCGCAGATGGGCGAATCGATCGCCGAGGGCACGATCGTCCGCTGGACCAAGCGTGTCGGCGAAACGGTCGACCGCGACGAGCCGCTGTTCGAGATGTCGACCGACAAGGTCGATGCCGAGGTGCCGGCTCCGGTCGGCGGGGTGCTGCTGCAGATTCGAGCCCGGGCCGGAGAAACGGTGCCGGTCAATTCGGTGGTTGCGGTGATCGGAGCGGCCGGCGAAGCGGTGGCGGCCCCCGCGGTCCCGGCCGACCTTCCCTCAGCGGCGGCGGAGCCATCCCCGGCGGGAACCGCCGGTCCGGCACCCGGGCCGGCCGCTCCCAGGGCGCGGTTGTCGCCGGTGGTCCGGCGGCTCGCGGCCGAGCACGAAGTGGATCTCTCCGCCGTCGCGGGCACGGGGGACGGCGGGCGGATCACCAGGGACGACGTGCTGGCCCACGTGGCGGCCCGCGAACGGGGTGGAAGCGCCGCCGGCGAGGGCGTCCGCGGTGCCCCCCCCGGCGGGGCCGGCGCACGCATCGAGCCGCTGGGCGTCATGCGCCGGCGCATCGCCGAGCACATGCTGGAGAGCCGGCGGACCTCGGCCCACGTCCACACCTTGTTCGAGGTCGACTTTTCCGGGGTCGCCGCGGCCCGGGCGGCGTACCCCGCCGAGACCGCACCGGGCTATCTGGCCTACATCGCCAAGGCGGTGTCGGAAGCCCTCGCCGCGATGCCGGTGGTCAACGCGTCGGTCGACGGCGCGAACGTCGTGTACCACGAGCAGGTGAATCTGGGGATTGCCGTCGCCCTCGACTGGGGCCTGATCGTGCCGGTCGTCAGGCAGGCCGATCGGTTGGATGTCGGCGCCATCCACGCGGCCATCCAGGACCTCGCGGCGCGCGCTCGGGCGAAGCAGCTCTCTCCGGAGGATGTCGAGGGCGGCACCTTCACCATCACCAATCCCGGCAGCTTCGGATCGCTGCTCGGGATGCCGATCATCAACCAGCCCCAGGTGGCGATTCTCGGCGTGGGCGCGGTGGAGCCGCGGCCGGCCGTCGTCGGCGACGCCATCGTCGCGCGGCTCCGGGCGTTCCTGACCCTGGGCTTCGACCACCGGTTGATCGACGGGGCGGTCGCCGACCGGTTCCTGGCGCGCGTCAAGACCGCGCTGGAGGATCCGCAGTGGCTCGACGCGGGGCGCCGGTCCTGAGCGCAGAGCCCGACGCGCCGGACCGGGCCCCCGGGGCTCGCGCGTTGCCCGCACTCGAGGTCCGGCGGTGGGGGACGGTGCCCTACCGGGCCGCTCTGGACCGGCAACAGGCTCTCGTGCGATCCCGCCAGGACGGGGAAGCCCCCGACCGGCTCGTCCTGCTCGAGCATCCCCCGGTCATCACCGTCGGGGTCAGCGGGCGCCGGCAGCCGGGCCACGTGCTGGCCTCGGCCGCCCGGCTGCACGAGCACGGTATCGAGGTGATCGACGTCCCGCGCGGGGGCGACGTCACCTACCACGGTCCCGGCCAGCTCGTGGGGTATCCGATCCTGAGCCTGAAGCCGGACCGGTGCGACGTGCACCGCTACGTGCGGGACCTGGAGGAAGTAATGATCCGCACCGCCGCCCGCTTCGGGGTCGAGGCGGGGCGCATCGACGGGATGACCGGGGTCTGGGTCGGCCGCGAGAAGCTGGCGGCCATCGGCGTGCGCCTGTCCCGCTGGGTGACCAGCCACGGCTTCGCCCTCAACGTCACCACGAATCTCGACCATTTCCGGTTCATCGTGCCGTGCGGCCTGGCGGGCTACGGCGTCACCTCGCTCGCCCGCCTCCTCGGCGCCGCGCCGGCCCGAATCGAGGTCGAGGCGGCCCTGTCCACCGAGTTCGCTCGGAGGTTCGACCGCCGCCTGGCCGGGTGACCCGGTTTCCAGCCGCCCCGGGCATCGTCCGCCGCGCCCTTCAGCCCGCCGGCGCCCTTCAGCCCGCTGCCGCCCTTCAGCCCGCTGGCGCCCTTGCAGTTCCCGCTGGCGCCCTTGCAGTTCCCGCTGGCGCCCGGGCAGTCCCGGCTGGCGCCCTCGCAGTCCCCGCTGGCGCCCTTGCAGTCCCGCTGCCGCCCTTACAGTCCCCACTGGCGGCCCTGACAAGTCCCCGCTGGCGCCCTGGTGGCAGTCCCCGCTGGCGCCCTGGCAGTCCCGCTGGCGCCCTCGCGTTCTCGGTGCAACGCGGAGTTCTGCCGCGGATGCCGACCGGTTCAAGGGTCCGGCTCCAGCGCGTTGTCGAGCTGCACCCGCTCGGACGGACTCAACCGCGGCGTCACCACCTCGCCCACCCCGCCCGCATGCAGCGTCACCGCGACGGAAGGCGCCGACGCCATCCGGCGGGACTCGCCGGCGACGAAGCAGGTGAACGCCCGGCGCGATCCGCCCGCCGCCACCGCCTCCACGACCCGGGCCGCGGCCGAGGCCAGGGCATAGGGACCGGGCGGCCACAGGCGGCCGACGGCGCGGCGTACGCGCGCCAGCGCGGGCGGCGGGAGACGATCCTCCAGGGGACAGCCGCCGATCGACGCGCTGCTCCAGGCCACGACCGGATACGCCGGCGGCGTCCCGAGCACCTGGACGGCCACCTGCCCCGGCGAGACGTCCGCCTCGAGGGCGATGACCGCCCGGAGGCTCGCGACCAGCGCCCCCGGCGCGGAGCCGAAGACCCGGGTGCGGCGCATACCCAGCTCGCGGACCGACCAGGCGACCAGCGGGCCGGCGGCGGCCCCGGCGCACACGATCGGCGTGCTCCCGGCCAGACCCCTGATCCGCTCCAGCAGCGCCGGCCCCGGATCGGGCCGCCCGTCTCCCTTCGGCGGCGCGGCAGGATCGGCCACGACCACGACCCCGGCGCCGACGACCGCATCGATCGACGCCGACGTCACCCGCGTCTCGAACCGTTCGACCGGCCCGGCCTGCCGAATGTCCAGCGCCTTGCCGGCCGCGATCCCCCGCGCCGCATCGATCAGGCACACTGAACGGACCCGGTCGCGGGCGGCCAGCTTGTGGGCCAGCGCGCCGCCGAGCTCGCCGGCCCCGAGAATCGCGACCCCTGCCATGGCCACCGTATTGTAGTGGTCTCCCGGTCGCCCGGAATGCGGCCCCTTGCCAGGTTCGACGCGGGTTCGGGGGGGACCGTGGCACGACCCGCGTCGCACCGACACCGGCGAGGGCACCAGCGGGCTGTGAGGGCGCGCCAGCGGGCTGAAGGGCGTCCGTGCCGCGAGGCATGACGAGGGAGCGTGACGAGGGAGCGTGACGAGGGAGCATAGTGGGGGCATCGGGACCGCGGAGCAAGACGCAGCTCCGCGGAACAAGGCAGTCGGGGAGGATGCATCGCCGGTCGAACGCAGCGGGCTCTTGCAGGGGCCTGCTAGAATCGCACGCCATGACCGACTCGTCCTCGGCATTTCTGGCGGGCCGGACCGCGATCGTCACGGGCGGCTCGCGGGGTATCGGACTGGCGACGGCAATGGCGTTGCGCGCGGAAGGCGCCGACGTGCTGGTGTGCGGGCGTTCCGGCCCCGCCCTCGACGGGGCGCGGCGGCGCGTCGAGCAGGCGCCCGGCGCCGGACGGGTGGCGGCGGTCGTCGCCGACGTCCGCCATCATGACGAGGCGGAGCGTCTGGTGGCGGCGGCGGTCGAGCAGTTGGGCGCGGTCGACATCCTGATCAACAACGCCGGGGTCGGCCGCTTCGCGCCGGTGTGCGACCTCGCCGTCGACGCGTGGGTCGAGACGATCGAGACGAACCTGTCCGGCGTGTTCTACTGCTGCCGCGCCGCGATTCCGGTGATGAAACGCCGCGGCGGGGGTTGGATCATCAACGTCAGCAGTCTGGCCGGCAAGCATCCCTTTGCCGGCGGGGTCGCGTACTGCGCATCGAAAGCGGGTCTGAACGCGTTGACCGAGTCGCTGATGCAGGACGTCCGCCGCGACGGCATCCGGGTGAGCTGCGTGCTGCCGGGCTCGGTGAATACCGAGTTCGGCGGCAGTCGGCCGTCCGCGGACGAGGACTGGAAGCTCGCGGCGTCGGATGTGGCCCGGGCCGTTGTCGATCTGTTGCGCCACCCGGCCCGCAGCCTGCCCAGCCGGGTCGAGCTGCGCCCGTCCACCCCCCGGAAGTAGGAAAGCGCCGCTGGCGGTTACTCTGCCGCCGGGGTGTCGCCGTCGGCCGGATCGCCGGTCGAAACGACGAGCTCGATGCGGCCCGCCCGCAATCGGTCACCTGCCTTCAGCACCGCACGCTCGACCCGGCGATCGTTGACGAAGGTGCCGTTGGAGCGGCTCAGATTCTCGACCGTCAACTCCCCATCGGTGACGGACAGCGAGCAGTGGAACCGCGAGACCAGCGGGGCATCCAACACGAAGTCGGCATTCGTGGAGCGGCCGAGGGTCCGCACCCGTCCCGAGCCGACGCGAAAGCGGTAGGTGCCGCCCTCGGCGTCGCCCTCTGCCTCCAGAACCCAGTTGGCACGGTGCGACTCGAACGGTTTCAGCGATTGTTGCGTGTCTGGTTCAGCCATGTGGTCAACGTATCGACGGCGGAGCGACTGATAGACCGCACCTGCGAGCCGGGGTCCGCCGTGGTTTCGTCCGGCCCGGCCGCGAGCAGCGTGTGGTCCAGGCCCTCGAGGGTGATCTGCTCCGCCGGCGGGGCGCCGCGGCGGCGACGGCGCGCGTGCTCGACGAGCCGGTCCGCATGCTGCACGCCGACGTGTCGATCGCGGGACCCGTGCAGGATCAGCAGCGGCTGCCGCGTCCTGCGCAGGGTGCCGGCGACATCGAAGTCGAGGAAGCTGCGAAACCACCTCGTATCCGCCTGCTCGCGCATCGCGTCCGGGACGTCGGTCCAGGCCCCCTCGTCCCGGACCGCGGCGACAATCCGCCGCTGCAGGCGCATCTTGTCGATTCGTTCCCGGTCCGGTGCATTCAGCCGATCCAGGACGGCGACCTGCTGTTCGAGGACGAGCTCGGAACCGCTCGTGCCCGGTACCCCGATGAGCACGAGGTTGTCGGCCCGCCGTTCCCGGGCGGCGGCGAGCATCGTCGACCACCCGCCCTCCGCGTGCCCGACCACGGAAATGCGATCCCGGTCCACGTCGTCCCGATCGTCCAGGTACCGCACCATGGTGCGGGCGTCTTCGGCGTACTCCTCGACGCCGGCCGATTCCGGACGGCCGCCGCTCTGCCCGATTCCCCGCCGGTCGTATCGCGCCACCAGGAACCCGGCGTCGGCGAGCGCCACGGCCAACTGCCCGAGCACCGGCACGCCGGCGAAGGTGCCGTCGCGATCGGGAGCGCCGGGCCCCGAGACCAGCAGCACCGCCGGCCAGCCCGCCGCCGGCTGCGGACGATCCACGGGGGTGGTGACGGTCGCGGCCAATCCGAAGCCTGACGACCGAACGCTGACGGCCTCGTCTCCCGCGTGGGTGAGAGCGCGAACCCGGGTGCCGACGGCGCCGATGTCGTCGCGTACGACGTCGACGGCCACCTGCGGGATGGTGACCCGCAGCAGCCGGTGGCGGGCGTCGACCCACACCTCTGCCGCCACCGCGCCGTCTGGGTTCTGAAACGAGATGCCGTACACCCCCGCCTCGATGACCTCCGCCGCGCGGGTTTCCATCTGCTGCCGCCGAACTCGATCCACGTGAGCCCGGGTGATGGTGTACGGTGCCACGTAGACGGGGATGTCGTCGCCGGGGCCGGCGCTCCCCAGTCGCCGCGCCAGCGCCTCGTAGCCGCCGAAGAAGTAGTTGAGGAGGACGACGGCGTCGGCGGGAGGAGCGGTATCGAACAGGGAGCGTTGCCCGTTCTCCTCCATCTCCGAGGCCGCGGTGCCGGCCTCGAACGTCGTGACGAGCGAGAACGGAAGGTCCCGGCGGACGCCGGCGACCCGCAGCGAGACCGGGCGCAGACTGGTGTCGTACTCGACCAGGAAAGACTGATTCCGGATGTCGAGCGGCGGCAACAGGTCGCCGCGCGACTCGATGATCCAGCCGGCCGCGCTCGGGCGTACATCGGTTTGCTGGAACCCGACCGGGGTCGAGCGCACGAAGACGTTGAAGGTCGCCTGTCCGGGCGCCAGCTCCAGCCCGGTCTGCGCCTGCGCCATCGCCGGCAGCAGGCCCAGGATGGCCAGGAGGGTAGAATACCGGCCGATGCCCATCGACATGAGCATACCATCCAATGCGGAATCGCGATGACCAGCCTCGAACGCTATGACGCCGCCCGGCGCCGGGCGGCCTTCATCGACCTCTCGGCGCGCGGCCGGATCGTGCTGACCGGGGCCGATCGGGCCTCCTACCTGCAAGGATTGCTGACCAACGACATCGCCGCGCTCGAACCCGGGGAGGGATGCTACTCCGCCTATCTGACCCCCCAGGGGCGGATGATGGCCGACATGGCGGTCGTCAATCTCGGCGGCGAGCTGTTGCTCGACGTCGACGCCAACGTGACGGCGATGCTGGTCGACCGGTTCCAGGAGTTCGTGTTCACCGAAGAGGTGACGGTGGAAGACCGTACCGCCGCCTGGGGCGCCCTCGCCGTGCACGGCCCCGACTCGGCCCGCATCGTGGCCGATCTGGTCCGGCCGGGCGAGGACGAGGCGGCTCCTCTCGGGGCGGACGCGCTGGGCCGGCATCCGGAGTACCGCCAGTGGCCCGGCCGATTCGAGGGCGCCCCGGTGGTCGTGGTGCGCAGCGATGAAATCGGCGAGGTCGGTTTCCTGCTGTATGCCGGCGCCGCCGTTGCCCGTTCCCTGACCGGCGCGCTTGCCGCCTCCGGCGCCGTGAAGCTCGATGCGGAGACCTTTGCGATGCTGCGGCTGGAGGCGGGCCGGCCGGCGTTTCCCGCCGACATGGATCAGGACACCATTCCCCTCGAGGCAGGCATCGAGTCCCGCGCCATCAGCCAGACCAAGGGCTGCTACGTCGGCCAGGAGGTCGTCATCCGCATTCTCCATCGGGGGCAGGGTCGGGTCGCCCGGCGCCTCGTCGGCCTGCTTCTCGGCGCCGGCGACCCCGCGCCCGACGCGGGCGCAGCCCTGCACCGGGCGGACCGGCCGGATGCGGATCCGGTCGGCACGGTGACCACGGCGCGGCGGTCGCCGGCCCTCGGCCGGCCCATCGCCCTGGGGTACGTCAAGCGCGAGCTGGCCGCGCCGGGAACGGAGCTCGCCGCGGCGCACGGCGATCGGCGCCTCTCCGCCGTCGTCACCGCGCGTCCCTTCCTGCCGTTGCCGGCGGCGACCAGCGACGGCTGACTCCCCCGTTTCCCGTTCGCCGGTCTCGGCGCACCGGCTTCGATGAAGCGCCGGCGGGACAGCTCGACGCGAGGGGCGGGGATCAATGCGCGGCGGTGGTAGCGGCGGCGGCGGCGTCTTCCGCGCCGGCATCCCGCCGTTCCGTCTCCGCCCGGACCGCGTCGAAGACCGCGCGCGCCAGCTCCTGGGAGACGCGTTCCCGGACGCTCCCGCACCGGACCAGGACCTCGCCGGCGTCGGTTCCGATCAGGACGTCCCAGCGATCGTGGACGATCCCCTGCGGGTACTCGACGGCGGCCGGATCGACGTCTCCGGGGTCGTCCGGCATGTGCCCCGGTGCGGCATGGGTGGCGAGCGGCGCGCCGTTGATCAGGATTCTGACCAGCCGGACCGTCTCTTTCGCGATGGGCCGGTCGTTCCAGTAGAAGTGGGTGTCGTCGTCCGCGAACAGCGCCAGCCCGTCGGGGGTCGGTATCTCCGCCAGAACCCGGCGGCCGGCCGCGAGCAGCGCGCGGCGCTCCCGCTCGCGGGCCCGGCGATAAAACCGCAGGGTCGAGATCAGCCCCAGCGCGAATAGAAAGAGGCCGAGGGCGACGACACCGGCAACCAGATCACGCATGGGGACATGCTACCGCGGCAGCATGTCCCCATGCTGGCGCCGATCGCGGAAGCGCCGCGGGGCCGGGCGACATGGTCCCCCGGAATTCTCGAACCGCGGATGCCTGTTCACGACGGCCGCCCCCCGCCGAGATGATCCGTTCGCGCTGCGTCGTCACGCACCGGCACGTCGCGGTCACGCGTCGGTTTCGCGAGTCTGTCCGCGCGGCATTCTCCTCGCGGAACCGGAAGGCCGCGCGCCAGCGCCTCGAACAGCATGCCGAGAGCCGAGTTCCATCTCGCCGCGAGGCTCCCCAACGTCGTGACGGCGCGAACGCTGCTCCGCGAGATCTTCACCTCCTGCCCGCTCCTGAAATCCGGTGTCGCGTGAATGCGCCGCAGCGTCAGCACCGCCATTCCGAGCGCCCAGACGCAATGGCGGCGGATGCCGGCCTCGCGCGCCGGAATGAGCTGAATGAACCGCAACGCGTCCACCAGATGCCCGCGAGCAATCCCCACGAGCTCGACCAGTCCGCGGCCGAACGCGGGGTCGTCCCGTCCCGCCGGCAGCGCCCGCAGGTCGAACCCCGCCTCCAGGAAGACGTCGCGCGGCAGCCAGCACGCCCCGCGGCGCAGATCCTCCCAGACGTCCTTGAGAATGTTCGTCATCTGAAGGCCCTGTCCGAACGAGACGGCCAGCGGGAGCAGCTCGTCGCGCCGTTCCCCGATCTCCTTCGAGTAGTCGCAGAAGAGCTCGGTCAGCATCTCGCCGACCACGCCCGCGACCACGTAACAGTACCGATCCAGCTCCCGCTGGTCCCTCAAGCCCCCGGAGGTGTCGAGCTGCTGAAAGTCCGACATGCCCTCCGCCATGATGCGAACGCAGCGGACGAGGGCGCGCCGCTGGCTGGCGCGAAAGCCCCTGGTGATGCGAATGACGGTCGGTGTGTTCGCAACGAGGTCGCGCTCGCTGGCAGTGGTCGACGACGACAACAAGGCGCCAAGCTCGCGCCCGAAGTCTTCTGCGTCCTCCCGGCCCTCGACCACGTCGACGAAACGGCTCGCGAACCGTCGTTTCTGCGGCGGGGTCAGCACCGGCTCGTCCTCGATGCTGTCCGTGATCCGGCACAGCAGGTACGCGTTGCCGACGACATCGCGCAGCGCGGCGGGAAGCTGCGGAATCGTCAGGGCAAACGTGCGCGACACCCCTCGGAGGGCTTCCGTCTGGTAGGCGAGGTCGCTCTTCGGCTCTGTCTCCACAAGGCCCCCGGTCCAACGCCGTCCCGCTCGTGTGCTGCGCGAGCCCCGTGCTGCGAAGGGGTAACCGAAGGAGTACGTGGTGAGCCCCAGCCGTTCCGGCAGGGTGCCTGGAACGCACGTCTTTGTCTATCGGACCCGAGGGGCACGCCCGATAGCACCCGGGGTCGACGCGCGAGGTTCATCGTCTTGGGCGGGCTACTGCGGAAGACCGCGTGCAAGAAGTCCGTCGAGCGCCGGCTTGAACCACGCGGTGAACGCGCGCGGATCCTCGGCGAGCTGTGACTGGAGCGCCGGCACGCGCTCCCACTTCCACTCGCCCACCTCTCGCAGGTCAGGAGCGGGAGCCCCCTGGAACCGTCCAACGACAACGTGATCGAACTCGTGCTCCACGAGCCCGCCGTCCAACGCCGCGCGATAGACGAAGCCGAACACGGCCCGGAGCGGACAGGTGAAGCCCATTTCCTCGCGCAGCCGCCGGGGGGCGGCCTCGAGCAGAGACTCTCCGGCCCGCGGGTGGCTGCAGCAGGTGTTGGACCAGAGACCGCCCGAGTGGTACTTGCCCGCCGCGCGTCTCTGCAACAGCAGCCGGCCGGCTTCGTCGAAGACGAAGATTGAGAACGCGCGGTGCAGGATGCCCTCTCGGTGAGCCGCCATCTTCTTGACGACTCCCGTTTCGCGGTCGTGCTCGTCAACGGCAATCAGGAACGTGTCAGAATCGTGCAAGTCTTCGAACCTCAAGACAAGCGCCGGACGGCAGTGCCGGCATTCGTGAACACTCCGCGCTCGGCCTCGATGCCTGCCGCGCGGGACGCACCCGTAAGAGGTACTGTAAGATCCCCAGCCTGCCTGGTAAGAGCAGCGACGCAACGAGTGTCGCGTGTTCCCGCGGGAACACGGTGGTCGATGCGTACGGCTTGGCGGCTCTACGTTCGCTTCGAGCGCAAATCGCCGTGCCGGATCGACGCCCTGCTCTGATCGGTCCCCTATCATAAGCCGAATCGTATTCGCATCGGATCCCCGCATGCCATCGGTCATCGTTCACTACCAGGAAATCGCCCTCAAGGGACGCAACCGTCCCTGGTTCGTCGAGCGGCTCCTCACCAACATCCGCGCCGCCATGACCGGCCTCGACGGCGTCAAGGTCCGCGCCCTGATGGGCCGCATCGAGCTGCAGCACGCCTCACATGACGACTGGCCCCAGGTGCGCGAGCGTCTCTCCCGCCTCCCGGGCATCGCCAACTACCTGCGGGCGGTGCCCGCGGCCTGGGACTTCGAAGCCATTTGCGAAACCGTGCTCGGCGAGCTCGGCGAGGTGGAGGCGGACAGCTTTCGGGTGACGGCCCGGCGCGCCGACAAGCGGTTTCCCCTGACGTCTCCGCAGATCGAGCGGGACCTGGGGGGGCGGATCAAGGCGGCCAAGGGTTGGCGGGTCGACCTCGAACGACCGGCGCTGACGGTCCGCGTGGAGGTTCTCGGCGACCGGGCGTTCTGTTGCCTGCGGAAGGAGCCGGGGGCCGGCGGTCTGCCCAGCGGCGTCAGCGGCCGGGTCGCCTGTCTGCTGTCGGGGGGCATCGACTCGCCGGTGGCGGCCTGCCGGATGATCAAGCGCGGCTGCCGGGTCCGCTTCATCCACTTCCACAGCTATCCCATCCTGTCCCGCACCTCGCAGGACAAGGTGGCGGAGATCGCCGCCCTGCTGACCCGGTACCAGCTCGAGTCGCGGCTGTACGTGGTGGCCTTCGGCGAGATTCAGCGCCAGGTGGTGCTGGCGGTGCCGCCGCCGCTGCGGGTGGTCATCTATCGGCGGCTCATGCTCCGCATCGCCGAGCGGATCGCGCACGCCAGCGGCTCGGCCGCCCTCGTCACCGGCGAGGCGGTCGGCCAGGTGGCGTCCCAGACGCTGGACAACATGACGGTCATCGGCGCGGCGACGTCCCTGCCGGTGCTGCGGCCGCTCGTGGGCATGGACAAGGACGAGATCATCCACGAGGCGCGGCGGCTCGGCACCTACGAGGTGTCCATCATTCCCGACGAGGACTGCTGCACCCTGTTCACCCCGAAGCATCCCGCGACCCGGGCCTCCGCCCGGCAGGTCGACGAGGCGGAGGCGGCGCTGCCGGTCGAGGCCCTGGTGGAGAACGCCGCGGCCAACGCCGAGCGTCACGACCTGCGGTTTCCGCCCCCCGCCGGCGGCCCACCCGCCTGAGGCGCGACCCCGTCTGCCGCAGAGGCGACCCCTCGCGCCGACCGAGCCGAGTCGCCCGCCCGCGTCAGCGGCAGTGGCGGTGCAGCACGCCGGCGTAGTAGTCGCGCAGGGCCTCGCGGGTGCTACGGAACGCCAGCTCGTCCCAGGGAATCTCCGCCTCGCTGAAGGTGCCGATCTCCAGGCTCTCCTCGTCGTGCCGCAGCTCTCCGCCGGTCGCGATGGCCGCGTACACGATGATTACCGGCGGCCGCTCGGGGTACGAGTAGATGCTGACGAGGCCCTCCAGGCGGATTTCGAGCCCCGACTCCTCGCGCGCCTCGCGAATGGCGGCGGCACCGACCACCTCGCCCCGGTCGACGTAGCCGCCGGGAAAGACCCAGCGCCCGTAGCCCGGCTCAATCGCCCGCCGCACCAGCACGATCCGGCGGTCCTCCAGGGTGATGATCGTGCCGGTGGCGACCTTCGGGTCCAGATAGAGGATGCCGCCGCACCCGGAGCAGACGAGACGCTCCGGGTCACCCGGCTTGAGCCGCTTGGGGACCAGCCGATCTCCGCACGCGTGACAGAAGCGGTAAGTGCTCACGATGGGGTCGAGGTGCATGGTGCTTCTGACCTGAAACAACCCTCGGTCCAGGTGTTTCCCGCTCGAACGATCCGCGCTCGGGCGGGGGCGGGACCAGCCCGGGAGTCGTCGCCTGCGGCTCCGATTGCCGCCCCACCAACCTCACCGGCGGCGCGGGATGGCCGGCGGCGGCGCTACCGTATAATCGCGGAAGATGGCCATTCTGAAAGTCGCGCGCATGGGCCACCCCGTGCTCCGAAAGCGGACAGAGCCGCTCGATCCGGCCGAGATCGGCACCCCGAGAATCCAACGGCTCATCGACGACATGTTCGAAACCATGCACGACAGCCAGGGCATCGGTCTCGCCGGCCCGCAGGTGCACGAGAGCATCCGCCTCTTCGTCGCCGGGGTGGACGACCCCGACGGCGGAATGTCGCCGGTGGTCGTCATCAACCCGGAGATTACCCCCATCGGCTCGGCGATGGAAGAGGACTGGGAAGGCTGCCTGAGCATCCCCGACATCCGCGGCCGGGTCCCGCGGGCGGCCAAAATCCGGGTGCGGGCGCTCGATCGCAACGGACGGCCGCTCGCCCTGACCGCGGACGGGTTTCCCGCCCGGGTCATCCAGCACGAGGTCGATCACCTGGACGGCGTGCTCTTCTTCGACCGGATGAGCTCGTTCGAGAGCATCACGTTCCTCGAGGAGTACAGCCGCTACTGGGCCGACAAGTCCGACGACTGATCGCCCCCCCGGCGCTCCGACCGCCGCCGCGCGCTCGCCCGTTCCCCCCCCAACCGCTCCAGCTCCACCGTCGAATGGTCGGCGAACCGCATGGCCTCGGCGATTGCCCGGTGACCGGCCTGCTCGGCGATCAGCCGGTGCATCGTCTGGCAGACGCGCCGATACGCGGGGTGGCCCTGCGGCGTGGTCCGGAGCTCGATCACGTGCATCGCCTCGCGGGCGTTCATCTGCATGCGGTAGCGGATGCGGTAGGCCATCGCCACCGCGTACTGCGCCACCGCCGGCGATGACTCGCGAGTCATCGCCGCGTGGAGCTCGCGGGTGCGCTCCATGACCCGGCGCCAGTCCTCCGCCGCCCCGATGTCCTCGAGCGCGGACGGCTCCGCGTACCCGTAATCCGCTGACAGCTCCTGCCACTCCACCGTCAGCAGCCGATGGCGTTGCAGGTCCCGGAACGCGCCGTAGTCCGAGAGCACGTCGAAGCAGTAGCCGGTCCGTTCGAAGGCGCGCCCCGGCCGGTGCCGCCGGTTCTCGCGATTCCCGACATAGGCGCAGAGGACCGCCGCCCGGTCGCCGGCGCCCAAGCCGCGCGCAATCTGCAGAAGCTGCGTTTCCGGCAGGCGGGACGACTCGTACAACGCGGCCGCGACCACCTTGATCTCGCCGTCCGGGTCGAAGTCGGTGAGGACCACCTCCGGCTGCGGGGCCGCCGCTGTCCCCTGCAGCAGCCGCTCCGCCGCCTCGCCCGTCTCCCGCCGCGTGCCGGCCAGGTAGCGGCTCCACCGTACGCCGCGATCTTCCCGATCGACCCGGGTGAGAAAGGCCGGTATCAGCTTTCGCAGCTCGGTCAGCATCCGGCCGGCACACGCCCGGGCTTCCGCCAGCGGGTGGGCCCGCAACCGCAGCAACAGCGCCTCGAACGCCTGGCCCGAGGCGAAGATGCCCACGTTCGACCGGGTGGCGGCGGGCAGCAGCCCGCGCAGCGTATCGAGCGCCTTCGCCCGGATGACCGCGCGGTACACGCCGTCCGGGTCGCCCGCGGTGTTCGGATACCGGCGTCGAAAATGGGCCTGCGCCGGCTCGAGCCATCGGCGGTAGGTCTCGAACGCGCCATCCAGGGTCGAGACGTACCGTCGGCGCAGCGGAAGCCCGTCGAGCTCCTCGGGAATCAGGTACTTCCAGCGGCCGCCGGGCCGGTCGGTGTACGGCACGTAGCGGGTCGACTGCTCCAGATACGCGGCCAGCCGGCCGCGCTCGAGCACCTTGGTCACAGGTTCGAGACGCGTCGACTGCTCCAGATACGCGGCCAGCCGGCCGCGCTCGAGCACCTTGGTCAACAGGTTCGAGACGCCTTCGCACGCGTGGGCGGCGCCGAGCTGCGCCACCGAGTCGTCGCCGTAGTCGCCGAACACGCGCTCGTAGAGGCGGTCCGCGCGCTCGACGCCAACCGCGGTCTCCCCGGCTCGACCCGCCGACACCGCGTCCACGAACTCGTCCAGGAACAGCCGCCGCAGCGACTTCGCCGAGCGCGAATAGCGGGCGAAGAGCGCCCCCTTCACCACCTCGGGCAGGTTCCGCAGGGCGAAGACGTCCTCGTCGAGATTCGAGAAGTAGGGGGTCAGGGCGCGCCGCTCGTCCGCCGTGAACCGCTCGACCGCGCCGTGGGCATCGGACACGCCCGTCATTGTCCCCGGTTTCGCGGCGCCGGCAAAGGGCGGCACGCCGGCAACGACGCTTCGCGGGACCCGACCGGGTAGAATCGGGGGCGGCGCCGGACGGACGGAGCGCGGCGACGCACGGCCCGATGCGTCAAGCGCGTCAGGCCGGCCCGTTGCTGCAGAGAGTGGAAGAACCGGCGGCGAAACCGCGGATCCACCCCGGACCTCATCGTGCAGATCACCCGCATTCCCGGCTTCAACCCCGGCCCGTTCACCGGCGCCGGCAACAACACCTATCTGTTGTCGGGGAAGACCCCGACGTTGCTGGACGCCGCCACCGGAGAGGCCGCCCACCTGTCGGCCCTGGCGCGGGCGCTCGGCACGGACAGGCTGGCCCAGGTCCTCGTCACGCATGCGCACCCCGACCACGCCGACGGCAGCGAGTCGATCGCGGCGCGCTGGCCGGACGCCGTCTTCGGGAAGATGCCGTGGCCCGAACGGGATCGGGCTCAGGCGGTGGACTGGGCGCCCATCGAGGACGACGAGCTGATTCCCGCCGGAGACGGGACCGTGCGCGCCGTCCATACCCCGGGCCACGCCCCCGACCATCTCTGCTTCTTCGAGGAGACCAGCGGCACGCTGTTTTCCGCGGATCTCGTCGTATCCGGCAGCACCGTCGTCATCCCCGCCTCCGGCGGCGGCAGCCTGTCGCAGTACCTGGCGTCGCTGCGGCGGGTGCAGGCGCTGGCCCCGGCCCGGATGCTGCCGGCCCACGGCGAGGCCATCGACGACCCACAGGCGGTGCTGCGAGCGTATCTCGAGCACCGGCGGCGCCGTGAAGATCAGATCGTCGCGGCGTTGCGGGCCGGGGTTCGGCGGCCCGAGGCCATCGTCGACCGTCTCTACGACGGACTCCCCGCGACCCTCACGGGCATGGCGCGGGAGAGCGTGGTCGCGCATCTCATCAAGCTCCGGGAGGAAGGACGCGCCCGCTCGGACGGACATGAATGGGAGCTCGGCTGACGTCCGATTTCATCCTGATCGGACAATCGGAGGACGGTGCATGAACGACAATCCGAAGGGCTACGCCAACCCGCAGTTGCTCATCACCCCGGCCGCCCTGGGCGATCGGCTGACCGGGGGGGCGGACGCGCCGGTGCTGCTCGACCTGCGGCAGGCCGAGGCGTTCGCGGTGGGGCACCTCCCCGGCGCGGTGCACCTCGATCTCTTCGGGATCAGCCTGACCGATACCGACCCGGCGCCGTTGGCGGCTTTCCTCTGGATGATCGGCCACCTGCTCTCGTCGCGGGGCGTCGACCCGGAACGCACGGTGGTCGTCTACGACGAGAAGTCCGGCATGCGCGCGGCCCGCGCGTTCTGGTTTCTCGAGTACTTCGGCCACACCGACGTGCGGCAGCTCGACGGCGGGTTCGGGGCGTGGGAGCGCGAGGGGCGCGAGGTGACCCTCGAGGCCGCGTCCCCGAAGGGCAGCGGCTGGATGGTCGGGCGGTCGGATGACCGGCTGGCGACCTGGCGCCGGCTGCGCGACCGGCTGGGCGCGCCGGATCTGGCGGTGCTGGATACGCGCACCGACGGCGAGTACTGCGGAACCACCGTCCGCGCCAGGCGGGGCGGCGCGGTGCCGGGGGCGGTCCACATCGAATGGACCCGGAATCTCGACGAGGACGGCGCGTTCAAGCCGGCGGCCGAGCTGCGGGCGCTGTACGAAGGGGCCGGGGTGACGCCGGACAAGGAAGTGATCAGCTACTGCCAGGGCGGCTATCGGGCCGCGCACGGCTACCTGGCCCTGCGGCTGCTGGGCTATCCGCGCGTGCGGACCTACCTCGGGTCGTGGAAGGAGTGGGGCGATCGGGAGGATCTGCCCATAGAGACCCCCGAACGGCCTTAGGCAGACTCCTAGTTCAAGCTCGCGATCCGCCGGTGCAACGCCTTCACGTGACCCCAGATTTCGTCGCGTTCCTCACGGCTCTCGGCGCTCTCGTCCGCGCCGGGCGACGAGTACCGCAGGTACGCTTCCAGATCGCGCACGGCGGCGGCGTAGTCGTTGACGTGATACGACAGCAGCCCGCGGTCGCGCAGCTCGTGGAGGGCGGAGGGGTCGATCGCCAGCAGGAGGTCCGTGATCGCCAGGCCCTGGGGGAACGAGCGCATGCGCACGTACAGCCGCTTGAGGTTCCCGAGCATCCGCACGAGAATCTGCTGCTTGGTGGCCGGTGCGAGGAGTTGGGAATCGAAGGCGACGCTGTCGCCGGCATGCCGCCGCAGCAACGAGCGGCAGTCCGCTTCCGAGAGGATGGATCCACCGTGGAACGGGTCCACGAAGACCGCGCTCCGGTGGTTCTCCGCCGGTCCGCACGGGAATCGCAGGAGAAAGTGGCCGGGGAAGTTCACGCCGTCCACCCGGATGCCGGCGCGGCGCGCGACTTCGATGTAGACCACCGCCAGGGTAATCGGAATGCCGGTGCGGCGATCGAGCACCTGGTTCAGGAAGCTGTTTCTGGGGTCGTCGTAGTCGCCGGAGTTTCCGGAGAAACCCTGATCATCGAAGAGGAACTGGTTGAGGGTATCGATCGGCCGGCGGGGGCCGACCCGCTCGGTTGCGGCCAGGCGGTCCGCCGCGGCCTCGCCCATCGCTTCCAGGCGCGCCAGGTAGGGGGTGGGGTCCAGACGGGGATAGCCGAGGCGCGCGATGAGCAGGGCCGGCGCGGCCAGATCCGGGTTGGGACTCGCCGCAGCATCGGTGAACTGCTGCACCACGTCGGCTGGTAGTACGCTCATGGCGACGTCTGCCCGGCAGGCCTCGTATCCCCGCAGGTCGAGCGGGCCCGGCGAGATCCCGGCCCGGGGGCCAGTGCGAAGCCTCGACCGCATCTCGGCCCGGCGGCCCTGCCAGCCATTCTCCCCTGTGCGGTGGGTCCCGTTCAAGAACCGGCCGGAGCCCGCCGCGCGATCAGGTACGCCCGCCGCAGGCCGCGCGCAGCGTCTCGAGGGTGACGTCCGCGATGGTCGGGACGACCACGTGGGCGGTCCCGAGCCGGCTGGCCGCGTAGGTCTGTGCGACCCCCACGCACCGCAAGCCGGCGGCGAGCGCCGACTCGATGCCCCACATGGAGTCCTCGACGGCGACGAAGCCGCCGCCGGGATCGAGACCAGCCGCGTCGAGGTGCGGGCGCAACAGCTCGATCGCCCGCAGATACGGGTCCGGGGCCGGTTTCGAGCGCGGGGTGTCGCCGGACGCGACGATGGCCCGGAAGTGACGGCGCAGATCGGCGGCGGCGAGCACCATCTCGATCTCCGGCGCGAGGGCGCCGGACGCGACGGCGATGGGCGCCTCGGCCGCAACGCGGCGAATGCAGTCGGCGGCGCCCGGAAACAGCCCCTCGCCCTGTCCGGCCAGCGCCTCGAACCGTGCACCCTTGACCCGAATCAGCGCGGCCAACGCCTCCTCGTCGAGCTCTCGCCCCTGATCGCGCGAAACGGTGCGGAAGACGCCGACGTCGTCGAATCCCAGGTAGCGGTCGTAGTAGTCGGACGCCGCGAGGGTCATGCCGTGCCGCGCGAGCACGTCCTGATAGGCGCGCAGGTGCAGCGGCTCGCTGTCGGCCAGCACCCCGTCGAAATCGAAGATGACGCCGGCCAGCGTCAAGGGCCGGAGACCTCGTCCTCGGGCGGCGGCGGGATCACGCCGATGCCGAACCCGGTGTACCCGGGGGCGAGCCGTTCGCCGGCAAGCACCGGCGGCGTCAGCCAGTTCTCGCGCGGCGGATAGGGACAGTCGTACTCCTCGTTGTAGTAGCAGTACGGGTTGTAGGCGCGGTTGAAGTCGAGGTCGTAGAGGCCGCTGGCGGTGCGGGGCAGGTCCATGTAGCGGCCTCCCGCGTAGGTGTCCGTCTCGTTGGTCGGGTCCTTGAACATGATGAACAGCGACTCGATGGACCGGACCGGGGCCTCGGCGAGGGCCGCCAACCGCATCGGCTCGCCGTCGAGCGCGAACTCGAGCACCCCCACGCGCTGCATCGGGCGGATGACCCCGGTCGACGTCGGGATCTCGTAGATCGGCTGCTCGGGCGCCACCTCGAGGGCGGCGGGAACCCGATAGACCGGACTCGGATCGTAGTAGTGCAGCGGGAGCAGCTGTCCGCGGCGCTCGATGCGGATCGGCGTATCCGGGGCCTCCCGGAAGAACCGGTCCTTCAGCTCGCGGTCCTCCTCGAGCCGCGTGAGCCATAGCGATTCGTCGGGAGGCGGCGCCGAACACCCGGCCAGGGCGGCGAGGAGGACCCCGGCGAGGGCGGCGCGGAGCGGATGTCTTGCCATCATGCGAGCACCGTCATGCAAATTGCCGTCACGCGAATATATATCCTGCCCTGTCGACGAGGGCATACGCAAGCCGGCGCCGCATCGCGACGGTGTTGACCGGCGTGATCCTGAGCAGTCGCCGCAGGCCCGCGAGCTGCATGCGCAGCGTGTCGCCCTCGGCCATCGCGGCCAGCGCGGCGCGGGCCGCGGTGCCGATGCGCTCGGCCGCTTCGTCGACCTGGATGCACGCGGCGTCGGCCTGCAGGGCGGCGGTGCGCGGCGCGTCGTCGCCCGCCTGCAGCGCGCGGAGGACCGCACCCTCGGCCGCGTAGGTGTCGATGAGAATGTCGGCGGCCGAGGACAGCACCTCCTGCTCGTCGGTCAGCTTCCGGCCGTAGCGTTGCATGGCCAGACCGAGCACCATCACGCCGGCCTTCTTGAAAGCCGAGACCGCCGCGATCTGATCGCCGAGGGGCGCATCGGAGGGAGCCGAAAGCGGCGGCGGGCTCATCAGCTCGTCCTGCAGCCGTTTGGCGGCGGCGACGAGGGGCAGGCCGCCCCCCTTGACGGCGCGGCGAATCAGCGTGCCGGGAATCAGGAGGCGGTTGATCTCGTTGGTCCCCTCGAAGATGCGGTTCACCCGCGAGTCGCGGTAGTGGCGCTCGGCCGGATAGTCCTTGACGAAGCCGTTTCCCCCGTGGATCTGCACGTTCTCGTCGAGGACGTAGTGCAGCATCTCGCTGCCCGCGACCTTCAGGATCGAGGACTCCACCGCCAGCTCTTCCAGCGTGTCGCGCAGCGGGCCGGCGTCGGCCGGGTCATGCCCCTCCAGGGCCGCGTCGAGGACCCCGGTGGTGCGGTAGATCATGCTGTCGACGGCGTACGCCCGCGCCACCATCTCCCCCAGCTTGTGCTTGATGGCGCCGAAGCTCGCGATCGGGACCCCGAACTGGTGCCGTTCGGCCGCGTACCGCGCCGCCTCGCCGATCGCGAGATGGGCGCCGCCGCAGGCGGCCACCGCGAGCTTGAAGCGCCCGTAGTTCAACGTGTTGAACGCCACCTTGTGCCCCTGGCCGACCTCGCCCAGGACGTTCCCGGCGGGCACGCGGACGTCCTGCAGGATGACCGGGGTGGTGGACGAGCCGTGCAGGCCCATCTTGCGCTCTTCCTTGCCGCTCGTCACGCCGGGCCAGGAACGCTCCACCAGGAACGCGGTGAACTGCTCGCCATCCACCTTGGCGAAGACGATGTAGAGATCCGCGAACCCGCCGTTGGTGATCCACATCTTCTCGCCGGTCAGCGAGAAGCCGCCGTCGGCCTGCCGGTCCGCCCGGGCCTTGGCCCCCAGCGCATCCGACCCCGATCCCGACTCGCTCAGGCAGTAGGCGCCGACCCATTCGCCGCTGACGAGCCGGCCCAGGTACTTCTCCTTCTGGGCGGGGGTGCCGAAGCAGTGCAACGGCAGGATGGCGAGGCCGGTGTGGGCTCCGAACGTCGACCCGAACGACCCGCTGTGGCCGATGCGGGTGCCGACGACGACGGTGGACGCCTTGTCGAGCGCGAGCCCGCCGTAGGCCTCGGGCACGTCGGTCCCCAGCAGCCCGAGGCCGCCCGCGTGCTGAACCAGGCGCCGGGCCAGATCCCAGTCCTTGGTCTCGAGCCGGTCGTGGTTCGGCGCGATCTCGTTTGCCACGAACTCGGCCGCGGTCTGGTCGATGAGCCGGTGCTCGTCGCTCAGCCGCTCGGGAGTGAACACCGAGCCGGGCGCGGTCTCTTCCAGCAGCCACGCGCCGCCGGTGACGCGGGAAGCGGTGCTTTCGAGCGTCGTCATCGGAAAACCCTCCTGGCGGCCGGGCGCCCGCTCCGCCGTAGGAGCTTCGCCCAGCGAAACTCCCAACGCGACCGATAGGTCGCGCCGCGACCGCAGGTCGCGCCGCCGCGGCGAACGGGCTGCCCGGAAACCGTCGCCCTCCGGGTCCGCCGCCGCCCCCGACCACCCTCCAGGAATCTGCGCCGTTCTTCGGCGCGGATTCCTACGCCACGCGTTCGAAGATGCCCGCGGCGCCCATGCCACCGCCCACGCACATGGTGACCAGGCCGTAGCGTCCCTGCCGCCGCTTCAGCTCGTAGAGCAGCGAGGTCGTCAGCTTGGCGCCGGTGCAGCCCAGCGGATGCCCGAGGGCGATCGCCCCGCCGTTGACGTTCAGCTTGGCGGGGTCGATCGGCAGCTCTCGCAGACAGGCCAGCACCTGGGCCGCGAACGCCTCGTTCAGCTCGACGAGATCGATGTCGTCGAGGGTGAGCCCGGCGCGCGACAACGCCTTCCGGATCGCGGGCACCGGTCCGACCCCGAAACGCTCCGGCTCCACGCCGGCGGTGGCGTAGGCGACGAACCGGGCGAGCGGCTCGAGCCCGGCCCGCTCAGCCCGTTCCCGCGACGTGATGACGACGGCGGCGGCGCCGTCGCTCATCTGCGACGAGTTGCCGGCGGTCACCGAGCCCTTGACGTGAAACGCGGGCCGCAGGCCGCCGAGGACCTCCAGAGAGGTATCGCGGCGCGGCCCTTCGTCGGCGGTGAACGCGAGGGTCCGCACCGCCGGGCGACCGCCGTTGCCGTTCGCCGGCTCGGCCACCTGCACCTCGAGCGGCACGATCTCGTCCTCGAAGCGCCCGGCGTCGATCGCGGCGAGCGCGCGCTGGTGGCTGCGCAGGGCGAACGCGTCCTGCTCGTCGCGCGAGACCCGGGCCTCGCGGGCGTGGTTCTCGGCGACGAGCCCGGTCGAGAGATAGACGTCCGGATAGTCCTTCATCAGGGTCGGGTTCGGAGCGATCTTGTGCCCGCCCATCGGGATGAGGCTCATCGACTCGGTCCCGCCGGCGACGACGGTGTCGGCGCCGCCCACCATGATCCGCTCCGCCCCGTAGGCGATCGCCTGCAGTCCCGACGAGCAGAACCGGTTCACGGTGATCGCCGAGGCCTCGATCGGAACCCCGGCGCGGAGGCTGGCGATGCGGGCGACGTTCATGCCCTGCTCGCCCTCGGGCATGGCGCAGCCGAGAATGACGTCCTCCACTTCGCTCGATTCGATGCCGGGAGCCCTTTTCAGCGCCTCGGTGATCACCGTCGCCGCCAGCTCGTCGGGTCTCGTGGTGCGCAGGGTGCCCCGGGGCGCCTTCCCGACCGCGGTGCGAACCGCCGACACGATCACTGCATCAGTCAAAATGGCTCTCCTTCGCGTCTCATGGCTGGTGAGACGAGAACGGGTCCCCCCTAGTTTCGGAGCGGCTTGCCGGTCTTGAGCGTATGACGAATGCGCTCCAGGGTCTTCGGCTCGCCGCACAGACCGAGAAACGCCTCGCGCTCCAGGTCCAGCAGGTACTGCTCGGTCACCGTCGTGGCGTGGGGCAGATCGCCTCCGGTCATGATGCGCGCCAGCGCCCGCCCAATCCGGGCGTCGTGATCGCTGATGCCGCCGCCGCGCCAGGCCAGATGAATGCCCAGCTCGAGAGCGGCGCGGACGTCCTCGCCTCCGACGGGAATCGCGGTGCGCGGAGCCGGGGCGCGGTAGCCCTCGCGGACCCTGTCGACCACCACCGCCTTCGCGTCGGCCATCAGCCGCTCCCGATCCATGGTAACCCCGTCGATGTCTCGGATCAGCCCGAGTTGGCGGGCGTGGGCGGCGCTCGCCGACACTCTGCCGAACCCGATGGTCTCGAATGCCCGCTGCAGGCGCGGGAGGGAGTCGGTCCCCGGCATCGTGGCGTCGATCGCCCGGACCGTGAGCTCCTTCGTGCCGCACCCGGCCGGAATCAGTCCGACCCCGACCTCCGCCTGCCCCAGGTAGGTCTCGGCCGCGGCCTGCACCCGGTCGCCATGCAGCACGAGCTCGCAGCCGCCGCCGAGGGTGAGGCCGGCCGGCGCGACCACCACCGGAACCGGTGAGTACCGCAACCCGATCACCGCCATCTGGAAGCCGCGGACCATCAGGTCGATCTCGTCCCAGTTGCCTTCCTGCGCCTCGAGCAGCAGCAGCATGAGGTTGGCGCCGGCGCAGAAGTCGACGGCGTCGTTGCCGACCACCAGCCCCGCGAACCGCTCGGAGGCCTCGGTCACCCCGCCGGTCAGCATCTGCACGGTGTCGCCGCCGATGGTGTTCAGCTTCGAATGGAACTCGACCGCCAGCACACCGTCGCCGATATCGACGAGACTCGCCCCGGCGTTCCGCTTCACGATTCCGCCCTTCCGTCTCGCGGCGGTCAGAATCTGCAGATCCGGCGCGGCCGGCGCCAGGGGGGCGGTACGAACCTGCCGCGGTCGATCCCCGGCATCCGACCGGGGGGCAAGCCCGGCCCACGCACGCGCGGCGGGAGACAGATCGGTCACCCCGCCCGGCGCGCAGGCATCCAGCACCGTGTCGACGCCGATGGCGTCGAGAAGCTCGAAGGGGCCGAGCCCCCAGCCGAACCCCCACCGCAGGGCGCGGTCGACGTCGTCCGGCGTGTGGGCGATCTCCGCCGCGACCTCCGCGGTGTACAGCAGCGTGCGCCCGAGGGTCGCCCGCATGAACTCGCCCACGCGGTCGCGGGCGAGAAAGAGGGTGCGGATGCGCTCGGCGGGGTCCTCGATCGTCCGGGCCGCTTCGAGGGCGCCCAGCTTCGCCGACTGCCGCGGCCGGTACTCCATCGTGGCCGGATCGAGCGTCAGGATGGCGCTGCCTCCGGCGCCGCGTTCCTTCCGGTAGAACCCCTGACCCGCCTTCTCCCCGATCCACCCGCGTTGGACCAGATCGCCGACGAGACGCGGCAGGTCGAAGGCCCTCCGCTCCTCGGGCCGCTCGATCCGGGCGACAAGGTCGGCGGCGACATGGGCCAGGATGTCGATCCCCGCGATGTCCATGGTCCGGAACGTCGCGCTCTTCGGCCGCCCGATGGCGGGGCCGGTCATGGCGTCGATTTCTTCGATGGTGTAGCCGCCGGCCGCGAGCTGCGCGAGCGCCGACGCGACCCCGTGCAGGCCGATGCGGTTGCCGATGAAGCCGGGTGCGTCGCGGGCGACGACCACCCCCTTCCCGAGCTGCCGGTTGACGAACGACGAAATCGCGGCGACGGCCGCGGGGTCGGTGTCGGGGGTGGGGATGACCTCGACGAGACGCAGATAGCGGGGGGGATTGAAGAAGTGGGTGCCGAGCCACCGGCGGCGGAACTCCGGGCTGCGTTCCTCGGCGATCGTCGAGATCGGAATGCCGGACGTATTCGAGCTGACGATGGCATCGGTCCGGCGGCAGGTCTCCACCCGCTCGAGCAGCGTCCGCTTGGCGTCGAGCCGTTCGACAATCGCCTCGACGACCCAGTCGCAGTCGCCGATGGCCGGCAGGTCGGTGTCGAATCCGCCGAGACGGATGCGGGGCCGGACCTCCCTGGTGAAGAACGGGTCCGGCTTGAGAGCGGCGGCGTGCTTCAGTCCCCGGGCCGCGGTTGCCGCGTCGAGGTCGAGCAGCAGCACCGGCCAGCCCGCGTTGGCGACCTGGGCCGCGATCTGGGCGCCCATCGTGCCGGCCCCCAGCACCGCGACGGAGCGGATGGTCTGCATCACGATGTCATCCCGTCAGGGAACACGGGCCGGCGGCGGCGTGCGCCGACCCGATCCGGCCGCCATCCCGCCCGGAACACCACCGTAAGCTTCGGACCGGCCGTCGAGACGTGCATGGGCGTGGTCACGCGAAGGACAGGAAGAAGGCGAGCGGAAAAGGGCTTTGCCGGGCGGCGACGCCCGGCAAGGCCGTGGACGACAATCGGGCGACGATGAGGCGGCGGCCAGGGATCCGCGCCTTCCTCGGCGCAGACCTCCGGGCGGCTCGTGCAAGCGGCCCCGCTGCGCTCGGTGCAACGCCGGGTTTTCGCCGCCAACTACGGCAGCGAGCCGAGAATGGCCTGGGCCTGCTGTCCTTCCGCCGAGTTCGGGTCCAGCTCGGCCGCCCGCGCGAAGTGGACCTTGGCGCCTTCGATGTCGCCCTCGTTCAGAGAGACCAGCCCCAGCTGGTACACCGGCAGCACCCAACCGGGATCGGCCGCCGCGGCTCTCTCGAACCACTCGGCGGCCTCGTCTGTCTCGCCACGTCCGAACGCGGCCGTACCCAGGTTGTAGTAGTCCTCGCGGGCCGCGTCACCGCTGGCGATCAGGGACTCGACTGCCGAGGTGTCGCCGGTAGCCGCACGCAGGCGGGCGATGGTGGTGTCGACCAGCGAACGCAGCGCGGGGTCCGCCGCGGCGGCGGCCTCGTAGGCCTCGATGGCCTCCGCGAAGCGGTCCAACCGCGTCAGAGCCTCGCCGACGTCGGTGTGAAGCCGGAAAATCGTCGGAAACCGCTCCAGCAACGCTCGCGAGCCGGCGAGCGCCGTTTCCCAGTCCTCGTTCTGACGCGCGGCAGCCACGGCGTCCAGCTCGGCCTGGATCCCGTCGACATAGGCGTTCCGCTCCGCTCTGTTCATCCCGTCGAACAGCGCCGGATCCAACTCCGCCAACAGAGGATGGGGAATGACGTCCATCCTGAGGTTGACCGGCGCGTTGCGACCGAACCTGACGGTCACGACGCCCGGCTGCGGCTCATAGCCCTCCGCCTCGACGGTCAGGTTCCACTGTCCGCTCGGCAGACCGAGCATCGTGTACTCGCCGTTGTCGTTGGTTCGCTCTTCGCGGGCGTCGCCCGGTTCGGTTCTTCCCATCGGGACGTGACCGTCGAGGACGACGCTGGCGCTGGCGATCGGATCACCGGTCTCGCTGTCGGTGACCCGGCCGGACAGAATACCGCCCTGGGCAAGGACCGTGGAAGCCTGCAGGGCCATGCCTGCGACAACGGCGAACAACGTGAAGGTCTTTTTCCGCATCTGACACTCCTGACTCCGGCGCGCGATTCCCGCGACGCCCCGCATGATCCACAGCAGGAAGGCCACCGGGCGCCGCATCCATGATCGGACTCGCCGCTACCTGACGGTTGGATGGGCGGCGGAAGCACCGATGATGGCTAGACCCAGCCTGCAGGAAGATGCAGGCCCTTGCCCCTGCCAGTATGAACGAACCGTTGGCGCGAAAGATGCCTACTGTCCCCCGTCGAGCGCGCTGATGGCCGCCTGCACTTCCGGATTCGTCGGATCGGCGGACAACGCGCTCCGATACGCGGCAAGCGCCTGCTCGGGTTCCCGCTTCGCCCGAAGGGCGTGACCGATCGGCAGATTCACGCTGGTCAGGGCCGGAGCCACGCTCAGGATGGCGCGGTAGGCGTCGATGGCGCCGTCGTAGTTGCCCGCGTCGAACAGACGCTCGGCGGCCTGCAGACGCGAGAGAATATCGGCCGCCCTCAGCCCGGCCAGGACTCCGACGCTGGGCGCAATCGGGTTGAACGGATCGAAATCCAGGGTGATGTCCACCCGGGCTGGCTCGCCGGAACGTCGTACGACGGAGTAACCCTGCTCGTCCCGGAAGCCGTCGGCCTGGATCAGGAACAGCCAGTCGCCGCCCGCGAGACCGATGAAGGCGAAGCGGCCGGAACGGTTCGTCGTCGTCGTCCGGGTCTGCGAGGTCTCCAGGCTCTCGGCGATCACTCGCGCCCCGACGATCCCCGTCCCCTCGGTGTCCCTGACTACTCCCCGCACGCCTCCCTGCGCCGCCGCGGTCGAGGCCATACCCCCCAACAGAAGGACGACGAGCATGAGGCGCGACGAGAACGGCTGTCGATCAACAGTCATGAAAGGCTCCCCGGGCATCCCGTTCCCGCGACAGGCCCCTCAGTATAATCCATGTTGATGCCCGGCCATTCCTTCGTCCCGACCGCGGTTCGCGGATACATGCGCGCGTGCGCGGCAGCGTGCCTCTGGCTTGCCTGCCACGCGGCGATGGCGTCGGCCGCCGTCGACCCGACCCGGCTCGCACGCATCGACGCCCTGATCGAGCAGGCCATGCGCGAGGGGCATCTCCCCGGCGCGGTGGTCGTCGTGGGCCATGGCGGCGAGATCGTGTACGAGCGGGCCTTCGGGGCGCGATCGCTGGCGGCGGACGCTCCCGAGCCGATGACCGTCGACACGGTGTTCGACCTGGCGTCCCTGACCAAGGTCGTCGCCACGACAACCAGCGTCATGATGCTCGTCGAGGAGGGACGCCTCCGGCTGCGCGACCGCGTCGCCGACTTCGTACCGGGGTTCGCGAGTCAGGGGCGGCAGGCGGTCACCATCGCCCATCTGCTGACGCACACCTCCGGCCTGGCTCCCGATCTGCCGCTCGAGCAGGCCTTCGAGGGCGCCGAAACGGCGATTGCCCGCACCCTCGCCCTGCCTCCGGCCGCAGCCCCCGGCGAACGGTTCATCTACAGCGACCTGAACTTCATGCTGTTGGGCGAAATCGTCCGGCGGGTCAGTGGGCTGTCCCTCGACCGGTTCGCGCAGGAGCGGATCTTCGGACCCCTGGCGATGGCCGACACGACGTTCAATCCGCCGGCGGCGCTCGCGCCCCGCATCGCCCCGACCGAGCCGTGCGCGCCCTTAGGCTGGCCCTGCGGCGGTCCCGGCGCGGTCATGCTGCGGGGGCGGGTGCACGACCCGACGGCGCGGCGCATGGGCGGCGTCGCCGGTCACGCGGGGCTGTTCAGCACCGCCCGCGACCTCGCGCGGTTCTGCTCGATGCTGCTCGCCCGCGGCGCGCACGACGGCGCCCGCCTGCTCGCTCCGCTCAGCGTCGCCCGGATGACCCGCGTCTCGACTCCCCCGCATCTCGTGGATCGCCGCGGGCTGGGGTGGGACATCGACTCGCGCTATTCGTCCAACCGGGGCGACCTGTTCCCCATCGGGTCCTACGGCCATACCGGCTTCACCGGGACCTCGCTCTGGCTCGACCCGGCGTCCGAGACCTTCGTCATCTTCCTGTCGAGCCGCGTGCATCCCTCGGGCGGAGGCAACGTGACGGCGCTGCGCGGTCGGGTCGCGACGGTGGTCGCCTCGGCCGTCGTGGACCCCCCGGCGCCGGCGGGCGCAGCGGCGGTGTGGACCGGGGTCGACGTGCTGCGGGAGGAGGGCTTCCGGCCGCTCTCCGGCCAGCGGGTGGGCCTGCTCACGAACCGGACAGGCCGGGCGATGAACGGCGCAACGACGATCGGCCTGCTCGCCGGGGCGTCCGGGGTCGAGCTGGTGGCGCTGTTCAGTCCGGAGCACGGCATCCGCGGCGGGCTGGACGGGCCGGTGCCGTCGAGCCGGGATGCCCGCACCGGGCTGCCGGTGCATTCCCTCTACGGCGACACGCGCCGCCCGACGGACGCGATGTTGCGGGGCCTCGACACCATCGTGGTCGATCTGCAGGACGTCGGCGCCCGGTTCTATACCTATGCCACCACCGTGGCCTACGTGCTCGAGGCGGCGGCGCGCCACGGACTGCGGGTGGTGGTGCTCGACCGGCCCAATCCCATCGGCGGCGCGGTCGAGGGACCGCGACTCGACGCGGCGGCGCTCGGGTTCACCGGCTATTTTCCGGCGCCGGTGCGGCACGGGCTGACGCTGGGCGAGCTGGCGCGGCTCTTCAACGGGGAGCGGGAGATCGGGGCAACGCTCGAGGTGGTGCCGATGCGCGGCTGGACGCGGGCGCGCTGGTTCGACGAGACCGGGCTGGCGTGGGTCGACCCGTCACCGAACCTCCGCAATCTCCACCAGGCGCTGCTCTATCCGGGCATCGGCGCCATCGAAGGCGCCAACCTGTCGGTCGGACGCGGCACCGACAGCCCGTTCGAGCAGATCGGCGCCCCGTGGATCGACGGCCCGGCGCTGGCCCGCGAGCTCAACCGGGCCGGCCTGCCCGGCCTGCGGGCCTATCCGGTCGCGTTCACCCCCGACAGCAGCCGCTTCGCCGGACAGCGGTGCCAGGGGGTGTTCTTCCTCGTCACCGACCGCGACGCGCTGCGGCCGGTGCGCGTCGGGCTCGAGGTGGCGGCGGCCCTGCACCGGTTGCACGGGGACGCGTTCGAGCTCGATGCGCTGGCGCGGCTGTTCGGGTCGCGGGCGATGCTGGCCCGCATCCGCGCCGGCGACCCCACCTGGGAGATCGCCGCCGGATGGGACGACGGCGCCGCCGCGTGGCGGCGACTGTCGGCGCCCTATCGGCTCTACGAGTAGCGCCGATTCGATAGAGCACCGGCGAGAGCGGACCTCGGCCGCCGTCAGACCGGGTAGAGCCGATAGAGCATCCAGTACACCACGACGCCGGTCACCGAGACGTACAGCCAGATCGGCAGGGTCCAACGGGCGAGGGCGACGTGCCGGGCGTCGTCCCGGCGCAGCCCTCGGCGGAGGGTGACGATGGCCAGCGGCAGGATCGCGGCGGCGAGGACGATGTGCGAGACGAGGACCGTGAAGTACACGACACGGGCCGCCCCCGCACCCGTGAACGGCCGCGAGCCGGCCTGGGCGTGATACGCGACGTACGAAACCAGGAACAGCGCGGACGTCGCGAACGCGGCGAGCATGCAGCGGCGGTGGAGGTCGACGCGGCCGCGCCGGATGCACACGTAACCGGCCGCGAGCAGCGTGGCCGCGATGCCGTTCAGGGCGGCGTTGACGGTCGGAAGCTGGGTGACCTCGAACACGGTTCTCAGGCTCGGAGCGCCCGGATGCGGCGACGCCGCTTCATGCCGGGTCGGCCAGCAGCAGTATCCAGACGAGCGGAAGATAGACGAGCGTCGCCCGGAAGAGCACCCGCGCCCGTTCCGACGATCGGCGGCGGGCGAACCAGCATGCGATCGCGAGCAGGCCGACCCCCAGCAGGACGGCGCCCACCGCGTATCCGCTTCCCGCCACCCCCAGCCAGGCGGGGACGAGGCTGACCGGCACGAGCAGGATACTGTAGAGGATCAGGTGACGTGCGGTTCGCCGGCCGGTGGCATCGATGACCGCGAGCAGCGGCAGGCCGGCTCTCCCGAAGTCGTCGCGATACAGCCAGGCCAACGACAGGAAGTGCGGAAGCTGCCAGACGAAGACCAGGGCGAACAGCGACCACGCCCCGGCGGACAGGGGCCTCGCCGCCGCCCAGCCGATGACCACCGGGAGCGCCCCCGGCACCGCCCCGACGAGCACCGCCCAGTGGGTCTTGCGCTTCAGCGGCGTGTAGATTGCGGCGTAGCTGACCAGCGTGGCCAGAGCGAGGGCCGCGGCCAGGACGTTGGCCCCGGCCGCGATCTGCACGAGACCGGCCAGCGCCAGCAGAACCGCGAACCCCGCCGCTTCCACCGGGTGCAGCCGCCCCGACGCCACCGGGCGATCCAGGGTCCGCGGCATCCGCTCGTCCAGGTCTCGCTCGGCGATCTGGTTGAGCGCGGCGGCCCCCCCCGCCACCAGGGCAGCGCCGATGGTGGTGTGGGCGAGCACCGGCAGGTCCATGCCGGCGCGCGCGGCGAGATAGCCGACCCCGGTGGTCACGACAACCAGCGAGTTCAGCCGCGGCTTGGTGAGGGTGACGAAGTCCGCGAGCCGGCCGCCCGCCGCAACGGCGGCGCCTGTACTCGCCGCCTGCCTTCCGCGCATCATGCGGTCACTCTGGTCGTGGCTGCGCGAATCGGCCCTTCGGGCGGACAGGAGAGAACCCCGCGAAGCCGGCCGGACGCCTGTCGGGAGACGGCGTCCGGCCGGCAAGCCGAACGGGAAATCCGAACCTCCGGCCCCGGAGCTCCGTGCTCACGCCCGGGAGTCTGCGCCGTAGAGCGGCGCGGATGCCTGCAGGGTCGGCCGGACGGTAAGCGGAGCCGCAAGGCGACGGACTTCCGGGCTTAGGACACCGAGAAGGTGAACGACACCTCGGCGGTCTCGCCGGTGGCGACGGTCACGTTCTGGGTCTGGGTGCCGAGCTCCTCGTGCCAGGCCTCGATGACGTAGTCGCCCGGGGGCAGCGCACTGATGTCGAACATGCCGTCCACGCCCGTGACCACGAAGAACGGATGCTCCAGGACCCCGATGTAGGAGTTCATCCAGCTGTGGACGTCGCAACGGAACGGCACCATCACCTCGGCCGTGTCGAACGTCCGCTCGAACTGCATGCCCTGAATCGGCTGCCCCATGTTGAACTCGTCATTCGCGTCCGGGGTCGCATGGATGTTGTGCAGCGTCGCATCGCTGTTGACGATGTTGAGGGTCTGGCCGACCTGAATGCCCATGACATGCGGGATGTACCGGCATCCCTCCTGATTCAGGGTCACGACGTCGCTCGAAACCGGGAAGGTCATACCTCCCAGGCCTTCCTTCACGTACACGAAGACGTTGCCGAGATGACCGTCGCTGCCGACGTAGCTGCTCGACATCGTGTTGGTCGCGACCATCGCGCAGTTCGGATCCGAGTTCATCCTGAACTCTTCCGGCGCGGGGAGCTCGCCGTCCACCATCACCATGCCGGACACGTTGCCCGCGGTCGACGGATCGAAGACCGGCGCCGCCGGTTCCGCAACGGCCGCCGGCTCGCTTTCACCACCGCCCCCGCATGCCGCCGCGGCGGCGACGGCGAGAATGGACAGAATCGACCACAGATTTCGATATTGCATTGCCTTGACTCCTGCGAACCCCTGTGTGATTTGCGAATTGAAACGGGTCGCATCCGCATGCGCCCGATCCGGGAACAACTGGAAGAGTGCTCGGTGTCGAGGCGCTCCGCACCCGCTCGCCCGACAACCTCCGAAGCGCTTATCTTTGTATCACACGTGACCGGTTGGCGTAAACCGGAGCAGACTCCGGCCGCACCGCCCGGGAGCCGTGAATGAAACCGCGCAACGGGGCTCTGCCACGAGCCCCCGGCTCAGGACGCGGCGCGCAGCTTGCGGGTCATCCGATCCTCGATCCAGTGCGGATCCCACCATTCGACCGGAGTGATCGGTTCCCCGTTCAGGAGCATGGTGAAGTGGAGATGGTCGCCGCCGGCGAGCCCGGTCATGCCGCTGCGCCCGAGCTCGTCGTCGATGGCGACGGCGTCCCCGGTCCGCACGCCGATGGACGACAGATGGGCGTAGAGCGACTGCAGCCCGAGGCCGTGGTCGACGATCACGCAGTTTCCGAAGATACCCAGGTAGTCGGCCCACACCACCCGGCCCGCGTTGGCGGCGACAATCGGCACGTTGGCGGTCACGGACAGGTCGAACCCGAGATGCACCTGCTGGTCCACCTCCCGGCCGTCGTACACGTAGGTGCGGTGGTCGCCGAAGCCGGACTCCACCTGCGAGTTGGCGAGCTGCCGGAACGGTTCCGACCAGAGCCGTTCGCCGGCCGTATCCGCCGCCAGCTCCCGGATGCGCTCGCCGTTGAGGCGCCGGAGAGGGCCGTTGATGGCGAGGTACTGTTCCAGGAGGCCGGCATCGGGCGGCAGGGGGATGGAGGAGAACACCTCGCTCCGCGCCATGATGCCCGGCACGACCCGGGCCAGAAAACCGTCACCGATGCTGAGCCGCGCACGTCGAAACCGGCTGGGGAACACCCGGTGGTCGAAGTTCGCTTCCGTTTCATTGCCCGCCCCGTCGCGGGCGTACAGGCGAATCGGCGTATCGAGCTCTTGATCGTGCAGCAACGCGAACAACGCCACCCGCAGGGTGGCGTCCGACGTGTCCACCCCGGCCGCGGACGCGGGGTAGCCGCGGTAGAAATGGTCCCCGACCCGAACCCCGGACTCGACGTCGGGCGGGTTCACGCGATAGACCACCAGCTCGGCCCCGCCGTGATTCACGTAGTGGAACGACGACGCGATGGACAGCCGGGGCGGGGTGAACCGCGCCTCGACGTCGTGCCGGGCGGTGGCGCTGCGTTCCCGGAGGCCGAACAGCCGCGCGTGGGTCGCCTCGACCGAGATCGTCGCCGGCCCCTCCACGAGCTCCCGGTAGGCATCCCGGGTCAGGCTGCGGCTGATCCGGATGCGGCTGTCCGTTTCCTGGGTGATCCGGGAGTCGTCGGGCGCCGACAGGGAGAAGATCGGCACCGTTACCCCGTTCTGCTCGATGACCGCGGCGACCGCGGTGAGCTCCGCGTCTCCCGGGTCGATGGTCACTTCGAGCTGCGCCTGCCGTCCGATGAAGCGGGCGGGCTCGTGAATCTCGATCGCCGGCCCGGCGCCGCGGCCCGCGCCCACGTAGAGGCCCGCGCCCAGGGCGACCGCGGCAAGAAGAGCGAGCGCGAGGATAGGGCGAATCACGACCGCATCCATTATAAGGCAGGAGCTCGCGTCGCGGACGGCGCGGCCCCCTGCAGGTGTGGTTGGACGGAAACGGGAAGTCCGAGCCGACGCCTACGATTTCCGGCGATTACCCGGGACCTTGACCAGAGCCCCCGGTTTCAGTACGGTTCCTCGCATCCCGGCGATGACGGAGCTGCCCGGACGAGAGCGTTTGACCAGCCGGGATGCGGGTTGGTAGGATAATTCTGCACGTTCCCGAGGCACCTTCCAGGTCTGTGGCGGTATCGTCTAGGGGTTAGGATACGTGGTTCTCAGCCACGGGACCGGGGTTCGATTCCCCGTACCGCTACCAATTCACCGTTCGACCTGAACCCGCCGTCCCGTGAGCACGGTTTGCGCGGCATGGCGATCCACCAGATCCGCACGATCGACGCCCACGCCGCCGGCGAGCCGTTGCGGCTGGTGACCGGAGGATTCCCGGCGCCGGACGGCGCGTCGATGCTCGACAAGCGCGCCTGGGTCCGCAAACACTGCGACTGGCTCCGCACCGCGCTGATGCACGAACCGCGCGGGCACGCCGGCATGTACGGAGCGGTGCTGACCGAACCGTGCAGCGAGGCGGCGCACGCCGGGGTGCTGTTCATGCACAACGCGGGGTACAGCACGATGTGCGGGCACGGGGTGGTCGCCGTCTGCACGATCGCCCTCGAGCGCGGGCTCATCAGCGTGCCCGGCTCGCCACCGGTGATCGTGCTGGAATCGCCGGCAGGTCTCGTGCACGCCCGCGCGGATCGGACCGCCTCGACCCGCGAGCACCCGGCGCCGGCCCGCGTGTCCGCGGTCGCGTTCGAGAACGTGCCGTCGTTCGTCTACCGGGCCGGACTGCCGATCCGGGCCGGGGACCGGATGGTCTCCGTGGATGTAGCCTTCGGCGGCGCGTTCTACGCCATCGTGGACGCCGAGGCGGTCGGGATTCCGTTGCGACGCGAGTCGCTCGAGGCGCTGCGCCGAACCGGCATGGACATTGCCCGGGCCGTCGAACGCGCCTTGCCGGTGGCCCACCCCGTGAACGTCGGTCTCGAGGGGGTCTACGGGACCATCTTCACGGGGATGGCGGAGCACGGCGACGCGGATCTGCGGAACGTCACCATCTTCGCCGACCGGCAGGTGGACCGCTCCCCCTGCGGGACGGGCACCGCGGCGGTCATGGCAGTGTTCGATGCGATGGGGCTCCTCGACCCGCAACGCACGTTCGTGCACGAGAGCCTCGCCGGCACCCTGTTCCGCGGGCGCCTGCTGCGCCGCACGACGGTCGGCGAACTCGAGGCGATCGTCCCGGAGATCGAGGGTTCGGCGTGGATCACCGGCGAGCACACCTTCCTGATCGACGACGCCGACCCCCTCCGGAACGGATTCCTGCTGTAGTAGCTAGCGCGCCAGCTCGCGGGCGACGGCGAGAAAGCGGTCGAGCCGCCGCCGCTGCTCGTCCAGGATCGGATGCGACCAGGTGTCGCAGAGCATCCTGTACACGCACTGCTGATACCAGATCATCTCGTCGATGCCCGTCGTGAAGGCGGCGAGGAAGGCGGCGCCGCCGGCCTCGACCCCGGCGACGAGGCTGATCAGGTTGTGGATCTTGTCGGCCGCGGCCACGGCGCGGGCCGCGTCGCGGGGGCTGGCCCGCAGATGCTCGATGTACGCCTCTTTCCGCGCCCGCCACGGCCGGGTCCGGGGCGACTCGGTGACGTCCTGCACGACCGACAGCACGTGGGGTCCGAAACGACGGCGGATGACGTCCGCATGGAGAGGCGTGTCCTCGAGCGTGTCGTGCAGGATGGCGGCGATGATGGTGTCCTCGTCGAACCCGAACTCCTGCACGATCAGACCGACCGAGAGCACATGCGTCGCCTCGAACCCGCGTCCCGCCTTGCGGCGTCCGAGGCCGTGCGCCCCGAGCATCGTGGTGATGGCCGACTCGATACGGGGTGAGTACATGCGGGCAGGGGCGGCGAGAACCGGTGGGCGGAACCGGGACCGCCCGACGGGTCCACATCGGAACCGGCTAGTGGTGCGTCACGTCCAAATCTTCGGACACGGACATGGGTTTAAGGCCCGCAATCGTTGACGAATCACAGCCCACGCACCCTAACATTCAGTCATGACGCAGCACTAGTGTCCGTTTCAATGGTTCGTGTGAAATATTCGAAAGCGACTTGTCGTCCCGGTTCAAGGGTATCTTCACCCTGACGGATGTTCCGCGAACTGCGCTGACAGGACAACTAGGAACCCGGTGCGATGTAGCTCCTGCGAGCGCGGGCGGTGGTGCCGCGCCGCTGTACCCGAATGTCGATCTCGTGCACCTCGCCGTCGCGGGTCGGGGGCACGAATCCGAGGACGTACTGGCTGTGCAGCTCCTGGGCGACCCGCGTGAACGTCGGACCCAGATCGTCGGTATCCTCCAGTTCGAAGTACCCGCCGCCGGTCTCTTCCGCGAACGTCCGGAGGCGACGGTCGGGCCGGCTGCGCACCCGCCGCACGCCGTTGAAATAGTCGCTCTCGAGCCCGATGGTGTAGATCATCACCTCTTCGACCTGGGCCATCTCCAGCACGTCGCGCCAGCCGATCTCGTTCTGGGTGTCCTCGCCGTCGGTGAACACCAGCACCACCTTGCGGCCGGCGAGGCCGCTCAGCGCCTCGATGCTCGCCCCGATCGCGTCGTAAAGCCGCGTCGGATTGCCGAACTGCAGGCGGTCGAGGTTGCGGATCAGCGCGTCGCGGTCGCCGATGAAGTCCTCCGGCAGGATCTGGATCTTGTCGTTGAACGCGCCGACCTTGGCCCGGTCGTCCGGGAGCATCCGGATGATGAACTGCTCGGCGCCGGCCATGAGCAGGTCGAGGCTCGGGGTCATGCTGGCGCTCGTGTCCAACATGACGACGACGGTGATCGGCTGCACTTCGTTCTCGAAGAGCACTACTTCCTGAACCTGCCCCTCGTCGAGGATGACAAAGTCCTCCTGGAGCAGGTCGGGGACGAGGCGTCCGTTCCGGTCGGTCGCCGTGACGTAGAGGTCGACCAGCTCGGTGCCCGCGCGGAAGACGGGGACGTCGCCCTGCTGCGCGGCGACGGCCGCCGCGCCGAGGAGGGCTGCGAGAGTCAACGCCGACGCGGTTCGTGCGACCATGAAGCGAGCTTACAACCTATCTCGAAATCGCACAAACCGGGGCAGGCGGCCGGGGCTCGTCAGTCCGGGATGCGCCCCGCCCAGCCCGGAAATCGTCGCCTGCGGCGGATTGACCGGAACGGCAGGAGGTGGGACAATCCCACCCATGGCCGCAGTACGGGCGGACGCCAAGAAGCGGGTCGTCATCCCCGGCGCCAGGCCCGGGGATGTCTTCGACGTGCAGCGGCAGGGGGACGAGTGCTACGTGCTCGTTCGCCTGCATCGGCCGGTCGCCGCGCCCGGAAAGAGCCGCGAGGCGTGTCTGGAGGCGATGTCTCGAGCTCCTCTGAGCCCGACGCTGTCGTGGGAGCAACTGCGGCGGATCACGCGTGAACCATGACGCTCCTCGACACCAACGTGCTGATCTACGCGTCAGCGCCCGGATCCCGGCATCATGACTGGGCGCGGCGGATCATCGCCCAGGCCGCTTCGACCGAGGGGGCGTCCATCAACGCAGTCTGTCTCGCCGAAATCTGCGTTGGCGAGGGAGACCCCGCAACCGCGGCGGATCGCATCCGCGGCTGGGGCATCGAGATTCTCGACGTCCCGGTAGCCGCCGCGGACGCCTGTGCAGAGGCCTATCGGCGTTACCGCGAGCGCAGGAAGCGGCAATCCGCCAGGGACTCCCCGCGAACGCCGCTGCCCGACTTCTTCATCGGCGCGCACGCGCAGATCATGGACTGGACGCTGGCGACGGCGGACGCGTCCAGAATCAGGACGTACTTCCCGAACGTCCGACTGACGGCGCCGTGAATGCCCGCGTCCCATCCACGGGCCGTTCGGCCGGAAACGGAATGACTGACGACACGATACGAGAGCGGCGGGCGACCGGGATAGAGGCGCTGCTCGACGAGCGCATCCTGATCATGGACGGGGCGATGGGCACCATGATCCAGCGCCACGGCCTCGACGAGGCGGACTTTCGCGGCGCCCGGTTCGCCGGGCACGGGCAGGACCTGAAGGGCAACAACGACCTGCTGGTGCTGACCCGGCCCGACGTCATCAGCGGCATCCACCACGCCTATCTGGAGGCGGGCAGCGACATCATCGAGACCAACACGTTCAGCAGCACCGCCATCGCCCAGTCGGACTACGGGCTCGACGCGCTGGCCTACGAGCTGAACCTCGAAGCGGCCCGTCTCGCGAGGACGGCGGCCGCCGCCTGGACCCGGCGGACCCCGGAGCGGCCGCGGTTCGTGGCCGGTGCCATCGGGCCGACGAACCGCACCCTTTCGATCTCGCCCGACGTGAACGACCCGGGACTGCGGGCCAGCACCTTCGACGCGATGCGGGACGCCTACGTCGAGCAGGCGCGCGGCCTCCTCGACGGGGGCTGCGACCTGCTGCTCGTCGAGACGGTGTTCGACACCCTGAACGCGAAGGCGGCCCTCGTCGCCATCCAGGACGTGTTCGACGCGCGCGGGGCGGCGGCGCCCCTGATGATCTCGGTGACCGTCACCGACCGGAGCGGACGCACGCTGTCGGGCCAGACCATCGACGCCTTCTACATCTCGATCCGCCATGCCAAGCCACTGAGCGTGGGCATCAACTGCGCGCTCGGCGCGCGCGACATGCGGCCGTACCTGGCGGAGCTGGCGGGCATCGCCGAGTGCCGCGTGAGCTGCTATCCGAACGCCGGACTGCCGAACGCCTTCGGCGAGTACGACGAGACGCCGGACGAGACGGCGGGGCTGCTGCGGGAGTTCGCGGCCAGCGGATACGTCAACGTCCTCGGCGGCTGCTGCGGCACCACTCCGGACCACATCGCGGCCATCGCCCGCGCCGTCGACGGGTTGCCGCCGCGCGCGGTCCCGGCCGGCGACGCCCGCGCGAGCCGGTTCAGCGGGCTCGAGACGCTGACCGTCCGGGACGACGGCAACTTCCTGATGGTGGGGGAACGCACCAACGTCACCGGGTCGGCCCGGTTCGCCCGCCTCGTCAAGTCCGACGACCTCGCCGCCGCCACCGACGTCGCCCTCGACCAGGTGCGCGGCGGGGCCAACCTGATCGACGTCAACATGGACGAGGCGCTGCTCGATTCCGAGCAGACGATGGCCCGGTTCCTCAACCTGATCGCGACCGAGCCGGAGATCGCCCGGGTGCCGGTGATGATCGACAGCTCGAAGTGGTCGGTCATCGAGGCGGGGCTGAAGTGCGTGCAGGGCAAGCCGGTCGTGAACTCGATCAGCCTGAAGGAGGGCGAGGCCGATTTTCTCGACAAGGCCCGGACCCTCCGGCGGTACGGCGCGGCGGCGGTGGTGATGGCCTTCGACGAGACCGGGCAGGCCGACACGACCGCGCGCAAGGTGGAGATCTGCCGGCGGGCGTACCGGCTGCTCACCGAGCGGGCCGGGTTCGACCCGGGCGACATCATCTTCGACCCGAACATCCTCGCGGTGGCGACCGGGCTCGAAGAGCACAACGACTACGCCGTCAACTTCATGGAGGCGACGCGGACGATCAAGCGGACCTGCCCCGGCGCCCTCGTCAGCGGCGGCGTCAGCAACCTCTCGTTCTCGTTCCGCGGCAACAACCCGGTGCGCGAGGCCATCCACTCGGCGTTCCTGTATCACGCCATCGCCGCGGGCATGGACATGGGCATCGTCAACGCCAGCCAGCTCGTGGTCTACGAGGACATCGAGCCGGACCTGCTGACCCGCGTCGAGGACATCATCTTCAACCGGCGGCCGGACGCCACCGAGCGGATGGTCCAGTTCGCCGACACCGTCAAGGGGAGCGGGACGACCCGCAAGGAGGACCTGACCTGGCGCCAGGGCACGGTGAGCGCACGCCTCTCGCACGCCCTGGTGCACGGCATCGCGGACTACGTCGAAGCCGACGCGGAAGAGGCGCGGCAGGCGATGGCCCGGCCCCTCGACGTCATCGAAGGGCCGTTGATGGACGGCATGAAGGTGGTCGGCGACCTGTTCGGCGCGGGCAAGATGTTTCTGCCGCAGGTGGTGAAGAGCGCGCGGGTCATGAAGAAGGCGGTCGCCTACCTCGAGCCGTTCATGGAACGGGAGCGGCTGGCCACCGGAGCCGAGGCCGCCTCGAAGGGCAAGGTCGTCATCGCCACCGTCAAGGGGGACGTGCACGACATCGGCAAGAACATCGTGGCCGTGGTGCTGCAGTGCAACGGCTACGAGGTCGTGGACCTGGGCGTGATGGTGCACTGCGACACGATTCTGCAGACCGCGGCCGACGAGAACGCGGACATCGTGGGCCTGAGCGGGCTCATCACGCCCTCGCTCGACGAGATGGTGTTCGTGGCCAAGGAGATGCAGCAGCGCCGGCTCGAACGGCCGTTACTGATAGGAGGCGCGACGACCAGCCGCCAGCACACCGCGGTGAAGATAGCGCCCGCCTACGACCGGAGCACGGTGCACGTGGTGGATGCCTCGCGGGTGATCGACGTGGTGTCGGGCCTCCTCAATCCGGCGCGGCGGGACACGCTCGACCGGGCCAACCGCGCGGATCAGGCCACCCTGCGGGAGCAGTATGCGGCCCGCCGGAACAAGCCGCTGCGTTCCTACGCCGACGCGTGCGCGAATCGGTTCCGCGACGACTGGGCCGCCGCCGACCTGCCGTCGCCGGCGTTCCTCGGCCCCCGCCGGCTGGACCCGATTCCCCTCCAGGCGGTCACGCCGTTCATCGACTGGACGTTCTTCTTCGCGGCGTGGGAGATCAAGGGGCGCTTCCCCGCCGTGCTCGACCACCCGGCCTACGGCGAGCAGGCGCGGGCGCTGCACGCGGACGGGACCGCACTGCTGCAGCGCGTGGTCGACGACCGACTCCTGACCATCCGCGCGGTGTTCGGGTTCTGGCCGGCCGTGAGCGACGGCGACGACATCGTTCTCTTCGAGCCGGACGCCACGGCGGACGGCGGCGCCGAGCGGCTGCGCTTTCCCATGCTTCGCCAGCAGGAGCCGCAGCCCCAGGGCCGGGCGCACCGCTCGCTCGCCGACTTCGTGGCGCCGCGCGACAGCGGGCGGCTCGACCACATCGGGGCGTTCGCGGTCACCGCCGGCGTCGGCGCCGACGCCCTCGCGACCGAGTACAAGGGCGACCACGACGACTATCACGCCATCATGGTCCAGGCGCTGGCCGACCGGCTCGCGGAGGCCGCGGCCGAGTACCTGCACGCCACCGCCCGGCGCCAGTGGGGCTACGGGACGGACGAGCGGTTGACCCCCGACGATCTGCTGCGCGAACGGTATCGCGGCATCCGTCCCGCTTTCGGGTATCCGGCGTGCCCGGACCACAGCGGGAAGTTCACGCTGTGGGACCTTCTCGAGCCCGATTCGATCGGCATGAGCCTGACGGAGAGCGCGGCGATGACCCCCGCCGCCAGCGTCAGCGGGCTCTACCTCGCGCACCCCGAGGCGCACTACTTCTCGGTCGGGCGCATCGGCCCCGACCAGCTGGAGGACTACGCCCGCCGCAGGGGGGTCACGATCGCCGAGGCCGAGCGCTGGCTCCGCCCGTTGCTGGCGTAGGAGTCTGCCGCCGGGACGCGGTCAGGTCGTCCAGCTCGTCGAGCGAGCGGGGCCAGTCGCTGCCGAGCAGCCGCGACAGCGACCGGTCGGCAAGCAGCCGGCCGCCCGTCTGGCACCGCGGGCAGTAGTTGGCCTCGTTGCTGGCGTAGACGATGCGCTGGACCGGCGACCGGCACGCCGGACAGGGCCGGCCGTAGCGGCCGTGCACCGCCATGCCCTCGTGGAACGCGGTCACCTTCTCGGGAAAACGGTTGCCCGTCTCCCGCCTCAGCCGTTCCGTCCACCCGGCGAGGGTCGCCCGCGCCGCCTCGAACAGCCGGTCGATCTCGGCATCGCCGAGCCGCCGGGTCCACTTCAGGGGCGACAGCCGGGCCGCGTGCAGAATCTCGTCGGAGTAGGCGTTGCCGATCCCCGAGAACAGCGTCGGGTCGGTCAGCGCCCGCTTGACGGTGTGGTTCTCGCGGGTCAGCGCCGCCCGGAAGGCCCCGGCGTCCGCCTCGAGCACCTCCAGCCCCCCGGGGTCGTGGCGGCGCAGCGCCGCGGCGTCGCCGGCCACGTGGAGCGACGCGCGCTTCGTGCTGCCCTCCTCGGTGAACAGCACGGTGCCGCCCGGGAAGTCGAACGCGGCCAAGCCCCGGCGCTTCGGGATGGAGACCCCGGGCGGCCGCCACCGCAGGCGGCCCGCGATCATCAGATGGATGATCAGCGACAGGCCGCCGTCGAGGGTCACCACGATCCGCTTGCCGAGCCGGTCGACCGACCGCACCGGCCGGGACTCGGCCGCGTCGAGCGGCGGGGTGACCGAGCGCAGCACGAACGGGCTGCCGAGCCGGACGCGGCGCAGCGGCTCGCCGACGATGCGGGTCCGCAGATGCTCCACGTACACGGTGACGTCAGGCAGCTCGGGCATCGGTGGCGCGGAGCCGCGGCCCGCGGGAGTGTATGATCACGGGCCGCCGCCGATGGAGTATCACATCAGACAGTACGGGCTGCAGCAGGGCGCGCTGGAGATTCAGTATATCGAGGAGTTCTTCGGCGAGTTCCCGCGCCGCAAGACCTCGTCCGAGGTCGTGGCGAGACTGAGCAGCCGCGACCACCAGATCGTCATGGCGGAGGCGGCGCTGCCCGACGCCCCGGACACGGTGGTGCCGGTGGCGTTCAAGGTGTCGCACGAGATAGGCCGTCACGAGACCGACGCCAAGCTCGCCGACCTCGTGGCCCGGCTGGCCGACTGCGTCCGCTTCGACGATCGCAAGATTCTCTACAGTTGGATCGGAGGCACCCGCCGCGACTGGCGGGGCCAGGGGTTCTTTCGCGCGTTGACCGAGCAGCAGGAGTCGTGGGCCCTGGACAACGGGTTCGACGAGGTCGTCGTGAAGACCAAGAACCGCTTCTACGGCATGCGCAGCACCCTCGACCATCTGGAGTTCGACGTCATCAAGCTCGAGGCCGACCCCGACGACCCGGGAGAATCGAAGGTGTATCTCAGCAAGCGGCTCGGCCGCGAGGTCGTCGACCGGCACCGCAGCACCCGCGCCGTCGTCAACGTCGGGTAGTCCGCCGTGACCGCCCGTCCCTCGCCTGTCGCCCTCGTCGCCGCGTTCGCCGCCGTCTACGTCATCTGGGGGTCGACGTATCTGGCCATCCGCTGGGGGGTGGCCGAGATTCCGCCGTTCCTCATGGCCGGCGGGCGCTTCGTCGCGGCCGGGCTCGTGTTCGCGGCCTGGGCCGTGCGCCGGGGGGCGGCACGGCCGACCGCCCGCGACTGGATGATGACGGGCCTCGTCGGGGTGCTGATGGCGGCGGGCGGGAATGGGGGGGTCAGTTGGGCGCTGCAGCGCGTGCCGTCCGGCCTCGGCGCCCTCCTCGTCTCGATGGTGCCGTTCTGGGTGGCCCTTCTCGACTGGTGGCGACCCGGCGGCGAACGCCCTCCCGCCCGCGTGGTACTCGGCCTCGCGCTGGGGTTCACGGGGGTCGCGCTGCTCGTCAACCCGGCCGAGGCGGGGGTCGCGCGCGTCCTCGACCCCATCGGAGCCGGCGCCATCGTCGTGGCCAGCCTGCTGTGGGCGGCGGGCTCGGTCTGCTCGCGCCACGTCCCGCAGCCGCGGTCGCAGGCGCTGTCGTCGGGCATGCAGATGCTCGGCGGGGGCGTGGTCCTGCTGGCGCTGTCGGCGGCCACCGGCGAGCTGCGGGGTCTTGACTGGGGCGCGGTGTCCCCGGCCGCCTTCGGGGCCTGGGCCTACGTCTCGGCCTTCGGGTCGGTGGCCTACGGGTGCTACCTGTGGCTGCTGAAGGCGTCGGTCCCGGCCAAGGCCGCCACCTACGCCTACGTGAACCCGGTCATCGCGCTGGTGCTCGGCTACTTCCTGGCCAACGAGGCGTTGTCCGCGTGGTCGCTGGGATGCTCGGCCGTCGTGGTCGTCGGGGTGCTGCTGGTGGTGTCGCGGTAGCCCGCAAGCGTCGCCTGCGACTCCGCTTGCCGCCCAACCGAACCCTGCACCGTTTCAAGCGAACACTCATCCCCCCGTAGAGCTCCACCCCTGGCGCCCTAGCGGTAGACAGATGCAGGCAACTGTTGGCCAGCGCGCCTTTCGCCGCTGCCTCACTTCCGCTCAGCCTTCCGTTCCCGACGGCTGGCCGCGCGCGAACTGCGTGGACGGCGTTCAGCGCTCGCTGCACGTGCCAGTCAGTTAGGGCGCCGCCGAAAACTACCGTGCCGGTTGTCCCGCGCGCCGCCCCGCCGGAACCGCCTGCGCCCGGATGCGGTTGGCAACCCCATGAGCCGATCACCGTATCTACCCCTTCGCCCGCTCTCCTCCTTCCGCCCTCCATCTGGCCCCGCTCAGGGCCCAACAGGCCCGGGTACAGCCCCCGGCCGTGGCGGGCCGCCACGCTCCGTCCGTCGTGGACCGCGCCTGTTCCGCCGCCCCTCTCCAACATCACGCCCCACCGCCGGTGGTGGTGGAAGCACCTCCTCCAGCAATTGCCGCTCAACACCCGCTGTTCGAGCGGCAGGTTCAAGAGCTGTTTTTCGTCACCCGTCTTAGTGTATGTGACTGCCGCATGAAGCATGCCGAGGGGGATCTCGCAGTCTGCCAGGTCCCCCAGCGAAGAAGCCAGCCCGTCTAAAGCGTTCTCCCACTCCTCCAGAGAACCCGCGAAGCGCTCCACATTCTCAATCAGCAGGTCCGTCAGGATCCCGTTCGAGCGGCAGGTTCAAGAGCTGTTTTTCGTCACCCGTCTTAGTGTATGTGACTGCCGCATGAAGCATGCCGAGGGGGATCTCGCAGTCTGCCAGGTCCCCCAGCGAAGAAGCCAGCCCGTCTAAAGCGTTCTCCCACTCCTCCAGAGAACCCGCGAAGCGCTCCACATTCTCAATCAGCAGGTCCGTCAGGATCCCGCCGAGGACGCCCTCCGCGAGTAAACTCGCCAACAGACCGCGCAGTTTCAACAAGCCCTCGGGAAGATACCGCGGGCCGAAGTTGCGCACGGACATGGTCAAGATCGCCACGATAGCCTTCTGATGGACCTGCTCGTCGCCCTTGAACTGCTCGGCTTCAACGCAGACGCCGACGGTCTCCAGCGCCACCCTCAGCGGCTTGCCTGCCGCAATGGCCTGTGCCGCAAGCAGCCGACCCAGTAGAAAGCCACCCGGCAGGGTTTCGACTCGCCCCGCGCTTTCCACCGCCGCCCCGAATGCACCCCGCTCGATTTCGAGACAACAGCGCTCGACCCACAGTTCCCGGCTGTCCGGGTCTCGTTCCGCAACCGGGCCGAGGTATCTTTCCGCGGCCCCGTAGTTACCGCTCCGCCGTGCGTACGAGGCAGCGATGAGCAACGACGGACAGTGCTCCGCCGGCAGAAGTTGATCAAAGGCGGCCATCGCCTCTTCCGGACGTCCCAGTTCAAAGAGAGCACGTCCGCGAACCAAATATGCGTGATCGTGTGCCGGATCGATCTCCAGGAGGTGTTCCGCGACCTCAATTGCTTCCCCGAACTCCCCAGACCAGAGCAAGGCGTCGGCCAGTCGGCAGTGTGTGCGAACGGACTGCGCGTGGCGCGAGGCGAATTGGCGCAGGTCCACGGCCGCGCCGCGGTAGTCCGCCATGTCGAACAAAAGAAAGCCGCGCAGCTGCCGGGCCCCCTGGTGGTCCCCATCGATGTCCAGCGCCCTGTTGACCAATTCCAGGGCCCGATTTAGTTGCCGTTGAGAAGCGTGGAATCTGGCCGCCGCGAGCAACGCCCGAGGTTCCGACGGTGCAAGCTCAACGACACCCCGTGCCCGGGCTTCCGCGTCCGCGACCCGCCCCAGGCCGACGAGCCCTTGCGTGATCTGCTCGATACTGTGCCAGTGATCTGGCTCCCCGTCCAGGACCGCTTCAGCCTCGGCGACCGCCTCCTCGAAGCGTCTAAGGCGTAGCAGGATGTCGGCCCGAACGCAGTGGTGGGCGCGTCGTGCACGGAGAACCATTGCCTGGTCGATTGTGTCAAGCGCGTCCGCCAAGCGATCCTGAATGAAATAAGCGCGTGCAAGTTGGAACAGAAGCTGATCGTCGCTACGGTGTCTCCTGGCGGCCTCCTGTCCGACCGCTACCGCCGACTGGCCGTCACCCGCTTCTACGAGCGCGTACACCCACCTGCGATAGTCGCGCGCGCTGCCGCTGTCCCGCGCCAGGGCCTGCTGAATCGCGGCAAGGCCGAGGTAGTCGCCAGCATCCCGACAGCGTTCGGCTTCGACATGAAGCGCGTCAATAAACGGCTCCTGCCGATCCCCGAGGGAGCACTTGACCGCCTCTTCAACGTGAACGCGGTCCAGATCGGCGAGAGGCGGGTCATGCTGAAACGCCGCACGGCGCCGCTCAAGCTCACGGGAGGTGAACCAGTGGCGAAGGAATTCGATGAACAGGCGAAAATGTTGCGTCTTGTTGTCCTTCACCTCTATGCAGATGCGCATCAGCGGCTCCGAAAGTTCACAGAAAGTGTTGCGCCCGGAGCGTCTGCGATTGACGAATCCCGTGGACTCTAGTTCGGCGATCTGTTTGGCGGCGGTCTGCTGGGACATTAGGCAGGAGGTCGATATATCCTTGACGGTCGCGGGCGTTCCCTCCAGGGACAGAAACTCGATGATCTTGCGCTGGGCTGGAGGAACTTGGCGTAGTCTGTCTTGGTAGTACGGGGTGAGATCGTCGACCATATGCATGAATGGGTCGATCAGATCCTCGAGGGACTCCTTGTCGAGGAAGTCGAACAGTACAACGTAGGCACGATGATTGCCGGCGGCGAGGTGGTGGACGGCCCGCGCGCGCGCCCGCCCGAGCGGCGTGCGGAGGAAATCCGCCAAGTCCGATTTGTCTTCGTGGACGGCCTTCTTGGCGAGCAGGTCGATCCCCGTCTCGAGGTCGATGTTCTCGAGCGCACGGATGGTGAAGAAGCCGTAGAAGGGGTTGTCCTGCAGGGTCAGCGCGGCGAACAGCTGCGGAGTTGTCGCCACAATGGCCCAGTTGCCGTCCTCCTGGATGGCAGCACGCCAACGCTTCTGCCCTTTGTCACCAAGGCCGTGGAACAGGTCCATGAGGTTCTCGCATAGCAGTAGGACGGTCTTGCCCTTGGAATGTTGGCGAAGCAGTCTGACAGCGAATGTTTCGGCGTCGACCGGGTCTTTCGAGAACTTGTCGTATATGGTGGCGATCTCAGCATTGAGCTGGGGCGCCTGTTCAGCAAGGGCTTTGAGGATCCGAACAACGAGGTCGACGTACGACGCGACACCCCACTCTTCTTCTTTGAGCAAAGCGATGGCGACGCGGTCGCCGCCGTCGCCCGCGTCGAAGGCGGCCATCAGGCGGTGGTAGGCGAGGACGAGAAGGTGGGTCTTGCCCGACCCTCTTGGTCCGACCAGGAGAATGTAGTGTTTTTGTGGGCTTCGAATTGATGTGGTAACGCGGGACAGCACGTCCTTCATTATGTCGTGACGCCCCACGAATAGCGCTTCCAGCGACTCGCGGTTCATGTTTCCCGGGCTGTAGCGTGAACTGCGAAGCATGCCCTGCCTCATGGTCTCGTCTCCTTCCACCACTTCTTGACAAGGGACCAACGGAAGTCGTACGCCACTCCGGTCGCGCACGGCGCAGGTTCGATGTAGTGGTCCTCGGAGAGGATCGTCAGCATTCCGCGAAGTCGCTCATCCGCCAACGATGGGTCTCGGTGCTTGCACAGATTGAGGAGTTCCGGGGCGGGTGTGGGGGACAGCTCGCGGGCCAAGGTGTCGAGGACGAGCAGGGCAAGCGCCCGCTCGTCCTCGGCATAGTACGAAGACAGGCGGGTCACGTAGTAGTTGAGATTCGCGGGGTCATGGGGGTCGTAGACGAGGTGGTTTATGGCGGCGGACACGTCCTCCAACTCCGGCTGCCGCCCGAGCTGGTCTAACTGGTCGACGACATGATGGACGTAGTATGGGAAACCGCCTATCTCCTTGGCGATCTCAGAGGCCAAACGGGGGATATGCGCCGGGGCAGCGCGGGTCTCTCGAAGCAGCGCTACGGCGAGTTCCCGGGTATCGGGGTGAGCCATGGGCGGGACGGTCAGGGAGAGCATGTCGTTGACCGGGTCGTTGGTGTTTCCGGCCTTGCGCAGGGATCGAAGCACGAGGTGAAGGCCAATTGAACCGGTGAACAGAAAGCGCAGACGGTCGGCCCGGGCAAGTCGCACCGCCGCGGTCCGAGGCGCGCAGGTGATCCAGCAGTTGGATGGGCGTATCTGGTCCCGCCCCGCGTTGGAGGTTGTGGAGCATGAGCGGGAACTCGTCCCACAGCATGAGGATGCGCGTGTTGTTGTCGGCAGCGTGGATGAGGTCGTCGAACGCCTCGGCGAGGAGAGCCTGCCAACTCCCGTCGGCAGTCGGCAGGTCGATGCCGGCGATCTTGTTGGGCAGTAGGGTGGACCACTTGGCGATGTGTGCCTTGACATTGGGCAACGTGCTCAAGGACTGTTGAACGGTCCGGTAAATCGAGCGGATGAGATCCGCTATCGAGTGAACGGCCTCAAGGTCTTGGTAGAAGGGCAAATAGCCGCTTTGGCACTCCTCGCGCATCTTGAAGAGGATGTGGGTCTTGCCGATGCGCCGCTCCGCAGACAGGACAAGCCCTTGGCGCTGGAGAACGCGCCAGTACCTGTCGATTTCGTGATCTCGACCGATGACGTCTTTGGTGTCCAAGCGCCCGCCGGGGTTGATCTGCACGGGAAGTACCTCCCGTGGGCAATTATACGTTTGAAATGACGTACGTCAACACTGACGTACGTCATGGATTGTTTGGGGGCGGTGGACGCTACCGGACCAGCGCCGCGTGGCGAAAGCAATCGACCAGGTGGTCGTTCACCAGGCCCGTCGCCTGCATGAACGCGTAGCAGATGGTGGGGCCGACGAAGCGGAACCCTCTGCGTTTCAGGTCCCGGCTCATCGTCCGCGACTCGGACGTCTCGGCGGGAACCTCGTCCAGGCTGCGCCACCGGTTCTGCCGCGGGCGTCCGTCCACGAACTGCCAGACGTAGCGGTCGAAGCTGCCGTGCTCGTCCTGTATCCGGAGAAAGGCGCGGGCGTTGCCGACGGCCGACTCGATCTTGCGCCGGTTGCGGATGATGGCGGGGTTCTCGAGCAGCGCCGCCAGCCGCCGGTCGTCATAGCGGGCCACCACCGCCGGGTCGAACCCCTCGAACGCGTCCCGATAGCCCTGCCGCTTGCGGAGGATCGTGATCCAGGCGAGACCGGCCTGGGCCCCCTCCAGGATCAGCATCTCGAAGAAGTGGCGGTCGTCGTGGACCGGAGCGCCCCACTCGGTATCGTGATACTCCCGATAGAGCGGGTCGGGACCGGCCCAGGGGCACCGGGTGGTCATTGCGCGTTCGCGAGGCGGTCGCGGGCCTGCTCGACGTCGCGGTGGAAGACGAAGAGGGCGTCGGCCGTCTCCTCTTCGTCGGTGAAGTTGTAGGTGCGCCCGCCGCGCCGCTTCACGGTCAGCGTGTGTTCCAGATAGTCGACGGCGTGCTGCTCGATCTCGGCCAGCGGGATCGAGAATGCATCGTCGTCGTCGGTCTCGTAGTGGATGCCCGCGAGGTCGGCCCGCAGGATCCCGCTGCACGATCCGAACCGATGCCGGTGGACGACCGCGACCCGGGCGTCGAGCCGGACGTCCCGGAATCGCACGTCGATCGAGACCGGATCGTCGCCGATCTCGATGTCCCGGGCAAAGCTGTCGTAGCCCTCCGCCGACACGTTGAGCCGGTGGGGACCCGGATCGAGCTCGACCGCCTCGAACGGCGTCGTTCCCAGGAACCGCCGGTCCAGGAAAACCGACGCCCCGGGCACGTCGCTCGACACCCGCAGCAGCGGCTCGAGCCGCGAAGCCGGCGGCGGTGCAGTCGGTTCCGGCTCGGGCTCGGGTTCCGGCTCGGGCACTGGCTCCGGCGCCGGCTCGGGCTCGGGCTCCGGCTCGGGGGCCGGTGCGCGTGCGGCCCGCCGCACCGGGGGGTCGGCCGCGGTGGTGGCGGGGGCGCTCTCCCCGAACGACGGCAACCAGTCGGGAGGCGACGTCCACAGGTAGTAGCCGGCGCCGGCGGCGACGGCCAGCAGACCAATCAGCACAAAGCGCCCCTTCCGCGAGGGCGCCTCGGTCTCCGGTTGGTGCAGTAGCGACATCCGATCGATCCTATCCGAGGCGGCCCGAATCTGTTACCCCCGACAACGGCCCTCGCTTGCCGCCCAACCAACCCTGCTCCCCCCCTCGACGAGGACAATCGCCGGCTCCACGCTCGCGTTACTGAAATCGCCGCGTTCGTGCATAATTCCCGTCGTCGCGATATCCGGGTGCGAGTGGACCGACGGCGCAAGCCCCCTGGTCCGGAAACCGTCGCCTGCGGCTCCGATTGCCGCCCAACGAACCCTGTCGGGAATCCGCTCCGTTCCTACGGCGCAGACTCCTGGCGGATGCAATCCGTGCGACATGGGGAGAGGGAACGTGAGACGACCAATCCTGGCGGTGGGGCTGCTCGTGCTGGCGGGGCCGGGCCTGCTCGCCGGCGCCGGCGCGGCGCAGCCGGTGCAAGAGATGTTCGTGACGCCGCTGAGCCTCGACGAGATGCGGGACAAGCAGGCGGTCGTCGAGACGACCGCGGGGACCTTCGTCATCGATCTGTTGCCCGAGGCGGCTCCCAACCACGTCGGCCTGTTCCTGCAATCGGTGAACGACGGGACCTACGACGGCACCGCCTTCCACGCGATGGTGGCGCGCGGCATCGTCCAGGGCGGGGACCCGATATCCGCCGACCCCGCCCGCCGCGACGAGTACGGCCGGGGGGGCCTGGGCCTCGTGGCGTCCGAGCCGAACGACGAGCGGCACACCCCGGGCACGGTATCGGCGGTGGGGGTGCCGGGCAATCCCGCCAGCGAGGGGCTCCAGTTCCTGATCTGCGTCGTCGCCCAACCCGGCCTCGACGGCCAGCACACCGTCTGGGGACGGGTGTCCGAGGGGCTGCCGGTGGTGACGCGCATCTCCGAGACGCCGGTCGACGCCCAGGGGAAGGCGACCGAGCGGGTCGAGATCGTGTCGGTGTCCATCCGCGACTGGCAGCCGCCACCACCGCCGCCGTTCACGACCGAGACCGTCGACGAGCTCGCCGCGTACCGCGCGGTGCTGGAGACGAGCGCAGGGCCGATCACCCTGGAGCTCTTGCCGGACCTCGCGCCCGGGCACGTCCGCAACTTCCTGCGCCTGTCGCAGGCGGGGGTCTACGACGGCATGGCGTTCCACCGCGTCGCCCGCGGGTTCGTCATCCAGACCGGCTTCGTTCCCAGCCGCGGCACGCCGCTGACCGAGGAGCAGCGGAGCCTGATCACCAACCTCGAGCCCGAGTTCAGCGACACGGAACACGTGAAGGGCATCGTGTCGATGGCCCGCGGGGACGACCCCGCGAGCGCCGACACGTCGTTCTTCATCGTGACCGCCCGCGCCGGCGCGCTCGACGGCGTCTATACGGTGTTCGGGCGGGTCGTCGACGGCCTCGACGCGGTCGACCGCATCGAGGCGACGCCGGTCGACGGGGAGACTCCGCTCCAGCGCGTCGATCTCACGCGTGTCCGGCTGGAGCAGGTCGGGCAACCCTGACCGCTCGGTCCGACGAAGGTCCGCGTAAGCGCACGGCCGGCACGGTGCCCGGCGGACGACGCGCAATAGTAGAGGAGAACGGCGCCAGGCGGCCGTTCGGCGCGCGGCCCGAACCCCGTCCCCGACCCGGGCGTGCCGCGAGCAGGTTGCGGCCCGGCTCGGCGATGCGCCTGACCCGGCCCGCGCCCATCACGCGCCCGCTTCGGAGTCGACGCGCGCCAGCAGGGCCGTCGCGATACGCGCGTAGCGGTCGACGGCGGCCCGCAGCTCGTCCACCTCCACGTACTCGTCGGCGGTGTGGGCCAGCAGCACCGAGCCCGGGCCGAAGAGGAGCGGCCGACCCCAGGCGGAGAGGAACGGGATGTCGGTGGTGAACCGGAAGACCGCGGTGTCGAAGCCCGGCACGGTGACCAGCTCCACCGGCGGCACCTCGGCCACGTCCTCCAGGTCGACCCAGCGCTTCAGCGGCTCGAGGGCCGCACGCACCTCCGCGGACGGGCCCACGGTGCGGAAGTTGACCTCCGCGCTCGCCACCGGCGGCACCACGTTCGGGGCGATGCCGCCGTCGAGCAGGGTCACCGTGTAGCTCGTGGCGCCGAGCGCCGGGCTCGACGGCAGCGGCAGCGTGCGGAGCGCCACCAGGGCGTCGACGAGCTTCTCGATCGCCGACACGCCCTCCTCCGGGTGTGAGGAATGGGCGGTCTTGCCGCGGGCGGACAGCCGCACCCGGCAGACCCCTCGGGTCGCGATGCCGAGGCGGCTGTCGGTCGGCTCGCCGTTGAGGAGGTAGCGCGAGCCCCGCGGGGTCCGGTTGGCGGCGTGGGCGCCGTGGCTGCCGCGTTCCTCGCCCACCACGAACAGCAGCCCGACCCGGGTCTCGCCGGCCGCCCGCAGCCGTTCGAGCGCGCCGACCTGCGCCGCCGCGATGCCCTTCGCGTCGCAGGCGCCCCGCCCGTAGAGCCGACCGTCCTCCTCGCGGCTCGGAAAGTGGGGCGGCACGCAGTCGAGATGGGTCGACAGCACCACGTCCGGCGGCCCGAGGGCGACGTAGAGGTTGATGCGGTCCCCCTCGACCGGCTGCTCCTCGACGTCGTAGCCGCGGTCCCGCAGCCACCCCGCCAGCCACCGGGCCACCGGGCCCTCCCGGCCCGTCGTCGAGTCGAAGTCGATGAGCGACCGGGCCAGTCCGACCACGTCGAAGGGGGGCGCTGCGCCGGCTCCGTTGTCAGGCGACATCCATCTGCTCCGTGCTGCCCGTCCGAAGACCGGGATCCTGGTTCCGTTGCGGGTCCTGCGCGAGCGAGGGTACCATGGGGGCATGGCGCTGATGCTGTCGAAGACCTGCGATGCCCTCAGGCAGCCGGCGCACCCGACGACAAGGCTCGCGAGGCAGCGGAAGAGATCGCAGGTTTCGAGGACCGCCTGACCACTATCGCATCCGACCTGAAGCTCCTCGAGTGGATGGTCGGTTTCAACTTGGCTCTGTCGATGGCCATCGCGGCACTCCTGCTTCGCCTGGCGACGTGACGTCCCGGTCCCGCATCCACACCTCGCCTCCGGCAGAGACAGGGCAGGCACGGGCTGGCGTGCAATCGTACGACCCGGGCGGCCGTTCAGGAACGCTGCCGCCAACCGGCCGCCGAACTCGGCCAACGTCAGCAGACCTGCAGCTTGACCTGCGCATCCCGCCGGGGCTGCACGCGGCCAGACGGCCGCGCCGAGTTCAAGGCAGTACGGCCGGCGCAGAAGCTCCATTCTTCAGATACAGGCACCGTCTCGGAAGGCTGCCGGAGGCCGATGCGCTGGCGAGCGACGTACGCGCCGCCGAAGCGCGCTGATTGACCGAGTACCCGTAAATATGGGAATATGCGCGCATGAAGACGACCATCGAGCTTCCCGATGCCGCCTTCCGGCAGGCCAAGGCCATCGCGGCCAGCCGCGGCATGACCCTGAAGCAGTTCTTCACCGACGCCCTCGAGGACAAGCTCCGCCGGTGCGCCGGCGACGCGGCGAGCGGCGGACGCGAAGCGCCATGGATGGCTGGATTCGGCGGACTGGCCGACCTGTCGCACGAACACCGCCGCGTCGGCGTGGCGATAGCGGAGGAGTTCGAAACGCTGTCGCCCGAGGACCTTGCGTGATCCTCGATACCAACGCGCTGTCGGCGTGGGCGGGAGGGCTCCCGGCCATCGAGGCCCCGCTTCGGTCCGCCCGTCGCCTCGTCGTGCCGAGCGTCGTCCTCGGCGAGTACTACTTCGGCATTCGCCAATCGAGCCATCGCCACCGCTACGAAGGCTGGCTGCGCCGGTACCTTCCGCTGGCCGAGATCGCCGTCGTCACCCACACGACTGCCGGCGCCTACGCCGACGTCCGCCTCGAGCTGAAGCGGGCCGGCAGCCCCATTCCGCCCAACGACGCCTGGATCGCCGCCCTCGCCCGCCAGCACGATCTCCCCGTGTTGAGCAACGATGCGCACTTCGACCGCGTCGGCGGCGTCCGGCGCATCGCGTTCTGAGAAGCGCGGGAACGTCGCGGTACTCTCGCTACCATGAGGCGATGCGGTACACTGCCTCCCGCACCGCCGTTCCACCATGCCATGGTTGGCGGTAAGTGGTTGACTGGAAGACACTTACTACACAGGACGGGGTTCAATGCGAGGGCAGCATGCCTCGCGCAAGCCACCCCGGAGCAGCTCGTGACCACCGCGACGACCGACCCCGCCGTTCCCCGCGCCGGCATGCTCGCCACCGTCCGCAACCGGCGCGGCGTGGTCGCGGCGGTCGAGCCCTTCGACGGCGAGACGGGGCGCCTCCACCTCGTCCACCTGGAGTACACCGACGATCACGCGCCGGCCGAGGAACGCCTGCTGTGGGAGCTCGAGCCGAGTCGCCATCTGCTCGAACCGAACGCTCTGCCGGACCCGGCGCACGCCGGCGGCCCGATGCCCGCGGACGACTTCGACGCGCTGCTGCGGGCGGCGCGCTGGACGGCGCTGTCGCCGTACCTCGACCCCGGCGACGGCGACGGACGCGCCCGGCGGGAGCCGATCGCGAGCCCGTTCCACGGGGGCGTGCGCATCGAGGGCTACCAGCTCGTGCCGCTCCTGAAGGCGTTGCGCATGCCGCGGGTCAACCTGCTCATCGCCGACGATGTCGGCCTCGGCAAGACCGTCGAGGCGGGCCTGATCCTCACCGAGTTGCTGCTCCGCCGCCGCATCCAGCGGGTCCTGGTCCTCACGCCGGCCTCGCTGCGGCACCAATGGCGGGAAGAGCTGTGGGACAAGTTCTCGCTGCGGTTCGAGGTGGTCGACCGCCAGGCGACAGAGCGCCTGCGCCGCGGGCTCGGCATGGACGCCACCCCCTGGCGCTCGTTCAGCCGCATCGTCGCCTCGTACCACTATCTGCGGCAGCCCGACGTGCTCGAGCAGTTCCTGGCCGCCTGCCGCACGCCGGAAGGCTCGCCGCATCTTCCCTGGGACCTGCTGATCGTCGACGAGTGCCACAACCTGATGCCCTCGCCCTTCGGCGAGGACAGCGAGCTCTGCCGCATGCTGCGGCTGGTGGCGCCGCGGTTCGAGCACCGCCTCTTCCTCTCCGCGACTCCCCACAACGGCCACACGCGCTCGTTCACGGGGCTCCTGGAGATGCTCGATCCGGTGCGCTTCTCCCGCACCAGCGAGATGAGTCCCGCCATGCGCGGGCGGATAGAGGACGTGGTGGTCCGCCGGCTGAAGCGCGACATCAACGCCAGGAGCCTTCAGCGGGGGAGCGCGAGGGGGAACCCCTCGCAGGAAGCAGACACGACTCCGCGCTTCTGCACCCGGCATCCCCCGAAGGCGCTCGCGCTCGACCCCGAACCGCGCGAAGCCGATCTCTCCGCCGCCTTCGACGCCTTCCGCGCCGCCGTGCGCGCCCTCGTGTCGAGGGGATCGGCGCCCAGACGCCGGACCGGCGCGTTCGCGGTCGAGATCCTGAACAAACGGCTGCTGTCGTGCCCCACGGCCTTCGCCGAGTCCTGGAGCCGGACGCGGCAGGGGCTCTCGGGTGCGGAGCCGGCGACGGAGAAGGACGTGGCGGCGGCCGAGCGCACCCTGCGCCAGGAGACCGGCGACGATCGTGAGGCCCAGCAGCGCGAGGCCACCGCCGCGACGGTTGCCGGCGCCTGGCTCCGGAACTTTGCCGGCGATCTGGATGCGGAGATCCGTGACATTGAGGACGCGCTCGACGCCCTCGGCTTCGACCTGGATGCGCCGATCGTCGAGCAGACGCCGACCGTCGATGCGCGGTTCGACGCGCTCGTGGCCCTGATCGAGCGCCTGCTGATGGAGCCGCCCGGTCGGGCCCGCGGCGGCGCGGGGAACGAACCGGCGTTCCGGCCGGATGAACGCCTGATCGTCTTCACCGAGTACAAGACCACCCTCGACTACCTGGCCCGCCGCCTGCGCGAGCAGTACCCCGCCGACCGTGTCCTCACCTTGTTCGGCAGCGGCGGCCCCGACGGGATGGACCAGGCCGACCGGGAGCACGTGAAGGCCGCGTTCAACGACCCGGCGTCGCCCGTGCGGGTTCTCGTCGACCCGGCGTCGCCCGTGCGGGTTCTCGTCGCCACCGACGCCGCATCCGAGGGGCTCAACCTGCACCGCACCGCGCGCTATCTGCTCCACTACGACTGCCCGTGGAACCCGTCCTACTCAATCTGGTAGCAGATCTCACATTGGGTAGCCCCAGGTTGTCATCCGAACGGTTGCAGCTATTAACTGAATCAGGCATCGGCGCCTTGGTACCGCTTGCTCCCGCATACCGTGTTCAGCGCATCGCCACTTTCAATACGATTGTAGCAGCCGCCATGGGATTCTCTATGGCCGATCTTCGGCGCGTGTTTGCGGAATGCGATTATCCCAAGGGCGATAGCGACGGCAAACTGCCCAACGGCTTCTGGCGAGTTGATGCCGCTGAGGACCCTGAACTTCGTTGGGTGTGGCTCTTCTTCGTCGGCCACCCGGAGGGTTTCGGCGAGCGGCATGGCAAGAGTTACTTGACCCGTCGAAGGCGGGGTGAGGAGGGCGGTGGGGGAGGCTCGGTGACCGGCGGTACCGTCCCATCCGTGTAGCGCTGGGCGTGGTTCCGCTCGTACTCCCGCGCTTCGTGGAAGTCCCAGTACGCATCGAAGTCGCCGCTGGCTCGTAGCGCCCGGAGCTTCAGGACGGCCTCGGCGCCAACCAGGCGCCAGCGGGCCCCGGTCAGCTCCATCCGGTCGCGGACCAGGTGCCGGCACGCCCCTTCGATGACCCCGGTCGCGATGGGATAGCCCGCCGCGAGGTAGCGGTCGTAGTGCAGATACGGCGCGTATTTCACCAGGTAGTCGGCGCACTTGTCGACCGGCTTGCGGGTGTCCTTCGAGAAGCCGGCGACGGTCGCCGCACGCCGCATCGCCGCCGCCACCCGGCTGGCCTTGCCCTCGAGAATGCTCCGCACGCGCGTCCAGGCCCAGTGAGTCAGCTCGGGGCTCCCCTCGCGATGGAACACCCGCCCCGCCTTCCAGACATACTCGACCACGTGGATGATGTCGAGGACCACCGTGACGTCCACGCCGTAGGCGGCGGCGCCCGCTTCCACGAGGTCGAGCTGCGGCTCGGCCCCGTCGACGAGCACGACCCAGCGCTTGGCGTGCTCGGGGTCCTGGCGCTCCGCTTCCAGCGTCGCCTCCGCGACCACCTCCCACGGCTCCCGTTCGAGACTCGCCCAGACCCGTTTCGCCACCGGCCGCGGCCGCACGGCCCGGGGCTTGTCCCCCGGCTGTCGGGGCATCAAGCTCTCCAGGAAGTCCTCCGGGCTCCGCACGAACGGCGCCGTCGTGTAGACGGCGGCCACCGTCGCCATGCGCTTCGAGTGCTTCTTCTCTCCCGGCTTGAGGCGGTGGAACCGGGAGAGCGGCTCCCGGTGCTGCCGGCGCCTCTCGGCCGCCTTGCGCGTCGCCTCGCGCAGGTCCTCGCGATGCAGCACTACGCCCTTGCCGTCGAAGGTCAGCACGACAACCGACCCCTCGGGCGGCGGCTCGCCATCCGCTGCACGGCGCGCCTCGTAGAAGGCGTCGAAGTCCTCAGCCGCGCGAACCACCAACTGTTCCGCCTGACGCTTGGGTACCTCCGCCCCGGTGCTGCGAGACAGATCCAACAGCGCTTCGTCGAAGGACCGCGAGGCGGCCGCCGCCGCCACCCGGCGCCGCACCTCGAGCGAGTAACGCTCGCCCGGCAGGTTGAGCGCGGCATCGAGCGGATGCAGACTCTCGTGACCAGCCCGCGCGTAGCCCACCCGCTCGACCTGCACCGTGCCGAAGATCGTCTCCAGGTGGCGTTCGTGCACCCGGCGCTCCGAGCGCTCGACACCGTCGGCCCCCTCGACTGGACCCGCAGCCTCCCCCGGGCTGCGTTGATCGAGGTGCCCTTGCAGGAGCTTGCGCATCAGCTCCTGGCCCCGCCGGTGCAGCTCCCGTTCAAGGTCGCTCTCGCTCATCTGCTGTGCTTCGCGCGAAGAAAGGTACGCTTTGGCCTCGGCGAAGGCCACCTCGGCCGCCGCATACGGTGCCGGGTCGGGTGGAGCGGCGCGGGGGGTGACGGCTCGCATCGCTCAACTCTCCCGCAACCGACGCTGCCCATCCCGGACCACAGGATAAACCAGGACCGTCTTGGGCGCCTCGCCGACACGGCGGCCGTACCGATCCATCCGACCTCGACCGCTGGTGGCGCCCAACGCGACCCAGTTGGCGGCGCGGTAGCAACCCCCGTGGTGGCGGCGGGGGTCCACCAGCGTCTCCACGAGCCAGGGCTCGAGCTTGTAGTGGCGCGGCCAGTCCACCACCAACTGCCCGAGGCCGCGCGCCAGGACGGCGCTGGCGAGGTTCCTCACCGCGACCCACGGCAGCAACAGGAAGCGGCTGTTGTTGACCACGCGCTGCAGATTCCGCGCCCGAGTCGCGTCGTCCCAGCCGATCCAGCCATCCCGGGCCGCCATGCGCCACGCCGGGCTGGAGAACTGCAGGCAGCCGACTACCGCCCGGGCCGGCCTCGATGCAAACACCAGATAGCGCAGGTGGGCGCCGAACGGTACCGTGTGCCCGAGGTAGTGGTAGCGTCCCACCAGCTCCCGGAACAGCAGGCGCTCGGCGGGCTCGCGCACCCGCTCGACCCGTAGCGGCTCGACATCGCGCACGCTGCCGACGAGCGGGGGCCCCGGCTCACCCGCCGCCGTCCGGGGAACGCGGGTGACGGAGCCGGTCGCACGGCCCCGGCGCTTGTCCGGCAGCACCAGCGCGCCACCCGCGTCGAGCCGCTCCAGGAACTCGCGGCACTCGCGGGCCTTCAGCCTCCCGTTCGGGCGCCGCCACCGCAACAGCTCGCACACGGTGCGCGCCAGCTCCATCCGGCTCAAGCCCGCACAGTCCCGCACGATCTCGCGGATCAGCGTCACCTCTCGTACGCTGAAGGCCCGTCCCGAGAACGTCGTCGTCGCCACGGCCATCGCAGGGGCTTCTCCCTTCCCACGACACCGTAGCAAAACGCCGCGCGAATGTCCAGGGGGGCGCCGGAGGGGACAGACCGAGCACCCCGGCGCCGTGATCAGGTCGGGCTGGCTGCCCGAAAACCGGCGGGTGGGAACGCTGTCCCCGCCCAAGGCGCACCGAAGAGGGACCGTCAGCGAGCAAAAACGCCTACAAATAGGCGAAAAAGCGCTCTACGAAGAAGAGCCACACCCAACTTCGTTTGACGATTCTCACGCTAGTGGCATTCCACGATCTTGAATTGAGAATCCTAGCGGCTGGTGGCGATCTCGTTAAGGGGATCGAAGCCTTTCTCACCCAAAACGACGGCGAAGGCTGGCTGCTGCCAGAAACCCTGCGTCTGGCCGACTACGGCCTCGGCCACGACGAGCGCGCCCGTGAACCCCAGCCCGTGGCCAGCCGCCTCGGCCCCCGCTTCTACGACTGGCAGCTCGTCCAGAGCGCCGACGAATCGTGGCGCGAGTGCCACCTGCACGCCCGAAACATGCTGGGCGAGCACGGCTACGCATTGCGTGTCGTCGACCTGATCGCACAACGAATGACCGACGGCGAAGACTACCGCGGCCTGCTCACGGACCCGTTCACGCGCGACCTCGCCGGCAACGACGGCTACGTGACCGTGCTGACCGAGATCCGCGCGCGAGACCTGCTGTACGAGAGGGCCTGGTGGTCGCTCGTGGGCGAACTGCGCGGCCCCGGTCATCTGGACGACGACAGCTTCGGCCGGCTCCTCGACCGGTTGCACGCCCGCGACTTGCTCAGCGACGCCGATTATCGGCGTCGCAGGGGACGGGCCCTGCCGGCGACGGGCGCCGACCTGCCGGCGCAACGGGTCGCCGAGACGGGGCCGGGTGGTCAGCCCGAGCTGTTTCCGACGCGCCGGCAGCCGAAGCTGTTCGAGTAGCGGAACGAGGGCTGAGCAGGAGGGCCGCCTGGGGCGCGGTACGATGCCGATGGAAGTCCCCGACGACGGGAGGGTGGAAGCAATGAGTCATTCCGAACTGCTCAAACGCATTACCGTGCGACCGGACGTCTTCGGTGGCAAGCCGATCGTGCGCGACATGCGGCTCTCGGTCGAGCTGATCCTGAGCCTGTTGGCGCAGGGCGCCACGCCGGAGGAGATCCTGGACGACTACCCGAGGCTCGAGGCGGACGACATCCGGGCGTGCATCGCCTACGCGCATGCGGCGATAGCGGACGACACGCTGGCCGCCGTCTCGGTGGCGAGACGGTGAAGTTCCTCGTCGACCACTGCGCAGGCCGACGGCTGGCCGAATGGCTGCGCGCCAAGGGTCACGACGTCTTCGACGCGGGAGAAGAATCCGATCCAGGCGATCGTACGCTGCTCGAACGCGCCGCCGCGGAGGGCAGGATTCTGGTCACGCTCGACCGGGACTTCGGCAGACTGGTGTACGTCGGCGGGGCAGTACACGCAGGCTTGGTCCGGTTGCCCGATGTGCCCGTTCGCTACCGCCTCGCCCCGATTGCCGAGGTGCTCCAGGAACATGGCGAAGCGCTGGACCCGCAGGCGCTCGTCACCGTGCGTGCCGGGCGGATCCGGGTCACCGGCCCGCAGCGGTGACGGCCCGGGGCTCAACGCCGGACTGGGGCAGTGAAACCGTCGTGCGGTTTCCGTGCGGGCGCGCAGGATGCCGGCGCATCGGGATATGAACCACGACTGGATCGCCAACGTCGCCACCCACAACTGCGAGCCGCCGAGTGGACCGGTGCTGCGCAAGACCCTTCTACCCGCACCGGCAGCGGCGAATGGCACGTGATTCTCGCCGAGGTGCCGCCCGGGCTCTACGTGCACAGCACATCCCAAGGGCGCTACTACGTCCGCGTCGGATCCACGAAACGCGACCTCACGCCCGCCGACCTCGCCCGCCTGTGCCAGCAGCGCGGCCGCGAGTACGTATTCGACGAGCAGGCCGTCCTCGCGGCCACCGTGGACCACCTCAACCGCCACCGGCCGAAAGCCTTCTTCGGCCGCTCGCCGACGATCCCGTGGCTCGACCTCCTCCGCAACACCCGCGTGACCGCTCCCGACGAGCACGGCGTCGACCGCCCCACCGTCGCCGGCCTGTTGACCTTCGGCACCGAACCGACCGAGTCCTCCCCTCCGCCTCCATCGAAGCCGCGTGTTACCGCCGCGACCGCCTGTCCTCCGACGACCTCCTCCACGCCGAGCGGCTCGGCGGCCGCGTCTCCGACCAGATCGACGCCGCCGTCGCCTTCGTCGCGCAGTTCATGCAGCCCCCCCGACAGAAGCGCCGTCGCACGGCGGAGCCGAGCCGGGGTACGACCTCGACGTTGTCGACGAGGCCATCGTCAACGCCGTCGCCCACCGCGACTACGCCATCTCCGGCTCGAAGATTCGCCTGTTCCTGTTCGCCGACCGCCTGGAGCTCTACAGCCCCGGCAAGCCGCCGAACACCATCACGCTGGAGGACATGCCCTACCGCACGTTCACCCGCAACCAGCTCCTCGTAAGCTTCCTGTCACGACTCCGGAGCAAGCGCACCGGGCAGGTGTTCCTGGAATCGCACGGCGAAGGCGTGCGGAAGATCCTCCACGACGGCGAGGCCCACTCCCGCCGGCGGCCGGAGTACGCGCTGTTCGCCGACGAACTCCGGCTCACGCTATGGGCCAAGGCTGACAGCGAACCGGCCTCCGACTGACATCCGTCGCGCCCCCAACGCGATCCGCCACCACCATGCCCCTGCCTGCGAGACCTCGTACGACTCTCGACGCCAACCCGTTTCGGCCCATTTGCGCGCACCGAATCTCGCGTCCTGTCTGTCCTATCTCACATGTAGAAGCTATAGCGCGGCGCAATGGGGTGGGTGCTTGGAACGTACTTCAGAATGTCTCCCACCCGCCGCGCCGCACCAACCGTGATTGGTTCACCACCGTCGAACTGCGTATTGTTCCAGTTCATCTTCGTCAATGCCAATATCTCTTCTGCCAGCAACGCTAACGACTCGTTCATTTCCTGACACCGTACCAGCAACGGCCGCGGGACATACATGCCTGGGTACGTACGGAAAAACTCTACACTACCCTTCGTATAGACCACGGCCTCGCGCTCATCAAGGCGCATGACCGTTCCGCGCAATGGCGGATATGCCCCAGCGCGATAAAGGCGCGTAAATGTCTTCGAGACGAAAAGCATATCAACATAGTCAATACCCCGCTCCTCGAGCGCCCGTCCGAATCCCTCCCTCTCATTGGCATCAAAACCCGACGTTTTGTGAAGAACGACCCGTGCCGGAAAATGACGATGCTGTTGACGGAACGCTGCCAACGCCTCCGAGAGAAGTTCGTATGCATCTTCGGCCAGAAGATGAGGGTGCCGATCCTCTCTCGATTCCCTGGCCCGCGCGCCTCGCAGAATGAGACCTGCTCCCCGCTCGTCAAACATCTGCGCTACGCTCGTATGGACAAGACCTTCGTCGATAGTTCGATAGAAACTGATGCCAATGTATGACGTCTTCAGATGCTTGGGATCTCGAACCAAGCGCCATGGCAGCCCGTTCGCCTTATAATAGAGCGCCGTGAAGAGATTCCACGCCCGCGTAGCATCGTCTTGTACTCGCCGGTCGTTCGCTGCCTTCAGTTTTCTCGGCATACGAATTCGAGGGTCGTACGTCGTGGGCCAGAGAATCTGGATCGGCAGACGCAACTCCATGCACGCCGCCTTCAGCATCCCACGAAAATTCAGAGCCTCATCCACATGCTTAGCATCCTCCCCATCTTCAACCGGCATCGCATTCGCAGTCGCCGCTATGAGTCTCAGTGGCAACGCGCAGATCACAACGTCTGGCGGGACATTCTGTTCGCTAAACGCGCGAATCTCATCAAGAAAAACGGCGACCGTTTGCCGCGTCGCCTCGTTGGGGTCCCGAATAGTCGCGAGTCGCGACAACTCTCGTTCCGAAAGCACTCGGTGGAAGTCCGCCGAAGTCACGAACTCACAACGAAAAGAGCTGTCGCTTCCCAGGCCCGGAAATGGTGGAAAGAGATTGGGTGCGGCTCTTCTTCGTCGGCCACCCAGAGGGTTTCGGCGAGCGGCATGGCAAGAGTTACTTGACCCGTCGAAGGCGGGGTGAGGAGGGCGGTGGGGGCGGCTCGGTGACCGGCGGTACCGTCCCATCCGTGTAGCGCTGGGCGTGGTTCCGCTCGTACTCCCGCGCTTCGTGGAAGTCCCAGTACGCATCGAAGTCGCCGCTGGCTCGTAGCGCCCGGAGCTTCAGGACGGCCTCGGCGCCAACCAGGCGCCAGCGGGCCCCGGTCAGCTCCATCCGGTCGCGGACCAGGTGCCGGCACGCCCCTTCGATGACCCCGGTCGCGATGGGATAGCCCGCCGCGAGGTAGCGGTCGTAGTGCAGATACGGCGCGTATTTCACCAGGTAGTCGGCGCACTTGTCGACCGGCTTGCGGGTGTCCTTCGAGAAGCCGGCGACGGTCGCCGCACGCCGCATCGACGCCGCCACCCGGGTCGCCTTGCCTTCGAGAATGCTCCGCACGCGCGTCCAGGCCCAGTGAGTCAGCTCGGGGCTCCCCTCGCGATGGAACACCCGCCCCGCCTTCCAGACATACTCGACCACGTGGATGATGTCGAGGATCACCGTGACGTCCACGCCGTAGGCGGCGGCGCCCGCTTCCACGAGGTCGAGCTGCGGCTCGGCCCCGTCGACGAGCACGACCCAGCGCTTGGCGTGCTCGGGGTCCTGGCGCTCCGCTTCCAGCGTCGCCTCCGCGACCACCTCCCACGGCTCCCGTTCGAGACTCGCCCAGACCCGTTTCGCCACCGGGCGGGGCCGCACGGCCCGGGGCTTGTCTCCCGGCTGTCGGGGCATCAAGCTCTCCAGGAAGTCCTCCGGGCTCCGCACGAACGGCGCCGTCGTGTAGACGGCGGCCACCGTCGCCATGCGCTTCGAGTGCTTCTTCTCTCCCGGCTTGAGGCGGTGGAACCGGGAGAGCGGCTCCCGGTGCCGCTGGCGCCTCTCGGCCGCCTTCCGCGTCGCCTCGCGCAGGTCCTCGCGATGCAGCACCACGCCCTTGCCGTCGAAGGTCAGCACGACCACCGACCCCTCGGGCGGCGGCTCGCCATCCGCCGCACGGCGCGCCTCGTAGAAGGCGTCGAAGTCCTCAGCCGCGCGAACCACCAACTGTTCGGCCTGACGCTTCGGCACCTCCGCCCCGGTGCTGCGAGACAGATCGAGCAGCGCTTCGTCGAAGGACCGCGAGGCGGCCGCCGCCGCCACCCGGCGCCGCACCTCGAGCGAGTAACGCTCCCCCGGCAGGTTGAGCGCGGCATCGAGCGGATGCAGACTGTCGTGACCAGCCCGCGCGTAGCCCACCCGCTCGACCTGCACCGTGCCGAAGATCGTCTCCAGGTGGCGTTCGTGCACCCGGCGCTCCGAGCGCTCGACACCGTCGGCGCCCTCGACCGGACCGGCGGCCTCCCCCGGGCTGCGTTGCTCGAGGTGCCCTTGCAGGAGCTTGCGCATCAACTCCTGGCCCCGCCGGTGCAGCTCCCGTTCGAGGTCGCTCTCGCTCATCTGCTGTGCTTCGCGCGAAGAGAGGTACGCTTTGGCCTCGGCGAAGGCCACCTCGGCCGCCGCATACGGCGCCGGGTCGGGTCGAGCGACGCGGGGGGTGACGGCTCGCATCGCTCAGCTCTCCCGCAACCGCCGCTTCGCATCCCGGACCACAGGATAAACCAGGACCGTCTTGGGCGCCTCGCCGGCGCGGCGGCCGTACCGGTCCATCCGACCTCGACCGCTGGTGGCGCCCAACGCGACCCAGTTGGCGGCGCGGTAGCAACCCCCGTGGTGGCGGCGGGGGTCCACCAGCGTCTCCACCAGCCAGGGCTCGAGCTTGTAGTGGCGCGGCCAGTCCACTACCAACTGCCCGAGGCCGCGCGCCAGCACCGCGCTGGCGAGGTTCCTCACCGCGACCCACGGCAGCAACAGGAAGCGGCTGTTGTTGACCACGCGCTGGAGATTCCGCGCCCGAGTCGCGTCGTCCCAGCCGATCCAGCCGTCCCGGACCGCCATGCGCCACGCCGGGCTGGAGAACTGCAGGCAGCCGACCACCGCCAGGGCCGGCCTCGACGCAAACACCAGATAGCGCAGGTGGGCGCCGAAGGGGACCGTGTGCCCGAGGTAGTGGTAGCGCCCCACCAGCTCCCGGAACAGCAGGCGCTGGGCGGGCTCGCGCACCCGCTCGACCCGCAGCGGCTCGACATCGCGCACGCTGCCGACGAGCGGGCGCCCCGGCTCTCCCGCCGCCGTCCGGGGCACGCGGGTGACGGAGCCGGTCGCACGGCCCCGCCGCTTGTCCGGCAGCACCAGCGCACCGCCCGCGTCGAGCCGCTCCAGGAACTCGCGGCACTCCCGAGCCTTCAGCCTCCCGTTCGGGCGCCGCCACCGCAACAGCTCGCACACGGTGCGCGCCAGCTCCATCCGGCTCAAGCCCGCACAGTCACGCACAATCTCGCGGATCAGGGTCACCTCTCGTACGCTGAAGGCCCGTCCCGAGAACGTCGTCGTCGCCACGGCCATCGCAGAGGCTTCTCCCTTCCCACGACACCGTAGCAAAACGCCGCGCGAATGTCCAGGGGGGGGCGCCGGAGGGGACAGACCGAGCGCCCCGGCGCCGTGATCAGGTCGGGCTGGCCGCCCGAAAACCGGCGGGTGGGAGCGCTGTCCCCGCCCAAGGCGCACCGAAGAGGGACCGTCAGCGAGCAAAAACGCCTACAAATAGGCGAAAAAGCGCTCTACGAAGAAGAGCCACACCCAAAGAGATTTGGCTGGCGGCTCATCTTCGCTGGTAAACCAACGCGACAACGATCCATCCAACCTGCTGTACCTTCTACCGTTTCCGCACTGCCGAGGATTCCGATCCGGACTCGCTGCGGCGCCTCAGCGTGTGTTGCGTCGAACGGTCCGTAGTCCATGATTCCGAAGCGAATGTCAAGATGACGCCCGCCACCGCCGAACTCAAGCTCCGGCTCATCAATGTGAGAGATCTCAATCATCAATCGCCCATTCTCTCGTCGAACAACATTGCGCGCTGACTAGGCTCTTTCGATCGCCACAATTTGTCCGGTACCCCACATTCAACTGCATAGTCTGAAATCTCGCCAAATGCAAGAAATGGATATTTGTCCGCAAACATGTCTCCGCTTGCGCGGTTGACAAGGTAGTGATGCCACATTATAAATTGACCGATGAGCGCGCTGTTGTTTTCGAGTTCCTTGATCTTCTTCAGGCGCTCATGAGCAAAGCGGTCCTCCCGGCGGCCGTCCGATGTAAAGTGGTAGGTAGGTGTGATTTCCAGGTACCACTGGGCACCGTAACGCTGAAAACGACCTGCGAAACCGGAATGCCGGCAATAGGCGGTTTCAGTCGGTGATCTTCTCTTCGGGTAGAACGTCACCACGTTCCGGGCCGTGCGCTTCTTGAAAGCACGGTAAGAAAATGCACGATTGCGTCTGGCGCCAAGCGGTCGAAAATAGAGGATGTTGTGCTCTTTGTCGGAGATTAAGTCGTTGCGAACGATCTCCCGCAATGAACGATTGAGTAGCTGAACAAAGTCACGCTGCCGGTCGACATCGGCGGTGTCCGCCCATTCCGAAGACTTGAATACTTCAACTGTTCCCGAGTCACAGAGATCACTCCAAGGTTGCCCGTTGAGGTCATGAAACGAGAGCACCCGACCGTTCTTTACGATCCACTCGCCAGGCGCATCTTCAACCAGCGAGCGAGAGGCGGCGCCAAATTGCCTGTTGTTATCGTGAACCGTCTCTGCCAGAAAGAGTTTCGGTCCGAACCGCTCTATCGGTATGAGGTTAGATACGAGGCGCTCGGTAATCCGCAGCGGCGGAGCTATCGCGCCGGGCCTGGCACCGGTGGCGACCGATGAAATGGCGGCCTTGGCAGATACATCGAAGATGTCGTTGAGCTTGTCGAAGACAACGCGGCGTGATTCGATAGCTTCTGGCTTTTGGAAGTAGTTCTTTACGGATTTCCAGTATGCGTTATTTGTCTTGGTTTGTACGACAATCAAGAGCACAGGCGCAGTGCCCTGACACCAGTACCTGATGTCCGCCTCCTTACAAGGCCATTCAAAACTATCCCGCGTTTCCGCTGGCAGTCGTTCACGTTCGGTGGCCTTGCCCTGCACTTGCAGGATCAGATTACCTACCTGTCCCGTTTGCTGGTCGCGCAACTCGATGAAACCGTCAATTCCCGCTTCTACGCCCCCGGTTTCGTGGAACACGTAGCCCATGTCGAGGACAGTCCTTCGAATGCACGCGATCCCCTGCTCGCCGATGATACTGGGTCGACCAATCTGCTTACTCATCCGGTGGGTCCTCGACGGTCGCGTGATGCAGTGTTTGGTCCGGTACGCGGTCACTTTGTCCCGGGCGGGGCCAAACGAGCGCAGACGGTCGGTCACGCTCAGGTATGCACTTGGAGGAATCGGAACATGTCGCGGCATGCGGACAGCACCGCGCCCGTATCGCCCCGTCCCAGCAAGTCCACCAAGGATACGCCGTCGAGCGCCGGAATCGGGCGGCGGACCACCGCCGGGATACGGTCGCGCTTGAGATGCCGGACGAGCAGTTCGGTGGCTGCGGCCAAGTCCGCCAGCGCGTCGGCGCGCGCAGGCGGACGCCGCGCCAGCGCCACTTGCCGATCGCTTGGCGGCTCACGCCGAACAGGCGGGCCACCTCGGCCTGACGCAGGCCCCAGGACTCGGGTTGTCCTGGTGAACGCACCGGCCGCGCGGCGGCGGTCGAGACTTGCGATGAAGGCGTCAAGCCATCCTTCGTCGTGCCGATGCTCTCTGAACGTCCGCTCGGCCGCCTCCTCCGGATCGGCCGCGCCCGCTGTCGTGACGGTGTCCATGCCGCACCTCCGAGTCCACAAGCAACCGTATGTCAACCGCTACGGCACGTCAACCGCACGAGGGCGAGGGACCGGGTCGGACACGCCCGGAAAGCGCTGCCGGCCCACTTCGGAGAGTGTGTCTCGCCAGCCCTTGCAGACCGTTCACCGTCGAGCCCAGCCGGTGCGGCGTCAGTGTTCGTCGTCCGCCGAACCGCCGAGCGGCGCCCCGCGCAGGAAGTCGGTCAGGGACTGGTGTCCCACACCCTGAAGGTCGGAGGGCTGGTGCGGGTCGAGGGAGAGCAGCACGCGGGGGTAAGCGAACCGCGGTGAAAGCTGCGAGCTCGCGCTCGATGGTGGCGGGCGATTGGAGCAGGTAGGCGACCTGCACGTAGCGGCGCCCGGAACGCCGCTCCGCGACGAAGTCGATCTCTCGCGATCCCGCTACGCCGACCGTGACCGTGTAGCCGCGGCGGCGGAGCTCCAGGAAAACGAGGTTCTCCAGGATGCCGCCGATGTCGCTCTCGCGATAGCCGATGATCCCGTTGCGCAGGCCGATGTCGCCCAGGTAGTGCTTCTGATTCACCTGCAGCAGCTTTCGGCGCCGCAGATCGAAGCGTGGGACGGGCGTCAGCAGGAACGCGTCGCCCAGGTGCGCGAGGTAGTTGAGCACCGTATCCACCGCCGCCGTTCTGCGCTGGCTCTTCAGGAAGTCGGCGATGCGCTTCGCGGACACCAGGCTGCCGACGCTGTCGACCGCGAACCGCGTGATCGCCTCGAACAGGGCGACGTCGCGGATGCGGTGACGCCGGATCACGTCCCGGATGGCGATGGTGCTGACCATGTCCGTCAGCATCTGGTCGACCACCAGGTCGCTCAGGTCGGTGTGCAGCAGCCCGGGCAGACCGCCGATACGCAGGTAGAGCCGGAACAGCTCAGCGTCGTCGGCCTCCGCGCCGGGACGCTGCCGGTACAGGTCGCCGAACTCGGCCAACGTCAGCGGAAAGACCTGCAGCGTGACGCAGCGGCCGGCGATCAGCGTGGCGAGCTCGGCCGACAGCAGCGTGGCGTTGGAGCCGGAAACGACGACCTCGGTGCGGTCCTCGCCGTTCAGCGAGGCGACGGCGCGTTCCCAGTCGTCGATTTGCTGCACCTCGTCGACGATCACCACCCGCGGCTCGCCGCGTCGCGTGGCGGACTCTACGTGGTCGATCAGATCGCGCGCCGTCCGCAGCGATTCGAACGCGAACGACTCCTTGTCGACGTAGACCACCTGCCGTTCGTCGCGCAGCGAGGCCGCGAACTGCCGCAGCAGGACGCTCTTGCCGGCCCGACGGATGCCGGTCACCGCGGTGATTGCGGGGGCGTCCAGGAACTGCCGGAGGCGGTCGAGATATTGGCGGCGCAGAATCTCCATTTTTTTCGAATATAGACGAAAAAAATAGCGATAGAAGAATAATTTTAGATTATAGTCGAAATTTGTTGGCGCCAGCAGCCGGCCCGCCGCGGTTGACATCTAGTCCCTTACCTAGCTAAATTGAAGAAAGGGAGTCGCCCAAGGAGTCTGCCGATGCCCATCGTCAACGTTCACGAAGCCAAGACCCAACTGTCGCGACTGCTGGCGCAGGTCGAGGCGGGCGAGGAGGTCGTCATCGCCCGCCGAGGCCGGCCCGTCGCCCGGCTCGTGCGCTGCCAGCCCGAGGGCAAGCGACAACCGGACGTCCTGAAGGGCAAGATCACGATAACCGACGCCTTCTTCGAGCCGCTTCCAGAGGACGAACTGAAGCTCTGGGAGGGCGGCTAGGGCGCCGGCGATGCGAACGCTGCTGGACACGCATGCGTTCTTCTGGTGGGTGGCGGACAGCCGACGTCTGTCCGAACCCGCCCGCGACGCGATCCGCAACGAGGCGAACGATATCGTCGTCAGCGCGGTCTCGGCCTGGGAGATCGCCACGAAGCACCGCCTCGGCAGGCTGCCGGTGGCCGACGGTCTCGCGGGCGACATACGCGGCGCCATCGTCGGACAGGGCTTCGCCGAGCTGCCGGTCAGCGTCACCGATGCCGAACGCGCCGGACGATTGCCCGGCCCTCATCGCGACCCCTTCGACCGCATGCTCATCGCGCAGGCCCTGGCGCACGACTTCGCACTGGTATCCAACGAGAAGGCGTTCGACCGGTACGGGGTCCGCCGTCTGTGGTGACCCGAACGAGGCCGCGGCCGCGGGGTGGGCGGGAGAAGTGTGAAGATCAGGTGGCGCGCTGTCCGTAGCGACTCGATTTGATCTCGGGTCGAGCCCCGACCATACTGTTGACGGCTTCAGTTGAACGATGCGCAGCTACACGGCCATTGTCGAACGTTGCCCGGATACGCGCCTCTACGTCGGCTACGTTCCCGGGTTTCCGGGAGCGCACAGCCAGGGCGAGACGCTCGAGGAGCTCAACGAGAACCTCAGGGAGGTCATCGCGATGCTCCTCGACGACGGGGAACCGGTACTCGACAGCGAGTACGTGGGCACCCAGATCGTCGTCGTGGCCTGATCGAGTGCCGCCCCTGCCCATTCTCAGGCCCCGCGAGGTCATCGCCATCCTCGCCGCGCTCGGCTTCGAGGAGGTGCGCCAGCGTGGCTCGCACAAGCAGTTCCGCCACCCCGACGGGCGCCGCACGACCGTTTCGGTACACGGTGGTCGGGATCTGTCTCCCATCCTGCTGCGTCGCATCGCGCGAGACGTCGGCCTCACCGTTCAGGAGCTCGTCGAGCGAGGCCGATAGAGTCCGATGGCCCTGAACCCCGTCGCCTACACCGAGCACGTCGTCCGCAGCTTCCTGCGCTACCAGCTCACGGCGTATCCGTTCGCCGATACCCGGCTGCACGCGCAGATGCGCGAGCTGCTGTCGCTCGACGAGACCCGCCGGTCGCCGCTGCTCAAGGGCCCCTACGTGAGTCTGTCGCGGCCGTTCCGGCAGGGAGCGGCGGTCGACGCCTTGATTCGCGAGGGACTGCTGCATCCCCATCTGCGCGAACGGATCCCCGAGACGCTGACCCACCTCTACGGCCACCAGGAACGCGCCCTGCGCGCGATCGCCGAAGGCCGAACCACCCTGGTCTCCACCGGCACCGGCTCGGGCAAGACCGAGTGCTTCCTCTACCCCATCGTCAGCCGGTGCCTGGGCCTGCGGGACGAAGACGCCCCGCCGGGCATCAGCGCCGTCATCGTCTATCCGATGAACGCGCTGGCCGAAGACCAGCTCATGCGGCTGCGCGGGCTGCTGGCGGGCACGGGCATTCCGTTCGGGATGTACGTCGGCAAGACGCCGGAGCACGAATCGGGGGTAGCCGGGGTCAGGCTGCCCGCGGGGTCGTCGCGGGCCGACTACCAGGCCCGGCTGAGACAGGCGCGGCGCGACGGCAGCGGCGAGACGGTCTGTCCGGCCGAGGAGGTCTGCTCGCGCGAGGTCATGCGCACCCCGGGACGACAGCCGCAGATTCTCCTCACCAACGTCAAGCAGCTCGAGCTGCTGCTGACGCGGCAGCAGGACGTCGAGCTCTTCGCCGGCGCGCGGCTCGATTTCCTGGTGTTCGACGAAGCGCATACGTTCACCGGCGCGCTGGGGGCGGAGACGGCCTGCCTCGTCCGGCGTCTTCGCGCGTTCTGCCGGACCGATCCAGGCGGCACGACGTGCATCGCGACCTCGGCGACCATCGTCGATCACGACGATCCGCAGGCGGGGCGCAACTTCGCCGCGCGTTTCTTCGGCGTCGGGGCCGACTCGGTGACGACGGTCGGGGAGGACTACGAGACCGAGGTCTGGACCGGGCGTCGATTCGTCCCGCCAGCGCCCGGGGAAGACACCGCCGCGATTCTCGACCGCGTGGTGCTCGCCGTGGAAGAAGACACCTCGACCGGACCGGACATCCGGGACGTCTACCGTGCACTGGCGGGCGAGCAACTGGCCACGGGTGATTGGCCGGAGATGCTGCACGCGGCGCTGTCCCGCAACGAGATCGTCTTCGGACTGAACGAGGAGCTGGCGACCCCGAGGGCCCTGGAAGAGCTGCCGCCGGCGCTGGAGGCCCGAGTGGGGCGGCCGGTCACCGAAGCCGAGATCCTCGCCTGGCTGACCCTCGGCGCCACGGCGCGCCACGACGGACGGCCGCTGTTGCGGCCGGTCGTGCATGGATTCGTGCGCGGCATCGGCGGGGCCGTCGTGTCCTTCCCGGCGGAGAGCGACGGTCCGAGGCTGTGGCTCGCGGCCGCGGACGACCGCGCGGCCGCGGAGGGCGACGAACGACTGGCACAGTTTCCAGTCGCCACGTGCACCGTCTGCGGGCAGCACTACTACGCCGCGTTCCTCAGGGACTTCACCTTCACCCGGCGGACCCCGGGGGGCGGCGACGCCGGCGCGGGGGGAACCTGCTGGGAGCACCAGGAGAAGCAGCTTGGCGGCCGGCGGGTCGTGCTCGTCGACACCTTGATCGGGGAAGACGAAGAAGGGGAGACAACCGCCCCCCATGCCCGTACCGCCCCCCTCCACTTCTGCCGCAGTTGCGGCGCCGCCCACCCGACCGCGGTGTCCCGCTGCCTCGCCTGCGGCCGCGGCGGGGACACGGTGCGGCTTCTCGCCATCCGCCAGAACGAGCAGCGCCCCGGACTCCTGACGAGCTGCCTGTCGTGCGGATCGACGGGCAGCACCCCGAACGGCGGCCGGTACCGGGAACCTGCCCGGCCGGTCCGCGCCATCAACGTGGCGGACGTGCACGTGCTGGCCCAGGACATGGTGCACCGCGCCCAGCGGCCGCGGCTGCTGGTGTTCTGCGACAATCGGCAGGACGCCGCGTTCCAGGCCGGCTGGATGAAGGACCACGCGCGCCGCTTCCGGCTGCGCGCCCTCATGGCGGAGGGCATCCGGGACCGCCCGCGGTCCATCGGCGATCTCGTCGCGCATCTCGACGATCGGCTGGAGAGCGACGAGGCGCTCTCGCGGGCGCTGATCCCGGAAGTGTGGGAGGTGGCGCGCCGCGAGCACGCAGGGGGGCGCCACGAGCAGGAACGCCGCAAGTACCTTCGGTTCCAGGTGTTGCGCGAGGTCACCCTGGCGTCGCGGCAGGCGCTCGGCCTCGAACCCTGGGGCCGGATGAAGGTGGAGTACGCCGGCCTGGACGCCTCCCTGCCCTGGATACAGGAACGCGCCCACGAGCTCGGCATCTCGGCCGAGCACCTGCGGGAGGGCGTGGCGGGCGTGCTCGACTATCTGCGCCGCCGGCGCGCGCTGCACGACCCCGAGCACGAGATCTTCACGAAGTACTGCGAAGGACGGCGACCGGGAGGTTCAGCAGGGCTATCTGCCGAATCTTCGCGGGCCCGCGGGCACGAAGCTGCGCCGGGAGGCCATCGAAAAGCCCGGGCTGGTGATCCAGTGGCTGAGCGAGGCCGGCCGGACCACGATGCGGCAGGTCGCGGGGAAATGGGAGGTGCCCGCGGACGTCACCGGCCCGTTCCTCGAGAGCCTCTTCGCATTCCTGGAGGAACGCGCCCTGCTGGTCCCGGTCCGACTCAAGGGGTCCCGGGGAAACCCGTTGCCGAACGTCAGCGGCGTCTACCAGGTGAACGCCGACCGTCTCCGCCTCTCGCCCAACCGCGGCGTATGGCGGTGCCGGAGCTGCCGCCGCACCACCACCCACGAGACTCCGCACGATCGATGCATCGCCTGGCGCTGCGACGGCATCCTCGAATGGATCCGGGAAGACGAGGACAACTACGACCTGCAGCTTCTCGACGGGGCCTACTCGATGTTGCGCTCCGAAGAGCATACGGCGATGGTGCCGGCGGACGAGCGCGAGCGGCTGGAGAACCTGTTCAAGGGCGAGTCGGAGGCGGTGAACTGCCTCGTCTGCACCCCGACGCTGGAGCTCGGCATCGACATCGGCCGGCTCGACTCGGTCCTGATGCGCAACGTGCCGCCGTTGCCCGCCAACTACCGGCAGCGCGCCGGCCGCGCCGGCCGGCGCCATCGCATGGCGGTGGACCTGACCTACTGCCGGCCCTTCTCGCACGACCGGGCCTACTTCGCCGAGCCGTTGAAGCTGCTCGACGGCCGCATCGATCCGCCCGCCTTCAATCTGCGCAACGACGTGATGATCGCCAAGCACGTGCACGCGACGATCATCGGCGCCCTGCACGGCTACGGACGGAACCCCGCCCGACCGGACCGGGAACGGGCCGCGATCCGGGACGTGCTGCACCGCTGCCTGCCGCGGCAGGTAGAGCCCTACCTGTTCCAGGACGGCGAGGTCCGCACCGCGCCGTTCGACTTCGCCGCGCTGCGCGACCTGGTTCAGCCCCATGCCGCGGACCTGGCCGCCCGCGTGGAAGAGGTGTTCCGGCAAGGCTGGCCGGCCGAGGACGCCGATGTCGCGGCTCCGGATGCGCTGGGCGCCCACGTCGATGCGTTCACCGACAACCTCGAACGCGTCGTCGCGCGGCTGCGGAGCCGCCTGCAGTGGGCGATGCGGCAGATTGCCCGTCTCAACGCCCTGCGCGAGCGCCACGGCACCCTCGAGCCGGATGACGAGGCGCTGTTTCGCCGCTGCGACAGGCTCGTGAAGCGGCTCAAGGGCACGGACCGGCGATCGCGCCGGCAGGCGGAAGGCCACGACGACGTCAACACCTTCAGCGTCCTGGCCGCGGAGGGATTCCTGCCCGGTTACGGGCTCGAGGTCGGGTCGGTGGTCGGGTGGGCGGAGATCCCGTTCTGGCGCACCGGCGCCATGGACTTCAGCCTGCCCCGCCCCCCCGCGACAGCGCTTCGCGAGTACGTGCCCGGCAACCTCATCTACGCCAACGGTCACCGGTTCGTGGCCCGGCGCTTTCGTCGCGACCTGCACGGCGCCCCCGGCACCGGATCCCGGACCGGCGGCGGTCGGGCAGACATGCCGTTCTACGAGGTCTCGGTGCAACGGCAGGCCGTCAGGGAGACCCGGCCGGGCGAGACGTCGTCACTGAGCGGAACGTCGCTCCAGACGATGGCGGTCTGCGACACCGACCTGATCCACACGTCCCACATCTCCGACGAAGAAGACCTGCGGTTCCAGTTGGGCGTTGCCATCTACGGGACCGAGCTCGGGCAGCACAGCGGCGGGCGCGCGTTTCGCTGGGGACCGCAACGCGTGCAGCTTCGCCGGGGCGTCCGGCTGCGCCTCGTCAACGTGGGCCCGGCCGGCGCCGTCGAGAGCCTGCGGCAGGGCGGCGCATCGGGGAGCGCGAGGGGGAACCCCTCGCAGGAAAGCAGCGCGAGGGGGAACCCCTCGCAGGAAAGCAGCGCATCGGGGAGCTCCTCGCCGGGAAGCGCCGCGAACGGAACCGCCGGGCAGGAAAGAAGGCGTGGCGAGCTCGGATACCCCGTCTGCACGGTCTGCGGCCAGAGCGTGTCGCCGCTTTCCTCCGACCGTCAGCGCAAGGAATTCCGCACGATGCACGCGGAACGCTGCGGGCGCGCGCCGGAGGGCATCGGGTTTCACGCGGACGTGACGGCGGACGTGCTCTCGCTGCCCGCGTGCGACGGCGCCGACATGGCGTACAGCGTGCTGGAGGCATTGCGGATCGGCGCGGCGCAGGTACTCGACATGCACCTGGACGATCTCCAGGTCCTCGTCATCGGCCATGTCGACCGCGACGACGTCGACGCGCTGCTGTGGGATCCGATGCCCGGTGGATCGGGACTCCTCGACCAGTTGTGCGAGCGCTTCCGGGAGGTCGTTCAGGTGGCCCGCGAGGTCGCCGGCGCCTGCCCCGGCCTGTGCGAGTCGTCCTGCATCGATTGCCTGCAGTCGTTCCGTAACGCCTACTACCACCGGTACCTGAATCGCGAGGCGGCCCGCGAACGGATCGACGAGTGGGGGCAGCAGCTCTCGTTCGACCACGAGATACCGCGGCAACAGCCGGACGCGCCGCCGGCCGGAGACGATGCGGTCCCCGTCAACGACGCCGAGATCAAGCTGCGTCACCTGCTGCTCGCGGCCGGGTTCGGGGAAGGGACGCGTGACGAGCAGATTCGGCTCGACCGCACGCTCGGCACCACGACCCCGGACGTGATCTATCGCGGCGAAGACCACGATCCGGACGAGGGCGTGTGCATCTACCTGGACGGCTTGAGCAGTCATCTGCACGGAAACGCGGAGACGGCCGAGCGGGATCGCGAGATCCGGACCTGGCTGCGCAACCACGGGTACGAGGTGATCGAGATTGCCGCCAACGAGCTCGACGACGAAGACGCGATGGTGCGTCACTTCCGCCGGCTCGCCGGTTACCTGAGCATGCGGGACGTGCGGGCCCGGCTGCGGGACGACCGCTCGTGGTTCAGCCGACACGAAGCGCGGGCGCGGCCGGCGCGCTCTCGCCTGCGGCTGGTCACGCCCGCGGCCGATGCGCGCTACACCGACTGCGTGCCGTTGGTGCCCCTGGACGCTGCGGCAGGAGCGTTCGGCGACCCCCAGACGGTCCCCGACGAGTCCGCGTGGAAATGGGTGGAAGTCGAGACGGCCCGCTCACTACGGCCCGGCATGTTCGTTGCGCGAGTGGTCGGACGATCGATGGAGCCGCGGGTACCGGATGGCGCGTACTGCCTGTTCGCCAGCCCCGTCACCGGCACCCGCCAGGGACGGATCGTGCTCGTGCAGCTGCGCGATGTCGTCGATCCGGACACCGGACAGAGATTCACGGTGAAGCGGTATCGAAGCGAGAGAACGACGGACGCGGACGGCTGGCGGCACGTCGAAATCACGCTCGAGCCCATCAATCCCGATTTCGAACCGATCGTGCTGACGGCCGACGAGGAAGACTCCGTGGCCGTCGTCGCCGAGCTGATCGAGGTCATCGATTCGGCGGGGCCGGGCTGACGCGGATGCGGGCGGGTCCCGACTCGTCCTGTAGTCCGACCTTGATTCCTGGCCGAATCGGCCGCCGGGCCAAGAGGCGCCCCCCTACCGCAGCCAGGCTTCGAGCTCGGCGCCGGCATCGGTCTTCTCGTCGCGGTACTTGACGATGACCGGGGTGGCGAGGGCGAGGCCCCACTCGCGGCCGGCCTCGGCGGTGACCGCGCGGGTGCCCGGCACGACCACCGCGCCCTCGGGGATGACCACCGGCGCGCCGTCTCCGGGGCGGATGACCCGGCGGCGCGGAAGGTCGTAGACGGGGGTCGACCCGGTGAGGACGGTGCCCGCCCCGATGACCGCGCGCGATTTCACGACCGTCCCTTCGTAGATGCCGGTGCTGCCGCCGACGAGGACGTCGTCCTCGATGATGACGGGCATCGCGCCGATCGGCTCGAGCACCCCGCCGATCTGGGCGGCGGCGCTCACGTGCACGCGCTCGCCGACCTGGGCGCACGACCCCACGAGGGCGTGCGAGTCGACGAGGGTCCCGGCCCCGACGTGGGCCCCGATGTTGATGAACATGGGCGGCATGCAGATGACCCCGGCCCCCACGAACGCCCCGTCGCGAATGGACGATCCGCCGGGCACCAGCCGGACCCGCGACGAAGCGTCGAGCGGCTTGAGGGGGAGGGTGTCCTTGTCGAGGAACGGGACGTCGGGGTCGGACCCGGGGAACGCGGCGATGTCGCCGTAGCGGAAGCCGACGAGAATGCCCTGCTTGACCCAGGCGTGCACGCGCCAGCCGGCGGGGGCGGCGGGGTCCGGGGTGGCCGCGCGGACCCGGCCGGCGGAGAGCTCCGCCCGCAGGGTCGCGAAGACCGCCCGCGCCTCGTCGCGGTCGGCGCCGGCGCCGGCCGCATGCAGTCGTTCGATGTCCGCCTGAAGCGAATCGGTGTGCGTGGTCACTGCGAGGTTCTCCGTGTCGGGCAGCGGCGCCGGTCAGCCCGCCGGCGAGGCTGCACGGGACCGATGTATGCCGGGCGGATGGCGTCGTTCTCGTTGCCACTCCTGGAACGGTGACGGAAACTCCCTTGCCACGCGCCAAGCGCAGGGAACCGTAGAAAACGGGCTGCGTCCGGGTGCAGTTGGCGAACCTGTATCGATCACTGTCCTTGCGACCGGGCTATGCCGCGGCTGGTCACGCCTCGCCGACCTCGGCGCCGCGCGGGGATTCACCGCCGACCCCCAGCTCCTCGAGCACCCGCACGATCTGCTCGAGCGAGGCCGGTTGCGGGGGCACCATCGGCAGCCGGTAGTGCAGATCGAGCAGCCCGAGATGGGCCATCGCCGCCTTGACCGGGATGGGGTTGGCTTCGATGAAGTTGATCTGCATCAGGGGGAGAAGCCGGGCGTGGAGCCGGCGGGCGGCGGCGAAATCGCCGGCCCGCGCCGCCGACACGAGCTGCGCCATCTCGCCGGGGACCTCGTTCGAGGCCACCGAGACGACCCCGGCGCCCCCCACCGCCATCAGGGGCACCGTGAACAGGTCGTCGCCCGACAGCACGCTGAACCCGTCGGGGACGGCGCGGCAGATTTCGCACATCTGTCCCATGTTGGCCGAGGCTTCCTTCACGCCGACGATGTTCGGGAGCTCCGCGAGACGGCACAGGGTGGCGGGGTCTACGTTGCACCCGGTCCTTCCCGGCACGTTGTAGACGACGATCGGCAGCTCGACGCTGTCGGCGATCGCGCGATAGTGCTGAAACAGGCCTTCGGGAGTCGGCCGGTTGTAGTACGGCGTCACCGACAGGATCCCGTCCGCCCCGGCGCGCTGCATCTCCTGCGCCTGCCCGATGACCGCGCGGGTGTCGTAGCCGCCGGCGCCGGCGAGCACCGGCACCCGGCCGGCCGCGGTATCCACCACCAGCTCGACCACCCGCCGGTGCTCGCCGGCCGAGAGGGTCGGGCTCTCGCCGGTCGTGCCGCACGGCACGAGGAAGTGGACGCCGCCCTCGATCTGCCGGGCGGCCAGCGCCCGCACCCGGGGCTCGTCGACGGCGCCGCCCGCCGTGAACGGCGTCACCAGCGCCGTGCCGCAGCCGGACCAGTCGCGTCTCATGCCTGCAGTCCCAGCACGTCGCGCATCGAGAACCAGCCCTGCCGGCCCTGCACCCAGCGGGCGGCTTCGAGGGCCCCGCGGGCGAACGTGCTGCGGTCGCGGGTGGCGTGGGTCAGGGCGACCGACTCGACCGGGCCGTCGAACGCCACCGTATGCGTGCCCGGCGCCGAGCCGGCGCGACTCGACGCCATGTCTATCCGGCTCGCGTATCCCCGGCGGGTCATGGCGTCCCGCAGGGCCAGCGCGGTGCCGGACGGGGCGTCGATCTTGGCCGCGTGGTGGAGCTCGTGAACATAGGCCCCGAACTCCGGCCGGGCCGCGAACAGCTCGGCCGCCCGTTCCGTCAACGCGAGGAACAGATTGACCCCGAGCGAGAAGTTCGCGGCGGCGACGACCCCGACCCCGGCGTCTGCCGCGATCTGCCGCATCTCCGCCTCGCGCGCCCCCCAGCCCGTGGTGCCGACCACCAGATTCACGCCGTGGCTTGCCAGACGCGGGAGATTCTCGGCCACCGCGTCGGGAATCGAGAAGTCGATCGCTACGTCCACTCCCTCCACCGCGCCAGCGGTGATGCCGCTGCCGCCGGCATTGTTGTCGATGTCGAGCCGGCCCGTCACGGTGCACCCGTACGATGCGCTCAACGCGTCGACGAGCCTGCCCATCCGGCCGTACCCGATCAGCAGCAGGCGCATGGGTCTACCCTTCGGCGGCCTTCCCATCCGATCCGCGGATGACCTTCCGGATGATCGTCACCGCCTTGGTGGCGTCCGACTCGCTGTCGAACGTGAGGGTCGACGAGAACCGGCGATCGACCACCCCCGCCTCGTAGTCCTGGACTCCGATGCCCGCCCACGCCACCGCGTTCGCGACCTCGTAGGCGAACCCCGGCCGGTTGTCTCCCTGCAGCAGCACCGCGCTGGCCGGCGTCTGGCTGAACCCGGCGGCCCGGGCCACCATCGCCATCCGCTGCCCCTCCCCGGCATAGATCTCGACGATGTTCCGCTTCGCCCGGCCGGCGGCGGCCCGGACCCGTATCACCTTCAGGTCGGCCCCGTGCTGGGCCAGCGGCTCGAGGGCGGCCGCCAGGGCGCCGGATCGGCGGGACACCTCCGTGCGCCAGAGCTTGATTTTCTTGACCTTGATATCCATATGAGTTCAGCAGTGCCCGGCGGCCGTCCGGGCCGCAGCCGCCGCAATTATAATCCCCGGGGAGTTCGGGGCGCGGTCGGGGGCAACGCGGGGATTGCTCCGCGACCGATTCCGCTTCAGAGCGCGACAGCGACATGACCGAGTTACCGAGCCGGATGCAGACGATCGAGATTGCCGAACCCGGCGAGCCGGAGGTGCTGGTCCTGGGCGACCGCGAGGTCCCGGCGATCGGGACGAACGAGGTGCTCGTCCGGGTGGCGGCGGCCGGGGTGAACCGGGCCGACACCATGCAGCGCCGCGGGAGCTACCCGCCGCCTCCCGGCGCCTCGGACGTGCTGGGGCTGGAGGTATCGGGCACCGTGGCCGCGGTCGGCGACGCCGTGGCCGGCTGGGCCGTCGGCGATCCGGTCTGCGCGTTGCTGGCGGGCGGGGGCTACGCCGAGTACTGCGCGGTGCCGGCGCCGCAGTGCCTTCCGGTGCCGGCGGGCATCGACATCGTGGACGCCGCGGCGTTGCCCGAGGTCGCCATGACGGTCTGGACCAACGTCTTCGATCGCGCCGGCCTCCGACCGGGCGAGACGCTGCTGGTGCACGGCGGATCGAGCGGCATCGGCACCATGGCGATCCAGCTCGCGGCCGCGCTCGGGTCCCGCGTCCTCGCGACCGCGGGGTCGGCGGAGAAGTGCGCCGCCTGCACCGCGCTCGGGGCCGAGGCCGCCGTGAACTACCGGGAGACCGACTTCGTCGAGGCGGTGCGCGCGGCGACCGGCGGGGGGGGCGTCGACGTCGTCCTCGACATGGTCGGGCAGCAGTACCTGCAGCGCAATCTCGACGTCCTGAAGCCCGAGGGGCGCCTGGTCGTCATCGCGCTGATGAGCGGGGCGGACGCCCGGATCAACTTGGCGACGCTCATGACCCGCCGGCTGACGGTCACCGGCTCGACGCTGCGAGCCCGCAGCGTCGAGCAGAAGGGCGCGGTGGCGGCGGCGGTCCGCGAGCGGGTGTGGCCGCTCATCGAGGCCGGGCGGGTGCGCCCCGTCGTGCACCGCCGGTTTCCCCTGTCGCGGGCCGGCGAGGCGCATCGGCTGATGGAGTCCAGCACCCACATCGGCAAGCTGCTGCTGGTACCCTGATCGTCTGCGCCCCGGAGGCGGTGCAGACTCCCGGCGGGGTTGGTATACTCGTCCCCCCTCTACGCCCGGGGGCCGGTAGCGCGCCGCGGGGCGTTGACGCCGGTCGTGCGAGCTCCGCTTCGGTAGCGAGAGTCCGCGTTGCACCGGTCTGGCGCCGTGGTGACCTCGGTCACGCGCCGCCGGCGCCGCGGCGAGGATGCCTACGATGGCACGTGTTTCCAGGGTCGGCCGGAACGCGCCCTGTCCGTGTGGCAGCGGCAAGAAGTACAAGCAGTGCTGTGAGCGCAAGGAGAGCCGGTTGAGTCCGGCCGCGTGGCTCGCCATCGCGGGCATCGCGGCCGCGGTACTGGTCGCGCTCGTCTTCAGCTTCTCCTCTGCCACCCAGGTCGCGACCGGCATCTGTCCGCCCGGACAGTTCTGGTCGATGGACCACGGACACTGTCACTAGATTTCTTCCCGGCGTCTGCGCGGAAGGCGCGGACGCCGGGTAAGGTTGGCTGAGCGGAGGGCGGAGCCGCAAGGCGACGATTTCCGGGCTGCCGCGCCGCTGCCGGTCCGCGCAGCGGCGGGACCGCTGTTTCCGGCTCCCGCGGGAGGTGGCGCCCGCCGGCGTCCGGCCGGGGGCGCCAGGATCGCCATGGACTACGTGTCGCTCGGACGGACCGGCCTGAGAGTCTCCCGCCTGTGCCTCGGCATGATGACCTACGGCTCGCCGAGCTGGCGAGACTGGGTCCTGCCCGAGGAGACCGGACGGCAGTTCGTCCGGCAGGCGCTCGACCACGGGATCAACTTCTTCGACACCGCGGACATGTACTCCCGCGGGGCGAGCGAGGAGATCCTCGGCCGCGCCGTCCGCGACATGGCCCGCCGCGATCAGGTCGTCGTCGCCACCAAGGCGTACTTTCCGATGGGCGACGGCCCCAACGACCGGGGCCTGTCGCGGAAGCACCTGTTCGACGCCATCGACGGTTCGCTCCGGCGGCTCGGCATGGACCACGTGGACCTCTATCAGATCCACCGTTTCGATCCCGACACGCCGCTCGAGGAGACCCTCGACGCGCTGAACGACATCGTCCGATCCGGCCGGGTGCGCTATCTCGGGGCGTCGAGCATGTACGCCTGGCAGTTCGCGCGGGCGCTGCACACCGCGGACCGGAACGGGTGGGCGCGGTTCGTGACCATGCAGAACCACTACAACCTCGTCTACCGCGAGGAAGAGCGGGAGATGCTGCCGCTCTGCCGGGCCGAGGGCGCCGGCGTCATTCCCTGGAGCCCCCTCGCCCGCGGGTTCCTCGCCGGGAACCGCAAACCCGAGTCGGAGGACCCGGGACCGTCGAGCCGGGCCCGCAGCGACGACTTCGCGCGCAAGCTGTACTTCGCACCGGCCGACTTCGAGATCGTGGAACGCGTCCGGACGCTGGCCGCGCGGCGCGGCGTCGCCCCGGCCCAGGTGGCCCTCGCCTGGCTGGTCCGGCAGCCGGGGGTGACCGCCCCCATCGTCGGGACATCCCGGCCCGAGCAGCTCGATCAGCTCGTCGGCGCTCTCGACATCACGTTGGACGCGGACGAGTGCGGGTTCCTCGAGGAGCGGTACACCCCGCACGCGGTGCTCGGGCATTCATGACGGCATCCGGGACCGGCGTCCGACCCGCGACGGCGCCGGACCCGAGCCCCCCAACCGGATGAGAAAGACCATGCCGACAGCAACACGCCGGATCGGAATCCTGACCGCGGGCGGCGACTGCCCGGGGTTGAACGCGGTCATTCGCGGCGCCGTCAAGTCCGCCGCGCGGCTCGGGTCCGAGGTGGTCGGCTTTCGGCGGGGCTTCGAAGGGCTGGTCGACCCCGTGACCTACGTGCCCCTCGACACCCGGAACACGTCGGGGATCATCAACCGGGGCGGCACCATCCTGGGATCCACCAACACGGGACGGTTCTCGGCGCGGGTCGGGGTCGACGACCGGCAGGAGCTCGACCCCGAGCTGCTCCCCCAGGTCGAGCGCACCATGAACCAGCTCGACCTCGAAGGGCTGATCTGCATCGGCGGCGACGGGTCGCTCGCCGTCGCCCAGCAGTTCCACGAGTACGGCATCCCCGTCGTGGGCGTCCCCAAGTCGATCGACAACGACCTGTCGGCGACCGCCTTCACGTTCGGGTTCGACAGCGCCGTGGCCTGCGCCACCGACGCCATGGACCGCCTGCACACCACCGCGGCCAGCCACGACCGCATCATGGTGCTCGAGGTGATGGGGCGCCACACCGGGTGGATCGCGCTGCACGCGGGCATCGCCGGCGCCGCGTCGGTCATCCTGATTCCCGAGATCCCGTGGACCTGGGAGAACGTCTGCCAGAAGATCCTGGAGCGCGACACCCAGGGCAAGCGGTTCTCGCTCGTCGCGGTGGCCGAGGGGGCCGAGCTGCCGGGCGGGGGCCTGGTGACCCGCGAGGAGCCGACCCCGGGCCAGCAGGTCCGGCTGGGCGGCATCGGCCAGATCGTCGCGCGGGAGCTCGAAGCCCGGCTGAAGCGGGAGACGCGGGTGGTGATTCTGGGCCACCTGCAGCGCGGCGGCCCCCCGACCAACTTCGACCGCGCGCTGGCCACCCAGTTCGGCGCCCATGCCGTCCGTCTCGTCTTCGAGCGGGAGTTCGGGAAGATGGTGGCCTACGACCCGCCGGCGGTGAGGAGCGTGCCGATTCAGGACGCGGTGCACCAGATTTCGCGCGTCTCGGCGGACAGCGCGGGGGTCGTGGCGGCGCGGGCGCTCGGGGTCAGCTTCGGCGAGTATCCGCCGAACACGTCGCCCGTGATCAAGTCGCTGCGCAACAAGGAGGAGGAACCGGCCCTCCCCCCCGGCCCCGCGGCCTCCCTGCGCCCGGCCTGAACCGCCCTTGGCGCAAGGCCCCGCCGCGACGAGCGGTTCCGCCACGGCCTTACGAGCCGCGGAAGGATCGGCCCGGACCCTGTCCTCCCGGCGGCGGGCGCCGTTTCGGCTCACGATCGCAGATACGACGCGCCGTTGACGTCGATGATCGTCCCGGTCGTGAACTCGGCCCCCTCCGACGCCAGAAAGACGACCGCGTAGGCCACCTCGTCGGGGGTCGCGACGCGTCCCAGGGGGCTCTGCCCGCGAACCGCGTCTCCATCCGGGCCTTCGAGAAAGGGAGCGGTCCTCTCGGTGCTGACGAATCCCGGCGCGACCGCGCCCACGAAGACGCCGTGCGGCGCCAGCGCCTTCGCCAGCGACTGGCTCATCGCGTTCATCCCTGCCTTGCTCGCTCCGTAGGCGGGGGCCTCCGGCTCGCCCCGGAACGCGCCGCGCGACGAGACGTTGACGATGCGCCCGCCCCCCTGCCGGATCATGTGCCGCGCCGCGCAGTAGGCGGCATTCGCCGCCCCCAGCAGGTTCGTCTCCAGCGTCCGCCGCCAGCAGGCCTGCCAGGTGTCGTAGGACACCTCGGCGACCGGGTGGGCCTCGTAGACGCCGGCGTTGTTGACCAGCACGTCGATCCGGCCCAGGTCCGCCGCGACCGAATCGACCATCCGGGCGATCGCGTCCGGGTCGCCGACGTCGGCCTCGACGAGCCGGTGCGGCCCTCCGGGCAACCCCGCCCGCGTCTGCTCCGCCGCGGCCCGGTTCCGGTGGCAGTGGACGGCCACCCGGGCGCCCCGGCCGGCGAACTGCCGGGCTATCGCACGTCCGATCCCCTGCGACGCCCCGGTCACCAATACCGCCTTCCCGGTGAAGTCCATGCGCGCCTCCCTGCCTCCTCTGCCGGCCTCGTATCGTAGCCGCGGTTCCGGACGACATCGTCGCACGCGAGACGCCGCCGAGGTGCGGGAAACCGCGGCGAGGCCAGCCGCCCCGCCGAACCCGAGGATACGGCTGCCGTCCGGTTTGACATCCACTCCCGCCGTCGATACCGTAGGCTGCCCCATGGTGGCGTGGGCCGTCCGCCCAACGCCGATGACCGCCCAACCGTGCGCGGCTCACCGGTCCATCGGCGGCTCGGCGACACGCGGCGCTCCGGGGTGGTGGATGTCCGATTCCCCTGCACAGCCCGACGATATCGACGTGGAGCGGATCATGGAGCAGATCCGCGCCCGCATCGAGAGCCGGGGCAGCGTCGATTCGGCGCCGGCCGCGGATGAGGAGCGCGAGCGCGCGGCAGGGGTGCTTCCGCCGTCGGAGTCGTTCGCCTTCGACGGACACAGCATCTACCACTCGTCTCGCGGCGGCGTCGGCCGCGTGCTGTACGGCGTCCGCAGGCTGCTCCGCCCGCTGCTGAAGTTCGTCTTCAACATCGACCCGGTGGTAGATGCGCTCGCCACGCAGGCCCGGCTGAACGCGCAGCAGGCGGCCTTCGACGCCGACGTGGCGCGGCGGACGGCCGCCCGGGAAGAACGGGACGCCGAGAGCCGCCGGGTCGTGGAGAAACTGATAGCCGAAATGGAGCAGCTCTCCGCCGAGATGAAGAGCCAGCGGATGCTCGTGGAATCGGTGGCCGAGCGGCTGGACGCACTGGAGCCGGCCCGGGCCGATACCCACGCCGCGTCGCCGCACGGTGGCGGGCCGGCAGAGAAGCCGGCCGGCGACGCGGCTCCCTTCGCCTCCCCGCCGGTAGAAGAGCCTCCTCCGCCGAACCGATGAAGCTGGCGATCGTCGTCCAACGCTACGGGCTCGACGTCGCCGGCGGGGCGGAGCTGGCAGCGCGGTACATCGCCGAGCGCCTGGCCCGGCACGCCGAGGTCGAGGTCCTGACCACGTGCGCCCGCGACTACATCACGTGGCGGAACGAGTACGAGGCCGGGGCCGACTCGGTCAACGGAGTGCCGGTGCGGCGGTTTCCCGTTGCCCGGGAACGCGACCCGCGGGAGTTCGGGCTCCGGTCCGAGCAGGTGTTCCACCGGCGGCATTCCCTCGCCGACGAGTTGAGGTGGCTGTCGAGCGAAGGTCCGACCAGCCCCGCCCTCGTCGAGCACCTGGTCCGGCACGGCCGGGAGTACGACTTCTGCCTCTTTTTCAGCTACCGCTACTACCACGCCTACCACGGCGTCCGCGCCGTCGCGCGCCGCGCCGTTCTCGTGCCGACGGCCGAGCGCGACCCGGCCGCCGGGCTCGCCCTGTTCGGTCCGGTGTTTCGCGGCGTGCGCGCCATCGTGTACTTGACGTTCGAGGAGCGGGCGCTGATTCAGGCGGTCTCGCAGAACCACGCGGTGCCCGGCGTCGTGGCCGGGGTCGGTTCGGACGTGCCGGCCGAGGCCAGCGCACCGCGTTTCCGCCAACGGACCGGCATCACCGGCCGGTTCGCCCTCTACGTGGGCCGCATCGACCCGAACAAGGGGTGCGCCGAGCTGTTCGGCCATTTTCGGCGCTACGCGGCCGAGGACGAACGGCTCGATCTGGTCCTTGCCGGCTCGCCGGTCATGCCGGTGCCGAACGACCCGCGCATCCGCCACCTGGGGTTCGTGTCCGAGGAGCAGAAGTACGACGCGATGGCCGCGGCGGATGTCCTCATCATGCCGTCGCCGTACGAGAGCCTGTCGATAGTGACGCTGGAGGCATGGGCGATGGGGCTGCCGGTGCTCGTCAACGGCGACTGCGACGTCCTCCGCGGCCAGGTGGTCCGGAGCAACGCCGGCCTGTACTACACGAGCTACCCGGAGTTTGCCGAAGCGTTGCGGCTGCTGGAGGACAGCCCCCGACTGCGCGCCGGCCTCGGCGCCCACGGCCGCCGGTACTTCAACCGGCACTACACTTGGCCGGTGATCGAGCAGAAGTACCTGGACCTGCTGCACCAGTTGCAGCAGGAGGACCCGGCCGCGGCCGGCCGCAACCTCGAGCCGACGCCGGGATGGCTCGGACGCCGCCGCCGGCGCCTGCCGCCGGCCGCCGAGGTGGTCGAGCGCGCGCCGCGCGGGCCGGTGCTACCGGAAGAGAGCTGACAGCCCCGGTAGAAGGCTCCGCTGCATTCGACCGCCGATGCCCCGCCGGTCTCGGCGCCACGCGGGGTTCTCGGGCCGCCAAGACAGTGATCGATACAAGGTTGCCGACTGCACCCAAGCGCAGCCCGTTGTCTGCGGGTTGGCGCGCACACGGCAAGGTGATTGCCGTCAGCGTCCTCTAGGGATCCACCTCGGCGTAGCGGGCCGAGAAGTGCGGCAGACTCGGCGGCGCCTCGACGACGCGCAGGCCGCGGATGGTGTCGCGGCGGGCGTGGAGCTCGACGAGCGCCTCGATCACGTAGTCCAGGTGGGCGCGGGTGTAGACCCGCCGCGGTATCGCCAGACGGACCAGCTCGAGCGGCGCCCGGCTCCCCGCCCCGACCATCGCCGAGCCCACCTCGCTCGCCCGAACCCCGGCGTGGCGGTAGAGCGCGGCGACGACCGCCTGGGCCGGAAACTGATCCGGAGGCAGGTGCGGGCAGAAGCGGCGCGCATCGATGTAGACGGCGTGCCCCCCCGGCGGCTCGACGATCTGGATGCCGGCGGCCAGGAGCCGCTCCCCGACGTAGGCGGCGGTCCCGATGCGGTAGCGGAGATAGTCCGCGTCGAGCACCTCGCGCAGACCCACCGCCATCGCCTCGAGGTCGCGCCCCGCCAGCCCCCCGTAGGTGAGGTAGCCCTCGGTGGTGATGAGCACCTCGCCGGCCCGGCGCCGCAGGTCGGGGTCGCGGACGAGCAGCAGGCCGCCGATGTTGACCAGACCGTCCTTCTTGGCGCTGATGATCGCCCCGTCCGCCGCGTCGAACTGGTCGCGGGCGATCGCGCGCACCGGCCGGTCGCCGTGGCCCGGCTCGCGCTGCTTGACGAACCACGCGTTCTCGGCGAAGCGGCAGGCGTCGAGAAAGAAGGGAACGCCGTGGCGCCGGCAGATCTCCCGCGCCGCCCGCAGGTTCTCCAGGCTGACCGGCTGGCCGCCGGTGGCGTTGCTGGTGATGGTGCAGAGGGCCAGCGGGACGCGCGCCCCCTCGGCGCCGAGCAGCGCGTCGAGCCCGGCGAGGTCCATGTTGCCCTTGAACGGATGGCGGCTGGTCGGATCGGCGGCCTCGGGAATCGAGAGGTCGACGGCGCGCGCCCCGGTCCGCTCGATGTTGGCGCGCGTCGTGTCGAAGTGGGCGTTGTTCGGGACCACCGCGCCGGCGCCGCCCACGACATCGAAGAGCACCCGCTCGCTCGCGCGGCCCTGGTGGGTCGGCAGCGGCTCGTCGAAGCCGGTGACGTCGCGCACCGCCTCCCGCAGGCGCTCGAAGCTGTCCGCGCCGGCGTAGCTCTCGTCGCCGCGCATCATCGCGGCCCACTGCTCCGCGCTCATCGCGCCGGTCCCGCTGTCGGTCAGCAGATCGATCACGACGTCGGCCGCCGCCACCTTGAACAGGTTCAGGCCGGCCCGCTGGAGAATCGCCTCGCGCTCTTCCGCCGTGCGCAGCCGAATCGGCTCGACCATCTTGATGCGAAACGGTTCGATCTCGGTCTTCATGTCGCTGTGTTTCCACGCTGCTCGGCGATCTGACAAGTGAATGCCGGCTCGACACGCGCGGGGTCGGGCGGCGCCCCCCGGGGGGCGCCGGCAGCGCATCATGGGCGTGTCATGATTGTGACGAGGGCGGCCCCGATTCCGGAGATGACCGGCGGCGGCCAACTTGTACCATGGCCCCCGTACGCGATCAACCGGGCCCCGCTCCGGACCTGGTCGGCGCAACCCGGGGCCGGCCGTCCGGAGCGTCCGGTCGATCCAGCACGGCGGGCGTGAGCTCGAGTCCACGGCGGGGGCGCGCACCGGATCGATCGATCGCGAGCGGCGGCCTCCACCCATGACCGGCAAGACGGGATAGAATCCACGTCATGAGGCACGTAGTTCCGGTTCTCCTGGCGCTCGGCGTCACGTCGGGGACCGCGGTTTCTCCGCTGCACGCCCAGCGGCAACAGCCGGGGGCGACGCAGGAGGGACCGACGACCGGCGACGAGATGATGCCGCCGTTCGATCTGCGGTACTTTCTCGGCGACTGGGACATCGAGTGGTCTCCGCTCGAGACCCCGCTGTTGCCGGGCGGGAAGTACACGGGGACCGAGCGGGTCCGGCACATCGCCAACGGCCGGTATCTCGAGATCACCGTCGAGCTCGAGGGGCCGGACCGGTCCCTGCGCGGCCAGGGCATCCTGTTTCTGGAGACCGGGCCGTTCGGCGCCCACCTCACCAAGTACGTGGTGTACGACGCGGGGTTCGCCCTGCTGCAGCCGGGGCCCGTCGGCGGGGACCTCGGGGGGTACTACAGCCACTTCTGGGAGACCCCGGCGCCGATCCGGCACGACGGCGCCGAGCTGCTGATCCGGGGCCGGAGCTATCTGGTTTCGCCGTACGCGTACCGGGTCAACCAGGAGGTCTCGGTGGACGGCGAGCCGTTCGTCAACTTCGGGGTCATGTGGTACACGAAGATCGTGGAGGAAACGGGGCAGGAACGATGATGGGAAGACGGAGTCTGACGGCGGCGGGGGCGGCGCTCATCGTGGGCATCGCGAGCCTGTCGCTGGCGCGCGCCCAGGGCGGCGTGAGCGGCGACTGGGAGATGCGGCTGAGCACGCAGACCGGCATGACGACGTGGCAGGCCCGGTTCGAGCAGGACGGCGAGCGGCTCGGCGGCGAGATCGACCTCGGAGACAACGAGATCCTGGATGTGGACGGCACCGTCGACGGCGCGATGCTCAGGTTCGTCATCGTGGTGCCGGACCTCGACGGCGACCAGCCGATCAATTTCGAGGGCGAGCTGACGGGCGACACGATTCAGGGCGCCCCGGGCAGCTTCAGTTGGTACGGAACCGGCGATTGGGAGGCGTCCCGCCAGTAGGGCCGTTGAGGTCCGCGGGCTCGCGGGTCGTGGGTCGTGGGGTGACGGTATACCGGAACGGAAGGCAGCCATGAGAAAACGCTCTGCAGGTGCGTTGGCCGTTGCGTTGGTCGTGTCGGCGGCGCTCGTTTCGTTCGCCGCGTTCGTGCGCGCCGCCGAGGACGACATCGGCGGCGTGGTGACGAGCGCGAACGGCCCCGAGGAAGGGGTCTGGGTGATCGCCGAGACCACGGGGTTGCCCACGAAGTTCGTGAAGAGCGTCGTGACCGGCGATGGGGGCCGCTATCTCATTCCGGACCTGCCGGAGGCGACCTATGACGTCTGGGTCCGCGGCTACGGCCTCGTCGACTCGGCCCCGGTGACGGCCGCGCCGGGCGACACCGTGGACCTCGCGGCGACCGTCGCGGCGACCCCGGAGGAAGCCGCCGCCGTCTACCCCGCCAACTACTGGTACTCGTTGATCCGGCCGCCGGCGCAGAACGAGTTTCCGGGGACCGGGCCGGACGGCAACGGCATCGACGCCAATCTCCGGCACCAGGACCAGTGGCTCGACGTGCAGAAGCAGGGGTGCATGCTCTGCCACCAGCTCGGGAGCCGCATCGTCCGCGAGATCGACAACCTCGAGCAGTTCGACTCGAGCCTCGAGGCATGGGACCACCGGGTGCGGATGGGCCAGCGCGGCGGCCAGATGACCAACGTCATGAACCGGTTCGGCCGGGCGCGGGGCCTGCAGATGTTCTCCGACTGGAGCGACCGCATCGCGGCCGGCGCGGTGCCCGAGGCGCCGCCGCGCCCGCAGGGCATCGAGCGGAACGTGGTCGTCTCGATGTGGGAGTGGGGCACCGAGATCGACTACATCCACGACGAGATCGCCACCGACAAGCGCAACCCCGGCATCAACGCGAACGGCCCCGTCTACGGGGTCAACATCTCGAACGACGCGCTGACGATTCTCGACCCGGTCACCCACGTGGCGACGAGCCTCGACGTGCCGCTGCGGGTCGATCCGGCCACGGTGCCGGGCATGATCGCGCGGTCGATGCCCGCCCCGTCGCGGTTCTTCGGCGACGAGCTGATCTGGAACGACCCCGCGAACCCCCACAACCCGATGATGGACCAGAAGGGCCGGGTGTGGATGACCTCGGCGATCCGCAACCGGGCCAACCCCGACTACTGCCGGGAGGGGTCGGACAACCGGTTCGCCCGCTACTTCCCGCTGGACAACGGGTACCGCGCGGCCGTCTACTACGAGCCGGAGACCGGCGAGTTCGTGATGGTCGACACGTGCTTCGGCACCCACCACCTGCAGTTCGCCGAGGACGACAACGACACGCTCTACTTCAGCGGCGGCGGGCAGGTCATCGGCTGGATCGACACGAAGGTCTGGGACGAGACGGGGGACGAGGTGGCCGCGCAGGGCTGGTGCCCGACCGTGCTCGACACCAACGGCGACGGGGTCGTCACCCAGCCGTGGAACGAGCCGCCGCGCGGCCGACAGCCAGCGGACCGCGACCTCGCCCTCGACACCCGCGTCGTGGTGGGGAGCTACGGGGTCATCGGCGATCCCACCGACGACAAGGTGGTCTGGATCAGCTCCACCCGGTTCCCGGGGCGGCTCGCCCGGCTCGACGTGGGCGACAGTCCCCCCGAAACCTGCGTCACCGAGATGTACGAGGTGCCGTCGGCGCTCGATCCGAACGTGCCGCGGGACAAGATCGGGTTCGGCTCGCGCGGCCTCGACATCGATCGCGACGGGGTCCTCTGGACCGCCCTGTCGGGGTCGAGCCACCTCGCCAGCTTCGATCGCACCCGGTGCCCGGTCCTGAACGGTCCGGAGACGGCCGAGGGGCGGCACTGCGTCGAGGGTTGGACGCTCTATCCCACCCCCGGGCCGGTGATCGCGGGGACCGAGCCGCCGGTACGGGCCGACTACCACTACTACAACTGGGTCGATCAGTGGAACACGCTGGGGCTGGGCCGCGACGTGCCGATCGCCACCGGGTCGAACTCCGACTCGTTGCTGGCGCTCGATCCGGAGACGGGCCAGTGGACGGTGCTGCGCGTGCCGTACCCGCAGGGCTTCTTCACCCGGGGGCTCGACGGCCGCATCGACGACCCCGATGCCGGATGGAAGGGGCGCGGGGTGTGGGCCACCTACGGCGCCGCGGTCACTTGGCACATCGAAGGCGGCCGGGGCGTGAAGCCGGGCATGTTGAAGTTCCAGGTGCGCCCCCACCCGCTGGCGGACTAGAGCGGCAAGGCGACGACTACCGGGCCGACTCGAGCCCGGGGCCGAGACCACCAGGAGCCTTCGCGGGGCGGCACCCGCGAGGGCTCTCTTTGTCATGTCGGCGGCGGCAGCCGTTGCGACGAGGCGGCAGAGGAAAACGAAGGCCATGAACGACCGGAAACAACCAGGCTGGCGGCGTCTCGGATGCCTGGGCGCCGCCGCATTGATGCTGCTTGCCGTCGGCGTGTCGACGAGCCGGGCGGGACAGGACTCCGGCGCCATCGCCGGCGTGATCGTGGACGAGAGCGGCGGCGTGCTGCCGGGGGTGGCGGTGACCGCCGTCCCCGAGGGGGGCGGCGCCGTCGGCGCCGCCGTCAGCGACGGCCTGGGCGAGTACGAGATCGCGAATCTACCGGCCGGCCGGTATCAGGTGCGCGGCGTGCTGCCGGGCTTCAGCAGCGAGATCGCGTTCGTGCCGGTCGAGGCGGGCGCCGTCGCGACCGCGGACCTGCTGCTCGAGCTCGCGCCGCTGACGGAGACCGTCACCGTCACGCGGACCGATCAGGATCTGGCCACCGTCCCGCAGTCGGTGGCGGTGGTGCAGCGCGAGCAGATCGAGTTCGCCCAGCGGCGATCCTCGCTGGACGAGGCGCTGCGGGGCATTCCCGGGGTGTTCGTCCAGAACCGCCGCAACTACGGCCTGTCGGGGGGCATCGGGGTGAGCATCCGGGCCCCCGAGCCGCGGTTCGGGCTGCGCGGGCTGGCCCTCATACAGGACGGCATTCCCATCACCACCGCGGACGGCACGACGGAGCCGGGGAACGTCGACCTCGGCTCGGTCGGCCGCATAGAGGTGATCCGGGGACCGAGCTCGGTGCTGTACGGCAACTCCGCCGGCGGGGTCATCAACCTGACCACGACGTTCGACACGTCGCGCCGGCTCGTGGTCCGGCCCGACATCCAGTTCGGCAGCTACGGCTACAACCGCCAGCAGGTCCGGGTGGACGCCGGCGGGGTCGGGCCGACCCAGTTCATGGCGAGCGTGAGCCGCTTCGAGACCGACGGGTTCCGAGAGAACAGCCACGCCGAGATCACCCAGGCCAACTTCGTGGTGCGGCGCGAGCTGGGCGCCGACACCGAGATCCGCGGCGTGTTCAACCTCTACGACAGCCCGTTCGCCGAGAGCGCGAGCTTTCTCAACGAGGAGGACGCCCGCGACCCGGTGCGGCGGCGGATGGCGAGAGGCGTCGCCCGCGCCCGCAACTGGGGCGAGGGCGCCAACCAGGGGCAGGGTGGAGTGACCCTGGAGCACCGCTTCAGCGAGACCCAGCTCTTCCGGGTGACCGGCTGGGGCATGTGGCGGGACCTCGACGCGGTGGGAGCGTTCCGGAACGTGAACCTGCGCCGGAACGGACGCGGCCTGCGATCGGAGTACGTCGGCGGCGCGTCCGCCGGTGCGGCGGGCATCGACTGGGCGGCCGGGGTGGACGTGGCGTCCCAGAACGACGACCGCCGGGAGTTCGGGCAGGTGGCGCCCGAGGTGAGCGGCGAGCGCGCGACGAGCGGCGCCCTGCAGATCGACCAGACCGAGGACGTGAGGTCGGCCGGCCCGTTCGCCCAGATCGGCGTCGCCCCGACGGACCGCGTGCGGTTCACGGCCGGGGTGCGCTGGGACTACTACGACTTCCGGGCCGGCGACCGCAAGATGGACGACGGCGACCAGTCCGGCGACCGCAAGATGGACGCGGTCAGCCCCTCGATCGGCATGACCGTCGAGGCCGCCCCCAACGTCAACCTGTTCACGAGCTTCGCCACCGCCTACGAGACCCCCACCACCGTCGAGCTGTCGAACACCCCGACCGGCGAGGGGGGGTTCAACCAGGATCTGGGGCCGCAGGACCTGCGCAGCTTCGAGTTCGGGGTGCGGGGGCTGGCCGAGGCGGCGCGCCTGCGCTACGAGGCGGCGGTGTACGTGTCCACCGTGGACAACGCGCTGGTCTCCTTCCAGAGCCCGACCGAGGAGGTCTTCTTCCGCAACGCCGGCGAGTCGTCCCGGGACGGCGTCGAGCTGCTCCTCGAGTGGATCCCGGACCCCGCGTTCAGCACCCGGTTCGCGTATACGTACCAGAACTTCCGGTTCGTGGAGTTCGCGCCCGGCGGCAACGACTTCGCCGGCAACATCGAGCCGGGGTCGCCGCCGCACCGCATCTTCGCCGGCTTCAACCACACCGCGCCGTTCGGCCTGCGCTCGGGGATGACGGTCCGGTGGGTCGACGACTATACGCTCAACAACGCAAACACCGTGCTCAACTGGGCGCACACGGTGGTCGATCTGCGGTTCGGGCTCGACGCGACGTGGGGCGGCGTCGACGTCCGGCCGTTCGTGGGCTTCGACAACCTGTTCAACGAGCTCTACAACTCGTCCACCATCACCAACGCGTTCGGCAGCCGCTACTACGAGCCGTCTCCCGACCGCGAGTACTACGTGGGACTGACGATCGGAGGGGGCCCCAGGTAGGCGTCCGGGCCGCAGGACGCCGACGCCGGCAGCATCGATCCGCGGGCCGCGGAAGCCGCAGGGCGGCGATGCCGGGGCGCTATCCGGTCAGCCGTCCGTCTTGACGCGGGGCGGCCATGCGGAGAAACTTAGGGGCTCGCTTCACGACATCGGTCTGAAGCAGGCGCCCCGACCGGCGCCGGCAACCGGCGGATCGGGCGTGTCAGGCTCGTCGGCCGGATGACCGGCGACCCGCCAGCGCACGCGGCATCGAAGGGAGAGCAGGACAGACTCATGGCCGTGCAACCGACGCGCGTCATCGACTTCGACCGGGCCAACGAAGTGGTCCAGCGGTTCCAGAAGGAGTCGACCAAGTGGCTCTACGGCCTCGACGATGCCGCCCGCATCCTGTCGTGGGCGTTCTTCACGTTGCTGCCATATACCGACAAGCTGAGCCAGAGCAAGCTGCTGCGCCAGCCTCACGTGATGTTCCGGGGACCGACGGGCACCGGCAAGACCGACCTCGTGAGCGCCTGCGCGATGGCCATCGACGCCAAGTTCGAGCGCATCCAGGGCCTGCCGACGTACATGCCCGAGGACATCCTCGGCTACGAGACGATCGTCGAGGAGACCGACGGCTCGCGGAAGCTGGTGTTCAAGCCGGGCAAGCTGATGGCGCACATCGTCCTCATCGACGAGGACAACCGTTTGTCGGGCAAGACCAAGGCGGCGGTGCTCGAGGGCATGGAGGAGAGCTCGGCGACGCTCGCCTCGGACTACGGCAACCTCGCCGAAGGCAAGGTGCTGCCGCTGTTCCCGCTGTCGTGCGATTTCAGCGACATCGAAGGCCCCCGCTTCTTCATGGTGATCTGCACCGAGAACATCTTCGGGGAAGAGGAGGGCACGTTCGCCAATCCGGTGGCGCAGCTCGACCGCACGACCCTGTCCATCAACATGCTGGACCCCGAGGACGAAGAGGACGAGCTGAAGATCAGCGCCCGCAACGTGGTCGGACGCAAGGTCGAGAAGCTGACCGACCTCTACGAGGTCCTCGACATCGCCCAGTACATCTTCGACAACGTCCAGATGTCGGACTACGCGCAGCAGTACAAGGTGCGGCTGATCCGGAACACCCGCCCGCATCGGGTGATGGGGCGGTCGGCCCGGACCGTCAAGGAGTACATCCGGGTGGGGATCTCTCCCCGGGTGCACTTCCACCTCGAGGCGGTGGCCCGGACCTTCGCCTTCTTCAACGGCGACCTGGCGATCACCCCCGACCACATCAAGGCGGTCGCGGGCCCGGTGCTCGCCCACCGGCTCGTGCTGCGCGAAGGCATGGAGTTCTCGGTCGACAAGGAGGAACTCCTCCAGCAGATCCTGCGGGACATGGAGGTTCCGCCGTGGAAGTAGAGGAGGTCTATGCCCGGTTCCGGGACATCAAGCACGGCATCCGGGCCCGGAGACCGTCCAACAGCATCCACTTCGGCGAGCACAAGAGCGGGTTCAAGGGAACCGGCTACGACATCGTCGGCGTCGATCAGTGGAGGCCCGGGCAGCCGTTGAAGGACGTGTCGTGGACCCTGAGCCTGCGCACCTACCCGGAGAAGCTGTATCGGATCGAGCGGATGGAGCCCAAGGAGCTCCGCACGCTGATCGTCTGCGATCTGTCCTACTCCACGCTGTTCCAGGTGTCGCAGGAGACCAACAAGGCGCTCCTGATGCTCGATCTGCTCGGCAACATCGGCCTGACCCGCGCCAACCTGCGCGATCCGGTGGGGATGCTGGGCTACTCGGATCGCATCGAGCTCTACCTGCGCCCGAAGCTCGGGACCTCGCAGGTCTTCCACATGGCCCATCAGATCTTCGAGAAGCTGAAGCTGGAGCGGGAGTTCCCGAGCCGCCGCCCGGCCCACCTGAAGGTCGCCGTCAACTTCATGCTCGCGCGGCTCAAGATGCGCCACTCGATCGTCCTCCTGACCGATCTCGTGGATCTGGTCAACGACCCCGACGCGGTCGACTTCAAGCAACTGAGCACGCTGGCCGCGAAGCACGATATGATCGTGCTCATTCTGGACGACCCCGACGAGTTCCGCGTGAAGAGCCGTCTCGGCTACATCCGGATCTCGGACATGGAGACGCGCAAGCAGACCGTGATCTCGGCGCGGAAGGCGGGCGCGATTCGGCGGCGCATCGAGGAGGCGCGGGCGGCGCTGCAGTACAAGTTGAAGCATAAGGCGGGCATCGACTCGACGGTGCTGACGGAGCAGAACCACATCGAAGAGCTCCCGAAGTTCCTGATGTCCCGTTTCGCGCGCTAGGAGTCTGCACCGTAGGACGGTGCAGACCCCTGGCAGGGTTGGTTGGGCGGCAAGCCGAGCCGCAGGCGAGGATTGCCGGGCCAGGGGCCTGCGCCGTGGAACGTCGCAGACTCCTGTAGGATCGGTTGGGCGGGCAGCGGCCGAAGGCGGGGATGCACGGGCCAGCCACCGGTCGTCGCTGACCCGGCCCCGGGCCGGGCAGTCAGGATCTTCGCGGACTTGCAGGAAAGATTCCGGTGAAAATGACACGCCTACTCGCGACCTCGGTAACTGGACTCCTGCTGATCGCGGCGCCGGCCTCCGCCGCCCAGCCCGATGTCGGCACGCCCGGCCCGGGGCTCGTGCGAATCGAAACGCTGGAGCTCGAACCGACCGTCGTCAAGACCGGCGACCTGATCACCCAGCGGTACCGGCTGCGTTTCCCGGATCTGATCGCGGACGGGCGGGAGATCATCATCCTCGAAGACCGCATGACCCCCGAGGCGCTGCCGGTCCACCCGTTCGAGGCGGTGTCGCTCGTGGTCGAGAAGGACCGGATCGAAGACGAGCACGTCTGGGACTTCGTGTACGGGTTCCGGCTCGTCGACCCGAACAAGATGACCTACGTCCTGCCGAACTTCAGCTTCTACTACCTCGTCCGGGATCTCGGCGAGGACATCGAGGACGCCGAGGTCCAGCAGACCGACGGCGGGCAGGGGCTGGTGCGCTACGTCACGTCGATCACCGACGAGCCGCTGCTCGACATCCGGGACACCATCGAGCTCGGCACGTTCGAGGGTCTGGCGACGTTCTTCCAGACCCTGGCCTGGGTCGTCGCTCCCCTGCCGCTGCTGCTCTGGTTCGTGATGCTGGTGCGGGTCGCCCGCAAGCCGAAGGCGGTCTCGTTGGAGAGGCAGCAGGAAGAGGACGAGCTGGCGCGCATCGAGGCGCAGATACCGGTGCCCCCGTCGATCTGGGAGGCGCGACGAACGGTGAACCGCGAGCTGGCGGCGCTGCGCCGGCTGCCCCGGGACGCCGGCGCGGATCAGTTGGCCGCCGGCCAGCGGACGCTGGTCCTGGCGCTGCGCGACTACCTGCGGGCGGATCTGCCGGCCCTGCATCCCGGCGACACCGCCCTGGACATCCAGCAGCACGTCGACGGGCTGAAGGACAGCTATCGGAAGGCGGCGCTCGGGGTGATCGCGGCCCGGCTCGTCGCCTATCAGCGGGGGCTCGAGGCCGCGACGGCGGCGCCGGTCGAGCACCCCGCCGCAGAAGCGCGCATGCTGGCGGACGCCGTGTCGCAGTTGCGCCCGCACGTGCGCATGATGAACAGCCTGAAGGCCCTCGTGGGGGCCGCGTCTCCGCGTCCGGCGAAGAGTTAGCGCCATAGGGGTGACCGATATAGGGGTGACCGATCATGCTGATGCCCTGGTCCGAGTTCGTCACGTTCGTCGACGGCGGCGTCCGCGAGCTGCTCGCGACCGACTTCGCGCAGATCCGGTACGGTGACGTCGGTATCGCCATCGCGATTGCGCTCGCGCTCGGCCTTGTGCTGACTCTGACGCTGTTGCGGCTGGCCGCCATGCGGAAGGGCCATGTCCGCGAGCACTCCGGGCATGTCATCCAGCCGCGACACCGCAAGCGTCTCTGGATCCGCGTTCTCCACACCGCGCCCAAGGCGCTGATGGCGGGGGCCCTCGCGTTGCTGGTGTTCTCGGTCGCCGATCCGTTCCTGACCGCGACCGAGGAGGTCAGCGGCTACGTGGAGTCGCGGGTGCGGGTCGATCTCGTCGACACGTCGGGCTCGATGGCCTGGGAGTTCCCCGACACCAACAAGTCGAAGGCCGAGGTGGCCCGCGACGCGCATCTCGAGTTCCTCGACATGCGGCGCGACAAGAACGACCGCGTGTCGCTGTGGCTGTTCTCCACCTATCCGTACAAGGTGGACGACTTCGTCATGGACGACGAGCTGTACTACTACCAGGTGTGGGACGCGCCGTACGTCATGACCCAGCGCCTCGACAAGGCGATGGTGGTGCCGCGCGACAAGGTCCGCATCGTCCCCGCGGAGGGCGACACCAACATCATTCGTCCGCTGCAGGACATCGTGAAGTACTTCGACCAGGACGAGGCGGCGGTGGGCCGCGGCTCGAACCAGAACCGGGCGGTGCTCATCATCACCGATGCGGCCGTCGACGAGTTTCCGGACGCGGAGTTCGCCGAGCTGAACCGGCGGAACATCGTGCCCTACATCATCTACATCAACACCAGCGATGCCCGCACCGCGAGCTTCCTGCACCCCACCGTGCCCCAGCTCGTCGGACAGATTCAGGAGTACGGCGGCGACTACTTCGACGTGACCAGCGAGGACAGCCTGCTGCGCGCCTACGAGGCGATCGACGAGCGCGAGGCGGTGCGCATGGAGCTGAAGCACCGGGCGTTGAAGGTGCCGATCTACTCGCGTTTCCTGTTGGTGGCGATGGGACTGCTGCTGGTCGGCATTCCGGTCGGGTTCGTGTCGGAGCTGCTGTGGGGCACCAACCCCTAGTAGCCGCCCGCGGCCCTTGCGCCGGTCGAAATACGGCCGCCCCCGAGACACGCGTCGTCTGAGAGAGAAGTGACATGCGACTGACAGACCTGCTCGACAAGGAACACTCCTTCCGGTATCTCGTCGGCTTCGTGTTCGCCGTGCTCTTCTTCGGCCTCGTGTCGATACCGGCGCGCAGCCTGACCGCGTTCTACACGAACCTGGAAGGGCTGAGCGACAGCGTCGAGCGCGGCGACTACGAGACCGCGGAAACGCAGTTGACCGAGGTCTCGGCCTTCTACGAGGGCAGCCGGGCGTGGGGCATGCAGTGGTTCGCCGACTCGTATCTGTTCCGCGATACGTTCCTGCAGCAGGCGTCCTACAACTACCTGACCGGCAACTACGAGACGGTGGTGGCGGACCTCGCCGACGAGATCGACGATCCCCGTGCGTCGAACCTCCTGGCGAGCGCCAAGTTCATGCTCGCGCGGCAGCGGTACCGGGCCATCGACCCGGAAGCCCCCGATGCGGCGACCCAGAAGGAGGCGATCATCCTCGAGGTGATGGAGGCGGTGAACGCCGACTACGAGCGGGCGCTGCGCGGCGACCCCGGCGATCGCTTCGACTACAAGTGGAACTACGACCTGACCAGCAATGCCGAGGCGGTTAGGCGGGCCCTCGAAGCGCCGCGTGAGATCGAGCCGCCCGAGCTCGAGCAGATGAAGGGCGAAGGCACCCCGGTGCGTCGCCGCCGCGGGTAAGGAGTCTGCGCCGTAGAACGGCGCCGCCTCCGCAGAGGAGGCACCGACTCATGGAGGGTTGGTCGGGCGGCAAGCGGAGCCGCTTGGCGAACGATTTCCGGGCCAGGACACGCTAGTCGGAGCTCGGGCCACCGGCGCGCCCCGTACCGAGCATCGGCGGGGCCGCCTCGACGATCCAACGCCCGTCAGGGGCGCTACGTACCAGCAATGGACGGAATCAGCCGCCTCTTCCGGGAGAGTATCGAGTTCGCCAACCCGGAGTACCTGGCGATCGTCCCGATCGCCGTCCTGCTGCTCGCGTTCGGGCTGGTGGTCTTCGCCCTGCGGCTGCAGTTGCGCCCGACCCGCACCGAGGGCTCGAAGTACCCGTTCTTCGGCCACATCAAGTTCTGGTTCCTGGCGATCATCGCACTCGCGCTCGTATCCGTCGCCGCCGCCCGGCCGTTCTGGGTCTTCGGCGGCTCGACCTTCAGGCGGGGCGACGTCGACATCGTGGTCGCCATCGACGCCTCCGCGTCGATGTGGGTCAAGGACCTTGGACCGTCCCGGCTCGATCTCGCGGTGCGGGAGGCGCTGGGCCTGTACACGCAGGACATCCTGACCCCCGGCGACCGCACCGCGGTGTACGTGTGGGGCACGACGACCCTGCGCCGGGCCCACATGGCGTCGAACGCCGAGCGGTTCATCGAGGAGGTGGGCCGGATCGCGCCGCCCCAGAGCCTGACCGGCGACGCGTTCCCCTGGGACAGCGACGTCGCGACCGCGTTCGAGTCGATTTATCTCTCGCTCGACAACCAGGACCGCTTCGAATCCGGCGACGACGACTGGCTGCCCGAGGAGCGCACCGACCGCCTGCTGCTGCTGTTCACCGACGGCGACTTCCTGATCGACGCCGAGCAGCTGAGCCGGCTCGACATGGCCCTCGCCGAGTTCCGGCGCCGGGGCCTCGTCATCTACACCATAGGCGTCGGCAGCCGGACCGGGACCGACGTCGACTCGGTGCTGATCGACTACGTGCGCGGCGTCGACTACGACGAGACCCTCGAGGCGGACCTCGCGGGCCAGCGCACCCAGCTCGGTTTCGAAGGCATCAATATGGTCGAGCAGCGCACCGGCGGCCGCTCGGTCATCATCGACAGCCCCCAGGTCGACGCCGCCACCTTCCTCCGCAACGTCGTCGACTCGCACCGCAGCGTCTCCTTCGAGCTCATCCCATCGGACGACCAGCAGGAAATCTGGCAGTGGGTCGTCATGCTCGCCATCGTCGTCTTCGTCGTGGCGATAATCTTCTACTGACGGGCGGCTGCCCCGCTCGCCCCCCTGCAGAATCACCCAGCGTCCGCTCGAAGGACCGGAGCCGAGCCGCGAACGGCGCGCGGTTCCGATTCGCGCCGCCCCGCTTGACGTCCGACGAAGTACCGTGCCAACGTGGTTCGTGAAGACCACCGCAGGGGAGTCATGGCGTGAGTGTTGCATCTCGGGAGACGCCGGTCGTGACGGCGGACGCGTTGTTCCACCTGACCGGCGACCACCGTCGCTACGCACTCGTCCGGGGAGAGCTCCTGCGCATGACGCCGGCCGGATTCGTCCATGGCGCTGTCGTCGCCAACCTGACGGCGCCCCTCGCGCAGCACGTCAAGGCGCACCGCCGCGGTATCGTCTGCGGCGCGGAGACCGGCTTCGTGCTGGCCAGAGACCCCGACACGGTGCTCGCCCCGGACGTCGCCTTCGTCCGCCGCGATCGCATTCCGGCGTCCGGGGCGCCCGCGACCTTCTGGAACGGGGCTCCCGATCTGGCGGTGGAGGTCGTCTCGCCGGGCGACACCCGCCCGCAGGTGGCGTCGAAGGTGGACGCCTGGCTCGCGGCCGGGGCTCGCGTGGTATGGGTGGCGGACCCGCAGGACGCATCGGTGACGATCCACGAGCGCGACCGTGCGCCGCACCGCCTCACGGCGGCCGACACCGTGGACGGCGCGCCCCTGTTGCCCGACTTCCGCCCCCTCGTCGCCGACGTGTTCGCGCTGTAGCATCGAATCCCGGCCAGTCGGCTGAGAACCCGCGAGTGGCGCCGCACCGACCGAGCGCGCCGGCTGGTTGATGCGCCCGGTCGAACTGGCGATAATCGTCGAGCCATTCCGAGGACCGGTCCGCCGATGCTCGTTGCCCTGTCGATCAAGAACTTCAAGAGCATCCGCGAAGCGCACGTTCGCTTCGGACCGTGCACCTGCTTCATCGGCCACAACGGCGTCGGCAAGAGCAACCTGTTCGACGCGATCCACTTCCTGAGCGCGCTGGCCGAGCGGAACATCTCCGACGCGGCCACCGAGGTACGGCGCACCAGCGACGGCGGCTACTCCCCTCTCGACCTGGTGTTTGGTCGGGACCCCGCTCGCAGGATCGAGCTGTCGGCGGACATGGTTGTGCCTCCGGTAGTCTTGGACGACTTCGGTGAATCGGCCAAGCCGAGTACGACCCTCCTGACCTATGCCGTTCGGCTGCGCTATGCACCCGAGTCCGACCGTCTACTGGTGGAGTACGAGAGTCTGACTCACGCCAAGCTCAAGGACTCGAAGAGCTTCATCGGTTTCCGCTGCTCCAAGGATTTCAGGAAGACGGTCGCCTCGAAGGGACGTTGGGGCGGGCCGCTCATCTCCACCAAGGAGGACAGGATTCAGCTCCACGGCGACGGCGGAAGCCGCGGACGTCCAGCGCCGGTCGGCAGGTCTCCACTGACGGTCGTCGGGGGCACGAACACGTCCGACTACCCGACCGTCCTGGCCGCCAAGCGCGAAATGTCGTCTTGGCGAATACTCCATCTCGATCCGAGCGCGATGCGGACGCCCGACAGCCGGTCCGCGCCGGCCCACGTCTCGGCTTCCGGCGGCCACCTTGCCGCGACGCTCCATGGCCTCGCCACCAGAAACCCCAACGCCGAGGCCGAAATCCTGTTCAGACTCCGGCAGCTCAACTCGGATATTGCAGAACTGAGCGTCTACTCGGACGACGTACGAGATCAACTCGCCTTGCGGGCTCGCGTATCTGGCGTAGACAACTGGCTCTACGGGCGCTCACTCTCGGACGGAACGCTACGGTACATCGCCCTGGTTGTGATGCTGGTAGATGTCGAAGAGCGCGCCGTGCTGTGCATCGAGGAACCCGAGAACGGCATTCACCCGTCGCGCGTACCCAATCTCGCCGAGCTTCTCAGGGACTACGCGGTCGACATCGACGACTCGGTCGGCGCGGACAATCCGTTGCGCCAGGTCGTGCTGAATACCCATTCTCCGGAAGTGGCCCGCCAACTCTCGTTCGACGAGCTCGTGTTCGTCGAGCGGGCGGTCACCAGCCAGGACGGCCCGATCAGCACGTTTCGGCCCATCACCGATACGTGGCGAGCAACAGCGAACGGACCCGAAGCCATCGCGACACCCATCGACCGACAGGCAGTTGCCGACTTCATCGGTGGCTCACCGGTGAATCGCGAGCTGGGTCAACTGAAGCTCAAGTTCGGATCAGTCAAGTGAATCGCCAGTTGACCTGGTCCGTTGTGGCCGACGGAGGAACGGACCGCCTGCTCGTGCCGGTCATCCAGTGGGCGATACATCGGCTCGACCCGGACGTGGAGATTCTGGAGCCGGAGTTCCGGAAGCGACACGGAAGCGTCGCGCACTTCCTCGGCGCCTACGAGTCGGGTGTCATGGTGGTCTTCGTTCACCGTGACTCGGAGAACCTCTCGTTGCAGGAACGCTTGCGAGAATTCGAGGCGGTCACCCGGCCGGATGTCGTTCCCGTCGTTCCCGTCCAGATGTCGGAAGCCTGGATTCTCTTCGACGGCTCCGCCGTCGCCAGGGCGGCCGGCTCACCCTCCTCGCGAGTTCCCGTGCCCGCCGTCGCAGAAATCGAGGGCATCAGCAATCCCAAGGAGCGGCTCGACGAGCTTCTCTTTCGCGCGGCAGGCTCGCCCGCCGGCCGCCGCGGCCGCAACTTCAAGCGCTCGATCGTTGATCGGCGCGTGAGCGTCGCCGAGTACATCTCCGACTACGCTCCGCTACTACGTCTGCCCGCGTTTCGGAAGTTCCAGGAGTTTCTCGCCAAGCGCTACCCCTATAGCAACCTGTTGGGACGGTAGAGTCCAGCGAAGGGGCACTCCGTCCTGCGACTGGCTCGATCATGAGTCAGCGGATTCCGGTCTCCGCTTCGTCGCTCTCGAGCAGCGTCAGCATGGCCTCGGCGCAGTACAGGCGGTTCCGCCGCGCGTCGCCGCCGGGTGCGACGATACCCGCGGCCCGGAGCCGGTCGACGGCCCGACTTGCCGTCGTGAACGCGACGTCGAGCCGCTTGGCGATCCGTGTCGTCGTCCAGTACGGGTTCTCCGTGAAGAGCTCCAGCAGCGTTTCCGGCAGCCTCGATTTCTCTCCCGCGAGCAGCCTTCGCCACTTCGTCACCAAAGCGTCGATCTGTCGGATGCGCCTGATCGCATCTTCCGCTTCGACGGCGACCCCGCGGAGAAAGTAGATCAGCCAGTCCTTCCACTCGCCGGCTGCGGTCGTCCCGAGCAGACGGGCGTAGTACTCGGATCGCGTCGCCTCGAACCAGGCGCTGAGGTACAGCAGCGGCGCCGGGAGGACGTCGCGCTCGATGAGCAGCAGCGTGACGACGAGCCGGCCGACCCGGCCGTTGCCGTCCAGGAACGGATGGATGGCCTCGAACTGAGCGTGCGCGAGTCCCGCGTGGACCAGCGCGGGCAGCGTCCTGTCGTGCAGGAACCGCTCCCAGTCCTTCAGGCAGTCCGCCAACGCGTCCGCCGGCGGCGGCACGTAGGTCGCGGTGGACGGCGTGGACCCGGGGGCGCCGATCCAGTTCTGCGAGCGCCGGAACTCCCCGGGCGTCGCGGCATTGCCCCGTACGTCGGTCATGAGCAGCCGATGCGCCTCGCGCACGAGACGCAGCGACAGCGGGAGCGTTCCGAGTCGATCGACCGCGTGCTCGAGGGCCGTGACGCAGTTGGCGACCTCCTGCAGGTCGGCCGCGTTCCCGCGGACGCGTGCGCCGGCCTCGGCGGCCAGCAGATCGCCCAGGCCCGACACCATGCCCTCGATCCGGCTGGACAGCACGGCCTCGCGGCGGACGAACGGCCGGATCAGCAGGTGCGGGTTCGGCAGTCGTCCTTCGCCCCCCAGGCGGCCAATCGCAAGATCCGCGGCCGAGAGCGCGGTCGCGATCTCGCTGTCCCACGCGAACGGCGGTGGGAGCGGGTCCGGGATGAAGGCTTCATGTCCGCCGGGCTGCTGCACCAGGCGCCCGTGGGGTCGTCGTCCCCGCTCGTTCATCGTCCTTGTTTGCGGATCCGCAAATGGAGTCTCCCTAATTAGCGCTACGCCTCGTTTTCGATAATAACATCCAAACCGTCATGGTGCGGCAACGATCGATGTCCGGTTCGGAACGGATCCTCACCGTTCGGGCGAGAACGTGCGCCGGCGAAAGGGCGGGATGGTGCCGATGGATGGTAGCGTAAGACGCCCGATGGATGGTAGCGTAGCGGCCGTTTGGAAGAAGCCCCAGTCGATCGTCACCCAACGGTGCCGACGCCTATCACCGCCGTGACGCCAGAGCGGTCATCCCGGCCAGCCTCCTCGGCCCGTAGACGGTGGTTGGCCCGGCAAGCGCGTGTCCGCGGTGCGATAATGGGGACCACCGAACCGACGATGCGAGGAACAGTGAATCCGAGGCGACCTGCCGTGGCAGGTGGGCACCTGAAATGAGCGACGGCGCAACTCGCCGGGGGACGGGCAACATCGACCCTGACGTCCTGGAGCGGCTGGTCGAAACGGTGGTGCGAACGGCTGATCCCGAGCGGGTGATCCTCTTCGGCTCCGCGGCGCGCGGAGAGCTGACCGACGACAGCGACGTAGACATCCTCGTCGTCAAGGACCAGTGCCAGCCGCTGGAGCTCGCCGGCGACATCCAGATCGCGCTGCCCGCGGAGATGCACCCGGTCGATATCATCGTCGTCTGGCCCGAGGACCTCGAGATCTACGAGGACACCCCCTGGCGGCCAATCTCCAGCGCGCTGCGCGAAGGCCAGACGCTGTATGTCAAGCGCGCCCCCGACCGCGATTTCCTCCACCACCGGCTCCCTGCATACCTTGACAAGCCGCGCCCGGCCGTCCCCGCTCCCGCGGTTCGCACCCGATGACCGAGCCTTCAGCACCGCCGATTCCCGACGAGTTGCGGCCGTACCTCGACACGATTGCCGACCGGCTCCTGTCCCGGCACGCTGCTGTCATGATCGGGTCCGGCTTCAGCAAAAACGCCGCATCCGCCGGCTCCAGTCCCGGATTCCCCGACTGGTCCCAATTGGGCGACCGCTTCTACCAGAGGTTACACGGCCACCCTCCGGGACGTGACGAGAAGTACCTTCACGTACCGGCGTTGGCCCATCAAGTCGAAGCCGCTCTCGGCCGGCCTACCTTGGACCAGATGCTGCGCGACGCCATTCCTGACCTGCAGCACGAACCCTCACCACTCCACGCCGCACTGCTCACTCTCCCTTGGTCCGACGTCTTCACCACGAACTACGACACCCTCCTCGAACGAGCCCGCCGTTCCGTCATCTCCCGACGGTACGACGTCGTACAGAAGCCCGACGACCTTGGTCACTCCAATCCACCACGAATCGTCAAGCTCCACGGGAGCCTGCCGTCTGAACGGCCGTTCATCATTACCGATGAGGACTACCGTCGCTATCCCGACGACTTCGCACCCTTCGTGAACGCGGTTCGCCAGGCCCTCCTGGAAGACACGCTCTGCTTGATCGGATTCTCCGGCGACGACCCCAACTTCCTCCAATGGATCGGCTGGATCCAGGACAACCTCGGCCACCGGAACCCCCCCAAGATGTACCTCGTCGGTCTACTAGATCTCTCCCCCTCCCAGAAAACGCTACTCCAGCGTCGCAACATCACTCCCCTGGATATGTCCGTTTGCCCCGGCATCACCAACCACTATCAGGCAATCGAGCGGTTTCTCCGCTATCTCCAATCTCGTCGTGCGGCAGACAACCAGCTCGATTGGCCACCCCACGACACTCACGAGTCCGGCAACGCGCCCTCACCCGCCGACCTCGTCCCACTGTGGAAATCCCACCGTCACCGCTACCCCGGCTGGGTGATCCTCCCCCAAGACCTTCGTCTTGCTCTTTGGCACGGAACCCTCGCTTCCCTTGAGGAGTTGCCCGAGCCCGACACCGTCCCCCCTGCCATTGACCTCCAGTTCGCCTTTGAGCTCACGTGGCGCATGGAGAAGTGTCTCTGCCCGATCTTTGACAATCAGCTCCCGTTCCTTGAAGCCACCATAGCCCGCTACTGGCCGGTCACCGAATCCGAACCCTCCACCGACTCATTACCCCTCCACCCAAGCGACATGGCTTCACAGGGACTGACTCTCGACGCCATCCGCACGAAAAGCCACCACATCCTCTTGGCACTCATGCGCTACTACCGAGAAGAGGGGCTTTCCACCAAGTGGAATGACGCTTCCCAGAACGTCCTTTCCGTTCTCGCTACCCTTTCCCCGGACCACGCGGCGCAGTTCCACTACGAGCGTGCGTTGTTTGCCTTGTTCACCCCGGATATCGCCCAGCTCAAGACTCGACTCGTCGAATGGCCCCAAAACAACTCGCTGCCTTTCTGGGCCGCCAAGAAGGCGGCCTTGCTCGCCGAGATTGGTCAAGTGGGCGAGGCTCAGCGTATCCTCGAACAGTCGCTCGATACGATCCGGACAAAGTTAAATCTCACACCGACCAAGGCCGACTACACCTTGGTGTCCCAAGAGTCGTTCGTGATGTACCTGCTCCACGCGGTGCGCCAAGGATCACTGCTTACAGAGCTTACTCAATCGAACACCCAAAGCCAGCGCCACGAGTTCAGGGAACGCTGGCATGTACTAAAGCAGTACAAATGCGATCCATGGCAAGAAATAGAGATTTTCGAACACAAGCTCCAGCGCCCTCCAGCAATCCCCTCTGCAGTTGCTGAGAAGTCCACGTTCGATATCGGTCGACTTGTACAGACGAGCTATATGGGTGGCTGGAACACCGAGGCCCTAGCTGCATACAACTTCCTACGGTTCTGCGAAGACGCCGGCATACCCTTCCGGGTGCCCGGCTGCGCGATTGCCGCGAAGAGCGCTGCCGGTACTCTGGCGCGAATCGCCGAGTATTCTTCACACTGGGCATTGGCAACCCTGGTACGGCTCGGCGAGGCGAAGGCGGTCAGCGAAATCTTCGACAGGACCTCGCTGGCGCGTATGGATGTCTCTACCATCGATGGCCTCATCGAGAAGCACCTGCAGTCTCTCCGTTCCGCTCTCCCGGATATCGAAACAGGGGACCGGTGGCGTCGGCCGAACTTGGGCACGCTGTTGGCTGGTGTCTTGCCTGAGATGCTGTCGCGACTGTGTTGCAAGTGTTCGCAGCCTGCCAGAGAGCAGCTTCTCGATTGGCTACTTGAGGTCTATCGGTCTGATCATCGGACCAACTATCAAGGAGTACAGGTTCTGGTGAGACGACTCATAGATGTATCGCCCCTCCGCGAGAGGGTGGCTATGGTACCGAGGCTGTTGCAGTTTCCGGTCCTTCCGGATCTCGACAGAATAGAAGAGCGAGAATACGAACATCCATTTGCCGTCTTTCGTAGTCCCAAGACGCCGTTTGCTAGCGAAGTTGACATAGCCGGCATTTCGCTCGAGGCCTTTTTTGCTGGAGCTACTTCCGACCAGCCGGCGGTGAGGAGATGGGCGATATCTGCGCTGGCGGTTCTGCACGACATGGGGTTGCTGGAGCCAGCCTTGACGCAACGGTTTGCGGAAGTCCTGTGGAGTCAGATCGATCAGTACGGCCTGCCTTCCGGGACCAACTACTATCGGTTTGCGTTTCTGTCACTACCGCGGCCCACGGGAGTGGACCCGCCAGAGCTCTTCATGCAGTATGTTCGCGGAGCGCAATTCCCGGCCCAAAAGGACCAACAGCAAACTACAATCGAACTCGGCACGAGCGACGACGTCGCCCTTTGCCACGACATAGTCGCCGCGTCCGTCGTGTGGTCCAAAGAAGACCTGCGCTCGATCACAGAACGCCTTGTGCAATGGTGGGATACTGACAAGGCGCACGTCCTCAGGGTACGGGTCACGGGGCCGTTTCGATCGATTGCTGTCGATCTCGGCAGGCGGCTGTCCAGTCTCGTGAGGACGCTCGCGAAGATGGTCATGAAGTACATGGAATCAATCAATGGCGAGCTACGGGGTTCTGTGATGCGTGTCGTGGAAGAATGCTCTCAGTACGACGTGCCGGCGCTACGGCTGGATGTGGCTTGCGCCTATGCATTCGCCGCCTCCCGTGACTCGGTTTTTCAGCGAGTCGAAGACGCGTTAGCGTCGCCCCGCCGCGAGACCGTCATCGATGCGCTTGAGGCCATGGATATAGTCTCCCAACGACCCGGGTCCGAATCCGACAGGGACGACCTGATGCGGCTCCTGGCCGCGGCCGGCCAGATGATTCGTTGGAGACGAGCGACGGCTCTGTGGGCTGCGCTGGACGCAGTCGGAGACGTCGTGAGTCGGCATCCGTGGACGTTCGCTGGGGAGGTCGAGAGGTCGGTGCTCGCGGGGTTGGGTTCGCTCGTTCCGGAGACGGCCATTGGTGGGGAGGACCGAAAGGGGCATGGACCCGAAATGGGCAACCACAACTTGTCCAGGAAGCTCGTTGTGAGGCGGGCCGCCGCCAGACTTGCGTACAGACTATTCGAACACTATCAAGCCCAGGGCGTCACGATTCCCCAGGCCATCGAAGCGTGGCGAGCGGTTTGCAGGTCAGACGCCGAGTTCCTCGATATCAGGAACGAGTGGCTCGCACCGTGACGGCGAACCGATGTCGTTCCGGTCGGGGTGCGGCTCGCCCGCGCTCGGTTCACGCCGATGCCCGCTCCATGTTGTGGGTGGGCAAGCCGGGTGAAGCTTGCTGCCGCGCCCGACAGCGGCCCCGGAGGGCCGAACAACCCCAATGCCGACGAAACGCGCCATCCTCTCCCGCCTGACCCGCGACGAGCTCCGCGGCAACCTCGACTACTACGGGCTGGACGCGCGCGACCGGCGCGTGAGGTCGCAGCTCGTCGACGCCCTAGCCGCATCTCGCGAGGCTCGACTCGACGAGATGCTGTGGGAGTTCTCGCGCGGCCGCCTGAAGGAGCTGTGCCGCGCCGTCGACCTCGACGATTCAGGCCGGAAGAAGGCGGACCTCGTCGACCGGCTCATCGGCCCGACCGCAACAACGAAGAGCGCCGCCGTCGACGCGAGGCCGCCGGCATCCGTGCCGGCGGTCGAGACGGCCGATCCACCGGCCGAGACGCTGGGCGTCGAGCAGCTCGAGAGATACCTCTGGTCGGCCGCCGACATCCTGCGGGGGTCGATCGACAGCAGCGACTACAAGACCTACATCTTCGGCCTGCTCTTCCTGAAGCGGCTCTCGGACCGCTTCGAGGAGGAGGCCGAGAAGCTGGTCGCCGACGGCGTGTCCGAGGACGTCGCGTGGACGGACCCCGACGAGCACCAGTTCTTCGTGCCGGACCGGGCGCGGTGGGGCGCCATCCAGAAGACGGCCACGAACATCGGCGAGACGCTGAACAAGGCGTGCGCGGCGCTCGAGGAGCAGAACCCCGCGCTCGAGGGCGTCCTCGCCGGCATCGACTACAACGACGAGCGGCGGCTCGGCGACGCGAAGAACCGCGACACCGTGCTCGCCCGCCTCGTCCAGCACTTCTCGCAGGTCTCGCTGCGCAACGACCGCATGGCCGAGCCCGACCTGCTCGGCCGCGCCTACGAGTACCTCATCGAGCAGTTCGCCGACGACGCCGGCAAGAAGGGCGGCGAGTTCTACACGCCGCGGATGGTCGTCAAGCTCATCGTCGAGCTGCTGGCCCCGACCGAGCGCATGCGCATCTGCGACCCCACCGCCGGCTCCGGCGGCATGCTCATCGAGTGCGCCCACTACATCGAGCGCCAGGGCGGCAACCCGCGCAACGTGACCCTCCACGGCCAGGAGAAGAACCTCGGCACGTGGGCCATCTGCAAAATGAACATGCTGCTCCACGGGCTGCCCGACGCCCGGATCGAGAAGGGCGACACGATCCGCGACCCCAAGCTGGTCGACGAGGGCGAGCTGCTGCTCTACGACAGGGTGATCGCCAATCCGCCGTTCAGCCTCGACGAGTGGGGGCGGGAGGTTGCCGAGAGCGACGGCTACGGGCGGTTTCGCTTCGGCGTGCCGCCGAAGACCAAGGGCGACCTCGCATTCGTGCAGCACATGGTAGCGGTGTTGAACGCCCGTGGCCGGCTCGGCGTCGTGATGCCCCACGGCGTGCTGTTCCGCGGCAGCGCTGAGGGGAAGATTCGCCAGGGGCTTCTGCAGGAGGACCTCTTCGAGGCGGTGATCGGCCTCCCGCCCAACCTGTTCTACGGCACCGGCATCCCGGCGTCCATCGTGGTGCTGAACCGCGACAAGCCGACGGCGCGCGAGCGAAAGGTGCTGTTCATCGATGCGTCCGGGGAGTTCGAGGAGGGCAGCAACCAGAATCGCCTACGCCACCAGGATATCGAGCACATCTCCAAGACGTTCCATGCCTACGCCGATGTCGACAAGTACGCCCGCGTCGTACCCCTCGCCGAGATCGAGCAGAACGACGGGAACCTGAATATCAGCCGGTACGTGGACACCTCCGACGAGGAGGAACGTATCGACATCGCCAAGGCCGTGCGCAAGCTCAGGGAGCTGGAGAACGAGCGCGCGGCGGCCGAAGCGACGATGAATAGATTCTTGGAGGACCTGGGCCTTGGCTAACGCCGGGTGGCCTCGGGTTGCGCTAGCTGCTGTTGCTGATTTGCGGCTCAGCAGCGTCGATAAGAAGATCATCCCGGGCGAAAAGAAGGTTCGGCTCTGCAACTACACTAATGTATACAACCAGAGCGTTCTCCGTGCCGACATGGACTACATGGAGGCCACCGCTACCGAAAGGGAGATTCAGAATTGCCAACTGGAGGTCGGTGATGTGGTCATAACTAAGGACTCGGAGACGCCTGATGATATTGGCGTCCCTGCCGTGGTCCGCGAGGAAGTCACCGACCTCGTTTGCGGCTACCACCTCGCGATCATCCGGCCGACGAAATCCGCCCTTGACGGCGAGTATCTGCTCTACGCTCTTGGCACGAGCCATGCCAAGCGACAATTTCGGATGTATGCAAACGGAATTACGCGGTTCGGATTGCGCGTGGGCGACATCGCGCGCGTCGGCATACTCCTTCCTGCCCTACCCGAACAACGCAAGATCGCCGCCATCCTCTCATCGGTGAACGACACCATCGAGAAGACCCAGGCGGTCATCGACCAGGTGCAGGTCGTCAAGCGCGGCCTGATGCAGGAGCTGCTCACGCGGGGCCTGCCGGGGCGGCACACGCGGTTCAGGCAGACGGAGATTGGGGAGATTCCGGAAACGTGGGAACTTGTTCCTCTCGAACGATTGATCGAAAACGGTCCTGACAACGGCCTGTATCGACCGCAGAGCGAGTATGGCGATGGGGCTCCAATTGTGAGGATTGACGCCTTTGACAACGGTGACTTGCTGCGAAGGCCCAAGCTACGGCGAGTCTCTATAGGACCACCAGACATCGCGAGGTTTATCGTCAGGCCGGGAGACATACTCATTAATCGGGTAAACAGTCTAAGTCATTTGGCGAAGTGCGCACTGGCTGTGTCGTTCGATGAGCCCACCGTCTATGAATCGAACATGATGAGACTGAAGCTGGATGATTCTCGCATCGTGACGGAGTTCGGGTTCAGGTGGCTTTCGTGCGAAAAGGTGAAGAAGCACCTCACGCGAAGGGCAAAGAGAGCCGTAGGCCAAGCGAGCGTCAATCAGAACGACGTGCTCACAATTCCTACGCCGTGTCCGCCGCGGTCGGAGCAGCAGCGTATAGTTGACGTCATCGGAACGATAGAGCAGAAAACAGGAGCAGAGGCCGGTGTACTTGTCGAACTGGACGCGCTCAAGTCGGCCCTCTTGTCCGTTCTCCTTACCGGCGAACTCCGCGTGACGGCTGTCCCGGATAACGCATGACCCCCAAGACCACCGGGTGAGCTGCGCTTGGCGGAGAATCCTGCAGGCGAATTCGCCCGCTGCACCCGGAGGAACACCCCTGATCCGGTCACGGCAGAGGCCTTTCTGCGCAGCATCGGGAGTTACGGGCGCAGCGACCATGATGAGACTCCCCGACAGGGTACGCAAGGCATTTGCGGTCGGCTTCGTGGCCGGCATTGGGAGCATCGGCGTACAGGACGTCGATGCCGATGGGTCGGCCGACTTCACGGTCCGCGGCCGGCGGCGCCCCATCGTCGAGCGCCCGGTCGAGCCGGCCGGGCCCGACGACGAGGCGTCACCGTTCTGCGTCCTCGACATCGAGACGACGGGGCTCAGTCCGGAACGCGACTCCATCATCGAGATCGCGGTCATCCGCAGCGAGACGCGAGATGGCGTCACGGGCGAGCGGGTGATGAACGAGCCGGTGCGTCCGTCGGGGAACATCCCCAGGCAAATTCGTGAGCTGACCGGCATCACGAACGAGACGGTCGCGGACGCGGACACCATAGATCAGGTGCTGCCGCGAGTCGCGGCTTTCGTCGGCGATGCCCCTATCGTCGCGCACAATGCCCACTTCGACCGCAGGTTTCTGGAGCACAACGCGCGGCTCATGGGGAGGACGTTCGTCGGGAACGAATGGGTGTGCACGATGCGCATGGCGCAACGGGTGCCGCTGGGCAGGCCGTACAAGCTGGGAGCACTGGCCGAGAGGCTGGATGTTCGGGACCAGGGCAGTCACCGCGCGCTCGATGACTGCCGCGCGACGATCGGGGTGTATCGGGCGGTGCGCCGCCTCCTCGGCGGCAGCGTCAGCCTCGCGCCGTTGGCCCCGCCCGACGACGGCCCGGCGCCGGCGGAGGTCGCGTATGACGCGGACCTGAACGGTCAGGTGTTCGTGTTCACCGGGTTCCGCGACGAGGTGCTGGCGGCGAGAATCGGAAACGCCGGCGGCACGGTCGCCGGTGGGATCTCCAGAAAGGTCACGACACTGCTCGTGGCGGACGCCGACGCCGAGCCGACCGGCAAGGTCAAGAAGGCCATCGAGTACGGCATAGCGGTCCGAACGAAGGAGAGCTTCGAACAGGAGTTCTACATCGCGCAGTGAGGGCATCCGCGTTCCGAATAGGACCGGGCGGGAGGAACTTCGCTTGGCGGAGACCCGGCGACGCGAGCGGGCGAACGAACGCCAAGAAACATGGGTGTTCGTGGCATTCTGTCCGGTTAGAATGACCAGTCCGGTGTTGCAGCATGCGTGAAATCAAGGCAACCGAGGCCAAGGCACGCCTCGCCGAGCTGCTTCGGGCCGTCGAGTACGGCGAGACGGTGGCGATTACCCGCCACGGCAGGGCGATTGCGCATATGGTGCCGGCAACGGATCAGGATCGCGATCGGCGGAAGTTGGTGGTGGAGCGCTTCCGAGCCCGTCGCCGGCAGTGGCGACGCATCGAGATGACGACCGAGGAGATCCTCGCCTCGATTCGCGAAGGCCGACGCTCGTGAGCCGCTTCGTACTCGACGCGTCTGTGGCTCCTCGACGACGAGGGTGGCGTTCGTGCGGACGCGGCGCTGGCGCGGCTCGAAACCGACGTGGCCCTGGTGCCGCAGCATTGGCACCTCGAAGTGCGGAGCGCGTTGCTCGGCGCAGAACGCCGACGGCGGATACGAGCGGACGAAGTCGAGGAGCGCCTGCGCACGCTGGGGGAACTGTCGGTTCGGACGGACACGGAGCCGCGTGTCGCGACCGCCTTCGCGCTGGCCCGACGGCACGGACTGTCCATCTACGACGCGGTGTATCTGGAGCTGGCCCAACGGTCGGATGCACCTCTCGCGACGTTGGACCAAGCGATGTCGCGCGCTGCCAGAGCGACGGGCTCGCGCTAATCGAGGCGTGAGGCGTGAGGCGCTCGCCAGTCCCATGAACCCCACACCGACCGGCTGGGACGAGCTGCACCTTGCGGAGAACCCCGCGGTCGAGCTGCTGGAGTCGCTCGGTTATACCTACGTCCCGCCCGAAGCCCTCGAACCCGAGCGCGCGAGCCTCAAGGAGACCATCCTCGCCGGGCGCCTCGCCACCGCGCTGAAGCGGCTGAACCCGTGGCTGTCCGAGACGAACGTCGCCAAGGCGGTGAAGACGGTGACGCAGGTCCCGGCGGCCAGCCTCGCCGAGGCGAACGAGAAGGTCTACACGTCGCTCACCTACGGCATCGCGCTCGAGCAGGACCGGGGCGGCGGGCGCAAGAGCCACACCGTCCGGTTCCTCGACTTCGACCGGCCCGACCGCAACGAGTGGATGGTCACCCGCCAGTACCGGGTGCTCGGGTCGAAAAAGCACGTCATCCCCGACGTCGTCGCGTTCGTGAACGGCCTGCCACTCGCGGTCATCGAGTGCAAGAGCCCCACCATCGGCGACGCCTGGAAGGCCGAGGCGGTGAAGCAGCTCCGCCGTTACCAGGAGGCGGACACGGGGTGGAAGGACCAGGGCGCGCCGCGGCTGTTCGAGGCGGCGCAGGTTCTCGTCGGGACGTGCGGCGAGCGCGCGGTCTACGGGACCGTCGGGACGCTGGCGCGGTTCTTCCTGGAGTGGAAGGAGCCGTATCCGCTGAGCGTCGAGCAGCTCGGCGAGCGGCTCGGGCGCGCGCCGACGCGGCAGGACGTGCTGCTCTACGGGCTGCTCGAGCCGCGCAACCTGCTCGACGTCGTACGCAACTTCGTGGCGTTCGAGGTCGACGGCGGCAAGACGGTCCGCAAGCTGACGCGCTACCGGCAGTTCATCGCGGTGAACGAGGCGATGCGGCGCATCCGGACGGCGCGGCAGCCGAGCGCGCGGGGCGGCATCGTCTGGCACACGCAGGGGTCGGGCAAGAGCCTGACGATGCTGTGGCTGGCCCTGAAGCTGCGCCGCGACGAGTCGCAGCAGCAGCCGGCGGTGGTCATCGTCACCGACCGCACAAAGCTCGACCGGCAGATCGCCGGGGTGTTCCAGGCCTGCGGGTTCCCGAACCCCGAGCGGGCGGACAGCGTGCGCGGCCTGCGGCGCATCCTGGAGCACCCGACCGGCCGGACGGTGATGACCACGATCCAGAAGTTCCAGGAGGTCACCGGCGCGGGCGGCGCTGCGCAACGGGCGGCGGTCCACCCGACGCTGTCCGAGGCCGCCAACATCTTCGTCATGGTCGACGAGGCCCACCGGACGCAGTACCGGAGCCTCGCCGCGAACATGCGGCAGGCCCTGCCCAACGCCTGCTTCCTCGGCTTCACCGGCACCCCCATCGACAAGAAGGACCGCAGCACGCTGCAGACGTTCGGCCCCTACATCGACACCTACACCATCGAGCAGGCGGTGCGGGACAGGGCGACGGTGCCGATCTTCTACGAGAGCCGGCTCCCCGAGCTGCAGATAATCGGGCAGACCCTCGACCAGGTGTTCGACCGCGTCTTCGCCGACCGCTCCGAGGACGAACGCGCCGCCATCCGGCAGCGGTTCGCGACCGAGCAGGCGATCGCCGGCGCCCCGCGCCGGATCGAGGCGGTCTGCCTCGACCTCATCGAGCATTTCACCCGGTTCATCGCGCCGAACCGGTTCAAGGCCCAGGTCGTGGCGGCGAGCCGCCACGCCGCGGTCACCTTCAAGGAGACGCTGGACCGGCTGAACGGCCCCGAGTCGGCCCTCGTCATGTCGGCGGGCCACAACGACGAGGCGCGGCTGGCGCGGTGGCACCTCCGCAGGGACGAGCAGGACCAGGCCATCGAGCGGTTCAAGGACCGCGGCGACCGGCTGTCCGTGCTGGTGGTCTGCGACATGCTGCTCACCGGCTTCGACGCGCCGGTCGAGCAGGTGATGTACCTCGACGCGCCCCTCAGGGAGCACACCCTGCTGCAGGCCGTCGCCCGCGTGAACCGCCCCCTCGGCGACGAGAAGACCTACGGCCTCGTCGTCGACTACTGGGGCGTGTCGGCCGAGCTGCACGACGCCCTCGCGGTCTTCTCGACGACGGACGTCCAGGGCGCGCTGACCCCGAACGTCGACGAGCTGCCGCGGCTCGAGAGCCGGCACGCGGCGGCGATGAAGTTCTTCCAGTCGGTCGCGGACAAGAACGATCTCGATGCCTGCGTGCGGGTGCTGGAGCCGGAGGATGTCCGGGCGGCTTTCGACCTCGCGTTCCGGCGGTTCAGCCAGTCGATGGACATGCTGCTGCCCGACCCGCGCGCCCTCGCGTACAACGCCGACCTGCGCTGGCTGGGCAAGATTCGCGGGACCGCGCGCGCCCGCTACCGCGACGACCGGCTCGACCTGTCGGGCTGCGGCGAGAAGGTGCGCAAGCTCATCGCCGACGCCGTCGCCGCCGACGGCATCCAGATCCTGGTCGCCGAGGTCCAGCTCTTCTCGCCCGAGTTCGACGAGAAGGTCGACGCGCTCAGGACCGACGACGCGAAGGCGAGCGAGATGGAGCACGCCATCCGCCACGAGATCAACGTGCGGGTCGAGGAGAACCCGGTGTTCTACCAGTCGCTGCGCGAGCGGCTGGAGGAGATCATCGAGCAGCGGCGGCAGGAGCGGGTGGACGCGGCCCAGCAGCTCTCGCTGCTGAACAGCCTGCGCGAGGAGCTGCAGGGCGAGCAGGCCCGCGCGCACGACATCGGGCTCGACGCGCGCGGCTTCGCCATCTACGGGCTGCTGGAGCGGCACCGCCCGATGACCGCGCGCGAGGACTCGCCCGCGTACGACGCGGCCAACCGCGACCTCGCGTCGCTCCTCGACGAGGAAGTGGCGCCGTTCACCGAGCTGGTCGACTGGTGGCAGAAGGACGACGTGCAGCGGCAGATGCGCAGCCGCATCAAGAGGCAGCTCCGGGCCAGCGGCATCGCCGGCGATGCGGTGGAGGGCCTCGCCGCCGACATCGTGGACCTCGCGAAGGTGCGAACCGACCGATGAGCGCGCCGGCAACCTGCGCCGCCCGGCGTGGACCTCGCGAAGGTGCGAACCGACCGATGGCCGCGCCCGAGACCTCCGCCGTCGCCCGTCGTGGCCTCGCGAAGATGCGCACGGAGCGATGAACGCCGTGCGAACGACAGGCGCCACGGAGACCTCCACCGTAACCTGGGGCGGGACGCACCTGCAGTACGCCATCCGCCGCAGCGCCCGGCGCAAGAAGACCGTGGCGGTGACGGTGGACCCCGCCGGAAGCGTCCTCGTGGTCGCGCCCGAACACCTCGCCATCGCTCGGCTCGACGCGATTGTCCTCCGGAAGGCGGAGTGGATCGCGCGGCGCCTCCGCCGCGCCGAGGTCCACGGCTCAACCCCTGCGCCGCGCGAGTTCGTCAGCGGCGAGAGCGTGCTCTATCTCGGGCGGCACTACCGCCTGAAGGTGCATCCCGACGATGCTGGAGAAGCCAAGCTGCGCGGCGGCTGGCTGCACGTGCCGGCGCCGGCGGGAGCACAGCAGACCGCTCACGTGCGCGCCGCCCTCGTCTCGTGGCTCCGGCGGCACGCGGCCGAGCGGCTGCCCGAGCGGGTCGAGGCGTGGCGAGCCAGGGCCGGCGTCCCACCCCCCCGCGTCGTCGTCGCCGACCAGCGGAAGCGCTGGGGAAGCTGCGACCACCGCGGCACCATCCGCCTCAACTGGCGCATCGTCCAGGCCCCGATGCGCCTCGTAGACTACGTCGTCGTCCACGAGCTCGTGCACCTGCGGCACCGCGGCCACGGCCGCGACTACTGGCAGGCCGTCGGCCGCGTCATGCCCGACTACGAGCGGCGACGGGAGGAGCTTCGGCAGCGCGGGGTCGCGTTGGCGTGGTGACGGAGTGAGCGAGACACCAACCGGGTCGCTCAGCGCACATCCGGACGCCGTAACGATACGCACGCCCCTCCGGAGCGTCACTCGACAGGATTCGGACTTGGCCGCCAACGCGACGCGTCCGCCAGCTCCTGGGCGTGTCGCGTCTGCTCCTCTCGGTCTGCCAAAGCGGCATCCGGCAGTACGATGTCACCGTGATACGGGTTCCTCTCGGGTATGGGCGTGGCCACCACATCTCGGCCGTTGCGTCGTGCCGCACCGGCGTCCACCGCAGCCCAACCGTAGAACGTCCGACCGCGATCGGCGGCGGCGGCCTCTGCCAGGGCGACAGCGTCGGATAGCGGCGCCACGCTGAGCCTGTCGACGGAGATGCGGGTCTCGCCTGCCTTGGTCAGGAAGACATGGTGGGGAACGGTTGACCGCAGCGCACGGTTGGCCTGTCTGTGCGAAAAAACACTCCGTCCCAGCACTTCTTCAGGATCGATTCCCGAGGGGATGCTCACCAAGCTTGGTCCGGTTCGTCCAGATCATTGAGGGCTTCCCGGACGAAACCGTCGGGCAGCATCGTTGCGGTGGAGTACCGGGCGCGGCGATGCCGGCCATTCAGGTTGACCGAGCACAGGACACCGCCATCCGAATCGCACAGAACGAGAACCGACCGCCCGTGCCCGCCCGGTGCGACGAGAGCGATCTCGCCGTCCGGCGTCGGATATACCTCCAGACGGGAGGGGCGAAGCCTGTAGAGATCCTGCAGCAGGCGTATCGCGTTCTTCAGCGCCAATCGGGACGGCTGCGGGAAGCCTTCCTCACGTGCTTCCTCGGCGGCACCGCCGAGATCGCGCAGGGCTGCGCCCAGCTCGGCGGCCCTCGCCGGCTCGGTCGACGTGACCACGGGCTGCACTTGTTCCGACCGCAACACAAGGGAAAAGTATGCCGGTTGCAGCAGTTGCCACGGTCGCCAAGTATCCACGCCCGAGATGTTCTCGAGCATCTGGACGTCCGCAAGGGTGGGCACGCTGAGTCTTCGCCAGAATTCGGCCGCCCCTGCATGCGTTGACCGGCGCGGGTCATGCAGGCTGTTGAGAACGAACACGTCCGTGCGAATCGCCGGAGCGTCCCCTCCGTGTGGAACGGACCGGAAGCTCCGCGGGGCCGTATCCGTCGATCCCGGTGTGGTCTGGAGCGAACTCATGTCAGGTCGCTCACGGCGTGCTGTGTGAACTTGTCGGCAAGCGCGCGGCAGTCACGCACGTCGGTCTCCCATTTGCTGATGATGGAGATAAGGGCGTTGATGCGGGTCTGCGAGCTGGTCTGCTCGAGCTCGCGGTGGACGTTGCCCTGGAATAGAAGTCCGCGGAATTGCCGGCCGCTCGGACGCCGCCTTGCGGCACCGAGCACGTCCATGATGATCTGGCGTGCACTGAACCGATAGATCGCCTTGAGCTGTATTTCCGGCTCACTGTCCTTGAACGACAGCCACGAACCGTGATCGTCGAGCGCGTTCGCCACCCTGGCACTGCTGGTCTCGTCCATACCGACGTGGAGTTTCGGGTTGATTCCCACCGCCCGGTACGGGACGTGCGGCACGGCCCGGACGTAGCCTTCCGCCATGCTCGGGCAGATGATGCCGGTCAAGCGCGCTTCGGACGCCGTCTGGACGAACATGACCCGCTCGGGATCGGCGCGCACGGTCAAGCCGCCCTCGTAGACAACTTGTGCGAAAACCGGCGTGGCCACGGGATCTTCCTGGAGTCGCCGGTCCTTGTCAATGATGCCGTTATGGCTCAGGAAATCAGGATTGACAATCGACGGGTTGTTGGATGTGGCCACCAGGACGACCGACAACTCTACGAGCTCGGCGCATGGCGTGTCTTCAGCCGTCGCGTGTGCCTGGTCCATCATCTGGCCGGTCGCGCCTAGCCCCCAGGGTACGGCGCTCTCAAGTCATCAAGCATTCTATCAGTCGCCGCGTCCATCAGTTGCGGCGTGCCGACCGCCGGCAGGGATTGCCGCAACGAGCGATCGAACTTCAAGACGAGGATCGGGGGTGCATTCCACTGCCGCCAGCCCCGAAGGAGACGGCCTCGGAACTCCGGAGGCCCGATCCGCGTCACAATAGCTCGATGGAACAGAGGAAGCCCCCCATCCGCTGGCTGGGCAGCGCCGCCCTGGTGCTCCTGCTGCTCGCGCTCCTCGTTCTCCGGTTCACCGGTGAGGACAGTGAGGCCGAGGTAGATCGCCTTGCCGGCGCGCTCGACATCCAGCCGGGCGACATCGTGGCCGACGTCGGAGCCGGCGACGGCTGGTTGAGCATCGAGATCGCGAACCTGGTGGGCGAGTCGGGCCTGGTGTTCGCCACCGAGCTGGCGGCGGACCGCCGCGACGCCATCCGGGCCGCCGTCGCCGACGCCGGCCTCGACAACGTCACCGTGGTCGAGGCCGGCGAGCGCGAGACGAACTTGGCCCCGGAATGCTGCGATGCGATCTACCTGCGCCGCGTCTACCACCACCTGACCGACCCGGCGGCCACGAACGCCAGCCTCCACGCCGCGCTCAAGCCCGGCGGCCGCCTCTCCATCGTCGAGCTGGAGTTCAACGGCCTCCTGCGTCCCCTCCGGGGATGGCCGCACTGGACCGACGACGAGCAGGTCGTGGCCGAGGTCACCGCAGCCGGGCTGACCCATGTCGAGACGTTGGACTGGCCCCTCGGCGCACACTACGCGGCGGTGTTTCGGAAACCGCAATAGCCGCCCGACATGTGGAGACGCGGGCCAGCTAGCTTAGCTTAGCTAGCCGGCCAAGTGCATCCGGAGGAACGCCAGGGTGCGCGGCCACGCGTCTTCCGTCGCGCGCCGGTTCGCGTCCAGGCCTTCCTGGGCCTTCAGGAAGACAGTGGCTCCGTCGTAGACGATCCCCTCGAAGGACTTCCCGGCCGCGGCCATCGCCGCCCTCGCGCCGCGCATCGTCGTAGCGGTCCGGAGCTCGCCGCCGTACAGCCCCAGCACTGGCGCATCGATCCGTGCGTAGTCGGACTCCACCCAGAGAGCGTCGCCGTAGAAGACGACCAGCGCATCCAGATCGGGCTGTTCGACCGCGTAGGCGAAGCCAGCCGACCCGCCCCAGCTGAACCCGACCAGGCCGAGTCGTCCGCTGGCGGCCGGCAGGTTGAGGGCCCAGGATCGAACGGCGTCGAGCCGGCGCGTCCTTTCCCGCGGCCCGATCAACGCGACGGCGGGGATGAGCCCGTCCTCCCCGCCGAAGTAGGCCTCATCGCTCCCGTCCGGCGTCGGGCCTGAGAGAAGGTCCGGAGCGACCGCGAGGAACCCCTCGGCGGCAAGGGCGTCCGCGACGCTCCGCACCCAGTCCGACAGCCTGTAGACGTCGTGAACTACCACGACGACCGGCGCCGGCGACCGCTCGGGATACACCACCCAAGTGCGGATCGACGCATCGCCACCGGGAACAGGGACATCGACGACCTCGCCGCGCCGCGGCGACGCCGCGAGGTCGCCCTCCGCCGTGGCCCCGCTCGGCGGCAGATGGGCGGCGGAGACCGGGGCGGGAGCCCCGCCGCGGACGACCGTGCCCACTACCGTTAACAGGCAACCGATCTGGAGCGCGGCGACGGCCAGGAGAACGGCGAGGACAGCTCGCAGCATCGAGCGCCTCCTTGTCGCGTCAGACGCGCCGGAGCGGTCTGCCGCTTCGCCCGAACCATGCCCCCAAGACCCTCCCCGGTGCGGGGTCGCCGGCCGGATGCCGCACCCGGATTCGCGGGTTGCTGCGACAACCGTCGGCCCGTGCCCGTAGAGCACGGAGCGGCGCGCGCCGGCCCGTCCCCCTCAGAAGCGCGACGCCTTGACCCAGGTGTCCGACCGCGCCCAGCTCGCGTCGAGGTCGGCGGCAACGGCCGCGTCGCTGCGGCCCTGGGCCTCGATGGCGGTCTTCAGGCCGAAGAGAGACCAGCCGTTGTGGGGGTGGTCGGCGAGCTCGTCGCGATACACCTGTTCCGCGTCCGCATAGCGCTCGAGGTCGAGCAGGAGCGCGCCGAGCCAGTGCCGGGCCGCGAACGGCAGCGGCTCGGGTTCGTCGTACATCAGCGAGTCCTCCAGCTCGACCGCGTGCTCGAAGGCGGCCACCGCGCCTTCGCTGTCGCCCTGCTCCCGCAGCAGCTCACCCTCGAGGATGCCGGCGACGGTGCCGAGGAGCGGCGCGGCCTCGTGGAACCGCATCCGGGCCTCGGACGTCTCGGCGATGGCGCGCACCCGGTTCAGATAGACCTCGGCGAAGTCGGCGTCGCCTGTGCGCAGATGGGCGTAGCCCTGGGCGAAGTCCCACAGGCCGCCTTCGATCTCCCCGGCCGGGCGTTCGGTGACCGCGAGCACCTCGTCGAATCGGCCGAAGCGCACCAGAGTCAGCACGTGGAAGACGCTGTTGCCGGTCAGCGCCTGGAAGTCCTTGCCGGCCTGAATGGCGACCGCGCCCTGGCCGTCCATCGAGGCCGCGAACAGCAGCATGTGCAGGTTGTGCGTCGGGTAGATGGCCACGCCCTCGCCGTTACCGTCGGCCGCCTTCAGATCCGAGTGCCAGGCCCGGATGTTGGCGCGCACCCCGTCCGCCCACCGGCCGATCTCGTTCCAGGTGTGCGACGGCATGTGGTTGATGTGGCTGGCGCCCGGAATGGCGCTCCCCAAGTGCTCGGCGCACGCCGCCGCCTTCTCGGGCTCGACGGTCGATTCGGTGGCATGGACGTAGAGATGACAGGCGCCGGGGTGCTCGATGTACCGCGCCAGGACGCCTTCGAGCACGCCATGCAGCCGCTGGACGTTGGGGTCGTTCAGGTCCCGCGTGCCCCGGCGCGGCTCGAGCAGGAACAGCGCCTCGCCGTACAGGGTCGCGGCGTCGAGGTCGTCCGGATAGCGCTCGGAGAGCGCCTTCATCGCCGCCGCGTAGGCCTCGTCCTGCTCGCGCCGCTTGGCCACGTCGAAGCTCTCGACGTAGCGCACCGACAGCGCGTCGATGTAGTCGCGCTCCCGGGGGCTGCCATGTCCCGCGCCGGCCAGCGCCAGCGCCTTCTGGACGGCGGCATAGGCGTGGGGGGCTTCCGGGGGCCGCATCGGCCCGTTGAGATAGGAGCCCCAGGCCCAGGCCTCGCCCCAGTAGCAGATGGCGCAGTCGGGATCCCGCTCCCACGCCGCGCGGAACGACCGCACCGCGTCGACCTTGGCGAAGGCATACATCAACTGCATGCCCTGGTCGAAGAACTGCCGGGCCTCCGCGTTGTCCGAGGAGATGGGGAAGGAGTAGGGTCCGAGCGCGCCGGGCTGGTACGGAATCGGCTCCTGATACGGTTCAGGCAGCGCCGGTCCGTCCTGGGCGGCGATCGGGGACACGGCCAGCGCCCCGGCGATCGTCGCCGCGGCCGCGACGCGGATTCCGCGCCAAGTCCATTTCGTCATGCTCTTCCAGCCTCCTCCGAATCGATTGTCCATACCGGGATCATACGGGACGGGACCGGCCGGCGCGATCCGTGCGGTCGCTCCGCCGGGTGCGCCGCGTCGGCGCCGGCCCGGAGACCGCTGCCTGCAGCTCGGCTCGGAGACTCGATCGATACTGATTCTGACAAGTTCAACGAGCCCCGGCGATGGATCCCCTACGGCGCCGGGGGACACTGCAAACCAGTTTCCGCCAGTGTCCTTGCCCTCCGGCCAATCGTCGGAAGTCCGGGCCATTCCACGGCGCCGACTCCTAAACGGACACTTCCGGGACATCGCCGTCGACCAGCAGCTCGGGCTCGGTCGCGGCGCGGATCTCGTCGGTCGACACGCCAGGCGCCCGCTCGAGCAGCCGCAGCCCGTCCGGGACCACCTCGATGACCGCGAGCGAGGTGACGAGCCGGTTGACCACCTGCTTGCCGGTCAGGGGCAGGCTGCATTCGTTCAGGATTTTCAGGTCGCCCCGCTTCGACACGTGGTCCATGACGATCAGCACCTGCTTGGCGCCGGTCACCAGATCCATGGCCCCGCCCGGGCCCTTGACCATCGCGCCGGGAATCATCCAGTTGGCGAGGTCGCCGCTTCGGGAGACCTGCATGGCGCCGAGGATCGCGAGGTCGATGTGTCCGCCCCGGATCATCGCGAAGCTCTGGGCGCTGCTGAAGAAGCTGGCCCCGGGCACGGTGGTCACCGTCTCCTTCCCCGCGTTGATGAGATCGGCGTCGATCTCGTCGTCGGTCGGGTACGGCCCGATGCCCAGCAGGCCGTTCTCGCTCTGCAGCTTCACGTCGACGCCGGCGGGGATGTAGTTCGCGCACAGGGTCGGCATCCCAATGCCGAGGTTGACGTAGTAGCCGTCCTTGATCTCGCGGGCGGCGCGGGCCGCCATCTGTTCACGCGTCAGTGCCATCGTAGAGTCTCCGAAACCGAACAAGGTTAGCAACTTCCGGCGCCGGCGGCCAGCCCGCGCCTTGTCCAATGAGAAGTGAGCCTGAAGGGAGGATTGATTCCAACGTGAAATGAGCCTGAAGGGGCCGGGTCGCGGATCATCGGAGGATGATCGTGAGACTCGACACCCGGCGTTTGCAGACCCTGGACCAGATTCAGGAGTTCCTGGCCGACAGCCGACCGCTCGACCCGCGGCCGCAGACCCGGGTCGAGGCCTACGCGTTCGTGGCCGAGACCCTGGAACGGTTCGACTACCCCGACCGGGGGAAGGCCGACAAGGGCCTGCTCCGCCGGTTCCTGGTCAAGGTGGCCGGCCTCTCACGAGCGCAGGTCACCCGCCTGCTGCGCCAGCACCGGACCACGGGCGCCATCGCCGACCGCCGCGGCCCCCGGCGCCCCTTCCCCCGCCGCTACACCAAAGCCGACATCGGGCTGCTCGCCGAAGTCGACGCCCTCCACGGCACCCTCTCCGGGCCCGCCACCCGCCAGCTCTGCATCCGGGCCTTGCACGTGTTCGGCGACCGCCGCTTCGAGCGCCTCGCCGCCGTCTCCAACGGACATCTCTACAACTTGCGCCACTCGACCAGCTATCAGCGCCGCCGCGGGACGATGCCCGCGACGACCCGCCCCGTGCACATCGCCATCGGCGAGCGCCGCCGGCCCCGGCCCGCCGGACAACCCGGCTACCTGCGGGTCGATACCGTCCACCAAGGCGACCTCGACGGCATCAAGGGCCTCTACCACCTCAACCTCGTCGACGAGGTCACCCAGTTCCAGTTCGTCGGCTCACTCGAGCGCATCGAGACGCCGTGCCTCGCCCCCGTCCTCGAAGCCCTGCTCCGGGCGTTCCCCTTCAACGTCCGCGGATTCCACGCCGACAACGGTACGGAGTTCATCAACCGCAAGGTCGCCGCCCTGCTCGAAGCCCTCCACATCGACGAGTTCACCAAGTCCCGTCCCCGACGCAGCAACGACAACGCCCTCGTCGAGAGCAAGAACGGCTCGGTCATCCGCAAGCACCTCGGATACGGCCACATCCCCAGCCGGTATGCAGAACGCGTCAACGCCTTCACGCAGCAGGTCCTCTCCCCCTACCTGAACTTCCACCGCCCCTGTCTCTTCCCCGTCGAAGTCGTCGACGCCAAGGGCCGCGTCCGCAAGCGCTACCCCCACGCCAACGTCATGACCCCCTACGAGAAGCTCAAGTCGCTGCCCGACGCCGCCGACTGCCTCAAGCCGGGGACCTCCTTCGACCAGCTCGACGCCGTCGCCGCCGCCATGAGCGACAACGACGCGGCACGCGCCCTCAACCAAGCCCGCGACCGACTGTTCGCCGCCATCGACCCCGCCGCCTGAAGGACCACGGCGACGGGCGGCGTTGACCCGCAGCTCGGTGTCGCCGGCACCTGGGCCCACGGGTTGCCGCACCGACGGACGGGGGGGCGGGGGCGGCGGCAGCGCGGGGTGGGCTCGCGTGTCACCGGCTGCCCGCACCGGTCGCCGGCAAGAGGCAGCCCCCTTGATGCCGCCGCCGGGTTGTGTGCCCTGTTCGAACCGCGTAGCTGCGGGCCGGCCAGCGTGTCAACGCGCTCCGCGCGTCCTCCGCTGCGCTACGGCCCTGCGGGTGACACACCGGCCGGCCCGCAACTCGGATTGCAGTTATGGGCCTTGCGGCCCGGCCTGGACGGGACGTCCCGGCCGTCCACGACGTCTCACGGGACACCGTGGCAGACACGCGACCCCGTCGCCGCGGGAGACCCGTTCGGAGGTGTCGTCATGAGTACGCCCCGTGCTCCCGGTCCGCTGTGCCCCGAGCCCGCCGTCGCTCGACAGTCGTGAACGTCCGGGCGCCGAGCCGCCTGTCACCGGTCCGTTACGTAACGGTGTTGAATGGTCGTGGCATTGACGACCGCGGAGCGGCAGGCGCGTTACCGGGGAGCGGCGGAAGGCCTGGAGGCTGTCGAGCTGCGCCCTTCGGCCGGCGTGCCGACGCGGGGGTTGGGCTGGTCAAGCGGGGCGGCCGCCGGGAACCACGGTACCGGTGACCGACCACCGGGCCACAGACGCATCAAGGCCGTCCACGGGACGAGCGGACCGCCGGTCGCTGACCCGAACCGCCGCCTCGGGGGTGGAGTCGGCGGCGGCGGGCGACGGCGGACCCCCGGCGGGCGCCCCGTGCGCCGAACAGCTCCGCCCAAGCAGGACTGACGTGCTGGTCGGAAACCGGAGGACCTCGGCCCCGCCCATGACAGATAATGTCGGTCAGCGTGCGCCGGCTCACCGCAGCCCGCGCCAGGACCCCTGTTTCCGTCCGTTGATTCGGCCGCCGTCACCTCGGCTCACGTGCCGCCGCTTCAGGCTCATTTCAGGATTGGAAAGAACGGCCCGGAAATCGTCGCCTGCGGCTCCGCTCAGGACAGCGATCGATATGAAGTTGCCGACTGCACCCGGGCGCAGCCCCGTTTTCTACGTTTTGCGCGCTTGGCACACGGCAATGTCATGTCCGTCAGCGTCCTTACCGGCCAGCCGATCCTGCGGGCGTCCCGCCGTCCTGGTGCGCGGGCTGCTGCCCCGCGAGCTCGACGAGCGCGGCGGTGTACATCCGGAGGTTCAATCGCAGGCGGTCGACGGTCATGAACTCGTGGTCGCTGTGTCCGGTGTAGGGCTCGTCGGGCATCGCGGGACCGAAGTTCACGCCGTTGGGGAGGAGCCGGGCCTGGGTGCCGCCGCCCACCGAGATCGGTCCTGCCGTGGGCCGGCCGGTGTAGTGCCGGAACACGTCGAGCAGCACCGGGACGTGGGGCGCCGACTCCAGGAAGTAGGGGTCGCCGATGTCCACCGTGCATTCGAGCGTCCGGCCGGTCTGCCGTTGCCAGGCGTCGAGGGCGGCCCGGGCGGTCCTCTCCACCTCCTGCGGGGTGCGCCCGACGGGGCGGCGGACGTTGAGGGCGGCGGCGAGCCCGCCGCCGTCCGCCGGCGTGAGGGTGGCGAAGGTCAACGTCAGCCGGCCCATGACCTCGTGGGCGTACGCCAGATCGCCGAAGCGCTCGGCGTGGTGTCCCGCGCCGACGAGATCGTTGGCCAGGCGCACCATCGTCCCCGCCGCGGTCGGCGGCCAGGGGTGGCGGCCGAGCAGGGTGGCGAGCTGGATGATGGCGTTGCGGCCCGTCCATGGCGCGGAGGAGTGGGCGGCGATGCCGTGGGACCGGATGCGCAGGGTGTCACCGCGGCGATCGATCTCGAAACGGCCGGCGGCGGCCTCGGCGGCGTCCCGCTCGAGCGCGGCCGCCAGAGGCTCGTCGGCGCCGGCGATCACCGCCTCGGCGCAGGCCGGAACCTGGGAGAGATAGCTGCCGCCGGTGAACGACACGATCCGCGCCGGCCGCGGGGGGATGGCGGGGGCGTCCCGCAGGGTGACGCGGATCGCGCCGGTGCCGCACTCGCCGGTGACCACCGGGTACAGGGCGTCGAAAGCGATGTTGAGCGGCGGCGGCGTCCAGCCGGCGAGGAAGTCGCGGAACGGGGTCCAGTCCGACTCCTCGGCGAGCGAGATGATGAGCTCGACGCGGCGGCGCAGGGGCAGGCCCGCGTCCCGCAGCGCCTTCAGGCTGTACAACGCGGCGGCGATGGCCGCCTTGTCGTCCTCCACGCCTCGGCCCAGCAACCGCCCCGGTTCCGCATCGCGGTCGAGCGTGAACGGATCGGTCTTCCAGGCCGCCTCGTCGGCGGGGCGCACGTCCGCATGCGTCAGCAGACCGAGACGGTCCGGCGACTGTCCGAGCCCCAGCACCAGCGCCGCCCCGTGGTCCTCGAAGTCGAGCCCGAGGCGGGCCGCGGCATCGGCCAGATAGGTCTTCAGCCGGACGAACTCGGGGTTCCGGGCATTGGGCACGCCACTCTCGACGACGGTGCGGAAGGCGACGAGGTCGGCCAGCGTGTCGACGACGGCGTCGAACCAGGTCGTCACCGCGCGGTCGGCGACGGCGCGCGCCAGCGGAGACGGGGGGGCGTCCGGGGGCGCGGGCGTGGCGTCGGTCATGGGGCAACCAGACTTGCGTCTCCGCCGGCAGCGGGAAGCAGAGCAGAACGTCGGAGATTATGTGCCGAACTGCGTGTTTCGGACACCGTCCCGGCCCGAACGGTGCCCCCTTTTCGGCGCGGGCGACTGCGGGCTTCGGACGCCGTCCCCGTCCGAACGGTGCCCCTTCATCGACGCGGGCGACCGCAGGCCTTGGACACCGTCCCGGCCCGAGCGGTGCCCCTTCTTCGGCGCGGGGACCGCGGCTTTCGGACGCCGTCCCGGTCCGAACGGTGCCCTTTCGGCGCGGGCGACCGCGGGCTTCGGACACCGTCCCGCGTCCCCGGATGAACGGTACCCTTTCGGCGCGGGCGAACCGCGGGCTCCGGCGGCGCTACGGCGGGTGGAGTAGGATCGGCCGTTTGCAGTCGACGCCCCGATAGCGCCGCCGCAACCCGCGGAGCGTCGCGCCGGAAGTAGAGAGAATCGCGTGAGAGGCCGCCGTGCCGCCTGACCGCCCGGATCCTGCTCCGGATGCCGCCGGGGAGTCCGTCCTGTTCCGCCGCATCTGGGCCCTCGCCTGGCCGACGCTGCTGTACAACGTGCTGGAGCTGAGCCTCGGGGTGGCCGACCTGCTGATGGTGCGGGGGCTCGGGCACGAGGCGACGGCGGCCATCGGCCTGACGCGCCAGATCGCGTTTCTGTTGGAGGCGGCGGCGCTGGCCGTCGCCACCGGGGTAATCGCGCTGGTCAGCCAGGGCGCCGGGGCCGGCGACCGCCGGCAGGTCGACGGCGTGATCCACCAGGGCACGCGCCTCGTGCTGCTGTTGACTCCGCCCATCACGCTGATCGGCTACCTCGCAAGCCGTCCCCTTCTCGTCGCGATGCAGGCGGACGACGCGGCCCTGGCCCACGGCGTCCCCTACCTGCACATCTACTTCCTCGGGACGGTGTTCCTGTGGGGCACGGTCATCCCGGCCGCGATCTTCCGCGGGACGGGCGACGCGAAGACGCCCCTCAAGCTGGCCACGGTCGTCGCCGTGCTGAACATCCCCCTGAACTACATGTTCATCTTCGGGGCCGGCCCCTGGGCGCCGATGGGGGTCGCAGGGGCGGCGGTGGGGACGGTCGTGGCCCGGGCCATCGGCGGCGGCCTCTATCTGACCCTGCTGGCCCGGGCCGGCCGCATCCGGTTCCGGCCGCTGCTGGGGCTGGACTGGCCGTTGATTCGGCGGATGCTGAGAATCGGGATGCCCCCCGCCCTGGCCGGCGTCGCCCGCAACGGAGCCCGGGTGGTCTACCTGGGGCTGCTCGGCGCCGGCGCCCTCGGGGCGTCGATGCACGCGGCGGCGGGCGTGGGGCTGCAGGTGCGGCTGGTCAGCGTGTTGCCGGCCCTGGCGTTCCAGATCGCGACCACCACCCTCGTGGGCCAGGCGATCGGGGCCGGCCAGCTCGACCGGGCCGAGGCGCTGGGGCGCCGCAGCGTGCAGCTCCTGTCCCTGATCATGACCGGGGTGGTGGCCCTGACGTTCGCGTTCGCGAGACCCCTCGCGGCCCTGTTCATCGCGGACGCCGAGGTCGTGCCCCTGGCCGCGACGGTGCTGCGGTGGTTCGCGGTGGGGCAGTTCTTCAGCTCGGTGAGCATCTGCGTCCAGGGCGCGCTGACCGGCGCCGGGGACACCAAACCCATCCTGACCTACACCCTCGTCACCCAGTGGGGGCTGCTCCTGTCGCTGACGTTTCTTGCCCTGGTCGGATTCGGCTGGGAGCCGGAGGGACCGTTGCTGGCGTGGGTCGTGGCTCCCTTCGTGCAGCTCGTGCTGATGCAGCGACTGTTCCGGTCCGGGCGCTGGAAGCAACAGCAACGAAGCTGACGCCCCGCTTCGACCGACGGCGTCCCCCGCCGCGGCCGCCCCTCGTTCAGTGCGTGCTCGTGCAGCGGATGTTCCGGTCCGGGCGCTGGAAGCGCCGCCATGGGTCCCTGGCTCCCGGTCGGCCGATTCGACCGACGACGCCCGTTCGACCGACGCCACCGGCGCGGGTCGCGGCACCCCTCGTTCAGCGCGTGCTGACGCGGCCGCGGTTCCGATCCGGACGCTGGAGCCGCGGGCGCCGGGCGTGACCGCCTGGTCGCCGATTGGCAAGGACGACGTGCCCCCGACAACACCCGACAACCGTCACCGGCCGGGGTGCTGCACGCAGTAGTCCCATGCCCGGGGATCGTCGATCCACTGGCCGACACCGCGCTCGCACCGGACCCGGCAGGTGTCGATGGTCTCCCGGAGGATGCGCTCGTTCTCTTCGAGCCGGCCGCGGTCCCGTTCGTCGTGGTGGAGATGGCAGGCGAGGGCGACCCCGCGCAGGTTGCGGCGCAGGCGCCCGTGGTTGCCGAGCCGCACCGCCAGCTCGTTGTCCTCCCTCCCCCAGCCCTCGATCGCCTCGTTGAGGCCGTTGACGGCCAGCAGGTCCCGGCTCCAGAACCCCTGATGGCAGCCGCGGACGGTCATCGGATCGCGGTGCGGAGCATTGAGGACCCGCGCCGCGGCCGCGAAAGGGAGGCGTACCAGCCTCGCCCGCCGCCGGACGCCGCGGCTGAAGACCGAGGGCCACCAGCCGGGCCGCCCGGTCATGACCGCGCTCGCCTCCGGCCCCAGCGGAATGCGCGACCCCTGGCAGTAGCAGGCCGGATCGCGCAGCCGGCCGTGGTCCTCGATGCACCGCGGGTGGCACACCATGTCGCCGTCGAGGCTCACGATGTAGTCGCCGCCGGCGCGGGCCATCGCCTTGTTGCGGATGGCGGCCAGCCGAAACCCCTCGTCGGGATGCCAGACGTGGTGCATCGGACAGGGGCCGGCGGCCTGGTGCCGCTCGACAACGGCGCGGGTGTCGGGCCCGCTGCCGTCGTCGGCCACGATGATCTCGTGGAGCGCCTCGGTCTGCCGGCGCAGGGCGTGGAGGCAGGCGTCGAGCGCGGCCGGCCAGTTGTAGGTGGCGACGACGACGGAGACCGTGGTCATGAACGGCTGGCGTCCCGATAGAGCTCGTACAGCCGCAGGCGCTTCATCACCGAGCTGTGGACGGTGATCCAGGCCGCGATGATGCCCGGCCAGCCGTCGAGGATGCCCCGGCGGAGCACCAGGTCGCGGAACAGGTACGCGGGCAGAGAGAGGCACGTCAGCAGCAGCTTCGGCTTCCTGCCCCGCTCGAACCCCTGCCGCGCCCACAGGTCGATGTAGCGGCAGGCCTTCTCCTGATGATGGGTGACGCTGGCATAGCTGTCGTGGATGAGGGGAGCGCTCAGGCGGTGGGTGCGGCAGCCGGGGGCCGGCCGCAGGCGCTCGTGGACCTGGTCGGACGTCCATGCCGCGAGGCCCTTCCGGTAGCCGCGCCAGATGAAGTCACGCGCGAACGGGCGGTAGTGGTTCATCATCCGGCCGCAGTAACGGGTGCGCCGCGACAGCTGTACCGCGTCGGTCCGCTCCATCAGCCCCGGCAGCTCGTCCCGGCACTGCCGCTGCAGCTCGCCGCTCATCCACTCGTCGGCGTCGAGCATCAGGATCCACTCGTGCGTGGCGTCCTCCTCGGCGCGCTGCCGCATCGGCCCGAAGCCCAGCCACTCGCGGGCGATCACGATGGCGCCGTGCGCCGCCGCCACCGCCGCGGTGCGGTCGGTGCTGCCCGAATCGACGACGATCTTCTCGGCCGCGAAGGGGACGCTGTCGAGGCAGCGGCCGATGGTGGCTTCCTCGTTCCTGCAGAGGACGATCAGCGAGAGCGGCAGGACGCCGTCGGCACGCTCATCCATGGCGGCAGTGGTCGAGCCGGGGGTCGAGGAGCCCGTGGCGAGTTCGCCGCATTCGACCGGCAGTGCGTCCCGCGCAGCAGGCGTCCCCGCGGACTGCGGCTCCCGCGGTTGCCTGCGCCCCTGGGCGCCCCCGTCTCGCCTTGCCACGCCCGGGCGACTGACCCCGGGCTCCTGAACGACCTCACCCAATCGCGTCACTCGACGTTGTGGTAGGGGGGCCGGTGCTCGACGTAGGCCATCCACATGCAGTCCAGCATCGTCCAGAGCACGTCGAGCTTGAACTGCAGCACGTCCAGCATCGCTTCCTGCTGCTGCCGCGTCCGGCAGTAGTCGAGGGTGATGTTCAGCCCGTGCACGACGTCGCGGCGAGCCTCGGAGAGCCGCTTGCGGAAGTAGTTGTAGCCCTGTTCGGAGATCCACGGGTAGTGCTGCGGCCAGTGCTCGAGCCGCCGCTGGTGGATCTGCGGGGCGAAGAGCTCGGTCAGCGACGACCCCGCCGCGACCTGCCACGGCTGCTGCCGCGCGAAGTTCACGTAGGCGTCGATGGCGAACTTCACGCCCGGCAGCAGATGGGCATGGGACCACAGGTCGCCGCGGTCGAGACCGACCGCCTCGCCCAGCTGCAGCCACGCCTCGATGCCGCCCTCCGCCCCGCCCTCGCCGTCGTGGTCGACGATGCGCTTGACCCACTCGCGCCGGACCTCCCGATCCGGGCAGTTGGACATGAGCGCGGCGTCCTTGACGGGAATCGAGACCTGGTAGTAGAAGCGGTTCGCCACCCACCCCTGGATGGCCGGCTTGTCGAGCTGGCCAGCGTGCATCCGGACGTGAAACTCGTGGTTCACGTGATAGTACTTCTCCTTGGCGCGCAACCTCCGCTCGAACTCCTCGCGCGTCCACGGTTTCTCGACGTCGTTCATCTGCTCCGTCTCCCGGACTCCACTGGTGGCGTCAGGCTAGCACGATCCGGCGGAAGCTGTCTCCGGGGCCGCGATTCCGCGCCTTGCATTTTTTGCTTGCGCGGTCCGATCCGGCTGTGTATAGTCTGGATCTTCGGTTGACCAATTCTTGACAGAAGGAGCAGAGATGAACTGGACCAAGCCCGAGATCAGAGAGATCGCCCTCAACATGGAAGTGACTCTCTACGTAACCGCTCGCTAGACCGGATCGGAGCGTCTTTCGGCGCTCCAGTTCGCGTCTCGGGGGGGTATGCGGCGTCTCCTGGTTTCGACCAGCGATTTCGTGTCCCCTGCTCTGTTTGCGCGTGCGCAGTTCTGCTGTGCACGCGCATTTTTTCATTCCCTGTCGCCGCTGACGGTCCCTCGGCGACGTTCCGCTACCTGGGCGCGTCGTGACGCCCGCGGAATCGCCCTCCGGCGTCCGCAACGATCGGCACGTGAACGGCGGCGGGATCTCCCCCGGCCCCTCGCCTGAGCGTTGTGACGCCCGCGGAATCGCCCTCCGGCGTCCGCACGATCGACACGGTGAACGGCGGGGCGGGATCTCCCCCGCCCCGCGACCGTCAAGCCAAAGAAGCGGCCAGGGCTTGCGCCGCAGTCTCCTACGGCAACCCCAAGGTGATGATCGTGTCGGTCGCGATCACCGCGACGTACTGCCTGCCGTTCACCTCGTAGGTCATCGGGCTCGACCGGATGGGACGGGGCGCGTCGTACCGGAACAACTGCTCGCCGGTGCCGGCGTGGAACGCGTAGAACCGGCCGTCGTCCGCCCCCTGGAACACGAGGTCGCCGGCCGTGGCGAGGTTGCCGCTCGCGCCGATGGGGGTGAGGGCGGGCAGCACCTGCTGCCACACCTCCTCGCCGCTCGCCGGCTCGTAGGCGGTCAGCGTCGTGGTCGGCGTATAGGCGGGAATCCGACTCAGCTCCTCGAAGTTCCCGTTGTGGCCGAGCCCGTGCGGCCCCGGCTCGAGGCTGTCGCCGAGCGGCTTGACGATCATCGAGACGGCGGCGTTCTTGCCGGTGACGTAGAGCAGGCCGGTCCGCGGGCTGAACGCCGGCGAGCCGAAGCTCGAGCCGCCGTGAGCGACGATGAGGTGCTCGTCGATCGAGTAGGGCGTGTACATCTGCCGCGTCTGCGCCTGCAGCGCGGGGTCGTCGAGGTGCACGAACGTCGCACAGAACGGGGTCATGGGGACGCCGCGCGCATTGTGCGGAATCGGCTGGGTCGGATAGACCACCTCGCCCGGCACGTCGGTCTCGGTGGGAACCCGCGTCTCCACCATCGGATTGATCGGCTCGCCGGTCTCGCGGTCCCACAGATAGAGCAGACAGTTCTTGCCGGCCGCCCCGACCCCCCGGATCGTCTCGCCGTTGCGGGTGACGTCGAAGAGCACCGGCCCGGTGATGTTGTCCCAGTCCCAGAGGTCGTGGTGGATGGCCTGGTAGTACCACCGGAGCGCGCCCGTTTCCAGATCGAGCGCGATGGTGGCGTTGGTGAACAGGTTGGCCCCGGGCCGGGCCGAGCCGTCGTAGTCGGGCGACGGGTTGCCGGTGTTGAAGTAGACGAGGCCGAGCTCGAGGTCGATGGCGGGCTGGGTCCAGACCCCGCCGCCGGCGCGCTGGCCGTCGCCCCACGTGTCGCGCGCGATCTCCCACCCGTCGTCCTGGGGGCGTTGCGGAATCGTGTTGAACACCCAGTCGATGGCTCCGGTCTCGGCGTCGGTGGCGATCACCAGACCGCCGGGGATGTGGTTCTCGGAGTTCGAGGTGCCGAGGTAGAGCGTCCCGTCGTGGTAGGCGGGGGCGCTCGTGATGCGGTAGCCGATGTTGTGGGGGTCGAACCCCGGCGGATAGACGTCCGGATACTTCGCCTGCAGGGCCAGCCCGACGACCGGAAGCACCCCGCCGTCGCCGTAAGACGCGACCAGCTCGCCGGTGCGGGCGTCCGCCGCCACCAGGTTCGGCCCGTTGTAGGCGTAGATCTTCCCCTCGGCATACGTTGGCCCGCGCGAGGTGTTCTGCCGGGCCGCGTCGAGCTCGAGCGTCCACACCGACTCGCCGGTCACCGCGTTGACGGCGATCACGCTGGCGCCGGCGTGGACGTAGAGCAGGCCGTCGACGACCAGCGGCGTCACCTGGCCGACGTTGACCCCGGCCGGCACCGCGACGGACCACTGCTCGGTCAGCCGTCCGACGTTCGCGGTGTCGATCGCGTCGAGAGGCGAGTAGCGGCGGTTGGCGAGATCGAGGTTGTGGCTCGTCCAGTTGGTCTGGCCGCCCGCGGTGATGTCCGGCGGCGCCGCCCCGCGCATCGTCCGACCCTGCGCCTCGACCCGGCCGGCGCCCGCCGCGCCGACTGCCAGCACGACCAGGGCCGCCGCCAGCCCCTGCACGCGGTTGCCTGCCGTCATCGGTCACCTCCCGGGGTTACAGCGTGATGTCCAGGCCATCGTACGCGATCTCGATGCCGGCCTCGATCAACGCCGCATGCTCGTCCGACGTCTCGTCCAGGATCGGGTTCGTGTTGTTGATGTGGATCACGATCTTCCGCGAGCAGTCCAGGGACAGCAGGGTCTCGACCATGCCGCCGGCCCCGGACTGGTTCAGATGCCCCATGTCCTGCGCCCGCTTGTCGCTGATCCCTTCGCGCGCGAGCTCGTTGTCGGTCCACACCGTTCCGTCCACGAGCAGGCAGTCGGCCTCCTCCATGTAGCGCCGAACGTGCGGCTCGATCTCGCCCAGGCCCGGGGCGTAGAAAAGGTTCCGGCCGGTGGCGGCATCGGCCACTCGGACCCCGATGTTGTTCCCGGGAATCGTGTTGTGCCGGTGGGGCGAGTAGGGCGGCGCCTCGCTCTTCAGGGGGACCGCGGTGAAGAGCAGCCCGTCCGCCTTCGGAATCGAGAAGGGCGCCTCGTCGAGGCCCACCTCGTGCCAGTTCACGCCCCGGAAGTGGGACAGGACGTTGAACAGCGGGTAGCCGGTGGTGAGGTCGTCGTACACCGCCCGCGTGCAGTAGATGTCCCACGGTTCCGTGTGCTCGCGCAGCACCACGAGGCCGGTCGTATGATCGATCTGCGAGTCGACCACCAGAATCGCGCAGATCCCGGTGTCGCGGACGGCGCGCCCCGGCTGCAGCGGCGGGAACGAATCGAGCTGCTGCCGGATGTCCGGCGACGCGTTGAAGAGCACCCAGTCGACGCCGTTGCTGCTCACGGTGATGGACGACTGGGTGCGGGCGTGTCCCCGCAGGGTTCCCTCGCGGAGCCGCCGGCAGTTGCGGCAGTTGCAGTTCCATTGGGGGAATCCCCCCCCGGCGGCCGAGCCCAGCACGTGTACCTGCATCGATTACTCCGGTATCTGGTTGGCAGTCCGCGGCACGAGTCCGCGCTGCATGCGACGGGCGATGCGGGACCTTGGCCACCGCCGGCGAAGGGTTGCGGTCCCCGGCGGAAGACCGGGCGGTGGCGCGGAGCTCGTCAGCGGCAGTTCCGCTTGCCGCCCCGCCGACCCTGCGGGAGTCTGCCCCGTTCCTGCGGCGCAGCCCCCCCGCGCGTCCCCGCCGGCGCGGCGCCCCGGACGCCGCCCGCAAGCTCCGAACCGCGTTCGTTGTATCATCACTGCGTCGTTCGCCGCCAGTGCGGCGTGCGCCACGGAGCCATGCCGCAGCCGATCGCCACCCCCGTCCTCGCCCCCGGCACCCGGTACCGCTGGGACAAGGTGCGCAACCAGCACCAACTCGTGTTCCCCGAGGGCATGATCGTCCTGAACGAGCCGGGGAAGGCAATCGTGCATCTCTGTGACGGGCGGACCACCGACGAGCTGATCGCCGCCCTGGAGGAACAGTACCCCGGCGCGGAACCCGCCGGCGACGTGCACGAGTTCCTCGGCCACCTGGCGAAGCGGGGGCTGGTGCGCGAGGGAGCCCAGCGTGACTGACAACCCCCTGCCCCGGCCGCTCGCCCTGCTCGCGGAGGTCACCTACCGGTGCCCGCTGCAGTGCCCGTACTGCAGCAACCCCCTTGAGCTGAACAAGTACCGCGACGAGCTCGACACCGAGACCTGGGTCCGGGTGTTCGGCGAGGCGGCCGAGCTCGGGGTCGTGCAGCTTCACCTGTCGGGCGGCGAGCCGCTGGTGCGCCGCGACATCCTCGACCTCGTCCGCGCGGCCAGCGCGGCGGGGCTCTACTCGAACATGAGCACCGGGGCCACGGTGGTCGACGGGAACCGGCTGGAGCAGCTGCGCGAGGCCGGGCTCGACCACTTCCAGGTGAGCCTGCTCGACACGCTGCCCGAATCGAACGACCGGCTGGCCGGGGTGCCGTCGTTCGACCGCAAGCGCGAGGCGGTGCTCGGGGCCAAGCGGCTCGGCTTCCCCGTGACCTTGAACGTCGTGCTGCACCGCCAGAACCTCGACCGCATCGCCGAGGTCATCGCCCTCGCGCAGGCCTGGAAGGTCGACCGGCTGGAGCTCGCGCACACGCAGTACACGGGCTGGGCGTTCAAGAACCGGGCGGCGCTGATGCCGACCCGCGAGCAGCTCGACCGCGCCCACGCCGAGGTCGAGCGGGTGCGCGCGGAGGGGACGGGCGGGGTCGACATCCAGCACGTGCTGCCCGACTACTACTTCGAGCGCTTTCCGAAGGCCTGCCTCCAGGGCTGGGGCATGGTGTCCATGAGCGTGGCCCCCGACGGGTTCGTCCTGCCGTGCCAGACCGCCCGCGAGATTCCGGGGCTGGAGTTCCCCAACGTGCGGGACCACTCGCTGGAGGACATCTGGGAGCGGGCGCCGATCTTCCAGCGGTTCCGCGGCACCGACTGGATGCCCGAGCCGTGCCGCAGCTGCGACCGCCGCGAGATCGACTTCGGCGGCTGCCGCTGCCAGGCGTTCCTGATGACCGGCGACGTCACCGCCACCGACCCCATCTGCGAGCTCTCGCCCCACCACCACCTGGTGGCCGCCGCCCTGGAGGAGGCGGTGCAGAGCGCCCCGCCCCTGCACTACCGCGTCATGCCGCGCGACACCGGCGCCGTGTGACCATCGAGAGACGGTCGAGGCGCTCCACGTCCGCCGGGGCGTGGTTGTGCGCCGTTCACCGTCACGCTGCCCGCCGGTACAATGATCCGCGGGGGTGACGCGGCGCGATGAGCACGGCAGCACGGCGGCGCGATTCCGGTCCCCGGCCGCGGGCGACCTACCAGGACGTGCTCGACGCGCCGCCCCACCGCTTCGCCGAGATCGTCGACGGGGTGCTCCACACCAACCCGCGGCCGCCGACGCTGCATGCGCTGGCGAAGTCGTCGCTCGGGCACGATCTCTCGGGTCCCTTCCAGTTCGGCCGCGGCGGCCCCGGGGGCTGGTGGATCATCTTCGAGCCCGAGCTGCACCTGGGCGAGGACATCCTCGTGCCCGACCTGGCGGGCTGGCGCCGGGAGCGGATGCCGAACTATCCCGACGCGGCGTACAGCGCGCTGGCGCCGGACTGGGTGTGCGAAGTGCTCTCGGCCTCGACCCGCAAGCTCGACCTGCACGGCAAGCGCCCGATCTACGCTCGGGAGGGAGTGGGACACCTGTGGCTCATCGACCCGGCGGCTCGGACCCTGGAGGCGTTCGAGCTGCGCAACTGGGAGTGGGCGCCGATCGCGACCGCGAAGGACGACGCCCCGGTCCGAATCCGCCCCTTCGAGGCGGTCACCTTCAGCCTCGGCGATCTGTGGCCCTGAGCCGTCTCGCGACCACTGTCTCAAGAGGGCGCGCACCTGTCCCCATCAGGACGTTGCGCCGCCGTCAAGACCCGAGCGCTTCCTGGATGCGACCCCTACCCTTTTGAGCAGCCTCTTGCCGGGGCCGGCGGACGGACGGCCGAACCCCTCGAGCGCCCGGGTGGTCGCGTACAATGAGCGCCGGGCAGCAACACGATGAGCACAGCAGACGCCGCGGCGCGGCCGCGCGAGTCCGGCCCGCACCCGCGGGCGACCTACCAGGACGTGCTCGACGCGCCGCCCCATCGCGTGGCCGAGATCGTCGACGGCATGCTCCACACCAACCCGCGGCCCGCCATGCGCCACGCGCGGGCCAGCTCGTCCCTGGGCGTCAAGATCGGCGGTCCCTTCGACCACTACGCCGATGGTCCCGGCGGCTGGTGGATCATCGACGAACCGGAGTTGCACCTAGGCGAGGACATCCTCGTACCCGACCTCGCCGGCTGGCGCCGGGAACGGATGCCCGACTATCCCGATGCGGCGTACTGCACCCTGGCGCCCGACTGGGTGTGCGAGGTGCTCTCGCCCTCGACTCGCAAGCTCGACCTGCACGGCAAGCGCCCGGTCTACGCACGGGAGACGGTGGCACACCTGTGGCTCGTCGACCCGGCGGACCGCACCCTGGAGGCGTTCGAGCTCCGCAACGGGGAGTGGGTGCTGTTCGCGACGGCGAAGGACGATGACCCCGTACAGGTCCGCCCCTTCGAGGCGATCACCTTCAGCCTCGGCGACCTGTGGCCCTGAGCCATCCGGGCGCCCGCCTGTAGCGGACGGATGAGGGATCACTCCTTCATGAGTCCGGTCGCCGCTTCAACGTCGTTCCCTCGGAGACGCGTCCACTTCACCTCCGCCACGTCCTGCCGATTCTGCCGGTGCGGGTGTCGCCGGTCGGACCGCACATGTTCGCGCCGTGGACTCCGGCTACGTGACGAGCGGCTTGCCCGACACGGGCCGGCGTCCATGAAGGACGCATTCGCGGTAGAATCCGAGGAAGCGCCCCCGCCGCTATCGGCGGCCGGCGCGACCGCGAACGACCGATGAGCGAAGCAGCGATCCGGCTCCACATCGAGAAGCTGGCCGGCGGCCGATTCCTGGCCACGAGCGCCGATGTTCCAGGGCTTGTGGCCGAGGGGCGCAGCGTCGCCGAGGCCACCGAGATCGCCCAGGGGCTCGCCCGGAAGATCGCGGAGTCGTGCATCGAGCACGGCGACCCGTTGCCGCCCGCATTGACCCATCTCCACGAGCCTGAAATCGGGATCGACTTGTTCGTGCCTGTGAGCGTGCCGTAGTGCCGCCACGCACCACGACACCGATACCGAACCCCCCGAACAACGCTATCGGGCGGCCAGGAAGTCGCCAACGTCCATGCGCGCCTCACGAGGGATTGGAGAGTGCCCTCCGCCATGTCGCCGTCATGGCGCGGCAGCGTCACCTTGCGGCCGGTACGCCCGTGACGCCACACCTCGTGGCTCCCCGGTCACGGCCGATCGAACCGATAGCCCGCACGTCTCAGCCGACGCGCAACATCCCGATACCCGAAACCCGCAAGGCGTCCCATAATGTGGCGCGGTCAGTGCTGCAGACGCTTCCTTGTGAGCACGCCAGAGTCCTCCCGCTCCGCCTCCCGGTCGTAACCCTTGGCGATGCGCTCGAGGATGTTCGCAACGTAGGGGTAGTCGAAGACCAATCGCTCGGCCCAGGCTCGATACTGCCCCGACAGCTCTCGCTCCTGTGCGCCGCCCTCGTCCAGGCTGCGCGAGACTACACCGCGAGCGTTGTACACGCCGACCCGGAATCCCCTGCCGACGTCGGGAGAAGCCACCTTCTCCAGGACCTCGCACACGGGCCCACAGGGCCACGAACCGTCTTCCCCGGAAGGCGCCATGGACAGGAGTTCACCGATCTGTTCGTCGCCGATCTCGGCCCGACCGTACTCCCTGCACAAGCGCCGCGCGTCGGCGACCCATCGACTCAGCGCGTGGATGTCGACGCTTCCGCCGTCGCCGGCGCCGGGTATGCGTGTGATCTTTCGAAGCAATCGAAAGGCGGCGTCTCCCCCCGCGGAGCGCCGGTCAGGGTCGTCAACGCGCCACTCGCGGGGGTCCTGATCGCTATCTTCGCGCTCGAAGAGCAGGGCGAGAACGCGGACGAAGAGAAGCGGCGATTCCACGAGCTTCCGCTCCAGATTGGGAATTCCATGTTCGCTGTCGTCGATCGCTTCGATGAACGCAAACTCCAATTGCGCCATCTCATCCGTCGTGACACCCGTACGTCCGTCGAGTGAATCGAGCGCCTTGGACAGGTGCCAGGGTTCTATCTTGAACTGTCCCGCCGGCTCGGCGTCGACCTGGATGATGGCCCACAGCAAGCGCTTCAGGCGCGACGTTTCGACTCTGTGCCAATCGAATCGAATCGCGAAGAAGGCTGCCCGTGGACGCTGTGCTTCCAGGAGGCGATTGATGATCTCGGTTGTCTCCGACTCCGTGAATCGCGCCATCGTTGGAAAGACGGCACGCCAGTACGCGTCTCGCACGTATCGATCCTCTTCGTCCAGGAGACGCCACGTCGAGTCCTCGAACGGGGCACACTTGAAGAGGCGGATCTTCTGATCGACGGTGGCCGTCTCTGCCACCCTCGCGACCGCCGCCGAAAGCAGGCGTTCCTCAAGCGACCAGAGCAACCCACGGATGAAGTTCTCAATCTGTTCATGAGGCTCGGTGTCGGACGAGAGGCAGATCCGAAGCACGTCGACCGCCGCGCCCTGATCGACCACGGCGCACATGGCGTAGCGCCCAACGGTGTACGCGTCACAATCCGGCAAGAGCGCGAGCGCGCCGTACAGTCCCTGCGCGGACCAGATCTCCGTCATCGCCTTGGTGCGAAGCTCATGGATTCGCTCGTCGCGTTTCTCCAAATCGAGATGTTCGTCGTCGAGTTCGTCGGCGGAGTAATCCACCCATACGCTGCTGAAGAGCCACGCATTACGCCGGATCGGGTCGTGGGAAGCGAGCTTCTCGAAGGTCTCGCGCGCGCTGTCTCTGTGACTGTCCTCGCGACCAACGAGAGGTCCCCGCCGTATGAGAAGCGTGCGACGAATGCTCTCGCGGAACTCGGCCCTGGCCTTCTCATCCGTCTCGGTCCTTGCCCAAACGTCGATGATGTTCCAGACCGACGACCGGTCCTGCTCCGACATCCCATCGAGACGCTCCAGTAGATCGCCGAGTGTTGCTCGATTGTGCGACGGCCAAGAAATCGCGAGGTCGAGCGCCCTGCGGGCGAACTTGTCACGCTCTTCTGCTGTCACCCCGTGACCAAACCCCGTCGCGTCATCCCGCCAGTGCGGTCGGGCGCTGAAGTGGCCGAGCTGCGACCGGCTCTCGAACTGCTGAATGCAGACTCGCCAACCGATGTCGCGAAAGCGCCCGCACAGCGTCTCGAGGGCGTGGATTCTGTCGTCGAGCGGAGCGGCGGTCTGGGGCAGCCATGACCTGAAGAGGGCGGAGAGACTGTTGATGGGCTTGTTGACCCAGTTGTCGTCGATCGCCGTTTGCGAGAGCCTTGCGAGAATGACGACGACGCGCGGAAAGGTCTGTGGATTCCAGGCGAGGCGCTCCAGCGCCCAGAGCAGCCCGGTTCGCCAAGGGTGCTCGAATGGGCCGTAACCGACCGGTGTCAGAAGCTCTTCCAAGGCCGGTTTGGGCTTTCCGAGATCCGCCTCGATCAACGCGAGAAACTGGTCAGGAGCGGCCTCCGCGTATCCGGGAAGATCACGGTCCTGGGATCGCAGATTGTCGCTCGTGAGGGGAGACAGGAGGCGCTTGACGAGAGCGGCGACGAGAGCGGCGGGGTCGATGCCCAGCCCGTTGCGCAGCAACACGGTCCCGTGAACGGCGAGCAGGACCAAGGTCTCGCAGACACCGTTCCGCAACGCGCTCGAGTGTTCACGCACCTTGCCATAGAGACCCGCGGCCCACCGTTGATCATCCGGGAGCTCCAGCGCCGGATCGGACTCCGACAGGACGTACTCGGCGAAATCCACGAAATCGGTGATGTCCCGTTCGGTCATCCACGGACGGATCGCGAACAGGGCGTCGATCCTGGAGACGACGCCGCGGTACTGATCGACGCGCCACACGGGACAGTCGTCCCGCTGGACAAGGTCGGCCACGTCCTTCTCGACTTCTTCGTACGGGCGATCCGCGAGCACGGCCAGGATCTCCCGGTCGGCTGGCGATTCCTTGTGCCATGCGCCGACCAGCGTCATCGGTATGAGCCGCCGCGCAACCGCCCGGTCTCCCGCCCATGAAGGCGTGCTGATGGCCCCGATTGGCGACAGCCGCCGCCGCAAGACGGTCGGCGACCGGCCCGATTCCCGCGCCAGGGGGGCGACGCGCTCCCGTTCGACCCCCATGTCGGCGAGCGCCTGCTCGAACGCCTCGTGGCCCAGCAGGTCGACCGTGACTTCCGGTTCGCGGTCGACGGCGTTGCGGGGCCGCACGACGATACAGTGACGGCGCCGGTACAGGGTGGCGACTTCGCGTTCGGCGTCGGCGCTGTAGACGATCGGGATGAACGGCGAGGACGACGGCGCCAGGGTCCTCAGCGCGGGCGCCGACGCGGGCGCCGACCCGAAGACGACGGCTCGGGCGCGGTGGTGGGCCAGGGCATCGTCGCTACGCAACAGGCACGCGACGAACGCGACGGCCTCCTCCCGGGAGTCGGCGGCGACGGTCAGGGGGCGGTCGGGCATCGTCTCGATCCATTTCCGGAAGTCGTCCCGGTGGGCGGCCACGGCCGGTGCGAAGATCTGCGCCGACATGGGCGGGTCGCTGGCCGCTGCCCATCGCTCCCAGAAGTGGTCGAGCGTCTCGAAGCCCTTGGTGGGGATGTCCAGCTCGTGGGCGAGCCAGATCCGCGGCGCGGTCGTCTCTTCCAACCACTGCTCCAGATCGCTCGCATCGAGCGCCCGCACCGCCTTCCAGTCTTCGGCCGCCGCCTTGCCGCGCTCCCATTCGACCTTCCCGGCCCAGTTGCGCGGCGTGACGAACACGAAGGTGCAGTCGGCCCGCTCGGCCTGGGAGAGCATCTTCAGGCGGGCTTGGTAGTCCCATTCGGCCTTGTCGCGCGGGCGCGAGTCGACGCTGAGCTCCCAGCCCGAACGGCCTTCCGGCACCCACGATGTGGCCGAATCCGCCTCGACCCAGCCGTCCCAGCCGTAACGTTGGGCGTTGTCGTAGCCGGGGAAGTCCACCCGTCGCGGCTCGCGCCGCCCCGCGTGGATCAGCCGCCGCAGCAGGACCGGCAGACGATCGCGCGCCCGGATGTTTCCCGCCGCCCATTGATCGATCTGCCGCGCCTCGATAGTGAGGAAGCTCGGCGCGTAGGTGCCGACAGCCACCGCGCGTTCCTCGACGCTTCTGCGATCGCGATCCCTGGCGGCCTGCAGCTCCAGCAGCCGCGCCCGGTCCGCCCCGAACGTCTCCTCCAGCCGCAGGGCCATGTTCGGCGACAGCGCCGCCCTCCCGTTCAGCAGGTTCGACAGCGCCGGCCTGCCGACGCCCAGCTTCCGGGCCGCTTCGGTGACCGTCATCCCCGGCGGGATGACCTGCTGCCGGATGAAGCGGCCAATGTCTGTGGAGCGGTTCCGTGATCCCACCATTTCTGAATTGTATCGTGATACGCGACAAGCATCAATATTCTGCCGCCCCCACAAACACACGGCCAAAGGAATCACTGTCGACCGAATGCACGGCCCACTGCTACCGCCGATCCCGGCCTCTGCGCCTGAGAACCATCTCCTGACAGCACGTCGGAGACCTCCGCCCGATCACAACCCTGACGACACGCCGAAGCGACGGCGGGTTGACGGGGCTGCGGAGCTCCACGTACGATGACACGCGCGGCATGCGTTCATGCAGACTGAACTCGCGTCTGCGGGATTCAAGGGCCGACCGATTCCGAGACCCATCCACGGCAACGCCGTCCGCCACCTACCGCGGCTTGCAGCGAGACATCCATCTGGAATAAAGTGACTCAGATGCGGACAGATTACCTCTTTGCCGCGCCTTCATTCTCGAGCGGGGTCGCCCGCCTGCTTGACCTGTTCGGCCAGTTCGACGACTACAACGACAGCCCCAGCGCGGCTTTGGCTGACGCGCGGGCCATGTACAGCGATTGGCGCGTCACCGGAGAGGATCTCGCGGGCGCGATGATGGTGATCGAGCGTGAGCAGGCAGAAGCGATCCGGCAAGCCGAACCGACAACCGGCCCAAACCGTGGTGCCGGCAGAACCGGCGAACCGACCAGCCAGCCCGCTCGCGGTTGAGCACGCATCCGTCGAGTACTTCCAAGGGCCGGTTCCTCCCCCTGAAGCGCTTGAACGATACGAGTCGATCCTCCCCGGCTGTGCGGATCGGATCGTGTCGATGGCCGAAGCACAGGCGACCCACCGACGCTCGCTTGAATCGAGGGTCGTTTCCGAGAAGATCGCGGCCCAGCGAAGGGGTCAGGTTCTCGGCTTCATCGTGATTCTCCTCGTCATCGGCATCGGCGGCATGCTGTTGTACACGGGCAGGGATATCTCTGGTCTGGTGACACTCGTCACAGCTCTCGTGTCCTTGGTCAGCGTCTTCGTGTACGGACGTCGCAAGGAGGCGGACGAGCGACAGCGGAAACGGGACGACTTCGGTCGCCAGTAGCGTGTTACTCCGCGCATCATGCCCGCGACTCCCCGCCGCGCGGCCGGGGTTCCGGTAGCAGCATCCGCAGCCGCCGGCTGCACCGTCCGACCGAAGCCCCTCACCCGCCCGCTCCTGCGCTCGATGACCTTCTCCTGGCGCTCGACGACGACGACGACGCACCACCGCCACCAACCGGACGGAGGTAGCCCTGTCCTGCTCCTCCAGGCCGAGCAAAGCGCGCGGACGGCAGGTGTCGAAGATCAGACGAAAGACGTCGGTCTCGACGGTTCCCGCGTAGTAGTGCAGGTTGACGATGCGGATCGCCGGATGCGCCTGCCCGAGGCGGTCGATTCGGCCGATCCGCTGCTCGACCCGCATGGGGTTCCACGGCATGTCGTAGTTGATCAGGGCGCCGCAGAACTGGAAGTTCAGGCCCTCCGCGGCAGCGTCGGTGCACAACAGCAGGTCGGCCTCGCCCTCCCGGAAGCGGCGCTTGACCTCGTCGCGGCCGATTGTGCTCCAAGCGCCGCCGGCGGATCGGACCTCGCCCCCGCGGCCCGAGAAGCACATCAGGCGCAAGGCGCCCGCATGCCGGTCCGTGGACTGCGACCCGTTCTCGGGCGACTCCGGCAGTGACCCGTCGGCTCTCCCGGAGTCCCGATGCTGCGACCCGTCCGCGCGCGACTCGGGAGCGCCCGGCTTGGCCTCTGTCGGCGCAGCGTCCCAGGCGCCCAGCTCCTCACGCAGGAAGTCCATCGTGTCGGTGTACTGCGTGAACACCATCGCCTGGGCGAAGCCGTCGCGGCGCAGCTCGTGTATCACGCGCTTCAATTCCTGCACCTTGCCGTCCGGAGGCAAACGGCCGATGCCGTCGAGCAGTCCCCGGATGTCGGCGGCCTCCTCGAAGGCGAGCGCCTGCTGCTCGAGCACCACCACCTCGTCGACATCCGGCGCCTCGTCTGACGTCTCGTCGTCGGACACGTCCTCGTCCAGGCTGGCGAAGAGCGGGGCCGGCGAATCGGACGCCCCGGTGCCGACAGGGCTGTCGCCAGCCGCGGCTACCGCATCGAGGTGCCGTTCGAGCGTCGTGCGCAGGGCCTGGAAGCTGCTGGCCAGCCGGCGGCGGTAGATGGTCATGACGAACCCCACCGCGGTGCGCTCGTCGGCCGCCGCCTGGTTGTAGGTGGTGGCGATGTAGTCCTCCACCGCGTCGTACAGCCCCCGCTCGCCGGCGGTCATCTCGACGAAGCGATCCTCGACGCTGCGTTCGGCTATCGGCGTCGCCAGCAGCCCCTTCTCGTGATAGCGGCGCAACAGCTCGCGCGTGTGGCGCGAGACTAGGCGGCGGACCGGCGTGTGCGACCGCATGATGGCCAGCGCCGCGCGGCGGACCGGCGTTTCGAGCTGCCGGCGGGGAATACCGGCGGCGTCGCGCAGAGCGCGGAGCACTCGGTTGGCGCGCAGGGGCGACAGCCCGGCAATCCGCCGGGCGTCGGGGGCCGCCACGCTTCCGAACTGCCGCTCCGCCGCCCGGAACAGCCGCGCCATCCGTTCGACGGCATCGGGGGACGGGCTCGGCTGCGCGATGTCCTCGAAGAACCGCAGGAATGCCGGCCCGCTCCAGTCACCGGGCAGGCCCAGCAGGCTACCAAGCCAACCGGCTCGTGGCCTACCAGTCGCACGGTGCGGCGTGACCTCACCCGCTCGGGCGCGTCTTCCTGCGCTCGATGACCTTCTCCTGGTGCTCGCCGACGACGACGCGGTCGACGTAGATGCCGGGGGTGTGGACCAGGTGGGGGTCGATGGCGCCGGCCGGGACGATCTCCTCGACCTCGGCCACCGTGACGCGCCCTGCCTCGGCCATCGGCGGGTTGAAGTTGCGGGCGGTCATCCGGTAGATGAGGTTGCCCTCCTCGTCGGCCTTCCACGCCTTCACGAGGGAGACGTCGGCGTGCAGCGCCGTCTCGAGCACGTACCAGCGGCCGTCGAACTGGCGGGTCTCCTTGCCCTCGGTGAGGGGGGTGCCATAGCCGGTGGGGGTGAAGAAGGCGGCGATGCCGGCGCCGCCAGCCCGCATGCGCTCGGCCATGGTGCCCTGCGGGTTCAGCTCGACGTCGAGGATGCCGTCGAGGAACTGCCGTTCGAAGAGCTTGTTCTCGCCGACGTAGCTGGCGATCATCTTGTCGATCTGCCGGGTCGCCAGCAGCAGGCCCAACCCGGCTCCGTCGACGCCGGCGTTGTTGCTGATGCAGGTCAAGTGCTTCACGCCCGAGTCGCGCAACGCCAGCACGAGGCTCTGGGGCACGCCGCACAGCCCGAACCCGCCGACCATCAGGGTCATGCCGTCGTGGAGCAGCCCGTCGAGAGCCTCCTTCGAGCCGGAATACACCTTCTTGCTCATGCCAGACCGCCAATCCTCGCCAGCGGCTCCGGCGCCGCCCCTACCGCCCAACCCAACCCTGGCCCGAACATCGTCGCCTTGCCGCGCCGCTGCCCCAGCCAACCAACGTTACAGGAATCTGCAACGTTCCACGGCGCAGATCCCTGGCCGCACTCGCGCCGTCCTGGCCCGGAAATCGTCGCCTGCGGCTCTACCGCCGGCTTGCCGCGCGCCGCCTCAACAACCCCGCCGGAAGCCTGCACGGTTCTACGGTGCGGACTCCCGGCGCGCAGACTCCTACCCCTTCATGGGACCTTCGGGGACGCCGGCCCCCTGGCGCACGCAACGCGCGAGGTTCGACATGTCCTCGTCCCCGTAGCCCTGGGCGATGAGGCCGTCCTCGAGGGTGGCGACGAGGCTGGCGATGTGCACCGGGACCTCGAACGCGCGGGCGGTCTCGAGGGCGATGCCGAGGTCCTTGCGGTGCAGGCGGGTCCGGAAGCCGAGGGGATAGGTGTCGTTCAGCATGTTCCCCGACCGGTTCTGGAGAATCCAGGACCCGGCGACGCCGCCGCCGATCGCCTCGACGACCTTCTCGGGGTCGGCGCCGGCGCGGTGGGCGAGGGTCAGGGCCTCGCCGAGGGCCAGGAAGGTGCCGGCGATGACGACCTGGTTCGCGACCTTCGCGATCTGTCCGGCGCCGACCTCCCCGATGCGGGTGATCCTGGCGCCGAGGACCTCGAGCACCGGCTTCGCCCGCGTGAAGTCGGCCTCGCTGCCGCCGCACATGATGGCGAGGGTGCCCTTGATCGCACCCTCCGAGCCGCCCGACACCGGCGCGTCGACGTAGCCGATGCCCTTCTCGCGGAACCGGGCGGCGATGTCGCGGGTGGCGGCCGGGGCGATCGACGAGCAGTCGATGACCAGCCCGCCCGCGCGCAGGCCGTTGATCGCGCCGATCTCCGGGTCGAGCAGCACGCGCTCGACGTCCGGGGTGTCCGAGACGCAGGAGAGCACGATGTCGGCGGTGCGGGCGGCCGCGGCGGGGCTCTCGGCCCGGCTCGCGCCCTCGGCCGCGAGCGGCTCCTCGCGATCGCGCGTCCGGTTGTGCACCACCACGCTGTGGCCGGCCTTCAACAGGTTTCTCGCCATCGGGGCGCCCATGGTCCCCATTCCGATGACCGCGATGCTCATGGGTGACTGTCTCCTTCAGACTGCAGACGGTGGAGGGTGATCGGGTGGCCCGGGTCTCGCGTGCACGATGCCCCGACCCGACTGCGGGCGGGTCGTCACGAGGGCCAGCAGCTTCTTCCAGTGGCGGAACGACGGCCGGTAGGTGACGTCCACCGAGCCGAACCCGGCGGAACGCAGCATCTCGGTCAAGGCGGTCATCGTGGGAATGCCGCACAGATCGTGGGTCTGTTCATCGGTCCGCTCGTCGCCCGGAAAGAACGGCACCAGCGGATACCGTTCGTGGATGAACGGCAGCAGGACGTGCGTCTCGCAGATCAGCAACCGTCTGGTCACGGGGGCAATCCGCTCCAACGCCGCCAACGGATTGCGCAAATGGTAGAACACGCCGAGCAGCAGCACCAGATCGAACTGGCCGAGGCGGTCGGCGTCGAGGTCGTGGACGTCCAGACGCTCGTATTCCACCCGTGATTCGAGGCGGTCGCGGGTCGCGAGAAACTCCTTCATGCCGTACCGGTCCCAGGCGAACCGATCGATCGCCAGCACCCGGTCGGCCCCGCGCCGCTCGCATTCGAACGAGAAGTACCCGTGCCACGCCCCGATGTCGAGGACGCTCCATCCCGTGAGATCCTCGGGGATGCCGAGCAGCCGCAGGCGGCGTCGAAACCGCCGCCGCACCCGCCACTCCCGCGACAGCGGCGCCGCGCCCGAGTCCGGTTCGGCGATGAACTGATGGGGTTGCCTGGCCATCGAGAGATGTCCGCGCGGTCGCGATCGGTTGCTTCAGGCGAGGTTCCCGGGCTCACTCTCCGTGGAGATCGTGGGCGTGGGGATGGGCCGACGCCGGCTCCAGATGGGGGTCGGCCAGCGGCAGCACCGGAAACGTCTCCAGGAACGCCACGTAAGACCAGGCGAACAGCCCCGCGACCCCGACCCCGACGAGCAGCTCGACGAGACCCAGGGGCACGCCCTCGCCGTGCCACAACGACGGTGAGACCAGCAGGAAACGTTCGAGCCACATGCCCGCGAAAGCCACCAGGGCGATCAGGGTCAACCCGCGCGGACTCGTTTTCACGGCCCGGCTCAGCAGCACGACGAACGGAATCACGAACGCCAGGGCGAACACCGTCCACGCCACCGGCCCCCACGCGCCATGCATTCGATGGTAGATGAACTCGGTCTCCTCGGCGAGATCGCCGTACCAGATCACGAGATACTGCGACCAGAACAGGTAGGCCCACAGAATGCAGAACCCGAACAGGAGCTTGCCGGTGTCGTGCAGTTGATGGGGGCCGATGTACTGCGACAGCTGCAGCCGTTCCCGCGCCCACACCGCGATCACGGCCAGGAACGCCAGTCCCAGGAACAGATTGCCGATGAAGTAGTACCCGCCCGCGAGGGTCGAGAACCAGTGCGGGTCGAGCGACATGAAGAAGTCGAATGCGACCAGCGTGAACACCCAGCAGTAGGCGATGAGCACCGCCGGGGCGAGGCGGCTCTGCGCCCGCTGCGCCGCCTCGCGCTCGTAGTGGATCCCGCGCCATCCGGCGATCAGGCGGCGGGTGAACCCGGTGGCCGGATGCTCGCCGGACTGGTGGAGCAGCCCGACGTCCGGCCGCAGGGATCGATACACGTAGAGCAGGCTGAGGCCGGTCAGCAGTAGAAAACCGGCGAGCTGGCGGGACACGAAGAACGGGACGTTGAGCCAGGCGGCCTTGGCCTCGACCGGCTCGTGGACCCAGGGAGCCCAGCCGGCGACCCCCACCAGCAGGATCAGCAGCAGCCCGAACGCGATCGGGAAGAAGGCGGCGGTGGCCTCGGCCAGCCGTTTCAGGGCCCGGCCCCAGCGCGAGGAGGTCACCTGCATGATGGCCGAGATGACCACCCCCGCCTGGGCCAGTCCCCCGAAGACGAGAAAGCTGACCAGCAGCGACTGCCACGCCCGTATGGGGTCGCCCAGGAAGAGCCCATGGAGGAACGCCAGGGCGCCCAGCAGCCCGGCGAGGAGGCAGAGGCGGCGTGCGCCTTCCGGAACGAGCGGGGTCCCGACCGCAATCATCGTCTACGGCGTGTCCGGTTGGGTGAACGTCTTCACGTGGCGCACCAGGGCCCAACGTTCGTCGACGCTCATGGAATGGGCGAACGGCGGCATGTTGAACCCGCCGTCGCCGATGATGCTGTAGATCCAGCCGTCGGTGTAGCTCTGGACGTGCGGCAGGACCAGACTCGGCATGCGCCGGAAATGCCCGGCGATCTGCCCGTCGCCCAGCCCCGTCGGGCCGTGGCACATCGCGCAGTACACGTCGTACAGCCATTCGCCCTCCGCCCGGGCGGCGGGGGTGTCGGGCACCGGGTTGGGCAGGTCGCGCGACTCGATCCGGTCGCGCCGCTGCTGGCCGTCCACGGCAATCGTATCCTCGACCGGCGCCCGGGGCTCGACCTGGGGCAGCACCACCGGGCCGGTGTGCATGTTGCGCATGAAGGCGGGCTGAGCCAGGGCGATCGCGCCGCCGGCCGCGACGAGGACCGCAACGAGAGCGGCGCGGGCGCCCGGCCCGCGCCGGAGCCGGCGCGCGAATCGGCGGGCAGGGGTCGACATGGTCATCCTCGGATCTCGACGGCGTCGTGGCGTTCGAGGCAGGCCCGAACCGCCGCCCCGTGGTCGCGGGGGCAGGTCACGGCGATGCCGGTCCTGTCGTTGGTGAAACGGGGGTCCGGAGCCGGCCCGCCGAACAGGCGCGGCAGGCCCGACAGCACCAGGAAGCCGATCATCCCGCCGACCGCGCCCAGCAGGATCGTCATCTCGAAGGCGATGACCACGAACGGGGGAATCGAGATCAGCGGCTTTCCGCCGGTAATCATCGGCCAGTCGAGCACGGTGTAGATGGGGAACGCGAAGCCGGCCGCGCAGCCGAGCAACCCGCCGACGAGGACGAACACCCGCACCGGGCTCACCGAGACGTGCAGGGCCTGGTCGAGCGCGTGGTCGGGCACCGGCGAGTAGGCGACGACCTCGCCGAGCTCGCCCTCGAGAATCGCCCGCGTCGCGGCCGCCGCCGTCTTGCCTCGATCGAAGATGCCAAGTATCTCCATGCGCGTCGTCACCCGCATTCACTGAACCGGCTGGAGGCGGCGCCGTTCTACGGCGCGGACTCCTACACCGGCTCGGGCCAGGCGCTGGCCGGGTCGGCCTCCGCCGACCGATCCATCGTTTCCTTCATCTCGGTGATCGACACCGCCGGAAAGTTCTTCACGAAAAGCAGGAACAGGGTGAAGAACAGCCCGAACGATCCCAGGGTGATCGCCGCTTCGACCCACGTCGGCTGATACACGCCGGCCCAGTTGGCGGGGTCGAAGTCGTGCGAGAGCGACGTGACGATGATCACGTAGCGCTCGAGCCACATGCCGATGTTCACGAAGATCGAGATCACGAACAGCGCTTTCAGGTTGGTCCTCACCGCCTTCGAGAACAGCGCCAGCGGGAGGATGACGTTGCACGAGAACATCATCCAGCTGTAGGTCCAGTACTGGCCGAACATGCGGTCGAAGAACGTGCCCTGCTCGAACGGACTGCCGCTGTACCACGCGATGAAGAACTCGGTGAGATAGGCGTAGCCGACGATGAGCGACGTCGTCAGCATCAGCTTCGCGAGGTTCTCGAAGTGATGCACGGTGATGTAGCTCTCGAGCCGGAAGATGCGGCGCATCGGCACCAGCAGCGTGATCACCATCGCGAGCCCGGAGAAGATGGCGCCGGCCACGAAGTAGGGCGCAAAGATGGTGCTGTGCCAGCCGGGCAGGATCGACATCGCGAAGTCCCACGACACGACGCTGTGGACCGAGATCACGAGCGGCGTCGCGAGCGCCGCGAAGAAGCCGTAGAGCGCCGTGTAGTGGCGCCACTGCCGGTCGGTGCCCAGCCAGCCGAACGAGAGGAAGCGGTAGATCGGGCGGCGCCAGTCCTTGACGCTGTCGCGGGCGGCGGCGATGTCCGGCATCAGCCCGAGATAGAGGAACATCGCGCTGACCGTGAGATAGGTGCTGATGGCGAACACGTCCCAGATCAACGGGGAGCGGAAGTTCACCCACAGGTCCCGTTCGTTCGGATAGGGGATCAGCCAGTAGAAGAACCACGGGCGACCGATGTGGATGATCGGGAACAGCCCCGCGGTCATCACCGCGAACACCGTCATCGCCTCCGAGGCCCGCGCGACCGCGGTGCGCCACTTCGCCCGGAAGAGGAAGAGCACGGCCGAGATGAGGGTCCCCGAGTGGGCGATGCCCACCCAGAACACGAAGTCGGTGATGTAGATGCCCCACAGAATCGGATGCTCGTATCCCGCGACGCCGAGACCGGTCCGGGCCTGGTGCAGGAACGCCATGGTCCCCGTCGCGACGGCGGCCAGGGCCAGGGCCAGCCCCACGTAATAGAGCCCCCCGGGCGGCCGGAGCGTGCGCAGGATGTCGTCGTTGATCTTCGCGAAGCTCATGGCGGCGGGGGTTACGCGTCGCGGTTCACCTTCTTCAGGTAGGTGACGGCCGGCCGGGTGTTGAACGCGTTCAGCGCGTGGTACGCCCGGGCGTCGGCGGCCAGCCGCGACACGCGGGTCGAGGGATCCTTCATGTCGCCGAAGACGATCGCCTGCGACGGGCAGCTCTGCGCGCAGGCCGGCGAGACGTCGCCGTCCTGCACCGGGCGGTCCTCGTCCCGGGCCTGCTCCTTGCCGTCCTGTATCCGCTGAACGCAGAACGTGCACTTCTCCATGACCCCGTCGCTGCGCGCGGTGACGTCCGGATTCAGCTGCAGGTGGAGCGGGGCCTCGAACTCCGGCATGAACCAGTTGAACCGCCGCACCTTGTAGGGGCAGTTGTTCGAGCAGTAGCGGGTGCCCACGCAACGGTTGTAGATCTGGGCGTTCAGCCCCTCCTCGGTGTGATAGGTGGCGAAGACCGGGCAGACCGTCTCGCACGGCGCATGGTCGCAGTGCTGGCAGAGCATCGGGAGGAAGCGGACGTCCTCGCCGCCGCCGCCGGGGCGCGGCTCGTCGAACCGCTCGATCCGCAGCCACGACATGGTGCGGCCGCGGCGCATGCGGTCGGCGCCCATCACCGGGATGTTGTTCTCGGCGTAGCAGGCGGCCACGCACGCGTTGCACCCGTTGCACGCGTCCAGGTCGATGGCCATCCCCCAGCGATGCTCCGGGTGGTCGTGCTCGGGATACAGGCTGAAGTGGTGCTCCTCCGGATGCACGTCGCCGGCCGCCAGGGCTGTCAATGACACCGCCTGGGCAAGGTCCCGTCCCTCCTGATCGAAGGTCCGCTGCAGACGCGGGATGGGCCGCGACAGCGCGCGCGGGGTGATGTCGACGCCGCTCCCGACCCACTGCACGCCCCCCGACCGCGCTTCCGGAGCGGGGTCGAGCAGCGCCATCGGGTTGACCCCGCGTCCCGTCGCATAGCGCCCGAAAGCCGTGTGCCCCTGGCCGATGGCGATGGCCACGACCCCCTCGGCGAGATGCGGGTTGACGATGACGCTCGCCTCCACCTGGCCGTGGTCCGACGCGATCGTGACGAGCTGGCCCTCCTCGGCCCCGAGGGTCTGCGCGGTGTCCGGGGTCATCTCGACCCCGGTGCCCCACGTGGTCTTCAGCAGGGGGTCGGGAATCTCCTGCAGCCAGGGGCGGTTCGCGCCGCGGCCGTCGAAGAAGTGCAGCGACGGATAGGCGACGAGGCTGAGCCGGCGCCGGCGCGCGGGGGCGCCAAGCTCGGCGGTGAGGTCCGCTTCGAAGACGCCGGGGCGCAGAGCGGTCTCGACGGGGGCGGCGGGAAGCGTGACCCCGCCGCGGCGCAGGGCGTCCGCCCACCACGCCTCGAAGTCGGGCGGCTCCGGCGCCGCGGCGTCATCGGCGGCCGGGGCATCCGGGTCGGCGGCCGGTGCCTCGGGGTCGGGCTCGGGTACCGGCTGCATCGCCTCCCACGCCTCGCGCAGGTAGCGGTAGAAGCCGCCGCTCCGGGGCAGATAGCCGGTCATGTCGCCGCCCAGCGCGCGCGCCACGTCGATCAGCAGGTCGCCCACGTGCCGCGTGTCGAACACCGGCTGCATCGTCGGCTGCATCAACCCCCAGACCCCGCGCCGTGGGTTGCTGTCGCCCCACGACTCCAGGGGCGTATGCACCGGCAGCAGCAGGTCGGCCAGCGCGGTGGTCTCGTCCGGCAGGCTCGACAGGGCGACCGTGAACGGCACCTCGGCCAGGGCCTGGCCGAACTCCGCCGCGGCCGGCAGGGCGAACACCGGGTTCACGTCGTGGACGATGGCCAACTCGATCTCGCCCGCCCGCATCGCGCCGGCCAGCGCCTGCATCTCGGCATAGGTCGCCGGATCGGCGGTGGACGCGGCGCCGAAGTCGACCGTCGATCCGACGTTGCCGGCGACGTGGTTCAACAGCATGACGGCGACGTGGGCGGCGGTGGCGTTGGCCCCGGACACCCCCACCCCGCCGCCCACCGCAAGGGTCCGGCCGGGGCCGCTGGCGGGGTCCGAGAACGCGCGTGCGAGCTCGCGAATCCGATCGGCGGAGAGACCGGCGGCGCCGCTCACCGCTTCGGGAGTCGCGCCGGCGACGAGCCCGCCGATGCGGGCGGCCTCCTCGGCCGGCACGCCCTGCGCCCGCTGCTCGCTCACGATGACCTGCACCATGGCCGCGGCCACGAGGCCCTCCGTCTGGGGGGCGACGGCGTGCCACGCGTCCGCCCCAGCCCCGGTCAGCGAGAGGCGGGGCTCGACCTGCACGAACCGCGTCGTGTTGCCGTCGCGGACCCGGCGCGCCCCCGCGTGGTCGCGGGCGAACCCGACCGGCGAGCCGAACGTCTCGAGGAAGTCCGCCCCGAACGAGACCACCATCTCGGCCCGGGCGAAGTCGTAGTGGGGCACTTCCGCCCGCCCGAAGACCCGGTCGTTGGCGGCGCGGATCGCCTCGTAGCCGAACGGCTCGTACCGGACCCATCGCGCACCCAGGGCCTCCGACCAGCTCGAGACCAGCCCTCCCAGGGTACCGGTCAGCGGGGGGGTGATCAGCGCGACCCGATCTCCCCGGCCCGCTTCGTAGAGGGCCTGCAGCCGGTCGACGAGCTCCTGCTGCACTTCGTCCCAGGCGACCGGCTCGAGCACGCTCTGCCCGGCGTCCGCGTTGGTGACGCGGCGCCGATGGGGGCCGGCGATCCGATCGGGGTTGTAGAGCCCCTGCAGCGAGGCCTGCCCCCGAATGCACAGCCCACCCCGATTGACGGGGTGCTCGGGATTGCCCTCGACCTTGACCGCCCGGCCCTCCCGGGTGCGGACGCGGATGCCGCACCCCGCGGGGCATTCCCCGCACACGCTGGCGTACCAGGCAGCGACACCAGGAACGACATCGTCGGGGGGAACCACGAACGGAATGATCCGCTCGGGCGCCACCGGCGAGCAGGCAGTCACGGCCGCGGCCGGGCCGGCGCTTCCCAACACCTTGAGAAACGTCCGGCGGCCGACCCGGTCGATGAGCGGTGGCGAGGAGTCAGTCACTGCACCCTTTCCCTGGCAGTCCACATGACCCGTGACCTGGGGCACTCACGTGGATGAAATCCGCATTCGGGGACGGCCCGCGGCAAGAGCCCGTTGCCGGATTCCGCCACGGGCGGCCAGCCGCCACACCCGGTCCGGCGCCGCGCATCGTCAGTAATGACACGCCAGGCAATCCCGGGTGGCTCCCCGGTCCTCGTGGCAGCTCACGCACCAGCCCATGCTGAGGCTCTCGACCTGGACCGCCGCTTCCATCTCCGCCACGTTGCCGTGGCACGTGTCGCAGCCGACCCCGGCCCGGACATGCGCCTTGTGCGTGAAGCGCACGTAGTCGGGCAGGTCGTGCACGCGAACCCACGGAATCGGCTCCTCGTTCTCCCAGTACTCGAGGACCCTGAGAATCTCCGGCTGCTCGCTCAGGACCGACCGATGACACCCCGCGCAGCGTTGCACCGACGGAATCCCGGCGACCGGGCCGCGCCGCGCATAGGCATGGCAGAACTGACAGTCGATGCCGACCTCGGTGACGTGATGCGCATGACTGAAGGCGATCGGTTGCGCCGCCGGGTCCACCGGTGCGGAGGCCGCTTCCCCGGACAGCTCCAGGGAGGGCTCCGACGCGGTCGCGTCCGGTTCCTGCGCAACGAAGACGGTCAGGGCGCCGGCTCCCAGAAAGACCACGAGCCCGGCCGCGAGGGCGACGGCGGCCGGCCGGACGGTGATCGCGTGCAGAGTCATATCCTGTCGCGGGCGGCCAGGGCCCGCCGGCTGTTCACCAGCCCGGCAAATCGTCGCCCGCGGCTCCGCCGCCGCTCCAACCAAATCCTACATGAAGGTCCGAGCCGTTCCACGGCGCGACCTCCTGCTGTCACCGAAGTCGGCGCGTGAGCTGGTCGAGCAGGAAGGGCACCGGCGGGCGGACCGATCCGAGATCATACCCAAAGTGCGCCTCGTCCGCCAAGCCCGTCCATCCCGCGGCTCGCGCCGGGACGGGAGGCGACGCCGGCCGGGGCGTTGACCCCTTCCCGGACCTCAAGGTAGAGTGATGCACTCACGTTGGATTCGTGTGCGTGAAACAGGCTACGGCAGGGAGGTAGAGAGATATGCGTATCGATTTTCGCAGGCCCGTGTCGCTTGCGCTCGGCGGACTGCTGGTGGCCGGAATCGCCGCCTGGAGCGTGACCGCGACGGCACGCCAGGCCGGGATGGCTGACGGCGTCATCGCCGGCAACGTGGCGAGCGGCAACGGCGCCGAGGCAGGCGTCTGGGTCATCGCCGAGACGGACGAACTCGAGACGAAGTTCGCCAAGGTCGTCGTGACCGACGACGACGGCAACTTCGTGCTCCCGCAACTGCCGGACGCCACCTACGACGTCTGGGTCCGCGGCTACGGCCTCGTCGATTCCGAGAAGGTCCAGCTCTCTCCGGGGCAGGAGGACGTGCGGCTCGCCGCGGTCATCGCGCCGACCCCCCGGGACGCGGCCCAGTACTATCCCGGCAACTACTGGTACTCGCTGATCGAGCCCCCGGCCCCCAGCGAGTTCCCGGGCACCGGCAACAGCGGCAACGGGATCAACCCCAACATGCGCACCCAGGCCCACTGGGTGGACAACATGAAGCAGGGCTGCCAGCTCTGCCACCAGCTGGGGAACACCGCGACCCGCGTCGTGCAGCAGCGCGACGACTTCGACTCGACGATCGCGGCGTGGGACCACCGCGTGACCACCGGCCAGCGCGGCAACCAGATGAGCAACGCCATGAACCGGTTCGGCCGCGAGCCGGCGCTGCAGATGTTCGCCGAGTGGACCGACCGCATCGCCGACGGCGCCATCCCCGACGCCCCGCCGCGGCCCGACGGCATGGAGCAGAACGTCGTCGTGACGTTGTGGGACTGGGGCGTGGACACCTCCTTCATCCACGACGAGATCGCCACCGACAAGCGGAACCCGCAGATGAACGGCAACGGGCCGGTGTACGGCGTCTCGGCCGGACACGGCACCATCACCTTCGTCGACCCGGTGGCCAACACCGCGACCGAGGTGACGATTCCGGTGCGCCCCGACCCCGAGACCATGCCGACCCGCTTCCCCGACGTCCAGGTCCCGTCCTACTACTGGGGCGACCAGGAGCTCTGGGGCGTCGGCGCCCACGAGCGGTCGGACCCCCACAACCCGATGCTCGACCACAAGGGCCGGGTCTGGATGACCTCGACGGTGCGCCAGTTCCAGAATCCGGATTGGTGCCGTGACGGCTCGGACAACAAGTTCTCGCAGTACTACTCGGTCGGCCGCGCCGGCCGCCACGCGTCGTTCTACGATCCGTCAGCGGAGGGCGACGAGCAGTTCGTCCTCGTGGACACCTGCTTCGGCACCCACCACCTGCAGTTCGGCGAGGACGAGGACGACACCCTCTGGTTCAGCGGCGACGGCAACGTCGTCGGCTGGCTGAACACCCGGGTGTACGACGAGACCGGCGACGAGCAGGGCTCGCAGGGCTGGTGCCCGACCGTGCTCGACACCAACGGCGACGGGCAGATCACCCGCCCGTGGAACGAGCCGCGCGGCGACGACCCGGACCCCGCGCTCGACACCCGGGTGGCCGGATTCGGCTACGGCATCATCGCGAGCCCGACCGACCACGCCGTGTGGATCAGCCGGACCGGGCCGTTCCCGGGCGCGATCGTCCGTCTCGACCGCGGCGACAATCCGCCCGAGACGTGCATCGCCGAGATGTACCAGCCGCCGTCCATCGAGAACTCCGCCATCGATCCGATGGAGACCGGGTTCGCCCCCCGCGGCATCGACGTCGACCGCAACGGGGTCATCTGGGCCGCGCTGTCCGGCAGCAGCCACATGGCCAGCTTCGACCGCAGCAGGTGCGCGGTGACCAACGGCCCGACCGCCACCGGCCAGCACTGCCCCGAGGGGTGGACGCTGTACCCGGTGCCCGGCCCGCAGATGCAGGGCGTGGAGGGACGCGTCGGCGCCGACTTCCACTACTACAGCTGGGTCGACCAGTACAACACGCTGGGGATGGGCGAGAACGTCCCGATCGCCAACGGCTCGACGTCGGACTCGCTGCTCGCCCTCGATCCGGACACCGGCGAGTGGGTGGTCCTGCGGGTGCCGTATCCGATGGCGTTCTACTCGCGCGGCCTCGACGGCCGGATCGACGATGCGGACGCCGGCTGGAAGGGACGCGGACTGTGGGCCAACTACGGCTCGAACTACATCTGGCACACCGAGGGCGGCCAGGGGACCAAGAGCAAGATCGTGCACTTCCAGCTCCGTCCCGACCCGCTGGCGCGGTAGCCGAAGACCCTCGCGCTCGCCCCCGGTAGTATGGCCGGCGGCGACGCGGGATGCGTTCGGGGCGCCGGGGACCGATGCGGTCCCCGGCGCCTGCTTTCTCACCCGGTCTCCAACTCGACTCCTTCCCGGTACGGTGTTGCTCCTCCCCCGTCGTGCTTCGGCCGCCGCCGGCAACCCCGCAGCCACAAACAGGCCTCGAACGGGGTCGTCTCTGCTGCACGTGCCCCAGGCGCCGCCCGGCGGCATAGCCGGATCCGTACGGTCGCGAGCCCTCCGCCGGGACCAGTGGCGAAGCCGCGTGCGGCACGTGCAGCGGCGCTGTCGCTGCGAGTTCCCGGGCCGATATCGGTAATCGGATGAACGTCTTCCTGGTGCCCGTCGATCGATCCCGTCACGAGCTCTACTGCGAGCCGAGCGACGCCGATCATCCGCCCGGCAGCATCACCGGCAAGCTGCTGCGGCGCGCCCGCGAGGTGCTCGCGGCCGAGCAGGAGGGACGCCGCGACCGCCGCCACGCGAAGTCGGCCAACGAGGAGAGAGTCGGCTGGTCGGCGCGGATGCGCGCCGAGCTCACGCGAGGCCTCGCCGCCTGGATCTCCCAGCATCGGCTGCTGTGGCACATGCGCCACGTGCGGGAGGGGGTGCTGGTCCACTCCGGGGATCTGGACGCCGCCCGGGCCTTGTCGATCGCCCGGGGCCGGCTGCAGCGCCAGAGCGACCACCACCGATTCTGGATGGTCATCGACGCACTCGCCACCGCGGTGCTCGGGCCGCTGTTCTTCTTCGTCCCGGGACCCAATCTCATCTCCTGGTACTTCGCGGCGAAGATGGCCGGACACTGGCTGGCGTTTCGGGGGGCGCGCCGCGGCGTGTCCGGCGTCGAGTGGTCCGCCCGGGTCAGCCCGGTGCTCGACGACGTGCGCGAGGCTCTGGCTCTGCCCGCCGGCGAGCGTCGTCCCCGCCTGCGGGCGCTCTCGCGCGCGCTGCACCTCGAGCACCTCGCGACCTTCATCGAGCGCCGGACGCGGACCTGACCCGCATCGACCGGCGGACCCGCCTCGTCGACCGAGCGCCGCACGGAGCAAAACGGATCGGGCCGACGCCGGGGCCGGTCGGTATCCGTTCCGAGACGGCGGTCGAATGCAGGGGCCTTCGCCACGAATTCCTGACGTTCGATCCGTTCACCTCTGTCCGTCGACCTGGTATAACATGTTCGGGTAGGAGAGCGTCATGCCCAACACGAGCGTTCATCTGCCACAAGCGCTCCTGGCCAGCCTGAATCGGATCGCGGCGGAGCGAGGTACGAGCCGGAACCGGTTGATCGTGGAATCGTGCCAGCGCGCGGTCGAAGAGCTCGCCTGTTGGCCTCCGGAACTGTTCTCGAACTGCCACCTGAGCGACGCCGAGTTGCAGCAGCTCCGACAGGGCGAACAGGACTTCCTGAAGACTGTCGAGAACGCCCGGCAGAGTCGCACGCGACCGCCGTTCTGATGCTCCTCCTCGACACGAGCGCCGTCTCGGCGTTCATGCACCGGCGCCCGGACGCCCTGCTTCTGTTGCGCGAGCAGGATCCGTCAACCGTCCACCTCTGCGCGCCCGTCGCGGCCGAAATCCACTTCGGCCTGTCACGCCTGCCGCCTGATTCCAGTCGCCGGCGTCTTCTCGCGAGCGAGTTTCAGCGCCTGCGCGCCGTGGTGCGCTGGATCGATTGGAGCGAGGCGGCAACGCGGGCGTTCGGACACTGGAAGGCCACCCTGCAGCATCGGGGAACGCCGATAGAGGACATGGACCTCGCCATCGCATCGATTGCCCTCAGCCTTCCGGCGCGACTCGCCACCGCGAACATCCGCCATTTCGCGAGAATCGACGACCTCGATATCGTCGACTGGTCCGGGCCCGGACCTCAGGCAACGAGCCCTGGCCGCTGGCGGCGGCCAGGCGGCGACCGGAGTCGACACTGAGATGACAGCCCCGGAGACGACCTTCGCGAGAGCCCACACTGCCTGTTTGCGGGCGAGATCGCAGGAGCGCACGGCCCCACCCCGGCCGCGTGTTAGACTCGCCCGTTTTGAAGCTTCGTGACTTGGCGGAGCGTATCGACTGCCGTCTCGAGGGCGACGGCGAGGTCGAGATTCGGCGCCTTGCCGGCATCGAGTCGGCCGAAGCCGGCGACCTCACGTTCTTCGCCAACCCCCGCTATACGACGGCGTTGCGGTCGACTCGGGCGGCAGCGGTGATTCTCGCCGACGACGCCCCGGCGGCCCCGTGCCCGATGCTGCGCACGGCAGCGCCGTATCTCGCGTTCGCAAGGGCTGTCGAGCTGTTCACCGACGCGGCCCCGCCGGCGCCCGGCATCCACCCGGCGAGTCAGGTCGCGGACGACGCGGAGCTGGCGGACGGCGTCGCGGTCGGCCCCTTCGTCTCGATCGGATCCGGCGCCGTCGTCGGACCGGGGACGGTCATCCACCCCCACGTGACCATCGGCGAGGAGGTGACCATCGGCGCCGGCTGCGTGATCCACGCCCAGGCGGCGCTGCGCGAACGGGTGGTGCTCGGCGACCGGGTCGTCGTGCAGAACGGCGCGGTGATCGGCAGCGACGGGTTCGGCTTCGCCCACCGCCCCGACGGAACCCACCACAAGATCCCCCAGCACGGCGGCCTCGTCATCGAGGACGACGTCGAGATCGGGGCGCTGGTGGCCATCGACCGGCCCGCCCTCGGCGAGACCCGCATCGCGGCCGGCGCGAAGATCGACAACCTGGTCCAGGTCGGGCACGGCGTGAAGATCGGCCGCAACGCCCTCCTCGCGGCCCAGGTGGGAATTGCCGGCAGCACCGTGATCGGGGACGACGTCGTGCTGGCCGGTCAGGTGGGCGTCAACGGCCACGTCACCATCGGGAAGGGCGTGCGGGCGACGGGTCAGACCGGGATCACCAACGACGTGCCCCCTGGATCGTTCGTCTCCGGGCTGCCCGCCATCGAGAACCGCGCCTGGCGGAAGGCGGCGAGCTCGTTCGTGCAGCTGCCCGCCCTGCGCAAGCGGATCGCGGCCCTCGAGCGCCGCTGCGCGGAGCTCGAGCAACAGCGCCGGACGCGTCCGCAGGGCGCCGGGCCGGGGGCCGGATCGAAACCGGGAGAGGCGGAAGAGTGAGCCGCCTCCGGCGGACAACGGTGGGCCGGGCGACCCGCCGCCCGGCTATGCCATAATTCGGGCCATGCTTCAGAAGATGTTCCCGGCGGCTTGGCGGCGGCGACGGTGGCGCGCCGGTTTCGGCGCATGCTTCCGGGCGTCCGGGCGATCCAGGATGCTCCTCGCGGTGATGGCCGGCCTGCTCGCCGCGTCCCCCACCCTCGACGGCGCCGTCCGGCCGACGAAGCTGGACTACGAGCTGCACACGCTGGACAACGGCCTGACGGTGATCCTCTCCGAGGACCACTCCACGCCGATCGTCCACCTGCAGATGGTCTACCACGTCGGGTCGAAGAACGAGCGGCCCGGCCGCACCGGGTTCGCCCATCTGTTCGAGCACATGATGTTCAAGGGCTCGCAGAACGTGGCCTCCGACTCGCATCTCACGTTGATCTCCCGCGTGGGGGGCGACGGCAACGCCTATACGACCGAGGACACCACGACGTTCCTGGAGACGGTCCCCTCCCAGTATCTGCCGCTGGTCCTGTGGCTGGAAGCGGACCGGATGGCCACGCTCCGGATCGACGAGCAGACGTTCGAGGCGGAGCGGCAGGTGGTCCAGGAGGAGCGCCGCTGGCGCTACGAGGACAGCCCGTTCGGTCTGCTGTCGGAGATCATGTACGACCACGCCTATACCGTGCATCCGTACAAGCACACGGTCATCGGCAGCATGGAGGATCTCCAGGCCGCCTCGGTCGAGGACGTCCAGGAGTTCTTCGATACCTACTACGTGCCGGAGAACGCGACCCTGGTGCTGGTGGGCGACTTCGACGCCGCCCAGGCCCTGGCCCACATCAGGCTGTACTTCGGGCGGGTGCCGAAGGCGAAGCGCCCGGTGCCCCGCGACATTCCCCGCGAGCCACCCTCCACCTCGGAGCGCCGGGTGACCCTGACCCAGTCCGAGAACTGGCCCCTGCCCGCCGTCATCGTGGCCCATCACATCACTTACGACGGCCATCCGGACGCGTATCCGCTGCACATCGCGACCAAGGTGCTGTCCGACGGGCAGAGCTCGCGCATCTACCGCCGGTTGGTGTACGAGGAGCAGCTCGCGGTGTCCGCGGCCGGCGACCGCCTGCTCATCGAAGATCCGAACCTGTTCTACGCGTTTTCGATAGTCCAGCCGGGCCGCACCCCGGCCGAGTCCGAGGCGGCGCTGATCGAGGAGCTGGAGCGACTGAAGACGGACTTCATCAGCGACCGCGAGCTGCAGCAGGCCAAGAACCAGTTCGCGCGCGACTACGTCTTCGGGCGCGCCACCATCGAGCAGAAGGCCTCGCACCTGTCGCACGCGGCGGTGATTCATGACGACGTCACGACCGTCGACGCCGAGTTCGACATCTTCATGAACGTCACCCGCGAGGACGTGCAGCGCGTGGCCCGCACGTACTTCACCCCGGAGAACCGGCTGGTGTTGACGATTCTGCCGGCCCCGCCGGCCGGACGCTCCTTCCTGCGTCCCGGAGACGACCAATGAGACGACGGTCACTCTCGACGTCCGGAGCGGGGACCGCGGGCCTGGTCCTCTGCCTGTCGATGTTCGCGGCGACCGCGCCGCACGCCCAGCAGCCGGTGGACTGGCCCCGGGAGAGCCCTCCGCCCCCGCTGCCGTGGCACCAGGCGACGTTCCCGCCCTACGAGATCCGCACCCTGGACAACGGGCTGCAGGTGGTGGTGGTGATGCACCACGAGCAGCCGGCGGTCAACCTGCGGCTGATCATCGGGGCCGGGTCGGTCTACGATCCCGCCGGCAAGAACGGGGTGGCGGCCTTCACCGGGGCGCTGCTCGACCAGGGAACGACCGGCCGAAGCGCTACCGAGATCGCCGACGGCATCGATTCGATCGGGGGCATTCTCGACGTCGGGGCGGGCACGGACCTGAGCTTCGTCAACGTCCTGGTCATGACCGACAGCTTCGAGTTCGGCCTGGACCTGGTCGCCGAGACCGCGCGCAATCCGTCGTTCGAGCGCGCCGAGCTCGAGCGCCAGCGGCAGCAGGTGCTCTCGGGATTCCAGGTCAGCCTGGACGATCCGGAGTATCTGGCGAGCGTCGTGCTGTCCCGATTGCTCTACGGGTTCCACCCCTACGGCATGCCGTCCAACGGCACGCCGGAGTCGGTGCAGCAGATCACGCGTGACGATCTGCTGGCGTTCCATGCCGAGCACTACGCCCCGAACAACGCCCTGCTGGGCATCGTCGGCGACATCGACGCCGAGTCGGCGTTCGCGGCGGCGGAACGGGCGTTCGGCGACTGGACGCCCCGGACGTCGGCGTCCGAGCCCCCCGCCGGCCGGATACCCGAGCCCACCCGCCGGGTCGTCGTCATCGACAAGCCGGGCTCGCTACAGACCGCCATCCGGGTCGGGCACGTCGCCCTGTCGCGCACCAGCCCCGACTATCTGCCGTTCGACGTCGCCATCAAGATTCTGGGCGGCGAGGGGGGAAACCGGCTCGGCAGCGTGCTCAGAACGGAACGGGCCCTGACCTACTCCGCCTCGGCCGAGATCAGCAGTGGCCGGTACGGCGGCGACTTCATCGGGAAGACCGACACCCGTACCGAGGCGACGGTCGAAGCGCTGCGGTTGATGGTCGGCGAGGTGGGCCGGTTGCGGCGGGAGCGCGTCAGCCGGCGCGAGCTCGAGAACGCCCGGGCCTATCTGGCCGGAAACTTCCCGCTGACCATCGAAACCCCCAACGCCATCGCCGCCCAGGTGCTGGAGTCGCTGGTGTACGGTCTCGACCTCGACGATCTCCCGACCTACCCGAACCGGATCAACGCGGTCACGGTGGAGGACATCCGGCGCGTGGCGCGCACGTACCTGCAACCCGACCGCCTCGCGATCGTGCTCGTGGGCGAGGCCCGCGTGTTCGTGAACGACCTTCGGAGGGCCGGATTCGGCGACATCGAGGTCCTGTCGGTCGGCGAGCTGGATCTGTCGAGCCCTGACCTCCGGCGTTGACCGGCCGGGTGGAAAGCGGAGCCGCGAAGCAACCGTCTCCGGCGGGCGGCCCAGGCCGCCCGCGCCCGCTCCGACGCCCCGAACCCGGGGCGTCGAGACCTGCAACATGCCGGCGCCCAAGGTGATGCTCTCGTGCGGCGAGGCGTCCGGCGATCTGTACGCGGGCGCCCTGACCGCCGAGATCCGCCGGTTGAGTCCCGGTGCGGAGGTCTTCGGGCTGGGGGGCGCGCAGCTCGCGGCGGCGGGAGGCCGGTTGACCGCGGACTGCGCCGGGCTGGCCGCCACCGGACTGACCGAGGCGGTGTCGGTGCTGCCGCACACCTGGAGAACGTATCGCCGGCTGGTGCAGGCGGCACGGACGGAACGCCCCGACGTCTTCGTGGCCATCGACTTTCCCGAGGTCAACTTCCGGCTCGGCGCGTCGATCGCGGCCCTCGGCATCCCCGTCGTCTACTACATCGGCCCGCAGGCGTGGGCGTGGCGGCGCGGGCGGTTCCGGACCATGCAGCGGTTCGTGACCCGGGCCCTCGTCATCTTTCCGTTCGAGGCGCCGCTGTATCGCGAGGCGGACATCCCCGTCGCGTTCGTGGGGCACCCGCTGCTCGATCTGGTCCCGGCCGCCGCGAGCCGCGAGGCGTTCCGCCGGAACCATCATCTGGACCTGGAGGCGCCGGTGGTGGCGATGCTCCCCGGCAGCCGCCCCAACGAGCTGCACCGGATCCTGCCGGATCTGGTGACCGCGGCCCGGCTCGTGCGCGACCGTATCCCGCCGGTGCAGTTCGTGGTCGCGCGGGCTCCCGACCTGCCGGACGCCCTGTTCGAGCCGCTCGCGGCCCTCGGCCGCGCGGGGGGGCCGCTACGGGTCGTCGAGTCGCAGACGGATGCGGTGCTGGCCGCGGCCGACGTCGCGATCACCGCGTCGGGCACCGCCACCATCCAGACCGCGATTCACGAACGGCCGATGGTGATCGTCTATCGGCTCTCGCCGTTGACCTACTGGCTGGCACGGCGGGTCATCGAGGTGAAGGCGTTCGGCATGGTCAACCTCGTCGCCGGGCGGACCGTCGTTCCGGAGTATGCCCAGGCCGCGTTCACACCGGCGGTGGTAGCGGCCGACACGGTGCGGTTTCTGTCGGACGAGGCGCACGCCGCGCGCACGCGGCAGGCCCTGCGCGGCGTGCGCGAGAAGCTCGGAGGGCCGGGGGCCAGCCGCCGCGCGGCCGAGCACGTCCTGGAGGTCGCCGGGAGCGGATAACGCCGTCCGGCGCCGGACCGGCCGCCCGACAGCTACATTACAATGAGGTCATGAACGGTTGCCTACGTCCGTCGAGCCGCCGGAGCGGCGCCGCCTGCGGTGCAGGCGGACGACGGGGAGACGGGAAGATCGACGGGATTCGTGCGCGGTCGTGGGCGATGGCCCTGCTGGCGCTGCTGGCGGCAGGAGCCGCCGCCGCCCAGACGAACACCGCGGAGATCCTGGGCGTCGTGGTCGACGAGAGCGGCGCCGTCCTGCCCGGCACCCGCGTCGTGGCCACCCATCCGGACAGCGGCACCGTCGTCGAGCGGATTACCGACGGCGAAGGGCGTTTCTTTCTCCCCGGCCTCGCCACCGGCGAGTGGACCGTCACCGCGGAGCTGCCCGGCTTTCAGCGGTCGACGCAGAGCGGCATCCGGCTGGAGATCGGCCGCACCCTCCAGCTCGAGTTCACGCTGACCCTCGGGGCCATCACCGAACAGGTGACGGTCGAGATCACGGCCCCGCTGCTCCAGACCACCACGGCCGAGATCAGCGACGTCATCGAGACCCGGGAGGTCGAGCAGATCCCCCTGAACGGACGGCAGTTCCTGCAGCTCGCCCAACTGAGCGACGCGGTGGTGATTCCCCCCGGCGGCACCCGGGGCGGCGCCCTCCAGCAGGCCGGTCCGCTGCCCAACGTCGGGGGACAGCGCGCCGGGCACAACATCTACATGCTGGACGGGTTCAAGGTCACCGACGAGCTCTTCAACAACCTCGTCATCAACCCGTCGGTCGACTCCATTCAGGAGTTCAAGATCCAGAAGTCGATGTACCCGTCCGAGTTCGGCGGGAAGGCGTCGGCCCTGATCAACGTGGCGACCCGGTCCGGCGCAAACACGTTCCACGGGAGCCTGTTCGAGTTCATGCGCGACGAGCGGTTCGACGCGCACAACTACTTCGACGACCGGAGCCGGCCGGTGCCCCCGCTCGATCAGCACCAGTTCGGCGCCACTCTCGGCGGCCCCATCGTCCGCGACCGCACCTTCTTCTTCGCGAGCTACGAGCGGCAGGACACGCGGCGGTCGATCACCAGGACCTTCTCGGTGCCGGACGCGGCGGTCCGGGCCGGCGACTTCTCCGGGTGGGGCCCGATCTGCGATCCTCTCACCATCGATGCCGCGACCGGCGGGTGCCGGCCGTTCGCCGGCAACCGGATCCCGGCCGACCGGATCGACCCCATCGCCAGCACGTTCCTGACCGGCGTACCGCTCCCCACGGCCGGGGATCGGATCCAGAACCTGACCGCGGTGGAACCGCAGGACAAGGACGCGCACCAGTTCAGCCTGCGGCTCGACCACCGGCTGGCCGAGGCCGACCATCTCTTCCTGCGGTTCAGCAGCTTCGACGCCGACGAGATTCAGCCGTTCGGCACCGGAGTCCAGCAGGAGGCCCTGGTGCCGGGGTTCGGCCGCACCCTGGACACCACGACCCGCAACGTCGGGGTGAGCTATACCAAGGCCATCGGCCGGAACATGCTGAACGAGTTCCGGTTCGGTTATCTGACGGTGGACGGCGGGCAGCGCAGCCGCAACGCCGGGGTCGACTTCGCAGAACGGGTCGGCCTGCTCGGGGTGAGCCGGAACCCCCGCGACGTCGGGTACCCCCAGATATCGACGGCGGGTCTGTTCAGCACCATGGGCGACCCGACGACGTTCGTGTCGCGGACCAACGAGCACTTCGAGGTCTACGAGAACTTCCTCATCGACCGGGGCGACCATCGCTACAAGTTCGGCGGATACCTGTTCCACCTGCGGTTCCGCCCCGTCAACGCCGACACCGCGCGCGGCGCTTTCGCCTATACCGGGCAGTGGAGCGGCAATGCCCTCGCCGATTTCCTTCTCGGCTACCCGACCTCGGCGCGGGCGGGCGTCGGCGGGGGCGACGAGGACGCCCGCACCACGTGGCTGCATCTCTACGCCCAGGACGACTGGCGGGCGCGGGACAACCTGACGATCAACTACGGGCTGCGCTACGAGTACAACGCGCACATGAAGGACGTGGACAACCGCCTGTCCTCGATCGACCTGTCGGTGCCGGGCGGGCGCTACGTCATCGCCAGCGACGACGCCGGCAACATCTCGCCGGCGGCCGAGGCGATGCTGCCGCAGATCCCGATTCCCTGGGTGACCTCGGCCGAGATCGGATGGGACCGGAGCCTCCTGCGCCCCAGCCGGCTCCGCCTCGCCCCCCGGCTCGGGTTCGCGCTGCTGCTCGGCGACGAGCGCTCGGCGGTGCTGCGCGGGGGCTACGGCGTCTTCCTGAACCAGTGGGCCTACAGCGTGCAGACCGCGTTCACCCGCAACCTGCCGTTCTTCTTCCTCAAGCAGGTCGACACGCCGTCCGACCAGCTCGCTCCGACCCACCAGACCCGCGACATCCTGACCAGCGACGCCACCGGCAGCATCGGCGGCACGATCATGGACAACGACTATCAGGTCGAGTACACGCAGACATGGAGCGGCGGCCTCCAGATAGAAGCGATGCCGCGGACGATGGTGGAGATGTCCTACATGGGCTCGTACACCATCGGGGCCGACAACTCGACCATCCGCAACGTGCCCCTGCCCGGTCCCGGACCCATCGATGCCCGCCGGCCGGTGCCCGAGCTGAGCGCCGTCCGCGCCATCCGGTTCGACGGCCAGTCGATCTACCACGCGGTCACGTTCAAGGTCGAGCGGCGGTTCGACGGGCGGCACTCGTTCAACACCGCCTACACGCTGTCGCAGTCGCGGGACGATGCCTCGAGCCCCGGCGCGACCGCGTTCGAGCCGAACGTCCCCCAGGACGTCAACAACATCTTCCCCGGCGAGGAAGCGCTGTCGAGCTTCCATCATCGGCACCAGCTCGTGGCCAGCGGCAGCTACCAGTTGCCGTTCTTCGAGGGCGCGGGCGGGGCGGCGGAGGCGATCGGATCGGGATGGCGGGTGAACGGCATCGTCACCGTGCAGTCGGGCGCGCCGTTCACCGTGAACCTCGGCATGGACCGCGCCAACATCGGCTCCGGGCCGGCCCAGCGTCCCGACCAGATCGGCGATCCCAGCCTCTCGGCCGGCCAGCGCTCGCCGGAGCAGTGGTTCAACACCGCGGCGTTCGCGCTGCAGGACCCGTTCACCTTCGGCAGCGCCCTGCGCAACAGCGTGTTCGCGCCGGGTCTCGCCAACGTCGACATCTCGCTGCAGAAGGACTGGTACGTCGGCGAGGAGGACCGCCTGGAGTTCCGCTGGGAGATCTTCAACGTGCTGAACCGGGCCAACTTCGACGTGCCCAACCGCCTCTTCGGCACTCCGAACTTCGGCCGCATCTTCAGCGCCCTGAACGCCCGGGAGATGCAGTTCGGCCTGCGCTACAGCTTCTGAGCTGCCCGCCCCGGACGGCCGCGTCGGCGGCTGGACGGGAGTTCGTTCCGGGACAGAAGTCCAACAAGAGGAGCGGTGCGGATGTCCTACGGTGCCGGACATCCTCGCACTCGGCTTCACCGGGCTCGAGGCTCCCCCTCGCGGTATCGATGTCAGGGACTGACGGGCGGAACCGCGCACGCGAAGCTCGCGGCGTCGTTCGGGTCGCCGGTCCCGTCGTAGACGCCGACCTGCGGGTACGGACAGGCGGGGCGGGTCATCGCGGCGCCGCCGTCCTCGCCCTGCTTCGTGGCCAGCAGGCGGTCGGGCGCCTCTCCGTCCTCGACCCAGGCGCGGATCGCCTCGACCCAGTCGACGCGGTCGGGGCCCGGGCCGCCCGCGCAGTGGAGCACGCCGGGCAGCATGTAGAGCCGCGCGTAGTCGCGGGCCGAGGCGTCGTCCGCCGCGAGCCGCACATAGTAGTCGATGGTGCCGAGGGGGGAGAGGGCGAGGTCGGACCAGCCGGTCCAGTAGATGATGCGGCCGCCGCCGTCCCGGAACCGGCTCAGGTCGGTGTCGGTCGCGTTGAGGATTGCGGCCGCCGCCGCGGTGTCTTCCTTCCAGGTCGAGAAGTCGTACTCGGTGTAGTCCCAGTCGGGATCGCCGAAGACGAAGTACTTGAAGAGCTCGGTCCCGAAGCCGTACTGGGCGTTGGGGACCCCCGCCGCTCGGCGCTGCGGAGAGCCGACCACCCACGAGTCCCAGCCGCCGCCCTCGTGCTCCCCGCCGTAGTTGAACCCGTGGTAGATCGGCTCGCCGTTCGACGTCGGGCCGTCGTAGACGGTCCTGATCGCGGCGAGCTGCGCCGCCGTGACGCAGTCATCGGCGGGGTGGTCGCCGGCGCAGCGCGGCAGGTCCGCCGGGTCGAAGCCGCACGGTCGGGGATCGGTCATCATGCCGTCCTCGACCCCGTCGTCGGCGTCGCACGCGGCGAGGATGCTCGACCCGAGCAGATCGAGCGCCGCCGCGGTCAGCACCGGGGCGTCGACATCGCCGTCCGGGTAGATCGCCTGCTGGTTCTGCACGAACCCGGCGGCGATCCCCGTCCAGTCGTAGGCGGGCGCGGCCGCCACGATCCCGTCGAAATCGTCCGGGTAGCGCTGCGACGCCATCATCGCCTGACCGCCGCCCCGCGAGCAGCCGACAAAGTAGTCGTAGTCGGACGGCCGGGCATAGTAGTGCCCGATGATCGACTTCGCGGTCTCCGCCGTCAGGTGGACGGCGCGATGGCCGAAGTTCTCCTGCCGCTCGGGATTGTCGAGGGCCCAGCCCGCCTGGATGCCGTTCCCGGTGTGCCCGGTGTCGGTCCCCGCCGTCGCGTAGCCGCGCTCCAGCGGGCTCCCGCCGTGGGCGTAGAGCGAGCGCGCCTGGTTCTGCACGCTCCCCACGAAGCCGCCCCCGCCCCCCATCAGGAACCGGCCGTTCCAGTCGTCGGGCAGCAGCAGCTCGAAGTTGATCTCGGTCTCGATGACCCCCCTCACCCGGCAATGGGCCGGGAGGTCCGACTCGGCCACGTGCTCGGCCGAACCGATCCGCATGTCGATGAGCTCCAGCGCCGTCAGATCGGGGCAGGCGTCGGCGAAATCCGCGGCGGGGGTCGCGCACGAGGCAGCCGCGGCCAGGCCGGCGGCGACCGCACCGCTCACGAAGCAACGCTGGATGCAGGACATGGCGGTTCTCCTCCCCCCAGGAGCGGGCGCCGCAGGGGCGGTGCAGTCTCCTGGCAGGTCTGGCCGGGCGACGGCGCCGCGAAGCCGCCGGGCGACGCGTTCCGGCCTGGTCCGGGAGCCATGGTGCCGCCCCTCCGGGCGCCTCCACCCTACCAGCGCCCCGGTTCCTCTGCAAGCGCGCGAAACCGCGCGAAGGCCGGCACGGTATGATCTCGATCCTGCGGCAGCCGGTGGAGGACATGATGAGACGACTACTAATCGCGGCGTGGCTCCTGAGTCTGACGGGCGCAGCGCCAGCGCGGGCGCAGGAGCCCGTGGACCTGCTGCTGCATAACGGCAAGGTCTTCGCGGCCGACGAGCTGCTCTCCACGTACTCGGCGGTGGCGGTGCGCGACGGCCGGATCGTAGACCTCGGGTGGGACGAGCTGACCGATCGCTACCGCGCGGCGCGGACCATCGACCTCGGGGGGCGGCTCGTGCTGCCCGGGTTCATCGACACCCACATCCACATCAGCGGCGACGCCGAGCGCTGGGTCGACCTGGCGGGGCTCGAGAACCTCGCCGAGCTGAAGGGCCGGGTCACCCGCAAGGCGGAGCAGCTCGGGGCCGGCGAGTGGATCACCGGCTACGGCTGGTCGGAGGACGAGCTCGCCGAGCAGCGCCGGCCCCTGCGGTGGGACCTCGACGACGCGGCGCCGGCCAACCCGGTGGTGCTGACCCGCGCCGGCGGCCACAGCTCGGTCGCAAGCTCCCTCGCGCTGGAGGCGGCGGAGCTGACGCCGGACTCGGAGACCCCGCCGGGCGGCATCATCGAGGTCGACGACGAGGGCCGGATGAACGGCATCCTGCGCGAGGGGGCGCAGGGACTGGTGCGCCGGCTCGTGCCCGACCCGACCCGGGACGAGCTGCAGGCGAGCTTCGTCGAGAACCTGCGCGACCTGCTCGGGCTCGGCGTGACGAGCATCATCCAGGCCGGGGTCGGCATCGCCGGCTACGCCGATTGGGAGGCGGTCTACGCGGAGCACCGCGGCGAGCTGCCGCGGGCGGCAGTGCAGCTCCGCGTGCCGCCGGACCCGGAGCGGGCCGTCGACATGCTGGACCGGTTCGGCCGGAAGACCGGCGACGGCGACGAATGGCTGCGGGTCGGGCCCATGAAGTTCTTCGTCGACGGCGGCTACACCGGCGCCGCCGCGTGGACCCTCGAGTCCTACCGGGGTCAGCCCGGCTACTACGGCAGCGGGCCCCTGATCGACGAGGCGGGGCTGTTCGCGATCTCCAGCGCCGCCCACGAACGGGGCTGGCAGATGGGGTTCCACACCATCGGCGACGCCGCGATCGCGATGACCGTCGACGTGTGGGCGCGCATGCTCGAGGCGTCGCCCCGCGCCGACCACCGCCACTATCTGAACCACTTCACGGTCCGGCCGCCGGCCGAGACGATGCAGCGGATGGCGGACTGGAACATCCACATCGCCCAGCAGCCCAACTTCACCTATACGCTCGACGGGCGCTACGCCGAGCACCTCGACGGCGAGCGCTACGCGACGAACAACCCGCTGCGATCGCCGATGCGCCACGGCGTGGTGGTCGCCCTGGGCAGCGACATCCTGCCCATCGGGCCGATGGTGGGGCTGCAGGCGGCGGTGACTCGCCGGGGGATGGGCGGCGCGGTGGTCGGTCCCGGCGAGGCGCTGTCGATGCCCGAGGCCATCGTCGGCTACACGCGGCTGGCCGCGCACCTGACCTTCGAGGAAGACGAGAAGGGCACGCTCGAGGTGGGCAAGCTCGCCGACCTGGTGGTGCTGTCGCAGGACCTGCTGACCATCGACCCGGAGCGGACGACGGACACCGAGGTCGACCTGACGGTGCTCGGCGGCCGCGTGGTCTACGAGCGCTGAGGAGCCGGACGGCACTACCACGATGTTCGCTGTCAACGAGCGCGACCGCGGTCATACAGATCCTCGCGCGACCATCCGCGGTTCCCGTCCCCCCGCGTCACCCGGGCATCGCGCTGGCGGCGGCGTTGGCGGTCCGTCGCCCGGTCGAAGAAGCGGAGTCGCATTTCGAGATCGAGGACCTGACGGCGAGCCTTGGAGGGCGTCTTGCTGGTGACCTTGGCCACGTCCTACCGTAGCGGAGATCGCGTCCTTGTCCCAAGCTCGACCGCGCGGTTCCCCGGATCATGACTGACCCTCCGATCCACCTCCGCCGGTTCCTCGGCCGAGGCGACGTGCTCGCCGTCGCGTTCGGGGCGATGGTCGGCTGGAGCTGGGTGGTGCTGGCCGGCGAGATGATCGTGCGGGCCGGCGCCGTGGGCTCGATCCTGGCGTTCGGGGCGGGGGCGGTCATGGTCTGGCTGGTGGGGCTCACCTACGCCGAGCTGTCCGCCGCCCTGTCCCGCGCCGGGGGGGAGATCAGCTTCACGTTCCTCGCGATGGGGCCCCTTGGCGCGTTCGTCTGCGGATGGACGCTGGTGCTCGCCTACGTCGCGGTCTGCGCCTTCGAGGCGGTGGCCCTGCCCACCGTCCTCGGCTACCTCGTGCCCGCGTTCGCAACCGGGGACGCGCTCTACACGGTGGCGGGATGGGACGTGCAGCCGGGCTGGGTGATCGTCGGGGTGGCCGGGGCCCTCGTCATCGGAACCGTCAACTACCGCGGCATCCGGTTCGCGGCGTTTGCCCAGCGGCTCGCCGTCGGCAGCCTCCTGCTTGTCGGACTCGCCTTCTTCGTGCCCGGCACCGCGCGCGGCGACCTCGCCAACCTCACGCCCGCCATCACCGGCTGGGAGGGCGTGCTGCGGGTGATGATCATGACCCCGTTCCTGTACGTGGGGTTCGACGTCATCCCCCAGCTCGCGGAAGAGATCGCCCTGCCGTTCCGGACCATCGGCCGCATCATCCTGCTGTCGATCGTGATGGCCCTCGCCTGGTACGGCCTCGTGCAGTGGACGGTGGGCCTCTCGCTGCCACCCGAGACCCTGGCGGACCGGGCCCTGCCCACCGCCGACGCCATGAGCGCGATCTACGGCAGCCCGTGGGGCGGGCGGGTGCTGGTGCTCGGCGGCGCCGTCGGCATCCTGACGAGCTGGAACGCGTTCTTCCTCGGCGCGTCCCGCCTGCTGTTCGCGATGGCCCGGGGCGGAATGCTGCCGGCGGCGTTCGCCCGCCTGCACCCCCGTTACGGCTCCCCGACCGCGGTCGTCGTGGTGCTGACCGCCATCACCGCGATCGCCCCGTTCTTCGGGCGGCCGGCCCTCGTGTGGCTGGTCGACGCCGGGTCGCTGGCGACGGTGGTGGCCTACCTGATGGTCGCGGCCGCGTTCCTCGTCATCCGGCGCCGGCATCCAGACCTGCCCCGCCCCTACCGGGTCGCGGCCCCCGCGGTCGTCGGCTGGCTCGCGGTGGCGACAACGGTGTTCTTCATCCTGCTCTACCTGCCGGGCAGCCCGTCGGCGCTGGCGTGGCCCGAAGAATGGGCCATCGTCCTCCTGTGGCTGGCATTGGGGGTGGTGCTGGGCGCCGGCATGCGCCGCCGCGTGGCCGTACTCGGCCCCGGCCGGCAGGCGCGGCTGATTCTCGGCGACCGCGCGAGCCTGCTCGAATCGGACCATCCCCGAGCGCGGAGCGAGTAGGGGAGATCCTGCTCCACTGAGGGCGGACGTCTTCGTCATCGAACGCGACGGGCTCGTCCTCACGCCGCAGGAATCCGACGGGGCTGCCGGGCGGCATCCCGGCAGCCGATCTGCAGCCATGCATCCGCTATTGCAATTCGAACATCGACGTGCCATAAAGCTGGCGTTATCGCGGAAACGTGAACATGGCTTGAAAGGCGACCCACAATGCGACAGTTGAGCAGTGCATGGATGGTAGTGCTGGCGGCGGCCGGACTCGCAGCCAGTGTGGAGGTGCACGCGCAGCAGGAGGCCGAGGGGGCCAACGCAGTGCTTCCGTGGGCCTACGTGCTCAACGACCCCGCCGCGAGCGCCGAGGCGCCCGACCCCGCCGAGGTGGTCACGGTGCCCGGCTCCAGCGTGTCGATGCCGCGCTCGGCCATCAACATCAACGACGGCCCGCCCGACTGGCACCCCGACGCCCATCCGCCGATGCCCGAGGTCGTGGCCCGCGGCGGCGGCGAGGGCGTCGCCGCCTGCGGCTACTGCCACCTGCCGAACGGCCAGGGCAAGCCGGAGAACGCCGGAGTCGCCGGCCAGCCCTACGAGTACATCGTGCAGCAGATGACCGACTGGCGGAACGGCCTGCGCAGGCCCGGCGAGCCGAGGATGGGGCCGCCGGCCTTCATGGAGCGGATCGGACTGGCCGCCACCGACGAGGAGGCGCGCATCGCGGCCGAGTACTTCTCGTCGATCGACTTCAAGCCGTGGGTCCGCGTCGTGGAGACCGACGCGGTGCCGAAGACAGTCTTCGCGGGCTGGATCCACGAGGTGGTCGAGGGCGGCGGCGCCGAACCGATCGGCACGCGGGTGGTCGAGACACCCAGGGACCTGAAGCGGACCAAGCTGCGCGACGACGCCTCCGGCTTCATCGCCTACGTGCCGTCGGGCGCGGTGGGGCGGGGACGCAGGCTCGTGCTCACGGGGGGCGCCAACTCCGTAGCATGCACCGTCTGCCACGGCCCCGACCTGCGCGGCATCGGCCCGGTGCCGGCCCTGGCCGGCCGCTCGCCCAGCTACATGGCGCGGCAGCTCTACGACCTGCAGACCGGCATGCGCAACGGCGCGTGGTCCGACCTGATGGACGCCGCGGTGAAGAACCTCACCCTGGACGACATCGTGGACATCGTGGCCTACACGGCCAGCCTGGAGCCGTAGGCGGGGGAACGGCCGGTCTCACGACGCGACCCACCGCTGCCCGTCTGCCCGCTCCCCGGGTGCGGCCCAGCGACCCTCTCACATCCCGCGTGGCGCGGTCGCGCCACGCGGGATGTCGAGACATGGACCGGGCGGAGCGGATGCGGCCGCGTATCTTTGCGCCTGCCTTCGGTACGTGAATGGCGAGTTCCTGACCAGCACATCGATGCGGCAACGGTTCGGGATCGACGCCCGAAACAAGCCCAGAGCCTCACGGCTGATTGCGGAAGTGGTCAAAGGCCGGCGCGACCGTGCCTGACGCCCCCGAAGTTCATGCGCTACATGCCCGCGTGGGGGCGAGTTCCGAACGCCGTCTCGGTACTTGACGGGTACTTGATCGGATACTGACGACACACCGCTTCAAGCGACAGCCTTGGACAACAAGGGCCCTGTTGTCAATGGTTTACAAGGATCGTGTTTACTTGATGGGTACTTGATGGAACGTCACCTGGCAGTCTCGATCGCCTCAGAGGCCGCCGGCGCGGGACGTTCGACCTGTCGCTTGAACTGCTCCAGATAGTTGCGCACGGCATCGCGCGAGCGGCGTCTGATGATGGGCCGCAGGAACCACCCTTTGAACCCGGTCATCCCGTCATTGCGCGATCGGGTGATCGAAATGAGCGCGGCGCCGGGCGGACCGGAACCGCGGGCGTGGTCGACGAGAAAGCGCAGCTCGAGCGTGGTGTGGAAGTAGTGGCTCGCGTAGAGCTGCTTGATGGCGATCGCATAGGCGACGCCCAACGGCGAGCCGGCGGCCAGCGGATAGATCGTGACGTGATTCACCCGGATGGTCGGCTTGAGGCCGAAGTCGACCACCGTCCAGTAGAAGAAGTCGTCGGCGCCGGCCGGAAGACCGTGCGGATAGTCGTCGAGATACGCCAGGAGCGCGGGCACGGGAGCGGGCAGCGGAGCGCCGCTGGCGAGCAGGGCGCGGAACTGCTCGGCCACGAGCAGGGGCCTGCCGCCATCGACGTAGGACCCGAGCGCCGCGTTGCCGTCCGCCTGATACGCGCGGACCAGATCGAGGATCATCTCGCGGGCGACCGCGTCGGCCTGACGCGCCGCGGTCTCGGACGACCAGTCCACGCCGGTCCGGAATCGCTCCATCGCGGTTGCCGAGAGCTTCACCTCGCAGTCGCCGGGACGACACCCCGGCAACGCCTCGACATCGGCTTCGGGCAGCGTCAGCGCCTCCAGATCCTCGAGCCGCGGGGGACTGGCGAAAAGACCGATCTGCGGGATGCCGGGGCCGCGCTCGAACCGCTCGATGTCGCGAAACTGCTCGACCACCTGCTCGGGAGGAGCATCGACGTACACCACCCCGACGTTGGCCAACTCCTCGTGGACCGGCGTGTCGAGGCTCCTGATGACGGCCGAGCCGCTGTCCAGCGCTTGCATGTCGTCGGTCGAGAAGCCCAGGGTCTGCGTCACCAGGCGCTCAACGGTCGACCCGGATTGCGCGGCAAGGGAGACGACGGCGATCAGGAGGGCCGCCCACGCGAGGGCGCCCGGCGCAGCCCGGGGGGACTGGCGGTGGATCGGGTTCCGGCCGGGAGACGCGCCAGCAGCGAAGGACATGAGCGACAGGCTCATTGTAGTATGCGCATCGTCCGGCGTTGTCTGCGGGAACACGGGTGACGCCCGGCGGACACGGAGACTCGACGCATGAACACGTTTCCCTTACTGCCAAAGCTGGTCGGTCAGCGCGTGAAGCGGCGCGAGGACCCGCGGCTCGTCCGCGGCCGCGCCACCTATGTCGACGACGTGAAGATCCACGGCCTGCGGCATCTCGCGTTCAAGCGGAGCGACATCGCGCACGGGCGAATCCGGTCCGTCGACACCCGCGCCGCCGCCGCGATGGACGGGGTCGAGGCGGTGCTCACTGGGGCCGAGATCGCCGAGTTCCTCGACCCGATGCCGATCGGGACGCCGTTCCCCTCGCCCGATCACCACGCGATGGCGGTGGACACGGTCCGGTTCGTCGGCGAACCGGTCGCGGTGGTGGTGGCGCGCGACCGCTACGTGGCCCGTGACGCCGCCGACGCGGTCGCCGTGGACTACGAGCCGCTGCCGGCGGTCGTCGACCCCGAAGAGGCGATGACCGGGCAGCCGGCGGTGCTGCACGCCGACTATCCGATCAACGTCGCCCTCGGTCCGCTCTCGCGGGGGACGGGCATCCGGCGCCGGCAGCCGGTGGACGACACCGCCGTCGACGAGGCGTTCGCCGCCGCGGACGTGGTGATCTCCCAGCGGATCGTGAACCAGCGGCTGGCCCCGAACTCGATCGAGGCGCGCGGCGTGGTGGCGCACTACGAGGGGGGCAAGGACGAGCTGACGATCTGGTCGTCGACCCAGAACCCGCACATCCTCCGGACCTTCGTGGCGCAGATGATCGGCCTCGGCCAGGACCGGGTGCGGGCGATCGCGCCCGAGGTCGGGGGCGGATTCGGGGCGAAGATCAACATCTACGGGGAGGAGTACGTCGCGGCGGCGCTGTCGAAGCGGCTCGACGTGCCCCTCAAGTGGATCGAGGATCGGTCCGAGGCGTTCCTCGCTACCGTGCACGGCCGCGACCTGATCGGATACGTCGATCTGGCGGCCCGGCGCGACGGGTCGGTCCTCGGCCTGAAGCTGCGCATCGTCGCCGACATCGGCGCCTACAACATGCTGCTGACGGCGGGCATCCCCACCAACAGCATGACGATGGCCAGCGCCAGCTATGCGTTTCCCGTCGTCCGCGTAACCCTGACCGAGGTCTTCACCAACAAGACCCCGACCGACGCCTATCGCGGCGCGGGCCGCCCGGAAGCGACCTATTTCGTCGAGCGGGCGATGGACATGCTCGCGAGAGAGATCGACATGGACCCGGCCGAGCTGCGCCGGAAGAACTTCATCCAGCCCGACCAGTTCCCCTACCGGACGCCGCTGGGCGCGGTCTACGACTCGGGCGACTACGAGAAGGCCCTCGACCGCGCGCTGGAGACGGCGGGGTGGGCGCAGCTGAGGACCGAGCGCAACGCGGCGCGGGCCGACGGACGGGTCGTCGGGCTCGGGCTGTCGATGTACGTCGAGAGCTGCGGGCTCGGGCCGTCCGCCATGGTGTCGCCCGGCGGCTGGGAGCACTCGCAGGTCACCGTCGAGCGCGACGGACGCATCAGCGCAACCACCGGCGCGTCACCGCACGGTCAGGGCAACGAGACCACCTTCGCGCAGATGCTCGCCGACCAGTTCGGCGTGCCCATCGACCACGTGACCATCCGCCACGGCGACACCGCGGTGGTGAAGCAGGGCATCGGCACCTTCGGCAGCCGGTCGCAGGCGGTCGGGGGAACGGCGCTGCACAACGCGGGAATCAAGGTCAAGGCGAAGATGGCCCGGTTCGCCGCGTTCCTGCTCGAGGCGCACGAGGAGGACCTCGTCTTCGAGAACGGGACGATCGGCGTCAAGGGCGCGCCGTCGTCGGCCCGGCCGTTCGCCGAGGTCGCCGCCTACGCCTACAAGCCGGTGAAGCGGCCCGAGGACCTCGACCCCGGTCTCAGCGACGAGGCGTTCTTCGAGCCGCTCAACAACACCTACCCGTTCGGGTGCCAGATCGCGATGCTGGAGGTGGACCGCGAGACCGGCGAGCCGCGGCTGCTGAAGCTGGTCGCGGTCAACGATGCCGGCCACCTCATCAATCCGCTCATCGTCGATGGGCAGATCCACGGCGGCCTCGCGCAGGGCATCGGCCAGGCCCTCATCGAGGAGGTCGTCTACGACCGCGACGGCCAACCGCTGACCGGGTCGTTCATGGACTACGCCCTCCCCCGCGCGGCCGACTTCCCGCGATTCGAGCTCGAACACACCGTCACCCCCACCCCGGTCAACCCGCTGGGCGCCAAGGGGGTTGGCGAAGCGGGGACCATCGGCTCGACCCCCTGCATCGTCGCCGCCGCCGTCGACGCCCTGAGCCCGTTCGGCGTGCGGCACATCGACATGATGCTGCGGCCCGAGAAGCTCTGGCGGCTCATGCAAGGGGAACCGTCGTGAATCCGACGGGCATCGACGCGGGCTGATGGGAACGGGCCGACGTGCCGCCGAAGATCCGGGAGCTGGTCGCTGAGCTGGAACGAGCCGGGTTCGTGAACCGCGGGGGGAAGGGCGGCCATCGGAACTTCGTGCATCCGGACGTGGCCTGACCCGTTACCATAGCGGGACGGCTCGGCGATGATGCGCGCCCGTATCAGGTAATCGCCGTTCGTCGGGCCGTCGAGGAATCGCGACGATGAAGGAGAGCGCCCGGTACGTCAAGAGCGTCGAGTGGTCGAGGGACGACGGCTGTTACGTGGGGAGCTGCCCCGGGCTGTTTCTCGGCGGTTGCCATGGAACCGACGAACGCGCCGTGTTCGCCGAGCTGTGCGAGATCGTGGAAGAGACCATCGACCTCTACCACGCCGACGGCAGGCCCCTTCCTCCGGCTACGGCCGGGCGCGGCCTCGCCAGCAGACTGCAGGAGCAGGACGTAGCGTGACGAGCCCATCCCCGGCCGGTACGTGCGCTCCTCGAGCAGCGGCCGCGGCCACGGTCGTCGTCACCGACCATGCACTCACCGTCGAGCTCGGCGACGGGCGAAGCATCTCGGCGCCGATCGAGTGGTACCCCCGCCTGGCGCACGCCACACAGCAGGAGCGCGACAACTGGCGGCCCATCGGCGGCGGCTGGGGTATTCACTGGGGGGACCTCGATGAAGACATCAGCCTCGAGACCCTGTTGGCGGGGCGCCGGTCCACTGAGAGCCCGACATCGTTCCAGCGGTGGCTCGCGGGGCGTACTGAGCGCCGCACGCGAGCCTGAGATCCTGGTATGGAACCTGCACCCTCTACCCGTGAATCGACCCGGCCCCTGACGGGCGACGAGCTGATACGCATGCCGGAACTCGACCCGTGCGAGCTCGTCGCCGGCCGCGTCGTGCGCATGACGCCGACCAACCCCACCCACGGGCGCATCGAGGTGAACGTGGCCGCCGCGCTCAGGCACTTCGTACGTACGCAGAATCTGGGCGTCGTCATGGCTGGCGAGGTGGGCGTTTTCACCGCCCGGAATCCGGATACGGTGCGGGCGGCGGATGTCCTGTTCCTGTCGCACGAACGGGACGCCCGTCGGGTGCGGAGGCAGGGCTTCCTGGACGTCGCCCCCGAGCTGACGGTCGAGATCCTGTCCCCGACGGATCGGCCGGACCAGGTGCGGCGCAAGCTCGACGAGTACTTCGCGGCCGGTGTCCTTCAGGTCTGGGTGATCGACCCGGCCTCAAGTACGGTTCGGATCGATCACGGCAGCGGAGAGCCCCAGTCGCTCGCTCCCGGCGCGGTACTCACCGGCGGGGACTTGCTCCCCGGGTTCGAGCTGCCGGTCGACGACATCTTCGAATAGAACGGTCACACGGGTCGAAGGCTGGATTCTGGGGCAGCACGCGGACTGACCCTAGTCGGCTCGTAGCGTCGCGAGCGGGTCGGCCTTGGCCGCGCGCCGCGACGGCACGAGACAGGCGGCCATGGCCGTGCCCGCCAGCAGGCAGCCGACGACGGCGAACACGACGGGGTCGCCGGGTCTGACGTCGACGAGAAAGCCGGTGGTGAGTCGCCCCGCGCCGGTCGCCGCGACCGCGCCGAGAGCCAAACCGAGCGCCGTCAGCACGACGCCGCGACCAAGCGCGAGCCGGGTGATGGCGGCGGGGGTCGCGCCGAGGGCGGTGCGGATGCCGAACTCCTGCCTCCGCTGGGCGGTCGCCTGCGACACGACACCGTACAGTCCGACGGTGGCGAGCAGGAGGCCGAGCAGGCCGAACGACGCGATCACCGCGGTGCCGACGCGCACGATCGCCAGCAACGGCTGCGAGCGCAGGGCCGCGTCCATGCTGCCGGCTCCGAACACTGCCAGGGTCGGGTCGCGCCGGTGAATGGCCTCCGTGACTATCGCCGTCGCGGCGCTCACGGGCCCGTCGACGTGCACGTGCAGCGTGGCCGACCACGCGAGCCGGGGACCGAACGGATAGAGAACGAAGGGTGGCCGGTCGAACGGCGGCTGACCCATGTGGGCATCGCGCACCACGCCGATCACGTCGAACGGCTCCCCGCCCGTGTCGGCGTTGACGAGGCGCCGGCCGATGGCGTCCTGCCCCGGCCAGAGCTGCCGCGCCGCGCGCTCGCTGACGAGGGCGACCCGCCGGTCGCCGGCCGCGTCCTCGTCGCGAAAGCTGCGGCCCCGGACCACGGGAATGCCGACGGTGTCGAAGAAGCGCGGGTCGACGAAGTTCACCGCGACGTTCGCGGCGTCGGGCTCCGGCGCGGTGCCGCCGTCGAGAGTGAACACGCTCCCCGAGCTCCCGCCAGGGGCCAGCGGGGCGCGGCGAGCCCAGCTCGCCGACCGGACGCCGGGCAGGGCGACGACGTCGTCGAGGATGTCCCGGTAGAGCGCGCGGGCCTGTTCCGGCTCGTACCCCTGGGCGAGCGGATCGACCGACAGCACCAGCAGACCGTCGGTCCGAAAACCGAAGTCGATCGCGCCGACGTTCCTGCCGCTCTGCACGAAGAGGCCGGCGCAGACCAGGAGCACCATGGACACGGCGACCTGGACCACGACGAGCCCGTTCGTCAGGCGCCGCCCCGGGGCGCCCCTGCCGGAGTCACGGCCGCCCGAGCCGATGGCGCGCGCGAGGTCGATGCGCGTCGAGCGCAACGCCGGGGCGAGACCCGCGAGCACGCCGGCCGCGATGGCGGTCGCCGCCGTGAATCCGAACACCCGCCAATCCACTGACGTGCCGAGGACCATCTGGGCCAGCCCCGTGCCCGCCGTGGCGGTGGCCATGCCGAAATCGGCGGCCCAGAGCGCGACGATGCCGCCGCCGGCTCCGCCCATCAACGCCAGCAGCAGGCTCTCGGTGACCAGCTGCCGCACGAGCCGCCGCCGGGTCGCGCCCAGACCCGCGCGCAGGGCCATCTCCTGCCGCCGCGCGGCACCGCGGCCGACGAGAAGGGTCCCGACGTTGGCGACGGCGACGAGCAGCACGAGCGTCGCCAGGCCCATGACCACGCTCATCAGGGGCCTGGCGTGGCGGGACGCGCCGGGCTCCGGCCGCGCGTGACGCTCGGCGACGACGTAGAGCTCGCTGTCGCGGCTCGCGTCCGGATGCTCCGCGGCCAGCGCGTCCGCGAGGACGTCGAGCTGGGCGGCCGCCTCGGCGACCGTCACGCCGGCCCGCAGCCGTCCCGTCAGCAGGAACCGCTCCGGGAGCCGGTTGGTCAACAGCCCCGTCCACCCCGGTTCGACGAGCGCGCCCGCGGTGGCGAGGACGTAGAGCTCGACCGCCACCACACCGCTGGCCCCGGTGAAGGCCTCCGGCGTGATCCCGATGACGGTCATATCGGCAGGCCCGAGGCGCACGACCTGTCCCAGGACGGCCGGATCCCCGCCGAACCGCGCCTGCCACGCGCGATGCGTCAACACGATGAACGGGGCGTCCCCGGGGCGGAGCCCTTCGCCCGGGAGAAACGTGCGGCCATGCCCGGCGCTCACCTGCAGAACCTCGAAGTAGTTGTCGCTGACATACTCGACCCGGACCCGCGCCGCCGCGCGACCGTCTATCGACAGCAGCGGTTGCGCCAGGCTGCGCGCGGCGAGACCGTCGAAGACGTCGTTGCGCTCGCGGTAGTCGAGGTATTCGGGATAGGACAGTGGGTGAGGGAAGGTCGAGGTGTGCTCGTCGAGCTGCGCCACGACCACGAGCTCGTCGGGGTCGGGCACCGGCAGGGGTTGGAAGAGCAGGGCGTTCGTCACGGTGGCCACCCCAGTGGTGGCGCCGATGCCGATCGCCAGCGTCAGCACCGCCGCCGCCGTGAACCCGGGGCGCCGCGCCAGGCCGCGCACGCCGATCCGCACGTCGGTCAGCAGGTCGTCCAGCCACGGCAGGCCGCGCTGATCGCGCAGGGCCTCCATCACCTGGGGGAAGCCGCCCAGGCGCACGCGCGCCAGCCGCGCGGCCTCGGCCGGCGAGTGGCCCTTGCCGCGCAGCTCCTCCTCCGCCTGTTCGAGATGGAAGCGCAGCTCGCGCTCGAGATCGTGGTCGGCCGGGTTGCGCCGGAGCGCGCCCCACAGACGGCGCAGGCACTCGCGGAGGACAGTCATCTCGATCTCCTGATCAGCGGCCCGCCGCGACCGGGTCGACCGGCAGCGCGCCGGGGGGGTAAGGCCTTCGCGTCGACCTTGAGCGACTTCCGTCCGGCGTTCATCGGGCTCTTCTATTAGGAATCCCAATGCAACGGTGCCACAACTCCATTGGCATGTCAAATGGAATCCCGTCGCGGGCTCACTGCCGAGAAACATCAAATTATCTAAGATAAAGATGATGTATCATTGCGAGTCGTCCCGGAACTCGGCAGATCGAGAACCAGCCGGCAGGAACCACCATGATGAACGGCAGGCCGAGCGTCGCCGACGAAGCCTGGATCGCCACCGCGCTGTTGCATCGGGAGCAACCCGACCGGGAGGATTTCACGATGCAGGAGATCTTCCGGCGGGCCGAGCAGGTTGCGGGTCCCGAGCCGTTGCGCCCCGGCGTCAAGCACCACGTCTCCTATCACGCCGTCGCCCACACGAGGCCGAATCCGGGACGGCACTGCCTGCTGTTCGCGACCGCGCGCGGGCGGCGGCGTCTCTTCAGGCCCGGCGACCCGCGCCACCCGGACCGCCGGGGCCGGGAGGTTCCGCGGAAGGATCGGCTCCCGCCGGCGTACCGCTCGCTGGTCGACTGGTATCGCACGGAGTACCTCGCCGATGCCGGCGAGACGCCGGCCGATCCCATCCTGGCCCTGCGTGGCGTCGGCCGCGCGCTCTGGGCGGACGAAGCGGCCGACGCCTACGTCGCGCGGCTCCGCGAGGGCTGGTCGTGAGCCGGGTGTTCTGGGACACCAACCTGTTCGTCTACCTGATCGAAGGGACGGGCGCGCGGGCCGAGTCGGTGGCGGCGCTCCGGCGGCGGATGCTCGAACGGGGCGACGAGCTGCTGACGTCGGCACTGACACTCGGCGAGCTGCTCGTCAAGCCGGTTGAAACGGGCGACGACGATCTGCGGGACCGCTACCTGCAGGCGATGGACGAGGCCGTCACGGTGCTTCCATTCGATGCGCGAGCCGCACCCAGGTTCGCGGCGATCCGCGGCGACCGATCGATCCGGGCGCCGGACGCGATTCAACTCGCCTGTGCCGCGGCCGACGGCACGGACCTGTTCATCACCAACGACGATCGGCTGAGCCGAAAGAACGTGCCCGGCATCGCGTTCATCCAGTCGCTGGACCGGACGTTCCTCTGATCGGCGGGTGTCGCGGCGTCGGCGTTCATGCCGGTTCCCGAAAGAGCGCGTCGATGATCGACACCATCCGGTCCAGGCCGCGCTTCTCGGCCGCGACGTGACGCCGACCGGCGGCCGTGATCGCGTAGAACCGGGCGCGCCGGTTCTTCTCCGTCACGCCCCACTCGGCCCGGACGAGGCCGCGCTGCTCAAGCCGCATCAGGCCGGGATAGAGCGTGCCCATGTTGAGGAGGAGGGCCCCGTCGGACACCTGCTCGAGCCGGGCCGCGATGGCGTAGCCGTGCGACGGCCCGAGCGACACCAGCGTCTGCAGCACCATCAGGTCGAGGGTTCCGCGAAGGACCTCCGTCCTCGGCCGCTCTCCATTAGTCATCCCAATGCAAGAGTGCCACAAGTTCTATTGGCATGTCAAATGGACTGATCAACCCTCCCGGCAATCGCGACTCGGTCCGACGCGTCGCTCGACGTGGGACGCGCTCCTCGGGGTTCGAACTGCCGGTCGACGCTCGGACAGCGACCATCGAGTGATTCCGACGGATGTGCGATGCGATGACGCGAGCAGAGTATGATCTTGCATCATGCGGACCACGATAACGCTCGACGACCGGCTCCTGGCGCAACTGAAGCAGCGCGCGGCCGAGTCGGGCACCTCGGTCAGCCGCCTCATCGAGCAGGCGGTTCAACTGTTCATGAGGACGCCGCCGACCGGGAACGGACCCGAGCCGTTCGAGCTCGTCACGTTCGGGGCGGGCGGGCGCTTCTCGCGCCACAACATCGACAAGGCATCTGCGCTCCTGGGAATCGACGACGTGGAGCGATACCGGGACCGCGGCTAGGCGCTCGGCCAGGCGATGCAACTGCCCGACGTCAACGTGCTCATCTACGCACACCGCGAGGACGCCCCCGAGCACCAGCGGTACGCAGCTTGGCTCCAGGCGTTGACCGCGTCGGCCGCTCCCTTCGCGTTGTCGGAGGTGGTGCTCGCCGGCTTTCTCCGCATCGTCACGAACCCGAGGGTGTTCGATCCGCCCTCCCCATGGAGGTCGCGATCGCCTTCTGCGAGGGTCTCGTGACCCGGCCGCGCGCCGTGATCGTCGCCCCGGGCCGGCAGCACTGGAACCTCTTCGTCAGCCTGTGCCGCGGTATCCGGGGACCGCTGGTGACGGATGCGTACCTCGCGGCCCTGGCCATCGAGCACGGGTGCGAGCTGATTACCACCGACAGCGACTTCGCCCGGTTCCCGGGGCTCCGCTGGGGGCACCCGCTCGGTCCCGGCCAGGTCCAATGAGTGGCCTCGGGCGGCGATGCGTGCCGCCCGAGGCTGGCAGTCCGAGTTGCGGCGGCCGGTCAATCGTCGCCTACGGCTCCGCTTGGCGCCCAACCTGGTTGGCGGCGGCCTCGGCCTCGGCGGCCACGCTCTCGGCCCCTCCGGGCGAGCGCGCCAGGGTCGCGGGCGCCCGGGCGGGTCCTGCGCGGAGCGGCCTTTCGAAAAGCCTGCCGAGCGCGTAGCCGGCCAATGCCCCCAGACCGACCAGCCCGAAGCCCTGCCAACAACTCGAGCCGCCCTCGTTGTGACAGTGCGACGTGACGGCGAAGGCGGGGATGAGTCCCAGCGCCGCGCTGGCGACGGCACCCTTCACGCGGCCGCGAAGCGGCGGCACGACCACGGGCGCCATGGGCGGGAGGTGGAAGCCGGAAACGGGCCTGGCCGGGAAGGGCTGCAGCATCTGAGCCAGAGGCTGGCCTCCCAGCGTCAGGCGCGACGGAGGCGCGCCGTTCGGTGCCTGCGCCACCGCCGGCTGCCCGCCCGCCAGCAGGGCGGCAACCACCAGGGCCGCCCCAAGCCGTCGCGTCGTTGTCCTTGTCGTCTTCATGTCTGACCTCCTGCAACGGAATGCGCCAGACGCTGCCGAATCGGCTCATGCCCGACCACGATCTCGAGCGGCTGCATCGATCAAGGAAGTCTGCTGCTACCATGGAAACCGTGGAAACTCCTGGTATGGAACCTGCTGCCTACTCGCATGAGTCGACCCAGCCGGTAACGGGCGACGAACTGATGCGCATGCCGGGACTCGACCCGTGCGAGCTCGTCGCCGGCCGCGTCGTGCGCATGTGACGCCGACCAACCCACCCACGGACGCATCGAGGTCAACGTGGCCGCCGCTCTCAAGCAGTTCGTGCGTACGCAGAATCCGGGCGTTGTCATGGCCGGCGAGGTGGGCGTTTTCACCGGGCGGAATCCGGATACGGTGCGGGCTCCCGACGTCCTGTTCCTGTCGCACGAACGCGACGCGGGCCGGAGGCGCCCGCAGGGCTTCCTGGACGTCCCGCCCGAGCTGACGCTCGAGATCCTGTGCTCGACGGACCGGCCGGACCAGCTGCGGCGCAAGCTCGGCGAGTACCTCCTGGCCGGCGTCCGTCTGGTCTGGGTGATCGGCCGAGCGATACGGGCGCGCACGCCTCCCGAAACGTCGTCGACGGAACCAACACCATCCCGATACGGCGGCTGGCGCTACGGGACGAGGGCCACGACGCGGGCGGGGGCGCCGGTGCCGTTCTCGATCTTCATCGGCAGGGCGGCGAGCAGGAAGCCGGTGGGGGGCAGGGCGGACAGGTCCGCGAGGTTCTCCAGATTGGGCACGCCCGCGGCCGCCCCGATCTGGTGGGCGATGAAGTCGGTCGAGGGCCCGTGGTCGATGCTGGCGGTGTCGATGCCCAGCAACCTCACGCCGCGCTCCTCCACCAGGAGCCGCGCCGCGTCGGCGCCGATGCCGGGAAAGTGCAGGCTGCCGGTCTCGCCCGGGGTGTCGTCGCCGAGATAGGCCAAGGCGTCCGGCCAGTGGGCGGCCCAGCCGGTGCTGATCAGCACCGCCGCGCCCTCCGGCACCGCACCGTGCTCGGCCTCCCACGCCAGGATGTCGTCCGGGGTCACCAGATAGTCCGGATCCGCGGCCGCGGGGGCGGCCACGTCCACGACGACGCCCGGGAGGATCAGCCTCTCCAGCGCAACCGACGCCGCGTCGTCTCCGCCCTCGGCGAAGTGGGACGGCGCGTCGAGATGGGTGCCGCCATGCTCGGCCGTCGCGAACTCGCGGGCCGCATAGAAGTAGCCGCCCGGCGTCTGTCCCTCGGCGAGGGTCTCCAGCTGGAAGCCGGCCGTGTCGGTGGGCCAGTAGAGGGTGTCCCCGCCGTAGGCGTGGCTCAGGTCGACCATCCGCCATCCCGCGACCGCCTCGGGTCCGGGAGAAGGCGGCGGCAACTCGTCAGAAGGCGCACCCGCGCAGGCGGCGAGATGGGCGGCGAGCAGCGACGCCCCGGCGTGCCTGAGCGGGAATCGTGTTGCTCCCATTCTGAGCCCGGGCGCAGTCCTGAGCGGCAGGCGGCGCCCCGCTTCACCGAAGATCGTCGTTGCTGCTGGTAGCGCCGAGGCTGCGGAGCAGACGGGCGGTGTCGGGGTGCAGCGGCCGGGACACGGTGCCGACGTCCAGCGGGGTGAAGCCGCGGCCGTCGGCGATGTCCACCTCCCCGCCGTTCTCGGCGAGCACCTCGATGATTGCGTTCTTGGCGAGGCGGGCCGCGCCGTGCATCGCGGTGCGTCCCCGCCGGTCGGCCGCGTTGAGGTCGATGTCCATGCCCACGAGGAGGGTCACCAGCTCGAGCGACTGATCGTCGGTGGCCTGCCGCGCCTCGTTCTGCACCACGCCGACGGCCGCCATGAGGGGCGTCGTGCCGTCGTCGGCCGGCATTCCAGGGTCGCCGCCGGCCGCCGCGATGGCCTGCAGAATGTCGGGGTCGGGCACCCGCGCCGCGGCTGCCAGCCAGAGGGGAGTCGCCCCCACGTAGCGACCGTATGAGATGAAATCGCCCTTGAAGACGAACGGGGCCTGGGTGAGCCGCGCGTTGGGGTCGGCGCCGCGCTTCAGCAACGCCTTCACGAGGTCGGCCTTGCCGGTCTCGACGGCGGCGTGCAGCGCCGTCCTGCCGATGCTGTCCGGCACGTTGGAGTCGGCGCCCCGTTCCAGGAGGAACAGGGCGAGCGCCTCGTGGGTGCTCGGCTCGACATCAAGGCTGTACTCCCAACCGCTGATGGCCACCATGCTGGCGCTCGCCACCAGCAGCGGACTCCGGCCCGAAGTCTGCGACTCTTCGACGTCGACGCGCCCGTCGAAGGGCAGGTACGGCTCGGCCGCGTTCACGTCGGCGCCGCCGTCGAGCAGCGCCCGCGCGGTGTCGACGTCGCCGTTGCGGGCCGCGAGCAGCAGGGCGGTCGTGCCGTGCACGGATCGCGCGTGCACGTCGGCGCCCGCCTCGATCAGGAACTGCGCGACGCCCGCGTGCCCCTCCGACGCCGCCCACATCAGCGGGGTCTGGGCCCGGAAGTGCGCGGTGCCGCGCACGGCGGCGCCGGCTGCGACCAGCGCCCGCACCAGCGCAGGGTTCCCGGTGCGGGCGGCGGTCATCAACACCGTCTCGCCGCCGGGGCGCACCGCGTCGGGGTCGGCGCCGGCCCGCAGCAGGGTGTCCGCCATCTCCGCGCTGGCGTTGAGAGCGGCCAGGGCGAGGGGGGTCACGCCAAGGTCGTTCACCGCGTTCACGTCGGCACCTGCCGCGATGAGCACCCGGGCGGTGCCGACGTCGTTCCAGTGCGCGGCCCAGTGCAGGGCGGTGGCCCCGTCGGGCTGACGGGCATCGACGGCCGGCGAGTCGGCCAGGAGCGCCCGCACCGCGCGCTGATCGCGCCGCTCGACCGCGTCGGCAAGAGGAGCGTCCTCAGCGGCGACTCCCGCGACGGGCCAAGTCGCGAGAGCCGCGACCAGCGCGGCGGCGAATGCCCGCCGGCGGGACCCTCGCCCGCAAGAGGCTACGGCTACCGTTGGTCCCTGCATTCCCATCACCCTCCGCTGACCTGAAACGAACGCTCGGTCCAGGTGTTTCCGGCTCGAATGATCCGACTTGGGCCGCGACGGGCCTGACCCGAGACAAATGCCCGATCAGGTGCTCCCCGCTCGAAAGGATCCGCTCGGGCGCCAGCACCGCCAGCCCGGAAAGCGTCGCCCGGGCGGCTCCGCCGCTGCCTTGCGGCACGGCCGGCCCAGGCTACGCCGCCGAAACCTCCGCCGCGCTTACGGCGCAGCTCCGACCGTCACATCGAGAGCACATCCACCCGGCCGGTGCTGTCACCCATCGTCTCGAGGGGCAGGCCCAGCTTGTCCAGCATCGCCAGGAACAGATTCGTGTTCGGCGTGTCCTTGGCGACCTGCACATGCCGGCCACCGGCGAGCCGACCCCCGGCGCCGCCCACCAGCAGGGTGGGCAGGTCGTGGTGGTTGTGCCGGTTGCCGTCGCTGAGGCCGCTGCCGTACATCACCATCGCCGAGTCGAGCAGGGTGCCGTCGCCGTCCGGGGTCGACGCCAGCCGGTCGATGTAGTAGCCGAACATCTCGGCGAGATGGTGGTCGACCTTCTTCAGCCTCTCGATGAGCACGTTGTCGCCGCCGTGGTGAGACAGCGCGTGGTGCGCGTCGGGCACCCCGATCTCGGGGTAGGCGCGATTGCTCGTCTCGTGCCCCAGCATGAACGTGGTGACCCGGGTCAGGTCGGCCTGCCAGGCGAGCACCTGCAGGTCGAACATCAGCTTGGCATGCGCCTCGAAGTCGTCGGGCACGCCGGCGGGCTGGTCCATCGCCGGCAGCTCGCGCGCCGTCTGCTGCTCGGCCATCTGAATGCGCCGCTCCACGTCGCGCACCGCGTCGAGGTACTCGTTCAGCTTCACCTGGTCGCGGGGACCGAGCTCCTTGCGGAGCCGCGCGACCTTGGCGGTCACCATGTCGAGCAGGCTGCGGTCATGCCGGCGGGCAGCCAGCCACGCCGCGGGGTCGGTGGTCCCGCCGGTGCCGAACAGGCGCTCGAAGACCGCGCGCGGGTCGCTCGCCATGGGCAACGGGGTGGTGGGGCTGCTCCAGCACAGGGTGTTGGCGTAGGCGCAGCTGTAGCCGGGGTCGCACGACCCGGCCCGATCCGCCGACTCGAGCGACAGCTCGAGCGACGCGAGCTGGGTCTCCTGCCCGAGCACGCGGGCCGCGATCTGGTCCATCGAGACGCCGGCCCGGATGTCGTGCCCCTCGGTCTTCTTCGGATGCACGCCGGTCAGGAAGGCGCCGGCCGCACGCGCGTGGTCTCCGGCCCCCTCGCCGGGGCGGGCGATGCCCTCCTCGCTGCACAGCCCGCTGATCATGAGCATGCGGTCGCGGTGCGCGGTCAGGGGCTGCAGCGTCTCGGTGATCTCGAGGGCGCCGCTGCCGCCGGACGGCGTCCAGCTCTGCATGAACATGCCGTTCGGCACGTACACGACCCCGAGGCGGCGGACGGCCTGGGCCGCGCCGGCGCGCAGGCCGAACGCCGGCACCATGCCGTCGAGCATCGGCAACGCCAGGGTCACGCCGAGGCCGCGGAGGAACGTACGACGCGGGAGGTGCTTCCTGGTGACAATCATGGCTCTCGCGATCTCCTCATCTGAAACGGAGTGCTCTCGACGACGCCGAGAATCATCGACGACCAGCGGTAGTCGTCCGCCGCCGCCCCGCGGGCGATGCCGCGGACGGCCGGGCCGTCGTAGTACTCGACCCCACGACCCAGGGCATAGGTCAGGAGCTTCTCGGTCACGGTCTCGACGAAACGCTCTTCGGCGCCGAGCAGGATGTCCCGCAGCCCGGCCGGGCCGGCGAACCGGGAGCCGTCGGGCAGGGTGCTCGACACGTCGATGGGGGCGCCTTCCTCGGTCGTCCGCCACGCCCCGATGCCGTCGTAGTTCTCGAGCGAGAAGCCCAGCGGGTCCATCAGCACGTGGCAGCTCGCGCAGACCGGGCTGATGCGGTGGACCTCCATCCGCTCGCGCATCGAGAGCCGGCGGGCCTCCTCGGGATGGTTGGCGTCGGGCAGTCCCGGCACCTCCGGCGGAGGCGGCGGGGGCGGCGTTCCGAGGAGGCTCTCGAGCACCCACAGCCCGCGCTTGGTCGGCGACGTCCGGTTCGGATACGAGGTGGCGGTCAGGATGCTCCCCTGGCCCAGCAGCCCGCCCCGCCCGTGGGCGGCGACCGGCACCTGCCGGAAGTGGTTGCCGTAGACGTTGGGAACCCCGTAGTGCCGGGCGAGGCGCTCGTTCAGATAGGTGTAGTCGGCCCGCAGGAGGTCGAGGACGCTGCGGTCGCCGCGCACCTGGCTCTCGACGAAGTACGCCGTCTCCTGCTCCATCGCCTCGCGCAGGTTCTCGTCGAAGTCGAGGAACGCGTCGGGGTCGGGGGCGACCGTCCGCATGTTGCGCAGCAGCAGCCACTGGCCGAAGAAGTTGTCGACGAAGGCGTCCGAGCGCGGGTCGCCGAGCATGCGGGCGATCTGAGCCTCGAGCACCTCCGACTCGCGCAGCCGGCCGGCCGTGGCGACATCGATCAGCGCGTCGTCGGGCAGGCTGCTCCACAGGAAGAACGACAGGCGCGAGGCCAGCTCGAGGTCGCTGACCGGATAGGCGCTACCGGGCGCCGCCCCGGCCGGATCGCGCTCGATGCGGAACAGGAACTCGGGGTCGATCAGGATGCCGCGCACCGCGAACTGGATGCCCTGCTCGAAGCCTCCCTCGCGGCGGCCTTCCTCGTAGAGCGCGAGCAGCGGCCCGACGTCGGCCTCGTCCACGGGACGGCGGAACGCCCGCCGGGCCAAGCCGGACAGGATCTCGGCCGCGCAACCGGCCTCCTCGGCCTCCGCCTGGGGGTAGCACGAGAACACGAGCTGCCGGCTCGAGGTGTCCTCGGGCATCACCCCGCCGTGGGGGCCGCTTATCTCGATGCTGTCGAGGGCCATCGCCGCGTTGCGGTCGCGGGAGTAGGCAAGGCTCGACACTCCCGGCCGCGGCTCGAGGACGCCCTCGGCGACCGCCGCCCGGTCGAGGAACGCGGCGCTGACGAGGCGCGTGCCGGCCTTCACCTCCAGCCGCACCGCCAGCCCTTCGTCGGCCGTCTGCTCGTAGAGGGACGGCCGGGACACCGCGTTCCAGGGCGCCCGCACTCCGTCACCGCCGATCGTGAACTCGCCGATGCGCGCACGGTCGAGGCGCAGCTCGATGTCGTTCGGCTCCTGCAGCCCGCGGATGTGGTTGCCGTAGGCGCGCTGCAGCTCGATCTTGATGACGTACTCGCCGTCGAGGGGGAAATGGTGGCGCACCGCGAGGCCTCCGCGCGAGCCGAACGGCAGGTCCTCGCTCATGCGGCCTTCCTGCCACATCGTGTAGGGAACCGTGTAGGTCTCGATGGCGGGCCGGAGGGCGGTGTCGCCGAGGGCGAGCCGGCTGATCTTCTCGGCCGCGACCATGTAGCGGTCGAGGAGGACCGGGGAGATGGCCAGCACGTCGGCGATGTTGTCGAACCCGTAGCCCGACTCGTCCGGCGGCAGCAGCGCCCGCTCGTCGATGTCCAGGGCGAGCAGATCGCGGATGGCGTTGCGGTACTCGACGCGGTTCAGGCGGTGGATGGGCGGGCGGCCCGGATTGGGGTCGGCCGCCGCGACCGCGTCGAGGGCGGTCTCGAGGACGTGGGCGGCCGCGTCGTAGGCGGCGGGCTCCGGCCGCGGGCGGCCCGGCGGAGGCATTGCCCGCCCCCGCAGCTTGCGGACGACCTTCTCCCAGGCCTCGACCTCGCCGGCGACGTGGCCGACCCGCCCGGTGTCGATGGACTGCAGGGTCAGGCCCGCCTGACGCGCGCGGTCGTTGTGGCACGCCACGCAGTACCGATCGAGCAATGCCCGCGGGGTGGAAGCGGCTTCCGTCGCCAGCGTCGCCGATGGCGCGGGCGTCGCCTCCGGCGCCTGAGCCCCCGCCTGACCGGCGCCGCCGGCCGCGAGCACGAGACCGAGCCACCCCACCAAGCCTCTGGCCGTCATCGCAGTCAACCTTCCTGCGCGCCCCGCCGCGGGTCGGAACGCGCCCAGCGTACGCTCAGATCCAGTCGTGCATGGTAACCCAGATGCCCCCGCACACCAACCCCGCCACAGAAGCAGTTCCGCGGTCTCGGCGAAGCGCGTATCGTTCAGCCGCCTGCCGCTTGATCGGCCCGGTCGCGTTCCTCCTGCCGGCCGCGCAGAAACGCAACATCGACGGCGATGGCGTCGACCTTGCCGCCGAGCGACGCTATCTGTCGCTGGTTTTCCTGGACGTTCTTGGTGATCGCCGCGTGCGCTGCCGCCGTCTGTCGCTGGCTTTCCTGGACGTTCTCGGTGATCGCCGCGTGCGCTGCCGTGTTGTCGATCCTGATGGAGTCCAGCCTGGACGCGAGGAACTTGGCCGTGGCGAGAACCAGCGCCAGGATTCCGAGCACTTCCGGAACCGTCAACGTCATGTTCTCATGTTATCACGCATTGCTTCACCGGCCACCCCGGTCGGGGATCGAACTCGCTACGACCGAGGCGTCTCCCCCGGCGGGATCGAGGCCGGATGCGAGCACGCGAACGCCCGCGCCCGGGGCGGATCCGCTGGAGCAGCGTCCGGCGACAGTCGCTCCGGCGGGCGTGGGCAACGTCTCCCGGCGTCAACGCCGGCGGGCGGCGCGGGTCAGCCCATGCCCGGCCGGAAACCCGTCGCCGAGGGTAATCGGAAGGCGCCCGCCGATGGCCGCCTCGCCCGCCACCGCGCGCACCGCGGTGGCCTCGGCGAGATCGTAGAAGTCGTAGGTCAGCAGCATCGCCGGCAGCTCGGGCAGGGCCGTCGCGACGTAGGGGTTGCCGAAGAACACGGTCACGAACGGCTGGTCACGGCGCGCGCTGCGCCGGGCGACGTCCCGCAGGAGCCGCACGACGCCGGAAGCCAGATCCATCCGTCCGCTGAACGAGGCGGTGCGCACGAAGACCGACGCGACGACCGCATCGTAGCGGTCGACGCTCGCCCGCACGAGGTCGAGCTCGGCCCGCGAGGTGTGGTCCGACACCTCGACCGCCGTCACGTTCGGCCACCGGTCGCGCAGCTCGGGCAGGAACGTGCGGCTCGGGGCGCCGTTGCCCCACCCCGACGGACGGTCCAGCACCGACAGGTACAGGATCGCCGCGGATCGGGGCAGCGCCAACGGCACGTCGCCGCGCTCGTCGCGGATCAGGGTCAGGCCGCGCCGGCTCGCCTCGGCCGCCACCGCCCGATGGCGCCGGGCGCCGACCACCCGCGGCAGGTCGTCGAGGCTGACGGTCCGGGTCCGGTGCAGCCCGAGCGCGGCCTTCGCGACGAGGATCCGGCGCACCGAGGCGTCGATTCGCGTCTCGGTCAGGGTCCCCCGCTCGACCGCCCGCCGGAGACCGTCGAACGCCGCCGCGTCGTCGGGCGCGTGCACGACGACGTCGTGCCCCGCCGCGACCGCCGCCACTGCCGCCTGCGCCGTCGACAGCCGGTTCGTGATGCCCCGCATGCGCATCGAATCGGTGTACACGAGCCCGTCGAAGCCGAGGTCGCCGCGCAGCAGGCCGGTCACGATCGGCGGGCTCACGGTGGCCGGCCGGGTCGAGCCCGGGTCGAGACCGGGCAGGGCGACGTGGGACGTCATGACCGCCCCCGCCCCGGCCTCGATGCCGGCGCGGAACGGCGGCAGCTCGACCCGGTCGAGGCGCGCCCGCGGATGGGCGATGAGGGGCAGCCCCACGTGCGAGTCGACGTCGGTGTCGCCGTGACCGGGAAAGTGCTTGAGAGTTGCGACCACGCCCCCCGCCTGCAGGCCGCGCACCCAGGCGGCGGCGAGGCGCGCCACCACCGCCGGATCCTCGCCGAACGAGCGGGTGTTGATGACCGGGTTGCGGGGGTTGTTGTTCACGTCGGCGACCGGCGCGAAGTTGACGTGCACGCCGAGGGCCCGCGCCTCGACCGCGGTGATGCGCCCCGCCTCGAACGCCAGCCCCTCGTCGCCCGCCGCCCCGAACGCCATCGCCCGGGGGAAGGTGGTGCCGCCCCGCAGCCGGAACCCGATGCCGGTCTCGAAGTCGGCGGCGTTCAGCAGGGGCAGGGCCGAGAGCGCCTGCAGCCGATTGATGATGGACGCCCCGGCCAGGGGTTGCCCCAGGGTCGACCGCGAGTAGCCGGGGTTGAGGAGCACGTCGGGGGCCGGCTCGCGACCGCCGAACAGCAGGAACCCCCCCGGGTGCTGCTCGCGCACGAGGGCGGCCAGCCCGTCGAACGTCTCGCTGTCGGTGCTGAGATAGGTGGACCGGAACGACGGCATGACGAGCTGACCGATCTTCTCGTCGAGGGTCATCTCGCCGAGGGTCGTCTCGACCCACCGGGCCGCCTCGGGCTCGGTCTGCGGGGCCGCGGTGCCGGTCAGGAGCGCGGCCGCGAGAAGGCCGGCCGCGACCGCGAAACGGCGCGCAGGGATACGCACACCGGCATGGTAACAGGTATCATCATCGGCCATGAGTCACGAGGAGCACCGCGCTGCGGCGCCGGCCGCGATCGGCTGCCACGTCATCACCGTCAGCGACACGCGGACCGAGGAGACCGACACCGGCGGGCGGCTGCTGCGCACCCTGCTGGCCGAGGACGGACACCGGGTGCTGGGGCACGAGATCGTGCCCGACGACCCGGACAAGCTCCGGGCCGCGCTCGAGCGCCAGCTCGACGCGGACGCGCCGCAGGCGGTCATCACCACCGGCGGCACCGGCATCAGCCGCCGCGACGGCAGCTACGAGGTGATCACCGGGCTGATCGAGAAGCGTCTCGACGGCTTCGGCGAGCTGTTCCGAGCCCTGAGCTTCGAGGAGATCGGCCCCGCCGCGATGCTCTCGCGAGCCGTCGCGGGGGCCGCGCGGGGCAAGGTCCTGATCGCCCTCCCCGGCTCGTGGAGCGCGGTGCAGCTCGGCATGACCCGGCTGGTGCTGCCCGAGCTGGGCCATCTGGTGCGCGAGGTCTCGCGGTAGCCATGACCGGAACGAAGATGCGGCCGATACGCAAGACCATCCCAGTCGAGGAGGCCCTGCGACTGGCCGTCGACGCCGCCCGGCCCCTCGACCGGACCGAGCGGGTCGATCTGGACGCGTGCGTGGGGCGCGTGCTCGCCGCCCCGGTCGTGGCCGGCCACGACGTGCCGCCGTTCAACCGCGCCGCCATGGACGGCTACGCGGTCGTCGCCGAGAGCACGTTCGGGGCCAGCCGCACGGACCCGCGGCTCCTCGACTGCATCGAGACGGTGCACACCGGCGACGTCCCGACCCGGACCCTGGAACCGGGCCAGTGCACGCAGATCGCCACCGGGGCGCCGATGCCCGACGGCGCCGACGCCGTGGTCATGGTCGAGGAGACCCAGCGCCGCGATGCCCGTGAGGTCGCCGTCTTCACGCCGGTCTACCCCCGGCAGCACGTCGGACGCCGCGGCGCCGACATCACCCGCGGCACCGCGCTGCTGCAGCCGGGCGACGTGCTGACGCCGAGCCGGCTCGGGTCGATCGCGGCTCTCGGCATCGCCGCGGCCGAGGTGTATGCGCGCCCGCGCGTCGCCCTCCTGTCGACCGGCAGCGAGATCGCGCAGCCGGGCCAACCACTGGCGCCCGGGCAGATCTACGACATCAACCGGTTCACCCTCGGCGCCCTCATCCGCGAGCACGGCAGCGTCGCCACGCCGTTCCCCACCGCCCCCGACAACCTCGACGACCTCGGCCGCACCGTGGACGGGTGCCTCGACCATGACGTTCTGGTCTTCTCCGGCGGCAGCTCCGTCGGCGAGCGCGACCTGACCCTCGACGTCATCCGGCAGAAGGGCGAGGTCCTGTTCCACGGCATCGCCGTCAAGCCCGGCAAGCCGACGGCATGCGGCGTCATCGGCGACACCCTCGTGCTCGGCATGCCCGGCTACCCCACCTCGTGCCTGTCGAACGGCTACATGCTGCTCGTGCCGGTCCTGCGCAAGGTGGCCCGCCTGCCCCCCTACCGGTTCCGCACCGCCTCGGTGCCCGCCGCGCAGCGCTTCGTCTCGACCAGCGGCCGGCATCAGTTCTATACCGTCCGGGTCGTCGACGGGCAGGCGGTGCCCGCCTTCAAGGCTTCCGGCGACATCACCAGCATGTCGCAGGCCGACGGCTACATCGAGATCCCCGCCCGCACCGACATCGTCGAGCAGGGCGAGACGGTCGAGGTCAAGCTGTTCTGATTGCCGACCGGGGTACGGATATGCCTCAGCAAGTGACGAAGAAGGTGACGATTCTCTTTCGGCCGGCCCTGTACGGGGAACTGGAGGACGAGGCTCGCCGACAAAGGCGCTCGGTCGGGGACCTTGTGCGGGAAGCGGTCATGATTCGGTACGGCGCGGGTGGTGCAGCGATGCGGGTCGAGGCAGTCGAGAAGCTCGTACAGCTCGATGGCGAGGTTCCTGAGGATCCCCTACAGCTTGAAGCCGAGATCATCCGGGGTGCGATCGAGCATCGCGACCGGTTGCCGAACCCTCACCCGGGTGAGATTCTGCTGGAGGATTTCCTGAAGCCGATGCGGATCACCCAGTCCGAGCTGGCGCGCGCGCTCGGCGTTCCGCCGCGCCGCATCAACGAGATAGTGCTGGGCAAGCGCGCCGTGACGGCAGAAACGGACCTCTTGCTCACGCGTTACTTCGGCCTGTCGGAGGGGCTGTTCCTGAGGTTGCAGGCGACGTACGACCTGGAGAACGCAAGGCTGTCGCTGCGCGACCGGTTGACCGCAGTCCGTCCGCGTGACGCCGCCTGAGAGGCGGCACCGATCTGCCGGTGCCGCGACGCGACTCGTGGGCCGGCGCGATTCTCGCATCCGAAGGACATTCCCGCGGACGTCGCGCGCGACGGCGCCGGCTGGTCGGCACTGGTGGTCGCGCCCCCTCGAACCGCACCCCCCCCTCACCGGCCCAGGCCGGGGACGCCGTCCGGCTCCTCGTCCCACCACCACAGCGGCGGCAGCGGGCGCTCGCGGGGGTAGGTCTCGTCGAGGGTGTCGCCGTCGTAGAGGCGGCCGTTCAGCATCACGCGCTCGACGGTGTTCGTGTTCCGCAGGTCGTCGAGCGGGTTGCCGGTGAGGACGACGAGGTCGGCGAGCTTGCCGGGCTCGAGGGAGCCGAGGTCGTTGCCGAGGCCGATGGCGTCCGCGCCCATGATCGTGGCCGTGCGCAGGGCGTCGTGCGCCTTCATGCCCGCCGCCGCCATCGCCCAGAGCTCCCAGTGGTACCCCAACCCCTGGAGCTGGCCGTGGCTGCCCACTCCGGCGCGCCCGCCCGCCTCGACCAAGTCGCGCACGAACCGGGCGTGCCGCTCGAACACGTGCTGCTCGTCCCGGAACCACTGCCCCCGCCGCAGGGTGCGCGCGTCGATCTCGTCGTGCGGCACGAAGCGCCGCAGCTTCGCATCGTCGTGCGGGTTCTCCCGGCTGTAGAAGTAGTTCTCGGCCCACGGCCCGCCGTAGGACACGAGCAATGTGGGCGTGTAGACGCGCCCCGTCTCCGCGAAGAGCCGCACATAGTCGCCGTACACCGGGAAGATGGGAATGGAATGCTCCAGGCCGGGGTATCCGTCGAGGGTCTCGGTCAGGTTCTGCCGGATGTTCAGCGATCCCTCGGTGGTCGGCATGAGGCCGAGCTCGCGGGCCGCCGCGATGATGTGCTGCCGGCCCTTGCGCGCCGCCGCCACGTACATCTTGATGGTCTTGGTGTCGAAGTAGTCGGCGTAGCGCTTGAGGACGTCGCGCGCCTCTTCCTCGGTGTCGATGCCGTCCTGCCAGAACACGCCGGGGCCGGTGGAGTAGATGCGGGGACCGAGCACCGTTCCCGCGCGCACCATGTCCGCGTACGACAGCACCTCGGTGTTGCCGGTCTGCGGGTCGCGGGTGGTGGTGACGCCGTAGGCGAGATTCGCCAGGTACGGCCAGACGTCGGTGCGGTGAAGCTCGTCGCGCGCGCGCAGGTGCGCGTGGGTGTCGACGAAGCCGGGCACCACGGTGCGCCCCGACACGTCGATGACCACGGCCTCGGCGGGCACGTCCACCGTGCCGCGCGGCCCCACCGCCGCGATGCGCGGCCCGCGCACCACGATGTCGGCGTCGTTGATGACCTCACCGCCGTTCATGGTGATGACGCGCGCGCCGCGCAGCACCGCCACCCCCTCCGGCAGATCACGCGCCGCGGTGATGACGACCCTGACCTCCGTAGCCCTGAACTCGGGTTCTTCCTCCCCGTCGCCGGCGTCGTCCGTCTCGTCCGCCTCGCCGGAATCATCCGGCTCGCCGGCGGCCGCGTCTTCGTCCGGCCCGGCGTCCGCGGCCTCGGCCTGCTCCGCCGCCTCGTCCTCGGTCGCCTCGTCCCCGGTCTCCCGGCGCTCGTCGAAAGCTCGCGCCTCGTCGAGGTCGTACGAGAACCACGCGTTGCCCAGTGACCAGTGGACCGTCCGCCCGTCCGCGCTCCACGCCGGGAACTCGCCCCCCAGGTCGGTCAGCCGCCGGGCCGGGAACGCCGCGTTCTCCGGGTTGGACACGTTGATGGTGGGGGCCGCGCCCAGCCGCGGGACGGTCACCGTGTAGAGGTTGCGCTGCATCTCCACCAGCGCCTGGTCCCCGCGCGGCGCCATCACGATGCGCGTCGGGGCCAACCCGTCCGTCGATCCGGCCAGGGTCGGGCCCTCCACCCTCACGTGCTCCTTCTCGTCGGTCCCGTCCCACCGGATGGACACCAGCACGTCGGGAGACTTGAACAGGTGGATGCGGTCCGAGCCGACCGTGAAGTGGGGCCAGGCCCGCCGGTCGGAGGGGGCGATCAGCGTCGCCGCCGATCCGTCGCCGCCCTCGGGGTCGGCGGGAACCCAGACGATCTCCGTGCCCGGCGTGCCGCCCTCGCCCTGCGTCAGATAGGCGCGGACCGGACCCCGCACCGACACGATCCGGTCCCCCGGCCCCCACGCCGGCCGGTACCAGGCGGCGGCGTCGCGGGTCAGCCGCACCGCCTCGCCCGTCCCGTCGGCAAGTGTCTTGTAGAGGTGACCCTGCTCGCCGTCCCAGGTCGAGTAGGCGATCCACGCGCCGTCCGGCGACCACGCGGGGAAGTGCTCGGACCGGTCGTCCCCGGTCAGCCGCCGGGGATTGGCGCCATCCGCGTCGGCCACCCACAGGCGGTCGAGCGCCGTGAACGCGAGCCGCTCTCCGTCCGGTGACGGCGCCGCGTCGCGGATCTGCCGCACCGTGAACGTGGGGGTATCGTCGATGGGATAGTCGAACTCCACCTTCGGCCCCAGCGTCAGGTCGAACCGCACCCGGAACGGGATCTTCTCCGCCGCCCCGCCCGCCACCGGCACCTTCCACAGGCCGCCGCCCCAGGAGGCGACGAGGTGGCGCGAGTCGGGGGTGAAGGACATGCCCGGCAGCACGTCCAGGGTGGCCCGCGATTCCTGGTCGTCGTGCTGCACCGGATACGCCAGCCACCGCTCCGCGCCAGTGTCCAGATCGCGGATGACGAGTCCCGTGTGCTCGTCGTGCCGCGTCCCGAAGACCAGCCACCGCCCGTCCGGCGACAGGGTGGGCCGCATGGCCGACCCGTAGCGGGACGAGCGCGGGTAGCGCTCGCCGGTCTCCACGTCGTAGGCCTCCAGCTGGTATTGCGGAAGCTGGGCGTTGTACTGCCAGTCGCCGGTGCGCCGCGCGTACCAGATGAAGCGTCCGTCCGCCGACACCGCGGGGCCGATGGTCTTCAGGTTGTCCGGCTCCGAGATCAGCAGGATGCCGCTGCCCCCGTCCACGTGGAACAGCTTCAGCTTGGGGAGCCCGCGCCCTCGGAAGGCACCCATCGCCGCCACGACGTACCGGCCGTCCGGCAGCCACTCCGGCGACTCCGCCCGGTTCGAGGCGCCCTTGGACAACTGCACGGGGTCGGAACCGTCGCGGGCCATGACCCACACGTTCTGCCCCCCGTCGGCGTCGGACACGTAGACGATGCGCGATCCGTCGGGCGAGAACCGGGGCTGGGCGTCGAACGCCATCCCCGACGTGAGCTGCGTCGCGTCGCCGCCGGCGAGTGGGACCGCGAACAGGTCTCCGAGGTAGTCGAAGACGATGGTCTCCCCGTCGGGGCTCACGTCCAGCGAGATCCAGCTCCCCTCGGTCATGTCGAGGGGCACCAGTCGGTCCACCTCCAGGGGCAGTCCGGTATCCTCTGGCTCGTCCTCATCCTCGTCCTCCGCCGCCTGGGCCAGGGCCGGGCTCGGCCCGACCCGTTCGGCGGCCATCGGAAGTTCGGTCAGGCCCGGTACGCCCATCGATGCCCACAGCACCAGCAGCACGAGCACGGCAGGGAGGGAGCCGGGATCTGCGCCGCTCGCGGTGCGGAAGAGGCTACGGAACGGCCGGGCGCGGAAGAGCAGGGTCGGCATGCGCATCGTGCGTTCTCCTTCATGTCTCACGGGAGCAACTGGGCATGCCCGCGCGAAGGCGAGAGGACGTGCTGGTTTCCAGGACGACCCTCGCGACGGGCGTCATTTCCGAGGACCGTGCGTCGACGACACGCCGGGCTCGCATCGCGGCGTCGAACTCTTCGATATCGTCGGCGGTCCATCCCGCGTAACGGCGAAGCCACTCGCAGCGTGCGACGTTGTGCAGCGTCGGTTGCGTAGAAGACATGAGACCACAACCTATTGGGCACGCAAGTATGCCGTCAAGCGGCTTCGGGAGGCTGACACGCCCCTGGGTTCCTACCCGCCGGAAGGTCGTTCAGACCCGCCTAGAACTGCACCCGCACCCCGCCGTTGATGACGCGTCCGTCGAGGGGGGCCCAGGCGTCGACGGTCCAGCGCCCGTCGGGGGCGCGGTCGGGGCGCAGGACGGGGTCCCACCGGTGCTGCCGAACGTCGGTGAGGTTCTCGAGGTTGACGAACAGCCGGATCGGGCCGACCCGCCGCTCGATCAGGACTCCCATCAGGGTATAGGGTGCGCCGATATCGCGATACGGGTTGGCCTCGAGTCGCTGCCGCCCCGTGTAGTACAGCTCGAAGCCGATGCGCCCGTCCTCGTTCTCGGCCATGGCCACCAGCCCCAGGCCGTGCCGCGGCGTCTGCGCGACATCGGCGGTGACGCCGCCGACCTCCTCGCGCGACCGCACGTAGGTATAGCTGGCGGTGAGGGCGAACGGCGGACGGCGGAACGTCCCCAACAGCTCCGTGCCCAGGTTCGTGGTCGGGCGGTCGAGGTTGCGCAGCACGTAGGTCGCGCGGTCGACGTGCACCGGGTCCGCGATGCGCGAGCCGAAGACGGTGACGGTCCAGGCGGTGGGGCCGTGGGCGCGGGTGAGGTCGATCGAGACGCTGCGGCCGCGTTCCGCCCGCAGGGGGCCGTCCACCGTGAGGCGGGTCAGGCCCGCCGCCTCGGTCTCCTCCGTGAGCGCCGTGGGCCCGAAGAACCCGGTCCCCGCCGACAGGCGGGTCGACCAGTCGCCGGACCGCAGGAGAGCGGACACGCGGGGGCTGAGAAACCAGCCGTACTCGCTGTGGCGGTCGAGCCGCCCGCTCATCGACAGGGCCAGCCACGACCGCACGTCGACGTCGTCCTGCACGAACAGGCCGGGCGTGGTGAAGGCATGGCCGAACTGCGGGACGTCGGGACGGTAGGCGTCGTGCTCGACCGCGGCCCCCGCGACCCACGTGTGCCGCCCCGCCGTCCGCCGCACCGCGATCTCGGCAAAGCCGGTGTCGTGGCGGTCGCGCTCGAGGGCCTCCCCGAACCGGTGCTCGTGCCACTGGCGCGCGAGAGCGGCGCGCGCGGTCACGACGGAGCGCCCGGCCAGCGTCTGCCACAGGACGCCGAGGTCCTGACGGCTCGTATCGAGGGCTTCGCGGTACGGCGCTTCCACGGCGGCGAGCACGCGCCCCGGCCCGGTGCCGCCGCTGCGGGTCTCGCGGGTCGCGCCGGCCGTGAGGAACAGCGACCGGCCCTGGCCGTCGTCCCGGAAGAACCGCGGCCGCACGACACCGCGGCCGTAGCCGGCCATATCCGTCCACCCGTCGCCGTCGACGTCCGTCCGGTCCTGGCGGTGGCCGCCGCCGAGCAGGGTCATCCCCCACGTCTCGGAGAGCGGCGTCGACAGCCACAGCACGCCGTCGGTAGCCCCCCGCGTCGACTGGTTGAGCAGGATCTCCCGCTCGGCCTCGTCGCCGGGCCGCCGCGACAGGAGGTTGACGACGCCGCCCATCGCCCCGGCCCCGTGGAGGGCGGACGCCACCCCCTTGATCACCTCCACCTGCCCGAGGTCCATCGGCGGGATCTGGAGCAGCCCGAGGCCGCCGGGCTGGCTGCCGTAGAGGGGCAGCCCGTCGGAGAGGAAGCGCGTGTAGCGCCCGCGCATGCCCTGGATGCGGACGCTCGCGGCGCCGAGCGACGGCGACGTCGTCTGTACCCGCATGCCGCCCATCTCGTTCAGCATCATGACGATGTCGCCGGGCGTCATGAGCATCTTCTCCTCGATCTCCTCTCGGTCGAGGGCCTCGACCCGCATCGGCTGGTCCTCGATGCGGCGGCCGGTGCGGGTGGTGGCGACCACCGTGACCTCCTCTTCGAGGGTCAGCTCGGGCTCGAGCTCGACCCGCACGACCCGCTCCTCGCCGGCGGCCAGGGTCACGGGCACGGTGACGGGGACGAACCCCTCGCGCACGACCGTGACCTGCACCGTCCCGGCCGGGGCCGGCACGAGCGCGACCCCCGCGGCGTCGGTCACCTGCGTCGTTCCCGCCACGATCACCGTCGCCCCGACCACCGCATCCGCCCCGGCCCGCACCTCGACCCGGACGCGCCCCGGCTCCTGGCCGGCGGCCCCGGGCGACACCGCCGCGAACAGGACCAGCAGGACGAGGAGGATGCGGTTCGACATGGCTCTCGATTCGCGCGGGGCGGGACGACCTTTGACACCGGGCACGGCGGCGGCGGCGACCGTCGCCTCCGTACCGGCCCTCGGCCATCTTACGCGGGATTCCCCGCGAGGCGCCGAAGACGGCGGCGCGCTGCGGTTCGGCTTCCGCCCTCCGGGCGGCCTCCAATGGCGTGGGACGCTGACGGAGATTGTCTTGTCGTGTGCCAAGCGCGTGGAGCCCGAGAAGAAGGCCTGCGGCCGGGTGCAGTCGGCAACCTCGAATCGATCACTGTCTTCCTACGCTGACGGAAGTACCCTTGCCGTGCCAAGCGCGCGAAACCGCGGAAAACGGGCTGCGCCCTGGATGCAGTCGGCAAAACTCGTATCGAGCACTGTCCCTGCCGGCCGGAACTCCACCCCGTCGCCGGTTTCCGACCCCGGCCACGTGGTATAAGCAGCCTGGTTTCACCCAAGGAGCAACCATGACCCTACGACGACGCGCAATCGACCTTCTCGCCAGGCGGCTGCCCGCGGCCGGCCTGCTCGCGGTCCTGGCCGCCGGCGCGGGCTGGATCGCCCTGCCCGGGGCGCAGACCCCCGCCTCGGCCCCCGAGTTCCGCGTCGATCCCTTCTGGCCCCGGCCGCTGCCCACGATGACGGACGGCGACGGCCTCGCACGACAGTGGGTAACGGGCATGGTCGGGGCGAGCTGCATCGACTCGCACGACCACATCATCACCGTCAACCGGGGCTTCCTGCCGGGCGGCCTGCTGCCGCAGGAGGGCTCGCAGTCGATTCCCTCCCCCCCGGTGCTCCTGTACGACACCGACGGCAACGTGGCCGGGAGCTGGGGCGATCCGACCCTCACCCCGGCGGGGGCGGCGGCGGTGCTGCCCCACGGCATCCACGGCTGCGTCGCCGACGAGATGGACAACATCTGGATCGCGGGGAACTCGGACGGGGTGGTCCAGAAATGGACCCACGACGGGTCGCAGATGCTGCTGCAGATCGGCACCAAGGGGGTCTGCGACGGCCCGTCGACCCTGAATCCGAACTCGCCGCACCCCACCTGCGGCGAGCCCGGGAACAACACCAGCCGGACCCTGCTGAACGCACCGGCGGACGTCGCGATCGACCCGAACCCGGACCCGGTGACCGGCGAGCGCGGCTCGGTGTACATCGCGGACGGCTACGGCAACCACCGCATCGTGGTCTTCGACCGCGAAGGCAACTACCTGCGGCAGTGGGGCTCGGCGGGCAGCGGCGACGGGCAGTTCGTCGAGGGAGGCGGGGGGCACCCCCACTGCGTCGTGCTCGGCAACGACGGCCTCGTCTATGCGTGCGACCGGGGCCAGAACCGCGTCCAGGTCTTCGACCGCGAGGGCAACCTGCAGCGCATCATCCGCATCGACCCCGCGGAGTACGGCGAGGCGACCCTGCGGGCCACCGACATCGAGCTCTCCCGCGACCCGGAGCAGCGCTTCCTGTTCGTCGTGGACCTCGGCAGCAACCGCATCTGGATTCTCGAGCGGGAGACCGGGGACATCGCCGGCAGCATCGGCGGGTCTGGGCACATGGCCGGCGAGTTCACCTTTCCCCACACCCTGGTGACCGACTCCGACGGCAACCTCTACGCGGCCGAGACGGTCGGCGGGCGCCGGAACCAGAAGTTCGCCCGGGTGAGCGACTGACGGGCGGCCGCATCCATGGGCGCTGAGTAGCGAGTTTCAAGGGTGCTCCCCCGCCCGGTTGCTCCCGGGCGCACGACCGCCCACGATGGCCGCTTCAACATGAAGACCGTATCCATCACCATGAACGAACCCTTGCTCGGCCACCTGGACCACGCGGCAAGGACCGCTCGCAAGACGCGGTCCGAGCTCCTCTGCTTGGCGTTGCAGGAGTGGCTGGACGGCCAGCAGCTACGCCAGCTGGTCGCCGAGGACCGTGCGGGCTACGAGACCCATCCGGTTCGTCCGGTCGAGTTCGGGGGACTGATCGCAGCTCAGGCGATTGAGATGCCCGAGCCGCCGGCGCCCCAAGACGGGGATGACTGAAGAAGCGCGTGGCCACGCTGCCCTCCCGAGGGCGTACCATCCCGTTGTCCCGCGGATCGCGTTGAATTACGATCGAGGCGTCCGTGCCTGTCATGGGGGACTCCGGAGTGCTCTTCGAGCGCCGGAAGACGTCTGGCAGGCATGGACGCTCTTGCTTGCCGACTACCGCCCGCCATGAGCACCCGCTACGAAGATCTCGTCGCCAGGCTGGACGGGGCGGACTTCTACACGCACGTCCTTGAGCTGGCGCGCAGCGGCGCGGACGCGCTTCCCGCCGTCCAGGCAGCGATGAGCCATTCCAACTGGCGCATCCGCCGCGGGTCCGCGGCGGTGCTCGGCTACGTCGACGACGCCGAGTCGCTGCGGCGGCTGGTGCTCCTGACGCGCGATCCGAAGAAGAAGGTGCGCAAGATGGCCGTCCTCTCGCTCGGCCTGGGCCGCCTTCTGCGCAAGGACGACAGCAACCCCATCGACGTCGTGCCCCATCTCGCCTACTGCGCCCTGCACGATCCGTCCGTACGGGTCCGCCGCGTCGCCGTCCTCACCCTTCTGCTCCAGGCCCCGGAACGCCGCGTCGCGAGACTCCTGCGGAAGGTCCTGGCGACCGAGCAGGACGTGAAGGCGCTCCGCGTCGCGGGCTGGGGTCTCGAGCAGCAACAGAAACCGGCCCGGGATCGCCGCGAACGAAAGCCGGCCGTTGGCGTGGCGCATGGAGCGGGACGATAGCATGGGGCTGGTCGGGTTCTCCTTGACGAGCACGGCCACCTCCCGTCGCGCCAGGAGCCGGTGAGCCCCCGGCGCGCGGTCGCCGCTCAAAGCGGGTCCGGGTTGGTCGTGGTGGTAAAATTCCGACATGGACGCGACCGCCTGGACCGTCGTTGGGGCTGCCATCGCGATCCTGGTCGCGATCGGCGCGTCGTTCCGGAGTCTGCGCGACGAGATGCGCGTCCAGGGGAAGGACCTACACGCCCGCATTGACGCTCAGAGCGAGGATCTGCGCAAACGGATCGACGCCCAAGGTGAACAGATGGGTCTGCTCCGCGAACGGATGGCTCACCTCGAAGGCCTGCTCGAAGGCCTGCGTGAAGCCATCACCGGCAAGCGCGTCGCGTAGAGGAAACGGATCGAGCGTCGGTCGCCGCCGCCTCATGTCGAATCGGCGAAGACCCCTTGAGCACGCGCAGCAGATCGCCCGAAGCTCTACCAGCGGACGGGGAGGTCGACGAGATTCCGGGGCAAGAACCAAACGGGAAGGGGTTGGTGGCCGCACCCGCCGGAAGCGCGGCTCAGCCTCCACCAGCGCGCTCGCCACCCAGCGTTGAATCATCTGGCCGCCGCGCCACCGCTTGACCCGCCGCGTGTAGCCCTCAACGCTGCCCATCAGGTTCTCGATGATGTTCGTCGTGCGCAGAGTACGTTCGAGCGACCCCGTCAGACCGAGCCGCTGCAACCGTCAGGGTCTCCCCGAGGCCCTCCCGGATGGACGCCGCCGCGCCGGGGTGGTCGCGCTCCAGTGAACCCGCCAATCGCTTCAGCACCCGCGCCGCGCGGTCCGCTGACTCGAGGTCCCAGGCATCCCGCAACGCCTTGCCGACCGACGCGTGCAGCCGTTCGGGTAGATGGCCGAGCACGTTGCGCAGCTTGTGTACTTGGCACCGTTGCACCACCCCGAGGGAACCGAACACATCGGTGATGGCCCGGCGCAGCCCCGGCGCCCCGTCGATGACGAACAGCAACGTCCGGTCCGTCGGCAGGCCGCGCGTGACCAGGTCGCTGAGCAGGCCGCTGGTGACGACCGCCGTCTCGGTGGCCCCTTCGCGCAGACCCAGTACGTGCTTGCGGCCCTGCGTGTCGATCCCCAACGCGACCACCATGCAATGGTCCCGGTAGACCTTGCCGTCGATGCAGACCACCCGCAGGTCCAGCTCGCGCAACGGCCGGCTGAGAAACGACCGCAGGCGCTTGGCCGACAGCGCCACGAACCGCCGAGACACCGCGCTGCTCGACGTCCCCCGCTCCGTCACCTCGGCCGGCGCCGGGTCCAAGGTGCCCGCATACCGCCGCGTCGAGACCCCGGCGGCGACCGGGCCAGCGTGTGCTCGTCCAGCGGGTCGGTGGTCGCCGCCCATCGAAAGCTCGGCAGCGACTCCTCGCCGTCGGCGCTCCGCACGCGCAGCCGCGGCACGGCAACTTGGCGCCCGCCAAGCGTCACCTGACTGGCCACGCTCCCGCCGCGCCACGCGGGCCACTCGACCTGATGGCGCCCCTTCGGGCCGCACAGGTCTTCTCGATCCCCCTCCATCATCGCCTCCAGGACCTGCATCCCGGTCTTGATGCACAAGCCATGGAACGCTTCCCGGACACCGTTCAGCACGCCGAGCACCGGCAGCGGCACCTGAATCGAGACGGTTCGCGAGCTTCGGGGTTGGCTGGAACGCTTCCGCCTGTCATGCTTCGCCATGGGTGGCTCTCCTCCTGTTGTTTGCACCCCTGTCCTACCACAGAACAGGGGCGAGGAGTCGCCACCCGCTTCACCTCAGTTCAACAGCGTCCGGGACATCCCCGGGCGCCGTGGCCGCGCGCGAACTCGAGGACGCGAGGGAAGCGCTGTTTCAGAGCGTGGACCGGACGCACATCACGCCGCCTCGACTACGGGTACTAACCAACACAGATTATTGACAATAACCTGCGCCACCTCTGGCGACTCCCGAACACCGCTGTGATCCAAGCTAATGGAGCCCGGGTACGCTCGCACATGCCTGTAGTTGTCGGCCAGATTGACCTCCGGCCGTATCACCGATTGCCGCAGATCCGTTGAACTGTCCTCGACCACCTGGTCGTTCGGCACGTCCAACCGCACAGACACCCGTTTCATAGGTAACACCTCCAACAGTTTCGCAACCACGGCTCGGTTGTATCGATTCACGCAAACGCCGGAAATTGACAGGTATCTCGCATCGACGCGCCACTTCTCGAACTCCTGAAATAATCTCGGCGTCATCACGTCCTCAAGGTTAGCAACTACGTCCAGCAACGCAACCGCCTTCGTGACCACCCTTCCCACAAGCTCCGTCGCCACGCTCATCTGTCCGTATGTCATTGCTCCAGCATTGGGCGTGCCGATCGTCACCACACCCAATTGTTTTCCGGTCCCAAATTTGGGTATATTCTTTTTCTGTCGCCACTGTTGTATCAATTCCGTAATCCCTCCACCCGCCCCAGGCTGCAAGCATTCGCCTACCAGTGCAACCGCGGCAACCCGGCACACGAGCCCTCCCTGCGAATGGCCCACCAGCAAGACTCTATCGGTCCCTTCAGCTGACACGACCGCATCGGCCAGTTCAAGGCCGGACTCCACAAGCGGCATCTTCCAGTCATAGGAACAGTTGTTCACTGTCTTGACATTGCCCTTTTTAAGCTTCTGCGCCAGCACATTCATACTCTGTTTGTCCGCCAGCACTCCATGCCTATAGAACCCCTTGATCATCATCTCGCCAATCCCACCAAGCGTACGGCCCTCAACGCGCCATGGTTCAACATGCCCATGAATCCAGGGTCCGTTCGCAGTGACTGCGCACCAAAGCCCTCGCTGGCCTGTGCGTGCACTGCGTAGTACTTCTCTAGTCCCTCCATCAATGCCACGTTCAGCAACGTACCGCTGTTCCCCTTGGACCATGCCAACTCCGAAATCCCCTTCGAGAAGTCACGATACTCACAGCACTCTGGGCGATCCGCATTCGGAAGCATCACCTCCAGAGAAGGCGTCAAGCCTTGCCCCACTGTTTTCGTTTCCAACTCCTCTTCCAACTGCGCCTCGAAATCCAGCTTCTTTTGGAGCACCGCCTTTTCTTCCACCGCCAAATCCCTCACCTCCGCGAATCTCACCACCCTACCGTCTACCACGTAGGCGATGGCAGGCGTGCGTTCCCAATACTCTTCAGATAAAATAACAGTTCTCGAAAGTCCGTTCAAGTATGCCGCAAACCACGTCAACCAGTCGGTCCGCAGATATGTTCTTATAGACCTTGGCTTCCACTCCGCGTTCCGGAGCAGTACGTGCTTCACCAACGCCTTATCGATTCTTGCCAGTTCCCGTACGCCGCCCTCTTCCCGCGTTGCCCATCCGATCCGTCGTGGACTCTGGCTGTGCAGCAATGCCGCAAGCTCCTCCGTCGCGCCCTCGAGTTCGCCATGGCGCTGGCTCAACCGCAGTAGGAACAGGAAGTCTCTGAACAACGTTGCCGGCACCCTGAGCTCAACCGAAGCTCGAACCGGTTCCTCCTGAACAGCCCGCGTGACCGTCCAAGTGTCGTTCTGCCCCGTATCGGCACCAATTCTCACTTCTGGGAGACCCGCTATAACGACATTGCCAAGAGGGGAATCCCCGCGCACTGGGAGACCCTCGTAGAACACATCGACGTGGGTGAACCTGCAGGCTGGAGCCCACGTTCTGTAGCGTTCCAGCACATGGCTGACCTTCGGCATTGCTTTAGCAGGCTCGTCGCGGACGACGATATCCAGGTCGGCAAGCGGTGGGACGCTTTCCGCGAGCGAACCCTTTATGATCGACTCAGAGTCGGCCCGCCTTGTCAGCATGTAAGCCGTAGAACCGCGAATGAATATTTCCTGCCCAAATGCTTTGCACGCGGTCGTCAATACTGTCAAATCGTTGAGCCTCTTGCGAAATCGTGATCGGCTCGGGTTTCTTTACCCGAAGTGCCATTGCGAGGGACGGTCAGCGGCCGGTACGCCGCGTTTGGAGGATGGCGGTAAACCCTTCGTAATGCCCGCACTGCCGCCGGGGAGCTGGAGACGCGAGGGTCATGGAGCTTCCCTCCCGGTTATGAGGGCAAGCGCGCGCGAAGAGATGCGGCGCATTTCCCTCACGATCCGTTCCAGCTCACGGTTGTTCGCGATCCACTCCCGATACAGGACCAGTTCGTCTTCGGTCAGCTTCAAGCCGACGGTCTTTCCGCGGGCCTTGCGCGTCCAGTGGTGGTAGGGGCCATGACGGGCGTCCGGGTCGTCGTGGCAGCGACAGGCGGGCCTCCCGCATGTTATCCGGCGGGTGGAGACGGAGCCCTGGCCTATGAACCCGAGCGTTTGCAGCTCTGCCTTGAACCCGTCGTATTGCTCCTCGTACCGACGCATCGCCGCAGCGTGGGCCATCAATTCGTTGCTTGACATCCTCGTTGGCCGTTACTATACGGCAAGTGAAAGGAGCAGTCAACCGGCCATGAATCGCCTGCGTGCTTCCTTCGCTCCCTATTGGCAGTCGATCCAGCATGCGCTGTTTCCTCAATTGGAGCACGTCCTGGGTCCGTTGACCGCGAAACAGCAGCAGTTGGTTCGGACCCTGGAGGTCATCCGGATCGAGCGCTGGATTCCCGGACGCTTCCGGGTCCCGGGGCGTCCGCCCAAGGACCGCGCGGCGATCGCGCGGGCCTTCGTGGCCAAGGCGGTCTACGACATGCCGACGACACGGGTGCTGCTCGACCGGTTGGACACCGACGTGGCGCTACGGCGGATCTGTGGTTGGGAGAAACACCGCGAAGTGCCGAGCGAGTCGGTCTTCTCGCGCGCCTTCGCCGAGTTCGCCCACACGCAATTGCCCGACCGCGTGCACCAAGCGTTGATCCGCAACACGCATCACGACCGGTTGGTGGGCCATCTCTCGCGCGACTCGACGGCCATCGAGGCCCGCGAGAAGCCGGCCCCGACCGACAAGGCGCCCCCGCCGCCCAAGCGCAAGCGGGGACGGCCGCGGAAAGGCGAAGAACGGCCCAAGGTTCTCAAGCGCCTCGACCGGCAGGCCGCCATGAGCCTGCCGGCGATGCTCGACGACCTGCCCACCGACTGCGACGTGGGCACGAAGAAGAACAGCAAGGGTTATCGGGACACTTGGGTCGGCTACAAGCTGCACCTCGACGTGGCCGACGGCCAGATTCCGATCAGTTGCCTGCTGACGTCCGCCTCCCTGCATGACAGCCAGGCCGCCATTCCGCTGGCCACGATGTCCGCCGAGCGGACGACCAATCTCTATGACCTGATGGACGCCGCTTACGACGCGGAGCCGATTCGGCGGCACTGCCGCTCACTCGGCCATGTCCCGTTGATCGACCGCAACCCCCGCCGCGACAAGACGCTGGCGGAGGAGCTGCGAACCGAATCCCGGCGCCTGGAGCGCATCGGATTCCAGCTTCCCGAGCAGGTTCGGTACAACGAACGCACGGCCGGTGAGCGCGTCAATGGCCGGCTCAAGGACGAATTCGGGGGCCGCCATGTCCGGGTCCGCGGCGCCCCAAAGGTGATGTGCCACTGTATGTTCGGCATACTGGCACTGACCGTCGACCAGCTCATGCGCTTGGTGACGTAACAGACAACGCGTCGGCGGCGAACCTCGGCTCCACTTCCGATGCCCGACCGGCGGCCGTCACCACCAGTGCCGCTGTGAACACGTCGATGCCCGCATTCCCACGCTTCTGACCCCCGCCGCTGCCGTCTTCCGGTCCAGAACGCCCAGTCGGCATGCCAGACACCAGGATGCTCACCGGGGGAATCCAGAAATTGAGCCCGCACCCCACAGAGTTTTGCAAGCGGCTCCGTTGTCAGCCATTACGGGCTATCCCTCTTGTCCTCTGCCGGCGCCCGTCGGGTGGGCCCGGCGCGCTCCGGATGGAGCCGCCGCTGCAGGTGAGTCCGATAAGCGGTAGTTCTGTTGACCGGGGTGAGCCGTCTGCCCGGCTGCGCCAGTCAATCGCCCAAAGAGTCAATCCAGCGCGATCGTCGACACGAAAGCCCATCCAGTCGACCCGCTCCACTGCGTGGCTGTCGCTGTGCTTCCACACGAATTCCGCCCCCAAACGCAAGAATTCTGACTGGCAACGCAGTCGAACAGAACCCGGTAGGACCACGATGACACTAAAATGCTGGCCGGTTGCGCAGGCGCCACAGGAATTCCGGCCAGATCCGGGCCGACATCGATACCCCCCATGAGGAACGAGACTCTTACCTCAGCGTCCTGAAACGCGCGTCGTTCATCCGCCAATACGCATCCGACGCTCGGAGATCCTCGTTCTCCTGCGCCAGATCCCACGGGGTCTCGCCCGCGACGTTCTCTACCGTCGGGTCAGCACCGCCAACCAACAGGGCGTCGACGGCACTCGCAGACCACCAATTATCATTGCGCGCCGCCAAGTGCATCGGCGTATCTCCATCGTCGTTACGCGCGACCACGTCGGCGCCGCGCACCAATAGTACCTCGATCTTGGCGGCGACCTCACTGGGGCGCTGTACCGCGTAATGCAGTGGTGTGTCCCCATCCACATCCCGCGCCATCACATCGGCACCCGCCGCCACCAAGGCCTCGATCACGAGCGGATTCCAGCTAAAGGCGCGAGCTGCGTCATGCAGCGGGGTGGCACCACGCCTAGTCCGCGCCGTCACGTCGGCGCCGGCCACGACAAGAGCCTCGATCGCGGCCGGATTGGAGCCCACGGGAATATGCAGCGGAGTCCGACCATCCCTATCCCGAGCCATCACAACGGCGCCGGCCGCCAGCAGAACCTCGATCACGGCCGGATTCTTGTTGAAGCTCGCGTCATGCAGCGGAGTCTCCCCAATCCTGGTCCGCGCCATGACGTCCGCACCGGCCGCCAGCAGAACCTCGATCACGGCCGGATTCTCGTTGAAGCTCGCCGCCCTATGCAGCGGTGTGACGTCACCGGCATTTCGCGCCATCACATCGGCGCCGACCGCCAACAGAGCCCCGATCATGGCCTGATTCTCGTTGAAGCTCGCCGCGTCGTGCAGCGGAGTCTCGCCGTTATCATCCCGCGCCATCACGTCGGCGCCAGCCGACAGCAGTACCTCGATCACGGCCGGGTTCTCGTTGCCGCCCGCCGCGCGGTGCAACACAGTGCGCTCACCGTAATCTCGCGCCATCACATCGGCGCCGGCCGCCAACAGAGCCTCAGCCACAGCCGGGTTCCCGTTCCTTGCCGCGTTGTGCAGCGGAGTGCTTTCGAGGTGATCTCGCGCCATCACGTCGGCGCCGGCCGCCAGCAGAGCCTCCGCCACAGCCGGGTCTCCGTTGTTCCGTGCTGCATGATGCAGTGGAGTCTCTCTTTGATGATCCCCCGCCGTCACGGAGGCGCGGCCCTCCAGCAGGGCCTCGACCACCGTGGGATTCCCGTTGTTCGCCGCCGCGTGATGTAGCGGAGTCATCCCATTCGAGTCCGCTGGCATCACGGCGGCGCCGGCCGACAACAAGATCCGGACCACAGCAGGGTTCTCGTTGTTCTGCGCCGCGTAATGCAGCGGCGTCTGCTCACTACTGCCCCGGTCATTCGCGTCCGCGCCAGCTGCCAACAGACCCTCGACGTCCGCCGGACTGCCGTTGAAAGCTGCGGCGCGCAGCAGGGCGTTTCGTGCCGACCACACGTCGACTGCGGCCGCTAGCATGACCTCCGCGAGGGTTCGAGGGTTCCCTCCACGGTCACCAGCGGCTGGTATCTTTGAAGGGCGAAATCCAGCGGCGTACTCCCACGCTCGTTACGGGCCGCGACGTCGGCGCCAGCCGCCAGCAGAGCGTCCACGACGGCCGGATTCTCGTTGAACCCCGCCGCCATATGCAGCGCGGTACTGCCTCTGTCGTTGCGGGCCGCGACGTCGGCGCCAGCCGCCAGCAGAGCTTCCACGACGGCCGGATTCTCATTGAACCTCGCCGCCATATGCAGCGGGGTACTGCTTCTGTCGTTGCGGGCCGCGACGTCGGCGCCAGCCGCCAGCAGAGCTTCCACGACGGCCGGATTCTCATTGAACGTCGCCGCCATATGCAGCGGGCTGTCGTCCCCCGAGAACATGTTTGTCTTCCCTACGGCCGCCACGTCCGCGCCGCCGGCGGCGCAGGCCGTCACGGTCGACGGCGCCGCCGTCTCGAAAAACGGTCTCGTGTTCCACTCGTCGCAATTCAGCGACTCTGGGTCTACCTCGGCAGCGGATTCCGCCACCGGCGACACGGGTTCAGCAACCGGCGATGCCGATTCAGCGACCACCGAGTCGGCGGCCGACTCCGCCACCGGCGAGACGGAGTCAACAACCGGCGGTGCCGATTCGGCCACCGCCGATATCCTAGGCGTGATGTCTCCGGTCCCCGCCGCGGCCGTCGACCCCGCTGCGCGGAGAAGCTCGGCTTCGGAGCCATCCAGATACCCGCTCGGTGACGTTCCCTGCGACGCCTGCCAGCGCCGAATCGCTGCCCTGGTGCGTGGCCCAAAGAGACCATCTGGCGTCCCCGGATCGAAGCCCTCGTTCCGAAGCTCCTGCTGAATCAACCGCCGCGCGGAGCGGTCCAGGCCCAGCGACGCCTCGACTGCTGCCGGGTCCTGCGCGCCTGTGGTTGCAGGTGCGCTGAGCGCTGGTGGGCTTGGAGGCATCAGGGCCGGATCTGCGACTGCGAAGCCACGAGTCATGCTCACGACCGCGCCACCATTCGCCACGAGCGCCGGCGCGCCCAACCACAACAACAAGACGACAACGAATCCCTGATATCGCATCGCTGCACTAACCCCTTCATGCGATTCCGATCCACCGCCAGCACGTCGTCCAGCTGCGCGGTCGTCACCTCAGGTACTGTTGACGACGATGTTGACTATACACCACGGATGTGATATTAGCGTGAACATACAGTGCAAAAAAGCGCCTTTTGTGCGACATGGGCGAATTTCTTGCGGGAAAGGGGCGACCGATACTTTGAGCGTAGCGAAGGGCCCCTCACGGGCGACTGCGGGGGCCAGCCCGTGAGTCCGTCACCCGCCCCGCGTTGACCGAGAGCAGGCGGACCAGCTCGTACTCGCTGGCGGTCAGCGTCACCACACGGCCAGCCGCCGTCACCCGGCGACGCTCGTAGTCGATGGCCAGATCCCCCGGTCGCGCTAGCCCGCCCTCTCTCCCACGCGGCCCATCCGGTCCGCTGGGCTGATGCCGGCACCTTCGCGACGGGCTCCGAGGGCGGTTCACGGTTCCTCGCCTCCCCTCTTGACGCACAACGATTCATCGTCTAAACGTAGTGCATGAAGACCATCGCTTCACGGACGCTGGCGGCGAGCCCCGGGCAGGTGTGGGCCGCGCTCGAAAGAGAGGGCGCCCTCGTGGTCACGAAGGACGGGGTTCCGCGGAGCATCATGGTGCCGACGAGCGACGCCACGCTCCTCGAGGACGTTCAGGACATCGTGTTCGCACGCGCCCGCAAGGCGGTTCGTGACATTCGCGTGCGCGCCGCCGAGACCGGAGCCGCCGACCTGACGCAATCCGACATCGAGCGGGAAATCAAGGCGGCGCGGCAGGCGCGCAAGCAGAGAGTCCGGCGTGGATGACCTGCCCGTCTGGGTAGTGGACACCAACGTCCTGGTGTCCGGCCTTCTGTCGCCCTTCGGGCCGCCCGGGCGGAGGAGGGCTGCGACTGGCGGCAGACGATCGGATCGAGGCGGAGTACCGCGACGTTCTGTCGCTCTCCCCTGGGCGCACCGTCCGCCTCCGGACGAGGACGACGTCATGTTCCTGGAAGTCGCCCTTCATACCTCCGCACGCACCCTCGTCACCGGCAACGTTCGACACTTTCCGCCTCGTTGTCGTGGACCCGTGACGGTGTGGTCACCGCGGACGGCATGGGAGCACCTCATCCGCTTGCGGCCGGCATAGACCGCGCGCAATTCCGCTTGCCCTCCTCCCCTACCACGGAAGCCAGGAGGTAGAGCCGTCGATACGGACACCTACGCGTGCGGCGCAGGCGGTGGGACGGCGCACCCGCTGCGAAGGCTTCGCCTCCCGGCCCTGTCGACCCCGACGAGGGCCATGGTTCGCCGGCGGGTCAGGGCGTCTTCGGGATGAGCTCGTAGGGGACCGTCGCATGGCGGATGCGGCGGCGGTTCCAGGTATAGGTGATCTGCAGGTGCCCGTCCGCGTCCTGGATCATCGCCGGGTACGAGAGCTCGCCGCGCTCGCCCTCGGCGAGGGCCTCGACGACGAGGAAGTCGCGCCACGTCACCCCGTCGTCGAACGACACCGCGAGCGAGAGCGGCGTGCGCCGGGTGGTCGACGGGTTGTAGATCAGGATCGACCGCCCGTCGTCGAGCCGGAGGGCGTCGATGCCGGCGCCGGGATGGTCGAGTTCGGTGAGCTGCAGCAGCGCCCAGGTCCGGCCGCCGTCCCGCGACAGCGACGTCGCGATCTTCCCCATGCGGTTCGTCCTGAAGAACGCGCGCACCACCCCGGGGGCGATCTCCAGCAGGGTCGGCTGGATGGTCCCGCGGCGGTCGCGCTCGGGGTCGCCGAACAGGATCGGGCCGTGCTTGCTCCACGACGCGCCGCCGTCGCGGCTGATCTCCATCCACGACGACCACGTGCGGTAGCTCTCCAGGGAGGTGCCGGCGAGGATTTCGCCGTTGGCGAGGGAGATCGGCTTCGCGCGCACCGGCCCCAGCATGCCGGCCGGCAGCCACACCGGGTCGGACCATTCTTCGCCGGACGTGGTGGAGGTCATGTACGCGCCGCTCCACGACCGGGGGCTCGGGCCGATCTTGAAGTAGAGCCGCAGCGTATCGCCGGCGCGGAAGAGCACGGGGTTCCAGGCCGGCTGGTCCGGCTCCTTGTAGAGCTGCCGCGGGGGCGACCACGCACCGCCCTTCGGCCGGCGGGAGGACCATACCCCGACGTCGGGGCGCCCCTCGCCCGAGCCGCCGAACCAGGCGGCGACGAGCGAGCCGTCGGGGGCCTCGACGATGGTCGAGGCGTGGGCGCGGGGGAACGGCGCCTCGTCCCAGATGAAGCGCAACGTGGGCGCGGGCGGCTGCTCCTGGCCCTGCGCGCCGGCGGCCGGGAGCACGAGCCCGACGGCCAGCGCGGCGACGAATCCCCAGTGAAGTCCACGCACTTGCGCCCTCTCTCCCGAACCACACCCGTCCGGCCCGGCAATCTGTCACGTCCCTCGTGACCGGCGGCCACGGCGTTGGCTGTCTCCCTGAATGATAGTGGAACCGACGCCCCGCATCATCGCCCCGCTGAGGTCGACGGGATCGCGAGCATCCCGCCGCACCGCCGGCCGATGAACCCGCATTCGAAGCGGCGGCGTCTGGTTGGATGAGACCCGCAGGCGCGACGCTCTACCGCGACGTGAACCGAATGCGGATCGGCGGCGTCTGGCTTGGTGAGACGGGGATGGAGACAGCGGCGCCCTTCACGGGCGGCACCGAGGTGGAACGGGACGAGCTGGCGCGCAAGTTCGAGACGGCTTTGCGTCAAGCGTGGGCGACGATCGCCGCGTTGCACCGGGACCGGCGAGGGCGCCAGCGGGCGGTCGGGCGCCGGTGCCGCAAGTGCGACGAGTCGGCATTCGGCGCAGCCATGGGCTCCGTGCCGAACACCGTCAGCGAGCGGGTGGGGGGCAGTCCACTGATGGGCTGCCCCCCGGCAAGTCCGACTCCCGGCTACTTGAGCGCCGAGTAATCGCTGGCGCTCAGCATGAAGACCTCGGCCCCTTCGAGCGGCGCCGGATACTTCGCCAGCAGCGCATCCCACTCCGGGTCCTCGGCGAACCCGGCCCAGACCTCCTGCCGATGCGCGCGGTCGCGATAGGCGAGCATCCAGACCAGCGTGTTCGGATTGTCGAGGTTCTGCCAGACCGCGATGATCTCGGCCCCGTGCTTCTCGAAGATGGCGACCTCGCCCTCGCGGAACCGCTGGTGCAGCTCGTCGATGCCGCCCTTGCCGTCCACCTCAGGCTCGGCGGTGTACATGCGAATCTCGAAGCAGCGCGAGTCGGCCGCCGCGTTGTTCGACAGCCCGGCCGGCAACTGGCCGGCCGGACCGCACGGCGCCGGGGCCTCCTGGGCACTGGCCAAGCCACTGGCCGCGAAGCCGATGATGACGGCGAGCACAACGGTTCGAATCACTGTTCTCCTCCTGGTTTGTTCCGCCAAGTGTCTCTCGTCGCGCAGGCGCGACCGGCTCACGGTACACCGTCCGTTCCCGTTTCGTCCACGGTCACGACCGCGCCACGTCATCCGATGCCGGCGACGCACCGGAACCTGCCGCCTGCGGCCGCCGATTGCCGCCCGACCAACCCTGCCGCCAGTCTGCACCGTTCTACCGCGCAGACTCCTGGAGGCAGCAGCCTACGGGCGGCTATCGCTTCCCCACCTGCCGCTCGTACTCGGGCTCGAGAAGATCGGCGGTGTGGAGGTCGAAGGCGCCCGCGGTCCGGTCGTAGGCGCCGCGGAACTCGGCGTGGCACCGGTAGCAGACGGTGAGGTCGCTCAGCCGGCTGTAGATCGCCAGGTCGATCAGGGTGGCGGCGGCGAGGATGCCGTAGGCGATCAGATCGAGCCCGAAGTAGTAGAAGCCGGCGCTGATCAACGCCCCGATGACCACGATGGTCACCCCGAGCTTGGGATCGAAGTCCTTCCGCAGGTAGAAGTCGCCCCCCGTGCAGACCGGGCACCGGTCGACCCCCCGGTCCGCCCGGACGGCGTCGGAGAACGAAAGGAGAAAGGCCTGGCCGCACCGGCCGCAGTCGATCTGCGCCGACGCGGCGTCCGGCGGCACCGGGAGCGCACTGTCGCACTGGTGGCAACGAACGGTGACTTCCATGATGAATCAGACGGGCACGGAGGTGGCGACGAGCAGATACTTGGCCAGGACCTCGCCGACGATGACGGTGAAGAAGTCGACGTAGAGAATGCCGGTGGCCGACTGGGTGGACCGGATCTTGGCGGTCTCCCAGGTCATGTACGCCAGGACCACCGGCCCCAGCAGGCCGAACAGCACGCGCTGCCAGAAGAACACCCCGTCGATCGAGAAGATGTACCGGTCGAAGGGGGCGCCCGGCAGCTCGGCCAGGGCGATCGCCCACCACACGGCGGCGGCCACGACGACGATGCGGAGCGCCGTCGAGCCGATGTGGAACCGCACCACCGACTGCAGCAGCGACACGTCCATCGACGGCAGCACCAGGTACCAGTGCCCCAGGATCATCGCGGTCGACGTGCCCCCCAGGAGGGCCGCCGAGGTCAGGAAGCTCGCCACCGTCAGGGCCGCCGGCACCCCCCCCGCGCCGGCCGCGGCCAGCCCCTGCGCCACCAGGGCGCCGCCGCCGCAGAGCACCGCCGTCCACACCCAGAGCGGCCGCAGCCGCGCCAGCACGCGCCCGATGGTCGCCCAGTAGACGAGCACCGCGGCCGTCGCGGTCAGGAGCAACCCCAGGGCCACGCCCTGCGCGTCCGTTCCCAGCTGCACCGGCTCGGGGCGCATGGCCAGCGCCACCAGCAGCAGCACCGCCGCGAAGCCGGCGTTGAACCGGAAGAACTTGACGCCGGCCTGCTTCCCCACCAGGACGAGGGTGAAGACGATGCCGACGCCGAGGTGGGCGAGGAACAGGAACAGGACGAAGGAGAGGGTCATCGTGTCGCGCCGCGCGCAGAGGTGGAGCCGGGCCCGGCCGCAGGCCCGCCTCCCCCGTTGCGGGTTATCCCAGCCGGCGGTTGACCTCGGCCCAGTTCACGACGTTCCACCAGGCGGCGATGTAGTCGGGGCGCCGGTTCTGATAGTTCAGATAGTAGGCGTGCTCCCAGACATCGAGCCCGAGCAGCGGGGTCCGGCCGGTCATCAGGGGGGTGTCCTGGTTCGGGGTGCTCTCGATGGAAACCGACCCGTCGCTCTTCACGAGCCACGCCCACCCGCTGCCGAAGCGGGCGACGGCGGCCGCCGCGAACTGCTCCTTGAAAGCGTCGAAGCTGCCGAAGGCGCCGTTGATGGCGTTGGCGATGGCGCCGGTCGGGGCGCCCCCCGCGTTGGGGGCCATGACCTGCCAGAACAGGGTGTGGTTCGCGTGCCCGCCGCCGTTGTTGCGAACCGCGGTGCGGATGCCCTCGGGCACCGCCTCGAGATTGCCGACCAGCTCCTCCACGCTCCGGCCCTGGAGGTCCGGATGGGCCTCGAGGGCGCCGTTCAGCTTGGCGACGTAGGTCGCGTGGTGTTTGCCATGGTGAATGCGCATCGTCTGCTCGTCGATGTGCGGGGCCAGAGCATCGAAACCATAGGGCAAACCGGGAAGCTCGTGCGCCATGCGGTAATTCTCCTTCGCGTGTATGTGGGTTGAGAAGAGGTTCGACCGAGTCGGAACGAGCGCCGCCCGAGTGGCGCCGCTCGAAGCGCGCCCGCCCGGAGTGCGCCGCGGCAGGCGAGCGGTCCTGCCGGCCCGTGACGCATTCCGCGCGTCGTCCGGGGCTCGGCGGCCCGCACTCACGCCGAGACGACGTTGTAGAGCGTGTCGCGCTGGACCGGGTCGCGCCCCGCGACCCGAATCAGCCGGCTGATGTCGTCGGTGGTCATCGCTTCCGGCGTCCGGGCGCCCGCCATATGGTAGATCTGCTCTTCCTGCACCGTCCCGTCGAGGTCGTCGACCCCGAACCACAGGGCCGTCTGCGCGGTCTCGACCCCCGTCGCGATCCAGAACGCCTTGATGTGGGGAATGTTGTCCAGCACGAGGCGGGCCACCGCGTGCACCCGCAGGGTGTCGGCCGCGGTCGGGGCCGGCAGCTTCCGCATCTGGTTGTTGTCGGGGTGGAACGCGAGCGGGATGAACGCCTGGAAGCCGCCCGTCTCGTCCTGCAGGGCCCGGGCCCGCAGCATGTGGTCGACCCGCTCCTCGGCCGTCTCGATGTGCCCGTAGAGCATCGTCACGTTCGAGCGCATGCCGAGCCGGTGCGCGGTCCGGTGGATGTCCAGATAGCGCTCGGTGCCGCACTTGTCGTGGCAGATCTTGCGGCGGACGCGTTCCGCGAACACCTCGGCCCCGCCCCCCGGCAGAGAATCGAGCCCTGCCTCCATCAGCTCGCGCAGCACCTGCTCGTCGGTCCTGCCGTAGAGATCCGCGAAGAACGCGATCTCCACCGCCGTGAAGCACTTCAGATGCACGTCGGGGCGGATGCGCTTGAACCCCCGCAGCAGCTCCAGGTAGTAGTCGAACGGCAGATCCGGATGCAGGCCGTTGACCACGTGCACCTCGGTCAGGGCCTGGTCCTGCCGGGACCGCAGCTTGTCCCACACCTGATCGAGGGTCAGGGCATAGGCGCCGTCGTCGCCCGGCTGCAGCCGGGCGAACGCGCAGAACAGACAGCTCGCAACGCAGACGTTGGTCGCCTCGATCCGGATGTTGTGATTGAAGAACGTCCGGCCGGCATGCCGCCGTTCGCGCTCGCGGTTGGCGAGCCAGCCCAGCGTCAGGAGGTCGGGGCAGGCGAACAACCGTACGCCGTCCTCGAGGCTCAGCCGCACCCCGGCGTCGACCTTTTCCGCAATATCGAGGAGCCCGGTCCGGGCGAGTCGTGATGGCATCGGTGGAACGGTTGGCGGCGTCTGCGCCCCCAGTATCGTACGCCGGGGCGCCCGCCCCAGGCAACCACCACGCCGCCCGCGCGCGGCGTCTCGGGTCAGCCGCGGTGCCGGCCAAGGGAAGTCGGTGCAAGTCCACCACGGGATGCATCGCCGGTCGAACTCTGCGGAACCTTCGCCTCGGACTCCCCCGGCGGCGCCGGCGGCGCCGCCGGCGCCAACGGGAGCGTGATCCGGAACCGGCTGCCGCCGCCGTCGATCCGCTCGTAGGCGAGCTGACCATGACTGGCCTCGACCGCCCACTTGGCGATCGAGAGCCCCAGACCGCTGCCGCCGGACGCGCTGCTCTGCGCCCCCCGGTAGAACCGCTCGAAGAGCCGCCCCTGGTCGCGGGCGGGGATGCCGGGGCCGGTGTCGCTCACCTCGAGCACCGCGTCCCCGGACGAGACGGCCACGCGGAGCCGGATCCCGCCTTCGGCCGGCGTGTACCGAATGGCGTTGTCCACGAGGTTGATCACCGCCTGCCGCAACGCGATCTGATCGCCGCGGCAGTGCGGGCTGGCCGCGTGCTCGACGGTCATCGACTGCCGCTTCTCCTCGGCGAGCACCCCGAGATGGGCGGCCACCTCGTCGGCCAGCGCCCCGACGTCGACGGGTCGGAACGCCAGCGGGAGATCGCCGCGGTCGGCGCGCGACACCAGCAGCAGCCGGTCGATGAGCCGCGTCAACCGGTCGGTCTCCTCGAGCATGCTCTGGATGATCTGCTCGTAGGCGCGGGCATCGCGCGGCTCGCGCAGCCCGACCTCTCCGACGCTGCGGATGGCGGTCAGCGGCGTCCGCAACTCGTGCGACACGTCGGCGGTGAACTGCCGCATCTGCTTGAACGAGGACTCCAGCCGGCCGAGGGTGTCGTTGAACACCGCCGCGAGCCGGCCGAGCTCGTCGCGCGGGCTGTCGATGGGCAGCCGCTCGTCGAGCCGGGCCGCGGTGATGGCGCGGGCCCGCTCGGTCATGCGGTGCAACGGGGACAGCGCCCCGCGCGCCAGGAGATAGCCGCCGGCGCCCGCCACCGACACCGTCAGCGGCAGCCCCAGCAGCAGGAGGAAGGCGAGCTCGCGCACTTCGAGCCGCATGAACGCCTCCGAGCGGCCGACCTGGATCACCACCGGCTGGCCGCCGACGGTGACGCGGGCGCCGAGGACCCGGAACGGGGCCGGATCCCCGGGCAGCGCGCGGATCCGGCCGTCCGCTCGATCCACGAGCGCCTCGCTCGCCGGCACCGGCAGCCTTGCCGCCACCGACGTCCGATAGATGAGCCGGCCGGCGGGACTCCAGACCTGGAGCCACGGGCCGTCCGCGCTCCACGGATCCCCCTCGAACCAGGACAGGGAACCGTCCGGCCCCTGCTCGGCCATCTCCGCCGCCCAGCGGAAGTCGCTCCGGAGGCGGGCGTCGAGGGCGCCGGACAGGTTGCGGGCCACCAGCGCCAGCACCACCGAGACGTAGACGCCCAGCACCGCCAGCATGACCGCCATGTACCACAACGTCAGGCGCGCGCGCAGCGTGTGCGGGCTCCAGCGCCAGCTCATGCGTCACCTGCCCGGAGCATGAACCCAACCCCTCGGACGGTGTGAATCAGCTTCACCGGATGGTCGAGATCTATCTTGCGGCGCAACCGGGAGATGTGGACGTCGATCACGTTGTCGAGGGTCGTGCTGCGGGCCGTCTCGCGCCAGACCTCGCGGGCCAGCGTGTCCCGCGACACGACCTGGCGGGCGTTGCGGATCAGGTAGTGCAACAGGTCGAACTCCTTCGCGGTCAGCTCGATGGCCTGTCCCTTCCGCGTGACCCGCCGCGTCGCCCGGTCGATATCGAGGGTGTCGACGGCCAGGCGATCCTGGTCGCCCACCCGGCCGCGGCGGCCGACCGCGCGCAGGCGGGCGAGCAGCTCGGCGAACGCGAACGGTTTCACCAGATAGTCGTCGGCCCCCGCATCGAGCCCGACGACCCGATCCTCCAGCGTATCCCGCGCGGTCAGCACCACCACCGGGGTGTCTAGCCCCTGCTTGCGCAGGGCCGCGAGGACCTCCAGGCCATCGCGCCCCGGCAGCATCAGATCGAGCAGGATGACCTCGAACCGGTCCCGCGCGAGCCGGAAGAAGGCCCCCTCGCCGGTGGTCTCGACCACGACGTCGTAGCCCTCGCCCTCGAGGCCCTCGCGCAGGGCGGAGGCGACCTTCTCCTCGTCCTCGACGACGAGCAGACGGCCGGACGGGGCCGGCCGCGGCCCCTCGACGGCCCCGTTCTCCGACGAGCCGGTGTTGGTCGGCGGCATCTCCGACAGTCTCCGATCGCGCGTACCGGAACAGCGTATCTCCGCTGCCGTCCGTTCAGGAAATCTTCAGGAATGAACCGCAGCGGGTCCCGCAGTATGATAGCGGTCAGTCGCCGAACACTGCAGGCTCCGTGGGGCGACGGGAGGGAATGATGACGCGCTATCTGGCCGTGCTGATCGTCGCGGGTGTCAGTCTGGCGAGCCTGCCCATTCACGCCCATCACGCGATCTCCGAGATCTACGATGAAGAGCGCGCGATCGTGCTCGAGGGCCTGGTGGCTTCCTTTCTGTTCGGCGACCCGCACTCGATGGCGCACGTCCGGGTGCCCGACCGCGACGGCCGCCTCCACACGTGGGCCGTCGAGTTGCGGGCCGCCCGCCGACTGCAACGCGTGGGATGGACGGCGGGAGCCCTCACGGCCGGAGACCGGGTGAGACTGTGCGGCAATCCGGGACGGGATCCGGGCGCCTACCGGTTGTATCTTCTGAACGTGACCCGGATGCCTCCGGGCACCCCGGCGCCCCGGGACACCCAGGACAACTTGTGCGAGCCGGCGCCACCGGCGATGCGCAGCATCGGTTCCAATGTCCCACTCGGGCCGCCCCGCACCACACGACGCTGATCGGCGGCCGCCGGATACCCCGCCCGACGCCGCGGCCGCGTTCTCGTCGGTGGCGGACGTCGCCGGCGCGGTCCTCGCCGGCGGCGGGGCCCCGATACTCCTGCTGAGCGATTTCGACGGCACGCTGTGCGAGTTCCGGAACGACCCGGAGTCCGTGCATCTGCCCGAGTCGCGCCGGGCCGCCCTGTCGACGCTGGCCCGCCGGCCCGCGGTGTGCGTCGGGATCGTCAGCGGACGGCGGGCCGCCGACATTCGGGACCGCGCCGCCCTGGACGGCCCTGTCTACTACGCCGGCCTCCACGGCATGGAGATCTTCGGACCCGACCGCGGCTTCAGCGTCGACCAACTGGCGGCCCATCGCGACCGGCTGCAGGAGCTGGCGGGCTCCATCGCAGCCGCCGTCCGCCCCCTCGACGGGGTCTTTCTCGAGGACAAGGACCTGTCGGTCGCCCTGCACGTCCGCGCCGCCGCCCCCGGCGATCGGGCCCGGGCGGAGGAGACCTTCTGGGCCATCGTCTCCCCCGCCCTCCATGCGGGACGCGCGCGGGTGCAACGCGGACACCACGTGTTCGAGCTGCTCCCGGACATCGCCTGGAACAAGGGGAACGCGGTCCACTGGATAGAAACCGACGCGACCCGCCGGCTCGCGGCGCCGGTGCGGCCGGTCTACCTGGGTGACGACCGCACCGACGAGCACGCGTTCGAAGCCGTCGGCGACCGCGGGGTGACCGTCATCATCGGCCGAGCTCCGTCCATCGCGACCCACCGCCTGCCCGACCCCGCCGCGGTCGAACGGCTGCTCGCCCGGCTCGTCACCCTGACCGCGGACCGCTGACGACAGTGCTACACTCGCGGCATGACCCCGGGCGATGTCGTGCGGCACCCCATGCGCGCCTACTACGTGCCCATCGGCGCCGGCCTGCTGCTCGGCACCAGCACCTTCATGCCGTGGATCGAGGTTGGCGAGCAGCGCTTCGGCGGAGTGCCCGACCTCGCCGGTTTCTGGGTCCTGGGGCTGGCCGGGCTGGTGATCGCCCTCGCGGTCGCGAGCATCGTGACGCGGAAGAACTCGCGGCATCCGCTGCTCCTCGTCGGGCTGCTCGCGTTCGGCATCCTGTTCCTCTCGGAACGGCTCATGGAGCGCGCGGCCAACCAGCAGGGCTGGGTCACCGCCCAGGCCCGCGCCATCGTCGAGGGGGGAAGCGCAGCGCCCGCCCTCGCCCCCAACATGGCGCGGGGCGCCCGTCTGGGACTCGGGGCGTCCACCCTCATCGTCCTTTTCGGTCTGACCGTGGTGGTGAAGCGGGCGCCCCAGATATACGCGGAGGCGGAGGACGACGACGCGTGACGGACGGTCAGCGCTTGCCGGGCAATCGCCCGGGGGCGGGGGGCAGCGCGCGCGGATCGAGATTCTCGAGCTGCTCCAGAATCTCCGTGGCCCAGTGGAACACGTCGCGGCCCGCCACCACCCGCCGCAGGGCGCGCATCCGGCGCCGGCGCTCGTCCCGCGGCATGTCGAGCGCGAGTTGCAGCCCGTCGGCGAACCCCTCGACGTCGTAGGGATTGATGATGACGGCCTCCGTCAGCTCCTGGGCCGCCCCGGCCAGCTCGCTCAGCACCAGCACCCCGTCGAGGTCCTCCCGGGCCGCCACGAACTCCTTCGCGACCAGGTTCATCCCGTCGTGCAGCGAGCTCACGATGCAGAAGTCGGCCAGTCGATACAGGGCGGCGATCCGCCGCATGCGCAGGGCCGCCTTGCGGTAGCGAATCGGGCCGACGCCGTCCTCGCGGGCGTGCTTCGCATTGATGGCGGCGACGCGCTGGTCGATGTCGACCTCCACCGCCGCATAGCTGTCGAGCGTCGACCGCGACGGCACGGCAATCTGGACGAACGTCAGCTGGCGGCTGAGCCCCGGCCACCGCGTGAACAACGCATCGAGGGCGCTGAGGCGCTCGGGTATCCCCTTGGTGTAGTCCAGCCGGTCGACGCCGACCCCGACCAGCGCCGTGTCGATGCGCAGCTCGCGCCGCAGCCGGGCCTGCTCGGCCGCGAAGGTCGGGGCCCGGGTCACGGTCTGGATGCGGTCGTAGTCCACCCCGATGGGCACGGCGCAGACCACCATCGACCGGCCGCGGACCTCCAGCCGGCTGCCGCTCGCCCTCGCCCCGAGCTCGACCCGCGCCGCGGCCAGGAAGTTGCGCCGGTCGCGCTCGAGCTGAAACGCGAGGAGGTCGCAGGCGGCCAGCCCCTCGAGGATCTCGCGGCGGTAGGGACAGATGCGCAGTTGGTCGGGATGCGGGAACGGGATGTGCCAGAAGAGGGCGACCCGCGTTTCCGGCCTGAGATCGCGCAGGAATCGCGGAACCAGGGTCAGGTGGTAGTCCTGAACGAAGATCGGGGCGGCGAGATCCGGCAGCTCGGCGTGGACGGTTTGGGCGAAGCGGCGGTTGACGCTCTGGTAGACCCGCCAGTCCTCCGCCCGGAACACCGGCTTGACGTGGGCGACGTGGCACAACGGCCACAGCCCCTCGTTGGCGAACCCCTCGTAGTAGTGGTGCTCCTCGGCTTCGGTCAGCCAGATGCGCCGGAGATCGTAGGCGGGCGCATCCGGGGGCACCCGCACCCGGTCGTTCTCGTCGACGGCGAGCCGGTCCGCATCGCCGGCCCCGTGGGCGATCCAGACCCCCCCGCGCTCGCGCATCAGGGCGTCGAGGGCCACCGAGACGCCCCCGGTGGTGGGCGACCAGACGACGCTCCCGCCCTCCGAGCGCGAGTGGATGTACGGCTCGCGGTTGGACACCACGACCAACGGGCGCGTGAGAGCCGGCTCGCCGCCGCTTCGGTCGGGCTGCACCATCACGCTGGACTGAAGGGTGGTCCGAGCTCCTTTAGACGCCGAACGACAGACCGCAGCCGCATTCGGCCTTGGCGTTGGGGTTGCGCAGGATCAGCGACTGCCCGAGCATGTTCGGATCGCAATCCAGCACGGTGCCGTCGAGGAACTTGAAGCTCTTCGGATCGACGTAGATCGTCGCGCCGCTGGAGCTCTCGAAGACCGCGTCGTCGGGCGTCGGCGAGCGTTCCCACTTGAACACGTAGCTCAGCCCGGAGCAGCCGCCGGCCTTCACACCGACCCGGAGACCCCCATCGGTGATCCCCTCCTGGCGCATCGCGCTGTGTATTCGTTTCGACGCCGCGTCGGTGATCTCAATCATGAATCTCCTATCAGTCTACCGCACCGGCGGCCGGCGACTTCATGAAGCGCGGGGTCGAGCGCGCCGGCGCGCCACGCCACGGTATAGTTGTACCCATTACGATGGGTGTCACGCACGTCGACGTCACCGTCCGCAACCCGGCCGACCCGGCCCGCAGTTGGGAGGGCCGGTTTCTCGTGGACACGGGCGCCATCGACTCGCTCGTGCCGAGATCACGACTGGAGGCGATCGGCATCGAGCCGGAGGGACAGCGGGTCTACGAGCTGGCCGACGGTACCGAGGTCGAGATGGACATCGCCGGCGCACGGCTCGAGTTCATGGGAGAGCTGACCGCGGGGCTCATCATCTTCGGGGAAACCGATGCCGAACCGTTGCTCGGCGTGACGGCGTTGGAATCCGTCGGCGTCGAGGTCGATCCCCAGAGTCAACGCTTGAAGAAGCTGCCGGCCGTGCGGCTGAAGAGCGCGCGGCACCGCGGGGAAGCGTGAACGCCCGCGGCAGAACTCCCGGCCCGGTAATCGTCGCCTGCGGCTCCGCTTGCCGCCCGCCGACCCTCCAGGAATCCGCACCGTTCCACCGTGCGGACTCCTACCGCCACTCCGCCGGCAGATCGTCGTCGCCGACCTCGAAGATGGGCGCCGGGGCGCGCAACTGCTCGACCAGCGCGCGGACGGCGCCGGCCACGTGGTCGACCTCGGCCTCGGTGTTGTAGCGGCCGAGCCCGAAACGGATCGACGCCCGGGCCAGCGCGTCGTCGAGGCCCAGCGCCCGCAGCACGTGCGAGGACTCGCGGCGGCTCGCCGTGCAGGCCGCGCCCGAGGACACCGCCACGTCGCTCAGCCCCGCCAGCAACTGCTCGCCGTTCACCCCCTCGATGCTGACGTTGAGGTTGTGGGGCAGCCGCGCGGTCATGGACCCGTTCACGGAGACGCCGGGGAGCGACCGGCGCAGCTTCTCCCACAACCGATCCCGCAACCGGCCCAACCGAACCGCTTCCCCGGCCAGCTCCTCCCGGCAGATGTCCGCGGCGCGGCCGAACCCCACGATCGCCGGCACGTTCAGGGTCCCGGAGCGGAGGCCGGCTTCGTGCCCGCCGCCGTCGATCAGCGCCGCGACCGCCACCCCCCGGCGCACGAACAGGGCGCCCAGCCCCTTCGGACCGTAGAGCTTGTGGGCCGTCAACGACAGGAGGTCGATGCCCGCGGCCGCGACGTCGATGGGCACGAAGCCCACCGCCTGCGCCGCGTCGGTGTGCAGGGGCACCTGCCGCGCGTGGGCCACGCCGGCCAGCTCGCGGATCGGCTGCACCACCCCGATCTCGTTGTTCGCCATCATGATCGAGACGAGCACCGTCTCGGGGCCGAGCGCCGCCTCGAGCGACGCCGGGGTCACGAGGCCGTCCGCCCCCACCGGGAGATGCGACACCCGCACCCCCTGCTGCGCGAGCCGCGCACAAGGGTCGAGGACCGCCCGGTGCTCGGTCTCCACGGTGACGATGTGGTTGCCGCGGTCGCGCGACGCCTCGGCCACCCCTTTGAGGGCGAGGTTGTTCGACTCGGTGGCGCCGCTCGTGAAGCACAACTCGCGCGCCGTCGCCCCGATCAGCCTGGCCACCGACGCCCGTGCCGCGGACACCGCATCGCGGGCCCGCCAGCCGAACCGGTGCTGCCGGCTGGCCGCGTTGCCGTAGTGGTCGCTGAAGAACGGCAGCATCGCCTCGACGACCCGCGGGTCCACCCGGGTCGTCGCGTGGCCGTCCATGTAGATCGGCAGATCCATCGTTGGCACCGGCGGCCGGTCAGTGCGGATCGTGCCCGGTTGCCTGCCTGCGTTCACGGCGCGGGCAGCCGGCCCTGCCGTTGACGACCCGTGCGCTCGGGCTACCGTCCCGGCGCCGGGGCTCCGTCCAGGGTCGTCTCTCGGGCCGGTCGCCTCGAGACCGAGATCGGGACGAGCGGCGGCTCGTCGGCGGCCAGCGCCTGCAGGCTGTAGGAGTTCAGCGCGTGGACGATCTGATCCTTGATCCGCCACAGTGGATCGCGGATGTTGCACGTGGCGTACTGCTCGCAGTCGTCGTCGCCGGTGGTGCAGGCGGTGACCATCACCGGACCGTCGATCGCCTCGATGACGTCGGCGACCGATATCAGGCGCGCCGGCCGGGACAACTGGTAGCCTCCGCGCGTCCCGTGGTGGGAAGCCAGCAGGTCGTGCCGCACCAGGCGTTGCAACACCTTCGCCATCAGCTCGATGGGGATGCCGTACCGCCCGGCGATCTCGCGTGCGCTCGCGGCCTCGGCCTCGGAACGCGAGGCGAGGTCCTTGAGCGCCATCAGGGCGTACTCGGCTTTCTTGGAAAGTCGCAACATCGCCGTCCCCCGGACCGTCCGGCCCTTCGGCGTCCACCCGCGGCACAGTAGCGGAACCCCGCGCCCCGGCACCGACAGCCCGCATTGTACCGGACCGTCCGTCCTCGGGCCACCCTGCCCGGTTCCCTGGTGGATCGCAGGGTCACGGGTGTGTATACTCGAGCAATACATACACCTGTAGCACCCATGCGAACCAACATCGAAATCGATGACCGCCTGATGGCGGCGGCGTTGAAGGCGGGCGGCCTCAAGACGAAGAAGGCGACCGTGGAGGAAGGCTTGCGCCTCCTGGTGCGAACCCGGGCGCAGGGACGAATCCGTGCTCTGCGCGGCAAGCTGCACTGGGAGGGTTCGCTCGACGAGATGCGGCGGGACCGGTGACCGTCGTCGATACCTCCGTCTGGATCGACTACTTCAACGACGCCGTGACCCGCGAGACGGCGCTGCTGGATGCGCTGCTCGGCGTCGAGCCCATCGTCATCGGCGATCTCATCCTCGTGGAGGTGCTCCAGGGGTTCGGTACCGAGCGGGCCGTACGCGATGCGCGGGCGGCATTGGACCACCTCCTGTTCCAGCCCATGGTCGGCCGAGACGTCGCGCTGGCCGCCGCCCGCAACTACCGTGCGCTCCGCGCCCGCGGCGTCACCGTGCGCAAGACCATCGACATGCTGATCGCGACGTTCTGCATGGAGAATGGGCATCGCCTGCTGCATGCCGACCGGGATTTCGTTCCGATCGCGGAGCACCTGGGGCTGGAGATGCTGTGACCGCCAGCCTGCAACCCAGCAGCATCCATTGCAGTTCACAATGACTGCGCAACCAGGCAGCCATGTTGCCCGTACGGCAACCCTTCGCTCTTGCTTCCGTCACCAGGAGAAAACACGGTGGGTCCAATCGACAAGAACATCCTGCTCGGCGAGTTGAACAGTGCCTGCGCGTACTTCGAGCGCAGCACCGCCGGCCTGACCGAGGAGGACTCCGGATTCGCGCCCGCCGAGGGCACCTTTACGGCCGCCGGTCAGGTGGCGCACGCGGCCCAGACGATCGACTGGTTCATGCAGGGCGCGTTCGACCCGAACGGGTTCGACATGGACTTCGAGGCGCTGGACCGCCGGGTCCGGGCGGTGCAAACGCTCTCCGAGGCGCGCGCATGGCTGCAGCGCGCGGTCGAGAACGCGCGCGCGTTGCTCGAGAGCCGGAGCGCGGAGGAGTGGGCGGCGCCGCTCCCGGACGGACCGATCATGGGTGGCCTGCCGCGAGCCTCGGTGTTCAACGGCATCACCGACCACACCGCGCACCATCGGGGCGCCCTGACCATCTACGCGCGACTGCTCGGCAAGACGCCTCCGAATCCGTACATGTGACGCGCCACCGCTGCGGGTGCCGGCGGTCGCCGCCGACCGGACAATCCCTCCCCCGGCAGAAGGAGTCGACCCGATGTCCCGACAGGCCGAGACCAGAGTGTCCATCTTTCGCACGGTGACACGCGCCGTGCTCCTGGCGGTAGCGGCAGCCGCTGCGCCGGCCGCCGTCCAGGCCCAGGGCAGCCGCTTCCTGCACCAGCCGGACGTGAGCGCGTCGCACATCGTCTTCGTGCACGCCAACGACCTCTGGATCGTGGCGCGCGAAGGCGTCAACGCCATGCGGCTCACGAGCTCGGAGGGCGCCGAGACCGATCCGGCGTTCAGCGCCGACGGGCGGTGGATCGCCTTCTCGGGCCAGTACGGCGGCAACACCGACGTCTACCTGATGCCGTCAGCCGGCGGACAGCCGGAACGGCTCACGTGGCACCCGGCCGCGGACGTCGTCCAGGGCTGGACACCGGACGGCGAGATCCTCTTCCAGTCGGGCCGGGACGCGGTGCCCACGATGCTCTGGAAGTTCTACACGGTGCCGCCGGGGGGCGGGTTGCCGATCCCGCTGGCGCTGCCGCAGGGCTATCGCGGCGAGATGTCCGCGGACGGCGCGTGGCTGGCGTACCAGGAGATTGGGTACTGGGACCCCGAGTGGCGGAACTACCGGGGCGGCCAGGCGCAACCGATCGGCGTGGTGTCCACGTCCACCTGGGATCGCTCGACCCCGCCGTGGGAGGGCGAGCGCCAGATGGACCCGGTGTGGATGGATGGCGCCGTCTACTACCTGTCCGAACGCGACTGGGCCGGCAACGTCTGGTCGTTCGACCCGGGCACCGGGACCGAGCGGCAGCTCACCCGGCATGCCGACTTCGACGTGAAGTCGCTCGGCGCCGGCGACGGCGTGGTGGTCTACGAGCAGGCCGGCTATCTGCACGAGCTCGATCCGGCGTCGGGCCGCACGCGGCGGCTGGAGATCCACGTCGCCGGCGACATGAACTGGTCGAGGCCGCGCTGGGAAGCGGTCCCGCGGGAGCGGTTGCGCAGCGCCGGGCTGTCCCCGACCGGGAAGCGGGCGCTCTTCGAGTGGCGGGGCGAGCTCTTCAGCGTGCCGGCCGGGGAGGGCTCGTGGCGCAACCTGACCCGCACTCCCGGCGCGGCCGACCGGCAGCCGGCGTGGTCGCCCGACGGGTCCCGCATCGCCTGGTTCAACGATGCCGCGGGCGAGTACGGCCTCGTCATCGCGGAGCAGGACGGGTCGAACCCGCGCCGCATCGACCTCCCCGACCCGTCGTTCTACTTCCAGCCGGCGTGGTCGCCCGACGGCACGAAGCTGGCCTTCACCGACACGCACTACCGCCTGCTCGTCCTCGACGTGGAGTCGGGCGGGGTGGAGCACGCCGACACCGACCGCTTCGCCCACCCCGAGCGGTCGATGAACCCGGTCTGGTCTCCCGACTCGCGGTGGATCGCCTACGCGCGCCGGCTCGACACCCAGTTGCGGGCCGTGTTCGTCCACGACACCGGGTCGGGCGAGACCCACCAGATCACCGACGGGATGGCCGACGCCATCACTCCGGTCTGGGACGAATCGGGCCGGTACCTCTACTTTCTGGCCTCCACCGACTACGGCCTCAACACCGGCTGGCTCGACATGACGTCGTACGACCGTCCGGTCACGCGCGCCCTCTATCTGGTGTTGCTGCGAGCCGGCGAGCCCTCGCCCTTCCTCCCCCGGAGCGACGAGGAGGAGAGTGCGGGAGTGGAGCCGCCGGAGGAAGAGGCCGAGGCAGAGGCGGACGACGACGCTCCCGTCGACGTGGAGATCGACGTGGACGGGATCGACCGCCGCATCGTCGATGCGCCGGCACTGCCCCTGAAGGACTACGCGGGGCTCCTGCCCGGCCCGGGCGGGTCGGTCTTCGTGGCCGAGGCCGGCGCGGGCGCGGCCGGCGGGAAGCTGCTGAAGTACACCCTGGAGGACCGGGAAGCGGAAGACTTCGTCCAGCCGGTGATGGAGGCCACGATCTCTCACGACCGCAAGCAGCTCCTCTATCGCGCCGGCTCGGGTTGGCGCGTCGTGGGGACCGACGGACCGCCGGGAGACGACGACGGACAGCTCGACCTCGACGGCATGCGCGTGCGCGTCGAGCCCCGGGCCGAGTACGCGCAGATGCTGCGCGACGGCTGGCGCTTCATGCGCGACTTCCTCTACGTCGACAACCAGCACGGCGCGCCCTGGGACGACGTGTGGGCGTGGTACTCGGCGTGGCTGCCCGACGTGCGCCACCGCTCGGACTTCAACCGGCTCCTCGACATGCTCTCCGGAGAGATCGCGGTCGGCCACTCCTACGTGAGAGGCGGCGACTATCCCGACCTCGAGAGCCCGCGCACCGGCCTCCTCGGCATCGACCTCGTGGAGGACGGCGGCTTCTACCGCATCGCGCGCATCTACACCGGCGAGGACTGGACGCCGGGCACGGCCGGGCCGCTCTCTCTGCCCGGGATGGCCGTCGCGGAGGGCGACTACCTCCTCGCGGTGGACGGATCCGAGCTGCGCGCACCGGCCAACCCCTACCGCATGCTGGAGGGTACCGCGGGGCGGACGATCACCGTGACGGTGTCGTCCGCTCCATCGCTCGACGGGGCCCGCGACGTCGTCGTCGAGCCGATCGCGAGCGAGGCCGATCTGCGCCGCTGGGCGTGGGTCGCCGCGAACCGCGCGCGGGTCGACGCGATGAGCGCCGGCCGGCTCGCCTACGTCTGGCTCCCGAACACCGGCCGGGGCGGCTATCAGTACTTCAACCGGATGTACTACGCGCAACAGGATCGCGAGGGCGCGGTCATCGACGAGCGCAACAACGGCGGCGGCTCGGCCGCCGACTACATCGTCGACATGCTGGACCGCGAGCTCACCGGCTACTTCAACTCGCGCGCCGGCGACCGCAGGCCGTGGACCCAGCCGATGGCCGGGCTCTTCGGGCCGAAGGTCATGGTCGTGAACGAGCGCGCCGGCTCCGGCGGCGACCTGCTGCCCTACCTGTTCCGCTTCAAGGGCGTCGGCCCCCTGGTCGGCACCAAGACCTGGGGCGGGCTGGTCGGGACGTGGGATACGCCGCCGCTCATCGACGGCGGCGGCTTCGTCGCCCCGCGCGGCGGGTTCTTCGACGTCAACGGCGAGTGGGCGGTCGAGGCCGAGGGCGTCGCCCCCGACATCGAGGTGCGCAACGACCCCGCGCCGGTGATCGCGGGCGGCGACCCGCAACTGGAGGCGGCGGTGCGGGAAGCCCTCCGGTTGCTGGAGACGCAGAAGGTCACCTTCGCCGGGGAGCCGCCGCCGCCCGTGCGGTGGAGAAGGCCCACGAGGTAACACTCACGCGCCGGCGCGACCCGTGGAGACTCCTTCCTCGACAACGCCGCTCAAGATGGGCAGTCTCCAAGAGAACATTCACTTTGACACTTCCGGTGCTAAAATACCTGCGGCCCCGGCGAGTGCGCTGACGTCCGCACCAACGGGCCCGCCCCGTCGCGGCCCATCAGACCGGCCAGAGTGTCCATCAAGAATGCGCGAGTATCAGCACTTTGTCGGCCATCTGGACTCACTGCTCCGCGATCTCGCCAAGGGCCGCATCCGTCACGACGAGATCCAGCACGTTCTGAATGGCGGTGCCGCCACCCAATTACGTCGGCTTGTGCCCCATGGTGCCCGCCGTACAGCCGGTGCCTTTTTCACTCCGACGAAAATCACGAACACCATAACCCAGTTACTCCACGAGCGGCTCACGTCCAAATCCGTTGTATACGACCCTGCCTGCGGTGCAGGCGACCTCCTACTCGCAGCCGCGAGAGCCCTCCCGCCTGGAGATCTGCGCCGAGACACCTGGCGCCACCGTCTAGTCGGCCGCGACCTCCATCCTGAATTCACAGCCGCCGCTCGCCGTCGCTTGCTGCTTGAGGCCTTCCAACAACACAAGTCCCTCACCGCCTCATCCGAGTTCCCAAGAGTAAGAACCGGGTGTGGCCTCTCCTGTAAGGTGGCGTTCCGGGATGCCACCCACATTGTCGTGAACCCTCCATTTGGGCACCACGCAGCCCCGTCCGAAGTACCCTGGGCGTCAGGCCGCATCAGCGAGGCCGCAACATTTTTCTGGCGCCTTCTTCCCCAACTCCGTCCCGGTACCGAGATCCTGGCGATCTTGCCGGACGTTCTCCGGAGTGGAACGAACTACTCCGCATGGCGCAGAGCTATCGCGCAGCGAGCGGACCTCATGTCGGTCCATTTCTTTGGGCAATTCGACCACGCTACCAATGTGCACGCCAGCTTGCTCAACTTCGTTGCAAAAGATCTCGACGACGCCGCGCGCCCGCTTGGATGGACCTACCGCCACGGCCCCCCAGGGTCCCGCGTAGGCGACCACTTTGACGTTCATGTTGGGTCAGTAGTGGACTTTCGCGACCCGCATAGTGGAATTCGGTATCCGTACGTGCATAGCCGCAATGTTCCCCGCTGGTCGACGATACACTCTGTCCCTGATTCCAGGCTCAGCCTCCGTCCACCCGTTGCTCCGCCATTGGTCGTTGTTCGACGAATGTCCCGCCCTGGCGACCGCGAACGCGCCGTCGCCGCGATCGTCGCGCTTCGCGAGCCCGCCATTTTCGACAACCATCTATTGACACTGACCCCGCGCGCTGGTGGTTTACCGGCTTGTCAGCGCCTGCTTGCACAACTCCAGCGACCGGCCACGACCCGGGCCCTTGATCGCCGAATACGATGTCGCCATCTGACCGTTAGTGCTCTGTCCAACCTCGAGTTCTCCCACTAGCCCACCGGAGCGTGTTCCATGGACCGACGCGTTACAACGCAGGACATCTCCTGGTTCCTCGACCTCGACCGCAACGGTCAGTTGGACCTGGATCCTCCGTATCAACGGCGCAGCGTCTGGTCTCTAAAAGACCGCCGCTTCTTCTTGGACACAATATTCCGGGGCTATCCGAGCCCCTCTATATTTCTCTTCAAGGCGACCAGGGAATCAGGCTCGATAAGCTATCAGGTCGTGGACGGCAAGCAGCGCCTGGAGACTATTCTCAAGTTCTACGGGGGATGGCTCGCGATCTCGGGAGACTTTGGCAACGTGCAATTAGACGGCAAGAAGTGGCAATCCCTGTCGTCAGACCACAGGCGAGCATTCTCCGACTACGTCCTGCCGGTTGAATTCATCCGCATTGTCGATGGCGGGCAGGTCAATCAGGTCTTCGACAGACTGAACCGCAACTCTCGTCGCCTCGAGCGACAAGAACTCCGCCATGCCCGATATGACGGTTGGTTCGTTAACTTGGTGGAAGAGGAATCCCAGCAAGCCTTGTGGCGGCAGCTCGGCGTCGTCACGACGGCGCGCGCGAAGCGCATGCGAGATCTACAGTTCATTTCGGAACTTCTCATGGTTATCGCGGAAAATAGAATTCACGGATTTGACCAGGACGCGATCGACACTTTTTATGCTGACCATGAGGGATCGGAAGATGAAGAACTGGGTATTGATGAGGAGGGATTCAGGAGCAAAATTGCCCACGTAAAAGCGCTGTTGTCCGGAATGCAGGAGAATAGCGACTGCATTACGACGTTCGCGCAGACTTACGGCGCTTTCTACACGTTATGGGGTGTCCTTGTTTTACATGGGGACCAATTGCCTGATCGGGACATAGTCGCGCGAAAGTACTCGCAATTCATGCAGCAGGTGGAGCAACTCTCCGAGCAGGCAGATCTGGATGTCTTCCTGCAATCGCAAACGGCCGGCGTATACACGCTCGCGCAGAGATACTTAAGCAACGCCGGCGGAGCGCGCACGGAGGAACCGCAGCGCAGAGCACGCCATGACGCATTGTTCGCGGCTCTTCAGGCGAGAGAATGATGCGGTGAAGATCACTGGCTCTGTGAGAGCGCTATATGAGTCGAAGATCGACGACTATCGGGCATTGAAAGAAGCGGTTGACGCGTTGTTCAGGTCAAAAAAACAGAACCGATGGCACTATGAGAGTCGGCTCAAGCGTATTCAGAGTTTCGCTCTAAAGGTAGAGTCAGGACGTGGATTCCGTGGCGACACGCTCGAAGATCTCTTTGCGTGTACGGTCGTGGTTGAGAATCAGGCGGCTCTTGCAGACGCTGAAGCTCTCGTGTCCGACGACTTTTCTATAGAGGAGCGCCGCCCTGCATCGAACGCGGAGACTCGTGTAAGGCCTGAATCATTTCAATTTGAGGACTTACGTCTTTATGCGAAGTTTCGGCCGGTAGACGTCGGCAGGCCACGCGCCTTTGAGAAGTGCGTTTTCGAGATCCAGATAAAGACCTTTCTCCAGCACGCCTGGACCATTGCCACGCATGACTTGGTCTACAAGGGTGCCGTACGAAGATGGGGTCGCAGCCGCATTGCGGCCCAGGTGAAGGCGATGCTGGAACAGGCGGAAACGGCGATCGGCGCGGCGAACGTCGAGGATGTCGTTGCAATGGTCGATAGGCCGTACCGTCAATTCACAGAGGTCAAGGAGGTTGTGGTCAAGCTTGAGGAGCGGTGGCCGAACGAGAGATTGCCGGGAGATCGGACAACACTGGCCGAGAATGTGATCGCGCTGATGCGGGCGTTGAAGATGGGGTCGTCGGACTTTTTTCGGCTTGTGGATGGCGCAACAAGCGGCGGGCGTGGTGCTGCAATGGAGAACCTGTCGCCGTTTGCTGCGTGTGTGCAGTCGGTAATTGACGGAAGAGAAGATGAGTTGTTGGGCTACCTTGAGGGCCGGAAACGGGCAAGGGACTTTGTCGTTGTGCTTGCCCGAGAGCTAGAGCTTCCACCCGGGTGGCAAGGAAGGGAACTGCCTCGCGCAAGGCGGTTGTACTGAGGGTGGTGCTTTCCGCAGTTGCCGATCGAATGTACGGGGAAGCTGGCGGGCTCAGCGGAAGTCCTATCCCCGCAGGGTGACTGCGCTTTGGGAAATGGACAAGCACTCGATCTCGGGGTCGCCAGCGGGCCCCCCACGTGATGCGACCCCTCCAACTTCGGTCCGCGGATTTCGCCGGGCGGCGGGACCGACGACGGCTCGCGGCGTTCCCTCCTGGATCAGGACATGATCTTCAGGGCGATATAGGGAACGATGTTCAGGACGAGCAGCGCGAGTCTAAACTGCTGAAACATGCGGAAAAAGGTCACCGCCGCTTCCTCCTTGGTGACACCGAAAAAGCGTGGCGAACAACCCCGCAGTCGTGAAGGAGACTGAGGACCAGCAGGAACAGCAACGCCGCGCCGATATTGATGACAGCGCACCAGCCGAAGAACGTAGCCAGGGTCTCGATTGAGTTCATGGTCTGTGCTCCAGTCTCCGCGAGTTTCGAGGTGGACCCCGTTGCCGCACCGGCACGCGCGGGGTCGACGAGTTGTGCGGCGCGCCCGGCATGCGCCGCCCGCCGTCGCACGGCTCGGACCGCGCAAGAGTCACGGCGCGCCCGCTCGACGAAGCCAGGCAAATTCCTGAAGAACCGCGGTGCTACCGCGACAGATCGAACGCCGCCATCCGGCGGGCGTTCCGCACCAGGAGGCGGCCGCCGGCCAGCGCCGGGACGTTCCAGGTCTTGCCGTCGAGCGCATGGAAGCGGGCCACTTCCTCGTGACGCTCCGGCGTGGCGTGCACCAGCACGAGGTCGCCGCGCTCGGTCAGCACGACGAGATGATCGCCGGCCGCGAGCAGCTGCCCGGAGCCGTAACGGCCGCCCTTCCACATCAGCGCACCGGTCGCCGCGTCGAGGCAGGCCAGGATCGCGTTGTCGAGCCCGTAGATGTAGCCGTCGACGAGCACCGAGCTGCTGAACCGGTTCCGCATCCGGTGCGTTTCCCACACCGTCGCCGCGGTGAACCGGTCGCCGTCGGGCGTCAGCTCGACGAGGGCCGCCCCTTTCCCGTAGCTGGCCGACAGGAACAGGCGCGCGTCGCCGACGACCAGCGGCTGGGCGACGTTCGGCACCGTCGGCACCGCCCAGGGATAGTCCCAGAGCAGCGCGCCGTCCTCCGGCCGGAGCCCGGCCGCGCGCTCGGCAGTGACGACCAGGACTTGGCGCACCCCGCCCAGGGTGACGAGCATCGGCGACGTATACGACTGCACGTCGTCGAGCCCATGCCAGACGACCTCGCCGGTCAGGCGGTCGTAGGCCGCCACCGACCAGCCGTCCCGGCCCCCGGGCTGCACGACCACCAGATCGTCGACGACGAGGGGGGCGCCGGACATCGCCCAGATCAGGTTGGACGCGGCCGCGTCGGCCAGGATGTTCCGCGCCCAGACCACCTCGCCGGTAGCCGCGTCGAGACACACGAGCCGGCCGGTCGCGCCGAGCGCGTAGACGCGGCCGTCGTGCCACGTCGGGGTGGCGCGCGGCCCGGGGCCGCCCATCGTCTCCCTGAAGTGCGCCGGCCAGTCATGGGTCCACCGCTCGATGCCGCTGTCGATGTCGTAGGCGGCGACGACCTCGAGGTCTCGCCGCTGCTCGATCGTGAACGCCTGCCCGCCGGCGACCGCGAACGACGCGTAGCCGCCGCCGATCGGCTGGCTCCACAGCGGGTCGAGTCCGTCGGCCGGCCAATCCGTGCGGATGGCCGGACCGGTGTAGCGGCCGTCGCGGTGCGGCCCGCGGAAGTCGGTCCACGCGGCGTCGCGCCGATGACCGGATGACGTGTCAGGCGGTGTCGGGAGGGCCGATTCCGTTGCGCTCGCGGCACCAGCGGCCGCGGGCCGGGCGGTGGCGCGCGGGACCGCCGCGGCATCGTCCGCGGCGGGAGGCTCCAGCCCCGCCGCTGTTGCGCCACCGGCCGCGCCGTCCGCGGTCCGGCCCCCAGCCGGCGCGGCCGAGCGGTGGCCCGCGCGACTCGCGTCGAGCCCGGCGAAGTGGTCGTCCGGATCGCCGAACGAGAACAGCGGCCGGAGGCCGTTGCCGGCCAGCTCGATCTGCAGGTCGAAGACGCCGATCAGGAATGCCGCGACCGCCGCCGCCAACGCCGCCACGACGACGAGGCCGGCCAATCCACGCGAGAGCAGTGTCCTCATGAGCGGTACCGGAACCACGTTACCACGAGTCGGGCGCCCGGTTACGGCGTCGTGGGAACGCAACGAGGGCGCCGTACTTCGCCTGGGCCCCGACGTCAAGCACTACGTCACCGCGCTAGTCTCCACCGCGCACCGGAGGTTGAACCCCCCGCGGAGACGGTCGACAATTCCGCGCAGCCCCGAGTTCGCATGGCGTGGTTCATCGGCACGGCCCGCGGGGCGGGACAGTTTCCGCTGGCCGAAGACGCGCCGGCCGAAGCGTTGCTCGAACACCTGAATCTGGCGCTGTGCGAGCCGGTCGAGCCGCCGCGCGACACCGCCGCGTACCTGCGCTAGTTCTGCGGCGCACGGAGCGGCGACGCCGATGCGATCGAGGAGAAAGGCGGGCGCGCCGACCGGTCACGGCGGGCAGCGAGGGCGCCCGACGCCTGAGCGAGCCGCATGGCGTCCTCCAGCCAGGCCAGCCGCTGCTCCGCCGTGGCGGTGAGCCCGGCTTCGAGCTGAGCCTGCCGCACCGAATCCCAGGAAGCGACCCACCGCTCGCCCCGCCCCGCCGCGCCATCCGCTTCAGCGTTCGCCATGCCTGCCTTTCAGCCGACGAATCTCCTCCAGCCTCGCGACGTCTTCACGATCCTGCGGCCGGTCCGCCAACCGCTTCAGGTGGATGAGATCGGCGATCGAAGCCACCCTCACGGCGACGTCACCCACCGCGCAGGTCTCCGATCGGGCATACAGCCTCTCGAAGTCGATGGGGTGATCCGCGAATACGTCGACCGACAGGAGGGGGTCATCGGGCATGAAGAAAGAGAACACCTGCATGCCCTTGTCCCGAATCCAGTCGGCCCTGATCCGCTCATCGGCGAAATCCTCCGGATTCACGGGAACCCGCGGTCGAAGACCGAACGCGACCAGGGCGCGAATGGCCCGCCTCGCCGCCTCCCGCTCCAGGTCGAGGACGAGATCGATGTCGGCCGTCAGTCGTGCGTAACCATGCAGCACCGTGGCGACGCCCCCGACCACCACGTAACGGGTCCCCGATGCGCTGAGCACCCGGAAGAGCGGCTGGTACAGAGACACGCGACGATCCTATCGTCATCGGTCCGGCGCTCCGCCCGCGGACGCCTCGTGCAGCCGGAAACCCGGATGCCGCGCCACCGGAACGCGAACAGGGCCGACCATGGACCCGCGAGCTGCCGGCCGCCAGCCGCACCCGGGCCTGCGACTCTCCCTACGGCACCGTCAGCAGGGGCGCCCGCCCCGCCGGCAGATGCTGGTCGAACGCGATCAGCAGCGTGGCGTCGGAGACGTGCTGCGCCATCAGGCCCACGAGGTCGACGAGGTTCGTGGTCCCCCCGACCGCCTCTACCGCGCTCGCATAGGTCTCCGGGCTCACGGTGTGCGGGCCGAAGAGCTCGCGGCCGAACGCGATCAGCACCGCCTCGTCGTCTCGCAGCCCGGTGACCGGCCCGCCGCCGCGGACGACGTCGATGACCTCGGGGGCCAAGCCGTGCTCCAGCGCCGCCGGCTCGCTGAGGGTCCACGCGTACTGCACGTCGTAGGCGCGCGCGGTGACGAGGATCGCGAGGTCCAGGAGGGGCCGCGCCACGTTCGCCTCGAGTGACGCGCGCCCCGCGCCGTGGCCGCCGATCTGCCCCGGCCCCGTCCCCTGGGGGGAGAGCGTGCGGCCGTAGAGGCTGGGGGTGGCCCGGGTCGTCTCGGCCGGGGCGGGCAGCAGCGGCAAGCGGCTCCGCGAGCGCGGGTCGAGGTCGTCCGGGGGCGTGAACGGCAGGGGCAGGAACTGCGGCCAGCCGGGCGGCATCTGCTGGTTGAACGCGGCGAGCCGGGCCGCGGTGCCCGCGTACCGCGCCATCAGGTCGACGACGTCGACGAAGTTGGCCTCGCCGAACAGGGTGACGGCGCGCCGGTAGGTCTCGGGGCTCAGGCGGTGGGCGCCGAAGATCTCGCGGCCGACCTCGATGATCACCGCTTCCCGGTCGCCGAGCCCCGACAGAGGCCCGCGGTGCCGCACGACGTCGATGACGTCGGGGTCGAGGCCGACCGCCACCGCCTCCATCTCGTGCAGCGACCACTCGAAGGGCGCGTCGTGCTCGCGCGCCGTGATGAGGATCGCGAGCTCGAGCAGCGGGCGTCCCACCGGGGACTCCCAGCGCGCGTTCACGCCGGTGCCGGCGCTCCGTATCGCGTCGGCGGCCGCCGACGGCCCGCCGTCCGGGTCGGGCGGGAGCGTGGCGAGCCGGCTGCGGGAGTCCGGATTGACGTCCGCCGGAAGCCGCGCCCCGGTCTGTGCGCCGGACGCGGTGGAAACGGGCTCCGCCGGCAGACAGAGGGCGGCGCCGGTCATCAGTACGATCGCGAGTCTCGTGAAGGTGCGCATCGACTACTCCCCGCCGTCACCGGGTGGACGGCATGAACTTCTGCACGCGGCGGCCGTTGAGGGTCTCGCCCACGTACACGTTGCCCGCCGAATCGACGGCCAGCGAGTGCGTCGACTCGAACTGGCCGGCCATCCGCCCGCGGCGCCCGGTGGTGCCGAGCGTCTCGAGCGATTCGTGCCGCACGGTCCAGAGCAGATGGTTGCCGCCGTCCGCGTTGTAGATGTACGTCTGGTCCGGGTCGGTCGAGAAGGCGACGTCCCACGTCGAGGCGCCGGCGGTCTCCTTGCCGATGAACCCTTCGCGCACGAACGTGCCGTCCTTCCGAAAGACCTGGAGGCGGTGGTTCATGCGGTCGCAGACGTAGACGAGCCCCTCGTTGGAGAGCTGCACGCAGTGGACGGTGTCGCCGAAGATCGGCGAGGGGTCCGCCTGCTGGTCGTAGGGCGCGAGGTCGCCGTCGATCGGCGGCAGGCCGTACGCCCCCCAGTGCCGCCGGTACTCGCCGTTGTCGGCGTCGAAGACGATGACCCGCCGGTTGCCGTAGCCGTCGGCCACGTAGACCTCGTTGGCCTCGGGGTCGACCCCGATGTCCGCCGCGCGCCCGAGGCGCGTCGTGTCGCCGCTGCCGCCGAGGGGACCGGCGCTGCCGATCTGCAGGAGGAACGTCCCGTCGCGGGAGAACTTGAGGACCTGCCCGTCGCCGTCGCCGTTGCCGCCGATCCAGACGTTGTCCAGGTGGTCGACGAAGATGCCGTGCTCCCCGTTCGGCCACTCGTAGCCGGGGCCGGGACCGCCCCACGCCTGGACGACGTTGCCCTCCGGGTCGAACTCGATGACCGGCGGGGCCGGCACGCAGCACTCCGACGTCGGCGGGTCGACGGCGGCGCCCCGCTCGCTGTCGGTCAGCGACCCGGGCCGGTGCAGCACCCAGACGTGGTCGCGCGAGTCGACGGCGACGCCGATGACGTGGCCGAGCAGCCACTTGTCGGGCAGGGGCTTCGGCCAGAACGGGTCCACCTGCAGGGTGGCCCCCGACATGCCGCCCTGAGCCGTGACGCCGTCGAGCGCGCCCTGACCGACGCCGAGCGCGACGCCGGCCGCGATGACGGCCGCCGCAATCCACGCCTGATGTTTCCGTTGCATCGGCACCCCCCTGGCCCGGAAAATCGCCGCGCGCCTCCGCCTGCCGTTCGCCCCCCCGGAGTTCGCGCCCTTCTGACTGCGCAGACTCCTGGATCCACCCGCGCGCGGCTCGTCACGCGGCCGAAAAAGGGGGCGCCGAAAGTTGGGGATTTTGCCGTTGGGGGTATTGGGCGAGCCCTGATCGACCGATTACTCGGGTAGGAGGACTCCGACCATGCCCGAGGCGCAGTTGACTGAACCGCTCGATCACGCGGCCGAAAAAGGGGGCGTCAAGAAGCTGTTCGCCGCGTTGGACGCGGCGGTCAAGGCCGACGTGGACGCGTTCCTCAGACGAGGAGACGCGAATGCCCAGGACTTCGAGACCCTCTTGCAGACCGTTCACCGTCGAGCCCTCGCCACGGCGAGCCAAGCCGTCAAGGTGATTGGCGCGCAGCCGTAGCCCGCTCGCGGCCGCGATGCGCTCATCGGACCGCGGCGGTCCGCCGCGCAGGACTTCGAGGCCCTCGCCCTCCGCCGCCAAGCCCTCGGCCTCGCGCTCAGGCGATGGCGGAGTACTACGACGCGGACGATTCCGCATTCGAGTTCGACGATATGACGGCGCTACGCCGGCCGCCGCCCGAAGACCTTCACCACGCTGTTGGGGCCGCTGATCGCACCGCGCCTACTACCACTGCGCCGCCTGCCGCCGAGGAAGCTGTCCGCGCGACCGGGCCCTGGGTCTGCAAGACACCTCGCTGTCGCCCGCCACGGCGCGGCTGGTGGGACTGGCGGCGACGAGCGTCAGCTTCGCCGAAGCGAGCGAGTGGATGGGGGAGCTGGCCGGCGTGGCGGTCGACCCCAAACAGGTCGAGCGCATCGCCGAAGCGCTGGGCCGCGAAGTCGCGGCCGACGAACGCGAGAGGGTCGAGCCCGCACCCGGCGCGGCATCGACGATGTACCTGGGGCTTGACGGCACCGGCGTGCCGGTGCGCAAGTCCGAGGTGGAAGGCCGGCGCGGCAAGCAGCCCGACGGCTCGGCCAAGACCCGCGAGGTCAAGCTCGTCACCGTGTGGACGGCGGAAACACGCAACGCCGACGGCCTCCCCGAACGCGACCCCGGGTCGGTCAGCTACAGCGCTGCGGTCGAGAGCGCGGCCAGCCGCCCCACTGACCCGCTGCCTTCCCCGTTCGCGCAACGGGCGTATCGCGAAGCGCGGCGGCGCGGCTTCGACACCGCGGCGCGACGCGTCGTCATCGGCGACGGGGCCGAGTGGATCTGGAATCTGTCCGCCGAACAGTTCCCCGGCGCCATCGAAATCGTCGACATCTACCACGCCCATCTGTGTGATGTCGCCAAGGCCATCTACGGCGCCGGCTCGGACTTGGCCGTCCCGCGCGCGGTGCCGTTGAACGCCCCGCGGCAAGGTGGTAGGGTGTGACGTTACCGATGGAGAGCGCCGGTCCGCTTCCACCGCCGCTCGCTGACGGCGGACCGTGGGTTTGGTGCGGAGAGCGCCGGCGCGGTGATTCGCCAGTCCGTGGACGGAAACCGGAACAGTCGGAAGAGGGCGAGACCATGAGAGACGCAAGAGCAGCCCGGCGGCGGTCGGCTTCCTTGGGCGCGGTCATCGCGGCCGGCATCGTCGCGCTGGCCATGCTGCCCGCCGCGGCGGCGGCGCAGAGCGGCGCGTCCGGCGAGATTACGTTCACCCGGGACGTCGCGCCGATCCTGTACGACTCGTGCGTGGTCTGCCACCGGGCCGGCGAGATGGCCCCCATGGCCCTGTACGACTCGTGCGTGGTCTGCCACCGGGCCGGCGAGATGGCCCCCATGGCCCTGACGACCTACGCCGAGGTGCGGCCCTGGGCGCGGTCCATCAGGAACCGGGTGGTCGCGCGGGAGATGCCTCCCTGGCACATCGACAAGAACATCGGCATCCAGGCGTTCAAGGGGGACATCTCGCTCGCCGACGAGCAGATCGCCACCATCGCGGCCTGGGTCGACGCCGGGGCGCCGATGGGCGACCCCGTCGACCTGCCCGAGATGCCCGAGTTCCCGGACTGGTCGGAGTGGCAGATCGGCGAGCCGGACCTCGTCGTGCGCTATCCCGACTACCTGGTGCCGGCGGAGGGTCCCGACCTGTTCGGCTCGCTCTACGCCCCGTTCGGCTTGGAGGAGGACCGCTACATCAAGGCCATCCAGACCCGGCCGGTGGACGCGCGCTCGCGCCAGGTCGTCCACCACGCCCTCTCCTACGCCGTGGACCCCGACTACGACGACCTGACGAACGACGGCACGCAGGACCAGGGCGTGTTCCTCGTGGAGTACGCCTCGGGCAAGGGCGCCGAGATCTACCCGGAGGACTCGGGCAAGCTGCTGCCGGCCGACATGAAGGCGCGGGCCAGCTATCACCTGCACTCCATCGGGGAGGACGTCGAGGCGGGCATCGAGCTCGGCATCGTGTTCCATCCCGAGGACGTGGTGCCCCAGTACATCCGCTGGTCGAAGCAGCTCGCCCGGCACAACACCGACCTCGACATCCCGGCCGGCGCGGTCGTCCGGCAGGACGGCTACGAGCGGCTGAGGAACCCCGCCAAGCTGACCGCGTTCCAGCCGCACATGCACATCCTGGGCAGGTACCAGTGCCTGGAGCTCATCTATCCGACCACGCCGATCACAAGCGAGGTCGTCAGCTGCGCGAACTTCGACTACAACTGGCACCTCGTCTACAACTACACGGACAACGTCGCGCCGCTGGTGCCGGCGGGGACCATCCTGCACACCATCAGCTGGCACGACAACACCGACGCCAACCGGGCCAATCCGGATCCGACGAACTGGACCGGCAACGGAGGCCGCACCATCGACGAGATGGGCTTCGCGTGGATCGGCTGGTACGACCTGACCGAGGAGGAGTACCAGCAGGAGCTGGCGGCGCGCAAGGCGAGACGGGAGGCCGCGGCCACCGACAACGACCAGTAGGTGCTTGCGCCGTAGGAGTTTCGCGCTGGCGAGACTTCCAACGCGACCGTAAGGTCGCGCCAGGCGCCCCGGCCGGCGGGACGCGCGGGTTCTTGCGAGGGCTCTGCCGGGCAGCGGCTCGGCAGAGCTCGATCTCTCGGGGGCCGACATCCTGACGGCTTCTGACCACCCGCCTCGCCGGGCGGGGCTTGGCAGAGTTCGATCTTTCCGGGGGCCGTCCAACGTTCAGTTCGGGAAGGGTGCTGCAAATGGCGATGAGTTTCCGATGGCGTCTGGGAGCGGGTCTGCTCGGGCTGCTGCTCGGCCCGCCGTCCCTCGCGGGCGCCCAGCCGTCCCCCTACAACCTGAAGTACCAGAGCGGCCAGACGGTGCAGCCGATCTACGAAGGCTGGTCGCGGAAGCCCGACGGCGGCTTCACCATGCACTTCGGGTACTTCAACCGCAACTTCGTCGAAGAGGTCCACGTGCCGGTCGGCCCGGACAACCACTTCGACCCCGGCGTGGTCGACTCCGGGCAGCCGACGTTCTTCTATCCCCGCGCCCATCGCCGGGTGTTCAGCATCGACGTGCCGAGCGACTTCGGAGACCGGCGGATGGTCTGGAACCTGACCACGCAGGGCGAGACGTTGCGGGCCATCGGCTGGCTCGAGCCGACGTGGCAGACCGCGGCCCGCTCCGCCGGCGGCCGGCGGCTCACCCCGGAGGCCGCGAGGAACACCGCGCCGGCGATCGTCGTCGACGCGCCGGCCGCCGCCACCGTGCAGGACGGGGCCACGCTCGATGCCCGCGTGACGGACGACGGGCTGCCGGTCGTGCGCGACCCGGCCCGGCGCGCGGGCGGCACCAACGATCCCCCGACGCTGCGGCGCGACCCCGACGACGCCGAGCCGCCGCACAACGTCCCCAGCGTGCCGAACCGGCGCGGCACCGGCGTGCAGGCGCCGCGCGTCCGCGGCCTGCGCGTGTCCTGGATCGTCTGGCGGGGACCGGCCGGGGTGACGTTCGAACCGGCCTCGACGGTGGCCGTCGAGGACCGACAGGCGGTGGTGACGGCGGCATTCACGGCACCCGGCGACTACGTGCTCCGGGCCACGGCCAACGACAACCTGCTGACCACCGAACACGACGTGACGATCACCGTCCGCTGACGCAGTCGACGAACCGATCACACGCGTACCCCCTCGGCTCGGCCAGCGGCCTCGGCCGCGCCCTGTCATCCAAGTCCGGCGAAGTCCCGATCCGCCGCGTCTGTCGCCGTGCAGGACGACCGATCACAGACGCCGGCTGAGACCGCGTCGAACCAACGTCGCGAGTCGCTCGAACCAACCGTCAGCTGCGCCGTTTCATGCGCCTTCCGCCGGACGCCGAAGAGCCGCCCGGTCAGGGACAATCGACGCTGGCGACGACCGTGCGGGTAGAATCGGGCTGTCCGGTGCATCGGGGCCGCGCCGGGCGCAACCCGTGAAGCCGGAGGAGCGCATCCATGTACCGATACGAGCACGCCACCGCCGCCGCGCGGCTCACTCTTTTCCTGCTGGCCGCGACCGCGCTGGCGCCGGGCGCGGCCCGAGCACAGGCGCCGGCCGACTTCGTACCGGTCACCGACGCGATGCTCCAGGACCCGGCGCCCGAGGACTGGCCGATGTGGCGGCGGACGCTCGACGGCTGGGGCTACAGCCCGCTGGACCAGATCGACCGCGACAACGTCGGCGACCTCCGGATGGTCTGGTCGCGCGGCCTCGCGGAAGGCAGCAACCAGGGAACGCCGCTGGTCTACGGCGGGGTGATGTACATGCCCAACCCGAGCGACATCATCCAGGCCCTCGACGCCGTCACCGGCGACCTCCGCTGGGAGTACCGGCGGGACCTCCCGGACGACCTCGGCGACCACGTCTCGGGACTGTCGCGAACCAACCGGAACATCGCCGTCCACGACCGGTTCATCATCGACACCGGCGCCGACGACTACGTCTTCGCGCTCGACGCGGCGACCGGCGAGCTGGCCTGGGAGACGCAGATCCTCGACTACCGCACCCTGCCGGCGCACCAGTCGTCGGGGCCGATCATCGCCGGGGGGAAGGTCGTGTCGGGCCGGGGCTGCATGCCCGAGTCGGGGCCGAACGCCTGCGTCGTCACCGCCCACGACGCCGCGACGGGCGAAGAGCTGTGGCGCCGGCGGCTGATTCCGGCCCCCGGCGAGCCGGGCGACGAGACCTGGGGCGGGGTGCCGTTCGAGGAGCGGCGCCACGTCGGCGCGTGGATGGTGCCGAGCTACGACCCCGTGCTGAACCTGGTCTACATCGGCACGTCGGTCACCTCGCCGGCCCCGAAGTTCCTGATCGGCGGGGTCGAGAACACCCACCTCTACCACAACTCGACCCTCGCCCTCGACGCCGACACCGGCGAGATCGTCTGGTACTACCAGCACCTGAACGACCACTGGGACCTCGACCACCCCTTCGAGCGGCTCCTCGTCGACACCGTCGTGGCCCCCGACCCCGCCGCCGTCAGCTGGATCAACCCGCGCCTGCAGCCGGGCGAGCGGCGCCGGGTCGTCACCGGCATCCCCGGCAAGACCGGGGTCGTCTACACCCTCGACCGCGAGACCGGCGAGTTCCTGTGGGCGCGGCCGACCGTCGCGCAGAATGTCATCAGCGCCATCGACGGCGCCACCGGCGCGGTGACCGAGAACTCCGAGGTGGTGTTCAGGAGCGAGGGCCAGGAGGTGATGGCGTGTCCGACTTGGCAGGGCGGCAAGGACTGGGAGGCCGGCGCCTACAGCCCCCTGACCAACCTGATGTACATGCCCCTCCGCCACACCTGCGGCCGGATGCTGGCGACGGCCGGCGTCGGCTGGTACGCCCTGACGGTGCGGACCGAGGTGACGCCGGGCGAGCAGTACCTCGGCACCATCGAGGCCATCTCCGCCGAGACCGGCGAGACCGTCTGGACCCACGACCAGCCCGCGTTCACGATGTCGCTCGTGGCCACCGGCGGCGGCCTCGTCTTCGGCGGCGACGCCAACGGCCGCTTCAAGGCCCTCGACCACGAGACCGGCGAGGTGCTGTGGGAGATCAACCTCGGCTCGCCGGTCACCGGCTTCCCGGTCACCTACGCGGCCGGCGGCCGGCAGTACGTCGCGGTGAGCACCGGCCGCTCGCTGAACACGAGCGGACTCCGGCGGCTGACGCCCGACCTGCGCCCGAGCGACGGCAACACCTTGTTCGTGTTCGCGCTGCCCGAGCGCCGAGCATCCGGCGAGTGACCGGGCCGGTGCCTGGGTCCACCGGCCCGCGAGACCGGCGATTCACGCGAAACCGGGACCGAGGGCCAGGACCGGACGGCGGCAGCTGACGAAGCCGCGGTTGCGTCGAAAACAGCGCAGGCTGCTGCGCAGGTCCCACCTCCGTGAGTCCATCGCGAACCCCGTGGCTCCGGAGCAGTGCACCGATTGTCGCCGTATCAGGTTTGTCGGCTGTCGGCTCATGGTCGGCTGCTGCGGGAGCGACTCCCGGAGCGCGGCCAGCGGCGCGGCGCGATTTTCCTTGACCGGGAAGCACAAAAAGCGAAAGACTATTGGCCCTCGTCGACAGCGTAATAGAGTCAGGGCTGCGGCTCCTGTGGGGCGCGCAGAGGGTAGGGAGCGTGAGCGCGCCATGTCGCCGCTGCTACGTTTCGCTCACCTTGTCTCGTCGGTGGCCGGCCAGCCGGTAGCGGTACCGGCACGCCACACGTTCGCCAGCCGCCAGTTCCATTCCGCCCACCAGCGCCCTGCGCCGCCGGCGCAGGCTCGACAGGGCCGCTCCGCAATCTGCGGCGGGTCCGCGGCCAACCGTCCATCCGCTACGCCACGTTTCTCGCGAGAAAGGAGCCCAACCAGCAAACACCGGCGCGCGTGGAGCAACAGCCTTGTCGCACCACTCCGTGAAGGGAGATAGAGAATGGCAACAAGAGTCATCGTCGGCTTGACCCTGTTGGCAGCAATCGTGCTGGCCGTGGCGCCCGACGCGAACGCGGGTAACGCCCTGTCGATTCTGCTGGTCGTCCTGGGTCTCGCGTATGCCTACGTGGGGGTGGACGCCGGGGACGCGACGGCCCATCTGGTCGTCGTCCTCGCGGTCGGCGCCGCCGCCGGGTCGGACGTACTCAACGCCATCCCCGCAATCGGCTCCTATCTGGACGGCATCCTCGGCGGCTTGTCGACGGCGCTGTACGCCGGTGTGGCCACGATCGCCACGGTGAAAGTGGTCGACCACTTGAAGGGCTGAAAGTGGCCCGAGGCGGTCCCGCTGGCGACCAACTCAGACACTTCGACGCACACGGCGCCGGCCGGTCTCTTGCAGGCCGGCGCCGGCGCCGATCCGCTATCGGGGTACAACCGATCGGCGGCGGCGACTATCGCCGGCACCGGTCCAGAGGCTCACGACGGACCGTTGGACGGCCGACGGCGGGTCGGGTCAGTACTTGGGCAGGGTCGGGTCGATCCGGTCGATCCAGGCGAGAATTCCGCCGGCGAGGTTCCGCGCCCCGGCGTAGCCGGCCTCGTGCAGCAGGCGCACCGCCTTGCCGCTGCGGACGCCGGACTTGCAGTGCACGATGATGTCGTGGCGCCCCTCGAGCTCGGACAGGCGGGACGGCAAGTCGCCCAGCGGAATGAGCACCGACCCGGGAATGCGGCAAATCTCGAACTCGCGGGTCTCCCGGACGTCGAGCAGGAGAAACGGGTCGTCCCGATCGAGCCGCCCCTTCAACTCCTCGACGGTCGCCGCTGCATCCGCAACGGGGTCCGCCGCCGCCGGGGCCGCCGGGGCGTCCGCGGGCGGCGCCACCCCGCAGAACTGGTCGTAGTCGATCAGCTCGGTCACCGTCGGGTGCTCCCCGCAGACGGGACAGTCCGGGTCCTTGCGCACCTTCAGCTCGCGGAACCGCATCTTCAGCGCATCGAACAGGAGAAACCGCCCCACGAGCAGCTCGCCGGCGCCCAGCACGAGCTTGACCGCCTCGGTGGCCTGCAGCGTTCCGACCACGCCCGGCAGAATCCCCAGCACCCCGCCCTCGGCGCAACTCGGCACGAGCCCCGGCGGGGGCGGCTCCGGGAACATGCACCGGTAGCACGGACCGTCCGCCGCCGCGAACACGGACGCCTGCCCTTCGAACCGGAAGATGCTGCCATACACGTTCGGCTTGCCGGAGAGGACGCAGGCGTCGTTGACCAGGTACCGGGTGGGAAAGTTGTCGGTGCCGTCGACGACGAAGTCGTAGTCGGCGAACAGGGCGAGGGCGTTCTGCGACGACAGGGCCATCTCGTGAGTGACGACCTCGACCTCGGGGTTGAGGGCGTTCAGCCTCGATTTGGCCGAGGCCAGCTTGGATCGGCCGACGTCGGGGGTGCCGTGGATAATCTGCCGCTGCAGGTTGCTGTAGTCGACCTCGTCGAAATCGACGATCCCGAGGGTGCCGACGCCGGCCGCGGCCAGGTACAGGGCTACCGGCGAGCCGAGGCCGCCGGCGCCGATGCACAGCGCCCGGGCCGCTTTCAGCTTCTGCTGTCCCTCCATGCCGACCTCCGGCATGATGAGGTGCCGGCTGTAGCGGGCCACTTCTTCGTTGGACAACGCCGGCAACGTCGCGGCTTGCGTCACGATGCCCTCCCGCCGGCCACCGACGGAATGATGCTGACGGTGTCGTCCGAGGTCACCGGCGTCCGCTCCTTCTCGAGATACCGGATGTCGTCGTCGTTCACGTAGATGTTGACGAAGCTCCGGAGGGTCCCGTCCGCGGTGTACAGATGCTGGCGCAGGCCGGTGTACTGCGCGGTCATGTTGGCGAGCAGCTCGCCGACCGTCTGGCCGTCCGCCTCGACGACGTCCTGTTTGGCGGTGTAGGTGCGCAAGGGTGTGGGAATCAGGATCTTTGTGGCCATGGTGTCTCGTCGCGCTCAGTTGATTCTAGCAGCCACGCGGCGAAAGTCGCCGCTGCATTCGAGCGGCGATGCATCCCACTCTCGGTGCAGCGCCGGGTTCCGCCACGGATCGCCAGCCCGGAAATCGTCGCCTTCGGCTCCGCCGCCGCCTTGCGGCGCCGCCGCTCCAACCCACCCTCCAGGAGCCGGCGCCTCCTGCGGGAGTCGGCGGCCTCCTGCGGGAGTCAGCCCTCCTGCGGGAGGCGGCGCCGTTCTACGGCGCAGGCTCCTGCCTCGGGTCTTCGATGACGACCGGTTCCTCGTCGAACTGCGACCTGTCATCCCGCAGCCGCCACGACGTCAGGGAACCGGGCTCACGGTTCGCCACCGCCACGATGACGTAGGCGAAGGCCGGCCAGGCGTGGTCGAGGTCGTACTGTGACGGCCGCGCCGGGGCGTCGGGATGCGAGTGGTAGAAACCGAGCAGCTCCCCCCCCCGCTCGGCCGCCCGGCGCTCGGCCGCCTGGTAGTCGACCGGCCGCACCAGGAACCGCCGGCGCGGGCCCTCGGCCGTGGCGTTCGGCAGCGCGAGCGCCTCGGTGACCACCCGGTCACGACCGATCAGGGCGCCGCAGCATTCGTGCGGATACGCATCCCGGCCATGCCGGCGAATGCCGGCGTCGGCCTCAGCCCCAATAATCAGCATGACTGGGCGGGGCGCTCTCCGGTCGAGCCCGCGGCAGGGTCCATTGCTACTCGGAGTCGGTGACGTAGCCCTTCTCGCGCCACGCCAGGGTGCCGCCGGTGATGCTCCGCACGTTGCGATAACCGAGCGACTTCAGAAACAGCAGGCCGGAGAGCGAGGCGTTGCCGCGCTGGCACACGCTCAGCACCGGTGCATCCAGGTCTCGGGGCAGCACCGCGAGATAGTCGGCGTTGTCGCCGAGCTCCGCCAGCGGGATGTTGATCGCGCCCGGAATGTGCGCCTCGTCGTACTGGCCGGCCGGACGAACGTCGAGGACGAACGGCCTCTCCCGCTTCCACTGCTCGTGCGCGTCGTCGACGTCGATGGTCAGGTCCGGATTGCCCCGCACGTTCTCGCGCATCCGCTCGAGCAGGGGACTGCGCCCCGCGCCGTTGCCGGCCTGCGCCTGCGGCAGCAAGGCCGGCAGATGCTTGACGACCGACGAGGCGTACTTGAAGGCGCTGTCCGGAAAGATGACGACGACGACGTTGCCCGGCTCGTCCGGGATGAGCGCGAACGCGCCGGCCAGCGCCATCGCGGAGCTGGGGCCGGCCGTGATGCTCTCTTCGCGGTTCAGCCGAAGGCACAGGTCGAACGCCTGCTGGTTCGAGACCTCGACCTGCCCGTCGTACTCGTCGGGCCGATAGAGCTGCGTCTGCTGCAACTGCCGCAGGCTGCGCACCCCCGGGATGTCGTGTCCCTCGTTCGGATAGACGCCCACCACCTGCACGTCCGGACGCTGGTCCTTCAGAAACCGGCCGGTGCCGGTGATGGTGCCGCATGTGCCCAACCCGGCCACGAAGTGGGTGACCGCGCCCTGCGTCTGGCGCCAGATCTCGGGTCCCGTGGTCTTGTAGTGCGCCTCGGGATTGGCCTCGTTCACATACTGGTTCAGCATGTGAAAGTCCGGCCGGTCGCCGATCTCCGTCGCCTTGGCGATCGCCCCTTCGGGTGCGCCGGGCGCCGGACACAGCGTGTCCTGCAGCTCCATCACGTCGGCCCCGAAGAATCGCAGCATCGTGCGTTTCTCCAGGGGGATCTCGCTCGACAGCGGCGTGGTCAGCGAATAGCCCTTGGCGTTCGCGATCATCGCCAGCGCCATGCCGGTATTCCCCGACGTCGGCTCGACCAGCTTCTGGCCGGGCTGGACGGTGTGCCGCGCTTCCCCATCGGCGACGAGGTTGGCGGCGACCCGATCCTTGATGGCGCCGAACGGGTTGTACCACTCGAGCTTGGCGTAGACCTGCGTCTGCGTGAACGGGGTCACCCGATTCAGACGCACGAGCGGCGTGGGATTGTCGGCGTCGCAGTGGAGACCGAGAATCGAGTCATAGACCCGAAGCGCATGATCGTTCATGACTGTGGCTCAATCCGCTTCGAACTCGTGTCCGCTGCGCACCCCGCGTCACGCGGTGCGATGACGAGCGGCGCCCGCCGATCTCGGAATAGTACATGTTAATTCGGCCTTGGCCGGGCTTCAAGGGGGAGGCACGCTCCCGGCCCGCCGGCCCGCAAGACCGGTTACACTGGAAGGCCGCGCCGCCCGCCCCCGGCGCGACCCCGCCGCCGGGCGCACGGACCTGCACGGAATGCACATCGACCCCTTCGACCTTGAACGCTGGCAGTCGCTCCACGAGCACCACACCGGGATCAACCTGTCGGAGAGCGGAGCGCACCCCCTGCAGGTGCGGGAGCTCGCCGCCGGCCGCGATCTCGACGCATTGCTCGATCAGACCCTGGAGTACACCCAGAGCAACGGCACCGCCCCGTTGCGGGAACGGGTCGCGGCCCTCTACGACCGGGCGTCGGCCGCCAACGTCCTCGTCACCAACGGCAGCTCCGAGGCGAACCTCCTCGCCTGCTGGCACTTGATCGAGCCCGGCGACGAGGTCGTCGTCGTCCAGCCCACCTACCGGCAGATCCCGGGGCTGGTTCGGGCGTTCGGGGCAACCGTCCGCGACGTCTGGCTCGAGCCCGAGCCGTCACGATGGCGCCTGGACCTGGACGCGGTGCGCCAGGCCGTCGGCCCCCGCACCCGGTTCATCGCCGTCTGCAACCCGAACAACCCTACCGGGGCGCGTCTGGACGAGCCGACGGTCGCCCGGCTGTGCGAGATCGCGGCCGACCAGGGGTGCTGGCTGCTCGCCGACGAGATCTACCGCGGGGCCGAGCTCGACGGCCGCGACACGCCGTCGGCGTGGGGCCGGTACGAACGGGCCCTCGTGACCGGCGGGCTCTCGAAAGCGTACGGCCTGCCGGGTCTGCGGATCGGATGGCTGGCCGGACCGGCCGACCTGATCGACGCGCTGTGGGGACGTCACGACTACACGTCGATCGCGCCCGGCGCGATCAACGACCTGCTGGCGCGACTGGCCCTCGAACCGGAGCGCCGCCGCCGCCTGATCGCCCGCACCCGGCGCATTCTGCGTGAGAACCAGGCCGCGGTGGCCGAGTGGGTCGCCCGCCGCCCCAGCGTCCACCAGATCCCGCCGGAAGCCGGCGGCGTGACCCTGATACGCTATTCCGGAACCCGGTCGTCGGTCGAGCTGGCGGAACAACTGCGGGCGGACCACGGCGTGCTGGTCGCGCCCGGCTCCCATTTCGGCCTGGACCACCATCTCAGGATCGGCATCGGGGGCGAGCCGGCGCCGCTACGGGCGGGGCTGGCGAGGCTGGGACAGGTGCTCGATACCGACCGGTGAACCCCGGACCACCCTCCGGACAGTCGGAGAACCCGGCGCTGCGGCCGGAAGCCCGCCGCGCCGGCGCAGACCCTCGGAAGACGGGACGACCCATGAGCGAGAACGTTGCGAATACCGATCGGACGACCGGAGGCCCGCTGGCCGGGTTCACGGTCCTGGACCTCACCCGGGTGCTCTCGGGGCCCTACTGCACCATGATGCTGGGGGACATGGGGGCCCGGGTCATCAAGGTGGAGCAGCCGGGCAAGGGGGACGACACGCGCGGCTGGGGCCCCCCGTTCCAGAACGGCGAGAGCTCCTACTTCATGAGCGTCAACCGCAACAAGGAGAGCGTCACCCTCGACTTCAAGCATCCCGAGGGCCGGGCGGTGCTCGACCGGCTCATCGCCGAGGCCGACGTGCTGGTCGAGAACTTCCGCCCGGGCACCCTCGACCGCCAGGGGCTCGGCCACGAGACGGTGCTGGCCGCCCATCCGAAGCTGGTCTACTGCTCGATCTCCGGGTTCGGCCAGACCGGACCCCGGCGCTCGGAGCCCGGCTATGACGCGGTGATGCAGGGGGAGGGGGGTCTCATGAGCATCACCGGGGCGCCCGACGGCACCCCGTATCGGCTCGGAGTCGCCATCGCCGACATCGCCTCCGGCATGTTCGCGGCCTTCGGCGTCGCCATGGGGCTGCTCGCGCGCGAGCGCACCGGCCGGGGACAGTTCATCGACGTGGGCATGCTGGACTCCGTGGCCGCCATCCTGACCTACCAGGCCGGCATCTGCTTCGCCATCGGCCAGGCGCCGCCCCGGCTGGGCAATCAGCACCCGACGATCGTACCCTACGAGACCCTCACCGCGTCCGACGGCGACCTCGTGGTGGCGGCCGGCAACGACACGCTCTTCGCCCGGTTCTGCGACGTCATCGGGGCGCCGGAGCTGGCCCGGGACCCCCGCTTCGCCGCGAACAAGGGCCGGGTCGAGAACCAGGACGCCCTGCGGCCCCTGCTCGCCGCACGGCTGCGCACGCAGCCCAAGCGCCATTGGCTGGACCGTCTGAAGCAGGCCGGCGTGCCGTGCGGCGGGGTCCGCGATCTGGCCGAGGTGCTGTCCGACCCGCAGCTCCAGGAGCGCATGATGGTGCTCCCGATGACCCACCCCACCGCCGGGCCGATACAGGTCCTCGGAATACCGGTCAAGCTGGCGGGCACCGCCGGCAGCGTGCGCACGCCGCCGCCGGTGCTCGGGCAGCACACCCGATCGGTGCTCGCGGACCTCGGCTACGACGCCGATCGCATCGCCGCGATGGAGCAGTCCGGGGTGATCTGACTCGGTGCGCAGGTCACGCTGATCTCAACGCTCCACGAACACCCGAATCGCGTCGAGGAGAAACTCGAGGACGTGATGCTCGGTCAGGGCCTCGATCTCGAGATCGGCCGAGAGGGGCCGTTCGGCGGTCAGGACGCGCTGGCCGCGGACGTGACTCACCGTCGTCATGATGGTCACGGCGTCTCCGGTCGCGTCGACCGCGATGTCGACGAACTCCTCGCGGCGCCCGTCGGACACGAGCCGCACCGACCCCGCCGGGGTCGACAGGCGGTAGTGCAAGCCCTCGGCCCGCAGCACCGAGATGATTTGCCGCACCACCGGGGTGGCGACGTGCTCGATGAAGCGCCGGCCCTGCTCGCCGGCGACCTCGGCCCGTGCGCGGCGCTCCGCCGCCTCGTGCCGAACCCGCTCTATGGTCTGGCGCACCCGCTGGCGCACCTCCGAGATCTCAAGCATGATCGTGGGGGCGGGGTTCGGTGCCGACTTCGTAGATGCGCACCAGCTCCACGAGCTTGTACCCGCGGGTCTGGTAGGGAGGGACGATCCGTTCGGTCCGCAGGTACTGCAGCATGCCCTCGTCGGCGTAGTCGGGCGGTCCGACCTGCTCGATCCGGCCCAGGGCCTGCTCCAGCTCGGTCACCGTCATCGCCGGCTCGGTGACGGTTCGGGTGACCGGCAACAGGCCCAGCACCTTCGTGCGGCGCACCGTGTCTCGCGTGCGGAACCGGACGAACATCTCGTTGCTGATGAAGTTGTACTCGACATCGGACCGGGAGGACCGGGAGTCTTCGACCCGGACGAAGGCGACCTGATCCAGCCCGCGAACGGCGTCGATCAGGGTCTGGGTGAATGCACCCTCCCCCGACCAGTCGGTGGTTTCGAGATCCATGGTCGAGACGGCACCGGCGGACGGCGTACGGCAACCTCCACGCTCACCTCCGGCAACCCATCCTATCAGCAGCCGCGGATCTCGCACGAGCATCCCGCGGTCGGACCGGCCAGCGTTTTGAAGGTTTCCTTTCGCCAGACCACGATGCAGAATATCAGTTGCAGCAACCGAGGTGTGACGCGGCAGGTATCATGCGGGAATCCGATGCTCCCATCCGCCACCGTCGAGAACTATCTGAAGGCGCTGTATCAGGCGGAGTCGGCCAGTGACGACCGCCGTCTCGTGCCGATGGGGCAGTTGGCCACGGCGGTCGGGGTGGCCCCGGGCACCGCGACCACCATGGTCAAGGCGCTCGCCGAATCGGGACTGGTCGAGTACGAGCCGTATGCAGGGGTTCGGCTCACGCCCGCCGGGTCCAAGCTGGCGGCTCTGGTGCTGCGGCGGCATCGCCTGATCGAGCAGTTCCTGGTCGAGATCATGGGCATGAGCTGGACCGACGTCCACGACGATGCGGAGAAGCTCGAGCACGTCGTGTCCGACCGGCTGGTCGATCGCATGGACGCCATGCTCGGCCATCCGTCGGTCGATCCGCACGGCGATCCGATCCCGACCCCCGACGGCGCGATGGAGTCGCACCGGTATCACTCGCTCCTGAAGTGCCCGCTCGGAACCCGGGTGACGGTCACCCGGATCGCCGACCAGGACGCCACGTTCCTGCGGTTTCTCGAAACGCAGGGGCTGAAACCGGGCCAATCGATCGAGGTCGAGGACCGGGACCCGGTCGCGGACCGCGTCTGTCTCCGGACCGGCGCCGAGCGCCGGGTCATCCTGGGGACCCAGGCGGCGGCCAAGGTCTTGATCGAGGTGCCTGTCTAGTTGATCTCGCCGTAGGTCGCGCACGACGAAGGCGTTTCCCACAACTTCACCCGCACGACCGGCAGACCGGCGGCGGCGGCCGCGTCGTGGATGAGCCGCGCGAGTCGTTCGGCGGTCGGATTGGCGTCGATCACGTAGACCGGCTCCCCGAGCGCTTGCAGCGCCTCGACCAGCGGATCGCCGCGCCGCAGGATCATCTTGTGATCCAGCTCCCGATCCACCCAGGCCTCGACGACCCGCTCGATGTCGGCGAAATCGCACACCATGTCGCGCCGGTCGAGCGTCGCCGAGCGCACCTCGATCTCCGCCACCGCGTTGTGGCCGTGCGGATGCCGGCACGGGCCGGCGTGGTCGAGCAGGCGATGCCCGTAACAGAACTCGATCCGGGTAGCGACCGTGTAGGCGCGATCGGACATTCCCGTCACCCGCCCCCGGGGCCGGAGCCCGCTCGGGCCTGCGCCTCCAGCGCGGACAGCAACGCCTCGCGGAGCTCCATCAGCCGCCGCTGCGGACGCCGGCCATGCTCGGAAACGACGACGTACTCGCAGAGAATCGGAAAGGCGATGGTGGAATCGCAGTAGGCGACCACCGCGTCCGGCAACCGGCAGGGCTTGACCTTGCCCCAGCTCACCGCCTCGGACGGCGTCGCCCCCGACAGCCCCCCCCAGACGACCTGATCGGTGGTGATCTGAATGAAGAAGTCGGTCCCCCCCTTGGGGATCCCGTAGATCTCCCACAGCGTCGGCTGGCCCTGCAGGTAGAAGTTCTTGGGCGATCCCCCGCCCAGGATCACGCAGCCGTTGGTGGTCCCGCCGAGAATGATGGCGGCGACTTCGTTGACGTCGCGCCCGGGGTCGAGCCGGCACCCGCCGTCCACCAGGAGCTGGTGCGCCGCGAGGTTCATGCCGATGGAGCTGTCTCCCGGCGACGACGTGTAGATCGGCACCCCCGCCGCCGCCGCGCTGGCCACCACCGAGTGCGCCTCGCACCCCGGCATCCGCGCCATCAGATCGCACCCGATGGCATGGTGGAGGGCAGCCGATGACATCGGGCCTTCGAACCGGCGGCGCACGAGAAAGTCGCGCAGATACGCATCGGTCTCCAGCAGCACCTGGGCCGGAAACAGCACGTCGTAGATCCGGATCACGCCGTCGCCGTGGAGCTCGACATCGTCCAGGAACGGCGAGCCGCGGTGCAGGGTGAAGTTCAGCGCGTAGTGCAGGTCGTGATACAGGTTGGCGCCGGTGCTGATCACGAAATCGACCAGACCGCGTTCGATCAGCTCTATGACGCACCCGCCCAGCCCGGCCGGGGTCAGCGCGCCGGCCACGGTCAGACCGATGGTCGTGTCGTTGGCCGGATCCAGCATCTTGTCGGCGAACACGTGGCAGGCCTCGCGCAGCCGGCCGGCATTGAACGCCTGGAACCCCTCGTCGACGAGCCGCTGCACGCCCGCAACACCCCCCGGCCGGTAGTACCGGATCGGTTCGCCGGTCAGATGTCGGCTGGCCGGGGATGCGGAGGAGGATGCAGGACGATGAGGCACGGGATACCTTACCGGGAACCCGCCGCGGGCCGAGCGAGGACGGAGGCGGCGCGACCTTGCGGTCGCGTTAGGAGTTTCGCTGACGCGAAACTCCCACGGCGCAAGCTCCTGGTCCAGAAATCGCCGCCTAGGAGTCTGCGCCGTAGGACGATTTTCGGCACGATCGGCTACTACATGTAGTGGTCATGAACGTCCGTGTCCACTTCATATTGGGGCCTATTTTTCTGCGGCGCAGACTCCTAGGCCGGCTCGATCCAGTCGGGGCGGCGTCCCCCCGCCGCGGTCACGATCAGCGCCACCCCGGTGGCCAGACCGACGAGACCGAGCCCGTCGGTGAGCCAGCTCTCCCAGGGATAGTCGCCGACGGCTACCGCGCTCGACGGCAGCAGCAGCAGCAGACCGCTGGCGAACGCGGCCGAGCGGCTCAGCGCCAACCGCAGCAGCCCCCCCCGGAGCCGGCGGCCCCGGGCCGCCCAGGGCCAGAGGCGCCCGAGCCCGGTGCGACGCGGAGCCCTCGACACGGGCTCCTCGCCCCCCTTCACTCCCGGAGGCGTGCTCATCCGGCTATCGCGACCGGCTCTTGCCGCGGCTCCGGGACGTGCTCCGGTTGAACCGCTCCGGGCGCCCGTTCCCGTTGCGGTCACGCGTCGGCTTGGCCTCGTTCTTGCCGTACCCGGACCGCGCGAACTGGCCGGGATGGGTGTCCGCCTTGTTGCCGTTCGGCTCGGCACCGGGCCGCCCTCCGTTGCGGCGCTTGCGCGACGACTTCCCCCGATCGACGTTGCCGTCACGACCCGTCTGCTCCCGAACCGTGAACACCGGCACCGGCCGGGACGCGGCGACGGCCTCGGACCGCCCGAGGGTGGCCCGGATCAGCGGACGGCGGACCGAGTCGACGCTCGCCGTCTGCGGGGGGCGGCTCATCACCGGCGGGGGGACGTCGGAAAGCGCGGCCTCGGGAGGCGCGGCCTCGGGAGGCACGGCCTCGGGAGGCGGCGGCTTCACGCCGGCGGGTCCGGCCGGCGCGGCAATCAGCGCCCCGTCAGCGCCCGCATTCGAGAGCGCCGCCACCAATCGGGTCTGCCGGCGCGGCGGGACCCGGGCCTCCTTGTAGGAGTGCTCGGTGTCACACGTCGTGCATCGGGTCAGTTTGATGTCGCTGCCGACGAGAGCCACGACGGCATGATTGGTCACTCGGCGCTCGCGTGGACAATAGTCGTCCAGGACGTCACCCAGGCGCACCCGGCGCTGATCCATGAATCCCTCTCAGATCTGTTCAGAATGGTGGGATGGTTCGGCGGTCGCTCGAACGTTACCGGACCGATACGAACGGCGGTTGGGGATGCATCTCATCCCGATCTTCTCGTCCCGCCGCGCATCGGCGAGGCGGATCTCCGGCCCGGAAGCCCCACCGAGCCCCGGACCCCAAGACCAATGTTCCGAATTGCGAAAACGTGAAGCACCAGCTCCGTCGCTTCAGGAAAGATTCGCATTGCGCAGCAGGGACAGTCACGCAAACGGCCAAACCACCGAACCCCTCGTGCGGGGCGGCTCTGGCGCTTGCGCTGCGCAGTGGGGCCATCATACTACTCCCGCCCCGCCGCGTAAACGCCTTGATTGCCGACAGCCGTTCACCGTCCCGGCACGGCCTCGCCCTCACCCCGAAATCTTCGGGTTGCGGCTCGGCTTCCCGCCCCACCAACCCTCCGGCAGCCTCCACCGTTCTACGGCGCAAACTCCTGGGGCGCAGGCTCCCGGCCCTGTCCATCGATCCAGCGGCGGGTCTCGCGAAGCGCCGCCGCCACCGCGTCGGGCGCCGTGGACTGGGGCGTTCGCCGGGCGGTGACCGAACCACGCGCGGTGATGCGGGCCGCAGTGTCCGCGTCCAGCCGCTCATGGTACCCCCGCCACTCTTCCGGCGCCAGCGCCGTGAAATCGCGCCCGTCGGCGATCAGGTCGCGAACGATTCGACCCACCACTTCGTGCGCCTCGCGAAACGGGACGCCTCGGGCCACGAGCAGATCGGCCACGTCGGTCGCCAGCGCGAGCCCCGACGCCGCCGCCTCGGAGCGGACCGCATCCAGCGTGAGCGTCCGCACCACCGCGGTCGTGGCGCGCAGGGAGCTGCGCGTGGTGTCCTCGGCGTCGAAGACCGCCTCCTTGTCCTCCTGGAGGTCCTTGTTGTACCCGCTGGCCAGCCCCTTCATCGTGGTCAGCCACCCGGCCAGCCGTCCGATGACCCGGCCGGTCTTGCCGCGAACCAGCTCGAGCGGGTCGGGGTTCTTCTTCTGCGGCATCAGGCTGCTCCCCGTGGTGACCGCATCGGACAACCCCAGGAACCCGAACTCCTCGCTGGTCAGCAGGACGAGGTCCTCGGCGAGCCGGCTCAGTTGGACCATGGCGCCGGCGCACGCGTGCAGGAACCCGGACACGAAGTCGCGATCCGCGGTGGCGTCGAGGCTGTTGGCCACGACGCGCGAGAACCCGAGACGCTGGGCGAGGGCGGAGGTGTCGATGTCGTAGCTGGCCCCGGCGATGGCCCCGGACCCGAGCGTGAGCGCGTCCGCCTCGTCCCGAGCGATCTCGAAACGACGATGGGCGCGCCGCAGGGCGGCGGTGTGGGACAGGAAGTAGTGCGCCACGAGGATCGGCTGAGCCCGCCGCAGGTGCGTATAGGACGGCATCAGCGCCGCCCCGGCCGACTCCGCCTGGCCCGCGAGCGCGTCGACCAGAACCACCACCTCCTGCTGGATGACGGCGATGCGCCGGCGAAGATACAGCCGCAGGTCGAGGGCGACCTGCTCGTTCCGCGACCGGCCGGTGTGCAACCGTTTCCCGGCGTCTCCGACCCGCTCGATCAGTTGCCGTTCCACGAAGGCATGGACATCCTCGTCCGGTCCGTCGACGAACGCCGGGTCGTCGCGGCCGCGGGCCCGGATCGCGACCAGGGCGGCCCCGACCGCGGCCGCGTCACCGGCCGAGAGCACCCCGGCGCCGACGAGGGCCTCCGCCCAGGCGAGACTGCCGGTGACGTCGTCCTCGAACAGCCGCCGGTCGAACGCGAACGAGGACTGGAACGCGAACACCTCCTCGTCGGGGGCACTGTCGAACCGGCCGGACCACAGATGCGCCATGCTGTGCTGAATCGGAGATGCGGGCTTCCAGGCTCGTCAGCTCATCAGGACGACGGGATGGCCTTGGCGGCCGCGAGCTCGACCGGAAGCCCCCAGATTCTGATGAAGCCCTCGGCCGCGGTGTGGTCGAACCGATCGCCCTCGTCGTAGGTCGCGAGCGCCTGGTCGTACAGGGCATGGGGCGACTTGCGCCCGACCACCCGGCAATTTCCCTTGAACAGCTTCAGGCGAACGGTGCCGGTGACCCGCTGCTGCACGTCGGCGACGAGGGCGTCGATGGCGCGGCGCGTCGGAGTGAACCACAGGCCGTTGTACACGAGGTCCGCGTACACCGGCGCCAGGCCGGTCTTGATGCGATCGAGATCGCGCGGAATGACCAGGCTCTCCAGCTCGCGATGGGCAGCGTGCAGCACGACCGCGGCCGGGGCTTCGTAGATCTCCCGCGACTTGATGCCGACGAGCCGATTCTCGAGCATGTCGATCCGCCCGACGCCATGGGCGCCCGCGATCGTCTCGAGACTGGCAATCAGCTCGACGAGGGGCATCGCCACCCCGTTGACCGCGGTCGGCACCCCCTGCTCGAAGTCGAGGCTCACGTAGGCGGGCGCATCGGGGGCCGCGGCCGGAGACTTCGTCAACGTGAAGACCTCCTCGGGCGGCTCGGTCCAGGGATCTTCCAGCACGCCGCATTCGATCGACTTGCCCCACAGGTTCAGATCGGTGCTGTAGGGGCTGTCCACGGTCGCCGGCACCGGGATGCCGCGTTCCCGGGCGTACTCGATCTCGGCGGGACGGGACATGCCCCATTCGCGCGCCGGTCCGATCACCCGGATGGCCCGGTTCAACGCCCGGGCCGACACGTCGATCCGGACCTGATCGTTCCCCTTGCCGGTACACCCGTGGGCGATCGCGGTGGCCGACTCCATCTCCGCAATCTCGACGAGCCGTTTCGCGATCAGGGGACGGCCGAGCGCCGTCGCGAGGGGGTACTGCCCCTCGTAGAGCGCCCCCGCCTGCAGGGCGGGCAGGACGTACTCGTCCGCGAACTCGGTCCGCACATCCAGGACGTGGCAACGGATCGCCCCCACCGCCATCGCCCGCTCGCGAACGTCGTCGAGCTCCTTTCCCTGCCCGAGATCCAGGGTCACCGCCACGACCTCCGCGTCGTATTTCTCGGCCAGCCAGGGAATCGCCACCGACGTATCGAGACCGCCCGAGTAGGCGAGTATCACGCGTTCCATCTACTCCCTTTCTCCTTTATCCTTCCGGCTCCGCCGCGGGGGATGTCGGCCCTCCCCCGTCGCCCTCGCCCGGCGATCGTCGGCTGCGGCGCCGATTGCCGCCCGACCCAACCCTCCAGGAGTCGGCGCCGGCGGCGCCGACTCCTGCGCGGCCTTGCGGTCGCGTTGGGAGTTTCGCTGACGCGAAACTCCTACGGCGCAAGCTCCTGGCCCGGAAAGCGTCGCCTGCGGCTCCGCTTGCCGCCCGACCAACCCTCCAGGGAATCGGCGCCTCCGCGGGAGTCGGCGCTGTTCTACGGTGCAGACCTCTATCGAGCCGCCCACCGCTCCACCCGGCGGCCCAGGGTCTTCGCACTCCGTTCGGAGCGCACGACGACGAGAATCGTGTCGTCGCCCGCAACCGTGCCGACGATCTCAGGCCAGGCGGCATGGTCGAGCGCGAACGCCAGCGGGCCTGTCCCGGATCGGTCTTCAACACCAGAAGCTGTTGAACCTGTTCCACGCGCCGCAGATACTCGGTGACCGCCCGGCGAACCCGCTCGTCAGGGATGGCCGGCGTCCCCGCCGCCGCCTGAACCAACTGATAGGCTCCATCGGCGGCCCGCTTGACCAGACCGAGCTCCTTGACGTCCCGGGAAATGGTGGCCTGGGTCGCCCGGATATCCAACCCCGCCAACAGGCGCCGCAGGACGTTCTGGCTGCGGACCGGCTGGCCGGACACGAGCTCGAGGATGGCGGACTGGCGACGAGCCTTCATACTTATTCACACAGTGGATTTATATACACCGCCGCCGGTCGCTGTCAAGCTGCCGCGGTCCAGCTCGGACCCCGTCGCCAGCGTTGACGGCGCGGCCGGCCCCGATGTATAAATATACAAAATGTCGACTACTGTCGCTGTAGGAATCGCCGGAGCCACCGGATACGCCGGTCAGGAGCTGCTCCGATTGGCCGCACGCCATCCCGCCGTCCGGGTCGTGGCGGCCATGGGATCGGGGAGCGCGGACGGCGTGCGGCGTCTGCCCGCCCTCGCGCGCATCTGGGACGGCGACGTCACCCCGCTCTCGGTCGAAAGACTGGCGGCGGAGACCCAGGCAGTGTTCCTGACCTTGCCGGATGCGGTCGCGGCAGAGGTCGGCCCCGATCTGGTGGCCCGCGGCGTCCGGGTCTTCGACCTCTCCGGCACGTTCCGGCTGCGCGAGGCGGCCGAGCGCCGCCACTGGTATCCCGCAACCCCCGAGATCGACGAGCCGGTCGTCTACGGCCTCACCGAGCACTGCCGTGCGTCGCTGCCCGACGCCCGCCTCGTCGCCTGTCCGGGATGCTATCCGACGGCGGCGCTCCTGGCCCTGCGGCCTCTGTGCGACGCCGGCATCCTCGATCCCGACGGCGACATCATCATCGACGCGAAGTCCGGAGTCTCCGGGGCCGGCAAGAAGCCGACGGAGCGTACGCACTTCTCGGAATGCCACGGCAGCGTCGCCGCCTACAGCGTGCTGGCCCACCGGCACGGCGCGGAGATCGAGCAGGAGCTGGGACGGCCGGTCACCTTCACGCCGCATCTGGTACCCCTCGACCGCGGCATTCTGGAGACCATCTACGTCCGGACCCGCCGGGACGTCAGCGCCGCGCAGGTGGCGGACACGCTGGAGCGGGCGTATGCCGGCGCGCCGTTCGTCCGCCTCACCGGCGACGCCCTGCCGGAGATCAAGCACGTCACGCACACCAACCTGTGCGATATCGGCTGGAAGCTCGACGCCGCCTCCCGGCGTCTGGTGCTCATCGCGTGTCTGGACAACCTCGTCAAGGGAGCGGCCGGCCAGGCCCTGCAGAACCTCAACGTCGCGTTCGGCCTCGGCGAAGCGACCGGCCTGTCATGACCCCCACCGCCAGGGTCGTCCTCAAGCTGGGCGGCGAACTGCTCGCGGAGCCGGAACAGCGCCGCGATATCGCGGCGGCCATCGGACGCCTCGCGGCCGGCGCCGCCCTCGTGGTCGTCCACGGCGGAGGGCGCGAGGTCGACGCGGAGCTCGCGGAGCGCGGCATCGCCAAGCGAGCCGTCGACGGTCTCCGGATCACCGACGCCGCCACCCTCGGAGTCGTGGTCGGGATGCTCGCGGGACGGATCAACACCCGGCTCGTGGCCGCCGCCTGCCGCGCCGGTATCCGCGCGGTCGGACTGACGGCGGCCGACGCCGGGGTGGCCGCCGTCGAGCGCGCCGCCCCCTACGCCGCCGCCGACGGGTCGGTGGTGGACCTGGGATTCGTGGGCCAGCCGAACGGTGACGCCCCCCCGGTTCTGCTGGAGACCCTCTGCGCCGCCGGGTTCGTGCCGGTCGTCGCGAGCATCGGCGCCGCCGCGGATGGACAGTTGCTCAACGTCAATGCCGATACTCTGGCCGGGGACCTGGCCGTGCGGTTTCGGGCCGGCCGGCTGCTGATCGCCGGGGGCACCGCCGGCGTCCTCGACCCGCAGGGCAGCACGCTGCCCGCGATCGACGATGCGACGCTACAGCAACTCATCGCCGACGGCCGCGCCAGCGCGGGCATGGTCGCCAAGCTGAACGCCTGCCGCGATGCGCGGCGCAACGGAGTGTCAAGGGTGGAGATCGTCGACGGCAGGCGAACACGCGATCTGGAGGCACGTCCCGGAACGCAGATCGCCTGGGAGTCTGCGCCGTAGTACGGCGCGGACGACTGCAGGATTGGTTTGGCGGGCAGCGGCGCCGCAAGGCGCCGATGTCCGGGCCAGGAGCGGCGCGGTCGATCCCGGGAACGAACGTCACCGCGGTCCCCCGTCGAGGCGTGGGAGATCGCTGGAGCAGTTTATCGATGTCGACAGGAACGACAGGCATGGTCACCGAGGAACAGGATGTCCGGGCGGTCGAGAGCGCGCACCTGCTGCAGGTCTACAAGCGGGTGCCGTTGGTCCTGACCCGCGGCGAAGGAAGCTACGTCCACGACAGCGCAGGCCAACGCTACCTGGACTTCGTATCGGGGCTCGGGGTCGCGTCGCTGGGGCATGCCCACCCCGGATTGGCGGCGGCTCTGGCCGACCAGGCGCGCACCCTGGTGCACACGTCCAACCTCTACTTCCATCCCCTGCAGGGGCAGGTCGGACGGCGGCTGGCGGCGTTGTCGGGCCTTCCGCGGGCGTTCTTCTGCAACAGCGGAACCGAGGCGGTGGAAGGCTGTCTGAAGTTCGCGCGCCGCTACTGGCATACGCGCGGCGAGACGGCGCGGACGCGGATCGTCGCGCTGGAGCGTTCGTTCCACGGCCGCACGCTCGGCTCCCTGTCGACGACGTGGGAGCCGGGATACCGCCGGCCGTTCGAACCGCTCCTCCCGGGGGTCAGCTTCGTATCCCCCACCGACCCCCAAGCCGTGGAGGCCGCCGTCGGACCGGATGTTGCGGCGCTCATCCTGGAACCCATTCAGGGCGAGGGCGGGGTGTGGCCGCTGACCCCCGAATTCGCGGCGGCGGTGTCGGCGGCGTGCGAGCGGACCGGCGCCCTGCTGATCGCCGACGAAATTCAATGCGGACTGGGCCGCACCGGGAGCCCCTTCCATTCCGCGACCCTCGGGCTGCGCCCGGATCTGATGGCGCTCGGGAAAGCCCTGGGCGCGGGCATGCCGGTCGGCGCCATCCTGATGAGTCAGGACGTCGCGGATGCGATTTCTCCCGGCGACCACGGCACCACCTATGGCGGCAATCTGCTCGCCTGCCGCGCGGCGCTGGTGTTCCTCGACGCCCTGGAGCACGGCGGACTCGAGCGGGTGCGGGCGGCGGCCGCGCGGTTGGCGGAGGGCCTGCAGGGTCTGGCGGAACGGTATCCCTTCATCACCGACGTGCGCGGCGCCGGGTTGATGCGCGGATTCGAAATGCCCGAGGCCGCCGCGACCCGCGCCGTCGAACTGGCGCTGGCGCATCACCTGCTCGTCAACCGAACCGCGGGACGCGTGGTGCGGCTGTTGCCCCCGCTCACCGTCTCGGACGCCGAGATCGACGAGGCGCTGCAGATTCTCGACGCCGTGCTCGCGGAGATCGCATCCCAGGAGCCTGCAGCGTAAGGCCACTGACGGAAATTATCCTGCCGTGTGCCACGCGCACGAAACCGTAGAAAACGGGCTGCGCCTGGATCTGGTTGGCAACCTCATATCGATCACTGTCCCAAGAACCCGGATGAGTCCCAGGCGCGGCCCGAGCCCGACCCGATGATCACCACGTCCACCGTTTCCGTTCACCCCGCCACCGACGACCGCCGCCGTCTCGCGCGGCCTCGGGTCGCCGTGTCGATTCGTCCCGCCGGTCAGCCGGATGCCGCGGCCATCGGTCGCCTGGTGGCCGCCAATGTCGGCCCCGGACTGCTGTTGTCCCGCTCGCCGACGGACATCCAGCGCCATGTGTCCCGATTCGTGGTCGCGGTCCGCGACGGCGTTGTGATCGGGTGCGGAGAACTCGCCCCCCTCAGCAAGACGATGTCCGAGGTCCGGTCGCTCGTGGTCGTCACCGGCGAGCGCGGCGGCGGGATCGGCACCCGGCTGCTCACCGCCCTGGTCGTCGGCGGACGCCGGCAGGGCGCCTCCCGGGTGTGCGCGTTCACCCATGTCCCGCGCGCCTTCGTCGCCCAGGGGTTCTCGATCGTGCCGCACACCTGGTTGCCCGAGAAGATCATGACCGACTGCCAGGCGTGCGAGTGGTTCAGACGGTGTGCACAAGTCGCGGTGGTTCTCGAGCTCGACGGCCCGCGCGGCCGCGGACCGCGGCGTGGCAGCAGGTAGTGAGGGCAGACGACACCCATGCTTGAACGCATTCCCAAGGGCATCACCGCACCGGCCGGTTTCCGGGCCGCGGGAGTCGCCTGCGGCATCAAGTCCTCCGGGCTCGACCTCGCGCTGGTGGTGTCCACGCCGCCGGCCCGCGCGGCCGGCATCTTCACCACCAATCTCGCGGTGGCCGCCCCGGTCACGGTGACGCGCGAGCATCTGCAGCGCTCGGATGCCACCACCGCGGCGGTGGTCGTCAACAGCGGGTGCGCGAATGCCTGCACCGGCGAGCGGGGGCTGGCCGACGCACGCGACATGGCGGTCACCACCGCGGAATCCGTCGGGTGCCCGATCGAGCAGGTGCTCGTCTCATCGACCGGGGTCATCGGGGCCTACCTCGACCGCGACAAGGTGCGGCAGGGCATCAGGCTCGCCACCGAGACGCTGGGCCCCGACGGGCACGCGGCGGCGGCCGAGGCGATCATGACGACCGACCCGTGGCCCAAGGACGCCGCGGTGCGGGCGGTAGCGCCGGCGGGTCGGTTCCACGTGGGCGGCATCGCCAAGGGAGCCGGCATGATCGAGCCGAACATGGCCACGATGCTCGCGTTCCTGACCACCGACGCCGCCGTCGAGCCGCCCCTGCTGCAACGCGCATTGCGGGAGGCGGCGGAGACGACCTTCAATGCCATCACCGTCGACGGCGAGCCTTCGACGAACGACATGGTCCTGGCGCTGGCCAACGGGTGCTCCGGGGTCGGCATCGACGACGCGTCGTACCCTGCCTTCGTCGAAGCCCTCCATGCCGTCTGCCACGAGCTGGCGCTCGCCATCGTGAAGGGCGGCGAGGGCGCCACCAAGCTCATCTCCGTCAGCGTGACCGGCGCGCACACCGTGGCCGAGGCCAGACAGGCGGCGCGGGCCATCGCGAACTCGCCGCTCGTCAAGACCGCGGTCCACGGCGGCGACCCGAACTGGGGTCGAATCGTGGCGGTGGCGGGCCGGGCCGGAGTCCGGTTCGACCTCGGCCGCGCCCGGGTGGCCATCGGCGGGGTGGAGCTCTTTCGCGACGAGCAGATCTTCATCGACCGTGAACCGGCGGCGGCCGAGCACCTGCGGACGTCGGAGGTGGCGATCACGGCCGACCTCGGCACCGGCGGCGCGGGCGCCGCCACCGTCTGGACCTGCGATTTCAGCGCCGAGTACATCCGCATCAACGCGGACTACCGGACGTGAGCGAGCGAACCCCGCGCGGCCGGCATCCGGACGGTCGCGCAACGTCGCATTGAACACGATGAACACCACCCAAGCCGTGCCGAAAGAAAGCGTGGCGGCCCCCTGCGCCCCGTTCGCTTCCGCCCGGGCCTACCTGTCGGTGCTCGACTTGACGCCCGATGCCCTCGAGACCTGTCTGGCCCTGGCGGCGCGGCTGAAACGCGAACGACGGATGGGCGCCGACGCGCCGACCAGCCGGGCACTGGCCGGCCATTCGCTGGCCCTGCTGTTCGACAAGCCGTCGCTGCGCACCCGCACCGGGTTCGAGATCGCGATGCAGGAGCTGGGCGGCATCGTCACGTGCCCCCCGTCGGCCGACGCGCTCGGCACGCGCGAGGCGCTGGCCGATGTCGCCCGCACCCTTGAGCGGTGGATCTCGGTGGCCGCCATTCGCACGTTCCAGCAGTCCCGGCTGCAGGAGATCGCCCAGGCCACGACCCGGCTGCGGGTCGTGAACGCGTTGACGAACGAAGAGCATCCCTGTCAGGCCCTCGCCGACTGCCTGACCCTCCGCGAGCGGTGCGGCGGCGTTCGCGGGGTGACGCTGGCGTACGTCGGGGACGGCAACAACGTCGCCACCTCCCTCACTCACGCCGCCGCGATGCTCGGAATCCACCTCAGACTGGCGTCGCCGCCGGGCTACGCCCTGCCCGCGGCGACCCTGGCCGCGGCCCGACGCGTGGCGCGCCACGGCGCGCAGATCGTCCAGTGCGACGACCCCGTCGATGCCGTACGCGGGGCCGACGCCGTCTACACCGACGTGTGGACGTCGATGGGACAGGAGACGGAGGCAATCCGGAGGCGGGAGGCGTTCGCCGAGTACCGGGTGACCGGCGCCTTGATGGCGCAGGCGGGCCGCGACGCCTTCTTCATGCACTGCCTGCCGGTGCATCGCGGCGAGGAAGTGGATCCGGACGTCATCGACGGGCCGCGCTCGGCCGTCTTCGATCAGGCCGAGAATCGACTCCACACCCAGAAGGCGCTGCTGCTGCTGATGCTGGACGCCGCTCCCTCCTGAGGAGCTTGCGCCGCTCTTCGGACGTGCCGTGGTCGCCGTGCTGGCGGACCGCGTTCGTGTTCACACCGGCTCGAGGCCGGCGGCGGCCTGCTCCACCTTCTCGGCCAGCGTCCGGCGGTACTCGTCCAGACGCGCGCGGACGTCCGGATCGCCGAGGGCGAGAATCTGCGCCGCGAGCACCGCCGCATTCGTCGCCCCCGCCTTCCCCACCGCGACCGTGGCCACCGGGACCCCGGGGGGCATCTGCACCGTCGACAGCAACGCATCGAATCCGCCCAGCGGCGACGAATCGATGGGCACGCCGATGACCGGCAACGGGGTATGGGCGGCGACGACCCCCGCGAGATGGGCCGCCGCCCCCGCCCCCACCACGAATACCCGGACCCCGCGCCGCACCGCGTCCTCCATCACCCGGCGGACCCGATCCGGCGATCGGTGGGCGGACGCCACCGTCATCGCGGACGCGATGCCCAGATCGCGCAGCGTGCGCACGGTATTCGCCATGACCCCCGCGTCCGACGCGGACCCCATCAAGACCTGCACCTGTACGTCAGTCATCCGACTCTGCGTCTCCCTGGCCCGGCAATCGTCGCCGTAGGAGTTTCGCGCCAGCGAAGCTCCGAACGCGACCGCAAGGTCGCGCGGCGGCCTCCGCTCGCCGCTCAACCAACCCTCCAGAAGTCGGTGCCTCCTTCGGGAGGCAGCGCCTCCTGTGGGAAGCGGCGCCGTTACACGGCTCGGACTCCTGGCCGATTCACCCCGCCAATGCCTTTCGGCCGATGTCCGAGCGAACCTGCTTGCCTGCAAAGGTGATGCAGGCCTCCGCCGCATAGGCTCGCGCAATGGCCTCCCGAAAGTCACGTCCCCGGCCCACCACCGTCAGCACCCGGCCGCCCGCCGTCACCACCGCCCCGTCCCGCAGCGCCGTGCCGGCATGAAACACGAGCACGCCCTCGAGGGCCGACGCCGCTTCGATCCCTGCAACCGCCAAGCCGGTATCATAGCGGCCGGGGTACCCGCCGGAAGCCAGCACCACCCCCACGTGCGGATCGTCCACGCAGTCGCAGGCGAACCCGTTCAGGGCTCCGCGGGCCGCCGCTTCCAGCACCGGCGCCAGCTCGCCGGTGATCATCGGCAGCACGACCTGGGCCTCCGGGTCTCCCAGCCGGACATTGAACTCGATGACCTGCGGGCCCTCGGCCGTCAGCATCAACCCGACGTAGAGGAATCCGCGAAAGGGGTGTCCGGCCTGACGCATCCCCTCGAGCACCGGCTCCACGATCTCGCGCCGGATGCGGCGGTCCAGCTCCGGGGTCATCAGCGGACTCGGAGCGAACGCCCCCATGCCGCCGGTATTCGGCCCCTCGTCACCGTCGCGGACCCGCTTGTGGTCCTGCGCCACCGGCAGGCCGATCGCCCGGCATCCATCGCAGACGGCGAAGAACGACGCCTCCGCACCCGCCAGATGCTCCTCGATGACGACGCACTGCCCGGCATCGCCGAATCGCCGGTCGAGCATCGCCTCGCGCACCGCCCGCTCCGCGGCGGACCGATCGGGCGCCACGGTGACCCCCTTCCCGGCGGCCAGCCCATCCGCCTTGATGACCACCGGAAACCCGAACTCGGCGCCGGCAACGGCGGCCAGCGCCTCCTCGGCGCGGCGGCAGACCCGGAAACGGGCCGTGGGCACCGCGTGCCGAGCCATGAACTCCTTGGCGAAGGCCTTGCTCGATTCCAGCCTGGCGGCAAACCGGCTGGGCCCGAACAGACACCGGCCGCGGGCCTCGAACAAGTCCCCGACCCCGCGCGCCAGCGGCAGCTCCGGCCCGACGACGGTCAGGTCGACCGCCTCGGACTCGGCGAACGCCAGCAATGCCGCCGGATCCGATACGTCGAGCGAACGCCCGGACGCGGGCCGCCCGGTCCCGGCATTGCCGGGTGCGCAGAGCACTTTCCGAACCCCGGACTCCCGCCCCAGCTTCCAGGTCAACGCGTGCTCGCGCGCGCCGCTGCCGACGACCAGCACCTTCATCGGTCTCGCACCCTCCCGGATCGCGCCCGGCCCGCCGTTTTGACATGTTGCGGGCCTCTGCCTATAATGCCCGTTTGCCCCGTGTCGTTTCAGGAGCACAGGTGCGGTTGCATGGGCTACGCTCCCGTACGAACTCCATGCTACACGTTTCCGTGACCGCCGGATGCCGGTTCGACGAGATCGGACGGGACGAAGGGCGGTGCGGGGCAACATTTACGGTCGCATGACCGGAAGGCCGCGCGGGTTGAGATTGCGGATGGCAGAGCCGGGGCCGGGCCAGTCCGGCGGACGGTCGGGGCCATCCGAATCGTGACGCTCGCCGCCCAAGGGAGGTGACAGACAGTTTGGCTGAAGTCAAGGTGCAAGAGAGCGAGTCGATCGAGAGCGCGTTGCGGCGTTTCAAGCGCAAGGTGCAGCAGGAAGACATCATCAAGGACATCAAGAAGCACTCGTTCTATTTGAAGCCGGGCGACAAACGCCGCGCCAAGCAGGCGTTGGCGCGCAAACGCACGCGAAAAAAGCAGCGTCGGGAGACCGAGTAGGGGCGGGAAGCGCAGACCACGTCCTGCATTGACAGTCCATCGGGTTCATAGTACGTTTTGCCGGGCCTGGGAGGCCCGGCAAAAACGCGTTGAGTTCACCCGGTTCTTACGTCACGTCCGGCGACGGCGTAGAACGCAGGCGCGGAGAATCATCGTATGGAAATCCAGGAAAGAACGCTTCAGGACGTGGTGGTGCTCGATCTGAAGGGGAAGCTGACCATCGGCGAAGGTGACGAGCTCCTCAAGGAGCGGATCAGCAACCTGGTACAGCAGGGCCATCGCAAGCTGCTGCTCAACCTCGAGGGCGTTCCCTACGTCGACAGCGCGGGGCTCGGAGAAATCGTGCGCACGTACACGACGGTGAGCCGGCAGGGCGGCAAGCTCAAGCTCGTCAACCTCACCAAGCGCATTACCGACCTGCTCTCGATTACGAAGCTGCTGACGGTGTTCGAAACGTACGAGTCCGAAGACGAGGCCGTGAACAGCTTCAGCGCCTGACGAACAGGAGTCGCCCCATCCTCCGCTCGATCTCGCACGTTCCAGCCTTGCAGGGTCATGCCCGGCGTTTCGGACGCCGGGCCGTCGGTCGGGTGACTGACCTGCTCCCTTCGTCGTTTTCGTCGAGCCACGGACACCGTTCGCCCCCAACGTCCCTGGGAGCCCGTGGCAGAACCTCCGCGTTGCACCGAGACCGGCGAGGCGCTTGCCTGACAAGGCGTGACGAGGGAGCATATTGGGTATATGTGACCGAGGAACGACGCAGTCAGGCAGGATGCATCGCCGGTCGAATGCAGCGGGGGTTTTCGCCACGGGCTCCCAGGCCCGGCGATGGTGACCCCACCACCCCGGTCGCACGCCGAATCCCGGGGTTCAGTCGGAACCCGGGGAGACTGCCTCGCACGTTCCGTCGGCAGGCGGCAGAATCGACGTAGCGTCCCCACGACACACAATGGCCGAGTTCAACATCCGGGCCGATTCCGTTGACGTGATGCAGATCATGGAACGGATCCGCAAGGGGATTCGCGAACAGCGCGGCCCCGATGACACCGAGCGGCAGCACCGGGAGCTGGCGGAGGCCACGCGCGATCGATGCCTCGAGCCCCGGCGGACCGGTTCGGATCTGTACGAGCACAACCGGCGGCTCACCCCCCCGGGACGGTTCGACCGGGACCCGCAGGGGCGGAGCCTGGCGCCCGAGCCTTTCGAATTCAACGAGGACACCGTCTACGTCTCGTCCAGGGGAGCGATGGGGAAACTGATCCGTCTGATCCGTCGACTCTTGAACCCGATCCTCAGGTTGTTCTTCAACCCCGACCCGATCATCTTCGCCATGATGCGACAAGCGGAAATCAACGAGCGGCTCCTCGACCTGCTCAATCGGGTGAATGTCGAGTTCGAGCGCACCGGCAAGAAGTTCAGGGCTCGCGAGGAGCTCGACGCCCTGAACTACGAGGTGGTCAACAATCTGGTGGCGGAGATGACCCGGCTCGCCGTCGACATGAAGAACCACAAGATGCTGGTCGAATCGGTGGCGGGGCGGCTGGACTTCGACCAACGGCGGACGCGGGCGCTCGAATCGGTCCAGCAGACCCGATCGGCGCCGCAGACGGTTGACTCCGACAGTACCGAGAGTGACGGAACCCCGGGCGCCGAGCCGACCCGGACCCGCCGGCGGCGGCGCCGATCGCGACGGCGCCCGGGCGGGGGCGCCCCGGGGGCCGCGACCGAAGTCACCGGAGAGGCGACTTCACCGGGCGACGCGACGGAGGCCACGGACGGAGGAAACGCGGGCGAGCCGGCCGACAGGGCCGCCTCCCCGGGCCATACCCGGACCGGGGCAGACGCTTCCGAGGCGCCCGCCGAATCGGAATCCCCCCCCGCGGCCGCCGCTGCCGCGGAGCCCCGCGATGCTGCGCTGCCGTCCCCGTCCTCGGAGCAGCCCGCCGCAGACCCGCCACCCGACGACGCCGGGGATCGATGAGGCTGGCGGTCGTCGTTCAACGCTACGGTGCGGAGATCATCGGCGGGGCCGAGTATCTCTGCCGCCTGCTCGCGGAGCAGCTCACCGGCCGGCACGAGGTGGATGTCCTGACCACCTGTGCGCGCGACGACGATACCTGGAAGAACAGCTATCCGGAGGGCGACGACCGCATTCGCGGCGTTACCGTCCGGCGATTCGCCAATGACCGCACGCGGGATCCCGCTGCGTTCAACGAGTACTCGAACTGGATCCACCATCACCCGCACTCGGCCGACGATGAAACGGAGTGGCTGAAGCAGCAGGGACCGTGGAGCCCGGGTCTTCAGTCGTATCTCGAGCAGCATCACCGTGACTACGATGCGCTCATCTTCTTCAACTGTCTCTACGCGCCGACGGTCCTGGGGCTGCGGGTGGATCCGGCGCGCAGCATCCTCGTGCCGGCCGCGCACGACGAGCCGGCCATCCGCCTCGATCTCTATCGCGAAGTGTTCTCGCTCCCGGCCGGCATCGCCTACACCACCGCGGTCGAGCGCGGATTCCTGAAGCGAACGTTCTCCATCGGCGCACGGGCGGAGGAAACGGTGGGATGCGGCGTCGACTTCCCGCCCTCTCATCTGCACGAGAGATCGCTTCCGGACCAGCCCTCCTCGCCGCTGTCCGCGCGGGGGGCCGTCTTTCGCAGACGTCACCGCCTCTACGGCCCCGTTGCCCTCTACGGTGGACGGATCGATCCCGGGAAGGGGTGCGAGGAGCTGCTCGACTACTTCAACAGCTATGCCGAGGCCGACGGCGACACGTCGCTGGTGCTGATGGGACTCAAGCTGATGCCCATTCCGAATGCTCTGCACTTGCGGTTCGCGGGCATGCTGTCGGAAACCGAGCGGTTGGAGGCCATGGAAGCGGCCACCGTGGTCGTGGCGCCCTCTCCGTTCGAGAGTCTCTCGCTACTGGCCCTGGAGTCGTTCGCGGTCGGAACTCCGGTGCTCGCCAACGCCCGGAGCGACGTGCTCGTGGATCACTGCCAGCGGAGCAACGCAGGCTTGTACTACGCCAGCCGGGAAGAGTTCCAGGCCTGCCTCCGGCTGTTGATCGGCGATGACGACCTGCGCAACGCCATGGGACATCAGGGACGCGCCTACATTCGCGCCAACTACCGGTGGGACATCGTTCTCGGCAAGTACGACCGGTTGATCGCCAGCCTCCCGACCTCGCGCCCCGCGGGACGACACCCCCGCTCGGGCCGCCGCCGCGGTCAGAGGACAGCCTGAGGTCACGCCCGGGGAGTCCCCGAGGCGGCGGCTCCTCCCGCCCCCGCGCTACCGGGTACGAGGCTCCGTTTCCGGCGCGGGAGGATGTCGTAGCGCTTGATCATCTCGTTGAGCGTCGTCGGCTTGATTTGCAGCATCTCGGCCGCGCGCTTCTGCACCCCGCCGGTTGCCGCGAGCGTGCGCTCGATCAACTGCGTCTCGAAGGCGGCGACCACATCCTTGAACGAGAGCCCTTCCGGCGGCATCACGAACCGCGGCATCTGGAACGGACGCTGGGTGCGCACTGCGTCCGGGATCAGATCCGGGCCGATCCGTGAGCCGGTCGCCAGCACGACGGCGCGCTCGATGACGTTCTCGAGCTCGCGCACGTTGCCCGGCCAATCGTAGGCTTCCATGAAGTCGAGCGCCTCGGCCGTGAGCTCCAGATTCCGCTTGTCGTTCTCCAACGCGTACTTCTCGAGAAAATGCTGGGCGAGCAGGGGAATGTCCTCGCGCCGTTCGCGAAGCGGCGGCAGCTCGACCTTGATGACGTGGAGCCGATAGTAGAGATCCTCGCGGAACTTCCCTTCCGCCACGAGCTGACGGAGGTCGATGTTCGTGGCGGCGATGATCCGCGCATCGACCTTCTTCGTCTCGATGCCGCCCAGCCGCATGAACTCCCGTTCCTGCATCACCCGCAACAGCTTGGCCTGCGTCTCCACCGGGACGCTGCCGATCTCGTCGAAGAAGATCGTGCCCTTGTCGGCCAGCTCGAAGAGCCCCTTCTTGGCGGCCACGGCGCCGGTGAATGCCCCCTTGAGATGACCGAACAGATTCGATTCGAGCAAATCCGGCGGCAGGCTGCCGGAGTTCACGGTGACGAAGGGACGGTCGGCCCGGCGGGACCCGGCATGCAGGGCCCGCGCCGCCAGCTCCTTGCCGGTTCCGCTTTCTCCTTCCACGAGAATCGTCGCACGGCTCACGGCCGCCTGGGTGATCAGGTCGAACACCTGGCGCATGCGCGGACTGCGGCCGATGATGTCCCGCAACCCGTGGTTCTGCGCCCGGAGACTCTCGCGAAGCGTGCGGTTCTCGGTCACCAACCGCCGCTTCTCGGCCGCGTTGCGCACCACCACCAGCACTTCTTCGTTCTTGAACGGCTTGGTGATGTAGTCGAACGCCCCGCGTTTCATGGCCGCGATCGCGTTCTCGAGCGATGCGTAGGCGGTGATCAGAATGACCGGCAGGTCCTTGTCGAGCCGGCGCAGCCGGTCCAGCGTCTCAATCCCACCGATGCCCGGCATCATCACGTCGACGATGGCGACGTCGAACCGCTCCCTGCGAGCCAGCTCCAGCCCCTCGTCACCGTTGACCGCGGTCGACACGCGGCAGGCCTCGCGCACGAGCAGCGTCTGCAGGACCTCCCGCATGACCTCCTCGTCGTCGACGATCAGTACGGACGTGTCACGAAGCATGGGAACGGCCCACCGACCGCGTCCGGAGTTGCGACGACACCGGCAGCGTGACGGTGAAGCGGGTGCCGCCGTTCCCGCTCCTGCAGTCGATCACCCCGCGATGCTCCTGAACCACGCTGTAGACGATGGACAGGCCCAGCCCGGTGCCCTGGCCGACCGCCTTGGTCGTGAAGAACGGGTCGTAGATGCGGGACAGATCCTCGCTCGCGATACCCGTGCCGGTATCCGCCACCTCGATGACCGCCCGGCCGCCGTCGACCCGGGAGCTGATGGTCAACCAGCCGCCGGTGGGCATGGCGTCCCGCGCATTGAGGATGAGGTTCAGAAACACCTGCTGCAGCTTGCCCTCGACCCCCTCCACCACCGTTGGGGCCGACGAGAGCTCTCGCCGGATGCGGATGTTGGACGTCCGCAGCTGATGCTCGACCAGGACCAGCACATCGTTCATCACCCCGTTGACGTCCACCGGACCCGCTGCATCGGATTGTCCGGGCCGCGACAGGTTGAGCAGACCGTTCACGATCCGGGCGGCCCGGAACACCTGCCGCTCGATCTTCTTCAGCACCTCCAAGCGGGAATCGCCGGGGGCGGTGCCGTCGATCAGCATCTGCGTGAAGCTCGAAATGCCGGTCAGCGGGGTGTTGACCTCGTGCGCGACACCCGCCGCGAGCAACCCGACCGACGCCATCCGGTCGGACAGCTGCAACTGCTCCTCGAGCCGTACGCGCGCGGTGATGTCCTCCAGGAGAATCATCGTGCCGGCGGTATCCCCCCCGGGCGTCAGCAGCGGCGCTTGCGCCGCGTTGACCAGCAGGTCCCGCGCTTCGCCGGCGTGGCGCGAGGTCAGGGGCACCCGATACAGGGTCGATCCGGCCGCGTGGTCGCGCCGCTCGCGCGCCAGCCGCTCCGTGAACGCGGCATCGAACAGGGACGCCAGCGGCCGTCCCACGGCGGCGGCCTGCGCCAAGCCGTAGATGCGGTCGAGCGCCGCATTCCAGCGCACGACCCGATCCTCGAGGTCCAGCACGACGAGCCCGTCGTTCAGCGACTCGATGATGTTTTCGTTGAACTCGCGAATCCGGTCGACCTCGGCCGCCTTGACCTGCAACTGCGTGTAGAGACGACCGTTCTCGATCGCGGTCGCGACCTGCGCCGCGACCGCCGTCAGCAACGCGACGTCCTCGCTGCTCAGCGGCTCGCCGCTCGTCTTCGGCCCCAGCGCGAGCACCGCGATGGTCCCTTCTTCCGAGACGCAGGGCACGAAATAGTGGATCCCCTGCTCTCGCCAGAACGCGACCTCCGCCTCGGGGTGACGGCGGGCGGACGCGGGGTCGTCGAGCAGGATCGTCCCCTGGTCGACGACGTGCGCACCGATGCCCGAGGTGGGTTCCAACCCCGGCCACGCCCCGGCCGCGCGCCCCCCCGTCGCCCGGAACGGTCGAAACTCCCCGCCGGCCTCCGGTTCCACGGGCGCCACCATCAGCACGGTGTGGTCGACGACCAGGGTCTCGGTCACCCGGGTCACGAGTCGTTCGGCCAGTCGGTTCAGATCGAGATCGCTGTTCAGCTCCCGCGCAAAACCGAGCAGCGCACGCCGGTAGTCATACCGGTCACGGTAGTGCGCGCGGTCGAGCATCGACTGAATGGCGTCCTTCACCGGACCGGCCAACAGGACGACCACCGCCGTCGCCAGCAGGGCGATGATCCAGTTGTGCCCGTCCGATTCGTCGAGGAACACGGCCCGCGCCAACCGATCGAGAACAAGGTAAAGGGCCACCATCGCGGACACGGCCACGGTATAGACCAGCCCGCGCTTGATGATCACCTCGACGTCACGCAGGCGATACTGGACGATGGCCGACGCGAACGCCAACGGAATCAGGCTCAACGGAATCGCGGTCACGTCGAGCGCCGCCGGGTCGAACCCGAGCGCCCACGGGATCGCGTAACCCACGACGAAGGGCAGCCCGCCCAGAATCGCTCCCCACACGATCCACCGCAGCTGGCGTTTGGACGTCACCGACGGCACCCGCCGCAGGGTGAGAATCATGAGGGCCAGTCCGCAAACAACGCAGCCGGCCAGGTACGCGATTTCCAGGTTCCAGACGCGCTCGACCGCGGTCGTGAACACCGCCGAGCCGGCGTCTCCGGCCAGCGCCACCGCCTGCAGGAGTCCCAGCGCGACCGCCGGGGCGTAGACCATCGGCACGACGAGGCGTCCCAAACGGTTCCGGATCGCACCGGGCGCCCGCTCGGGAAACACCAGCGCGAAGTGCACGAACAGCGGAGCGAGCACCAGGGTCGCGATCGCGTCCGCCCAGTAGAACACCCAGTCCAGCCGATCCAGTCGACCGCTGAACGAGAAGGCGAACATGCCGAAGAACGCCACGCTGAGCCAGAAGAAATGCAACGTGGCCTGGGTTCCCGGCTGCCGGAGTCGAACCGCGGCGCCGACCAGCAGCGTGAACACGCCGATAGCGGCCAGCACGAAGTACAACTGGGTCTCGGCCGCCGGCGCCGGCTGCAGGGTGACGTCGATCAGGCGGGACTGATCGAGCCGCAGCAACGTATAGTCGACGTGGCCGGCGGATTGCCGGGAATGGAGATGCTCCACCACGTCCCCGGTGGACTGCACCGGGACGCCGTCGAGCGCCAGCAGCACATCCCCCGCCTCGATCCCGGCCCGATCCCCGGCCTCGTCCGGCGCAACCTCCGCCGCGGTGATGCCGGCCGGTCGATCGACCCACAACACGCCGTCGACCAACTCGTTCCAGTTGGCCCAGACAACGACGTTCGCGGCGGCGAGACAGATGAGGACGGCCACCAGGGCGACGGCCAGGACCGGGGAAACCCACGCACTCCACCGCTCGTGCCGACGGGCGGGCAAGACGCGTCGAGACGGGGAGCGACTCATTTCAATCGACCCGAAAGACGAACACACGGAGTAGACCGCTGAATTTCGTATGCAATCGGTATTCCAGGCATGAGGGCGGGAGTGGGCGCCGACGCGAGCGTTTTCTGACCGCGTCGCCTCGTTTCAACGCAAGCCGATGGCAACGATCCAAATAACTGGTCCGCTCGTCCAATATTATGAACGTATCCCCGGCGTGCGGGAACGCAAACGCCCCCGTACGAGCGTGGTCTCAAACGCTCGTGCGGGGGCGCGGATACGGCCTCAGAAATGCACCACGACGCCGCCGACGACCTGCCGGGGCGGCCGAATCACGAGCAGCTCGCTGAAAATCGACCCGGTGTCCCACGGATCGAAGAACAGGCTGCGAACCGCCAACAGGGCTTCCCAGCGACTGCCGCCAAGGGGGTTGAACGGCAGCGCCTGGTGAACCAGGAGATCGAAGCGGGCATCCAGCCCGCCCGGACTCGCGGGGTCGATGCCCTCGAACGCCCCGCTGATCCGGCAGCGGACGGAGATCCGGGTCGCAGACTCCGGAAACTCGGTCTCGATGGTTCCGCTGATGTCGTGGAACTGCTCGACCGCGGGGCGAAGAACCCCGGGCGCCTCGGCCGCCGCCACCGGCCCGAACTCGGCCTGCCCCCACTGCGCTTCGACGACGGAGAAGTCCACCGACCCCTTGACCCGGCGCCCCAGCTCGCGGCGCACCGTGAAGATCCAGCCGCGACTCGCGACGGACCCGGCGCGGGCGACGTAGTAGAAGTCGGCGGGCACGGCCTCGAGACCGCCGGCCCCGAACAGCGTCACCATCTGGTTGGCGACATCCTGACGGAACCGCCGCACGCCCACCACGATGCCCCCGGCCAGATCGCGTTCCAGCCCCACGTCGAAATGCCGCGTCCGCTCCGGGAGCAGTCCCCCATGCCGCGACAGGGTGGCGAACGTCTGTTCCGGCGGGAGCCACAGTCCCGCACCCGTAGGAGGCCGGAACGTCTCCGCCCCCGGCGCGACCATCTCCTGTCCCCCCGCCACCCGGAAACGCAGTCCGGGCACCGGCGCCACGGTGATTGCCGCACGCGGGCTGAAGAGCCCGCCGTCGATGTAGTCGTACCGGGAGTAACGACCGCCGTACTCGAGCGACAGACGCGGCGACACGGTCCATCGGTCGAAGCCGCCGATGCTGGCGGCATTCCTGGTCTCGGCTGCGACCGTGAGGGCCAGCGGATTCACGCCGTCGTAGCGTTGCCGCCCGTACGCCGCTTCGACCCCGAACCGGTGTGAGCTGCCGGCTTCCGCCAGATAGGCCCCCGACGCGAACCACGACGAGACGTCACCGGTGTTCATCGCCCCGTGGGCGGTCCAGTCGCCCCGCCACGCCGGCGCCCCCACGGACAGATTGGCGATGCCGCCGGCGCGAGGCGACCCGACGAGCGGGTTCGCCGACTCGACCGTCCCGCGGGTCAGCAGATTGACCTCCCCGGTGAGCGGAAAGGCCCTAAGCCACGATGCAAACGATGCCGGCGGCCCCCCCGAACGGGACAACGCCACCTCGCCTTCATCGGGCGGCGCCGCACCGGCGCCCTCCCCCCGCTCCGCCTGCTTGAGCACGCCGCGCCGGGCCCGGCGCAGGCGCCATGCCTTCTCGGCGTGATCGTGCGGCGGATCCGGCTCGCGGGCAGCCGGAGCCCCGGTCTCCGAATCGGGGCCCTGTTCCTCCGCGGCGGGAAGCGGGAGACCGAGACTGGCCAGGGTCGGGAACACCGCCCCCGAGGACGGACCGACCCGGCTCATGGCGATCGCATGGAGAACCGCCCGGCCCGCCCTCACCGACACGAGCCGGCGTCGGGAAGTGGCGAACCCGGCGACGTGGGCCTGCACCAGATACCGGCCCGGCGCCAGCGACGGCAACAGGAAGCGCCCGTTTCCATCCGAGACCACGAGCTCGGCGCCCAACGGCCCGAAAGCCGAGACCATCGCGCCGTCGAGGGGCTGGCCGTCCACGTCGGTGACCGTGCCGGCAATGCGACCCGACCGGACCGCCGCCTGAATCGCAGCCGCGTCGGCCGCGGGCTCCGGCGTCTGACCGGCGTCCGCCGATGCCGCACCGAAGGCGAACAGCCCCGCGGCAACGACCACTACCCTTTGGAACGTATCCATGACGCCCTCTCTCTTGCCCGATCAGGACTCGGCGACGGAGAAACCCACGCTGCGGGTCAGCGATTCACCGTTCGTATTGTCCGTCACGGTAATCTCGAGGTGGTATTCGGCGGGGGGAAACGCGCTCAGGGGCACGGCCTGGCCCGCCACGAGCTGGTGACCGGCGCTCAGATCGAACCCCTGGGGCAGCGTGCGTTCGTTGAACATCTGGGGATTGGTCCGGTTGAAGAACTCCTCGCCGGCCTCTCCCTGGAGGCTGAACGCATACTCCACGGTTACGTCCGGCATCCCCGCCGCCGTCACCCCCGCGTTGTACACGAGCAACAGCATGGAGAACTCGTCGCTGACGAGATACTCGAGCGTCGATTTCGGGACGATGCGCATCGTTCCGAGCGTGTAGGGATTGGCCGGCAACTGCTCGGGCGCCGGCGGCGCGTTCAACGATTCGATACGCTCGGCAAGGATGACGCTGCTCGCGGCGAGCCGATCCGTCCAGAGGTCGGGCACCGACAGCGCCTGTCTGAGCATCATCGTCGCGGGAGTGGCGCCGGCGGCGACCTCGCTCTCGCTCACCGCCACATAGACATCGTACTCGCCCGCCGGCGCCCAGAAACCACGGCGGATCTCGTAGAAGCCGTCCTCGGTGGGCGCCCCCAGCAGGACGTGATAGCCGTCTTCGAACGCCGACGCGGGCAATGCCGCGGGCCCGGAGCCGACCCGGGCCCCCTGCGGCGTCACGAACATGTACATCGCGACCGCCGGAGTCGTCAGCCTGGACTGCTCGATCGACAACGTGAACGGAACGAAGGTGGTCCGCTCGCTGCTCTTCAGGAAATCGTTCGCCCAGCGGAACGGCTCCTCCGTCGGGACGATCTCTCCCCGCAGGGCGGCGCCCACGACGGTGGCCAGCGACACGATCTCAAGCTCCTGCGCTTCGGCGTCGAGCGGCTGGGCACTCTCCGCCAAGCCGGCGGCGCTTCCCGCCAGCCCTGCGACGATGAGACACGCCGCGGACACGCAGCCGATTCTCACCTGCATAGCCCCGTGGTTCCCTGGTCCCGACCCGCCACGCCTGCCCTGCCGGCAACGACCGGGGTGCAGCCGCCGCGACTTTCCATCGCACCGCGGCGATTCGACGAGACGACATCGAAGCCGATCGCGTAGGAAGCCAGAGGGGTAGTCAATCACAGGCGGGCGGCCCGGCACAAGTCGAACCGGCTCCATCGCCACAACCCGTTGAAACCGCGCCCTTTCCCGCCACGGAGGCCGGGGACCGGACGGCTCCGCCGTGTTAGCATGCATGGCTTCGGACTGTCCCCGGAGCCCGCTGCCGATGTCCCGATCACGCCGTCCCCCGCTGGCGCTCGTCATTCTCGACGGCTGGGGCGAGAGCGCCGAACCGGGCGGCAACGCGATCCGGCAGGCGCGGACGCCGGTCTACCGGGAGCTTCGCGACCGGTATCCGTCCAGCCGGTTGACCACCTGCGGCGAGGCGGTGGGACTGCCGCCGGGCCAGATGGGCAACTCGGAGGTCGGGCACATGAACCTCGGCGCGGGGCGGATCGTGTTTCAGGATCTGACCCGCATCGATCGGGCGATTGCCGGGGACGAGCTGGCCGCCAGCGTGCCGCTGACCACCTTGCTCGATTCCTGCACCCACGGCGACCGCGCGTTGCACCTGGTCGGTCTGCTCTCGGACGGGGGCGTGCACGCACATCAGCGGCACCTCCACGCGCTGGTGCGGCTCGCGGCGCGGCGCGGCGTGGGCCGGGTGCTCGTGCACGCCATCACCGACGGTCGGGATACCCCCCCCAACGGCGGCGTGGAGTATCTGGCGGCGCTGGACCGCTGCCTTGCCGACGCCGGAGCCGGACAGGTCGCGACCGTGAGCGGCCGGTACTACGCCATGGACCGGGATCACCGCTGGGACCGCACGCGGCGCGCCTACGAGGCGATGACCCTGGGTCTCGGGGCCCGCGAGACCGACCCGGTGGCCGCGGTCGAACGCGCGTATGCCCGCGCCGTCACCGACGAGTTCATCGAACCCTGCGTCATCACCACAGACGGCGATCAGCCGGTGGGACTCCTCCGTGACGGCGACGCGGTCATCTTCTTCAACTATCGGGCCGACCGCGCCCGCCAGTTGACCCGGGCGCTGGCCTTCGACGACTTCGACGGCTTCGATCGGCGGTCGCCTCCGGCCCTGCGCGTGTTGACGTTGACCGAGTACGACGCCGCGTTTCGTCTGCCCGTGGTCTTTCCGCCCCGGACCTTCTCCGGCAGTCTGGCCGAGGTGCTGGCCGCACACGGCCGGACCAGCCTGCGGCTCGCCGAGACGGAGAAGTACGCGCACGTGACCTACTTCTTCAACTGCGGCGACGAACAGCCGCCCCCCGGCGAAGACCGGATTCTCGTCCCCTCGCCCCGCGTCCCGACCTACGACCTCGAGCCGGCGATGAGCGCGGCCGGCATCACCGATCACCTGGTCGCGGACCTGACCGACCGGCGGCACGACGTCGTCATCTGCAACTTCGCCAACGCCGACATGGTCGGCCACACCGGCCGTCTCGACGCGACGGTGACCGCCGTCGAGACGCTGGACCGATGTCTGGCGCGGATCCTCACCGCGGCCCGAAGCGCCGGCGCCACGGTCATCATCACCGCCGACCACGGCAACGCGGAGCAGATGTGGGACGCGGAACGCAACGGACCGCATACCGCGCACACCACCAATCCGGTCCCCGTCGTGCTCACCGGACCGGACGTCGACGCGGAGATGCCGCTGCGCGACGGCACGCTGCGCGACGTGGCCCCGACCATGCTGGGCATCCTGGGCATCGCGCCGCCGCCCGAGATGACCGGGCGCGACCTGCGCGGCTGGATCGGGTAGGAGTTTCCACCGGCGGCCCGTGGCAGGACTCCCCCGTGGCGCCGCGGGGCCGGTTGCCGCAGGCTGCTAGAATCGCACGATGCCACCAAAGACGGCCGTCCGGACCGACCCTCCGGACCGGACCGCCGATGACCCCCTGGGGGCGCCCGGCGCGTTTCCGTTCACTCGCGGCATCCATCCGACGATGTACCGCGGCCGGCTGTGGTCGATGCGCCAGTACGCCGGCTTCGGCACCGCCACCGAGTCGAACCGGCGCTACCGCTATCTGCTCGAGCAGGGCGGCAGCGGGTTGAGCGTCGCCTTCGACCTGCCGACCCAAATCGGCTACGACTCGGACCACCCGCTCGCGCGGGGCGAGGTGGGCCGGGTCGGGGTGGCCATCGACTCCATCGAGGACATGAGCCTCCTCTTCGAGGGCATTCCGCTGGATCGGGTCTCGACCTCGATGACGATCAATGCAACCGCCATCATCCTGCTGGCGTTGTACGTCGCCACCGCGCGGCGGCAGGGGGTGGAGCCCCGGGCCGTCGCCGGCACCGTGCAGAACGACATCCTCAAGGAGTACGTCGCCCGCGGCACCTACATCTTTCCGCCGCGAGCGTCGCTGCGGATCGTGACCGACGTCGTCGAGTACTGCGGCGCCGAGCTGCCCAACTGGCACCCCATCTCGATCAGCGGCTATCACATCCGCGAGGCCGGCGCGACCGCGATTCAGGAGGTCGCCTTCACCTGCGCGCATGCGATCGCGTACGTGGAAGCGGCCATCGCCGCCGGTCTCGACGTCGACACGTTCGGACGCCGGCTGTCGTTCTTCTTCGCGGCCCACAACGACTTCCTGGAGGAGATCGCCAAGTTCCGGGCGGCCCGGCGGCTGTGGGCCCGGATCATGCGCGACCGGTTCGGCGCCGCCGAGCCCCGCGCCCAGCAGATGCGCTTTCACACCCAGACCGCCGGCAGCACGTTGACGGCGCAACAGCCGGACAACAACATCGTGCGGGTCGCGCTGCAGGCGATGGCCGCGGTGCTCGGGGGCACCCAGTCGCTGCACTGCAACGGCCGCGACGAGGCCTTGGCGTTGCCGACCCGGACCTCGGCCCACATCGCCCTCCGGACGCAGCAGGTCGTCGCGGCCGAGACGGGGGTGGTCAACACCGTCGACCCGTTCGCCGGCTCCCACGTCATCGAGTCGCTGACCGACGAGATCGAGCGCGAAGCCCGCAAGATCCTCGAACATATCGACGCCGAGGGGGGGACGCTGCACGAGATCGAACGCGGCGCGATCCAGCGCCGGATTCAGGAGTCCGCGTACCGGGACCAGCTGGCCGTCGACCGCGGCGAACGGACGGTGGTCGGGGTCAATCGGTTCAATGACGACAACGGCGTGAACATCGACATTCTCCGGATCGATCCCGCCGTCGAGAGCGAACAGCGCGAGCGCGTGGCCCAGGTGCGGGCGTCCCGCGACCCGGTGCGGTGCCGGGGCGCGCTCGACGCGGTGACCGGCGCGGCCCGAGACGGCGGCAATCTCGTGCCTCCGGTCATCGCGGCGGTGGAAGCCCGCGCCACGGTCGGTGAAATCGCCGACACCCTCCGCGCGGTCTTCGGCGAATACCGCGAGGACGGGGTGTGACCGGCCGGGGAACCGCGCCGCGGAACGGTGTTCCTGGAAGCTGGTCGGGCGGTAGGCGAAGCCGACAAGGCGACGATTGCCGGCCAGGAGCGCGCGGCAGGACCCCGCGCAACGGGGCCCCCTGCCACGGTTCCGTCAGGCCTCCGGTACCGGAGGCGGCGGAGGTACCTGCGGGTACGGCATCGGCGGCGCCGGCGGGGACGTCCGGAAGATCAGCGCGCCGAGGAGGCCGCCCAGCGTGGAGAAAATCATGCCGACGATCAGCATGACGGCGAAGCCGACGACCGCGCCGAAGATGATGCTCTCCGAGCCGGAACCGAAGGTCTCGATCATCTCCCGGACCTCGGGAGGCACGTCGTTCCCGGCGTTCAGCATGAACTCCATCATGCCGCGCTGGAGCGGAGCGGTCACGATATTGATCGGTACCGACACCGCCACGTAGACGACCGCGCCCGCGATGCCGGCGAGGAATCCCCCCATGGCTCCCTCGCCGAGCTGGAGCGGTTCGGACCGATCCCGTTGAAGCAGATAGGCGGTCAGCATGCCGCCTCCGATGATCCAGAGGCAGCAGCAGTTGCCAATGGAAACGATAGGCAACGCGGACAACACGCCGATGAACAAGCCGCCGAAAACGACCGGCTGAAGCTGACTCTGCGTCATGCGTCAAAATCCCTGGGCCGTCGAGTGCACTTCCAGGATGAAATCGGCGATCTCAGTCGTAGTATTCCAGACCGAGATGGGTGATGAGATCCTCGCCCCGCAGAAAGCGCAGCGTGTTCTTCAGCTTCATGAGCTGAATGAACAGGTCGTGCTCGGGATAGAGTCCCGGCGCATGCACCGGACTCTTGAAGTAGAAGGACAGCCACTCCTGGACGCCGCTCATGCCCGCGCGCTTCGCCAAATCGAGGAATAGCACGAGATCGAGCACGATCGGCGCCGCGAGGATGCTGTCGCGGCACAGGAAATTGATCTTGAGCTGCATCGGATAACCGAGCCAACCCACCAGATCGATATTGTCCCAGCCCTCCTTGTTGTCCCCCCGGGGCGGGTAGTAGTTGATGCGCACGACGTGGCACAGGTCGTCGTACAGGTCCGGATACAACTCCGGCTGCAGAATGTAGTCGAGAACCGACTTCTTGCTTTCTTCCTTGGTCTTGAACGACTCCGGATCGTCGAGGACCTCGCCGTCCCGGTTCCCGAGGATGTTGGTCGAGTACCACCCCGCCACCCCGATCAGCCGCGCCTTGAGACCGGGCGCGACAATCGTCTTGATCAGGGTCTGCCCGGTCTTCAGATCCTTCCCGGCAACCGGAGATCCGTTGTCGAGCGCGAGCCGGTCCAGCGCCGGGATGTCCGCGCTCAGATTCGGCGCCGCGTTGGCATAGGGAATCCCCTCCTTCAACGCGGCGTAGGCATAGACCATGCTCGACGATATGCTCTCGGCATTCGAATCCATCGCCGCCTCGAAGGTCGCGATGGATTCGTGCTCCGGGGTCGGCGTCATGAATATCTCGGTGCTCCCGCACCAGATCATCACCAGACGCTCGAGGCCGTGCTCCTGCTTGAACGCTCGAATATCGGCGCGCACCTGCTCGGCGAGATCCCGCTTGTTCGGGCCCTTCTTGACGTTGGTGCCCATCAGCCGCTTGACGTACCGCTGATCGAACACCGCGGCCCACGGCCGAATCGCCTCGAGCTCCGGGCGCACCTGCTCGAGCAGCGCGGGCTCGATGACCCCGGCGGTGGTGGCCGCTTCGAACGCGTTGTCTTCGAAGATGTCCCAGGCCCCGAAGACGAGGTCGTCCAGGGACGCCAGCGGCACGAAGTCCTTGATGAGCGGCGAACGACCTTCGTTGCGCTTGCCCAGGCGGACCGTCCCCCGCTCGGTGAGCGAACCGATGGAAAGCGCCAATCCCTTTCGAATGAGGAGGGTGCCGGCGATGAACGTCGTGCTGACGGCCCCCATCCCGACGAGAAGAACTCCGAGCTTGCCGTTGGCGGGCGCGATTTCGACTGGGCGTTTCACGACCGGTCACTATATCATGGCAGTCTGAGGCTTACTGGGGCATCGTTACCTGCCCGGCGTGGCGGCGCGCGGCATGCCGGAACCGAATCACGTCCATGGCAATCTTCAAGAAACTCAAGGGTGACAACGACCTCCGGGTCTCCATGGCGGGGCTGCGGCTCGGAGACAAGGTGCTGCAGATCGGGAGCGGCGACCCGCGTCTGATCGCGATGCTCGCGGCCAAGGTCGCCATCAGCGGACAGGCGTCGGCCCTGGTCCCGGACGACGGGAGCGCCGACCGCATCAGACGCGCCGCCCAGGCGGGGGGAGTACTGGTCGACGTGAAGGTGGCCCCGCTGCGGACGCCACCGTTCGCCCAGGGGTGGTTCGACGTGGTGGTCATCCCCGAGCTGATCGGCGCCATGCGCCCGCACGAACGCGTGGGGACCCTGCAGGGCGCACGGCAGGTGCTCCGGGTCGGCGGCCGGTGTCTGGTCATCGAGGCCGCCCCGCGCGGGGGACTGGGAGCGCTCTTCTCCGGGCGCGCCCTCGACCCGCACTATCGCTCGCAGGGCGGAGCGGAGCCGGCCCTGCGAGCCGAAGGCTTCAGACCGGTGCGCACCCTCGCCGAGCGGCAGGGACTGCTGTTCACCGAAGGCATGAAACCGGATCCACAGGACGCTCCGGACGCGGCCCGGGGCGCCGGCTGACCCGCGGCGGCGTACCCGGCGTCACCCCGTGGGGCCCTGGCCCCCTACAGTGCTGCATCGACGCGACCGACGAAAGGAGTAGAGACGGGACCGTCCTGGACGCAGGCTGAGGGGAGCACCGGACCACCATGGACACTACGCTGGCCACGGTCACCATCATCTCGCTGCTGTTGGCGTGGGCAATGGCCATCGTCACCTGGCAGCGCATTCGGGCGGAGCGGCGGCTCTCCGATGCCAGAGCCGCGGCCCTGGTGGCGGAGCTCACGGGGGATGCGGCCCCCCCCGATGGACCGGGCGGGCGGCCGGAGCGCCGCCCGCCGATCGTGTATCCCGCGGCGGCGGCCGAGGAGCCGCCCCCGCGGCGACGGCATGCGCCGGTCGAGTTGCGCCTGCCGTTCACCGGACCGGAGGAGGCGCCGGGAGCCCGGGGTGAGACCCCGCGTGCGACCGCGCCCGGCGGGGGGCGGGCGCGGCATGACGCGGCGGCCCCGCGGTCGAACCTCTGGCGGGAGGCGCTCGCGCCGACGCCGCCGGCGCAGCCGCACTGGGGCCACCGCCTGGCCGCCGTCGCGGTCGGCACCGTCCTCGTGGCCGGCGTCTCCCTCGCCACCCGCGCGCCGGGTCCGCGCGACCCGACGGCGGCGGCCGTGCCGGTCGAGCTGCTGTCGCTCGACCACCGCAAGCAGGGGGACTATCTGGCCGTCAGCGGCTCCCTGCGCAATCCCCCGGGCGGGCAGGAGCGCGCGAAGCTGAGCATCACGGCGACCGTATTCGATCGGACGGGCGCGGTCATCGGCACCGGCCAGACCCCCCTTCCGGTGACGGTGCTGCCCCCGGGGGGCGAGACCGCGTTCACCATTTCGCTCCCGGACGCGGACCTGATCAACCGCTATCGGGTAAGCTTCATGGAGGATCAGGCCAGCCTTCCGCACGTCGACCGGCGCCACTCGGATGCGCCGGGGGACGCCGCGATGCCGGCATCGGTGGGGAGCCGACCATGACCAGGACCAGGAATCCGCGGGGGCCGACGGCGCCGGGAGCCCGGGGTGCAACCGGGCCCCGCCCCCGCCGGCGGGGGGCCTTTTGCCGCGGGCTCCTGGTCCTCGCCCTGGCGCTCTGGGTGTCGGGAGCCGGCGGTGAAGCCGTGCCGAGCCCCGGGACCGCCTCGCAAGCCGGGCAACGCACCGAGCCGGCCCGGCAACCCGACGATCCGGATGGCCTCTTCCGGGCCGGGATCGAGCTGATCAACGTGGCCGCGACGGTCACCGACGCCCGGGGCCGCTTCGTCGACGGGCTGGCGCGGGAAGACTTCCTGGTCTACGAGGACGGCCAGCCGGTGGAGCTCACCCAGTTCGACAACGAACGGGTGCCGGTCAGCCTGGGCATCGCCCTCGATACGAGCGGCAGCATGGACGGCCGCAAGATGGAGGCGGCGCGGCGCGCGCTCGATCGCTTCCTGTACGATCTGCTCGGTCCCGACGACGAGATCTTCCTCTACCGATTCGACTATACGCCGGTCCTGCTGCAGGACTGGACCACCAATCGGGATCGCCTCAGCCGGGCCATTCGGGACATCCGTCCCCGGGGCGGCACCGCGCTGTACGACGCGGTGGCCGCGGCGGTGCCGCGCGTCGCGGAAGGCCGCCATCGCAAGAAGGCGTTGCTGGTCATCTCCGACGGCAACGACACCAACAGCGAGAGCGACGACCGAGCGCTGCGGTCGCTCATCCGGGAGAACGAGGCACTGGTGTACGCGATCGGCATCGACGGGCGCGGGACGCGTCGGCGGCGGCTCGGCGGGGGGCCGTTGCGGCCGCCGCTGCCCGGGCTGATTCCCATCCCGGGCGGCGGGGGCCGGCCGCCGCAGTGGCCGCAGGGCAATCCGTTCCAGACCGCGCAGGAGGAACGGGTGAACGTCGGCGCGCTCCGCGATCTGACCGACGACACCGGCGGACGGACCGAGATCATCCGCGACGCCGACGATCTGGACCCGGCGACGGCCGGCATCGCGCGGGAGCTGAGCCGGCAGTACTACCTGGGCTACCCGGCGCGGCACGCCGGAGACGGTCGCTGGCACAGCATCCGGGTCGAAGTGCGCAACCCCGACTATCGGGTCAGGGCTCGGCGCGGCTACACCGCGACACCCTGACTTCATGCCCTCCCGCCCTCGTCTGTTCCTCATCGACGGCAACTCCCAGATGTATCGCGCCTATCACGCGATTCGCGGGTTGACGGGACCGGACGGACGCTCCACGAACGCGGTGTACGGCTTCATCACGATGCTGCGCAAGCTGGTCTCCGAGCAGGCCCCGGAGCTCATCGCGGCCGCGTTCGACCTCAAGGGGCCGACCTTCCGGCACCAGCTCGCGGCCGACTACAAGGCCAACCGGCGTCCGATGCCCGAAGACCTCGTCGAGCAGGTTCCCCAGGTGCACGACGCGTGCGCGGCGCTGGGGGTCCCCATCGTCACCCGCGAGGGCTTCGAGGCCGACGACGTGATCGGGTCCCTGGCCGCGCGGGCGGTGGCGGCGGACCTCGACGTGGCCATCGTCACCGGCGACAAGGACTTCTTCCAGCTCGTGGACGATCGGGTCCGGGTATTCAACCCGCGCGACGACGGAACCTGGTTCGACGAGGCGGCGGTGCAGGAGAAGTTCGGGGTGCGGCCGGACCAGGTGGTCGACGTCCTCGCCCTGATGGGAGACGCCAGCGACAACGTCAAGGGCGTCCCCGGCATCGGCGAGAAGAGCGCGCGGGCCCTGGTCACCGAGTTCGGCACGCTCGACCGGCTGCTGGAGCAGGCGGCCGGGCTGCCGAAGAAGAAGCTCCGAACCGCCCTGACCGAGCATGCCGAGGACGCGCACCGCAGCCGCGAGCTGGTCCGCATCCGCGTCGACGTGCCGGTGGACGCGGACCAGACGCGCTACCGCTATCAGGGCGCGAATCGGGAACGATGCTTCGCCCTGTTCTCGGAGCTGGGGTTCAAGTCGCTGCTGAACGAGTTCGCTCCGACGGCGGGGACGGTGCGCACCGACTACCGGACGGTGACCACCGTCGCCGAGCTGGAGACGCTCGCGGCGGCCCTCTCGGACGCCGGGCGGTGCGGACTGCACGTCCTGGCGGTGGCGGGGACGCCCGCGCGCGAAGGCCTCGTCGGACTCGCGTTCTCGATCGGTCCGCGGGCCGCCCGATACGTCCCCCTCGCCGGCCGCGGCCTGGATCTGTCCGGCAATCTCGATGCGGACACCGTCCTCGCGACCCTGCGGCCGATTCTCGAAGATCCGGAGGTCCGCATCGTCGGACACGACCTGAAGCGGCCGATGCGGTGGCTCGCCGAGCAGGGGGTCCGGCTTCAGGGCCTCGAGCTCGACACGATGCTCGCGAGCTATCTGCTGGACGCCACGCGAACCGCCCCGACTCTCGAGACGGTGGCCCTGGAGCACACCGGGTACCAGGTGGTGACGGCGGAGGCGGTGCGGGGCAAGGGCGCGAAAGCGCCGGACTTCGACCGCCTGCCGCCCGAGGCGGTCCTCGCCTACGCCTGCGAACGCGCCGACCTTCCCTTGCAGGCGGCCGACCCGTTGACGGAGGCGCTGGCGCGGGAGAAGCTCCTGACGCTCTATCGCGAGCTCGAGCACCCGTTGATTCCCGTGCTCGACAGCATCGAACGGGCCGGGGTGCGGGTGGCGACCGGCGCCCTCGCCGAGCAGTCGCGGACGATGCAGGCCCGGCTCGAGTCGCTCCAGGCACGCATCTTCGCCCTCGCCGGCGAGGAGTTCAACGTGAACTCCCCGCGGCAGCTGTCGGTGATCCTGTTCGAGAAGCTGGCCCTGCCGACCCGCAAGAAAACCGGCAAGACGCGGGCCGCCTCGACCTCCGTGGACGTGCTGGAAGAGCTGGCCCTGCAGCACGAGCTGCCGCAGCTCGTGCTGGAATGGCGGACGATCCAGAAGCTGAAGGGCACCTACGTGGAGGCCCTCCCCCTGCTGGCGCGGCCGGACACGGGCCGGGTGCACACCTCGTTCAATCAGGCGGTCGCGGCGACCGGCCGGTTGAGCAGCAGCGACCCGAATCTGCAGAACATCCCCATCCGCACCCCGCTCGGGCGCGAGATCCGGCGGGCGTTCGTGGCCCGCGAAGGCTGCGTGCTGATCTCGGCCGACTACTCCCAGATCGAGCTGCGGGTCCTCGCCCACCTGTCCGAGGATGCGGCCCTGATCGAGGCGTTCGTCCGCGGCGACGACATTCACGACCGGACCGCGCACCGGGTGTTCGGGACCGACAGCGGACTCGATCCCCACGAGCTCCGGCGCCGCGCCAAGATCATCAACTATGCCCTGCTGTACGGGAAGACCGCGTTCACCCTCGCCCGGGACATCGGGGTCACCCCCACCCTGGCGCAGGCGTTCATCGACGCATATTTCGCCGGCTATCCCGACGTCAAGGGATTCCTCGACACGGTGATCGAGCAGGCGCGGGAGAGCGGAGAGGTTCGCACCCTGTTCGGCCGCCGCCGCCTCGTGCCGGAGCTGCGCAGCCGCAACGCCCAGATCCGCGCCGCGGCCGAACGGGCGACCGTCAACATGCCCATTCAGGGCACCGCCGCCGATATCCTGAAGCGCGCGATGATCACCCTGTCCGGCGAGCTGCCTCCCAGCAGCCCCATGATTCTCACCGTCCACGACGAGCTCGTGCTGGAAGCCCCGCGCGGCGAGGCGGACGCGGCGGCCGCGCTGGCACGCGACACCATGTCCGGCGCCGCGGACCTGCGGGTGCCCCTGACCGTCGACGTGGGAATCGGCGAGAACTGGATGGCCGCGAAGGGGTAGCCCGGCCATATCATGACTCTCCCCATGGCGGCGCCCGCGACCATCCCGCGGTCGGAGCACATTCTCTCCCGGCGGCAGATCGACGGCGACGCCCTCAAGGTCATCTCCCGGCTCCAGCAACACGACTACGAGACCTACCTCGTGGGCGGCGGGGTGCGCGATCTGCTGCTGGAGCGACGTCCCAAGGACTTCGACATCGGCACTTCCGCGCATCCGCAGCAGATCAAGGCGCTCTTCCGGAACTGCTGGATCATCGGCCGCCGATTCCGGCTCGCCCACGTCAAGTTCGGCGACAAGACCATCGAGGTCGCGACCTTCCGCAAGCAGGTGCCGCCCGAGACCGACACCGAGCGGGCCGCGCGGGAGGAAGCGCGGGAACGCGCCCGCCGGGAGGCCGAAGCGAAGGGCGTCCGCCCGAAGCGGTTCATCCCCCGCGACAACACGTTCGGCACCGCCGAAGAGGACGCCTTCCGCCGCGACTTCACCATCAACGCGCTGTTCTACGACGCGTCGAGCCGGTCGATTCTGGACTACGTCGACGGCATGCGCGACATCCGCAGCCGGACGATTCGAAGCATCGGGGACCCGAACGAACGGTTCGTCGAGGACCCGGTGCGCATGCTGCGCGCGGTGGTCCTGGCGGCCCGGCTCGATCTGTCGATCGATCCCGCGGTGACCGCGGCCATTCGCCGCCATCGCGGCGAGCTCGTCCACAGCTCGCCGGCGCGCCTGCTGGAAGAGCTCTACAAGATTGCGCGCAGCGGGGCGTCCGAGCGCATCATCCGGGATCTGGGCTCGATCGGCCTCCTGAAGTACGTCGCGCCCGAGCTGCACAAGGCCCGCTCCGATGCTCTGTGGCGCTCGCTCGGCGCGCTGGACCGCTATCGGCGCGGGTTCGACGACGCGCCGCCCACCCTCGGCAACGCCCTGCTGCTGGGGAGCTTCGTATCCTCCTTCGCGGCCGTCGAACGCCCGCGGCGGGGTGCGGCCCGCGAACCGCTCGCCAGCCGTCCCCCCGAAGTCTCCCTGGGCGTACTGCCGGTCGCGAGAAGGGACCTGGAGCAGCTACGGCAGATACTCGACCTGCAACGCCGCCTCGCCGACCCGCGTCTGTCGCCGCGGGCCAAGCGCGGGGTCATGCAACGGGCCGCGTTCGAGGCCGCGCTCACCTGGATGACGATTCACGGACAGACGCCGGAGCGCGTCGAGCGCTGGCGAACCGATGCCGACGCCGCGGCGACGTCCCCGGAAGCGGATCGCCCCCGGCGGCGCCGGCGCCGCCGGCGGCGGCCCCCTGCCGGCTCGCAGGAACCCCAGAACGGCGGTCCGGAAGGGTAGCCACCGACTTCCTCCGACGGCTCGATGCAACGCCGGTCCCACCGCGGGCAGCCAAGCGCGACCCTGCGGTCGGGTTTGGAGTTTCGCTGGCGCGAAACTCCTACGGGGCACGTTCCAGGGACAGGTCGATGCCGACGGGACAGTGATCGGAGCCGGTCGCTTCCGGCCAGATGAAGGCGTCGGCGACCCGGGCAGCCGCGTCCGGACAGGCGAGCACGTAGTCTATGCGCCAGCCGACGTTCCGCTCGCGAGCCCCGCCCCATTGTCGCCACCAGGTGTAGTGCCCCGTCGCGCCGGGATGGCGGGCGCGGAACGTATCCACCCAGCCCGCGGCGAGCCAGCGCGTCAGCTCCGCCCGCTCCGCCGGCAGGAAGCCGCTGGTCCTGGTGTTCGACTTGGGCCGCGCGAGATCGATCGCCTCGTGCGCCGTGTTGAAGTCGCCGACCACGACGACCGGACCGGCGCGCCGGAGCGCCTGGAGGCGCTCGAACACCGCGGCGTAGAAGTCGAGCTTGTACGGCACGCGACTGTTGTCCCGGTCGCGGCCGCTGCCCTTGGGAAAATAGACCGACGCCACCGCCAATCGCTCGAACCGGGCGATGACGAGCCGGCCCTCGGCGTCGAAGCGCGGCTCGCCCAGCGCCGTCGCCACCTGCGCGGGCGTCTCGCGCGAGTAGATCGCGACGCCGCTGTAGCCGGGCCGCTCCGCCGGCGAGAAAGCCGCGTGCCATCCCGCCGGCGCCCGCACGCCCGCGTCCAACTGATGCTCGAACGCGCGCACCTCCTGGAGGCCGACGACATCGGCGCCCGACGCGCCCAGGAAGTCGAGAAACCCCTTCCGGGCGCAGGCGCGCAACCCGTTGACGTTCCAGCTCACGATGCGCATGACGCCGCGCCCGCGATGGCCTCGAGATACTTCCGGACGGCCGTCGAGAGGCCGAGATCGAGCGCGTCGGCGATCAGCGCGTGGCCGATGGAGACCTCGGCGATGCCGCCGATGGCCACGAACGCGGTCAGGTTGTCGAGGTTCAGGTCGTGTCCGGCATTGACGCCGAGACCGAGCGCCGCCGCGTGCCGGGCGGCGCGGGCATAGACGTCGAGGCAGGCGCGGGTCTCCGGGTGATCGAGCCCGTGACGTTCGACGAGATCCGCGTAGGGCCCGGTGTAGAGCTCGATGCGGTCCGCCCCACACGCCTTCGCGCGAGCGATCTGGGCGTCCACCGGATCCATGAACAGGCTGACGCGCACCCCCCAGACCCGGTAGCGCGCAACCGTGACGGCCACCCTCCGCGCGCGGTCCGCGTCGGAGAGGTCCCAGCCGTGATCCGAGGTGAGCTGGGCGTCGGCGTCCGGGACCAGCGTCGCCTGGTGGGGGCGCGCCCTCTCGATCAGGCGGTCGAACCCGGGATAGCCGTTGTCGCGCGCGCCCGCGGCGGGGTTGCCCTCGATATTGAACTCGACGTGCGGATACTCGCGGGCCAGGAGGTCCGCCAGCGCTTCCACGTCGGAGGGGAGAATATGACGTTGATCGGGACGCGGGTGCACGGTGACGCCGTGCGCGCCGGCGGCGATGGCGGTCCGCGCCGCCGCCAGGACGCCGGGCCGGGCGCCCGCGCGCGAGTTGCGGAGCCACGCGATCTTGTTGACGTTGACCGAGAGCGTAGTCATCGTTTGGCTCTACTGTACCGCAACCCACCGTACGGAAGACGGACGGGACCGGCGGACTGCTAACATGCATCGCGTGGAATCCATGGATGCAATGACGAACCGGAACACCGCCACCCCGCCGGCACGACCGCAGCGCGGCGCCACCGCCACCGCCACCCTCCACACCATCGCGGCCACGACGCACGGCCGGTATCTCGTCGCCCCGGCCGAGGGGACGGGACCCACGCCGCTGCTGGTCGGCTTCCACGGCTACGGCGAGCATGCCGAACGGCATCTGGCGGAGCTCGACCGGCTCCCGGGCAGCGCGCGATGGACGCGCGTCGCGGTGCAGGCGCTCCACCGGCACTACAGCGACGGCGCCCGCCACGTGGTCGGAAGCTGGATGACGCGCCAGGACCGCGAGCTGGCCATCGCCGACAACGTCGCCTACGTGCGGGCGGTGGTGCACGAGGTCCGTGCGGCGCATCCGGCGACCGGAGCCCTCGTCTACTGCGGCTTCTCGCAGGGGGTCGCGATGGCCTACCGCGCCGCCGCCCAGGGCGGCCACGCCTGCCACGGCGTCATCGCGCTCGGCGGCGACGTGCCGCCCGAGCTGCGCGCGGACGCGGACGCCGCCTGGCCGCCGATCCTGATCGGCCGGGGCCGAACCGACGCGTGGTACACACCGGAGAAGATGGACACCGACCTGGCCGCCCTGCGCAGCGTGGGCGCGACCGTCGAATCGCTGGTCTTCGACGGCGGGCACGAGTGGACGGACGACTTCCGGAACGCGGCGGCCCGATTCCTCGCCGCCGTCACGTGACGGCCGTGGCGGAAGGCCCGCTGCATTCGACCGGCGATGCATCCCGCCTGAACAGCGTCGTTCGTCGGACTGCGTGCAGTCCGCGGCGGCAATATGCCCAGTATGCGCCCTCCTCGCGCCTTGTCAGGCACGGGCGTTCTTTGCCCGCGGGCGTTTTCAGCCCGCTGGCGCCCTCGCCGCTCTCGGTGCAACGCGGGGTTCCACCACGGGCTGCCAACCAACGGCTGCCGACGCCGGCCGGAACTCCGCGGCGGAAAACGACGTCCAATACGTATCCACCCGTGACTCGACGCGAAACCGGGAGACATTTCATGCACCGACTGGCCCGCACCGCCCTCGTCCTCTGTCTGCTCGCCGCCCCGCCGGCCGCCGCGCAGGAAGCCGTCGACATCCCCCATACGAAGTACGTGCTCGACAACGGCCTGCGGCTGATCGTGCACGAGGACCACAAGGCGCCGATCGTCGCCGTCAACGTCTGGTACGACGTCGGCGCGGCGGACGAGGAGCCCGGCAAGACCGGCTTCGCCCACCTTTTCGAGCACCTGATGTTCAACGGAAGCGAGCACTTCAACGACGACTACTTCAAGCCGTTCGATCGCGTGGGCGCCACCGGCATGAACGGCACCACCAACCAGGACCGCACCAACTACTTCCAGGTCGTGCCGACGACCGCCCTCGACATGGCCCTGTGGATGGAGTCGGACCGCATGGGACACATGCTGGGCGCCGTCGATCAGGCCCGGCTCGACGAGCAGCGCGGCGTCGTGCAGAACGAGAAGCGGCAGGGCGAGAACCAGCCCTACGGCAAGGTGTTCCTGACCCTCTTCGAGAACACCTATCCCGACGGCCACCCCTACGACCACTCCACCATCGGCTCGATGGACGACCTGAACGACGCGTCGCTCGACGACGTCCGTACCTGGTTCGAGACCTGGTACGGCGCCGCCAACGCCGTGCTGGTGGTTGCCGGCGACGTCGAACCCGAGGACGTCCGGGCGCGGGTCGAGCACTACTTCGGCCACATCCCGTCGGGACCGCCGCTCATCAAGACGGACGTCGACCTCGCGCGGCGGACCGGGGAGAGCCGTATCGTGCTCCAGGACCGGGTGCCGCAGGCCCGCGTGTACAAGGCGTGGAACGTCGCCGCCCTCGGCGACCCCGCCCTCGACCATCTCACCCTGGCCGGCGACGTCCTGACCAGCGGCCGCAGCTCGCGCCTCTACCGGCGGCTGGTCTACGAGGACCAGATCGCCACCGACGTGTCGGCGTTCACCCTGTCGCGCCAGTTCGGGAGCCTGTTCATCCTCCAGGCGACGGCCCAGCCCGGACAGGACCTGGCGGCGTTGGAGGCGGTCCTCGACGAGGAGCTGCGCGGGTTCCTCGACCAGGGCCCGACCGCGGCCGAGCTGGCGCGGGCGCAGACCCGCCAGCGGGCGTCCTTCGTCCGCGGCGTCGAGCGCATCGGGGGCTTCGGCGGCAAGTCGGACGTCCTCGCGGCCAGCGAGGTCTACCTCGGCAGCCCCGACGGCTACCGGCGGACGCAGGAGACCATCATGAGCGCCACTCCTGCTGACGTCCACGCAGCGGCAACCGAGTGGCTGAGCCGGGGCGCGCTGACCGTCGAGGTCCAGCCCTTCCCCGCCTACGCCGCCTCCGAGAGCGACGTCGACCGTTCGTCCGGACCGCCCGAGGTCACCGAGTTTCCCGCCGCCTCGTTCCCGGCCCGCGAGACGACGCGCCTCTCGAACGGACTCGACGTGATCCTCGCCCGGCGGGACGCGGTCCCGGTCGTCGACTTCAACCTGCTGCTCGATGCCGGCTACGCATCGGACCAGCTCGCGCTGCCCGGCACCGCCCGCATGGCCATGGACATGCTCGACGAGGGCACCACGACGCGGACCGCGCTGGAGATCGCCGAAGCGCTCGAAGGTCTCGGCACCACCCTGTTCGCGGGATCGAACCTCGACATGTCGACGGTCCGGATGTCGACCCTCAAGGAGCACGTCGACGCCTCGCTGGATCTGTTCGCCGACGTCGTTCTCAACCCCTCCTTCCCGGAAGCGGAGTTCGAACGCCGACTCCGGCAGCAGCTCGCCGCGATCGCCCGCGAGAGAGTCCAGCCGATCGGGATGGCGATGCGCGTCTTCCCCCGCCTCCTCTACGGCGAGGGCCACGCCTACAGCCAGCCGCTGAGCGGCTCCGGCAGCGAGGCGACGCTGAACGCCCTGAGCCTCGACGGGCTGCGCGCCTTCCACGACACCTGGTTCCGCCCCGACAACGCCACCCTGATCGTCGTCGGCGACGTCACCCTGGCCGAGCTCGAGCCCGCCCTCGAGGCGCGTCTCGCGGGCTGGGAGCCCGGCGAGGTGCCCCGCAAGAACCTCGGCGAGGTCGATCCGCAGCCCGAGACCGTCGTCTACCTCATCGACCGTCCCGACTCCGAGCAGTCGATCATCTTCGCCGGCCACGTCGCGCCGCCGAAGAGCGACTCCCGCGACCTGCAGATCGCGGCGATGAACAACATCCTGGGCGGCGGCTTCACGGGGCGGGTCAACATGAACCTGCGCGAGGACAAGGGCTGGTCGTACGGCGCCCGGAGCCAGATCATCGACACGGCGGGGCAGCGCCCGTTCCTCGTCCTCGCCCCGGTCCAGACCGACCGGACGGCCGAGTCGATGGCCGAGATCGACAGGGAGGTCGGCAGCATCCGCACCGGCGGCGACCAGCCGCCGACCGCCGACGAGCTCGCCCGTGTCAAGGACCAGCGCACGCTGACCCTGCCGGGCCGCTGGGAAACCAACGGCGCGGTCATGGCCGACATCGTCCAGATGGTGCGCTTCGGCCTCCCCGACGACCACTGGGAGACCTACGCCGCCGCGGTGCGGAGCCTGAACCTCGCCGAGATCCGGGCCGAGGCCGACCGCGTGCTCCAGCCCGACCGGATGATCTGGGTCGTCGTGGGCGATCGCGAGCGCATCGAGGAGAGCGTCCGCGAGCTCGACCTCGGGGAGATCCGCTTCATCGACGCCGACGGCAATCCCGTCGAGGGGTGAGGCCCGGGTTGTCCGAACCGGAGGCCGGAACGCCGCGACGACGACAGCGCGGCGTTCCGCCCGTCCTCCTCCCGCCGAAGGCCGAGGGCGAGATGGACCAGACAACACGGCTCGCATCGAGGCCTGAGAGGTAGCAGCGCGGGATCCGAATCCGCGACCACCGTCTTCCATCGACGCGCGGTCCGCAAGACGTTCTGCGTCCGTCCGCCGTGGTACGATGCCGGCTGCATGGAGACCCGGCCATGGCAACCCTGAACGTTCCGTCCCCGCGATCGCGCGGTGACGGCGCCACGCCCGCCACACCCTCCGCCAAGACACTGGAGAACGGCGACCGGCTGACTCGCGGCGAGTTCGAGCGCCGCTACGAAGCACACCCGGACATCAAGAAGGCCGAGCTGATCGAAGGGGCCGTCCACATGCCGTCGCCGACACGCTCCGGCAGCCATGCCCGGCCGCACGCGGCCACGATCACCTGGCTGGGAAGCTACGCGGCGTCCACGCCGGGCGTGCAGGTCAACGACAACCCCACGGTGCGCCTCGACCTCGACAACGAACCGCAGCCGGACGCGGCACTCCTCATCGATCCGGGGGCCGGCGGACAGGCGCGGCTGAGCGACGACGACTACATCGAGGGTGCGCCCGAGCTGATCGCCGAGATCGCCTCCAGCAGCGCCTCCTACGACCTCCACGACAAGCTCCACGCATACCGCCGGAACGGCGTGCGCGAGTACCTCGTCTGGCGGACCCTGGAGCAACGCATCGACTGGTTCGAGCTGGCCGACGGCGCGTACCGGCCGCTTCAGCCGGACGCGGCCGGCCTGATTCACAGCCGCGTCTTTCCCGGACTGCGTCTGGCGGTGGACGCGATGCTGCGCGGCGATCTCGCAGCGGTGCTACGCGGGCTGCAACACGGCTTGGGGGAGAACGTCCACCAGGCATTCGTGGCGCGTCTCGCGGGCCGGTCGCCGTTCATCGGCGCCGACGGCAGTCCCGTCGAGGGCTGAGACTCGTCGTCTGAACCGGGGGCCGGAACGCCGCCGGCGACCGTGACGCGACGTTCCAACGCCGGCATCGAGTCCCGGCTCGCCGGCCGCATTCCACAGCCAGGCGCCCGCGAAGGTCCACGCCACCCAGCGCTCGACGGGGTTGGGCGGCGTCGCGAAGTGGGGTGCCGGTCGCCGGGCGGCGGAGGAAGACGGCGCGATCGACGCCGCGTTCATCCTCGTTCCAGCGCCGCAACCCGGTGACGCAGCCGTGGTAGGCTACGCATCTCGCAAGCCCTTGCATGGATTCGTGCATCTCCAACGGAGATGAAGGAGGAAGTTCGATGAAGCGGTTGATCCTCGCGGCAACGGCGGCGGCGCTGCTCCTGTCCACCGGCGGGGCGGCGTTCGCACAGGACGTGACGAAGTACGTGCGGTACGACTTCGACGGCGTGGTCTCGTACGGCATTCTCGACGGCGAGTTCATCCATCAGCTCCGCGGCGACATCTTCGCAGGGGCCGAGCGGACCGGCGCGGTGGTGGCCCTCGGCGCGGTGCGCCTGCTGGTGCCGGTGGAGCCCCGGAAGGTGGTGGCGGCGGGGTTCAACTACCGGAGCCATCTCGGCGAGCAGAACGTCGCGCCCGAGCCGGGATTGTTCGACAAGCACGCGACGTCGCTCGTGCCCCACGAGGCGACCGTCACCTACTACGAGGACGCCACCGACCTGCACTTCGAAGGCGAGATGGTGCTCATCATCGGCAAGCGGGCCCGCAACGTGAGCGAGGCGGACGCGCCCGACTACATTTTCGCGGTGGCGCCGGGGAACGACATCAGCGAGCGGGTCTGGCAGGGGAACGACCTGCAGTGGTTCCGGGCGAAGGGGGCCGACACGTTCGGTCCGGTCGGCCCGGTGATGGTGCGCGGCGTCGACTACAACGACCTGCTGCTGCAGACCCGCGTGAACGGCGAGGTGATGCAGTCGCAGCGGACCGCGGACCTCATCTTCGGCCCCGAGTTCCTCGTCAGCTACGTCAGCCGCTACGTGACGCTCGAGCCGGGCGACATGATCTTCACCGGGACCCCGGGGTCCACGTCGGCGATGCAGCCGGGCGACGTGGTCGAGATCGAGCTCGAGCACGTGGGCGTGCTGCGCAACACGATCGGGCAGAAGGGCGCGCGGACCACCAACGACCAGTGAGGCGCGCGTGCGCCGGATCCGCCGGTGACGCCCGCTCCGTCACCGGCGGCTCACGGCAGTGGGCCGGCACCGTGGCCGCCCCCCTGCCGTGACGGTGACGCCTGCTCCGTCACCGGCGGGCCGACTGCCGTAGCAGTGTCGCCTGCTCCAGCAGCGGTATGCCCCCCCGGCCGGTGGTCCGGTTCGGCACCGACTCCATCCGTTTCACGGCGCCTCGGCCCGAGATCGAAGCCGCGGCCCGACCTCACACCAGTCCAGCGCGCGGGAGGGCGGCGTTGCCCCCAGCACTTCGCGTGGGATCGGCCACGAGATCGAGCGGCAACCCGGCATCACCGGTACAGCGGGTTCGGGTGGTCGAAGCGGCAGCCGGCGTCCCATTCGGCCCGCTGGTTGCCGTGGGCGGGGATGCCCCCGGCGTCCTTGATCAGGCGCGCGAGGTGCAGCAGGTTCCAGGTCATGAAGGTGGTGTTCCGGTTGGTGAAGTCGTTCTCCGGCCCGCCGGAGCCTTCGTCGAGGTAGGACGGCCCCGGACCCGCCTCGCCGAGCCACGCGGCGTCGGCCTGCGGGGGAATGACGTAGCCGAGGTGCTGCAGCGAGTAGAGGACGTTCATCGCGCAGTGCTTGGCCCCGTCCTCGTTGCCGGTGACGAGACAGCCGCCGACCCGGCCGTAGTAGGCGTACTGCCCCTGCGCGTTCAGGTGGTGCGAGGCCGAGTAGAGCCGCTCGACCACCCGCGTCGCCACCGACGTCTTCTCGCCGAGCCAGATGCTCGTCCCGATCACCAGGATGTCGGCGGCCAGCACCTTCTCCAGGATTCCCGGCCAGTCGTCCCGGTCCCAGCCGTGCTCGCGCATGTCCGGGTAGACCCCGGACGCGATCTCGAAGTCGACCGGCCGCAGGAGCTCCACGCGGACGCCGTTCTTCTCCAGTATGGCGCGCGAGATGCGGATCAGCCCTTCGGTGTGCGACAGCTCGGGGCTCCGCTTCAGCGTGCAGTTCAGGAAGAGCGCCGAGAGATCCGAGAAGTCCCACCGGCTCTCCGCGCACAGACGCTCCTGCCGTTCGTTCAGCATCGCTTCATTCCAATCGTGCCGAGGCGGCGCGGCCCGCCTGGGCGGCGACGGTGTCGCGGCCAAGGCTGGCCCTGGTCATTGTGAACCCGAGAGCTCGGACTGGAGCCGCGCACGGTTTGGACCAGTCCCGTTTCGGCCGGACCAACTAGTGGACTGTCTCTTGGAAGTAGTTCTACCGCCGAACCGGCGCCACATGCGTAGAAAACGACCGCAGCAGGGACGACTCTTCTCCACCGACAGCCCACTGGACCGAAGCCAGGGCATCAACCGAGCAGCTCGCCGGTCACCTGTATCAGCGAAAGGACGAAGCCGACGACGGTGACCACGATCAGCCCCAGCGACACCAGGAGCACCCAGCTGCTGTCCTGCCGGTCGTCGTCGAGGCTCATCAGATGCGCGCCGATCCAGCCGGCCGCGAACCCACCACCGTGCGCCCAGTTGTTGATGCCGGGCATGATGAACCCGAACACGCCGAGGATGATCGCCCACTGCCACAGCTGCTGGGTGACGACCGAGCTCCCGCGGCGGCGCCCGTAGACGATGAGCGCGGCCAGCAACCCGAAGATGCTGCCGGAGGCCCCGATGGTCGGCACCCCGCTCATGAGGTTGGAGACCACGAAGCCGCCCGCCCCGGCCAGGTTGAACAGCAGGAAGGCGCGGCCGGGACCGTACACCTCGGCCACCGGCGGACCGAGATTCCGGATCCACATCATGTTGAACACGATGTGGAGCAGGCTGCCATGGAGGTACATCGCGGTCAGGAGGGTCCACCACCACCCGCGCGCCATGGCAAAGTCGCCGGTCATGCCGAGCTGGAGGAGGGCCCGACTGCCCGGGGACAGGATCGACAGCAGCCCGCGCGACTCCAGCAGCGCCTCGGGCTGCAGCAGGCACGCCAGCGCGTACAGCGTGACGCACGCGGTGACGATCAGGGAGAACAGATCGAGCCGGCCCCCCAGGGCCCGGCGCAGGACGGTGGCCCAGCCGAAGAGGCCGGGACGCCAGGCGCCGCAGAACGGGCACTGCTGCTCGTTGACGCCCACCAGCCGACCGCACTGGGGACAGACGACCGAGCCCTGAACCTGTCTCACCGGCTCCTCATCCGCGTTCGCCGCCCGCGGTCAGCTCCCCCGGCGGTCAGCCGTGGACCCGCTCGAACTCCGCCATGAGCTCGACGAGCGCGCTCACCCCGGCTTCCGGGAAGGCGTTGTAGATGGACGCGCGGACCCCGCCGACCGATCGGTGCCCCTTGAGCCCGGCGAGGCCGGCGCCGGCCGCCTGCTCGAGGAACCGCTGCTCGAGCGCCTCGCTCGGCAAGCGGAACGTCACGTTCATGAGCGACCGGCTCCCGGGGTGGGCGGTGCCGCGATAGAACCCGCTGCCATCGATGGCATCGTACAACAGACCGGCCTTGCGCCGGTTGCGCGCGTCGACCGCGTCCAGCCCGCCCTCGTCGCGCAACCACCGCAGGACGAGCCCCGCGAGGTAGATGGCGAACACCGGCGGCGTGTTGTACCGCGAGCCGTGCCGGGCCGCGGTGGCGTACCGCAGGATCGCGGGGAGGGTGTCCGGCCCCCGGTCGGCGAGGTCCTTCCGGATGACGACGACGGTCAGGCCGGCCGGTCCCAGGTTCTTCTGCGCGCCGCCGTAGAGCAGGCCGAGGCCGGAGAGCGGGATCGGGCGGCTGAGCAGATCGGACGACGCATCGACCACCAGGTGGGCGCCTTCAGCGACGGGAAGAACCGGCCACTGCGTGCCGGCGATGGTGTTGTTGGAGGTCACGTGCAGGTAGGCGGCGCCAGGCGTCCGCCGCAGCTCGGCGGCCGCCGGAACCCGGGCGAACGCGTCGTCCTGGGTGGTCGCACAGACGTTCACCTGCCCGAACTTCGCCGCCTCGGCCGCCGCCTTCTTCGCCCAGGCCCCGGTGATCGCGTAGTCCGCCACCCCGCCCGGCGGCAGCAGGTTCATCGGCACCATGGCGAACTGCAGGCTCGCCCCGCCCTGCAGGAACAGCACGTGATGGTCGTCGGAAAGGCCCGCGAGGGCCCGCAGGTCGGTCTCGGCCCGCCCGAGGATCCGATCGAACGCGGCCGATCGATGGCTGATCTCGAGGACCGACATCCCGATACCGGGCAGCGCCAGCAGGTCGCGCCGGGCCTCTTCGAGCACCACCTCCGGCAACACCGCGGGACCGGCGCCGAAGTTGTGCACGCGGTGCGTGGGCAACTGGGTCATGGATCGCTCAAATCAGGTGCGTCAGCAGGCCGTCGCGCAGCTTCGGCTCGAACCACGTCGACTTGGGCGGCATGATCCCGCCGGCGTCCGAGACCGCCAGCAGCTCGTCGATGGTCACCGCCGCGAGGGAGAACGCCACCGCCGCCTCTCCCGAATCGACCAGCCGCTCGAGCTCGCGCGGGCCGTGCACGCCGCCGACGAAGCGAACCCGCGGGTCGGTGCGGATGTCCTCCACCTGCAGCACCGGCTCGAGCAGCAGCTCCTGCAGCCGCGCGGCATCGAGCGCGGCGGCCGCATCCGATGCCCCGCCGCCGGCCACGGGGCCCAGGTCGACCCGGTGCCATCGCCGGCCGAGGTACATCGCCACCGCCCCCTTGCCGGGCGTGGTCTCGGCGGTCGGCTGGATCGGCAGGCGCGCCGCCACCGCCGCGAGAAACTGGTCTGCATCGGCGCCCGCGAGGTCCGACACGGTGCGGTTGTAGGGCAGAATGCGCGTCTCCCGGTCCGGAAACGCCACCGCGAGAAAATGGTCGCGCGCGGCCGGCGCCGCCCCGCCGGCGTCCTTCGCGGCCAGGACGTGACGGGCGCGCGCGGCGCTCGCCACCCGATGATGCCCGTCGGCGATGTAGAGCGCCGGCACCGCCGCGAAACCGTCGACGAGGTCCGCCGTCTGCCGGGCGGTGGCCCGCCAGATCGTATGCCGCACCCCGTCGGGGGCCTCGAAGTCGAACAGGGGCGCCCCCGCGCGGACCGCCGCGATCAGGGCATCGATCTCCGCCCGCCGGCGGTAGGCCAGGAAGACGATGCCGGTCTGCGCCTCGACCGCCGCCATGTGATGCGTGCGGTCGTCCTCCTTGTCGCGCCGCGTCCGTTCGTGCCGCTTGATCGCACCCCCGTCGTAGTCGTCGAGCGCGAAGCACCCGGCCAGTCCGGCCTGCTCGTGATCGCCGTCGCGCAGGCGGTAGACGTAGAGCGCCGGTTCCGCCTCGACCACCAGCGGCGCCTCTTCCCGCAGCCGCACGAGGTTGGCCCGGGCCGCCGCGTACACCACCGGATCATGGGGATCGACGGTCGGCGCGAGATCGATCTCGGCCCGCGTCACGTGGAGAAAGCTGAGGGGCGCATCGGCGGCCAGGGCCCGGGCCGCCTCGGTGCTGACGACGTCGTAGGGCACGCACGCCACGGCGGCGGCCGCCGCCGGCGTCGGGCGCAGGGCGCGAAACGGGCGAATACGCATACGTGGAGGGAATGGGGCCAGATGTGAGATTCAGGTCCGTCGCGGCGCGCCGCCTACTGCGCGCTCACCCCGAGCGATGCGGGCGACTCGCGCAAGACCGGCGCCGAACCGCCGGCCAGTTGCGCCTGCAACCGGTCGCGCAGGGCCTGGAACGCCGGCATCTGGTCCGGCGGCACCGGATCTCCGGGGGGCGTGTTGCGAAGCTCGAGGAGCGGGTTGACGAACGTGCCGTTCTTCCGAATGCGGTAGTCGAGGTGCGGACCGGTCGAAAGCCCGGTGGACCCGACGTACGCGATGGTCTGCCCCTGCATGACCCGCACGCCGGGGCGAATCCCCCGGGCGAACCGCGACAGGTGCAGGTAGTAGGTCTGGTAGCCGTTGGTGTGCCCCAACTGGACCATGTTGCCCGAGCCGCCGCTACGCCCCGCGAACTCGACCGTCCCCCCGGCCACCGCGATCACCCGCGTCCCCGTCGGCGCGCCGTAGTCGACCCCGAGGTGCGCCCGGCGCGTCCCGAGTACCGGGTGCAGCCGCCGATACGAGAACCGCGACGTGATGCGCGGCTCGAAGGGCAGGGGCGACTTCAGGAACTGACGCTTCAGCGAACGGCCTTCCCCGTCGAAGTACCCCGGATCCTCGCCGGGCACCTCGAATCGAAAGGCCGCGAGATCGCGCCCGTCGTTGTGGAAGGTGGCGGCCACGACATCGCCGTAGGTCACGTGGATCTCGTCGCGCACGAACCGATCGTAGAGCAGCTCGAAGCGGTCTCCGGGCTGCAGCTCGGAATTGAAGTCGATATCTCCGGCAAACACCTCGGCCATCGACATCGCGAGCTGAATGCTCCCGCCCCCGGCGTCCATCGCGGCCGTGAGCGAGTTGTTCTCGCGGTCGATCGCGCCCCGCATGGCGACCTGCTCGTGCTCCTTCTCGTAGTCGATGAGGGTCGCCTCGAATCGGGCCTCCGAATCGGGACGGTTGACGACCTGCAGGTACTGGTCCTCGTCGACGTGGTACTCGAAGCGCCGGAACCGGCCGTCGCTCCCGTAGACGACCTTGTATGGATGCTCGACCTGCAGGGCCCGCGGATCGAACACCGGGCGCACCGCCTCGACGAACGCATACGCCAGGTCGCCCAAGTCATGCGCCGCCAGCATCGTCGCCAGGGTGGCGTTGCGCCCCACCTCGTCCTCGACGATTCGGACTTCCGGCTCGAGATGGATGTCGGGGCCGCCGACCGTCTCCTCGGGCAACGGCGTCTCGACGTATCCGCCGCACCCGACGAGACCGAGGGCGAGAACGAGCGATAGGACGGACCTAGAGCGTTCAGCCATGCGCCAACCCAGATTGAGGTGCGTACCGAACACGGATTCCGCGCCGGCACCTCAAGCTTTGCGAACCGGTGGGCCAGCGGACAACTCTACACACACGATACAGTACCGGCCCCGTTCGGCGACAGCTTTTTCTCTGAATTTCCCACCCTTGCTCGCATCCCTCGCTCGCATCCCTCGCTCGCATCCCTCGCCGATCGTCCGCCCCGCGGGCGCAGGAGCCGGTGGCAACCGGGCCCCGCTGCATTCGACCGGCGATGCAACCTGCGCCTGACCGCGTGCTCCCGCGCCTTGTCTCCCGGGCGCCTTTCAGGCGCCCCGCACGAGGCGTACGGGGGGACCCTGGTCCCCGCGGGGCTCGACGGCGCCGACGATCGCCGCCTGCGCGTATCCCCGGGCGACGAGGTCGGCGAGACAGGCGTCGGCGCGGTCCGCCGGGACCCCGGCGAGCAGACCGCCCGCCGTCTGCGGGTCGAACAGCAGGCGATAGCGCGGATCGCCGGCGTGCTCCTCGGGGTCGTCGACCGCGCGCCGCAGCCGTACGTTGTGGGGATGGAGCGAGCTCAGGAGTCCCGCCCGGCTCGTCTCCAGCGCCCCGTCCAGCACCGGAATCGCGGCCAGATCGAGCCGGACGTCGACCTCCGACGCGCGCGTCATCTCGACGAGATGCCCCAGCAACCCGAAGCCCGTCACGTCGGTGCACGCCGTCGCCCCGTGTCGCTGCAACGAGAGCGCCGCGAGCCGGCTGGACTGACGCATCGCCGCGATCGCGCCGTCTATCCAGCGCCCCTTCGCCCGCATCCGCATCTCGGCCGCGAACAGGGTGCCGGTGCCGAGTCCCTTCGTGAGCACGAGCCGGTCTCCGGGGCGCAGGCCGTCCTTGCGCAGGACCGCATCTTCATCGACCAGCCCCGTCAGCGACAGCCCCAGGCTGAGCTCGGCCCCTTCCGACGTGTGCCCGCCGACCAGCGCCGCCCCCGCCTCGTTGAGCACCCCGACCGCCCCGGCGAGGAGCTGCACCAGGGTGTCCTCGACCTTCCGGTCGAGCCCGAACGGCACCGTCGCCACCGCCAGCGCGGTCTGCGCCTCGGCGCCCATCGCGAAGATGTCGCCCAGACAGTGGTTGGCGGTAATCTCGCCGAACACGAACGGGTCGTCCACGATGGCCCGGAAGGCGTCGACGGTCCGGACGAGCACCTTGCCGGGCGGAACCCGCACCACCGCGGCGTCGTCCGGGGCGTCGAGGCCGATGAGCACGTCGTCCCGCCGCACCGGCGTCAACCGGGCCAGCACGCGGTCCAGGGGCGTCGCCCCGACCTTCGACCCGCAGCCGCCGCAGCGCATCGCCGCCGTCGAGATCGCCTGCAGGTCCTCCGGCGACGCCAGCCCCGCCGAGATCACCGGGCCGGTCGGGCGGCGCATCTCCTGCAGGTCGGCGTACTTCGCCATGAACCGGCGATCGATCCAGTCCTTCCAGCGCCACGCCAGGGCGCCCTCGAACGACCGGGTGCCGCGTCCCCCGACCGCATAGCGATCGCCGGTGGACACCAGCGTGAGGAACTGGCGCTGGGGGTGGAACGGCCGGGGGCGGCGCCCGAGGAGGGCGCGGCGCAGGTTGCGAGCGAGGGGCGGGCCCTGGCGCACCGCGAACACGCCGGCCTTCTCGCGGGGATTGCCGACGACCGCGGCGACGTCGCCGGCCGCGAACACGTCGGGGTGCGACGTCGAGCGCAGGGTGTCGTCGACCTCGATGAAGCCCTCGTCGTCGACCGCGAGTCCGGCGGCGCGGGGCCAGCTCGGGGCCCCCGCCTGCGTGACCCACAGAATCTCGTCGAGCCGCACCGCCGCGCCGTCACCGCAGACCACCACGCTCTCGCGCACCGCCGTCACCGGCTGTCCGAGGTGCAGGTGCACGCCGCGCGCCCGCAGCACGCGCTCGAGCCGCTGCCGCACGCCGGGATTGTGGGTCGGCAATATGGTCTCCCCCGCCCCGAACAGGTACATCTCCGGGACCTGCCCGCCCCGGTTCGACCCCGCCAGCATCTGCCGCAGCGCGAACTGCACGGCGAGCAGCAGCTCGACGCCCCCGGCGCCGGCCCCCACCACCCCAATGCGCACCGGAACCTCGGCGGACAGCACGCGGGCGCGCAGCCGCGTCCACCGCTCGACGAAGCGGCCGATGGGCTTGACGGGGATCACCGCCTCCGCCGCCCCCGGCACCCCGTCGAACGCGGGGGTGGAGCCGACGTTGATCGACACGAGGTCGTAGGGGACCGGCGGGCGTCCCTCGCAGTGCACCTCGCGCCGGTCGAGGTCCAGCCCCGCGGCCGGCTGATGATACAGCCGGGCGCCCGCGAACCGGGCCAGGCGGGCGAGGTCGATGTGCACGTCGTCGAACGTGTAGTGCCCGGCCACGAGGCCCGGCAGCATCCCCGAGTACGGCGTGTGGATGTCGCGGGCGATCAGGGTGATGCGCACGCCGGGCACGGGACGCATGCCGAACCGCCTGAGCACGGCGACATGGGTATGCCCGCCCCCGATCAGCACGAGGTCCTTGACGACGGGCACGGTGCGGTCGTTCATCACGTGGTTCTCGACAGTCCGGAATCGGCCGGCATCCGGGAGCCCCCGGCAAGGGCCCGCGCCGTCCTGCGGCGCAGCCTCCCGGCGCGGGATTCACCGCGAGCTCCGGGAGGCTCTGGCCAGGACCCGCGTCGCCGCGCCCGCGAACACGTCGGACGGCGGCAGCAGGCTCAGCACGAGAAAAGCCTCGCGCGGAAAATCGAAGAAGTAGCCGGGATGCACGTAGACCCCGTCGTGCCGGAGCAGCTCGATGACCAGGGCCTCCTCGGAACGAATCGCCGGCACCTGCACCACAGCGTACCATCCCCCCTCGCTGCACAGAACCCGACACGCGGGAAATCGTTCCGCCAACCGCAGCAGCGCCGCGTGATTGGCCCGTACCCGCTCGAGAATCGCGGCCGCCACCGGCCGGGACCGTTCCAGGAGGGCGCCGGCCGCGAGCTGCACCGGGGTCGCCACCGAGAGATAGGTGTCGCAGACGAGCTCGAGCCGATCGCGGGCGCGGGCGACCAGCCCGTCCGGCCCGCCCAGCAGGACCCACCCCAGCTTGAGCTGCGGCAGCCCGGCCGACTTGGACAGTCCGCCGAGGGTGAAGGTCAGCGCCTCGGTGTCGGCGACCAGGGCGCCGGACCGCCGGGGCGCCGCGGCCTCCATCGGGTAGCGTCCGAAAACCTCGTCGCAGATTAGCGCCAGCCCGTGCCGCGCCGCGACCGCGCGGACCGCGGCCAGCTCGTCCCGCCGTACGAACGAGCCGGTCGGGTTGTTGGGGCTCACCAGCAGCACCGCGCGGGTCCGGGCGTCGACCGTCCGGGCCAGATGGTCCAGGTCGATCTCCCACCGGCCGTGGTACTCCAGGCGGTAGGGCCGCGCCCCCACCCCGTCCAGACGGGTGAGATGCTCGAAGAGGGGATAGCTCGGCCGCGGGACGAGCACGACGTCGCCCGGATCGCAGAGCAGCTTGAACAGCACGCTGTACGCCTCGCTCGTGCTGGCGGTGAGGACGATCCGGTCGGGACGGACGCGGACTCCCCCCTCGGCGAGGTGCGCGGCCACCGCCTCGCGCGCGGCGGCCGTCCCGAACGGGGCCGGGTCGTAGGCCAGGGCATCCGGCGTGGCAAGGGGAGCGAGCAGGTCGCGGGGATACGGCAGGCCGAGCCGGGTAGGGTTCGACGCGGTGAGATCGTCGAGCCGACGGCCTTCCGACCGGAGGCGGGCCAGCTCGCCAGCGACGCGATTGGCTCGGAGCGCGGGCGCGCGGGAGGAGAACATGCGACAACCGTATCCCGAATCTCCCATGGCACGCCGGAACCGCCCGCGCCCGACCGCTACGCTGGTTTCTCGTCAGGGGTCGGCGCGCGTGACCGGCCGCTGATTTCTCGTCAGGGTCGGGCGCGCGTGGCCGACCGCCGGTTGCTCGTCGTGGTCCGGCGCCCGTGGCCGACCGCCGGTTGCTCGTCATGGTCCGGCGCCCGTGGCCAGCCGCTGGTTTCTCGTCGTGGTCTGGCGTACGATGGCCCGGCGGGAGGCGGCGCGGCGGCCGGCGCCGCGCGGCGCTTCCCGGGGAGACTCCGGCGAAGCCCCCGTGGTACCGAGCTCGGCGGAGCGTTCGCCGCGGTTCCCGAACATCGCGCCAGCAACCTGGAAGGCAGCCATGCATCGAATCTCAACGCCCGGACTCCTGCTCCACGTCGCCCGCCGGGCGGCGACGACCGCCCTGCTCGCGGCTCTGACCCTCGGCCCCGCCGCACCGGGCCTCGCGCAGGAGGCGACCGGCTATCTGACCCCGCCGGCGGAGATCGCCGACATCCTCGACGCCCCGCCGACCCCGCAGGCCCTGGTGAGCCCGAGCCGCGACACCGTGGCCCTGCTGGCGCGGCCGGCGATGCCGTCGATCGCCGAGGTCTCGCGCCCCATGCTGCGGCTGGCCGGCTTCCGGCTGAACCCGCGGACCAACGGCCCGCACACCAGCGGCGGCGTGAACCGCATCACCCTGAAGCGGATCGAGGACGGCTCGGAGCATGCGTTCGACGCGCCCCGCGAAACCAGCCTCGGCGACTTCGAGTACTCGCCCGACGGTTCGCACCTGCTGTTCACCCTCACCCGCTACAACGGGATCGAGGCGTGGGTCATGGACACCGCGACGGGTCAGCCCCGTCCCCTCAGCGACACGTCGATCAACGCGGCGTGGGGCAACCCCTGCGACTGGCTCGACGAGGGGACCACGGTCCTCTGCCGGTTCAAGGCCTCGGCCCGCGGGGCGCCCCCCGCCCCGCCCGCGGCGCCGGCAGGTCCGAACATCCAGGAGCACCAGGGCGGCGCCGCCCCCATCCGGACCTTCCAGGACCTCCTGCAGAACGCCCACGACGAGGCGCTCTTCGAGTACTACTTCACCAGCCAGATCGGCACCATCGACCTCGCCACCGGGCGGCGCACCGCCATCGGCCGGCCCGGCCTCTATGTACGGGTCAGCGCCTCGCCGAGCGGCGAGCACCTCCTGACCGTCGAGGTCGAGCGGCCCTTCTCGTGGCTCGTCCGGGCCAGCAGCTTTCCGAAGGACGTGACGGTCCGGAACCGCAGCGGCGAGATCGTGGCCTCGATCGCCCGGCTGCCCCTCGCCGACGCCGTCCCCATCGGCGGCGTCCCCACCGGCCCGCGCCGCTTCACGTGGGACCCCACCCGGCCCGCCACCCTCGTCTGGGTCGAGGCCGAGGACGGGGGCGACCCCCGCGCCACGGTTCCCCATCGCGACCGCGTCCTCGCGCACGCCGCGCCGTTCGACGGCGAGCCGGCCGAGTTCGCCCGCACCGAGTTCCGCTTCAGCGGCATCGCGTGGACCGCGGACGGCACCGCGCTGCTGACCGAGAACGACCGGCGCACCCGGTGGACGCGGACCACGCTGCTCGACCCCGACGCCGGACAGCGCACCCTCTGGGACCGCAGCACCGAGGACCGCTACGCCGCCGCCGGCAACCCGCTCAGCGTCGCGCGGCCCGGCGGTCGCGTCATCCGCCAGACCGGCGGCGCCATCTTCCTGACCGGCCCCGGCGCCTCGCCCGACGGCGACCGGCCGTTCCTGGACCGGCTCGACCTCGCCACCCTCGAGACCGAGCGCCGGTTCCAGAGCGTCGGCGACGCCTACGAGGTGGCCGTGGCCCCGCTCTCCGACGACGGACGCCTCGTGCTCACCCGGCGCGAGACCCGGACCGAGCCGCCGAACTACCAGGTCCGGGACCTCGAGGCGGGCACGATGCGCGCGCTCACCGCGTTCGAGAACCCGGCGCCGCAGCTCGCCGGCATCCGGAAGGAGCTGATCACCTACCAGCGGGCCGACGGCGTGCAGCTCTCGGGCACCCTCTATCTGCCGCCCGGATACCGCGACGGCGAGCGCGTCTCCATGCTGATGTGGGCCTACCCCCGCGAGTTCGTCGACCCGCGGCTCGCGGGCCAGGTCACCGGCTCGGACCACCGGTTCACGGCGATTCGCGGCGCCTCGCACCTGCTCCTGCTGACCCAGGGGTTCGCCGTGTTCGACGGACCGACGATGCCCATCATCGGCGCCGGCGAGACCGCCAACGACACCTACGTCGAGCAGCTCGTGGCGAGCGCCCAGGCCGCCGTGGACACCGTCGTCGCGCGGGGCGTGACCGACCGCGACACCATCGGCATCGGCGGGCACAGCTACGGCGCGTTCATGACCGCCAACCTGCTCGCCCACTCGGACCTCTTCCAGATGGGCATCGCCCGCAGCGGCGCCTACAACCGCTCGCTGACGCCCTTCGGGTTCCAGAACGAGCGGCGCACCTTCTGGGAGGCGACGAACATCTACGCGGCGATGTCGCCCTTCTTCCACGCCGACAAGGTCGACGAGCCGATCCTCCTGATCCACGGCGAGATCGACAACAACTCGGGCACGTTCCCGATACAGTCGGCCCGGATGTACATGGCCCTCAAGGGCCACGGCGGCACCGTGCGCTACGTGACCCTGCCGAACGAGTCGCACGGCTACGCCGCGCGCGAGTCGGTGCTGCACACCGTGGCGGAGATGCTGAACTGGGCGAACCGATACCTGCGCCAAGGGGGCGAGACGACCGGGGTGGACGGCAGCTAGCCAAGCTAGACTAGAGAGTGCACTTTCGCCGAAGTACATTCCCCTTGCCAATCAACCGCACGTGGGTTGGCATACCGTACGCCCCAATGTACCGCCGTAACCTCGCACCCTGTCGACCCAACCTCTTCAAACCGCGGGAGCCTCGCCCATTGGCAGACATCCAGCTAACTAACTCTCTACACCGTTCCCTTGACATTCGCCGATGGAACGACCGCCGACGCACGAGCTGAGGGCAATAATGCCGCTTGGCACTGTCGTTGCGGCCATCCCATTCCCCTGCTTGGCCGCTGCTACTTCCAATTCGGTCATGACTGTCATACGGTCTGCCCGCACTGTAATCGCACATATCGTGTCCACAAGGACACAAACAAGAAAGCCCAGGCCGTCCAAGAAGTCCCCTGAAACCGTCGCGCTAATCGTGCCGATGCACACGATTGCCGCACCACGCGGGCGACTAGCAATGCATCGTCACAGTCGGGACAAGCGACAAGCGCCGGTGCTCGGTGGGTCTCGTCGACTTGGGACAGGCGCCGCCAGCACACCTGATCGTCCGGTCAGACTTGGCGGTCACGTGGGGTCCGAGAATACCGCCGTCGTCACCGTCGCGTCGGACGCCATTCCCTGCCGATACAGTCGTCCGGATCGGAGCACATAGCGAACGGCGGTCGTCATAGACTAGGCTGAATGCGCCGATGACGCCGCACGAGTTCATTACCAAGTGGCGGGCCTCCGCGCTGAAGGAGCGCTCCGCGTCGCAGGAGCACTTCATCGACCTGTGCCGGCTGCTGGGCGAGCCGACGCCGGCCGAGGCGGACCCGGCGGGCGAGCGGTACTGCTTCGAGCGGGGTGCCCGCAAGGACATCGGCGGCGACGGCTGGGCCGACGTCTGGAAACGCCATCACTTCGCCTGGGAGTACAAGGGCCAGCGCGCCGACCTGGACGCGGCGTTCGGGCAGCTCCGGCAGTATGCGCTGGCGCTGGAGAACCCGCCGCTGCTGATCGTCTCCGACATGCTGCGGTTCCGCATCCGCACCAACTGGACGAACAGCGTCAGCAGGACCTACGAGTTCGGCCTGGACGACCTTGCGGACGCGGCGGCACGCGACAAGCTCAAGTGGGCGTTCTCCGATCCCGAGCGGCTGCGGCCGGGCGAGACTCGGCAATCGCTGACCGAGCGCGCCGCGGCATCCTTCGCGACGGTCGCCCAGGCGCTGCGGGAGCGCGGCCACGACCCGCACCGGGTCGCGCACTTCGTCAACCGGCTCGTCTTCTGCATGTTCGCCGACGACGTGGGCCTGCTGCCCGATCACATGTTCACACGGATGCTGGAGCAGGCGCGACGCGAGCCGACGCACTTCGCGGACCTCGCCGGCGATCTCTTCCGGGTGATGGCCGGTGGGGGCCGGGTCGGGTTCGAGACGGTCGACTGGTTCAACGGCGGGCTGTTCGACGACGACACGGCGCTGCCGCTGGAGAGGTCCGACCTTGATGCCGTGCTGGCCGCGTCGAACCTCGACTGGTCGGAAATCGACCCGTCGATTCTCGGCACGCTGTTCGAGCGGGGTCTCGATCCCGGCAAACGGGCCCAGCTCGCCGCGCACTACACCGACCGCGACAAGATCGGCCCGGCCCACGTCAAGGGCATCGAGATCAACCCCTACGCGGCCGAGCTGGCCCGCGTCTCGGTCTGGATCGGCGAGATCCAGTGGATGCGGCGCAACGGTTTCTCGGAGGCACGCGACCCGATCCTGAAGCCGCTCGACACCTCGAATGCCGGGACGCGATCCCGAGCCGGATTGGCCGGAGGCCGACGTCTTGATCGGGAACCCACCGTTTCTGGGCGGCAAGCTGCTGATCACGCACCTCGGCGAGGATGTTCAAGACCTATGCCGGCCGGGCGCCCGCGGAAGCCGATCTGGTCTGCTACTGGTTCGAGAAGGCAGGCCGGCAGATAGCCGCAGGCCAGGCGCTACGCGCCGGGCTGGTCGCGACGAACCTCGAAGAGCTGCGGCGGCTGGTCGACGCGGTCGGTCCGCCCTCTCGAACCATCAGCAGACCGACGGCCCGCGGGGAAGTGGGTCGTCGACTTCAGGTGGACGATGTCAGCCGGCGACGCGGCCCTGTACGAGGAGCGGTTAAACGGCGGCCGCTGAGCAGGAACGCTGCCGTCGTCGCAACATCGAGCAGCGTCGATGCGCGCCCGGCCAGGGCCAGGCCAAGCATCACCGCCTTCTTTGGACCTGCGGCATCCGGAGCCGGCGAGGGATAATGAAGCAACGCCGCTGGCGTGAAGGAGGCGACGTGAGCAAGCTCGATCGGATCACGACAGACCGGGACGTGTGCGGCGGTAGACCCTGCATCCGCGGGTTGCGCGTCCGTGTCACAGACGTGCTGGACCTGCTGGCGGCAGGGGCGACGCGAGAGGAAATACTGCACGACCTGCCCTACCTGGAGCCGGACGACATCGTCGCGGTTCTCGATTTCGCGGCGCGTCAGAACGATCATCCCGTGCTGCGGAGTGCGTAGGTTGCGTTTCCTCGTCGATGCCCAGCTTCCTCCGGCTCTGGCGCGCCGAATCGAGGCCCGTGGCCACGCGGCGGAGCATGTCGCCGACCGCGGTATGGCGTCGGCGTCCGACGACACCATCCGTCGATACGCCGAGCGGGCGGGCGCGGTCATCGTGACGAAGGACGAGGACTTTGCTGTCCATCACATCCTGTCGTCAGGTCCCGCGGTAGTGTGGCTTCGCGTGGGGGAACACGCGCCGTTAGGCTCTCCTCCAGCGGATGGACAACGAGCTGGGGACCATCGTGTCCGCGCTGCAGCGGGGGGAAACCCTCGTGGAAGTCGCCTGAGGGACGCCGCGATCATGTTGCGCACCCTCTCGTCGACCGAGCAGCCCAGCGCCAACCCTGCCGCCAATGCGGCCGCTCTTCTCGTCAACGACATTCGTTTCCTCCTCGGTCGCGCAGCAATCAACGGGCCGAACCGGCCCTGGGAATTTCAACGGGCCGAACCGGCCCTGGGAAGAGGCGTTGCACGGAACATCGGAATCCCGGCAGTACGTCGCCGCCGTCGAGGTGGCCGTCGGTCCCGACCACTCGGACGTCGTGCGCCGACCGGTAGATGCGGACCGTCCGCGTTTCGGGTTCTACAAGCCAGACCAGTCTGGTGCCGGCGGCGAAGTACTCGCCGAGCTTGATCCGGACATCGGCCGGTCGATCCCAGGGGGAGGCGACCTCGACGGCGAGGTCGGGGGCGCAGGGCCAGAAGCCGTCCGGGAGGCCCGTGGCGGGAACGTGCGACGTCACGACGACGGCGGCGTCCGGGGCCCGCACCGTATCGGGCGACCGGCGAAGAATGAACCCGGTCTCCGCGCCGCAGCAGACGCCCAGACCATGCGCTTCGACGTACTCGTCGAGCAGGCGGCCGATGCGGACCGTCACCGCCCCGTGCCTGGCGCCGGCGGGAGTCATGTGAACGATTTCTCCCTTCACGAGCTCGGTCCGGCTGCCATCGTCGGCCAGAAGGAACAGCTCTTCGGCCGTCGTCCCCGGGCGTCGGGCGGGGACGGGCATCGACGGGCTTCCCTGTGGGTCCACTGGAGTTCACTCAGGGCTTCGCGAAGTTCGTGACGGGACCTGTCGCCGGCGGGCGGCCTCGCGGAACGCCTCGGTGAACCGCAACGTTTCACTTCCCTGCCGCATCTTCCGCCCCGGCAGGCCCATTGTGACGCGACGTCCACTTTGCCCGCAAGCCCGGCCGAGCACGGTCTCCGGGAGCTCCGGAACGGCTCATCGCACTCATCGCCCTCCGAACGACGCCCTGTGGTACGCTGGCCGCATGCCGTTCGGCACACACCCACGGGGCGGTGAAGACCTTGACAGCCGCCGCGGCAGAGCTTGCCCGCGGCACCGCCGGCGCCGATGAGGCCTTCGCCGAAGCGGTGGTCGGCGTCGCCCGCGACGCCGGTGCCGACCACGGTCACGAGGTGGCGACCAGACGGACATGGCTGCGCTCAAGACGGACATCACTACGCTCAGAACCGAGATGGCCGCTCTCGAGGTCAGGTTGCTGAAGTGGATGATCGGCACCGCTGTCGCCGTGGCCGGCGTCGCCGTCGCCGTGCTTCGTTTGCTGGAATGATGCGGTCGGCCGCACTGGGAAGTGTCGAGACGACGACCACCGCGACGGTCACCCCGGCGGTCTCCCTTCCCCCCAGACGTCACGTGGTGTTCCTCGACGGTCGAGACGCCGCGTCCCGGCGTCGCCCGCCGACCCCGACCCGACCACCGACATGCAGTACGACTCCCTCCGGGCCCTGGAGCTCCTGAAGCGGGGCACGGGGCGGCAGGACACCCGGTTCCGCGAGGGACAGGAAGAAGCCATCCGACACCTCGTCGAAGGCCGCGGCCGACAGCTCGTGGTACAGAAGACGGGCTGGGGGAAGAGCTTCGTCTACTTCATCGCGACCCGGCTGCTGCGCGAAGCGGACCTCGGGCCGACCCTCCTCGTCAGCCCCTTGCTGGCCCTGATGCGCAACCAGATCGCCGCGGCGGCGCGGATGGGCGTCCGCGCCGAGACGATCAACTCGGACAACCAGGACGAGTGGAACCGCGTGGAGGAGGCGGCCCGCGCGGGCGCGGTGGACATCCTGCTCATCTCCCCGGAGCGACTGGCGAACGAGCGATTCCGCGACCAGGTGCTGGCAAACGTCGCCGAGCGCATCGCCCTGCTCGTCATCGACGAGGCCCACTGCATCTCCGACTGGGGCCACGACTTCCGCCCCCACTACCGCCTGATCGAGCGCATCGTGCGTGTCCTGCCTCCCAATCTTCGCCTGCTGGCGACCACCGCCACCGCCAACGCTCGCGTGATGGCCGATCTCGAGGCGATCCTGGGACCGGACCTCCAGGTCTCGCGGGGCGATCTCGACCGGCCGTCATTGGCGCTGCAGACCATCCGAATGCCCGGTCAGGCCGAACGCCTCGCCTGGCTGGCCGAGAGCCTGCCGTCGCTGTCGGGGAGCGGCATCGTCTACACGCTGACGGTGCGAGACGCCGAGATGGTCGCGGCCTGGCTCCTGTCCCGCGGCATCGAAGTGGCGGCCTACACCGGCGAGACCGGCCCCAACCGGAAGGCGTTGGAGCAGGCCCTGCTCGACAACCAGGTGAAGGCGCTGGTGGCGACCACCGCCCTCGGCATGGGATTCGACAAGCCGGACCTGGCGTTCGTCATCCACTACCAGACGCCCGGCTCCGTCGTGGCCTACTATCAACAGGTGGGCCGCGCCGGGCGGGCGCTGGAAGCGGCCCGCGGCGTGCTGCTCAGCGGCGGGGAGGACACCGAGATCACGAGCTACTTCATCAGAAGCGCGTTTCCCACGCGGAACGAGGCGGAACAGGTTCTGGCGGCGCTGGAAGCGGCCGACGACGGGCTGACGCAACGCCGGATCGAGGCGAGGGTCAACGTCAGCGCCGGCCGGATTCAGAAGACCCTCCAACTGCTGTCCCTGGAATCGCCCGCGCCCATCGTCAAGCAGGGCCCGTCGTGGCAGTTGACCGCGGCGTCGCTGAGCGATGCCTTCTGGGATCGGGCGGAACGGCTCACGGCGCTGCGCCGTGAGGAGCAGGCGGACATGCAGAATTACGTGCAGCTCGCCTCCGGCCACATGGCGTTCCTGATCCGGGCGCTCGATGGAGACCCGCGGGGGATCTCGCCACCACCGCTGCCGCCGCTGCCCGCCACGTGCGGTCCGGAGATCGCGGCCGAGGCGGTCGCCTTCCTGCGCCGTTCGAGCCTGCCGGTGGAACCACGGCGGCAGTGGCCCCCGGGAACGCGCATCGACCCGAAACACCGGGCACAGCCGGGAAGGGTGCTCTGCGTCTGGAGCGACGCAGGCTGGGGACAGCTGGTCAGTCGCGGTAAGCTGCAGGATGGGCGGTTCTCGAACGAGCTGGTCAACGCGTGCGCGGCATTGTTGCGCGAGTGGCGTCCGGACCCGTCTCCGACCTGGGTCGCCGCCGTTCCGTCACTGCGGCATCCGCATCTCGTGCCCGACTTCGCGCGCCGCCTCGCCGCCGCGCTGGACCTGCCGTTCAGCGACGTGCTGACGAAAAAAATCAGTCGGCCGGAACAGAAGACGATGGAGAACAGCGACCGCCAGGCCCGCAACGTCACCGGTTCGCTGGCCGTCGCCGAAGACGCCATGCTGCCCGGGCCCGTGCTGCTGGTCGACGACGTCGTGGACTCCCGATGGACCTTCACCGTCGCCGCCTGGGAGCTGCGCCGGCGGGGATGCGGCCCGGTGTGGCCCCTCGCGCTTGCGAACGCGGGAGGCCGGTCATGAACGACGCCCCCTCCGTGAACACGCGGGCGATTCTTCTGCTGACCGCGCCGTTGATCATCGGTCGAGAAAGGCCGTCTTCTCCCCAGCCTCTCGCCGCCGGCGAGTACAACCGCCTCGCGCGCCGGCTCAGGGAGGTGCGGCGCCAGCCCGCCGACCTGCTGGGCGACGGCGCGCGGGCGTTGCTGGAGGAGTGCCGACTCGACCTGGATGCGGAACGGCTCGACCGTCTGCTCGACCGGGGCTTCCTCCTCAGCCAGGCGATGGAGCGCTGGCGTGCGCGCGCGCTCTGGGTCACCAGCCGCGCGGATGCGGAGTACCCGCGACGGCTGAAGAAACGCCTGCGCGAGCAGGCCCCGCCGGTACTGTACGGTTGCGGGAACCGCGCGGACCTGGACGCGGGGGGACTGGCCGTCGTCGGCTCCAGAAATGTGGACGACGACTTGATCGCCTACACCGAGGGCGTCGGGCGGCTGACCGCCGCGGCGCGGCGCACGCTGGTCTCGGGGGGCGCCCGCGGCATCGATCAGGCGGCGATGCGCGGCGCGCTGGACGCCGGTGGGACGGTGGCGTGCGTGCTCGCCGACGGCCTCGAGCGCGCCGCCACGCGCCGGGAGCACCGCGACGCGCTGATGGACGGCCGGCTGGTCCTGATCTGCCCGTACGACCCCGCCGCCGGCTTCCTCGTCGGACACGCGATGCAGCGCAACAAGCTCATCTATGCGCTGGCGGACGCGGCGCTGGTCGTCAGCGCGGAGTTCGAGAAGGGCGGGACGTGGGCCGGAGCGGTCGAGCAGCTCGACCGGCATCGATTCGTTTCGGTCTACGTCCGCGCCACCGGCGAGATGGGAAGGGGTCTTGACGCACTCTTGGCGCGCGGAGCGCGCAGATGGCTGAATCCTGACAGTCCAGCGGCTCTCAACTCGCTCCTGGACACGCCGCCAGAGGCAGCTCTCGCGCCGGGTCCCTCCTTGCTTCACGGGGTTCCGAGCGATCATGATCCAGTGGACGAAGACCGGCCGGGCTAGTCGACGTTCGATACATCGGGCCGCCGGGGCCACGTGCTCCACGCCGCTCTTTCCGCCTCCGGGTCGGGAGAACGCTGAGTCGACATGAACCGGGTTCGTCACCTTCGGGATAACATGGCCTCGATTCTCAGACGGTCGCCGCTCGTGGTGTTCCTTCTCCTGGGGACGGGCGTTTTCGCCGTCGATCGATGGCTGGACGACAAGGGGGCGGGGCGCGTCATCACGGTGACCGACGAGCAGATCGGGGCCATCCGGGAGCGATGGGCGGCGCAGTGGGGACGGCCGCCGACGGGGCGGGAGCTGGAGGGCCTGCTCGACGAGGCGGTGCGCGAAGAGGTCCTCTACCGCGAGGCGCAGCGCCGGGGACTCGACCGCGGCGACCCCATCATCCGGCGGCGGCTCGCGCAGAAGATGACGTTCCTGCTCGAGGACAGTGCGGAAGCGCCAGCGGCGGGGGGGACCGCGGCCGGGGACATCGAGACGTACTTCGCGGCCCACGCCGAGCAGTACCGTGAGCCTCGCCGCAGCACGTTCCGGCACGTCTTCCTGAGCCGCGAGCAGAGAGCGGACCCGGAGCGCGACGCCGCCGCCCTGCTCCGCGAGGTGCGCGCGGGCGCCGGCGACCGGTGGCGGCAGCTCGGCGATCCCTTCACGCTGCTCCGGGAGTACGCCGGCCGGACCGACCAGGAGATCGCGGAGCTGTTCGGGGGACGGTTCGCGGCGGCCCTGCCCGCCCTCGCGGCGGGCGCGTGGCAGGGGCCGGTCGAGTCGGCCCACGGCGTTCATCTCGTCCAGGTGATCGGCCGCGCCGAGCCGCGGCTGCCCGCCCTCGACGAGGTTCGGGACCGGGTGGCGGAGGATCTGCTGGAGGCCCGGCGTCGCGAGCGGAACGAGGCTGCGCTGCAGGCGTTGCGCGAACGCTACGAGATCCGGATGCCCGGATTGGCGGGCGGTGAACAGAAGCGGCAGTATGCGCCCGGCCAGGAGCCGTGACAGACGACGACACCGGTCCCCCGACGGGTTCCGACGGGCGGCCACGGCCTGCTCGAGTTCCCGGGGGCCACGACAGACGATGAGGACCGATCCACGGCGGGGGTCCGGCGCGCCGCCATCGTAATGCCGTAGTTCGGCAGGCCGCGACAAGCGATGAAGACCGATCCGCGACGCGAACGCCGCGCACCGGGCTGGATGCTGCCGCTGCTGGGCGCGCTGGCTCTGCTGGGCGGGGGCGCGCTCACGTCCGGGCTCGCGGCCCACGAGGTGCGGCCCGCCTACCTCGAGCTGACCGAGGTGTCCGCGGGACGCTTCGAGGTGCTCTGGAAGCAGCCGGTGCTGGCCGACGCCGGGCCGGGACTGGTCCGCCGGCTGCCGCTCGCGCCGGCGTTCCCGGCCCACTGCCGCGAGGCGGGCCGGGCCCTGCCCGAGCTGACGGCGTCGGCCCTGCTCGAGCGCTGGACGATCGACTGCGGCGCGGAGGGGCTGGGAGACGCGCCGATCGAGATCGCGGGCCTGCCCCGCACCCTCACCGACGTCCTGCTGCGCGTGCGCTTCGTCGACGGCGAGTCCGTCGATCACCTCCTGCGCCCGGAGGCGCCGCGCGTCGCGGTGTCGCCCGAGGCGGGCGGTGGGATGGCCGTGCCCGCGTATCTGCGCCTCGGGGTCGAGCACCTGCTCTTCGGGTTCGACCACATCCTGTTCGTCGTCGGCCTGATGTTCCTGGTGCGCCGGCCGTTGCAGCTCGTGCAGGTGGTGACGGCGTTCACGGCCGCCCACAGCATCACCCTCGCCCTCTCGACCCTCGGGGTGGTGACCCTGTCGCAGCGGCCGGTCGAGGCGGTGATCGCGCTGAGCATCCTCTATCTCGCGGTCGAGCTGGCCCGGGGCGCCGGCCGCGCGGTCGGCGCCGACGGCGCGAGCGGGGCCGGTGGGCCCGGCGACGAGCGTTCGTCCCTCGCCCGGTCGCCGTGGGCGATCGCCTTCGGGTTCGGCCTGCTGCACGGGTTCGGCTTCGCGGGAGCGCTGGCCGACATCGGACTGCCCGAGCAGGCCCGCGCGATGGCCCTGCTGCTCTTCAACGTCGGGGTCGAGATCGGCCAGCTCATGATCGTCGGCGTCCTGCTGGCGCTGCTGTACGGGCTCCGCCTCCGCCGGGTACCCCTGCCCGCCGTCGCCGTGCAAGCGCCGATAGTCGTCATGGGCACCGTCTCCGCCTACTGGTTCGTGGAGAGAGTGCTGTCGATGGTGCCGCCGATCCGCTAGCCGCCGGACGGGCGAACCCCGCGTCACACCGACACCGGCGGGGCGCCGGGGCTCAAGACGCCGGTGCGAACGCGGGGACGAGAGAGCATCTTCGCGATGTGTGACCGCGGAGCAACGCCGCTCCGCGGAACAACGCTGTCGGGCGGGATGCGCCGCCGGTCGGTCGAATGCAGCGGGGTCCTTTGCCGCGTGCCCCTGGGAACGGCGCAGACTGCTGTAGGATTGGCCGGGCGGGCAGCGGAGCCGCGAGGCGACGATGCCCGGGCCAGGGAGGTGTCATGCCACGTCACACCAGTCGTTCCGGAGATTCCTTCATGCCCCTGTCCCGCGCCGCCGCGGCGATCGGAGCCGCCGCGCTCCTCGGCCTCACGGCCGCGGGCTGCGCCCGTGACGGCGGCGCGGCGGTGGAAGCGTCGCAGGGCGCCGGCGCCCAGGAAGCGGCCTCGGCCGAGCCGAACCCCCTGCGCAACGCCTACTTCGGCGACCTCCACACTCACACCAACTTCTCCTACGACGCCTTCCTCAACGGCACCCGGGCCACGCCCCACGACGCCTACCGGTACGCGAAGGGCGAGGCCCTGACCCACCCCGCCGGGTTCGACATCCAGCTCGACGCCCCGCTGGACTTCTACGCGGTCACCGACCACGCCAGCTTCCTCGGCATGCTCCCCGCGGTCATGGATCCCGAGCAGGACGTGTCGCACCCCGTGGCCGAGCTCGTGTCCGACTTCGTCTCCGGGGCCCTGACGGGGGACGCCCGCACCGAGGCGCGGCGCGACATCCGGGCCTATACCCTCGGCCAGAGCCAGCCGCCGCACGACGCGGACGTGGTGCGATCGGCCTGGCGCGAGACCGTCGCGGCGGCCGAGAACCACTACGAGCCGGGCCGCTTCACCACCTTCGTCGGCTACGAGTTCACCGGCAGCCCCGAGAACCAGAACCTGCACCGGAACGTCATCTTCCGGGGCAGCACGGTGCCCGAGCTGCCGTTCAGCCGCCTCGACTCGTTCAACCCCGAGGAGCTGTGGGCGTGGATGGACCGCAACCGCGAGGCGGGCATGGAGGCCCTCGCCATCCCCCACAACTCGAACGGCTCGAACGGCCTCATGTTCCGGCTCGCGACCTACGCCGGCGATCCCCTCGACGCCGCCTACGCGGACACCCGCAACCGCAACGAGCCGCTGGTGGAGATCACCCAGACCAAGGGCACCTCCGACACCCATCCCGCCCTCTCGCCCAACGACGAGTGGGCCGACTTCGAGATCTGGTCCTACCGCATCGGCGGCGGCACGACCCCGAGCCAGCCCGACGGCAGCTACGTGCGCCAGGCCTACCTGAACGGGCTGCGCCTGGAGGAGGAGAACGGCTTCAACCCGTTCCGCTTCGGCCTCGTCGGGGCCACCGACAACCACGCCGGCTCGGGCCCGGGCAGCGAGTCCGACTTCTTCACGGCCGGCGGCGCCCCCCAGGTGGGCTCGTCGATACCGTTCGACCCGCCGCGGGCGGACGGCCGGCTCTACAGCGCCTCGCCCCTCGGGGCCCTGCGCGGCGCGTCGGGGCTGACCGGGGTGTGGGCGGAGGAGAACACCCGCGAGGCGATCTACGACGCGTTCCGCCGCAAGGAGACCTTCGCCACCACCGGGCCACGCATGCGGGTGCGGTTCTTCGCCGGCTACGACTATCGGGACGATCTCGTGGACGACCCCGACCTGCTCGCGGAGGCGTACGCGGGCGGCGTCGCCATGGGCGGCGAGCTCGCGGCCCCGGGAAGCCGCGTGCCCCGTTTTCTGGTCTGGGCGAGCCGCGATCCGTCGAGCGCGCCGCTGGCCCGGCTGCAGGTCGTCAAGGGCTGGGTCGACGGCGGCGAGGCGAACGAGCGGGTCTACGACGTCGCCTGCTCGGACGGCCTCGCGGTGGACGAGACGACGCACCGCTGCCCCGACAACGGCGCCGGCGTGAACCTCGACGACTGCAGCATCAGCGAGGACGCCGGGGCGGCCGAGCTCCGCACCCTGTGGACGGACCCCGACTTCGACCCGGCGCAGCGCGCCATCTACTACGTGCGCGTGCTCGAGAACCCGTCGTGCCGCTGGTCCACGTGGGATGCGGTCCGCGCCGGCGTCGAGCCGCGGCCCGATCTTCCGGCCACCATCCAGGAGCGGGCCTGGTCATCGCCGATCTGGGTCGCGCCCTGACCGAAACGACACCCCACATCGAGGCCGGCCGGCGCCCGGAGACGGCGCCGTCCGGCCGCACGCAGCAACTCGCGGGGGCGGTGATTGCCGGCATGCTCGTGCTGGCCATCACCAGCGCGCTCTGGCCCGCGGTGCCCGCGCTGGCCCCGGCGGCGCCGGCGTGGGTCGCCCTGGCGTTGCTGTGGCGCGGCATCGAGAGGCGGCAGCGCGTGCAGGCGCTGGTCTTCATGACGGCGGGGCTGGCCGCGCTGCTCTGGGGCGCGAGCCGGGGGGCGGCGCCGCGCATCGACAGCGTCCTGGGGCAGAACCAGCCCATCCTGTCGATGCTGGCTGCGATCACCCTGCTGCGGCTGCTGAACGGTCCGTCGCACCCGGACGATCCCGCGCTGCCGAGCGGCATCGGCGCCTACCTGCGCAGCATGCTGGGAATACACGCGTTCGGGTCGGTCATCAACGTCTCGGCCGTGATCATCATGTCCGACCGGCTGGCCCGCGTGCGGCCGCTCGATTTCAACCAGGCGCAGCTCTTCAGCCGGGCGTTCAGCACCATCGCGTTCTACTCGCCGTTCATCGGCGGCGTCGCCCTCGCGCTGTCCTACACCCCGGGGTCGAGCCCGCTGGTGATGATGTTGTTCGGCGCGCCGCTGGCCGCGGCCGCCTGCCTGCTGCTGTACTGGTACGCCGGCAGCGGCCGCGCCGGCGACCTGCAGAAGTTCCGCGGGTACCCGCTGCATCCGGCGGACCTGAAGGTGCCGCTGGCCCTCGGCGCCGCCGTCCTCACCGGCACGGTGGTGGCACCCGGCTACTCGGTGCTGGCCCTCATAACCATGCTCGCGCCGGTCGTCGTCGTGGTGACCCTGGTCGCGCGGGGCGGCGTGCGCGCCCTGCCCCGCGCGGGCGCCGAGTACGTGCGCACGCGCGCCCCGCAGATGGGCGGCGAGCTGGCGCTGTTCCTCGGCGCCGGGGTCCTCGCGGCCGGCGTCGTCGCCGCCGCCACGGCGGCAGGCGACTGGGAGCTCTTCCCGCGCCTGGACGCCTTCCACGCGAGCCTGCTGGTGCTGGCCTTCGTGACGACGTCGCTGGTCTGCATCCACCCCGCGGTGCTCGTCGGCGTCACCGCGGCCCTGGTCGAGACGACGGCCTTCGACCCGACGCTGCTCGCCACGGCGTTCGCGATGGGATGGGGCCTGGCCTGCCCCGTGAACCCGATGTCGGGCGTCAACGTGGTGCTCGCCACCCGCTACGGCGCCGACAACTGGCGCATCGCGCGCAGCAACGTCGCCTTCAGCGCCACCCTCTACGTCGTGGCGGTGGGCCTGCTCTATTTGTATCAGTTCACCCGCCTGCCGGCGGCGCCGTAGCAGGCGACGGGCTCCCCCGGCGCAGCGTCCGGGCAACATGCCGACCCGACCGGCTCGTGGTGCCGGCCGCGGAGGCGCGTACCCGGCGGTCTCACTCCACGCGCAACGCCGCCGCCGGGGCCACCCGCACGGCTCGCCGCGCGGGAACGGCGTGGGCCAGCGCACCGACCACCGCCAGCGTGACGACCGCCCCGCCCCAGGCGAGCGGATCCGTCGCGTCGATGCCGAACAGCACGCCGGCGGTGGCGCGGGCCGCCGCGAACGCCAACGCCACGCCGGCGGCGGCGCCGACACCCACCAGGACGGTGCCCTGCCGGACGACGAGCCTCAGCACGTCGCGGGGCGTCGCGCCCAGCGCCATGCGGATCCCGATCTCCCGCGTTCGCCGCACGACTGCATGCGCGATCACGCCGTACAGGCCCAGCGCGGCCAGCCACACGGCCACCAACCCGGCCGTCCCGAGCATCGCCGAGAGCAGCCGCACCGGCAGCAACTGCGTCGCGACGTTGTCGCGCATCGTCAGGCCTGGCCAGAAGACCACGTCCGGATCGATCCTTCGCAGCTCCCGCTGCATGGCCACGGCCAACGCGCCGGCGTCGCCGCGGGCGCGCGCCAGGAGCACCGTGGCGGACAACATGCCGGGCCGCTGCGACGCCGCGAAGTGGACATACGGCGTGGGCGGCTCCTGGATGAACCGGACCCGGTAGTCGCGGACGACGCCGACGATCTCGACCGCCGACTCGTCCCGCCGGGTGCGAATCCGCTGTCCGACAGCGCTCCCATCCGGCCAGAACCGTCTCGCGAACGCCTCGTTCACAACCGCGACCGGCGGCGAGTCCGCCGTGTCGAGGGCATCGTCCAACGTCCGCCCCGCGAGCACTGGAACCCCCAGTGCGTCGAAGTACCCGGCGCCGACGACGGCCATCTCGACCGGCACGAACACCGCCTCGGGCCCCGTCCATTCCGCGGGCGCGACGCCGACACGGTTGAAGTTGACGGACAGCGGCGCGCGACTCGCGTGGGCGACCGCCTGCACGCCGGGCAGCGCGCGCACCCGATCGCGGGCGCGCCCGAGGAACCGCGCCGCCTCGTCATCGTCGTAACCGACGAGGCCGAGCCCGACGGTGACCGCGGCGACCGCCTCCGCGGAAAAGCCGGGATCGGTCCGGCCGGCGACGGCCAGGTTCCGCGCCAGCAGCCCGGCCATGACCAGGAGCACGAGGCTGACGGCGATCTGGATCGTCACCAGCGCTCGCCCCGGGCTCCACCGCCGGCCCCCGAACGACCACGCCGCCGCGCCTCCCGCCAACCCGCCCAGTACGCTCGACCGCGTGCCGGTCCACGCCGGCATCAGGCCGGCCGCGACGCCGGCCCCCAGCGCCACCGCGACCGACAGCCCCAACACCCGGCCGTTCAACGACAGATCGAGCGCGACGGGCACCAGCAGCGGCGCGCGAACCGCGCCGAGGCCCTGGAGAAGCCCCCAGGCGAAGGCGACGCCGCCCGCCGCGCCGAGCAGCGACAGCACCGCGCTCTCCACCAGGAGTTGCCGCACCAGCCGCGCCCGGGTCGCCCCAAGTGCAAGACGCAGCCCGATCTCGCGCCGCCGCGCGGATGCACGCTCCAACAGCAGCCCCGCGACGTTCGCGCAGACGATCAGCAACACCAGCCCCATCAGCACGACGAGACTGAGCGCGCCCGCCCGCAGGCGATCCTCGACCAACGGGTGGGTCGCCACCTCGCCGGTCGGGACGACGGTCACGCGAAGTCCCTCGTTGGACCCGGGATACGCCGCTTCGAGGGCCCGCATCACGCCGTTCAGGTCGGCGGCGGCGGTGCCCGCGCTTTCACCCTCCCGGAGCCGTCCCTTCAGCAACATCCAGCGGTAGCCGCGGCGTTCGAGCCGCGTGGCGCCGGGGGACGGCCGGGCGCTCTCGAACACCAGCGGCTGGAGGTCGTCGATCCAGGCCATGGGCACCCAGAAGTCGGGGGTCAGGACCGGCGCGGTCATGCCGCCGAAGCGCGCGGGCGCCACCCCCACGATGGTGTACGGCCGGCCGCCGATCCGGAGTGTCCGTCCCACGGCGCCCGGGTCGGCGCCGAACGCGGCGGACCAGAACGCGGCCGAGATCACCACGACCGGCGCGGCGCCCGGACGGTCGTCGTCCGGAGACAGCGCGCGACCGCGCGCGACCGGCACGCCGAGCACCCGAAAGTAGTCGCCCGTCACCACCTCGCCGGGCGTCACCCGCGACTCGCGGCCGCTCCCGACCGCGGCCATCGCCGGGGCGTAGCCCACGAGGCCAACGAGCGCCCGGGTGCCGTCGCGCAGATCGAGATAGTCCGGATGCGAGCTCCCGTACCAGGTGAAGCCTTCCGTGGCGCTGGTGTAGACGTCGACGATCTGCTCCGGCCGATCGACCGGGAGCCGCCGCAGCAGCGTGGCGTCCACCAGCGCGAAGAGTGCGGTGTTGAGGCCGATCCCGATCGCGAGCGAGACCGCCGCGATCGCCGACAACGCCGGGTGCTTCCGCATCAGCCGCAGCGCGCTGACCATGTCGCGGCGGAAGATGTCGAGCTGCCGGATTCCCCAACTCTGCCGGCAGTCGTCCTTGACGGCGTCGATCGGACCGAAGGCGAGCCGCGCCCGCCGACGCGCCTCCCGGACCGACAGGCCGCGCGCGACGTGCTGCTCGACGGCGCGTTCGAGATGGAAGCGCAGCTCGTCGTCCAGATCGTCTTCGGCGCGGCCACGGCGGACGAGCGCGCGCAAACGGAAGCGCAGATCCTCCAGCATCGGTGGCCTCCCTACCCTGCGTCGAGCACGCGCCCGACCGCGGCCGTGAGCGCCCGCCACGCCTCGACGTCGGACTCGAGCTGCCGGCGTCCCTCGGGCGTCAACGCGTAGAACTTCGCCCGCCGGTTGTGCTCGGACGTCCCCCACGACGCGGTGATCCAGCCGCGGCGTTCGAGCCGGTGCAGCGCCGGATAGAGCGACCCCTGCCGGACGTGCAGCACGTCGCTCGACACCTGCCGAATCCGCTCCGAGATGGCCCACCCGTGCTGCGGCTCGAGCGCCAGCGTGCGCAGGATCAACAGCTCGAGCGTCCCCTGCGGCAGGTCGAGCCGATCCGCACGCGGGCCGCCTCCGCCGTGCGGGGCGTGCTCGACCACCGTGATGCAGCCCGTGAGCGCAAAGAACCCGACCACGGGCCATCCGCGGTTCAAAGCCATTGCGTCTTCCTCATCTTCATCAGTTCCCTTTGCACTTCGACATGAACCGAGTCTACGCAGTCTCTTGTCGAAGTGCAAGGTCTGGTCCATGCGCCAAGAAGCAGCACGGGTGGTCAGGCCAGCCGAACATGGTGCTCGTCCTCAAAGTCGGTCCGGCTGATGACGAGGTAGCGGTGTGACGCGGCCGCGAACCGGGTGACCGCGCGGGCCTTCTCCCGCAGGCGGCGGACGACCCGCGGCACGTCGACGGTGCGTCCCCACTTGCACTCGACGAACGCGACGCGTTCGCCGGCCGCATCGACGGCGATCAGATCGATCTCGGTCCGGGCGTCCCAGTAGCGACCGATCCGCAACGGCTGCCAACCGAGCAGGCCCCGTCCGTCCGCGAGCAGACCGTTAACGGCCAAGATCAACGCCTCTACCGCCACGTGGGTGTCGAAGGCCGTGTTCCAAGAGGTACGCGACCCCCGCGGCTCGTGCTATCGTAGCGGGCATGAAATTCTCGATCTTGGAGGTCTTGCAATGAGAGGTGGACGTTCGATAACGGCGGTGTTGATCGTGGCATTGGTCGGGCTGGTGGCGCTGCCGTCGGCGGGCTTGGCGCAGGATGCGCCGAAGACCGCGTGGGGGGCCCCGGACCTGCAGGGGGTCTGGGATTTTCGGACGATCACCCCGCTCCAGCGTCCCGAGGATCTGGGCGACAAGGCGTTCCTGACGGAAGAGGAAGCGGTGCAGCGCGAGCAGGCCGCCGTCGAGCGTGACATCGAGCTGTGGAACCAGGAGGCCCGGCGCACCGAGGCCGGCGGAAACGTGGGCGGGTACAACAACTTCTGGATGGACCGGGGCACGCGGGTCATCGGCACGCGGCGCACGTCGCTCATCGTCGACCCGCCGAACGGCCGGATGCCGGAATCGACCGAGGCGGGGCAGGCGCGGGCGGCGGCCGGCCGCGGCTCGTTCAGCGATCAGCTCCCCGCGTCCTATACGGACCTGAGCAACGCGGACCGCTGCCTCATGGGCTTCAACGCCGGCCCCCCGATCACCCCGGGCGGCTACAACCAGAACGTGCAGATCTTCCAGACTCCCGGCCACCTCGTGCTGATGACCGAGATGGTGCACACGGTGCGGAGCGTGCCTCTCGACGACCGTCCCGCGGTCGACGACGAGCGTCTCGCGCAGTGGTCGGGCAACTCGCGCGGATACTGGGAGGGAGACACCCTGGTCGTCGAGACCACCAACTTCGACACCGACCGGAACTGGCGGGGATCGAGCACGGGGATGCGTCTGGTGGAGCGGTTCACCCGCGTCGACGAGACCACCCTCGAGTACGAGTACACGGTGGACGATCCGAACACCTGGACCGAGCCGTGGACCGTCAACCTGCCGATGACGCTCAACGAGCTGCCGATGTTCGAGTACGCGTGCCACGAGGGGAACTACTCGATGGACGCGATGCTCGGCGGGGCGCGGGCCGACGAGCGCGCGGCGGAGGACGGCGGCCAGTAGCACGACCGGGAACGGCGGGCGCCGGCGGTCCGGGGACGGACGCGGCGCCCGTCGTGTTTGCAGCTACCTGATTGGCGAGTCGCCGGCAGCCGCGCGGGCGCCCTCGACCCGGGGGGGTGCGTCATCCGATGGTCGGCCGGAAGCGCGGCGCGCGGCGGGCCTGCGTCGTCTGCTCGAAGGCGTAGGCGATGCGGACGAGGGTGGGCTCGCTCCACGCGCGGCCGAAGAACGACAGGCCCACCGGCAGCCCGTGCACGGCGCCGGCCGGCACCGAGATGTTGGGATAGCCGGCCGCCGCGGGATAGGCGGAGCTGCTGCCGCCGAAGTGATCCCCGTTCACCAGGTCCGTCACCCAGGCCGGGCCTCCGGTGGGGCCGACGATGGCGTCGAGCCGGTGCTCGTCCATCGTCCGGTCGATGCCGTCCGCCCTTGACAGGCGGCGGGCGGTCGCCAACGCCATCAGGTAGGCGGGCTCCGACAGCGGCCCCTTCGCCTCGGCCGCGATCAGCCGTTCCTGCCCGAAGTACGGCATCTCGGTCTCGGCGTTGCGCTCGTTGAAGTCGATCAGCTCGGCCAGTGACCGCACCTCCGCGCCGGAGCCGCGGCGGGCGAGATAGCCGTTCAGCCCCGCCTTGAACTCGTAGAACAGCACGTCGGTCTCCGCCATCTGCAGGCCCCCCCGGCCGGCGCCGGTCCCCAGAACGACCCGGTCGACGATGACCGCGCCGGCCGCCCGCATCGCGTCGATGGCCTGTTCCACGACGCGGTCGACCCCGGCGTGGAAGCCGAGAAACTGCCGCGCAACCCCGATGCGGGCGTCGCGGAGCCCGGCGGGGTCGAGGAACGGCGTGTAGTCCGCGAGGCCGCGCGTGTCGCTGGCGGCCGTGGCGGGGTCGCGCGGATCCGGACCGGCGAGTACTCCCAGCACCATCGCCGCGTCGCGCACGGTCCGGGCCATCGGGCCGGCGGTGTCCTGCGTGTGGGAGATCGGTATCACGCCGGCCCGGCTGACGAGCCCCACCGTGGGCTTGATGCCCACGATGCCGTTGGCCGTCGACGGACAGACGATGGAGCCGTCGGTCTCGGTGCCGAGGGCCGCCACGGCGAGGTTGGCGGACACCGCCGCCCCGGAACCGGAGCTCGACCCGCACGGATTCCGATCGAGGACATAGGGGTTCCGGCACTGGCCGCCCCGGCCGCTCCAACCGCTCGAGGACCGCGTCGACCGGAAGTTGGCCCACTCGCTGAGATTGGTCTTCCCCAGCAGCAGCGCTCCCGCCTGCCGCAGCCGGGCCGCGACGCGTGAGTCCTCCGGCGGGATCCAGCCCGCCAGGGCGAGCGAGCCCGCCGTCGTGGTCATGCGGTCGGCGGTGTCGATGTTGTCCTTCAGCAGCACGGGAACCCCGTGCAGCGGGCCGCGGAGCCGCCCCTCCCGCCGCTCGCGGTCGAGCCGGTCCGCGATGGCGAGCGCGTCCGGGTTGGTCTCGAGCACCGACCGCAGGGTCGGCCCGCGCCCGTCGACCTCCTCGATGCGGCTCAGATAGGCCGCGGCGAGCGAGCGCGTCGTCCACTCGCCGCTGGCCAGACTCTCCTGCAGCTCCGCGATCGTCGTTTCCGCGAGGGGAAAGTCGTCCGCCCCCGCCGGCGACGGCTGACCCGCCCGGGCGGGCGCGCCGATCCCCCCGGCGCCCGACGACTCGGTGACGGCCAGCGCGCCGGCGACCCCGGACACGCGCAGGAAGTCCCGTCGGGACAGGCCGTCTCCCGAATTCTCGGGGCGCGGTGTTCGTTCGCCGAATCGGGTGTTGTCGGTCATGTGTCGCTTCATGTCCCTGTCTCCGAGCGCGTCCTGTCGTGCAGTGGCCTTGACTCGATGCCCTTCGGTACTACTTCGCCGGCGCCAGGGCGGCCGGGGCGTCAGGGCGCCGCAGGGCGGCGGCGGCCGCCGCGCCGGCCAGACCGAGCACCAGCAGGCCGACGAACGGTACCGAATAGCTGCCGGTCGCGTCGAACGCCACGCCGGCCAGCCACGGCCCCAACCCGCCGAAGATGCCCGTGCAGGTGGTCCGAATGCCACTGGTCACCGCGAACGCGCCCCGACCGAAGAAGTGGGAGAAGACGACCGGAATGCACACGAAGGCCATCCCGAATCCGACCCCGATCAGGGTGACGGCCACCAGGGCGAGCGCGACGTTCCCGGCCAGCACCAGCGCCCCGGCGCCGAGCCCTTCGAGCACGAGGGCCACGGCCAGCGCGCGCTGCGGTGCGATCCAGTCCCCCACCGCCCCCATCAGCCGCCCCCCGATGCTGACGAGGGCCATCGTTCCCACGAACCCGATCGCCACCGTCTCGCGGTGGCCGAGATCGATCAGGTGCAGGGTGAGATGGGCCACCGCGGTGTTCCAGGGCACGGCGTAGGCGACGCCGCAGACGAGCATGAGGCAGAACTGCGGCGTCCGCACCGCCTGCCGCGCCGTCCAGCCGTCGGCCGCCAGCGCCGCGCCCCCGCCCGGACCGACCCCCGGCCCCGGAGCCGCTCCGTCGAGGTGCTGGCCGACGGCCTCGGGGCTCTCCCGCACGAGCGACGCCGCGATCAGCCCGAGGGTCAAGGAGAGTCCGGCGATCAGGATCCAGCCGGTCCGCCAGTCGTAGTGCTCGAGGACCCACGCGTCCGCCGGCGCGACGAGCCAGCCCACGAGACCACCCACCGTGAAGATCGCGGCGATGACCCGCGCCCGGCGCCGGAGAAACCAGTTCTGTCCCAGGGTCTGCGCCGGCACCGTGGTGGAGAACCCGATGCCGATGCCCCCCAGCACCGAGAACCCCACGTAGCAGTCGAACGCGGTCTCCGCCCCGGACAGCAGGAGCAGCCCCACCGCGGTGATGCAGAACCCGACCGGCATGACGCGCCGCAACCCGAAGCGGGCGATCGCCAGGCCCACGAACAGGCCCACGCACTGGTGCAGCGTGTTGAACAACCCGAAGACGCCGCCGACGGCGGCGCGGTCGATGGCGAGATCGGCGGTGATGCGCGGCGCGAAGATGCTCCAGCTGTAGTACGCCGGCGACATCCCGAACCCGTAGCACACCCCGGCCACGAGCAGGATGACCCAACCGTAGAAGAGGCGGGACGTCACGGCGCGCCCGGCCCGGAAATCGCCGCCCTGCGGCTCCCCTTGCCGCCCGACCGACCCCTCGGGCGTCCGCGCCGTTCCACTGCGCAGACTCCCTGTCGCGGGCGAGGGTAGGTGGACGTCATGCGGGGCAAGTCACCCTCTGCCCGGTCAGGGCCGGGGACGCGGGAGCGGCTGACGGGGCAGACGCTCGTCGAGCATCGCGGTGTTGTAGGCGAAGACGGCCGCGATCACCGCCATCTGCCGGGCGTCGTCCGGCTGCACGCGGTCGACGACGTCCATGTTCGAATGGTGCGTGCGCGAGTTGTACTCCAGGCGGTCCTGGATGAACTGGAACCCCGGCAGCCCCACCCGCTCGAAGGCCACGTGGTCGGTGCCGCTGACCGCTCGCGGCGACAGCGTCGTGAACCCGAGGTCGGCGAGGGGCGCGACCCACGGCTCGAAGACCGCCCTCGCCGCCGCGTTCTCCTGCGTCCAGAGGCCGCGCAGCCGGCCCGTCCCGTTGTCGATGTTGTAGTAGGCGGAGAGGGCCGCGTGGGCCGGCTCGAGCGCCATCGTCGCGGCGTCGCCGAAGTGCCGGCGCACGTACTCCCGCGACCCCAGCAGGCCCTGCTCCTCGGCGCCCCACAGGGCGAGGCGGATCGTCCGCCGCGGGCGGGCGCCGACGGTCTTCAGAATCCGCATCGCCTCCATCGTCGCGGCCACCCCGACCGCGTTGTCGGTCGCCCCGGTGCTGGCGTGGGTCGTGTCGAAGTGGGCGCCGAGCAGGACGACCTCGCCGGCGAGGTCGCTGCCGGGAATCTCGGCGAGGATGTTGAACGCGTTCAGCCCCTCGTCGGCCTCGGCCTCCCGATGGAAGCGGGTCTCGACGTGCAGCTCCATGCGCACCGGCAGCCCCATGTCGAGCAGCCGGACCATCCGGTTGTAGTGCTCGACCGCGAACGTGAGGGAGGGCACCCAGGTCCCCGCGGTCTCCTCGTCCCACGGGGCGCCGCGTCCCACGAATATCGTGCCCCCGTCGGTACGCTGCGTCCGGTGGGAGAGCCCGCTGCCCCCGCCCACGTCGACGGCGTCGCTGCCCCGATCGACCGCCGCCACGACCCCTTCGTCCAGATAGAACTGCTGGAGCAGCAACGTGAACGACGGCCCGCCGGCTCGCGGAGGACGTCGCCCGGGGCGGGCCGGCGCCGGCTCCACGGGCCGCGCCGCCTCGGCGAGCTGCCCGTCGTCCATCCGCAGCACCACGTCCCCGGTCAGCATCGGCACCTCGCGCGCCGGCTGCGTCAGCACGATCTTGCCGCGCAGCCGGCCGCGGTAGCGCTCGAAGTCGGCCTCGGACTCCAGATCGACCCGGACCACCTCGGCCATCACCGTGCCGCCGGTGCCCGACGACCAGGACTTCGGATAGCCGATGATCGGCATGACCTGGGGCTCGACGAGATGGGCGTGGAACCGCACCAGCGTCCACCCCGCCCCGAACGCGAACCGCTCGGCGTGCACGTTCGAGAGCCCCCACCCGCGCAGGGTGTCCATCGTCCACGCCCCCGCCTCCTCGATGGCCGGGGTGCCGGTGAGACGGGGCCCGTAGACGTCGCTCAGCCAGCCGACGTGCTGCATCACCTGCGAGCGTTCGAGCCCCTCCGCGCGGATGGCCGCGAGCAGCGCCTCGTCGGCCGGCTGGGCCGCCGCGGGGAGGGCGATCGCCGCGGCCAGAACCGCCGGCAGGTACGGCAGCCCGAGGTTCAGGGTCCTGACGCGTGCGCCCGGGTGCGGGCATCCCACCGGGCCGGATCGAATGGCCCGGTCGGTCCTGACGCGCGCGCCCGGGTGCGGGATTGGAGCCCGCTCGCGGCGCCCCGCGACGGTGTCCTGGAACGGCATCAGAGACTCCATCCCTCGCGGTAGGCTTCGTCGAGAAAGGCGTTCGCCTCGGGGACGTTCGTCGCCTGCATCTTCCGCGCGTCCCAGTCGATCGCCTTGCCCGTCCGCACCGCCAGGTTGCCCAGCAGCACGACCTCGGTCAGGGGGCCGGAGTGCTCCGCGAAGCCGGACCCCGTCTCGCCGTTCCCCTTGCACGCGTCGATCCACTCGCGGTAGACGCCCGGCGACCGCGGATACTTCGGCGGGGGCGGGCTCGCCATCACGTCCTTGTGCCGCGCGGTCGGGAACACCCGCGGCTCGCGGGCGTACATGTCGGCCCCGATCAGGCCGTCGTCGCCGACGAACAACTGGCCGCTGCTGCCGCCCGGCAACTGCTCGCCGGGGGCGAGCTGCGGCGGGCGCGGCAGGGCCAGAGCGCCGTCGCGCCACACGAACCGCACCGGCGGCCGGGCGCCCCGCGCCGGAAAGTCGTAGGTGATGCGCGACACCGCCGGCGCCGTCTCCGCGAACAGGGCCGTCGTCTCCGCCTCGATGCGGGTCGGCTGGCCGAGCTCGAGGGCCCAGAACGCGGCGTCCATGGAGTGGCAGGCGATGTCGCCGAGGGCGCCGGTGCCGTAGTCCCACCATCCGCGCCAGCGGAACGGATGATAGGCGGGATGGTAAGGCCGCGCGGGAGCCGGCCCCAGGAACAGGTCCCAGTCGAGCCCCGGCGGCGCGTGGTGCGCTTCGGAGGGCCGCTCGATCGCCTGCGGCCAGATCGGGCGGTTGGTCCAGTAGTGGACCTCGCGCACGGTGCCGATGACGCCGGCCTCGATCCACTCCCGAATCAGCCGGGTCCCCTCGCCGGCGTGGCCCTGGTTCCCCATCTGGGTGACCACGCCCTGCGCGCGCGCCATCTCCGCCAGCGCGCGCGCCTCGGCGACGGTGCGGGTGAGCGGCTTCTCGCAGTACACGTGCTTGCCCCGCCGCATCGCCTCCATCGCGATCACCGCATGGGTATGGTCGGGGGTCGCGATGATCACGGCGTCGAGATCCGGCTCCTGGTCGAGCATCCGCCGGTAGTCGACGTAGGTGCGCGCCTTGGGATACAGGTTGAACGTGCGCGCGGCGTGCCCCGCGTCGACGTCGCACAGCGCGGTGATGTTCTCGCTGTCGCATCCCCGCACGTCGGCCCGGCCCCGTCCCCCCACGCCGATGCCCGCGATGTTGAGGGTGTCGCTCGGCGCCTGAAACCCGCGCCCGCCGAGCACGCGGCGCGGCACGATCATCAGCGACGCTGCGGCCGAGAGCCCTCCGAGGAACCGGCGCCGCGAGAGGGGATGGCGACTCATGCTGGAACTCCTCCTGGAAGGCCCGCCGCGGACGGCCGGCGACACCGGCCCATCATAACGTGGCCGTTGCGCAACGGGGTCACCGCCGAACCCCGAACACCGGTGCGGTTGCGGAACGCTGGCGACCGGTAGCCGGTCCGCGTTGCGGTCCCGACCGCGCACCGACAGCGCTACGGTTCTCGGACACGCTTCGGCACGGTTGGCTCCGCCGCCACCTCCTGGACCGAGCCGCCTCCGAGCCGCCGCCAGGCTCGCCCGCGACCTCACCCGCGGGCGGCGACGACCAGGCTCTGGGCGCCGCGCCCCGCCACGCCGTCCGCGTCCCACAGGCGGGTCCGGCACAGCCCGATGCCCGACGCCTCGGCCACGCTGCGGGACTCGAGGCCGACCCACTCGCCGCGCAGCGGGCGTACGAGATGCACCGACAGGTCGGCGTTGACGAAGGTGTACTCGTCGAGGGGAACCGGCACGGCGACCCCGTGGCCGGCGTCGGCCGCGACCAGGGCGCGTTGCCACGGAGTCGGCGCCTCGCCGGGCAGGAGGGGACACCGCTGCCGCATCCAGCACATGACGTCGGACTGCCCCCACGCGCCCCGGACGTACCGCACGTCGACCGCCGCCTGATAGCCGATCGGGTCGGGAAAGAACGGGAACGTGTACGGCTCGGCCGTCTCGGGGGGCGGCGGCGCGGCTCTCTCACCGGCCTCGCCGGCCGGGGGCAGGACCACGCGCCTACGGTGCAGGCACAGTGCCACCGCCGTCAGCACCAAATCGTCGCCGGACCACAGCCGCGCGGCGTGCCGCTCCACGAGCCGGCCGCGCTTCAGGGGCTCGGTCTCCACACGCAACGGCCCGATCGGGACCGGCCGCAGGAACTCGACCGTGACGCGGACGATGGCGCAGTCCCGGTCGGACAGCGCCGCCTCGACCGCGCGCGCGAGCAGGGCCGCCGGGGGGCCGCCGTGCTGGTGGTCCCGGCTCCACGGGCCGCGGGTCCAGGCCGTGGCCCGAAAGCGGCCGCCGGCGCCGTCGGGCTCGTAGAAGGAGGTCGGCCGCATCCCCGCGTCAGGCCCGGAGATGCGGCTCCAGGGCCGCGAACCGATGCTCGATCTCGTCGATCTGGGCCCGGGTGAAGCTGTACTCGCCGCGCCGCGACTTCGTCGTCTTGAAGAGGCCGCGCTTCTGCAGCACGTGGAGCCGCACCCCGGGTATCAGGGCATCGAGGTTCAGCATCAACAGGAGCTTGCCGTAGAGGTCGCGCATCTCGTCCTTGCTGCCCGCCTGGTGCAGGTCCCACAGCCCCGCGTAGATGTCCGCGTACATCACCCCGCCGGTCATCACCCCGTCGGTGCCGAGGCGCATCTCGTAGGCCCAGGCCCGGCCGAAGTTGGCGCCGAGAATGCTCCTGATCGGATTCGGGCGGTGCTTCATCAGGGCGAGCATCCGCTCCTGCACCGGCGGGTGCTCCTCCTTGACGTAGCCGCACTGCGGGAACTCCCGCGCCAGCGACACCAGGAAGTCCACCGTCGGCTCGATGTCCGGGGCCCCGCCGCTCGTCTGCACGAAGACCGGCCGGCCGGTGACGTCGCACAACGCGGCGTAGTAGTCCCGGAAGTCGGCGAGGGACGACGCGGTGCGCGGCGGGATCGCGATCATCGCGTCGGGCTCGAGGGCCTCGGCGTAGCGGGCGTACTCGAGCATGCCGTCGGTGTCGTCGGCCTGCACCCCGAGCACCAGCGCCGGCGCCCGGCCCCGGTTGGCCTCGGCCAGCACGTCGAACCCGCGCAGGCGCTCGGCCTGGCTCAGGTAGCGCTGCTCGCTCGAGTTCTGCGGCCACACCAGGGCCTCGATGCCGCAGCGGTCGCAGAAGTCGACCTCGCCGGCGAGGTCCTCGTAGTCGACCTCGTTCGCGGAGGTGTACGGCGTGCTCAGGATCATGAAGGCGCCGCGCATCGGCTTGCCCTCGGCCGCCGCGCCGCGCAGACCCGGGAACACCGCGGTCGCCGCGAGCGCTCCCAGGCACTCCCGCCGGGTCATCGTGAACCGTGCGTCCGCCATTGCCGTTCTCCCTTCGCTGTTCGGCCGCCCATGGCGCAAGGCCCGCCGCCGTGTTTGGTGCTACTCTACATCGAATCATGAAGACGAAGACCCTCGGCCTGACGATCGCGGCGGCGGTGGCGATGGCGGCCATCACCCTCGGGTCCCAACCCCGGAGCCGGCAGGTCGGCACCGAGCCGTGGGCCGGACCCGACACCGCCCCGTGGCCGGCCGGGGACGCCGTCGCGGCGGGCTTCGACCCCGCGGGCCTCGAGCGGCTCGCCCATCTCGCGGAGACGACGCACGCCGACGCCCTCGTGGTCATCCGGCACGGCCGCCTCGTCTTCGAGCGGTACTGGAACGACCGCGGCCCCGACGACGTGCAGCAGACCTACTCGGGGACCAAGGGGGCGTTCGCCCTGCTCGTGGGCCGCGTGCTCGCGCGCGGCGACATCGAGTCGCTCGACCAGCCCGTCGTCGACTTCGTGCCGGAGCTGGCCGGACAGACCCGCGACCTCATCACGTTCCGCAGCGTGATGGCGATGGCGTCGGGGCTCGCCCAGTGGCCGGCCCTCGACCGGGCCGACCGCGAGGCGGGGCGCAGCCAGCTCGAGGCGGCGCTCGCGCGGGGCATGACCCACGCGCCGTACGACTACTTCATCTACAACAACGCCGCCTACCGGGTGCTGTTCACCGCCCTCGAGCGAGCGACCGGCATGAGCCTGCCCGACCTGACCCGCCGGGAGCTGTTCGAGCCGCTCGGCATGACCGGCGCCTACTGGGTGGAGATCCACACCGACGAGCGCCTGCTCGGGTACCAGAGCATCCGCATGCGCCCGCGCGACCTCGCCAAGATCGGGCAGGTGCTGCTGAACGACGGCATGTGGAACGGCCGCCGCTACCTGGCCGGCCGAGTACATCGCGCAGCTGCGCACCGCGCCGGCCCCGAAGGCGAACCCCTCCTACGGCCTGTTCTGGCACCTCAACGCCGGCGACCACTATCTGAGCTTCCGCGAATCGGACTTCGTGCACCGCCGGCTGCTGCCGGGAACCCCGCCCGACGCCATCGCCGCCTGGGGCAACAGCGGCCAGATCGCGGTCGTCGTCCCGAGCCTGGATCTCGTGTGGGCGCGCACCGGCCGGCAGATTCCGTCGAACATCTGGACCCCGGACGGCACGACGGCGCAGCTCTCGGCCGCCGTCGTCGCCGCCGTGAAGCAGTGAAGGAGGTTCTCATGCGCTCGCTACTGGTCGTCGCCGCCGTCACCGCCACGATGCTCGCGGCGGCCCCGCCGGCGCCGGGGCATCATTCCTTCGCCGCGCAGTTCGACGCCAACCGGCCGGTGACCCTGGAGGGCACGGTCACCAAGGTGGAGTGGCAGAACCCCCACATCTGGGTCTATCTGGACGTGGCCGGACCCGAAGGGCAGCCTGCGGCCTGGGAGTGCGAGGGCGACAACCCGAACAACCTCACGCGCCGGGGCTGGACGAAGGACTCGGTCGAGGTCGGCAGGCCGATCACGATCTACGGCTTCCAGGCCCGCAACGGCAGCCCGGTCTGCAACGGACGGACGTGGGTGTTCGGCGGGCGAACGGTGTACGCGGCGGCCAACGACGGCGGACCGGCCGCCGGGCCGCCCCAACAGCGCTAGTGCGACTGCGCGACCTGGCGGTCGCGGCGCGACCTGGCGGTCGCGTTGAGAGTTTCGCTGACGCGAAACTCCTGTCTGCGCGACTTGGCGGTCGCGGCGCGACTTGGCGGTCGCCGGCGGCTCCGTTGCGGCTTGCGGCACCGCCGCCTCGACCGACCCTGCCAGGAATCTGCACCTCCTGCAGGGGCGGCGCCGTTGCTTGCGGCGCGAGTTTCCGGCCGGGAAACGGGGCCGACAGTAACGTCACCCGATGAGCCATACGCACCGCGCGTGGCAGACGAAAGCGGAGGGAGATCGTCCACATGAGCACCAGAGCCGGTTCGTTCATCCTCTTCACGGCGCTCGCGGCGGGAGCGCTCGGCTTTTCCTCGGGGACCGCGGCCGGGCAGAGCACGCCGGTGCTGACGGCGCAGCCTCCCGGGGACGGCACCCCGGTTCCGCGCACGCCGGACGGCCGCGCCGACCTCTCCGGCTTCTGGAACAAGGGGACCCACCCCAATACCTCCGCTCCCATAGAGCCGCTCCCCTTCACCGAGGCGGGGTTGAAGGCGTTCAACGAGGTGGCGACCCTGGTCGACCCGACGAGTTACTGCGTCTTCCCGGGTATGCCGCGCATGAACAGCTCGCCCTATCCGATGGAGATCATCCAGCTCCCGGACCGCGTGCTGTTCCTCTACGAGTACATGCACAACTTCCGGGTCGTCTGGACCGACGGACGGGAGCATCGGCCGACGTGGCCCACCACCCTGATGGGCGATTCCGTCGGCCGTTGGGAGGGAGACACCCTGGTCATCGACACCGTCAACCTGTCGGGCAGCACGTGGCTCGACTCGCACGGCAACCGGCACAGCGACGAGTTGCACCTCATCGAGCGCTGGCGCCGCATCAGCGCCAACGAGCTGTGGTACGAGGCGACGACCGACGACCCCAAGTTCTACAAGGAGCCGTGGACGACGGGCTGGGTCATCCCCCTCGCCCCCCCGGACTGGGAGCTCATGGAGTACGCCTGCACCGACAACAACCGCGACGCCGAGGAGGGGCTGCTGCAGCCCGGCGCACTCGACGGGTCGGGCCGGGACGGCACCGCGATCGCGACCCCGTCCGTCTACCCGGCCGGCTCCACATCCCGGCCCGACTAGTCCCGAGCCGCCGGCTCGCCGATTGGCCAGCGACCGTCGGTCATCCAGGAATGAGCCAGTCCGCTGACTGGCTGCCGGGGGATGGCCGGCGACTCGCGCTGGCCGGGTCCGGTCCCCCCCTCGGTCCTGAACCCTGACCTTCAGAATCGAGCTCTCGCTGGATTGTGAAGGACGCTCGAGGTGGCACCACGGCCGCCGGCCTCGCGGATCCGTCACCCGGACGAGCCGGCGGAGTCTGTCAGGAAGGCATTCCACGCGTCGGCGTACGGCTTGCCCCCGACGAGCCAGGTGTCGTTGTGCCCGGCTCCCTCGATGACGTGGAAGCCCGCGGGGTGGGCGGCCAGCTCGAACAGGCGCCGGCCGTGGGCGAGGGGGACGATGGCGTCCCGATCGCCGTGCAGCACCAGCGTCGGGACCTCGACCCGCCCGATCTTCGACTCGTTGTCCATCCGCGTCCGGACCACCGCGCTCGGGACGAACCAGTAGTGCTCGCGCGCCAGCGCGGGCGCCGAGCGGAAGACCGATTCGAGGACCAGGGCGCCCACGGGACGCCGCAGGGCCGTCTCGATGGCGACCGCGCCGCCGAGCGACCGGCCGAACAGGACGACGTCGTCCGCCGGCACCGACCGGGCTGCCACCGCGTCGTAGACGGCCAGGCCGTCGAGATAGACGCCGGCCTCGTCCGGCGTCCCCCGGCTCCGCCCGTAGCCGCGGTAGTCGACGAGCACGACGTCGACGCCGAGCCGGTCCACGAACCACCGCGCGTTGTGCAGCCGGTCGCCCACGTTCCCGGCGTTGCCGTGGTACCAGATCACCACCCGTTCGCCCGGCCCCTCGATCCACCAGCCGTGGAGCGTCACGCCGTCCGCCGCCGTGATCGACAGCTCCTCGGCGCGGAGCCCGAGTTCGGCCGGCGAGCCGGCCAGGGTCCGGGTCGGAAAGAAGATGAGGCGGCGCTCCTGAGACGCGAGCAGCGCCACGAGCACAAGCCACCCGACCGCCAGGAGGCCCACGACGGACAGCGCCGCGCCGAGCATCTCCCTCAACGTCACCTCGGCCGGATTCTGAAACAAGAGCTCGATCCAGGTTGTTTCGCGCGGCAGTTGTACCGGGATCCTCTTTCCGGGCTGCCTGCCGCAGAGCCTCGCGCGACTCGGCGTTCGCGATCCGTCCGTTCAAGCAGCCCTGCGGAATCGTCGAGCTCCAACTCGGCCACGTAGCCCTTGTACTCCATCATGGCCTTCGGTCTACAGCGCCGCTCTCAACTCGGAGACTCGGAGAATCAACATGAAAGGCTCTCGATCCGAGAACGGCCGGAAGCCGAATCGCTCGTAGAACCCGCTGGCTTCATCGTCGAGTGCCTGGACGACGAGCGCGCGCGCACCGATGACGTCGGCAGCCGCGAGAGCTCTCCTGGCCGCATCGACCAGGAGGTCGGCGCCCAGGCCCCTTCCACGATAGCCGGTGTCGACCGCCAGTTGCCCGAGCAGGATCACGGGAATCGGTTCGGGCATGCTCCGCCCGACGCGGGACGAGACCCGTCGCCGTTCCACGGAGCTGGCGGCGAGGCTGTAGAACCCGATCACCCGGTCGCCGTCGCAAACGACGTAGGTCCGTGCGCCGCCCTTGGCCTCGTTCAGTCGAGCCTTGCGCTGCAACCAGGCATCGAGGCTCTCTGCTCCCGACTCGAACCGCGAGACGTCATGTCGTTCGCTGATCGGCTCGGGCGCGGTCATCGCTCCCACACAGGCCGCCGCGCCAACTGCCTCTTCAGACCCTCGTTCGGCGCCACCGGTGCATCGAGCGCGGCAACGAACGCATCGTACGCCTCGTCGTCGAGCGCGATGATCGGGCGCTCGACCAGCGTCTCAATCGCCGCCGCCTCGCTCGACCGGAGCACGAACTCGGTGCGGGTGACCCCTCGAATCGCCGCGGCGCGATCGATGAGCGAAAGGCGTTCGTCCTTCATCCGAAAATTGACTTGCCCCATGGAACCATCCTCACGCCCCGGGCCGACAGGGCGCCGTCTCCAGACCCGCGTATACCATTTGTATAGATCGTCAGTGCAGGTGTCAAGGTCGCAAGGGCCGCCGCAAGACCCGAGGACGCGGCGCTGCAATCGCGGAACGCGCATTTTCAGGAGCGATTCCCGCGTTCCTGCGCGCACGAACACCCCTCACACTGCCGGGATCTCCGAACGCACCACGAAATCGTCGCTCCCGCGGCGGGGTATCATCCCTTCGGACCCGGCGTGTGGAATGAACCTGCGGCCGGATGGAGAACGGACAATGGCGTACAGAAACGGACTTCCCCTCGTCGCCGCCCTGCTCGTGTGCCTGATGCCGAGCATCGCGGCGGCGCAGGTCGACTACATCGATCCCGCCGGCGGCTTCACGCAGGTCGTCACCACCACCCACGACGGCGTCAAGACCATCTTCCTGTCCGGCCAGGTCGGCCAGGGCGACACGCTGCGCGAGCACGTCGAGTCGGCGTTCGCGGGGGTCGTGCGGCGGCTCGAGCAGGCGGGGGCCACGCCCGAGGACGTCGTGAAGGTCCGCATCTTCGTGAAGGACTTCGAGCCGGCGCAGTACCCGGTGGTCGCCGAGGTGCGGCTGGCGACCTTCCCCGAGGGCCACTGGCCAGCGAGCACGATGATCGGCGTCCGGGAGCTGTTCGCCGAGACGCTGCGCGTGGAGATCGAGGCGATCGCGGTCGTGGCCGAGCCGGGAGCCGACCTCGAGATCGAGCGCTTCAACCCGTCGAACGGCTTCAACGGCGCGGTGGCGGTGACCGCGCACGGCGTGAAGACGGTCTACGTGGCGGGACAGGTCGGCGGCGGCGACGGCCTTGCGGATCAGACCGCGGCGGTGTGGGAGCGGGTCGGCCAGCAGCTCGAGGCGGCGGGGGCGTCCCTCGCGGATCTGGTCAAGGCCACCACCTATATCGTCGACTTCGATCCGGAGACGGATCTGGCCTCGTACCGCACCGGCCGCGAGCAGGCGCTGTCCCTCGATGACATGCCGGCGAGCACGCTTTTGGGGATTCCGGCCCTCGTGGCCGAGCAGTTCCGCATAGAGATCGACGGCATCGCCGTCGTCGGCGCGGACGGCGGACCCGTCGAGCGGGCGTTCATCGATCCGGCCACCGGCTTCACGCAGGTGGTGGCGGCGCGCGGCTCGGGCGGACCCACCGTGGTCCAGGTCTCCGGCCAGGTGGGTCAGCCCGGCGACCCCCTCGCGAGCCAGGCCGACCAGGTGTACGCCAGCCTCAGGCGGCGTCTCGAGGCGGCCGGGGCTACGCCGGAGGACCTGCTGAAGATCGTCATCTACATGCCGGAGTACACCCGGGGCGACTTCGCGGCGCTCGACGCGGCCCGCAAGGCGCACGGCTTCCCCGACGAGACGGTCCCGGCCGCGACGCTGCTCGGTATCCAGTCGCTCTTCGCCAACGGCGCGCTGCTGGAGATCGAAGGGATCGCGGTCGTGGCACCCTGAACCGGGTCGAACGCGGGCGTTCCCGAACCAGGCGTCCGCGTCCCGGACGGCGCGACGCCCGGGGAAGTTGGGCCGGGCGGCAAGCAGAGCCGTCAGGCTGACGATTACCGGGCTAGAATGAGGCACGACACGGTTCGAGAGACAAGGAGGCGGGGCATGAGGCGATGGACAAAGGCGGCGGTGGTGCTCGCGTGGGCCGCGTTCCTCCCGGCCGGGGCGCCGGCCGCGCAGGCCGGCCAGCTTCCGGACGACGTGAACCCGGAGTCGCGCAGCCGTCTCCCGCCCATCGAGCGGGAAGAGCTCGATCCGGCGCGCCGCGAGGCCTATGACGCGGCGGTCGCGAGCCCGGCCGGCGCCCCCACCGGCGCGGCGGCGCTGCGGCTGCACGGGTCGGGCGCGAGCCTGCGGTTCGAGGCGCCGATGGGCCGCCAGCTGACCGAGCTGACGGTGCTGACGACGGCCCGCGAGTACGACCAGCCGTTCGAATGGGCGCTGCACGAGCTGGAAGCGCTCGCGGTCGGGCTCGACGACGGCATCATCGACATCGTGCGGCACCGGAAGCCGCTGACGGGGCTGAGCGACCGCGAGGCGGTCATCATCGAGGTGGGCCGCGAGCTGTTCGGCACGCGAAGCCTGAGCGCCGACACCTACGCGCGGGCGCTGGCCCTGCTGGGCAAGACGAATCTCGTCGACGTCATCGACGTCATGGGCCGCTACGCGAGCACCGCCGCGACCCTCACCACGTTCAACCAGCGGATGCCGGCGGGCTGGCGCCAGTCGCTGCCGCTTCCCTTCACGCATCCCGACGACATCCACCCCGACTCGCGCAGCCGCCTGCCGCTGCTGAGCCCCGCGAGCCGCACCTCGGTGGCCGAGCTCTACGGGCGCATGCTCTCGCCCTCGGGGATCGGTCCGGGGGTCATCCGGAGCTACGGGGCGGGACAGGCGACGCTGGAGGCCCGGGTGGGGCGCCGGACCATGCAGCTCGCGATACTCGTGACGGCCCGAACGCACGACTCGCAGTACGACTGGACGATGAACGAGCCCAAGTCGCTGGAAGCCGGCGTCGAGCCCGAGCTGATCGACATCGTCCGCCACCGCCGGCCGCTGACCGGCGTCGACGAGAAGGACGCCGCCCTCATCACGTTCGGCCGCGAGCTTTTCGGCGACCACAACGTCGGCGCAGAGACCTACGCGCGCGTGGAACAGGCGTTCGGCGTGCAGGATCTCGTGGACATCGTCGGCCTGATGGGGGCGCACGCGGCGGACGCCGCCGTGCTCGCCGCCTTCGACCAGCACCGGCCGGAGGGGGTTGAGCCGCTCCTGCCCCTCGACTAGGCGGCGCCGCATCGGCAACAGTCATTCATCGAGCCGGAATCGGCTTTTGCGGGAGGTTGGCATGAAGGTCAGACGTTCCGTTCTCTTGGCGGCGCCTCTGCTGCTCTGCCTCGTCACCATGGGTTACGCACAAGAGGAAGAGCCCATCGGCGTGCCGGTGCAGCCGCTCGGCGAGGGCCCCTGGGTCATCGACACCGCCGAGCAGCACAAGGTCCGCGTCACCGCGGTAGTCAGAGGACTGTCGCATCCCTGGGCCATCGCGTTCATGCCCGACGGCGGCATGCTCATCACCGAGCGGGACGGCCGCCTCCGCGTGGTGCGCGACGACACGCTCGACCCGAACCCGATCACCGGCGTGCCCGAGGTGCGGACCGACGGCAACGGCGGGCTGATGGACGTGGCCGTGCATCCCGACTTCGCGGACAACGGCCTCGTCTATCTCACCTACACCAAGGGGCACGACGACGGCCGCGGCTCGCCGGCCCTCGCGCGGGGACGGCTGGAGGGAGGCGCGCTCCACGACCTGGAAGACCTGGTGGTCACCGAGCCCTTCTACACCAACTCGGGGCTCAACGGACGCGTCGCCTTCGGCCGCGACGACAAGGTCTACATGTCCACCGGCGGCCGCATCCGGTCCCTGGACGGCGATCTCCTCGACGCCCCGCAAGACCCCGCGAGCCTGCGCGGCAAGGTCCTGCGCCTCAACGACGACGGCTCGGTGCCCGCCGACAACCCGTTCGTGGACGAGCCGGGCCATCGGCCGGAGATCTACACCATCGGACACCGCAACTCCCTGGGCCTCATGCTGCACCCCGAGACCGGGGACATCTGGCAGCACGAGAACGGTCCCAACGGCGGCGACGAGCTCAACGTGCTGCTGCCGGGGCGCAACTACGGCTGGCCGCTGATGAGCTTCGGGCGCCTCTATCCCGGCGCCCGGGTCTCCCCGCACCCGACGCGCGACGGATACGAGTCGCCGGTCGTGGTGTGGCTGCCCGCCATCGCGGCCGCCGGCCTCGCCGTCTACACCGGCGACCTGTTCCCCGCGTGGAAGGGCAACGTCTTCGTCGGCGCCATGCAGGAGGGAGGCATACCGGGCACCGGAAACCTGCAGCGCATCGTGCTCAACGACCTGCTGGAAGAGATCCGGCGCGAATCGATGCTGGCGGAGCTGCGGCAGCGCATCCGGGAGGTGCGCCAAGGACCCGACGGGTTCCTCTACCTGCTGACGGACGACGTCGACGACGGCGCGCTCCTGCGCATCGAGCCGGCGGAGTGAGCTGCCCCCGGCGGGATCTGCGCTGCGACACGGCGACCCGCGGCGGCGGTCGAGGACCTCTCGGGCGCGATTAACGCATCGGCGCCGGCCGCGCTATAGGGCGAGCGCCCGCGCCTCGCCCTATAGCAGCCTGTGGTGGTGCGCCGTGAAAGGCCCGCCATTCCTCAGCGGGTGCGAATCCCGCCCGGCAACTGTCGCTCCAACCGGTAGCAGTCGGAGCGGACGATGGAGGCTCGGGCAGTCGTTCAACGCCTTGATCTCCGCCTGCAGACGCTCGATCTCACTTTGGCGGTCGCGATTGCCTTTGTTATGACACTCATGGGTTTTCCCAGGGGGTTGTATCGTCCGTCGCTCGACGCGCTCTGGGCTCCGGCCCGAGCGCGTTCCAGTGGGTTCGGATTCTAGCCCAACGAGATTTCGGCGGCCAGACGGAGCCGGCGAGCGGGCGCACGACAAGAAAATGAGGATTTGCCGTTTACGGGGTATTGAGCGAGAGTTGATCGGCCGATTCCTCCGCTAGCTAGGAAGCTAGGAGGACTCCGACCATGCCCAAGGCGCAGTTGCCTGAACCGCCCGATCGCGTCGTGGCGCTCTCGCCGAAGATGGTGGGGCTGCAGTTCCAGGCGGCGGCCCGCGCCGCCGGCGTTGAGCACGTGACCGCCCACTCGGGCCGCGGCGGGCTGGCGTCGGAGCTCACGAGCCGGGGGCGTCGACCACCGACGTGATGCTGGCCGGGAACTGGAAGGCGAGCCGGATGATCGCGCACTATTCGGCCGGGGTGACCGCCGAACGCGGGGCCGTGGCGCGGTACCTCTGAGCAGAGTGGCCCGCTACCCCCCTCCCGCAATCAACCCGTTACTCGGCGGTGCCGTGGCGCTGATCCTGCCAGCCGGTGATCCGCCCCTCGAGCGTGGCCAGCCGCCGATCTACGTCGGCGACAGTGGCGGCGAGAGCGGAGACGGTAGCGCCAAGGGCGGCGATCCGACTATTCGTGTCGCGCCAGAGCATGACCACCACGGCGATCACGATGGCCGGCGACAAAATGTCGGTCCACGGCATGGCCCCTTCATCCTACACCAAGGCGCGCGTGTCGGGCCGTCCGATCTCGCGGACGGGTGAACGCAGCCGACCAGGAACGCCCACGGCCGCCCGCTTCGGCTCGGGCCACCCGCTGGTCAGTCGAGCGGGTCAGGTACAGCGGCAAGGTCCCGGGTGCCACGGCCCCGCCATGAACAGCAACCCGACGATCACCGCGTCGACCTGCGTCGTGCACCCGGGCACGCCGAACGCGACGCTCTACACGGCCCTCGCCATCTCCCTGGAGGCCGGTCTGCTGCTGGGGGCGGCCTACATTCTCACTCGGCGGCTCTGGCTCCCGATAGGGATCCACTTCGCGTGGAACTTCATGCAGGCAGGCGTCTTCGGCGGGACCCGCGCCGCGGAGGCTCGACGCGGCCATCGCGCCGTTCTTACCGGTCAAGGCCGAAGCGACCGAGGCTTGGCTGATGGAGGGCGACGACGACGGCTGGGTGCTCCGGCAGGCGTTCGCGCTCGGGGAACGGAGTTAGGACAGTGACGGAAATTACCTTGCCACGTGCCAAGCGCCCCGAAACGGTGGAAAACGGGCTGCGCCCGGGTGCAGTTGACAACTTTATATCCATCACTGTCCTTAGCCTGCATTATTCATGAGGGTCGAGAATCAGGCACCGACGGGGCTTGTTGACCGCGAGCGGAGCCTCTCGGACGTGGCAGCGGGCGCGGCAGGGGGCGTAGAGTGGCCCTTCCCGGCGCCGGGCAGTCGCGGAGGCCAGGTTGGGGGAGAGTTCTGCCGGGACGGCGGTGCCGCCCGGGACCGAGACGTGCGCCGAGCCCCGCGGGGCGCTGACTACTGACCCGCGCGGGCGCCGAGCGCGAGCGCGATGCGCCGCCAGGCGTGGAGATGGGGCGTCGCCCGTGGTAGATGCAGGACGATGCGGCGCGCGGAGCCGACGACATGCACCCCCAGCTTCAGCAGCCGGTCGCGCAGCCACGTCACTTGGGTGCGGGCACAGCCGGTCCGCGCCGCCCGCAGCCGCAGCTCCTGCATGAGTACGTAGGCCGCCGCGGTCAGCAACACGCGCAACTGGTTCGCCAGGAACTTGCAGCAGCTCGTGCGGTCGATCTGCAGGCCGTCCAGCAACTCCTTGATCCGGTTCTCGATGTCCCCGCGGGCGCAGTAGACCCACTCGTAGACGAAGCGCGAGTTCCGCAAGAGATTCGTCACGACGAAGCGCGGATTGTCCCGCGGCTCGCGACCCTTGAGCCGGACCACTTCCGCCTTGATCACGACCCGGCGTTGGTGGCCCCACGTGCCGGCCGCGTAGCGGGTGTCGGTATAGACGTGCTCGGTTCGGCCACTGGCCTCGCTCTGCGCGCGGGCCACGGCCATCGCGGATTCGGCATGCCGCTGCAACACCGCGTTCTTGCCCATCGCGACCACGTAGTCGAGCCCCGGTTCGGCATCCAGGAAATCGAGGATCTCCGGGGTCGCAAAGCCCCCGTCGAGCCGGACGAGAAACCGAGTCGACGGAAACGCCGCCCGCAGCATCGGCAGCAGCCGACACAGCAAGCTCAGGGTCCCGTCGGCCGCCACCGCCTTGCCCGGCCGCAGCACCGCCGCGCACAGATACTGCTCCTTCTCGTCGTTGAAAGTCAGGAACGCGAGCAGCGGCAGATAGCACCAACTGTCGTAGTGCCCGTTGAAGAACGTGAGCTGTTGCGCGCCATGCGTCCGGTCGTCGGTCGGGTCCAGATCAATGGTGATCCGCCACACCCGCCGATGCAGGCGGCGCCGATGTCGCTCGATGACGCTCGCCGCCAACTCCCGTGCCATTCGGTAGAGCGCGCCGCGGCCCGGGGCGTTCTCGAATCGCGAGATCGTCGGTTGCGACGCCAAGGGCGCGCCAGCCACAGGGTCCCGCCCGAGCAGCAGCTTGTGGATGGGATCCTCCGCCAAGTGGTCGGCGTCGTTGCCGTCGGGATGACCGCACGCGATGCCGAAGATCCGCTGTCCGACCAGCTCCGCGAGCGTGTGCCGAACCTTCTCCGGCGCGCGCTTGTCGGCGAGACACCCGGCGAACGCCTTGACGAGGCCGTACACGCGCTCGGCCGCCTTGAGCAGGACGCCGCCGCCGTCGGAACTCGCCTGCTCGCGGTTGAACGTCGCGACGAGGGGCTTGTCGAAGAGATCCGGGAACAGGACAGTCTGTGATATCTTGTCAGGTGTCACGCAGGGGTCTCCGTTGTGGCTAAACGCTTGTGGACACAACGTTTGTACCACACGGAGGCTCCTGTGTCTCCCCCAGAATCACCATCTTCACGAATAATCCAGGTTAGTGTCGGTCCAACCCTAACTCTATACTTGCCTGGTGGCCGAAGACAGACTCGCAGACTGGAGTCCTGATCAGATCGCCCTGGCGCGGCGCTGGGTGAAGGTCTGGCAGCAGGCCGGGCCGCGGCTGGAACGGGTGCGGCGCGAGGAGCTGCGACGGCTCGACCCGCAGCGGGCTGTCGCCCTCCTGTGCGGCGAGGCGGACTACACGGTCCCCCCGCGCGCGCCCCGGCCGACTTCCGGCCTCGTCGAGCAACAGCGGTGGTTCATGAAGATGGCCTCCCGCCGTGAATGAGCTGATCCGGGTGGCGGCCGACGTCCAGGGCTTCTGCGAGAGCCGGCGCTGGCGCTTCTGCTTCATCGGCGGGCTGGCCCTGCAACGCTGGGGCGAGCCGCGAGAGACCATCGACGTCGACCTGACGCTCCTGACCGGTTTCGGCGGCGAGGATGCGTTCATCCAGGCTCTGCTCGGCCGGTACGAGGGCCGGGTCGACGATGCGGCCGGTTTCGCGAAAATCAACCGGGTGTTGCTGCTGCGCTCCGGGTCCGGCGTCGGCATCGACATCGCGCTCGGCGGACTGCCGTTCGAAGAATCGGTGATCGCGCGGGCGAGCCGCTTCCCGTTTCCGGGTCACATTCCCCTGCTCACATGCTCGGCCGAGGACCTGATCGTCCTGAAGGCGTTCGCCGCACGCGGCCGGGACTGGGTGGACATCGAGGGGATCATCGTCCGGCAGGCGGGGGTCCTGGACTGGCGCTACATCGACGGGCAGCTCGGGCCGTTGGCTGCCCTCAAGGACGCACCCGAGATTCTGACCGACCTGGCGCGACGCAGGGCTGAGTTCGACCCGTGAACCGGGCCGAGCACCCTGTGGAGACAGCGGGCGCAGCCGTTCCGCATGCTCGCGGCACCGCCGTACGCGGGTGCACCGGGGTGAACACGCTCCGGATTTCAGTCGGCGTGTTCCCTCCCGCGGCACGGTCCTGGTTTTGTGGGATCATGCACGGGTGCATGGGACACACTTCGTAGTGATGGGCGAGCGCGGCCGGATCGTCGTGCCCGCGGACGTACGCAAGCGCGAGGGGCTGCGTGAAGGCACGACGTTGGTACTGCTGACCACGCCGGAAGGCATGGTCTTCATGACCCGCGAGCAGCTCCGTACACGTGTCGCGGAGGATCTCGCGGGCCTGAACCTCGTTGAAGAGCTTCTGGCGGAGCGGCGGAGATACGCGGCGCGAGAGGACAGCGGGTGCCCCTGACCGTCTTGGATGCCCCGGCGGTTCTCGCGTTTCTGCAGGACGAAGAAGGTGCCGAGGTCGTGGCGGACGCGCTCGCGGACGGTGCGGTCTGCGGTGCGGCCAACTGGTCGGAAATCGCCCAGAAGGTGCTCGCATCGGAGCGTGACTGGGGGTTGGCGCGGACGCTGCTGGGCAGCTACGGCATCCGGGTCGAGCCCGTCGTCGTCGAAGACGCCGAATGGGCGGCCCGCCGCTGGCGGCGCGGAGAGAGCCTGTCACTGGCCGACGGTCTCTGCCTCGCTCTTTCAGAGCGCCTCGACGCACCGGTGCTCACAGCCGACACGGCGTGGAGATCATCGGAGCGCATCAGACAGATTCGATAGCCGCGTCGGCATTCCGCACCCCAACCGCGGCGCCGGTACATCGAGTTGGCGCTGCGCCCGACGCAGCCCGACACGGTCGTCAACGCACCGGCGGCTGTCGGATGCAGCACGCCGTTCCTGCGAACCCTCTGATCCGTTCACCGCTCCGGAAAATAGAGACGCTTCAGTATCTCGCGATACTCCGCGAGCGGCATCAATCCGACCTCGGCCCTCCGCGCGTCGACGTTCGCCGCGTCCTCGATGGGCGCAAACGCCGGTTCGCCGTCGATCCACTCGTCGAAAGGCCCGGCCTGCGTTCCATACACCTGCGGCCGGCCATCGCCCACGAGAATGCGATCGAGCAGCAACGCGTAGCGACCTCCCGGCACACTCCCCGCGCGGTACCCGGCCTCGACGTGCGGGAACAACGCCTTCTGCACATCCTGGGCAGCATGCTGCAGGATCAAGAACGCGCCTCCGGCTCCATCCGTTCCGACGAGATCCGCGCCGGGCCACCCGTGCTCCGCCACGATGGCCTGCAGTCGAGCCGTGTTCCGGGCGTCGATCGCGGACATCCGTGACTGAAGCTCGAGATTCGGCGTGGCGGCACCGGCCTGTATCAGCTCGTTCCGCACCGCCTGATCGACCCGCTCCATCTCCAGGAGCTCCCGGCGCAGGGCGAGATGGCGAATCACCGATGCAGAGCTGCCGCGGTCGTCCTCCTCCATGCGCATACGCAGCTGAAGACCGCGCTCTGCATCCGCATACCGGGGGATGTCGGAGACTTGAAGGGACACCGCCAGGTCGTGGAACGACTCGAGGGCCGCGACGAGGATGTACGGCCCCGGCCGTGGTGGGGGGAATGCGAACCGACCGCCCTCATCCGCCGTTCCGACCGCTGCCGGCGTCTCCGTGCCTCGACGGAAGAGCGGAATGCAGGCTCCGCTCACCCATCCCGACTCGTGCGGGCTGCCGGGCGGTACAAAGGCGGCCTGACCCTCCAGTTGGTCGATCGCGATCTCGGCGAAACCGGCCGGTGGCTCGAGATAGTCGATTCCCTGACACCTGGACGTCGGTTGCGCCGCCGCCCCGCAGGCCCACACGAAAGCGCACACGAGCGGCAGCACGACTCGTCCCCATGCCCGTACGCACGACAGGACATAGAGAGGCGCTCTGCTTGGCCCGACCACAGATCCGCGCTCCGAGGCAATCATGCCTGCGGCCCAGCCCACGCGACGAACTGGTCCCTGCTACCGCGCCGCCGCGGCCGCCGCTTCCTGCACGCGGGAGCCCGCGAGGATGCCCTCCATCCCGTAGTTGCCTTCGTGGCAGGCGAACTCGTACAGCAGGTCCGGGTTCCGCTTCATCGGGTGCTGGACGGTCCAGGCGCTCGTCCAGATGGAGGGGTCGGTGACCGTGTACTCGTACATCAGGGTCCCGGAATCCATCAGCGAGAACCGCTCGACCAGCGACAGGTTCTCGCCGGAGCTCAGGAGCGGACGCGCGATCTGGTCGTGCTTCCCGTTGAAGTGGACCGTCTCGACGACGAGCGTATCGCCGTCCCAGTAGCCGCGCGAGTCGCCCATCCACTGCCCTATGCGCGGGGACACGTGGGGCCGCCCGTCCAGCGGGACGATGCGCGCGTCGTGGTTCTGCTCGGCCAGGATCACGACGTGGTCGGGCGTCTGGAACACCTGGATGTTGTTGTTGTACCCGCCGGTGCTGATGGGCGGGCCGGCCTTCGCGTGCTGGATGCACCGGTCTCCCGCGTCGAGGTCCTCGTAGGTGGCGGCGGGCAGCCCGCCCCGGCGCACGGCGACGATGCGCTCCGCCTCGGCCGACTCCGCGCGGCGGCGCGCCGGCTCCGTCAGGGCCGGCAGCCGCCCGTCGGGCGGGTCCACGACCAGCGACGTACGCCGCGTCGCGATCGCGGTGGTCCCCCGGTCGAGCCAGAAGTTGTTGTAGAAGCCGGGCGTTCCGTCCTCCCGCCGGTCGACCTGATCGCTGGCCGACGTCGTCTGAGGAGCCCGGTTCAGCAGGAGCTCGTTGCGGGCGACGGTCTCCTGCTCGAGGCTCGCGGCTTCCTCCTCGGTCAGGAACGCCTTGTCTCCCAGCTCTTCGGGCCGCTCGAGGGGCGTGAGGGTGCGGTAGTCCCAGACCCCCTGGATGTCGGGATGCCCCCACGGCGTTCGGGAGGCGGTCGCGTCCGCCGGCTGGGCCGCCGCCAACACGGGCATCAGCGCCACGCCCGCGGCCACTGCAAACGCCGCCGCCTGATTGCGATGACTCATCTTCCGTTCCTCCTGGTGCATACTTCGTCGGACAGGCGCGCGTGGCAGGGCAGGCAGGGTGCATCATCGGTCGAATGCAGCGGGCCCTGTCGCCACGGGCTCATGGGCCCATGATGGACCAGATGCCTGCTCTCGTCCACCCCGGCACCCCACGAGGAGCGCGCGGCGTGAACCGGCGCAGTCGACTCACGCTCGATGGGCATGGACCGCTCTCGCCGGGGGCACGCCCGTCATCCTCCCGTGGCCGTACGTGTCCGGCGGCGGCGATCCACATGCCACCGTGTGGTCGTTTCCGAAGGTGTCCAAAAGAGGAATGCGGCCGGTTCACCCGCGGGGGCTGCGCTACACTGTGAGCGCTACCGGAGCGGCCGCACGATGACCGGGGGTCGATTGCATGCAGCCCCGACCAACGCCGCCGGGACCGTCGCCTTGGAGATTCGCATCCTCTCCGCATCCGACGTCTGCCGCGCGCTGACCGCGCGCGCCGCGGTGGACGCCATGCGCGCCGCGTTCGGCGAGCTGTCGGGCGGAACCGCCACCGTCCCGGTGCGCGGCCACCTGGAGTGCGCGCGCGGGCTCATGCTGGTCATGCCGGCCGTCCTCGGCGCGCGGCCCGCCCTCGGGGCCAAGATCGTTTCCGTCTTTCCCGACAATCCGTCGCGCGGCGCGCCGGCGGTGCAGGGCGCGATCCTCCTGCTCGACGCGGAGACGGGCCGCGCCCGCGCGCTGCTGGACGGAACGTCGCTGACCGCGGTGCGCACCGCCGCCGCGAGCGCGCTCGCCACCGAGCTGCTGGCGCAAGACGATGCGGACGTGCTCGCAGTGTTCGGCGCGGGCCCCCAGGGACAGTCGCACGTCGAGCTGCTCGCTCGGACGCGACGACTGCGGGAGGTGCGCATCGTGTCGCGGTCGGGCGCGAGCGCCGAGCGGCTGGCGGGGCGTCTGTCGGAGGCGGCCGACGCCCTGGTCCCGGAAGGCGGTCCCGGCTCGCCGCCGATCATCCGCGCGGTTCGGGACGCCGCGGCGGCGCTGGACAGCGCGGGCCTGGTCGTGACCGCGACCAGCAGCACGACGCCGGTGTTCGAGACGAGCGACCTGGAGCCCGGCGCGCACGTGAACGCCGTCGGCTCCTATCGCCCCGACATGCAGGAGGTCGACGCCGACCTCGTGCGGCGCGCCCGGGTGGTGGTGGATCAGCGCGAGGCGGCCTGGTCGGAGACGGGAGACCTCATCGTCCCCGCCGAATCGGGACTGATCGACAGGGACGCGGTCGACGCCGAGATCGGCGAGATCGTGAACGGGGCGGCGCCCCCGGGCCGCGACGGCCGCGACTTCACGCTCTTCGAGTCGGTCGGCAACGCCGCCCAGGACATCGCAATCGCGGAGACCGTCGTCGCGAGAGCCGAACGCGCGGGTCTGGGGGTCCTGGCGCCCTTCTGACCCGGTGCAGAACCCATGACGCGCCTGGCCCGACAGACAGGGGCCGCGTCGACGCGAATGCCTGGAGCGCGAAGATGACCTTGGCCCACCGCGGCATCTCCCACGACACACGAGGGCCGGGGAGAGCCGCGTCCCGCTTTCGACTCCCGGCGTCCTTCGGCCCCGGCCTGCTCTGGGCGGCCACCGCGATCGGGGTCTCACACCTCGTGCAGTCGACCCGCGCCGGGGCGTCGGCCGGCTTCGGCCTCGCCGGGGTCATCCTGATCGCGCTGATCCTGAAGTACCCGTTCTTCGAGTACGGTCCGCGCTACGCCGCCGCGACCGGCGAGAGCCTGATCGAGGGCTACTCCCGGATCGGCCGCTGGGCGCTGTGGCTGTACCTGGTCATCACGGTGTCGACGACGGCCACGGTGCCGCCGGCGGTGGTGATGTTCACGGCCTATCTCCTGGGCTTCAGCTTCGGCCTGGACTGGTCGCTGCCGGTGCTCGCGGCGGCGGTGCTGGCGCCGGTCGCCGCGCTGCTCTGGTGGGGCCGGTTCCGGGGCCTGGATCTCTCCATCAAGGTCATCGTGCTGCTGCTGGCGCTGTCGACGCTGCTGGCGGCGGCGGTCAGTCTTCCCCGCGCCGACCTGTCGACGCTGGCGGTGTGGCCGGGCGGCCTCGCCGGCTCGACGATCCCGTTCGTCTTTCTCCTCGCACTGGCGGGGTGGATGCCATCGGGGGTCGACAGCGCCGTCTGGAGCTCGCTGTGGACCCTGGCCAAGAACGACGCCTCCGGCCGGCCCTGCACCGTGGAGGCCGCGCGGAAGGACTTCCTCGTCGGCTACGTGGGCACGGCGGTGCTCGCGTTCGCGTTCCTGACCCTCGGGGCGGGGGTGATGTTCGGGTCGGGCCAGACGTTCGCGCCGGAGGGCCCGCGATTCTCCACGCAGCTCGTCGAGCTGTACAGCGCGACCCTCGGCGCCTGGACCCGGCCGGTGGTCCTGGCCGCGGTGGTGACCACGATGCTGTCGACGGCGCTGACGGTCCTCGACGGCGGACCGCGCTCGATCGAGCGCACCGTCGTGGTCCTGCGCGCGGGGCGGCCCGCCGCGCCCCCGGCCCCGTGCGGTCCGCTCTACTGGTGGAGCCTCGCCGGCGTGATGCTGCTCACCCTGGTGGTCCTGGCCCTGTTCATCGGCAACCTCACCACGATGATCGACTTCGCCACCACCCTCACGTTCCTGACGAGCCCGGTCCTCGGCTATCTGAACCTGCGCGCGGTCGGCTCCCCCGAGATGCCGGCCGAGCACCGGCCGGGCCCGGCGATGCGGGTCCTGTCCTGGGTGGGCATCGTCCTCCTCGGGGGGACGGGGCTGTTCTACCTGCTGACGTTCGCACTCTGAGCGGCCCGCGGCGTCATCCCGGCCGGCGGGCCGGGACGGTGCCGATTCGCGCCGGCGTCCCGCCCGAATACAATGGCGACAGGCTCGTGACGCTGGTTTCCCGGTGCGGACCGAGGGAACGGGAGAGACGCCATGCCGCAGCGCATCGCCGCCGTCGTCGTGACCGCCGCCCTGCTCGGGGCCTCCGCCGCCGCCGCGCAGCAGGGCGCGCCGGCCGGGCAGTGGCCCGCCTACGGGGGCGACCACGGCAGCACGAAGTACTCGCCGCTCGACCGGATCGACCGCGACAACGTCGACCGGCTCCGCGTGGCCTGGCAGTGGGAGTCGCCCGACAACCCCATCGTCACCGAGCACCGCACGACGCTGCCGGGGCTGCCGGCGGCGTTCAAGTCGACGCCGGTGCTCGCCGGCGGCGTCCTCTACGTCAAGACGTCGCTGTCGCAGGCGGCGGCCATCGACGCCGCGACGGGCGAGACTCTCTGGGTGTTCGACCCCGGAAGCTGGGAGGGCGAGCGGCCCGCGAACACCGGCTACAACGCGCGGGGCGTGGCCTACTGGTCGGACGGACGGGATGCCCGCGTCTTCCTGCCCACCGGCAACGCCTATCTCTGGGCGCTCGACGCGGGGACCGGCCGGCCGATCGCCGACTTCGGGGCCGACGGGGCGGTCGACGCCACCCAGGGGCTGCGCCGGCCGATACCGCGGCGCGACTATCAGTTGATGTCGGTCCCGATCGTCGTCGGCGACGTCCTCGTGGTCGGCTCGGTGATCTTCGACGGCCCCCGGTACCGGCTCGACGCGCCCGGCGACGTGCGCGGCTTCGACGTCCGGACCGGCGAGGAGCTGTGGGAGTTCCACACCATCCCCCAGCCCGGCGAGCTCGGCAACGAGACGTGGGAGGACGGCTCGTGGGAGTACTCGGGCGCGACCAACGCCTGGGGCATGCTGACCGCCGACCCCGAGCTCGGCTACGTCTACCTGCCGATCGGCACGCCGACCAACGACTACTACGGCGGCCACCGCCTCGGCGACAACCTCTTCGCGGAGAGCATCGTCTGTCTCGACGCGGCGACCGGCGAGCGGGTGTGGCACTTCCAGCTCGTCCACCACGGGGTGTGGGACTACGACGCGACGGCGGCCCCGGTGCTAGTGGACATCGAGGTCGACGGGCGGCCGATCAAGGCCGTGGCCGTGGTGACCAAGCAGGCGTACACCTACGTCTTCGACCGCGTCACCGGCGAGCCGGTGTGGCCGATCGAGGAGCGGCCGGTCCCGCCGTCGGCCGTGCCCGGCGAGCGGTTGTCACCGACGCAGCCGCACCCGACGAAGCCGCCGCCGTTCGACCGCCAGGGGGTGGACATCGACGGCCTGATCGACTTCACGCCCGAGCTGCGGGCCGAGGCGATCGAGCTCCTGGACGAGTTCACCTGGGGGCCGCTCTTCGAGCCGATCACCGCGGCCGGCGACGGCAAGCGGGGCACGATACTCATGCCCGGCGCCATCGGCGGGGCCAACTGGCACGGGGCGGCCGCCGACCCGGAGACGGGCTGGCTCTACGTGCCCTCGCGCACGCAGCCGAGCGTCGTGCAGCTCGCTCCGCCGGATGCCGCGACATCGGACTTCCGCTATCGGAGAACCGGTTCCGGCGGTCTGCGCGGCCCCCGCGGTCTCCCCCTGTGGAAGCCGCCCTACGTCCGGCTGAGCGCGTTCGACCTGAACACGGGGACGCAGGCCTGGATGGTGCCCCTTGGCGACGGGCCGCGGCGGGAGCTGATCGACATGGGCGTGCCCGACCCCGGGCCCCTCGGCGGCGGCTCCTATACCGGGCCGCTCCTCACGAAGACGCTGCTGTTTCTCGGCTTCCGCGGCCGCCGGGACAGCCCCGACCTCGGCTTCCGCGGCCCCGACGGACCCCTCGACGCCGGCGTGCTGTCGGAGACCCCGTTCCTCCTCGCCTTCGACAAGGCGACGGGCGGGACGCTGCACGCGGTCGAGCTCGACGCGGCGCCGACCGGCACCCCGATGACCTACGTGCAGAACGGCGAGCAGTTCGTCGTCCTCGCCTACGGCGCCGCCAACGACGCCGGCCTGGTGGCCCTGGCGCTGGAGTGAAAACCGGGCTCGGCGCAAGCGTGCACCAAACGACCCGCCGACGCAGCGGCGCCGGAACAGCGATCCTGAGCCTTCCGGCCACGGAAGTCGAAGGCCAGTGGGCGGGAACCGGGACCGCAGGTGTGTGATGGCTGGCATTGAAGCGACCGAGGCGGGCGGAACGCTCTTCGAGAGCAGTATTGGAATACAAGGTGTGTCAGGCGCAGTTATGGTTGTTCTGGGACTGAACAACAAGAAAACAGTCATAGATCCACTGATCGAAAGGATAGCGCAGGCAGGTTTTCATTGTTTGAGATTATCACTGTACCAGAGTGACCGGACAGAACGCGATACCGCCGAGTCTATCGCGAATCGCTGGGTCGGGCAGGTCGAGAAGGCTTACGATTGGCTGATGCGCGAGTACAGAAAGCCTGTTTTCAATCTGAGCTACTCAACCGGAGCCTTGGCTACCTTGCAGTTTCTTCAAAAGAGAAAGTCGGCCGAAATTCATGGAATGGCGCTGTTCGCACCCCCGGTAGTATTGACTCCAGCGGGGATGCTGGTGCATTTGGCCACGCCATTGAGTCTTGCGGGCCTTGGTCGCATTGGTTTACCAAGTCTGGCGCCGGACGCAATCAGGGCGAGACCAGCGACGCCGGTGCGAGAATACGCGGCGATGTCGAGCTTGATGGACGTTGCGAGGTCGCCTGAAGGCGCAGAACGGATCGGCCGCGTGCCAACCTTGGTTTTTGTCAACGAGGCGGATGAAGTAGTGAGCTACGGGGGAATTCGTCGATGGATTCAACGGCATCGACTGGAAGCTACCTGGCGACTGGAACCTCTTCCGGTGAAATCTCACAATTTTCGGCACCTGGCCATCATGGCGCTGAAGGATGAAACATGGAGGCAGACAAGGGAGAGGCTTGTACTGTTTTTCGAGGAACAGGCCTTGATTCGGTCGCGTGGACATGAACCGAAGGCGGATACGATCGTCGGAGAGGACTGCGCCCCATGGATGCCGCCATTCGCATGACCGGCGTCACCAAGACGTTCGGGCCGTTGACCGCGGTCGACCATCTGGACCTCGAGGTGCCGCAGGGCGGGCTGTACGGATTCATCGGACCCAACGGCGCCGGAAAGACGACGGCCATCCGGATGATCATGTCGATTCTCTTTCCGGATGCCGGCGCCGTCTCCATCCTGAGGCATGCGTCGGCGCTCGAGGCGAAGGACCGCATCGGCTACCTGCCGGAAGAGCGGGGCCTGTACAAGCGGATGAAGGTCCGGGCGTTCCTCCGGTTCATGGCGCGGCTCAAGGGCGCCGACGGCCCCGACCTCGACCGGCGGATCTCGGCCGCGCTCGAGCGCGTCGGTCTGCCCGGCGTCGAGTCCAAGCGGTGCAACGAGCTGTCGAAGGGCATGTCACAGAAGGTCCAGCTCGTCGCGGCCACGATTCACAAGCCGGACCTGCTGGTCCTGGACGAGCCGTTCAGCGGCCTCGATCCGGTCAGCACGCGGATGCTGCGCGACCTCATCCTCGAGGAGCATCGCCGGGGCGCCACCATCCTGTTCTCGACCCACGTGATGCCGCAGGCGGAAGAGATCTGCGAGCACATCATCATGGTGCACGAGGGCCGAAAGGTGCTGGATGACGCTCTCTCCACCATCCGCAGCCGATACGATCCGCGGTCCATTCAATTGGAGCCGCTCGACCCGGCCGCCGACACGGCCGCGCTACGCGCGATCCCCGAGGTCGAGCGCGTCCAGGACACCGATCGCGGGGCGGAGATCCTGCTGCGGAACGGGACCGACCCGGCCGCGGCGATGCGGCGGATCATGGAGACGGTGCCGGCCTCGCGCATCGAGCTCACCCGCCCCCGCCTCGAGGACATCTTCATCCGGATCGTCGCCGGCGGCGCGTCCGACGGCGACGCGGACCGGTTGCGCGCCGCCCTCCGGGATTCGGAAGCGGAGGAGGCGATCGCATGACCCGCATCCTGCACGTCGCCCTGCGGGACTTCCTCGCGACGGTGCTGACCAAGGGCTTCATCATCGGGCTGCTCATCGCGCCGGCCATCGGCGGCGTCATGTTCCTGGTGGGGCCGCGGCTGTTCGACGACAGCCGCTTTCAGATCGAGGGCGAGTACGCCGTCGTCGACCCGACCGGCGCCGTCCTTCCGGAAATGAACGCCACGCTCGATCCGGAGGCCGTCGCCCAGCGGCGGATGAACGAGTTCCGCCGGGGCCTCGACGAAGCCCCGGAGGCGGTACGCGGCATGGCCGAGGCGGCGATGGGGCAGTCGATGGACGACGCCCTGGGGCCGGCGCCGAACGTCCGACTGATCGCGCTCCCGGCCGACGCCGACCTCGACGCGGCGAAGGCGTGGCTCAACGAAGAATCGGACGGGCTGCGCCACACCGCACTGATCGTCATCCACGAGCACGCGGTCGACGCCGCCGGCCCCGCCCGGGAGCTCGGGTCCTACGACCTGTTCGTGCCGCCCGGCCTGGACGACCGGGACCTCGACTTCATCAACGACAGCATCCGGGATGCGATCGTCGACGCGCGCGTCTCGGCCCGCTCGCTGGACCGGGCCGCGATCGACGCCCTGCTCCGGGTGCCGCGGCCCCGGTCGACGACGGTCGGTCCGGATTCCGAACGCCAGACGGTCGGGGGATTCAACATGATCCTGCCCATGGCGTTCATGATCCTGATGTTCATGGGGATCATGAGCGGCGGCCAGACCATGCTGACCTCGACGGTGGAAGAGAAGTCGAGCCGTGTCGTCGAGGTGCTCCTGTCGGCGGTATCCCCCATGGAGCTGATGGCCGGCAAGCTGCTCGGCGCGGTCGCGGTCAGCCTGGTCATGATCGGTCTCTACATCGCCCTGGGACTGGCGCTGCTGTCGTCGTTCTCGCTGTTCGGCCTGCTCGATCCCTGGCTGATCCTCTACCTCGCGATCTTCTTCCTGATCGGGTTCTTCATGTTCGGCTCGCTGATGCTGGCGGTGGGGGCGGCCGTCAACGACATGACCGAGGCGCAGTCGCTCCAGATGCCCCTGATGCTGGTCCTCATGGTCCCCTGGTTGGTCTGGCCGGCGGTGTCGCGGAACCCCGACTCGATGCTCGCCGTCGTCGTGAGCCACGTGCCCCCCATCAACGCGTTCGGGATGCTCCTGCGGCTGGCCTCGAGCCAGCCCCCGCCCTGGTGGGAGGTCTGGCTGTCGATCGCCGTCGGCTTGGCGTCGGTGGTCGGGGCCGTGTGGGTCGCCGCGAAGGTGTTCCGGATCGGGTTGCTGATGTACGGCAAGCCGCCGAACCTGAAGACCCTGATCCGGTGGGTCAGAGCCGCGTAGCGTTGCCGTCCTCGACTCCGCCACGGCCAACGACCGCGGCCGCATAGCCCCGCCCGACCCGCCTGCGCCCCAAGACCCCACCGATTCCCCGCCCCCCCGCCGCGGTTCCGCGTTGTCGCCGCTTGACAACCAGCAGAGCCGTGATACGCTGTGTTCATCATCCGTAACTTATTTTTTTCCGTCATCGTCCGTCCCACAATAGATGCACGATGACGCGAGGGGCCCATTCATGGCGCAACACCAATTGCTCGGGGTAGCAGAAATCGCGGAACTGCTCGGGGTCACTAGGCAGGCAGCATCCCACTGGCGAGAGCGACACGCCGATTTCCCGTCTCCCATTGCATCGCTCAGAAGTGGACCCGTATGGGAACTCCCCGCCATACTCTCCTGGGCACAAGATCACGGGATGGCCATTAAGTCCTCCATTCCCGAGACTACCGGTAGCCCGCAACATGCTGCACAGGCCTGTGTAATCACCGCGTTCGTTAACATGAAGGGCGGCGTCGGCAAGTCGACACTAACGGCGAATCTCGGCTGGTACTGCGCCTACAAGACCAACTACCGTGTCCTGCTCGTCGATCTCGATCCGCAGTTCAACTTGAGTCAATACGTACTGGGCACAGATGGCTATGAAGAACACTTAGATCAGAAGAAGCCTACTGTGGTAGATGTCTTTGAGCAGCACTCGCTTACGCGATCACTCGACACGGAATCCGCTCCTACCATAACAGTCGTACATGAGTGGGACGACGGGAGTCTCCTTCATCTACTTCCATCGCAGCTCGAGCTCGCGTGGACCCTAAAGTACCCTCAGCAGAAAGAGCATCTCTTGCGGGACTATTTCGACGAACTTCGACACAATTATGACCTGATACTCATTGACTGTCCACCGACGGAATCAGTGCTCACCGCCGCTGCATACCTTGCGAGCGACTACTTGATCGTTCCCGTACGCCCAGAGTTCCTCTCCACGATTGGACTGCCACTGCTTGTACGTTCTTTGGACGACCACAGAAAACAGTACAAGAAGGAACCTCATCCAACACTCGCGGGCATAATCTTTAACGATTTCGCCGGAGAAAAGAACGAACACATTAAGTCTCGGACTTTTGTGGAGGAGGTGGCGGAAGCTCAAGAATGGCATATATTTGGAACTCACATATCCCATTCTGATTCCTATCCGGCCGGCGCCCGCGTTGGTAGACCCATTTTCTTGACAGACCACGCGCGTAGCACGAAAAAGGCAGAGCTTGAGGCGGTTGCCCAAGAGTTCATTCAGCGAGTCGGCCTATCCCCGGAGGCCCCGGTTGCCTAAAACACGAAAACCACCACTCTTGAGCGAGATGGCCCGCTTGGCGGTGGAGTATCCAGAAGAAGAATGGTTGGCACTAGGTGCACGCTTGCGCGATCGTCAGTTCATAGATGAACTTGCGGGTACAGTTGGCGCGGTCGCTGAGTTAGCAGCCAAGGTAAGCTACAAGAATACCACGAAACCCACATCTCGCCAGAAGACCCTTGTTCAAGTCGCCAAGAAGGACCCGCGGAAGGCAAAGCTCCTTTTGACGCTCAAGTCTCGATTGACCGACAAGGCGGATCCGCCGCCTCTCTCGCAACTGCGAGACTTTGCGGCGGCGGTTGGCATCAAGGACCGTCTCCCTAGTCGACGAGACCAAGCTGTCAATCACATCATTCGACACTTGATGGGTAAGACCGTAGAGCAGATCGCGGCCATATCACAGATACGCCTGCCTGACCGTCGCGACTTAGGACGCGAATACCATCGTTGGGTCGACCTGATTTTGCGACCGTCACAAGCAAAGGCGCCGAAGTAGGACTTGGGCGGAGGCAGGACGAGCAATCACCGGCACAAAGGCTCCCCGGCTATCGAGCGTCAACGTGGCAACGAGTGGCTCGACGTTCGATCCGGGTGACCGTACCACCAACGTTCGAGATAAAGCCAAAACCCCGCGCAGCGATTCTCTGCTGCGCGGGGTTTCACTTGCCCGCCGCCGCCGAGGTCAGGTCCTCTTCCGCGTAGTCGCCCTCCACCTCCAGCCAAGCGGACTGGTCGAACAGCGAGATCCCGTTGACCCAGTCGCCCGGCTCCGCGTTCAAGAGGGGCCCCGCCGCGCGCACCGGAATCGGGGGTGGTCGTGAAGGTGCCGATGCTGGCGTTGCGGGCCGTCGTCAACGACATGACCGAGGCGCAGTCGCTGCAGATGCTCCTGATGCTGGTCCTCATGGTTCCGTGGCTGATCTGGCCGGCGGTGTCCCGGTACCGCGACGCGACCCTCGCCCTCGTCGTGAGCCATGTGCCGCCCATCAACATGTTCGGGATGCTCCTGCGGCTGGGGTCGAGCCCAGCCGCCCCCCTGGTGGGGGAGGTCTGGCTGTCAATCCCGGTCGGCGTCGCGTCGGTGGTCGGCGCGGTGCGGGTGGCCGGGAAGGTGTTCCGGATCGGGTTAGTGATGTACGGCAAGCCGCCCGACCTGAAGACCCTGATCCGCTGGATCAGGGCCGCGTAGCTGGAGCAGGCCGCGACACCGAGGCCATCCCTCTTCGCGCCTTGCCAAGACAATACGCGGATACCACTTCTTCCTTTATCAAGCCTCTATGCCCCAGCCGTCTCGGCGCCAACAGTCTATCGCGGATCGGATCTCTGAAGCGGTCGAAGAGTACGAAGCCCTTTTTTTCGACAATCGCATGCAGAACCTTCCAGGTGCGAATCCTTATTCCACCGATCAGGTTGTCTCCGCACACCACCACCAAGCGCGCATCGTCGTTTAATATCCCCTTTACCGCATCGAACGCATTGTCCATGTCGTAAAGATAACGATTGACGACGGCGCACAGGCGCGGCGCTCTCGCCTTGAGGTGCTGCAATTCCGGCGCCAAGGAAAAGTCTCTCTCAATGGATTCCCGAGGTACGCGCTCCAGCAACCGGCCCCGTTCCGTCCCCACGAACTGCTCCCGGACTTCGTTCACCTTGAATGGGATAACATCCTCAAGTAGGTACAATTCCAGTTTGAAGTTTCGAAAATAATCTTGCGCGTTGACGTACGGTGGAGATGTTATGACGTGCGAGTGTTTTCCCAGGCTTCCAAAGTCACCCCGCGGATCGCAGACGTCGGCGCGGAGAAAACGGCAGCCGGCGTTCTTCTTGCGAACGCCGCCATAGAGCGCCGAAAGCTCGTCCAGCAGCCCCAGTATAGTTCCGTTCGGATCGAAATGACGTCCGCCTCTCGAACGCCGCGCCTCCCTTGAGATGAACGGCTTTGGACTTCGCTGATCGGCCCGCGAACAGAGCCGCACCGCCAGAGCGTAGCTCAAGAGGACCGGCCAACATTCCGGCTCTCCTCCGACGTGGACGATTCTGCTGGCCGCCCTCAATCGCTCGAACTTGTCGAGAGTGCCTCGCGTGAACCAATAGTGCTTCCCGCGCCAGTCCACTGGCAGTCGCCCGATCCGACGCCGCGCCGCGGCGACCCAAGCCCTGCCGAGTTCCCTGGCCCGCGCGGAATCGAATCCGCCGATCTTAACCCGGCAGAACAACTCCGCAATCGGATTCAGATCGATGCCCGACACCCGAGATCCCGCTCGACTCGCCGCGACTAGAATCGCGCCTGACCCACAAAACGGATCCAGCACTGAGACCCCCTCGGCGGCATAACGATGGACCAGCTGATCCGCCAACCTGGAGACCATCTTGCCCGGGTAACGGTCCAGTCTCGTGGCCAGCCTCATTCCTCTCCCGCCGCTTTGAGGACCCAAGTCTCTCCGAGTCCCTTGGAGTAAAACGTGTGATTGTGCCTCAGCGGACCGGCGTACACTATCGCTGGCGGATCATCTGTCTGCCTGACGTAGTCGTAAATACCGAGTGTTTGCGGCTTTGTGCCCAGTGGGCAGACGATACTCGCAAAATCGTCCCTCCGCGTCCGACCCAGGGCTTCCGTAAGGGCGGCGCGTGCGCTGTCGGGGTCGAGCGCATCCACCCTGCGAACCGCCTGTGCTCCTGCGAGGGCCAGAAGGTCGCGGTTGAACCGTTCTGTCCTCCCGGCCCACTTCGCTCTGTACGGAGGGTGGGGCACCGCCAGGGTCGTCTTCAGCGGCTGGATCTGCTCATAGACCGCCAGCGCCCGATCGCCCTCGTACCCCAGAAACATCATCAGGTGAACGGGTCGACTGAGATCTGGACACGCGGAGAACCCGGGAGTCGGCTGAAGCGACTTGAGTCCGAAGGAGAGCGGCACGAACTCGGAAACCACATAGTCCTCCGGCTCGCTGTACACGACGTACAGTCGGTCCCACAAGTTGCCATCGTCCAGCCACCTCAACATCATAAGCAAGTGCCGCTTCGTAAAAACGGATATGTCGATCACGACGCCCCCGTCCCTACAACGGTCCACGGCGCGCCGCAGTTCCTGCAGGTTGTCGCGAAGGCTGCTGACCGCATCGGTCTCCGTGAACTGCAGAACCGTCAACCCGCAACCCATCTTCCCAAACGCCGACTCCATCCGCTCGTGGTTCTTCTCTCGGATGGGATTGTCGTCGTCATAGTGAAAAAGAACCACTTCACTGGGCGTCCAGCCGACGGCCCGAGCTTCAAACCCCCTGCATCGATCCTCGTGACTCGAACATGTAATGAGCGTTGCCCCTTCGGGCAGGCTCATCGCCCCGAGGGACCTTTTCATCGTTCGTCCTCCAGTTTGAAAGACAAGCGATCCCGCCGTCTTTCGTTCCGGGCGGTCGAAACGGCGTTCTTCAACTCCCGCACCGCGTCAGCTCTCTCGCCGGGTTGCAGCAGGCCCTGCAACTGTCTGCACTTCAGCGTGGTGCGCCAGCGCAGCCGCGGACTGATCTGGAGAACCGGCGCGTATACCCGGCAGATGTTGAATTCCGCCGGCTGCGGGTCGGAACCGTGCTTCGGCTTGAACGCCGGAAGCCCCTCCCTGGTCTGAAACACTCCCTCCCGCTCTCCGACGGCAAGAACCTGCTTCAACGGAGTCATGGGGGCCTGCTCCAACATTTCCGGGTCTTCGATCGTCACGCGTGCGGCTTCTGGCTCGCTCGAGTGCTTGAGCAGCTTGTGGCGCAGACAGTCGCCGAGATCCAGCAGGAAGTACTTCAGTTCTTCCCCGTATCGCTCGACGTTTCGGCTAAGCGTCGTCAGGTTGTGCTGAGAAACGACGTGGACCGCCTTGGACTGACGCTGGGGCGGGAGAACGAGTGCTCCCGCTGGCGGCGGCTTGGCGCCGAAAGTAAGGTGGTAACCGACGCTAAGGAACTCCTGAAAGTAACGAATAACTCCCGACCCCAACAACGCAAGCTCTCTGAATCCCGCGAACCGCTTCTCTCGATGGCGACCGGGCCTTCCGAGCAGAACCCGATAGACGGCAGCCTGACCGTAGTACGTCTTCTTCTCCCGCCGCTTGTCATCTGGCAGCCCGTTGAATTGCTCGACGGTCATCTTGTTGAGCCTCGCGACCTCCGTCAGGCACGACGTCTGCTCGACTTCGGGATCGTCGAACCTCGGAAGAAGTTCGTCCATGTCGAACGGTCGATCTCCTTCGAGCGCCACCATGTTCTCGACCATGTGCCGCAACAGGTCGCCATACGCCTTTCGTTCGGCCGGGTCTTCCAGGTTGTAAACCAAGGACACTCTCGTATAGGGCTCTCCTCAAACGGGTGTGGGTAGGTTGAGGCGCGATCGGCGGGTCGGCGAGGGATGCTGGCAGCGCGGGCGGCCTCGGAATTGACCGCTCATGGCGTTCACCTGACCGGCGGCGGGCGTGGCGCACCGTGGCCGGGGGTAGTTCGGAGCGGAGTAGCTGCGGGCCGGCCGGCGTGTCAACGCGCTACGCGCGTCCTTCGCTGCGCTACGGCCCTTCGGGTGACACACCGTCCGTCCCTCCGCTCAAGCAGCAGATATGGGCCTTGCGGCCCGGCCTGGACGGGGGCGTCCCGGCCCTCCACGACAACGCGAAAAAGCGCGACGACTGGCGGTTTGGGGATAGACGCTGGCTGATTGCCCCACGGCCACCTCGGGGCCCGGCGCCGGCCGTGGACGCCCGTTGGGCGGGGCGAAGGGGTTGTCGGGGGCCGCGTGCGGCGTCTCGCTGGGCGGAAGCGGTTGAAAACGCAAGGGACTTCCTGGTCTCATGGGCGTGTACTACCACGACCCGCGAGGAGGAGAGCCCCATGCGTCTGACTACGTTACTACGGCGGCTGTTGGGTGTCACGCAGATGTACGTCAAGCAGGTTGAAATGGCCGCCGACGGTCCGTTGACGGTGTCGGTGGAGCCGTCGTGGCGGCGTGCCCGGTGCGGGACCTGCGGGAAGCGGTCGCCGCGGTATGACCGGCAGCCGGTGCGCGAGTGGCGGCATCTGTCCTGGGGCCGCATGCCGGCGTGGCTGCGGTATGCGCCGTGGCGGGTGTCGTGCCGGCGTTGCCGCGGGGTGAAGGTGGAGCAGGTGCCGTGGGCGAGCGGCAGCAGTGTGTTCACGTCGGGGTTCGAGGAATTGGCGGCGTATCTGGCGCAGGTGACGGACCGGACGGCGGTGAGCCGCCTGCTGGGGATATCGTGGGTGACGGTGGGCAGCATCGTGGAACGGGTTGTGGCGCGGCGGCTGGACGGGGCTCGGTTCGCCAAGCTGAGACGAATCGGCGTCGATGAGTTCAGCTACCGGAAGCGTCACCGCTACCTGACGATCGTGGTTGACCATGACGAGCGTCGGGTGGTTTGGGCGGGGCGGGGGCGCAGCGCGGAGACGCTGGGGGCCTTCTTCGAGCAGTTGGGACCTGGTGGCTGTGCGCGGATCGAGTTGGTGACGGCGGACTTGGCGTCGAGCTGGCAGAAGGCGCTACGGGCGTGGGTTCCGCACGCGCGGGTGGTGTTCGACCGGTTTCACGTTGAACGGCTTGCGGCGGATGCGGTTGACGAGGTGCGGCGTTCGGAGCAGCGGCGGCTGGCCTCGGAGCCGGAGGATGCGAAGGCGCTCAAGGGGACGCGCTATGCGTTGCTGAAGCACCCGGCGCGGCTGAGGCCTGGTGAGGCCCGGCGTCTGGAGACGTTGCGTCGTAAGAACCGGGCGCTGGACCGGGCCTACGAACTGAAGGAGTACCTGGCGACGATCCTGGGGCAGGCGACACCAGAGGATGCGCCGGCGCTGCTCGATGAGTGGCTGGAGTGGGCTGCGCGGTCCCGCCTGACGCCGTTCGTGAAGCTGGGGCGTACGATTCGGAAACACGCTGAAGGCATCCTGGCGTACGTGGACACGAAGATGACGAACGGTCCGGTGGAGGGCATCAACAACAAGCTGCGGGTGATCGCGCGTCGCGCCTATGGCTTCCACTCGCCCGGCGCGTTGATCTCGATGCTGTTCCTCTGCTGTGGAGGCATAGAACTGGCGCCGCCTCTACCCACACGCATTTGAGGAGACTCTCGTATAGTCGTGAATCTCTTGTAGCTCCTGTCCTGTCGTGGTTCCCGGGGTGTCCCCGCTGGCGAGCTTCCTGGCAATCTTGATCGAAATCTGTGGCGGGCCGAGCTTGACCAGGCCGTTGACCAACCGCTTCTGGTGGAGCAAGAGGTTCTCATACTCATCGAGCAGAACGACGAACGTCGACGAAGCAAGTGATGCAACGTTGCGCCGTACCAGTTCTACGACGCGTTTGAATTGCTCCATGTCGAACGTGGCCGTCGGCACGGAAACCGCCTCCCGGTAGATGAACCGGCGACGAATAAACTCGGCCAGTCGCTTGTGCAGTTTTCCAAGCTTCACTTGCAAGTCCACAAACGATACGACCCCGCCGTCCTGCGCGTCGAACAGCAGGTCGTCCGCCTCCTCGCAAAGACGCCGCTCGACATTTCGGTCGCACTCGATTAGGCGGCGCCCAGCGCAGTACGCGAGTTCCGAAAACAGGCTCTCCGTCATCTGAACCATCAGTTCCTGTTCAGCAACGTCCGTAAGGACGACGGTGTCGACGGTCGAGTCGGGTCGTTCCGTCTCGAAGCGGACTCCCGCGTTGCAGATCGCCCCGCGCGTGAGCTTCAGGTAGAATCCGAAGCGCGGGGGCGCATGCTTTTCCTCGGGAAGCCGCAGCAGAAGATTGCGGGCCCGCAAAGACAACAGCAGCATCGACTTGCCGGTGCCCCGCGACCCCTCCAGGATGCACGGCTTCATGTCGTCGAGCGCGCCGACCTTGACGGCCTCGGGGACGGCGAACGTCCTTGCATGAAGTTCAGGCTTGTTCTCGAAGAACTCGGCTCGAAGGTGCCGGAAGGGATTCTGTGAATCGGGTTTGAAGGCCTCAGCGACCAGAGACGAGGTCGTCTGACCGCTGAACAGTACTCCGCAAACGCCCTCTACGAGGTTCCGGAGGGACTCGTGGTCACCTGCGTCCAGCCGCTGGTACACCTTCGGCCCAAGTATCGGCGGTATCGACGTATCGTCTAGGCGGACGACGATGCAACGCCCCCCGCCTTGCGCGACCTGGCTCCAAACGGCGGCGTCGATTTCGAGCTTCTGCCACTCCGCCTTGGAGGTATGCCGCGAAAAAAGAACGATGACCGCGGCAGCGTTCGCGATCCCGTCGTTCATGAACGCGAGGGCGTCGTCGCCAAGACTGAGGTCCAGAGTGTCGATTTTGGCGTCATGGCCTGCATTGCGGAGCTGCAGCGCCAATTCCGTCGCCAGTCCCGCATCCTCGCCGGCATGCGAAACGAAGATCTGTTGGATGCCCATGCGTTGTGGAAGGTCCCCGTCTGCCGTGGTTCAGTCGTCGGTCGAACTCCGAAAGGCGTTGATCACCTCGTAGGTCAATTGAGCTGACAACCTTGACCGCGATCCGCCCCGATCTCGGCGGGTCGAACGGCCACGATCTATCGCGGTGTAGCGTGGCCCTGGTCTTCCCGGTCGCTTCGGCCTCCGCCGTTGTCCTGGGCGCCTTCTGCGTGTCGTTGGCACCCAAGAAGTCCGCGTGGAGGACGAAGACGCTCTCGTCATTGTAGTCGATGTCCATGAGCAGCAACGATGCCGTTCCAGACCATCAATGCGGACTTCACGGGTGCGGGGCGTCGGACAACGGCGCCGTTGATTCCCGCCGGGAGAGGGCGGCGAATTCGGGCCCGAAAGCGAATGCTGGCCGGCCGTGCGGGCTGGGGCTCGGCCTTCACCTCGATGCTTCATCGGTCTCCCGCGGGCGCTCGGCAGCCCAGCCGATCAGCTCCTCTTTTTCATTGAAGCGAGAGGAGGCGGTGTGGTAGCGGGTTGTCCTCGATGCCACGGTTGGGGCGACGGAGCGGGTCTGGCGACCATGCAGGCAAGAACAGAACAAGATCGAAAAAACCCCGCGCAGCGGAATCTGCTGCGCGGGGTTTCACTTCCCGCCGCCGTCGACGTCAGGTCCTCCTACTCTTCCGCGTAGTCACCCTCCGCCTCCATCGCGATGATGGCGGCGTGCTCGTAGGACTGGTCGAACAACGAGGTCGCCGTGATCCAGTCCCCGGGCTCGGCGTCCGAGAGCGCAGCCACGGTGCGTGCGGGTATCGGGGTGGTGAAGGTGATGCGGCGGCGGTCCTCGTCGGCCGACACGAACTCGACCGGCAGCACGTATCCGTGCTTCAGGACCGACTGTTCCCGCAGCTCGAGATACCGAATGGCCCGAGACTCGCCCTGGTTCCCGGGCGTCCAGATCAACACGACCTGGTCGCCCGCGCTGAAGCGGTCGATGTAGCGGAACACGTGCTCCTCGACCGGCGCCGAGACGGCGAGGGAGGCCCTGGCCTTGTCGAGGGCCACGAGCGCTCCGTTCCACACGTAGCGGCGGGCGCGGCGGGCGGGATCGTACGCATCGACCATCGTCACCGCGTCGACCCCGGAGTCCGGTCGATGGGGCGAGGTCCCGCTGGCCCACGCGCCGGGGGTCAGCCCCTGCATCATCCGGGCGCTGTCGGCCGGCGGCTCCACCGTGAAGGTCAGATACCGCCCCTCGACCGCGGCGAACGCCGCCTGCAGCAGGAAGCGGTCGTTGCCCCACAGCCCCGAGCCGTCGTCGCGCTTCACGGCGCGGATGCCGTCGGCCCGGTCTTCGAACCCGGACCACGTGATGACGATGGGGTCACCGGCGTCGAGGTCGTCCGCGACGGTCCCCGACGGCGCGACGATGCGGGACCGGACGGTGAGCGTGCCGGCCTCCTCGTCGCGGGACACCAGCTCGCCGCGCCACTCGTAGGTGTCGTCGGCGGCCGGAGCCATCCCCGCCAGCCGGGGCGCCGTCGAGGGTGCGTAGGCGTCGACCGTCAGCACCGGAGAGTCACCGGCGGCGGGACGATGGTGCGACGTGAGCGTCGCCCAGCTCCCGCGGGTCATGGCCCGCAGCCCCCGGACGCGGTCGGCCGGGGGCTCGACCGAGAAGGTCATGTAGCGCCCCGCCGAATCCGTTTCGACGAACGTCGCCTGCAGCAGGAAGCCACCGTCGCCCCACAGCCCGGCGTCGCGCTCGACGACGCGGATGCCGTCGGTCCGGTTCTCGAAGCCCGACCAGGTGATGACGATGGGGTCGCCCGCGTCGAGGTCGGCCGCCGATTCGGCAGCCGCGTCGGTTACGAGGCGCGACTTGACGGTCAAACTGCTGGCGGCGTCATCGAGCGACACCAGCTCGCCGTGCCAGCGGTAGGTGGCGTCCGCGGTCCGGGGGACATCGGCCGGCGATGCCGCATAGGCGGCGACCGCTTCCACCGCGTCGGCCGCGGCCATCGGCTGGTGGGACGACGTGGCGGTGGCCCACGCGCCCGGCGTCAGGGCGCGAATCGCGGCGATGCTGTCCGCCGGGGGCTCGACCGAGAAGGTCAGATACCGCTGGTCGATCGCGACGAGCTCGGCCTCCAGCAGGAACCGCTCGCTTCCCCACAGCCCCGAATCGTCGGCCGGGACCACGGCGCGAATGCCGGACGCGCGCTCGCGGAAACCCGACCACGTGATGCGGATCGCGTCGCCGGCCTCGAGCCCCGCCGCCGCCGCGGTCGGAGACGCGAGACGCGCCTTGACCGTCAATCGGCCGGCATTGTCGAGCGAGACCAGCTCACCGTGCCAGCGATACTGGTCTCCGGGGGCCGGACCGTGTCCATCCCCGGCCCCGTAGGCATCCGCCGTCACCACCGCGGCCGGCCCGTGCGCGGGCCGATGCGGCGACGTCACGGTGGCCCAGGTACCCTGCGTGGTCGCCCGCAACCGCGCCAGCTCGCTGGAGGGACCGCTCACCGAGAACGTCAGGGACTGCCGCGTCGCATCCGCGGCGACGAACCGCGCGCGGAGCCGGAAGTGGTCCCGCGACGACAGGCCCGATCCGTCGTCGGCCACGACCGCGCTGATGGCCTGGGCGCCGTGCTCCGACCCCGACCACGTGATCAGAATCGGGTCCCCCGGCTCCAGCCCCGCCACGTCGAGCCCCTCCGGCGCCACGACCCGGGAGGTGACGGTCAACGAGCGCGCCCCCTCGTCGAGCGCGACCAGCTCGCCGAGCCACTGATACGTATCCACCCCCGCTCCGAACGTCACCGCGGGTTGCGCCGCGACCAGCGCGCCCGCCAGCACGACCCCGCGCCACGCCCACGGCGACGCGGTCAGACCTGCTCGCCTTCCGGTCCGGTTCAACATGCTTCCCTCCTGGACGGTTCCCATGACCACTCTCCGACTGCTCTCGAAGCCTCACCGGACGAGTCCGAACCTGAATTCCGCAGAGCGGCCTGTCAACCGGTCCGGCGCCGCTGGAACTTCAGCGCCGCCCGCGCCGACGTCGCCGCCCGTGGCGACACGGCATTCACCGACATGACCGGCGGCACACTGGTCTCAGACGGCCGCCGCAAGACGCTCTCTTCGGACTGCCCCATGAAAGCACTGTTCCGTCGCGATGGACGGACAACGCACACACATACTGCTCATATCGGCCCTGGGATAGCCGACGCCTGGAGGGATGGGCTTGACCTCGTACCCACGACGATTATCGGGTGCATGGCACCGACTGTCAAGGCGAAAATGGGGCGAGGAGCATCGGCCGATGGCGCCGCCGGCGGCGCCGGGGGAATCGAGCGGGAATAAGACGGCGGCCCTCGGGGTCCATGCCAATGCGCACCTTGGAGGACGGCACCTTGGAGGACGGCGCGGGCGGTTGACCGCCGGCCGGTTCGAGACCGAGGATCAGGTGCGTCCGATGAGACATCCACTTTCAGGGAGACCACGATGATGACGAGACTGCGCATTGCATTAGTGCCCCTCGCTCTGCTCGCAATGGCCGCGCTCGCGGCGCCGGCCACGGCCCAGGGCACCGACTTCTCGGGTACCTGGAGCCTCGATGCGGACGCCAGCGAGCTCCCCGACATCGGGGGCCGGGGCCGGTTGTTCGGCGGTAGACGGCAGGACGGCCGAGGCGGGCCCGGTGGCGGCGCCGCCCCGACGCTGGTCATCGTCCAGACGGCGACGATGCTGATCGTCGAGCAGCAGTCCGACCGCGGCAGCCGGGCCGTGACCTACCGCCTCGACGGCGAGGAGAGCACCAATTCGGGACCGAGGGGCGAGCAGACGACCCGATCGCGCTGGGACGGCGCCGCCCTCGTCACCGAGGGCACGCAGGCGATGAGCACGCCGCGCGGCGACTTCTCGCTGGAGCTCACCGAGCGGCGCACGCTGAGCGCCGACGGGCAGACGCTGACCATCGAGGCGACCCGATCGACCCCGCGCGGCGACATCGACACCACGCTGGTCTACCGCCGCGAGTGAAGCCGAGCGTTCCGCCGAGCGGCGGCAAGGACGCTCACGGAATAGCCTCGCCGGGCGCCAAGCACGCGAAACGGCAGAAACGGGCTGCGCCTGCGCGCCGTTGGCAACCTCGCATCGATCACTGTCCCAGGGGCTGGTAGCCCGTGGCGGAGAGCCACCGCGGCATTCGAGCACCGCGGGGCCCGGCACGGGGCTGCCGGCGCCGGGTCACAGGGCGGCCAGCGCGTCCCGCTGCCGGGCGAGGCGCGCATCGCGCTCTTCCGCGAACCGCACCACCCCCCCGACGACGGAGGCCTCGTCGAGATGCGCCTCGGCGATCACGTCGGGCTCGAGGCCGCCGGTCAGCCAGCGGTCGTGCCAGTCGGAGACCAGGGAGTACTCGGCGGTCAGCGGCCCGGTGTCGCGGAGCGGCCACAGGCGCCGCGTCCCCGTCGTCACCACCATGAGATCGTATCGGGCCTCGAGCGGCAGCACCGCGTCGCGGTAGGCCGCCGGCTGGCGGTCGAACAGCTCCTCGCTGATGGCCGCGACCACCTTCACGTTGATGCCCCGGGCCTCGAGCTCGGGCAGCGCCCGCACCAGATTGAAGGTGGAGCTGGCGCCCTGGGCGACCACGTAGCCGTGCCGCGGCCGGCCGGGGTCGAAGTCGCGCACCACGTAGAACCCCTTGGCGGCGGCCCGCAGATCGGAGTCGGCGAAGGTCGAACGGTCGGCCACCCGGAGGTCCGGCCGCGCCACCTCGAGCACGATCACCCCCACCCGCGGGTCGCGGGCCGCGATCTCCGCCGCCGCGAAGTAGCCCGGCGCCACGTCGTTGTAGTCCCAGAAGTTGAGGGTGATGACCTGCCCGCGGGGAAACAGCTTCCACACCTGGGGCGAGAAGATGCCGAAGTGGGTACGCGCGTCGGCCGCCGTCTCCGGCCCCGAGTGCCCGGCCAGGATGTTGAGCACGCCGACCCGGAACGGGCTGTCCTGGTTCTGCTGGCTCCAGATGCGCGCGGGCAGGTACATGAGCGGCGTGAACGCCCCGTAGCTGCCGCTCAGGGCCCAGACGCCGCTGTGGACGGCCGGGTCGAGCGACGCGCTCTGACCCACGAGGCCCACCGCGGTGGACGCGTTGCCCGCCTCCTGGATCGCCGCCTTGAGCCGCGTCCCCGCCTGGTTGGACCGCGGATCGTAGTGGCCGGTCAGCGACCCCTTCTCCACGTTGATCGAGCTGGAGAGATCAGCCGACAGGGTGAGGAAGCGGTTGCCGGTGACGTGGTTCATCCACTTGATGACCTCGGAGATCGCCCGCCGCGTCCCCGCCATGCTGCCCGCCGGCTTGAACAGCTCGATGCCGACCTCCTGCGCCTCGCCGTCGAGGCGCGCGGTCACCGTCTGCGGCTCGACCGGCAGCCGCTCGACGCGCAGGCGGTCGTCGCAGAACGGGTCCCGCGTCACGTCGAACCGCAGCTTGACGTCGTCGCGCACGCGGTCGCCGATCTCGACCATCCGGTCCGTCAGCCAGTCGCCGAGGCCGTCCTGCTCGAGCACCGACATCAACACGTCGACGTTGGTCTTGAACTGCCGCAGCCGCTCGGCCTCGCCGGCCGCCGCGCCGTCGCGGATGCCCTGGAACGTGACGCCGTAGCGCCGCTCGAAGGTCTCGGCGAGGGCGACGAAGTACGCATCGTTCATCTTCATCGCGTACGGATGGCTGGGGTACCCCACCACCTGCGGCCCGAAGCCCGGGATGGCGCCGTCCCTTGCCGCCGGCCACCACCCCTTCGTGGTGCGGCCCACGACGATCATCGGCCGCCGATCGTCGGGGTCCCAGCTCTCCATCGTCCGCAGGGCCGCCAGCACGTGGTCGTAGTCGTTCCCGTCCGCGAGCGCCAGCACGTTCCACCCGTAGGCGGACCACTGGTCGGCGATGTCGTAGCCGTCCATCGACTCGGACACCACGCCGCCGACCAGCGCGTCGTCGATGCCCGCGTTGTTGTACGAGAGCAGGATGCGCAGCCGCTTGCCGACCTGCTGGGCGACGGCCTGGGTCTTCAGCTCCTGCGAGTGCCCGGAGGTCATCGCGAACTCGCCCTCAAGGGCCACGACCTTCGGGGACGCCCCCGCCCCCATGAAGTCCCAGAAGGCGGCCTTGCCGGCCGCGGTGGCGATGCCGATGCCCGACGGACCGCCGTTGACGTCGTTGATGAGATCGGTGGTCTCGGAATGGCCGGCCAGCGAGCGGATGCCGCGCAGCCCGGCCTGGGCGAACAGCGGGTCGCCGTCGAGGCCGGCGTCGGCGAGCAGCGTCCTGAGCGCCCCCGCCCCGCGGCGGAAGCCCAGGCAGTCGATGGACAGCATCGCGATGTCCGGGTCGACCCGGTAGCGGTCGTCGCCGGTCGCGGCGTGGCGCCGGGCCATCGCCTCGCCCATGATGATCCACAGGGCGTACAGGGTCGGGATGTTGTGGCCGCCGGCGAGCAGCAGCTTGTCGCCGAACGGGTGCTTCGGGCGGCGGTAGTCGTAGCAGAGGCCGCCGTTCTCCGGCCCCGCCAGGTGCAGGGCGACGTTGTACGGCGTATAGGCCAGCGGCCCTCCGAAATGCCCCGTCTGCTGGTAGTTGCCGAGCAGCGTGAGGGTCATCGCGGTCAGGAAGCCGACGTCCTCGAGCCGCTGGCGCTCGTAGGCCGGGACCTCGACGCGGACGTCGGTGGATGCGCCGCGAGCCGCAGCGGTGCGAATCAGGACTGGCGTGCCGTTGGAACCCATGCGGTCGCTCTCTCGTTGGTGAACGTCGATACAGCGTGGAGCCGCGGGGAGGGAAATCGGAAACGTCCTGCCGCCTTGCGGCTCCGCTGCCGCCCCGGACAACCCTGCAGGAGTCGCCGCGATCCTGCCGCACGGACTCCTGGGATGAGCGTACCGCACGCGGCGTACGGCTGTCATCCTCCAGGAGCCCGAGGCAAGACGCCCCGCTGCATTTCGACCGGCCTTCAGTGCGACGCGGGGTTCACCACGGGCTCCCAGCCGCAAGCCGGCGAACTACCGCGGTCCGCCCCGGGCCAGGGTTCACCACCCGGTTGCTCCGCACCGGGCGCCGTGGGATAGTGGGCTCACACGGCTGCGCGCGCAAGAGAGGAATTGCACCATGGGACGAAAGTACATCGCGCTCTCGATCGTCTTGTTGGCGGCGTGCGCGGTACTGACGGCGGCGGATTTCTGGGAAGAGAAGGAGCTTACGGACTGGTCCGACCGGGACGTCGGGCGCATGATGTCCAACTCGCCCTGGGCCAAGCGGATCACGGTGGTGTTCCCGCGACCGCCGCGGGCGGCCATCGACGACTCGGTACGCGGCGCTCAGCGAGGACGCGGCGGTGGCGGCGGCGGCTTCGGCGCCAGCCCGCAGAGCCGGCTCATCGTCCAGTGGCGCAGCGCGCTGCCGATGCGGCAGGCCCTCGTCCGCGGACGGATTGGACAGGATGGCGCCGTCGACTCCGCGGGACGACAGCTCCTCGCCCTGAGTCCCGACGCCTACTTCATCGTCGTCTCCGGCCTTCCCCGCCCGTTCGCGCGCGACCCCGCCCGGTTGAGGGCCTTCGGCCGCCTCGAGCGGCGCGGGAAACCGCCGATCCTGTCGCTCCAGGCCGGCCCCCAACCCGAAGGCGACGGAGTGGCCCTCTTGTACCTGTTCCCCCGGGACGACGCCATCACCCTCGAGGACGAGGAGATCGAGTTCGTCACCGAGGTCGCCGGGACGAGCATCAAGCGGAAGTTCGAGCTCGACGACATGGTCGTCAACGGCCGGCTCGAGCTGTGAGCCGCGGCTCAGTCCCTGTCGCCGGTCGGCTGCTCTCCTTCGTCGACCGGCGGCGCGTCCAACGGGGCGTCGGGCTCGCCCCCCGACACCGTGAACCGGACATCGCCGGTCGCGGTCGCGCCCCCCGCACCGACCGCGGTCCAGGTGAGGGTGTAGTCGCCCGGGGGCGTCGCGCCGCTCACGGCCCCCATCAGGTCGCCCTCGCCCATCGAATGGATCCCGACCAGCGAAAGGCTCCCGTCGGGGCCCTCGAGCGCGAGCTCGCTCTGATCGAGATCGGTCTCACCGTTGAACCAGACGCGTACCGAGGTGAACGGTATGGTCACGACGCCGCCCGCCCCGGGGAGGCTGTCGACCGCCGCCGGCGCCGGCTCGGCGGGCTCCTGGGCCGGCGGCTCGGCGGCGCAGGCGGTCACGACGCCGACGGTCATGAACGCCAAGGCGAATCTCGTCATCGGTCTCGTCATCCGTCCCCCTCTCGCTCTGCACCAACATTGTAGGCCACGCCGTCGGATTCCGCTCCTCACGAGGGGCCGCATTCCCGCGGAGACGCGCCGTTCTCGCTCAGGATCTCCGACCCGCGGTACCACGAAGGAACCGGTTGCGACGCGTGGGAAGTGGTGGTCCCGGAGCTGGTCTTCAGCCCGGCGCAGTGCGTGGCACCGATCAGGCTCGAGTGGCGGGAACGAACTGCAAGGAGGGAGTGGCGGAGAGGGTGGGATTCGAACCCACGTGCCGGTTACCCGACAAGACGCTTTCGAGGCGCCCCCGTTACGACCACTTCGGTACCTCTCCGCAAAGAACGAGACCGGCGCGGTACGGTAGGTTGGACCCACCCGCGCCGTCCAGTCCGCATCGTTCAGTGTACGTCGCCTGCGGCGCGGTTGGCAACCGTGTCTGCCGGTGTATCCAAAAATCCAGATCGTATCCAATACATTGAACAAGTGGCCCCGTCCAGGACGGGGCGGCAGCGAAGCGACCGCACGCCAGAGCCGTGCAACACGGCCGAAACACACAGTCGGCCGGGGCGGTCCTTCCGGTACGCGCCTTGCACTCTCCTTGTTCCGAACGGCAATTCTGTAATACCGCGGATCCGGAACGCGGCTGCGGCTCTCGGGGTCAACCCGCGAACGTAGCACCGTTCGCGGACGGCAAATAACGTCTCTACAAAAGGAGGATCCCCATGAAACGGACGTCGGCGATTCTCGTTGCGGTCGCCCTGCTGCTCGCGGCAGGCACTGCGACCCAGGCCCAGCAGGGCCGCGCCGAGCTGCGGGGCTCGGTCACCGACGAGCAGGGCGGCGCCCTGCCGGGCGTCAGCATCCTGATCACGAATCAGGATACGGGCAGGTTCCGCGAGATCGTCTCGGGCGCGGACGGCAGCTACTTCGCGGGGCAGCTGCTGCCCGGCACGTTCCGCATCACCGCCCAGCTCGCCGGGTTCAACTCGTTCGAGCGCACCGACTTCGCGATCGGCGTGGGCCGGACGCTGGATCTCGACATCACGATGACCATCGGCACGATCGAGGAGACCATCACGGTGTCCGGGGCGGCGCCGCTCGTCGACCTGACGTCGTCCGAGGTGGGGGGCACCATCACCACCGGCGACCTGACCGAGCTGCCCACCAGCAACCGCAGCTACTTCGCGGCCATCGCGCTGCTGCCGGGCATTCAGTTCAATCCGTCGTCCAGCCTCGGCAACGACACCATGATCGCCAACGGCCAGACGCCGGGGACGAACAACGTGTCGGTGGACGGCGCCGCGAACAACGACGACAACAGCGGCACCTGGGCCGGCGGCCAGACGCGCGTCCCGCTCGAGTCGGTCCAGGAGTTCCAGGTCATCACGAACCAGTTCGACGCGGAGTTCGGCCGGGCCCGCGGCGCGATCATCAACTCGATCACCAAGCAGGGCACCAACGAGTTCACCGGCGCCGCGTTCAACTACTTCACCAGCGAGAAGATGACGACGCGCGACTACTTCGCGGCGCGCGACGACCTCCCCAAGCCTCCGACGAGCAAGAAGGAGTTCGGCGGCGTGCTCGGCGGGCCGCTCGTCCAGGACAAGATGCACTTCTTCTTGAGCCTGGAACGGCAGATCGTCGCCCCGAGCCGGGCCAAGGTGTTTCCGACCCGGCCGGACCTGAACTTCACGACGGCCGAGAGCTGGGAAGCCTGGAACACCCTGATCCGCGCCGACCACCAGATCAACGCCAGCAACACGTGGGCGTTCCGCTGGCTGCGCGAGCTGGCGCCCCAGTTCAGCCTGCTCGGCGGCCGGTCGGCAACACTGAACGCGCTGGAGGACGAGACCGACAACGACCAGACCTACGTCGGAAGCTGGACGAGCGTCATCGGCAGCTCGAAGGTCAACACCTTCCGCGTCTCCGCGACGCGCGAGCAGTACTGGCGGGGCAATCCGTGCTGGCGCGACCAGGGGAGCTTCACGGACATCGTCGCGCCCGGCAGCACCGCGCAGGCGAGTTGCCTGCCCCAGTACACGTTCCGGAACTTCGTCGACAACCAGTTGACGAGCTCGCAGGGCAACCGCGACAACCACTGGAGCTACTCGAACACCTTCTCGTGGTTCGTGCCCGACAAGATGGGCGACCACGACCTGAAGTTCGGGAGCACCTACCACAACACCAACATGCTGTGGCGGTCGCAGAACAACCTGAACGGCAACTTCGTGTTCCGGAACCCGAACGACATCCTGTTCGACCCGAACGACTACTCCAGTTGGCCGAGCCGGCTCCACATCCGCGTGGGCGGCCAGCTCGAGTCGGCGACGGAGTACCACACGCTCGAGGCCTTCGTGCAGGACAAGTGGCAGGTGACCGAGCGCCTGACGCTGAGCTTCGGCGGGCGGTACGACCTCGAGATATTTCCGTTGCCCAACGACAACAACCCGTTCTTCGAGACGGCGAGCAACGTCGGCGGTTTCCAGGCGGCGCCGGCCCTCGGCATCACGTCGCCGCTGTCGTCGGGGCGCAGCTACCCCATCGACTACAACAACTGGGCGCCGCGCACCTCGTTCGCGTACGACGTGACCGGCGACGGCAGGTCGGTCGTACGGGGCGGATACGGCATCTTCTACGACAAGACGCTGTATTACGGGATCACCCCGTACGTGCGGAATACGCCGTACAACAGCTCGTTCTCGGTGAGCTTCCCGCAGGACCAGAACGACCCCAATCCAGAGCTCGGCCAACCCCTGGATCCGAACAGCGAGCTGTCCCGACTGATCCAGGTCAACCCGGACGGTTGTCCGGCGCGGCACGGCAACCCGGGCTCGTGCGTGGAAGTGAACCGGGAGGTGCTGAACGAGCTGCTGCCCCCGGGCGCGCAGCAGTTCAACACCGGCACGATCCAGTTCGACAACCCGAACCGCGAGCAGCCCTACTCACACCAGTTCACCATCGGTTACGAACGCGAGCTGAACCCGGTGCTGTCCGCGTCGATCGACTACGTCCGCCAGCTCGACCGCGACACCCACATGCGACAGAACCTGAACCCCGAGGTTCGGGCGGGCACCGCGCCGACCGACGCGACCGGCCGGGTGGACGCATTCGGCGTCCTGGGCAACACCGGCCTGAACGCGGGAGACGCCTACAGGGGCAACGTGCTGTTGACGACCAGCAACGGGCGCGGTACCTACAATGCCGTGAACTTCCAGTTGGAGAAGCGGTACGCGAACAACTGGGGGCTGCGGGCCGTCTACGCGTTGGCGAAGAAGAACACCAACACGCTCTGGTTCACCTACGGGAATTTCGCCCAGTCCCTCGCCAACCTGAACCTGGACGATCTGTGGGGACCGAGCCAGTACGATCGTCGGCACAACCTGACGCTCAGCGGCCGGACCGAGATCCCGTTCGCGGGCGGCATCACCGTCAGCAGCGTGCTGCGCTACATGAGCGGTGCGCCATTCCACATTCACGACAACGGCCTCGACGCCAACATGAACGGCATCGGACCGGATCCGCTGCCGGCAGGCTCCTACGAGGCCCGCGATCCATCGAATCCGGACGCGTTCTCGGCCACGAGCCAGGGCGGGCCGTACGGCGCCTACGGGCCGGACTTCTTCCAGCTCGACGTGCGGTTCGGCCATCGGACGCGCTGGGCGAGCCGTCAGACGCTCGACATCTTCTTCGACATCTTCAACATCACCAATCGGGCCAACTTCAACAACCCGAACGGCGACCGGGAGAGCGCCAACTTCCTGCTCCTGACCGGACTCCGCGCCGGAAGCGGCTTCCCGCGGCAGGCGCAGTTCGGCATGCGGTGGGGCTTCTAGACTCGACCGCCGTCGGCGGCGTCAGCGGTTCGGGGGCCGGGCGCTTCGCGCCCGGCCCTTTCTCTTGAGCCGCCCGGCCTCGTCACCCGGAATCGCCGCGTCGGCCTGGTTTATACCGCTTCAACCTGCCGCTCCAGGCACCGGCTGACCAGCGCGCTTCCCGGATGGGTGGCGCCCAGCGAAAGCGGGAACAATGGGCGGCGGCCATTGCCTGCTACGTCGGCGGGCCAATTGCCGGTTGGGAGACCGTCCGATTGCCGGTGGGACGACCGGCCGACGGCGCGACTCCCCCAACAATCCGGACAAAACTTGCCGTGGCCGCCGAGCCAGAACGCACTGGCGTCCTGCGGCGGCCGAATCGGGGCCGCTCTCGTCAGACGGAGGACAACACGGACGCGGTCACCGGAAGCTGCGGAACCGCCGCGTCGGGTTGCGTACCGCTTCGTCCTGCCGCTCCAGGCACTGGGTGACGACCGGGGCGCTCCCGAACACCTCGAAGGACGCCCGCTCGCCGCCCGCGCGCACGTAGAGATTGGGGGTGTTCCGCAGCAGCCGCAGGAGCGTCTCGAGCCCCCGGCCGCTGGTCAGGCGGAGCACGCGGTCATTGACCGGCGCCACCGCGACGTTCTGCCGCTCGCCGGGCACCCCGCGAATCGAGGCGCTCTCCGCGGCGTCCAGGGACCCCGGAAACTCGAACCCGGCGCTGACGCCCCCGAGCTGGCACACGAGAATGATCGCCGCCCCCTCGTCGTTGCCGAGCCGGAACTCGGCGCTGCCGCCGCCCAGGTCCCGGGCATCCCAGACGGCCTGCGCCGCCGCCGGCGCGGCGGCAGTCGCAAGCGTCACCACCGCGGCGATAGCCTTCAGCATGGATGTCTCCCTTCGGGGCGGCTCCGTGTCGTTCGAGATCGGTCGAGGGCCTCATCTTCAGGAACACCGGCCGCCTCGACGAGGCCCAGCCACAGTTCGAGCGCACGCTCCAACTCGACCCCGAGCACGGCGAGGCCCACTACCGGCTCGGCATGGCGAGTCTCGACGCGGGTCAGATGGCCGAGGCGACGAACAAAATTCAATCCCTGCCTCGACCGCGAGCCGAACCGTCGTTGCCGCCCCCGACCAACCGCGCCAGGGAGTCCGCGCCTCCCGGCGGAGGCGATACCGTTCTTCGGCGCAGATTCCCCGTCCCTCCGAATGGCCCGCAAGAACGAGACGGGCGCTGCGCGGCCAGCGCGCAGCGCCCGTCGAAGCCCCCGCGAGCGTTCCGACCCGCGGGTCCGATCAGAACCCGTACCGGATGCCGAACTGCGCCTGCCGCGGGAAGCCGCTCCCTCCCCGCAGGGAAATCAGGTTGAGGAAATTGCCGCTGCGCCGATCCCCCGTGGGGTTGTTGAAGTTGGCGTGGTTCGTCGCATTGAAGATGTCGAAGAACAGGTCGATCGTCTGCACCGTCGTCGGCCTGAGGCGATAGCCGAACCGCACGTCGAGCTGCATGAAGTCGGGCCCGCGCGCGCCCCCGTATCCACCGACGTTCTCCACGCTGATGGCGTGGGTCCCATCTCCGCTGTACGAGCCGGACGCGATGGGGTCGAAGAAGACGCCGTTCATGTTGGGGTCGACGTTGGAATCGTGGATGGTCAGGGGCAGCGCGCTCATGTAACTCAGCGTGGCGCTGGCCGTGACCCCGCCCGGGATCTCCGTGTTGCCGGATATCGACAGGATGTGCCGGCGATCGGACTCCGCCGGCTGCCAGAGCTCGTCGAGGTTGAGGTCGGCGCCCACCTGCGAGGAGACGCTCTCGTACTGTTGCCAGGTATCGCCGCGCGAGTACCCGAACGCGTACGACAGGCGGGCGCCCCAGCGGTCGGCGTACCGCTTCTCGATCTGGATGTTCAGGGCGTCGTAGTCCATCGCCCCCACGCTGTCGGCGGCGATGACGCGGTTCACGAACTGGCCGTCACCCCCCAGCAGACCGAAGACGTCGTAGAAGATCAGGGGGTCGCTGCGCCCCGTGCCCTGGCGGGTCGGCATGTTGTAGTTGACGCGGGCGAGCATGTCGCGCCCCATCATGCGGACGTAGTCGGCCGACACCGAGAGCGTCGGGCCGAGCTCGCGCTCGTAGCCGAAGGTCATCTGATGCTGATACGGCTGCTTGCGCGTGGCGGAATCGAGGTAGACGGTGCCGACGTTCTTCAGCTGCGAGCCGGCCGGGTACAGCATGTCGAGCGCGGCCCGGTCCACGAAGGGGCAGGGACCGGCGGGGTTGGCGGGACAGCCGCGCGCGCCGTCGCCGGTGGGACCGTAGTTCAACAGGAACGGGTTGGTCGGGAGCATCCCGTTCGCCGGTCCCGGGTCGTCGCTCGTCAGCGGGAAGCTCACGGTGAACGAGTTCGTGAACCGCGGATTCTGCATGTAGTTGTCGAGGGTGCCGATCAGGGTCTTGTCGTAGAAGATGCCGTACCCCGCCCGCAGCACCGAACGGCCGTCGCCCTGCACATCATAGGCAATGGAGGTGCGCGGCGACCAGTTGTTCCGGTCGATCGGGTCCTGTCCGTTGGGCACCATCGGGTTGGCGGGGAGGCCGCCCGGCCCGTCCAGAAGGTCGGCCCGGAAGATCTCCAGGTCGTAGCGGAGGCCGAGCCCGATCGTCAGACGGTCGTTCACCTGCCACTTGTCCTGGAAGAACGCCTCGGTCGTGTACACCGGAAACCGGTAGGGCCTCCCGTGGGGGTTGCCGACGCGGACGCTGAGCCGTTCGGGATACGTGTAGGGGTCGGCCGAATCGAAGACGCGGTCGGTGTTGAACGAGAACGTGCCGTTCAGGTTGCCCTCGTTGAACTCCTGCAGCACCGAACGGTGGAACGTGCCCCCGAACTTGAAGTCGTGGTCGCCGCCCATGTCCGGCACGAACCACGAGAACGTGTTCGCGTACTGCCAGTTGAAGTCGTCCCGGCCGCCGGAGCCGTTGAGCTGGTTGTCCTGGAAGCTCCTGTGGCTCCACTGCGGCGGGCAGGTCACCTGGTTGCCGATGTTGTCGAACCCGCCGTTGGCCCGCCAGCAGGGGTTGCCGCGGTAGGCCGACTCGTAGGTCCTCGCGATGCGGACGGTGTTGACCTTGTTGTTCCCGAGGACGCTCGTGTACGTGCCGATGTAGATCTGGTCGTCGTCGGTCTCGTCCTGAATCGTGTTCAGGGTCGCGGACCGGTTGCCGACGAGGTTGAACTGCGGGGCGACCTCGCGAATCGTCCGGAACGCCCAGGTGTTGTTGGCGTTCATCTGGTGATCGACCCGGAACATGGTGTTCCACGCCTTCCAGTTCTCAGCCAGCGAGAAGTTGAGATCGGGACGGGTGGGGTAGACCCGCGAGCGGCTCGGGTTGACGAGCTGGCGCTCGACGCTGACGAAGAAGTGCGCCTTGTCGCGCACGATCGGCCCCCCGATCACCCCGCCGAACTCCGTCTTGTTGGTCTTGGGCTTGTTCACCGAGTCGTCCCGGGCGACGAAATAGTCTTCCGTCGTCATGCGCTCGCTGGTGTAGTAGTCGAAGAGGACGCCGCTGAATTGGTTGGTCCCCTGCTTCGTGATCGAGTTGACGATGGCCCCCCGCACGCGGCCGAACTCGGCGTCGAACTGGTTGCTCAACACCTGGAACTCCTGCACCGACTCCAGCGGCACCCGGACCTGCCCGCCGGCCCCCGAGCCGCTGATGTCGTCGTTGTTCGTGGCCCCGTCGACCCCCATCGTGTTGCCGTTGGGCGTCTGTCCGTTGGCGATCATGGTGTCGTTGCCGAGGCTCGACGAGGGCTGGAACTGGATGCCCGGCAACAGCGCGACCGCGGCGAAGGCGCTGCGGTTCAGGTGCGGCAGCTCCACCAGCTCCTGGCTCGTGACCGTGCCGCCGACCTCGGCCGACGTCAGGTCGACGAGGGGCGACTCGCCCGAGACGGTGATCGTCTCCTCGATCGCGCCGATCTCCAGGACGATGTCGATGTCGAGGGTGTTGCCGACCCCGATGGCGAAGTCGACGCGCCGAAAGCCGCGAAAGCCGGGCAGCTCGGCGGCGATGGTGAACACGCCGGGGATGAGCTGCGCCGCAAAGAAGCTGCCGTCACCGCTGGTGAGCACCTCGCGGAACGTGCCGGTGGCCTGATTGGTGACGACCACGCTCACGCCGGGCAACGCGCCGCCGGTATCGTCGGTGACCGAGCCTCGCAGCTCCGACCGGCCCTGTTGACCGACGGCCGAGGTACCGATCAGGCTGACCACCGCCACCGCCCAAAGACATAGCAGTCTTCTCGCCATTTCGTCTCCTCCTTCTGAGGCAACCGACGTGTGAAACGGGCTGGGATCCTGTCGAACGTCCCCTCCGGCAGAGAACCGGCGCGCGCGTGCGTGTGACGGCATGTTCAGTTTTCAATGCAGAATCTCGATCCGACTGATAGTTGCCTCCTCGTCGATGTCGACCTGACCAACCGCGTGCAACCTGCCCGGCGCTCTGCCTAGGATTCGCGAATCCGAGGGATGCTGCCGGCGTCTTCGCGATCCGACTCCGCGAACGTCGATCCCGTCAGCCGAAGGCCCCTCGGCGTTCGGACCGGTGCGGTCCTGGCAGTTGCGCTGGACGCAAGCCCCGCCACCACCCGCGGCGGCACGAGAGCCCCCGGGCCGACACGTGTCCTACTTCGACCGAACCGGACGAAGAACACGTCTGCGGGTATTCAACCCTTCCTTACGAAAGATCAGGCCGGACGGCGCTTTCGCCGCCCGGCCCGATCGCGCTCTCCGACGCCTCCGTCCGCTGCGGCTAGTACCCCCAGCGGATGCCGAACTGCGCCTGCCGCGGGAAGCCGCTGCCGGCCCGGAGGGAGGTAAGGTTCAGGAAGTTCCCGGACCGCCGATCCCCCGTCGGGTTGTTGAAGTTGCCGCGATTCGTGACGTTGAAGATGTCGAAGAAGATGTCCAACGTCTGCCGGTCGCTCCAGCGCGTGCGGTGGCCGAGCCGGATGTCGAACTGCATGAAGTCAGGCCCGTACGCGCCCCAGATCCCACCGGCGCTCTCGACCGTGATCGGGTTGCGGTTGGTGCCCGACGTGCCGCTGTACGTGCCGGCCGCGATCGGGTCCGGACCCCACCCGTTCATGTTCGGGTCGAAGTTGGTGTCGTGGATCGTGAACGGCGAGCCGCTCATGTACCGCAGGGCGCCGCTCAGCGTGATGCCACCCGCCACCGGGATCTCCGTCCGGCCGCTGAACGTCACGTTGTGACGGCGGTCGTACCGGCTCGGCCCCCAGAGCTGATCGAGGTTCAGGTTGTTCCCGACCTGCGCCCAGTTGTTGTCGAGGTAGTAGGCCGAGTCGCCCTCCGACTTGCTCAGGGAGTAGACCGCGCGCAGCTGCCAATTGTTGCTGTAGCGCTTCTCCAACTGGAAGTTGAGCGCGTTGTACTTGCTCGTGCCGAGGCTCTGCACGAAGTTGACACGGCCTCCCTCGTAGCTGTCGCCCGGCCGCAGCACGTCGTTCAGCCCGGGCACGAGCAGCAGCGCGTCCTCGCGGGTGACCGGATCCGAGCGGAGCGTGCCTGCACGGACCTGCGGGCGCCCCTCGAACAGCATCTGCCGGTCGCGGCCACGCATGCTGACGAGGTCGACCGACGCCGACAGGACCGAGGTCAGCTCACGCTCGTACCCGAAGGTGATCTGGTGGCTATAGGCCTGCTTCCGGTCCGGGTGGTCGAACCAGACCCGGCCGGTGTTCACCGCCTGGGACCCCGGCGGGAACAACTCGTTCAGGTAATCGCGGTTGATAGAGACGCAACCGCCGTTGTTCAGTTCGGCCGGGCAGCCGCTGGTCGAGGTGTCGATCAGCCCCCCGAGGTTGCCGCCCGGTCGCATGCCCATCTCCGGACCCGGATCGAAGCCGGTCGCCGGAAAGCGCACCACGTACGAATCGGTGTACGGCGCGAGCCGCTGCGTACGGGTCACCTGGTTCCCGATGGTCTTGTCGTAGAAGATGCCGTAGCCGCCCCGGACGACGGAGCGCCCGTCACCCTCCACGTCGAACGCGAACGACGTCCGCGGCGAGACGTTGTTGTAGTCGACCGGGTAGGTGCCCTCCGGCCCACCGTTGAACTGGCCCTGCCACGGGTTGTTGGGGTTCTCGAGCGGGAAGTGCTCCAGGTCGTAGCGGACGCCCAGATTGAGCGTCATGCGGTCGCTCATCTGCCACTTGTCCTGGACGTACGCCTCCACCGTGTTGTACAGGGTGGGCACGTAGAGCTGGACGCCGACGCGGATCTGGACCACCTCCGGATAGGTGGAGAAGTCGTCCCGGTGGAACGCCCGGTTGGTCCCGAACTCGAACCGGCCGTTCATGTCGCTCTGCTGGCGCCACAGCATGTTGGTGCGGTGGTAGGTCCCCCCCATCTTGATGTCGTGATCGCCGGCCTTGTCGGGCAGGAACCAGGAGAAGGCGTTCGAGAAGCTCCCGTGGTGGTCGCGGTTCCCTCTGGAACTGCCCAACGCGTTGTCCTGGAAGTCCTGGTATCGGTACTGCGGCAGGCAGCTCGCCTGCGCCGTGCTGCCCTGCGCGGTGAGGGTGTCGAAGTCGCCCAGGGCCCGCCAGCACGGGTTGCCGCGCCAGTACTGCTCCCGCGTCGCCGACACGCGGACCGTGTTCACCTTCGAGCTGCCGAGGACGCTGGTCCAGCTCCCGACGTAGGTCTGGTCGTTGTCGGTCTCGTCCTCCAGCGTCGCCAGCGTCCCGGTCCGGCTGCCCAGCAGGCTGAACTGCGGCGCCAGTTCCCTCAGCCAGCGGAACGCCCAGGAGTTGCTGCTGTTGATCTGGTGGTCGACACGGATGAGCGTGTTCCAGGCTTGCCAGCTCTCGGTCGTCGTGTAGTCCAGGTCGGACCGCTCGTCCGGGAAGACGCGCGTCCGGCTCGGCGCGACGAGCTGCCGCTCGAGGCTGAAAAAGAAATGCATCCGGTCCTGGATGAGCGGACCGCCGATGACGCCGCCGAACTCCCGCTTGCTCGTCTCGGGCTTGCCGAGTCCCCGCTGGGTCGACAGCACGTCGTTCGCCGTCATCGCCTCCGATGTGTAGTAGTTGAAAAGCGCGCCGGAGAACTCGTTGCTCCCCCGCTTCGTGATCGAGTTGACCACCGCGCCGCTGGCCCGGCCGAACTCGGCGTCGAACTGGTTCGTGATCACCTGGAACTCCTGCACCGACTCGAGGGCGACGCGCGTCTGCCCGCCCGCCGAGGTGCCGGAGTTGTCGTCGTTGTTCGCCGAGCCGTCGACCTGCACGTTGTTGGTACTGGGGTGCTGCCCGTTGGCGATGATCGAGTCGTTGCCCAGGCTGGACGACGGATTGAACTGGATCCCCGGCAGCAGGGCCACCGCCGAGAAGTAGCTGCGGTTGCCCAGCGGCAGCTCGGTCAGGTCCTCGCTGGTGATGGTGCCTCCCACCTCGGCCGACGTGAGGTCGACCAACGGCGCGTCGCCCGAGACGGTGATGGTCTCCTCGAGCTGGCCGATCGTCATCACGACGTCGAGGTTGAGCGTCCGGCCGACGCCGATGGCGAAGTCGGTCCGCTCGAAGGTGGCGAACCCGGGCAGCTGGGCGGTGATCGTGAAGGTGCCCGGCAACATCTGGCTGGCGAAGAAGCTGCCGTCCCCGCCGGTGAGCGCTTCCCGGAAGGTGCCGGAGTCCTGATTGGTGATCAGGATGGCGACGCCGGGCAGGGCCCCGCCCTGCTCGTCCGTCACGCTGCCTCGAAGCTCCGCCGTGCCCTGCTGGGCAATGGCCGTTGTCGCCACTAGACCGACAAGCGTGACGGCTGCCGTAAGTCCTGCGAGCTTTCGCACGTTACCACCTCCCTCTAAGAGAGTTTCCGACGGAAACGACATGGCTGCTCGAACCCGGACGGTGACGACGTGTGGGTTGTCTGTGTAGCTGACTCCTTTGGGGCACTCATCGATAGTGATATGCTAAGTTCATGCCAAGTCCAACGAGAGCGTCCCACCGGTAGTCGAGAGTCAGCGGCGACAGGAACTCGATACCCCACCCTACTGCTCCTGACTGCTGCTGGCAAGGGCGCCATACTTACCTATTGGGGTAGCGGCTCCTGCCGTTCCAGGCACTCCGACACGACCGAGTCGCTGCCGAACACTTGGAAGGCCGCCTCCTCGCCGCTCAGGCGTACGTAGAGGTTCGCAGTGGTCCGCAGCAGCCGCAGGAGCGTATCGACCCCCCGGCCGCCGGTCAGTTGGAACAGGCGATCGCTGACGGGGGTGACCGCCACGTTCTGCCGCTCGCCGGGAACGGCGCGCAGCGTGGCCCGTTCGGTGGCGTCCACCGGCGCCGGGAACTCGAACCCCCCGTTGACGCCCCGGAGCTCGCACACGAGGATGATCGACGCCCCCTCGTCGTTGGCGAGCTGAAACTGGGCGCTGCCGCCGCCCAGCTCCGTCGTGCTCCACGCCGGCTGGGCCGCCGCCGGCGCGGCGCCGGCCGCAACGAGCGCGACAACGGCCGCAATGATCTTCCTCATGTGAGTCTCCCCTTCCGGACGGTTCCACGTCCAGGCGCTTCCCACCGACGACCGGGCCGGCGACCCGGAATATTGGATCTAAAAACCAACGAATTGGACGGCCGATGCCGAATCGGCGAACACGCCTTGCGCTGGAACACCGGATAGCCCGCGACATTACTGAACTGCCTCTCCGCCGGTCGGCGACCTTGCGGTACGAGTCTTGCGTGTATCCCAACGCACCATGCATCGAGAGACTTCGCGCAGGACGCGCTTCCTCAGGGGTGTTCCCTTGCAGACAGGTTCCCGCAAGCCGCTCCGCGCCGTCGACGGCCGGGTCGACCGCCCGGTACCAGCCGGGACACCGATGCCGGGGGACGATGAATCGCTGGTTCGGCATGGTGTGGCATCGGGACTGTCGCCCCACTATAATCGACTTCCGCAAAACCGCGGGACCGAACGACTCGGCGTCGGTCACACATACGGAAGCCACTCGATCCGAGGGGGGAGACGGGCATGTTCGAATCAAGCAGATTGTGCCGATCGATGGTTGCGGTCGTCGTGCTCACGAGCGCTTCGGTGGTCGCGGCGTCGGCCCAGAACAGCGCCCGCGTGTTCGGTGTCATCACCGACCGTAGCGGCCAGCCGGTCGCCGGCGCCACCGTCACGCTGGAGTTCGCCGGGGGGATCACCCGGAGCTTCGAGGTGACGACGGACGAGGCGGGGGAGTTCCTGCAGATAGGCCTCGCGCGCGGCCCCTACACCCTCACCGCGACCAGGGAGGGTGTGGGCGTCAACCGCGTGGCCATAGATCTGGTGGTGGGGCAGGAGCTGGAACAGGACCTGATGCTGCTGACGGTGGAGGAGATCTACCGGGACAGCCTGTCGGACGCGGAGCGGGCGGACCTGGACGCCCGGAACGCCACCACCGACGCCTTCGAGCAGGGGCTCGCGGCCGCCCGCGGCGGCGAGCTCGAAGCGGCGGTGGGGCACCTCCGGACCGCGCTGGAGGCGACGCCGGACTGCGCCGAATGCCAGCGCAACCTGGGCATCGTCTACGGCCGGATGGAAGCCTACGCCGAGTCGGAAGCGGCCTTCCGGGCGGCGCTGGCGCTGGACCCCGAGAATGCCGAGACCTACGACGGACTGGCCGAGATCTACAACGCGCAGCGGCGGTTCGACGACGCGGCCGAGGCCAGCGCGGCGGCGGCCCGGCTCTCGGGCGGCGGCGGGAACGACAACCCCACCGCGGTCTTCGACCAGGGCCTCATCTTCTGGAACGCCGGCCGCCTCGACGAGGCCCGGCAGCAGTTCGAGCGCACGCTGCAGCTCGACCCCGAGCACGGAGAGGCCCACTACTGGCTGGGCATGGCGAACCTGAACGGCGGCCAGATGGCCGAGGCGGCGGCCGAGTTCCAGATCTACCTGGACCGCGAGCCGAACGGCCGGTTCGCGGCGACGGCGACCGGCATTCTCTCGTCGATCCAGCCGTGAGAGTGTCATGACGGCCGTGCGTCTGCAGCGCGGCAGGTACTTGTGCGCCGGGACCATCGAGGAGGAAGCAACGACATAGGTCTACATTGGTGAGTCGCGTCAACAACAAGGAGGTGGATCGTGCGGAAGCTGATGACGTTTCTGACGGTCGCCATGCTGGTTGGCATGACGGCAACGACGGCGACGACGGCCCTCGCGCAACAGGGCCGGACGGAACTTCGCGGCCGGATCACCGACGCGCAGGGCGGCGCCCTGCCGGGCGTCGCCATTCTGATCACCAACCAGGACACCGGGACGTTCCGCGAGGTGGTCACCTCGGGCGACGGCAGCTACTTCGCGGCGCAACTGCTGCCGGGGACCTTCACGGTCACCGCGGAGCTGCCCGGCTTCGCCCCCTACGAGCGCACGGACTTCCCGCTCGGCGTGGGGCGGACGCTCGACCTCGACATCGTCCTCTCGGTGGGGGGCATCGAGGAGTCGATCACCGTCTCCGGGGCGGCGCCGCTGATCGACCTCACCTCGGCCGAGGTCGGCGGCACGGTGTCGCAGGAAGAGCTGGTCGCGCTGCCGCTGGTCAATCGCAGCGCGTTCGCGGCGATATCGCTGCTGCCGGGCCTGCAGTTCGAGCCGTCGAGCTCCCAGGGCAACGACCGGATCATCGCCAACGGCCAGACCGGCGCGGCGAGCTTGCTGAACGTCGACGGGGGGGCGAACGAAGACTCCACCAGCGGCGGCAGCGGGGGCAGCCAGGTCAAGATGGCGATCGAGACGGTGTCCGAGTTCCAGGTCATCACCAACCAGTTCGACGCCGAGTTCGGCCGCGCGAGCGGCGCCATCATCAACGCGGTGACGAAGCGGGGGACGAACCAGTTCTCCGGCGCCCTCTTCAGCTACAACACCAGCTCGGACATGACGCAGAAGACCTACTTCAACGAGCAGGCCGGCACGGACAAGCCGGTGTCGAACAAGTTCGAGTTCGGCGGCGTGCTCGGCGGTCCGATCGTTCAGGACCGGATGCACTTCTTCGGCGCCGTCGAGCGGCGGATCACCAATCCGGCCCGGACGCGTCTCTTCAGCACCCGTCCCGATCTGAACCGCTCGTCCACCGAGAAGCTGCGGGCGTGGAACACCATGCTCCGGGTGGACCACCAGATCAACGGCAGCAACTCCTGGGCGGTCAGATGGTTGCGCGAGACGAGCCCGGAGGAACTCAGGCTGGGCGGTTCCAGCCGGACGCTGGTCGCGACGACGGACATCTTCGACAAAGAACAGCTCATGGTCGGGACCTACACGAGCGTCTTCGGGAACAACCTCGTCAACACCGTCCGAGTCACCCTGACCGACGAGAGCTACAACTACGGCAATCCCTGCTGGCGCACGCTCAGGGGGGGCGAGCTCCGCAACGGCCAGATGCGCAACTGCCCGCCGAACTACGTGCACAACAGCTTCAGCGACAACCAGGCGGCGGGGGCGGGCGGCCGGGACGACCGCCACTGGCAGTACAACAACACGACCTCGTGGTTCGTCCCCAACAAGGCGGGCGACCACGACATCAAGTTCGGCGTCACCTACCACCAGAGCTACATCGACGATTTCCTGGAGACCTACCTGGGCGGCCAGTTCAGGATGGCGAGCGACAGGCCGTTCGACGTCGACGATCTCACGACCTACCCCGACCGGCTCCGCATTCGCATCGGGAACCCCAGAGGCGGGGTGTTCGACTACCCGTACCGGTACTGGGAGACGTTCTTCCAGGACAAGTGGACGCTGAACGAACGCTGGACGGTGGGACTGGGCCTGCGGTACGACGCCGAGATGATGAACGCGAACCGGAGCGACAATCCGCTGCTGGCGCCGGGGCAGAACCCGCGCGACTGGGACAACTTCTCGCCCCGGACGTCGATCGCCTACGACGCGACGGGCGACGGCCGGTCCGTCTTCCGGGCGGGCTACGGGCGGTTCTACGACCGGACCCTCTTCAGCGGGCTCGACAACGTGCTGCAGGACACGGTCATCGACGACTCGTTCGACGTCACGTTCCCGCGGAACTTCAACCGCGACCCCGGGCCGCGGGCGGGAATGCCGATCACGGACCCCGAGCTGCTGGGCGCCCTGCGCATCGGCCAGGGGACGGAGTGCGGGCCGGCGAACCAACGCGACGGCAACACCCACTGTCCGCTGGTGAACTACGACTACGTCCTCTCGGTCTTTCCCGCGGACTACGCGGCGCTCAACCAAGCCCGCATCTACCTCGACAACGAGCGGCGGAACCAGCCGTGGTTCCACCAGTTCACGGTGGGGTTCGAGCGCGAGCTGATGCCGACGCTGTCGGTCTCGGCCGACTACGTCAACATGCGGGGCCGCGACCTGCTCAACCGCATCAACTACGTCGCCCCGCTCCGGGCCGGAACCAGCGACTCCGACCCGCTCACCTGGTACGACGTGTTCGGCGAGATCTACGACAGAAACGATACGGTGCTCTACCCGAGCACGGGGATCGGTCCGGCCGGCTACAGGGTCGGGGCGTTCCAGAACCGTGTCCTGTCGATCCAGAGCGTCGGGCAGTCGTCCTACGACGCGTTGAACTTCGCGATGGAGAAGCGGTACGCCAACCGCTGGGGCGCCCGCGTCTCGTACGCGCTCGGCCATTCGCGCGGCAACGCGTTCGAGCAGTACGGCACCAACGGCCCGAGCCTCAACGGAATCCAGACCCAGGTTCTGGACGACCTCAATCTGGACGAGAACTGGCAGGATTCGGAGACGGACCGGCGGCATATCGTATCGCTCGCCGGGCGCACGGAGCTCTGGGGCGGCATCACCTTGAACGCCATATTCCGCTACATGACCGAGCTGCCGTTCACCCTCATCGACAGCAACATCGACGTCAACATGAACGGCTCGCCGTTCGACCCGCTCCCCGCCGGGACGTACAGCGGCGTCGGCGAAAACCCCATCACGGTGGAGCACAACGGCCGCCAGGCCGGCGCACGCGCGGCCGACTACATGCAGTTGGACCTTCGGTTCGGCTGGCGCGCCCGTCCAGGAACGGCTCAGACGGTGGACATCTACTTCGATATCGTCAACCTGACCAACCGGGTCAACTTCAACCGGGCGCAAGGGGACCGGGACAGCGGCGACTTCCTGAACTACACGTCGCTCCGGTCCGGAGGATTGCCGCGCCAGGCGATCTTCGGCATGCGGTACGGCTTCTAGCTCCAAGTGCCGACAGCCCAACCTCGGGCTGACGCGACCGTGTCTCGTCGGAGCCGGGCGCCTCGATGGCGCCCGGCTCCTTCTCTGTACGCTGGCTGGCGCGCGTCTCGACGTCGAGACGTCGACTCCCGGGGGGGTTCGTACCAGCATGGCGGGGCAAAACCAGAGCAACCGCAAGACTGCTGCCGCCGACGGGATTGCGCCGGCCTGGCTCGACATGGCGCTGGCAGAAGCGCGACCCGGCCGCGCGGAGAGTCGCGCCGTCGAGCCCGCGATCCTCGCAGCGAACTGGTCTGGCCACCCCGTCGCCGTGCTGGGCAGTCTGGCGGAATGGCGGCGGCAAGGATCGTCGGCCTGGTCGCGGTCGAGCCGGCAGCCGTCGATGGACGCGCGATGGTGGGAAGTCGAACGTCGAGGGGTTGCGTGTCGAAGACATCGAGGAACGGTCGCCGTTCCTATCCGCCGCCGACCTGCAACCGGTTGATCACGCGCTCGGTCTCGAACGCCTGGCGGGCGATCTGCTCGATGACCCGATTCTCGACGCCGCTGCGCACCGAACCGACGAGGAGCACCTCGCCCTCGTGGACGAGAATGCGGAACGGCGAGTCGGGCAGGAGCAGGTACTGCGCGAACACCGGATGCCGGCGGACCCGCTGCGCGATGAGCAGGCGCAGATCGCGATCGCGGCGGGACGCCGACTGGACGAAGATCTCGAGGACGACGTCCTGGACGCCGGGAATCCGGGCGATGCGGTCGAACAGCTCGGCCGGCTTGTCCCGGTCCGGCGTGACGCTCCCGGTCAGGGTGACGACGCCGTCGACGACCCCGCCTCCGACGTAGTCCCAGATGGTGTTGTACCGATAGCCCCGAATCGCCGAGCCGACGGCCCCGGCGATCGCATCGTCGTCTTCACCGGTGGGAATCGTGAGCTCGCTCGCGACAGTGTCGACGCCCTCGATCTCGAGGACCCGGTCGATCGCCCGGGTCTTGACCCACAACGTCGGCACTTCGCCGGACAGGGTGACCTCGGCGCCGTCGACACGGTAGTCGATGCGCCGCAGATCCACCTCTTCACGCAGCACGGAGCCGACCTCGGCGAGGATCGCGGCAGGGCGTTGCGCGGCCGAAGCCGTCCAGGGTGTCGCCGCGGTCACGCCGGGCAGCGCCAGCAGGACGACCAGCGCGGTGCGTGGAATCATCGTCCCCCCGCGGCGCCGGCGCTCGCAGCCCAGCTGAACGTATAGGAGGTGCGCGACTGCACCGACACGCCCTCGCGGGCGACGGTCACGTCGAGGGCGCGCCGCCGGTGGGTCGGGTCGGGGTTACTCGTGTAGTAGCCGAGCACATAGTAGTCGCTGGTCTCCGCGTCGATCTGACGAAGCATCCCCTCGAAGTTGTTCGTGTTGACGATGGAGATGCCGCCAGTCAGCTCGGCCAGCGTGCGCAGGCTGGAACGCGTCGCCAACTGATGCTCGCGCCAGGCTTCGAGCGGGACGTCGTAGTCGATGTCGGGGCTCGACACGAGACCGCGCGGATCCATCGTGTAGAACGTCGTGTTGGTGCGGTTGGCGGTGTCGGCCAGCTCGGCCAGCTCGCCGATCAGCTCCCCGTCCGAGAACACGACGCCCTGGCGCTGAATCCGATCGAAGGGAGCCAACCGTCCCTGCATCTCGGGGTCGTTCGCGGCGAGATCGAGCGGCCGCTCGCGCAGGAATCGATCCGCCCGGTTGCTCCGGCTGAACCGCTGCAGCTCGAACGGGTTCATGTCGTATCCGGTGCTGACGTAGAGCAGGACCTTGCGCCGATTCTGGACCGCCTCCAGGTTCTCGAGGAGGGTGTTCACGGTGAAGAAGGCGCGATGCGCGCGCCAGCGCAGCTCCTCCGGCCCCTCCCGCCCGTCCTGCATGTCGTGGATCAGCTCGCGCGGGGTCAGACCGGTGCCGATGATGCCGTCGACGGAGGCCTTCACCAGCTCCCGATCGTAGGTGAGATCGATCGCGGTTCCCGCCGAGTCGTTCGAAATCAGCCCGACGAGATCGCCATCGTGCACGAGGATGTCGGCCACGTCCTTGATGAAGTGCCGGACCCGGGGCGTGGCCTGCGGCTCGAGGTGCATCGCGTCGACGAAGAAGATGAAGATGCGCCCCGCGACCTCGTTCCGGGCGCGGGTGGTCGGGAGGATGATGCCCTCCTGCACCGCCGGCCGCGGCGCGAGCTGGTTGAAGACCCGGCCGCCGTGCACCAGCACGAGCGAGGCGACCTCCTGGGCCACGCCGTCTTCCTCGATGCGGAAGTCGGACGGCGTCAGATTGGCGAGGAAGACGCCGTCGGCGTCGCGCACGATCACGTCGGTGCGAATCAGCGTCACGCCGGACCGGAAGGTCCCCGGCTGCGGCGGACGATCACCGGCGACGGAGGACTGTCGACGCGTCTGGGCCTGCGGGGTTGCGACGATCCCTGTTCCTAGGGCAAGGATCAACAGCCCGAGGCCGACGCGCGTCCAAGGCGACCGAATGGTTCGGACTTGACGCATGGGGATATCCACCTCTCTCTGTCGAAACAGGTACCATGGTAACCCGTCTTGAACGCAGGTCAAACCGGGGCGGATCGGCCTCCCGACCCCTTCCTGCTCCGGCTCCCGACGGGCGCCCGACGCCTCCCGACCCGCTGTTAGGACACTGACGGAAATTACCTCGCCGTGTGCCAAGCGCCCGAAACGGTAGAAACCGGCTACGCTCGGGTGCAGTTGGCAACTTTAATATCGATCACTGCCCTTACTGCGGCTCGGAGGCCTTCTGTTTGCGCTCTCTCTCGCCGGCCCGCCGTCGGACGAAGAACGCCCGCAGCAGCTCGGTGCACTCGGTCTCGAGCACGCCGCCGGCGACCTCGACGCGGTGGTTCAGCGCGGGGTGATCAAGCACCCGCATGACCGAGCGCACCGCGCCGGCCTTCGGCTCGGCGGCGCCGAAGACGAGCCGGCAGATGCGGGCGTGCACCAGCGCCCCGGCGCACATGAGGCACGGCTCGACCGTCACGTACAGCGCGGCGCCGGTCAGCCGGTAATTGCCGACGGTTCGGGCGGCGTCGCGCAGGGCGACGATCTCGGCGTGGGCGGTGGGATCCGTCGCGTGAATCGGCTGGTTGCTCCCCCGTCCGACGATGGCGCCGTCGAGGACGACGACCGCACCGACCGGCACCTCGCCCCGCGAGCGCGCAAGCCGCGCCTCGGCAAGCGCCTCGCGCATCCACCGATCGTCGCCGGCCGCCAGCCGCCCGGTCACCGGCCCGCGTTCCCGTGCGGCGTCAACGGATTCGCCAATGCTCATTCCCGAGCCTCGCCCGGAAGGCGTGGCCGCAAGTTTCGCGCCAGCGAAGCTCCCAACGCGACCGCAGGGGTCACGCTGCGGCCTCCGCCGCCACCCCAACCACCCTTCCTGGGAGCCGGCACGGTTCCCACAGCGCAGACTCCCAGCCCCGACGAACGCTCGTACAGGCGAACGGGGCGCCCGCCTGAGCGGGCCGCCCCGTCCTGTCCCGCCCGGCACCGACCTTATCCGGCCGCTGCCGGGTCGGGCTCTCGTCAATCCATTCGCTTGCGCCGAGGAGTTTCGCGCCAGCGAAACTCCAACGCGACCGCGAGGTCGCGCGGACGCTACTGGGTCGGGCTCTCGTCGATCCAGACGCGGATGCGGGCGTCGGGCTGGATGACCTGGACCATCTCGCCGCGCAGCGAGGCCAGCTCCTGGATGGCGGCGCGGACGTCGAGGGTCTCTCCGGCGCCGGACAGCAGGGCGTCGACCACCCTCACCGGCACCCGGATCTGGACCTCGCCGATACCGCGGCGGTCCCGGTCGTGCTCGGCGCCGGCGTGGTCGGCGTCGCGGTCGTGATCGGCTTCATCGTCATCCGATTCGGCGTCGCCCTCCTGCCCGGCATCATCCTCGTCGTCCGTCCCCGTGACGTTCACCAGAATGGTGTCGCCCTCCCGGGCGACGCGGATGCTCTGCCGTCCGTCCTGGATGTTGGCGAACTCGACGTCGCCGGCGCCCCGCATCTGGTTCCACACCTCGCGAATCGCCACCACCGGGATCTCGCGCTGGCCGCCGAGCTGAAGCTGGCCCTCGCTGTCGACGATCGCTTCCGGGGCCAGCGCCAGCGCCGCCTCGATGGCGGCCAGCGGCAGGTTGAGGTTCATGTTGGCCTGCTCGCCGGTCATGTCGAGGTGGATCCAGGGTTGCGGAGCCTGTGCCTCGGCGGCGTGGAGGCCGATGGCCGCCCCGGACGCCACGCATGCCGTCATCACCGCCAGCGCCGTGCGCCCAACCGTCTTCGCCTTGATCACTGTGCCCTCCCGCGTTCCAGATCATGCTGCACGACCGGGTCGTGGACCGCCGGTCGTCGCGTGTCAGCCCGGGTGCGCGGTCAGGCCGTGCCGCCGGCCGCCCCCGTCACCTGTCCGATGTATACGGCGGCCTCACCGGAAAGGTTCATCGCGGTCAGAACGACAGGTTCAGGACGACCCGGGCGGTGCGCGGCAGCGACGGGTGGAAGTGGATGTCCTCCACGCCCTCGAGCGGCTCGCCCGGCAGCCTCGACAGATAGAAGTAGTCGATGTCGGAGACGTCGCTGTTCAGCAGATTGAAGCCCTCGAGGGTCACGTTCATCCGCTCGTTCACCCGGTAGCCGAGCTCGCCGTTCCAGATCGTGGTGGACTTCGAGCTGATGGAGGCGTCCTCGATCAACGGGCGGGGGCCGAAGTGGCGCAGCCGTACGCTCCCGAACACGCGGCGGCTGGGCTCGACGGTCAGGGCGCCGCCGATGACGCGGTCGAGGGCGCCGGGAATGAGGTTGCCGGCGGGATCGTCGTCCGCGAACCGCGCCTGGGAGAGCGACAGGTCGACCTCGCCGGTCATCCAGGCCGTGAGACGCGCATAGTTGGTCCACTCGACGCCCCACCGGTGACTGGGCCGGCTGGCCTCGGTGATGCCCGCGTCCCCCACGAACAGGAGCTCGGAATCGAACGAGAGATACCACAGGGCGACCGTCGCCTGGAGCCCGGGCAGGGCCACGGTGCGGAAGCCCACCTCCCCGCCGCGGGCGGGGACCAGGGGGTCCTCCCGAGCGACCGGCTCGCCGCTGATCGGGTCGACGCGGACGGTCGCCGCCCGGGGGTCGTTGCTGTGGAATCCCCGGCCGTAGTTCGCATAGAACTCGGTCCCGCCCCAGGGTCCGAGCACCGCCGTGAGCTTCGGGCTGACGAGCGCGGCATCGCCGGTTCCCGAGTTCAGGGGATTCTGCGCAAGGACCTCGTAGCGGTAGAGGTCGCCGCGGACCCCCAGGGTCGTCCGCAGCACGCGGCTCCACTCGATCTCGCTCTGGGCGAACATCCCGACCGTCGTCTGCCCGATCGCGTCGTCCCGAATGGTGTTCGTTCGGCGCCTCGCGATCGTGTTGTAGAGTCCGACGGTGCCGACGGTGTCGTTGCGCAAGGACACCCCAATCGACGACTCGGCGGGCCGGCTCAGGACCCGGCCCAGGCGCCGGTGCACCACCCGGGCCCCGGAGCTCCAGCGGCGCCCTTCCTGCTCCACCTGATCGCCGTCCACCGGATGGTCGAGAAAATAGGTGAAGTTCTGAAACAGGTTCAACGCGCCGCGCAGGGCGTACGCGGTCACCCGCGTCGACTGGTTCGCGCGGGAGCGGAGCCCGTCGAACGCCAGCGAATAGCGGGACGCACCGCCGGCATCGGTGTCGTCGATGTTGCCGAATCGGGTGATCAGCCCCTGCTCGACGGCGCGCCGCGGGATCTGGTCGGTCGAGTTCCAGTCGCCGGAGTAGCCCATCGCGGTCACCGAGAAGGCGTTCTGGCGGTCGCCCCGGCTGTACCGCAGCACCCCGTTCGCCTTCCGCATGTTGTCCTTGAGCTCCCACGGACCATCGTTCCTGCCGAGCTCGATGGCCATCAGCAGGTCGCCGGAGCCGACCCGCGGCGAGACCGCGCCCAGAACCCGCCCCCAACCCTGCCCGCCGGTGCTGAGGCTGAACAGCGGCCGGTCGAGCCGGTTGGCGTAGCTGATGTTGGCCGACCCGGCGGCCGAGAAATCCCCGTGCTCGGCGAAGTAGGGGCCCTTGGTGTACTGCACGCCGCTCACCAGCTCGGGAATGAGCTGGTTGACGTCGGTGTAGCCGTGGGCGTGGGCGCCGGACGACTCGTTCAGCGGCACCCCGGCGAGGGTGGTGGCGAAATCGGACCCGTGGTCGAGATTGAAGCCCCGCAGATAGTACTGGTTGGCCTTGCCTTCGCCGCTGTGCTGGCTGACCACGAACCCGGGCACCGATTCGAGAACCTCGCCCGGCCGCATTATCGGCCGCGCCTCCAACTGGGCGGCGGTAATCGCCCCCACGCTCGCCGAGCTCGCCACCCCCACGAGGTTCTCGCGGGGGTTGTCGAGATCGGCGATGTTCCGGAAGGTGCGGCTCCCGGTCACGACGACGTCGGCGGTGATGCCGAGGGCGAGCTGCACGTCGACGGTGACCGGCTCTCCGCCGGTCGCCGTGAAGTCGACGCGTCCGGTCGAGAAGTTCACCAGCCGCACCACCACCGTCGCCTCGCCCGCCGGCACGCCCTCGACCCGGTACCGGCCGGTCTCGTCGGTCACCGCGGTGAGGTCCCCGGCGGCGGTCTCGACGACCACCGACCCGCCGGGCAGCACCCCCCCGGTGTCGTCGCTCACGACCCCCGTGACGACGCCCGGCGCCTGCGCCCGCCCGGAGACCGCCGCCAACAGCACTGCGACCGTGACAGCCGGCACGATTGCGCATCCGCGCCGGCCGCCACTCACATTCCGCCCGTCCTGAGTCACAGCGTCCTCCAACGCCAACGCTCCTCGCACGCCCACACGCATGCGAGGAAGTCGCACGCCGACGCACTATGCGCGAAAACGCCGGAAAACGTTCCTGAAGAGTCTCTGAAGAGTTCCTGAACCGGCGCGCAGCGGCGCCGCCAGGCGGCGATGTCCGGGCAGGAGCCCGCACCAGAAGGCCCCGCGGCATCGACCGGCGATGCACCGTGCGCCTGACCGGTCTCGGTGCAACGCCGGGTTCAGGACGGGCTTCCAACCAAGGACAGTGACGGAAATTGCCTTGCCACGTGCCAAGCGCCCGAAACGGTGGAAAACGGGATGCGCCCGGGTGCAGTTGACAACTTCATGTCGATCGCTGTCCTAAAGGGACGCGGCGAAGTGTTCCGCCAGGCCCTCGGCGGTCGCGCGGTTCCAGGTCTCGTTGACGCCGACGAGGACGCGGCCGTCGGGGCCGGGACGCCCCAGGTCGACGCCGCGGTCGCGCAGCCGCGTCCGGAACGCGGCGGGATCGGGGGCGGACACCCGGAGCCGGAAGAGGTTGGTCGGGGCCGGCATCCGCTCTACCGCGAACGCCTCGTGCCGGGTCACCCGCTCGATGAAGCCCTCCGACACCTCGACGGCCCGGCGAAAGCGACCGACGAAGCCCGGCAGGTGGTGCAGGGCCACCGCCGCGAACGGCCAGGCGCCGGGCAGCCCCGCCCCGAACATCCGGCGCGTATGGTACATGTCGTCGAGCAGGGCCCGCGGACCGGCGAGGATCGCGCCGGACACGGCGTTGAAGTACTTGTACAGCGAGACGTACACGGTGTCGAACGGCCGCGCGTACTCCGCCACGTCGACCCCGGTGCAGGCGCTCTGCAGGAAGAGCCGGGCGCCGTCGAGGTGCAGCCCGATGCCCCGGGCGCGGGCGAACGCGGTCACCCGGCCGAGCTCGGCCTGGTCGAACCGCTCGCCGAATCGCCGGCGAACCGGGGTCTCGACGGAGATCACCGACACCGGCCGCGACACCCGGCCGCCGGCCGTGCGATCCATGACCTCCTGCACGTCCTCGAGGGTGAACGTGGCCCGGCCCGGCGCGAGGGGCATCAGGGTGATGCCGCTCAGCGTCTGCACGCAGTCGCCGGAATCGTTGAAGAGGTGGCTCTCGGCCTGCAGGATGGCCCGCCCCCGGCCGCCGGCCAGCGCCCGCACCGCGAGGTGGTTGGCGAGCGTGCCCGTCGGCATGAACACCGCACGCTCCTTGCCGAGCAGGGCCGCGAAACGCTCCTCGAGCTCGCCGACGACGCCGCCGTTCGAATAGCTGTCGCGGGCGATCCGCCCCTCGTCAGCGAGCCGGCTGAGCAGCCGGCCCTGGTCGGCCGGCGTCAGTCCCAGGCCGTCGCCGGACATCCGGACCCGGCCGGCGCTCGGCTCGGCCGCGGCTCCCGGCCGAGCCCCGCCCCCCTGGCCCGCGGCCAGGCCGGGGGCGAGCGCGCCGGCGCCGAGGCCGAGCGCGCCGGTTTGCAGAAACCGCCGGCGGGCGATGGACATCGCGTTGCGAGTCATGGCTTCGCTCCTGCTTATTCCGGCGGCAGCCGGTACGCCAGCAGCCGTCCGGGCTGGCCGCTGCCGCTGGTGGCGACGACGATGTACTGCACGCCGTCGAGCACGTAGGTCATCGGCGAACCGGACTGGGGCGCGGGCATGTAGACCTCGCCGACCTCCTCGCCGGTCATCTTGTCGTAGGCGCGGAGCATGGCGCCGCTCTCGCCCGACGGGGTGGTGAACAGCCCCCCCTCGCCGGCGATGACGAGGGTCTTCGTGTTCAGCGTGCCGATGCGCCCCACGCGCCCCGTGCGGGGAATGTCGACCCCCTCCAGCCGGGAGTGGTTCCGGATGTTGTCGGGCGTCTCGCCGTGCGGCACCTGCCACAGAATCTCGCCCCGGTTCAGATCGATGGCGGTAATCCGGCCCCACGGCGGCTTGATGATGGGGATCCCGTCGATGGTCAACGACGCCTCGGCGGCCGAGACCTCCGACGCGCGTCCCCGGATGAAGTTCATGTCCGACCGCTCGGGGTCGTTGACGAGGCCCAGCGACACCACCTGGGTGTAGCTGTAGAGATAGATGATGCCGGTCTCGGGGTCGAGCGACGCCCCCGGCCAGTTGGTGCCGCCCGCCTGCGACGGCAGCATCAGGGTGCCCCACGGCCCTTCCGGCACCGAGACGGTCGGCGGCGTGAAGATCGGGCCGATGCGGTGGTTCGCGGCGATGCGCTCCGCCTCGGCCCGCAGCTCCGGCGTGAAGTCGATCAGGTCGTCGATGCCCACCCCCTGCCGGTCGTAGGCCGGAGGCTTCGTGGGAAACGGTTGGGTGGGCGCCAGCAGCTCGCCGGGCACGTTGGACGCCTCGACCGGGCGCTCCTCGATCGGCCACACCGGCTCGCCGGTGACCCGGTCGAAGACGTAGAGCCAGGTCTGCTTGCTGGGCTGGGCAATGGCCTTGATCTCCCGCCCGTCCACGGTGATGTCCACCAGGATCGGCGCGCACGGCAGGTCCCAGTCCCAGACATCGTGGTGAATGAACTGGTAGTACCACAGGCGGTCGCCGGTCTCGAGATCGACGGCCACGAGGCTGTCAGAGAACAGGTTGTCGCCGTGCCGGTGCCCGCCGTAGTAGTCGTTGGTGGGCATCTCGGTGGCGAAGTACCCGATGCCGAGCTCGGCGTCGACGGTCATCTGCCCCCAGACCCCGGTGTTGCCCGTGTAGCGCCACGAGTCGTTGAGCCAGGTGTCGTTGCCGAACTCGTCGGCGCCGGGAACCGTGTGGAAGATCCACTTCCGGTCTCCGGTGCGGGCGTCGAACCCCCGGATGTGGCCCTTGACGTTGCGCATCGAGCGCGGCCGGCCGCCCGGCAGATGCGCGGCCCCGATGAGGATCGTGTCCCCGGCGACGATGGGGGCGGCGTGCAATCCCACCTCGCCGGTCACCAGGTCGATGTCCTGGTCCATGTTCTGCTTCAGGTCGACGATGCCGTCGACCCCGAAGTCCGGCAGCCGCCGGCCGGTCGCGGCATCGAGGCCGATGAGCTGATAGCCCGGCGTGACGTAGAAGATCTCGCCCGCGCCGCCGTTGTCGCGCCAGGCCAAGCCGCGCCCGGACAGCCGCCGCGGCGCCGCCGCGCCCCGTTCGCCCTCGTCGAGACGGTGCATCCACAACAGCTCGCCGGTCGCGGCATCGGCCGCGATGACCGCCCGCCGGGACCCCGCCGTCGCGTACACCACGCCGCCGACCATGAGGGGCGTCGACTGCAGGTTGTACTCGGGCTCGGCCCCGAAGTTGTCGGTGCTCAGCGTCCAGGCGAGCTCGAGGTCGCTGAAGTTGTCGGCGTCGATCTGGTCGGCCGCCGAGTAGCGGGTGCTCGCCAGGTCGCCGCCGTAGGTCGGCCACTCGAGGTCGCCGGCCGGCTGGGCATGGGCGGCGGCTGCGAACAAGAGCAGAGCCAGGGTCCAACGCATCTGTCTGTATGGCACCGGTTTCCTCCACGGTCGTATCCTGCCGCAGGCATACTATCGCCGGGCGGCGTTGCGTTCAACGCCGGAGCGCCCCTCGTTGCCGTCCGTCGGTCCCGCCACGGGAGGCCGGCCCGTCCTTGCCTCCCGGGCCGTTCCTCCGTCCGACCCGGACCCGCCGCAGCGCCCCTCGTTGCCGTCCGTCGGCCCCGCCACGGGAGGCCGGCCCGCGCTTCCCGCCCCGGCTATGGCTCCGTCCGACCCGGACGCAGGGTGGCCCGCTTGAGGTTGCGTGGCCGCGTCCGCAGCGGGGCCGCCATCCGGCGGCTCGCGGTTTCGACCGCGGCTGCGCACGGCCTGACCTCGAGCCTGGTGTTCCCGAAATCCTGACCTGCGTAGGATACGATGGATACTTCGTGGCGGCGGACGACGGTCGAACGCGCCCGGTCGGGACGTCGAGGGGAAGCACGCGATGACGCAAACGACAGTTCTCGGCAGGATGGCGGCGACCGCGCTCGAAATCGGGACGGGATCGTGAGGGGAGGAAGTGGCGCGCCCTGCAGGATTCGAACCTGCGGCCTCCTGGTTCGTAGCCAGACGCTCTATCCAGCTGAGCTAAGGGCGCACGGCCATGGAACCTTCAGTATAGCAGCTTTCGTGATCCTGGCCAGTCTGCTCCTGGCCGCCGCCGCCGCCGCCCAGCCGGCCCCGGCCGGGGCCCTGCCGCAGATTTTCGGTCCGCCGCCGCCCGTCCCCCCCGCCGTCATCGCCCGCGACGCGGCGGGCGGGGTGACGGTGCGCGCAGTCCGCGTCGACACGCCGCTGCGCATCGACGGCCGGCTCGACGAGGCGGTCTACGACCGCATCGAGTCGATGTCCGAATTCATCCAGAACGACCCCGCGGAGGGGGCGCCGGCCTCGGAGAGGACCGAGGTCTGGCTGCTGTTCGACCAGGAGCACGTCTACGTCGTCGCCCGGTGCTGGGAGACGCGGCCGGACCGCATCATGGCGAGCGAGATGCGGCGCGACAACACGCGCATCGTGCGGGACGACAACTTCGCGTGGTCGTTCGACCCGTTCTACTCGCGCCGCAACGGGGTGCTGTTCGAGGTGTCGGCGGTGGGCGGCCGGCTCGACGCCGAGCTGACGAACGAGTCACAGCTCAACATGGACTGGAATCCCGTCTACGACGTGGCCGTCAGCCGGTTCGAGGGCGGCTGGACGATGGAGGCGGCGCTGCCGTTCAAGTCGCTCCGCTATCCCGGCGCCGGCCCGCAGGTCTGGGGCTTCCAGGCGCGGCGCGTCAACCGCTGGCGCAACGAATCGTCCTATCTCACGCCGCTCTCGGCCGCCCAGGGCATGCGGGGGCACTTTCGCGCCTCGCTCGCCGCCACCCTCGTCGGCATCGAGGCGCCCGAGGCGTCGCGGCTGCTGGAAGTGAAACCATACGTCATCGGGGACGTCACCACCGCCGCCTCGGCGGGGCCGGCCAGCGACCTCGGCGGGGACCTGGGCATCGACATCAAGTACGGGATCACCCAGGGGCTGACCGCCGACTTCACCGCCAATCCCGACTTCGCGCAGGTCGAGGCGGACGAGCAGCAGATCAACCTGACCCGTTTCAGCCTGTTCTTCCCCGAGAAGCGGGAGTTCTTCCTGGAGAACCAGGGGGTGTTCGGCTTCGGAGGCGCGTCCACGAGCGGCCGGCTCGCCGGCGTGAGCGATACGCCGATCCTCTTCTACAGCCGGCGCATCGGCCTGAAAGAGACCCGGGAGGTGCCGTTGCGGACGGGGGGCCGGCTGACCGGCCGGGTCGGTCCCTGGACCCTCGGCGCGCTGAACATCCAGGCCCGCGAGCTGGGCGCCGAGGGGGAGTCGTCGGGGGTCCGGCCGACGAACTTCACGGTGCTGCGGGCCCGCCGCGACGTCCTGCGGCGCAGCAGCGTCGGCGCCCTGTTCGCCGGGCGGTCGCGCAGCCAGGTCAGCGACGGGTCGAACGACGCGTACGGCGTCGACGGCACCTTCGGCTTCTACGACGACCTGACCATCAACACCCACTGGGCCCGCACCCGCACCGAGGACCTCACCGGCAACGACACCAGCTACCGCGGGCACCTCGACTACATGGGCGACCGCTACGGCGTGCAGCTCGAGCGCCTGCTCGTCGGCGAGCACTTCAACCCCGAGGCGGGGTTCGTGCGGCGGCGGGACATGCGGCGCAGCTTCGCCGAGCTGCGCTTCAGCCCGCGCCCCGCGTCGATCCGAGCGGTGCGGCGCTTCGTCGGCACCGGCTCGCTCGCCTACGTGGAGAACCTGAACCGGGAGGTCGAGACCCGCGAGGCCACCGGGCTGTTCACCGTCGAGTGGGAGAACAGCGACCAGCTCAGCGTCAGCGCCATCAAGTCGTACGAGTTCCTGCCCGAGCCTTTCCCCATCGCGCCGGACGTGACCATTCCCGTCGACGGCTACGATTTCACGAACCTGCGGCTCGGCTACAACTTCGGCCAGCAGCGCCGATTCTCGGCCAACGTCATGGCCGAGCACGGCTCCTTCTACGGCGGGCAGAAGACCACCCTCGGGGTCAGCCGCGGCCGGGTCAGCATCACCGACCAGTTCTCGGTCGAGCCGTCGTGGTCGATCAACTGGATCGATCTGCCCCAGGGCGCGTTCACCACGAATCTCGTCGGCACGCGGACGACCTATACGATGACCCCCCTCATGTTCGCGAGCGCGCTGGTGCAGTACAACTCGCGCCTCAATCGGGTGTCGGCGAACATCCGGTTCCGGTGGGAGTACCGGCCCGGCAGCGAGATCTTCGTCGTCTTCAACGAGGACCGGAACACTGAGATGGAACGGTTTCCCCTCCTGCGCAACCGGGCGTTCATCGTCAAGGTGAACCGCCTGTTCCGATTCTGAGCGTGCGGTTCATGAGGTCTCGCTCGCCCCTGCGCCCCACGTTGCAAGCGGGGACCGTACCCTCTGCATCCGATGCTGCCCCTTCGGGTATTCTGTCCTCATGATTCGCCGCATCCAGGCGCTCAACTACCGCTGCCTCCGCTACGCGGACGTCCGACTCGACCGCTTTCACGTACTCGTCGGCCCCAACGCCAGCGGCAAGAGCACATTGTTCGACGTTGTGGCGTTCCTCGGTGACCTGGTCCGGGACGATCTCGAAGCCGCCATAGGAAGACGTACACGGAACTTCCAGGACCCGTATGGGGACGGCCAAAGCAAGACATGCGCTTTGAACTAGCCGTCGAATTCGAGATCCCCGAGACCATAAGCGAGCTCCTTCCGCCGCAGAAGCGTTTTGGGTTGTTCCGCTACGAGGTCGCCATCCGCGAGGACGACGGACAATTGCGCATCGATTCCGAACGGGGGCTTCTGCTGTCGGAAACGAAACGACCTGCTTCCCGGCAGATATCCTTGTTCCCGAATCCGCCCGAAGCCCCCAAGACCATTCTCCTCGGTGGTGGACGGCGGGGGTCACGGACAATCCTGAGCAAGTCTCACCAGGGAACAGACAACTTCAACGTCGAGGTTTCTCCAAAGTCCGGCAAGGGATGGACGACCAGCATCGCTTTCGGCCCGTTGCGTTCGACGCTGCGAAATCTCCCGGAGTCTCCGGCCCGTTTTCCGATGGCGACGCACGTAAAGCGCGTGCTGAATGCAGGTACGCACTTTCTGTTTCTCGACAGCCTCAGGATGCGCCAGCCCAGCCCACCCGGTCTTGGGCGCCGGCAGTTTTCGTCGGACGGATCGAATCTCCCCTGGATGGTAAAGCGCTTGCAGGACGAACACGAAGACACCTACAAGGAATGGTTGGCGCACGTCCAGACCGTGCTGTCCGATTTGAAGGACATTCGCGTCGTGGAACGGGAGGACGACCGCAGCATATACCTCATGCTCGGTTACACGACCGGCGTGGAAATCCCTTCGTGGATGGCGTCGGACGGTACAATGCGCTTTCTCGTCATCACATTGATCGCCTATCTACCCTATGACGGCGAACTCTATCTGCTGGAAGAACCGGAGAACGGTGTTCACCCTCTGGCCCTCGACGCCATCTACGACTCGCTCTCCTCGGCGTACGAGTCCCAGGTGCTGGTCGCGACCCACTCTCCCGCATTCCTGAAACTCTCGAACCCCCACGAAGTGCTGTGTGTCGCAAAGAACGACGAGGGCGCCACGGACATCATTCGCGGCAACCATCATCCCATCCTTCGAGACTGGCAGGAATCGGTCGACATGAACGTGCTGTTCGCCACTGGTGTGATCGGATGAGAAGGGTCGTCGACGCCGTGGACCTGGTCGTGCTCGTTGCTGACAAGGATCTCGAAGAGGCCGTGAAGGCGTTGCTCCTGCGAACCGACGACCTCGAGCTCGGATCTTTCCGATTTGAAGTCAGGCGCCACCCGAACCGTGATGGCGGATGTCGAACGGGCGCAGCGAATTTCCTGCGGCCCTTTCTGCAGCGCTACCGGCGCAGTCTCGTGTTGTTCGACCGCGACGGATGCGGGAGCAATCTCTCGCGCGTGGAGATTCAGGGCGACGTGGAAACTGACCTGTCCAGAAACGGCTGGGCAGATCGGACCAAGACGGTTGTCATCGATCCCGAGCTGGAAGCGTGGGTCTGGGGAGACCTGCCACGGACTTCCAGAATCCTGGGCTGGGGAGACGATGTCGCCGACCTCCGTCGCCGTCTGCGCTCTCGAAGTCTCTGGGAACCGCGCGGCACAAAGCCCTCCGACCCGAAGATGGCCATGCGGACAGCGATGGAGTGTGCGCCTCCCGGACACCGCAGAAAGCGGTCTGCGAGGATATTCCACGAGATCGCCAGCTCGGCTGCCGTTGACCACTGCCAGGACCCTGCGTTCAACGAACTCAAACGTATCCTCCAAACCTGGTTTCCGCCGATCGAAACAACATGATCAGGAGACCTTCGTCGCCGCGCCGGAAGGCGATCGACACGCCCGACGACGCTCCGGCGCTCGCCTGTTCGGGTCTCGTGAAGCGCTACGGTGACCTGACCGCGGTCGACCGCCTCGATCTCGCGGTGGGACGCGGCGAGTGCTTCGGCCTGCTGGGTCCCAACGGAGCCGGCAAGACGACCACCATCGAGATCCTGGAAGGTCTGCTGTCGCCGGACGAGGGGGCGGTCGAGGTGCTGGCGTCGCGATGGGGCGCGGACGACGACGCGCTGCGGCAGCGGCTGGGCATCCACCTGCAGGAGACGCAGTTCGACGAGAGGCTGTCGGTGGCCGAGACCCTCGACCTGTTCCGGTCGTTCTACCGCCGGGGCCGTCCGGTGCCGTCGGTGCTGGAGACCCTCGGCCTCGAGGCCAAGGCGGACGCGTGGGTCGGCAAGCTGTCGGGCGGGCAGCGCCAGCGGCTGGCCGTGGGGTGCGCGCTCGTCGGCGACCCCGAGCTGCTCTTTCTCGACGAGCCGACGACCGGGCTCGACCCGCAGTCGCGCCGGCAGCTCTGGTCGGTGCTGCGACGGTTCCGAGCCGCGGGCGGCAGCATCCTGCTGACCACCCACTACATGGACGAGGCGCAGGTGCTGTGCGACCGGGTCGCCATCGTCGACGGCGGCCGCATCATCGCGCAGGGCACGCCGCGGGAGCTGATCGCCTCGCTGGGGGCGGCCCACGTCATCGAGTTCGGCCTCGCGCCGGGGAAGGACGCCGAGCCGGACGCGGCCGCCTTCACCGCGGGGCTGGCGGCGCTGCCCGGCGCCACCGGCGTCGGCCGCGACGGCGGCACGTGGCAGCTGAGCGCCACCGACCTGCAGGAGACGCTGCCGGCCCTGCTGCGCGCCGCCGAGGCCGCGGACATCGCGCTCGTCTCGCTCACGACCCACGCGGCGACCCTGGAAGACGTGTTCGTCTCGCTGACGGGAAGGCGCCTGCGCGATGGCTGACGGCGGCCCGATCCGGCATCCGCTCGCCGCGCTGACCCTCGCGCGGATCAGGCTGATGATCCGGGAGCCGGAGATGGTGTTCTGGGTCTTCGTCTTTCCGATCCTCATGGCGCTGGCGCTCGGCATCGCGTTCCAGGCCCGCGGCGAGGACCCGATGCCGGTGGCGGTCCGGGACACGCCGGGCGCCGGGCCGGTCCTGGCCGCGTTGGCGCGGGCCGGCGACCTCGACGGGTTCGTCGCCCCCGAGGAGGACGAGCTGACCCTGTTGCGCGACGGGCGCGCGCACCTGGTGGTGGTGCCCGGCTCGCCGCCCACCTACCGGTATGACGCGGCCCGGCCGGAGAGCCGCCTGACCCGCCTTCTGGTCGACCGGGCGCTGGCCGGCGCGGCCGGTCACGGCCCGGCGTGGACCGCCCGGACCGAGGAGGTGGAGACGCCCGGCAGCCGGTACATCGACTGGCTCGTGCCGGGCCTGCTGGGCATGAACATCATGGGCACGGGCATGTGGGGCATCGGGTTCGGCATCGTGGTGGCGCGGTCGCGAAAGCTGCTGAAACGGATGCTCGCCACCCCGATGCGCCGCTCGCACTTCCTGGCGTCGCTGGTCATCTCCCGGCTCGCGTTCCTGGGGCTCGAGATGCTGGCGCTCCTGGTGTTCGCGTGGTGGGTCTTCGGGGTCGGGAACGAAGGCGGCATCGCGGCCCTGGTGGTGGTCGCGCTGGCCGGCGCGCTCGCGTTCGGGGGCATCGGGCTGCTGACGGCGAGCCGGGCCCGTACGATCGAAGGGATCTCGGGCATCATGAACGTGGTGATGGTCCCGATGTGGATCTGCAGCGGGGTGTTCTTCGCGGTGACGAACTTCCCGGAAGCGGCCCAGCCGTTCATCCGCGCGCTCCCGCTCACCGCGCTGATCGACGCGCTCCGGGGGGTGATGCTGAACGGCCACGCGCTGGCCGGCGTCGGCGTCGAGCTCGGCATGCTGGCCGGCTGGGGCGTGGTGACGTTCGCGCTCGCGCTCCGCGTGTTCCGGTGGCAGTGAGGCGCCCGGCGGACGCAACGAGGATCGGGAGTCGCCGTTCCGGTGCACGGGCGCACGGGTAGAATGGGGCCGTCAGTGCAGATTACCCGGAATCACGGACGGGAGTCAGGACCATGAACCGAGTGCATACGGCAGTCCGTTGGCTGTCCGCGGCGGCCGTCGTCGCGGCGGCCTCGATCTCGCATCCCGCCGCGCAGACCGGCGACGACTTCGTGCCCGTCACCGACGCCATGCTCGAGGACCCGGCGGCGGGCGACTGGCTGATGTGGCGCCGCACCCTCGACGGATGGGGGTACAGCCCGCTCGACCAGATCGACCGCGGCAACGTCGGCGATCTGCGCATGGTCTGGACCCGCGCCCTCGCCCCCGGCAGCCAGCAGGGGACGCCCCTCGCCTACGGCGGCGTGCTGTACATGCCGAACCCGAACGACGTCACCCAGGCCATCGACGCGGTGACCGGCGACCTCCGCTGGGAGTACCGCCGCGATCTCCCCGACGACATCGACGACTACATCCGCGGGTTGGTCAGCGTGAACCGCAACATCGCCATCCACGGGACCCGCATCCTCGACACGAGCAACGACGACTACATCTACGCCCTCGACGCCCGCTCCGGCGAGCTCGTCTGGGAGACCGAGATTCTCGACTACACCGTGAACCCCGCCCGGCATTCGTCGGGCCCGATCGTCGCCGGCGGCAAGGCGTTCTCGGGACGCAGCTGCCGCCCGTGGGCGGGACCCGAGGCGTGCGTCATCGTGGCCCACGACGCGGAGACCGGCGAGGAGCTGTGGCGCCGGCGGCTGGTGCCGGCCCCCGGAGAGCCGGGCGACGAGACGTGGGGCGACGTCCCCTACGAGGACCGCGTGCACGTGGGGTCGTGGACGGCCCCCAGCGTCGACTCCGAGCTGAACCTCGTCTTCGTCGGCACGTCCGTCACCTCCCCGGCGCCGAAGTTCCTGCGGGGCGGCATCGAGAACACCCACCTGTACCACAACTCGACCCTCGCCCTCGACGCCGACACCGGCGAGATCGTCTGGTACTACCAGCACCTGAACGACCACTGGGACCTCGACCATCCGTTCGAGCGGCTGCTCGTCGACACCGCGGTGGCCCCCGACCCCACCGCCGTGAGCTGGATCAACCCCCGCATAGCGGCCGGCGAGACGCGGAAGGTGGTGACCGGCATTCCCGGCAAGACGGGGATCGTCTACACCCTCGACCGGGAGACCGGCGAGTTCCTCTGGGCCACGCCGACGGTCCCCCAGAACGTCATCACCGACATCGACGGCGCCACCGGGGCGGTCACCCCCAACGGCGAGATCGTCTTCACCGCCGAGGGCCAGGAAGTGCTGGCGTGCCCGAGCTGGTTCGGGGGCAAGGACTGGGAGGCGGGCGCCTACAGCCCCCTGACCAACACCATGTACATGCCGCTGCGCAACGTCTGCGCGCGCATGCTCGCCTCGCGCGACGCCGGCAGCCACTACGCCCTGGCCGTCCGCAACCAGATCGCGCCGGGCATGGACCAGGTCGGCACGGTGCAGGCGATCTCGGCCGAGACGGGAGAGACCCGCTGGCTCCACAGCCAGCGCTCGGCCACCATGTCGCTGGTCGCGACCGGCGGCGGGCTGGTCTTCGGGGGCGACGTCAACGGGCGGTTCCGGGCGTTCGACCAGGAGACCGGCGAGATCCTCTGGGAGATCAACCTCGGCTCGGCGGTGACCGGGTTCCCGATCTCCTACGCGGTCGACGGGCGCCAGTACGTGGCGGTCAGCACCGGCTCGGCCGGCACCGCCTCGGGCTTCCTCGGGCTGACGCCAGAGCTGCGCCCGAGCGCCGGGAACAACCTGTTCGTGTTCGCGCTGCCTCAATAAACAACCACCAGTATTCCCGGGGGCGTCCAGATTCTTGCGGAGAGTCCCATAAACTGTCTATTTATGGGATTGGGCGGCCGAGGAGACGGACCACCCACGGGAAGTCATCGAGGCGCATCCCCGGTTCCCCGAAGGGGGTGCACGACAAGAAAGCCGCGGACCGTCAGGTCGTCATCGGCGACGGCGCTCCATGGATTTGGGAACGTCGCCGCCGAGCCGTTTCCAGGCGCCATCGAAATCGTCGACGTCTACCATGCCAAGCAGCATCTGTGCGACGTGGCCAAGGACCTCTACGGCCCCGGGACGGACCTGGGAGTCTGCGCCGCAAAAACTAGGCCACAATATGAAGCGGGCACAGACGTGCATGACCACTACATGCAGTAGCCGATCCTGCCGAAAATCGTCCCACGGCGCAGACTCCTGGCCGACCAGTGGGCCAAGGACCGGCGTGCCGAGTTGAACGCCGGCCGGCTCCGCGCTGGACCGTCGCCGGCGCCAACGCCATCATGGCCCTGCGCTGCTGCATCCTCGGCCGCTTCGAGGACTGGGAACGACCTTGCAAATGCCGCGCCCCTGCGCTAGGGTGAACTTTCGTGATTCTTGCGTCAACAAGGAGGTGTTGGAGCCGGAAAGCACGGGCGAGTTGCCGGGCTGACCAATTTGTGCCAGAGGACGAGGTGTGCGAGCCCTGATCGCCGGTGCCGACTCGCGTGCGAGCGTGCGCGCGAGACCCGGTTCTTTGTCCGTGCGTCGTCGATCCAATTGAATGGAGGCTAGCATGCGGAGACTCACGGCGTTGCTGATCACCGTCGCACTGGTGCTCGGAGTCACGGCTACGTTCGCCCTCGCTCAGGTGGGTCGAACCGAGCTTCGCGGTCGCGTGACCGATGAACAGGGTGGTGTCCTTCCGGGCGTCACCCTTCTCATTACGAACCAGGACGACGGCACGTTCCGCGAAATCATCAGCTCAGGTGACGGCACTTACTTCGCGGCGCAGCTGTTGCCCGGCACCTTCACAGTCACCGCTTCCCTACCGGGCTTCTCGATCTCCGAGCGGACCAACTACGTGCTGACCGTCGGCCAGACGACCGACCTCGACATCGTCATGACCGTCGGCGGTATCGAGGAGACCATCACGGTCTCGGGTCAGACGCCGTTGGTCGACCTGACCTCCGCCGAGGTGGGGGGCACGGTCCAGGCGGACGAGCTGCTGGATCTGCCTCTGGTGAACCGGTCCGCGTTTGCCGCGATCGCGACGCTGCCGGGCCTTCAGTTCAATCCGTCGGCGTCGCAGGGGAACGACTCGATCATCGCCAACGGGCAGACCGGGGCGGCGAGCACATTGAACACCGACGGCGCGAACAACGCCGACTCCACCAGTGCGGGCGCGGGCGGCAGTCAGGTGAAGGTGGCGATCGAGTCGGTCGCGGAGTTCCAGGTCATCACCAACCAGTTCGACGCCGAGTTCGGTCGGGCGAGCGGCGCGATCATCAACGCGGTGACGAAGCGGGGCACCAACCAGTTCAGCGGCGTCGCCTTCAGCTACAGCACGTCCACCGCGATGACGGCGAGGGACTTCCTCACCGAGCAGGCGGGCAATGAGAAGCCCGAAAACAGCAAGTACGAGTTCGGCGGTGTGCTGGGCGGCCCGGTCATCCGCAACACGGCCCACTTTTTCACCAGCCTGGAGCGGCGGCTCACGAAGCCGGGCCGGACGCGAATCTTCAACAACCGAACCGACTTGAACCGCACGTCGAACGAGGACTGGCAGGCCTGGAATTACCTGCTGCGGTATGACCACCAGGTGAGCGGCAACCACTCGTTCGCCGTCCGGCACCTGCGCGAGCTGAGTCCGGAGCTCAACACCTTTGCGTCGACCTTGCGGACGATCAACGCGACCTCGGAAAACGACGACGACGAATGGATGATCGTCGGGAGCGCCACCAGCGTCCTCGGCAACAACGTGGTCAACACGATCCGGACCATGCGGAGCGAGGAGCGGTTCGCCGGCGGGGCCTCCCAGTGGGTGGCTGCGGGCGGCCCGACCCTCCGCACCGGCGTGATGCGCGACCTGGCGCCGGGGTATTACACCAGCAGCTACCAGGACAACATCGACACCACCTCGGGCGGCCGCGACGACTTCCAGTGGCAGTTCACCAACACGACGTCCTGGTTCATCCCCGACAAGATGGGCGACCACGACGTCAAGTTCGGCGGCAGCTGGAACATGAACGCCATCTCGGACTTCAGCGAGAACCACCTCGGCGGGCAGTTCCGGATGGCGAGCGAAACCCTTCCCTTCGACATCGACAACCCCTTCACCTACCCGGATCGGCTCCGGATTCGGGTCGGCGACCCGAACGGGCGGTTCTTCTCGTACCCCGGTGACAGCCTCGAGCTGTACTTCCAGGACAAGTGGACGCTCAACGACCGCTGGACCCTGGGGCTCGGCGTCCGGTATGACGCTGAGCGGCTGCGTGGAAAGCTGGAGAGCAATCCGCTGATGCCGCCGGGCGAGGATCCGCGGGACTGGGACAACTTCTCGCCCCGCCTGTCGGTCGCCTACGACGTGGAGGGCGACGGCCGGTCGGTCATGCGAGTCGGCTATGGCCGCTTCTACGACCGGACGCTCCTGAGCGGGCTCGACAACGTCCTGCAGGACCCGGCCACCCAGACGTCGTTCGATGTCACCTTCCCGCGGAATTTCAACCGGGACCCCAACCCACGGCTCGGGCTGCCGGCGACCGATCCGGAACTCCTGGCGGCGACCATCGTCGTGGCGCCGGGCGACCCGCTGTTCTCCCAGTGCCCTCCGGCCACCGGCAACCCCACCAACGGGTGCGTGCTCGTGAACCATGACTGGGTCGCCGCCAATTTCTCGGAGGCCGAGCAGTTGAACCAGGCGCGTGTCTACCTCGACAACGAGCGGCGGAACCAGCCCTGGTTCCACCAGTTCACGGTGGGCTACGAGCGCGAGCTGTTGCCGACCCTGTCGGTCTCGGCCGACTACATCAGGATGCGGGGCCGCGACCTGCTCAACCGGATCAACTACGTCGCGCCGATTCGGCTGGATGGGACGAGCCAGTCCGACCCGCTGACCTACTACGACGTGGGAGGCGCCTTCGGGGGGCAGCGGGTCGAGGACCGGACGGATACGGTGTTCTATCCCGGGGGTGCTATCGATCCGCGCACGGGGTTCCCGCTCGCCGGGACGTTCATCAACCGGGTGCTGTCGATCGAGAGCGTCGGACGGTCCCAATACGACGCGCTGAACCTCGCCGTGGAGAAGCGCTACTCCAACAACTGGGGCGCGCGCCTGTCGTATGCGCTGGGGCACTCTCACGGGAACTCGTTCGAGCAGTATGGCACCAACGGGCCGAGCCTCAACGGCGTCCAGAGCCAGGTACTCGGCGAGCTCAACCTGGCCGAGAACTGGCAGGATGCGGAAACCGACCGGCGGCACATCCTGACGCTCAGCGGGAACACCGAATTCCCGGGTGGGATCACGGCCAGCGCCATCTTCCGCTACATGAGCAAGCTGCCGTTCACGATCTACGACAGCACGCTCGACCTCAACCGCAACGGCTCGCTCTGGGATCCGCTGCCGCCCGGGACCTACGCCGGCACCGGGGCGAACCCCATCACGGCGGAGCAGACCCGGGGCGCCTGCGAGCTGATCCACGCGGTTGGGTGCCAGGCTGCGGCGCGCTCGGCCGACTACATCCAGCTGGACCTCCGGTTCGGCTATCGCTTGCGCCCGCGCGTGACGCAGACGGTGGACATCTACTTCGACGTTATCAACCTGACCAACCGCACGAACTGGAACCCGGCCAACGGGAACCAGAACAGCGGTTCCTTCTTGAACTACACGTCGCTACGGGGCGGCGGGTTCCCGCGTCAGGCGAACTTCGGTATCCGCTACGCCTTCTAGCCGGGGCTGACGTTCGGGTAGGCTTCGACCGGAGCCGGGCGCCATCGGGCGTCCGGCTCTTTTTTTGGTAGCGCCGGGCGCGCCCGGCGCTACTGCGCGTCCCCTTCCGGTGCAGCGATGGCCGCGCTCCACGCGGCGGCGGCGGACCTCTTGAGCGTCTCGGCGTCGGCGGGCAGCAGATACCGCTCGGCGGCCAGCGCGTCCGCCGCTTCGCCGTAGCGCGTCACGTACTCCGCCTCGCCGCCGGGATAGCGCTCTTCCAGGGAGAGCCGCGAATCGCCCAGCGCCATCCGCTCGTCCTTCGTCCGCGGAAACGGAATCGTGGAGCCGTTCACGCCGCACAGGTCGCCTTCGGCGAAGCCTGCCGCGCGAACCGCCTTGCCCATCGTGGAGAGCGGGGCCGCGACTTCCGGAACGATGACCCCCGCCACGAGATTGCCGTCGGCGTCCAGGCTCGGCACGAACAACGGGTACCGCTCGTCGCTCTCCTTCGGCGGCCAGACGGAGAAGTCACGCACGCCGAGCTCGCTGATCGCGCCGTTGTACGGACGGTCCGGGATGGTCGGATACTGCTCGCCCTGCCTTTCGACCGTCACCGCGGTGCCGTCGGCCACCGACGGCGCGCGCGTCGCCGGCGGCTCGACGCCGTTCCGCACCCACTGCGCCATCGCGTCGAACGCGGCCCGGTAGTACGGCCACGGCCGCACCGGGTTGCCCGGGTCGCGGCACCCGGCGGCGCCCTGCGAATGCGCGGTCGCGAGCATCCAGTAGCGCACGTTCGGCGGCAGCTCCAGCGCCCGGCCGCTCGTGTCGGTGACGATGAGCGAGGCGTGGGCGCCGTAGTACTCGGATTCGGCGTCCACCTGGATGATGTTCGGGCAGGTGCCCGAGGCCGTGCAGGCGGCCAGCAACCCGTCGGCCCTGCCCGTCAGCGGGTCGGTCGTCTTCGCGAACGTGAACGGAAACTCGTCCATCGGGTAGTTGTGGTCTTCGTGCTGGCGCGTGTAGCGGCCCGTCTGCGCGAAACGGGCGTTGACGAACGTGCGGCGGGCGCCCCCGACATACGGCGTCATGCCGTCGAAGACGCGCCGCCCCTCCGGATCCTCGTTGAAGCCCTGGTAGACGAAGTCCCTGGCCATCCGGCCGCTCTGCGAAGAGCCGACGGCCACCGCGTGGTCGAGCACCGGCATGCCGTCCACGAAGAGCGGGTTGGGGGCGCCCTGATCGTCCGCGGGACTGTAGCGCGCGAAAGACACGAGATCGCGCATGGCGCTGAAGCCCAGGCCGTGAACGATTGGATTCCGGGCCTCGTACACGAACTCGTAGATGGTCCCCGCGTCCGTTCCCGCGGGGGGCGTGAGCGCGACGGTCCTGTCGTCGACGTAGTGCCACCCGTCGGCCGGAACGGTCTGGCGCGGATCGTTCTGGAGCTGGCGATGCGTGAGCGTCGCGGCGGTCTTCTCGAGCGTCACCGCCGGATACGTCAGCCGCCCGAACGCGGCGCTGTCCGGGTTCTGCCACTCCTCCATCGAGGTGCCGGTAATCGTCCGGCCGTCGTCCATGGCGAGCGGCAGGGTCGCCAGCACCGGACGCGGGTTGCCGGTGCCCGGCGGGCCGTGCAACCAGCCGCTCGACACGTACGTGTAGCCCTGGTTCATGAGGAATGCGTTGCCGGCGTTCTCGGCCGCGTAACCCTGTCCCGCCTCGTGGAAGTAGCCCAAGACGATGTTGCGGCCGCGGTTGTTGATCTCGTACACCAGGACATCGTTGCCCCTGGTGATGTCGACCGGCTTGAGAATGTCGACCTCGAAGGTGTATTCGGCCAGCCCGTCCGCATTGCGCGGGGCGTTCTCGAGATCCACGATCCCGGCGTTCAGCGGGGCGCCTGGATCAGCGACGGCCGTGGCCGTGCCGAGCAGAATCTCGTACGGGCCCACGGCGTCGAACGACCGGCCGCCGAAGGCGGGCTCGCGGCTGGTGATGTCGAGCCGGGTGACGCGCGAATGCGTGAGCGCCGGCGACGCGGATTCCTGTTGCGCGCCGGCGCCCTGACACCCGCTCAGCCCGATCCCGACCACGACCGTCAACAAATGGCGTCGGAACTGCATCACTCACCTCCAGCCCAATGATACAGCCTGCCGTCATCGACCGACAGCGATGCGAGCAGCTTGCGCAACGGCCGCGCGAGGTTCCCGTTCACACTGGGAGGACAAGGAAGGATGGCCGCGATGCCGACAACAAGTCACTTGGTATGAGTCACTTGCATGAATCAAGGGGCGTTCCCTTCCCGGCGCCGAATGAGTCGGCGAACGGGGCGGCCGGCGCGGGGACGGCTGCGCGGTCGCCAGCGCCTGATCGACGGCCGGGCGAACGCCGGGCGACGGCGGCGAGGGGCGGCCGCCCGCGACCGGGTCAGTCGCAGGTGTCGGCGAGACCGACCACCGACATGAGGTTGATGCGCGACTCGCCGTCCGTCTCGATCAGGAGCCCCTTGACGAGCACGGTGCGGCCCGCCCGCAGCTCGCCGCTGGCGTTGATCTGATCGGGGTCGGTGAACAGGGCCCGGTCGCCGAAGTTCAGCAGACCCTCGGCGGTGAGAAAGTCGGCGACGCCGACGAGACGGAACTCGCCGGCGCCGGGGGCGGTCTGCCTCGCCTCTTCGACCTGCACCTCGTTGAAGACGCCCTGCCGCGTGACCGTCGGCTCGGCGGCGCGGGTCAGCCACCAGGTGGTGTCCTCGCGGGTCCGGCGCTCGACGCACCCGACGGTCTGGACGAATTCGACCTGCGGCTTCGGTCTGCGGGTGCGGGCGGCCGCCTGCTGCTCGCCGGCGCCCGAGAGCGGCAATCCTGAGGCGGCGACCAGCAGTCCTGTCGTGAGTATCGTCCGAATCGTCATCCTTGCCGTCCCTGGCCCGGACAGCGCCGCCTCACGGCGCCGCTGTACGCCCGACCGATTCCTGCAGGGAGTCTGCGCCTCCCGCGGGAGGCAGCGCCTCCTGCTCGGGAGCCGGCGCCGTTCCACGGCGCAGACTCTCCTGCCTCCCTACCTCGACGTCAGCTCCGCGGCCTCGGCGGCCGCCTGCTTCTCCAGGTTCCGATTGATCTCGAGAATGTGCCGGATGTCGTGGTTGCCCTCGTGGCAGGCGTACTCGTACATCGGCCCCTCGGTCGCCATCATCGGGAGCTCCACGCTCCACGGGCGGGTCCACGTGTTCGGATCGTCGACCGTGAACTCGTAGCGGATCCGGTCCGCGGCGACGCGCGTGAAGCGCTCCACCACGTGCATGGCGTCCGTGGCTCCGCGGAAGCGCCGCCGCGCGCTGTAGTTCGTCGTCTCGACGACCAGCGTGTCGCCCTCCCACCGGCCGCGGGAATCGCCCGCGAAATGCCGGATCTTCCCGGAGAGGTGCGGACGCCCGTCGAGGGGGATGATGCGCGGAGGGTTCGTGTTCAGCTCGGTGAACAGGACGACGTAGCCGGGGGTCTGGAAGAACTGATGAATGTCGTTGTAGGCTGGCGGCAGGTTCGGCGGACCCTCGTGCGCCCAGACGATGCAGCGCTCGGGAAAGGGCCGGGTCTCGTGGCTGTCGAACGCGCTGGGAAGCCGCCTCGCCGCCGCCTCGGCGGCCAGCCGTTCCGCCGCCTCCGGCGTCAGGGGCGGGATTCTGCCGTCCGGGGGATCCGTGACGAGCGACGTGCGCCGCGTCGACAATCCCTTCGGCACCGGCGTGCGCAGCCAGACCTGGTTGTCGTAGTGGACGTACGACGGGTCGCGGTTGACCTGATACAGCCGCCGCTCCCTCGCTTCCGGATCTTCGATCTCGACCGCGTCGCGCGCCGACGGGTCGACGCCCTCGGCCGTCAGCTGCGCGTGCAGCGCGACCGCTTCCTCCTCCGTGAAGAACGCCTTGTCGGCCAGGTGCTCGGGCCGCTCCAGGGGCGTGAAGGTCTGGGTGGTCCAATAGCCCTGCAGGTCAGGCTGGCCGTCGGGCAGGCGCGGAAGGGCCCACCCCGATGCCGTCTCGGCCCCGCTCCCGGCCGAATCCTGGGCGGAAGCAGGCGCCGGCCCCACCCACCCGATCGCGATCACCGCCACCCACGCTGCACGACTGCGATGGATCATCGTCGTTCTCCCTGGGCCTGGTGGCCCGGAAACCGCCGCCGGGTCGCTCCGGGCGCCGACCAACCGACCCCCGGGTGTCCGTGCCGGCTTTCGACGCTGACCGCCACCCCGAAAAGAACGCCTGAGACGGAGCGGAACCGGGGCGAACGCATCAGGTCGAAGCGGCGTTCGGCGGCGGCTTCTCGTTGGCCAGGGCCACCGCCGGTATCGCTTCGGAGGCGCGCGGGCGGAGGATCTCGTCGATGAGGAACAGATCGGTGAGCAGCGCCCGCAAATGGATCGACCCGTTCAGGTTGTCGATGACCTGGCTGCTGATGCCGGGCTGGGCTCGAACCAGCCCGAGCACCTTCCGCGCCCGTTCGGCATCCCCCGCGAGCACCTCGATGAATCCGTCGAACGCCTGCACCGGCTCCAGGCCCCGCCCGCGGACGATCGACGCGAGGAACGCGCCGAGCCCGTCGAGAGCCCGATCCATGCCGTCCAGATAGCGGCGCAACTCGCCGTCGGCGCCGCCCGGCTCGCCCTTGTAGCCCTTGGCGGCGTAGCTGAGGAAGTACTCGTAGCCTCCCTCGAGCGCATCGATGTGGTCTCTCAGACCCTCCGTGGCTGTCTCGGTCACCTGTGGCCCCCCTGGCCCGAGAATCGTCGCCCTGCGGCTCCGCTTCCCGCCCAACCAATCCTCCCGCCCAACCAATCCTCCCGCAGTCGGCGCCGTTCGCTGGCGCAGACTTCTACGACGCCGGTTGGCCTGCGCTCTGGGCCGGCGCCGGCGCGGGGGCCGGGGGCTTGGCCTTGGGCTTGGGCGGGGTGACGTCCCACCGCTTGGGGCTGTGGTGCGCCAGGTAGTCGTCGCGGGTCACCGTCCCGAAGATCATCGACTTCGTGATCCACAGCTTCTCGGGCCGGATGGCGAAGTAGATGTGGGTGATGGTCAGCATCACGAACAGCACCGCCGAGAAGCCGTGCGTGGCGTAGACGATGCCCCAGGCCTGATCGTTCCCCATGGCCGCGCCTTCGAACAAGAACTCGTTCATCGGCACGATCGGATTGTCGATCCTCAACATCATCAGCAACCCGCTCACCGCGACCACCAAGCCGAAGATGGTGACCGCGAGATGGTAGAGCTTGTGATCGAGCGGGTACTTGCCGTGCTTGTCGATGTCGACGCTGGCCCCGAGCTGGCGGCGCGTCCGCTGGACCGCCTCTTTCAGGTCATTCGGCAGAATCCAGATCGACCAGAAGTCCAGGAAGAAGGAGGCGTGCACGATGTGGTAGATGATGCACAGAATCAGGATGAGACCGGCCACCCAGTGAATGGTCAGCCAACTGAACTCCAGCCCCACGATCGGGAAGAAGCCGGTCACGAGGAGCGCGAGCATGGACGCCGCCATCACCCAGTGAAACATCCGGGCGGCGCCGGTGTGCCGCACGATCCGCTCGGGAATGCCCGGGTCGGCGGCGGCCGCGGCGGCCCCTGCCGGCTCGACCCGCGGCTTCCACACCACCGCGTAGGCGGCATGAAACACGACGAACGCGATACCGGCCCAGAACGACAGGGTCAACAACCCCCACGCGAGCCGGATGATGATCTCTTGTCCCCAGGGATCGGTCCCGACTTGAAACAGTTCCATAAATTACGCCCTCGTGATGTGACCCGTTCATGGACGGTGGCATTCGACCACCGATGCACAGCGGATCCATGTGCCGATGCGCGAGCTGCCACCCTTGGCGGGCCGCCCCGGTGCCCGTGCACCGCAGACACGCCCGCCGCAGGCGGCAGGACGGGACTCACCGCCCAGCCGCTCGTCGAACAGCTACGGGGTTGAAGAATACCGGGGTCGCGGTCAGGATTCAACTGATTCTTCGCCCTGCGAGCGGTTCCGGCCCGGCTGCACCGGCGCACCCCGGTTCCGCCCGGCTTTGAACTTCCCGTGCATCAAGGCGTATGATCCCAAGGGAAGCTTCGGTGGCCTTCCGACGGCGACACCCGGCATCACCACCATGGCGGCAGATTCCAGAACACCCTTTTTCGACAACGCCTGCGGTCTGATCGGTCTGCTTCTGCTCGCGACCGGGTGCGCCACCGCCCCCCTCGCGGACCATCCGGCGCTCGATGCCGACGTCCCCGCGGCGTGGACCGCGCGGGACGACACCGGCGGCCCCCCCGCGCTGGCGTGGTGGACCGATTTCGGCGACTCCGGCCTGGATGACGTCGTGCAGTCGGCGCTCGGGCAGAACTACGACCTGCAGGCGGCTGCGGCCCGACTCGACCAGGCCCTGGCCGACTCCCGCATCGCCGGAGCCGACCTCCAGCCCGCGCTGCAGGTCGGCCTGAACGGGTCGCAGCGCAAGCAGAACTTCATCGGATTCCCCATTCCCGGCGCCGAGGACCGGGTGCTCAGCACGGTCTTCACGAACTACGGGGTCTCGCTGGACCTCACCTGGGAGGCTGACCTGTGGGGCCGGCTGCGAGCGGGGGCCCGGGCCGCGCTGGCCGACCTGCAGTCCCGGGCCGCGGACCTGCGCGCCGCCCAACTGTCTCTCGCCGGCCAGACGACGAAGGCGTGGTTCGCGAGTGCCGAGGCCCAGCAACAGCTTCGACTGGCGGAAGCCTCCGTCGCCAGCTTCCGGATCTCGTCGGAGTATGTCCGCGAGCGGTTCGAGCAGGGTCTCCGGCCGTCTCTCGACGTACGCCTGGCCCTCTCCAATCTCGCCACGGCCGAGGCCCTCCGCGAGCAGCGGGGCCAGCAGCTCGACGCATCCGTCCGGCAACTGGAAGTGCTGATGGGTCGATACGCCTCGGGCACCACGGCGATACCGGCGGCGCTTCCGGCGGCGCCCGCGGTCATCCCCGGCGGGCTCCCGGCCGAGCTCGTGAGACGGCGCCCCGACGTGGTGGCGGCCGAGCGCCGGATCGCCGCGGCCCGGCAGCGCCTGCAGGTGGCGCAACGCGATCTGTACCCGCGGTTCAGCCTGACCGCGAACACCGGCACCGCCACCGGCGCGTTGCAGGACCTGGTCAAGCGCGACTTCGGTGTCTGGACCCTGCTCGGCAACGTGATCCAGCCGCTGTTGCAGGGGGGACGCCTGCGCGCCGGCGTCGACCGCGCCGAGGCCCGCGCGGCGGAGGAGCTGGCAGTCTACGCCAACACCACCCTGCAGGCGTTCTCGGAAGTGGAAACCGCGCTCTCGGCCGAGGAGTATCTGGTCGAACGGGAACGCTATCTCGAGATCTCGGCCGAGCAGTCCCGGGCGGCGGAGACCATCGCCGACGACCGGTACCGGTCGGGGCTCGACGACTACATCACCGTGCTCGAATCGCAACGACTCGCGCTGCAGGCGGAAGGGGATCTGATTGCGGCCCGGCGGCAACGCCTCGAAAACCGCGTGGATCTGTATCTCGCGCTCGGCGGCGGATTCGATCAGGCGCCGGCCGTGACCGGTTCCGGCGACTGAGCACTCGCGCCGCAGCCTCGTTTCAGGGGTGCATACGATGTCACCAATGCTCAATCGGATTCTGAAGGCGCTCCTCCCGCCCGTCGTCCTGGGCGTCGCGGGCATGGGCGCCTACGTCATGTACCTCAACCGCCCGCCGGTGGAGACCCAGACCCCGGTCGTGTCCCCGCCGACGGTTCGGGTGCAGCGGGTCGCGTTCGAGAGCGTCGACCTCACCGTGTCCAGCCAGGGCACGGTGCAGCCTCGGACGACCAGCCAGCTCGTGCCGGAGATCTCCGGCACCGTGATCAACGTGTCGCCGACGTTCGCGGTCGGAGGCTTCTTCGAGGAGGGAGAGGTCCTGCTGGAGATCGATCCCTACGACTACCAGCAGGCCCTCATCACGGGGCAGTCGCAGCTCGCGCAGGCCCGGCTCAGGCTCGCCCAGGAAGAGGCGGAAGCGGAGGTGGCCCGGCGGGAGTGGGAGGAGCTCGGCCGCGGAGACGCCAACGCCCTGACCCTGCGGCAGCCGCAGGTCGAGGACGCCCGGGCCGCGGTGACCTCGGCCGAGGCGGCGATCGACCGCGCGAGACGGGATCTGGAGCGCGCCGAGGTGCGGGCTCCGTACGCCGGCCGGGTCCAGAGCAAGGACGTCGACATCGGGCAGTTCGTGAACCGGGGGACGGCGGTCGGCCGGATCTACGCGGTCGACTCGGCCGAGGTCCGGTTGCCGCTCCCCGACGAAGAGCTGGCCTACGTCGACGTGCCGATGTCGTACCGGGGCACGCAGCCACAGGCCGGCCCCGACGTCGTCCTGTCGGCGGATTTCGCCGGGCGCCGGTTCGCCTGGCAGGGACGGATCGTCCGCACCGAAGGCGAGATCGACTCGGTGAGCCGGATGGTGCACGTCGTGGCCGGGGTCGACGACCCCTATGCGCCGGGCTCCGACCCCAGCCGCCCCCCTCTCGCGGTGGGGATGTTCGTGGAGGCGGAGATTGCCGGGCGGCGCGTCGACGATGTCGTCATGCTGCCGTGGGCGGCGCTGCACGGACGCGATCAGGTCCTGATCGTCGACGACGACGGGCGGCTGCGATACCGGCAGGTCGACATCCTGCGATCGACGACCGAGTTCGTGCTGGTCCGCAGCGGACTGGCAGAGGGCGAACGGGTGTCCATCTCGGCCCTCGATGCCGTCATCGACGGCATGGCGGTGCAGATCGCCGAGGATGAGCCCGTCACGGCGCGAGCCGAGGCCGACACCCGCGCGCCCGACCGGGGTTCGCGGACCACGGCCGCGGATCCGGTTCCCGCCCCGCCGGCCGAGCGCCGTCCGACCCCGGCCGAAGAAGCGGACGCCGCCCCGCCGGCCGGCGCCCCCGGCCCCGACCGGGTCGCCGCGCGCGAGGCCTCTCGGCCGGACAGACCGTCCGCCGCCGCGGCACCGGCCCCTCGGCCGGACAGACCGTCCGCCGCCGCGGCGCCGGCGCCCCGCCCCGATCGGTTCGACGTCGACCCGACCTTGCCGCGGAACGAGCAGATTGCCGCCATCCGCCAGCGGATCGCCCAGTTGCGGGGCACGGCGGACGCGCCGGCGGCGGCCCGTGGAGCGGGCGCCCCGCCCGGGCCGGTCGCCGGTACCGAAGATCGAATGGCCCGCGCCGAGCCCCGACCCCGATTCGCAGGCGGCCGCGGACCCGGAAATGCCGCCGCAGGGGACGGGACGAGGCCGGGTGGTCCCGCGGCGGCCGTCCGCCGTCCCGGGGCACCGGGCCGACCGGATGCAGGCATGGCGCGAGCGGACCGCCCGGCGGTGACCGACGCTCCGGCGGCTCTGCGTCCCGGCGGACCCGGAAGCCCCGCTCCCGGTGTGGACGCGCCGGTGCCTGCGCCGACCGCGAGACCGGCCCGCACCGATGCCTCGCCCCGCGTCCCGGCCGCGAGGCCGGCCCGCGCGGACGCCCCGGCCGCCGGGGAGGCAGTCGCGCCGGTGGTGGCCCTGCTCCCGTTCCGGAACGTGTCGCGCAACCCGGCCGATGACGTCATCGGAGAGGAGATGCGCACCGTGCTCCGGATCGCGCTCGAGAGGGCCGCGGGCATGCGGGTCGTGCTGCTGGACCGCGGTGACGAGTCGAATGCGGTCGAGCGCGCCATGGCCAGCCAGGCCACCTGGCTGGCCGCGGGCGGGTATCAACGCGTCGGCGAGCAGTTGCGGGTAACGGGGCGGGTCGTCGACGTGGCCACCGGCCAGCTGCTCGGATCCGTCCGCGTGGACGGCACCGTCACCGGCCGCGACCGCCTGACCAGCCGGCTCATCGCGGAGCTCCGATCCGAGCTGCTCGACAACATGCCCGCGGCGACCGCGCCCCGGATGGCGGCCGCGGCGCCCGCAGCGGCGCGGCCCGCCGCCCGGGACCGGACCCCCGCGGCGCCCGCCCGAAGCGCGGTCCAGGTCGCCGTCTCGCCCTTCACCAACATCTCGCGCAACCCCGCCGACGACGGAATCAGCGACACCGTCGCGGCGGAGATCGCCGGACAGTTGGGCCGGATCCCGGCCCTCGCGGTCGTCACCCTCGACACCAGCGCCACCGACGGGCCGGCCGCCCTGTCCGTCGCCGCCGCCCGCGGCGCCGACTGGCTCGTCACCGGCGGCTACCAGCACGTCGGCGGACAGCTCCGCCTGACCGCCCAGTTGCTGCAGGTCTCCGACGGCGCCTTCGTGGAATCGGTCAAGGTCGACGGCTCGCTCGACGGGCTGCCGGGAATGCTCACCGAGGCACTCTCGACCCTCGGCGCCGCGCTCGCCGCCAATGCGGCCGGTTCGTGAGAAACGGAACCCGGCCGGTCACCCGCCGCGAGCCACCGGTCAGGACGCGGCAATCTCCGCGACGAGGGCCTCGGCCAGGGGCAGGCTGAAGCCGCAGGCGGAATCGTTGATGCGGCACTGGGCGAGGGTCAGCTGGCACCCGCAGGTGCAGCCCTCCTCGTTCAGCCGCTGCAGCGCGGTGACCCGTTGCTCGGGGGTCAGCACCGACAGATCGAGGCCCGGGATCTCCGTCGCGTGGGCGGCGTTGACGAGGCGGCCGTGGCGGTCCTCCTCGACGAGGTCGACGGTGATGTCGGGGTCGATCGCGGCGAGGAAGCGGGCCTCCTGCTCGAGGATCCCCGGGTTGACGAGCCCGACGTGGGTCCGCACCACCCGAAGGTCGGGGTCGATCATGAACGAGGTGGGCAGCGCCATCACGCCGGGAAACGCCTGGTCCAGCTCGGGCGTGGTCATCACGATCGGGTAGTTGATGCCGAACTGCGCCGCGAAGCTCTCGACGACCTCCACCGGCCCCTCGTCCTCCGACACGCCGATGATCTGGAGCCGGTCGGAATAGCGTTCCTGCAGCCGGATGAGGTCGGGGATCTCGGCCCGGCACGGCCCGCACCACGTCGCCCAGAAATTCACGAGGGTGACCTTGCCGCGCAGATCCTCGCTGGTGATGGTGCGGCCGTCGAGGGTCTGCATCGTCAGCTCGGGAAGCACGGCCGGGTCCGCCACGAGCTGAATCGTGCCGGGTCGCCCGTCGAACACGGCGGCCGGGCCTCCGCTCGTCGCCGCCCCGCCCGGCCCGCCGGGCGCTCCGCACCCGACCATCACCCCGACCGCCACCACCGGAACGATGCCGAAGAACCGGCTGCTCGTGATCATGAAGCTCTCCCTCTGCCGCGGCGGCAACCCCACGGTCTCACCCCTGGCTCCCACCCACGTTATTGTAACGGGTATCAGCCGTCGGACGGGGAATCGAGGAAGATCGAGCCCCGACCGAGGCTTGCCCGGAGGGGGGCCCTCCCGTCCCGCCGACCGGCCGCAGGATGCCGCGATCACCGGACGCGGCGGCGGAAGGGAATGAAGCCCTCCAGGTTTGCCCCGGGGGAAACCCTCCCGTCCCGCCGGCCGGCCGCAGGATGCCACGGTTCACCGGACGCTGGGGCAGGAAGGAAATCGAGCCCCACCGAGGGTTGGCCGGGGGGAACCTTGCCGTCCCGCCGACCGGGCCGCAGGATGCCGCGGGTTGCCGGACGCGGGAGCAGCGAAGCCGTCAGTATCCCAACCGAACCGCGAGCATCAGCGCCGCGGTCGCCACCAGATACAGCTTCACGAGCAGCGGGCCCACGAACCGCAGCCAGCGCTGATAGGGGATCCGGGCCAGGGCCAGCATCCCCATCAACAGGGCGTTGGTGGGCACCAGCATGTTGGTGAACCCGTCCCCGAACTGGTAGGCGAGCACCGCCGTCTGCCGGCTCAGCCCGGTCAGGTCGGCGAGCGGCGCCATGATCGGCATCGTGACGTAGGCCTGCCCCGAGCCGGACGGGATGAACAGGTTGCACAGGGTCTGGACCGCGAGCATGCCGACGGCCGCGGCCTGCCCCGGCAGCGCCTGCAGCGGCGTCGCCAGCCCGTGGATGATCGTGTCGATGACCCGGCCCTCGGTCAGGACCACCTGAATCGTGCGGGCGAAGCCGACGATGACGGCGGTGGAGACCAGCTCGGCCGCGCCGGACTGGAAAGCCGCGGCGACCCGGTTCGGGGCGAGGCGCGCGATCGCCGCCGCGGCGAGGGCGATGGCCAGGAACACCGCGGTCAGCTCGGTCAGGTACCACCCGCGGGCGCTGACGCCGTAGACGAAGAGCGCCACCCCGGCCACGAACACCGCCACCACCCCCGCCCGCGCGCGGGTCAGCCTAATGTCGGCCGGCAGATCGAACCCGCCGGCGTAGGAGACGTCGTGCACCAGGCTCCGCGACCGGTCCGCCTGCACGCGGCGCGCGTAGCGCAGGATGTGGTCCACCCCGACGGCGAGGCAGACCGCCAGGAGCAGCCACCGCACCGCTTGGCCCGACGTCAGCTCGACCCCGGCGATGTCCTGGGCGATCAGCACCGTGAACGGGTTGAGGGCGGCGCAGGCGTAGCCCACCCCGGCCCCGACGTAGACGATCCCCAGGGCCACCACCGCGTCCATGCGGAGGGCCAGGCACATCGTGACGAGGAGGGGGACGAACGGCATGTACTCTTCCGCCATGCCCACCGTCGACGACCCCAGCGCGAACACCGTGACCATGCCGCCGGCGAGCAGCACCGGGTTGCCGCCGAGCCGCGCGATGGCGAGTCCGATGAGGGCGTCGACGGCCCCGGTGGCACGCAGCACGCCGAACACGCCGCCGACGATGAGGATGAAGAAGATGATGTCGGCGGCGTCCGCGAGGCCCGCGGGCACGGCGGTCAGGAACGTGAAGAGCGGCAGCGGCTCGGCCTCGACGGCGCGCCAGGTGCCGCGAACGACCTGCCGCCCCTCGCGCTCGAACTCACCGGCCGGGAGCACGTAGGTCGCGGCCTGGGCCAGCAGGAGGATCAGCCCGCCGATGAGCACCAGGGCATCGGGGAACCGCCGGGAAGGACGCGGGGTCATCTCACCGCGTGGGGTCGTCGGACACCCGGACCAGAAGCTTGCCGAAGTTCTCGCCCCGCAGCAGGCCCAGGAACGCCCCGACCGCGTTGTCGAGCCCCTCGACCACGTCTTCGCGGTACTTCAGCTCGCCCGACCGTATCCAGCCGCCCGCGTCCCGCAGGAAGTCGGGCTCGAGGTGCGCATGGTCGAACACGATGAAGCCGCGGATCATCAGGCGCCGGACCAGCGCCAGCCCCATCAGCTGGGGAACCCGGTCGGGACCGTCCGGCAACGAAGTCGCGTTGTAGCTGGCGATGCGCCCGCACACCGGCACCCGCGCGAATTGGTTGAGCAGGGGCAGCACCGCGTCGAACACCCTGCCGCCCACGTTCTCGAAGTACAGGTCGACGCCGTCCGGGCAGGCCGCCTTCAGATCGGCGCCGAGGGTGTCGCTGCGGTGGCTGACGCACGCGTCGAAGCCCAGCTCGTCCACGACGTAGTCGCACTTCTTCCGCGCCCCCGCGACCCCCACCACCCGGTGCCCCCTGATCTTCGCAATCTGCCCCACCACCGCGCCCACCGCACCGGACGCGGCCGACACCACGACCACGTCGCCGGCCTTCAGCCCGCCGACCTCGAGAAGGCCGACATAGGCAGTGAGCCCCGGCATGCCCAGCACGCCCAGCGCGGTCGAGATGGGTGCGGCCGCGGGGTCCAGCTTGCGGACGCCCCGGCCGTCGGAGAGGCCGTACTCCTGCCACCCGCCGCCAGCGAGCACGAGGTCCCCCTCGGCGAACCCGTCGTGCCGCGACGCCACCACCTGGCCCACCGTCCCCCCGGTCATGACGTCGCCCAGCTCGACCGGCGCCGCGTAGGACGGCCCGGCGTTCATGCGGCCCCGCATGTAGGGGTCGAGCGAGAGGTAGATCGTGCGGATGAGCAGATCGCCCGCGCCCGGCTCGGGCACCGGCGCCTCGACCATCCGGAAGTTGGCCTCGCTCGGGAACCCGTCGGGACGGGAGTTCAGCAGAATCCGGTGGTTGATGCGAGTCGACATGGGCTACATCGTTCCACTAACCGCCATCCGGTGGCAAACCCGCCCGGGCCGGCCTTCCCCGTCGCAGGCACGCACGGACGTTCCGACGACGGCACCGAACATTGACAATACCGTTGCCTCACGTTGTCAACAACCGGTTTCTTGTTTACAATTCCAGGGCGTCATAGTGACAACATGTCTCGATCAACAGCCCGGGGCGAAGCAGTTCGCCGCTTCCTCCTTCGGAACGTACAGACCCACCCGCGCACCATCGGGCACCAGCGACCATCCGGAAGGCGTCGGGCCAGAATCCGAGTCGACATGGGCTACAGAATGGTCGCAGGCGGTGACAATACCGGCCGGTCAACAACCGGTTTCTTGTTTACAATTCCAGGGCGTCATAGTGACAACATGTCTCGATCAACAGCCCGGGGCCAGTTCGCCGCTTCCTCCTTCGGAACGTACAGACCCACCCGCGTCAGCCGGCACCTGAGGAGGCTGGTCGAGGAAGGGGCTCTCCACCAGAGCGGCCGGACCAACAGCCGTGTCTACCGCCTGGCCGTGGCTCGCGAGTGGACCCGGACGTACGGGATCGGCGAGAGCTCGGACGAAGACCTGGTGTGGCGCAGCGACATCGCCGCGGTGCTGGGAGATCTGTCCGAGAACGCGCGCAGCATCTGGCAGTACGGATTCACGGAGATGTTCAACAACGCCGTCGATCACTCGGCCGGATCGACGATTCTCGTGGCGATGAAGACGACGGCGGTCACGGCCGAGATGCTGATCCTGGACGATGGAGTGGGTATCTTTCGCAAGATCCGACGCGAGCGGGGACTGCTCGACGAGCGCCACGCGATTCTCGAGCTGTGGAAAGGAAAGCTGACCACCGATCCGCAACGCCACACCGGGGAGGGAATCTTCTTCACGTCGAGGATGTTCGATGCGTTCGACATCCTGTCCGGCGGGGTCTTCCTCGCGCACGAGTTGGGCCGCCAGGAAGACTGGATTCTGGAACGACCGGCGCAGGATTCCGGAACCGCGGTGTTCCTGAGGCTCGACAACGAGACGCCGCGGACGACCCGCGAGGTCTTCGATCGGTTCACCGGGGGCGAGGACGAACCGGCCTTCAACAAGACGGTGGTGCCGGTGCGGCTGGCGCAGTACGGCAACGACCAACTGATCTCTCGCTCCCAGGCGACACGCGTGCTGGCCCGCGTCGACCTGTTCAGCACGGTGCTTCTGGATTTCGAGGGCGTTCCGGCGATCGGGCGCGCGTTCGCCGACGAGGTGTTTCGGGTGTTCCGGCGGGACCACCCGGACGTGAGCATCGTCCCCATCAACGACAACCCCGAGGTGAAGCGTATGATCGCCCGGGCGCAATCGGCGCTGGAAACGTAACCGGTCACCGCGAGCCGCTTGCCGATGCGCTTGCAAGGCGAGCGTTGCCCACATGTCGGTCCTTCAGACGAACGGATTGACGATTGTCAAGTCCTCAACGCGCCGTCCGGACTGAAGGTCCTCGGTCAGGAGCGTGTCGCAACCGGCGGCGAGCGCCGACGCCACGATGAGCGCGTCGTAGAAGCTGAAGCCGTGCGAACGGGCGAGAGCCACGGCGTGCAGGTGAATCTCGACGTCGACAGGACGAACCGGCCCGAGCGCCGCGCGGACATCGGCGAGGGCGTCGGCGATCACCGCCCACTCCAGACGAAACTTGCGTCGGAGGACGGCGGCGAACTCGTTGAGCACCTGGACGCTGATCACGCCGCCGGTGAGGATCACCTGGCGCGCCGTCTCGCTCTTCGCGCCGGACTCGTGCGCATAGATCAGTACGTTGGTGTCGATGAAGGCGGTCATCGGGCGTTGGCTTCATCGCGGTCGAATTCGTAGCCCTCAGGCACGGGCCATGCGCGGGCGCGCATGCGGTCGACGGCCTGCACCCGGCGGTCGTCCCTCGCTATGACGATCCGGGTCGGTGTGGCCGCCACGACTTCCAGATCGTCGCCCGGCTTCAGGCCGAGGTCGTTCACCAATGCTTGCGGCAGCCGCACGCCCAAGCTGTTGCCCCATCTCGAAACCAGCATGCCGCCTCCTGGATATCCTTGCCGAGCAGGATATCATGCCTCGTGGCTACGGCGGCCGGGAGAGCGACCGGCGGCGTGTAAATTGCCTGCGGCGCGCTGGCACGGGTCGAAGCCCCGCATCAGCGGCACGGCGGCGGCGAGACCGCTCAGCGCCCACGCCGCCACCAGCCGCATCCCCTCGGCGAGCACCATCCATCGCACCGAGGTCTCCGCGGGTGCCGAGGGCCATCCGAATCGCCAGCTCGCGCGTCCGCTGACCCACCACCATCGTCCCGGCGGCGTACAGTCCGCCGATCGTCAGCACCAGGGTGACGAGCGCGAGCAGGCCGGCCAGGAGGGCCGGGGCCAGCCGCTCATCTGGTTGAACGACGGCGGCGGGCGGGGAATGGCGGGTCAGCGCGCGCCTCATGAAGACGCGGCACGGGTACAGCTTCATCACGCCGCAGTCCTACCGGCAGCGGCGGCCTCATCGTGGCGGGATTGCGGGCGGGTGACGACGCCGGTGGCGGCGAGTTCGACGATGCGACGAGGTTCTGGTCGGCGAAGCCGTCGGGCAGCCACCCATGCTGGCCGGGGGCGGACTCCAGGGCTACCCCGGCGCGGGTGTCCGCCTGTGCCGCAGGGCGGTGTGCGGCTGGCGCCCTTCGAGGGCGACGGCGGACGGGCCGACGACGACGCCCTCCGGCCCTTGTTGAAGGGAGTTGCTGCTCATGCCTCGTAGCACTGAGCGGTGACCGCCGCGGTCACCAGCAGGCCGGCCGGAGCCGCGCGGCGGCGCCTTTCTGGGCCGTGAGCGGTCATGCGTTGCGGTGCGCGTCTTGCTCGATACAGGTCAACGCGGAGCGGGTCAGGAACTCCGATCGCGACGTGCCGGCGCGCTTCGCGGCGAAGTCGATCAGCGCGAGGGCATGCTCCGGGATCGTGACGCTCAGGCGGGTCGCCCTGTTCGACGTACTCGGCGTGTGCAAGTCCACCTCGACGAAACCGATCAGGGCGCCGGGCACGCTCGGCGCCGCGGGCTCGCTGGTCTGGGCCGGCACGGGCTCGCCGTCGGCGATCATCGCCTCGAGATGCAACGCGATCGCCTCCTTGGCGTTGCGGAGAGCCTCGTCGAGGTCGTCGCCCGCGGAGGTGCAGCCCGGCAGGTCCGGCACGGTCACGTCGTAGCCGACCCCCGGCTCGCTGCCGTCGAGCTCCACGAAATATCTCATCGGTCCGTCCAATCCCAGCCGGCCTGCTCGAAGATCCGCCTCAGCGTACCGATGCGGATCGCTTCGCGGGGATGCACCACGGTCACGCGGCCCGGCTTCGCGTCATGCACGTAGTGGTGGTGGCTGCCCTTCGTGCTGTGGAGCCGCCAGCCGTCGCGCCGGAGGCGCTTGATGATCTCGGCGCTCTTCATGTATGTATAGTCCATATAGAGCCGCTGGAGTCAAGGCGCTTGGGTTTTGGTCCTCGTGCGACAGCTGTCTCTCGGCCCGAAGGGTCGCCCCGAACTGTCGTCGCACTCCCGTGGCGCTCCCGGCGCCGTCGACGCCAGACACCTCCAGTCTTCGGGTTGGCGGTCGTCCTACGCGTCGTAAGGAGCCTGCGCTCCGTCACGCCATGCAGGCGAGCCAGGAACTGGCCGCGGTGGGCGATCCCGGTCCGCCGGCGGACGCCACCGACGTCGAGCCGGACGCACAACCGGCCAGGCGCGACCACAGGCGCGTCAGGCGGCAGGTCGACATCCTGGGCCGACTGTCGCCCGCGCGAACCCGTTCACGCCGCCGCCAGACGGCACGGTGGGCCCGCAAACGCGCCGCGGCTGAAAGGGGCCTTGTGCGCCCGCCGCCGCCATTTGGGGGCCGCGGCGAGCCCCGGCGCCGGTGGACCGCGTCGTGTCGCTCTCGCCGAACTGCGGGGCGGCGGCGGGGACGGTCTCGAGATCGAGGACGACTAGGCCGGCGACCTTGACAGTCACCGTTCCCAGACCTGATCCGGACCCGCCGGCACCGGTACCCGGCGTCGAGTCGGACGACGAAGGCTTGGGGGCGGACAGCGCGGCCGCCATGGGTCCCAACGAGTCGGGGCCGGCCGGCACCGGTGCCTGGCCGCCCGACCGCAATTCGGGGCAGTCGACCGCAGGCTCGCGGCCTCAGCGGGCCGTCTGCGCCTGCTGCGCCTTCTCGATCCTGGCCCACGTGTCCCGAAGGGTGACGGTGCGGTTGATCACGAGACGGCCGTCGGTCGAATCCGGGTCGACGCAGAAGTAGCCCTGCCGCTCGAGCTGATAGCGGCTGCCGGCCGGCGCGCCCCGCAGGCTCGGCTCGACCCGGCAGCCGGCCAGGGTCTCGAGCGAGGCGGGGTTCAGGGCGTCCTTGTAGTCGCCGCCGGGGCCGGCGTCCTCGGGGTTGATCCGCGTGAAGAGGTGGTCGTAGAGCCGCACCTCGGCCTCGACGGCGTGGGGGGCCGACACCCAGTGGATGGTGCCGCGCACCTTGCGTCCGTCGGGGGCGTAGCCGCCGCGGGTCTCGGGGTCGTAGGTGCATCGCAGCTCGACGACCTCGCCGGTGGCGGGGTCCTTCACCGCCTCGCGGCAGGTGATGAAGTAGGCGTAGCGCAGGCGCACCTCGCGGCCGGGGGCGAGCCGGAAGTACTTGCGCGGGGGGTCCTCGCGGAAGTCGGTCCGCTCGATGTAGAGCTCGCGCGAGAATGGGACGACGCGCGACCCCATGCTGGCGTCCTCGGGGTTGTTGACCGCCTCGACCTCTTCCACCTGCCCCTCGGGGTAGTTCTCGATGACCACCTTGAGCGGCCGCAGGACCCCCATCACCCGCAGCGCCCGCCGGTTGAGGTCCTGGCGAACCGCGTCCTCGAGCTGGGCGATGGAGACGATGCTGTTGGCCTTGGCGATGCCGATGCGGTTGCAGAACTCCCGGATCGCCTCGGGCGTGTAGCCGCGGCGGCGGAACCCGACGATGGTGGGCATGCGGGGGTCGTCCCACCCCGCGACGCGCCCCTCCGACACCAGCTCCAGCAGCTTGCGCTTGCTCAGCACCGTGTAGCTGAGGTTGAGGCGCGCGAACTCGATCTGGCGCGGTAGGCAGGGGACGTCGATGTTCTGCAGGAACCAGTCGTACAGCGGCCGGTGGTCCTCGAACTCGAGGGTGCACAGCGAGTGGGTGATCCCCTCGAACGCGTCGGACAGGGGATGCGTGAAGTCGTACATCGGATAGATGCACCAGGCGTCGCCGGACCGATAGTGGGGCACCCGGCGGATCCGGTAGATCGTGGGGTCGCGCATGTTCATGTTCGGCGAAGCCATGTCGATCCGGGCCCGCAGGGTCCGTGACCCGTCCTCGAACTCGCCGGCGCGCATGCGGGCGAACAGGTCGAGGTTCTCGGCCACCGTCCGGTCACGAAAGGGGCTGTTGCGGCCGGGCCGGTTCCACAGCCCCCGGTACTCCGAGACCTCGGCCCCCCGCAGGTCGCAGACGTACGCCTTTCCCGCCTCGATCAGCTGGACCGCGCAGGCGTGGAGCCGCTCGAAGTAGTCGGCGGCGTGGTAGAAGCGGTCGTCCCAGTCGAACCCGAGCCAGCGCACGTCGTCCTCGATCGCGCGGACGTACTCGACGCTCTCGGTGGTCGGGTTCGTGTCGTCCATGCGGAGGTTGCACCGCCCGTCGTGCTCGGCCGCGAGCCCGAAGTTCAGGCAGATCGACTTGGCGTGCCCGATGTGCAGGTAGCCGTTCGGCTCGGGGGGGAACCGGGTGTGCACGCGGCCCGCGTGCTTCCCGGCCTGCCGGTCCTCGACCACGATCTGCCGGATGAAATCGAGCCTGCCGGCGGCGTCGCCGCTTGTGCCGGCCGTTTCTGGTCGTACGTCAGTCGTCATCGCCGTTCCATGGTGTTCCGCGGGTTGCCGCACATCTCCGATTCAGGGCCGCCAGTCCGGTTCATCGCCGGTCAGCTCGAGTCCAGGCTTGCCGTTCTGGTGGAACGGGCATTTCCGCTGCCAGATGTCGCTCCCATTCGCACCGTAGTTCCTGACACACCGGCGGCAGTGCATGACGTACACGAATTGAAGATGGTCGTTCCCGGAACGAGGCGGTTCGGTACAGCCCAGGTTGACCTGACCGTTCCTGTTTTCGAACCCCGGCGTCGTCGTCCTGCCCATACGCGAGTGCCGTGCCCCTACGGTGCGAGCCGGGCCAGGGCGCGGTCGATGCGGGCGAGGCAGGCGTCGGGGCCGAGGATGGCCAGCCCCTCGAACAGGCCGAAGCCGACCGCCTTGCCGGTCACCGCGACCCGGATCGCGTGGATGACCTGACCGATACGAATGCCCTCGGCCTCGACGAAATCGTGCAGCGCCCGCTCCAGCGCGGCCGCGTCGAACGGCCGGGTCGACTCCAGCCGGTCCCGGAACCGGCGCAGCAGCGGTGCGACCCCGTCCTTGCGCAACCGCTTGTCGAACGCCTTCTCATCGTACGCGACGTCGGCATCGGCCTGGAAGAACTCGGGATAGTCGAGCACGTCGCCGGCGACCTTGATACGCTCGCCGGCCGCCGCCACGACGTCACGGATGCGCGCCTGCTCGGCCGGCGACGGCGGGGCGGCCACGAGCCCCGCCCGCTCGAGGAAAGGCGTGGTGCGGGCCACCCGCTCGTCCGTCTCCAGGGCCTGCATCCGGCGCTCCTGGAACGCAGCGAGCTTCCCGGGATCGAAGCTGGCCGCCGACCGGTTGATCCGATCGAGCGAGAAATGGGCGACCATCTCGTCGCGCGTGAACTGCTCGGTGCGATCGTCGAGCGACCAGCCGAGAAGGAGCAGATAGTTGAGCACCGCGTCGGGCTCGTAGCCGACCGCGCGATAGAAGTCGACGACGACCGGATTGAACGTCTCGGGCGACACCGCGAGCCGTGAGCGCTCGGCGACGGCGAGGCCCCGGTCGTAGATCGCCTTGAACTCGTGATGCCGCAGGTAGCGGTCGAGCTTGCGCTTGCTCAGCTTCTCCGCACCGCCGGGCGCGGCCACGTACGGCACGTGCGCGAAGGCCGGCGGCGCGTAGCCGAGCGCGGTCGTGATGAACAGTTGGCGCGGCGTGTTCGACAGGTGCTCGACGGCGCGGATGACGTGGGTGATCGCGAAGTCGTGGTCGTCGACGGCGCTCGCCAGATGATACAGACAGGTCCCGTCGGCGCGCTGGACGACGTGATCCTGCTCAAGCCCCCACTCGAACTCGACATCGCCCCGCACCAGGTCCCGGAACGCGCAGACCCCCACGCGGGGCATCCTGAGGCGCACGCTGGCCCGCCGCCCCTCGGCCTCGAAGCGGGCGGCCGCCGCGTCGGTCTCCGCCATCCACCGGCGGCTGTAGAGAAACCGGCGCTTCTCGCGCTGGGCCGCCTCGCGCTCGGCCTGGATCTCGTCTCCGGTGGCATAGTCGCGGTAGGCGGCGCCGGTCGCCAGCAACTGCTCGACCGCCGCCGCGTACCGGCCGCTCCGCTGCGACTGGTGGTACGGCGCATACGGCCCGCCGACCTCCGGGCCTTCGTCCCAGTCCAGCCCCAGCCACCGGAATCCGTCGAGAATGGGCTGCAGCGCGGCCGCGACGTTGCGCTGGGCGTCGGTGTCGTCGACGCGCAGCAGGAACCGGCCGCCGTGCCGCCGGGCGAACAGCCAGTTGAACAGGGCGGTGCGTACGCCGCCGATGTGGAGGTAGCCGGTGGGGCTGGGAGCGAAGCGGGTACGAACGGTCATTGGCCCACGATTATAATGATTGCCTACGGACGCGACCGCGGGTGAGAGACCGCGCGACCTGCGGTCGCGTTGGAAGTTCCGCTGGCGCGAAACTTCTGGGGTGCAGACCCCGAGAGGAGACCACGATGCACTGGCTACTGGCCACCGCCCTTCTCGCAATGCCCGCCCAGCCCGCGCGCGGACCGGGTCTGCACAACGCCACGATCGAGGTCGACGCCGTGGGTACGGTCACCTACGGGCTCTGGGTCCCGCGGGACTACGACGCCGGCGAGCCCCGCCCCCTGGTCCTCGCCCTGCACCCCGGCGGGTCGCCGGGCCCCGGATACGGCATGCAGTTCCTCCGCGGCATCGTCGCGCCGGCGCTCCAGGAGTGGGGCGCGGTCATCGTCTCGCCGGACGCCCCGGGCCGCCGCTGGGACAACGAGACGAGCGAGCGCGGCGTGCTCGCCCTGATCGACGACGTGCGGGCGAGCTACGCCATCGACCCCGCCCGCATCCTCGTCACCGGATTCAGCATGGGCGGGCGCGGCACCTGGTACATGGCGTCGCGCCACCCGGACCTGTTCGCGGCGGCGATTCCCATGGCCGCGCGGTCCGACTCGGACGACGCCCTGCGGGTCGGGGACATGCCGGTGTTCATCATCCACGCCCGCGACGACGAGGTCGTGCCGTTCGAGCCGGCCGAGCGGCTCGCGCAGGAGATGGGCGCCCGAGGCCAGACCGTGTCGTTCCTTCCCCTCGAAGGCGTCGGTCACTTCCGGATGGGGGTCGCGCCGCTGAGCACGGCCGGCGACTGGGTGCAACAGCGTTGGGCCGAACGCTGAGGAATCTGAGCCGCAAGACGGTGCCGCCTCCCGCAGGAAGCGGGGACTCCCGGCAGGTTGGTTGGGCGGCAGTCGGAGCCGCAGGGGCGATTTCCGGGGAACCGGTGGTGAAGCCCCTTCCCGACGCCGACGAGGGCGGCGGCGGGCTGTCGAGGACGCTGGCGGAAATCACGTTGACGTGTGCCAAGCGCGCGAAACCGTAGAAAACGGGCCGGGCCCGGGTGCGGTTGGCAACTTTACATCGATCACTGTCCTGAGGCGCCCGGCTGGCAGGGCGCGACGAGAGAACACAATGCGGATCGACGGTAGTCGGCCGCGGAAGACATCATCATCATGAAGTATCGCCGGCTCGCGAACACCGGGGTGTACGTGTCGGAACTCTGTCTGGGAGCGATGACGTTCGGCGGCTACGGCCCGTTCCAGGCGATCGGCGCGCTGGGCCAGGCCGAGGCGGATGTCCTCGTGCACCGGGCGCTCGACGCCGGGATCAACTTCTTCGACACCGCCAACGTGTACTCGGCCGGGCAGTCGGAAGAGATGCTGGGCGCCGCCCTCGGAACACGGCGGCGGGACGTCATCGTGGCCACGAAGGTGCGCGGTCGGATGGGGGACGGTCCCAACGAGATCGGGCTGTCGCGCGTGCACGTCCTTCAGCAGTGCGAGGCGAGCCTGCGCCGGCTCGGCACCGACTACATCGACCTGTATCAGATCCACGGGCCCGACCCCGTCACCGACATCCGGGAGACGCTCGAGGCGCTGACCGACCTCGTGCGGGCGGGCAAGGTGCGCTACATCGGCTGCTCGAACCTCAGCGCCTGGCAGCTCATGAAGGCCCTCGGCCTCTCGCGGCAGCACGGGCTCGCGGAGTTCGTCAGCACCCAGTCCTACTACTCCATCGCCGGCCGGGAGCTCGAGCGCGAGACGATCCCGCTCGTCGAGGACCAGCATCTGGCGCTGCTCCCGTGGAGCCCGCTGGCCGGCGGGTTGCTCTCCGGCAAGTTCACCCGGGACGGCGAGACCGATCCCGAGGCGCGGCGCGTGTCGTTCGACTTCCCGCCGGTCGACAAGGCGCGGGGCTACGACATCATCGACGTCATGCGCGATGTTGCCGGCGCGCACGGCGTCTCCGTGGCCCAGGTCGCCCTCGCCTGGCTCCTCCACCAGCCGGCGATCACCAGCGTGATCATCGGCGCGAAACGGCTCGACCAGTTGAACGACAACCTGGGCTCGGTCGACCTGACCCTCAACCCTGACGAGCTCGACCGGTTGAAAGCGGTCAGCGCGCTGCCAGTGGAGTATCCTGCCTGGATGGAGATGCTCCAGACCGACCGTGAACCCGGCACCTCGCGGGACTGGAGCCGGTTCACCCGGAAATGACCGCTACGAAGGTGCGCCGGACCGACCTCCGGCGACCGTGATGAATCGAACATCCCCCCGATACGTAGTACAAGTCGACACCGGACGGCGCGCGCGCGGGTTGGGAACGGCGGTACGGGGGGCTCGAACGGTCTTCGCTCGCATCGCCATCACCGTCCGGACCGATCGGTCCGGATGGCGCCGCGGCAACTCGGGTGTACAGAAGGAGAAAGCCGCATGAACGACAACTTCCGCGTCGTCGACGTAGGCAGTTTCAAGGTGCCCAAGATCCCCTGGCAGAGAGTGGGCGCCGGAATCCTGGCCCTCGCCGTCCTCGTCACCGCGGCCGGAACGGCCTACCAGATCGAGCCGGAGGAGGTCGGGGTCGTGCTCCGGTTCGGGCAGTACGTCCGCACCACCGAGCCGGGCCTGCACTTCAAGATTCCGTTCGTCGAGCAGATGCAGCGGGTGCCGGTTCAGCGGCAGTTGAAGCAGGAGTTCGGCTTCCGCACCACCGAGGCCGGCGTCCGTACGGAGTTCGGCGGTCAGGCGCAGCAGCTCGCCGACGAGTCGGTGATGCTGACCGGCGATCTGAACGTCGCGGTCGTGGAATGGATCGTTCAGTACCGCGTGGACGATCCCTACGAGTATCTGTTCAAGGTGCGCAATCTCGAGGACACGTTCCGCGCGATGAACGAAGCGGTCATGCGGGAGACGGTCGGGGATCGGACGGTCACGGAGGTCGTCACCGTGGGCCGGCAGGAGATCGAGACCTCGGTCGAGGCGCGTCTGCAGGCGATGACCGAGCAGTATCAGATGGGCATCGCCATCGATCAGGTGGTCCTGCAGGACGTCAATCCGCCGGACCCCGTCAAGCCGTCCTGGGACGAGGTCAGTCAGGCGCAACAGCAGCGTGACCAGCTCATCAACGAGGCGCTGGCCGAATACAACGCGGTTATTCCGCGCGCCCGGGGCGAAGCGGAACAGACCATCCTGCAGGCCGAAGGCTATGCGCTGGACCGGGTGAACCGCGCGAGCGGCGAAGCCACCCGGTTCGCCTCCATCGAGGAGGCGTATCGGGCGGCGCCCAACGTGACCCGGCAGCGGATGTATCTGGAAACGATGCAACGCATTCTGCCGGCGGTCGGACGCAAGGTGTTCATGGCCGAAGGCACGACCGGGGTGCTGCCCCTGCTGTCGCTGGACGCCGGCGCCCGCGCGGCCACCGCGCCCCTGCTCGGCACCGCGGCGCGGACGGGAGGTGAGCAATGAGACCGATGCGACCGACGCTGGTGGCGGTGTTGCTGGTCGGCCTTTTCCTGGCGGGGAGCTCCGCCTATATCGTCAGCGAGTTCAACCAGGCGGTCATCACCCAGTTCGGCGAGCCGGTCGGGGAGCCGATCACCGAACCGGGGCTCCACTTCAAGATCCCGTTCATCCAGACCGCCAACATGTTCGAGAAACGGTTCCTGGAGTGGGACGGGTTCCCCAACCAGGTCCCGACCCGGGACCGGCGGTTCATCTGGGTGGACACCTACGCGCGGTGGCGCATCACCGATCCGCTGCTGTTCTTCCAGCGTCTGCGTGACGAGCGGGGGGCCCAGTCGCGGCTCGACGACATTCTCGACGGCGAGACGCGCAACTCCGTCGCGCGGCACGATCTGATCGAGATCGTCCGCACCAGCAATCGCGAGCCGGCGGACGCGACCGCCACCGGGCTGGAGGAAGCGGAAGTGCTCGCTCCGATCGTGACCGGCCGCGAGCAGATCACCCACGAAATTCTCGAGGCGGCGGCCGCCGCGGTCGGCGAGCTGGGCATCGAGCTGCTCGACCTGCAGTTCAAGCGGATCAACTACATCGCCGACGTCCGGGAGGACGTCTTCTCCCGGATGATCGCCGAGCGGCAGCGCATCGCCGCGGAGTTCCGCTCGGAGGGCCAGGGCGAGTCGGCCCGCATCCAGGGTGAGCGCGAACGGGATCTGGCGCGAATCCAGTCGGAGGCATTCCGCGCGGCGGAGGAGATTCGCGGGACCGCCGACGCCGAGGCTATCGACATCTACGCCGACGCCTACAACCGGGATGCCGCGTTCTACGCGTTCACCAAATCGCTCGAGACCTACGAACGCACGATGGATCCCGGCACGTTCCTGATTCTGGGAACCGACAGCGAGCTGCTGCGCTTCCTCGAGACGCCCCGATAATCGCACGGCCGGCCGGGAGAGACGCCCCAGGGCGGCTTCCCGGCCGGCGCCGCGCGACGACGGAACCGGGACCGAGCCGGACTCGGAGATCGGTTCGATCGCGAGCGGTTGCATCCGGCCGAGGGAAGCCCGACCATACGGCATGCTCGAACTCGCACTCGTCGTCGGCATCGTGGTGCTGACCTCGGCCGCGTGCTCGCTGTTCGAGGCGGTGCTGTACTCGGTGCCGCTCGCGCACATCGACACCCTCGAACGCGCCGGCCAGCCCGCGGGACGGCTGCTCCGGCGGTTCCGGTCCCAGGTCGACCGGCCCATCGCCGCCATCCTGTCCCTGAACACCGTCGCCAACACCGGGGGCGCCGCGCTCGCCGGGGCCATCGCCTCGAACGTCCTGGAATCGGTCTGGATCGGCTACTTTTCCGCCGCCTTCACCCTGGCCATTCTCGTCGTGTCGGAGATCATCCCCAAGACCGCGGGAGTCGTGTACGCGCGGCAACTGGCCGGCCCCATCGCCGCCCCCCTCCAGACGCTGGTGGTCGCGTTCACGCCCATCATCTGGCTCAGCCGCCGCCTGACGAGCCTCGTCGCGGCGGGCAAGGCGGCCGACCGGGTCTCGGACGAGGAGCTGCTGCTGATGGTCCGGCGGGGCCTGAGCTCGGGCGACCTGAAGCCGCACGAAGCCGACGTCATCAGCAACGTGCTGGCCCTGGAGGCGAAGACCGCGGCGGAGATCATGACCCCGCGGACGGTGCTCTTCACGCTGCCCACGACGACCGGGATCGCCGAGGCCGCGGCCGACAAGCACCTGTTGCGCCACAGCCGGGTGCCGGTCTACGACGAAGACACGGACGACATCGTGGGCCTCGTCCACCGGCACGACATCCTGCGCGCCGCGGCGCGGGACGAGTTCGACACCACCCTCGACCAGTTGATGCGCAAGGTCCACTTCGTCGTCGAGACCGTCAAGCTGGACCACCTGCTGCGCAGCTTCCTCGAGCAGCGGCAGCACCTGATGGTCGTCACCGACGAGTTCGGGAGCGTCAGCGGCATCGTGACCCTCGAAGACGTCCTCGAAGAGATTCTCGGACGGGAGATCGTGGACGAATTCGATCACGTCGCCGACCTCCGCGCGTTCGCCCGCCAGCAGCGGGGCACCCGGCGGCCGGCCGCGCCACCTGCCCCGCCGGTCTAGTCCCGAGGAGCCCGTGGCAAAATGCACGATGCGGTGGTGGTCGTCGACGACCTGACGTTCAGCTACGGGATGGGCCGGGTTCTCCACGGGGTCTCGTTCACGCTGCGGCGAGGCGAGGTGGTCGGACTGCTCGGACCGAACGGCGCCGGCAAGAGCACAACCATCAAGATCCTGACCGGCGTGCTCCCGCCGGGCGGCGGATCCGTCCGGGTCGCCGGGCATGCCCTGCCCGAGGAGGCGGTCGAAGCCAAGAAGCGCATCGGCTACGTGCCGGAGGCGGCGGCGCTCTTCGAGAGCCTGACGGGACAGGAGTTCCTGGAGCTCATGGGCCGGCTGCAGGACGTGTCGGAAGAGCGCCTGCAGTTCCGCATCGGGCGCTTCCTCGAGCAGTTCGGCCTGACCGACGACCGGCTCCGCCCCCTCGACGGATACTCCAAGGGCATGCGTCAGAAGGTGCTCCTGAGCGCGGCCCTCCTCCACAACCCCGACGTGGTGCTGCTCGACGAGCCGCTCTCGGGCCTCGACGTCAACGCCGGCCTCATGGTCCGGGACCTCGTCGCGGCCCTGGCGGCGGAGGGGAAGACCATCCTCTACAGCTCGCACGTGCTCGACGTGGTCGAGCGCGTATGCGACCGCGCCCTCATCATCCACGAGGGCCGTCTCATCGCGGACGGCTCGCTGGAGGCGTTGAAAGCGTCTACCGAACGGGGCAGCCTCGAAGACGTGTTCCGGCAGCTCACCGATACCGAGGGAACGGTGAGCGGCGTCTCCGGGATCATCGAGGCCCTGCGGTCATGACCGGCTTCCGGTCCCTCGGCCGGCGGTTGCTCCACGGGCCGGCGTTCACCGGCATGCTCGTGCGCTGCGGCATCGATGTCCCGCGCTTCTGGCTCCTCGTCGATCTGTTCGAGACGCTCGGCGCCCGGCAGGAAGTGGTCGCGATGGGCAACGACTACTCCATGCGCGGCTTGATGAGCATCTGGTTCATCCTGTCGGCCATCGCCAGTGTCCTGGCCGCCGCCGTCGGCGCCGCCCCGGGCGTCTACCTCGCCGGTTTCCTGGCCCTCACCGTCTTTCAGCTCGGCGTTCTCCTGTTGCCGGAGATCGCCGAGAGCCTGGTGAACCCGGTAGACGGGCTGATTCTGGCCCATCAGCCGGTGGACGGCGCCACCTGGTCGGGGGCCAAGCTGGCCCACCTGACGAAGATCGTCGCCTATGCGGTGACGGGGTTGAACGCCGTGCCGGCGTTCGTCGGCCTGGTGCTCCCGCACGACGACGGGGCCCTGCGCCTCGCCTATCCTCCCCTCCATTTCCTGATCGCCCTGGGCGTCGGCCTCGTCTTCGCCCTGCTCTGCTGCAGCGTGTTCGGGTGGCTGGTGCGCATGGTGCCGGTCCGGCGCCTCAAGGCGGCCGCGGCCATGGTGCAGGTACTCCCGATGCTGGCGATGTTCGCGTTCCACATCAGGGACATGCTGTGGGAGACGGCCGCGGGCTGGGCGGCCTCGATTCCCGTACCGGAGAGCCTGCTCGAGGCCGGTGAGGCGGCGCCGGGTGGCTTCGCGGCGATACTCGGCGCCGCGAGCGTGGCCGTCGCGGCGGCCGCGGTCGTCTTCGGACTGCGCGCATTCTCCCGGGATCACCTGATCCTGGTCGCCGGCCTCATGAGCGCCGGCGGGGGGAGGCGGCGCAGACGGTGGAGATGGGCGAATCCCGGTCCCTGGATTGCGGGACCGGCCGGCGGCCAGGCGGGACGCGCGGGCTTCGAGTATCTCCGCACGCTGATGGTCCGCGACTGGCAGTTCCGCCGCAACATGGCCCTGAACCTCGTCGGACCGGTCGTGGGCTTCGTTGCCCTGCTGGTCGCCGGGCGGGACGCTTCGCCTTTCGGTCCGGACTTCGCCTTCGCGCACTTCCTGCCCCACCTGTTCGGGCTCACTCTCATCTGGGTCTGTGCGTTCCTCGCCTACGGCAACGACCACAAGGGCACCTGGTGCTTCGCCGTCGCCCCGGATTCCGCCAGCCGTCCGTTCGCGCGAGGAATCCACGCCGCGCTGTGGCTGCTGCTGATCGCCGTGCCGCACGCCGGCTGGCTGCTCGTGCTGGCGTGGTCGTGGAACGTGCCGCACGCAGTCCTGTTCACGGCGTTCAGCGCCGCGGTCGCGTCCCTGTATCTGGGCGCCTGCCTGAGACTGATCGACGGCGTCCCCTTCGGCAAGCAGACGCCGCCGACGCGCAGCTCGGCGCTGATCGGGCTGATGTTCCTCTATCTGGTGGGGGTGAGCATCGCCATCGGATTCCAGTACGTGCTCTTCCGCTCGGTCGCGGCCGTCGCTGTGGTGACGCTGGCGGCGGGGCTGGGGGCGTATCTCGTGACGCGGCTGACTCTGGCCGACTTCGCGTCCCGCATTCTGGCCGGCCTGCATCCCGCCGCGCCGGGCTCGATGTTCCGCGCGATCCAGGACGACGCCGCCCAGGAGTCTACGCCCTAGTGGAATGTCCCTGAAATGACTTCACAGTTGCCCGCATGTGGCCAAACGGGCCGTCGAACGGCGATTCCGGCCCGAACCGTCGAAACGCCCTGCAGATCAAGTGTCAACTTGTTCAAGTGACACACCACTCCAGGAGCTTGCGCCTACGGCGACGGTTCCGGACCAGAAAACGGCGCCGACTCCGGCTCCGGAGGCATCGACGCCTGCAAGGTGGCACCGACGCCTGCAAGGAGGCGGCGACTCCCCGGGACCGGTCGGGCGACAATCGCAGGCTCCGGGCCCGGAAGCGGCGCGGCAAGTGTCCTCGACGCGTGACACTGCGCGGGGGAAAGACGACACGCCGGCGGCGGGCGACCCCAAGAAACCGGGCTCACCGGCGCCGGGCGCCATGGAATACACTTTGCACTCACAGCTACCGTCCGACAATCCAAGGAGGATGAATCGGTGACTGTGTCGAAGAGATCCACATCCTGGCTATGCGTGATCGGAGCCCTGACCCTGCTCGCTTCGCCAGTGGCGGCGGACGCTCGGCAGACCGCCGGCGCTCAACGGCGGGCGGCCGGCGCTCAGCAGGCGGGCGGCGCACCACAGGCGGCCGGCCCTCAACGGCGGGCGGCCGGCGCACCACAGGCGGCCGGCCCTCAACGGCGGGCGGCCGGCGCTCAGCAGGCGGGCGGCGCACCACAGGCGGCCGGCCCTCAACGGCGGGCGGCCGGTGCACCACAGGCGGCCGGCGCTCAACGGCGGGCGGCCGGTGCACCACAGGCGGCCGGCGCTCAACGGCGGGCGGTACGCCGCACGCGCCCGGTGCTGCAGACCCGCGCCTGGTACGGCCCCGGGTACGGGTACTACTCGCCCTTCTACCATCCAACGTATTTCTACGGTCCCCAATGGGGTCCGTACTCGTTCGGCCCCTGGGGCCCCTATCCGTTCTACGGCGGCTACTACTACCGCGAACGCGGCTCCGTCCGCCTGCAGGTCAAGCCGGTGGAGACCGAGGTCTACGTCGACGGGTACTACGCCGGCGTCGTGGACAGCTACGACGGGTTCTTCCAGCGGTTGAGCCTGCCGCCCGGCCAACACGACATCGAGCTGCGCCTCGAGGGATACCGCAGCATCCAGGAGCAGGTGTACCTGACGATCGGACAGAGCTACCGCATCCAGCACGAGATGGAACGCCTCGGACCGGGCGAGACGACGCCACCGCCGCCCACGCCACCGGCCGAGCCGGAGGTCGAGCCGGCCCCGGCGGCGGCGCCGTTCGCGCGGCCGGACACGGACCGACTGCCGCCGTGGCGCGAGACCTCCGTCGCCGGGTTCGGACGGCTCGTGGTGCGGGTGCAGCCGACCGACGCGCTGATCTTCGTCGACGGGGAGGAATGGCAGAGCCCGGACGGCTCGCGCCTGGAGCTGGAGCTCGGCGTCGGCCGGCACCGCATCGAGGTCCGGCGCGAGGGTCACGAGGGGTATGTGACGGACATCACGGTGCGAAGCGGCGAAACGACGGCGGTGAACATCAGCCTGCCGAGAAACCGGCCGGAGCCCCCGGAAGAAACCGGCCAGGGCCCCGGCGCCTGAGGAACCCGAAGCCGGCTCGACGACGCGGCCGCCCCGTCGTCGAGCCGGCTATACTGCACCGGGAGTCTGCGCCGTAGAACGGCGTCGCCTCCTGGAGGAGGCGCCGGCTCCTGCAGGATTGGGTTGGACGGGCAGCGAAGCCGCAAGGCGACACTGTCCGGGCCAGGTTTCCGCCGCCGTAGTGCGGTGCGGACCCGGGAGGCACCGGCGCGGCAGTCGGGTCGCCGGGTGGAGAGGACTGGACAGGCGCGTGGCTACCGTCAAGGCATCGCTGAAGCACGGGACCGCGGTCGACATTCGCGCCGGCCGCTTTCTCTGGCGCAGCGACGAGCCGAAACCGGCCGGGGGCGCCGACTCGGGTCCGACCCCCTACGAGTTCCTGCTCGGCAGCCTCGCCGCGTGCACCGCGATGACCCTGCGGCTGTATGCGACCCGCCGGCAGATACCTCTGGCCGGGGTCGAGGTGAGCCTGGAGTTCGACCGCGTGCACGCGGACGACTGCGTGGACTGCGACGATCGGGCCGACGGCCTGCTCGAACGGGTGCGCAGCGCGGTCACCATCCACGGCGATCTCACCGCGGCCCAGCGCGCACGGCTCACCCAGGTGGCGCAACGGTGTCCCGTGCACAAGACGCTGGCGCACGGCCTGCGCATCGACGACGCGGTGACGTTCGTCGAGCCCGCGGAGTAATCGCGCCCGGCGTCCCCCGTCCGCCCCGCACCCGACGGGAGTCCCGTCGAGCCGCGTTCAGGTCAGGGCCGCGTTCGACGCGGCGCTCACCCCGTATCCCGCTCGAACCGTACCTGACGGCGTTTCGCGGTCGACTCGATGTCGGCGACCGAGGCGGGATTGCCGCAGGCGAGCAGCACCGTATCGCCCGCGGCGACCCGGGCGCCGAGCTCGGCCGCGTTCACGTGGGCGGGAAGCACGGGGCGAACCAGCCGCTCGAGGGCCAGCTCTGCCGCCACTTTCGTGACGTCGCTGATCGCGCGGGTCTGCTTCTCTTCCTCCGCGGTGGGCAGGCCATAGACGTGGCGGACCACGTTGCTGGCCCGCCCGCGGCCGATGCGGGGGTCCTTGCCGGCGGCTCGCGCCGGGTCTGCGCCCTGCGGGGGCCGGCTGACCGTCGGCAGGTACAGGAAGTCGAACCGGCCGGCCGCCTCGATCTCGAAGAGCTCGGCGTGATAGGCCAGCTCGGCCTCGGTGCGGGCGGTGTGGACAAGCGTAAAGCGCCGGTCGTCGCCGCCGCCGTCCCGGGCCCGAAGCTCCCTGACCATCGAGACGAACGGCGCCACGCCGGTGCCCGTGCCGACCATCAGGACGCTCGCGGCGTCCCGCGCCCGCGCGGAGAGGGTGAAGCCGCCGGCGATGCGGTCCTGATACCTGACCTCGCCGCCGGTCTCCTCGCTCGTCCCGAACAGCACCTCGCTCAGACGACCCGACAGCCCGTGGACGCCGTGCTCGATCCCCACGAGGAACTCGAGCCAGCCATGCTCGGCGGTGTCGGCGGGGGCGGAGGCGATGGAATAGGGCTGGGTGACGGGACCGACGGTCTGCCGCCCCCAGGGGTCGTACTCGGGCTCGCAGGTCGGCTTGCCGTCGGGGCCGACCCCGGTCTTGCGGGTCAGCTTGCAGTCGTCCCGCCGCAGGGCGATGTACTGCCCCGCCTCGTAGTCGGGAAAGCGGGCGCCGGCCGCGGGGGCCAGCCGGAACCGCATCAGGGTCGCGGAGACGATCGCCTTGTGCACGACCGTCCCGGTTCTCAGCTCCGCCATCCGCGTCCGTTCACTCGTTGGCCGCGAGCGACCGCAGCAGCTCGACGGTGCTCTGCTTCGGCGTCGCCCACGCGATGCCGAGCCGCCGCGACCCCGACGACGCGACGTCGAGCGGCGTCTGTCCGTCGCTGTTGACCAGGCTCAGGTCGGCGCCGTGCGCCACCAGCAGCTCGATGACCGCATCGTAGCCGCGCGCGGCGGCCGCGTGCAGCGCGGTGTCGCCGCGGGCGTTGGCGGTGTCGACGTCGACCCCGAGGGCCAGCGCGAGCCGGGCCGCCTCGAGGACGGCCGCCTCGTGCGCCACCGGGTCGGGCTCGCGCCGCGTGCTCCGGACCGGCGCGCTCTCGGCGATGCGGTCGAGCCGGCTCAGCGCCACGAGGGGATTGCGTCCGCCGAGGCCGACCGCCGCCATCAGCGCCGTCGTCGCGCCCTCGCGCACCTGGGTCCGTTCGTCCCGCACGGAGAGCGAGCCGGGCCAGTACGTCGGGTGGTGGGCCACCCGCGGATTGCCTCCCCGCTCGGCGAGCATGTGCATGATGCCGGGCGCGCCGAAGCGCGCGGCCAGCCAGAACGGAGTGGCGCCGACGTAGGACGGGTGCAGGTAGAAATCGACGGCGTCGCGCCGCACCGGCGTGGAGGATCGCACCGGGGCATCGGGATCCGTGCCGGCATCGAGCAACGCGCGGACCAGCCCCGCGTCCTTGTGCAGAATCGCGGCGTGGAGCGCCGTGTAGCCGGCGCCGGCCGCGTTCGGATCGGCGCCCTGCTCCAGCAGGTACGCGGCGACGTCGCCATGCCCGCTGTGCGCGGCCACGACCGTCGCGCTCGTGCCGTAGGGCGGCTGGTCGTTCACGTCGGCCCCGGCCGCGACCAACCGCTTCGCCGAGGCGAGGTCGCCGACCCGCGCCGCGAAGAGCAGCGGCGTGTAACCGCCCTGCGGAATCTCCGCCACGTACTCCGGATTCCACGGCTCGGGGGTCGTCTTGACCACCTCGGTCCAGACGTCCGACCGGGCGTCGACCGCCGCGCCGTGGGCAAGCAGCGCCTCCACGACACGGGGATGCCGCTGCGCGACCGCCCACATCAGCGCTGTCTGGCTGCGCGCCCCCGCGGCATCGACATCCGCGCCGGCATCGAGCAGCAGGCCGGCGACCTCCGCCGCGCCGACCCGCGCCGAAGTCATCAGCGGCGTCTCGCCTGACAGCAGCGGCACGTTCGGGTCCGCCCCCCCGTCGAGCAGCCGCCGCACCATCGGTGCGCGGCCGTTCTCGGCCGCCGTCCAGAGCGGGGTCACGCCGAGATCGTTGGCAGCGTTGACATCCGCGCCGGCGTCGATCAGCAGGCCGGCGACGTGAACGTCATCCCAATAGGCGGCCCAGTGCAGCGCGGTCGCACCGTCCCCCTGGCGGGCGGTGACGTCGGCGCCCTCCTCGACCAGCGCGCGCACCGCCCCCCAGTCGGCATTCCGGGCCGCGTCGGCGAGCGGCCGTTCCGCGGCGGACGCGAGGCCGGTGAGCACGCACCCCAGAACCGCGGCGCGAACCACGTGGAGCCTTCTATCGCAGCATGCGCTTCTCATCGCTTCACCCTTCTCCAAAGGGGGCCGACGACAGCGTGTCGATCCGCCGCATGCTCACACCTCCGACAGCGTGTCGATCGGCAGGCGCGAGGTGCTGTCGCCGAGCCGGTCGAGAGGCATGCCGAGCTTGTCCATCAGGGTCATCAGGAGGTCGGCGTTCGACGTCTCGCCCGGGTAGCGCAGGTGGCGACCGCCCTTGAGCCTGCCGGCGCCGCCGCCGACGACCAGCAGCGGCAGGTTGGCGCCGAGGTGCCGCGTGCTGTTCGAGATGCCCGCGCCGTAGAGGATGGTCATGTTGTCGAGGAGCGACCCGTCGGCGTCCTCGGCCGCGCGGAGGCGCGCCAGATAGTCGGACGTGAGCTGCACGTGGTAGGTGTTGATCTTCGACATGAGGGCGATCCGATCGGGGTCGTCCTCGTGGTGCGACAGCGGGTGGTGCGCGTCGGGCACGCCGATCTGGGGGAACGCGCGGGTGCTCTGCTCGCGCCCGAGCATGAACGTGACGACGCGGGTCAGGTCCGCCTGGAGGGCCAGGAACTGCAGGTCGAACATCAGCCCGAGATGGTCCTCGAAGACCCGCGGCGGGGCCGAGGGCTGCTCGGTGAACGACGGCTCGACGTCGCGCTGCCGCTCGGCGATCTCGATGCGCCGCTCGACGTCCCGGACCGCCTCGGTGTACTCGTCCAGCTTGACCCGATCGCGCGGCCCCACCTCCACCTTCAGGTCGTCCAGCTTGCCGGTGACCGAGTCGAGGATGCTCTGCTTCTGCCGCCGGCGCGCCCTTCGGACCGCGGGGTCGGCCGAGCCGCTGTCGCCGAACAGCCGCTCGAACACCGCGCGCGGGTTGTTCTCCATCGGCAGCGGCATCGTCGGCGTGCGCCACGAAATGGTCTGCGTGTAGGCGCAGCTCAGGCCGGCGGTGCACTGCCCGGCGTTGGCGAACTTGTCCATCGACACCTCGAGCGAGCCGAGCTGGGTGGTCTTGCCGAGCTCCCGCGCGAGGATCTGGTCCATCGAGGTGCTGGCGAGCACGTCGGTCTCGTTCTGCCCGCCGCGCGGCGTCCCCGTCAGGAACGACGCGGAGGCGCCCGCGTGCACGTAGGCCCACGACGCGCGCAGCCCCGAGACGACCAGCAACTGGTCGCGGAACGGGGCCAGCGGCTCGAGAATCGGCGTCAGCTCGAAATCGCGGCCCGTGCGTTCCGGCGTCCAGTGCTGCATGGCCATGCCGTTGGGCGCGTAGATCGCCTGGAACCGGTGGACCGGCCCGGTGGACGTCTGCGCCAGCGCGGTGAGCGCGGGAGACATCGCATCGAGGAACGGCAGCCCCAACGTCACGCCGAGGCCCCGCAGCACGGTCCGGCGCGGCAGCGATTTCCTGCTGATGGTCATGATGTCGCTCTCCTCAAGCCTGCGAACCGAAAGCCGATAGTCTCACATTCCGGCCGCACCGAGGCGCGCCGCCGGTTCCGCGCAACGCCGTGTCTCAATCCGCCGCGGCCGCGTTCCGCATCAGGAACGCCGGGCTCTTCGCGACGCCGGCGATGAGAGCCGACCAGCGGTAGTCGTCGGCCGCGGCGTCCCGCACGATGGCGCGCACCGTCGGTCGATCGGTGTGCTCCAGCCCGCGGCCGAGGGCGTAGGACAGAAGCTTCTCGGCCACCGTGCCGGCGAACTGCTCGGGGCGTTCCAGCAGCCACGCGCGCAACCCGGCCATGCCTTCCACCGCCCGTCCGCTCGGCAGCGTCGCCGCGGCGTCGATGGGATTGCCGAACTCGTCCGCCGTCCGCCAGGCGCCGAGGCCGTCGTACTGCTCCAGGGCGAAGCCGGGAGGATCGATCGAGGCGTGGCAGGTGGCGCAGGCGGGGGCCTGCCGGTGGCGCTCCAGCCGTTCGCGGACCGAGGTCGTGCGCGCGCCGTCGCCCGGCTCGGGCAACGCCGGCACGTCGGGCGGCGGAGACGGGGGCGGAGCGCCGAGAATCGTGTCGAGCAGCCACTTGCCGCGCAGCACCGGCGACGTGCGGGTCGGGTACGACGTCAACGCGAGCAGGCCGCCGTGCCCGAGCAGGCCGCCGCGCTGCGTCAGGTCCGGCAGCACGACGCGCCGGAACCGGCTGCCGTAGACGCCCGGGATGCCGTAGTGCCGCGCCAGCCGCTCGTCGACGTAGGTATAGTCGGCGTCGAGCAGGTCGAGCACGCTGCGATCCTCGCGCAAGGTGCTCGCGAGAAACAGGGTCGTCTCCTGCCGGAACGCCTCGACGAGGTTGTCGTCGAAGTCGGGAAACGGCACCGGGTCGCCCTTGACGTCCTCCAGGTTGCGCAGGTGCAGCCACTGCATCGCGAAGTCGTCGACGAGCGACCGGGCGCGCGGATCGGCCAGCATGCGCCGGACCTGGGCCTCGAGGACCGCCGGATCCGTGAGCGCGCCCCGTTCCGCCGCGTCCAGCAGCGGCGCGTCGGGAATGCTGCCCCAGAGGAAGAACGAGAGGCGGGAGGCCACCTCGACGCCGCTCAGGGGGTAGGGCCGCGCGGGCGCCGCCCCGGCCGGCTCGCGCTCGATGCGGAGCAGGAAGTCCGGGTCGACGAACATCCGCTCCAACGCGAGCTGCACGCCGGCGTCGAAGCTGCCGCCGCTCTCGCGGCCGCTCTCGAAGAAGCCGAGCAGCGTCTCGACGTCCGCCGGTGTCACCGGCCGGCGATAGGCGCGGCGCGCCAGTCGCGACACGATCTCGGTGGCGCACGCCCGCTCGTCCTCCACCGCCGCCGTCTCCGGCCTACAGGTGAAGATGGCCCGGCGGCTCGGGGTGTCTCCGGGCCCGGTCACCTCGTAGGGACCGCCGATGGCCACCGAGCTGACCGCGGCGTTGCCGTGATACGCCTCGTCGTTCGACAATACCTCGCCCGCCTGCCGCGGGATCAGGATGCCTTCCGGCTCCCAGACGTTTCTGACGAACGACACGCCGACCATCCGCGGTCCCGCCGCGACCGGCACGCGGACCTCGAGCCGGTCGTCGGCCTCGTGCAGATACGCCTCCCACTCCGGATCGCCGGGCTCGGCGATGGTGAAGGTGACCGGCGCGGGCCGGCCCCGCGCCTCTCCCCCGACCGTGAAGCGCTTCACCAGCTCGCCGTCGATCCGGATGTCGAGCCGATGCGCCGTCCCCATGCCGAGGATGTAGTCCTGCCAGTTGGTCCGCAGCTCGACCTTGAAGAGGTACTCGCCGTCGACCGGGAAGTGATGCGGAATGGCGACTCCGCCCCGCGAGCCGAGCGGCAAATCCTCGCTCCGGCGGTCGTCCTGCAGCAGGAGGAGCGGCACGTCGAACGTCTCGAACCCGGGTCCGGCCGGCGGCAGGCCCACGGCGAGGCGGGTGATGGTGCGCGCCGCCGACAGATAGCGTTCGAGCTGCGCCGTCGAGATCGACAGCACGTCGGCGTTGTTGTCGAAGCCCGTGTCCGACGTCTCGTCGCCCGGCAGCAGCTGGGCCACGTCGAGGTCGAGGGCGAGGAGGTCGCGGACGGCGTGGCGGTACTCGGTGCGGTTCAGCCGGTGGACGGTACTGGTCCGGCCCGGGTCGGGATTCGCCGCGGCCGCCCGGTCGATGTCCGCCTCGAGCCGGGCCGCCACCGCGTGATACGTCGCGGCATCGGGACGCGGCCGGCCCGGCGGGGGCATCGCGCCGGTCCGCAGCTTCGCGATCACCCGCTCCCAGACGTCCGCGTCGCGGCTCGGGTCGGCGGCGTCCACGACGCCCGCATCGAGGGTCAGCCCGCCGGTCCGCAGCCGGTCGTTGTGACAGGCGACGCAGTACCGATCGAGGACGGCGCGGGCCGACCCGGCGGACGCCTCCTGCGCCGCAACCGGCACCGCGGGCGCCAGCCCTGCCGCAGCGGCCAGCGCCGGAACCAGGAGCGTTCTCGCGAGCCGCATCGTCATCTCCTTCACGTGGCGCACGTCGTGGCGCAGTTTCCCAACCCTGCGATCCTACTTCCGGCTCGGGCCCGGCGCAATGCTCGCAGGACACGCACCTTCGGCCGAAGGGTTGCGCCGACCGCGTTCAGCAGGTTCGCGAGCGGTCCGTAGCTCGACCGCTCGCTGGTCGCAGCCTCACCGATCCATCTCACTTGTTCCTGCTCATGAAGGACCTCCGGGCAAATTTGATCGGCTGAGCCAGGAAGACGTGAACCCCGGGGACTGAACCGGCCGGCCGCGGCGCCCCAGGGCTGGGCAACTTCGCCTGGCGCTTCCGCTCGCCTTTCGACCGCTGAACCGACGGGAGAAACGGCGGGAGGGTCAGCGCGGACGCCGGCCGGGGCGGTCGCCTCGGGGCCCCCGCCCGCCGTCCGGCCCGCGAGGGCCGAACCGGTCACGCCGGTCGCGGCGCATCCTGACGATCTGGCTCTCGAAGACCTCCATCTGTTCGGCGGTCAGGATGGAGGCTATCTCGACGTTCATCTGCGCCTGCTCGGCCTCGAACTGCTCGCGAACGCTGGCATTGAGCTCGCGAAACCGGAGCTGACCGGCCTCGAAGACCTCGCCCAGCCGCCAGCGCTGATCATCGGACAGGGCGTTGTCTGCGTCCAGACGGTCGCCCAGACGGCCGAGCAACCTCTCGGTCATCCGCGCCGAGGGAGGCCGCGAAACGCCCCGCCCCCGGAACCCGCGAGGCGGATCCGGATCGAACCAGGGCCGCACCGCGAACCCCGCGGCCAACCCCCCGCTGAACACGACGAGAACGAAGAAACCGGCCCACAGGCGCATGCTGGTACGGTTCATCGCGTCATCTCCTGCCCTCAGAAGGGCTCGTCCGGACTCGCCGTCAGCACCGCCTCCAGCAGGGTGTCCTCGGTCACTTCTTCCTGCCATAGCAGGCTGAACGCGGGCGGTCCCGCCGCATCGTCCACGCCGACCCAGTCGGTCACGAGGTCCGAGAACTCGATCGGCTCGACCGCCTCGACGGGCCCGAGCCCCACCACCGCGACCACCAGCAGGGCGGCCGCCACCGGCGCGAGCCGCACCGTCCAGCGGCGCCAGTCGATAACGTCGAGCCAGGTGGGCGGACCGTCGAGGTGCGCCATGACCCGGGTCGCGAATGCGAGCGGCGGCGCCCCATCGGGCCGCGCCGAGAGAACGGCGGCCACGTCCCGCTGGGCGGCGGCCGCCTCACGGCAGGCCGGGCAGCGGTCGACATGCGCCTCCAGGCGCTCGACGCCGGCCGGGTCCAGCCGTCCCGCCGCGCGCGCGATGACTGCACGTTCCACGTCGTCACATCTCATGACGATCTCCCCATCAGCGGCTGCAACAGCGGCCGCAGCCGGCGGCGAGCGCGAAAGATGCGGGACTCGACGGTCCCGATCGGCGCCCCCGTCGCGGCGGCAATCTCCTTGTAGTCCAAGCCCTCGACGTCGCGCAAGACCACCGCGACACGCAGGTCCGGCGGGAGGGCGGCGAGGGCGCGGTCTATCGACTCGCGCCGCACCAGGGTCGTCTCGACGTCCGCGCCGCCCGCGGGGACGTCGCCGGCCACCAGCGGCGCGGCCTCGTCGTCCAGGCTCTCGTCCTCCAGCCGGCTCCGCCGCCCCCGGCGCTCGAGCCCGGTTCGGGCGGCGTTGGTGGCGATGGTGTAGAGCCACGTCTTGAACGAGCTGTCCCCGCGAAAGCGGGTCAACGATCGGTAGGCGCGGATGAACGTCTCCTGAGCGACGTCCTCCGCGTCCGCGGGGTCCCGCACGATCGCCATCGCGTAGTTGACGATACGGGTCTGGTGCCGCAACATCAGCGCCTCGAACGAGTCGCGGTCGCCGGCGACGGCGGCGGCGACCAGCGCCCGGTCCGGATCCTCGACCCGTGCGTCGCCCGCCACTTCATCCCGGCGCGACGGCACGTCCGCACCATCCTCCGCGACGCCGCCGACCCCGGTACCGGTCTCCACGACAAGCTCTCCGGCGGCTCCGTTCGCGGCCGGCGCGAGCACCGCCCCGGCGCGGGCCGCGACGGCCGGCGGCCACGTCACGCCCCCCATCGACTGCCATTCGGGCAGCACGGCGCTCGACACCTGGTGCATGGCGGGTCTCATCGCACGGGCCTTCAGTTCCGTGGACCGCCCTGCCCCCGCTTTTATTCCGTCCGCCGCGACGGGAATCGACTCCGGCCGGTTGGCCGCTGGTCCGGCAACCGCCGCCAGCGGACTCCTCGACAAGCTGAAGTCGACGCCGGACGACGACGGCAACCCGCTGGACCACTCGCTCGTCCTGCACGGCGGCGGAATCACCGAGCCTGCCAGGAGTCCGCGCCTCCCGCGGAGGCGGCGCCGCTTCCGCCGCGCGGCAGCCAGCCCGGGAATCGTCGCCCGCGGCTCGGCCCGCTTCTACTCGGACACGGTGACCTGGACTATGGCCGAGGTCCAGCAACACTGGAAGCCGCTGCCGCCCACGCCGGTCGAATCGAGGGCCTCGGCGCGCAGCCAGTACTCGCCGGGGGCGCTGAAGCTCGCGGTGGTCCGCGGGTTCTGCTCCGAGGTCTCCTCGTACTCGAACTCCGACTGGGCGAACTCCACCTCGCCCGGCCCCCGGAGCTTGTGCCAGCGCAGGCTCATCGGCGGGCGGCGGCGAAACGGGTTCTCCCGCACATGGGTGTCGGGGGTCACGTCGGAGAGCCACACGGCCAGGTCGACGGGGCCCCCGACCATCCCGGTCAGGCGCTCGGCGATGCCGACCGGCGGGCCGGTGAGCGGCGCGCCGTCCTCGGCGAAGCGGATCGTCGGCGGCTCGTTGTTGTTGGACGCGTCCTTGAACGGCTCGACGAAGTACGGGGCCTGAATGTGGAAGGGGATCGTGACCGGCTCTTCGTTGGCGACGAGGGTCCAGCTCAGCTCGCCGTCGAAGTCGCCGGGCACCTGGATGGTGAAGACGCCCCACGCCCGGCCCGGGGCGAAGTGGGTCGGCTGCCCCCGGTCCCGCGGACCCGGGCTGAAGTAGTTCAGCTCGCCGACGGGCAGCTCCACCGACTGCTCGGTGTTGGAGTTGAAGAAGCCGATGAGCAGCGTCGCGGTGCCGTCGGCGTTCCCGTACCAGCCTTCGAACGCGGGGTACACCGGCGCCCCGAAGCCCTGGAGCGTGGTGGGAATCTGCGCGGACGCCGCCGCCGGCCCGAGGGTGACCCCGAGCAGGGCGGCCGCCGCCGCAAGCCCCATCGAACGAGTCGTCCGCATGACGAAAACCTCCTCGTACGTAACGGAAGCCGCCCCGATGGTGATGGGGCGGCTCCCTGGATTCCCGTTGTCGCCGGCCCGCCTACTCGCCGCCGCCGTCGGCCGCCTCGAGGACCTCGTCGCGCTCGGCCACGGCCGCCGCGAAGTCCTCGTCATCCATGTAGGTGACGTTGACCCAGGCGTGCCCCATCTCGTCCACGGTGCGGTCGCCGTATCCGACCCACTGGTTCGGATCGGGGTTGGCGCGGTTGGCCGAGGTGTTGTCGTACCACGACTTCAGGGCGATGACGGTGCCCTTCGGCAGCAGCGGCGCCGCGTGGTCGGCATAGACGTAGTTGTTGTGCCAGTTGAAGTTGAAGTCGCTGACGCGGCTCAGCACCTGCTTCGACCCGTCGGGCAGGACCGCGGTCATCTGCATGCCCTTGCCCCGCAGGTGCATGTGCGGCTGGTAGTTCTCGATCCGGCCGTTCTGCTTCAGCACGTGGAAGTTCTCGGTGGTGGTGATGGCGTTGGGCAGAATCGAGAGGTGGTCGCTGCCGCCCTCGATGGTCGACCACGCCGACAGCACCTGCCGGTGCCTGGGCTCCTGCCCCTCGGGATAGAGGTACAGCCCGAGCTCGGCGGTGTCGGTGATCTCCTCGCCGACCGCCGAGTAGTGGATGTCCCACACGATGGTCGAGTCGGCCTTGATGAGCTTGCCGCTGCCGTCGCGCATGATCTCGCCCTGCTTGCCGACCGCCCACTCCATCAGGATGCCGGGGCCCACTTCCGAGGCCGCGCCGAGGTCCTCGGGGTCCTCCTCCTGCTGCAGGCGGGCGAGGGCGTGGTGGGTGATTCGCCGCCCCGCCACCGTCGACGGCCGGATCTCGATGGCGCGGATCCACCGGTCCTCGGTCAGACCGGTCGGCACCTCCGGCTTCCACCAGGCGTCCTGGGCGACGGCCGGCATGGTGTACGGCGTCGAGTGGAGAATCAGGTCCGGCGGCCCGTCGAAGCGCTCGGCGAAGTTCCAGACGTCGTCGTCGGCGAACACCGCGGGCCGCGGCAGGTCGACGGGGTTGCCCCGCGGCGCGCCGGCGTCGACCCACCGCACGATGGTGTCGATCTCGGCCTGCGTCAGCGACCGGTCGTTCTGGAACTCCTGGATGCCCACCGACTCGTCGATGTGCCAGGGCGGCATCTGCCGCGTCTCGACGCGGTTGCTGATGGAGCGCGCCCACGGCCGCGAGTCGGCGTAGGTCTGCAGCGACATCGGCGCGATGTAGCCCGGCCGGTGGCAGTTCTCGCACTTGGCCCGGAAGATCGGCGCCACGTCCTTCGTGTAGGTGGGGGTGGCCTCGTCCTGCGCGGCCGCCATGCCCGGAATCAGCAGCATGCCCGCGAGCGCCAACGCACCCGCAACCAGGGCGCCTCGAATCCTGCGTGTTCTACTCATCACCACTGCTCCTTGCCGCTGGTTCGCGGCCGCCTCGCAACGTCGAAGTACCCGCCGTACGCCGCCCGGTGGCGGTCACGGCGCGGTCGAAAACACCGCGAACGCGCGCGTTGTCGCGGGGCGTAGCCCCTTATGATTATGTTCTGACGCGTCGAGGTCAAGCTGGCCGAAGAACTGGCCGAAGAAGGTATAAGGAGATCGACATGACGAAGAGCCACGAGCCGACCCGCCGGCGGTTTCTGCAGGGCGCCGGGATCGCCACCGGCGGGGTGGTGGGCCACACGTTCGGGGCCGGTCTCGCGGGAGCGGCCGCCCAGGCGCCGGCCGGCGCGAGCCCGGGGGCCCGGTTCCGCGCCCTCCTCGAACGCCCCGAGCCCAGCCGCTGCATCAACTGCGGCGACGTGGCCACGGCCCGGCTGGCCGAGATGCACGGCTTCGAGATCGTGATGACCGGCGGCAGCGCCCTGTCCCTGAGCAAGTACGGCACCGGCGACTTCGGCATGATCACCATGGACGACCTCGTGGAGTTCTGCAACCGGACCGCCGACGCGATCGACGTGCCGATCATCGCCGACGCCGACGACGGCGGCGGCAACCCCCTCAACGTCTACCGCACGGTGCAGCGCATGGAGAAGGCGGGCGCCGCCTGCATCATGATCGAGGACCTGTATGGCGCGAAGCACCTCGCCGGCTATGATGAAGGCAAGATCATCGGCCGCGAGGCGATGGTCGACAAGGTGCGCGCGGCCGTCGACGCGAAGCGCGATGCCGACACGGTGCTGCTCGTCCGCAGCGACGTGGTGGCCGACGGCGGCCCCCTCGACGAGGCGATCGAGCGGGTCGCGCTCTACGCACAGGAAGGGGGCGACGTCATCTTCGTCCCCGGCATCCCCCTGGACCAGTGCCGGCGGGCGGTCGAGCTGGCCGGGCGTCCCATCCTGACCGGGGCCCCGTCGGTCGACGCGGCGCGCGAGAACGGCGTCGGCATCCTGTTCATCGGCGCGATGGGGGCCATCGCCCTCGGCGCCGTCGACGACGCGATGGCCACCCTCGCCCGCGAGGGGAGCATCGGCGACGCCGGGGCAGGCAGCCTCGCGGGCCCGCGGCGCCTGGAGCTCATCGGCAACGAGGCCGCCGTCGAACGGGCGCGGCGGTTCAACGCGCTCCGCGAGGACGGCCAGTAGCAGCCCGTGGCCGGGCGGCCGGCGGGACCGGGAGTCTGCGCCGTAGAACGGAGCAGACTCCCGTGGGTGGCGCCGACTTCCTGGCAGGGTTGGTCGGGCGCCCAAGCGGAGGCCGTAGCGTGACCGCACGGACGCGCGGCCACGACTGACGGGCCAGGATCAAGGAATGATCGTCAAGCCGAGGATTCGAGGGTTCATCTGCACGACGGCGCATCCGGAGGGATGCGCCGCGAGCGTGCGAGAGCAGATCGCGCGGGTCACGCCGTTCCCGAACGGCCCGCGGCGGGCCCTGATCGTCGGCGGGTCCGGCGGCTACGGGCTGGCGTCGCGTAGCGTGGCAGCGTTCGGCGCCGGGGCGGGCACCCTCGGGGTGTCGTTCGAGAAGGCGCCCCGCCGCAACAAGACGGCCACCGCGGGGTGGTACAACAACGCCGCCTTCGAGAACGCGGCGTCGGCCCGCGGGCTCTATGCGCGGACGCTCGACGGCGACGCGTTCTCGGACGAGATGAAGACCCGGACCATCGACGAGATTCGGGCCTCGCTGGGCCAGATCGACCTGTTCGTCTACAGCCTCGCCGCGCCGGTGCGCCAGCATCCCCGCACCGGCATCCTCCATCGCTCGGCGATCAAGCCGCTGGGCGAGACGTTCCACATCAAGTCGCTCAACCAGGACACCGGAAGGGTGGAGCAGGTCAGCCTGGAGCCGGCCTCGGAGGCGGAGACCGCGGCCACCGTGGCGGTGATGGGCGGCGAGGACTGGGAGTTCTGGATGGACGCGCTCGAGGACGCCGGCGTCCTCGCCCCTGGCTTCAAGACCGTCGCCTTCACCTACATCGGCAGCGAGCTGACCTGGCCCATCTACTGGCAGGCCACCCTCGGGAAGGCCAAGGAGGACCTGGACCGCGCCGCCGCCGCGATCCGCGAACGGGTGTCGGCCCTCGGGGGAGACGCCCGGGTGGCGGTGCTCAAGGCGGTGGTGACCCAGGCCAGCTCCGCGATTCCGGTAGTGCCGCTGTACCTGGCCCTGCTGTTCCGGGTCATGAAGAGCGCCGGCAACCACGAGGACTGCCTGGACCACATCGATCGGTTGTTCCGCACGGCACTCTACTCGGATACGCCGCCGCCGCCATTCGACGAGGCCGGCCGGATCCGGATGGACGATTGGGAGCTGTCCGCGCCGGTCCAGGCCGAGCTCAATCGCCGGTGGCCCATCGTCTCCACCGACAACGTCGCCGAGCTCGCCGACCTCGACGGCATTCGCGACGATTTCCTCAGGATCTTCGGGTTCGGCATCGACGGCGTCGACTACGACGCGGACGTCGACCCCGCCGGCGGGCGACGCCCGCCCGAGTGACGCCGGTGCTGGGGCTCCCCTCGCGGCCCGCCGGCGGTCTCGTCGCGCTGCTCGCGGCGGCGGCCTGCGCGGGGCCGCCGGCGACCCGGGACACGGAGTTCGACCTGCGCAGCCTCGAGGGGCGGGCCGAACGGGGGATCGCCGAGGCCCAGGCGGATCTCGGGGCGCGGCATCTGCTCGGCGAGGGCGTCCCTCGCGACGCGGAAGAAGCCCTGCGGTGGTACCGGTTGGCGGCCGAGCAGGGATACGCGCCCGCCCAGGCCACCCTCGGCGACCTGTATCTCAACGGCGAAGCGGCGTCCCAGGACGACGCCGAGGCGGCGCGCTGGTATCGACGCGCCGCCGACCAGGGCGACCCCGGCGGGCAGTACGGTCTGGGATACCTGTACGGAGTCGGCCAGGGGGTCGCCCGCGACGACGCCGAGGCGGCGCGGCTGATGCGTCTGGCCGCCGAGCAGGGGGAGGTACGGGCGCAGTACGCGATGGCCCTGCTGTACGAGAACGGCCAGGACGTGCCGCAGGACTACGCGGAAGCGGCGCGCTGGTATCGACGCGCGGCCGAGCAGGGACATGCCCGCTCACAGGCGGGTCTCGCCGCGCTGTACCTGAACGGCCGCGGCCTGGACCAGGACGCGGCCGAAGGCGCCCGCCGGCTCCGCCAGGCGGCCGGCCAGGGGTACGTCGCGGCGCAGGTCGATCTGGCCTATCTGTACGGCGTCGGGCAGGGCGTTCCGCAGGACGACGCCGAGGCCCTGCGCTGGCTGCGTCAGGCCGCCGATCCCGCCCACGCCCGGTCGGAGGCGAACATCGCGGCCATGGCCCGCGCCCAGTACAGCCTCGCTCTGGTGTACGCGAACGGCCGGGGGGTTGCCGCGAACGACGCCGAGGCGCTGCGGTGGATGCATCTGGCGGCGACGCAGGGGCTCGCGGAGGCGCAGGCGGACCTGGGCTTCATGTACCTGCAGGGCCGGGGCGTCCCGGCGGACGACGCCGAAGCGATCCGGTGGATTCGCCCCGCCGCGGAGCAGGGCCACGCCCCCGCCCAGCGCTACCTCGGCCTGATGTCCCGCGACGGCCGCGGCGTCACCCCGAACGCGGGGGAAGCGGCGCGGTGGCTGCACCTGGCCGCCGACCAGGGGGACGCCCTGGCGCAACTCGACCTCGGTCTCCTCTACGCCGAGGGCAACGGCGTCCCTGCCGATGCCGGCCAGGCGCACCTCTGGCTCGGTCTCGCCGCGTCGCGGCTGACCGGCGGCGAACGCGACCGGGCGGTCGAGGCTCGCGACGCGGTGGCTGCCCGGATGACGGCCGCGCAACGGGCCGAGGCCGAGCGCCGCGCCCGCGACTGGAGACCGGTGACCGAGCGGTAGGCAGGGGCTTGCGCCGCAAGATCGCCAGCGAAACTCCCAACGCGACCGCCATGTCGCGCACTCACCGGCCCAGCAGGTGCCGCAGGGCGCCCCCGAGCGTGGGATGGCCGAACTCGAACCCCATCTCCATCAGCCGGGTCGGTTCGACACGGGCGCCGCCGAGAAGCAGGTGGTCCGCCATCTCGCCGAACGCCAGGCGGGCGCCGAAGGCGGGCATCGGCAGGATCGTCGGGCGCCGGAGCACCCGGCCCAGCGTCTTCGTGAACTCGGCGTTGGTGGCCGGATTCGGCGCGACCGCGTTCACCGGCCCCTCCAGGCCGTCGGTGACGGCCGCGTGCAGGATGGCGGCCACGAGGTCGTCGAGGGCGATCCAGCTCATGAACTGCCGGCCCGACCCGATGACCCCGCCCACCCCCAGCTTGAACGGCAGCAGCATCTGCCCGAGCGCTCCCCCGGCGGGGGTGAGCACGATTCCGATCCGCAGATGAACCACGCGGATGCCCGCCTCGCGCGCGGGCGCCGCGGCCGCCTCCCACTCCTGGCACACGTCCGCCAGGAACCCGCTCCCCGCCGATGACGACTCGTCGAGCCGCTCGTCGCCGCGGTCGCCGTAGAAGCCGACGGCGGAGGCGGCGACGAGCGTCGCGGGGGGCGGATCGAGCGCGGCCAGCCCCCGGCACAGCGCTCCCGTGCCCTCGACCCGGCTGTCCCGGATGCGCGCCTTGCGCGCCGCGTTCCAGCGGCCGCCCGCGATGTTCTCGCCGGCGAGGTGGACCACCGCGTCCAGCGGCCCGTCGCCGGCGGCCACCCGTCCCGTCGACGGGTCCCAGCTCGGCGGACCGGCGCCGTCGGCGGCTCCCCGCCGCAGCCCCACCGCCTCGTGCCCCGCCCCTTCCAGAAGCGGGAGCAACGCCGATCCCACGAGCCCGGTCGCCCCGGTGACCCCAATACGCATCTGCCGTCCTCCGTATCGTCGGCGCCGCCTCGGCCCCCGCGTTCTCGGCCCCGATGGCGACGGGCTCGGACCGAGCCGAGGGGCTCGTGGCGAAAGCCCCCTATCTATTCGACGGACGCGGTACATGGCCGTTCCACCACGAGCCCCTGGTACAATCGGCGGCCGGATGTCACGATATCAACTCTCCAGAATCGCCGCGACCCTCCTCGTCCTCGCACCGGCCGCCGCAGGGTCCGCCGGAGCACAGCCCACCGCAGGGCCGGCCGGGGCACCGGCCGCCGCGGGGTCCGCCGGGACGCAGGCCGCCGGAGCGCAGGCCGCCGCAGGGTCGGCCGAGACCCGGCCCGTCGCCGAGCCGCCCTACCGTGCGCCCCGCACCCCCGACGGCCAGCCCGACATCTCCGGCATCTGGACCAACGACACCCTGACGCCGCTCGAACGGCCGCGCGAGCTCGGCGACAAGGCCTTCTACACCGCCGAGGAGGCGGCGGAGGTCGAACGCCGCAGCACCGGGATGCGCGACGGCGACAACGCCCCGGGCCGGCAGCCGACGGCGGCGGGCGGCTCGCTCGATCGCGGCTACAACTTCTTCTGGTTCGACCCGCGCGACCACATCGTGCCCACGCACCGCACGTCCATGGTGAGCTACCCGGCCAGCGGCCGCGTCCCCACCCGCCCGGCGGCGGAGGAGCGCGCAAGCTGGCTGGTCGCGAACCGCAACGCGTCGTACCTGAACATGAGCCCGTACAGCCGGTGCATCACGCGCGGCGTGCCGGGGTCGATGCTCCCGAACTCGTACAACACCGGCAACCACATCTTCCAGGTTCCCGGCTACGTCATCATCGTGTACGAGATGGTCCGCGAGCCGCGCATCATCCCCCTCGACGGCCGGCCGCACGTCGACCCGCGGATCCGGCAATGGATGGGCGACGCCCGCGGCCGGTGGGAGGGCGAGACGCTGGTCGTCGAGACCACGCACTTCACGGAGAAGGCCTGGATCACCCCGAACCAGAACGCCGGGCGCATGCACGGCGTCCCCGTCAGCCGGTCGCTGAAGCTGGTCGAACGCTTCACCCGCGTCGCCGAGGACGCGCTCGACTGGCAGGTCCGCGTCGAGGATCCCGAGATCTACACCGAGCCGTGGACCCTCGAGCTGCCCCTCGATCGGGACATGAGCTATACCCTCTACGAGTACGCCTGCCACGAGGGCAACCGGGCGGTGAGCAACATCCTCGGCAACGCGCGCCACGCGGACCTCAGGCCTGCTCCCTAACTAACTGACCTCGTATGGATTGACTAACGGTCCCGTTGGCCCTCCGCTTCGCCGAGCATTTCTTCGAAACTGGCTTCGACGCCCGCCACGAGACCGCTCCAGCCTTCCGCGTCGAGGCAAGTAACACACCTCGAGTCGACAGGAAGGGCCGGGTCCAACTCGCGGGCCGAATACCGCGCGTGATTATGCAGGAAGAGGTCGGGAGGCTCGAGCTCCTTCAGCCTTTGAAGGGTCCTCTGGGTGTCGGCGACAACCGTCGGGTGTCGGGGATTGTCGACGAGCGGAGCCCCCTGGTTCGGAATCTCGCCGCCGCGGAAGGCTACGGAGTACGTGTCTCCACCTTCCTGGGCCGTTGTCATCCACATCGTGGCTCCCTGCGTGTGGCCCCCCGTCCAGAGGGCCCGCAGCGTCATCCCGCCCAGCGTGACCGTGTCACCGTCCTCGATCACCCGATCCACCGTGACAGGCTCGAAGTCCCGGGCCCCGCCGAGTTGTCCTGGCCTGATCGGAGCGCCACGGCGTCGCCGCCGAGCGCAACCACCTGTGCCCCGGTCACCCGCTTCATGGCCGCGTGTCCCTCGACGTGGTCCCAATGCGCGTGGCTCGAGATGATGATCCGGATGTCCCGTACGTCGAACCCGAGCTTCTCCACGTTCGAGACGATGAGCGCGTGCATCTCGGCGGTGCCCGTGTCGTGGAGAATGTGGCCCTCCGGCGTGGTGATGAGGTAGGAGCCGTATTGGCCTCCGACATAGTAGATGTTGCCAATGATGCGGAACGGTTCCGCGGCCTCGGCAGCCGCCTGAATTCGCTCCCCTCGTTCCGCTGCAGCATACGGCGACGGAGATACCATCGCTGCACTCAGCACCGCCAATGCACATATCAGACGCATACGGCCTCCTTGCCGACGATTGTGTCACCAGTCTCGACACAGCCGTCGAGTTTCCGAGCATCCACCTTGGAGCATGGCCCGGCGTCCCGCTGCGCGGCGACCGCCGGCGCGAGCGCGATCGTCGCCGCGGCGACCGCCGGCACGGCGTGCGCCCCCATCGGCGAACCCGCCGTCTCGTCGCCACGATTTCTCTCCTTGCCCGCCCTCACGCGGATCGCCCCCGCAGCCGGCGCGGCGCGCCGGATTCGCCCGATGTTGGCCACATTGGGGAGCGACAGTCAAGCTCGGCGCATCGCGCTCATTTCGTAGCCGGCGAACGCTGCCGCCGTCGCGAGCGCGAGCGAGCGGACCGCGTCCTCCGCGAACGAGACGTTCGACGACACGGCGATCACGAGATCGTGATCGGGGAAGGCCATGAAGGACGTCGAGCCGCCGACCGCACTCCCGCCGTGGCCGATGGCGCGGGCCTCGGTGTCGTTGAGCGGCACGCGCCGCACGAACCAGCCGAGGCCGTAGTCGGTCGGCTCGCCCGATGCGAGTTGCGCCGCCGTCTGCAGGAGCTCGACGGTGCCGGGCTCGAGCACATCGCCTCGCGACAGTGGCCGCACCGAACCACACCAGGTCGCTCGGCGTGGACACGAAGCCGTCTGCGCCCATGAGACAGGTGTGGTCGATGTTCGGCCGTCCTGCAGGCCGTGTGCTGGGGGGCGTCATACCTCGTGAACGACGTCTATCGCCGCTTCCTGAGAAGGGACCGCTCGGAGCGGCACTACGTCGCGGCTTCCCGGGTCGCGGTCGTGCTGCTGGCCGCGGTCGCGGCGGGTGTCGCCTGGCAGATGGACTCGATCCAGAGGGGCTGGATCTACATCATCGAGCTCACGGCGGGGGTGGCGCTCGTCTGGCTGCTCCGCTGGTACTGGTGGCGCGTCAACGCGTGGGCGGAGATCTCGGCCATGGCCGGTTCGGTGCTTCTGGCCAACGGGAGAGTCCTGCTGGCCGCGTTCGAGCCGGTCCTGCCCGCCTCGGTGATGCGCGCCGCCGACGGCTTCTACGCACCGGAGCGTGCCCGGCCTGCCCGAGGGCGCCGTCGTCGAGGTTCCCGCCCGTGCCGACGCGAGCGGCCTGCACCCCGCCAGCATGGCGCCGCTCCCCGAGGGAATCCTCGGGCTGCTGAGGACCCAGACCAGCATCTAATCGGCTGCTGGTCGACGCGTTCGCGAGCGGCTGCCGCCGGACCCTGCTCCAGGCGCTGCTGCTGGACCCGACCACGCACTCGTACCGGGCCGCGGTTCACACCATCGACGAGATGTTCCGCCTCCAGCAGGACGTCCTGCCCCACATGGAGTGGTAGCGGGGCGGCGACCTACGCGCGGTCCGATCTACTCGCGAACGCTGCGTCCTCATGGATCAGTGGGCGAGATTCACCACGGCCGCACAGGCCACGGTCGTTCGGCTGCATGGCTGAGCTCGTTGCGCGGTCCCAGGGGAACCCGCCACGGTGCGGCCGCTCGCGGGTTTCTCGGCGATCCGGGCAGCAAGCATGGCCTTGCGTTCGCCGAAGATCCTCGACCGACTCGGCAAGAGCGCGAGCCATCCCGACGTCGCTTCGGCACGTCCGGCGTCATCTGCCGCCCATGCGCTCCCATCTCTCCGCCTCCGGGATACGGTGGTCGTCGCCATCGGGTTGCCACAGATGGATTGGCCGTTCCAGCTGCGCCGCAAGTTCGTGCGCACGCGGCAGCAGCCTTGAACGGGGATTGTAGCCGCTGACGATCACCAAGCCCTTGACCGGCATTCCAGCTGTGACCAGATCCGGATCCGGCGCCGCCAGTCCAAGATCGCGAAGCTGCCGGCACACCTTTCGGTACGAGCGGGCCACATCGGCGGCGAGGCCCTCCCGAGCCGGATCGAATATCTCCAGGTACTCGTGGAGCTGCCGCGGCACGTCTTGGATACGGTTGTCGGGGTACCGCTTCACCTCGATCGCCACCAACGCCGCGACCGGACCGCTGATCAGGCCCATGAGGTCGAGCGTACGCCGGGTGCCCGGCATCTGCACCTGCCGGTCGAAGCAGCACACGGGCGCCGGCCCGTCGTTGCATTCCAGCAGACGCAACTCCACGGTCTCCTCAGACCCCACGTGGCCCCTGGCGCGCTCGACCAAGCTGTGTACCTGGGACGCGTAGACCTCCGCGAAGGCTGCATCGACATCGAACGTGCGGTACTCCCGGTCCTGGCCACCGACGTAGTCGCCGATCCGGTCGTCCGCCAGGTACTTGCGGTGGACCGAGAGCTTCGCCGGACGCCGGCGGCGGCCTTCGATCCGAGCCAGCGAGCGCCCATGGGAGTAGAAGCTGATAGCGTCCGGACGCAAACGGGCGTCGAGTTCGGCGGCTAGGCATGCACGGCGAACGGTCGCGCAGGGGCCGTCCAAGAGGTCGCGAAACAGCCCGCCCGACAGGCCCCGCCGGAACACCAGGCCGCTCATAGGCTGGTCGCAATGGTTGGGAGCATGTAGCGCTCTTGCATGTACGTTCCCCAGGCGCGCCACCAGCCGCCCTGCCCGGCCGCGGACGGGGAACGGGAGGGCCCGCGACAGCAGCTTCTCAAGTGCTGCCGCACCGTATTCCCGGAACGGCATGAACAGGTTGAACGCGAACGCCATTGAGGAGTTCACCGCCCGGATATGGCTGTGCAGCCGGATCCCGCGCGCGGCCACCAGGTCAGCCGTCTGCCGACGGATGCGCTCGTGGACACCTTCGCGCCAGTCGTCGAACATGGGCGACACGGACGATTCCGGAGACCCGGTCTCGCGGCGTGCCCGGTCGCGCCTCGCGTGACGCAGCAGCCGAGACCCGAAGGCCGTTCGCCTGAACCCGGAAGCGGTCATTGGGCGGATGCTCCGTCGCCGCCTTCGACGCGCGAGGCCGACCCTTTCCGGCCGCCGGACACCGGTTCCTCCGACAGCCGGCGTTCCCACTTGTTGCGCAGCTCGCGGGAGTCCGGCAGCAAGAACGACCCCGTCCAACGATCACCGAGCATCGCCACGCGGGCACCGCCGTCCTCGGCCCCGGCGAGGGCGCGTCCCAGAACGTAGCCCACCGCCGCATCGAACTGGTCGTCGTTCGTCGGCGTCGGTCCGTCCTGCCACGCGCCCGCCGCCTTCGACCGGACGATCTCCCACATCTCGGCTAGTACGGCCGCGTCCTTCTTGTACGCCCACGACACGTTCCCGCGCCGCTCCTCCCGGCACCAGAGCCACGCAGCCACGCCGGGGTGGATCTCCGCCACGACGTGTTGTCGATCCCCGGGCGGACGCCCGCTCGGGAGAAGATCGAACGGCAACTGGTCGTACCCGGCGTCGTAGGAACCCAGGCGGGGCAGTCCGAGCAGCGACCGGGTGATCGTCCAGTGGGGGCACCCGCCGTAGCCGAGTACCGAAATGCCGCGCGGCGTCTTGCAGCCCTTCTTTCCGTCCCGGAAGAAAGTCTCGATCGGTCGCTGGGTGAAGTCCCCCGGCACGCCCGCGTCGTCGGGGTCGCCAGGTCCCGTCAGCGGCGCGTCCCAGCACACGAGCATCTCCCGGTGCCGTTCCCGCATGCGAGCGAGATAGCCGCGCAAAGACCGGGCATCGTGGTTCGTGAAGTCGCGACCGTCGAAGACCGTGCTCCTCTTGCCGGGAGCCGCGTCCACGGCGACTACCCGCATCGGTTCATGCCTCGTCCGCGCCCCAGTCACCGTCGCAACGACCCGATCCAATCCGCGACCGGGTGCAGCGCCGCCGCTAGTGAGAGGTCGCCTTCGTCTCCTGATCACCCTGTTCCGCGGCGTACGAAATGCGGTCCATTACGATGCCGATTGGCGCCTCCCTTCTGTCCAGGTCCCTGAACACCGAAGCTCCGCTCAGAGCCGGGAACGCGGCGAGGACAGTTCGTACGCCCGGTATCGGTAGCGCCCGTCCGCGCTTGCCTAGTCGTACTTGGCCTAGACGTTGCGAACTGCGGCGGCCATCGCCTCGCACGCCTCCCGCAGCACCCGGCGAGACGAGGCCACGTTCATTCGCATGTGGCCTTCTCCGCCGCTGCCGTAGCTGGAACCAGGATTCAGATAGACACCCGACTGGTGGGTCAGCCAGTCCCGGAAGTACTCCTCGGCAGTGTCGTCTCCCTGCGTCGCGGCCATCTCTTCGGCGCCGATGCGCTCCATGACCTTGCTGAAGTCCAGGAAGGTCATGAACGTGCCTTCGTTGCGCGTATAGCCTACGTCGGGCATGTGCTGCTTGACGTAGCTCTCGACGAACGTGTGGTTGTCGTCCATGTACGCGTTGGCCTCGTCGAACCACTCGGCGCCGTCCCGATACGCCGCGGTGTTGGCTACCACGCCAAGCGTGCTGAGCTCCGCGCGGTGGTACTGGTTCACGCGCGCAAGCAGGATGGGGTTCTTGGAGTAGTAGTAGGCGTTCTTCATCGCGGCCAGATTGAAGGTCTTGCTGACGGCGTTGAAAGACACGCTGTTGTTCACCACGGCTTCATCCGGCAGGCTCGCAAACGGTGTGTACCTGTGCCCGGCACGGATGACGTCGGAGTGGATCTCGTCCGCCAGCACGACGACCTTGTGCTCGAGGGCCAGCCGGCCGAGGCGGAGCAGCTCCTCCTCCGTCCACACGTTGCCGGTCGGATTCTGCGGGTTGCAGACGATCGTCGCGCGCACGTCCGCGGTCATCTTCGATTCCAGGTCGTCCCAGTCGATCTCATAGCGCCCGTTCCGGTAGAGCATCGGGCTGTCGACGGTATCCACCCGGGCGGCGCGGGCCATTGAGTAGAACCCCGAATACGCCGGTGTGGTCAAGAGCACCTTGTTCCCGATCGGCACGAACGATCGCAGCGCCGCGATGACGCCCGGATAGACACCGTCGGAGATGACGATGGAGGCGGGGTCCAGATCCAGACCGTGGCGTTCATCATTCCACTTCAGGATGCCGTCTCGAAGGGGTTGGGTAGTACTCAGGTAGCCCCAGTTGTGATGTTGGATTCTCTCCTGCAGCGCTTCGGTGATACACGGCGCACATTCGAAGTCCAATGACGCCACACCCATGCCGTACTTGAACACACCCTCCGGATACCGGAGGGCCGGAGAGTCCCACCGGGAACAGTCGGTACCGACACGGTTGTAGGGAGTGTCGAAATCATACCGGCCGTTCGGCAAGCGTGGGATGCTGCTCGAGCTCTGCGCCGCCGCCGAGCTCGCGCCGCCGACCAGGCCGCCGGCGGCGCCGGCAATGGCGGTCGCGCCGGCGTTTCTCATGAAGGCTCGTCGATCGAGCCGGACGATGCTTGACATCGTTGCCCCTCTCATCATGTCAAAGGTAGAGTTACGGCTGTACGGCGTGGAGCCGGCGTCGCAGCTCCGTCGTTCACCCTCACGCCAGGACCTTCCTGAACACCTCCATTGCCGCCGCCATCTCCTCTCGGCTGCCGATCGAGATTCGGCAATGCGTGGTGTGCAGCGGTGGAAAATCCCGGCCTACCAGCACCTTGCGCTCCAGGCACGCTTCGCGGAACTCCCGTGCGGGGCGGCCGATGTTGACGAAGATGTGGTTGGTGTTGGAGTCGGGCACGTCGAAGCCCATGTCGCGGAAGGCGGCGATGACGCCGTCGCGAATCTCGGCGTTCTCTTTCACTTCCCGATCGATGTGTTCCGTGTCCTCGAACGCGGTGATCGCCGCTATCGCGCCCAGCATGTTGACGTCGCCCATGCCCCAGGCGCCGCGGATCCTGGCCAGGGTCTGCTCCTGGGCGAGGCCGTATCCGACACGCAAGCCCGCAATGCCATGCGCCTTCGAGAAGGAACGGGTGACGAACACGCGCTCGTCCTCCAGCGCCAGAGGCACCGCGGTCTCGATGCTGCCGGGCCGTCCGTAGTTGATGTAGGCCTCGTCGACGTGAATCATGGTGTCCGGCGATTCACGCAGCACGCGGCGCACGAAACGCTCGACGGCTCCGGGTCCGTGTACCGTGCCGGTGGGGTTGTTCGGATTGCAGAGATAGACCAGGCCTGCGCCGCGAGACGCCTCCGCCAGCGCCTCGAGATCGATGGCGAGCGAGCTGTCCAGATCCACCTCGGTCGTCTTGGCCCCGATCCGTCGGGCGGTGCTCAAGCTGGTCGAGTAGGTGGGCATGGGGGTCACGAAGCCCTTGGTCGCCGAGCAGAACGCCCGCACCGACCCCTGCAACAGGGGGGTGGAGCCGGTGGCCAGCTGCACGTTGTCGGTACCGACTTCGTAGTAGTCGGCGATGACCGTTCTCAGCTCGTTGACGTGATCCGGTGAATAGCCGCGGCCCATGCGCTTGTTGGCGTGGGTCTGAATGGCCTGGATGGTCTTCGGGCCAGGGCCGCGGGCACTCTCGTTCTGGTTGAGCTGGATGACGCCGCCGTCATGGATACCGGACTTCGCGGCCTCCCGAGTCTGGGCGCGGGCCCGCTTGCCGAACGGTGAAGTGCCGGTCAGGGCACCAGCCGCGGCGCCCAGCGCGATGGTTCCTACGAATCCACGGCGTGTCGTCTTCATTCGATTCCTCCCTGGGGGCTTTCGGAATGGTGTCGAAGCGGGATCGGCAGATTCGGCTCTCCGGCTTGCCCGGCGTCGACGCCTTCACCCCGGCAAGCGTCAATCCGCTCGGTTTCGGGTACCCCCGGATGCTTTCCATCGACGGGCGAGCCGGCCGAGGTCGACGTGGAGCCACCGCTCCCCTCGGACGCGGTCTGCTCGCGGGTGACGATAGTCCGTGTCAGCGCCCCGCTGGGCGCCCCCCCGAACCGACTGTCCTCGCGGATCAGCAGCGACTGTCCTCGGGCGGATTCGCCCCCCGCAGCCAGCGCGGTGCCCGGATTCGCCCGATGTTGTCCAAACGAGGAGCGATAGTCAAGCTCGAACGGACTCACCAGGCGCGTACGGAGGCAGGCCGACCGCGTCCACCCCCGGCTGCGCCAGCAGGCGCGTCACATGGACTTCGACCGTCGGGAGCATGTCGGCCACGTCGTCGGCGTCCAGGAACCAGGTTCGCGCCTCTCGCGCCACGCTCACCGGCAGGTGAAGTTCCCGGCCACCCAGTTCGCCGGGTCGTCGGCCCCGCCGGCCGGTCCCGTGTAGACGGCACGCTCGGGGAAGGCGCAGATCGGGCGCTCGTTGTCGACGGCGCCGTCGCTCGCATGCGTGGCGATCAGAGCGTCGGGAGCGATGCCGCGCTCGACCCAGTCGACGAGCGGAGCGAGCCGGTCCCAGGTGTCGGGCCCGGCGCCCCCGCGGCAGTGATTCATGCCCGGGGCCATGAACAGCCGGGCCCGGTCGCGGGCGGCCGCCACGTTCCCCCCGAACGTCGTCTCGATCACGTCCCGGTAGTACTCGACCGTCGGCTGCGGCACGACCAGGGCATCGGCCCACCCGTGGTAGACGATGAGCTTGCCGTCCTGCTCGAGCAGGAACCGGGACAGGTCGGGGTCGACGGCGTCGGTGATCCCCTTCATGACGTCGCCCTTCCCCGCCGACACGTCGTCGATGTCGAACTCCCACCACGCCCATTCCGGCGGGGTCGCGGTACGGTCGGCCGGCGCCGCCACGTCGAGGAGATCCGCGGGCGGGACGCCGGGGTCGACGTCGTAGAACAGATAGTTGAGATGGTCCCCGCCCAGACCCACCGCGCCTGGGGAGAAGCTGTTCCCGCCGTAGGGAACGAAGAGCCCGGCCCATTGCCGCTCCGAGCCGGGCGGCTTGCCGGCGTAGATGGGACGCCCCCCGTGGTCACGAGGGCCGGCATGGAAGTCGGCGACGGTGCGGATCTGGGCCGCCGTGAAGCAGGCGTCGCCATCGACGCCGCCCGGACAGCGGTGCGCCGCCAGGTCACGGCGGGCATCGAAGTCGCATCCGAGCGGGTCGTCGATCACGCCGTCGGCGACGCCGTCGTTCCCGTCGCACGCCGCGAGCACCGCGTCGGCCAGGATCTCCAGCTTGCGGACGCTGTCGAACCGCCCGTCGCCGTCGGTGTCGAACGCCAGGGCGCCGGCGAACTCGTCGCGGAACATCCGCTGCAGCAGCCAGACCCGCACCGCGTTCATCTCCTGATAGTGGTTGGCGGGCGCCCCCGCCACGATGCCATCGAAGTCGTCCGGGTAGCGCTGCGCCTCCATCAGCCCCTGCCGGCCGCCGGTCGAGCAGCCCTCGAAGTAGGCGTACTCGGGTGCCTCGCCGTAGTAGGCGCGGACCAGCGTCTTCCCCGCCGCCGTAGTCAGGTGGACCGCTCGGTAGCCGAAGTCGATCTCCGCCTGCCGGTTGTCGTGGGCGAACGACGAACCCGGCTCGGCCCCGTTGTCGTGGCCGGTGTTGCTGTTGGCGACGGCATAGCCGGCCGCCACGCGGTGGTCGGCGAAATCGAGGTCGCCGTCCTTCCCGCCGTCGCCCCACTTGAGGAACCGTCCGTTCCAGTCGCGCGGCAGCGGAAGCTGCACGTGGAAGTGAATCGCCGGCGGCAGAATCCCCCTGACGTAGCAGTAGGGGACGCCGCCCGCCTCGGCGAGGCCGGCGTAGGTGATGGTGAGGTTGCGCACCTGCAGGAGCGCCTCGCAGCCGGCGCGGTCGGCGCCGGTCGCGGCGGGCGCCTGCTCCGCGCCCCGCGCCGCCAGCGCGGCGTGGTGAAGCCACACGGCGGGCGCCGCCGCCAGCAGGACGATGAGCATGCGTCGCATGGAACTGCTCCTTCCTCGAATGCGGACCCGCGATGTCGCACCGTGACAGCCGGCGGCGCGAGCACCGTTGCACCCGCCCGCTCGCGCCGGCGGACCGCCTCAGTCGACCAGCGCGGTGTCGGGGAACTGGGCGTACCAGCCGAACCAGAAGGCGCGATGGGCGGAAACGCGGGGCCGCTGCGCGCTCGGGTCGTCCTCGCGCACCAGCGCCGCTTCGACAATCCGCCACGCCCGGCCCGCCTCGTCGGCCACGCGCCCGGGACCGATCTGCCGTGCGAAGCGGACGTCCCCGGCGTCGTACACCCGGTTGGCGCCCTCCTCGCTCGTCACCACCACCAGGCGGCGCCCCGCGAGCTCGAAATGATAGACGCGGTTCCGGGCCAGGAACCGGGCGGTGATGGCGAGCGGGGCCGGCGCGCCGTCCCGCGCCGGGTCGTCGAGCCGAAGCACCAGCACCTCTTCCTTGTTCGACAGCCGGTCGTCGGTGCGCGAGACCGGGAACATCAGGTCGTCGGTACCGAAGTAGCCCCGGTACGCCGCCCCCTCCGAGTAGTCGCGCCGGTGGCCGGTGTCGAGGGACAGGACCGTCGTCGACGGATGGCGCCGCCGCCACTCGCCCCAGGTCGTGGTGACCACCGCCCGCAGGCTCAGCCGCAGCTCGCTGCCCGCGAGCTCGCCGACCACCGGCACTCCCTCGAACGTGTTCCAGAGGCTCTTGGTCTGATCGTCGAACATCAGCTTGTTCGAGCGGTAGAGGAGACCGCTCGTGCCGAACTTCAGGTACCGGCCGTCGACCTCGCTCTCGAACGGAATCACCGTCCCGCACAGGGTGCAGTAGACGATGGTCAGCTCGACCCCGCCGATGCGGTCGAGGGCCATCTCGTGCCAGGCGAGAATGCGCTTCGGATACGCCCGCGCCTCGCCGCCGAGCGCGATGCCGAACACGACGTGGTCGTCCTCGAGATAGTCGGCGTCGCCGGCGTCGACGCTTGCGGGGTACTCGAGCGGCGGGATGCCGTTGACCGCGACGCCGCCCCACTCGATCTCGTCGAGCCGGATGTGCGACGTCACCCCCCGCGGGAAGAACTCGGCGAAGCGCGGATCGATCTGGCGGTACCAGAGGCCCTTGAAGAACCCGTAGTCGGGATGCGGCTCGTAGGGGCCCGCCCACATCCACCGCTGCCACCCCCGCAGGTCCGCACCGAACCGCTGGCCGGTCTGCTGCTCGAGGAAGCCGATGAGGGTGAAGAAGCGGGCGAACCCCCGCAGGTTGGGGGGACGCTGCAGCCACGCCATGTCCCAGACGATGCCCGCGTACCCGTCCCGCCACTGGTCGCCGAGCTGCTCGAGGGCGTACTCGGCCTGCTCAGGCTCCGCCGCGCCCGCCTGCAGGAACAACCGGATGTCGGGATGCCCGCCCTCGCCCGCCGGCTGCGCCGGGACGGCGCCGGCCGCGGCCAGGAGGAGGACCAGACCCACGCCCGCCGGCGCACGAAGCTGCTTCACCATGGGGTCACCGCTCACGGGAACCGAATCGGAATCAAGGCCAGTCTACACCCGGCAGCCCGTGGTGGCAGTCCCCGCTGCATTCGAGTGGCGATGCATCCCGCGCCTCGCCACTCTCGGGCAACGCGGGGTGGCGCCACGGGCCGCAAGGACGCCGAGGAGAATCGCATCGCCGTGTCCACGGCGTTCCGGCAAGTCTCTGGGGGCTGCACTCGGCGGCAGTCGACAGAGTCCGTGGTCGATCACTGTCCCGATCGGACGCCCCGGGCGCGGAACGGGGCATCGGCTCGCACCCGAACCGTTGTACGATCGCCGGCACTGCGACGCCTACAGTCCGGGCGCCGGAGGCCGGTTCCGAGACACGGAGGTTCCTCATGCGCCAGTCACGCTTGCTCTTCGCGATGCCGCTCGCCCTGCTCGCCCTGCTCGCCGGGGCCGCGACCACCGCCCACGCCCAGCCCGGCGAGGCCGCCGGTCCGTGGCAGACCTACGACACGTCGAACGGCGAGTGGCGCAGCTATGCCGGGGACATCGGCGGAAAGAAGTACTCGCCGCTCGACCAGATCGACGCCGGCAACTTCGCGGACCTCGAGATCGCCTGGGAGTGGACCACCGTCGACCACCTCGTGAGCCGGACGACCCCCGGCGGCGGCGAGTGGTGGGCGCCCCTCGACACCGTCGTCGACTCGCTGGTCGCCGACACCCCCGACCTCTACCGGCCCGGCCACCGGCCGCTCCCGACCCGGCTGCAGGCGACGCCGCTGATGGTCGGCGGCGTGCTCTACTTCAACACGCCGCTCTCGCAGGGCGTCGCGGTCGACGCGGAGACCGGCGAGACCCTCTGGGTCTACAACCCGAAGGGCTACGAAGAGGGCACCCCGACCATGAGCAACCCGTGGTCGCAGCGGGGCGTCGCCTACTGGACCGACGGCGAGGGAGACGAGCGCATCTTCTGGGGCACCGGCAACGGCTACCTGATCTGCGTCGACGCGAAGACCGGCCGGCCCTGCCCCGACTTCGGGGACGGCGGCGGCCGGGTCGACGCGATGGTCGGGCTGCCGCGGGCGGGCCGCGACGAGCGCGACTACCTGAACGCGATGCTCTTCGGCATCCACTCGCCGCCCATCGTGGTGCGCGACCGGGTCATCCACGGCTCGCACGTCGCCGACCGCCGCATCACCAAGGAGGCGGTCCCGGGCTGGGTCCGGGCCTGGGACGTCCGGACCGGAGAGCACGCGTGGGACTTCCACACCGTGCCGAACGGCACCGACGAGTTCGGCGTCGACACGTGGCTGAACGACTCGTGGCGCTACTCGGGCAACGCCAACGTCTGGTCGATGCTCGCCGGCGACAACGAGCTGGGCCACGTGTACCTGCCGACGGGGACGACGACCAACGACTACTACGGCATAGACCGGCTCGGCGACAACCTCTTCTCGGAGACCCTGATCGCGGTGGACGTCGAGACCGGGCAGCGGGCGTGGCACTTCCAGGCGGTCCACCACGGCCTGTGGGACTACGACTTCGCGACCCATCCGAACCTCGTGGACATCACCGTCGACGGGCGCGACATCAAGGCGATCGCGCAGGTGAGCAAGCAGGGCTTCGTGTACGCGTTCGACCGCGTCACCGGCGAGCCGATCTGGCCGATCGAGGAACGCCCGGTGCCGACGGAGACGAACATGCCGGGCGAGGTGCCGTCGCCGACCCAGCCGTTCCCGACGAAGCCGGCCCCGTTCGACTATCAGGGCGTGATCGTCGACGATCTGATCGACTTCACGCCGGAGCTTCGCGCCATGGCCCTCGAGGCGGTCGAGGGATTCCGGCTCGGACCGTTGTTCACCCCGCTGGACCGTCCCATCGAGGGCGTGACGCTGGGCACCATCATGCGTCCGCCCCCCGGCGGCACCGCCGGCTGGTCCGGCGCCGCCGTCGACCCCGACACCGGCATGCTCTACGTGCCGTCCCGCAACCAGCCGGCGGTGGTGTCGCTGTACTCGCCCGATCCGGCCCTCGGAGCCACCGTCACCTACACGCACGGCGCGCCGGAAGCCGACCGCCTGTCCGGGCGCGCCGGCCGCCGCACCCCGCAAATGCCGCAGGGACTGCCGCTGGTCAAGCCCCCCTACTCGCGCATGACCGCCATCGACATGAACACCGGCGAGCACGCCTGGTGGGTGCCGACCGGCGACGGCGACCGGTTCCGCAACCACCCACGGCTGCGCGACCTCGACCTGCCGCCGCTGGGCGGCGACAACGCCATCAACGGACCGCTGCTGACGAAGACGCTGCTGATCTACTGCCTGACCGCGGGCGGGACCGACGGGGGACCGCGCCTCGTCGCCTACGACAAGACCGACGGCGCGGAGCTGGCGTCGGTGGACCTGCCGTCCGGCGCCATCGGCACGCCGATGACCTACCAGATCGACGGCCGGCAGTACATCGCGCTGACCGTCGGCGGCGGCCCGCGGTTGATCGCCTTCGCGCTCCCGGCCGGCGGGTGACCGCGAACGCCCAAGACCGTGTGAGATCGGCGGAACTTGAGAGAAACAACGATCCGAGTGTTATGAGGCCTGCAAAACCCATGTCGGCCCAGGTATGGTATTGCGTACTCGAAACCATGCGTAGCGAGCTACCACCGAAGATGACGACCGGCGACCCGCACCCTGAACGCAACACTGCGCCGCCGCTCGCAAGTAGAGTCGACGACTGGCGCGGTGGCGGTAGGCAGAGGGGGTAGCTGTTCCCGGCGGCTTTCGCCGATGCCGGTGCCTCACTCCTCGCCGTGGCTCCGTTTCCAGTCGCCGCTCGTCGAACCGGACATGCAGATTTCCCGCATCCGGCTCTCGGACGAGATCATGCCTTCGCCCACGGAAAGCTCGCCGTGCGTCGCCCAAGGCGCGTGAGCCCGTAGTCGGACCAGAGCCGCGTGGCCGGGAAGCGCACTTCTTTCCCGGTCCGCACCTTGTGCTTACGGCAGAGCCATTGGCGCAGCCGCCGGGTCGCGTGCCAGTCAATCGCCTCGTAGGCCGGGCTGACCCGCCCCAGGATGAAGTAGTTCGCCCAACCGGTCAGCAACCGGTTCAGGCGCGTCACTACAACCCCCGGCGGCAGGAGCACGTAACGCGGCGTCGTCAGCTCGCTCACTCGACGGCAGATGCTGCGGACGCTTTCCCGACTCGGGCGCGTGCCGATGTAGGCGGCACCCGTGTCCGGTCGGTAGTTGCGTCCAATCCGGTACCCGAGGAACGTCATCGATTCCTCCGGCACCCGGCAGCAGTGGGTCTTCTCGGCGTTCATCGGCAGCTTCAGACGCTTCATCAGGTCTTCGACCGCCGCCAGCATCTCCGCTGCCGGCGCTCGGCCGAGCACCGCGAAGTCGTCCGCGTAGTTGACGATTTCAGCCTTGAAGCGCCGGGCATAGCCCAGCACCTTCCAGCCCAAGATGAAGCGACGCATGTAGATGTTGCTGAACAGCGGCGAAATCGGTGACCCTTGCGGGGTCCCCTTCCGCTCCCGACGCGCCCGGTTCGTGCGGCGGCGACCACCGCGCCCGTCGTCCTCCTCCACCGCCATTTCCAGCCACGCCTTGACCCAGCCCAGCAGCCGCCCGTCGCTCACGCGACGCGCGATGGACTTCATCAGGTCCGCGTGCGGTATCTGGCCGAAGTAGTCCGACAGGTCGGCGTCCACCACCTCCCGGTGGCCCGTCGTCAGCAGCCGATGCACGCGCCTGACCGCGTCATGCGCATCTCGACCCGGCCGATACGCATACTGCTCCGGTTGCAGGTCGGCCTCGAAGATCGGCGATAACACCAGCATCGCCGCCGTCTGCGCCACCCGGTCCCGGAGACACGGAATGCCCAACGGCCGAAACTTCCCGCGTTGCTTCTTCGGGATGAGCACCTGCCGAACCGCACGCGGCCGGTAGGTCCCCTCCTTCAGGTCCCGCGCCAGTGCTCCCAGCCACCGGTCCACCCCTCGCGCCTCGATGTCCGCGACCGTCTCGCCGTCCACCCCGGCCGCGCCGCCGTTCCGACGCACGGCCTGCCAGGCGACGGTGAGTACGTCATCGCGCCACACCTTGTCGCTCAGCGAGTAGAACCGGAAGCCCGGAACTTCCTTCGCTTTCGCATGTAGCGCCGTCTGGAGTCGCTGAACTCGTTCTGAGGCGGTTAGGCTCTCGCCAGTCCCCATGTCCCTTCCCCCGTCATGCGCTGCTCTCGAACTGAGGCCCCTTCCCTCCACCGGCGTTACCCGGCTTCCTCGGTACTACGGGCCTCTCCGCCACCCTGCTCGGCCCGACCTGACCCTCGCGGGCTGTCGGTTGGCGCGTGCCACGCCACCGGCAGGGCTTCCCGTGTTGCGTCCATCCCCCTCGTCCACACGTGCCGCCGCCATTACCCCGGCGGAACCGGTCGGTGCTCACGTCGCTCGCTTCCCGACCGCTGGCAGCCTTCCCCGTATTCCGGGCGGGTCGGCTTCCGCATCACTCGTTTCGAGGCCTGCGCAGCGTTCACATCGTTGCGGCCCGCGTGGTCGCTGAACCGCCCAGGGCGGTCCTTGTCGTCGGAGTGCTTCAGCCGATGTCGTTACCTCCATCGTCCGCTCCGACTGCTACCGGCTGGAGCGACAGTTGCCGGGCGGGATTCGCACCCGCTGAGGAATGGCGCCTTTCACGGCGCACCAGAACGAGGCGTTAGCATCCCATGGTGACGAATTCCGACGTAGAAGACAGGGATTTCGCGTCGCCGGGGGAGCTCAAGTTCGATCTGTCGAACCCCCGGTTCGTCGACCAGGACGGGTTCGCGACAGAAGAGGACGTCGTGCGTTACCTGACGCAGCACGTAGATGTCAACGAACTGCTGCAATCGATCCTGTCAGCCGGGTGGGTCGACTTCGAACCGCTGATTGTGCAGCGCGAAGGCAAGATCGTCCTGGAAGGAAACCGACGGCTGGCCGCCCTCCGCCTGCTGAGCGATGAGTCACTCCGGCAGAGGCTGCGCGTTCACCTGCCCGACGTTGCGGACCCGAAGCCGCCACCGTCCAGCGTTCGAGTCAAATGGGTCAATAACCGGACCGATGCCCGTGCCTTCATCGGCTTCAAACACATCAACGGACCCCGCAAGTGGGACGCGATCGCGAAAGCCAAATTCGCGGCCAAATGGTTCGAAGGTGGTGGCGATATCGCTACGATCAGCCGGACTCTTGGAGACACCCACAACACCGTGCGCCGACTCGTCAGCGGCTGGTATGCTCTGAAGCAGGCAAGCGAAGACGGCTTCGATCGAGAGGACCGCTCCAAGCCCCGTTTCGCGTTCTCTCACCTGTACACGGCGCTGACCCGCGCCTCCGTGCGCGAGTTCCTGGGTCTGACCGTCGAGGATCTCACTGCGCCACCAAGACCGTATCCCGTTCCCCCCGAGAAACGAGACAGGCTACAGACGCTAATGTCCTGGCTTTACGGCCAGGAACGGCGCGGAGAACCCACCCTTATCCAGAGCCAGAACCCGAATCTGAATCAACTCAGCGATGTGCTGGGGAACCCTGAAGCCCAACAGATGCTGCTCGCCAAACGGGACCTGCAGGCTGCCGTCGAGCGCGTCGAACCCCCGTCGTCGCGGTTCTCCGACGCTCTGCTGAAGGCAGTCAAGCAATGTGAGGACGCGATCGCGGTTTCCGGCGCATACGATGGCGACCCGACGTTGTATCGCATCGCGACGAACATGAAAGAAACAACTCACAATCTCGTTGTTGTCATGCGAGACAAACTCCGTGAGAAAAGCGAGTGATGGCGGATCTCTTCATCGCGCCGCCAGAACAGAACGACACCCGTAGCGCGAATGCCGACTGGATGGAGCTCCAGGCACTCCGCGCAGCCGGCCGGCGATCAACCATCGGCGACATCATCGGAGTCTTCGACATCAGCGACGACGCCGCGGCCGCCGACCACGCGAGTGCCGATCTGTTTGAAGAATCGATTCTTGAGGCACGGCGGAATCGCCCCATCGACGAGATGTTCGACGAACTCCAGTACCGAGCCCGGATTCTCGGTGACGCGTATCCGTTCACCGTTGAAACGAGTCCTCCCGCCCTCGTTCAGCTCCCGGACGTCACATCGACTCCCGGCCGTGTCGTCTATCTTTTCTGCCTGCTTGCATCGGCTATGCGCGAGAACAGAGTTCAGCCCATCGAGTCGATGAATGGAGCACGTAAGGAAATCGCCAACCTATTTCAGGTGTGCGCGTGCCTCGCCGCCGGTGGTTACATCGTCGGCGACGTAGCATCGTTCGGCTTTCCACGCCCCACTGGCGACGACTTCCTGCCGGCGCTTCGTGACACATTCCAACGATTCGGTGCCGGTGTGGTCAGATCGGCCGTGCCGCCGGGTCACCCGACCGCGACAAAGGACGACGGAATCGACGTCATTGCGTGGCGGGATCATCCTGATCGCATGCCCGGGAAGCTCTATCTCCTCGGCCAATGCGCATCCGGGCGCAAGTGGCACGAAAAGTCCGTCGTCGACCGGATCCAGCAGTTCCACGGCTGGTTCAGTACTCCGCCCGCCACATACTGCCTGCCATCGATGTTCATTCCGTTCACGCTGCACCGCGACCTCCCGGACGATCCGACGACCACGTTCGACACGATGCTCGCCAACCGGCACCTTCGCGACGAACAGCGATACGGCATCGTTTTCGATCGTTTCCGGATCGCACACTTCGCAGACGCATGTCTGGGTTCGGCAGGTGACGACTCGGCTGGCGTGGACGGCCGGGACCAGTTCAGCGACGTCGAGACGTGGGTGAAGGCCCTGCTGGAGATTCCCGAATTCATGGAATCGGCATGAGACATCCGCTCCACTCGATCTGTCCGTACTTCGCGATGTTCCCGGAGGACTTCGTCGCACGGCAGATCTACGCCTACACGCGGCGGGGCGATGCCGTCTTCGATCCGTTCAGCGGCCGGGGCACGACCGTGTTCGAGAGTCTCCTGCACGGGCGTACGGCGGCTGGCGTGGACATCAATCCCGTCGCGGCCTGCATCTCGGGGGCCAAGGCGGACACTCCGGCCCTGGCTTCAGTCGAGAGGCGGCTGTATCGACTCGAGGAGATGCAGCGGCAGGCGCAGCCCGCCGCCACGCCCGACGGCGATTTCTTCTCCGCGTGCTTCCATCCGCGGACGCTCCAACAGCTTCTGTTTCTGCGGCGTCGACTCCACTGGGAACGGGCCCGCGTCGACCGCTTCATCGCCGCAGTCGTGCTGGGCTGCCTGCACGGCGAGTCGCACAAGTCGCGCAATTGCCTGAGCAACCGGATGCCGCGCACCATCAGCACCAAGCCGGACTATTCGGTGCGCTGGTGGGCCGAGAAAGGGTACACGGCGCCCGAGCGAGACGTGTTCGCCGTGGCGCGCCGCATGGCGCGCTACCGGCTGCGGCACCCCCGGGCGCCGCTCCGGGGCGCCGTCAGGCGCCGTGACGCGCGTCGCGCGGCCGGCGGTTTCCCGAAGCTGCGCGGCTCCGTAGCCCTGATGGTCACATCGCCGCCGTACCTCGACACGACGCACCATGCCGAGGACCAGTGGCTCCGTCTGTGGTTCCTCGGGGGGCCCGAGCGGCCCACCTCGCGGACGGCCGGCGACGATCGGCACACGAACCTCAGGGCGTACTGGCGGTTCCTGACCGAGGCCTGGGAGGGATGCGCGGCGCTGCTACGAAATGACGCCGTCATCGTCGTCCGAATCGGAGGCACGCGCGTCGGCAAGGACGATCTGCTGGCCGGACTCCGGCAGTCGCTCGCCGCCGGGCTCGCCGGATTCGAGGTCCGCACGCTGCATACGGGCGCCACGACCGCAATCAAGAACCGGCAGACCAACGTGTTCCGGCCGGGAACCACGCTGAACCGTTACGAACACGACTTCGCCTTCAGCCTCCAGTGACGCAAGGACACCGTCTCGGACGCGTGCCGGCCAACGAGCCATGGACTGCGCAGCCGGATCGGATCGTCGTGACCGCGGATGCCGGGCGACGCCGCAACGGCGGGAGCGGCCGCGGCGGCGAACGGCTGGAGCGAAAGCGTCGCGGGAAGATACCCTACCGGGGAAGTGGCTGGGAGGCAGGGATTCGAACCCCGATTACACGGTCCAGAGCCGCGTGTCCTACCATTGAACGACCTCCCAGCAATGGCAAACGCTCCATTATACTCCGTCCTGCCCGTACCCGTGCCACTTCGGACGGCAGTATCGACCGCGGGGCCGACCGCTCGGCGCCCATCCCTCGGGATCCGGCGGCCGGCGCCGGTCAGAGGCGGTTCAACTGGAACTTCTCCAGCGCCGCGATCCGAGCCAGCCCGTGGCGGGCCTGCGCCGCGGTATCGGGATCCGGGTCGAGGGCCAGCGCCTCGATCAGGTGTTGAGAGGCGGCGGACGGCTCGCTGAAGGTGCCCAACTGGAGCAACCCGGCCGCGAGATGCGCCTCGGCGGCGGTCGAAGAGATCGGATAGTCCCGGATATGCCGCTGGAAGAGCGCGAGGGCGGCGTGCGGATGTCCCCGGGCGGCCATCCACGTCCCCAGCATGAGCGAGTGCCGCTCGCTCAGCAATCGCCGGGTCTCGGCCGCCGACAACCCGACGTAACGTCTGGCCGCGGTCTCGTAGTCCCCGTCCTCGATCAGGGCGGCGAGGCTGCCGGGCGGCGGGGAGGCGGCACTCCCGTCCGCCGGGCCGGCCGCCGCAGCTCCGGCGAACCGCAGCCGGCGATTGATGAGCCAAGCCAACAGCAGTCCGACCAGAAACCCGCCGAGGTGCGCGCCGTGGGCGACGCCCCCGCCCGATCCCCCCGCCGCCGTCAGGAGCGGAAGCAGGTTCTGGCCCAGCACGAAGAAGCCGAGCACGGGACGCTGGGGAATGCGCACGACGTTCATGAAGAACGGGAACAGCATCACCCAGACCCGGACGCGGTTGCGGGGGAACCAGAGAAAGTAGATGCCGGCGATGCCGAAGATGGCCCCCGACGCGCCGAGCAGGGGCAGGGTCGACCGGCCGGCCAGCAGGGTCTGGATAGCGGTCGCGGCGACCCCGGTCCCGAGGTAGGCAACCAGGAACCGGATCCGGCCGAGTCGATGCTCGACGTTGTCGCCGCAGATCCAGAGAAACAACATGTTGCTGGCGAGATGGAGGAATCCGGCGTGCAGGAACATCGCGGTGAAGAGCGTCGCCAAGCGAGGCTGCGCCGCCCGGAAACCCCATTCGAAGACGAACAGGTCGTACCCGGTGAGCCGCCCGTACATCACGGCGACGTCACGCCGCGAGACCGGTCCTGGCAGCGCCTCGACCCAGGCGCCGAGGTATTCCTGGACCATCGGATCGGCCCACTCGGGTCGAACCAGGCCGAGCGGCAGCGTGATGAGGATGTAGGCGGCGCAGTTGACCAGAATGAGAGCGTAGGTCACCACCGGCGTATCGGGCGGATTGGGCTCGTCACCCAGCGGCAGCACGAACATGGCGTCGCGCCGATTCTACCCGCCAAACCGGACCCCGCAGCACCCGGCGGTCGTCGTATCGACGCCCGGACCACCCCCTACCCGCTCGGAACCGCGCAGGATCTCTACCGGCCCATTGGCCGTCAGGAAGCAGGAACCGCGACATGACGCACCGGTCGACGGGACATCCGCGGAAACGACTGACGCGGGCGCGGCTGCTCGAAGGCGTCGAGGCGCTCGCCGCCGCCGACCCGCAGCTCGGGGGCGTGGTGTCGCGCTTCGGCCCCCCGCCCTTGTGGACGCGCAAGCCCGGCTACGCCGCCCTCGTGCAGATCGTGCTCGAGCAGCAGGTGTCCCTCGCGTCCGGCCGGACCACCTTCGCCCGGCTGCGCGACGCCTGCGGCGGGGAGATCGCCGCCGAACGCGTGGCCGGCCTGACCGCGCCGGCGTTCCAGGCGGCCGGGGTCAGCCGCCAAAAGGCGAGCTACTGTCAGGGGATCGCCCGCCGTATCCTGGACGGCAGCCTCGACCTGAAGGCGCTGGGCCAAGCGGACGACGACACGGTGCGCGAACGGCTGATGGGCATTCGCGGCATCGGACCGTGGACCGCCAACATCTACTTGATGACGGCCCTCGGCCGGCCGGACGTCTGGCCCGAGGGCGACCTCGCCCTGGCCGCGGCGGCGCAGCAGGTCAAGAAACTGAAGGAACGGCCGGACGCCCGACGGCTGCGCGAGATGGCCGCGGGCTGGGCGCCCTGGCGGACGGTCGCCGCCCGCATCCTCTGGCATCACTACCTGTCGGAGCGGGCAACGGCAGCGGAGTGAGGTGCGGTCGGACCGCCGGGCCGGAGCAGAAGCCCGCGCCGATCCGGGGCGCAGACGCCTGCTCGGTTCCGGCCGGCCCGCCTCGCCGGGCGGGAGAGACGCGGCTACTCCCCGACGCCGCGATAGCTGAGCGAGACATCGTACTCGAGGACGCTCCGTTCGACGCTGAGGACGACGCCGGTCAGCTCGTCGAGGGCGCGGGCGGCCTCGGCGTCGCCGAAGGCCCGGAGAATGCCGCCCTGGGCCAGCTCGGAGTAGCTGCGCAGGTTCTCGACGATCTGCCACACCACCGGCCCGGGCCCGAACTGGCGTTGATAGATGCCGAAGATGACCCCAGCCTGCCGAAAGCGTTCGAGGTTGTTCCGCAGAAACGCCTCGAATGCCGGCGTCTGCCCGGGGGCGATCTCCAGGTTGGTGATGCGAGCGATGGGCAGCCCGCTGACGTCGTCGGACTCCACGCTGAGGTCGCCGCGGTAGAGCACCGCGTAGCTCTGCCGCCCCTCGGTGTACTCGCGCAGCCGACTCAGCACCCGGTCGAGCTGTCGCGAGCTGCGGAACCCCTGGGCCAGGGGCCCGCCCGTATCCAGGTTGGCGAAGCCGGTGAGCGGGTGCACGAAGAGGCGCTCGTAGAGCGACCCGAACTGGCCGGTCACCCACGCCGAGCGCCACGGCACCCCCGCCCGCTGCAGGGCCGGGTTGATCTCGTCCAGATAGAGCTCGTTGAAATCGTCCAGCCTGTCAGGCCTGACCTGCACGACGTCGACTTCGTACCAGACCTCGCCCGGGGCCTGGGCCCCGGCCTCGGGCGCCGCGACCAGCGCCCCGAGCGCGAGCGCGAGGCCCGCCGCCGTCCATCTCTGAACCAGTCTCATTGTTCTTCTCCTCGATTTCCGAAGCAGCCGCGAAACGTCCGGCGGCCGTCGACGGTGATCCCGAACGGGCACGACCCGGACCGCCGGCCCATCGCGTGCCTCCACTGCGCCGATCGGGCGCTCCTGCCAACCGAGGCCCCGGCCCGGAAGACCGCGGCCTCGCACCTCCGCGGCCGGCCGGGCCGGCCCCTCAGGAGTTCCCCGGCCCAAGCTACGGCGCGGCCTCCGTCACGACGACGTCGATGTGCGCCGTCGTCCAGCAGCACTGGTCGCCGCCGCCGCCGTCGCCGGAGATGTCGTTGCCGGTGGCCATCAGCTGGTACCGGCCCGGCTCGCTGAAGGTCGCGGTGGTCAGCGTCTCGCCGCCCTCCACCTCCTCGAACGCGTGCGTGAGCTCCGGCCCCGCGTCCTTGCCCTCCGCCTCGAACGTCACCTCGCCCGGTCCGCGGTACTTCTTCCACGTCAGGCTGACCGGGGGGCGGCGGCGCCCGCGGCGCTGCTCGGGCTCGATGGTCAGCGGCCGGTCCGTCACCGTCGCGAGCAGCCCCAGCGGCTCGCCGACCGTGGTCGACAAGGTCGCGGCCACCCCGTGCGGGGGTCCCTGTACGTCCGCACCGACGGCCCCGATCCGCAACGTCGGGGGGACGTTACCGTTCGCCCGGTTCAGGAAGGGGTCGGTGTAGTAGGCGGGGTTCGCCCAGAACGCGATCTCCGAGAGCTGGTTGTTGACCCGGATCGTCCAGGTCAGCCTCTCCTCGGCCCGGTCCTCGGGCACGGTGATGGAGAACACGCCCCAGTTCCGGCCCGGAAGAAAGTGCGTCGGCTGCCCCTTGTCGGCGGCGCCCGGCCCCATGAGGTTATCCTCGCCCACGGGAATCTCGACCACTGCGTCGTTCCGGTTGAAGTAGCCGAGCAGCAGGGTCAGGCTGCCGTCCGCGTTCCGCGACCACCCTTCGTAGGCGGGCCAGATCGCCTCGCCGGTGCTGCCCCGGGGCTCGAGGGCCAGGGGAGACCGGGGCGGCTGCGCGGCGGCCGACGCCGCGACGATCACGACGGCGGCGGCGGTGAGGACGGTCACGATGCGGGACGAATGCATGGGAGTGCTCCAACTCGCTGAACGGCGTCTCGCGCGACGCCCTTGCGCCCGGAAGCTGCGGCCCGGCGCTGCCGCTTCCGACCCGACCAGCGGCGACGGCCCGAGCCGGCGCGATCGGGCTCCAGAGACGCGAAAGGCGCCGCCCGGTCGTCAGGGCGGCGCCCCGGTTCGGAATCTCGACGCCTATTCGCCGCCGCGCTGCGCCAGCGCCTCCTCGCGTTTCGCGACCTCCTCGGCGTAATCGTCCTCGTCGAAGTAGGTGACGTTGACCCAGGCGTGGGCCATCTCGTCGACGGTGCGGTCGCCGTAGCCGACCCAGACGGCGGGGTCGGGGTTGGCCCGGTTCGCGGCGGTGTTGTCGTGCCACGCGGTGACCTTGATCAGCGTGCCCTTCGGCAGCAGCGGCGCCGCGGCGTCATCGTAGACGTAGGTGTTGTGCCAGTTGAAGTTGAAGTCGCCCACGTGACTCAGCAGCTGGCGTCGCCCGGTCGGCAGAATCGCCTCCATCGACATCGCCTTGCCGCGCAGGTGCATGTGCGGCTGATAGCTCTCGATGCGAGCGCCGCGCTGCAGCGGGAAGAACCCCTCGGTCACGGAGACGGTGTTGGGCGGGATGTCCACGCCGCCGGTGCCCATGATGTGCAGCACCTGCCGGTGCTCCGGGGTCTGGTCCTTCGGATACAGGTAGACGCCGAGCTGCGCGCTGTCGGTGATCTCCTCGCCCGCCGCCGAGTAGTGGATGTCCCACTGGATCTCCGAGTCGGCCAGCATCAGCTTGCCGGCGCCGGGGCGCATGATCTCGCCCTGCTTGCCGACCGCCCACTCCATGAAGGTGCCGGCGGTGCGCGACCGGTCGATGCCGGCGGCGGCGTTGGCGGCGTTGGCTTGGCGAATCGCCGGGTCCGTCTCCTCCTGCACGAGCCGGGCGATCGCGTGGTGGGTGATCCGGCGGCCGGCCACCGTCTTCGGGCGAATCTCGATGGCCCGCGCCCAGCGCTCCTCGGTCAGCCCCGTCGGCGACCGCGGCTTCCACCAGGCGTCGTTGGCCTCCGCCTGCATGGTGAAGGGAGCCGACTCGATGATGAGGTCGGGCGGGCCGTCGAACTGCTCGGCGAAGTACCACTTCGACGCGTCGGGCCAGTCGACGGCGGCGGGCATGTCGGCGGGGTTGCCGCGCGGCGCCCCGCCGTCTACCCAGCGCACGACGGTGTCGATCTCGGCGTCGGTCAGCGACCGGTCGTTCTTGAACGCCTGGATGCCGACGGTGCGGTCGACGTGCCACGGGGGCATCTGCCGGGTCGACACCCGGTCCTTGATCGACCGCGCCCAGGGCCGCGATTCCTGATAGGTCACGAGCGACATCGGCGCGATGGAGCCCGGCCGATGGCACGCTTCGCACTTGGCCTGGAAGATGGGGGCGACGTCCTTGCTGAACGTCGGCACCGCCTCCTCGGCCGCGGTCGCCGGCGCCGCGAAGAAGCCGAGTGCGAGCACGAGCACAAGCATTCCGAGACACTTCCCTGCGCTCTTCATCGACTGGTCCTTTCGCTCTCGTGTTCCGTCTGTTGGGCGCCGCGAGCCGGCTCCGGCCGGCCCGGGCCCCGCGAGCCCGTTACGGCGCACAACTGTCAAACGCCCGCCGCGCTCGGAGCGTTTACCCGCGTTCCCGGTGGGAACCCGCGTCCCGGAGCCACCGGCGTGCATCCGCACCGCATCCGTGGCGGCCAGCCCGGCAATCGCCCGTTGGCGGCGCTACCGCCCCAACCACCCCGGGCCGGGAAGTCTACCGCTCCCGCGGGAGGCGGCGCCGTTCCTGCGGCGCAGACTCCTCCTCCCAGAAAAAGAACAGCATCACATACACCGCCGCGAGGCCGAGAGCCATGATGTCCTGCGAGTCAAGCGACTTCCGAGGCTTCTGAGGCTTGTTGTTCATCGCTCCACCACCTTGGACCACGCAGCCTCCTAGCGGCCCCCGCGGCGCTGCGCCTGGAACCGTTCCCACAACTCGGCGCCGTCGACGTGCAGTCCCTCGCCGGCCGACACCTCGTCGCCCAGCTCCAGGTACCGGTCGGACGCCGTATCCCAGGCCGGCCAAGCCGGCAAGCCGGGGCCGTTGGGGTCGCCGGTGGCGGCGAACCGTATCCAGTAGGCCCGCATCGTCTCCGACAGCCCGGTGTCGACCTCGGTGAAGTCGCCGAGCGGGGACAGCCCCAGCGGCCGCTCGCCGGGCTCGTCGTTCGTCGTCAGGGTGCCGAAGGCGTAGACGAGCTCGGCCGCGTGGTGCGCCCCCAGCGTCTCCCCCCACGGGGTCGGTGGCACGCGCGTAAAATGATACATCCATACCGGCCCAACCGCCGACTGATGTCTGGCGTGCGCCCGCACCGGCCCCGCGAAGTACAGGTCGTGGACGAGGTCGTCGAGCCCCTCCCCCACCGTCTCGGCGGTGACGTCGTAGTGGGCCAGCAGCTCGGCCGCGAAGTCATCCGAGTACACCGACTCGACGTGCGCGGCGAGCGCCTCGGCGCCGTCCATCGAGAACCCCCGCGTGAACAGCGACCCCTCGTTGCCGTTCATCCCGACCACGAGGGGCACCGCGTGCTGCCGGCTCTCGGCGTACATGGCGAGCGGATCGTCGGGAATCGCCCAGCCGTCGACGTTCGGCGCCCACACGTGGCCGGTGCGCAGGAACGGGCTGCCCGCCCCCGCCGCGACCGCCGCGAGCACCTCGCCGGCGGGGGCCGCCCGCATCGCGGCCAGCGCCGCATCGGAGTCGAGATCGCCGGCCCCGAGCTCTCGCTCGACCGCGACTCCCTGGGCCTCGGCCGGGGTCAGGTCCACACCGTCGCCCTCGAGCGGCCGGTCCCATCCGTGAATCCAGTTGCTCTGGGCGATGGCGCGGTGGAAGAGCCCCTTCGACTGCGGCATCACCATGACCGACATCACCGCCCCGCCCCCGGCCGACTCGCCGAAGATGGTCACGCGGTCGGGGTCGCCGCCGAAGGCCGCGATGTTGTCGCGCACCCACTCGAGGCCCGCCACCATGTCGAGGAGCCCGTAGTTGCCCGAGGCGCCGTGCGGCGACTCGGCCGACAGGGCGGGATGGGCGAGGAACCCGAAGACGTTGAGCCGGTAGTTGATGGTCACCACCACCGCGCCCTCGGACGCGAGCCGGGCGCCGTCGTAGATGGAGGTCGAGCCCGAGCCGCCGGTGTAGCCGCCGCCGTGGATCCAGTAGAGCACCGGCAGGGGCTCGGCCGTCTCCGCGGGCGCCCAGACGTTCAGGAACAGGCAATCCTCGCTCGTCGCGGGGCCTCCCGCCCCCTGGACGCAGATCGGTCCGGCCTCGGCGGCGTCGCGCACCCCCTCCCAGGGGACGACCGGCGCCGGGGGACGCCAGCGCAGCTCGCCCACCGGGGGAGCCGCGAACGGAATCCCCTTGAACGCGACGACGCCGGCCGCCGCCTCCGTCCCCTGAACCAGGCCGCCGGTGACGGCGACCGGCGTGTCGGCCGACAGCATCACGGCCGCCGAACCGCCCTGGGCGGCGGCGGGCGCCGCGCCCGGCGCGAACAGCCCCACGGCCAGCAGCGCGAGCGCGAGAACGGACGGTCTTGTCCCCAAGCCCCCCCGGCGTCGCATCCAGTTTCCAGTCTTCCGCATCGGTCTCCTCCCTCGCCGCTGACGGCGGGTCACTTCGTTTGCGCCGCCGCTTCGCGGTCGCGGGGTCCGCGTCGGACCGCTGAGCCTCCCCGGCGCCGGCTACCGCCTCCGCCGCCGCTCCATGATCGGGGGGGGCGGCCAACCCTCGACGGAGTCGGGGCCTCCCACGGGAGGGGGCACCGTCCTACGGCGCAGCCTCCCGGTCGCGGTTGCGCGCGCCTTCCAGGATCACCGCCATCGAGTAGTTCCCCTCGTGGCAGGCGTACTCGAAGATGGGGTCCGGGTTCCGCTGCATCGGCACCTCGTAGGTCCACGGCCGCGTCCACGTCGACGGGTCGTCGACGGTCACCACGTAGCGCAGCAGATCGGGCGACTCGCGGGTGAAGCGCTCCGTCAGTTGCAGGTCGGCGCTCGCCCCCCCGCGCATGAAGCTCGTCTCCCGCAGGAAGTTCACGGTCTCGACCACCAGCGTGTCGCCGTCCCAGTGCCCGCGCGAGTCGCCGGCCCACTGCCGCAGGCCGGCGCGGGGGCGGCCGGCGAGGGGAACGACGCGCGGGTTGTGGTTCATCTCGTTGTAGATGACCACCATGTCCGGCGTCTGGAAGAGCTGGAAGTTGTTGTTGTAGCCGCCCGGGGTCATCGGCGGCCCCGAGTTGAACCCGGTGATGCAGCGCACCTGCAGGCCGTTCGGGCCCAGGTCCTCGACCCATCCGCCCGGCGTGGGCTCGTGCGCGCCGGTGTTCGCCCGCGCCTCCGCCATTGCCGCCCGCGCCGCCTCCGCCTCTGCCGTCAGGGCTGGAATGCGCCCGTCCGGCGGATCGACGACCAGCGACGTGCGCCGCGTCGCGATGACCGACGTCCCGCGGTCGAACCAGAAGTTGTTGTACGACCCCGGCGCCCCGTCGGTCCCCCGGTCCACGTTGCCGCTGGGGTCGACCTCGGTGCGCTGCGCCGGCCGGCTCGCGAGGGCCTCGTTGCGGGCCACCGCCGCCTCGTCGCGCTCGGCTGCCTCTTCTTCGGTCAGGAACTCACGATTCGCAAGGTCCCGCGGCCGCTCCATCGGCGTGATCGTCCGGAAGTCCCAGACCCCCTGCAGATCCGGCGCCCCCCACGCGGTCCGCGGTGCCTCCTGCGCGCCCGCCGGTGCCGCCACCAACGCCGTCGACACCAGTACCGCCAACGCGCCCGCGAGATGACCACGTGTCATGAGATGTCCCCTCTCCCGCTGCTGCCCAGTCTTCATCCCGCACGAAGGGGCTACCATGATATCGTGCTTCTTCCGACCCGGCTCCCTGGTCGCGGACGTGCCCCCACCCCTACCCCCTACCGGCAGGACCACGTTGCGCCACCTGCTCGGCGCTACAGTCCTGCATCACGCACTACCGGACCGCCACGCCCAGCCGTTTCGCCACTGGCCGCCCTCCATCCCAGCCAAACGCCTCACCCTCAAGCAGCTCCCCGATCCAGATTCGCCACGCATCGGATCGCGCAAGCGCAGCATTACTGTAGTACCGTTAGCCTAGACATCGACCCTGATCGGAGAAAACGACGACCATCACCAGCCCGGCCATCCGCCGCTCCTTTGCCACGTTGATGCGCCGGCTCTCTAACCCGGATTATGCGTGAAGGTGCGGTTGAGGGGGAGACACAGGAGCCTCCGTGTGGTACAAACGTAGTGCTCACAACGTTTTAGCCACAACGGAGACCCCTGCGTGACGCCTCACACGATACCACAGACTGTTCTGTTCCCGACGGAGTTCTGCTAGCACTCTGTGAACAACTAGGCCTACTAGGCCCCGACAACCTTCGTCGACACGTTGCTCCCTTGTCCCCATACGACAGAACAGTTGCCGTCTGTTTCTCCCCTGGAAGTTCCGATCCTCAAGACGGCTTGCGCTCGTACCATGAGGACCTCATAGCGGACGTCCACCCTTTCCTGCTGTGGAATCCCGATACGCGGAGGGTAACTTGACACCTGGGACCAACCCATACGTCCCGACCCTGAAGCTCAAGCGTGGGGAGAAGACGGCGCTAGCTAGGATCGATCTCAGCGAGTCTTCGCTCTAGCATCATCCCTTTGCTTGAAGTCGTGGAGCGGAAGCCGGACAAGACCATCCACGAACACCTCAACACAGCATTCGAAGGCCTCACGAACCACATGAAGGGATACGCGCGCTGTTTTCTCGACGCGCGTGAAATCGAAGCCGACGGCCCCGGCGCCGCGGCGGAGGCCTTCGCGCGCGCAGCCGGCGCAAGCATCCCGTTCACACCCGTCACGGGTGTGTCTCGCGACACTGATGTGACCGCCGCTCTTACCCACGGGAGCCGCGGACTAGCCCTTCGTCTGACCCGCCCGGAGTTTGAAAAAGGCGATTTCCCCGCAGGGATCGACTCGTTCCTGCACAAGCATTCCGTTGCTGCGGACAGGATCGATCTCATTGTCGACTTGGGACCGGTCGAAGACATGATCAGCGACGGAGTCGGCGCCCTCGCCAGAGCGTTTCTGGAGGCCGTTCCAAACCACGCCGGCTGGCGCACGTTCACGGTCTCGGCCTGCGCGTTCCCCTTGACCATGGGGGTTGTAGAGGCACACTGTCACGAGTTGGTCGAGCGGACCGATTGGATCTCGTGGAAGGAGAATCTCTACAACCGTAGGAACAAACTCGTTCGTCTCCCTGGTTTCGGCGACTGTGTAATCCAACATCCTCAGGGCGTGGAGGGATTCGACCCGCGCACCATGTCCGTGTCTGCATCGATTCGGTACGCGACAGAAAACGACTGGCTGTTGATAAAGGGCGAGAGCACCCGGTTGACCCCGGCCGTCGTCCAGTTTCCGGAACTCGCGACGAGGTTGGTCTATGGTCACCTAAAGCCGTTCTTCTTGGCTCCTCCCGTTCACTGCGCCGGCTGTGAGGCCATGCAGAAGGCGGCCGACGGGACGTCTGGATACGGGTCGCCTGAAGTCTGGCGCCGTCTCGGCACGATCCATCATATCTCGCTGGTCATACAGAAGCTCGATTCACTGGCCTAGACTAGCAGCCCGTGGAAGAAGTCTATTCGCTGAGCCGACCTGTTCAGGCGGCTTGGCGATGAGCGATTGAGCCGACCAGCCCCGCTGGCGTCCATTGGAAGTCCCAAGAGGCCGTCAGACGCCCCCAGAGCGCGGTCAGGCGAGCGATCAGTCCGCAAATGGCCGAAAGAGCCCGCCCCTGCAGGCTCCGGGGCGTGCCGACGCCGGTCAGCCGGCGCAGCAGCAGTCCGAGGTTGCAACCGGCCGCCTGGATGAGCACCCGCTTGCGCACATTCTCGTGGCCGCGCACCCACACTCGCCGCAGCCCCCCGGTCTCGTACTGGTGCGCGAAAGGCCGCTCCACCAGCTCCCCGCGGCGGCGTTGAAGACGACGGCCTCGGTCGCCGCGAATACGCCGACGGTTCCCATACAACGCCTTCTGCGCAGCACGTTTCCCCACCGGCGTCTCTCCCGTCTTCTTGTCCTGCCAACAGCGCCGACCCCGCTCCGGCTCCGAGACGTAGCTGCGAACCCCAATCTCGTCGAGAGCCACCAGCGTCGCGTCGCTGTGGTACCCCTTGTCGGCGACCACCTCTTCGACCTCCGCGCCGGCCGGCTGCACCGCCTCGACCTGCTCAGCCGCCATCGTCAGCGTCTCCGGCAGCGTCGCCGAATCGCCCTCCGACGCCTCCTGCACCGTCACCGAGAGGATGGCGCCCGTCTCCAGGTCGACCCCGTGCTCCGCCTTGTGGGCCAAGTGCGTCCGACCGTCCTTCATCTTTGCGATCTTCGCGTCCGGGTCCTGCGGAGACTGCCACTCCTTGTTCGACGTCTTCCTGTCCTTCCGGGACCGGTCAAACCGCGCCAACTCCGCTCGCGTCGGCGTCTCAATCCCCGATGCCTTCGCCAGCTGACGCACGAACGCCTCGTACGATTCCCCGGTATCCCGCCGCTCGATGCTCCGCATCGCCGCGTTCGCTTCCAGCGTCGTCGCATCGACGCCGACCGTCTTCCCCTGCACCAGACCCGCTCCCGCCAACCGTTCCAGCACCCACGTGAAAACCGCCACGTGCGTTTCCACGTCGATCAGACGCCGCGTGCGCGACAGCGTCGAGTGGTTCGGCGGCGCCTCGGTCACGTCCAGGTCCAGGAAAGCCCGCAGGCTCAGAGAATCCGCGACCCGCCACGCAATCCCCCGCTCCGACGACAGACCCTCGAAGTAGCCGATGAACAGCAGCCGGAAATACCGCCCAGGACGCAGACTCGGGCGGCCCAGCCGCGACGCGTAGAACACCGCGCACAACCCCTCCACAAAGGCATCGAATCCGGCCTCCTCCAGAACCCGGTTCAGCCGTTCGAAAAAGGGATGTCCCGCGCTCGTCGGAAGGTCCGCTGTGGTCACCCACATCGGCGACGGCTGTCGCGCCGCCGGCTTCTTGCCCATTGCCATGCCGCCAAGTCTACGCCACTCCGTCGACTCCGATCTATCGACTTTTGCCACAGGCTGCTAGCCTTGAGTCCGGCTCGGACGGCGTCGGCAATCTCCTCGAGACTGAGGCACTCGCAAACGCGGTTCCAGATAACACGGCGCGGCTTGTGGCGCACGCCACGCGCAGCTTCCCGTTGCTCCAGAATCTCGATCGCGTGTTCGGACCACAGCATCTCGACGAGGAAGTGTGGGTCGCGGTGCTGATTCCTCTGCGGCCGCCGTACGGTTCGAAGTTGAACTCGGTCTTGCGTCACTTGGGCGTGCAATAGTCCCCACCATGGGGGGACAATGCCGGGCGCCACGGTCAGAAAGCGGTCCCCGACCACGAGCGTTGCTCGATCCAGGACCTTGCCGTAAACGTCGACCTGCCGATGCAATCGGCGCAGGCTGTCTCGATCCGACTTGATTTCGTACCCGTGCAGTAGGCCATTCACGAGCGCAACGTCAAGGCGCACCTGCCCGCGACACAACCCCAGCTCTTCGATGACGACTGCCTCAGGCTCTTTCTCCCGCTCCTTGCGCAGTCTGGCCCGAAGAGCCGCACGGATAGCCGAATCTCCGACGCCCCGCATTCGTCGCGGCACCTACTCACCCAGGCCGAACGTGTAGACGGTGTTGCCCACCGCCATGGTGACGTACTGCGCGCCGTCCACAGCGTAGGTCATCGGGTTGGCGTTCACCGGCCCGCCGAGGGGATGTGCCAGAGCTCTTCGCCGGTCTCGGCGTCGAGGGCGAAGAAGTAGCCGTCGACGGTGGCGCTGAAGACGATGTCGCCGGCGGTGGTCAGGACGCCCGAGCGGGCGCGCGGCTTCATCTCGAACTCCCAGCGGATGTCGCCGCTGGCCGGCTCGATGGCGCGGATGGCGCTGCGGTAGTTGTCCATCGGCAGCGGCGCCTGCACCCCGCCGGCGGTGTAGCGCTCGCCCTCCACGTAGTCCTCGTCGCGCAGGAAGAACTCGCCCTCGCCGTCGAACGAGTTGACGTAGAGGAGCCCGGTGCGCGGGCTGTAGGAGGGCGACCACCAGTTGGTGGCGCCACCGGCCGTCGGGGCCACCACCGTGCCGTCGGCCGAGGGGAACATGCCGGGCCGCCGGATGGGGCGGCCGCTCTCGTCGAGCCCCTCCGCCCAGGTCTGCAGGGCGAACGGCTTGCCGACCAGGAACTCGCCGGTCTCGCGGTCGAGGGTGTAGTAGAAGCCGTTGCGGTTGGCCCAGAGCATGGTCTGGCGCGGCTCGCCGTCGAGCTCGATGTCGGCGAGCACGGGAATCTGGATGGCGTCCCAGTCGTGGACGTCGTGGGGGGTGAACTGGAAGTACCACGACATCTCGCCGGTGTCGCCGTCGAGGGCGAGCACCGAGTCGGCGTAGAGGTTGTCGCCCAGCCGCACCTCGCTGCCGTAGTCGGGGCCGGGGTTGCCGGTGCCCCAGTAGACGAGGTTCAGCTCGGGGTCGTACGAGCCGGTGATCCAGGTCGGCGACCCGCCGGTGCGCCACGAGTCGCCCAGCCACGTCCGGTTGTCGGGATGGTCGGGTCCCGGAATGGTGTAGGTGCGCCACGCGCGGTCGCCGCTGTCGGCGTCGTAGGCGTCGAGGAACCCGCGGATGCCGAACTCGCCGCCGGCGATGCCCGTCACCACCCGGTCCTTCACGATGAGCGGCGCCGCCGTCTTGCTGTAGCCGCCCCGGTAGTCGGCCACCTCGGCGTCCCAGACGACGTTGCCGCTGCGCGCGTCGATGGCGACGAGGTGGGCGTCGAGGGTGCTCATGTAGAGCACGTCGCCGAGGATGGCGACGCCGCGGTTGTTGCGCCCGCAGCAGATGCGGAGGTCGTCGGGCAGGGGGTGCTCGTAGCGCCAGTAGGGACGCCCGCTCGTCGCGTCGACCGCGGTCAGGTTGCTGGGCGACTCGGTGATGAACATCACCCCGTCGACGACGAGCGGGGTCGTCTCGGTGCGGTCGAGCTGGCGGATGCTGTAGGCCCACTTCAGCTCAAGGTCGGCGACGTTGGTCCGGTCGATCCGGTCGAGCCGGCTGAAGCGCTTGGCGTCGAGGGTGCCGCTGTACATCAGCCAGTTGTGCGGCTCGTCGGCGGCGTTGACGAGGCGCTCCCAGGTGACGGGCGCGAACTGCGGCACGCCGCCTCCCGCGGCCAGCTCCTGGGCGGCCGCGAGCGGAGAGGTAGCGAACTGGACGGCGGCGGCAACGAAGATGGCGACCCGCTTCATGGCTTCATGCTCCTCTGTTCCGGCCGAGCGCTTCCAGGATCCGTTCGTTCTCGACGGACCGTCGAATCGTCCCCCGCCCACTTCGTTCCGGGGTGCTCTCACCGGTCTTCCCGGGTCGTGGCTCCGTTGGCCCAGTTCTGCCGCAGATTCTAGTCGGAGGCGAGACACTTGACCGAGTCTGGGCATTTGGTTACCATTTGCGTAACAAAATGAATCGCCTTGGACATCTTCTTCAAGATCCGCAAGCTCACCGTCATCGAGGTGACCGACTACCACTAGAGAGAGGGGGCAGGACATGCCGGCGGCCACCAACCGGTACGAGCCGGACTACGCGGTTCCGCCTGGTCACGTGCTGAAGGAGCGCCTGGACGCGCAGGGCATGACGCCCGCCGAGCTCGCGCGACGGTGCGGCCGCTCGGCGAAGCTCATCAGCGAGATCGTCGCCGGCAAGGCGCCGATCGAGCCCCGGACCGCCCTTCAGCTCGAGAAGGTGCTTGGCGTGGACGCCGGGATCTGGCTCGGCATCGAGACGGACTACCGACTGCAACAAACGCGGGCGGCCGCCGCCGAAGAAACGGTCGCGGCCCGAGCGTGGTCGAGGTCCTTCCCGCTCCGTGAGCTGGCGAAGCGGGGCATCAAGCCCGCGGCTGGCGGGGACATGGCATCGGCGTTGCTGACCTTCTTCGGCGTGGCGTCCGTGGACGCCTGGCACGTCGAGTACGGGGCCGCGAACGTCGCCTATCGGCACTCTCCCAGCTTCGACAGTGACAGCTTCTCTCTGGCCGCCTGGCTTCGACTCGCAGAGATTGACGCCGCCGGTCAGCCGTGCGCCGACTACCGCCAATCCACGTTCAAGGAGGCGCTTCGCCTGATGCGTCGATTGACTCGCGCACCCGTGCCGGAATCGCTCGAAGAAGCGCGACGGCTCTGCAACGGGGCGGGCGTCGCCCTGTCGCTGGTCGAGCCCCTGCCGCGGACCCGCTTGAGTGGCGCGGCCTGGTGGCCCTCCGCCCGCCGCCCAGCCATCGCGCTGAGCGCACGCCACAAGACGGACGACCACTTGTGGTTCAGCCTGTTCCACGAGGCTGCACACATCCTGCTGCACGGCAAGAGGAACGTGTTCGTTGACGGAGCCGACGGCGACGGCAACGCCCAGGAAACCGAAGCGAACGACTGGGCGGCCGACTTCCTCTTGCCGCGCCCAGCCTGGCGACGCTTCGTTGACGGCGGCTCGTACGACCGCGCATCCGTACTGCGGTTCGCCGACGAACAGGGAGTCGCGCCCGGGATCGTCGTCGGCAGCCTCCACCACGCCGGGCACCTTCCGTGGAACCGCTTGAACAACCTGAAGGTGCGGCTGCGATGGGCGGACGCCGCCTGATTGTGCGGAGACGCTCGGGCCGCGCATGGCCGTGCGTCTGTCGCGATAGGGCGGTCGCGAGGCACACGCACCTCGCGCACGAACTACTCGCCCGGGCCGCGGGGATTGACGCGTGGATTGCCCGGGACCCGCGAGGCCGAGGCCGGCGCCGCATGGCGAGGCGCCGCCCGGTCGTTTCACTGCGGCTCGTTGAGGGCCGCCACGAACTCGCGCACGCGGCGGGCGTTTACGCCGAGGTCGCCGCCCCCCACGCGGGACAGCGAGCGGACATCGATGCGGCTGCCGGTCCCGCCGTCGGCGGCGACGCGGACGACGACGTCGTCGTCGAACCCGAACCAGAACGAGCGGTCCGTCGCCTCGATGCGGAGGGCGCCGGCATCGGCGGCGAGAAGCTCCCAGCCCATCTGCTGCACCACCCCGAGGGCCCGGTCGAAGGCGTCGGGCGGCGCCGCCGGCAGCATCGCCGGGCCCAGGTCGGGATAGGCGGCCCGCTGCTGCTCGGCGACGGCCGGGTCGTAGTCGGTGCGCCCCGGCGTGTTCAGGGCCACCGCGGCGACGAACGCCGGCGGTTCCCCGGTGTCGGTGGTGATGTCGTGGATGGGCGGCGCGCCCCCGCCCGAGAACAGCGCCGCCACCGGAAAGGCGCCCACGACGACGGCGGCGGCGAGGGCGGCGCCGGCCTCGCGGTCGCGCAGCCCCGTCCGCCGCACCATCCGCAACGCGAGGAGGAGTCCGCTCACGGCGGCCACGAGGAAGCCGCCGGCCAGCAGCAGGAAGGCCAGCCCCAGCGCGCGCCGATGCGATAGCCGAGGGGAGCGAGGACGACGGCGGCGCTGCCCGCCGCCGCGCCCCGCGCCGCCCAGGACTCTATCTTCATTGAGCCGCCGTGCCCGTGTACGTGAGCTTCTGCGCGCGGCGACCGCGCTGGGCCTCGGCCGTGTAGAGGTTGCCGTCGCTGTCGGTGGCGAGATGGGACACCTCGCCCCCGTGCACGAACGACTCGGCCGGCCGCATCGGGTTCACGGGGTCGTCGTTGCCGCTGCTCCGGGCGCGTCCGCCGATCTGCAGCAGCAGCTCGCCCTCCGCCGTGAACTGCAGCAGCATGTCGCCGATTCGGGCGCGGCGCTGTTGCCGCCTACCACACGTTGCCGTCGGGGTCGACGTGGATGCCGTGCTCGTTGGCGGGCCAGTCGAAGCCGTCGGCGGAACCGCCCCAGACGCGAACGAACGTCCCGTCCTGCTCGAACGCGATCACCGGCGGGGCCGGCGTGCCCTGACCCTCGCCCACATGGGGAGCCCGGTGATGGCAGCCCTGAAATCGTCGCCTGCGGTTCCCATTGCCCAACCCTTCCAGGAGTCCGTGCCGACTACCGCGGCGCGGCCTCGAACACCCACGAATCGCCGGCCTCCACCCCGGCCCGGGTGAGCTGGGACGAAGTACCCGTCCTCACCGCGGCCGTGAAGCAACGCTTCGCCGACGGCCCGAACCGGCCGTTCTCGGGCGGGCCCCTCGAGGCGGGCGAGTTGCCAGACGGTCGTATCGCCGGCGCGCACCTGGGCGTGAACAACGCGCTGGTCGTCTCCCCGTTCGACGCCGCCCGAGGTGAACCCGAACGCGCTGACGAGGAAGTCGTGCGCGGCCTGGATGTCATCGTAGACGAGCAAGGGGTTGATTCCGTCGATTCTCGGCATTTCGCCTCCGACCGCTGCGTGGGTGACTTGGCGGGTTGCAGCCTGTCGAGGCCGTCCGTCCGCCGCCCGTACTGCTTCCCAGTCCCGCAAGGTGTACTGCTTCCGCCCGTATGGGCCGCGTCGGGCGACACGTCGGGTGGGCGTTGCCGACAGTCAGCAATCCGCTCAAATGCAGATCCGCTCTCCTCGACGGAGCTCACGCGCCCCCTCTGACGCCGAAAACCGCTGGCCCGCCGGGCGACATTCGGGTATAACCGTCGGCATGTTGTTGAGGACCATCGTCGTCGCGACCTGCGGCGTGGTGCTGGCGCTCGCCGCTACCGCCGCCCAGGCACAGGTGGGCGGCAATCTCGCCGCCGGGCCGCCGCTCGACATCCACCTGGAGATCGCGACGGGCCCGGACGGCCCGCTGCTGTCGACCGCCGAGATCGAGCTGGTCACGGGCGAGTACTACCGCCTGAACGTCACCAGCGACGGCGCCGAGCCGTGGCGGCTCGAGGTCGACGAGCTGCTGCGCAACTCGCACCTGCGCCTCGTCACCATCAACGGCATCGAGGTGCACCTGCAGGCGATGGCGTTCCGCGCCATCGAGTTCGACGTGGGCGGGACGGCCCAGTTCAGCTTCACCCCGATCCGGACCGGCGCGTTCGGGTTCTTCGTGGGCGACGTCCCCTCGGTCCAGCGCCGGCGCGCGGACGGCGGCAGGAGCGTGACGGGCACGTTCACCGTCAGATAGCCGTCGTACCGGTCCCGCTCGGAGATGGTTGGCGAAGTGCTCATGCAGGCCGCGATTCCTGCCCTGGACTGAGCCCGCCACGGGCAAGGACCGACACCTCATCCAAGCGGCCGCAAGCGCTCCTGCATCTCACTCCGCCGCGCGGATGCTGTAGTTCTCGTTGCGCCACATCAGCGTCCGGCCGTCGGGCATCTCCTCGAAGACGAACTCCTCGCCCAGATCGCCGTTGTCGCGCACCCGCCGGAACGTGCCGTCCTCGATGTGGCGGAGCCGGGTCAGGGCGTTGAGCGGGTTGTCCGTGGGAAGCGACAGCACGTGCAGGTCGCCTTCACCGCACGAGCACCGCGCTCTCTCTCCCGAGAGGCCGCTGGTACGTGCCGGTGAAGCGCTCGAGGGTCTCCCGAGCCGCCGCGGCGCCGACCTCGGCGGCGGCGGGGGACGCACCGGCGGCAGCATCGCCGTCCGCCTTCCCGGCCGCCCTGCGCAGGGCGGGCGCGACGATGTCGTAGGCGGTCTGCGCGAACCGGCGGGAGTTCACGCCCTGGCCGTTGGTCATGAACGCGGTGGCGACCTCGTCCTGCGGTCGGAGCAGGAGATGGCTGCGGTACCCGGGGCAGGAGCCGCCGTGGCCCACGAAGGTGTCCCCGTCCGACTTCCACACCGAGAAGCCGAGCCCGTAGGTGGTCTCGCCGTCGGGCTCGAGCCAGTGCACCCGGTGCATCTCGCGCAGCGTGTTGCGGTCGAGCAGCGCATCGTCGCCGTCGAGCACGCGGAACTGCCACGACGCGAAGCGCGCCAGGTCCTCCACCGTCGAGATGAACCCGGCGGCGGGGCTGATGCCGCGCACCTGGTAGTCGGGGACGAGCTTGCGCTCGCCGTCGCGCTCCCGCGCGGCGTACGGGCTCGCCAGCCGGTTGCCGCGGAAGCGGTCTTCGTGGTCGGTGAAGGTGCTCGTCATCCCCAACTGGTCGAGGATGTTCGCGCGGATGTAGTCGCCGTAGGACTGCTCCGACGCCGCCGCCACGATCTCGCCGGCCAAGGTGAGCCCCAGGTTCGAGTACTGGTAGTAGGTGCGCGGGGGATACAGCATCGACTGCGTGGGCAGCCTCGCGACGATCTCCTCGTGGGTCGGGAAGGGATAGTCGGGGCCGGTCCAGTACGCCGCCTTCGCTTCGCGCGGGAGGCCCGAGGTGTGGGTGAGCAGCCCCTCCACGGTGACCGGACCCGCCTCGGGCTGGTCGTCCTGGATCTCGAACCAGTCGAGGTGCTTCGCCACCGGGTCGTCGAGAGCGACCTTGCCCTGGTCGCGCAGCTGCAGCACGCCGACCGCGGTGAAGAGCTTCGAGATGGAGCAGATGGAGTACATCGTCGACGCCGTCGCGGGCTCCTCCCGCTCGACGTGCGCATACCCGTAGCCCTTCGCCCACACGAGCTCCTGGTCGTGCACGACCGAGAGGGAGGCGCCCGGGATGCCCCCGTAGGCCTGGGCCGCGTCCATCCAGGTGTCCAGCAGATGAAGGGCGTCCGCAACCCCGGGGTCATCCGCCGGCGATTGCTGCGCGTGAAGCGACGGCGCCGGAAGCAGCAAGAGCGCGAGCGCCGCTACGCCGGCGGCGATACGGGACGGTGGCCGAAGCAGGATGTGGGCGGTCTTCATCGGATTACTCCTGAGTTGGCGCGAAGACTGTCGATCGCTGTGCAGGGCGTGGGCTCGGGCGCCCGAACCCGTGCGAGGTTGCAAGTGTAGCGCCGGGGGACATTCCGGTCCCCGACTGGCAGCGCGACCTGATTCGCGACCGCCTGGCGGTGCTCGAGGACATCGCGCCCGAGGAGCGTTCGGTGCCCTGGGAAGCCGTCCGCCAGCGCCTCTTCTCCGACCGGCCGTGACCCTGCTCTAGCCGCGTTTCCGGAAGGCGATGTTCCAGGCGCGCGAGGTGCTCACCGTGAACCCCGAGACCGCGCCCGCGTCGTCGCGGCGGAACGTGAAGTACCAGCCCACGGCGTAGAAGCCGTCGGCGAACGTCGGCGCGAGCGGAATGCGGCCCAGCTTGCGGTTCCACAGGACGAGCCGGCCGGCCTCCACCCGGAAGGTGTACCCCACGGCGAGGTCATCGCTGTAGTACGACCCGGCGTAGGCTGCGAGCGCCTCCGCCGACGGGCGGGCGGGCAGCGCACGGCTGTAGACGGGGCGGGGCGGATCACCGACGCGGAGTGTCGGCGGCTGGCCGCCGCCGCCGGGGGTGAACGTCACCTCGGTCGTCCCGCCGAGACGGAACCGGCCCCCGCCCGCCGGGTGCAACGACTGCTCCGCGCCGGCCCCCAGCAGGACGAGATCGTCACCGCGGGCGATGACCCTCAGCGGCACGTCGTTCCCCGGACGGCGGTAGTAGCCGGCCAGGCTGGCCGGATCGGCCGTCCCGCCGCCGGTCTCGCCGCGTCCGGCCGCCGGCGCGCGGGGACGCCGCGGAGCAGACGGCCGGCTCGCTTCCCGCACCGGGGCGGCCACGCCGGGCGGCCGCGGCAGGAACACGTCGGCGACGTCGCGCGCCAGACGCGCCGGGGCGGCGCGGTCGGTGTTGCAGAGCACCGCGACCGCGAGGTCCTCGTCGAGAAAGCGGAGGAACTCGCTGCGGTAGGCGGCGTCCGTGCCGCCGTGACCGATGGTGCGCCGGCCGCGGTGGACCCCGTGCGCCAGCCCGAACGCGTACGAGAGGCGCGCGCCGTCGTCCAGCGCGCCGCGCGCCTGAAGCTGCCGGAGCACGTCGGGACCGCCGATCTCCCCGTTGCTGAAGTTGCCGTTCCACCGGGCCAGGTCCTCGACCGTCGTGAACAGGCTGGTGGCGCCGACGATGGCGAAGTCGGGGATGCTGAGCCGGTAGCGGCCGGAACCGGCGCGCGTGTAGGCGTACGCGCGGTCCCGGACCAGCATGGTGTGATCGTCGCGGAACACGGTGCGCGTCATCCCGAGCGGCCGGAACAGCCGCGCCCTCGTGAACGCGCGCAGCGTCTGTCCCGACACCCGTTCGACGACGACCGCCAGCAGCGTGTAGCCCGAGTTGCTGTAGACGTGGTCGCTGCCGGGGGCGAAGTTGAGAGCGGTCTGGCGCGACAGCAGATCGAGCACGTCCGACTGGCGGATGACGTCACCGCCCCAGCGCCAGCCGGCCATCTGCAGCATGGCCCACTGGTCGCGGATGCCGCTCGTGTGGTGGGCGAGATGCCGCAGCGTGATCGGCCTGCCGAAGTCGGGCAGCTCGGGGACGTAGCGCCGGATGTCGTCGTCCCAGGACACTTCGCCGTCGGCCACCAGCAGCGCGACCGCCAACGCGGTGAACTGCTTCGACACCGAGGCGACGTGAAACACCGTCGACGGCGTGATCGGGACGTCGTACTCGAGGTTGGCGGCGCCGTACCCCTTGGCGAACACCAGCTCGCCGCCCCGCATGACCGACACCGCGCAGCCCGGGGTGCGCGGTCCGGTCCACGGCGCGAAGAGCGCGTCGACCCGCGGCCCCGGCCCGTCGCGTTGCGCGGTGCCCGGCAGCACCGCGGCGGCGAGCACGCCGATTGCCGCCACCGCGCCGATGGCGACGGCAAACCGCCAGGGCAGCGCCTTCATCACGCGCAGGTTAGTCGACCCGCGCCGCCGTCGCAACAGCCTGCCCGCCGCCGGCGGTTGCACCGGCCTCACGATGCGCAAGGCGCTCCATCTCCCGGCAATCTCGAGCACGGCCGCCAGCGTGCGTGCATCGAGAACACGAGGAACGACTCGAGGGCCGGTCTCCCGCCACGCAGCGGCGTGACGCGCGCGGCGGCGAGCATGCGCGAATCGCTGACCGCGATCGCGTCCAGCGGCATGCCCTCACGTTCGAGAGGAACGGGCGTGAACAGGCGGGCCAGATGCTCGACCGGTTCCAGTTCCACGGCACTCCTTCACCGGTGGTGTCCGCGATGCGCCCGGCCGCCCCCTTGCCCACTTCCTGCAGCAAGGCGACGTCCACGTCGTCCATCTCGCTGAGTGCCGTGAACGCATCGGGGCTGCGGTTGATGTTCCAGCACACCATCCTGACCACGCCTGACCTCCTTGCGACAGTGTACCCGCCGCCCCGACCGAGCTGTTCGGGAGACCCGCAACCGCCGCACGCTCATCGTTGACGATCACTTTCCGGCCAAAAGCGAGCGTCAAGGACCGTTGTGCGCAATACATGAGCGTCAACGACCTCCCGGCCTCGGGCGGCACCCACGAGCTCGCGGAGCATGCCGATCCGGCGACGGGCATCGTCGACGGGAGTCCTCGGACCTCCGGTTGCCGTCGCTGCCGACGCACCGCAGCCGCGGGCCGCCAGAAGGGCCACGCCGTTGAGGCAGACCACCGGCCGGTTGTACGCTAACGGGTGACGGGACCGGATGGCGGCTCCCTGCCCGGGTTCGCGCGACGGAGATCACAACATGGCGCGACGGCGGGCGGGGAAACGGGCAGGCGAGGAGGGGGGGACCCCGAACGGGGCCACGGTCGGCTCGCCACCCCCCCGTTCAACGTCTCGGACCGGGGCGGAGAGCGGCGCGTTCGAGTTCACCGTCGGCGAGCCCCGACTCACCCAGGTCATCGAGATGAGAACGACAGCGGCTCCTTCGGGCATGGATGGGACGCTCGGCGAAGCCGCCGAGGCTCAGACCCGCGTAGCGGACGCCATCGAGAAGCTCCTGCGGTCCATCGACCGACCGGGCGACTTCTGCGTCCACGGCCGGCTGTTGGCCGCCATGCCGCGGCTGCGGGTGCAGGGGGCGGGCGCATTGTCGTTCCCGGTTCCCGAAACCCAGATTCGAGCGCTGACAGGGGCGGCGGAGCCTGCGCCCTACGGCAAGGGAACCGAGACGGTCGTCGACAGGTCCATTCGCAACTGCTGGCAGATCGGGCCCGAGCGCGTGCGCCTGGCGGGCGCCGCGTGGCCGGAGACGTTCGCGGGCATCCTCGAGACAGCGGCGGTCGGCCTCGGCTGCGCCCCCGACCGGGTCGACGCTCGACTCCACCGCCTGCTGATCTACGAACCGGGCGGCTTCTTCGCGTCCCACCGCGACACCGAGAAGGCCGACGGGATGATTGCCACCCTGTCCGTCTCGCTGCCCGCGGCCGGCGCCGGCGGCGAGCTCGTCGTCCGCCACCGGGACCGCGAGCGCACCCTCGACATGACCGCCGACGAACCGTCGGAGCTGACCTTCGCGGCGTTCTATGCCGACTGTACCCACGAAGTCAGGCCGGTGACCGAAGGCCACCGCCTGTCGCTCGTGTTCAACCTTTGTCTTCGCCCCGGTGACGACGAGTCGCCCCAGGAAGCCCCGGACTATACGGCACAGGTCGATCATCTTGCGGAGCGGCTGACCGAGTGGAGGGCCCGGGGCGGGACCGACAAGCTGGTCTGGCTGCTCGATCACGAGTACAGCGAGGCCGGGCTGTCCTTCGACGGGCTGAAGAACACCGACGCGGCGGTCGCGCGCGTTCTCACCCAGGCCGCGGAACGAGTCGAGTGCGAGGCGCTCGCGGCCGTCGTTCACATCGAGCAGTACGGCGGCGCAGACTACGACGGCGGGGACTGGGGCTGGGACGACGGCGAGGACGACGATACGTGGGAGATGGGCGACGTCGTCGACAGCCGCGAATGGCTGGACGGCTGGGCGCGCCCCGACGGCCGACGGCCGCCATTGGGCGAGGTCGAGCTGCTTCCGGGGGAGCTGCTCCCGCGCGGCGCCCTCGACGATGCGACGCCGGACGAGCAGCGGGTGTACGCGTCGGGCAACGAGGGCGTGAGCGTCGAGCGCACCTATCGCCGCGCCGCCCTCGTCCTGTGGCCCCGATCGAAGGTGCTGGAGATTGTGGGGCGGAGCGACATCGCGGGGGCCGTCGCCTGGGTCGCCGACGAGCTCGACCGGCTTCCCGACACAGGGGGCGGACGCGTCCGGGAACTGCTGAGCCGGCTGATCGACATCTGGCCCACCGGCCCCCACGACGAGGACGCGCAGGCTCGCGCCCTGATGCTGCGCCTGCTGCACGCGACCGGAGACGAGAATCGGGCCGCGCGCTTTCTGAGGAAGGTGGTTCTGAAGCGCTACGACGGCAGCGAGAACGAACCGTTGGCGCTCGTCGTGGACATGCTCGGACCGTCCGCCGCCCGCCGATTCCTGACCGAACTCGCGGCGGCGCATCTTCGGCGTCGGCCGACGGCCACGCTGGCGCTCGTCCGGTGCCTCGACGAGACGCGCGACGAGTCCTCGCGCGGGGCCATGGAACCGTGTACTGGAGGCTGCCGTTCGCGCCATTCTGCGGACGTTGCCTGCGGCGCTGCCGCCAGGGTCGCGGCGGGATTCCTTCGAGCCGATGATCCAGGCGCCCGAACGGTTCGGGGTGGAGGCCGTTGACGATCTCTTCACCCTCGCCTGGCGCCGGGGGTCGACGGCCGAGGCCGCAGCGGCGGCCGAGGCCGTCGCCGGCCGGCCGGAGGTCGTCACGCCCGACCGGACGCTTCCCGCGGTCCTCGCCAGGCTTCACGGCGACGAGGGCGCGGCCGGCACCGGCGCCTTCGCGCTATTGTGGCGCCACGCGGCGGACTTCCTCCTGGCGCGCAGCGCGAGACCTCCGGAGGAGCCGCGTGACTGGACCATCGACGCCGACACAGGGTGCCGATGCGAGCACTGCCGGAGACTTCGGGACTTCTGCAAGGATCCCGCCACCCGGATCGCGAGGTTTCCGCTGCGCAAGGACCTGCGCGCCCATCTGCACCAGACCATCGACCGCCGCGGGCTCGACATCGAGCACGTGACCGAGCGACGCGGCAGACCGTTCACCCTCGTGTGCACCAAGACCCGCGCCAGCCACCGCCGGCGGCTCGCCGAGTATGCGGAGGACATCTCTTGCATGAGGGCCTTGATCCGCTCGGCGCCGAGCGGACAGCAGGCTGTGCCCTGCGCACCCGACCTCGCCCGGCTGCACGACGCGGTGACCGCCTCCGGGCGCTGACGAGGGGACCATGCGCCACGGGCGACGCCGACCGCGACCCGCCGGCGGCGTGGCCGGTTTCGTTCGACTTCGTGTGGTCGGTCCGGCGGCTCCCATCATGCGAGGAATCGGACCGCTCGGACGCCCGGCTCGCGTCCCGAACCGAGCGACAGGTGATCGAGGTCGAGCGGGTCGCTCTCGACGTACTCGCGACCGGTCAGGTCATCGAGCGTCTGAACCACCCCGTCGACGCGTGTGAAGCGGCCCTCGGGCGGGACACGTTGCAGCCACAGGTCCAGGTAGTTGTCCCAGGTCTGCCCGGCAAACGTCGGCGCGGCATCGTCGCGAACGAACAGGAACAGCAGAGCCACTTCAGCATCCCGCCAGGAGGGCTCGGCCCGCACTCGAATCTCGCGCAACGCGCGAAGCGCGCGCCCCTCGTCGCTCTGCGCATCGTGCTTTCTCGACATCCGGCGCATCAGGCCCGACGCCAACTGCACAAAGTCATCGGGAAACGCCACGCGGCTTCGGTTGCGGGTCAGTGCGAGCCGGAGAGTCCGGGCCTCCCCGTCGTCATGGGTGCCGGCGACGCGGCTCCAGTCGGCCACGACCGCTTTCTCCACGGTCATCACGCGATCGAGGTCGGCAACGAGACCCTGGGGCGCAGTTCCGGGAAGGAACGCGTAGTTGGGTCTGCGCCCACGTCGGATCTCCGCGAGCCGGTCGGCGTCGACCGCCACCAGCGGGCAGACATGGACGAATGGCCGGCTTTCGCAGGCCCGGACGATATCGCACGTCTGCGTCACGACGGCAAATCCGTGCACCTGGGTCTCCGCGGCGTCTGCGCCGTCCACGGCCGCGACCGCGGCCGCCTCCGATATCGGAGCGCGGGGGTCCAACCGGAACAGGAACGCCTGGTCGCCAAGCACACAGTCGCCCTGCCGCCACGACCCGAGCGCCTCGTCGACGCGAACCCGGTGCGCCTCGTCGATGCGAGCGACGGCGGGTGGATGAGCCTCATCCTCTCGATTCACGCCGCATGTTCCTCGTGGCGCCGGCGGCGCGACTGCTTCCAGCATCCCGATGGACCTGGTCGTTCATCGCGTCGATCAGGTTCTCGGGCGAGGGCGGTGTGCGCTCGGCCTGGGCCTGCGCATCGAGCTCGCCCAGCTCGACACGCCGACCCCGCTGTCGGCGACCGAGCCGCGCACTCGCCTCCTCGAACGCCCGCGACATCAAGAGGTCGAAAGGTGCGTGCCCCGCGGACGCCGTGAGCAGCGCGGCGCGGTTGCTCCTGGCGTCTCCCCGGTCGGCTTGCCGCACGATGTCGAGCACCTTGAGGAGGTGCTGCTCGTTCGCTGCATTCATCGCTCTGCCGCTGGCCCAGAAATGCACGCTGCGCCGCGATACCCCGAAGAGTTGCCCGAGCTGCTCCCACGTCAATCCGGAAATGCGGCGCAACTCCGAGACCGCGCGGCTCGTGACATCCGACGCAGTCGCCGTGATTCGGTCCGTCTCCGCAGGCGCAGTCCAGGAGTCACGACCCGCTGTCCGTTGGCCGTCCCACGCGAACGGTTCCGGCCACACGCCCATCGAAGCGGTGGACGAAGTGCCGTCGGCCAGCGGTTGCCAAGCCGCGATGATGACCGCGATGGGGGTCAGCGACCCGCGAAGCCCGTATCCAGTGGATGCGCTCGTGTCCGCCCCGCGCCGCGGGGCGCGGGAGGCCCTGGACGAGTACTGCAGGTTCACGACACTCCTCCGTAGCGGCGATGGAATTCGTCGGTGACGACCCAACGGAAGAAGCTGTAGATGCGTTCGGCGAGCGTCCTCGCGCGTGAGCCGATCAACTCCACGTCGAATGCGCTGGATTCCTGCCGGAAGGCATCGATGTCGAGAATCCAGCTCGGCTCGTCGACGGGATCGACCGCGGCCGGGTCAACCGTACTGCGCGCGGGCACGCGTCCCCACCGCGCCCTGAGTTGGCCATTGCTCCCGGGCAGCCGGAACAGGGTCTGGGAAACCAGTTCGTCCGCGTCCTCGGCCAGCGGCGTCGCCAGGATTCCAGCCACCTCTGGCCGCACGAGCTGCGGCAAGGCACGGAGGTCCTCGCCGAGGATCCTGTCGATGTACCGAACGCCGAGGCGATCGACGGTTCGTGGGTTGACGTGCTCGTGGAGCTCGGTCAGTACTCGGCGGAAACGGTCGAGGAAGTCGTCGCGGCTCGTGTACCGCCACGTCTCGATCGCGAGGAAATCCGGCGCGAGCGTCACCCGCCAGGTCCCGCGCTCGTCACTGAACCGCCACGACACGTCGAACCGCGTGCTGAGTGGGCCCTCCGGTCCGAGCACAACGCTGCGGCTCTCCTCCGGCCTCAGCGTCGGATAGTCGTTGCGGATCGCCTCCTGAAAGGGACCGATGAAGCCGCGGTTCTCCACAGACGCGACCAACGGATAGCGCACCTGCGCGATGACGCGCACCAACGGTGCTGCGTCCAAGGGAATCTCGGCCGGCGGGGGCCCCTTCAAGGGATTCCCGGTCGCGTGCATCAAGTTGATCTGTCCTCCGACCAGGGGTAACTCAGCCAGAACAGTGTACCGGATGTGAAGAGCAGTGTGAAGCAGAGCTTGACGGACGGAAGATGATGCGTAGGCTGAACCGGTGGAGTGCCTGGGTTCGGATCACGGGTGGGAGCCGGAAACGCAGCAGCGGCCGGCCGTGCGCCGGTGGCCAGCGCATGGCGGTCCCAGGACCGCCCCGACCGAGCTGTTCGGGGAGGCCCGTAACCGCCGCACGCTCACCGTTGACGATCAGTTTCCGGCCGAAAGCGATCCTCAAGGGCCGTTGTGCGCAAGACGTGAGCGTCAAGACGTGAGCGTCAAGCACCTCCCTGCCGCGGGCGGCACCCACGGGCTTCCGGAGCCTGCCCGTCCGGCGACGGGCATCGTCGACGGGAGTCCTCGGACCTCCGGCTGCCGTCGCTGCCAGCGTACCGCAGCCACCGGCCGCCAGGAGGCCACGCCGTTGAGGCAGACCGCCGGCCGGTTGTACGCTATCGGGTGACGAGACCGGATGGCGGCTTCGGTGTCCGGGTTCGTGCGAGGGAGGTCACGACATGGCGCGACGGCGGGCGGGGAAGCGGGCAGGCGAGACGGGGGTGACCCCGAACGGGGCCACCGTCGGCCATGAAGCCGAGCTGTGGGCGATGGCCGACGCCCTGCGGGGCTCGATGGACGCCGCCGAGTACAAGCACGTCGTGCTCGGCCTGATCTTCCTGAAGTACATCTCCGACGCCTTCGAGGAGCGCCATGTCACTGTGCACGCCGAGTTCGGGGAGGACGCCGCCGAGGACCGCGACGAGTACACCGCCGAGAACATCTTCTGGGTGCCGCCAGAGGCCCGTTGGACGCACCTGAAGGCTCAGGCGAGGCAGCCGACCATCGGCCTGACCGTCGATCAGGCGATGGCCGCGATCGAGCGCGACAACCCCGTGGTCGAGGACGTGCTGCCACGCGACTACGCCCGGCCCGCGCTGGACAAGCGCCGGCTCGGGCAGTTGATCGACCTGATCAGCAACATCCAGGTGGGCGACGAGGACGCCCGCTCGCGCGACGTGCTCGGCCGGGTCTACGAGTACTTCCTCTCGCAGTTCGCGAGCGCCGAGGGCAAGAAGGGCGGCGAGTTCTACACCCCGCGCTGCGTCGTCAAGGTGCTGGTCGAGATGCTCGAGCCGTACCGGGGCCGGGTCTACGACCCCTGCTGCGGCTCGTCGGGCATGTTCGTGCAGTCGGTCGCGTTCATCCGCGCCCACGCCAGCGGCAACGGGAACGGCGGGAAGGCGAAGGCCGACATCAGCATCTACGGCCAGGAGTCGAACTACACGACGTGGCGCTTGGCGAAGATGAACCTCGCGATCCGCGGCATCGCGGGCCAGATCGCCCACGGCGACAGCTTCCACAACGACCGGCACCCGGACCTGAAGGCCGACTTCATCCTCGCCAACCCCCCGTTCAACGTGTCGGACTGGGGCGGCGAGCGATTGGCCGACGACAAGCGCTGGCGCTACGGCGTCCCGCCGAAGGGCAACGCCAACTTCGCCTGGGTGCAGCACATGGTGCACCACCTGGCGCCGGCCGGCGTCGCCGGGTTCGTGCTCGCCAACGGGTCGATGTCGTCGAGCCAGTCGGGCGAGGGCGGGATTCGGAAGAACCTGATCGAGGCGGACCTGGTGGACTGCATGGTCGCCCTGCCGGGCCAGCTCTTCTACTCGACCCAGATTCCCGCCTGTCTCTGGTTCCTGGCCCGCCGCCGGCCGCGCCGCGGCGAGGTGCTGTTCATCGACGCCCGCAAGCTCGGACGGATGGTCGACCGCACCCACCGCGAGCTGACCGACGACGACGTCGCCCGCATCGCCGGCGCCTACCACGCCTGGCGCGACGATGCGGACGTCTACGAAGACCTCGCCGGCTTCTGCAAGAGCGCCGCGCTCGACGAGGTGCGCCGGCACGGCCACGTGTTGACGCCGGGGCGCTACGTCGGCGCGGAGCCGCAGCCGGACGACGCGGAGCCGTTCGACGCGAAGATGCGGCGGCTGGTCGGGGAGCTGCGCGCGCAGCAGGCCGAGGGGGCGCGGCTGGATGCGGCCATCGCCGAGAACCTGAAGGCGTTGGGGTTCGGAGGCCACGAGTGACCGAAGCGGACGGCATCCGCTTTCCGAAGACGATCATACCGAGCCGCCGAGCGACGCGCGACTATCGCAGGAGACATCGGACGTGAGCGAGAAGTTGAGCCCCGAGGAGCGAGAGATCCTCGATCAGTTCGAGCGGCGAGCGCTCCACCCCGTCGCCGAGGTCGAGCACGAGCTCGAAATGGCGCGTCAGGCGGCCCGGAACACGTTCAACAAGACCCGGCGTGTCAATCTCCGTGTGACGGAACGCGACTTCGAACTCGCCCACACGCTCGCGAGGGAAGAGGGCATTCCCTGCCAGACGCTGTTATCCAGCGTCATTCACAAGTACCTGGCCGGCCGACTGGTCGAAAGGCCCCAGCGAGACCGGTGACCGAGCGAACACCCCATGGATGTGTGATTGATGGGTGAGCGACCCATGGAAAGGCGGCGGGAGCGCGTGCCACGCGGCCCAATCGACACGGGATTCCTCCTCCGCCGCATCCGGGCGCCGGAGGTGGCGTTCCACCAGGTCGAGTCGTTCGGGGAGCCGGACGACCTCCATTTGCCGCATGGTGCACCGCACCCACCGCGAGCTGACCCGCGACGACGTCGCCTGCATCGCCCGCGCCTACGACGCTTGGCGCGCCCGGGCCGACGCCTACAAGGACCTGCACCTGCCCGGCCACGTGTTGACGCCGGGGCGTTACCTGAAGATGCTGGCCTTCCGTCCCCGCGAGGAGCACCGATGACCGTCAGCGAGCTGATCGTAGTACTCCAGACCCACCCCGGCGACCTCCGGGTTGTCGTCAACGGGTACGAGGAGGGCTTCGACGACCTCTCCCCCGATCAGATCTCCCTCGTGCGCATCGCGCTGAACACCGGCGTCGACGACTGGGTGGGACAACACGGGGAGGCCGACCATGTTCCCGCCGGTTCAGAAGCGCCCGACACCACGGTCGCCGACGCGCTCGTTCTGCGCCGGACGTCGAACTGACGCTGCCTCCTTTGAGCCGGCATGATCGACTACAGCAAGTTTCGCTCGTCCCTGAAGCGCCTGCAAGAGCAGAACGCGAACTACCAGCATGAGAACCCGGCCCTCTCCGATCTGGACCGCGAGGGCATCGCCGAATCCGTCATCCAGCGCTTCGAAACCTGCTACGACTGTCTGTGGAAAGTGCTCAAGCGCTACCTCGCTGAGGAGTTGGGCGTCGGCGAGCCACCCAACAGCCCCAAGCCCCTTTTCCGGCTGGCCAGCGAAAACGACCTGCTCGCGTCCCCGATCGCGCAGTGGTTCAGATATGTTGAAGCGCGGATCGATACCTCTCACGACTACGACGGCGAGAAGGCCCAAACCTGCCTCGCGCTGGTGCCGGACTTCATCGACGACGCCATCGGTCTCTATCAGACCATGAGCGGTGCAACATGGGAGTAGACGAGGCGCTCGACATCACGGCCGCGGAACGCAAGACCGTTCTCGATCTGCTTGACCGCCACCTACCCGGCACCACCGCCTGGGTGTACGGGTCGCGCGTGAAGTGGACCTCCAGGCCACAATCCGATCTCGACTTGGTGGTATTCGCCACGCGGGCGCACCGAGGGCGGATCGGCGATCTACGCGAGGCGTTCGAGGAGAGCGACCTGCCGTTCCGGGTCGACCTGTTCGTGTGGGACGATGTGCCGGCCTCGTTTCGGACGCGGATCGCGGCCGAGCACGTGCCGCTGACGCGCCCCACGCGACCGTCTTGTCCCGATGGATGGGTTCAGAGCAGGCTCGGCGACGTCATCGTCCTGAAACGCGGATACGACCTGCCGAAGCGTGATCGCCTCCGCGGTCCTGTACCCGTCGTGTCATCATCCGGGATTACCGACCATCATTCCGAAAGCAGGGCACCCGGTCCCGGGGTCGTCACCGGTCGCTATGGCACGCTCGGGCAGGTGTTTTTTGTTCCGAACGACTTCTGGCCTCTCAACACGGCGTTGTACGTCCAGGACTTCAAGGGAAACGACCCCCGGTTCATCAGCTATTTCCTCCGATCTCTCGATTTCTCCCGCTTCTCTGACAAGGCCGCCGTCCCTGGCCTGAACCGCAACCACCTGCACGAAGAAACCGTCCGCATTCCCGGCGCTGTCGCCGAACAACGCGCCATCGCCCACGTCCTCGGCGCGCTGGACGACAAGATCGAGCTGAACCGGCGCATGAACGTGACGCTGGAGACGATGGCGCGGGTGCTGTTCCGGTCCTGGTTCGTCGATGGAGACGATTCGATCCGGTGCGGGCCAAAATGGAAGGCCGCGACACTAGGCTGCCGAAGGGGACTGCCAACCTGTTCCCGAACCGTCTGGTGAACTCCGAGGTGGGCTACATACCGGAGGGCTGGCCATTAGTGCCGCTGCCGGAGCTGATGGACGTCAACCCGTCAAGGCCATTGCGAAAAGACGACGTCGCGCCGTATCTCGACATGGCGAACATGCCGACACTTGGTCATGCGCCAGATTCGGTCGTCCGGCGGCCGTTCGGCTCTGGGATGCGGTTCGCTAACGGAGACACGCTGGTGGCGCGGATTACGCCATGCCTCGAGAACGGAAAGGCAGCCTACGTTGACTTCTTGCGAGACGACGAAATCGGTTGGGGGTCGACAGAGTACATCGTCATGAAGCCCAGACGGCCACTCCCGAGCGAGTTCGCGTACCTCTTGGCGCGTACCGCCCGATTCCGAGAGTTCGCGATCCAGAACATGACTGGGACGAGTGGGCGTCAGCGTGTGTCGGCCTCGGCGCTATGGGGGTTCTCGATACCCTCGCCGCCCGAGGCGGTCGGCGTGGTGTTCGGGCGCACCGCCCAGTTGCTGCTTGGGCGAGCGAGGGCGGCCGTAGACGGGCGCTACGTACTGGCCAACTGTCGCGACGCATTGCTGCCGAAGCTGATCTCGGGAGAGATGCGGGTGGGCGACGCCGAGAAGTTGGTCGGAGAAATCGCATGACGGCAACGCCGCTCACCGGCCCGGACGAGACGCGCCGCGGAGAGGGACGACGGCAGCGTGACGTTGAACGACGGCGTGGACCTCATCGGCGGGTCCCGCGACCCAGTCTTCGTTGCGCTGGCGGCCACCGTCCGTGGACACGGCGGCCGTCACCGACAGGGAGCGTCCCTCACAGACGGGCGATTTGCCGCCGTGCTCCCGCCGGTAGTAAGATCACATCGGGAGGACAAGCGAGTTGAGCAGGAGCAGAAGACGCGCGCAGCAGCGGCGAACATCCGTGCTCGCAAGTCTGGAGGCAAAGCGCGAAGGCGGCGCCACGACTCATGCTGCGAAGCTTGCGGCGGAACCCTTGGGCGGAATTGCTACGGTCTGCACGATCACGCACTACTGCCGGACGACGGTGTTCGAATACCCGGGCTGTCACATGAGCACGGAAGCTCCAGTCCCTCAGCTGATGATCGCCGAAGATGAAGCATTTAGGGCAGCAGTGGTATCGGACTTGCCAGCGTACTTCCAGCAGGATGTGTTTCCACAATACGCGGTCGACGTCTCGTTGCGAGACGGTGTAGATCGCGTGCACCGCAAGGCGCTGAGCCAAAGCAAATCACCCAATCCACCGATCTTCCTGGTCACGGAGGAGTATAGAGCCATCCCGGCGACGAAGTTCGCCAACGGCGAGTGTTTCCTCATAGACGAATGGCGCGATGGAAAAGCACTGATCGAGGGGGGGGCGGCAGGGTAAGCGCGCGCTACTAGCGTTCAAGACAATCAACGGCGCATGGCCAGACTTTTCCCGCGATTCACATGCCGTCAACACCGTTCTGGCGGCCGTAAAGGTGGAACAGAACGTCACACACCACTTGGATGAGCTATACAGTTGCTCGTGTTTTGTCAGCGACGACGAACGGGCAGTCTATACGGCCGAACTGACGATGAACGTCAGCTATGGCGGTGTGCGCGTGTCGTCTCCTGTGGATACGGATGGCTTGCGGGGGAAAGTTGCTGGAGTCCGGTCGATTTATGATGGACTGCGCCGGGAGTCGCTGAAGACGCCCCAGGTGGCGGAACTGATCGACGCTATTCTTCTCGATAAGACTCGAGACGACGCGCACTACCGGCTGTGGTACCTGAGGCTCTGGCAGGCTGTCGTGGATGCGAAGAGGATACTGGGGCAACCGAAGTTCGAAGACGACGCGAACACCATCGCAGGTAACCTGACGGCAGTACAACTCAAGGAATACCGTGACAGAATTGCCCACTGGTGGACGGGCAATGTGGATTTCTCGTTCGTAACCGGGATCCAGCAAACGGCACAGGAGCTTATGCGCAGAAAATACAGGAAGAAGATGTCCGAGTAGGGCTTGGAGGGGGGTTGGCAAGTTGCAGGCCTGTAGCGCCTGTCCCCCACCCGGGCCACGCAGGCTGGCATCTCAGGGCGGGGCGCTGGCGAAGCGAAACCTGCGAGCAGCTTTCTCGGGTGCGGACGGGTGAGTCGGCGACTGCGCTCCGGTGTCCTCTAACCAATGGAGCGACCGCGCAGCGGAGACGTCTTGATGCGAGTCAGCATTTGCGACCGGGGTGCGCTGTCGGCGGTTTCGCCGGCGGCGCTGTCGGCGTACGCCCGCGCGGTCGGTTGGCGGCGGCACGAGCCGTATCGCGAGCACTCGGACGTCTACGTCGGTGAGTCGCGCCCGGAGATCATCGTTCCGCGCACGGAGCGCCTGGGCGACTACGCGAGCGTCGTCGCGACGCTGATCGACACGTTCGCCGGTGTCACCGGGCAGGACGAGTTGAGCGTCTATCGCTCGTTGGCGACGGCGGACCGGGACGTGGTCCGCGTCCGCGCCGCGGAGAGCGACGACGGCAGCGTGACGTTGAACGACGGCGTGGACCTCATCGGCGGCGCCCGCGATCTCGTGCTGTCGGCGGCGTGTTCGCTTCGGGAGCCGCAACCGGTGTACCGAGCGGGGGCGAACCGGGAGGCGGCGGATCTGCTGAGGCAGATGCGGCTTGGGCAGACGGACCAGGGCAGCTTCGTGGTGACGTTGCTGACGCCGATCGTGCCGCCGCCGATGCCGGCGTTGTTCCCGGATCCGGATGATCGGAACGCGCCGATCGAACGCCGGATGACGCGGCGACTGGTCGAGGCCGTCGCCGCGGCGCGTCAGGCGACGGAACGGGCGGCTGCCGGTGATGACTGCGCGTTCGAGGAGACGGTGGCCAGCGGCGTGAGCGCCAATCTGTGCGAGGCCCTGGTCCGGATCATCGAACCGTTCCCGACGCTGGACGTGGGCGTCTCGTGGGCCCGGACTCGGCCGGTGGCGGCAACGGGAGCCGTCGCTCGTTTCGGACGCGCGGATGCGGCCCTCCTGCGCGAGGCTGCGCGCTCGCTCCGCGAGCGGGCGCCCCGACCGGAAGTGCGTCTCCACGGCTTCGTGCGGCTCCTGAAGCGCGGGGAGGCCGAAGACGACGGGACGATCCGCCTCGCGACCGACATCGACGGGCAACGGCAGTCGGTCGTGGCGGTTCTGGAGCAGGCGGACTACGAGCGGGCGGTTCAGGCCCACAAGGACCGTGCACTGGTCGTGCTGGCGGGCGATCTCGAACGCACGGGCCAGCGGTGGAGGCTGCTGAATCCGCACGTCGAAGGCGTCCTCCGCGACGACGGACCGGCGTAGTGCAGCGAGCCGCCGAACATCCGACCGGGGTTGTTCACATGATGGAGGAAGTGCAGGCGTTGCTGGATCAGTACCGGGTCTGGCTGCGTGACAAGACGACACTGCGCCAGGTCGATGAGTGGATCGAAATCACCACACCGTACCTGGATCGCCACAACGACTGCCTCCAGATCTACGCCAAGCGCGCCGACAGGGGCTTCGTGCTGACGGACGACGGCTACATCATCAAGGATCTGGAACAGTCCGGCTGCAGAATCGACGGCGGCCGGCGGCGGGCCTTGCTCGACACGACGCTCAACGGCTTCGGCGTGCAGATCAACAAGACCGCCCTCGAGGTGCAGGCGTCGAGCGACAACTTCGCGCTACGCAAGCACAATCTCGTACAGGCAATGCTCGCCGTGAACGATCTCTTCTACCTGGCGTCCTCGGCGATCGCCAGCTTGTTCTACGAGGACGTGGTGGCTTGGCTGGATCTCGCCGAGATCCGATATACGCCCAACGTGAAGTTCACCGGCAGGAGCGGCTATGACCACCGGTTCGACTTCGTGATACCGAAGTCGAAAGACCAGCCGGAGCGCGTGCTGCGCACCATCAATCGCCCTGGTCGTGACACCGCGCAGTCGGTGGCGTTCTCCTGGATCGACACCCGGGAGGTGCGTGCTCCCGACTCCCGCGCCTATGCGATTCTGAACGACTCCGATCGGCCGGTCTCGGCGAGTGTGCTGGGCGCCATGCGCAGCTACGACGTGCGGCCCGTCCCGTGGTCGGACCGAGAGGGAGCGCGTGAGGAGTTGGCGGCGTGAGCGGTGGGTCCGTATCCGAATCCACCGTAGAGGCCGTCGCCCTCGACTGGCTGGCGTCTCTCGACTGGGCGGTCCTCCACGGCCCGAACATCGCGCCGGACACGCCGGCCGCGGAACGCGCCGATTACGGCGAGGTGGTGCTGACAACCCGGTTGCGATCCGCCCTCGCCCGGCTCAATCCCAACCTGCCCGACGATGCGCTCGAAGACGCCCTGCGCCGACTGACCCGGCCGGACGGGGCGACGCTGGAGGCCCGGAACCGCGACTTCCATCGGATGCTCGTCGCCGGGGTGACGGTGGAGCACGTCGACGCGGAGGGCCGGGTCCGCGGCGCACAGGTTCGCGTGCTCGATTTCGGCGAACCGGCGAGCAACGACTGGCTTGCCGTCAACCAGTTCACGGTGGTCGAGAACAAGCATGAACGGCGGCCGGACATCGTGCTGTTCGTCAACGGCCTGCCGCTCGCCGTCATCGAGCTGAAGAGCCCCGCCGACGAGAACGCCTCCATCTCGTCGGCCTTCCAGCAGCTTCAGACCTACAAGGCGGAGATTCCGTCGCTGTTCACGTTCAACGCCGCACTCGTCGTATCGGACGGACTGGAAGCGCGCATCGGTGCGCTGACGGCCGGGCAGGAGTGGTTCAAGCCGTGGCGCACGATCGCGGGCGAGACGCTGGCCGACCCGAGCCTGCCGCAGCTCCAGGTGCTGCTCGAAGGCGTCTTCAACCGGCGCCGGCTGCTGGCGCTCGTCCGCGACTTCATCGTGTTCGAGGACGACGGCAGCGGCGCCCTGGTCAAGAAGATTGCCGGGTACCACCAGTTCCACGCGGTGCAGACCGCCGTCGCCGAGACGCTGCGCGCGGCAGCGTTGCAGCAGGCGGTGGCCGACCGCGACCCGGCCGGCCGCTACGAGTCGCGCCGCCAGCCGGCCGGCGCCCGCGGCGACCGGCGGATCGGCGTGGTCTGGCACACCCAGGGGTCGGGCAAGAGCCTGACGATGGCGTTCTACGCCGGTTGCATCATGCGTGACCTGGCGATGGAGAATCCCACCGTCGTCGTGTTGACGGACCGCAACGATCTCGACGACCAACTGTTCACCACCTTCTCGCGCTGCGCCGACCTGCTCGGGCTGCCGCCGGTCCAGGCGGAGAGCCGCGCCGACCTGCGGGCGAAGCTCGCGGTCGAATCGGGCGGCGTGGTGTTCACGACGATCCAGAAGTTCTTCCCCGACCCGCCCGCGGCCGGGGAGCGCGAGGGGGCTACCCCTCGCAGGGAACAGCAGCGCGAGGGGGCTTCGCCTCGCAGGAAGCAGCCGGGCGACCGCCATCCGCTGCTGTCGAGCCGCCGCAACATCGTGGTGATCGCCGACGAGGCGCACCGCAGCCAGTACGACTTCATCGACGGCTACGCCCGCCACATGCGGGACGCGCTGCCCAACGCCTCGTTCATCGGCTTCACCGGGACGCCCATCGAGCTGGCCGACGCCAGCACCCGCGCCGTGTTCGGCGACCACATCAGCGTCTACGACATCCGGCGGGCGGTCGAGGACGGGGCGACCGTGCCGATCTACTACGAGAGCCGTCTGGCGAGCCTGGCTCTCGACGAGACCGAGAAGCCGACGATCGATGCCGGCTTCGAGGAAGTGACCGAAGGCGAGGAGGTCGACCGCCGCGAGAAGCTGAAAACGAAGTGGGCGCAACTCGAAGCGATTGTCGGCGCGGAGAAGCGCGTCGCACTGGTCGCTCGCGACATCGTGGAGCACTTCGAGCGCCGCCAGGAGGCGATGGACGGCAAGGCGATGGTCGTCTGCATGAGCCGGCGGATCTGCATCGACCTCTACCGCGAGCTGGCCCGCCTGCGCCCGAAATGGCGCGACGACGACGACAGCCGCGGCGCGCTGAAGGTCGTGATGACCGGGAAGGCGTCCGACCCGCCCGACTGGCAGCACACATCGGCAACAAGGCCCGACGCGAGGCGCTGGCGAAGCGGTTCCGCGACCCGGGCGACCGCTCCGCATCGTGCTGGTGCGCGACATGTGGCTGACCGGATTCGACGCTCCGAGCCTGCACACGATGTACGTGGACAAGCCGATGCGCGGCCACGGGCTGATGCAGGCCATCGCGCGGGTCAACCGGGTGTTCCGGGACAAGCCTGGGGGGCTGGTCGTCGACTACCTGGGCCTCGCCCACGAGTTGAAGCGGGCGCTCGCCACCTACACCGAGAGCGGCGGCACGGGGGAGACCGCACTGGACAAGGAGCAGGCGGTCCGGGCGATGCTGGAGAAGTACGAGGTCTGCTGCGGCCTGTTCCACGGCTTCGACCGGTCCGCGTGGACGGACGGCTCGCCGGCCGAGCGGCTCCAGCTCCTGCCAGCGGCGATGGAGCACGTCCTCGCCCAGCAGGACGGCAAGGCCCGCTGCCTGCGGGCCGTGCGGGAGCTGTCGCAGGCGTTCGCGCTGGCGGTGCCGCATCCCGAGACGGTCCGCATTCGCGACGACGTGTCCCTCTTCCAGCACGTCCGGGCGGCGCTCTCCAAGCGCGTCGGCCCCGACACGAAGTCCGACGAGGAGCTGGATCATGCGGTGCGCCAGATCGTCTCGCGGGCCGTGGCCCCGGACGGCGTGGTGGACATCTTCGCCGCGGCCGGCCTGAAGAAGCCCGACGTGTCGATCCTGTCCGAGGAGTTCCTGCATGAAGTGCGCGGCATGGGCCGGAGGAACCTCGCCGTCGAACTGCTGCAGAGGTTGCTGAAGGGCGAGTTGGCGACCCGCCGGCGGAAGAATGTCGTGCAGGCGCGCTCGTTCGCCGAGATGCCGGAGCAGACGATCCGCCGCTACCACCGCGCGGTCGAGGCGGCGCAAGTGATCGAGGAGCTGATCGGCCTCGCCCGCGAGATGCGTGAGCCGAACGCCCGTGGCGAGCGCCTCCGGCTATCGGACGACGAACTCGCGTTCTACGACGCCCTCGGCGTCAACGACAGCGCGGTTCAGGTGCTCGGCGACGAGACCCTGCGCGACATCGCCCGCGAGCTGGTGGAGACCGTCCGGGGCAACGTCACCATCGATTGGACACTCCGCGAGAACGTCCGAGCCAACCTGCGCCGCCTCGTGAAGCGCGTGCTGCGCAAGCACGGCTACCCGCCCGACAAGCAGGAGCAGCGACTTAAACCGTGCTCCAGCAGGCCGAGATCCTCTCCGCCACCTGGCTAACCTGACTGCGTCAGACTGCCATCGACCGGTAAACTGTCGTAGCCTGTTCGGAATCACGGACTTCCCGAAAAGCAGAAGAAGGACCTGCTGCAGGGGGTTTGAACGACCACCACGTCCTCACCCATGACCGGGATTTGCACAATTTGACGTACGCAACCTCACGCCCACTTCCTCCCCCATCCCCCAATCACCTCAAACGCTCAATCATCCGCCCGTTGCTCCCCTGCCGCCCTTCCCCCAGGGGTTCCCATCACACTACCCACCCGGCCCCGTATCCCGGTCGTAGTCCTCAAAGAACACCCTCTCCCCAACCCGCAACGACCCATCGGCCTCCAGGCGTGCAATCTGACTAAAGGTTCGCCGCGGTCTCACGTCCGTCCCACGCCCCCCGAGAATCCACTTCTCCCCCACCGCCGCCCACACCAGCGACATGCCGAGCCGCTCCAATCGTCTTGGCAGCTCATCCCCGTCCGCCAAAAGCCCCGTCGCCCCACCATGCGTGATGCTAGGATCCCGAAACACCGTCTTGCCCCCAATTACTCCGTAGCCGTCCCGCTGATCCCACCACAGTTCCCCCGACTCAAACCACCGCCGCGCCGGCACACACACGCCCCGCCCCTCCTCTACCGTCCCGTCGTACTCCCACTCGGCGACAAGCTCACTCCACGCAGCCTCGCAGTCAAACCCGGCCGTCCCCGCCAACGACGTGCGTCCGTACCACTCCTCCGGCTCCGTACTGAACGCGCTGGCCCACGGGTATTCGCCCACGAACCCGTACGGACATCTGCCCCCGTCAGGCATCCAGCGACCAAAGAAATTCCGCCGCTGAAGCCTACTCCAAGCCACCTCGCCATCCTCCGCCGCTACGAAATAGCTCTGAAGATGCATCCACATCTGTCGATACGACCCATCTTCGCGCCGCCCCTCCTGCGGCCGCCCCCACGTCGCATACGACACCAGACGACGCCACTGCTGGTCTCCGTGTTCCACAATCTGCAACACCTCGCTCAGATCGGGAACATCATCCTCCGCCGCAACCCAATCCCCATCGTCAACCTCCGTTCTCAAGTTCTTCGTGTTTCCAACCATCGCCCACCGCCGATCCCTCTCCCCCACACCCGACCCCAACCGTCGTGGCAGGGTTGGATCCAACTTTCGCTCCTCGAGAAGAATCAACGGCCTCCTCAAGGGCGCGGGCATCCACTGGTCCTCCCTTTTCTCTACGTGGTCGTGAAGCCGAGACGCGAGCTGGTACATCGCTATCCACAGATATTTCTTTCCAATGCGTTCCACCCACGACGGTCTGCTGCGACCCCCTCCGTACTTGCCCAGCATCTGCCGATCGTAGTCCTCGCACCCGGAACCAATATACCCCAAATCATCTGCCACCCTCTGCAGAATCCACCTGCCCATGTCGGTCTTTTCAACCCCCTCCGTCCACGGTTCGAGACAGTTCATCGAGTACTTATAGAAGTCACTCATGAACTCGTCCGGTCGAAAGTGAACGCGTTCACCCCACTCCTCGACCTCCTCATCGCTTGGCAGCACCAGCGGCCAAGCGGAGGGAATCGGCTCCATGCTGAATTCTGCACCTAGCCCTTCTGCAAGGCCCCCGACTTCCCCAGCCAGCTCAACAATGCAGCGGATATGGTCCCGAATCATGGCGTTGTCGAACCGCTCCGGTTTGTCGGAATACTCCGCGTACAGCATTCCAACGACAACGCAAAGAACCGGCGCCGACCGCGAGCCAATCAACGCCCCATAGCACGCCAGCAGCACCCGCTCTCTCACCTCGTCATCGTTACACGCCATAAACGTTGCTAGCAGCCGCGGCACCACCGTGGGCCGCCCGGTCAAGATCGCCGTCGCCGCACGCGTCGCCTCATCCTTCACGCGACGATCCGCAGCAGCCGTGAACCAGCACAAGACCGTGCACCAACGTTCGGCGACGTCGTCGTTAAGCTCCTCCAAAGCCACCTCATATACAGCTTCGATCAATCGGCGCACGACTCCCCTAGTCTCGAATCTATCGTAAAGATATCCACACCACACCGCGTCACGCTGGGCCAGCGGACAAGCCGCCAAGCGCTCGTGCAGCCACAGCGCATCTATCGCAGAGGGCTCCCATGCGATAGACAATACCGCGTCTGTGACCTCCGCAGAGAAGGCCGGGGTCCGTAGTGCCTCTTCCACTACTTCGACGGATGTTTCGCCGAATGTACTCGGGTGGCGGTAAGGCAACGCCCTGACGCAAATCTGCACGACCTCTTCACGCATCGTCGGATCCCCGACTACGCAGGCGAGTTCTATATCAGGATGTCGTTCCGGAATTAGTATAGACAGGGCCGTCAGCACGCCGCGGTTCTTCGACAGGGCTCCGGGCTCAATCCAGAGCGCGTGCAGCAACCCTCCATCTCCGCCCGCCCCACGCACATTGTCACCCGCGCGGTCCAGAAGCTCTGAAGCCACGAGGAAGTCGCCAAGCCGCTCAAACGCCGGACGTACCGTGGATTCCTCCCCCAGAATGGCCCGGGCGTTTGGTCCATCCTCTATCAGCAGATCTTCCCTCACCAGCCAATCGACGACCTGCAGGCCGGCCGCCCGAGGGCGAGCTTCGAGGATCAGCCGCTCAGCTTCCGACGCTTGAAGGACGTTGTCAACGCCTTCGGCGATTCCACCAGCCACGGCTCTAAGGGATCCACTAACTATTCCGGCCGTCTCCGTAGTGCCATGTTCGATGGAAAAGCGTTTCTCTTTTTCCTGCAAGAATGCATTAATTGTCGGGGCAAGGCCGCGCCATCCCGCAGGCAGTCGGCGCAGGCCTTGAGACTGAAGTGTCTTGCACAACAGTCGCAAATAGAGAGGGTTAGTCATTTCCGGCTGGAGGACCGGTGCGACCGGTGCGTCAAGCCCGTAGTGGTTGAAGAATGCGTGGCATGCGGCACGCCCCACGGTGGCGAATCCCGTGTGCTCCAGCCGTGGCGCGTCGTAGGCGTCAGGCAGGCATAGTTCTGCGTAGGACGTCCTGCACGTAACCACGAGACGCACATGCTGTCGCCGCCCAAGGTCGGCCGCAAAGGCCGCAAGGTGATCGTGCCAGTATCGGAGTGGTCGTGTCTCGTTAATGGCGTCGACGCACATGAGAAGTGGCCGACCGTTTGCTTCTCCCGCAGAGTCAAGCAGGTCGACGATCCCATTCCTGCCGAGCGCCCCCGGAAGTCCCAGAGCTTCTGCGAGTCGAGTCCATGGGTCGGGTTCGCCGCGAAACTCATGGCCAAAGACAACACATGTGAGCAACCCGTTGTTGAAGCGCGTTCTCGCTGCATCACACACACCGTGCGTCTTTCCGGTCCCCGCAATGCCTGTGAGCGTCAAACCGGATTCGTAAGCGAGCGAACACGCAGGTGACCGAAGCCAATCGCGGACATTGGTCAGTTGAGTGATTGCTTGGCGCGTGTCGTCAAGATTTGCCGCCGGGAAGGAAACCATGAACTCCGCCATGTACTGGCGGAAGCCCGGCGCGTCCGCAGTTCCCCGGCCGTGCTCGGCCTCTAGGTCATCGACGAGAAGGGCCTCCATACGGCGAAGGCGATCCAGGAGTTGGTCAAGGTCACCTACACAGCGGCCGTACACGTCTCCGTCGTTCGATGAAGCGAGGTCGGCGCAGTTCGTCAAGAGCGAGGTAATCTCTGAGGTTGCTGGTTGCGCGTCGGCGTACACGGCTTCGGGCCAACCTGGCAAGGCGGGGTCGACACTGGATCGAGACCAGCGCGACGACAGTCGCTCGCAGGCGTCGCGACAAACCTCCAACTTGTTGACCAATGCCTCCGACCATTCGGGCGTACGGCCCAATGCAGCGACCCAATAATAGAGGTCGGTTTGGACATTGAGCTCAGAGGTATAGCGCGGACCGGCCGTCACTTCAACGGAGTCCAAATGTCGGGAGAACCACTCGTTACTGAGTACGGTACGGTTGAAGAAAAACTCCCGAAGCCCTCCAGATCGGTCGTGCTCGAACAGTAGCCCTCGAAGCGTCGAGGCAGACCAGGGCTCGATGGAGATCTGCCGACCGGTTGCAAGAGCGTCCTGTTCGCGCTGTCTGCGCCATTGGTCGAGTTTTTCGAAGCTGCTCCGACCCCGCCGTCGGGTAGGCCCCGTTAAGTCGAACGGAAAACAGATGATGTAGCGACTGAGTTGTGGATGGACTTCCAGCGCGGTATGTAACGACGGCGTGGCTTGGTCAAGCAAGGATGCAATATTAGATACGTACTTTGCCTGCCAACCGATACGGTCCGTTGGAGAAAGGTCAGCGAAACACTCCACGCCGCCGTCGCCGCCGGCCCCATGGAGCCGCGCATACGTCGCGGTGCCGGGAATCGTTCGATGCGCGAGTTGGCAGCAAAGCTCTTCAAACGCGTGGCGCTGGCTGCCACCACGAGGGACTATGTGGGTGAAGTCAACATCCAGAGTACTTGCCATTGAAGCGGACTCCATTGGTTGGGGTCGAACGGAGGTCGGGGTACCCTCGAGGTCGGCTCGGAGGGTCGCTGAAGCGTCCCCCGATTCCCGTGAAGCCAAATCCAAGGGGAACCTGCGACAGGCGCCGGATCGTGCCCGGCGTGGTCGGCCCGGTCATCCCAGATGCGGCGGTCGGCGCGTTGGACGCCGGACAAGACGTCAAAGGGGGTCGGGCTCAAGGTCACCAACCACCTCGGGAAACGCCTGCTCGAGTCGTGGTACCGCCCCCCGGTGGGCGGCGCGCAGAGGCGCAGGTACGGGGCCCGCTGGCTGGTCAGCATCCAGTTCCTGAAGTCATTGCGTGAGCTGCCCAGCGACGTGGTAGATGCGGGCGGGGTTGACCCGCAACCCGGGGAACGCGGCAAGGCCGCCTTTGGCCGAGCTTTTTGGGGGGAGGCCCAGACCGACTGTGCGCCCATCGTGGTCGGGCGAGTCGTGAGCGATGTCGACGAAGTCGTGCGGCACGTGGGCTGCAGGGGCCGGCAGACTACGCCACTTTGTGGAGCGGCTACGTCCAACAAGACTGCGGCGCCAGCGGATGTTCAGACGCACGCTCCCCCATGTTTGTGCGCGACACTGTCTCGGGACAGTCGCTCCGACGGAGTTCAGGGCCCACACGAACGGATTGGTGGGAGACCGGGGCCGGAAGCCACCAAGTCCCTCATTCGCAGTAATTTGCAGAGACAAAGTGGCGGTGAGGCAGGGATTCGAACCCTGGGAAGAGGTTTATGCCCCTTCAACGGTTTAGCAAACCGCCGCCTTCAGCCTCTCGGCCACCTCACCGCATCGGCAGTGCGCGAGCCCGCAGGCGCGGGCCGGAAGTCCGATTATACCCCCATGTGGCCGGTCCTGCGCCCCCCAGGCGCCGGCCGGTCGCCCGACGCGCTCCGGACCGTCACTCGATGACCCAGAGCCCCGTCTGCGGCCCCGACAGGTACTCGGGCGGCGCGTCCGCCCTGATCAGCGTGTCCTCCTCCCGCATGATCGAGACCGCCCGCCCGTCCCACTCGGGCACGGCCGCGGTGACCGCGAACTCCAGCGAGACCCAGTCGCCGTCCTTCAGCGTGAACCGGGGGTGGTCGCCGTAGCGCTCGGGCCAGTCGTGGATCGCCCACATGCCGGCGTCGTGCACCCAGTAGCCCTCGACGTGCGAGTAGACGAGCAGGTCGATGCCGGCCGCGGCGGCGCGGCGCTCGGCCGCCTGCTTGATGGCGATGCCGGTGCGGCCGACCCGCATCTCCTCCAGAATCAGCGCGGCCGCCCGCGACGAGGCCTCGAACGCCCGCACCAGGCCCGCCGGCGGGGCCGACTCGCCCTCGCGGAGCACGTAGGCCATCTTCTGCTGGTCGGCGACGATGCCCGAGGTGCGGACCCCGAAGTCGACGTGCAGCAGGTCGCCGCGCTCTACCGTCGGGTCGTCCGAGTCGTCGAGGCTGACGCCGCCGGGACGCTGCAGGTCGAGCGAGGCGGGGAAGTTGAACTCGAACCCGAGCCGCTTCCATTCGGCCGTGATCCAGTAGTGCACGTCCATCAGGGTGGTGCGGCCGGGGGTGATGACGTCGCCGGAGAACGCGCGGCGCAGGATGTCGAACGTGGCGAGGCTGGCCTCACGCTCGACCTCGTGCTCCGCCTCGGTGTGCACCGAGGCGTAGTCGACGACGAGCGGCTCGGACGACACGAGGCGGCTGGCGTGGTCCGGCCCGAGGGTCTCCAGCAGGTAGCCCTCGAGCTCGGCCGTCAGCCCGTCGGCCATGCTGATGGTGCGCGATCGGTTGACGGCGATGCGCCGGGGGTCGCGCGCCGCCACGTATTCGCGCAGATGCGGCATCAGCCCTTCTTCGCCGTACAGCGTGAGGGTGTCGTAGAACCGGCGGAGATGGCCGCTGAGGTGGGTTCCGATCGCGGTGGTCTGAAGCCCGGCGGCGGTGCCGGCATCGAAGAACAGTAGGCGTTGCGATGGCCGTACCAGCCGGTGACGCCGTACCCCCCGAACAGTTCGAGAAGCGGGTCGGGCGCGTTCTCCCGGCTCAGGATGATCCACAGGTCGACGTCGTGACGCCGCATGAGCGGCAGCAGATGTGCCGCATCTTCTCCGCCTTGATCGTCCACTCGCGTTCGGTGCGCGCGCGTATCAACTCGGGCGTGGGCTGCGCGACGGCCGGCGCCCCCATCGCGAGACGAGCACGCTGGCGAGCGTCAACCGCCGCATCTGCCCAAGCGCCATACTACCTACCTCTGGGTAGTACCTCAGTCGACCTGAGTGACTCCGCTCGGCTGCTCCTTCGATGACCGCAGCCACGGCTTCGCTCATATCCCACGACTCGGCAGCATCTTGTGGATCGCCTCGCCATGCCGCCGTACTTCCTCCATGAGAAGACTGCCATTCAGGCGCTCGATCGTCGCGACCGTGTGCTACGCCGCTAGCGCCCGGCCCCGTCGAGTAGCACGGATTCCAGTACAGGCGTCACGGCACGCTGTCGCTCTACACTGCCTTGAACGCCCACATCGCCGAGGTCTACGGCAAGACGCCGGCTCGGCATACGAGCCAAGACTTCGTTGGCCTTCTCGGACAAGTAACCACCTGCGAGTCCGAAAGGGAGATCCACACGATCCTCGACAACTTGTCGGTCCACAAGACAAACCGTGGCGGCGTTTCTTGACGAGCATCCGAACCATCACGTCGCACTTCACGCCGAAGTACTCGCCGTGGCTGAATCAAGTCAAGCTGTCGTTCTCCCTTACTCAGCAGTGTGGTGCTTCGGTGGGAAGCTGCTAACGGTGGCCCGGCGCGTTCCGCCCTATGATCCGACCGGTCGGTTCTGACTGCTTGGTCGGTCGAGGAACCGCTTAAGCTCCTCTCTTATCAGTCTGTTCGCTCTGGTAGCAGCAGCCACGGCGGTCCTCCTGATACGTTGACATCCTCGCCCCCAACTTCACTGTCGTCTCTTGACTCACCGCGTTTCTCAGAGAGGAACGTGATCATCGGTTCCCTTGGATGAACTATCGGCCACAGCGCCGTTCTCTCCAGCAGCCGGGCCAACTCCATCTCGGGTTCCTTCGGTTCTCGCACGTTGTTGAACAACTCTACAGCCTCGCGTCGGTCAATCACGAATGCGTGCGAGGAATAGCCACTGATCAACCTCTCCAGGTTCTCCGATGTTGAATTCTGGCTCTTTGCGATCAACATCTCGCCGTACTGTTTTCCTACCCGATTCGCACGACCAGCTTCCCCGACGTGCATCGGGTCGATCTGAGCGTAAACACCTGACAGGAGCCCGGTGGCTAACCCGGACGCGATCTCCATGGCCGTACGATGGACGATCCGGCTCGGAGCTTTATGTCGAGCATGAAATTCTCGAACGCAGAAAACGCCTGGCTATGCAGGGTCGACAAGCTGACGTTACCGTCAGACCAGACTGCGTTTCGAACAGTTCGTCCTTGCGCGATAACTGAACATCAAGCGGACCCATTTCGCCGTGATCGGAAACTATCAGCTCGGATGCTCCGAGCGCGATGATAGTTCCTGCACTCTTGCACCATCCGGTCACGAACACGGAGTAGCTCTCGTACCGCTCTTGTAGGCATCTAGCGATCCGAAATGCAGCGTCGGGGTTTCCGCCCTCGGTGACGAGAATAAGCAGCGCCGCCGAGGGCGTAAGGACTCGCCGCACATGTCGATGATGACGGAATCGAGCCCACGTTGGATCGGGCCATTGTAGAGCAGCACATCGGTATCGGTCGCGTCAGCGATTTCATTCGCGACGATTCTCGACGTCCTCTTCGGCGCCGCTGGAGCAGCCGCCTTTTGCCCATCGAGCTGTTGCGCCCCTTCTGGCAATCTCGTCTGATAATCTCGGACCGTCGAACTCTTCACAACGCACTGGCCCTGGCCCCACCATCCTTCTGGCCGAGGACAGCCACAGCGTTGCATTTATTTGAATTCCAGTCGTCTGGCTCTTCTTCTCTTCTTCCCCGCTCCCGGCCCACATCACGTGTATCGCGTTTCCGATCACGCCGGGCCAGCGTCGTGGCCCGTTCGCGTCTTCAGCATCCTTACGCCAACAATAGCGCAACCGCGTGACCCAGTGCTAGTGGGGCCGATTCAAACCGAGACACGGTCGCCCCCCCGGACGTGCGCGCCGGATCATCCCCCGTAGGTGATCCGGTAGATCGCGCCCGCGGTGTCGTCGGTCACCAGGAGGGACCCGTCGGGCATGACCTCGATGTCGACGGGCCGGCCCCACGAGCTGTTGTCGGGGTTCAGCCAGCCCTCGGCGAACACCGAGTAGTCGGTGACCCGGTTGCCGTCGAGGGTGGCGACGGTGATGCGGAAGCCGGTGTGCCCGGCCTCGGGGGTGCGGTTCCACGACCCGTGCTCGGCGATGAAGATCTTCTGCCGGTACTCGGCCGGGAACATCGACCCGGTGTAGAACCGCATGCCGAGCGACGCCACGTGGGGCCCGAGGACCCGGGCCGGCGGCGCGAACTCGTCGCAGCCCCGCTGCTCGCCGAACTCGGGGTCGGGGATGTCCCCCTGATGGCAGAAGGGATAGCCGAAGTGCATGTCGATCTCGGGGGCGTGGTGCAGCGTGTCGCCGGGGCTCTCGTCGCCCAGCCTGTCCCGTCCGTTGCTCGTGAACCACAGGTCGCCGGTGGCGGGATGCCAGTCGAAGCCGACGGAGTTGCGCACGCCGTGGGCGAACACTTCCTGCTCGGTGCCATCCGGGTTCAGCCGCGTGATGGTGGCGTAGCGGATGTCGTCGCCGGTCCGGTCGCAGATGTTGCACGGCGCGCCCACCGGGACGTAGAGCTTGCCGTCGGGCCCGAAACGGATGAACTTCCAGCCGTGCGCCCGATCGGTGGGAAAAGCCTCGTCCACGACCACCGGGTCGGGCGGGTCCTGCAGCCGCGACTCGATGTCGTCGTAGCGCAGGATCCGGTTGACCTCCGCCACGTACAGCGAACCGTCGCGAAAGGCGACGCCGTTGGGCATGTTCAGTCCGCTGGCCAGCGTCAGCACCTCGTCGGCCCGGTGGTCCCGGTCGGTGTCGAGCACGGCGTAGACGTTGCCGGCGCGGCGCGTGCTGACGAAGAGGGTGCCGCCCGGCGATCGGGCCATCGATCGGGCATTGGGCACGTCGGGCGCGTAGACCTCGATCGAGAACCCCTCCGACAGGGTGAGCTTGTCGAGCTGGACCTGGGCGGAAGCGGCGCCGGCCGTGACGGTCAGGCCGAGTGCGAGTCCGCAGATGAATCGGTGCACGTGAAACCTCCAACTAGGAAAACGGTGCGACCTTGCGGTCGCGTCGGGAGCTTCGCTGGCGCGAAGCTCCCAGGCGTCAGCATACAGGAAAAGAGGCCGCGCGACCTTGCGGTCGCGTTGGGAGTCTCGCTGGCGCGAACTCCCACGGCGCAAGCTCCTGTCAGGAGTCTGCGCCGTAGAACGGCGCAGACTCCGGGAGGGTTGGTTGGGCGGCAATCCTTGCGGCGCAGAAGTTTCGCGCCAGCGAAACTTCCAAGGCGACCGCAGGTCGCCCGGCGACGCTGGCCGCGTTACGGCAGCGAAGCCAGTATCGCGGCCGCCTGCTGACCCTCCGGCGAGTTCGCGTCCGCCTCGACGGCCTGCTGGAACCACTGCTTCGCTCCCTCGATGTCGCCCAGGTTGAGCGAGGCCAGCCCCAGCTTGTGCAGCGGCAGGACCCAGCCGCGATCCCGGTCGTGGGCCTTCTGGTACCACTCGACCGCCTGCGCGCTGTCTCCGGCCGCGAAGGCCGCTTCCCCCTGGTTGAACAGCTCTTCGCGGCTGTTACCCACGTCGGCGGCGGCGGCGACGGCCGGGGCGGCGGGGCGGGGCCGACCGTTCGCAGAGATGCTCAACCTCACCCCCCCCCGGCGCACGGAAGCGGAGATCCCGGCATCCGGATCGGTGCCGGGCGGCGGCACGTAGGCGACGGCGTACTGATTCCGCATCTCGGCGTACTGGCGCGAGATCTCGGCCGCCATCTCGGCGAGCTTCTCGGAAATGGACTGGGTCGGACCGGCGAGCGTGTCGTACCAGCCGCCCGTTATCCGCGTCACGTCGCTCGCGATCCCGGTCTGGAACCCTTGACCGCTCGTGGTGAACAGGCCCAGCGCATGGATGATCGCGCCACGCTCGACCGCCCGCTCGACAAAGGCCGCGTACCGGCCGTCGGTAAGAGTCCGTTGGGCCGGCCCGTCCGTGGTGACCACCGCCAGGACCGGCCACCTCCGGTCGTTGTCCCAGCGATTCACGGTCTCTTCCAGACCGGCGAAGAACCCGGCGGCGCGATCTTCTTCCACGAAGAACTGCGCAAGCTGATCGAGCACCGCGCCACGGTCATCCGTGAAGTCCACGATCAGCCGCGGCCTGCCCGACAGCAGCACGAGCCCCACCTCGCTGCCCTCGGGCAGGGCTCTCACGAACTCGGGCAGGAAGTCGCGCAGGTACCGAAAGAACGGCACCGCGCCGTCCGCGTCGTCGACAATCAGCGCCACTCGCAGCGGCTGGTCGATCAACTCCACGCGCGAGACCTCGACACCGACGCCGTCGTGCTCGATGACGAAGTCGCCAGCGCCGAGGTCGGTCACCGGTTCGCCCTCGCGGTCGAGCACCCTGACGAATCTCTCGACTTCCTGGGCCTGGGCAGTGTGCGCCACCCCCGCGGCCAGGAAGACGGTCAGGACGACGCCACACAGACGACAGAATCGTTGGTGTCTCACGAACTTCTCCTGCCTCTTGATCGACGGGATTCGAGAACGGAAACCAGACCGGTCCCTGAGTTCTTCCTTCCGAGCTACGGGCCCGTGCGTCATCGGGTTCCCACGACGATGCGCCCCAGGGTCGTCACGGCTGCACCCTCACTTGATGGACCTGGCTGAAGGTGATGCCGTCGTCGTAGATGAAGTTCAACGTCACCGCAATGACGGCCTCCCGCCCGCCTTGAGGCAACGTGTACCATACGTCGAACGCCCTCGTCGTCCGGCCTCCCGGCTCGATCCGGTCCACGTCTGCCCGAGACTCGAATTCATAGCGTTCACGGTCCACGCCGCCGCCGGGGCCGTCCGGGATGACGCTCAACAACTGTTGCAGCAGAATGCTGTCGGATTCGAGGGTGATGCCGGTAGCGTAGTCGGGATTGCCCTGCAGGATGAGGTCGAAGGAGGCGAGGAACGCATACTCCCGCACCTGACCGTTCACCACATAGGTCTTCCCCGTCGACGCCACGGCGTAGGTCGGATCCGGCGCCGTGGAGATGGTGAGCGGAGGCTCCCGCTCAGTCGCGTCGGTCGGCTCGAGGGGGGTCTCGCTGCACGCCGCCAACGAGAGGCCGGCTGCGAGCAGGCCCGTGAAACAGATTCTCTCCAACATCGGGTCTTCCTCTGCGACGCGCTCTGAATCCGGGGCCGCGGTTCGACTTCGCGGGCCCGGCACCCGGTGGCAAGAGCCCCCCGCGGTTCGCAGGGGCCGCTAGAAACCTACCTGCAGTCCCGCGCGGACGAAGCGGCCCAGCGCGGGAAAACCGGCCACTTCCTGGTAACGTTGGTCGGTCAGGTTCTCGCCGACGATCGAAACGCTGAGCCGACCGCCGAGCCGCAACTGGGCGTACGCGTCCCAGCGCCGATACGGATCCAGCGCATCGACACCCAACACGTGACTGACGACGTCGATGTTCGTCCGCCGCTCCCCGACGTAGGTCAGCGTGCCGCCGACGGAGACCGGACCGAGATTGAGGTCGGCCGTGAACGTCGCTTGATGAAGCGGCACCCCCGGCAACGCCTTCCCGGTCTCGATCAGATCGGTGCCTCGGGTCACGAGGCTGTCGGTGAACGCGTATGCCGCACTGAGCTCGATGGGAGACGCCGGGGTTGCGGTGAACGACGCCTCCAGCCCGTGCGCTCGGCTTGCCGGCAGGTTGACGTAGCTTGTCCGCGCCTGATCGAAGGTCGCGGTGATCATCAGCGGCTCACGGATTCCGGCCCCCACATCCTCCACGAACTGCATCCGTTCGGACAGCCTCAATCGGCGAAACGCGGCAAGCGACTCGAGGGGGGGAATATCCACCCCCCCCCACACGATGAGGTTCTGATAGGCGTGCCGAAACCCGGTGAGGTCGATCTGGGCCCGCTCCCCCCACAGAGCGGCGGTCAGACCGCCGTCGAGCACCGCGCTGCGCGCCTGTAGCAGCTCGGGATTCCCGCGGAGCCACAGGGTGTCGCTGAACCGCTGTCCCAACGTCGGCGCGGAAGCCGCGGTGCCGGCGCTGCCGTGCAGGAAGACGCCGGGCCGCAGCTCGTAGCGCACTGCCCCGCGCGGCATTCCGGCGATCGGGTAGGGGCCGTGGCGCTCGACCCGTCCCCCGGCGGTGACGGTCAGATTGTCCTGGACCTGTATGCGGTCCTCACCGTACGCAACCAGGTTGATCCTCTGCTGGTCGAAGCCGCTTGCGCTACCGAACCGACCGGCCTGCGCCTCGGCCCAGCCCCCGAAGCTCAGGAAGTGGAACTCGTCGGCCCGGCGGGTGTACTCATACATCAACTGCGCCGACTGCTGATCGTCCCGGAGCCCGTCCACAAGCGCGAAGTCCGGCAGATCGAACTGCAGACCGGTGCGGTCGACGGGCCGCAGACCGACGGTGCCGGAATCCTCGGGATTCAGAGCCCGTCGCTGCGTCCGCGACACGACGAGGCGCCCCTCGTGCAGGCTCTGGCCCCGGCGCAACCCCAACGTCACCCCCGACATCAACCGGGTCCGCTCTTCCGATGCATCCCCGTCGGCGCGCACGAGCGACGTCGGTCCCGGACGCCCGACCGTGCCCATCTCGCCGCGGAAGGTGAAGTCCACCGACAGGTCCTCCCGCGTGACCCCGAGGGTGCCGCCCACCCCGGTCCGCGCGAACGCGCTGTTCGGCTGCTCGTTGTCCGTCTCGATGCGCTGGCCGGCGATGCTCCAGTCGTACGCCCCCCGGCGGCCGGTCGTGGCCGCCTCGAGCTGACGCCAGCCCAGGTCTCCGGTCTCGACCCCCACCGACACCCGCCGCGCCCGCGCGTCGCCGGGCGGCTTCGTCAGCCGCTGGACGCCGCCCGCCAGATCGCCGTGCCGGGTCGACGTCATGCCGCGGACCGCCTCGAACCGGGCCCACTCCAGGTGCGTCGCGGCATCGAGCTCCGACCCGAATCCAGGGAACGGCATCCCGTCGGTCAGCAGAAAACGGTCTCCGACCGGCGCCCCCCGCAGCCGGACGGCGGTCGGCTGGCCCACTCCTCCCGCCCGGCTCACGGTCACGCCGGGGACTCGCCGCAGGAAGGTCGCGAACGCCTGGTCGCGGGCTTCGAACGCATCGAGATTGACGAGAGTAGCGGTGAGTCCCGGGCCCGAGCCGAGCAGGCGGTCCCCGCCCCGCAACCGGGTCGCACTGTCGGTCGCGCTGCGGAGCGTGAAGTCACGGCGAATCGTGATATCGGCAACCACGGTGACCGGGAACGCGGGTTCCACCACCTGCGACGCGTCGTCGATGGCCGGGCTGTAGCGCCCGCCCGCCACTCCCTCCAGCCGATAATCGCCGTCGCTGTCGGTCACCGCCGTCAGCTCGACGTCGGTCCCGGTGAAGGTCAGCCGAAGCCCCTCGACCGGCGTTCCGGCGACCGTCGTCACCGTCCCCGTCAGCGTGCCGAGACCTTGAGCCGACACGGTGGTGGCGGTCGCCCACCCAATCAGGGCGAGCCGAATGAAGTTGGCGCGGACACTTGGTTCATTCATGGTCGACAAAGCTCACCAAACAGCATACATGGCATCGAGGTCATGACGCGATCGGACCAGTTCCGGCCGGCCCGGTCGCCGGTGACCGCGGACAGCGCCAGCAGACAATTCGACGGCGCGCCAGCGGGGCGAGGACCAGGCGCACGTTGCGCTCAGCGCCAGGCGGCCCGCGAAGCCGCCCCGTATCGACCGACGCCCCCGATGCAGCCCGGACTCTGGCCACGGGCTACGGCCGGGCGCAACGGTGCTCCAAGGGGCTCGATGCCGCGGCGGGGATATCGCCGCGGCCGGCCGGAGTGCGCGATCAGTACCGGAACAGATACGAGATCTTGGTGAAGAACGCGCGATTGGTCCGCAGGAGGTCCGTCGTGTAGAACACTGGATTGCCCAGATACGCCCGCGAAGTGCCTGCGGTGTCGAGGAGCAGGTCGCCCTGCTGATACCGGTCGTCGTAACCGATGAAGAACACGGTTCCAGAGTTGACCCGGTACGTGAACAGCACGTTCGCGCCCACGGTGCGGCTGAACGTGTTGTACTCCAGGATGTTGCGCAGCAGGAGCCGATCCGTGAACTGGTACGTGGTCAGCGCCCGGTAGATCTTGACGTCGAACACCTCGGTATCGTCGAGGGTCATCAGCCTGCTCGTGCTGATGTTCGCCTGCGACTGCAGCCGGGTGAACGGCCGAACCGTCATGAAGAGGCCGCCGTTGCCGCCTGTGCCCAGGAACGAGTCCGTGCCGGCGTATCGAACCTGGTCGCCGTAGCTGAAGTACCCGCCGAACGAGATCGCCTGAATCGTGTTGATGTTGCCCCCGAACGAGTAGGACTGCTTCTTGAAGTTGATGCCGCCGAACCGCTCCATGTCGCGGTTCATGCCGAAATTGAGCCGGATGTTCTTGGCGAACGAGAAGTTCACGCCGGCATTCGCCATCTCGTCCTCGAGGATGTCCCCGAAGTTCCAGTTCCGCGTGTAGCTGAACGACGGCCCCCAGTTGATGAGCCAGCTCTCGGGCCACCAGCGATATCCGATGTTGCCGGTGCCGGCCCGGATGTCCCGCCGGCGGACGAACCCGACCGCGGTGTCGAACTGCGGATCGATGGTGTAGCCGGCGAGGAAGTAGGTCAGGTTGCGGCCGTTGCTCCTGATTCCGACGTCGAACATGTTCCCGGACGTCTCCGCCAGATCGAGATCGCGGTTCTGGGACGTGATCGCTCGGAACCCGATCGACGTCGCGTCGTTCAATCGGAAGTTGCCGTCGAGACCGCCCAGGCGGCTGTATCCGTCGAGAAACTCCCGATCGGTGACGATGGCGCCGATGTGCGATTCCGCGTACAGGTCGTAGCGCACGCGCCCGATGAGCACGTTCGCGGTCTCCCCGTACCCACGGGCGGTGGGGTCATCGAGGTTCCCGGGCGCCTCGTCATTGGCGACCAGCACGCCGAGCGTCGTGTTGCCGACCTTGCCGGTGACCTTGCCGCCATACCGCGGATCGACAATCGTGCGGGTGTGCACGAAGTTCACCGGCCCCGGCATGTTGAAGATCTCCTGCCCTTCGAGAAAGAACGGCCGCAGCTCGGAATAGAACAGCGGGAACCGCTGGTTCACCTCGATCTGCGGCCGGTCGGACTCGATCTGCGAGAAATCGGGGTTGTAGGTGGCGTCGAGGGTGAGGTTGGAAGTCAGGCCGTACTTGACGTTGACGCCGCCCTCCGGCTGCCGCTCATTCCCGAATCCGCCGGACGACCGGTCGAGGCTGCCGGCCTGAATGGCGGTGACGGTCGGCAGGATCTCGAGGTTGCGGCTGGTGGACAACCCGCTGAGCCCGTCGAGGACGCCCATCTGGGGCAGCAGCCCGGACACGTCGCGCGACATCGGCGACCAGACGACCGTCTCGTCCTTGCCGCGAATGCGCCGCGCAATCTGCAGGCCCCAGCGATGCGCCCGGTTGCCGGTCGCGGGATACCGCAGGCTCTTGAACGGGATGGCCATCTCGGCCGTCCATCCGTCGTCCACGATCGTGCCGCCCGACTCGAACAGCGCATCCCAGGACTGGTCGCCCCAGCGCACGCCGCTGAAGCTGCGCCCCCCTCCGGAAAACCCGCCGCGGCCGCCGCGGCCGCCGCGGCCGCCGCGCCCGCCGCCGCCCCCGCCCCGCGCTTCGAGCAGCGAGTCGTTCTGGACGCCGTAGCCGTTGACCGAGAAGACGTAGGCCCGCTGCTGGTCGAGAAACGTATCGAAGTAGACCGAGATGATGTCGTCACCGTACAACGCCCGGTCACGGTCGACCCGGTTCGCGCGCATCATCGAGGGTTGGGAGTAGTGGGCGTACAGGCCGAAGTACAGATGCGTGTCGTCGTAGGCGACGTAGACCTCGGTGTCTTCGGTCGCCGGTAGCCCCTCCAGCGGGCTCTGCTGCACGAACTCGGTGATGCGGGTGGCCCGTTGCCAGACAGCGTCGTCGAGATTGCCGTCGATCTGGGGCGCCTGGGCGGTCCGGGCCGCGGTGATGTTCGGCCGGCCGGCGAGGATGCCCAGCGAGGCGGCCGGGGCGAGACCGGCGGCGGTCGCGCGCACCGGCACGCCGCCGCCGGTGGGACCACCGGTCCGCGGTCCACCCGCGCCGGGCCGGCCGGCGGCACCGGCCGGCGCCCCGCCGAAAGGGGTCCCGCGACGGGGGAACCCACCGGGTGCGACACCGCTCGCCGCCTCGCTCGGCGGCAGAATGATGCCGCCGGTCACTTCGCCGTTCTCCGGACCGGCCGGGGGAGAGATCTCGCCGGCGCCGCCGTCGAACCGCCCTGGCAAGCCGGCCCGGCCGGCTCTGATCGCACGTTCGAAATCGAAACCCTCGTTTCCCTCGCCGAACGACGCCGGGCCGCCACCGCCGGCGGCGGGTCCGAAGCTCCCCTCGCCGCTCCCCGTACGTCCGGCACCGATCGGCGCCGGGCTGCTCCCGCTCGCCGCCGGCGCGGCACGCAGCGCCGCCCGTGCGCCGGCGCTGCCGGTCAGCTCGCCGGCAATTCGATCCTGCAGGTCGAAGATGTCGTCGAAGGCGCCGTCGACCTTGGCGGTTCCGGCCAGCTCGCCGTTTTGCGTGTCGACCAGCCGCGCGGTGATGCGCAGTTGGTCGCCGATCCGCTGGTAGCCGCCGGCCACGACCCACCGTGAGCCCAGCTCGCGCCCGAGCGCCGCGGCGAGGGTGTCATCCAGGTCGGCGGCGCCGCGGCCGCGCGTCGTGGCCGCGACGCGCTCCCGTGCGACCACCGCGAAGACATCGCGGGTCTCGAGGTCCGCCGCCACCGTCTCGGCGATACCGTCCCCAAGCCAATCGTCTCTCTCGTTACGAGAGATGTTCGTGAACGGCATCACCACCACCGAGTCGGATACCACCGACTCGACGGACTCTCCGGCGGAGACGGCCCGCGCGGACAGCGGCGCCGGCAGACGGGGAAGCTGGCCGGGAGCGGCGGTCGCAACGGTGGCAACCGCCGTCAGCAACCCAACCGTGCCGAGAACGCCAGCGAGGCAGCGAATCTTCATGATGGCTCGTTTCGACGGCCCCGCGCGGGCCTCTCCCTCGGGGAATCGCAGGGGAACAACAGTTCGATATCAGTAGACGGATCCGGCGAGGAAGCCGTTTACCGGAGCTGCCTGCGCAAGTCCGCTTCGCCCGCATTCGCACCACCATGGGCGGGGACGACGCCCATGCCGTCATGCCTCGGGCAACGCGCCGTTCTTCACGCGAACCGCGATCTCCCGGGCCATCGCGGACCCGCTCAGAGTCGCCTGACCGTCGGGCGCCAGATCGGCGGTTCGGTGCCCGGCGGCCAGCGCCGAGCCGATCGCCTGTTCGACCGCATCGGCCTCGGCGTGCGCCCGGAGGGCGTGCCGCAACAGCATGGCGGCCGAGGCGATGGCCCCGATCGGGTTGGCGACGTCCCGGCCGGCCAGCGTCGGAGCGGACCCGTGGACCGGCTCGAACAGCCCGCCGCGCCCGCCGATGCTCGCGGACGGCAGGAGTCCCAGCGAGCCCACCACCGCACCGGCCTCGTCCGAGAGGATATCCCCGAACAGGTTGCCGGACAGGACGACGTCGAACTGCTTCGGGGTGGTCGCGAGCAGAAGAGCGCAGGAATCGACGTACTGATGCTCCAGGGTCACGTTCGGGTACCGGGCCCCCACCTCGGTCACCACCTCGCGCCAGAGGCGGGAGGTCTCGAGCACGTTCGCCTTGTCGACCGAGGTCACCCGCGAACGGCGCCCCGCCGCGCTCTCGAAGGCGATCTCCGCGATGCGCTCGATCTCGGGCCGGGTGTACCGCATCGTGTTGAATGCCGACTGCCGATCATCCGCCACGCCGCGCGGCTCCCCGTAGTAGATGCCGCCGGTCAGCTCGCGCACGATGAGCATGTCGGCCCCGGCCACGCGATCCGCCTTGAACGCGCCGCCGTCCTCGAGACCGGGCCAGACGCGCGCCGGCCGCAGGTTGGCGAACACCCCCAACGCCCGGCGCAGCTGCAGAAGCGCCGTCTCCGGTCGGCCCTCGCTCGATCCCCGGTCGAACGCGGGATCACCCACCGCCCCGAGCAGCACCGCATCGGCCGCGCGACAGGCGGCGCGGGTCGCCTCCGGCAGCGGCGGCTGCCCGGCCCGGAGCGCCGCCCCGCCCACCGCGTGCGAGGTCATGGCAAACGTGTGGCCGAACCGCTCGCCCACGGTCCGCAGAACCTGCTCCGCGGCCGCGGTGACCTCCGGTCCGATGCCGTCACCCGGCAGCAGCGCAATCGTCGCCTGCATGTCGACGCCTCAGGCCGCGCCGGCCGAACGGTCGGCCTGGAAGCGAGCGACGATGGCGGCCAGATCGGTGTCTTCGACCGTCTTCTGCCGATCCGCGAGGTCGATCATCGATCGATACACCCGATCCAGCTCCAGCCGGCTCAGCTCGAACCCGAGCTGCTGGCACCGCTGCTTGACCGCGTGCCGGCCCGAGTGCTTGCCGAGCACCAGCGTCGACTGCGCCACCCCGACGTCCGCCGGGCGCATGATCTCGTACGTGCGCCGGTCCTTGATCACCCCGTCCTGGTGGATGCCCGCCTCGTGCGCGAAGGCGTTCCGCCCCACGATGGCCTTGTTCGCCTGCACCGGCTCGTGGGTCAGCTCGGACAACATGCGGCTCGTGGGATAGAGCTCGGTCGTCCGGATCCCGGTCGCATAGGGCATCCGGTCCTGCCGAACCCGGGTCACCATCACCAGCTCTTCGAGCGACGCGTTGCCGGCCCGCTCCCCGATGCCGTTGATCGTGCACTCGATCTGGCGGCACCCGCCGCGGACCGCGGCCAGCGAGTTGGCCACCGCCAACCCGAGATCGTCATGACAGTGGGCGCTGAAGACGGCCCGATCGGCGTTGGAGACGCGACCGATGACGCCGGTGAAGAACTGTTCGATCTCGTCCGCGGTGCAATACCCGACGGTATCCGGCAGATTGATCGTCGTCGCCCCTTGCGCGATCGCGGTCTCCACGACCCGGCACAGGAAGTCGGGGTCGCTGCGCGTTGCGTCCTCGGCGGAGAACTCCACGTCGTCGGTGAACGTGCGGGCCAGCTTCACGTTGTCGACCACCGCCTGCAGGCACTCGTCGCGCGAAATGCGAAGCTTCCGCTCGAGGTGCAGGTCTGACGTGGCGATGAAGGTATGGATGCGCGAGCGCCGGGCCGGCTTCACCGACGCGGCGGCGCATTCGATGTCGGCGGGGTTGCACCGGGCCAGCCCGGCGATGACCGGTCCGTCGATCTCTGACGCGATCAGGCGGACCGCCTCGGCGTCGTCGCTCGACGCAATCGGAAACCCCGCTTCGAGCACGTCCACCCCCAGCACCTGAAGCTGCCGTGCGAGCTGCAGCTTCTCGGGCGTGTTCATCGAAAAGCCGGGGGCCTGCTCGCCGTCCCGCAGGGTCGTATCGAAGATGATCAGTCTGTCGTCCGCCACGATGTCTCTCCTTGATTCCTCCAAGCTCGGATACTAGTTCACGTTGAGCCACACAAGAAGTCAAGATTATAATCGTTACGATTTGATAAATTTTGTTTATAAGGTGCTCCAAACATGGAACTGCATGAGCTCCAGGTGCTCCAGGTGGTTGCGGCCGAGCGGAGCTTCTCGCGGGCCGCGGCCCGGTTGCACCGGACGCAACCGGCGGTCAGCCAGGCGATTCGACGGCTGGAGGACGAGCTCGGCGAGCGGCTGTTCGACCGATCGTCGAAGGGCGGCCGGCTCACCGAGACCGGCGCCATCCTGCTGGACTACGCCGAGCGGATGTCGCGCCTGAAGAGCGAAGCGGTGGGCGCGGTGCGCGAGCTGCAGGAGCTGCGGCGCGGCCGGGTGGTCATCGGGGTCAACGAGGCGGCCGTCCACGTGCTGCTTCCCATCGTGATGCAGTTCCGAGAGGACCATCCCCACGCCCAGGTCGAGATGCGCCGGGTGCACTCGCGGCAGATTCCGGGCGAGGTCCTCGACCGCAGCCTGGACTTCGGACTGGTGACCTATCCGCCGGGGGAACGCGGGCTTCGATCGGTCCGCCTGGGCGTCGACGATCTGGTCATGCTGACCCATCCGAGGCATCCGCTGGCCCAGCGGCAGGCGATCACGATGAGCGAGTTCGGACGGCAGACCATCATCGCGCACAACGATCCGTCGCCGCGACGGGATCTCGTCCTGCGGCTCTTCGAGGAGCACCACGCGGCCATCAACATCCAGATATCGCTGCCGAGCCTGGACGGGATCAAGCGCGCGGTCGAAATGGATCTCGGCGTGGCCCTGCTGCCGCGGCGATGCGCGCTCTCGGAGATAGCGCGCGGACAGCTCGCGGCGGTAGCCGTCCCCGAGCTGCGCGCACCCCGCGACCTGCGGCTCGTCTATCGTTCGACCGGGGAGTCCTCGCACGCCGCCGGCGCCTTTCTCGAGGCGGCCCAGGCGCACGCGGCCGAACCGCACCGGCCGGCGGCGGCAGGACGCGGCGGGGCGAGTCAGAAACCGCGCACGTAGGGCACCCGGGACGCGACGCCGCGGACGACGTCGAAATCATCCAGGAGCAGCCCGGTGGCGTCCCAGGTGCCGGCGAGGAGGGCGTCGCGCACCTGGTCTTCGACGCTGACCGCGACCCGCTGGCCGTCCGCCTCGATGACGCGCCCCGCGAGCGAAAGCGCCAGCCGGGTGGCCGGCGCGGCTTCGACCCGGGTCATCAGACCGCCGATCACGTCGGGCGGAGCGGTGACGCAGGCGAGACCGATGACCAGCGCGTTGCCCCGGAAGATCTCGGCGAAAGACTGGCCGACACAGGCGTCGATGCCCCAGCGCTTCAGCGCCTGCGGAGCGTGCTCGCGGGACGACCCGGAACCGAAGTTCTCGTTCACGAGCAGGATCCGCGCGCCCGCGTAGTCGGGGTTCGAGAAGGGATGATCGGGCCTGGCCGCGCGGTCGTCCTCGAAGACGTGGTCTCCCAGCCCGTCGAACGTGATCGCCTTCAGGAACCGCGCGGGAATGATGCGATCGGTGTCGATGTTGTCCCCGCGCACCGGTATCCCGGTACCCTCGATACGGTCGATCTCACCCGTGGACAACGGCTCCCTCCCGGCCGAAGCCCGGCCTTCGCCGGACCGACGCGATCACGCGGCTGACCCGGCCTTCGTCGCCTTGCCGCGCCGATGGCCGCCCAACCAACCCTCCAGGCCTCCGCGCCGTTTCCAGGGTCCGTGGCAAGAGGCCCCGCTGCATTCGACCGGCGATGCATCCTGCCTCGCCGGTCCCGTGCGACGCGGGTCTGCCAGGGGTTCCTACGGCACGGATTCCTGCAGCACCGCACGCACATCGGTCACTTCGCCGGCCAGGGCGGCGGCGGCGACCATCGCGGGGCTCATCAACAACGTCCGCCCGGTCGGGCTGCCCTGGCGTCCCTTGAAGTTGCGGTTCGACGACGAGGCGCAGACCTGCCGGCCCTCGAGCCGATCCGGGTTCATGGCCAGACACATCGAGCACCCGGCCCCGCGCCACTCGAACCCGGCCTCGCGGAACACCTCGTCCAACCCCTCCGCCTCGGCCGCGGCCCGCACCGCCTGCGAACCGGGCACCACCAGCGCCTTCACGTGCCCCGCCACCCGCTGTCCCTTCGCAATCCGGGCCGCCTCGCGCAGATCCGACAGGCGCGAGTTGGTGCAGGACCCGACGAAGGCGACGTCTATCTTCGTCCCCTTGATGGGCTCGCCACCGGCGAGCCCCATGAACTCCAGCGCCTCGGCCACGCCCCCGTTCGACCCGGCCGACGGTATGCGCTCGCTGACGCCCACCGACTGCCCCGGGTTGATGCCCCAGGTCACCCGCGGCTCGATGTCGGCGCCGTCGATCGCGACCACGTCGTCATAGTCCGCGCCGGGATCGGAGGCCATCGATCGCCACCACGAGACGGCCCGGTCGAACGCCGCCCCGGCCGGCGCGAACGGACGCCCGCGCAGGTAGTCGAACGTCGTCTCGTCCGGGTTCACGTAGCCGACCCGCGCGCCGCCCTCTATCGACATGTTGCAGACGGTCAGCCGCTCGTCGATGCTCATGCGATCGATGACCGCGCCGCCGTACTCGTAGGCGTGGCCGACGCCCCCCATGACCCCGAGCCGGTGAATGATCTCCAGCACCACGTCCTTGGCGAACACTCCCGCCCCCAGCTCCCCGTCGATGGAGATGCGCCGGACCTTCAGGGGACTGATCGCCAGCGACTGCGACGCCAGGACGTCGCGCACCTGCGACGTCCCGATCCCGAACGCGACCGCGCCCAGCGCCCCGTGGGTCGAGGTGTGGCTGTCACCGCAGGCGATCGTCATCCCCGGCTGGGTGAGCCCCAGCTCGGGCCCGATGACGTGCACGATCCCCTGGCGGTCGCTGTCCAGGTTCCAGAACGGAATGCCGAACTCCCCGCAATTCCGTTCGAGAGCCGACAGCATCGCCTCGGCCAGCGGGTCGGCAAAGGGCCGCCCCTGATCGCGGGTGGGAATGATGTGGTCGGTGGTGGCGAACGTCCGGTCCGGAAACGCCACGCCGATGCCGCGCGACCGCAGCATGTCGAACGCCTGCGGCGTCGTCACCTCGTGAATCAGGTGCAGCCCGATGAACAACTGCGTCTGCCCGGTCGACAGCGGACGAACCGTGTGGAGGTCCCAGACCTTCTTCAGGAGTGTCCTGCCCATGTGGTTTCCAGTCCCGCTACGCGGGCGGCGCCGCGGGTTCCGGCTCGGTCGGGTCCCCCGCATCACCTGGCTCGATCGGCTCGCCCGGATCATCGGGGCCCCCCGCATCGGCCGGAGCGCCCGCATCGGCAGGGCCGGCGGGATCCGGTTCGGCCGGAGCGCCCGCATCGGCAGGGCCGGCGGAATCCGGTTCGGCCGGAGCGCCGGGCTCGGCGTCCACCGGCGCGGACGGCTCGGGGGACTCGGCCGGTTCCGCGGCGTCGACGGGCTCGGCGGGTGCAACCGACTCTTCCGGCGCGACCGGCGTGGCCGGTTGAACGAACTCGATCGGCGGCGCGGCCGCCCCGAAGCTCTCGGCACCGCCGTCTTCCTCGATGTCCTTCAGGAGGTCGTCCCGGCTCTTGTGCACCCGGTTGTAGCTGCCCGCGGAAACGACGTAGTACCACCGCGCGAAACGGGTGGCGAGCTCCTCGGCGCGGGCGCGGCCGTCGGCGGTGCGGCGCTCCCACTGCGCATGGAGATCCGCCCGCTCCCGGTTCTCGCGGTCGCCATCGGTCCACTGCGACTCGGCCTTGTTCTCGAAGTCGCGGTTGGCGGGCCGCTCCGGCTCGGGCACTGCCTCGGCATCGAGCTCGGCGTTGATCAGAACGTAGCGGTTCTCGCCGGTCCCCGACTCCTCGTCGTCGCTGGTTTCGTCGCCGATCGCCACGGCGTTGCCGCTGCCGTAGAGAATCTCGCCGAAACGCAGCGTATACAGCACGCCGAGGTCGGTGCGCACCTTCAGCTCGCCCTCGTTCGACAGCATCTCGCCCGCCTGCGTCGGATAGAACCCGCGCGCCTGCATCGTCTGCAGGTCGGCGTTGGTGATGGCCCGCTCCTCGAACGCCTGCCGCAGGTTGCCCGACAGCCCCTCCGGCTTGGGGCGCACCCCGACGATGTTGATGCCCATCAGCCCGCCCACGAGCAGGTTCATCTGGACGTAGTCGACCTCTTTCCCGTCGGGCACGTCGTTGGCGGTCCAGACGTCCTGTTCGACCCAGTCGACGATGAACTCTCCCCGCCGCCGAACGCTCCCGGTGCCCTCGTCGACCTGGTACTCGTTCAGCTCGACCCGCTTGACGTCGTCGCGCTCGACTTCCAGCAGATTGGTTTCGATCCAATCGTTGAAGTTCGTCGAGATCCCGATGTCCGTTCTCGCCGCGTAGACCCGGTTCTGGTCCGGCACGCGCACGAAATTGAGCCCGGGCCGCCCCTCGACCCGGTCGCCGATGATGAGGTCGGCCAGCACCTCCTCGCTGGGTCCCTTGAAGGTCACCCGGCGGCCCCGGCCGCGCAGGCTGGTCACGCTCTCGTCGAGCGGGTCGATGACGCCGAACGCTTCGTGGTCCGTCACGTTGTCGGAACGGAAGTCGTCCTTCGTGATGGCGATCATCCCGGCCGCGGTGTTCGCGAGCCGTTCCTTTCCGTCGGCGGGGTAGTCATGATGGGACGGGATGGTCCACAACCCGTCCCGGTTGATCACCCGGAAGAGGGCGGCGGCCGCCGTGTCCTCATCGAACTCGACCACCTCGAGCGACGTGGCCGCCTCGGGGTCCGTGAACTCGGGGAAGAAGGTCTCGCCGACGTCGAAGAACGCGTCCGGAGCCGAGCGGCTCGGTCCGGTGCCAAGCGCCAGGGCAACGACCAGGATGGCCGCGCCGCCGAATGCCGTCGTCTTTTCCAGTTCCGTCATGGCTGTGCCCTGTCGCTCTCATACGGGCCTCGCTCGGAGGCCGGCTTCCGGAGCGGGTAACGGTTCAGTCTCGCAGGCGGCGGGCCGCGGCCGCGCCTTCGCGCTCGCGCCGCTGCCGGCGCACGAAGATCGCCACTCCGAGGGCGAACACCGGCACCGGCGGCAGCAGGATCGCCAGCGTCTTGATGGAGCTCTGGATACGCCGAATCTGGGTCTCCATTCGCTCGAGACTGGCCCGGATCTGCGTTTCCTTCTCGGTCTCGATATTGGCCGACAACACGCTCAGCCTACGATTCTCGACCTCTTCGAGGTTGCGGGCCATGATCTGCTTGGCCTGCGCATCGATGTCGGTGCGGTTCTGCACCTCGGCCACCCGCTCGTTCAGCCGGTTCTGGGCGTCGGTCAGCGCCTGCTCCGCCTCGGCTTCCGCCTGCTGCTCGTCGAGGGTGCGCTGCTCGATGAACTCGGCGGTCTGCGCCTCGACCTGCTCGAGGGTCCGGTGACGGGCGCGGCGGCTGCGCAACCCGATGAACGAGTCGTCCTCGAGCAGCGAGTCCATGGCATTCAGGAAGAACGTGACGTTGTCGAAGTTCAGGTTGCCGGGCGCCACCTCGCGAATCTGGAAGAACTGCTCGCTGATGAAGTCGAGGTCCGCGACGACCACGAGGTTCAGGGGGCCTTCGGTGGTCCACGGCGATCCGGACTCGTCCTCCTCGGCCGCGGTTTCTTCGCCGATATCGATCGCGTCGGCTTCGGCCGCGTCCGACGGCTCGGCGGCCTCCGGGGAGGCGATCGCGGCCTCGGGCTCCGCCGTGTCGGGCTCCGGGGCAGCGGCCGCATCCGGGTCGGCCGGCTGCGGTTCCGGTGCGGCCGGCGCGGCGAGAGCGGCCGCGTCGTCCTGCCCGGCCGCATCCGCGGGCGATGCCGGCTCCTCCGCCTCGGCGGGAGTCTCGGGCTGGGCCGCCGCCTCGCCGTCGACCGGCGCATCCGTCCCGGGCTGCGAGTCCTGGCCCGACGCGGCGGGAGCGGCAGGCTCCGTTGGCGGCTGCGTCTCCGAAGGCGCATCGGGAACGGTCGGGTCGACAGGCTCGGCCGACGCCTCCGCTGCGCTCGACGCGTCCGCCGCGGCCGACGCCTCCGCCTCCGCCTCGGACTCGGCCGAAGCAGCGGACTCCGGCGCGGCGGGCTCAGCCCCGGTCTCATCTGCCTCCGCGGCAGACTCCGTCTCCGGCGCCTCCTCCGCGACGGCTTCGTCCTCCTCCGCGGACTCGTCGTCCGCGGACTCGTCGTCCGCAGGCTCGTCGTCCGCAGACTCTTCCGCCGCGGCCGGCTCCGACGGCGCGGGGCCGGCCCGCCTCACGCGAGCCGCCACCACGAACTCCTCTTCGTCCTGCTGTCGGACCGGGTTCGGATTGATCGAGGGGCCGAAGAAGCTCTGCTGCACGATCGAGAAATACCCGGTATGTCCCGAGACGGCGCCGGTCCGGAGCAACGGTTCGAACTCGAGGTCCGGATCGGCGTCGGGGCCGCTCAGGGGACGCAGGAATCCGGGGTACAGGAAGACCAGCTCTTGCAGATCCCGGACCACGTCCACGCCCGGATTGAAGGTCTCCGGGTTCTCGTTGCCGGCGCCGAGAAAGACCACCTCGGACGGCATGAACGACAGATCGGGGTGCGGATTGTAGCCGTCCCAGACGATCCGGGTCGGTTCCCAGTCGACCCCGAGATCCTGCATCCACTGCCGGACGTTGCCGCGCGGGCCGGGCCGGGCCGAGCCCGGAGGATAGGTGAACGGGTTCCCCTCTCCGACCCACTCGGTCGGGGCGAGGGTCGGATTGACGGCCGGCAGGGGGTCGACGAGGAGCATCGCCGGCCGGCCCTGGCGGATGTACTCGGCGACGTTGGTCATCTGGTCGGTCTGCATCGACGAGGGCAGCGCGACCAGGAGCGCGTCGATATCGGGCGGAATCGGGAACTCGGCGTTGACCTCCACCACCTCGTACTGCTTCCGCAGCTCGTTCACCACCGACCACTGCGGCAGCTGCTGGTTGCTCGCGAGGTTCTGGCCCCCGAAGATCTTCACCATCGTGTCGACCACGCCGACCCGCTGGCGCTCGCTGCCCGCCACCACCCGGATGGTGCGGACCACCTCGTACTCGGCGGGCAACCCCCGATCGAAGAACGGAATCACCTGCTGCTCGGCCCCGGACGTGAACGCCACGCCGAGGAACACGTCCACGATCTCGGAACGGCCGCCGGCCAGATCGCGCATCTGGCGGGGACCGATGCCGAACTTCTCCCGCGCCCGAATCGCGGAATCGGTGAACGGCTCGGTCTCCTCGATGAGCACCTCGACCTTCGGCCCGGCGAGGGCGTCGATCTCCTCGAGGGTTCTGATGAGGTTGGATCGCGCCTGCACGAACAGCTCCGGCACGACCGGGCTCAGGAACGCCTGGATGAACACGGGGCGGTCCTCGGGCAGCGCGTCGAGAAGCTGCCGGGTCTCGTCACTCACCGACGAGAGCTGCTCGGCCGTGACGTCCAGCCGGACCGCGGCGCGCGCCACCAGCATGTTGACCGCCGCCAGCACCGCCGCCACCGCCACCACCCGGATTGCCTGGTGCGCCCACATCGGGATCCCGTCGGGGTGCCGCGGCCAGTGCCGCCGCCCGGCGCTCAGCGTATTCAGATAGAGGAAGAGCCCGGCCACCGAGAGGAACATGGCCAGCCCCGACAGGGTGAGGACTCCCTTGGAGAAATCCCAGAACGGGCTGAACACGCTGAGCGGGGCCAGAAGCCGGCCGGCCTCGACGCTGATCGAGGCGACCACCGAATCGACGAAGATCACCGCGCCGCAGAACACCGCCCCCAGGATGAACGCGACGGTGGCGTTGGCGGTCACCAGCGACGCCAGCATGCCGACCGGCACCAGCGCCGCGCCCACGAGCCAGAAACCGATGTAGTTCCCGAGCATCAACCCCAGGTCGGGGCTCCCCAGGAAGAAAAGGACCGCCACGTGGCTCAACGACAGCACCAGCGAGGCGGTGTAGATGCCGAGGGTGGCGAGGTACTTGCCCAGCACGATCTCCAGATCGGTGGCCGGGAGCGTGAACAGCAGCTCGGCCGTCCCCAGCCGGCGCTCCTCCGACCAGACGGACATCGTCAGGGCGGGAATGAACAGCAGCAGGAGGATCGGAAACACCTGGTTGAGCTGATCGAGGTTCGCCAGGTTGTCGAGGAAGAACCGATCCTGCCAGAACGCGGCGGCCGCGCTCAGGAAGATGAACAGGGTGATGAAGACGTAGCCGGACGGGCTGCTGAAGTACAGCCGCAGATCCCGTTTGGCCAGCGCCCGGACGATTGAGAAGTTGATGTTGGTACCCATCGTTCGTTCGTCGTCTCCCATCAGGGGGATCGGTGACGTAGCCCGGAAATCGTCGCCGCAGGAGTTCCGCGCCGGCGAGACTCCCAACGCGACCACGAGGTCGCGCTACGGCCGCCGCCGCCCCAACCAACCCTCCAGGAGTCTGCGCCTCCTCTGTGAGGCGGCGCCGTTCTACGGCGCAGACTCCTGGCCGCCGGTCGAAGCCGGCGAGGCCTCCGGCAGCTCGCGAGTCAGCCGGTAGAACGGCTCGTCGAGCGAACCGTTCTCCTCGAGGTCCGCGAGCGCCCCGTCGAACACGAGGCGGCCGTTGTGGATCAACAGGACGCGGTCGGCGACCGCTTCGACTTCCTGCAGGATGTGGGTCGAGATGAGCAGGGTCTTCGTACGGCCCAGCCGCTGTATGTTCTCACGAAACTGCTTGATCTGATTGGGATCGAGGCCGGCCGTCGGCTCGTCCATGATCAGCACCTCCGGGTCGTGCAGCAACGCCTGCGCCAGCCCCACCCGCTGCTTGTAGCCCTTGGACAGCTTGCCGATGGGCTTCTCGAGCACGTGGTCCAGCGCGCAGATCTCGACCACGGCCTCGATACGGTCCTTGAGGGCTCGCCGGGAAATCTCGCGCGCCTCGCCGAAGAACTCCAGCAGCTCGAGGGGCGTCATGTCCGGGTAGAGCGGTCCGTTCTCGGGCAGATAGCCGAGCCGCTTCGAGGCCTCGATGCGCTGTGTCCGCACATCGAACCCGGAGATCGCCGCATGCCCGGCGCTCGGCGCCAGAAAGCCGGTGAGCATGCGCATCAAGGTGGTCTTGCCGGCCCCGTTCGGCCCCAGGAAAGCCACGACCTGCCCTTGGGGAATCGAAAACGCACGGCGACGAACGGCCCGTAGTACTTGCTGAGCCCGCGCGCGTCAATCATGGTCGCAGAACCGGCCGGGTCCGCGGCGGGCTCGACCACCGGGCTCGTATTCGTCACAACTTCCTCATCCATGGTGGACTGCCTCGATGTCGCAACGGTCCGCACGCCCGCGGCGCGTGCGTCGACCACGTTCACACGCTCACGGGGGGCGATGCCTCCCGCTTGCCGGATTAAGACGCATCCGAGACCCGAATGGCCGGGGTGGCGACCGGCGCCGCCCTGCCGCATTCCGAGCCTCGGCGGAACCGGGTTCGGTCAGCAACCTCAAAGCATAGTCAATCCGGCCGGCGGTCATCAAGTGGCGGCATCGTCCGGCGGCAACGCCAACCTGTGACGACGGAGCCGGAACCGCGCCGAGCCCGGCTCACCTCGCCGATCCGTGCGTGATACCATCCGCCGTTCGCGGTCTCACGACATGCCACTCTCTCACCTGCTGTACGTGGGCATGGGCGGCTTCGCCGGCTCGATTGCCAGGTATCTGATCACCGGCCTCGCCCAGACCAGTTGGGCCGGGTCGTTTCCGCTGGGAACGCTGGTGGTCAACGTCGCCGGCTGCGTGGCCATCGGCGGACTGTCGGAAGTGCTCGAGTCCCTTCCCGCCGCCGCCGAGGCGCGCGCGTTTCTCGTCGTGGGGCTGCTGGGCAGCTTCACGACCTTCTCCGCCTTCGGCAACGACACCGTCACGCTGCTCCGTCACGCCGGCGCGGCCCCGGCCGCCGTCAACGTCCTCGCCAACGTATCGCTCACCCTCCTGGGCGTGTGGGTCGGTCGAACCGCGGTACACCTGTCATCCACGTAGCCCGGGTATCGTCGCCTCGGGACTCCGCTTGCCGCCAACCAACCCTTGACAGCCCGTGGCGAAAGTCCCGCTGCATTCGAGCGACGATGCATCCCGCCTGACTGCGTTGCTCCTCGGTCGAATATGCCCGATCTTCTCTCTCGTCGCGGCTTTTGCCCGCGGACGCTCTTCAGCCCGCTGGCGCCCTCGCCGCCCTCGGTGCAACGCGGCGCACCACCACGGGCTGTTGAGGAAACCGCGCCGTTCCAAACCGCGGATTCCTGCTCCGGGTATCATCGCCGGGGCTCCGCTTGCCCCCTGCCAACCGTCCGGGAATCCCCCGGGACCGCCGCCGGTGCGATAAAATGGCGCGATTTGCACGCGGCCGACCATGCAGCATCCCTCCCCGCCGTCCTCCCGGTACCTTGCCATACCCCTGGTCGCCGGACTGACCGTCGCGGCCCTCTCCGGAAGTCAACCCGTCCCGCCGGATCCGGGCGATTCGGAGTTGCCCGAGATCATCGAGCGGGCCCTGGAACGCGCGGCCTGGGCCGAGGAGCAGGGCTTCGAAACGCGCTTCCGCCACGCCATGACGCAGCGGATCCGCCGGTTCAACGGCGACGGCGAGGTCACCGAGGCGGAGACGCGAGGATACCGGGTGGAACCGTACCGGGACACGCTGTTCCACCGGTTGACGACCAGGAACGGAGAGCCGATCGACGCAGGCGATCTGATCGAGGAAGAGAAACGCTGGGAGGAATTCCGGGCCGAGCTGGACGACCCGCGGCGCCGCGAAGACGCGGAAGAGGACGAGGATGAAACCGAGATCAAGTTCAACGATGAACTGATCGGTCGGTATTCGGCAACGCTGGAGGGCGTCCGTGAGCTCCGGGGCCGCCCCAGCTACGTGTTGTCGTTCGAACCTCGACCGGGAAGGCTTCCGGTGCGCAGACGGATCGACCGCGCCCTGAACAAGTCGCGGGGCGAGGCCTGGATCGACCGGGAGACCTACGAGATCGCCCAGGTCAGCTTTCAGTTGATGGATCGCGTGCGTCTCTGGTGGGGCATCCTCGGCACCATCTCCGACGCCACCGGGCGTCTCGAGCGCCGACCCGTCACCGGGGACATCTGGATGAACACCCAGCTGGACATCTACTTCCACGTGCGGGTGCTGTTCAGAACGACCCGCCGGGGCCAGACGACGCGATGGAGCGAGTACGAGATCCCTGGGTGATCCCGCAAGCGGGCCAGGAGCCTGCGCCGCGGAAACGGTGCAGACTCCTGCCAGGATGGTTGGGCGGCAAGCGGGACCTCCGGCGACGATTCCCGGGCTAGCGGACGAGCGCCTGGTACACCAGGTTGCGCGACAACGCCTGCACCTCGCCGGCCGCGCGCCCCCGATGCTGGATCATCCCCACGAACGCGAGGTCCGTCTGCGGATCGATCCAGAACCACGTGCCGGCCGCCCCGCCCCAGCGGTAGGTGCCGTCGGCATACGCCTCACCCGCCGCCGCGGCGTCGGTGACGACCTCGAACCCGAAGCTGAACCCCCGGCCCAGGGGCCGAGTGCTCAGCGGTCCCGGAAGCAGGTGGTTCGTCCGCATCATCTCCACCGAACGCGGCGACAACAGGCGGGCGCCGCCGAGCTCGCCGTCATTGGCCAGCATCTGCATGAACCGCAGATAGTCTCCGGCGGTCGAGTAGAGCCCGCCGCCCCCGGAGGGGCCGGCCGGCGGCAGGGTGCGCACCTCGTTGTCGGCCAGCTCGAGCTCGCCGCCGTCCGCCGCCTGGTGAATCCGGGCGGCCCGATCGAGGTCTCCGGCCGGCACGAAGAACGCGGTGTCGACCATGCCGAGCGGCTCGAAGATCCGATCCAGCAGGAACTCGTCGAACGGCTGCCCCGACAGCTTCTCGACCAGGTAGCCCTGCACGTCGACCGAGATGCTGTAGTGCCACTCGGTGCCGGGCTGCGACCGCAGCGGCACCATCGAGAGCTTGTCGATCATGTCCTGCAACGGCGCATCCGCATCGAGGACGCCCTTTTCCCGATACGCGCGCGCGACGGGGTGGTCGTCGAACCCGTAGTCCAGTCCGCCCGAGTGGGTCAGCAGCTCGCGCATCGTCATCGACCGCGCCGCCGCCTCGTGCACCGGCGAGCCGTCGGCGTACTCGCCCGCATGGACCCTGAGATCGGCGAGCTCCGGGATGAACCGGGACACCGGGTCGTTGATCTGCCACTTGCCCTCTTCGTAGAGCATCATCAGGGCCGCCGCCGTCACCGGCTTGGTCATCGAGTAGATGAGAAAGATCGAGTCGGCGGCCATCGGCGTCCCGGACTCGACGTCCTGCACCCCGACGCTGTCGACGAAGGCGACCTTGCCGTTCCGCGCGAGCACCGTCACGATGCCAGCCAGCTTCCCTTCGTCGACCATGCGCTGCATCCCGGCGTCGAGCCGTTCGAGGCGCTCCGCGGACACGCCGACGGCAGCCGGATCGACGTGGCCGAGATCGCGCGCGGCCGCGTGGAGCCCGTGGTGATGCTCCTGCGCCGCGAGCGGCTCGACCGGCAGCAGCCCGATCCCGAGGACCAGCGCAGCCAGCGTGAGGAAAAGCGGCAAACGGTGTCGGCGTGTGGCAGCTCTTGGCATGGTGATGACTCCCTCGACGGAACTGAACTTCAAGCGCCCTGCATGGCCTCGTGTCATGCAGCAACCGGGACATCGTACGTCTCGCCCGGCCCCGCGCCGGATTCCCGGTCCCCACAGGCGCAGTGATGGCACACCGTTAAGCCTACCCCAAAACCGGCGGCCGAGAGATCGGGACGCACTATGGAACTTGACATCCCTGCCCCGCCGTTGCACAATTTCTTGTCGGATATCTAGGGGTCGGGCGATGGCGCCCGCCGCAGATCAGAGCCGGCTCCTGCGGAATGGGTTGGCCCGAGAGCGGAGCCCAAGACGGACCGTCCGGGCCGGGGAAGGCCGCCGTGCTCACGAGGAAACCGGATCTGCTGCAGGGCACGCTGGCCCTGCTGATTCTGAAGACCCTGTCCACCGGGCGGATGCACGGATGGGGCATCTCGCAGCGCATTCAGCAGATGTCGCGGGACGTGCTGCACGTCAACCAGGGGTCGCTCTATCCGGCGCTGCATCGCCTGGAGCAGCAGGGGTGGATTCGAGCCTCGTGGGGCAAGTCGGAGAACAACCGCCAGGCGAAGTACTACGAGCTGACGCTGGGGGGCCGGAAGCAGTTGAACCTGGAGACCGCGAACTGGATCCGGCTCTCGGCGGCCATCGCCGGCATCGTGAACCCCCAGGAGTCCGCGCCGTAGAAGTTTCGCGCCGGCGAAACTTCCAACGCGACCGCAAGGTCGCGCTGGAACCGCGCTGATTCCCAGGGGCCGGGCAACTTTCCGCTCCCGACTGGCGTCCAACCAGGGGGCGCGTGGCACGCGACACGTGGCCGCCCGGAGGCCGCAGGACACGGAAGAGGCCCACGACAGGAAGCCTCGCTGCGACCCGCGCAACCGCGGGTTTCGCCGCGGCTCCCGGAGGAAGGTCCTGATGGTCGACATCGCACGTCCGGACATCGCACGGGCGAAACGCGTGCGCCATATCGCGTACGGCGCCGGGACCGGCGTGGTCGTCATCCTGATCACGGTCGGGGTGTCTCGTCTCGAACCGGCGGCGCCCGGCGTCGACCGCGACACCGTCTATACCGACACCGTGCAGCGCGGCGAGATGCTGCGGAATGTTCGCGGGACCGGCACGCTGGTGCCGGAAGAGATCCGATGGATTTCCGCGATCACCAACAGCACGGTCGAGCGTATCGTCCTCCGCCCCGGCGTCACCGTCGAGCCGGACACGGTCATCGTGGAGCTGAGCAACCCTCAGCTCGAGCAGAGCGCCATGGAGGCGGGGCTCCAGCTCGAGGCCGCGCGGGCCCGATACAAGAGCCGGCAGGTGGAGCTCGACCGCGACGTGCTGACCCAGCGCGCGGCCGTCGCCACCGCGGAATCGGCGCTCACGCTGGCCGAGTATGAAGCCAGTCTCGACGAAGAGCTGTTCAGGGACGAGCTGGTCTCGGAGCTGCAGCTCCGCCAGAAGCAGTCGGCGGCCAACCAGTACCGCATTCAGCACCAGATCGAGCAGCAGCGGCTCGATATCCTGATCAACTCGATGGCGACGCAGCTCGCGGCCGAGCAGGCCGACGTGGACCGCCTCGAGACCATCCACCAACTGCGCCGGGACGAGGTCGCGGATCTGCAGGTCACCGCCGGGGTGGCCGGGGTCCTGCAGGAGGTGCCCCTCGAGGAAGGGGCCAGCGTCACCCCGGGCACGAACCTCGCGCGGGTCGGCGATCCGTCGCGCCTGAAGGCCGAGCTGCGGATCGCCGAGACGCAGGCGAGAGACGTTCAGATCGGCCAGCCGGCATCCATCGACACCCGCAACGGGGTCATCCCCGGACACGTCATCCGTATCGACCCCGCGGTGCAGCAGGGCACCGTCACCGTGGACGTGTCGCTGGACGGCGACCTGCCCCGCGGCGCCAGACCGGACCTGACCGTCGACGGCACGATCGAGCTCGAGCGGCTCGTCGACGTCGTCTACGTGGGCCGTCCCGTGTACGGCCAGGAAGACAGCGTGGTCAGCCTGTTCAAGCTTCAGCCCGACAGCGACGAGGCGGTGCGGACCCGGGTCAGCCTGGGCCGCAGCTCGGTGAACACCATCGAAGTGCGCGAAGGACTGCAGCCCGGCGAAGAGGTCGTGCTGTCGGATATGTCGCAGTGGGACGCCTTCGACCGCATCCGGTTGAACTAGCGTCCTGTCCCAGTGGTTCGCGAGATCATCCTGAAAGCGACTTTACTTCCGGGTTCAGGGGGCCCCATTCGACATGCCAGCTGTCTTGGCGAACTTCACATGACATGACACCGGGAGCCCATGGTGAAACCCCGCGTCCGATCCAGGTAGCGGGAGGAGGATCCAGCCAAAATGAATGACACAGCCCAGCCCCTGATTCACCTCGACAAGGTGACGAAGGTCTTCCTGACCGACGAGGTGGAAACCCACGCGCTCGAGGAGATCGACCTGGATATCTACCCGGGAGAGTACATCGCCATCTCGGGACCGTCAGGCTGTGGGAAATCGACGCTGCTCTCGATTCTCGGGCTGCTCGACTCGCCGTCCGACGGTCACTACCAGTTGAACGGCCGGCCGGTGGCGAGCCTCAAGATGTCGGACCGCGCCCGCACCCGGAACCGCGAGATCGGGTTCATCTTCCAGAGCTTCAACCTGATCGGCGATCTCACCGTCTACGAGAACGTCGAGCTGCCCCTGACCTATCGCGGCATGCGCCCGGCCGAACGGCGGGAACGCGTGGACGAAGCCCTCGAGAAGGTCGAGATGGCCCACCGCGCCAAGCATCTGCCGAGCCAGCTCTCCGGCGGCCAGCAACAGCGCGTGGCGGTGGCCCGCGCCGTCGCCGGCCAACCCTCGATTCTGCTCGCCGACGAGCCGACCGGCAACCTCGACTCCAAGAACGGCGAGGCGGTCATGCAGCTTCTTGAAGGCCTGCACGGCGAAGGGTCGACCATCTGCATGGTCACCCACGACCCGCGCTACGCCCAGCACGCCGGCCGCGAGGTGCATCTGTTCGACGGGCGGGTCGTGTCCGGTCCGCAGGACGAGAGTTAGGAGCCGGGGGCCCGCGGCCGGGCTACTCGGGCCGCTGGACCGTCGTGTAGTCGAGATACGATCGGTCGTCGACCTGCGAGACGGTGGCGGTCAGCCGGTACGCCCCGTCCGCGGACTCGACCTGGACCTCGGTCGACCCCACCGCGACCTCGGACGGGTCCGGCCCCCCGCGCAACGCCTCGTGGAGCACCCGGCCCTGCATCGAAGCCGGTATCTCGATCCCGAGCGTATGCAGGAACGTCGGGGCGAAGTCCACGTTGCCGCTCGGTACGGCACTCTCGACACCGGCCTTCAGGTCGGGGCCGACCGCCACCAGCGTGTTGTGAACGTCGAACGGACTCGAGCTGCCGTGGCCGGCGACGCCCGGCTGCGCCGAGGTTCCGCGAAAGCCGTACCGGCCCACCGCCGCGGTCCAATCGGGCGAATAGAGAATCTGGGCGGCGCGCGGATGATCCCACCGCGCCAGGTCCAACGACAAGGTGCCGGCCACCCCGCCCTCGCGGGCGCCGGGGCTCGCACCCCGGGTGAAGATCGCCCCGACCCCCTCGGTCGCCTGCAGGGCGGCGACGATGCCCGACACCGCCGCCGTATCGCCGTCGCGCACGTAGACGGCGTCGGCGCCGCCCACGATGCGCGGCGAGCCGTCGTCGAACGGCGCCGCGAAGGGCGCCAGCACCGCCCCGAGGTCGATGCCGCCGGTGTGCTCGGAGAACCCGTGGTCCGAGGTGACCCAGATGTTGGTGGTCTCGAGCAGGCCGGCCGCGGCAAGACCGTCCTGCAGGCGCTGGATTTCGGCGTCGAGCCGGAAGAGCGCCTCGACCACCAGCGGGTGGCCGATGCCATGGCGGTGCGCCGTGGTGTCCGGATCGCTTAGCCAGAGCAGCGTCACCGTCGGGTCGATCGCCGACAGCGCGACCTCCAGGAACGCATCGACGATCCAGCGGTTTCTCGCGTGATTGGGCGTGCCCGCGTCGGGCACCGCCCCGAGACGATCGAGGGCCTGCCGATGCAGCCCGGCCGGCCGGCTGTACTCGTAGTGGAGGATGGCGCCGCCGGCAACGGTATGATTCAGGAGGTAGGACGACCCGCTGGATCCGGCGCTCATGACCAGGAGCCGGCCGCCCGACGATTGAAGCGTCTCGCCCAGGGTAGCCGCCGTCAGCAGCCGTTCCCCGACGGCGTCCTCGATCCTCAACAGGTTGTCGCGCTCACTCGTGGTGAGGAACCGCGTGGCCTCGAGCCGCGGGAAGAACACCGCATTGCCCATCAGCCCGTGGGTCTCCGGATAGGCCCCGGTCGAGATGGATGCGGCATTGACCCGGGTCACGGTCGGAAACACCGCGTGATGCCGGGTCATGACCATCCCGCGCCGCCCCAGCGCATGCAGCGCCGGCATGAAGTGAGGCTGCACGTAGTCGGGGCGCAACCCGTCGAGCACGATCAGCAGATGCCGCGGCCGGCCGGTGCGCCGCGCCGTCTCGCCGTCCTGGCCGGCCGCCCCGTACGAGGGCGCGGCCAGCCCGAGCGCCAGGGCCAGCAGATGCCGACCGACCAGTCTCGCCAGCGGCGGAATCAGCGCTTGACCAGCCCCAGGAGGGCGCAGGCGAGAACGACCAGGAACGGGAGCACCGCACCTGCGGCGAACATCAGCGTGGCGAGGGCGGGCGGCGGTTCGGCGGGCATCTGTGATTCCTCCTGTCGATGGCGGCCCGGATCGACCGGGCCTTCGGTGGATGACGGGCCGACTGCCCACGGCCCCATCGATGATTTCTGCGGCAGTCCGCACGGATCTGATTCTAGCAGTCTGCGCGACCTTGCGGTCGCGTTAGAAGTTTCGCTGGCGCGAAACTTCTACGGCGCAAGCGCCTGGCCCGCCAATCGTCGCCTTCGGCTCCGCTTGGCGCCCAACCAACCCTGCAGGAGTCCGCGCCGTTCTACGGCGCAGACTCCTAGTGCGACCCGAACGGAAACGCGGTGAGCCAGGCCCGGGCGTGGTCGATATCGTCGGTGCGCAACGTATCCGGGTTGAAGCCTCGTTCGGCGCCGAGGTAGTAGCCCAGCAACTGAAAAGTGATCGCGGCCAGCGGCGGCATCAGCAGCTCTCCGATCGTCTCGGGCACGGCGATGACGAACGTCGCGTCCGGGGCCACCGTGTCGTCTCCGTCGACCACCAGGGCCAGACTCGGCGAACCCGCGGCCCGCGCCGTACGCGCCACGTCATGCAGCCGTGCATAGCTGCCGCCGGGCGGCGCGATGACCACCGTCGCGACATCCTCCGACAGCACCGGAATCGCGTTGTGCGCGTACTCGGCGGGTCGATACGCCTTGCAGAGCAGACTGCTCTCTTCCTCTATCTTCAACGCCCCTTCGCGGGCGGAGAACCAGTTCGCGCCGCCGCCGGCCAGCAACAGCGCCCGCTGGTCCTTGAGCGCGTTGGCGATCTGCGACACGTTCACGTCCTCTTCTTCCAGAAACTGCGCCGCCGCGTTCGGCAGTTGAGCGATCGCCACCCCCAGCTCGTCGGCCTCGCGATCGGTGAGCGACGCCGTGGCCACCCCGATTTCGAGCCCCAGCAGGTACAACAGCACGAGGCGAGTCGTCAGGACCGACACGTCGGGACCGCAGCGCTGCCCCGTCGGGAAACAGACGCTCTCGTCGCACAGGTCCTCCAGCACGCTCCCCGGCGTATTGGTCAGCCCAAGCGTGAGCACCCCTCGCTCCCGGGCCTGCCGGCCTGCCTCGATCGTCTCGACGCTGGCTCCGGTCGCCGATTGGAGGACGAGGGCGGTCGGCTCGGGCCCCCCGCGCCAATGATTCGAGAACTCCTGGGACTCGTGGCTCTCGGTGGCCCACCCGGTCCACTGCCGGAACAGGAACGCCCCGAGCTCGGCGGTGTGGAAGGCGGCGCCGCACCCGGTGAAGACCAGGCGCCGGATGCCCCGCTCGACGAGGCGCCGGGCGAGCGCCGCCAGCTCGGGGCGCATGTCGACCACCTGCCGCATCAGCTCCGGCTGGCGGCGGATGTCCTCTATCAGGAGATACGGGTGCCCCTGCCGAATCTCGGTGGTACCCCGGATTCGAGCCCAGAGGGGCACGCGGGCGAACTCTTCTTCCAGCCAGACCGGCAACGGATCATCGAGGGTCGGAGGCGCCGCCCCGGGATTCGCGTCCATCAGGTCGCGAGCCCACCGCGGCAATCTGTGCTTCGTCAGTCGTTGCATATGCGTATGTCGTCCGCGGCCCCGTGCGCCGGAAGGACTGTGCAGGGTACTAGAAACCACGTCTTCCCGAAACCCCGGCAGCCTTGGCAAGGGCCCCTCGGCATTCGATCCGCGATCGGTCCCTTCCATGCCCAGCTTTGCTCCCTCGTCACGTCTTGCCGCACGGGCGCCCTGCAGCCCGCTGGCGCCTCGCCGGTCCCGGTGCCGCGCGGGGTTCTGCCACGGGCCGCTCGGATCGCCGCCGGGCCGGCGGCGGAGCGCGACGGCCGCCGTGCAGGTGCCGTCGGTCGGCCGTCACCGGTTCGTGGACCGATCGCCGTCAGCGCCTGGACACGCTTGAAGAAGCCGGGGACACCGAGCCGGGCGCAGAGGTCGAAGAGAGCCGGCCCCGGTCCGCTCCAGCGCAGGTCGTCGACCGAGTCGAACAACCGCGCGTTCGTGCGCAGCGTGGCGAGGTCCCGGAAACGCAGGGCGAGGTCGCGGTGTCCGGCGAGCTCGGCCGCCAGACGGCCCGCGCCCCGCACCGTGACATCCCAATCGGCGGCATCGTCGGGTATCGCCTCGATGTGCCGGTACCGCCCGACCACGGCCGCGGTCGACTTGGCGCCCCACCCCCGCAACCCGGGAAAACCATCCGCGGCGTCGCCGACGAGGGCGAGATAGTCGGGAATCGACGCCGGGGCCACCCCGAACTTCGCCCGGACACCCTCCTCGTCGCGCAACGTGCCGGCCCGACGGTCGAACTGCACCACGCGGCTCCCCGTCACGCACTGCGCTAGGTCCTTGTCCGGTGTGCAGACGAATACCTGCTCGACGCGGGGGTCGCCGGCCGCGAGCACCGCCGCGGACGCCAGCCCGTCGTCCGCCTCGAGTTCGGTCATCGGCCAGACCGTAACGCCGAAGGCCTCGAGCGCTTCTTCCAACGGGCCGAACTGCCCGAACAGGGCGGGATCGATCCCGTCTCCGGTCTTGTAACCCGGCCAGAGATCGTTGCGGAACGACTCGATGACGTGGTCCGTCGCCACGCCCAGGTGGGTCACGTCGTTCTCGAGCATCGACAGCACGGAGCCGACGACGCCGCGGACGGCGCCCACTTCGCGTCCGTCGACGTCGGCGGCCGGGGGCACGGCGTAGAAGTGACGGAACAGCTCGTAGGTCCCGTCAATCAGGAACACATTCATGCGCGCAGGACCGGGAGCGGGCGGCGAGAGCCCGACGGGCCCTCAACTCTCGCGGCGGGTCACGGTGGTGGCGGTGGGACACGGCTCCCAACCCAGGCGGATCAGGTCGCGGCCCAGGCTCTTCGCCGCGTCGACCAACGCCGTGAAGTCGTCGAAACGCTCGCTCTCCTCCGATCCATCAGGATACAGCACCACCAGCTCGCAGGCGTCGGGACGCGGGTCGCAGTGGATACCGATGAACCGGGGCGACTCCTCCGCCGCCTTGAAGAACCACAGCATCACCGTGTTGTATCGGGACGGATCGGCCGTGCGACAGGCCCCGCCCGCATTTGCCGTGCAATCCTGGGTCATACCGGGCGTTGGCAGGAAGCGCCCTGCCGGACGCCCCGTCATCGAGCGGTCGATGCGGGAACCGGAACGCCGACCGCACCGTAGACCCGGCCAGGACCATCGAAACGAGCCGCGTCCGGACGCACCGTGAATATCCGGCCGGCCGATACGTAGGTAGGGGGTAGTGCATACCGTGACGGTTGATTCTCCGGCACCGCTCCTGGTCGCTGGCGACGCCGGGTCCGACCGGCAACTGATCGACCAGGCGAAGGCCGGCGAGCCGGCGGCGTGCGACGCGCTGGCCCGGCGCTATCGCCGGGCCGCGTATCTCCTCGCCCTCCAGATGCTGGGCAACCGGGACGACGCCATGGACGTGACCCAGGACGCGATGCTGCGGTTCTTCAGCACCCTGAACAGCTTCGACGCCGCCCGCCGCGTGCAGCCCTGGCTGTTCACCATCGTCCGGAACCAGGTACGCGATCTGTGGCGCCAGCGGCAGCGCCGGCCGGCCGACGCCATCGGCGAGTCGGACGCCCTCGTCGGGCAACTGGCCGCCCCGCAACCGAGCCCGGAAGCGGACCTCCGCCGGCAGGAGCTGCGACAGCGCGTCTGGCGCGCGCTCGCCACCCTGTCGCCCGACAAGCGCGAGATCATCGTGCTTCGCGATTTCCACGATCTGTCCTACAGCGACATCGCGGAGGTGCTCGACATCCCCATCGGCACGGTGATGTCACGGCTGCATGGCGCCCGGAGGCAGTTGCGGGCGCGGCTCGAAGAAGAGGGAGGACGTCATGCCTGAACCCTGTGGGCGGACGTTCGACGAGGCTCTGCTCTCCGGATACCTGGACAGGGCGCTGGTGCAGCGCGACGGGCAGCGGGTTCGGCTGCATCTGGAGCACTGCGCCACTTGCCGCGCGGAAGTCGAGAGTCTGCGCGCCATGAGGGAGGCGACGATGTCGTCGACGTTCGAGACGCCACGAGACGAGGAGTGGCCGGAGACGCCGCGTACCGAGTCGAGCCGGCTGCTGGTCGGCCTGGGGTGGCCGCTGGTGATCGCGTGGGCGGTCCTCGTCGGCGGCTACGCCCTGTGGGGAAGCTGGCAGGAAACCGATAACCTCCTGGAGCGGCTCATGCTGCTGGGAGGGGTGACCGGCTTCGCGATGCTGTTCGTCGGGGTGCTGATCGACCGATTGAAGGCCGCGAAGACCGACCGCTACCGGGAGGTGCAGAGATGATCGTGGTCACCACGAATCGGGTGGCCGGCAAGCGGATCGCCCGCACTCTGGGACTGGTACGCGGGAACACGATCAGAGCGCGGCACATCGGCAAGGACATCATGGCGGTGCTGCGCAACATCGTGGGCGGCGAAGTCGCCGAGTACACGAAGCTCCTGGCCGAGTCTCGCGAGCAGGCGCTCGACCGGATGGTGGACGAGGCCCACGAGCTGGGGGCGAACGCCATCGTCTCCCTGCGGTTCTCGACGTCGATGATCATGGGCGCCGCGGCCGAGCTCCTGGCCTACGGCACCGCCGTGCTGCTGGAGGACGAAGAGGACGGGGCGCAGTAGGAGGGCGGGTCTACCCGGACGGGCAGCGGCGGCGCCGAGCTCGTCGGGATGAATGCCGGCCGGCTGTCGGCGCGGTCACTGCCGGTACTCCCGCAGCACCTGCTGCAGGGCCTCCTCTTCCGCGTCCCAGGTCGCCTGGATCGCGCGCAGCGCCCCCTCGGCGGTCGGCGACTGGAGGGCGAGCGCCCGGTTCTTCTCGAGCAGCAACCCCTGTGCGGCCGCGTGATCCAGGAACTCGAAGAGGCGATCGTAGTAGCCGACGACGTTGACGAAGACGCACGGCTTCTCGTGCAGATAGAGCGGCTTCTGCGCCCAGGTGAGCGCTTCGAAGATCTCCTCGATGGTGCCGAAACCACCCGGGAGCGCGATACACGCGTGGCACAGCGACTGCATCTGGTACTTGCGCTGATGCATGGTGTCGACGACGTACAGGCGGCTGAGCCCCTCGTGCGCGAGCTCCTGGTACTCCAACTGCCGCGGGACGACGCCGGTGGCGAAACCGCCGTTCGACAACACCGCGTTGGCCAGCGCCCCCATCAGACCGACGCGGGCGCCGCCGTACACCAGCCCGACTCCGTCGGCCGCCATCAAGCGGCCCAGGGTCTCCGCCTCCTCCACGTACCGCTTCTCGTAGCCGACGTGGCCGCCCAGGTAGACGCAGATGTGCTTCATTCCGTCGGGCGGTTCGATGCCGGCGTCCGGCCGCCGCGCGTCTGCCATCCCGTCAGCTCTCTTGTCTCTTCAGCCGGCTCCGGCGTCGGCACGGCCATCCGGCTGGCCGGCATTCAGGCAGACGTCTCGAGCGCCGCCGCGCGCGTCGCCTTCACGGGGATGAACCGATCGAAGCCGCTGATCCGGAACACATCCTCGACATGCGGCTTCATGCAGCAGAGAACGATCGTGCCCGCGCCGGCCTTCAGCGCCTTCGCGGCGAGGAGCAGCACCCGCAGGCCGGAGCTGCTGATGAACTCGAGACGGCTGAAGTCGACGACCAGGCGCCGTTCCCCGCCGCCGATGCGTTGCATGACGCTCGATTCGAAGGAGTTGACGTTCCCGCTGTCCAGCCGGCCGACGGGCAACAGCACCAGCACGCCGTCATTCCGTTCTTCCTCGACCTCGATATCCATCGGTGAATCTCGTCCCTCGGCCCGCCTCGCCGGCGTGTAGTTGTGCTCCAGCGTCAATTGGTTCCGGCCTTCCGTGAACTGGTAGGTCACACGGTCGGCGAACTTCTTGACCAGATGCAGTCCCAGGCCCCCGACGGCCCGCTCCGCGAGCGGTGACGACAAATCCGGACGGGGGCTCTCCGTCGGATCGAACCGGAGCCCGTTGTCCGTGATCGTCATGACCAGCAATGTGCCGCTGACCCACAACGTAATCTCGATCCTGGGCTCGGCGACGCCATCGAGGCCGTAGTTCACGGAATTCGCGACCAGCTCGTCGAGCACCAGGTTGAGCATGTAGATCTTGGCTTCGGGCAGCCCGTTCGTAGCGCCGAAGGCCTCGACCATCCGGGACAGGTTACGAAGCGCCGACAACCGCGGCGGCGACAGCGAAACGCGTAGCTCGTCCTTCAGCATCCGACTTCCCTGGTTCCGTATGGGGGTGAGCTGATTCGGGAACCTCCTGGTTCGTGGTTCTGCATCGAGCACCCGGCATTCGGCGTGCCCCTCGCCGGCGTGGAGCCGCCCGCAGCCAGCCGCTCGGGCTCGCGTCCTGAGAGCGTCCGACTGCATTACTGTAGCAACTCCCGCCGCCGCGTGCCACACGATGGCGACCGCCGGTACGCCGCGACCCATGGTGAACCCCGCGTTGCACCGAGACCGGCGAGAGGGCTGCCTGACGAGGCGCGGCGAGAGAGCATGTCGAGCAGGATGGACGCGGGTGACGCCCCCCCTCCGCGTCACGAGCGGCGCATCAGGACGATCCGGTTCGTGTTGGTGCCGCCGCGGTTGTTGTCGACCCCCCACGTGTTCGAGGTCTTCGTGAACGTCTGCTCGTTGACGACGACGCAGACGGGGGTCCACGCCGTCTCGCGGGCAACGTCGGTGACGACCCGATCGAGCAGCAGCGACCCGCGCTGAATCTCTCCGACCTCGAAGGCGAACGCGCCCCCGCGCCTGGAGATCGCGGCGACGTTGACGAGGACCCCGCGCACGAGGTTCTTCCACTCATCCAGCTTCTTCGTCTGGGTAATCTCGATGCCGTCGGCGTAGAGCCCGGCGAACCAGCACCGCAGCCAGTTGTCGTGCTTGTAGTTCACGATGTTCATGAACGGCGGTGACGTCACCGAGAGGGAGACCGGCGGGCCGCCGTAGTCGAACGGGACGTCGACCCGTTGCCGGAAGAACCCCTGCACGCGTCCCGCCCGCGCCGGCGGGGAGATGTCCTTCAGGAGCGAGCGCGTCTTCCGCAGGATGAGAGCGGCGACGTCGCGATACTCCGGCCGCTGGTTGCGCCGTTCGTTGATCCTGCGCTGGCTCTCGATGGAGGTCGCCTGGTTGGGCGGCAACGTGTAGACGGAGAAGAACCCTCGGGAATGCCCGGTCAGACGGTTGATCGCGACCATCCGGATCCAGCGATCGACGCCGTCGGCGGCGCCCGCGGCGTGGCGCTCCAGCAGGTACGCGCGCAGCCGACAGATCTGGGTGAGGGTTCGCACATGGAAGAACGCGTCGAACCCGTCGGGATGCCCCGCCGTTTCGTCCCGGTCTCCATCCAGGGACAACGCGCGCAGCCGCGATTCGACCTCCGTCGCCGCGGGCGGCGCGAGCCGCGGCTCGACCAGCATGCGGGACAGTGGATTGACATCGTTGCCGAGCGCGTCTCGTCCCAGCAGCGCCGCTTCGAGGAGGGTCGTGCCCCGCCCCATGAACGGATCGAACACCACGTCGCCCGGATCCGTCAGCCTGGTGATGAAGAACCGCGGTAGTTGCGGCTTGAAGCACGCCCGATAGGAAATCTCGTGCAAGGAATGCGCCGCGCGCTGCTTCGGCGTCCAGAACTCGTTGACGAAGACGGGCACGCCGGCATACTCGTCGACAATCGTCTCCTTGCCGTACCGTTGCCATCGTGCAAGCTCGCCCGTGAGCTCGTCGAGCGTCAGGCGGCCGGCACTGTGGAGGGCAAGCTCGAACTGCATCCGCGATCACCGCTGCATCACCGCGCCCGGCCGGCCTCGGTCTCCCCCCGAAGTCTCCGGCTACAGCCCCAGCAGGTTCGTGCGGAGCTTCGTGAGCCCCTGCTCCGCCGCCCAGAGATCGAGCTCGACCGACGCCAGCTCGTCGACGACGGGAACGGCGAGGCCCGCTTCCCGCAGGTCTATCGCCTTGACGTAGGTCCGGCACGACCCGCACTCTTCCAGGCGGACGTGCGGCCACGACTCGGAGACGTGATGCGGGCGCCGGTCCGGTCGCTCCTCCCCGCAGGCCGGACAACGCATCCGCGGAAACACCCATTCCGCCAGACAGAGCGAGCAGAGCAGGGTCCGCCGCCCCCTCGCCTCGGGCTCGTCGCGCAACACCGCGGCAATCGGCGCCGCCCCGCAGTACGGGCACGCGGCGCGGGCATCACCGGCGCCGGAAACAGGGCCGCCGCCGGCACCGGCGGGGTCGCCGGCGCCGCCGCGAGCCGCCCCGGTTGCGAGCGCCTCGGCGATGGGCAGCACGAAGGCGCGCGGAAAGAACTCCAGCGCCGCCGCCTCGCAATCGAGGGACACGGCGATCGCGGCGACCGGCTCTCCCCCCAGCACGGCGCTCAGCAGCTCGGACATCGCGGCGGGCTCCGACGCCAGCCGCCCGGCCGTGGCTTGCAGCAGATCGGTCGCCGACGCGGGGACGGCCCGCACGAAACGCGGGAAGGCCCGCTCGCGCGGCCGTTCCGGCAGCCGGGTGAGACGCAGCCGCGGGGCGTCGCCGTCCGTGGCCTCGACCGCCCCCAGCCACCGGGACCCCAGCGCCTTCACGTACAACGGCTCCTGCAGCGCCAGCACGTCGCCGTAGAACGCCAGCAGCTCGTCCGCGTGCGGATGCTCACGTCGCAGCCGGTCGGCGCGCTGCCGGCGGCGTGTCCAGACCGGGTGAAGTGCCATGCGATAACCGAACCGGCGCCCGCTCAGGGTAGCAGTGGACGCCGACGCGAGCTGGTGGGGAACGTCACACCCGCACGTCTCCGAGCCGTTCATCCCTCGTGAACGACAGCGCCTCGGACGGCGTGGTGGGGTTCTTGAACAGGCGGCGGTTCGTCACGACCCTGACGAACGCGCTCGACACGAGCTCGGACATGCCGTACGGACGACCGGCGTTGACGGTCCGGCTGAGCCAATCGCGGTATCGATGGTGGTCGGCCATGTCCCGGCGTTAGCGTACACCAGGACGGTTGGGTTCCTCACCGTTCACTGCTCGCCGCCGGGGTGCGAGCGGGACGGCGCGTCCAGCGGCAGGACCGTCGACACCTTCACCTCGTTGACCACGATGCTCGTGTGAATGCGGTCGACCCCGTCGATCCGCATCAGGCCCTCGAACAGCACCGTCTCCAGCGCCTTGTGGTTCGGCACGACGATCTTGATCAGGTAGTCCGACTGGCCGGTCAGGTAGTGGCACTCGAGGACCTCGGGAATCGCCTGCACCTCGTCCCGGAAGCGTGCGACGCAGTCAGGCCGGTGGTGGGCCAGCTTGACCTCGACGAAGCACAGCAGGTCGAGGCCGACGGACGCGCGGTCGACGAGGGCTGTGTACCCGCGGATGACCCCCGCCGCCTCGAGCCGCCGCAGCCGCCGCTGGAGGCCGGGGGGCGACAGGCCGAGCCGTCTCGCCAACTCGACGCTCGTCGCCCGCCCGTCCTGTTGCAGCAACGCGAGCAGCCGGCGATCCAGATCGTCGAGCCGGGGCGGACGGTCGTCGGCGGGCCCCCCGGTCGCCACCGTTCTCTTCATCGAGCCAGGCTGCCCGTCGACGGAACGGCTCGGTGTATTTGTTTTTTTAGTCATTACAGGTTTTATGTTTAATAAAACAAGCACAATATGTCAACGTATTGATTTAGATATTGCCAGTTACAGAAAAATGTTGCTATCGTGAGTACATGCCTGTCGACACGCTCGATCGCCCGCGGGAGTCGGCGGCCGCCGCCGCGCCCCGCTCCGGAATCGCTCGCTCGCGCCTGCGCGAGCTCGCGCTGCTGCCCCCGCAGCCCGGGTTCGTGTCGCTCGCCGGGGGCCTCCCCGCTCCCGAGCTGATACCCCGCGCCGCCTACGCCGCGGCCCTCGCGGACGTCCTCGCCGTCGACGCCGCCGCGTTGCAGTACGGCCAGCCCCACGAGCCGCTGCGCGAGCGCATCGTCGAGCTGATGCGCGAGCGGGGCATCGATTGCGACCCCCGGCAGGTGCTGCTGACGTCGGGGGCCCAGCAGGCGCTGAGCCTCGCCGCCCAGCTGCTGATGACGCCGGGGGCCGAGGTGCTCGCCGAAGAGCACGTCTACGCCGGCCTGCGCCAGGCGGTCCTGCCGTACCGGCCGTCCATCCTGACCGTCCGCACCGACCTCGACACCGGCATGGACGTCGACGGCGTTCGGGCGCTCCTGGCGCGGGGGGCGCGGCCCGCGTTCATCTACGCGATGGCCGACACCCACAACCCGTGCGGGGTCCGTCTCGGCCGCGAGCAGCGCAAGGGGCTCGTCGCGCTCGCGCGCCGGTTCGGCGTCCCCGTCGTCGAGGACGACACCTACGGGCTCCTGCGCTACGACCGGGAGTGGCTGCCCGCCCTGCGGGCCCTGGACGCCGAGTGGGTGATCTACGCCGGCAGCTTCTCGAAGATCCTCGCGCCCGCGCTGCGCCTCGGCTGGCTGGTGCTGCCGCCGCGCCTCGCGGCCGAGGCCGGGGTCCTGAAGGAGGCGGCCGACCTGGAGTGCTCGGGGCTCACCCAGCGCGCGGTGGCCCGACTGTTGCACCACAGCTTCGCGGGCCACCTCGATCGCATCCGCGCCGGTTACCGGCGCCGCCGCGACGCCCTGCTCGCGGCCCTGCAGGAGCACTTCCCTGAAGGCGCCCGGTGGACGCGTCCGCCGGGCGGCTTCTTCGTGTGGGTCGAGCTGCCGGGCGGACTCGACGGCGACCGCGTGTGCGAGGAGGCCCTCGCCGAGGCCCGCGTCGCCGTCGTGCCGGGGTCCGCGTTCGCGGCGACCGCGGGGGCGCCCGCGAACCGCCTGCGCCTGAGCTTCTCGAGCTGCGCCCCCGACGACATCCGGACCGCCGTCGAGCGCCTCGGACGACTGCTCCATCGGAGACTGCATCATGGCTGACCGTTTTCCCATCCGCCGCATCGACCACATCGAGCTCCACGTCGGGAACGCCCGGCAGGCGGCCGCGTTCTACCGCCACGCGTTCGGCTTCCGCGTCGCCGCCTACCGCGGCCTCGAGACCGGATGCCGCGAGGCGACCTCGTACGTCCTGGAGTGCCGCGCGATCCGCTTCGTCCTCACGAGCGGCCTCGCCCCCGATCACCCCGCCGCCCGGTTCGCCCACGCGCACGGCGACGGGGTGGCGGTCGTCGCGCTCGAGGTGCCCGACGCCGCGTACGCCTTCGCGGAGGCGCGCCGGCGCGGCGCCGCCCCCGCGGCCGAGCCGGCGGAGGAGCGCGACGGGCACGGGGTCTTCCGGTCCGCCGCCATCCGCGCCTACGGCGACACCGTGATCCGGTTCGTCGAGCGGCGAGGCTACGACGGCGTCTTCGCCCCCGGGTTCGAGCCGCGCCGCGGTCCCGAGCCGGCGGACGGGGATATCGGGCTCACCGCCGTCGACCACGTGGTGGCCAACGTCGAGCTCGGCCAGATGGACCGCTGGGTGCAGTTCTTCGCGGAGACGATGGGCTTCACCGAGCTCCTGCACTTCGACGACGAGGCGATCTCGACCGAGTACTCGGCCCTCATGTCGAAGGTCATGCAGGACGGCGCCGGGCGCATCAAGTTCCCGATCAACGAGCCCGCGGCGGGCCGGAGAAAGTCGCAGGTCGCGGAGTACCTCGACTACTTCGGGGGCCCCGGCGTCCAGCACATGGCGTTCGCCACCCGCGACATCGTCGAGACCGTCTCTCGGATGCGGGCGCGCGGCCTCGCATTCCTGTCCGTGCCCGCCGCCTACTACGACGACCTCGCGGCGCGCGTCCCCGCCGTCGGACCCTACGTCGGCGAGCTCGCCCGCCTCGGCATCCTCGCCGACCGCGACGAGGACGGGTACCTGCTGCAGGTCTTCACCCAGCCCGTCCAGGACCGGCCCACGATGTTCTTCGAGGTCATCGAGCGGCGGGGGTCGAACGGCTTCGGCCAGGGGAACTTCAAGTCGCTCTTCGAGGCGATCGAGCGCGAGCAGGCGCGCCGCGGCAACCTCGTGGAGGCGGCGTCATGAGCTACTGCCTGCGGCGGGGCGAGGTTCCCCACAAGCGGCACACGCAGTTCCGCCGGCCCGACGGTTCCCTGTACCACGAAGAGGTCATGGGCATCCACGGCTTCGCGGGCATCCAGTCGCTGCTCTACCACCCGCGATCGCGGTGATGGTCGACACGTTCCGGCCGCTGCGGATGACGGCCGCCGCGGCCGCGCTCGAGGACGAGACCTACGCGAGCAGCTGGTCGCCGGCGGCGTGGCGCGGCGCGGAAGGCACGGAAGGAGGAACACCATGACCGGCAGGGATTTCGAGACGTTCAAGGACACCGTCGAGCGCGAGTTCATGCACCATCCGGTGGTGGTGGACAACGCCTACACCGCCTGGTTCGCCCAGGGCCGCGTGCCCCTCGACCACCTCCGGCGCTTCACCGTCCAGTTCTCCGTCTTCTCCAACCAGTTCCTGCTCGCCGCCCTCAATCGCGTGATCAACGCCGACACCCTCGCGGCGGCACGCGAGAGCAAGGAGATCCTGATGAACGAGCTCGGCGTGATCTACAACACCGGTGAGGGTCCCCGTCCCGGCGCACCATCGATCGACGCGGACCGCGAGGGAGATCCGGCCCTCGTGGCGACCGAAGGCACAGTCGACGGCGGGACGTTCCGCTTCCGGGCGGCGCACTTCGAGTGGCTGCTGCGGTTCGGCGCCGCCCTCGGCCTGCAATTCGACGACATGGGCAAGCGGCGCCACAGCGACCCGAGCACGCTCTTCTTCTGCGACGAGCTGTTCCGGCTCTACGGAAGCGGCGACTACAACGAGGCGATGGGGGCGTCGTTCGCGGTCGAGAACTGGGCCGCGGCCGGCTTCTGGAAGGAGCTGATCCGGGGGCTCGAGCGGGTCAGGGCCGAGCAGATCCCGGCCCTGCCTCTCGCGTTCTTCACGTGGCACGACCGGATCGAGGAGAACCACCGCGAGCACGTCTGGCACGAGCTCAGGGCGTGCTACGACTCGCCACGCTTCAGGGACGAGGCGTTCATCGAAGCCGGCGTCGCCATGCTCGATGCGGTGCAGACCTTCTGGAACGGCCTCTCCGACACGCGACCGCACGGGGCGCGTGTCGTAGAGGCACGGCTCGCATCCTGAACTCCTCCGGCGAGCGAGACAGCACCGCGACGACGCTATCTCGCTCTCCGGGCGCCCGGGCTCAAGAGAGGCTGGAACGGCACCGCCAGCGAAAGCGTCTCGGTCCTCGGCGTGTAGCAGATCGTCTCGCTGCAGACCTGGTACAACACCGACAGCGGCACGTCGACCACCTCCGGCCGGTCCGGGTTCGACCGGTGGAACACCTCGACGTTCGGCGTGACGGGAATCGCCACGTCGACCACCCCTTCGTAGACGTTGAGCGTGACGCCGAGCTCGGGGAACTCCCTCGGGTGGGTCGCCGGGTACTGCACCGTCCCCACCCGCAGGCCGGGGACGTCGGGAACCGTCACTTCGGAGGCGATGTAGCCCTCGGGGAGCGGCCGCCCGTACATGTGGAGACCCTCCTCGAGCTCGAACCGCACGTGAATCGTGGACTGGGTCTCGAACTGCATCGCCGGGTCGGACGGGAAGGCGGAGATCTTCACCTGATCGGTGCCGAGCTCGACCGCCGGAACCTCGTGGCGCGCGAGGATCTCGCCGAGGGCGGAATCGCGAATGGTACCGGCCGATTCACGGGTGGCATAGTGACGGTGGAAGAACTTCTCGGTGACGACGCCCTTCTCGTCCGTTACGTAGACGCCGGGAAACGGCACGCCGTAGAAGCTGCGGCCGGCGGCCTGCTCCGGATCGTCCGGTGAGATCAGGGTGTTGAGAATGCCGAACTCGCGGATCACCGCCGAGTCGGCGTCAGACAAGAGGCTGTAGGTCACGTCGTGCTCGTCGGCGAACGCCCCGAGCTGCTCCGGACTGTCGTAGCTCACGCCGTAGACGCGGATGCCTGCCTCTTCGAAGAGCCCCAGGTTCGTTTGCAGCTCGACCAGCTGCGTTCGGCAGTACGGTCACCACACCGCCGAGCGATAGAACACGACGACCGACTTCGAATCGCCCCGGTCCGCGTGGTAGTCGACCATGCGGCCCCGCTGATTCGGCAGCGAGAACTCCGGAAGCCGCTCGCCGATCTCGGGTCCCGAGGGAAACTCGTGGGTCGCCGGGTAACGACGTCCCGGATGACTCGCGGGCATGCCGATGGTGATGCCGAGGTCGTCGGTTCGGGTGCCCGGCTCCAGGTCTTCGTGCGCGGAGCGAACCGGGCCGGCGTCCTGCGCCATGGCGGTGGCCGGAGCCGCCAGCAGCGCCAGCGCCGCCAAGAGTGTCCAGCGTGTCATCGTCGTCGTCTCCAGTTGAAGTCGGTCACGGCGACCGAGCCGGTCGCCTCGCTACAGGCTGGGTCCATTTTACACGCCTGTTTCCCCAGGGCGCTCGACGCGGCGCCCTGGCGCGAGCAGGCGCGACCTCCGCTTGTCGGTCCTCGCAGCCGCCCGGATACGCGCATTGCCACGTCGCCAGGCGGCGCTTGCGCGCGGGCCGTGTCCGGGCCATCATGAGCAGCCCGGACGCAACGAGCGGACGAGAAGGAGGAAATTCAGATGAGTCATCGACCCAGGATGATGGCGTGTGCCTTGATCGCGGGTCTGGCGCTGGCTCCGGTGTCGGCGGCCGGCCAGTCGCCGGACGCCCCGGAACCACCCCGCACGCCGTGGGGACAGCCCGACCTGCAGGGCATCTGGGACTTCCGCACCATCACGCCCCTGCAACGACCGGAGGATCGCGGTGACCAGGAGTTCCTGACCGAGGAGGAGGCGGCGAGCCTCGAGCAGGCGGCGGTCGACCGGGCGCTCCGCCTGTGGGAGGCCGAGGCCCGGAGAACCGAGGCCGGCGGCAACGTCGGCGGCTACAACAACTTCTGGATGGACCAGGGAACGAAGCCGATCGAGACGCGGCGCACCTCGCTGATCGTGGACCCGCAGAACGGAAGGCTGCCGGAGCTGTCCGCGGTCGGCCAGCAGCGCACGGACGCGCGCCGGGCGTACCTGGCGGAGCATCCGGCCGACTCCTACATCGATCGCAACACGTCCGATCGGTGCATCGTGGGGTTCAACGCCGGTCCCCCGATCACGCCGCTCGCCTACAACCAGAACATGCAGCTCTTCCAGACCCCCGACCTCGTCGTGATCTACACGGAGATGGTGCACACGCCCCGGATGGTGCCGCTCGACGGCCGGCCCGCGCTCGACGCGGACATCCGTCTCTGGTCGGGCGACTCCCGCGGCCGCTGGGAGGGGGACACCCTCGTCATCGAGACCGCGAACTTCAACCACCAGCGCCAGTGGATCCCCCTCGGCGCGGCGGGGGCCGGCATGGGCACGACCGCCGACATGACGCTGGTCGAACGCATCAGGCGCGTGGACGGCGACACGCTCGAATACACGTTCACGGTGACCGACCCCGAGACGTGGTCGAGCCCCTGGACGGCGTCGATACCGATGCAGCGCACCGACGCGCCGTTGTTCGAGTACGCCTGCCACGAAGGCAACTACTCCATGGTCGGCATCCTCGCCGGAGAGCGGATGGAAGAGGCCGCCGACGGGGAGTCGCAGTAGAAGGGGGACCGGACGTTCCGCCGCCGGCGGAGGCCCACTCAACCACCTCTGGGTCGATGGGCTCCGCACCGCGCTGCCGATCGTCGTCCTGGGCGCGGTGTTGGCCCTGCTCGTGGCCTGCAGCAACGTGGCCGGTCTTCTCGTCAGCCGCGCGTTGCGGCGGCGAACCGAGTTCGCGGTGCGCTCGGCGCTGGGCGCCGGCAGGCTGCGGCTTGCCCGGCCGCTCATCGCCGAAGTCGGACTTCTCTTCATCGCCGGCACGGGCGCGGGCCTCGCCCTCGCCCACGTGTCGCTGCCGGTGCTGGTGCGGCAGTTCTCGCAGGGCGGCGCGTTCCTCGGCGACACCCCGCAGATCGACGTCCGCGTCTTCGCGGTCATGGCGGCCGGCGCCGTCGCGACCGCCCTGATGACGTCGCTCGGCCTCATCGCCGGCGTGCGCCCGAGCCGCGGCGCCGTGTCCGTCACGAGCCCCGCCAGCACGCCCCGACGGCTGCCGGCGCACTCCGAAGGCGTGCTGCCGGTCGTCGTCAACCAGACTTTCGTGAACCGGCACTTCGGGACGATGATCCGGTCGGCGCCGGGCCCGCCTCGATCGCGATGGCCGCCAGATAGGCATCCGCGACGAGGTTGCCGGCCACGTCGTGGTGCCGGCACAGACGATCGAAGATGGCCCAGTGTCCCGGCCCCGGCCTGACCGGCACGCAATTGGGAGAGGACAGCAGTCGGCCCGTGAATGACAGGGCCTCCGGCGGCGGGCTGGGGTTCCGGAACACGCGGCGGTGGGTCACGATCCTGACGAACGCGCTCAGCACGAGCTCGGATACGCCGTACGGACGGACGGCGTTGACGGTCCGGGTGAGCCAGTCGCGGTACCGACGGTGATCGGCCACATCCTCCCGATAGGCGTACACGAGGACGTTGACGTCGGGCAGGATCACGGCTCCCGGTCCATGACCTCGAGCAACGCGGCGTTGCTGTCGAGGGTGACGCCGGCCCGCAAGCCGCCGCGGCCACCGGTCGGCAGCTTCACGGGCTTGGCCGGACTCGGCGCCGCACGGCGCGCCAGCACGTCTCGGAGCCCCTCGTCGATGAGCGACGTCGGCGTCCGACCCGATTAAGCCGCGTAGCGCTTCGCATCCGCCAACAACCCATCGTCCAACCGCACGGTGGTGCGCATACGCTCAATCTACGCGGAGTATGTCAGTATGTCAAAGGTCAGTAGTGACCGGATGAATGGTGATGGTCGAGGACCTCGACCTCGCCGCCGCGGTGGACTCTCCCAGGAACCTGCGACCGACATCGCACGAGCGATGGCAACTCTGCCCGCATGCGGGGCGTGTGCGGAATGCCCCGGCAGAAGACCGGCGTGCGCCGCTACGGACGGGTCTGCTCTTCGTGCCAGCGCGGGTGGTGGTGGCGGGCCCAGCGCTCGGTCACCGTGCCGTCGATCATGGCGCGCGCGGTGCCGGGGTACGCGACGGTGCCGAGGTAGACGTGGACGATGAGGAACAGGCCGCCGCCGAGGGTGGCGAGATAGTGCGACAGCCGCATCCACTGCAGGAAGGCCGGGCCGAAGGCGGCGGGGAACCACAGGGCGGCGCCGCTGGCGACGAAGACGATGGCCAGCGCCCCCTGCACCCAGAAGAACATCTTCTGGCCGGCGTTGTACTTGCCGGCGGGGGGCACGTTGGCGGTGTCGCGCGTCGCGTAGTGGCGTATCGCGCGCAGCCAGCGCCGGTCCGTGTCGCTCAGGAACATGTCGCGGAACCAGATGACGAGCATGGCGCCCATGCCCGCCGCGAACAGCACGCCGACCCAGGGATGCAGGACCCGCGCGGACGGCCCTCCGCCCAGGAGCGCGGTCAGCCAGAAGAGAGCGGGGTAGGCGAACGCGAGGCCGGTCGCCAGCAGGAGCACGAACGTCACCCCCACCACCCAGTGCAGGATGCGCTCGAAGAAGGTGAAGCGGGTGAGCAAGGGTTCAGCCATGGCGGCAGCGCCCGCGGTGCGGTCAGGCGGCCGGCGTCTCTCGGGCCGGGCCGTCCCCGTGGTCGTCGTGCTCTGCGAGCCGCGCGGGTGGCGCCTCGCCGGCCGGACCGTCCCCGTGGTCGTCGTGCTCCTCGAGCCGCTCGGGCCCGTAGCGCAGGAAGTGGACGAGGGCCCCGAGCACCCCGAAGCCCATCATCCAGGCGCCGAGGCGCTTCATGAACATGAGCCCGGTCATCGGCATCGGACTCGCCGTCGGATCCGACGGCAGGCTGTAGTCGCCCAGCCGGTCGCCGTGGGGGACGACGTACATCATGTGGGTGCCGCCGACCCCGGCCGGGTTGTAGACGGCCGCGTTCTCGTAGCCGCGCGCGTTGAGCGTCTCCACCTTGCTGTCGGCGAGGGCCAGCATGTCGTCCTTGCTGCCCCACGAGATCGCGTTCGTCGGGCAGGTCTTCACGCAGGCCGGCTCGAGCCCCGCCTCGACCCGGTCGACGCACATGTTGCACTTGGAGACCTTGCGCGTGTTGGGGTCGAAGCGCGGGATGTCGAAGGGGCAGCCGGTGACGCAGTACTGGCAGCCGATGCAGCTCTCCTGGTTGAAGTCGACGATGCCGTTCGTGTACTGGACGATGGCCCCCGGCGCGGGGCACGCGAACAGGCAGCCCGGATCTTCGCAGTGCAGGCAGGCGTCCTTCTTGATCAGCCAGTTGAGGTTGCCGTCGATCTCCACCTCGTTGAAGCGCATCAGCAGCCACGTCTTCGGGCTCAGGTCCCGGTGGCTCTGATAGCTGCCGAAGTTGGCCGTCGGCTCGACCCCGAGGTCGTTCCACTCCTTGCAGGCGACCTCGCAGCCCTTGCAGCCGATGCAGGCCCCGATGTCGACGAGCTTCGCGTAGGTCGGCCCGCCGGAGCGCAGGGCGCTGATGGGGATGTAGGCGTTCGGGCTCGCGGAGACGCGGCGGATGGTGAGCGAGTCGGCCATGTCAGGCGCGCTCCACGTTGACCAGGAAGGACTTGAACTCGGGGCAGCGGGTGTTCGCGTCCCCGACGAACGGCGTCAGCAGATTGGCCATCGACCCCTGGGTCAACCCGACGAAGCCCCAGTGGACGGGGATGCCGACGGTCCAGACGACGTTGCCGTTGACGAGCAGCGGCTTGATGCGCTTGGTGACGATGGCCGTCCCCTGCACCTCGCCCCGTTTCGACCAGACCCGCACCTGGCTGCCGTTCGGAATCCCCTTCTCCGCCGCCAGCCCCTCGGGCAGCTCGACGAAGAAGTCGGGCATCGTCTCGACCAGCAGGGGCACGTTGCTCGTGACGAAGTGCTCCCGCTCGACGACGCGGTAGACGGTGCAGGCGTAGGGGAAGTCGTCGGCGGCGGTGGCGAGCGTCTCGCGCGCGCCGTCGTACCAGTGGATGACGGGGTTGATCGGCACGTTGTCGTGCAGCACGTTCGGCGACGGGCTCTCGACCGGCTCGTAGTGCTCCGAGAACGGACCGTCCGCGAGGTGGCTGCTGAACAGGCGCGCCACCCCCTCCTCGGTCATGATGAAGGCCCCGGCCGCGTCGGGCGGCGTGGTCCGGCCGTAGTCAGGGACGTCGCCTATCCACTCGCGCCCGTTCCAGGCGATGCCCGCGCGGGCCGGATCCCACGGCCGCCCCTCGGCGTCGGCCGACGCGCGGTTGTACAGCACGCGGCGGTTGGCCGGCCAGCTGAACGCCCAGTCGTGGTGCATGCCGAGGCCGGTGGGGTCGGCGGTGCCGCGCCGCTGCATCTGGTTGCCGGCCTCCGTGAAGCTGCCGGTGTAGATCCAGTTGCCCGAGGCCGTCGTCCCGTCGTCGGCGAGCTCGCCGAACGACGAGAGCAGCCGCCCCGTCCGCCGATCGTAGCCGTTGATCTCCTTCGCCAGCTCGACCATGGTCGGCTCGCGCGGGTTCAGGTAGTCCCACGTCAGGTGCTGGATGGCGTCGTTCCAGGCGCCGCCCTCGGCCTGGTACAGCTCCTTCACCCGCCAGAACAGCTCCGACAGGATCCAGGTGTCGGGGCGCACCCCGAGCGGCGGGTCGATCGCCTTCTCCTTCCACTGCGCCCAGCGCCCGCTGTTGGTGAACGAGCCGTCGCGCTCGATCCAGTGGGAGGACGGCAGGTAGAGCACCTCGGTGTCGATGGCCGCCGGGTCCATCCCCGGCGCCTTCCAGAACTCGGCCGAGTCGAGCATGAAGGGGTCGATGACCACCTTCCACTTCAGCTTCGACATCGAGTCGAGCAGCCGCGGAACGTCCGGGCCGGCCAGAAGCGGGTTGAACCCGAGGGCCACGAACCCTTCCAGCGTCCCCTGGCGCGCCTTGTCCCAGATGGTCAGCCAGGTTGCGTCGCCGTCCTGCTTGGCGAGGTGGTCGTAGGCGAAGTCGTTGTCGCGCGTGGCGTGGTCGCCGAACCACGCCTTCATCTGCGAGACGTAGAACTTCGGGTAGTTGCCCCAGTAGTTGACGGTGTCGGCGGCGAGCGGCCGCGGCGTCGAGTCGCCGAGGTGCGCGGCCAGCGACTGTTGCGGCGGCGTCGGCACCTTGAGGTAACCGGGCAGGATGCCGGCGACGATGGCGTGGTCGGTCGCCCCCTGGACGTTGGCGTGCCCGCGCAGCGCGTTGATGCCGCCGCCGGGCCGGCCGATGTTCCCGAGCAGCAGCTGCAGGATCGCCGCGGTCCGGATGATCTGGCTGCCGACGGTGTGCATCGTCCAGCCGACCGCGTACATGATCGTCCCGACCCGGTCGGCCCGGCCCGTCGAGCAGATGATCTCGGCCATCTGCAGGAACTCTTCTTCCGTGCAGCCGGCGATATCCGCGACGACGTCGGGCGTATAGCGGTCGTAGTGCTGCTTCAGGAGCTGGAAGACCGAGCGCGGGTGCTCGAACGCCGGATCGCGGCGGGCGTAGCCGTCGGGACCCCGCTCGTAGTCCCAGGCCGTCTTGTCGTAGTTGCTCGCCGCCTCGTCGAAGCCCGCGAAGAGCCCGTCCGCGAACCCGTACTCCTCCCCGACGACGAACGTCGCGTTGGTGTGGGCGCGCACGTAGTCGGCGTGGTACAGGTCGTTCTCGAGCGCGTAGCGGATCAGCCCGCCGAGGACCGCGATGTCCGACCCGGGCCGGATCTGCATGTGGCGGTCGGCGACGGCCGACGTGCGGGTGAAGCGCGGATCGATGGTCAGGAGCTTCGCGCCGCGGTTGTCACGCGCGTCGACCGCCCACTTGAACCCGCAGGGATGGTTCTCGGCCGGGTTGGCCCCCATCACCAGGATGACGTCGGTGTTCTTGATGTCCTTCCAGTGGTTGGTCATCGCCCCGCGGCCGAACGTGGCGGCCAGACTGGCCACCGTGGGGCTGTGTCATATGCGGGCCTGGTGGTCGATGTAGACCAGGCCCATGGCGCGCATCGTCTTCGTGATGAGGTAGGCGTCTTCGTTCGCCACGGTGGCGCTGCCGACCCAGGCGACGCCGTCGACCCGGTTGACGACGCGGCCCTGGTCGTCCCGCTCGCGGAACGAGGCGTCGCGCGAGTCCTTGAACTTGCGCGCGAACCAGTCCATCGCCGTGTCCCAGTCGACCTCTTCCCACTCCGACGCACCCGCCCGGCGCAGCAGCGGCTGGTGCCGCAGCCGCGGGCTGATCGCGAGCTGCATCTGCGACGCGCCCTTCGGGCAGAGGGTGCCGCCGTTGATGGGGCTGTCGGGGTCGCCCTCGACGTGGATGACGGTGTTCTTCGTGTTCAGCCCGCCGCTGCCGTGGACGTAGGCGATGGTCCCGCAGCCGACGGCGCAGTACGGGCACACCGTCCGGTACTCGGTGGCGTTGCGGATCTTGAGCTGGCGAACCGCGGCGTGGGCGGGCCGCAGGTCGAAGCCGAGGGCGCTGATGCCGACAGCGCCGGTGACCGAGGCCTTCAGGAACGTGCGGCGGGAAATGTCCATAGGGCGTCCGTGTTCTGGTCGTTATACCACAACGCGCCGGGTGGGTTGATTCGCGACAGCGGCGGCGGGCCGCGGTCGGATAGGCCGGAATCCGGCGCCTGGCATCACCGCGCGCTCAACCGGGGCAGAGCCCGTCCTTCCCGGATCCAGCCAACCACTGCATCTGGGCTCCACGACAACGGCCTCCGCGGGGCGCGACCGCCGTTCTTTCCAATCCTGAAATGAGCCTGAAGCGGCGGCACGTGAGCCGAGGTGACGGCGGCCGAATCAACGGACGGAAACAGGGGTCCTGGCGCGGGCTGCGGTGAGCCGGCGCACGCTGACCGACATTATCTGTCATGGGCGGGGCCGAGGTCCTCCGGTTTCCGACCAGCACGTCAGTCCTGCTTGGGCGGAGCTGTTCGGCGCACGGGGCGCCCGCCGGGGGTCCGCCGTCGCCCGCCGCCGCCGACTCCACCCCCGAGGCGGCGGTTCGGGTCAGCGACCGGCGGTCCGCTCGTCCCGTGGACGGCCTTGATGCGTCTGTGGCCCGGTGGTCGGTCACCGGTACCGTGGTTCCCGGCGGCCGCCCCGCTTGACCAGCCCAACCCCCGCGTCGGCACGCCGGCCGAAGGGCGCAGCTCGACAGCCTCCAGGCCTTCCGCCGCTCCCCGGTAACGCGCCTGCCGCTCCGCGGTCGTCAATGCCACGACCATTCAACACCGTTACGTAACGGACCGGTGACAGGCGGCTCGGCGCCCGGACGTTCACGACTGTCGAGCGACGGCGGGCTCGGGGCACAGCGGACCGGGAGCACGGGGCGTACTCATGACGACACCTCCGAACGGGTCTCCCGCGGCGACGGGGTCGCGTGTCTGCCACGGTGTCCCGTGAGACGTCGTGGACGGCCGGGACGTCCCGTCCAGGCCGGGCCGCAAGGCCCATAACTGCAATCCGAGTTGCGGGCCGGCCGGTGTGTCACCCGCAGGGCCGTAGCGCAGCGGAGGACGCGCGGAGCGCGTTGACACGCTGGCCGGCCCGCAGCTACGCGGTTCGAACAGGGCACACAACCCGGCGGCGGCATCAAGGGGGCTGCCTCTTGCCGGCGACCGGTGCGGGCAGCCGGTGACACGCGAGCCCACCCCGCGCTGCCGCCGCCCCCGCCCCCCCGTCCGTCGGTGCGGCAACCCGTGGGCCCAGGTGCCGGCGACACCGAGCTGCGGGTCAACGCCGCCCGTCGCCGTGGTCCTTCAGGCGGCGGGGTCGATGGCGGCGAACAGTCGGTCGCGGGCCTGGTTGAGGGCGCGTGCCGCGTCGTTGTCGCTCATGGCGGCGGCGACGGCGTCGAGCTGGTCGAAGGAGGTCCCCGGCTTGAGGCAGTCGGCGGCGTCGGGCAGCGACTTGAGCTTCTCGTAGGGGGTCATGACGTTGGCGTGGGGGTAGCGCTTGCGGACGCGGCCCTTGGCGTCGACGACTTCGACGGGGAAGAGACAGGGGCGGTGGAAGTTCAGGTAGGGGGAGAGGACCTGCTGCGTGAAGGCGTTGACGCGTTCTGCATACCGGCTGGGGATGTGGCCGTATCCGAGGTGCTTGCGGATGACCGAGCCGTTCTTGCTCTCGACGAGGGCGTTGTCGTTGCTGCGTCGGGGACGGGACTTGGTGAACTCGTCGATGTGGAGGGCTTCGAGCAGGGCGGCGACCTTGCGGTTGATGAACTCCGTACCGTTGTCGGCGTGGAATCCGCGGACGTTGAAGGGGAACGCCCGGAGCAGGGCTTCGAGGACGGGGGCGAGGCACGGCGTCTCGATGCGCTCGAGTGAGCCGACGAACTGGAACTGGGTGACCTCGTCGACGAGGTTGAGGTGGTAGAGGCCCTTGATGCCGTCGAGGTCGCCTTGGTGGACGGTATCGACCCGCAGGTAGCCGGGTTGTCCGGCGGGCCGGGGCCGGCGGCGCTCGCCGATGGCGATGTGCACGGGGCGGGTCGTCGCGGGCATCGTCCCGCGGCGGCGCTGATAGCTGGTCGAGTGGCGCAAGTTGTAGAGATGTCCGTTGGAGACGGCGGCGAGGCGCTCGAAGCGGCGGTCGCCGAACACGTGCAAGGCCCGGATGCAGAGCTGGCGGGTGGCGGGCCCGGAGAGGGTGCCGTGGAGGGCGTCGACTTCGGCGAGCAGCCCGATGTCGGCTTTGGTGTAGCGGCGGGGGAAGGGGCGCCGGGGGCCGCGGCGGTCGGCGATGGCGCCCGTGGTCCGGTGCTGGCGCAGCAGGCGGGTGACCTGCGCTCGTGAGAGGCCGGCCACCTTGACCAGGAACCGGCGGAGCAGGCCCTTGTCGGCCTTCCCCCGGTCGGGGTAGTCGAACCGTTCCAGGGTCTCGGCCACGAACGCGTAGGCCTCGACCCGGGTCTGCGGCCGCGGGTCGAGCGGTCGGCTGTCGGCCAGGAACTCCTGAATCTGGTCCAGGGTCTGCAAACGCCGGGTGTCGAGTCTCACGATCATCCTCCGATGATCCGCGACCCGGCCCCTTCAGGCTCATTTCACGTTGGAATCAATCCTCCCTTCAGGCTCACTTCTCATTGGACAAGGCGACCGCCTCCCGCGTCCGGTCAAAGGGTCTATGATCGCTGGATGACCCCCGAAGCCGCCCTCTCGCCCGCCCTGAGAACGGTCACCGTACGCCGGCGCGGCGAGCGGGTCGAGGAGGACCTCATCGTCGTCGAGGAGCCGCTGGAGATCCGGGTCGGCGGCAAGCCGCTCGTCGTCACGATGCGCACGCCCGGCAACGACGAGGAGCTCGCCGCGGGCTTTCTCCACGCCGAGGGGATGATCGCCGGCGGGGCCGAGATCGCGTCGCTCCGGGCCGTCGTCGGCGACCGGGCGGCCGCGGGCGGCGGCGGACCGGCCCGGATCAGGGTGACGAGCTTCGCGGGCGACCGGGTCGAGGTCACCCTCGCGGGAGGCGCCGCCCCGGCGTCTGCCGCCGCCGAGCCGGAGCGCGAGTTCCGGGCGACGGCCGCGTGCGGCGTCTGCGGCAAGGCCTCGATGGACGACCTCGATCAGGATCTGCCGCCCATCGCGCCGGTCGAGTGCCGCCCGGCGCTCTTCGAGACGCTCCCCGACCGCCTCCGGGCCGAGCAGACCCTCTTCCACGCGACCGGCGGCATCCACGCCGCGGGCATCTTCACGCTGGACGGCGAGCTGCTGTGCGTGCGGGAGGACATCGGCCGCCACAACGCGGTCGACAAGGCGATCGGCTACTTCGTGCTGCGGGACGCGCTGCCGCTCCGCGACCGGATCCTGGTGGTGAGCGGCCGGGCCGGCTTCGAGCTGGTGCAGAAGGCGCTGATGGCGGCCATCCCCGCGATGGTCTCGGTGGGGGCCGCGTCGAGCGTCGCCGTGGACATGGCGACGGCGGCCGGGATGAAGCTCTACTCGTTCGCGGGACCCGGGCGCGGCAACCTGCACGTCTGACCAGCGGCGGGCCGGACCTGTCCGCGCCCGCCGGCGGCCCGCACCCAGGTCTCTCCGGCTGGGAGCTAGCGCGACCGCGCGACCTGACGGTCGCGTTGGAAGTTTCGCTGGCGCGAAACTTCTACGGCGCAAGCTCCTACCTAGGGCTTCTCGAAAATCGACTGGTCCACCTCGCCGTTGATCTCCACGGCGGCGATGCTCATGTCGATCCTCAACGCACCCTGGACCTCGACGGTGTTGGTGGCTGACCACATCACGCCGCCGTGCTCCTCGTAGTCGGACGCGTCGGCCATCACCGTCACGGCGCCCATGCCGGGCACCTCGTTGGTGAACTGGATGCGTGACACGAGCATGGTCTCGGCATCGACGAGGGTCTGGAAATCGACGCCCTGCCAGCTCACCTGCACGACGTGGTGATTCCGGCCGTCCACCTCGGCGTCGTCGAGCAGGCTGTACGCGGGAACGAACGGCCCCGAGGAACCGTACTCCCGGAACGGATGCAGCGACGACTGCGCCACGAGCGCCGCCAGCTGCGGCCCGGTGACGTCGATCACCCCCTGAGTGGTGTCCGACTGCCAGGCGGCGATGCCGTTCCAGCCTGTCGTCTGCTGAAACAAGTCGCTGTCCAAGCTCTGGTAGAGCTTCTCGTTCGGGATGACGACGCTCTCGTAGCCGCCCTCCAGGTCCCCGAAAGGAGTGCTCATCGTGAACGTGCCGGTCTGCCGCACGCTGGCGACGCTCCCCAGGGCCTCGCGCCCGCCAACCGCTTCCAGGCTTCCGTTGACGATCTCCTCGAGCGTCTGTCCCTGCGCGGCGCCGGCGTACGACAACGCCAACAGCGCCAGAATCACGCCGGTCGTGCGATGGAATCTTCCCGTCGTCATTGAAATCACTCTCCACTCCACTCGTCCGTGCCGCCGACATGGCCCCCCGGATCGCGCTCCCGCACTCTCGGCGTGCTACCCTGACGGGGCGCGCCGCTGGCGGCCGCCTCGAGCTGATCGCCGAGGACATCCACGCAGAGATACGTGCCTGGGGGGCGAGGGGTTCCCATCCTCGAAACGACATCAGGACGGCGTCATGGCACTTATACCACGGTCCTCGATGCCGACGCTGCTCGGGCTCGGCCTCCGCGGATGGCTCCGTCTGGGACTGCTCGGCTGCGCCGGCGCCCTCCTCGTGCTGAACTGGAACATCCGCCGCGCGCCCCTGGAAACCGGCGGACAGGACCCGGCCGGCGGGCTGGAGATCGTCACCCTCGACGCCCTGCCCGACCAATCGCCGGACCGCGCGGCCGACCCCGACGAGCCGTCCCTCGTCAACGACGGGTGGTACGTGCGCAACATGGCGACCGCGCACGGGGCGTTCGTGATCGAGGTCGAAGCGGAAGACCCCGAGCAGACCGACACGATTGCGCGGGCGCTGATCGAGCCGATCAAGGACGACTACGCCGAGGTTCTCGTCTACGTCAACCGGATGGGAGACGACTCGGACCTGCCGGCCCGGCGCGTGCAGTGGACCCCGCGCGACGGTTACGTCGAGCTGAGCTACGACCGGCCGGCGCCGGAGGCCCAACGCTGATCCGGCCGGGTCACGGGAGAACCCACGTGCCGCCGACACCGTCCACCGGAACCACGGTCATCCCCCTCGCCGAGATGGTGGCGCGGGTGCCCGACGGCGCATCGGTGGCCCTGGGCGGCAGCTTCCTGCACCGCGGCCCCTTCGCCTTCGTGCGCGAGCTGATTCGGCAGCGCAAGCGCAACCTCGAGATCATCAAGCAGTCGCCGGGCTACGACATCGACATCCTGTGCCGCGCCGGGTGCGTCGCCCGCGCGCGCGCCGGCATCGTGGCGATGGAGGGCAACTTCGGCCTCGCCCCGTGGTACCGCCGCGCCGTCGAAACGCAGCGGATCGAGCTCGAAGAGCACGCGTGCATGACCCTGACCGCGGGACTGCGGGCCGCCGCCTTCGGGGTGCCGTTCCAGCCGGTGGGCGGCGTCCACGGCTCGGACCTGGCCGCCCTCAACCGCTGGGCGTCGATCACCGACCCCTACGGCTCGGGCGAGGACGTCTGGGTGATTCCCGCGATTCGCCCCGACATCGCGGTGATACACGTGAACGAGGCCACCGAGCACGGCGACGCCCGGGTCCGGGGCACCTACCACTGGGACCGCATCCTCACCCGCGCGGCCCGGCAGGTATTCGTCGTGGCGGAGGCCCTCGCCCCCGTCGCCTCGTTCGAGGACCGCCCCGAGCTCACCCTCGTGCCGGGCTTCCTGGTGCAGGCGGTCAGCGTGGCGCCGAACGGGGCGTGGCCGGGGTCGTGCTGGCCCCACTACGAAATCGACTATCCGGCGGTCGAGGACTACCTGGACGCCAGCCGCCCGCTCGACGCCCATCTGGAGCGCGCCCCGGAAGCGGCGGAGCCGGCGCGTGTCTGAGAGCTGGTCCGGCTTCTCGTACATCGTCACCAACCTCGCCCGTTTCGTGCGGCCCGACGAGGTGACCTTCAGCGGGGTGAACTCGACCCCGCCGATGCTCGGGTGCCTGCTCGCCAAACGCGCCTACGACTTCGACTTCGTGTACCTCAACGTGGCCGGCGGCGTGCAACCCCGGCCGTCGAAGATACCCCTCTCGAGCTCGGACCCGGTGCTCGCACAGGGTTCGGCGGCGATCTTCGCGAACGAGGACTTCTACGATCTGTGCACGCGCGGGGGCATGGACCTCTGCTTTCTCGGCGCCGCGCAGATCGACGGGCTCGGCCGAACGAACGTATCGGTGATCGGCGACTGGCATCGCCCCAAGGTGCGCCTGCCGGGCGGGGGCGGCGGCGCGGTCATGCTGCCGACGGCACGGCGGGCGGTCACCTGGCGCACCGAGCATTCGACCCGCACCCTCGTCGACCGGCTCGACTTCGTGACCGCGGCCGGCCCCCTGCACGGGGTCGCGACCCCGATCGCGGTCTTCGTCGAGCGCGGGGGCCGGCTGGCCCTCCGGTCCTGGCATCCCCAGGTGTCGCTCGCCGAGGTTCGCCGGCGGACCGGGTTCGCGTTCGACGCGGCGGGCGCGGGCCCCACGCCGTTTCCCGCCGCGCGCGAGGCCGCGGCGTTGCGCTCCCTCGATCCCGATGGACGGTTCGAGCGCGATGCGAACGTCTCCATCGACTAGTGGACTGTCCCCGCAATGGCCTTAAACATCGCTGCGCGTGGCCGACAGGACCACGACCGGCGATTCTCTTGGTACCGATTGAGGGTCGCTCTTCGGGCCTGCGGAACCTGAACCGCAAGATCGTTTCTCTGACATACCACTAGCAGCGACGCAACGCGCGCGAGGCCCGTGTTCTCCAACGCCCCCTCTCTGAGCCATCTGTTGCGCGCGCGTCTGGACCGGCACGCGGACGCCGGGCGCACGGCGCTGCTCGGCCGGTTCGGCGCGGTGTCGTACGCCGGGCTGCGCGCGAAGGTCGAGACCCTCGCGCACGCCCTTCAGGATCTCCGGCGCGGCGAGATCGTCGGGCTCGTCGGGTCGCGTTCGCCCGATACCGTCGCGGGGTTCTTCGGCATCATGCAGGCGGGCGGCTGCCCGTGCGTGGTCGACCCCCGCGGGTCCGTCGAGGCGGTGCGCGCCCGCCTGGATGCCGCCCGCGCGCGGAGCGTCTGTCTGGAGGGCGAGCACGAGGCGATGGCGGCGGCCCTGGGCGGCGGCGGCCCCCTCACCCGTCGGCTATCGCGGCTCGCGGCCGAGCCGGCCCCGCGCGCCGCGACCGCGCCGGGGCCGGGCACGACCGACGCGCCGGCCACGGGTCCGGCATCCCCGACCGGTGATCTTCCGGGCGGGTTCCGCCCGCCGCTCACGACCGCCGACCCCGCGATGCTGCAGCTCACCTCGGGCAGCACCGGCCGGGCCAAGGGAGCGCTGCTCACCCATGGCAACCTCCTCTGCAACGCCCGCGGCATCGTCGCCCGCACCCGGATCACCCCGGCCGACCGGCTCCTGCACCTGATGCCGCTCCACCATACGAACGGGGTGAACAACCAGCTGATCGCGCCGCTTCTCGCGGGCGCGACCGTCGTGCTCGCCGACCGCTTCCGGCCCGAGGCGGTCGAGGACCAGATCGCCGAGTACGGCGTGACCTGCCTGACCGGGGTGCCGACGATGTACTCGCGGATGCTGCCGCATCTGCGGGACCCCGACCGGCGCAGGTCGCTGCGGTTCCTGCGCTGCGGCTCGGCGCCGATCTCCGTGAGCCTGCACCAGCGCATCGAAACCGCGTTCGGGCTGCCGCTCGTCGTCTCCTACGGGCTGTCCGAGGCCACCTGCACGTCGACCATGAACCCGCCCGGCGCGCGGCGCATCGGCAGCGTCGGCACGGTGCTGCCCGGCCAGCAGGTTCGGCTGCTGCGGCCGGGAACCGCCGAGGCCGTCCCCGACGGCGCCGAGGGAGAAGTGTGCATCGCGGGCGCGGCGGTGATGAGAGGCTATGTCGACGGATCGGCCGCAACCGGCCTCCAGGATGGATGGCTGCGGTCCGGCGACCTGGGCCGGTTCGACGCCGACGGGTACCTCTTCATCACCGGCCGCCTCAAGGACGTGATCATTCGGGCCGGCGAGAACCTGTCGCCCCGGGCCATCGAGAGCGTGCTGGAGCGGCATCCGGCGGTGGAGTCGTGCTGCGTCGTCGGGGAGCCGCACGCCGATCTCGGCGAGGTCCCCGTCGCGTTCGTGCAGCCGCGAGCGGGTGCGTCCCCCGACGCCGGAGAGCTCGACGCCCTGGTCGCCGGCCAGCTCTCGAGAACCCACGTCCCGGCACGCATCCACCTCGTCGACGCGCTGCCCGAGAACGCCGTCGGCAAGGTGGACCGCGCCGCACTGACGCGCCGGATTCGTCACCGGGGCGCGCCGGATTCCTGACCGCGACGCATCGGCCTGGCCGCCCCCTCATGACCGGGGCGCGCCGGGTTCGTAATCTGTTCGCGCCAGCGCCGAAAACTCAGAAAACAAGGCGACCGCGCCCACGGTCACCCCGATCCTGGTGAAGACACCGGAGAGTGTCTTGATTGCAACGCAATCGTCGCCTAAGCTCCAAACAAGGAGGTGTGGAAATGGCGAGCATCACGATCCGCCACCTCGACGACGACGTGAAGACGCGACTTCGCGTTCGCGCGTCCGCCAGCGGTCGTTCGATGGAAGAGGAGGCCCGGGTCATCCTGCGGGAGGCGGTCGGCCGGGAAGCCGAACCTGAAAACCTGGCCAGTTTCATCCACGAGTGCTTTGCGCCCTTCGGCGGCGTGGACCTCGAGCTTCCGCCACGGGAACCGATGCGCGAGCCACCCGATTTCAGTTGAGGCCCGACGATGTTCGTTCTCGATACCAATGTCGTATCCGAGTTGATGCGGGCGGCACCCCACCCCATGATCGCATCATGGGTCGCAGAACGTGCGACATCGAACCTGTTTCTGACAGCGGTGACGGAGGCTGAGTTGCGTTTCGGTCTTGCGATCATGCCGCCAGGCAAGCGCAGGGACGGCCTTCGGACGGGCCTCGAACGGATGATGGGAACAGGCTTTGCGAATCGCGTCCTGCCGTTCGACAGTAGCGCGGCCCGCGCCTATGCCGGGATCGCCGCCGCACGGCGCCTACGGGGCCGGCCGATCGCACAAGCCGACTGCCAGATTGCGGCGATTGCATGCTCGCGCGGCATGGCGGTAGCGACGCGAAACATTCGAGACTTCGAGGATATCGGAATCGAAATACTCGACCCATGGGACGGCGCATGAGCGGAACGACCGAGCGGAGGGTAGTCTGGCGGGCTCATCGAGACGCTGCTCCAGCAGCAGGGAGCCGCGGCGGGGCCGCCTGCTCCGCCGCCATCGCGGCGAGCGCCAACGCGAACGCCTGGGGCCCGCGAATCGGCCACAGGGTGTCGTGCCCGCTCGGCACCGTCTCCTGCCAGGCGGCCCCCCCCTCAACGATCAATTCCGCCAGTGGCCCGAGACGCACTCCGCCTCGGCCTGCAACCACCGCCGGGACACCCTCACGAATCTGGCGAAGGTTCTCTACCGGCGCCGCGCCGCCGCCGACTTCGTCGATCTCGTACCGTTCGCCCCGCTGCCGCCGCCGCGTTGCCTCGAGCGCACCCACATCGCAGAGGTGCTGGCGCCCTTGATCGATCCCATCCCGATCGCCCACCCCACCAAGGCGTTCAGGTTCCGCATGAAGCCGCGCAACGTCGGCAGAGCCTGAGACCACGCCAGGAACGCGCGGCGAAAGGCCCCGCCGCACTCGACCGGCGGTGCATCCGACCAGACTGCGTTGCACGGAACCGCACTCCGCTCCCGGTCACCACGTGCCCGACATGCGCCCTCGTCACGTTTTGGCGTACGGCCCGGGCGCACTCGCCGGTCCGGGTGAAACCGCGGGGTCACGACGGGCCCCGGGGCGCCGGGCGCTTTGCAATCGCCCGGCGCCGCGCAGTATCCTCGTTTCCGCGCGCAAGAGAGATGCCATGAGCCTGCCCTCCTACGTGCACGGCGCCAGCTCCGTGGCCCTGCTCGGCGAGACCATCGGCGAGAACCTGCGCCGCACCGTCGAGCGCTGCGGCGACCGCGAGGCGCTGGTGGTCCCGTCCCAGGGCTACCGGGCCACCTACCGGCAGCTCTGGGACGCCACGACGGCCCTCGCCAAGGCACTCCTGCGCCGGGGGATCGGCCGGGGCGACCGGGTCGGCATCTGGGCCCCCAACCGCTTCGAGTGGGTCGTCACCCAGTACGCCACCGCCCGCGTCGGCGCGATTCTCGTCAACGTCAATCCCGCCTACCAGGCGCGGGAGCTGCAGTACACGCTGGACCAGTCGGGCCTGCGGCTCCTGCTGCTCTCGCAGGGGTTCCGGCAGCGGGACTACGTGGAGATCGTCGAACGGGTCCGCCCCGACTGCCCGGCGCTGGAGCAGACGGTGGTGCTCGACGACGGATGGACGGCCCTGCTCGAGGAAGGCGCGCCGGTCGAGGACGGCGAGCTGGCGGCGCGCGAGGCCAGCCTGACGTTCGACGACCCCATCAACATCCAGTACACCTCGGGCACCACCGGCACCCCCAAGGGCGCCACCCTGTCGCACCACAACATCCTGAACAACGGCTTCTTCTGCGGCGAGATCCTGGGCTATACGGAGCAGGACCGCGTGTGCATCCCGGTTGCGTTCTACCACTGCTTCGGCATGGTCATCGGCAACCTCGCCTGCACCACCCACGGCGCGTGCATGGTCACCCCGGGCCCGGAGTTCCGGCCGGACCGGACGCTGGCCGCGGTCGAGGCCGAGCGCTGCACGTCGCTCTACGGCGTGCCGACGATGTTCATCGCCCAGCTCGACCATCCCGACTTCGACCGCACCGACTTCTCGTCGCTCCGGACCGGGGTCATGGCGGGGTCGCCCTGTCCCGCCGAGATCATGAGGCAGGTCCGCGAGCGGATGAACATTCCCGAGATCACGATCTGCTACGGCATGACCGAGACCGCGCCGGTCTCCACCCAGACCCGCGTCGACGACCCCGTCGAGAAGCGGGTGAACACCGTGGGGCCGGTGCATCCGCACGTCGAGGTCTCCATTGTCGACCCGGACAGCGGCCGGGTGGTGCCGCGCGGCGAGCGCGGCGAGCTGTGCACACGGGGCTACTGCGTGATGCTGGGGTACTGGAACGACGACGCGGCCACCCGCGCCGCCATCGACGACGGCCGCTGGATGCACACGGGCGACCTCGCGCGCATGGACGAGGCGGGCTACGTCAGCATCGTCGGCCGCATCAAGGACATGATCATCCGCGGCGGCGAGAACATCTACCCGCGCGAGATCGAGGAGTTCCTCTACACCCACCCGGACGTCGCGGACGCCCAGGTCATCGGCGTGCCCTCGGCCCGGTACGGGGAAGAGGTGCTGGCCTGGGTCAAGCCGAAGCCCGGCGCGGTCCTCGACGGCGACGCCCTCACCGCGTTCTGCCGCGGCACCATCGCGACCTACAAGATCCCCCGATACTGGAAGATCGTCGACGGGTTCCCGATGACGGTGACCGGCAAGGTCCAGAAGTACCGCATGCGCGAGATCTCCACGGCGGAGCTGGCCGGCGCGGACCCCGGCGGGGGCCCACAGGCATGACCCCGATCGTCGGCGCGGACCACGAGTTCCACGACCCCGAGTACGCCACGGACTGGGCGGGGCGCTTCCAGCCGACCCCCGACCGCCTCGCCCTCTTCGACCTGATGCTGTCCGAGCTGCGGAGCCGGGTCCCGCCCACCGGCCGCATCGTCGAGCTGGGGATCGGTCCGGGCTATCTCGCCGCCCACCTGCTCGAGGCCCTGCCCGGGATTCGCTACCAGGGCATCGATTTTTCCCGCCCGATGCTCGACATCGCCGCCCGCCGGCTGCGGCCCCACGCAGGCCGCGTCGTCTTCACGCAGGCCGATCTGCTGGCGGACCCATGGTGGCAGGATGCGGCCGGCCCGGCGGACGCCGTCGTCTCGACCTGGGCGCTGCACGACCTGGGCGCCCCGGCCCACGTCGAGCACGTCTATGCCGGGTGTGCGAAGGCCCTCGGGGGCCGGGGGCTGCTGCTGAACGGCGACTTCATCAAGCCGGACGGCACGACTCACGAGTACGAACCCGGCCGGTTCGACATCGCGACGCACCTGGACCTGTTGCGTCGCGCCGGATTCGAAGCGGCCGAGTGCCTGCGGGTGTTCGAGGAAGAGCTGGATGCGCCGACCGCCGCCCAGAACTATGCGTGCTTCCGGGCGGGAAGATCTGCGGTCATCGAACCCGGATCGGACGATCGGGAGTCTGCGCCGTAGAGCTCCCGAACGTCGTCCGCACTAGTACCCCGTTCGGCGTCCTGTGCTCCGCAACCTACCAGCGGGGGAACCACGGAAGACCTGCCTGAACCGCCTCCACGCCGGCGGCCCGGCGCGCCGCCAACCAGTTCGCCGCTAGGGCGACCACGATGAGCAATTCCGTGGCGCCGGCGAGCGATAGCCGATCGAGCGGCCCGACCTCTAACTAAGACCACGTTCCGGGTCAGTCTGGTCACCACGGCGGCGCCGCTCAGCCCGACCGCCCAGCCCAGGGCGACCAGCATCACACCGCGGCGCAGCGGCGCAGCACCAGCCTCATGATCTCAAGCCGCGTCGCGCCAAGTGCCATTCGGATGCCGATCTCGCGCGTACACCGGGTGACATCGCAGGAAGCGACCGAGAACATCCCGCCCGCGGCCAGAAGCGGCCCGACGAGAGCGAACGCGCTCATCAACCCCGCCGCCAAGCGCCGCCTCTAGCCTGCGCATTGCGGACATGCCTGCCCAAGGTGTTCGCGAGCAACCCCACACGGCGGTCGATGGCCCAGGTTTCCCTCGAACCCCAACCCTGCACTCACGCCCCCGCGCTGCACCCTCATTGCCCCTCTGACGCCAACCGACCCGATCGCCCCCCTGCCCCCTCCCCCTCCCCCTCCCCGCCGCCGGTCGCTACGCCTCCTTCCGACGGGTCCCTCGTCGACCATCCCACCCCTTCGACTCCCGCACCGCGTCACCCACCCTCCCCCACCCACCGTTATCGGCTCCGCCGCGAGCGCCCCTCTGCCAACCCGACGTACACCACACCCGCCGCCAACGTCGTGTTACACTATCAGGATGCCTTCCGACCCCACGCCGCTCCCGCTCCCGCTCCCGCTCCCGCTCTTTGACGACATCGACAGCCGTCCCCAACCCCTTCCCGCCGACCCCGCGCCCACGGCGTTCCTCTGTTACGCCCACGAAACGCGCACCCACAACCAGCGAGTAGCGCACCTAGCTAGGAAGTTGCGGGTCGACGGCGTTGACTGTACCGCTGACGTATTTGAGGTGTCCCCGCCCGAAGGCTGGTCCCGTTGGATGCTGCGACAAATCAAGCACTCCGACTTCGTTATCGTCGTTTGCACCGCAATACACGCACGACACCTCGCAGCCAATCCAACCTCGAGACCCGGACGCGGCGTGCGCTGGGAAGACGGTGCCATTCTTCAGTGCCTGTACGAAGAAGGAGAGAACCGTCGTTTCATTCCAGTAGTTTTTGACAGATCTGAACTCGACCATATTCCGCAAGCGCTCAAAGGCGCAACCTACTACGATCTCAGCACCGACAACGGCTACACCGCACTCCACCGAGCCCTCACGAATCAACCTCGCGTGGAAAAGCCCCCGCTTGGCCAGTTGACCAAGCGGCTGCCCTCGCTCGACCCAATCGAGTCCAAAGTAGTCGCGTTGCTGATCACGTGTCCAGATCCTCTGCCTCTCCCGCTAGTTGCTCGTGTGACCCACCAAGATGCCACTCGACTTTCCACAACACTTCAGCGGCTACGCGATAAGGACGTTATCTCGATTACTGAGAATGCTCTACTGCTCAATACCCGAAATATGACTGGCACCCGCAATCTCTCAGACGACGAAGTCAGTATGACGCTCGCTGCCGCACTGAACTTCGTGGAAGGACACCCAAGTGTCGAAGGTCGCGCCCAGATACGGAACGTGGTAACACTCCAGCGGGCGGCTAACATGAAAACCGCGCCAGCGGTCGTGTCCCGGACATTCCAAGTCATCCAATTTTTTCTGAAGTCATTCGGCGACAAACACTTGGCACTGGAGGTGGCTCGTCGCTCCCGTGACGCGTCAAAGCAGCCCGGTCGCGGCCGGGCGCAAGCCAAAGATGAAGCCGTTGCCGCGATTTGTGGTATCTCCTGGGTCTACCAACGGACTGGCCGTCTAGCCGAAGCCCTCGCGGAGGCCGAACACAGCCTGCAGCTCGGAGAAGACATCAAGTGGGCTAAGAACACCGCCTTCTGCCACAAGTGTCTTGGGCGCCTAAAGCGTCTGGAAGCCGAGCATGTTCAGGACGCAGATCAACGAGCGGCTATAATTCAGGATAGCGTTTCCCTCTTACGCAAGGCCATTCAGGAGTTTACAGCCCTGAAGAACGCCGCCGAGGTCGGGGATTGTTACAGTTTGTTGGCGCGCACGTATCTCGCCACCCGTGATCGCGAACAAGCGCGAAACGCCATGAAAGAAGCGGAACAGAGATTGATCGACCCCGATAACAAGGACTATCTGGACCTTCAGATCGTTAGGGGCGACCTAATGTTGAGCATAAACCGCCGAAGCGCAGAGGACCTCTACTCTGGGGTGATCGCGGCTACTAAAGATGGCGGATATGACGCACAGAGGTCGGAAATCACGGCTCGTGCGTACTTGCAGCGTGGTAGAGTCCGACGCCTTCTTGGCGACAATGGAGCTCGAACTGATCTCTTGGCCGCAGCGGAGATCTGGGACCTTCTTGAAGATCCCATGGCTGATATCGCACATTGGGAGATCCTCCGGACGGCGACATGGCTGGACGGAGAAGCAAAGCGGACGTTTGGCCGTGAGGCTGTCGGTGTCCGAGTCCGCGCGGCGCGGATCGTCAACGCGGAGACGGCGCGACGACCCGTCGGACGGTCACATCGACAGAAGCTGACCCGGCAGTACCTGAAGGATGTCATTGATCGGGCGAGGGAGCAATTGGCAGTGGATCGACCGGCATGGTGAAAAGGCAAAGGAAGAAGAGAGTGAGTGCGGCGGAGCGCCGAATACGGGCGTTGGCGCCTGATGCTCCGACGTTGGAGGCAGCGGTACGAGAGGTGATTGGGCAACTCTTGACAGGTGTGGTTTGTCCGCCAACCAATCTGGCGGATGTTGCGAGCAAGGTCGGCGTGCAGGAGATATCGTACGAGCGATTTCCGGGTTCCGGAGAATTGCACAAGGAACGGGACGGATATCGCATTGTCTGTTCGGCAGATCAACCGCGCAGTCGACAACGGTTTACTATCGCCCACGAACTAGCACACGTGATTCTGGAACGCACAGGAAGGAATGCGCCTCGCAGCGGAGACAGTGTAGAGCGTGTTTGCGATATGCTGGCAGCCGAGTGCCTGATGCCCACGTCTGTGTTCGAGACGAGACTTTCACCGGTTCCAAGGCTCAGCAATGTGGTGGAATTGGCGCGGGTCTTCGAAACGTCCATAACCGCCACGGCGATACGATGCGCGCAATTGCGGCGGGTCTGTATGTTCGGGGTGACGGGGGATCGGGTGATCTGGGGGTACGAGGGGATTCGGCCCGGGGCGGTAGAGTACTTGCTGGACGAGGTACGGGACGGGGTGCGGGCGGTTTTGGCCGGCGAACGGCCGGCCGATAGAGTGTACTTCTACGCCGACGGCTATGGAGAGGGCTACCGCGGTTTCGAAGGAATTCGGTCGGGTACGGATAGTGCGGTATTCATGCTGAGCCCGCAGAAATCAGGTCGGCGGGTGTTGTAGCGCGGCGGCCCGTGGTCCGTCCCGGCTTGGGTCTCCGCGCTCTCGTCCCTCGTCTTTGTGCTCACCTGCCGCCTGCCCGGCGGTTTCGGCTGCCGGCGAAGAATTCGGTGCAGTCGTGAGGTTACCGGCAACCTCGACGCTCGGGGAGGAACCGTCAACCGGGCGGGCGACTGTGCGACGCCCGCCCGGTTCGTGCCGGTCCGAGCCGCGCTCTTGCCGGTTGCGAAGCTGCCGCGGAGGGAGTCCCGGCCCGCCCGCAGCAGGCGCGGTCGTGCCTTTACTCTTGTGGTACTCTCCGGCGACGAGAAGCACCCATGGTTGGATCCCTCTGCGAGGTCTGTGCGGCCAATCCGCATGGCGACTGACGCATTCTCGGGCCACCAACGTCGGAGACTTCGGAGCAAACGGACGGATGGTACTGTAGCGGCTTGCCATGCTGGGGAACCGTCGACCGGGTGACGCCTAAGCACGTTTGCGCCGTGAACTTGCCAGGAATACAGAGGGGGAGCCAGACGATGCGACAACCGATGACGCTGCTCGGATGCACCACCACAGCGGCGCTGCTGGCCGCGCTGGCCTTGACGGCCGCTTCCCCCCCGGCCGCCTCCCAGGCAGGGACCGCGACCCGGCCCGCGGAGGCCGACGCCTGCGCGGCGCTGGCCGACGTCGCCCTGCCGGACACGATCATCCGCCTCGCCGAGGCGGTGCCGGCCGGCGCGTTCACCCCGCCCGGCGCGGCGCGGCCGGTCGACGTCCCGGCGTTCTGCCGGGTGGCCGCGACGAGCGCGCCCGCCGTCAACTTCGAGGTGTGGCTGCCCGCGGACACCTGGAACGGCAAGTTCCACACCGCCGGCAACGGCGGCATGGCGGGGACGATCAGCTATGGGGCCATGGCCGGCGCCCTGAACCGCGGCTACGCGACGTCGAGCACCGACACCGGGCACGTGCAGCGCGCGGGCGGGTTCGATGCGAGCTGGGCCCTCGACCGCCCCGACCTGATCGAAGACTTCGGGCACCGGTCGCTGCACCTGACCGCGGTCCATGGGAAGGCGATCGCCGAGGCGTTCTACGGCGCGGCGCCCGCGCACGCCTACTACGTGGGCTGCTCGAAGGGCGGGCAGCAGGGCCTGATGGAGGCGCAGCGGTATCCCGCGGACTTCGACGGCCTCGTGGTCGGCAACCCCGCCCACGACTGGACCCGCTTCTACGCCGGGGCCCATCTCTGGTACGCGCTGGCGACCCTCGACGACCCCGAGAGCTGGATCCCGCCCGCCAAGGCGGTCGTGCTCGGCGAGGCGGTCACCGCCGCGTGCGACGCGATCGACGGCATCGAGGACGGAGTGATCGACGACCCCCGAGCCTGTGACTTCGATCCGGCCGTGCTGACCTGCCGCGAGGGCCAGGACGAAGGGACCTGCTTCACTCCGAAGCAGGTGCAGGCGGTGAAGGACATCTGGCGCGGCCCGACGAACTCGGCCGGCGAGGTGATCTACCCGGGCCTCGTGCCGGGCGGCGAGGACGACCCCGGCGGCTGGTCGCGCTGGGTCACCGGACCCGACCGGTTCCGCAGCACGCACTTCATGGCCGCGAACGGCTTCATGAAGTTCATGGTGTTCGACGATCCCGACTGGAACTTCCGTTCGTGGGACTACGGCCGCGACCTGCCGGTGGCGCTGGAACGGACCGGCCCCGCCCTCGACGCGAACGACCCAGACCTGCGCCCGCTGCGCGACGCCGGCGGCAAGCTGCTGCTCTATCACGGGTGGAGCGACGCGGACATCTCGCCCCTCGGCACCATCGACTACTACGAGGAGGTGGTCGGGACCGTGGGCGGCGGCGCGGAGGGGTCCGCCGCGCTCGCGGAGACGCAGGAGTTCTTCCGCCTGTTCATGGTGCCGGGCATGGGCCACTGCCGGGGCGGCCCGGGGCCGGATACGTTCGACGCCCTGTCGGCCCTCGAGGAATGGGTCGAACGGGGCCGCGCCCCGGAGCGCATCGTCGCCTCGAAGGTCGAAGGCGGCGAGGTGGTGCGCACCCGGCCCCTCTGTCCCTATCCGCAGGTGGCGCAGTGGAGCGGCGCCGGCAGCACCGACGACGCCGCGAACTTCCGCTGCGTCGTGCCGGACTGATCCGGCGGCCGGCAGCCCGTGGTGAACCCCGCCGCGGTTCCACCACGGGCTGCTCTTCGTGACCGCCAACGGGGGTCACCCTCGTCGAGACGCGGCAGAACCCCGGCGGCGGCTCGCCTCGGGCTCCCCGCCGTCACCACGGGATGTCGTACCCCCAGGCATCCGGGGCGCTCGGCGGCAGGACCGCCGCGGCAGGTCACCTCGGGCGGCCCGCCGTCACCGCGGGATGTCGTACCCGAGGATCCGGGGGCGCTGGTCGGCCCACGTGTCGACCACCGCCTGGGTGACGACGTTGGTGAACCGCTGGCGGATGTTCAGCGGCCCGTGACCCGGCAGCTGGATGAACATGAGGCCGACCAGATCCTCCACCGGATCCGCCCAGTAGAGCGTGCCGTAGGCGCCGCCCCAGCCGTAGCTGCCCGGCGACAGCGCATCGAAGGACTGCGTGGGGTCGACGAGCACCCCGAAGCCCAGGCCGAACCCGTACCCGGCCCCCCGGACGTAGACGTCCTTGGCCCCGGTGTGATTGCTGATCATCAGGTCGACGGTCATCCGCCCCAGCAGGCGCACGCCGTCGAGCTCGCCGCCGTTCGCGATCATCTGGGCGAAGCGGAAGTAGTCGGCGGACGTGCCGTTCAGCCCCGCCACTCCCGGGAAGTACGTCGTCGGCTCGCGGAACTCGGGCGCCCGCATCAGCTCGGACTTGCCGTCCTCGGTCGGGCGGTACACCGCCGCGACGCGATCGACCTTCTCGCGGGGAACGTTGTAGAAGGTGTCGGGCATGCCGAGCGGCTCGAAGATCCGCTCCTTCAGGAACACGTCGATCGGCTGGCCCGAGATCTTCTCCACGAGGACCGCGACGTAGTCGGTGGACGACCCGTACTGCCACTGGTCCCCGGGATGGAACGCCCCCGGAATGGGCGCGGCCCGGGCGACCCGCTCGCCGATGGTGGCGAACGGCTCCCCGTCGTTGGTGACGTACCGGCGTTCTTCCTCGGACAGCCCCGCGTTGTTCGGGTTCAGCGACAACCCCGAGGTGTGGCTGAGCACGTGGCGAATGGTCACCGGCCGGGCTTCGGGCACCCGCCGCCAGCGGGGCCCGTCGCGCTCGAGGACCCTGTGGTCCGCATACTCGGGAATCCAGTCCGCGATCGGGTCGTCGAGCCGGAAACGGCCCTCCTCGAACAGCATCATGAGGCCGGCGGAGACGATGGGCTTGGTCATCGACATCAGGGTGAAGATGGCGTCGGTGGTCATCGGCAGCTCCGCTTCCCGATGCCGCCACCCCACCGCGGAGTGATGCACGACCTTGCCCCGGCGGGCCACCAGGGTCACCGCGCCGGCGATCTGCCCGTCGTCGATGAACCGCTGGAAGTAGTCGTCGATGCGCTGCAGCCGCTCGGCCGACATGCCCACCGACTCCGGCGCCGCCAACGGCAGATCTTCCGCCGCCCGCAGCGGGGCGGTCGCCGGCAGGATCAGGCCGAGACCGGCGACACCGAGTGCGCCCGCCGCAAGAACCGCCGCCCAACGCACGCTCCGCCGCCCCTTGCCTCTGTCCGTCATCTCACACTCCCTGTCCCGGAAACCGCCGCCCCCCGCCGTCGCTCACCGCGCACGTTATCACGGACCACCGCTCGCGCCGACGGCCCGGAGACGCGCCCGAACCCTGCGGATCGGCGCAAACGGACGGAGAGAGATCGCCGGTCTCCGGCCGGGTCGTCGAGGTTCCGGAAGAACGAGTCGAGCCATTCCACCCCCGTTGGCGCCAACGTCGAAGATCGCGTCCGACGAGCTGACGTTTCAGGGCATGTTCGACGTCGGATGTGATGATTCGCGGAATCATCCTTGAAATCTGTCCACGCCCTGGACAATTTACAATGTTCGTCTCGGGCGCTCGTCGAGGTCCTGGCCCACCACGACGTGCGACGACACCTCGGTGTTTCCGCGGGACCGTTCGCTGGTATCGTCACCCCCATGGACCCCGCACGCGGAGGCGGCAACCGCCGATGACCGAGCTCACCGACTGGGCGCCCAACGCCCACGCGCTCGTGGTGCATCTGCCGATCGGCCTGCTCGTCACCGCCGCCGCGGCCGACGCCGCCGCCCTGCTGCGGCGCCGTCCCGGGCCGGTCGCCACCGTGTCCACGGCCCTCTACCTCGCGGGCTCGCTGGCCCTCGCCGCCGCCTACCTCACGGGACGCGGCGCCGCCCCCGAGGTCTACACGCCGGGCCTCGCAGTGCCCGTCGTGGCCCGGCACTGGGCTTGGGCGCTCTGGTGCCTGGTCTACTTCGGCGGGCTGACCGCGGCGCGGGTGTGGCGGCTGGGAATCGGCGGCGCGACCCTGCATCCGGCCGGGACCGGCGAGGCGGCCGCACGCGAGAACGCGGCGCCCCGCCGGGCGGCTCGCCTCGCGTTCGCGGCGGCCGGACTCGCGGGCCTCGTGGTGCTGGCCGTCACCGCCGAGCTCGGCGGCCGACTCGTCTACGAGTACGGCGTCGGCGTCGCCGCCCCGCTCGGTGAATGAGCGCGCCGCGACTTCGACCGCTGCTCGGGCGCACCGAACATCGCGGCCGGCCCTGCAAGCGTAGTGGAAGGGACTTGCGAATCGCGCCGCTTCACCGCACCGGCGCACCCCGGACGACCCCGCGGCGTGACGACGCGCGCCGGCCGCTTCCACGGTCGCCGGGCTCGGTGCGGGTCGAGCGCCCCTGGGGGCGTCAGCGCGCCGCTTCCTGCTCGGCCAGCATCTCCTGGAACCGCTGCTCCTGCATGTCGATGTGGGCGAGATAGCCGCCGCGGTCGATGAACGGGTTGGGGGCGCCCTCGGCGCGGCTCATCGCCCGCTCGAGCTTGCGCTCCATGTCGTACCAGTAGCCGTGCGAGCCGAGGAACACGTCCACCGGCAGGGAGCGCGCCTTGGCGAACGTCGCGCGATAGTCGTCGGCGATCTCGGGGTAGTCGGGGTTGTCGACGAGGACGTAGCCGGGGTTGACGCCGAAGCTGCACACGATCAGGGCCAGGTAGCTCTGCCCCGCCTCCTCGACGTCCAGCGCCCAGCTCGTGCATCCCTCCGTGTGCCCCGCGGTGCGGTGCGCGACCAGCGTCGTCCCGCCCAGCGTCACCTCGTCGCCGTCGTCGAGAATCCGGTCGATGGGGTGCTCCTTGTCGCCGGGACGCATCCGGCGGAGCCGCTCGACGTCCTGGCGCATCACCATCACCTCGGCCCCCGTCAGCTCCTTCACGAGCGCGTCGGCCTCCATGTGGTCCCCGTGCGCGTGGCTGCCCAGGATGATCGCGACATCCGTGAAGTCGAATCCCAGACGCTCGACGCCCTCGCGGATCGACGGCACCGTCGACTCGAAGTCGCTGTTGATCAGGATGTGCCCCTCGGGCGTCGTGATCAGAAAGGTGCCGAGCTGCTCGGTCCCCACGAAGTAGATGTTGTCGATGACGTGATGGGCCGGAAACGGGGCGTTCCAGTTCCGCTGCGCGACCGCCGGCGCGGCGCCGAGCAACGTCAGGACGACGAGGGACAGGATGCGTCGCGTCATGGTCTTCTCCAGGTGTCTCGCGGGATTCCGCGCCGGCCTCGTCCGTGGGCCTGCGCGTACGTCCGCCGATTATAGCCGTTGCCTCGTCAGCGATCGCCGCCATGCAGAGACTCGTCCGGCCCGTCGCTGCGCGCTGCCGGCAACAAGCGTTTGAAGATCCCCGCCCGGCTCCCCTGGCCGTCGGGCCACACCTGCGCCGCGCGCGCGAACTGGCGATCACGCCCACCACGGTGTCCCGCCCCCGGCCGCGCCCGGGATTCTTCGGAAGGCCCTTCCAATCATGCTCCGACGGCGGCCCTCGGGCCTCTCCTGACGCCTCCCTTCCGCAGCAGGTTCAGACCCGACAGGTACAAGTCGGGCACGTCAATCCGGTCGTCCGAGCGCCGCCGGAACACACCGAGGTCGATCAGGTAGTCGACGAATTCCGTCGGTTGCTCCGCCGGCGGACGCACCCCGGGGCCTTCACGCGGTCCCCACGTTTCCTTCCAATCAACATCGAACAAGTCCACGAGTTCCTTGCGCGCCCACGGAACGAGTCGATTCTGCCTCAGTCTCTCCTTCACCCCCTCCAACCACGGCCACTCACTGGAGACCCCCTGGGTCACATGACTGCTGGAAACATCGTCGAGCGCCTGCCGCAGCGCTGTGGGATGAATAAGCCGAGGCGGACCCAACGTCAGATTCACCGCCTCCTTGCCCGCGGCCTGCTCGATCAGCCTCACCAGCGTTCGAGGGCTGATTCGGTCGTTACCATCCCGCAGGTGGGCCAGGATCCAGTTGCGCACATAACCCTTCTTCTGTCCAGCTCCCATGAACTCGCCGGACAACCTTTCCAGCAGGGGATATGCGGTCCGGGCCTCCCTTATCTCCGGAATCAGACCCAGCACCTGATGCTCACTGAACCGTAAACGAGCGCCTTGACAGTACGCGGCCAGACCGCCGGACGTATTGGCAATGCGCTTCACCAGCATGGCCAGCAGCGCCGCATCCGACCAGACCAGCTCCGCCCTGTTTGCCGCAAGTTTCGCGAAGTCTGCCGTTCCCATCCCCGCGTGGCGGCGAAAGAGGTCGGAGCGAAGAAAGACCTTCGCTCGGATCCGCCTCCAGCGACGGCTGTAGTCGGACCAGAACGCCATCAGGCCGCGTACCATGCGAGCCATGAGCGTCCAATCGAAGCCCCCGAGCGTATCCAGTTCGTCGTAGCCCACGTATATCCGCGAATCTTCTCGCTGCAGCCGTTCCTCCAGCTCGTCCAATGCCGCGGTGGGACTCGTCTCCGGCCTATCGTACGCCCGCAGAAGCTCGCCGACTTCAACCGCCGGAGGTTTCAGCATCGACTTCAAGGCCTCTCGATGCCGTGGAACAAACCGATCGGCGAGACGTCGAACCAGCATCGCGTGCCAGACTTTCTTTGCCGCCTCGTCCGAGCTTACCCATTTCGCGAGCGCCTGGGTGTCAGGAAAATCGGTACCGGCCGGGTACGCCCGCCTCCATTCCGATGAAATCGATTGCGTTTCCAGAATCGGGGTCCTCGGCATCCAGTCGGCAATCGCGTCCGCGATCTCGCGGTTTTCTGAAAAAAAAGCCTGGAATAGTGCGCTCTTTCCCGACCCCCTCGGACCGACGACCAGAACGACGTTCGGATCGAGGGCGCGCAGATGCTCGGACACGGGATACAGTCGATGCGCGAACAACTCCGGCGTCTCCGCTTCGGCTTGTCCGTATCCCAGATCCGCGAGTTGCACCCGTAGATCGATACAGTCCTGTTTCTTGAGGCGGTTCGACGTGCCAGTCATCTGTTCCGTCCCTTGGACCTCCGGAGACCCGCCCGGAGACGTTCGGAGAGCTCGATGTACGGACCTCGGAGCAGAATCGGTTCAGCAACTTCAGTCAGGTCGCGAAAACTCGCCAGGCGTTCCTCGTACGGCAACACGATCGGAACGTGCGGGGCGTCGGCGCTCTCCAGATCGTCCAACGTCCAGAACTCGTCCGCAGGCTCCGGCGCTGCGTAGTAGTGCTCGCTGAATACCTCCCGCGCCCGATCGGTGAACCGCTCCACGTATCCTCGGAACAGAGCCTCGTCGGATTGCGGCACCATGGATGCTACCAGCATACATTCCGCCTGGGGCCTGTTGTGCCGCACCCGGTCGCCGCCCAGCCGGTCCAGGATCAGCTCCAGCCCGCGCCAACTCGCGTCCGCGAGCGTACCCAGGAGCACATGAAAGTGGCACAGCCCCCCTGTCAGGAACCCGGAGACGTCGCCCAGTCCGGCGCGGGCATCGACCAGAATCCAGTGTGGTGCGAGATCCCGGCGGATCCGCCTCAGTAGCACAACGAACGGATGCGACCCATCCGGCGACTCTCCGTAGTCGATCCGGGCAAGCTTGTCGAGGTACCTGCGATCAAAGCGACCGGCGGGATACACGAAGATGTCCTCCCCGACCCCACCCCCAGCCGCATAACGGTGATGGTAATCCTCCGTGGAGATGCCGGACTGGTCTCCCAGAATGCGCTGCTCCAGCAGATAGTCGGTGATCCCGCACGGCGCGATGGCGCCGTCGTAGCCGGCAAGCAGAGCCCCCACACCGGGCGCATCCAAATCCGCGTCGAGGACCGCGACGCGTTCGCCCGCTGCGGCCAGATGCAAGGCAGTAGCCGCGAGCGCCGTAGACCGTCCGGCGCCGCCCTTGAACGAATAGAACAGTGCGATCGCGGGTGCGCTCTTCGCACGCAGCGACCACGGCGGCTCCGTCGGCCCATCGAACCAGCCGTTCTTCGACAGGTGCCTGTCCAGTATCCGGAGCCGGTCCGTCGCGTCGTGTGGCCTCGCCGTCTTCCACGCCTGCTCCTGCCAAGCCGCGTCCGGATGCTCTCCAGTGCCGCCTCGAAGCACGGACTTCGACCAGTAGTCGGTCGCCGCTTCGGCCAACTGCCCATCGATCTCGCGACGGCCCGACACCCAGCTCCGGTCTGGACACCAGAGAATCAACCGGAGCCGGGCAAGCACGTCCTTGACGAGCAGCGCGCGCCAGTCACGGGATTTGTTCATCAGCCACGCAGCCAAGCGCCTTTCCGCCCGCTCGTGGGCGTCATCCAGGTGCTGCATCAGATTACTCCCGCGAGAGTGAGCTGGCCGATGATCCGCCGGTAGGCATCGGCGGCCTCCCGATGCCACCTTGCGGCCTCAGTGGCGCTGACTGCGGGGCTACGGTAGCGTTGTTCCGGCATCCAGCCGTTGAGGATAGTCGACGCTCGCAACGACGCCTGGGCACCGAGATAGAACTTGCCGGCGAGAGAGCTCGCTTGAGCCGCGAGCCTGTCAAGGTCCCGGTCCAGTCTCGACAAGTCGTGATGGTGGCTCGCCTGACCCGCTTCCAGCTGAATCAACGTCTTCAGTGCGCACTCGACCACGTAGCCCGCCAGATACGCAGCGCCGTCGTAGCGCCCCCCTGCCAGGAGCACTCCGGAGTCTTGCATGTGTTTCATTGCCGCCTCCGGATAGTCGTCATCGTTACCTTGCCGCAAGTGACTCATGCTCACTCCTCGCCGTCGACGCCGCGGCGTCGTCCCCAGTCTCCTCGGGCCCCCGGCCAGCTCGTCCATGTCACGGCACGTTGGCCGGCCAGCCCGCGGGAGGCGAGGACGCCTCCACTACTCGGATTCGCCGTCTGCAAGGCCGAAGAAGAGCGTGAGCCAGCCATGCAGATCTTCATGGGCCACGGCCTTGCCCGTCGAGTGGAGGTAGGCGCGCATGTTCTCGGAAAACCCCTCTCCGCCGAAGACGACGACACCGGGAATTGGCCACGCCGAGATGTCCTGAATCGTCGCCGGAATCTTCTCTTCCGCGGAGCCGCTGACGCCCTGGTACTTGCATTCGATACCGAGGCTACGGCCGGAATCGGGGTGTCGCAGCACCAGGTCGATGCGACGCTCGGCACCCCAGAGTCTCCGGCCCACCTTGATCTGCTTGCCAACCCGCAATCCCAACCGATCAGCCAGGCTCGCCACCTGCTGTTCGAGGTCCGAACCGCTGGAGACGGCCGCCTGCCCACCGGACATCTACGCCATCCGCCTTGGCAGGTTGGTGATGACGTACTCCTGAACGTCGCCTCTGCGCGAAGCGTTGGAGTTGATGGCGCGCCGGGCCGGGACGGTGTGCGCGACGAGGCCGGCCTTCTCCGCGGCGGCGTTGCCGTCGTACAGGTCTGCGATCTCCGGCGCCGTCGAGTTGCTGAGCAGCACGTGGCATCCCTTCGCCGCCAGCTCTATGACCACCTGCTGAAGGCGGCGCTGGTCTTCCGCACCGAAGCCGTCCGACGTATAGGACGTGAACCGCGCCGTCGTGCTCAACGGTGCGTACGGCGGATCGAAATAGATGAAGTCGCCCGTGCGCGCCGTGTGCAGCACGGCATCGAACGAGTGATGCTCGACCGACACGGACAGCGCCGACAGGGTCGTGGACACGCGCCGGAGGTTGTCCTCGTCGCAGATCCGCGGGTTCTTGTACTTCCCGCGAGGCACGTTGAACAGCCCTCTGGAGTTCAACCGGAAGAGACCGTTGTAGCCGGTGCGGTTCAGGTAGATGAACATGGCCGCCAGGTCCACGGTGTACAGCTCGGCCCGCGGACGGTTTCCGCTCATGATTCCCTCGCGGGCCGGATTGAACTGGTTCCTGACCCGATAGTAGTGATCGCTCGAGGCCGCCTCGTAATCCGCTTCGAGGGCTCGCAGGTGCTCGACGACCGCGGCCGGATCGTCGTGCAACCGCAGCCAGCAGCCGACCAGGTCGGAGTTCACGTCGGTCAGGCGAACCTCGGCGTTGCCCAACCGGCCGGCGCTGGCAAGGTCAAAGAAGACGGCGCCGCTGCCCAGGAAGGGCTCGTGGTAGGCCCTGAACTTCTCCGGGTAGAACTCCCGCAGCCTGGGCAGGAGCTGCCGCTTGCCGCCGGCCCACTTGAGGAACGGCCGAACAGGCCGAGCGCGGCCGGGACGTTGCCGGCGGGCCGGACTGGAGGCAACCGTCGAGGGCGGCTGGACGTCGGGGCCGAGTTGCGGAGCCGAACCCATCGGAATCGCGGTACTGACGACGGCACATCCAGGCATGCGGTAGACCGCTTGGCCGTGGGGGCCGTGCCGGATGGCTCCACGGCTCGCGGGTATGCGGTTTCCCGTCTGCGGCACAGCATACACCGGCCAAAACGCGTAGCGGCTCGAAAGCCGGTTGCCCGAGCCGCGCGCCGGATTCAGTCGGGGACGGCGTCGATTCCGCGCCCGCCGGGTTCCCCGGGGATTTCAACGCTCCCCGCGTGCAGCACGCGCAGCCGGGCCCGGTCCCGCGCGAGCAACGGCAGCCACCCGCCGGGGCTGTCCTCGGCGGCCAGCGACGAGCAGGGGCCGCACATCAGGGAGGCGCCGCCGCGGTTGTGCCTGAGACCCAGGGTGTGGCCCAGCTCGTGCGCGATGACGTTGCGCAGGACGGTGTCGTCGCGCGGCCGGCGCGGCCGGAGCGTCCGGATCGCCACGAGGTGGTCGGGCGATCCGATGAGGGGCCAGGCGAACGGCATCAGCGGCTGGCGCGACAGCAGGACCACCACGTCCCCCCCGAGCGCGATCAGTTCCGGGGGCGGCTGGGGGCCGTCCCGCCCCCTGGGGATGCGGCCGCCGCGCTGCGACACGAAGCGGGCGAAGGTCTCGATGGCCCGCATGCCGGGCGCGCCGGCGACCAGCTCGGCCTCGCGAAGCTGCACGTCGAGCCCGAGGTCGGCCAGGGTGCGGTTCCAGAACGCGATCGCGGCGCGGGTGTGCGCCACCCGCGCATCGCCGGCCTCGGGCACCACCACGACCAGCCGCCGCTCGAGCCCCTGGCCCGCCGCCGGGCCGGCCGCGGCCAGCGTGGCGAGCAGGAGCACGACCGTACCTCGGGAGGTCCGCATCGTCAGGTCACCGGAGCGGTACAATCGCCCCTGGCGAGCTTCGTTCCGCCGAACCCGGTGTGTTCGGCGACGAGTCCGGTGGCCGGCTCCGGGGCGGAGTGCTGCCGAGAGGGAGACTTGCCATGCGCATGCCGACAGGTATCGTCGTTGGATTCATGCTGTTCACGTTCGCTCCGGCCGAAGCGCAGGAACGATCCGTTGCCGAGACGCGGCTGTTCATCGCACCGATTGCAGACCGCAACCTGAATGTAGGGCCGACGCTGTACGAGTACCTCGATCGCTTGATGGATGCGCCCGAGTGCTCGGGCATCGTGCCTGTCGGCAGGGAAGCAATCGCAGACTTCTCGGTCTGGTTCGAGTTCAAGGACACCTTTCGCCGGGGAAATCACTACATGACTTTGTGGGACGCTTCGGGCCACTGGGTTGCCGGCAGCGAAGCCGGGAAGAGTGCGGAAATCGTGGTGGCCGTGTGCAACACGATCGCAGGCGAGCCCACCGAATGACGGCACCATCGGTCACAACCTGAACAGATACCGCAACTTGGTGAAGATCGCCCGGTTCGTGCGCCGCAGATCGCTGGTGAAGAAGAGCCGCTCGTCGAAGCCGTCTCCGTCCCGATCGCCGTAGAGCTCGTCGGCCTGCCGGTAGTGATCGTCGTACCCGATGTAGAACACGGTCCCGGCGTTGATCCGGTACGTGAACAGCACGTTGAAGTCGAGGTCCCTGTCGAAGGTGTTGTACTCGGTGATGTGCCGCATCAACAACCGGTCGGTGAACGTCAGGACGCTCTGCGCGCGGTAGATCTGGACGTCGAACACCGGGTCGTCCCCGTTGCGCGGGTCCGTCAGACGGCTGGTGTTCACCCCGAGCTGCGAGCTGAGTCGGGCGAGGGGCCGGACCGTGACGTTGAACCGGGCGGTGCTGCCGTACCCCAGGAACGGATTGGCGGGGTCGAAGAAGATCTCGTCGCCGCGGCCGTAGCTGGCGTTGACGGAGAAGGCGCGGCTGCTGCTGACGCCGCCGTTCACCCGCGTCCGGGTCTTCCGGAAGTCGATGCCTCCGAACCGCTCCATGTCGCGTTGCACGTCGACGCTGAACCGGATGCTCTTCGCGAAGTCGAAGTTGAGCCCGAGCCCCGCGTTCTCGTCCTCGAGAATCCTGTCGAAGTTCCAGTTGCGCCCGTAGCTGAGCTGCGGCCCCCAGTTGATGAGCCAGCTCTCCGGCCACCACCGGTAGCCCATGTTGCTGACTACGCGCCGCTGGTCGACCCGGCGGGCGAACCCGACGTCGGTCCGGAAGTCGGGGGTCAGCTCGTAGGCGGCGGCGAACCAGCGCAGATTGCGCCCGGTGTTGCTGATGCTCGCGTCGTAGATGTGGCCGGAGCGGTCGACCCCCTCGAGGTCCCGGTGTCGCGACTCGATCAGGCGGAAGTTGGTCGACATCGATCGCGACAGCCGGAAGCTGCCGTCGATGCCCCCCAGCCGGCTGCTGCTGTCGAGAAACGAGCGGTCGGTGAAGATGGCACCGACGTGCGACTCGGAGTAGACGTCGTATTTCACCCGCCCGATGAAGTTCTGCGCGGTCTCGCCGTAGCGGTGATCGGTCACGTCGTCGACGTTCCCGGGCGCCCCGTCCTCGGCGGTCAGGAGCCCGATGGCGAAGCGGCCCGCCTTCCCGGTCAGCTTCGCGCCCCACGTGGGGTCCACGATCGTCCGCGTGTGCACGAACGTCACCGGACCCGGGAAATCGAAGATCTCCGCCCCCTCGACGAAGAAGGGGCGCAGCTCGTTGAAGAACAGGGGGAACCGCTGGTTCACCTCGATCTGCGGCTGGTCCGACTCGATCTGCGAAAAGTCGGGGTTGATGGTGAAATCGGCGGTCAGATTCGACGTCAGTCCGTACTTGACGTTGAGGCCGCCCTCGGGATTCGCGCGCCGGGTGTCGAACCCGCCCGTCGACCGGTTGAGCGACCCGAACTGGATGGCCGTGAACGTGGGCAGGAGCTCGAGGTTGCGGCTGGTGGAGAAGTCCGTCATGCCCTCCATCAGCCCCATCTGGCGGTGGAACCCGGCCACGTCGCGGGACATCGGCGCCCACACGGCGTTCTCCTCGTTCTTGCCCTTGATCTCCCGCACGACCTGGAAGCCCCAGCGGTGCGGCTCGCCGGGACCGCGTTGCGGATAGCGCAGGCTCTTCAGCGGAATCGCCATCTCCGCGACGAAGCCGTCGGCCACGATGTTCGTGGCGCTGTGGAACAGGGCGTCCCACGACCGGTCCGCGACGGGAATGGGGGAGCCGCGCCCGCCGCCGCCGCTGATGTTCACGATGCCGTCGCCCTGCACGTTGTAGGCGTTCAGATCGAAGTCGTAGGCCCGCTGCTGGTCGAGGAAGGTGTCGAGGTAGACGGTGATGAGATCGTCCTGCCACGCGGTGTCGCGGTCGACCCGGTTGGCCCGCATGACGCCCGGATCGGCGTAGTGCAGGTGGAACCCGAAGTACACGTGGTCGCTGTCGTAGGTGACGTAGACCTCGGTGTCCTCGGTCGCGGGGGCGCCTTCGAGCGGCGCCTGCTGCGTGAACTCGGTGATCGCGGCCGCCGACCGCCAGGCGAGGTCGTCGAGCCGGCCGTCGATGTCCGGCGGCGTATCCGTGCGCGGCGGCCGCACCGTGGGACGGCCGGGCACGAGTCCGAAGCCGGCCATCGGCGGCACAGGCTCCTGCGCTTCCGCCGGGACGAAGCACGCGCCCGCCAGGACGAGAGCCAGGCCTCTCGCGAGAAGCCGGGCAACAGCGCCCCGGCCGACGTTCATCGACTTCATTGGTTCTCCAGGAACGGGGCCGAAAAAAGGGGACGGAGGCACAATCCGTCCCCTTGGGTGTCGATGCGGCGCAGTGACAACGCCGCCACCGAATCAGTCGTTGGTGCTGCCCTCGGGCGGTCCGCCTCGACCCCGAACTCGAAGAAGGAAGAGACGCCGGCCGCGACCGGCGCCGGGCCGCCCGGATCCTATCAGAACGGTCCGCCAGGCGCCGGAGCCCTCGGCCCCGGCATACCACAATATCTGGTAGCTCTCCCCGTTTTTCCTTGACATGACGGCCGTTGTCTTCAATCATCGTTGTGGGTATCGGTCATCGCCTATCTTTCCCCCCGGACGGCTCCCAGCCGCCGGGAGCGCGCGTTGTTCTTCTCTCCTCCGGAACGAGGCATTCGCGACATCTGCCGATCACCTCGGGGACCCGACGTCCGGGCTCCGGGTCGAGTGGTATCGCCGCCAAGTAGATACCCGATGTCTTTTGCTTGTGTGACGGCACGACCGCCGGGCGGATGACCCGCCAGGGCGGCGCGTGCCTCTCGTTCACCCGTAGGAGGGGAACATGACGACTACACCCACCCAGCCACAGTCCGCGCCGGCCCAGGCGAAGAGCGTTCAGCCGCCTCCGATGCAGCGGGCCGAGCCCGAGATGCGCCGGCCGTCGGCGGTTGGCCGGTTCTTCACCCGGCTGCTGCTGCTGACGATCGCCGTAGCCATAGCGTTCGGAGCGGGCTACTACGTGATGGATCAGGAGGCCCGGATGCGCCGCGAGGTCTTCCTGCAGGACCAGGCGGCGGCCCAGGACCGGATCGCCGCGCTCGAGGAGCAGATCCGCGAGATACAGCTCAGCCGGATGCAGGAGAACAGCGTCGAGATCGACCTGACCAATGTGTTCGCCCCGATCAAGGCGGCCGTCAGTCGCCTCGCGGAAGCCCAGATGACCATCGTCGCGCAGCAGATCTCCGCCGAGGTGGCCCGGCGGGTGGAGACCGACGTGCAGAACCTGAACGCGTCCGCGCCGCTTGCGGCGATCGCGGAGACGGCGGCGGCCGCGATCGAGCCGGCGATTGGCGCCATGCCGCCGGCGGGAACGGCGACAGAAGCGCCGCCGCCCCCGGAGCCGCTGGCGGAGCTGACCCCGGGGGAACCGCCGGGTGATCCGGCCGCGGAGCCCGCGGCCGGCGAGCCGGCGCCGGACGGCCTCGAGATTGCGCCGGAGGGCGACGGCCCGGCCGAGCAGCGCCCGGCGGCCGAGCTGTCCGGCCAGGCCCTCGGCTCCCCGGGTGGCCTGCCGCAATGGCTGCTGCGCCTCGCCGACACCCTGGACGACGCGCGGTCGCGCCTCGACACCGCGACCTCGGCCCCGACGCCGATCGCCATCGAGCCGGCGAGCCCGCGTCGGCCCGGAAGGGCCGCACTCGGCGGCTAGCGCGATCCTGCGGTCCGCGTTGGAAGTTTCGCCGGCGCGATACTTCCACGGCGCAGGCTCCCGGCCTCGTCTCGCATCCCGTCCTTGGGGGACACTACGCACCGGGTCGGGCGATGGCTCACAACCATCGCCCGACCCGGTTTCTTTTTGCCTTCCTCCACCCCCGCCGCCTCGCTCCCGAACGGAACCCGCCGCGCCATGGCCGGTGTCAGCTCGACAGGGGTCCCCCGCCGATGCATGCGCGGGACGCCCTGACGCGCGCCGGCGCCGCGGGTGCGTTGACGGACCCGGCGGGAGCCTATGTAATACAGGCAGTGCACCGATCCCACCTCGATGGCCGTGCCTTCACGAGACCGGCCGCAATCGCATCGGCGGCTCTGGTCCTGCTTCTGTCGAGCACCGCCGCCCTCGCGCAGACGGCCGCCGGCCCGCCGCCGGACGCCCGGGACCCGGCCGCTGCCGAGCCCGCCGCCGAGCCGCCGCCCGATGAGGCGCCGACCTTCCTCGATTCCGTCACCATCTCCGCCACGCTCCGGCCGGCTCCGGTCCGGGATACGCCGGGCATGGTGTCGGTCATCGACAGCGAGACGATCCAGGAACGGATGATCGAGGACTTCTCGGACCTCGTGAAGTACGAGCCGGGAGTCTACGTCGAGAACAACGTGACCCGGCTCGGACTCAACGGCTTCAACATCCGCGGCATCGGCGGGAACCGCGTGATGACCCTGGTCGACGGCGTCGAGACCTCGGAGCAGTTCGACTTCGGCCCGTTCAACGTGCATCAGGCCGGACTCGACGTGGACGTCCTGAAGACGGTCGAGATCGTGCGGAGCGCCAACTCCGCCCTCTACGGGAGCGACGCGCTGGGGGGCGTCGTATCCCTGTTCACGAAGGACCCCGCCGACTACCTGCAGGGCCAACGCTTCCACCTCGGCGCCAAGACGACCTGGGACAGCCGCGCCGACGACGTCGGCGTGAACGTCACCCTCGCGGGGGGCAACGAGCGGATCCAGGCGTCGGTCTTCACGAGCATCAACCGAGGCAACGAGATCGGCAACCGGGGCACCGTCGTCACGATGGACGACACCCGCACCGCGCCGAATCCGCAGGACGTGGAGGGCCGGCAGATCCTGGCCAAGGCGGTCTTCAACGCGTCACCGGGCAACCGGTGGCGCACCACCGCCGAGATGTACGACACCCGCGCGGAGACCGACTGGCTCTCGAACAACCGGCTGCTGGACTTCGGGAGATTCGCCTATCTCATCCACGATTCGGCGGCCATCGACACGCAGCGGCGCCAGCGGCTCTCGCTCGACCACACCCTCGCCGACCGCGGGCTCGACCTGCTGTCGTGGCGGGTGTACGGGCAGTTCAACGACACGGCGCAGGCCGTCGACGAGGAACGGACGACCACCGGCTTCGGACCGGCGTTCTCGTCGATGCGCCGCGGCACCCTCGACTACGAGCAGGTCGGCTACGGCGGCTCGGCCCAGGGCCAGCAATGGCTCGGCGGCGTGGACGACGGCCTGCTGATCACGTTCGGCGCCAGCTACAAGACCGACTACTTCGACATGCAGCGCGACCGCCACGAGACCGACACGGCGACCGGACAGCCGGTCCCGGCCGAGTTCATCTTCCCGACCAAGTACTTCCCGGAGAGCGACGTCGTCGAAGCGGGCGCCTATCTCCAGGGCGAGATCCGGTTCGGCCGCGTCACCGTCGTGCCCGGCCTGCGCTACGACCACTATGCGCTCGACGCGAACCAGGCCGACTCCGTCTTCATCGCGAGCGAGAACCCCGAGGCGGCCGATTTCTCGGACGGCGCCCTGTCGCCCAAGATCGGGATGGCGGCGCGGCTGACCGGCGTCGTGACGCTGCACGCGCAGTACGCCGGCGGCTTCCGGGCGCCGCCCTACAGCGCCGTCAACACCGGCTTCGCCAATGCCCGCGGCGGCTACACCACCCTCCCGAACACGGCGCTCCGGGCGGAGACGAGCGACAACCTGGAGGTCGGCGTCCGGACTGCGTTCGACCGCGCGAGCTTCGGCTTCAGCGTGTTCTCGAACCGGTACGACGACTTCATCGAGCTGTCCGACCTCGGTCTCAACCCACTGACCCGGCTCCTCGAGTTCCAGAGCCGGAACCTCGAGAAGGCACGGATCGACGGGATCGAGATGCGCGGCGAGGCCTACCTGACCGACAGCGTGATGGTTCGGGGCAGCTACGCGCGGATCGACGGCGTGGAGATCCTGAAGGGCGCCGCCGGCAACCCGCCGCTCGCCGAGGAGACCCCGCTCGGCTCCACCGCGCCGAACGAAGGGGTGGTCGGGGTCCGGTACGTGCAGCCGTCCGGCCGCTGGGGCAGCGAGCTGTCGTTGAGACTGGTCGAGGCCTACCAGCAGGACAGCGTGAGTCAATTCGCGCCGGAGGCTTATCGGATCGTGGACGTGGTGGGCTTCTTCACGCTCACCGACGCCATCAAGCTCCGTCTCGGACTGCTCAATCTGACCGACGCCAGGTACTTCGAGTGGTGGAACGTGCGGGGCCGTCAGGCCGGCGATCCGGTCATCGATCGGTACTCGAGCCCGGGGGTCAGCGTGATCACGTCCCTGGCCTACGACTGGTAGCCCGCCGGCAACCGCTGGCGATTCGGCCATCAGGTGTTGCCTGGTGGTCACCCCTACTCGGCGCGCAGGACCGTCATCGGATCGATCCGGGCGGCGCGCCGCGCGGGCAGCCAGCTCGCGAGCAGACAGATCGCCGCCAGCAACGCCGAGACCGCGCCGAAGACGACCGGGTCCAGGGGGCCCGTCTCGAACAGCAGGGCCTGGAGCCGGCGGGTCAGCGCCACCGCCGACGCGACCCCCACGGCCACGCCGGCCAGGGCCATCCAGCCCGCCTCCGCCAGCACGAGGCGGCGCACGTCGGTCACCTGCGCCCCCACCGCCATGCGGATGGCGATCTCCCGGCGCCGCTGCGCCACCATGTAGGAGACCACGCCGTAGAGGCCGATCGAGCCCAGCAGCAACGCGAGCGCGGCGGCGATGACAAGCAGGACCATGACGAACGCCCGTTCCCCGCGCGCCCGCCCGACCAGGGTCTCCAGCGTCTCGATCCCGGCGATCGGGAGCGTCCGATCGAGCCCCCGCACCGTCTCCCGCACGGCGCCGGCGAGCGCCGCCGCGTTCGGGGCGCGCACGACGTAGCGCATCACGGGGGGGACGGCCACCCCGGCGGTAACCCCCGGAATCGGGTAGTACACCATCGCCGGCGGGTCTTCGTGCAGCGCGATCTCATGAACGTCGTCCACAACCCCGACGACGCGGGACCACTCCTGGCCTTCCCCGGCCGGCGGACCGCCGAGGCGAATCCCCTTGCCGAGCGCGCTCTCTCCCGGCCACTGCGCGCGCGCCACCGCCCGCGACACGATGACGACCGGGGCGTCGCGCTCGCCGTCGAGGGCGTCGAACAACCGGCCCTCGACGAGCTCCGTGCGCATCGTGTCGAACCAGGCGGGCGACACGCGCTTCCACATGAACACCGGCGGCACCTCGCCGTCGGCCAGCGGCCGGCCCTCGAGGGTGTGCCCCGAGCCGGACACCTCGCCGCCCAGGGGAACCGTGGACGCCGCCGCCGCGCCGGCGACGCCGGGCAGGGCGCGCAGGCGGTCGACCATCCGGCGATGGAAGGCGAGCCGCGACTCGGGCGGGTCGTAGTCGCTCAGGGGGAGGGCGAGCCCGAAGGTCAGGACGTCGGTCGGATCGAAGCCGGGATCGACGGCGGCCAGCTTCTGGAACGAGCGCACCGCCAGTCCCGACCCCACGAGCAGCGTCAGGGCCAGGGCGATCTGGACCACCACGAGGCCCCGGCGGGCAAGCTGCCGTTCCCGCCCGGCGGTGGCGCCGCGGGCCCCGGGCGTCATTCGCCCCGCGGCGGCCACCGCGCTCGCCCGCCACGCCGGCAGGACCCCGAACAGCAGGCCGGCCGCGACCGAGGCGGCGAGGCCGTAGAGCACCACCGTCGCGTCGATCGAGATCTCGTCCAGCCGCGGCAGCACCCGCGGGCCCAGGCGCAACAGCAGGCGGACGGCCAGCGCGGCCAGCGGCAGCGACGCGAGCCCGCCGGCCACGCCGAGCACGAGGCTCTCGAGGAAGACCGAGCCGACGAGCTGCCCGCGGCCCTCGCCGAGTGCGGCGCGCATCGCCACCTCGCCGTGCCGCGCCTCGGACCGCACGAGGAAGAGATTGGCGACGTTGGCGCACGCGATCAGCAGCAGGAACCCGACCGCGCCCAGCAGAATCCACAACGTCGCCTCGATGTCGCCGACCACCACCTCGCGCGCCCGGTCGACGAGGGGCCGGAACCCGGCGCTCCCGAGAACCGCGGCCGCCCCGTCGTCCGGAAAGACGTCGGCCAGATTGGAGAGCATCGCGCCGAGCTCGGCCTGCGCCTGCTCCAGGGTGGAGCCGTCGGCGATGCGGGCGACGCCGTTGATCCCGAACGCCCCGAGCTGCGTGTTGTCCCGATCGAGACCCATCGGCTGCCAGAGCTCGGCGTCCGGCCGCGAGAAGCTGAAGCCGGGGGGCATCACCCCCACCACCTCGACGCTCGCCCCGTCGATGTCGACCACGCTGCCGACCACGCCCGGGTCCGCCCCGAAACGGCTTCTCCACAGCCCGTCCGCGAGCACCGCGACCGGCGCCGCGCCGGGACGGTCGTCCTCGGCGGTGAACGCCCGGCCGATCCGCGGCGGCGTCCCCATCACGTCGAAGAACGACGCGGTGACGCGCGCCGCCTGCACCCGCTGCGGGTTGTCGGGACCGGTGAAGCTCGCCTGCAGGTCGCGGTACACCGCCACGCCGTCGAGGGTGCGGCTCTCCTCCGCGTAGAGGAAGTAGAGCGCGTCCGACATCGGCAGCTCGTCGAGCTGCGCGAGCCCCGGCGCCGCGTGCCTCAGCATCACCAGCCGCTCCGAGTCCGGGATCGGCAGCGGCCTCAGCAGCACCGCGTTGACGACCGTGAAGATCGCGACGTTCGCGCCGATGCCGATGGCCAGCGTGGCCAGCGCGACGAGGGTGAAGCCCGGGTGGGCGGCGGCGCGGCGCCACAGGAGACGAAACGGCAGGAAGCGTGACATGCTTCTACCTCCGGCTCGGTCGCGGAAGTCGCGGAAGCACCGCGGCCACGACCGACAGAGACGCTCTACCCGTCGAGCACCGGCATCGGCACGCGCGTGACGGGATAACTGGGGAAGCGCCGCTTCCACGACGCGAGGTTGAACACCGCGCAGGAACGGACGAGCGGCCGAATCCACGGACGCCCAGGCGGTCCCCGCAACGGCAACTGCCGTTCGAGCGCGGACTTTCTGTTCGCCAGCAGCGCGGCGTCCAGCGCTTCCACGGCGATCAGCACGAGGTAGTCGATCGGCTTGTCGGCGCGTCCCGCCGCCCATTCATAGAGAAACGAGTCTCGATACTTGTACTTGAGGTCTTTGTCGAGCCTTCCGCTCTGCAGCTTCCTCATGAACGCTTTGCGAGCTGCAGGAGGCGCCTGGGGATGCTCCTCGGGATCCTTCATCTCGATGAACAGATATCGGTCGGCGAGCTCCACAACGAAGTCCACGGCCTTCATCAGCCCGTGACCAGCGCCGTCGAACTTCCGTCCACCCAGCGCGTCGGGAACCTCCAACTTCAGATTTCCCTCCGAAAAGGTCATTCCGCCGCCTCCAGGCTGCGCGCTATCTCCCGGTCGTAGAGCTCCGTGAACGTCTCGGCGATGGCGTTCGGGTGAACGTCACGATAACCGTGCGTCGTCACGCAATCGATCTCGCCCGTGTTCTCGTCCCGATAGAACGCGTGGAATGCGACGTCGTCGGTCTCTCCCGCGCGCAGATCGAGCTCCTTGAGTATGACGTAGTCGTGGGTCGCAAGAAATATCTGCACACCGTTGCGCTGCAGCTCCAGGAGGACCTCCATCAGGACGCCGAACAGCTTCGGGTTCAGGTTCGTCTCGGGTTCATCCCAGAACAGAACGGAGCCCGGGCGGATCACGTCGTTCCGGATCAACAGCCACAGCAGCGCCAGCTTGCGCACCCCCTCCGAAAGAAGGGAGAACTCTATGTTCTCCCGTTCACCGCGCAGGAAGAACTCCTCGTTCTCGACCGCAACCTCGCCACCGATCGCCGTCTGCAGTCTCGCCACCAGCTGCTCGCGCGGGCTTTCCACCGGTCCGCGCAAGACCGGGAGATACGCCCGATCCAGGATATCGTTGTACACCTCCTCGAAGTGCACTTCGCGCTTCGCGTACAGCGACCGGAAACCGGGCCCATTGGAGAGCATCTCCTTGACGGGAACGTAGACGCACTCCACCGGCTCGCGCGCCCATTCCTCCATCTCCCGGTCGGGATCGTCGGCAGTGAACGTAGACGGGTCCAGGGAAACCGGCCTCGGACGACTTCCGAACGAGGCTTCGAGCTTCAGCGCGCCGCGCCACACCCGTATCGCGGCTTCGCCGTCGGCGCCCCCTTGCTGCCTGACGAGACGCCGCGGGCTGCGGCCCGAAGGCATGAACACCTTGACGAGCTTTCGCGCGAAGTCCTCCGCCGGACTGCGCGAAACGTCGCACGCAGCGTAGCAGACCTTCATCAGGTGGGTCTTGCCGGTGCCGTTCGCGCCGACCAGAACGTTGATGCCTCGACAGAGGTCCAGCTTCAGCGCGGCGAACGCCGTGAACTGCTCCAGCTCCACCCTCGTCAGCGCCACGGTACCTCCACTTGCTGCGCGCACCGATCCGGCTTGGACAGCATCGCCTCGCGGTTCCGCGCCCAGCCCGCTCGACGCGGCGGGTTCCCACCAGTTTAGCCCGGCAGCGTCGCCGTAGGACCTGGGTCACGTTCGAAGTTCGCCGGCGAAATCTCTTCGGCGCGAGGATTGCCGCCCAAGAACCGACCCCGCGGTGAGTCAGCGCCTCCACCGGAGGCGGCGCCGTTCTACCGCGCAGACTACCGGCGCTCTCGGGTCGGCAACGTGCGCTCCATGTAGGCGCGGACGGCGTCCAGCACGCGCGGGGACATCCACGCCTCGGTCACCGCCTCGTCCGCCGCCTGCATCTCGCGGACGCGAGCCTGGCTGGGCTGGCGGATCATGCGTTTCGTGAGCGCGAAGGACGCCGGCGGCAGCGCCCCGAGACGCGCGGCCATCCCGACCGCCCGGTCGAGGACCGCCTCGGGAGCGGCCAGCTCGTCGACGAAGCCGTTGTCGAGGGCCTCGGCCGGCGTGCACGTCAGCCCGCGGTAGACGAGCGCCTGGAGCCGGTGCGCGGGCACCGTCAGCCGGAGGATCTCGAGGGCCATGCTCGGGAACGGCACCCCCACCGACAGCTCCGGGGTGCCGATGCGGCCGGCGCCGTCGGCCATGATCCGGTAGTCGCAGGCGCAGGCGAGGACACAGCCGCCGGCGATGGCGTGTCCGTTCACCGCGGCGACGAGCGGCTTGGGAAAGGTGAACGCCTTGAGGAAGGCCCCGCCCAGCAGCGGCAGCAACGTCTTCACGTAGTCGGGGCCGCCCGCGGTCAGGCCGCGCAGATCGACGCCGGCCGAGAAGACGCTGCCGGAGCCGGTCAGGACCACGGCCGAGGTCTCCGCCTCCTCCAGTCCGGCGAGCTGGTCGATCAGGCCGCTCATCAGCTCGGGGTCGAACGCGTTGACCTTGCCGTGCGCCATCCGGACGACGGTGACGCGGTCACGGGTCTCGGTCGTGATCATTCGTGCTCCTCTGCGCGGGCCGGGGCAGGGGCGTGCCGTCGGGGTCGTAGACGTGCTTCAAGGTGAACGCCGCGGGCGACGGACCGTCGCGCCACAGCCGCTCGATGCGGACCATCGCCTCGTCGACGTCCGGACGCGCTCCCTCGGGCACCCACCACAGGGCCACCGGTTCCCGCGGCGGACGCAGGAACCACTCGCGCCGGCGCCGGAAGAACGCCGCGTGCTCGGTGCGGTAGACGTACCGCCGGAGGTCGGCAATCGTCTCCCAGATGGTGAGGTTGAAGAGCACGCGGGGGTCGTCGAGCACGCGCACGCCGGTCGCGTCTCCGCCCGGCGTCTCGAAGCGCCACACGAAGCCCGGCGAGCGGTCCCCGAGCCGGTTGATCCGGTCGATCGCGTCCCGCATGCCCGCCATGCGGGGGTCCTCGAACGGGTACCGCATCCACGCGAGGTTGTTCTCGGCGAGATGGTACCGTGCGGCCGCGGGGCGATCGCCGGGCATGCGATCAGTACATGACGAAGGCGAAGAGCTGCTGGCCGGCTGCCACGAGGACGTGCTGCCGCCCGTCGACGAGGTAGGTCTGCGGCGCGTTCGAGATGTTGCCGATGCGGGTGTGCCACAGCAGATCGCCTTCGGCGGCATCGAACGCCACGAAGTTGCCGCTGCCGTCGCCAGTGAAGACCAGCCCCCCGGCGGTGGTCAGGACGCCGGACCCGCCGCCCCCGCCGATGGGCCAGGCGTGACGCCACCGCGGCTCGCCGGTCCGGTAGTCGATGGCGGTGAAGGCGTTGCCGCCGGTGCCGACGGTGATCCGGTCCTTGCCCCCCAGCCCCATCGACCCGCGCGGATCCGGGTCGGTCAGGTACAGCAGGTTGAACCCGTTGTTCTCCTGCGTGTAGAACAGGCCGGTGTCGGGACTGAAGGCCGGCGGCTGCCAGTTCGCCACGCCCCCCTCGACCGGGGAGACCAGCGCGCCGGGAATGATCGCCTCCTTCGCGGGATGCGGATTGGGAGACCCGCTCTCGCGGATGTGGCTGGCCCAGTTCGACGTCGCGCCATACCGGGTGGTGACGATGTGCTCGCCGGTCACGCGGTCCACGGTGAAGAAGTAGCCGTTGCGCGCGGCGGTGGAGACGAGCTTGCGGGGCACCCCGTCGATCACCCCGTCGATCAGGATCGGGGTCTGCGCCGAATCCCAGTCGTGGGTGTCGTGCGGCGAGGTCTGGAAGTACCAGGCCATCTTCCCGGTCGACACCTCGACCGCGATCAGCGTGCAGGTGAAGAGGTTGTCCCCGCGCCGGGCCACCCCGGTGTAGCCGGGGGTGGGATTGCCGGTGCCGAAGATGTAGTAGTCGGTCTCGGGGTCGTAGGACCCCGGCACCCACACCTGCCCGCCGCCGTGCATCGCGGCGTCGAGACTCGGCCAAGTCTCGATGCCGGGGTCGTCCTCGCTCATGGGGACGGTGTAGAAGCGCCACTGCCGCTCGCCGGTGGCGGGGTCGAACGACTGCAGGAACCCCGGCGCGTCGAGGTCGTTGCCGGTGCCCACCAGCAGATGGTCGCCGACGACGATCGGGGCCATCGTGGAGAAGTACTGCTCCTCGAAGCTCGCGATCTCGGTGTGCCACCGTTCCTCGCCGGTGAGCGCGTCGAGCGAGACGAGGTAGTTGTCGACGGTCTCGAAGATGATCGAGTCGCGCCACAGCGCGGCTCCCCGGTTCCCGATGTGGGGGCCGCCGCGGGTCTTCCAGAAGTAGTGCCACCGCGTGCCGCCGTCCCGCACGTCGATCGCCCACACGTGGTCGGGGGCGGTGACGTACAGCAGGTCGCCGACCTGGAGAATCGAGCCCTTGATGCGCTGCGCCCCGATGGTGTAGTCGCCGGTCCCCTCGCCGCCGGTGAAGTCGGGGGCGTTCGGCCCGGCGAGGGGCGGCATCCCGGTGTCGAGGGTGCGGGTCCAGGCGAGCGACAGCTGCCGGACGTTGTCCGTCGTCACCTGCTTCAGCCGGCTGTAGCGCCGGCCGCTGTAGTCGCCGGAGTAGGTCGGCCACGAGTCTTCCAGCGGCTCGACCAGCGACGCCGGGTCGAGACCGCCCTCCTGCGCGATCCCTCCGGCTGGTGCGGCGAGCAGGGCAGCGGCGAGCAGCAGACGGAAGGCAGTCATTTCAGGGTCACCAGGTAGGCGGTCACGTTGTGGATGTCGGCGTCGCGATACACCCGCAGCATCTCGCGGTGGGCGGCCATCGGGTCGTCGAGCTCCACCCGGGGCGTGTCGCCCTCGCGGCTGAACGACCGGTGACGGCCGTCGGCGTCGGTGAGCACGACGAGGAAATCACTGAGCCGTTCGAGCCGGCCCGCGACCGGTTCGCCCGAGACCGGCGTGACGGTGACGGTCACCGGCGGACGCTCGGTGTTGCGCCCCCCGCCCCGGACCCACGTGTTCTGCAGCTCCTGGGGCTCGGGAATCCGGGTGGCGATGCCCTGGAGATCGCCGGTCGGGGAGTGGCAGGCGGCACACTTCTCCGCGAAGTAGGTCCGGCCGGCGATGGCGTCCCCGACGAGAATGTCGAGCTCGAGACCTTCACCGAGCGGCGGCCCCCCCTGGCGGGACGCGGTGCCGAGGACGTCGTGCACGTAGGTCACGACGGCCTGGAGGTCCTCGTCGGACATCGGCTGCGGCGGCATGTAGGACCCGCCCGGCCCCGACTGGCCGTCGCGGATCACCGGTCCCATCAGCTCGCCGGCCTCGTCCCGCAGGACGAGCTGCGACCGCAGCAGGTTGGGCCCCCCGAGGTCTCCGCCCCGAAGGTCCATCCCGTGACAGGCCCGGCAGCTGATGCCGTAGACGGCCTGCCCCCGTGCCACCACCTCCGGATCGCCGGGCGGGCGCTGAAGCGACGGATAGAGCCTCTGGCCGCGGTCGTCCTGCTGCCCGGCCCCGGCCGCCGCCGCGCCCAGCCCTGCAAGCAGCGCGACCGCGACGGCCGCCGCCCCTGCGCGCACCCACTGCACCCTGGCCGATTCCATCGTCACTCTACTGCTCCGCCTCGGCCTCCTGCACCCGCTCGACGGTCAGGATGTTGGTCATCGCATAGTTGCCTTCGTGGCAGGCGTACTCGTAGATGATGTAGTCGTCGAGCCTCGGCATCGGCCGCACCGCCGTCCACGGCCGCGTGTACACGGTCGGATCCTCGATGGTGAACCGATAGTCGATCTGGTCGGCGCTCACCCGGCGGTACCGTTCGACCGCCTTCGTGTTCCGCGACGACGGGAACCGGTGCGTGGTCTTGTCGCTGAAGTTGGCGGTCTCGACCACCAGGGTGTCGCCGTCCCAGTACGCGCGCGAGTCCCCGTTCCACTGCCGGACGCGGTCGTCGAGCCGCGGGCGCCCGTCGAGCGGAATGATGCGCACGTCGTGGATGTTCTCGACGCGGATCGCGACGTGGGTGGGCGTCTGCAGGATCTGGTAGGTGTTGTTGTAGCCGGTCGAGATCGGCGGCACCCCGTGGTAGGTGATGCACCGGTCCCAGTTGCTGCGGTCGAGCCACGAATCGGCGGGATGGTCGCGCAGATAGGCGCGCCGGGCCGCCAGCCGCTCCGCCACCTCGGACCGGGTCGGCAGCCGCCCGTTCGGCGGCTCGACGATGAGCGACGTCCGCATGTCCGAGCTGACCCGGCCCCGGTCGAACCACAACGCGTTGTACGACCCGACGCTGCCCGGTGGGGGCGCAGAGTCGAGGGTGACCGCGAGATTCCGCTCCGCCGCCTCCTCGGCCGTGAAGAACTCCCGGTCTCCCAGCGACTCCGGGCGCTGGAGGGGCGTCAGCGACGCGTACGACCAGGTGCCCATCAGATCCGGGTCACCCCACGGGGTCCGAAAGTCCTCGCCGGCCGACTGGCCCGCTGCCGCCCCCGGCCACAGCAACGCCGCCGCCGCCAAGACCGCGAGCGCCGAAACAGTATGCCTGCCCATCGGAAACCTCCTGGCCCGGCAAGCGTCGCCTTCCGGCTCCGCTCGCCGCCCAACCAACCCTGCAGGAGCCGCGCCGTTCAACTGCGAAGACTCCTGCTGCTCGCTCTCGTCGTACACACCCTGCACGGTATTGCGGACGGCCTGCCCGGACGCCCGAAAATCGCTGTGCTCGTCCGGCCTGACGTACGCGGCGACCGCCCCCTCCGCGCTGCGGCCGGAAGCGTGAGCGCCACCAGGCGCGGGCTGCGTCTCACCCGATCCTCCAACCAGGGAACACGTTGGTGACCGGAAAACCGAATATACCTCAGTTCCCGAGCAGCTCGCCCTTCAGCCACGCCAGAAGCGCGGGCTCGAGATCCGGGTTCTTCCCGAACATCGGCAGCCCGTGCTCGGTGCCGGGGTAGATCTTCGCGGTCGAGTGGGGATGCGACGACCCGTCGACCGCGCCCTGCAGGGCGTCGGCGACCCCGACGGTCACCGGGTCCTCGGTCGCCGCCGCCGCGAACACCGCCAGGCCCGCGTCCCCTGCCATGTTGGCGACCGCCGCTTCGCTCGGCGGACCGGACAGCAGCATGAGCGCCTTGACCCCTTCCCGGCGGGCCGCGAGATCCGCGGTCAGCATGGCCCCGCAGCTCGCGCCGCCGGCCCCGACGCGCGACGCATCGACCCCCGACTGCGCCGCGAGGTAGTCGTAGGCCATGTCGACGTCGGCCGCCGACGTCTGCAGGAACGCCGGGAACCCGGACCGGATGCCCTCGCCGCCGCTGTCGCCGAACCCGCGCAGGTCGAGGGTCAGCACGTGCACCCCGGCCCCGACGAGCTCCGCCGCGATGTCGTTCCACGACGTGCGGTCCATGTTGCACTGGTGCACGAGCAGCATCCCCGGCCCGGGCTGCCCGGGTGAGGTGTAGGTCGCCTTGAGGGTCACGCCGTCCGCCGCCTCGAGGTCGACGTCTTGCGACTGGGCGCTCGCGGGTACCGCCGCCACCAACGCGGCCAAGGCCACCGCCATGAAGATCCTGGTTCTCATCGAGTTCTCCTCCCGGCTCCCGCCGGGGTGATGTGGAAGGCCCTTCGGTCACGGCGGGGCGTTGCCCCGCCACCGGCTGTCGTGATCGGCAACTACAGCCGCCATTATAGCGACCGTGGCGATTCTCGCGGCCGACGCGGGGGTGGTCCGGCGGCGCCGCGCGCCAACGTCAGCTGTCCAGCAGGTTCCGGCATCGCAGGCCGGCATACATCGTGAAACCGCGGTCGAGAGTGACCCATTCGCAGCCGTGCTCGATGGCGAGAGCCGCGTGGTACGCATCCGGAATCCGGTTGCCGGTCGGCAGGTGCGCGGCGAGCAGGCCGCGGAAGATCCGCCAATGGCCGCTTCCGGGTCGCAAGGGCGTGGCGGCGGGCTGAGGCAGCAGCGCGTCGATGAAGTCGGCCGCCGCCTCGGTGGACGTCGGCGGATGAAAGACTCGCGGGTGCGTCAGTATGCGCAGCACGCCGCTCAGCACCAGCTCGGAGAAACCGACCGGCTCGCGACGAGCGGCGGCCGCGTCCAGCCACGCCCGGCAGCGATCGTGATGGACGGCGTCGGTGCGAAACGCGTTCACCAGGACGTTGACGTCAGGACTCTGCATTCATGAAGTCCTCCAGGGCCGCGTTGTCCGTCAGGTCCACCCCGGGCTGCACCCCCTGCCCGTGGAAGACGGGGATCGGCGGACCGTCCGCGACACCGCGCGCCTGGCCCGACAGGAGCTCGCGAAGGGCCTGCTCGACCACCGCCTTCAGGGTCCTTCGTTCACGCGCCGCGTGGGACTTGGCCGCCTGCAGCAACGCGTCGTTGATGTCGATGGTGGTTCGCATGCATGGAAGCATATCGATGCGTATGCCTTTGTTGCAACGTGCCAACCTGCTGGTCGCGCCCATGCGAGCACGGCGAAGACTCGAGGTTGCGAGTGCCGGCCGGCCCCGAACGCGGTAGAGTCACCTGCATGCGGGGGCGCGCCTTCTTCGGCCTCTTGGCGGCAATCGTGGTCGCGAGCCTGAACGTCGCATTCGACCCGCCGGCCGGCGGCGCCGCCCACGCACGGGCCCAGCCCGTCGCGGCCGAGGCGCTCGACGAGCCGCGGCTCCCGTCCGCCCCCTACCGGTACGCCGTCGAGCTGCCGCCGCACTTCGCCGTCATCGACGGTCCCGACAGCATCGCCGCCGCCGACAACACGCCGGCCCGCAACCCCGTCACCGACGCCGGCGCCACCCTCGGCCGCGTGCTCTTCTACGACACCCGGCTGTCGGCCAACCGCCGCGTCTCGTGCGGGTCGTGCCACCGCCAACGGCACGGCTTCTCGGATCCCCGCCGCCTGAGCATCGGCCTCGACGGCCGCCCGACCCGGCGCCACGCCATGGGCCTCGCCAACGCGCGCTACTACGCTCGCGGCCGGTTCTTCTGGGACGAGCGGGCCGAGACCCTCGAGGCCCAGGTGCTGGCGCCGATCGAGGACCCCATCGAGATGGGCTCGTCCCACGACGCGGTCGAGGCCCGGCTCGCCGCGACGTCCTTCTACCCGCCCCTGTTCGCCCGCGCCTTCGGCAGCCCCGACGTCACCCGGGATCGCATCGCCCGCGCCCTCGCCCAGTTCGTGCGGGCGCTGGTGTCCTTTCGCGCGCCCTACGACGACGCGCGCGCGGCCGGGCCAGCAGGGTCTCCGGCCTTTCTCGCCCGGCTCACCCCGGCCGCGCGGCACGGCTACGAGCTGTTCGCGACGCCGCCCGGCCCCGGCCGCCGCGGCGCCGGCTGCGCCCAGTGCCACACCGGGGACGCGCAGATCAATCTCGGACCCCGCAACATAGGCCTGGACGGATTCGATGGAGACCCCGATGGAAGCTTCGAAGCCCGCCACCCGGAAGACGGGCGGGACGCCGCCGGCGCCGACCCGGGCGCCGGCGACGGCCGCTTCAAGGCCCCGTCCCTGCGCAACGTGGCGATCCGCCCGCCCTACATGCACGACGGCCGTTTCGCGACCCTGCGCGAGGTCATCGAGCACTACGACGCCCAGGTCGCGCCGCACCCGTTCCTCGACATGAACCTGCTCGACCGCCGGCTGATCGTCACCGGCGGCCCCGTCCGGCCCCTCCGTCTCGGCCTCACCGATGATGAAATCGCCGCGCTGATCGCGTTCCTCGAGACGCTCACCGACCCCGCGTTCCTCGCCGACCCCCGGTTCTCCGACCCGTTCCCGTCGACCGCCGAGCAGGGCCAACGCTGACGACGTTCCCCCTCGGGCCCAACGAGCCTCCGGACCCGCCGCGTGGGCCGAGGTCCGACCGGCCGACGCGTGACTCCGCAAGCTGCGGATCGACGGTTCCCGTACCGCAGGGAAGCTCGCGCGATTCAGAACGAGAGCCTCATGCCGACCTGGATCTGCCGGGCCGCGAAGGTCGAGTTGATCAGGCCGAACTCTCTGCTGTTGGGATTCTGATCGTGGCCGATGTTGAAGTTGACGCGATTGAAGACATTGAAGGCATCCACGCGAATCTGCATCCGCGACCCGGCCGAGAACGGAAGGGCGATGTTCTTGCGCAGCCCGATGTCCACCGTCGCGTACCACGGCCCGCTGATGGGCGACATGGGCAGCGTCCCCGCCTCGAGCAGGCCCGGGTTCCGAAAGATGTCGGGATTGCCGCCGCCGTCGGTGAGCAGGCTGGCATCGAACAGGGTCACGCGCCCGTCGGGATGGCGGTAGACGCCCGTGCGATTCTGGAGCTCGCCGACCCCGATTCCGTCGAGATGGACGGTATTGACCAACGCCCGCGAACCGCGGTTGATGGTGCCCCGTCCGGAGACGATGTTGATCACCTCGCCGGAACGGATCCTGAGGAATCCGCTCAGCCCCCATCCCCCGACGATGGAGCTCAGCAGGCTGCTATTGCTCATCCAGCGCCGCCCTTGGCCCACGGGTATCTCCCACACCCAATTGGCGTTGATGGTGTGGGTGATGTCGTAATCGGGACGCATGATCTCGAGCTCGGGCCGGGCGTTGTCGAACAGGGCTCGGAAATTCGACTGGCTGCCGCCGAAGTCCGTCATCGCCCGACCCCAGGTGTAATTGAGCTGACCCGTGAACCCCGAGCGCCACGCCCGGCGAACCTCGAGCTGGAGCGCGTTGTACTCGGAATAGGCGTGATTGCCGACGACGTCCCCGACGTAGGTGTTCGGATTGGTGTAGAAATAGCCTATCGGCAGCGTCGCCCCGAACCCCTCCCCACCTTCCCCGGCGAAGAAGAACCGCCGGTTCGGGGCCAGGAAGCCGCCGATGTACTGCCCGATCTCGCCGTTTCGAATCCAGTTCTGAACGCCTCCGTCGTGCAGGAAGCCGCCGAACCCGAGCCGGGGGAAGACCTGCAGCCGTTCGCCGATTCCCGGGTGCCCGTTGGCGGCGAGGTTCCGTTGCGCGCGCTGGAAGTCCTCCACGAAAGCGTCCGGCAGCAGGACCTGGTTCAGGTCGATGGCCCGGACGAGGTCCGTGCCGCGGTTGCCGACGTAGCGCACCTCGACCGCGGTGTCGCGCCCGGCCTCGTACTGCCACCCGACGTTCCACTGCTGGACGTACGGGGTCCGGAGGTCGGGATCGAAGGTGAAGAGGGCGGCGGTGGGATCGGCCAGGACCCCATCCCGAGCGGTCCGCGGTATCTTGAACTCGGGCTGGGACACGGGAACGAGTCCGCCGCCGCTGACGGTGCCGCCGAGCCCCGGCAGAAACACCGTCTGGCTCAGGCCGGCATTGTTGTCGATTGTGTTCAACACCGTGGTCATGTTGTTGTCGAGCACGTAGTTCAGGGCGTAGCCGCCGCGCACGACCATCTTGTCGGTCAACTGGTGGGCCACGCCGACGTTCGGCGCGAAGTTGTTCCGGTCGTTGTTGAAGAAGGGCCTTCCGTTGGCCGACCCGGCGAAGTCGACGACGGCGTCCGGGTCGAGCACCGCGTCGACCCCGCCCACCGGCAGCAGCGCCAGGCCCTGCGCCTCGTCCGGCACGGCGTGAAGCTCCCACCTGACGCCCAGGGTCAAGCTCGTCCGGGGGGCCAGCCGCCACGTGTCGCCGGCATAGAGGTGGAGGAAGTTCTGGTTCAGCACCCTTCTCTCCGTGGCCCCGTCCACGAAGCCCGAGGTCGTCGAGACGACGTTGAAGGTCTGATCCGCCGAGTCGACGACGCCGCCGAGCGTCGCCAGGAGCGCCGCGGCCGCGCTCAGCTCGTCGGACGAGATTCCGCCGGCGAACAGCGAGGGGACCAGCGGATCGGGGTTCCCGGCGCCGAAGCCGAGCTCGTAGGTCGGCAACAGCCCCGCGTCGCCGAAGGAGTCCACCTGCGTCCACCGTGCGCCGCCGCCCAGCCTGACGGTGTGCGCCCCCTTGACCCACGTCAGGCTGTCGCTCAACTCCAGGTTCCGAACGTCGCGTCCCTGGTCCATGAAGTTCCGGACGGGATTGTCGAATCCCCCGAAGCTCAGTTGATAGCCGCCGGGAAAGGTCTCGCGGTTGGCGAACTCCACCCCGTAGGTCTGGACACCGAATCGCGCCTCGTTCACGACGCTCGGGCCGAGCGTGCTGCTCAGGGTGAAGGACCCGAGCCTGCGGTTCGAGCCCTGGCCCGCACCGGGCAGGCCGGGGTACACGGAACCGATGCCGTTGCCCACCGAGTTCGGCGTGTCGATGCGGAACTGGTGGAAGGTCCCCGTTGCCGAATGCCTCGGATTGATCACGTAGTCTCCCCGAAAGATCAACCAGTCGGAGTTGCTCTTCGAGGGGGCGTTGAAACGGAACCCGGCCGTGTTCCGCCCGTCGCCCACGCTGGCGTCGTTGAGCGCCGGGGTCATGTCGACCAGCGACCGGATGGCGGAGTCGGGGGCGATTCCCGTCAGCCGGTGCAGGTTCACCGTGGCCACCTGGCCGTTGTCCTGCCTGACGTAGCTGAAGTTGCCGCCGCGCGCCGAATCCGTCAGGACGCGCCGCACGACCGACGTCGTGCCGGGCTCCCGTTCCTCCTCGTAGTTGACGAAGAAGAAGAGCTTGTCCCTGACGACGGGCCCGCCGACGTTGACGCCGAACTCGTGGACCCGCGTCCTCTCTTTCGCCAGCCCGGCGGCCTTGTTGAAGTAGTTGTTGGCGTTGAGCGACTCGTTCCGGTGATAGAGGAACACCTCCGAGTTGAAGGTGTTGCTGCCGGAGCGGGTCACGAACTGGGTCTGCGACGCCCCCAGGCCGGCGTCGACGTCCGAGTTCGCGGTCGTGATGTTGATCTCGTCGATGAAGCTCTCCTTGAGGGGAATGATCCCGAACAGGGCGTCCGTCCGAATGAAGCCGTCCTGGTTGTTGACGCCGTCCAGCGTGAAGTTGTTGAAGGTTCCTCGCGTTCCGTTGATGGAGGCGCTGCGCGTGCCTCCCGGGCTGGTCACCCCCGCCTGGGTGAGGGCCAGCTGGATGACGGAGCGGCCGTTCAGCGGAAGCTCGCTGACCTGCTCCCGGCTGAGGTTGGTGTTGATCTCCGCATTGGCCGTGTTCATCAGCGACTGCGCCTCGGCCGCCGCAACGAAGACCGTCTCGGCCACCCCCCCCACCTCGACGACGATGTCGATGGACGCGGGTGTACTCAGGGCGACACGGACATCTTCGATCACCGTGGTCCTGAAGCCGGGCACCGCCGCCTCGACCCTGTAGGTTCCCGCGGGAATCTGGGGGAACAGGTAGAGACCGCGGTCGTTCGTGACGGTCTCCCGCTCCACCTCCGTGTCGATCTGAGTCATCGTCACCGATGCCCCCGGGATGACGCCCCCCGCTTCGTCCTGCACGGCCCCCTCGACTCGGGACGTGAGGGTCTGTGCGGCGGCCGGAGAGGCCGCGGCCAGAAGAGTTCCCGTGACGAACGCAATCGTTGTCCAGCCGGCGGCCGGAGAAGTGAAGTGCCGAAGGATTCTCTGAATCAATTGTGTCCCCATGCGCGGCCCATGGACAGGCTCGGTGTTCGGCCGGGAAGGCATCCTGGTCGGTAGCGGCGGCCGCGGCACCGCCATCGGACCACCGCGGCAAGCGCGCGGGTCTCGCGGCCAGTCGAGGGGTTCTCCACCAGCCTGGAGAGACAACAGGTTGTAGTCGAGCGTAGTTGACAGGGCCGAGGCGGCCGGGGGATGGAAGTCGGCGCCCGCACCGCGATCAGCACGGACGGTCATTTCATGTCGATGTACTTCACCGGAACCAGACGATGCCCGAGCATGTCCACCGCCGCCTGCGCCTGCTCCAGAATGACGTATCCCAGGAGAGGTTCGTACTCCTCGTTCTCTTCCGGCTTCATGTCGACGAAGATCACCTCGTTCGAGACCGGACGGAAACCCTCGATCTTCACCTCCACCGGCCAGCACGCCTCTCCCCGCACGACATCCCGATTGGCCATCTGAAGCTCGACGGCTTCCGCTCGCTTGAACCGACCGAGCCTCTCCTTCCACGCCGCGGGCAGGATCAGCGCCCCCGCCCCCGTATCGACGAACATCCCGCATTCGACGGACTCGTCTTCGTCGAACAGGTTGGTGACTCTCGTGCGTACGACGATGCGTCCCATCCCGCTTCCGTTTCTGCCGGTCTCCCGGCGCGCCGTCGATTCACCGCCCAGGGTCACGCCACTGACCCACAGGAGCCATCGTACCACGCCCACCGCGCCGCTCTCGACGGCCATCGTACCAGGGGCGCCGGCCGCGAATCGGGCCACCGCCCGCTCACCGGCAACGGCACCCATTCGGTATAGACTTTCACAGGAAACGAACCGCACAACAGGCTCGACCCGCCGCTGGCGGACGAGCTTCGCGAGGAGCATGGCATGACACTGCACGACGTCGATCTTCCGGCCCGCCGCACCCTTCGATCTCTGGCCTTCGCAGGGCTCGCCCTGCTCGTGGCCGCCCCCGGATTCGCCAACGACTGGCCGCAGTGGCGCGGCGAGGACCGGCGCGGGGTGTGGACCGAGACCGGCATCATCGAGGATCTGCCCGACGAGCTGAAGGTCTCGTGGCGGGTGCCCATCAACTCCGGCTACTCCGGCGCCGCGGTGGCCGACGGGCGCGTCTTCATCACCGACTGGGCCGAGGATCCCGAGTCGCGGACGATGGACGGCACCGAGCGGGTCCTCGCCCTCGACGAGGAGACCGGCGAGGTGCTGTGGGTCCAGGAGTGGCCCACCTCCTACCGCATGCTGATGTTCTCGTACGCCATCGGCCCGCGCGCGACCCCGACCGTCGACGATGACCGCGTGTACGTGGTCGGCGCCGCCGGCGACCTCTACTGCCTCGACGTCGAGACCGGCGACATCCTGTGGGAGAAGCACTACGCCGACTACGACAGCTTCATCCCGACCTGGGGGGTGGCGAGCGCCCCCATCGTCGACGGCGACCGCTTGATCACGGTGGTCGGCGGCGAGCCGGGCGGCCTCGTGATGGCGTTCGACAAGCGGACCGGCGACGTTGTCTGGCGCGCCCTGGACGTGGTCGGCGAGATGGGCTACGGCCAGCCGATCATCATCCAGGCGGGCGGCGCGCGGCAGCTCATCGTCTGGCACGCGGCGGCGCTGGTGTCGCTCGACCCCGAGAACGGGGAGGTGTACTGGCAGGAGGAATGGGAGGCCGGCGCCGGCATGTCCGTCGCGACCCCCGTGGTCAGCGACAACTACCTGCTGGTGACCCAGTTCTACCGGGGCTCGATGATGATGGAGCTGAACCAGGACCGGCCCGACGCGACCCTCATGTGGCGCGGCCAGAGCCGGAGCGAGCTGCCCGGGGAAACCGACGGGCTCCACGCGATGATCACGACGCCGCTCATCGAGGGCGACTACTTCTACGGGGTCGGCAGCTACGGCGAGCTGCGGGGGCTCGACGCCCGCACCGGCGAGCGGCTGTGGATGAGCGACGAGATGACCGCGCAGGCCCGCTGGGGCACCGCGTTCATGGTGAAGCAGGACGACCGCTACTTCGTCGTGAACGACGACGGGTTCCTCATCATCGCCCAGTTCACCCCCGAGGGCTACGTCGAGCACGGCCGCATCAAGCTCATCGAGGCGACCGGCGACGCGGCGTTCGGCCCCACCCGGCGATTCGCCCGGAGGGTGAACTGGTCGCACCCGGCCTACGCCAACGGGCACATCGTGCACCGGAACGACAACGAGATCATCCGCGTGTCGCTGCTCGCCGCCGACTACCAGGACTAAGGCGTCTGCGCCGCAGAACGTCGAGGGGGTTGAGATGCTCGCTTCACGCTCCGGATACGTCGCGCGCGTCCTGTCGGTCACCGCGCTCCTGTTCGCTTCGGCCGGCGGGCTGTTGCACGGGCAGGACGCCGGGATCGTCCCCGTCACCGACGCCATGCTGCAGGACCCGCCGCCCGAAGACTGGCTGATGTGGCGGCGGACCCTCGACGGCTGGGGGTACAGCCCCCTCGACCAGATCGACCGCGGCAACGTCGGCGACCTGCGCATGGTCTGGTCGCGCGGCCTCGGGCCCGGGCTGCAGCAGGGCACCCCGCTCGTCCACGACGGCGTGATGTACATGCCGAACCCGCGGGACGTCATCCAGGCCATCGACGCCGCCACCGGCGACATTCGCTGGGAGTACCGGCGGGATTGGCCCGACGACCTCGTGGACTACATGCTCGGCGCCCTCACCGACATCAACCGCAACCTCGCCATCTACGGCGACCGCATCATCGACACCAGCGGCGACGACTACGTGTTCGCCCTCGACGCGGCGACCGGCGAGCTCGCCTGGGAGACCGAGATCCTCGACTACCGGGTGAACCCCGCCAACCAGAGCTCGGGCCCGATCATCGCCAACGGCAAGATCGTCTCGGGCCGCGGCTGCACCCCGCGGGGCGGCCCCAACGCCTGCGTCATCGTCGCCCACGACGCCGTCACCGGCGAGGAGCTGTGGCGGCGGCGGACGATCCCGGCCCCGGGCGAGCCGGGCGACGAGACCTGGGGCGGCGTGCCGTTCGAGGACCGCAAGCACGTCGGGGCGTGGATGGTCCCCAGCTACGACCCCGAGCTGAACCTCGTCTACATCGGCACCTCGGTCACCTCGCCGGCCCCCAAGTTCCTCATCGGCGGCGCCGACCTGAAGCACCTCTACCACAACTCGACCCTCGCCCTCGACGCCGATACCGGCGAGATCGTCTGGTACTACCAGCACCTCAACGACAGCTGGGACCTCGACCACCCCTTCGAGCGCCTGCTCGTCGACACCGCGGTCGCCCCGAACCCCGACGCGGTCGAGTGGATCAACCCGCGGCTGCAGCCCGGCGAGGAGCGGCGGGTGATGACCGGCATCCCCGGCAAGACCGGCATCGTCTACACCCTCGACCGCGCGACCGGCGAGTTCCTCTGGGCGCGGCCGACGGTGGCCCAGAACGTGGTGGGCAGCATCGACGGCGCGACCGGGGCCGTCTCCGAGAACGCCGAGGTCGTGTTCCGCAGCGAGGGCCAGGAGGTCTTCGCGTGTCCGACCCTCACCGGCGGCAAGGACTGGGAGGCGGGCGCCTACAGCCCCCTCACCAACACGATGTACTTCCCCCTGCGCAACGCCTGCGCGCGCATCATGGCGACCAACGACGGCTCGCTCTACGGGCTCGCCGTCCGCACCCAGATCGCCCCCGGCACCGATCAGGTCGGCACCGTCCAGGCGATCTCCGCCGAGACCGGCGACCTGTTGTGGATCCACGAGCAGCGCGCCGCCACCAGCTCGCTCATGGCCACCGGCGGCGGGCTCGTCTTCGGCGGCGACCACAACGGCCGCTTCCGCGCCCTCGACCACGAGACCGGCGAGGTCCTCTGGGAGATCAACATCGGCTCGCCGGTCACCGGCTTCCCCGTCACCTACGCCCACGAGGGGCGCCAGTACGTCGCGGTCAGCACCGGCCGCTCGCTCACCTCCGCCGCCTTCAACCGGCTGACCCCGGAGCTGCGCCCCAGCAACGGCAACACGCTGTTCGTCTTCGCGCTGCCGGAGTAGGGAGGAACCGCCAGCTCCACAAGCGTCGCTGTGAGCGAGCCGGAGGGTGGGCGAGGCGCGTCTCGCTCGAGGTGGCGGAGACCGGCGACGTTCGCTGTGGAAGCAGCAGGTGTAGAGCGTCAGGAGCGGAGGCCGGATGGGTGATGTGCGGTTCTTTCACGAGGTTTACGGCGACGTCCACGAGCTTCCGAGCAATCCCTTCCCCTACGAACGCGGGCTGCAAGAGTTCTTCGAGAAGCACTTGCGCGCCTTGACCGGCATCGATTTCCTCGCCTCGGAGTATTCCACCGGCCAACGTCACGGCCGGCGCATCGACACGCTGGGAATCGACAGAGCTGGTCAGCCCGTGGTTGTCGAGTACAAGCGGCGCCAAGATGACAACGTCATCAATCAGGGCCTGGACTATCCAGGGCTGGTCGCGCGACACCTTCACCGTTCGGGACTTTCGGGGGAGCCAAGAGGTTCGGTGTCCGGATCGTTACCCCCGCCGCCTTTCTGCGTCTCCTCGAGGAGGAATCATGAGCAGTCTCTCGGTTCGGCTGCCCGACTCCTTGCACGACAAGGTTCGGGAGCTGGCTCGTCGAGACGGCGTCTCGATCAATCAGTTCATCGCCACCGCGGTTGCCGAGAAGACCTCGGCCCTGCTGACCGTCGACTACCTGGAGCAGCGAGCCCGCCGCGCCGACCCGGACCTTCTCGCACGACTGTTGAGCCAAGTGCCCGACGTTCCTCCGCTGCCGGGCGACACGATGCCGACCGAGGCGCAGTCTCTGCCGGCCGCGAACCCGGCGAAGCACTCGCGACGGAATGCCACCCGGCGGCGAACGGTGCGAAATCGGCGAGGGCAGTGAAACCAGTGGCGGACTATCTGGTCACGCTCACGCTGATCGTCGTCGTCCTGGGCATCGCCCGCTGGCGATTCCCAGCACGTCTTCCGGCGGCCGCAGTCGGGGTGATTGATTTCGTCCTCTACGGGGCGACGCACATCATGGCCGCGCTCGGTCTGACCGCCATCGTCTTCTTCACGGCCCTCGAACTGTTCGATTATCGGCTGCCGCGGTTCACGATCGTCCCGATCTACCTCGCCATGTGCGTCCTGGTCTCAGCAGCGATACGCTCGGTGCGGCGTACGCCGCCGCCGGTCCCTGGATTCGACGACGAGCCCGACCTGGACCGTTCGCATCGGCCGACATCCGGCCCCATCGGCCGCTTCGGACCCTACGGTCTCGTGGCGACGTTCTACTCGACACAGTTGTTGTGTCTCTTCAATCCGTTCCAGGTCGTGGAGCTCCTTCGACAGGCTGCCGGCAACGCGACGCTGGCCGGACGCGAGAAGCGCAGTGGCGACGACGGCCGGAGTTACGAAACGCAGGTCGTCTACACGTTGCCGTTCGACGGCGAGTGGCTGGTAGCCAACGGCGGCGCCACGCCGAAAACCTCGCATTCATGGGACATCCTGGGACAGCGTTTCGCGCTGGATTTCGTGCAGGCGAATGACGCGTTCCGAACCCACAACGGCCGGGGAACGAAAGCGGAAGAGTACTTCTGCTACGGCCGCGAAATCCGCGCGGCGGCCGGCGGAACCGTCGTTCGAGTGGAGGATCGGGTGCGTCAGGCGTTTCTCGGCTGGGGCGTCTGCGACTTCACGGCCCGCAGCTTCGTCGGCAATCACGTACTCGTCGAGCACGCCGAGCGGGAGTTCGGGCTGTACGCCCACCTCGTCCGCGGCAGCGTCACCGTCGCGCCTGGCGACCGGGTGGACCGCAGCCAAGTCCTCGGGCGCTGCGGCCACACGGGCCACAGCACCGAACCGCATCTGCATTTCCACCTGCAGGACTCGGCCGAGCTGTTCCAGGGCATGGGTCTGCCCGTGCGCTTCTCACTTCTCTTCGTCGATGGCGAATCCGCCGACGGCGTGCTCCTGACCGCCGGGAATCGCGTGCGGTCGCGAGCCGGGTCGCCGTGAGCGAGCCCGAATCGTCTCAGGTCGAGTTCGAGCCTCGGTTATACTCCTGGTATGAAGACGGCGGTTTCGATCCCGGACGAGATCTTCGAGAAAGTGGAACGACTGGCCGAGCGCGAGCGACGGTCGCGGAGCGAGGTGTACAGCGCCGCGCTCGGGGAGTACGTGGCGCGCCATGCACCGGACGAAGTCACCGACGCCATGAATCGAGTATGCGATCAGGTCGGCAGCGAGCCGGATGAGTTCCTGGCCGTGGCGGCGCGCCGCGTCCTGCAGCGCGTCGAGTGGTGATCTCGCAGGGCGAGATCTGGTGGGCCGATCTTCCGGCCCCCGTCGGATCGAGCCCCGGGTTTCGACGACCGGTCGTGGTGGTGCAGGGCGACGCCTTGAATCGGAGCCGCCTCGCCACGGCGGTGTGCGTGCCGCTCACGAGCAACCTTCGGTGGGCCGACGCGCCGGGCAACGTGCTTCTGGCCGCAAGGACAACAGGTCTTCCCCAAGACTCGGTGGCCAACGTCTCGCAGATCATCGCACTCGACCGAAGCCTGCTCGATGAACGGGCCGGCAAGCTCCCACGGGCCAAGCTCGAGCTGCTGCTGTCTGGGCTCGATGTCGTCCTCGGTCGTTGACTGAACTCGTCACTGCACCGAGACCGACATCCACGCCTGTGGGCCGCCATCCCGAGCTGCCTTGCGAAGGCCGCCGGCTCTTCCCGCAGGGATCGCCCGGCTCGCGAGGGGGCGGAGCCTGAATCGCCAATCGGCGGAACGCGAGCGGGCGGAACGCGTGGAAGACTGGCATAATTCACGGCAAGACTCTCGGAGGAGACACGACGATGAATCAGTCACGGACAGCATGGTGGGTGGCGCTCGCGGTGGTCGCGGGCGCGATGGCGGCGGCGCCGGCGTCGAGTTGGGCGCAGGCGGCAGAGACGGAGGCGTGGAGCGTGCCGCGCACGGCGGAAGGACGGCCGGATCTGCAGGGGGTCTGGGCCAACAACACCGCCACCCCGCTCGAGCGCCCCGAGGCGCTGGGCGACAAGGCGGTGCTGACCGACGAGGAGCTGGCGCGCCTCGAGGCCCGCTACGCGCAGATCTTCGCGAGCGGCGAGAGCGACGCGGCGTTCGCGGACAGCGTGTTCACCGCCGCCCTCGCCGACGAAGAGGCGTTCTCGTCGCGGGACGCGGGCACCGGCAACTACAACCAGTTCTGGCTGGTCGACCGCGACTTCGACAACCGCACCTCGCTGGTCGTCGATCCGCCGAACGGACGCGTGCCGCCGTTGACGCCGGAGGCGCAACGGCACGTCGACGCGCGGGCCGCCCACCTCGCCGACAACCCGGCGTCGTCGTGGACCGACCGCCGCCTGCAGGAGCGGTGCATCACCTTCGGCATGCCGAACCTGTTCGCCGGCTACAACACCTACTACCAGATCATCCAGACCCCGAACCACATCGTGTTCCTGCACGAGATGATCCACGACGCGCGCATCGTCCCCATCGACGCCGGCCCGCACGTCGACGACGCCATCCGCCAGTGGCACGGCGACGCGCGCGGCTACTGGGACGGCGACACCCTGGTCGTCGAGACCCGGAACTTCTCGGCCAAGAGCGATTCTCCGGCCGCGCTGTACGAGCGGATCCGCGGGTCGGCCGAGCAGCTGCGGCTCGTGGAGCGCTTCACGCGGGTCGGCCCCGATACGATAGAGCACGAGCTCACCGTCGACGATCCGGGCACCTACGCGGGCGCGTGGACGGCCATGATTCCGTTGACGCGGAAGGACGAGGCCATCTACGAGTACGCCTGCCACGAGGGCAACATCGGCATGGAGGGCATCCTTGCCGGCCATCGCGCGGAGGAGCAGGCCGGCGCAGAGCAGGGCGCGGCTTCGCGATAGCAGGTCGGTACAGTTTCCTGCTCGCCGAACCGGCGGCCCGCCGGCGCTCATCTCCGACTACCGGAGCCCGTGGCGAAGGCCCCGCTGCATTCGACCGGTGCGACGCGGGGTTCCACCACGGACTCCCGGCCGGCTGACTTGGTCCGCGACGGGTTGATGCCATTCAAGATAGCGATTATCATGATAATCGCTATCTCTCTTGGCACATGACGTGGATCCCGCGGCACCTCGACATCGAGCACCTCCTGGCCCATCGCTCGGTGTTCCTGTTCGGCCCCCGCCAGACGGGGAAGACCACGTACGTCCGGCGTCAGCTCGACCGCACGGTCGCGCTGACGTTCTCCCTCCTCGACCAGGGGCTCTTCACCGCGGTCCTCGCCGATCCGACGCGCATTCGGCAGGAGATCGAGGCGCGTGACCTGCGCGACACGGTGATCTGCATCGACGAGATCCAGAAGTGCCCGCCGCTGATGGACGAGGTGCACCTGATGATCGAGGAACGCGGCATCCGCTTCCTCCTCACGGGATCCGGCCACGAGGTCGACTTCATCCTGGACGAGCGGGTCGCGACTTCATCCTGGACGAGCGGGTCGCGATAGAGGCGAAGGCGACGCGCCGCGTTCAGCCCAAGCACCTGCGGGGGCTGCTCGCCCTCGCCGAGGAGGGGCTCGTCGAACGGTCGATCGTCGTCTGCCGCGAAGATCGCCCCCGCCGGGAGCGCGGCATCGAGATCTGGCCGCTCGAGTTCTTCCTGGCGGCGCTGTGGGAGGACCGGCTGTGAGGGCGTTGAGCGGATCGACCGGGCGCCGGGACCTTGACGCCATCATGACTGGTCACGTAGTCTGGTCACATGGAGACCATCAACGCGTCGGACTTCAAGGCGCGGTGCCTGGCAATCCTGGACCGCGTGCAGACCACGGGCGAACGCGTACTCATCCTGAAGCGGGGCCGGCCTGTCGCGGAGCTGTCGCCGGCAACGCGAACCGGGGCCGAGTATCCCCAGATGGAGCTGGAGGGCACGGTCACCGTGGTCGGCGACATCGTCGGACCGGTGGTTCCGGAAGATGACTGGGAGAGCCTGCGCCGATGACGGCGTTGTTGGACACGCACGTGCTGGTGTGGTGGCTGAACGACCGCCATCGACTCTCGGCCGCGCAGCGCGACGTGGTGGCCTCGGCCGGGGCCGAGTCACCCTTGCTGGTGTCCGAAATCTCGCTATGGGAAGTGGCGATGTTGCACAACCTGGGACGCATCCGCCTGACCATTCCGTTGCGCGAGTGGCTGGAGAAGGCGACGGGGCCACCGCTGGTCCGGCGACAGGGAATCTCGCCCGCGATCGCTGAAACGGTAGCCGCCCTGCCCGATTCGTTCCATCGGGATCCGGCGGATCGGATCCTGGTGGCGACCGCCCGGGTGCTCGGAGCGACGCTGCTGACGCAGGATCGCAGGATCATCGACGCCGGACTGGTCGATGTGCTGCCTTGATCCCGCGTGCGCAGAGGTCCTCCCCGACCTGACCGTCGCGACCAGCGAAGAACATCGCGTCGGCCCGCTGCCCGGCGCTCGGTACGGCAACCGGCGGCGATTCCGCGTGACGCAATGGGGCGAGTTCCGTAGAATCGTGCCGTCGGGTCGGATACCCGTTGCGTGTCCGTGATCGACCCGGCGACCGCGGGCGGATTCCATCGTCAACCAGCGGCAATGTCAAGCAAGAGGAGCGCACCCATGGCACAGGAACAGACCCCGGAACGGAAGATCGACCCGCGCGTCTTCGATCTCTACGACGAGTACTGCCACGGCCGGATCACCCGGCGCGAGTTTCTCAGCCGCGCCGCGGCGATGACCATCGGGGGCGTCTCGGCCCTGTGGATGGCGCAGGCCCTGCTGCCGCGGTACGCCGAGGCGCAGACGATCTCGTTCACCGACCCGCGGATGACGGGGACCTACGTCGAGTATCCGTCACCGGGCGGCACGTCGGGGGAGATGCGCGGCTATCTGGTGCAGCCGGCCGGCGACGGCCCGTTCCCGTCGGCGCTGATCATCCACGAGAACCGCGGCCTGAACCCGCACATCGAGGACGTCGCGCGGCGCGCGGCGGTGGCCGGGTTCCTCGCCCTCGCGCCGGACGGCCTGTCCCCGGTGGGCGGCTATCCCGGCAACGACGACGACGGCCGCACCCTGCAGCGCGAGCTCGACCCGGATGAGCTGGATCGGGACATGATCAACAGCGCGCGTTTTCTCAAGGCGCACGATCTGTCCAACGGCGCCCTCGGCGCCACCGGGTTCTGCTGGGGCGGGGGAATGACCAACCGCCTCGCGGTCGAGCTGGGCAGCGACCTCAACGCCGGCGTGCCGTTCTACGGCGCCTCCGCCCCGACCGAGGGGGTGCCGAGCATCGAGGCCGCCATGATGATCATCTACGCGTCCACCGACCCGCGCATCAACGCGATGTGGCCCGAGTACGAGGCGGCGCTGCAGGCGAACGGCGTCGAACATGAGATGCACATGTTCGAGGGAACGCTGCACGGCTTCCACAACAACTCGACGCCGCGCTACAACGAGGCGGCCGCCGCGCAGGCGTGGAACCGGACCGTCGGCTTCTTCCGCCGGCACCTGACCGCGTAGGTCCCTCCCGCGTCGCACGTCAACGGCCGGTATCCGACCGCCGGCCGGCGACATCCGACGGCGCCGACACGGAAGACGCTCCCGCGCCGGTCTCAATCTGCCGGCGCGGGAGTCGTCCGGCTCTCGATGCTCTCGACGAACAGCGTCCGGAGCTCCCGCAGCTCGATCTGCAGGCCGTCGATGCGCTTGTTGCCGTCGTCTACCCGGCGGTTGACGTTTGCGAAACCATCGTCCATCCGACGGTCGACATTCTCGAAACCATCGTCCATCCGGCGGTTCACATCGTCGATCCGCCGGTTGACGTTGTCGAAGCCGTCCGCGATGCGGGCGTTGGTCGAACACGTTCCGGCGGAGAGGGTGACGATGACCGCCCCGATGCCAATCAGTATCGGCACCTGATCCCTGTTGACCATGCGCTGTTCCTTCCGGGCAACCTCCCGGATGCCGTGATTATCGTCCAGGTTGCCGCCCTGCCACAACGGACTCAGGCGGCTGCCGTGGACAAGTCGTGCAAATCTCGATCCGGCCACCCCTGGTCAGGACCCTGAGGTCCCCTTCCCCGCTCTCGCCCCCCTTCTCGTCAAAGGCGAGCGGCCCGGGCGGCCGCGGGACAGGTGTTCACCGAAATCCGGGCCCTCATCCACGGGTTTGCCGCGCGGTGGCCGCGGCCAGGTAGGCCGTCGGCACCACGAACATGTTGAGGATCGTCGACGAGACGAGCCCGCACACGATGACCAGTGCGAGCGGGGCCTGAATCTCGCTGCCCGGCTGGCCGGCCGCCAGGGCCACCGGAAGCAGGGCGAGGCCGGTCGAGAGCGCGGTCATCAGGACGGGGACCACCCGGTCCACCGCCCCCCGCACGACCGCCGCCCTGACGTCGCTTCCCTTGAGGTCCTGGATCCGGCGGATGCGGGTCACCACCATGATGCCGTTGCGGGTGGCGATGCCGAAGAGCGCGATGAAGCCGATGAGGGCCGCGATCGACAGCGTGCCGCCCCCGAGGGCGACCCCGACCACGCCCCCGATGAGGGCGAGGGGCAGGTTGATCATCACGATGGCGGCGTCGCGGGGCGAGCGCAGCGCGCTGACCAGCAGCAGGAAGATGCCGACGACCGCGGCCAGCCCGAGCCCCAGGAGGGCGCGCGCCGCCGTGGCCTGGGCCTCGAACTGCCCTCCGAGCTCCACGCGATAGCCCTCCGGCAACGCGACCGCGGCCTCCACGCGTTCCCGGATGTCGGCCACCGTGCTGCCGAGGTCGCGCCCCGCCACGTTGCAGGTCACCACCAGCCGGCGCTGGACGTTCTCGCGCCCGATGAAGTTCGGGCCGCGGTCCTCGATGATGGCGGCGAGGCTGCCCAGCGGAACGCGGGGACCCGCGGGGGTGTCGATGCGCGTCTCCCACAGGGCGTCGAGGTCGGCCATGTCCGTCCGGCGGTAACGCACCACCAGGGGCACCGCGACCTGGCCGTCGAGGATCTGCCCGACCTCGCGGCCGTGCAGCGCGGTCTCCAGGGTCAGGGCCGCCTCGCCGGCCGGCAGCCCGTGGCGGGCGAGCGCGGCCCGGTCGAACCCCACCCGCACCGTGGGGATGTCCGCCTGCGGCTCGAGGGCCAGATCGACGACGCCGGGAATGTCCTGCATCGCGGCGACAGTCTGATCGCCGAGGGCGCGCAGCACCGCGAGATCGTCCCCGAATATCTTGACCGCCACGTTGGCGCGCGAGCCGGACAGCATGTGGTCGATGCGATGGGAGATCGGCTGGCCGATGGTGATGTTCGTGCCCGGCACCAGCGACAGCCGTTCCCGGATCTCGTCGAGCACGACCTCGCGCGGCCGCCCCCCCTCTTCCAGCCGCACGTCGATCTCGGCCGACTCGACCCCCTGCACGTGCTCGTCGAGCTCGGCCCGCCCCGTCCGCCGGCTGGTCGCGGCTACCTCGGGCACCTCGAGGAGAAGCCGCTCGATGGCGCTCCCGAGCGCGCTCGACTCGGCCAGGCTCGTCCCCGGCAGGGTCACCGCGCTGATCACCAGGGCGCCCTCGTTGAACGCGGGCAGGAACGCCCGCCCCAGGAACGGGGTCGCCGCCGCCGCCGCCACCGACAGCGCACCCGCCGCCACCAGCACCGTGCGCGGGTGCCGGAGGGCGTGGGGCAGCAGCCGCGAGTAGCGGCGCCGCACCGCGGCGGCCAGGGCCGGCTCGTGGCCGGCCGACGCGCTCCGGCTGCCCGGCAGCAGATAGAAGCAGAGCACCGGCGTCAGCGTCAGGGCCACCAGCAGCGACGCCGCCAGCGCGATGAGGTACACGAGCCCCAGGGGTTGCAGCAGGCGCCCCTCGACGCCGGTGAGAAAGAAGAGCGGCAGCATGACCAGCCCGACGATGAGGGTGGCGAACACGATGGACGTGCGGATCTCGCGGCTCGCCTCGTACACGACGCGCAGCAGCGGCCGCTGCCGCGCGGCCGGCCGGCGCGCGTTCTCGCGCAGGCGCCGGCCGACGTTCTCGACGTCGATGATCGCGTCGTCGACGAGGGCCCCGACCGCGATCGCCATGCCACCGAGGGTCATGCTGTTGATCGACAGCCCCAGGGCGCGGAGCCCGACCACCGCGGCCAGGAGCGACAGGGGGATGGCGAGCAGGGTGATGGCGCCGGCGCGCAGGCTGGCGAGGAAGAGCAGGGTCACCGCGACCACGAGCAGGGTGCCGTCCCGCAGGGCGCGGGTCAGGTTGAGCATCGCGAGCTCGATGAAGTCGGCCTGCCGGAACAGGCGCGTGTCGAGCTGCATGCCCGCCGGCAGATCGGCCTGAATGTCGTCGAGCACGCGGTCGAGCTCGCGCGTCAGGGTCACCGTGTTGACGTCGGGCTGCCGGTGGATGCCGAGAATGACGGCGGGGCGCCCGTTGCGCGATCCGTCTCCGCGCCGGAGGGCGGCGCCGATCTCGACCGCGGCAACGTCCGTGACCCGGATGGGACGGGTGCCGCGCGCCCCGATGACCGTCGCCGCGATGGCCTCCACGTCGTCCAGCCGGCCCACCCCCTGAATCAGGTACTCCTGGCCCCCCGCCTGCCGGAACCCGGCCGACGTGTTTCGGTTGGCGCGCCGCAGGGCCTCTTCGACCGCGGTCAGCGACAACCCGTAGCTCGACAACCGATCGGAATCGACCAGCACCTCGAACTGCCGGCGCTCACCGCCGATCACCGTCACCTGGGCGACCCCGGGGGTGGCCAGGACCCGCCGGCGAACGACCACGTCGGCGGCGGTGCGCAGGTCGATCGGCGAGTGCGCCGCGGACTCCAGCGCCACGAACATGATCTCGCCCATGATCGAGGACAGCGGCGCGAGGACCGGCGGCGCGACGGCGTCGGGCAGGGCGGAGAGCACCGACGACAGCCTCTCGCTGACGGTCTGCCGGGCCCGGTAGATGTCCTCCCCCCAGTCGAAGTCGACCCAGACCACCGCGAGGCCGACGGCCGTGGCCGACCGCACCCGGCGCACCCCCGACGCCCCGTTCATCACCGCCTCGATCGGCAGGGTGACGAGCGCCTCCATGTCCGTCGGGGCCATGCCCTGCCCCTCGACGAGCACGGTCACGGTCGGCGCGGTCAGGTCCGGAAGCACGTCGACGGGCACCTGCCGCAGGACGACGCCGCCCCACACCAGGAACGCGCCGGCGCCGGCGAGCACCGCGAGACGGTTGCGCAACGACCAGCGAATGAGCGCATCCAGCATCAGTGCGTATGTCCGTGGGCCGGCACCTGCGGCGAGAGCGCCGCGAGCCGGATCAGCGGCGCCCCCACCGTGACCACCCGATCGCCCGCCGCGACGTCCCCGATCACCTGGACGTCCCCGCCCTCGCGATGACCGAGCCGGACGGGGCGCCGCTCGAAGCTCTCGCCGCCGACCTGGACGAAGACCACCGGCTGGCCGCCGTCGTCGACGATCGCGCTCGCGGGCACGGTGACCGCATCCGTAGTCGAGGCGCCGAAGACGCGGAGGGTGACGGCCTGACCGATGGCGAGCCCGCGCCCCGGGTTGGGCAGCTCGTAGATGATGGGGACGGTCCGGGTCTCGCCGTCGACCACCCGCCCCACCGTCACCAGGCGCCCGAGCGGCAGCGGCGCCCCCGCCCCCGGCACCTCGAGCTCGGCCCGCGCGAGCTCGGCGAGACGCGGCAGGGCCGCCTCGGGCAACGCGCCGACGACGTGCACGCGGTCGATCGCGATGAGCGTGAACAGCCTCGCGCCCTCGTCGACGCTGGCCCCGGGGGTGGCCGCCGACTCCGCCACCACGCCGCGCATCGGAGCGCGCAGCACGAACCGCGTATCCTCGGAGCCGTCCCCCTCGCCCCGCCGCGTCGAGTCGAGCTGGGCGAGGTGCGCCCCGGCCGCCGTCAACCGGGCCCCGGCCGTCTGCGACGCCAGCCGCGCCTCGAGCCGGCGGCGCTCAGGCAGGGCGCCGAGCTCGACCAGCCGCTCGACCCGCGCGTGCTCCGCCCGCGCCAGCTCCAGCGCGTCGCGCGCCTCGGCCACCGCCAGCTCGAGGGCGGGGCGGTCGTCGGCGTGCTCGCTACGGGGAACTATCTGGGCCAGCGTGTCTCCGCGGTTCACCACGGACCCAACGGGTCGGGCCGGCAGGTCGGTGGCGAGCCGGCCCGCCACCGGGCTCGTCACCTCGGCCCGCCCGCCGGTGCGCGGCTGGATCTCGGCCGGGATGTCGAGGCCGGCGGCCATCGACCGGCGGCGCGCCGCGGCGGTCGCGAAGTCGAGCGACCACTGCTGCTCCTTGAGGAAGGGGACGGTGCCGTCCTCCTCGTCGGCCACGGGCGGCAGCGCCGCCGCTTCCGCCGCCGTCAGCACCGTGACCTCGCCGAGGTCGTGGCGATCGCGCACCGCCCGCGCATCCAGCAGCAGCTCGAGCCGCGCGCGGCCCGCGGCGGCCGGGATCACGTCGACCCCGAAGATGCCGGGGCGCCCCGGTCCGTCGGCCACGAATTCCTCCGCGCGATCCTCCGCGCGCGCGCGGATACCGGTCAGGCGCACCGTCGCCCGTCCCTCGCGCAATGGCTCGAAAGTGGCGAGGTCGGTGAAGTGGATCGCGAACCGGCTCGTGGCCCCCGCGACGAGGGGCGGGAACTCCACGAACAGCTCGCTGCGGTCGGTCCACCGGCTCACCACGACCGGCGCCGGCTCCTCCTGCGGGGCCTCCTCCGCCAGCGGCGCCGACCCGCACGCCGACAGCAACGCCGCCGCCGACAGCAACGCCGCCGCGTGCATGGTGTTCCTCATGGCGTCATCTCCCGCCCGGCCGCGCGGTCGAGCTCGACGGCGGCCCGGCGCGCCGCCGCCGACAGATCGAGCGACCGCAGGTTCGCGCTCAGGCTGACCCGATGGGCGTCGAGCAGCTCCAGGATGCCGAACTCGCCCTCCTCGTAGGCCGCGGTCGCGATGGCCACGAGCTCGTCGGCGCGCGCCACCGAGTCGGCCCGGTAGCGGTCGGCGAGCTCGCGCGCGCCGACCACGGCGGCCGACGCGGCGTGGACCTCGGCCGCGATGCGGGCCGCGAGGGTCCGGCGCTCGGCCTCGAGGCGCGCGCGGGCCGCCGCGGCCCGCGCCGCCTGCGCCTGCCCGCGGTTGAACAGGGGCACCGACACCGAGGCGCCGAGGACGAAGCCGGTGTCCATCGGTCCGAGCACGCCGCTCCGCTTCAAGCCGCCCGTCACCTGGGCGGACGGCAGCCGCAGGCGCCGCGCGGCGCGCTCCTCGGCCCCCCACCGCTCGGCCTCCAGGCCCAGCGCGCGATACTCCTGGCGGCCCTCGGGAAGCTGCGCCGTCGCGGGGGCCGGGATCGGAGGAACCGGGTAGTCGTCGAGGCGCCCGGCTGCCGTCAACCCGTCGGGATCGGTCCCCTCGGCGAAGAAGGCGGCGAGCCGCGCCTGCGCCTGCCGGCGGTCGATGCCGGCCAGCGCGAGGTCGGCGTCCATCTCCGCCGCCTCGCGCTCCGCGCGCAACCGATCGAACCGCGAGCCCTCGCCCTGCTCTTCGCGCGTGCGGAGCACCGCGATCAGGGCATCGAGCCGGCCGACCCCCGCTTCGAGCGCTCGCACCCGTTCCTGGGCCAGCAGGAGATCCGCGAACACCAGGCGCAGCTCGGTCTCGACCGCCAGCAGCCGCGCGTCGGCATCGGCGGCCCGGGCCGAGACCGCGTGTCCGGCCGCCTCGCCCAACAGCCCCCGCCGCCCCCACAGGGGCAGCTCCTGACTCACGAGGAGGAAGTCGTCGACGGCGGCGCCGGCCTCCTCGCGCGTATACGCGACGGCCGGGTTCGCGGGCAGGGTCCGCTCGCGGGCGTCCGCTTCGAGCTCGCGCACCCCGAGCCGCAGGGCGGTCACCCCCGGATGCTCCGCCCGCATTCTCGCGACCGCCCCGGCCTCGCTCAGCGGCTGTGCGGCGCCCGGCGCCGCGAGCGCCACGCACAGACCGGCCAACAGCCACCGTCGTGCCATATCGTCGTCTCCTGCCGTCACCCGCCTACGGGCTCGGCCCGATCACCAGGAGCCGAGGCGGGAACGCGCGGTCCCACCACGGCCCCTCCGGCCTCAGAACGCCGGACCGGCCGGCTCCGGGTCGGCGGGCGTTCCGTACCCCAACCTATACCAGGCCGGACACAACGCGAGCCCCGCGACGAGCAGCCCGCCGATCCAGAGCGGGCGCGCGGGAACCCACTCCGGGGCGGGACTGCCGACCAGCCACGTGCCGATACCCACCAGCAGGCAGAACAGGGTCGCCGCGCACAACGCCATGGCCGCGACGGCGCGCCCCAACCGCCGCGCCCCGGCCCCCTCGCCGGCGCCGGCGGCGCGCGCAATCGGCCCCCAGAAGCCGACCGGCCGCACGCGCCGGTAGAAGGCGGCCAGCCGCGACGGGTCCTCCGGTGCGGTGAGTCGGATCGCGACCAGCGCGGCCGCCGTCGACGCCGCCGCCGCCAGCAGCAACCGCAGCGGCTGCTGATCGTCGTCGAGAAAGAAGATCAACAGCGGGGCGGCGCCGCACGACACCAGCATCGCGGCGATCTCCGCCCAGGCGTTCATCCGCCACCAGATCCAGCGTAGCACCAGAACCACGCCGAGCCCGGCCCCGAACAGCAGGTTGATCTGCCACGCCTGGTTGATGGAGGTGAGCCGGGTCATGATGCCGAGGGCGATCACCAGGGTCAGCACGCTCGCGGCCCGGGCCACCCACACCAGGGCGCGGCCGGTCGGCTCGGTCCCGAGCCACCCCTGACAGATGAACCGCTTGTAGATGTCGTTGGTCCAGTAGGACGCCCCCCAGTTGAGATGCGTGTCGACGGTCGACGCGAGCGCGGCGAGCATCCCGGTCAGCATCAGACCGCGCACGCCGACCGGGAGCAGCGTTGCCATTCCGCGAACGTAGGTGGCCTCCCGATCGGCCTGGACGAGGCCCGGCGCCAGCCCCGGGTCGGGGGGAAACAGCACGAGCAGCCCGACGCCCAGCGGCAGCCACAGCAGGCTGCGCACCAGCACCTGGGTGAACGTGAACACGACCGCGGCGGTCTTCGCATCGCGATCGCTGCGGCACGCCATCGACCGCTGGGCGAGATAGCCGCTGCCGTCGGACACCGAGTTGATGAGCCACAGGAGCCCCAGGAGCGAGAGGACGGTCATCGTGACGTCCTTGCCGTGTCCGGGCGTGAAGGCGAGAATCTCGTCCGGCCGGATCCCGCCCGGCCCGCCGGCCGCGAACGTCTCCTGAATCCGGACGGGCAGCGCGCCCAGGCCGCCCGCCTCCCAGACGACGAACGTCGTGAACGCCACGGTCCCCGCGCCCATGACGGCAATCTGACCGATGTCGGTGGCGACCACCCCCCGCAGCCCCCCGGTCGCCGAGTAGAACGCCACGACCGCGAGGATCAGGACCAGCGACAGGAAGTTGTTCGCCGTGCTGACCCAGACCTGCGGGTCGTCGACGCCGCCGATCGCGAGCGGCATCCCGACCGCTTCCACCAGGGCCGCGACCGGTTGGAACAGCGCGCCGGGCAGCCACTCGTTCCACAACAGAAAGGGCTCGGCGATCTTCGCGGCCGCGAACAGCACCCAGGCCAGGGCGATGCAGTTGATGACGGTGCCGAAGTAGAGCGCCTTGACCCCCCGCAACACCGCGGCCGGCGCGCCGCCGTAGCGCACCTCCGTCAGCTCGGCGTCCGTCACCACGCCCGCCCGGCGCCACGCCCCGGCCAGCACGAAGCCGAGGAGCAGGAAGGTGACGCCGAAGATCCAGAGCTGCCACAGCCCGAAGATCCCCGCGGTGGCGATGATGCCGGTGACGAGCAGCGGCGTGTCCGCCGCGAACTGCGTCGCCGCCATGCTGAGGCCGGCCTTCCATCCCGGCAGGGACCGGCCGGCGAGAAAGTACTCGTCGAGGTTCTTCGACGCCTGCCGGCGGTGACGCACCCCGGCGCTCACCGCGTAGGCGACGAAGGCCAGCACGATGAGGGCGTCAACCGGATGCACGCATCCATCCTGCCTCGGCCGGTTCGGAATGGTTCACGCCGACCCGCGGTCGTGCGGCCTGACCACCCACACGGCGCCGGCCGGGGCGTCGGCTCCCGCGAGATCGACCTCGAGACGCAGGTGCTCCTCGAAAGCGAGCCACTGCCGGTCGGTCCAGCGCCGGCGGTGGTTCCGTGGCTGCGCCGCCAGCGTCGCCCCGTCGGTGCCGTTGTACACCGGAGGCGGCTTGCGCACGCCGGATCGGGTCACGACCCGCGCATCCACGGCGACGGCGTCGGTCACCTCGTGTGTCGGCAGCGGCACCGGGACGTACTCGACACCTCTCTCGTCTCGATAGACCACGATGCCATTCTACGCGCCATCGTCGGGCGACGTTGACGATTTGACATGACCCGCCGCTTGGCCGACGATGAGATTGGCAGTCTTCGGACTGCGGCATGGATCCGCGCGATGGCGCGGCGGCCTCCGGTCGATGTGGGGCGGATCGGCGGCCGGGCGGGTTGGGACCCGCCAGGACGATGGCTTGCCCCGCGAAGGAGGTGATCCTGTGGACGATTATGGTAGTGGCTCTGCGGAGGTGGCGTCCTCGTAGGGACCTCCACGGCACACGTGGCGCCGGGACACCCCCAGCGGGGGTAACCCAACGCCGCTGCCGCAGACCGTCCAGGGCTCCGGTTCCTCCGGGAACCGGGGCCCTTTTTCGTGTCGGCCCCGCAAGAGCACGCCCCGCCACGCGGCCGCATTCAGCCCGGCCCGCCTCGAACCCGCGCTGACGTCCCTTGAAGCCATGAGGGCTTCTGAAGATGCGGGTATCCGTCGAGACCGCTCCCGCCGAAAACAAGGGAGATGAGTGGACACACGACGTTCGCGTGGTGCCTCGGTCTGGTCTGCGTTCCCCTCGTCACGGCGGCTCAGCCCCTGGGTGACGATGCCCTCGACGCCTCCGTCGACGCGGCCACGATCATCGAACGCGCTCTCGAACAGGCCGCGCGGCAACGGGCGGCGGCCTTCGAGCTCGACTTCGAGTACATCACCGACGGTTCGGTCGCATCGCTGGACGGCGACGGGCGCGTGACCCGCATCGAGACGACGCGAAATCGGCACTTCCCTCTCGAGGGCCACTTCTACTCGGAGCTGATCGCACGCGACGGCCGCCCCCTGGACGAGGACGCGGCCCGGGACGAGTGGGAGAAGAAGGACGACTTCGCCCGCGAGGCGAGACAGCACACCGCACGCGGCGAGCGGTATGCGCCGGACGAGATGCGTGTCGACTTCGACCACGACCTGATGGACCGCTACGTCACGACCCTCGTCGGAACGGACATCGTTGCGGGCCGCGTCTGCTGGGTAATCCGATTCGAGCCCCGCGAAGGGCGGCTGCCGGACAGCCGGCACCTCGACAAGGCGATGAACCGGTCGACGGGCCGCCTCTGGATCGCGCAGCACGACTACGGAGTGAGGCGGGCCGTGTTCGAGATGCAGCGTCCCTTCCGCTGGCTCTGGGGAATCGCCGGCACCCTCCGGCGCGCGACGGGCCAGCTCGATTTCCGAAAGGTCGAACCGAACCTCTGGATTCCCGCCCGGACTCAGGTCGAGATCGAGCTGGGCGTGTTCTTCGGCTTGAAGACGATACGGCGCCGCATCAGGAACGTGTGGGTCGAACACCAACCGCAGGAGTCCGAGGCGGAGACCACGCTGCCCTGACCGTCCCCGACGGCAGACTCCGGGCCCCGGATCCGTCGTTGAGAGTTACAGGTTCGACGGCGACTCGCCCCGGAAGAATTCCCTGCGGCGAACACCGCGAAGCCCGTCGGCGAAGGCGCGCCCGCTCGCCGGTCGGGCCGACCGGCGAGCGGTCAGCACCGATGCGGTGAACGCGAGAGCCTCCGACGACGGGGCGCCGCGACGGAGACGCTGACGCCGAATGCTGTCCCTCACCTCGCCGGCGCCGCCCCCCGCGAACGGATGCTCCCCCGAGACCATCTCGTACAGCATCACGCACAGGGACCAGACATCGTCGGCCTCGTCGGCGGGGCGGCCGGAGAGCACCTCGGGCGACAGGTAGCGCGCGGTGCCGCCCCCGCTGGTGACGTCGTTCGCCTCGCGAGCCAGACCGAAGTCCAGGAGCTTCGGCGACCCGTCCGACGCGAACCCGACGTTGCTCGGCTTGACGTCCCCGTGCAGATACCCGGCCTCGTGCAGGGCCGCGAGGGCGTCGGCCAGCAGGGCGGCGATGTCGAGGGCGCGCGCTGCCGGCACCGGCCCGCGCCGCAGCCGATCCTCGAGCGTCCCGCGGGACAGGAACTCCACGACGAGAAAAGGGCGGCCCCGCCACGACTCGATGCCGTGGATCTGCGCGACCGCCGGATGCGTGACCGTCGCCATGGCCCACGCTTCCGGCTTCGATCCCATCAGGCGGAAGACGGACACGCCCGTCAGGGTCTTGACGGCGACGTCCCGCTCGAGCCGGACGTCGCGCGCCAGGTAGGCGGCACCCATTCCGCCGCGTCCCAGGCACCGCGTCAGTCGATACTTGCCGGCCAGGAGCTTCGGGGCCTCCGTCTCGACATACGCCGACCCGCAGTCGCATTCCGCCGGCTCGCCGGCCTCCGACACGTGTCCGCACACGGGGCACTCCTCGGCCGGCGCCGCGTCCGGCGAGCCGGCTCCCCCCGCGCGCATCACGAGCACGCGCCCGGCCGCCAGCGCCGCCGCCGCCCCCAGCGCCTCGAGAAACGGGAGGTCGACCTTCCGCACGATCCGGCCGTCGAGGCGCCGGCCCGCCACCAGGACGCCCGACAGCTCCGCGCCGGGACCCGGGAGCGCCACGACGGCGTCGGCGCCCGATGCGACGACCCACCCTCTGTCCTCATGGGGCAGCAGGTCGAAGTCCGACGCTTCGTCCTGCGAATGGACGCGAAGCCATCCACCGGCGGTCTCCAGCATGCACACGATGGCGGACGCACGCGACAGGGGCGGCGCCTCGCCGTCCGGATCCTCGAGGTCCTCGGCTTCCGCCGAGGCATCGGTCCGGACCAGCAGGGAGACGGGGGTGCCGCAGCCGCGCCGGGCCGTCCGGCGCACGATTCGGCTGACCGCCGCCATGCGCCCCACCTTGGCCAATGCCGCCGCCGCATCGGCCATGGCCTGCCGTTGGTCGGCGGTCTCGGGGTAGAGCCACGCGTCGAGGCGAAGCAGCAGCCGCCCGCGGCCCGCGGCCACCAGCAGCAGGAAAATGCTGGCCGCGGCCAGCGACCGCACCACCGGATCCGCGGCGACGGCGCCCACCGTCTGTTCGGGTCGGCTCGCCAGCCGCCAGACCAGGGCTGCCGCCGACGCCGCCACCCCGGCGCCGAGCAGCCAGCCGCGCGCCAGCAGCCGCCGGAACGACGCCCGCACCACCTCGCGCAGGTGCGGCACGCGGACGGCGAGCACCGAGTACCAGAACAGGGCCAGCCCGGGAAACCGCAGCAGCTCGACCACCGCGATGGCCGGCGACCACCGGTAGTTGGACAGCCAGTCCCCTGGCGAGAACGCCTCGACGACGTTGTGCGCCGACGCCAGCCCGACGAACAGCAGGAACCCGATGGCGAACAGAGCGACGCGCCTCGACTCGTCGGCCGGGGCCGTGTGCGCACGCAGCAGGACCACCACGACCGCCCCGAGCGCCAACAGGTCCAGGGAGGCGAAGATCCAGTCGAACACCAACCAGGAGACCGCGGGGGCCACGCGGCCCGCCCGGGCGAGCACCCACCACGTGACGCTCGTGATCCAGACGAGGCCGCCGATCAGCACGCTGATCGGCACCATCCGGCGGGCCAGGCCGTCGAGCCGGGTCCCGCGATGGACCCGGGGGCACTCTCGAGCGAACGCCCACAGGAACGCGGGCGCGAACATGAACGGGAACACGTAGGGGAAGCCGAAATCGGGATAGCCGAACGGCTCGACCGGAGGTTCTCCCCGCAGGAAGGCGAGCAGCGCGAACGGACTGACCAGCGTGGCCCTGAGGAGGCAGTACGACCCCAGAAGCCAGGTCCGCCGGTCGCGGCGCCCCGCCAGGAGGAACAGGCACGCGGTCGCCGCGTGCCCGGCCACGAGGCCCATCAGGTGGACGGCGAGCTCGCCATACTCGCGTCGGAAGGCGTCCCACCCCCACAGGCCCAGCATCAGCGAGGCCGCGGCCCAGAGCGCGGCAAAGGCGATGAGGGCTTGCACGGCGCCGCGCACGAACACGCCGCCGGGCGGGCGGGAGCCCGTAGCCGGAGCGCCCGACGCGGCATCTCCATGCGCTCGGGAGCCGGCAAGCACGCCGGCGACCACGCGCATGTTCTCGATCGTCCGGAGAGCGGCGGGCGTGCCTTCCCGCGCGCACCGGTCCCAATCGACGTTCTGGTTCAGCGTCAACGCGTCCGCCACGTCGACGACCAGGCCGTCGCGCTCGTCCCCACCCATTTTCGGCATGCCTTCGCTTCGCCTTGTCGACACCGACAGCCCCACCCCGCGGGGGGTCATGTGCGTCCAGCTATCTATAAAGGCGTTCGCGAGGCGGGAACCGAACCAGAAAAGTCCTTCGTCACGGATTCGGCATGACTTCGCCCAGCCGAATCAAGGCCCGCCGCAGCGCCATGCGCGCCGCATCCGTGCTCGGCAGGCGTTCGATGAGGGCGAGCTGCCGGTAGTTGTAGCCGAGCTCGGCGCGGCCGACGACCAGCCGCCGCTCCCGGGGCTTCAGACGCCGGAGGCCCTCCAGGTAGCGCCTCCAGGCCTGGTCGTCGACGAGCCGCTGCAGCTGGGGTGCGCCGTCCTCGGACGCCCGGACCGGTTGCGCCGGCGCAATGGCGCCGTGCCGGCGCACCGCCCGGCGCAGCTCGTCGCGAATGCGGTTCTCGGCGACCCGCCGCAGGTAGGCCCGCAGTGCCTTCGCGCGCTTCGACTCGAACCATTCGAGCCGCGCGAACATGTAGCCCAGCGTCTCCTGAACGACGTCGCTGGTGTCGAGCGAGCCCCGCACCCGCTCGGGCAGGCGGCCCCGTGTCCATCTCCGAAGCCAGGCCCCGTATCGCCCGAAGAGCGCCTCGGACGCCCCGCGGCTGCCCCGTCGAACCCGCTCCAGGAGGCGCGACTCCGACGACGACGTCGAGGCCGAGGGCTCGGGTGCGTCGGACTCCGTCGACGCCGACGGCTTGCGCTGGAACGCCATGACCAATGCAGGATCATGGCCGAAGCAGCCGCGGACGGCAAGCGCGCGCGCCTGATGCCCGGGACACCCCCCGCTGTGGCGCGGGGCCGACTGTTCGTTTTCCGTTCCGGGAACGCCTGTACCTATAGATGGGTGCAGAGGGGCGGGCCAGCCGGCCGCGCCCCCCTGCGTCCTCCCTGAAGCCGGACGGCTTCCCGCCAGCCGATCGTGCACGGCGCGGTGCCGGGACCGCGCCGTGCGCGGTGGTTCGCGCGTGCCCGGCGAACCGGCTCGCGCGTCCAGTCAGGTCCCACCAGTTGAACCCGCCGCCGCGGACGGCGACGAGCTGACCAGGCTCCCGCGGGGCGTCGAGACCGGACCGGCCTCGACGCCCCGGGGACGACGAACGCCGCAGAGGACGAACGTCGCGGAGATGACGAAGGTGCGACCGGGTTGCGGTCGTCGAACCGGACGCACGGAGGAGGTTGGGCTTGACGCAGATCGCATACGGGATGGTTGGGTTTCGGCGCGGCCTGGCGGCGGGTTTGATGGCCGCCGGGCTGCTGGCGATAGCGTCGCCGTCCGCCGCACAGGAGGGTCCGCCCCCTCCGCCGCGCGCAGCTTACGCGAAGCCGGGCGACCAGAAGGTCCTGCTGAATTGGAAGGTGCCGCTTCCGCGGGACTACCCCGACTGGGACGGCCCGCCGGTCCTTTACTACGAATACCGCGTCAGAAGCGATGTAGGCATGTTCCCGTCCACCTCCACCTGGACCCGGATTCCGGAGTACACCGGCAGGGTTGGCGGGGGCCTCGACGAACGATACGCCGTCGAGACGCTGGCCAACGGCACCTCGCTTTCGAACGGCACCGCGTACGTCTTCCAGATGCGGTCGGTGAACTCCGAGGGCGAGGGAGTGGCCGATGAACTCCGTGGGACCCCGGTAGCCAACACCCCCGCCACTTTCCGGATGGCGGACGAGACCTTCACCGGCGCCCCGAGTGGGAGAATCGTCCCGCGCGTGCCGGCAGCGGTGCTCGCCAACCTGGTGAGCGACATCGACGACGCAGAAGGCTTCCAAATCGCCACCGGTCTCGACGATCGCTACACCTGGCAATGGCAGTGGTTTCGGGTGAAGGACGGCGTCGAGGCGGAGATCCCGCACGCGAACGAGAGGGGTGCGCCGGCGAGCGGATACACGCTGACCCCGGCCGACGTGGGCTCGAAGATCAGGGCCAGGATGCGCTTTCGGGACGACGCCTACAACCAGGAGGAGTGGGTCAGCCCCCTCACCCCCACGATCCTGTCCGCGGCGCCATGCCGGGCGCCGAGCCTCGAGGGCGGCAGAACCCTGCTCGGGTCCATACAGATCGACCTCGTGCAATTGGACCAGGCGGGCGACCCCCAGTTGCGCCGCGGTTCCGCCCAGGGCGTATTCACCCTGGGGGGCTACGGCTTCAGCGTGGTGTACGACGCGATCGAGGGGCCCGAAGCCGGGCAGCTGGTGCTCAAGCTGGAGTCGCAGGTGAACGACACCGACCAGCGCCAGCTCGCCCTGCACGTTTGCGACGAGGTGTATCCGCTCTACGACGGGCGTGAGAACTTCAACCGTCTCATGCCGTTCCAGCCCACGGGCGAGTTCCGGTGGCCGATCGGCAGCACCGACTGGTCCGACCTGGTCACGCGCACCATCCACCTGAGCCGGGACACCGCGCCGCCGAGGCTCGCGAGCATAGACTTCTCCGAGCCGCCTCGCAACGATTCCGGTCCTTCGCTGTTCATCGCCTTCGACGAGAGCCTGGGCGATCCGGGTCCCCCTTGTCGACGATTTCACGGTGGAGGTGAACGGCTCGGCGGTCGAACTGGATCGCGGCGAGTTTCGGACGGAGCCCGAAGGCATCCACCTGACTCTGGCCGAGCCCCTGCCAGCCGCCTATTCCAGCTTGACGGTCGCCTATACCCAGGCTGCGAACCATTTCGTCATTCAGGACCCTCCGGGCAACAGGACGCCGGACTTCAAGGAGAGCGTGCCCTATCGGTATAGGCGACCCCCGCCCCCGCCGCCACCGCCGCCCCCGCCGCCGCCGCCCACCAACGACCCGCCGCTCGCCGTCGACGACGCGGCCCAGACGCCCGAGGACACGCCGGTCACCATCGCCGTCCTCGACAACGACAGCGACCCCGAAGGCGACCCCCTGACGGTGGCGGAGGTGTCCGCGCCGGAGCACGGCACCGCGGTGCTGGCGGCCTCGGGCGCGGTGCTGTACACGCCCGAGCCGAACTTCAACGGAACCGACCGCTTCACGTACGTGGTGGGCGACGGGTCGGAGCTGACGGCGCAGGCGGCGGTGGAAGTGACGGTGCTGCCCGTCGACGACCCGCCCGAGGCCGTCGACGACGCGGCGCGGACGGCCGAGGACACGCCGGTGACCATCGCCGTTCTCGCCAACGACAGCGACCCCGACGGCGACACCCTGACGGTGGCGGGGGTGTCCGAGCCGGCGCACGGAACGGCGGTGCTGACCGAGACGGGCGCGGTGCGGTACACCCCCGAGCCGAACTTCAACGGAACCGACGGCTTCACCTACGTGGTGGGCGACGGGTCGGGGCTGACGGCGCAGGCGGCGGTGGAGGTGACGGTGCTGCCCGTGAACGACCCGCCCGAGGCCGTCGACGACACGGCGGAGACGGCCGAGGACACGCCGGTGAACATCGCCGTCCTCGACAACGACAGCGACCCCGAAGGCGACCCCCTGACGGTGGCGGAGGTGTCCGCCCCGGCGCACGGCACGGCGGTACCGACCGCGGCGGGCACGGTGCGGTACGCGCCGGAGCCCGACTATCACGGGGCCGACCGTTTCACCTACGTGGTGAGCAGCGGGTCGGGGCTGACCGCCCGGGCCGCGGTGGACGTGACGGTGCTGCCGGTGAACGACCCGCCCGAGGCGGTCGACGACGCGGCGGAGACGACCGAGGACACCCGGGTGACCATCGCCATCCTCGACAACGACAGCGACCCCGAAGGCGACCCCCTGACGGTGGCGGAGATATCGACGCCCGCGCACGGTGCCGCGCGGCTCACCGGGGCGGGCGCGGTGGAGTACACGCCCGACCCGGACTATCACGGGCCCGACGGCTTCACCTACGTGGTGGGCGACGGGTCGGGGCTGACGGCCCGGGCGGCGGTGGACGTGACGGTGCTGCCGGCGAACGACCCGCCAGAGGCCCTCGGCGTCATCCCCGACCAGACGCTGGAGGCCGGAGACGGGCCGGCGTCGCTCGACCTGGGCCCGTACTTCGAGGACCGGGACGGCGATTCGCTCGGCTACACGGCCGTCGCGTCGGACGCGGTGGCGTTGAGCCTCGCCGGGGCGACGCTGACGCTCACGGTGGCGCGTCCGGGGGCGGCGACGGTGACGGTGACGGCGCAGGACCCCGGCGGGCTGACGGCGGCGCAGGCGTTCCTGGTGACGACGAGCGACCGGCAGGCGCGCGGCGTCGTGGAGGACACGCTGGCCGCGATGGGCCGCGGGCACCTGGCGAGCGCGCGGGCGACGCTCGGCCGGCGGGCGGCGGCGACGGGCCGCGAAGAGTCGCGGATCACGGTGGCGGGCATGCACGTGCCGCTGGGGACCGACGACGCGGCCTCGGCCGGGCAGGCCCTGGCCGAGCGCTGGATCACGGGCCTGGCGGGCGGGATGGGCGCCGGCTGGGCCGGGATGGGCGCCGGCGCGGGAGCGTTCGGCCCCGCCGGTGCGGGGGCGTTCGGCCCCGGCGGCGCGGCGTTGGGGGGATTGGGCCCCGGTGGCGCGGGGGGGTTCGGCCCCGGTGGCGCAGGAGCGTTCGGCCCCGGCGGCGCGGGGGGGTTCGGCCCCGGCGGCGCGGCGTTGGGGGGATTGGGCCCCGGCGGCGCAGGAGGGTTCGGTTACGGCGGCCCGGGGGCGTTCGGCCTCGCCGGAACGGGCGCGTTCGGTTACGGCGGCGCGGAGGCGTTTGGTTACGGCGGCGCGGAGGCGTTCGGCCTCGCCGGCCCGGGGCTCGGCGGGGCGGGCGGCGCACCCTTCGGGGCGGCGGGCCCGGGCCGGCGCGGCGCCGGCGCGGCGTCCGCCTTCTCCGGCCTGTCGCCGTTCCACGGCCGCGGCCAGACCGAGTTCCAGCTGGCGCTCGGCGAGGAGGCCGGCGACGGTGCCGAGCCGGGGCACCGCTGGACGGTATGGGGTCAGGTCGACCAGCAGGCGTTCCAGGGCGCGCGGTCGCCGGCGTCGCGCTACGACGGTGCCCTGCAGACGGCCTACGTGGGCGTCGACGCGCGGCTCGGCGAACGCTGGCTGGCCGGCGTGGCGGTCGCGCGCAGCAACGCCGGCGGCGACTGGAGCTTCGGTTCGTCGACGGGCCGGCTGACGACCCGGCTGACGTCCCTCCAGCCGTATCTGCGGTGGTCCGATGGCGGCACGTCGATATGGGCCACCGCCGGCGGCGGAAGCGGCTCGGCGCAGAACGAGCGGACACGGTACGGGCTGCTGGAAGAGAGCGGCCTCGGGATGCGCATGGGCCTGGTGGAGGTGCGCCGCCGTCTGGCCACCGTCGGCCCCGGGGTCGAGCTGGCGCTACGGGGAGACGCCTCGTGGGCGCAGCTGGCGACCGCCGAGGGCGGCGAGCTGATCGACGCGCTGGCGGCCGGCGTGCATCAGCTGCGCGTCGGGGTCGACGTCAGCCGGCTGCTGCGCACCGCCGGCGGCACGAGCGTCGAGCCGTTCGGCGAGGTCCACGCAAGGCACGACGGCGGGTCGGGGCAGACCGGCGCCGGCCTGGAGGTGGCCGGCGGACTGCGGGTGGCGCGCGGCGCGTTCCGCGTCGAGGGCATGGGCCGGCTGCTGGGGCTGCACGCGGCCGAAAGCTACCGCGAGCACGGCGCCGCGGTGACCCTGAGCGTCGGTGAAGGCGCGCGGCGACCGGGCCTGACGCTCTCGCTGTCGCCGCGCTGGGGCGCGTCGGCGACGGCCAGCGACGCGTTGTGGCGGGACCAGCTGTTCCACCGCCAGACCCCCGGCGGGCCGGTTGCCGGGCGCGACGAAGGGGCGCTCGATACGCGCGTCGACTACGGCCTGCAGCTCCCGTCGGGCGGCCTGCTGACGCCGTTCGGGCTCTATGGCCGGTCCCCGTACGGACAGCGCCTGCAGGCGGGCCTCCTGCTCGACCGGCTCGGACCGCTGGGCCTGGAGGTGTCGGGCGAACGCCAGGTCCTGCCCCAGCAGGGCCGCGACGAATACCGCATGACCGTCCTGGGCAGCATCAGGTTCGGCGGCCCGGACGGCGCGCCGGGGAGGTAGGACGCGCCGGGGAGGTGGTCCGGGGCGCCGTACACGCGCGGGCCGCGCGGCGGCTGCCGTTCCGCATCCCGGGACCGTGGGGACGGCAGCGCCGCGCGTGGCTGGGTGTAGAGCGGCGGGCCGACCGGCCGCCCCTTGCGTCCTCCCTGGAGCTGGACGGCTTCTCGCCAGTCGATCGCGCACGGCGTGGATCCCGGCGCGGTGCCGGAACCGCGCCGGCCTGCGCGTGCCCGGCGAACCGGCTCGCGTACCAGTCGGGTCCCATCGGTGGACCCGCCGCCGCGGACGGCGACGAGCTGACCAGGCTTGCGCGGGCTGGCGAGACCGGACCGGCCTCGACGCCCCGGGGAGGACGAACGCCCCGGGTGAAAACGAACGCCCCGGGGAGGACGAACGCCCCGGGGGAGGACGAACGCCCCGGGGGAGGACGAACGCCCCCGGGGAGGACGAACGCCCCCGGGGAGGACGAACGTCCCGGAGATGACGAACGTCCCGGAGATGACGAAGGGGCGACCGGGTTGCGGACGCACGGAGGAGGTTGGAATTGAGGCAGTTGGAATTGAGGCAGATCGCATGCGGGATGATTGGATTTCGGCGCGGCCTGGCGGCGGGATTGATGGCCGCCGGGCTGCTGGCGATAGCTTCGCCGTCCGCCGCACAACAGGGCGCGCCCCCCCCGCCGGAGCCCAAGACGGCAGTAGGCGACGGGAAGGTCCTGCTGGAGTGGTCGGGGCCGTACCCGGAGGACCACGACGACTGGGACGGCCCGGCGGCCGACCGTTACGAATACCGCATCAGGCCCGCGGGGGGCACGTATCCGTCCACCTGGACCCGGATTCCGGACGTCGAGCCGGTCGACGACTCCTACCTGTATCCCGTAGAGACGCTGGCCGACGGCACCGCGCTCTCGAACGGCACCGCGTACTTCTTCGAGATGCGGTCGGTGAACACCCTGGGCGCCGGAGCGGCGACCGAGGAATTCCCTCCTGAAGATGAGGGAGAGTACTCCACCCCGGTCGCCAACACCCCCGCCACTTACGAGATCGACCCGGGAGAGGAAGTCGGTCGCATCCTTCGCATACCGGCTGGGACCCCCATCCCGCGCATCCCCGCACAGTTGGGCGTCAGCCTGTATACCGCGGTCGACGACGCCGACTATGCTGACAACGCTAGCCGAGGCGACCCTCGCTTCACCTGGCGATGGCAGTGGATCCGGGTGAAGGACGGCATCGAGACGGAGATCCCGGACGGGACGGACGGTGGGCTGGCGACCGCATACCGCCTGACCGCAGCCGACGAGGGCTCGCAGATCAAGGCCAGGATGCGCTTTCGGGACGACGCCTACAACCTGGAGGAGTGGGTCAGCCCTCTGTTCCCCGAGAGCGGAGCGATCCTGCCCCCGGCGGCCTGCCGGGCGCCGAACCTCGCGGGCGGCAGGACCCTGCTCTGGTCCGAAGAAGAGCTCGATCTCAACGAATTGTACGAATCCGAAGGTGGCGTCTCAGCAATACGGGGCTTCGGCAGGGAATGGGTGGGAGGCTATACCGCCGGGGACTACTCCATCAGCGAGGTGCTCCACGCGACCCGGGGGACCGATGCCGGGAAGCTGGTGTTGAAGCTGGAGGCGGAGGTGTCCGAGGAGGACCAGCGCCAGCTCGCCCTGCACGTCTGCGACGAGGTGTATCCGCTCATACGCGACCGCGACCCGCATTCCAACCCGATGCCCAGGGACGACTACAAATGGTGGCCGGTCGGGACCGGCTGGTCCGACCTCCCCATCCGCACCCTCCACCTGAGCCGGGACACCGGGCCGCCGATGGTCGAGAGCGTGCAGTTGGCGCCGTCGCCCTTCGACGGCTCCCTCGACCGTTCGATGTTCATCACCTTCGACGAAGAACTGGGCAACAAGATTCCGAGTTTCAGCGGTTTCACCGTGGAGGTGGACGGCTCGCCCGTCGAGCTGGAAAGCACCACGTTGACGCGCGACGGCATCTACGTCACTCCGGCCGAGCCCCTGCCAGCCAGTTACTCCACCTTGACGCTCGCCTATACCGTCCTTCCAGATGCACTCCACATAGAGGACCCAGCCTGGAACAAGACGCTGGACTTCGAGGTGGGCGTGCCCTACAACGGGACCCCGCCCCCGCCCCCGCCCCCGAGCGGCCCGCCCGAGTTCCTCTCGACCCCGTACGTCTTCGAGCTGCCGGAGGGGCACGACGGCAGCTCGGCTCCCGTGGCCCTGGGCACGGTCGAGGCGAGCGACCCCGACGGCGGAAGCGTGGTGTACGAGCTGGTGGCGTCCGGCGACTCGAGCCGGTTCGCCGTCGACGGCAGCAGCGGCGCCGTCACCTACGTCGGTCCCGGAGAGAATCTCGACGGCGGCCCCGGACGGTACGAGCTGACGGTGCAGGCCGAGGACAGCGACGGCGATACGGCGACCGCCTCGGTGGAGATTCGGGTGACGGCCGGCACCGACCCGCAGACGGCCGGCAACGACCCGCCGCCGGCCGGCAACGACCCGCCCCTGGCCGGCAACGACGCGGCGCAGACGGCCGAGGACACCCCGGTGACCATCGCCGTCCTCGAGAACGACAGCGACCCCGACGGCGACCCGCTGACCGTGACCGAGGTGTCGGCGCCCGCGCACGGCACGGCGGCGCCGGCGGCCGCGGGCGCGGTGCTGTACACGCCCGAGCCCAACTTCAACGGCACCGACCGCTTCACCTACGTGGTGGGCGACGGGTCGGGGCAGACGGCCCGGGCGGCGGTGGAAGTGACGGTGCTGCCGGTCGACGACCCGCCGCTGGCCGTCGACGACGCGGCGCAGACGGCCGAGGACACCCCGGTGACCATCGCCGTCCTCGAGAACGACAGCGACCCCGACGGCGACCCGCTGACGGTGGCGGAGATATCGGCGCCGGAGCACGGCACGGCGGTGCTGGCAGCCGGGGGCGCCTTGCGGTACACGCCCGAGCGGGACTTCGACGGAACCGACCGCTTTACCTACGTGGTGAGCAGCGGGTCGGGGCTGACGGCCCGGGCGGCGGTGGAAGTGACGGTGCGAGCGGTCGACGACCCGCCCGAGGCGGTCGACGACACGGGGGAGACGGCCGAGGACGCGCCGGTGACCATCGCCGTCCTCGAGAACGACAGCGACCCCGACGGCGACCCCCTGACGGTGGCGGAGATATCGGCGCCGGCCCACGGCGCCGCGCGGCTGACCGAGGCGGGCGCGGTCGAGTACGCGCCGGAGCCCGACTATCACGGGGCCGACCGTTTCACCTACGTGGTGCGCAGCGGGTCGGGGCTGACGGCCGAGGCGGCGGTGGACGTGACGGTGCTGCCGGTGAACGACCCGCCCGAGGCGGTCGACGACGCGGCGGAGACGGCCGAGGACCGGCCCGTGACCATCGCCGTCCTCGCCAACGACAGCGACCCCGACGGCGACCCGCTGACCGTGACCGAGGTGTCGGCGCCGGCCCACGGCGCCGCGCGGCTGACCGAGGCGGGCGCGGTCGAGTACACGCCGGAGCCTGACTATCACGGGCCCGACCGTTTCACCTACGTGGTGGGCGACGGGTCGGGGCTGACGGCCCGGGCGGCGGTGGACGTGACGGTGCTGGCGGTGAACGACCCGCCCGAGGTCCTGGGCATCATCCCCGACCAGACGCTGGAGGCCGGAGACGGGCCGGCGTCGCTCGACCTGAGCCCGTACTTCGAGGACCGGGACGGCGATGCGCTCGGCTACACGGCCGCCGCGTCGGACCCGGCGGTGGCCCTGAGCCTCGCCGGGGCGACGCTGACGCTCACGGTGGGGCGTCCGGGTGCGGCGACGGTGACGGCGACGGCGCAGGACCCCGGCGGGTTGACGGTGGAGCAGGCGTTCCTGGTGACGACGAGCGACCGGCAGGCGCGCGGCGTCGTGGAGGACACGCTGGCCGCGATGGGCCGCGGGCACCTGGCGAGCGCGCGGGCGACGCTCGGCCGGCGGGCGGCGGCGACGGGCCGCGAGGAGTCGCGGATCACGGTGGCGGGCATGCACGTGCCGCTGGGGACCGACGACGCGGCCACGGCCGGGCGGGCCCTGGCCGAGCGCTGGATCACGGGCCTGGCGGGCGGGATGGGCGCCGGCTGGGCCGGGATGGGCGCCGGCGCGGGAGCGTTCGGCCCCGCCGGTGCGGGGGCGTTCGGCCCCGGCGGCGCGGCGTTGGGGGGATTGGGCCCCGGTGGCGCGGGGGGGTTCGGCCCCGGTGGCGCAGGAGCGTTCGGCCCCGGCGGCGCGGGGGGGTTCGGCCCCGGCGGCGCGGCGTTGGGGGGATTGGGCCCCGGTGGCGCGGGGGGGTTCGGTTACGGCGGCCCGGGGGCGTTCGGCCTCGCCGGAACGGGCGCGTTCGGTTACGGCGGCGCGGAGGCGTTTGGTTACGGCGGCGCGGGGGCGTTCGGCCTCGCCGGCCCGGGGCTCGGCGGGGCGGGCGGCGCACCCTTCGGGGCGGCGGGCCCGGGCCGGCGCGGCGCCGGCGCGGCGTCCGCCTTCTCCGGCCTGTCGCCGTTCCACGGCCGCGGCCAGACCGAGTTCCAGCTGGCGCTCGGCGAGGAGGCCGGCGATGGTGCCGAGCCGGGGCGCCGCTGGACGGTATGGGGCCAGGTCGACCAGCAGGCGTTCCAGGGCGCGCGGTCGCCGGCGTCGCGCTACGGCGGCGCCCTGCAGACGGCCTACGTGGGCGTCGACGCGCGGCTCGGCGAACGCTGGCTCGCGGGCGTCGCGGTCACGCGCAGCAACGCCGGCGGCGACTGGAGCTTCGGTTCGTCGACGGGCCGCCTGACGACCCGGCTGACGTCGCTGCAGCCGTATCTGCGGTGGTCGGACGGCGGCACGTCGATATGGGCTACGGCCGGCGGCGGCCGCGGCTCGGCGCAGAACGAGCGGACGCGGTACGGGCTGCTGGAAGAGAGCGGCCTCGGGATGCGCATCGGCCTGGTCGAGGTGCGCCGGCGGCTGGCCACCGTCGGCCCCGGGGTCGAGCTGGCCCTGCGGGGAGACGTCTCGTGGGCGCAGCTGGCGACCGCCGAGGGCGGCGAGCTGATCGACGCGCTGGCTGCCGACGTGCATCAGCTGCGCGTCGGCGTCGACGTGAGCCGCCTCCTGCGCACCGCCGGCGGCACGAGCGTCGAGCCGTTCGGCGAGGTCCACGCAAGGCACGACGGCGGGTCGGGCCAGACCGGCGCCGGCCTCGAGGTGGCCGGCGGACTGCGGGTCGCCCGCGGCGTGTTCCGCCTCGAGGGCATGGGCCGGCTGCTGGGGCTGCACGCGGCGGAAAGCTACCGCGAGCACGGCGCCGCCGTCACCCTCAGCGTCGGTGAAGGCGCCAGGCGACCGGGCCTGACGCTCTCGCTGTCGCCGCGCTGGGGCGCCCCGGCGACGGCCAGCGACGCGTTGTGGCGGGACCAGCTGTTCCACCGCCAGACCCCCGGCGGGCCGGGGGCCGGGCGCGACGAGGGGGCCCTCGATACGCGGGTCGACTACGGCCTGCAGCTCCCGTCGGGCGGCCTGCTGACCCCGTTCGGGCTCTATGGCCGGTCCCCGTACGGACAGCGCCTGCAGGCGGGCCTCCTGCTCGACCGGCTCGGACCGCTGGGTGTGGAGGTGTCGGGCGAACGCCATGTCCTGCCCCGGCAGGGCCGCGACGAATACCGCATGACCGTCCTGGGCAGCATCACGTTCGGCGGCCCGGACGCCGCGCCGAGGCGGTAAGTCCGGGCCGCCGTAGGCGCGTCGCGTCGATCTGCAAGCGCAGTGGAAACCCTGTGCATGACATGTGCGCAGGGTGTGAATCAACAGTGGAAAACAGATCTACCTGCCGGTCTTCGCACCTTTCCTTCGCTTGATCTCGACGTGTGAGGTCGGCGTCGCAGGCGCCCTGGCGTGGCGCCTGCGACCTCGGCTTCAGTTGCGAGCCGGAGGGAGCGCGAACACGTAGAGGGCGCTGCCCGCCCGCCGGAAGCGGTCGCCCGCGTCCGGCTCGGCGTCGGGCGTGATCTGCACGCTCCCCGGGCGCTGGCTGCCGATGATGGCGACGTACTGCCGGCCGTCCGGTCCGATGTAGGTGATCGGCGAGTTCCGGAAGTTGCTGCCGGTCCGGAACGTCCAGACGATGTCCCCGGTCCGGGCATCGATCGCCCGCACCACGCCCTCGTTGGGACCGCCCTGGAAGAGCAGGTCCCCGCCGGTGGCCATGACCGGCGCGTTGTTGGCGGTCGTCCACTGAACCCGCCAGACCGTCTCGCCCGCCACCGGATCGTTGGCCTGCAGCTCGTTCACGACCTCCGCATTGGGCGGGTCCGGAGCATTGCCGCCGCGTTCACGGAGCGTGTAGTCGTTCCCGGGCACGTACTCGCCTTCGACCATTCTCAGACGATCGCAGCTGTTCGAGGTCGGGGTGTACACCAGTCCGGTGCGCGGGGAGAACGCGTCGTTCTGCCAGTTCCGGGCGGCGATGCCGGGACACCAGCCGATGGCGACGTTCTCGGCGTCGGGCAGGTACCGCTGTCGATCCTCGACGTCGGTGAACATCATCTTCGTCACGTCGTAGCGCGGACGGCCGGTCTCCATGTTGATGCCGTCGAAGATGTCGTTGTAGACGAACATCCAGGGCTCGAGGAGCATCTCGCCCGTCGCGCGATCGAACACGTAGAAGTAGCCGTTCCTCGCCGGGCGGACCAGCGCCTTGCGCGCCTCGCCGTCGATCTCGAGGTCGACGAGGAGGTTCACGTTGGGCTCGTCGAGGTCCCACTGATCCTGAGGGGTCATGTTGTAGGCCCAGATCAGGTCTCCGCTGTCGGCGTCGCGGGCCAGGATCGACGCGCAGTAGTTGTTCCGGTAGCCGGTGAGGCCCCCGTCCTCGTCCAGCTCGACGACGCCCCACTCCCGGCGGTAGTCCGGGTTCCAGGGGGCGCAGTTGCTCGTGCCGTAGTAGAAGAGATTGAGCTCGGCGTCGTACGTGAACCAGCCCCAGACGGCGCCGCCGCCGCGCCGCCACGAGTCGCCGGACCAGGTGTCGAGGGCCGGGTTGGCGATTCGGTCGTCGGGATAGAAGGGGGCGAATCGAGACCCGATGCCCACCTCGTTGTTCGGCCCCATGCTGTAGTACCGCCACCGGAACCGGCCGTCGTCGATGTTGTAGGCGGTGACGTGACCGCGGACGCCGCGCTCGCCGCCGGCCACGCCCACGATGACCTTGTCGCCGACCACCAGCGGCATGCCGGGGACCGTTTCCCCCATCGCGACGGTCGCGTTCTCGGCCTGCCAGATCTGCTCTCCGGTCTCCGCGTCGAGCGCGAACACCTGTCCGTCGAGGGTGGCGAAGAAGATCCGGCCGTCGTCGTAGCCCAGGCCGCGGGTCTGCGCGCCGCAGCAGGCGCTCCTCCGTGTCAGCTCCGAGTCGGGGATCTCGGGCCGGAACTCCCACTTGATGACGCCGTCCCGGGCGAGGTCGAGCGCGTAGACGTAGTTCGGCTCCGGGGTGACGATGTACATCGTGTCGCCGAGCACCAGCGGCGAGGCCTCGTACGAATCGTGGACGCCGAGCTGCATCGTCCACGCCATCGTCAGCTGCTCGACGTTGTCGACGTTGATCTGATCCAGCGGGCTGTAGTTCCAGCCCGCGTAGTTGGCGTTCGGCATGACCCATTGCGACGACGGGTCGGGCGCCGAACCCTCCTGGGCGGCCGCGGCCCCCGGCACGCCGGGAACGCACATTAGCGACACGAGCGGAATCCACATCCAGCCGCGCCGGTTGATTGACAGGCTCACGCTGCACTCCTTGGCTCGGGGTACGTGCCCCAGGTTCTGCGCCGTCGATTGCCGGCGATGTTATACCGCGGGAACGGCGGGAACAACCCCGGGACGCATGCCGGTTTCCGGCATCGCGGCCCTGCCGCGCCGCCGCTGTCGTGCGCGATGGACACGTGAGGACGTCGCCGGCCTCCGCGACGGCGGCCGGTCCTCGACGCCGCCGCGGGCAGCTGCCAGACCGAGGGCTGGGGGCTCCTGCGTGACCGAGACGTCGAGAGGACGTCGGTCCTCGACGTCGCCGCGGGCCGCTGCTCGCGACCGGCTTCCGGAAGGCTCCGGCGAGATATCGGGAGGTACGGGAATTCCGGTATCATCGGCGTTGTCGGACTCGCGTTGACGCCGCGAGCCGCCACCTCTCGAGCCCCGCAAGGAGGCAGCATGAAGAGACGCGACTTCATCCGGACGACGGTCGGCGCCGGCCTGCTCGTATCGGCCTACCCCAGGTCGCTGTTCGCGCGATTCCAGTCGCAGGGTCGTGGCGGGACCATGTTCGACAAGATCTGGGACGCGCACGTCGTCGCGAACGTCGGCGGCGAGACCGACCTGCTCCAGGTGGACCGCTGCATCGGCGGCAGTCCCACCCAGGTCATGCGACTGGTCCGGGACGGTGTCGAGCTCCGGAATCCGGAGATCTTCTACAGCGTGCCGGACCACACGGTCTCCACCTCACCGGACCGGTATGACGACCCTTCGCTGGGATCGGGCTGGCAGCCGTATGAGGACCTCGCCGACGAGATGCGGGAGCTGGGCTTCACCAAGGCCTTCGGCCAGTTCGATCCGCGATACGGCATCATGCACATCGTCGGCCCCGAGACCGGGCTGAGCCAGCCCGGCATGGTGCTCTGTGCGGGCGACAGCCACACGTGCACACACGGCGCGATGGGTCTGATCTCGTGGGGCGGCGAGAGCTCGGACAACATCCTGCGTACCGGCACGGTCATCCGGCGCCGTCCCCGGACCATGCGCGTGACCATCGTGGGCACCCTCGGTCCGGGGGTCCGGGCGAAGGACGTCATCCTCCGCATCATTGCCCGGCTCGGCACGGACTCGGGCACCGGCTATGCGGTGGAGTATGCGGGTCCGGTCGTGCGGGCGCTGTCGCAGGAGGCCCGCTTCTCCGTCTGCAATCTCGCGGTGGAGATGGCCTCGCCGACGGGCATGGTCAGTCCCGACGACACCACCTTCGAGTACCTCGCGGGCCGGGAGTTCGCCCCCTCGGAACGCTACTGGGACCAGGCGGTCGCGTTCTGGCGCACGCTCCCGACCGACGACGACGCGGTGTTCGACCGCGAGGAGACGATCGACATGACCGGGGTGGAGCCGCAGGTCACCTGGGGCATCAACCCGGAGCATGCGATCGGCATCAGCGAACGGATTCCGGATCCCGACCAGGCGCCTGCGAGCAAGCGGGAGACCTACCGGCAGGCGATCGAGTACAGCCGTCTCACGCCGGGCGAGCCGATTCTGGGAACGCCGGTCGACGAGGTGTTCATCGGGTCGTGTGTCGAGAGCCGCATCAGCGACCTGCGCGCGGCGGCGGCCATCGTCGAGGGACGCCGGGTCGCCTCCACCATCAGCTCGGCCTGGGTCGTTCCGGGATCGAACGCGGTCAAGGCCCAGGCCGAGGCGGAGGGCCTGGACCGCATCTTCAAGGATGCGGGATTCGAGTGGCGTGAGTCCGGATGCTCGAAGTGTTACGGGCCGAATGGCGACTATGTCGAGCCGGGGCGTCGGTGCATCTCGAACTCGAACCGCAACTACATCGGCCGGCAGGGACGGGACACGAACACCATTCTGGCGAGCACGACCACGGTCGCCGCCTCGGCCATCGCCGGCAACGTCGCCGACGTGCGCACCTTCCTGTAGGACCTGTAGGACGTGCGCACCTTCCTGTAGAGAGGGCTCGAAGCATGGGACAGGAGATCCAGCGAGGCGGGCAGACCTTCGACGGGCACGAGGGCCTGGCGGCGCCCTTCATGTTCGACAACGTGAGCACCGACGTGATCGCTCCGGCCCTGACCAACCTGACCGAGGGGCTGGACACGCCCCGCGCCACGGCGTTCGCGAACATCCGCTACAACGCGGACGGATCGCCGAAGCGGGACTTCGTCTTCAATCAGGAAGCGTACCGGACCGCCTCGATCATGATCGTCGGCAAGAACTACGCCACCGGCAGCTCGCGGGTCACCGGGGTCACCCGGCCGCTCGCGGCCTGGGGCGTCAGGGTCTACATCGGGGAGAGCTTCGGGCCGATCTTCCTGACCAACGCGGTGCAGTACGGCGTGCTGACGATCGAGCTGCCCCGGGAGACGCTGAACGAGATCGTGGAGTGGGTCGAGTCGCACCACGGCGTCAGGATGAACGTGGATCTGGAGCGGCAGCTGATCGAGATGCCGGGACGCGACCCGATCCCGTTCGAGACCGACCCCCGAGTGCGGAGCAAGCTGCTGAACGGCCTGCACGACCTCGAGGAGATCGAGCCTCACCTCCCGGCGGCCCGGGCCATGCGGGAACGCGACGAGCAGGAGCGCCCCTGGATCTACCGGCCGGGCGACCCACAGCGCTGAGGCACTCTGCCGTGCTTCCACCCATGCCCCGGTTCGTGCGCCATACCGGTATCGCGGCGCCCTTCCGGCAGCGACCCGCGCCCCGGTTCGTGCGCCATACCGGTATCGCGGCGCCCTTCCGGCAGCCCGATCTCGAGAGCGAGCTCATCGCCCCCGTCGGGGCCGATCTCGAGGATCTGCACGCCGTCCACCTGAACCCGGGCGACGTGCGTCTCGAGGGCCACCCCCACGACGGGTCCTGGACCGGCCAGCACGCCTTCCACGGCTTCCGGTACCGACCCGACGGCGCCGAAAACCCGGACTTCGTCCTCAACCAGGCGCCGTATCGCGACGCCTCGATCCTGATCGCGGGACGGAACTTCGGCCAGGGCAGCCAGCAGGCGTTCGCGGTCATCCGGCTCCTGCAGTGCGGCATGCGCGTGATCATCGCGCCGAGCTTCGGTCCCGTGTTCCATGACGACTGCTTCGACTTCGGCCTCCTCCCGGTGACCCTGGACGAGCCGGTGGTAGCCCGGCTCGCTGATCGCGTCAGGGAGAATCCCGAGATCGAGGTGACGGCCGACCTCGCGAGGCAGGTGATCGAGCGTCCCGGCATGCCGCCCATCCCCTTCGAGATCGACTCGAGACGGCGCATGAGCCTGCTTCAGGGGGTGGACACGACGCTGAACGAACGGCTCGACCATCGCGACAGCGCCGAGGCGATGAGGGAGCGCGATCGGCGTCTCCGCCCCTGGCTCTACGACGGTCCCGACCGTCGCGACCCCTGACGGCACGAGCGTGCCGTAGCGAAAGTTCACGACCTCGACCTGGTCGACGGCGCAGACGGTGACGGTCCGTCGCCGGCGGCGGCGCAGTGCTCGCCGGCACCGACCCGCGCGCTACGACAGGGCGGATCCTGCCCACGCGGCAATGCTGGAGGACCGCATCCGCTTCTTCGAGGGCCGGCCCCAGCGCCTTCGCCTCAACCACCCGATCCGTTGTCGCCGCGGACGCGGGCGAGCAGCTCTGACCCCGTGGCGCACTCGATGATCCAGTCGCCAACCCGCGCGAGGCGATCAGGGTCGGTGACGCCGGCGAGTGCGGCGGTCAGCCCCTCGGCGACCCCGGCATCGAACTTCCGCGCCGCCAGACGGCAGAGCAGCGCCCGCTCTTCGCGCCGGCCCTGCTCGATACCCCGCTCGAGCCATTCACGGGTCCATTCCCGCACGTTCTCTTCCAGCATCGTCTGCGTCTCCTGCAACTGTGCCAGCGGGTCCCCCTCGCCCGCCGGCAGCGAACCCGCGAGCCGCAGCCCCTGGTGGAGCCATGTCACGAACGCCTGCGTCAAGTGGTCGTCCCCCTGCGCCTGAAGAAGGTTCCCCAGCGCCTGCAGCGCCTCGCGCAGACCCGCCGCGTCGCGCGTCTTCTCGAGATCGATGAGCGCCGACACCAGGTTTTCCGCCGGCAGGTCCGCGTCCGCCACCCGCGCCCCGTCCAGAAGATAGTATCGCTGCGACGGCTGGTACGGCGCCAGCAGCTCGCTCCCCACCGCCACGAGGTCCGCCATCTCGACCGACGCCGTCCACGGCCGGCGGCCGTTGTAGAGGACGACGGGCAGCACCGGCGGCAGGGCCCGGCGGTCACGCAGCACGCCGTCCGCGTCCAGCCGCTGGTAGAGCAGCGCGGTGTAGGTCAGCATGCGCAGCGCCATCGCCGGGTCGACGGTGGCCTGAAACTCGAGGAGCAGGACCAGATAGAGCCAGCGGTCGTCGCGGAAGCGAATGCGCCACACGAGATCGCCGTGGCGCTGCTGGAGGTCTTCGCTGACGAAGCTGGCGGGCAGGGGGTCCAGGGTATCGAAGTCGAGGGCGCCGCTCCAGCCGCGGGCGGCGAAGCCGTCGAGCAGGTCGCGGACCATCCGAGGGCGCGAGAACAGCAGCTTGTAGGCAGGGTCGTGCATTCCGCTCCCTCTTGATCGCGAGCCATGCGCACCGGCGGCCTGCGGGGCGTACGGCGCTCTCGCCGGGGTTGCGAGAGCGCCCCGGGGTTCGGCAGCCGGTCGACGCGGTGCTTCAGGAGCAAGAACGGGGCCAACACGGGACGGCCCGCGCGCACGGGGAACGAGCGGGCGGCGAGCGGCCGACGGCGCAGGAACTGCAACCCTGGGGTCGCGCGGACGTCAACGCGCTGGGGCGCAGGGGCGGCCGCAGGGGGTGCACGTTGACGGCTGAGTCCGCGGTACGGCTGCGGCGGGCCGTCAGTCCGTCATCTGTCGCCGCCCTCGGTGTTGAGGAACGCGGCGATGGTCTTGAGGGCGGCGTGGGTGACGTGTCAGCGGGTCCCCCTCGCCCGCCGGCAGCCGCCCCGCGACCCGCAGCCCCTGCTGGAGCGCCAGCGAGCGGCCGACGGCGCAGGAACTGCGACCAGGCACTTCACACGCTCGGCTGTCGTTCGTAGCGCTCGACGTTGATTCGGTCTTCACGCTTGCGCGCCTGGACGAGATCGTAGGTGGTCTGTCGGCGCAGCCAGAACTCGGCATTGGACCAGCCCGCCTTCTCCAGCCGTATGGCCATCTCCGGGGAAATGGTCGAGTGGCCGCTCACAACTCGCGACAGGGTGTGACGGGCCACACCGAGCACCCTCGCCGCATCGGTCACGTTCAGACCCAGCGGTTCCAGGCAGTTCCGCCGGATGCTGAGCCCGGGGTGCGGGGGATTGCTCATCGCCATGTTGCCGCCTCCCACTTCAGTGATGGTCGACCAAGTCGACACATCGTACGCCTCGCCATCGTCGAAGCGGAAGACGTCCGCCAGTTCCCGGAGACCGAGATGCTCCAGAGACCCTTCAGATTGCCCTTCAGCGGGTGAAGCCGGTAGCCCGGCAGGTCGAGGTCCAAGGGCTTGCGAGCATCGTCCAGGTCGGCCAGGGCGAGCGCGACACGGTCCGCCAAGCCGGCGCCCACCCGGCTCGGATCTCCGCGCTGGTAAAGGCGCCTCAGCCCGCGATGGCGAAACCCTCGGATCATGATCGAGTGTGCCGGATACCGGTACACGGGGCAATCCGCGCCGTCGGCGCCGCGTTCGACGTCGATGAGCAGGGACGAGTCCGACAAGTCGACCCGTCGGGAACACGCCTCACCCCGCGGCCGCCGACGGCGGCAGGGGCGCCCCGCATGTAGTTGCCGACCTCGAGCCGCAGCGCCTCGGCGGGCATGAGGAACGCCCCGGCGAAGCGGTGCGCGACCCGTTCCGCGTCGAGACCGCGGGACTCAACCACCCGATCCGTTGTCGCCGCGGACGCGGGCGAGCAGCTCTGACCCCGTGGCGCACTCGATGATCCAGTCGCCAACCCGCGCGAGGCGATCAGGGTCGGTGACGCCGGCGAGTGCGGCGGTCAGCCCCTCGGCGGCCCCGGCATCGAACTTCCGCGCCGCCTGACGGCAGAGCAGCGCCCGCTCTTCGCGCCGGCCCTGCTCGATGCCCCGCTCGAGCCATTCACGGGTCCACTCCCGCACGTTCTCTTCCAGCATCGTCTGCGTCTCCTGCAACTGTGCCAGCGGGTCCCCCTCGCCCGACGGCAGCGGGCCCGCGAACCGCAGCCCCTGGTGCAGCCACGTCACGAACGCCTGGGTCAAGTGGTCGTCCCCCTGCGCCCGCAGAAGGTCGCCCAGCGCCTGCAGCGCCTCGCGCAGACGCGCCGCGTCGCGCGTCTTCTCCAGTTCGATGAGCGCCGACACCAGGTTGTCCGCCGGCAGGTCCGCGTCCGCCACACGCGCCCCGTCCAGAAGATAGTATCGCTGCGACGGCTGGTACGGCGCCAGCAGGTCGCTCCCCACCGCCACGAGGTCCGCCATCTCGACCGACGCCGTCCACGGCCGGCGGCCGTTGTAGAGGACGACGGGCAGCACCGGCGGCAGGGCCCGGTGGTCACGCAGCACGCCGTCGGCGTCCAGCCGCTGGTAGAGCAGCGCCGTGTAGGTCAGCATGCGCAGCGCCATCGCCGGGTCGACGGTGGCCTGAAACTCGAGGAGCAGGACCAGATAGAGCCAGCGGTCATCGCGGAAGCGAATGCGCCACACGAGATCGCCGTGGCGCTGCTGGAGATCTTCGCTGACGAAGCTGGCGGGCAGAGGGGCGAGGGTATCGAAGTCGAGGGCGCCGCTCCAGCCGCGGGCGGCGAAGCCGTCGAGCAGGTCGCGGACCATCCGAGGGCGCGAGAACAGCAGCTTGTAGGCGGGGTCGTGCATTCCACTCCCTCTCGATCCCGAGTCATGCGGATCGGCGGCCTGCGGGGCGTGCGGTGTCTCGCCGGGGTGCGAGAGCACCTCGGGATTCGGCAGCCGGTCGACGCTGTGCTTCAGGAGCAAGAACGGGGCCAACGCGGTACGGCCCGCGTGCACGGGGAACGAGCGGGCGGCGAGCGGCCGACGGCGCAGGAACTGCAACCCTGGGGTGGCGCGGACGTCAACGCGCTGGGGCGCAGGGGCGGCCGCAGGGGTGCACGTTGACGGCTGAGTCCGCGGTACGGCTGCGGCGGGCCGTCAGCCCGTCATTCTGTCGCCGCCCTCGGTGTTGAGGAACTCGGCGATGGTCTTGAGGGCGGCGTGGGTGACATGTCAGCGGGTCCCCCTCGCCCGCCGGCAGCCGCCCCGCGACCCGCAGCCCCTGCTGGAGCGCCGGCGAGCGGCCGACGGCGCAGGAACTGCGACCAGGCACTTCACACGCTCGGCTGTCGTTCGTAGCGCTCGACGTTGATTCGGTCTTCACGCTTGCGCGCCTGGACGAGATCGTAGGTGGTCTGCCGGCGCAACCAGAACTCGGCATTGGACCAGCCCGCCTTCTCCAGTCGAATGGCCATCTCCGGGGAAATGGCCGAGTGGCCGTTCAGAACTCGCGACAGGGTGTGACGGGCCACACCGAGCACCCTCGCCGCATCGCTCACGTTCAGACCGAGCGGTTCCAGGCAGTTCCGCCGGATGCTGAGCCCGGGGTGCGGGGGATTGCTCATCGCCATGTTTCCGACTCCCACTTCAGTGATGGTCGACCAGGTCGACATCGTACGCATCGCCATCGTCGAAACGAAAGACGATCCGCCAGTTCCCGGAAACCGAGATGCTCCAGAGACCCTTCAGATTGCCCTTCAGCGGGTGAAGCCGGTAGCCCGGCAGGTCGAGGTCCGAGGGCTGGCGAGCATCGTCCAGATCGGCCAGGGCGAGCGCGACACGGTCCGACAAGCCGGCGCCCACCCGGCTCGGATCTCCGCGCTGGTAAAGGCGCCTCAGCCCGCGATGGCGAAACCCTCGGATCATGGTCGAGTGTACCGGATACCGGTACACGGGGCAATCCGCGCCGTCGGCGCCGCGTTCGAGGTCGATGAGCAGGGACGAGTCCGACAAGTCGACCCGTCGGGAACACGCCTCACCCCGCGGCCGCCGGCGGCGGCAGGGGCGCCCCGCATGTAGTTGCCGACCTCGAGCCGCAGCGCCTCGGCGGGCATGAGGAACGCCCCGGCGAAGCGGTGCGCGACCCGTTCCGCGTCGAGACCGCGGGACACGTCGAGCACGATGTGGGCGATCTCGTGGGCGATGGTGAACCGCTGGCGCTCACCCCAGTCCTCGGCGTTCACCACGACGAAGGGGACGGGCGCCAGCCCCGACCGGCGCGCCCGGGCGGCGAGGCCGCCCACCGTGTCGAGCGGCAGCGCGAATATCTTGATCCCCCGTCATGGCAGGGTATTCTCTGTTCTGTAAACCCTTCCCCGGGGTCGTCGTCGGCCAACGAGTCAGCGCGGACGGAAGATGGCCGAAGTCGGCAGCGGAAGCGAACCTCGACCGGGCGACAGGGTGGCGGGGGAAGTCAACAAGCGATGGTCAGCTTGAGCGGGTCGCGATCAGCCCTGTCGGGGAGAACAACCATGCGTCGTCGAGACGTCATTCGTGTACTGGGGTGCCTGTTCGGCGTGGGCACCCTCGCCACCCGCCGCGGGCGCGCCGCCGCACCGCGCGAGATCCTGCTCGCTCGCATGCACGTCGCCGGAACCGCCTACTACGACGCCGAGGCCGTGGCCGACCGCTTGCGCCCCGGGCAGCGCCTTGCGCTTCGGCGGCAGCCCGGGAACCGCTACGACGCGCTCGCCATCGAGGTCCTCGGACCCGAGGGACACAAGCTGGGCTACGTGCCCCGCCAGCGCAACGAGATGCCCGCCCGGCTGATCGACGCCGGCAAGCACCTGTCCGCGCGGGCGGAATCGGTCGTGCAGCAAGGCAACTGGTTGAACATCCAGATGTCGCTGCACCTGGACGATGCCTGACGGCCCCGCTAGGGCCCGCCAAGTCCTGGCACCGGGCGGGGCCACGGGGTCACAAGGCGATCTCCAGGAGGCCTGCCCGACCATGACCTCGCCCGCGAAGTGGGGGTGGACAGCTTCGAGCCAGAGCTCGGGTCGATCGAACTCGGGAAGGCCGGACGGCGCGAACGGCCGCCGAGGTCCCGCACGGGGCGGCCGCGCCCAGTTACCTACCGTGTCGACACCTTTACAGGGCATTGATCTGACATGCGAGACATCGAGGGAATCGAAGAGGTAGTGGCGAAGCTGAGACCGCATTTTACGACCCTTGTGCAGCAGTTCGAGCACGAGAACCGCATCTTCATCGGTCTCATTTCATCAGACCACGACACGCTTGGGCGAGATCTCAAGTGCCACCTGGTCGTCGAACACTACCTGGATCGCTTTCTTGTTGCGCACTTCGGAATCCACAACGCCGACGATGCTCGACTCCGATTCGCTCAGAAAGTCACGCTCCTTCCCAATAGGGCCACGGCGGCCGCGTTCGTCAAGCCGGGCATTCTGCAGCTCAATCGAATTCGCAATCGGTTGGGTCATTCGCTTGCGGCTCGGCTTTCTGCCCAAGAGCTGGGTCCGATTCGTACTATCTTGGACGTCGCTAAACCCGGCGTCGAGTTCGGGAATCCGGTGGAAGCCATCGAGGCCTTCACGGTCGTGGCTTGCACCTTCCTCATCGTGCAGCCTCCACCACTGCAGCGGATACTCGCCGAAGCGTTCTCATCCGTGCACGTGCGCACCGACGTGCCGGAGTGAGCTTCTCGTGTCGAGGTTCAGCTCCGCGGCGCCGGCTGGCCCTTGGTCATCATCATCGGGAGTCAAAACGGGTGGCGACGTACCCGGCGACGTCGGCCCCGTCGAGCCGCACCGTGCCGGGTCCGCTCCGCACGTAGAAGTCGCCCTCGGCCGCCTTCTCCAGACCCTTCCAGCGCAGGTACACCGGCTCCGGGCTCCGCTGGCAGCTCACGAGGCAGACGGTCTTCCCCTCCACGATCTGCGTCTTCGGGTCGATGCACGTGCCGGCGCGGTCGCCGAGGCCGTTGCGGGCGGCCTGGGCGAGGTGGCGCATGAACTTGTCGTCGTTCTCCAGGCGGTCGTGGTCGATGCCGAGCACCGTGCGGTCGTCGGCGACCCCGATCAGGAGGTCGCCGCCCTCGGTGTTGAGGAACGCGGCGATGGTCTTGAGGGCGGCGTGGGTGACGTGCCGGTCGTCCTTGCGGTCCTCCGCGAGGTTCCAGCGCAGGCTCGACTTGAACTCGAGGGTCTTCGACTCCTGGAGCTTGAGCAGCTCCTCGACGCGGCGGTGCCGGCGGATGTAGTCGTCGAACAGGTGGTTCTTGAGGGCCCGGCCGAAGTCGGGGTCGTCGGTGATGCGCTTGTAGAGGCCGAAGTTGGTCTCGACGATCTCCTGAATCTTGTCCTCGACCTTGGGGTCGAAGGTCAGCCGCACGTTCTCGCGGGTGTTCACCCGGGCGCTGGCGTCGAGGCCGGCGTCGCCGTCTAGGGCCGAGCGTATTTGCTCGAGCGTGACGCGGTGCTCCGGGCCGAGCTTCAGGCCGAAGCGCTCGTTCAGCGCCTCGATGATGCGCGAGAGCGGCTCCTGCTCCTCGCCCGCGGCGCCGCCGCGCGGCTTGCTGGCGGCCGGGTCGAGGGCCCCGCCCTGCCGTTCCAGCGCGATGCGGCCGCGGCTCGTCTGCTGGATGCGGAACGACTCCATGTCGATGTTCTGCTGGACCTCGCGCGGCAGCTCGTCCCTGTCGGCCGGCAGCAGGCGCCGCAGGTGCCGGGCGAAGACGTTGAGCTTCTCGAGGTCGGGGTCGGCGAACGTCAGCACCTGGGAGAGGAAAGCGTAAAGGCGCACGTACTCGCGGAGCTGGCCGCGGAAGTCCTGCCCCTCGTCGATGGCGAGGGCGCCGAAGCGCTGGCGCGGGGGCTCGAGCGCGGCGTAGAGCTTGTCCTGCGTCGCCCTGGGGTCGAAGCACACCCGCGCAAAGGCGTCGACGTCGCCCGCCGCGAACACGCCGAAGCCGAGCAGCCGGTCCTGGACCTCGTAGAGCAGGTTGGGGTCGGTCGCCTCCGAGAGCAGGGTGGTCCCGTAGTAGGGCTCGAAGGCCTTCCGGATCTCCTCGGCCTCGTTGGCGAAGTCGAGCACCATCACGCCCTGCTTGCCGGGGTGGGTGCGGTTCAGGCGCGACAGCGTCTGGACGGCGTTCACGCCGCCGAGCTTCTTGTCCACGTACATGGTGTGCAGCAGCGGCTGGTCGAAGCCGGTCTGGAACTTGCTCGCGACCACCAGGAAGCGGTACTCGGGCTTCTCGAACTCGGCCGCCGTCTGTCGCTCGCCGATGACCCGGTCCTGCCCGGCCGAGTTCATGCCCGACTCGGTGTAGGCCTCGACGCCGTCCTTCACGGTGCCGGAGAAGGCGACGAGCGCCTTCCACGGGTGGCCCTTCTCGGCGAGGTAGGCGTCGAGGGCGAGCCTGGTGCGCACCGCGTGCAGGCGCGAGCGCGTCACGACCATCGCCTTGGCCCGCCCGTCGATGGCGCCCGCGACCTGCGCGGCGAAGTGCTCGACGCAGATGGCGACCTTCTCGCGGATGGCGTGCGGGTGCAGCTCGACGAACGACTTGAGCAGGTACTCGGCCTTGCCCCTGTCGTAGCGCGGGTCGTCCTCGATCGTCTTCAACAGGCGCCAGTAGGCCTTGTACGTCGCGTAGCTCCCGAGCACGTCGAGGATGAACCGCTCCTCGATGGCTTGGCGCATGCTGTAGCGGTGGAAGGGCTCGAACTTCCCGTCGTCCCGCTTCCGCCCGAAGAGCTCCAGGGTCTTGGGCTTCGGGGTCGCGGTGAACGCGAACGTCGAGAGGTTGGGGAGGCGCCCGCGGCTGCGGATCTCGTCGTGGACCCGGTCGTCGAGCTCCTCTTCCGGGGTCTGGGCGCCGGCCTCCTCCTGCTCGGCCTGCTCCAGGCTCCCGGCCGCGAGCACCGCCTTGAGGCTCTTCGTGCTCTCGCCCGACTGCGACGAGTGCGCCTCGTCCACGATCACCGCGAAGCGCTGGCCGGGCAGCTCGCCGATCTGCTCGGCGATGACCGGGAACTTCTGCAGGGTGGTGACGATGATGGTCCGCCCCGCCTCGAGGGCCTCGCGGAGCTGGCGCGAGGTGTGGTCGATGTTCTCCACCACCCCGAGGGTCTGCTCGAACTGCCGGATGCTGCGCTGGAGCTGGCGGTCGAGGACGCGCCGGTCGGTCACCACCACGACCGAGTCGAAGACGCGCCGGTCGTCGCGGTCGTGCAGCACCGAGAGCCGGTGGGCGAGCCACGCGATGGTGAAGCTCTTGCCGCTGCCGGCCGAGTGCTGGACGAGGTAGCGCTCGCCGGCGCCGTGGTCGCGCGCGTGGCGCACGAGCCGGCGCACGCAGTCGAGCTGCTGGTAGCGGCGGGAAGATGAGGAAGCGCGCGCCGGTCTTCCGCCCGCGGTCGTCCTCGGCCTCGACCTCGTGGATGAACTGGCGGACGAGGTCGAGGACGCTGTCGCGCGCCCAGACCTCCTCCCACAGGTAGTCGGTGGGGAAGCCGGCCCGGGTGGGCGGGACCGGGGGGTTCCCCGCGCCGCCGAAGCGCCCCCGGTTGAACGGCAGGAAGCGGGTCTTCGGGCCGGCGAGGCAGGTGGTCACGAACACCTGCTCGGGGTCGACGGCGAAGTGGGCGAGGCAGCGGGCGTAGCCGAAGAGCGGCTCGCGGGGGTCTCGGTCCTCGCGGTACTGGCGGATGGCGTCCCGGACGTCCTGGCCGTTTAGGGGGTTCTTGAGCTCGGCGGTGAAGATGGGGATGCCGTTCAGGAAGAGGGCGAGGTCGAGGCTCTGCTCGTCCTGCTCGCTGAACCGGAGCTGGCGCACCACCGCGAAGAGGTTGGCCGCGTGCAGGCGCTGCAGCTCTTCGTTGAGGCCGCTCGCTGGGCGGAAGTACGCGAGCCGGAACTTGCAGCCGGAGTCCTTGATGCCGTTGCGCAGCACGTCGAGGGCGCCGCGGCGGGCGATCTCGCGCGAGAGCCGGGCGAGGAAGCGCGGCTTGACGTCGGCGCCGTGGTGCTGTTCGAGCTTCCGCCACTCCTTGGGCTGGGTGGCGAGGAGAAAGTCGACGACGTCGGTCGGGACCAGGCTGAGCGCACGGTCGTAGTCCTCCGGCCGCCGCCGGTGGTAGCCGCCCGGGGCGGGCTCGTCGCCGAACGTGGGCGGGGATTCTCGCACCGCCGCCACGTCGCCCGGGCACGCATCGGGGCCACCGCGCAGCAGCACGCATTCGATGGCGGCCTCGAAGGCGCGTTCGGAGATGTCAGGAGTCATGGGACGCTGACGCGCGGTCGTGTCCGCCGACCTGTCAAGCGCGTCGTCTCCTCACCAGACTTCGATGTCGAGGCCCGGAACGCGCGCGAATTCACCCCGATTCCGCGTCACCAGAGTCAACCCGCCCGACAGCGCGATAGAGGCAATCATCAGATCGTTTGCGCCTATCGGGCGTCCTTCCCGCCGAAGCTGAGCCCGGATGACGCCGTAGCGTTCGGCCGCCGCATCATCGAAAGGCAACGACTTGAACGCGCGGCAGAAGGTGTCGACGCGCTGCAGGTTCTCCGCTGCCCGAACGGAGTTGTGCGCCCCGAAGCAGAGCTCGGCCCTGACCACGCTGCAGAGAACGACCGAACCAGGCGGGTGGGCGAGCAGGCGCTGCGCCATCTGCGCATCCGCCCCGTTGATCAACGGGATGCAGATGCTGGTGTCGAGGAGCCGCATCATCGAAGCGGCTCGATGTCCTCGGGCGGCGGATCGTCGGGTTCGACCAGGTCGCCGCCGCCCTGGCGCAGGAGATCGACGAAGCTCTGCGGCCAGTCGGTCGTGACGGCGTCCTGTACCAGCCCGCCGATCCACGCCGACAGGCTGCGGTTCCGGCCGCGCGCCTCCTTGCGCGCGGCATCAATCAGGTCGCCCGGCAGATAGATGGTTACCGGAGGCATATCGAACATATATGCTACCACCTATATCGGCCGTGACGCGACTGGGTGTCTGGCCGGGCTGGCTGGGGCCGTTGGCCGCGATTCGCGGTACACTGGGCTGTCCCGGCTGTCGGTGCCGACCCGAGACGTGACGGCGCGGGCGACGGCCCACGGACTGCGGAGCAGCAATGGCGCGGAGCGACCTCCTCGTTTCGCTCGTCAAGGCCGGATCGAGCGGCAACACGGCGCGGGCGCGTTCCGCCGCCGAGGCGATCATCGCCGAAGAGCGGGTGAAGCGCCACAACGTCCTGGCGGACCGGCTGACCGACGCTATGCGGGTAAACGGCGCCGATTCCGCCGCCGCGTTCCTCAGCCCCGACCAGCGGCCGCACCTGGCCGCACCGGCAGTTCCTCGCGGAGCTGACGCCGCGGAAGAAGCTCGCCGATCTGGTCCTGACCGACGTCGCTCGCCGCGCCTGCGCGGAGCTGATCGAGGAACAGCACCGGGCCTCGGTCCTGCGCACCCATTCGCTCGAACCGCGGCATCGCGTACTGCTCGTCGGGCCGCCGGGAAACGGCAAGACCTCGTTGGCCGAAGCGATCGCCGAGGCGTTGTCGGCGCCGTTCTTCGTCGTGCGGTACGAGGCGCTCATCGGCAGCTTCCTCGGCGAGACGACGTCGCGCCTCAAGCGCGTGTTCGACTACGCCCGCACGACGCCGTGCGTGCTGTTCTTCGACGAGTTCGACGCCGTGGGCAAGGAGCGCGGCGACGTTCACGAGACCGGCGAGATCAAGCGCGTCGTGTCCTCCCTGCTCATGCAGGTCGACGACCTGCCGAGCTACACCGTGGTGCTCGCCGCCACGAACCACGCCGAACTCCTCGACCGGGCGGCCTGGCGGCGCTTTCAGGTGCGTCTCGCTCTCGACCCCCCGACGCGCAAGGACCTGATCGCCTACTTCGCCCGATTCGCCGAATCGCTCGATGAACCGTTGGGCTGGACGCCGGCCACGATCGCGAGGCGGCTCGGCGCCGTCAGCTATGCCGAAGCCGAGGAATTCTGTCGAGACGTGCGGCGGCGCACCGTGTTGGCGACCGGCGAGAAGACGCTCGCCGCGATCCTCGCCGAACGGCTAACCCTCTGGCGGGAACGGTTGCGGGCCTCTGTACACTCCCGGGGCGTGCGGTCCCCGTCGGGCGCCGAAGCCCCTGCCCGAGGTTACATTCCCGCCTGAATGACCGCCCGCCTGCGGACACTCCCATGGCCGCCACCCACCATCATGACAGGAATTGCCGAGAAAGCGCTCGCTGACTTCCAGGCGTTCGAGAGGTGGCTCCAACAAGAGCGGCTGTTGGATTCGCACGTGCTGTACCGGGGCCATGGAGACAGCACCTGGAGCCTCGAAAGCACACTGTACCGACATCGCCGCGCCCTATTCCCCCCAGCGCATCCCGCCCTCCGCGTTCCCGTTGCCGGGTACGCGGATGCCGCCCGGAACCTCCAGGCCATCGTAGAGACGCACACAAACAGGAACTTTAGCGACGTCGCGACAAGTGAAGATCCCTTTCCGATCGACGCGTCAGGGCTGTCCTTTCGATACGCGGTTTATCTCCGCCACCACGGGTTCCCGTCTCCCCTGTTGGACTGGTCGCTTTCGCCCTACGTGGCAGCGTACTTCGCCTTCAGAGACGCCGTCGCAAGAAGAGGCGCCGGGAATGGTCACAAAGACGATGAGCCTCGCGTGGCGATCTACGTGATGCGACCCGCGAAATACCCATACATGGACTATGTGGCCGGGAAAGGCGCATTACCGGGAGAAGAAACCGGAATACGCTATTGGCCGAATCCGGTCAAGGGAGAGACCAGACACTATGACCAACAATCGGCGTACACCACGGCCATGTATTATAGCCATGACGAAGGCAGCGATGGGGCCTACTGTTATGTTTCCCACGAGTACCTGCTACGCAATTTTCCGCAGGAAATCGCTCCAGGCACCAACTCCAGTACTTATGATAACGCCATAGACCGTGAAATCTGCTGGAAGCTCACGCTTCCGCGCCACGAGCGTGACGACGTATTGCAACGACTGGACCGGATGAACGTGAACGCCTATACGCTTTTTCGTACGGAAGACGCACTTGTGAAGACGTACGGCGAGCGGGAGCTGCGCCGGATGCTCAACACGGTGTAACGCCTCTGGAGAGAGTCGAAGATTCCGAAGATCGGCGAGTCATCGTTCGGCACTACAGCCGGTGTCACAGCTCGGTGTCACAGCCTGTCACAGCTCTGCCGCCCCCAGATCCACGGGAGTCATCGTTCGGCACTACAGCCGGTGTCACATCGGTGTCACAGCCGTCACAGCTCTGCCGCCCCCAGATCCACGGGAGCTCGGACCTGATCGTCGCGTCTTCGTGAAGCCCCGGAGCTCATCAGGGTACTGCCTCCCGCACCTCCTGCACGTCGATCTTGCCGGTTACCGCCGAAGAGATCAGGGCGGTGCGGAACTCTCTGAGCCGATCGATGGCCTCGTGTGTCTTGGCGATGAGCGCATCGATGCCGGCTGTCTTCCGATCGAGGAAGCCGGAGACCACTCGCTGCTCATCCAGTGAAGGCATCACTACGGTCCATGCCCGGATGACTCCTTGCGATACCTTTACCATTGACTGGCTCGAACCGCGAGCCTCGACTTGGATCTGGTGACGTCCAACTCGACTTAGGAACCAGTACGCGAGGAAATTGCGTTGTACCTTTTCGCGAACCAAGTCCAGTCGGTATACAAGATCGCAGAACATGAGTCGACCGCGCACGGCACCGACAACGCATACGTCTCCAACGAGGTCGGGAGTATTCGAGCGCGTCAAGAGAAAGTCAGCTTCTCGACCTTTTCGACCGCGCACGGCACCGACAACGCGTCTCCAATCTCGTACCGCGCATCGGCGCGCACACCTGAAGGAAGAGTCTTGTGCTCATCCTGACGAAAGTCCCCCTTGTTTACCGCGCTGAGCTTAATGACCCCCACTCATCCTCGGCCGCTGAGCGATCTTCTGCCACTGGGCTCCAACCCTGCTCAATGCGAGCGATCAGTCGGCCAAAGGGGATGACTTCCCAATGCGCCGGGATCTGGCCCAGCCACTCGACGCCGGAGTCCTTCATGGGAACGTTCGGGTCGAGGCCCCGGGTGACGGCGCGGGTGATGAGGGCCGTGCGTTTCTCCTGAAGCAGCTCGATCAACCGCTCCTTGCTCGCCACCAGCGCATCGATCTTCGCCGTCTCGCGGTCGAGGAAGGCGACAATGGCGCGTTGCTCACCGGCCGCTGGGATTGGCACACGATAGCGCCGCAACTGGACCGCCGTGAGGTGGTCAATGGTGTTCGGGTTTCCCCCGGCCGTGAAGACACCTCGCTTCGCCATTGCGTACATGAGGAAGTAGAAGAACCTCGGTACGTCGCACGCCGACCAAGGCCTCACACGATGAATTGCCTTCTGGTAGAAGCACTCACCGAGCTCACCACCCCAGATTGCGGTCCTGCCGACCTCACCACCCTCACAAACGAGAAGGTCTCCCCGTCGAAGCAGATAGCGATTGCGGTCGGATGGCGGAAAGTCCATCTCCGGGAGGCCATTGATGTTCACGGCATCCCATTGGACATCGACGTTGCGCAGGTATTTGCCAGACGATTCACCGGTGACTCGCTTCGCATCGAGCATCTTGCCAAGTGCTACTTCGTAGCGCGCATACACCGGAGCGATATCCCAAGACGCCGGGACCTCACCCAGCCACTGGACGCCGGACTCCTTGTAGTCAGGGTATGGCGGGAAGCGCCGCGGTCGCTGCTCCCCGACCCGGTCGGTCGCCTCAGTCATCGCCTCCGCCTCCCGTGAAAGCTTGAACACCCGCCCGCCACGGCCCGCCGGCGCGCCAAGCCTGAGTGAACCGACTCTCCGCAATCAGGCTGTCGCAGACCGGCCCCAGGAAGCGGCGCAGCTCGATACCCACGTTCACCAGCAGGGTCGGGCCGTCGACGCCGGTCGGGATTTGTCGGTGGAGCACGCGCCAGCGCTCTCGACGGGCGGGGTCCTCGTAGTAGCCGGGGAGCAACGCCACCGGCCGGCGGTCGGTGAACGGTGTCCCGCGTCGGCGGAACGTCTCGATGATCGCGCTGCGCCGCGTCTCGCCGTCGAACGCGAAGCGGCGAGCGACGCACGCGATGTCCCACAGGTCCTTGACCCGCGAGTTGGTCTCGCCGCGGCTCACCATCGCGTGGAACTTCTCGGCGACCATGGCTTCGCGCGGGTAGGTCCACAGGCGCGGGGCGGGCAGGTCGAGCAGGGTGGGATAGTCGCGCAGCTCGCGGGCGGGCGTGATGACGTCGCCGAACCCGATGTCCATCTGCAGCGACAGGCGGATGTTGCCGAGTGCGCCGGGGAGCCGCGCCCGCAGGCCGCCGTCGGCCTGGTCGACCCGGATGGCGTCGATGCGGAGTGCGCCGGCGTCGAAGAGAACGCCGTCGTCGGGGCAGGGCACGGCGCAGATGGCTTCGATGGCGCCGCGGATCAGGGTGTGATGGGCGGCGGCGAGGAAGTCCACGTCGCGGGTCGGCCGCATTTCCTCCTCCGCCCACACGCGGAAGAGCGCGGCGCCCTTGAGGGTGAAGCGGTGCATCTCGTCGGACGCCGAGAGGCGGTACAGGAACCGTTCGGCCGCGTAGCGCCCGAGCAGGAGAGTGAAATCGACCTCCTGCCGCCGGGCCAGATTGCGAAGGCGGGCGCGCACCGAGGCGGACACGTCGCGGGGCGGGCGTTTCGGGGTCATGCCAGCAGGGTGTCGAGGACGGGGTAGACCAGCGATCGAGCGCGGCAGACCTCCGCGGCGCGCAGAATCTCGGAAGGAGTCGTCTTGCGGTCGACGAGGGCATCGCGGATCGCCTCGAGAGCGACATCGAGGCCCACGAGGCGCCGCAGGCGGAAACAGTCCACGATTGTGCGGGCGGGGCTGGTGATTCGGCCGGGAACGCCCTCGAAATCGGCGTCCTCGACGCCATACCGCAGCGCCGCCCCGGAGAAGCGGACGATGCGGATCGGCAGGGACGGCACGCGGGGCGCGCGCGCCTTGTGCGGGATGGCGATCCAGACTTGCGCCGGAAGCTGGGTGCCGATCTCGTATATGTTCAGCGCGGTGAGCAGGCAGATTATCGCGCCCGGCACGCGAGCGGACACGGCGCCATGGGTGTGGTGCTCGGTGATCTCGGCGTCGGCGCGCCGGTAGAGACCGCGGCCGAGCCGCTCGACCGCGCCTTCGACGACGAGCCGGCGCAGGGCCCGGGAGTCGACACCCCGGTCGACGGCGTCGCGCGCCCGGAAGAAGGTCAGCTCGCCGAGGTTTCGCAGGCTGGCGGCGGCGGGTCGCGAGGGCGGCATCGAAATGTCGGCAGCCGTGTCTGTCTGCCGACGATTCAGTTCAGGCATCGTTCAAGCATAAGCCCAGCCGTGGGACTGCCGCAAATCGTCGGCAGATATCGCGGGTTATATGCAAATCAGGGCGTCCGATCGATATCGCCGGTCCGAAGCTGCGCAACGACCCTGCCGGCGGGCTGCACCTGGCCGGCTTCGATCTGCCGGTTGCCCAGCGCCAGCATCTTGAGCAAGGCTACGCTCTCCTGCATCCGCTCGTGGCTGTCGGTGCCGGGCCTTGCGGGGCCGCGGGGCGCCATCAGCCCGACATCTCCTGCAGCATGGCCACTATCTCCTTCTCCACCTGCTGGATGTCGGCCTCGATCTCCTCGAGGGGGCGGGGCGGGCGGAACTCGTAGAAGTACCGGTTGAAGTTGATCTCGTAGCCGACGAGCCCGACCTCGCCGTCCTGGGGATCGTTGACCGAGCGTCGGCGCCTGCTCCACCTCCGCCGCCGCCGTCCGAGAAGACGTGCGCGATAGTCGGCCTCGATGTCGCTGCGCTTCTCTTGCTCGACGATTGCGCCGCGCCCTCCGGCCGGGCCGTCAGGCCGGTGGGGAGGAGTCAGGAGGCAGCTTCCCTCGATCCTTCAGGATCTTTTCGTAGTCTGCCCTGTAGAGGCTGCAGCGGGCCAGACCGAGAGCCTCCTTCATGGTGACGTGTATCTGCCTGGGGATGTAGTCGTGCCCGGCGCTCGAACCCCGTCGGATCCCGAAGCGCCCGATGTAGGTGCCGCAGACTCGCACCACGACGTTGGTGTGCTTGCGGCCCTCGGAGATCTCGGCCTCCAGCTTGTTGGCGATCACGAGCGCGGAATCGGCGGTGAGCAGGCTACGCCCTGGCAATGTACGTGCGGAGGAGCCGACGCTGCTCAGCGGCGTCCGGCCCCAGATTCCGCTCCCTGAGGAGCACGTCGAAGGTCTCGAGAATCTCGGCCGCGAGGGCCTGCAAAGCATCGTTGCTGTCGCTGCCGGACATCGCGATGTTCGCTTCTCGGAACGACGCCTCGAAATCGCCGATCTCGACTCTCGTGATCTCTACAGGAATGGGCTGCAGAATGCGGTAGCCAGCTTCACCCGGATCGTTGATCCAGGCCTGCTCAATGCTTGGCGGAGCCTGGTCGGCCGCCGCGCCGGGGGTCTGCCGTAGCGGCAAGGGATCGGCCGTAGATCGCAAGGTGATCTTCGTCGGTGTCTCCACGAGTCGAGCCTGTCCTTTCGGCAACTCCTCGAGGCCGGGTGCGCGACCAACCGCAACGTCTGCCGCGCGGGCACGCGGGGCGGCCGCCGATGTGCGGTCGACCATTCGGATCGTACCTCCCGCGGCGCATTCATCGCAACCAGCCCCGCTGGCCCGCGCCGTCGGGCCGGCATGTCGGTCCCGCTCCTTCGCGGCGCCGGACCGCGTCAAGGCAACGCGAACACGAACACGTTTTCCCCTCCCTTGGGCGCAACGCCGGCGTCAGGAGCCGGCCGTCGCTGATGCGGGGCAGGCCCGGCCCGAAGCGACCGGCGGCCCCGCGGTCGTGCTCGCTGCGCACCGCGTCCTGGTCGCGCTTCCGGTCCTTGCCGTAGAGCCGAGCGACGGCTCTACCGACGGCTGATCGCCGAACCGCTGCACGACCTGGAACAGGAGACGCGGTCACGATCGAGGCAATCCAGCGGCTCCGCGGTCGAGACCTGGTCGCGGCCTCACGCGCCCCGTCGACTTGCTCTGCGAACCGATCGGTATTACCGTACGGTTGGGAGATGATCGTTCGTTCGGTTCGTCACCGGGGACTGCGCCGCCTGATCGAGGAGGACACCGTCCGGTTTCTGCCGCCGGAATTGGCAGGCCGCGTGCGCAGGATCTTGACGGTCCTGCTCCTGGCAGAAGACATCGGCGACTTCATCGCCAATGCGCCGAGCGGGTGGCGAGTGCATCGGCTCTCGGGGGACCGTCGACGCGAATGGAGCGTGTCGGTTTCGGGCAATTGGCGAATCACGTTCAAGGAAGAAGACGGCTGCATCGAACGCTTGCACTTGCAGGACTACCACTGATGGCTGTCAAGGGTATCCAGGTGAACATGACGCCTTCCCATCCGGGCGACTTCATCCGCACGGAGGTCATCGAGGAGTTGGGTCTCAACGTAACCAGGGCCGCTGATATTCTCGGGGTCCGCAGGGCGACGCTCTCCACGCTGTTGAACGGCAACGCTTCGCTCTCCCCGGAGATGGCCCTCCGCATCGAGAAGGCCTTTGGCGTGAGCATGGACATGCTGCTCCGAATGCAGGCTTGGCATGACGCCACGGACATGCGCGCCCGGGCAAGCGAGATCACCGTCGAGCGATACGACCCGGTCTGACCGAATCGTCACGGCGAAACGGCGACGCCGAGCCTCGAACGGAGGCTGATCGCCGCTCTCGAGTCGCTCCGTGCGCGCGCCCTTGTCGGGAGAACCCGGTGCACTGCTATGAGTCTGCCGCTGAAGAGCTGGCTGGATCAGGCCAACGAGCCTGACTGCGACTTCCCGATTCAGAATCTGCCCTACGGCGCGTTCGGTCGGGGAACGGAGAGACCGCGGTGCGGCGCGGCGATCGGCGACGCGGTCCTCGACTTGGCCGTGCTCGAAGCGGCGCGTGTGCTGGATGCCGGAGGGTCCGCGCCCGTCTTCGGAGGGCCGGGGCTGAACGATTTCATGGCCCTCGGGCCGCGGGCCTGGTCGACCGTCCGGGCGCGGCTCACCGAGCTGCTGGCGGTGGGCGGCGACCCGAGACTCGAGCGCGACGCCGCCCTCCGCGACCGCGCGCTCGTTCCGCGGCGCGACGTCCGGCTCGAGCTGCCGTTCACGGTCGCCGAGTACACCGACTTCTATGCGTGCCGCCAGCACGCGTTCAACGTCGGATCGATGTTCCGCGGCCCGGACCACGCGCTGCCGCCCAACTGGCTCCACATCCCGATCGGCTACAACGGACGCGCGTCGACGGTCGTGGTGAGCGGGACGAGCGTGCGACGGCCGCTCGGTCAGACGAGGCCCCCCGACGCCGACCTCCCGCGCTTCGGGCCGAGCCGCCGCCTCGACATCGAGCTCGAGCTGGGCGCCGTCGTCGGCGCCTCCAATCCGATGGGACAGCCGGTGAGCGTGGCCGAGGCGGACGAGATGATCTTCGGCTACGTGCTCCTCAACGACTGGTCGGCGCGTGACATCCAGGCCTGGGAGTATCAACCGCTGGGTCCCTTCCAGGCCAAGGCGTTCGCCACGTCGATCAGCCCCTGGGTCGTCACCAGGGCGGCGTTGGAGCCGTTTCGGGTGGCGGCGCCCGACCGCGAGCGCCCGCTGCTGCCGTATCTCCACGAGCCGGGCCCGATGCTGTACGACATCGAGCTCGAGGTGGACATGCGACCCGAGGAGGCGAAGGCGGCCACGACGATCTCGCGGACCAACTATCGCCACATGTACTATTCGTCGGCCCAGCAGCTGACCCATCACGCCGTCGGCGGCTGCAGGATGAACGTGGGCGACCTGCTGGGGTCGGGGACGGTCTCGGGCCCCGAGAGAGGACAATGGGGGTCGCTCCTGGAGCTGAGCTGGGGGGGAAAGGACCCTATCACCCTGGACTCGGGAGAGACGCGGAGCTTCGTCGAGGACGGCGACACGATGACCCTGCGGGGGTGGGCCCGGGGCGACGGCCACCGCATCGGCTTCGGCGCCTGCACCGGCAGGGTGCTTCCGGCCCCAGACCCCGCGTCCTGCGACGAGCGTCGTTGACGGGACTCCACCTGGCCAGAGAGGATGTCGCGGTGCCCAGAGCCTTCGCGTCCACGGGCGACCTGACCGAGAAGAAGATCACCTTCTCGGAGATCGCCCGGGACCTCTATTCCTTCACGACCGAGGGCGACCCCAACACGGGCGTCATCATCGGTGACGACTCGGTGATGGTCATCGACACGCAGGCCACGCCGGTGATGGCGCAACAGGTCATCGACCGCGTGCGCGGCGTGACCGACAAGCCCATCAAGTACGTCACCCTCAGCCACTACCACGCGGTGCGGGTGCTGGGCGCCTCGGCCTACGGGGCGAGCGCGATCATCGCGTCGGATGCCTGCCGCGCGATGATCCAGGAGCGGGGGCAGGACGACTGGGACAGCGAGTACGCGCGCTTCCCGCGGCTCTTCCGGGCCGCAGATTCGATCCCCGGGCTGACGTGGCCGACGGTCACGTTCCGCGACCGCATGACGCTGTATCTCGGCCGCCGCCGCGTCGACCTGCTCTGGCTCGGCCGGGCGCACACGGCGGGCGACATCGTCGCCTGGGTGCCCGACGCGCGCGTCATGTTCAGCGGCGACATCGTCGAGTACCGGTCCGCCTGCTACTGCGGCGACGCTCACTTCGGCGACTGGCCGGCGACGCTCCACGCCGTCCGGGACTTCGAGCCCGACGCGCTGATGCCGGGCCGGGGGGACGCCCTCGTGGGGCCGAACAAGGTCCGCGAGGCGCTGAACCTGACCGCCGACTTCCTGACCGGCACGTACCACCCGGTCGCGCAGGTCGCCGGGCGGGGCGGCAGCCTGAAGGAGGCGTTCGAGGCGTGCCGCGCCGCCTGCGATCCCCTGTTCTCCGACTACGCCATCTACGAGCACTGCCTCCCGTTCAACGTGGCCCGCGCCTACGACGAGGCATTCGGCATCGACACGCCGCGCATCTGGACGGCCGAGCGCGACCGCCGCATGTGGGCCGAGCTGCAGGGCGATGGATAGCAGCGTGGCCCGAGCCTGCGACGAGGCGTTCGGTATCGACATGGCGTGCATCCGGGCGGACGAGCGCGACCGCCGCATACGGGCCGAGCTGCAGAGCGATGGATAGCAGCGTGGCCCGAGCCTGCGACGAGGCGCTCGGTATCGACATGGCGTGCATCTGGGCGGCCGAGCGCGACCGCCGCATGTGGGCCGAGCTGCAGGGCGATGGATAGCAAGAGCGACGCGGCGTCCGGCCCCCCGCTGCTCTACCCCTACCGGCGGTCGCCGGACCAGGACGCCGACCCCGTCGCGTTCCACCCCGTCGTGGTCGTCGGCGCGGGCCCGATCGGGCTCGCCGCGGCCATCGACCTCGCGCAGCACGACGTGCCGGTCGTGGTGCTCGACGACAACGACGGGGTGAGCGGCGGCTCCCGCGCCATCTGCTTCGCCAAGCGGCCCCTGGAGATTCTCGACCGGCTGGGGTGCGGCGACCGCTTCGTGGAGAAGGGCGTGACCTGGAGCACGGGGAAGGTCTTCTTCGACCGCCGGCAGGTCTATGGGTTCGACCTGCTGCCCGAGGCGGGACACAAGCGGCCGGCCTTCATCAACCTGCAGCAGTACTACGGCGAGCAGTATCTCGTCGAGCGGTTGCGCGCTCTCGAATGTCTCGGCAAGCCGATCGAGCTGCGGGGACGTCACGAGGTGGTCGGTGTCGACCCGCGCCCCGACCGGGTGGGGGTGGAGGTCGGCACCCCGGACGGCGCCTATCGTCTCGAGGCGGGCTGGCTCCTCGCCTGCGACGGGGCCGGCTCGCCGGTGCGGCGCATGCTCGGCGCCGACTTCGTCGGCCGGGTCTTCGAGGACAACTTCCTCATCGCCGACGTCGTCATGGAGGCCGACTTTCCGACGGAGCGGTGGTTCTGGTTCGACCCGCCGTTCAACCGGGGGCAATCGGCGCTCCTCCACAAGCAGCCCGACAACGTCTGGCGCATCGACCTCCAGCTCGGCCGCGACGTCGACCGCGACGAGCAGCAGAAGCCCGAGAACGTCATCCCCCGGCTCGAGGCGATGCTGGGTCCGGACGTGCGCTTCGAGCTCGAATGGGTGTCGGTCTACACCTTCCAGTGCCGCCGCATGGAGAAGTTCCGGCACGGCCGCGTCATCTTCGCCGGCGATTCGGCGCATCAGCTGTCGCCGTTCGGGGCGCGCGGCGCCAACAGCGGCATCCAGGACACCGACAATCTCTGCTGGAAGCTCAAGCTGGTCATCGAAGGACGCGCACCCGAGCGTCTCCTGGACAGCTACGACCACGAGCGAGTCCAGGCCGCCGACGAGAACCTCGTCAACTCGACGCGATCGACCGACTTCATCACCCCCAAGTCGGCGACGAGCCGCGTCTTCCGCGACGCCGTGCTCGACCTGTCGGAGGGTCTGCCGTTCGCCCGCCCCCTCGTCAACTCGGGCCGCCTGTCGGTCCCGTGCGTGCACGACGGCTCGCCGCTGAACGGCCCGGATCGCCCCGCCCTGCCACGACGGACGCGTCCCGGCGCGCCGGCGTCGGACGCCCCGCTCGGGGACGGCTGGCTCGTCGACGCGCTCGGCGGCCGCTTTCGGCTGATGGCCATCGACACCCCGGCGCCCGCCCGCCTCGAGGTCGACGGGCTGCCGGTCGACGTGCTGCGCCTCGACGCCGCGACGGCCCCCTCGGACGCGTTGCGCGAGCGGTATCTGGGCGACGCGACCTCGGCCGTCTACCTGATTCGTCCGGACCAGCATGTCGCCGCGCGCTGGGGGTCGTTCGACGAGGCGTCGGTCTCGCGGGCGCTGCGGGCCGCCGTGGGGCGCCCGGCATGACCAGGCTTCGCACCGAGCCGAACCTCGACGATCCGGATGGCTTCTACGAGGAGCTCCTGTCGCTGCACGAGGGTCGCTCGAAGGACGAGAGCGATGCGATCAACGCCCGTCTGGTGCTGATTCTCGCCAACCACATCGGCGACCGGAAGGTCCTGCGCGAGGCGTTCCGGCTCGCCGGGTCTCCGACGGACCGCGACGCCGAGAGCGGCCCTGGGAGCCCGCGGTGAAGCCCCGCGTTGCACCGCGCCCGCAAAGGCGCCAGCGAACGCCGAGGGCGCCGGCGGGCCGGAAGGCGCCCTCGGGCAAAGAACGCCCGTGCGTGGCAAGGCGCGACGAGGGCGCTTCGTGACCGAGAAAGGACCGAGATGAAGCTCGAGCGCATCCATCACGTGGCCTACCGCTGCCGGGACGCCAAGGAAACCGTCGACTGGTACGTGAAGAACCTCAACATGGACTTCGTGCTGGCCATCGCCGAGGACCGCGTCCCGTCCACGCACGAGCCCGACCCCTACATGCACGTCTTCCTCGACGCCGGGCAGGGCAACGTGCTCGCCTTCTTCGAGCTGCCCACGAAGCCGGAGATGGGGCGCGACCCCAACACCCCGGAGTGGGTCCAGCACATCGCCTTCAAGGTGAAGGACCGCGAGACCCTGCTCGCGTTCAAGGCGCGGCTCGAGACCAACGGCGTCGACGTGCTCGGGGTGACCGACCACGCGATCTTCCACTCCATCTACTTCTTCGACCCCAACGGGCACCGCATCGAGCTCGCGTGTCCCGACCCGGAAGAGGAGGCCATGCTGGCCAGGCTGGATGCGGTGAAGTGGGATATGCTCCGCGAGTGGTCCGAGACCAAGCGCGCGCCGAAGCACGCGGCCTGGATGCACGAGAAGGAGCTCGACGAGTGAGCCGGCGCACCCGCCGCGGGCGGGTGGCCCTGCCGGCGCGCGCGGCCGTCCAGGCTTCAGCAGCCGTGGCTCGACAAGGGAGCCGGCGCACCGGCCGCGGGCGGGTGGCCCTGCTGGCGCTCCTGGCCGTCCAGGCCGTGGCCGCCACGGCCCACGCCCAGACCGAGCTGGTGATGTCGTCGTGGCTCCCGCCGCGGCACCCTATCGTCGCCAACGCGTTCGTGCCCTGGATCGAGCAGATCGAGGCGGTGACCGAGGGCCGGGTGACGGTGCGCCTGCTGGCGAGGCCGCTGGGGTCGCCCCCGTCGCACTACTACCTGGCCGTCGACGGCATCGCCGACCTGACCTACGGCCTTCACTCGTTCACGCGGGACAACCGGTTCCCGCGTTCCCGGTTCGCCCAGTTCTCGTTCATCGGCGACGACGCGGCGGCGGGCTCGCGGGCGTTCTGGCGGGTGTACTCCGGGAGGCTCGACGCCCAGGCCGAGCACGAGGGCGTCAAGCTGCTGGGCCTCTTCGTGCACGGCCCCGGCATCCTCTACAACAACGTCCGGCGCATCGAGCGTCCCGCGGACCTCGCGGGACTGAAGATCCGCACCCCCGGCGGCTATGTCGCCGATCTCATGGACGGGCTCGGCGCGACGCCGCTGTTCATGGACAGCGGCGACGTCTACCAGAAGCTCTCGCGCGGCGTCATCGACGGCCTCACCATGACCTACGAGGCGTCGACGGCCTTCCGTCTGACCCCCCACCTCCGGTACGCCATGCGGGTGCCGGGGGGCATCTACAACACGACCTGGTACGTGGTCGCGAACGAGGCCGCATGGCGGAAGATCTCCGCGCGGGATCGGGCCGCGATCGAAGCCATCTCGGGCGAGGCGCTCGCCGGGCTCGTGGGCCGCGCGTGGAACGACGCCGACACGCGGGCCATCGAGGCGATCCGCGCGGCGGGCATCGACATCTACGACGCGCCGCCCCCCATGCTCGACGCCATCCGTTCGCTGGCGCGGGAGCACGAGGCCCGGTGGACGGAGCGGGTGGCGACCCGGGGCTTCGACGGCAGGGCCGCGCTCGCGGCCCTGCGCCGGGGCGCCGGCATGGGCAGATAGCGCCGTGCCTCCCTCCCGGGCCTCGCTGCTCCGCCTGCTCGACCTCATGCGCGCCCGCGCGACGTCGGACACCTCGCCGGGGTCCTCCGGGGTCTCGCTGCTCCGCGCGCTCGACCTCGGGCTCGGCGGGTGCTGCGCGTTCCTGCTGATGGGCCTCGCGGCCCTCACCGTCGCCGACGTCATCGGCCGCTATGTCCTCACCGCCCCCCTGCCGGGCGCCTTCGAGCTCACCGAGCTCATGCTGGGGGCGCTCGTCTTCGCGGCGCTGCCGCTCGCAACGATGACCGGTGAGCACGTCGCCGTCGACGCCCTCTACGACGCCTCGCCCCCCCGCCTCCGGACCGCGCTGGCGTGGCTCGGCGGCGTCGCGACGGCGGTTGCGCTGTGGGCGATCGCGTGGCGGCTCGCGGTCTACAGCACGCGGCTCGCCAACGACGAGGCGGTCACCGATGCGCTGCTGGTGCCGCTGGCGCCGCTCGGCTGGTTCGGGGCCGGCATGGCGGCGCTCAGCGGCCTGCTCGCCGTCGCCAGGCTCGTGACGCCGCCGGCACGGGGCGCCTCGTGACCGCATCCCTGCTCGTCCAGCGTCAGCGCGGTCCAGGGCCTCGACCTGCCAGGTCCGTACGGAGCGCCTCGTGACCGCCGCCCTGCTCGTCCATCGTCAGCGCGGTCCAGGGCCTCGACCTGCCAGGTCCGTACGGAGCGCCTCGTGACCGCCGCCCTGCTCGTCCATCGTCAGCGTGGTCCAGGGCCTCGACCTGCCAGGTCCGTACGGAGCGTCTCGTGACCGCCTCCCTGCTCGGGTTCGCGGCGCTGCTCGCGCTCGTCTTCCTGCGGGTGCCCATCGCCTTCGCGATGGCGGCGGTCGGCGCGGTCGGCTTCGCCATGCTCCGCAGCTGGCCCGCGGCCTGGGCGATGGTCGGGAACGTCGCCTTCGAGACCGGCCGCTCCTACTCGCTGTCGGTCGTGCCGTTGTTCATCCTGATGGGCAACCTCCTGACCATCTCGGGCGTGAGCCACGGTCTGTATGCCGCCGCCAACGCTCTGCTCGGGCGGGTGCGCGGCGGACTCGCCATGGCCTCGGTGGTCGCCTGCGGAGGGTTCAGCGCGGTCTGCGGCTCGTCGCTCGCCACCGCCGCCACGATGTCGAAGGTCGCGATGCCCTCGATGCGGCGCTACGGCTACGCGGACAGCCTGGCCACGGGCTCGATCGCCGCGGGGGGCACGCTGGGCATCCTGATTCCGCCGAGCGTCATCCTGATCGTCTACGGACTGCTGACCGAGTCCGACATCGGCCGGCTCTTCATCGCGGGCGTGGTGCCGGGGTTGCTGGGCGTCGTCTTCTACGTCCTCACGGTGGCGGTGGTCGTTCGCCTCGATCCCGCCGCCGCGCCGCGCTCCGAGCATCGGGAACCGTTCTCGAACCGCGAGCGCTTCGGGGTCGTGGCGGTGGCCGGACTGTTCGTCCTGATCATGACCGGCATCTACGGCGGCCTCTTCACGCCGACCGAAGCGGCGGGGGTCGGCGCGGGCGCCGCCCTGTGCATCACGGCGCTGGCCGGCGGGGTGACGGCGGCCCGGCTGTTCGACGCGTGCGTCGAGACCGCACGGACGACGGCGATGATCTTCGCGATCCTGATCGGCGCGGAGATATTCTCGAACTTCATCAACTTCGCCGGGCTGCCGGAGGCCCTGGGGGCGTGGATCGCGTCTCTCGGGCTGAACGCCTGGGTCGTGATGGCCGGCATCGTCCTCATCTACCTGGCGCTCGGCTGCTTGCTCGAGAGCCTGTCGATGATCCTGCTGACCGTCCCCGTCTTCGCCCCGCTGATGTACGAGCTCGACTTCGCGTCGACGGCCCTGGCGACTCCCGACGCGGCCCTGATCTGGTTCGGGATCGTGGTCGTGGTCGCGACCGAGATCAGCCTCATCACCCCACCGGTCGGCCTCAACGTGTTCGTCCTTCGCAACGTCCTGCCGGACGTGCCCCTGAACACGATCTTCCGCGGGGTCGTGCCCTTCTGGATCGCCGACATCCTGCGCCTGCTCTTGCTGATCGCGGTCCCGTCCCTGTCGCTCTGGCTGGTCGGGCTGATGTGAGCGGGCCCGGCGCGGCGCTCACGCGTCTGGCGCCGGGCCCAGGACCCCGTGGTGAAAGTCCCCGCTGCATTCGAGCGGTGCAACGCGGGTTTCGCCACGGGCGGCTGGAGACGGGCCGGGCGACGGGGTCAGAAGGCGATCTCCAGAAGGTCTCGTCCGACGATGACCTCGCCGGCGAAGTGGGGGCGGACGGCCTCGAGCCAGAGCTCGGGTCGATCGAACTCGGGAAGACCGGACGGCACGAAGTGCGTGAGCACGAGCCGCTCCACGCCGGCCCGCGCCGCGACCCGCCCCACATCCTCGGCCGTCGTGTGGGCCTCGATGATGTGACGCTCGAGCGCCTCGTTGCCCGGGTCGAGGCGCTCCACGATGGCGGCGGCGCCCTCGATGCTGACGACCTCGTGCACCAGGATGTCGGCGCCCGTCGCGAGCTCGACGAGCGCATCGCTCATCGTCGTGTCGCCCGAGAACACGACCGAGCCGCGGGTCGTGTCGACACGGTAGGCGTAGGCGGGCGCGGCCGCCCCGTGCGGGACCTCGGCGGCCGTCACGACGATGTTCTCATCCCGGTAGACGAGCCCGTCACCGCCGACGTCGTGGGCCTGAATCAGCTCTCCCAGCACCGGCCGGTCCTCGTCCTCGACGCGAAGCCGGATGTCCCAGTCCATGTACTCGAGATACGACCGGGTGATCTGCTCCAGCGGGGGCGGACCGTAGGTGGGCACCGGTCGCCGCAGGCCGCTGGCCCACGCCCGGAGCAACAGCGTGCCGTAGTCGGCGTTGTGGTCGGAGTGGTGATGGGTGATGAAGACGGCCCGCAGGGCGACGACGGGCAGCCCGGCGAGGGCCATCTGCCTCGCGACGCCGTCACCGGCGTCAACGACGTAGACGGCTCCGTTCACCACGACCGCATTCGCCGGCTGGGCCCGAGACGCCTTGACCGCCGGTCCGCCACCCGTCCCGAGCAGAACGAGCCGGTGTGGACGCTCCTGGCCCAGGAGAGGGGACGCGGCGAACAGGGCCGCGATGCCGACCGCGATCGCGAGACGGCGGGAGATGAGACGGCTGCTCATGAGACCTCCTTCGGCAGGTCGACGGCGGAGCGCCCATCGGAGTTGTTCCGGCGCACCAAGGCGCACGTCTTCGATTCGAGATCGTACACCTCGTCGCCTCTGTTGGACGGCCCGGGACTTGCGTCACAGAACGGTACCCGGCAGCGGGTCGGGAAGTGGGCGGCATGGAGACGTGGCGCCATGTACGGCGGAGGCCCGGATGGGGCGCGAGGTCGAGGTCGAGTACACGGAGGAGTTCGAGTCCTGGTGGAACCGGCTCACCGAGGGGGAGCAGGAGCGGATCGACGCCATGGTGAACCTTCTGCGCAGAGAAGGCACCGCGCTGGGGTACCCGAGGTCGTCGCAAGTCAAGATGTCGCGACACAGCCACATGCGGGAGCTTCGAGTCACAACGGCCGGCCGGGCGATCCGGATCTTCTACGCTTTCGATCCGCGACGGACAGCGATCCTGCTGATCGGCGGCCGAAAGACGGAGCAGGAACGGTTCTACGAGGAGTACGTGCGACGGGCAGACTCGATTTATGATGAGTACCTGCGCCAGATCCGCCGCGAGGGTCTGCTGGAGCCGGATCGTGGTTCGAGCCGCAGCCGATGAGTCGACGGGGAGCAGGAGGAGAGCCATGAAGCACCGGCCATTCAGCGAGCTGACCAAGGACTGGTCGCCGGAGCGCAAGGCCCGCGCCGCTGCGATGACGGCGCAACTCGTCGACGAGCTGGAGGCAGAGAAGCGCGAGCGGCGCCGCGGCCAGGCGCCGCGAAGAAGATCAGCCAGCCAGCCGGTGGCGGCGTTGACGCCTCATCCGGGAAGACGCACGCGATGACAGGCCATCGTCCGTGGCCATCGCTTGATCGCCGTCAATTGGAGCCGAATCGGGCGGCGACAGGAGTCATGGGACGGTGGCGCGCGGACATCTTTGATCTTGACGGGTCGACTGCCTGGCAGCGGCGCCGCGGCCCGGTCCCCAAGTCCGCCGGGCCGGGCGACGGGATCAGAAGGCGATCTCCAGGAGGTCTCGTCCGATGATCACCCCGCCTGAGAAGTCGCCTGCATGGTGGTATTCTGGGAGGACGGAACTCGGGAGGGAAGGCCATGGTGACCGAGGCGACCCGTCGCGCCGTCTGGAACGATCTGCTGGACGTGTCCAGGGTGGCCCGCTACGCGGAGGCGATGGGGTCCCAGTACCGCGTGCGTCATCTGTTCATTCGTCTCGGCCTGCTGGTCGCCGCGTCGGGCAGCATGGCGACGTTTCTGGACGCGATCGGGGGACACTGGCGGATCGGCTTCGGCTTGGCGATCGCCGCCCTGATCGCTGCGGATTTCATGCTCGACTACGCGACCAAGATTGCCGTGTTGAGCTCCACGAAGAGGGAGTGCAACATCCTCGAGGCCGAATGGCGGGAGCTCTGGCTGGACGTGGACTCGCCCGAGTCCACCGACGCCGAGATTCGGCGTCGCAACAGGGAGCTCGGCCGGCAGTTCGAGCGGGCGACCTCGCCCATGGACGAACAGGTTCGCGTCAGCAACAGGACGAACGTGCGCTGCACGACGGCCGCCTTCAAGGTCACCGGGGAACAGTATGCTTCCTCGCCGTAGCGTCGAAGAGCGCACCGGCGGCGGTCCGAGTCGGCCACCGAACGTCCCCGCTCCACCTCCGCCCCCGCCTCCGCCGCTGGCGCCGTCCGAGAAGACGTGAGCGATGTGTCAGCCTCGACGTTGCCGGCGCCGACCGCGCCGGCGCCGGCTTCCGGCCCCAGCCGATCGGGTCCGTCCTCGTCGTCGAGCCGCGCGATGCGCTCGGGGCTGGCCTGGAAGTCGAGCCGGAGCGGCCGTTCGACGGTGAAAGGCGGCCGTCGTCATGACCGCCTCCGGACAGTGACCAACACGAACGCGTCCTGAACGTCGAACTCGGGAGGTGGATTGCCGTTCTCCGCCAGCGCCCTGCGCGCGGTCTCGATGCCGATTCCGAACCGTTGCATGAAGCCCATGTTCTTCATCGCTTCCGCGATGGTGGGGTTGCGGTAGGAGGTCGCGCCCTGTCCGAAATTGTCGCGGCCGACTTCTCCGAACGCCGAGCCGGGACTCAGGATTTCCACACGGTCGGCGAGCCACGAAATCCGCACGGGAGTGTTCGAGTTCTCGTAGTTCCGGTGAATCGCCGCGTTGCGAAGGAGCTCACGGAGGGCCTCGTAAGGATAGCTTCGCTGCTCGACGTGTCGTTCTCCCCGCGTGTCGAGTGCGTGGGAAATGTTCAATCTCAGCAGGCGGTCCGCATCACGCAACTGCTCCGGCAGCGTCCCGGACAGCTCGGCATGGTCGACGATTCCGTCCGTCACCGCGGTCCCGTCGTAGCGGACGAACTGCAGGTATGCTCCGGGAAACCAGTACCGAGGATCCCTGCCCAGCACGAGGATCGCCGTCACCGTCGGCGCCCCGTTCCGGGCCACGAGCCGCAACGCCCTCAACTGTTCTCCCCTGTCGCGCCGGTTCTCCGCCAGCACTTCGGGGGACACCGCGCAGGGCAGGTAGTCGGTCTCGAACGCCCGCATGTCCAGGTCGGCCTCGACGGTCGCCCCGGGGACGCCCTGCATGTCGTAGGGGACGTTCCCCCAACGGCGCTTCTCGGTGAGACGGCGTTCCTCTTCGGCCGTCGCCTGGCCTCGCCGGGGGCCATGCGAATCCAGCAGCGGCCATCCACCTTCATCGGCGGGTTGTCCGCGGGCTCTACCTGGACCACGGCAACGTCGCAGTCACGCAGGCGCTTCCTCGCCTGTTCCATGAACGGGAATGGCAGAATCTTCCCGTCGGTCCGCAGCCCGCCGAGCGTCTTCAACAAGTCATCGTCGATGGTCGAGCCGGCACAGCGTCCGTCGTCCTCCAGTCCGACGAAGAGCTGCCTGGGTTCTCCGTTCCCGGGGAGGTCGTTGGCGAACGCGCAGATCGCCTGCCTGAACTTGTCGAGATCGTTGGTGGACGCGGTGAACTCCACACGGTCGCTCTCACCGCTCTCGATCCGCTCGATCAGTTCTGGGTCGCCCAGCAAGCTCTTCCCCTTCCGCTCAGATGCCGCCCCGGTCTCGCTCGATTATGTCTCGGATTGCCCTCCGATGAAGAGCGGCAGCCGTTCATGACGATCGGATCTCCGAGGCGATCTCGTCTCGGGCCTTCGGGATACCTTGGGGCTGGACGCCTACCTGCTGGCGCTGCTCGACGCCAGGTTCGAGATGGGCCTCAGCGGGCAGCCGGCTGGGCCTCATCGGCAACTGCCGGATGGTATCTGTGGACGAGTGGCAGATCAGCGGAGTGCTAGGTTCGGGGAGATGGGTAAGTACGACGACTATCTGTCGGCCGTTGTTGATCGCTTTGGGACCATGCCGAGCGCGAGTTCGGGGATCGGCCAGAGCTCCTCCAGAGGTCCGAGCGCTCGCCCAGTCGCCCGCCCGTGTTCGTCGTCGGCGGGGCCGAGCACAACCTGCTTTACCCGCCAAGTGCGGAGCCGAGGGTGCGCCAAGCCAACGATCCCGACCTGGCCTGGCTGGTCAACGGTCTCGCTGCCAAGTACGGGATCGAGCCCTCGGGTCCGTGACGAGGCTACTGGCGCGAGGGGCGACGGCCGGCGGATGGAGGCTCACGTCCGGTTGTCCTCCCGGCAAGATACGTATACGATACACGTCATACGTGTTTCCGGCGATCGGTGGCCCACGATGAAGAGAAAGCTGACGATTACGGTGGACGGTGAGCTGCTTCCCAGAGCCAAGCAGTACGCGCGTTCTCGCGGCGTGTCACTGTCGTCGCTCATCGAGGCGTCGCTCAGAGAGATCGCGGCAGAGGACACTCCCTCGTTCGCGTCGCGGTGGAGGGGCCGGTTCGAGGCGGCCGGCCGGAACGACGGCCGCTACGAAGCGCTCGCCCGGAAGTACCTCTGATGCTGCTCGACACCGACGTGCTGATCGACATCGCCCTCGACCGGCGCCCGCATGCCGGACCGTCTTCCGAACTCCTCGATCGGGTCGAGCGTGGCGGCCGCCGCGCGTTCGTCGCGTGGCACACGCTGTCGAACTTCTACTACCTCGTGACTCCCGCGCGCGGGGATGCCGGCACGCGGGACTTCATCGCCGAGCTGATCCGGTTCGTGGCGGTGGCGCCTGCGGATACCGCGGCTCTCCGTTATGCGCTGTCGCTTCCGATGGCGGACTTCGAAGACGCGATGCAGGTTGCCGCCGCCCGAGCGTGCGGGGCCCGGCATATCGTCACGAGGAACGTCAGGGATTTCGCGCGCTCGCCGATCCCGGCCACGACCCCACGGGAAGCACTTGCACAGCTGTTCTGATCCGCGGGAAGCGCGGCCCAGGCGCGCCCGTTTCCGCCCGGGCGGGAGTATCCCGAAGAGGATCTCGTCGACGGTGACGGCGGAGAGAAACAGCACCGAAGGCGGCGTACAGTCAAGCTCGCCATGGCGCCGCTCCTCTGGTTTCCGCGAAAATGCTCGCATCAATCACTGAAGTGCCTGCACTCGACGACGTCAACACCCGATGTCCAGCGCGATGTCACAGCTTGTCACAGCTCCGTCCCCGCACCCACGACGCGTCGGCCTGCCGGTAGTGCGTGGACTGCTTCCGCTTCTGGCGGCTGGTCGGCAAGGACGCCGGGGATCGTCGGGGGCGCCTTCGACGCGCGATCGGTCTCGTGTTCGACGCCGCTGCCGCGCCGCCGACGGGTCCGCGCCACCGGCGCCTCAACCGCCCGACCCGTTGTCGCCGCGGACGCGGGCGAGCAGCTCTGACGCCGTGGCGCACTCGATGATCCAGTCGCCAACCCGCGCGAGGCGGTCGGGGTCGGTGACGCCGGCGAGGGCGGCGGCCAGCCCCTCGGCGGCGACGGCATCGAACTTCCGCGCCGCCTGACGGCAGAGCAGCGCCCGCTCTTCGTGGCGGACCTCCTCGATGCCCTGGGCGCGGCCCTGCTCGATACCCTGGGCGCGGCCCTGTTCGATGCCCTGCTCCATCCCCTGGGCGCGGCCCTGCTCGAGCCATTCACGGGTCCATTCCCGCACGTTCTCTTCCAGCATCGTCTGCGTCTCCTGCAACTGTGTCAGCGGGTCCCGCCCGCCCGCCGGCAGCGGGCCCGCGAACCGCAGCCCCTGGTGGAGCCATGTCACGAACGCCTGGGTCAAGTGGTCGTCCCCCTGCGCCTGCAGAAGGTCGCTCAGCGCCTGCAGCGCCTCGCGCAGACGCGCCGCGTCGCGCGTCTTATCCAGACCGATGAGCGCCGACACCAGGTTGTCCGCCGGGAGGTCCGCGTCCGCCACCCGCGCCCCGTCCAAGAGATAGTATCGCTGCGACGGCTGGTACGGCGCCAGCAGCTCGCTCCCCACCGCCACGAGGTCCGTCATCTCGACCGACGCCGTCCACGGCCGGCGGCCGTTGTAGAGGACGACAGGCAGCACCGGCGGCAGGGCTCGGCGGTCACGCAGCACGCCGTCGGCGTCCAGCCGCTGGTAGAGCAGTGCGGTGTAGGTCAGCATGCGCAGCGCCATCGCCGGATCGACGGTGGCCTGAAACTCGAGGAGCAGGACCAGGACGGCCCGCGTGCACGGGGGAACAAGCGGGCGGCGAGCGGGCGACGGCCCAGGAACTGCGACCCTGGGGCGGCGCGGACGTCAACGCGCTGGGGCGCGCCGAGAACCTGTTGGATATCGCGCACTTTGACACATGTGCACCCATTGGATAACTTGGCCAGGTGTTCGAGGTCGTGTAACAGCGCGCAAGCCCGCCGCCGGCTGCGCCGCATGCCGGCGAACACCGCGCAGACGATAGTCGCGAAGATCGACGCCCTCGCGGCGGACCCCACGGCGCCGAACCCGAACGCGGCGGCCCTGAAGGGCGGGCCGGGCTTTCGCCTCCGCGTCGGCGATTGGCGCGTGCTGTACGTCGTCGAGTCCCCCGAGAAGTTGCTGCGCGTGGCCGCGATACTGTCACGCGGGGAGGCGTACCGATGACCACCACGCCGCAGACCCTGACCCTCGCCGGCGAGGACTACGTCGTGATCCCCCGCGACGAGTACGAGCGCCTGCGCGCCGCCGCCGATGAAGACGCCGCCGACGTCGCCGCCATCCAGCGCGTCCTCGACGACCCCGACGAGACCTGGGCGCCGGCAGAGCTCGTGCGCCGCATTGTCGAAGGGGAACACCCCGTGCGCGTCTGGCGCACGCACCGCGGCATGACCGCCCGCTCGCTGGCCGTCGCCGCGGGCATCCCGAGCTCCTACCTCTCCGCCATCGAGCGCGGCGTCAAGCCCGGATCGGTGAAGGCGCTCAAGAGTCTCGCCACCGCGCTCGACGTGCCGCTGGACGATCTCGTGTGACCGCCGCCCGCCGCCCCCGGACCTCGTGTCCTGCTCCACCGCGACAGGGATCCCCTTTGCCTTCGATCCCGAGCGCAAGGCCGTCCTGCTGGTAGCCGCGGACAAGTCGAGGGTGCCGAGCGACGGCTCTACCGACGGCTGATCGGCAACGCCGACGAACGCTTCCATCGGCACCTCGATCGTCTCAAGGCCGCGAGGAGGACGAGATGAGCGCGTTGACGCAGAGAATGGTCGAGTTGCCTCCACCGCGCCGGAAGAGGGTCGACGAACGCGGGGGCGTCGATGAGCTGGACCCGGCCGCGCCGCTCGCGCCGCTTCCGGTTCGTGAGCACCCAGACTGGGCGCGGCCCTGCTCGAGCCATTCACGGGTCCATTCCCGCACGTTCTCTTCCAGCATCGTCTGCGTCTCCTGCAACTGTGCCAGCGGGTCCCGCGCGCCCGCCGTGGCGCACTCGATGATCGTCGTCTCTTGCCATGTCAGACCCGCGGGAGCCGGTAGACCCGCAACGCGGTGTCGTGGAACATCGCCGCCCGTTCGTCGGCCGAGAACCCCCGCGTCAGCTTCTTGAACTGGTTCCAGAGCACGGTGTACGAGCACGACAGCTTGTCGACCGGGAAGTTGCTCTCGAACATGCAGCGCCGCGGCCCGAACGCCTCGATGATGTGGCGATACCAGTCGCCGTTGGCCTCGAGCAGCTCGTCCGAGGTCGGCGGTCGGTCGCGCTCGTGCCAGCCGTAACCGTTCACGACCATCTGGATCCCGCCCACCTTCGCCACCACGTTCGGACGTCGGGCCAGCTCGGTCACGGCTGGCTTCCAGACCTCGAAGACCTCGTCGCGGCGTCCGGCGTAGGGCCCGATCCCGATGGGCCCGCCGAGGTGGTTGAAGACGATGATCGTGTCGGGGAACGCGTCCGCGAGGTCGGCCAGGTCGCCGATGTGGGTGTGATAGACCCAGCCCTCGAACGTGAGCCCGTAGGGGCGCAGGTGCGCGTAGCCACGACGGAACTCGGGATCGAGGAGCAGATGCTCGGGCCCGGTCGGACGCCGCGCCACGACGGGCGGCTCCGCCCAGGCGGCCCGATGGCGGACGCCCCGGAAGCGCTGCGGGCTGGCCGCGACCTGCGCCTCGAGCACCGGCGCCACGCGGTCACCGAGGCGCAGGTTTGCCGACCCCACGATGCCGGTCGCCACCCGGGTCTCACCGTACTGGCCGCTCGCGCTCATGGCGGCGATGCCCTGGACGAACTCGGTCTCGCCCACGACACGGAGCTCCTCCGGACCGTCCGCCCGATACATCGAGGTGCACTCGACGAAGACGGTCTGACGGACGTTGTGCGTGTTGGTGTCCTCGAGCAGCTCCTCCAACAGGTAGCGGTTGCCGGGGCGATCCCACAGATGGTGGTGCGGGTCGATGATGGGCAGCTCCGGCTCCAGCACCGCCTCGTCGGTCAACGCCAGCCAGTCGGCGCGAGGACCGCTCGGCGCCGCCGTGCGCTGGTTCTGGGCACGAGCGCGCATCGAGCCGGGCAGACCAGCCGTTACCGCCGCGGCCCCGAGGCCCCCCGCTGCCGCTCGACCGAAGAACGTCCGTCGCGTGATGTCATCCATGGTCGTCACTCCTTGCTCCTTGCGAGCACCTCGCCGTCACTCCGGCAGCGTCAGCATGACTTCCGCTGCAAACGACTGAGTCTCCACCCGAGCCGCAGCACGGGTCGTAGAGGCACGCGCGGGTTGCCGCAGTGTCAGTTCATCCGTCTGCCGGTACCAGGCCTACAGTGAGCCGCGTGCCGGTGGCTTCAGCGTACCGGCGCAAGGTCGCAAGGGAGGGAGACACGCGGCCGCCCTCCAGACGTGCGATGGCAGACTGGGTGGTGCCGAGTCTGCGGGCGAGTTCCTCTTGCGTCAACCTCGCCGTCGTGCGGGCACGAATCAGCGCCTCGATGAGGGCGAACTCTTCATCGACACGGGCGTACTCCCTCCGAAAACCAGGGTCCTCCACGAGACGGCTCTTCAAGTCCTCGAGTTTCGTCATGGCGGGACGCCGTCGACAGGTTGGGTAGGCGCCTGCGGCTGCGGATCTCGTCGAGGTGGCGGCGGCGTCATCGCGTTCGGCGCCGATGCCGCGCCGCCGACCGGTCCGTGCCACCGCGGCCTCAACCGCCCGACTCGTGGTCGCCGCGGACGCGGGCGAGCAGCTCTGACGCCGTGGCGCACTCGATGATCCAGTCGCCAACCCGCGCGAGGCGGTCGAGGTCGGTGACGCCGGCGAGGGCGGCGGCCAGCCCCTCGGAGGCGCCGGCATCGAACTTCCGCGCCGCCAGACGGCAGAGCAGCGCCCGCTCCTCGTGGCGGCCCTCCTCGACGCCCTGGGCGCGGCCCTGCTCGATGCCCTGCTCGATGCCCTGGGCGCGGCCCTGGGCGCGGCCCTGCTCGATGCCCTGGGCGCGGCCCTGGGCGCGGCCCTGCTCGAGCAATTCACGGGTCCATTCCCGCACGTTCTCTTCCAGCATCGTCTGCGTCTCCTGCAACTGGGCCAGCGGGTCCCCCTCGCCCGACGGCAGCGGGCCCGCGAACCGCAGCCCCTGGTGCAGCCACGTCACGAACACCTGGGTCAAGTGGTCGTCCCCCTGCGCCCGCAGAAGGTCGCCCAGCGCCTGCAGCGCCTCGCGCAGACGCGCCGCGTCGCGCGTCTTCTCCAGTTCGATGAGCGCCGACACCAGGTTGTCCGCCGGCAGATCCGCGTCGGCCACACGCGCCCCGTCCAGAAGATAGTATCGCTGCGACGGCTGGTACGGCGCCAGCAGGTCGCTCCCCGCCGCCACGAGGTCCGTCATCTCGACCGACGCCGTCCACGGCCGGCGGCCGTTGTAGAGGACGACGGGCAGCACCGGCGGCAGGGCCCCGTGGTCACGCAGCACGCCGTCGGCGTCGAGCCGCTGGTAGAGCAGCGCGGTGTAGGTCAGCATGCGCAGCGCCATCGCCGGGTCGACGGTGGCCTGAAACTCGAGGAGCAGGACCAGATAGAGCCAGCGGTCATCGCGGAAGCGAATGCGCCACACGAGATCGCCGTGGCGCTGCTGGAGGTCTTCGCTGACGAAGCTGGCGGGCAGGGGGTCCAGGGTATCGAAGTCGAGGGCGCCGCTCCAGCCGCGGGCGGCGAAGCCGTCGAGCAGGTCGCGGACCATCCGAGGGCGCGAGAACAACAGCTTGTAGGCGGGGTCGTGCATTCCGCTCCCTCTTGATCCCGAGTCCTGCGGGACCGGCGGCCTGCGGGCGTCCGGCGCCCTCGCCGCGGTTGCGAGAGCGCCTCCGGATTCGGCAGCCGGTCGACGTGGTGCTTCAGGAGCAAGAACGGGGCCAACGCGGGAAGGCCCGCGTGCACGGGGATCGAGTGGGCGGCGGGGGGCCGACGGCGCAGGAACTGCAACCCTGGGGTGGCACGGACGTCAACACGCTGGGGCGCAGGGGCGGCCCCAGGGATGCACGTTGACGGCTATCGATCCAGGCGTCGGGGACGAGGGGCTTCACCTCGCGCTCGAAGAACGACTCGACGTCCTCGCGCAGAGGCACGTTCTCGTGTCGCGCAGCTCCGGGTGCACGTCAAGAGTGAGCAGATGTCGTCGGGCGCGCCTCCGACGCGCGATCGGTCTCGCGTTCGGCGCCGATGCCGCGCCGCCGACCGGTCCGTGCCACCGCGGCCTCAACCGCCCGACTCGTGGTCGCCGCGGACGCGGGCGAGCAGCTCTGACGCCGTGGCGCACTCGATGATCCAGTCGCCAACCCGCGCGAGGCGGTCGAGGTCGGTGACGCCGGCGAGGGCGGCGGCCAGCCCCTCGGAGGCGCCGGCATCGAACTTCCGCGCCGCCAGACGGCAGAGCAGCGCCCGCTCTTCGTGGCGCCCCTGCTCGATGCCCTGGGCGCGGCCCTGTTCGATGCCCTGCTCGATGCCTTGGGCGCGGCCCTGCTCGAGCAATTCACGGGTCCATTCCCGCACGTTCTCTTCCAGCATCGTCTGCGTCTCCTGCAACTGGGCCAGCGGGTCCCCCTCGCCCGACGGCAGCGGGCCCGCGAACCGCAGCCCCTGGTGCAGCCACGTCACGAACGCCTGGGTCAAGTGGTCGTCCCCCTGCGCCCGCAGAAGGTCGCCCCAGCGCCTGCAGCGCCTCGCGCAGACGCGCCGCGTCGCGCGTCTTCTCCAGTTCGATGAGCGCCGACACCAGGTTGTCCGCCGGCAGATCCGCGTCGGCCACTCGCGCCCCGTCCAGAAGATAGTATCGCTGCGACGGCTGGTACGGCGCCAGCCGATCGCTCCCCACCGCCACGAGGTCCGCCATCTCGACCGACGCCGTCCACGGCCGGCGGCCGTTGTAGAGGACCACGGGCAGCACCGGCGGCAGGGCCCCGTGGTCGCGCAGCACGCCGTCGGCGTCGAGCCGCTGGTACAGCAGCGCGGTGTAGGTCAGCATGCGCAGCGCCATCGCCGGGTCGACGGTGGCCTGAAACTCGAGGAGCAGGACCAGATAGAGCCAGCGGTCATCGCGGAAGCGAATGCGCCACACGAGATCGCCGTGGCGCTGCTGGAGGTCTTCGATGACGAAGCTGGCGGGCAGGGGGGCCAGGGTATCGAAGTCGAGGGCGCCGCTCCAGCCGCGGGCGGCGAAGCCGTCGAGCAGGTCGCGGACCATCCGAGGGCGCGAGAACAGCAGCTTGTAGGCGGGGTCGTGCATTCCGCTCCCTCTTGATCCCGAGTCATGCGGACCGGCGGCCTGCAGGGCGTCCGGCGCCCTCGCCAGGGATGCGAGAACGCCCCGGGATTCGCCAGCCGGTCGACGCGGTGCTTCAGGAGCAAGAACGGGGCCAACGCGGGACGGCCCGCGTGCACGGGGAACGAGCGGGCGGCGAGCGGCCGACGGCGCAGGAACTGCAACCCTGGGGTGGCGCGGACGTCAACGCGCTGGGGCGCAGGGACCTAATACTTGCCGCGCTTGAAGGTGTCGCGGATGAGATCCGCCACCCCCCAAGATGAAGCTGATGATCTGGTGCGCATTCCGACGAAATCGATCACCAATTCCGATCGAAACCGATCACCCGTTCCGACGGAAACCGATCACCTGTCGGAGCGAGCGACGCGGGACCTGGAATCATGAGTCCCAGTTCTTCTTGCCGCCGGTCGGGGTTATCGCATGGACTCTCCCTTCATGTCGAGCTTGGTTGGACCGCAAGCGTCTTGTCTCCCTGCGCTGGACGTCGCAGTGAAACGCTAATTCCTAACGTCGAGGCTAGCCAAGTGCCCGCGGCTGCAGACCGCTGTCCGCTACCGGTCACCGAGCGCCTACTCTGGGCGCAACGCGATCAAGTCTGAGCCCGCGAACTCGGTTCCCCTGCTGTCGGTGCTCCGTCCTCGGCCGTTACGGCCTCTCCTATCCCGCTTGCCTCGGCGGACGAGCCAACCACTATCGCCCGTAGCCTCTCGTATTGCTCCTTGATCCAGGATGCGGCCTCAGGCCATCCTGCTTCGTCATCGCGCACCCAGTGCCGTCGGACGTACACGGTCGTGCCCTCGGAGCTGCACCTCTCCAAGTTTCCGCCGATTTCCTGGTCTCCCATTTGATCGCGGATCATCCACGAATACCGCCGCATTCCGGCGGCCCGCTCTTCCGACGCCTGACTTTCTCCCGCCCGGATGTAGAGTCGAAGTTGCTCAGGATTCCCCACGTACATCCCGATCCTGTCGCCCGCGGAGTTGACGGGGCTCGTCCACTGGCTTGTCCCCCTCCAAGTCTCCCTCTGTCCAGGCACGCCTCCTGTGTGCGCCTTGACGAAACGCCAAAAGGCCTGAGCCCGACTATTCTCCTCGAACTCCACATCGACTTGTACGTGGCATCGCTCGCCCAACCGTCGGCAAAGTTGAGCACTCGCTGGATAGTCCTGCGCGTAGGGGTACATCACGTACCGACCATGACCGGGTATCGCGCGTAGCGTGAGCGCTCCGACCGCACCACCCGGGGGGTAGCGGCTGGCTGGATGAACATTCGACCTAATCGTCTCTCCGGACAGCCTTCTCGCGTGTTGGTGGTCTCGACTCAGGAGCGCCCCTGCAACGTTCAGCACCATCTGACTCGCCGCGTGCTCGGTGCGCCACGGTCCGGCCTCAAGCCGCCACCTCAGGGCTGGCGATTGTTCTTCTGCTCGCTCGTCATCATCGGCCGGCTCTGACCACGGCCAACGCTTCAGCACCCGACGGATGAGGTCTTCTGCGCGACGCTCGAGTGCATCTTCGTTCCACTCGTTCTCGTCTGCCAAGCGTCGCGTAAGCCTCATCGTGCTCTTCCGGTACACCTCGCGTTTCTTCTGGAACGGGTCGGCGGCCATGCTCGAATTGGTGGCGTCGCCGCTCAAGGTGAGGTTCGCGAGCCGGTCGCGATATCGTCCGTGAATGTCTTCGGCTCCCTCTCCCAAAGCGTGTTTCCAGGTTTCCGTCAGCTTCTGCGGCATTACGTGCTCGATCGTCAACTGTCCACGCGCCGGGGCCTCTCCTTGAAGCTCTTCGGATTCCATCAGCGCGCTCAGGATCGCGAACGACGACCGAGTAGCGCTCCCCCCGTAGGCCTTCCGGGTTCGAATCCCCTCCCGAACCACTTCGTCGCGCGGAACCTCCACACGGGTATTCCGCAGTCTGTGGATGCGCCCGAGCCAATAGTCGGCGGAATCCTCGCCTTCACTCGGGCCGGGTCCATGAGCAAGCTCCGCCACGGCGGTGTTCATCCCCGCCGTCGGCCTGTCCGCCAACCACAACCGGGTCGTCCACGTCCCGATCCCCGCAAGAACCTTCGCTAAATTGTCGCGACTCAAGCTCGCGTCGCCGCTTCCCGTTGCGTCGTTCAGCAGACGCAACGACAATGGACGGTGGACATCAATCCTCAACTCCCGTAGGTGGCGGAGTTCTCGTTCGAGTCTCGAATCCGGGTGCGGTCCCGCCGTGCCAGTCAGGATCCCGTACAGCTCCGCTAGGCGAGCGAGTTCGTGGCAAAGGGCAGGCCGGTTCTCTGCATACCCCTGCTTCACTGCCCAACGTCGGAGACCATCGTAGACTCGCTCGATTCCGTGGAGTTCACCGGTACGCCAGCGCAGGACGTCCCGAAGGAACGTGTCGGTCGGTTCGGTCGTGTGCTCGGCTCCCAACGTCCGTTCGATCTGAACCCAGTGGTTTTCGTACAGCCGCTGCTGGGCCTCATCAGGCAGTCCCATGAGGAGCCAATTCTTGACCTTTTCACTCTCCGTCAAGGGGCGGCCGGTGGCGTTCAGGCTCTCGAAGATCTGCTGCGGGTCCTCCCTGTCGCCGAGACCAATGCTGACCACCCGTAGCCGTTCGAGTCCCATGAGCAGGAGGGCCAAGTCATGCCGGGCGACCAAACGGCGCAGGGTTCTCCAAGCCTGCGTCACGGCACCGGAGCCCGTCGGGTTTCCTTCGAGACCGCGCCGGTACTCTTCCTCGTCTCGATCCTGGAGCCTCAGCTTCCGGTATCTCTCTTTGCGGGGATTCGTCAGCCGGTCATCCCGGATGATCTCTGCCGTCCAGTCGCCGCATCTACCCTCCGATCCGAGTCTGTTCGCGATGCAGGCCAGGAGAATGCTCACCGTCGTCAGCCTCTGCTGACCGTCGACCACGCGGATAGGCTTTACCACGCCCGACGGCACCCCAGGCTCCGGGAACGTCAGGAGTGTACCCCCGTAGTGTGCGGCATCGGGGCCGGCCGAAGCGACCGTCAGGAGATCCTCAACCAGCCGTTCGATGTCGGACTGACCCCAACGGTACCGACGCTGCCACCGTGGCACGACGTACTGGACGGGGCCGTTGAACAGCTGAAGAAACTCAATGTGTTGAGCTTGCATGGAACTCCAGTGAGGACGAGCGCGCCGAGCGAGTCTGCACTCGAGGCGCCTGATGTCAGGGCCGGCAAGAAGGCACGTGCCAGCGTCTCGAGGCGCTCGTCGACCCCCGGCAAAGTCAAGGCAACGCAAACACAAACAGGTTGTTCCCCGCGCTCGGCCGCAGCTCCGGCGTCAACCCCGTGAAGTGCGACGACGTCCCCCCCGACCCCGTGCTCACCGCCACGAACTGCTGACCGTCGACGGCGAAGGTGATCGGGAACCCTGTCACCGCCGACCCCAGGTTGATCTCCCACAGAATCTCCCCCGTCTCGTGGTCGAAGGCCCGGAACCGGCCGTTGACGTCGCCGCCGAAGACGAGCCCGCCGCCGGTCGCCACGAGCGACATCGTCGCCGCGCGCTGCTCGTGCATCCAGACCGTGGCGCCGGTCTCGGCCGAGATCGCCCGCACCGTGCCCGCGTTCTCGGTGTCGGGGGCGAGCTGGTGGCGGTAGGCGATGGCGTACAGCTCCGAGCGGCTCTCGTTGCGCTCGGCCGGCGGCGCGTCCTCGGGGAAGAGCCGCGTCGCCATCATGCGGGCGCAGGTGTTGCGCAGGGGCATGTACATGGTGTTGGTCAGCGGGCTGTAGGCGCCGGCCTCCCAGTCCTTGCCGCCGTTCCAGGTGGGGCACGCGAAGACCTGCTGCCCCACCGCGGTGAAGGTGACCTCGGCGTTCTCGGTCACCGCGCCGGTCGCGCCGTCGATGCCGCTGATGACGTTCTGGAGCACCGTCGGCGTCGCCCACAGGAACTCGCCCGTCGCCCGGTCGAGGGTGTAGACGACCCCGGTCTTGCCGGGGATGCCGGTGACGACCTGACGCGTCTCGCCCGCCTGCAGCCGCGGGTTGATCCAGCTCACCTGCGACGGGTCGGGGGCCACCGCGGTGTCGACGAGGATGCGCTCGAAGGGATGGTCGAGGTCCCAGTGGTCGTTCAGGTGCTGGTAGTACCAGCGAATCTCGCCGGTGTCGGCGTCGAGGGCCAGCGTCGAGTTGTGGTACAGGTGCTGGTTGTCGACCCCGCCGAGCATGAACTTGGGCGCCGGCGAGGTGACCGACGTGCCCAGGTAGACGAGGTCGAGCGCGGGGTCGTAGCTCGGGACCATCCACGCGCCGACGTGGGTGCGTTCCTCGAACGGCACGCCGCCCCAGCTCTCGTCGCCCGGCTCGCCGGGCCCCGGAATGAGCCGCCGCCGCCACACCTCGGCCCCCGTCAACGCGTCGTGCGCCACGACCACGCACGCCTCGGGCCCGCCCCGCGGCAGGCAGCTTCGGCCCGAGACGGCCTTCCCGTCGGCGATTATCGGCCCCGCGCCCTGCATGGCGGAGTTCACGCGGTAGTCGAGGACCTGCGTCTCCCACACCATCTCGCCGGTCTCGGCATCGAGGGCGAAGACGTGGGTGTCGACGCTCGTGTCGATGATGAGCCGGTCGTAGATGGCGATGTTGCGGTTGTTGGTCGAGAGGGCGCCCAGCAGGTACTCGTCGACGTCGTCCGGCACGTCGCGCCGGTGCTCCCAGATGAGGTCGCCGGTCACCGCGTCGATGGCCTGGATGACGTCGTTGGGGTTGGGCATGTACAGCACCCCGCCGTAGGCGAGCGGCGTGCCCGACTGGAACCCCTGGGTGAGCCCCCGCGACCAGACCATGCGCAGGTCGCCGACGTTCTCGCGGTCGATCTCGTCGAGGGGGCTGTAGCCCCAGCCGTCGGTGGTGCGGCGCCACGTCAGCCAGTCCTCGGGCGCCGGCGCCTGGAGCATGGCGTCGGTGACGGGCACGAAGTCGCCGGCGGGCTGGGCGTGAACGGGCGCCGCGCCCGAGGCGAAGGCCACCGCGGCCACCATGACCATCAGGACGCTCCGTGCCTCGGCAGACCTGCTGTTCATCTTGGGACTCCTTGTTCTGCTGCTCTCGCTTCGCACGAGGCAGCTACTCGAGTGCATTTGGCGGTCGCTCTCCGGCCCCTCATCGATTCAGGAACTCGCCGACCGTCTGGATATGAACGCCGAAGGTCTCTTCCGGTCGGTTCATGAACGGACCGAAGTCCTTCATGTCGCCCGTCAGCAGATGGGTTGCCCGGCAGGCGAGCGCCGCCTGAAAGATCGGCCGGTCCTTGTCCGCGAGTCCGGCGGGGAACTCGAGGCCGGACTGGTGCTCGACAAGGCGGATGTCGTTCAACATGGTTGCCAGGCCCTCGATGGCTCGCGGGACCTTCCTCGCCAAGTTGCGGCGTGCCTCTTCCACCGCCAACGGACTGGAGTACAGATCCCAGTGCTCTCGAGCGCCCAGCTCGATGACGAGTGCCGCCTTTCCGTTCGGGTTGTGCAATGCGGTGAACAGCACGTTCGCATCGAGGAACACCCTCATCTCGGCCCGGCCAGCCTGTCGACGATGCGCTTGCGATCTTCCTCCGAGAGCCGGTCGTCGGCGTCCCACTTCGCGATCTGGTCGTCGCTGTAGGTCTCGACCTCGATGGCGGCACGTGGCTTGAGCACGACTTCGTGCCCCCGATCTTCCAGGATCATCACGTCTCCGGCCTTGATGCCCAGGCGCCGCCGGAGGAGTGCGGGCAGTGTGATCTGGCCGCGACGAGAGACTACGAGCGTCTCGTTCATGTGGCAACTCCTCGACCGCCAGCCTCGGCTATCTCTTGACCCCTCAAGTTATCGCAACCGCTCGGCGAGACTCGTCAGCGTCTCCGCCAGCGCGGCGAGCCGCTGCTCCGTACGCCCGCTGGCGCCCTCCACGTCCCCGAGCGCCTCCGCCGCCGACGTCAGCTCCGCCGCGAGGCCCGGGTCGGTCCCCGCGGCGCCGACGCGGTCGAGCAGGGCCGACAACGCCGCGCGGCGGTCGGCGCCGAGCGTGTCGCTGCGCTCGAGCTGGTCGAGGTAGGCGCGCGCGACGACCGGCCGCGCTGTCCAGTCGATGCGACGCTGCTGCTGGGCGTTGAAGCCGGCCGGCGCGACCCCCGCCGCGGCGGCGAGCTCGTTCTCGGTCAGGTGCTCGCTGGGCAGCAGCTCGAGCACGTCGAGGCCGCGGGCGATCTCGGTGCCGTAGATGTAGCCGCGGTACCAGTAGGCCGACCAGTGGCCGCCCATGACGAAGCGCTCGGCGTTGATGGGGCCGCGGTCGAAGAACGCGATCTCGACGGGGTTCGCCGAGTCGGTGAAGTCGAAGACGGAGATGCCGCCCTGGTACCAGGCCTGCACCATGATGTCGCGGCCCGGCACCGGGACGAGCGAGCCGTTGTGGGCCACGCAGTTCTCGGTCTCGGTCTGCGGGGCGGGCAGCTTGTAGTGGCTGCGGAACTCCATCCTGCCGTCGACGATGTCGTAGATGGCGTTGGCCCCCCACTCGCGGGGGTCGGACGCGCGGCAACGCGGGCGCCCGCCGCCGCCCCACTCGTCGGTGAAGAGGACCTTGGTGCCGTCGTTGTTGAACGTCGCCGAGTGCCAGAAGGCGAACGAGGGGTCGATGACGTCGTCGACCCGGACCGGGTTCACGGGGTCGGAGATGTCGAGCAGGATGCCGTTGCCCGAGCACGCCCCCGCCGCGAGGCCGATCTCGGGGAACGCGGTGATGTCGTGGCAGCGGCTGCTCTCGGAGGTGCGCTGCGTGCCCGGCCCGTGGTCGCCGCCCGGCCACAGGCCCCCGGCGGCCCCCGTCTCGGGGTTCCGGAACACCTGGGGGCGGCTGACGACGGCCGAGTCCTCGGGGCTCGCGAGGGGAACGCGGATGACGTCGATGCGGAAGAGGGCGGTGTCCGGGTTCTCGGCCGGCGACTCGTCCGAGCAGCCCTCGAGCTCCTCGCCGGATCGGACCGCGCCGCTCCCCGACCCGTAGACGTAGATGTTGCCGGCGTCGTCGGGGTCGGTGACGACGGTGTGGGTATGCGACCCCCGGCAGGTCTGCACCGCCGCGACCTGCCTCGGCATGCGCATGTCGCCGATGTCGAAGATGCGGACGCCTCGGAACCGCTGATCGCTCACCGGCTCGGCCACGCCCTGCAGGCCGCAGTCGAGACGCCCGCGGGTCTGCTCGACCGACATGATCAGCAGGTTGCCGACCACCGACACGTCGCCCTGGCCGCCGGGGCACACCACCGAGCTGACGAGCTGGGGCGACGCCGGGACCTCGACGCGGTAGGTGTTGAAGCCGTGGTGGCTGCCGACGTAGACCTGGTCGCCGGCGAAGGCGATGTCGGTGTTCCCGAAGTTGAGGAGGCCGCGCCGCTGCGGGCTGTCCTGCTCGTCGTCCTCTTCTTCTGCTTCCTCCTCGTCCGCCGCGGCCGCCTCCGGCCCGGCGTCCTCGCCCTCCCCGGCGTCCTCGCCTTCCTCGGCGTCGTCCTCGGCCGCGTCCGCGCCGGCGGCTTCAGGCTCGGCCGGCTCGGGCTCGGGCTCCGGGTCGGGCCGAACGGGCATGGGCCGCCCCGCCGGATTGTTGGGATCGTAGAAGCCCTCGGGCCTCGGCCGCGTCGCGACGAGGGCCATGTTCCACAGCGCCTGCCCGGCGTCGTTGAAGCCGGCCGCGAGCAGCACCCGCGGGTCGGGGGACGCCTCGGCGAGCATCGCGTCCATGCGGTTGATCTCGGACGTCTGGTCGGCGGTGATGTCCGAGGTGAACGCGAAGAGCTGCGAGTCCTGCGCCGCGCCGCGCTGGCGCAGCAGGTTCTGGACCATGGTGATGGCGCCGCGGTGGTGCTTGATCATCAGCTCGAGGAACAGGCGGTCGAACGCGTTCCCCTCCGCCTCGGCGAGGCTCGCCATCTCCTCGTCGGTCAGCATGCCCGGCATCCGCTGGGCCCCCGGCGCATGGTGCGCGTCGATCGCGGTGACCGTCTGCCCGCGCTCGCGCAGCCAGCCTTGCATCATCTCGATCTCGTCTTCCTGCGAGAGCTCGATGCGCAGCGCCGTCGCCCGCATCGCGTCGCTGGCGGTGTTCGTGTCGAGCAGCCCGGTCATCTCGAGGGCCTGGGCGTGGTGCGAGATCATGCCCTGCATGAACATCACGTCCGCCGCGGTGAACCGGATGCCGGCGAGGTCGGAGGCCTCGGCGGCCGAGATGGTCCGGCTCGGCTGACCGGGCGCGCCCGGCTGCACGATGGGGGGCTGCGCCGGGGCCGACGCCGCGCCGAGCGTCAGGAGCGCCACGCCGGCCGTGAGGGCCGCGGCAAACCGCGGGCGAGAGAGATTCTGTCGGGTCATGGGTCATCTCCGCCGACCTGGATCGGTCCGTGTTTCCGGAAGCTCACATTCTAAACCGCCGCCGACGGGCGGGAAGGTCGGGTCGATGGCCGGGACGACAACGTCCGGCGTGGCGGCGGGAACTACAGACGGAGGCGTGGTCGTTGCCTCACCCGTCCCGGGCAGCGGCTGGAACGGCGACGGAGCCATGCCTGCGAGAGGCATGGCTCGTCAACGGTCGTCCGGAGGGCGCGCGTCCTAGCGGGCGCCGCCGCCGCCCGTGGTGGTATCCAGCGAGAACGGATCCGGGCCGATCCCTTCGGCGAACTCCTGCTCCTGAGCCCGGTGGCCGATGAACATCGCGGGCAACCCGTAGTTCCCCTCGTGGCACCGCGGCTCGTAGTAGATCCGGTTCTGCTCGTCGCTCTGGCGCCTCAGCTCCTGCCGAACGGTCCACGGCGCCGTCCAGACGGTGGGATCCGAGATGGTCACCTCGTAGGTGAGCGTGTCGGCGTCGACCACGGTGTACCGCTCGACGAGCCGCCGGTTCTCGGACGAGCTGCGATACGGGAACTTCGGGGAGAAGTTCGTGGTCTCGATGACCAGCGTGTCGCCCTCCCAGCGCCCCCGCGAGTCGCCATGGCGAAGACGGACCTGGCTCGGCGGGTGGGTCCCGCTCAGATAGGCGATGCGCTGGTAGCCCTGGCCCTGCCCCGTGTCGTAGGCGATCGCGACGGCGTCCTCGCCCTGGGTGATGCGCCGGTGCCCGTTCAAGTCGGGCGTGGCGCCCAGCATGCACCGATCGCCGAGGCTCTGATCTTCGGGCCCGTCGTGGCGGTTCATCCGCAACGTGTTGTAGAAGGGCGGGATGTCGAACCGGCGCGGCGACACCGGCCCGTACTCCCCGCCCTCGCAGCCGGGCGCCTGCTGCTCGCAGGTCGGCGTGTTCCGCATCAGCATCGTCCGCCAGTCGCGCTTGATGTCCTCTTCCCGCTGCGCCTCCGGGGTCAGGGCCGGGATGCGCCCGTTCGGGGGATCGACGACGAGCGAGGTGTGCGGGCCCGCCGGCTTCGCCGAGCTGAAGACGGCGTTGTAGGCCCCCGACACGTCCTGCGCGCTCCCGAGCGGACCGCGTTGGTTGCGCCCCGGGACCAGGCGCGCCTGATCACGGGCAGCGCGCTCTTCAGCGGTCGCGAATTCTCGATTGCCCAGCTCGGGCGCCCGTTGGAGGGGAGTGTCCCAGACGTCGAGCCAGATCCCGTCGAGACTCGGGCGTCCCGATGCGGTCGCGCCGGTCGCCTGCCCCGCCACCTGGACCGTGGCGAGTTGGAAGATCGCCACGACGGCGGCCAGCGCCATCGCGACACGGAGTGAATCGAGCAGCCGTCGCTTCATGTCCCGACCTCCTCGAAAACGGCCGTTCGGCGGCCCGCGAACTCGACGCGGGCTACACCGGGAAAGTTGACCTGCCCATCATAGTGCTCCGCTCCTGGTTCGACAATGGCGCTCCGGTCGCGGGGCCTCGATGCCGTGTCGGCGGCGTGCCCACGGTCGGCCCAACGCCAACGCTGCCGAATGGTCAGGCTCGCACGTGCGGGGCCGCGCGGGCGCCGCTTCACCGCTCGACCGCAAGCCCTCGTTTCCGTGCTCTTCGGGCCATCGGGCGACTGCAGAGCTGGGATCGCCCGCCGGCCCCGGATCAGCGGCCCGACGATTCCTCGAGGCGCGCGCCGCGCAGCAGGAGGGGGACGTCGCGGTTCCCCTCGTGGCAGGCGTACTCGAACATCACGTAGTCGGGGTCGCCCGCCAGGGGCATCGAGACCGTCCACGGCCCGTCGTACACCTCCGGGTCCTCGACCGTGACCTCCCACAGCAGCTCGTCCTCGGACACGCGGGTGAACCGCTCGACGACGTGCAGGGCCTCGCTGACGGGAATGCCCTTCATGCGCCCGCCGCCGCCGCTCGACGCGATCATGCCGCCGTCGTTGAAGTTGGTCGTCTCCACCACCAGGGTGTCGCCCTCCCAGCGCGCGCGGGCGTCGCCCATCCACAGGCGCACGCGGTCGTCGAGGTGCGGCCGGTCGGTGATGGGGATGACCCGCACGTCGTGGATCATCTCGTAGTGGATGATGACGGCGTCGGGGGTCTGGATGAAGCGGTAGGCGTTGTTGTACCCGGCCGGGAACATCGACCCGGGCACGCCGCGCGTGAGGCACCGGTCCCACACCGTCATGCGGCGGTAGTCGTCGCGCTCGCGCGCGCGGTTGTCGTCCCGTTGCGCCTCCGCCCACGCCCGCACGGGGACTCGGCCGTCAGGCGGATCGACCACCAGCGACGTCTGGCGAGTCGACAGCAGTTGCGTCCCCGCGTCGAGCGATCGGTTGACGTAGCCGAAGCTGGCCTCGCGGTCCGCGGCGGTCAGGGCCGCGAATCGCGCCCCCTCCTCTTCGGTGAAGAACGCCCGGTCCACGGCCGATTCGGGGGAGGCGACGCCCGAGTACGCGAAGTAGGTCCCGCGCTCGAAAGGGGTGATGGTCGCGTTGGTCCACACCCCCTCGAGGTCCGGCCGGCCGTCGGCGGTGCGCGGCGCCGTCCACGACGGCTCCCCCGCCGCGTCCTGGCCGTCCGCGCCCTGTCCGCCCGACGCCGACGTCGCCGTCACCGCCACCCCGGTCGCCACCGCCAACAGCCAGGATCGATTGACCACTATGAACCTCCTCGCGAACGATGTTCCCGACAGATTCCCTGCGGTTACCATAGACCCTTCCGTCAACCGAAGGGAGCTCACCATGCCGATCGAGCCAGCAACGTGTGCACGGAGCGGCGTTTCGATGACGCGGAGAGACCTGCTCGTCGCGGGCCTCGCGGCGGCGGTCGTGCGGCCGGCGCGCGCGGCCGCGATGCCCCTCGCGAGGCCGACGTCGGCCCAGTCGCCGCTGCCGATCCGGGTCAGCACCCTGAACCACGTGAGCTTCGGCTGCGCGGACCTGCAGAGCACCGTCGCCTGGTACGAGAGGGTCCTCGCGATACCCCGCCACGCGTTCCAGGACTACGGGGGAGGCCAGACGGTCCTCAGGCTCGCCGATGACCCGCCCGCGTACATGGCCCTCTCAGAGAGAAGCCCGGAGAGCCTCCAGGCGCCCCCGACGCGACGCCCGCACTTCTGCTGGGGAATCGAGGACTTCGACGTCCACCGGATCTTCGAGGCCCTCGCCGAGATGCCTGCTCTCGCGCGATCGGTGCTGCGGGAGGGCACGACCATCAACGGCGTCAACTTCGACGGCCCCGACGGCGCGCCGCTCCAGGTCAACCCGGTGATCGCCTGCGGCGGACTGGGCTTCCTGGGCGAGGTGTGCGACACCTCCGCCGACGCGGTGCGGAGGCCGGGCGACCCGCCGCCCATCCCGGTTCGGACGCTGAACCACATCAAGTACTCGGTGTCGGACGTGCCGGGCGCTCTCGAGTGGTATCGGAAGTTGACGGACATGCCGGTCGTGACCTGGCAGGAACGGGAGGAGGGACCGCGAACCGCCGGATACGAAGGCCCCCCGATTCCCGTGCTCAGGGTCGGATCCGGTCCTCAGCACCTGGCCCTGATCGAGGACCGCGGTCCGGACGCGTTCCGCCCGCACGTCGGCCTGGGCGTGGAGGGGTTCGACCCCGACGCGGTCATGGATCGGCTGGCCGAGCACGGCGTCACCGCCCACCTGCGATTGCGCGAGGGCGTCACGAGGGAGGTGCTGGTGGATGCCCCGGACGGCGTCCGGCTCCAGTTGCAGGACATCAGCTACTGCGGAGGCGGCGGGGTGCTGGGGAACCAGTGCTGACGCACGGGATGTCATCGAGCCGGGACGCCACCCACTTGGCCGGGGTGATGCCGGCCCTCGGCGCGAACCGACACACGGAATTCCCGGGGCGGTCAACGGCTGACGGGCCGGCGCGATTCAGGCTCGGGCACGGCCGCGGCCGCATCGGCGCCGCCCGGCGTGGCGACCACACCGCAGGCCGGAGGCGGCAGAGGATCCGTGCCAACCGGCGGCGTGAGATACTTGTAGCTCCGACAAGGGCACAGGAGGATCTGCATGGGTGCCGTATCCCTTCGTCTACCCGACGATGTTTCCCATCGTCTGCAGCAGTTGGCCGACCGCACGGGGCGCAGCAAGACCTTCTACATGGTCGAGGCCATCCAGGAACACCTCGACGATCTGGAGGACCTGTACCTCGCCGAGCAGCGGCTGATCGACCTTCGCGCCGGACAGTCCGAGACCATGCCGCTCGACGAAGTGATGAAGCGCTATGGCGTGGACGGTCGACCTTGACCGCGCCGCGGTGCGGGACCTGCGCAAGCTCGATCGACAGACGGTCCGTCGTATCCTCGCGTTCCTGCACGATCGCGTTGGCACGCTGGACGATCCCAGGAGCATCGGAGAGCCCCTGAAGGGATCCAGGCTGGGCGAGTTCTGGAAATACCGGGTGGGTGACTATCGCGTCATCGCCCGCATCGAGGACCGCGCCGTGCGCGTGCTCGTCGTGAGGATTGGCAACCGGCGCCACGTGTACCGATGACCCGGTCGCAACGGCCGGCAGCGGCCTTTCCTGGACTCACACGACGGGGCAGGACGACCTCGTCGATGAGCCCTCCTCAGTCGGGGCGCTCGAGCAGCGACTGCTGCCACGGGAGCAGGGCGTCGAGTGCGCCGTGGCCCTCGGTGGCGATGCGTTCGAGCGCCGCCCGCGAGGCGATCAGATCCGCGTCGATGGCCAGCTCCTTCGCGGACCGGTCCCGCTGCTGCCTGAGGGCGGCGACGTGCTTCTCCTGCGTCTTCGTGAGCCGCGCGCGGGCCCGGCCGGCGGGGCGCCTTGGCCACTCCGCCTGATCGAGCGCGAGAGCGCCCTCCGCGGCCCGCGCAAAGCCCGTGCTGCGAGAACCGCGCAGGCCGCGCGGCGAGACGTTCTCGCCCCGATCGAACCGCTGCGCGGCGTCGACGAGATCCGCGTTGGACATGATGTGAAACGGGGGGCGATCGACGGCCCGCGCTTCGTCCTCGCGCCAGTGCCACAGGGCGCGCAGGATCGCGCTGGCGCGCGGCCCGAGCACGTGACTGCCGCGCACGCGCCACTCCGTCTCGGGGTCGCGCTCGCGAACGATGCGCGCGGCCGCCACGACCCGCTCGCACGACTGCGCCAGCCACCCCTGCCGGCCGAGCTCCTCGAGCCGCCGCTCGAGCCGCTCCGCCAGAGGCAGGAGAAAGCGCGTATCGTTGCGCGCGTACTCGGCGAGCCGGGGGGACAGCGGCCGGCGCGCCCAGTTGGCGGTCTGCAGGCCCTTGGGCAGGACGACTTCGAAGTTCTCGGCGACCAGCCCGGCGTAGCCGTACTTCGCAGCGCCGGTCAGGCGCGCCGCGATCATGGTGTCGAAGACCGCGCGCGGCGCGCCGAGCCCGAGGCGGTACAGCATGCGCAGGTCGAAGTCCGCGCCGTGCATGACCATTTCGGTGCAGGCCAGGACATCGAGCAGGGGCGTCAGATCGTGGCCGGCCAGCGGATCGACGAGCTCGTCGGCACCGGGCAGCCCGACCTGCACCAGGCAGACCTTCTCGCGGTAGCAGTGCAGGCTGTCGGCTTCGGTATCGATACCGATACGGTCCGCGGCGGCGATGCGCGCGGCGAGCTCGGATAGCGCGGCGGACGTCTCAATCACGGCGCGGAACCCTGCCACCGGATCGAACCGGGCATGGCGCGAGGGCCGGACCAGCCGGATCGCGTGCGTGGGCGACGCATCCGGAAATCCGTGGCAGCCACCCGTCCGCATTCGAGCCGCGATGCAGCGCGCGGTTTCACGACGGGTTCTCCGACCGACAGGCGAACCGGCGTCACGGCGCCTCGGCGACCCACATGTCCGCCTGCACCGCGCTGCGGCCGGGCGAGCCGCCGGCCACGTAGAACCGGCCGTCGATGATGGCCGCGGCCGGCGACGACAGCGGCATCGGCAACGTGCCCACCACCTCCCACTCGCCGCCCGGAGACAGGGCCAGGATGTCGGCGTCGACCTGCTTCGATTCGCCCGGCGCGGTGGTGTGCCCGCCGGCCATGTAGATGCGGCCGCCGTGCACGAAGGTCGCCCCCTCGGCATGCGAGTGGCCCTTGGGCAGGGGCGGACCGCTGGTCCACGTGTCGGTGGCAGGGTCGTAGACATCGACCCGCGCCTGATCGAGCTGCTCGCTGTCGTGGTGGAACTGGCCGGCGATGGCGTAGATCTTCCCGTCGAACGTCACGCACGAGAACTGGTTGCGCGGCACCGGCATCGGCGAGGCCGGCGTCCATTCGGCGCGGCGGCTCGCCGCCCACGCGTCGAGGTCGAGCACCCAGTGGTCGGGCGAGTCGGTGTCGCGGTCCTCCTCGACGCCCCCCATGTAGTGCAGCCGGCGGCCGACGAGGGCGAGGCCGCCGCCGCCCCGCGGCTCGGGCAGCAGCGGCGCCGCGGTGTAGCGGTCGGCGTCGATGTCGTAGCTCCACACCTCGGCGATGGCGTGCCCCCGGTAGCCGTCCTTGAACCCGCCCGCGAACCACACGGTACGGCCGTCGAGCACCATGTTCATGTGGGTGATGGCGCTCGGCAGGTCCTGGATGCGCGTCCAGCTCCCGTCCCCGGGATCGAAGACGTTGGAGAGCTTGCTCGACCGGACCCCGTCGGTGTAGCCGCCGAAGAGGTAGAGCCGGCCGTCGAGGACGACGGTGCCCGGCTCCCATTTCTCGACCGGCATGTCGGGCAGCTTCTCCCAGTCCTGCGCGCCGGCCGTCGCGGCTGCCAGCAGACCCAGGGTCAGCGCCGCGGCCAGCACGGTCCGCGGTCCCGGCCGGCTTCGCAAATCGGCGGTCGATACGCTGACGACGTGCATGGTTCGCGTTCCTTTCTCGATGCATCCGGGGAAGCGGGAGCCAATCATACTGGCGGTCTCTCGATCCGCGGCATCGGGTGTGCGCGCGTGCCGGGACGAGCGGCGCTCCTACCCCGCACCGAAGACGCGGGCCAGCTGGACCACGGAGAGCCCGAGGATTACGAGGACCACCAACGCGCCGGCGACGTTGGCGAGCCGCGAGTTGCGGTACTTTCCCATGATCCCGGCGTGGTTCACGACGATCAGCAGGAGGATGAGGGTCAGCGGCAGCACGACGGCGTTGCCGGCCTGGGCGAGCAGGATGATCTGGTACGGCGACGCGCCGAGGAAGATCCCGAAGACCACGCCGGTCAGCAGCACGCCCCCCCAGAGCATCCGGAACCGGCCGCTCCGGAGGTCGGAGCTCCAGCCCATCGCGCCGGCCGCGGCATAGGCGGCGGCCAGCGGCGCGGTGATCGACGAGGTCAGGCCGGCCGCGAAGAGTCCGAGCCCGAAGAACAGCGGCGCGGCGCGGCCGAGCAGGGGCTCGAGGCGCGCCGCGACCGCGGCCACGTCGGCGTCGCCGCCCTGCCCGAACAGGGGCGCGGCGGCAACCACCACCGCCGCGGTGATCAGGCCCCCGAGGGCCACCGAGAACAGGATGTCGCGCCGGCTCTCGCTGAGGTTCTCGTCGTTCTTCTCCGCGTCCGGCCACCGCTCGAGGACGGCGCTGGCATGGAGGAACAGGTTGTAGGGCACGACGGTGGTGCCGATCAGCGCCAGCACCGTGAGCAGGGCTCCCGGCGGCAACCGGGGGACCAACAGCCCGGAAAGGAGATCGCCGAGGTCGGGCGCGGTGAGGACCGCGACCACGAAGAACACCACGCTCATCAGTCCCACGAGGCCGACCAGGGCGTTCTGGATGGTCTTGTAGGTGCCGGTCATCAGCAGGGCGCCGGACAGCCCCCCGATAATCAACACCAGGAGCCCCTGCGGCAGCCCCGTGAGCAGGGTGACGCCGAGCGACGCCCCGAGCAGGTTGCCGGTCTGGAACGCGGCGTTCCCGACCAGGATGGTCGTCGCGATGAGGCCGAGGGCGCCCGCCCGGAGCCGCGGGTTCGCGAGGCTGTCGCGGATGGCCTCGGCGAGCCCGCGCCGGCCGGCGAGCCCGACCCGCGCCGCCATGTCCTGCAGGATGGCGGTGGTGACCACCGAGAACAGGATCGCCCAGAGCAGGACCATCCCGTACCCGGCCCCCGCGCGGCTCGCGGTGACGAGGGTTCCCGGTCCGATGAAGGCGGCGGCGACCAGGAAGCCCGGTCCGGCGCGAAAACGGCTCATCGTCTGGTTCCTCCGGAGGGTCCGGATCGGCCGGCGCCCGCCCCGAAGGGGGGCGGGACGGACCCGGTAGAGTCTATGACAGCTTGGTCGGCGACGCGCGCCCGCTACTTCGCGAGGGGGTGCCTTGACAGCTCGTGGTGGAAGTCCCCGCTGCATTCGAGCGGCACTCTCGGTGCAACGCGGGGTTCCGCCACGGGCTGTTGAGCCTGGTGGCGCCTGTCCGAAAATGACAGCCTGGTCGGTGACGCGCGCGCCCGCTACTTCGTCGCCGTGTAGGCGACCACGGGAGGATTATCGAGGAAGTCGTTCCAGAAGGGGTTCGTCCGCTCTCCGGGCTCCACGGAGACCCCGAGCCAGCGGAAGTCGCGGAACCCGCACTCCTCGAAGGCGTCGCGGTAGGTCTCGGGCTTCAGGAAGAGGTTGTGGAACTCGAACTGCCGCCCGTCGGGATTGGTGAACCGGTAGTGGATGGGGTCGCCCTCGTTCGGGGCCGAGAGCGGGCCGGTCTTCTCGATGCCGAACTGCCGCCACGACACCGTTCCCCGGGGCGGACTCATGACGTTGTCGTTGAACCCGACGAGCCGTCCGCCCGCTTGCAGCGCTTCGTGGCAGACCCGCAGGAATCGGACGAGCTTCTCCCGGGTTCCGGCGTAGTGCAGCAGATACATGGCCACCACCACGTCCGCGGCTGCGGGCTCGGGCTCGAACTCGGCGGCGTCCCGGCAGAGATAGGAGCACCCCAGCGGGTCCCGCTCCTCCTCGCGCCGGGCCAGCCGGATCATCTCGGCCGAGATGTCGACGCCCTTGACCCGGCCCGCGCCGGCCCGCTTGAGCAGGCGGGTGTAGAAGCCGCCGCCGCAGGCGAGGTCCAGCACCGTCAGGCCCCGGATGTCCCCCAGCGCCTCGAACAGCGTGTAGCGCTCGATGGCTTTCCGGAACGGGAGCTGCTTCGAGTCCTGGTACGCCTCGGCGATCGCGTCGTACTGGGCCACGGGCCTCCGCGCCAGGAGACTGCGCTGCAGACCGGGGCAGACTCCTGGCAGGGTTGGTCTGGCGGCAATCAGAGCCGCAGGCGGCGATTCCCGGGGCCAGGAGTCTGCGCCGTAGAACGGGGCGGACTCCTGACAGGGTTGGTTGTTGGGCGGCAATCGGCGCCGCAGACGACGATTTCCGGGGCCAGGAGCCTGCGCCGCCGAAACGGGGCAGACTCCTGGCAGGGCTGGTTGGGCGGCAACTAGGCGCCGCAGACGACGATTTCCGGCCTACGGCACGCGCGCGCGGCCGATGTTGTTGGTGTCGGTGCCGAACCAGATCTCCCGCGTCGGCGCGTGGAAGAACATGTGGCGCACCGTCCCGCCGCCGCTCGCGATCGCGGTCTCCGTGAAGAACTCCTCGGTGGCCGGGTCGAACCCGACGAACCGGTTCGGGCTGACCCCCGACTCGACGAAGTAGAGCCGGTCCTTGTCGTCGACGGCCATCCCGTAGGGCCGCGACCGCACGCCGCCGGGAACCGGCCACTCGTCGACCTCGCCCGTCTCCGGGTCGAAGCGGCCGAGCTGGCCGCCCGCGTAGTCGACGTACCAGAGCTGTCCGGTCGAGCTCACCGCGAGCCGGCGCGGCCGGGCCTCGGCGCGGGGCAGCTCGAACTCTTCGAGCTCCATCGTCTCGGGATCGACGGAAGCGAGCCGGTTGGTGCCGAACTGGCAGAACCACGCGCGGTTGTCGGCGTCGACGACGATGCCGTAGGGCCGCCGGCGCTCGCCCTCGACGGGTATCAGCTCGATGGTCCCGGTCCGCGTGCCCAGCTTGCCGACGAAGCTGCCGCCCTGCACCGAGAACCAGATGTCGCCGTTCTGGTCGAAGATCAGCGTATGGGGATCCCGCGCTTCGGGGGTCGGCATCATGTACTTCTCGATGTCCCCCGTCTCCGGATCGAGCCGGCCGATGTGCATGGCCCGGTTGCCCGCGTACCACACGAACCCGTCGTCGTCGACGATGAGGTTGTGGGGGCCGGTCCCCGGGTCGAGCTCGTAACGCTTGAAGTCGCCCGACTCGGGGTCGAGATAGGCGAGGTAGTTGCCCACCTGGCCGACGAACCACACCCGTCCCTGGCCGTCCACGTAGGGATCGCGCGGCCGGGTGTTCTCCCAGGGCACGACCCACTCGGTGATCTCCAGGTCCTCGGCCGGCGCCGGGGCGGCGCCGAGGGTGCCGAACGACCCGAAGGCGAGGATCAACGCCAACATCGACGGAATGACCTTCCTCATCGTGCACCTCACGTGGATTGCCGGGCGCGCTCCATCCCTTCCGGGGCGGCCCGGAGGCCCATCGGCTGTCAATACTAATGCGAAACTCTCGATACAGACGACTCCCGCCGGAAGCTGCGCGTTTACCGGCAGCTTCCGCCGCCGTATGATGCACACGTACCGTCCTGCCAGGTGGACCTGAAGCAGGGTTGCGAGCAGCAACGCCCTGGCGGCGGGCCGACCTTCCGCACCCGGCGCGATCCGGGAGGAGAAACACCATGCGCTCGATCTGTTCAACGACGACGGCGGCGCTCGTCCTGCTCGTCGCCGGCGCGGCGCACGCGGCGCAGGAGCGGATCTTCGTCGACCAGTGGAGCCCGACCGAGTCGGTGCTCATGATCGCGGACGCCGGCGGGGACAACGCGCGCAAGCTGGTCGCCGGCTCGGAGCGCGACTACAACGCCTCGTTCTCGTTCGACGACGAGTGGGTCGTGTTCACGTCCGAGCGCCACGGCTCGGCCGACATCTTTCGCGTGCGGGCGGACGGCATGGGGCTGGAGCGGCTGACCGACCATCCCGCCTTCGACGACCAGGCCGCGCTGTCGCCGGACGGCCGGCGAGTGGCCTTCGCCTCGACCCGCGCCGCCGGCTCGACGGACATCCATGTCCTGGATCTCGAGACCGGCGAGGTCCGGAACCTCACCGACGCGCCGGGCGGCGACTATCGCCCGAGCTGGTCGCCGAACGGCCGGATGCTGGCGTTCTCGTCCGCGCGCGGGAAGCCGCCGCAGATGGCCGCGGGCCGCTGGGAGCACGTGCACGAGACCGGCGTGTACGTCATGGAGGCAGACGGCGGCGGGCTGCGCAGGCTGACCGCCGACGGCCAGCTCGCCGGATCGCCCCGGTGGTCGGCGGACGGCCGGCGGGTGGTCTTCTACGAGCTGGCCGTGGAGGACACGTACCGGGCGCGCGGGCTCGGCGGCCAGGCCCGGGTCGAGTCGCGCATCGTGTCGGTCGACGTCGCCGGCGGCGACCGCACCGAGCACGCGTCGGGACCGGGGCTGAAGCTGTCGCCGCAGTTTCTCGGCCCGCACCGCGTCGGCTATCTGGCGAAGTCGGGGCCGGCCGCGACCCTGACCTTCAGCGACGGCGAGGCGGGGAGCCCCGGCGACATCGGGAACCCCTCGTGGTCGCACGACGGCGGCCGGGTCGTCTACCAGCAGGGCCCGATCGCGACCATCGCGAGACCGCGCGCGCCCGGTGAGGTCCTGGCCGGCCGCGACCCGGGGTTCGAGCTGCGCTACGCGAGCGGCTTCCCCGCCGCGTCTCCCGACGGACGCCGGCTCGTCGTCAGCGAGCGCACCGGCCGCGGGCGGCCCGACGACCGGACGGGGCTCGCCGTCTGGGACACGGACGGCACCCGTCCCCGGCGCATCTTCCGCGGCGACGGGTCGGTCATGAGCCCGCAGTGGTCGCCCGACGGGGAGTGGATCACCTTCGGCGCCGGCGCCTACTTCCAGGCGCGGAACCGCCGCCCGGGGCGGGTGATGGTGGTTCGGCCCGACGGGTCGGACCCGCGCGCCCTGACCAAGGGCCCCGAGAACGCGGGGTTCCCGAGCTTCTCGCCGGACGGCGCGCAGGTCGTCTACCGCGTCTGGGGCGAGACGGCCGGGGGGCTGCGCATCGTGGATCTCGCGGACGGCGCGGTCCACACCCTGACCACCGGCTACGACAACTTTCCGGCGTGGTCGCCCGCGGGCGACAGCATCGTCTTCAGCCGCCTCGCCGGCGGCGACTTCGACATCTTCTCGGTGCGGCCCGACGGGACCGACCTGCGGCAGCTGACGACCGCGCCCGGCGGCGACTCCCACCCGGCGTGGTCTCCCGACGGCGCCCACGTCCTGTTCAGCAGCTCGCGCTACGGCTTCAAGGACGAGGCCCCGATGGCCGACATCCCCCAGCCCTACGGCGAGCTCTTCATCATGCGGGCCGACGGCTCGGAGCAGCGCCCCCTGACCGACAACCGCTGGGAGGAGGGCACGCCGGCCTGGGTGCCGTCGGCCTCGAAGACCTCGACGCCCTGAATCAAGGGCGGGCCGGCGACAGCCACGGCCGGCGGCTCGCCGCGGCCGGTCGTCGCCAGACCGCCGAAACTCGCAGGAGAACGTGGCCGGTCGGCGCCGGACCGCCGTGACTCGCAGGAGAAAGCGCGGCCGGTCGGCGCCGGACCGCCGAAACTCGCAGGAGAAAGCGCGGCCGGCCGTCGCCGGGCCGCCGCACCTCGCAGGAGTAAAGCGGCCGGCCGGCACCCGGCCGCCGCAACCCGCAGGAGGAAGCGATGCAGATTCTTCGTCACCCCGCCCGTCCCCTCGTGGCCCTCGCCGCCGTGCTCTCTTTCGCCGCCGGCGTGCCGGCCGACGCCCTCGCCCAGCGCGAGGCGCGGGACAACGAGTACGCGGTCAACGACCTGCGCGTCCAGCACCGCTCGTACGTGATGGAGGAGACCGGCGAGACCATCCCCTATGCGCTCTTCGTGCCCAGCGGCTACGACCCCGCGACCCCCGCGCCGCTGATGGTCTCGCTGCACGGGGCCGGACGCCAGTACGACTGGCTGATGAACTATGCGAGCTTCCTCGATCAGGCCGAGCACCACGGGTACGTGGTGGTGACGCCGCTGGGCTACACGCGGCGGGGCGGATACGGCTACCGCGGCGACTCCGAACAGGACCGGCGGGCCGAGCAGGACGTCATGAACGTCTTCGGCATGGTCACCGACGAGCTCAACATCGACGAGAACCGCATCTATCTGTGGGGCCACTCGATGGGCGGCGCCGGCACCTACTATCTCGCCAGCCGCTACCCGGACATCTGGGCCGGGCTGGCCGCCGTCGCCGGCGGCAGCATGACGGCCGGCTTCGTCGACGCGGACGCGATCAGGCACATCCCGTTCCTGGTGATCCAGGGCTCGGAGGACCGGACCGTCCCCGCCGAGCGAGCCCGCGAGTCGGTGGCGAAGATGCGGGAGCTGGGCATGCAGCACCTCTACATCGAGATCCCCGGCGGCGACCACTCGCTCTTCATCTCGAGAAGCCCCGAGGTGGTCGGGCACCTGTTCTCGTTCTTCGACCTCGTCTCGAAGAAGACCCAGGCCGGGTCACACTAGGACCCCCGTCCCGATCCAGGCCAGGAGTCTGCGCCGCAGAAGGGTGCCGCCTCCTGCAAGGAGGCGCCGACTCACTGGCAAGGTCGGGACGCCGACGGAAATTACCTTGCCGTATGCCAGGCGCTCGAAACCGGAGAAAAGCGGGCTGCGCCCGGGTGTAGTTGGCGACTTGTATCGATCGCTTTCCTTGGCGGGAGGGCGGCGAACCGCCGCGGCGATTCCCGGGCCAGCGGCGACCGGCGTTCGTCCGGGCGGGTCAGTCGGGCAGCCGGCGGGCCGGCAGCTCGCGGCCGCCCTGGTGGAGGGTCAGCCCCGCGACCGCGTCGCCGTCCACCTGGACCGTGATCCGCGCGTCGACGACCCGCAAGAAGAACTCGCTGGGCGACGACGCGAAGATCGGGACCGCGGGCTGGCCGGTCAGTTGCGCCGACAGCTGCCCGCCGTCGCGGGTGACGGTGATGAAGAACCCCGGCTGCACCTCGTAGCGTCCGACGTAGCGTTCCAGGAGCGGTTCGGGCACGGCCACGGTGGCGGCGGGACCGAAGTCGACCGAGTCCACCCCCTCGGGCAGCCGGGGCGCGCGCTGGTCCACGCCGTTCTGGTGCAGCACCAGATGGTCGACGGCGCCGGCGTCGTCTCGTCCGAACGTGATCTGCGCATCGACTACCCGCAGGAAGAACTCGTCCTCGGACTCCGGAAACACCTCGAGCCGCGGCTGTCCCGTGAGCTGGACGAACAAGCCGTCACCGTCCCGCGTGACGGTGATGTTCACCCCCTGGACGAGCTGGTAGCGCCCGACGTACCGGTCGTAGACGGCGGGGTCCAGGTCGATCTCGGTCCGGGCCTGGGCCGCCCCGGCGAGGGCGAACCGCCGATCCAGCAGGTGGAAGCCGAGGTCGGTCACGTTGCGGGCGGCGTTGGACAGCACGACCATCCCGACGCCGGCCTCCCCGTCGAAACCGACGAACGACCGGTAGCCTCCGGTGCCTCCGCTGTGCCAGCGGAACTCCCGCCCGTGCCCGGTACGGATCAGCCAGCCGAGGCCGATGTCCGTGGACGGCGGCTCGAACGATCGGCGTGACTCGTGCGTCGCCGGCAGAACCGCATCGAGCCGCGACTCGCGGAGGCGGAGGTTCGCCTCGAGGAACGACAGCAGGTCGTTCGCGGTGGAGCGCAGCGCCCCCGCGCCGGCCAGGGCGGGAATGTCCCAGTTCGGCGCCGGCTGCAGCGAAAGATCGTGGCCGGTCGCAAGCCGTCCCCGGGCCGACGGCGACAGGGCGACCGCCGTGTCGGTCATCCCCAGGGGATCGAGCACGCGGCCGGTCACGAGCGTCTCGTAGTCGGCGCCGGCCCGGACGGCCAGGGCATGGCCCAGCAGCCCCGCCCCGAGGTTCGAGTACTCGACCGACTCGCCGATCGGCCGCCTCAGGTCGTGGGACGCGAGGAAGGCCATCAGGTCGGCCTCGGTATAGTCGCGTACGGATTCGCGGGGTCCGCGGGATCGAGGTTGTCGGGCAGGCGCGGCAGCCCGGAGCTGTGCGTGGCGAGATGGAGCGGCGTGATCTCGATGCCGTCGCGGCTCGGCAGGCGGGCGTCCGGTCCCAGCAGCTCCCGCACCGGCGCGTCCAGACGCGCCTCGTCGCGCTCCACCATGTCGGCCAGCACGATGGCGGTGAACACCTTGGTGATGGAGCCGATCTCGAAGACCGTGTCGGCGTCCGGCACGCGGGGATCGTCGGCGGCCAGCCGTCCGTGCCCCACCACGCGCCGGCCGTTACCGTCCACCACCCCGACCACGATGCCGACGGCCCGGCGCTCGGTCTCGACGAGCCGCGTCAGGATCTGCCGTATCTCCTCGTCGGCAGGGAGGGAGGACGCCTGGCCAGCGGCGACGGCCGGCAGCAACAGCGCGACGACGGCGGCGATGAGCAGGCGATGCATGACGTCTCCCGGCAGCTCGGGGCGGTGGCCACGCCCTCGGATTCCGACGGGCGGCGCGGTGAAGGCTTGGCGATCGGGTCGCGCCGGCGGCGGCCCGTCAGTGGGTCATCGAATAGACGAGGACGTTGATGCCCAGGGAGTAGCCGTCCGGGGCGAACGACTCGAAGAAGCGCGGGTCTTCCCCTTCCCGCTCCCAGGCGTCCTGGATGTCGGTGTTGTGGGTCATCGCGACCATGATGCGCCCGTCTTCATCGAGGATCACGCGGAAGTGCGGCTCGGCGCTGTCGGCGCCGCGCTCCGACGTCCGCCCGCCCGAGCGCCGCCAGAAGCCGATGTTGGCGATCTGGGGAACCTCCCAGATGTAGAACATCGTCTGGAACAGCGGATGGTCGAGCGGGAGGTCGACGATGGGATACTGGGCCGGCGGCAGCACCTTGGCGATCTGGCTCTCCCACTGCTCCCATTCCCAGCGGCCCCAGAAGTCGTCGGCCCAGAGGAAGCCGCCCTTCAACAGGTAGTCGCGCAGGCGGCTGGCGTCGTCTTCGGAGAGCACCATCGAGCCCACGGCCGACGCGATGATGAACGGGCAGCCGAACAGCGCGTCGTTGGTGACCGGGACCACCCAGTGGATCGGCTCGTCGTCGGCGTCGAAGTTGACGGCGGTCGTCGACATCTCCGACAACCGGATCATGAAGTTGATGTCGGCGAAGGGGTAGTCGGTCGACCAGCGGCCCATCCCGCGGCCCGTGTACTCGCTGGAGTACATGAGCCGGCAGAAGGAGAACCCCGCGTCGCGCTGCTCCGGGGGACGGATGCGGGGCGGATAGCGTGTCCGCCAGCCCCACTGCGCGAACACGGCCCCGGCCGTGATAGCCAGGACCACAGCGATCGCCGCGCCCGCGACGGCCCACCGCTTCATGGGGCCATTCTGCCACACCCCGGGGCGTTCCGCGGGATTTCCTTTCGCCACCGGCTGCCGGGGCCGCGGTCATGCTACGGTTGGGCCTGGCTGCCGGCCTCGCCGGCGACGCGGCCCCAGCCGCTGCTTCCTCCGCAGAAGTCCACGCTCTGGGGCCGGACGGTCCGCAAGAGGAGCCACGCACGCCATGGCGGAGCTCAAGACGAAGAAGAACGACGCCGATGTCGAGGCGTTCCTCGACGGCATCGAGAACGGGAAGCGCCGGGCCGACTGCCGCGCCGTCGTCGCGCTGATGGCCGGCGTCACCGGCGAGCCGCCGGCAATGTGGGGCGACAGCATCATCGGGTTCGGCAGCTACCACTACCAGTACGCCACCGGCCGCGAGGGCGACTGGATGGCGACCGGGGTGTCGCCGCGCAAGCAGAGCCTGACCGTCTACATCATGACCGGCTTCCCGCGGCACGAGGCGCTGATGGAGAAGCTCGGCCGCTACACGACCGGCAAGTCGTGCCTCCACATCAAGAAGCTCGAGGACGTGGACTCCGGCGTGCTGCGGGAACTCGTCCGCGAGTCGTACGAGCGAGTGTCGAAGGGAGAGTACGGCTGGTGACGCCGGACGGCGGCTGGCCACCGCGCGCCGGCCTCAGGGGCTGCGCGCCTCCCCCGGCGTCGCCTCGAACGCCGCGAATTCGTTCTCCAGGCGGCGCAGCAGCCGCCGCCGGTCGGCTTCCTGCAGGAAGCTGTGAGCGATGCTGTTCAGTGCGAACCCCTTCAGCGTCTGATACGACACGCCGTCGTTGCGCGCGGCCAGCGCGAACTGCTGCCTCAGGTCGGAGAGCATCAGGCCCGGGTCGTCGGTGGCGAGGACGACCGGCACGCCGGCCGCGAGGTAGTCGACGAGCGGGTGGTCGAGCGGGCCGGCCCCCAGCAGCTGCCGGTTGCTCTCGAGGTTGATCTCGACGGCGACCCCGCGCCGTTTCATCTCCGCCAGCAGCCCCGCCGGTGCTGGATCGGCGTCGAGGGCGAAGGCGTGGCCGAGGCGATGCGCGGCGGCGCCGCCCTCCCCGGCCGCGGCCAGCGCCTGCCGGATGTGACGTTCTGCCCCGAGAGTCGCGGCCGGCCCGTCGAGCATCTCGCCCGCGTGCAGCGATCGCTTCACGTCCGGGTAGTGCGCGGCGAGCTCGCCGAACATCCGCATGTGGAGGTCGTAGTCGCGCACCGCGACCGGGTGGGTCTCGGGACCCGCGAAGTTGATGCCGACAACGAGGGGGCTGGCGGCGGCTGTCTCGTACGCCAGCAGGACGTTCGCGAAGACGACAGCCGGCTCGAGGGTGCGGATTGCCGTCTGCTGGAAACGCACGAGCACGCCGCATCCCGCATCGGGGTCGTCGCCCCCGCATCCGAGGAGCCGATCCGACCGCTCCAGCTCGCGGGGGACCGCCTCGACGGTCGCGTCGCGTATCTGCGCGAACCGGGGGTCCGCGCGCACCGCGCGCCGCAGCTCCGTCAGATCGTCGTTCCAGCGAATCGAATCGCCGAGGTCGATGCGCACGTCCGGGTCGGGCACGTAGGCGGTCGCCGATTCAAGATAGATGACATCGCTCCGCGCCGCGAGCGACCGCGCCGCGGCCAGCAGCTCGGCGAGATTGCCCTGCAGCGGCTGGAGCTTGCCGAAGATGGCGAAGAAGTGGTCGTTGGCCTCGACGCGGTCGATCGAGACATCGTCGGCCAGGTAGTCCCGCATCGACCAGCGACGCGCGACCTCACCCCGAAACGCGCCGTCCTCCAGGGCCTCGTCCACCGTGCGCCGGCCGGCGCCGCACGGCGGCGTCTCCAGGGACCAGACCGCGTCGGGGTCCGCCGGCAGGCACAGACCGTCGACCGCCGCCATCCGGATGAGCTCCCCCGGGCGCACGCCCCCGGTGAGGTGGTGGTGGAGGTCCCCTCCCAGCGGCATGCGCGCGAGGAACGCCGCGAGCGCGGCCGGATCGTCGCGAATGCCCTCGAAGTACGCCGCGGTAGCCGCCTCCCGCTCGTCCGAGGACTGAGCGCTAGCCGCGCCGCCCTGCGGGCTGGACGCGCCCAGCGCGGCCAGCAACACGATGGCGGCCGGCACCCGGGCGCCTCGGCTTCTCATCGCGTTCTTGATTCCGTCGCCCACACGCGCGCCAAGTACAGCCCCTCTCACGTCCTTTGACGAACGCCGCTTCGACCAAGCCACGCTTCCTGACAACACCGCCCGACCCCTCAGCGCGCCGGCTTGACTCCGCCCCGACGCCCCAGACCATACCCCACCCGGAAAACGTCCGGGATGTTGACCCTCCCGTCGCGCATGCGCAGGAACACACTTAACGACTCGAGGTCTTTGCGAACGCCGTTCGGCCCCTGGCCCATGTAGCGCGGCGGCAGCTTGACCCTGTCCTGTTCGACTTCTTCAGCGAGACGATCAAGCACGTTCCCGTTCTGCCAGCATTGGGCGATTTCTTCGAACACACACGGAACGACCATGCCAGCCAAGGGTTCCAATACTCGATGAACCCAGGGATAGTCTTCCTGGATCTCCCTGACCCTCGTTCTGGAGGCATCCTGGACCCCACGCTTGATGCTGTCGTAGTGCAGCGCATGCGGGTACTCCGACGGCTGGTCAGCCGTGTCCTCAGCCGCCGACCGCAGCGCCGCCAAGAAGGAACGGGGACTCACCCTGCCTTCCGTGTCCCCCAGGTGGTTCGGAACCCACGTGTACGGAAACCCGCGCTTTGGTCCACGGCCCATCCATTTTCCCGCAATGAAGTGGAACTTCCTGCGTTGGGCATCTTCCCTGACAATCAACTGACGCGGCACGGAGAAAACCCGCTGTCCGTCAACCTCCGTAGACGGCCACTCGTCGTACCCCAGGAACGCGCGAAAATGCCGGCCGTACTCGCCGTTGGCCAGCAAGTGCCACAACAAGCCGTACAACTCCTGACGCGGCCAATTCAGCTCGACAGCTGACGAGAGTACCTTCGAGGCGTCCGGAAAATCTCCGATTTCGGCCTCCTCGACTTGATCGGCGCGCAGAAAGACCTTTACCCGCAGCCGTCTGTACGGCCGCATGTCCAGCGCCGTCTGCAACAGCCCGCGAATCAACCGATACATCTGTTTCCAGTCGTCCGCACACCGATCCAGGGCGTCGAACAGCAACAGTACGTCGACGTCGCGCTTATCGCATGCGGAGTCATGCTCCTGAAACAGGTGCTCGATCACCTCCGGTGCATTGTCGACGTACGCCGCTCGCGCCAGCCAGGAATCCTCTCGCCTAAATGGATGATCGTCCGCCGCCAACTGCCAGGCTTGCACCGTGCGCCAGATTGTCCGCGGCTCTATTCCGACATCCAACATTTGGCGCAGCACATCCTTGCTCGGATAGCCGTTCAGATTCGGTCTTACGCCAAACCCGATATGCACTTCCGTATCTTCGCTCAACCCACGACGGACGCCCGACCATCTGATCAGTCGACGTACACCCGCATCCTGCAGGGCGCTCCACCAGAACGTCTTGCCTGCTCCCCGCATACCCGTCACGAGCAACGAGTCCAGATCCAGCGCCTTCAGGTGAGACCGCGGCAGATAGACGTGAGCAGGCGCTGGCGTCTCTCCGTAGCTCGTTTCTCTCGGCAGGGCCGCGAGCGCCGCCCGGGCCTCGCCAACACCGATTGTGGCGGTCACATTGAACCTCCGCCATCGTCCCCTCCACCAAGTTCGTCGAACCGCCGCAGGAACCCTGTATAGGCCAACTTCACCGTTGTCCAATCAGGAGCCAGCAACGACGTTCCAGTGGCCAGACCTCGATTCCAGTCAATCGGTATCGGATCGTGAGGAGCGTCACTATCGAGCAGGTCGAAAGAGAATTCGCCGCCGGACCCTGCGGCGGGAGCGACGTCATCGTACAGAAGCTCTCGAAACAGGTTCCAACTCTTCTCTCGGAACCGTTGCAGATAGTGCGTCTTGTTGAGCTCCGGCGTGAGCGCCGAGACGATAGCCAGGCGCTCTCTGATCGTCTCGGCCAGACCATGTGTTTGCCAGTGCCGAAAGAGGACATCGTAGTCGGTCCAATGACCGTCCGAGTCGACGGCGAAGAGCAGTACGTCGGCATTCAGATCAGTGACCGTCGCCGCCGCGATATCATGCAGGCCGCTGCGGCTCTCCATCACTACGATCGTTGGCTCGAATCGCGCCTCGAGAGAATTGAGCAGGCGCTGTACTCGTAGTGTCCAGGGTTCTTCTACGGTATCAACATAGACCCGACCGAGCTTGGCCAGATACTCGCCCGGATCGCGGCCGTGTGCGGGTACGACGCGCACCTCGCCTTCAAGATCCTGCGCCCACGCCGGTGCCGCTGCCATGTCCCTGGCCACATGGTCGCCTTGGCCAACCAGGTCTTCCACGAACCAGTCCGTGACACCAAAGGACGGACGCGCGTCTACACCAAGCATCGTCGACGACAACCCGGGCGACTCCAGATCCAGATCGACGACCAGGACCCGCTCGCCGGCACGAGCGAGATGCCAAGCGAGAACGACGGCCGTCGTACTGCGTCCGACGCCGCCCTTGACCGAAAACAGGGTGCAACGGCGAACGCTTGGCATCGACCGTTGAGCTCCAACCGTCCACCAATCACCACCCGTCACCAATCGGTCGGCCAGGTACACGCCGGGACAAATCTTGCGCGCCGTGCCCTCAAGATTGCTCAGTAGAGACGGGTCCACGAACAGCACGCCCTGCTCCGCGGAACAACCGTGCGCGCCCAAGGTGTCACGCAAACGGTCGGCGAGGCGTTCCAGAGCATCCCGACATGCAGCGTCCTTCTCCGCTGCATCCGACACCGAAACGCAAACCTGCCCATAGAGATTCCGCACTAGATAGACCGGCCGGACTCGTTCAGGAATTGCCTCTCCCGATCCGATCGTCTCCACAACCCGGCTCCAGACAGCGTCAAACGGTACGAAGGCGGCGGTCATAGAAGACCATCCTGTGTCAGTTGCTGCACCATACCCCGAATGGTCTGCGCCGCCTGACGGTGCGGATCCACGTTGGTCATATTGAAATGTCGTCGGTGTGCGTAGCGGTCATGATGCGACCAGCCGGCGAAGGGCGCGCCTACAGGAAGCATTGCCAGATACCGCGCCGAAAGCCGTCCCCGTAGAAACGCCTGGCAGGTCTGCCAGAGATCCTGCACATGTCTCTGATGCTCCTTCTTCATAGGGATCCCGGTCGGGCTCACCGGCATACCTTGGGACTGCATCATCGCCTTCAGGCCGCACTCCGCGCTGAATCCGTACAACTGGTCGGCGTTCGCCCAGCGAGCATTCGTGAACAATAGCTCGGCATCCTCCCAGTGGCGGCGGTGCGCGTCCGAAAAGTCCGCGGGGTGTGTCATTGTCAGCCGGCCAGAACTGCGATGTCTCCGCGCTCAGTCCGGGAGAGCGAACACGAACAGGTTGTTGCCGGCGCTCGGGCTGATCTCGGGGGTCAGGCGTATGAACCCGGACGCGGTGGCGGCCGAGCCGGTGCTGACCGCCACGTACTGCCGGCCGGCGGCGGCGTAGGTGATGGGGAAGCCGGTCACCGGCGAGCCGAGGTTGATCTCCCAGAGCACCGCGCCCGTCTCGTGGTCGAGGGCGCGGAAGCGGCCGGCGACGTCGCCGCCGAACACGAGCCCGCCGCCGGTGGCGACGAGCGACATCGTGGCCGCCCGCTGCTCGTGAATCCACAGCGTCCGGCCGGTCTCGGCCGAGATCGCGTGCACCGCGCCCAGGGCCTCGACGCCCGGCGCGAGCTGGGTGCGCACGCCCAGGGCGTAGCTCGGATGGCTGCCCTCGGTCGTCGCCATCATGCGCGCGCAGCTGTTGCGCAGGGGCATGTACATGGTGTTGGTCAGCGGGCTGTAGGCGCCGGCCTCCCAGTCCTTCCCGCCGATGAGGGTCGGGCAGGCCAGCACCTCCTGACCGAGGGCGCTGAAGACGACCTCGGTGTTCTCGGTGACCGCGCCGGTGGCCCCGTCGATGCCGCTGATCACGTTCTGGGTGATCGTCGGCCTCGCCCACAGGAACTCCCCGGTCTCGCGGTCGAGGGTGTAGACCACGCCGGTCTTGCCGGGAATGCCGGTGATGACCTTGCGCGCCGCGCCGCGCTCGAGCCGCGGGTTGATCCAGTCCACGGCATCGGGGTCCGGCGCGACGGCGGTGTCGACGAGCAGCCGCTCGAAGGGGTGGTCGAGGTCCCAGTGGTCGTTCAGGTGCTGGTAGTACCAGACGATCTCGCCGGTGTCGGCGTCGAGGGCCAGGGTCGAGTTATGGTAGAGGTGCGCGAGGTCGGCGCCACCGAGCAGGAACTTCGGGGCGGGCGAGGTGACCGAGGTGCCGACGTAGACGAGGTTCAGCTCGGGGTCGTAGCTCGGCACCATCCAGGCCCCGACGTGCTTGCGCTCCTCGAACGGCACGCCGCCCCAGGTTTCGTCGCCGGGCTCGCCGGGGGCGGGGATCAGCCGCCGCCGCCACAGCTCCTCGCCGGTCTCCGCGTCGTGCGCCACGATGACGCAGGCCTCGGGGCCGCCGCGCGACGAGCAGCTCCGCCCCGAGATCACCTTGCCGTTGGCGATGATCGGCCCGGAGCTCTGCAGGGCGGGATGCGTCTCGTAGTCGAGGATCCGCGTCTCCCACGCGAGCCGGCCGGTGGCCGCGTCGAGGGCGAAGACGTAACCGTCGGCGCTGGTGTCGATGATGCGATCGGCGTAGATGGCGAGATTGCGGTTGGTTGTGGCGAGGCCGCGCGTGGCGGTGTCCTCCGGCAGGTCGCGGCGGTGCTCCCAGAGGAGGTCTCCGGTGGCGGCGTCGATGGCCTGGATGACGTCGCGCGGGTTCGGCACGTAGAGCACCCCGCGGTAGGCGAGCGGCGTCGCCTGCTGGCTGCCGGGCCCCATGCCGCGCGTCCAGACCATGCGCAGCTCGCCGACGTTCTCGCGGGTGACCTCGTCCAGGGGGCTGTAGCCCCATCCGTCGAGGGTCCGCCGCCACATCGGCCAGTCGGCCGGCGCGGGGTCCCGCAGCATGGCGTCGGTGACCGGGACGAAGTCGGCGGGGGCCTGCGCCCGAGCGACGGGCGCGGCCGACGCGAGGACGAGCACGGCGACGGCAACCGACGGCACGAATCGTTCGGCTTGGGACTGGTACGACATCTCGGCCCTCCTCGCATCCAGAGAACGAGCGGCGCTTCCGCCCCACAGCCGACGGTTCCCTGGGCCAGGGGTCTGCGCCGTAGAATCGGTGCAGCCCCCTGGGCAGGGTTGGTTGGGCGGCAATCGGAGCCGCAGGCGACTACCGGGCTACCGCCCGGGCTCGTACCCCTCCAGCACCGGGAACCGCTCGTCGTCCGGCAGCGGCTGCACGCCGAAGGCGTTGAGGGTCATGGAGACCTTGCGGTAGCGGGCCGCGGTGGCCGCGATGCTCACGAGCTGGTGCTGGTCGTAGTGCTCGGACAGGGCGGCCCAGGTCTCGTCCGAGATCATGGTGTCGGCGTACATCTCGTCGGCGGCGTCGATGAGCAGGCGCTCGCGCGCGTTCCAGCCGGGGGCGTCCTGCCCCTGCGCGATCCAGCGCGGCTCGAGCCCGTGGTCGCGGGCGCGGCCCACGCTGCCCACGTGCTTCGCCCACTCGTAGACCGCCTGCGCGTTCCACCCGGTGCGCAGGATGACCAGCTCGCGGTCGTGCGGAGTCAGGCGCGACTGTTCCTCGTCGAGCACGTACCGCGGGTTCGCGTTCCACTGCTCGGCCATCGCGGGATGCCGGCTCAACGTGCGGCCGACCCGCAGGCCGTCGCCCTCGATCGGCTCGATGCGGGGCGCCGCCAGGGGCGGCTCGCGGTCGGGCGCATCGATGCGGTAGGCCACGTCGTCGCTCGGCATGACGTGCTCGGCCCCGGCGTCGGGCTGGACCCCGAGCGAGTTCAGGAGGACGGACGCCGCGGTGATCTCGTTCACGGTCACCACTGCGTCGGCCAGGTTCTCCAGCTCGTACATCCTCGTCAGCTCGGTCCAGGTGCGGTCGCTCACCGCGGCGTTCCGGAACAGCTCGTCGGCCAGCCCGATCAGGGTCCGCTCGAAGGTGTTCCAGCCGTCGTCGGCCCCCTCCGCGATGCGGTGCACCTCGTCGGCGGTCAGCCCGTGATCGCTCCGGCCGGCATGCGAAGACCACAGATAGCCGTTCTGCGCGAGCCACGCCGTCCGCAGGACGAGCAGCGCGCGATGCCGCGGCGAGAGCGTCGAGTCGTTGGACACCCAGGTCAGCAGCGGCATCACGCGGTCGGCGAGGACCGGCAACCGGACGAGGGTGCGCAGCGCGTTCCCCGCGTCGCCGTCCGGCGCGTACTTCTCGACCACCGTCCGCTGCGCGTCTGTCCACTCCGACTCGGGCACCGGCGCCACCCGCGGCTCATCCGCCCGTTCGACGAAGATCGCGCTCCCCGGCGGATCGACGAGGGCGCGGGCCGGCTCGATGCGGAAGAGCACCGCGTCGTCCTCGTCGGTCAGGACGTAGAGAAAGCCGTCGGGCCCCTGCCGCACGTCGCGCACCCGCTGCCGCAGCTCGGTGAGGATCGACTCGCGCCGGATCTCCTCGCCCCCCCGGTTGAACACGATGCGGTCGATGTGGCCGGTGCGCGGCATCCGGCCCTCCATCATCGAGCCGACCATGAGGTTGCCCTGCCACTCGGGGAAGTGCGGGCCGCTGTAGAACGTCAGCCCCGACGGGCCGATCGACGGCCACCAGACCACCGCGGGGTCCTCGAACTCGGGCCGCCACGGCGTGTCGCTGACCCGCACCCCGGAGTACTCGCGGCTGTAGGAAGCGATGGGCCAGCCGTAGTTGGCGCCGGCCCGGATGACGTTGGCCTCGTCGCCCCCCTGCGGCCCGTTCTCGGTCGCCCAGAGGTCGCCCGTCTCGGGATGCCACGCCAGCCCGAGCTGGTTGCGGTGGCCCAGCGAGAAGATCTCGGGCAGGTAGTCGGGGTCGCCCGCGAACGGGTTGTCGGCGGGGGCGGCGCCGTCCTCGGTCAGCCGCATCAGCTTGCCGAAGTGATTCCGCGGGTCCTGCGCGTAGCTGCCGGTGTCGGCGAAGACGTAGGACCCGCCCACCGTCATGTAGAGCGAGTCGTCGGGGCCCCAGACGATGCGCGACGCGGCGATGCCGCGGTCGAGCCCCTCGGCCACGAAGATGTCCCGCACCTCGGTCAGCGCGCCGGTGTCGAGGCGCCCGCGGGCGAGGGCCACGGTCACTCCTTCCTCGCCGTCGCGCTCGATCGACTTGCTGTAGGTCAGGTAGACCAGCCGGTCGTCTTCCGGATGCACCGCCACGTCCATGAGCCCGGCACGGTTGGATTCGGCGAAGACCTCGGGCACCCCGGGGACGTCGCGGTCGAGGAGCCGTCCGTCGCGCACCACCCGCAGGGCGCCCCGGTCGCGTTCGGTGATGAGGATGTCGCCGTTGCCGCGGAACGCCATGCCCCACGGATGCGAGAGCCCGGTGGCGACCGGCACCACCCGGATGCGGGGCACCTCGGCGGTGTGCAGCACCCGCGGCGCGGTCGGGGCGGGCACCGGCGGGACGCCGTCCCGGCGCTGGGCGGACAGGGCGGCGCCGGCGAGGACGAAGGCCAGGCAGAGGGCGAGCAACGGGCGGCGGCGGGAGCGGCGATGGCGCATGGTTCCTCCTTGGGTGCCCATCAATCTATCCGATCCGGCGGCGGAGGGCAGCATCGGCCCCGCGGTCGCGGCGACCGGGAGCAGCGGCGGGAGCCGCAGCTCGGTGTATCCCGCCGTCGCCTCGCGGCCCCGCTCCCGCCCGTCCCGCACTCCCGCGGCGCGCACGATCCGGCCCGGCAACCGTCGGCCGGCGGCTCCTACGGCCCGAACCCCCACCTGACGAGCGGGCCGGTCGCCCATACGTAGAAGGCGATGAGAGGCAGCTTGCCCAGCGCCACGGCCGTCGCGAAACCAGCGACGGGCATCCGCAGCGTGCCGGCCACGTAACAGATCACGTCGGTCGGCACGAATGGGAACGCCGCCCAGCCGGCCACCAGCCAGAACCCCTTGCGGGCCATCTGCTGCTCGAGCCGGCGCACTCGCGCCGCGTGCCGCCGCTCGAAGAGCGCGCCGAGGCCGAGGAAGTCGAAGAAGTAGTAGATGAGCAGGGCGGAGACGACCACGCCGCCCAGCGAGCTGCTCATCACGAACCAGGGCCGGTCGGGAAACAGCAGCGTGCCGACGATGACGAGCACCGTGGCGGGCACGAGGGTGAACGCGCGCACCACGTTGAGGACGACGTAGCCGACGAGGACCGGCTGGCCCGACCCGCGCAGCACGCCGGCCACCCGCTCCGGCTCGAGGAGATCCGGCCGCAACGCATACAGCCCGGACAGGGCCAGGACGCTCGCGCCCCACAGAACCAGCGCGATCAGGCGGATTCTCGGCATGCACTCCGGATCACGGAACCCGCGCACTGATCAGGGTGACATCGAACAGCAGGGTGGCGTTGGCCGGAATCCGAGGCGGCTGACCCGCCTCTCCGTAGGCCAGTTCGGGCGGAATGATCAGCCGCCGCTCGCCGTTCTCGCGCATGCCCTCCAGGCCCCGATCCCAGCCGGAGATCACCCGTCCGAGGCCGAGGCTGAAGCTGAACCCGGTGTTGTTCACATCGAACTGCCGGCCCTTGTTGTCCGGCTGACTCTCGTCATACAGGTGTCCGACATAGACGACCGTCAGCACGAAGCCATTGGCGGCCGTGGCGCCGTCGCCGACCTTGAGATCGATGATCTGGAACGGAGCGCTGTCGGTGACCAGCGGTCGCACGCCGAGGAGCTCGACGTCGATGACCAGCGTCGAGTCCGGCGGGATGTTGTCTCGTCCCTGTCTCCCGACGCCATACTCCGGCGGCACCTGCATGCGCCGCAGCCCGCCGACCCGCATGTTGCCGAGCCCCTGATCGAATGCCGACAACGTCTCTCCGGCGCCCAGGAGAAACTCCAACTCGCCGGAATCCACCTGCTGGCCCTTGTGGTCGGTTGGGTCCTCCTCCCACAGCCACGCCACGTAGCGGATGGTCACGAGATCGCCGGGGACCGGCATCGCACCGGTGCCGATCACGACGTCGTCGACGGTGAAGAAGACCAGCTGGGACGGCGACAGGCCGCCCTCGCAACCGGCCAGACCCGTCAGCGCCAGCACCAGCACACCCGTGGTTCCGACCCGTTTGCGCATGCTCGACCCCATGTCCTCGTCCTCTCGTCCCCTGGGCCGGCGTCCCACCCGTGCGGCCCCGGTCCTTCCGTGCTTCCGTGCCGGGTCGGGACGGCCCGGTCGACCGGCGCCCACTCACCGTATCCAACCAAGTATAGAGAACGGGGGGGCGAGGAACGTCGACTTCCCCGGTCTGCCGCGCCTCCGCGCTGTGTCAGGGTCACGCGCCCGGGAGGGTCAGGACTTCCACGTCGAGGCCGTCCACGAGCCGAAAATGCCGTTCGTCGGACGGACCGACCAGCACCGGGAACCCCAGATGCACGGCGGTCGCGGCCACCGCCAGATCGGTTGTCGGTATGAGCGTCCCGGTGCGCCGCAGACGCGCAAAGAGACGCGCCCAGGCGTCCGCGATCGCTGCGTCGAACTCGACAATCGGCACCCGCACCGCCAAGCCTTCGACGCGGGCTCGGCGGGCGGCCGCGCGCGGGGCGTTGTCGGCCAGGTAGACGCCCGCCAACAGCTCCGCGTAGGCAGCCGCGGGCAGCACCGCTCGCTGCCCTTCGAGCCGGCCGATGACGTCAGACCAAGCCCCACCAGCCTCCCCGCGGCGCCGCTCGGCCGCGACGAGCGCACTCGTATCGACTACGACGCCCATGGATCGTCCGGCGGCCGATCGGCCGCCCCAATCACGGCAAGGTCATCCGCGAACCCCGGGTCCGAGTCCGCCCCTTCCAGCCACGCGTCGAACGCCTCGGCCACCGTAGCGGTGGCCGCCGTCGATGAAATCGGCGTCAACCGCGCCACCCGGGCGCCGTTCCGTTCGACGACGAACGAATCGTGCCGATACCGAACCCTGGCCAGGACGTCGCCCAGGTTCCGGGCGAGATCCGTCGCTCGGATCGTGTGTTCCATAATTGCGCATTATACACAATTGAGAATCGACCGCGGCAAGACCGGTCGGGCCCGAGTGGTTCATTCCGTGCGGCGAGTCCGGCGCGGCTCGACGGACTGCGCGGCAACGACCGGGAAGGAGCCCCATGCGGATCCGGACGTGACCGGCGGCTGCCGGCGCGCGCCGGCGTGATGACGGCCGGCGCGCCGATTCGCGCTACCGCACGCCCGCCGCCTGCCTCTCTCCGAAGTAGTCGACCTGGCCGTCGGGGCGCTCGGTGCGCAGATACGGCGCGGCCGGCTCCTCCGCGGCTCCCCGCGCGGGTCCGCGGGTGCGCGCGGCGGCGTCGCAGACGCGGTCGGTCCCCAGGAACGCATCCAGGTGCTCGACCGGCGGCAGCTCCAGGTACACCCGGTCCCCGTCGACCTTCACGGGGAAGGTCAGCAGCTCGTAGCTCTCGCCGCTGAGACAGGCGCCGGTATCGAGCCCGAAGACCTTCTTGTGGAGCGGGCAGGCGACCTTGGGCGTCCCCTGCGCGTCGCCGACGATGCCGCGCGAGAGGACGAACGCCTGCTTGTGCGGGCACATGTTCTGGGTGGCGTACCACTCGCCGCCCGACGAGAAGTTGAACACCGCGATCTGGGTCCGGCCGTACTTGACGGCGGCGCCGCCGTCGGTCGGGAAGTCGGCGACGCACCCCACGTTGACCCAGCGCTTGCCGGCCGTCTCGCGCAGCGCGCGCAGCCGGTCCTCGGCCGGGCGCGTGACATCCTCGACCGGTATCACGTCCTTCTCCCAGTACTCGGGCCGCTGCTGCCCGCGCTCGTCCACGAACTCGATGCCGACCTCGGTCTCGTCGGTGTTCACGAACTGGCGGAACTTCCTGCGCAGCGCCGGATTGTCGACCACTTCCTTCCACTCGCAGCGATAGGTGTCGACGAGATGGGCCATCCGGTGCTCGAGCTCGCCGCAGATTCCCAGCTTGTCGTCCACGACGACGCCCCGGAGGTAGTCGATGCCCCCCTCCATCTGCTCCAGCCAGACCGAGGTCCGGGTCAGCCGGTCGGCGGTCAGGATGTAGAACATCAGGAACCGGTCGATGTACCGGATGGCGGTGTCCTCGTCGACGTCGCCGGCCAGCAGATCGGCGTGGCGGGGGTGCATGCCGCCGTTGCCGCAGACATACAGGTTGTAGCCGTTCTCGGTGGCGATGAGCCCGAAGTCCTTGCCCTGCGCCTCGGCGCACTCGCGCACGCAGCCCGAGACCGCCGACTTGAGCTTGTGGGGCGCGCGGATGCCCCGATACCGCTCCTCGACCCGGATCGCGAACCTCACCGAGTCCTGCACCCCGAACCGGCACCAGGTGGTGCCGACGCAGCTCTTCACCGTGCGCAGGGCCTTGCCGTAGGCGTGGCCGCTCTCGAACCCCGCCGCCACCAGCTCCTCCCAGATGTCCGGCAACTGGTGGAGCTGCGCCCCGAACATGTCGATGCGCTGCCCCCCCGTGATCTTGGTGAAGAGGCCGTACTTCTTCGCGATACCGCCGAGCGCGATCAGCTTGTCGGGGGTGATCTCGCCCCCCGGCACCCGCGGGATCACCGAGTAGACGCCCCCGCGCTGCATGTTCGCGAGGAAGCGGTCGTTCGTATCCTGCAGGGTCTGGTGGGCGTCGTCGAGGATGTTCTCGTTCCACAGGCTCGCGAACATCGAGCTGACCGCCGGCTTGCAGATCTCGCAGCCGTGACCGCGGCCGTACTCGGCGATGAGGGCGCCGAAGGTCTTGATCTCCCTGACCTTGACGACGTCGAGGAGCTCCTGCCGCGTGTAGGGGAAGTGCTCGCAGAGATTGGTGTCGACCTTCTTGCCGGCCGCCGCGAGCTCCTGCTTGAGGAGGTCGGCCACCAGCGGGAGGCACCCGCCGCAGCCGGTGCCCGCGCGCGTCCGCGCCTTGATGTCGCCCACCGCCGCGCAGCCGTCGTCGCGAATGGCCGCGCAGATGTCCCCCTTGCTCACGCCGTTGCACTGGCAGACCTGGGTCTCGGCCGGCATCCCGGTGGCCGACACCGCGACCCCGCCGGCGCCCGAGCCGAGCACGAGGGCCCCCGGCTCGGCCGGCAGATCGGTCCGGTTCTTCGCGAGCATCATGAGGCTGCCGTAGTCGGACGCGTCGCCGACCAGGATGCCGCCCACGAGCTTCTTGCCGTCCGGGCTGAACAGCAGCTTCTTGTAGACGCCCCCGAACGGGTCCTCGTAGGTGAGCGGCTTGGCGGTGTCCGCGCCGGCGTCGTAGTCGCCGAAGCTCGCCACGTCCACCCCCATCAGCTTGAGCTTCGTCGACAGGTCGGCGCCGGTGAAGACCCGCGACGTATCGCCGGCGAGCCGGGCGGCCAGCACCTCGGCCATCTCGTACCCGGGCGCGACGAGGCCGTAGACCATCCCCCGGTGATGCGCGACCTCGCCGATGGCGTGGATGTCGGGATCGCTGGTCTCGAGACGGTCGTCCACGACCACGCCGCCGCGCGCGGCCACCGCGAGATCGCACGCGCGCGCCAGCTCGTCGCGGGGACGGATGCCGGCCGAGACGATGACCATCCCGACCTCGAGGACGTCGCCGCCATCGAAGGCCATCCCCTCGACCCTCCCGTTGCCGAGGATCTCCTTCGTCGCGGCGCCGACGCGCACCCGGACGCCGAGCGCCTCGATCTCCCTGATCAGCAGGCGGGACCCGGCGTCGTCCACCTGCCTCGGCATCAGGCGGGGCATGAACTCGACGACGTGCGTCTCGAGGCCGAGGTCGTGGGCGGCCTTCGCCGCCTCGAGGCCCAGGAGCCCCCCGCCGATGACCGCGGCGCGCTCGACCTGCCCGGCGTAGGCGATGATCGCTTCGAGATCCTCGATGGTGCGATAGACGAAGACCCCCTTCTTGTCGACGCCGGGAATCGCGGGCACGAAGGGGGCCGACCCGGTGGCCAGCACCACCCGGTCGTAGGGAATCTCTCGCCCCCGCGCGGACCGCACGACCCGGGCGCCGCGGTCGATGGCCGTCGCCCGGTCGCCGACGTGCAGGGCAATCCCGTTCTCCTCGTACCACGCGGGGTTCGCCAGCATGAGGTGCGCGGGATCTCGTCTGTCGAAGAACCGGGTCAGGCCCACGCGATCGTAGGCGGCGCGCGGCTCCTCGCAGAACGTCACGATGCGGTGCCGGCGGCCGGGGTCGAGCTCGACCAGCTTCTCGCAGAGCCGGTGGCCGACCATGCCGTTGCCGATGACGACGACGGTCTCGGGCCGACTCGGGGATGGGGCGCGAGCTGAATCTGACATGCCGGTATTTCCTCTGCTACACGGGCCCCACGTCGACGGCGCAGGCCTTGTAGGACGGCTGCTTGGAGTAGGGGTCGAAGACGGCGTCGGTGAGCTGGTTGGTCACCGCGTAGTGCATGGGCACGAACACATGCCCGGGCTGCACGGACCGGGTGACGAACGCGGTCGCCACGATGCGGCCGCGACGGGACCGGACCTCGACGCGACCGTGCGACCGGATGCCGAGCGACCGCGCGTCGGCCGGGTTGATCTCGACGTAGACCTCGTTCGGATAGAGCTTCCGCAGGACGGCCGACTTCGCGGTGCGCGTCTGGGTATGCCACTGCGCGGCGGTGCCGCGGCCGGTGAGGAGCAGGAACGGGTATCGCTCGCTCGGCGGCTCCGGCAGCGGGCGCGGGTCTTCGAAGAGGAATCTCGCGCGACCGTCCGCATGAAAGAAACGCCCGTCCTCGAACAGGCGCCGTTCCGCGCGGGGGGGCGGCGGCGGCTGGTCGGCCGGACACGGCCACTGGATGCCGCCCCGCTCGTCGAGCATCGCGTAGTCGGCGATGCCGCTGATGTCGCAGGGCTGCCCCGCCGACAGCCGCTTGAGAATCTGGAAGACCGCCTCGGGGGACGCCCACGCGCGAAACTGATCGCCGCAGCCCCAGTACTCGGCCACCAGCTTGAAGATGGCGAAATCGGCCAGCGCCTCGCCGGGCGCCGCCGCCACCTTCCGGATCGTGCCGATGCGCCGTTCCGAGTTGATGAAGGTGCCGTCCTTCTCGCCCCAGCCCGCCGCCGGGAGCACGAGATCCGCCATCCGGGCGGTCTCCGTCGACGCGTACATGTCCTGGACGACGAGAAAGTCGAGCCGGCCGAGGATGTCGTGCGCCTGGGCCTGGTTGATCCACGAGTGCGCGGTATTGGTCGCGATGACCCAGAGGCCCTTGATCCGTTCCTCGAGGATGCCCTTGACGATCTCGTGATAGGCCCAGCTCGGCTCGCGGGGAATGGCGGCGGGGTCGATGCCGAGCACCCCGGCGACCTTCGCGCGGTCGCCGGCGTCGGCGAAGTCGTAGCCGCCCAGCAGGTTGGTGGTGTTGCTGAACAGCCGGGAGCCCATGGCGTTGCACTGCCCGGTGATGGAGTTGGCGCCGGTGCCGGGCCGCCCCATGTTGCCGGTCAGCAGCGCCAGGTTGATGATGGCCTGCGCGGCGCGCACCCCCTGGTAGCTCTGGTTGACCCCCATGGTCCACCAGAAGGACACCCGCTCCCCTGCGTGGATCGTCGCGGCCAGCCGCTCGATCGCGCCCGGCTCGAGCCCGGTCTCGGCCGCGACGCGATCGAGCGTGAACTGCTGCACGTACGCGGCGAACGGCTCGTACTCGCGGGTATGGGCCTCCACGTACTCGCTGTCGATCCAGCCGCGCTCGATCAGGATCCGCGCGATCCCGTAGAGCAGCGCCTGGTCCGACTTCGGCCGCAGCGGCAGATGCTGCGTGGCCTGCATCGCGGTCTCGGTGAACCGCGGGTCGAGGACCACGATGGCGGGGTTCCGGGGGTTGCGGAGCACCCGCTCCCACATGATGGGATGCGCGATGCACGGGTTCGCGCCGACGAACACGATGACGTCCGATGCTTCGAAGTCGTCGTAGGTATAGGGCGGCGCGTCGAACCCGAACGCCTGCTTGTAGGCGACGACCGACGTGGCCATGCACTGCCGCGTGTTCCCGTCCCCGTGCAGCATGCCCATGCCGAACTTGGCGAGCGCCCCGAGCAGCGCCATCTCCTCGGTGGGCATCTGGCCGGTGCCGAGGAATGCCACCGACTCGGCCCCGTGCCGGGCCTGAATCGCCTTGAACCGCTCGACCATCGTGCTGAGGGCGGCGTCCCAGCTCACCGGCCGCTGGTTGCCGCCGCCGTCACGCAGGAGCGGGGTGGTGGCGCGGTCGGGCGCGTCGAGCACGGTCAGCGCCTCCCAACCCTTCGGGCAGGCGGTGCCGCGGTTCACCGGATAGCCGCGTGACGGTGTGAGGTTGACGGGCGCGCCGTCCTTCAGATGCACCGTCAGGCGGCAGCCGGTCGAGCAGTAGCCGCACACCAGGTCGGCGGTGGCGTCCGGCTTGTGCCGGGCCGGCACCTGCCCGAGGCCGAATCCGCCCGGCGTCCGCACGAGGTCGCGGGTGAGATGCCCGTCACGCTGGCGCAGCACGTCACACCCCTCCCGGCATCTTCGGCGACGCGACCGCCGCGAAGAACAGATAGCGTTCGAGCAGCTCGCCGGCCAGGCACGCGACGAACAGCATCGCCACGAACGGCGCGAGCATGACGTCTTCGTCGGCGGGCGTCCGGGTCAGCAGCACCAGCCCCGGCATCGCGACGCCGCCGACGACGCCCGCCGCGAAACGGGCCACCGTCATGTGCGACAGGGCGCCGGTCATCAGCAGCGCCGTCCGCTTCAACGAGGTGGTGGACCTGGCGGCGAGGTGACGGAAGAGCGCGGCCTCGAAGACGAGCTTCAGCGCCGCGGCGGCGATGAGGGTGCGGCACAGCACCGGGCCGTAGCGGTTCAACGCGGCCGCCGACGCCGCGCTCTCCGTCCACGCCGCGGTGACCATCAGCGACAGCCACGCGGCGGCGAGCCCCAGCACCGCGGCGGTGAGCAGGAACTTGCACCCCGTCGACCATCCGTTCCAGAAATCCTTCCGGGTGAACTGATAGACCATCACCGAGCAGCCGATGCCGGCCACCCCGACCCCCGCCACGGTCCATCCGAGCCAGGGCGGCGCCCCGCGCCCGCCAGCCGGCAGGTAGGCGTCCACCCACGGCCAGGCCGCGTAGGCCACGGCCAGCCCCGCGAACAGCCCGAACGCCACGATCTCCCGGCTCAGCCACGAATGCCGCAAGCCGATGACGGCCCGAAACGCGTACTGCGGGCGACCGAGGTGCAGGACGCTCACCGCGAGGGCCAGCAGACCGAACACGAGCGCGCTGGCGCTGTGCAACGGCCGGATGCTGGCCATCAGCACCGACGGCGCCACCAGCCCCAGCACCTGCTCGACGAGAAAGGCGCCGACGGACATCTGGGTCAGCGCGAGCATCACGATGAGCGGCCAGTGCGGCGCCGTGGGGTGGACCGCGTAGTAGTCGGCCGGAATCATGTTGCGCGGCAGCACCCGCGCCGTCCGGTAGGTGGTCGTCGGCAGCGTGATGGCCGGCTCCGGGGCGCCCGGGACGAAGAGATTCGTCTCCGACTCCTCCACCACCTGATCGGCGTCGACGATCCGGATTCGGATGGCTTCGCCCGGACAGGACTGCACGCAGGCGGGCGCCTCCCCTTCCGCCAGCCGATCGCTGCACATGTCGCACTTCCGCACGATTCCCTTGGCCGGGCTGTACTTCGGGGCATCGTAGGGACACGCCAGCGTGCAGTACTGGCACCCGAAGCACTGGTCGTCGAGGTGCTTGACGATGCCCGTCGCCGGGTCCTTCTCGTAGGCGTCCACCGGACACGCGTGCATGCACGCGGGGTCCAGACAGTGGTGGCAGGCGGTGGTCACGTGCTGCAGGACCGGCTGGGTCTCTCCGCCGCCATGGAGCAACCCCACGTCGCGCCACGACTCCTCCTCTTCCAGCCCGTTCATTGCGTGACAGGCGGCGACGCACGACTTGCAGCCCGAGCAGGCGTCGAGATCGACCTCGAAGGCGTACTGCTGTCCTTCACCGGGGGGCGTCGCGGGCATGAGCGCCGAGTAGCGCCCGGCGAGCTCCGGCCCCCCCGGCGCCGCGGCCTCGTCGTGCGCGCGCGCGAAACGGTCCACCGCCGTAGCCGGTTGCTGCTGCAGCTCCAGATAGTGTTCGACCACCGATGCGCGCTCGGGCTGATTCGTCATCGCAACGCCTATCCTGCCGCTTCGACCGCGTCCCGCGCGCCCGGCAGCGCGGCGTACCGGTCGGCCAACGCCGCGTCGAGCGCGGCCCGGGCATCGGTCTCCGTCGCGGGGTCGAACCGGACCGCGAACGTCGCGAATGCGACCGCCGTGACCATCGCGCCCAGCACGAAGAACGCCGTCGACCACGGAATCGCGCCCCTGAACAGGAAGCCCGCCGCGACCGCGCCCGCGTTGCCGCCCGCGCCCACGATGCCCGCGACCGAGCCGAGCGCCTTCTTGTTGATGAACGGCACGACCGAATAGGTCGCCCCCTCGGACATCTGCACGCACACGCTGAACAGGATGAGCGCGGGCAACGCCATCGCCAGCACCGACATCTGCGAGAAGAGCATCAGCGCGAGCCCTTCGGCGAACAACACGATGAACAGCCACCGCACCCGGCCCGACAGCCCCCACCGGCGGCCGAACCGATCGCCGAACACGCCGCCCACGGTGCGGGCGAAAACGTTCATCAACCCGAAGAGCATGGCCGCCGCGCCCGCCCACTGCACCGCCTGTACCGTTCCCATCGACTGGAAGAAATCGAAGTAGTCGATGAAGTACAGCGCCAGCACGTTGTTGACCGTCAACTCGATTCCGAAGCACGCCCCGTAGATGAGGAAGAGCGCCCACACCCGCGGATCCCGGCCCGCCGCCGCGAACGACCCCTTGACGCTCTGCTTGGGGGGCAGCTTGCCGGCCGCGCGCAAGGCGCCGTAGTTGCCGTCCGGCGCGTCCTGGGTCAGGTAGTAGTACGCCACCCCCACCAGCGCGCACATCGCGCCCGCGATGACCATGGCCACGCGCCACGCGATGGCGTCGCTCAGTCCGATGCCGGGCAGAAACTGGATGTCGGTGAACGGGATGTACGCGCCGACGGTGAGAATGCCCAGCACTATCGGCATGACGAGCTGCGTCACGCCGCCGCCGAGGTTCCCCCATCCCGCGGTCGTCGCATTCGCGGTGCCCACCACGTTCGGCGCGAACATCACCGACGTGTGGTACTGGGTGATGACGAACGATGCGCCGATGACGCCGATCAGGAGCCGAAAGACGAGAAAGGTCTGAAAGTCCTGGGCGAGGCCGATGCCCATCACCGGGAGCGACCCGACGATGAGAAGCCAGGTGTACGCGAGCCGCGGGCCGATCCGATCGCACAGCCAGCCGATCAGCAGCCGCGCCACGACCGTCAACGCCACCGACCCGATGACCAGCCAACCGATCTGCGACTGCGTCAGCGCCATCTCGTCGCGCACGACCTTCATGAGCGGCGCGATGCCGAACCAAGCGAAGAAGCACAGGAAGAACGCGAACCACGTCATGTGGAACGCGCGCATCTGCGGTGTCGACACGCTGAACAGCCGAATGCGTGTCGCCTTGTTCGTGACTTCCACCGGGCCTCCGTTCGTACTCAAGCGCCGAAACGGCGTCAACTCCGCTGTCGCGAGCCCGATGGCTCGCGACCTCTGGACGGTTGCCGCAATCGCGGTCCGTCATCGTCGGCCGTTGCCGGTGCAAGAACGAGGCCAAGAGACGCCACGCTCCCGAAACAGCGCCTGAACGCGGAGGAAAATCGTGATTCCCGAGGGCAAGGGCCCCAAGGCAAGAGCGTCCGGTGAGTGAGAACGCCGTCCCGGTTCTACATCCCTGTCGGAGGTGGCGGCCGATCGACACGATTGTGCCGGCAACAACCGGGTTGAACCGAGTTTCGGGCGGCCGCCGCTCTCCCTGAGCCGACAGGCCGACAAATCTGTCGGAGATCGCGCCTGACCGACAACCGGCGGCTGCGCGGGCTCGGTCCGCCACCGAGTACCGGCCGCGGAAACGCACAGGACCGGTCGCCGCGAGATCCGCGTCCTTCCCTTATCCTCTGCCGCGCCGTCGCATGGTCTTCTCTCGGTCGGCGATTGCGACAATCTCGTAGGGCGAACATCGGGCAAGCTCGACAGCGCGGTCGTCGTGCGGGGCGGCCGACGAGCCGACGAGAGGGCAGACCCTCGGGGCCGGCTTCGGCGCCGGCTCGGCCGACTTCTTCTACCTGCAGAGCTTCATCGGGTTCCAGGTCCAGGAGCCGTACGACGGCGCGGACTCCTGGAGGGTTGGTTGGGCGCCAAGCGGAGGCCGCCGCGCGACCTTGCGGTCGCGTTGGGAGTTTCGCTGACGCGAAACTCCCACGGTGACGATTTCAGGGCAGGAGCCCGTAGGCCTCCGGGAACCCCTGGCGCAACCGCGCGCACCCGTATCTACAACGTGGATTGCTGGTTGGGGACGGAACGGAAACGCCGCATGACCATCTTGACCAGGAGCGGGAACAGGCCCAGCAGCACGAAAGCCGCCAGCACCTGCGGCGACACGATGCCACCGACCCCGCTCTCGCCGAGAGCCTGAAGGTCCGGCACCGCCGCCCCCGCATAGACGTAGACGGCGGTGCCCGGCAGCATGCCGACCTGGCTCACCCACCAGAAGGTTCCCAGCCGGAGCGGGGTCAGCCCCATGACGAGATTGATCACGAAGAAGGGAACCGCCGGAACCAGGCGCAACGTGAAGAGATACAGCGCCCCGTCCCTGGCCAGCGCGTCGTTGAACGACCGCAGCCGATCGCCGAACCGGGACTGCACCCCGTGCCGGAAGACGTATCGACTCAGGAGAAACGCGAGCGAGGCGCCGGTCGTCGAGGCAAAGCTCACGAGGAGGACGGCCCGCAGGAAGTCGAAGTACCAACCGAAGACGAGGGTGAGCACCGCCGCGCCGGGCAGCGACAATCCCGTCACCGCAACGTAGACCAGGAACGCGGCGCCGTAGACCAGCCACGGATGGGCCTGCTGATACGCGCGCAGCGCCGCCTCCTGCTCCGCGATGGCCGCGAGCGACAGCGCGTCGCCGAACTGCAGATAGGCGGCGACCGCGACCGCCGCCACCGCGAGCAGCACCCCCAGGCGGGCTCTCGAGCTGCCCCCGGCCGCAGGATCGGCGGCCGCAGCCCGGGCTGCCGCAGAATCGACGTCGCTCATGGCGTGCACCCCGTCAGAATACGACCGAGCCCATCCGCAGCAGGTTGGTCAGATTGGCGATCGCGGTCGATTTCGGACGCTTGAAGTAGAACAACTTGCCCTGCGCCTCGTCGCTGACGTGGTAGCACTCCCACCGCTCCTGTCCCAGCGCGTTCAACTGCTCGTCGAGCGTCCCGAGGTCGGCATCGGACACGAGCAGCGTCCGGTACTCGATGGCCCAGATCTCGCTCATCTCGTCCGCCGACAGCTCGCCGATCGCCTGGGCCCGGTTTCGCGCCTCGTCCAGCACGTCCTGGGCGTCCCCCCGCAGATCGGTCAGCGACGCATCGTTGCACGCGGCGGCAAGCGCAAGGACGGCACACAACGGAATCAACCCCGTTCGCATGGCGCAGGTCCTCCCCTGTTATTCTCAGTATCGTCCCGCCGGCGCTAAAAAGGCAACGGCGCGGCGCCGGCGGGCCGCTGACGGCGTGCGGCGCCAGCCACCGAAGGCAGGCCGGCGGCGCAGTCATGACCCCGGCGGCGGGCACCGGCGCCAGCGGACCGGGCGGACACCCGGACAGGAACGCCGACCCCGGCGGGCCGCACGGCCGCCGCCGCCAAGCCGAGACGACGGAGGACCGACATGACCAACCGCGCTTCGATGACCACCGCGACCCTGCTCGCGATCGCGTGCCTGCCGGCGCCGTCCCCGGCCCAGGTGACACCCGAGTCCGACGTGAAGACCGAGGTGCGCGCCGCCTGGGACGCCTACATCGAGGCGTTCTCCGCCGGCCGGACCGAGGTCATCGCCAACGACATCTACGCGGCTCCGTCGTTCCAGCTCGGCGCCGCCGGCGCGTCGGTGCGATCCTCCGCCGCCGACACCCGGGCCTCGTTCGACGCCACCCACGAGCGGCTGGCCCTCGAACGCTACGACCGCTCGGAGACCGATCGCGCCGAGATCTGCGTCATCAACCCGGCCACCGCGCTGTTGACCGCGCACTTCACCCGCTATCGCACCGACGGCAGCGTGCTGACGCAGGGAGCGTCGAGCTATCTGTTCGCCCGGCTCGACGGCCGGTGGCGCATTCTCGCCATCATGGCCAACCCGGCCGGAAAGCTGATCGCCTGTGACTGAGCGCCGCTGGCGGACGCCCGCGCTGGTGATGGCGGGGGGATGCGCGATCGCCGTCCTCGGGTTCGGTGCGCGTTCCATCTTCGGGCTCTTTCTCGAACCCATGACGGCGGCGAGGGGATGGGGCCGCGAGACCTTCGCCCTGGCGCTCGCGATACAGAATCTCGCGTGGGGCGCGAGCCTCCCCGTCGCCGGAGCCCTGAGCGACCGGTTCGGGCCGTCCCGCGTGCTGGCGGCGGGCGCGGTGGTCTATGCCCTCGGCATCCGGGGGATGGCGTACACCGAGAACGCCGCCCTGCTGCAGATCACGGCGGGAGTGCTGGTGGGGGTCGGCGTGGCCTTCACGGCCTTCACCATCGCCCTCGCGGCCATGGCGAAGGTGGTGGGACCGGAGCGGCGTTCGCTGACCCTCGGCCTGGGGACGGCGGCCGGATCGTTCGGACAGGTCGTCTTCTCCCCGCTCGGACAGGGACTCATCGACGCCTATGGGTGGCAGACCGCGCTCCTGAGCCTGTCCGCTCCGGTGCTCGTCATCGCGCCGCTGGCGTTGCTGCTGCCGGGCGCCTCGACGCGATCGGGTGCGGCGGAACCGGAGCAATCGCTCGCCGAGGCGGTGCGCGAGGCGTTCGGCCACCGCGGGTTCGGCCTGCTGACCGCCGGCTTCTTCGTCTGCGGGTTCCACGTGGCGTTCATCACGGTTCACTTCCCCGCCTACGTCCGGGACCTTGGCCTGCCCGCCTCGGCCGGGGCCGGCGCGATCGCGGTCATCGGCCTGTTCAACATCCTCGGCTCGCTCGGGGCCGGCGCGGCCGGCCAGCGCTGGAGCCGGAAGTGCGGGCTCAGCAGCATCTACGCGCTGCGGGCGGTCGCGATCACCGCGCTGATGCTCGCCCCGAAGACCACCACGGTCATCTACCTGTTCTCCGCCGCCATGGGCGTGCTGTGGCTGTCGACGGTCCCGCTGACCACCGGCATCGTGGGCCGGATCTTCGGGCTGCGCTATCTGACGACGCTGTTCGGCTTCGTGTTCCTGAGCCATCAGCTCGGGAGCTTCCTCGGCGTCTGGCTGGGCGGCCGGCTCTACGACGCCACCGGGTCGTACGACGGCATCTGGTGGGCGGGGGTCGTCCTCGGCCTAGCCGCCGCGCTGATTCATCTGCCCATCGACGACCGGCCCATCGCGCGCTACCGCCCGCCCGTCCCCGCCGGATCCGCAACCGGCTAGTAGGAGCTTGCGTCGTAGAAGTTCGCGCCAAACGCGACCGTAAGGTCGCGCAGGAGCTTGCGCCGCAGAAGTTTCGCGCCAGCGAAACTTCCAACGCGACCGTAAGGTCGCGCGGTCGCGCCAGGGCCAGGACTCTGCGCCTCGCTCACAGCACCGTCGTGAGTTTCAGGAACAGCGTGTGGCCCTGCGCCGAGCGCTGGCCGAACTCCGCCGTGCCGCGCTGGTAGGCGACCTGGAGGGTCCCGAACGGGGGGCGATAGCGATAGACGAACACCGCCTGCACGTTCCGCCGGTCGATGGCCGAGTTCGTCTGGAAGAAGACGCGCAGGAACAGGTCGGGGGTGAAGAACCGGCTGGCCCGGACCACGTGGATCCAGGTGCTGCCGCCGCCCGGATCCGGATCGAGGGTCAGCCGCTGCAGCTCGTACTCGGTCGAGGTGCGGTCGGTCGGCTTGTACTGGGCCACGACGCTCCCGAGCACGAAGTCCGCGTCGAAGTTGCGGCCGGCGGAGATGCCGCCGCGGAAGGACTGGTACGACCGGGTGTTGTAGCCGAGCTCGAGGCCCGTCTGCCGGTTGCGGAAGTCGCGCTCGAAGCGCTTGAACTCTTCCGTGTGCCGCGCCGTGGTGGTCCAGCGGCTGCGGAAATCGACGGCGACCGACTCGTCCACCTGCCAGCTCCGGAGCGTGCCGGTCTGCCCCCAATAGGCGTCGTAGGCGGAGTCGTACTGGATGCGCTCGACCGGACCGCCAGCCAGCCAGACGGTCTTGCTGAGGGCCGAATCCACCTCGCGCCGGTCGTCGTCGACGACGAACCCGATCGCGTTCACGTTGTCGGCCAGGTGGTCGCCGAGGTGCGTGTAGCCGGCGTGGAAATGGGCCGTCGCGGAATCGTAGGAAGGACGAACGAGGAACGCGCCCGCCCCCTCCGAGAACTGCCCGTAGCTGTGGACGAACTGGCCGGTGAGCCCCCAGTTCTCGGTGAAGTAGAGGCTGGCGTCGCCGCCGATCGAGCCCTGGTTGCGGCCGTCGAGCGTGCGGTTCGCGACGAGGACCCCGACGTTGGACCGCGCCGCCACGTCCCGCTGCACGCGGGCCACCGTGTAGCCGGCGCGGCTGCCGCTGGCGGACGGTGCCGCCCGCGTCGCCAGCACGTGCATCGCCCACGGCCCCTGCTTCCCCAGGAGCTTGCCGCCGCCCTCGATGTCGGCGATGCGGCGGGAGTAGAAGGTCCGGATGCGCTGGCCGAAGAGCTCGCCGCCCTCGAGGAAGAACTGCCGCTTCTCCGTGAGCGACACCTCGAACCGCGTCAGGTTGACCAGCTCCTGGTCGGCCTCGATGGTGGCGAAGTCGGGATTGACGGTGCCGTACGCCGACACGTGCGGGGTCAGGGCGTAGCGGATGTCCAGTCCGACCGCGCGGAGCGGCGACTCGCGCTCCTGGGCGCGCGAGAGCGCATACGGAATGACCTGGTGGCGACGCGACTGCTGCGGGATATCGAGCTCGACGAGGGTGCCGGCCATCGAGAGGCGCGCCCAGTAGTCGACCGGTCCGGCCCAGAAGGTACGCTCCAGCGATCGGCGCCGGCTGCGGCCGAAGTTGATCCCCCACGTGACGTCGGCGCCCGCCCGGTACTGGATCGATGTCAGGGGGATGGCAATCTCCGCCGACCAGCCGTAGTCGGTCCGTTGCGCCCGCGACCGCCACGGCGCGTCCCAGGCTCCGTCGCTGGTGCCGCCGTCCTCGGCGATGCGCCCGTCGGTCTGGGTGCCCAGGGCGTTGACCATGAAGTAGTAGCCGGTCCGCCGGTCGTGGAAGGTGTCGAGGAAGACCTGCACCGAGTCGTCGTTCCAGATCGGGTCGTCGCGCTCGATCATCTGCGACAGCGGGGGCTCGGGGTCCCACGCCTGGAAGCCCGCGTACAGGAACGCGTCGTCGTAGAGGACGTGGACCACCGTGGGCAGCTCGGCCGGGGCGCCGCGCTGCGGCTCCAACTGCCGGAAGTTCTCGGCACGCGCCGCGCCCCGCCATTCGCGCTCGTTGACGTGGCCGTCGATCTCGGGCGGGCGGGGGGCCCGCCGGGCAAGAATGCAGAAATCGCCGTCGGCCGCCACAGGCGACGGCGCCGCGGCGATCGACGCGAGCACGAAGGCGAGCACCGTCGTGAACCGCGAGCTCCGACTCCGACATCCCACCGCCGAATGATCCCGGCAAGCATCGCCGGCCGTCAACCGCCGCGGGTCTCCTGGCCGTCCCGCGGCTCGGGCACGGCGACCTGCCGCGCCTCCACATCCACGGCGTCAGGCCGCTTCAGCTTCGCCGCGGCGCCGGCGCCGAGATCCGCCAGACGCGCGGCCGAGACCATCACCCGCGACTGATAGGCGCCCACCCCGTCGTTGAACGAACGCACGGCCTTCCCAAGTCCCTTGCCCATCGCGTCCAGATTGTTCCCCAGCCGCGCCAGACGCGCGTGCAGCTCGCCGGCGATCTGCAGAATGTCGTCGGCGTTGCGCTGCACGTCCTGCCGCTCCCACGCCATCGCCACCGTCCGCAGGAACGCGATGAGCAGACCCGGGGTAGTGATGAGGACCCGGTGGTCCGCCCACGCCCTCTGCCACAGCTCTCCGTCGACGTCGACCGCCGCATCCAGCATCGGGTCCGTCGGAACGTACATCAGCACGAAGCCGGGCGAATCGGGCCAGTACCGCGAGTAGTCGCGGCGGCCCAGCTCCTTCGCATGGGCGCGGAGGGCCGCCGCATGCTCCTCGAGGGCGCGCTTCCGCTCCCCCGCCGTGACCCCCTCCACCGCCCGCCGATAGGAATCCAGCGGCGTCTTGGCGTCGATCACGACCTTCGCGCCGCCCGGAACCGACACCACCGCGTCGGGCCGGACCTGGATCTCGCCGCCTGCCGTCGCCTGCTCGACGAAATCCACGTGCCGGGAGACACCCGCCGCCTCGATCGCGTTCCGCAGGTGCTGCTCGCCCCACGCGCCGCGCATCTTCGCGTTGCCCAGCACCCGTTGCAGCCGGCCCGTCTCTTCCGCCAGCCTCTCGACCTCCTGCGAGGTCCGGGCCGAGCTCGCCGCCGCCGAACGGTGGAGGCGCTCCAACTGCTCGCGGATCGGCTCCACCAGCGCCTTTACGACGGCGCCCGCGCCCTCCGACTGCTGCGCCACCAGGCCCCGGCACTCGTCGACGAACGCGGTTCGCGTCGATTCCGTCACCTCCGCCGCAATGCCCTTGAACAGCATCGCGAACCCCGCCGTCTGCTTTCGCACGTACCGGTTCGCCACGACGGCGCCCAGAACGAACCCCACGATGAGTCCGAGCAGGACCGCGGTTCCGCTTGTCATCCGACCTCCCTGGTTGTCCGGTACGCCCCGTCGGGGTCGCGTCGCGGTGTTGCGCGCCGCGCTCGTCGCAGCGCGCCCCGCCACCTGCGGCTACGAGTCATTCGAGGCCAGCAGTCGACGATAGACAGCCGCGAGGCGGCGCGCCTGCGCTTCCGGGGTACGGCCCCGAACCCGCGCGCGCGCCGCCGCGCCCACGGCATCGCGCGCACCGGGGTCGCGAAGCAGACCCGCGAGCGCATCGCCCAACGCCGCCACGTCCCCGACCGGGACGAGACACCCGCTCGACGCATCGTCGCCCAGGATCTCCCGCGCACCCTCGGTGGCCGTCGCCACGCACGGCAGACCCGCCGCCATCGCCTCGAGCAGCGCTATCGGCTCGCCCTCCCAGTGAGACGAAAGCACGAAAACGTCGAATGCGGGCAGGATCCGCGAGACGTCGGCGCGCGCGCCGAGCAGCATCACGCGCGCGCCGTTGGTACCGGCCCGCACACGCCGATCGAGATCGGCGCGCAACGGACCGTCGCCGACGACGACCAGCGCCGGAAGCCCGGTTGCGCCCCCGAAGCCCGGCACGATTCGGGCGACCGCGTCGACGAGATCGCCGACCGCCTTCTGGGGCACGAGCCGGGAGACCGTGCCAATCACCAGCGCGTCCCCCGCGAGGCCCAGCCGTCGCCGCGCGTCGGCTCGGTCCCCACCGCCGCCGGCCGGCGTGCGGACCGCATTGGCCACGTGGAACCCGCGGCCGCGGCCCACGAACCCCCGGCGCTCCAGATCCGTCAGGTCGGCCCGCGAAACCGAGATCACCGCCCGGGCGCCCCAACAAGCCACCCGCTCGGCCCACAGCGATACCTGGCGCTCAATCCTTCCCGCGTCCTTGCGGTAGGCCATGCCGTGCACCGTATAGACGACGGGCGGGCCCTCCCGACGGTCCCGCCACACCGCTCCCCGCCGCACCGCCGCGCCGACTGCATGGAAGAACGCCGTCCGGGTCCCGTGCAGATGCACGATGTCCGGCGCGAGCCGGGCCGTCAGCCGCGCGAGACGCAGGGCCCGCACCGGGGCGAGTCGCCGGGCCATCAGATCGACGTGGTGCACCGGGATGCCGAGGGTCACGAGCTCGGCGCCCAGCGGGCCGTCGCGCCCCACGGCTGCCTCACAGTCCCAGCCGTCGCGGCCCAGGGCCGGCAGCAGATCGAGCAGATGAGCGGCCCCGCCGCCGCGCGCCCCCGACGCCATGACGTGCAGAACGCGCATGATGACCTTCCAGGAGTCCGCGCACCGTTCTACGGCGCGGACTCCCGGGCGACGGACGCGTACGCGTCCAGTGTCTGACGCGCCGCCGTCTCCCAGGTGAACTGTCGCGCCCGCGCGACACCTGCGCCCCGCAGCCGGTCGCGCAACGCCTCGTCGCGCAGCACGTGCGCGATGGCCGCGGCCAGGCCGTCGACATCGCGGGGGTCGACGAGCATCGCGGCGCCGCCGGCCACCTCGGGCATGGAGGAGATGTTCGAGGTGATGACGGGGACGCCGCACGCCATCGCTTCGAGCAGGGGCAACCCGAATCCCTCGTACAGGGAGGCGAACACGAACAGCTCCGACCCGCGGTACACGGCGGGCAGGTCGTCGTCGTCGATGAACCCCGGAAAACACACGACCTGCTCCAGGCCGAGCGCCCGGACGGTCCGGAAGACGGGCTCGTCGAGCCAGCCCCGCGCGCCGGCGAGCACCAGGCCCAGCGCCGGATCGATTTCTCCGATGCGCTGCAGACGGGCGAAGGCCTGCAGCAGGGTGGTCAGGTTCTTGCGGGGCTCGAGCGTACCCACGGCCAGCACATAGCGCGACGGGAGGCCGTACCTGGCGGCCACGTCGCCGAACGACGCCTCCGTCGCCTCGGGCTGGAAGTGCGGCTCGCAACCCTCGTACGTCACCACCACGAGGTCCTCGGCGAGGCCCAGGTGCTGCACGACGTCCCGCTTGACTGCCTGGGAGGGCACGATCACGCGGTCGGCCTTCGCCCGAACCCTGGCCAGGGCCATCCTGGCGACCAGGCGATGCCGGAGGGTGAAGGTCCGGGGCAGAATGAGCGGGATCACGTCGTGAATCGTGACGACGTACTTGCCGGTCTTGCCGACGAGGGGAATTCCGACGTGGTCCATACCGTGAAAGACATCGACGCGCATGCGCCGCAGCGCGGCCGGGATCAGTGTCAGCGACCGGATAACGCTGCTCTTGGCGCTCAGGAAGCACTCCTCGCAGGCCCCCCGAAACTCCTCCATCACGTCGCGGGACGTCTGGGGACCGGTGAAGATGACGAAGTCCAGATCCGGACGGCGCGCGGCCGCTTCCGCGAGCATCGCCCGCGTCAGGTTGATCGCATACCGGCCGGTGCCCCCGGCCCGCAGGGTCAGTATCTTGCCATCGAGCCCGATTCTCACCCGCGAATCCTCCGCACGCGAACCTCAGTAGACGCCGAGCCGGTCGAACCAGACGCTCCCCTCGGTGACGGGATCGTCCGTGCCGGGGTCGATATAGAAGACCAGCCCGACGATGCGCCGGAGGTCGAGCATCCGGTCGACGTTGGTGTCGGCCGGATACAGGCGCTCGAACGGGATTGCGTGGCGGCGCCACTCGGTCGAGGTGCGGACCGAAGACTGCCACCAGTCGGGCTCGCCGCCCGGCTGACCAGGCCGTTCCTCCCAGAGCCCGATCCAGATGCGGTACACGCCGTCGGCCCGGATGTCGAAGACGAGCCCGGAATCGCGCGACAGGTCCCGGCGGGACCGATCCACGAGCGCGCCCCAGACGGCCGACGGATCCGGTCGGGGCCGGGTCAGGCAGAAGTGGAGCCGGGCGGCGGCGGCGCCGGGAGTACGCTCGCTGGGGACCCGCACCTCGGGATCGACCCACGTTCCCGCATCCGTTTCCGAGGCGAGCGCGGACCCGTTCTCGAAGGCATCCAGGGTTCGTGCGAGAGCCGGCGGGCGCGCGACCGGCGGCCACGCGGACCGGTGAGCGCGAACGATCGCCTCGGCGGCGCCGTGGACGTAGATCGGGTTGGACAGGATCCAGGGAACGTCCCACCCCGCCAACCGGACCTCGACCCGGTAGGCGCCGGGCCGGCGGGCGGGCATCTCGATTGCGCCCTGCCCGGCCGCGATGCGTTCCCCGTTGCGGTAGAGCTCGATGCGCGCGCCGCGCGGCAGACGGCCTCCCGCGCGCAGCAGCAGATCCGGCGCCGGCGCGACCGTGTCGCCCATCTGCCAGGTCTCGTTCCCCCGGGCCGCGTGGAAGAAGAACCCGTCGGCCGGGGCGAGCGCCTCCAGGACCATGTAGGAGCGGCCGCGCGTCAGCGCCCCGCGAAGCGCGGCGGCGTCGCGCGCGGCTTCTCCCGACAGCGGGGCGTCGAGCAGGACGTAGTTCCGGAGCACGCGAAACAGAGTGTCGTATGACGGAAAGCCGTGCGCATCGACCCCGGCGAGCCCGGCGGCGTCGCGCCGGCGCAACAGCGCGTCCCACCGCGCGATCGCGGCCTCGGGTCGGTCGAGTCCGCTGGCGAGCGCACGAACCGGATCGAACGGATAGGCGGCGCCCCCCCCGAGCAGGGCCGGCCACGACGCCTGCCTCCACAGGCTCGCCAGACTGAGCACCTCCAGCCCCCAGGGGCCCTCGAGCTCCCAGCCGCGCCACGCGAGGTCGTCGCGCGGGCTGGTCGGATGGGCGACGAAAGCCGCGCCGCCGAGATGGTGCACGTCGTCGAGCGCGTTCCGCGCGTCCACGCCCAGGGGAAACGCGAGCGGCTGCATGCCGAGGCCGAGAAGATGCCCCTGATGCGTCGAGATCTCCGCCCCCACCAGGACCAGAACCCCGTCCCGATAGCCGGAGAGCGACCGGGCCGCGTCGGTGTTGTGGTCGGTGATCAGGAGAAAGGACAGCCCCGCATCGCGGGCCGCCTCGGCAACATGCCCGGGGGAGCCCGCACCATCCGAGTGCGTGGTGTGAACATGCACCGCCCCCGGGATCCGCACCCATCCATCGCGCGGCGGCTCGCCCTCGAGGGGCGGGGGCCGCCAGACCAGGGCTGACCCGACCCACAGCGCCACGAGTATCGCGATCGCCGGCACCAGAAGCAGCCGCAGTCGACGCCGGCGAATCATCCCTTCACCCCGTCCTGCGTTTCCCTACGGACCCCGACCACCGATGGGCAGCTCTGCTCCTGCATCGCGGGACCAGGAAGTTCAAGGTAACATCCCGCCCCGGGAGCCCGCGACAGCAGCCCGCTGCTTTCGACCGGCGCTGGATCCCGCGCCTCGCCGGTCTCGGTGCGACACGCGGCTTCGCCACGGCCCCTGGCTCGCGCCGCGTTGCCACCCGCATGGACGATTCGCCGCATGTGCCGCATGTACAGCCGATGACGACTCCTTCGGCGCCGCCCCGACTCCCTTCCCCGCTTCAGGACCGCGGCGGGTCGAAAAAGCGGCCGCGAGCGCGCCGGCCGCGTGTGCCCGGGCTCGCCAGCGTCGTGCAGCGATCGTACCGCATCGCCCGCACGGGATTCCCGTTCGCGTGGCCCACCCCGCGGCGGGCCGCCGCCACCTGGCGCTGGGCGCGCCGGTTGGCGGCCCAGGTCCGGCGGCGGCGCCGCGAGGACGGTCTGACGGTGGCCGTGGACATCTCGCCCCTGTTCGACGCGCTGACCGGCGTAGGCTGGTACGTCCACGAGCTGTTGCGCGAGCTCGCCGACCGTCCCCGCCTGCACCTCCGGCTCTACGGTCCAACGATGTTCACGGGTCCTGACGGTCCTCGGCCGGTAACGACCCTCCCGGAGGGACCCGCCCTGGAGTGGGTCCGGCACGAGGTCCCCGACGATCTCCTCGTTCGGCGATCCTGGCTGGAGCCCTTGATGCGCATCCTCGAACCCTGGCTGGTCGCGGCCGACGCCAACCGCGTCATCTTCGCCCCCAACTTCGTCCCGCCGCGGCCGTTCGCGGTTTCGAGACGACCGCTGGTGGTGACGGTCCAGGACCTCACCCTGTACCGCATGCCGTGGGCGATGCAGGAAGAGACCCGCGCGGATCTCGAGCGGAAGCTCGAACGGACGATCGCCCGTGCGCGGGCAATCATCACGCCGTCGGAAACCGTCCGGACCGACCTCGTCGAGCGCGGCGGCGCCGCTCCCGGCGCGGTTCATGCCATCTGGGACGCGGGCCGGCTCGATACGGTGGCGCCCGGCGAGCTGCCGGCCGGGGTGCCGGAACGCTTCGTCCTGCACGTGGGTACGATCGAGCCCCGCAAGAACGTGCCGACCCTGCTGGCCGCGTGGCCCCTCCTCCGGGCCGGGATGCCCGACGCACCGCCGCTCGTGCTGTGCGGGAAGCTGGGCTGGCAGCACGAGTCCATCGAGGGGCCGCTGGCCCGCGCCACCGCCGAAGGCTCTCTGCTGGGCCTGGGCTACGCGCCGGACGAGGCGCTGCGCACGCTCTACGATCGAGCCGCGCTGGTGGTCTGCCCGTCCTTCTACGAAGGCTTCGGGCTGCCGCTGCTGGAGGCGATGGCGGCGGGGACACCGATCGTCTGCAGCGACATTCCGGTGTTCCGGGAAGTGGCCGCCGACGCGGCGCTCTTCGTCCCCCCCGACGATGCCGCCGCGTGGGCGCGGGCGGTGGCCCAGGTGCTCTCGGACCCGGACCGGGCCCGCGACCTCGAGGCCCGCGGCGCCGCTCGCATTCGCGACTTCAGTTGGCGGCGCACGGCGGAGCGGACGCTGGCCGTCTGGTCCGACGCGGCCGGACCCGCGTGACCTGCGCACCCGGTATGCATACCTGCCGGTGATGGCACGGGCGGAATCGGGTTGCCGCCGTTGGACCTCCTGCTGCTCGCCGGGAGCCGCCAGGCCGAAGCCGCCCTGATGCAGAGGCTGACGAGCTGACCCTCGAGCACGGCTTGGTTGCCGCCTCCTGCTTGATAGTGCCAAAAAACACACATGTGCCGTGGCGCAACCCCGCCTTCCAAGCACCTCCGAGAATCGGCGTTGTCGGAGAGTATGCGCCGACTTATACTGCGGAAGCTGAGGTGGAGGCATCATGCCCAAGTCAAGTCGGCGCGCGTTTCTCGGTAGGCTCGGAACGGCAGCGGTTGTCCCGGCGTTGGGCTCGCTGTCGTCGAGTGCGTTTTCGTTCTCCGCTCCGGCGGTTGCCTCTGCCGAGCAGGGCGCGGCGCCCCGGGCTTCTTACGATCTCCTGATTGCGGGCGGCCGGGTGATCGACCCGGGGCAGAATCTGTCCGCGGTACGCGACGTCGCGATCCTGCACGGTCGGGTCGCCAGAATCGCCGAAAACATCCCGCACACGCAGGCTCGCAGCGTGTTCGACGCCACGGACAAGATCGTCACGCCGGGGTTGATCGACCTGCACTCCCACGTCTACGAGCACGGCACGCCGCTCGGCGTCAACTCGGATCGCGTCGGAATCGAGGCGGGCGTCACGACGATCGTCGATTGTGGGACCGCCGGGGCAGCGATGTTCCCGGGCTTCCGGAAGTTCGTCATCGAGGGGGCGCGCACGCGGATCTACGCCCTACTGAATATCTCGACGGCGGGCTGCTGCACCGACGAGATCTATCTCGACCCCCGCCTGATCAACATCGACGCCGCCCGCGCGGTCATCGCTGAGCACCGCGACCTGATCCTGGGCCTCAAGGTGCGCGTGCGCGGCCGGCACGAGGATCTGGAGCACGACATCTCGGTCATGACGACGGCGCGGGAGCTCGCCGACGAAATGGGCATCCCGATCATGATGCACTGGTCCATCGAACCGGACCTGCTCGCCATCCTGAAGCGCGGCGACATTCTCACGCATCCCTTCAACCCGGTGTCTCAGAACAACGCCAACGTCTTCGGCAGCGGGACAATCCAGGCCGACCAGGTGCTCCCGCAGATTCTCGAGCTCAAGGATCGCGGCATCTACACCGACGGTCAGCTCGGCACGACGCACCATTCGTGGGAGGTCTCCGAGAAAGCGATGCGCCAGGGTTGGTTCCCCGATGCGATTTCGACCGATGTGGCGCGCAATCCGGACGGGACCCCCGCGAGCGTACTCCTGCCGATGTCGCAGTACCTGCACCTGGGTTTGAGTCTCGATCAGGTAATCGAGTGCGTCACCGCCACGCCCGCGGCGATGCTCAACTATCCCGAGAAGGTCGGGTCGCTGGAGCCCGATTCCCCGGCCGACGTGGCCGTTCTGGATCTGGAGCAGGGGCGTTTCACGTTCGCCGACGGAAGGCGCGACGATGCCCAGACGCGCGAGTTGAGCAGGCTATTCGTGAACGTGGCGACCGTCAAGGGCGGCGTCTTCGTCAAGGGCGGCTAGTGGTGCGTCACGCCCAAATCTTCGGACACGGACATGGGTTTAAGGCCCGCAATCGTTGACGAATCACAGCCCACGCACCCTAACATTCAGTCATGACGCAGCACTAGGAACATCGTCACCGGAGGTTCGTCATTGCGCGCATTCTCGTGCGTTGCCCGGCAGTCGGCATCGCCCTGGTCCTCTCGGGGGCGCTCGCTCCGGAGACGCGGGGGTGACCCGGAGGCAGGCGCCCGGGCGTGGGACGCGACGAGGGGACCCTCCAGCCACCGCCTAACCTAACCCTCCACGGATGACGCCGACAGCGCCATCGCCTTGACGGCAGCGTTCGGTCAAGCCTTCGGCGCCGGCGAGGATCATGCGGGCTCGCTGGACCAGGGCGTGGGGCATGGTGCGTCGAGTGAGCGATCCCGTCCAATCCCGCTGCTCGTCGGTGAGCGTGAGCAGCGCCAGACTGCGGACATTGCGCTAACCGTCACTATCTGCCAAGGAAGATGAGCGCGTGGGCGGGCAATAGCTGTCGGAAATCCTTGTCGAACGTGGCCAGGGACTCCGATTGGTGCAAGACCACTGCTGCTATCCACGCATCGGTAACGAGGTTCCCCGCCAGGTGCCCCTCCATCAGTTTGTTTCGCAGCACGGGCCACTCGTGGCCGGACGGGCAGACTTCAGCACCAGGGGTTTCCAGCAGAGCGTCGACGAACGCTATGGCGTCCTGAACAGGATCGGGATCGATGAACACGCGGTGATTCGTGACGACCCGCAGGAAACCGGCAACCACCATGGGTGGCAGAACAAGCGTGCCGTCTCCTTTCGCGCAGGCGTTTCGGGCGTCGTTGAGCCAAGTTGCTGCAACGACATGGTGTTCATGGTCGGGTCGGAATGCCGCGACCAGCACGTTCACATCCGGAATCACCGGTCCGTCGCATCCAGCAGAGATCGATTGCAGGAGCCATTGATGCCGGGCCGCAAACCACCGCGGCGCGGAGAGACCGGCAACGGGTTCATGGCCCCGCCACGCCGTGGTATCGAACGCAGGCGGAGAACCAGCCCCTCCTCGACCACGGCGGCTAGCGTAGTGCGTTCCCTAGCGGCCTGCGCACGAGCTTGGGCGAGCAACTCGTCACGAATGTCAACTGTCGCCTTCACCATAATCATCGTACCACGCATTTCACCAGGTCTACGCCGTCGCGCAGGGCGTTTTCTCTCCACGGCGGGTACAGCAGCACGGCGGTACCACCGGCCCCTGAACGTCCAGTAAAGTCGCACCAGAAATGGCGGGCTTAATGTGGGGTCTATAACGCCCGTTCGGCTATAAACCTTTTATTTTAAGTAGTTTAAAGGCATAGAATGGCGGAGGGACTGGGATTCGAACCCAGGAGACGTTTTCACGCCTAACGGTTTTCAAGACCGCCGCCTTCAACCACTCGGCCATCCCTCCCCGGGGCGTTGCCGCCTGTTGTCATCCTACCCCGTCCGCCGGCGCCGCGGCGAAGCAGAGCACGCGGGCGAACACGCTCACCGGGGCGTGATGACCTCCAGGCCGCGCATGTACGGGCGCAGCGCTTCGGGCACGACGACCGAGCCGTCGGCCTGCTGATAATTCTCCAGGATCGCGATCAGGGTGCGCCCCACGGCGAGGCCGGATCCGTTGAGGGTGTGGACGAGCTCGGCCCTGCCCTTGCCGTCGGGCCGGTACTTGATGCCGGCCCGGCGCGCCTGAAACGCCTCGGTGTTGCTGCAGGAGGATATCTCCCGGTACTTCCCCTGCCCCGGCAGCCAGACCTCGATGTCGTAGGTCTTGGCCGCCGCGAACCCCATGTCGCGCGTGCAGAGGGCGACCGTCCGGTAGGCCAGGCCGAGACGCTGCAGGACCGCTTCGGCATGGCCGGTCAGCGTCTCCAGCATCGCGTAGGACTCCTCCGGCCGCGTGTAGGCGACGAGCTCGACCTTGTCGAACTGGTGCTGCCGGATCAGTCCGCGCACGTCCGCGCCGTAGGACCCCGCCTCGCTGCGGAAGCAGGGCGTGTACGCGGTGTACAGGAGGGGGAGGTCCCGTCCGTCGAGGAACTCGCCCCGGTGGAGGTTCGCGAGCGGCACCTCCGCGGTGGGAATGAGGTACAGGTCCCAGCCGTCGATCTTGAAGAGGTCGTCCTCGAACTTCGGCAGTTGCCCGGTGCTGACGAGCGCGGTGGGGTTGGCGAGAAACGGCGGCGCCACCTCGACGTAGCCGTGCTCGCCGGTGTGCAGATCGAGCATGAAGTCGATGAGGGCCCGCGACAGCCGGGCGCCGGCCCCGCTGAGCACGGTGAACCGGGTGCCGGCCAGCTTCACGCCGCGCTCGAAGTCGACGATGCCGAGGGCCGGGCCCAGGTCCGCGTGGGACTGCGGGTCGAAATCGAATGCCGGCGGATCGCCATGCCGGCGGACCTCGACGTTGTCCGCCTCGCCGCCGCCGACCGGGACGCTCTCGTGGGCCACATTCGGGAGCTTGAGGAGCAGCGCGCTCCGGGCCTGCTCCACCTCCTCGAGCCGTCCCTCGTGCGTGTCGATGGTCGCGGTGTGGGCCCCGCCCGCCGCCATCAGTGCGTCGACGGGCTCGCCGTCGCGCTTCGCCCTGCCGATCCGGGCGCCGATGGTCTTCTTGGCGTGCCGGGCCTCTTCGAGCAGCGGAATGAGCGCGCGGCGTTCGCCGTCGAGCCGGCGTACCTCCGCGAGGACATCGGCCAGACCGTCGCCGCGGACGGCGAGCTTGGCCTCGACGGCCGCGGGATCTTCACGAAACAACGCTGGATCGAGCATGACGGGACATTGTACCCGTCCGTGCGGAACCGCCCGGAGCGCCGCTACGGGAGCGGCGCCGGCATTCCCCGCAGGAGCGCCCCGCCGTCCTCGGCCCGCTCGGCGCGGGTCCGGCGCGCGCATCGAACGGACCCTCACCCGGTCGACCTCTCGCCGAGCCCGGACCGGGACCATCCTGACGACGGGGTCGAGGCCGGAGGGTGCCGCCGGGACTGCTATCATGCGCCGCGATGACGACCTCCCACGCGATTCGGAAAGTCGTGTTCCCCGCGGCCGGACTCGGGACCCGCATCCTGCCGGCCACCGCGGTGCTCCCCAAGGAGCTGCTGCCAATCGTCGACAAGCCGATCATCCAGTACGGCGTCGAGGAGGCGGTCGCGTCCGGTCTGTCGCAGATCGTTCTGGTGAACAGCCCCGGGAAGCGGATACTCGAAGACCATTTCGGCGGGCACGCGGCCCTCGACGCGCAGCTCGCCCGGCGCGGCAAATCGGCGCTGCTGGACGGCCTGCGCGAGCTCACCGCCGGCATCGCGCTGTCGACGGTGTTCCAGGACGAGCCGCTGGGACTGGGCCACGCGGTGCTCGTCAGCCGCGAGGCGGTCGGCGACGAGCCGTTCGGGGTCGTGCTGAGCGACGACGTCATCGACGCCGACCCGCCCGCGCTCGCCCAGATGCTGGCGGTGTTCGCACAGGTCGACGGCCCGGTCCTCCTCGTCGAGCGGGTGCCCCGCGAGGCGGTCGGCCGCTACGGCGTCATCGCCGGCAAAGCGCTGGGCAACGGCGTCCACAAGGTCACCGATCTCGTCGAGAAACCCGCCCCCGAGGACGCGCCGTCAGACCTGGCGATCATCGGGCGGTATCTGCTCACTCCCGACATCTACCCCGCGCTGGAGCAGACGGCCCGAGGTCTGGGCGGCGAGATCCAGTTGACCGACGGGCTGCGGCGTCTCCTCGCGCAACGTCCGATCTTCGCGGTCGAGCTCGACGGGGTGCGCCACGACGCCGGGAACAAGCCGGGCTACCTCCGCGCCATCCTCCATTTCGCGCGGAAACATCCCGAGCTGCGCCGCGAGCTGCCGGGTCTGATGGGCGAGGCGGTCCCGGAGGCGCGCTGCCGGCCGGTGTCGGCTGCCGCCGGCGCGTCAGACTGACACAGGCACGAGCGAGTCGCCAGCACGCCGCAGACCCGGCGAGGAGCCCGCGCGTCGGCTGACAGAGGTGTGCCGGCTGACGGAAGGCGTCAGGACGAGGAACCGGTGCCGGCGGTCCCCGGTTTGGCGGCCTTCGACGAGGCCTCGGCGGAACCGGACGCGCTCGTCGAATCGCCCGATTTCTTCGCGTCCTGCTTGTCCGATTTCGAAGCCGCACCGTCGGACGTCCCGCCGGCCTTCGACTCGGCGGGGTCGGACGGTCCCTTCCGGTCCTGCTTGGCGTAGTCGGTCACGTACCAGCCGGTGCCCTTGAACTGGATGGCCGGCGAGGACGCCAGCTTGCGCACCGCACCGCCGCACTCGGGGCAGGCCGCCAGCGGCGGATCCGAGAACTTCCGAATCCGCTCGAACCGATGCGCGCAGGCTTCGCACTGGTACTCGTAGAGTGGCATGGGTCACACACCCGAACGCAGGGCGCCTCTCGAACAGGGGGTCCGGCAACGGATACCGACCAACCGTAGGTGGTACCCGGCCGCAGCATCCGGAATCAATCGAGCAGATCGTCGCCGGTGTCGCCGAGGAGCAGCGTCCGGTGCAGCCAGAGCGGGACGGAGCCCTGTCCCAGCAGCCGATCGTGAAACGACTTCGGCGAGAAAGCCGAGCCCTCGCGGGCCTCGAGATCGTCCCGCAACTTCACCAGCATCAACCGGCCGACCGAGTACAGCCCATAGTCGGGATCGAACGTGCCCCGCTCCGCCTCGCGGCGGGCGCTGCCTTCCTCGAGATAGGCCTCTTCGCGGAAGAAACGGACCCCCTGCTCGACCGACAGGTCGTCCGCATGCAGGCGAATGCCGACCACCAGCCGGGCCAGGCGCAGCAACGTCTCGACGATCTGCCCCAGCTCGATCGCATCGTCACCCCGGGCGAGACCGGCGTCCATCACCATGTGCTCGGCATAGTGGGCCCATCCCTCTACGAACGAGACCGGCGCGAACAACTGCGACTTGCGCAGCGCGCTCCGGATGCGCCGCTGGTGGAGGAAGTGCAGGTAGTGGCCCGGATAGGCCTCGTGCGCCGACACCGACCAGAGGGTGGCGAAGTTCAGGTCGCGCAGATGCTGTTCCCGGCGTTCCACCGGCCAGGCCGGATCGACGTCGGTCACGTAGTAGTAGCACGACAGGGCCTTCGGCTCGAACGGCCCGGGGGGCCAGACGCCGGCCTGGGTCCAGCGCAGGAAACCGGGGGTCGACGCCACCACAATCGATCGATCGTCGGGCACCGAGACCAGGGCGTTCCGTTCGATGAACGATACGAGGTCCGTGAGCTGGTCGTGCACCGTCTGCACCAGCGTCCCCGGCTCCGGGTGCCGCGCCTTGATCTGGCGCCAGACATCGGCCGGCTCCGCCCTGGGGTCGATTCGGGCCGCGACCTCGCAGAACCGGCTCTGCTGCCGGACGAGCTCCCGTTCCCCGATCGCCAGCAGCTCCGCGGCTCCCAGGCCGATTCCCTCGCGGTGGCGCAGCCGGCCGTTGAACCGTTCCTGCCCCAATCGAAACGTCGCGCGACTTCGGGGGGCCTGGGTGCCGCGCAGATAGCCAGTGTAGCGGCCGATCGCCTCCGTCGCCTCGGTGGCGGCATCGGCCAGATCGCCGAGCAGGTGCAGGTCTTCGAGCCGTCTGAAGGCCCGCGGGAGATCGCGTTCGATGAACGTGACCACGCCGTCGAACATCTCCGCCCCGGTCTTGATGAAGATGCCCGGCGGGTCTTCCACGTTGGCGGCGGCCGCCTCGAGGAATCGCGGCGTCTGCCGGAGCTTGGACACCACGCGGCGGGCCCGTTCCTCGACCGGCGCATGCTCGAAGAGGGCCTGCCCGGCCAGCGACGTGGACAGCAGATCGGCGTAGTGCCGCGGGTCGCGCTCCCACGGCCGGACTTCCTCGAGCTCGAACAGCCGGCCGCGGATGTGGTCGGCCAGCATGCGCCGCTCGAGCTGCTCCTCGGCCGTCAGGCTGCGGGTGGTGATGCGGTCGAGCCGCCGCGCGAACCCCCCGAGCTCGCGCCCCTGGGCGTCGACGGCCGCGCGGGACAGGTCCTCGAGACGGTCATCGTGAGCATGCATCCCGTCGCCGGACGCAGCACTAGGAGCGTTCTCGTAGAGAAACCCCAGATACTCGTCGATAAAGTGCGACAGCGGCTCCGAAGTGTACATGGGTGTCGGCGCGAGCGCTACGTGGCCGGACGCGTGCCGCCTGGCTCAGGCTGGTAAAACGGCGGACCCTTGAATGTTACAATATCGCACGATTCCGTTTAAATCTGCGCTCTGTATCTGGTCGTGACCGGGCGTGCCCGCACGCGACGCGCCCGCAGGGCAGGGCGGCCGGCGGCGGCCTGATCCCTTATCATCCGGACGGCAGTGGAGTGACCAGTCTCGACATCGGGCGGCCCGCGGACTCGGAGCCATCGCCCTACGGCAAGGTGCCGGATGCCAAGCGGCGGCATGGACAACGTTCCCGCAAGCGTCATCGACGGTTCCGGCATGCCCGGCACGCTCTATCTCGTGGCGACGCCCATCGGGAATCTCGAGGACTTCACGTTTCGGGCGGTCCGCATCCTCAAGGAGGTGCGGTTGATCGCCGCCGAGGATACGCGCCGCACCGCCAAGTTGTTGCGGCACTACGGGATCGCGACGCCCGCCACCAGCCTGCACGACCACAACGAGCGCCAGCGGACGCCGGGTCTGGTCAAGCGCCTGCTCGACGGCGATTCGATCGCCCTGCTGTCCGACGCGGGCACCCCGCTGGTCTCGGATCCAGGGTTCAATCTGGTACGTCAATCTCTTGACGCCCGGATTCGCGTCACCGCCCTTCCCGGCCCCTCGGCGGTCACCGCGGCCCTCATCTCCTGCGGCGCTCCGGTCCAGAGCTTCACCTTCCTCGGCTTCCCGCCCCGCCGGCTCAACGACAGAAGACGATGGTGCGACGACCTGGCTCGCGAGCCTCCAACCCTGGTGTTCTTCGAAGCCCCCCATCGGCTCGCCGCCACCCTCGAGCTCCTCGAAGAGCGCCTCGGCGAGCGAACCGTCGCGCTGTGCCGGGAGCTGACCAAGCTGCACGAGAGCACCGTCGTCGGATCGGTGTCGTCGCTGCTCGAGTCGCTCGGGACGCCGCGCGGGGAGTACACCTGCGTCGTCTGGCCCGCCGGCGACGACGGCGACGTTCCCCGGCCCCCGGACGGGCAGGCGCTGATCGACGAGCTCGATCGACTGGCGGACGAGCGCGGTTCACGCCGCGGCGCCGTGAAGACCATGGCCGACCAGTACGGCCTCACCGCCCGGGCGATGTATCGGGCGATCGAAGCGGCCAAGCACGAATAGGCCCGTGTGCTCCGGTTCGATTACACTGGGGGCGCGGTGCCGACTCACGTCATCATCCTTGCCGCCGGCCGCGGCACCCGCATGCGGTCGGCCCGGCCCAAGGTGCTGCACCGCCTCGCCGGCCTGCCCCTGATCGAGCATGTCGTGCGCGCGGCCGACCGCCTGCGGCCGGGGCGCCTGGGTCTCGTGGTCGGCCATCAGGCGGAGCGCGTCGAGGCCGCCCTCTCCCACCGGGCGCCGCTGGCCTTCGCGCGCCAGGACGAGCAGCGCGGCACCGGGCATGCGCTGCAGCAGGCGGAACCTCTCTTCGCGGGGGTGGGAGGCACCCTCGTCGTGCTGTCCGGCGACGTGCCGCTGATTCACCCCGACACCTTGGAGCGGCTCGTCCGCGCCCACGAGGGAGCGAACGCCGCGATGACGGTGCTGACCGCGACCGTGCCCCGCCCATACGGCTACGGGCGCATCGTCCGGGCGGACGGACGTCTCGCCCGCATCGTCGAGGAACGAGACGCCTCGGCGTCACAACGGCGGTTGAAGGAGATCAACAGCGGCATCTACGCCCTCGACCTGCCGCCGCTCTTCGATGCGATCCGGGAGATTCCGCCCGCCGGAGCCTCGAACGAGATCTACCTGCCGGACCTGGTGCGGATCTACCGGGGGCGCGGGCTGCCGGTGGAAACGGCGGAAGTGGCGGATCCGGACGAGGTGCGCGGCATCAACAGCCAGACGGAGCTGGCGGAGGTCAAGCGAATCGTGCGACAGACGAGGAACGAAGAGCTGATGGCGGCCGGCGTCACCATCGAGGACCCGGCGACGACCTACGTCGACATGGACGTCACCGTCGGATCCGACACCGTCATCCACCCCGGCGTCTTCCTGCAGGGACGCACGAGCGTCGGGGCGCGGTGCGAGCTGCACGCCGGGGTGCGCATCGTCGACTCCACGATCGGTGACGACGTGACCGTGCGCAACCACTGCGTCATCCAGGGGGCCACGCTGGCCCACCGCGTCCAGGTGGGGCCGTTCGCCCACCTGCGCCCCGGGGCGGTGATCGGCGAAGCGGCGAAGGTCGGCAACTTCGTGGAGATCAAGGAATCGTCGCTGGGCCAGGGATCGAAGGCGAACCACCTGAGCTATCTCGGCGACGCCACGATCGGCGAGGGGGTCAACGTCGGCGCGGGTACGATCACGTGCAACTACGACGGGAAGCGGAAGCACGCGACGACGGTCGGCGACCGGGTGTTCATCGGCAGCGGCACCCAGCTCGTCGCGCCGGTGACCCTCGGCGACGACGCCTACGTGGGCGCCGGATCCTGCGTCACCGACGACATTCCCGCCGGAGCGCTGGCGGTGGCCCGCAGCCGGCAGGTCGTCAAGGACGGATGGAACGGCCGGCAGAAGGGCGAAGGGGGCGACGGGTCGACCGACTCCTGAACCGCGACATGTGTGGAATCATCGGCTACATCGGGCGCAAGCCGGTCGTGCCGGTCCTCATCGAGGGGCTCCGGCGGCTGGAGTACCGCGGCTACGATTCGGCGGGGGTGGCCCTCGTCCGCGGGAACACCGTCGAGCTTCGGCGCAGCGCCGGCAAGCTGGACCGTCTGGTCGAAGCCCTCGAGAACGATCCGGTCGACGGCGACTACGGCCTCGGCCACACGCGGTGGGCGACGCACGGCCGGCCCACCGAGGAGAACGCGCACCCCCACCGGGACTGCACCGGGCGCATCGTCGTCGTGCACAACGGCATCATCGAGAACTACCTGGAGCTGAAGCACGCGCTCGAGGCCGAGGGCCACCGGTTCGCGACGGAGACCGACACCGAGGTCGTCGCCCATCTCGTCGAGTGCGAATGGCGCGGGGACGGGCTCGAGGCGGCGGTCCGCCGGGCCCTCGCGCGGATACGCGGGCTGTTTGCGCTGGTGCTGCTGGCGACCGACGATCCGCAGAAGCTGGTGGCGGTTCGCCAGGGTCCGCCGATTCTGGTGGTCGAGGGCGACGGAGGTTGTCTCGTCGCGTCGGACGTCCCCGCGATTCTCAGCCACAGCCGGGACGTCGTGTTTCTCGGCAACCGCGAGATGGCCGTCATCACCCCCGGCGGCGTGACCTATACCGATTTCACGGGCGCGCCGGTCACCACCGCCACCCAGCGCATCAACTGGGACCCGGTGATGGCGGAGAAGGCCGGCTACCGGCACTTCATGCTGAAGGAGATCTTCGAGCAGCCGTGGGCGGCCCGCGAAACGGTGCTCGGGCGCACCTCGCTGGAGTCCGGCCAGGTCTTCCTCGGCGAGCTGGACATCCCGATCGAACGGCTCCGGGCCGTCACCCGCGTGGTCATCCTGGCCTGCGGTACGTCCTGGCACGCCGCCCTCGTGGGCAAGTTCCTGATCGAGCGGCTCGCGACGGTGCCGGTGGAGGTGGACTACGGTTCCGAGTACCGGTACCGGGACCCCATCGTGACGCCGACGACGCTCACGGTGGTCATCACGCAGTCCGGCGAGACCGCCGATACGCTCGCCGCGCTTCGCGAGGCCCGCGACCGCGGCGCCGCGACCATCGCCATCTGCAACGTCGTCGGCAGCATGGCCACCCGCGAGGCCGATTTCACCGTCTACACCCACGCCGGACCGGAGATCGGGGTCGCGTCGACCAAGGCGTTCACCTCGCAGCTCGTGGCCCTGCATCTGCTGGCCCTCTATCTGGCCCAGATCCGCGAGACGCTTCCGGCAGAGGCCGCGCGCCGGCACCTGGAAGACCTGGATCACCTGCCGCGCTGGCTCGAGCAGACCCTGCAATGCGAGGACGCCGTGAAGTCGGTGGCGCAACGGTTCCACCAGCACCGGAGCTTCCTGTATCTCGGGCGCGGCATCAACTATCCGATCGCCCTGGAGGGCGCGCTGAAGCTCAAGGAAATCTCCTACATCCACGCCGAGGGATACCCGGCGGGCGAGATGAAGCACGGCCCGATCGCCCTCGTCGACGAGCAGATGCCGGTCGTGACCCTGCTCCCGGACGGCTCCGTCTTCGAGAAGATGGCGTCCAACCTGCAGCAGGTCAAGGCGCGCGGCGGCCCGATCATCGCGGTGGCCGACGACCGCCCGCGGGACCTCGGGGCCTTGATAGATTCGAGTCTGGACGCACTCGTCACCGTACCGGCGACACCCCCGCTGATCACGCCGATCGTCATGGTGATTCCGCTTCAACTGCTGGCGTACCACATCGCCGTCCGTCGCGGCTGCGACGTCGACCAGCCGCGCAATCTCGCCAAGAGCGTAACGGTGGAGTGACCCGAACGGCTGCCGTCGCGCGAATCCTGTAGCATTCTGATGCCTGCCCCTCTCGAAGCTCGCCCTCGATCCATGGAATTCCTCTCCCAGCTGAACCCCGAGCAGAGACAGGCGGTGCTGCACACGGAAGGACCGCTCCTGATTCTGGCGGGGGCCGGATCCGGGAAGACCCGGGTCATCGCGTCTCGCGCCGCCTACCTGATCGCCGAGGGCCATGCCGAGCCGGACCGGCTTCTCGCCGTCACCTTCACGAACAAGGCGGCGGAGGAGATGCGGGGGCGGGTGGAGCGGCTGGTGGACACCGGGGACCGCCGCCTGTGGATCTCCACGTTCCACGCCCTCTGCGCGCGGGTGCTGCGCCGGGAGGGCGGAGTCGGGCTCACCCGCGATTTCGTGATCTACGACTCGTCCGATCAGTTGGCGGTGGTGCGTCAGATCCTCCGCGACCTCAATATCGACGACAAGCTGCTGCCGCCCCGGCAGGCTCTCAGCGCCATCAGCCGCGCGAAGAACCAGATGGTGCCGCCCGGGGAGCTGCAGCAGGAGAGCTGGAGCGCGCGGGGCGAGCTGGTCGTCAAGGTGTACGAGGGGTACCGGCGCGCCCTCGGCCGCGCCAACGCCCTCGACTTCGACGACCTCCTGCTGCGGACGAAGGAGCTGCTCGAAACCGCCGCGCCGGTCCGGCGCCGCTACACGGAGCGTTTCCGGTTCGTCATGGTGGACGAGTATCAGGACACCAACGCGCCGCAGTACCGTCTCATCCGGCTCTTGACCGACGAGCACCGCAACCTGTGCGTCGTGGGCGATCCCGACCAGTCGATCTACAAGTGGCGCGGCGCGGACCTGCGCAACATCCTGGACTTCGAGCGGGATTTCCCCGATGCCACGGTCGTCCGTCTCGAACGGAACTACCGCTCGACCCAGGTCATTCTCGACGCGGCCGGCGCGGTCATCCGGCAGAACCGGAACCGCCCGGAGAAGCGGCTGTGGACCGACCGCACCGGGGGCGCCCTCATCCGGTGCTTCCGGGGCGGTGACGATCTGGAGGAGGCCGATTTCGTCACCGCGCGTCTCCGCGAGGCGCTGGCCGGAAACGAGACCCCGATCGGCGTGCTCTACCGCACCAACGCCCAGTCCCGCGCGCTCGAGGATGCGCTGATTCGGGAGGGGATCGCCTACAAGATCGTCGGCAGCGTCCGATTCTACGAGCGCCGGGAAATCAAGGACGCGCTCGCCTATCTCCGGCTCCTCATCAACCCCGACGACGACGTGAGCCTGCGCCGGGTCATCAACACGCCGGCGCGGGGCATCGGCAAGGGGGTGATGACCTCCCTCGATGCGCTGGCGCCCGGACCGGCCGACGCGGGACCGCTCTTCTCTGGGGCCGCCCTCAGCACCGGGGCGACCGGCTCGCTCTGGCAGCGTCTGAATCGCGCCGTTGACGACGCGCTGGTGTCCACGCGGGCGATCACCGTCCTGCGGCGGTTCCGGGACCTGATGGGCGTCCTCCGCGCCATCGCGGCGCGCGAGCCGGTGTCCGACGTCCTCGGCAAGCTGCTCGACCAGAGCGGATACCTGCGAGACCTCCGTGACCAGCACACGGAGGAGGCCGACGGGCGTCTCGAGAACCTGATGGAGCTCGTCTCGGCGGCGCGCGACTACGAGATCCGCGATCCGGAAGCGTCCCTGAACGGCTTCGTCGATCGGCTGTCGCTGCTGTCGGAAACCGACGAGGAGAAGGGCTCCGAGAACGCCCGCATCTGGCTCATGACCCTCCACGCGGCGAAGGGGCTCGAGTTTCCGGTCGTGTTCATCGTCGGCCTCGAGGAGGGGCTCTTTCCCCACATGCGGTCCCGCGGCGACGACGACGCGCTCGAGGAAGAGCGCCGGCTGTGCTACGTGGGGATGACCCGGGCCCAGACCCGGCTCGTGCTCACCAGCGCCGCCCGGCGCCGCGTCTTCGGCGAGTACAAGGCGTCGGAGCCCTCCCGCTTCCTCGGCGAGATCCCGGCCCGGCTGCTGGACCCCGTGGAGCCGGTCTTCTCGACCCCGGCGCCGGCCCCGACGAGGTTCGGCCGGGCGTTCGGCGGGCGGCGGGGCCGGGCGCCGGGCGCCGGCGAGCAGATCCAGCCGGACTACGGCTACGCGTACGAAGACGAGGACCAGTCGGTGATCAGCGTCGCGCCGGGCACGCGCGTCCGGCACCCGACGTTCGGCGTGGGCACCATCCTCTCGGTGGAACCGCTGACCGACGACATGAAGCTGACGGTCAGCTTCAACGACATCGGGCGCAAGACGCTCCGCGCCCGTTTCGCGAAGCTCACCCTGGCCTGACCCGGACCGGGGTGGTGTCGCCGGGGACAGGATCGCCGGGCTCGGATACAATGCGGTTCAGTGCGGAAACTGTCGGTGTTCGTGATGCTGTTCGCCGTCTGGCTGGTGCTGTCGGGGCATTTCGACCCCCTCCATCTCGCCTTCGGCCTCGTCTGCTCCGCCCTCGTGGCGCAGTGTTCTTCCGGGCTGCTGCTCACGGACAAGCCGTCGCTGCATCTCCTCGCCGCGACGTGGGGAGCGGTGCGGTTTCTGCCCTGGCTGCTGTACGAGATCATCGTCGCCAACCTGCACCTGGTCTATCTGGTGTGCCGGCCGCAGCGGCTCCGCCCGCAGATCGTCCGCTTCCGGACCCAACTGCGGGGTGACGTGGCCAAGGTGTTCCTGGGCAACGCGATCACCCTGACGCCGGGGACCATCACCCTGGACATCGAGGGCGACGAGTTCATCGTGCACGCGGTCAGCGACGTGTCGGCGGCGAGCCTGCGGACCGGCGAGATGGAACGGCGCATCGGCCGGGCGTTGAACCAGCCGGCAGGGACGCCGCCCGACGGGAGCGGCGTCTGACCGGTCGCCCGCAATCCCCATGCCCTCCACGTTCTTCCTCGGTGCGTCGCTCGTCATTCTCGCCGCGGTGACGGTGTCGCTGTACCGCGTCATTCGCGGACCGAGCATCATCGACCGCATCGTGGGGGTCAACGTCATCGGCACCAAGACCATCGCGGTGATCGTGCTGATCGGGCATCTGTTCGGCCGCGTCGAGTTCTTCGTCGACATCGCGTTGCTGTACGCCCTGATCAACTTCGTGGGCGCGCTCGCCCTGTCGCGGTACTTCGAGCGCAAGGGCGTGGACGTGACGAGGGAGCGGGTTCGATGACCATCGTGGGCATGGTGCTGATCTGCGGCGGCGTGTTCTTCCTGCTGACGGGGGCGGTCGGCCTGATCCGGTTCCCCGACATCTACACCCGGATGCACGCCGCGGGAAAATGCGACACGCTGGGAAGCCTGCTCGTGCTGACCGGTCTGGCGTGCCACGACGGCTTCGTCCTGGCCAGCGCCAAGCTGCTGATCGTGGCCCTCTTCATCCTCATCACGAGCCCAACCGCCACCCACGCGATTGCCCGGGCCGCCAGGCGGAGCGGCATCGAGGCGTGGACCAGCGAGGGGGATCGATGATCTGGTCGCTGGACCTCGTGCTGCTGGTTCTGTCGGTGGCGTGCGCGGTGGCCGCGGTGCAGGTCAGGGACCTCCTCGCGTCGGTGGTGCTGCTGGCCGCCTTCAGCCTCTTCATGTGTCTGCTGTGGACCGAGATGGGCGCGGTCGACGTGGCGTTCACGGAGGCCGCGGTGGGCGCCGGCGTCACCACCGTGTTCTTCGTAATCACCGTCTTCAAGACGGATCGGGTGAGCAGGGATTGAAGCTTCTGCACCTCGTCGCCACCACCGTGACCGGACTCCTGCTGATCATGGGGTCGCTGGACCTCGCCGAGACCGGCGATCCGGCGGCGCCGGCCGCCACCCATGTCTCCCCCCGCTACATCGAGTCCGGGCTCGAGGAAACGGGGGTGGCCAACATGGTGACGGCGGTGCTCGCCGACTACCGCAGCTTCGATACGCTGGGCGAGGTCACCGTGATCTTCACCGGGGCCATGGCGGTGCTGCTGATTCTGCGGACCGGTCTGCAGGAGGACGAAGAGTGACCCTCCCTCCGGAGCAGCCGCCGGACGTCATCATCAAGGTCGTGTGCCGAAGCCTGGTGCCGTTCATCCAGCTCTTCGGGCTCTATGTGATCATGCATGGGCACAGCAGTCCCGGCGGCGGATTCCAGGGCGGGGTGACGCTGGCGGCCAGCTTCATCCTGCTGGTGCTGGCCGAGGATCGGGCAACGCTGCGGCCCCACCTCTCGCTGGCCGTGCTGAACGCCTCTACGAGCGCCGGCGTGCTGCTCTACGCCGGTCTCGGAGTGGTCTGTCTGGCCCTGGGCGCCAACTACCTCGACTACGGCCTGCTCCCGTTCGCGGAGCCGCGCAGCACCGGCATGCTCGTCATCGAGATCGGGGTGGGAATCACGGTGATGGCGGCGATGCTCTCCATCTTCCGGGACCTGCTGGAGTTCTGATGGCAATTCTCGACGGCGCAGTCGTCCGGGCACGGTCTGGTCCCGGTGCTCTCGGTGCTGGTGGTCCTGGCCGGCGCGGCGCTGGCGTGGCTGGTGTACGGACGGCGCGTGATCGCGCCTCGGACCCTTCTGGAGCGCCATCGCGCGGTGCGGGGGCTCCACCGGTTCTTCTGGAGCCGCTGGGGTATAGATACCCTTCTGACGCGGGTGTTCGTCGACGGCACGAGGCGGGTAGCCGGGCGCATCGCACGGGACTGGGAGGCGGGGCTCGACGAGGCGGTGCACCGGCGGTGGCCGGGGATGCTCACGGCGCGGATGCAACGCCTGGTGCACCACCTCCGCGCCGATACCGAGGAGCTGCTGTACAACGTGTCCTACGTGCTGATTCTGTTCGGCATGCTGCTCGCCTACATGTTCCTGGGCACCACCGGCTGATGAACCGTTCCCCGGCGGCGGCGCGCGTCTTCTGAGCTCACGATGCCCGTACTGCTCCAGATTCTCCTCACTCCGGCGTGCGCATCGCTGGTCGTGGCGCTGACCAGCCGCCGCTGGCCGCGGGCCGCGGGCTGGATCACGGGTCTCGCCCTCCTCTACGCCACCGGTCTGGCGGCAGCCGTCACCCTCGACGTGTCACGGGGCGCGCCGGTCCGCGAGGACTATCCGGTGATCTCCCCCGGCATCGAGCTGCAGTTGCTCGCCGACGGGCTCAGCGCTCCCACCCTGTCGATCGTGCTTCTCCTGTGCACCGCCCTCGCCTTCTACTCCATCCATTACATCGAGCGTCGGATCGCGGTGCTTGTACGCGACCGCGGATCCGGACGTGCAAACGGCCCACTACAGCCGATTCTTCGCCCTGCTCCCGTTCTTTCCGCTGGGCTTCATCGGGACGATTCTGAGCACCAGCCTCGTCGCCGTGTACTTCTTCATGGAAGTCCTGACGGTCACGCTGTTCTTCCTGATGGCGTACTTCGGCTACCGGGAGCGCGTGCGGGTCGCGATGGTGAGCCTGTCCTGGGGCATCGTGGGGGCCCTGCTCTTCCTCGTGGGGGCCCTGCTCGTTTACAGCCACACCGGCAGCCTCTCGATGGCGGACCTCCCCGGGATGGCGGGAGCGCCGCTCGCGACCGGCGCCGTCGTCCTGTTCATCGTCAGCCTGATGATGAAGCTCGCGGTGGTGCCGTTTCACGTCTGGATGCCGCCGGTGCACGCCGAGCATCCGACGTGCATCGCCGGTCTGCTCGCGGTCTACGCCAACCTCGCGATCTACATCCTGATCCGGGTGGCGGTGCTGCCGCTCGGGACCGACATGGCGCCGTTCGGGCCGGTGCTGATGGTCCTGGCCCTCATCACGATGGTGTACGGGTCGTTGCTGACCCTGGCGCAGACCGACATCAAGCGGCTGGCCGCGTGCTCGACGATCAGCCAGATCGCCTACTCGGTGCTCGGGCTCGGCGCGTTGACGGCGGCGAGCGTCGAGGGCAGCATGCTGTTCTTTCTCAGCCACATCATGGGGAAGACCGTGTTCTTCTCGACCGCCGGCATCGTGGTGCACGTGACCGGCGTCCGGGACATGAACGCCCTGGGCGGGTTGGCGGCGCGGATGCCGGTGACGACGGTCCTGTGGATTGCGGGATGCCTCATGCTCTCGGGCTTCCCGCCCTTCAGCAGCTTCGCGGCCGAATGGATCATGTTCACCGGCATCTTCGACCGCGGCACGATGACCGGACCGCTCGGACTCGCGGTGGCCATCGGCGGCCTGACCACGGTCGTGCTGACCGTGGCCTACACGTTCGGGGCGGCCCGGAAGATCTTCTTCGGACCGCTGCATCCCGATCTGCGGGAAAAGGACCTGCGGGATCCTCCGTGGACCATGACCGTCCCGCTGCTGATCGTTGCGGCGACGTCGATGGCCCTCGGCCTCTATCCCGATCCGATGATGGCGTTGCTCGACTCCGTTATCAGAACGCTCTGATCCGGTGTCGTCCACCCCGGGGTGCAATAGCGGGTGGAATTGGCCGGGCCGGGTGCGCTACCGCCGGTCGGCGGCACACGCTTGAACCCTGGACGGACGGACGGCCCGAACGAAAAACGGCTCGACCCCATGCACGCACTGGTAGCGCGGGGACCGAGCCGTTCCCGATTGCGGCGCGCGGAAGTCCGCTCCGTCCTGCGGCGCAGACTCGCGGGAACCCATGGCGAAAGCCCCGCGGGGCTTCACCACGGGCGTCTAGCCGATGTTCCGAATCACCCAGCCGCCTTCCATGGGCATGCCGTCCTCGCCGGTCAGAATCGCCCGCTGCAGGGTGACGGTCATCGTCTCTTCCGTCTCGTTGCCGTCGAGCTCGACCCGCGCGGTGATCACCACTTCCTTCGTCACCAGCTCGCCGTTGTACTGCGTGAGATCGAGCGGGTTGTTCGGATCGAACATGCTGAGCGAAGCCTCGTTCTGCTCGGTATTCAGCTCGTCCAGGGCGGCCGCCACGGTCCTGGAGTGCACGATCGTGCGGTCGCGCCAGTCCGTCCACGCCTCCTGGACCTCGCGGTCGCGGCGGCGCACGTCGTCGCCCTCCCGCTCCGCCTCGAGCACACGGTTGATCGCGTCGAAGTTCTCGTCCTGATACGCGACCTTCTCCTCCGTGAACGCGTCCTCGGCTTCCCGCGCCTCGGCCAGGGCCTGGCTCAGCTCTTGCATCCGGAGCGGGCGGGGCTGCTCTTCCGACACGCTCTGCACGCTCACCCTGGATACCGCACCGCGCTCCTCGGTGTTCCAGGCATACATCGAGATGTTCGCGAGCGATGCCCGGTCGTTGAACCCCGTAGCCCGAAAATATGTCTGTACGAGAGTCTGTTCCGCTCCCGAGCCGCCGCAGGCGCTGATCAGCAACCCCATGCACAGCGCGAGCACCGGCACCTTCATCCTGGATCGAGCCATCTCACCGCCTCCTTGCGCTGGCAGCCATGGGTGAACGGCCGAGAACGGGCCGTTCATCTTTCTTGACTGCATTGTGTCCTCGACCGAATGCACTCCTCACCCGAACCGTCCGGCCCCGAGCCGCGCCTTCAACTCTCCTGATCGTCTGAAATCGCCTCGGTTCCGTTCTCTTCGCGGGTTTCGTCGTCTGCGCTCATGTCGCCCAGCCTCGCAAGCGAGACGACCTGATCCTGGTTGTCGATCCCGATCAGCCGCACCCCCTGCGTTGCCCGTCCGATGGGGCGGATGTCCGTCGTGTCCATGCGGAGCACTTTCCCCTGCTGGGTGATGAGCATCAGCTCATCTTCGTTCTCCACATAGGCGATTCCGACGACCAAGCCGTTCCGGGCAGTTGCCTGGATGTTAATGATACCGACTCCCCCGCGGGATTGCACGCGGTATTCGTCGATTCCCGTCCGCTTGCCGTAACCGTTCTCGGTGACCGTCAGCATGGTGCCCCCGGGACGGACGACGGTCACCGCCACGACTTCGTCGTCAGCCCGCAGTCGAACGCCCCGCACGCCCCGCGCGGTTCGCCCCATGGACCGCACATCCTGCTCGGTGAAACGGATCGCCATTCCCTGTCGGGTGCCCAGGAACACGTCACCGTGCCCATCGCTGATCTCGGCGGCAATCACCGCGTCGTCCTCGTCGACGCCGACCGCCATGATGCCCTTCTGTCTCGGGTTGCGGAACGCGCGGAGATCCGTCTTCTTGATGATGCCCCGCCGGGTTCCGGTGAGGATGTAGCGTTCTCCCTCGGCATCGGGCCACTCGCGAACCGCCAGCAACGCGGCGATCCTCTCGTCCGGCTCCATCGAGACCAGGTTGGCGATCGATTTCCCGCGGCCGCTCGGACCGACGTCCGGAATCGTGTGCACCTTCAGCCAGTACACCCGCCCCCGATCCGAGAAAATGAGGATGTAGGCGTGGGTCGACGCCACGAAGAGGTGCGTCAGGAAATCCCCGTCGCGGGTGCGCATCCCGAGACGGCCCTTGCCGCCGCGCCGTTGCCCCCGATACTCGGTGATCGCAGTCCGCTTGATATAGCCGGTGTTGCTCACGGTGATGGCCATGTCCTCTTCGGCGATCAGATCCTCGATGCGCAGCTCGCCCGGGTCGTCCACGATCTCCGTGCGCCGGTCGTCACCATACTTGCTCTGCACCTCCCGCAGCTCATCGACCACGATGCCCATCAACAACGTTTCACTGCCGAGAATCTCGCGAAGCCGTAGAATTTCCTTCAGCAGCCCGGCCAGCTCGTCCAGCACCTTCTGCCGCTCGAGTCCGGTCAGGCGCTGCAACTGCATGTCGAGAATGGCCTGGGCCTGAATTCGGCTCAGCTCGAACTCCTCGATCAGCCCTTCGCGCGCCTCGGCGGGGTTGCCGGCGCTGCGGATCAGCGCAATCACGGCATCGAGATGATCGAGGGCGATCTTCAGTCCCTCGAGAATGTGAGCCCGGGCCTCCGCCTTGCGCAGCTCGTGCTCCGTGCGCCGCCGGACCACGTCGTGCCGAAACGCGATGAACCGCTCGACGAGATCCAGCAGTTCGAGGACCCGCGGCCGTCCGTCGACGATGGCCAGCATGATCACGCCGAAAGTGGTCTGGAACGGGGTGTGCTTGTACAGGTTGTTGAGAACGACTTCCGGCATCTCGCCGCGCTTCAGCTCGATGACGATCCGCATGCCCTGGCGGTCCGACTCGTCGCGCAGGTCGCTGATGCCGTCGAGGGACTTGGCCCGGACCAGCTCTGCGATCTTCTCGATCAGACGGGTCTTGTTGAGCTGGTAGGGAATCTCGGTGATGACGATCGCCTGGCGTTCCCCCTTCCGGATGTCCTCGATCGCGGCCCGACCCCGTACCGTGAGGGATCCGCGGCCGGTCTGGTAGGCTGCATCGATGCCCGCATGCCCCACGATGAACCCGCCGGTCGGAAAATCCGGCCCGCTGATGCGAGCCCGCAAGCCGCGGCGCTTGTCGCCGTCGCTCTCCTCGCGGTGATCGATGATCCACACGATGCCGTCGATGACTTCCTGCAGGTTGTGCGGCGGGATATTGGTGGCCATGCCGACCGCGATCCCGGCGGAACCGTTCACGAGGAGATTCGGATACGGCGTCGGCAGAACCGTGGGCTCCTCGGTCGTCTCGTCGTAGTTGGCCACGAAGTCGACCGTCTCCTTGTCGAGATCGGCCATCAGGTCGTCCGAGATCGGCTGCAACCGGGCCTCGGTATACCGCATCGCCGCCGGCGGGTCGCCATCGACGGAACCGAAGTTCCCCTGACCGTCGACCAGGGGATAGCGCATGTTGAACCCCTGGGCCAGCCGCACCAGGGTGTCGTAGATCGATGCGTCCCCATGCGGATGGAAGTTCCCCATCACCTCGCCCACGATCTTGGCGCACTTCCGGTACGCCCGGTTCGAGGCCAATCCCATCAGCCGCATGCCGTACACGACGCGCCGGTGCGCCGGTTTCAGCCCGTCGCGCACGTCGGGCAGCGCACGGCCGATGATGACGCTCATGGCGTAGTCCATGTACGAGCGCCGCATTTCGTCTTCGATGTTGACTGGCAATCTGGTGTCTGAAACGTCGGCCATGGTTGGGAAGGACCCCGGTGTGACGGTGAATCGGATCTCCGCTACCGGCGTGGCCGCCGGCCGTGGACATTCTGCGGTACGGGCGTGTCTGCGACGATTGCGGCGGCGTCAGCGGCGGCTGCTACACGTCCAGATTCTTGACATCGAGCGCATGGTCTTCGATGAACTTTCGCCGGGGCTCGACCTGATCACCCATCAGGGTCGTGAACATCAGGTCGGCTTCGGTATCGTCCTCCGCACTGACCTGAAGGAGGGTCCGGTTGTCCGGGTTCATCGTGGTGGACCAGAGCTGGTCCGGGTTCATTTCGCCCAGTCCCTTGTAGCGGCTGATGGCCACGCCGCGCTTCCCCGCCGTCAGGAAGTGGTCGAGTAGCGCCTCGACGTTGGCGATCGGAACCTCTCCCGGAGGGGCTGCGGCCGGCTCGCCGGACTCGTCCGACTCGCCGCCGCCGGTGCGGGTCACCGTGCTCACCAGCATCGGTCCGTTGACATTCTTGATGGGCTCGTAGCTGGCCGAGAGGGCGCGGTACTCTGCCGATTCGGTGAACTCGATGCCGACCGTCTGCTGGCGGGCGAATCCGCTGCTGCGGTCCTCGACCACCAGCGCGTGCGCGTTGTGCTCCTCGTCGGCCACCACCCGGACGCTGCGCAACGGCGTGCTCAGCTCCTCGGCCAGCGGCTCGAGCGTGGCCCGATCTTCGAAGAACGCCTTGCCGCGGGCGCCGCGGTCCAGCAGGGCCTGAACGATGTCCGCCGCCGCACCTCGACGCTTGACGATCGCCCTGTAGCGTTGAACGGCGACCAGCCGATGCAGCAGGTCCTCCAGGCGTTCCGCCGTCAGATCGCCGTCGGGCAGACGCAGCACCCGCGTTTCCGCCGCCCGCTTGAAGAGCCACGATTCGAGATCGCGATCGTCCTTGACATACGTCTCGCTGCGCCCGCGCTTGACCCGATAGAGCGGAGGCTGCGCAATGTGGATGTAGCCGCGTGCGATCAGCTCCCGCATCTGGCGGTAGAAGAACGTCAGCAGCAGGGTGCGGATATGCGACCCGTCCACGTCGGCGTCGGTCATGATGATGATGCGGTGATAGCGGAGCTTGTCGAGCTGGAAGTCGTCCTTCCCGATGCCGCATCCGAGCGCCGCGATCATCGCGCGGATCTCGTCGCTGCCGAGCATCTTGTCGAAACGCGCCTTTTCGACGTTCAGGATCTTGCCTTTGATCGGCAGCACCGCCTGGAACCGCCGGTCGCGGCCCTGCTTGGCGGACCCGCCGGCCGACTCGCCCTCCACGATGTAGAGCTCGGCCCGCTCGGGATCCCGCTCCTGACAGTCCGCCAGCTTCCCGGGAAGGCTGCTGTTGTCGAGCGCCCCTTTCCGGCGCACGAGGTCGCGCGCCTTCCGGGCCGCCTCGCGGGCCCGTGCGGCATCGATCGTCTTGTTGACGATGCGCTTGGCCACGACGGGATTCTCCTCAAGGAACGCACCGAGGCAGTCGTTCACGATCGCCTCCACGATGCCCTTGACCTCGGTGTTGCCCAGCTTGGTCTTGGTCTGTCCCTCGAACTGCGGGTGCGGAATCTTGACGCTGATGACCGCGGTCAGGCCCTCGCGGATGTCGTCACCGCCGATGCTCTCCTTCAGATCCTTCGCGAGGTTCTGGCGGGTGACGTAGCTGTTCAGGGTTCGCGTCAGCGCCGCTCTGAGCCCCGAGACGTGGGTGCCGCCCTCCTGGGTGTTGATGTTGTTGGCAAAGGCATGCAAGGTATCCGAATAACCGTCGTTCCATTGCAGCGAAATCTCGGCATCGATGCCGTCCCGCTCACCCCGCATGTAGATGGGATCCGCGTTGACCGCCACCCGGTTCTTGTTGAGGTACCGCACGAAGGAGTTGATGCCGCCCTCGTAGCGGAAATCGCGCTGCTTTCCGTCGTCGCGTTCATCATCGAGGGTGATCCGCACCCCGGCGTTGAGGAACGCCAGCTCACGAAGACGGTGGGCGAGGGTGTCGAAGCTGTAGTCCACCGTCTCGAATATCTCGGCGTCGGGCTTGAAGGTCAGCTTGGTGCCGCGGCGGCGGGTGGTGCCGGCCACCTCGAGGTCGCTATCGGGCACGCCCCGGGTGTAGCTCTGCTGGTAGACCCGCTCGTTCCGCCAGATCTCGAGGGCCACCGACTCCGACAGGGCGTTGACGACCGAGACGCCCACGCCGTGCAACCCACCGGAAACCTTGTAGCTCTCGTTGTCGAACTTGCCGCCGGCGTGCAGGACCGTCAAAACCACCTCGGCCGCCGGCCGGCCGCTGACATGCGTATCGACGGGAATTCCACGTCCGTTGTCGACCACCGTGACCGAGTTGTCGATGTGAATCGTGACCTTGATGGTGTCGCAGAACCCGGCCAGGGCTTCATCGATGGCGTTGTCCACCACCTCGTACACCAGATGGTGCAGCCCCATTGCACCGGTGGATCCGATATACATCGCGGGCCGCTTCCGAACCGCCTCGAGCCCTTCGAGCACCTTGATCTTGTCGGCGCCGTAGTCCGCCAGATCGGCGGACGTAATCACCGGGGCAGCGGCCGCCACCGCGCCTCGGTCACCCATCGAGGACGGCGGCATCCCGGTCGAGTCCTTCTGCTCCAACTGCGTCATCTGTCCTCTGTCGCTTCACTCGGCGGTCCACCGAATCAATCATCCGCCCCCCCACCCGCAAGCGCTGGCCTCGCGGGAGGCATCGCCGCCGCCCGACGCTGCCAGCGCGACCTTCACGGTCGCGTTTGCAGTTTCGCTGACGCGAAACTGCCACGGGGCAGGCCCCTAGACCCGCATCGGCATGATCACGTACGTGTACTCGCATGCCTCGGAGGACAGGGGCGACAGCACCGCCTGGCTCACCTCGTCCTTGAACGCGAGCACGACACTGTCGGAATCGACGACGCCCAGAAAATCAAGGACGTACTGCGCGTTGAAACAGATCACCGTCTCCGCCCCCTCGTAGTCGACGGTGAGCACTTCGGTTGCTTCGCCGACTTCCGGACTGCTGGACGACACCTCGACGCCTCCGGCGGCAATCTGCAACTTGACCGCCCGTGACCGCTCGTTCGACAACAGGGCGACACGCTTTACGGTGCTCGACAGGCGGTCCCGGTCGAACTCGATGCGCTTGTCGTTGCCCTTGGGCAGAACCCGCTCGTGGGCGGGAAACTGCGCATCGATGGTCCGGGAGATGAGCTGCCGCCGGCCCACGTCGAAAAAAAGATGATTGGCGCCCCGCTCGTAGCCCACCTCGCCCGATTCGTCCTCGCCGAGCAGGCGAGCGAGCTCCCACATCGTCTTCCTGGGCAGAATGACCCGGGCCGGATCCTCCGCATCCCCGCCGGTCCCCCCCTCCGATTCGCCCTCCGTCGGCTTGCACGTGGCCGAGGCCAGGGCGAGTCGATGGCCATCCGTGGCGACCAGGCTCATCGACGACGCCGACAGGAGAAACAGGGCGCCGTTCAGGAAAAACCGCGTGTCCTCACCGGTGATCGCGAACTGCGTCTTGGCCACCATCTCGGCCAGCGGCGCTGCCGCGAGAGCCGCGGTGACCGTACCGCTCGCCTCCGGCATCGACGGAAAGTCCTCCCGCGGCAGGGTCTGCATCCGCGAGCTGAACCGCTCGGCCGCCACGCTCACCGATCCCGCGGCCGGTTGGGTAATCCGGATGTCGGTGTCCGGCAACGCCCGAGCGATCTCGTAGAGCTTCCGTGCCGGAAGGGTCAGCGAGCCGCCCTGAACGACGGTAGCGGCACACCGGCTGCGCAGCCCCACCTCCAGATCCGTCGCCGCGAGACGGATCTCCGATGCCCCGTCATCCGCTTCGATCAGGACGTTTGCGAGGATGGGAATGGTGTTCTTCCGCTCGACGATGCCTTGAAGAAGTTGCAGTTCTTTGAGGAGTTCGGTCTGGCGAACATTGAATTCCATCGAGGGAGTGACCTTCGGGGTTGACACCGTAAACTGTAGGTATCTGTCGACGTACTGATCTCTAAACTATATCAGTAAGTACTGTTGAAAAGGGCGCTCATGTCAGGTTAAATGGTTTTATATCAATGGTTTAAGGTGTTGAAAACCCGCTGGATTCCCGGTGGGATCGGGGCTCCGCGTTCCACAGTTCGGCCTGCTTGCAGGATCTCCACGGGAGGCCGATCAACCTGTTGACGGAGTGCTGTGGAAAAAAGCCGGCCTGCGACCGGGCGACAGGCAGGGACAGGAGCTTTTAGTTGACCAACTTCCTGATCGACTTGACGAAGCTCTCGATGAGGGTGTTGAAATTGGCATCCTTCTTGCACTTTTCTTCGATCTTGTCGACCGCGTAGATGACGGTCGAGTAGTGCTTGCCGAACTTCCGGCCGATCTCCGGATACGATGCCTCAGTGAGGGTTCTTGCCAGATACATCGTGATCTGACGCGGCAACACGATTGCCTGCGCATTGTTGCGGGACTTGAGGTCGCTCAGCTTGAGCGAGTAGTGGTTGGCGATGTGCTTCTGGACGAGCTCGACGGTGATCAGGGGTCTGTCGCGCTCACCGATGTTCGGGAGGACCTCCTGGGCCAACGGCAGGGAGATCTTCTGGCGCCACAGCGAGGCGCGGGCTATCAGCGTGGTGAGGGAACCCTCGAGCTCCCGGATGTTGGACTTGATTCTCTCGGCGATGTAGAGCGCCACATCGTCGTCGATCGGGACGGCGGGGGCCAGGTGCTCGGCTTTCTTCTTGAGAATCGCGATTCTGGTCTCGAGATCCGGAGGCTGAATGTCGACCGTCAGGCCCCACTCGAAGCGCGATCGGAGCCGTTCCTCGAGGAACTGGAGCTCCTGAGGTGGACAGTCGCTGCTGATGACGATCTGCTTCTGGGCGTCGTAGAGCGAGTTGAACGTGTGGAAGAACTCGATCTGCGTGCCCTCACGGCTGGCCAGAAACTGGATGTCGTCCACCAGCAGGATATCCGTGCTGCGGTACCGCGCCCGAAAGTCGATGGTCCGGTCGAAACGGATCGCGTTGATCATCTCGTTCATGAAGCGGTCGGACGAGATGTAGGTCCGCGTCGACTGCGGCGAGTGGATGTCCAGGTACTCGCCGATGGCGTGCATGAGGTGCGTTTTTCCGAGCCCGACGCCGCCGTAGAGGAAGAGCGGGTTGTAGGACCGCGCCGGGGCTTCGGCCACGGCGCGTGCGGCCGCGTGCGCGAACTGGTTCGAGGGGCCGACGACGAATTCCTCGAAGGTGTAGCGCTGGTGATGTTGCGCCGACGGACGGGGGGTGGGCTCGGCCCGATCGGATTCGGGGCGCCGGGCCGCGTCCGCCGCGGTCGGCGTGGGGTCGGTCGTCACGAGCGAGACGACCGTCTCCGGTCGACCGAGCTCGTCGGCGGCCTCCTTGATGACCCCGGCATAGTGGCGGGTCAGCCAATGCTTGAAGAGATCGCTGGGGACGAGGACCGTGACCTCTTCGCCGTCGTTCTCGACGAACCTGGTGGGCTTGAACCACGTGTGGAAAATGTACCGGCTGACCTTGTTCTCGACGCGCGCCAGGATTTGGTCCCAGAGGTTGCTCGACATTGGCGCCACTCGCATGGATTCGCTGTCCGGTCAGCCGGCCATGAAGCGAACGTTTCGGTTGAACGCTTTCGGTTGTCCTGAGCCCGGTGAACTTCACCCGTGCGGACACGAACGAGCGGTCGTCGGATCGTTCGCCGCCAAGAGGGGCGCGGGTGCAACGGCCGACCACGATACCACAGCCGGTGGCGTGTCGGAATACCCCGCTTTTAGACTCCTAGTTCGGCGAGGAACAGCGGTCCAGCCCAAACTGAGCACGCGTTGCGCAAATCGGGTCATTTCTCTCAAATATCTGAAATAAAAAGGTTTAGATCTGTATGGAGCCGGTTGCGGTTCTTGAAAAACCCGCGAAACGTATGTTTTCCATACTGTTTTCCATACCTGTGGAAAACCGCTGGAATACGGAGAGAAGAACGCTTTCATCGGGGTGAGATTTGGATTGTAGCACACGCACCGCGCAGGTGTCCTCAAGCTCGAAACGGCAGGATTTCAACAACCTCCGGAAGGGCGCGCCGAGGTCTTGAGGACGCCGATTCTTGACAGACAGGCAGCGGAGCACCTAGCATAAAGGGTTCCAGCAGGAACGGAGGGTCCTGATCCGATGAAGCGCACCTTTCAACCCAATCGTCGCCATCGCAAGAAGACGCACGGATTTCGTGCGCGCATGAGCACCCCGGCGGGCCGGCGCGTGCTCAGTCGCCGGCGGGCGAAGGGGCGCCACCGGTTGACCGTCTCCGACTAGAGGGGTTCCTGCGCCGCCGGACGGTGCAGATTTCCCTGTGAGGATGGTCGAGCGGCAAGCGGCGCCGCAAGGCGGCGATAATCGGGGCCAGAAGTCTGCGCAGCGGAACAGGGGCGCGGATTCCGGGTGCGAGGGAGGCCGGTGGCCATTGCACGCGTGCGGTCAACTGCCGGCTGCCCCTGCTTTCGGGCTCGTTTCGCCGTTGAGGGGAACTGGACGGTTTGACGCGGTCGCTCACACGTCGTGAACGGATTCGCCGCCGCCCGGAGTTCCTCCGGATTCAGCAGCACGGTGTACGAACTCGGGGGCGCTACATGACGCTGGTCGGGCGCTCCGGCGATCAGACTTGCAGCCGCCTCGGCGTCGTCGCACCTCGCCGCCTCGGAAACGCCGCACGACGCAATCTCATCAAGCGCCGCGTCCGGGAACTCTTCCGGCACGACAAACCGGTACCGATAATCGACTTGGTGGTACTGCCTTTCCGCGAATTTCCAGATGTCTCGTTTGGTTCCCTGCAGAACGACTATCGGCGAACCCTCCGACGCCAACTCCGCGCGCTGGCGTCGCGGTAGAGGCGGTGGAGAGGTTCTGTATGCCCTGCTGCGGCAGGCGGATCGGTGGTCGGTCGGCCTGTCGATAGCACTGCTGAACGGCTATCGAGTGGTGTTCGGTCCACTGTTGGGCGGCGCCTGCCGCTTCCAGCCATCCTGCTCGCACTACGCCGAGGAGGCGCTACGGCGTCATGGAAGCCTTCGCGGCACGTGGCTCACGCTTGGCCGTCTGTGTCGTTGTCACCCGTTGCATCCCGGCGGGGCTGATCCGGTACCGGCGATCGACGAACCATGCGAGCCATCGTGGAGGCGTGTCCCGGGACGTCGGGACGTGTGATCTGTCATGGAGCGTCGAGTCCTTCTCGCGGTCACGTTGTCATTCCTGGTGCTGGTGCTGTACCAGCGGTGGATCGGCCCGCCCCCTCCGGTCGAGACCGTGTTCGATACGCCAGCCGGCGGGGTCGCCTCTGTCCAGGGAGATTCGGACGCGGCGGCGGGTCGGCTGGCGGCGGTTGGCGTACCCGGTTCCGTACCGCCGACGGCCGTGGCTGCCGACGCCCGCCCGGGGGGCGCTGCCGCGGCCGGGGCTCCGGAGATTGTCCCGGTCACGACCGACCGGCCCCGAACCATCGTCGTCGAGAGCGACTTCGTTCTGGCGGAGTTCGACAATCGCGGCGCTGAGCTCGTCAGTTGGAAGCTCAAGCAGTACGCCGACGAGAACGGGGACCCGGTCGAGCTGGCGCTTCCCGCCGTGGCGGCCGGGCGCAGGAGGCCGTTCTCGCTGAGCGTACCGGGTGATCCGGATCTGACGGCGCGTCTCGATACCGCGCTGTTCCGGCCATCGGTCGACTACCTGCGCGTGACCAACGATCCGGCCGCGTTGACTTTCGAGTACGAGGACAGCTCCGGCCTGCGGGCCCGGAAGACGTTTCGCTTTCAGCCATCGCCAGACCGGCCCTACGTGGTGGAGTTCGGGGCGGCAGTGACCACCGCGGGGGGTGTCCAGCCGATGACCACGGCCTGGGGTCCGGGTCTCGGCGGCGTGCGCGCCACAACTTCCCGGTTGGTGTTTCAGCAGCTGCCGGCCGCCGTGCTCTACGGCCGGCCGCTGGAGGACGGGTTGGCGGAGGAAGTCGACGTGTATCGCGCCGCCCCCTCGGATGTTCCCGAGCGTCCCAGCTACGAGGGGCAGTTCGACTTCGCTGGCGTCGACAACCACTATTTTCTCGCCGTGGCGTTGCCCGGCCCCCAACCGAGCCGCGTCGATTACCGTCCTCTTTCCGTGGCCGAGGTGGAGCACGATCTCGTCGAGTTCGAGATCACCCTTGAGACCGGGCGGAGCGAGCTCCCGTTCTTCATCGGCCCGAAGGACTTCGACCTGCTCGCGGCGGTGCATCCTGACCTCGTGCGGGCCATCGATTTCGGCTTTTTGTCGGCTATCGTCGTCCCCCTCCATCGGACCCTGAAGTGGATCCATGGCTTTGTCGGCAACTACGGGTGGTCGATCATCCTGCTCACGGTGCTGATCAACATCGTGATCTTTCCGCTACGCCACAAGAGCGTCGTGTCCATGCGGAAGATGCAGGAGCTGCAGCCGGAAATGAAGGCGATCCAGGCGCGGTACGCCAATCTGAAGGCGACCGATCCGGCCAAGCAGAAGATGAACCAGGAGGTGATGGAGCTGTATCGCCGCCACGGCGCGAACCCCGCGAGCGGGTGCCTGCCGATGTTGATGACGATGCCGATCCTGATTGCCTTCTACCGATTGCTGTCGATGGCGGTCGAGCTGCGAGGCGCGCCGTTCATGGGGTGGATCGACGACCTGTCGGTGCAGGATCCGTTCTACGTCACGCCGCTGATCATGGGAGCGTCGATGGTCTACCAGCAGCGGCTGCAGCCGGCCGGCGCTGCGAGCCCGGAACAACAGAAGATGATGATGTTCATGCCCGTCATCTTCACGGTGATGTTCCTGTGGGCGCCGAGCGGGCTGGTCATCTACTGGCTGACGAGCAATCTGCTCGGCATCGGCCAAACCGTCCTCACGAACCGGATCGCGGGTCCGCCGAGGGTCAGGCAGGTGCGGCCGCCGGCCGAGCGGCAGGTCAAGAAGATTGGCGGAGAGGTCGCCGGTCCGGAGGCCCCGCAGGAAGGCGTCAAGGACCCTCAGGCGGGAGAGCGATCCGGCGTGAAGGCGGCACGCCAAGGCAAGGGATCGCGACGTTCGCGCGGGAAGGGTCGGTAGGGGAGCCAGGGGGAGAGCCCCCGCCGCACCGGCCTGCGGGTGCGACGCGGGGGTTCGACCATGAGCGCGGGGAGACAGGGGTGGCAGCGGATCTCGAAACCCGGATGGCGGCTTTCGTGGAAGCGGTGACGAATGCACTGGATCTGTCGCTCGAGGTGGAATGCACCCCGATCGAGGACGGGACCCGCATCACCGTGAACGGAGACAACGGCGACGTGCTCCTGCGTCGCAAGGGCGAGGGTCTCGACGCGCTGCAGCATATCGTCAACGCGGCGTTCCGTGGCGAGCACGGAAAAGGGCGTATCGTCGTCGATTGTCTGGACTATCGAAAGGGCAAGGACGAAGAGCTTCGGCAGACGGCGCTCCTGCTCGCCGAACGGGCCCGGCGGTCTGGAGAGACCCAGGAGATTGGACCGCTGAACCCGTACGCTCGCCGAATCGTACACCTGGCGATTGCCGACGACCCGGGCGTATCCTCCGAGAGCATCGGCGACGCCTTCCTCAAGACGGTCCTGATCTCGGCCGGAACTCCTGTACGGCAGCCGTGACGGTTCGCCCGCCGGGCATGTCGACAGCGAGCGCGCCAATCCCGCCCGCAGGTTTCCCCGGCCCGCCGTAGCGGGCGGACAAGCGCCGCCCGTCTCGCTGTCCCAACCCGGGAATCCGCTTCACCGCGGGCGCCGGGCGTGCCGCCCGGAAGTCGTGCCGCCGCCCCTTGCAGAATGCGGTGACCGATGTTCGCATCCGACGACACGATTGTCGCCATCGCCACTCCCCCCGGCCGGGGGGGGGTGGGTGTCGTGCGAATCAGCGGAACAGAGGCCTCGGTGATTGCCGGCGCCCTGCTCGACCGCACCAGCCCCCTGCAACCGCGGCATGCCACCGTGGCGCGCCTCGTCGTGCGCCTCGGGAACGAGGTGACCTCGATCGATCGGGTGGTGGCGACGTCGTTCCCCGAGCCGGGATCGTACACGGGCGAGGACGTCGTCGAGATCAGCGCCCACGGCAGTCCGGTGTTGTTGGAACAGATCGTCGCGCTCGCCTGCAGGTCCGGGGCTCGGCTGGCGGAACCGGGAGAGTTTACGCTACGGGCGTTCCTGCACGGTCGCGTGGATCTCGTTCAGGCGGAGGCGGTGGCGGATCTCATCGATGCGGTCACGCCGCTTCAGGCCCGGTTGGCGTTCGACCAGCTCGAAGGCACGATGACCGAGCGCATCGCCGAGGTCGACCGGCAGTTGTTCGAGCTGACGGCCCGGCTCGAAGCCTCGCTCGATTTCCCGGAGGAGGGCTACCACTTCATCGAGACGTCAGCGGTAGCGGGGGCGATAGGGACAGTACGTGAACAGGTGGAGGTCCTGCTGTCCGGGGCCGCTGCCGGGCGGCTGATTCGGGAAGGATGCGAGGTGGTCGTCCTCGGCCGACCGAATGTAGGTAAGTCTAGTATTTTCAATCAATTACTGGGTTCTTCGCGCGCCATCGTCACGCCCGTTCCCGGCACCACCCGCGATCTCGTCTCGGAGACGATGGATCTGGACGGACTCGCCGTCAACCTGATCGACTCTGCCGGCATCCGCGTGACCGGCGATCCGGTCGAAGCGGAGGGAGTGTCGCGAGCCCGGCAGGCGTTCGGGGTTGCGACCGCGTGTCTCGTTGTTGTCGATCGATCTCGGCCGCTCGCCGCGGACGATCGGCACGTGTTGGAGGAAACATCGGGGTCGCCGCGGGTGGTGGTCGTGAACAAGGTCGACCGACCGGGGATCTGGTCGCCCGCCTCGTTGTCGCTCGACAACGACCCGAAGTGGGTCGAAGTCTCGGCCCTTACCGGACAGGGAATCGGCCGGCTGCGCGAAGATCTGCGGAAGGTGCTGGTTGGCGACACGGGGTCGAGGGAAACTCCGATGGTGGCCAACATTCGGCACATCAGGCTGCTCGAAGAGGCCGCGTTGTCTCTCGGGGCGGCGGCCGAGGCGGCCGAGCAGCGCGCGGCGGAGGAGTTCGTGCTCGCAGATCTGGCGCGAGCCCGGTCGGCGTTCGAGGAATTGACCGGAAAACGGACACCCGATGACGTGCTCAACCACATCTTCGAACGGTTCTGCATCGGGAAGTAACCGGAATCGCCGGCCGGACCGGCGGCGGCGAGTCGATGGGAGCAACGTCACCGGGTACTTGCCAACCGGGTACCGGGTCGGATAACGTCAACGAGGGACGGTGTATAGTTAAACCGTTTGGAATCAGGTGTTTGCATGTTGATTGATCGAGTTCGTGCTCTTCCGGGCCTCGGCCGCACGGACGGGGAGAGGGTGTCAGCGGAAACCTGTCATGCCGCCGGATCATGACGTCATCGTCGTCGGCGCCGGCCATGCCGGCATCGAGGCGGCCCATGCGGCGGCCCGCCTGGGGTGCAACGTGGGGCTCTGCACGCTCTCGAGAGACACCGTGGGCCAGATGCCGTGCAACCCGTCGGTCGGCGGTACCGCGAAGGGGCACCTGGTTCGTGAGATCGACGCCCTGGGCGGATTGATGGGTCAGGCGATCGATGCCAGCGCGATTCAGTTCAAGCTGCTGAACAGGAGCCGCGGCCCGGCCGTGCAGTCCCCGCGGGCGCAAGCGGACAAGCGGCAGTACGGCGTCTGGATGCGGACTCGACTGGACCGCGAGCCGAGTGTCGACTGGATCATCGGACGAGTCGGTTCGGTGGTGGTCGAGGGCGGTCGAGCAGTCGGCATCGAGCTCGAGGACGGTACGCGTATTGGTTGCCGGACCGTGGTGGTGACCACCGGGACCTTCCTGAACGGACTTGTCCATGTTGGGCCGGAACGACATGCGGCCGGGCGAGCCGGCGAGCCGGCGTCGCGGGTTCTCGGCGAATCGCTGAAGCGGTTGGGTCTGGAGTGGGGGCGGCTGAAGACCGGCACTCCACCCCGGCTCGATCGCGCCAGCATCGACTTCGGCCGGTTCGAGGAGGAGCCGGGGGATCGCCCCCCGGTGCCGTTCTCGTTCATGACCGGCGCCCTCGATCGCAGTCAGATCTGCTGCCACATCGTTCATACGACCGCCGCGGCGCACGAGCTCATCCGCCGGAACCGGGATCGGTCACCGCTCTACAACGGGCGAATCACCGGAATCGGTCCCCGGTACTGTCCTTCTCTGGAGGACAAGGTGATGCGGTTTCCCGACCGCGAGCGTCATCAGATCTTTCTGGAGCCCGAGGGGCTCGATGTGCCGGAGATCTACGTCAGCGGATGTTCGATGTGCCTGCCGGAGGACGTGCAGAGGGAAGTCATCGCCGCGTTGCCGGGGTTGGAAGATGCCGTGATGCTGCGTCCCGGCTATGCGGTCGAATACGATTTCATCCAACCGACGGAACTGGCGTTGACTCTGGAGAGCCGAACAACCCCCGGACTGTTTCTGGCGGGCCAAATCAACGGTACCTCGGGATACGAGGAGGCGGCCGGACAGGGGCTGGTAGCGGGGGTGAACGCGGCGCGGCGTGCCCGTGGAGACGGAGACTGGGTGCTGAGGCGTAGCGAGTCCTACATCGGGGTGATGGTCGATGATCTGACGACCCGCGGATGTCTCGAACCGTACCGCATGTTCACGTCCCGTGCGGAGCATCGCCTGCTTCTGCGAATCGATAATGCGGACTTGCGTCTGACACCGCTTGGTCGTGAGATCGGGTTGGTCGGCGACGAGCGGTGGGACCGCTTCTGTGGCCGGCGCGCGCGGTTCGAGCGGAACCTGGCCCGCGTACGGGCGGCGCGGGTGCGAGAGGGTACGCGCACCATCGCCGCGACCCAGGTGCTGCGGCGACCGGGCGTCACGCTCGGAACGCTGGCCGATCAGGGAGTAGTCGATCTCGAAATCGGTGTCGATGCCGCCGGCGCCGAGCGATCGAGTGTGGAGACGGCGGTGAAGTACGAAGGCTATCTGCGGAGGCAGGAAGCCACGATTGCGAGGGCGGCGCGAGACGAAGGGCGGCGTATCCCTTCCGACTTTCCGTATGGCGACGTGCCCGGCTTGTCGAACGAAGTGGCGTCGAGACTGGTTTCGGTGCAGCCGGCCACGCTTGGACAGGCTGGGCGCGTTCCCGGCGTGACGCCGGCGGCTGTCGCAGTGCTCGGGGCTTACGTCAAGCGCTGGGGCGGTCGAGGCCCGGCTTTCTCAAGACCACCAGACGGCTGTCCGCCGAGTCGAGCAGGGGATACGTCGCCTCCATCCGCAGGGGTGGCGGCACCTCGGCGCTGACGTCTTCGTGGTCGGATCTTCGGAAGAGGAAGACGGCGCCGCCGGCCCGGACCAGCGGCTGAATCTGCTGCAACATCCGGCGCCCGATACGAACGGCCCGCACGGTCACGATGTCGGATCTTTCGAGCTGATCTCCCCGGGTGACCAGTTCCTGGTACCTGCAGGCCTCCACGACTGTCTCCTTCAAGCGAAGTTGTCGCACGACCTCCCGAAGGAACGCGGCTTTTCTCGTTCTCGATTCCACCATCCGAAGTGTTACCGTGGGTGCCGCCAGCTTCAGGGGTACCGCCGGAGATCCCCCACCCGATCCGATGTCGGTGATGGAAGCTCCGTTCTTGGGCAGTCGTTGCGCGGCGATCAGGGGCTCGATGACGAGTCTGTCGATACCGCGTTCGTCATCGGTCAGTGCGGTCAGATTGATGCGACGGTTCCACCGCATCAGCAGAGCAACGTAGGCAGCCAGGGCCGGCAGGAGAGCGATGTCGACGTCTACGCGAGCTCGGGCGGCTTGCCGAGCGATACGCCCGGCGAGTTGTCGGTCCTCGATGTCGGGAATCGTCATTGCTTCGGCAGCGCCGGTAGCGTCAGGGTCACCATGCAGGAAACCGGTGGGCGTTGTCTCGGGGAGGTCGGGACTGCTTGATCGGCATCCGCGAGTGTTCCACGTGGAACATCGATTGCGCTGTGCGATATGGTAGCCGTCGCGATTTCAGCACGCCAGCCGGTGGGTGGCGTGTTTTGCGCGGCGTTCCCGCCGTATGAATTATGGACTCATTCCCCGGATATCTGCGGGAGATGGCAGGTTTCTGTACCCCGGAGCGGTTGAAAGGAAGAAGACTTGACCGGTGAAGATCGTCTGATTGTCGCTCTGGATGTTCCGAGTGTCGAGCGCGCGCGCGCTATTGTCGACGAATTGGCGAACGTCCGGGCCTACAAGATAGGTTGGCGGCTCCTCATGGCCGGGCTGCGGGCTCGCGGCCTCGCGGAGCTGTGGGAGAAGATTGCGGGCGAAGGTAAGCGGATCTTCGTCGATCTGAAGGTGCCGGACATCGGCAACACGGTGGCGGATGTGGTTCGCGACTTGCGCGACGATCCGAGCATCCTTTTCTTGACCCTGCACCAGAACATGCCATTGCGGGACATCGCGATGGCGCGTGACGCCAAAGCCGGGAGCCGATGGCCGGCCCTCCTCGCCGTACCGTACGTGTCCAGCCTGGATGCCGACGATTTTTCGCGGATTGCACCTGCGGAGGCAGCGCGAGGCGTCACGTTGGACGAGTGGATTGTCGCGAGAACCCGAGGCGCGCTCGATCATGGCTGTGACGGCGTGATCGCATCCGGCGAGGCCATTCGGCTCTGCCGGGAGACATGGCCCAGGGAGACGGGTGTAGTGATCGTCAGCCCGGGGATTCGGTTGGCCGGGGCAACCCGGGATGACCACAGGCGCTCGACCACGCCGGCGCAGGCCATTCGCTGGGGATCGGACTACCTCGTCGTGGGACGGCCGGTCTTGAATGCGCCCGATCGGGGAAAAGCGGCACAAGCGATTATCGATGAAATCGATGGCGCGGTCGCCGAGTCGTCGGAGTGAATGCCGTTTGTCCGACCGGCGCCGTTCGCCTTTGTGGAGCTGTCCAGGGGCGCGCGTCCTGGCGGTTCCTTGGTACAGCGTCACTGCCCGCCTGGAAGCGGTGGCCTGCTTTGGGCGTCCTGAGCGGAGACCCCGAGTTCTGCCACGGAGACGTCCCATGGGTGTCAAGCGACATCCTGGACTTCGACGCCTGGCCTGGAGCAAGAACCCACCCCTGGATAGCCTCGCTTTCGGGACGGCGACGTATTGGACAACGCATGACTTCGTGCTTTCCCCGGCGGTTGTGGAGAGGTGCAGCGCCGTCGGACAAGGGCGAGGTACGGCGGGTGGACGGAGCCGTAGCGATGCTCGTTCCGACGAGGAGATTCTGGGCGCGCGGTCGTCTTTTTGTTCGAGACCTGGCGCACCGGTTCGACGGCGGCCGTGGGGCGTCACCTTCGGAACAGCAGACCGCAAGGCCGCAGCGGCTCCTCACCGCCTCCCGCGCAGCAACGCTCGTGTCCGGTGAGCAGGGCGGTGGCCGTGTGCCCGGCAGGTCATCGGTTGCTGTGAAACGCTACAAGGTTTCCGGCGAGGTGCCCGGCATGCGCGTCTCGATCGTCAATGGTATCCGGATAGCCGTCGTTCTATTGTACCGAGTTGACCTTCAAGCCCGACGCCGAGATATTCGAGACGGTGGACTACAGCTTCGACACGGTGGCCCCACCGTCCCGTGGCGGCGGGTGGTGCCGGTTGACTTCGAGGTCGCTCGGACCCGGTCGTGCACCGGCGCGGCGCGGAGGAACAACTAAGGGCCTCGAGCGCCGCGTCGTCCAACTCCTGCGGCAACGGCAGCCCAGCCCTTGTTGAGCCGTCCTCTGCAGACAGCGATACCGTTGCCCATGCCAATGGCGCAGGCCTGGGCTATCGCCCGGTGGGGACAAAATCCCAGCTCGTGCTTGAGCCGAAGAACCTCGCGAATCTTCCTCGTCAGCAGCCTCCGCGGCGGCATCGCCTCGCCCTCCCTTCGGAAGGGTGAAGCCCTGCCGGGATCGTCCGGAATGCGCACCTGTCGAGGATGCGCCGTCCGTTGACACCGAAGATGTCCGACAAGATGCCGCCGATCCGCAGACCGTCGTGGTCGAGCGTTTGTGGACCCGGTTGCGATTCCGGCTGCGCTCGGCGACGAGCTTACGGCGGTAGCGGGTCAACTGCCGCTATTGGCGGAAGCGCCGCGGCAGAACGTAGCTCGGCTGGGCGAGGCCGAACTGGCAGATGCGAGGCAGCCACAGGTTGTCGTTGACGTCGGTCTTCTTGCCGCGAATTTGCTTGACGTGCTGGGCATGGAACAGTGCGGCGTAGATGACGGCGTCCTCCAACGCCTCGAACGGAGCCTTTCCAGTAGACCCCGATGCCCTCCATCGCGGCGGCGGTGACGCCATGCGCCCGCAGCCAGTCGGTCATTGGCCGCATCCTGGCCGGCAGCGCGCGGACCTCCTTTCGGGACGGCGTGCGCCATGCCGCTGCCGGCTTCGTACAGACGGACGGCGGCGGGGCTGCACATCGAGGCCGGCGGCCCCGGGGTTCGACTACCTGCAGGTTGTCGACGGACAGCGATTCGCCGTGGACCGTGTGGAACGGCATCGGATACCCTCCTTGCCGGCGGGATCGGGAGGGCGCGGTCGGTGCGGGAAAACACCCGCCGTCAAGGCGGAGTTTGATTTGCGGCTCGTTCACGGCGGGCGGCTGCGGCTCGATACCGGGCGCGACAGCGTCAGCTTTTGCAACGGGGAGGGAGTTGCCGGCGCCCCGATCGAAATTGCGAGGACCGGTCCCGCTTTCGCCCCCTGAGGATGCCACGGCGCCGCCTTCGCCGCTCAACGTCGCGGGGCAGGCAACAGGGAGTTGCCAACTACACCCAAGCGCAGCCCGGTAGGTCTACCGGTTGGCGCGACGACCTCTCTGGACTGCGGGACTTTCGGGCGACCGTTGACCCGAGACGCTGCCGGAGCTGTTGACCGAGATCGACTTGGCCCAGACCCTGGGTCCGGGTCGGCGCGTGGAGGGATTGGCGGCGAACATCCCTCCGTGCCGCCCGGTTTTCTCGTGGCGGGCGTCACGTTCGTGCCCCATCGTGACAGGGTGGGTGGTCTTCCCGCCAGCCCTCGCTCAGCAGCCGGTGGAGGAGTCAGCAAGGGACAGATACAACCTGGCCGGTTCCCGTTCATCGAGGGTCTCGACAGCAGTGACTTCTCGGCTACCCGCCGTCGGTCGGGGAAAGAGATGCAGAAGCCGAGCCTCTGCCACATCGTCCAGCACGGGGAGAGCTGGTCATACCGGGGCCGCGGTCGGTCCTGGGCTCAAGGCCAGCGGGCACGTCCGGCGGGTGCTCGTCGCGGTCGGCGAGGGCCGCCGCCACGGCCGCGACGACTGCGCATGGAAGGAGGTCGGGTATCGGTCGATGGACCGGCACGCGCCCGACGCAGTTCTTCGAGCGCGTCAGCCGGCGCTGGAGCACGGTGGATGATCCTGACCGGCAACCAGAGCTTCGGGAGCAGGGGCGACGACTTCCGAGACCGGGCGATGGCCAGCGCCATCCGCGACCGGGTTGTGCATCGCGCGGTCGCGATCGAGCATCCGGGTGGTTCGTATCGGTTGAAGAACGGGCCTCATGTCCGGGGTGGTCAAGCCGACAACGACGCGAAACGTGAGCGAAGGGAGGCCCGTGGGTGCGACTTGTCGCCATGGCCGCGCGCCCACCACGACTTGGACAGGGGACAAGAGACGGCCCGCCTTCAGCAACCGCCATCGTTCCATCGATTGGATCAACCAGGGTGGGGGAATCCTCGATGACCCACAACTGGGAGGAGTCTCTGAATGACCGTTGAACAAACATCTGGGGTTCGTGCTCGAGCGGTTACCCCGTAACTCCTGACGGGATGCTGCAAGGCCCCCTCTGGTCGCCCTGACGCTCGCGGTCGTTCTGGTCGGACGGGTGGTGGTGCCTCGATGTTTCACGTGGAACATGAGCGACTGAACTGTCTTCCTCCAACTCGAGCGGGTAACAGAACCCTCGACACATTACCGGGCGAAGTGTCCGAGTCGGGTGCACGTCAGATTCCCGTGTCTTGTTCCAACCCATGCATCGGCGTTACCATTCGGATAGACATATTTGCAGGCGCTTGTTAAGGCATTCAACAGATTTTGGTTCCGGTTGTCCATGGGCAGGATTATCGCAATCGCCAATCAGAAGGGCGGCGTCGGCAAGACCACCACGGCCATCAATCTGGCGGCATCTCTGGCGATGGGCGAGCAGAAGGTGCTCCTCGTCGATCTCGATCCCCAGGCGAATCTCACGAGTGGACTCGGGCTCAGGGCGCACGTCGCCGGCCGTAGCATCTACCGGGCGCTGACATCGGAAATCGTTGCCCCGGAGGAGCTCGAGCTCGACACGCCGGTCACCGGCCTGCGGCTGATGCCGACCGATCACCATCTGACCGGCGCCGAGGTGGAGCTGGTGGGGCTGCCCCGGCGCGAGAGTCGATTGCGCCCGTTGCTGCGGGCGGCCGTAGAGCGGCACGACTATATCTTCATCGACACGCCCCCGTCTCTGGGGCTGCTGACTCTGAACGCTCTCGTGGCGGCGCATTCGGTTCTGATACCGCTCAACTGCGAGTACTTCGCGCTCGAGGGGATGACCGAGCTGATGGCGACGATGAGCCGCGTGCAGGCCGGATTGAATCCGGAACTCAAGATCGAAGGCGTCCTGTTGACGATGTCGGACTCGCGGACGAGGTTGGGCCAGCAGGTAGCCGGCGATGTACGGGCGCATTTCAGGGAGAAGGTGTACCGGACGGTCATTCCCCGCAACGTGCGGCTGGGAGAGGCGCCGAGCCACGGTCTGCCGGCAATTCTCTACGACGTCCGGTCGACGGGGGCTGAAGCGTACCTGGCCCTGGCGAACGAGATGCTGGGGTCCGAGCGCGTGACGGTCGGCCGCGGTTTCCCCGGGGCCGTCTAGCAGCCCGTGGTGAAACCCCGCGTTGCACCGAGAGCGGCGAGTGCGCCCGCGGGCGAAGAGCGCCCGTGCCTGACAAGGCGTGAGGAGGGCGCATATTGGGCATACGCAACCGCGGACTGCAAGCAGTCCGTCCGAACAACGCAGTCAGGCGGGATGCATCGCCGCTCGAATGCAGCGGGGACTTTCGCCACGGGCTGCCGGGAGTCTGCCCGTCTGGACGGCGCCGCCTCCTGCAGGAGGCGCTGACTCGTCGCCGATCGAACGGGGCAGGGTTCGCCACGAGCCGGCGAGCGTTCCGGCGCCGGTAGCCGTCTCGATCCCATGCAGCGTTTCGCCACGAGGATGCCCCGAACGATCGAGACCGGACGCCGGGCAGGAGCGAGTTTCATGGCCAAGACACGACGTGCGCTCGGGCGTGGACTGAGCGCCCTCATTCCCGAGGCGGATCCGCAGCCTTCGGAGCAGTCGACCGAGGCGGATCTGGATCGGCTGATCCCCAACCGCTCCCAGCCCCGCACGGTTCTCGACGAACCGAAGCTCGAACAGCTTTCCCGCTCGATCCGCAGCAGCGGCGTCATACAGCCGATTGTGGTTCGGCCGGCCGAGGGAGACCGCTTCGAGATAATCGCGGGCGAGCGCAGATGGCGGGCGGCGCAGATGGCCGGTCTGCTCCGCGTACCGGTCGTGGTGCGCGACGTGCCGGACGACAAGCTGTTGGAGATTGCTCTCATCGAGAACCTGCAACGCGAGGACCTCAATCCGATCGAAGAAGGAGAAGCCTACCGGCGGCTCATCCATGAGCGCGAGATGACCCAGGAGAGCGTGGCCGAGGTGATCGGGAAAGACCGCGCCACGATCGCCAACTACGTCCGGCTCCTGCTGCTGCCGCCGGAGGTGCAGGCCGACGTCGCCGCGGGGGCGCTGGCCATGGGGCACGCCCGCGCCCTGTTGGGCCTGACCGATGCCGCCGCACAACGTCGCGCCGCCCGCGATGTCGTAGCCGCAAACCTCTCCGTGCGCGAGACCGAGGCGCTCGTCAAGAAGCTCGCGAACCCTCCGGAGTCAGCGCCCGGTCCGAAGGCGGCCACGGTCGACGTGCATATCCAGGCGGCGCAGGATCGGCTGCGCGTGGTTCTGGGCACGCGGGTTCGCATTCTCAGAAAGGGACGAAGGGGCCGAATCGAAATCGACTTCGGATCGGAGGACGAGTTGCAGCGCCTCTTCGAGCATCTGACTACCGAGGCTCCCGGCTCCGCGCCCCGACCCTGACGAAGCGGACGAGACGTTCGCCCGGCTTCCGGATAGAGTCGTTTCGACGGCGGGCCGGCGCCGACGTGGCGCTGCCGGCGGTGGCGGTGCGGGCGGTCGGGTCCGGGAAGAGGCAACCACCGTGCAGGTGCCGCCGGGATGGCTACCATTGCCGGCCGAACCCGGCAATGGTAGAATAGGACGTTTGTCCGTTCAGAGCCGGGCTCTGACGGCGTGTCCCGGTGCCATCGGCCACTTCCGCGCAGGGCGCGGAGGTCGGCGACCCGACCACTATGACGAATCGTACGGCGGCAGTGCGTTACGCCCGAGCCCTCTTCGACGTCGGTCTCGAGAGCGGCGACCTCCGGCAGGCCGAATCCGATCTGGAACAGTTTGCCCGGCTCGTGAACGAGCACGAGACGTTGAGGCGGGTGCTCTTCGGGTCGGCGGTGCAGCCGCCGAAGAAGCGGGCCATCATCAACGATCTGCGCAACCGTCTGCGGGGGGGGGTGTCCCCGACCGTCACCCGTTTGCTGACGGTGCTCGCCGATCGCGGGCGTCTGGGGCTGCTGCCGGATATCGTGCGGTTCTACCGCGCTCGCGTGCTCGATCACCTCGGGGTCGTCGATGCGGAGGTCACCACCGCGCAGCCCCTCAGCCCGGACCAGGACGCCGCCATGCGGGAGCGCCTCGCCCGTGCGGGCGGCGGCGAAGTACGGGTAAACACGGTCGTCAATCCCGGCATTCTGGGCGGGGTGGTGACGCGAATCGGCTCGACGGTGTACGACGGCAGCGTCGCCCGGCACCTCGAACGAATGCGGCAGACCCTCCTCGAGCAATGAAGCAAGGTACTCCAAAGGGGGAATTTCCCCTCGGCAACACGACGACGAGCTGCCGGAGACCGGACCCCCTATCAGAACGAGAGTTTCTGCGATGACCATCAAGGCGGACGAGATAACGAAGATCATTCGCGAGCAGATTGGAAGCTACGACGTCGACGTCGACGTGGCGGAGGTCGGCACCGTGGTGTCGGTCGGAGACGGTATCGCCCAGATCGACGGCATAGAGCGGGTCATGGCCACCGAGATGCTCGAGTTTCCCCATGGGATCTTCGGCATGGCCCTCAACCTCGAAGAGCAGGGGGTCGGCGCGGTGCTGCTCGGCGAGAGCACCAAAATCAAGGAGGGCGACACCGTCAAGCGCACCGGTCGCATCATCTCCGTGCCGGTCGGAGAGGCGCTGCTCGGACGGGTGGTCAACCCGCTTGGTCAGCCGGTGGACGGGAAGGGGCCCATCGCGGCGGCCGGCACCGCCCCGGTCGAGCGGATCGCCCCGGGCGTGGTCGACCGGCAGCCGGTGAAGCAGCCGCTTCAGACCGGTCTCAAGGCCATCGACGCGATGGTGCCGATCGGCCGCGGACAGCGGGAGCTGATCATCGGTGACCGGCAGACCGGCAAGACCGCGGTCGCCGTCGACACCATCCTGAACCAGCGCGGCAAGGACGTCGTCTGCATCTACAACGCCATCGGCCAGAAGCAGTCGACGATTGCCCAGGTCGTCAAGACCCTGGAGGACGCCGGTGCGATGGAGTTCACCATCGTGGTCGCGGCGGCCGCCGCCGACCCTGCGTCCCTGCTTTTTCTGAGCCCGTACGCCGCCTGCGCCATGGGCGAGCACTTCCGCGACAACGGCAAGCACGCGCTCTGCATCTACGACGACTTGTCGAAGCACGCCCAGGCCTACCGCGAGATCTCGCTGCTGCTGCGGCGCCCGCCGGGGCGCGAGGCGTATCCGGGCGACGTGTTCTACCTGCATTCGCGCCTGCTGGAGCGGGCCGCGATGATGCGGGACGAGCTCGGGGCGGGCTCCCTGACCGCGCTCCCGGTCATCGAGACCCAGGCCGGCGACCTGTCCGCGTACATTCCGACCAACGTCATCTCGATTACCGACGGGCAGATCTTCCTCGAATCGGATCTCTTCCACCAGGGCGTTCGCCCTGCGATCAACGTCGGCAACTCGGTGTCCCGGGTCGGCGGGTCGGCGCAGGTGAAGGCGATGCGTCAGGTGGCCGGCACGTTGAGGCTCGATCTGGCGCAGTTCCGTGAGCTGGCGGCATTCGCCCAGTTCGCCAGCGATCTGGACAAGTCGACCCAGGATCAGCTCAATCGCGGCAAGCGGCTGGTCGAGATCCTGAAGCAGGGCCAGTACGCGCCGCTGCCGGTCGAACGGCAGGTCCTGATCGTGTACGCCGGAACCAACGGCCATCTCGACGCGGTCGACGAGGGCCACGTCGGCCAGTACGAGACGGAGCTGTACCAGTTCGTCGAGGCGCGGGAGCCGGCGCTCTTTGCCGATCTCGCGGAGCGGGCCGTGATCGACGACGACCTCAAGCCGCGCATCATCGCCATTCTCAAGGAATTCACCGAGCAGTTCATTGCCGCCCGCAAGACCGCGGCGGCCTGACGCCACCATCGAGCGCCCCCTGGCCCCAGCCCGAGAGCAGCCATCCAGTGCCTTCTCTTCTCGACCTTCGCAGACGCATTCGCGCGGTCAAGTCGACGCAGCAGATCACCAAGGCCATGAAGGCGATTGCCGCCTCCCGGCTTCGCAGGGCGCAGGATCGGATTCTGGCCGCCCGGCCGTTCGCGATCCAGATGCAACGCGTGCTCAGCGGCCTCGCCGCCCACGTCGACACCGCCGCGCACCCGCTGCTGGCCCGGCGTGACCCGGACGCCCCGTCCCGTCCGACGCTGCTGGTGGTGGTCACCGCGGACAAGGGGCTGTGCGGGGGGTTCAACACCAACATCATCAAGGAGGCCGGCGGCGTGATTGCGGCGAGCTCGGGCTCGGGCGTCACGTTGGGACTGGCTGGCCGCAAGGGCCGGGATTTCTTCGGGAAACGGGGGTTCGACGTCCGTTTCGAGCTCGTCAACATCTTCTCGCAGTTGCAGTACGGTCATGCGCAGGCGATCGCCCGCGAGGCGGTCGCGGCGTTCACGCGGGACGAAGTCGACAGCGTGAAGCTCGTCTACAACGAGTTCAAGAGCGTGCTGCAACAGCGGGTGGTGGTGGATCAGGTGTTGCCGATCCAACCGATCGAGCCCGCGAGCGGCGAGGCCGAGCATTTGCCGGACTACCTCTACGAGCCGGCGCCGGCGGCCATCTTCGACTCGCTGATTCCCCGGCACGTCGAGATTCAGTTCTGGCGGGCGCTGCTCGAATCGGCGGCGGCCGAGCACGCGGCGCGGTTGACGGCCATGGATGCGGCCAGCAAGAACGCGACGGAGATGATCGAGGATCTGACGCTCTACATGAACAAGGTGCGCCAAGCCACGATTACCCGAGAGATCATAGAAGTGGTGTCCGGCGCCGAGGCGCTGTAGCGCGGCCGGCGGCGGCACGGGTGGGTCGTGGGGGTCGAGGAGACCACGCGTCGAAGACCAGGGACGGACGGACTGGACGTCGGAGGGACGTTTCGAGACATGGCGAACGATACAGCGGCGGCAAAGAACACCGGCAAGATCGTGCAGATCATCGGACCGGTCATCGACGTCGAGTTCCCGGACCGGCTACCCGCCATCTACGACGCGCTGCAGGTCAAGTCGAATGCGGGCGGGGTGGCCATCGACATCGTTGCCGAGGTCGCCCAGCACCTGGGGGAGAACCGGGTCCGGGCGGTCGCGATGAAGCCGACCGACGGCATGCAGCGGGGCATGGAAGCCGTCGATCTCGGCGAGCCGATCTCGATGCCGGTGGGACCGGAGACACTCGGCCGGGTGCTCAACGTGCTCGGCGAGCCGGTCGACTTTCCGGACCGCCCGGTGCAGACGAAGGAACGGTGGCCGATTCATCGACCGGCGCCGAAGCTGGTGGATCAGTCGACGGAGCTGCAGATGTTCGAGACCGGTATCAAGGTCGTCGACCTGCTCGAGCCGTATCTGCGCGGCGGGAAGATCGGCCTGTTCGGTGGTGCCGGGGTCGGCAAGACCGTCATCATCATGGAGCTCATCAACAACATCGCCCTGAAGCACGGCGGCGTGTCGGTGTTCGCGGGGGTTGGCGAGCGCACGCGCGAAGGGAACGATCTCTGGCTGGAGATGCAGGAGAGCGGAGTCATCAACATCGAGGACCGGGAGAAGTCCCGGGCCGCGTTGATCTACGGGCAGATGACCGAGCCGCCGGGCGCCCGACAGCGGGTGGGGCTGTCCGCGTTGACCGTCGCCGAGTACTTCCGCGACGCCGAGGGCAAGGACGTGCTCCTCTTCATCGACAACATCTTCCGGTTCACGCAGGCCGGGTCCGAGGTATCCGCCCTGCTCGGCCGGATGCCCTCCGCGGTCGGCTATCAACCGACCCTGGCGAGCGAAATGGGGGCGATGCAGGAGCGGATCACCTCGACCACGCAGGGTTCCATCACCTCGGTGCAGGCCATCTACGTTCCGGCCGACGACTACACCGATCCCGCCCCGGCCACGACGTTCGCGCACCTCGACGCCACGACCAACCTGTCGCGCGCCATCGTCGAGAAGGGCATCTATCCGGCCGTCGATCCCCTTGCGTCCACCTCGCGCATTCTCGACCCCAACGTCATCGGGGACGAGCACTACAACGTGGCGCGTGACGTCAAGCAGGTGCTCCAGCGCTACAAGGATCTGCAGGACATCATCGCCATTCTCGGCATCGACGAGCTGTCCGAGGAAGACAAGCTCGCGGTGGCCCGCGCGCGGCGCATCGAGCGGTTCCTGTCGCAGCCGTTCTTCGTCGCCTCGCAGTTCACCGGCCTCGAAGGCAAGTACGTTCCGATTGCCGATACGATCCGCGGGTTCAAGGAGATCGTCGAAGGTAAGCACGATGAGCTGCCGGAGCAGGCGTTCCTGCTGGTCGGCAGCATCGAGGAAGCGGTAGAGAAGGCGGAGCGGATGAAGAGCGAGGCGGCGTAGTGGCCATTCCCGATCATCTGACGCTGGAGATCGTCACCCCCGATCGTTCGGTCGCCCACGGTGAGGTCGACGAGGTGGTGGTGCCGGGCTCCGAAGGCTCGTTCGGCGTGCTGCCGGGCCATACGCCGATGCTGGCCACCCTCACGGTCGGCGAGATCGAGTATCGCAGGGGCAACGAGACGTCGTACGCCGCGGTGTCGTTCGGGTTTGCCGAGGTCCTTCCCGATCGCGTCACGATCCTCGCCCAGATCGCCGAGGTGGGTGACGAAATCGACGTGACCCGAGCCGAGGCCGCCGTGAAGCGGGCGCGGGAGCGGCTCGCCCGGCCGGCGGTGGAGCTGGACTACGAGCGGGCTCGACTGTCGCTGTTGAAATCGCTGGTTCGGCTCCAGGTGGCCGAGAGAAGCCGGCATCGCTAGGAGCCCACGGTGAAACCCCTTCCGACGCGACCGCAAGGTCGCGCCAAGTGCCCGTGCGGGGCCCGCGGGGTTTCTTGCCACGGGCAGTTGGGCGGTTCCTGCTGTCGTACCGGCGATACGCCGTGAGAATGGACAGGACCTCATGCCCGTCTCTTCCGGTTCGGCCACGGACAAGGGCCTTCGGCGGTCGGAAAACGAAGACAACCTGTTGGTCCGGGACGACCTGGGGCTGTTCGTCGTCGCTGACGGCATGGGGGGACACGCCGCCGGCGAGATAGCATCCCAGGTGGCCGTCGAGGGAATCGGCGCGTTCGTCGAGGCCACCGTCACGATGTCGCCCGACCAGCCCTGGCCGGTTCCGTTCGATACCCGGGAGAGCGTCAACGCGAACCGGCTGCGGGCGGCGTTCTGCACGGCGAACGGCCGGCTCGCGGCGCAGGTCGCCTCATCGCGGGAGCTCCGCGGCATGGCGACCACGGCGGTGGCGATGCTGGTCGACGAGGACGCCGCCTCGCTGGCCCATGTCGGCGACAGCCGGGCCTATCTGCTGCGGCACGGACAGCTCTCGCGGCTCACCCGGGATCATTCCTGGGTGGAAGAACAGATTCGAGCCGGCGCGTTGAGCGAGGCGGCGGCGCGCCGGCATCCCTGGCGCAACGTGGTCACGCGGGCGTTGTCCGGGGCCGCCGATCTCGATGTCGAGATCCAGGAGCTGCGACCGGAGCCGCGCGACCGTGTCCTGCTGTGTACGGACGGAATCTTCTCGGTGCTCACCGACGACCGGATCGGCGAGGTCCTGGGGCGGGACGCCGGCCTCGACGGTCTGTGTAAAATCCTCATCGAGGAGACCAACGATGGAGGAGGGCCCGACAACGCGACCGCCGTCGTGATCGAGTTCGATGCTCGCTAACCTCATCCGGTTGTTCCGCTATCGAGGTCTCGTCCAGATCCTGGTGGCCCGGGAGCTCAAGGCTCGCTATCGCGGGTCGGTGCTCGGGTTCTTCTGGTCCTTTGCCAACCCGCTCCTGCTCCTGCTCGTCTACTCGTTCGTCTTCACCCGCATCATCGATCGGGGCGATCTCGCCGACCTGGAGCCCTACGCGGTCTTCCTGTTCTGCGGCCTCCTGCCCTGGACGTGGTTCTCCGCGTCCCTCAACGAGAGCGCCAACATCCTCATCGTGAACGGCAACCTGATCAAGAAGGTCGTGTTCCCCGTCGAGATCCTCCCGGTGGTGGCGGTGTTGTCGAACCTGTGCCATTTCGTCTTCGGACTGCCGATCCTGTTCGGCTTTCTCGCGTACTACGGGGTTCCGCTGCGTCTCACCGAGCTGATCTGGTTTCCGGCGGTGGTGGCGGTTCAGCTCTGTCTGACCCTCGGGCTGTCGATGATCCTGGCCGCGTTGACGGTGCATTTCCGCGACGTCAAGGACCTGTTGGCGAACGCACTGACCCTGTGGTTCTTCGCCTCCCCGATTCTCTACGAGATGTCGGCGGTGCCGCCGGAGGCCAGGGCGGTCATGGCGCTGAACCCGTTCGCGCACCTCGCGATTTCGTATCAGGAGATCCTGTTCCACGAAGGACCGTTCGGCCACTGGAAGTGGCTGCTCGCGGTAGCCGGAGGCAGCGGTGGGCTGTTCCTGCTCGGCTACTGGTTCTTCGATCGGCTGCGCGACTCGTTTGCGGAGGAGGTCTAGGTGTCGTCCGCGATCACGCTCGAACAGGTCTCGAAGGTGTATCGCAGGTACGGGTACGAGCGCCGGTTTGCGACCCTGAAGAGTGCGCTGCTGACCGGCAGCCTGGTTCGGCATCTGAGCCCGAGAGAGTCGTTCCGGGCCTTGGACGACGTGTCGTTGACGGTCGAAGCGGGCATGACCTGCGGCATCATCGGGCGCAACGGCTCCGGGAAGAGCACCCTGCTGAAGCTGGTCGCCGGCATCACCAGGCCGACCAGCGGCCAGGTGCGGGTCGGCGGCCGGGTGTCGGCCCTGATCGAGCTGGGCGCGGGCTTCCATCCGGAGATCAGCGGCCGCGAGAACGTGTTCATCAACGGCGTGATGCTGGGGATGTCCCGCCGCGAGATCGACCGGCGCTTCCAGGAGATCGTCGAATTCGCCGAGATCGAGGACTTCATCGATGCGCCGGTCAAGACCTACTCCTCCGGCATGTACCTGAGGCTCGGGTTCGCCGTGGCCGTGCACGTCGATCCCGAGGTCCTGATCGTGGACGAAGTGCTGGCGGTCGGCGACGAGGGTTTCAGCCTGAAGTGCCTGGACAAGTTCGCGGAGTTCAAGCGCCGCGGCAAGACGATCCTGTTCGTTTCCCACTCGCTCTCGATGGTCGAGCGCTTCTGTGACGAGGCAGTGTGGCTCGATGTCGGGCGGAAGCGGATGGTCGGCGACCCGAAACGGGTCGTGCAGATGTATCTGTCGGACGTCGCGCAGGCCGAGGACGCACATCTCGCGGCCGAAGACGCCAGGGCGCAGCAGACCACGGCGCCGTCCGGCCCTCCGCCGCCCGCCGATCGGGAAGCGGCCGGGGGCGCGTCCCTCGACGCGGCGGTTACTCCGCCTGACGCACCGGCGCCAGCGGCGGAAGCCCCGGACGAGGAGGCACCGGCGCCGGCGCCGGATGTCCCGGACGATCAGCCGCCGGCCGACATGTTCAAGGCGCGGGAGGGGCGGTGGGGGTCCGGGGCGGTGCGGATCGAGCAGGTGACCCTCGAAGGCCGCGACGGCGCCGCGCATGTGTTCCGCAGCGGGGAACCGATGACCATTCGCATGCAGGTGGTCGCCGATCGGCCGGTCGCCGATTTCGCCTTCGGCATCAGTATCTTCAGTACCGACGGGGTCTGCTGCTACGGCACGAACACCCACCTCGAGGAGCTGGAGTCCAATCGGTTCGACGGCGCCGGGGAAGTGGCCTTCGCCATCGACCGCCTGGACCTGGTCGAGGGTACCTACAAGGTCGACGTAGCCGTGCACAAGCAGGACGGCTTCTCGTACGACTATCATCGTCTGCTCCACACGTTCCGGGTGAAGTCCAGCACCCGGGACGTCGGCATCTATCGTCCTCGACACGCATGGCAGTTCAGCGAGAACATACGCTTCAAGCCGCTTCAGACATGATACGGACCACGGCCGCGTCAGCGCTCTTCCGCGGCGGATCCCGGTCTCGGGTCCAGGGTTGCCGCCGGTGACCGGTACGTCGCTGACCCTCCAGGCGGAGCTGCGGACGGCGGCCGCCCGCGCCGGGCTGGGTGGCGCCGCGCAGTCCCTCTCCGGACTGTCGGAGGCCGCCAAGGGATTCGCGGTGGCCGCCGCGGCGACCGAGGCGCCGGTGATCGTCATCGTCCCGCGCGCCGCCGACGTCGAGCAGATGGTGGCCGACACCAGCTTCTTTCTCGGCAATCTGACCGCCACCTCGGAGCACGAGCTGCGCCAGCACGTCCTGCCGTTCCCGTCCCACGAGGTCGATCCCTATCGCGGGCTCGCCCCCCACTTCGATATCGTCGCCGCGCGGGGGCGGGCCCTCTACGGGCTCGCGTCCGGCACGGTCCGGGTCCTGGTGGCCGCGGCGGCGGCGCTCCTGCCCCGGGTGAGTCCGCCGGATCGACTCCTCGCGGCCGGATCCCGACTGATTGCAGGCGCGTTCCTGGAGCCCCCGGACCTGGGCGATCTGCTGGCCGATGCCGGATTCATCCCCGAGGATCCGGTGGATGGGCACGGCCAGTTCTGCGTGCGCGGCGGCGTCGTGGATTTCTTCCCGGCCGGAGACGAGCACCCGATCCGGGCGGAGTTCGCCGGCGACAGCCTCGAGTCGCTGCGGCGTTTCGATCCGGCCACGCAACGCTCGACGGAAACGCTCGACCAGGCGGAGATCTTCCCGTTGCGGGAGCTCTTCGAACCGGTTCCCGGCAACGGTTCCCCGAGCGCCGACCCGGATCGATCCGCCTGGCTTCGCGACTATCTGCGGCGTCTGCCCGGCGTCCGGGTCTACCTGTCCGAGAGCGAGGACGCGCGGGCGGCCGTCGAGTCACGGATCGAGCAGGCGGCCGGCAGCTTCGCGGCTGCGGAGGCGCAGGGCGACCCCGTGCTCCCGCCGGAAGAGCTGCTGGTCGAGTGGCCGGTCCTCGAGGACTGGCTCGCGTCGGTCCCGCGGCTGGAGCAGTTGGGGGAAGACCGGGAAGCAGCGTCCGGGACACGCCACGTGGCGTGCCAGCCGGTGGTCGAGATGCACGGGCGGATCGGAGACTGGGCGGCCGAGATCGCCCGGTGCCGCGAACGGGGCGATACGACGCTCCTGGTCGCCGGGACCCCCGGCCGGGCCGAGCGGGTCATCGAGCTGCTCGCGGACTACGACCTCACCGCCCGCTCGATCGATCAGGCGGACGAGACCCACGGGGCCGCGCTGCTGGTGGCGACCGGCCAGCTCACCCGCGGATTTCGGTTGCCGGACGCCGGCCTGCAGATCTTCGCCGAACCGGACGTCTTCGACGAGGAACGCCGGGTTCGAGAGCGCCGGGCCGGTCCCGCCCGGTCGTTCCTCTCCGATTTTCGCGACCTGAAGGCCGGGGATCGGGTCGTCCACGTCGACCACGGGGTGGGGGTCTTCGTCGGCCTGAAGCAGATTCCCGTCGGACTCGAGCACCACGAGTTCATGGAGCTGCGCTACGGCGGGCAGGACAAGCTGTACGTTCCGGTGCAGCAGATCGATCTGCTGCAGAAGTACTCCGGGCCCGCGAAGTCCCTCGACCGGCTCGGCGGCGCCAGTTGGGCCAAGACCAAGACCCGGGTCCGTCGCGCGATGCGCGACATGGCCGAGGAGCTCCTGAAGCTGTACGCCGCCCGCAAGGCGATGCCGGGACACCCGTTCAGCCCGGATGCCCACTGGCATCGCGAGTTCCACGACGCGTTCGAGTACGAGCTCACGAAGGATCAGCAGATCGCCATTGCCGACATCCGCAAGGACATGGAGTCGACGGTGGCGATGGACCGGTTGCTCTGCGGCGACGTCGGATACGGCAAGACGGAAGTCGCGATGCGGGCCGCGTTCAAGGCGGTGATGGACGGCAAGCAGGTCGGCTTCCTGGCCCCGACCACGGTCCTGTCGTTCCAGCACTACAAGACCCTGACGGACCGATTCGCGGCGTTTCCGGTCCGCATCGACCTCGTCAGCCGGTTCCGGACGCGGGCCGAGCAGAAGCAGACCCTGACCGATCTCGTGGCCGGCAAGGTGGACATCATCGTCGGCACCCACCGGCTGCTCTCGAAGGACGTGCGGTTCAGCGACCTCGGGCTTCTGATCGTCGACGAAGAGCAGCGGTTCGGCGTGGCCCACAAGGAACGCATCAAGCAACTGCGCCGGCGGGTCGACGTGTTGACCATGACCGCGACCCCGATTCCCCGCACGCTGAACATGTCGCTCGCCGGCATCCGGGACATGTCGGTCATCGAGACGCCGCCGAAGGACCGCCAGTCGATACAGACCAACGTCGTGCGCTTCGACCAGCAGGTCATCGTCCGCGCCATTCGCACGGAGCTCGAACGGGGAGGGCAGGTCTACTTCCTGCACAGCCGCGTGACCTCCATCTACGCCATGGGAGACTTCCTGACCCGGCTCCTCCCGGAGGCGCGTCTCACGATCGCCCATGGGCAGATGGAGGAGGGCGCGCTCGAACGGTGCATGGTGGACTTCGTGCAACACAAGTACGACGTGTTGCTGGCGACGACCATCATCGAGAACGGTCTCGACATTCCCAACGCGAATACCATCATCGTGAATCAGGCCGAGCGGTTCGGGCTCGCCCAGCTCTATCAGTTGCGCGGGCGGGTCGGGCGTTCCGACCGCCGGGCGTACGCCTACCTGCTGGTGCCGCCGGAGGGATCGCTCTCCCCGGTGGCGCGCCAGCGGCTGGCCGCCATCCGCGAGTTCAGCGACCTCGGCAGCGGGTTCCGCATCGCTGCCCTCGACCTCGAGATCCGGGGGGCCGGGAATCTGCTCGGCGGCGAGCAGAGCGGTCACATCGAGTCGGTCGGGTTCGACATGTACGTCAAGCTGCTCGATGAGACGGTTCGCGAATTGAAGGGCGAGGAGATCGAGGACGCGGCGCGGGCCGCCGTCAACCTCAACGTCGACCTCAAGATAGACGAGAGCTACATTCCGGAGACCAACCAGCGGCTCACCGTGTATCGCCGGGTGGCGTCCGCCCGCGACGAGACCGAGCTGTCCACGCTCCTCGACGAGCTGCGCGATCGCTACGGGCCGGTCCCATCCTCGATCGCGGTCCTCGTCGAGTACGGGCGGATTCGTCTGCTCGCCGATCTGCTCGGCATCGAGTCGATAGACCGGAACGGTTCTCTGCTCGTCCTGAAGTTCAGGACCACGACGACGGTGGATCCGGTGCGGCTGATGCGCTTCGTCGAACGGAGACGGGACCTGGAGCTGAAGCCGCCGGCCATGCTCACCGCCGACCTCCGCGCCGGGGGCGCGGGCCGGGGGCCGCGCGACTCGCCATCGTGGTGGACGGCCCGCGCCCGCAGCGGCGAAGTGGAGGCCGGATTCTCGAGGGTCGAGTTCCAGCGCGCGCAGCGCGATCAGGTAGGCCCGGGCCCGCTCTTCACCCGGATCGAGGGGCTCCTGGTGGAGTTGCGCGGGCTTCAGGCGGTAGAATCGTGAGAACGGTGACCACCATGCCACAGAAACTGTCTCGAGTCGCGATCCCGCTGTTCGTTCTCACGGGCGTCTTCACGGGCGCCGCCTCCGCCGTCGCGCAGGGTCTGTCGTCAGGGATACCGGGCGCGATGGTGTTCGAGCGGATTCTGGTGAAGATCAACGGCGACCTGATCACCCAGACCGATCTCGAGCAGGGGCAGATCAACGCCCTGCGGACCCGCCCCGTGCCGCCGCAGACCGATGCCGAGCTGCAGAGGGCGCTTCAGGAGGTGACCCCGGACGTCATCGTCAACACCGTCGACCAGATGCTGCTCGTGCAGCGCGGGCGCGAGATGGGTTACGCGCTGAGCGACGAGCAGTTCGACGAGATTCTGGAGGGGATCAAGCAGGAGAACACCATGACCGACGAGCAGTTGCTCGTCGCCCTGGAGCAGGAACAGGGCATGAGCCTCGGCCAACTGCGCGGCGTCATGGAGGAGCAGATGCTGGCTGGGCAGGTGCAGCAGGACCAGGTGCTGCGCCGGGTCTCCATGACCGATATCGAAGCCCTCGAGTACTACGAGACCCATCCGGAGGAGTTCAGCCGGCCCGCCACCGTCACCTTGCGGGAGATCCTGATCACGGTGCCCCTCGAGTCGGGGGCGCTGAACGTGGCGCGCGAGAACCGGGCGGGGGCCCTGGCCGAGTCGGCCCTGGCCCGGGTGCGGAGCGGCGAGGCGTTCGAGGCGGTCGTCAGCGAGCTGTCCGACGCTGCGTCCAGGGCGAACGGCGGCCTGATCGGACCGATCGCGCTGGCCGACCTGGCGGAGACGGTGCGTACCCGGATCGAGGGGCTGGCGGTGGGCGAGGTCGACGAGATCAGTCGAACCCCGGCGGGGTATCAGATCCTGAAGCTGGAGACCTCGACCGCCGCCGCGCCCGCGCCGTTCGACGAGGTGCGCGAGCAGATCGTCGACAACGTGTTCAACGAACGGCGGCTCCAGGCCCTCAACCGGTACCTGACCACGCTTCGGAGCGAAGCGATCATCGAGTGGAAGGACGAAGGGCTGCAAAGCCTCTACGAGCGGCAGGTAGCCGACCGGCAGACTGCCGCCCCCGGATTGTGAGGCTCCACCCGTGAAAATCGGTTCCGTCACCCTCGACTCGCCGTTCGCCCTGGCTCCGATGGCCGGGATGACGGATACCGCGTTCCGCCGTCTCGTCAAGCGGGGCGGCGGCTGCGGGTTGGTGGTGACCGAGATGGTCAGCTCCGAGGGGCTGGTGCGCGGAATCGACCGGACCCTCGAGTACGCGGAGTACACGGAAGAGGAGCGGCCGGTCTCGATCCAGATCTTCGGCGGCGACCCCGGGAGGATGGCCGCGGCGGCCCAGATCGTCGAGGGAATGGGCGCCGACATCGTGGACGTGAACATGGGCTGCCCGGTCCCCAAGATCGCCAAGCACCACGCCGGGTGCAGTCTCATGCGGACGCCGGAGCACGCGGCCGACGTGATCGGGGCGATGACGCGGGCGGTGTCCATTCCCGTCACCGTCAAGATGCGGTCCGGATGGGACGACGAGCACGTCAACGCACCCGACCTCGCGAGCCGGGTCGAGCAGGCCGGCGCCGCCGCGGTGGCCGTGCACGGCCGGACTGCCGCGCAGTCGTACACCGGGCGCTCGGACTGGTCGGTGATAGACGAGGTGGCCCGCCGGGTGTCGATCCCGGTGTTCGGCAGCGGCGACTGCGTCACCCCGAACGACCTCGTGGAGCGGATGCGCGAGACCGCCGTCGCCGGGGTGCTCGTGGGGCGCGGTGCGCTCCGGAACCCGTGGATCTTCCACCAGGCGCAGGCCGCGTGGCGTGGCGGCGACGGCATGCCGGTGTCGCTGCGGGAGCGCGGCCGGTTTCTGCTCGCCTATATCGACCTGCTGCTGAGCGAGGCGACCGAGGTCGAGCGGGACGGCTTCCGGCATACGGCCGGCCTCGACCGGCGCGTCGGTCCGAAACGGCGGAGCGCCGCCAGCCGGGAGCGGTGGATCGTCAACAAGCTGCGGGCCCTCGGATCCTGGTACACGAAAGGGATCGACCACGGGTCGCGGTTGCGCACGGCTATCAACTCCGCCGGATCGCTCGCCGCGCTGCGGGCGGTCATCTGCGACTTCTTTGGGCTCGACGACCCGTCGCCGGCGCCGGACCCGCTCCTCGTGGGCACGGGCGCCGCGCCGTCGACCGCGCCCGCCGTCCCGCCCGGCGGACCCTAGCTCCCTAGCTAAGGGGTGTGTCACTTGAACAAGTTGACACTTGATCTGCGAGGCGTTTCGACGGTTCGGGCCGGAATCGCCGTTCGAAGACCCGTTCGGAAACGCGCGAGCAACCGCAGAGCCGTTTCAGGGACATCCATCAGCCAGGGGCCTGCGCCGTGGAACGGCGCCTCCTCCTGCAGGAGCCGCCGATTCCTGCAGGGTTGGGGCGGTCAGGACGCTGACGGAAATTACCTTGCCGTGTGCGACGCGCGCCAACCCGCAGACAACGGGCTGCGCTTGGGTACAGTTGGCAACTTTATATCGATCGCTGTCCTCGATTGAGCGGAGCCGTGGACGAGAGTTTCCGGGCCAGGCGACGCGAGACTGCCGCCCGGCGCATTTGGAGACGCGACAGGCCGATTCGAAGGTCGGCTTCCGAGAGCGACTGCGCGGAACGAGGACGGTCTACCCGATGCCCAGACTGATCGAGAGCCCCACGGTCGTGCAGGCGGCCGGAAACCTGCCGAAGCGGATCGAGGAGTACGCCGGGCGGGTGAACACGGGGCAAGAGGAGCTCAGTGTCGCCCGGATGGTCTCTCCCGAGGGATGGGTCGAACCGGGGCAGCGGCCCGAGTTCCGGGAGCTCACGGTGGTGCTGCGCGGCCTGCTGCGGGTCGAGCACGAGGCGGGCGCCCTCGACGTGCGGGCCGGGCAGGCGATCGTCGCCGAACCCGGCGAGTGGATTCGCTACTCGAGTCCCGAGGCCGGCGGCGCGGAGTACGTTGCGGTCTGCGTGCCCGCATTCGCCCCCGACACCGTCCACCGCGATCCGGCATGAGCCTGGTCCGTCCGGGGGCGACCTCACCAACGGTCCGGATCGGCGGTCCGGAGGACCGGGGCGCCGCGGGGGCCGTCGCTCCCTTTCGTCGCCGCGAGTCGGCGGTCCGGTTGGCGTATCATGCACTGAATATGCGCCGGGACGCCGCGGCATCGTCCCGCACGCCCGCAGGGCGTGACACCGCGCCCGCTCGGCGTGTCTCCCTTGCCGTACGGGACGCCTGGCTCGGAGGTCCGTCATGAAGAAGCTGCGCAAGAACTACGACGGCGGAGACGCGGCGCCGGAGTGCTGGTGCATGGCGATGCTCCGGCCCCTCGGCTGGCTGCTCGCCGCCGCCGTGCTGGCCGCGCTCGGCGCCGCGGCGGTCCTGGCCGCCGAGTCGGGACCCGACGACTGGGTCGACGACCTGACGCCCATCACGGCCGGAGACTGGGATTACGACAAGGCCGCCCATCTCGTGGAACGGGCGGGTTTCGGGGCGACGCCGGCCGAGATCGAGCGGCTGGCCGCGATGTCCCCCGAGGCCGCCGTCGACTCCCTCGTCGACTTCACCGCCGTCGACAACGGCGCCGCCCCCGCGTTCGAGCTCTCTCCCATCTGGAACCGGGGGATGGACCCGTTCCCGAAGAGCCGGGCCGAGGCGGTGCGCATCGCGCGGGAGACCGGGTTGTCGATGGGGGTCGCGGTGCTGCCCGAGGGGCAGCCGCGCCGGCTCCAGCCGGTGGTCAACACCTTCTTCTATGGCCTGCGGTCCAACGCGATGGAGACGCAGCGGCTCGCGACGTGGTGGGGCGAGCGCATGCTGACGACCCGCCGCCCGCTCGAAGAGAAGCTCACGCTGTTCTGGCACGGGCATTTCGCGACCGGCGCGGGCAAGGTGCGGGACGCCCGCATGATGCTGCGCCAGAACGAGATGCTGCGCGCCAACGCGGCCGGCAGCTTCCGGGATCTGCTCGTCGGGATTCTGACCGACCCGGCCATGCTCGTCTATCTGGACAACGGCGAGAACCGGAAGGACCATCCCAACGAGAACTTCGGGCGCGAGCTGCTGGAGCTGTTCACGATGGGGGTGGGCAACTACACCGAGCAGGACATACGCGAGGGCTCCCGCGCGTTCACGGGTTGGACGAACGACGCCCTCGAGTTCCGGTTCGACGCCGAGACCCACGACTATGGAGAGAAGACCTTTCTCGGGCGAACCGGCGCCTTCGACGGCGAGGACATCATCGACATCATTCTCGAGACGCCGGTGACCGCCGAGTTCATCGCGGGCAAGCTGTATCGATTCCTGGTGCGCGAGGAGATGGATGCGGCCACCCGGCACGAGCTCGGCGACACGTTCCGCGAGGCGGGGTACGAGCTGCGCCCCCTGCTCCGGCGCATGTTCCTGTCGAAGGACTTCTACAGCTCGGCTTCGTATGCGACGCAATTCAAGAGTCCCGTACAGCTCGTGGTCTCCACCTATCGGAAGCTCGGCCTGGCCCGGCTGCCCACGATTCCCGACTTCAGCCGATTGACGGCCGGCCTCGGGCAGACGCTGTTCAATCCGCCCAACGTTGCGGGCTGGGCCGGCGGCAGGACCTGGATCACCCCGGCTCTCCTGCTCGAGCGGGGCAACCTCTTCCGGGGCGTCCTGTTCCCCGACCGGGACGGGTTCTGGGCTCCCGATCGGAACATCCCGGGCATCTACGCGCGGGTGGGCCGGCGGCTGGAGCAGGGGATGAACATCACCGCCGCCACCCAGGAGGGTGATGCGGAGTCCAGCCGGCTCGTCGACCGTGACGAGGACTACAACACCCGGTACGGCGGCTACATGGGATACGTCATGGCCTTCGAACGGTTGATCCCGATTCCGAGAGCGACCGCCGATCTCGATCTGGTGGGGCTGGTGACGGCGGCGGACGCCACCACGGTCGACGCGATCGTCGACCACTTCGTGCGACGATTCCTCCGCGTTCCCGTGGACGATGCCGCCCGGGCGGTGCTCGTCGAACGATTGCGGGACGATCTGGGGGGGGACCGCCTGCCGGCGCCGGGGCCGCGGGTCGAAGGGGCGTTGCGCTCGCTGCTCTATCTCGTGCTGAGTGCTCCGGAGTACCAACTCGCGTAGCCCGGGCAATCGTCGCCCTGGGGCCTCCGCCGCCGCGCGGCGCCGCCGCCCCAGGCAACCCCGAAGGGGTCCGCGCCCTTCACGGTGCAGACTCCCGATCGCGTGGTTAGAGAGGAACGATCATGACTATCCGCCATCTCAACGGCTGTGGGTGCTCCCGGCGTGATTTTCTGCGGAAGGGGTTGTACGGCATCGGGGTCACGGCCGGCCTTCCCGTCCTGCTCGACCGGACGTCGGCGGCGTTGACGGCGCAGGCGCTGCAGGGCACGAGCGCCGAGGACCATCCCGAGCGGATCCTGGTGGTCGTCGAGCTGTCCGGCGGCAACGACGGCCTGAACACCGTCGTCCCGTTCGGTGACGACGAGTACTATCGGGTCCGGCCGAATCTCGGGATTCCGGCCTCCAAGGCGATCCCGATCGCCGAAGGCTACGGGCTGCACCCGTCGATGGCGGGGTTCGAGCGCCTGTACAAGGACGGCATGCTGGGCGTCGTGCACGGATGCGGGTACGACAACCCCAGCCTGTCGCACTTCTCGTCGATGGGCTTCTGGCACACCGGCGTGCCCAACGGCGGCGAGCCCCTCGGATGGCTGGGCCGTCTGGCCGACGGGGTCTACGAGCACGATGCCCAGGGCAACAAGATCGTGAACATCGGGACCCGCCAGTCGCTGGCGGTGCAGGCGCGGCACCACCAGCCCCTGGTATTCAACGATCCCCGCAGCTTCCGGCGGGTGGGCTCGGAGACCGAGAAACAGGCGATCGAGCGGTTGCGGCCGAAGGCGCCGGACAATCCGGCCCTGGAGTTTCTGGCGTCCACCGCGGACAATGCGGTCAAGAGCTCCCAGTTCGTCCGGGACGCCGCCGCGGGGTACCGCACCCCGGTCGACTACGGGATCGGCGGGCTGTCACCGCAGTTACGACAGGTGGCGGCGCTGATTCACGCGGGGATGCCGACGCGGCTCTACTACGTCTCGTATCAGGGCAACTCGTTCGATACCCATGTTCATCAGGCCGATCCGCACGCCCGGCTGCTGGCCTACACCGCCGACGCTGTCCGGGGGTTCATGGAGGACCTGAAGCGCATCAGCCGCGTCGACGACGTGGCGATCATGATGTTCACGGAGTTCGGACGGCGCGTCGAGGAGAACGCCAGCCTCGGCACCGATCACGGGACCGCGACCCCGATGTTCGTGATCGGGTCCGGCGTGGAGGGCGGCCAGCACGGCCGGCATCCGAGCCTGACCGACCTCGATGACGGCAACCTGAAGATGACCACCGATTTTCGACGGGTGTACGCGTCGATGATCGAGGAGTGGCTCGGGTTCGACGACACCCGGTCGATTCTCAAGGGCTCGTTCGAGCCGATGCGGCTGTTCTCGTAGACCGCGGACCGGTGGCGGCGGGCGGCGGGGTTCAGGACTCGAGACCCGACCCCGCCCGCCCGCCGTCGATTTCGCCCAGCCGCCGTATCTTCTCGACCAGGGTGGTCCGCTTCAGGCCCAACCGCCGGGCCGCCTGTTGCCGGTTCCCGCCCGTGTCGGCCAGGGCTCGTCGTATCAACTGGCGCTCGACCGAGGCGATGTACGCGGCCAGGTCGAAGCCGTCTTCGGGAAGGGCGAGCGAGGCTGCCTGCTCGGACAGGGATGCCTGCTGCAGCTCGCGAGGGAGATCGGCGACGTCGATCCAGCTCCGGGTTCGGCTGAGGGTGAGCGCGCGCTCTATCGCGTTTTCGAGTTGACGGATGTTCCCCGGCCACCCGTACCCCATCATCCGCCGCATCGCGGCCTGCGTGACGGTCACCTCCCGCGACCGGTCCTGCTGTCGACTGAAGGCTTCGACGAAGTGCCGGACGAGCAGCGGGATGTCCTCACGCCGTTCCCGAAGCGGCGGCAGGAAGATGGGGATGACGTTCAGACGATAGTACAGATCCTCCCGGAAGCGGCCGTCACTGGACAGTTGCGCCAGATCGGCGTTGGTGGCCGCGATGATCCGGACGTCGATTCGGATCGATCGGTTGTCTCCGATGCGTTCGAACTCGCGTTCCTGCAACACCCGCAACAGCTTGGCCTGCAGGGGGCCGCTCATGGTGCCGACCTCGTCGAGAAAGAGCGTGCCCTCGTGCGCCGATTCCAGTCGGCCCTGCCGCGTGGCGATGGCGCCGGTGTAGGCGCCGCGCACGTGTCCGAACAGCTCGGATTCGAGCAGGGTCTCGGGGATCGCGCTGCAGTTCAGGGCGACGAAGCGATGGCTGCGCCGGGGACTGTTGTGGTGAATCGCCTTGGCCGCCAGCTCCTTGCCGGTGCCGGTCTCCCCGGTGATCAGGACCGTGCTGGGGCTCGCGGCCACCGTTTCCAACAGGTCGAACAGCTCACGCATCCTGGCGCTGCGGCCCACCAGCCCCTCGAACCGATAGCGTTCCTGGATCTGTGACCGCAGGTAGGCGTTCTCGGACCGCAGGCGCCGCTGCTCGAGCGCCGATCGCATCACGTGCAGCAACTGCCCCAACTGGAACGGCTTGGTGATGAAGTCCGCCGCCCCCCGCTTGATCGCGGCGACCGCGTCGGTGACGGTGCCGAAACCGGTCACGACGATGCAGATGATGTCGGGATAGCGTTCGAGCGCGGCGTCCAGCACCGCGGTGCCGTCGATGCCCGGCAACCGCAGATCGGTCAGCACGATGTCGAACGCGCACTCCGCCAACCGCTCGACGGCCGTCTCGCCGCTGTCGACCTGGACCACCCGGTAGCCTTCGTCCGCCAGTCGCTGCGCGGTGACCTCTCTCAACGAGGCCTCGTCTTCCACCAGCAGCAGATGGATTTCGCGTTCAGGCATGGGCGCCGCCTCATCTAATGAAGGGGTCATCAGGTGCCGATACCATCCTTGAGCCTGTCAGGGAGCGCGGATCGACCGGGAAGACCTGGGTGGGCGAAACGCGAGCGTCTGTCATGATTGCTGATAGGAAAACCCTCTCGATCGCGAAGGCGGGTGAGTTGGTGGGAGTCAGCCGCCGCACGATCTACAACTGGATCGCCGGTGGCAAGGTCGAGTACGTGCGGACGGCCGGCGGTTCCGTGCGGATCTTCGTCGATACGCTGTGGCGTGATCCGCAAGCCGGCGTCATCCGGCCGGATAGGCCGCAGACGGATTGACCGTCGATCGACCAGCCGCATCGCGTGATTCCGTTCCCAGGACACGATGGACATTTCCCAGATGGACCAGCCGACTGATCTCGGCACCCTTTTCCATCGGTTGAACAATCAGCTCGGCATCATTCTGGCGAACGCCGAGCTTCTCGATGCGCAGCTCGACGACGACACGAGCCGCGCGCGAGCTTCCCAAATCGTCAGCAGCACCGTCGAGGCGATCAGCGCCGCCCGATACATTCAGGAGCGCTGCCGCCACTAGAAGCCCGAGGCGCGGCGCAGACTCCTGGCCCTCGAGAAGGCCGGGGCCCCTCCCCGACCGCGTGCGGACGACTTCTCGTCCCGCATCCCCCGTTGCCTTTCCTGGAACGCACTCCCAGTCGGCGCCGCACTGTCAACATAGTGACAGGTTGGACCCATAATGTCAATTTAGTGACGGAGCTCTCGGTGTCTGGCGCATCTTCGGCGCCAGGTCGACGAATGCCAACATTCCAGTAACTCCTTTATTTAAATATACTTACAAAACAAACTACGGCTTGGTCGCCTTGTAGACTCTCCATCACAAAAGGTGGCATGCGCTTTGCTCAATAAGCACATGGCGACGGTTTCTTCGTGGGTTCGGCGTGCCATGCCGGACCGATGTTTCGGAGGCGACCATCATGAAGACACAAGTACCCGTATCCGACCGCAAGGACCATGACCGCATCACCGCCGGGGTGCCGTTCGTGGAAGCGATGGCCCGGCGCATGGCCGCTACCCTGCCGCATTCGATCGATCTGGGCGACCTGGTGCAGGACGGCATGATCGGCCTGATCGACGCGGCGCACCGGTTCGACGAGCGGCGCGGCATCAAGTTCGAGACGTTCGCCGAACGGCGCGTCCGGGGGGCGATGATCGACGCCATGCGCCGCGATGCCTGGCCTCGCGGCGTTCGCAAGGTCCGGCGGGAGCTGGAGGCGGCCCGCGAGAAGCTGCGTCACGAGCTCGGAGCCGAGCCGTCTCTCGCAGACCTCGCGAAACACATGGGCTCGGACGCAGCACGGTTGAGCCGAACCATCGTTCGCATCAAGACGATTGAATCGACGTCGCCTCTCGCTTCCAGCGATGCCGCGCACAATGCAACTCTGCCGCCGGTCATGAGCCCGGCGGAGTTGCCGGGGCCGGACCGGGTCTGCGAGCGGGACGATGTCGCCAACCGGGTCCGAGAGGCTATCAAGGCGCTGCCGGCCCGCGAACGGAAGGTCATCGGCCTGTACTACTACGGCGACGTGACGATGAAGGAGATTGGCGGCGAGATCGGAGTGAACGAGTCCCGGGTCTCGCAGTTGCATGCGCGCGCGGTGCAGCGCCTGCGCAAGGAGCTCGGGCCCGACCTGAGTCCCGAGCCGATGGCCGCGTCGATGACCGCCGGTGCGACACCGGTGGGACGGGGCCGCCGGCGTCTGAACATGGCCAAGGCTCGCCTGCCGATGGCGGCTCGCAGGACGAGCGCCGCGTGACCCGTGCCGGCGCTCGGTTATCCGATCACCTCGTGGGCCACCCGGAGCAGATCGTGAAGTCGAAACGGCTTGGCCAGCCACCGGCATCCGGTTTCGACCAGGAAGCGATCCGCATCGGTGCCCGCCACGTCCCCCGTGACGAAGATTATGCGGCGGGCGAGTGACGGATTCGTCTCGCACAACACCCGGTAGAACGCCCGTCCGTCCAGTCGCGGCATCTTCAGGTCGCAGATGACGAGATCGAAAGGCTGGTCCTCGACGCGCTGCAGCGCCTCTTCCCCGTCGCCGGCCCGCTCCACGCGGTAGCCGGCGTCGGCCAGCGAGTCGGCCACCGCCGCGGCGAGAGCGGGTTCGTCCTCCACGAGCAGGACGCGGGCCCCGGCCGCCGGAGTCCGGTTGACGGTGGCCGCCGGCGCTGCGCGCCACACGCCCGCGCCGGCCGGAAACGATACGAAGAACGATGCTCCGGCGCCGGGAGCCGAATCGACCCGAATCTGTCCCCCGTGCTCCTGAACGATGGCATAGGCCACGGTCAGCCCGAGTCCGGTTCCCTTGCCGATCGCCTTGGTCGTGTAGAAGGGATCGAAGATCCTGGTCCGGACGTCGTCCGGGATGCCGGGACCGTCGTCATTGACCTCGAGGGTGACCATGCCCTGGGCATCGTCATACCAGCTCCGGGTGACGAGCGAGCCCCGGCCGTTCGCGGCCAGCATCGCGTGTTCGGCGTTGATGATCAGGTTCAGCAGCACCTGCTTCACCTGGTGGGGGTCCGAGAAGATGTGGGGCAGCCCGCTGGCGAGGGCGTCGAGGGTCGTGATGTTCGACATGCGTTGTTCGTAGGCGCGCAGGGCCAGGGTGTCGCGCACGATGCCGTTCATGTCGACGAGCGCCCGGGTGGTATTGCGCTTGCGAGCGAACGTCAGCAGGTTCCTCACGATCCTCGCGGCCCGCTCCGCCTCGCCGAGAATCGTCTCGACCCCGCGTTTCGTCTCGGCCTCGACGGGACGAGCCGCCAATCGTTCCGCACACGTGAGAATGGTCGCCAGCGGATTGTTCAGCTCGTGGGCCACGCCGGAGATTGTCTGGCCCAGGGCCGCCATCTTCTCCGACTGCACCAGCTCATGGCCCGGGTCGCGCCCCAGCGCGTCGAGCTTCCGCCGCTCGCTGACGTCGCGTACGAGGGCATCGAGGCGGGGGGGACCCTGGTCGTCCGGCGCATGCAGCGTTGCGGTGACCTCGACCCACATCGAGCTGTCGTCGGCCCGCCGGAGACGGACCAGGTAGTTGCTGACGGCGCCGTCCCGGCGCAACCGCGTGAGGAAGTCGGTGCGAGCCCGCTCATCGACGAACCGGTCGGCTGCGAACGGCTGCAGCCTCCCGTCGGGTTCGTCCGGGTCGAACCCGAACATGAGCTTCAGGTGTGGGTTCGCGCTCAACGTCTCGACGGTCGTGGCGTCGAGCGCGCCTATGTAGATCCCCTCGGGGATGGACTCGTACAGCCTGGAAAGCAGTTCCGCCGGTGGCCGGGAAGGACTGCGCGGCACCATGCGGGATGATGGCGGGTGCGCCATGTCCGGGCGCGCTCACGCAGGCCGTGGGCGCACCCGGACGGGTCGGTCAGTTGCCACGCGGTGCGGTCGGCGTCGGTGTGGCGTAGGCGGACTGTGAAGCGTACTTGTTCATGACGGCGCCCTGGATATCCGAAGGCGCTGCGCCGAGAGCATGCATCTGCATCGCGTCACGCGCGACTGCCAGACAATGCGATCAGGTCATGCCGTGGACGTCCCACTCGGTCACGGCGCCGTTCGGTGCGCGCGACTCGACGAAGCAGTCCACGTTCGACCGATGCCCGTCGCTGTTGCCGCAGCCGCAATAGCAGGGGACGTACTCCAGCACATCCGGATTCCGCGCGGCGAACACGTAGGCCTGCCTCATGAGGTCGGCCGGACCCGCCGTCTGCGGCACGTAGGGCAGCGGCGGCATGGGCAATCCTTCGAGATCCGCACTCGTGAACTGCGGGGCGGAGGACGCCGGCGCGCCGCCCGAAGCGGTTGGAGATGCAGGCGCGGATGACGCTTCGCTCGCCTGATCGGGCGAGGCCGGTACCGCCCGGTCCGCACCCGACATCAGGAAAGCCCCGGTGCCGGCGAGGACGACGAGACCGAGCGCGATCAGCACCCACCGACCGCCGTTCGAGCGCGTCTCGACGACGGGCGCGGGGGGGGGCTGTCTGCGACGTTGCTTGGAAGCCATGAAGTGCATTCTATCAGAGAGTCCGGAGAGTCGATTGGGTGGCAGGCGGACTCGCCGGGCGACGATTTCCGGGCCGGCGCGGCGGAGCGGCCGGGCTATTGCGTGGGTCCGAGGGCGAAGGTCATCCGGCCGTCGAGCGCCGCCTTGCCGCCCGCCGTCGCTACGCCGTGCAACTGGCCCATGCGGCTGCGCAGACGTTTCACGTTGACCTCGATATGCAGGACATCGCCGGGATGGGCGGGTCTGCGGTAGCGCACCCGCTCGATGCCCACGATGTAAATCAGCTTCTCGCGGTTCTCCGGTTTGGAGAGAATCAGAATCGCTCCGACCTGGGCGACTGCTTCCGTCAGGATGGTGGGCGGCAGCACCGGCCGCTCGCCGGGCCGGCGGGCGAGATACCGTTCGTTGAGGGAGACGTTCTTGACGCCGACGATGCGCTTGTCTACCTCGAACTCCGTGATCCGATCGACGAGAAGGAACGGATAGCGATGAGGGAGGATCCGCTCGATGGCGCTGTAGTCGAGCGGGAGGCTCAACGGTTCCATGGAGCGGTCACCGTCCGGCGCCGCGCGAAGACGACGATGACGCGATCGCCTCGGTTCCCGGACCGGCGCCTTCCTTGTCGTGCGTTCCCGTGGCGGCGGCGGGGACCCGCGCGACCGCGCGCGGGTCCGAGGGCAGCAGAGGCGCCAACTGGGCGGCCAGGATGGAGGCGGTTGCCTGCACGGCGTCGCTCGACTCCCAATCGTCGCGCAACTCGGCGGAAAGCACTCCGATACAACGATCCGCCACCATCAGCGGCGCGGCCAGGGCGCCGGTGTCGGCGTCGCTGGATTCGACGACCTGAATGCGGTTGGTGGTGAACGCGGCGGACGTCGGGTTGTCCCCGGCCTGTGGAATCGAGCCGATGCGCTCCAGGGTCCCAGGCGGGTATCCATGTCCCAGCGCGGGCTGCAACGTCCGGGCGTTCTCGTTGCTCACCCAGATGATAAGCCCGGTGGCGTTCATCAGCGTCGCGGTTCGCGCCAACAGATAGGAGAGCTGACCCTGGTTCGTGAGATTGCCGAAATCGGTGCACAGCGCGGCCACGGCGCCGAGATCCGGCGCGGGTTCTTCGGCGGGCGATTCGCGAACGGGGTCCGGACCGGCGTCGCCGGCCGCCCGTGTCATGCTTCCGGCGGCCTCCCCCGTGTCCCCGCGGCCGGCCCGGTCGAGCGCCTCGACCGCCGAGTCGTTGTCCAGCGACAACAGCGACAGTCCGGAGGGTTCCGAAACGCGGTATTCGTCGGAGTCCGCGGTCGGATCGTACGCATCGGACGAGACGTGCAGCGGCGCCAGCACCAGCATGGACAGGACGATGACGACCGCGACGATCCACATCATCGTCGCCTGGGTCGAACGGGCGACCCGCATCACGCCGAGTCGCGTCGTGCGCTCGACCTGCAGAGCCGCCTGCACCTGCGCGGTGGCGAGATCGACGAGCTCGAAACCCTCGGTGAAGATCAGGTCCGAGGCCGCCAACGGCTGATCCGAACCGATGTGCTCGCGGGCGTCCTCATCCATTTCCCGGATGTCGGCCACCGCTTCCACCGCGAGGTCGAGGGCATCGAGCGTGCCCGGGTTCGCGACCTGCTTGAGATTGTCGAGGCTGCCGCTGACCGTCTCGAGATGAGCGGCGACCTGCGCGATCCAGTAGTCCCGATCCTGGCCATCCGCCACGTAGGCCTGCTGGGCGCTCCTCAGCTCGGCGAGAGTGAGCTTGAGAGTCCAGCCAAGGTCGGTGAAGACCCGCTCTCTGCCCTGCTCGTCGGCGAGCGTGGCGTTCGAAAGCCTGATCTGATTCCCCGCGAAGGCCAGTGTCGCGAGTGCTAGAATGACGACGACAGTACGAACCGAGCGGCTCCCCATATTGGGCAGCTACTATACCACCGTTGGTCCGGCTGTCGTCTCCCGTTTCGTCCCCCGGATGCGGCGGTGAGCGTTCGCCTGCCGCGTTGCGCGACCCTCGTCGGCGCGCAAGAACCCTTGACAGTACGGTCTCCGCTGGCGTTCATCATCAACCCGGCCGCGGGTTCGGCGGCCCGCAGGGGGAAGATCCAGGGACTGGCCGAGATGGCCCGGCGACGCTGCGCGGACGCCGGCGTCCCCTGCGAGGTGACGTTCACGGAGGGACCGGGTCACGGTCGGGAGCTTGCGGCGGCCCTGGCCGGCCGTCGGTTCTCTCCGGTTGTGGCATGGGGGGGCGACGGCACCGTCAACGAAGTGGCTTCGGCGCTGATGCACCGGGACGCGGTGCTCGGTATCGTGCCGGCCGGATCCGGAAACGGATTGGCGCGAGAGCTCGGCATCAGCCTCCGGCCCGAACGGGCGCTCGCGGTGGCGGTGCACGGCCACGACCGGGTGATCGACATGGGCGAGCTCGCCGGCCGGCCGTTCGTGAACATCGCGGGCGTGGGGCTGGCGGTGTCGGTGGCCGATCTGTTCGGTCGCCTGGCCGGCCGCGGACTGCCCCGTTACGTACGGGCGGCCGCGCGGCAGTTGGTCCGCTACCGGAGCCGGCGATACACCCTCGTGACCGAGGAACGTACGATCGAGCAGCCGGCCCTGTTCGTGGAGGTGGCGAACGGCCGGCAGTATGGCAACGGGGCGGTGATCGCGCCTCGCGCCCGCCTCGACGACGGCCTGCTCGAGCTGGTGTCGGTGGACCCGATCGGTCCCGCGAGAGCCCTGTGGGGCCTGCGGCGCCTCTTCAACGGCACCATCGACCGCCATCCCTACGTACACTGCTCCCGAGTCGAGGGGGTGACGATCTCCGCCGACCGGCCGCTCCGGTTTCACGTCGATGGAGAAGTGGTGCAGGGCGGGTGCTCGCTGACCGCCACGATCCATCCGAAGGCCCTGCGGGTCCGGGTTCCGGCGCCGGCCGGCGATTGAGCCGCCGTCCCTCGAAGACCGCTACCAGTCCCAGGAGCTCAACGCCTCATCCCAGAGGGCGTAGCACTCCTGCGCGATGCCGGTCTCGAAGAACTCGTTCGGCAGCGTGTACATCGAGCCCATCATCTCGATCAGCTCTCCGTCCCGATACCAGGCCGAGACCACGTGACCCTCCAGCGGCCGCCCGTCGCCGGAGACCAGCTCGGTCGATTCGATCCGTACCCGCCACGATGTGATGCCGCCCTCGCCGTCCGGGCCCATGAACGTCAGCTCGTTGCCGTCGTGCTGGAAGTCGGTCACGCTGTCGACCGCCGCGAGCTGCTCCCCGAACGAGCTCACCAGGTTGACCTCTCCCGGCTGCATGGCGCAGGCCGCCAGCACCGGAACCACGACCAGCAGCATGCTCCGGAAACGCTTCATCACGGCTCTGTCCCTTCACGACCCCGCCATCTGCGCCGGCCCGGAGCCCTCCGCTCAGGAGCCGGCATCGGCGGTCCGAGCGTCCGATACGGGACGCAGAATGGCATAGGTCGGCAACCCGATGCCGTCGAGATGCTTCAGCACGTCCCGGGCGGGAGAGGCATCGAGATCCTCCGCCTGGAACTTCACCTTCACGTACCCCTCCAGCCCCGCTTCGACCGCCGCGGCCTTGAGGGTGGTGCGGTCCATCGTGAGGCAGTTCTTGCACCACGTGGCCCACATGTCGACGAGGACCAGCTTGTTCTCCGCCTTCGCCGCCGCCAGACCCTGGCCGAGCGAGGCATGCCAGCCTTCGTCCAGCAGCTCCTGGACGCTGCTGGCGACCTCCTCGGGATCGACCCAGCGCTGCGCGAACAACCCGTAGCCCAGGTAGCCGTAGTACACCGCGGTGCCGAGAATGAACACGCCGAAGGCATGCTTCACGTGGACCATCCAGGCGCCCGGTTTCGGCATCCACGACAGTCCGGCGCCCGCGACCGGCCACGGCAGGGCCATCCCGAGTCCCAGGACGAACGGCAGCGCGAGAGCCAGCGTCGTGCCCGTACCGTACAGGTTGCTCGAGAACACGATGACCTGGATGACCACCGGCGCCACGCACGCCCCCGCCAGCAGGGCGGCGACCGCGCCCATGCCGAACGCGACCACGAACGACCCGCCCTGGCTGGTCCCCGTCGTGAACCGGGACTGCAGCCGTGAGAAGTCGATGGCGAGCACATCGAACATCGCGAGCCCGAGGACGACGAACAGCGCCGCGATCCCGACGTTGAACCAGGGAGACGCGTTGATGGTGCCGAACGAGCCCGCCGTCAGGATGACCACGAGCCCGAGAATGCCGTAGACGAGGGCCATCGCCGCGCCGTAGGCCCCGCCGAGCGCAAAGCCCCGGGTCCGGGAGCCGGCCTTGGCCCCGGCGCCGATGATCGCCAGGTTGATGGGAATCATCGGCAGCACGCAGGGGGTCAGATTCAGGGCGAGGCCCCCGATGAGAATCAGGAGCAGGATCGCCACGGGTCCACGGCCCTCGAACCAGCCGCGTTCGCCCTCACCCGACTCGGCCGCCTCCATGAAGCCGAGAAACGCCTCGGTCCCCAGGTAGCCGCCGGTGCTGCCGAGTACCTCGAAGTCCTCGAGCGCGGTCATCACCGACAGATCGTCGAGAATCGGCGCGCCCGCCGACGCCGGGGCCGGGACGCTCCCGTCGGGGTCGGCCATCGTCAGGCCCGCGAACAGGTCCGCCCGCACCGCCGCCAGCGGCTGACTGTCCGGGACCACCGTCACGTCGAGCTGGATGGGGGCGTTCGTCGGGTTGAAGCACATCCGGTCGTTGCAGGCCTGATAGCGCAACGTGCCGGGGATGGAATAGGTGCCGGGAGCCAGGGACGCGTCGACACGCAACGCCGCCCCGATCACGAACTCCTCCTCGAACACCGCGAGCGGCTCTTCCGCACCCACCTGCTCGAGCAGGATCGCGTCCGGGAACGCCACCCCTTCGAGATCGAACCCCTCGGGGGGATCCAGCCTCAACACCGTCGGAATCAGGAGATCGTCCAGCGGCGTGTTGGAGTTGACGTGATAGCCGGGGTCGAGGGTGATATCGAGCCCCACCCGGGCGGTCGTGTCCGCGTGCACCGCGTCGGTCTCGCCGACCGGGTGGATCGCCACGGTGGGCGGCTGGGCCAGGCTGGACGCCGCCAGTCCGGAGAGCATCAGCGTCCAGACGGTCCGCGTCCATGCGCGGAACGGGGTTGTCGAGCTCACGGTTGCCTCCCATTGCGCCCCAGGGCGCGCCGTCATCATATCGTCCCGGCCCGGCAATCGTCGCCTGCGGCTCCGCTCCATCCAGTCCCGCCCGTGGATTCTCCACCGTTCCTGCGGAACGGTATCCTGGGCCGCGCTGCCGCCGGCTGGGGTTCGGGCTGCGCGAATTCGGCCGGACCAGCCGCCCGCGGCGAAAGGCACCGCGGTATTCGCCGGGCTCGGTACAACGGGGGCGCCACGGGCTGCTACCGGTCGATGTCCGCCAGCGCCATGCGGTCGCGGTTCACCGACACGCGGCGCAAGCGCCCGCGCGCCGGCAGACGCCGCTCGGTCGCCCGCTCGGTCACCGGAATCACCACGGACTCCTCTTCGCCCGACCGGTATTGCAGGGTGACGGTGACCGGCAGCTCGAAGAGCCGCTCGGTCCGCTGCTCGAACCTGAGCAGAACCTCTTCCCCGTCGCCGGTCCTCTCGGTGCGCGACGAGAACCGCACGTCCGGCAGGGCGGCCTCGTGAATCCACCGGTCGAAGAACCGGCTCAACGACCGTCCCGCCTCGATCTCGAACGCCAACTGCAGCGCATCGGTGCCCGCCTTCCGGAACCGCCACGCGTGGTAGAACCGGCGCAGCCCCGCGAAGAACGCGTCGTCTCCCACCAGCCGGCGCAGCATGTGCAGCACCACCGCGCCCTTGTTGTAGACGAGGGCCCGGAAGACGCGCGGCTCGCGTTTCAGATGCCCCAGACGGTACCCGAGATAGATCGGTCCCTCGTCCGAGTGCCGCATCGCCCAGTTCCGCATCTGCTCGACGATGTCCTGAAAGACCTCCGGCCCTTCGTCGTGCTCCGCGTAGAGGGCGGCGAAGTACTGCGCGAGCCCCTCGCTCAGCCACTGCTCGTGGTAGTTCTTCCAGCCGACCGCCTGTCCCCACCATTGATGCGCGACCTCGTGGGCGAGAAAGAAGGACGGATAGCCGCTGAAGCTCACCGGATCGGTCTGCCAACTGATGTTGACGCCCCGCAGGCGGGGCAGCTCGTGGTTGAGCATGGCGAAGTACGCGGGGCTGTGCCCGCCCGGAAGGCGGCTGTCGGTGAGGGCCACGGTCATCGATGGATACGGGATGTCTCCGAGAATCGACGCGTAGAACGAGGCGATGTCCGCGGCCCTCTCGGCCGTGGCGTCGATCTCGTCCGCGCTTCGCGGCGTGCCGTAGGCGCTTACCGCGAGGGTGCCGTAGAACACGCCCCCGCCGGTCGGCGCGGACGGCGTCGACGCGGGGGCGTCGAGCCGGACCTGCCGAACCGGCGGCGCGTGATCGTCGAAGCGGGAGATCACCGCCGACAGATAGCGGGCCGGCTGCAGCGCCGCAAACGAGAATCGACGTGGCTCCCCGTCGGGAGCTCCGGACATCGGAGGATTCGTACTGGCCGGCACCCCGCTCGCGACGATACCCCACCCGGCCGGAACCGACAGATCGAGCGTCGCCGTGGCAAAGTCGCTGACCAGCCCCTGCGGATACCAGTAGCTGCGGTTGCTGTAGACGTAGCGGGGCTCCCCGAGGCCGAACAACGCCTCATCGGCCTCGAAGTAGAGGCGCTGCCTCCCGATCCAGTTCTCGTCCAGCTCCTGGGCCGCGAGGTCGCCCTCGTAGGCCACCGTCACCGTGAACTCGGTGCCCCCCGGAAGCTCCGAGGGCAGGTTGACCACGAGGCTGTTCTGTCCGTTCATGCGGAAGAACAGCAGTGGGCCGAACTCGTTGGACGTGACCGACCGGACCGTGAGATCGTCGGCCAGACGCAGGCTGAACGAGGTGATGGGAAGCCCCTTCACCCGCGCCGCGAGGCGGGTGGTGCCGGCGATGCGGCAGTCGATGAACTCGCGGGGGTCGGTGAGCCGCTGCTGCGTGGACCCCAGGGGCTCGAACGATGCCGTGATCTCGTAGTCCAGGATGTCGAGCGACAGCGCGTCGTCGTCCCCGAAGTAGCGTCCCCGGGTCGCTCGTTTCCGGGCGGACGGGTACAGCGAGATGATCTGGTTCTCGGCCCGGTCGAACAGCGTGATGTCCTCCGGCTGCCGGACCGACTGCGCATAGGTCAGCGTGCCGTGCCGTTTGGTGTGGACCTCGGCGAGAAAGTCGCCGCGCCCCGGCGGGAGCGACCAGACCCGGTCGCTGAGGTCCGACAGATCCAGGGTGAACGACAGCGGAACGAACTCGTCGAACACGTCCCGGGCGTCGTCGAGGGTCCCCCGGTCCACCCGGCGCGCTCTCAGCGCGCCGGTCGAGACCCGGGTCCGGAACGCGTCCGGGTGCAGCCGGATGAACGCCGCCTCGAACTCCGCTTCCAGCGCCTCTCTGCCGCTGAATATCTCCACTTGTCCGCGTTCCGCCTCCGGCTGCGGCGCGAAGCGCATGATGCCGTCGCCGAGGAGCACCAGGCTGGTGACCCCGTTCTCGGTCTCGGCCACGAACGCGGACCCCTCGGTCAGCGTCAGCGACAGGTCTTCACCCGTGACGACCAGGTTGTCGGCGATGTACTGGGTCGCGGGGGTGAGACTCAGGTTGCGCAGGTTGTCGATGGAGTCGATCGCGTCCTGATCGAGGATGCGCCATCCGCCCGCCTCTTCGCGGACGACGTCGAGCTGCCACGTCTCGAGACGGCCCCGCGCGCCGGACTCGGAGAACAGCTCGACCATCACCTCGTAGCCGGCGTCATCGGGGACGTCGTCGAGCGGGCTCTCGAAACGGGGCGTCACGGTGACCCGGTCCACCCCGGATCGCAGGTGCGCGTTCGCGAACTCCGCGGCGGCGCCGCGGTCGGCCGCCGGTGACGCCAGGGCGATATAGGCATCGGCATCGCCGGCCAGCATCGCCGCCTCCAGCGCCTCGATCAGCGCGTCGTAGTCTCCCGTCGCCCGGTCGCCGCCGTCATCGAGCGGCTGGGCGCCGCCTGGATACGGGAGCAGGAACAGGAGCCCCGCCGCGCCGAGCAGTCGACACAAGTTCATGGCTGGTTACCCCGCGTCCCATCTTATCCGAATCGCACCGGAGCCGGCCCCGGCGATTGCTCCGGGCCGCGATCGCGGTGATATCCTCCCGGCCATGGCGATTCGTACCGAGCTCACCTTGCGGTTGGACAATACGCCGGGGTCGCTGGCGCGGTTGTGCCAGACCCTGCGCGGCGAGAAGGTCAACATCCTCGCGTTGAGCCTCGACCCCTCCGGCGTTCTGCACATCGTGCCGGACAATCCGGTGCACGCGGCCGGGCTGCTGCGGGGCAGTGACTACGCGGTCGAGCAGCGGGAGGTGCTGTACGTCACGGTGCCCAACGGCCCCGGCGCGCTGGCGTCCGCCACCGGGATGTTGAGTGCGTCCGGCGTCAACGTCGACTACGCCTTCGCGTCGGCCCTCGCCGATCACGACATGACGGCGGTGGTGGTCGCCGTCGACGACGCCCAGCGCGCCGCCACGGCCGCCGGCCTGTGAACCCCGAGCCGGGCTGCTGCGGCGCCGCCCGGCGGGAGCGGTTGAAGAGATGCGTCTCTACCTAGAGACGATGGACGCGGTGCTCGTCGACTACGACCCCGACGGCCGGGTCGAGCTCGACGGCGAGGGCTGGTCCTCCCCGACGCTGCAGGAGCGCCGGGCGATTCTGCATGCCGCGCAGATGGAGATCGAGCGCCTGCAGGACCTCGTGCTGGCCCTCGAGGGCGAGACCGGCGACTGAACCGGCCGACTGACCCGCGGGGCGATTCGTGAAGGCCGGCATCCCGACCTGCGGTGCGGACCAGGGCGGTTCGTTTGCCGCGCGACGAGCCCCGTCCTATCCCTCGTCCTCGTCGGGATCGTCGGCCGGGGGGGTCGGCTCGATGTCGAACTGCAGCTTGTCGCCGGCGAGACCGATGCGCACCGTCCCTCCGTGCTCCAGGCGGCCGAACAGAATCTCGTCGGTCAGCGGGTTGCGCACCTCGGTCTGGATGAGCCGGGCGAGGGGCCGGGCGCCGTAGGTCGGGTCATGGCCCTTCCCGGCGAGCCAGGTCCGGGCGTCGGGCTGCAGGGTGATGGCCACCCGGCGCTCGGCGAGCTGCGTTTCGAGCTGGAGGATGAACTTCTCGACGATCGTCTCGACGACGCCGGGGGCGAGGCTGTCGAAGGTGACGATGGCGTCGAGCCGGTTGCGGAACTCGGGGCTGAAGGCGCGCTCGATCGCCGCCTTCGTGCGTCCCTTGCCGGTGCTCGTGCGGTCCTCGCTGAAGCCGATGGGCGCTGCGCTCGCCTCGCGCGATCCGGCGTTCGACGTCATGATGACCACGACCTGGCGGAAGTCGGCCTTGCGCCCGTTGTTGTCGGTGAGGGTCGCGTGGTCCATCACCTGCAGCAGGATGTTGTAGACGTCGGGATGCGCCTTCTCGATCTCGTCGAGCAGCAGCACCGCGTAAGGGTGGGCCCGGACCGCGTCGACGAGCAGCCCCCCCTGCTCGAACCCGACGTAGCCCGGCGGGGCGCCGATGAGCCGCGCCACCGCGTGCTTCTCCATGTACTCGCTCATGTCGTAGCGCAGGAACTCGTTTCCCAGGTGGATGGCGAGCTGCTTCGCGAGCTCGGTCTTGCCGACGCCGGTAGGGCCGGTGAACAGGAAGCACCCGGCGGGGCGCTCCGGCTGGCCGAGCCCCGCGCGCGCGCGCTTGATCGCGGTCACGACCGCCGCGACCGCGTCGTCCTGGCCGAACACCACCCGCCGGAGGGCCTCGTCGAGGGTGCGCAGCCGCTCCTTGTCCGACCCCGTCGCCTGCTTCTCGGGGATGCGGGCCATGCGCGCGAGCACGCGCTCGATGTCGGCCGCGGTGACGCGCGGGAGCGGCGCGGGGGTCTCCGCCGCGGCGTCCGCCGTCGCGGGCGCGGTGACGGGCCGCGCGTCGGGTGCTGCCTTGGCCTTGGCCTCGGTCTTGGCCTCGGCCGGAGCGGTGACGCTGCCCGCGGCGGGGGCTGCTTCCCCGGCGGCGGGCGTTGCTTCGGCCGCGGGCGCGGCGGCCGGCGCGTCGGTTCCGGTGACGGTGAAGCTCGCGCCGGCTTCGTCCAGCACGTCGATGGCGCTGTCCGGCAGGCGCGAGTCGCGCAGGTGCCGCCGCGCCAGCTTCGCCGCCGCGCGCAGGGCGCGGTCGGTGAACGTCACGCGGTGATGCTCCTCGTAACGCGGCCGCAGCCCCGTCAGGATCTCGACCGTCTCGTCCACGCTCGGCTCCTCGAGGACCACGCGCTGCAGCCGCCGCGCCAGCCCGCGGTCGCGCTCGATCTGCTTGAACTCGTCGAACGTCGTCGACCCGATCAGCCTGAGGTCGCCGGCCGCGAGCAGCGGCTTGATCAGCATCGCGAGGTCCATCGTGCCGCCGGTGGTGGCGCCGGCCCCCACCGTCGCGTGCACCTCGTCGATGAAGAGAATGGGCAGCCGGCGACCGGCGAGGGCGTCGACGACCGCCTTGAAGCGTTCCTCGAAGTCACCCCGGAACCGCGTGCCGGCGAGCAGCGCGGCCGTGTCGAGGGCGAAGATCTCGGCTCCCTGCAAGCGCGCGGGGACGTCGTCTTCCAGCAGCCGGCCCGCCAGGCCCTCGGCGAGGGCGGTCTTGCCGACGCCCGCCTCCCCCACGAAGACCGGGTTGTTCTTGCGTCGGCGGCAGAGGATCTGCAGGGTGCGTCGCAGCTCGTCGCGGCGTCCGATCAGGGGGTCGAGCCGGCCCTGCCGGGCGCGCTCGGTCAGGTTGACGGCGAAGGCCGCGAGCGGATCGCGCGCGGGGGCGGGACCGTCCCCGGTCTGTCCCGCCGGCGCGGGCTCCTCCGGACGCGGCTCGGCGGGCCCCGCCGGGGCCTTGGTGATCCCGTGCGAGATGTAGTTCAGGACGTCGAGCCGGGTGATGTCCTGCGACTGCAGCAGCTCGGCCGCGTAGGAGTTCGGCTGCTGCAGGATGGCGGCCAGCACGTCCCCGAAAAGGACCTCGTCCTTCCCGGCACTCTGGACGTGGAGCACCGCCGTCTGCAGGACGCGCTGAAACGCCAGGGTCTGCTGCGGCTCGCGCTGCCGGCCCTTCCTGCTCTGCTCGAGGTTGTCCAGGAACGTGTCGAGGGCGTGCCGCAGCGCGGGCAGGTCGCTGCCGCAGGCGGTGAGGATCTTCTCCCCTTCCGGATCATGCGCCAGCACGTACAACAGGTGCTCGAGGGTCAGGTGCGTGTGCCGGCGAACCGTCGCCTCGCGGTAGGCGACGTTCAGGATCAGCTCGATGGCGGCGCTGAACATGGGCGGATCCCGTCACTCCTCTTCGAGGACCGCCTGGAGGGGGAATCCTTCGCGCGCGGCGAGGGCCCGCGTGGTGGCGACCTTGGTCTCGGCGATCTCGTGGGTATAGGCTCCGCACCGCCCGCGTCCCTCGGTGTGGACCCGCATCATGATTCCGTAGGCTTCCGCCGGGGACTTGTCGAAGATGGACTCCAGCACCTGGACGACGAACTCCATCGTCGTGTAGTCGTCGTTCAAGAGCGTGACCTGATAGCGGATCGGCTCCCGGGTCTTCTGGCGGGTCTCGTCGAGCACGCCGTGGCCGGAACGGGGATCGTGCGCCATACCCCTGCGATCAGACTATGGAGACGGCCGCGGCGTCAAGGCGGCGGCGGTCGTCGGGGAACCCGCGGTGAAGCCTCGCGTCGCACCGAGGCCGGCGGGGGCCTGCCTGACAAGGCGTGACGAGGGAGCCTATCGGGCATGGTGACCGCGGAGCGGACGCAGCTCCGCGCAACCACGCAGTCCGGCAGGATGCATCGCCGCTCGAGCGCAGCGGGGCCTTTCGCCACGGGCTCCTGAACCGGCCGGCCCACGGTTCCTGAACCGGCCGGCCCACGGGTTCCTGAACCGGCCGGCCCACGGGTTCCTGAACTGTCCGGCATAGTAAGATCCGGCTCCCATGCCAACGATTGCACGCGGCATCACCTACACCGACCTGATGTTCCTCGGCCAGCCCCGGGTCATCGCCACCGCCGTCCTCGAGGACGCGGGCGGGGCGGCCCTCGTGGACCCGGGTCCGTCGACCTGCCTCGACACGCTGCGCTCGTCGCTCCGGGCCCAGGGCATCGCGCCGGCCGACGTGCGGACGATTCTCCTGACCCACATCCATCTCGATCACGCCGGAGCGACCGGCACCCTGGTGCGCGAGAACTCCCACATCCAGGTCTACGTGCACGAGCGGGGGGCGCCGCACATGGTCGATCCCGAGAAGCTGCTGAGCAGCGCGACGCGGCTCTACGGCGACGACATGGACCGGCTCTGGGGCGAGTTCCTGCCCGTGCCCGAGCAGAACGTGCACGTCCTCGGCGGCGGCGAGCGCCTCGCGGTGGGCGACCGCACGCTGGAGGTCGCGTATACGCCGGGGCATGCCTCCCATCACGTCAGCTTCCTCGATCGGGCGAGCGGGGTGGCGTTCGTGGGAGACACCGCGGGGGTGCGGGTCGGCCCCGAGCGCTTCGCCCTGCCCCCGACGCCGCCGCCCGACATCGACATCGAGACGTGGAAGTCGAGCATCGAGCTGATCGAGGCCTGGCAGGCGGACACGTTGTTCATCACCCATTTCGGCCCGCACGAGGACGCGGCCGCCCAACTGACGAGCCTGACCGAGCATCTGGACGGACTGGCGGCGGTGGCGCGCGCCATCATCGAACACGGTGTCCCGGGCGAGGAACGCACCGACCGGTTCGTCGCCGAGACCCGGCGTTATCTGCAGCGGTACATGCCGGAAGCGACGGCGGCCCTCTACGACATGGCCGCCCCGTTCTCGATGTGCTGGCTCGGACTGGCGCGGTACTGGAAGAAGCAGGGCGTTGTCGCGCGGTGACGGCGCCCGCGTCCGGTGACCGCGCAGACCCGGCGATGCCGCCCGGCTGACGCTCGAAAGACCGGCCGGGCACGGCCCGCGCCGCTCCTCACCTTGCAGGCGGACGACACATGCGACTCGGTTTCATCGGACTCGGGACCATGGGGCGGCCGATGGCGCGCCACCTGATGGCCGGCGGCCACGCCATGGCGGTGTACGCCCGCCGCGCCGCGTCGGCCCGACCCCTTGCCGATGCGGGCGCCGCCGTCTGCGCCACCCCCGCCGCGGTGGCCGAGCGGAGCGAGGTGGTCTTCACCATGGTCACCGGCACCCGCGACGTAGAGCAGGTGGTGCTGGGCCCCGACGGCGTCATCCACGGCGCCCGCCGCGGGACGCTCGTCATCGACATGAGCACCATCGACCCCGCCGCGACCCGGGCCATTGCCGAGGGGCTGGCCGCCGAGGGGGTGGACATGCTGGACGCGCCGGTGTCCGGCGGGCCGCAGGGCGCCCGCGACGCGACCCTGACCATGATGGTGGGGGGGCCGGCCGAGGCGGTCGAGCGGGCGAGACCGCTGTTCGCGCGGCTGGGGCCGACCGTCATCCATCTCGGCGAGTCCGGCACCGGCCAGACCACCAAGGCGTGTCACCAGTTGGCGCTCCTGGTGACCGCCCAGGGCGCGGCCGAGGCGCTGGCTCTGGCCGGCCGGTGCGGGCTCGACGTCGAGCGGGTACGCCAGGTGATGATGGGCGGGATGGCCTCGAGCCGGGTGCTGGACGTGTTCGGCGCCCGCATGGCCTCGCGCGACTTCGCCGCCGGCATCGAGTCGCGGCTGTATCACAAGGACCTCGACATCGCCCTCCGGCTCGCCCACGACCGCGGCGCCGCCCTCCCCGCGGGCGCCCTGACCATGCAGTCGATCAACGCCCTGATGGGACGGGACCGGGGCCGCGACGATCTCTCGACGCTGATCACCGTCATCGAGGAGATGAGCGGCGAGGGCGCCGGCCACGGGGACCCGCAGTAGACCTTGCGTGCGGTATCCTTGAGGGCTCATGACCACCCGATTCCTGCCCGCGTTGCTGACGGCGGGGGCCGCCGCCGTTCTCGGCGGCATGGCCGTCCCCGGCGCATCCGGCGGGGCGTCCGCCGCCCGGCCGATCCAGGCCGCCGGCGTGTGCGCCCGCATCGCCGAGGCGCAGCTCGGCCTTCCCTACACCACGATCACCGTCGCCGAGGCGGTCGCGCCGCCGTTCACCCCGCCCGAGACCTTCTCGTCGCGCGGCTATACCGTCGACGACGTGTCGTTCTGCCGGGTCGCGGGGACGTCGCGCCCGGAAGCGGGTTCGGAGATCCGGTTCGAGGTGTGGCTGCCCGCTGCCGACGCCTGGAACGGACGGTTCCAGGGCATCGGGTCCGGCGGCTCGGCCGGGGCCATCCGCTATCCGCAGCTCGCGGCGGCGGTGCGGAACGGCTACGCGGCGGTGGCCACCGACAACGGCCACACCAGCGACAGCGGCTTCGACGGGAGCTGGTCGCTGGGGCATCCCGTCCGGCTCGTCGACTTCGGCTACCGGGCGCAGCACGAGGCGACGGTGGCGGGCAAGGCGGTGACCGGCGCGTACTACGGCCGCGAGGCCGACTACGCGTACTTCGTCGGCTGCTCGCAGGGCGGCCACCACGCGCTGATGGAGGCGCAGCGGTATCCCGACGACTACGACGGCATCGTCGCCGGGGCCCCCGCCAACTACTGGATCGGTCTGATGACCGGCGAGCTGTGGGCGGGGCTCGCCACCACGAAGGACCCGGCGCAGGACCTGCCGCGCGAGAAGCTGCCGCTGCTCGGCGCCGCCGTGCTCGAAGCCTGCGATGCCATCGACGGGCTCGAGGACGGACTGATCGACGACCCCCGGGCCTGCGACTTCGACCCCGGCGTGCTCGAGTGCGCCGGCGCGGACGGCGCCGACTGCCTGACCGCGGGGCAGGTCGCGGCAGCGCGCGCGATCTACGGGGGGCCGGTCCGTCCGAGCACCGGCGAGCAGTTGTTCCCCGGCTATCCCCTGGGCAGCGAGTGGTTCGAGGCGCCCGACGGCCGGGGCGGCTGGGGGCGCTACTGGTCCGGGATCGCCCGGCCGGGCGGCAGCACCGCAGACTTCATGCGCTACAGCGTGTTCGAGGATCCCGACCACGACCTCACGCAGTTCGATTTCGACGACGACTGGGTGCTCGCCAACACCCGGCCGCTCGGGGCGGGCGCCGACGACACGCTCGGCTCGGCCCTGAACGCCGTCGACCCCGATCTCTCGGCGTTCCAGGCCCGCGGGGGCAAGCTGATCGGCTATCACGGTTGGGCCGACGCGCTGATCCCCGGCTCGTACGCGGTCGAGTACTACGAGAGCGTCGTCGCCGAGCAGGGTGGCCTGGATGCGACGGCCGACTTCTACCGGCTGTTCATGGCGCCCGGCGTCGCCCACTGCCGCGGCGGTCCGGGGCCCGATCGGTTCGACGCGGTGACCGCGCTCGAGCGATGGGTCGAGGACGGCGTGGCGCCGGATCGGATGGTCGCGTCGAAGGTGGTCGACGGCGAGGTGACGCGCACGCGGCCGCTGTGCCCCTACCCGCAGGTGTCGCGGTACACCGGCAGCGGCAGCATCGACGACGCCGCGAACTTCGCGTGCGTCGCGCCGGACTGAGGAACGCCGATTCGGGCGGAGCGGGTTCGAACGCGCGAGTTTCGGGGGAGTTTCGGCAGCTGGGAGTTTGCGCCGTGAGACGGTGCCAACCGATCACGGGTTGGTTGGGCCGGCGGAGTCGCAATAGACGATTTCCGGGTTGGTCGCGGCATCGCCCAGGTGCGGTCATTCAAGCGGGGAAGCACTGGCCCGGCGGCTTTTCGGGTCCGCGAGAGGCAATCAGGAGTGTATGAAATGAAGAAACGATCTTTCGGCGCCGTGCTGGTGCTGACCGCGCTGGCCGTGGTCCTGTCCGTTCCCGCCGGCGCCCAGCCGGCGTCCGGCGTGCCCCGCCTGCCGGACGGCACCCCCGACCTGCAGGGGGTCTGGGACTTCCGGACCCTGACCCCGTTGCAGCGCCCCGAGGACCGGGCGGACCAGGCGGAGCTGACGGCGGAAGAGGCGGCCGAGCTCGAGGCCGCGGCGGTGCAGCGTGCGGCCGATGCGGACCGGCCGAGCGAGGTCCGCACCGAGCCGCTGCCGGCGGGCGGCGACGTGGGCGCCTACAACAACTTCTGGTTCGACCGGGGGGCGGGGGTCGTCGACGACCGCCGGACCGCGCTCATCGTCGATCCGCCCGACGGCCGGGTGCCGGCGGCGCAACCGGGCGTGGACCGGCAGGGTCCCGGCCCCGGCGCCGAGCCCACCCGGCCGGTCCGGTTCCGCGTCGGCGGCATCGGCACCGACGGTCCCGAGGACCGGGGCCTCGCCGAGCGGTGCCTGCTCGGCTTCAACACCGGGCCGCCCATCGTGCCCGGCGGCTACAACCAGAACATCCAGATCTTCCAGACCGCGGACCACGTGGTCATCCTGAACGAGATGGTGCACGACTCGCGCATCGTGCCCCTCGATGGGCGCGCGCCGCTCCCCGGCGACCTGCGCCAGTGGCTGGGCAGCTCGCGCGGGCGCTGGGAGGGCGACACCCTCGTCGTCGAGACCACCAACTTCACCGCCAACACCGCCAGCTTCAATCCGTCCGTCGTGGGGGCCATCGGTTCGGGCGAGACGCTGCACCTCGTCGAGCGGTTCAGCCGCATCGACGACGGCACGCTGCTCTACGAGTACACCGTGGACGATCCGGCCACCTTCACCCGGCCGTTCACGGCGGCGCTGCCGATGAAGCGCGGGTCCGCGATGTTCGAGTACGCCTGCCACGAGGGCAACTACGGCATGCAGAACCTGCTTTCGGGCGCCCGCACGGAAGAGCTGGCGTCATCGGGGCAGCAGTAGCAGTAGCGATGGCTGCTGCTCCGCGTCCGCACCCCGCCGCGGGAATCTGCGCCGCAGGAATCCACGCCGCGGCACCGATTCCCGGCGGGCTGCTCGGCCAGTGAGGGGAGCCGCCGGGCGCCGAATCGAGGATGCGCGGCTCGGCGGAGCGCCTTGGTGGCGCGATGTCCGGCAGCGCTCGCCAGTCGTGAGAGGCAGTCAGGAGTGTAGGAGATGCAGAGACGATCTTTCGCCGCCGTGCTGGCGCTGACCGCGCTGGCCGTGGTCCTGTCCGTCCCCGCCGGCGCCCAGCCGGCGTCCGACGTGCCCCGCCTGCCCGACGGCACTCCGGACCTGCAGGGGGTCTGGGACTTCCGAACCCTGACCCCGTTGCAGCGCCCCGAGGACCGGGCGGATCAAGCCGAGCTGACGGCGGAAGAGGCGGCCGAGCTCGAGGCCGCGGCGGTGCAGCGTGCGGCCGATGCGGACCGGCCGAGCGAGATCCGCACCGAGCCGTTGCCGGTGGGCGGCAACGTGGGCGGCTACAACAACTTCTGGTTCGACCGGGGGGCCGGGGTCGTCGACGACCGCCGGACGTCGCTCATCGTCGATCCCCCCGACGGCCGGCTGCCGGAGACGCGGCCGGGCGTGGAACGGCAGGGCGACGAGGCCGAGCCGGCGTGGCCGGTGCGGATCCGCGTGGGCGGCATCGGCGCCGACGGTCCCGAGGACCGCGGGGTCGCCGAGCGGTGCCTGCTCGGGTTCAACACCGGGCCGCCCATCGTTCCCGGCGGCTACAACCAGAACATCCAGATCTTCCAGACCGCGGACCACGTCGTCATCCTGAACGAGATGGTGCACGACTCGCGCATCGTGCCCCTCGACGGGCGCGCGCCGCTCCCCGGCGACCTGCGCCAGTGGCTGGGCAGCTCGCGCGGGCGCTGGGAGGGCGACACCCTCGTCGTCGAGACCACCAACTTCACCGCCAACACCGCCAGCTTCAGCCCGTCCACCCGGTTGGCCATCGGCTCGGGCGAGACGCTGCACCTGATCGAGCGGTTCAGCCGCGTCGACGAGGAGACGCTGCTCTACGAGTTCACCGTCGACGACCCGGCCACGTTCACCCGGCCGTTCACGGCGGCGGTGCCGATGAAGCGCGGGTCCGCAATGTTCGAGTATGCCTGTCACGAGGGCAACTACGGCATGCAGAACCTGCTGTCCGGCGCGCGCCAGGAAGAGTTGACGGAATCCGGGCAGTAGCTGGTGGTCTCGCCGGACTTGCCGGGCGGGGCCATCGGCACGCCATGAATTGCCTGCACGACGGGCGGCAGTACATCGCCCTCACGGTGGGGCGCGGGAGGCGCCCGTGCCGACCGCGTTCGCACTGCCCCGGCCGTAGCGGGCTGCGCCGTGGAGGGGCAGCCCCGAAGGGTCGTCCGGGCGGCGACGGGAGCCGTTCGGCGACGATTGTCGGACCAGGCCGTCCGGCTCGAGAACGGAGCAACCGGCGTGTCCCGCCGCGGGCCGCCACCAACGTCAACAGGGAGACCATGCAATGAGACGCACCACCACTTTCACCCTCGCCCTCTTCACCGCCGCCGCCCTCGCGCTCGCCCCCGCCGCGGCCCCGGCCCAGGACGCCGGCTGGACGACCCTGCTCGACGGCTCGACCCTCGACGGCTGGAACCCGATCGGCGACGCCAACTGGGAGCTCGCCGACGGCGCCGTGCAGGCCGACAGCGGCTCCGGATTCCTCGTGACCCCCGAGTCCTACGGCGACTTCGAGATGCTGGTCCAGTACTGGGTGGACGAGCCCGCGAACAGCGGCATCTTCATCCGCTGCGCCGACGCCATGAGCGTCAACGACCGCAACTCGTACGAGGTCAACATCTACGACACGCGCGCCGACCAGACCTACCGCACCGGCGGCATCGTCCACCTCGCCGCGCCGGCCAGCCACGTCGACAGCCCCGGCCGCTGGAACACCTACGAGATCGTCGCCGAGGGGCCCCGGCTGCGGGTGTGGCTGAACGGCGAGCAGATGGTCGACATCGAGGACTCGCAGTTCGCCGAAGGGCCCATCGCCCTGCAGTACGGCGCGGGCGTCGTGAAGTTCCGCAACGTGCTCATCCGCGGGCTGTAGACCCCGCCTGCGAACCGACTGCGCGGTCCCGGTGGTTCGAGCAGTGGATCGCTCGGCGAGCCGGGGCCGCGGGGTCGTCCTGAGGCCGACCGTCCGGGATACGGGATGGAACGGGAGACCGCGGATCGACAGCTCCTCGCGCGCGTGGCCGGCGCGCTGGCCGCGCGCGAGGAGGTTCTCGAGGCGTACGTCTTCGGATCGCGCGCCCGCGGGCAGGCGCGGCCCGACAGCGACGTCGACGTCGCCGTCTACGTCGACGAGGGGCGCGCCCGCGAAGGCGCCTGGGGCTACCGGGCAGAGCTCGCGACCGCGCTCATGACCGCGCTCGGGACCAACGACGTCGACGTCGTCGTGCTCAACCGGGCGCCGATCCTGCTGTACCACCGCGTGCTGCGCGACGGCGTGCGGGTCCTCTCGCGCGATCTGCGCGCGACGACCACCCGCGCCGGTCAGGCGCTCTCGCGCTACTTCGATTTCCTGCCGCAGCTCGACAAGATGGACGCGGCGCGGCGCTCTGCCGCGGATCCCGGGTACGAGCACCGGCCGTGACTCCCGGCCGCGCCGACCGCCGCGTGCTGGATCGGCATCTCATCGCGCTGCGCGCGACGGTCGGCGGCTTGCGCCCGCACGCCGGTACGTCGCCGCGGGCGCTGCGCGCCGACTCCGACCGCCGTTGGGCGGTCGAGCGCGGCCTGCAGCTCTGCGCGCAGAACGCCCTCGACATCGCGAGCCACATCGGCTCCGCCGCCGGCTTCGACCCCGAGACCTACGGTTCGTCCATCGACTGCCTGATCCGGGCGAACGTGCTGCCGCCGGCCTTCGGAGAGCGCTTCCGGGCGGTGGCCGGCTTTCGGAACGTGCTCGTGCACGGATACCTGGAAGTCGACCTCGACCTCGTCGCCACCATTCTCGCCGAGCATCTCGACGACTTCGAAGAGTTCGCGCGCCACGTCGAGCGGTGGCTCGCGGACCCGTCGAACGCCTGAACGCGCCCGGGCCGCGCGACGGGGCAGGGTGTTCAGCGGCAAGTAGGACGGCTGGCGCGATCTCTGATGTTCCTGCTCGACACCAACGTGATCCTCGCGGGCAGGCAAGACGAGGGCTCTGCCTCCTTGCGGTTGCAGAGCCCTTCCGATCAGTGCCCCCAGCAGCTTGTCTCGCCGGCTGGGGACTGCTACCCCCGAGTGGGTAGTCTCGCAAGCCCGATTTATCGGGAACGCTGTACATCTTGGGGTCATCGGCGCGGCCACGTCAAGCCCAGGGCGCTCAACACTCCTTGGCGGATTCCGTCGAGATCTGCCTCCAGCACCCGTAGCGGAACACGGTACCGGCCCTTGACCCTCACCCGGTCGAGGCGTTTCAGAGAGACGGTGTACAGCATGTCGCACTTCGCCCAGGATTGTTTCGTGGCGAGCTCAACGGGCACCGAGCGGGGGTCCATCAGATGATGGAACGGCTCCATCGGATTCGGAGCCCTGGTGCTCAACGGCACGATGATGCACAGCCCTGGCGATCTCCGGTGTCTCGGCGAAATGACCACAACCGGTCGCACCTTGGTCATCTCCGGGATCTTGAAGCCTCGACGAAAATCGCACATCAGCAGCGTGCCTGGATCCGGATGGAAGCTCAGCGACATCGGGCGATGCCATCTCTGGACCGGGTCTCGGTTTGCCGCCACGGGCGCCAGGAGACCGCAGGCAGGACTCCGGTGGTGGTTGGCGCCCATCATCTATGCAAGGACCCTGCCGCTTATTGCAAGGACCCTGCCGCTCGTCGGTTGGCGATCGTTGGGCGGTCACCCGCGGGCATGAACGCGACCGGCGATCGCAGGGAACCCTGCCGCTCGTCGGTTGGCGATTCGGCTGTCTGCCGGTGCTGTTGGTCACTGCCGCCGATCATGTGGTGGAATTGGGTCATCCGGCCGCAGACCGCGCCGGGTGCCAACCAGCGGCCGCCTCGCGGGTCGGGGTGGAGGAATGAGGACACAGCCATGCACATTCAGAATCGATCGCAGCCGCGCGGCGTCGCAGCCAGCGCACTCGTCATCACCGTACTGCTGGCTTTGGCGCACGCCATGCCGGCGACCGCCCAGGACCGCATGCCTCCGTTGACGGAGGCTCAGTTGACCCCGGAGCAGAGAGCCGCCGTGGAGGTGTTCAAGGAGGCGCGGAACACGGACCGCGTCGGCGGGCCGTTCATGGTACTGCTCCGGAGCCCCGAGATGATGAACCGGGCTCGGAACGTCGGCGACTACGTCCGCTTCCGGAGCGCCCTGCCGCCGCGCCTCAGCGAGTTCGTCATCCTGCTGACGGCGCGCCACTGGACGCAGAACTACGAGTGGTACGCGCACGCGTCGATCGCCGAGCGCGAGGGCCTGGATGCGTCCATCATCGAGGCGGTGGCCGACGGACGCCGCCCGACGGACCTCGCGGACGACGAGGCCGCCGTCTACGACTTCTGCATGGAGCTGCTGCGCAACCACGGCGTCAGCGATCCCACCTATGCGCGGATGGCGTCGCACCTGGGCGAGAAGGGCGTCATCGACGCCATCGGCATCATGGGCTACTACCAGATGCTGGCGATGGTGATGAACACCGCGCGGACCCCGCTCCCGGACGGGGTGGAGCCGGGCCTGGTGGCGTTTCCGCGGTAGGGCACCTGAACGTCCTGGCACCAAAGAGAACTTCGTCGAGGGCAGCATCGATCCTGGCGCGATCGGGTACGGGAACTGGCGGGGCGGCGCCTGGGCCGCCCTGTCCGGGCCGGTGCTGCGAACGGACTCCCGGCCGGTGACATCCGGTATTGTGATCGGCAACGGAGGCGCAGGTACCCAGCAGCCAGAGCCGAGCGACGCGCAGCTACCGCGAGCGGCTGAAGCGACGAAGCCGGGTGCGGTGCGAGGTCACGGTCTGCGCACCCCGCCGGTGCACTGCTGACCGGAGAGCTCACCGGCGCCCTCGAGGAACTGCAAGAGGGCATCGACTCCGCCGAACACCGCCGGTTCATCGCCCGGCTCGCCGAGACGGCATGAACCGCGTCTCCAGGGCACGCGTGCCGGGTCGAAGGCCGCCGGAGAAGGACGTGTTGTGGTCGAGCCGGACGACATGACGCTCGAGCGCGGCCGTCACCGCGCGCTCGACGGCCGCGGCCCGGCGCCGGGCCGACCGTGCGGCGGCGCGCGGCCAGTCTGCGCGAAGCGCTGGCGCCTGCCGGCCCGAGCGTTGCGGCCCGTCACGCGTCCTGGAACTTCCGGCGGATCCAGTCCAGCGTGACCCGGTCGAACTCCTCGGGCTTCTCCTGCTGCGTCCAGTGGCCGCAGTCGGCGATGACGTGGCGCTCGAGGTCGGGGATGAACGACGGCATGCCGTCGGACGAGGACGGGCGCAGGATCGTGTCGTTCTCGGCCCCGACGTAGAGGCACGGCGCCTCGATGTCGCCCGACGGCCGCGGGGCGCCGCCGCCGCCCATGTTCGCCCGGTAGTAGCTGAAGCCCCCGGTGAACCCGGTCGCCTCGAACGTCTCCACCCAGTAGTCGAGGACGTCGGCGGGCATGATCAGCTCGCCCTGGTAGTTGCCCTCCTCGATCATCCGCAGCATGTCCATCGTCTTCTCGGCCGAGTCGGGCGGGTACCGGCGCATGTTCTCGACGTCCCAGTACCAGCCCCGCCGGAAGATCATCTCGAGCGCCTGCCGCACGTCGCGCGAGAAGACCGCCTCGGCGCGGCCCGGCTCGCGGAACGTCGCGGCGTAGTAGTTCTCGGTGAAGACGATCAGCGGCTCCTCGGGCGGCTCGCTCGGCGGCGGACCGCCGGACGCGGGCGTGTTCACGCCGATGACCCCGAGGACGCGGTCGGGGTAGAGCCGTGGCATCGCCCAGACCGCCGCTCCGCCCCAGTCGTGCCCGCAGAAGATCGCCCGCTCGATGTCGAGCGCGTCGAGCAGCCCGACGAGGTCCGCGCAGAGGTTCGGGATTGCGTATCCCGCGACGTCCGCGGGACGGTCGGTCAGCCCGTAGCCGCGCATGTCCGGCGCGATGGCGCGCAGGCCCGCGGCGGGATACGAGCGGAGCTGGTTGCGCCACGAGTAGGCGAGCTCGGGAAAGCCGTGCACGAACACGACCGGCAGACCCTCACCCCGTTCGTACACCGCCATCCGGATGCCGTTGGCGGGCACGAAGTGCGGCGCCGGCATGCCCGGCGCCGGCCGCACCGCCGGCTGCCCCAGCACGGCCAGCGGCCGGACGAAGGGCGCCGCGGCGAGCGCGGCGGCGGTCCGGCCGAGGAAGCGGCGCCGGGAGGGCGGTGCGGGGGCGGCAGGGCCCTCGATGCGTGTGTGGCAGAGATCAACCAAGACGATGTACTCCTGTCCTTGTGTGGCGGGCTACCGCCATCGGACGCTCTGGAATCTGCGTGTAGCATACCCCACGGCACGTCCGGGTCCGGAAGGGTGGTCGGCGCACGACCGCGACCGTTCGCGACCAGCTTGGCGTGTGCGGTTGCGATCTTATGCTGAAGCATAGAATTGCTCCGTAAGGAGATAAGACACGATAAGATTTGTCAATCATGGACCGTCTCCAGAACCCGTACCAGCCGGGAGCAGGCACGCGCCCGCCCGCCTTGATCGGTCGCGACGAGCTGATCGACGGGTTCGGCGTGACCCTGCGGCGGACGTTGACCGGCAGGTCCGGCAAGAGCTGCATGCTCGTCGGCCTGCGAGGCGTCGGCAAGACGGTCCTGCTGAACCGATTCGCCGAGACCGCGGAAGCCGAGGGAGTGAAGGTCGGGTTCATTGAGGCGCCCGAGAACGGGGACTTCCGCACGCTGCTGGCGGTTCGGCTGCGGAGGATCCTGCTCGAGTGGAACGGCCGCGTCAGCCGGGCGGTCACCACCGCGCTGGGCGTGCTCAAGTCGTTCACGCTCAAGCTGCCGGGCGGGGCATCGATCGCGATCGGCGTGGATGCCCTTGCCGGCCGGGCCGATTCGGGGCTGCTGGCGGAGGACCTGACCGATCTCCTCGTTGCGGCCGGCGAGGCCGCGGGCGCTTGCGATTCCGGGCTGATGGTGGCGGTCGACGAGGTCCAGTACCTGTCCGGCGACGAGCTCGCGGCTCTCGTCACGGCCATCCACCGGACGACGCAGCTCGGCCTGCCGGTCCTCCTCACCGGCGCCGGACTGCCTCAGCTGCCGGCTCTGGTCGGCGCCGCCCGGTCTTACGCCGAGCGCCTCTTCGAGTTCCCTCCCGTGAGTTCGCTGCCGCCGGAGGAAGCCGCCGCCGCCATCGCCGTTCCGGCCAACGAGCTCGGCGTCGAGCTGACCTCTGCCGCGGTGGACCGTGTCGTGACGGAATCCGGCGGCTACCCCTACTTCCTGCAGGAGTGGGGCTATCACGTCTGGAACGCGGCGCCGGCGAACCCCATTACCGACGACGATGTCAACGCGGCCCGATCGAGCGTCATCGATACGCTCGACCGCGACTTCTTCCGCGTCCGGTTCGACCGGTTGACTCCCAAGGAAAAGGACTACCTCCGCGCGATGGCGGTTCTCGGACCCGGTCGCCACCGCTCCGGCGACATCGCGGCCGCGCTCGGGGTCAAGGTCGAGTCGGTCGCTCCGCGCCGATCCGGTCTGATCGCCAAGGGCATGATCTACAGCCCGGCTCACGGGGACACTGCGTTCACGGTTCCGCTGTTCGACCACTTCCTCCTGAGAGCCATGCCGGCTCGGTGAGGTCCGCCACCAGCCCCGCCACGCGGTCCGCCGTCGATTCCACATCACTCGATGTAGCGGTAGTCGAACACGCACGAGGCGCCCGCCATCTCGCGGAACCACACGGTGGCGCTCGCCCCGAACGAGTCCGTCAGCCGGACCGGCTCGTTCAACGCGAAGCGCACCGGCTGGGTCTGGCCGTCGTTGACGGCGACGTTGTCCGCGTAGGAGGTACGTGCGATCCAGCGTGTCGATGACCCGCCCCCGACATGGTCAGTGACCATGTCGCGCGACTGCCGCTCGCTCTCAAGACGAGAAGACGTCGTCGAGGTCGACCTTCAGGCCGGCGAGCAGCGGCGAGTGCAGCGTCTCTCCTCGACCGAAGGTGTGGGTGAGGGTGAGCTCACCGCCGCGCTGGCGGTGGATGGAGACGGTCTCCTCTGCCGGATCGACCAGCCAGTACTCCGCCACGCCGTGTCTCTCGTAGAGGGCCCGCTTGTAGCCCCGGTCCCGCTCGGCGGTTGCGGGGGAGAGAATCTCTACGACCAGATCGGGCGCACCGCGCACGTTGTCGCCGCCGCTCAGCAGGTGCTCGCGGTCGCGCGACACGAACAGCAGGTCCGGCTGCACGACGTCGGTGTCGGCCAGTACCACATCGCAGGGGGCGAAGAAGAGCTCGCCCAGGGCGCGTTCCTCGATGAACTGGCCGAGCCTGCGGCCCAGGCGGGACTGCACCTTCTGGTGCGTCAGATTCGGGGCGGGAACCATGATCAGATCGCCGTCCAGCAGCTCGTAGCGCTCATCTGCCGGCGTGGTGCGGTAGTCCTCGCAGGTGAAGTTGGCGACGGGTTGCGTGGTGCACACGTGGGTGCTTCTCCCTTTGTCCCGGCGATCGCGACAACCATGATAGCCCGTCCGGTCTCATCGCCAAGGGCACGATCTACAGCCCGGCGCACGGGGACACTGCGTTCACGGTTTCGCTGTTCGATTCCTCCTGAGGGCCATGCCGGACCGGTGAGGTTCGTTGCCGCCGAACCGAGACCCGGCCGGGGCCGCCCGGCGGGAACCTACCGGTTCAGCATCACCACGTCCTCGTCGAGTCCCTGCCGGCAGATCTCCAGCCGGGGGTTGCTGCTGACGTCCTGTCCGGACAGGGCCATGTCGAACGGATAGAAGGCGGCGCCGGCGGCGAGGGCGCGGAAGGGATACTCCCGCCGGCCGCTGCTCACAAGGCCGGCCTCGAGCAGCCATGGGCCGACCCCGGCGACGGGAATCTTGGCCGAGGGCGCGTAGGTTCCCCGGTCGCCGGTCTCCACCAGAACCCCCCACTCGACGAAGGAGCGGACGATGCGCTGCACGGCGCGCGTGGCCGTGGTCCGCTCGCCCCACGACTCGGCCATGCGCCGGACGATCTGAGACAGGGCCGCCGACCCCTGCAAGGCCAGGAGCCGCCCGGTGGCCGCCGCCACGTCGCGGAAGAACGGATAGGTCGCCAGGCACATGCCCCAGTGAAGCGGCAGCCGGTCGCGCCCGCCGCGGCCGCGCAGCAGGGCGAGCCCGTCGTCGCGGAGCGGCGCGACCGCGTCGGGCACGGCCGTCCAGACGTGCAGCAGCACTGTCATCGTCTTCCCGCGCGCGCTGTGGGAACCTTCGCCGGCGACCTGCCCGTCGAGAAGTCGTTCGAGCTGCCCCCGGATCGCAGGCGCGGCGAGCCCCTGCGCGGTCCACTCGGCCGTCGCGTCCAGCCAGCGCAGGCTGATCTTCCGGTCGAACCCGATGATGCGGGGCGTCCCGGCAGGCATCACTTCCCCCCGACCTCGAGCGAGGGCTCGACGACTTCCTCCGGGCCGTCGGCTGCCGCCACGCTGGTCGACCCGGACCGCTCGATGGCGACGAAGGGAACCACGACTTCCTCCAGCGTGACGCCCCCGTGGGCCACCGGCCGCTCCGACTCGCGCACGAACGACCGGCGCGCGGGGGCCAGCAGGGCCAGGTAGTCTTCGGGCAGTCCGCTCGCGGGCCACTCCAGCGCGCCGGGAAACCGCTTCGCGACGCGTGCCCGCAGACCCGGGTCGGAGAAGACGCGCACGCGCCGGCCGGGCAGGTCCGCGACCGAGCCCTCCTTGGGCGCGCCGCACCCGGTGGTCTCGACGTTCCCGTGGTCCGAGGTCAGGAAGACCTGGAATCCGCGGTCGAAGAGGGTGTCGAGCAGCGAGGCCAGCATGCCCCCGCGTGTCCACTGGCGGACCTGATTGTGCATCCCGGCGCTTCCGAGCTTCATGCCATGCATGATCCGATCCACCGCGTCGATCACCAGCCCCGCCACGCGCACCCTGGGGCGCGACACGAGCTCGTCGACCGTCTCCAGGTCCGATGACTCGCGCAGGTTCTTCGCGTAGACCACGCGTGCCGCGTCCAGTCCCTCGTCTCCCCAGAACCGCTTCCACGCCGCCGGCTCCCGGCCGGTCGAGTCGATGCTGGTCGGGAAGTACCGTGGCAGCCGCCCCGCGAAACAGGCCTGTCGCGAGACCGTGGTCAGCGTGGGGATCCAGGCGAACAGGCTGTCGTCGCGAAACCGCAACCCGGGGCGCTGGTCCGCGAGCGTCGCGCGAACCACCACCCACTGGTCGAGGGCGAGGCCGTCCATCACGACCAGCGCAACCTTGCGGTCCGCCGACCCGTGCACGCGCCGGGCGAGCGCTCGGGGAACGTGGTGAATCATCACCGGTGTCGAGGGTGGCAGATTGTGCAACGCCTCGAAGCGCCGGAGAATCCAAGCGGTGAACCGCTCGTCGATGCGGTCACGGATGCGCTCGTACCGTGCCCGTGCGTCTTCGCCGGCAGGCTCCGCGTCGGCGTCGAAGACCAGCGCGTTCACCTGCGCCCACCGCGGCGCGAAGGCCAGCCAGTCGTAGTGCCGCGCCCCGTCGTCGGGCAGCGACGCCTCGACCGACTTCAGCAGCCCGCCGAGCCGGCGCCGCCGGTCGGCCCGCGGGTCGATCGCGACGCCGACTCGCGCCCACGGCTCGGCGACCTCCCGCCCGCGCGGGTGCGCCACAGGCCGCAGCGCGCCTTCCAGAAAGAGGTTGTCGACGTAGACCCGCACGTCGGGATGGTCGAACGGCAACTCGGCCGGGCCGGAGAACGTCGGCGCGTAGCCCGGCGGCGTCTCGCGCACCGCGGCCGCCCCGGATGTCAGGCGGTTCAGAAGGATCGGCCACCGTTCCTGCAGGAACGCGAAGAACGCGTCGCGGTCGGGAACGATCTGCGCCAGGGGCCACGGCTTGAACAGGGGGTTCCGCCGAAGCGCCCCGACCAGATGGCGCTCCAGGTGGCACGGCAACCGCAGTCGGCGGTAGTGGAGGCGCAGCAGGACGCGGAGCAGGTCCGACGCCTGCTTGATCGTCTCGGGCGCGATCCCGAACACGTGCCGGAGCACGAACCTCCGGGTCCTCGACTCGCCGAGCGGCCGCGCCGGTGGCTCCTGGGTCTGGGCCGCATGCAGCGTGTCGAGATCGCTTCGGTCCAACGCGTTGACGACCGGCCAGCTCAGCCTGGGGAACAGACCGCCGAGACTGAACGACAACTTGCGGCCCGCCCGCCATGCGTCGTAGGGAACCGCGTGCTCGTGCGCTTCTCCGGTGGTGAACGTGGCGACCACGTCCGCGAGGTCGCCGCGGTCACGGCGCGATCGGAAGCCCGACTCGTAGAAGAAGCGGAACGCGATGCGGTCGTCCAGCGAGACCACCTCGAAGCCGCGAGCCCGGAGCGCCTCGACGATGCCCGCCTCCGCGAGCAGGCCGTCGGGATCGTCCACGACGGTGAGACGCGCGACGCCGGGCGTGAACTCGCGCAGGATCTCGTCGCGCCAGCCCCGCGTTGCCGTTCCAGTCGACCCGTGTGGCTCGATCACGTCCCAACCCCTCTCATCTTCGCGACGGGCTCGGTTGTCCAAGGACCGCCCATGGTGCTAGCATAACGACAGCGATTTGCATCCAGGGGGGGGATCTCAGGAATGGGCACACTGACCATTCGAAATCTCGACGATCGTGTGATCGAGCGCCTCAAGGCGCAGGCCCGCGAAAACGAGCGCTCGCTGGAAGGCGAGATTCGGCACATGTTGACCGAGCGAGCAGATCGGCGACGCCGTATCGCCGGGTTTCGGGAGCGAACGCGCGATCTGGCATCTGCGACCGGCGGCACCTCCCAAACGGACAGTGCCGCCCTCCTGCGGACGGATCGCGACCGATGACGCTGACGGTCGACGCCAGCGTCGTCATCAAGTGGTTCGTGAAGGAGGAGGGGTTCGAAGAAGCTCGCGGGTTGCTCGCCCATCGGATCCACCTGCACGCTCCCGACATCTTGCTCGCCGAGTTCGCCAACACCATCTGGAAGAAGGTCCGTCGACGTGAAATCGCGGACCCGCAATCGTACTTCGACGAACTGGCCAACCTTCCCGATGTCGTCACGCTCCACCGTGGCGACGAGTTCATCGACCGCGCCGCGGAGATCGCGGTGGAGATCGATCATCCGGTTTACGACTGTCTCTACTTGGCGTGCGCCGAGGCGACGGCTTCGGCCTTGATCACCGCCGATCGGCGATTCGCGACCAAGCTGACCAAGCTCCCTGGGCGCATCCCCGACGTGTGGCATCTCGGAGACCCGGCGACCGCGGACCGTATCGAGGCCGCTGCAACGGCCGTGATCATCGGCCGCGAGAAAATCGATGAACTGGTCGCCGCCTACGAGACGTATGCCGCAACCGAGCAGTTCGTCGTCGATGCCATACCCAAGTCGGGGAACCTGAAGATCCTGACAGATGAAGACGGCGGCCCCTTCCTGGATTCTCCCGCCAACCTGCGGCTCGTGGGCTTGGTCGGCGACCTGTCCGACGAAGAACGCATCGATCTGCTCGCGATCGGGTGGCTCGGAGCCGGACATTTCCCCAGTTGGCGTCGCAGTCTCGAACACGCCAGCAAGATGGTCCTCAGCGTCGATCACGACTACACGGCGGGACACGGCCATCACTGGCGAGCTGGATACGAGCGCCTGATGAGTACCCAGCCTGCCCATGTTCGTTAGTCAGTTTTGCTTCCGGTCGTTCGACACGGGAACGAAAACCACCGCTCTCAGCGCCACCGAAATGCGGCGAACCCGTCGGCAAGTCGGTCACGCGACGGACCCCTCACCGGCGCTGCCGTTGTAGGACCTCCTGTAGCGATCGTCGCAATTCCGACCTCAGTTTGCCCAACCCCTCGGTATTCTGCACGTACTTGACGAAACGAATGTGCTTCAAGTCGAAGGGCACGTCTTCATCGTTCTGCACTATAGCCACGACATCGCGATCCAAGGCGTGCGCAAGACCGGTTTCGTAGAGTACGTTGGGATTCCGCCCCGTGAGGTCGCTCACCACGGCTTGGCTCTGGGCTATGGTCGAAAAAATGTCATCCATGATCTTCCTGGGGCCATAGATCTCGTCGACGCGACGGGTCGTAACGCCCAGATCAGTACAAGCAGCCTTGATTGTTTCATGTACCTCATTGAACTCTTGGCTGAACGGCATCATCACGGCCACGTGTCCCAGAAAAGGAAGGGGCCATTCGGTGACAGTAAAGAACCTTGGACGAAGCTTATCGAACGTGACATCGATGTAACCGAACAGTTGCTTGAGCAGATCGCCCTCTTTGACAGCCCAATGCGTGCGCGAATGCTCCCAAGGATCGAAATGGAGACCCTCCAAGCCGAAGATATCCTCGGATCTCACATGGCAAAATAAATGGCGAAAATCAAAGGCGATGTCGTTGCCCCATTCGTATACACGGTCAAGGCGGCTCAAGAACGCCGGAGTCTGAGCGTCTCCGTTCGGACGTGCCTCAGCGACAACCAGTGTCGGAAGATCAGCCAGTCTTGACAAATCAGCGCTGTAGTGTTGAACCAACGGAGGGGCCGTACCCTCGAACAGCCTGACCTTGGGGAAGCGGCTGGTTCCTGACTTGCTGCAGAAGACGTCGATATCGCAGCGACCGTGGCAAATGAGATTGTAGTGTGACTGCAACCAGTTCATCCCTCGTTATCCAACTTGTTGTCGAATCTGCGCCTGATCGTATCACACCGGCAGCTTGGGGATCTGCTCGACGGCCTCCAAGCGGAGCAACTTCAGGCGCCGTTGCGGGACCGCGGGCTTGCGCGAGGTCGTCACTCCCAGCCCGCCGGCGCGGTTCCCGTCTACGTGCGCGGCATCCCGTCAACCGGTGTAGCGGTAGTCGAACACGCAGGAGGCGCCCGCCATCTCGCGGAACCACACGGTGGCGGTCGCCCCGAGCGGGTCGGTCAGCCGGACCGGCTCGTTCAGCGCGAAGCGCACCGGCTGGGGGAGACCGTTGTTGACGGCGATGTTGTCCGCGTAGAGGTATGTGCGATCCAGCGTGTCGATGATTGGGCTCAGCCGCCCCTGGACGCCCGGCAGCCGTCCGGTCCGGTTGGCGATGATCAGCGAGCCCCCGTCCGCGACCGGTTCCATGCGGACATCTAGTGGCCCGTCGGGTTGATGGTCGTGGGTCACGTTCGCCGCGAATCCCTTCGCGGCGCACAGCACCGTCATCGGAAGCTTGGCGTAGAGCACGAACTCGGCGCGCCCGAAGGCGTCAGTGCGCGCCTCGCGATACGTTCGGTTGGGATAGAGCATCAGAACGTTCACACCCGGCAGCGGTCGGCCCGTGGCGCCGTGCCGAATCGTGACGCTGGCCGCCACGCCCGCCGCCACCGGTGGCCGGGCCGCCGGCAGGGTCACGCGAAGATCGCGTTCGCCCAACGACTCGAACACCGGCCGCTCCCCGGCGAGCGCGAAGGTCTCGTCCTCGATGATGGCGATACCCTCGCCGCGGCGCTCGATGAAGTACTGCCGGCCGCCGGTCCCCGGCACATCGCCGACTGGGCACTGGCCCAACCGCGACGCGAGCAGCTCGTTACGCGTGAACTGGCTCGTGCGCAGGTCGTCGGTCGTCAGACCGTTGCACAGCCCGCCCGGCGAATACAGCTCCAGCCGGTCGTCGAACATGAACAGCCGTATCCGCGACCCCGATACCGCGTAGTCGCGATGCACCACCGCATTGACCACCGCTTCGAAGACCGCGCGTTCGCTGAACTGGGGCACGTCCGCCCTCGCCGGGTCCTTGTACGCCGCCACGCGCCGGTTGCGGGCCACGAAGTGCACCGCCTCGCGAATCTGCCGGTCGAGCGGCCCCGCGATGTCCCTTGCATCGACCTGCTGTCCGGCGTCCATCCGGCCGGCGCGGTAGCACACCGCCTGGATCCACGCGTTCGGCAGCCACTCGTGCGCATCCTCTGCAGCGAGCAGTACGCCGCCGACAGTGGCCCGGAGGACACCGTGAGAGTCGTCCTTGAGGAACTTCAGCTTCGACAGGGCAACCTCGGCCGGCTCGATGACGCGCGAGCTCACGTACTGTCCCCACAATTCGGGACGCAAGCTGTTGATCCCGGTGTTCCGCACGATCTGGGTGTCGGTGGCTGCAGCGTCGGACTGTCCACGGGCCTGCGACAGCCTGCGGGTCTCCGCGGAGTCCATCTGGCGCTTCTTGTCTCCGCGCCGGCGATAATAGCCGCCGGGGGACCTGTGTACCGTCGCGCCCTCCGGGATCTCCACGACCAGGACGGCGCCCTGGGCCGGTTTCGGCGCACGCACGCGGTACAGGTTCAACTCCAGCGGAGGCTTGATGCTGTCCGAGCAGATCTCCGAGACGAGGTTGACTAGCGCATCCAGTTGTGCCGGTTCCAGCGACTGCGGCTTCCGGTCGTCGGTCACGCCGAAAACCACACGGCCCCCGCGGGCGTTGGCAAACGCAGCCAGCTCGTCGGCCAAGTGGTCACGACCCGGACCCTTCACCTCGTTGCCGCGGAACCGAACCTCCTTCAGATCGAGGTCGGTGTCCTCGCCAAAGCCGATCTGTTCCCACAGGCGCAAGGCATCGATCGGCATCACGCCACCCCACCCCCACGCCGCCTCAGGCGCCCGACCCGCCCGTGGTTCCGATCGCTCCCGCGGCCGCGCTTGGAGTGGTCAGCCGCTCGACGCCGAGCCGCCTCCGCTCTGCGCCTCATTGTCTTCAAATACGCGTATTCCTCGGATCTGACATAGCGCCAGGATTGCGGAACGACAAATCCCGGAAACCGGTCTCTCAAGACATCCAAATCGACAGGATCATCGTGCTCCCAGACATCTTCGATTCTCAGGGCGTACGCAATGCTGCGGCCGGTGTAGTACGCATCGAAATCCCGCTTGTCGACACCCGCGAGATCCGACACCTCCTTCCAGACCTCCTCCGGCGACCCTTTCCACACGTGTCCGACACGAAAGCCGCCACGTAGTTGTCTCGCAGGGCTGGAGACGTAAATGAACACATCGCGATTCTCTACGCACGGGATCCGTCGACGCAACTCCGCGACCTTCACGCCTCTGAACACGAGGTCGGCGTAGATTGGCTTCAGGGAAAGAAGCAACGCCTTGTTGGTCATGTCTGGTTCGGAAACCCTTGAAGGAAGATCTTCCTGAACGAATTCGCCGGCACCCGTTGCGCCGACTGCAATACCAAACCCACTCCATCCTCCTTGAAGATCGCCCTCAGCGTTTTCAATGGCACTGGCTCACGAAAGGAAAATGTATGCGAAAACACGAAGGCCATGATCTCCCGTGTCGGATCGCGATGGCACATCTCGAACAAATCGGACCATTCCAGGATTCCAAACTTCTTGAATTTCTTCAACAGGACTTTCGGTCTCCCGATCTCCACCGATTTCAGCCGCGACACGGCGACGATTTTCCGCACGCTATGTGTCACGTACCAGAGAATCCGAGCCGGTGGCTTCAACATCCGATGTTGAGTCTTCGCCCGATAGTACGCATTTTCCCACCGCAGCAATACAGTCGTTCTGCCTCCGAAGAGATCATCGGCCGATCTGTCGACATCGAAGAGGCTCATTGCGTAGCTCGGACGAATGGGCACGAGAAAGTAGTCCTGATCAGCGTCCTCGATGCTGCAAGGAGAACAGCATTCTTCAAGCTCAAGAGTTGACAAGCGCCGGAAGTCTTCTTCGCACCCCGGCAACAAAGCCACGATTTGCGACAGCGCTTCTTCGCGATTGAGAGGCGACGAGAAACAGTACCGCAGAAACGCCCCGTTATGGTCCACAAAGTTCATGTCCAATAGATGCGGCACGAGATCCCGCGGTGCGCCCGTGTTCTCGAACACGACGAGATTGCGGCAGTGGGCGACCGCCGAGGCGATGGTGTCCGCGACGAGAAAGCGGCTAAACAGCAACCAGTCTACAGCGCGGGCGACCCTACAATACGGAACGGCGACTATGCCGCCCGGTCGCTCGGCCAGAATCCGGATAGTGACGGCTTGGTCGGCAAGCCAGAGCACGTCCACGGAGAATTTAGCGGGTTCCGCGAGAAACGTACCCAGTCTGTCGCGAAGGACACCTTCCCTTTCAGCGCCTGCTCGAAAGGCCGCAAGCGGGAGGGCCGCGAGATCGGATGAAGTCAACCGGCGCCACTCCAGACCGTGACCGGCGACGCGTCGGGGGACATACGATTGCCTGTCAGACAGCTCGTGCAGTCGGACGATCAACTCCGTGGGTCGCACTACTTGCACGCCGGTCAAGTCGAGAATCGCGGCAGATTTCTTCAGAAGGCCGTTGTCTCGGGTAACGAAGAACTTCACGTCGGCCGCCGCCGTCTTGGCCAATTGCTGAATGTCGGATTCCTGGCTAGGCGTGTTGCGTGGAAGGACGGCACTCAGAGCATCGGTCAAGTGACCTGCAAACTTGAGGTCATGCCTTGCCGTGGGAAAACCCTGGGCGCGCTGGCGAGAGAGTCGCCGCTGGGCGGCGTTGTCCTTTCTGTTAATTTCTACATACATTTCGTCCGTTATCAGCAAGTTGAGAGAATCTGTGAGAAAGTCGGCCAAAAGAGCCTTGGATGGTACCGTCGTATCGTTCCCGGGCTCATGAAAATCGAACAGAATCTGGGCGTCAATGACGACGTCAAGAGTGTCGTCCGACGTGTTCACCCTGAAGAGATCCAACTGGTCGTCCTCGGCCAAGGGACGGCGCCAAAAGGTGAGAATGTGGCCGGCCGCGGATCTTCCGGGTCTTTCCCCGAGAGGTACGAAGCCGAGTCTAGGCCACATCGCGTTGGCCGGATAATCTCGGCGGCAATGAAGCCTCATATCCTTCTGGGTTGTCGCATTCTGCTTCAGGGTTTCAATGAACCGTCGGGCGATACCGTGTCCCCGAAAGTGGCGCGACACGCACAGATGAGCGATTCGGAAGCGGTCGGGATATGCGGCGTAGATCATGTAACCGACAAGTTGACCGTCGGGGGTCGTGGCGCCGAGCACGCGTTCTGTTCCATCGTCACGGAGAAAACTGTGGATGGCTTGTCGTGGGAGGAATCCCAGGGTTTGGCTGTTGTCCTTCATCAATTCGTCGACGGCATCAGCGTCGGCGGGCGTCAGCGTCGAAATGACTATAGACACGGTCGTCTCGCTAGCCGCGTGAGGCGACTGCGCGGGTCGAGGCTTGGTCGTACCACATCAACAACTTGGGGTCCTCGTGAAGCACGTCGTCGGGAATCTTGCGGGCGACGTCCACGATTGTGGCGTAGTCCTTGGCCTGCCATGCGCGGCGGAAGCCGGCGCGGACGGCTTCGAGGCGGAACAGCTTCAGGCGGCGCTGCGTGGAGGCGCGGTATTCGTCGAACTCGCGGAGCAGGCCGCGGGTGCGGAGTTCGGCGAGGTCCGTGGCCTTGTGGGGATCGGGGACGTACCAGCGGTCCTTGGCCTTGACGCGGAGGCGATAGTCGTCCTTCGGCAGGTTGCGGAGCTCCTTGAAGTTGCGTGAGAGGTAGCGGTGGATCGGGCGGGGCACCTCGCCCCTGCCGTCGTAGGGGAGGAAGTTCTGGGCGAGGAACTCCGACAGGTCGATCATCCGCTCGTGCTTCAGCCAGCCGGCGAGCTCGCGGATGAACAGGGGGTGGATGTCCTGGAAGGTCTGCGGCTTGCGCTCGAGCTGCTGGCGCAACCAACGGATGGCGGTCTCCTCGTCGCGGACGAAGAGCTCGAGTTGGACGATCTCGCGTGCGGCGAGCCGTCGGGGGTCGTACTCGACGACCTGTTCGCGCAGGAAGAACATGCCGTCGCGTTCGGGAAAGCGTTGGCGGAGCCCCGCGTGGAACTCGGTAGCCGAGAGGGGAACGGTGACCCCGCGTTGCACGTGGAAGGCCACCATGCGGTCGAAGAGCAGGTAGCTCTGGCGCTCGGCGATCACCTCGGCGCGGCCGTCGGTGCCGACGAAGACGGGGAGGCGCTGGAGGTGGGAGCGGACGAAGTCCCAGGCGCCGTCCTCGGTGCCGGCCTGCAGGCGGAAGCGGTCCTCCAGGCCGCCGTTGGGCTTGTAGGCGGAGATCACGAGGTCCTGCTTGACGGCGGTGCTCGTGACCTGCCGGTACGAGCCCTGCTGCTTGTCCAGGGTGCGGACGTCGGCGACCACGAAGCCGGCGGCGAGCATGGCCTCCTGGATGGCGTTCCAGATGGCGTTCCGGGAGTTGTGGAAGACGACAGTGATCCAGCGGCCGGGCTTCAGGACACGGCGGTACGCCTCGAAGCAGCGCTGCATCAGGCGCTGGTAGTCGGCGATCGCCTTGCCCTTGGGGCGGTCGACGATGGCCTCGGTCTCGCTGCGTGTGCACGCGCGATGCCAGGACTCGACGAGGTAGTTGAGGTCGGCGTAGAAGATGTTCTCTCCGAAGGGCGGGTCGGTAAACACGTAGTCGATCGATTCGTCGGCAAGACCACTGGCGGCGCAGTCACCGGTGGAAATCACTGCGACGGCGGTGCATGAAGGTGGCGGTTGGAAAGCCCTCACGAGTCGGTGGAGCTTACTGTCGAGGATGTACCACGGGCACACTTCGGCGATTTGGGATCCAACGTAGTAGACGCCTGACAATTGGCGATTCACCTGCGAGCCGCCAAGACGCCCATGCTGTAGTGGTTGGTAGCGGTTGAGAACCGACATCCCAGAAATCGCCTGCTCGACGAAAAACAACAGAACGCTCCGCAGCCGGGAGTCCTCGCATGCGTCGGCGCGGCGCCACAACCCGGCCAGGGCATGCGCTGCGCGGGGCAGGAACAGGTGGTGGACGTGGGTGAACCCCTTGGGCGCGAGGCGCGAGCCGTGGTACATCTCGTCGATGGGGAAGGCGTTGGTCGGGACTTCCGGCGGCAATGGCAGAGCGGTGACGCGATCGAGGAGCTGGAGATCGGCGGCGTCCGGGTCCTTCTGGTAGCGCGCATCGTCCACGGTGTAGTCGATCAGGACCGGCCGGAGGCGAATGCGCTTCCAGGGTTTGCCCGAGGCGGGGTCCGGGAGCGTCTGGAACGACCGCACGAGATTGTCTTTGGTGAGCTTGACCGCGCAGTGGGGACAGGGGAACGCGGCCCGCGTGCGGCCGCTGGTCTTGTCGAGCGCCTCGTCCAGGAACACGACCTCGCCCGTGCAGTCGGGACAGGAAAACACCTCGCTCCACAGGGTGTAGTTGATGCGCCCTGTGCTCTGGCCGTCGGTGTGGCGCGTCTCGTACATCCAGCCGACCTCGGCCTCGACCTCCGCCAGGAGTCGGATGGCGGCTGCCTGGAACGCGCCGACGTCGAACGGGATCGCCAGATGCGGCACCTTGGTGTGGTAGCCGTGCGCCCGGTAGAGCGGGTCGGTCTTGCCGGCGCTGACGTCGACGGCGAACGGCTCGCGGTGATACGGCTCGTCGGCGTCGTACGGCCGGCCGTGGTGCTCGATGAACTCGGTCAGGAACGGGTTGGGGCACGCGGTGTAGTACGGCGGGTCGGACAGCCGCAGGATGTCCTCGTCTTCCGCCACGGGGAAGTCGGGCCGTTGCCGCAGCTCGGGGAGCTTCTCCTTCAGCCGTCGGAGGAAGTACTCGCGGCGCGCTTCGTCCGACTCGAAGGTCATCCCCAGGCACTCCACCTGCGTGGAGTCCTTCGCCGCGGCAGACCGGCGGAACAACCCGGAGTCGGGGTCACCGTTCGCCGCCACGGTCATCCTCCTTCCCCTTGGCGACGTGAGCGGCCCGAAGTGCAACGCCGGCGTCGGTCAGGACGTACCGCTGGTTCGCGGCCCGCCGCTTTTCGCCGTTCGTCATGGTGACGATACCGGTGCGCACGAGCGGCGAGAGGAGCGTGCGGCGGAAACGGGTCCGGTGTCTCACCCCGGCGCGCTCCATCGACTCGGGCAAGCTCCGTGGCACGTCGCAGGCGGCGGCGATTCGGCGCTGTTGTGCGGTGAGCTTGTGGACATGGTCAGCGACCATGTTCGGCTTTGCCGTGCCGCCGACATGGTCAGTGACCATGTTCGGTTCAGTGACCATGTTCGCTCGGAGCCACCGCCGACATGGTCGCTGACCATGTCGCGCGGTCGCTCGCTCTCAAGACGAGAAGACATCGTCGAGGTCGATGTTCAGGCCGGCAAGCAGCGGCGAGTGGAGCGTCTCGCCTCGACCGAAGGTCTGGGTGACGGTGAGCGCGCCGCCGCGCCGGCAGTGAAGGGACACGGTTCCCTCTGCCGGATCGACCAGCCAGTACTCCGCCACGCCGTGTCTCTCGTAGAGGACCCGCTTGTAGCCCCGGTCTCGCTCGGTCGTCGCCGGGGAGAGTATCTCCACCACCAGATCGGGCGCGCCCCGCACGTTGTCGCCGCCGCGCAGCAGGTGCTCGCGGTCGCGCGAGACGAACAGGAGATCGGGTTGCACGACGTCGGTGTCGGCCAGCACCACGTCGCAGGGGGCGAAGAAGAACTCGCCCAGGGCGTGTTCCTCGATGAACTGCCCCAGCCTGCGCCCCAGGCGGAACTGCACCTTCTGGTGCTTCAGATTCGGCGCCGGCGCCATGACCAGATCTCCGTCCAGCAGCTCATAGCGCTCATCGGCCGGCGCGGTGCGGTAGTCCTCGTAGGTGAACTTGGCGACGGGTTGCATGGTGCCCACGTGGGTGCCTCTCCCCTTTGCCGCGACGATCGCGACAACCATGTTAGCCCATTCCGGGCCGCAGTCCGCGGTCACTCGATCACGATCCGCACCTTCGCGTCGTCCAGCCCCTTCGCCTTTTCGTCGACGTAATTGCCGAACCGCTTCTTCAGTTCGCCGGGCGTGGCCGGCGAACCGGTGGGGAAGAGCGCGCCGCGCAGTTCGTCGGCGGTGACGACCACCTTCGAGAGGCCGGACAGCACCTGGGCGACCGCGTCGATGAAGTCACGGCCCGGCTGGGTCGGGAGCAGACGGGAGGCCATGAACGCCTGCACCGGAGCACGCTGGTCGGGTTGCAGAAGTTCGAGTCTGCCGCGCGTGGCGGGGTCGTCGAGGTTGGACAGCAGGATGCCGGTCCACGTCGAGAGCAGCGCGTCGAGCTCGCCGTCGAGTCCCGCGAGCCGGCTGCCGGCCGTGGCCTCGACACGCTCTGCGGACGGTCGGAAGCCGCAGTGCGGGCACTCGGCCGCGGCGTCCAGATCGTGCCCGGTCAGCGCCGGGCAGCTCTTGAGGGCGTTCACCCGCAGCAGAAAGTTGTCGAGTTGCCGTCGCGGCAGCAGGTCGATCGTCGCCAGCGACTTGAGCTGCTGCAGCCGGCCGTCAGCGAGAAGCCGGCCCTGGCGCCGTTCCTCTTCGACGCCGAGCCTGGCCCGCGTGTGGAGCGCCAGGTACGTGTCGATGTACGTGCGCTTCAGGCCCGCGAGCTTCCTCTGCGCCTTCGGGCGGAAGCCGGCGGCCGCACGCGTCGCCGGATCGACGACCTGGGCGAGGAGATCTTCCCGAACCGCTCTCAGTCCTTCGCTCCACTCGTGGTCCGGCGGCAGCGCGGCCTCGGCGGCGGGGAAGTACGACGCGGCGTTGGCGAAGTTCCCGACCAGCGCGCGGAGGGCTTCGACCTCTCGCAGGGCGTCGAGGCCGGCGCGCTGCTCCTCGACCTGCGGGCGGCCGTGGCGGAGATTCTTCAGCGCGCCGGGAGACGAGAAAGCCTGCAGCGCCTCGAGGAAGTCCTTGGCCGCGTCCAGCTTCCCACGCAGGTCGTCGGTGGCCTGCTCGTCGAGGAGTCTGCGGCCCCAGAATTGCAGCCCTTCTCCGAGGGCCTGCCGGGCCGTCACGAGCCGGTTCACCCGAGCGTCGACCGCCTTCTGCAGCTCGCGGACCGGCTCGTCCTTGCCCTGGGCCACGAGCTGTGCCATGCCCGGGGTCAGCTCCAGCAGCTCGAAGAGGGCGGCCAGCGCCGGGATGTCCCAGTCCTTCGGCCGCTCGAGGTGCCTGAAGTCGACGAGGTCTGCCAGCGGCGTGGCGGCCAGCGCCGCGACGTCGGTCGCGTCGAACTTGCGGCCGTGAACCGCCAGCACCACGTGGCCCCAATAGACGAGGCTCGCCAGCACGACGACGACCCACTCGGGCTCCAGGCGATACGTCCCGGGTGCCATGTACTCGACGTCGTGCACCGCCTGGATGAGCTCGCCGCGGTCGAGAACCTGTCCCTGCCCCTTCCGCTCCAGCAGCTCGACGACGTGCCGTGCGTAGCGTGACCGCGTGGGGTCGAGCCGGTCTCCGTCGAGCAGCTCCAGCGCGTCGAGGACCCGGCTGCCCTGCTGTGTCCTGCGCGGACCGGCGATCCACCGCAGCGCGTCCTGCACGGCCAGGGGGCGGCTCTCCCTGGTCCAGTAGACCGGAAAGGCGGGGTATTCCGGCGCCTCGTCCTCGAAGCGCGCGGTCAGCGCGGCGGAGCCGACCGCGTTCACGACGTCGCGCACGTTGACCTGCGCGCCCTCGCGCGCCGGGCTCCCCGTCACCCACCCGGCGAGCGGCTTCTTCCGGCCCTGGTGCGTCACCTCGATCGCGGTCGTCATGTGCGCCTGGAGCCACGCCGTCAGGTCGCGCAGGAAGTCGTCCGCCTTGCCCTGGTAGACGGTCTTTGCGTGCCCCGACGCGCGCGAAGCGAGGTCGAGCGCCGCCGCGCATCCCTTGAGCGCCTCGTGGAAGGCGTCGTCCCGGCCCGTGAGTCGGAAGAACACCTCGTCCGCGTTCTTCTCGTCGCGGAATCGGGGCGGCTCGTACGGCTGGATGAAGTACAGGTAGAAGTCGCGCGGCGGCACCGCCGTCGACCGCTCGTTGGGGGCGCCGAAGAAGAGGTAGCCCAGCCGGGATGCATGGCGCTCGCGCCACTCGAGCTCGTGCTCCCAGATGCGGTAGCCGGTGACGTACGTGCTCTCGGCGCATTCCAGCACGCGGGTCAGCGCTTGGTAGTAGTAGCGGTCGAGCTGCGCGTCGTCGAGCGACTCGGCGCGCTTCTCGATGTGCGCGTCGTAGTCTTCCGTCTTCTTCAGGTCGAGGTAGTACTGGCGGTTGTCGCGGTTCGACGAGATGAACTGGCCGCTGACGGTCCGGTGGATCTCGCGCAGGACGGTCTCGACCTGCGAGAGCAGGTCGTCGGCCGGCTCGCCGCCAAGGTCCTCGATCTCCGGCTGGTACAGGCAGAGAGCGTCGCGCAGCTCGTCAGGCGTGGCGCCGAGCGGGGCGTGGATGTCGTTGTGGGTGAGGCGGTGCACCGAGAGCGCGTGCACGATGCGCAGCGCCATCGGCCTGTACGCGGGACGGGTGAACGCCTGCGCGATGCGCGCTTCGAGCACCTGGCTGCACTCGATGACCGCCCTGATGTCCTGGACGGTGCGGAACGACGGGTTCTCGCGCAACGTGCGCCAGTACGCGTCGTAGGCGACGACGCCGGGGCGGTCGGCCGGGGGCTCGTCGTCGATCATGCGGTTCATGGCGAGCGAGAGGGTCTTCAGCGCCTCGCGCTTCTCGACCACCGCGATCCGCTCGAAGGTGTCGATGAAGTCCGGATGCACCGGGAAGAGCCGCACGAACTCGTCGAGCCGCTCGTTCATGTTCCCGTAGAACCGCGTGAACGGCGTCAGGTACTCGCGGATGCGCGTCTGCTGCTCGCCCGTCTTCCTGAACAGCCGCTCGGCCACGACGTGCTTGACATCGGTACGCGCAATGCGGATCTGCTCGAAGCGGTCCTTCACCCGCCGCAGGCTGTCGGCCACGTGATGGAAGCGGGGACTGTCGAAGATCGCCTCCTGCACCCCGGCTACGAAACGGAAGCGCAGGTCCTTCGAGACCTCGCCCACCTCGCGCAGGAAGTTCAGATCGAGGACCAGCTCCTGGTCCTTCCGGCTCTTGAGGTAGTCGAGCAGCTCGTCCACGACGAGCAGCAGCCCCTGGTCGGCGTACCGTGCGTGGAACGCCGCCATCATGTCCTCGAACGCCCGCTTGTGGTTCGGGATGGTGTCTCGGGCCGGGAAGCGGTAGTCGACGCCCCAGCGCGCCAGCGCCTCCTCGAGCTGCGAGCAGACGAACGCGCGAAAGTCCATCGTCGTCGCGCCGAGCTCGGTGCGAGCGACCTGGAACCGGCCCGCGATGCGCTGCGCCGGGCTGGCGATCCGGGGGTCGACCGAGTCGACGAGATCCGCCCGCTCGGCGATGGCCGACAGCACTGACATCAGGTGGGACTTGCCGGTGCCGTAGTTGCCCACGACCAGGAAACCCTTGTTGTCGGCGGGCTCGTCGATCTGGATTTGCGGGATGACGACATCCGCGAGCCGCTCCGCCATCTCGGGGCTCACGACGTACGTGGACACGAGCTGCCGGGCCTCGGACTCGCGGTCGGCGTCCCGGAGCTGCACCACGGTCTCGATCGGCTCGAACTGGATCAGGTCGCCGTATCTCATCTCGGTTCCCGTGCGGTCACCCTGCCCAACCCTGTCGGCAGGGCGCACCCCGCGCAACCTGGCTTTGGCAGTGGGGGAGGTGGAGAGCCGTCAGCCATGGCTGACGCTATCGCCCGGAGGCGTCCGGGCAGACAACGACCACGTCGCCGCGCGCCGTCGGGGAGTACCGCCGGAACTCCGGGTGGTCCGGCACGGCGTAGCTCAGGTAGCCGTTCTCCAGCGTCCCGTTCCAGGTGGCGACGATGGTACGGTTCCGCGACACGCCCTGCAGGAGGCGGAGCGGATCGTGCTGGAACGCGGCGTCGAACAGGAGCTCGATGTTGTCGAGCAGCACCAGCGGCGCGTCCCTGCCCACCACCTCGTCGAGCAGATCGGGCAACCGGAGCGACCGCTCGCGCCCGGTGAGGTCGAGCATCCGGCGCGACAGCTCCAGGTTGAGGTTGACGAGTGGCGCCCCCGTGCTCTCCGCCACCTTGCGCAGGACCTCGGTCTTGCCCGCTCCGCTTGGCGCGGCCACGAGAATCAGCCGGTGGTACAGCGCCTCGGCGCCGTCGATGCGGGCCAGCACCTTCTCCGACAGGGCATCCGGCATGGCTTCTCGCAGACCGCGGGCCGGCATGTCCGACCAACGCCCCTATTGCCCCTCCGTCGTCGCCGGGTCGGTGCCGAGAAAGCGGATCAGCTCGGCGTTGACGACGTCGGGCACCTCCTCGTGGGGGTTGTGGCCGACGTTCGGAATCAAGAACAGGCCTCGCCGTTGGGCAGGATCTCGGCCGCCCGCCGCGCGTTGTCGGGGAAGTCCGGCCCGTCGACCTCGCCGCCGAGGATCAGCGTCCTGGTCTGAATGTGGGGCCAGTCGTTCACCACCGTGTCCATCGACCGCAGGTTGCCGCCGAGCCGGCGCACGTACGCGAGCCGCGGCCAGTCGCCGCTCAGCCGCTGGCCGTGGCGGATCCGGATGTGGTCGATGAACTCGGGCTTCCATTCCACGTAGCGCCGCGTGTCGGTCCGGACGTCCGCCTCGTAGGCGGCCTGCAGGTCCGGGTCGGCGTCGATCTCGCCGTCGAACGGACGGAACCCGCGCCCCGCGCGCCTGTCGGTCAGGCCGATCTGGTTGACGGTCACCAGGTGCGTCGTCTTCTCCGGATAGAGGAACGCGAACCGGGTCGCCATCTGCCCCCCGATGGAGTGCCCGACGATGGCCGCCTCGGCGATGCCGAGGTGGTCCATGAGCCGGGCCGTGTTCGAGGCGTGCAGGCTCATGCTGTACGGCAGGATGGGCTTCGACGACTTGCCCCAGCCGAGGCGGTCCTTCACGACGACCCGGTAGCCGGCGGCGGCGAGGGCCTCGATCTGGCTCTCCCAGTACCAACCGTAGTAGCTGCCGCCGTGGTGGAGGACGACGGCGCGGCCGTTCGCCGGCCCCGTCGGCGCGACGTCCATGTAGGCGATGCGCACGTCCTGGCCGAAGACCCGGAAGTTCATGAACTCGACCGGGTGCGGGTACTCGTACCCCTCCAGGTTGATCGAGATCGGCCCCCAGTCGGCCGGCGGCTCGGGCGGCGGCTGATGGGACTGCGCCGAGACCGCGCCCGGCAGCACGAGGGCCAGCACGGCCGCGAGGGTCAGCGCGACGCGCGCGAATGGGGTGGGGCGTTCGATGGTCATGGATCCTCTCCTGTCGATACGTGGTTGAAGATCCTAGCACCCCTGGCGGAAGGCTCCGCTGCATTCGACCGGCGCCGCATCCTGCCGGACTGCGTTGTTCGCGTAGCTGGGTCCTGGTCCGCAGTCACGGCGCCCAACCGGCTCCCGCGTCACGCCTTGTCGCACGGGCGCCCCTCAGCCCGCTGCGTTGCACGGGCGTCCCTCAGCCCGCTGGCGTTGCCCGGGCGTCCCTCAGCCCGCTGGCGCCCTGCAGCCGGCTGGCATCCTGACCGGTCTCGCTGGCCCGGCGGGGTTCCCCACGGGTGCTGGCGCCGAGGCCCATCCCGAGGGACCGGGGGGGGCGGCCGGGGGGCTTGCGCACGGCGGGGACCTGAGCGATCATGGGCGCGTACCCGATAACGACGGCAGCCTTTCCAGGAAGGGTTTCAGATGGACTATCGTCTCCGAACGGTCGCCACGGTGCTCGCGGTCGCCCTGCTCGCGTCGGGGCCGGCCTTCGCTCAGAGCCAGTCGCAGAGCGCTCCGGACGCGGACGCGGGCTGGGAGATGCCCCGCCTGCCGGACGGCCAGCCCGACCTGCAGGGCTACTGGACCACCCAGACCTTCACGCCGATGGAGCGCCCCGAGTATCTCGGCGACCAGGCGTTCTACAGCGAGGAGGAGTTCGCGCTGCTCCAGTCGCAGCTGACCGTCGACGGGGCCGACCCGCTGGCCCGCTTCGTCATCGAGATCCCCGATGCCGAGGAGCGCCAGCGGGCGCTCGACCAGACCCACCGCGACGAGTCCTACGTCCACTACGACAACGCCATCTGGCTCGCCACCCGGGTGCCGAAGGGGCTGTCGACCCGGCGCACCTCGCTCATCGTCGACCCCCCGAACGGACGCATCCCCCCGCGCAACGAACAGGCCCTGGCCCGGACGGCCGCGTCGCGCGCGTCGCGCGGCGACCGGGGGGCCTTCGACGGCTACGAGATGCGCCCGCACAGCGAGCGCTGCCTCAACTACCGCTACAATGCGCCGCCGCTGCAGCCGCCCTCGTACAACGACATCCACCAGATCCTGCAGACGCCGACCCACATCGTCGTCTTCACCGAGCAGAGTACCAACGGGCCGCGCATCATCCCGATCGACGGGCGGCCGGCCCTGTCCGACAACATCCGCCAGTGGCCGGGCGACGGGCGCGGGCGCTGGGAGGGCGACACCCTCATCGTCGAGAGCTCCCGCTTCAACGACAAGGGCGCGTGGCAGGGCTCGAGCGGGAGTCTCAAGGTGGTGGAGCGGTTCACCCGCGTGGCCGACGACCAGATCCACTTCACGTTCACGGTCGAGGACCCGGCCACGTGGGACCAGCCGTGGAGCGCCGAGATCCCGTTGATGGCCACCGACGGGCCGATGTACGAGTACGCCTGCCACGAGGGCAACCACGACATCCGGCACATCCAGGAGGTCTATCGCAACATCGAGCTCCAGGAGGCGGCGCGCCCCTGACGGGACGCGTTGGAGGTTTCGCTTGCGCGAAGCTTCTGCGCGGGAGCTGTTGACGGGTGCGTTGGAAGTTTCGCTCTTGCGCGAACTTCTGCGTTGCGAGGTCCCAGCCGGCTCGGCGGGCTCCAGCACGCCGACCCGGGAACGCGGTGGCGGCGCGCCCTGACGGGGCGCGTTGGAAGTTTTCGCTTGCGCGAAACTTCTGCGCCCAAGCTGCTGCAGGGCGCGTTGGAAATCTTGCTTGCGCGAAACTTCTGCGGCACAGGTTCCGGCCGGGTCGGCGGGAGCGTTGCGTGCTTTACCTGAGCGTCCAGTAGAACACTTCCCACGTGTGGAGCGGCTCGTTGACGCTGGGGACGATCTCGCCGTCGAAGTCGTACCCCATGCGCATGCCGTTCTTCGCGCCGTAGTTCTCGAGATAGGGGATCCGCTCGTCGCCGACGATCTCGGTCGCGGTGAGCGCGTAGGTCTCGTCGCCGAGACGGATCCACCCGTCCCGCCGTCCGCCCCGCACGCGTCCGGCCCAGTACCCGCCGTCGGGCCGGGTGGCGGTGATGATGCCGCCGTCGTCGGTCGAGTACACGATGCGGATGACGAACGGGGGAAACCCGGCGAGCTTGAGGAACACCACGCCGTCGTCGTTGACGGTGTTCCAGTCCGCGGGCGGCGGCGTCAGCTCGCCGCCGATCACCACGCCGGGAAACCGCTCGTAGGGCGCCGTGACGGCGTATGCCGCCGCCGCCATGCCGACGAACGTACCGAGAACGAAATACAGCGTCGTCCTCTTCGACATGCAGTCCTCGTAGGGTCGAGTACGGACCAGGCAAGCACCGGGCCCCGGACAGACTCGAAGATCCGGGCGCCTCAACCTGCCAGATCATACGCCGACCGGCGTGACGTCTCGTCAACCACAACGGCAACGGCGGCCGGCGGCGTGATCGGACCGGACGGGGACCGCCGCGAGGGGCCGGACCGGACGGCGGGTCGCCGACTGCGCCGGCCCGAGATCCTCGAGGATCGCCCCTTTGCCGGCGCGGCCGACGTGGGTATGACCTGCCCGGGGCGTTGCCCTCCGCATGTAGAATGACCCCTCCTCCGGGCGCTGCAGGACGCGACTCGGAGAGCTGGACGGCCGGAGGCACCGAGTAGCGCCCATCCGGGCGCCGGAGGGCGAAACGATGCCGATGAACCGACGCAGCTTCCTGACCACGATGACCGGCGCGGCCACCGGCGGCGCCCTCGTCCACGCCGGCCTGCCCCGGCTGGCGACGATGGCCCACGCCCAGGCGGCGGCCGGCGAGGTCGTCGAGACGACGGCGGGCCGCGTGCGCGGGGCGCTCGAGGACGGCGTGCACGTGTTCAAGGGCATCCCCTACGGCGCTCCCACCGGCGGCCCGAACCGCTTCCGCGCCCCGCAGCCGCCCCCCGCCTGGACCGGTGTCCGCGACGCCCTCGCCTACGGCCCGAGCGCGCCCCAGAACCGCGGCGGCGACGTCGGCGGCGACGAGGACTGTCTCGTGCTCAACGTGTGGACGCGGGGCCTCGACGACGGCGGCCGCCGGCCGGTGATGGTGTGGCTGCACGGCGGCGGGTTCCGGTCGGGCTCGGGGTCGAGCCCGCTCTACGACGGCGTGAACCTGGCGAACCGGGGCGACGTGGTCGTGGTGACGATCAACCACCGGCTCAACGTCTTCGGCTACCTCGAGCTTGGCGACCTGGTCGGCGGGGCGTTCGCGGACGCCGGCAACGCCGGCATGCTCGACATCATCCAGGCGCTGGCGTGGGTGCGCGACAACATCGCCCGCTTCGGCGGCGACCCGGCGACGGTCACCATCTTCGGGGAGTCGGGCGGCGGCCGGAAGGTGTCGACGCTGCTCGCGATGCCGGACGCCAGGGGCCTGTTCCACCGCGCGATCATCCAGAGCGGCCCGGGGCTGCACCTGCAACCGCGCGACAAGTCGACCGAGCTGGCGGTGGCGCTGTTCCGCGAGCTCGGGCTCGCGCCGACCCGGATCGCCGCCCTGCAGGAGCTGCCGATGGAGCGGGTGCTGGCGGCCTACGCCACCGTCGAGGGCCGGCTGGACGGGTTGGCGCGCCAGAAGGGGGTGTTCGAGCAGCACGGCTTCGTGCCGACGGTCGGGGTGCCGGCGCTGCCGGGGTACGCCTTCGACCCGGTCGCCACCGAGGTCTCGGCCGACGTCCCGATCCTGATCGGGTCGAACCGGCACGAGATGGCGCTCTTCTCGCGGAACGACCCGGCGATCCACGAGCGCACGCTGACCGAGGCGCAGCTCCGGGAGCGGGTGGAGGTGATGGTCGGCGGCGGCGCCGACCGCGTGCTGGACGTCTATGCCCGGGCCTGGCCGGACGCGCCGCCGGCCGTGCGGTGGATCCTGATCGCCTCGGACCGCACCTACCGGTTCGACTCGATCACCCTCGCCCAGCGCAAGGCGGCCGCCGGCCGGGCCCCGGTCCACATGTACCTGTTCGCCTGGGAGACGCCGGTCGAGGGCGGCCGCCTCCTGTCCCACCACGCGCTGGAGATCTCGTTCGTCTTCGACAACACGAGCCGGGCCCCCGGCATGTCGGGCGGCGGGCCGGCCGCCGCGGCGCTGGCCGCGAAGATGAGCGAGGCGTGGATCGCCTTCTCGCGCACCGGCGACCCGAACACGCCGAACCTCCCGGCCTGGCCCGCCTACGAGGCGGCGACCCGCGCCACGATGGTGTTCGACGACGAGCCGGCGCTCGTCAACGACCCGGGCGGCGAACAACGCCATCTCTGGGCAACCGTCTGAGCCGCGCAGGGCGGGAATCCAGGGTCTGACGGGCAGAACAGGGGAGGGCGGCCAGCCCGATTCTGCTATCGGGCCAGCGACTCCGTCCCCGCGAGCGTGCCCCGGCCGGCGCGAGGCGGGAAGCGCTCCCCGCGCAGCTCGGCCATCGTCATCCCGTTGGCGCGATCGAGGGCGGCCGCGAACGCGCGCGTGCTGCGCTCGAGGCCGCTCGCCGGCACCAGCTCCGGGGCGTCGAGCGACGTGTGGTAGATGACGTGATCGATGATGTGGAACGACGGCGCGTAGTCGCCGTTCTTCGGACCGTCCTCCAGCGCGTACACCGACACCCCGAACTCGCGCAACGTATCGAAGACCATCTGCTCGAACGCCGCGCTGCCGAGCGCGTTCCAGCGAAACGCGCCCACCGCGTTGGTCGGGGTCAGCGCGTCGTTGTACATGTAGAGCAGCGTCTGCGCCGGATGCTCCATCGTCAGCTTCACCGCCACCCTGTCCCAGGGGTAGGTGGCGTCGATGCCGACGCCGTCGCGGCCGCGCGCGACCTCTCCGTGATGGTGGTCGGGGAACTGGATGAACTTCAGGGTGCGCGGCCGGTCCCGCCGGGGCCGCGCGGCGAAGAAGCGCGCCAGCTCGAGCGCGCTCGCCATCCCCGCGGCGTTGTCGGTCGCCGCCTGGAAGTACCCGTCGGTGTGCGACAGGACGACGATCTCCTCGTCGGACAGGCCCGGCAGCGTGGCCACGGTGTAGGCGGTCGCGATGTCCCGCGGCTCGTCCACCTCGAGCCGGAACGAGAGCTCGACCGTCTCGCCTGCGGCCAGCCGGTCTCTGAGCGCGAACCCTTCGTCCATGCTCAGGGTGAACTGCGGCACCTCGCGCAGGCCCCCCTCGGGCTGAAACTGCCCGTTGCCGGGCACCCCCATCACGTTCACCACCAGCGCCGCCCCCCGGGCGACCGCCCGGGTGTTGGCGTCGAAGAGCCCGGCGCGGTTGCTGGCCGAGTGACTGCGACCGCCCGGGACGAAGACGCTGTAGATGACGACCGCCTTGCCCTCGACCTCGCGGCCGATGAAATCGGCCCCCGAGCCGAGGCCGACCCACACCGCTTCGGCGGTGATGGCCCGCGGTCCGGTGGCTCTCGTGCGGGCTACCGGGAACGCCGTGGCCAGGGTCGTCGTCGAGCCGTCGTCGGCCCGGTAGCTCGCGGCCCAGTCGGTCGGCCGCCAGTCGGAGGGCAGCACGTAGGGGAAGTGCTCGACCGTCAGCCCGAGGGTCTCGAAGGCGCGCGTCATGTAGGCCATGCCCTCGCGGTCGGCCGAGGTCCCGGGCAGCCGTCCCCACCACTTGTGCCCGGCATCGCGATAGCGCAGGGCGATCTGCGCGAGCTCGACGACGTGCCGCTTCATCCGCGCGCCGTCGATGCTCGCATACTGCTGCTGCTCCGGCGTCAGCGGCCACACCGGGTACTGGTCGTCGTCGAAGATCAGCCGGTCGCGGTCTCTGGGCAGCCCCGCACCGTAGGTCGTGTCCACGCGGGGGCCGAGCTCCATCTGTGCGGGCGACGCCGCGGGAGTCGAGAGCACCGCGACTGCCGCCAGCAACGCCACCGAAGGGAATCGCCAGGTCGTCATGTGGCTCCTCCGGGTCAGGCCCGCGCCGGCCGCTGCGTCGCGCCGGATCGGACGGGTTGAACGAGCGGATCCTGCGGTCATACAGTCCTCCTCGTTGGATGCCTCGGCGTAGCAGGTGGTAGCGTTGGCGCTACCTCCGGCAAGGGGAGGGCGTCCCCCTCCTCGTCCCTGGACGAGCCATCGCCAACCTGCGAGGATGCGTGGTGTGACGACTGCCGACGACTTCCGCCGGCTCGCGCTCGGCCTCGACGGGGCGGAGGAGCGCTCGCACATGGGCGCACCGGATTTCCGCGTCGGCGGTCGAATCTTCGCCACCCTCGCCTCCGAGGCGCAGGGCTACGGCAACCTCGTGCTCACGCCGGAGGTCCAGGCGGCGTTCGTCGGCGAGGCGCCCGAGCTCTTCGTGCCGATCGCCGGCGGCTGGGGACGCATGGGCATGACCCACATCCGCCTCGCCGCGGCCGATGAGGAGACCCTTGCGGGCGCGCTTCGCACCGCGTGGAAGCTCCGCGTCGAGAAGAACGCGAAGGCCCGTCGCGGCCCGCGGCGGCGAGGGACGTGACCCTCGGCAGCTCTTCCCTAGCTAGATCCGCGCGACCGTTCCCAGCCGGTGAGGTCGCGTCACCCGGGCGACCAGTAGAACACCTCCGACGTGTGGGCCGCTCATTGAGCTCGTGGCCTGACGGGGCGGGAGGCCCCGCGCTCACCGATCGAAGGTCCACGTGCGGAGCTCGCGTCCCGGCTCGGCCTGCACCTCTTCGACCACGACGCGGGGCGTCTCGCGGTGCCGGTATCGCAGGACCCATTTCAGGCCGTCCCGGTTCGCCTCGGGCACCGGAATCTCGTGCGTCGCGTGCTCGGGCCCGTCGAAGACGTTGACCTCGCAGAACTCCTCCTCGGCGCACAGCGCGATGGCCTCCTCGACCCAGTCCTCGACGGAGGCCCCGGCCGTGACCCAGGCTCCCCAGGCGTGCGCGGTGGTCCCCACCCAGCGGAAGACCACCCGTTCCGGGTCCGCCGCACCGCGGTCCTGCGCGGCGCGCGCCGGACCCGCGAACGCCGGCTCGAGGGCCGTCAGCGACGCGGGATCCGCGGCTCGACCGGTCCCGGTGGCGCCGAGCAGCCCCCCGAGCCCCACCGCGACGACGAACAGCACGCCGCCGCTGCCGATCTCTTGCGCCAGCTTCATGACGATCTCCTTCCGTGAGGCCGGCCACTCGGGCCGTCCCGGACGCTCAGGGATAAACCACGAGGGTCGCCGTCGACCACGCACGCGGTGCGGGCCGTCACGTCTCGTCGTGGGGAGTTGTACCGCAACCGCGCGCAGGAATACACCCGGCCCTGGGCGTTCCCCGGATCAGTCCGTCCACCTGTGGCGTCTCGGCCGCCGGCGACAGGTCCGGCGCCGCGCTGGTTTTCAAGACGAGAAGACGTCGTCCAGGTCGAGCTCCAAGCCGGTGAGCAGCGGCGAGCGCAGCGCCTGCTCCCGGCCGATGGCGTGCGTGACCGCGAGCACGCCGGCGCGCTGGCGGTGAATCCAGACGGTCTCGGCCGCCGGATCGACCAGCCAGTACTCCGCCACGCCGTGTCTGCCGTAGAGCGCACGCTTGTAGCCCCGGTCCCGGTCGGTGGCCGGAGACAGTATCTCGACCACCAGATCGGGCGCACCCCGCACATTGTCGCCGCCACTCGGCAGATGCTCGCGTTCCCGGGAGACGAACAGCAGGTCCGGTTGCACGACGTCGGTGTCGGACAGCACCACATCACAGGGGGCGAAGAAGAACTTCCCCAGCGCCCGTTCCTCGATGAACGAGCCGAGGCGATTCGGGAACCAGAGTTGATTGCCGTCCGGGGCGAGACTCGATTGGGGCTGGCAAGGGCGGCGGCACGGGGCTTGGTGCTCGGCATTGGCCGGGGGTAGGATTCCAGCTGTGGGTTGGAGGTGTCGTAACCTCGGCCGGCTTTCCAAAAGAGGGGCGAACGGATGCACTTGGGCAGTTGCGGATCTCGCCGGCAAGCGGGTCGGCGTACATCCGGACAGCACGACGCGGCACGAGTTCGCCGCCTTCCTGGTCATCGCGGGCGTACGGCCAGAGGACGTGGAGACGGTGCCGATCGACGGACCCGAGTTGCCGCTCGTCACGAGCGGGCAGGTGGACGCCGCGCTGAACTACGTCGAGATGAGCCCGACGCGGCTGGCCCTGCAGGAAGAGACGTTCCAGCTCGCGCTCGCCGAGCACGGTGTCGGTGGATACGGCCTGAACGTCATCGCGTCACGCGCGGCGTACGACGACGCCCCCGACCTGATCGAGGGGCTGACCACGGCGATCGTGGAGGGATACCGCGCCGGGTGCGCGGACCGGCCCGCGGCCACCCGGGTCTTCCTCGACCTGTTTCCCGGGCAGGATGCACGGTACGTCGAGGCGAGCTGGGCGCGGGTATGCGCCCTCCTGGGCGACGAGATCGGAAACCAGACCGCCGCCGGCTGGCAGACCACCATCGATCTCTACGACGACGCCGGGCTGCTGGAGGGGAGGGTCACGCCCGCCGACGTGCTGCCCTGGCGGTGAGTTGCCGGGTCCGGGCCGCCGGCCCCGCCGGCGACCGCGGCCGAGGACAGGCGCGGGCGTTCCGGACTCGCCGGCGCCGCCCGCCCCAGCGCGGCCGAGCGCAGGGTGGCGAGGACGGCGGCCCGGACCCGCGGCCCCCGCACGCCGCGCGGTGTCGCGTTGCGCGCCGGGGCGGAACTCCGGGCTGCCCCGCCGCCTTGAGCTGAGAGTCATGCTGGCCGTTTAGTTAGAGCGAATGTGGAGGTATCGTGCGAGTTGGAGTTTATGTCGATACGGAAAACATCACCAGGAACGGCGGCCGGGGTCTGCGGTACGACGTGCTGCGGGAGTTTGCCTGCCGTGACGGGGCGGACGCGCTGAGGCTGAACTCGTACATCTCGTTTGACAAGGACCGGGCCGAGACGGACGATGCATACCGTCGCAACGCCGAGAGCTTCCACGAGGCGCTGCGCGACTTCGGGTACAAGGTCATAGTCAAACCGGTCAAGTGGTACATCAACGAGGACGGTAGGCGGTTCGGCAAGGCGAACAGCGACTTGGACATGGCGGTTGACGTGCTGCTGGAGGCGCGCAATATCGACCGGGTGTTGCTGGCGACGGGAGACGGCGACTTCACCAAGGTGGCGAGGGCACTCCAGAACATGGGCTGCCGGGTCGAGGTCGTGGCGTTCGATAATGTTTCCGGCGATCTGCGGCGGGAGGCGGACCTGTTCGTGTCGGGCTACCTGATTCCCGGACTGGTGCAGAGCGAGCCGCGGGCGGCGCTCGACTGGGGCTTGGAAGGGTCGCGGGTGCGCGGTCTCTGCTATTGGTACGACCACGACAAGAACTTTGGATTCATACGCTACTTGCGGTCATTGTCGGGCCCACTGTGGGCAACCGACACTACCCGCGACGACTCGCCGTACTCGTCAACGTTCGTGCACGGCAGCGAGCTGCAACGTGCCGGGGTGCGTCCGTCGCAGTTGCCGAGCCGGCGTCATATTCTCGAGTTTACGCTCGGACCCTCGCCGACGAAACCGGGGGAGTTGACCGCGCAGGACATCGCCGTCGTGCCGAGGGCCGTACCCGGTGAGCTGCGCGGGGCGTTGCAGGTCGGCGGAGTTGTGGATGGTTCGTAGGGGACCATCGCGGGGCGAGCCGCGGACCGTGAATCTCAGCGCCCATATCAGGGCCGGGTATCCACGCGTGCCGGGTATCCACCCGTGTCGGCGTCGGTGGTTGTTCGGCGGCCGCGTGCCGACGGAAGCTGGGGAAGACGTCTGGCGCGCGAAACTTCTACGGCGCAGGCTCCTACTAGATCGGATCGACGCCGGCGCGCACGCAGAAATACTCCCAGGCGCGGTCGAGGGCAAGCGGCGAAAACTGCGTCGCGCGTGAGAGCTCGACCTCACCATCCGACAAACCTCGTGGCGTCCCGATCGCCATCGCCTGCAGTTGCACCTCGGCATTGACCTTGAGATAGATGGCTGTCATCACGGCCTCCTTGAGCGAATTCGCTGCGACCACGGCGCCGTGTCCCCGCATGAGCACGCAGGAGTTGCTACCGAGCGTGGCCGCGAGATCGCGCCCCTGCTCCATCGAACGCACCAACATGTCCGTCTCATTGAACCGGGCGGCGATATCCCAGATCGGCACTTCGGATCCGATGACGGACGCCACGTGCACCATGGGCTCGAGCGCGCGACCCGTGATTCCAAAGGGGAGCAGCGGGTAGGCGTGATTGTGCACGACGGCGTTGACATCGCTGCGCGTTTCGTAAATCGCGCCATGAATCATGCGTTCGCCATAGGGCGTGCGATTTCCAGGATCGAGCGAGCGGCCATCCTGCTCGAACCGAATCAGGTCGGCGTACTCGACGAGCTCCGGGCTGCGCGACCGGGCCATGACGTAGCGTCTCGCGTTCTCGGGATCTCGTACGCTGACATGGCCGAAGGCATCGACGACCTCCTCGTGCGCGAGGATGCGGTTGGCAGCGACGAGGCGTCTGAATTCGATACGCTCCGCGAGCCCGGCAGCGTCTTGTGCGAACGCACGCGCGGCGAAAGGCGCAACTGCAAGCATGCCGAGCGCCGTGCGAACGAATTCACGGCGTACCACGTGTGCGTTGGAAGACATTGCGCTCTCCTGAATTGAATTCTCCGTTTTGGGCACGTGATCCCAGCCCTGCGGGACGGCTCATCGTGAGGCTCAGGAGGGTATCACGGCCCGCTCGAACACGAACGCGGCCAAGTCACTCCCGCAATCCCAACCCCGCGAGTTCTGCGACAGTCCCGAGCGTCGTCTGCGCCGCGCAATGGCGCGGGAGACCCGGGGGGTTGTTTGCGGGAGGGGGCGAAATCCTACGCTAAAAGCCGGTGCCCCCCAAGCGTCGCGGTCCAAGCACTCCGGTTCAGGAGGCGAGGACCTTCTGGCCCTGTTCACGCAACTGGCCCTGGGGTCCGACGTACCTGTAGAGCGTCACCGGCCTGACGCCGAGTTCTCGGCACAGTTCGGACACCGACGTGTCGCGGTGAGCCATCGCGGCCTGAGCCAGCCGCACCTGGGCTTTCGACAGCGCGAACTTCCTGCCGCCCTTGCGGCCGCGGGCCCGTGCGGCCTTGAGCCCAGCCACGGTGCGTTCTCGGATCAGCTCCCGCTCGAACTCGGCCAGCACCGCGAAGATGCCGAACACGAGGCGGCCGGCCGCGGTCGTGGTGTCGATCTGCGCGCCCTGGCCGGCGAGCACCCGCGGGCCCACGCCGCGGGCGGACAGGTCCTCGTCGACGAAGCGGAGCAGGGAGGCGGAAGCGGTGATGGCCGGGGTGGGCTCGTCAGTCGGCCGGGTCGGGCGTGGGCAAGTGCAGCCGTTCGAGGGTAGCGAGACGCTGGTCGACCTTCCCGAAGGCGATCTCGACGTCGCGGAGGCGGTCGTCCAAGCTGCGCATGTCGTCTCGCATCTCGCGCATGTCAGACCGGAGTTCGGCGTGGTCGCTTCGGGCACCGGCGATCTGCACGCTCAGGGCGATAACCGCCGCGACGATAGTCCCGATGATCCACTGTGCGTCTCGGCTGAGCACGTGGGCAGGGTACCACAACCCGGGAAAACGGTGACGGTAAAGGCTGATTATCGTGGCTTCTCGACCTCGCCCCCGTCGCACCTCCGGTCGGGGCTAACGGCCGAGGCGGCGGTGGCGGTGCTGCCCGTGAACGACCCGCCCGAGGCCGTGGACGATGCGGCGGAGACGGCGGAGGACACGTCGGTGACCGTCGATGGAAGCGCGAGGGCCGCGCCCGTCACGCGGCTGCGGCGGTGCCGACGGCAGGTCGGCGATCTGCGTCGAGAGCCGCGTGTCGAGATTCGCGATTTCGGTCCATGGCTCGCCAGCGACTCGCGCAGCGTCAGCTTCTTCTCCGCCACCTCATCGAGCAGGTTTGTCGAGCTGGTCGCGGATCATCACGCAGCCTCCCCAACGGTCACGCTGACCCGCTTGCCCAACCGGAGCAAGGCGCGGTCGATCGCTGCCGACTTGGTGGCATGGTCCGGATTCAGCATGCGCCGGACTTCGCTCTCGGCAACGTCGAGATCACGGGCGAGACGGCGTTGCGATACACCGGCCTTGCGGAACGCTTCGTAGAGGGCCGCCTTCAGCGCAATCGGCACCGGCGGCACGATGAGGGGCCGGCGCTTGGTGGCGCGCGACGGCTCGGGCAAGCCCTTGCCCTCCCGCATCGTCGCCGCGATCAGCTCGCGAAGCAGATCCCTGGCTTCGGCCAGAGCCTCGTCCCGGGTCGCACCGTCCGTTGCGCCCCACCCGAAATCGGGAAACGCGACGACGTAGCGGCCGTCCTCGTCGCGTTCGACCTCGGCGGGATAGTTGTATGTGTCAGACATCGGTTCTCTTCGCTCGGGACATCTCCGACATTCCGCCGACTAGATATCGTCCCCGTCGATTCCAAGGTCGTCGAGCATCTTCACGAGCAGTCCCTTGCCAATCTCCTTCTTCCGGTCCTTGACGGTCGTCTTGCGATCACCCGCGTAGAGCGTTCCGTGCGATCCCGGTCCTTCCGACGCCACGAAGCGCACCGCCAGATTCCGGCCCCTCACCCATTTGCGGACCCTCGCGATGAACTGCCGGCCATTCATCGGGCCATCGTGTCAGCCGGCACCGCCGACAGTCAAGGATAGTTGCGCGCATTTTTGAGCGCAACCCCCGGCGACACTCGGAATGAGGGCGACCAGATCCAGGGGGGCTCGCTCAACGAAGGGCGGGGGCGTGAACGCCGGCGACACTCGAGCTTGGCGTCGACGCGGCCGTGTTGAGAGCGCGGGCCTTTCTCGATGGAAGCGACGGGGACCCCCCGTCGCCGTAGGGCGGGCTCGGTGCGCCCGTCGACGGCTTGGGCGTGGGGACCGGGCTACGTCGTCCCGAACGGGACGCGGCGAGCGTGCCGGCGGGGCCGGCGGCTGGAATTGACGCCGCCGCCGGCGCGTGCTTCTAGCGTGCCTACTGGTTGTGGACTACGTCTGTCACGCTCGAACATCGAACCGAAGGAGCCAGCCGTGCAGGCGACCAACGTGCGAGCGTTGAAGAAGAACCCCTTCCAGGCGTTGCGCATGGCCAGGGAGACCGGGCCCGTCCTGATCCTCAAGGGCGACGAACCCGATGCCCTGCTGGTACATCTGGGTGAATCGCTGGCTGCCGCAGATCGCCGGGCCGACGCCGCGTCCGGACCTGGCTCTCGCGGGGCGGACGGCGCGTCTGCCACAGCGATTCGGGTCCGCGCGTGATGAAGAGGTGGTGGGCGCGGGCCGCACGAGCGCGCCTTTCGAGCGGGACTGGCCCCGGCGGGGCGAAAGCCCGGCCTCGGCCGCTTCGAGGTTCGGATTCTCCCGAAGCGGGCGACACGTGGATCCGAACGTCTGCGGTGGTGAGATGGATTCCCCTCGCCCCCGACCCGTCCCGCCGCGGCCTCGCTCACGACGCCGACCGACCGCGGCCTCGCCGAGGACCTCGCTCTCCCCGAACACCCTCCGGCTCGATGGCCCGGCCTCGCCCGTGAGCCGAGCCCGGCCGGGGAACGCACCGCCCGGGTCCTCGCCGGCTATTCGGCGGGCCGCCGGCGAACGCGGCCGAGGATAGGCGCGGGCGTTCGGGGCGGCGGACCTCGCGGCCATCCTCGCTATCTGCCACCGGCCGCGGCGTCGAGTCCGGCCAAGTCGCCCTCGAGCGCAGCCGCGGAAAGGTATGATCGAGGCTGCGGGCTCGACGGCGGTGCGTTGTCCAGACGCTGCGGGGAGTTCGCCAGCGGGAGAGGAAGCATGGCCAGGACCGTGACCTTGCGGTTGGAGAAGGACGCGTACGAAAGAGTTGCGGGAGGCGGCGGCAGCGGAACGGCGCCCGCTGTCGAACTTTCATTGCGGCCGCCGCCCTGGAACGGGTCCGGGAGGCGCAGTTCGTCGACGGCGGGGAAATGGCCGAGATTCTGAACGACGATGCGCTGGTCCGGAGGTTGCGGGCCGGCTCGCAGCAGGCTCACCGGCGCAAGGGCGACTTCGTTGCATGATTACCGGATCGTGCTTGACACAAATGTGCTGGTCAGCGCGCTGATCTCGGGCACGGGACCACTTGGCCGCGTGCTCGCCGCAATCCGGTGACCGTCGCTCTGCTCTGCGGCGTGGCGTTTGCGTCCGCGGTGCTGTCGGCGGTGGTCGGCCTGGCTGGCGGCAGCGTGCTGCTGGCGGTGATGCTGTTGGTTTTCGAGCCGGCCGCTGCCATTCCGCTGCACGGTGTCATCCAACTGCTCTCTAACGGTACGCGCACCGTCGTGCAGGGGCGCCACGTGGCGTGGAGCGTCGTCGGCTGGTACTCGCTGTTCCTGCTGCCGCTGGCGCTGGCCGGGGCGCGCGTGGCGTTCGCCATGCCGGCTGCGCTCGGCACGACGCTGATCGGCGTATTCGTGCTGGTGGCCACGTTGCGACCCGGGTGGCTGCGAGTTCGTCCTGCCGGCGCGCGTGGCGAGGCGCGTCGTTTCGCGGTGCTGGGCGGCGTTGCCGGTTTCCTGGGCAGCCTGCTCGGAGCGGTCGGGCCGCTCGTCGCGCCGTTCTTTCTGCATCTCGGCCTGTCGCGGCGGGGCGTGGTGGGAACCGCGGCTGCGTGTCAGGCAGCAGGACATCTGGCGAAGATCGCGGCGTTCGGCTGGGTGGGCTTCTCGTACCGCGAGCACCTCGGGCTTCTGGTGGCGATGTCCATGATGGTGATTGCCGGTACGGCGGTCGGCAGCCGACTGCTCGATCGTCTCGACGACGAGGTCTTCTTCACCCGCCTCTACCGTACCGTCCTCGTTCTCGTCGCGTTGCGCCTGGTGTCGAGCGCGATGTGGATGCGCGACGTGGCTGCGACTCCGGAGTAGGAGAGAGGGGCACCACCTCGACCCGCGACTGCATGCGCGGGCACTGCTCTGTGATCACGAACTCGCCGCCCTCGAAGTCGCGGGCGGGCTCGGAGAGCAGAATGGTCGTCTGGAGCGGGAAGACTGGCCTCCGTTTCCTCCGCCGTCTCGACGAGGCGGCACGCGGCCGCCACCGACCGCGCATGCCGTTCGGCGAGGGGCGGCTCATTCGGGAGGCAGCGCCGGCACGGCCGGAAACCGCAGGATGGACGATTCCGGGTGGGGCGGCTACGGGGTCATGACCACGATGCCCTGCTGAGCTGCGCCGATGTCTTCGCGAGCCGCCGGCCCAGCTCTACCGGCCGAGTTCCTTCGCCTTGATGCGTGAGGATTCGTGGCTTCGATCCGATCGCTCCGTGGCCGCGCCAGGGACTGGACAAGAACGGTATGATGCGGTGGAAGGAGACCACGGCATGTCTACAGTCCGTTTCGGCCTGCTGCTCGTCGTCGGCTTGAGTCTGGCGGTCGCCGGGGCTCGGTCGGCGGCCAACTCCGAGGCAACGACCGGTGTCACGCCCGAGTTCCAGCACATCGGCAAGCTGGCGTTCGGGCCCGACGGCGTGATCTTCGCGGCCGACGCCCAGGAGGTCTCCATCACGGCCCTGCATCTGGGCGAGCAGATGGCCGGCGGGGTGCCCGGGACGCAGGACGTGCCCGTGATCGATCGCAAGGTCGCCGGGCTGCTCGGCATCGATGCCGGCAACCTGCTGATCACCGACATGGTGGTCGACCCGCGGACACGCAATACCTGGCTCTCCGTGATGCGCGGGCTGGGCGCCGGCGCCGTGCCGGTCCTCCTGCGCGTGGATGGAGCGGGCGAGATCGAGGTCATTTCGTTCGACGAGGTCCGCTACACGCGGATCGGGGTGCCCAATCCGCCGCCGGCCGAGACGCCGCTGGTGCTCGCGGACGGGCGGGCGATCCCGGTGAGCAACTACCCGGACGGTGTCGATCCCACGGGGCTGATCGGCGTGCAGACCATTACCCACATGGCCTACATCGACGGCAACCTGTACGTCTCGGGCCTGTCGAACGAGGAGTTCGCGTCCAAGATGCGCGTGATCCCGTATCCGTTCCGGGTGGCGGACGCGGGGACGAGCGTGGAGATCTACCACGGATCCCACGGACAGCTCGAAACATTCTCGCCCGTGTTCACGTTCGTGCCGTACGAGATCGACGGCGAGCCGTCGATCATCGCCAGCTACCTGTGCACGCCGCTCGTCAAGTTCCCGGTCTCGGCGCTCGCGCCGGGCGGCAAGGTCCAGGGGACGACGATCGCCGAGTTCGGGAACCGCAACCGGCCAATCGACATGATCGTCTATGAGAAGGACGGGCAGGACTACATCCTGTTGTCGAACAACGAGCGCGGCGTGATGAAGGTGCCGACGGCGCCGTTCGGCGCCGCGGGCGCCATCACGGAACCCATCCCCGATACGGCCGGCGTGCCGTTCGAGACCATTGCGTCCCTGCAGGGCGTGCGGCAGCTGGATCAGTTGGATGCTTCGCGGGCGATGCTGCTCGTCGACGCCGCGGGCGGCGGGCTGAACCTCGAAGCGGCCGCGCTGCCGTAGGCGCCTGATCCGATGGGACATGCGGCGAGGGCCGCCGCCCTGGTGGCCGCGGCCATCGCGCTCGCGCCGGGGTGCTCGCAGACGAGCGGCCAGGCCCCGGAAGCCGTTCCGGGCGCGCCGCGCATCCGATTGGCCACCTCGCCCTCCGGGCAGCGGACCATCGACGTCGCGGGGCTGGCGGCCGCGGATTTGGTGCACCTCGAACGCACCGCCCTGTCGCGCGATGCGTGGCAGGCAATCCTGCGCGTCCACGTCGCGCAGGCGGATCCGGCCTCCGCGGAGTTGCCGCCGGTGCTCGGGGACTACGCCGTGCACGCCGGCGCGCTGCGCTTCACCCCGCGGTTTCCGTTCGATGCGGGTCAACGCTACGAGGTGGTGTTCGATCCGTCGTCCCTCCCGTCCGCGCGAGGCCGTTCCGCCCCCATCCCGTCGCGCGCCCTCCGCACGATGGTCGAGGTGCCGGCTCCTGACCGCGAGCCGTCGACCCGCGTCGTCGCCGTCTATCCGACAGGTCCCGAGGTGCCGGAGAACCACCTCCGCCTGTACATCGTCTTCTCCGCACCGATGGGCCTGGGCGGCGGCAGTGCGCACGTCCGGCTGCTCGACGAGGACGGCCGCCCGGTTGCCGACCCGTTTCTGCCGCTGGACGTCGACCTGTGGAACGCGGATCGCATGCGCTACACGGTTCTCTACGACCCGGGGCGCGTCAAGCGCGGCATCCGGCCGAACGCCGAGCTGGGCCGCCCGCTGTCGGTGGACCGCAGGTACACGCTGGTGATCGATGCGGACTGGCGCGACGCCGCCGGTCAGCCGCTGGTGGCGCCGTTCCGCCGGGAGTTCCGAGTGGGTCCGGCCCGGGAGCGCGCCCTCGATCCCGCCGCTTGGCGACTCGACCTTCCGGCCGGCGGCACGCGGGACCCCCTCGCGGTGCGCTTTCCGTTGCCGCTGGACTACGGCCTGCTACAGCGCGCGCTCCGGGTGGCGACCGGCGGCGGCCGGCCGCTGGCCGGGGAGATCCGGGTGGAGCAGGGTGAGACGCGCTGGACCTTCACGCCGCGCGCGCCGTGGCGGCCGGGCGAGTATCAACTCGTCGCGGCGGCGACCCTCGAGGATGTCGCCGGCAACCGCATCGGGCGGCCGTTCGAGGTCGACGCGGCCGAGGCCCAGGGCTCCGGGCGCGCCCGCGGCGCCGTGGTGCCGTTCCGGATCGGCCGTGCGAACTCCGCGCGGTAGCGGGCCTTTCCCAACACGGTCGACGCGGCGCTGATGGCCGCGCTGGGCATTGCGACGCTATCCGGTTGAAAACGCCGGCCGGCGCCAGGAGTCTGCACCGTAGAACGGCGCAGATTCCTGGCAGGGTTGGTTGGGCGGCAATCGGAGGCCGCAGCGCGACCTTGCGGTCGCGTCGGGAGTTTCGCTGGCGCGAAACTCCTACGGCGACGATTTCCGGGCTAGGCGTGGCGTGGCGGAAGTACATCGGCACGCGCGGCCGGGGCTTCGAGATCGAGGGCCTGGCCAGCGCTGCGGACGACCACCACGAGGCCGCGATCGCCGTGGACGTGGTCAAGGACCTCGCGCCGCCGGATGGCAGGGAGGTCAAACTACCTGACCATGCGGACCCTCATCGTCGGGGGCAGCAACCACGGGTCGACGACGAGCCGCGGGGAACGGGAGCCAGAACCGTTTCCCGGGATTCACTCCGTCCAACGCGCGCGCAAGGCATCGCGGTCGACCTCGACGCCTCGGAGATACACGGCGCCGATCTGCCGCGTCTGCAGGATATCGTCGAGGGGGTTGGCGTCGAGCACCATGAAGTCGGCGCTCCGTCCCGCCTCGATGGCCCCGGTCTCGGTCAGCCCGAACGCCCGCGCCGCCCGGGTCGTGGCGGCCACTATCGCCTCCGCCGGCGTCATTCCCAGCCGCACGAAGAGCTCCAGCTCCAGATGGTCCGCGTAGCCGAAGAAGTCGCCCACCGCGCCGGCGTCGGTGCCCAGGATGACGCGGTCGCGCAACCGCATGAAGTTGTCCCGGATGACCCGGGCCCGCGCTTCGGCCGCCGCGGTCCGAGGGGGGGCGGCGCCGGGATCGCCCTCCGCGGCATCCCGCAGCATCGCGACGACCTTCTCCGGGACCTGCTCCTGGAAGAAGGGGTCCTCGTACACCGGCCGCCGGAACGGCTCGTTTCGGGTGACCATGCCGAGGGTCGGCACGATGAAGGCGTTGCGCGCCGCGACGAGCGCGAGGTACTCGTCGTCGACGGCCACGTCGTAGGGCATGTGGATGAAGCGCCGGGCGCCGGCCTCGAGCAGCCGCTTGTGGTCCTCGAGCGTGGTCGCGTGCGCGATCACCCGGATGTCCTGCACCTGGGCCTCGTCGAGGGCGGCCGCATAGACGTCCCGATGGAGCTTCACGCGCGCGCCCCGCCGCTCGTCGCGGGCGTCCACCCAGATCTTCAGGATCCGGATGCCGCGCGCGGCCTCGGCCCGCACGACCTCGCGCGCCTCGGCGGGGGTGCTCACCCCGTGCAGCCCCCACCATCCGGCGTCGTTCGTGAACCGGGGGTTCGGTCCGCCGCCGGGCGTCCCGAGACCGGGCGACACCAGGTAGCGGGCGCCGCCGACCTCGCCCACCCGTTGCGCCTGCCGGATCTCGAGGGCGATCTCCTCCAGGTCGCTGCCGGTGGAGATGATCGTGCCGACGCCGTAGTAGGCGTGGCGGTGCAGATGGTCGACGAGGTTGTCGCGGGTGAAGTTCCCGGAGCCCCAGCTCGTGTACTGCTCCCAGCCGAGATGCGCGTGGGTGTTGACGAGCGCCGGCATCACCGTGCGCCCGGTCAGATCGATGACGCTCGCCTCCGGCGGCGCCGTCACCTCGCCGGCGCTCCCGACCCGCACGATCAGATCGCCGCGCACGAGGAACGCGGCCTCGTCGATGACGCGGCCGTCCCCGACGATCACGCGTCCGCCGGTGAACAACTGGACGGCTGGGGTCGAGGCGGTGCGATCCGGCGGTTGGCCGTCCGCACCCCGCGCGATGCCCGTCAACAGCACGAGCACCACCAGGAGGATGGCACGATGCCGGATTCCGCAAGACTTCTCGAGCATGTCGCTCACCTCCGGCCGTTCGCGGTGGACGCAGTCGCGACGAAGGCGGCTGCGCGACCTTGCGGTCGCGTTGGGAGTTTCGCTGGCGCGAAACTCCTACGCGCTACGGCGCGAGACTTCTACGGCGCCGAGACTTCTACGGCGCGAGACTTCTACGGGCCAACCCCCTACCCGCGCGACTCGACGCGGAACGTCCACCAGCTTGCCGGCCGCGGCGTATCGAGCGGCGGCGGCTCGCCCCCACCTCCCGGCTGCCGCGCCTGCACCGCCGGCTTCTGCAGCTTCCGGATCCGTGCCGCCCAGACGTGATCGAGAATTGCCTGGTCCATCTCGCGGTTGAGGACGACGGCGTAGACGACGCCGTCGAGCCGGAGGCGTCCCGAGTGGTCCTGTCCCACCCGTGGGCACCAGTACTTGTTCACGCCGACCGAGCAACTGATGAAGAGCTCGCCCTCCGGCGTCGCCATGCAGTTGACGTTCACTGAATGGGGCCTCATCCAGATGCCGATCTGGATCTGGCACAGCGAGACGTCGTTCGCGAAGCTCCAGTCGTCGACCGGCTCCTCGTGGGCGTCGCCCAGCAGCACGAAGCCCGGGGTGCCTTCGCAGGGACAGCTCATGGTCCAGGCGACGCCCCCGGCCACCACTACCAACCCCAGCGCGGCCGCGACACCGAGGACGATCTGCCGGACGGACTTCGATGACAAGCCGGCGGCCCGTGACTGTGCGCTCATGCTCAACCTCCTCCGGCGATACTCCCCAGGCCGGCGGCGCTCCGTCCCGCCTGGTCGTCCGGGGATCACGCCGTCCTCGGCGGCGGAGGCTCCGGTTGCCGGGATTCCTCTTGTCGGCCGCCTGGATCGGTTCCCTTATACACCCGTTCCTGCGCCGCACGCCACGGGTGGCCAGCGCTGCCGCCCGCCTCCTGGTTCCGCCCCCGCCTCCTCGCGGCGCCAGCGGGGTTCGGGGCCGATGGCCCCCTCGCGGCCGTCGCGGTGGTATCGTCTCAGGCACGCCGAAGTCAGAGAGGGAGCGACAGTCATGATCACGACCCGTCTCCGGACACGCCTCCGGTTCCCGCTCGCGGCGGTGCTGGCCGTGGTCGCCGCCGCCCTCCCGGGCGCGCAGACCTTCGACGGCCAGCTCGACGGCCAGCCGGCGGAGGTCGACCTGGCCATCGTCGGCGGACTGCTGATCGACGGGCACGAGGGGCCGCCGTTGCCGGGCGCGGTGGTGCTGGTGGAGGGCAACCGCATCGTCGCCGTCGGCAGCCGGGACGAGCTGACGGTGCCGGACGGCGCCGAAGTCGTCGACGCCCGCGGCATGACGATCCTGCCCGGCCTGATCGACGCGCACGTGCACCTGGACATCCTCGGCCACTCCGACTACCAGCACTGGCACGGCCGCTACCGCGACGGCCGCTACGCCGAGATCATGGAGATCTCGACCCGGCAGCTGCTCATGAGCGGCGTCACCACGGTGGTCGATCTGGCCGGGCAGCCGGAGGCCCTCGGGCCGCTCAAGGACCGTATCGAGAGCGGCGACCTGCCGGGGCCCCGCGTGGTCGCCAGCATGGGGTGGATCACCAACTGGTCTGACGAGCAGGTGGCCCGGCATCACCGCCGGTCGCACACCGTCAACGTGCGCACGGTGGACGAGGCGCGCGCCGCGGCCCGGACCGCGATCGCGCAGGGTGCGGGCATCATCAAGGTGCACACGGGGCTGACCGAGGCCCAGTTGCGGGCCATCCGCGAGGAGGCCGACGCCCGGGGCCTCCGCATCACCGGCCACGTGGGGACCCGCGACGACCTGCTCATGCGGATTCGCACGGGCCAGGACGGCATCGAGCACCTGTCCCTCGGCGCCGGCCGCGGCCCCGCCATCGCGCCCGAGGTGCTCCAGGGCCTGGTGGACCAGGGAACCTGGGTCATCCCCACCCTGATCCAGACGGTGATCCAGGGTCGGGCGGTCGAGTGGCCGGACTGGCGGGACAACCCGCGGGCCCGCGCCCTGACGCCGCCGGCGATCTGGGCCGACATCCGGCGCAGCATCGAGAACCCGCGCCGGTTCGGCTACTTCGGCGGCAGCCTGCGGGTGCGGCGCATCGACGAGATGGGGGCGAAGCTGCGCCAGCTCCGCGATGCCGGCGTCCGGTTGCTCGTCGGCACCGACAGCGGCACGCCGCTCAACTTCCATACCGACGCCACCTGGCAGGAGATGGACCTCATGGTGTCGCACGGCCTCTCGCCGATGGAGGTGCTCGCCATGGCGACCCGGCGCAACGCCGAGTACCTGGGCCGCGGCGGCGAGCTGGGCACCGTCACGCGGGGCAAGCTCGCCGACCTGATCGTGGTCGACGGCAATCCGCTGCTGAGCATGCGAGACTTGCGGAACGTGGTGACGGTGGTGAAGGACGGCCGGGTCTACACGCCGTGAACGGGCGGGGGCCACGGGACACGAGGGTGACGACCATGAAGACACGCACGCTCGGAATGGCGGCGCTGCTGGCGCTGGCCGCGCTGGCCCTGGCGACGGGCGCAAGGGCACAGGTCCCTGACCCGTACGACGTCGTGCTGCACGCCGGCGACGTCATGGTGCCGATGCGCGACGGCATCCTGCTCGCCACCGACGTCTACCGGCCGGCTCGCGGGGGTGTCCCCGTCGAGACCCCGTTCCCGGTCCTGCTGCAGCGCACCCCCTACGGCAAGGAGGGACGCGGCCTCGTCGATCGCGCCGGCTGGTTCGTCCGGCACGGCTACGTCGTCGTGCTGCAGGACACCCGGGGCCGCTACGAGTCCGAGGGCGGGTTCTCCAAGTATCACGACTTCGACGCGACGGACGGCTTCGACACCGTCGAGTGGATCGCCACGCTGCCCGACACGACCGGCGACGTCGGCATGTTCGGCACCTCCTACGGGGCCCACACCCAGGCCGACGCGGCCAAGATGAACCCGCCGCACCTGAAGGCCCTGCTCCTCAACCAGGGGGGCATCTCCGACCCGTGGTCGCACAAGGTGCGCAACCACGGCGCGTTCGAGCTGGGACAGCAGCTGGGATGGGCCTTCGACCAGCTCCGCCTGTCGCCCGATCCGGTCGTGAGGGCCGCCTTCGAGGCCGAGGAGGTGGCCGACTGGTTCGCGGCGATGCCCCTCCGCCGGGGCCTCAGCCCGCTCGCGGCGGCGCCCGAGTTCGAGGACTACGTGCTGACCCAGCTCACCCATGGCGACCACGATCGGCCGGACGCCGACATCCGGCACTGGACGCGCCTCGGCGTGAACTGGAGCGCCTACTACGGCCGCACCGCCGACGTCCCCATGCTGCACGTCGCTGGCTGGTACGACCCCTACTGCGGCAGCATGTTCGAGAACTTCGTCGGGCTGTCCCGGACGAAGACCGGGCCCATCCGTCTCCTCGTCGGCCCCTGGACCCACGGCGCCAACACGAGATCGTACGCGGGCGACGTCGAGTTCGGCCCCGACGCGGCGATCCCCGACTTCTCGACCGAGCTGCACCGGCAGTGGTTCGACCGCCACCTCAAGCAGGTCCCCACCGAGGTCGACGCCTGGCCGCCGATCCGTCTCTTCGTCATGGGCACCGGCGACGGCCACCGCGACGCCGACGGCCGGCTCTATCACGGCGGCTACTGGCGGGACGCCTCGGCCTGGCCCCTGCCCGAGGCCGAGCCCACGCGCTACTACTTCCACGCCGACGGGACCCTGAGCCCCCGCGAGCCCGCCGACGCGCCGCCGACCACCTACACCTACGACCCCGAGCACCCCGTGCCGACGATCGGCGGGTCGTTCTCGGGGGTGCTGAAGCGCGGCGCCTACGACCAGCGCGAGCGGGAGTTCAAGGGCCTGCGGGGCGGCTCGGAGAACGGCTTCTACGGCTCGCGGCCCCCGTATCTGCCGCTGAAGACGCGGCCCGACGTGGTCGTGTTCCAGACCGAGCCGCTCGAGGCCCCGGTCGAGGTCGTCGGCCCGATCCGCGTCACCCTGTACGCGTCCTCGACCGCCGTCGACACCGACTTCACGGTGAAGCTCGTCGACGTCTATCCCCCGTCCGAGGACTTTCCGACGGGCTTCGAGATGAACCTCACCGACGGCATCCTGCGGGCGCGGTATCGCGACGACCCGAGCCGGCCCGAGCCGATGACGCCGGGAGAGGTCTACGAGCTGACTATCGAGCCCTATCCCACGGCGAACCGGTTCAAGGCCGGGCACCGGATCCGCATCGACGTCTCGAGCAGCAACTTCCCGCGCTTCGACGTCAACCCCAACACCGGCGAGCCCCTGGGGCTGCACCGGCGCTCGGTGCCCGCCGACAACTCCATCTACCACGAGACGGCCTACCCGTCTCACGTGGTGCTCCCGCTGGTGGCGGTCACTCCGGAGTGACCGCGGCGCGTGGGGTGACCCGGGGACGAGCCGCGGCTGCCACTAGCTAGACGGACGGCCTGGCCCGTCTCACGTGGTGCTCCCGCTGGTGGCGGTGACCGGGGAGTGAGCCGCAGCGCGGGGGTGACGCGCAGCCCGAGCCGCGCGGCCCGGGCGCCGACCTCCTCCTCCTCCTCCTCCAACTCGTCAGCCGCCGTTACGAGCTCCGGCGGAGCCGGATCGTGAGGACCTGCGTTCCAGAAACGGATGCCGGTACGTGTAAGTCAGCCCGAGCAACCCGAGCTGTACCATCGTGGCCGGCGCAAGTGCCGGCGCCGGCCCCGACAGCGACTCGCGCATGACTCTCCAGCCATTCATGGAGGGACTGATCTGCAGCTCGAACTCCGCGTTGCCGCTGTAGTGGAACCAGACACCGGCGATGCCGCTGACGATGAACAGCACCATGGCGCACTGAAAGGCCCTTGTGCCGAGGTATCCCCGCTGGATCCGATGCCAGGCCAGCATGAGCAGGCCGGCCGGCAACAGGAGCAACGGCGCCCACTGCCGCGGGTCGTCGAAATGCCCGAGCAGAACGAGATCGAACAGGCTCCCTGCCGTGCTCGTCACGAAGATCAGCAGCGTGAGGATGCGCAGACGCGAGCCGGTGCCGGACGCAGTGCGTTTTGCGGGAGCCGTCATTGCGGTGGCGATCGGGATAGCCGAACCGGTCGGCGGCAAAGCGCGAGCGGCAGCACCCGCCCCGTGTTCAGGTGGTCTCTCCCGCCGTCGGCGTCGAGGGCAGAACGCGCAGCGATCGCGCGTAGCGCACGGCGTCCGCGCGCTTGCTGGCGCCGGTCTTGCGGTAGATGTTCTTGAGGTGGTAGCGGACGCCAGCGCCCGATATGCCGAGCCGACGGGCTATCTCCTCGTTTCGGAGTCCGTGTCCGACGTCTGCCAGCACCTCCAGCTCGCGAGTCGAGAAGAACGGCGCGGCCGCGGCCGGCGTGTCGCCCACCTCCGCGAGCATCGACTCGGCCGCGGACCGCAGGCCCTCGTCCAGGTCCGTGCCGAGCATCCGTTGCAGGACGACCCGGCTGACGTCGCGATGGCGCACCAGCGGCCGCGTGTAGCCCGCACCGCGCGCCGCGCGCAGGAACTCGACCAGGCGCGCGAGCGCGCGATCGGGCTGCCCCGCGCGGTGGGCGACGACCATCGACAGCGCGAGCGCCCGCAGCAGCGTGCGGACGAGGCCCAGCGCGGACGCGGTGGCGCGCAAGCGGTCCGCCAGCTCCTCGGCGGCCGCCCATTCGCCCTGCTCCGCCAGCAACCTGATGCGCGCACACGACAGCGTCTCCATCGTGCGCCACGACTGGCCCTCGATGTCGAGCAGCTCGGCCGCGCCGCGGGGCAGCCCCTGCTCGCGCCACACCTGTCCCGCCTCGTCCGAACGTCCCACCTCCGCCAGGTAGTGCGCCAGCAGCGCGGACACCGCGTTCGACAGGCTCTCGATGCCCGTCGCCTGCACGTCGTCGACCGCTCTCGTCAGGAGCCGGATGACGGCCCGGCTGTCGTACTGCGCGAACGTCAGCTCGGCGCTCACCGCAAGGGCCGTCGAATAGACGTCGACCCACATGCCCCGCACCTCCGTCAGGTTCTTCAGGGTCCGCGCCGGGATCGCCTTCTTCTCGCGGTTTCGCTCGAGGTCGAGCTCGATCATCAGCACGTCGGCGCCCACCACCGCGAGGCAGGGATCGGACGAGAAGGACTTCCTGGCGCTCTGTCGCGCCTGCCGGTACCACTGGCTGGCTTCCGGCACCCGTCCCTGGGCCATGGCCGTCATTCCCAGGCAGGTATTGACGACGACGTCACCGAACCGCGTGTCGTCGGTGGAGTGCGTCAGCGACTCGAGGCCGTGACGGCGGGCCTCCTCGAAGCTGGCGCGTTCGTGACACGCGATGCAGAGCAGCGTGTGCCGGGCGCAGGAGAGGGTGCGGCCGCGTTCGTCGCCGGCCGCGGCGGGACCGCCGGCCGGGAGCTGCGCCTCGAGCTCGCGGGGCAGCAGCCCGTCGGCCCCGCCCACCAGCGCGAACCGGGTGAAGACCCGGTCGACGGCGAGGGCATCCGCATCGCCGTCGTCCCGGTCCCGCGCGAAGCCCTCGGTCCTCTCCGAGACGGCTTCGAACAGCGCCGCCGCCTCGTCCCGCTTCGACGACAGGCACAGCATGCTGCAGCGCAGCAGATCGAGCCGCGGATACCGCGCCGCAATCTCCGGCGTCAGAAACCGTCCGGCCGAGATCAGCCGGCCGGCCCCCTCCCGCTGCCACAACTGGAACGGGCCGAAGCGGTCGAGGAGCTGGCCGACCAGGCGGCTGTCGTCCGCCGCGTTCGCATGGCGCCACGACGGCGTCAGCTGGCCACGACGGGCCAGCTCCCCGGCGATTCGCCGGTGCAGCGCGCGCTTGCGGGCCGGGTTCTCGACCGAGAGCACGTCGAGGCAGTAGTCCCTGAGCAGCGGATGCAGGCGGCGCACCGTGCCGTCGGTGTCGACCGGCGGCAACAGGCCGTCCAGGGACGACAACGCGACGACCCGCCGCCGGGCGTCGCTCGACCCCAGCACCTCGTCCACCAGGCTCGCGTCGATCCCGTCGAAGACCGACAGATCGAGCAGGTGGGCCCGGTCCTTTCTCGACAGATCGCCGAGCAGGCGCACGCGCATGTAGTTCCCGGCGATCTGCCCCGCGTCCGCCCCGAGCGTTCCTGCCTCCGAGGCCGCGGTGTTGCGATAGACCCTCAGCGCGACGGGCCAGCCGGCCGTGCGCTCCTCTGTCGCGGCCAGCTCCCGCGGCGACAGGCTTCCTCCGAAGAAACGGGCGATCTCGTCCGTGGAGAAACGGAGCTCGTCGGCGCGGATGACCAGCGCCCCGCCGTCGAGGACGTGCTTGGCGAGGTCGAGCCCCGGGTTGGCCCGAAACGCCAGGGCCACGTGCAGATTGCGCGGAGCACGTTTCAGCAGGAGGTCGACGAACCGCACCGTGCGGCGCGGCAGGCGCTCGACCTCGTCGAGCACGAGCAGGCACGGCGCCTCGTTCCGCTCGACCGCCCGGGCGAGCATTCCCATCTGCTGCACCGCCGGCGACGAGGACCAGGCGTCGGGCGCGTTGAGCAGACGGAGATCCAGTCCCGCCTGCTCGAACGCGTACGCGAGATAGCTGCCGAACAGATTCGGCGTGTCGTCGTCGTCCAGCGAGAGCCAGCCGACGACGACCTCCCGGTTCTTCCTGTCCCGGACGGCGTCCGCCAACGCCGTCGTCTTGCCGAATCCGGCGGGCGCCTGCAGCACCGTGAGGTGCCGCTCCGACAGCCCCTCGAGGCGTCGCAGCAACGACGTCCGGCGCACGAATCCCCCCGGCAGCTCCGGCGCCAGCACCTTCGCCGCGAGCAGCCAGGACGATGTCGCACTCGGCGCGGAGACGTCGGGACCGCCCGGTTCGTCGGCGCCGGACGCGGTCCCGGTTGGCGAGAAATGCATCGATGACAGTGGCCCTGACCTCCTTTCGCAACCGGCGAACCACCGGCGCCGCCTCGCGGCAACGGTGTCCTCCGAGGCAGACTCGGAGGCAGAAATTGTTACCCGAGTCAGTTGTGACATACAAGGCGGCGGGAAGCCGGGGGTGCACGTCAGATTTGTTGGAGGGCCATCAGGCGGCCCTGCCGGCTCGTCGTTCCCAGAAGTCCTCGAGCGGCCGCTGAGCTTGCAGCACCGCAGGGTGATGGCGTTGGCGCCGGCCACGGTCCAGTGCATGCCGGCGCGCTTGAGCCGGGCGCCGATGGCGAGCTTGCATCCGGCCTCGACGACGCCCGACGACACGCAAAGACCCCACGCTCGGAACTCCGGATAGCGCATCCGGTGGCGGTTGCGGGTCAGGTAGTCGACTTGCGGGCCTCCTCGCAGGTCTCGCTGTGGGCGCGCAGTTCGGTCAGGATCGCATCGAACCGCCCGGCGTCCAACTCGTCCCGCCGGTCCTTCGGCCAATCCGAGCCGGCGCCGTAGATGGCCTTGGCCTGATGCCCCTTGGCGTGGTAGATGTCCGATTTCGATGGCGCCGGGGAACTGTTCCGGCAGAGATCCACTCGGCCCCGTCGCCGATGACGCGCGTCGCGCCGCGGTGCGAAGCCGCGCCGCCGCGCTTCGCGATACGCCCGTTGCGCGAACGGGGAAGGCAGCGGGTCGGTGGGGCGGCTGGCCGCGCTCTCGACCGCAGCGCTGTAGCTGACCGACCCGGGGTCGCGTTCGGGGAGGCCGTCGGCGTTGCGTGTTTCCGCCGTCCACACGGTGACGAGCTTGACCTCGCGGGTCTTGGCCGAGCCGTCGGGCTGCTTGCCGCGCCGGCCTTCCACCTCGGACTTGCGCACCGGCACGCCGGTGCCGTCAAGCCCCAGGTACATCGTCCATGCCGCGCCGTGCGGGCTCGACCCTCTCGCGTTCGTCGGCCGCGACTTCGCGGCCCAGCGCTTCGGCGATGCGCTCGACCTGTTTGGGGTCGACCGCCACGCCGGCCAGCTCCCCCATCCACTCGCTCGCTTCGGCGTGACGCAGGCCGCCAGTCCCACCAGCCGCGCCGTTCAGCGAGGTGTCTTGCAGACCCAGGGCCCGGTCGCGCGACAGCTTCCTCGGCGGCAGGCGGCGCAGTGGTAGTAGGCGCGGTGCATGATCAGCGGCCCCAACAGCGTGGTGAAGGTCTTCGGGCGGCGGCCGGCGTAGTGCGCCGTCTGGCCGCAGGCGCACGCTATCGTCGAACTCGAATGGTCGGAATCGTCCGCGTCGTAGCGCCATCGCCTGAGCGGCGAGGCCGAGGGCTTGGCGGCGGAGGGCCTGCTCGAGGGCCTCGAAGTCCTGCGCGGCGGACCGCCGCGGTCCGTGAGCGCATCGATTTCGGCCGCGAGCGCGGCTACGAACGCTGCGCGCCAATCACCTTGACGGCTTGGCTCGCCGTGGCGAGGGCTCGACGGTGAACGGTCTGCAAGAGGGTCTCGAAGTCCTGGGCATTCGCGTCTCCTCGTCTGAGGAACGCGTCCACGTCGGCCTTGACCGCCGCGTCCAACGCGGCGAACAGCTTCTTGACGCCCCCTTTTTCGGCCGCGTGATCGAGCGGTTCAGTCAACTGCGCCTCGGCATGGTCGGAGTCCTCCTACCCGAGTAATCGGTCGATCAGGGCTCGCCCAATACCCCCAACGGCAAAATCCCCAACTTTCTTGTCGTGCACCCGGAAGCCGGGCGTCAGCGGCCGCTTCTCGAGCTCGACCTGTCCGGGTCGGAAAACGTGGCAGGGTGCCGATGTCGGTGCGCCGCAGCAAGGGTTCGATGCCCCCCGGCGGCGTGCACTTCGCGAGCCTATCCCTCGTTTGCTGCTACTGCTATCGCCATCACGAAATGCGCTACCGCTTCCGGAATATGAGGTTGCGGCCGCAGGAACGGGCACTGCTCGATGACAGGCGCCCGCTATCTGTTTTTTGCGGCTCCCACCATTGCGGCGCGCGCTACAAACGTGATACTCGATTCGAGCGACGGGCTGTCGTGTCAACCGCCAGGGAGGTCAGGGAGGTCGGGTCCACGGAGCGTCCGTCTTGCCTGGCGCCCATGGCCGTCGGTATACTTCAGCGTCGCGAGCATAGCCTCGCAGTTGCGATCGATTCGATGTAGTACGGCGTTCTTCTGGTGTGTGGTCGTGAGTCCGTTCGTCGCCTCGTTCCTTTCTCGTGCGATAGTCCCGGCCACTCGATCCTGCTGCGAAGAGCCCCCTGCCAATTTGGGTGGGGCGTATCAGAGAAAGACAACTGTGTCTCTGGGCCGGCCGAAACGTGCGATTGGAGAACATGAAGACGACTGCGTTTCGTGAATCTCCAACGGGTTCGAGCGGATCGCTGCTCCCATTGGTGATCATCGCTGGAGCGGCAGTGTTGCTGGCTGCGTCGACGCGGGTGGCAGCGGTCGGACCGGCGCCGTCCCGAGATGCCGGCGACACCCACGCGGCGCTGTTCTCCGAGACGCGGTTTCCGTCGGCGACCACGTGCGCGAGCTGTCACGGCGAGATCTACCGCGAGTGGTCCGTGTCCTCCCACGCCTACGCGCAGCTCAGCCCCGTGTTCAACGCCATGCAGGCGAAGATCGACAAGCTGACGAACGGCACGAACGGCGACTTCTGCGTGCGCTGCCACACGCCGGTGGGCATGAACCTGGCGGAGCCGACGTTCACGTCGAACCTCGACCGGCACCCGACGTCTCGCGAAGGGGTGACCTGCGTCGTCTGTCACCGGCAGGATCAGGCCTACGGCAAGATAAGCGGCCGGCTCCCGCTCGTCGAGGGGAGCCTGTACGACCCGGTGTTCGGCCCGAGCGGGAACGACGAGCTGCGGCGGGCGATCGAGGGCGGCGATCTCAACCTGCAGACCGATCCGGAACGGCCCGGCCGCGCGGTGCACGCCGAGGCGCGCGGCTTCTTTCAGCTCCCGCGCTCCGGGCTGTGCGGGTCGTGCCACGACGTCAACTTCGTCGACGGGTTCCGACTGGAGGAGGCGTTCAGCGAGTACAAGCACTCCCCGGCGGCCGGCCGCGGCGTGACCTGCCAGGACTGCCACATGGGGGCCCAGCCGGGGGTTCCCTCGGGTTACGCGACGGGTCCCGCCGCGCGGGTGGGGGACCGGCTGACACGGCCGCGGAAGCGCACCAACCACATGTTCGCGGGCCCCGACTACTCGGTCGTGCATCCGGGCATCTTTCCCCACAACCCCGAGGCTCAGCGTTTCGCGAGGCCTCGCGAATGGCTGGCCTTCGACCATGAGGCGGGATGGGGGACCGACGAGTTCGAGGAGGCGGTGCCGGACGACTACGAGTTTCCACCGCGCTGGGCGGAGCCGGACGACCGGTACGACGCGGTCGACATCCTGCGCGACAACCTCGATCTGCTCGCCGAGATGGGCGAGCAGCGCCGGCAACTGCTGCGGGCCGGCTATCGGCTCGGCGAGGTCGTCGTCGATCGGGCCGGCGACGACGGCATTGCTTTCAGGGTGGAGTTCAGGAACGGGACCGATGGCCACAACGTGCCGACCGGGTTCGACGCCGAGCGGCTCGTCTGGCTGCACGTGACGGTGACCGACGCGGCGGGAACGGTGGTGTTCGAGTCGGGCGACCTCGATCCGAACGGAGATGTCCGTGACAGCCATTCCGTCTACGTCCACGACGGCGAGCTGCCCGCCGACGATCAGCTCTTCACCCTGCAGTCGCGCTTCCTCGTGCGCATGGTGCGCGGGGGGGAGCGCGAGCAGGTGCTGGCCGTGCCCTACTCCCCGAGCCCGCTGGTGTTCCTGCGGCCGTCGACGAGCTCGACGATTCTCACCGGCCGGCCGGCCGGCGTGCGCAAGCACCGGCGCACGATTCCGCCGCGGCGCGGCAAGTGGGCGTCGTACTCGGTGGGCCGCGAAGCCCTGGCGGGTACGACCGGGCCCTACTACGCGACCATCCGCGTCAAGGCGGGCATGGTGCCGGTCAACCTCGTGCACGAGATCGCGGACGTGGGCTTCGACTACGGCATGACGGAACGCGAAGTGGCGGAGGCGATCGTCGCGGGGCACGTCCTCGTGCGCGAGCGCGCGGTGAACCTGAGCGCCGGGGGCGTGGAGGAGGACCCCCCGTCTGCGCTTCTCGCAGCCCCGGCGTGCGCCGCTTCCGAAGGCGGTTGTGGCGACGCGGAAGCCGGCCGCGACGTCGTCAACGCCGGGAGCCGGCTCTCCGACGAGCACGTTCCCCTGCAGCTCGACGCCGTCCCCGACCGGCCGAAGCCACTCCTCGAGCTCGGCCCCCCGTTTCTCGGCACCGGCCGGATCGGCCGCGGCTTCAGGTTGCCGGGCGGTGCGGTCTGGCGCCCGTCCTTCGTGCTGTTCGGCGGGCTGCGCAGCGGCGTGAGCGCGATCGACGACGGGACCGCGCGCAACCGCGAGTGGGCGAACCGCATCGATCTGTTCGGCAACCTCGCGCTCACGGGCAGCGAGCGGTTCGTGTTCGGGCTGCGTCCCGCCGATCAGACCGATCCGGCCGGCCTGCGCCGGTTCAGCGGCTACGCCGCGGCGGGGACCGGCGCGCCCGGCTTCAGCCAGCAGCTCAACCTCGACTGGGACACGGTGACCCACCTGTTCTTCGAGGGCGATTTCGGCGAGCTGTTTCCCGACCTGGACCCCGACGACCGGCGGGGGCTGGATCTGGGCCTGTCCGTGGGCCGCCAGCCGATCAAGTTCCAGGACGGCCTGCTCGTCGACGACTTCATCGACGCGGTCGGCGTGACCCGGAACAGCCTGCGCCCCGGCGGCGCCGTCAACCTGCGGATCACCGGGTTGTACGGCTGGAATCAGATCAACCGCCACACGCCGCCGCTCTTGCGAGGCGCGGTCGGGTCGCCGGGGCTCGCCTTCGGCAACCTGGAGGGCGACCGGACCCGCCTCATTGGCGCGTTCACGGAGATCGACTGGCGTTCGACGACGGCCGCCTTCGACGCCATCTACGTGCGCGGCGGCGAATTCGAGAGCGCCCTCGGACGGGCGCGGGCACGAGACGGCGTGTACGCCGGGGTCAGCTTCGCCGGCCGCCCGGGGAGCGGCGCCTTCAACGCCGCCGCGCGCCTCCTCGTGTCGACCCCGGCCGGGGGCGTGTCGCCCGACGTCGGGCCGCTCGGCGTCGGCGATCCGGCGGGGCGGGGCGCGCTGGTGTTCTCGGAGCTGTCGTGGACGCCGCACCACAGCGACAACTACGTCTACGTCAACGCCTTCTACGCCCGCGGCGACTATCGCGCCGCGGCGCTCGACCCGACCATCCCCGGACCGCTGGCGCTCGCCGGCATCCTGTTCGCCGGTCCGGGCCTGGGGAGTGCGCCGGGCGCGCTGTCGCCGACGGCCAGCGACGTCTCCGGCGGGGCCGTCGGACATCAGATCTTCTCCGCCGACCGGCGCCGGCAACTGCTGGTGGAAGCGGCGGCGCGCCGCTCGACGGCGGCGTGCACGAGCGTCCTCGCGGGCTGCGACCCGCATGCGTTCGCCGGCGGAGTTCGCTACCAGGTGGCGGTCGGGCGGCGGAACGTCCTCGTGTTCGACGCCTTCGCGGCTCGCGATCTGGTGCGGAGCGGCCTGAGCCGGCGGGACGGCCATGGCCGGTTCCGCATCGGCGGACGCACCGAGATCCAGGTGCTCTTCTAGATGACGGAGACGGCGTGCGTCGACTGATGGTGCGGTTGGTCCGGTTCGCCTGCCGCGTGGCCTGCGTTCTGTCCTGTCCGGCGCTGCTGGCGGCGGGGCCGGAACCTCCGCGGGAGCTGCCCGGCGGCGACGCATCGATCCGCGCGTCGTTGACGGATGCGGCCGAGAAGGTCGTGCTGCCCGGGCGTTGCCGCGAGTGCCACGCTGCCGAATTCGACGTGTGGGAGACGACGGAGCACGCCACCGCGTTCGATACGCTGCACCGCGGCGAGCGCGCCAAGGGAATCGCCGGCAGGCTCGACCTGCGGCTGATCCGGCGCAGCAACGGCGACGAGACACCGGCCTGTCTGAGCTGCCACTACACGCCGGTGGTGCGGCGCGGCCGGCTGCGCGCCGGAGCCGGCGTCACCTGCGAGTCGTGCCACGGTCCGGCGCGGGACTGGGTCTCCCGGCATGGCAGCTACGGGGTGCCCGAGGCGGACTTCCAGAAGGCAGCGCGGCTGGAGACCGCCGCGCACCGGACGAAGCGCATCGCCGACAGCACCGCGGCCGGCATGCGCCGGTCTTCCCACCTGTACGAGCTGGCCGCGACCTGCTTCGGGTGCCACACCGTGCCCAACGAGGAGATCGTCAATCGCGGCGGACACTCCACCGGCGGCGACTTCGAGCTGGTGGCCTGGAGCGGCCAGATTCGCCACAACTTCCTCGAGTCGTACAGGACCGGCGACGGACGCACGAACGCCGAGCGGCCGCGTGCGTGGAAGCGGGTTCTCTACGTCGTCGGACGCGCGCTCGCGGTGGAGCACGCCCTGCGCGGCGTCGCCGCCGCCACCGAGGACGACCACTACTTCGCGGCGATGCGCGACCGGGCCGGAGCCGCCATCGACGAGTTGCTGGCGGTCGACGAGCGCGTCGAGATTCCGGAGGTCCGGACCGTCATCGCCATAGCCGAGTCGGCGGAGCTGACGCTCGACAACGGTGGGCTGCTCGCGGCCGCCGACGCGGTGCGGACCGCGACGAAGGCGTTCGCCGCGGGCGCCGACGGCGACGCGCTGGCGCCGCTGGATCTGCTCTGGGGTCCGGATCTGGAGACGGCGCCTCCGGCGCGCCGTCTGACCGGCGCGGCTCCGGATGTCGATCCCATCGTCGTCGGAGACGCGTCGCCGGCGGGCGGCGCCTTCCCGGACGACCTGCCCGAACGTGATTCTCCGGACCCCCCGGCCGAGGCGGAGAGCGATTCCGGAGCGGCTGCGGAGGCCGGAACCGGAACCGGGCCGCCAGCGCCGGACCGCGTGCACCCGCCGGCGGTCGCACCTGCACCGGTACCGGTGGTCACGTTCGCCCGACCCCCCTGGCGAGACCCGCCGGCCCACGACTTCGTGGGCGTTCCCTGCGGCGGGTGCCACAACGCCGAGCAGAAATGGTGGCGCGGCAACCCGCACTCTCGGGCGGCAGCACGGTTGCGGAACCGCGACGGTCGAGCTCTGGACATCGCCCGAGCCTACGGCGTTTCCGCGAACGACATGGCGCGGGGCACCCAGACCTGCATGTGGTGTCACGGGACCATCACGTCGAGGCCGTCGCGCAGGGTGCGCGCCGGCGTAGGCTGTCAGCGGTGCCATGGGGCGGGCGCCGACTACCGCGACCTGCACCAGACGGTGAGCTACACCGAGTCGGTCGCACTCGGGCTGAAGGACCTGCGCGATCCGGCGGTGCAGGCGGCGACCTGCGCCGGATGTCACTACATCACCGACCCCGGGTTGATCGACGCCGGCCATCCGGCCGGCGCCGACTTCGACGTTCTCTCCCGGAGGGCCCGGATCGTGCACTGGGGCGAGGCGTTCGATAGCCGGCCGGCCTCGGTCAATCCGGCGGCGTTGACCGTCGCGCATGCCCGCGTCGTCGCCGCGCGTGGCCCGGTTCCGGCCCGCACCGCCGCAGCCTCTCCGCCGCTGCGCGACGCGGATCGTACCGGCCGCGCGGCGGGCGCGAACGCCGAGGCCGGCGGCCCCGCGCCACCATCCGAACCTCGGCGCCCCGAGCCGTCGTCGCCTCGCGAGCGCACGGCGGCGGCGTCACCGCGCGCGACGGGTGGTGCGGGGCTCGCGAACACGCTCGACACCCTGCGGAGTCACCTCGACGCGCTCTATCGTGCGCTCGGACTGTCTCGGGAGAACCGGGTGTCTGCGCCGTAGAACGGCCGCCGCCTCCTCCGGGAGGCGCTGCCTCCTCCGGGACGCGCTGCCTCCTCCGGGAGGCGCCGACTGCCAGGAGGGTTGGTTGGGCGGCAATCGGAGCCGCAGCGCGACCTTGCGGTCGCGTTGGGAGTTTCGCTGGCGCGAAACTCCTACCGCGACGACTTCCGGGCCGGGCGGATCCGGGCCAGAGACACCGATCAATCAGATGGTCCTCGCCGTCGCCGTCGCCGTCGTCACTACCGTCATCGTCGCCCTCGCGGTGATCGTCGAAGTACTGCGCGAGGGTGCCGACCCGGCATCCAGGTGGAGGTCGGTCGCCTGGATCGCGCCCGGCATCGGGGCCCTGGTCGCCCTCGCCTTGTCGATCGAGGCCGGCTCCGGAGCGGGCGACCTGTGGGAGACAGGCAGGCTGTCGTCGCCCCACGCCATGCTGGAAGACTCCTGCGCTGCCTGCCATGACACGAGCGAGACCGTCAGCGCGGAGAAGTGCTCGTCCTGCCACGAGCAGTTCACCGGTACCGCGGGAGAGTACGGCTTCGACGCCCACTACCTCTATGTCTCGGGCGACCGGACGCGCGCGTTCGAGCGCGAGCACGAAGTGGGATGCGCGGCGTGCCACGTCGAGCACCAGGGACGTCGCACGGATCTCCGGGCGACCTTCTCCGACCGGCAGTGCGCGAGCTGCCACGTCGCCGGCGATCTCCACGCGCATCCGGAATTCGATTTCGCGGCAGAGGCGATTCCCGACGACGCCGGACTGACGTTCACGCACATCAGGCACGTCGACTTCGTGCTCGACGATCGCGGCGTCGACGAGCCGGAGAAGGCTTGCCTCGCGTGTCACGCGCCGGAGCCGGAGGGGCGCGGGTTCCGGCCCATCGGGTTCGACCCGGCGTGCGGAGCGTGTCATCTGACCGGCGACATCGAGTCGGCCGAGTTGCCGGTCCAACCTCGCGGCGTGCCGCTCCTCCGGAGGGCCGGCGGGGGCGCGGCGCTGACGCTCGGGGTCGAGACGGTCGAAACCGTGCGCGCCCGGCTCGCCCCCGGCGAGCAGTGGGCGCGTCGCACGAGCGCCGCGCAGTTCGACGTCGAGGACGGGCTGGTGGTCAAGACCGGCGTGGCGCATGCCGACCCGTGGATACTCCACAACCTGCGTCGCCTGCGGCGCGCCCTGTACCCGTCAGGCGGGCTCGCCGACCTGCTGACGGCCTCCGCCGACATTGCGCCCGTGGACAGGCGGATGCTGTACGACGAGGCGCTGGCGACGCTGCGGAGCCAGACCGACGAGCTTCGGGGTCGCGACGAGGACCGGGTCCGCGCCACGCTGCTGGAGTTCGACCGGATGATGGAAGTCCTCGAACGGCGGATAAGCGACAGGGGCACGGTGCACGACGACACGCCGTTCCGCCTCGGCATGCCCGATGCGCGCCTGACCGATGCCCAGATCGATGACGCGAACGCCTTCGCCGCACGAGTGGCCGAGCCGTGCCTGCAGTGCCACACGGTGGACCGCGCCACGATCCGTCGCGTGCAGCAGACCCAATCCGTATTGCGCCGGGCGCGGTTCGACCACCGCCCGCACGTCATGCTGCGCGGTTGCCTCGACTGCCACACCCGCATCCCGTTCGCCGACCATGTCGGGGGCAACGGGGCGGTGGCCGCGGGCCTCGACAACGCGGCAATCCAGAACTTGCCCGCGATCGAGAGCTGCCGGCAGTGCCACACGCCCGACCTGTCGCCCGACCGGTGCCTGACCTGCCACGACTTTCATCCCGACGGCGCGGAGTGGGTCTCCGTTGGCGCAGCCGCGGGCCGGAGCACCCGGGCGTCGGGGTCACCGGAAAGCGACGACTCGCGCCGGGTCGGTCGGCGGGGCGCGAGACCCTGGTAGGCCCGCGGATCCGTGAACGCTCTCCGGCCTCCCGTCGGGCTCCGCCGCGGCTCCAGCACGCCGGGTGACGGGGGCGTTAGAATGCTCCGTCATCTCACCGTCGGCCTGCACCGTCTACCTGGAGCGCACCCATGCGTCATCGAACCGCTTCCGTCTCCGTCCTGCGGCCCGCCGCCGGCGTGCTGCTGGCCGTCCTCTGCGCCGCGGGAGCGAGCGCTCCGGCGTTCGGTCAGCCCGCGGGCGAGACGACGGTGCTCCGCGCGGCCCGCATCCTCGACGGGCGCGGCGAGGTGCTCGAGGACCGCGACCTGGTGCTGCGCGACGGGCGCATCGCCGAGATCGTTCCGGGCGGCACCGGCGTCGGCGACCGGGTCTACGACCTGACCGCCCTGACCGTGCTGCCGGGCTACATCGACACCCACGTCCACATCGGGAACCACTTCGACGACGACGGCCGGGTGCACCGGCCCGAGAACGACCCCAGCGTCGCTCACCTGACGCTGCACGGGGCCGAGAACGCGTACCGCACCCTGATGAACGGCATCACCACGATGCAGAGCCTGGGCTCGCCGCGGGACGCCGAGCTCAGGGCGTGGATCGACCGCGGCGAGGTTCCCGGCCCGCGGCTGCTGTCGTCGCTCGGGGCGGTGCGCGAGGACACCGGCACCCCGGACGAGATTCGGGCCTACGTGCGCGACCGGGCCGCGGCGGGGGCCGACGTCATCAAGGTCTTCGCGTCGACGAGCATCCGTTTCGGCGGGGTCACGAACCTGTCGGCGGCCCAGCTCGAGGCCGCCTGCGGGGAAGCGCGCGCCCAGGGGCTGAAGGCGGTGGTTCACCTCCATCGGTCCGACGCGCTGCGGCTTGCCGCCGACGCCGGGTGCAGCCAGGTCGAGCACGGCTGGCTGCTCGAACCGGCAGATATCGCAGTGTTCGCCGAGAGCGGCATGTACCTCGGCAACCAGATCGACCTGCTCTTCCGCAACTACGAGGAGCGCGGGGACCGCTATGCCGGTGTGGGGGGCTACACGATGGAGGGGTTCGCCAACCTCCAGGCGGCCCGGCCGGGCGCCCTCGAGGTGTTCCGGCAGGCGGTGGCCACGCCGGGCGTGCGCATCGTCTACAGCACCGACGCCAACGCCGGCAGCCACGGCGCGAACACCGACGAGCTGGTGGCCTACGTCGAGCAGGGCGGTCAGGACCCGATGGACGCGGTGGTCTCGGCGACCTCGCTCGCGGCCGAGTCGCTGGGCCTCGAGGACCGGATCGGCGCGATTGAGGCCGGGTTCGAGGCCGACGTCATCGCCCTCGACGGCGACCCCCTCGCCGACCCCGCCGCGCTGGGCCGGGTCGCCTTCGTCATGCGCGCGGGACGCGTCTACCGGAACGACCCGCCGGGGGTCTCCGCGCGCTGAACGCGCATATTGGTGGACCCCGCTTCGGACCGCCCGGATCCCGCGCTCGCCGTGCGGTGCCCGCGCCTCCGCCCGGCGGCGTTCGACGCGCGCGAGGTCCATGCGCGACGCTCGCCATCGCGCGGATCGCGGCCCCCGATCTCCCGGTGTCCGCAGGTCTCGCGCGCGACGTTCACCGTCCACTACCGGACAAGTCGGTAGTTCTCCTTCAGGCCAGGCGCATACACGGGCGGGCTGCCATACGGCTCGCCCCGGAGGAACTCGATGGAACGCTCCTGGGTGAGCGCGTCCAGCCGACCCGCCGCGTTCTTGAACGCCTCGAAGTCGGGCCCGTTGCCGCCCATGCCGACCGCGTCGTCACGCACCGCGAGAAAGTGCTGGTAACTGGCGTAGCGGGCCAGGTAGTACACCTCGTCGTAGCCTTCGCTCTCGACGGGGTCGCTGTTCGGCAGGTAGGCGACCCGCCACAGGCCCACCGGCCGGACGCCGATCTTCTCCGCGTAGGGCCAGACGCGATCGCGGGCGATGGCGTGATACTCCTCGAAAGCGTCCTTCCTGATTCGAGAATACTCGAGAGCGAGGAGGCCCTCTCCCGGCTGTGCCCGGCCCAACCGTACCGGGTAGGGCGCGGAGGCGGCCGCATCGGGGCTGCCGTCGACCGGCTCGTATCGTTCGACGAGCCCGGGCATGTAGAGCGGGCGGGTCTCAGCCAGGTAGCCCTGCAGGAAGATTCCCCCGCGGGATCCCTGCGAGTACTGCCGGCGGGCGCCCAGTCCTTCTCGCGAGGCCTCTCTCAGGCCGCCGTCGCCAGCGAGTCGGGCGGCGCCGCCGGTATCCCCGGCGAGGGCGCCGCCGCGGGTGGCCTGCCAGTGATCATAGCTGGCGTAGCGCGCAAAACGTAGCGCCTCGTCCTGGCCGGGCGTGGCGTCGGCTCCCGCGGGATGGATGATCTGGAAGTCGCCCAGTACCCGGGCGCCCAGTCTCTCGAAGTACGGCCACACGCCCGACCGGCTGGCTTCGTGCCAGGCCTCGTAGCTGCCTGCCTCGAGATAGGCATGCCGCATCATGATGACTTCCTGCTGCCCCACTCTCGGCACGTCGTTGCGGACCGGGGTGGTTGGCTGGGCCCCCGGCGTCGCACAGAACGCGAGCGCCGACAGGCCGACCGCCACGAAACTGCCGGTTCTTGCGCGATGACGCTTCATGATTCCTGCTCCTGGTGGGGGGGCGGTCGGCGCCGGCGCACCGGGTTCGAAGAAGGCCACCGGCGCCATGCGGCGGCGGTGGCCCGGCAACCCGACGGGTCGTCGTCCGCCTATCGATCCGACGCCCACCGCACGAAGGACGGCCCTTCGATGCCCCGCGCCTCGCCGCCGTGCTCGGGGTAGACCGACGCCACGTAGATGTCGCCGTTGGGCGCCATCGCCATCTGGTGGACGTAGACGTTGGCGTTCGGAATCCGGAAGACCTCGTCATCGGTCTCGGCATCGACCACCACCAGATCCTGCCGCCCGCGCCGCGACCCCGTCACACCGGCGTAGATCCGGTCGCCATAGGTCGCGATGCTCAACGGGAGTCCCGGCTCCCGCACGCCGTCCCAGGGGCCCACGTACTCCCCGTCCCGGGTGAACACCTCGAAACGGCTCACGCAGCCGGGCATCGGTTGTCGACGCTCGGGAGCGATCTGTCCCGGCGCCGTCACGTACGGGTGCAGGGCCGTGCCGCACACGTTGCCCACGATGAGTCGGCCGGCCGGGTCGAGCGCGATGGCATGCGGCGCCGCCAGCTGGCCCGGGCCGGCGCCGAACCCGCCGACCTCCTTCAGGTAGTTGCCGTCCTCGTCGAACCAGATCAGCCTGGAGTTCCAGTAGCCGTCGGAGACCACGATGCGGCCGTCGGGGAGGAAGGCAACGCCGGTGGGCCCGTTGAAGTGGCCCTCATCGTCGCCGAACACCCCGTACTCGCCCAGCTTCATCACGGCATCGCCGTCGGGTGTGAGCTTGACGACCTGGTGACCCTCCCGGTCGACGACCCAGACGAACCCCCGGGAATCGACGTACATCGAGTGCGGTCCGATGAATTCCTGATCGTCGCCGAACGTGCCCAGGAACCGGCCCGAGCTGTCCCACCTGGCGACCGTGCCCTTGCCCTTGTAGCGGCTCATCGCCAACGGGTGCCCGGCCCAGTGGTCGATGTCGCGGGAAATCGTGTAGATGACCCCGTCGGCGCCCACCGCGATGCCGGTGCCCATCTCGAACAACATGTCGCCGGGGTACTGCGGCCAGTTCTCGTCGAGCGTGTAGGCGTCCTGGGCCTCCGCGATCGATTGCCCGCCCCACGCCGCCCCGACCACCACCGCGACGACGAGCACCGCCGGCCAGGATCGATTCCGCATCATGACCGCCTCCTTGGCCACGAGTTACAGACGATGGACTCCGCTGCGCGCCGGAAACACCCGAGTATACTTCCGGCACGTCACCAGCCGGCTCGGCGACGTGCTCGACGGGACATCGTCGTCACCGAGATCATGCTCGACCCCGACGCAAGAACCAGCTATCGTGTCGGCCGAGAGTCCGAAAAGGGCATGGCCCACTCGTCGACGGCCTGACCGTCCTCGAGCGGAGTCCGCACCGGCCGTGAGCAAAGGGGACATCGATGAGAAAAATGGCATTCGTGGCGTTGGCGTTGGCGGCGGTCTTCCTGCTGGGCCGGGTCTCGGCGCAGTACGTCGAGCCGTCGTGTCCCGGCTGCCCGGCCACCTACATCTCCGCCGAGGAGATCCAGCAGTACATCGACGTCGGACGGACCCAGAGCAGGGTCGACCAGCAGGTGCGATCGCTCGACATCGGGAAGAGCAACGTCCAGGTCGCGTTGGCCCATCGTGGCGCGCTCGACGAGCCGAGGGCGAACTCGGTCGCCTCTCACAGCCTGGTCACCGAGGTCTATGTCGTGCTGTCCGGGTCGGCCACCAACCGGACCGGTCCGTCTCTGGTCGGGCGTCAGGCGCGTCCCTCGGACAACTATGCCGTGCAGTTCCTGAACGGTCCGGGCGCCAACTCGGCCGACATTGAGGACGCGCAGACAGTCGAGTTGAAGGCCGGGGACGTGTTCGTGATTCCCGGCGGCACCGGGCACCAGTTCACGAAGATCGACGACCACATCACCTACCTGATGGTGCGGGTCGACCCCGACAAGGTGGTGCCGCTCATGGACGAGGCGGCCTCGCGGGCCTATCTGGCCGAGCGCCAGTAAGGGCTCGGCGTCGTGTGACGAGCGGCACCGTCGTCCTCCTCCTGGTGGCGTCGGCCCCCCGGGAGTCTGCGCCGTAGAACGGCGCCACCTCTTACCCGAGAGATGGAGGTGTGGAGATGCGCAAGCGACACATTCGGCGACCCTTGCTCGGCGTCGGGCCGGGATTCGCCGCCGTGGCGCTGCTCCTGGCGGTGCCGCCGGCCCCGGTCACCACGGTGTCGGCGGCCGAGCCGCCGACCATTGCGGGAGCGCCGGACGTGGGCGCGATGTCGACGAGCGCGGCAGCGCTGGTGGGCGAGCACGACTACGTCGAGGCCGAGTTCTTCATCAACGGCGACGCGCAGTCGTATCGCCAGCGCGGCGCTTGGGGGACCGACGGGGTCTGGGCGGCGGCGCGCGGCGAGACAGCGCCCTACGCGATCCGGTTACTGGCGCGCTACCCGGCCGACCCCGCCCGCTTCAACGGCGTGGTCGTCGTGGAGTGGCTCAACGTGTCGGGGCAGACCGAGGCCGATCCCGACTTCACGTCGCTGCATCTGGAGCTGTTTCGCGGCGGGTACGCCTATGTCGGGGTCGGGGCGCAGCGGGTCGGAGTCTACGGACAGAGCGGGCTGAAGGCCCAGAACCCCGAGCGCTACGCGGGGCTCGTCCATCCCGGCGACTCCTTTTCGTACGACATCTACACGCAGGCCGGGCAGGCGGTGCAGGCGCCCTCGGAGCTCGCGCCGCTCGGCCGCCTGACCGGCCGCATCCGACAGCTCATCGCCATCGGCGAGTCGCAGTCGGCGGGACGGATGGTGACGTACGTGAATGCCGTCCACCCGCTCGCGCAGGTCTACGACGCGTTCCTCATCCACAGCCGCAGCGGCGGGGCCGCACCCTTGGCGCAGGACGCGGAGAACCGGCCCACGGCGCAGGCACCGACTCCGGCGCGGATTCGCGCCGACCTGGGGGCGGCGGTGTTCCAGGTGCAGGCGGAGGGCGACGTGCCGCGCTTCGTCGCCGCGCGGCAACCCGACACCGACCGCCTCCGGACGTGGGAGCTGGCCGGCACCGCCCACGCCGATCGCTACCTGCTGACGGGTGGCGGCCGCCGGCCGCTGACGTTTACCTGCGCCGACCCGGACCCGACGCTGAGCGTGCCAATCAACGATGGTCCCATGACCTACTCGCTGCGGGCGGCGCTGCGGCACCTTCGCGGCTGGGCCGCTGACGGAGATCGACCGCCCGGCGCGTCCCCGTTTGCGCTCGACGGCGACGACCTGGCGCGGGACCCGGCCACCGGGCTCGTGGTGGGTGGCGTGCGAACTCCCCATGTCGATGTGCCGGTGAGTACGCTCCACGGTGTTCGCGCCCCGGCCGGCGGCGGGGGGTTCTGCCGGCTCTTCGGTCGCGCCGACCCCTGGAACGGCGATGCGGACCCGTGGGACGGCCACCCGGCCGACCCGTCACCGACGCCCGAGCCGGTGCTCTCGGCCCTGTATCCCGGCCGGGACGCCTACCTGGCGGCGTTCGCCACCGCGATCGACCGCGGCGTGGAGGCCGGCTTCCTGCTCGAGGAGGACCGCGCCGGCATGCTCGCCGAGGCGGAGGCGGTCGCCTGGCCTTCGCCGGACGCGCGGTGAGGCCCTGGACGAGCCACCGCCAACCTGCGAGGATGCGTGGCGTGACGACCAGTTCATCGAGTAGCGGGCGTTGCGGGGGGTGTTCATCGCCCCCTGCGACGTGGTGCTGTCAGACACCGACGTCGTGCAGCCGGACCTGCTGTTCGTCTCCCGGGCACGCGAGCATCTGCTGGGCGGCGGCGACAACGTCCGGGGTGCGCCCGATCTGGTGATCGAGATTCTGTCTCCAGCCACCGCCGACCGGGATCGAGGCTACAAGCGCGCTCTCTACGCCCGCCACGGCGTGGCGGAGTACTGGCTGGTCGATCCGGCGGCGGTGGGATCCAACCGGTCTGGCCGTGACCTACCAGAGCCGTCAAGCCTGCCCTCCAGGGCTTTCATGGCCCGCGTTCAGGGACGGGCACTCGGACCACGGCCCTTCGAGGCCGGTCGAGGTCTGCGCCGGTCGCCGCCGCACGCGCCGGTCGGTGGCGGCCCAGGTCCCGCCCGTTTCGGAAGCCGCCGCGCCCGCGGGTCGTCGCGGCGTTCTCTCGGCTTGAGGCTCTCCTTGGGTCGGATAAGGGGGGATTCCGTTAACTTGCCGCCCGGCAACGCGCCAGTCGTCGACTCTACTTAACTTGCCGCCCGGTGTCGCCGACGGTGTGCTGGCGGCGTTGGGTTCGAGCTGTGGCTGGGAGCGCGACGCTGGTCCATGTCCCTAAACTGCTCCCCAAAGCCGCACGAAACTGGTACATGATCGCTCCCGACATGACTGGACCCCGCTGGCGCCGCAGATTGTCGACGCTACTGGCCCCTTGGGAGAGCTTGGCCGGGGAAGGCGCCGCCCAGGGGAGCGCCGCCTCGGACCGGGCAGTGCTCGAGGCGCTCTACGACGCCACCGTCGGCCCGGATTGGATCGACAACACGAACTGGAAGACGGCGGCGCCGCTCGGAGAGTGGTTCGGGGTGACGACTGACACCGTCGGCCGGGTCACGAGGCTGGAGCTACCCGGCAACGGGTTGGCGGGACCTATCCGCGCCGCTCTGGGCGAACTGGCTCTTCTGCGGAACCTGGATTTTGGAAGTCGGCTGGATTCCGCGGCGCAGCAGTCGGTCAAGAACAACATGCTGACAGGGCCGATTCCAGCCGAGTTGGGGAACCTCGCGAGCCTCGAGTGGTTGTACCTCGACGGGAACGCGTTGACGGGGCCGGTCCCGTCGTCGTTGGGGCGCCTGACCAGCATCGAGGATCTGGACCTCGACGGGAACGCGTTGACGGGGCCGATTCCAGCCGAGTTGGGGAACCTCGCGAGCCTCGAGTCGCTGAACCTCGGGTCCAATCCCCTGACGGGAAGCCTTCCCTAGGGCCTGACCCGGTTGTCGCAGCTCAGAACGTTGGACATCTCGAACACGGGGGCGTGTGTGCCCGCCGCTGCCGACTTTGAGGCGTGGCTGGAGACGATCGCCGACTTCCGCGGAGACACGTGCAACCCGAGTCCGTCGATACCATCCCGCCCCAGGCGCTTACCGAGTCGGGGCCGGCGGTCGGTGTGTCCATGGACGCCTACTTCACCGACCCCGACGGCGATCCATGGGGCTCGGGGCCGGGTTTGCGGCGATGTGCGATACCACGGGCTGTCTCCGCGCGGTGGCCATCACGGTGCGAAGCGGTCGATGACCGCCGCGGCGTGTCGGGCGATTCCTTGGTCGGGACCGCGCCGCCAAGCGTCGAGCAACTGTCGGTAGGAGCAGGCGCTGAACGCAACCTCGGCGCCCCCGACGTGGTTTGCGAAGCTGGCGATCTCCTCCCTGTGACGGGCCTTCGCATCGTCGTGGACTTGGCGCCCCGTGCCTGGCCAGACGTCGGGCTCGGCGTAGACGTAGAGAAGAATCGGTGCGAGTCCGTGGTATTCCTTCCCGGATTGGACTGCGGTGCGCAGGGCCAGGGCGTGTTTCACGAGCTGCGCCGCATCCAGGGACGCGTACAGGTCCTTGTTCCCGCGGAGCAGGTCGCGGACGTGTTGGTAGCCGACCATCCGGTCTCCCCAGCGACGTTCCCAGAAGGTGCGGGTGAAGCCAGTGTAGTCGCTGTCGCGGAACGGCTCGAACCGTTTGCATTCGATGCCGACCAATGCGGCGCCGGTGGCCACGAGGCAATCAGGGACGGGATGGCTGCCGCCGGTCCACGGGAAACGGATGGTCCGCTCCAGCGCGAGCGAACGCGCTGGCCAGCCCGCGCGTTCGAGACCCGGCAGCGGCGGGAGGTCGGCGGGGCGGTGGAGGAAGAAGCCGAAGGCGTTGACCGCTAGCGCGGCGGAGGACGTGGGTCGGTCGAACTTGGTCTCGAGTTCCTTGCCGGGCGCCGCGTCGAGGATGCGTTCGATGTCGGGGCCGGGGACGCCCGGCAGGAAACGGTCCGGCGGGAGCGGGGCTAGGTTGGCGAAGGCATCGCGGACCGCGCGCCCTTCCGTGCTCAGCGTGCGGCGGGCGCACGCCTCCCTGACGGCCTTCCCGGAAGCGAATGGGACAGTGCCGAAACTGTCCGGGAACACGAGCGCGTGCAGGGACATCGACCATTCGCCGTTCGTCTGCGCCTTGGCGAATCCGGCGAGCGCGTTGTGCATCCGGGAGAACAGGTCGCGATCGCGGCTGGTGCCCCTGAAAAACTCGCGCGGCGCGACGACTTCGAGGCGGACATGGTGCACGGAATCCTGCATCAGGGGCCGCGCTTCGAGGCGGAGTTTGCGCTTGTGCAGACGGGCAAGCAGGTAGGCCAGACCGTATTCGAGAACTTCGAACAGGGCGAAGGGGAGCGTGTCGCTCCTCCGCTCGCTCCACCACTTCAGTTCGACCAAGCGCAGCATGTGACCGCAGAGGTGGACGAGGTCGACGCAACGTTTGCGGTCGGCGTGCGGGTCGGCGATGCCCGTGGCGACGGGGCACTGGTTGAACCAGCCCGGCATGTGCCCCTGGTGGGCGAGTATGGCGACAGCCTTCTCGAGCCGTATCTCGCGGCGCGTGTTGTGGTTCCCGACGTCCGTTGCGTGCCTGCAGCGCCAGAGCTTCGGGGAGGGAGGTTTGGCTTGGCTCGGAAAGTTGCCGGCGATCGGCCGTAGAGCCCTTGCACGAGCTGGAACGCGGTTTTGTCCGATAGCGGCTCGAGTTTCGCGGACTTGCGATTGAGGTGTTTCCTGTCCTCGATGCGCAGCGCATCGCAGATCAGCGGGTTCGTGCCGGCGAACAGGCTGGGCATTCTGGATCTCGTTCCGAACGGCCATAGGAGGTTCGGAAAGGGTAGACGCGTTCGGCGCCAGTTGTCCACGCGAGCGGTGCTCCATTGCGCGGGCGCCTTTCCCGAGGCTATCCCATAACCCCCTTTGATTGACATAGGTAGGCCCTCGCGAGCTTTCCCTGTCACACCACCGGGCATACGGGTCACGTACCACGGCGGTTCGATTGAGTTATGCACTGGAAGACACAGCGAGTCTCGGAAGTCCGACCGAGTCGAAATAGCGGTTGCGCAAGGCTTGCTGGACGGCCGGGTGGCTGGACATGCGCCAGAACCCGGTCGTTGACCCTGCGGCGACTGCTGCGTTGAACTGCGGGACACCTCGTCGCCGCAGTTCCTGGAAGCGGTGCCGCCCAGACTGCCACTGCCGCCAGAGGTACATCCGGAGTCTCCGGCGAATCCACGCGTCCAGGTTGGAGAGCACTCGGGGAGCGTCACAGAAGCCGAAGTACCCGCGCCACCCGACGAGGTATGGCGCCAGCTTTTCGACGAGCTGCGGCAAGCTCACGCCGAGCGTCCGGCGAGTCAGCCCCCGGACTCGCATCTTGAACCGGTCGAGCGCCTGCGGCGCAATCTGCCGCTGACGTCCGTCGTTCGTGATGCGAAAACCCAGGAACCTGCGCTCCTCGGGCTGGGCCACGGCGCTCTTGGACACGTTGACCTTCAACCGCAGTTGAGTGGTCACGAATCGGCAGACGCTGCTCATGACACGGTCGCCGGCTCGATGGCTGCGGACGTAGATGTTGCAGTCGTCGGCATAGCGACAGAATCGATGGCCGCGCCGTTCCAATTCCTTGTCCAATTCGTCGAGCACCAGATTGCTCAGCAACGGAGAGAGCGGGCCGCCTTGCGGCGTACCCTCCTCGGTCGGACGGACCAACCCGTCTTCCATCACCCCGGCGCAAAGGCATGCCCGGATGAGCCTGAGCACGCGCTTGTCGGACACCCGCTCGGCCACGCGGGCCATCAAGCGGTCTTGGTTGACTCGGTCGAAGAATTTCTCGAGGTCGATGTCAACCACCACGTCGTAGCCGTCGGCGACGTACGCTTGCGCCTGGACTACGGCTTGATGGGCTGAGCGTCCCGGACGGAATCCATAGCTGTGCTCGGAAAACGTCGGGTCCCACCGCCCTTGGAGTACCTGCAACAGCGCTTGCTGTATCAGGCGGTCGACGACGCATGGCACGCCGAGCCGTCTGACGCCGCCGGCCGGTTTCGGGATATCGACCCGTTTGACCGGCTGCGGCGTGTAGGTTCCGTTGAGCAGTTGTTCCCTGATGGTTGGCCAGTGCTCCCGCAGGTAGGTCGCGGTGTCGTCGATGGTCAGTCCGTCGACGCCGGGACTACCCTTGTTCCCACGGACGCGTTTCCACGCTGTTTCCAGGTTGCTTCGGTCGCAAACCTCCTCCATGAGCTGGTCTTCGGCGGCCGGGCGGTCGGCGGTTCGCTTCGCCGCGAGTGGTTCGGTCCCTGGGCGGTCGGCGGCCGGGGGTTCACCCCGCCGCGCCGGCGCCAAGGCCAGACGCAATTGCGTGTACTGGATTGTCTGCCGCGGTCCACTCATGAGTCGCGAGTCCTACTGGCCACTCCCAATCGTTCGGGCCTTCGACGGGTCGCTGCGGCCGTGCGGTCCCTGGCTGTTTCTGCCCTTTCGGGTCAGTGTCTCGACCGAGCGGGCCGGCGGGTCCCGTCTACTGTGCCCTCTGCTGACTTCTGCGTTCCGTTCAGGTCATCTCACGACTCCCTCAGTCCCGTACACGGGACAGAACGCAGATCTCCCGGGGTAAGTCTGACCGCCGTCACCGCAGCCCTGCCGGATCTACAGCCGTGGCCCTTGATGGATGTGGACTTCGCGATTAGTCGCCCGCTCGTCCGACCACGGATGCCTCGTATCCGATTTCTGTTCGTCAGGTCGCGGCTTTGCTTCACGCTTCCTCCAGACCCCGCCTCGCGGCGACGCCCTTGCGCTTCGCTAGCACTTCGCCTCCATCAGGCTGTGCAGAGGACTTGCACCTCCAAGCTGTCAAACATGCCCGGCGCACGACTAAACCGCTCCGCGGTAGACGCTGGATCGACCTGCCGACTCTGAGGCGGCCGCCCAGGTCGTCCCGCCGCAACTCGTGTGCCGTCTCGCCATACGCTGCTCTGCGAGCGCCTGGAATCCCCCGGGCCCTTCGCAGAGGAGCGTCTCATGACCTCTCTTCGTCAACGCATGCTCGAAGACATGCAGGTGCGGGGTCTGTCGCCGCGCACCCAACAGACGTACGTCGAGACCGTCGCGCGGTTCGCCCGCCACTTCGGCCGCTCTCCGGCGCGTCTCGGTCTGGAGGAGATCCGCGCCTACCAGGTCTACCTGACCAACGAGCGCCGTCTTGCGTCGAGCTCGCTGGTCGTCGCCGTGTCGGCCCTCCGCTTCCTCTATCGGGTCACCCTGCGGAAGCGGTGGGTCTTCGACGACGTGATCCCCGTGCCGAAGAAGCCCCGCTCCCTGCCGGTCGTGCTCAGCCCGGAAGAAGTGGTCCAGTTCCTCGACGGGGTGAAGGCCGCCAAGCATCACGCCATCCTGACCACGTGCTACGCCGCCGGCCTGCGCATCTCCGAGGCCGTCAGCCTCACGGTGTCCGCCATCGACAGCGAACGGATGGCGCTCCGCATCGCGAAGGGCAAGGGGCAGAAGGACCGCTACGTGATGCTCTCGCCGAAGCTGCTCGAGGTCCTGCGCGCCTGGTGGCAGGTCGACCGGCCGCGGCACTGGCTCTTTCCCGGCGAGCCCCCGGAGAAGCCGATCTCTCGGAACGCGGTCGGGCGTGCCTGCCACGTCGCCGCCCGCCGCGCGCGCCTCGCCAAGCCGGTTTCGCCCCATGCGCTCCGGCATGCCTTTGCGGTCCATCTCCTCGAGGCGGGCACCGACCTGCGTACGATTCAGCTCCTGCTCGGGCATCGGAGCCTGCAGACCACGGCACAGTACCTGCGGGTCGCGACCACCACGGTCTGCTCGACCGCCAGTCCGCTGGACCTCCTCCCGCGGCCTGTACCGGAACGCACCGCCGACATCGCCTGAGCGACGGTCGTGCCGCGCGCCGCGATCACCGTGGCGGAGATCTTCCGCCGCTACGGCGTCACCTTTCGGGCCGAGGTCGGGGCCGCCCTCTCGACGGCGCAGCGCCGCGTGATGACGGCCATCGAGCGGTGTCGCACCGCCGCCCTCGGCGGCCACGTCGAGCAGTGCGACCACTGCGGCCATCGCCGCGTCTGGTACAACTCCTGTCGCAACCGCCACTGTCCGACCTGTCAATCGCTGGCCCGCGCCGCGTGGCTCGAACGGCGCCGGGCGGACCTGCTGCCCACCGAGTACTTCCACGTCGTCTTCACCGTGCCCCCGGCGGTCGCCGAGATCGCCACCCAGAACAAGGCCGTCGTCTACGGTCTCCTCTTCCGGGCCGTTGCCGAGACGCTACGCACGATCGCCGCCGACCCCCGCCACCTCGGCGCCGAGATCGGCTTCTTCGCCGTCCTCCACACCTGGGGCCAGACGCTCGTCCATCATCCGCATCTGCACTGCGTCATCCCGGGTGGGGGGCTCGCGAGCGACGGCAGCGGCTGGGTTGCCTGCCGCCCCGGGTTCTTCCTGCCGGTACGGGTCCTCTCACGCTACTTCCGCCGTGTCCTCCTCGAGGCGCTGCGGGACGCCTTCCAGTCCGGACAGCTGCGCTTCGCCGGCCGGCTGCAGTCCCTCAGCGACCCTCGGCGCTTCGCCGACCACCTCCGCCCGGCCCGCGAGACCGAATGGGTGGTCTACGCGAAGCGACCCTTCGCCGGCCCTGAACAGGTCCTCGACTACCTCGGCCGCTACACGCACCGCATCGCCATCGGCAACCAGCGCATCTGCAGCCTCGAAGGCGGCTCCGTGCGCTTCCGCTACACCGACTACCGCCGGACCGGCGCGTCCCGCCAGAGGACCATGACGCTGACGGCGACCGAGTTCATCCGCCGCATGCTCCTCCACGTGCTCCCGCCCGGCTTCCACCGCATTCGCTACTACGGCTTCCTCGCCAATCGCTACCGGCAGCAGAAGCTGACCGAGTGTCGGCGGTTGCTATCCGCGCCGCCGCCACCACCGGCAGAGCAGGCCGCCCGCGCCGCCACCGATTATCGGGACCGCTATGAGGCGCTGACCGGTCGCTCGTTGCGGCGGTGTCCCCGGTGCGACGACGGAAGCATGCTCGTCGTCGACGACCTCGCCGGCAGGTGGATGTCTCCGGCCATCCTGGACTCCTCGTGACGAGCCCACCAACGTTCGCCAGGCACCCTTTGAAGCTCCCGGGGTTCCCGGGCCGGTCGACCTGCGTCTCCGACGCCTCACCACGGCTGCGGGAAGGCTTTCGTGGCTGTCCTCACCGACCATCGTGGACCCGTAACCTCCACGTACGACCCTGTGACCGGCATTCCATCAGTAACTCCCGACGATGCAACGCCCATAGCCGAGCGGCGGAGCAGCGGTTCAGTCCAATCGATTCTTAGTTCACCGGCGCGGTGGAACCTCTTACTACTTGCCGGTAGTATGCCGCCGCGCCGCCGATCTAAGAATGCTCTGCATTATGGGATAACCTCCAGCCCCACCCCGGATCTTGCATTAGTATTCGGTTAGCGCGTGATGGGGCGGCTTTTGCCCGTGGAAATGGGGGCTGAATAGACCGGGCGACGGGGAAAGTTAGGCGCAGCCGGGTTGCGCCGTTGCGTGGATTGTCGATTCTGGCAGGCCGATCTTGGCGCATCGAACGGGCAATCTGCCCGGTTGGGGTGGCCTGCAACCGGTCCGGTGGGAGCGTGCGCCAGCCCGGCGGTGGGAGGCCCGTGAGTCTTTCTTTCGGTGGCGGCACCGCGCACGGGCACTTGGGCGGGACGGGCGTCGGGAACGCCGGCGATCGTCTGGTGGGGCCCGTCGGTCCGGCGACCGAACGTGGAGCGGGCGCGGGCGGTTGCGCTCGGCGCGACGCGAGAGGGTGGTGGCAGGCCGGGGTCGGCAGGGGCTTGGCTTGCCCGCGTCAGGAGGGTGGCGGCAACGCCAGCGCTTCGGGCACGACGGGTTCGGGGGCGCACAGCATCGTGGTGATCAGCGGGCGCGGGTCGAGATGGCGTTGGCGGGCGGTGCGCACGACACTGGCCAGCACCTGCTGGGTGTCCGCCCCGCGCCGGGTGCGGTTGCCGCCGCAGACCTTGCGGATGACCACCGCGGGACGGATGGCCTGCTCGGCCCGCCAGTTGGTGGCGTCGATCGACGGGTCGCACAAGAAGAGGAACACCGCCGGGAATTCGTTGGCCAAGTGCTTGGCGAAGCACTCGGCGGCGGCCAACGGCGCCGGGTTGTCGATCAGCCGGCCGAGCCGGGCGGCGAGTCGGCCGCGGGCCGACGCCAGACCGTGCTCGCTGATTTCGCCCGCATTACAGCGGTCCCGCAGGGCGAGGCCGTCCTGCAGGACCGCCTGCACCGCACCCGCCCAGGGGTCGCCGGGATGAGTGGCCTGCAAGTCCTTGCAACGGCGCAAGAGGTGCCCAACGCACGTTTGGGCCGGCGCGTTCTTGAAGCCGCGATAGGCCACCCATCCGTCCCGCACCAGCACGCCGGCGAAGTCGGGGCCGAGCACCCCGGCCGCCTGCTCGAACCCCCGCCCGGCGCAGATGGCGTAGACCGTCGTCTCCGGCGTGGTGAACGCCCACAACCAGTAGCGGAGCGCGTTCACCCGCCAGCCGGTCTCGTCCGGCGTGACCACCGGACTGCGGCGGACCTGCTCGCGCAGCGCCGCATACGCCGGCGCCGCCGCGTCGGCGGTGCGGTGCAGCAGTTGGACCAGCCCGCCCTTGGTCACCGACAGTCCGAACCGGGTCCGCAGAACGCGGGTCACCTTCTCCAACGGCATGCCCAACTCGGTGTGCAGCTCGACGGCCAGCGCGGCGACGTTCGGACCCAGTTGGGCGGTGGCCGCTCCTAACGCGTCCGAGGTCTGCAGCGCGTGGCGGCCCCGCACGCGCCGTCGACACCGCGAGCAGTGGCCCATCTCGATGTCGAAGCGCCGCACGAGGGGACGCACGTCTGGAAGGTCTTCCTGATACTGCGCCGCCACACGGTCCAGCGCGACCGCGCCGCCGCAGTCGGGGCACGTCGTCGGGGCCGGCGCCGCATACGTCTCGTCAACCCGTGTCGGCGGCCGGCGGCATCCGTGCCTCCCGTACTCCGCGCCGGCTCGACGCCCGGGAGGCCGGCCGCTTCCCTGTGGTCGGTCCTTGGCGAAGGGGGCCGCCTGTCGGCGGCCGGCGCGCCGGGCCGCCTCGAGCTCCTTCTCCAGATGCTCGCTGCGCCGCTTCCAGCGATCTCGATCCTCGATCAGCTTCGCCTTGTCCCGCTCGAGGCGTTCGATGCGCCGCACGTCCCGCGGGTCCCGCTGAGGCCCAGGATCCTGAGAGTCGCCGCGGTCGCCCTTCTTGCGCGCCATACTTCACGTATCGGCACATGCTCGTCGTACCTGCACACGTTTTCGTGGATTTTCTCGCCACGACCCGCTAACCGAAGACCTTGCATTTTGGACAGTCTACTAACATGTCGAAAGACATGTGCGCTAGAAATCGTCCCAACTTCAACACCGAGAGCAGGTTGACCCTGAACGGCAGGGGTCCCGCGGGGGAGCGGCACGGATCGGCTCTGGAGAGGAACGCGCCCGGGCCTCGGAGGGCCTCGATCGCGGCGATTCTCGTCCTGTTCGCCCTCGCCACGCCGGCCGCCGGCCAGGTCGCCACAGGCGGTGTGATGCGCTTCGCCACCGACGAGGTCGCCTTCATCGGCGGGTTCGGCGGCGTCGCGGCCGACGTCTGGCTCGTCGAGCCCTTCGCGTACCTGAGCTACGACGCCGGCGTCTGGGCCATCCAGGCCGGAGCCGCGGCGCCCGTCGTCCGCCTCGAGACCGTCCGCGTCTCGATCCGCTTCGGAACGAGCACCGCCGTCAGCGGCCCCGCCGTGGAGCCGGACATCCACCCGACCATCGGGGCCGGCGTGCGCCTCGGGGGCCGGTTCGGGGTCATGGCCGAGGTGGACCGGGCCAGGGCGTTCACGCTGACGCGCGGCGGCCTCTTCGTCAGCTGGTGAGGATCTGCAGGTGCCCGCGAAGCCCCGGTGGCTCCTCTCCATCCCGGACGCCATCAGCCAGCTCGAGCAGCTCGACCGGACCCTGCTCACGCGGCGCGACGTGGAACGGCTCTTCGGCGTGTCGAAGGCCAGGGCGGCGACGCTGATGCAGACCTTCGGGGCCGAGCTCGTCGGCAACCAGAGGACGCTCCCGCGGACGAAGCTCCTGCAGCAGCTCAAGAAGCACCGCGGCCGGGCCGCGTTCCGCGGCGAGGAGGAGAGACGCGCGCGCCTGGTCGCCGAGCTCCAGCAGGCCCGGCTGACCGGGGTCCGGTTCAAGGTGCCGGCCGAGACCATGAGCGCGAAGCAGGCGAACCTGCCCGAGGGGGTTTCCGTTGCTCGCGGCCGGATCGAGGTGCGGTTCGACGGGGCGGAGAACGCCCTGGAGCGGCTCTTCGCGCTGGCGCAGGCGCTCGGGAACGATTACGTGCGGTTCGAGGAGCTCGTCGGTCGTTGAGTCGGCGGGGGAGAGGTGGTGACGGAAATGACGACGGAGGCTCTGGTGCCGGCCGCGGAGCCGGCGATCGCGCCGAGCGGGGCAGGGGAGATCGTCCTGCCGCAGGTGATCGTCGACGCGGGGCCGTCGGCGGTGGCGCGGTTTCTGGAGTTCTTCGCGGGGCGGATCGCGAACGCGAGGACGCGGGCGGCGTACGGGCGGGCGGTGGGGCAATTCCTCGGGTGGTGCGAGGCGCGAGGGCTCGGGCTGAGGGACGTCTCGCCGCTCCACGTGGAGCACCTCGAAAAACATTCGCGCGCTTTTCGATTTTGCGGCGAAGACTCCCTGTGTCCTTTTTCTAGATGAGTTCGACGCGATCGCTAAGCTTCGCGGCGACAGGCACGAGCTTGGAGAACTGAAGCGGGTGGTGAACAGCTTCATTCAAAACCTGGACACCCTCGGTAATCAATCCATCGTGATCGCGGCGACGAACCACCAGGAATTGCTCGACTCGGCCATATGGCGTCGCTTCAGCTACCGGTTGGCTCTGGACTTTCCGGCTGGTGATTTGCGCCGGACACTGTGGGCTGAGTTCAGCGGTGAGCTGGAGCTCAGCGAGCGGGACATGAAGCTGCTCGTCGATCTGTCTGAGGGGTTCTCCGGGTCGGACATCAACGACGTCTGCGTGCGGCTACGCCGCCGACAAATCATAGGCCAGGGATCCGCCGAGCTGAAGGACGCGTTTCAGGTCCTCCAGAACATGGGTATCGGCGAAGGAGAGGACAGGCGTTTCCTGTCTATTCTGAGGGGCAAGGACGACCGTGCCATTTCCACCACGCTCCGCCAGAGAAACGCGAAGCTGTACAGCCACTCTGCACTCGGCAGTCTACTCGGCGTGTCAAAGGCGACGGCACATAGATGGGCGAAGGGCGTGAACAAAACCGATGGCTGAGACATCGCGACCATCCCGGCAAGAACGCCTTCTGATCAAGGTCATCATGCCCAAGCAGGGCACCGAACGCAAGGTGCCTGGGGGCGGAACGCCGCCGAAGCTCTTTCGGCCCGTTGACGAGAAGTACAGGGCGAGCCTTTCCAGCCAGGTTGCGGCGATACGGACCGCCATCGCTCCGCAGATCCTGACGGCGGGTGCCGCGCCTGTGCGCGTGAAGCTGCTCTCGACAGCCGCGGCCAAGAGCCACCGGCCGGCGCATCTATTCTCGCAGCAGTCGTGTCCCATTGTGGGCGGCGCGAGTCTCGCCGAGCTATTCGTTAAGGCGACACCGGTGGGTCTGGACCGCCTCGGAGAGAACATCGCTAACAATAGGTCCGACCAGATAACACGGGAGCTGTCCTGCGTCGAGGCGATCGAGCCGATCACCCCCTTCAATCGTCGCGGCGGCCTGAATGCTGAGGATGTACTCCGGCGTAGCCCGCGGGGCGAGCAAGGGTTCATCACGCGCGTGGGGCTCTTCAATTTCGGCGCGGAGACACGCTCCAGGTATAATCTGCTGACTCGCAGCAGCTTATGCCCCTCGAACCCCTGCTGGTTGGTGACGAGCAGCGGCTGAGGAGCCAAACGGGTGCGATCGACGACGGTACTCGATTCAGGAGCCGAACATTCATGGCCATGAAGTCTGTGCTGGTGGTGCTCGGTGTGCTCCTGTTCCCCCCGTCCGGCGTTCTGGCCCAGCCGGCCACGTCAGCAGAACCGCCGGACGTGCCCGCCGACGTCGAAGAGTGGATGCGCACCATGCGCACCGGGGCATGGAGCCGCAGGTGCTTGGCGTCACCGACACGCACTTTCTGTCGTCGTTGAGCGCGAGCGAACGGCAGGGCGCGTTTCTGTTCAAGCAGCGCTGCAACACCTGTCACTACTCGACGATGTCGACCACCAGAGGCGCCGGGGCAGGCCTCGTCGACGCGGCATCCTACGGGCCGCCGCTCTCCAGGACGAATGTCGAAGGGGAGGACCGCGAACGCGCGGTGCGACGGCTCATCTCCGAAGGCTCAGCCACGATGCCGGCGTTCAGGTACGCCCTCCGGCCCGAGCAGATCGACTCGATCATCGGCTACCTCAAGAGAGTCGAGACGCTCCGCCCGCCGGTGGTGGACCGGCTGGTCGAGCTCTCGTCGCCGAGTGTGGCCGACCCCGTGTCGTTCGGCGAGACCGCCGGTCCCCTGTGGGGGACCGTCACATCGACGTCAGGCGAGAGGCTCGAGGGCGTCACCGTGTCTGCCCGGGCGCCGGGGCGGAACGTCACCACGAGCGTGTTCACCGACAGTGACGGCGAGTACCATTTCCCGCCGCTCGAGACTGGACGGCCCTACAAGGTCTGGGCACAGGCCCAGGCCTTCGAGGCGGGCCGCGCGGAGGTGGCGCTGAGCGAGGCCGGGGCCAGACAGAACTTCACGCTCACCCCTACCGCGGACTTCCACAATCAGCTGACGGGGAGCCAATGGTATGCGGCGCTGCCGGACGGCACCCGTGAGGACCTCCGGATGAAGGAGGTCTTTCGGGCGGCCTGTATGGGATGTCATCCGCCGAACTTCACGCTGATCAGCCGATTCGACGAGGCCGGCTGGCGGAACATCATCGACGTGATGAGCCGGATGCACCCGTATCGGTATGGCACTCCGGCCGCCGCGGCCCGTCGCCAGCCGAACGCGATCATGGTCCACTTCCGGGATGAGCTGGCGGCGTGGCTGGCGAAGGCGCGTGGTCCGGGCCCGTCGCCCATGACGTTCACGCCCCGTCGTCCGACGGGGGACTCGACGCTGATGATCGCCCGCGAATACGACGCGCCCGAGCCCGGTTTCGGATTGCCGTTCTTCAACGATGGCAGCACCGATTGGGCGCTCGGCCCTGTCGATTTCATGGACGAGTCCAAGCACCACGCGATGAACGCCACGCTGGATGCCGATGGAAACGTGTGGATGGCCGACATGTTCAACATCACCCGCACCGTCGTCAGATACGACTGGCGGACCGGGCACGCGACGAACTTCGTGCTGTCGGAGACACCGGACGCTCCCCCCGCGAATTCGCACGACATCATCCGGGACGCCGCCGGGGTCGTGTGGTTCGACATGAGCAACATTGGTGCGCTGGGGCGCATCAACCCGCGGACGGGCGAATCGGCCATCATTCGCCCGCCCGAGGGGGCACGCGTGGGGCCCTGGATTGGCGGCGACGGGCGAGGTGGCATCTGGGCCGCGGGGGCGACGAACGACGCGAAGGCGATGCGCTACGACACGAGGACCCGCGACTGGACGCTCTTCGAGAACCCGGTTCCGAACGCCTCGAACTACGGGATGACCGGCGATGGCGCCGGCAATGGCTGGTGGTCGACCGCCATTCCGCGGGACGGGTTGATGAAGGCGGACCTCGAGACCGGCCAGGCCACGTTCGTGCCTCTACCCGAAGCGGTAAACGACAGGAGCGACCTGTTCACCGCGGAGGAGCTGGCGGTCTTCGCCGATCGCCTGACGTTCTACGGCTACGGGAGGCCGGGCGCCGTGGCGATTCGCAAGCCAGGCGCCGATCCGCGGAGCACCACGTTCTGGGGCTGCTCGTGGTACGGTGGCGGCCTGCTGAAGCTCGACAGCCGCTCTGACCTCGAAGAGATGTATCCCTTTCCGCCCGAGCATGAGGACGGGAACTGCTACGAGACGTCGGTGGACGAAGACGGCATGGTGTGGCTGCCGTTCACGCATGGCGATTCGATCGCGAAGTTCGATCCCAGCACGGAAGAGTGGACCAGCTATTCCCTGCCGACGATCGGGACCAAGACCCACGGGCTGCAGGCGGTGACGGTGAATGGCCGCACCCAGATCGGCATGGGCTACCTTGGGGCCGGGAAGGTGGCGAAGCTGGAGTTCCGGCCGCGGGAGGAGCTGCAGCGACTGAAAGCGGAGACGAGACCATGAGCATGGCTCAGTACGTCCTGCGATGCCTCGGGCTGGCCGGCGCCCTCGCGGCGCTTCCGTGCTCGGCGCTGGCGCAGCCGGCCGACGAGGCGGGCCCGCCCCGTACGCCCTGGGGCGTGCCGGATCTCCAGGGGACCTGGTCGCTTCCCACGATGACGCCCCTCGAGCGACCGGCCGAATTCGAGGACAGACTTCGTCTCACAGAAGAAGAAGAGGCGGAGTTTCTTGCCACGCGGCGGAGCCGCATCCGCCAGGGGCTCGCTCGGGCCCTGAGCGCCGACTTCGAGCTGGGCGATGGCGGGGTCGACCAGTCCATCTACGACCATCCGCTGCTGGACGGGCGCACGTCGCTCGTCGTCTCACCCGAGAACGGGCGGATTCCACGCACCGAGGAAGGCCGCTACCGGGTGGGCATGCCAGGTCGGCGTATGAGCGGCATCCCGGAGGGCCCCGAGGACCGGGCACTGGACGAACGCTGCATGATGGGCGGGATGCTGCCGCTCCGAGGGAGTGCGTTCCCGGCCCGGATCTTCCAGACCCCGGATCATGTGGTCATCCACTACGAGTTCATCAACGCCACGATCACGGTCCCGCTGGACGACCGGCCGCAGGTGTCCAGCGCCATCCAGCAGTGGACCGGGACCTCGCGCGGCTCCTGGGACGGCGACACCCTGGTGATCGAATCGACGAACTTCGACCCGCGCTGGACCTTTGCGGGGTCCGGGGCGGGTATGCGTCTGGTGCAGCGTCTGACGCGGATCGACCAGGCCACGATGCATCAGGAGTACACCGTCTACGACCCGGACTCGTTCACGGAGCCGTGGTCGGCGGAGTACCCTCTGACCAACACCGAGGAGCCGATCTACGAGTTTGCCTGTCACGAAGGCAATCGGAGTATGACGCTGCTGTTGAACGGCGCGCGGGCCACCGAGCAGATGGCCCGGTTCGTCGGCGCGTTCGGTCTCTCGTCGTTCGAGCGGGTCGGTGGGGCGGCCGCGGACGGTTCGGCGTTCACCGACGGGATGCTGTCGTATGACGCCAGCGGCCGGGTGTCGGTCCAGCTTTCAGGCCGTGAGAGCTATCTGGCCTACTACGGCCGATATGACGTGAACGTCACTCGGAGAGTCGTCGAGCATGAGGTCGAGGGCGGGTCTCGACCGGATGTGCGGGGCAGGACGCTGAGCTACTCGTACGACCTCGCGGACGACGGCGACACGCTGGTGCTGTCGCTGATGGGTGACGACGGAGTTGAGAGCCGCGCCACCTGGCAGCGTCATCGCTAGTCCCTCCGGACTGGGTTCGTCGCGGTTCGAGGCCGGCGAGACGTGCGACTTGACACGGGCCGCGAACGGCGCCTGCTATATCCGCAACGGATATAGTTGATGCCCCAGAAGAAAGCCCCCCAGAGCTCCCCGGGCCTGACACCACCGGTCTTTCATATCTTGCTCGCGCTTGCCGATGGTGAGCGTCATGGCTACGCCATTGGTCAAGATGTGGCGGTGCAGACCGACGGCCGTCTGGATCTCGGCCCCGGAACGCTCTATGGCTGCCTGAAGCGCATGCTCACGGCAGCCCTGGTCGAAGAGTCCGACGTGCGCCCGGACCCGGCCCTCGATGACGAACGGCGCCGGTACTACCGCCTGACTCGCTTGGTGCGTAATCCGGGGGATCTTGAACGCCGAATCCGGCCGAAGCTGAACATCGAATCCGGGGATGTTGAACATCCGATCCGGTGAAGCTGAACACCGAATCCGGTCATCGTGAACGCTCGTCGGTAGCCTGATCGCGGCACGCTGGCCCTTCCGAAGGGAGGGCGAGGCGATGCCGGCACGGAGGCTACTGGTGAGGAAGATTCGTGAGGTTCTGCGGCTCAAGCACGAGCATGGGTTGTCGCACCGGGCGATAGCCCGGGCCTGCGCGGTCGGCGTGGCTACGGTGACGCTGTATCTTCAGCGGACGGTCCAGGAGGGGTTGGGCTGGCCGCTGCCGGCCGAGCTGGACGACGCGGCGCTCGAGGCCCGCTTGTTCCGGCGCGAGGCCCCGGTGCACGACCGGGTCCGGCCCGACTGCGCGTACATCCACCGGGAGCTCAAGCGCGACGGCGTCACGCTGCAGTTGCTCTGGGAGGAGTACGCCCAGGTCTATCCGAACGGCTACCGCCGCACCCAGTTCTGCGAGATCTACCGGCAGTGGGCGCGGCGGCTGCGACCGTCGATGCGGCAGGTCCACCGCGCCGGCGAGAAGACGTTCATCGACTTCTCCGGGAAGCGGCCGGCGCTGGTCGACCCCCGCACGGGCGAGGTGCGGCGCGTCGAGCTGTTCGTCACCGTGCTCGGCGCGAGCAGCCTCACCTACGCCGAGGCGACCGCGACCCAGCAGTTGCCCGACTGGGTCGACGCCCACGTCCGCATGGTTGAGTACTTCGACGGCACGACCGCCTTGTGGGTCCCCGACCAGCTCAGGAGCGCCATCACCCGCCTCTGCCGCTACGAGCCGGGCGTCAATCGCACCTACGAGGACCTCGCCGCCCACTACGGCGCCGTCGTCGTACCCGCGCGGCCGAGGAAACCCAAGGACAAAGCCGCCGCGGAGGCCGCAGTACTCCTGGCCCAGCGGTGGATACGGGCGGTGTCCGGCCGGCCGGGCCGGGGCCCCCGAAACGGCCGGGTCTGGGACGGCGACGTCCGCGCGCGGTCACGCCGCTGGTTCAACGCTGGCGTTCCCGACGACGAGATTCCGGGCCTCCAGCGTGGCTTGCGGCGGAATCCCGGCCGCGGCCGCGCTCGGAAGCCTCCATCCGTCCGCAACCGCCGGCCGCGGCGCGCCGGGCTTTCGGGGGCAGACGGTGCGTCCGCCACGGCCGGAGCGGCAGTTCGCGGCGCTTCGAAGTCGAACGGCGGCCAGGCGTTCCCAGCCGCTGACGACGGTCGGGGTCGAGGGCGCGATCTCGTCCCCGCCGCCGCCCTGCAGGCTCGGCGAGAGCGACACGATGCGGTCCGCCGGCGCGCCGAGTTCGTCTCGGCCCGCAAGGCGGGCGGCTGCGCTCGAGGTCCTCCAGCCGGTCCGGGAACCGCCGGCACCGGCACCCAGCGTCGAGTCGGACGCACAACCGTGACGGGCTTGGGCGGCGGACGGTGCTCCGCCATGCGACGGCGGCCACGGGCCGGAGGCGGCGGCGCGGAACCGGTGCCGCTCGAGGGCGGCCTGGGCGAGCGGCCAGGGCTGGCGGCGGCGGTCGTGGGGCGGCTGGTCGAGCCAGGCGTCGAACGCGTCCGCCCGTCAGCCTGTCCGACGGCCAAGCCCGCGGCCGCGCGACCGACCGCGTTCTCGACGGTGCTCCGGCCCCACGCGAGCCGCGATGACCTGCAGGCCGAGGCCTTGGGACGGACAGCGTGTCGCGCCCGTCGTGCCGCCAGCCGGCACCGTCGATCGCGGCATGGCGCTGAGCGTCGCGTCGGCGGTCACTGGTCCCGACTGCGGGGGCAGTCGTGAGTCCGCCCCCCATCCTCGATTTCGGCGCGAGGGAGGCCTGTGTAGGAGGAGCGGCCCCCGTGATGGCCTCGGCGAAGGCCCGGCGGAGAGCGCCACGTGGGAGGCGCGGCCTCCTGGCGGCGCTACTTCGGGGCAGGCGGACCACATCGCGTGGGCGGGCTTCCCCGATACGGTCAAGTTTCCAGTGAAACGCGCACTTTGCGTCCGAGGGCTGATAGGGCGTCGTCGATGCGTTTCATATTAGATGCCCGATGGGGATCAAGAAGCCGGCTTACTTGAACGTGTTGTCCCTTGAGCGCCCGGGCCAGGGCGTTCATGCTAACGCCTTCTTGTTCCATGGCCACATAGAGGGCGGCCTTAACCGCAACATACACGGGAACAGCAACAATTACTTGGCCGCGTTTCGGAAGACTCGGAACGGGAATATCGGCACGTTCTACGACGCGAGAACCGATGGTCTCGGCGAGGCAGTCAGCTGCCATTGCGATAGCATCGTTGCGATCGTCGCCCTGAGTAATTGCATCCGGCAGGTCGGGGAATGTTACGGTGTAGCGTCCGTCGGGTTCACGCGTCAACCGCGCCGGGTATGCAAAGACCATTGCCGGGCTCCCAAAAATGGTGGCCGGAGGGTAATCAGATGCCCCCGGTGTGTTTCGATAGATCATCGTAAGTCATCTACATTAAGTTGTTTGAGTATTCCGCGAACCGCTCCGGCTGTTAAGTCGCTCTTCCATGGCACTGTAGTATTTCTGTTACCAAAATAGATCCTACGGTGTGAGCCTTTGCTTTCATTGGTCTTTACGTCAAAGGTAACGTTACGCCTGCGCGCCAAACGTCTGAGTTTCCTGATGAGCTCTTGTGTACTCATAGCGGAAGCCTCCAAGCCTGTGTCTCACCATCTCACCCTCCTGGTTCCTCTTGTGGCCCCACGCCACATGATCGAAGAATCATAGCGTACATATGTGTACGACGTCAAGGCCTTCGGGAAAGGGGACTGTCGGCGGGTCACGACGAGGCGCGCCGCGGTCGACCGCGGCGCCGCGAGAGCGGCGTCGGCGAGGTCGCCGAAGCGGTGATGCTCTCATGGGCCGGGATGCGGCGGAGCGAGGTTCGCGCCCGGCGGCGCTCGAGCGTGACGTGGGCCTGGTCGACACGGAGATCGAGTCGTCGCTGCCGGTGAGGTCTTGAGTCCGATAACCGGGGATCTGTCAACCTGGACAGCCGAGGTCTGACGGGGTCCTCCCGGTGAACCCCGCCGCGGCCCAGGCGGCGAGGGCGGGCGGCCAAGGGTACGCCGGCCCGTACGTTCGCGGTGCGTCGCGCCGGGGGCGGAACTCCAGGCTGCCCCCGACCGACCTTCGTCGACGAGCGGCGTGGAGCGCGAGTGCCGCCCGACCTGCTGCTGGGTCGAATAGGCGGTCTCCGTCAACTCCAGGACACGCGGGCCTCCCCGGCTGCTTGGCGCTCAGCGGCAATTGGCGGTGAACCGTAGGCCCACCAAATCTGTGGGCGCGCGCGGCACCGTGGTTGGCTCCCATGACTGCGTCGCCATCATCCGGAGTCGCCGGCCCCAATCAGATCAGCAACCTCTTTGAGTCGTGCGACCACGGCGGCGACCACGGCGGGGAACTCGACGCGGAGCGGCAGATCTACGGGGACGACCAGACCGTCCCCGTGCTCGAAGAGTTCGGGCGGGCTTCTTTGCCGCAACGGTTCGAGCGCGCGAAGCGCCTTCCCCTGCGCGTCTGTCCCCGAAAACCAGAGCCACAGCGGAGTGTCCTTTTCCCGAGCCCAGTCATAGAAGTCGATTCCAAACCAGGGTGTGGTATAGGCGAGCTTCAAGTATCGTCCGTAGCCCCACGCCTGCGGTGTGACCTTGAGGCCCTTCACGCTTGCGAATCCGGCAGTGATCGCACGATCTGTAGCGTCGTCGACCAGCCGCCGCATGCCCAACATGCGACGGGGGAACTCGGGGCCAAGCTCCTCCCGTCTCAGCGGCAGGAAGGCTTCGTCGTCCTGCTGTGCGGCGAGCCCCTGTAGTTGTCCGATGTCCTTCTCCGCATGCGAGTCTGAAGCGGCGGCAGCGTGTGCCGCCATGCGATCGAGCAGGACCTGCCAAGTGGTCAACAACAGGTACCGCCTGCCGCCGCCGGCCGCACTCCGAAGCCCCTCCAGCTCGGAACCTGGAGCCAGGGTGATCCCCGACTGCGACTCAGCCACGGTCCGGAGCAGCTCGTTCCAGAGGGTCTCGATCCGTGCGGCCGGCGCGACGAACAGAAGCGTCGACGGCGTGTTCGTCGGCAGCCGTGCAAGGTAGGCGACCGGCTGGTTGCCGGTAAGCCCGGCCCAGAACTTCGCCTCGATCAGCATGCGCTCGCGGCCATCCCGATCGAAGCCGGCGAGATCTGGCCGCTCGCCCTCTTTCCCTGTCGCCTGGGTCCGAACCTGGACGATCTCGCCGACTGTCGCCCCGGCGGCCGCGAGCAGGTCTGACAGGGCGTGCCGGGCGGCCTGCGACCCCCACAGAATGTGGCCGAGGGCGGCGACGGCGAGGTTCTCGGTCTGCGCGCCGAATAGCGGTGCGAGCTTCGCAAGCAGCGTTTCGTTGTGAGCGGTCATGGAAGCATTCTCTCTGATCACGGCGTCGGGTGAGCTTGGTCGGCCTCCGGACGGTGCGGCTCGCGGCGTCGCGCGGACGGACGCGCTAGCGGGGGTTCGGCCTTTGAGGGGGCGGAGGGCGCGTCTGCCACGAACGTCGGCCCAACGCGCAGGCGGCGCTCAGCACGCGCGTTGGGGCCCAGACGCAGCGCCGGCAGGGTTTCGTTCAGCCCTTCCCGGATCGACGCCGCGGCCCCGGGTGCGGCGCCACGAGGTCCTGCTGCTCCAGGTGGGCCAGCATCTCCGTCGCGCCCAACGTTTCCAGCGTCCATCGATCGGGCCGCCGCAGAGGGCTGCCGTCGATTTCCTGGTTGGTCCGGTTGATCAGGATCGTCTGCTCTACCGGAGATCCCATCGTCCAGTACTTCCAATCGTTGGCGTACAGATACGTCCCCCACCACGTATAGCCGCGCGGGGCGACGTACAGTTCCGGCACGCCGTGTATCCGGATGTACCCCACCACCCGGCCCCAGAGGCGGTCCAGCTCGTCGGTCCAGGCCTCTTCGGTGCTGTCGGCGGTCCAGCTCGTCCACAACGTGTACCAGTGCGGGCTCTCCGGCATGGTGCGTGCGAAGCGGTACGGCTTCGACTCGAGGATCGCCGCCACCTCGTCGTAGCTCGCCTTCCAGCGTCGGACGCTGCGGCGCCACCGCTCGTCGAGCGGCTGACGACACCCCTCTAGGCGCCGACGCTCGGCGGCCGTCCGCCTCGCTTGCTCGCTGGCCATGCTTGGTCTTTCGGCTATCGAAGTTTGGCGGAGGGCCGAATCAGATGCGCAACGTCTTGAAGTTGCTTGACCACTGCAGCGACCACCGCGTCGGACTCGACGCCGACAGGCAACTCTACCGGGACAACCAGATCGTTGCCATCCTCGAATAGCTTGGGCGGGTGTCGCAGCGGCTCAAGGGCTTTACGAGTCCTTTCTTGTAGATCCGTCTTTCGGAAGCATGACTGATCTCGAGCGCGCGGACGGCGCTGAACGCTCCCAGGATCGATCCCGTTCGACGTCGGTCAACGCCTCGATCTCGGCCTGGAAGGCCCCGCCCCTGCGCCGCCGGAATCGTCGGGTAGCTACCGCGCGTCCGGGGGCAGACTCCAGGGCTGCCCCCGCAGGGTGTGGCACTTCATTGCGGGAAGTCCGTCTGGAGCCGGAGACGCGGAACTCGCGGGGGCGGACGGCGCGGCCTGCCCCGATCGGTGCACAAGCTCCTTCGACTGTCGATGGCGGGGGTGCCTTCGGCGGGCCGGACTCGTTCACCTCGCTGTGACGCAATCCTGACCATGAAAGAGGACGCTCTTGGAGGATTCCATGCGTAGGTATCTATTGGCAGCCGTCTCCGTGCTGGTCGTCAGCAACTCCTTGGCGGCTCAGGAGTCGTTGTGGTCAGGAACGATGACCGCAGGCAAGGACGAGATCAACGGAAACAGGGTCGTCGGCTACAACAGGAGTCCGGCAGCGCCGGTCATGGGCGAACTCAGCGACGCCGAATTCGACTTCAGTGGGATCACGTACAGGGTCTATTCCCTGCTTCAGGCCGAGAACAATCCACTACTGGGGGAATGGGCTGTCCTTCTCGCGTTCTCGCCGCTCCTCGATCATCAGGACCTGGAATCCATGATGCTTACCGTGGACGGGACGGTGCTGCACGCGAGCGATTCAGTGGCGGTGGCCGACGAAGCTTCCGACGATCCCCCATGGACAGCGCTCTACTGGGGCGACCCCGGATTCCGGTGGACGGACGGCCAACGCATCGACGCCGAGTTGACCCTGGCTCAGCCGGTGCCGGCATTTCCGCTTGCCGCCGCCGGGTTGCTGGCATTGCTGCTTGGGGTTGGCGCGTACCGCAGCGTCGCCAGTCGGAAATTGACGGAGGACTGATCGCGCGACCTTGCTTCAGACCGACCGTCGACCGACAGTCGGGAGCCGACGCAAGCGAGTGGTGGGTGGGCTACGCCGGCAGCGCGGCCACCCCCAACGCCAAGGAGGCCGCGAACGCCTGCCGGCGGCCGGCGTCGACGAAGTTCGCCCCGCCGCGGTGAGGGGGGGTTCGAGGTCCCGGCCGCGGCAGCCCAAGCCAGAGCGTTCACGCCGTCGCCGGGAGGTCTGGCCGCCAGCGGGTGAACACGATGCCCGCGAAGCCCCCCTCGCCATCCCCGACGCCATCAGCCAGCTCGAGGGCCCGACACGCGGGGGCGGACGGCGCGTCCGCCATGCGACGGCGGCCAACGGCCGCCGGAGGCGGCGGCGCGGAACCGGTGCCGCTCGAGGGCGGCCGGGGCGAGCGGTCAGGGCTGGCGAAGGCGGTCGTGGGGCGGCTGGTCGAGCCAGGCGTTCGACCGCGGCCGCCGTCAGCGTGTCCGACGGCCAAGCCCGCGGCCGCGCCATCGGACGTGCCGCGATCTCGCTTGTCGGCTGTGGCCACATATGGCTATACTCTGGGGTGACTTCCACAGGCATCCGCGAACTCAAAGACAACCTGAGCCGCTACATTCGGCGGATTGAGGCTGGCGAGCGTATTGCGATCACGGCTCATGGCCGCGTGGTCGCGGAGCTTGTCCCGCCAGGTGCAACGGCGAAGGGCACGCCCAGCCGCTTCGACGAACTCGTCGCATCCAGCGTGATTCGCCCACCACTCGAAGCCGGTGACCCGACAGAAGGGTGGCCGGACATCCGGCTTCCGGCGGGAACTGGCGCCGAGTTGATTGATGCCGATCGTGGCGACGCGTAGAGCCAAAGCGCCGGATTCGAATCGTGGAAACCGCTGGTGTTCGATACATCGAGTCCAGCGCGCTGGTCGCCGCGCTGCTGGAGCATGACTCAGAGGCATTGAAATCGGTCCGTACGCAAGGACGGAAGGTCATTTCGTGGGCTCTACGGCTTTCGGCTGTATAACGGTTCCATGCCGGGCAGATAAAACGGAAATCCCGGTTCAATCCCTCACATGCCAGATGCGGTTATAATTCCACATGGGACGCAACAGACCAAAACGAAATCATTACATACCCCAGATGCTACTCAAAAATTTCCGCGACGAAAGCGACCGTGTCTGGGTGGGAGATGGGGAACATATATACTCGGCCAACCCTACGAACGTATTTGTTCAAGGGCACCTCTACACGAGGTCAATATTCGGGAACTCTCCAAAAGATACTGATCACGAAGACTTCCTGAACTCTATCGAAAAGAGCTACGAATATGAAGAGGGACTCAGCGCGATCGAAAGCAGAGCGGCGCCTGCGGTGCAGGAGATCGTTAATCACGTGCGTCAGGGGCACTGCCCGTCACTCTCAATAGAATTTCAGGATGCCTGGAAGCGGTTTTTTATTGCGATTGCTCGTCGGACGCCGGAGTCTCAGAATCGTGTAGCACGTCTTACCGGACACGTTGACGCATTTTACGAAGCATGCACGCGCGTCGCTAATTTAGACGCCTATCCGTTGCCAGATAGGAAAACTATTTATGAGGATGACCGAGTTCTGGGACTCAAGAATATGGTAATGACGAACGCCAATGCCAAATTTGCGGTCGGCGATGATCCTCGTATAGAGATTGAGACTCAGAAATTCTCTCGAGAGACAGGTCTGTCCTTTGTCGTCATCCGAATACCTAAGCAGGGTCTTGTGATCGGCAGTCACGGGCTTACGATGGTTGACCGTAAGCTTGCGGAGAACCTCGCCGCCATCAGTTGGCTTCCTGTCGCCCATGACATCGCCGTTGGTGCCACTACCCGCCCGGATAGGGAGCTTCTATCCTTCCTCGACGGCAACAATGATGGCGAAGGGGTCATCTCTGTGATGAATAGAGCCACCGCCTCTATGAGTAAAATAATTGTCGGGAAATCTGAAGATCTAGTGCGCTCTCTGAGGAAGGGTTAACCAGCGTATCAGGATTCCACGGGACAGGTGAGTTATTGTCACAAGTGGTATTTGACGATTTATTCGAGCGGCGGTCTGATCGATCGGCGTCTGTCACTTCGATTCCCATCGTTGAATTCCACCGCAGCAATCACCTTGGCCAGTCCACCTGCAGGCGCTCGATCTCACTTTGGCGGTCGGCGATTGCCTTTGCTATGACATTCATGAGTTTTCCCAGGGGCTGTAATCGGTCCGTCGTTCGACGCGCTCAGGGCTCGGCCGAGGGCGTCCAAAGGATTCCATTCTAACCCAACGATAGTTCGGCGGCCAGACGGAGCCGGCGCCGGTCCAACTTTGCCGGGTTGGGGGCAGTGGCCGGTCGAGGCGCAGGAGGCCCGCGGCGGACACCGACGATTGGCCATCCAAGCCGACCAGGTGCTCGCGGCCGAACGTCGACGGCGCTGCAGCTCGACAGTCGAGCGCGTCCGGCGCGGCCTCGGTCGGGCGCCTTCCGTCAAACTTCGGGGCGCGGGTGACGGTGACGAGGACCCCAAGCGGCGCCGCTTGGCCCGCGCTGGCGGGTCGCGCCCGTTTCGCGGCGTAGCCGGAGTCGCAGCCCAGGGGTGTCGGGTCCGCCTGATCGGGTATCATGCGCGGGCGAAGCACGAGACGAGGTTCACTCATCTCCAGGAGGGAATGTTGGCAAGAGTCAAGAACCTCACCGAGGCGATGACGAAAACGCAGTTGTTTTCGGATATCGCGGAGAAGACGAAGCTGACGAGGCGGCAGGTCGCGGATGTCTTCGAGGCGCTGGAATCGGTCATAGAGCGCCATGTCCAGAAAGGGGCCGTCGGCGCTTGCACGATACCCGGCCTGATGAAGATCAAGGTCGTGAAGAAGCCCGCGCAAAGGGCCCGGAAGAACGTGCCGAATCCATTCCGGCCCGGTGAGACGATGGACGTGCAGGCCAAGCCGGCCAGCACCTCCGTGAAGGTTCTGCCGCTCAAGAAGCTGAAAGACATGGCGTAGGCGTCGGCCGGACCGTGGCGCTCGGCGCGGGCAGCCACCGGGGCGGAACTCCAGGCTGCCCTCCTCATGAACGCCGGCGACCACCGACCTCCTCGGCTGCAGCCCTTGGCTGATCACGCCCGCGGCGTTGGGACACCGACGATGGCCAGCAAGTCGACCCCAGGTGCTGGGCGGCGAACGTCGCCGGCGAGCGCCCGCGGCCGACGGGTCGCTCGTCAACGCGTTCGCCCGCGCCGGTCGCTGGCACGGCGTCCACTCCAGACCGCCGGAAGGCAGCGGGCGCTCAGGGTGATGCCGGGTCCTGCGACCCCAACTGGGGGCAGTCCGTGAGTCCACCACCCACCCGTCTTCGAGTTTTGGAGCGCGTCCCCTGGTCCGTTCGAGGGCCGCAGGCCGCCGCCCCGCGGCGGCCTGCGTGTCGAATTCGATCGAGCCGGCGGTTCTCCGACGAGTTCGCTCCCGGAACGGCCCATCTCGGTCGCGGCGGGCGCCGGCTGGCCCAGAGGTCAGGCGTGCCCTGACGTCCGGGAGCCGGTGGGGCGGGCAGTTCCGGACCAGCTGGGCAGCGCGACGCCCTGCGGGCCGGGACGTGGAGGGACCCAGCCGTCGTAGGCCTGCGTCGAGGACCTTCAGCCCGTCCCGAGCAACGTCACTGGCCCCCGACGGTGTCAGCCGGACATCCACGGGGTCGCGCTGCTCGACGTGGACCGTCCAGGCGCCCCCGCGGGGAGTTCGCCGAAGGGTTTCTTGGTCGTCGAAGCGGGTTGAGCCCGGGACCGTTCGTGACGCGCTGCCGAGGGCGACGCCGAGCTTCCAGACCCGCGACCGACCGGGCCGCGAGAATTCGCTGACGACCAAGCGGTCGCCGCGCTGGAGGACGCTCATCAGCCCGTCCGAGCCGCCGGCGACTCGGACACATCAGCAAACGCGGCGAGCGACTCTAGGCCCTATACCTATTGCCGCCAAGAAAACCTCAACCAACGAGCGCACGCTGCACGGAAGGATTACCCCATGGTCACGGATTCGTTGATAAGGCACATCGACAACGCCGTCGCACAGGCTGGGTTCGCCGACGTGTACAAGAACCGTCTCAACGCGTCCCACGTGCGGCACCTCTACGAGGGCAAGCAACGATGTCCGCTTTCCTCGACGGACGCGATTACCGTGCCACGGCACGAGCTGGAAGCCCTGACGTACGAGCTGGGGCCCTTACTTGGCACCTACAGGTCGCCGATTTCCGGTTTGGTCGGCAACGGCCTCTACGCGCTGACCGGTTCATCGGCTTCGCCGCGGCGGCCCTCCAGCCAGGCCTACGCCAAGATCCTCGTCCTTGCCGCCTCACGAATAGGCTCCAAACGAGTGGCGGAGTTGCTTGATGGCTGGATTCAAGGCAGGGGCGTCCGCGTCTTCGCATGCGTGTTGCTCAAGGGCCTCAGGACCGAGGGGAAGCTGCGGCCGGTTGCAGGCATGCATCTCGACACACTATCCACCAACGGTGACCACTTGCCCAGATCGCTGCGCCTCGATCCACATGAGTATAGGCACGAGCAGTTTACGGGGCGGGCGATGTTATCCCTAGAATACGAAACCGTTCCTGCGCTTTACGACCCGGAAGTCGTGCGAGGCAACCCTCCTGTGCCTTCCGAACCCCCCAGCTTATTGAATCCGGAGTTGGCCACCGTTTCGTTCGACAGCTTTTGCCGGGCGATCTCGCTGGAGACGAACAACCAGGTGGACTGGTTCATTCATTGGATGGACTACGGCGATGTGGAGGCTTTTTTCCTCAACCCGGGCTTCTCGAGTAACCGTAAGGATGCGAGCAACTCGTCCACCATCTCGGTTTCAGAAGAGCAAGTGCGCAAGTGCTTAGACACACTCGCTTTGCTGCATGGGCGCCGTGCGCTGGACCTACCCATCGCCAGGTGGCGGAAGTCTAAATGTTCTCTATCCACAAACGAGCAGCTGATCGAGCTTCGCATAGCACTGGAGTCGGTTCTATTCAGCGACGACACAGGAGCGAGCGAAAAGCGGTACCGTCTTGCCACTCGGGGGGCGTGGCTCTTGGGCGATACCTTCGACCAACGTGAGAGTTACTTTAAAACGCTGACGTGTGTCTACGGCTATGCATCCAGCGTGATACACGGCGGGACACCCAAGGTAAAAAAAGGGCGCAATCTTGAGTACGACATCGCCAGTGCTCAAGACCTTTGTCGCGACGCCATCTTGCGGTTGGCCGCAACCAACGGGATGCCGAAGAGCGACTACTGGTCCGCTCTGATCCTCGGGGGGGAGGGCTCCAAGGATAGGAGTTGACCTGATCGACGGGGGGCGAAGACCGCATCCAATCGACCTCCCGACGCCGGACGACGAACTCGGGGCAGTCCTCGGGTCGGATAGGCCGCGCGTTCCGTGAACCATGCCGCAGACGGACGGGGGGCGGACGGCGCGTCTGCCATGGCGCTCCAGCCACCTCCGCACCTGTTGACCACGCTTCCCGCACCGGCTGGGGGCGGACGGTGCGTCTGCCCCGGCGCGCTCCGCCGCCTCTGGATCAGCACGCCGAACCGCCAGCTCCGGCTCTCCGCGGGGGGATCCTCAGACGCCCCGCCCGTCGCCGCGGCCCGGGCGCGAGCTGTCACTGGACGCCGCCCTTTGGCGGCACCGCGGCGATCATGACGCGGGCGGCGATCTCATCGTCTTGAGGCCAGATCACCCGCGCCTTCCGGGCCCACTGGATCGCCGCGAAGATCGCGAGCGTCAGGGTGAGAACGTAGATGTCCTCGATCACCTCGTCGGGGGTGCCGGGCTTGAAGAGCCAGTTCACGTACAGCGTGCCGGCCGTGTCGGCGTCGGGGTCGCTTGAGAGGGCCGCCTGCACGGCGATGTGCCGGCGCAGGCGGTCTGGCGTACCGGCTGCGAGCACCCGGCGCACGCGTTCGATGGTCTCGGGCAGGCCGTCGCCGTGACCGAAGACGGCGATGAAGCACCGCAGGTTCTCGGAGGCGTTGCCTGGGCCGTCGCCCGCGACGAGCCGCTGGACCCGTCCCCAGGAACGGCGTGCCAACTCTGGGTCGATACGGGCGATGGAGACCACCGCGGGGCCGGTCATCGGCCGCTCGATCCGGCGTGCCCCCGACGGCGCACGGACTCGCGGTGGTCGGCACGCGCGCGGCGATCACCCGAGCGCGCGCGGCGGACTGGGATCGCCATCCAACGCAGAGTACCACGCTGCCACGCCGGCGGCGCGCCCCGTCGTCACCTGGTCGAAGCGGGCCGGTTCGTCCCCATCGACGAGCACCGCCCCCGCCGCCCAGCTTCCCGCCAGACCCATGCTCACGTCGCCGTCGGGGCCGGTGCGGGTCAGCCGCGCCTCGGTGCGTAGGGTGCCGTCGACGAAGGCGACGCGGCGGGGGCGGTTAGCGATAGCCCGCGGCCCGCTTGCCCTCGAGAAATCGCTGCAGCGCGGCGGCCAGCGGGGACGACCCGGTCGAGTGCGGCCCGCCCGTTGCCGCCGTCATGGACGCACCTCGGCTTCGCTGATCACCACGCGTCGCAGGGCCGTCAGGTCGACCGAGGCGTACTCCATGGTGGTGTCGGTGGACGCATGCCCGAGGACATCTCCGATCCGCTTGAGCGGACTGCCGCTGGCGAGCATCCGACTCGCCAACGTGTGGCGCAGCAGGTAGAGCCCGCGGCGTCCTTCCCGCTGATCGAGCCCGACGCGCTGCAGGGCCTGCCGCATGATCGTGGCCAGGTTGTTCGCGGCCACGAACGGCTCGAAGGGCGCCCGGTGCCGGACAAACACATACCGCGACGACGTCGCCGGCCGGGCGGTGCGGAGGTAGGTGATCAGGGCGTCAGCGACGTCGGGAAGCAGCGGCAGAGTGAGGACACGGCCGGTCTTGGCCTGGGTGATCGACAGCACGTGCTCCCGCCAGTCGACGGAGCTGCCGAAGGTCGCACGGACGCAGGCCGTAGCGGGCCGCGAGCAGCAAGACGGCGTAGTCCCGACGGCCGATTGCCGACGAGCGATCGACGCCGTCCAGCAGGCGGGAAGAGGCATGACGTCCCGGCCCACCACCGGGCGGCCGAGGCCCTCGACGAGTACCTCGAGGACCTCCGGGATCGAGGACGGGCGGGCGGCGCTGTTTCAGAGCGTGGACCGGGTGGGGGAGAGACTGAGTGGGCGGCCGTTGACGCAGCGGGTGGTGTTGGCCATGATCAAGCGTCGGTCGGTGGCCGCCGGGCTCCCGGCCTCGACGTGCTGCCACACGTTTCGGGCGACGGGGATCACGGCGTATCTCTCGAACGGGGGGACCTCGAGCACGCCCAGCAGATCGCGGGGCACGCATCGCCCAAGACGACGAAGCTGTACGATCGGAGCCGAAGGCGGCGCTCTTCCAGAGTGTGGATCGCGCGGCGGAGAGGCTGACGGGGCGGCCGTTGACTAGGCGGGTGGTGCTGGCGATGATCAAGCGTCGAGCGGCGGGCGACGGGCTGCCGCTCTCGACGTGCTGCCACACGTTCCGGGCGACGGGGATCACGGCATACCTCTCGAACGGAGGGACCCTGGAGCACGCCCAGCAGATCGCCGGGCACGGGTCGCCGAAAACGACGAAGCTCTACGACCGGACGGCGGACACCGTTACGATCAACGCGATCGAGCGGGGCCGCCGCCAGATGGGCTTTCACGGCGGTGGTCCAGACACTGCGGGACGACCGCGACCCGTTGGGAGGATGGACCCGGCAGTGGCATGCATGCGCTAGGAGCGAAAAGCCTAACGGGTGCGGACAGGCCGGCTGCTGGCCGAAGATCTAGTCGCGACGCCGAACGGAGTTCATCACGAAGGTGGCGAGCCTCTGAGCTGACAAGAGCGTTCCGCGTCACAGGAGCACTTCATCGACCTGTGCCGTCCGCTGGACGCGCCAACGCCGGCCCAGGCCGACCCGCCGGGTGCGTCGTACTGCTTCGCGCGGGGGGGCACGCAGGGACGCCGGCGGCGACGGCTGGCAGCGCCACCACTTCGCCTGGGAATCTTGCCGCCCACAACCAAGCACACTGCCCCAGGGAGCAACGTATGCCCACACCACGTCCGCCCAAAGCCCACGCCAGCCCCACCAAGGCCTTCTTTGTTAGCATGATCACACGGGACATAACGCTTGCCGACAGCATTCTTGACCTCATCGACAACAGTGTAGACGGAGCTTGGCGCCAAGCCGGCAGTCAACCCATAGGTCTAAACACCGGCCTAGACCTCTCTCCCTACACGATCCACATCACCACATCTCCTCAACGCTTTACCATCTCCGATAATTGCGGTGGCATGAGCCTAGACGACGCTGCAAACCACGCCTTTACCTTTGGCCGCCCCGCCTCTGCTCCACACAACCCCTACAGCATAGGCATCTACGGCATCGGCATGAAGCGCGCGGCCTTCAAGCTCGGAAAGGACATACAAGTTAGAAGCACCTATCAGGACCACGACGACCAGCCACGAACCACTTTTCGCGTTCCCATCTCCGTAACTGACTGGCTCAAGACTGACCACCCACCATGGGATTTCGACATCGACGACGCTCCCCCTCTCGACGAAAACGGTGTCGAGATCGTGGTCGACCAGCTCACAGACACCGCCCGTTCTTCCTTTGACAATCCCGCATTCTTACAGAATCTTCGCCGGACCATCGCCAGGGACTACCTGCTCCATCTCGACGCGGGCTTGACAATCACTCTCAACGACACGGCGATTCCCGCCGCCCGCATCGAGCTTCGCTCCGGCGGCGATTTCGCTCCCGTGCTGTTTGATTACCAAGACTCTCACGCGGGTGACAAGGTCACCGTGGAGATCGTTGGAGGAATGGCCGCTCCTCCACCCGAAGACGTTCATCCAGCGGAAGACGAAGAAGGCGACAAGAGATTTGGGTGGTACGTTGTATGTAACGGCCGTGTCGTCCTCGCTGCCGACAAGACCCACGTTTCTGGCTGGGACACCCCAGATTGGCCGCAGTGGCACCGCCAATACTCCGGGTTCATCGGCCTCATCTTCTTTGCATCTCCCAACGCCGCGGCTCTGCCCCTGACCACGACAAAGCGCAGCATAGAGACGTCGTCACCTGTCTTCTCCCGGGCCCGCCCCAAGATGCGCGATATCTCCAAACGCTGGATTGCCTACACCAACGAGCGTAAACACGTTCTCGTGGAAGCCAAAAGACAGGAGCGCCAGGCAGTAGCCGTTTCCATTCACTCTCTGCAGAGACGTTCCAAGGTCGGCCTCCCCACGTTCCGCGGTCAGCGTGAGCCCGTGGCCAATGTTGCCTACTCCGTGCAACGCTCCAAGATGACAGAGCTTAAGATAGCTTTCGGTAGTCTGAGCCTCTCTTATCGCGAGGTAGGCCACAAATCTTTCGACTACGCCTACGACGAGTTGGTTGGAGAGCAGTAATGGCGTCCTTTGACAACATCAATTACAGTCTTCGTCCGAGCAAGAGCATCCAGCGGCAGATTGTCTTCGATGGCGTGCGTGCTCTGCAGTCCACCCTCTGCCTTAGTCGGATGGTGTATATCGGTTTCGGTTCCGTTTGGTTCACGGATTTCGTCATGGCCCACAAGTCCTTGGACATAACCGATATGGTTTCTATCGAAAAGGATGACATTGGTTATCGTCGCGCTAAATTTAATGCACCGTACGCCACTGTCCGCGTACTCCACGGATCATCCGCGACCGTTCTACCAGAACTCTACGACGACTCCCTCATTCGCCATCGTCCCTGGCTGCTGTGGCTCGACTACGATACTACTTTCGACGAGGCCCTCCGGGACGACGTTCGCTCCGTAATAGAAGGGGCACCGAGCGACACCATCTTTTTGGTCACGATGGACGCCAAGGAGAAGTTGTACGGCGACACCCCCGCAACGAGGCCGCTGCTCTTGCGCCAGCTCTTCGGCGACGTGGTCTCCGACGACCTCTCCAAGGACGCATGCCAGGCCCAACATTTCCAGAATACCCTGGCTGATCTAGCCGTTGATTTCATGAAGGCTGTAGCGGTCGAGTCTGCTCGCGCCGATCACTTTGTTCCCGCATTCAGAATAGTCTACAAGGATACGGCCCCGATGGTAACGGTTGGGGGTGTCCTCAGCCGACCGCAGACGGCTGCTGCCGCAGCTTCGCTCGTACAGGGGCCAAACTGGCGGTGCTGTCCGACCGCCCGCATCATCGCACCTCATCTCACGGTCCGTGAGGCCCTAGCTCTTCAAGCGCGACTTCCCGCCCAGGATGGGTTGTCCCGAGAATTGGTGCGCTCTCTAGGCTTTGACCTCGACGCCGGCCAAATAGAGGCTTTCCAGAAATACTACAGAGAGTATCCCGCCTACGCTCAAATCGTCGGATGGAGTGGCTGATGCGCCGTCGCGCGGACACTAATCGGCGCGCCGCGGGCCGGCGGTTCACCCGAGAGGTCTTGCCGGAAATGACGGTAGTTGATCTCTTTTCCGGCTGCGGAGGCCTGTCGCTGGGCGCCCAGCGCGCCGGCGTTCGCGTGGTCGCTGCAATCGACAACGACCCCGTCTTGACCTCGTCTTACTCACGGAACTTTCCCCAGACGCACCTGTTGAGGGCCGACGTGGCCACGCTCGACGGCGACTGTATTCGAGCACTGGCCGATACGACGGTGGACGGTATAGTAGGTGGTCCTCCATGTCAGGGGTTCAGTGAGATGGGTCGCCGAGATCCTTCTGATCCCCGCAGTCGTCTCTTGTACCAGTTCTTTCGTGTAGTGATGGAAATGCGGCCGTCTTTTTTTTTGATGGAAAATGTTCGCGGATTGAACTACCCTGCCACGCGTCCGCTGCTTGACGCAGCACTTCAACTCGTCCGGCCTGACTATGCCCTTTTGGGGCCGAGGCTTTGGAATGCGGCCGACTTCGGTGCCGCCACTAGCCGCACACGACTTTTCGTTATCGGGATTCGCAAAGACCGCGCCGGGGAGGTGCACGGCGAGGACGTCGAGGGCCTGCGGCGCAAGCCGGCGACGGTTCGCAACGCCATATACGATCTCGACGCGCCCGTGTCACTTGGCTCCGACGACGGGTTTGACACGTGGCGCCTCGCTCGTCGGGCAGGGCAATCCTGCGCCTACGCCCAGGCGCTTCACGCCCCGGACCGGTGTTTTACTGGTCATCGCACTACCGTACACTCCTCGCGCGTTACGGACCGTTTTGCAACTGTTCCGCAGGGTGGCATAGACCCGGTGGGGCGCCATCCACGGTTGGCGTGGGCCGGTCAGTGTCCGGCACTTCGTGCCGGTACTGGCTCGGACCACGGGTCCCACCAAGCGCTACGCCCGATTCATCCCGACCGACCACGGGTTATTACCGTGAGGGAGGCCGCCCGACTGCAGGGCTTTCCGGACTGGTATCGGTTTCATCCAACGATTTGGCATTCCTTTCGGATGATTGGAAATAGCGTGTCCCCGATCATGGCGGACAGGATCTTCACGGCAATCCGCGCGAGGCTGCGCAGCCCTGCGGCGCCTTGAACCTGTGCTTGGGCCGGATTCATGACGGATCGATTGCCGCCTCATCGCCGATCATGGCTAATGTCGCGCGTGCGCGCAAAGCACACGGCACCCGAACTGCGGGTCCGGCGGTCGGCGCATGCGCTTGGGCTGCGGTACAGACTCCATCGCGCGGATTTACCTGGAAAGCCGGATTTGGTTTTTCCTAGACACGGGACTGTCGTCTTCGTTCACGGATGTTTCTGGCATCGACACGCCGGTTGCAGGAGAACGACGACGCCCAAGACACGGGTACACTTCTGGCGGGCGAAGTTTGACCGCAACGTGGAGCGAGATCGTATAGCGGCGCGACGGCTGGCGGCGTTGGGTTGGAAGGTGGCGATTATCTGGGAATGCGAGACTCTTGACCCTCAGGTCCTTACAGAGCGTATTGAGCGAACATTTCCGTTAGGAGTGAGCGGGCCGCGGAAGAAGGGGGGATGACGGGCGGTCTCAGCCTTCGTGCGGGCGAGTCCAGCGGGGAGCCGGGCGTGCGGCTCCGACGCCAATGGGCACGCGTAAAGTGGTAGGGGGTAACATAAAAGGGGGGCCCCGTGGCCACTTGAAGGAGGGGCCTCCTGAGCAGGCTTGGCTCTCGCGGGGGCGGACGGCGCGTCTGCCACGGCGCTCCAGCCACGATCTGGGTGAGCGGCCGAGGTCCTCGGCGAGGCCGGGGGGCGGACGGCGCGTCTGCCACGGCGCTCCAGCCACGTCCGCACCTCTGGACCACGCTTCCCGCACCGGCTTGGGGACGGACGGTGCGGAAGCCCCGGTCGCGGCTTGCGGGGGCGCGCCAGACCAGGGCACGGGTGAGGCGCGCCGCAGCGGTGCCGGCAGCCGGGGCAGCGCGACGTTCAGACCTCTGAGGGTGTTGAGACGTCTTCCCAGGTTCCGTGCGTATCCGGCCGGGTGACGCCGGCATGCGGATCGCGCCACAGTGTATCGACGAAGATCCGCACGGAACCGCCGGCCGTCCGCACGTACTCGACCTTGCCACCGGCGATCCAGTTGTAGATCGTGCGGCGGGTGACTCCCACCAACTCACCCGCCTTCGCGATCGAGAGGGTTGTCCTATACACGTCCGACGCGCAGTCCCGGCCCCCGCAGGTCCGCGGCAGCGGTGGGGTCGGTGTTTTCTTCCAGGCCGAGGAGCACATCTTACGGCCATCGCCGCGGGCGCGCCCGACTCGCCCGCCAGCGGAGCCCCGACCGGCGACGCCGGGATCGAGGTGTCGCGAATCGTTCTTCGCCAGTGCGGGGCGTGGCGGAAGTACATCGAGATGACGCGCACTTCCGGCTGTGGTACCTAAGGCTTTGGCAGGCTGTCGTCGATGCGAAGAAGATATTGGGGCAACCGAAGTTCGAAGACGAGGCGAACACCATCGCAGGTAACCTAACGGCAATCCAACTCAAGGAATACCGTGACAGAATAGCCCACTGGTGGACGGGCAATGTGGATTTCTCGTTCGTAACTGGGATCCAGCAAACGGTACAGGAGCTTATGCGCAGAAAGTACAGGAAGGAAATGTCCGAATAGGGCTCCGAGGGGTATTGTCAAGTTGATGCCCGCCCGCGGCCGGACCTGGCTCTCGCCAGGGGGTGGACGGCGCGTCTGCCACGGCGCTCCAGCCACCTCCGCACCTGTTGACCACGCTTCCCGCACCGGGGCGGACGGTGCGTCCACCCCGGCGCTCCGCCCACGCGGCCGTCAGCAGCCAACCCACGGCGCGCCGGCCCGTCGACGAGCTGACGAGCTGGGCCCGCGTCTTCGGAACTCGCGTCGTCGGTGTCACCCTCGTCCACTGCCCTTGTCGGGTCCTCGGGCCGCTTCAGGCTCGCGGCCAAGGCGCTTGCGCCGGCCAGCGTCGGGGTCGTCCACACCATTTCGCCTGTCAAGGCTGCCGCCGTGTACGAGGGGATCAGCATGATCGCGACGCGCGCGCACGCAAGGCTGTCAACGGCGAAGGGCAGGCGCATGGGTGAGTCGCCCCGGGTCTGCTGTCAGCTCGCCGCCCACCGGCGCACGCCGCCGACCAGCAACAACACCGCAAGCGCGATCGCGCCGGCCATCGGCAGAGCCGGCACCGGGGTCAGGTCCGCGACGACGAGGTCCTCGAGCTCGAAGCCGGTCACCGGTTCCGAGAAGGCGATCGCAATGGAGAACGGGCCGGTAACCGGGGCGCTGGCGTCGCTGCTGATGGCCACTGCCGGCGACGTGGTGTCCGCGTCCACGCAGCTCAGTTGCGCCCCGCCGCCGGCGAGCGATGACCTGGGCCGCGAACCACTCCGCCCCCTGCGTCCGATAACCTGCGCCGCGTCCGGACCTGGCTCTCGCGGGGGCGGACGGGCGCGTCCGCCAAGGCCGCGGCGTCGAGTCCGACGAGGTGGCCCTCGAGCGCGTCCGCCTCGACGCCATGATCGCGGGGCTCGTCTTCATAGCGGGTATGCGGAGGAGCGAGGTGAGCGTCCTCCGCTGGGGCGACGTCGCCGACGCCGCCGACGGAATCCTCGTCACCGTCCGCCGCGGCAAAACGAACCAGGAGGGCGAGACGAAGGACGTGCGGTTCGTGAAGGCCGGCGTCGGCCGCGCCCTCCGGACGCTCAGGGCCGCCACGAGCCCGGCGCCGGATGACCAGGGCGTGCCGCTCTCGCCGCAGATGGTGGGGCTGCGGTTTGCGGGCCGCGGCCAGGTGCCGCCAGGGTCGAGCGCCGTAACCGCCCACTCGGGGCGGATCGGACTGGTGTCGGAGCCGAGGGCGTCGTCCGGCCGCCGCGAATCCCTCACGACGCTCAACGTGCCGGCTCGTGAGCAACCGGGTGCCGCCGGGCGGATGACATCCGAAGCTGGACGCCGCCCGGTTCCGGCGAGACACAAGTGCGATTTTCGGTGGGGTGGTTCCGGCTACGACGCCCTCAGCCAGAGGCGTCGCACGAACTGCAGAGAGGCGGACCGAAGGTCCTGCGAACGCCCGGCGGCGGTCGCCCGTCGGATCGAGGCGTGGGGGTGCTGGCGAAGTGGCGCGGCAGAAAGCCGCAGCCGCGGGTGGCCATTACTACGGGCGACGGTCCTCCCGGTCGCCTGTCGTCGTGTCGGCAGCATGGTTCTTCCTCCTTCTGAGCCATAGAGGCAGATCGGAGTCGACGGAGTCGCCGTGATCGCCCCCGGGAACGACCGAAAACGGCCGCTCCGGAGGCGGTTGGCCGAGCAGCGCTTATGCCGCGTTCTCGACGGTGTCGTTGCTCCCCGTGCCGATGGCGATCGTGGCTTGCGTTCAGCGTGCTGTGGGCGGCACCAGCATGTCGCCCATGCTGTGCTGGTGGATGAAGAGCACGCAGTCTTCCGGGCCCGCGCAGCGATCGTTGTGGAACTGTCCTCCTGGCTGAAACACGTACGAGCCCGGAGGCAGCTCCTTCCCGACAGGGTCGTCCTCAACGGTGCGGACTTCTTCCACCCAGGTGCCTTGGATATTGATCCCGTGGTGGCGATCGTGGCTTGCGTTCAGCGTGCTGTGGGCGGCACCAGCATGTCGCCCATGCTGTGCTGGTGGATGAAGAGCACGCAGTCTTCCGGGCCCGCGCAGCGATCGTTGTGGAACTGTCCTCCTGGCTGAAACACGTACGAGCCCGGAGGCAGCTCCTTCCCGACAGGGTCGTCCTCAACGGTGCGGACCCAGGTGCCTTGGATATTGATCCCGTGGTAGTCGCTCGTGTGGGCATGCAGCCCGGCCTCTGCGCCTGCCGGCAGGATCAGGAACATCCCGTACCCGCGCTCGCCTGGCTGCGAGCGTTCACCCCAGAGCTGAACCGATTGCAGCGGGATCTCAGGTGTCAGCGGTCGCCAGTCGAGCTCACTTGCCGACAGGTGGACAGCGGTTGCCGGCTGTTTCTGCGCTGATGCCTCCCGTGTCGCCGCCGCGATAGTCACCGCAACGCATACCACGACAAGCCCGCCAAAGCTCTTGCTTCCCATGAAATCCTCCTGTTGAGTCTTGACCCTCTCCCGGAGGCGAACGGCGTCGCCCTACTTGGTCTTACATATATATAGATCTACGTTCACCGTCCGACCATTGTTCTCTTGCGCGGGTCAGAATGCGCCCTCGGCTCTGGGCTTGCGGAAACGATCGCGGTCGCCCTGACTATCTGCGATTGGCCGGATCAGAGGTCAACGCGGCTTGCAAAGATCTGAACGCCGCTCGAACCAAGGCCGGTCTTGAACGCCTCCGTCCAAAACTCGCGACTCTTGGCCTGTCGAGGAGAGGGTGCCTCAAGCGCCTCGCGGTCACCCGCCGTCAGGCCCGCCAGATACTGGGAATGAGTGGTAATGGCAGCCGCGCAGGACCAGCGGAGCTATACCACGTTGGCGGTCATTGACGGTGACGCGCGAGGCATGCGGTCCAGCGACTACGCGGTGGTCCTGCGTGCGGTCGACAGGTTACGCGCGGGTTTGGTAAGCCCGCCCGACGGGGTCTACGTCGCGCCGCGAGTGCACGCCAGCGCTGTCCGGAACGCGTCGGGCTCTTGCTGGTCGTGGGGGTTCGCGGGGGCGGACGGCGCGTCTGCCACGGTGCCGGAGAGTCCGGGTGGCGTATCCTCCCCTCTGGTCATTGCCAAGACCGGCGGCCACTCGTGGTCCCGCAAGCGTTGTCGTGCGGCTTCGCGGTCCGAATCTTCGAAGATCGAATCCCACTCGCGCTCGGTCAGGATGACGGCCTCCACTGTTGAGGTCCAGCCGCCTTATCTATCCGAGAACGTATCTGAGGGCGCTCGACGGGGCACGGCCGCGTGGAGCAGATGGTCCGGGTGCGGGACTACGACGCGCGGGAGGACCGCTGGGTGAGGCGGTGTGGCCGGAGCCGCCGCCGACCGGCGACGTTGACTAGGCCCTCGTCGACCAGGTCCTCGTTGACGAAGCGGAGCAGGAGACGGAAGTGGTGACGACCGGAGGGACTACCGTTGGTGTGGGTCGTCAGTCGGCTGGGTCGGGCGTGGGCAGGTGCAGCCGCTCGAGGGTGGCCAGACGCTGGTCGACCCTTCCGAAGGCGATCTCGACGGCGCGGAGGCGGTCGTCCAGTCCGCGAATGTCGCTCCGGATCTCGCGAATGTCGCTCCGGAGTTCAGCATGGCCACCGGAGATCTGCACGCTCAAGGCGATGACCGCGGCGACGATGGTTCCGATGATCCACTGCGCGTCTCGGCTGGGCACGTGGGCAGGGTACCACAGACCGCTGGCGGCCGATAACACCGTCGGCGGGCTGGCGAGCGGGCCCCCTCGAAGCGGCGAGAGCGTCAGTCTCGGATCGACCCAAGGGTTGCGGCGAGGACCCGGCTCCGATCGCGGGACGTGCCGGTGGCGGAACTCCAGGCTGCCCCCGCACGGTGGTCCGTGAGCTGACGGCCAGCCGGTTGGTCCATCCCGAAGAGTGGCGCGCCCCGGTGAATCGCCGGTGCGCAGGGGCTGGCGACGCCGCGTCCGGACCTGCTCTCGGCGGGGGCGGACGGCGCGGCTGCCCCGTTCACGCTGCGGTGCGCTCGAACCGTTTCACGCCGACGTCCGCCAGCCGCCCGGCGAGCGCCGCCGAAGCGGGATGATCGCGCCGGCCACTGGCAGAGCCGGCACCGGCGTCAGGTCCGCGACGAATCGAGAACTGGTCGGCCGCCTCGCTCGGATGGTATGCGGCTCAACCTTCCCCTCCAGGAGGGCGGGCTGGCAGCTTGAGCGCGGCCGCGCCGCGACCTGGTTTCTTCTTCGCAGCCTTCATCGCTTCTCGGCGTTTCAGGTAGCTGGTCGCCGTTGTGTATCGCTGGCATTTTCCGCACGTCGCCGGCTCGTCGCCCTGCACGATCTGCTTCTCGTCGTACAGGAACACGCCGCACAGCGACCACCGGAGTCCGTCGCCGGAGCGAGTTTCGTCGACGTCGTGCGTGATCGGCCTCCTCGGCGTCCGGCGCTGGCTGGACCCGGGGGGTTCGTCCGGGCGTTCGCGGGTCTCACTTCGCTTGGGGGTCGCGGCCGCGGCGGCCGGGCTCTCACCCCGCGGGGTCACGGCCGTCGTGTCCAGGAAGACCAGCGCGTCTCGTCGACGCTCGAAGGCGGCGTGGCAATGCCAGGGGGCGTGGGCCTCGTGGCGCTCGTGAACCTCCCAGCGGGGCCGTTCGTTCCGGTTGCCGCCGGGGCGGCGGGTCCGCACGACCCTCCAGGTGCCGTTCGGCGAGCGATACTCGCGGCGGCTGTGCTTGTCGTCTTCGTGGTGGGGGATCAGTTCCATCGTGCCTCCCATTTTCGGTCGAGCCGTTCATCGGCGGTCGTGAGGACCCCGGGGCGCTGCGTTCCCAGGCCCCAGGGTTCGGCTCGCCAGAGAGCCTCGCCAAGGCCGGCGTCGCCTTCGTGGCGCTCAAGGAGAACATCCGGGTCGAGGGCAAGAGCAACATCCAGACGAAGGTCCTGACCACGCTCTTCGCGTTGTTCGCCGAGGTCGAGCGCGACCTGATTCTCCGAGCGCACCCGCGAGGGCCTTTGCCCGGGCCAGGTCCTCGGGCCGGAAGCTCGGCCGCCCGAAAGGGCTCCCTGGCTTCACGGCTCGACGGCAAGGAGGACTGAAATCCAGCGCTTCCTCCGAGCTGGGTCAAGCCGAGCCCTACAGCGACCCCACCAGCGCGTTGTTGAGCGGATCGAAGTGCGAGTGTTCTACGTCCTCGCGAGGGATTCACGGCAAGGCATCGTGGGACGCAGCGTGTCACAGCATCTCGCTCGACCTTGACGCGATCACCGACAACGTAATCGAGGAAGCGAAGCGCCGTGTTGCGATGATGCCGGAGCCGGGGACCCCTGTTCACTGAGTGAAACGACGCCCGGCTACCGCGCCCATGCCCTCGGGGAGACACGGGCGTTACGATTGACCATGCCCCGAACCCGTCAGTTCCAGACGAACGCCGACCGCCAGCGCGCCTATCGGGATCGGGCCGCTGCGGACCGCCGGCTGGAAGGGCGCGGTCGCCAGCATCAACCGCACCAAGGCCGGGCTTCTCATGAAGCAGTGCGAGGCCATCGCAATGGCTTCCAAGCTCGAGGATCTGACGTTCCGGGCGGACCCCGTACCCGGGGGGCAAGCTGGCCGACACAATCAGTCGGCTCGTAGAAGCGACGGAGAACCGTGAGAGGGATGAGCAGGAGAGCTGATGACCAAAGTAGTCCGATTCAAGAAGCCCAAGAGCGGGGACATCTACGCGGTGCGGCCAGAGCACGTCGCGGCTGTCTACGGGCATGAACCGTTGCCGAAGGCCAAGGACCCGATTCACCTCGAGTGCACACTGATGCTGACCAGCGGCAAGGCCCTGACGGTCGAGGGCGCGTTCGACGAGGTCATCAACAAGCTGTGGGGGGCTGATTGACTCTCTTCCCCCCCGCGGGGACCCCTGCCCCAAGTAGGGGCAGGGGTCCGTCGAGGGTCGAAAGAGCCTCCGCGCAAGGATGGCGCCCGCCTTGCGGCCGATCGTGGTCGGGAACGATCCAGACGATGAGGGCGTCGACCAAGGCGGGCGCCGCGGTCGCGGGGCGTTTTCTCCGGCATCCGGCCGATGGCCTCCTCGGCGATCCGGAACCAAACCTGGTCGCCGGCGGGGAGCTCGGCCCCGAACCAGGGCGGACCGGGTGCACCCAGGGGCTGCGGCTCTGCGCCACCCCCGAGGGGACCTGCGCGTCGATCTCGTCCGGCGCGTCCGGCGGCGCACCCGTCGCCCAGGATACGAAGAGCACGTCCAGCGGCTCTAGCCGCCCTGCACTGTGGAAGGGGTAGATCCCAGTAACGCGTCGACTCCCCTCTCAAAGGCATCCTCAACCGAAAGCCCAAGCGCTTTTGCGCACTCCTGGAGTGTCCTCTCCATCTCCACGCCAGTTAGCTCTACCTTCTCGGTTCCCGGCGTCCACTTCCCGCTTCCGTTGGCGATGTGCATGATTCCATCGCGCTGGTCTGGCGGTACTTTCTCACGGAGCTTGTTCAGCACCCTCCCGAGAAGCAGTCCTGGGGTAGTATGGCCGAGCCGATGGCTCGCTTGCGCGAGCCGATCAGCGGTGTCCTTGCCTATCTTGATCTCCATGGGGGCGGCAGTCTACCACCAGTCCCCTTGGGCCGGCCCCTCTCAGCCGCCCTCGTGGTCCGCGGCATCGAGACCGTTCCCCCGCCGCCGCCCTTGCAGCTCGGCGAGAGCGACGACACGACGCGGTCCCCCGCCGCCGCCGGGCTCCCGCGGGCGAGGCCCGCAAGGCGGCGGCCGCGCTGGAGGTCTCCAGCCGGTCCGGAACCGCCGGCACCGGCACTCCGCATCGAGTCGGGACGCACAAGACCGTGAGGGGGTTGGGGGCGGACGGTGCGTCTGCCACGGCGGCTCTTCGACGCGACGCCCACGCGCGGGTGCTGAGGTGGCGCTGCCGGAATGGGACGCGGGGTGGCGGCGGCGCGCCGGCAGAGGTTCGACCTGGAATGGCCAAGGGCCTCTATCCGCGAATGCGTGCATCAAGGCGGGTGTACAGGTCGAACTCACAATCTGCAAACTTATCCTGCAACGACTTCACGATCTTGCCTAAACGCTTAAAGTCTCTCCCGTCTTTCAGGTCTATGTCCCGCGCCTTGATGGAGCTGAACAGCATCAACTCCAAAGCTGCCGCTGGTGCCCACAATGTGTCTGTCCAGCCCGTTTGCGCGCCATAGCCTGACACGCCCATCGCGCTCGTCTTATCCAAAAAGGTTTTGACTCTCTGACTGGCAACATGCTTATCACCGCCCAGGACCTCGCAGCCGCCGAAGTGAACGAGGCAGTTCTCGCATTGCCCCTCGCCGAGCAATTCTCCGAGCGTGTCCAGCCCAAGACACTCGTCATCGGACAGCTGAAGGCTGCCTGGCCCGCCATGGGTAGCAAAGTAGAGCACGGAGCCGACCTTGCATCTCTCATTCCATTCATGGTCGAGATAGTGTTTCAATTCACCGATCGTGGCACAGTCGCGCCTCACGTAGGCCCAGAGGCCCTGTCTGCGCAGCATGTCGAGCAACGGCTCCACGGACGGTTCGACCTCTCGAGCGCCGTAGTCCCAAACACCTTCTATGCAGTAGATCCGCTGTTCAAACTTCATCGAAAACCTCAGCTTTCCGATTCCGGCGCGAAGCGCGACACCGCCGACCGCCAGCGCGTGACCTGCTCCCATGGCCATGACCTCCGCGGTCCGCGCGAGCGTTTTTACCGGTCGCCGACCGCGTACGCCTGGCCCGCCATGAGGGTGTACCAGCCCTGCCGCGACGCGAGCTGGTCGAGCTTCTTGCCCACGTCGCGCGTCCACACATGGGCAGCACGCGCTTCGCGGCTTGCGCGGACTTGGCTGCTGCTACGCGGGCGGACTCACACGCGATTGCGCCCTTCCCAACATCGGGGGCCCGGAAACCGCAAGTGTGCTCCGCGGTCAGGCCAATTCTAGCCGGTCGGTCGATTCGAGGATCCCGCGGCGCCGGGGGAACCCTGTTGTGAGCCGGGCCTGGGCCCACGATGACCGTTCGCGCGGGGCGATGCGGTCGGTGGGTCGGATAGGCGGGTTCCGTCAACCCTTGGGACCAGGCGATCCACCGCCGGCCGCGGCGGGCCCCGCGCGGCGCCGGAATCGTCGGGGCAGCTGCCGCACGTCCGGGGGCGGACTCCAGGGCTGCCCCCTGCGGGGCGTCCGCCCGCGCCGCTGGCGGTGCGGCTGTCGTGCTCGAACGGCTCTCTCCGATCGCGCCGCCGGGGTTTCTACGCCCGGCGTCGCGACCCGCATCGCGGTTGGTCCGCCGGCCCGAGCCCACCGACGCGACGAGCCCGATGCGTCCCTCGTCGTCGATCATGCCGTCCGTCCTTCGCGGTTGCGTTCGAGCACCGCCTCGCGCACCGCGCGTAGGGCAAGGCGTGCGTCCCCCTGCAGCCGGTGCAGATGCCGTTCGAGGCCCGCGATCGGCGTCAGGTTCACCGGGGCCCGCGCGTCTCGGTGCAGAGCCGACGCGAAGACCGGCAGCCAGCCCGCCGCTCGCTCCGCCGCCTCGACCGCGGCGTCGCGGCCGATCCCTGACGGCATCTCGAGGCGGGCGATGCCCGCCCAGGGGCTCGCCCACGGCCCGGGGTCACCCACGCGCAGGTAGCAGCCGTAGAGAGCGTCCTTCATCGCGAAGAGGCCCGACCGTTCCCCGGCCGTCAGCTCCGGCACCCTGACCCAGTGCTCGCGGGCGAGCATGCGGCGGTGGTGCGTCTTTACGTAGCCGATGACGGGCAGGCCGCGGCGGTGCCGGATGCCGTGCAGGGGGCCGTCGAGCACCGTCAGCCACCCGTCGTTGGAGAGGGCCTCGGCGATGTCCGCCTCGGCGTCGCGCATCAGGCGCTGGAGCTGCTGACGCGCCGCTTCGACGTCGGTTCCGTCGACCGCGTACGGCTCCCAGCGCCAGCCGACGCGGTGGTCGGGCAGCCGGACGGGCCGGCCACCCGTGACGCCGCGGGGCCCCTGATCACCGCCTCCTGGGAGACGGCGGTGTTGTTCCATCTGCGGGCCGCGCGTTCCGCGCCTGCGACGTCTGGCTGGCGCGGTCGCGCCGCTACGGCGACATCCGAAAGGCGCTGCTGTCGGCTCCCGCCGTCGGCTCCGGCCAGTCCGCACGACTGGCTTCGCCGAGCGCCGGTTCGCTCTGGACGAGGGGCCTGCGCCGGCTGGCCGCCCCGGCGCGGGCCGGTGCGGTCGCTGGCGGAAGCATCGAAGATAGCGTGCTCCGCGTCCAGAGGACGGAAACCGCCGTGCTGGACGGGGCCCCCTTGACCTGGTCGCCGACCTCTACCGGCGGATGCCTGCGGCGCGGCCGGGCGAGACTCCTGGCCCACGTCTCGCCGCTCGGCTGGGAGCACATCAACCTGACCGGGGAATACCGCTGGCCGGGTGCCGACCCGTCGGCCACCGCGAAACGCTTAGCGTAGGATCTCGCCCCCTCCCGCAAACGACCCGAAGATCGATCATGCTGCTCGTCGAGCCGGTGGCGATCAGGCCGCTGCTCGCCGAGTGGAACGCGGAGAAGACCGAGATCGTCGGCGAGCTGGAACGTGCCGAAGCCGCCGATGTTCGAGATCCTTGAGCGCCTGCAGGGCCAAGTAGAGGAAGTTGCCCAAGGCCGAGGCCGAGGCGCTGGGCGCAACGGCTTCGGGGAAGCGCGAGACCCAATCCTGAAGCCGCTCGACACCATCGAGTGCGGGGACGCAAGCGGTCGAGGCCGCTCGTAGTCGCGGGGGGCCACCGGCGACAGGTCCGGCGCGGCGCTGGTTTTTCAAGACGCGACGACGTCCTCCAGGTCGGGTTCTCATTAACTTCCGGCCAGTCCTCACGTGTTATCGTCATTCCAATAGACCGAGGTGGCGAGATATTCGTGAATCACAGATCGCACAAACAGACCGTCGCCGCCCATGTCTATGACCGCATATCTGTACACGCCATTCTGGACGATTATCCAGGGCTCCATCATGTCCGCAAGCATTGGATCACACGCAGCAATGCTCTGTCGTTGGAATAGCCGGGTCCCGAGCTCCGCCCAGGCCTTCACTCCTCCTCCTCCTCCTCCTCCTCCTCCTCCTCCTCCTCCCGCGGCGTCGAATTCATCGCGAGCCTCTCGCGTCAGGACACTCAGGGGTTGGGCAAAGAACTCGTCCGCCTCGAACGACATCGCCTGGTCGAGTTCATATAGCGCATGGCCGCGCGCGTTTTTGACCACTACCCGCTTTACCCTGTCCATTTCTGGCGTGAAGACGATCTTTGTTTCCCCACGATGTGTTGTCATTTCGTACCTCGAATTCTGCAGCCGCTGCCGCAATGTTGCGTTTCTCCTCAGCATACGAGCGACTTCTGGGGTCTTTTGCCGTTCCGGCTCTGTCGAACCCACCAGCACCGTTGACAGAAGCCCAATGAGGTACTCCTCGTCGTACGAGAACCCTTCATTGCAGGATCGGCACGATTCGATGGTTACCAGTTCAGCAGGGTATGGCTTTCGCAGCAAGCACCGCGACGGGATGTGCTCTCGCGTTGTTTGCTTTGACGTGAGGTCTGTGCCGCAGTGCATGCAGGCCTCTCCAGGCCATCGTAGTCGGTCGTCCAGAAACGATTCACCCATACGCTTCATTAGATCAACTCCCGATAAAGGGGCTTCCGGATAGATAGCGCCGCCGCACGGCGCGGCCAAATGCGCCCCGCCGCCCGCAGCCGTTCGATGAGCACGTCCGCCACCATCCGTCTCCGAGGCCGGGGGCAACGCGCAAGAGGCCCGCCACCGCCGGCCGCCGCGGCCGAGACGGACAGTCCTCCCGGCCGCTTGACAGCTTGGACCCGCTGCGCACGTTGCGCGGCGGGTCGAGGTCCTCGGCGGGCGGACCGGTCCAGCGCGTTCACACGCCGTCGCCGGGCGGCCTAGGTAGCCTAGGTCGAGCTGGCGGCCGATGAAACCCAACGACGGCCGGCCGCCGGGGGTCCGCGGACCGCGCGCCGCGTGAGTCAACCCCCGCGATCGCGGCATCGAAGGCGGCGGCGCTCGAGGGCCGAGCTGGTCGGACTCGACGCCGCGGACCGCGGGCACCTCGAAAGCGTTCCCGCGGCCGGGGAGTTGGTCGGCGCGAGTGCCCGCCGAGTCCCAGCAGCTCGAGGACCCTGGCCGGGGTACGAGGGCGCGTCCCGCCCGTCGATCGCCGAGGGCGGCGGTCCGGTCCCGGCCCCCGCCCGTCGACGTGTCGCCCACGGTTGGCGTTGCGGAGGTGGCCCGGGGGCGGAACTCCAGGCTCCCCCCCTCGCAGGCGACCGCCGACCTTCGTGCAGCTGCTGGCTGACGACGTCCGCGGCGGCGACCTGCTCACAGCGGGCGACAGGTTGACGTCCCGGCGTCGACGGAGGAGTTCGTCGGCCCGTTGGACGCAACGGGGGGCCTGGCAATGATCGCGGAGCGGTGGTGGCCCGTCGACCGAAGCCGTAGTGTCTCGGGCTGGTCGACCAACGCGTGCGATTCGATCTCCTCGTCATCCAGATATAGAGCGGATAGAACGCGGGGATGGCGGCGCGGGCGACGAGCGGGGCCGGCTCCGAGCCTCCTCGGGTTTCCACTCCAGCACATCCAGTAGGGGGCCTTTAGGATCCCACACCGTTTCGTCTAGTTGCTCCTGAGTCAGGCCTGTAGCACCACGTAGGTCGGCATCTTCCAAGAGTGCGCCTTGCAAGTTCGTCATCACGAAGTTAGCCTCCCCGATATCGGCTCTGCGCAGATCAGCGTGGCTTAGACATGCGCGATCTAGGTACGCTTTTCGCAAGCTCGTGCTTACCAACTTGGCCCCTATCAAGCGTGCGCCGCTGAGTCGAGCGCCACTCATGTCCGCTCGATTGAGGTTCACGTTCGTGAGGACTGCATCCTGCAGATGAGCGCCCCGCAGGTCAAAACAGTAATCCGCCTCCATGTCAATTCTGCTCTCGTCGCGCCTGCACAAGCATCGGGCGATTGCTTGCACGTCATCGTTATCGCGCGGTAGGATTTCCCCAGTCAGCTCAGGCGGCGGCGGGTGCGGCGGATGCCGCACGAATGCGGAAAAGAGCCTCATGACCTGAACGTGGTAGTCCTGGGGGTGCCCAAGCGACAACTGCTCAAGCGCATCTATCCCACCGAGTCGCACGGCCATCGCGTTGCTGCCCAACATCTCCGCGGCGCGTTGATAACGATCATTTAGGAGACTCCGTTGGTGATGCGTCAACTGCTGCTGCGCGATCCAACTTCGCCACACCGCCAGCCCCAATGCGGCGAGAGACCCGAGAATCAAGGCCAAGTTGCGCACGGCAGCGCCTTGGGAGTCCATGCCCTGCCACGACTCCCAATTGCACTCCCAATTGCACCACACCCAGGCGACACCAATCACTAGACCTACGCCCGCTGCGAGGAGGCTGCACCACTTCAACCATCTCTTCATCGCGATGGAAGAGTAGTGATCCTGCAATGGCTATGTCAAACACGCTAATCGGCACCTCGGGGGCGGACGGTGCGTCTGCCATTCCCGCCTGGGCCGTGCGGGATTCGTGCGAGCCTGCCCGGACCAGGCGTCCGGAAAGGGCTCTCGCACCTTCGAGGCGTGTCCCCGCCCCTTGGGCTGGGGCTCGCCGGGAAGGAGCTGCGGAGCCGAACTCAACCGTGTGGTACGCTCCCGTTCGATGCTGATCCGGGTGATCGGCGGGCCGGCGAGATGCGCCGTGGCGGTTGCCGCCGCACACCTTGCGGACTACGACGGCGGGCCGGATGGCCTGTTCGGCGCGCCAGTTGGTCGCGTCGAGCGAGGGGGCCCACAAGAAGAGGAACACGGCGGAGAATTCGGTGGCCAGGTGGGCGGCGAAGCGCTCGGCGTCGTCCAGCCGGGGCGGTGCGTCGACCAGCCGGCTGAGCCGGGACCCGGGAGCGCCACGACGGTGTCGGCGCGCCCGATGCGACGACCCACCCTCTGTCCTCATGGGGCAGCAGGTCGAAATCCGACGCTTCGTCCTGCGAATGGACGCGAAGCCATCCACGGGCGGTCTCCAGCATACACACGATGGCGGACGCACGCGACAGGGGCGGCGCCTCGCCGTCCGGATCCTCGAGGTCCTCGGCTTCCGCCGAGGCATCGGTCCGGACCAGCAGGGAGACGGGGGTGCCGCAGCCGCGCCGGGCCGTCCGGCGCACGATTCGGCTGACCGCCGCCATGCGACCGTCGCGCTCGTCCCCACCCATTTCCGGCATAATTCCGGGACCCGGATTATTCCGAGTCGGCTTCGTGTTGATGGCGGGAGACTCGTAGTTTCAACGTGTTGAGAGGAATCGCGTTGTTCGATATTCCGGAATAATCCCGTCCGTCTTCTCCCTCCATTTTCCCTCTCATGTCGCCGGGATGAGGAGAAGACCATGTCCCTTGAACGCCTTTTCTCCACTTCAGAGAGCCAGCAACGATTGCGCGCCGGCCCCCTGCGCCCTGCTATCGACGGATTCGCCGCTTGGCTCGCAATCGAGGGATATGCCTGTCGTTCAGCTGCGGCGAAGCTCCGATTCGTCCAGGACCTCAGCCGTTGGCTCGAGCGCGAGGATCTTGTTCCATTTGCTGGTGCCGGGTGGAAAGTGACTCACGTGGATGGTCAGTCTGGTCTCGTCGGCCAACTGTTGAAGCTCGTGCTTCCAGGCGCGCAACCGATACCCGTTGCTCCCACCCGCATCCGCCGTGATGAACAGGGCCGTGGCGTCGGGGTAGGCGTCACAGCCCATTTGCTGCCACACAATGACGAATTGACGCCACCGCGAAGGCCGGGGTGTCGTGGTCCCGTCCCACGCTCACCCAAGCTTCGTTGCGCGCCATGTCGTAGACGCCATACGGAATCGCCTTGCCCTCCGCGTCCGTCGGGAAATCATGGACCAGCACCGCCGGCGGCGTGCCCTTCGGTTGCCATTCCCGCCCGCCATTCTTGAAGTTCCCTACCAGCTCCTTCTTCTTCGTGTCGACCGAGATCACCGGCTGCCCCTCGGCGAAAAACGAGTCCGCGGTCGCATTGATGTGCTCGAACTGCGCGTTACGGTCCGGGTGGCTGGCCCCCTCCTGACGTTTACGGGCCGATTGCAGCCGGTACCCCAGTTGATATAGCAACCGGCCCACGGTCGTCGAACTCACTCGCCACCCTTGTTGTGCCAGCCCCGAGGCGAGCTTCGCCCGACTCTTGCATGTCCAGCGCAGCGGAGACGTTGGGTCGCCGCGCGTCAGCGGATCCACCAGCCCTTCCCAGGGCGGCCAGGAGGCCAGGCTGCCTCTGTTCGAGACGGGGTCGCCCCGCGCCCGGGCGTCGTATGCGACCTGTCGGCGTCCCGCCTTGCGTGATTTCCCGGCGGCCCTTCCGGATCGTCTCCCGGGCCAGACCCGTGGCCGACGACACCAGCGCATCCCCGCCATAGCCGATGGCCACAGACTCGGCAGCCGCCCACCGGCGGCGACTGCGCTCATCCAATACCGGCGACACCGCCGCGTACTTGGCGACAATCGTGGCCTCCAGTTCCACGTTGCGCTGCATAGAACCCCCCAAATAGACCACAGACCGCCAAAGATGACAAGTTAATTTTCGTCAGTGTCCTAAGCGTGTATCACACGTCCGCGACGACCGGCCAGCAGCTGCAGGTCCAGCGACTGGGAGCCGTCGGTCTTCGAGACGCGGGCGTAGCCGATCAACATCTGTCGCCACCGGTCGTTTGGGACATGAGGCGCGGGTGTCTTCCGGCGACCCGGGCGGGGCGGCGCGGGGCGCGCGTGATCGTGTTGGCGGTTGACCAGGGCGAGGCGTTCGGTGAGGAGCCGCACATGTACATCGGCGGCCTCGGCCGTGCCCGGGGCGAGCTTGATGGCTGGTGCTCGCAGCCGATCGCGCAGCGTCGACGCGCTGACCCGACGGATGCGGTGCTGCTTCAACACTCTGGTGAGCGTAACCTCGCGAACGCGCTGACCCGCGCGCGGCGTCGGCAGGTTTTGCCAGAGGTTGAGCGCCCACGGCGCCGCAACGTCGTCGTCAACCGCGTCGAGGAACTGCGGGTAGTAGCGCCAGAGCTGCTGACGCATCCGATTCGCCAACCGAACGCGTTCCCGCGTCAGGTCATCGTCGAGACGCGACCACTCCCGCAATTCAATGATCTCCGGGTCGGTCGGTTCCAGCCGTCGTAGACAGTGCGGGTCGGTACGCAGCGCCGAGGCGAGTACCCGCGCATCGCGCCGGTCGTCCTTCGCGCCCGCCGGCGAGAAGCGGTCCCGGAAACGGTCGAGCTGCTTCGGGTTGATAGAGTGGACGGCGAAGCCCCGCTCCATCAGGCTCTCGACCACCGGTCCGCGCGGGGTCTCGATCGCCACGCCGATTTCGCCCGCCTCGCCCGACCCGAACGACAGCAGCCAGTCCGCTATCTGCGACAGCCCTGCGCCGCCGTGCTCAAACTCCCGTTCCCCGAGCACCTTCCCGACGGCGTCGAGCACACACGCCTGATGTTTCCTTGACCCCCAGTCGACACCCGCGAACCATGCCAGCTTCAAGTTGAACCTCCCCTTGCCGAATCGAATGGGCGCGCCTCGATGCCTGCCGGTCCCTGTACTGGCGCTCTGCGGCGCAAACTCCCCACGGGGCATCCATCGGAGGCTGGACCGCCGGGGCACAGGTCCATTTCAGGTGCTCGATGCACATGGTCCACCCGGGTGCTCCCGGCGGCCTGCCCGACTCCGCGAGGCCATCCCGCGAAGTCATCGGGAAGGGTACAGGGGTCCACCCCCCGACCTTGGGGCAACGCGGCGCCGCGAGGCTTTCGCGCCAGGGCCACGAAACGCAGGTCCGTCTACCTGGCTGAGGTTGGCGAGCTTCCAGCCGTCGTACTCGAGATCGGTCACCGTAGCAGGTCGTCTGACCGACCGCGGTCCTGGCTCCGGCGCCGGTCCTGGGTCCGGGCCTTGGCCCTCTCTTCCTCCTGCTGCTTCTCCCAGTACCGCATCTCGTGGTGACGCGGAAGGCCATGGCTGATTCCTCGTGTTCGACGGATCCGCCCCGCGAAGAACTCCTACCTCGACGTGGATCCGGTGTGCTGCCCGGCGTCCGTCTGGGGCGCGGTCGGCTCGGGCCGCTGGCGGGCGCACGTGGACTACCTGCGCAGCACGCGCGAGGACGCGACGTTGCACGAGGTCAACGTGCTGGCGGCGTGGCGGTTCCTGGAGCGGGACGACTCCCGTGCGGCGTTGCTGTTCGGCACCAACATCCGCCGCGGCATCCGTCACCAGGTCGGGGCGACGCTGGACTGGGCCGGTCGGGCGCCGGTTCTTCGTGCGCGTGGACGCCCGGCTTATCTTGTTTCGCGTCGGGATCGGGGCCGGGATCGGCTTCTGAATCAAGGCGCTCGGCTGTTGGGGGGACCCGGCCAAGGGCTCGGGCAGACTGGTCGCGCCAAGCCCTGGAATTTCTCCTGCAGGGTCCGGAGTTCGGGGGTCTGCGAGACCGGCCCTGGCCGCCGCGCTGGAACCGCATCCCCACCACTTCGGCCAGAGCGGCGCGGAGCGGCCCTGAGCGTCGGGGAATCCCGCGGGCGACGCAGCCCTTCACGAACGCACGTCCCGCGTCTCGCCCTCGGCCTCACGCACCGCGCTCACCTCGCTCCGCCGCATCCCGGCCACGAAGAGGAGCTCCCGCGCTCACGGCGTCGAGGGCGGCCCACGCTGGGCGATCTCGTCGGACTCGACGCCGCGGCTCCACCGGCGCCGTCGCTGGCAGGTGGCGAGGACGCTGCGCCAGATCCACTGCCTCGAACGGCCGCCGGCCGGCTTCCGCTCGCCCGGCGAGGCGGGCTCGGAGGCGGGAAGCATGGTCAACAGGATTTCGGCCTCCGTGGGCGTCTCGCGGCTCGACTCCGAGGACTTGTCCCGGGCAAGGTCCTCGCGGGTGCTCTCGGAGATCAGGTCGCGCTCGACCTTCGGCGAACACCCGGCGACAGACCGAGCGGCGAGAGTTCTCGCCCTGACGCCCAGGCGGGTCCGCCGCGCTGGAGGACGCTCATCAGCTCGTCGAGGTCGTGTCGTGCTTTCGCGTGTACGCCAGGATGACGAGGATCTGGCTGCGCACGTCCTGCTGCGCGGTCGACGGCATTTCCGCACGGATCTGGTCGGTACCCTGACACCGGCTGCACCCCGCCGACCGGCTCCGGCCCGAGGCCGCGGATCCGCCGGTCGCGCGTCTTCCGGTCCCATCGTCACGACGGCCCTTCGAGGCGTCGGCGAGCCCCTGCCCGATGGTGCGCGTGTCGGGGAGTTCCCGCTCATAGCGCCGCCGGTACGGCGCGGCCGATGCGCCGCAGCGCCCCGACGTCAGCGCGTCCCGTGGGTGCCGGGCGCCCGGCTGGCCGGCGGCGCACCGCGCCAATCCAGGCGTCGACCTCCGGCGTCAGCGGGCCGGGCTCCGGCGTCCCGGCCGTCGCCGACGTCGTCGGCCGCTTCGACCGTCCAGCACTTCGGATCCGTCGATCTTGACGCCCGCCGCCCGCAGCCGTTCGACGAGCACCTCCGCCATGCCCGGTCCGTCGCGGTCCGGCCGGGTCGGTGCGGCGGGTGTCGGCCAGCGTTCCCGCTCTCTCGGAGGGGTCCTCGCTGGAGTCCGGCTGGGGTGGCCCTTGTCGATGGCGGGCTAGCGTGGTACGGTTTGCGGCACCGTGCGTGGGCGACTATCGATACCGTGAGTGACGAGGCCAAGAAGGTTCCGAGAATCGATCAGCTCTTCCAGTACGCCCTCGCGCGTGCTGCTCAAGCAGACGATTTCCGCGACCAGGAGCTAGGTGCGATTCACCTTCTCAAGTACGCGTACTTGGCGGACTTGGCGTACGCAAGGCGGCATGACGGGTCCACGTATACCGGCATGAACTGGCGGTTCTATCACTTTGGCCCGTGGTCGGCCGATGCCCATGACCGAATAGCGCCGGCGCTCGTGGAACGAGCCGCGGCCACCGCACGATCCATTTCCTCGCGTTACGGCGATGACTACGTGCGCTATAGATTCACGACAACACAAGCCAATCAGCTGGAGACAGCTTTGGCCGCGAGACTGCCGGTCGTTCTCACCAGTGCACTTGCCCGTGCCGTGCATGAGCACGGGTCAGACACAGCCGATCTGCTCAGGCATGTTTATCTGACACCACCCATGCTCATGGCCCGACCCAACGACGTTCTGGATTTCGCATCAGCCATCGAAGCTAGCGAGTCCCCTGTTCAATCGGTGCCGCCCGATCAGCGCACGAGGGCGGAGAAACGGCGTCGGGCCGCCGCGCTCGCGATCGGGCGCACGAAGATCCAGCAGCTTGTCTCCAAGCGTCGATCTGAACGCGCCGTCGCAGATCCGCCGCCACGCTATGACGACGTCTTCTTTACAGGTCTTGACGAGCTTGAGCGCAAGGCCGGGTCGCCTCCCAAAGCGTCGTCGGGAACGCTCAGCTTCGAGGACTCCGTGTGGTCGTCATCCCAGCGCCGTGATCCCGAAATACCCTGACGAGTCAATTCAGTCTCTCGTAGCGCCCGATCCGTCTTGGTGGGTTCCAGCCACTAAGACGCCTGCGCGGGGGAGCTTGGTCTGGACAATCATACCGTACCCTGACCAGAAGCCATTCCGCCTTATTCCGGTAGGACGTGGAGAGGACGCACGGCAGCACGCGCAAGCCCAGTATCAGCTAGAAGAGTTCAGGGTCGGCCAAACACCCCAGCAAACATCGGTGCTACCCGTCGCTGCGTTACCGTTACGCAGCGATGAAGAGTACCTCGTCCGCCGCAGCAAGCGTCGCCCGTGTCTCATTATCGCCAGCACGGATGTGCAAGTGGATACTGCCCTGGCACGGCTGGCACGGGGCAAAAAACGGTGGCAGACCGCTCTGACCCGTCTCGTCGTACCCTACTACAGTGCAAACGGGTCAACCGCCCGGGCCGGATGGGCTCCTGAGCTCGTCGGCCGGATTCGTCGATGCGAGTACCCACAGTATTTCTGGGACACCTTGCCGTTGGCCGGTTCGCTCGAAGGTTCCATCCTTCGTTTCGATCACACATTCTCTATCGGACATGATCTCGCCAATGTGGAGCAGACGGGTTATCAGCTTCATCAGGATGCGCTTGGCATCCTCGATGAGTGGCTAGCATGGTATGTGACAGGCACGCTCGCGCACGCGGATACGCTCAAAGCAGTCCGGGAACTGCTACGCGCATCGTGATGCCGTCAGCCTTGCGCCGCCGCTCGCGGTCCAGACTCTCGGCGGTCGGCCTTTGGACCCCGGCCCCGAAGCGTCCGACGGGCGGGGGCACGAGCGTGAGCCGGCAGTCAGCCGGTCTGTTAGAAGGCGACGAGAAGATTCCCATCGGGAGATGGTGAACGAGTGTGTAAAGGATGGTGGACATGGGCGAGCGCGTCCCGAGCGGCTACGATATTATGGCAGGAATCCTGCAACGAGAAGAGGGGCGCCTCAGAGGGGAGTTGACGGATATCCGCGCGAAGTTCGAGCATGCCGGCAACAAGGGCGCCATGGTGGAACACGAGTTCCGCAAATTCCTCCGGAAGTATATGCCGAGTTACACAAGGGTCGGCCACGGCGAGATTTTCGACATTGACGGGCGGCTCGCGAAGCAGACGGACGTGGTAGTTGCGAACGAATACCACGTCTCTCTCCAGGCGGATTGGGAGCAACCGCAGCAGTTCCCGATTGAGACCGTGCAATGTGCAGCCGAGGTGAAGTCGTCGCTCACGAGTCTCGACTCATTGCGGGACTGTTTCGACAAGGCCAAGGCATTTAAGAGTCTCCTTGAGGCACCTGAGCAAACCATGTTCCTTATGAGCATGGGGGACGACGAGCGGAGATTTATCCTCCGTCGCCCGTACTTCGCATTTGCGTTCGAGTCTAAGCTGACCCTGCAAAGGATCTACGATACGTTGACGGCGTGGGACAAGGAACTGCGGAAGATCGAACAACCCGTCCTGGACGCGTTATTCGTTTTAAACAGGCTCTCCTCAAACGGGTGTGGGTAGGTTGAGGCGCGATCGGCGGGTCGGCGAGGGATGCTGGCAGCGCGGGCGGCCTCGGAATTGACCGCTCATGGCGTTCACCTGACCGGCGGCGGGCGTGGCGCACCGTGGCCGGGGGTAGTTCGGAGCGGAGTAGCTGCGGGCCGGCCGGCGTGTCAACGCGCTACGCGCGTCCTTCGCTGCGCTACGGCCCTTCGGGTGACACACCGTCCGTCCCTCCGCTCAAGCAGCAGATATGGGCCTTGCGGCCCGGCCTGGACGGGGGCGTCCCGGCCCTCCACGACAACGCGAAAAAGCGCGACGACTGGCGGTTTGGGGATAGACGCTGGCTGATTGCCCCACGGCCACCTCGGGGCCCGGCGCCGGCCGTGGACGCCCGTTGGGCGGGGCGAAGGGGTTGTCGGGGGCCGCGTGCGGCGTCTCGCTGGGCGGAAGCGGTTGAAAACGCAAGGGACTTCCTGGTCTCATGGGCGTGTACTACCACGACCCGCGAGGAGGAGAGCCCCATGCGTCTGACTACGTTACTACGGCGGCTGTTGGGTGTCACGCAGATGTACGTCAAGCAGGTTGAAATGGCCGCCGACGGTCCGTTGACGGTGTCGGTGGAGCCGTCGTGGCGGCGTGCCCGGTGCGGGACCTGCGGGAAGCGGTCGCCGCGGTATGACCGGCAGCCGGTGCGCGAGTGGCGGCATCTGTCCTGGGGCCGCATGCCGGCGTGGCTGCGGTATGCGCCGTGGCGGGTGTCGTGCCGGCGTTGCCGCGGGGTGAAGGTGGAGCAGGTGCCGTGGGCGAGCGGCAGCAGTGTGTTCACGTCGGGGTTCGAGGAATTGGCGGCGTATCTGGCGCAGGTGACGGACCGGACGGCGGTGAGCCGCCTGCTGGGGATATCGTGGGTGACGGTGGGCAGCATCGTGGAACGGGTTGTGGCGCGGCGGCTGGACGGGGCTCGGTTCGCCAAGCTGAGACGAATCGGCGTCGATGAGTTCAGCTACCGGAAGCGTCACCGCTACCTGACGATCGTGGTTGACCATGACGAGCGTCGGGTGGTTTGGGCGGGGCGGGGGCGCAGCGCGGAGACGCTGGGGGCCTTCTTCGAGCAGTTGGGACCTGGTGGCTGTGCGCGGATCGAGTTGGTGACGGCGGACTTGGCGTCGAGCTGGCAGAAGGCGCTACGGGCGTGGGTTCCGCACGCGCGGGTGGTGTTCGACCGGTTTCACGTTGAACGGCTTGCGGCGGATGCGGTTGACGAGGTGCGGCGTTCGGAGCAGCGGCGGCTGGCCTCGGAGCCGGAGGATGCGAAGGCGCTCAAGGGGACGCGCTATGCGTTGCTGAAGCACCCGGCGCGGCTGAGGCCTGGTGAGGCCCGGCGTCTGGAGACGTTGCGTCGTAAGAACCGGGCGCTGGACCGGGCCTACGAACTGAAGGAGTACCTGGCGACGATCCTGGGGCAGGCGACACCAGAGGATGCGCCGGCGCTGCTCGATGAGTGGCTGGAGTGGGCTGCGCGGTCCCGCCTGACGCCGTTCGTGAAGCTGGGGCGTACGATTCGGAAACACGCTGAAGGCATCCTGGCGTACGTGGACACGAAGATGACGAACGGTCCGGTGGAGGGCATCAACAACAAGCTGCGGGTGATCGCGCGTCGCGCCTATGGCTTCCACTCGCCCGGCGCGTTGATCTCGATGCTGTTCCTCTGCTGTGGAGGCATAGAACTGGCGCCGCCTCTACCCACACGCATTTGAGGAGACTCTTTAAACAGGGGCGTTCTGATCCACATGGGGACCGGGAAGGGCACGCTGGTTATAAAAGGGGAAGATGGCCACAACGTTACGGGATACGTCGGCTTCAAAAGGGACGATGGCGTGCTGACGCGTCTTTTGGTCTGGATGTACGGCGTCATGCCGAGGTTGATCCATTTCTCTCATCCGGTATTCCCTTACTTGCAGCGCTCGCGCAAATCCGGGACTCTTTGGCTGAACGACCAAGGCGAAGTCGAGCGGAAGCCGGCACGACCTTAGCCCTGCTGCTTCGGCAGGCAGCGGTGGCGCGAACGCGCACCGCTCCGGGGCGGAGGTGGGGGGGAGCGCGGTGGCGCACTCCATTCGCCGCCCCAGGATCCCCACCCGGTGGGGCACCATCGTTCCTGTCATCCTTCCCCCGGCGCACGATAAGCTACTGGGATATAGTCCTATTCTTGATCTATGGGAAAACCTCCATATCGTGGCGAGTATGGCGTCAGCGATAATTGTTATAGGGTACTCAATGCCCTCCTACGACAGTCACGCATACGAGGCGGTTGGTCAACTCCTTGTAACACACCAGCGCGGGGATGACACTACGCAGTGGGGCCACCGACGGGTCCCGGTCCAAATCATTGCCCTCGACAAATGCGGGCAAGCAGTAGGCTCCAGGTATCCATTCCTCAATCATTCACAAACACGGATCTGGCACCAAGGTTTTTCCACAAGGGCTCTGGAGTGGCTTGATTGGGGTGACAACGCGGGATAGACGCTGAACCCAGCATAGTCCTCACGTATCAAGGTTGGTGCTCTTACACTGCGGGACCGGAGCAATGCCGTGATGGCGAGCTACGGCCATGACAGATTCAACGATCGCAACCGGACTACCGATAAAGTTTCCGCCGTAGGTGCGCGGGGGCAAACCCTTCCAAAATACGCAGCGGCACACCCGGAACGACGGTCGAACCAGCGGCCATGGTGTCACTCCGCAAGGATCAGGAAGCCCTGCCGGTGAGACCAGACGGCCTTCTGACGGGCGACGTCGTCCATCAGGCGCACCAGCATCCAACCAGACAAGGCGGCACCCCCAGGGAGGATCCAGAGGTAGGAGAAGACCGTCAAGACTGACCCCCACCACACGCGCCTGTTGAGCGGAGACGGAGGTGGTTCGCCGGCCAGCCGCGCCGATACCTCCTGCAGGCGGCGGAACGCACGGCACGGCATCCAAAACGACGCTATCGGAACGAAATACCACCAGACCATCGCCGGTATCTCATCCTGCGGGGAAACCCCGCGGACCGCAGCAGAAACCAGCATCGCCCGCCGGCGCGTCCGCGCCAACCATCCGCCGACGTGGAACACCGTCCACAACAGGAACAGAACCCGACCGATATTCAGGACACCGGCGAATTCATTCCACCAGAGGCCGACACCCGACGCCGGATCGAGGAACACGACGGTGAGCAGGAACAGGACACCGAATATGGCGTCGACGACCGCGAAGGAGTAGAGGAGCCGAACCGCCAGCGGCGAGCCGACGCACGCCGACACCGCGTCGACGGAATCAGCTTGGGAACGGCCGAGCGCCCCAGCAACCGCACGCTCGGTCTTCGGTGGAGGACCGGCATCGTCGTCCCCGGGAGACGACTCGGACCGCACCTCAGAGGAAAAACGATCATCCATAACACAGTACTCTCGCCGTGCACGTCGCCCGACACCCGTCGCGCAGTACCGGGCTGACGACCAAACCAGTCGTCCGCCAAGGGAGAGCGGAACGCCGCGATCAACGCCAGATTCTACGCAGTCGCGCCAACTTGTCAACGCCGACCCGCGCCGCCGGCGCGACACCACGAGACCCGCAACAGAGCCAACAGCACCGAAGCGGGAGGAGGACGCCCCGGACAGAGCGGGGACCCGGGGGTCCGACCGCCCGCGACAGAGCCGCGAGGGGTGGCGAGTGCTCGGAGCGGCGTGAACACGAACGCCACACGCAAACAACCACAGTGCGGATTCCGCGTCCGGGGTGAGCGGCGCGCGGTCACGACGGTCTGCATCCGCAACCCTCTGCTTGCCGCCGCGCCCGAAACTGCTTGGGCCGCCGACCAAAAAGAGCCGCACGCAAGTGAAACTCACTGACGATTCCCGCCTCCCAGGCGGATTCATGACCCAGCCCTAAACCAGCGGACGGCCTTCGCGGCCGTGTGGTCATCTACCTTGAAGTGCTCGGCGATCGCCCGAAACGGCCGTCCGCGGCGACGCATCTCCGCCGCCTGGGCGCCGATCCGCTGGTATACCGGGGCCATCAGCGGATCCCGCAGCTCGACGTCGATCCGCAGCCGGGCCAAGGTGCGAAGCCTTTGCGTACGTGTCCGCACCCAGTCCCGGACGCTCTCCCGGCCGCTGGTTTCCTGACTCACAGACGACGCCGTCTCCGTTCCCGTCCCGCATGAACGGGTACGCGGGGTGGTCGCGCCTCACCGGCGCAATCCCGTGCGCCCTTGCCTCCGCGCAACTGATGCGGCCGTTCCCATTGTCGTCCCATGCGGCGATCTCGTCAGGGACTTGGACCGAGGAAGCCGTCGCGACCGGCGGCGGCACCTCCCCGCGAGCGAACACGATCAAGTCCGTCGAGGTGCACCCCGCCAACACATCGTCCAGGGCGTCTGCTTCGCGCGAGCTCCCGAAAATGACGTTTTCTGCGCGGTCATCGACGGCGCTCACGGCTGACCGCCGTTGACGGATGCCCGTTTGCGGGACGGACGTTTGCGGCCACGCTGCTGATGGGTGAGCTCGGCCTCGCGGCGGCGATAGCTCTGGCCCTCGATGACGAGTATCTCGGCGTGATGGGTCAGGCGGTCGATCAGGGCGACGGCGCAGGAGGCGTTGGGGAAGACGGTGTCCCAGCGCTTGAAGGGCAGGTTGGTGGTGATCAGCAGGGAGCGGTGCTCGTAGCGGCGGCTGACGAGCTGGAAGATGAGGTCGGCGGCGCGTGCGTCGTAGGCGAGGTAGCCGACCTCGTCGATCGCGACCAGCGCGGGCCGGGTGTAGTGCTTGAGGCGTCGCTCGAGGGCGCGGGCGGTCTCCTGCCCGCTGAGGTCGAGCAGGAGGTCGGCGGCGGTGGTGAAGAGGGCGGAGTGCCCGGCGAGGATGGCTTGGTGGGCGATGTTCTTGGCGAGCATGGTCTTGCCGAGACCCTGGGCGCCGACGAGGATGACGTTCTCGCCGCGGGCGAGGAAGTCGAGGGTGAGGATGCGTTCGAGTGCTGGCCGGTCGAGGGTGGTGGGCCAGTTCCAGTCCCAGTCGGCGAGGGGCTTGAAGCGTCCCAGCCGGGCGCTGGCGAGTCGGCGCTCGACGCTGCGGCGCTGTCGTTCTTCGAGCTCGGCGGCGGCGATGTGTTCGAGCAGCGCGGTCGTACTCCATCGCTTGCGGGTGGCGGCGGCGATGAGGTCGTTGAGGTCTTCGGCGGTGCGGTTGAGTCCGAGGCGTCGGAGGTCAGTCGCCAGCGTCGTCGGGGTCGTGTTGTCCGAGGTCATCGTAGGTCTCCAGGTCGTGGGGCCGGACGTCGACGTCCCGCAGTCCGGGTCGGTCGGGCAACGTGAGGCGGAGGGGCGGTCTCAGTCCGCGCCGCCGCCGCCGGGTTTCGAGGATGTGGGTGATGGAGCCGGCGCCGAGGGCGTCCCGTCGGAGGGCGTCTTCGACGGCGGCGGCGAGCTCTTGCGGCCCGTAGTCGTCGAGGAGGGCGAGCAGCCTGGTGGCGTTCGGGCGCAGGGGTTCTCCGCGCTGTGCGAGCCGCTCGAAGAGGGTGGCGGTGGCGGGTACGGCGGTTCGGAGTCGGTCGCGGGTGGTGTGGACGTTGGCTTGGCGTGTGGCGGCAAGCAGCCCTTCCAGATGGGCGGGGTCTTCGACGGCCTGTCCGGTGTCGTAGCTGCGTCGGTGGCGGGCGAGTTCGACCTGTTGGTCGAGGATGCGGACGCGGGTGTCGCTGGCGAGGAGGGTGAGGGGCTTTCGGACGTGGGTGTGGGGGATGGAGTAGAGATTGCGGTCGAAGCGGACGTAGGGGGTCTTTCCGGAGCGGACGGCGCGGACGAGCTCGGTCTCGAAGGGATGGGCGGGGAGCGGCAGCAGTCGGGGCCGCTCGTCGGCCCAGGCGTCGGCGACGGTGCGGTCGGGCTGTTCGGGGTGGCGGCGCCGGTGGGCGACCTCGTCGCGCCAGCGTCGGAACTGGGCGTTGAGGTCGTCGAGGTCTCGGAAGGGCCTGGCGGCGAAGAAGGCGTGCCGCAGGTATTGGATCTGGCGTTCGACCTTCCCCTTTTCGTTGCCCCGTCCTGGCGTGCAGGGTTGGGGGGCGAAGTGGTAGTGGCCGGCGAGTTCGAGCAGTCGGGGGTGGAACTGGACGGCGGCGCCGCGGCGGTCGAGGACGGCGGTTCGGAGGTTGTCGTAGACGAGGGTGCGGGCGACGCCGCCCAGGGCCTTGAAGGCTTCGACGTGTCCGCGGAGGAAGCTTTCAAGGGTCTGGTCGAGGGTGAAGAGGGCGGCCATGGCGCGGGAGTGGCCGAGGACCATGACGAATCCGGAGACGGCGCGGTCGCCGCGGCCGATGCGGACCTTGCCGAAGGAGCCCCAGTCGACTTGAGCCTGCTCGCCGCTCAGCGTAACGACCCGTCTGTAGGCGGTGCGGGCGGTTTCGGGCCTCAGGCGGCCGACGAGGCGGCGAACCTGGATGACCGAGCCGGGGTAGCCGCGCTGTCGGACCATCTCGTGGATGCGGGTGGCGCGCAGAGTGGGGTACTGGGCCAGGGTGTCGCGGATGAACGGCAGGTAGGGGTCGAGGGCGCTGGGCCGGCACGCGCCGCGGCGGACGCCGACCGACTCGCCCTCGACGGCGGCGCGGACGGTCTCACGGTGGAGGCCGAGTTGGGCCGCGATGGTGCCCATCTTCCAGTGCTCGCCGTAGTAGAGGCGCCGGATCTCGGCGCGCTGCGCGGGCGTGATCATCGTCCCTCCTCCTCCGACCGCGGCCGGGCTCCGGCATCGGGACCAGCCACCGGCTCTGCCGGCCGCAGACCACACACCGCGTGGGCGCGGGCGCGGGAACCGGGGCGGGTTCCGGGACGGGGAGTCTGTCCGACGGCCGGGGGGCGGGGGAAGTGTGATCCGTCACGCGGCGCCGGGCGCGGTAGGCGCGTTGCCGGTCGCGGTGGTCGAGGCGCCCTTCGGGACTGCGCTGATGGAGGGCCCGGGCGGCCCGGACCGCCCGGCGGCGGGCGGCCGCCCGGCACCGCGGCGTGCAGTAGGCATGGCCGCGGTCACACGCCGCGCAGATGGCGAAGGGTCGGCCGCACTGACGACAGGTCTTCTGCCGGAGGGGCTGGTCCACGGCGTCGGAGCGCGCGGGGCGGTCTCCGACTGGACAACGGGCCTGAACCGTGGCAAAACAGCGGGGACCGGCCCGGTCTGTCGGAGCTCGGGGCGGTCACGAGGGTCCGGTCGGCACAACCGGGCCCTCACCCCACGCCTGAGTCCGCTCTCTACGCTACCCGAACGCCGTGCCGACCGCCAGCGCCGGGGCCGTGGACGCCGCCGCCCCCCATGGACGCAAAGAACGCGTCCACAGGGAGCTTGGAAACCGCGAAGAACGCGGTTCCCACAGCGCCCACAGCCGTCATCTTCCTCTCGATCAAGATCTGCACGAAAAGACCGGGGGCGAAGCCGGGCGAGTCGACAAGTGTCGAGAATTCGTCAGTTCTTCGCTGCGGTTCTTGACGACCGACGGGGCGAACGCTGGGTTGGTCGTCCGCCGCAGGTCTCCGTCTGCACGCTCGTCGAGCGCCTCTCCGAGGCGAATCTGGCGACTGTCTTCTGGGCTCTCCTGTTCCGCCTCCGCCTCGGGTACTGGCGTGTTCGTCGTCTGGTTTTGCTCATCCGGAAGCATGCCCACGCTAACGACGAGCATGAACACAGAGATCAGCCAGATACCAACAGCTGACAATCGGCTTCGCAGACCTGCCCATTTCGGTTGGAGAACTCCGACTACTGACCACAGCCACACCAAGACCGAGGCCAGTCCTATGATTGCTGCTCCTGTTTCCACGGGCTTCTCCCCTTTCTCCAAACTCTTCCCGTCGTCAACGGGTCGCCCTGCGCTGTGCCCCGCCGACCAACAGCAGTAGCACTGCAAGCGCGATCGCGCCCGCCACCGGCAGAGCCGGCACCGGGGTCAAGTCCGCGACGATCGAGAACTGGTCGGCCACCGCGCTCGGGTTGCCGGCGCTGTCCTGCGCGGACCTTTTGAACGCCTCAGAGCCGCCATGCCAGCAGGACGAGCGGGTGCACGTGCAAGGGTACGACTAGGCTGGCGCCGAACCGAATGCTGAGCCGGTCCGTCAGGGCTCGCGAGCCGAGCGCCTCCAGGCCCAGGAGGTGGAAGCCGCAGCAATCGAAGCGGTCGCGCTCGCTGTACCCCATCAGCCCGCCGCCGAACCCGACGTGCAGACCGCTCCGCCCCGAGCCGACGGCCCTGTAGCGCACGAGCATCTGGAAGTAGGTCGGGTGCCGGCGCTCGACGCCGGCCGGGCTGCGTAGGTACCCCCCGAGGCCCACGAGTGCGCGGGCGGCGACGCCCCAGCGGTCGCTGACCCAGTTGGTGGCCCGGACATCGACGGTGGCCGTGGACGGGACCGTGAAGAAGTTGCTGCCGAGATCGAGCGCGGCGTGGTAGCCGCCGCCGATTTCGAGCTCGGTGCCGGGCTGGGCGAGCGCGGGGTGCCCCGCCATGAAGACGAGGAGGAGCCCGGCGCACAGCACAGTGTGAACTCGGCATCGGTCCCCGGTAGCCGTCGATCTGGTCTTCGTCATGAGAATCCTCCTCTGCCTGAGGAGTGCGCGACCACGGCGGGAATCGGTTCAAAACCGGCCTCACTGCGTGGCCCGTGCGCGACCGCGGCCGGGCTCCCGGCGGGACCGCCGGGGCGATCGAGGCGGACTTGGCCGCCATCCTCGCCACCAGCCGTCGGCGTCGAATCCGAGAAGGTCGCCCTCGATCGCGGCCGCCTCGACGCCATGATCCACGGGGGCTCCTCTTTCATGGCCGGGGTGCGGGGAAGCGAGGTCAGCGCCGTCCGCAGGGCCGACTTGTCGCCGACGCGGCCACCCGGAGCCAACGAACCAAGGAGGGCGAGACGAAGGGACATCCGGTTCGTGAAGGGCGGCGTCGGCCGCCTGATCCCGGACCTGCAGGGCCGCGGTCGAGCCCGGCCGGCGGCCCCCCGCGCCAGAATTGTCGGGCAGCTACCGCGCGTTCGGGGGCAGACTCCAGGGCTGCCCCCTGCGGGGCGTCCGCCCGCACCGCTGGCTGTGCGGCTGTCGTGCTCGAACGGCTCGCGGATCGCGGCGCCGGAGGTTCTACGCGCGGGCGTCGCGACCCGCCTCGAGGTTGGTCCACCCGACCCGAGCCCACGGACGCGACGAGCCCGATGCGTCCCTCGTCGTCGATCATGCCGTCCGTCCTTCGCGGTTGCGTTCGAGCACCGCCTCGCGCACCGCGCGCAGGGCAAGGCGTGCGTCCCCCTGCAGCCGGTGCAGATGCCGTTCGAGGGCCGCGATCGGCGTCAGGTTCACCGGGGGCCCATTCTCCGACCTGGTCGGGACTCGACGCCGGGCGACGGCCGCGCCCCGGCGTGGCCGCGGGCAGGTGGATCGAGGGGACGGCGGCGGCGAGATCCGCCGCCCCGGCCCCAAAAACGGCCACGCCTGCCCTCGGCGGCGTGGTACAGGATTCTCACCGGCGGTTCGCGGGCTCGCGTGTTCCAGCCCGGCGAATATCCTGCGCAGTGGCGCGGGATATCCGGGGCCTTGCCCGGGTCCGTTTGCGGGAGGGGGCGAGATCGCGTCAGCCTTGCGCCGGCGTGAACGTGTCGAGGTCGCCAGGCCCCTCGACCTACTCGGCCGGGGCGACTTTCGGCGGCCAGAGATCGCCGAGGCTGAAGGTGACGGCGTCGAAGGGTCGGATGCGGACGGGAGCGTCATCCTGCGCGGTGGCGATCAGCACCCATTCGCCCTCGCGCAGCTCGAAGGCCTCCAGGGTGCGGTCGGCCGGGTCGATGAGCCACAGATGACCCACCTGTTCGCGCCCATAGGCGGCGCGCTTGCCGTGGAGGTCGAGCTTACGGGTCGAAGGCGAGAGCACCTCGCACACCCAGTCGGGGGCCAGCGTGGCGTACGGCGCGTCGGGAAAGACAGGCATCCGCTCCCGCCGCCAACCGGCGAGGTCGGGTACGAGGATGTCCTCGCCCAGATGCAGCTCCGGTTCGTCGATGATCCACCAGCCCCCGGGGCCACCCGCGTCGTGGTGAAATGGACCGCCGATCTTCGTGCCCAGCGACGAACTGGCGTGCGCGTGGCGCATGGCCGGCCGCGGGTTCGTGTGGAGCACGCCGTCAACAACCTCGGCGACCCGATGGGGGGGGGCATCGAGCACGTCCTGGTAGGTCGCCCGACGGCGCTCAGCCGAGTCATGCCGCAGGATCGCGGTGGCTTCGCTCATGTCGCCTCCTGCGACGATTCTATCGCCCGGTGCGAATCAAAGCATGGGGAACGGGACCGCCCGGGTCCTCGCCGGCTACCGGCGGACCGCTGGCCGACGCGGCCGCCGGCCCCAAAGACTGCCGACCTTGGCGGCCCGCTGCCGAGCTCGAGGCGTTCAGCCCGGGGGCGGACGGTGCGGAAGCCCCGGTCGCGGTCCGCGGAGGTCCGCCCTGGAGCCCGTGGGTCAGGTCCCGGCGGCCCAGCGAGCTGGTGGACTCGCACCTCCTCTCGACCGGCTGGCTTGGCGAAGTCGTGGTACCGTTCGCTCGGAGAGCTACACATGCCTGGCCAGTACTTCCAGGGGACGCCGGGAGCGGCGGCCCAACGCCTGCGCAGCCAAGTTGACGCGCTGAACGATTGCCGGGGTCCCCACGTCTTCGACGCGGAGGACGTTCGCCTGGTGCTCGAATACCTCGAAGCGAACGAACGAGCCCGCCTCGCCGAGCACGACGCGTACGAACGGCTGTACGAACAGGCAGCGACAGGCTGACTTGAGGCCGCCCCGGTGACACTCTCTCGAGATCGACAGTCCCAAGCGCGCGGCCTGGGTCCTGGCCCCCATCCCGCCGGGCAGGGCTCTCTGCAGGGCGACGCGGTGGCGTGTCCGGCAGGGGACGTGGAATTGGCGTCGACGAGCTTGAGGCCGGCACCAATGACGGCCCGCGACCTGGGGGATGCTGCGCTGCACGACGACGGCCCGGTGCCGGCAACGCCTCGGCGGGGTGGCCGCGGCGTGCGTCCGGGACCGCCTCGCCGGTGAGCGGCGGATCTCCTCCTCCGCAAGCGACTGCAGGCCGTCGCTCGCCACGACGATGCAGTCGCCGATTCCGAGCCAGACCGGCGGGGCGGCCTCGTCGACCAGCGCCAGGCCCTTGCCGGTCAACACGGACCGAAGCTTGTGCGCCGCGCCGCCCTGCGGTCTACAGGTTCGACGGCGACTCGCCCCGGAAGAATTCCCTGCGGCGAACACCGCGAAGCCCGTAGGCGAAGCCGAGCGCGCTCGCCGGTCGGGCCGCCCGGCGAGCGGTCAGCACCGATGCGGTGAACGCGAGAGCCTCCGACGACGTGGCGCCGCGACGGAGACGCTGACGCCGAATGCTGTCCCTCACCTCGTCGGCGCCGCCCCCCGCGAACGGATGCTCCCCCGAGACCATCTCGTACAGCATCACGCACAGGGACCAGACATCGTCGGCCTCGTCGGCGGGGCGGCCGGAGAGCACCTCGAGCGACAGGTAGCGCGCGGTGCCGCCCCCGCTGGTGGCGTCGTTCGCCTCGCGAGCCAGACCGAAGTCCAGGAGCTTCGGCGACCCGTCCGACGCGAACCCGACGTTGCTCGGCTTGACGTCCCCGTGCAGATACCCGGCCTCGTGCAGGGCCGCGAGGGCGCCGGCCAGCAGGGCGGCGATGTCGAGGGCGCGCGCTGCCGGCACCGGCCCGCGCCGCAGCCGATCCTCGAGCGTGCCGCGGGACAGGAACTCCACGACGAGAAAAGGGCGGCCCCGCCACGACTCGATGCCGTGGATCTGCGCGACCGCCGGATGCGTGACCGTCGCCACGCTTCCGGCTTCGATCCCATCAGGCGGAAGACGGACACGCCCGTCAGGGTCTTGACGGCGACGTCCCGCTCGAGCCGGACGTCGCGCGCCAGGTAGGCGGCACCCATTCCGCCGCGTCCCAGGCACCGCGTCAGTCGATACTTGCCGGCCAGGAGCTTCGGGGCCTCCGTCTCGACATACGCCGACCCGCAGTCGCATTCCGCCGGCTCGCCGGCCTCCGACACGTGTCCGCACACGGGGCACTCCTCGGCCGGCGCCGCGTCCGGCGAGCCGGCTCCCCCCGCGCGCGTCACGAGCACGCACGGCGCCGCGCACGAACACGCCGCCGGGCAGGCGGGAGCCGGTAGCCGGAGCGCCCGACGCGGCATCTCCATGCGCTCGGGAGCCGGCAAGCACGCCGGCGACCACGCGCATGTTCTCGATCGTCCGGAGAGCGGCGGGCGTGCCTTCCCGCGCGCACCGGTCCCAATCGACGTTCTGGTTCAGCGTCAACGCGTCCGCCACGTCGACGACCAGGCCGTCGCGCTCATCCCCACCCATTTCCGGCATGCCTTCGCTTCGCCTTGTCGACACCGACAGCCCCACCGCGCGGGGTCATGTGCGTCCAGCTATATAGGCGTTCACGAGGCGGGAACCGAACGGAAAGTCCTTCGTCACGGATCCGGCATGACTTCGCCCAGCCGAATCAGAGCCCGCCGCAGCGCCATGCGCGCCGCATCCGTGCTCGGCAGGGGTTCGACGAGGGCGAGCTGCCGGTAGTTGTAGCCGAGCTCGTGGGGTGCGCCGTCCTCGGACGCCCGGACCGGTTGCGCCGGCGCAATGGCGCCGTGCCGGCGTACCGCCCGGCGCAGCTCGTCGCGAATGCGGTTCTCGGCGACCCGCCGCAGGTAGGCCCGCAGTGCCTTCGCGCGCTTCGACTCGAACCATTCGAGCCGCGCGAACATGTAGCCCAGCGTCTCCTGAACGACGTCGCTGGTGTCGAGCGAGCCCCGCACCCGCTCGGGCAGGCGGCTCCGTGTCCATCTCCGAAGCCAGGCCCCGTATCGCCCGAAGAGTGCCTCGGACGCCCCGCGGCTGCCCCGTCGAACCCGCTCCAGGAGGCGCGACTCCGACGACGACGTCGAGGCCGAGGGCTCGGGTGCGTCGGACTCCGACGACGCCGACGGCTTGGGCTGGAACGCCATGACCAATGCAAGATCATGGCCGAAGCAGCCGCGGACGGCAAGAGCCGCGCGCCTGATGCCCGGGACATCCCCCGCTGTGGGGCGGGGCCGACTGTTCGTTTTCCGTTCCGCGAACGCCTGTACATATAGACGAGTGCAGAGGGGCGAGCCAACCCCCCGCGCCCCCCTGCGTCCTCCCTGAAGCCGGACGGCTTCTCGCCAGTCGATCGTGCACGGCGCGGTGCCGGGACCGCGCCGGTCGCGGTGGCTCGCGCGTCCAGTCAGGTCCCATCAGTTGAACCCGCCGCCGCGGACGGGCGACGAGCTGACCAGGCTCCCCCGGGGCGCCGAGACCGGACCGGCCTCGACGCCCCGGGGACGACGAACGCCGCGGAGATGACGAAGGTGCGACCGGGTTGCGGTCGCCGAACCAGACGCACGGAGGAGATTGGACTTGACGCAGATCGCATGCGGGATGATTGGATTTCGGCGCGGCCTGGCGGCGGGATTGATGGCCGCCGCGCTGCTGGCGATAGCGTCGCCGTCCGCCGCACAACAGGGCACGCCCCCCCCAGCCGGAAAAAGCTGGGACGAGTGTAAGGGTAGGCGACCGGAAGGTCATACTGAATTGGGCGGCGCCGGACCCGGAGTTCTACGACGGCTGGGACGGCCCGCCAGCCGACAGTTACGAATAACGCGTCAGGCCCGCGGGGGGCACGTATCCGTCCACCTGGACCCCGATTCCGGAGTTCACCGGCACGTTCTACAACTCGATTGGCCTCCTACATCCCGTAGAGACGCTGGCTGACGGCACCGCGCTCTCGAACGGCACCGCGTACTTCTTCCAGATGCGGTCGGTGAACGCCCTGGGCGCCGGAGCGGCGACCGAGGAATTCCCTCTCGCCGAGGACGTGGTGTACACCACGCCGGTAGCCAACACCCCCGCCACTTACGACGAGGACCAGGAAGTCGGTCGCATCCTTCGCTCACCGACTGGGACCCCCGTCCCGCGCGCGCCGGCGCCGCTGACCGTCTCCATGGTGGGCGCGGTCGAAGACGCCAACGGGATTTTATACGCCAGGGACACCATGGATTCTCGCTTCACCTGGCGATGGCAGTGGATCTGGGTGAGGAACGGCGTCGAGACGGAGATCCCGGGCGCGACGAATGGAATGGGTCAGCTGGGAAGCCAGTACACGCTGACCCCGGCCGACGTGGGCTCGCAGATCAAGGTCAGGATGCGCTGGCGGGACGAAAGCTACAACCTGGAGGAGTGGGTCAGCCCCGCCATCGGACCGATCCTCCCCGCGGCGGCCTGCCCGGCGGCGAACCTCGCGGGCGGCAGGACCGTGCTCTGGTCCGAACAGATCGAACTCCTGCAATTGAACGAGCTGAGCGAGGACGAGCTGAGCTTCGGCTACGGAGAACCGAGCAACTTGACCGCCGGGGCCTACTCCATCAGCGACGTGTACCACGCGACCGAGGGGACCGATGCCGGGAAGCTGGTGTTGAAGCTGGGGGCGGAGGTGTCCGAGGAGGACCAGCGCCAGCTCGCCCTGCACGTCTGCGACGAGGTGTATCCGCTCATACGCGACCGCGACCCGCTTTCCAACCCGATGTCCAGGGACGTCTACAAATGGCCGGTCGGGACCGGCTGGTCCGACCTCGTCACGCGCACCCTCTACCTGAGCCGGGACACCGGGCCGCCGATGGTCGAGAGCGTGCAGTTGGCGCCGGCGCCCTCCGACGGCTCCCTCGACCGTTCGATGTTCCTCACCTTCGACGAAGAACTGGGCAACAAGGTTCCGAGTCTCAGCGGTTTCACCGTGGAGGTGGACGGCGAGGCCGTCGAGCTGGAAAGCACCACGTTGACGCGCGACGGCATCTACGTCACTCCGGCCGGGCCCCTGCCAGCCAGTTACTCCACTTTGACGCTCGCCTATACCGTCCTTCCAGATGCACTCCACATAGAGGACCCAGCCTGGAACAAGACGCTGGACTTCGAGGTGGGCGTGCCCTACAACGGGACCCCGCCCCCGCCCCCGCCCCCGAGCGGCCCGCCCGAGTTCCTCTCGACCCCGTACGTCTTCGAGCTGCCGGAGGGGCGCGACGGCAGCTCGGCTCCCGTGGCCCTGGGCACGGTCGAGGCGAGCGACCCCGACGGCGGAAGCGTGGTGTACGAGCTGGTGGCGTCCGGCGACTCGAGCCGGTTCGCCGTCGACGGCAGCAGCGGCGCCGTCACCTACGTCGGTCCCGGAGAGAATCTCGACGGCGGCCCCGGACGGTACGAGCTGACGGTGCAGGCCGAGGACAGCGACCGCGATACGGCGACCGCCTCGGTGGAGATTCGGGTGACGGCCGGCAACGACCCGCAGCCGGCCGGCACCGACCCGCCGCCGGCCGGCAACGACCCGCCCCTGGCCGTCGACGACGCGGCGCAGACGCCCGAGGAGAACGACAGCGACCCCGACGGCGACCCGCTGACCGTGACCGAGGTGTCGGCGCCCGCGCACGGCACGGCGGCGCCGGCGGCCGCGGGCGCGGGCGCGGTGCTGTACACGCCCGGCCTTGGTCAGCTTCGTTCGGAATATCGGCCTTCCAGGTCGAGGACAACGCGCGTTGCGACCGGCGGGACCGCGCGACATCGTCGCCCTCGACACTGCGGGCTGCGCCGGGGCGGGCGGTGGGCAGGTGGCCCGAACGGCGGCCAAGTCCGCCCGCCCCGAATGCTCATGCCTGCCCTCGGCCGCGCGGCCGAGGGCTGTCGGCCAGGACCCGGGGCGGTGCGCAGCAGGACGTTCGCGCCCCCGTCAAGGCCGGCGTCGCCTTCGTTGGGGGTCAAGGAGAATATTCCGGGTCGAGGGCAAGCGCGATAGGGGGCGCCTTGTCCAATGAGAAGTGAGCCTGAAGGGAGGATTGATTCCAACGTGAAATGAGCCTGAAGGGGGCCGGGTCGCGGATCATCGGAGGATGATCGTGAGACTCGACACCCGGCGTTTGCAGACCCTGGACCAGATTCAGGAGTTCCTGGCCGACAGCCGACCGCTCGACCCGCGGCCGCAGACCCGGGTCGAGGCCTACGCGTTCGTGGCCGAGACCCTGGAACGGTTCGACTACCCCGACCGGGGGAAGGCCGACAAGGGCCTGCTCCGCCGGTTCCTGGTCAAGGTGGCCGGCCTCTCACGAGCGCAGGTCACCCGCCTGCTGCGCCAGCACCGGACCACGGGCGCCATCGCCGACCGCCGCGGCCCCCGGCGCCCCTTCCCCCGCCGCTACACCAAAGCCGACATCGGGCTGCTCGCCGAAGTCGACGCCCTCCACGGCACCCTCTCCGGGCCCGCCACCCGCCAGCTCTGCATCCGGGCCTTGCACGTGTTCGGCGACCGCCGCTTCGAGCGCCTCGCCGCCGTCTCCAACGGACATCTCTACAACTTGCGCCACTCGACCAGCTATCAGCGCCGCCGCGGGACGATGCCCGCGACGACCCGCCCCGTGCACATCGCCATCGGCGAGCGCCGCCGGCCCCGGCCCGCCGGACAACCCGGCTACCTGCGGGTCGATACCGTCCACCAAGGCGACCTCGACGGCATCAAGGGCCTCTACCACCTCAACCTCGTCGACGAGGTCACCCAGTTCCAGTTCGTCGGCTCACTCGAGCGCATCGAGACGCCGTGCCTCGCCCCCGTCCTCGAAGCCCTGCTCCGGGCGTTCCCCTTCAACGTCCGCGGATTCCACGCCGACAACGGTACGGAGTTCATCAACCGCAAGGTCGCCGCCCTGCTCGAAGCCCTCCACATCGACGAGTTCACCAAGTCCCGTCCCCGACGCAGCAACGACAACGCCCTCGTCGAGAGCAAGAACGGCTCGGTCATCCGCAAGCACCTCGGATACGGCCACATCCCCAGCCGGTATGCAGAACGCGTCAACGCCTTCACGCAGCAGGTCCTCTCCCCCTACCTGAACTTCCACCGCCCCTGTCTCTTCCCCGTCGAAGTCGTCGACGCCAAGGGCCGCGTCCGCAAGCGCTACCCCCACGCCAACGTCATGACCCCCTACGAGAAGCTCAAGTCGCTGCCCGACGCCGCCGACTGCCTCAAGCCGGGGACCTCCTTCGACCAGCTCGACGCCGTCGCCGCCGCCATGAGCGACAACGACGCGGCACGCGCCCTCAACCAAGCCCGCGACCGACTGTTCGCCGCCATCGACCCCGCCGCCTGAAGGACCACGGCGACGGGCGGCGTTGACCCGCAGCTCGGTGTCGCCGGCACCTGGGCCCACGGGTTGCCGCACCGACGGACGGGGGGGCGGGGGCGGCGGCAGCGCGGGGTGGGCTCGCGTGTCACCGGCTGCCCGCACCGGTCGCCGGCAAGAGGCAGCCCCCTTGATGCCGCCGCCGGGTTGTGTGCCCTGTTCGAACCGCGTAGCTGCGGGCCGGCCAGCGTGTCAACGCGCTCCGCGCGTCCTCCGCTGCGCTACGGCCCTGCGGGTGACACACCGGCCGGCCCGCAACTCGGATTGCAGTTATGGGCCTTGCGGCCCGGCCTGGACGGGACGTCCCGGCCGTCCACGACGTCTCACGGGACACCGTGGCAGACACGCGACCCCGTCGCCGCGGGAGACCCGTTCGGAGGTGTCGTCATGAGTACGCCCCGTGCTCCCGGTCCGCTGTGCCCCGAGCCCGCCGTCGCTCGACAGTCGTGAACGTCCGGGCGCCGAGCCGCCTGTCACCGGTCCGTTACGTAACGGTGTTGAATGGTCGTGGCATTGACGACCGCGGAGCGGCAGGCGCGTTACCGGGGAGCGGCGGAAGGCCTGGAGGCTGTCGAGCTGCGCCCTTCGGCCGGCGTGCCGACGCGGGGGTTGGGCTGGTCAAGCGGGGCGGCCGCCGGGAACCACGGTACCGGTGACCGACCACCGGGCCACAGACGCATCAAGGCCGTCCACGGGACGAGCGGACCGCCGGTCGCTGACCCGAACCGCCGCCTCGGGGGTGGAGTCGGCGGCGGCGGGCGACGGCGGACCCCCGGCGGGCGCCCCGTGCGCCGAACAGCTCCGCCCAAGCAGGACTGACGTGCTGGTCGGAAACCGGAGGACCTCGGCCCCGCCCATGACAGATAATGTCGGTCAGCGTGCGCCGGCTCACCGCAGCCCGCGCCAGGACCCCTGTTTCCGTCCGTTGATTCGGCCGCCGTCACCTCGGCTCACGTGCCGCCGCTTCAGGCTCATTTCAGGATTGGAAAGAACGGCCCAGGTCGAACAGATGGCTCCCGACCTCGTCGCCGCGCTCGTCACCGACGAACCAGCGGCGCCAGGACCGCCTGCTCGCCCGGCGACACAAGCAGACCGGCTTCCGCGACCCCGACCGCTCCCTCGACGGCTTAGACTTCGCCTTCAACAAGAAGATCAACCGCGCGCTCGTCTTCGAGTTCGCCACCGCCCGCTTCGTCGCCCAACGCGAAGACGCGCTCCTGCTCGGGCCGCCCGGTACGGGCAAGAGCCATCTCGCCCAGGCCATCGGACGTGCCGCGATCTCGCTTGTCTCTCGGTTGTCGGATGTGGCCACATATGGCTATACTCTGGCGGTGACTTCCACAGGCATCCGCGAACTCAAAGACAACCTGAGCCGCTACATTCGGCGGATTGAGGCCGGCGAGCGTATTGCGGTCACGGCTCATGGCCGCGTGGTCGCGGAGCTTGTCCCGCCAGGTGCAACGGCGAAGGGCACGCCCAGCCGCTTCGACGAACTCGTCGCATCCAGCGTGATTCGCCCACCACTCGAAGCCGGTGACCCGACAGAAGGGTGGCCGGACATCCGGCTTCCGGCGGGAACTGGCGCCGAGTTGATTGATGCCGATCGTGGCGACGCGTAGAGCCAAAGCGCCGGATTCGAATCGTGGAAACCGCTGGTGTTCGATACATCGAGTCCAGCGCGCTGGTCGCCGCGCTGCTGGAGCATGACTCAGAGGCATTGAAATCGGTCCGTACGCAAGGACGGAAGGTCACGTCCGCATTGACGATCGCCGAAACCGCACGGGCGATTCTTCGGGCGCGTGCAGTTGCGCGGCTGACGGCCGACGAAGAGCGAGCGGCAGTGCGCGCGCTCCGTCGTTTTGAGCGTCGCTGCTACCTGGTAAGTGTCACAGACGCGGTTCTCGCTCGCGTCCGCAGACCGTTTCCGGTCGAGCCGATTCGTACGCTCGACGCGGTGCACTTGGCGACAACGGAGTTGCTTGGTGAGCCACCGCCGTTGATCGTGGTCGTGACACGGGACAATCGGGTTCGCGAAAACGCAGAAGCATTTGGATATGCGGTTGAGTGAGCCAGACAGAAGAGGAGGGTCGCTCCCGGTAACGGCCGCGATCGCTGGAGCGGCCGATCAAGGCGAGTTCAAGGGGACGGGCGGCCGGCGTTGGGACGTGTCCGGCGGATGGTGAGCGTTGCCGCGCGGAGCGGCGTTGGGGTCGGATAAGGGGACCCGGCTCTCGCTGGGGCGGACGGCGCGTCCGCCCCAGCCGCTGCGGTGACGGGCCGGGCAGGATCGCCTGGGCGAGTTCGGGAGAGGTGGCTGGGGGCCGCGGTCCTCGAAGAGCTGGCTTCATGCGGGACGGCGGTGGATTCCGGCCGCGGCGCCATCGTCGCACCCACTCGTCGGCGCCCTCGCCGGGTCGGGGCCATTGTCGCCAAGCGGGCGTTTGCCGGCAACCGCACATTGGGACACCCTCGCTTGACCTCGTCTGGAGCCCCGCCTTATGGTGTCCGTGAATCCGGCCGAACCCCGACCCGCTCCGGCGGGGGACACAAGAAGGAAGAACGTGATGCGCATTCTCGTCACAGGACTCGTCGCCGCCGCCGTGGCCTTCGGCGTGCTTCCGGCCGAGGTCGGGCAGGCCCAGGACGCCGCCTACCGGCTGGTGGCCGACTGGCCGACGCTCCCCGCCGGGACCTTCTTCGGAGAGCAACGCGGCTGGCCCGACCAGGCGGCCCGCGACGCCGCCGCGGCCCGGCGCGCGGCCAGCGGTGGGGGACGGGGCGGCGGGCGGCCGTCGGCGCCCCCCATCTACGGACAGGGCATCTCCGGCATCGCCATCGACGAGAACGACCACATCTACGTTTTCAACCGGGGCGAGCAGACGGTGATGGTCTTCGACCGCGAGGGGAGCCTCGTGCGGGCCGGGGCCGAGCGCGACATGCACGGCGCGCCGGTGGCCGGGGGCTGGCTGCACTCGGGCGAGGTCGACTGGGACGGCAACGTGTGGGTGGTCGAGCGGATGAACCACCGCATCCTCAAGTTCGACCCGACCCTGGAACGGGCCCTGATGCAGATCGGCACGACGGGAGAACCCGGGAACGACGCCACGCATCTCGACAGCCCGTCCGGCATCCTGTTCACCCGCGAGGGCAACATCGTCGTCACCGACGGCTACGGCAACAACCGCGTGGTGCTCTACCGGCCGGACGGCACGTTCGTCAAGCAGGTGGCCAAAGGGCGCGGCGGGCCCGAGGACAAGGGCGCCGAGCCCGGCGAGTGGGACCTGCCGCACCAGGGCGCGGTCGATGCCGACGACAACCTCTACCTGATCGACCGGGAGAACCGGCGGGTCCAGGTGTTCGACAACCAGCTGAACTACGTCCGCGAGTTCGCCAACGAGGGGTGGAACCCCTGGGACATCGCCATCTCGCGGCGCGGCGACGACGGCGTCGCCTACATCGCCGACCACGCCGGCGAGCGCGTCCACAAGATCGCCCTCGACGACGGTCGGATTCTCGCCACCTGGGGCGAGCCCGGCCGCGGGCCCGGCCAGTTCGACTGGGTCCACGGCATGGCCGTGGACACCCGGGGAGCGGTCTACGCGGCCGACACCTACGGCCAGCGCGTGCAGAAGTTCGTGCCGGTGGCGCCGTAGCCCGCGAGCAGGAGGACGCATGGACATCCTCGGTCTCAAACAGGAAGTGCCGCAGGACCCGGTCGGACAGACGCTCACGCGCGATGGCTACCCGAACATCGCCGTGGTCGACCTCGGCAGGGAGCTGAGTGAGACGCTACGCGCACCGTGGCCCGTGGCGCGTCCGTTCCAGTCCGGCGGCGTGATCGACAGTGCCTGGCTGGCACCGCTTCTCGGCGCGGGCGGCACGGCGGCATCGTCCCTCTTCGCCGGGAACGTCTTTCTGGCGACCGCCAATCCCGCGACGCTGATGACTATCGGCGCCGGGGTCGGATCGGCGGTCATGGGGCCGTCGGGGATCATCGCGCAGGCGCCATTCGTCGCCGCCAGCACCGCCCTCATGCCGGTCGTGGCGCCGGTGATGCTCTTCATGACCGTCTCGTCGGCAATGACCGGCGCGCGGCTCGATCGGGTGGAACGGGCTCTCGGCGCGCTCTCCCAAGGCCTGGAGCGGGTGCGTCACCTGATGGAAGCCGAGGACTACGCCCGGTTCGAGAGCGCCGGCGAACAGCTCGACGAAATCGGCTTGCAGTTCGAGCACGGCCAGCGGTTCACCGAGGGCATGAAGATCGCCCTCGTGCTGGCCAAGCGTGACGTCAACCGGCTGCGTCGCAAGTTCGGACACCTCGCCATGCGGGAGATTCGGTCGGAGCACGATGCCAGGGTCGCGGTGTCCGACATCAATCTGTTCGTGCTGTCGACCCTCACGGATCTCCGAGCCGACGCACTCCGCCTTCAATTGACTCTTCAGGACGATCCGCATTACGCGGAGCGCCGCCAGACGGTGCTGCGCAGGAAGGTCGACCAGTGCGCAGACACCTTCAGAGAGCTGCTCGATCGCAATCCAGTGGGGTCATTCCGGGACCGATTGCGGCAGGATCTGGATGAGCTGGGCAGGTTCGAGTTCCTCCCCTGGGGCCTGACCGACACCACGGCACAAGTGATCCGAACTCTCGGAGGCGGTCAAAGCCTGAAGAAGGAGATACGGGCGATCGACGCCATCCTGGACGAAGACTTCGCCACCGTCACGTCACGCATGGAGCGGTGGGTCAGCGAGTTCGAGTCGTCTGCCGCGACTGCGCGCGAGGAGTCCATCGTGTTCTACCGCGAACGGGACGGCCAGCGGGCCTTGAAGGCCTACCACACTCGGGACCTGCAACTGCTGCAGAACGCTGCCTGAGGAGCGGCGCGGAACTGGGGCAACTCCATTCGCCCAGGTGTTCGAACAACGTCGGGCCAGGACCCTGCGGCAGTGTCAGCTCCTCGGGTCGCGCCCGACGCGCGAGGCGTCGGCGTCACTGCCCGGGCGGTCGCTTGATCTCTATCGTGGCGGTGAGCCACTGGTCGCCGCCGCCGAGCTCCCACGAGACGGGACCGGCGGGACCGGTCGACGCGTGGCGCGTGTCCGACACCGCCAGCCCCACGGCGCGCTCGATCTGGTCGCACGAGGCCAACGGCGGGCCACAGCCGTTCGTCGGGTCGTCTGCGGCGGCGGGAAACGAGACGATGCTCAGCCGTGCCGAGGGAGGTTCGTCATCCAGCGCCACCGCCCCGCGGAGAAACCGGCCCGCTTCGTCCAGCTCACCGATGGCGATCCGCAGTGCGCGGGACCCGTCCCGGGTGGTGTCGACCGTCGGCGCCGTCGGCGTATCCGACGACCCGCGCTGCTGGCCCACCGTGCCGATCGGCTCGTTCACATCGACGTTCGAGAACCGCACCACCGCGGCTGCCGCCTGCCGCCTGCCTCCCCACGAAAAGGACGCGGTGGACTCCGATCCGTCGGCGATTCTGTAGAAGACGGCCAGCTGGCACGCGATCCCCTGTCCATCCGACTGACAGTTGGCACCGTTGAAGCCAACGAAGGGGGGCACCGCCGTCCATCCCTCGGGCCCGGTGGTGTTCGGATTCCCCGGGGCGCCGAGGATCGCCACGAGCAGATCCTCACTCTCGTTCTCCCCTGGCGGCGGCACCGGGATCGACACCTCACCCGCTCCGTTCACGCCGGTCTGGCCGATCCCGGCGCTCTCGAAGTTCGGACTCGGCCCGCACCCGACCAGGAGCAGGCTGGTCAGGACGCCGGCGCGCCAGTCGAGACGGCGAGACCGCGCGAGCGCGACCTTGCGGTCGCGTTGGAAGTTTCGCTGGTGCGAAACTTCTACGGGGCAAGCCCCTGGCGCACGCCGGGCCAGCCAGATTCGCAGACGACAGTCCGTGTTAGCTCGCTTCCCGGTCATGTTGCCCCCTCCCGGTCATTCCGCCCCCCTTGGAACCCCGGCATGCCGCTGCCTCGAACAGGGCGGACTACCGGTCGTCCTCACGCGGACTTGCCCCCCGGGGGGCGCGTTGCGCCGAACTTGCCCCACGATATCGACACGAGGGGCGGTCGTCAAACCCACCGGCGCGGCGGAGCGCCGCGCGGGCAGGCCGACCGCGCGCCGGGCGCACGTCGAGCGGGTTGACTCGCACGGACGAGACGGAGACGGACGAGACGGCAGGAGCATGACGCTGACACCGGGCGTCCCACCGGCGACGGTTCCTGCGGTTCCGTTCACGACGCCGGGAACAGCAGGGGCGGCCGGGCGGGTCGGACCACGCCGCTCTCCCAGCTCGCGCTGGCGGTTCGGGCCCCGGCGGCGGGCGTGCCTCAGAGGCCGCCCAGGGCCCGGGTGACGGTCCAGTAGACGCCCACGGTCGCGATGCCCAGCGACAGCGGGACCACCGCGGCGCGGCGGTACCAGGGGGCGTGGCGGGCCCAGCCCAGGGCCGCGAACAGCCCCGCGATCACCGCCAGCTGCCCGCCCTCGACCCCGAGGTTGAAGCTCATCAAAGCCGAGGCGAACTCGCCGCGGGGGAGCCCCAGCTCGGCGAGCACCCCGGCGAACCCCATCCCGTGCAGGAGCCCGAACCCGAAGACCAGGGCCAGCCGCCACGGCTTGAGCTCGCTGGTGACGATGTTCTCGATGGCGACGTAGGCGATCGACAGGGCGATCAGCGGCTCGACCACGCGGGCCGGCAGCGAGAGCACCCCGAACATGGTGAGCCCGAGGGTGATCGTGTGCGCGACGGTGAAGGTGGTGACCTGCGCGAGCATCGGGGTCAGGCGGGTGCCGAGCAGGAAGATGCCGATGACGAACAGGATGTGGTCGAGGCCCTTGGGGACGATGTGGGTGAACCCGAGCTGCAGGTAGGTGCCCACCACCTGCCATCGGGTCGGCGGCGTGAGCTCGCCCAGGAGCATCGGCTCGGTCTGGTACTCGCCCACGTTCCAGTAGGTGATGACCTCGTCGCTCCGGTCACGGATCAACAGCGGATAGGGATCCATGATGAGCCCGTAGGAGAAGCTGAAGGCCTCGGCCCCGGGCGGCACCCGGCCGTCGAGCCGCATCACCCCCAGCGCGGTGCCGTCGGGCGCGGTGGGACCGTCCTCGGCGGGCGGCAGATAGGTGGCGGAGGTCGCGGCCCGCTCCCCGTCGAAGTACAGGTGCACCCAGTCGGCGAAGGTCGGCTCCATCTCGGCCAGCCGCCGATCCCGCGCGGGGGGGTCGAGCCGTCCCGAGAGCCCCAGGCCGGAGAACGGCTCGACCCGCATGAGCAGCCAGCCGGGATCGTTCATCACCTCGATGCGGAACGCCCCCTCGCTGTAGAAGGTGACGTGCACCTCGGTCAGCTCGAGCTCGTGCGTCCTCGCCACCTGGCCCGAGGCGCCCCATATCACCGTGGCGGCCGCGGCGGCGGCCAGCCAGCGGCGGCGCCGCCCCCGATTAAGCTGCCGGCTCACCCCTCACCCTCGGCGCCGGCGTTACGGCCCGGTGGCCAGGTTGGACTTGTTGGTCCAGAAGATGTCGATGCCCCCGAGGCTGTTGTCGTCACGGTTCGAGAACCAGGTGAAGGTGGTGGCGTCCGGCGGGAGGGCCGGGCACATGTCGGCGGCCGCGGTGTTCACGTGGGGTCCGAGGTTCATCGCGGGCGCCCAGCTGTTCGGTCCCGTCTGCATCGCCGACCAGATGTCCATGCCGCCCTGGCCGCCGGGGCGGCTCGAGGTGAAGTAGACCCGGCCGCTGGCGTCCTGCGAGAAGTGGAACTCCTCGGCCGCGGTGTTGATGCTGGGCCCCTGGTTCACCGGCTCCTGCCAGACGCCGCTGTCGTCCTGCCGCGAGCACCAGATGTCCGACCCGCCGTAGCCGCCCTCCCGCCGCGAGGCGAAGCACAGGGTCTCGCCGTCGGCGAGGATGGCCGGACAGTGCTCGTTGCCGGCGTCGGTGCTGATCGGATGGCCGAGCAGCTCGGGCGTCGTCCACGCGCCCTCGACCTTCCGGGTGACGAACAGATCGCTGGCGTTCCGGGGGGTGCTGGTGGCCAGCCGGTCCGACTTGAAGTAGATGGTGTTGCCGTCGGCGGTGATCCACGGCTCCCGGTCGTCGCCGAGCCGAAGCGGGTCGACGCCGGTGGCGGGGGCGGCGTTGACCGGCTGCCCCATGTTGGCCGGGGTGTTCCAGCGTCCGGTATCGGCGTCGAACGTCGCGATGTAGAGGTCCTTGGGGTCACCGGGCGCCGCGCCGAGATCCTCCCGGGCGCTGCAGTAGACCATGGTGCCGTCGGCCGCGAACGTCAGCTCGCCCTCGGCCCACAGCGTGTTGATCGGCTCGCCGAAGTTGTGCACGGCGCGCTCGACCCAGCTCTCCTGCGCCGCCGCGGGCGCGGCCGCGATCAGGCAGGCGACGACAATTCCGATCCCCCACGCCGCGCCGTGCATCCGTCTCGTCATGTCTTTGTCCTCCTCAATTCGGCGGTTCGACCGCAGCCCGCGGAAGAGCGCCTCTCGTTGCTCGGCGGCCCTGCTGCAGCTCGCGGAAGAGCGTCTCTTCAGCAATCGGTAGAGGTCTGCCTCGAGCTGCTGCATGCCGGCCTCGCCGTCGAACGCCAGGCGCCCGTAGCCCGTCGAAGCCTTCCGCGATCCGAGCGGGGCAGACCCTTTCCTGCCAGAGCGCGGGATTACCGTCGGGGATCATAGAGTACGCTACTAGGGTATTCCATAACCATACGCTGCTCTGCAAGGGCCTGGAATCTCCCAGGCCCTTCGCAGAGGAGCGTCTCATGACATCTCTTCCGTCAACGCATGCTCGAAGACATGCAGGTGCGGCAGCTGTCGCCGTGCACCCAACAGACGTACGTCGAGACCGTCGCGCGGTTCGCTCGTCACTTCGGCCGTTCACCGGCCCGTTTCGGTTGGAGCGGAGACGCCCGTCGCCAGCGTCGACTGGCGCTACGTGACCGAGGGGTACTTCGAGACGATGCAGATTCCCCTGCGCGAGGGGCGCCTGCTCGACGCGCCCGACACGGCCGGCTCGCAACCCGTCGCCCTGGTCAACGAGGCGTTCGCCAGGCGGTTGCTGGAGGCGGGACGCGCGGTCGGCGCCGAGGTCCGGATCTACGAGGCGGTGCCGGAGCTGCGGGACGCGGCGCGCACGATCGTCGGCGTGGTCGGCACCGTCAAGACCGGAGGGAGCCTCGCCCTCCCACCCGTCCCGACGATGTTCGTCCCCGTCGAGCAGGTTTCCGCAGGACTCCTGGCGACGATCCACAGCTTCATTCCGGTCAACTGGCTCGTGCGCACCACCGGATCCAGCCCGGAGCTTCTGGCGACGGTCGAAGATACGCTCGGCGACGCGGCCGGACCGATCCCGGTGTCCGGGCTCCGGACGATGGCTCAGGTCATCGGAGCGGTGGTCACCGAGGAGCGATTCCGGGCCGTCCTGTTGACGATCTTCGCGCTGGCGTCCCTGGTTGCTGGCGGCGGCCGGACTGTACGCGGTGATGGCGTTCATGGTCCGTCAGCGGACGCGGGAGGTCGGCATCCGGCTTGCGCTCTGGGCGACGCCGGAGCACGTGCGGCGGTCGTTCCTGGCCCAGGGGTTGTGGCTCGGGGGCACCTTCCTGGTCGCGGGGCTGGCCGGCACCTTCCTGGTCGCGCGCCTCCTGCGGGGCTTCCTGTTCGGCATTCAGCCTTCGGATGCGCCGACGGTGGCCGCGGCCGCCGGGCGTTCTGCTGGCCGTGGCGGTCTTCGCCTCCCGGACCCGCCGGGCCACGCGCATAGCCCCGACCACCGTGCTTCGGTCCGAGTAGGGACGGTCGCACGGCCGTGGCACGCGACGAGACGCCACGGATCGCCGAGGGTTGCTCGGACCTACACCGCCGCGTCCTTTCCTTCATCACGCGGGGAGCTGGGCGAGGTAGGCGGCGAGGGCGATGGGCTCAACGAGGGGTGACCGTGGGGTAGCATCCAGAGTCTCGAGGTTTGGCGAGGGCCCCGAGCGCTTCCGGAATCGGTCCGCTCAACTCATTGCCGAAGAGGTCCAGCTCCTCGAGATTGGCGAGGGCCCCGAGTGATTCCGGAATCGGACCGCTCAACTTGGTGCGGGAGAGGACCAGCACCCGGAGGTTGGCGAGGGCCCCGAGCGCTTCCGGAATCGGACCGCTCAACTTGGTGCGGGAGAGGACCAGCACCCGGAGGTTGGCGAGGGCCCCGAGCGCTTCCGGAATCGGACCGCTCAACTTGGTGCGGGAGAGGACCAGCTCCCGGAGGTTGGCGAGGGCCCCGAGTGATTCCGGAATCGGACCGCTCAACTTGGTGCTGGAGAGGACCAGCGTCTGGAGGTTGGCGAGGACCCCGAGTGATTCCGGAATCGGACCGCTCAACTTGGTGCCGGAGAGGACCAGCGTCTGGAGGTTGGCGAGGGCCCCGAGCGCTTCCGGAATCGGACCGCTCAACTTGGTGCCGGAGAGGTGCAGCTCCTGGAGGTTGGCGAGGGCCCCGAGCGCTTCCGGAATCGGACCGCTCAACTCGTTGTAGGAGAGGTCCAGCGTCTGGAGGTTGGCGAGGGCCCCGAGCGCTTCCGGAATCGGACCGCTCAACTCGTTGTGGTAAAGATGCAGCTCCTGGAGGTTGGCGAGGGCCCCGAGCGCTTCCGGAATCGGACCGCTCAACTCGTTGTAGGAGAGGTTCAGCGTCTGGAGGTTGGCGAGGACCCCGAGCGTTTCCGGAATCCGACCGCTCAACTCGTTGATGGAGAGGTCCAGCACCTGGAGGTTGGCGAGGGCCCCGAGCGCTTTCGGAATCGGTCCGCTCAACTCGTTGATGGAGAGGTCCAGTGTCTGGAGGTTGACGAGGGCCCCGAGCGCTTCCGGAATCGGTCCGCTCAACTTGGTGCCGGAGAGGTTCAGCGTCTGGAGGTTGGCGAGGACCCCGAGCGCTTCCGGAATCGGACCGCTCAACTCGTTGATGGAGAGGTCCAGCGTCTGGAGGTTGGCGAGGACCCCGAGCGCTTCCGGAATCGGTCCGCTCAACTTGGTGCCGGAGAGACTCAGGGACCGCACACGACCGTTCGCATCTGCTAAAACTCCGAACCACTCATCAAGCGGCGCATCGCTGCACCAGTTCGTGCTTACCTTGCAGTGCGGACCGTTCGTGGCGTTGTAGAGTTCTTCCAAGACCACCCGGCCCCGCTGCGCCCCTTTCCTCACCCTGATTGGTGCACGAGGAAGCGGCAAGCCGACCGTCTCATTGCAGTGGGGACACTCAACATCGAAGAAGCCACCCCCGCCGGTCGTCGTCGCCGCCGATACATCACACTCGATCTTCCCCGTGCATTTCGGGCACGTTCCCGGAATCACCGCGTAGCTCTTCGCGATCATCATTTTCTCCTCCTCCCAGAAATCCTTTTACCTCAGACCCCTCTCCCCCTGTCAAGAGGGTCGAGGTCCTGAAAGCGGCCGAGGTCGACGGCAAGCCGCGGGCTTCGATGCCGACAGCCACTGCGCCGGTGGGTCCCAATCGACCGTCCTGAGTCTTCGGGTCCCCTCTCATCAGAGGACCTCTCGGCAGGTGACGCGCGTGGGGCGCTGCGGCTATCCGGTTTTTGGATGGGTGTTACTGCCGCGTCAGCGTTCCCAAGACCTCAACGTTCCCGCAGCCGTCGCTACTCGCGGTTTGGAGAAAGCGAGCCGTGTTGCCCGAGAACGTCAGCATCGCGGGAGCCGGGCTGGGCGGCGGCTTGGGGGAGCGGACGGCGCGTCCGCCACGACGCTCAACGTGCCGGCTCGTGAAGCAACCGCGTGCCGCCGGGCGGATGACATCCGAAGCTGGACGCCGCCCGGTTCCGGCGAGACACAAGTGCGATTTTCGGTGGGGTGGTTCCGGCTACGACGCCCTCAGCCAGAGGCGTCGCACGAACTGCAGAGAGGCGGACCGAAGGTCCTGCGAACGCCCGGCGTCGGTCGCCCGTCGGATCGAGGCGTGGGGGTGCTGGCGAAGTGGCGCGGCGGAAAGCCGCAGCCGCGGGTGGCCATTACTACGGGCGACGGTCCTCCCGGTCGCCTGTCGTCGTGTCGGCAGCATGGTTCTTCCTCCTTCTGAGCCAATAGGCTGGGGTGATTGCCCCCGGGAACGACCGAAAAACGGCCGCTCCGGAGGCGGTTGGCCGAGCAGCGCTTATGCCGCGTTCTCGACGGTGTCGTTGCTCCCCGTGCCGATGGCGATCCGCCGTGGCTTGGCGGTCTCGGTCAGGGGAAGGGTCAGTTCCAGCACGCCGTGGTCGCAGTTGGCGGCGACGTTTTGCCGGCGTCGACGCTGGACTGGGATATTGTACAACCAAGACGAGAGTTGGACTGCGAAAGTTCCCTGTTGCCGGTTTTTCTCTGCCCTTGCGGTTCATGTACGGCGGGGGTTCGTGCGCAGTCACGCCCGCTGGTTCAACGCTGGGCGTTCCCGATGACCAGATCCGAAGGCTGCGGCCGCGCCGACCGATGCCACGCTGGCCGAGGACCGGTTGGGCGGGGTCTGTGGTCCCGAACGGCCGTGTCTGGACGACCCGGGGGGGGGGCGCCGCGTCACGCCGCGGTGGTTCAACCGCTGCCGTTCCCGACGACCAAGCCTCGAGCTCGAAGCCGGTCAAGCGGTCGGGATTGTGGTGGACTCGCGGGCTGCCCCCAGTTGAGGACCGTGACCGCCGCGGGACCACGTGGAGGACCGGTCGCAGGGCATGCGGATGCCGGCCTTGGCTACCCCTGCGTGATTCGCTCGCCACCACCGGACCCGGCCTGGGACCTTCACACTGCCCGCGGGCGGGCCATCGACCTCCTCCTTTGGTGTACTTGACGTTCTTTGGCTGAATCCCGAAGCCAGATCTTCCGCATTACCTTCCGAACCACGACGGCACATTCGTCGAAGTAGAACCGACTGACATGCCGTACTTTAAACTGGCCATCCTCACCCTCTCTGGATTCGTATGGTTCTCCAGGACGGATTCTATGTCCGCAGGTCGTGCAGTTTGCGCTGTTTGTAACCATTTTAGAATACTAGCATACCTATTCGTGAATTGCATATCTATTCGCGAATTGCCGGGCCTCGAAGGTCGGCCTTCAGTGCCCCGCGTCAGGCGGTGTGCTGTGTCGTGGTCGACGAGGCCCGGACAGACACAGCCCGACCAGCTCCGGCGGCCCCCGAGCGCGTCGAACGTGGTCGCGTAGGCGCCACCGCGGTGATCGCAGGGTCGGGTTCCAGGAACGGCCGGCGACAGGTGACGCGAACGCGGTCGTCCGACGCTTGGCTCCGTGGCGTCCTGCAGCGTGTGCGGAGGGCGACGCCCCAGCGGTTAACCGGGCGTTCACCCGCGCAGCGCGGCCCACCACACGCGATTCCACGAAGACTCCCGAAGCGCTACAATACAGAGCATTGTGAACAGATGGTTTGCGTACCTGTCCAGCGCGTCCGCGGCCGGCTCAAGAACCACGGCGCTGGCACCATCCGCCGTGGGCTTGGCGGTCTCTGCACCTGCGATTTACGCTCGTTATTTCCGCATTGTTAATCTCGTTAATTTAATTAGGTTTAATGGTTTCTACCACCTACCTTGTCTTGCTTGCATCATTCTGTGGTTTGACGCTGTCGTTGGAATTAGGCGCGTCTGTATATCTGTTTCTAAAGCGGGCCATGAATGGCTGCAAGAATACATTGCTCGCCGTAGTTAATGAGGCAACCAACCACTTGGTGCCGCCGAGTAGAGAGTTCGTCGACTGGGCTGTTCCGCCCGGCTGGGCGGCGGACGGCGCGGCAACCCCCGCGGAGCACGGCATCGAACTGAAGCTGGTCCACCCCACGACCGGGCGGGCTCCTGACGGATGGGAGGGTGGTAGGGACGGACGGGAGGTCCGTGGACCCTAACCTGCATTATTCAGTGCGCCGTGACAAGGTGCCATTCCTCAGCGGGTGCGAATCCCGCCCGGCAACTGTCGCTCCAGCCGGTAGCAGTCGGAGCGGACGATGGAGGTAACGACATCGGCTGAAGCACTCCGACGACAAAGGGCCGCCCTGGGCGGTTCAGCGACCACACGGGCCGCAACGAGGTTGAACGCCGAGCAGGCCTCGAAACGGGTAACGCGGAAGCCGACCCGCCTGAATAACGGGGAAGGCTGCCAGCGGTCGGGAAGCGAGCGACGCGAGCACCGACCGGTTCCGCCGGGGTAGTGGCGGCGGCACGTGTGGAAGAGGGGATTGGTCGCAACACGGGAAGCCCTGCCGGTGGCGTGGCACGCGCCAACGGACAGCCCGCGAGGGTCGGGTCGGGCCGGTCAGGGTGGCGGAGAGGTCCGTAGGTACCGAGGAAGCCGGGTAATGCCGGCGGAGGGAAGGGACCTCAGGTGGAAGGGATGGCGAAAGGGAGCAGGCTCACGGGAGTGGCCGAACGGCCTATCACCCCGGAGATGAGCAGGAATGCCGGATGTCATCACATGCACAAGCGAAGGGGACGACCCGAGCGGTCGCCGTCGTTTCTACCACCTACCTTGTCTTGCCAGGGCGTCAACAGGCCTGACGACGCACCGGCCGGCCGGCTCAAGGGTGCAAGCCTGGTGCCAGGGCTCGCGAGACCCGTCCGCTGGTCGTGACCGGGAAGCCCGTGCGCGAGCCGCATGATTCCACTGGAGAGCCCGGTGCCGGAAATCGGCCCGCCGGGTTCGGAGAGCGGGGGGAGGAAACGTACCCATGGGACTCGGCCTGCGGCCCGGTTGCGAAAGCGCCGGATAAGCCACCGACCCCTACCGGCTACGCGCCTCTCCTCGACTCTACCGAAGGTCCAGATTCGACCGCCAAAGGGCGTGATCCGGCGCAGGAATGGGTCTCGGACATCGCCGCCTGCAAGCGGAGCCGGGGTTTGAGCAGCCGACCGGGGGGGCATGACGGACGCGAGGGTTGGGCAGCGACAGCCCCGCCGCGGAGCGGCCCATGCCGCCCAGGAAGCAGGTGGGCGCGGCGCAACGGGTGGGCTATCCGGCGCGCGCGCCCAGGGCGAGTGCGATGTGCCGCCACGCCTCGAGGTGCGGCGTCGAGCGCGGCAGATGCAGAACCACGCGGCGGACCGAGCGGACGACGTGGACCCCCAGCTTCAGCAGCCGGTCCCGCAGCCACGTCACCTGGCTGCGGGCACACGCAGTACGCGCCGCCCGCAATCGCAGTTCCTGCATGAGCACGTAGGCCGCGGCGGTCAGGAAGACGCGCAACTGGTTCGCCGAGAACAGACAGCAGCTCGTGCGGTCGATCTGCAGCCCATCGAGCAGTTCCTTGATCCGATTCTCGATGTCCCCGCGAGCACAGTAGACCTTCTCATAGATGAAGCGCGGCGTCTGCCGCAGATTCGTCACCACGAACCGCGGGTTGTCCCGCGGCTCGCGGTCTCCGAGGCGAACGACTTCGGCCTTGATCACGACCCGGCGCTCGTGGTCCCACGTGCGGGCGGCGTAGCGGGTGTCGGTATAGACGTGCGCGGTCTCGCCACCGACCTCGCTCTGCGCGCGGGCCACCTGCATGGCGGACTCCGCATGCCGCTGCAACACCGCGTTCTTCGCCATCGCCACGACGTAGTCGAGCCGGGGCTCCGCATCCAGGAAATCGAAGATCTCCGGGGTCGCAAAGCCCCCGTCGAGCCGGACGAGAAACCGCGCCCGCGGAAACGCCGCCCGCAACAGCGGGAGCAACCGACACAGCAGGCCGAGGGTCCCGTCGGCGGCCACTGCCTTCCCGGGCCGCAGCACCGCCGCGCACAGATACTGCTCCGCCTCGCGGTCGAAGCTCAGAAACCCCAGCATCGGCAGATAACACCAGCCGCCATAGTGCCCGTTGAAGAACGTGAACTGCTGGGCCCCGTGCGTCAGGTCGTCGGTCGGGTCCAGATCGATCGTGATCCGGCGCGCCCGCCCGTGCAGGCGGCGCCGATGACGCTCGATGACGCTCGCGGCCAACTCGCGCCCCATCCGGTAGAGCACGGTGCGGCGCGCGCCGTTCTCGAATCGCGAGATCGTGGGTTGCGACGCCAAGGGCGCGCCGGACACCGGGTCCCGCCCGAGCAACAGCTTGTGGATGGGGTCGTCGGCCAAGTGGTCGGCATCGTTGCCATCGGGATGACCGCACGCGATGCCGAAAACCCGCTGGCCGATCAGGTCCGCGAGCGTGTGCCGAATCTTCCCCGGTGCCCGTTTGTCGGCCAGACACCGGGCGAACGCCTTGACCAAGCCGTACACGCGCTCGGCCGCCTTGAGCAGGACGGCCCCGCCGTCGGAACTCGCGTGCTCCTGGTTGAACGTGGCGACGAGGGGCTTGTCGAACAGATCCGGAAACAGAACACTCTGTGGTATCGTGTCAGGTGTCACGCAGGGGCCTCCGTCGTGGCTAAACGTTTGTATACACTACGTTTGTACCACACGGAGGCCCTTGTGTCTCTCCCAAAACAACACCTTCACGCATAATCCGGGCTAACGTCGGCGAATCGGCCTTCCAGTTCTCCCGGGATGGTGGATGTGCCGCGGACTGTGGCACCGGCGCTGGCTCGGCGGTGTCGGGGAGCCGGTGGGGCGCACGGGCGCGGTCGCGCCGGAGCGAGCTGGTCGACCGGGCTGCCCGACTTGGCGAGATCAAAGACCGTCTCACGGCCGTCGCCGGCGTGTCCGCAGCCACGCGACCAGCACGGCGACGGCACCATGTCGCGATCCGCCAGTCGAGCGTCGATGGGTAGTGGTCAGGCGTCATCTAGACCGCCGTGGGCGCGACCGAGGCGTCGAGTCCCGGTCAGGTCACCCTCGATCCCTGGTCAGCTCGTCAGCTCGTCGGCGGAACCGCGGTGGCCACCCGAGTGCTTTCCCGGCCCGCCTCGTCCGTGAGCTGAGCCCGCAACGGGGAACGCATCCGCCGGATCCTTGCCGGCCTGGGCCGTTCGGGACCGGGTTGCTGTTATGGTACTCTCCGATGAAGGATCTCACCCATGAGCCAGATCGTCTCCGAGGTCTACGACGCATTCCGGGCTGCCAACGTCGACGAGTCCCTGGCCAGAGCCGCTGCCGGGGCCATCGCCGGCAGCGAGGACTTGCTGACCAAGCTCGACCTCGAACGCGCCGTCACCCGCATGCAGGCCGAGATTACCCGGGTCGAGACCGACCTGAAAACTGACATGAAGTTGTTGAAGTTCGCATACGGACCGGCCATCCTCGGTCTCTTTGTCAAGCTTGTGTTCTTCCCGTAAACGGATTCAGGCACCGCTCGGCGCCTGCACCCCCCCCCCGGTGTCGCGACCGCAGCGGCGACGTGCGACGAGGCGACCCCGAAGGTGGCGGCCGTCGCGCTCAGCGTCGAGTCGTTGGCGCTCGGCGACCGGCATCAAGCCGGCCGGGGTTAAAGCAGGCTGTTCAGGCCGTTGAAAAGGGCCCGCCCGGCGGGATCAGGTTGTCTAGGTGTGTCGCGAAGCGGCGACACACCGCGAAGGGAGGAGGGGGAATGACCAGAATCCGCAGAATCATGCTGTTCATCGTCGCCGCGGCCCTCGCCGGGTGCTCGGGCAGTCCGAGCGAGCCGACGCACGACGAGGGCGGCACAGAGGCTGGCGAGTCCGGCACGCAGTACGCGATCTCGGACACAGCGACGGAGGTCCGCGCGGGTGTCCGACTCGTCATCAGCTACGAGAGCGCCCGGCAGATGTTCTCGGGGACCGTGGAGAACACCACCGCTGCGACGGTCTCGCAGGTGCGTGTCGAGGTCCATTTGTCGAACGGCGTTGAGCTTGGGCCGACGCCCAATGTTGATCTGGCGGCGGGGCAGACGCTCCCAGTCGAGCTTGACGCCAGCGGACAGACGTTCACTCAGTACAGTGTCCACGTTGAGATTGGAAGCAGCGCGGCGTAGTCCGCCTCAGATCGTCTACCTCGCCGGAAGGGCACGCAGCAATGACCCACCGAATCGTCTCCCTCATCGCCAGCGCGACCGAGATCGTCTGCGCCCTCGGCTTCGAAGAGCAGCTCGTGGGGCGCTCCCACGAATGTGACCATCCCCCCGCTGTCGACCGGCTTCCGGTCTGCTCGTCATCGAAGGTCGGGATCGGGGCGATCGGTCGAACCATCGACGACCAGGTGCGCGCGATCGTCGCCGACGGACTGTCCGTGTATCGCGTGAATGCCGATCTCCTGGACCGCCTCGCGCCGACGGTCGTCGTTACCCAGACCCAGTGCGAGGTCTGCGCCGTGAGCCTGAAGGACGTCGAGGCGGCGGTATGCGAGATGGTCGGCTCGCGGCCCCGCATCGTGTCCCTCGAGCCGATGTCGCTGCCCGACATCTGGAAGGACATCCGGACGGTGGCGTCGGCGCTGGGCGCCCCGGAACGCGGCGACCAGCTCGTGACCCGCCTCGTGGACCGGCTCGCGGCGGTTCAGGCCCGGGCGGCGTCGGGGAGAGCCCGTCCGTCCATCGCGTGCATCGAGTGGATCGATCCGCTGATGGGGGCGGGCAACTGGGTGCCCGAGCTCGTCGACCGAGCGGGCGGCACGGACGTCCTCGGAAAGGCCGGGGAGCATTCCGGCGGTCTCACCATCGAGCAGCTCGCCGCCGCCGACCCCGACGTGATCGCGATCATGCCGTGCGGATTCGACATCGAGCGTTCCTGCCGGGAAATGACACCCCTGGTGTCTCACCCGCTCTGGCCGCGGCTTTCCGCGGTCGAGAACCGCCGCGTGTTCATGACGGACGGGAACCAGTACTTCAACCGGCCGGGGCCGCGCGTTGTGGAATCGGCGGAGATTCTGGCGGAGATTCTGAATCCGGAGGGCTGCGACTTCGGTCACCGCGGGCGTGGCTGGAACTACTGGACGGACGATGCGAGAGGCTGAGCGCGAAGGGCGGGTGGGGCTGTGCCCGGACTGCCGGCACGTCCGCGTCGTGCGTTCCCGCATGAACCAGGACTACTATCGGTGCGAACGTTCTACGGCCGAGTCAACTACCGCGCCGACCCGAACGTCTTTTGGCTAGAGACCCCCCGGAAGGATGATCCCGAGCTTCCGGCGTTCCTCCCGCCACAGCTCGATCATCCGTCCAGGCACGTCGGGCTCGTCCGCCTTCAGGTCCCGTGCCTCGCCAAGGTCGGCCTCGAGATCGTACAGCTCGAACCTGGACTCGTCGAACGGCCCTCGCGGGTGACCAGCTTCCATCGGCCCCCCATGATCGGCAGCAGGCAGACCCGTGTCAGTCTGGTCCTCGAAGGCATGATCGTCGTCGTCAGTCCGGATTGGCGCAGCTGAAGTTGGCGGCGTCGAAGACGTCTCCGCTCCCGTCGAACACGGCCACCTGGGGATAGGGGCACAACGGCCGCGACCCCTGCCGACCCCGGCGGTCGCCGGGCTTGGTGTCATGGACCGCCCCGCGCCCGCGTCTATTCCCCTCTCCGCGAGCGCGAGTCCCGATTCCAATCCGAATCGCTACCGCCGCTCGCGGGGGAGCGCTCCGCCCGGGACGTCGCCCTGCTTGCAGTGCGGCCCGATTCCGAATCGCTGCCGCCGCTCGCGGGGGAGCCCCCACCCGGGACATCGCCCCCTGCTCACAGTGCGGTCCGATTCCCTATCGCTACCGCAGCTCGCGGGGGAGCCCCTCGCCTTCCAGCAACAGGTACAGGTGCGCCTCGAGCTGCTGCATGCCGGCCTCGCCGTCGAACGACAGGCGCCCGTCGCCGTCGACGTCGAAGCCTTCGGTGATCTGATAGGCCAGGGCGCGAAGACGGGCCACGAGCGGCGCCGCGCGCCGGATCGAGGGGGCGTCGCCGACCTGGCGGGCGAGCCCGGCGGCCCGGTGCGCGTTGGCGAGCAGGCCGGCCGCGATCGCGGAGACGTGTCCGGCATGGGTCCGCAGGTTGTCGGAGGCCCCGCTCTCGCCGGCCGCCAGCTCGAGGTGGCTGACGAGCGCCTCGACCGCGGGGATCACGCCGAAGCCGAGGCCGGGGCCGGACGCCCCCTCGGCCGGCCCCAGCAGGTGGAGCACGTGCCCGGCGTGCCGCCGCATCGCGCCGTAGTCGCTCAGGTCGCCGCCCGCGAAGTTCGCGTGCAGCAGCATCGTGCCGATCTCGGCCGAGGCGGTGGCGGCGAGGCTGCGTCCCCCCGGCGCGCCGGGGAAGCCGTAGGCGACGTGCCCCACGTGCGCGGGCGCGTCCTCGCCCGGGAGCGCGGTGGCGTCGCCGTTCGGCGCGTGCTTCTCGATCATCCGGCGTCGGACGACGCCCCCGTAGACGTTGCCGGCCGAATCGACGCCCACCCCCTCGGCGCCGCTGTGCTCGATGGCCGTCGGCTCGAGGTCCTCGATGAGGTACTGGACCGAGCCGTCGCGCGCGCTCCCCACCCGGATCCCCTTCTTCCACCCCGGGTTGTCGGTGCCGTAGGACTCGGAGTCGGCCACGTAGATGCGGTCGTCGGCGCCGATGGCGATGCCGCTGGGGCGGCCGAACTGGTACCAGACGTCGAGCAGCGTCCCCTCCTGGTCGAAGATCTGGATCCGGTTGTTGGCGCGGTCGCCCACGAAGACCCGGCCCTGCGAGTCGAGCGCGATGGTGTGCGGCACGTTGAACTCGCCGGGCCCCGAGCCGGTGCTCCCCCAGGACAGCAGGAACGTGCCGTCGGCCGCGTACTTGGTCACCCGGTTGGCGCCGCTGGCGAAGCTGTGCCCCTCGGTGATGAAGATCTCGCCGCCGGGGGCGACCACCACGCCGGTCGGCTCATCGACCAGCGGCGGCTCACCCGCCGTGCCCCGCTCGCCGATGGTCAGGAGGCGGTTGCCCTCGGCGTCGAACTTGACCACCTGGTGCCCGCGCTGGTCGGCCACCCAGACGTTGCCCTCGTCGTCGACGTTGAAACCGTGCGGAAAGTCGAACATGCCCGAACCCCAGCTCAGGAGCAGCCGGCCCGACGGGTCGAGCTTCAGCAGTGGCGGCTCGCTGCGTCCCGTGCACGAGTTCTGGAGACAGCGGCTCAGCAGGTAGATGTTGCCGTCGGGCCCCTCGCCGGCGCCGATGAACGACGCCCGCTCGTCGTAGGCGCCGGGCTCGTACGGATCCGGCAGATCGCCCCACGGGTGCACGCGGGCGTAGGGGTTGGGCAGGTCGTTGGTCGGCGCCACCCGGGTCTGGTCCTGGAGCTGCGCGTGCGCCGGACCGGCGGCCGCCGCGAGCAGCGCCGCGGCCAGCATGACGACGGTCAACGTGGAAGTTATCGGGTGCCGCATGAGCTGTTCCTCCTCGGTTCTCAACCGATGGCGTCGTCCGGCGGCCGCAACGCCGCCGGCTTTCCCGGCTTCCCGCGCTGCCCGCCGCCCGATTGACGGATAGTCGTCCGGCAGACGCGGCGGCGCTAGTGCTCCCGGCTGCCCGCGCCGCCCGCTGCTCCACTGACAGATCGTCGTCCGACACACGCAGCGCCGCGAGCGCTCCCGGCTTCCCACGCGCGCTGCCCGCCTGCCAGCGGATGTACCCCAGCCGTCATCGGGGCAGGTCGTCCCTGCCGCACTCGCGCGGAATCGGCGCCTCGACGGTGGCCGCGAACGACCATCAACTGTAACATCGACCGTCAGCAGGACGCCGAGTCGTCCGGAGGAGGAAACAGATGTCACACGGTACCGTCATGAAGATCGCTCCCGGCGCGGTGCTCGCCGCCGCTCTCGGGGTGAGCGTCCCGTGGTTCGCGCAGGAACCGTCGCCGCTGTTCGAGCTGTCCCGGCGCCCGACGAGCACGATGTCCAACCCCTACCGCCTGATCGAGAGCTGGCCGACCCTGCGGCCGGGCATGGAGTGGGGCGCGGCCATCGGGCTCATCCCCGACGGCACCGGCGGCACGTGGATGATGTTCAGGTCCGAGCCGCCCATCAACTACATCAACGCCGACGGGCAGATCGAGAAGAGCTTCGGCGACGGCCTGATCGTGCAGGCCCACGGGTTCTGCATGGACGGCGACGGCAACCTGTGGGCCGGCGACAGCGGGCCGTTCGGCGACGATCCCTCGACGGCCGGGCGCGGCTTCCAGCTCCACAAGTTCAGCCAGGACGGCGAGCTGCTGATGAGCCTCGGCCAGGCGGGGGTGTCGGCGGCGGGCGAGGACACCTTCATCGGTCCGACCGCCTGCGCGGTCGCGCCGAACGGCAACATCATCGTCGCCGACGGGCACTGGCCGCGGCCCTCCACCGCCCAGCAGGCCGGCGACCGGCTGGTGGAGATCACCACCGATGGCGAGTTCGTGCGGGCGGTCGGGCGGCTCGGGTTGGGTCCGGGCGAGTTCATGGGAGCGCATGCGCTGGCGTTCGACTCCCAGGGACGGCTGTTCGTCGCCGACCGGTCGAACAACCGCGTCCAGATCCTCGACCAGGACCTGAACTTCGTCGACGAATGGCGGCATTTCGGCCGGCCCAGCGGCATCACCATCCTGGCCGACGACACGCTGATCGTGGCCGACTCCGAGTCGGGCGCGACGATCGCGGGGCCGCCCGTCGCTCCCGACGGCGGCGGGCGCTCGCCCCGCAATCCGGGCTGGCAGGTCGGCGTCCGGATCGGCAGCGCGAAGGACGGCTCGCTCGATCACTTCATCCCGGGCACGCGCCCGGAAGGAATGGCGGCCGACGAGGCGGGCAACATCTTCGCCGGCCTGACCAGCGGGTGCGACGTCAGCCCGTCCGGCGGCTGCCTGCAGAAGTGGGTTCCGAGGTAGATTCGGCTCAGGAGCCTGCGGGGTACCCCGGGAAACTGCGCCGTAGAAGCGGCGCAGTTTCCCGGCACGGCTGGGCGGCAATCGGTGATCGAAGCCGCAGACGACGCTTTCCGGGCTACTGCGCCCCGTACCCCGGTTGCCTCGGCCGCCGTCCCCGCGCGGGCCGCCGCCATCTCCTCGTATTCGGCGTCGTCCAGATAGGTGATGCCGATCCAGGCGTGGGACATCTCGTCGACGCCCCGCGCGCCGAACACCACCCACTGGTCCGGATCGGGGTTGATGCGGTTCGCGGCGGTGTTGTCCCACTTTGCGCGCAGCATCAGCACCGTGCCCTTCGGCAGCAGCGGCTGCGCGTCGTCGTCGTAGATGTAGGCGATCTGCCAGTTGTGGTCATAGCGGTTGACGTTGCTGAGCAGCTCGCGGCGGCCGTCGGGGTAGAGCGCGGTCATGGACATCTCGGTGCCCCGCATGTGCATGTGGGGCCGGAAGCTCTGGAGCAGGGCCGGCCGGTCCATGACGTACTGGTCCTCGAGCACCAGGTGCCCGTGCGGCGGAATGAGGATGTCGCTGGCCCGTAGCCGCTCGCGGTGGGTGCCGTCGACGTAGAACTGCCGCTCGCCCGCCGTCACCTTGTCCGGCGCCTCGCCCTCGGGATAGAGCCACACGCCGACCTCGGCGACCTCCGTCACCTCCTCGCCCACCGGGAAGTAGTGGAGGCTGAAGCGCAGCGTGGCGGGTCCCGGCGGCAGCAGCTTGCCGACCCCCTCGGGCAGCAGGTCCCACCGCTTGCCGATGCCCATGCCGACCAGATGCGTCCGCGCCGGCTGCTCGCCCTCGGCCGCCTCAATGCTCCGCAGGCTGGCGTGCCCGTGATGGGTGACCCTGATGCCGATGGGGTAGGACGGCTTGAACTCGGCCGCGCGGATGTAGCGCGGCGTGTCGAAGCCCTCGAACTCGATCTCCGGGTTCCACCACTGGTCCTGTCCGTTGGCGACCACGTGGTAGGGCGTCGAGCGGACGACGAAGTCGGGCGGCCGGCCCAGCATCGCCCCGACCTCCCAGGCGTCGGCGCGGGGGAACTCGAGCGGCTCGGGCAGATCCGCCGGGTCGCCCTCGGGCGCGCCGGCGTCCGCCCACCGGACGACGGTGTCGATCTCGTCCGGCGTCAGCGAGATGTCGTTCTTGTAGTGCTGGATGCCCACCGTCGTGTCGAGGTGCCAGGGGGGCATCAGGCGCCGCTCCACCCGATCGCGGATGCTGCGCGCCCAGGGGCGCGCCTCGCGATAGTTCAGCAGCGACATCGGCGCGATGCCCGTGGGCTGGTGACAGTGCTGACACGACCGCTGCAGGATCGGTGCGACGTCCCGGCTGAACGTGGGCGCCGCGTCGGCCGCCTCGGGTGCTTCAGCGACGCCGCTCTGCGCCAGGGCCCCGCCCGCACCCGCCAGCAGCAGCGCGGCGGCGAGTCCCGCGACGGCCGCCGGCAGTCCGGGATGGAACCTCCCAGCCTGGCTCTCGCCACGCGCCGCCCGGTTCCGACGCCCGCCAACGAACCTGTCCGCCTTGGCCATGTTCTTCCTCTCCCCCGGCCGGTCTCTCAGCCGGTCCCGATCGACGCTCGCGGAGCGACCGGCACGAACCCGTTGCTCCGGCAACACTGGAACTCGAACTCCCGATCGACGCTCACGGAGCGACCGCGACCGGCACGAACCCGTTGCTCCGGCAACACTGGAGCTCGAACTCCCGATCGACGCTCACGGAGCGACCGTGACCGGCACGAACCCGTTGGTCCAGCAGCACTGGAACTCGAACTCCCGGATCACGTTGAACGTGAGCAACCGCAGCAGGTACTCGCCGGGCTCGGAGAAGGTCACGGTCGTGGTCACCCTCGCCCCGCCCTCCTGCGCCCAGGCGTCCCACTCGACGCTGGCCGTCCGCTCCGCGAACGCGACGTCGCCGGGCCCCTGGTGCTTGAACCACTTGATGTTGATCGGACGCTCGTCCCCGCCCGCCCCCGCGTCGCGGGCCACCCACGCGCCGAGATCGAGCGGTACCCCCACCTTTGCCTGCCGTGCCTCGCCGACAATCCCCCGCGGTCCGCGCCCCGCCGGCCCCTCCTGCGCCCAACGCAGCAGCGGCGACATGCTCGACCGGCCCGGAAACTCCCAGCCCGCCAGCTCGTACGCGGGGCTGGTCAGCCTTCCCGGCACCGAGAGCGTCTGCCCCCGCGCGTGCAGCGTCCACACCACGTCGCGGTCGCCGAAGTCGGCCGGCACCGTTACCGTGAACGCCCCCCAGTGGCGCCGGTCGCTCTCGGGGACGGGCTCGAACCGGGTCGGCTGGCCCCCGTCGAGCTCGGCCGGCTCGATGAAGTTGTCGGGCCCCAGAGGGATCTCCAGCGTCTCCTCGGTGTTCACGCTGAAGTAGCCGAACGACAGCTCGAAGGTGCCGTCGGGGTTCCGGTACCACCCCTCGAAGATCGGCACCACGGGGCCGCCCCCCGGCCGCAGCAGCTGGTCCTCGAACTGCGTCTCGCCCGGGTTGGCCACCCGCCGCTCCGACGCCCGCTGCGCCGCGGGCTCCGCCGTTCCCAGCGCGAGGGTCGCCGCGAGGGCGGCCACTAGCGGTCCCGTCTGTCGCATCGTGTCTCGGCTTGCCTCCAGCTTCACCAGGGGGCTCTCTTCACATGTCACCGGTAGCCAGGACGCATCATAGCGCATCCGAGGACGGAAGCGCTGCGCGCCGCGACGGACGAACGGTTCGAGCAGGCCGAGGAGGGCGGAGCGCAGGCGTTGCCGGTGCTGGGCAAGGACAGTGATCGATATGAGGTTGCCAACTGCACCCAGGCGGAGGCTGTCTTCTCCGGCTTGGCGCGCTTGGCACAAGGCAGGGTAGTTTCCGTCAGCGTCCTTGACCGTTACGGCGCCGGGGACGGGCGGCGCCCCCGCCGCCTCACTCCTGCCGGTCACCGCCGTTCGAATCGCTGGTCGCAGGGGGCAGGAACTCTACGTCGCCGAGGGCGGGCGGCGCCCCCGCCGTATCGCTCCTGCCGGCCGCCGCCGTTCTAGTCGCCGCTCGCAGGGGGCAGGAGCTCGTCGGCCACGAGCCGGCCGTCGCCGTCGGCGTCGAGCGCGCGCAGCGACTGCGCGGCCGATCGGATCTCCGCCTCGGAGACCGTGCCGTCCTGGTCCGGGTCGAGCGCAGCCATGAAGGGCATGGGCGCCGTCGGCGGCTCGCGGCCGCCCCCGGCTCCCGGCGGCGTCGCTTCGCGCCCCTCCGTTTCGGCTTGCTCCGAATCGCCGGGACCGCCGGCTTCCGCGGTCATCAGCGCCAGGATCTCCGCTTCCGAGGCCGCGCCGTCCCCGTCGGCGTCGGCGCGCGCCAGCAGGCTCTGGAACGGCGACGACAGCTCCGCGCCCTCGAGCGCGCCGTTCCCGTCGGCGTCCATCGTCATGAACGCGGCCGTCGCCTCCGGCGGGGTCCGCGCCGGACCGCCGATCGAGCCGCCCGGGCGGGGGGGCCGCAGCTCGCCCCCCGAAAGTCGTCCGTCGCCGTCGGCGTCGAGCGAAGCGAGCGATTCCGCGGCCGCGTCGATCTCGCCGGCCGAGATCGCGCCGTCCTCGTCCGTATCGAGGGCGCGGAAGGCCGGCAGCCCGCGCAACGCGCCGCCGTCGTCCCCGGCCGCCCCGGGCGGGCCGCCTCCCTGCTCCCGATCCCCCGCGGCGCAACCGGTCAGCCCCAGCGCCGCCGCCAACGCCGCCGCCGTTCCGAACGTCAGCGCCCTTGATTGCATCGTCGAACCCTCCCCCGCGAGCGGTTCCCGTGCGCGGCGATCAGGCCGTCTACGCCCGGCCGAGGCCCCAGCCGAGAGACCCGTCCTCCAGCTCCTCCACCGTCTGGCCGAGCACGATGTCGAAGTGGGCGGTCAGCTCGCCGATCTTCGACCCGGGCAGCGGGTCGAAGTCGACGAGAATCGTCTCCTTCGCCACCGGATCCTCGATGCGCTGCGTCAGCCGGTCCCGGGCGTTGTCGGGGTGTCCGTTGATCAGCATCTGCGAGGTGAAGATCCGCTCCCCGTGCCGGCTGACCCCGAAGTGGATGTGCGGGGTGCGGAATGTGTTGCCGACGATGTACGGCACCGGCTTGATGGTGCGGAAGTAGTACTCGCCCTTCACATTGGTGAGGAAGCGGCCGTACCCCTGGAAGTTCGCGTCGGGCTCCAGGTCCTCGTGGAGGCCGTTGCTGTGCCGGTAGTTCTGGTTCGCGTCGCACTGCCAGATCTCGACGAACGCGTTGCGCAGCGGGGTCCCCGCCCGGGTGGTGACGGTGCCGTAGAGATGCGTGATCTCGCCGACCGCCGGCGTGATCGAGTCGTTGACGATGAGCAGGTCGTTGTCGGTGTCGAGGGGCATCACGTCCGGGTAGAACGGCCCTTCGAGGGACTGGCTGCTCGCCGTCGCCGTCAGCTCGTCGGCGAGCACGCCCGGCGTCCACAGGGCGGCGGCGCCGACCGCCCCCGCCCGTAGCGCCTGCTCCAGGAAGACGCGCCGCGGAAGTCTGCGTGCGAGCCCCGAGCCACCTCGCGGAAACGGACGAATCGGCTGGGTCATGGTCTTCTCCTCCACGCGATTCCTGATGCCCTGCTGCCATCATAGCTCCGCCGCGCGGCATCTTCTACCGCTGCATCCGACGGCGACGCTCTGCGCACGCGCTCGAGGCTCCGCTCCCCGGTGGTCTCGACTTGATGACTCTCTTGTAGACCTGCAACCGGCCACGAGTATTCCCCGTCCAGCACCTCCTCGCTGACCGGCAGAAGGCTGCGGACCGTGAAGACGACAGCGGCCCGCGAGGGTGGTGCCGTCAAGGTTGGACGGCTGGCAGGGATCTCGAGCTCCTGGTCGGCGAGGGGAAGACGTTGTCGCGGCATTTCTGCAGGTCCATTCGTACTTGGCGGCCGATAGTTCGTTCACCCCGGATCAAGACGCTTCTACGGCCACCACGAGACGCCGACGCCGAGACGGGCCGACGCGGCGTCGAGCTGGAGCAGGGCGCCCGAGTGTCCGCTCGTCCCGCCAGCCGCGATGTGGCCTGCGGGGACATCCCGGAACGTCCCCCTGGCCGCCTTGACGTTCACATCGAGGGCCCACGACTCGGACAGGTAGATGGCGAGTCCGCCCCCGGCGCTGAACGTCGGCACGCTCGTGAAGTCGGCGGCAGTCTCCTCGCTGTTCTTGACGATGTCGCTCACCTGCCAGAAGGTGAGCGCGAGATCGCCATAGGGGACCCACCGGCGGGGGCCACCGGCCAGGTGCAGCCTCACCCCGAGGTCCACGTGGGCGAAGGTCACTCTGTCGAATGCCTCGAGCCCGCGGCTCCTGATGTCCGCGTACGCCCCGCCCAGGTACGGGGTGACGATCCGGTTGAGGCCATAGCCGACTCGGAGGTCCACGAGTGCCCCTCCGTCGCCCGGGTCGCTCTCGAAGGAAACGGCCGCCGCGCCGGAGCCCAGACCGAGTACCCACCCTTGCGTCCTGGCCGGCTGCGCGCGGCCCCCGGTAACGGACGCGAGGCAGAACAGGACCGGGAGCAGGATGCGGCCCCATCGCGAGCGGCTGGACACCACGGTGCTCATCTCTCCTCGGGCAGCCGTGTGCTCTGCCCGGACCTCGGAATCACGCCGCTCCCGCTTGACCCCGGCGCCCGGGGCAGGGGAGCGCCAGAGCCTTGGCGCGTGTGAACGACGCCGACCTGCGCGCGAGGGACGCCGGCGCCGCCGGGAGGAGTAGACCGGGGCGGCGACGAGCGTGACCCCGCGCAGGCCGTCACCGGCCGCGGTCCGTCTCGGCCCGCAGGGGGAAGCAGTGGCGGCCCGCCTCGTGCCGCGAGAACGGCCGCCCACGGCGGAGCTCGCGCTCCGTGGTGGCCAGCTCGAAGGTGGCGCACAGCTCGTAGGCCGTGCCTTCCCCGGCCTCGTAGCCGTACGGCTCGCGCGTCACCGGATCGGTGATGCCGACCTGCACGTCGGAGCCGCGCTGCAGCTCGTCGAGCGTCTCGGGGAGCCGCTCGCGCGTTGCCTCATAGCGGTCGATGGCCTGCGAGATGGCGTCGAGGTCCTGCGCGCGCCGTGCGTCCAGGCGCTCGAGGCGCTGGCCCGCCGGCGAGCCGAGCGCCACCAGGCCCCCGACCACCGCCACCGTCACCGCCACGGCACCGAGAGCCGGAAGGGGGTCGCGCCCGCGCGGCGCCCGCGCTTCCCCGGGGTCCCGCTCCGCCTCGCGCAGATCCCGGAGGTAGTAGCCGAAAGCCCCGCCGGCGATCGCGGTCACCGTCAGAGACTTCAGCACGAAGCGCGCCGTCAGCTGGCCGCCGAGAAAGCTGTAGACGAGGGCGGTGACGGCGCCCACCAGAACGCAGGAAGCGACGAAGAGCGTCAGGTAGGTGAGCTGCAGGCGGATGCGCGACCCGCGCGAGCTGGGCTGGGTCTCGACGCCGCGGCGGATGACCCGGGTGACGAAGGCGAACACCGGACTCGCCACCACGAGCGCCGACACCGACAGTCGGAGCAGCTCGCGGATCACCTCCGGGGGCATGCCGGCGGGGTCGGGCAGCGCGAGATCGGTCAGCCTGAACAGCACCGCCCCCAGGTTGAAGGCGCTGACGAACAGCGCCATGAACATCACGACGTACAGGAACGCCTCGCGCGGCCGGGTCGAGACGGCCGGCCGCGGGACCGGGATCGGGGACTCGACGTCGGCGAATCCCGCCAGGGCCCGCCCGACCTGGTCCGCCGGCCACCCCGCGCGGGTCAGGATGTCCGCGATCTGCTCCCGCGGGAGCCCTCGGACGAGACCCTCCCTGACGAAACCGACCAGTTCCGGACTGAGCGCCATCCTCGTTCCTCCTTCCGCACGGCAGCACGCATCCCGGCTCGCGTGGCGCTGAGAAGTCTACGAGCATGTGGGCGGTGATGCCCGCAGCATGCGTACCGGGAGATCCCCACCGGGCACAGCTCGGGGCCGACGATCGCCGACGGCCGGCCGGCAAGACGATCGGGTGCGCCAGACCCGCATTCACACTCACGAGATCAAAGAGGTGTATCTGTAGTCGAACACGCACGAGCCTCCCGCCATTTCGCGAAACCACAACGTGGCGCCGGCCCCCAGCGAGTCGGTCAGGCGGACCGGTTCGTTCAGCGCGAAGCGTACCGGTTGGGTGAGGCCGTCGTTGATGGCTGTGTTTTCCGCGTAGAGATACGTGCGATCCAGCGTATCGAGGATCGGATTCAGCCGCCCCTTGATGTCCGGCAGGTGTCCGGTGCGATTGGCGATGATCATCGAGCCGCCGTCCGGCGCCGGCCGCATGTGAACGTCGAGGGACCGGTCGGGCTGATGGCCGCGCGCCACGTGCGCCATGAATCCCTTCGCGGCGCACAGCACGGTCATCGGCAACTTCGCGTAGAGCACGAACTCGGCGCGCCCGAAGGCGTCGGTGCTCGCCTCCCGATACGTCTTGTTGGGATAGAGCATCAGCACGTTCACACCCGGCAGGGGCTGACCGGTGTCGGCGTGTCGAACCGTGACGCGGGCCGCGACCCCTTCCGCCAGCGGCGGAGTGGCTGCGGGCAGGACGACTCTGAGCTCCCGGTCGCCGATCAACGCGAAGGCCGGTCGCTCGCCGGCGAGCGCGAAAGTCTCGTCCTGAATGACGCCGATGCCTTCGCCGCGCCGTTCGATGAAGTACTGCCGCCCGCCGGAGCCGGGCACGTCGCCGATCGGGCACTGTCCCAGCCGGGACGCCAGCAGCTCGTTGCGCGTGAACTGGCTGGTGCGCAGGTCGTCGGTGGTCATGGAGTTGCACAGCCCGCCGGGTGAATACAGCTCCAGCCGATCGTCGAACATGAACAGGCGTATCCGCGACCCCGACACCGCGTAGTTGCGATGCACCACGGCGTTGACCACCGCCTCGAAGACCGCGCGTTCGCTGAACTGCGGCACGTCCGTGCGCGCCGGGTCCTTGTACGCGGCCACGCGCCGATTGCGGACCACGAAGTGCATCGCCTCCCGTATCTGCCGGTCGAGCGGGCCTGCAATGTTCCGCGCGTCGATCTGCCGGCCGGCGTCCATCCGGTCGCCGCGGTAGCACACCGCCTGGATCCAGGCGTTCGGCAGCCACGTGCGAGGGTCCTCCGCGGCCAGCAGCACGCCGCCGACCGTGGCCCGAAGCGCACCGTGCCGGTCGTCCTTGAGGAACTTCAGCTTCGACAACGTGATCTCGGCCGTTTCATCCGCCCGCGAGCTCGCGTACTGCCGCCACAGCGCCGGCTGCAGGCTGTTGATCCCGGAGTTGCGGACGACCCGCGTGTCGGTGGCCGCGGCGTCGGACTGCCCGCGCGCCTGCGACAGCCGGTGGATTTCCGCCGGGTCCATCTGGCGCTTCGTGTCTCCCCGCCGGCGAAAATACCCGCCGGGCAACCGATGTACGGTCGCGCTCTCCGGTATCTCTACGACCAGCGCACCGCCCGGCCCCGGCCCCGGCGCCTGCACCCGGAACACACTGAAGTCAAGCGGCGGCTTGACGGTGTCCGAGCAGATCTCGGTCACGAGGCTCGCCAGCGCATCCAGTTGCGCCGGATCCAGCGACTGCGGCTGCCGGTCGTCCGACACGCCCAGAACGAGCCGGCCGCCGCGGGCGTTGGCGAACGCCGCGAGCTCGTCGGCGAGGTCCTCGCGGCGGGGACCCGACACCCGGTCGCCCTGGAACCGAGCTTCCTTCAGCTCGAGATCCGTGTCCTCGCCGAGCGCGACCTGTTGCCACAGGCGCGGCGCGTCGATCGGCATCACTCCATCCTAGCCTTCCTGGCCCGGAAGCGTCGCCTCCGGCTCCGCTTGCCGGCCCGACCAGACCTACCGGCCATGTGGCGACGCGCCGAGCCGCCCGCGGCCGAGCCCGTCGCCGCCGGGCGGCCGTTCGAAGTACAGTATCCGAGCCGATCGATAGAGCGGTCGCCGCGCCGTCGGCGTCGTGACGCTCGGCCGCCGCTACGGGCTGGCGGGCAGGCGGTTCCCGACGCGTACGTGGCCTGCGACCGGTAAACTGGTGGGCACCCGGCTGGCGCCGCCGGTGCCGGTCCCGTTCACGCATACGGATCAGGAGTCCTCAGATGTCGCAACCGCGTCTCTCCCCCTCGGCCCTGCTGGCCGCCGCCGCGGTGGCATCCTTCGCCGCGGGTGCGGTCACCGCGCACGCGCAGCCCGCCCGCGAGTTCGTGCCGGTCACCGACGCGATGCTCCAGAACCCCGACCCGGCGGACTGGCCGATGTGGCGCCGCACCCTCGACGGCTGGGGCTACAGCCCCCTCGACCAGGTGGACCGCGACAACGTGGGCGAGCTGCAGATGGCGTGGTCGCGCGCCCTGCCCGCCGGCACCCAGGAGGTCACCCCCCTCGCCTACGGCGGCGTCGTGTACATGCCGACGGTCAGCGACATCATCCAGGCCCTCGACGCCACGTCCGGCGACCTCGTCTGGGAGTACCGCCGCAACCTGCCCGAGGACGTCTACGAGTTCGTGGGCGGCAATGCCCGCAGCATGCGGAACATCGCCATCTACGACCGGCAGATCATCAACATCAGCGACGACGACTACGCCTACGCGCTCGACGTCGAGACCGGGGACATCGTCTGGGAGACCGAGATCTTCGACTACCGGGAGATCCCGGCCGGGCACAGCTCGGGGCCGATCATCGCCGATGGCCGGGTCATCTCCGGCCGAAGCTGCCGGCCCCGCGGGGGACCCGAGTCGTGCGTCATCCTGGCCCACGACGCCCGCACCGGCGCGGAGCTGTGGCGGCGGCGGACGGTGCCGGCGCCGGGCGAGCCGGGCGACGAGACGTGGGGCGGCGTGCCCTACGAGCGGCGGGTGCACGTCGGCTCGTGGATGCCCGCGAGCTACGACCCCGAGCTGCGGCTGATCTTCCAGGGCACCTCGGTCACCTCGCCGGCCCCGAAGTTCCTGCTCGGCGGCGTCGAGAACATCCACCTGTACCACAACTCCACCCTCGCCCTCGATGTCGAGACCGGCGAGATCCGCTGGTACTACCAGCACCTGAACGACCACTGGGACCTCGACCATCCCTTCGAGCGCCTCCTCGTCGACACCGCCGTCGCCCCCGACGCGGACGCCGTGAGCTGGATCAACCCGCGGATCCGGCCGGGCGAGGTGCGCAAGGTGGTGACCGGGGTGCCCGGCAAGACCGGCGTCGTCTACACCCTCGACCGCGAGACCGGCGAGTTCCTGTGGGCGACCCCCACCGTCTCGCAGAACGTGATCAACGACATCGACGGGGCGACGGGCGCGGTGACCGGGAACGCCGAGGTCACCTTCACCGCGCTCGGCCAGGAAGTGCTCGCGTGCCCCACCTGGGCCGGCGGCAAGGACTGGGAGGCGGGCGCCTACAGCCCCCTGACGAACACCATGTACATGCCGCTGCGCAACACCTGCGCGCGGATGCTCGCCACCGACGACGTCCGCAGCGAGCGGGCGCGGGCGCTGACCGCGGGCGGGCAGGGGGGCCTGGAGATATACGCCCTCGCGGCCCGGCACCAGATCACCCCCGGCGAGGACCAGCTAGGCACCATCCACGCGGTGTCGGCCGAGTCGGGGAGGACGGCGTGGCTCCACGAGCAGCGCGCGGCCACCATGTCGGTCATGGCGACGGGCGGCGGGCTCGTCTTCGGCGGCGACCTCAACGGCCGGTTCCGCGCCCTCGACCAGGAGACCGGCGCGGTGCTGTGGGAGATCAACCTCGGTTCGCCGGTCGTCGGCTTTCCCATCACCTACGCGGTGGACGGACGCCAGTACGTGGCCGTCAACACCGGCGTCGGCGGCGGCACCAACCTGCGCATGACCCCCGAGCTGCGCCCGAGCGTGGGGAGCGTCCTGTTCGTGTTCGCCCTGCCTGAACTGGAATTGGTTCCATAGGACGGGGTCATTCAGTCCCGAGCGGTGTTCCTGGCCATCGGCTCGTTCCGAATACACATGCCTACAAAACGACACAACATCCGCTTTCCGGCGTCCGACACGAACGGCCTCTCGCAAGACGAGACCTACTTCACGCTCGTCGACGCGGGCGGTGTGGAAACTCAGATCCGCTTCCACAATTACGACGCGATCTACGCACACCAGGGCTTGTATGAACAGCTTTTCTACGATCGCTTGAAATGCCATTCACCCGAGAAGGTCGTGGCTATCCTGCACCATGCAATGGTCGAGGAACCGTGGCTCTTCAACGAATTGCGCGTCCTCGACCTCGGCGCGGGCAACGGCATGGTCGGTTCGGAGTTACAGAAGCTCGGCGTCGCTCGCATCGTCGGCGTGGATATTTCAGCCCCGGCTGCCATGGCGGTGGGGCGTGATCGACCCGGCGTCTACGACGACTTCCACGTGATGGACATGTCGAGGATGAGCACTGCTCAGCATGAGCACTTGGCCAACTGGCGGTTCAATTGTCTGATCTCGGTGGCGGCGCTCGGCTTCGGCGACATTCCCGTACGTGTGTTCGCCGAAGCGTTCAACCTTGTTGACGATGGCGGCTGGGTCGCGTTCAACATCAAGGAGACGTTCCTTGACGACCGCGACACGAGCGGATTTTCCGTATTCATCAAGACGTTGATCCTGAGCGAATACCTCGACATCTATCACATGGAACGGTACCGGCACCGGCTGTCGATCGACGGCCAACCGCTCTACTACTTCGGCGTTGCCTGCCGTAAATCGTGTCCGATTCCGCCGGAAATGCTCGAAGCGATGTAAGACCGCCGCTTACGCGGTGGCCCGCTCCGGCCAGCCCCTCGACCGCAGACTGCGAGCCGGTGCCGGGGGGACGGCACCATGCGCCACGGCGGACATCCGAGGTCAGCCCTTCTCGAAGCGTGATGGGGGCTGTTGCCAGAATCCATGAATGAGTTGCGAGAATCATGCGACTCACCCTGCCTTGACACCTCATCATGCTCAGCAAGTGTCCAGGCTCATGCGGGAATGCACATGACTGATTGATTCTGGATCATCGGAACCCAGAGGGGCGTTGCCCACGCCGATATCCCGCCGGGGTCGATTCGCTCGGATCGCCTTGTCCGGGGTCAGCCCCCCGTAGCGGCGCTCGCGGCGACGAAAGGCCTCGACGGCCCGGCGCAGATCCTCGCCGTCGAAGTCCGGCCACAACGTTTCGATGAACAGGAACTCCGCGTAGGCCGACTCGAACAGCAGGAAGTCGCTCAGGCGTTGCTCGCCGCTCGTGCGGATCACCAGGTCGACCGGCGGTGTTTCCGGATCGGAGTGGCACGCGCGGTTGACCCGCCGCAGGAAGCCGTTCTCGTCGCAGCGTTCGTCCGGTCTCAGCGTGCCGGCCGCGGCGAGGATCGCGGAGCGTGCCGAGTAGTCCACGGCCAACCGCAGGTAGAGCCGGGGGCCGTCGCGCGTCGCGCGCTCCGTCTCCTCGATCGCGCGAATCAGGGCGGGCGACAAGCGGTCTCGCCGACCGATCAGTGCGAGCCGCACGCCGCGCCGGCGACAGTGCATGCGCTCGCGGACGAGAAAGGACTCCAGCAACCGCATCAGCGTCGACACCTCGACCGCCGGCCGCCGCCAGTTGTCGGCGGAGAAGGCGTAGAGCGTCAGCGTCGTGATGCCGAGCCCGGGCGCCGCCTCCACCGCGCGACGCACGGCTTCGGCCCCCCGGCGGTGTCCCTCCGTGCGCGGGAGCTCGCGCGCGCGGGCCCAGCGGCCGTTGCCGTCCATGATGAGGCCCACGTGCAGGCCGCCTTTTGCCGTTCGATCCATGTCACGCCGCCTCACGCCGGACGGTCGCCGGCTCCCGCGGTCCGCCGGCGTCACCGCTGTCCGGGGGCTGCGCCGTAGGAGTTTCGCGCCAGCGAAACTCCCAACGCGACCGCAGGTCGCGCGGTCGCGCCGCGATCTGCTCCGCCTGCCGGCCGAAGCCGCGCAGGATCTGCTCCAGAGCGGGGCGCATGCGCAGCACCTGCCGGGTGCGGATGACCCGGTCCCGGAGCGGCTCGAGCTTCTTCCACCCGGCGGCGTAGGCGAAGTGGCGCAACGCGGCGACGGGATGGTCCTTGCTCGACGCGCCGCGCAGGATCGCGCCCCGGCGGTAGAAGTCGCGGTAGGCCCGCCAGTAGCCGGACTCCAGCTCCCCGGCGCTCATGCCGCGCGTGCGGAAGACGACGTGGCGCGTGTCGTAGAGATCATCTTTGATCCTCATGCCGGCTCCTGCACGAGCTCCGGCCGCGCCGAGCCCAGGGCGGGTCGCTCCCGCGGCCTCGCTCCCCTGGGAAGGGCCGCGCGCTCGTGGGCGACGGCCCACGCGGATTGGGGGGAGGGCCGAAGGGGAAGTCGCAATGCCATCGTTCTCGCTCCTTGTCGGCGGCAGGGCCGCTATCGGATTCGCTCGGGGCAGTATCGCCAGAAGGCCGCCCCGAGACATGAGCGAGAAGTGAGGGTTCGGTGATATTCCCGTGAAAAGCGACCGCGCGACCTTCGGTCGCGTTGGAAGTTTCGCTGGCGGGAAACTTCTGCGGCGCAAGCGCCAGGGGAATCTGCGCGGTCGAACGGTGCAGATTCGCAAGCAGGGTTGGTTGGGGCCGCGAGGCGGCGGCGGAGCCGCGGGCGATGCTCTCCGGGCTCAGCGGGGCCTCCGGGTCAGCCCGGCGGCCAGGCCCGAGCCGAACATCAGGCCCTCGAAGACGCTGATCGCGACCCGGGTCACGACGCCCGGCTCCTGCTCGCCAAGGAGGCGGGCCAGGGGCGCGAGGCCGACCTGCGAGCCGGGGAAGCTCCGCGCCATGAAATCGAGGCTCATCGCCCCCAGGAACCGGCCGCTCCAACCGAGCATCCCGGCGGCCAGCGCGCAGGCGAGCCCCGTCAGGAGAGCGACGCGGACCCGGGCGAGCCCCCGTGGGGTGGCCATGCCGCCCTCCGCGGTCGACGTGGCCAGCCCGTACCCCAGCCCGACCGCTCCGCCGAGGACCAGGCCTTCCACGGCGCCGGTCAGCGGCGAGAGATCGCGACCGAAGAGACCCTCGAGCACGAGGCGTCCCAGGAGGTGGGCGATCGCGCCGACGGCCAGACCGCTCGACGCCCCGGCCGCGGCGAGGGCCAGCCGCCGCCGCGCGCGAAAGGCGGCTTCCGCGGCGGCCAGACCGGCCCCGACCCCCGCCGCCGCGACACCGCCGGTCGCCAGTCCGAGAAGCGGCAGCATCGTCAGCACGCCGTTGCCCGCCGTCGACGCGGGTCCGAAGCGGAGGACGAGGCCGCCGAGGAAACCGGCGATCGCCCCGGCGGCCGCTCCACCGGCGGCCGCGGCCATCCATCGGTGCCGGGCCAGCCGGGCCACGCGCCGGATGCGAAGCAGGAACAGAATCCTCGCGGCGGCAAGCCAACCCGGATGTCCGAACAGCGGGACCGGCCCCGCACCCGGCACGTCCCAGCGGGTCTCGCGCAAGTACGCGCGGGCCACCGCGGGCCTCTTTCCGCGGCTCAGCCGGTCGAGAGCCTTCGCCGTGCCCAGGTGGTGCAGGGTCTCGGCCGCTTGTCGCCGCCGGATGTCCGCTCCTTTCGCGTCGTCGGTGTCGTCGTCGAGCAACGTCGCGAGGGCCTGGTCGAAGGAGGCGTTCGCGTCGGGTTCCGTGGGAATCCGCACGGGCTCCGCCGCGGCGGCCCGCGCGGGCTCCGCCGGTCCCTCGTCCGGCTCCTCGACGACGTCGTCGCAGACGAAGCGGTAGCCGTGCCGCGGCAGCGTACGGATGAAGGTCGGCGCGCGCGGATCGTCGCCCAGCGTGCGCCGGAGGGTCCGGACCGCCTGGCTCAACGCACCGTCGGTGACCACCACGTCGCTCCAGACCGCGTCGAGGATCTCATGCCTCGACACCGCTTCGTTCCGCCGCTCGATAAGCAGGACGAGCAGGTCGAAGCAGCGCGGGATCAGCGGCACCTCCCGGCCGTCGCGGACGAGCGTCCTGCGGGCGGGGGACAGGGTGTGACCGGAGAATCGGTAGCGGAGCGAGCCGGGGGACGATCGCATCGGCGGTCCGCAGTATAGCCCCGGGCGAGCCTCAACGGCGGCGGCCGGTGGCAAGAAACGACAGCGTCGAGCGGCAGCTCGTCCGCCTCCGGCACGCCGAGGGCCTCGACGGCGGCGGCCGGTGGCAGGAAACGACAGCAGTCGCTTGACGAACGGGAACGCCACGCCGCGCGTCAACCCGTCATCCTCGTTCTCCCGGTGGTGCTTCCGATAGACGTCCTCGCGGACAAGGTCGTCCGCCATGTCCGAAGCGGAGGTCGGACCGTGCACGTCGTAGTAGACTCGATGGAGGAACCCCTGAGACAGACGCCATGACCTTCGACGCCGTCACCGACTTCATCAACACCAACCGCGACCGCTACGTTCGGGAGCTGACCGAGTACCTCGCCATCCCCAGCGTCAGTGCGCTGCCGGCGCATGCCGCCGACGTGGCCCGGTGCGCGGAGTGGACCGCGGCCGAGCTGACGCGCATCGGCCTGGAGCACGTCCGCACCATCGACACGCCCGGCAACCCGGTGGTCTACGGCGACTGGCTGCACGCCGAGGGCGCCCCGACGATCCTCTTCTACGGGCACTACGACGTCCAGCCGGTCGACCCCGTCGACCAGTGGGAGTCGCCGCCGTTCGAGGCGACGGTGCGGCAGGGGGAGATCTACGCCCGCGGCGCCGTCGACGACAAGGGCCAGATCTTCATGCACTTCAAGGCGATCGAGGCCTGCCTGAAGCAGGACGGAGGGATGCCCGTCAACATCCGCCTGATCCTCGAGGGCGAGGAGGAGGTCGGCAGCACCCACCTCGACGGCTTCGTCCGCGGGCACAAGGAAGAGCTCGACGCGAGCGTCGTCGTGATCTCCGACACCCCGATGTTCGACCGCGGGGTGCCGTCGATCTGCTACGGCCTGCGCGGGCTGACCTACTGCCAGATCGACGTGCGCGGCACCGCCACCGACCTCCACTCGGGCTCTTTCGGGGGCGCGGTGGCCAACCCCGGCTTCGTCCTCGCGCAGATGCTCGCGCAGATGAAGGATCGCAGCGGCCGGGTGCGGATACCCGGCTTCTACGACGACGTCCGGGCCCTCTCCGACGCCGAGCGGGCGGAGTTCGCGAAGCTGCCGTTCGACGAACGCCGCTACCGCACCGAGCTGGCCGCGCCGAAGCTGTTCGGCGAGACCGGGTACACCACCCTGGAGCGGCTGTGGGGCCGGCCGACGTTCGAGGTCAACGGCCTGCTCGCGGGCTTCACCGGCGACGGTGCCAAGACGGTGATCCCGGCCACCGCGATGGCCAAGGTGAGCATGCGGCTCGTGCCCGACCAGGACCCGGACAAGATCGGCGAGCTGTTCGAGGCCTACGCCCGGAAGGTGGCGCCGAAGACGGTCGAGCTGACCGTCACCCGCATGCACACCGGCAGGCCGTGGATGACCGACTTCGACAATCCCTTCGTCCGCGCCGCCGGGCGGGCCATGGAGACGGGGTTCGGCCGGACCCCGGTGTTCAACCGCGAGGGCGGGTCGATCCCGGTCGTGGCCACCTTCCAGGACGTGCTCGGCCTGCCGGCGGTCCTCTTCGGCGTCGGCCTCCCCGACGAGAACGCCCACGCTCCGAACGAGAAGCTCGATCTGGGCAACTTCCACAACGGCATCGTCGCCTCGGCCGCCCTCTACCGGGAGATCGGCGCCCTCGGCGGGTAATCGTCACCGTCGTCACCAGCGTCGGCGGTTGGTCCGACGCAGCCCTCACGGCGCGCCAGCGCGTGATCCGGGGGCGATCCGGCGCCGCCGTCACGGGGCGCGGACCCCCGACATCGTCGCGCGCGTCACGGGGCAGCGGCGGCCGGCCCGGTGTCCGCGTGCTCGATGCGCTCGGCCCGGTACCGGCCTTCTCCGCGGCCCCCGCGGGGCATCCCCCGCGCGACGAGCCGGCCCCCGTGCCGGTACCCGTGGAAATGGAACGGAATCCCCTCGCCGAACCAGGGTTCCGGCGTATCCTGCAGGTGCAGGTGCACGTGGGGCTCGCTGCTGTTGCCGGAGTTGCCGACGCGGCCCAGCAGCTGTCCCGCCGCCACCCGGTCGCCCACACCGACGGTGACGGTGCCCGGCTGCAGGTGGCCGACGAAGAGGAACTCACCGGGGGCGACCTCGATGCCCACGTGGTTGCCGACCCCTGCCAGCCCCCACCGCGGCGCGCCGATCGCGACCTCCGGCTCTCCGTCCAGCGCCGAGAACACAGTCCCCGCGGCCGGGGCGTACACCGGAAGGCCGTAGGCCAGATAGTCTTCGAGGGCCACCCCGTCGGTCCGGAACGTGCGCCCGTCGCGGGTGACGAGCAGGTCGTAGGCCCATCGCTGGTCGGGCAGGAACACGTGGTAGTTGACGTCGGCCGTGGGTCCGCCCCAGGCGACGGTCACCGGACCTTCCAGGGGCAGCCGGAACGCGACGCGGCTCGGCCGGTCGTCGTACGAGGACGGGTACGGGTCGTAGACCGGCAGCGTGAAGATGACGGTCATCAGCCCGGCGTAGCCGAGCAGTTGCCAGGGGTTGACGCCGTGCTTCCAGCGGCGGGCCGACCACAGCGACGCGGCCAGCAGCCCGGCCGTGACGAGGGCGAGGCCGATCGGCCCGGCGTACCAGATCCAGAGCGCGATCCACCCCGGGCGGGCCCACAGCGCCAGCAGCAGCCCGGCGTGCAGCACGACCACGCCGGCGGCGACCCGCACCCATCCGTCGACGACCCGGCGCTCGGCGGGGTCGGGCCGCGGTAACGGACGCAGAGGCCGCCGTGGTCGCCACGCTCCGTCAGGCATCGCGGGTCACGAACGCTCGAGCGCTGCTTCGCGGGTCCACGGACCCGGCGAGCGATGGGTGCGCTCGGACCGCATCGCGTCGAGCTGGCGAACGATCGACTCCCCGTCATCGATGCGCGTCATCTCGTTCAGGTGGTCGCAGACGATCCGGTTCAGGGTGGTGCCTCGAGCCTTCGCGATGCGGCGCGGCCTCGGCCACGACCCGATCATCGATGGACAAGGCAGGGACGCTGACGGAGACTACCTTGCCGTATGCCAAGCGCGCGAAACCGCAAGAGACGGGCTGCGCATGCGCGCAGTTGGCAACTTCATATCGATCGCTGTCCCAACTCTCATGGGCACACACGCTACGTGCACGCGGAAGGCGTGTCAACGGGCGACGGGAGCTCAGCCCGTGCCGCTCGCTGCCCGTCCCGCGAACACCGCCTTCAGCAGCGGCGGGGTCGCGAGCGTCGTCAGCATGACCATGGCCACGATCGCCGCGAACGTCTCGCCGTTGAAGACCGGCGTGCCCGCGACCATCGCGGTGGCGCCGACGCCCGCGAAGATCAGCCCCACCTCGCCGCGGGGGACCATGCCGATGCCGACCGCCCAGCGGTTGAGGCCCTTCTCGAAGACGGCCAGCGAGCAGACCTGCTTGCCGGCGACCGCGGCGACGCTCAGCGCGCCGGCGAAGAGCAGCACGTCGAGCGACGCGAACGCGCGCAGGTCCACGCGCAGGCCCATGTAGACGAAGAACACCGGCACGAAGATGGTGCTGACGGGCGCGATCGAGTCGTCGATCCGGTACCGCTCCTTCTTCTTGCCGAAGAACCGCGCGATCGCGTCGTCGACCACCAGCCCCGCGGCGAAGGCGCCGACGATGTCGGCCAGGCCCACGAGCTCGGCCAGCGCCGCCATCAGGAAGCAGTAGGCGACGGCGAGAACGACCGGCGCCGACGAAGAGCGGGCCATGCTGACCACCCGCATGAGCGGGACCATGACCAGCCGCCCGACCAGGATCGCCCCGGCCAGGAACCCCACCGCCTTCGCCACGACCACCAGGATCGGCGCGATCGAGACGTCCGGCGCGCCGCCCGCGTCGGCCGCCTGCACCAGTCCGAGGACGATCGCCAGCACGATCAGGCCCAGGACGTCGTCCACGACGGCGGCGCCGAGAATGACCTTGGACTCGCGGGCGTCCATGACCCCGAGGTCCTTGAGCACGCGGGCGGTGATGCCGACGCTCGTCGCGGCGAGGGTCGCCCCGAGAAACAGGTGCACGTACCACGCGGCATCGGGCAGGAAGACGGACGACACGGCATAGCCGAGGGCGATGGGCGCGACGACCCCGACCACCGCGACGCCGACGGCGGATGCACCCACCGCCAGCAGCTCGTCGAGATTGCTCTCGAGCCCCACCTGGAACAGCAGCAGGATCACCCCGATCTCGGCCGCGATGGCCAGGAAGGGTGCGGTCTTCAGCGTTTCGAAGGCCTCGATGCCGGTCAGGCCGATGTTGCCCAGGAGGATGCCGAAGAGCAGCTCGCCCAGCACCGCGGGCTGGTTAAGGACAGCGATCGATATAAAGTTGCCAACTGCATCCAGGCGCCGCCCGTTTCTACGGTTTTGCGCGCTTGGCACACGGCAAGGTAATTTCCGTCAGTGTCCTAAGCCGCTCCATCAGCTCGCCCCCGAGCTTCGCGGCCACCAGGATGGCGGCGATGGCCAGCAGGAACGGCGTCACCTCGCCGCCCTCCGCCCCGCCCTCGGCGGCGCCGGCCGCCGTCCACGCGCCGAAGGCCAGCACGGGGACGAAGAGCGAGCACCGCCCCAGGAGACCGCGGTAGGGGCGCGACGGGGGCGGGTCACGTGGCGTCGAACGACTCATGCGGTCTCCTCCCCGACGTCTCCGACGGGAGCTCGAACGTCATCGCGACCCGGGGCGGGCCGGGGGCCGGCGTCGGCCGCGCGACCGGCCGCGCGGCCGTGCGGCCTCGCCGGCCGGATCATTCGATGACGCGGCCCGCGTGTCAAGCTTGCCACGAGTCGCAAGGTGACGGCTCTCTCCCGCAAGGTGACGGCTCTCTCGCGCAAGGTGACGGCTCTCTCGCGCAAGGTGACGGCTCTCTCGCGCAAGGTGACGGCTCTCTCGCGCGATCCGGCGCGGGCCGCGGGCGCTGGCGGCGGGCGGCGGTGGTGGAAGTGCGATACTGACGGCGATGCGTATCGCGACCTGGAACGTCAACGGCCTGCGGGCCCGCATGGACTTCATCGCGCACTGGCTGAAGAGCCGCGAACCCGACGTGGTGGGCCTGCAGGAGCTCAAGACGAGCGACGAGGAGTTCCCGTACGACGATTTTCTGGCCCTCGGCTACCACGCCGTCGTCCACGGCCAGAAAGGCTGGAACGGCGTGGCCGTGCTCAGCCGCGCCCCGGCCGAGGTGGAGACCCGCGGGCTGCCGGGCCGGGAGGACGACGGGGCCCGCCTGCTGCGGGTGGGGGTCGCCGGCCTCCACTTCGCCACCGTGTACTGCCCCAACGGCAAGACCCTCGATCATCCCGACTTCCCCCTGAAGCTCGCCTGGTTCGACGCGCTGCGGGACTACCTCGCGGGGGTGGACCGGGACGCCGCGTTCGTCATCGGCGGGGACTTCAACATCGTGCCGGCGGCGCTCGACTGCTGGCAGGGCGATGCTGCCGACGGCTCGATCTTCTGCACCGTCGAGGAGCGATCCCGGTACCGGGCCCTTCTCGACCTGGGGCTCACCGACCTGTTCCGCCACCTGTACCCGGAGGAGCAGAAGTTCTCGTGGTGGGACTACCGGGGCGGCGCCTTCCACCGCGGTTTCGGGCTCCGCATCGACCACCTGCTCGGCACCCCCGCCGTGGCCTCCCGGGTCCGCCGCGTCGAGATCGACCGCGACTACCGCAAGAAGAAGGAAGGCAACACCGCGTCCGACCACGCTCCCGTCATCGCGGATCTGGACTGACTGCGCGGTGGGCTTCGGGCCGGGCGCCGGTTTCCGAGGCCAGCGGTCGTGCCCGGGGAGGGAAGGTCGGGAGCGCCAACCTCGGTTGACGCCCCCGGATTGCTCCGTCCGCTCTGGCCGCGCGGCTACGGCAGGGCCAGGGTCACGACAGTGTTGGTCGCGACGACCGTCACGTACTGCTTGCCGTCGATCTGGTAGGTCATCGGGCTCGCCCGTATCGGCCGCGGGGCGTCGTAGCGGAGCAGGGTCTCCCCGGTCGTTGCGTCGAGGGCGTAGAACCCGCCGTCCTCGACTCCCTGGAACACGAGGTTGCCGGCCGTCACCACGTTGCCGCTGGCCCCGATGGCGCTCAGCGCGGGCAGGATGGCCTGCCACGCCTGCCCGCCGGTGACGGGATCGTAGGCCGAGACGGTGACCTCGGGCGGGAACGCCTCGGTGAGGCGGTCGAGGCTCGACAGGCTCTCGGTGTGCCCGCGCGAGTCGGGCCCCGGCTCGAGGGTGTCGCCGACGGGGTTGACGACCAGCGCGATCGCCCCGTTCTTGCCGGTGACGTAGACGAGGCCGGAGGCGGGGCTGAACGACGGGGCCCCGAAGCTCGACCCGCCGTGGGGGACGATCACTTCCCGGCTGATCCAGTAGGGGCTGTAGAGCTGGCTCGACCGCGCCGCGAGCTCGGGGTCGTCGACCTCCACGAAGGTGGCGCAGAGCGGGGTCATCGGCACCCCGGCCGCGTTGTAGGGAATCGGCTGGGTCGGCCAGACCTGCTCGTCGGGGACGTCGGTCTCGGTCGGCACCACCGTCTCCACCATCGGGTGCAGGGGCTCGCCGGTCTCCCGGTCCCACATGTAGAAGAGGCAGTTCTTGCCGGCCGCGGCCACCCCCCGGATGGTCTCGCCGCCGTCGCCCGTCACGTCGAACAGCACCGGCCCCGTCACGTGGTCCCAGTCCCAGAGGTCGTGGTGCACGGCCTGGTAGTACCAGCGCAGCGCCCCGGTCTCGAGGTCGAGGGCGACGGTGCTGTTGCTGAACAGGTTGATGCCGGCCCGCGCCGACCCGTCGTAGTCGGGAGACGGGTTGCCGGCGTTGACGTAGACCATGCCGAGGTCGGGGTCGACCGCGGGCTGGGTCCAGATGCCGCCGCCGGCCCGCGCGCCGTAGCCCCAGGTGTCGCGCGCGATCTCCCAGCCCTCGTCCTGGGGGCCCTGGGGAATCGTGTTGAACACCCACCGGATGGCCCCGGTGGCGGCGTCGGTGGCGATGACCAGCCCGCCCGGGATGTGTCCCTCGGACAGCGCCGCCGCCACGTACAGCGTGCCGTCGTGGTGGGCGGGCGGAGTGGTGATGCGGTAGCCGATCTGGACCGGGTCGAGGGTCGGCGGATAATCGTCGGGGTACTTCATCTGCAGCGCGTTGCTGACGACCGGCAGCACGCCCCCGTTGCCGAACGTCTCCACCGCGTCGCCGGTGCCCGCGTCCCGCGCGTACAGGTCGGCGCCGCGATAGGCGTAGATGTTGCCGCCCGCGAACGTGGGACCGCGCACCGGGCTGCCGCCCGGGGACCCCGCGTCGAGCGCCGCCGTCCACAGCTCGGCCCCCGTCGCCGCGTCGAGGGCGAACAGCGTCGAGCGCGAGTGCAGGTACATCACCCCGTCGACGACCAGCGGCGTGGCCTGGGTGATGTTGTCGGTCGGTCCGACCACGTAGGACCACCGCTCGACGAGTTGGCCGACGTTCCCGGCGTCGATCTCGTCCAGCGGGGCGAACCGGTTGTTGTCGAGGTTGAGGTTCTGGCTGGTCCAGTCGGTGGACGGCGCCTGCGCGAGCGCGGGCGCCCCGACGGCCGCGGCCAGGCCGAGGACGAGCAGCGCGTCGAGCGCCGCCCGTCCGATGGCCCGGAAATCGTTGCCTGTGGGCTCCGACTGCCGCCCGACCCATCCAGCCGGAATCCGCGCCGTGGAACGGCGCGGATTCCTCGTTCGCTGTTCCTGCTTGTCGCGCATCGTCACTGCTCCGTGGGGTCGGCTTCCTGCACCCGGGCCCCGCTCAGCGAGTTGGGCACCGCCCAGTTGCCTTCGTGGCAGGCGTACTCGAACTGCTGGTAGGCGTTGTCGCGCTTGTACGGGAACGCGACGGTCCACGGCTCGGCGTAGGTCTCGGGGTCGTCGACCGTGAGCTCGTAGTTGAGGGTGTTCTCGTCCGCGAAGGTGAAGCGCTCGACCATGCGCCGGCCCTCGTGCTGCGGCGCGCGCGATCCCGGCGCCCGCATGTTGCCGACCGCCTTGAAGTTGGTCGACTCCACGACCAGGGTGTTGCCCTCCCAGCGGCCGCGGGGATTGCCCTCCCACTGGGTGATGTTCGCGGAGACGTGGGAGCCCCCGTCGATGGGAATGATGCGGGCGTTGTGAATCATCTCGCTGTGGATGAGGATGTGGTCCTCGGTCTGCACGAACAGCTTGCCGTTGTTGTAGGCGGTCGGCATCATCATGCCGAAGACCCCCCGCGACAGGCAGCGGTCGCCCGACTCCATGTTCGCGGCCTGGTCGTGCAGGTGATCGCGGTAGTAGCGCACGCTGTCCTGCGCCTTCGGGGTCAGGTCCGGGACCTGGCCGTCCGGGGGATGGACGACGAGGGCCGGAGCCTCGCCCGCCACCGGCTCCTTCCAGAACCAGTCGAACCAGTAGTTCGCGTAGGCGCCGACCCCGCGGCTGTTCTCGTGGCCCTCCCACTCGACCGCCTTCGCCCGGTCCGACCGCGCCGTGAACAGCTCGAGGCGCTCTTCCTCGGTCAGCGTCCGGCCCGCCAGGTCCGCCGACAGCTCCAGCGGCACGTGCGACGAGCCGACGTTGTTCCACATGCCGTTGATGTCCGGGTGCCCGTTCGCGAGCCGCGGGGGCTCCCATTCCTGTCCGGACGAGAGGGCGGGCGCGCCGATCGACACCGCCAGCGCCAACAGCGAGACGCAAGAGAGAGGCTTCATCTGGACCTTCCTTTCCAAGAGTCGTCCCATTGTACGGCAAGCCGGCGGTCGTCCGAGCACCCCCGGCTCGCCCGCCAGCCGAACCGCGGAGTCTCATCGCAGGCGCCGTGTCAACCGCTCGTAGACGTCGCCCCGCAACCCGACCACGACAATCAGCACCAGCAGCACGTGGTCACGCACCTGGTAGCGGACGCGCCAATCGCCGACGCGAATACGCCAGATGTCCTTGGGCCGCCCTCTGAGCCTGGTGGCTTCGGGGGGTCGGGGGTCGGCGGCCAGCTTCGAGACGCGCGCCAGGATCCGGCGCCTGACGGCGCGGTCGGCGATCTGGCGCAGGTCTCGGTCGGCTCGCCTCGTGAACTCGACCTCAAACGTCAACGATCGAGCTCCGCCTTGAGGCGCTCGAGGCTGACGCCGCCGTTCTCGTCGTAGTCGCCGATGGCCTCCAGCGCCTCGACGAGGTCGAGGCGATCCTCCAGCGCCTCGAGGAGCGCCGCGTCGTCCACCGGCACCAGAGCCGCGACCGGCTTGTCGTGCCGCGTGATGATCATCCTTTCCTTGCGGTACTGAACCCTGCCGATCAACTCGGCGAGGTCCTTCCGAACCGTCGCCATGCTCAACGCATCCATCGTCACATTCCTCAAGAACGTACAGATATTAACAAAAGTACTGTTGACGCTACGCGAGGGCGCTGGCCCGCCGGAAAGCGGCATAGATAGGGGAGCTCGAGGGTGGTCTTCATCGATCGGGCTGTCGCCACGGCCGCTTCGGGTGTGCGATGTCAGTCGTCGGGCGGCTGCGGCGCCTCGAGTGTCGGGGGCGCAGCCGGCGTTGGGGACGCCGCGGGTGCGGTGGGCAGTGCCGGTGTCGCCGCAGGCGCACCGTTCGACCGGTCGTTCTGCCGCTGGTAGAGGTACGAGGCGGCCAGCAGCAGCAGACCGAGGACCACGCTGCTGGCGATGCGGTAGATCGAGTCGAGCTGCGAGAAGTCGACGAGGAACACCTTGAGCACGGTGGCGCCGAAGATCACGATCGCGAGATAGCGGGCGGGGGCGTAGCGCCGCCGGATGCCCGCGGCGGTCAGCGCCGCGGCGTACGCGGCCCAGGTCGCCGACAGCATCATCTGCTTGGCCAGCTCCGCGTTCTCCGCCAATCCCCCCACGCCCCGCCGGAGCTCCCAGAAGGCGCTGATCTCCATCGACAGCGTGAACAGCAGCAGCGCGTTCGCGGCCACCACCGCGGTGGCGAGCGCCGGCTCGCGGTAGGGGACATCCCGGCCGTCGACCCGCCGGTGGAGCCAGGCGACGAGCGCCAGCACGCCGACGACGAACAGGCCGAGGAGGGCGCGCCGATTGAGGAAGGCGGCCTGGACGGCGGGCAGGGGCGCCGCGTTCGCCGCGAACGTCTGCAGCGTCGCCACCGCGAGCAGTCCGGCGGCGACGGCGCGGATCCACGTGCGCCGCTCGCGGATGCCCACCCAGGCCAGACCCGCCGCCTCGGCCGCGCACGCCAGCGCGCCCCAGGGGCCGTCGAGCTCCAGGGCGACCGCGGCCACCGCGAGAGCCGCGGCCAGCGCCAGCACGTGCATCGCGGCGCGCGGGTCGATCCGCCGCATCGCCGCCGCAAGCGCCCAATGGGCCGCCGCCAGGAGAACCGTCACCAGCCCGGTCGCGGCGGGATAGTGCGGCTCGAGGAGCGCCTGCAGCCCGAACGCCAGACCGAACCCGTTGAGCGGCACGAGGAGGACGTCGGCGGCATGCAGCGGTCCGCCCTCTCGCCGCAGCAACTCGATCTGGGCGGCGAGGTGCAGGCTCGCGACGGCTATCCACGTGACGGCGGCGGGAACCAGCCACGAGCCGTCCTGGTCGGCGCCTCCCCAGCCCAGCAGCGGCCAGGCCACCGCCACCCACAGCCCGACCCGGACCCACATCGCTCCCCAGCGCGCGGCGAGGGCGACGCCGGCTCCGGTGACCGCGATCAGATAGACCAGGAACGCGAGCCAGTGGTCGCCGAGGAGGGTGAGCGACGCGGCGTGATACCAGAGCGGCGTGGTCGACAGCGCCCACCGCATCGCGCCGGCATACGGGCCGGTCGACGCGCGCGACCGGTACAGCACCCAGAGGAACAGCCCGGCGTACAGCGTGAAGAACAGCTCCGTCTGCAGGTAGGCGTCGGGCCGGTAGAAGCGGATGTGCCACAGCCAGGTCGTCAGTCCGGTGAGCACGAAGGCGGCGAGGTTCAGGGCGGGCCAGTCCCGCCGGTGCGCCAGATAGACGACGGCGCCGATCAGCAGGGCGGTATAGGCGAACAGGACGACCTGCGCGTTGGCGCCGCTGCCGACGATGAAGGGGGTGGCGAATCCGCCGCCGATCGCGATCATGCCGAGGGGCTGGGCGCGCAGCCGGTCCGCCTGGAACGCCGCGAATGCGGTGACCGCGGTGAGCATCGCGAACCCGGTGGCGGCGCCCACGAGGTAGTACAGGTTCAGGGCCGCGTAGACGGCCAGATACCAGGTCGCCACGCCGCCGCCCACGACCGTCGTGCCGAACCGCGCGTGGCCGCGGGCCGCGAACCGCCGGCCCGCCAGCATCAGCAGTCCGCCGGCGAGCACCCCGATGCCGACCCGCATCGGCTCGGTGATCCACTGGTTGGCGAAGGCGTAGCGGATGAACAGGCCCACGCCGATGACCAGGATCGCCACGCCGGCGTAGAGCATCCAGCGGGTCCCGATACGGGTCTCGAGAAGCACCGGCGCCGGCCCGATCTCCGCCGATGCGGCGGCCGGCGCCCCCGCCGGCGGGGGCGGCGCCGCGGGATCCGATGCCGGGGGTGGCGGGAGCGGCGCCGGTGACGCCTGTGCCCCGGCGGTGAAGGCGGGTTGCCCGTGGGTTTCCCGCGCTGGCGCCTGCGGCGGCGTTTCTCCCTGCATCCAGCGCTCGAGACGTTCGAGGCGGTGCTCGATCGCCAGGACCCGCGCGCGTACCGCCGACGCGTACAGGAAGGCCACGATCGGCAGGATGAGGGTCAGAACGAACCCCACGGCGGTGGCGAGCAGAACCTCGATCATGGGCATTGTGGGGCGCCGCCGGCCGCCTCTGCCTAGCCGGCGAGCCGCCCCAGGGCTTCCGCCGAGGCCGATTCCGGCCACACCGGCGCCGGCGCCGCGACGTATCCGGCGTGGGCCAACTGGCTCTGGAAATAGGAGACTTCCGTGGCGTAGAAGAGCAGCTTGCTCGCCAGACGCGCCACGATGTAGACCTGACCGACGATGAACGCCCACCACATCGACGTCCCGGTGGAGACCGGATCCGGCGCCGCAAGGGCGTAGGCGCCGGCGACCGCGGCCAGCACCAGTCCGTTGGCCGCATAGAGCCCCAGGCAGGCCGCCGGACGCCGGCGCACGAAGCGCCATCCCGCGAGCAACGCCCCGAGCATGCTGCGGCGATCCTCGACCACGGCCCGCACCCGCGCGTAGTCGAACACGAGGCCGACCAGCGCCAGCAGCAGTCCGAACCCCAGATAGCCGAGCAGCCCGGTCGAGGGCGTGGAGCCGTCGAGCGGGGGCGCGCCGACGACCCAGCGGTGGACGGTGCGGAAGAGCATCCAGTACACGAGACCGGCGATGAGCGCCAGACGCAGCAGGCGCGACCCGTAGACGCCGCAGGCGGCGAAGAACCCGGCGCTGCGGGTCGGACGGTTCCGGGCATAGCGGTCGATCACGCCGCCCGAGAGGAGGGTCCACGCCACGAGGTAGGAAACGACGATCGCGGCGAGGGCCGGGTGGGGGCCTTCTCCGTCGAGCAGCGCCCGCAGGTTGGCGAGGGTGGCGTCCGCCCCGGCCGCCGCGGTCGCGCCCGGCCGGCCGTCGCCCGCGGGCCCGCCGGTCGCGTCTCGCCACCAGTGCAGGGGAATGCAGCCCGTCTCCGAACCCGTTCCCGAGCGTTCGTGCAGGGCCGCCCGCAGTCCGTCCTTGAGCAGCAGTCCCGGCGGCAGGGCCACCGCCACCGTCAGGACTGCGGCCCCGGCCAGAATCATCGGGGCCCGCATCACCCGCTGCAGCCCGTCGCCCAGCGGCGCGAGGAACGGCATCACACCAGGAAGCCGCAGGTGAGCAGGTAGTCCTGCAGCCAGACCGTCCAGCGCAGCATCCAGTGCGACGCCGCCGCGCTGGCGGGGGGCGTCGCGGCCGAGCGGTCGTCGGGTTCGACGCCGGCGCGCGGCGCCGCCGACGCGCCCGGCCGCCCGCCGGTCAGCCTCTCCCCGGGCCGGGAGAGGCCATCCTCGCCGCGTGCGCCCGCGGGGTCCTGCCACCGGTACTCCGCCGCCCCGGTGCTGGCCGGCTCGGGAGGCGCGGGGAGGGCGCGGACCGCGCTCAGCCCGGCGCAGCCGAGCGCAAGACCGCCGACGATGCACCATCTGCGGACGTGCTTGACCATGACCGCTACAGTATCACCCTGCTGCGCGTTCATCTCCTGCCTGCAGGCAGTGGACCGGGCACCCCGGTGACGGGGGGCGTCCGACGGCTTTCGGCCGCTAACTAACGGCGGCGCCGGGTGTCGCGAAGTCGCTCCCGGGCCGGACAAAAAAAGGGGCGCTCCTTTCGGGAGCGCCCCTTCGGCGAGTGCGTCGACGCCGGCCGTACGGTTACCGATAGTCGTCCCGCACGGGATGAAACACATCGATGATGCGGCACTCGGTGATCGCCCGGCCCGAGTGGGCCGCGTTGGGCGGGACGAACGCCACCATGCCCGGCCCGAGGCGCTGGGTCTTGTCCTCGATGGTCATCTCGAACTCCCCCTCGAGCACGTGCGAGACCTGCTCGTGGGGATGCGCGTGTTCGGGGAGCTCGGCGCCGGCGGCGATGGTCCAGTTGACCGAGGTCATCGTGACCCCGGTCGCGAACCGGCCCACGAAGCCCGCCATCGGCTCCTTGCGCGCCATGTCCGTGGTCGCGAGAAAGGCCACGGCTAGTTCCTCAGACCGAACGTGAAGACGACGTTCCCGGCCGCGATCGTCACGTACTGCTGGCCGTCGACGGCGTAGGTGATGGGCGCGGAGTGGACGCGCTGGCCCACGTTCATGTACCAGAGCTGGTCGCCGCTGACCGCGTCGAGGGCGTAGAAGTAGCCGTCGACGCTGCCGCTGAACACGAGATCGCCAGCGGTGGTCATGATGCCCGCCGTCGACCGCGGCTGGATCGCGTACTCCCACCGGATGGCGCCGGTTCGCGGGTCGATCGCGCGGATGGCGCTGTGGTAGTGGTCCGCCGGCAACGGCCGCTGTCCGCCGCCGCCCGTGAACTGATCGCCCTCCACGTACTCCTCGTCGCGCTTGTAGAAGATATCCTCGCCGTCATAGGCCTGCACGTAGAAGAGCTGGGTGCGCGGGCTGTAGGCGGGAGAGAACCAGTTCGTGCCGCCGCCGACCGGCGGCGAGACGAGCGTCCCCTCGGGGGTGGGCGAGGTGTCGGGCACCCGGATCGGGCGGCCGTTCGAGTCCAGGCCCTCGGCCCAGGTCTGCCTGGCGTAGGGCTTCCCGATGAGGAACTCGCCGGTCACGCGATCGATGGTGTAGAAGAACGCGTTGCGGTTGGCCCACATCATCACCTTGCGCTCCTCGCCGTCCATCGTCAGGTCGGCGAGAATCGGCACCTGGATGGCGTCCCAGTCGTGCACGTCGTGCGGCGTGAACTGGAAGTACCATTCCAACTGGCCGCTGGTGCCGTTGATGGCCATGGCCGAGTCGGAGTAGAGGTTGTCGCCCAGCCGGACGTCGCCGTTCCAGTCCGGTCCCGGGTTGCCGGTGCCCCAGTAGACGATGTCGAGGTCGGGGTCGTAGGCGCCGGTTATCCAGCTCGACGAGCCGCCGGTCCGCCACGAGTCGCCGGCCCATGTCTGGTTGTCGGGGTGGTCGGGGCCGGGAATCGTCCAGGCCCGCCAGACCTGCTCACCCGCCGCCGCGTCGTACGAATCGATGAACCCGCGGATGCCGTACTCGCCGCCGGCGACGCCCGTCACCACCTGGTCCTTGACGACGAGCGGCGCGGCGGTCTTGCTGTAGCCGGCCCGGTGGTCGGCGGTCTCCGTGTCCCACACGAGGTTACCCGAGCGGGCGTCGATGGCCACCAGGTGCGCGTCGAGGGTGCTCATGTAGAGCGTCTCGCCGAGAATGGCCACGCCGCGGTTGTTGCGGCCGCAGCAGATGCGCAGGTCGTCCGGCAGTGTGTGGTCGTAGCGCCAGTACTGGCGCCCGGTGGCGGCGTCCACGGCGACCACGTTGCTCGGCGCCTCGGTGATGAACATCACCCCGTCGACCACGAGGGGGACGGTTTCCGCCCGGTCGAGCTGCGGGATCTGGTAGGCCCACTTCAGCTCGAGCTCACCGACGTTGCGGTTGTGGACCTGATCGAGCCGGCTGTAGCGCTGGGCGTCGAGGGTGCCCGAGTACATCAGCCAGTTCTCGGGCTCGTCGGCCGCGTTCAACAGGCGCTCCCAGGTGACGGGCGACAGCGAAGGGGCGGGGCCGGTCTCCGACTCGGTCCCCTGACCGGCGGCCGGCAGCGCGATCGCCACGATCGCGAGGATGATGGCAAGCCGTTTCATGATTAGCTTTCCTCCCGTCGGAGCTGGTGCAGATAGGCGATCAGGTCGTCCACCTCGGCGTTGGTCAAGAGGGCGTTGACGTTGGGCATGATCGTGCTCGTGATGCGTTCGTAGGACCGCACGCCGCCCTTCGAGAACGACCAGAGGTCCTCGTTCTCGTCCATCACCCGCATCGTGAACGTGTCCTCGCTCATGCGCAGGCCCTCGACGACCGAGCCGTCCTCGCGGGTGACCCGCAGGGTCCACCAGCGCGGCGGGACTTCCTCGTCCGGCGTCCGCAGGTCGCTGGCCAGCTCGTCCGGGTCGCGGCGCTCGCCGACCCGGCTCAGGTCGGGGCCCCGGCGCCCGCCGTCGCCGTTCACCATGTGACAGCTCGAGCAGTTGCCCTTGCCCGAGAAGACGCTCTGTCCGGCCGCGGCGTCGCCCGGCAGGTCGACGGTGCCGGTGTCGTTCAGCGAGTTCAGATAGCTGACCACCATCCAGACCGACTGGTCCGTGGCGGTGCGGCTGATGCCGATCATCTGGGTGTTGGGGATCCCTTCACGGACGATGCCGAACAGCCCCGCGTCGGTGCTGGCGCTGCTGAACCCGTTGGTCAGGGTCGGGCCCAGCTCGCCGCCGTTGGCGTCCCGGCCGTGGCAGCGGCTGCACTGCTGGCGGAACAGGCGCTGGCCCATTCGGATGTCGAGCGTCGTCGTGAACTGGTTCTCGGTGGTTTCCTGAGCGCGCGGGGTGGTCGGCGCCGTCACGAGGAAGACGGCGGCCAGCGCCGCTGGCGCCGCAATCGCCCACAGGCTGCGCATTCGCATGATGCCCTCCGGGAAGTCGGTTGGTCTGGTGCGGTTCTGCCCGCACGTTTCGACACGCACTACGATCATAAGGCGGCCTCAGCCGACGGTCGCCCCGGGCGGCAAGGCGTCCCGGCGGGACGAACCCCGCCCGCCCGCGAGAGCGCCACGCCCGCGCAGCACGATATTCGGGACGGTTTCTGCCGATTCCGCCGTCGGATTCCTGACGATATCATGCGGCGCGCCGCCCGCGCCACGTGTCGGGCGGTGCGGCGTCCGGCCGCCCCGGTCCGGCGAGCGGCTTCCACGGCGCGGCGACCGCCTGGTCGACGTCCTCCGACGACGACGGCGACCCCGTCGCTCCCGTGTCGAGGGGCTTGGCGCTCCTGACACGGCCGCGTCGACGCCTTGGCTCGACCGCCGGCTACCCGAGGATGCGGCCCTCGCCGCCTGCCTCGCCGAGCTCTCCACGACCACAGGAGAGCCTCGTTCGACCACCTCCGATGGCGGTGGCCGCCGAGTGCTTCCCGGCCCACCCTCGTCTGTGAACCTCGCCGGCTGCCAGCGGAACGCCCGCCGGCCGCATCCGTGCGGGGCAGGCGCAGGCGTGCGGGGCGACGTACCCGACCGCTCAACCAATCCCCCGAGCGGAGCCGGTTCGACGCCGTGGGCCTGCGCGGCCGCGGCCGGAGCGGCGTGGCAGACGCGCCGTCCGCCCCCAGCCGGCGCAATTCGCTGACGACCCCCGGTTCAGATTGAGCGTCACGTTCATGGCGAGCGCTCTGTCCCGCTTCGATGCGGCGCGGGTCGGGTGTTGGAACGCTCTTACCCGGCAGGATTCACTCGGCCGGCTTGATCATCAGAAAGCGGCCGTCCGGCGCGAGGTCGTGGTTGCGGGCCAGATCGTCGAGGTACGGCCCCTCGAACAGCGTCTCCGGCGGACCCGCGGTGAACGAGTCGCCGGTCTCGATCGGAACCGCCATCATCGTGCGGCCCGCGCGGTAGTAGAGCTCCGTTCCGTCGTGCGACCAGAGCGGCGCGGTGCCGCCGTCGGTCGAGATCCGGACGCGGTCGCCGAGGTCGGGGAAGCGCTCGACATATACCTCGTTGCGCCCCGACTCGTCCGAGCGGTAGGCGACCCATGCGCCGTCCGGGGAGACGGCCGGGTTGCTCTCGTTGAAGGCCGACACGAGCAGCGGCGCGACCGCGCGGTCTTCGTCCAGCATCATGAGCCGGACATCCAGCGGCTGTGGTCCCTCCGACGGATGGACGGTCCGGCTGGAGAACACCAGCACTCGCCCGTCGGACGACCACGACTGCGGCCACTCCCGGTTCGCGCTCTCCGACAGCCGCTCGGCCGCCCCGTCGCCCCCGGCGGTCCGGGAATGGAGATTGGCTTGCTCCCCGCGGCCCGACGTGTAGACCACCCGGCCGCCGTCCGGGCTCCAGATCGGAGACTCGTCGTCGCCGTCGCTCCGGGCCAGCGGGCGCAGCGTCTCGCTCTCCACCTCGAAGATCCACACGTCCCGGTTTCCCGGACGTCCCCGGTCGAGGGCGATCCGCCGCCCGTCGGGCGAGACCCGCGCGATACGGTACACGTCCGGCTCCAGGGGCAGCGGCTCCTCCCGGCCCGTGCGGTCGACCCAGGTCAGCGTGCGCAGCCCGGGGCGCTCGGAGAGTTGCTGCACCAGCGCCGTCGTGACGAGGAGGACCACGGTCCCGGCCACGAACGCCGCCGCCTTCAGCCACCAGCCCAGCGACAGGGTGACGCCGGCCGGCGCCGCCGAGAGCGGCGAGGGCTCGGGCGCCGTCGCGCCGGTGAGGCGCCAGAACGCCAGGCCCAGCAGTCCGAACCCAGCCGCCAAGCCGATGAGCAGGCTCGCCGTCACGGCCTCGGACGGCTCGGTCAGCACGTAGCCGACGGTCACCGCCATGAAGTTGTTGCCGAAGTGGGCCAGGACGCCGGCCAGGATCGAGCCGGTGCGCACGACGAGCGTCCCGAGGACGATGCCCAGGAACGCCGCGGGCAGCATGGTGTGGGGGACGAGATGGAAGGCGCCGAAGAGCACCCCGGTGAGCAGCACGCCCGGGACCGGCCCACGGCGTTCGAACACGCCCTGCAAAGCGCCCCGGAACAGGGTCTCCTCGCAGAGCGCGGGCAGTATAGCGGCCACCGCGACGACGATCAGCCAGTCGGCGGTCGAGGCCGGCTGCAACCCCTCGGCGGCCGGGGCGGGGCCCAGCGCGAGAGAGACCAGCTCGACCAGCAGGACCGCGACGCCCCACCCGGTCAGTCCGATGCCAAGGGCGAGCGCGCCCTGAACGGCGGGAATCGGCCGCCAGCGCAGGGCGTGCCGAAGGACCGGATGCTTCCGTCGGAGGAAGAGGAGGGCCGGGAGCAGGATGGCCCCGAGCTGGGTCAGCACGAGACCGGCCCGCGGAAGGGCCAGCTGCAGCGGGCTGATCGCGATCACCAGAAGGAGGCTCGCGGCTAGCAGCACGAGGGCTTGGCCGACGGCGTTTCGTTCCGAGTCGGTCGCCATGCGAGATCCCCTGTCCTGGCCTGGCGAGCCTCAGTGTACACGCTCGCGGATCCGCGACGCACGGAGGGCTCATCGCTGCTTGGAGTCTGCATGGCATCAGCCCACCTTCGTTGCCGGCGTTGCGGGTTCGTCCCGTGCTCGTATCGACGTGGTCGGTGTTCCGCGCACACGCCGCGGTCCTGACGGGCTGGCCGTGGTGCTGCATTTCCTGGCGTGGACATGGCGAGGTCCCTCGGCATCATCCTGATTGTCTACGCGGCGATCCTGGCATCGGTGTGTTGCGACCACCTGTGGAGGGCCGGGCGACCGCCCGAGCCGGCCCCGACCCCTCCCGCCGTTCCGTGACGAGCGTCCCGCTTTCAGCGGAATATCACCGAACCGTCACTTCTCGCTCATGTCTCGGGGCGGCCTTCTGCCCATACTGGTCGCGAGCGAATCCGATGGCGGTCCTGCCGCCGACAAGGAGCGAGAACGATGGCATTGCGACTACCCCTTCAGCCCTCCCCCCCATCCGCGTGGGCCGTCGACCACGAGCGCCTGGCCCTCGCGACCCGGGGGCCCCAGCAGTTCATCGACACCACCGAGCGGGTGGTCCGTTGCGTGCGCCTTTCCGGCATCGGCGACGGCACGGTGACGGTGCAGTCGATGCACACCACGGCCGCAATCCTGGTCAACGAGAACGAGCCCCTGCTGCTCGACGACCTCGGCCGGGTCCTCGCCGGTTGGGCGCCGGCCGACGGGCGGTACGCCCACGACGATTTCGAGCGCCGGACGGCCAACCTGACACCGGACGAGCGGACCAACGGCCACGCCCATGCACGTGCGATGGCCCTGCAGGCTTCGACCACGCTGGCGGTGGTCGGCGGCGAGATCCAGCTCGGCCGGTGGCAGCGGATCTTCCTGGTCGAACTCGAAGGGCCGCGCTCGCGCGAGGTCGTCGTCACCACGACGGGCCGCCTGGGAGCCTGGCCGCGGGAGCGGCCCGCCCTGCGCCCGATGCGGCCGGCGCTCGCGGAGGAGCCGGCGTGAGAGTCGAGATGGTCACCAGAACCTGCCGCAACCAATGCCGCAGGCGCACCCGGGAGGATCACGATGCAACAAGCGCTCAACTCACTACAAGGCCGGTTGGCTCCCGCCGAGGAGATCTTTTTTACCTGGCTGACGCGGGTGTTCGCCGCCGCGACTCTGGTTGGTTCGGCGTGGATCGACGACGCGCCCCCCCTGGAGCTCGCGGCCGCGATCATCACGATCTACGTCGCTTTCCGGGTGGCCACGCAGTTCGGCCGGCTGGCCGCCGCCGTCCCCTTCGCGAACCGAGCCTTGCAGGTGACGTTCGCGGTCGGCGCTCTCGTTCTGCTCGCCCTCTCGTTCCTCGTTGTCGTCACCCTCGTCGACCGGCTGGCCGTGTCGGTGGCCGGCTGAGGCGGAACGGGATGGGTCGACCGATGAACGGCGGTCTGCACCTGGGCCTGATCATGGACGGCAACGGCCGCTGGGCCTCGGCGCGCGGTCTCCGGCGCACCGAGGGGCACCGCCGTGGGGCCGACGCCGTGCGGCGCGCGGTGGAGGCGGCGCCGGGGCTCGGCGTCACGACGTTGACGCTCTACGCCTTTTCTGCCGACAACTGGCGGCGGCCGGCGGCCGAGGTGTCGGCGTTGATGACGCTGCTGGAGTCCTTCCTCGTCCGCGAGCGCGCGAGTTGCCGGCGGCAGGGCGTCCGGCTCGCGCTGATCGGCCGGCGGGACCGTCTGTCACCCGCGTTGGTCCATGCAATCGAGGAGGCGGAGCGGGCGACCCGCGACGGCGCCCGCGTCTACCTGCGGCTGGCCGTGGACTACTCGGCCCGCTCGGCGGTCCTCGCCGCCGCCGGCGCCCTGAGGCCGGGCGAACCGTGCGACGAGAGCGGCTTCCTGCGGCGGGTCAACCGCGCGTGCCACTCCGATCCGGAAACCCCGCCGGTCGACCTCGTCATCCGCACGAGCGGCGAGCAGCGCCTGAGCGACTTCCTGCTGTTCGAGGCGGCCTACGCCGAACTGCTGTTCACCGAGACGCTGTGGCCGGACTTTGACGGCGAGGACCTGCGCCAGGCGGTCGAGACGTTCCGCCGCCGCGAGCGCCGCTACGGGGGGCTGGCCCCGGACGAGGGCCATCCGATCAGGCCGCCCGCCCGCGGGACGCGCCAGGACCGTCGCCCCCGTTCAGGCATATCCGTCGAGCCTTCCCAGGGAGGCTGAGCAATGACCGGAAGACGATTCCGTCCCGACGCCCGGGTCCTGGTGAGGACCCTTCTCGCGGTGCTGATCGGCATGCTCGCCGGCGGCGCGTTCAATGCCGTGCTCGGCGACCAGGGCGCGGACACCCCGGCGCTCGCGCTGCTCGGCGGCGCGCTGGCGCTCGGCATCGTGGCCGTGGCCCGCGCCCGCCGGCGAGCGGGGGAGGCCCGGGGTGACTGACGACGCACCTTGGGGCGGGGCGAACGCCGCGCCGAGTCGCCGGATGCCTTCGGCTCCGATGGCAAGCGCTGCCCATGTGTCAGGATCATCGGAACAGGAGGTCGTCAATGCATCTCGCGTCGTTCAAAGCATCCGTCGCCGTCCTCGTTTCCTGCGCCGCTTCCGTCGCGTCCGCCCAGGGTGCGGCAGGAGAGTCGCGCTCCGGTTGGTACATCGGCGGCGGCCTCGGTGGCGGTGGGCGTCGACCATCGCCCAGAGGGGCTTCAACCGGGACCCGATCTGCTACCCGACCAACGCGTGCTTCGACGAGGATCCCCGGCCCGAGATCTCCGGCTACCGCTGGCGCTACGACGTCGCCGCCGCGGCCGGACCCGGCGCCGAGCTCTCGACGGGCTTCATCGTCCGTCGCGCGCGTCTGGAGCTGTCCTTCGGCCACCGTCGGCAAGGCCTGGACCAGATGTTCCTCAACGTCAGCGACTACAACGGCGTGAACCTGGCGGACCGGCGCGACAGCACCGTCGTGTCCGACACCCAGTCATCGATAGACCACCTCGTGGTGCGCACGCTGGCGATCAACGCGTACTACGATTCTCCGGCCGGATCCGGGTTCTCGCCGTACCTCGGCATCGGGGCCGGCCCCGCGTTCGTCACGGTGGCCGGCGTCTGCTTCACCGACGAGTACAGGGACACCGCCGCCAACGGTGAGGTCTACCTACGATCCTCCCCTGTCGTACTACAACGCCCGACTCGACGACGACCTGTCCGGCACGGTCCTCGCCGGGCACGTGCACGCGGGCGCCGACTTCCGCGTGACCGGTCGGACCTGGCTGGGGCTGAAGCTCACCTGGTCGATGCTCGTCGACGTCGAAACCAGCGGAGGCTACGACCTGCACCCGGTGCAGGCGATGGATCCCGATTTCTCCCACCACGACACGTTCGCCGGTACCCGCTCATGGTCGCTGATGTTCACCGCCAAGCACGTCTTCCGCAACTGAAACCCGTGCCGGCCCATCATCCCCTGGCCGCTCGGCCGACCTCCGCAGGGCCTCGGATGCGCCTTCGCAGGCTGCCGGCAGCATGAGTCCCATAGAGCCCACGCTGTGCCTGTTGTCCATCACGTGGGGCTAACTTAGGAGTCGCAATGGCTTCGGAAAGAGGCCTTTGTGCTTTGCTTGGCGCTGGATTCTCCAAGTGGGCGGCCCAACTACCGGTCGCGGACGGACTATTCGACTTTGGAGTAGAGCCCTCCGGAATCGTCGAAGCGAAGCGTCTCACGGAGATCAAGGAGATCAAGAATCGATGGGATGCCGAGAATTCTGGGGGCAGAGCTGAAGAGTTCATCGCATTCGCCCTTGCAGCACAGCCGCGTATCCGGAGAGCGGCTCTTTGGTACATCGTACGCCGTCTATGTGAGCCATACATCTGGACCGAATCGCATAGGGGCAAACGTCGGCGGCACGTCCTGATGATTGACGAGAACCGCAGACTCGATCGACCCGGTGTAGTAACCGCCCGTGATTTTCTGGTCCGTTTGGGCCATGTCACCGGGATTCTGACGACCAACTACGATCTACTTGTGGAGTATGCTCTCGGGACGAATATGATGAACTACGGAGTACGGGGCGAAGCTTTGACCGGTCGCGGTCCCTACCCCGTTTCCCAGTGGGTCAAACCCGTGACCCTAGATGGCAGCATTACAGTTGCAAAGATGCATGGCAGCGTTTCCTGGGATAGGAACGCACGGTACACTGATGGACGGCGCGGGCTCACTGGCAACGCCCTTATCGTTGCCCCTACGCAGGAGAAAAGCATGCCAGATTCGCTAAGGGGCGTCTGGGACGTGGCCGCACGTATTCTGGCCCGGTCGGATCGTCTCGTGGTCTTCGGTTTTGCCTTCAATCCCTATGACGCGGCTCTCATTGACCATCTTGCCACGCACGGTCGCAGTCTTCGCCACGTCGTGGTTATCGACATTCGCCCGGACCTGGAACGCGTAGTTCGCATTTGGCCGTCGGCCAGAGTAGTCACGCTGAGGCCTCCTGCGGTGGGTTTGCCGGATCTCAGTGAGTGGCTGCGCTCCACAGGTTCCTAGCTAGCTCCTCGCCGAACCTACTAGGGGTCAATTACTGTTTGGCCTGAGGATTGCCATAAAGTTGAATGCGACCGAGCGAAGATCCTGTCGTGTTCCGTATTTCATTCGAGATGCCAATCAGAAGATTCCGCTCGTAGCCGTGGCCTTGAGCCTTCTTGTTGTCGATTTCGGGTATAGGATTCTGCTCCCGCCAACCTCGATGAGACTTCGCTACACATGTCATGTAGGAGCTAATAACGGGAACTACGTCTAGAGGTTCTTCGTTCCTGTCGAGTTTGTCAATCGCCTTCTTCAGCGCCGATTGCACTGACCCTCTATAGAGAAAGAGAGAAAGTCCTGATGTCCTCAATCGGTTATCGGGATCCGCGCTTGGCCCACGAAGGCTGGCAGCGACCATGCTGTTGTTCCAGGCGCTACCTCGGAGGGCGAAATCTCCCTCTTTTGTAGTCCAGTGGTGAGCGAGGTAGCTTCTCAAGGCCCTTGCGAAACCGCATACGGCGCAACTGCACCGCTTTGTTCCCAGGCCGGATCTGTGAGAGTCAGCCATGAACAATAGGCAAGTCAGTTTCCAAACACAGCGCTCTTGCTGGACAAGCGCGTCCTTGGATGAGTTGGCGCAATTTGTCCTGATTGTCGCTTCCACGACCGCTGTCTGCCATTCGATGTAGCTGTTCACGACGTGGTTGTAGAGGGTCTCGACATTGTAAATGTGGAGTACTGTCGCCTTATCGCTTTTCGGATTGCTGGTACTGGGGGGCGGACCGAGATCTGCGTGTTGGTCCGCTTGGTCGTTCATCTTCGTCAATTCAGGCTGAGATCTTCGAAAGCCTCAGTGCGGGCAGTGCGAGGTTCTCATGGTGCTTGCGGTCGCAGCGTCAGGCGGTACGCCACGTGCTCCTCGACCGCCTCCCGCGTGTAGAGCAGCGGGAAGTACTCGCCGTTGCCGAGGTTCTCGGCGAGGTTGCCGTAGAAGGGGCTGCCGGGCTGGGCCGACTGCCCCGGGGCATTGCTGGCGACGGACCGGTCGGGGTCGGCGAGGTCGATGATGCGGCGGAAGTTGGCGCCGGTGGCGTTGACGGCGCCGAAGCCGCCGGGGCGCTCGACCGCGGGGAGGTCGAACTCGGGGGCGAGCATGTGGGGCAGGGCGCTGGCGTGGACCCGGCCGTGCCGCCACTCGGCGCGGTCGGGGCCGAGCTCGGACGTGAGCCGCTCGATCGCCGCCGTCAGGCCCTGCTCGATCAGCACCTGCCGCTCGGCCGCCGGCGTCTCCGGGTCGCGACCCGCGGCGTCCACCTCGGCGTTCCACCGCACGTAGAGCGCGCCGGCGGTGCTCTCGCCCGAGACGGTGGCGTCCCATTCGGCGACCAGCCCGCGCGCCCACTCGACGTCGGGGTTGTCGGACGTCCAGCCCTGGAACGCGGGGATGTCCCGCTCGGCCGCGAGCAGGCGCGCGTCGTGCTGGATCCGCTTGTGGTCGTCCACCGAGAGCGTCTCGCCGGCGCCGAGGATCTGGTGCAGCCGCGCGATGCGCGAGGTCTCGACCCCGCGCGACGAGTGGTAGAAGACGGGGCGGCCCTCGTAGCCCGGCGGGTGGACGTTGTTGTTGGCGGTGGCGACGTAGCCGCGCTCGGGGTTGAACTCGCGCGGCAGGTCCTCGCGGAACCCGCGCCACTCGTAGTCGCCGTTGCCGGGCACGGGCAGCCGTCCGTTCCAGCCGTCGCGGTCGGGCGTCAGCCCCGTCACCTGGAGGGCGATGTTGCCGTCGGCGTCGCCGCAGACGAGGCTGTGCGTCGGCACCAGCCAGTGCATCGCGCGGTCGAAGAAGTCGGCGCAGCTCTCGGCCTGGGCGAGCTGGAAGCTGCCCTTGTAGGCGGCGGTGCCGGGCTCCTGCACCACCGACCGCACCGCGTAGGCGACGCGGTTCTCGAGGTCCTCGTAGAAGACGGGGCCGTGCCGGCTGAACTTCAGGACGATCGGCTCGGGCTCCCGGCCCTTGACGGGAATCTCCTCCTCGATGACCCGCAACGGCTCCCAGCCGTCCTGCCACCGCACCCTGTCGGGCTCGTCGGGGTGCAGCTCTTCGACGTAGACGTCGACCATGTCGGTGCCGGCGAAGGTGAAGCCCCAGGCCATGCTCGCGTTGCTGCCGGCGTCGACCCCCGCGAACGGCGGCTCGCCGCCCCCGATGACGTTCCAGCCGGGGGCCACGAGGTGCACGAAGTAGCGCAGGGCGGGCATCTCGATGCGCCGGTGGGGGTCGTTGGCGAGTATCGGGACCCCGGTCGGCGAGCGGGCGCCGGTCATCACCCAGTTGTTGCTGCCCTCGGTCGCGACGATGCCGGGCAGGACCCGCGACGCCCGCAGCTCCGGCGGGCTGACGAGGTCGCGGTACGGCTCGACGATCTCCACGGCGGGCAGGCGCCCCGCCACGAAGGGATCGCCGTCGCCGGCCCGCATCGCGTCGAGGATCTCCTCGGTGATGATGCTGACGTCGAGCCCGTCGGGCACCACGAGGTCGTCCCAGGGGTCGGGGGCGGCGCGCCGGTTCGCCTCGTCGACCCCGTGGCGGGCGACGTTCAGCGCGAGCTGCATCTCGTGGAGGGCGTGCCCCCGCACGCTCGGCACCCCCAAAGCGGCCCAGCGCAGCACCGCCGTCTCCGCCGTCCACGGCTCCGGCACGACGCCGGTGAGCTGGAACTCCAACGGGAGGTTGTCGCGGTTCTCCTCGATGTACGCGTTCACCCCGTTGGCGTGGGCGGTGAAGAGGCGGTGGGCGTCGGGGTGGTAGCTGGTCCACTCGGTCTCGTCCCAGGGCCCCCGGAACATCATCAGCCGGGTGCGCCGGTCGTAGTCGAGGGCCTCGGGCCCGAAGACCTCGGCCAGCCGCCCCTCGCGCCAGCGGCGCCACATCTCCATCTGCCACAACCGGTCCTGCGCCATGACGTAGCCCTGCGCGAAGAACAGGTCCTCGTCGTTCTCGGCGTAGATGTGGGGGACGCCCCACTCGTCGCGAATCACCTCGACGGGCGCCTTCAGCCCCGGCGCCGACAGCTCCCCGTCGATGGTTGCGAGGGAGCGGCTCGCCAGCGCCTCGAGCGTCTGCGGTTCCCCGGGGCCGGCGCAGCTCGCCGCCGTTGCCGCCAGCACCAGGGCCGCCAACGCCGAGAGCCGTCCGAGCGGGGAAACGAAGCGGCCGGACGCCCGTGTGTCAGAGGTTCGCATCACCGTTCTCCTCGATTGCCTTGCTTCTTCCCGGGTTCCCGCGCCCGCGCCATCCGCTCTCGTGCCGGGATGCCCGTCCGGCGGATCGCCGGCACCGCCCTCGGAGCATGTGCAGCTGGACAGCAGAACCATATCCCTTCCCCGCCGGTCACCAGAGCAGGCTCCGCAGCATGCGCAGCCCGATCAGCAGCACCATCGGCGAGAAGTCGAGCCCGCCCATCGACGGCAGGGCGCGCCGGATGGGATCGAGCAGCGGCTCGGTCATCGCGTTGACGAAGCCGGCGATCGGGTTCGACGGGGGCAGCTGCATCCACGACATGACCACCGCCACGAGCACGATGAGAGAGTAGAGGTCGATGAGTTGTATCAGCAGCGACATGGCTTACCCTTCATCCGCCGTGCGGACCGTCTCGTAGGTGGGGACGCCGTGCTCGTCGAACCAGCGGAACGCGGCGGCCGGCGCGTCGCCTGGGGTCACCGTCACCTCCAGGAAGCCGCCGGTGGGCTCGGAGGACGAGAACGGTTGCACGATCAATCCGTCGGGATCGTTCGACCCGGGGTCGCCCGGCGCCCGGCCGAGCCGCGCGTTGGCGTCGACGAGGGCGCCGGTCGAGAACTCCTCGAATCCCCGCGGGTGGATCGAGTGGTACTGCCAGTGCCGGTCTCCGCTGACGATGTAGAAGTGGTCGTCCAGGAAGCCGTTCTCTTCCAGCCAGTCGAAGAACCGGTCGCGCTCGTACTGGAACCCCATGGGGTTCGAGTGGTTGTCGCGCTTGAAGGGGTCGTGCCCCTCTGCCTGCCTGCCGGCCTGGTCGGCGTCGTCGGGTCCGATCATCGGCGTCGGCGAGATCAGGATCTTGAAGGTGGCGTCGCTCGCGAGCAGCGTTTCCTGCAGCCACGCGAGCTGCTCGGCTCCCCACAGGGTCTTGTCCGGCCCCGGCTCGGCCATGTTCGGGCTGCGGTAGTCACGCCCCTCGGTCAGCCAGATCTGCACGTCGCGCGAAACGCGGTGCGTCCGGTAGGTCAATGGGTCGGGGTCGTTCGGGTCTGCCACCGGCACCTGCTCGAGGAACGTGGCCTTGCCCAGCGCGGGCGAGGGGTCGGGCTCGAGGTCGACGGTGTTGTCGGTGTCGTTGTAGCGGTAGTCGTGGTCGTCCTTCTCCCAGTATGTGGCGACCGACGCGAACAGGTCGATGAACCGCGGCTGCACGAACTGCTCGTGCCACTTCTTGCGCAGGAACGACTGCGTCCGCTCGAACTCGCCGAACGGGGCGTCGTAGTAGACGTTGTCGCCGGTTCCGACGAAGAACGCCGGCTCGCGGGCGAGGATCGCGGTGAGCCCGGGGTAGCCCAGCGGCCGGTCCTCGGGCGATCCGGCGCGCGCGCCGTCGCCGTGGAAGAGGGCGTAGTTCATGCCGGTGACGACCACGAAGCTCACCTCCTCCGCCGCATCCGCGCCGGGCAGGGTGCGGAACGAGCGGGTCGGACCCCGCCGGGTGTTGTCGGCGGTGGGGCCGTACTCGAGGCGGTAGAAGTAGCGGGTACCCGCGCTCAGTCCGTCGACGGCGGTCTTCACGATGTAGTCCCGCTCGGGCACCGCGTCGAGCCACGCCGTCGCAGTCGGGTCGGTGAAATCGTCAGAGAGGGCCAGCTCGAACCGCGCCGTCCCCGGCGCCCCCGGCACGTCGCCGTCGACCAGGCCGTCCCCGGTGGTCAGCCGCGACTGCAGGATGACGCTGTCCGCGGTCACCTCGCCGGCCATCTCGCCCTGGCCGTTCGTGATGGTGATGGGGTCGGGGGCCGGACCGCAGCCGGCCAGCACCGCCAGACCGATCAGCAGCGCCGCTGTCTTCGTCATCGTCGTTCCTCTCCGGCCGCCGCTGTCGCGGCGTCTGGTGTGCGTCGGCTATCCTCGTCGCGTGCGCTCCGCATCTCAGACCAGCATCCTACACGCAGCGGGCGTCGGATGCCATGCGGGTCGGCTCTCGACGCTCTCGGCCGGGAACGGTGACGGAACTTCAAGCGGCGGCGAGGCGCCAGGCCGCGTCGCCAGGGCGCGATCGTTCCGCGCCGGCTCATGGCTCGCGTCGAGAATCAGGGGAGCAGATCGTCGACGGCGATGGCCGCGTCCGGCTGGGCGAGGGGAGCGACCACGTCACCGGCCCGGTGGATCGAGATGGATCGATAGCCATCGGCGGCCGGGTCGCGGCGAATCTCCAGACGTCGGTCCGGCAGGGCGAGGATCCAGTACTCGGGAATCCCGCAACGCGCGTAGAGGCGCTGCTTGACGGTGCGGTCGCTCTGGAGTGAATTGTCCGAAACCTCGACGACGAGCAGGGCGGTCGTCGGATGGGCGTCGCGGTAGGTTCGGGCATCGCCCTCGACGACGGCCACGTCCGGTTCGGGCTCCGAGTCTTCGCCGGCGGCGAGAGGGCCCTGCGTCCGTACGCGACGCCCGGCGCCGAACGCGTCCCGCAGAGCGTCGACGACGAGCTCGATGCCGGTGAAATGCTCGCTCCCCTGCGGTGTCATGGCGAGAATTGCCCCTTCGACGAGCTCCAGCCGTGCGTCGGGGCCGAAGATACCGGCCTCGATCGCGCGGTCGTACTCGGCGCGGCTCCAGCGGTAGTGGGGGGCGGTCGTCGTTCCAGACACGGCGCACGGCAATCGTAGCACGGGCCGGCCGGCGCTCCGCGCGGTCAGAACGGCAACCCGTCGAGGCGGTAGCCGAGGTGCCAGGCGATGTAGTCGTGGCTGAAGTCCCTGCCCCGGCTCGTGAACCGGAAGCTCACGTCGGTGAACCAGCGCTCGGCGAAGCGCATGATGGTCCCGACCCGGTAGTACGGGGCCGGCCGCTCGTCGGACCGCGTGCGGGCGAGGTGGGTCCCGAGGTGCAGGTAGATGGAGAAGGGCCCGGCGATCTGCTCGTACCCCGTGTAGAGGCCGAGGCTGCCGCCGCCGCCGAGATCGGCGTCGAGCGCTGGCGCCGTGCCGCGCGGCCGGCCCGTCTCCAGGGACCCTTCCAGGCCGCCGCCGACCTGACCGATGCGGTAGAACCGGCGCCACACCGATCCCTTGAGGGCGGCGACCTGGACGTACCCGCGGGGGCCGAACCGGTCCTCGCGCCAGAAGAAGCCGACCCCCCGGACCGCGAGCCCGCCGTCGAGACGCGTCTCCCAGCGGTCGGCGAACGGCGGCCGGTCCTCACGCCGCCGCGGCGGCCCCCGCACGCCGAGGCTGCGCTGGACGGCGACGCGGGAGGCGGTCACCGTCAGCCCCCGGTTCGGGCTGCCCACCCCGCCGTTCGAGAAATGGTTCAGCGAGAACCCGGCGAGGAGGTCGAGGCGGTCCGTGAGGCGCCGCCGGGCCTGGAAGCCGAGGTCGACGTAGCTCGTGAGGCGGGTGGTCGGATGCCGCTCGAAGGGGAAGCCCTCGAAGCCCGGGGGGTTCCAGCCGCTCGTCACCCCCATGCCGATGGTCGTGAGGACGTCGACGGCGGCGATGGGCGGCAAAATGGGAGTCTGGATGAACCCGTACACCGACACCGGCCGGCCCCGGTCCGTCGGCCGGCCGCCGAAGTCCGCGAGCTGGACGCCCACGCCGTAGGACGGGAAGCGGTAGGTGTGGTGCCACAGCGCCGACCCGTCGGTGCGCCTCACGAGCTCGACGCGATAGGAACGGAAGGAATTGCGCGGCAGGGGATGCGTCTTGCCGACGACGCCGGGCTGGAAGTCGAAGCGGAGGGACCAGTCCTCGGGCGTCTCGGGCCGGAGCCGGCGGCGCACCGCGCGGAACGCCCTCGGCAGGAACCAGCCCGCGTCCGTCTCCGCGCCGGATTCCTGGATGGTTGCGGGGGCTTCGGCGCTGGCGTCGTCCGGCGGATGCGCGGCCGTTTCCTGGAGGGTTGCGGGGTCTTCGGTCCCGTCGTCCGGCGGCCGTGGGCCGGATTCCTGGATGGTTGCGGGGTGGGCGCTGGCGTCGTCCAGCGGCTGTGCGGCCGTTTTCCGGATGGTCGCGGGGGCTTCGGCTCCGGCGCCGTCCGGCGACTGTGCGGCCGTTTTCTGGATGGTTGCGGGGTGGGTTCCGGCGTCGTCCGGCGGCCGTGCGGCCGCCTCCCGGGTGGTTGCGGGACTCGCGGCGCCGGTGTCGTCCGGCGGCTGTACGGCCGCGCAGATCGGCACGGGGCACAGCAGAAGCCCGATGAGCGTCAGGAGACGGTAACGCAACGCTGACCCGTGAATCGTCGCCTGGCGGCTCTGTCCGAACAGCTCTCCAGAACGAACGCCGTGCTATGGCGCGGTCTCCCGCGGCAACGCCAGCGCGATCAGCTCCGAATTGCCGCCTCCGCTGCCGACCGCGACCAGCAGGTACTGCCGGCCCTCATGGCGGTAGGTCACGGGGTTGCCCCCGGGCGGCGCCGGCAGGTCGACCGAGCCGAGATGCTCGCCGGTCGCCTTGTCGTAGGCGCTGATGGTGCGCGAGCCGCCCGCCACGTCCTCGTAGCCGCGGCCGCCGTGGTTCATGATGAGCAGCGACGGCGTCACCAGGGGCCCCGAGCTGGTGCTGCCGCCCCCGCCGAGGGGCGGCAGGTTCAGGTGCGCGAGGGCGGGATGGTTCCGCGGGCCGTCCCCGTGCGGCTGCATCCACGCCCGGTCGCCGGTGTTCAGGTCGAGCGCGGTCACCCGCTTGTAGGGCGGCTTGAACAGCGGCAGCCCCTGCGGCCCCGGCAGCCCGACGCCCCACGGATCGGTGAAGTAGCCGACCGTTGCCGGCGCCTCGTACTCGACCACCTCGACGACGATCAGGGTGCTCGACGACGACACGAACAGCCGGCCCGTCTCGACGTCGACGGCCGCCCCCTGCCAGTTGGCGCCGCCCCCTGCCCCGGGCACCTGGATGAACGGCGTCTCCGCCCCGCGCAGCACCGGTGGCGAGAAGATCGGCCCGAACCGCGCCCGGCTGCTCACCAGCTCGAGGGCCTCGGCCTTCAGCTCGGGGGTGAAGTCGATGACGTCGTCGATGCCGATGCCCTGCCGGTCGAACGGCGGCGGCTTCGTGGGGAACGGCTGCGTCGGCGAGTACCACTCGCCGGGCACGTTGCCCTGGGGCACGGGACGCTCCTCGATGGGCCAGATCGGCTCGCCCGTCGCCCGGTCGAAGACGTAGGTGAACCCCTGCTTGCTGACCTGGGCCAGCGCCTTGACCTCGCGGCCGTCGACGGTGATGTCGAGCAGGTTGGGTCCGGTCGGGAAGTCCCAGTCCCACAGTCCGTGGTGGACCGCCTGGAAGTGCCACTCGCGTTGCCCCGTATCGATGTCGACGGCCACGATGCTCTCGGCGAACAGGTTGTTCCCGGGACGCATGCCGCCGTACCAGTCGTTCGACGGGGTGCCGGTGGGCAGGTAGACGAGGCCGAGCTCCTCGTCGACGGCCATGTACGACCAGACGTTGGTGTGGCCGCTGTAGCGCCACGACTCGTTCTGCCACGAGTCGGCCCCGAACTCGTCGCCCTGCGGGATGGTGTGGAAGATCCACTTCATCTCGCCGGTGCGGGCGTCGTAGGCCCGCACGTCGCCCGGCGACGCCTCGCGGTCGGTGATGTAGGTGTCCTGGATGATGCTGCCGGTGATGATGGTGTCTCCCGCCACCGCCACCGGCGACGAGTAGGTCATCCGCGACGCGTCGATCTCGCGGTTGTAGCCCCGGGTCAGGTCGACGTGGCCGTTCTCGCCGAAGTCCGGGTAGAGGGCGCCGGTGCGGGCGTTCAGGGCGACCAGCTTCAGGTCGTGGTTGCTCATGAAGATGCGCGCGTCGCCGCTCTCGCCGTCCTTCCAGTACGAGAGCCCCCGGTGGTGCCAGCCCATGTTGGGGGGGCGGTCCATGTCGTCGTAGATCCGGGGGTCGTAGGTCCACACCGTCTCGCCGGTGCCGGCGTCGAGGGCCGCCGCCTGCCCGAGGGCGGTGCTGACGTAGACCAGTCCGTCCGCCATCAGCGGCGACGACTTGAACGCGGCGGGGCGGATGCGGTCGTGCTCCTCGGCCACCGCCCGGGACAGCGACGTCCAGCGCCACGCGATCTCCAGGTCGGCGAAGTTCTCCGCGGTGATGTCGTCCAGCGGCGAGTACTTGGTGTTGGCGGCGTCACGGCCGAAGTGGTGCCACTCGCCGTCGGGCACCCTCGTCTGCGCGCCGGCGGGCACGGGGGCGAGCGCGACCGCGGCGGCCAGCACCGCGCACGGAACGAGAAGCCGAAGCCGGATGTCCATCGAGCTTTCTCCTCCTGTTTGCCGAATCCTCGCTCACCGCTTCCGTCCGACCCTTACTCGGGTCCGCGCAGGTCGAAGAGCGGCTCGGCCGCCGTCATGCCCGCCCGGTGCGCCTCGGCCGCGGCGACCACCGCGGCGAGGGCCTGGGGGCGCTCGGCCGCCACGTCGTAGCGTTCGCCCACGTCGGCCCCGAGGTCGAAGAGCAGGGGCGGGTCGTGGTCCGTCCGCTCGGGGGGGAGGCCGTAGCGGCCCGCGGTCGTGAAGTGCCCCTTGTAGCGCCCCAGCCGGAACGCGAACAGCTCGCCCATCCGGTAGTAGGCCATGGTCTCCCGCGGCTCCGGGCCGGTGCCCAGCAGCACCGGGCTCAGGTCGACGCCGTCGATGGGACGGTCGGCCGGCACCGCGCCGCCGCCGAGAGCGATCGCGGTGGTGAAGAGATCCATGGCCGAGCCGATGGCCTGGGTCACGCCGGGGGCTATCGTCCCCGGCCACCAGAACACGCCGGGCACCCGCATGCCGCCCTCGAAGGTCGTCCCCTTGCCGTGCCGGAGGGGGCCGGCCGACCCGCCGTGGGTCTCGTAGCTGATCCAGGGGCCGTTGTCGCTCGTGAACACGACGAGGGTCCGCTCCGCGAGATCGAGGCGCTCGATCGTCGCGAGGACCTGCCCGACCGCCCAGTCGATCTCCTCGATGACGTCGCCGTAGACGCCGGCGCTGCTCCGGCCCCGGAAGTCCTCCGACCGGAACAGGGGCATGTGGGGCATCGTGTGGGGCAGATACAGGAAGAACGGCTCGTCCCGGTGCGCCTCGATGAACGACACCGCCTCCTCGGCGTACCGCCGGGTGACGGTGCGCTGATCGGCGGGGCGCTCGATGACCGTCTCGTCCCGCATGAGGGGGACGTGCCAGTAGTCGGTCCGCGGATCGAACATCGCGGCCCGGCGCTCCGGGCCCCCCGGCACCTGCCAGTCCATGTCGTTCGAGTAGGGGATGCCGAGCCACGAGTCGAAGCCGTGCCGGGTCGGGAGGTACTCGGGCCGGTGGCCGAGATGCCACTTGCCGACGATGCCGGTGGCGTAGCCCGCGTCCCGTAGCGCCTCCGCCAGCGTTGTCTCCTCCGCCGGCAGCCCCGCGCGCGAGTCGGGGAAGAAGACGCCCTGCCGCCGCCCGAACATGCCGCTCCGCAGGTGGATGCGCCCCGTCAGCAGGGCCGCCCGGCTCGGGGAGCACACCGGGGCTTGGCTGTAGAAGCTCGTCCACCGCTGTCCCTCCCCCGCCATGCGGTCGAGATGGGGCGTGCGGATGTTCGGGTGGCCGTACGACCCCAGGTCGCCCCAGCCGAGATCGTCGGCGGTGATGACGACGATGTTGGGCGGCCGGTCCGCGTCCGGCTGGCCGGCGGCCTCGCCGGCGAGGGTGGCGGCGCCGTGGCCCGACGCCGCGAGCAGGGCGAGGCCGCAGACGGCGGCCAGCGACGTTCTCCGTCGGTTCGGGGCGGCATTCCTGCTTTCGAGCATCGGCGCATTATAGTACGGCATCCCACGCGCCCCGCGGCCAGGCTGCGCGGGTGTGCGGGTTGGCTGCGGGCTGCCGGCGGTGGGGCGCCCGCTGGCGAGGGCGGCGGAGCGCAAGGCGGGCAGGCGGAACCGGGGCCGGTGGGCCCGGATGCCGTGCGGGTCGTACGCTCGCGGCCGGACGCGAGCCGCGATCCGATCACGGCGACTCGCGGCACCCGGTACTGACGTGTCATGCGCGGACATCGGCGGCCTGCGAAGGCCCAGGGGAGGGCAGATGCGACGGTTCGGACGTGTCTTCTGTAGTCTGGTGTTCCTGGCGCTGGCCGGCGGCCTCGCCGCGCCTCCGGCGGCGGGGCAGGTAAGGGATCTCTGGTTCGACGAGCCTCTCGACGGCGCCACGTGGCACCGCGGCGACGTGATAAAGGCCCGGATCGTTCCCGATCTGATGATCCCCGGGGCAGGAAGCACTCGTCCCAAGCTGGAGCTGGTCATCGGCGACAAGACCCATGAGGTCGAGGGTCGCTTCTACCAGAACGGCAGCCGGGCCCAGTTCTACTACACGGTGCAGAGCGATGACGCGGCCGCCGCCGACGAGGTCCGCATGGCCAAGGTGTCGCTGGCCGGTTTCCAAGTCGACCTGAGCGGTTTCCCCTACACCACCTACGCGGTCGACGGCAGCTCCCGCGGCGATCCGCCGGTCATCGACGGCATCGGGCTCAGCTCGTTGTTCTTCGTGCCGGCCGACGGCGTGTACCGTCCCGGCGACGAGATCTACTGGTTCGCCCGGTTCCACAAGAAAGTCGCGGTGGGCGGGGCGCCGGTGCTGGCACAGCGCATCGGCGAAGAGATGCGGGAGGCGCGCTATCGCCCCGACGTCCAGTCGCTCGACGGCGTGATCTACTTCACCTACACCGTGCAGCAGGGCGACTGCGACATGGACGGGGTCGGCATTCCCGCCAACGCGATCAGCGCCGGCTCCATCCGCGAGGACGACGGCTCGCGCGCCGCCAATATCTCGCACGCCGAGCAGGATCCGGCGAGAGACCTGCAGGCCGACGCCACCCGGATGGTGGCCTGCACGGCGGTGCCGGCGGCCCCGGCCCCGTGGCTGGCCCTGCTGGTGTCGCTCCTGCTGGCCGCCGGCGTGCATCTGGTCAGGCAGCGCCGCATCGCTTGAACGCCGTCGGTCGGGGACCAGGGGCCGTGGCGAACCCCGCGTCGCGCCGGTCGAATGGCAGCGGGGTCGTTCGCGGCGGGCTCGTGGCGCGCCCCGCGCGGTGCGGCGTTTTCATGCTTTGAAAATACCGGCGCATTATAGTACGGCTTCCTGTGCGAGCCCCGCGGCAAGGCCGCGCGGAACCGGCGCCGACCTTCCGGTGCGAGCCGCCGGCGCCCCCGGTGGGAGCCGCTGGTTCCCCGGAACGCGGCGGGGGCGCGATGCGAGGGGTCCCGACATGACGATGTTGACGAGACGGGAATGGCACAAGCTGATGGCGGCGGGCCTGCTGGCCGGCGCGGCCGGCCGGGCGCCCCGGGCGCGGGGCGGGCAGGCGGAACCGCTCCGCGAGTCGCGCATCCGGGGCGTGCTGATCGGGGTGCAGAGCTACAGCTTCCGCGACCGGGATCTTCAGGGCCTCATCGACGGCATGCGCGCCACCGGCATCACGAGCTGCGAGCTGTGGCAGGGGCACGTCGAGCCGCGCGAGCTCGGCGGCCGCGACGCCCGGGAAGAGATGCGGCGCTGGCGGCTGACGGTGTCCCTCGACCACTTCCGGTCCATCCGGACGCGTTTCGAGCAGGCCGGCCTAGCCTTGAACTCCTACAACATCAGCTTCCAGGACCACTTCTCGGACGACGAGATCGACCGCGGCTTCGAGATGGCGGCGGCGTTGGGGGTGTCCGCGATCACCGCGTCCGCCCACGTGAACAGCGTCCCCCGCATCGCCCGCATGGCCGCCGCCCACGGCATCCCGGTGGCCATGCACAACCACTCGCGGGTCGACGCGAACGAGTTCTCCAGCCCCGCCCAGTTCGCGGCGGCGGTGGCCCAGGGCGACGGCCGGTCTATCGCCGTCAACCTCGACGTCGGGCACTTCGTGGCCGCCAACCACGACCCCGTCGCCTGGCTGCGCGACCACCACGAGCAGGTCACGACCCTCCACCTCAAGGACCGCCGGCGCGACCAGGGCCCCAACGTGTCCTGGGGCGAGGGCGACGCCCCCATCGCCGAGGTGCTCCACCTCGTGCGCGACGCGGGGTGGGACATCCCCTGCAACATCGAGTACGAGTACCGTGGCGGCGACACCGTCGAGGAGGTGCGCCGCTGCTTCGACTTCTGCCGGGGCGCGCTCGAGGCGTGAGAGTGGGCCCGGTCGATGACACGATGGCTTGTGGCAACTGCTATTCGTGGCTCAACGAGACGCAGTGGGATGGCAAGAAGCGCTGGAAGTCCTGCCCTCGATGCTCGGAGAGAAACGGGTCAGAACATGTTTTCTACCGATATCCCGGTATGTTCGGAATGACCCCGGCGCGGGCCAGCGACGAACACCCGGAAGGACCGCAAAGCTACTGCACTTCGTGTCGTGCAGATCAGCAGCCGGACTTGGGCGAGTCACGCCTTTGCAGTGACTTGTTGCCTGGATCGGACATCTTTGGTTAGCGATAGTCGGTGGGGCGACCGAGGGACCGAGCGATGACTCCGCTGACGCGCACCAAGCTCTCGGCCATGATGTTCCTGCAGTTCTTCGTGTGGGGCGCGTGGTCGGTGCCCCTCGGGACCTATCTCGGCGAGACGCTCGAGTTCCCGGGGCAGCAGATTGGCCTGGTGTTCGGGACGTCGGCGGTCGCCGCGATGATCTCGCCGTTCTTCGTCGGAATGGTCGCCGACCGCTACTTCGCGACCGAGAAGCTGCTGGCGGCCCTGCACGTCGCGGGCGGGGCGGTGCTGTTCCTGGCGTCGACCCGCACCGCGTTCCCCGCCGTGTACGGGGTGCTGCTGCTGTACGCGCTCTGCTACATGCCGACCCTGGCCCTGACCAACTCGCTGTCGTTCCGCCAGATGACCGAGCCGGCCCGCGAGTTCCCGCCGATCCGGGTGCTGGGCACCCTCGGCTGGATCGTGGCCGGCCTCGTGGTCGGGTTCCTGCGGCTCGAGGACACGGCGCGGCCGATGCAGATCGCGGCGGCGGCGTCGGTCGGCCTGGGGCTCTACTGCCTGCTGCTGCCGCACACGCCGCCCGCGAAGGCGGCGGCTCGGGTGACCGCGCGGGACGTCCTCGGGCTCGACGCCCTGCGCCTGCTCCGCGAGCCGGGGTTCGCGGTGTTCGTGGCCGGCTCGCTGCTGCTGTGCGTCCCGCTGCAGTTCTACTACGCGTTCGCCAACCCCTTCCTGAACGAGATCGGGGTGGTGAACGCGGCCGGCAAGATGACCCTCGGGCAGATGTCCGAGATCGGGTTCATGCTGGCGATGCCCTTCTTCTTCCGCCGGCTCGGGGTGAAGGGGATGCTGCTGGTGGGCATGGCCGCGTGGGTCGCCCGGTATCTGCTCTTCGCGTGGGGCGACAACGGCGCCCTGGTGTGGATGCTCTACGGCGGCATCCTGCTGCACGGCATCTGCTACGACTTCTTCTTCGTGACGGGGCAGATCTACGTCGACGAGAAGGCCCCGCCGGACCTGCGGGCGGCGGCGCAGGGCCTCATCGCCTTCGTGACCCTCGGGGTCGGCATGTTCATCGGGTCGTGGCTGTCCGGGCTCGTGGTCGATCTCTACGTGGAGGGCGCCGGTCACGCGTGGAACCGGATCTGGATCGTCCCCGCCGTCTGGGCGGCGGCGGTGCTGCTGCTGTTCGCGTTGTTCTTCCGGGACCGGCCGGCCGGGCCCCCCGCGGGGGCGGCTTCGAAGGCGGCGGCGTGACGCGGGCGCCGGCGACGTTCGAGCCCGCGGACACGATCGGGCGTCCGGGCGTCTCGCCGGATGCGTTGCGAACCGGGGGAGGCGCCGCGGGCCGGTGTCAAGACGGAGCGGCCGGCGCCGGAGGCGAGGACAGTAGCGAGGACAGGCAGACAGAATGCAGGATACGACGCGGCTCTTTCCGTTTCTGCGGTACGAGGACGCCCCCGCCGCGTTCGAGTGGCTTCATCAGGCGTTCGGGTTCGAGAAGCAGATGCTCGTGCCGGGGCCGAAGGGGACCATTGCGCACGCGCAGCTTCGCTACGGCGCCAGCGTCCTCATGATCGGGACGGCGGAGGACGACTTCATGAACATGAAGACCCCCAAGGCGGCGGGCGGCACCACGCAGGGGATCTACGTGCACGTGGACGACATCGACGCGCACTACGACCGGGCGAAGGCGGCGGGCGCGGAGATCATCATGGAGCTTGAGGACACCCAGTACGGCTCGCGCGAGTACGCGGCGCGGGACCCCGAGGGGCATCTGTGGAGCTTCGGGACCTACGGGCCCGAGACGGGCGTTGCGCAGGACGGCGCGCCGGGCGATGCCGGGGCCGGTTCGTCCGACGAGGAAGGAGCGGCCAGTTGACACCGTCCACGATTCTGCGGGAAACGGCGTGCGCGTTCATCGGGTCGGGGGCGATGGGCGAGGCGATGATCGGCGGCCTCCTGCACCACGACCTCGTCGCCCCGGAGGCAGTGACCGCGTCGGACCCGAACGAGGGCCGGCTGAGCGCGGTGGGGGAGCGGTTCCGGATACGCACCACCGGAGACAACCGGGACGCCGCCCGGAACGCGGACCTCGTGGTGCTGTCGGTCAAGCCGCAGGTGCTGTCCGCGGTCTGCGACGACCTGCGCGGGACGCTCCGGCCGGAGGCCCTGGTCGTCTCGATCGTGGCCGGGGCCCGCATCGGGACCATCGCCGACGGCCTGGGAAACGACGCGATCGTGCGGACCATGCCCAACACCCCGGCCCAGGTCGGCGAGGGCATGACCGTGTGGACCGCGACCGAGGCGGTGTCGGCCGCGCAGCGCGAGCAGACCGGGGCTCTCCTCGGCGCGCTGGGGAAGCACCTGTACGTGAGCGACGAGGAGTTCCTCGACAAGGCCACCGCGGTCAGCGGCAGCGGCCCCGCCTACGTCTTCCTGTTGATCGAGGCGTTGATCGATGCCGCCGTCCACCTCGGCTGGTCGCGTTCCGCGGCCCACGAGATGGTCATCCAGACGGTGCTCGGCGCCGCCGTCTACGCGCGGGAGACGGGGCTCCACCCGGCCGAGCTGCGGAACCGGGTGACGTCGCCCGGGGGGACGACCGCTGACGCGATCTACCAGCTGGAGGAAGGCGGCTTCCGCACCGTGCTGTCCAAGGCGGTCACCGCCGCCTACCGGCGCAGCGTGGCGCTGGGGGGCGGCTGATGACGTCCGTCCCGTACCGCTCGCAGCGGCACCCGCGGAGCCCCGAGGTCACCTCTTCTTGCCGACGAGGACGAAGATCATCACGATGTGAAGCAGGAACGCCCCGGCGGCGGTGAGCAGGAACAACAGAATGGGGTTCATCGGCTAGGTCCTCCCGGATCCGGCGAGAACGCCGGAACATACGCTGAAAACGAGACGGTCCGGCTCGGGCAGCCGCTCGATGAGGAACGGATCCTCCGCGTCGAACAGCCGGTTCCGGCGTGCGTATTGTATCCGGTCGAGGGGGTGAACCGCCGCCGGAAGTGCGCCGCAGGCGGGGGGGAGCATTCACCGCGTGAATGCTGTTGGCCGAATAGCCTTCATTGGAAGCTCGTGCTGACGGTTGGCGCCGTCCCCGCGATGCGGGTCGTGTTCTCTTCCGCCTGCGGAGGACGGCCACCAGGTTGCCGTCGTTCCGCGCGTCACCGTCAACAGCGCGACGGCCCCCACGAGGGCGGCCTTCAGTTTTACAGCGTGGATGCAGGGACCGCCGGCCGCATGTGCGCAAGCCGCGTGTCGATGATCGCGGCCGCCTCGCGCATGATGCGGTCCACGAGCTCGCGGCAGCTCGGGATGTCGTGGATCAGTCCTGCCACCATGCCCGCCGACCAGATGCCGGCGTCGGCGTCCCCGCTCTCCAGCGCCTGCTTGCCGCGTTCGCCGGAGACGAGGTGCTTGATGTCGTCGATGGTGGCGTTGCCGCCGGCCTCGATGGACCGGACCTCGTCCGAGACGGCGTTGCGGAAGACCCGCGCGGTGTTGCGCAGCGACCGGAAGATGAGGGCGGTGTCGCGCTCGGTGGCGGCGACGAGCTGCTGCTTGATGTTGTCGTGGATCGGAGCCTCGCGGGTGGCCATGAACCGGGTGCCCATGTTCATGCCGTCGGCCCCGAGGGCGAGGGCGGCGACGAGGCCGCGGGCGTCGCCGAAGCCGCCGGAGGCGATCATCGGGATGCTCACCCGGTCGGCCGCGCACGGGATGAGGACGAGCCCGGGGATGTCGTCTTCGCCGGGGTGCCCCGCGCACTCGAAGCCGTCGATGCTGATGGCGTCGCAGCCGATCGACTCCGCCTTGATCGCGTGCCGCACCGAGGTGCACTTGTGGATGACCTTGATGCCGGCCGCCTTGAACGCGGGCAGGAACCGCTGCGGGTTGTTGCCGGCGGTCTCCACGATCTCGATGCCGGACTCGACCGTGGCCTGCGCGTACTCCGCGTAGGGGATCGGCTTCAGGGTGGGGAGAATCGTGAGGTTCACCCCGAACGGCCGGTCGGTCATGCCGCGGGTGCGGGCGATCTCGCGCGTCAGCGCCTCGGGCGACGGCTGCGTCAGCGCCGTCAGGAACCCGAGGGCCCCGGCGTTGGCGACGGCCGAGACCAGCTCGGCGACGCCCACGTTCTGCATGCCGCCCTGCACGATGGGGTGTTCGATGCCGAAAATTTCGGTGAAACGGGTCGAGATCATGTTGGAGAGTGCGGCCCCGACGTCGCCTTGCGTCTCGGGGTCCTCGGGGAACGGCCGGGCGCGGGGAACGTGCGCGGCCGGCGGTCAGGGTGCGAACGGGATCTCGAGCAACGCGTCGATGTCGCTCGAGAGCGAGGTGTCTCCGGCGGGGAACCGGTTGCCGGCGAGAATGTGGGCGACGAGGCTCGCGGTCTCGTCGTTCGACAGGGTGCCGGGGGCGTCCTGCGGCATCTCCTCCTGGATCAGCCCGAACAGCTCGCCGAGGGTCCGGCCCTCCCACCGGTTCCTGAACGTGTGGTCGCCGAGGAGGGCGGCCATCTCCGGGAAGAACGCCCGCAGGGTGCCGTGGCACGAGACGCACTGGTCGTCGTACAGCGCCTCGCCCTGGTCGGCCTGCGCCGACGTGTAGAGGCCACCCGCGGCAGCGGACTGGCCGCCGGCCGCAACTGCCCCGGTCATGGCGAGGGCGACCCCCGCCGCGAGAAGAAACGCGCGCATGGCTTCCGTCCCCGGCGACAGAGGGGAACCCTGGGGTCCCCCTCTCCCGCGTGCTTCCGAACCAGTCTATTCGTCGAGAATCACGGTCGCGTTCCGCTTCGGAACCTGACCGCCGGTCTCGATCGTGGCCACCAGCTCGACGCTCGCGATGTCGATCGCGGCGACGTTGTTGTTGCCGGACACCGAGATGTAGGCGTACTTGCTGTCGGGGGTGATGGTGACCCAGTTCGGCGAGTGGCCCACCCGGACGCCGCCCACCAGCTCGAGGTCGGGCAGGCTGTAGACGTACACGCTGCTGTTCAGGCTGCTGTTGGCGACCAGGTACTGGTTGTCGGGCGTCACGCCGATGCCGTGCGCGGTGTTGCCGCCGTGGCCCGGGGTCCGCTCGTCGGCCGGCACCGCGGGGTACTCGATGCGGTTGACCCACTTGCGGGTCTCGAAGTCGAGCACGCCGAAGCCGTTGAAGTTCGAGAGCTGCGCGTAGATGTGCCTCGTCGACCCGTCCTCGTTGACGTCCATGGTCATCGGGCGGATGCCGAGGTCCGAGTACGTCGTCCACACGGGAAAGTCCGTCATGGTGTCGACGACGGTGATGTTGCGCCCGCCGACCATGCCGGCGATCGCGTACTTGCCGTCCGGCGTCACGTAGGTGTTGTGGACCCCGCCGTGCACGGAGATCGTGGCCATGATCTCCTCGGACTCGGTGTCCAGGACCTGCAGCGCCCCCGGCGACTCGGCGATCGCCACGTAGACCTTGCGGCCGTCCGGCGTGGCCGCGATGTTGTTGGGACGCCCAATCAGCTCCACCTGCTTGACGACCTTCAGCATCTCCATGTCGACGATGTCGATCGTGTCGTCGGACTCGTTGGCGACGTAGATCTTCTTGCCGTCGGGCGCCGGCGTGGCGCCGTGGGCGCGCTCGATCCCGGTGATCTCACCGACGACGGTGTTGGTGAGCGGATCGATGACGTGCACGTTGTCGCCGGCGCTGTTGGTCTGCACGATGCGGACCGTCTGCGCCGCCGCCGCGGCCGGGATGACGAGGGCGGCGATCGCCGCCAGAACCGCCAGTCTGCGTGTCGTGACCATTGCTCGAACTCCTTCTCTTGAAGCGCGTTCCCGTCGGTTGCTACTGAGCGGTTTCCCCGAGCACCCAGGCTGCGAGGGTCTGGAACCAGGGGTCTTCCTGCGAGCTGAACTGGCGCCCGCCGTTGTGGAACTCGTCGCCCCCCGCGTCCGGCTCGAGGGGGTGCATGAGCAGGCGGCTCTCCAGGGGCAGACCCGGGATGACGAGCCTCTGCAGCGATTCGAAGTTGGCGCGCGACTGCTCCTCGGTCCAGGTGTCGGCGCCCCGCTCCAACTCCTCGAGGAACCCGACCCGGCCGCCCTCCGAATGGCAGACGACGCAGCGGGTGAAGCCCGCCTTTCTCTCCTGGAAGATCGGTTCCACGTTCTCCACGTAGTAGTCGTAGTCGAGGGTCGGGGTCGCCGCATCCGCCTGCGGTTGCGCGAGCAGCGCGGTGAGAGCCAGGACAAGCGTCATGGAGCCTCCTTGAAAGGTCTGGCCCGGTCATTCAGAGCCGGGACCAACGACGGGCCGGCGCGGCGGCACTCGGCGGCGTCACGAACACCGGCGTGGACTCGGTCCGATTCGCTGGCTCCGCCGGCCGCGCGATCACCGCAGATCCGGTATATATCACGTTTACCGTCGACCGGGTTGCGCGAAAACGCCGACGACGCGGCCCGCGCTGCCTCCGGCGGGCCGCGGCTGCATTCGGTGACAAGGATACCACTGCCGCATCCCGCATCCGGCAAACCTGCACGGAGGCCCATGATACAGCGGATGGGGCCGTCCGGCTTGCCTCCGGCGCCCGGTATGCCGACAATGGTAGAAAAAGGACGGGATACCAGTCCCGGGAAAGACGGAAGGTTCGTATTGGAGAATCATGTTCGGGTTGAACCGGTGTCGCCGGTCATCGGCGCCGAGGTGTCCGGGGTCGACCTGAGCGCGCCGCTCGCGCCCGACGCCATCGAGGCCATCCGCGCCGCGCTCATGAACCACCTCGTGCTGTTCTTCAGAGATCAGAAGCTGACCTGGGAGCAGCACAAGGCCTTCGGCCGCCGTTTCGGGGATCTGCACGTCCACCCCGCCGCCCCGAAGGACGCGGAGCATCCGGAGATCCTGGTCGTCCACGCCGACGGGAGCTCGAAGTTCGTGTCCGGCGAGCTGTGGCACTCGGACGTCTCGTGCGACGTCGAGCCCCCGTTGGGCAGCATCCTGCGGGTCGAGCAGGTGCCGTCGTCGGGCGGCGACACGCTGTTCGCCAGCATGTACGCCGCCTGGCAGGCCCTGTCCGACCGGATGCAGCGGCTGCTCGCGGAGCTGACGGCGGTGCACGAGGGCCGGCAGTACTACATCGGCCGCTACGGCGGCGAGAACCTGCGGGACGGGACCTATCCGCTCGCCGAGCATCCCGCGGTGCGGACCCATCCCGAGACCGGCCGCTCCGCGCTGTATGTCAACGAGGGTTTCACGACCGGATTCAAGGAGTTGAAGCGGGCGGAGAGCGATGCCCTGCTCGCGTTCCTGGTGCGTCACTGCGCGTCCCCGGAGTTCCAGTGCAGGTTCCGCTGGCACGCCGATTCGATCGCGTTCTGGGACAACCGGTGCACCCAGCACCACGCGGTCTGGGACTACTTTCCGGAAACCCGCCACGGCTACCGGGTTACCATCCAGGGCGACCGGCCGTTCTACGCCGCGGCAGCCCTCGCCGGACAGGCGTCGGTGGCGCAGGCGTCGGCGCCGTGAGAGCGGCGTGGGCGGCGGGAGGGTCGGTTCGGGCGGCGGCGGAGCCGCAACCCGGGTTCTCCGGACCGGGAGTCTGCGCCGCGGAACGGCGCCGCCGGCCGGGGAGTTGGTTGGGCGGCAGGAGCCGCCGGACGCGCTCTCCCGGCGCGGGCGCCGCGAGTTCTGGCACGGCCCTTGCTGTCCTTGGATCGCATGGGAGCGACGAAGGCCATGAACGGACCGCGGGCGGACCTGGCGCCCCGTGAGCGGCGGGCTGTCGACGTGGACGGCTTCGTGCACGCCTTGGCGAGCCGCCGGCAGGACCTCCATCAACTCATCGTCGACACCATTGCGGGCGCGGTCACGGCGCGGCGGGCGGTGCTCGCGGTCTGTGACCAGGCTGGCGAGAGGTTGACGGTCACCGCGACCCGCGGGTCTCCGATGTCGCCCGTCACCGGCTCGGTGATCGCACCCGGCGCGGGAATCACCGGACGGACCTTCGCGACCCGACGCCCCCGGCTCGTGCCGGACGCCGCCGCGGACCCGGCGGAACCGTGGTTGCCGTCTCGCGGCGGCTCGTGCATCTCGGTGCCGCTGGTGGCCCGGGGGTCGGCGCTGGGGGTCATCACCCTGGCCGACCCGTCCGGCGGGCAGCCGTTCGACGGGGCCGATCTGGCGGCGGTGCAGGGGCTGGCCGCGACCGCCGCCCTCGCCCTCGCCTATGAGCGGGCGTTGCAGGCGAAGAACCGGCTCGAGCAGGCGGTGGCCGTCGATTCCCTCACCGGCCTCCTCAACCGCGGCGGCATCGATGCACGGCTCCGGGAAGAGCTCGAGCGGGCGCGGCGGCATTGCGAGCCGGTGGCCCTGGTCGCCATCGACGTCGACCGGTTCAAGTCGCTGAACGACGCCCTCGGTCATCCCGCCGGCGACGCGATCCTCAAGGGGCTGGCCGCGATCTTCGACGGCTCGGTGCGGACAGGCGACCTCTGCGCGCGGTTCGGCGGCGACGAGTTCGCCATCGTGATGCCCCGCACCGCCGCCGCCGCCGCGTGCCGGAGCGCCGATCGTATTCGACGGCGCGTTCAGGACTACTGGCCCGACTCGGTCTCCCCGCGTTCGACCGGCCTCCGAATCACGGCCAGCTTCGGGGTGGCGGTGTCCGGTCGCGAGACGACGCCGGCGGGGCTCGTCGAACGCGCCGACCAGGCGCTCTACGCGGCCAAGGCCAACGGCCGGAACCGCGTCCACCTGGGCGGCGGGGCCTGACCGCGGCGATCGCACGTGATGGGAGGAGATTCGTGACCGGTGGAACTGCCGTCCACCCACGCCAAGCTATACTGGTTCCGGTCGAAGCTCACGGCCGGAAGCTGCTGAATCTCGACCGAGAGCTGTTCGCCTTGGTGCCGCGCGGGGAGAGGCGAGCCTGATGTTCGATTCGCTCATGATCGCCCGCCAGTTGACCGATGCCGGCCTCGAACGCGCTCAGGCCGATGTGCTGGCCGACGCCATCCGTCAGGCCGCGGAGCATGGCGACCACGTGACCCCGGACACGCTGCGCGCGGAAGTCGCCACGCTGCATGGCGCGATCAATGCGTTCCGTGCCGACATCTATCGAGCGATGCTCTTGCAGGCCGGCGCGATCGTCGGCGCCGTCGTCGCCATCCTCCGATTGCTCGACTGACGCGGTTCTGCAGCGACCAATTCAACGATTCAAAATGACCAACGACGCGAAACGGATCGTCCGCGCCGGCGCGGTTGTCGCCGGCCTGTTGGCTTCCCAGGTCGCCGCGCCGGCCGGAGCATCCGCCCAGCCCGCCGCGGCCGCGGCGCCGGCGCCGCTGACCCTGGACGCCTTCCGCGGCGACGGCGCGGCCTGCTACGACCGGTCGGCGCAGCCCCAGACCGCGGTCGTCGACAGCCACCTGCACTTCCGGCCGTTCGGCGGGCCCGCCGTGCCGTTCGAGGAGGTCGTGCAGTACCTGGAGGCGACCGGCGTCCTGTTCGCCAACGTCTACGGCATCGGCCAGATGCTGCCTCCGTCGTCCCCGTGCACGTACTACCTGGACTGCCCCGGCACGCCGGTGACGCCGACGCTGAGGAACGACTTCGTCAACGCCGCCAACGCCGTCACGAAGACCCCCGAGGGCCTCCACCTGACGCTGGCCATGACCTTCCCGGACCTCTCGGACCCCGACTCGGTCCTCGAGGGCATGGAGCTGCTCGACGCCGAGTACCCCGGCCTCTTCCGGTGGATGGGCGAGGTCAACCTGGTCAAGCAGGCGCTCTTCGGCAACGGACGGGGGCCGGTGCCGCCGGCCGCGATCGGCGAGTGGGCCGGCTTCATGGCCGTGCTGCGCGAGCGCGGCATCCCCCTCGCCATCCACGCTGACCTGGGAAGCGACGACGACCCGACCCGCTACCTGCCGTTGATGGAGGACGTGCTGAGCCGGTATCCCGACAACCCGATCGTCTGGGTCCACATGGGGCTGTCGCGGGAGCTGACCGGCATGGACCCGGCGCGGCACGCCGCGCTGATGACCTCGATGCTCGAGCGCCATCCGAACCTGATGCTCGACATCACGTGGCGGGTGATCGACGACGCCTACTTCTCGACCCCGGAGGGCCGGGCGGCGTACGTGCCGTTCCTGAACGCGCATTCCGAGCGGATCCTGCCCGGCACCGACTTCCTCGCCTCGCGCGACAAGGACCTGGAGGTCTACCGCGAGGAGCTGGAGGTCACGAGCCGCATCCTCGGCCATCTCGACGACGAGGCGTTCCGCAACATCGCCCTGGGTGGGAACTACTTCCGGCTGCTGGGCCTGGACTACGAGGCGCCGAGGGTCTGCGGCGAATGAACCGAGATCGAGGCCGCCGCCGGCCCCTTCACCCGCCGAACAGCCCCACGACGGTGATCGACACCGTCACGCACACCGCCGCCCCCAGCGTCATCCAGAGGCCCACCTTGGCCATGTCGCGGATCGAGAAGTAGCCGGCCGAGTAGGGGAGGACGTTGGTCGGGCTCTCGGTGACGAGGATGAACGCGAGGGTCGAGGTGAAGGCGGCCGGGGCGGCGATGGTCCAGGCGTCGAGGCCGAGGTCGAGGGCGAGGGCGAGCAGGATCGGCATGATCAGCGAGCCGGTCACGGTGTTGCTCGAGAACAGCAGGTGGAGCGCCGCCACCGCGAGGACGATGACGAACGGGCGCAGCACCGGCGGGATGAGGATGAGGTTGCCGAGCAGCAGCTGCGCGAGCCAGCGGGCGGCGCCGGTCTCGAACACCATCAGGCCCAGCGACAGGCCGGCGACGATGAGCATCACGCCGCCCCAGTCCATGTTGGCCTGGGCCTCCTTCCACGACATGACGCGGATCATGGGGAGGAACAGGGTCAGGCCCCCGGCGAGGGCCACCGCCTGCACCGGCGGGTCGACGAGGCCCCCCGTCAGGTCGGCGAGCGACGGCGTGACGAGCCACGCGGTGATGGTCAGCGCGAAGATGACGAGGGTCTTGCGCTCGACCGGCTTCAGGGGACCGAGGGCCTCGATCTTCGCCTCGATCTCGCCCTCCCCGTAGGGCAGGGTCTCGATCTCCGGGGGGAAGATGCGCAGGAGCAGCCACCAGCCCACCGGCACCATCAGGATGGCGGCGGGGACCCCGAGCACCATCCACTGCGCGAACGAGATGGACACCCCGGAGATCTCCTCCAGGTAGCTGAGCGCCAACACGTTGGCGGCGGTGCCGGCGGGGGTGCCGATGCCCCCGATGAGGGGGCCGTAGGCGCACGAGATCATGAGGGCCCGGCCGTAGTTGCTCTGGAGCGGCTTCAGGCCGGCGTCCTTCAGCACCCCGACGCCGAGGGGTAGCATGACCGCGGCGACGGCCATGTCCGTGATCCACATCGAGAGCAGGGCGCCGACGATGAGGAAGCCGAGGAGCACGCGGTCGGCCCGGGTGCCCGCCCACCGCAGCACGTGCAGCACCATGCGCGTGCCGAGCCCCGAGAACGTGAACCCGGTCGAGAGGAACAGGACCCCGATGAAGAACACGATGAGGGGGTTGCCGAACCCGGCGTTGACCGCCGACGAGAAGTCGGTGATGCCGAAGGCCGCGATCAGTATCACCACGAGCAGCGAGGTGACCGCGAACGGCATCGCCTCGCCGACCCACAGGGTCACCGCGAAGAGCAGGATCGCCAGGCAGGTCTTGCCCTCGGGGGTCAGGGCGATCAGCTCGCCGCCCCGCTCGAGCGGGGCGGGCACCGGCAGCAGATGGACGACGGCCATGAGGGCGGTGGCGCCCAGGAGGATCAGGAGGGCCCGGTAGTCGCTCGCCGGTGCAGTGCCGTTGGACATGATGGGCGCCTTCGCTTCGAGGATGCTCCGCTGAGTGACACCGCCGGGCCGACCCTCCGGGGTACGGATGGGCGGCGCGGGGAATGATACTGCGGCCGGCGCGATACGCGGTCGACAGGCCCTGGCCCGCCGGCGGCTATCCGTCCTCGGGGGCGCGAACCCCCGCCGCGGGCCGGCGCACCGCCATCACCAGGACGGTCGCGGCCAGCGCCGCCCCGAGCCCGAGCATCGCCGGGTTCAGTCCGCCGATGCCGCCGTCGCCGGCGGAGAGCCGGACCGCCGCGAACACCGCGACGCCGGCCGCGATCGAGGCGATGGCCTCGGGCGTCCGCACCCGGCCCACGTACAGCCCGACGATCACCGGCACGAACAGGCTCACCGACAGCAGGGTGTAGAAGATGCTGAGCGCCTCGATGATGGAGGTCAGCACGAGGGCGAGCGCGGTGGCCCCCGCCCCGCCGGCCACCGCGGCGAACCGGGCGACCCGCAGCAGCGCGGCGCCGCCCGCGCCCGGGTTCACGAATCGCGCGTAGAGATCGCGGGACAGCGACGTGGCCAGCATGAACAGGATGGCGTCGGCCGAGCTCAGCTCCGCCGAGAAGATGGCCGCGAGCCCGAGGGCGCCGAGGACCGGCGGCAGGGTCTCGATGAGCACCGTGGGCAGCGCCAGGTTGTGGTCGTCCAGATCCGGGGCCACGGTGCGCGCCATCATGCCCAGCAGCGTCGGCGCCGCCGCGAACAGGAGCAGGGCGAGGGCGTTGAGGCCGACGCCGACCCGCACCGCGCGATCGTCGCGGGCCGCGTAGACCCGTTGCAGGATGCCGGGCGAGACGATGAACGACGGGCCGATCATGGCCAGCAGGAACCAGCCCGACCCGCCGCCCCGCCAGATGTTCCAGTAGCCGTCGATGTGGCGGGTCTCCGCGAGCACGTGCGACAGTCCGCCCACCGACGTCAGGATGAGGGGGCTGACGACCACGAAACCGGTCAGCAGCACCACGAGCTGCACCGCGTTCACCCGGACCGAGGTCAACAGGCCGCCGGCGGTGAAGTAGACCGTCACCACGACCCCGCCGACCAGCGACCCCACCCAGGGATCGAGTCCGCTCACCGCGTGGAGCACGCCGCCCATCGCGATGATCTGCCCGGCGAGGATGGCGAGGGTGCCGACCCACAAGAGGGTGGCGATGAGAGCGCGCACCTCGCGGCCGTACCGGTGCTCGAGGAAGTCGCCCACCGTCTGCAGGTCGTGGGCCTCGGCCATGCGCCGTAACCGGGGACCCACCCAGAACGCGAGGACGATCGAGCCGATGCCCGCGGACCCGACCCACCACCACGCGCTGAGGCCGTCGCGATAGCCCAGGGCGGCCGCGCCCATCGTCGACCCGGCCCCGATGTTGGCCGCGAGCAGGGTCGTGAAGAGGAGTCCGGGGCCCAGGCGGCGGCCCGCGACGAAGAAATCGACCGGTCCCGAGACCCGCCGGCCGTACCACAGCCCGACCGCCATCAGCAGTCCGGCGTAGCCGAGGATGACGACGAGATACAGATTCACGGACTCGGGCCGGGCGGGAGGTCGCGGGCAGCGGGATAGCCGGGAATGCCGGTGGCCGCGCGCACCGCCCGCACGACGGCCTCGGCCATCATCTCGGCGGCGAGGGCGCCCACCGTCCCGACGCGCGCCGGCGCGGCGTGGCGTCCCGTCGCCACGGCGAAGATCGCATCGCCGTCGCTGGGGGTATGCGACGGGACGATGGCCCGGGCGAGGCCGTCGTGGGCCATCTGCGCGACCGTGGTCGCCTCGGCCTGGCTCAGCGCCGCGTTGGTGGCGACGACCCCGAGGGTGGTGTTCTCGCGGGGCCGCCCGCCGCCGGTCCCCGCCCGCAGCAGGGTGCGCGCGTCGGCGAGGCCCGCGCCGTCGGGGGTGCGGACTCCCGCGACCACCCGGCCCGTCGCGGGGTCGATGACGTCGCCGACGGCGTTGACCGCGGCCAGCGCGGCCACCACGAGCCCGCCAGGCACGGCGATCGCGGCCGAGCCGAGGCCGCCCTTCATCGCCCGCCCGGCCCCGCCCAGCTTGCCGACCGTCGCGCCGGCTCCCGCCCCGACGTTGCCCTCCGCCACCGGCCCGGCAGTGGCGGCGGCGGCGGCACGGTAGCCGCAGTCGGCGGTGGGTCGAATCGAGGGGTCGCCGCCGATGCCCAGATCGAACAGAATCGCGGCCGGCACGATCGGCACCTTCGCGATGCCGGTGTCGTAGCCGATGCCCCGTTCCGACAGGTATCGGACCACGCCGCCGGCCGCGTCCAGCCCGAACGCGCTGCCGCCCGCGAGGACGATCGCGTGCACCCGCTGCACGGTCTTGGCGGGGTCGAGCAGATCGGTTTCGCGCGTCCCCGGGGCGCCGCCTCGGACATCGACCCCGGCGACCGCCCCGGCTCCGGTCAGCACCACGGTGCAGCCGGTCGGCCGCGCGGCGAGGGTGTGGTGGCCGACCGCGAGACCGGCGACCGCCGTCAGCCCCTGGTGGGGTTGGGCGGACGGCGCCGGCTGGCTCATGAGTCCTCCCGCGAGACAGGAGACCATGACGAGTATGCGGCGGTCCATCGCTCCGGTCGGTCTCTCCGTCGAGGTTCCCGGATGCAGCGGAAAAGCGGAAGTCCGGCGCCTCGGCGGTCCCGGCGCACGGCCCGGAGCGGCGGGTCGCGTCCCGCGTCCCGGTCGGCCCGGACACCGCCGCCTCGCGGCGCCGCTGCTCGCCCGACCAACCCCGCCGGGAGTCCGCGCCGTTCCGCGGCGCAGGCGCCTACTCGCCGTCGTCGTCGGTCTCGACGCGCTGCAGCGTCTCGCCCGCGAGATAGCGCTCGTACTGCTCGTCGGTCATGAACGCGACGTCCGTCCAGCCGTGGCCCATCTCGTCCATGGTCCGCGACCCCCAGCCGATCCAGGCGGAGGGGTCGGGGTTGTGCCGGTTGTTGGCGGTGTTGTCGTGCCAGGACACCGTATGCAGAATCGTGCCCTTCGGGAACGCGTGCGGCTTCTCGTAGGCGTAGACGATCTGCCACGTCTGCTCGTAGTTGGTGACGTCGGTCAGGATCTCGCGGCGGCCGTCGACGTGAATCGCCTCGAGCAGCATCCGGCTGCCCCGGAAGTGCATGTGGGGCTGGAAGCTGAGGATCAGCGCGGCCTGCGGCAGCGGCCAGAACCGCTCGTGGCGCGCCACCGTGTCGGGCGGAATGCTCAGGAGGGCGACCCCGTTCAGGGTGTTGTCGTCGATGAGGAGCCCGGTCGGCATCCTCTCCGCGTGCAGGTCGAGGTCGTGGCCGGCCGCGAGCAGCCGGTCCTCGACCGCCTCGCGGTTCAGCTTCCAGTCGTGCCCGATGCCGGTGCGGATGCGGTGGGCGGTGACGATCAGCTCGGGCGCCTGTCCCTTGGGATAGAACTTGATGCCGACCTTCTGCCGGTCGATGGTCTCCTCGCCCCACGGATGGTAGTGGGGGGCGAACCGGAACAGCCCCCCCGCCGGCAGCTTCCGCCCCGTGCCCTCGGGATAGTACTGGCCGGTGCTGCCCATGGCGTACTCGATGAGGTCGATCTCGCGGGTGTTCGACCCCATGCCGAGCCGGAACTCCTCGCGGTCCTCCGCCGTCTCCGGCACGCTGACGTACACGTGCGAATGGTGCACGCAGCAGTAGGCTTCGGGAATGATCTGCACCCACTTCACGTACCGGTCCTCGGTCAGCCCCGGATCGACGATCTCGGACGGATAGAAGTCGGCGCCCTCGGCGGGAATCTCGAAGCCCTTCTCCATCTGGACGATCAGGTCGGGCTCGCCGTAGGTCCACTCGTCCAGCGCCGCGAACTCGAGCGGGGGCGGCGCGTCGGCCGGATTGCCCCGCGGCGCTCCGGCCGCGACCCACGCGACGATGGTGGCGATCTCGGCGTCGCTCAGCGACGGGTCGGCGACGTACTCGCCGATGCTGCGGTCGAGGTGCCACGGCGGCATCTGCCGGGCGACGACGCGATCGCGAATCGCCCGCGCCCACGGGCGGGTCTCCTCGTACGTCAGCAGCGACATCGGGGCCCCGGTGCCCGGCCGGTGGCATTTCTGACACGAGCGCTGCAGCAGGGGCAGCACGTCGCGGGTGAAGGTGGCGCCGTCGTTGGACTGGCCCGCGGCGGCGGCGTTCGGGCCGAAGAGACCGGCCGCGAGGGCGATGACGACGGCAACGCGTGTCGAGACGACGCGCATGGCGATGACCTCCAGGAAGATGCAACCGAGCGGATGTCGTTCAGTCTAGTGGACTCCGCCGCCCAAATCCATACGCAGCCCGCGGCGCCGCCCCTTGGCGCACCATGAGATGGGGCCTGAATCGGCGAAATCGCTCGGCCGGCGCGCCGGAGCGACCTCGCGCGAAGGCGAACCGGCGGCTCGGCTCGGCCGGCCCTCGTTCGGGCGCAATCCGTGCCGCGGTGCGTGGTAGAGTCTCCGTCTGCGGTTCCCGCCGGCCCGCTCGGTTCGAGCGGGGCAGGCGACCGTTTGCCGGACCGGGGGAGCGCGGTTGCCCCGACAGCCCGCTCGGGCGTCGGCGGCGGGAATTCGAGGGCGAAAGGAGTCGGGGCCAGGATGACTGTCCGAGCCGTGCTGCCCGCGTTGGCCGCGTCGGTGCTGTTCGCCGGAGCGTTGGCCGCACCGGCGCTCGCGCAGAACGAGCCGGTGTATCCGGTGTACGACGGCTTCACCATCACCGAGGACGGCCTCTACGTGGTGTCGTTCGCCTATTTCAGCCACAATTTCGAGCCCGTGACGGTGGCCCCCGGCCCGCGGAACCGGTTCGAGCCGTCCGCCGCCGACCGCGGGCAGCCGGCGATGTTCCTGCCGGGGCACCACCGGTTCCAGTGCGTGATGGTCCTCGACGCCGATTTCGCGGGCGATCTGCGGTGGACGGTGGACCATGCCGGCGTCTCGACCGGCACCAGCGAGGACATGCTGCAGTACAACTGGGAGTTCGAGGAGCGCTCGATGCGCAACCTGCTGCGCGACGTCGAGCCGGCCGAGGCCCCCCGCGGCGTCTGCCTCAACCGGTCGCCGACGGTCAGGTTCCTCGGGCTGCGGAACAGCCCCGAGGGGGCGCCGCCCGAGGTGGCGGCGGCCGTCGGGCAGCCGCTGAAGCTGTTCGGCAGCGTCCGCGACGAGGGGCTGCCCCGCGATGGGGCGCTGGCCACCCGCTGGCGGATGCTGAGCGGCCCCGGCGGCGTTACCTTCAGCGCACTGGGCGAGCCGCGCACGCTGGCCTCGTTCGACGCCGCGGGGCGCTACGAGCTCGAGCTGTGGGCCGGCGACGGCGAGCGCGAGGGGTCCAACCGGGTCGCGGTCACCGTCGGGCCCGCCCCGTGAGGATGCGCGACCTTGCGGCCTTGCCCGCCAGCGAGCCGACCAGGCCGCCGATCCCGGGCAGTAGCTTGCGGTCGCGTTGGGAGTTTCGCTGGCGCGAGACCCCTACGGCGACGATTTCCGGGTCAGGTCCCAGCGGACGGGCCCGCCCCTTATCTGCTTGTCTCCGTTCGGCCCGGCAGACTACAATTCTTGGTTCCTGACGTATCAGGGTCGCTCGTGCCAGTCGGGCATATGCCCGTTCGGAGGCGAGAGGTTCCGATACGGCTCCTGACGGAACGTCTGCCGATGGCGCCTCCATGGTGGCGGCGCCGGTGCCGGCAAGCGCCGAGGCGCCGTGGCGGCGTTGACGGCGGCAGGATCCAGGAAAGGATTCCGTGCGCGTATTCATCGTCAACCCCAGCCACTTCTCGTTCGGCGTAGCCGTCATCACCCCCCGCTGGCTGTACGTGCTCGCGGCGGCGACCCCCCGCAAGTGGGGCGATCCGATCCTGGTCGACGAGTGTCTCGAGCCGTTCGACGACAGCCAGATCGAGCCCGGCGACGTCGTCGGCATCGGCATTCACACCGGCAATGCCCTGGTGGGCTACGCGCTCGGCCGGCGGGTGCGCGAGCGCGGGGCGTGGGTCGCGTACGGCGGCATCCACGCGACGCTGTATCCCGAAGAGGCGCACGAGCGGGGCGGCGCCCACGCCGTGGTCAAGGGCGACGGCGACGTCGCCTGGGGAACCGTCATCGAGGACTGCGCCAAGGGCGAGCCGCAGCGCATCTACGACGCCGGCCAGGTCGACGCCAGCGTGTTCAAGCCCGCCCGCTGGGACCTGCTGAAGCGCGAGAACTACATGTGGGCGTCGGTCCAGACCGTGCGGGGCTGCCCCAAGCACTGCTCGTTCTGCTCGGTGTGGCGCACCGACGGGCAGAAGCCGCGCCAGCGGCCGGTGAATCCCGTCGTCGAGGAGATCGTCGAGCTGCGGCGCATGGGCTTCCGGTTCGTCGCCCTCGCCGACGACAACTTCTATCCCGTCACCCTCGAAGACCTCCGGATGGCCGACCGGCGCGAGGACAAGGCCCGCTACAACCAGCTGAAGGCCCTGCGGGACGAGCGCTTCGAGCTGATGGCCCAGATGGAGAAGCTGCCGAGCGATCTGGTGTTCTACACCCAGATCACCATGGAGGCGGCCGAGGACACCGAGTTCCTCGACGCGATGCGGAGGGCCCGCATCCTCGGCGCCCTCGTCGGCGTCGAGGCGGTGACCCCCGACGGCCTGAAGGACGTCTACAAGGAGTTCAATCTCGCCGGCGACGAGCTCGTCGAGCGGCTGAAGCTGTTCAAGGAGCACGGCGTGCACGTCCTCGGGTCGTTCATCTTCGGGCTGCCGAGCGACCGCCCGGCCACCTTCAAGGCCACGCTGGATCTGGCGCGCCGGGCCGACATCACGTTCGCGCAGTTCGTGACGCTGACGCCGTTCCCGGGCACCCTCGACTTCGACCGGTGGGAGCAGGACAACGCGGAGGACATGCCGCACGTCGACGGCATTCCCATCTCGCGCCACTGGCTCATCCCCCAGTCGAAGCGTCCCAAGCTGATGACCGCCCACCCGGTGATGTCGGGCGAGGAGATCCGCGTCCACACCCAGGCGGTCTGGGACCACTTCTACAGCGTCAGGGAGGCCTGGCGCCGCTCGGCGGTCCTGAAGTCGCTGAAGGGCCGTCTCGCCTTCCTCCTGGTCTCCAAGCTCTACCGGCAGATGTTCGCCAACACCGGCCTGTCCACCGACAGCGCCCGCGTGTCGCGGTCGACCCAGTGGGCCCGCCTGATGGCCAAGCCCGCCCACCGGCTCTTCGCCGCCGAGCCCATGCCCGACCTGCAGGTCCCGGCGCCGTAGCCGGGAACCGGCCCTCGTGTTATGTTGAACACGTGGTCGAAACCCTCACCGCCGTTGCGGCCGTGGTCGGCGCCGTCGGTTCCCTCGCGGCGGGGGCCGGGGTGCTGGTCGTCAACGGCAAGCTCGACCGGCTCACCGGCCGCGTCGACGCCGTCGAGTCGACGCTGCAGACCCTCATGGTCGGCCTGATCGGTCGGTCGGACACGAAGTAGAGGACCGATACAGTCGGGCAGGGCAATCAGGGGGGTCTGCGTTGGGCTGTTCGCGATCGTTCTCAGGACGGCATGGACATCGTATCCGGTCATGTGCTTTCGGCCAGCCGGGCGATGAACCGGCGGTGTTCGTCGGAGTCGATGCCCTTCTGCAGCGCCGCGAGGGCGGCGGCGAGCTCGCCGTTCAGCAGGGCGCGGCAGGCGATTCGCAGGCCGGGGAAGACGCGGCTGCGGATGACGTCGGCGTCATCGGCGGGCAGGAGACGGTAATCGCCGTCCGCCAGCTCGAACCAGTCGATGCGCTGGTCCCGGGTCCGCCACACGACGTACTCCTGCACCCCGTTGCGGCGGTAGGCACGGAGCTTGTCGTGCAGGTCGATCGACGCGCTGCTGGCGGAGACTTCCACGACGAGCTCCGGCGCCCCCTCCAGATAGCCGTCGCTCAGCCGTGATCGGCCGCCGGCCGGCGCGTCGATGCACAGCAGCACGTCGGGCTGCGGTTCGTTCTCGAGGTCGAGACGAACGGTGGCGTTGTCGGCGACGCGAACCCCGGCGGTCGAGGCTGCGTAGACACCGAGCACGCTCTGGATCGCGGAATGGGCCTCCGCGTGGACGAAGCTGACCGGCGACGGCATGTAGACGATTCCCTCTATCAGTTGCGCCTTCTTGAGGTCCGGCCGCATCGCGTAGCGCCGCTCGAACTCGCATCGCGTGAGGCGGTCTCCGTTCTCCAGGGCAGGCGCCCGCGACGCCGGAGGGTGCGGCGGCGCGGGCCCGGGTGCCCCCGACCGTGGAGTGACGTCGAGCTCAGCCATGGGCGGCAGGGCCTCCGACCCGGGACTCAGTTCGCCGCGCTTCCGCCCGGCTGCAAATGCTCGAGGATGAAGTCGAGCATCTTCTGGCGCAGGTGGGCGTTCTGGTCGGCGTCGACGATTCCGTGCCGTGAGCGCGGATACAGCATCAGGTCGAACTGCTTGCCGGCCTTCTGGAGCTCGTAGGCGAACTGCAGGGTGTTCTGCATGTGGACGTTGTCGTCCATGGTGCCGTGGATGAGCAGGAGCGCCCCGTGCAGGTCGGCGGCGTTGAAGCGGGGCGAGCTGGCGCGGTAGCCGTCGGGGTTGTTCTGGGGCGTCCGCATGTAGCGCTCGGTGTAGATGGTGTCGTAGTCGCGCCAGTCGGTCACCGTGCCCCCGGCGATGCCCATCGCGAAGCTGTCGCTGTGGGTCAGCGCGTAGCTGGTCATGAAGCCGCCGTAGCTCCAGCCTTCGATGCCGATGCGGGCGGCGTCGACCCACGGCTGGTCGCGCAGCCACGCCACCCCGTCCTCGATGTCGGCGAGCTCCTGCTTGCCGAACTGCTGGTACACCGGCCAGGTGGACACCGCGCCCTTGCCGCTCGCGGTGCGGTTGTCCATGACCCAGACGACGATGCCCTGCTGGGCGAGGAGCTGGTAGAACAGGTTGGCGGTGCCTCCCCAGCGGTTCCGGACCTGCTGCGCGTGGGGGCCGCCGTAGGTGTGCTGGAACACCGGGTAGCGGTTCGCGGGGTCGAAGTCGGGGGGGCGGATGAGCATGGCCTCCATGACGAACCCGTCCCGCGCGGTCACCTGCAGGAGCTCGGGGCTCGACAGCCGGTAGTCTTCGAGGGCGCGGACGCGGTTCTCGGCGAGTACCCGGGTCTCGGCGCCGTCGGCGGCGTGAAGGCGCACCTGGGGCGGGGTCTCGACGTCGCTCCAAGTGTCGAGATAGTGACTGAAGCCGGGGCTGAAGCGGGCAGTGTGGGTGCCGGGGCGCTCGGACAGCCGGGTCAGGTCCGCGCCGTCGAGCTTGACGCGGTAGACGTCGCCGCCGATGGGGCTGCGCCGGGTGCCGGAGAAGTACACCCATTCCGACTCCTCGTCGACGCCGTGCAGGGTGCGCAGCTCCCACTCGCCGTGGGTGACCTGGCGGATCAGGGCGCCGTCGGGCTCGTAGTGGTACAGGTGCTTCCACCCCGAGCGCTCGCTGAGCCACAGGAACGTCCCGTCGTCGAGCCACCGGGGGTCGCCGTTGACGGAGACCCAGGCCGGGCTGGTCTCGCGGAAGAGCTGCGTCATCTCGCCGGTGGTGGGATCGGCGAGGTTCAGGTCGAGCCAGGTCTGCTCGCGGTTCTGCACCTGGAAGACGACCTCGTCGCCGCCGGGCGTCCACCCCGCCGAGACGAGCAACATGTCGGTGGGGGTGTAGCGGCCCAGGTCCACCCAGGCCGTGTCGCCGCCGGCCGCGGGCACGACGCCGAGGCGGACCAGCGGGTTCCGGTCGCCCGCCTTGGGGTAGTTGGTCTGCTCGAGACCGAGCCGGTAGGGCAGGTGGTCGACCACCGTGAACGCCTGGACGGGGCTCTCGTCGGTCTGCAGATACGCGAGCCGCGACGAGTCCGGGCTCCACCAGTAGCCCTTGAAGTTGCCGCGGCCGTAGATCTCCTCCTGGTACACCCAGTCGAGCTCGCCGTTGAGCAGCTGTACTCCGTCGCCGCCCTCGGTGAGCGCCCACTCGCGGCCGGTGTCCACGTCCACGACGGAGAGGTCGTAGCCCCGGACGAAGGCCACCATCCGGCCGTCGGGGCTGAACGCGGGCATCGATTCCGCGGCGGGGTCGCGGGTCAGCCGCCGCACCCGCACCTCGTCGGCGTCCTGCCGATCGAGGTGGTAGAGGTCGCTCGAGATGTTCATGACCGCGGCCGAGTGGTCGGCGTTCCACACGAGCCGGGGGCCCCGCGCCGCGCGCCGCGCCGCCGCGCTCATCCCCGGCAGGTCGGCGAGCGCCCGCTCGAGGGCGGCGCCGTCCAGGAACGGCTCGGCGTCGCCGGTCGACGCGTCGACCGACATCAGGTCCGTGCGGCCCGAAGCGCGTTCGTTCCGGATGTAGTGGGTATCGCTGATCCAGGCGAGTCCGGTCGGTGTCCGGCCGCTGAAGTCGACCCGCCGGTCGGGGTGGTATATCGCGTCGATGGTCAGCGACCGCTGCTGGGCCGCCGCCGATTCGGCGAACGACAGCGCCGCGAGGGCCGCCAGCGCGGCGATGCATCCCGCGAGGACGGCGTTGCGCAGCAGACCGCTCGCGATCCGCGGTCGCCGGGGCCCGACCCGCACCCTCGTCGCGCCCGGCAACGCGGGCGCCTCGCCGGTCTCGATGCAACGTGCGGTTTCGCGGCGGGCTTCTCGATACCAACGGATCATCGTGCCTCTCCTTGCGATGCGGACCGGACGGTTCCGTACGGGATACACTCACAGGAGCTTCGCGCCGGCGAAAACTCCGGATGCGACCGCAAGGTCGCGCGGGCGCAGGCAAGCCCCCTGGCGCCCGGGATCGCCGGGTTGGCTGTCCCGCGCCCTGGGGCTGTAGACTGCCCTCGGCAAGCCCCTCGCGCCCGGGATCACCGGGTTGGCTGTCCCGCGCCCGGGGGGCTGTAGACTGCCCTGGCAGCTTCGGGGCTCCGGCAAATGCACGAGCTTGTTAGCTTAGCAGAGATGTACGCGGCGACGCGCCGCAGTTGTGGAGGTTCCATGCGTTATCAGAAATGGGTCGGGATGTCGGCGGCGTTGGTTCTGGCAGCGACGGTCGCCGCGCCCGCGGTGTCGGCGCAGGAGGACGGCGAGCGCCGCTACCTGCTGGAGCGGATCGACGACGCGGCGGTCGTGCAGCTCTATGCCGACGGCTTCGAGGCGCTGCCGCTGCGCGACAAGACGCTCATCTGGCATCTGTCTCAGGCGGCGCTGGCCGGGCGTGACATCTACTACGACCAGCGCTACGAGCACAACCTCGAGATGCGCGAGGTCCTCGAGGAGATCGTCACCCATTCCGGCGGCGTCGACGGCGGGACGCTGGCCGCGATCGAGAAGTACACGAAGCTCTTCTGGATCAACACCGGTCCGTTCAACAGCCTCACGGCCCGCCGGTTCGTGATGGAGACGACCCCCGCCGCGTTCGCGGACGCGGTCCGGGCGGCGGCCGGGGCCGGGGCCGAGTTCCCGCTGCGTGACGGCGAGGACCTCGGGCAGATGGCGGAGCGGATGGCGCCGCTGTTCTTCGATCCCGACTTCGAGCCCATCGTCACCAACAAGACCCCCGGTCCCGGCGAGGACATGCTGCTGGCGAGCGCGAACAACCTCTACAAGGGCGTCTCGATGGCCGACCTGGAGGCGTTCGAGGAGGAGTACCCCCTGACCTCGCGTCTCGTGAAGGTCGACGGCCGGCTCGTCGAGGAGGTCTACAAGGTCGGCGGCAGGTACAGCGACGAGATCTCCGGGATCATCCGCCACCTGGAGGCGGCGGTTCCGTACGCGAGCGAACCCATGGCGAAGGCGCTGCGCGCGAACGTCGCCTACTACCGGACGGGGTCGCCGGTCGACCAGCGGGCCTACGACATCGCCTGGGTCGAGGACCAGAGCTCGTCGGTCGACACCATCAACGGCTTCACCGAGGTGTACATGGACGCCCGCGGGGCCAAGGGCGCGTGGGAGGCGCTGGTCTTCTACGTCAACCCGGAGAAGACGGGGGCCATCCGGACGCTGGCCGAGAACGCCCAGTGGTTCGAGGACCGGATGCCCTGGGACCCCCGCTACCGCAAGGCCGGCGTGACCGGCATCACCGCCAACGCCATCGACGTGGTCGTCGAGACCGGCGACTCCGGCCCGCTGACGCCCATCGGCATCAACCTGCCCAACGACCAGACGGTGCGCGAGCAGTACGGCAGCAAGTCGATCTCGCTGTCGAACGTGAACGAGGCCTACGAGCTGTCCCGGTCCGGGAGCTACCGGCAGGAGTTCGCGTGGACGGAGGAGGAGGCGGAGCGCTCGGGGCAATGGGGCAGCCTCGCCGGCGAGATGACCACCAACATGCACGAGGTCATCGGCCACGCCTCGGGGCAGCTGGCGGAGCGGCTGGGCGGCTCGGCCCAGCCCTACCTGAACGAGCAGTACTCGGCCCTCGAGGAGGCGCGGGCCGACCTCATCGGGCTCTACTTCCTGGCCGACCCGAAGCTCGTCGAGATCGGCGTCCTCCCGGCCGAGGCGCAGGAGGACATCGTGCTCGCCGAGTACGAGGCCTACACCCGCAACGCCCTGCTCCAGCTCCGGCGGATGCGCGAGGGGAGCCAGATCGAGCAGGACCACATGCGCAACCGCCAGATGATCGTCCACTGGCTGATGGCGAACACCGAGGCGATCGATCGGCGGACGCGCGACGGCCGGACGTACTACGTGATGGTCGATGCCGAGGCGTTCCGCGCGGGGGTGGCGACCCTCCTCGCGGAGGTGCAGCGCATCAAGTCGGAGGGCGACTACGAGGCGGCCCGGACGCTGTTCGAGACCCACGGCATTCACTTCGATCCCGCCCTGCGCGACGAGATCGTGGCCCGGGTCGACGCGATCGGTCTGCCGTCGTACTCCGGGTTCGTTCAACCGAAGCTGGAGCCGGTACGGAACGACGCGGGCGAGATCGTCGACGTGGAGATCTCCTACCCGCGGGACCTGACCGCGCAGATGCTGGAGTACTCCGGCAAGCGGATGCCCTGAGGGAGTTATCTCAGCCAGCCCGGCGGCACGCCGGCTCGCCGGGCCTCGTCGCGCAGGGCGGCGACGGCCCGGGCGAGGGCGTCGATGGCGGCCCTGGCCTCGTCGAGCTCCGCCAGCGCCGCCTGCCGCTCCTGCTCGAGGGCCGCGCGCTGCGCGGGGTCGTCGCGGCTGGTGAAATCGGCCCACAGCCCGTCCACGCGGGTCTGGAGCGCGGCGGGGCGGAGCTCGGCCTCCTCGAGCGCCTGCCGGGCCGCGGTCATGCGGTCTCGCCACCGTTCTTCGTCGCCGGCGGCCACGGCATCGGAGGACGGCGGGGCCGGGGCTTCCGATCTCGTCGCGGCCGGCCCGGTCCCCGCCGTCGGGTCCGGCGCGGCGTCGCCGATGCGCACGGTGAGCCTGCCGCTGTGCACGAGGTCGGCGTCCGTGTAGACCTTCGGCGGGGCCGCGTCCGGGCCGGCCTGCCGGGCGAGCGCTTCGCGCCGCAGCCGTTCCTGCCGCGCGACCTCGACGAGGGACTGGGCGGTCGCGGTCGCGGCGGCCGCCGACACGAGGACGAGCGCGAGCAGGACGTGCAACGTGAGCGATTTCATGTGGGTTCCCCTGTCATCTCAGCCTGCTTCTTGCCCAGGCTTCCTTGTTCCCGAGGTTCTTGTACGAGCTTCTTGTCCAAGCCGCTTGTTCATGCTTCTTGTTCCAGGTCTCTTGTTCAGGTTCTTTGCAGGAACCGTGCCGGTACTCCGCAGAACCCTGCCGGCCTGTCTGCGGGCCTGGTCGGACGCGGCTTGGCGTCGCGGCCCGGCATCGCGCCGTGATGTCGGACGCCACGCGCCCTGGCCGGGCCGGGGGGCGGATCCGCCCCGCCGGGGCGAGGCGGGGAGCGGCTGCGCCCCGCCGGCGCGGGGCGGCCGGAGCCGGCCCGATGAAACGATCCGGCCCCCTGGATCGTCCTTCGACATGCGGGCGGCGCCCTCGTCGTGATGAGGGGAGTCGCACCGGGGAGACACCGCGCGCATGAACGTCGGCATCGTCTGTTATCCCACCGTGGGCGGCAGCGGCATCGTCGCCACCGAGCTCGCCAAGGCGCTGGCCCAGCGCGGTCACGAGGTTCGGCTCATCAGCACCGAGATGCCGTTCCGGGGGCCGGACTTTCAGGTCGGGCTGGTCTTCCACCCCGTCCAGACCCCCGGCTATCCGCTTTTTCGCGAGCCGCAGCATCTGTTGTCGCTCGCCAACAAGATCGTCCAGGTCAGCCGCGAGCACCGCCTGGACGTCATCCACGCCCACTACGCCATCCCGCATGCCGCCGCCGCCTATCTGGCGCGGCAGATTCTCGCGAATGCCGAAGGCGCGAACGTGCCGCGGGTCATCACCACCCTCCACGGCACCGACGTGACGCTGATCGGCAGCGACAGCTCGTACTCGGAGACCGCGGCGTTCTGCATCGATCAGTCCGACGGGGTGACCGCGGTGTCGGAGAGCCTGCGCGCCGACACCTATCAGCAAATGTCGGTGCGCGCCGACATCCGGGTGATTCCGAACTTCCTCGATTGCGAGATCCACCGCCGCTCGGAGGACCCCGCGTTGCGCGCCCGTTTCACCGGGGACGACGACGCGGTGCGTCTCGTGATCCACGTGTCGAACTTCCGGCCGGTGAAGCGGGCCGAGGCGGTGATCGACATCTTCGACCGCATTCGCCGGCGCGTGCCGTCGAAGCTGCTCCTCGTCGGCGACGGGCCGGACCTCGACCGGGCGGGCCGCCGGGTACGGAACCTCGGGCTGACGGATGCCGTCGTCCAATTGGGCGAGCAGGAACAGGTGGTGCCGCTGCTGTCGGTCGCGGATCTGTTCCTGCTGCCGTCGGCGCAGGAGAGCTTCGGGCTGGCCGCGCTGGAGGCGATGGCGTGTCAGGTGCCGGTGGTGGCGTCCCGGGTCGGCGGGCTTCCCGAGGTGATCGAGAACGGAATCACCGGCTTTCTGCACGACCCGGACGACCTCGATGGCATGGCGTCGAGCGGCGTGGCCGTGCTGTCGGATCCCGCCCGGCATCGGGCGGTCGCGGCGGCCGGGCTCACCGCCGTCCACCAGCGGTTCTGCGCCAACGCCATCGTACCGAAGTACGAGGCGTTCTACACCGAGGTGCTCGGGCGCGAACCCATGCCCGCGACGCGCTAGTGGTATGTCCCAGAAATAACCTTGCGGTTGCTCGCATGTGGCCGAACGGGTCGTCGAACGGCGATTCCGGCCCGAACCGTCGAAACGCCTCGCAGATCAAGCGTCAACTTGTTCAAGTGACACACCACTAGCGCGATCGCGCGACCTGACGGTCGCGTTGGACGTTTCGCTGGCGCGGGCGCAAGCTCCTGGCCCGGAAATCGTCGGCTGTGGCTCCGATTGCCGCTCAACCAACCCTGCCAGGAGTCTGCACGGCTTCTGCGGCTCAGACTCCTGGCCCGGAAACCGTTGCCTGCGGCTCCTTGCTGCCCGACGGGCCCTCGGCCTCGGCCACGCCGCCCCGTCCGCGAGGCCCCGCCACCGGGTATACTCGGAAGACGATGACAAAGATGCGTGCACTGGCGGCAAGCGGAGCCTTGTGTATTTCCCTGGCCGCCCCGGGGGCGACGTTGCGGGCCCAGCCCGCGGAAGCGGTCAACGGCCGGACCGCGCTCGGGCTGGTGCTGCGGCAGATCAACAACACCGGCACGTTCATGATGGCCACGGCGCATCCCGATGACGAGATCAACGGGTTGCTGGCATTGTTGAGTCATGGCGAGGGCGTGCGCACGACGCTGGTCACCGCCACCCGCGGCGACGGCGGACAGAACGAGATCGGCCCGGAGCTGTTCGACGCCCTGGCGGTGCTGCGGACCGAGGAGCTGCTGGCCGCGCATCGCCTGGACGGGGCCGAGCAGTTCTTCACCCGCGCGGTCGACTTCGGCTACTCCTTCAGCCGCGACGAGACGTTCGAGGCGTGGGGGCGCGAGGTGATCCTGGGCGATTTCGTCCGCATGATTCGCACGCTTCGACCCGATGTCATCGCCGGGATGAGTCCCGACGGCGCGGGTGGGGGGCAGCACCATCAGGCCTCGGCGGTGCTGGCGCGGGAAGCCTATGCGGCGGCCGCCGATCCCACGCGGTTTCCGGAGCAGCTGGCGGAAGGGCTGCGGCCGTGGCAGCCGCGGAAGTTCTATTTCATGGACGGGTTCCCGGCCTTCCGCTTCGGCGGCGGTTTCGGGCGCACCGCCCCCGGCGGGCCCGGCGGCCCGCGGGGCGGCCGCGGGCAGGCCGCGCGGGCCGGGACGGTGTCCATCAATCTCGGCCGATTCGACCCGTTGCTGGGGCGCACCTACGCCGAGATCGGCAGCCAGGCCCGCGGCATGCACAAGTGCCAGGGGATGTCGCCGATCGTCAGTCTGCCGGGGCCGGCGTCGATCCGCTACCGGTTGGACGACACCGTCATCTCCGGCCACGCGGGTCAGGCCGAGCAGGCGCTGTTCGACGGGGTCGACACCTCGATCGCGGGGCTGGCCCGGCATGCCGGGCCCCAGCCCCCGCCCGGCCTCGTGGAGGGCCTGACCACCCTCGCCCGGCACGCCGCCACCGCCCTGCAGGTCTACGAGCGGGGCGCCGTCGAGGCCCAGCGGGTGACCCTGCTGGCGGGTCTGGGGGCGGTCCGCACCCTCCGGGACCAGCTCGGTACGTTCGGCCTGTCCGACGAGGCGGTCTTCGAGATCGACTTCCGGCTGGCGCAGAAGGAGGCCCAGTACGAACGGGGGGTGGTCCTGGCCCACAACCTGCGGCTCGACGTCTTCGCCGACGACGGCGTCGTCACCCCGGGACAGCCGGTCACGGTGCTCGCGCAGGTGGCGAACCACGGCGGCGCGGCCGCCACCGTCGAACGGATCCGCTTCGAAGGCTTCGCGGCCGCGGAGTCCACGTGCGGCACCGGCGCCCTCGCCCCCGGCGCGGTGTACCGCTGCGAGACCCCGTTGAGTCTGCCGGCGACCGCGCCGCCGACCGACATCCACTGGGAGCGGCTGCCCGACGCGGCGCGATATCGGGTCGATGCGGACGTGCCGTTCGGGGCGCCGTTTCGACCGACGCCGTTCCGCGCCACTTTCGAGCTCGATTTCGGCACCGCCCGAATCGCCGTCGACCGGCCCATCGCCTTTCGGTCCGGCAGCGACCTGTTCGCCGGCGAGAAGCGCATGGAGCTGCAGGTGGTGCCGCCGTTCGCCGTCGACATCGCCCCGCAGATCGCCATCGTGCCCGTCGGGGCGGCCGAGCCCCGCGATGTCCGGGTCACCATCCGCAACGGGGGCGTCCAGCCCGCGAGCGGGGTCGTCAGCCTCGAGCTGCCCGAGGGGTGGCGGCAGACGCCGGACCGGATACCGGTGGCTCTCGCGCGTGAGGACGAGGCGCGAACCGTCCGCTTCGCCGTGCATCCGGCCCCCGACGCGCCCGCCGGAGACTACCGCATCGGCGCGCGGTTCGAGGCCGGCGGCGCGCAGTTCGACCGCGGGTATCAGGTGGTGGAGTATCCCCACGTCGGCCGCCGGCACCTGGTCCACGCCGCCGAAACGGCGATCAAGGTGATCGACGTCCGGCTGGATCCGGAGCTGCGGGTCGGCTACGTCGACGGGGTCGGCGACGAGGTGCCGGCGGCGATCGAGCAGCTCGGTGCGCGGTTGGAGCACATCTCGAGCGATGAGCTGGTGTTCGGCGACCTGTCCGGGTTCGATGTCATCGTGACGGGGGTCCGGGCCTACGAGCGGAACCAGGACCTGCGGGCCAACAACGGCCGGCTGCTGGAGTACGTCGAGGCGGGCGGCACTCTCGTCGTCCAGTACAACAAGTTCGAGTTCAACGAGGCGCAGTACGGACCCTATCCGGCCCGCGTCAGCCGCAACCGCGTGACGGACGAGTACGCACCGGTGCGGATGCTGACTCCCGACCACCCGGTATTCGGTTTTCCGAACGCGATCTCCGAGGCGACCTGGAGCGGCTGGGTGCAGGAACGCGGACTGTACTTCCTCGGCGACAAGGATCCCGCGTACGCCGACCTCGTCGAGCTGCGCGATACGTTCCCGTCCAACCCCGGCGCCAAGCGCGGCGCCCTGGTCGAAACGCGGTACGGCGAGGGGCGCTGGCTGTATGTCGGGCTCGGCCTCTGGCGGCAGCTTCCCGCCGGCACCCCCGGCGCCTACCAGTTGCTGGCGAATCTGCTCAGCCTCGGCGGGGGTTCCCAGGCCCCGTGAGTCAGGCCCGGAGGGCGGCGGGGCGGCGAACGGCGAAGCCGCTGGCGGCGGTTTCCGTGCCGGGAGCCCGTCAGGGCTGTCCGAGGAGATAGACGTCGCCGGTGGGCACCGGCACGCCGCCGGCCGGCTCGATGGTGACGGCCATCGCCGCCGGCATCGGGATCGTTTCCGGGATATCGAGGGTCAGGGTGGCCGCGCCGTCCGCTTCCAGCGTGAGCAGCGCGGCGCCGACGGCGTTGGCGCCCGGCATGACGAACCAGAGCTGGTAGGCGTCGCCCTCCGGCAGGGACGGAAGCCCGGTGGCCAGAAAGGCGAGCCGTGCCGACTCGGTCCACAGGGCGCGTCCCGTGGCGCGCGGGGCGAGGGGCTGTCCGGCCAGCGTCAGGGACTGGACGGTCGGGTCGGTGGCGATGGCGATCACCTCTTCCCGCCGCGTGGCCTCGAGGTCCGCGACCGTCGCTTCGAGCTCGAGGATGTCCCGCCGCAGGGTTGCGGACTCCACGGTCTCCTGCAGATCGGCGATCTGCCGGTGCAGCGCGGCCACGTACCAGCCACCGGCGCCGGCGCCCGCCACGAGCAGGGTCGCCATGAGCCAGAACAGGGCGCCGACCCCCGACCTGCGCGGCGCGGCGGCCTGCCTCGGGGCCGGCGCCGGGGGTGCCGTGGGCTTGCTCGGGGCCGGAGGGGCCGCGGGCCTCGAAGGCGCCGGGGTCCAGCCCGCGACCTCCCGCAGCACCCGCTCGCGGAGCGCCGGCGGCGGGTCGAGGGGGAGGGCCGTCTGCGGCAGATGGTGGGTCACCGGCAGCAGCGACTTGACTTCCCTGACGCAGTCCACGCAGGCCTCGAGGTGCGACTCGAAGCGGTCTCGCTCGCCGTCGCCGAGCGCCCCCAGCGCGTAGAGCGCGGCCAACCCGTCGAATTGTTCGTGCGTCCGTTCGGTCATGCCTTCAACGCCTCCCGCAAGGTCAGCAGGCCGGTGCGTATGCCGGTCCTGACCCTCGCGGGCGACTGCTCGAGCCGTTCGGCGATCTGGGCCGCGGTCATGCCTTCGAGAGCCGCGAGCTCGATCGCGGTGCCCTCGATGCCGGGGAGAGCGGTCAGGGCCGCCCGCAGCCGGGAGACTGCTTCGGCCGGCAGGGGAGGGCGCTCGTCGGCGATGGCGGGCATCGGCAACGCGACGACCGCGGGTTCGTCCGGGGCGGATGCGGACCGGGCGCGAAGCTGCTCGATGGCGCGGCGGCGGGTCGCGGCCAGGAGCCACGGCGCCGGCGGCTCGCCGTCGCCGCCCGGCTGTTGCATCCGGGACCAGGCGCGCGAGAAGACCTGCTGCACCACCGTCTCCGCATCCCCGTGGTCCTGGAGGACGCGCAGGGCCAGCCCGTACATCGCCCGGATGTGCCGGTCGTAGAGCCCTGCCAGGGCGCGCGGGTCCGCGTCGGCCATGTACTGATACTACTTCACTCGCCGCCGGTGCGCGGGTTCGTTCCGGCTCGCGCCGCGGGGGCGGCCGGGGACGGCGGGGGGCCCGGCGGATCGGCGCCCGGCCCGCGGGCGTGCAGCCAGTCGTGGACGCGGTCGAGCACCCTGGCGATCGCCGCCTGCTGGCGTTTCAGGCGGGCGCGCGCGCGGAGCGGGGTCTGCCGGGTGGCGAGAAACGCGCGCACGAGCCGGAGCACCGCGGACTGCCGCTCGATCGCGGGCAGGCCGGCAAACGCCAGGAAGACCAGCCCGACCCCCGTCGCCGCCCCGATGCCGCTTCCGAACCACAGACCGCTCGCCACGGCGAGGGCCGCGACCCAGGCTCCGTAGACGACGGCGCCCCCGACGACCTCCCAGGCGGCGCGGCTCTGCGGGTCGGGGGCCCGACCGCTGATCGCCCAGGTGCCGTAGTACGGGACGGCGAAGCAGACCAGGGCGAGACCCGCCACGGGCGCCGTCACGAGGGCCAGGCTGCCTTCCCGCAGGACGAACCGCAGCACCTGGCTGGCCGGCATCCGCCGGTCGAGGTCCCGCTCGCGGAGCCCGAGGGCCCGGAGCTGCTCGTCGTGGGCGAGCACGTCGCGCAGGATGGCGTCGTAGAGAACCGGATCTTCCCCCCGCAGGCGTTCCATGCCCCGCGCGATCAACCGCCGCCGGCGGACCCGCTCGGCCGGATCCCGCGAGACGCCGCGCGCCGCGGCGTAGAGGCGATCGATGCGGTCGACGAGTGGCAGATCCGACCGCGGATCCGCCTCGATCATCACCCGGCGGAGCCGTGCGGAGATGCGGTCGGTCAGGATGCGGGTGGCGTCCCGCGGATCCGCGTGGAAGGCGTCGACGAGATCGGTGGCGTCGAACGGCCGGCCGAACAGGGCCGTGACCCGCGACCGGAACATCGGCAGGCGGTCGAAGTTGAGCCCGACGGGCACGATCGCGACGGGATGGCCGGCCGCGGTGCCGGCGAGGGCCATGCGGGCGGCGCCGGTCCGCAGCGGCTCGAGACGACCGCTGACGTGGCTGATGCCCTCGGGGAAGAGGCAGATGGCGTCCCCCGCGGTCAGGGCCCGCCCCACCGCCGCGAACGTCTCCGCGTTGCGGGACGTATCGACCCCCGTGTCCATGCGGCGATAGACCGGGATCGCGCCCGACCGGCGGACGAGGGGGCTGAGCACGTGCCGGTGGAACAACGTCGACTTGGCGAGGAAGCGGATGGGTCGGGTGGCCGTCCGCTGTATGACCGCGGGGTCGAGGACGGTGTTGGGGTGATTGGCGACGAGGAGGACGGGGCCCTCCGGCAGCGGCGAACCGACCCGCTCGATGCGATAGAAGATCGATACCCCGAGCACCACGAGCCGCCAGAGCACCGGGCTGCCAGGATACCGGCGGTCTGGCGGCTTCCGGTCTGGCGCGGTCATGACGGGCGCATTCTAGCGCTTCCCGCCCTGCGCCGCTTCTACGGCCGGGCGGCGGCGAACCGCAGGCGGACGTAGTCGACGACCCACCTCCCGTCCTGGCGCTGGATGCGCGGGGCCAGCCGCCCCCGCATCTCGGTCAGCAACCCCGCCCGTTCCGGCTCCGGCACCGCGGTGATGAACGGCTGGGCGAACACCTCCAGCCAGTGGACCACGTCGCCGGGCAGCGGGGTCGGGCGCGGGAACAACTGGACGGAGTCGACCCGGAAGCCGCGCCGCTCGAGACGGGCGCGGTACTGGTCGGCGGTGGGGAAGTACCAGGGGTCCACGGCGGCGCTGTCGACGCCCCGCGCGCGCAGCGCCTCGGCGAAGGACTCCCGAATCGAGGCGACGCAGCCGGCGCCGCCGCACTCGGCCACGAACCGCCCGCCGGGCTTCAGGGCCTTCCACACGCCGTCGATGGCCGCGTCGGGATCCGGGATCCAGTGGAGGGCGGCGTTGCTGAAGACGGCGTCGAACTCGGCGTCGAACGGAAGCTCGCGGGCGTCGATGATCCGGGCGTCGAGCCCCCGCTGAAGCGCCGCCCACACCTGCTCGGGGCTGCTGTCGATGCCCACGACGTGGCAGCCGGCGCTCCGGAACCGTTCGGTGAGGGCGCCGTCCCCGCAGCCGAGGTCCAGGATGCGCTCGCCGGGTTGGGGGGCCAGCAGGTCCGCGACCGGCGCCCCCAGATCGGAGACGAAGCGAGCGTGCTCGGCGTAGGATTCAGGGTCCCAGTACTGGGTCATGACGGCGCCAACCTCGAGAATCGGCCGGTAAGCTATGGACCGAGCAGGCGAACCAGATTGGGGCGGTCGACGCGGCGGGCGGCGCGCGCGTCGGCCGTGAGCCAGACCCCGTCACACAACGCCGCGAGCGCGACATATACGGCGTCGTACCCCGACAGCTTCCACCGCCCGGCGAAATCCGCCGCGAGCGCAAGGAGATCGTGGCCATTCCCGACGCGCGTCATCCCCAGCGCTTCGACGAGCGCCATCGCCTCCTGCACCTTCGCCGGCCGACTCGCGGGCAGGCGGCACAGAACCGCCAGCAGCTCGTTCATGAAGAGCTCCGGCACCAGATAGGGCGACGGGTCGCGTTCGATCTCGTCGAGCACCCGCGCCGCCTCGTGGACGAGCGGCTCGCCTGCCACGAACCACTTGAGCGCGACCGACGCGTCGACGACGATGGTCACGACCGCAGGTCGCGGAGCATGTCGAGAGTGGTCCCCGTGGCGGGCGGATCGAACGAGAGCTGCTTGAGCCGCGCGACCACCTGCCGCCGCCGATCGTCCGCGTCCCGGTCGACGAACCGCTCACGATAGTCCTTGAGACTCACGAGGGCGGCCGCCGGGGTTCGCCCTCGGCACACCAGGATCGGCGCGCCGTTGCGCTCGAGCTGGTCGAGCACCTTGCCGAGCGATTGACGAAGCTCCAACGCGTTCACCGTTTCCACGGACATGTCATAACACTTGCACAGTATTGTGTCAAAATCACCTCGCGGTCGCCTTCACGGTGGAGACCACTACCCGTCATCGAGGGCCAGGGCGCCGGTGTAGATGGCCATCCCGACGACCGCGTCGATGCCCGCGGCGTCGAGGGCGTCGATCTCGTCTCGCGTGGTGATGCCGCCGGCCGCGGTGACGCGGCGGGTCGTCGCCGCCGCCACCGCCTGCGCCGCGCCCAGGTCGGTGCCGTTCATCAGCCCCTCCCGGTCCACGTGGGTGTACAGGAACTCGCCGCAGTACGGCTCGAGCCGGCGCACCGCCTCGACCGCGGTCACCTCGACCGGCTCGGTCCAGCCGCGAATGACGACCCGGCCGGCCTTGCTGTCGACCGCCGCGATGATCCGTTCGACCCCGACCGCGTCCGCCAGCGCCTGGGCGAACTCGAGGTCCGGCTGGCCGTCCCGGAAGAGGGCCGAGCTGACGATGACCGCCCGCGCGCCGTAGTCGAGCACCGCCTCGGCGCGGTCGATCGAGCGGATGCCGCCGCCGACCCGGCAGGGAAGACGTGGCGCGACCCGCCGGACCAGCGCGTCGTTGTCGCCCGACCCCATGGCGGCATCGAGGTCGATGAGCTGCACCTTCGGAAACCCGGCGAACCGCGCGACCCACCCGTCGAGGTCGTCGCTCTCGATGGCCAGGCGCTCCCCCTGGACGAGCTGCACCACGCGGCCGTTCTTGAGGTCGATGGAGGGGATCAGCATGGGGTCGCGGGCGCGCGGGCGGGGCCGTCAGCCGCGCCGACGGGCTTCGGCAGCCGCACCGGGATGCCGTGCGCGTGCAGATGGGCCTTCAGGTCCTCGACGGCGTGCTCGGCATAGTGGAATATCGAGGCGGCGAGGGCGGCGTCGGCCCGGCCCGCGGTGAAGACCTCGACGAAATGGTCGAACGTGCCGGCGCCGCCGGAGGCGATGACGGGGATGGGCACGGCGGACGACACCGCTGCCGTCAGCCCGCAGTCGAAGCCCTGCTTCGTGCCGTCCCGGTCGATCGAGGTCAGCAGAATCTCGCCGGCGCCGCGGTCGGCCGCCTCGCGCGCCCATTCCACCGCGTCCCGCTCGGTGCCCTGCTGGCCGCTGCGGACGTAGATCTTGAAGCGATCGTCCTCGCGCTTGGCGTCGATGGCGACGATGACCGCCTGGCTGCCGTAGCGCCTCGCCAGGGTCGTGATCAGCTCCGGCTGGGCGAGCGCCGCGGTGTTGATGCCCACCTTGTCGGCCCCGGCCTCGATCGCGGCCTCCGCGTGGTCCTCGCCGCGGATGCCGCCGCCGACGCACAGCGGCAGGAATATCTCGCGCGCGACGGCCCGGATCGTCTCCGCGAGTGCCTTGCGCCCCTCGATGGTGGCGGTGACGTCGAGGATCACGACCTCGTCGATCCCCTCCCGGTTGTAGCGGCCGGCCAGGGTGGCGGGGTCGCCCGCGTTCCGCAGACCCTCGAAGTTGATGCCCTTGACGACGGCGCCGTCCCGGACGTCGAGGCAGGCGATGATACGTTTCGACAGCATGGCGCGCGTCTCAGGAGGGCACCCTGCGCAGGAAGTTGCCGAGGATGCGGAGGCCGACGTCCGACGATTTCTCGGGGTGGAACTGCACGCCGCCGACCGCGCCGCGCTCGACCGCCGCCGCGAACTCGACGCCGTAGCGGGTCGACCCCACGCAGCTCTCCGTGACGGGGGCGGCGTAGGAGTGCGTGAAGTAGACCTGGTCGCCCTCGCCGACGCCTTCGAGCAGCCACGAGTCGCGGGCGCGGTGCAGCGAGTTCCACCCCACGTGGGGCACCTTGAACGCGCCGGCGCCTCCGCGGGTCTCCGCGGGACGGCGGCCGGTTTCCGCGAGATCCCCGCTGGTTTCTGCGGGACGGTCACCCGCTTCCGCCGCGCTCTCCCCGTCGGTGATCAGGCTGCACGTGCCCGGCAGCAGCTCGAGGCCGAGGTGGCCGGGCGCCTCGGCGCTACCGTCGAACAGCCACTGCATGCCGACGCAGATGCCGAGCAGGGGCCGCTCGCGCGCGATATGGCGCCGGATGGCGGCGCGCCAGTCGGCGTCGAGGGCCGACGTCACCTCGAAGTTGCCGACGCCGGGCACGATGATGCCGGTCGCCCCCGCGAGATCCGCCGGCGCCGCCGGGGTCGTCACCGGCGCCCCCAGGTGGCCCAGCGCCTTGCGCACCGATGTCAGGTTCCCGGCCCCGTAGTCAATCAACGCAATCATCGTGCAGCACCCTCGTCGCCAGTCCGGAAATCGCCGCCTGCGGCTCCTCCGCCGCCTTGCGGCGCCGCCCTCCCAACCAACCCGGCTCGGGAGCCGGCGCCTCCCTGCATGAGGCGGCGCCTTCCCTGCACGAGACAGCGCCTCCCCTGCACGAGGCAGCACCGTCTTCTACGGCGCAGACTCGCAGCTACAACAACCCCTTGGTGCTCGGCAACTGCTTCGCCATGCGGTCGTCCTTGTCGCACGCGACCCGCAGCGCCCGCGCGAACGCCTTGAACAGCGCCTCGACCTTGTGGTGGCTCGACCGGCCGTAGAGCACCTTCAGGTGCACGTTGGCCCGCGCCCCCTGGGCGAACCCCTCGAAGAAGTCGTGCAGCAGCTCGGACTGCAGATCGCCGACGAGCCTGACGCGCAGGCGCAGGTCGACCACCGCGTGGGGGCGCCCGCTGAGGTCGATGGCCGCGACGGCGAGGGTCTCGTCCATCGGCATGATGAAGTAGCCGGCGCGGTTGATGCCCCGCCGCGACCCGATCGCCTTCGCGACCGCCTCGCCGAGGGCTATCCCGACATCCTCGACGGTGTGGTGCTGGTCGACGTCGAGGTCCCCGGCGGCGTCGATCTGCAGGTCGAAGGCGCCGTGCCGCGCCACGAGCTCGAGCATGTGGTCGAGAAAGCGGATCCCGGTGCTGACCGTGTACCGGCCGCGCCCTTCGAGACCCAGCCGGATGGTGATCTGCGTCTCGGTGGTCCGCCGCTCGATCCGTGCGCGTCTCATGGCAGCAGCACCCGGCCGCGTCCACCGTCCTCGGCGCTACGGCGGCGGTGGCGCCGTCCCACGTTCGGCGGCGGCGATGTGGCCGCCATCCGGGCCAGCGGCGCCGTCCCGGGAGTCGCGATGACCTTCATCGGTTCCTGGCCCCGGCCGTGCGCACGCGGACCGACTCGGCGTGGGCGGTCAGTCCCTCCGCCTCGGCCAGGGTGAGAATCGTCGGGGCGAGGGTCTCCAACCCCGCCTGCGTGATGCGTTGGGTGCTCTGCACGGACACGAAGTCCGCCGCGCTGAGCCCGCCGCGGAACCGCGCCGCGCCTCCGGTGGGCAGGACGTGGTTCGAGCCGGTCGCATAGTCGCCGGCCGCCTGCGCCGCGTGCGGGCCGATGAAGACGGTGCCGGCGCGGGTGGTGCGCGCGGCGACCTCCTCGTCGAGGCACACCAGATGCTCGGGCGCGATGTCGTTGGCCAGATCGATCGCTTCGTCGAGCGAGCCGGTGATCACGATGACCCCGTTGCGCTCGATGGACGTGCGCGCGGGTCCGTCCGCGGGCAGTTGGGCCTGGACCCGCCGGGCGATGCGCGCGGCGAACCGGCGGTCGGGGGTCAGCACGATGGCGCGGGCGTCGGGGTCGTGCTCGGCCTGCGCAATCAGGTCGGCGGCGATCCAGCGCGTCTCGCCCCGCGCGGCGAGGATGACGATCTCGGTCGGGCCGGCGTGGAAGTCGATGGGGCAGTCGGCGGCCACCAGGGACTTGGCGGCGGCGACCCAGGCGCTTCCCGGCCCGACGATCTTGTCGACCCGGGGGACGGTCGCGGTGCCGTAGGCGAGCGCGGCGACGGCGTGGGCGCCGCCCAGGCGGAACAGGCGGGTGACGCCGGCGATGGCGGCGGCGGCGAGGGTCGCGGGGTCCGGGCGCGGGCAGACCGCGATGACCTCGGGCACCCCCGCGACGCGGGCGGGGATCGCGGTCATCAGCAGCGAGGAGGGCAGCGGGTAGCGTCCGGCGGGGACGTAGCAGCCGACCCGCTGGAGGGGGGTCACGCGCTGCTCGATGTCCACCCCCCCGGTGACCGTGGTCCGCCATCCCCGCGGCAACTGCCGCCGGGCGATGCGGCGGATGTGGTTCGCCGACGTGCGCAGCGCCGCCCGCAGGTCCGCCGGGATGGCCCGCAGCGCGGCCTTCGGCTCCTCCTGCGGCACCTCGGCCGGGCCGTCCAGGCCGTCGAACCGCCGCGCATAGCGCAGCAGCGCCTCGTCGCCCGAGCGGCGAACCGCGCTGACGATCCGGGCGACCCGGCGGGTGAGGGCGGGATCGACGTCCTGACGCCGGTCGATCAGGCGCTGGACGTCCGGGCGATCCGACGCGTCGATGATCCGCATCAGAGGACGATCTTGTTCAGCGGGAACTCCACGATGCCTTCGGCCCGCGCCGCCTTCAGCTTCGGAATCAGATCGCGCGCCGACGATTCCTCGATGATGGTGGAGACCGCGACCCACGCGTCGTCGCTGAGGGGGGCCACCGTCGGGTCGTGCAGGGCCGGCAGCAACCCGAGCACCCCGTCGAGCTCGGCGCGCCGGACGTTCAGCATCAGACCCACCCGGCCCTGGGCCTCGATGGCCGCGCGCAGCAGCAGGGCGATGTTCTCGATCTTGGTCCGCTTCCAGTCGTCCTGGAGGGCCGCGGGGTTCGCGATCAACTGGGGGTTCGATTCGATGACGGTGTCGATGATGCGCAGCCGGTTGGCGCGCAGGGTCGAGCCGGTCTCCGTCGCCTCGACGATGGCGTCGGCGAGCAGCGGGGGCTTGACCTCCGTCGCCCCCCACGAGAACTCCACCTTCACCGGCACCTTCAGGCGCTCGAAGTACGCCTCGGTGACCCGCACCAGCTCGGTCGCGATGGTGGCGCCGGCGAGGTCCTGCGGAGTCCGGTACTTCGAGTCCTCGGGCGCCGCCAGCACCCACCGGACCTTGCGGAAGCTCTGCTTCGAGTAGATCAGATCCGCGATGTCGACGACCTCGTCGCCGGTGGCGGCGTGATGCTCCGCTATCCAGTCCTGGCCGGTCAGCCCGGCGTCGAGCGCGGCGTCGGCGACGTAGCGCGCCATCTCCTGGGCCCGGATCAGCGTGCACTCGATCTCGGGGTCGTCGATCGCGGGAAAGTAGGAACGGGAGCTCGTGTAGATGTTGAAGCCCGAGTGCGCGAACAACTGGATCGTCGAGTCCTGCAGCGAGCCCTTCGGGATACCGAGTCGCAATGTCCTGTCAGCCATGTTTCGATGCGTCAACCGTGGTCAGCGGGGAGAAGGGGTCGCGCTCGGGTCGTCCGCGAGACGATCCAGCGTCCGGTAGAAGCAGGTCCGTTCGCCGGTGTGGCAGACGTTGCCGTCACCGTTGCGGGTGACCCGCAGCAGCACGGTGTCGTCGTCGCAGTCGACGAGAATCTGCTGCACCGCCAGGGTGTTGCCCGACGTCTCTCCCTTCATCCACTGCTTGCCGCGGGTCCGGCTGAAGAACGTGGCGAAGCCCGAGCGGCGGGTCCGGTCCAGCGCCTCCTGGTTCATGAAGCCGACCATCAGGACCTCGTTGCTCGAGGCGTCCTGCACGACGGCGGGGATGAGTCCGTCCAGTTTCGAAAAGTCCATGTCGTGTCCTGCCGCGCGCCGGCGTGCGGCTCCGGGCGCGGATCGTCTGTCCGATGTGTCTGCACGCCAGGCTCAAAAAAAAAGCCCCGCCGGGTCGTCGGCGGGGCGGTCGCATGCGTTGGGGTGACGGGCAGTCGCGCTACCTCACATGCAGATCCGCAGCCCCGCCCCGTGGGCAGTCGGCTGCGCAGAGTGATGGCCATGTTGCCGCGCCATAATTGTGGAGTACCCTATCCCACGCAGTCGGACGTGTCAAATGGATGCCGACCCCCGGCCGGGCCTGAGCCGCGAGGTCGTCGCGACGGAGCGTGATGCCTGAGAACGCCGGGTCCGGGACCGCGCGGTGGGTGGCGCTCCACTCGTACAACGTCCGCATCTGTCACTGGATCAACGTCGTCGCCGGGGGCTACCTGCTGTTGAGCGGCATCCACATCTTTCTCGATTTTCCCGAGCTCTATTGGGGGCACACCGGCTACCAGGGTTATCCCGCGATATTCCGCCTCGCGGACTGGGGAATCTCCTGGGACGAGGCGGGGGCGATGGGGGACCGCCGGTGGGGCCGGAACTACCACTTCACCTTCGCCTGGGTGTTTCTCGTCAACGGACTGGTCTACGCCGGGTGGAACCTCGCGACCGGACGCTTTCGCGAGCGCCTGGTGCCGCGCCGGAACGAGCTCACCGCCGCGCATCTCGGGCGCGACCTCCGCGCGCATCTCCCCTGGCGCCTGCGCGCGCGCGCCTCGGCGACCCGTTACGGGGTGCTGCAGAAGGTGTCCTATCTGCTGCTGCTGGCCCTCTTCGTGCCGCTGATGACGCTGACCGGGCTCGCGCAGTCGCCCGGCTTCACGGCCGCGATGCCCTGGCTGCTCGACCTGTTCGGCGGCCGGCAGTCGGCGCGGACGCTGCACACCCTCGGCACCGTCGTGTTCGTCCTGTTCGTCGTCGTGCACGTGCTGGAAGTGGTGGCGGCCGGCGCCGTCAACCGCATCCGTTCGATGATCACCGGGAAGCTCCGGTTGCCCGTGGAGGAGTCATGAGCACACCGATGTCCACACCGCGGCGGACGATCCGCCCCCGGACCCTTTCGCGGCGCCGCCTGCTGGCGCACGTCCCCGCCCTCGGCGGGCTGCTGGCGGCCGGATGCTCCCGCGATGCCTACCTGCCGCCGCACGTCCGGGGCGGCCTGGTGGGCGCGGCCGACGTGCTGACCATGAGCACCAGCCGTCTGCTGCTCCGGGACCAGCCCCTGGCGCGCGAGTACCAGCCGAGCGACATCGCCCCCGACTTCCCGACCTGGGGGCAGACCAATCCCCGGGACGAGGAATACCAGGCCCATTTGCGGGACGGGTTCCGCGACTGGCGCCTCCCGGTGAGCGGTCTCGTCGGCCGGCCGGTGTCGCTCTCGCTCGACGACATCCGGGGGCTGCCCGCGCGCACGCAGATCACCGCCCACGTCTGCGAGCAGGGCTGGTCGGCGATCGCCCAGTGGACCGGCGCGCCGCTGCTGCGGGTGCTCGAGGCGGCGGGCGGGGTGCAGCCGGGCGCGCGGTACGTGATGCTCGACACCGTCGACGGCTGGTACGAGGGCATCGACCTGTTCGAGGTCGTGCATCCGCAGACCATCCTCGCCTACGGCCTCAACGGCGAGGATCTGCCGGTCGGCAACGGCGCGCCGCTGCGGCTCCGGGTCGAGCGCCAGTGCGGGTACAAGAACCTGAAGTTCCTGAAGTCCATTCAGGTCGTGGACTCGATGGCCGGCTTCGGCCAGGGCACCGGCGGCATCAACTCCGACTGGGGATTCCACTGGTACGCCGGTGTCTAGCCGTCTGCGCCGTAGTAGCAGTGGAAGCCGGGCAGGCTCCTGGCAGGGTTGGTTGGGGCGGTAAGCGGAGCCGCAAAGGCGGCGATTTCCGGGCCGGGAGTCCGTGGCAAGGGCCCCGTTGCATTCGACCGGCGCTGCGTCCTGCGTGGACCGCGTTGCTCCGCGGCTGCGTTGCTCGCGGTTGTCTGGCAACAGGCGCCCTTGCCACGCCGGCGCCTCACCGGCCTCGGTGCAACACGCGGTTTCCACCACGGGCTTCCAACGGTGGTCGCGGGGGGCTCAGGGGGCTCTCGTCCCGTCCGCCACGCGTCGCGTGAGGGCTCTCGGGCCCGCCGTTTCCGGCCCGACCTCGCCCCGGTGAGTCCGGCGGAAGGCCGGCCGTACGTTGACGCTCGCACTGGCGACCAAGTGCCGATAAGCTAGGGGACTGCCCGGTGGCGACGGAGCGGACTTCTGCAGGTTGGTTGGACGAAGAGGCGGAGCCCGAAGGCGGCGATTTCGGGCTGGACAATTGCATGTACGACATGACATCGCGCGCGCCGGGACATCGATTCGGACCGTACCTGTCGAGGCCGCGGCTCGCGGCGGTCTGCCTGCGGATGCGGATGCCCGCGATGGTCCTCGCCGGGGCGGCGCTCATCGCCCCGGCGGCGCCCGCGGTTGGACAGAGGTCTCCCACGGTGGTGGTCGCGCCGTTCACGAACGTGAGCCGGCAACCCGCCGATGACTGGATCGGCGCGGGCATCGCCGAGACGATCGCCGTCGATCTGCAGGACGCGCCGGACTGGAGGTCGTCGGACACCTCGCCATCGCGCCGAAGCGTATCGGCTACCGCGGCGCCGCGAACGCCCCCGACCGCGCGGGCGTCCTCGACGCCTATCACCGACAGGGCGTCGTCTGGATGATCGACGGCACCCTGCAGCGGTTGGGAGACGCCCTGCGCATCACCACCCGGATCGTGGACGTCGAGACCGGCGCGGTCGAGTTCGGCACTCGGGTCGACGGCGGGATAGCCGACATCTTCGGAATCCAGGACGAGGTCGCCTCGGTGCTCGCGGCACGGCTCTCGACGGGTGCGGGCGGCCGGTTCACCCCAAGTAGACGGCCCGCCCCGGACCGATTCGCCCCGGACCGGTTCGTTCCGGACCGGCCCGTGCCGAACCGACCCCCACCGGGGGTCCGGCCCGCGCCGAACCGGCCCCCAGCCGGGGTCCGGCCCGCGCCGGGGCCGGTGCCCCCGCGCTTCGTCGCCGCGGTTCCCCCCGCCGCGCCCGAGGCTCGGCCCGAGCGGCCCGTCAGCGGCGCGCTGGCCTTCGGCGGCGGTTCCGCCGTCCGGCCCGCGCCGGCCGGGGACGCCGCCCCGCGCCCGCCCGTCCGGGGAGGCGGGGGATTCGCCCCGGCCCTCCTGGGTCGTCCGACCGCGGTCATCGAACGGACCGTCACGCCGCCCGAGATCGACGGCCGGCTCGACGACTCGGTCTGGGAGACCGCCACCCACGTCACGAACTTCATCCAGATCGCGCCGATCGAGGGCGCGCCGGGGTCGGAGGAGACCGAGGTGTGGATGGCGTACGACAGCGAGAACCTCTACTTCGCCTTCTACGCCCACTACACGCGGCCCGAGACCATGCGCATCAACCGGGCCGACCGCGAGGAGATCCGCGGCGACGACCGCATGGCGGTCCTGTTCGACCCGTTCCTCGACCAGCAGCGCGCGTATCAGTTCGAGGTGAACGGCTACGGCGTGCAGGCCGACTCGCTCGTGAACGCCGACGGCAGCAGAGGGTTCTCGCGGTCGAGCGGCAGCTCGTCGGCGACCCGCGGCAGCAGTGGCGGCGGCGGCTCGCGGGGCGGCGGCGGCAGCGGAATGGGCAGCTCGGGGCAGTTCGGCGTCCGCGGCGACCAGTCGTGGGACGCGCTGTACGACAGCGGCGGCCTGGTCGTCGCGGACGGCTGGACGGCCGAGATGCGCATTCCGTTCAAGAGCCTGCGGTATCCGTCGCGCGGCCGGGGCCAGCCGCACCGCTGGGGCTTCCAGATCATCCGGATCATCCGGGACAAGTCGGAAGCGCAGTCGTGGTCGCCGATCTCGCGGGGGGTGGCCGGTCAGCTCACGCAGTTCGGCGTGCTCGAGGGCCTGTCCGATCTGTCCCTGAGCCGCAACCTCGAGCTCCTGCCGGAGGTGACCGGGTTCAGGCTCGGTGCGCTCGACACCGGCACCGGCGAGTACGCCACCAACGACCCGGCCGGGGAGCTGGGATTCGGCGTCAAGTACGGGATCACCCCCAACCTGACCGCGGATTTCACCGTCAACCCCGACTTCTCCCAGATTGAGTCGGACCGGCCGCAGGTCGAGACCAACCAGCGGTTCGCGCTGTTCTATCCCGAGCAGCGCCCGTTCTTCCTCGAGGGGCAGGAGATCTTCCAGACCGCGACGCCGCTGACCCTGGTGCACACCCGCACCATCGTCGACCCCCGCTTCGGCGGCAAGCTGACCGGCAAGGTCGGCCAGGCCACGCTGGGGTTCGTCGTGGCCGACGACGAGGCGGCGGGCCGTCTCGACGACAGCGCCCACCCGCAGTACGGCACCACCGCGCAGACCGTCCTCGGACGCGCCCGCTACGACTTCTACGCCGAGTCGTATCTCGGCGCCATCATGACCACGCGCGCCAGTTCGGCGCCGACTACAACCGGGTGGCCGGGGTCGACGGGCGGTTCCGGTTGGGCCGGACCCACCGGATCAGCTTCCTCGCGGCGGGCTCCGAGACGGAGGACGGGGTCCTCGGCTCGCTCTCCGGGGGGGTGATCGAGGCGGACTTCTCGAAGCAGGGGCGCAACCTCAGCTACAACGTCGCCCACAGCCGCATCGATCCGGGGTTCCTCACCAACACCGGCTTCCTGCCGCGCGTCGACCTCCAGCAGACCAGCGGCACCGCGTCGTACCGGTGGTGGCCCGAGTCGACCCTCATGACCTGGGGCCCCTCGGTGACCTATCTGCGCCTCTACGACCACGCCGGCGTGCTGCAGGACGAGCAGGTCCAGGGCACCGCGAGCTTCTCGTTCCGCAACAACATGGCCATCACCGGCATGGTCAACCGCGACCTCGAGCGCTACGGGGCGATGGACTTCCGCAAGACGGGCTTCGGCTTTTTCGGGGTCATGAGCGCGCGCCTCCTCTCGATATACGGCGGCTACAACTTCGGCGACGGCATCTTCTACGACCCGGACAGCCCCTACATCGGGCGATCGACCGTCGGCAACGTCAACTTCCGCTTCCAGCCCACGTCCCGGCTGCGGACGGAGTTCAACATGGTCTCGAGCGACTTCGTCGATCCGGTGGCCGAGGCCGACATCTTCAACGTCAGGATCTTCCGCACCCGCACCACCTACCAGTTCACCGACCGGCTGCTGGCGCGCTACATCCTGGAGCACAACACCGCGGCCGCGACCCTCGGCAACAACGTGCTCTTCACCTATCGGGTCAACGCCGGCACCGTCATCTTCATCGGCTACGACGACCGCTACCGGCAGGGCATGCTGATCGACGACATGCTGTTCCCGACCGCCGAGCTGCTGCGGACGAACCGGGCCTTCTTCGGTAAGATCTCGTATCTTTTCCGGTACTGACCTTCACGCCGTCCATCCACTATTCCAGGCCTGAAGCTCCGCGGCCGCCGATGTCCGCCGCCGTCAGCGGCATCGGCAGCAACCACCCGGCGGGCGCCGCCGCGCAGGGGAGGCCAAATGAGCGAAACGGATCCCGGTATCACGCTCGGCATCGAGGAGGAGTTCTTCCTCGTCGATCCGGAGTCGCGCGACCTGCTGTCCGATCCGGACCGGCGCATCTTCGAGGCGTGCGAACGCAACCGCGGGCCGCACAACGCGGTGCCCGAGTTTCTCCGCTCCCAGATCGAGACCGGCACGAAGGTCTGCCGGTCGGTGGCCGAGGTGCGGCAGGCCCTCCGGGAGACCCGCCGCCTCGTCATCGACGCGGCGGCGGAGCACGGTGCGTCGGTCATGGCCGCTTCGACGCATCCGTTCGCGGCGTGGCGGGCGCAAATGGTCACGCCGCGGGAACGCTACGAGCGGTTCGCGGTCACCTTCCAGGAGAGCCTGCGGCGGCTCGTCGTCGGCGGCATGCACATCCACGCCGGCTTCGGCGACGCCGACTCGCGCATCCGGGTCATGACCGCGCTCCGGCGCTACCTGCCGCTGCTGCACGCGCTGTCGACGTCGTCGCCGTTCACCGGCGGCCGCGAGACCGGGTTCAAGTCCTACCGGCTGACCATCATGGGGGCGATTCCGCGTACCAACCTGCCCGGCCCGCTGTCGTCCCAGGCCGATTTCGACCGCATCGTGGGAACCTATCAGCGCATGAAGTTCATCGAGAGCGCGAGCGAGCTTTGGTGGGACGTCCGCCCCTCGCAGGCCTTTCCCACCGTGGAGATGCGGATCTGCGACGTCTGCCCGCGCATCGACGACGCGGTGGGCATCGCGGCGCTCTACGCGTGCCTGATCCGTCGCCTGATGCGGCTGGATCGCGAGGGCCGGCTGCCTGCAGAGCCGCCCACCGAGATCATCGCCGAGAACCGGTGGCTCGCGCAGCGCTACGGCGTGCTCGCTTTTTTCGGCGACGAGGGGAGCGACGGCCGCGTCGACATCGAGGACCACGCCGCCGCGCTGGTGGAGCAGTTGACCGATGACGCCCGCGCCCTCGGCTGCGAGCCCGAGCTGCGCGGAGTGCTCGGCATCATCCGCGACGGCGCCGGCGCGGACCGTCAGATCGACCACTTCCGCCTTCGCCGGCTGGAAGGCGACACCGAGGAGGAGGCGTTGCGGTCCGTCGTCGATCTGGTGGTCGCCGAAACAGAGTTCCCCATTGCAAAAGGAATTACATCGTTCGACTCAAGTCCGCCTATCGGAAGATTATGACGTGACGGACCACCTAGGAGTCTGCGCCGCAGGAAATTACCGCCCCCATATATAGCGGGGTTGGAACTCTACGACTACCATATAGGGCCTGATCGCGCCCAAAAATCGTTCTGCGGCGCAGACTCCGCACCGGGGGCCGAACCTTGAAGGTAGCACGATCTGTCGCCGCCGCGGGCGGGGGTGTGCGCGGCGGTGCCGAACGGCCCCTGGCCGGCGCGTCGTCCATCGGCGAGCTCAACGAACGGTCGCTGCACCGGGCCCTGAAGGCGCGCTACGCCGTCGCCGGCGGCGCGACCGAGCAGGCCGTCGACGGCTTCGTCGCCGACGTGGTCGCCGACGGCCGCATCGTCGAGGTCCACACCGGCAGCTTTCGGGCCCTCAAGCGCAAGCTGCCGCGACTGCTCGAGCGGTATCCGGTCACGCTGGTGTATCCGATCGCCCGCGACCGGTACATCGTCAAGGTGCCGGCCGACCCGAACGCGCCTCCGAGCCGGCGCAAGTCGCCGAAGCACGGCTCGGTCTTCCAGGTCTTCTCGGCCCTCGCCAGTATTCCGGCCCTGCTCGCGCATCCCAACCTGACGCTGGAGGTCGTGATGACCGTCGAAGAGGAGGTCCGTGCGAAGAACGGGCGCGGCAGTTGGCGACGCCGCGGCTGGGCCATCCTGGACCGCCGGCTCGTGGACGTCGTCGAGACTTGCACCATCGCGTCGATGGCCGACCTGTTCGCTCTGGTCGACGCCGATGTGCCCGAGCCGTTCACGACCAGCGACCTCGCCGCCGCCATGAGCTCGCCGCGGCGCCTCGGCCAGCTGGCCGCGTTCTGCTTTCGCGAAGGCGGCGTCAGCGAGACCTGCGGCAGGAACGGCAACGCCCTGGTGTACCGGCGCGTTGATTGAACCTCGCCTCGACGCCCAGCCGCCCCAGTCGCCTCCCGGTGGCGTCGGCGAGAATCTGCGGCAAGAACGGCAACGCTCTTGTGTACCGACGCGCCGGTTGACTTGGGACAGAGATCGATACAGTTTGCCCAGACTGCGCGCTGGCGCAGCCCGTTGTGCGGTTGGTGCGGTTGGCGCGCCTGGCACACGCACCCAAGTTGGTTTCCGTCAGCGTCCTGAGCTTGGCCTCGACGCCCAGCCGCCCCACTCGCCGCCCGATTGCGAGTGATGCGACGGCCGGTCAGCGATGGCGATCGAGCCAGGCCCGCAGGCGCGCCGCCTCGTCGGCCGCCGAGGGGTCGCGTTCGACCTGGTGGAGCCGGGTCCGGACCACGAACAGGTCCCACTCGCCCGGCCGCGTGTCGCGCTCGACGAGCTCCTGCACCTTGCGCGGGAAGAAGCTGCCCCAGTCGGGCCGGCGGCCGTCCACGTCGGTGAAGCTGTACTCCTTCGCCAGCCCCCAACTCGAGAACAGCCCGCCGCTCTTGACCGCCACGTTCGGGTCGGCGGCCAGCGCCGCCACCGCCCGCCCGACGTAGCACGGCGTCTCGGACTCGGCGAAGTAGGGGTCCTCCGCGATGGCGTCCCGCCAGTTGGCCTCGGTCACCCCACAGGCGTCGAGCACCGCCTCGGACCGCAGAAACCCCGGCGTGAGGGCCAGGGCCGTCACCCGGTGCGCGTGCAGGTCCGCCGCCATCGCGTAGGCGAGGCGGATGACCGCGTTCTTCGCCAGGTCGTAGAAGAGATTGCCGCGATACCCGAGGGTGTCGCCGTCGGTGACCTCGACGACGAGCCCGGCGTTCCGCTCGACCATCAGCGGCACGCCGTGCCGGCTCGTGATGATGTGGCTGTGGACCGCGCGCTCCAGGAGCTCGAGTCCCCGCACCGTGGAAAGCTCCCAGAAAGGCTTGACCCACTCGGTCAGCGCATCGCCGCCCCAGACGTCGTTGACCAGCACGTCCAGCCGGCCCTCTTCCGCGCGGACGCGTACGAACAGCCGCTCGACCTCGGCCTCGACGGTGTGGTCGGTCCGGACGGCGATGCCCCGCCCCCCCGCCGCGGTCACCAGCTCCGCCGTCTCCTCGATCGTCTCGGGCCGCCCCTCGGTGGCCGGGCGCCCCCGCACGCTGCGGCCGGTGCAGTAGACGGTGGCCCCTACCGCCCCGAGCATGCGGGCGATGCCCCGCCCGGCTCCGCGGGTGGCCCCGGCGACGACGGCGACCTGATTCAGGAGAGGCTGGCTGGACATCGGGCTCCTTCGGGTTCGGCTCGTTCAGTCCGACGATTCTACGGTGAAGGCGCCTGCTCTCGTCGAGCTGGATGCTCCATCGACACGAACCCCTCGTACTCCGGGACGTGGACTGGTTCCTGTCCACGTTCGACGTCCTCAAGGACGGCCCCGCCGTCACCCGCGCGCTGACGGCCTTGTGTCGCGAGGTTCGGTGGCCGGGCGTCAGATCCACGATGCGAACATCGTGGCCACCATGCTCGCGCACGGCGAACGGCGCCTGCTTGTGTTCGACGATGGCGACTTTCGGCGATACGGCGACCGCATCGAGTTGATCGATCCAACGATGATGCCGGAGTGAACGGTTGCGCTCGCCGGTCGCGCGAAGGGTGGTTCCCCGTCCGGTCAGCCCGATTTCCCCGATGAGGCCGGGCCGTGGTCAGGCAGGAGGAATCTGCACGACGGGCCCGGCGCACGGCCAAGGCGGGCGTCGAGCGTCGCCAGGGGTACCGCCAGCGCCTCGGCGCAGGCGACGTACCAGGCGTCGTAGGTGGTCAGGTTGAGGCGCAGCTCCCAAATCCGCGAAGCGAACGGTTCGAAGCTCAGCAACTCGATCGGAAGATCGACGATGTCCCGATAGCCCGCCGTCGCCTCCGGGCCGGAGATTTCACGCGCCAACTCGGCGCGCCGCAACACGTTGCCGGCTTCTATCGGGGCCAGCTGTGGCGCCATCAGGGGTCTTTCGGCGGTCACCCTGCGAGCCCAGTCGCCGTCGGATCCGGTGTCCATCACCGCCGCCACGAGAACCGAGGCATCGACCACGACCGGCGGCATCGCGTCTCAGCTCCGGCCGGCATCGAGGTGGCGGAGAATCTCGCTGGCGGGCAGGCGTGTCCGCGTGGCGGTCTGGCGCTCGCGCACCCGTTCGAGCCATCGATCGACGGACGGCCTCGACGCCAATCGTTCGAGCTCGCCGCGCAAGTACTCCTGCATCGACTTGCGGGCCAGGGCGGCGCGGGCGGCGAGCTCGTCACGCACCGCTTCCGGGACGTTGCGCACCGTGATTTGAACGGCCATGCTGTCATTATGACGCCGTTGCTGTCTGTCTGCAATCGCCTGCGCGCCGTGGGCAGCGTCCCGTCGGCGCGCCGTGCGCTGTACCCGTACCAGGTTCACGCCAACGCGACATGCCGAATCGGCTCCTCCCGACACGTGCGAACGCCCTGCATGTCAGAGCCGCGCTGGCGAACGGTTCGAAGCGCGAGTTCCTCAGGGAGGCAGGAGGAGAACTTCAGTGAGTCCGTAGCGTCGGCCGTTGTGGGGAAGAGATCGGCGGTGGTATCCCCGGGCAGGTCATCCAGTCGCCGTCTCAGGTCCTCGATGCTGACGTCATCGCGGAGCCGGATGGAGAGATTGTCCTCACGGGAGGTTGGGAGATGAAGCGGCCCAGCCAGCTCTCCGAGGATCGCGTTCGCCCGGAGGCCGGCGAAGGTCCACCAGCGGCTGGCGCCCGCTTGGTCGCGGACGATCGCGGTACCGGTAGCGTCAACCCAGGAGAAGTCTTCTTGGAACTCGTCGAGCTTCATCCGGGCGCGCTTGCTGATATCGATGCGGAGCGATCCCTCGACAAGGACTTGGCGGATAGCGCGGCAAAGGTCGAAGGACAGCGGAACACCCGGTCCGATCCAGCGAGAGCGTCCCCTCTCGGTGGAGGCCTTCACGTAGGCGACGCGGTGGTCCCAGTCGATGTGAGACACCTCCCAGCTCCTGCCTGCGAGCAGGAGCACGACGGGACCGTCGCGGCGGACCTGGAAGGAGACCGTCGTCGGACGTTGCGAGGAACAGGCAGTTCCGGACGGTTCCGGGCCGTCGGCCGGTGCGGCCCAGTCGCTGGAGGAAGGAGGCGACGGTGGCGGGCGCGTCGATCTGGATGACGCGGTCGAGGTCGCCGACGTCGATTCCCAGCTCGAGCGTGCTCGTGGCGACGATGACACAGTCACGGCTCTGTGAGAACGCCTCCTCGGAACGTCGGCGCTCGTCCAGCGCAAGTGAGCTGTGGGAGACGAAGGTCTCGGTACCGGCTTGACGGAGTTCCGCGGCCAGCGCCTCGACACGGGCTCGACTGTCGCAGAACACGAGGCGTTTCTCGCCTCGGTGCAGCGCTGAGACTACCTTCGCTGCGTTCCGGATGCTGCCTACGTAGTCCAGATGCGCTGTTGCCGAGCTCGCAGCTTCGCCCCCCCGGCGCGATGACGCGCCGCGGTCGGGAAGAAGCGGGGGCGAGCCATTCGAGGAGCGCCTCGGGATTCCCGATGGTCGCGGAGAGACCGAGGCGCTGAATCTCACGTCCCGCCAAGTGGCGCACTCGCTCCAGGACCGCGAGCAGATGCCAGCCTCGATCGTCGCCGGCGAAGGCGTGCAACTCGTCTACGACGACGGCTTGGATGTCCTGGAAGAGCACGCGGGGCTCCGCGCGGCTCGAGACGAGCATGACCTCGATGGACTCGGGTGTCGTGAGCAGAAGGTCGGGCCGTTCCTGCATGATGGCCCGCCGTCGGGAGGCGCCGATGTCGCCGTGCCAGAGCGCGACCCGCCGGCCGACCAGGGTGCCGTAGGCCCGAAGGCGCGACTCGATGTTGTTGAGCAGAGCCTTGATTGGACAGACGTAGAGCACGCTCAACCCGCTCCAGCGTTCGGTCAGCATCCGCGAAAGCAGCGGAAACACCGCCGCCTCGGTCTTGCCGCCAGCGGTGGGCGCCAGCAGCAAGGCGTGATCGCCGTCCAGCACGGGAGGAATGGCGTGCTCCTGGAGCGGCCGCAACGACGTCCACCCGAGCGAGTTGACGATGTGATGTTGAAGGGCGGGGTGCAGCCGCTCGAACGCGGGCTTGTGATTCACGGCTCCAGCTCGATGTCGTCCGGGGTGGTTGCGGCGCGGGCGTTGCGCTCGACATCGGTCAGCTCGCCGTCGGTCAGGGTCAGGGCATAGTCGCGCCGCGGGTCGAAGTCCGGGTGGAGGTCGATCCGATCGAGCACGTCCTGGACCAACTTCTTGAGGAAGACCCGTGGCGCGATGCCGATTCGGCCACCCAGACCGCCGGTGACGGCGCGGGCGAGACTGCTCAAGTACGGATCGTCCGCTCGATCAAGAACGCGTCCGGGGGCGGCGGCGCCCTCGGCGTAGAGATCACGAGTCTTCCGCCCCACGGCCTCCAGGCGCGAGAGGTCGAAGTTCTGCAACCGCACCTGCGGCGCCCGCGGGTTGTCGAAGCGCTGCGCGCCGGAGAAGTCCACGGCGAGCCGCTGGGCCAGGGGTGGCAGGCGCTGCACCCCTTGCGGTCCCTCGAAGAACGCGGGGGTCCCTGTGATCACGAGGTAGAGGCCCGGGAAGCGGCCAGAGTCGATCTCGTCGATTACCTGCCGGAGGGCATTCAGGCTCTTCTCTCGCACGTCGCTACGCACGCGTTGCAGGGTCTCGACCTCGTCGAGCACGACGACGAGCCCCGAGAAGCCCGAATCGCGCAGGATGACGAGCAGGCCCTGGAGGAAGCTGAGTGCGCCGAAGTGGTCGAGGTCGCCCTTGACGCCCGCGTACCGCTTGGCGGCGGCGCCGACGTTGGGCTGCCCGCCGACCCAGGCCAACAGCGCCTCGGCCATGGCGCGGTCGTTCCCGGCGACGGCCCGTCGATAGGCGCGGAGCGCCGCTGCAAACGACGGAGCGTGGCGGGCAACCTGCGCGAGACGCCGTTCCATGAGGTCGGTCGTTCGGGCCAGGAGCGCCTCCGCATCACCCTCCGCCACGCTGCCCTCGGCGAGCACGTCTTCCTCCAGCGCGTAGAACCAGTTGTCGAGGATGGACCGGAGGGCGCCCTGCTGGGTATCCGCGGTCGAGAGGCGTTCGGTCAGCCGGCGGTACACCGTCTCGAGGCGGTGCAGCGGCGTCTCCGTCTCGGAGATCTGCACCTCGGCCGCGGCGAACCCTTCGCGTTTCGCGCGTTCCTGCAGCCACCGCACGAAGAAGGTCTTCCCGCTGCCGTACTCTCCGCGAACCGCCTTGAACTTCGCGCTCCCGGCTGCGACGGATGCCAGCTCTTCGCCCACCACGGCAAGAGCCGGCAGGCCGATGCCGATGGCGCGGGCGTCCGGATACCGGTCGCGGATCGACTTCACCTGGGCGAGTACCTGCGCCAACGATGGGACGCCGGTCATGGGCGGTCCTTCCCGTCGCGCAGCAGCTTCCAGGTGGTCCCCATTCGCGCGCCCGGTTCCCTGCGCAGCCCGCGGCGGCCCCGGCGGTGCTCACGGCGGTCTCGTTCACGCGGGCGAAGAACGTCTCGTCGCCGATCTCCTCCCGCAGCCGCCGAGCGTCGTCGAAGAACCCCGCGCCGCGGTAGACGCCCGGCGTGGGCGCGTCGGGGTGCAGCTTGGCGACCCGCGCCGCATAGCCCCCCAGCACCGCCGCATCGAGGCTCGGCTTGCCGATCATGTGATAGGGCGCGAGCAGGAAACGCCGGCCGGCGAGCCAGTCACCGTGGCGCGTGACGACGCCTTCGAGACCCTCGGCGGCGCAGGCCTCCGCGTGCTGCTGCAGCAGCAGGTGGAGCACCACCATGAAGTGGCTCTTGCCGCTGCCGAAGCTGCCGTGCAGGTAGGCCGCCTTGCTCGAGCCGGACGCGAGCGCGCCCTTGATGAGGTCGAGCGCCCGGTCGAAGGCGTCGGCGAACTGCGGCGTCACGACGTAGGTCCGCAGCGTCTCTGCGGGCTTCGCCACGCCCTCGGCGAGCCGCAGGACGAAGTCGTCGCGGTGCACCCGCTCGGGGATGTCGATCAGGTCGCGGAGCGGCGTTATGCCGGGTCGGTTCCCCTGCCCATCTTCGCTGACGCCGGCTGGTGGGGGACGCCGGCTCCCGCCTCGTCGGCCTCCGAAACGAGCGCCTCGACACGCCGGGCCGCCCAGCCGACGACGGCCGCCGCGGCCTCCATGGCCTCGTCGTATTCCTCTCTCGTTGTCGTTGCTCTCTCGTCGGCCGTGTTCGGATACCTCCCGCCGCCGCTGTAGAGCGTCAGCGCCTCCCCCTTGCGGACCTCGTCGGGAATCGCCTCGCCGATCCGTGCCGCCCGGTCGAGCAGCAGGCCGATGTCGTGCGTGTACGGAAACACTTCGCCGCGCGCGATCATCACGCCCTTGACTGCCTTTTCGGCCCCCAGGTGCGCCTCGGAGCACAACAGCCGCAGGTTCAGGCCGGGCTCGTGCTTGCCGGCGATCTTCAAGTGATCCCGCGCTTCGTCGATCCACAGTGGCGCGGCGCTCGCTTCAAGCGCCCGGCGCTGATTCATAAACAGTCCTGCCTTCCCGTAGCGCCGGTGCTATCACGAGCCAATAGGAGTCCTTGTGCCGAAGGAGATCTTCCGGCCAGACGACCACGACGTCGACCGGAGGACGCGGCCTCGGCAGGTTGCGGTAGATCAGGGCCGCCGTTTTCCGTTGATGACAGTGGTCCTTCACGACGAGGAGGTCGAGGTCGCTCGAGGAGGTCATCTCGCCCCGAGCAGCGGAACCGAACAGGATGATCTTCTCTGGCGCCACCGCGTCGACGATGCTCTCGACGATGCGCCCGACAACGCTGTCCAGCCGCTCTTGATCCATCATCGCGATTATGCCGCGCCGGCCGGCGCGGCGGCAATCGCCGCAAAGGTGCCCGCCCGGGTCACGTGGCTTTTCTGCGGCGGCCTCGCCCCGTCCCACCGCCCGGCGGCGGCCAGTCCCGCAGCGACTCGCGGGTCAGCGAGAGCGCCCGCGCCTCGTCGTCGATGAACGCCTCGAAGTAGTCGCCCATCCCGATGTCGAACTCGGGGTCCGGCTCGTTGTGGTACTGCCGTACCCACGGCAGCAGCTCCAGCAGGGCCGCGAGCAGGGGCGCCAGCCGCTCCGCCGTCCAGCCCTCCTGCTCCCGCATCCGGCTGAAGTACCCGGCGACGGCCCGGCTCTGCTCCAGCGCGTCCAGCCCGCCCACCCGACCACCAGCGACGGGTCGGCGTCGCGCTCGCAGCCCGGCAGGCTGACGAAGCGTTCCTTGGGCACGTCGAGCTTGCCCCGCAGGCGCCACCACACGCCCTTGCGGAAGTCGGCTGCCGCATACCGCGGCGGGACGGGGACGGCGCCGACCTCGGCCGCCTTGAGCGCCACCGCCGCTTCCGGCGTCAGTCGATCAGGGTCCGCCGCGGGCAGGGCGACCCGCGCGTCGATGGCGTCCTCCATCCGCTGCAGCGCCCAGGTGTGCTCCCAGGCCGCCCGCTTGCGGAGCCCCGAGGGCTTGTAGCGCAGCACCGGGAGCAGCGGGACGCTCTCGTCCTCGACCAGTAGGGCCACCAGCTTCGCGACGTCGAAGTCGGCACGTCCCGTGTACAGCGCGGCCACCTGCAGGAACTCGGCATCGTCCCGCATCTGGTCCGCCAGCGTGGCGGTGGTCGTGAGGCGCGGCTCCAACCAAAGCGACGGCGCTTCCAACCGGTCGAGCAGCCAGCCCCGGAGCGCCCGCTCCTGCTGCGTCTCCCACGGCTCGTCGTTCCAGCGGCGCTTGTACTCCGGCTGCTCGATCAGGGCCACGCCGCCGATCTCCGAGATCCCCGCACACTGGCCGACCGCGTACCGGGCGCTGGTCCGGCGGCGCATCGAGGGCATCGAGAACAACACCAACGTCGAGGCGTGCCGCTCGAACCACTTCGTCTCGACCTCGCCGGCGGCCATCTTCCGCGCGAGGACGATTTCGAAGGCGCGCTCGCCAAGGCGGACAGCGGGTACGTCGCTGGCAGACATACAGAGGTCGTCCTCTGTCAATCCGTAGAGCCGGTAGCAGCGCCAGTCGCGGCCGGGGGCTGCGGGCGCCGGCGGTTGCGGTTGGTGACGGCGCGCTGGGCTTCTGGTCCGCGTTACGGGACGTGTGGCCGAAGACGACCGTGCAACGCGACTGGTGCCACAAGCTCGCCAACGTGCTCGACAAGCTGCCGAAGCGGCTTCGACCGCGGGCGAAGCGGGCGCTACGCGAGACGAGCCGGAGGACGAAGTCGTCGCGGTGGATCCGTTCCGGGATGTGGATCAGGTCGCGGATCAGCGGCATGTCGTCGAAGGCGCCGCCGACATCGAGCGCCGTTGCTGGAGGATCTCGGGAATACGCCGTTCCGCGTGCTGAACGATGGTGACCGCGATCTGCCGAACATCCCGAAAGTCCTGCTCGGTAGTCTCCCCGCCCGAGCCCGGATACTGGGCTTCTCCCCCGTAGTCCGATAGAAGATGCAGCTTCTGCCGATCCAGCGGAGGCAGGTTCTCGCCTGCGCGCTGCGCCTGCTCGGCCAACGTCCCCAGCTTGTGGGTGAACTCCACGGCAACGCCATGCGCGGTGATGATGCCTTTCAAGGCCCGCTCCGCCGCCGCCGGGAGATTGATGCAGCGGCTGTCGAGCTCCACTTCGGGATCCGGGTTGCGGCTCTGCGCCAGCTCGCTCCGCGCCTTGCGAAGCCAATCGAGCGCTTCCTCCGGCTTGTAGAGGCGATTCTGCATCATGTCCGCCGCCCTCGCGCACCTGTTGGCGGCGCTTCCGCGCCGCACCGCGTCCGAAATCTCGACGGCCGTGGTCCTGTCGTAGACGGTGATGCCGTCGCGGAGAGCCGGCGCCAGGACCAGACTCAGACTGTCCTTGTGCCGCTCGGCATGCTCGGGGGTGGCCGCGATGACGTCGACCGGGGGCCCTTCCGCGGACAGGCTGCACTGCGCCCGAGCCGCGAGCTCGCGGCTGTTGCAGCCCGCCTTGACGATGAGGAGATCGAGATCGCTCCCGGCCTTCATCATCCCGCGGGCGCCAGACCCGAACAGCACGATCCGATCCGGGTCGACCGCCCGGACGATGCGCTGTACGACGTCGGCGAGGATGCGACCGTTCGGAGATCCATCCTCGTCGACCCACCCGCGTCGCGACTCGAACGAGCCGTTCGCGTCGAGCGCCGGCCGCGCAGGCGTCGTCGCCGTCGATGCGCTCATGAAGACCTCGGAATCACCTTCCATCGACAGGGTACACCGCCGGCGGTCCGCGGCAAACTCCCACTTGGAACGGCTGCCGTGGCCGCGATTCCTGGTACCCCTCCTGACCGGCGTTCACACGCCGACATCGGAGGAACGGCGCGCGCTTGGTGTCTCTCGAGGCGGCGTGAGTCGCTTGCCCGCGACGAAGGCGCGCCGCGTGCGCGAGGCCCCTCAGCCGAATCGGCTGGACGCTGAAGCGGGGCTGCCGCCACCGACGGCTGACTTCAGGGTTCCGTGGACGGAGGGTGCTCCGAGGGGGGCGTGGCGCGCTCGTCCCGCGGCGCCTCCTTCGCGATCATCACTTCGGTCGCCTTGATCAGCGCCGTCGCGTCGTCGCCGCGTTTCAATCCCAGCTCGTCGAGGGCGTCGCGGGTGATGACCGCGGTCAGCCACTGGTCGCCGATGCGGAGGCGAACCTGGGCGACGAGGCCTTCCCGCCGCACCTCGTCGACGATGCCCTGCAGGCGGTTGCGGCCGCTGATGCGGACGAGCACGCCGCCGCCGCGCGGGCTGCCCTCGGGGCGGGAGGGCGGCCGGTCGGTGCGGGCGAGCAGGCGTTCGACTTCCGCTTCCGATATCCGGTGGTGTCCGCCGGCGGTGCGGGTGGTGCGGACGCCGCCGCGGTAGATCCAGTGCTTGAGGGTCGAGTAGCCGATGCCGAGACGCTCTGCCGCCTGTCTCACCGTCAGCGTGGCCATTCGCTCTCGCTCCCGCCTGCCGTGGTCGCGGCGTGACCGGCATCGGCCGATGCCGGTCACGCCGAATCGTTTGGCGAGTCGAATCGAATCATACTATATTGTTCAGAATGATTGGCTGGCCGAGGCGGCTCGATCGTCCGGGCGGCCCGCCCTCGCGGGGCGGGGGGGGCGAAGAACGGGCAACGGCGCCGGGCGCCGGCACGGGCGGGCTGGGGGTCGGGCGGGGGCTGACGGCGTTCGCGGCGTTCGTTGCCGTCGCCATGCTGGCGGCCTGCGCCGGGCCGGGAGCGTCCCCGCCGGACCGGGTTCGCGTGTCGGCGGCGGTCAGCCTGACCGGCCCGCTGGAACGGGTGGCGGGCGCCTTCCAACAGGACACCGGCACCGCGGTCGAGCTGAACCTGGCCGGCTCGAGCACCCTGGCCGCGCAGATCCTGGCCGGGGCGCCGGTCGACCTGTTCATCAGCGCCGACGAGCGGCAGATGGACCGGGTGGCGGCGGAAGCGCTGATCGACGGGAACACGGGGGTGGTGCTGCTGTCGAACCGGCTCGCGGTGGTGGTGCCGGCCGGCGCGCCGACGCCGCCGGGCGACGCGGGGGCGTTGCGGGCCCCGGGGTTCCGCCGCATCGCCATCGGAGATCCGGCCGGGGTGCCCGCCGGTGTCTACGCGCGCGGCTATCTGGCTTCGCTGGGGCTCTGGGACGCGCTGGCGCCCCGGGTGGTGCCGACGCGCAGCGTGCGGGCGGCGCTGGCCGTGGTCGAGGCGGGCGACGCCGATGCGGGCATCGTGTACCGGACGGACGCGCGGTCGTCGGACGAGGTCGCTGTCGCGTTCGAGGTGCCGGAGGACGAGGGGCCGGCCATCGCGTATCCGGCGGCGGTGCTGACCGACGCTCCGAACCCGGCGGGGGGGGCGCGGTTCCTCGCCCATCTCCAGCGCCCGGCCGCCCGCGAGGTGTTCAGGCAAGCCGGCTTCATCGTGCCGGAGCCTGCGCCCGCCGCCGACCGGCCCGCCGCGCCATGAACGACGTCCCCTCCGTCGCCCGGTTGGCCTCAGCCGAAGGGACGGCCATCGACGGCGAGGCGACTGGCCCATGAACGACGTCCTGTCCGTCGCCGGGTTCACCGCGGGCATGGCCGCCCTCGCCACCGCCGTCATGCTTCCCCCCGGCCTCGCCGTCGCGTGGGTGCTGGCGCGGCGCCGCTTCCCGGGGCACGCGGTGCTCGAGACCCTGGTGTCGCTGCCCCTGGTGCTTCCGCCGGTGGCGACGGGGCTGATCCTCATCACCGTCCTGGGGCGGCGGGGCGTGCTCGGGGGGCTGCTCGAACGGATGGGCCTGGAGGTGATGTTCACGTGGCGCGCGGTGGTGGTGGCGATGGCGGTGATGGGCCTGCCGCTGCTCGTGCGCTCGGCGCGGGCGGGGTTCGAGCAGGTGGACCGGCGCTACGAGCAGATCGCGGCGACGCTGGGGGCCCGGCCGTCGCGGGTCTTCTTCACGGTGAGCCTGCCCCTGGCCCGGCGCGGCGTCCTCGCGGGGTCGCTGCTGGGGTTCTCGCGGGCGCTGGGCGAGTTCGGGGCGACGATCATGGTGGCGGGCGCGCTGCCGGGCACGCGGACCATCGCGGTGGCCATCTACACCTACACCGAGACCGGCCAGGACGCCGCCGCCGCGATGATGCTGGCGGTGTCGGCGGCCATCGCGTTCGGCGCCCTGCTCGCGTCGAACCGCCTGACCGCGGCATGACCGGCGAGGCGCCGAGCCCCGGCTCCATCACCCTCGACTTCGCCCTGCAGCAGGGCGGCTTCGTGCTCGAGCTGCGCGAGCGCATCGAGGCGCGGGTCGTCGCCCTGTTCGGCCCGTCGGGGGCCGGCAAGACGACGGTGCTCGAGTCGATCGCGGGGCTGCGCCGGCCGCGGCGCGGCGTCATCCGCATCGGCACGCGCACCCTCTTCGACGCCGAGGCGGGGGTGGACGTGCCCTGCCACCGCCGGGGCGTCGGCTACGTGCCCCAGGACCTCGCCCTCTTCCCCCACATGAACGTGCGCCGCAACATCCTCTACGGCGCGGGGGCGGGACCGGGCGGCGGGTTCGAGCACGTCATCGCCCTGCTCGAGCTCGGTCCCCTGCTCGACCGCGGCGTCGCCGGTCTTTCCGGCGGCGAGCGCCAGCGCGTCGCCCTCGCCCGCGCCCTCGCCGCGTCGCCGGCCCTCCTGCTGCTCGACGAGCCCCTCGCGGCCCTCGACGCCACCCTGCGCGGCCGCATCCTGCCGTATCTGGAACGCATCCGGGACGACCTGGCGACCCCGATGCTCTACGTGTCCCACGCCGAGGCCGAGGTGCGGGCTCTCGCCGACTGGGTGGTGGTGCTCGACGCCGGCCGCGCCGTGCGGTCGGGGGCCGAGCTGTGACGTGCCGGGCGCGGAAGGTCCGGCACGCGTGCACGGAGCCGCCGCGTGCGCTATGATCGGACCTGAATTCAGACCGTTTTCGAGGTGGTTATGCCGACTGCGGTTGTCAGTCTGAGCGCATTCAAGGCCAAGGCAGCACAGATGCTCGCCGACATGAAGGCCGCAGAGCACGAGATCGTCCTCACGCAGCGTGGGGCGGCGAGTGCGGTGGTGCAGGACTTCGACGCACACCAGCGCCAGCAGGACGCGCTGCTCATGTTGAAGCTCATGGTGCAGGGTGAGGTCGACATCCAGGCGGGGCGGACGACTCCGCAGGATCAGGTGTTCGCGGAGATCAAGGCTCGCTTGACCACGCCCACGGATGGCTGACTTCGAGGTCCTGTGGACCGACGCGGCGAAACTCGACCTCCATCGAATCGTCACGTTCATTGCCGAAGGGAACCCTGCCCGTGCTCTTGGCGTGTCGCAGCAGGCGGAGCAACGGTGCCGGGCTCTCGTCTCCTTTCCGGAACGTGGCCGTATCGTTCCCGAGCTGAGAGCAGTGGGCGTGCTCGCCTACCGGGAGCTGGTCGAAGGGCCATGGCGCATCGTGTATCGATTCGATGCGGATCGTGTCCACGTCACCGCGGTTCTCGACGCCCGTCGGGATCTGTCCAGCCTGCTGCTCGAACGGCTGGTCCGCTGAGCAGCGCCCTCGGTGTCTCCGTGTTTCCGGGCGTTCATTCCGGCGGCGCCCCGGCGCGGCATCCATCTCGTCCATCTCGGCCAGCAGGATCCGTTGACCCGCTTCACGGACGAGGTCGTCGATCTCTACGACCGCATGGAGGTGGAGATCGACGACGCGCTGCGCGACGAGCTGGCCGCGGTCCGCGTGGACGACGCGCGCATCGACCTGGCGGGGGTGGGTATCAAGGGGCCGGCCTCGACCTGGACCTACGTGGTGAACGACAACCTGTTCCGCGACCAGATCGGCCGGCTCCTTGCGGGGCCGGGACGGACGAGCGTCGCAATCTTCGCGGCGGTGTGGCTGATGCCGCTGATGATCGCGTGGGGCCTCGTCGATAGGTACTTGCGGAAGCGTCCGCACCGCCGGGCCGACCCGTATCGGTGAGGTTGCGCGCGCGAGCAGCCGGTGGCGCAACTCCGTGTTGCACGGAGGCTGCCCAGGAAGGTGCCTCGCCGGTCGAATGCTGCGGGGCCCATCACCATGGGCTCCCGGGCCACTTCAGAGTGCAGCGGGGACTCTCACCCTGGGCTGAATGGCCGCGTGCCACCAGGAACCCGTCGCCGCCGGACCCGGACGGGCCAGTCTTTTACGCGGGCGGTCGAGCCGGCCGCTCAACCGCGATAGCGGCGAGCCCCGCCGTCGCGGTGCCAGAGTCGCAGCATGAGGCGTTTTCGCGCCGGATCGTCGACATAGGCGGTGCGCCCATGGCCGCACCAGCGGTTGTTCACGAACTGCAGCTCGCCCGGGCGCAGGGTGAATTCGCAGCAGAGATCCGGGTCCTGCACCACCCGGGTCATCGTATCGAACGCGGCCCGCGTCACCTCGTCCATTTCGACCCCCGCCGTCTCGTATCCGGCCGGGATGGTGAAGTGGGTGTACCGGCAGCGCAGGTCGGGCCGCAGCTCGAAGACGGGGAAGAACACGGTTTGCGATTCGTCCGGCCAGAAATCACCCTGCCGGTCCTGATAGAAGGGGAGATACAGGCGTTCGAGCAACCGCGGGTGCTCTGCGAGCAGGGCGTTGTGGACCGAACAGAAGCTCACGAAGCGGCTCGCCCCGCCCTCCCGGGCGGTGGCAAGGCAGAGCAGGCTCACATGGTCCGGCGGTGCATGATTGAAAGAGTTGTCGACGTGCGGGGGCTGCGCGACATTGGTGCGGAATCCGCGTACCCCGATCCGCTTCTTCACGCCGGTGTCGGTCACTTCCAACAGGATCTGCCCATCGCGGGTCTGGACCACGGGACGGCCGACCATCGCCGCGAGCAACCAGAACACGGCCTCGATCTGCGGGCGGCCGGACAGCTCCTCGATCGGGATCCGGTCTACCACGGCCACGCCGGGGCCTTCATCCAGGCGTTGCCGCACCTCGCCCAGCAGGTTGCGGCAGGCGTCGAGCTCGTAGTCCGAGGGGTCGAGCAGGCAGGTCGGCACCGGGTCGCGCTCGAGCGCGCGCGCGAGCTGGTCGATCTCGTCGAGGCAGCTCGATGGTACCGCGATCCGCCAATCGCTCTCGCGAATCGTGCGGCGGGTCCAGGCCCGCGGGCCGGTGATCGGCTCGCGAATCATGGGCGGCGCCGGGTCCCGGGCTTCGCCGAGAGGCGCGGGGTGGTCATGAAGGGGTCGGCGCCGAGGGCCCGTCGGTATCACGATCGGCCTGCTTTCCCCATCCAGGGCCTCGACTGGAATCCCGACCGCGAGCACATCGCCGCGGCCCGCGCGGTTCCGCGCCATCGGCGGCACGAGCGCATCGGTGGAATGGCGGATCGCGGCATGTCTCGCATCGAGCCCGTCGATTCAGCGCGCGCGGGAATGTCCGCGAAAGAACGAGACGATCCGCTCGCTGGTCCCGCGCGGGTAGACGTGGGCGCCGGCATGGATCCAGGTCATGACCGGCGCCGCCGTGCCCGCGCCGTATACCGTGCAGCCGGCTCCGCAACGGGTCGTTGCCTCGACGCCGTTCACCTCGAGGGCGAGGGCGATCGCGGCTTCCTGATCGGAGAAGCGGACCACCCGATCGCGCTCCCCGGCCACATGGAAGACGGGCCGAGGCTGCCCGGGCCGCACCGAGGGACGGAGGCGGGCCGCCACCGGCGCGTACGCGGCGAACATGCCGGGGCGCTCCGCCCACAAGAGGTAGGTGAACATCCCGCCGTTCGAGTAGCCCGTCGCGTAGATGCGGTCGTCGTCGACGCTGTACGTTTCGCGCAGCGACGCCAGCGCCACGTCGACGAGCCTGAGGTCGCGGTCGCCGCGGCCGCCGCGCTCCACCTGCCAGCCGAGGAGGCCGCCGCGCCTCTCGAGTCCCTGAAAGTACACGACGATCGCGTCGGGCCACGCCACGTGGAGGTTCGTGTACTGGAAGTTCTGCATGTTGTCGCCGAACCCGTGGAACGACAGGACCAGCGGTGCTCCTTCCCCTCCCGGTGACGCCGGAGCGTAGACGATGGCTTCGCGCGTCTCGCCGTCGACCTGCCATCTCATGACCTGCGCGGCGGCGTCCCCGACGCCGGGAATCAGCAACAGGCCGACCAGGGCCACGTGCGTCAGTTGCATTCTCATCCATGCCTCCACGTTCGCTGACGACGGTATCCGCCGGCCGCGGTCCGGACCGAGAGCGACCTTGGGACGGTGACGGAAACGACCTTGCCGTGCCCAGCGCGCGCGACCAACGGGCTGTGCCCGGGGTGCGGTTGTCGACTTCATCTCGGTCACCGTCCTTGCCGTCGCGCGGGGAGCCTGTGCCGCAGAAGTCTCGCGTCAGCGAAACTTCCAACGTGACCGCCAGGTCGCGCGGTCGCGCTGGCTCCGAACCGGCGCGCCCGGAGGCCGCTGCCTACACCCCGATGCCGAGCACGCTGAACAGCAGCCAGGACACGAGGCCGCCGACCACGGTCATCGACAACCCCCACGCCATCAGCTTGTTGAACAGGTCGCGGGTGTCCACGCTGGGGTGGGCGGCGGCCATGCACAGGGCGCCGAGGGTTGACAGCGGCGAGACGTCGACCAGGTGCCCGCCGACGTTCATCGCCGAGGCGAGGGCGAGCGGCTCCACCGAGAGCCGTTCCGCGAGGTCGGCGACGGTCGGCAGGAACGCGGGCAGCACGACGCCGGAGGTGCTGCTGTAGAGCGAGATGAACCCGGTGGACGCGGCCATGATGAACGTCGGGGCGATGGCCGCGGGGCGCTCGATGAGGTCGGTGAACAGGTCGAGTCCGCCGGTCGCGCCGAGCACCTCGATCAGCACGGTGACCCCGCACACCATCATGATGACGCGCCACGGCATGATCTTCACCGCCTCGAGCTCGTCCCCCGCCTTCAGCAGGCTCAGCAGCACCGCGCCGGCGAAGGCCCCCAGCCCGACGTCGACGTCGAAGAAGATGACGGTGACGATCAGCGTCGCGATCACCGCCAGGGTCACGAGATGCGTCCGCGAGAACGTGACGGCGCCGGCGTCGTCGCCGCCCTCGGTCCCGTCGCTCGACGGCACGTCCAGCGCGCCCTCGTGGTAGCGGCCGAGCAGCTTCAGGCCGCCGAAGAGGAAGTAGGCCGTGAACACCACGACGGTGTGGGCGATCATGTTGTTCAGGTAGTTGTACAGCTCGTACCCGCCCATGCCGAACTGCTCCATCACCCCGTTGACGATGACCCCGGTGGGAGCGATGGGGGAGAGCGACCCCGCGTTGGCGCCCATGCCGACCATGATCGCCATCAGGAACGCGGGCACCCCGACCTGTCCCGCCACCGCCATCGCCATCGGGGCGATGATCGCGGTCGAGGCGATGTTGCCCGGCCCGATCGACGCGAGGACGAACGCGAGCAGGAAGAACATCATCGGCATCACGCCGACGTTGCCGCGGGCGTAGCTGACGGCCCGGTGCGCCACCCGGTCGAGGGTGCCGTTGAGCTGGGCGAGGGAGAACAGCAGGGTGACGCCGGCCAGGGTCAGGAACAGCCGGGCGGGGAATCCCGCCATCACCTCGCGCGCGCTCATCCCCGCGACGTAGACCCCCACCAGCCATGCCAGCGAGATGGCCAGGAAGCCGACGTGCAGCCTGATCGTGCAGCTGACGACGATGGCCACCGCGAGGGCGCCGAGGGAGACGGCCGCGACCGGGTCTACCGAGCTGAACAGGTCCATGGCGGGCGATCATATCGCGGATGCCGGTGCGTTCCTGGCGGGCCGGGCGTCCCGAGGAGCCCGTGGTCGAACCGCGGGTTGCAGCGAGATCGGCGAGGGCGCCAGCGGCAAGGCGCTACGCAGTTCCGCAGCGCAACGTATTCCGCGCGTGATGCACGTCGGTCGAATGCCAGCGGGGCTCGCGACTCGAGCTTCTGGTACGCCCCCGCGCCCCGGGGTTGACCGCGCGGCGTGGCCGCGCCATCCTCGGGACGGCCACCCGATGTTCCTCTTCCTCGCCCACCACGGAGACGCGCTCGGACCGGGGCAGGACCCCCAGCGGCCCCTGTCGCCGCGCGGGCGCGCGCAGGCCGACGCACTCTCGACGCAGGCGGCGGCGCGGGGAGTACGTCCCGCCGCCATCTGGCACAGCGGCAAGCTGCGGGCTCGCCAGACGGCCGAGGCGTACTGGCGTGTCTGCAACCCTCTGGCCGAGTACTCGGCCACGCGGTGGGCGCAGCCCGGCGATCCGCCGCGGCTCGCCGACCTGCTCGAGGTCGAGACCCGCGACGTGATGGTGGTGGGCCACCTGCCGCATCTCGACCGGCTGCTGCGCCACCTGCTGCTCGACGACGAGAGCCTGCCGCCGTTCCCCGTGAACGGGCTGGTGGCGGTCGAGCGGGTGGACGAGGCGTGGGTCGAGCGCTGGCGCCTCGCCGCGCCGCCGGCGTGAGCCGGTCTCCTCGGTGGCGCATACGAGACGACGGCGTCAACGTTGGCGCCCGCCGGGGCCCCGGTGGGTGGGAGTCTGGTGCCGTGGCCAGATGCGTCCGGCCCGGCGCCAGGTCCGCTGGCGGGCGGGTGCCACGGCGCCGCACCGACGGGCCTGCCGTCGGGGGCCGGCCCGTCAGCCTGCCGTCAGGCCGGCAGGAGCCGTTCGAGATGCTCCTGCAGGAGAGTCCAGGCCCGCCGGACGTGGCGCTCCTCGGTGCGGATGTGTCCGACGGCCAGCCGCAGGGCGAAGCGGCCGTCGAGGCGCGTGTGCGACAGGAACACCTCGCCGGTGGCGTTGACGGCGTCGAGCAGCCGGGCGTTCAGGGCGTCGAGGTCGCCGGCGGGCGCCGCGGGGTTGGCGCGGAAGCAGACGACCGAGAACGGCGCCGGGGCGAGCCGCTCGAAGCGGTCGCTGGCGTCGACCCAGTCGGCGAAGCACCGGGCGAGCCGCATGTGCTCGGCGATGCGGCGGCGGATGCCGTCGGCCCCGAAGTAGCGCAGCACCGTCCACAGCTTCAGGGCGCGGAACCGGCGCCCGAGCTGCACGCCGGTGTCCATGAGGTTGCGGACCGCCCCCGGTTCCCGGCTCTGCAGATAGTCCGGGGTCAGGGCGAACGCCGCTTCGATCCGGTCCATGCGGCGGCAGAAGAGCGCGCTCAGATCGAACGGCGTGAACAGCCACTTGTGCGGGTTCACGACCAGCGAATCGGCCCGGTCGCATCCGGCCAGCGTCTGTTCGTGGCCCGGCACCATCGCCGCGACCCCCGCGTAGGCGGCGTCGACGTGCAGCCACAGGCGCTCCCGGGCGCAGATGTCCGCGATGTCCGGCACCGGGTCGACGCTGGTGACCGCGGTCGTGCCCACCGTCGCCACCACCGCCAGCGGGGTGACGCCGCTTCCCCGGTCCTCGTCGATTGCCGCCGCGAGCGCGGCGGGGCGCAGGCGGAACCGTTCGTCGGCGTCGATGCGCCGGAGCCCGCTCTGTCCCAGTCCCAGCGTCATCACCGCCTTGTCGACCGACGAGTGGGCATGCTCGGAGCAGTAGATCCGCAACCGCGCGAGGTCCGGGCGGCCCGCGAGGCCGCGCTCGCGCACCTCGGGCACCGCCTGCCGGGCCGCGGCGAGGGCGTGCAGGGTCGAGATGGAGGCGGTGTCGTAGATGACCCCCTCGAACGCGTCCGGCAGCCCGAGCAGGCGCCGGAGCCAGCCGAGGGCCACCTCTTCGAGCTCGGTCACCGCCGGGGAGGTGCGCCACAGCATGCCCTGGGCGTTGAACGCGGCGCTCAGGAACTCGGCGAGCACGCCGGGGCCGCTGGCGCTGATCGCGAAGTACGCGAAGAACCCGGGATGGTTCCAGTGGGTCAGGCCAGGGACGATGAGCCGTTCGACGTCGTCCCGGATGGCGCTCCACGGCTCGCCGGAGGCGGGCGCCTCGGGCGGCAGGGCCTCGCGAACCTCGCCCGGCTTCACCCGCGACAGCACCGGATACCGCTCGGCCTCTTCGAGATACCGGCCGATCCAGTCGACCAGCTCGTGACCCGCCTGCCGGAACGCCGCCGCGTCCATGTCGCCGAGCGGAGGCGCGGACGTTGGAAGTGGCGGCTCGCCGGGGGGGTGTGCGGACATCGGCCCTTGGTGTGCGCGGACCGAAAATTGTAGCATCAGGTGTCGGAGGTGTCGGGGCCGTCGGCCCGGGGCGACGGCCGTCCCGGGGGCCCCGACCTCGGTTCAGCGCCCGAAGAGTGCGGGCGCACGGAGGTTCTGGTGGCAGAAGCAGCAGTAGTGCATACGAGCCGGTTGCGGATCGAGCGCATCGGCGGTCCCTTGCGGCACGCGTATCTGGAGGGCTTCGACGAACCGATCCGGTTCGGGGTCCACGGTGGGATCAAGGCGTTCTACGGTGTCGAGCCGCCGGAAGACGTGCCGGCCACGCTGGATTACATGGTCGGCGCCGTCGGCGGTTGACTGCTCGGCACCCTTGCACGCGCACTGGAGGTGCGCGACATCCCGGCGCCGACGGAGAAGCTGCAGGCCAGCGTGGAAGGCGACATCCAGGCCATCGACAACGTGCTGCGAATCACGAAGATCCGCGTGCGGTACCGTATCCGGATCCCGGCCGGGACCCGCGAGCGGGCGCAGCGGGCGGTCGACACCCACGCGACGAAGTGCCCCGCCGCCAACAGCGTACGCGGGTGCATCGACCTCGATATCGCCGCCGACATCGCGGAGGAGTGATCCGGGCGTCCATCGAAGCTGCGCAGGTGGAGAACCGGGCCGCGCACACGGAGCTGGATCGGAAGATGGAGAACCTCGGAGAGCGTATCGACCGGCTGTACGAGCTGCTGCCGGCCCAGGCGGACCGGGTAATCGCGCCGCGCGACCTCGGGGAAACAAGAGTTGCGGAGGCCGGCAACGGTGGTGGTCACGGGCCGTCCGCCGTCGTCCCGCTCTGCGTCGGGCCAGGATCACCGGTTTCAGAACGCGACTTGGGGGTTGTCGTTCGTACACCGTGATGCCTGCGGCGGAATCGATCGCCTGGCTCGCATGGGGAGCCGACGCCTTCGCCCGCGCCGCGGCGGAGCAGAAACCGGTCCTCCTGTTCATCGGCACCGCGTGGTGCCGGTGGACGGCGGAGATGGATCGGTTCAGCTACCGCGATGCGCGCGTCGTGCGTCTCGTGGCCGACCGGTTCCTGCCGGTGCGGGTCGACGCCGAGCGGCGCCCCGACGTCAGCGCGCGGTACAGCCTCGACGGGTGGCCGACCACCGCGTTCCTCACCCCGGACGGCGACCTCCTGGGAGGCGGAACCTATCTCGATGCCGACGCCCTGACCGCGGTGCTGGCCGACGTGGCCGCCGCGTTCGCGGGCCGGCGCGCGGACATCGACGCGCGCGCCGCCGCCGTCCGGACCGCGGCGGCGCCGTCCGGGCAGCCGGGCCGCACCGCCGGCGTCCGCCGGACCCCCGGGGATGCGGATTACCCCGCCGGGCTGGGCGGCGCCACGGGACCGGGCCACGATGCCGGCCTGGACCACGACGCCGGGCAGTGGCTGCACGATCTGCTGCTGGTGCGCTTCGACGCGACCTGGGCCGGCTTCGGCGACGGCGCCAAGCGGGTCGAGGCCGACGCCCTCGCCGCCGCCCTTCTGCGGTGTCGCGACACCCGGGACCCGGACCTGACCCGCATCGTCGCCCGCACGCTGGACGGCATGGCCGGCGGAGGCCTGTGGGATCCGGTCGACGGCGGGTTCTTCCGCTACTGCGCGGCGCGCGACTGGTCGGAGCCGGCGCCGGAAAAGCTGCTGGTGCCGAACGCGCGCCTGCTCGATCTGTACCTCTCCGCGTCGACCATCCTGGATCGGCCGGACTACGCCGAACGCGCGCGCGCCATCGTCCGCTTCGTGCACGGCGCGCTGGCCGACGCCGACGGCGGGTTCTTCGCCAGCCAGCGGGGAGCGCCCGATCCCGACCGGCCCGGGCACTCCCCGGCGCCGGGACACGGGGCCATCGACCCGACCGTCTACACGGATGCCACCGCGGTCATGGCCTCCGCCTACGTGCACGGCGCGTCGGTGCTCGACGACCGTTCGCTCCTCGAGTTCGCGGCCGAGTCGGTCGATCGGGTGGTGATGGCGACGTACGAGCGCGGCGGCGGCGTCGGACACACCGCGGCCGGGAGTCCGATCCCGCGCGGACTGCTCGGCGACCAGGTGCTGGCGAGCGCGGCCCTGCTCGATCTGTACGAGGTGACGGGGCAGCCCGTCTATCTCGACATGCCGCGTGAGCTGATGGCCTATTGCCACCAGACCCTGTGGGACGAGACCGGCGGCTTCGCCGACCGGGACCCCAGGCTCCCCGGCCCGGACGCACCGGCCGGGCTCCTGCGCGATCCCGTCTACCCGCTGGACCTCAACTGCCGCGCCGCGATGGTGCTCGTCCGCCTGGCCGCCCTGGCCGAAGAGCCGGGCTATCTGGACCTCGCGCGCCGGACCCTGGCGCTGCAGACGCCCGTGTATCGCGAGCTGGGACTCGCCGGCGCCGCCTACGTGCTGGCGCTGGACGCGGCGTCCGGTGCGTCGTCGCGACAATGACGGCGGGGACGCCGAGCCACCCGCGGCACGCGCGTCAATCCCGGGCGCCGATGCCCGTCGATCGCCGCGGACTCCTCCCGGTACGCGATGTCCGAGCCCGGAAGCCCGGGGTGAAAAGCCGGCGCTTTTGCCGTGGGCTCTCCAGCGTGGCGCACCCCCGGGCCGAGGCGTCACCGTGGTACACTGCGTCGCCCTGGAGGTGCCGTGTCCATCGATCGCTCACTGCTTCCCGCGTTGCGCAACGTCGCGACCCGGCTTCGGATCGAGTCGGTCCGGGCCACGAGTCGGGCGGGAAGCGGTCATCCCACGAGTTGCTGTTCGGCCGCCGAGATCATGGCGGCGCTGTTCTTCGGGCAGATGCGGTTCGACCCGCGGGACCCCGGCCACGAGGACAACGATCGTTTCGTGCTGTCGAAAGGGCATGCGGCGCCGGTGCTGTACGCGGCATGGGCCGAGGCGGGGGTGATCCCGCACGAGCAGCTCGCGACGCTGCGGGAGATCGAGTCCGATCTGGAGGGGCACCCGACGCCGCGGCTGCCGTTCGTGGACGTCGCGACGGGTTCGCTCGGGCAGGGCATCTGCGCGGCGGTGGGGATTGCCCTCAACGCGCGCCGCATCGGATCCGGCTATCGCACTTACGTGCTTGTCGGTGACGGGGAGTCGGCGGAAGGATCGGTCTGGGAGGCGGCGCAGGCCGCGGCCGGGCTGGGCCTCGACAACCTGTGCGCGATCACCGACGTCAACGCCCTGGGCCAGAGCCGGGCCACGCAGTGGGCGCACGACCTCGCGGCCTACGAGCGGCGGTGGCAGGCGTTCGGGTGGCATGTCGTGGTGGTCGACGGGCACGACCTCGCCGCCGTCCTGGATGCGCTGGACGAGGCGGCGAGCACCGCCGGCCAGCCGACGATGATTCTCGCGCGTACCGTCAAGGGCAAGGGCGTGTCATTCGCCGAGGGGCTCGACGGTTGGCACGGCAAGCCGTTCAAGGGGGCCGATCTCGATCGCGCCCTTCAGGAGCTCGATGGGCAGCTCGGCGAGCCGACCCGCAATCCGCCGATATCGCCCCCGCCGTCGCGGGCGAGCCGACCCGCCTCGCCGCCGGCGCTCCGTCTGCCCGCGTACGAGCTCGGCGCCAAGGTCGCGACCCGCGAGGCCTACGGCGTGGCGCTGGCCGCGCTGGGGGCCTCCGACCCGCGGGTGGTCGCGCTCGACGCCGACGTCAAGAACTCGACCTTCAGCGACAAGTTCGAGCAGCAGCATCCCGACCGCTTCTATCAGACTTACATCGCCGAGCAGGTGATGGTGGGGGCGGCGCTCGGCCTCGCGAGCCGCGGCGCGATTCCCTTTCCGTCGACGTTCGCCGCCTTTCTCACCCGGGCCGCCGACTTCATCCGCATGGGGGGCATCGGCAACGTCAACGTCAAGCTCGCGGGCTCGCACGCGGGAGTGTCGATCGGCGAGGACGGCCCCTCGCAGATGGCCCTGGAGGACCTGGCGATGATGCGGGCGGTGCCGGGTTGCGTGGTGCTCTATCCGTGCGACGCGGTCAGCACGTCGGCGCTCGTCGCGGCGGCGGCCGCGCACGACGGCATGACCTACATCCGGACCTCGCGCCCGAAGACCCCGGTCGTCTACGCGGCGGACGAGCGGTTCCCCATCGGCGGGTCCAAGACCCTGCGCCAGAGCGCGGCGGACGCGGCCACCGTGGTCGCGGCCGGGGTCACCGTCTTCGAGGCGCTGGCCGCCTGCGAGACGCTGGCCGAGGCCGGGGTGCGCATTCGGGTCATCGACGCCTACTCCCTGCAGCCGATCGACGCCGACAGGCTGGTGGCCGCCGCGCGCGAGACCGGCGACCGTCTGATCACCGTCGAGGACCACTACGCGGCGGGCGGGCTGGGAGATGCGGTGAGCGACGCCGTTGCCCCCCACGGCATCGCCGTTCAGCGCCTCGCGGTGCGCGACGTGCCCCGGAGCGGCAAGCCGGCCGAGCTGCTCGACCGGTTCGGCATCTCTTCCCGGCACATCGTGGCCGCGGTCAGGGCCGCGGTCGAGGCCGGTCCGATGTCTCCGGCCTGACGTTCTCGCTTGGCGACGTGCGTCTCGGGTGGCTCCACGATCTGACCATCCCGTTCGATCTCTGCCGGGGCTCGCGGCGACAGAGGCCCTCCTCGAAGCCCGCTATGAGCCCCTGTCGCCGTTCGTGGTGCTCGGACGTGCGGTTTTACCGAGGGCTGCCCGGGGCTATCCCTGACAGCCGTAAACGCCGAGCTGCACGACGGTCCCGTCGGGTCGTTACGGATTGCGCGCGGCAGTCGAAGCTGGTCGACCGTCGCCGAACGTCCAGGTCACGGCCGGACGTGCCGGCCCGCGGCCTGCGGACGCCGGGCCGGTGGTGGTCAGTTCCGTACGGCGCGCCACTCGGTGATTCCGGCGGGCGTCCGGGCGGTGCCGCTCATGGTCGAGCCGCCGGCCATCTGGCCGGTGTACGAGATGCCGCCGGCTTCGAAGCTGATCCGGTCGCCGCGCAGCCGCCCTTCGGTTATCGCGAACGCGCCGTCCGCGGTGCGGAGCTCGCCGGAGACCTGCTGGAAACGCTGCTCGAGGACCAGCTCGCCGGCGTCCATCCGCCAAGCGCCGGCGACTTTGGCGGGGACGATCCAGAGCAGCGACGTGCACCAGGTGGGGCACGGGTCGAGCACGACGGTCTCGTCGGGGATCCACCCGGGGGCGTCGGGGTCGGTCTCGGACCCGCCGAGGTCCCAGGTGTTGGAGACGATGCGGGTGCCCGGCCGCAGGTCGAAGAGGGTGGGGCGCAGCCGGTAGTTGATGTCCGGCAGCAGGAACATCGTCACCACCGTGGCCGTCGAGAGATCGAACTCGAACAGGTCGGTCGCGACGAAGTCGGTGCGGTCGGACACCCCCGCCTCGGCCGCGCGGCGCGCCGACAGCGCCACGAGGTTCGGCTCGAGCTCGACGCCGATGGCCCGCGCGCCGAGGCGCGCCGCCGCGATCACGGTACGGCCGTCGCCCGACCCGAGGTCGATGACGATGTCCTCCGGCGCCACCGCCGCCATCTCGAGCATCTTGTCGACGAGCACGTCGGGCGTCGGCACCCAGGGAACGTCCTTGCCCTCCTGGCCGATCGCGGGCTCGGGAGCCGGCTGTCCGGCCGCCTCGGGCGGTGACCACGGGCCACCCGCCACCAACAGGGCAATCGTGACCGCGGCGAGCCGCGGTAGCGGACGGGGCTGTCGATTCGACATCGCGGCGGCGGGCCTCGACGGTTCAGCGCACCGCGTCGCTTGCCAGGCGGTCGTCCGGGTCGAACCGGTCGCGCGCCGGCATGACGACGTCGGGCAGGGTGGCCGCATTCATCACCGCCTGGTCGTCGATGATGCCGTTCTTGGCCAGGATCCAGGCGACGAGCCCGTATACCTCGTCCGGGCTCAACGTCCCGGGGGCATTGCGGGGCATCGCGCGGTAGATGTAGTCGTAGAGGGTCGTGGCGTACGGCCAGTAGTTGCCGACGGTCGGCGGACGCGCCGCCGGGTCGCGGCCGACCAGCGGAGCGGCGATGCTGCCTTCGCCCTCCCGGCCATGACAGGAGCGGCAGGCGCGCCCCCAGACGAGCGCGCCCTCCGCGGCGCTGCCGCCGCCGAGCGGCAGTCCGGCGCCGTCCGGCATGACGTCGATGTCGAGGGCCGCGATTTCGTCCGCGGTCGCCGGGCGTCCCAGCCCCAGCGGGCCCGCCGCCGGGTCCGCCGACTGCCCGGCCGCGGCCCAGGGCGCTCCCGCCAGCAGGAGAGCCAGCCCGAACCCGCCGGCAAGCGCGCTTGCGCGCGGCCGCGCCGGCCGGCCGGTTCCGCGCGGGGAAGCCGTGCGGGTCATGACTGCAGCCTTTCCGCTCCGAACAGGACCCTTCCGTCGGCGCCGATGGTCCACGAGGTGATGGGGTTCTGGTGGTACCGGGTCCGCGGTCCCCGGGCCGCGACGAGAGCCTCCCAGGTCGGCTGCACGTAGCCGGTCTCGTCGGTCGCGCGGCTCATGATCTCGGCCGCGCCGCCGTCCCAGCGCCACGGGGCGCGGAACCGCACATGGGCCTTCGCCAGCACCGGCGCCTGCAGCTCCGCTTCCTGCCAGGTCGCGCCGCCGTCGGCGCTGACGTCGACCCGCGCGATCCGGCCGCGGCCGCTCCACGCCAGCCCGCGGATCTCGTGCCAGCCGGGCTCGATGACGCGGGGATAGGCGGGATCGGTGATGATGGACCGCGCGTCCATGACGAAGCTGAACTGGCGCGAGCGGCTCCCGTCCCCGAGGGGGTCGGTGTACTTCGACGTTTCTTCCCGGGTCATGAACGGCCGGTCGGCGAGCTCGATGCGGCGGAGCCACTTGACGCTGGAGTTGCCTTCCCACCCCGGCAGCAGCAGCCGGGCGGGGTACCCGTTGCCGGGCATCAGGGCGTCGCCGTTCTGCGCGTAGACGATCATCGCGTCGTCGAACGCCTTCTCCATCGGGATGCTGCGGGTCATCACCGCGGCGTCCTGTCCCTCGGCGAGGAACCACGTGGCGCCGGCGTGCGCGCCGACCTCGCGGAGCACCGTCGACAGCAGGACCCCGGTCCACTCGGTCTGGCTCGTGAGCCCGCAGACCATCTGCGGCAGAGTCTCCGGCGCGCCCCGCCGGAGGTTGCCCGAGCACTCGAGGAAGCAGATCCGCGACGTGGCGGGGAAACGCTCGAGGTCGGCCAGCGTGAAGAGGGTCGGGCGGTCGACCAGGCCGTGGACGAGGAGCTCGTACCGATCCGGGTCGATCGCGGGCACCCCGCCGTGGTGCCGCTCGAAATGCAGATCCGCCGGGGTGATGGTGCCCCGCAGTTCCTGCAGAGGCGTGCGCGAGGACGTCGAGCTGGGGTCGCGCCGCGGGGTCACGAAGGGCGAGCGCTGCCCGACCTCGTTCGGACCGGGTCCGGGACGCCGGGTGGTGTCGATGGCCTGCTGCCCGGCCGCCGGCGCCGCCGCGGCCACCGCCCCGGCCGCCCCGGCGAGCACTTCCCGGCGGGTCAGGCCGACCCGCCGCGGGCGAGAGGAGTCTGCCGATCGTTCGTGGTGCGCCATGGCTCAGCCACCCCCAATTTGTCCGCCTTCGTTTCGAAGCCGGCCCTGCGGTGTTTCCGCCGCAACCCCGGCGCCGCCAGCCGGTATTATGACGCACTCCGACCGTAAGCGGCCCGGAGGCAACGCGGGGACCCTTTAGATGGAAGGGACCGAGAGCGAGCGCAATGCTCCGATGACCTCGTCGGGCTCGGGAAACCGCTGCTCCTTCTGCTTCGAGAAGATCAGCTCACCGTCGGCGACCACGTCGAACTGTCCGCGGCCACCGACCACCACGTCGGTTTCGACGCCGATCGCGTCCTTGATTGCGGCCGCCAAACTGGCGGCCTTGGGCAGGTAGTTTCAAACCTTGCAGTAACTGATTGACAGCTTCATGGCGGCTCATGGTACCGCAGCGAGCCCCGTGCGTGCAACGGCGCTTCGAGCCCGTCTGGAGCGGCGTCGTGGTCAGGGCATGATGACTTCGACGTGGGCGCGCGTGGCCGCGAGGGGCGCCAGGCGCCGATCGAGCGTCAAGAGCGTGGCGTTGTTGGTGACGGCGACCGCCAGCAGGTAGGCATCCGTCACCTGCTGGTGCCCAAGCAGATGTCCGAAGTGTGTCTCCACCTGCCGGAGGGGCGGAAGCGGCTCCACGTAGCGGTGCCGGCGGTCGCGAACCAGCCTGGCGAGCACATCGAGCGCCTGGGCGGGCGTTCGGCGCACGCCCACGACGGCGGGGTTCGACGAGAGGCGTACGAAACCGAGCTGGGTGAGCACGCACGTGGCCCAGCCGGCGGCGGGCCGGCGCTCGAGCCGGCCCACCACGGCCCGGTGGAACTGGTGGTTGGGCCACCCGAGCGCCATGAGCGCGTTGACGTCGAGCAGCAGCGGACGGTTCTCAGACGACGCCATCGGCGTCGAGCGCCTTCTGGATCCGGGAGGCGGGAATCACGCTCGCGGTTCGGGGAACCTCGAACGCGGCGAACCGTCCCGTGCCTCCACGTTTCTCGGGAGCCTGCGGCTCGGGTTGCAGCGCCTGCCGCGCCATGTCCGACAGGACGCGTCCGAGTCGCTGACCGGTGGCGCGGGCGTGGCTCAGCGCCGCTTCGTAGATGTCGTCGTCGATGGTCACCGTCGTTCGCATGGCCGCATGATACAGTGATACACCTGCATCGTCCACGCGATATCGTCGCGCCGCCGGCCGACAGCCGCGCGCGGCGTCAGGGCATCAGGCCCGCGACCCGGGTGCGAATCCGGTAGAGCCCGGTCTGCGCCGTCATGTAGAGAGTCGTGCCGTCGTTGCCGAACGCCGCGTTGGCGGGCTGCTCCCCGGGCCGCACGGTCCCGAGGTGATCCCCCTCCGGGCTGATGACCACGATGCCGCCGGGACCGCTCGCCCACAGGTTGCCGGAGGTATCGACCGCGAAGCCGTCGGGCACGCCGGCGTCGGCGCTGTCCGTCAGGTCGAGGAGCACGCGACCCTCGCCGAGGCCGAGATCGTCGTTGACGGGATAGGCGATCCACTGCCGCGCGGCGCCGTCGGAGTTGGCCACGTACAGCGTGCGCTCGTCGGGTGAGAGCCCGATGCCGTTGGGCCGGGTCTGTCCGTCGGCCAGGAGGCGGACGGCGCCGTCGGGGTCGAGACGGTAGACGCCGTTCCAGCCGAGCTCCGCCGCGTCGGGGGAGGCGAGCCCGTACGGCGGATCGGTGAAGAAGGCCGCCCCGCTCGAGTGGTACACGATGTCGTTGGGGCTGTTCAGACGCCGGCCCTCGTAGCGGTCCGCCAGCGTGGTCCGGGAGCCGTCCGCCTCGATTCGCGCGAGGCGGCGATTGCCGTGCTCGCACAGGACGACGCGGCCCTCGAGGTCGAGCGTCAGCCCGTTCGAGCCGCCCTGCCCGCCGGTGTCGAGCTCGGGCAGGAACACCGGACTGAGGAATACGCTGGTCCCGTCCGCTTCCGACCACCGGTAGACCGTATCGCCGGGGATGTCGCTGAAGAGCAGGTGGCCGTCGGTCGCGCCCCCGACCCACACCGGTCCCTCGATGAACTGGAACCCGTCGGCGACCCGTTCGACCGCCGCGTCGGCGGCCAGCAGATCGTCGAGACGCGGATCGAGCCTGTCGATCGTCCCCCCCGCGTCGGCTGGCGCCTGCGCCGACTGAGCGGCCGGCAACGCCGCCGCCGCCAGGGCGGCGACCACCGCGACTATCAGACCGGAACCCATCACCGTTCCTCGCCTCATGTTCAACTCTCCCACCGATTCGGGGTCACGACAACTTGCACGGGTGTCATGATACAGGAGCCCGTGGAGGGTCCCCTGAAAGGCGCCCTCGCCGCGACCTGCCAGGGCAGGCCGGTCTGGTCTCAGAGCGCGGAGCATGTTGATCGAGCGTCTGTGGAGCCTGCGTTCCTCACCGCCCGCTCCGGCGTTCCCGGATCTGAATCTCGTTCAGCAGGCGCTGCGGCCCCGGGGCGGTGGGAACCAGCCGCACGAGGGCAGAGGCGAGCTCGCTCGCTTCGCTCCACCGCTGTTGATCCATCAGCAGGCGGGCGAGGGCGAGCACGGCGTCGGGGTCGCGGTCGTCGCGGCGGCGGGCCTCGCGCAGCGCCGCTTCGGCTTCGTCGAATCGTTCCGCCTGCTGGAGCGCGAGCCCGTAGTTGTAGTGGACGCGGGCGCGAGCGGTGGGGACCGCGGCGAGGGCGAGGCTTTCGACCGCCTCGTCGAGGCGTCCCTCCTCGGCGAGCAGCAGGCCGAGCGAGTAGTGCAGCTCGGCCTCGTCGGGGGCGTAGTCGATCCCCCCCCGCAGGACGGTCTCCGCCTCGGGGTTGCGTCCCTGCGCGTTGAGGAGGTTGGCCAGATTGAACCGGGCCGGGGTGAACCGGGGGTCGAGGGCGAGCGCCGCGCGGTACTCCGCTTCCGCCGCGTCCCGCGCGCCCTGGCGATCGCGCACCACCCCGAGGCCGAGGCGGGCCGGCGCCATGTCCGCCACCGCGGACATGGCGTCGAGGTACTCGGCGGCGGCGGCGGCGAGCGTCCCGCCGGCCGGGGCGCTACCGCCGCCCCACGCTTCGGCCAGGACCCGCGCGGCTTCCAGGCGCACCGCCCGGACGGGGTCGGCCAGCAGCGGCTCGAGGGCCTCGCGCCGGGTCGGGAGCGGCAGCGGCTCGAGGCCGCCCACCGCGGTCGCCCGAACCAGCGGGTCCGGGTCGTTCAGCGCGTCGCGGGCGGCGGTGATGCCGGTCGGGCCGAGCGGCCGCAGCAGGTCGAGGGCGGTGGCGCGCACGATGGCGGGCTGCTCCGGGTCGGCCGCGAGCGCCGCGAGATCCGGCTCGGCCGTCCGGTCGCCGGCGCGACCGGCGGCCAGGGCCCGGGCGAAATGGGGTGGCGGCGGGGCGTCGGACCAGTCGGCGACGGCCGCGGCCGCCCACGCGTCGTCGCGGTCGTCGTGGCAGCCGGTACAGGCGTTCGGGGTGCCCAAAGCCACCGACAGATCGGGCCGGGGCACCCGGAAGCCGTGGTCGCGCCGCGGGTCGACCTGCATGTAGGTCCGGTCGGGCATGTGGCAGTTGACGCACTGCGCGCCCGGCGAGCCCGTCTCGTGGTGGTGATGCGCGGGCGTGTCGTAGCGGCCCGGCGCGAGCATCGGGAACACGTCGACCGGGCGCTCCCGATGACACTGCGTGCACACCGCGTTGCCGTCCGCCCGCAGGCGCAGGCGGTGGGGATCGTGACAGTTCGTGCAGCGCACCCCGGCCGCATGCATCCGGCTCTGGACGAAGGAGCCGTAGACGTAGACCTCGTCGAGAATCTGGCCGTCGGGATGGTAGAGGCCCTCCCCCAGCCGAGCCGGCAGGAAGTCGTCGAGCAGGGGGCCGCCGTGCGCGGCCACCGGGGTCAGCGCTTCGCGGCGGGCGTGGCAGGGCGCGCAGGCGTCGATCTCCGGGGCGGGGTCGTCGGCCGCGAACGGCGCGACGAGGCCCCACCCGCCGGACGGGGCGGCTCCTTCGTTCGCGGCGGCGCCGGCCAGGGCCACGTGCCGCTCTCCGGGGCCGTGGCAGGCCTGGCAGCCGACGTCGATCTCGGCCCAGGTCGTCTCGTAGATGTCCGACTCGACGTCGTACCGTTTCCGCAGATCGGTCGAGTGGCAGGCCGCGCACTGGAGGTTCCAGGTCTGGTAGCGGCCGGTCCAGTGCAGCGCGTCGTCCGGCTCGATCTCGTCGTCGGGATAGAGATGGAACCAGGCGTTTCGCGCCGTATCCCAGGCGATCGGAAGGCTCTGCAGGCGCCCGCCGGGAAACGGGGCCAGATACTGTTGCAGCGGCTCGACCCCCAGCGTGTGGGTCAGCTCGAAGTCGGCCGGCGCGCCGTCCGGCCCTTCGGTGTTCACGAAGAAGCGGTCTTCGCGTCGAAAGAACCGGGAGCTGACACCGTGATGGGTGAAGGTGGCGCCCTCGAAATCGCCCAGGACCGTATCGGGCGTCGCCTCCTGCATGGCGAGGTCGTGATGCGAGCCGGTCCAGGCGTCGAATTGCCGCTGGTGACAGGCGGCACAGTCGGCGTCCGCCACGTACGCCACGCCCGATGGGTCGGCGCCGCGCGCCTGGCGCGGCCAGTCTCCGGCCGGCGGGGCGCAGGCCGCGCCGGCGAGCACCGCGGCTGCGGCAAGCGGGGCGAGTGACGGGCGAACCGGGGGCGCAGCCGCCCGGGGACGGACGACCGAGGCAAGAAGGCTCCACATCGGGACGGTCATGCCGCGCGATGCAGCCGTCTCAGGAAATCGTCTGCAGTTGGTTGAAGACGCGCAGCACGCCGTTCGTCTGGCGGGCAATGCGTTCGAGCTCCCGGCGCTCGATCTCGCCTTGCACGTACCCGACGAGGGTGACGACCCCGCGTTCGACGATGATGTGAAACGGCGGGTTCGGCTGCGACGCGAACCGCTGGAAGTGCGAGCTGCCGAACACCTGCCGTGCGATGCTGGTTCGCAGGCGGTCGTCCGCCGTCGACGGCGTCATCAGCACGATCTGATTCTGTACTTCCTGGACCCCTCTGATCTTCGCCACCCGCTCGAAGATCTCGCGTGGCTTGTCGCGTTCGCCGGTCACCCGACCCATCAGGGTCACCACCCCGTTGTCGATTCGCCCGTCGAGATAGTCGAAGACGGTGTAGTACGGATAGCGCACCACCGCGCGGGAGACGTCTTCCACCAGGTCTTCGTCGCGCTCCGCCGGCGGCAGTGTTATCTCGCTGACCACCGTCTCGACCCCGTCGACGTCCAACGCCCGCCGTATCGCTTCGCTCTCCAGCCAGAACGTGTCGAGTCGCCCGGCCAGGGTGACCTCGCCGCCCGCGGTCGTGACCTCGAGCCGCCGGAGGCCGCGGTCGCGGCGAAGCGCGTCCCGTACCTCCTGCTCGAGCCGACTCGACGCTTGCGCCGCGGCCGGCGCGGCCTCGGTCAGGAGCCCGCCCATGACCAGCAGGGCGCATACCGTGACAGACAGATGACGGTGCATGCGGGTCTCCTTCCGTGCCGGAGATCCCGGTGCGGCGGCGATCCTGCCGCGGGGTGGCCGCCGCCGCACCGGATCGTGCTCCGGCGTTCCTACACCCCCGGCACCGCGTTGCCCGCGATGTACACCGACTCGAGGGTGTGCGTGTTGCCGATGTCGTCCAGCGGGTTGGCGCCGAGCACGAGGAAGTCGGCCCACTTGCCGGCCTCGAGCGACCCGAGGTCGGCGTCCACCTCCATGCAGCGCGCGGCATCGGACGTGGATGCCACGATCGCCTGCATGGGCGACAACCCCGCTTCGACCATGAGCGCGAGCTCGCCGTGCTCGAAATAGCCCTGGAACCGGGCCGCGGGGCCGGTGTCGGTGCCCATGGCGATGGGGATGCCGGCGTCCGAGAGCGCCTTCAGGTTCTGCTTGGCCACTTCGAGCTGCGCCTTGTAGGTCTGGGCGCTGCTGCGGTTCTGGATGCTCCCCTGATAGGCCGGATCCTCAAGCGCGGCCACGACCTCGGGGTCCGCCTCTTTCAGGAAGAACGGATCGTCGAACCACTCGGGCCGCGACTCGTAGACGTAGGTCGAGACCTCGCGCATGAGGGTCGGGCAGTAGCAGACGCCGGTCTCCTGGAGCTGGGCGATCAGCTCGTCGTCGACCCCGGTGTCGCGCACGCTGTGCGCCAGCAGGTCGGCGCCGGCCTCGAGCAGCCCCTTGGCGTCTTCCAGGTAGTAGAGATGCGCGGCGAGCCGCAGTCCCCGTTCGTGCGCGGTGTCGATGACCGCCTGGTAGGCCTCCGGTGTCATCTTGGTGCTCGCGCCGAGGTTGTCGTCGACCCGGATCTTGACGATATCCGCGCCGAGCTCGATCGCCGCGTTGGCCTGTTCCGCCGCCTCTTCCGGCGTCGGCCCGGTGGGGATGTTCCCGGAGAGGTAGAAGCGGGCTTGGTTCAGGTCGGGATTGTCCCGTTGCCGGTCCCGCACCGCGACGCCCGCGGGACCGTCGCCGCCGAGGCTGAAGACGGTGGTGACTCCGTAGCGCGCGTAGAGACCGAGCTGACTCTCGACGTGCTCCTCCGTGTAGAACGCCGGATCCGCCTCGAGGCCTCGCACGTTGTTCACGTGTCCGTGGGCGTTGACGAGACCCGGCATGAGCGTCCGGCCGCCGACGTCGATCTGCTCGGCATCCGGCGGCACCTCGACGGCGTCGCCGGCCCCGACCGCCTCGATGCGGCCGTCGCGAACCACCAGCACGCCGCTCTCGATGGCCGGGGACCCCGTTCCGTCGATGATCCGAGCCCCTACGAACGCCTGCAGCCCCGGCGTCATCTCGACCGGCGCTTCCCCGCAGCCGGCGGCGGTCACGAGTCCCAACCCCAACAGGACGGCAAGACTTCTGGCGTACATTCTCTCTCCTCCCGCAAGCATCCGTTTCGAACGTCCCGGCCCTTCGGGCGCCGGGAGCAAGGTCATTCGAGAACCGGTCCCGAGCCCAGCTGCTCGAGGACTGTGCCCAATTGTTCTATTTCCTCGCCGTACTGCGCCCAGTCGCCGTCGCGCTGCGCCTGCAGGGCGCGACGGTAGTGGTCGGCCGCCTGCGATACGAGCGGGCCGGTGGGTGCGGCCTGCGCATCCGGCGCCGGTTGCGGCGTCGCCGCGTCGGCGATCTGCGCCCCGGCGGCGAGCGTTCTCGACGGCGACTCGGTTTCCGACCGCGACCCCGGTCCGAAGAGGCGGTTCAGGGCGAGGTCGAGCGTCTCTTCCATCACGATCTCGTTCTGATAGGCGACGACGACCTGCTTCAGCTCGGGGATCCGCCCGCCGTCCGCCCGCAGATACAGGGGGCGCACATACAGCAGGGCTTCTTCGATGGGGATGACCAGCAGGGTGCCCTGGATGACCTCCGATCCCTGCTGGTTCCAGAGGGTCAACTGCGGCGAGATGTCCTGATCCTGGTTGATCCGCGCCACGATCTGACTCGGCCCGAAGACCACCTTCTGCTTCGGGTACTGGAACACCAGAATCTTGCCGTACTGCTCACCGTCGCTGCGCGCCACCATCCAGGCCGCCAGGTTGTTCTTGCCGCGCGGCGTGAACGGCAGCATCTGGATGAACTCCGCGCGCGGCTCGCCCGGCAGGCGCATCATCGCGTAGTAGGGCTGCATCTGCTCGTTGTCAATGACCGGCACCTCCCACTGGTCTTCCCGGTTGTAGAAGACCGCGGGGTTGGTCATGTGAAACGTCGAGTAGATGGACGTCTGCAGCGAGAAGAGCCCTTCCGGATAACGGATGTGCCGCCGCAGATCCTCCGGCATCGCATCGAGGGGCTGGAGAAAGGCGGGGAAGATGGCCTCGAGCGTTCGGGCAATCGGGTCGTCGGGTTCGGCCAGATAGAACGTTGTCGTTCCGTCGTAGGCGTCGATCACGATCTTGACGGCGTTGCGGATGTAGTTGATCCGGTTGGAGGCCGGCGAGGCATAGGGATATCGGCTGCTGGTGGTGTAGGCATCCACCATCCACACCAGCCGGCCTTCCGAGATCACCAGATAAGGGTCGGTGTCGTAGCGGAGGAACGGCGCGATGGTGGTGATCCGTTCGACAATGTTACGGTGGTAGATGATTCGGCTGTCGCCCTTCAACTGGCTGCTCACCAGGATTTCGTAGGCGCGGAACCGCACCGCGAACAACAGCCGGCGCAGCAGCGAAGGCATCGCCACCCCGCCGGACCCGTCGTAGCGGGTCGACACGTTGTCGTCGCCTTCCGGGTAGTGGAACTCGTCGGTGTCGGTGTTCACGATGACGTAGTCGTTCGACAGCTCGCCGAAATAGATGCTCGGCTGCTCGACCTCGAGGTCCACCGAGGAGGTCGGCGGCAGATCCTGAATGAACAGGACCGGCAGCCCTTCCTGCGTGACCTGGTTGACCGGACCCAGCGCCACGCCGAACCCGTGGGTGTACTGCAGTCGTTCGTTGATCCAGGACCGGTTGGGCAGGCTTTCCGAGTTCAGCTCCCGGCTCGACAGCATGATCTGCCGGTACTCGCCGTCGATGAAGTAGCGGTCGTTGTCGACCGACGCGAAGTCGTAGTACGTGCGGATCTCCTGGATCTGTGAGAACGTGTCGAGCAGCGGCTCGTGGTCCCAGAGCCGCACGTTGTTGATGGTGTCGGTATTGTTCTCGATGTCCGCCAGGGTCAGGATGGCGTCGCCGGAGACCTCCCGCTCCTCGACGCTGTCGAGCCCGAACGCCTGTCGGGTGGCCGCGATGTTGTCGATCAGATACGGGGCCTCCCGCTGTTGCTCGTCCGGCGTCACCACGAGACGCTGCAGGGCGAACGCGCCGACGTTCCCTCCCACCGAGATCAGGGCGTAGAGGCCGATGGCGGCCATCAACGGCCGGTTCCGCGGCGTCAGCGCCGAGATGGCGCTGAGGCCGGCGCCCACGAGCGCGGCGAGCATCAGCACCCGGAAGACCGGTACCCGCAATGCGACATCGACGTACGAGGCGCCGTGGACGATGCCGGACGGGGTGGTGAGAACCCGCGGCACATCCAGGTAGGCGCCCCAGGCGAGCAGTACGAACAGGCCCGCGACGATCAGGCCGAGGTGGCGCCGCGCGCCGTCGCCCACGATCGGCCCGCGCGCCGGGTCGAGGGCCAACTGGTTCGAGATGACGTAGAGGGCGGCCGAGCCGATGAGCGAGAGCATGACCACGGCCAGCGCGAGATAGCGGACGAGGTCGATGAACGGGAGAGAGAAGATGTAGAAGCTGATGTCGCGGCCGAACAGCGGATCCGGTTGATCGAACGGTACCGCGTTCTGGAACTGCAGCCACGTGAGCCATTCGTTCGAGGCGAAGGCGCCCAGGAACAGAGCCATCAACGCGGCGACCCCGGTTCCCAGCCGCTGCAACTGCTGCGGCGTCAGCACCACCGGTTGAATGTCGCCGTTCCCGGGAAACAGGGTGTAGGGCTGCGTGAACCGCCGGAGGGCCAGTCGGAAGTTCAGGGCCAGACCGGCGAACGCCAGCAGGAACACCACCGCGCCCAGCGTCACCTTGGTGCTCAGGGTGCGCAGGAAGATGCCGGTGTACTCCACTTCATTGAACCAGAGCCACTCGGTGAACAGATCCAGCGCAGACGGCACCACCATGAACGCCGACAGGAGAACGAGCAAGAAGACGAGTCTCGCTGGCATTCTGAAAGCCTTTTGCAGCAGGTTGCGGTCACCGAACTACCGCAACAGTAACATGACTTACGGAAACAGGACGGTCGGACGGCATTCGGGCGCGGCGCGGTTGCGGCCGGCGCAGGGGCCGGTGCGGAAGCCCATTGCCGGGGCGGGACGCGGCTATTCCAGCACCGTCACCCGATCCCCGTCGGCCAGATCCGCCGGACCGTCGACGACTACGCGCTCTCCGGCGGTCAGACCGGCGACGATGTCGACCTGATTGCCGACGGTGGTGCCGAGCCTCACCGCCCGGCGCTCCAACAGATCGCCTCGCACCACGTACAGGATGTCCCGGCCGTCCTGGCTGCGCGCCGCCTCCGCCGGGATCAACAGGCGCGTCGTGCCGGCCCGAGGCTCGGGAGGCGCGTCCTCCAGAAACGCGACGCTGACGCCCATGTCCGGCAGGATGCGCGGATCGAGCTCGTCGAACGCGATGCGCACCAGCACCGTCGCCCGCTGCCGATCCGCCGCCGGCACGGTGGTGATGACCGCGCCCGGAATGTCCCAATCGGGGTAGGCGTCGAGGTTGGCCACGATCCGCTGGCCGTCGCGGACCCGATTGATGTAGCTCTCGTTGACGTCGACCTCGATCTCGAGCGAGGCCATGTCGACGAGCGTGCTCACCCCGGTCCGGGTGAACCCGCCCCCGGCCGACACCGGAGAGATCATCTCGCCCTCCTCGGCGTCCTTCGAGATCGCCACTCCGTCGAACGGGGCCCGGATCACCATGTCGTCGAGCTGGGTCCGATACACGTCGATCTCCCGCTCGGCCACCACGACCTGTCCGTGCGACAGCGCGATACGCGCCGCGAGCGAATCGACCTCCGCGGTGTCGGCGTCGAGGTCGGCGGCGCCGACCACCCCCTCCTCCACCAGCCGCCGGGTGCGGGCGAGCGTGAGCTCCGCCTCGCGCAGCCTCACTTCCTGTTCCGCGGTCGCCTGCCGCGAGGCGTCAAGCCGGGCCTCGGCCAGGGCCAGTTGCGAGCGCACCGTGGAATCGTCCAGGCGGGCGAGAACCTGCCCCTCGCGCACCGCCATGCCTTCCTCGACTGCAACCGCGATGAGCTTCCCGGTCACCTTGGACGAGACCGTCGCCCGGCGGCGGGCGGTAACGTAGCCGGAGGCGTTGAGGACCGCGGTGTCGGCAGGGGCGGCCATCGTCTCGCGCGCCACCGCCGTGCGCACCGCGGCGATTCCTGACGGTCCGGCCCACCACCACCATCCGCCGCCGGCCGCAAGCAGCAGGACCGGCACGACCAGCCAGCGCGACGGCCGCCGGTCGGTCTCGTCCGGGCGTTCGATCTTCAGCCCGTCGAGCGAAGGGGATGCGGCAGCCAATTTCTTGAGACTCTTGTCGAATATCCGACGAAGTAACTGTACCATGCCGGGTAGGAGGGCGTGGCCCTCCATCTTTCCCTGCCGGGGTTCTGCCGGGGCATCCCGTCCCGCAGACCGCCGGACGGCATCACGGGACGAGAGCATGAGCGACCGAAAGTACCGGCAGCGAGGGTATCAGGACGACGGCGCCGGCCGCGAACCGACCGACCGGCCGCGGCCACCGCGCGGGGACGGCGCGCCGCGCAGCGTCATCAACCGGCAGCACCGGCCGCCGAACCTGCCCGCGTTTCACGATGTCATGCGGTGCGCCCGATGCCGCCGGACCCTGCGGTCGGCGATCGGCCCCGACACGATCTGTCCGGCGTGCGGGTCGGCCCTCCACTCCTGTGCGCAATGCGCGTCCTTCGACAGCGGCAGCCGCTTCGAGTGTCTCCAGCCGATCAAGGTCCGGATATTTCCCAAGGACGCGCGCAACGAGTGCCCCCACTTCGCCCCGCGGGTGACCGTCGAGCGCCGGACGCACTCGGAGGCCGCCACCGGTCCCCGCAGCGCCAAGCAGGCATTCGAGGATCTCTTCAAGTAGGAGTCTGCCCCGTGGAACGGCGCGGACTCCTGCAGGGTTGGTTGGGCGGGCAGCGGCGCCGCGAGGCGGCGATGTCCGGGCCAGCAGTCTGCGCCGTGGAACGGCGCGGACTGCTGCAGGATTGGTTGGGCGGACAGCGGCGCCGCGAGGCGGCGATGTTCGGGCCAGGTGAGAGAAGCTGCCATAATTGAGGCATGGACGCCCGAACCTCGGCCGATCTCGAAGCGGCGCTCGCCGATCTCGCGGCGCCGGTGAAACTCCTGTTCTTCACCCAGACGTTCGGCTGCGACACCTGCGGGTCGGCGCGGCGGATCGTGGACTCGATCGCGTCGCTGTCCGAACGCGTGACCGTCGAGGAGTTCAACCTGGTGCTCGACAAGGACCAGGTCCGGGACTACGGCATCCGGCGCGCGCCGGCGATTGCGGTGGTCGGCGAGGCCGATACCGGAATCCGGTTCTACGGCGTGCCCGACGGCCACGAGCTCGTCTCCCTGATCGACGCCATCGCCCTGGTCGCCTCCCGCGACTCCGGTCTGAGCGACGAGAGCCGCGCCCGGCTGGCGGAGGTCGAGCAGCCGATCGACATCCAGGTCTTCGTCACCCCCACCTGACCCCACTGTCCCCAGGCGGTCAGCCTGGCCCATCGCATGGCCCTCGAGAGTCCGCACGTCACCGCCGCGGCGGTCGCCGCGGTCGAGTATCCGGACCTCGTGCAGCAGTACCGCGTGACCGGCGTGCCGAAGACGGTGATCAACGAGTGCACCGAGATTCTCGGCGCGGTGCCCGAGGCCGGGTTCGTCAGCCAGGTGGTGGAGTCGGTCGGATGACGGCGCGAGGCGGCGGGATCGTCGCGTTGCGGGCGGCCGGGCTGATCGCATTGGGCCTCGCCGCGGCCTGGTTCATGCCGCGCGCGGGGGGGCAGATCGGCGTCGACGCCGGCGAGGGTTCGCCCGTCGCCTACGAGCTGCGCTTTCCCGAGCCGGCGCACCGCTGGATGGAGGTCGCGGTGACGCTGACCGGCCTCCCGCCCGCGCCGCTGAGCATGCGGATGAGCACCGCGTCGCCGGGGAGGTACGCGAGGCACGACTTCGCGAAGAACGTGTTCGAGGTGCGGGCGTCCGACGGCGCCGGCAAGGTTCTCGACCCGGTCCGGTCCTCGATGGCGCGCTGGGACGTGGCCGGCCACGACGGGACCGTGCGGTTCATCTACCGCGTGTACGGCGACCGCGTCGACGGTACGTATCTCGCGATCGACGATACCCATGCGCACCTCAACATGCCCGCCTCCCTGATGTGGGGACACGGGCTGGAGCAGCGGCCGGCCGCCGTCCGGTTCGAGCCTCCGCCGGACAGCGGCTGGCGGGTGGCCACGCAGCTCTATCCGTCGGACGATCCGTTCGTCTACACCGCGCCCAACCTGCCGTACCTCCTCGACAGTCCGGTCGAGCTGAGTCGCTTCGCGGAGCGGTCCTTCACCGTCGCGGACCCCGCCGATTCCGGCCACCGGCCGGTGTTCCGGATCGCGATGCACCACGGCGGCGGCGACCGCGAGCTCGACCGGTACGCGCAGGACGTCGAACGGATCGTGCGCGAGATGGTGCGCGTGTTCGGCGAGTTCCCGCGGTTCGAGACCGGCCGCTACACGTTCATCGCCGACTATCTGCCGGCCGCCTCGGGCGACGCCATGGAGCACCGGAACAGCACCGTGCTGAGCGCGCCGGCGACGTTGCAGGCCCAGCGGGGGCGCCTGCTGGGTTCGGTGTCGCACGAGTTCTTCCACGTCTGGAACGTGGAGCGGATTCGCCCCCGGTCGCTCGAGCCGTTCGACTTCGAGGACGTCAATCCGTCCGGCGAGCTGTGGCTGGCCGAAGGCTTTACCAACTATTACGGGGCGCTGGTTCTGCAGCGGGCGGGGCTGGCCGCGCTGCCGGAGACCCTCGTCCGGTTCGCGTCGGCCATCGACACGGTCGAGCGCGGTCCGGGCCGGCGGTTCCGGTCGGCGGCGGACATGAGCCGTCTCGCCCCGTTCACCGACGCCGCGAGCGCGATCGACCGCACCAACTGGGGCAACTTCTTCATTTCCTACTACACCTGGGGCGAGACGCTCGGGCTGGGACTCGACCTGCTGCTACGCGCCCGCGCCGCCGACGGCATCGGCCGCGCCGCCACCCTCGACGACTACATGCAGCTTCTCTGGCAACGGTTCGGACGGGCCGGGGGCACGGCTCCCGGGGTGGTGGACCGGCCGTACACGGAGGCCGACGCCCGCGCCGCCCTGGCCGATCTGACCGGCGACGAGGCGTTTGCCGCCGAGTTCTTCGACCGCTACGTCGACGGGCGCGAGGTGATCGACTTCGCCCCGCTCTTCGAGCGCGCGGGGCTGGCGCTGCGGCCGCGGGCGCCCGGCCGCGGCTGGCTCGGCGCGCCGGCGTTGCGGTTCGGGCGCGGCGGGGCGCGGGTCGTCGCCCCGGTGCCCTTCGGGACGCCGCTCTACGACGCGGGGGTGGCGCGGGACGATCTGGTCGTCGCGATCGACGGCCGCGGCCTGTCATCGGCCGCCGGACTCGACCGCCTGCTCCGCGATCTCGGCGATCGCGGGCAGGTGACGGTGCGCTACGAGCGGCGCGGGGAGCCGATGACGGCCAGCCTGGAGCTCGCGCCCGATCCCGCCCGCGACCTCGTTTCGATCGAGCAGCTCGGCCGGCGTCCGACCCCGGCCCAGAGCCGGTTCCGCGCGGCGTGGCTGGGCTCGAAGACGCCATGAGGGACGACATTCGGGATCCGGTCTGCGGCATGCGGGTGGACCCGGACCAAAGCCGGTTCAGCCACGAGCATGACGGACGCCGGTACTATTTCTGCTGCGGCGGGTGCCATGCCGCCTTCAGGAGCGACCCGGCCCGGTTCGTGAGCGCCGCCTCCGCCGCCGAGGCGGCCGGGGAACTTTCCGAGACGGTGATCGACCCGGTGTGCGGGATGTCGGTGGACCCCGCCGGCGCTGCCCATTCCCACGCGCATCACGGTCAGACCTACTACTTCTGCGGCGCCGGCTGCCTGGCGAAGTTCGAAGCGGACCCGGACCGCTACCTGGCGCCCGCCGTCGTCGACGCGGCCGGGGAACTTTCCGAGACGGTGATCGACCCGGTGTGCGGGATGTCGGTGGACCCCGCCGGCGCTGCCCATTCCCACGCGCATCACGGTCAGACCTACTACTTCTGCGGCGCCGGCTGCCTGGCGAAGTTCGAAGCGGACCCGGACCGCTACCTGGCGCCCGCCGGCGGGGCGGCCGGGCCGGACGACGGGGCCGCCGCGGAGGCCGGGCGGGCGGCGGATCGGGCGGCGGAGACCTGGTTCTCGTGCCCGATGGACCCGGAGGTCCGCCAGCTCGGGCCGGGGGTGTGCCCGAAGTGCGGGATGGCCCTCGACGCGGAGCTGGCAGCGGACGCCCTGCACCCGGTCGTCGAATACATCTGCCCGATGCATCCCGAGGTCGTGCGCGATCAGCCGGGAAGCTGCCCGTCGTGCGGCATGGCCCTCGAGCCGCGGACGGTGGTCCCCGACGCCGCCAATCCCGAGCTGGAGGACATGACGCGGCGGTTCCGGCGGGCCGCCCTCGTGGGGTTGCCGGTCTTCGCGCTGGCGATGGGCGAGATGCTCCTCGGCGAGCGGGTCCAGATGGCCGTCGGCCGCACCACGTCGAATTGGGTGCAGCTCGCGTGCGCGACCCCCGTGGTCTGGTGGGCGGGCTGGCCGTTCTTCGCCCGCGCCTGGGCGTCGATCGTAAACCGCAGCCCCAACATGTTCACCCTCATCGCGCTCGGCGTGGGGGCGGCCTGGCTCTACAGCGTCGCCGCGACCGCCGCGCCCGGCCTGTTCCCCGTCGGATTCCGGATGGGGGACGGCGTCGAGCCCTACTTCGACACGGCGGTCGTGATCGTCGTGCTGGTGCTGCTGGGGCAGGTGCTGGAGCTGCGGGCGCGCGGCCGGACGGGGGCGGCGCTGCGGGCGCTGCTGGGTCTCGCCCCGGCCACCGCGCGCCGGGTCTCCGGCGACCCCGGAGGAGCCGACCATCGGGAAGCGGACGTGCCGCTGGCCGCGGTCGCGGTCGGCGATCTCCTGCGTGTGCGCCCCGGCGAACGGGTGCCGGTCGATGGGGTCGTCGTCGAGGGAGCCAGCGCCGTCGACGAATCGATGATCACCGGCGAGCCGCTGCCGGTGGAGAAGCGGCCGGGCGCGCGCATCGTCGGAGCGACCCTGAACGGGACCGGCACCCTGCTCATGCGGGCCGAGCGCGTCGGGACCGAGACCCTGCTGGCCCAGATCGTCACGATGATCGGCGAGGCGCAGCGCAGCCGGGCGCCGATTCAGCGGCTGGCGGATCGGGTCGCCTCGGTCTTCGTCCCCGCGGTGGTCGCGGTCGCGGGGCTGGCCTTCGTCGCGTGGTCGGTCTGGGGGCCGGAGCCGCGGCTGGCCCTTGCCCTCGTCAACAGCGTCGCGGTGCTCGTCATCGCCTGTCCGTGCGCCCTTGGGCTAGCGACCCCGATGGCGGTCATGGTCGGCACCGGCCGGGGGGCGGGGGCCGGAGTCCTGATCAAGAATGCCGAGGCGCTCGAGACCCTCGAGCGGGTGGATACCCTGATCGTCGACAAGACGGGAACGCTGACCGAGGGCCGCCCCGAGGTGGCGACCGTCCTCGCCGTCGCCGGCGTCGAGGAGGTCGAGCTGCTGCGGGCGGCGGCGGCCCTGGAGCGCGGCAGCGAGCACCCGCTGGCCGAGGCGATCACCCGGGCCGCCGACGGCCGGGGCCTGACCGTGCCGCCGGCCGCCGACTTCCAGGCCGAGATCGGACGCGGCGTGCGGGGGACGGTTGCGGGGCAGGCGGTGGTCCTCGGCACGCCGGCGCTGCTCCGGGAGGGCGGGGTCGAGACCGCCCCGCTCGCCGCCCGCGCCGACGCCCTGCGCCGCCAGGGTCAGACGGTGGTGTTCGTGGCGGTCGGGACGGAGCTCGCGGGGCTGGTGGGGGTGGCCGATCCGGTGAAGGCGACGACGCCCGATGCCGTGCGGCAGTTGCAGGCGGCGGGCCTGCGCGTCGTCATGGTCACCGGCGACAACCAGGTGACGGCCGATGCGGTGGCGGCCCGGCTCGGGATCGGCGAGGTGATCGCCGGCGTGCTGCCGGCCGACAAGCGGCGCATCGTCGCCGAGCGCCAGGCCGCCGGTCAGGTGGTGGCGATGGCTGGCGACGGCATCAACGACGCGCCGGCGCTGGCGGAGGCGGCGGTCGGCATCGCCATGGGCACCGGGACCGACGTGGCGATGGAGAGCGCCGGCGTCACCCTGGTGCGCGGCGACCTGCGCGCGATCGTGCAGGCGCGCCGGCTGAGCCGCGCCACGATGCGCAACATCCGGCAGAATCTGTTCCTCGCGTTCGTCTACAACACGGTCGGCGTACCCGTCGCCGCCGGGCTGCTCTACCCGTTCGTCGGCCTCCTCATCAGCCCCATCTGGGCCAGCGCCGCCATGACCCTCAGCTCGCTGTCGGTCATCGCGAACGCGTTGCGGCTGCGCCGGGCAGAGCTGTAGGTCCGGCGTCCGGCGGCAAGAGGTCCCGCTGCATTCGACCGGCGATGCATCCTGCCTGACGGCGTTCCGCGGAGTTGCGTTGCTCCGCGGTCACCCGAGCCCGAGAGGTCCCCCTTGTCACGCCTTGCACGGGCGTCCTTCAGCCCGCTCACGGGCGTTCTTCAGCCCGCTCACGGGCGTTCTTCAGCCCGCTCACGGGCGTTCTTCAGCCCGCTGGCGCCCCCCCGTCTCGGTGCGACGCGGGGTGCTGTCACTTGCCTCCAGGAATCCAATCGGCTCAGGCTCCCCACCGCCCGTCGGGGCGGCGCCGGACCTCGACCACCATCGAGCCTCGGGATCGGGGACGCGTGCCGGTGAAACCGCCGATGAACCACGAGACCAGCCCCACCGCCGCCGCCCCGAACACCGCCGAGAAGAACGACGCGACGCTGAACCCCGGGACGAGGAACGCGGCGAGACCGAACGCGATACCGTTGACGATGAAGTAGAACAGCCCGAGCGTCAGCAGCGTGAACGGCAGCGTCAGCAGGACCAGCAGCGGGCGCACGATGGCGTTCACGAAGCCGAGGACGAGCCCCGCGAGGGCCAGCGAGAACAGGCCGTCGACCCGGACGCCGGGGAGGACCCACGCGGTCACCCCGAGGGCGACGGCGGTCGTCAGCCAGTGTGCGAGGAACAGGGTGCTCATGCCGATGCCCTCCCGCGGGCCGCGACCGGGAACAGCACCCCGGGGGCCAGCTTGTTCTCCGGGTCGAGCGCGCGCTTGACCGCCCGCATCTGCTCGATGCCCGCCGCGCCGTGGAGCAGCCGCAGCAGCGCCTGCTTGACGGGGTTGCGGCCCACCCCGTGCTCCGCGAGCGGGCTTCCGCCGAGCCGGACGACCTCCCGCCCGCACTCGAGAATCGCTTCCCTTCCCGCCTGCACGTCGTCCGCCGAGCGGGGCAGGACGTTGGGGTGCAGGTTGGCGTCCGACAGATGTCCCCACACCGCGTGGTCGAGGCCGCGCGACTCGAACGCGGTCCGAAACAGGCGGACGCAGTCGGAGAGCTTCGAGAAGGGCACGATCATGTCGGCGGCGGTCTTCTCGATTGTGTCATCGACGGTGCGCTTGGCGACAGCCACCTGCCGGTTGACCGCTTCCGGCACCGCTTCCCGGAGGGCGAGCAGCTCCGCCGTCCGGGCGGTCTCCCCGGGGGCTGCTAGCTCGGTGCGGTCGAGGAGCCCCTCGGCCTCGAGGAGGCGGCAGAGGTGGCCGATGGGACCGTGGGGCGGCTCTGCCGAGGCCGCAAGATCGATCTGCTCGTGGACCGCGCCCGCGGTGGCGCCGGGGGGCAGCTCGATCTGGAGCAGGAGGACCGCACCCGCCGTCTCCGGAATCGACACGCGGTTGCGTCGGCCCGCGCCGGCGGCGCCGGCCAGCTCGAGCGAGCGGCGGTCCAGGTACTCGATGGCCATGACGTCGAGCCCGGCCGGATCGGCCCGAAGCCGGGTCTCGATCGACGCGTCGCGCAGCCGGGTCGCGAGGGCCGTCGCCTGCCCCTCGTCGTCGAGGACGATCAGCACGACGCAGAGCTCCGGGCGCCGGGGCAGGACATCGAGAGTGACCGAGGTCACGACGCCCAGGGTGCCCTCCGAGCCCACGAACAGGTCCACGAGGTCGAGGTCGGGGGCGGCATGGTACCCGGCCGAGTGCTTGGGCACTCGGGGCAGGCCGTACGTCGGGGCCGGCACCTCGACGGCGCCGCGCGGCGTGTCGATCACGAACCGGCCGTCCGACGCGCGCACCCGTCCCCGCTCGAGGTCGAGCAGGTCGCCCGAGGCGAGCAGCACCGTCAGGCCGCGGACCCAGTCCCGCGTGGTGCCGTACTTGAACGTCGCGGCCCCCGCCGCGTTCGTCGACACCACGCCCCCGACCGTCGCCCCCTCGAACGTGGGCACGGGCGGGTACGACCGGCCGGCCGCGTCCAGGGTCTCGCGCAGGGCGGTCAGGGTGACCCCCGGCTGCACGGTGATGCAGGTGTCCGCCATCCCCTCGACGGCGTTCATCCGCGACGAGCTCAGCACCAGCTCGCCCATGGGGGTCGCGCCTCCCGTCAACGACGACTGCCCGCCGATGGGCAGAACGCGGGCGGCGCCGCGGACGAGCGCGGCGCACTCCGCCTCGTCGCGGGGGAACGCCACCGCCGGCGCATGACCGCCGGGGTAGTGCGCCGCGTCCTCGACGAAGCCGGAGACGTCGTCGGTGACGAGGACCGGGGAGGACGGAGCCCGGGTGCCGGCACGCGGGGGGCGGGTACGGATGCGATTGGTCGCCATTCGCGTCAACGATCACGGAAGACGGATGTCCGGGCCGTCCGAGGGGCCCGTGGCAAGAGCCCCCGTTGCATGCGACCGGCGCTGCATCCCGCGTGGGCTGCGCCGCTCGCGGCCGACGCCGGGTACGCGGACGGTGTTGCTCCGCGGCTGCCCGCGCCCGACAGGCGCGTGGGCCGCGCCTTGCCGCGCGGGCGCCGTGCAGCCCGCTGGCGCCTCGCTGCTCCTGGTGCGACACGCGGTTTCACCACGGCCTCCCGGCCCACCCGGGCCACCGCCGACGGGCCGGATTCCGCCACGGGATCATGATAAAGTGGCCTGCTCGTTTCAAGACAGGCATCGTGGTACTAGAGGGGCTACGACCCCATACGGAAAGGTATCTTCCATGTTCCAGCGGCTTTGCGTTCTGGGCGCAGTCCTCGCGGTCTCGACGGCATGCGGTGCTCCCACGCATGCCCAATCCGACGGCGAGGTCGTGGGGCGCGTCGGCGACCGCGCGGTCACCATGGCGGAGCTCGACGAGGCTTGGCGCAGCAACGATGCGGCCTCGCGGATGCGCATGCTGCAGGAGCTGTACGAGACCCGCAAGCGCACCCTCGACGTCGTCATCGGCGAGATCCTCCTCGAGCGGGAATCGCTCGCCCGAGGCACGTCGCGCGACGAGCTGCTGGCCGAGGAGCTCCCGGCGAGGACCCTGCCGATCACCGACGAGGACGTCACCCGCGTCTACGAGCAGAACCGGCGGGCTTTCCCCAACATGACCGAGGAGCAGATGGCCCCGCAGATCCGGGCGTTCCTCGCCCAGCAGCGGCCGATGCAGGCCCTGCAGGCGTACATGGCGGAGCTGCGGGCCGGGGCCGACGACGTCCGGGTGGATCTCGAGCCGCCCCGCACCGCCGTCGACGTCGCCCCTGGCGACCCGGTGCTCGGCCCGGCCGGCGCGCCGGTCGAGATCGTGGAGTTCTCCGACTTCCAGTGCCCGTTCTGCGAGCGGCTGACCGGCACCCTCGACCGCCTGAAGGCGGAGTTCGGCGACGAGATCCGGCTGGTGTTCAAGGACTATCCCCTGCCGAACCATGCCGAGGCGTTCAAGGCGGCCGAGGCCGGCCTCTGCGCCAACGCGCAGGGCATGTTCTGGGAGCTGCACGACACGATGTTCTCTAACCAGGACGCGCTCGAGGTCGACGACCTGAAGCGCCACGCCGGCGAGCTGGGGCTGGACCAGGCGGCGTTCGACGCCTGCCTCGACAGCGGCCGGTTCGCCGAGCAGGTGAGCGCGGACCTGCAGCACGGCCAGACGCTCGGCGTGCAGTCGACGCCGACCATATTCATCAACGGCCGCGCGGTGATGGGCGCGGCGCCTTACGAGGTGTTCGAGGAGATCGTCCGGGACGAGCTGGACCGGGCGCAGTGAAGAGCCCGGCGTGAGAGCGGCGCCGCGTACGCGTTCGATGAGAGGAGTTCGCTCGGGACGAGCTGGGCCTAGTGCGATGCACGAGCGAGCGGGTCCGGCCCGGGAGCCGGCCCGCTCGTGCGCGCAAGGCTTCAGTCCGCCGCGGCCGCGGCGGCGACGCGGGCGCCCTCGGTGGCGAGGAAGTCGTCGAAGTCGGCGCGGCTCTGGACGGACACGAACCCGCGCATCCGGTAGTGACCGAGGCCGCAGAGCTGCGAGCAGTTGATCTCGTAGTCCCCGGCAACCGTCGGCACCCACCAGACCGGGATCTCCATGCCCGGTATCGCATCCTGCTTCACCCGCATCGAGTTGATCGCGAAGCTGTGGATGACGTCGAGGCTGGACAGGTACACAATCACCGGCTCGTCGACCGGCAGGTTGAGCTGGTTGATGGTGTTGACGTCGTCGGCGCCGGCGGGGTCGTCCCGGTCGAGCCCCACCGCGTTGTTCGGCGTGATCAGGCTGGCGTCGCGGCGCCCGAAGATGCCGTCGGGACCGGGATACACCGAATGCCATTCGAACTGCTTCGCGATGACGTGCACGACCGTCGCTCCCTCCTCGGGGGGGAGCGCGTTGACGCGCACCGTCCACGCGGGGATGGCGAAGAGCAGCAGAATGACGGCCTCGACGACCGCCACCCCGACCTCGAGGTAGCTCGAGGTATGGCTCTTGACGCCGGCGTAGTCCGCCTTCGGGTTCGCGGACGCGCGGAAGCGGATCAAGGTGTAGACGAAGAACGCCGCCCAGCCGACGAACAGCATCGCCATGAGCCAATGGACGATGACGATGATCCGGTCGATCTCCGCGGCGTGCGCCGAAGCCTGCAGCGGCAGTCCGAGAAATTCCTGCATCGATACACTCCCTGGCCCGTCCGTGGACCCCGCACCGGCTACGGTGGCTGCGGGGTTACGAGGGGCTTCCAGCCTGCGACGATGGGTACAGATCGACGCGCTCGCCGACCGCCATCCTGGATCGCTTCAACAGATAGAGAAAAAAGCTCGCGAAGGCGGCCAGCACGCCGCCGGTGATGCCGAGCAGCAGCAGAATGCCCCAGCTCGCGCCGATCGACATCGCCGAGTTCGGGTCCCCGAAACAGACCGGACAGGCCCATCCGGTCTGCGGCACGGCCAGCACGACGCCCGCCGCCACCATCATCGTCCGCAGCACTTGTCGCATCATGATCTCAGCGCCTCGTGTCGCCCCGGGTTCAGCGCAGCCCCATCTCGCGTGTCTTCCGAATGAACCGTACCAGGTAGACCGACAGCAGCCCCGCCGTCAGCACCGACCCCGCGGCCGTCACGAGGTGCCAGCCGGTTCCGCGGTCGGACCCGTACGTCACGCCGCCCCACACCGCCATCATCAGCGTCAGCCCGATCGACGCGATGACGAAGAGGATGTGGAAGGCGCGCAACGACATCAGTGCGCCTCGTCCTCCGCATGCGCGGCGTCCGCATTCGGCAGCGTCTTGTGGACGCCGTACGTATCCGAGATCGTCAGGATCGGTACGAGCATCAGCACCATCCAGAACACCACGGTCAGGGCCAGCGCGAAGACGAGGGTTCGGCTCCGCTCGTCGACCAGGTGCATGAAGTAGCTCACCACCAGCGAGCCCTTGGCGGTGGCGATGATGATCGCGATGATGATCGCCAACGGCACCGCGACGTCCAGATACGAGGCGAGGACGGTCAACACCGTGAGGACCGCCAGCGCGCCGGCGACCTTCATGTAGATGTCGACGTGTTTCTTGGTTTCTTCAGCGCTTCCGCTCATGACGCCTCCGCAGTGTCCGGGAACCGGCCCAGGGGAGCAGCAGACAACGTTCTCCCGCCTGGGCTGACGGCCGGTGCTCTCCCCCTACAGGAGGTAGAGCACCGGGAACAGGAAAATCCAGACGAGGTCGACGAAGTGCCAGTACAGGCCGGCGGCCTCCACGCGGTTCTCGAACATCTCGCGCTTGACGTGCCACATCCGGCTGCCGGGACCCCAGAAATAGCCGTTCACGATGACCCCGCCCACGATGTGCAGCCCGTGCAGCGCCGTCATCGTCCAGTAGATGGCGAGGAACGTGCTGTGCGAGGGCAGATGGTCGTGCGACACCTTCTCGTAGTACTCGAAACCCTTCACCGCCAGGAAGGTGAGCGCGAGCAGGATGGTCGCGCCCATGTACAGCCTGTACTTGGCGAAGTCGCCGAGCTTGAGCGAGGCGAAGCACATGACCATCGTCACGCTCGAGCCGATGAGGACCGCGGTGTTGAAGGCCCCGATCGGAATGTTCAGGTACTCGGCGCCCAACGGCCAGTCGACTCCGCCGATCCGCAGGATGAGGTAGGTCGAGAACAGTCCGCCGAACAGCATCACCTCGGAGGCCAGGAACAGCCAGATGCCGAGCTTGACGTTGTTCAAGCCGGTGTCCGGCCGTGCGGCTACGGTATACGGAATTTCCATCCTGGTTACACCTTCGCGGGTTCGGGCTCGGCGCCGGTCGCCTGACCCTGCATGGAGAAGTCGTTCGGGGCGCCGGGCACGCTGTACTCGTAGGGTCCCCGGTGCGCCTCCGGCGGCGAGGTGAAGTTGCCGTGCGGCGGCGGCGAGGGCGCCTGCCACTCGATGGTCGTCGCCCCCCACGGGTTGTCGCCGACCTTCTTGCCGTTCCGGATGCTCCAGAAGAAGTTGAAGATGAAGAAGATCTGGAACAGCCCGAGCGCCCATGCGCCGTAGGACATGAAGGCGTTCCACTCCATCACTCCCTGGGCGTGCGCGTACTGCATGCCGCCGTCATACAGCCGCCGGTTCACCCCCACCAGCCCGGTGATGAACATCGGCATGAACACGCAGTTGATGGCGATGAACGAGCCCCAGAAGTGAATCTTGCCGAGCGTCTCGTTCATCACCCGGCCCGTCGCCTTCGGATACCAGTAGTAGAGACCGGCGAACAGCGCGAAGAGGGTGCCGGGCGCGACCACGTAGTGGAAGTGGCCGATCACGTAGTAGGTGTCGTGCAGGTGCAGGTCTGGCGCGGACAGGCCCAGCGGCAGCCCCGTGAGCCCCCCGATGCCGAACATCGGCAGGAAGGCCAGCGCGAAGAGCATCGGCACGTTGTAGCGGATGGACCCGCCGTACAGCGTGATGAAGAACGCGGACAGGATGACCACCGACGGCACCGAGATGATCATCGTGGTGGTCTGGAAGAAGGCGCTCATCGCCGTGCCCATGCCGGTCAGGAACATGTGGTGCGCCCACACGATGAACGACATGAATCCGAGGAAGACGACCGACGCGACGAGGGCGCGGTAGCCCCAGAGCGGCTTCCGGGTGTTGTTGGCGAGGATCTCGGCGACGATGCCCATCGCCGGCAGAATCAGGACGTAGACCTCGGGGTGGGCCAGGAACCAGAACAGGTGCTGCCACAGCAGCGGGTTGCCGCCGCCGCTGATTTCGAGGGGGCCCTCGGTCGTGACCAGCCCGCTCGGCATGAAGAAGCTGGTGTCGGCCACCCGGTCCATCAACTGGAGGACGCCGGCCGCCTCGAGGGGCGGGAACGCCAGCAGCAGCAGGAACGCGGTGACGAGCTGCGCCCACACGAAGAAGGGCATGCGCATGAAGCTCAGCCCGGGGGCGCGGAGCTGCAGGGTCGTGACGATGAAGTTGATCGAGCCGAGCAGCGACGAGGTGATCAGGAAGATCATCCCGATCAGCCACCAGGTCTGTCCTTCGAGCGCGATGACCGACAGCGGCGCGTAGGAGGTCCACCCGGAGTTCGCGGCGCCGCCCGGCACGAAGAAGCTGGCGAACATGACCACGCCGCCCACGAAGAACGCCCAGTAGCTGGCCATGTTCAGCCGCGGGAACGCCATGTCGGGGGCGCCGATCTGCAGCGGCAGCACGTAGTTGCCGAAGCCCCCGACGGCCAGGGGCACGACCCCCATGAACACCATGATGGTGCCGTGCATCGCCCCGAGCTGGTTGTAGAACTCGGGCAGCATGATGCCGCCCGGCGCGTTGGCCTGCCCGAGGAAGTTGCCGATGATCGGAATCGGTGCGCCCGGATAGGCGAGCTGCCAACGCATGAGCATCATCAGCGAGAAGCCGAACAGCAGGAAGAGCATGGCGGTGATCGCATACTGGATGCCGATCACCTTGTGGTCGACCGAGAAGACGTAAGCGCGCAGAAAGCTCAGATCGTGTTCGTCGTGGGCATGTTCGGCATGCGCGACATGTTCGGCGGTGGTCACGTTCTCCAACGTCGTGACTCCTTTCTGGACCTGCCTGCGATCCGGTCGTCGTCGCGGCCGACGGCGCCGGTCGGGCGTGAGGCAGTGACGTGACCGGCGTCGGCGCCTGCCGAGTCCCGATGGCGCAGGCCGCCCCGCGATTCCCGTCGTGATTCAACGCTGGCGACAACGGTGACGATGCCGGGACGGCGACAACCGTCCACGTGCATCACTTCACAAACGTCTGGCGCCCGCGCAATTCTATCGGCGCCGCCCCGCCCTTGCAACCCTGCCGCCGGCGTCGCCGGCGGGTATACTGCTGAAAGGCCGACACTCATGACTTCGCAGCCCGAGGACGTCCGGCGCGTGCTCGACACCCGCGGGTCGAAGCCCCTGGCCGCCACCTACGTCGCGGTGGTGGTGGTCGAGGCGTTCGTGCTCGCGGCGCTGTGGCTGTTCTCTCGACATTTCTCGGGGTAGACGGTTCGGAACCGCGCCCCGGCGGCGGCGCCTTCCCATGCATCCCTTCGACTGGATCATCATCGGCGGCTACCTCGTGTGGGTGGTGTACGACGGGCTGAAACGTTCCCGGGGAACCGACGAGGTCGAGGGGTACTTCCTCGCCGGCCGGTCGCTCCCGTGGTGGGCGGTCGGACTGTCGGTCATGGCCACCCAGATGAGCGCGATCACCCTGGTCGGCACCACCGGGCAGGGCTACGCCGACGGCCTGGGGCTGGTGCAGATGTACTTCGGCCTCCCGCTCGCGATGATCATCCTGTCGGTGACGCTGGTCCCGTTCCTCTACCGGGCCCGGGTGTTCACCGCCTACGAGTATCTGGAACGCCGGTTCGACCGGAAGACCCGGGCCCTGACGAGCCTGATTTTCCTCGTCTCGCGGGGGTTGGCGGTGGGGGTGATCATCTCCGCGCCGGCCGTCGTCCTCTCGGTGGTGCTGGGCTGGAACCTGACCCTCACGGCCCTCGCCATCGGGGTTCCGACGACCTGCTACACCATGCTGGGGGGCGTGCAGGCCGTCGCTTGGGCCGACGTCAAGCAGATGGTCATCATCGTGGGTGGCCTGCTCGCGGTGGTCGTGGCCCTCGTCCTGGGGCTGCCGGGCGAGGTCGGCCTCGGCGATGCGATGCATCTGGCCGGCGCGGCCCGGCGGCTGAACGCCATCGACTTCACGCCGGACCTGAGCCAGACCTATACGTTCTGGTCCGGTCTGTTCGGCGGGCTGTTCCTCATGCTCGGGTACTTCGGGTGCGATCAGAGCCAGGTGCAGCGTCATCTGACCGCCGATTCGGTCGACGCCGCCCGCCGGTCGCTGCTGATGAGCGCGTACTGGAAGATCCCGCTGCAGGCGCTGATTCTGCTGACCGGCGTGCTGGTGTTCGTCTTCCATCTGTTCCAGGCGCCGCCGATGTTGTTCAACCCCGTGCAGGATGCCGCCGCCCGCACCGGCCGGGCGGCGGAGTACGCGGGGCTCGAGACGGAGTTCGAGGAGGCGTTCGCGGCGCGCCGTACCGCGGCCGGCGAGATGCTCGCGGCCCGCCGCGGCGGGAGTGCCGGGGGCATCGCGGACGCCCGGGCGGCGTTCGCGGCCAGCCAGCAACGGGTCGGGGCGGTGCGCGATCGGGCGGCGGGGCTGGTGGAGGAGGCCACCGGCGAGGAGTACTCCGACGTCAACTACGTGTTTCCGACCTTCATCATCACGCATCTGCCGGTCGGGCTCGTGGGCCTGCTGATCGCGGCCATCTTCGCGGCGGCGATGTCGAGCGCCGCGGCCGAGCTGGCCGCGCTGTCCACGACCACCGTCATCGACTTCTACCGGCGGTACGTGAACAGCGGGGCGACGGACCGCCACTATCTGCGGGTGTCGAAGGTGGCGACCGCGCTGTGGGGGGTGGTGGCGACCGTCTTTGCGGTGTCCGCGGCCAACCTCGGATCGCTGATCGAGGTCGTCAATCAGGTCGGCTCCTATTTCTACGGGTCGCTGCTGGGGGTGTTCGTGCTCGCCCTCGGGTTTCGCCGGGCCACCGCCAACGGCGCCTTCCTGGGGCTCTTCGCGGGCATGGGGTCGGTCGCGCTGGTCGAGAGAGTCGCCGACGTGTCCTTTCTCTGGAACAACGTGGTCGGCACGGCCGCGGTCGTGCTCGTCGGACTCGCCGTGAGCTGGCTCCAGCCCGCCGACTGATGCGCGCGCCGGCGTTGTCGGCCGGTCCCGCCCCGTGATATGTTGATATACGACCATTATGGTCGGCAATCCGATTCGGACCATTGCCGGTCGTGATCGACAGACCATCGGCGGGCGGCGGCCGATCGGACCGGCTGGCCGCCGCGGGCTCGCCGGCCATCTGTTCGTCACGTGCAAGGGAGCGTCATGAGCACCGCGATCCAGACCGTCGAAGAGCTTGCGAACCAGGAGTACAAGTACGGTTTCGTCACCGACGTCGAGACCGACGCGATCCCGGTCGGTCTCAACGAGGGGGTCATCGAGCTGATTTCCGCCAAGAAGGGCGAGCCGAAGTGGCTGCTCGACTGGCGCCTGAACGCCTTCCGGGTCTGGTCGAAGATGACCGAGCCGGTGTGGCACAACGTGCGCTATCCGCCCGTCGACTATCAGGCGATCAGCTACTACGCGGCGCCCAAGAAGCAGCAGCAGCTCGACAGCCTGGATGAGATCGACCCGGAGATCCGGGCCACCTTCGACAAGCTGGGGATCTCGCTCGACGAGCAGAAGCGTCTGTCCGGCGTGGCCGTCGACGCCGTCTTCGACAGCGTGTCGGTCGCCACCACGTTCAAGGGCACGCTGGCCAACCTCGGCATCATCTTCTGCTCGTTCTCCGAGGCGGTGCGCGACCATCCCGAGCTGGTGCGCCGGTATCTGGGCAGCGTCGTGCCGCATACCGACAACTTCTTCGCCGCCCTCAACTCCGCCGTGTTCAGCGACGGGTCGTTCGCGTACATCCCCAAGGGCGTGAAGTGCCCGATGGAGCTCTCGACGTACTTCCGCATCAACGCCGCCAACACCGGCCAGTTCGAGCGGACTCTGCTCGTGGCCGACGAGGGCGCGGAGGTGAGCTATCTGGAGGGCTGCACGGCGCCCCAGCGCGACGAGAACCAGCTCCACGCGGCGGTGGTCGAGCTGGTGGCGCTGGACGACGCGACCATCAAGTACTCGACCGTGCAGAACTGGTACCCCGGCGACAAGGACGGCAAGGGCGGGATCTACAACTTCGTGACCAAGCGGGGCAAGGCGTTCGCCAACGCCAAGGTGACGTGGACCCAGGTGGAGACCGGCTCCGCGATCACCTGGAAGTACCCGAGCTGCATTCTGCAGGGCGACAACTCCGTCGGCGAGTTCTACTCGGTCGCGGTGACCAACAACCGCCAGCAGGCGGACACCGGGACGAAGATGGTGCATCTGGGCCGGAACACCCGCAGCACCATCGTGTCGAAGGGGATCTCCGCCGGGCACGGCCAGAACACCTACCGGGGCCTCGTGCGCATCGGCAAGGGGGCGAGGGGCGCCCGCAACTTCTCGCAATGCGACTCGCTGCTGATCGGCGACCGCTGCGGTGCGCATACCTTCCCGTATCTCGAAGTGAAGAACACGTCGTCGCAGGTGGAGCACGAGGCGTCCACGTCGAAGATCGGCGAGGACCAGATCTTCTATTGCCGCCAGCGCGGGCTGTCGACCGAGGACGCGGTCAACCTGATCGTCAACGGGTTCTGCAAGGAGGTCTTCCGGGAGCTGCCGATGGAGTTCGCGGTCGAGGCCCAGAAGCTCCTGGGCGTCAGTCTCGAGGGCAGCGTCGGCTAGGGAGTCTGACGCCGGGGAATGGCGCGGACTTCCGGAGGGTTGGTTGGCAAGCGGAGCGTGAGGCGACGCTTTGCGGGCAGGGACAGGGAAATCGATGCTCGATATTCGCGATTTGCAGGCCAGGGCCGGGGAGCGCCGGATCCTGAACGGGATCGATCTGGCGGTGAAGCCCGGTGAGGTTCACGCCATCATGGGGCCCAACGGCTCCGGCAAGAGCACGCTGGCCGGTGCGCTTGCCGGCCGTGACGGGATCGAGATCACCGGCGGGTCGGCGACGTTCAAGGGGCAGGATCTCCTGGATCTCGACCCCGAGGAGCGGGCGCGCGAGGGCCTGTTCCTGGCGTTTCAGTATCCGGTCGAGATCCCCGGCGTCAACAACGCCTACCTGCTCAAGGCGGCGCTGAACGAGGTGCGGAAGCATCGGGGAGAGCCCGAGCTCGACGCGATGGACTTCATGATCCTGGCCCGGAAGCGCTTGGCGCTGCTGGACATGGACGACTCCTTGTTGAACCGCCCCGTCAACGACGGGTTCTCCGGGGGCGAGAAGAAGCGGAACGAGATCTTCCAGCTCGCGGTGCTCGAGCCGTCGCTCGCCATTCTCGACGAGACCGACTCGGGGTTGGACATCGACGCGCTCAAGACCGTCGCCGGCGGGGTCAACGCCATGCGGCGCCCCGAGCGCTCGATGATCGTGGTGACCCACTATCAGCGGCTGCTGCACTACATCGTTCCCGATTTCGTGCATGTGCTGTACCAGGGGCGGATAGTGAAATCGGGCGGCAAGGAGCTCGCTCTCGAGCTCGAGGAGAAGGGTTACGGCTGGCTCGACACCGAGCCCGCGGCGGTGACCGCCTAGACCGCCCAGACCGACCATACGGAACGCCAATGCCCCAGATCGCCATCAGCGCTGACAGCTACGCCGCCCAGTTCGCGGCCGTGCGGCAGACGGCACCGCCAGCCGGACCGCTCGGATCGTTGCGCGACGACGCGTTCCATTGCTTCGACCGGCTCGGGTTCCCCACCACCCGGCTCGAGGAGTGGCGGTTCACCAACATCGCCCCGATCGTCGAGGTCCCGTTCCAGGCGCCGGCCGCGTCCCGCGGGCTCGGACGGGAGGTCCTCGACGCGCTGCCTCTGCCCCGGTTCGGGGCCCCCGAGCTCGTGTTCGTGAACGGGAGCTTTTCTCCGGAGCTGTCGGACCCGTCCGGCCTGCCGCCGGGGGTGCGGGTGCGCAGCCTCGCGGCCGTGGCCGCCGGCGAGGCCGGCGGTCTCGACGCGATCACGGCGCATCTCGGGCGCCTCGCGCGGTTCGAGAACCACGCGTTCACGGCGCTCAACACCGCCTTCCTCCGGGACGGCGCGATCGTCGAGGTGGACGGCGGGGTCGTGCTCGAGCGGCCCATCCATCTGCTCTTCGCGTCATCGAGCGCGCTTTCGCCGGTGCTCAGCCAGCCGCGGGTGCTGATCGTGGCCGGGGCCAGCAGCGAGGTCCGGATCGTCGAGAGCCATGCCGGCACCGGGGACACCCCGTATCTGAGCAACGCGGTGACCGAGGTCTCGGCCGCCGACAATGCGGTCGTGGACCACTACACGGTGGTGCGGCAGGCGGATACCGCGTATCACGTGGGCAATCTGGCCGTCCGGCTCGGCCGGGCGAGCAACTTCTCGTCCCACACCATCACCGCGGGCGGGGCCATCGTGCGGAACGAGGCCGGCGTCGTCCTTGGCGGCGAAGGGGCCGAGTGCACGCTGAACGGGCTGTACCTGGGGAACGGCCGGCAACTGATCGACAACCAGACCACCATCGACCACGCCATGCCCCACTGTGACAGTCACGAGCTGTACAAGGGGATTCTGGACGGGCGGAGCCGCGCCGTGTTCAACGGCAAGATCATCGTCCGGCTCGATGCCCAGAAGACCGACGCCAAGCAGTCGAACAAGGCCCTGCTGCTGTCCGAGGATGCGCAGATTACCACCAAGCCCCAGCTCGAGATCTTCGCCGACGACGTGAAGTGCACGCACGGGGCCACCATCGGTCAGCTCGACCCGGATGCGTTGTTCTATCTCCGGTCGCGCGCCCTGTCGAAAGCGCAGGCCCGGCGGCTTCTGATTCACGCGTTCGCCGCCGATCTGCTCGGGCACATCAAGATCGAGGCGATCCGCCGCCAGCTCGACGTGCTGCTGCTGGAACGGCTCCCGATGAGCGGAAGCGAGTGACGGCGGCCGGGGTGCAGGGACAGGGATCGGCCGGGGCCGTGGACGCCGGACCGGGTTCGAGGGGGCTGATGACCAGCGTGACCGCATCGGAGCCTGCCGTGCTTGATGTGGGTCGGATCCGCGGGCAGTTTCCCATTCTCGCGCAGACGGTCGGCGGCAAGCCCCTGGCCTATCTCGACAACGCCGCGACCACCCAGAAGCCGCAATCGGTGCTCGACGAGCTGGCGCGGTACTACGCGGCCGGCAACGCCAACATCCACCGCGGCGTGTACGCGCTGAGTCAGCACGCGACGCAGGCCTTCGAGGCCGCCCGCGGCAAGGTGGCGGCCTTCCTCAACGCGGCCGAACCGGCCGAGATCGTCTTCACCCGCAACGCGACCGAGGGCATCAACCTGGTCGCGCAGACGTTCGGCCGCAGCCGGCTGGGGGCGGGAGACGAAGTGGTGATCTCGGGCATGGAGCACCACTCGAACATCGTGCCGTGGCAGCTCGTGTGCGAGGAGAAGGGCGCCCGCCTGCGGGTGGCGCCGTTCTCCGACACGGGAGAGCTGCTGGTCGACGAGCTGGCCGCGCTGCTGGGGCCGCGGACCCGGCTGGTGTCGATCGTGCACATGTCGAACTCGCTGGGGACCATCAATCCGGTCGAGCGGGTGGTCGATCTGGCCCACCGGCAGGGAATTCCGGTGCTCGTGGACGGGGCGCAGGCGGCGTATCACATGCCCGTCGACGTGCAGGCGATCGGCTGCGATTTCTACGTCGTCACCGGGCACAAGCTGTACGGCCCGACCGGCATCGGCGCCCTCTACGGCCGCCGCGCGCTGCTCGAGGCGATGCCGCCCTACCAGGGCGGCGGCGACATGATCAGCTCGGTGACCTTCGAGCGGACGACCTACAACGAGGTCCCGCACCGGTTCGAGGCGGGCACGCCGCACATCGCGGGCGCGATCGGGCTCGGGGCGGCGTTGGACTTCATCACCGGGGTCGGTTTCGACGCCATCGTGGCGCACGAGCGGCGCCTGCTCGACTACGCGACCCGGGCGCTGTCCGCGGTGCCCGGACTGCGGCTCATCGGGACCGCCGCCCACAAGGCGAGCATTCTGTCGTTCGTGCTGGAAGGGGTGCATGCCCACGACATCGGGACCATCGTGGACACCGAGGGAGTCGCGATTCGCACCGGCCACCACTGCACCCAGCCGGTGATGGACCGGCTCGGGGTTCCGGCCACGGCCCGCGCCTCGCTCGCCCTGTACAACACGACCGGCGAGATCGACCAGTTGGTGGCGGCGTTGGCCAAGGTCAGGGAGCTGTTCGGGTAGGAGCAAGGCGCAGGAGTTTCGCGTCAGCGAAACTCCAACGCGACCGCAGGTCGCGCCGACGAGAAGGGCGCCCCGGGAGAGGGTCGCCCCGGCGAGAGGCGCCGGCGAGAAGGTCGCCCCGGGAGAAGGGCGCAGGAGTTTCACGCCAGCGAAACTCCAACGCGACCGCAGGTCGCGCGGTCGCCGCCGGCGGGGGAATACGGAGAACGACATGTCCGATCTGCGGGATCTGTATCAGGAGGTCATCCTCGACCACAACCGCAGCCCCCGCAACTTCGGGCGGCTCGACGATGCCGACCTCCAGGCCGACGGCCACAATCCGCTCTGCGGAGACAGGCTCTCGATTACCCTCAAGCTGACCGGCGATCGGGTGACCGACCTGCGTTTCGAGGGGTCCGGCTGCGCCATCTCGAAGGCATCGGCGTCCCTCATGACGGAGGGCGTCAAGGGCCTGACCCTCGACGACCTCCACCGGCTCTTCGAGCGGTTCCACCGGCTGGTCACGGACCGGACGGCCCCGGTGGACGATGCCGGGTTGGGGAAGCTGGCGGTGTTCGCGGGGGTCCGAGACTATCCGGCCCGCGTCAAGTGTGCGATCCTGGCGTGGCACACCCTGCGGGCCGCGGTGGGCGACCGACACGGCGTCGTGTCGACGGAGTAGCCGCAATCCCCGCCGCGGGCGACCATTCGATTCCGGGAGACAGCGCCAGTGGGAATCTTCAACTTCGATACCTCGCCTCGGGGCGACCAGCCGGCCGGCGTTGCGAAGACGCCGGCGCCGTCCTCGGAGGTTGCGGCCGCCGCGAGCTCCGCGCGTCCGGACCCTTCCCGGCCCATTCCGCCGAGCGAGCCGCCCGTCCCGGCGCCGCCGGCCACCCACGACCCGATAGAGCGGGACCCGTTGAAGACGCTCGAGCTCAAGCCGAAGCTCATCGAGGCGTTGTCGACCGTCTATGACCCGGAGATCCCGGTCAACATCTACGAGCTGGGGCTCATCTACGACGTCGACGTGAATGCCGACGGGCTGGTGGGAATCCGCATGACCCTGACCTCGCCGGGATGTCCCGCCGCCCAGACCCTCCCGGTCGAGGTGAAGGCGAAGGCCCGGGCGGTGCCCGGGGTCAGCGATGCCTGGGTCGACGTCGTCTGGGAGCCGCAATGGGACATGAACAAGATGTCCGATGCGGCCAAGCTGCAGCTCGGACTCCTGTAGGAGCCGCAGGCAGACGCGACCTCACCCCGGACTCCTTGCCGACGGGCTTCGTCCGTCGTCGCCGGCGGTTCTCGGTCCCCCCCTTGCGACGCCTCCCGGTTGCACCCCTGCCGGGTTTGGGACAGAATGCCGCTTTACACAGCAAGTCGTCGTTGCGGCAGGCGTACTCGACCCGTTTGCGTCGGAAAGCCCGTTGCGGGTCCGCGCGCCTTGGCTTGGCCGCTCGTGGTTTCGTTCGTGGGCGAAAGGAGTGCGGACTCATGAAGAGGTGGCACTGTCTGATCGTATCGTGCGTCCTGTTCGTCGGCTGTGGAGCGGCAACGCCCGAGTTGCAGCTCCTCGAGGATGCCGCAGAGGCGATGGGGAGCCTCCGCGCGGTGAGTGAGACGACCGGCATGGTTCTCGAGGGGTCGGGGCGGACCTATCGTCTCGGCCAGAACCAGACCCCGCGGGCGGACCTTCCGTACTACGAGATCGAGAACTACCGCCTGCAGCTCGATTTCGCCAACCAGCGGTGGCAGTTGCGGCAGGACCGCACCACGACGTTCCTCACCGGGAATCCGTTCTTCGGGGTGCGCCAGACCTACGGCCTCGACGGCGACGTCGCCTACGACGAGGGGGGCGACGGGATGGTGCAGGCGTCGGACCGCGTGGCCGCCGAGCGTTGGGCCGAGCTGTATCACAACCCTCTCGGCATCCTGCTGCTGGGGCTCGACGAGACATCGACGGCGAGCAATCTGCGCGAGGAGGACGGGGACCAGGTCGTCGACATCGTGGCCGCCAACGGCACCCAGCTCACCCTGTACGTCGACGGGGAGACCCTGCATCCCAGCCGGGTGGTGTCCACCCGGTATCACCCCATGCTGGGTGACGTCGCCTACGAGACGATCTTCGAGGACTATGCCGAGGCCGGCGGACTGGGCGGGTTCCAGGCGCGGCTGACGTTGCCCCGCCAGTACACCGTCAATCTCGGCGAGTACACGATGGCCGAGTATCGGGTGACCAGCGACACCCAGGCGCCGATCGGCGACCTGTCGGCTTCCGATGCCGCGCCGATGTCGGACGAGGTCGTGGTCGAGTCGGAGGAGGTGGCCGACGGGGTCTGGCACCTGACGGGCGGCTCGCACCACAGCGCCCTGATCGAGTTCGACGAGTTCCTCGCCCTCATCGAGGCGCCTCAGAGCGAGGCGCGAACGCTCGCCGTCATCGAGCACGCGCGCGGGCTGCAGCCGGAGAAGCCGTTGCAGTACGTGGTCAACACCCATCACCACTTCGACCACTCGGGCGGCATCCGCGCCGCCGTCTCCGAGGGGCTGACAGTGATCACCCACGAGATCAACGTGCCGTTCTTCGAGGACCTCGTGGCCCGGCAGCACACGATCGAACAGGACGCCCTGGCCCGGAACCCGCAGCCGCTCACGGTCGAGCCGGTGATCGGGGACGACGTCTACGAGCTGAGCAGCGGGCGCCGCACGCTGCAGATCTCCCGCATCGTGGGCGATCGGCACAGTGACGGGATCGTGATGGCGTATTTGCCTGCGGCGCGGGAGCGGATCCTGTTCGAGGTCGACGCCTTCTCGCCGGGGGCGGCGGCGGCGCCGTTCGCGGCCTCCCTGCTCGAGAACATCGAGGAGCGGAATCTGCGCATCAACACGATCGTCCCGCTCCACGGTCCCGCTGTCGCCACGCTCGATGAGCTCGAGAGCGCGGTAGAACAGGCGGGCCGCCGGTAGCCGGGTTGCCCGCGCGGAGTTCGAGCGTCCCGGATCCGTGAGCCGGCCGGGAGACCGGCCGGCTCCGCCCGTATCACCCGCCGGTTCTGCGGTTGCCCGGCTCCCGGCTATTCTGCCCGGGGGGCGGGGCAGCCCGGTCTCGCCACGCCAGCGCCGCGGCGCATCCCTCGCTTGCGGATATCCATGCCCACCACACCGGATCGCGTTCGTGTCTTCGCTCCCGCCACCCTGTCGAATCTCGGACCGGGCTTCGACGTGCTCGGGTTGGCCATCGAGCGGCCGGGCGACTGCGTGGACGCGGAGTGGTCCGATCGGCCGGGGGTCGAGATCGTCGGCATGCGGGGGAACGTCGATCGACTGACGACCGATCCGACCCGCAACGTCGTCGGCATCGCGGCCGCGGCGGCCCTGCGCCGGTTCGACGCCCGCGCCCCCGGGGAACGGCCGCCCGGCGTCCGGCTCTGGCTGGACAAGCGCATGCCGCTCGCGAGCGGGCTCGGCAGCTCGGCCGCCAGCAGCGTCGCGGGGGCGCTCGCGGTGAGCGAGCTTCTCGGGGGGGCGCTCGATCGGAACGAGCTCATCGCCTGCGCTCTCGAGGGGGAGCGCGCGGTGTCGGGAGGCGTCCATGCCGACAACGTCGCGCCCTGCGTGACCGGCGGGTTCGTGCTGATTCGAAGCTATGCCCCGCTGGAGCTGTTGTCGCTGCCGGTGCCCGAGGCGCTCCGCGTTGCCGTCGTACACCCGCACGCCGCGGTATCGACGGCCGAGGCGCGGCGTCTGGTGGCCGACCGCCGCTTCGAGATCGGGGACGCGGTCGCCAACCTCGGCCAGTTGGGGGCGATGATCACCGCCCTGCACCGATCGGACCTCGAGCTGCTGGGCCGATCGATCAGCGACGCCCTGGTCGAGCCCATCCGCGCGCCGCTCGTGCCGGGGTTCGCGGAGGTCAAGCGGACCGCCCTGGAGGCGGGCGCGCTCGGATGCTCGCTGTCCGGATCCGGCCCGTCGGTGTTCGCGTTCGCGGCGTCCGACGAGCAGGCCCGGGCGCTGGCCGCCCGCATGTCCGATCGATTCCGCGAGGTGGCCGGTCTCGACAGCGACAGCTATGCCGGCGGCGTGAGCGTGCGCGGCGCCTGCCGGGTCGACGCCGGGGCGTGAGCGGGGCCGCGGGGAGGGAGCCTGTCGTGGGACCGGTCACGCTACATCGATCCGCGAGCGCGCCGGCGCGGCTGGCTGCCGCGCACCGTTTTCTCGAGAGCCTGCCCCCGGCGTCCGAGGCGCTGATCGTCGGGGCGGCCCGGGACGCCGTCGACGACTTCGTGCGGGACGGTGCGGCGCGCCGCGGCGCCACGTTCGGCCTCCACCGCTTCAGCCTGCGCCGGCTCGCGACCCGGCTCGCGGCCCCGCGACTGGCCGGCCGCCGGTTGGCCCCCGCCACCCGCCTCGGCGCCGAGGCGGTCGCCGCCCGCGCCGCCTTCGAGGAGCTCGGGCGCGGCGCCCTCGCGTACCTCGCGCCCATCGCCGGCCTGCGCAGCTTCGGACGAACCCTGGCGTCGACCCTCGAAGACCTGCGCCTCGGCGGCGTCGATGTTGGCGAGCTGTCGGCCTGCGGCGCGGTCGGGGCCGACCTCGACGCGCTGTCGCGAGAGTACGCCCGGCAGCTCGGCCAAGCCCATCTCGTCGACATCCCCGAACTCTATCGGCTGGCCGCGGAGGTCGTCGCGGCCGGGGACTCCGTCGACGTGCCGCTCGACGTGCCGGTAGTGCTGCTGGACGTGCCGGTGCACGACCGGGCCGCCAGCGGCTTCGTCGCGGCCATCGCCGGTCGGGCCGCGCGGCTTCTCGCGACGGTTCCGCAGGGGGACGAGCGGACGTGGACGGCGCTCCGCCGGTTGCCGCGTTCGGAGTTGGCGCCGCCGGACGATGCGGCGGACGCGGACACCGCGCTGGCGAGGGTGCGCACCCGGCTCTTCGAGCCGATCGCGACGCCGGATCCCGCCGCCGCCGCCGACCCCGGAGGCGGCGCGGTCGCGTTCTTCTCGGCGCCGGGGGAGGCCCGGGAGTGCGTGGAGATCGCCCGGCTCGTGCAGCGAGAGGCGGCCGCCGGCGTGCCGCTGGACCGGATGGCGGTGGTGCTCCGAGCCCCGCAGGTCTACAGCGGGTTGTTGGAGACCGCCCTGCGGCGGGCCGGGGTCGAGGCGTGGTTCGTCCGGGGCACCCGGGCCCCGGACCCGGCCGGCCGGGCGTTCCTCGCGCTGCTGGCGTGCGCGGCCGAGCACCTGTCCGCGCGCCGGTTCTCGGAGTACCTCTCCCTGGGGCAGGTGCCGCAGCCCGATCCGGGCGGCGCGCCCCCGGCCAGCCGCGGGCGGTGGGTGCCGCCGTCCGAGGCCGACCAGGTGCTGCCGGGACCCGCTCTGCCGGTGCAGGGATCGTTGTTCGACATGGCCGATCTCGATCCGGACCACGACGACGCGGGCCCCGACGACGTGCCCGATGCCGACGATCGACCGGTCGTCGACGGGGCGTTGCGCGCCCCCTGGCATTGGGACCGGCTGCTGGTCGAGTCGGCCGTCATCGGCGGCCGCGACCGGTGGGTCCGCCGGTTGACGGGGCTCGACCGGGAGCTTCGCCTGCGCCTCGACGAGTGCGCCGGCGACGATCCCCGGTCGCCGCGGGCTCGGCGGCTCGAACGCGATCTGAGCGATCTCCGGCATCTGCGCCGGTTCGCCCTGCCCGTGATCGAGCGGCTCGACGCGTTTCCACGGGAGGCGCACTGGGGAGACTGGCTCGACCGTCTGGAGACCCTGGCCCCGATGGTCCTGCGCCGGCCGGACCGGGTGCTGGCGACCCTCGGCGAGCTGCGTCCGATGGCGGATGTCGGTCCCGCCCCCCTGACCGAGGTGCAGGCGGTGCTGGCGGAGCGGCTCAGCGAGCTGCAGGCGGAGCCGCCGGCCCGGCGCTACGGCCGGGTGTTCGTGGGCGGGCCGGAGCACGTGCGGGGCCGCGCCTTCGATATCGTCTTCGTGCCCGGGCTGGCCGAGCGCATGTTTCCCCAGAAGGCCCGGCAGGACCCCATCCTCCTCGACGGGGTCCGCCGCCGGCTCAACGCGCCGGACGTGGGGCCGGCCGCGCCCGGAAACCGTCGCCTTGCGGCTCCGCCTTCCGCTCAACCAACCCTGCCGGCGTCTGCGCCGTTCCACGGCGCAGACGCCGAGCCCCTCGGCCTGCCGGTGCTCGACGATCGCGCGGCCGGGGAGCGGTTGCTGTTGAGGCTGGCCGTCGGCGCCGCCGCCCGCCGGCTCCATCTGTCGTACTCGCGCCTCGAGCTCGGCGAGTCGCGACCGCGGGTCCCGTCCTTCTACGCCCTCGATCTGGAACGCGCCCGCACCGGCCGGGTGCCCGACTTCGCGGTCACCGAACGCGAGGCGTTCGAGCGCGTGCAGTCGCGGCTGGCGTGGCCGGCGCCGTCGGATCCCGATGTCGCGATCGACGACACCGAGCATGATCTGGCGGTCCTCGGGCCGCTGCTGCGGGAGCCGGCGCCGCGCGAGCTGACGGGGCGGGCGCGGTACCTGCTCGCGTTGGAGCCGGGGCTGCGCCGGTCGCTGCTTGCCCGCTGGGCGCGCTGGAAGCGGCCCTGGAGCCGATACGACGGCGTCTATCGGCCTGACGCGGGGGCCCGGGCCGCGCTCGACGCGCAACGGCTGTCGGCCCGGCCCTATTCGGTGACGGCGCTGCAACGCTTCGCCGCCTGTCCGTATCAGTTTCTGCTGGCGGCCGTCTATCGCCTGCAGCCGCGCGAGGACATCGCGTCGCTGGAACGGCTCGACCCGCTGACGCGTGGGCGGATGTTCCACGAGGTGCAGGCCGAGTTGGTGCGTCGGCTCGAAGCCGGCGAGCGATTGCCGGTAACCCCGGATCGCCTCGTGGAGGCCTGGGCCCTGCTCGACGAGACCCTCGATGAGCTGGCCGCCCGCTACCACGAAGAGCTGGCCCCGGCCATCGATCGGGTGTGGACCGACGAGATCGAGAAGCTGCGCATCGACCTGAAGGGCTGGCTGCAGCAGGTGGCGGACGAGGAGGGCGAGTGGGTGCCGATTCGGGCCGAGCTCGGGTTCGGCATTCCGCCCGGTCCGGGGCGCGACCCGCGGAGCTCGTGCGACCCGGTGCGGATCGACGACACCTGGAAGCTGCATGGTGTCGTCGATCTCGTCGAGGCCCGGGCCCGGCCGACGGCCGCCGGCGAGCTGCGGGTGACCGACCACAAGACGGGCCGGAACCGAACCGTCGATCGCATGGTGGTCGGGCATGGCGAGGTCTTGCAGCCGGTGTTGTACGGGCTGGCGGTAGAGCAGGTGCTCGGGCGTCCGGTCCACGAGTCGCGGCTCTTCTTCGCGACGGTGGCGGGAGCGTACGACGCCCGGTCGGTCGCGCTCGACGACACCGCGCGGCGATACGGGATGGAGGTGCTCTCGATCATCGATCGGGCCATCGAGACCGGGGTCATCCTGCCCGCGCCGCGCCGGGACGCCTGCGTCTGGTGCGACTATCGCGTGGTGTGCGGACCCTGGGAGGAAACCCGGGTGCGGCGCAAGGACGACACCAAGCTGGTCGATCTGCAGGCGTTGCGGAGATTGCCCTAGCCCTGAAATCGTCGCCGCGCGACCTTGCGGTCACGTTGGAAGTTTCGCTGGCGCGAAACTTCTGCGGCGCAAGCTCCTGGGGGCCTGCGAGTCATGAGGGAACCTGAACTGGTCGATGCGCGGGCGCGGGAGCGCATCCGGTCCGCGCTGGACGAGAGTCTTCTCGTCGAAGCGGCGGCCGGCACCGGGAAGACGTCGGAACTGGTGACCCGGATCGTCAACACCCTGGCGACCGGGGCCGCGCAGGTCGGCGAGATCCTGGCCGTGACGTTCACGGAGAAGGCCGCCGGCGAGCTGAAGCTGCGTCTTCGGGAGGGGCTCGAGCACGCGCGTCACGCGGCGCCCGGCGCCGGCGCCGCCCGCGCGCGGAACGTCGAGCATGCCATCGCCCATCTCGAAGAGGCCCAGATCAGCACGATTCACGGATTCTGCGCCGACCTGCTGCGCGAACGGCCGGTGGAGGCCGGGGTCGATCCCCGGTTCGAGGTGCTGGCGGACCCGGCGGGGGTCTTCGGACAGGCCTTCGACGCCTGGCTGCAGCAGACCCTGACCGACCCCCCGGAGGGCGTGCGGCGTGGGTTGAACCGCCGCTCCGCCAGCGGCTTCGGCGAGGGGGGGGCGAAGGAGCGGCCCACCGAGCGGCTGCGGAATGCGGCGGCGGGCCTCGCCGAGTGGCGCGATTTTCAGGCCCCGTGGCGACGCGAACGGTTCGACCGGACCGCGATCATCGATCGCATCGTCGGCCACCTGGCCGACTTCGCCGAGCTGGCGGAACGGGTGACCAACCGCCGCGACCGTCTGTATCTGGACGTGCGGCCGGCCCTGTTGCTGGCGCGAGAGATCCGGAAGGGGGACGAGCTGCGGCCCGCCGGCCGCGACTACGACGCCATCGAGGCGGCGCTCGTCGAGCTGGCGGGGACCCGTGGCTTCACCAACCCCCGAAAGGGATCGGGGACGCGGTACGGCGAGGACGTGGCGCGGGAGACCGTGGTCGAGCAGCACGGCGCGATCGTGAACGTGCTGAAGGACTTCAAACGGGTGGCCGACGCCGACCTGGCCGCGCGTCTGCGGGATGAGCTGCAGGCGCCGATCGCCGCCTTCGGCGCGCTCAAGCGGGAAGCCGGCCGCCTCGACTTCGTCGACCTGCTCATCGAGGCGCGCAACCTCGTGCGCGGCCGGGACGAGGTTCGCGCCGACTTCCAGCGGCGGTTCGCCCGGATCTTCGTCGACGAGTTCCAGGACACCGACCCCCTGCAGGCGGAGATAGTCCTGCTGCTGGCGGCCGACGATCCGGCCGAACGGGACTGGCGCCGGGTTCGGCCGGCGCCGGGGAAGCTGTTCATCGTCGGCGATCCCAAGCAGTCGATCTACCGGTTCCGGCGGGCGGACGTCGGCGTGTACTGGCAGGTGAAGCGCCAGCTCGAGGCGGCCGGGGTGCCGGCCCTCGCCCTGACGACCAGCTTTCGCGCGGTGCCCGGTATCCAGCGCCTCGTGAACCGGGCCTTCGCGCCGCTGATGTCCGGCCCCGCCGGTCCGGCCGGCGGCGCGGGCCCGCACCAAGCCGACTACGTGCGGCTGTCTCCGTACCGGGCCGACCCGGACCACCAGCCCGGCGTCGTGGTGTTGCCGGTCCCGCGCCCCTACGGCCTGCGGCGAGTCACCGCCAAGGCCATCGAAGGCTCGTTGCCGGACGCGGTCGGCGCGTTCATCCGGTGGCTCGTCGCCGAGAGCGGCTGGCGCGTGACGGAACGGCGCTCGGCGGGGGGGGAGGAGGCCGGCGACGGCTCCGGGCCCGCGGCCGGGGTGCCGGTGGCGGCGCGGCACGTGTGCATCCTGTTTCGGCGTTTCGAGAGCTTCGGGGCCGACATGACCCGCGCCTATGTCGAGGCCCTGGAGGCGCGCGACCTGCCGCACCTGCTCGTGGGCGGCCGGACGTTCCACGACCGGGAAGAAGTGACGACGATGCGCGCGGCCCTCGCCGCGGTGGAGCACCCGGACGACGAGCTCTCCGTGTTCGCCACCCTGCGCGGATCGCTGTTCGCGGTCGAGGACGCCGTCCTGCTCGAGTATCACCAGCGGTTCGGCCGGTTGCATCCCTTTCGCATTCCCCCCGAGCTGGCCTCCGACGCCGGCGGCGACGCCGGCCCGCGGGAGCGGCTCGGCCCGATTGCCGAGGCGTTGAGGGTGCTGCGCGATGCCCACCGGGAGCGGAACACCGTGCCGGTGGCGGAGACCATCGGCCGGCTGCTCGAAGCGACCCGCGCCCACGCCGGTTTCGTCATGCGGCCGGGGGGTGAGCAGGCCCTCGCCAACGTGCTGCTGATCGCCGAACTGGCGCGGCGGTACGAGTCGGGCGGGGGGCTGTCGTTCCGCGGGTTCGTCGAGCGGCTCGAGGACGAGGCGCTGGCCGGGCAGGCGGGGGAGGCGTCCATTCTGGAGGAGGGGAGCGACGGAGTCCGGATCATGACCGTGCATCGGGCCAAGGGCCTCGAGTTTCCGGTGGTGGTGCTCGCCGATCCGACCTGCCGGCTCCACCGCAGGACGGCGGGGCGCTTCATCGACACCGCCCGCGGGCTCTGTGCGCTGCGTCTCGCCGGCTGGCCGCCCCTGGACCTCCTCGACCACCAGGACCTCGAGGTGGAGCGCGATCGGCAGGAGGGCATCCGGCTCGCCTACGTCGCCGCGACCCGGGCCCGCGACCTGCTGGTGGTGCCGGCGGTCGGCGACGGACCCCACGAGGGCGGATGGCTGGAGCCCCTCCACCCCGCGATCTATCCCGCGGCGGAGGAGCGCCGCGATCCGGCGCCGGCGCCGGCCTGCCCGCGCTTCGGCCGCGACAGCGTTCTGGAACGGCCTGACGGCGATCCCGCCGGGCCGGACACCGTCGCCCCGGGGCGGTACTGGTTCCACGAGGATCCCGGCCGCGCCGCGGTGGTGCCGTTCCCCGCCGCCGGGGGGGCGCCGCCCTCCGTTCCGGGGCCGGCGTCCGCACCGGGGGACCCCGCTGCCGGCGGGGCGCCGCCGGCGGGGTACGGGGTCGTGTGGTGGGATCCCCATCCGCCGGCGCTGGAGCTCGACGTCGAGGCGCGGTTCGGCATCCGGCAGGAGGAGCTGCTGTCGAAGGACGTCCCGAGCCACGTCGTCGAGGAGGATCTCGCCCGTTATCGCACCTGGCGATCGCGCCGCGACCGGACGATGGCGGAGGCGGCGGTCCCGAGCGTGGAGGTCGTCACCGTGACCGAGCTGGCGCATCGCCAGATCGCCGACCTCGTGCCGGTTTCGATCGCCGAGCCCGAGCTGGTTGAGCTCGACCGCAGAGGAGGCCGTCCGGCCGGTCCCCGTTTCGGCGCGCTGGTGCACGCGGTGCTCGCGGCGGTTCCCCTGGACGCCGGCCCGGACGGGATCGAGCAGATCGCCCGGTTGCAGGGCCGCCTGCTCGGGGCGACCGAGCCCGAGGTCGAAGCGGCGGCGGGGGTGGCGGCGGCGGGGCTCGCCCACCCGCTCTTCGATCGCGTCCGGCGCGCGGCGGCGGACGGCGCATGCCGGCGCGAGGCGCCGGTCACGATGCGGGGGGAAGACGGGGTGCTGGTCGAAGGGGTCGTCGATCTCGCGTTCCGCGACGGCGGCACCTGGGTCGTGGTGGACTTCAAGACCGACCGCGAGCTGGACGCGGCCCTCGACGTCTATCGCCGCCAGGTGCAGTTGTACGCCGACATGGTGGCCCGGGCGACCGGCAGTCCGGCGCGTCCGGTGCTGATGCGGGTGTGAGAACGCGCGATTCACCGTTCGCTTCCGGGCCGACCTCCGGATGGTTCCCGACGGCGACCAACGAGACCCCGGAACCCTGGGGGCATCCGATGCCCGGCATATAATCGGGCGTGGTCGGAATCTGGACGTCTGGCCTGTGGAACGGCCGGATTTCTGGCGGGTTGGCTACGGACAGGAGCCGCACGTGGGCAGGAAGCGACGCACGAAACAGGAACCGGCACGGGGGCGCGCTCCCCGCCCGGCCGCCGGGTCGCGGTCATCGCGGGTCTGGGTCGTTGCGGCGGCGTTGGTGCTGCTCGGCGGCGGCGGCGTCCTGCTGTGGCGCTCGCCTGCGGCGTCGCAGGCGTCTCCCGGGGAACCCGCTCCCCCGGCAGCGGCGCCCGCCACCGTCCCCGCCCCCGAGGCGGACGTTCGCCTGCTGCGCGTTGAGGTGCTGCGGGAGCTCTCGCACGAGCGGGACGCCTATACGCAGGGGCTGGTGTGGTGGAACGACGTGCTGTTCGAGAGCACCGGCCGGGAGGGCGAGTCCACCCTGCGCCGGCTCGATCCGCGGACCGGGCGGGTGGAGCAGCGCATCGACATCCCGGCGCAGTACTTCGGCGAGGGGCTGAGCCTCGTCGACCGGCGGCTGATCATGCTCACGTGGCGGGCGCAGCGCGCGTTCAGCTACGACCGCGACTCCTTCGAGCTGCTCGACACCCATCGCTACCAGGGCGAGGGCTGGGGCCTCTGCCACGACGGCGACCGGCTGATCATGAGCGACGGCAGCGACCGGCTGACGTTCCGCGACCCCATCACCTTCGCGCCGATCGGCGAGCAGCGGGTCCGGCTCCGGGGGCAGCCGCTCCACGAGCTGAACGAGCTCGAGTGCGTCGACGGGGCGGTCTACGCCAACGTCTGGCAGACCGACTTCATCGTCCGCATCGACCCCGCGACCGGCCGGGTCATCGACTACATCGATGCGGCGGGGCTGCTGCGGGGCCCCGACCGCCTCGGGGCGGAGGTGCTCAACGGCATCGCCTATGACCCGGGGGCGGACACCTTCTATATCACCGGGAAGTGGTGGCCGAAGATGTTCGAGGTGCGTTTCGTCGAGGAGGAGGGCCAGGAGCCTGCGCCGTAGAACGGCGCCGCCTCCCGAGGAGGCGCAGACTTCCTGGAGGGGTGGAGGGCGCCAAGCGGGAGGAGCAGCAGTTTCGCGTCAGCGAAACTGCCAACGCGACCGCAAGGTCGCGCAGCCGGAGCAGTTTCGCGCCAGCGAAACTGCCAACGCGACCGCAAGGTCGCGCAGCCTGGTGGTGAGACCCGCGTCGCGCCGGGAGCGTCATCGCCGGTCGACCGCGTCGGGGCCTCTCGCCGAGGGTTCCCGGGGACGATCCCGGCTGTGCTATGCTGCCGGTTCAGGTTGTAGAGCCTGTGTAACGTCCCGGAGGCTTCCACCGTCGACGGGCTGCGCGGGTCGCGACGGGCCACTTCAGTCTGGAGCATTCGAGTGCGGCTACCGGTATTCGCGCGCGCCGGAGTGATCGCGGCGACGCTCGTCGGCGTCGCCTGGGGGACCCTGTGGGCGGCCGAGCACCTGTCGGCGCCGGCCGTCCCCGAGCCGGCCCGCGCCGCCGCGGGTCCGCCCGCCGCCCAGAGGCGGCCCATCTTCCGCCGGAACGACATCCGGCGGCCGTCCCTCCGGAACCCCAGCGCCGACGCCCGCGAGTTCTTCTTCACCCGGGCCGTCTACAACAGCGGCCGCCGGTGGAGCTCCTGGGCCACCGACTATCCCAAGGCGGACCGGCAGTTCCTGATAATCCTCGAGCGGTTGATCGACCTCGACGCCTACGAGGCCGAGAACGCGATCCGGCTCGACGATCCCAGCGTACGCCGGTTCCCGTTCCTGTACGCGCTCGAAGTCGGCGACATGTACATGAACGAGGCGGAGGTCCAGGGGCTCCGCGACTACCTGCTCGCGGGCGGGTTCCTCATGATCGACGACTTCTGGGGGACCTGGGAATGGGCGAACTTCGAGGCCGAGATCCGGCGCGTGCTGCCGGAGCATCCGATTGTGGACATTCCGCTCAGCCACCCCATTTTCAACACGGTCTACAACATCGACGAGATCGTGCAGGTGCCCTCGATCGGCAACGCGCAGGGCGGCCCGACGTGGGAGCGGGACGGGTACGAGCCGCAGGTGAAGGGAATTTTCGATGACGCCGGCCGGTTGATGGTCATGATCAACTGGAACACCGACATCGGCGATGCGTGGGAGTGGGCCGAGAGCCCCTACTATCCGTTGCGGTACTCGACCTACGCCATCGAAATCACCATCAACATCATCGTGTACGCGATGAGTCACTAGGACGGCGCGGACCCCGGGAGGGTTTGGTTGGGCGGCAAGCGGAGCCGAAGGCGATGATTTCCGGGCTGGGAGTCTGCGCCGTAGAGGGTGCTGACTCCTGGCAGGGTTGGTTGGGCGGTGAGCGGAGCCGTAGGCGACGCTCTCCGGGCTAGGCAGATGTACGAGTTCCTGTTCAAGTATCGGTCCCTGGCGTTCGAGGAAGGCGTGTTCGCCTTCCGGCCGACGGCGGCGACCTACCTGGCGACGGTCCTGGTGGTGATTGCCGCGGTGGTCACGCTGCGCACCTACCGGCAGGTCCGGGCGAACAGCCGTCCCGTCGACCGCGGCATCCTGACCGGGATCCGGCTGGCCGTCCTCGCGCTGCTGGTGGTCTGCCTGTGGCGGCCGGTGCTGGTGCTGTCCCAGGTGGAGCCGCAGCAGAACTTCCTCGGGGTTCTCTTCGACGACTCGCGCAGCATGCAGATCGCGGACGTGGACGGCGAGTCGCGGGCCGACGTGATCCGCCGGCAGCTCGGGGACGAGAGCCCGCTGCTGGCCGCCCTCGCGGACCGGTTCGCGCTGCGGCTCTTCGGGTTCTCGTCGCGCACCGAGCGCATCGACTCGGTCGGCGAGCTGGAGCACGACGGGACTCGCACCGATGTCGGCCAGGCGTTGACCCGGGCCTGGGAGGAGCTCTCCGGCGTGCCCCTGTCCGGTCTCGTGGTCGTCACCGACGGGGCCGACAACGCCGACGCGTCCATCGAAGAGACGTTGCTGCCTTTGCAGGCGGCGGGCGTCCCGGTGTTCACGGTCGGGCTCGGGCGCGAGGCCTATTCGCGGGACATCCAGCTCAGCCGGGTCGATACGCCGCGGTCCGTCCTGAGGGGCGCGGCCCTGGTGGTCGACGTCGTCGTGGCGCAGACCGGATACCGGGGAGAGCGGGTCAATCTGGTGGTCGAGGACGAGGGACGGATCGTGGCCGACGAGGTCGTCACGCTGCCGGCCGACGGGGAGCCGACCACCGTGCGCGTCCGCTTCAGGGCGGCCGACGCGGGCCCGCGGCTCTTCACCTTCCGCATCGCCCCGCAGCCGGACGAGATGGTGACCCAGAACAACGAGCGGAACGTGCTCATCGTGGTGGAGGACACCCGCGAGAAGGTCCTCTACTTCGAGGGCGAGCCGCGCTGGGAGGTGAAGTTCCTGCGCCGCGCGGTCTCCGACGACGAGAACCTGCAGCTCGCCGTGCTGCAGCGGACCGCCGAGAACAAGTTCATGCGGATGGGCGTCGAGGACGCCGAGGATCTCGTCGGCGGCTTTCCCCGCACCCGCGCCGAGCTCTTCCAGTATCGGGCGCTCGTTCTGGGGGGCATCGAGGCCAACCACTTCACCCCCGACCAGCTCCGGATGATCGCGGACTTCGTGGGCGAGCGCGGCGGGGGGCTGCTGATGCTCGGGAGCCGCCGTTCGTTCGCCGAGGGGGGCTACGCGGGCACCCCGGTGGCGGACGTCCTCCCGGTGGTGATCGATCCGGAGCCGGTGGACAGCGAGAGCCGCTTCTTCGTCGAGACCGACGTCCGGCCGACCCGGGCGGGGCAGACCCATCCGGCGACGCAGATCGCCGAGACCGAGCAGGCGTCGAGCGCCCGCTGGCTCGAGCTGCCGCCGATCACCCTCGTCAACGCGGTTCGGGAGGTCAAGCCGGGTGCGACCACCCTGCTGACGAGCGGGGACGAGTCGCTCGTGGTGCTGGCGTTCCAGCGTTACGGCGCCGGCAAGGCCCTCGCGTTTCCGATACAGGACTCGTGGATGTGGCAGATGCACGTCGACATCGACGTCGAGGACCAGACCCACGAGACCCTGTGGCGACGCCTGCTGCGGTGGATGGTCGACGGCGTCCCCGATCAGGTGGTGGCGGACGTGCCGGCCGAGCGGGTGGAGATGGACGAGCCGCTGACGTTGGGGGCCGAGGTCGACGACGCCAACTACGAAGAGGTCAACACCAGTCAGGTGTCGGCCTGGATCACCGATCCGGACGACGAGCTCTTCGAGGTGCCGATGGACTGGACCGCCGACCGCGACGGCGAGTACCGGGCCAGCCTGACCCCCCGCAAGGAGGGCCTCTACGAAGTGCGGGTGGAAGCCACGCAGGACGGCGAGCTCCTGGGCAGCGACACGACCTACGTGCGGGTGGCCCCGAGTGACGCCGAGTACTACGACTCGACGCGGCGCACCGCGCTTCTCGAGCGGATCGCCACCGAGACCGGGGGGCGGTTCTATACCGCCGACTCGATCGGCGGGCTGGCCGACGACGTGCAGACGGTGGGCGGCGGCGTCACCGTTATCGAGGAGCGCGACCTGTGGGACATGCCCGCGGTGCTGCTGCTGTTCCTGACGCTGGTGGTCGGGGAATGGGGATACCGGCGCGCACGGGGGCTGGCATGACCCGGCGTCTTCCCGGCCTCCGGCGGGCGTTGCCGGCCGCGCTGGCCCTGCTCGCGCTGGCGGGCCCGGCCGCCGCCCAGCAGACCCACATTCTCGTCGTCACCGGTCTCAGCGGCGATCCCGCCTATGCGGAGCAGTTCCACGGGTGGGCGGCGACGTTGATCGACGCGGCGGCCGAGCGGTACGAGCTGCCCGCCGACAATGTGATCTGGCTGTCCGAGAAGGCCGACGTCGACCCGGACCGGATGGACGGCCGGTCGACGGGCGAGAACGTCGAAGCGGCGGTGGCGGACATCGCGGAGCGGGCCCAGCCGAACGACCACGTGCTGATTCTGCTGATCGGGCACGGCAGCTATCAGAACGGCGAGTCGCGGTTCAATCTGCCGGGGCGCGACCTGACCGCCGAAGACTACGATCTGCTGCTCGAGCGGCTGCAGGCGCAACGGGTCTCGTTCGTCAACACCGCCACGTCGAGCGGCGGCTTCATCGCCGCCCTCTCCGGCGAAGGGCGGACGGTGGTCACCGCGACCCGCAGCGGCGGGCAGTGGAACGAGACCGTCTTCGGGGGCCATTTCGTCGCCGCGTTCGCGGAGGGCGCGGGGGAGTCGGACCAGAACCGGGATGACCGCGTCTCGGTGCTCGAGGCGTTCGAGTACGCCGTCGCCCAGGTGACCCGGGTCTACGAGGCCGACGGGCGGCTGCAGACGGAGCACGCGCTGCTCGACGACAACGGGGACCGGGAAGGCACCCGCGAGCCCGACCCGGTGAGCTCGGACGGGGCGCTGGCGCGCACCCTGTTCATCAGCGCCGGCGAGGGCGCGGGCATCCCCGGATGGCCGGAAGACCCGGCGTTGCGGGCCCTCTACCAGGAGCGGCTGGAGATTCAGGAGCAGATCGAGGCGCTGCAGGCGACCCGGGGCGGGACCGACGAGACGGTCTACCAGGCGGAGCTTGAGAAGCTGCTGGTGGCGATCGCCCTGAAGGGCCGCGAGATCCGGGAAGCGGAGGCGGCGGCGGGAGAGCCGCGCTGATGCGCACGGGGGCGGGACGGTCGTGGGCGGGAGTCTGCGCCGTGATACGGGGCCGCCTCCCGAGCGACTCCCTGGAGGGTTGGTGCGGCGGCGCCGCATGGCGGCGATGGAGCCGCATGGCGGCGCTTTCCGGGCTGGCGCTGGCCGTGCTGATGACCGGCATGGCGGTCGAGGCCGGCGACGATCCGCCGCCGGTGTCCGGTCCGGCGACCTTCGACGGACGGTTCGTGTTCTCCCGGATCCGCTACGCCGACGGCTACGTCGGGGGCGGGTTCGCCTTCCGCCAGGACCTGCCGTGGGCCCACGACTATCCGCGGGCCGAAGCCAACCTGATGCGGATTCTGGAGGCGATCACGCTCGTCAATCCGTACATGGAGTCGGACGGCGGCACCATCCTCACCCTCGACGACCCGAACCTGTTCAAGTACCCGTTCGCGTACATGTCCGAGCCGGGGTACTGGAGCATCGTCTCCGACGACGAGGCGCGCGGGCTGCGCAACTACCTGCTCAAGGGCGGCTTCCTCATCTTCGACGACTTCCGGGGCGACTGGCACTGGGAGAACCTGGAGGCGCAGATGCGGCGGGTGGTGCCCGAGCTGCGGTGGCTGCCCCTCGACGCCACCCACCCGGTGTACCACTCGTTCTTCGACATCGACACGCTCGACGAGTACGCGCAGGCCTACCCCGGCTACGACCCGATATTCTTCGGCCTGTTCGAGGACAACGACCCGAACGGCCGGCTGATGGCGGTGGCCAACCACAACAACGACATCGGCGAGAACTGGGAGTACTCGATGACCGGCTGGCTGCCGATCGACCTCTCGAACGAGGCGTTCAAGCTCGGCGTGAACTACATCATGTACGCGTTGACCCACTGAACCGCCGGGCGGCCGCGGGTCCTCGCCGGTTCGGGCGGCGCGGCGGCGGACGGTCGGAGACATCGGGAACGCAAGCCAGCGACGGCCCGCCGCGGCCGAGGAGAGTGTCCGCCGTGAACGAATTCGCCGATCAACCGACCGACCTCGAAGATCCCGACGACATCGCCCTGGCCGACCGCATGAGGGCGGGGCGCGAGCAGATCCTCACCGAGATCCGCAAGAAGATCATCGGCCAGCAGCAGGTCATGAACGAGACCCTGCTGACGTTGTTCGTCGGCGGCAACAGCCTCATCATCGGTGTGCCCGGGCTCGCCAAGACGCTGATCATCCAGACGATGGCGCAGGTCCTGGACCTGAAGTTCTCGCGCATCCAGTTCACCCCCGACCTGATGCCCTCCGACATCACCGGCACCGACATCATCCAGGAGGACGCCGCGACCGGCGGGCGCAAGATGGTGTTCGCGCCGGGTCCGGTGTTCACCAACGTGCTCCTCGCCGACGAGATCAACCGGACCCCGCCGAAGACCCAGTCGGCCCTGCTCGAGGCGATGCAGGAGCACCGGGTCACGGTCCAGGGCCGGACCTACACCCTGGAGGAGCCGTTCTTCGTCTTCGCCACCCAGAACCCCATCGAGCTCGAGGGGACCTACCCGCTGCCCGAGGCCCAGCTCGACCGGTTCATGTTCCACATCGTCATCGAGCATCCGCCCGAGGAGGAGGAGATCGAGGTGGTCCGCACCACCACCGGGCTCGCCGAGCCGGAGTACAAGCACGCGGTCACCGGCGCCGACCTCGTCGAGTTCCAGAGGCTGGTCCGGAAGGTGCCGGTGTCGGAGCCGGTCATGCGCTACGCGTTGGGCCTGGCCCGGACGAGCCGGGTGAAGGGGGATGGCGCTCCCGAGTTCAGCAAGTGGATTGCCTACGGGGCCAGCGTGCGCGCCGCGCAGTATCTGACGCTCGGCGGCAAGGCCCGCGCCCTGACCGAGGGCCGCTACCACGTCAGCTTCGAGGACATCCGCGCCCTCGCCCATCCGGTGATGCGCCACCGCGTGCTCCTCAACTTCCACGCCGAGTCGGAGGGCATCACCACCGACCAGATCATCGACCAGCTGATCGAGGTGGTGCCCGTCCCCGTCTCGCAGATGTAGCCATGGCGACCCACGCTCCCCCCGCGTCGCCCGGCGCCCGGTTCATCGATCCGAAGGTGCTGGCCCGCGTCGGCAGCCTCGAGCTGGCGGCGCGGTTCGTGGTCGAGGGGTTCATCAACGGCCTGCACAAGGCGCCGTACCTGGGGGTCTCCATCGACTTCGCGGAGCACCGCGGCTACATGCCGGGAGACGACATCCGGCGGGTCGACTGGCGGCTCTACGCCCGGACCGACCGGTTCTACGTCAAGCAGTTCGAGGCCGACACCAACACCAACTTCTCGGTGCTCTTCGACGTCTCGAAGTCGATGAGCTTCGGCAGCCGCGGTCTCACCAAGCTCGACTACGGCCGGTTCCTCGCCGCCTGCCTCAGCTACCTCAGCACGAAGCAGCGGGACCGGGTGGGCATCGTGACGTTCGACGACGACATCGTCGAGCGGGTGCCGCCGTCCGCCAAGCACTTCGAGGTCGCCCTGCATACCCTCGACCGGATGGTCGCGGGCCGTCCGGGCGCGCTGGGGCCGCCGCTCTACAAGGCGACGGAGTTCTTCAAGCGGCGCAGCATCCTCGCCGTCATCTCCGACTTCTACGAGGAGCCGGACAAGGTGCTCGAGGCGGTCAAGCCGCTCCGCTTCGCCGGCAACGACGTGATCCTGTTTCACGTCCTCGACCCGGCGGAGGTCGACTTTCCCTACGACGACTCGACCAGCTTTCAGGATCTCGAGACCGGCCGGAAGGTCCCGGTGGTGCCGGACAAGCTGCGGGATCAGTATCGCCAGCTCGTGCTGGATCACATCGAGGCGATCACCCAGCTCTGCAGCCAGAACCGGATCGACTACCACTTCATGAACACCAAGGTTCCGCTCGACCACGCGCTGTTCCGGTACCTGGCGATGCGGCACAAGCTCACCAAGGTGCGCTGATGGCATTTCTGACTCCGCTGTTCCTCGCCGCCCTCGCCGTGCTCGGGGCGCCGGTGCTGCTGCACATGATCCAGCGCCAGCGGACCGAGGTCGTCGAGTTCCCGTCGCTGATGTTCGTGCGCAAGATTCCGTTTCATTCGCTGCGGCGGCAGCGCATCCGGCACTGGGTGCTGCTGCTGCTGCGGTGTGCGGCCGTCGCCCTGCTGATCGCGGCCTTCGCGCGGCCGTTTCTCCGGTCGACCGCCCTCGCGGTGGCCGGCGGCGGGAGCGAGGTCGTCATCCTCCTCGATCGGTCCTGGAGCATGGCCTACGGCGACCGGTGGGACCGCGCGCGCGCCGCCGCCCGCGGCGTGGTGCGGGACCTGGGGCCGGACGATCGGGCGACCGTCGTCCTGTTCGACAGCGGCGCGCAGTCGGGGACCCGTTCGACGAACGATCGCGCCAGCCTGCTGGCGGCCATCGACGGCGCCCGCGTCGGCGCGGGGACGACCCGCTTCGGCCCGGCCCTGCAGCTCGCCCAGGGCATTCTGGAAGATTCCGACCAGCCGCGGCTCGAGGTCGTGTTCATCAGCGACCTGCAGCAGGCGGGGATCGACAGCGCCGCGAACACGTTGCTGCCTCCCGGAACCGTGCTGACCCCGGTGGCGGTGGCCACCGAGGCGGAGACGCCGAACGTCAGCGTGGTCGGCGTGTCGGTGCAGCGCGACACCTTCGCGGGCGCGGAACGCGCCACGGTGACGGCGCGGCTCGCCAACCGCGGGTCGCAGCCGGTCGAGCAGATGCGCGTGGCCCTGGAGCTGAACGACTACGAGCTCGAGGCGCTCGCGGCGGCGGCCGAGGCGGAGAGCGTGGCCAGCATCACCTTTGCCCCGTTCACCCTCGAGGACACCGCCATGCCGGTCTCGGTTCGCGCCCAGGCCGATGCCCTGCCTCACGACGACGTCTTCCACTTCCTCGTTTCGCCCGGAGACGTCGTGTCGGTGCTGGTCGTCGGCAGTCCCGGCGCCCCGGAGGCGAGCCTGTACCTGGAGCGGGCGCTGGCCATCGGGGAGAGCCCGTCGTTCGCCCCGGTGGTGCGGTCCGTGGACGAGCTGACGGTCGAGGAGGTCGAGGCGGCGTCGGTCGTGGTGCTCAACGACGCGGCGCTGCCGTCGGGCCCGCTCGGGACCGCGATCACCGAGCTCGTCCGGGACGGCGGCGGGCTCTGGATCGTGCTCGGGGAGCGGGTGCGGTGGCCGGGCGGCAATCTCGAGGTGCTGCCGGGGACGATCGACGAGCCGGCCGACCGGGACGGGCGCGGCGGCGTGCTGGGGTTCGTCGACTACAGCCATCCCGTGTTCGAGCTGTTCGGCACCCCCCGCAGCGGCGATCTCACCACTCCCCGGTTCTTTCGCTACCGGCCGATCGACCTGCAGGCGGATGCGACGGTGCTGGCGCGGTACGACAACGGAGACGTCGCCCTCGCCGAGCGCCCGATCGGCGCCGGCCGGGTGCTGGTGTGGACGTCGACCCTCGACAGCTTCTGGAGCGACGTCGCGCTCAAGCCGATCTACCTGCCCCTCGTCCACAAGACCGTGGAGTACCTCGCCGCCTACCGCCCGCCCACGTCGTATCTGACGGCGGGGCAGGTGCTCGACCTCGGCCAGTATCCGGGCGCGGACGGGCTCGACCTCGCCGGCGGCAATCTGGTGGTGCGGGACCCGTCCGACGACCGCGTGCCGGTCGGCTCCGGGGGGCGCGACGGCCGGTCGGGGTTCATCGACCTCGTCGAGCCGGGCTTCTACGAGATTCGCGACATCGACGCGGCGGACAGCTCGGTGGTCCGGGTGGCGGTCAACGTCGACTTGGCGGAATCGAACCTCGCCCGGGCCGACCCGCAGGAGCTGGTGGCGGCGGTCACCGGCCGCGCCGGCGGCGACCGGTCGGTGGCCGCGCAGCGCGAGCTGCCGCCGGAGGACCTGGAGCGCCGACAGACCCTGTGGTGGTACCTGATGATCGGGGCGCTGGGATTCCTCGCGGCCGAGACCGTCGTCTCGAACCGCCTGTCGCGCAGGGCGCTCGACCCGGACGCGTAGGGTTCTGCGAACGAGCGTCAAGGCGGAAGTCGTCAATCGCGCGGATGCTTGGCAGTTCTCAGCAATATGTATGCTTCACGGAGCGGCTCTGGCAGGAGTACCGGCTCACCCGCCTTGCACTGTTCTTCGGCGTCGATTGGCGCGAACACGGCAATCAATACTCGTACGCGGCACTCATTTCGGACGTGGCCTTGGCTTTGCCCAATTGATGGAAGGCGATACTCGACGTGACCGTGGACGTGCTCTATCACGGGGAGCGGGCAGGATGAACGTAGAAGGCAGCTTGGGGGATCATGGCACGGCCCTATCCGGGAGAGATCACAAGGCTGGCTGAGACATTCCGTTGGGCAGCATCGGCCGATATCGCGCCTTTGTGCCAAGCTATTCGGATGACCGGCCTTTCGCCGCTTCGCGCCGTCGGGTCCGGTGGCTCCCTTACCGGTGCCCATGCACTCGCCGGCCTGCACCAACGTTATACCGGCCGACTCGCCGCGGTCGCCACGCCCCTCGAAGCGCCTGACGAGCCACTCGACGTGACCGTCGCTACTTGGCTGCTGAGCGCGGGTGGCGGTAATGTGGACATCGTGGCGGCGGCGAGAACACTGATTCTGCGCGAGCCGCGCCAACTCGGCGTCCTTTGTGGTTCCGATTCCAGCCCGTTGGCCGAACTTTGCCGTCAGCACCCATTTGTCGACTTCCTCCTCTACCCGCCGCCAGCCGGCAGAGACGGCTTCCTCGCTACCAACTCGCTTCTCGGATTCACTGCCCTTCTGACGCGGGCCTACGCCGCCGAGTTCGGCTCGGCCACCGATTGGCAGGATACCGTCGGCTGCCTGGAGCCATTGCTCCCGAGTAACGCCTCAGTTCTGGAAGCGTGGGAGGCTGCCACGGCATCGCTTTGGACTCGACCCACCACCCTCGTCCTTTACGGTCCCTCCACACGGATCGGGGCGGTCGATCTCGAGTCGAAGTTCACCGAAGCCGCACTCGGCCACCTTCAACTCGCCGACTACCGCAACTTCGCCCACGGTCGACACCACTGGCTCGCCAAGCGGAGCGAGACGAGCGCCGTGCTCGCCTTCATCACCGACGCGGATCGCGCGCTCGCCGGGCGTACGCTCGACCTGATCCCCTCGGACATCCCCCAAGCGCGGATCGCGTTCGACGGCGGTCCGAGTGCCGCAGCGCTGGCCTCGCTGCTCGCGGCGCTGAGGATCACGGGATGGGCTGGGATCAGCCGGGGTATCGATCCTGGACGGCCCGGCGTGCCCGAGTTCGGGCGCAAGCTCTATCATCTGCCGCTCCCACGGCGCCGGCGGGTTGCGGGGTTGCCACGCCTCACGCCGCGGGAGGCCGCCGCGATTACCCGGAAAGCGGGCGTCGACCCAAGCCACCTTGCCGCCTCGGGTGAACTCGGCCGCTGGCGCAAAGCGCTTGCAGCCTTCCGCAACCGTTTGCGCAACGCCCGTTTTGCCGGAATCGTTCTCGACTACGACGGCACGGTGGTCGACACCCGGCATCGGTTCGAGCCTGCGGAGCCAAGGATGGCCGCCGAGCTGGCCCGCCTCGCCGAAGCGGGGGCTCACGTCGCAGTCGCAACAGGCAGGGGCAAATCGGTCCGGCGCGATCTGCAGAGTCGCCTTCCGCGCGCACTCTGGCCTCTCGTGCTCGTTGGTTACTACAACGGTGCGGAGGTCGCATCGCTTGATGACGACAGCGCTCCGGATGGATCCGCAGACATCTGCACGGCGTTCAGATCACTCAGCGAAGCCCTGCGCCGTCAGCCGGAGCTATCCGAGAGCGTGCGCCAGGAAGACCGTCCCTTTCAAATTACACTCGAGGCGACCCGTGTCATGCCGGAGGATCGGCTTTGGGACCTCGTCCACCACGTTGTCCTGCTGGCCGGCGCCGATGATGTCGGCGTTACACGCTCCAGTCATTCAGTCGACATCGTGGCAGCCGGGGTGTCCAAGCTGAACGTCGTCCGTGGGTTGAGTGAGGCGGTCGGCGACGCGCCTATCCTCACCATTGGGGATCGAGGTCGCTGGCCGGGCAACGATCATGAGCTGCTCAGCGAGCCGTTTGCACTCGGGGTCGACGAGATCAGCGTCGATCCCGCAACCTGCTGGCACTTGGGCAAGCCAGGCCAACGCGGTCCGACGGTGACTCTTGACTATCTCTCTGCGCTGGAGAAGCATGATGGTCGTGTGGGGTTCGCAGCGGGATCACTGCAATGAACCAGGACCTCGGGCTCAAAGTCCTCGGACAAATCATGAACTGGACCGACGACCGAGCCCGCCAGGAGTTTGACTGGCTGAAGCTGATGGCGCGTCTCAAATACGACGGATATCGCGACTTCCAGGCCGGCATGCGTTTCATCGAAAGCCTGGCAACCTGGCTCCAGCAGTTCAAACAACACGAGCGGGAGACCGCCTACGCCTTCGTGCGCCGCACCCTCGTCTACATCGGCCCCAACGAGATGCAGCGGCTCGTCGAGCAATTCTACCCGCGCACTGTTCGAGACCGTCTCGTCCGCATCGTGGCGACCGAGCGCGGCATTCAGCCTCACCGCATGTTCATCGACGAGGATGCTCGGGTGGCAAGCAAGCGCCTGCGCCGCCAGACCTTGTTCATGGGATTGAGCGACGGGGCGCGCATCGACACGATTCGCCATGCAAATTCGGGTTTGCTTGGCAACGAGCAGTTCGTCCAGGGCACGCAGGTCGACACCGAGAAGTGGAAAGATCTGCTCGATAATCTTCGGGAGGACCTGAACGATCCGAACGCACGGTTCCGCCTCGTCTATCTGGTCGACGACTTCGCCGGCTCCGGGACCTCGTTTCTCCGTTTCGACGAAGAGACGAAGAAGTGGAAGGGCAAGCTTCTCCGCTTCAAAGATTCAGTGGAGAGCGCAAATGACGCGCTCGATGGCGACAAGCTGTTCGAGGACGCCTGGGTGCTCTGCATCCACCATTATGTGGCGTCATCGGCCGGCGAGGAAACGATCCAGGAGCGTCTTGACCAGTCGGCGGGCAGTGGCGATTTTCCGGAAGATTGGGCTCGATCAGCATACCCGTCCTTCGGTATGGTTCTTCCGTGGGACCTGCCGATCGACGCGGTTGACGGCCGCCACGACGACTTCCTCGAATTGACCCGGACCTACTACGACCCGAAAATCCGCACGAAGCACACCGACGTTGGCGGCCTGACCCACCTTGGCTTCGGCTACGGCGGTTGCGCACTCCCCCTTGTGCTCGAACACAACACTCCGAACAACGCGATCGCTCTACTTTGGGCGGAGACAGATGGCGGCGTTCGAGATGGAGTTCCCGCGCCGGCGATGCGGCCGCTCTTCCGGCGTCGCCAGCGACACGGGTAAGGGCGTACGGCATGGCGAACCCCTTCGAAAAGCGAGCGACAGAGTATCTCCGCGACGATTCGGCTTTCCTCGCCGTGGTCACCCCGGAGCCGCTCGCCACCTTCTTGCAGAAGCCGGCGAGAGAAGAACGCCTCTACGATCGCCTCGCGATGATCATTGGGACGCCGGGTAGTGGAAAGACTACGCTCGCACGGCTCTTTCAGTTCACAACGCTGAGGATCCTGCTGCGCAGTCGCAGCATGACCAACTACAAGCCGCTGATCGACACGCTGACGGCCTGCGGAGCGATCGGTGATGAGCATCCGACACTCATAGGTGGGCGGCTCCCACTTGAGGCCGAGTATCGGGAGTTCTGGGAGCTTCCGTATCCGGAGGAGCTCAAAACAGGCTTGATGATCGCGCTGCTTCAGGCCCGTACGGTACTGACTTGGCTCCGGAACATCCAAGCCTCGGGGGTGCTGCTCGATCAGGTCGAGATCGTCCCACGTGCCGACGCCAACGCCGCGCTCACTGCCATCGGCGGCACGATGGGATCGGATCTGCTCGCCCGTGCTCGCGAGGTCGAGCTCGCCATCTACCGCATCTCGGCCGCCCTTGTGCCCCCGGGCATCGAAGACGTCGACGGAGAGGCAGGCGCCGCCTATCGGCCTTTCGACGTCATCGAGGCGTTTCGAATCACCGATGGCGAAGAGGTACTACAGCTCCGTCCCCTCGCTATCTTCGACGACGCCCACAGTCTCCACCCCACCCAGCTCGAGGCTCTCAGGCGTTGGCTTGCGCGGCGCGAACTCAAGGTATCGAGATGGGTCCTGACCCGGCTCGACGCGCTCACCCCGAGCGACGTACTTCTGGACGAGACAGCGCATGCCGATGCGTCTGGACTCAATCCCTCCCGTGAAATCACTGTGATACGGATGCAGGGCGCCGAAGATCGCAAGAGCGAGCGGCGGGCGTTCCGTAAGATGGCCAGGGATATGGCGGGGCGTTACCTGAACCAGATGGACGTGTTCAATCGCCGTCGTCTTCACAACCTCGGCGATCTGCTGTCCACGACACCGGAGCCGGTCTCCACCGGCAAGCGCGAAGGGCTCGCGCAGCGCGTCGACGCCCTGCAACGCCGGTACGGCGTCTCGTCCGAGCGCCGCTGTGGTCTCGAGAAGCAGGTCGACGACTACCTCGCCGCCACGGGGGATAGCGGCGAAGACTTGCGGCTCGGGATTCTGTCGGTGCTGCTGGAGCGCTACGCCAAGCGCGTCCCGCAGCCCGGCCTGTTCGACGAAGACACCGACGATGCCGAGCCGAGCCGACCGCTGAACGTCGACGCCGGGGTCGCCGACGGAGCTCGAATTTTCCTGTTGCACGAGTACGAACGACCTTACTTCTTCGGCATCGACACCTTGTGCGATGCGGGCTCGGAGAACGCCGAGCAATTTCTTCAACTCACGGCTCGTCTCGTCTTGCAGTCGGAGACCCAGCTCATCCGGGGCAAGAATGCACTGCTCACGAGCGGTGTCCAGCACAAGTTGCTGCGAGAACGCGCGACGGAGATGGTGCGGGAGTGGGACTTCCCAGAGTGTCAGCTCGTCCGGCGACTCGCCGACGGACTTGCCGTCGAATGCTTGGCCAAGAGCTTGGAGGGCAACGCTTCACTCGGCGGCGGCGCCACGGCCTTCGGCATCCCGCAAGAGGAGTTCAACACGATTCCCAAGACCCACCCGCGCTTGGCGCGGGTGCTTAAGTTCGGGATCGCCTACAACGCATTCGTGCTCGCGCCAAACCACGGCACCAAGAGGCGCCTCTGGTGCCTGATAGAGCTCGGCGGGGTACTCTTGTTGCACCACGGTTTGACGCTTAAGCGTGGCGGCTTCCTCGAACGGCGCGCCGACGATCTGGTGCGATTGCTTGGCGAGGCTTGAGATGGGCCGCGAGCGCCGCTGGGATCCCTGCATCGCCCACTGCGACAGCGAAGTGGACGGGTTCCTCGCCCACTACTTCGCGCAGCCGGACCGGAATGTCCTTCTTGTGGCGGGTGCCGGCTTCGATCCCCGGGCGTGTGCCGTTGCCGCTCGGCTCGGCGTCGCCGCCGCAGTAGTTCACGCTCTGCTCATCGAGGAAGAGCGGCCCAATCCGCCGCGGGAGCAAGTGGATCGGGCCGTTGCGAACACGACGGCACTTCTCGCTACGCTGGCCAATCGGCAAGTCGAATCGGTCGATATATTCGGGTCGGACGGTGCCGTCGTCGGCGGACGCAACATCATCAACGTCCTCAGCCGGCAGAGTTTGGAGGGCGTGACCGACGTTCTCGTCGACATCAGCGCGCTGTCGGTGGGAACGAGCTTTCCGATCATCCGCTACTTCGTCGAGCGTATCGTTCGCGGCAAGGAATCTGCGAATTTGCACCTGTTCGTCGCGCATGACCCGCGCCTGGACACCGACATCCGCTCCAAACCCAGCGATACACCCGGCTATGTCCACGGCTTCAAGGGCCGATCGACGCTTTCAGACATGGCAGATGCGGCGCGGCTGTGGCTGCCGCAATTGGCTACCGGACGACGCCGTGCACTCAGGAAGCTTTACGATTTCATCGACCCTCACGACACGTGCCCGATTCTTCCCTTCCCGGCGAGCAACCCTCGCCTCGGTGACGTGCTGGCGGAAGAGTATTTGACCGAGCTCGAGAGCACCTGGTCGGTCGACACACGCAACATCGTCTACGCCGACGAGGGAGATCCGCTGGAAGTCACGCGCCAAGTCACGCGACGTGTCGCAAGTCGTTTAATACGTGTTACTTACGCCGACGGCCGATGCCGACTGGCACCGCCGAAACAACGCCAATTGAACGGACCGGGACACGCGAATGCACGCGACGTTGGACAATTTTACGCAAAGCGCCGTAGGTGGTAGCGGCAACATGAAAGGGACTCCTCACCATTTGGCAAGGCCGTTGAGGGGCGTCCCTCGCGCACGGTTGCCCCGCCGCGCTCCTCCCTTGAGCGCGCCATCTGGGCGCGGCACAGTCGCCGGGCGTGGTGCCTGAACGGCCGTTGCGGCGGAGCGAGGTCAGCGTCGCCGTCCGCGACGCCGAGTGTCGCCACCGGGGGGGACGTGCGGACGGGTGCTGGCATGGTAGCGGCAACATGAAAAGGACTCCCCACCATTTATGCAAGGACAGTGATCGATATAAACTGAGTCTCCTCAAATGCGTGTGGGTAGCGGCGGCGCCAGTTCTATGCCTCCACAGCAGAGGAACAGCATCGAGATCAACGCGCCGGGCGAGTGGAAGCCATAGGCGCGACGCGCGATCACCCGCAGCTTGTTGTTGATGCCCTCCACCGGACCGTTCGTCATCTTCGTGTCCAGGTACGCCAGGATGCCTTCCGCGTGTTTCCGAATCGTACGCCCCAGCTTCACGAACGGCGTCAGGCGGGACCGCGCAGCCCACTCCAGCCACTCATCGAGCAGCGCCGGCGCATCCTCGGGTGTCGCCTGCCCCAGGATCGTCGCCAGGTACTCCTTCAGTTCGTAGGCCCGGTCCAGCGCCCGGTTCTTACGACGCAACGTCTCCAGACGCCGGGCCTCACCAGGCCTCAGCCGCGCCGGGTGCTTCAGCAACGCATAGCGCGTCCCCTTGAGCGCCTTCGCATCCTCCGGCTCCGAAGCCAGCCGCCGCTGCTCCGAACGCCGCACCTCGTCAACCGCATCCGCCGCAAGCCGTTCAACGTGAAACCGGTCGAACACCACCCGCGCGTGCGGAACCCACGCCCGCAGCGCCTTCTGCCAGCTCGACGCCAGGTCCGCCGTCACCAACTCGATCCGCGCACAGCCACCAGGTCCCAACTGCTCGAAGAAGGCCCCCAGCGTCTCCGCGCTGCGCCCCCGCCCCGCCCAAACCACCCGACGCTCGTCATGGTCAACCACGATCGTCAGGTAGCGGTGACGCTTCCGGTAGCTGAACTCATCGACGCCGATTCGTCTCAGCTTGGCGAACCGAGCCCCGTCCAGCCGCCGCGCCACAACCCGTTCCACGATGCTGCCCACCGTCACCCACGATATCCCCAGCAGGCGGCTCACCGCTGTCCGGTCCGTCACCTGCGCCAGATACGCCGCCAATTCCTCGAACCCCGACGTGAACACGCTGGTGCCGCTCGCCCACGGCACCTGCTCCACCTTACCCCGCGGCAACGCCGGCACGACACCCGCCACGGCGCATACCGCAGCCACGCCGGCATCCGGCCCCATGACAGATGCCGCCACTGGCGCACCGGCTGCCGGTCATACCGCGGCGCCCGCTTCCCGCACGTCCCGCACCGGGAACGCCGCCACGACGGCTCCACCGACACCGTCAACGGACCGTCGGCGGCCATTTCAACCTGCTTGACGTACATCTGGGTGACACCCAACAGCCGCCGTAGTAACGTAGTCAGACGCATGGGGCTCTCCTCCTCGCGGGTCGTGGTGGTACACGCCCATGAGACCAGGAAGCCCCTTGCGTTTGCAACCGCTTCCGCCCAGCGAGACGACGCACGCGGCCCCGACAACCCCTTCGCCCCGCCCAACGGGCGTCCACGGCCGGCGCCGGGCCCCGAGGTGGCCGTGGGGCAATCAGCCAGCGTCTATCCCCAAACCGCCAGTCGTCGCGCTTTTTCGCGTTGTCGTGGAGGGCCGGGACGCCCCCGTCCAGGCCGGGCCGCAAGGCCCATATCTGCTGCTTGAGCGGAGGGACGGACGGTGTGTCACCCGAAGGGCCGTAGCGCAGCGAAGGACGCGCGTAGCGCGTTGACACGCCGGCCGGCCCGCAGCTACTCCGCTCCGACCTACCCCCGGCCACGGTGCGCCCCGCCCGCCGCCGGTCAGGTGAACGCCATGAGCGGTCAATTCCGAGGCCACCCGCGCTGCCAGCACCCCTCGCCGACCCGCCGATCGCGCCTCAACCCACCCACACCCGTTTGAGGAGAGCCTCAAGAGTTCGACCGAACTTGAGGGCCAGACCGTCGGTCTGCCGTCCTGGTTCGCGGGCGTGAGCCTCGGGGGCCGGGCCTTGGCCTTCCCGGTTACTGATGGCGGATGCCTGTGGATTCCTTGCATGGAGTTCCTGAGTCGGTTCTACGGTCGCTCGCAGGAGATCAAGCGCGTTTTGTTGGCCTATCCGTGGAAGTGGGCGACGGAGTGTCTGATCGGTGCCGAACCCCCGGCTCCGGGGTCCGAACCGACGCCGGATGAGTGGCGGGCCTCGTTCGGCTGGAGCAAACGTCGCCTAATGGCAGCTGATGCGGTCTTCCTTGCGTATCTGCGCTATTCCCCGCTGACCCAGCGCCGCGCCCGTGGACTGTACCGCCAGATGGAAAGGGCCCACCCGTCGATGGCCTCCACGCGTCGTGGAGGTGTTTACCTGAAAGTCGAGCCGTGGTTCTCGGGTCCGGCCGTCCTGCGTGTCAGCGGATTCCGGCTTCCCGATGGCGGTTTCCTCGCTCTGCGCCTTGATGGCGGCACCAACCCCGAAGGGCCGCGTGTCGTGCCGGAGCGCGGTCGTCCCGCGCCGGACCGGCCCGGCCGGTCCGGCGGTGCCGACGCGGCATCGTCGAGACGGCGGTCGCGGCTTGTCGCGTTCGACCGTGACCGATATCCGGATCGCGGATCCTCCCACCTCCCGCTCCCTGATCAGCCCTTCGACGTTCTGGGCGTGTCTCAGTTGGTCGACGAGGTGCTGTCGGAGTCGTCCGGGGCGGGGTTGGCCGAGTCGGCTCCTCGCAGGGACGCCGAAGCCGTCGCTTCGACGGCGGAGCCGTCAGGTTCGGGGCGGGGCGTCGAGTCGGCGGTCGTCGGTGCGCCCCTCCGGAGTATGCTCCGAGACGTCTGGGATGTCTTGCGCGACCTCCGTAGACGCTATCCGGAACGGATCCTTTCCCTCTACTGGTACCACCCCTCGCGGGGCTTCGTGTTCTCGCGGTCCCCGAGCCTCGTGTCCCTCGCTCCGCCGGCGTCCGCCCTGGGGACCGGCGGGACCCCTGTGGACTGCGCCCCCCGCGGCGGTGTGGGGTTCCGAGCCCTCCTGGTCGTCCGCGTCGTCGTCGCGGACGATACCGCCTCCAGCGACTGTCGCGCCCTGTACATCGTTGAGATCGAGCGCCGTCTGACGCCGGATGGAGACGCGGAGAAGTTCCCGGGTTGGATCTTCGAGATCGCCCCGAACGATGATCCCGCCGCCCGGCTCGACGCTTGGTTGACCAAGCTCCGCGCGGACCTCGTGCGGAGCGGCGGCGTTCTTCACCGCGAGCTGTGGCTGGCTTGCCCCGGCCGCGCCGCACCGTTCTCCCATTTGCCCGGCCGGTCCGGTCGGTCGGCTGAATCCACCGTCCGCAACGCGTTCCGGAAGATGGGCGTCATCCTGCCCGAGTAGCGGACCGTGCGGGCTGCCGGCGGACGTCCCGTCGTCCGAGATCGCCGGCACGGGTGCCGCCGGAGGTCCGGTTGGTAGATCTGTCAGGGGATGTACACCCTGCCGTTCTCTCCTATCGCGATTTCGGCGCACCGGGTGCCCGGCGGGGGCGGACCGCTCGGGAGCGCCGACCCCGACAGTGTCGCCTTTCGGCCGACGAGTGCGTTGATGTCGGCTTGGTCTGCTTCGGGGTTCCCGCCCATGGCGGCTTGAGCGAGCTTGGAGTCGGCGTGCGGCCCCGTTCGGATGTGGTGCTTCAGCGTTTCGGCGTCCTGTTGGCTGATTGGGACCGCCGTCAGGTTGAAGACCGCGCCTGCCTTCTCGTCTTCGAAGTGCGGGTCGGAGAACACCCACGTCCGGTGTTCGTCCAGCGGGCGCAGCATCGCGCCGAGCAGCCGCCTGGATGCGGCCAGCACGGCAGCGGCGGCGTTCCGGTCCTGGGCGGGAATGTCCGTGTCCGCGACCTGGGCGCCCAGTTGCGCCTCGTAGAGCCGTTGAAGCTCGAACTCGTTCATGGCTGGTTGGACCACTCGCGTCGGTCCGGGTTTGCTCCCGCGCTCGCGGGGTGCGTTCGCGCTGGTGTCAGTAGAATGGTGGTCATGTGGAGCGGAGCAGACGCGGAGGCGCTGCCCTTGGCCGAGCTTGCGACGGCCTTCCAGACGGACGCCTCACTTGGCGGCCCTCCTCCGTTCGCTGCCTGCGGGCGCGCGTCCCGACACTGCGCTTTCGGCTCCGCTGTCCGTCGTGGTTCGACGCTGAGGGGGATGCGCTTGTCAGATCCCTGCCGACCGGCCCGCGGTCGACCCGTGGCTGATCGAACGCACCGCAGGGACTTCGGCCAACGGCCGCACCGACAGCCGTCCTCCCACCTGGCTGTGCCGCGGGTTGATAAGCTTCGAAGTCTCTGGATGTCAAGAGTCGCGAAGAACTGACGAATTCTCGACACTTGTCGACTCGCCCGGCTTCGCCCCCGGTCTTTTCGTGCAGATCTTGATCGAGAGGAAGATGACGGCTGTGGGCGCTGTGGGAACCGCGTTCTTCGCGGTTTCCAAGCTCCCTGTGGACGCGTTCTTTGCGTCCATGGGGGGCGGCGGCGTCCACGGCCCCGGCGCTGGCGGTCGGCACGGCGTTCGGGTAGCGTAGAGAGCGGACTCAGGCGTGGGGTGAGGGCCCGGTTGTGCCGACCGGACCCTCGTGACCGCCCCGAGCTCCGACAGACCGGGCCGGTCCCCGCTGTTTTGCCACGGTTCAGGCCCGTTGTCCAGTCGGAGACCGCCCCGCGCGCTCCGACGCCGTGGACCAGCCCCTCCGGCAGAAGACCTGTCGTCAGTGCGGCCGACCCTTCGCCATCTGCGCGGCGTGTGACCGCGGCCATGCCTACTGCACGCCGCGGTGCCGGGCGGCCGCCCGCCGCCGGGCGGTCCGGGCCGCCCGGGCCCTCCATCAGCGCAGTCCCGAAGGGCGCCTCGACCACCGCGACCGGCAACGCGCCTACCGCGCCCGGCGCCGCGTGACGGATCACACTTCCCCCGCCCCCCGGCCGTCGGACAGACTCCCCGTCCCGGAACCCGCCCCGGTTCCCGCGCCCGCGCCCACGCGGTGTGTGGTCTGCGGCCGGCAGAGCCGGTGGCTGGTCCCGATGCCGGAGCCCGGCCGCGGTCGGAGGAGGAGGGACGATGATCACGCCCGCGCAGCGCGCCGAGATCCGGCGCCTCTACTACGGCGAGCACTGGAAGATGGGCACCATCGCGGCCCAACTCGGCCTCCACCGTGAGACCGTCCGCGCCGCCGTCGAGGGCGAGTCGGTCGGCGTCCGCCGCGGCGCGTGCCGGCCCAGCGCCCTCGACCCCTACCTGCCGTTCATCCGCGACACCCTGGCCCAGTACCCCACTCTGCGCGCCACCCGCATCCACGAGATGGTCCGACAGCGCGGCTACCCCGGCTCGGTCATCCAGGTTCGCCGCCTCGTCGGCCGCCTGAGGCCCGAAACCGCCCGCACCGCCTACAGACGGGTCGTTACGCTGAGCGGCGAGCAGGCTCAAGTCGACTGGGGCTCCTTCGGCAAGGTCCGCATCGGCCGCGGCGACCGCGCCGTCTCCGGATTCGTCATGGTCCTCGGCCACTCCCGCGCCATGGCCGCCCTCTTCACCCTCGACCAGACCCTTGAAAGCTTCCTCCGCGGACACGTCGAAGCCTTCAAGGCCCTGGGCGGCGTCGCCCGCACCCTCGTCTACGACAACCTCCGAACCGCCGTCCTCGACCGCCGCGGCGCCGCCGTCCAGTTCCACCCCCGACTGCTCGAACTCGCCGGCCACTACCACTTCGCCCCCCAACCCTGCACGCCAGGACGGGGCAACGAAAAGGGGAAGGTCGAACGCCAGATCCAATACCTGCGGCACGCCTTCTTCGCCGCCAGGCCCTTCCGAGACCTCGACGACCTCAACGCCCAGTTCCGACGCTGGCGCGACGAGGTCGCCCACCGGCGCCGCCACCCCGAACAGCCCGACCGCACCGTCGCCGACGCCTGGGCCGACGAGCGGCCCCGACTGCTGCCGCTCCCCGCCCATCCCTTCGAGACCGAGCTCGTCCGCGCCGTCCGCTCCGGAAAGACCCCCTACGTCCGCTTCGACCGCAATCTCTACTCCATCCCCCACACCCACGTCCGAAAGCCCCTCACCCTCCTCGCCAGCGACACCCGCGTCCGCATCCTCGACCAACAGGTCGAACTCGCCCGCCACCGACGCAGCTACGACACCGGACAGGCCGTCGAAGACCCCGCCCATCTGGAAGGGCTGCTTGCCGCCACACGCCAAGCCAACGTCCACACCACCCGCGACCGACTCCGAACCGCCGTACCCGCCACCGCCACCCTCTTCGAGCGGCTCGCACAGCGCGGAGAACCCCTGCGCCCGAACGCCACCAGGCTGCTCGCCCTCCTCGACGACTACGGGCCGCAAGAGCTCGCCGCCGCCGTCGAAGACGCCCTCCGACGGGACGCCCTCGGCGCCGGCTCCATCACCCACATCCTCGAAACCCGGCGGCGGCGGCGCGGACTGAGACCGCCCCTCCGCCTCACGTTGCCCGACCGACCCGGACTGCGGGACGTCGACGTCCGGCCCCACGACCTGGAGACCTACGATGACCTCGGACAACACGACCCCGACGACGCTGGCGACTGACCTCCGACGCCTCGGACTCAACCGCACCGCCGAAGACCTCAACGACCTCATCGCCGCCGCCACCCGCAAGCGATGGAGTACGACCGCGCTGCTCGAACACATCGCCGCCGCCGAGCTCGAAGAACGACAGCGCCGCAGCGTCGAGCGCCGACTCGCCAGCGCCCGGCTGGGACGCTTCAAGCCCCTCGCCGACTGGGACTGGAACTGGCCCACCACCCTCGACCGGCCAGCACTCGAACGCATCCTCACCCTCGACTTCCTCGCCCGCGGCGAGAACGTCATCCTCGTCGGCGCCCAGGGTCTCGGCAAGACCATGCTCGCCAAGAACATCGCCCACCAAGCCATCCTCGCCGGGCACTCCGCCCTCTTCACCACCGCCGCCGACCTCCTGCTCGACCTCAGCGGGCAGGAGACCGCCCGCGCCCTCGAGCGACGCCTCAAGCACTACACCCGGCCCGCGCTGGTCGCGATCGACGAGGTCGGCTACCTCGCCTACGACGCACGCGCCGCCGACCTCATCTTCCAGCTCGTCAGCCGCCGCTACGAGCACCGCTCCCTGCTGATCACCACCAACCTGCCCTTCAAGCGCTGGGACACCGTCTTCCCCAACGCCTCCTGCGCCGTCGCCCTGATCGACCGCCTGACCCATCACGCCGAGATACTCGTCATCGAGGGCCAGAGCTATCGCCGCCGCGAGGCCGAGCTCACCCATCAGCAGCGTGGCCGCAAACGTCCGTCCCGCAAACGGGCATCCGTCAACGGCGGTCAGCCGTGAGCGCCGTCGATGACCGCGCAGAAAACGTCATTTTCGGGAGCTCGGCAACACTGGAGCTTGCCATGTCCACTGAATCGCCGCTACGCCGTGATGGGGATATCGATCCCGGAATTGCTGAGCCCGTCGCCCGTCTTCAGGCAGCGGGCATCGAAACATTCGAGTCGTGCGAGGGCGGATTTGGGCATGCGTTTCATGAGCCCACCGTGCGGTTTCACGGTCAGCCGGCAGCCGGCTTTCACGCCCTCGGCGTCGCCATGGACCACGGTTGGCCAGTTGCGTCGCTCAGACGCGCGTGGGACTACACGGATGGCGAGCTCAACGGCCCCTACTGGGAGATGACCTTCTCGGCGGCGTTCCCCGCTGTAGCCGTTGACAGTTCTGACATTTCCTCTTCCCGCCCGTCCCCGCGTGACGGTTCTTCCGCTTGATGTTGTTGCCCTCGGTACACCCGGTGTTGACGACGTGGTCGCCGACCCGCACGAACTGCGGCACTCGGCCTCAAGACGAGAAGACGTCGTCCAGGCGGAGTTCAAGGCCGGCGAGGAGCGGCGAGCGTAGCGTCTGTCCCCGGCTGAAGGTGTCGGTGGCTGCCAGTACGCCCCCGCGTTGGCGATGGATCGAGACGGTTTCCCCGATCGGGTCGACCAACCAGTACTCCGCCACCCCGTGTCTGCCGTAGAGTTCGCGCTTGGAGCCCCGGTCTTTGTCCGCGGTCGATGGAGACAGGATTTCGACCACGAGATCGGGCGCACCCCGCACCTTCTCGCCGTCGCTCAGCAGATGCTCGCGCTCTCGGGAGACGAACAGGAGGTCCGGCTGGACGACGTTGCTGTCGGACAGGAACACGTCGCAGGGGGCGTAGAAGAACTCCCCCAGGTCGTGTTCTTCGATGAACTGGCTCAGCCTTTGGCCCAGGCGGCGCTGCACCTTCTGGTGCTTCAGATTCGGGGCGGGAACCATGATCAGATCACCGTCCAGCAGCTCGTAGCGCTCGTCCGCCGGTGTGGTGAGGTAGTCCTCGTAGGTGAACTTGACGACGGGTTGCGTGCTGGTCACGTCGGTACTTCTCCCGTTGCCCGGTGATCGCGGGGATCATGATAGCGCGTCTCGACGTCCTCAGCCGCGACGTAGCGCCGTACCCTGCGCGCGGGGACCCGGCAGGAAAACATTCGCACTCTTGCGCGTTCGTCGTTCGACGTGAGCCTCGTTGTGGTCGGACGGCTGCCCGGCGCATCGCCGCTGACGCGACGCAGATGCGCGCTGCGGGCGTCAGCGTGAGGGCGATCAGCCTTCACTTCGGCGTTGACCACCACACGGCTGAGAAGGCTTTGCGGTGGTTCCGAGCGCGATGAGACATTGCCGCGCTTCGTTCATCCCCGCCGCGGCGGGGTCGGTCGGTTGATCACCGCCGGCGGACTGTTTCCGAGGCACCGGTCGTCGTCTCGGACGTTCTGGGTCGATCCCCGGTCTGGCTGGGGTGGACCGGCGTGCCGTCCTCCGGTTCGTCATTTACCGGTCGGCAGTGGTCTTCTCACCCGTTCCAGCACTTCGTCGAGCCGGACCGGCTTGTAGCCGGTGCGTTCGACGGTGACGTTTGCGTGTCGTTCGGTGGCGTCGTCCTCGCCGTGCAGGTGTCCGTGGATGTTGACCGCCGGCACGGGCCGCCGACGGAGCGGAAGGTGTGTGACGGCCGCCGGGGGATTGGTGTCGAGGATCACCGCCCAGTACTGGGCGGTGAAGCCTACCGCCTGCAGCTGCTCGCGCTGCCGCACATCGTGGTTCCCCCTGATGAGGACCCGCCGGCCCGGGCAGCTCCTCACGTCGTTCACGTGCTCCGGATCAGTCCAGAAGCTCGCTACGGCGACGTCGCCTAGGCAGATGATCAGGTCGTCCGGTCGGACTGTCGCCCGCCAGCTGGCCAGCAGCTCCCGGTCCATGTCTTCGGTTGTCGGGAATGGTCGACGCTTCAGCAGGGCGAACGTCTCGTCTCCCAGGTGAAGGTCGCTCCACAGCCATGTCCGTTCCGGGTCCGGCCTGATCACCGGGATCCTCGTCCGGAGGAGGTGCCAGCGCATGTACGCCAGCTCCTCCCAGGGCTCGGGTTCGGGCTCGTCCAGCCGTTCGGCCTCTTCCCGCAGCTCGGCTTCCCAGAGGTTTGGGATCTCGGTGGCGGTAACCATGGGGTTGGCGCGCCCGGAGGCGCCGACACAGTCTGGACACGCCGCAGCCCTGGCGGCTCGGTGAGCCTGTCAACTCGGCCCGATCGCCGATGACTCGCCTGCCGGCCGTACTCCGCGCCCAAGCGCCGGCCTGGACGCCCGCGGCGCCCTGCGCCGGTCCTTGCGAAGCGACCTGCTTGTCGAAATTCTGCTCGCCGCGCTGGGTTGACTTGCTTCTTGAGGCGGTCGCTGCGGTGCTTCCACCGGTCGCGGTCGCGCTCGACCCGCGTCAACTCCTCGCGCAGCCGTTCGATCTCTCGTTCTTGTTCCCGAATGCGGGCATCGTGGGGATCCTGCCTTGGTCGGAGGCCGTTGCGGTCGCACCACGCACTTATGGCGTATCCCTCTCGAGAATTGCGCACGTACTTATTTTTGGATTTCGCCGGATAAGGAAGCTACCACGGCAAATACTACTAGACTTCTTCCCCGCCTGCCAACCCCGGATCCCCAGTCCTTGAATAATCTCTCACGATGAGACTACACTCCTGTACGTCAAGCCAGTGGGTCAACCGTTTCAAGCTCTTCCGTGTATTCCGTAGAAGTCTTCAGCACGATTTGCAACCACGCTGCATCCTGCTTCCGACTTGGTTCGTTGCCCAATATGAAGCCCATGCCAAACTTAGGCTCCGCTGTAAACCGGCCGATTCCAAGAACTCCCTCATAGAGCCTGTCCGACGACTTGCCCCTCAAGATCCTATTCAGATTCTCTACATCACCGTCGTGCATTTCGCTTCGGTCTAGTTCGTGCAAACGCTCAAACATCTCGCTAAGAAAGCGTCTCCGCAGAAGCACGCGATGTCCACGCCTCTCCATTTCTCCTGTTCGTGAAGGAATTATGGTCGCAATCGCCGGAGCACTCACTGCAATACGGACCAAGGTGTCATTGCCAGTCGCTTTTCGGACCCACACTTCGGCAGCCGCGTCAATCCCCATCGCCGGCGCCACAGGTAGCCCGATGCGCGACAGATCGGTCAGGGCACGGCGTTGCATCTCTTGCGCATAGAGCGGGCGCAACGTGCCCAACAACTGAAATCTCTTGTTGTTATGCAACGCCTCTGCGCCGCTGACAGGAAACATCTCCAGATCCTTGGGCTTCCATCGTACGCTGTACGGTTTGCCGTTGCGAAGGACCAAATCATCTGCAACGGCCGAACTCTTGTCAAACGTGTTAAGCTCGCCCTCCATCGTCAGGACGTTTCTTGCTTTCGTCTGTCCTTTGCGCTCAACAAGATCACAGTCAGGTGTTATGACCGCTCGGACACCGGACCCTTTTGGTTGCGCATAGAGATCGCCGAGTCGATATCCCCCAGGAGAGTGGATGCCACGACGCTCCACTCTCACATGATGAAACAACTCGGCAATGTTTACCGATGGACCATCGAACGCGCCCTCGATCGATTTTCCGACCCCTTCTGGCTTGCTCAACTCCCCAAACGCGGCATGGTCCCACGGGACCTTCTCAGCGATGAACCCCTTCAAGCACTCCCCCAAGAACCACTCCAGGTACTCGCTGAAAGCCTGACCATCCTCCTGTAGTCTGAAGCGAATAAGGTAGGCGAAATCTTTGGCCTGAAGTCCCCCTATCATCTTCAGCAAATGTTCCAATGCTGACTCCGCGCCCTTTTTCCACTCAAAAAGGGCGCGTTGAAGAAATTTTCCAAAGAGGTAACCTTGACTAACCCGGATTATGCGTGAAGGTGTTGTTTTGGGAGAGACACAAGGGCCTCCGTGTGGTACAAACGTAGTGTATACAAACGTTTAGCCACGACGGAGGCCCCTGCGTGACACCTGACACGATACCACAGAGTGTTCTGTTTCCGGATCTGTTCGACAAGCCCCTCGTCGCCACGTTCAACCAGGAGCACGCGAGTTCCGACGGCGGGGCCGTCCTGCTCAAGGCGGCCGAGCGCGTGTACGGCTTGGTCAAGGCGTTCGCCCGGTGTCTGGCCGACAAACGCGCACCGGGGAAGATTCGGCACACGCTCGCGGACCTGATCGGCCAGCGGGTTTTCGGCATCGCGTGCGGTCATCCCGATGGCAACGATGCCGACCACTTGGCCGACGACCCCATCCACAAGCTGTTGCTCGGGCGGGACCCGGTGTCCGGCGCGCCCTTGGCGTCGCAACCCACGATCTCGCGGTTCGAGAACGGGGTGAGCCGCACCGTGCTCTACCGGATGGGGCGCGAGTTGGCCGCGAGCGTCATCGAGCGTCATCGGCGCCGCCTGCACGGGCGGGCGCGCCGGATCACGATCGATCTGGACCCGACCGACGACCTGACGCACGGGGCCCAGCAGCTCACGTTCTTCAACGGGCACTATGGCGGCTGGTGTTATCTGCCGATGCTGGGGTTTCTGAGCTTCGACCGCGAGGCGGAGCAGTATCTGTGCGCGGCGGTGCTGCGGCCCGGGAAGGCAGTGGCCGCCGACGGGACCCTCGGCCTGCTGTGTCGGTTGCTCCCGCTGTTGCGGGCGGCGTTTCCGCGGGCGCGGTTTCTCGTCCGGCTCGACGGGGGCTTTGCGACCCCGGAGATCTTCGATTTCCTGGATGCGGAGCCCCGGCTCGACTACGTCGTGGCGATGGCGAAGAACGCGGTGTTGCAGCGGCATGCGGAGTCCGCCATGCAGGTGGCCCGCGCGCAGAGCGAGGTCGGTGGCGAGACCGCGCACGTCTATACCGACACCCGCTACGCCGCCCGCACGTGGGACCACGAGCGCCGGGTCGTGATCAAGGCCGAAGTCGTTCGCCTCGGAGACCGCGAGCCGCGGGACAACCCGCGGTTCGTGGTGACGAATCTGCGGCAGACGCCGCGCTTCATCTATGAGAAGGTCTACTGTGCTCGCGGGGACATCGAGAATCGGATCAAGGAACTGCTCGATGGGCTGCAGATCGACCGCACGAGCTGCTGTCTGTTCTCGGCGAACCAGTTGCGCGTCTTCCTGACCGCCGCGGCCTACGTGCTCATGCAGGAACTGCGATTGCGGGCGGCGCGTACTGCGTGTGCCCGCAGCCAGGTGACGTGGCTGCGGGACCGGCTGCTGAAGCTGGGGGTCCACGTCGTCCGCTCGGTCCGCCGCGTGGTTCTGCATCTGCCGCGCTCGACGCCGCACCTCGAGGCGTGGCGGCACATCGCACTCGCCCTGGGCGCGCGCGCCGGATAGCCCACCCGTTGCGCCGCGCCCACCTGCTTCCTGGGCGGCATGGGCCGCTCCGACGGCGGGGCTGTCGCTGCCCAACCCTCGCGTCCGTCATGCCCCCCCGGTCGGCTGCTCAAACCCCGGCTCCGCTTGCAGGCGGCGATGTCCGAGACCCATTCCTGCGCCGGATCACGCCCTTTGGCGGTCGAATCTAGACCTTCGTGAATAATGCAGGTTAATATCCAACAAGGTGTCAGCCGCCGCGTGTTCTATGACAATAGACCCGCCCTCCTGGCGCACAGTCTCCTTCTTCAAAAACAAAAAACGGAGGGACATAATTTTGCGATCGCCGGCTTGATGTCTATATTTTCCCACATCATTGATATCGCGCGATGACATGAGTACAATCGCCGGAATCTCGCGATCTTCGGCCCCGGTGACAATCTCTCTGAGCAACGCTAGGGAGGCCCTTCGTGCTTTAGCCATAAGACCGCTACCTACATCGCTTGCTGGAGAGACACCTTCATCTAGATAGTAATCAAGAAAAAGCACCTGTGGTTCGAACTCATCGTGGATACGCACGCCATCTTCTGGGCCCGCCAAACGCACATCGACATTGTCACCGCATTTGGAAAGAAGTAATTGGAGCGGTCGCAGTACCGCAAGCCCAGTTCCCCTAGTCGCATCAAACCGCCCGTCTGGATCGAATTTCGGCTCTCCTCAAACGGGTGTGGGTAGGTTGAGGCGCGATCGGCGGGTCGGCGAGGGATGCTGGCAGCGCGGGCGGCCTCGGAATTGACCGCTCATGGCGTTCACCTGACCGGCGGCGGGCGTGGCGCACCGTGGCCGGGGGTAGTTCGGAGCGGAGTAGCTGCGGGCCGGCCGGCGTGTCAACGCGCTACGCGCGTCCTTCGCTGCGCTACGGCCCTTCGGGTGACACACCGTCCGTCCCTCCGCTCAAGCAGCAGATATGGGCCTTGCGGCCCGGCCTGGACGGGGGCGTCCCGGCCCTCCACGACAACGCGAAAAAGCGCGACGACTGGCGGTTTGGGGATAGACGCTGGCTGATTGCCCCACGGCCACCTCGGGGCCCGGCGCCGGCCGTGGACGCCCGTTGGGCGGGGCGAAGGGGTTGTCGGGGGCCGCGTGCGGCGTCTCGCTGGGCGGAAGCGGTTGAAAACGCAAGGGACTTCCTGGTCTCATGGGCGTGTACTACCACGACCCGCGAGGAGGAGAGCCCCATGCGTCTGACTACGTTACTACGGCGGCTGTTGGGTGTCACGCAGATGTACGTCAAGCAGGTTGAAATGGCCGCCGACGGTCCGTTGACGGTGTCGGTGGAGCCGTCGTGGCGGCGTGCCCGGTGCGGGACCTGCGGGAAGCGGTCGCCGCGGTATGACCGGCAGCCGGTGCGCGAGTGGCGGCATCTGTCCTGGGGCCGCATGCCGGCGTGGCTGCGGTATGCGCCGTGGCGGGTGTCGTGCCGGCGTTGCCGCGGGGTGAAGGTGGAGCAGGTGCCGTGGGCGAGCGGCAGCAGTGTGTTCACGTCGGGGTTCGAGGAATTGGCGGCGTATCTGGCGCAGGTGACGGACCGGACGGCGGTGAGCCGCCTGCTGGGGATATCGTGGGTGACGGTGGGCAGCATCGTGGAACGGGTTGTGGCGCGGCGGCTGGACGGGGCTCGGTTCGCCAAGCTGAGACGAATCGGCGTCGATGAGTTCAGCTACCGGAAGCGTCACCGCTACCTGACGATCGTGGTTGACCATGACGAGCGTCGGGTGGTTTGGGCGGGGCGGGGGCGCAGCGCGGAGACGCTGGGGGCCTTCTTCGAGCAGTTGGGACCTGGTGGCTGTGCGCGGATCGAGTTGGTGACGGCGGACTTGGCGTCGAGCTGGCAGAAGGCGCTACGGGCGTGGGTTCCGCACGCGCGGGTGGTGTTCGACCGGTTTCACGTTGAACGGCTTGCGGCGGATGCGGTTGACGAGGTGCGGCGTTCGGAGCAGCGGCGGCTGGCCTCGGAGCCGGAGGATGCGAAGGCGCTCAAGGGGACGCGCTATGCGTTGCTGAAGCACCCGGCGCGGCTGAGGCCTGGTGAGGCCCGGCGTCTGGAGACGTTGCGTCGTAAGAACCGGGCGCTGGACCGGGCCTACGAACTGAAGGAGTACCTGGCGACGATCCTGGGGCAGGCGACACCAGAGGATGCGCCGGCGCTGCTCGATGAGTGGCTGGAGTGGGCTGCGCGGTCCCGCCTGACGCCGTTCGTGAAGCTGGGGCGTACGATTCGGAAACACGCTGAAGGCATCCTGGCGTACGTGGACACGAAGATGACGAACGGTCCGGTGGAGGGCATCAACAACAAGCTGCGGGTGATCGCGCGTCGCGCCTATGGCTTCCACTCGCCCGGCGCGTTGATCTCGATGCTGTTCCTCTGCTGTGGAGGCATAGAACTGGCGCCGCCTCTACCCACACGCATTTGAGGAGACTCCGAATTTCTTGTTTCCTGTCCGAGCGAACGCCGCATAGATAGTATGATAGGTCGCTATCAACTCGCTGTTATCGCTATCTCCGGCATCCGCCGCAGCGGCTGCAGCTTCGAGTCTTTCAAGTCCCACGCCGCATTCACTGCAGGCTTCCTTACCATCCCCGCTCGCCAAAAAATCCGCCAAAGCGGCTACAATCTCCGTACTAAAGCTCGGCGGATCATAAGCGTCATCGATCAGAAGTGTCCTTGTGATCGCGTTGGACTTGAAAGCGTCGACTATTCTTGTTTCGTGGTTCATTGCGACCCCATGTCAAGCACAAACGTATTCAGTCGTCCTTCACGCACCCGCGCGGCCGCATCGTCCATGTATAGCTTCCAGCCATGATACTCGGCCATATCGCGAGATATGTAAAGACCCAGTCCCCGGCCTTGGCCGGTCGGTTTCGTTGTGACGAACGGTTGGAATATCTCCTCACGTCGATCTTCGATGACGCCCGGCCCATTGTCCTCGACGGTCAGCCTTCTGCTTGCCGTATCGATAGCCACTTTCAGGCGAGGTGTGAATTCCGTCTCAAACCGCTTCTGTTGCTTAAGCCAGTATAACGCGTTTACGACCAGGTTTTCCAGTATCTGGATCACCATCCCCCGCACGGCTTTTACTATCAGAGGATGTGATGGCCTCTCGAAGTCAGTAAGGATGTCGTGTCTCTCAAGTTCCCGCGCGTGGTTATCCAAAACGCTTATTACTAATTCACCCAGGTCGAAACTCGACTTTCTTTGCCGCTTTTCCCCGGTCATTTCGTCGAACGCGGCGATTCTCTTATGGAGGGTCTTCAGTTGGTCGCTTAGAGACCCTATTGTCGCATTTGTAAGCCCTCCACGCGCAAGCACGTCCATCGTGTAGGAGACGGCGCGCTCAAGCTCGTGAAAGATGAACTCCGTCATCAGGCCTATACCAGCCAGGTAAACAAACTTCTCACGCTCCTCGTCGGCCTCGTCGATCACGGCTTCTATGCGCTCGATGAGGGCCTGTGACTGCTCAGCGAGTCTCGCGACACTTCGAGACATGTCTTCGATCTCGATGGTCGCGACGTTACCCATCCGTTTACGCAGACGCGCCAACACGGCGTCGACGCGGTCCCGCGCTTTGGACACGGCATTCGTGTCCTTTGCGGCCTCTCGTCGCTCCATGAGTTCTATTTTATCAGCCTCGTTTATCAACCCTCTCATTTCGGTGTGCACGACCCACGTCAGGATTTTGCGCAGAGCGTTGAAAGTATCTGAGCCGACCAGTCCTTCGCGATCTGTCTTTTCACCCAGAGTATTGTGGGGGCTTTCAATGAGCACTCGTCCGATCACCTGTTGACGATTGAGCTTGAATCCCTTTTCCCCGAAAGCGATCTCATCGAGCGCGAGCCAGTCATCGTCGGGGTCGCCATAGGGCAGGATGCGAAAGCCGTACCGATAGAGCATCGGTCCGCCGCTCCAGTTGGAGATCTCTACGCGGGTATCGGCCATGTCGCCCGTCAAGCCTTCAATCGCGGCAACAGCCTTCCGGTTGTACCAGTAGATGTCGCAGATAAAGTCACCCAGACGGCTAAACGCAGAGGGTCGCACCGCGACTAGTTTGAAAGCGGCGTGTCCCCGTTTGGCCCGACGCTTCACGGCCTCCTGGGCCAGGGAGTACACGTCGGCTCCCTGGGCATTAATCCGGCGCTTCCGCTGCCGGTGCCGGTAATGGATCTCACCATTGAGACTCGGCGTGTCACCGTCCATCCGGAAACTCACATGGCACACGGCGTGCGCCGCCCGAAGGAGCGCTTCGGGAATCGAAGGCACCTGCACTCTCTTGCCGTTATGCCTCGCGACGATCAGGCGATTCGCGCTGCCGGGTACGAAAGGATCCACCATCCGCGCGATCCGGCCTTGGAGAAGGTCGGCGAAACGGATGGCGTCCCAATCTCCTCCCAGGGCAGAAATGCGGATTGTCGTCCCGTGCTCTCCGATTTCTGCCTTTTCATCCCCGATCTCCGGCTCGATAGCGATGTCATCCGCGTCGATGTCCTCGTCGTGTGAAAACCGGGTCCAATCGATGTCGAGCAGGTTCCAGTACTGTTCCCCGCTCTTGGACGTCTTGATGCCCAGATAGTCGCCCAACCGCATGGCGGAGAGGCGGCCGATTCCCTTGTCCCCCAGGTTTCTGGCTCCAGCCAGATTCTCGTTGCGCCGGGAGTGGGTTCCGATCCGGAGGAAGACATCAGTAAGCTCATCGAAGCTCATTCCATGTCCCGTATCCCGCACCTCGATGTAGTTGAGGCGGTCGTGAAACGTCTTCAACCTCTTCAGGAAGTCATTGCCCCCGGTGACCTTGCGGAGATCGGCCAGCAGCTCGGTGGAAGCGGCGCTTTCAGAATCGATCAATGCTCCGCGGATGAAATCCACGACTTCCGATGGACTCTGACCTTCCTCGGTAATGCGAGCGACCGCTTCTCCGTAGTCGGAACGCCGAAGCTGGATGTTCACGGCGATTTCGACACGGGGCGACTTTGCGTCGACCGCGTTCTTGATCAGTTCGTAGAGTGCTACTTCATCCGAACTGATCAGTTCTTTCCCCAGTTCCAGAATTGTGCGCGCCGCGAATTTGAAACTCACGATCGCGGCCTCACAGCGTACAGATCAAGCATGAATCGTCCTGAGGATCGTCCTGGATCTGTCGACGACGATAGACGGCGGCAAGCGTGAGGTTTGCACCGCTTGCCTCCTTCGCCACTTGGCGCCGGGCATGCTCGTCCTTGATCGCCTGGATACGCTCAGGCCGTTCAAGCTCCGATAGTGACTCCCGCTCGCTCCAGGTGAAGGTGTTACCGGTATCCTCGAAAGGCTTTTCATATGCCTTGGCCGCTTCGAACAGGTCGGGATGGCGTTCCTTCAACCGCACCCATTCTATCTTCTGCTGATAAAAGCAGAAGAAACAGCCCGACCGGGACCGGCCCCAGGCTGTGTAGGGTGGCATCCCGACTCCCGACGACCGGAGGATTTCCTCGATGTCGTCGAGCTTCAGGCCGTCCTGCTGGAACGGATAGACGGGTGTAATGTTCGGTTTGTGGCTGATATAGCCAGACCGGTTCTCATCCGCCCGCAGGCCTACGTAATTCAGCACGGGATCGTCGCCGACGAACGCCTCGAACGGCTTGAGCTTGAGCATCTTGGTGCACCACCGTCGATGATTCGAAGGGAGCATCCCGCCATAGACATCGTACCAGTGATCGAAACCCAACTGCGCGTTGAGCCGATTCACCCGTTTACCCAGATAATCCTCGACCCGTTCCAGATACTCGTAAGTCTCCGGCAGTTCTTTGCGCGTGTCCGAGAAGATGTACTCCATTCCCGGCACCCTGTCGCGCATGTAGATGGCGAGCGCCGCCGAGTCCTTGCCCCCCGACAGGCTGAGCACGTGTCTCATGCTGGTTCGACCTTTTTCTTTTCCTGCTGCGCGGCATCCTCGTCGGCGTGCTCGGCAAGCAACTGGCCAAGTACCTCCATCGTGTTCGGGTCGTTCCCAAGCGCCTCCCGCACAGCACTTAGCCCGGATTATGCGTGAAGGTGTTGTTTTGGGAGAGACACAAGGGCCTCCGTGTGGTACAAACGTAGTGTATACAAACGTTTAGCCACGACGGAGGCCCCTGCGTGACACCTGACACGATACCACAGAGTGTTCTGTTTCCGGATCTGTTCGACAAGCCCCTCGTCGCCACGTTCAACCAGGAGCACGCGAGTTCCGACGGCGGGGCCGTCCTGCTCAAGGCGGCCGAGCGCGTGTACGGCTTGGTCAAGGCGTTCGCCCGGTGTCTGGCCGACAAACGGGCACCGGGGAAGATTCGGCACACGCTCGCGGACCTGATCGGCCAGCGGGTTTTCGGCATCGCGTGCGGTCATCCCGATGGCAACGATGCCGACCACTTGGCCGACGACCCCATCCACAAGCTGTTGCTCGGGCGGGACCCGGTGTCCGGCGCGCCCTTGGCGTCGCAACCCACGATCTCGCGATTCGAGAACGGCGCGCGCCGCACCGTGCTCTACCGGATGGGGCGCGAGTTGGCCGCGAGCGTCATCGAGCGTCATCGGCGCCGCCTGCACGGGCGGGCGCGCCGGATCACGATCGATCTGGACCCGACCGACGACCTGACGCACGGGGCCCAGCAGTTCACGTTCTTCAACGGGCACTATGGCGGCTGGTGTTATCTGCCGATGCTGGGGTTTCTGAGCTTCGACCGCGAGGCGGAGCAGTATCTGTGCGCGGCGGTGCTGCGGCCCGGGAAGGCAGTGGCCGCCGACGGGACCCTCGGCCTGCTGTGTCGGTTGCTCCCGCTGTTGCGGGCGGCGTTTCCGCGGGCGCGGTTTCTCGTCCGGCTCGACGGGGGCTTTGCGACCCCGGAGATCTTCGATTTCCTGGATGCGGAGCCCCGGCTCGACTACGTCGTGGCGATGGCGAAGAACGCGGTGTTGCAGCGGCATGCGGAGTCCGCCATGCAGGTGGCCCGCGCGCAGAGCGAGGTCGGTGGCGAGACCGCGCACGTCTATACCGACACCCGCTACGCCGCCCGCACGTGGGACCACGAGCGCCGGGTCGTGATCAAGGCCGAAGTCGTTCGCCTCGGAGACCGCGAGCCGCGGGACAACCCGCGGTTCGTGGTGACGAATCTGCGGCAGACGCCGCGCTTCATCTATGAGAAGGTCTACTGTGCTCGCGGGGACATCGAGAATCGGATCAAGGAACTGCTCGATGGGCTGCAGATCGACCGCACGAGCTGCTGTCTGTTCTCGGCGAACCAGTTGCGCGTCTTCCTGACCGCCGCGGCCTACGTGCTCATGCAGGAACTGCGATTGCGGGCGGCGCGTACTGCGTGTGCCCGCAGCCAGGTGACGTGGCTGCGGGACCGGCTGCTGAAGCTGGGGGTCCACGTCGTCCGCTCGGTCCGCCGCGTGGTTCTGCATCTGCCGCGCTCGACGCCGCACCTCGAGGCGTGGCGGCACATCGCACTCGCCCTGGGCGCGCGCGCCGGATAGCCCACCCGTTGCGCCGCGCCCACCTGCTTCCTGGGCGGCATGGGCCGCTCCGCGGCGGGGCTGTCGCTGCCCAACCCTCGCGTCCGTCATGCCCCCCCGGTCGGCTGCTCAAACCCCGGCTCCGCTTGCAGGCGGCGATGTCCGAGACCCATTCCTGCGCCGGATCACGCCCTTTGGCGGTCGAATCTGGACCTTCGTGAATAATGCAGGTTAGCCGGGTTTCGAGATGCGGGTTCGGCCTCTCGCGTCGGACGACGACGACTTGCTCCCTCCCGTCGATACCGACCACGTGAATGCTCTTTAAATCTGTGTCGCGTGCCTGCTTGGTCCGCGCCAGAGCAAGCCATCTTGCGAGATTTCCCGCCGCGACCCGAATCTCGAAACCGAAGCTGTCGAGCGTCCCGTCCTCCCAATTATCCGGTCGCCGGCCCGTGAAATGGCTGGCGATTCCGTCCAGCCATCGATCGTCCGGGACTTCCGCGTCCATAGCGCGCTCGACGAAGGTCCGCAACCGATAGTCGACGAGATTCAGGCGATGCGGCCCGTAATCGTTCCGAATCTGGCAACGCAGCTCTCGTATATCTCGCGCACGGAAGGCGTGCGATGCCGCAGCCGCCGCTCGCAGCCGAAGCGACGGCTCGGCTTCCGCAAGCATGAGGAGCGCGTTGTCCAGAACGCTGACAAAGCGTTCGACATCGATACGGCCGTCGTTCCCCAGAGCGTTGCATGCCCGGGGCAGATCATGAAAAAACAACCGTTCTGGGTCGGACGCCTTGCGCAGCGCCGTGCGCACCGCAACCGCGACCTTCGAGACCGAGCGGGTTTTCAACGCATGGGGCGGCAGCGAGTTGTACCATGCGAACAGTGGCTCCAGTATCCCAGCGACGGTAGGCGGGCAGGCGCCAATCACGTTCAGGCGCGTCGCGAGCGCCTGAACAATGCCCCTCTGTCGCGTTCCCTCCTGCAGCGTTTTGAGGGCGAAGTTGCCCGGTGACTTGGCGAGCCGCATAAAATGTGCCGCCGTAAGATCCGGTTGGAAACTGTTGCGCTCGATGACGGCAACGTTGTCCCTCGACGCCACAATGAACGCCGCGACCACGAGCAACGCGGGGCCGGCGCGCATGCCGTAGGGCGGGCGCGCCAGATCCTCCATGAGCGCGGCGCAGCTGGTCGCCTCGCCGCTGTCGAGCCGTTCCTCGATGCGGTCCCAGACGGGTCGCCACCGGCACGGATCCCCAGGATCCGGGCGGCCGAAGCCGAACCGTCCGTGCCCCTCCTCGCCATGAACTCCGGATGTGCGGAACAGCGCAAGATGGATCGTCCGTTCCGGCGGGGCGCCCTCCATGCCCAGATCAGGCTGGTCGGCGCAAGTGAGCATGCGGCCCAGGAGGCGTATTCGGGCGCTCGCGACCGCTGACGACAACCGTGTGCGGTTTATGAGTTCGTTCCTGAGAATCGGCGCCTGGTCGTATGCCTTGTCGCAGATATCGCTGAGAAGGGCGCTCAGACCGTCAGGGATCGCAATCGGCTTGCCGTCCAACCACCATTCCTCTTCGCGAGTGCCGTTCACCGAGGAGAGAAGCGCGGTGGCGCGCGTCATGGCCTGTTCCGCGGCGGCAATGCGTTCGCCGACCTCCGCGCGCGCCAATTCGTCGAGCCTGAGCTCTTCGCAGTTGTTCCGTATCCAGTCCCACAGCGCGAACTCGTGCGCCCACTTGAAATCGTCGGGCGCAACCGTCCGAGCGCAGACGAGCGCCAGCGGATCGTCCGCGACCACGGCGGCGGCATTACGGAGCACGGTCTGCCGGTCCTCGCCGGGATAGACCGGCGCGATCAGGATGATGCCGTCGGCGTGGCGCGGGGCGACAGTCTCGCTGGTCCACAAACGAACCTCGAATGTCCTGAGAGTCCCCGTCTCATGATAGTGCCGGTGCGCGACTGCCGGACGGGATGAGTTCATGAGGGCGCCGGCGTCTTCGAGTCTCTCGGGAGCGGGTATCTTCGTTCCGGCTTCATTCAGCCAGTACGACAGATCGACGCTCGAACTCGACCAGAGGCTGTAGTCGCCGCGATGCGAACGGCGGTAGATCAGGCTTCGCTCTACGAGTTCGTCGAGAACCGGTTGAGTCTCCGCCTCGCCGATCCCCAAACACCATGCGACCGTATCGATGTCGGCCACCAGTCCGGGAAGCGGCTCCAAGACCGCCATCAGCGCGACGGTTTTCAGCACGTCCTGGCGATCCCGCGGTAGACCGGCGGCAGCGGCGAGACCATCGAACGCGAGCGACCAGCGACGCGCGCGGCCACCACCGGAAACATCTCCGATGGTTGCCGCCAGATGGTCGAAGATCTGCGGCAGTAGATACCAGTGGTCGTGCCCGTAAGGTGTCGCGTGGGCGAAGCGCTTGAAGCCCGCGGGTTCAAGCGATTGCAGGAAACCGAACAACGACCGCTCGTTCTGGCCGAAACGCCGTATCGCCCAGGCGAGCGCCGCGACAGACGAAGGATGGAGGGGGTATAGCTCGGGAGCCACCGCGACGACATCCTCGCGGCTCGCCGCGAATAGTCCGCGATCCATCGCCGCGCCATAGATCTCCTCCGACCGCCTTCGCACCGCGGCCGTGTGCCGGCGAACCGGGGTCAGGGCGCGCGCGAGCATGAACAGCGACTGTTCGGTGGATCCGGTAAACGAGAGTTCCTCGTAGCGTTCCGCGGAACGCGACCATTCCGCCTCGATCCATCCACCCATGCCGGCAACGTAGTCGGCGAACCCGTGGTGCAGGAATCCGACGACCGCTAGGTTGGCGCCCTCGCGCCCTCCCGAGCGCTCGGCAAGGGCCTGAAAGACCGACGGGTCCTCGGTACCGGTGTTGGTTGCCGCGTATTCGAGAAAGCGGCCCATTTCGTCGATGAGCAGCAGCAATCCCTTGCCGGATCGCTGCCGTAGTTCCGCCGCCGCTTCCGCGACGAGCGCGGTGACCGCTTGCACATCCAGCGCGCCGACTTGAGTCGACATCGCTTTGGCACGCCTCCTCAGGCCGGCATGACCCGCGGACCATTCGCCATGACGGTCCGCGACGACGCGCAGTAGCTCCCGCGTAAAACTCACATGGCGGCCACTCACGATCACCGGCTGCCATGGCGCCGCATCGACGGAGCCGCCGACCTCTTCCGACAGCAGTTTCGTGGCCGGCCCCCGGCCGCTCTCCCGCATGAGCTGCGCGAGGAATACGCCGAAAGCGGACTTCCCGGTGCCGTAAGGGCCGACAATGCGAAACGCGCGCTGGCTCGATTCTGGCGACAGTCCCGCCAGAATCCGGATCGCGGCGTCGCGGACCGACGGTGTGACAACATATCCATCAAGCGCGCCGGGATCTTCCGCGTCGCGCGCAAGATCGATGGAGCGGACATAGCGGTGCCGGATCGCGACACGGGAAGAGATGGGATTTCCGGTCACGGCCAAGCGATCCCCGAAAGCTCGCGTAGCGGCTCGCCTGAACATGTCAGATCGAAGCCGCCCGCGCCATCGCCCCTGAGCATGAGCCCGTGCGATCGGGAGCAGAGTTCATCTAGCTTCTCGTGGAGACCGGATTCGTCCAGCAGAAGAACCGATCCGGGTGCCGCATGGGAGAGCATGAGCGACTTGAGCGACAAGGTTACGCCCCCGGGCGCGGTGCCCCGCCAGAAGTCGTGCAGCACGAACGCGAGCGCCCCTGCGTCGAGGGTCCGCTTGGGACCGCGCAGGAGCCGCACCGTCTGCACTCCGGCGGGTGTGACCAGACGCACGAGTTCAAGTTCCTGGAACGGGCTGCCCAGCGTCTCTTCGGGTACAACCTCCGAGGATTCGCTCGCCGCATACGTGCTCAGAAACACATGGACATGGTTGGAGGCGGTGCCTGACGTAATCGTTCCGCGCACCCGCGAGGCGCGCGCCCGTACCGAGGCGACAAGACGCTCGCGCGTGATCTCGCGATCATGCATCTCCAGGAATACCGCCGCCCAAGCGCCCAGACCGCCATGGACGGTTAACATCCAATGAAGCCGCCAGAGCGCGCCGGTGGTCTCGAGATACGGGTCGAGACCCTCACCGGTATCGAGCAGCGCTCGCGCGAAATCGGTCACGCGCACTTTGCGGCCCTGGGTGTGCGTAATTCCGAAAGCCTCGCCCCAGAAGCGAAGCGACTTGACCATGTTGCGCCCAAGTCCGAGCCGCAGGATCGCGCGCTCGTCGGAAGAGAACAGTTCGGGATCCTCGACGGCCGCTTCGTACAGTTTGGGCAGCCAGCCATATCGACAAGCGAAGGACTCGTGACCGGAGAAAACGCGGGGACCGGGCAGGGTTCGCCAGCCTTCGTCCTCGGTTCCCGAGGCGGCTATGGACACATTCATGACGCGTGCCTCCGCAGCGATCTCACCCGGTCGCACAACAGACCGGCCGCTGTCCGCACCTCGTCAAGTGTGGTCGTCCGCCCGAAGCCGATCCGGACGGTCCCGTTCGCGAGATCCTCCGGCAGGCCGATCGCCTTCAGCGTCTCGGACCCTTTCACGGCGCCCGCGCTGCATGCCGAACCCGTGGCCAAAGCGAGCTCCGGCAAGGACGCCAGCAATGTGTCCGCATCCACGCCGGCGAAAGCGAGGCTGAGATTGTGCGGTATCCGTTCTTCAAGGGATCCGTTCACCTGCCACCCGCTCAGCCCGGAGAGCGCATCGAGCATGGCGCGCGAAAGGCTCTTTGCGTGTTCGCGGTCTCGCTCGCGATACGCGACCGCAAGTTCGCAGGCGGCGCCGAAACCGACGCAGGCGGCGACCGGCAGGGTGCCCGGTCTGAGGCCGTTTTCCTGTCGGCCGCCGGTGGCAAGTGGCCGCGGCGTGACCGCGCCGGCCCTGACGAAGAGCGCGCCGATGCCCTGTGGACCGTAAATCTTGTGCGAGGAAATCGAGGCATAGCTCAACGGCAAGTCGGGGAGCGCCACCGGGATCCGGCCCACCGCCTGCGTCAGGTCGCTATGAAGGGGCACGCCGCATTCTGCGCAGAGTCCCGCCGCTTCCTCGACCGGCTGCAGGGTGCCGACCTCGTTGTTGACCGCCATGATCGACACCAGCGCCGGCTGCGAGGCAAGCACAGCCTCAAGCAGGTCGAGATCCAGAAGGCCGTCTTCGCTCACGCCGAGCCGATGCACGACTCTCCCTTCGGCCTCCAGCGCATGCGCTGTCTCCATGACGCTGGCATGCTCGATCGCCGATATTGCAAGTCCGTCTCCGGGGTCCGTAGCGCCGCGCAGTACGATATTGGACGCCTCGGTCGCCCCGGACGTGAACGTGATCTCCGTCGGCTCGCACCCGAGCAGCGCCGCGACCTTCTCGCGGGCCTGTTCCACAGCGGCGGCCGCAGCGCGGCCAGGCCCGTGCTCGACCGCATGGGCGTTCCAGGCTCCCCTCATCCAGGGTAGCATCGCTTCAAGCACGATCGAGTCGAGCGGCGTGGTCGCCTGAAAATCGAGAAAGATCCCCACGTCGACTCCCCCTCAGATCCACGATGCGCTCGATCTTGTCGACCGTCACCCTGTCCGCCGTCCCGTCGTAGAGGTTCGTCGTCTTCGGCAACGCGTGCCCGGCGTGTCTGCTGCGCGGGCTCGAGGGTGCCCCGTTCAACAAGTACGCCGTGATCCCCGTCGCCCGGAACGTGTGACAGCACGTCGAAGGCGGCAGCCTAGCAGCCGCAACGCGCCGCTTGATCATCGCCGGGACGACGCGCCGATGCAACGTCCTTCCTGTCAGCCGGCGCCCGCCGGCAGCCCGTAGCCCAGCTTGGCGTTGACTTGGCCGCCGGAGCCGGCCATCTGGTGCCGAGCCCGTACCATCTGGCGGTGCCAGAGAGCATCGGCGCCGCCCATCGCCGACCCGCCCCACACGGGGCCACCCGAGCGGTGAGCCCCAGGGGGCTCAACGGCGTCGGGTCCCAGCCGAACGACAGCGACCTTCCGCGCTCGGTGAACCCCTCGGCTTGGTGCACCACCAGCGTCCGCATTCGCACGTCCAGCGACAGCCCGATCACCGAGTCAGTGAAGACGAGGCCGCAGCCGACGTCTATGCCCGTGGCGATTTCGCCGCCCCCGACGGGCTCGGCGCCGTGAGCGGCCTTGTGAAGTCCTTCATCTATATGGGTCTGTCACGGAGCGGCGCGTCATTCTGGTGACGGATGGGGCGGGTGTAAACATCCTCAGGTGCTGTCCTCGCGGGCCGCGCCCGAGTGAAGCCGGTCGGTCGCATCCGGGTTCGGGGATGTCGCGGAGGCGGCTTCGGCTCCCTGGGGCCAAGGGATCCAGTAGCTCTGGTTCTTCACCCTGACCGTGATCCCATCTGCGTTGGTCGCCAGGTCGTCATCCGCCGCGTTCTTCCCCGCCCGGGCCGGCAGGTCGTGGAAGTACTGCAGGGCGATGCGGAGCCAGCGCCTGTCGACGGCTTCGGTACGGCCTGCCTCGCGCAGCACCGCGAGCAGCTCGGGCAGCAACTTCGCGCGGCGCTCCTTCTGCCGTTGTCGGGCGTTTCGGCGCGGCAACGCCAGCTCCGTTCCGTACGAGCCCCGCAGGTACGTGACGAAGCTGCTCACTGCTGCCTGCTGTCCGGGCGACTGTCGCAAGAACGCTTCGAGAATTCGTTGGTCGGGTAGCAGGCCTCGACCGGCTGCCGCCATCTCGAGGAGCCCGGCGGCCGGCGAAAGGGCCAGGCGCACTGAGCGGAGCGTGCACGTCCCGGCCTTGGCGCGGGCGCGCAGCGTCGCGTGGTACCCGGCGAGGATGACTGCCGCCTGCGAGCCGGCGGGCAGCCTGTTCAGGGCTGCTTCGATGCGCCGGCGTTCGGAATCGGCCTCGCGTGTGTCGGCATCGACGACCACGAGCCCGGCCGCTTCCATCCAGCGCACCGCCAGCAGGCGTCGGCGCAGCCCGGCCGCCCCGAAGTGTTCGAGCAGCGCGTCGTACTCGGGGATGTCGTTCCACGCCCCCCCGATCTGCTGGAAGAACTCAAGGTACCGGTTGATGTTCAGGGCGGCCTTGTGCGCTCCGGTTTCCTTGATCAGCCAGGCGCCGAAGTCCGCGAACCGTTGCGCCAGCGTTGGCGAGGCGAGCCCGGCCGCGTTCAGCCGGATCCGGTGCTGCGCGGCCTGTTTCCAGTAGCAGCTCCAGCAGCGCTTGCCGCATCCGGCTGGCATCGGCCGCCGACATTCCGGGCACGGGATCTCGCCCTTCTCTGTGCACGTTCGGCAGAGTCTGCGCCCGTCGGCCGCCGGTTCCAGCTCTCGATGCCGCCGGCATGCTTCGCAGGTCCCGTGACCGGCTCGCGCGCACCGAGGGCATACCCGGAGGTCGTGGCCCAGCTCCTTTCTCCGCGACAGCCATCTGGACTCCGCCCCGCAGGCCTCACACGGTTCCGGCGCCTTGAAGTAGGCGCTGCAGGGGATGCACGCGGGGCCGTAGGGCGTCCGCATGCCCGTCCGGTACTTCTTCCTCCCGCAGCGCACGCATGGCCGTGCGTTCTCGCATTTCAGGCAGATGGCGTCCGGCTCGAAACGCGGGAGCCGGGCGAAGTTCCCGCACTTCGGGCACATCCGCCGCTTGAACATCCGCTGGTAGCAGGTCTGACAGAACCGTTCTCCCCGGTGGACGCGTGCGATCTTCACGCCCTCGCCGCGACACTCGTCGCACTCGGGTCCGGAATCTGCGGGGTCCGGTCGCATTACTTCGTGATGTCCTCGAGCCGGCTCTCCAGCCGGTTCATCATCTTCAGGATCTCGTGGCGGGGCCGCGGCTTGGTCCGGCGTTTCCTCGACGGCTGCCGCCGGCGTGGCTTGGCTCGGTCCGGGAGCGCCGGCACGATGGCTGCGAGCGTCCTGGGCACCGTGGTCCTCTCGCCGAACAGTTCCTGCCGGCTGATGTCGGTGTTCTCGAGTGCGTCGTACAGTCCGTCCCGGTCCAGCTCCATGACGCGCTGCACCGAACCGAGCAACACTTCCCGGTTCCTCCTGTCGAGCAGCTCGATCCTGGAGCCTGGTGCTGCTGGCAGCCGGAGCGGCCATTCGACTCCCGCTGCGGTGAGCACCTCCGTCAAGCCCTTCGTCGGGGTCCTGATCGCCTGTCGGGTGAGGCTCGAGAAGAAGTCCGCGATCGCGAACCACTCGGCCGCGTCGACGTCTGCGCCGAAGCAACCCCCGCTCCCCACCCTCGCCACTTGGTCCCCGGTCTTCTGGAACTCCAGCGCAGCGGCGTCACACCCGGTTGTCTCGGCCTCCCGGAGATCGTTGCCGCAGGCCGCGCACGCGGCGACATCTCGCGCGTCGGCGGTCAGCTGATGCAGCTGCTGCGGCCTGTCGCAGCGGGGACACCGGTCGGCCAACGTGACGCCGTGCGTCGTGCAGCCGGTGTGCCACGCCAGCCGCCAGCCGATGCGGTAGTGTGGCGGGCCGTCGTCGCGGAGACACAGAGGGCAGTACTGCCGGACGGACGTGCGCTGCGGTCCCGTCCCGAGCGTGGTTATCCACGGCCACCCGGCTTCGGTCTTCGGGCGGCGGTCGGCGATCCGCTTTGCGACCTGTTCGAGGCCGGCGGCTTCGACCGCCTCCGGCGGGACGCCGGTGGCATGGCAGACCACCGGCCGGCGCCTAGCCGGAATGCCGCGGTCGGCATCGATCGTCCAGACCCGCCACGTCCCCCACAGGACGCCGGTCAGGGCGGTGGGCGCACAGCCCTGGGCGAGAGCGCAGCGCGCGAGCCAGGAGGTGATGGTCTCGTCCGGCAGGAGCTCTACGGGTACCGGCCATTCGGACCTCCGTGCTCTTCCTCCAGGGTGCCAGCCGTGGGTCTGAACCACTTCGTCATGCTCCGAATGATATCGAGCGTGATCCGTTCGGTGCCCTCCTCGATGGCATTGCGTGCGCATGCGACGAGCCCTTCTCGCAGGTTCCCGAGGTTACCGTTGGAGATCACGTGCAGCTGTTGCGCCGTCTCCGGGTCGGCGAGCTTCGAATTTTGTTTCAGGGGCAGGGTCTCCTGGAAGCCGACGAGCAGCTTCTGGAAGGCGGTATCGAGCTTCCATCGGGGCAGCACCGCCACCCTGAACCGACTCGCGTGCTGCCCGTCGGACTGAACCACGCGGACTGCCACGTGCGTTCCGACCCCGACGATCGGCACCTGCAACTCGTTGCACAGGAACTTGATGGCGTTCATCATCTCGGACTGCTTCCTCGTGGTCCCGGCCAGCATGGAATGGAACTCGTCGATGATCAGCATCCGGGTGCGGCAGTGGCGTAGCAGGTGGAGCGCTTGGTATCGCAGCTGCGTCACCGGTGCCGTCGTCCGGTGCGGTGCGTGGAACCGGTCGAGGATGGACAGGTGGAGCGATTTCTCGTCGGCGGTGGGCGGCGCTTCGACGACGACCACAGGCTTGCTGGGCTCGTCGTCGTCGTCGGACGGCTTGCCGTGGAGTTCGTGGAACTTCTCGATCAGCGTTGTCTTGCCGTTGTTCGACTCGCCGACGACGAGCAGGTTCCCCATCCGTGGTCGCTTGGGCATCTCGAGCAGGCGTTGGAGTTGCTCGAGGATCTCGTCTCCGGCCGGGTACCGCAGCAGCGTCGGACGGTCCATGAACGCGAGGCGTTCGCGGTCGCTGAGCCTGAGGGCGTAGCGCAGGTCGGGATCGAGGTGGTCGCCTGTCGTCATCACCACCTGCCGAAGCTGTCCGGCTGCTCGTCGAGCAGATCAGCGAGCGGGTCCAGGGTCGCCTGGGGCGGCTGGGCGTTGCGTGCTGCTGCCTCTGCCGTCTCGGTGGCCCTCTTCCGCTGGTGTTCCTTGTGTCGCTGTAGCCGTCGGCGTGCCTTCTTCGCCGTCTTCGTCTTCTTCGCTGCTGCCTCGGCCTTGCTTCTGAGCCTGTCCAGGCTCTCGATGAGCTTCTCTTGGTCGACAGCCTCCTCGCCGCGCTCCTTCAGGTCGCGCTTGGCTTCTCTCAGTTCCCAGACGTTCGTGTGCGGAAACCGCCGGTCGGCTGCCGGCAGCTCGAAGTACATGTCGTGGTTCGGGTCGTGGAACCAGACTTTGCTGATGTCGCGCGGGTCGCGCCGGAAGAGCAGCTTGCGTTTCCGTTTCCGGTCCTTCGGGTCTGAGGCGTTGATCCAGGGAGCGAGTGCCTCGCCGTAGTACCGCACGCACTCGATCTCCACCCCGGCATGGCGGACGCCGCGCTCGAACCGCGGCAGGAAGTCCCGGAGGATGTTGCTCCCGTTCTCGGGCCGCGGCGGCAATCCTGTGGGCGGTTGGTCCCCGCTGCCGAGAAGCAGTCCCTCCTCCCACTTGTTGAGCGGCGGTATCCCGATGATCTTGTGCTTCTTGCAGTGGTAGACGTTGCACAGGTAGTCGAACAGCCAGTCCTCGAACTCGGAGAACGTCAAGGCGGCGCCCTTCTCGGGGTCTAGGTCCCCCTTGTCGGCCGGAGATGAGCCCGTCGATCCGGGCAGGTTGTGGACCTCCGTCATGAAGGTCTCGATCAAGCGCTCGATGTGCCCGCCGTAGTTCGGGCGCTTCAGCGGGCGGAATTCGACGTCGATGCCGTGGGATGTGCAGGACTGCCAGAAGTTGTCGGTGCGGAACTCGCCAGCGTTGTCGACGTGGATCTTGCCCGGGAATCCCCAGACGGGCCACCGCCCCTTCACTTGGCGCACCAGGAGTAGCTCGTCCTTCGGCAGAATCGACTGCGCGACGCAGAGCGCGACCGACGTCTCCGACGGAGCATCCAGCGACAGGTGGCAGCCGGTGATGACCCGGCTGTACACGTCGATTGCCACGGTCAACCAGGGTCGGCCAATCGTCTCGCGGTACTCGTCGTCGACGAGTACGATGTCGGCCCGGGTGTGGTCGATCTGGATGCACTGGAGCGGATAGTTCCCGTCTGGGAACTCGCCCGGCGTCGGCTGGAACTTCGCCCGGCTCTTCTCCCGGAACCCCCGTCGCTTGAGCTTCTCGCGCTCCGATACTTCGTTTATCCGCGCCCGGATTGTCGCGTCGCTCGGGCACTTGACCTGGGCCTTCCGGCACTTGCTCTGTACCTCGGCGATGGCCGACGGCGTATTCGGTCGCTTGTGCGAGAGGTAGGAGTCGTTGATGACCCTCTCGATGATCGCCTCGGCGTGGGCGTCGATACGGCGCTTGCCTTTCGGCCAGCCCCGCATGCGCGGGATCAGGGCCGTCACGTCGTTGTGCGCCGTGTAGTGCTGGATCCACTCGTACACTGTCCCGGTGTTTCGCCCGACCTCTGCGGCGCGCCTCTCGACGTCTTGGCGGCTGCGTCTCGGCAGGTCGAGCAACGGCCTGATGATAGCGAGGCGTTTCTCCGCGATGTCCCAGTCCTCGGCAGTGATTCCGTCGAGCGCCTTGGGCGCCTCTTCGGGCGTTGAGTCCGTCGGTGCCGGTACCGTCTTCAAGTCCTTGATGGCCAGGCTCTTCGTGCGACCGCTCTCCACCTCGACGCCGAGTACCGATTCCAGGTCGATGACCTTGTCGATCCTGTACGTGGCGTCGCCGTGCCGCACGACCTCGCCCTCGCGAAGGTGCATCGTTCGGGCGCGACCCTCAGTACGTCGTCCGCTCGTGCCGGTGTCACTCATCGGTCGTGATCCAGAGTTCGGTCTCGCGGTTCAGGGGCCGCGAGATGTCGCAGTCGAGGCGTCTGGTTGCCAGCAGGTGCCAAAGGTGAGCGATCCCAATGCTCGGTCGGTCGGCGGTCAGCGGTGTATCGACGAGGTGGCTCATGGGTGCTGTGCCCATCCCGCCGATGGCGTCGAGGATCCGCTGGTTCTCCTCGTTGGGGAACCGCATCGGCTTGTAGCGCCGCAGGAACAGGATGTTCTGCAGCGTGCGGTCCCGAATCCTCGATTCGTCGCGGCCGTGGAACGTCCACCCCCGTTCCTTGGCGACCCGCATGGCAGCCCGCCACTTCGGGCTCCATTGGCGCCAGTGCTCGCGCCAATCCGCTTCCGGCTTGACCTCAACGAGCTTCGCCTTGGGGGCCTTCGGGCGCGTATCGGCTGCGCGATGATGTCGGCGACGCTCCGGAAGAACTCGGTGCGGATCAGGAAGTCCGCACCAGCTCTGGACCTCGTTGATCGTCTTCAGTACAGCCGAATGATCACGGGCTTTCTCCTGTCTCTGGATGCGCCGTCGGAGACCTCAGTTGCACTCTGCGTTGCGCAGGCACTCCTGCCGAAAGAAGAGCTGCTGTTGCACCGGAAGCTCGACGCGGAATGGCCGGTCTGGGGATTCCCCGACGTGATCCACGTCGACAACGCCGGCGAGTTCCGTTCGGACAACTTCAAGAAGTCGTGCAAGGCCCATGGGATTGACCTCCAGTTCCGCCCCGTGAAGCGGCCCAACTACGGAGGGCACATCGAGCGCCTGATCGGCACCTTCATGACGGAAGTCCACACTCTGCCCGGAACGACGTTCTCGTCGCCCTCGCAGAAGGGCGACCTGGATCCGGACAAGCACGCGGCACTGACCTTCTCCGAGTTCAACGACTGGCTGTTCGAGTTCGTCTGCAACGTATACCACCGCAAGCTGCACTCCATGATCGGGACGACGCCGTTCGCCCAGTGGGAGAAGGGCGTCTTGGGATCCGCCGACCAGCCGGGAGCGGGACTGCCGCCGCGCCCGGACAACCCGACAGCGATCCTTCGGGACTTCCTGCCTCGCTTCGAGCGGACCGTCCAAAGGGCTGGCATCTCGATCGACGGCGTCGGGTACTACGCGGACACGCTCCGCCACTGGATCAACGCGGCGGATCCGAAAGACCGAAGACGGAAGCGCAAGTTTCTCTTCCGCCGCGACCCGCGCGACATCAGCAAGATCTGGTTTCACGACCCGGAAGCCAAGCAGTACTTCGAGGTGCCAGCGGCAGACCGCCGCTTTCCGCAGACGAACGTCTGGGAACTCAAGGAAGCCAAACGGGAGATGAAGAGAGAGGGCGAGAAGGCCACCAACCCGAAACAACTGCGCGACACACTGAACAGGCTGTGCATCCACACGAATTCTGGCCGTTTGGCCAGAATTCGTGTGTTTCCGATCCGGCCAGAATTCGTGTGTTCCGTGTTTCTCGCCGTGAATCCCCCCTGTCCCGGGCGATCGGCGATGAGTCACGTGCGGCGGTCGTCGTCGACTAGGGGCTCGATCCGGGACACTCCATCGGGAGGAGCAGCCTCAGGGCGGCTCGCACCAAGTGGTTCCAGCTGGCCGCCTCGACTCCGGACAGCAGGTTGCCGCCCGTGGTCGACCGTCGTCACCGGCCACGTCCGGTGCTCACCGGCCTCGTGGTCGACCTGTCGGCCGTCGCCTCGGCCGAGGTCGCGCTCGCCGTCGTTCCTGTCGTAGCGCGCGCTGCGCATGTCGTAGCCGCGCTCGCCGTCGTTCCCGTCGTAGCCCGCGTTCCGCACGTCGTAGCTGCGGTCCTGCTGGTCGGCCTGAGTCGCCGTCCACCGCTCGCCCTCCTGGGCGGCCCACCGTTCCCGCGCGGGCGCCCGCGCCTGCCCCGCGGCGGCGAGCCCTTGGCCGAGCCACTCGGTCGCGTCGGCGTAGTTCCGTCGTGCGTTCCTCCCGAGGACTGGGACCGGCGATGCGTCGTCCCGGCTCGCGGGCGGCGGCACCGCCGCCCGCTTGGTCCCTGTCCTCGGTCGCGGTTCCGCGCGGGCTGTCGTGGATGTGCTCCGATCGCTGCGGCGGTCGCCGCAGGCGTGGTGGTCTCGTGGATGGTTCCGGCGCCGCGTTTCCGGCTACGGCCCAGGCGTCCGTCCCGTTCGGCTTACTCTTACCGCTCGTAGCCGGTCTTGTCCGGATCGGTCTCTCGTTTCCCGCCCGTGCTGCGTTTCAGGTGATTCCTGGCGCTCGGCCGTTCAGGCCAGCTGTCGTCTCGATTCGCTCCGGTCGTTCCGAGCTGGTCCTTGTTCTGGGCCGCCAATTCCATCTTGATTCTGTCACGCCATGTAGGGTTCAGTGGCTCGAGTCTCTCGCCCCGTCGCGGTCTGTTGTCGAGGTATTCCTTGAATGCCTCGAGCCGTTTGAGGCTTTCGCGGTCCTTCGGCCGGTTCGCCGCCTTCTTGCTCGCGATCACGTCTTCTATTCCACAGACTCGGTGGCCGTCGATCTTTCGCCCGCGTTCCCACGCGTCGGCGAACTTCTCTATTCCGTCGGGGGCGAAGATCAGATCGACGTCGAACGGACCGTTGCTGTGGAATTGGACGAAGTCTCGGCCTGCCTTGATCTCGTCCTTCTGTTCCTGGGTCAGCTTGAATCCGATTTGCTCGAGAGCCCGGATCGCTTTCGCCTTGTTTTCCAGGTCGTGGTCCAGAAAGATGTCGGCGTCTTGGGTCGTGTCTGCGAACCCGTGGACGATGGCGGCGCTCTTGCCGATGTAGAGGTACTTCACGCCATGGTTTTCGAGTGCATTGGTTAGTTCATCGAGTTGGGCGGAGTCAATTGCTGCCATAGCCTAGCCATGTCGGCACATTCTCGTCGCACCAGCGTCTGTAGTCGGCGGTGCTCTTCCACGCGCGGAAGGGTAGGTCGTCGATCACGGGTTTGTGCGTCTTGATGAAGCTGTACCTGCATCGTGTTTCGATGCCTCGTTCCCAGGCGGCGTCGAACTCGCGCCAGAGTTGTTCCTTCTCTCTCGCATTCATGTCGACATCCGGTGTTGGCGGTACATGCTCGGAGTCTACCTGTCCTCGTCGCGCGATGTCAAAGCTCTCGACTTGAGAGCCTTCCTGGTCGCGCTGGGTTTGCTCGGCCTGTGCTTCGAGCCCGTCCTGGCAGACGAACTCTGCAAGAACCTCGTTGAGCCGTGTCTCGAGCCTCGATCGTCCTCTCACACGCATCCTTGGACTGAAGGCGTAGCCCCTCTGTCGTGGTTCTGCGGTTCCGGAGCCGGTCTCGAGGTACGTCGAGGTACGTGATGTCGGGCTTCGACACGTGCTCGGTCAGCGGCGTCCACTCGAAGCCGGTCGGCCGCACCGTCTGCCCCGAGTCTCCCGCCATCAGCATCAGCGGTCGGTCGTCCTGGCGCCGGCCCAGCGCGTTGGCCAGCTCCACGACCACCGCTGTCTCTCGTCGATCACGATCCGGTCGAAGCGGTCGAAACCGTCCGCGAGGTTCTCGCGGATCCTGCCAGTATTCCTGTGTCAGCGTGATCGCTCCGACCCCCTGTTGGGCTGCCTTGGCGGCCAGAATTCCTGTGTTTTCGGGGCAGAATTCGTGTGGAAGCACACAGGCTCAGGGCCAAGGCCGAGGCCGCATCCGAGCAGACGAAGAAGGCGCGTCGGAAGACGCAACGGCGCAAGGAGCACCAACGCAAGCAAGCCGCTGAGGCCGCCGAGACGAGACTGCGGACGGAGCAGCAGCCCACTGCGACGATCGATCCACTGGCCGACCTGCTGGATGAGCAGCCGGCAAGCTTCGGCAGGGCGTGATGACGGGACCCCACGAACACATCGACCCGGAGCTGCGGTACGTCCTCGACCTCAGCGACCGGGAGCGACTGCACTTCATCGATCGATCGACCCTGCTGCGGTACCCGGCCGCAGACGACATCTTCAAGCAGCTCACGCGCCTGCTCGAGATGCCCAAGCGGGCACGAATGGACAACCTGCTCATCGTGAGCGAGTCGAACAACGGCAAGACCACGCTCGCCAGACAGTTCCAGGAGCGACACGGCCGAGCGTTCGTGAACACGGACAACGAGTCGGTCAAGCCGATCATCATCGTGGAATCGCCGCCCGTGGCGGACGAGAAGTCGCTCCACCTGTCGATCCTGAAGCGTTTCCGGGCGCCGCACCGGAAGACGGCTCCGGCCGCCGAGTTGCGATACCAGGCGGTTCACCTGCTCCGGCAGTGCCGCACCCGGATGCTGATCATCGACGAGTTCCACTCGCTGCTGACCGGGAGCGGGAGGAACCAATCCGTGGTCATGAACACGATCAAGTTTCTGTGCAACGAGCTGCAGATCCCGATCGTGGCAGTCGGAACACGCGAGGCCGTCCAGGTGCTCCACACCGACGCGCAGCACATCAGCCGGTTCGATGTCGCGATACTGCCGCTGTGGAGGCTCGACCCTGACTTCCAGCGCCTGCTCGTCGGATTTGAGCAGATCCTGCCGCTGAAGCAGCCGTCTCACCTCTACCTCAAGGAGATGGCGCAAGAACTCCACGCCGCCTCCCGGGGCAACCTCGGCGACTTGAGCAAGATCCTGGTCAAGTGCGCCCGGAAGGCGATCGAGACCGGCGACGAGCACATCAGCGTAGAACTCGTCGAGAGCGTGCATGAGTCCGACCTACGCGTGGCATCCGGGGGCGCAGGCAGGAAGAGCTGACTGGCCCATACCCGTAGCACTCCTGCCGGACGAGACCATCACCTCGTGGCTTGCCCGGTGCGCCATGGCGCAGGGCTGCGGACCAATCGCGCTGACCAGCTCGCTATGGCCCGCATGGCGCATCTGGGCCATCGACGCCGACCGTGGAATCCCGGCCGACCGCCAAGGCGAACTCCGCAGGGCCACGGGCGTCGCCGCCGACGCAATCGAGGCCGCCGCGCTGGCACCGATCGGATCTCGAGTCGTCGGCCACCGCCCGAAGGACCAGGCCGCTTGGCCGTGGATCACCACCCTGGGCAGACGGAGTGAACACACCTCGGCCCGGCAGTACTGCCCGAGGTGTCTGGACGAAGACAGGACCCCACATTACCGTGTCAACTGGCGGCTGGCTTGGCACACGTGCTGCGCAGCACACGGCTGCGGGTTGTCCGATCGGTGCCCGAAGTGCAGCGCTACGCAACAGCTGCACCAGCTCCGGCCCGACGCGCGCCACGTAGCCGTCTGCGCAGCCTGCGCCGGGGATCTGCGCAGGTTCAGGACAAGCCCGTGCCGGACCGACGCCCTCGAGTTCCAAGAAGCGGCCGACCGGGTCGCAACAGCAGGCAACAGCACGTGCTTCGGCGAGCACGTCGACACGGTAGCGTGGTTCGCGATCGCCGAGTTCCTCTGCAGCCTGATCCGGCAAGTGGCCCGCAGCCCCACGAAGGGGCTGACGCGGGTCCTGGCCGCGGCCGACATCGACTGGCCAATCCCGCTCCACGGCGCCCCGGGCGCGAGAATCGAGAGGCTCGGTGTAGAAGACCGGCAGACGCTGCTCGGCGCAGTGCAGCGCATGATGCGACTCGAGCGCAACGCGTTGCGCCACGTACTCAAGACAGCAGGGATCAGCCGGCAGGGACTGCTGGGAGAGAGGCGGGAACTGCCCGAAGCGCTCACGGACGCCATGCCCGCTCTGCCGGATCGGCCTGCGGCACATCGGCGTCGTTCCCGGCAGAGACCGCGCGGACCACGGCCCCGACACCAAGTGCAACAGATGATGAAGCGCCTCGAGCGGAAGCTGGAGCGGAGCCGGCAGTGACCACCACCGAGCCGGCGGCCAGCGTCACCTCGTGCGGCGAGTGCGGCCGGCACAGCGTGAGGATCGTCCGCGTCCATCGCGGGAAACGGTTCTGCCAAACCTGCTACCAGCGGCTGTTCAAGCGGCGGCTCTGCCCGCAATGCGGGAACTTCGCCCGCCTGCCGCGGTTCGAGCCCAACGCCGTCTGCCTGAGCTGCGAGAACGCGCAGCCGTGTGTACGTTGCCGGAAAACCGACATCCGGGTCGGCATGCGGACACCGTACGGCCCAGCGTGCATCGCCTGCACGCCCTACTTCAAGCCGCCCGAGCCATGCGAGCGTTGCGGAACACTGTCGAGATGGCTCTCGCGGAGAAAGGAGCTGGAGCACGACCTGCGCCTCTGTCCCCGGTGCGCGCGAGCCGGCCACGGGACCTGCGAGGCGTGCCGGCGGCATCGAGAGCTGGAACCGGCGGCCGATGGGCGCAGACTCTGCCGAACGTGCACAGAGAAGGGTGAGGTCCCGTGCCCGGAATGCCGGCGGCCGATGCCGGCCGGATGCGGCAAGCGCTGCTGGAACTGCTACTGGAAACAGGTCGCGCAACACCGGATCCGGCTGAACGCGGCCGGGCTCGCCTCGCCGACGCTGGCGCAACGGTTCACGAACTTCGGCGCCTGGCTCATCGAGGAGACCGGAGCGCACAAGGCCGCCCTGAACATCAACCGGTACCTGGAGTTCTTCCAGCAGATCGGGAAGGCGTGGGACGACATCCCCGAGTACGACGCGCTGCTCCAACACTTCGGGGCCGCCGGGCTGCGCCGGCGCCTGCTGGCGGCGCACTGGATGGAAGCGGCCGGACTGGTGGTCGTCGATGCCGACACACGCGAGGCCGATTCCGAACGCCGGCGCATCGAAGCAACCCTGAACAGGCTGCCGGCCGGCTCGCAGGCGGCAGTCATCCTCGCCGGGTACCACGCGACGCTGCGCGCACGCGCCAAGGCCGGGACGTGCACGCTCCGCTCAGTGCGCCTGGCCCTTTCGCCGACCGCCGGGCTCCTCGAGATGGCGGCAGCCGGTCGAGGCCTGCCACCCGACCAGCGAACTCTCGAAGCGTTCTTGCGACAGTCGCCCGGACAGCAGGCAGCAGTGAGCAGCTTCGTCACGTACCTGCGGCGCGCGTACGGAACGGAGCTGGCGTTGCCCCGCCGAAGCGCCCGGCAACGGCAGAAGGAGCGCCGGGCGAAGTTGCTGCCCGAGCTGGTTGCGGTGCTGCGCGATGCAGGCCGTACCGAAGCCGTCGACAGGCGCTGGCTCCGCATCGCCCTGCAGTACTTCCACGACCTGCCGGCCCGGGCGGGGAAGAACGCGGCGGATGACGACCTGGCGACCGACGCGGACGGGATCACGGTCAGGGTGAAGAACCAGAGCTACTGGATCCCGTGGCCCAAGCGAGCCGAAGCCGCCTCCACAACATCCCCGGACCCGGATGCGACCGACCGGCTTCACCCGGGCACGGCCCGCGACGACAGCACCTGAAGGAGGTTGAAATCCGCCCCAGCCGACACCAGAATGACGCGACGCGTCAGTGACAGACCCATATAGATGAAGGACTTCACGAGGCACCTCACGGCACCGAGCCCGTCGGGCTGCTCCATCGGTTGCCGGCGCATCGTGACGCTGCTGGTCACCGTCATCGGGTAGGTGTCGCCACCGCTCATTGCGTTGCCGGTCTCGGTTCCCCGTCCGGCGATCGTTGTCTCATTTACAGTTCCGGAGAACGTCCGACCCGTCAACTCAAGGGTCCAGCCCGGGTGCACGTCAGATTTATGAGACTGCACTCAGGCGGCGTTTGCGGCACGTCGCTCCCAGAAATCCTCGAAGCGGCCGCTGAGCTTGCAGCACCGCAGGGCGATGATGGCGTTGGCACCGGCCACGGTCCAATGCATGCCGGCACGCTTGAGTCGGGCGCCGACGGTGTGCTTGCATCCAGCCTCGACGACGCCGGTCGACACGCACAGCCCCCTCGCGCGGAACTGCGGATAGCGCATCCGGTGGCGGTTGCGGGTGATGTAGTCGCTGCACTTGCGGGCCTCCTCGCAGGTCCGACTGTGAGCGTGCAACGCCACCAGGATCGCATCGAGCCGTCCCGCGTCCAATTCGTCCCGTCGCTCCTTGCCCCACTGGGTGGCGAGGTCGGTGCCGGCGCCGTAGATGGCCTTGGCCACTTCGCACAGATGCCCCTTGGCATGGTAGAGGTCGACGATTTGGATGGCGCCGGGAAACTGCTCGCCACACAGATTCCAGATCCACTCGGCGCCATCGCCAAGGACGACGCGGCGGGGGGCGGCGTCGAAGCCGCGCCGATGCGCCTCACGAAGCGCACGTTGAGCGAACGCGGAGGGCAGCGGGTCGGTGCCGCGGCTCGCCGCACTCTCGACCGCGGCGCTGTAGCTCACCGACCCGGGGTCGCGGACGGGCACGCCGTCCTCGTCGTGCATTTCAGCCGTCCACACGGTGACCAGCTTGACCTCGCGGGTCTTGGCCACACCCCCGGGCTGCTTCCCGCGCCGGCCTTCGACCTCGGACTTGCGCACCGGCACGCCGGTGCCATCCATGCCCAGGTACATCGTCGGCGCGGCGCCGGGCTCGGCCTCGACCACGTGACACTCGTCGCTGGCGACCTGACGCCCCAGTGCTTCGGCGGTGCGCTCGACCTGCTTGGTCTCGACGCGCACCCCCGCCAGCTCCTCCAACAACTCGCTCGCCTCGGCAAAGCTGACGCTCGCCGCCGCCTGCCCTACCATCCGCGTGGTGGCGGGCGACAGCGACGTGTCGTTCAGACCCAACGCCCGGTCGCGCGGACACACCCCGGCGCGGCAGGTGTCGCAATGGTAGTAGGCGCGCTCCAGCCTCAGCGGTCCCAGCACCGTCGTGAACGTCTTGGTGCGGCGGCCGGCGTACCGCGCCGCCTGCCCGCAGGCGCACGCTGCCGTCGGACCCGCGTAATCGGTCCGGTCTGCGTTCAGCCGGCGCTCCACCGCCCGGGCAGCGACGCCGAGTGCCTGCCTGCGCGCCGCCCGCTCAATGGCCTCGAAGTCCAGCCCGTCGGTCGCTCCCGGCCCTACGAGCGCTTCGATTTCGGCGTCGATCTCGACCGCGAACCGGTCCTTGAAGCCCCTTTTTTCGCCGCCTCGGCGGCGACCCCGCGCCCGGCCGACAGCCGGGTCTGGCACAGCGCGTCGCTGACCTCGATCAACTCCCCGGCAAGTCGGCGCAAGCGTTGGCACTCGGCCAGCTGCGACTGGGTCTGCGCCACGGCGTCAGGGGGAATGATGCGCGTCACCGTCTTGCCGTCGACTTGGCGGGTGAGAGACCAGCTCGGACCGTGCCCACGGGACCCGTCGCGTGCGCAGCGGCAATAGCCCAAGTTTACCAACCGAAAATCTAAACCATTTTAAACAAGCAGCTTACGCCGACAGAAATACTCGAGTGGCACTACAAACCTGCACAAACCGGTGAGAAGGGGTCGGTCAGATGAGCGTCTTGCGGACGCCCCCGGGATGCGGGTCGACGCCGAGCGCGTCGTAGATGTCCCGCTGTTCGGGTTCGGCTTGCGTGGCCGTGCGCACGTGCAGCGTGCGCCCGTCGGGGCGGCGGAAGGTGGCGGTGACGCGCTGCTGGCCGTCCAGGATGCGGCGCAACGTGGTCCAACTGGCGGGGTTGCCGTGCCCGCGCAGTCGGGTGCGGATGACTTGCACGAGCTGGTAGGCGATGACGGTGATGAACAGGTGGCCGTCGGCCCGCCGCGGCTTGTGGTGGTAGATGGGGCGCAGGCCGAGCTCGGACTTGAGCGAACGGAAGACGGCCTCCACGTCGGTGAGCGTGGTATAGGTGCGCCACAGGGCGTCTTCGTCCCACGCGGTCTCGCTGCTGCGCAGGCAGTAGACCCCCGGATGGGTGGCCATCGAGCCGTCCCGGGGACGGCGGGTCCAGGTGACGGCGACGGCCTTCTCGCCGGTCTCGTCGGCGGTGACCCCGATCTGGTAGTGCGAGGCGACGCGGGAATGCTTCGTCTTCAATCGCCCGATGCGCTGCCAGACCTGGTCGAGCCGCTTGTGGGCGCGGGGGCGCGCCAGCCCCTCGTGGAGCTGGGTCAGGGCAGCCTCGAAGCGGGTGGCGAAACGCTCGACGATGGCCCGCTCCTTGTTGGCGCGCTCCTCGGAGTAGCAGTACAGGCGCACCTCGTCGGGGTCGGTCGAGACCACCTTGTGCATGTGTATGGTCTGGTTGGACCTGGTCTGGAGCGATACGGCGGCCTCGGCGTCGAACTGGCGGTGACGTTCGCGGCTGACGACCAGATAGCGGTAGTCGTGGTCGCGCAACCACTGCACGCAGGCTTCGGTGGCGACGCCGCGGTCCATGACCACGAGGGCGCCGGCCGGCGCATCCAGCGCCTCGAGCATGCCGGCCAGCGTGCGCTGTTCCCGGACGTTGCCGGCGAAGACCTTGGAGCGGCGCACGAAGCCGCTGGCGTCGAGCATCAGGCCCAGGGTCAGCAGCGGACAGTCGCTGCGCTTCTCCTTCGAGTGCCCGCGCTGCGCCTGCGGCTGCTCGCTCGCCTCGCCTTCGAAGTAAGTGTTGGTCAGGTCGTAGAGGGTCACCGTCGGCTGCAGGTCGAACAGCCCCATCGCGCGGTCGAACAGATGCGTCTCGATCGCCTCGCGATGCTTCACCAGCGCATCCGAGGCGCGGTAGAGCTGCATCGCGCCGACGGTCTCGAAGTCGACGCCGAGCAACTCTCCGAGGCCGCTGCGCTCTTGCAGCCAGCGGTGCGTCGCGCGCTCCGAGGCGGGATGGGCGAGACGCCCGACGATGACTCCGGCCGCCGCCGCGCGCAGGGCGCCGTTGACGCCGAGGTCGGCGAGCAGTGCCGGCAGGCCCAATTGCTCCAGCGCCCACAGGCCGAGCTGCTCGACCCCTACGCTTCGGGGGCGGAGCAGACGCAGCGAGTCGACATCGAGGGGCTGCACGTCGGTCGGTCCGGCCGCCGCGCCGCTCGCCTGCGCGCTGCGGACGACCAACTGCCCGGCGATGCGCTGGGCTTCGTGTTCGACGGCGTGCGGGCAATCGGCCACCAGGGGCGCCTGGCCGGCCAGGATGTCGTCGATGCGAGCGCACAACTGCGGCCATTGCGCGTGGGGGATGTCGAAGTGGCGCCCGAGATTGAGCAGGGTGCGCTGCCGCACGGCGTTTCCGACGCGCTCGGAGTGCACCAGGCGATGGGAGAAGTAGGGTTTGCCGTCCTGGGTCCGCCGGGTTTGGGTGCGCCGAATGAACACGATGCCCACGATAGCGGGCGCGCGGTACCGGAGTCAACCCATTCTGTAAAATTATGGCACTACATCGAGCACCATCAAAACCCGTTCCTTTAGAATCAACAACTTACAGGCATGTAAATCTCGAAATACGGCCAAAATCGGCAAAATAGCCGGTCAACTGGGTAAACTTGGGATAGGGCTTGCCGCACTTGCGGTAGCGGGCTACCAGGGAACCGGGGCGCAGGTCACCGATCGACGCCAGTTGCTGGCGCAGGTCGTCGCGGCGTGTTTCGAGTTCCTGGAGATCTGGAGTGGCCGCCATGGGGTCTCCTTCTACTGACAGCTGTTTATGCTGTCAGTATACCCCGCGCCCCCAGACATCCCCTCAGCAGATCACAATCCTGACGTGCACCCGTCCAGCCCTGCTCCCCGCAGCCGGGCACGACCCCGAACTCGATCGACTCAGGCTGGCAACTGCTCGACGTCAGCTCCGGGCTGTCGCCGGTCACGGCGCCCGTGAACGGGCACATCGTTCCGTCGGGTGTCAAGAGTCGCGAAGAACTGACGAATTCTCGACACTTGTCGACTCGCCCGGCTTCGCCCCCGGTCTTTTCGTGCAGATCTTGATCGAGAGGAAGATGACGGCTGTGGGCGCTGTGGGAACCGCGTTCTTCGCGGTTTCCAAGCTCCCTGTGGACGCGTTCTTTGCGTCCATGGGGGGCGGCGGCGTCCACGGCCCCGGCGCTGGCGGTCGGCACGGCGTTCGGGTAGCGTAGAGAGCGGACTCAGGCGTGGGGTGAGGGCCCGGTTGTGCCGACCGGACCCTCGTGACCGCCCCGAGCTCCGACAGACCGGGCCGGTCCCCGCTGTTTTGCCACGGTTCAGGCCCGTTGTCCAGTCGGAGACCGCCCCGCGCGCTCCGACGCCGTGGACCAGCCCCTCCGGCAGAAGACCTGTCGTCAGTGCGGCCGACCCTTCGCCATCTGCGCGGCGTGTGACCGCGGCCATGCCTACTGCACGCCGCGGTGCCGGGCGGCCGCCCGCCGCCGGGCGGTCCGGGCCGCCCGGGCCCTCCATCAGCGCAGTCCCGAAGGGCGCCTCGACCACCGCGACCGGCAACGCGCCTACCGCGCCCGGCGCCGCGTGACGGATCACACTTCCCCCGCCCCCCGGCCGTCGGACAGACTCCCCGTCCCGGAACCCGCCCCGGTTCCCGCGCCCGCGCCCACGCGGTGTGTGGTCTGCGGCCGGCAGAGCCGGTGGCTGGTCCCGATGCCGGAGCCCGGCCGCGGTCGGAGGAGGAGGGACGATGATCACGCCCGCGCAGCGCGCCGAGATCCGGCGCCTCTACTACGGCGAGCACTGGAAGATGGGCACCATCGCGGCCCAACTCGGCCTCCACCGTGAGACCGTCCGCGCCGCCGTCGAGGGCGAGTCGGTCGGCGTCCGCCGCGGCGCGTGCCGGCCCAGCGCCCTCGACCCCTACCTGCCGTTCATCCGCGACACCCTGGCCCAGTACCCCACTCTGCGCGCCACCCGCATCCACGAGATGGTCCGACAGCGCGGCTACCCCGGCTCGGTCATCCAGGTTCGCCGCCTCGTCGGCCGCCTGAGGCCCGAAACCGCCCGCACCGCCTACAGACGGGTCGTTACGCTGAGCGGCGAGCAGGCTCAAGTCGACTGGGGCTCCTTCGGCAAGGTCCGCATCGGCCGCGGCGACCGCGCCGTCTCCGGATTCGTCATGGTCCTCGGCCACTCCCGCGCCATGGCCGCCCTCTTCACCCTCGACCAGACCCTTGAAAGCTTCCTCCGCGGACACGTCGAAGCCTTCAAGGCCCTGGGCGGCGTCGCCCGCACCCTCGTCTACGACAACCTCCGAACCGCCGTCCTCGACCGCCGCGGCGCCGCCGTCCAGTTCCACCCCCGACTGCTCGAACTCGCCGGCCACTACCACTTCGCCCCCCAACCCTGCACGCCAGGACGGGGCAACGAAAAGGGGAAGGTCGAACGCCAGATCCAATACCTGCGGCACGCCTTCTTCGCCGCCAGGCCCTTCCGAGACCTCGACGACCTCAACGCCCAGTTCCGACGCTGGCGCGACGAGGTCGCCCACCGGCGCCGCCACCCCGAACAGCCCGACCGCACCGTCGCCGACGCCTGGGCCGACGAGCGGCCCCGACTGCTGCCGCTCCCCGCCCATCCCTTCGAGACCGAGCTCGTCCGCGCCGTCCGCTCCGGAAAGACCCCCTACGTCCGCTTCGACCGCAATCTCTACTCCATCCCCCACACCCACGTCCGAAAGCCCCTCACCCTCCTCGCCAGCGACACCCGCGTCCGCATCCTCGACCAACAGGTCGAACTCGCCCGCCACCGACGCAGCTACGACACCGGACAGGCCGTCGAAGACCCCGCCCATCTGGAAGGGCTGCTTGCCGCCACACGCCAAGCCAACGTCCACACCACCCGCGACCGACTCCGAACCGCCGTACCCGCCACCGCCACCCTCTTCGAGCGGCTCGCACAGCGCGGAGAACCCCTGCGCCCGAACGCCACCAGGCTGCTCGCCCTCCTCGACGACTACGGGCCGCAAGAGCTCGCCGCCGCCGTCGAAGACGCCCTCCGACGGGACGCCCTCGGCGCCGGCTCCATCACCCACATCCTCGAAACCCGGCGGCGGCGGCGCGGACTGAGACCGCCCCTCCGCCTCACGTTGCCCGACCGACCCGGACTGCGGGACGTCGACGTCCGGCCCCACGACCTGGAGACCTACGATGACCTCGGACAACACGACCCCGACGACGCTGGCGACTGACCTCCGACGCCTCGGACTCAACCGCACCGCCGAAGACCTCAACGACCTCATCGCCGCCGCCACCCGCAAGCGATGGAGTACGACCGCGCTGCTCGAACACATCGCCGCCGCCGAGCTCGAAGAACGACAGCGCCGCAGCGTCGAGCGCCGACTCGCCAGCGCCCGGCTGGGACGCTTCAAGCCCCTCGCCGACTGGGACTGGAACTGGCCCACCACCCTCGACCGGCCAGCACTCGAACGCATCCTCACCCTCGACTTCCTCGCCCGCGGCGAGAACGTCATCCTCGTCGGCGCCCAGGGTCTCGGCAAGACCATGCTCGCCAAGAACATCGCCCACCAAGCCATCCTCGCCGGGCACTCCGCCCTCTTCACCACCGCCGCCGACCTCCTGCTCGACCTCAGCGGGCAGGAGACCGCCCGCGCCCTCGAGCGACGCCTCAAGCACTACACCCGGCCCGCGCTGGTCGCGATCGACGAGGTCGGCTACCTCGCCTACGACGCACGCGCCGCCGACCTCATCTTCCAGCTCGTCAGCCGCCGCTACGAGCACCGCTCCCTGCTGATCACCACCAACCTGCCCTTCAAGCGCTGGGACACCGTCTTCCCCAACGCCTCCTGCGCCGTCGCCCTGATCGACCGCCTGACCCATCACGCCGAGATACTCGTCATCGAGGGCCAGAGCTATCGCCGCCGCGAGGCCGAGCTCACCCATCAGCAGCGTGGCCGCAAACGTCCGTCCCGCAAACGGGCATCCGTCAACGGCGGTCAGCCGTGAGCGCCGTCGATGACCGCGCAGAAAACGTCATTTTCGGGAGCTCGGCAACATCGGGGAATGTCGCTGTTCCCGTAACGGTCTGGCCGTCTTGCACCAGGGTCAACGTGCCGGTTTCGGTGATCGGTACGTTCGCTCGCACCAGGTCACCCAGGCAGCCGCCGCCGCTGACGTCGGCGGCGCTCTCGACAGTGTCGCGGACGCGTCGCCGGAATCGACCTCGAGACGCCCCGGGCGGTCTTCACGTGGGTGTTTCGGCGGCTGGCCCACGGGAGCCTGATGCGCCGCACAACGGTCGGCACCGATGCCACCACGACAGTGAGTGTCACTTCGGAGATCATGAACAATAGGGTAGGCATGGTGATTCTCAGTGGCTGTCGTGGACATGGATGTCCTCGGACATACGAGTCTCCTCAAATGCGTGTGGGTAGAGGCGGCGCCAGTTCTATGCCTCCACAGCAGAGGAACAGCATCGAGATCAACGCGCCGGGCGAGTGGAAGCCATAGGCGCGACGCGCGATCACCCGCAGCTTGTTGTTGATGCCCTCCACCGGACCGTTCGTCATCTTCGTGTCCACGTACGCCAGGATGCCTTCAGCGTGTTTCCGAATCGTACGCCCCAGCTTCACGAACGGCGTCAGGCGGGACCGCGCAGCCCACTCCAGCCACTCATCGAGCAGCGCCGGCGCATCCTCTGGTGTCGCCTGCCCCAGGATCGTCGCCAGGTACTCCTTCAGTTCGTAGGCCCGGTCCAGCGCCCGGTTCTTACGACGCAACGTCTCCAGACGCCGGGCCTCACCAGGCCTCAGCCGCGCCGGGTGCTTCAGCAACGCATAGCGCGTCCCCTTGAGCGCCTTCGCATCCTCCGGCTCCGAGGCCAGCCGCCGCTGCTCCGAACGCCGCACCTCGTCAACCGCATCCGCCGCAAGCCGTTCAACGTGAAACCGGTCGAACACCACCCGCGCGTGCGGAACCCACGCCCGTAGCGCCTTCTGCCAGCTCGACGCCAAGTCCGCCGTCACCAACTCGATCCGCGCACAGCCACCAGGTCCCAACTGCTCGAAGAAGGCCCCCAGCGTCTCCGCGCTGCGCCCCCGCCCCGCCCAAACCACCCGACGCTCGTCATGGTCAACCACGATCGTCAGGTAGCGGTGACGCTTCCGGTAGCTGAACTCATCGACGCCGATTCGTCTCAGCTTGGCGAACCGAGCCCCGTCCAGCCGCCGCGCCACAACCCGTTCCACGATGCTGCCCACCGTCACCCACGATATCCCCAGCAGGCGGCTCACCGCCGTCCGGTCCGTCACCTGCGCCAGATACGCCGCCAATTCCTCGAACCCCGACGTGAACACACTGCTGCCGCTCGCCCACGGCACCTGCTCCACCTTCACCCCGCGGCAACGCCGGCACGACACCCGCCACGGCGCATACCGCAGCCACGCCGGCATGCGGCCCCAGGACAGATGCCGCCACTCGCGCACCGGCTGCCGGTCATACCGCGGCGACCGCTTCCCGCAGGTCCCGCACCGGGCACGCCGCCACGACGGCTCCACCGACACCGTCAACGGACCGTCGGCGGCCATTTCAACCTGCTTGACGTACATCTGCGTGACACCCAACAGCCGCCGTAGTAACGTAGTCAGACGCATGGGGCTCTCCTCCTCGCGGGTCGTGGTAGTACACGCCCATGAGACCAGGAAGTCCCTTGCGTTTTCAACCGCTTCCGCCCAGCGAGACGCCGCACGCGGCCCCCGACAACCCCTTCGCCCCGCCCAACGGGCGTCCACGGCCGGCGCCGGGCCCCGAGGTGGCCGTGGGGCAATCAGCCAGCGTCTATCCCCAAACCGCCAGTCGTCGCGCTTTTTCGCGTTGTCGTGGAGGGCCGGGACGCCCCCGTCCAGGCCGGGCCGCAAGGCCCATATCTGCTGCTTGAGCGGAGGGACGGACGGTGTGTCACCCGAAGGGCCGTAGCGCAGCGAAGGACGCGCGTAGCGCGTTGACACGCCGGCCGGCCCGCAGCTACTCCGCTCCGAACTACCCCCGGCCACGGTGCGCCACGCCCGCCGCCGGTCAGGTGAACGCCATGAGCGGTCAATTCCGAGGCCGCCCGCGCTGCCAGCATCCCTCGCCGACCCGCCGATCGCGCCTCAACCTACCCACACCCGTTTGAGGAGAGCCGGACATACCGAGTTCCCTTAATGCGACCTTCATCTCCGTGATCTTGGCCTTCGAGACACCGCCCTCGGGCCGAACGTCGACGGTCAGCGAGAGCTTGAGGCCCTTGGCGGCGGCGAAGCGAGCCAGGACCTTCGTGTAGAAGTTCATCCACTTCTGAGGAGCGACCTCGCCGACCCACCGGAAGCCGTGTACGAGGTCCGGGGTCGTAGGCGTGGCAGGTGGTGGCGTGGGGGTTATCGTGGCGCCGCCGCGGCCATCGCCCGCGCCTGGCTCGGGCGTTGCAGTGCCAGGAGGGGGAGCCGGCTCGTCGCCGGGCTCTCGGCCGGCGAGATAGGCTTCCGCAGCGTCCTTGGTGATCAAGAAGACATCCTCGGCGACTTCCAGCTCGCCTTCCCGGAGCGCCTGCCGAAACACGAAAGGTTCGTACTTCCCGCTCGGCTCCTTGCCGACGTAGGCCATCATTCCCGCCTCAACCCCGCGGGAGATCGTCTGCTTGACCACGTCGGGACTTAGCAACCGGGGGAACTTGGAAGAAGCAAAGAATGTGTCGCGCACAGCCTTGGTGCTCCACTCGGGGAGCGCCGGAGGCCAGTTCCGGACCAGGAAGTTCGGGCTCACGCGATCGACGACGAGGTCGTCCTGCTGGAGGCGCTCGAGGATCAGGCCCAGGAGCGACTCAGCGGCGCTCGAGTGCACGAGGCCGAGGTCGATTCTGTGGAGCGTGTTCGTCTCGTCGAGGAAGAAGACGTTCTTGTAGGTGCGCCAGACGGCTTCCTGGAGGTCCCGCTTGGCCCGCTTCAGGTTCTCGTCAAGCTGACGGCGCTGCGACTCGTCGATCCGGAGCGTCTCCGATTCGGCGTCGATGTCCTCCCAGGCGAGCACCTTGCGCGCCTCTTCGGAGAGTAGTGCGCCGTCCTCGGCTACGCACCAGAGAAGCGCGCTCTTGTAGGTCCTCGACGACAAGCCGTGCTCGCACGCCATCGTCTCCATTGAGCGTGTCGTGGCCGGTTCGCCGGCTTCGTTCTCCGGCGCAAGCACGACGAGCGTGAGCACCGCGCGGTCGGGCACCTGGTTCGTGCGCTCCGGGAAGTAGATCCGCTCAACGCTCTTGCCGGCGGCGAAGACCTTCTGGATCTCGGCGCGCACCCGGTCGCGGGTCGCGTTCGCGGGGACGCTGGCACGCCGGTCGGCGAGGAGCTTGTTGAGGTTCGGCTGGAAGCTGAACCGGTAGCGGTTCTTCTCGGCCGAGAGAAAGTAGCAGGTGTCCGCAAGCGCCTCGAGGCTCTGCTCGACGTTCCCGATGTCGAGGTCGGGCTCGGCCACCGCGAGCCGAACCTCCGGCAGCGTCGCCTCGCCGCGGTGTTGGCCGCCGTTCGACTCGAAGAAGATCGCCGTCGCCACCTTGCGGTGGAGGCGCGCCTTCTTGATCTCGGCCGTGGCCTCCTTGTCGAGGCGCAGTGCGTGCGCGTACTCCTTGCCCGCGATGTCGGTCGTCACCGCCCCTTCGAGGCGCGACTCGCCGAGCTGCTCGAACACCGCCGCCCGGAACGTCGGATTGTCGAGGGGTACCGTGCCCAGCGTGATCAGCGGGTCCTTGTGGGCGCCCTTGAAGCCTTCGACGTAGGCGTGCGAGACCCATAGGGCCAGGAGCCGCAGGATCCCGCGGGTCTGCTGGAAGCGTGGTAGCGCCTGCCACTTACGCTCGAAGACCGAGAGCACCGACGGGTGGAAGGGATAGCTCCCCGCCAAGGCCTCGCTGGCGTTGTCCACGGGAAACCAGTTCGGAAGCTGGTGCCGGTGCGCGGCCATCCACTCCGCGTACTCGCCGACGGTCTTCGAAGCGTCCGCGGGCAGGCCCTGCCACTCGAAGAGCCGCCGCCGGATGATCTCCGAGGTCTCCGCCTCGACCGACATGATCACAGCCTTGCCCAGCCGGTCGAGGAGCTTCTTGAGTCGCTCGTAGTCGGACTGGTCCTCAGCCGTCATCTCGAGCTCCGATGCTGGGATCGAGACGGCGAGCACCACGTTGTCGCGCGAGCGGGCGACCTCGGACAGGTTGTGGAGGAAGTTGTACAGCTGGCCGCCGAGGCCGCTCTTGCGACTGCGGCTCACATAGTTCATTAGTTCGTCGAGCAGGATCAGCGCGGGCCGATGCGCGGGCAGAATCCGCGCGACGACGTCTCCGCCGGGTGCCGTGAGCGACGCGTCGTGCTCTGCCACGACGCGGAGTCCCTCCGCCCCGCCGAGCTGCCAGGCGATCTCGCCCCAGGGAGTCTTGCGGACGGGCGTGCCGTCCGCGCCGCCCCGGCCCGCGATGGAGTCGAACTCGGTGCCGACGAATACTGCCATGGCGGCCCGGGGAATCTCAGTCACGCCGGTCATCTGGAGAAGCGTCCGCACGCCCTTCCACCCGGCGGCCTCCGGTCCGCCCCGCGCAAGGTGGTAGAGGAGCGTCAGCGCGTGCGTCTTTCCGCCGCCGAACTGGGTGGTCATGTTGAAGACCGCGGAGGTCTCGACCTTGATCCCGGAGAGCCGGCGGATGACCTCGGCGGCGAGGCCTGCTAGGTTCTTGGTGAGGTAGGTGCGCTCGAAGAAGTCGGCCGGCTGCTGATAGACCGTCGGCGCCCGCCCCTCGCGCACCTGGTCCAGGTGGACCGCGAACTCCGAGGCGTCGAGCGGCCGCCCCTCGCGCAGGTCCTCGCGCGGTGTCGCGACCTTGTACCAGGGTTTCAATGCCATCTCGTGATTCCTCTCAGACTAATCCTGCCACCCGAAGGTCTCGAATCGACCGAGGTTCCGATTCAGGCGCCAAGCCTGAAAGAAGCCGTACGGGAACGTGTCCGACTCGCCGCGCGATCCGACGAACACGAGCGTGTCGGCACTCAGTTGTTCTCGATCCGGAAGCGCCATCGCGCCGACCACTCGGTCGGCGAGCGACCCGATGAGCCTGGGTGCATCGGTGCGCGCGCTCCGGTAGCAGAAGACCACCCTCAGCGCGTGCCGAATGCAAAGCGCCTTCCAGAGCGCGTACGCGACCATCTCGTCGTGGGCCGAGTTCTCGAGCTCGCAGACGGCGACCGGGAAGCGCCAGTCGCTTCCTGCATCCGGGAACGCGGTCACGTCGAGGGCGAGATACTCCTCCCGCTCCACCGGCAGCGCCGTGCACCGGTGGCCCTTGGCCGCCACTTCCAGCCCGAGGCCACGCAGCGACTGGGCCACCAGACTCGTGAGGGCCTGCGTCCAGCGGGTGAGGTCCCCAGCGACCGAAGCCTGGCGCAGCTCGGCCGCGGTCGTACGACCGCCGTCGAGCGCTGCGTACAGCGACCGTGCCCAGTCTCGCGCATCCACGACCATCAGAAGCCCAACCCCTTCTTGCGCGCCAGGACGCCGTCGACCCAGCGCTTCTCGTCGGTGCCGGTCGGGTAGAGCGCCGAAAGCGACTGTGCGAGCCTCCAGAAGCGCGTGTCGCGGCCGATGCCCTCCTCGACTAGGAAGCGCTTGAGCGCCTCGCTCCGGCCCGCGACGAAGAGGACCATCGCTTGCTGGACGCGGTCGAGTGTAGTCTCGCCGAGCGGGGGAAGGCCGACGTTATCCCACCCCGCGTCCTTCTCGACCGCTTCCAGCTCCTCGAAAAGGGTGAGCTGCTTCACATTCTTGGCGCGGCGCGCCGGGGCACGCTGGACCTGGTCCTTGCCAAAGAGGTGTCTGGTCCGCTCGGCCACCGACAGGAGGCGCGCCTGGTCGCCCTTGATCTCGACGACCCGACCGAGGTCCTCCAGGTGGGCGCCAAGGCCCTGGGCGATCTTGCGCGCGGCGTCGAACTCGAGTGTGAACCCCGGACCCGCCTTCATCTTCGGGGCTCTCTCCTCCTCGTCGCCCCCGGCGTCGTCGCCGCTGGCCGCGGCCGATGTGCCACTGCCGCCGTTCGCGCTCGTCGAGAGCGTCCACAGCCACATGGCGGTCAGGCGCGCGTCCTCCTCCAAACCTGTCGCGTCCGCGTCCTCGAAGATCATCGAGAGCGCCTCCCGCGCGACCGCGGCCCAGACCTGCTCCAGGTACTCCCGCAGCTCGACGCGCTCGCCGGAGGCCTTCTCCACCCTGGAGTAGCGGGAGAAGATCTCCAGTGCAGGGCCCAGGCAGGCGAAAATGGCATCGGCACCGACTACGCCCTCGCGGGCCAAGCGCGGCATCCACTCGTGGATGCGCACAGGCAGCTCAAGCAAGGCGCGCCAGTCGCCGACCGAGTTCGACTGAACTAGACCGTCCGGGTTCTCCCTCGGGCGCACGGCGATGTGAATCGAGGAAGCCAGTGCCGCCGCATTGTTTGCTCTCATGCGCCCTGGCTTCTCCGTGTCAATGGGCCACGAGCCGGTCCAGACAGACTGGTCCCAGCCAGCGTCGATCATATCGGCTTTCAGCGGGCCAAGCGAGCATCCACTCGTTGCGCACAGGCAGCTCCGAAGCAAGGCGCGCCAGTCGCCGACCGAGTTCGACTGAACTAGACCGTCCGGGTTCTCCCTCGGGCGCACGGCGATGTGAATCGAGGAAGCCAGTGCCGCCGCATTGTTTGCTCTCATGCGCCCTGGCTTCTCCGTGTCAATGGGCCACGAGCCGGTGACGGTCCAGCCAGCGTCGATCATAGCTTTCAGCTGAGTTTCCCAGCTCTCCGTGCTCTTGTGTGCGAACACGACGACACCGATGCCGCCTGGTGACACAATCCGGCGTCCCTCGTTCATGGCATCAGTCATGAGCTTCTCGAAGCGCTGCTTTGTCTTGTACGAGTACGTTGGGTTGCGCTCCGCAAGCTGAACGATTTCATCTTCCTTGGGCGTTAGCAGCCGTTGCCCAAGCCACGGGTGAGAGATGCCAAGAGTGCGTTTTAGCCAGACGAAGAAGAAGTCCGACAAATCTGCATATGGCACCGCGTCGTAGTACGGCGGATCGGTGCACATGCAACTCGCGCTGTCGTCGGGGAGCGGCTGCCTGGTAGCGCTCGCTTCTGCGGCAGTACCACTCGGAATCGAAAGCCGCGAATTGGTAGTGAGTACGTCGCAAATACTGTCGATGATTCCCGCCCATGCAGATTTATTGACCGTTGGGTTAAGTTCAACATAATCCCAGACAATCCCAAGGGCTTGGCGACCGAACGTGTAACCCACGGCTTCGTTCTGGTGGATCCATCGACAGAGACTTGTCATTCTGTCGGCAACGCGATCGACCGCAAGTCCCAGACACAAGTGGATAGCTGTCGCGAGACCTCGGTCCTGATACTCAGCCACAAGGAGGGGCCAAACACTTCGGACCGCCTTGGCAAAAATTGCGAGAGCTACCGCTTGCCGCGGCGTATGCAGCTGCCCCCACTCTGATACCCCTAGCCCGGATTATGCGTGAAGGTGTTGTTTTGGGAGAGACACAAGGGCCTCCGTGTGGTACAAACGTAGTGTATACAAACGTTTAGCCACGACGGAGGCCCCTGCGTGACACCTGACACGATACCACAGAGTGTTCTGTTTCCGGATCTGTTCGACAAGCCCCTCGTCGCCACGTTCAACCAGGAGCACGCGAGTTCCGACGGCGGGGCCGTCCTGCTCAAGGCGGCCGAGCGCGTGTACGGCTTGGTCAAGGCGTTCGCCCGGTGTCTGGCCGACAAACGCGCACCGGGGAAGATTCGGCACACGCTCGCGGACCTGATCGGCCAGCGGGTTTTCGGCATCGCGTGCGGTCATCCCGATGGCAACGATGCCGACCACTTGGCCGACGACCCCATCCACAAGCTGCTGCTCGGGCGGGACCCGGTGTCCGGCGCGCCCTTGGCGTCGCAACCCACGATCTCGCGATTCGAGAACGGCGCGCGCCGCTCCGTGCTCTACCGGATGGGGCGCGAGTTGGCAGCGTGCGTCATCGAGCGTCACCGGCGTCGCCTGCAGGGGCGGGCGCGGCGCATCACGATCGATCTGGACCCGACCGACGACCTGACGCACGGGGCCCAGCAGCTCACGTTCTTCAACGGGCACTATGGCGGCTGGTGTTATCTGCCGATGCTGGGGTTTCTGAGCTTCGACCGCGAGGCGGAGCAGTATCTGTGCGCGGCGGTGCTGCGGCCCGGGAAGGCAGTGGCCGCCAACGGGACCCTCGGGCTGCTGTGTCGGCTGCTCCCGCTGCTGCGGGCGGCGTTTCCGCGGGCGCGGTTTCTCGTTCGGCTCGACGGGGGCTTTGCGACCCCGGAGATCTTCGATTTTCTGGATGCGGAGCCCCGGCTCGACTACGTCGTGGCGATGGCGAAGAACGCGGTGTTGCAGCGGCATGCGGAGTCCGCCATGCAGGTGGCCCGCGCGCAGAGCGAGGTCCGTGGCGAGACCGCGCACGTCTATACCGACACCCGCTACGCCGCCCGCACGTGGGGCCACGAGCGCCGGGTCGTGATCAAGGCCGAAGTCGTTCGCCTCGGAGACCGCGAGCCGCGGGACAACCCGCGGTTCGTGGTGACGAATCTGCGGCAGACGCCGCGCTTCATCTATGAGAAGGTCTACTGTGCTCGCGGGGACATCGAGAATCGGATCAAGGAACTGCTCGATGGGCTGCAGATCGACCGCACGAGCTGCTGTCTGTTCTCGGCGAACCAGTTGCGCGTCTTCCTGACCGCCGCGGCCTACGTGCTCATGCAGGAACTGCGATTGCGGGCGGCGCGTACTGCGTGTGCCCGCAGCCAAGTGACGTGGCTGCGGGACCGGCTGCTGAAGCTGGGGGTCCACGTCGTCCGCTCGGTCCGCCGCGTGGTTCTGCATCTGCCGCGCTCGACGCCGCACCTCGAGGCGTGGCGGCACATCGCACTCGCCCTGGGCGCGCGCGCCGGATAGCCCACCCGTTGCGCCGCGCCCACCTGCTTCCTGGGCGGCATGGGCCGCTCCGCCGGCGGGGCTGTCGCTGCCCAACCCTCGCGTCCGTCATGTCCCCCCGGTCGGCTGCTCAAACCCCGGCTCCGCTTGCAGGCGGCGATGTCCGAGACCCATTCCTGCGCCGGATCACGCCCTTTGGCGGTCGAATCTGGACCTTCGTGAATAATGCAGGCTAGCAGCTGGATGTTAAAGATGCTCCTTAGATACGGCAGTGGCTCGTCAGGTATTATGGAGAGATCGTCTTGCGTTCGCTCCGTCTTCAGCTTCGTCCAGGTAGCCAATGCGCGAGCGAACGCCTGTTCGTCAGCACGTGTGGGTGGCCGGTACCTCTTGCCGGTGGCTCCAGGGGCCACCGAAATCACACACAGCATCCGTGCGTCGCTTGTCCCGCCACCCCGGCCGAGGAACTGCTTTCGCACACTAGCGGATGGCGTCGTATATCCGCAGAGCGGGCAGGTGACACTCCCGCGGCGTACGGTGGGCTTGGCATCTGCACGGCGCCCATCCTGAACGATGTCAGCGACGACGCGGCCAGCAGCTGCATCACCACGACATACTATGGAGACGAACTTGCTACCGCGACTTGCCAACACTGGCGAGCGAATTAGAGGAACCGTCGTCCCGCATCCAGGGCCCTCGCATTGGGCAGTGCGCGCCCACAAGTACGCTATTGGGCTCTCGCCGTCCGCGCTCTGTGGGTAGAATTCACCCAGCTCGGCACCGACAAGTTCTCGCACCGTGTGACCCCAACGCTTCAGCTCCTCCGCGAGCCGGTCCCCGTACCGAGGTATGTACTCGAGCACTACCTTGTTAAGGAGTACGGAAATGGGATTAAGGTCCGATGCGAATGCGTCGGCACCCACACGAAGTGCCTCGAGTGGAATCGCGCCGCCCCCCGCAAATGGATCCACCACGAGGGGCCGCGTCCCAGGCTCGCCGCCCAGGGACTCGTGCGCGACCTGGACGAGGCGCTTCGCAGCATCTAGGTAGGCGGCGTTCGTGGAGTTATCCCAATTCGCGAAGTCAGCGATGAAGTCGAGGAGAGCGGTCCGCAGCGCAGTCGGGTCGTTCCAGTCCCGTTGGGGCCCGCCGCGGCGGTTCCTCCACTCGTTCATCACGCCGGCGGCTTCTTCGCGGAAGCGTGCCGGACACAGAGGGTCGGCGGGGTCAGGCCAGAGCGCGGCGAGGATCACCGCACGACAAGCGGCGAGTGGACGCCGCGCCCACCAGATGTGCAGCGTCGAAATGTGGCCATGCCGGATCGACTTCTCCCGGCGCGCGTGCGCCGAGATCTCCTTGATCGGCAGGTCGACCTCGATCAGACGCCGCGGGTATCGCTGCTCGTGACTCATTCGCGCCCTCTCAAGATCTCCGTCGCCCCAAGATGGTAGTGCTCGACCCGCACGACCGGCTTCCAGCGGAGCCGGGCGGGGTCGTGGATCGCGTGGAGCTCGGGAGCCTCGGCACAGTTGTAGACGACATAGAGCCAGTAGTCGGTGCCGAGCCGCTGGGCGGTCTTGTACTCATTGGCGGAAAGGGCCACCTCGCCCACGCGTGCGCGGCCCTTGACCTCGATGAAGCGCACTTCGACGAAGGTCCTGGGGTCGTGCGGATGGGGCCGCCGCGAGACAAGGTCGAAGCCGCGGTTCTCCGCCTCGACGCTCTCGACCACCCAGCCGCGCGCCTCCTCGTGGCGGATGGCTTCCCGCACGGCGATCTTCTCCACCTCGTCGTCGCGCACCATGGACGCCACCTCGGGGCTGGTGCGGTCGGGGTGCGGCAGCACCCACATGCGGCCGACGTGCGCGATGTCGCCGATCGTGCAGTGTCGTTCCATCTCGAGCTGTTGGCGCCTGGTCTCGAGGCGCCGGTTCAACTCGTCGAGGTGCTGCTCGGCCTGGGCGATGTTGCCGGCGAGCCCCGGGGTCGTGTCGCGGGCCTGCTGCTTCGAGACGAGGTCGGCGAGCTGGAGGTTCTGGCGGCGGGTCAGCTCGCCGAGCGAGATCTCCATGTGTTCGCGGACGACTCGGCCTTCTCTCTCGCGTTGTTCGGAGACCTCGGCGAGGAAGGGTTCGAGGGCTTGGGTTACGAGCGCCAACTCGACGGCTTGGCGGGCGGGCAGGCCGGGTGCCGCCGGCATGGCCGTGCCCTTGGGGGCTGGGATCACGTCATGGAGCAGCGTGGGCTGGCGCACGGAGAGCGTGCCGTCAGGGTCGGAGCGCATCACGAAGAGCCGGCGGTGCAGCGTGTTGCCGCGGCCGTCCTTGATGGAGGCGCCGAAGACATCGACCCGGTAGGGCGCGGCCGAGTGCAGGTCGAAGAAGACCGCCCCGCGCCGCAGGTCGTCGCCCACCCGCTCGCGGACGTCGGCCCGCACGACCTCGAAGAGGGGATGGCCCGGCGTCACCCATTCCAGGGTCGGATCGTCGCCGAGGTGGGCCTTGTCGAACGTGATGCGCTGGTAGGCCCTGCCGAGCCGGCCGAACCTGGGCTCCAGCCCCTCGCCCAGCGAGACGAGAGTGCTCGGCACCTTGCCGATGCGGTAGACATGCGGGCTTCCCCGCTGCGGGGAGGGGTGCACGCCGGCGATCGGCCCTGCGGCGACGAAGAAGTCCTCGATGACCTCGGGGACGAGGCGGCGCTCCTTGGCCTCGGCGGACTTGCCGACGAGCGCGCCCAGGTTCAGCTCACGCTTGGCCAGCCCCTCGAGCGTCGAGTCGGTGATCTCGCGGAAGCGCTCCGGATCGATCTCGCGCACGATCCGCTCCTCAATGCTCGGCGCGGAGAGCCGCTGGGCGTACATCTCGCGGAAGAGCTTCTCGAGGAGGTTCGAGGGGAACACCTCGCCCACCACGTCGAAGACCTTGTCCGTGCCGAGCTCGTTCTTGATTTCCAGCAGGCGCGCCAGGAGCTTCTGCAGCACGCGCCCCTCGCGTGTGTTCACCGCCACGAAGTTGAAAATCAGGCAGTCGTGGGTCTGGCCATAGCGGTGGATGCGGCCCATGCGCTGCTCGAGCCGCACCGGGTTCCAGGGGATGTCGTAGTTGATCATGAACCAGCAGAACTGGAGGTTGATCCCCTCGCCCGCGGCCTCGGTCGCCACCAGGACCTGGGCGTCTTCGCGGAACTCGCGCTCGGCATGGATGCGGGTTCCGGGCCTGTCCCGGTCGCCGATCTTCATGCCACCGTGGATCTGCGTGACGGTGAGGCCCCACTCCCGGAGTTTTCCGAGCGGGCGCCCGTCCCTGCCGTCGCCGGCGAGGTAGTCGAGCGTGTCCTTGTGCTCAGTGAACACGAGCAGCTTCATGCGCTGGTCGCCGAAGATGTTCTGCTCGTTCAGCACCTCGCGTAGCTTGGCGAGCTTCGACTCCACCTCCCGCGCCTCAAGGGCCTTGGCGCGCTCAATGAGCTTCGCGAGGCGCTGGATCTCGTCGCGTAGCGCCGCCGGGTCGATCGAGACGACGACGCCTTCGAGTTGGTCGCGGATCTCGTCCTGCTCTTCTTCGGTCAGGTCGTCGAAGTCGTCGGGCAGCCTGCGCTCGATCTGCTCGCGGCGGTACTTCTCGGGGTCCTCGATGATCTTCTCCCGCTTCTCGCGCATGCGCTCGAGGCTGCGGCGCACGGCGTAAACGCTGGAGGCGAAGCGCCGCTGCAGCATTGCCATGATGAAGCCGAGGGCGCGTGCCTGCGGCGAGTCGCTTGCGGCAGCCTTCATCGACTGGTCCTCGACGTAGCGCGTGAGGGCGTCGTAGAAGTCGAACTCCTCGCCGTCGAGGTCGAACTTGGCCGTGCGGACGTCGCGGTTGGTGAAGAGCGGGTGGACGTTGCCCTGCCCATCGGGGAAGCTGACGAGCGCCTCCTTGGTCCGGCGCAGGTAGAAGGGCGCCTCGTGCCGGCGCATCGCCTCCTCAAGGCTCTTCACGTCGCCGTAGACGTCGCGGTCGAGGAGCGAGAGAAACAGGCGGAAGTTCTCCGGGTCACCCTTGTGGGGCGTCGCCGTCATCAGCAGGTAGTGGTCGGTGCGCTCGGAAAGCGCCTCGCCGAGCTGGAAGGCGAGCGTCTTCTTCTCGTGGCTGTAGGCACTCATCTTGTGGGCCTCGTCCACGATGACGAGATCCCAGCGGCTGCGGAGCAGGCTCTCCTTGGCGTCCTCGATCCGCGAGATCCACGACACCGAGGTCACGACCTGGTTCTTCTCCTGCCAGGGGTTCTGGCCGTACTGGCTTCGGAGGATCTCGCCGCGCATCACCTCGAAGGTTTCCCGGAACTTGTCCTTCATCTCCCGCTGCCACTGGAACGTGAGGTTCGCGGGCGCAACGATCAGCGTGCGCTGGACGAGACCGCGGATCTTGAGCTCCTTAAGGAGCAGCCCAGCCATGATCGTCTTGCCGGCGCCCGGGTCGTCGGCGAGCAGGAAGCGGATGCGCGGGAGCGGGAGGAAGTACTCGTAGACCGCCTCGAGCTGGTGGGGCAGCGGGTCGACGCGTGCGATCGAGAGCGAAAAGTACGGGTCGTACTCGTAGGCCAGTGCCAGGCGTTCGGCCTCGATGCCGAGGCGGAAGCGGACGGCGTCCCCATCGAAGGGCTCGGTGGCCGGAGAGACTGTGAGTTGCGCGACCTGAGCCGGGCTCAGGATTGGATCGTGGACCTGACCGGTGCGGAGACCCTTCCCGACGAGCTTCACCGACTCTCCCATGGGAATTGTGGTGATGACCTCGACCGGCTCGGGGAGCAGGGGACCGCGGACCACCGTTCCGGGGGCGAGCGATGAGGACGTGGAATCCTTCACTGTGTACTCTCCGCACGAACAGATGAACAGCCGCACGCCACGAGAACCGCGAGAGGCTCGCAACAGCGCGGTGTTCAGCCAGCCGGCAATCGCGAACCGTGGCCGAGCGAGAGCACCGGGGGGCGGTCAACCGGTCAACTCCTGCGCGCAACGCCCTGGTCATCGCGCAACTCACGATCTCGCCGCCGTTGCTCGTCGGCGCCGGCCGGTTCCTCCGCAGCTTCCAGCAGGTACGAGCGGTCGACCCGGCATCGGCCGCGAGCCGGCCGCCATCATGACGTTCGCAACACCGACCACCCAGTTCAAACCCGACGAGACGCAAGTCTAAACCTGATGCGCAAATCCACGCCGATACTTCGAGCCAGAACCACCCGTTGAAAGCGGTCGCCCCCCATGGGCGCTGCGTCGGTGCAGCGGGGAGCGGTTCGTCCCGATGCGGCGTACGCCGCGGCCAGCGCCTCTCGCAGCTCCCGCAGATGCACGAGCCGGACCCGGGTCACCCCTGCCCGCAGGATCGGATTCGTCCACCGGAGCACCGGCAGCCCCGCCGTGCGGCGGAGCCCGTTGATCCGCTCCCGCAGTTTGGCGAAGTGGACGGCCTTAATTAATCGGCGTCCACCCCGGGCACGATCGGGTCGTCGGTGAACGCCTCCAGCACCACTGCGAACGTCTGGGTCGCTTGCACGGTACCTCTGGACCTGGGACGCGCAGCCGACGGATCGGGCCTACGGTCCATCTAGCGGTCACGCGGTCGACCTACGCCCCATCTTGTGGTTTAATGAGATTGGGGTCTGAACATTTGCCGAACAAGCGATCAACGAGACGCCGTCGTCGCCGTCGACCCCGCTCCAGGACCACGGTGCCGTCCACGAGGACGTCGGGGGTCCTGGACACCACGAACCGCCAGCTCCATCCCTAGGCAGACTTCTTCGTGGTCGTGCGGGGCGACAGCATGTCGTCGGTCGGGTACCGGTCCGGGGACATCGTCGCGGTGAAGCGCACCCCGGACCCCGCAGAAGGCGACATCGTCGTGGCCAGGATCGGCACCGACATCACGCTGAAGTGCTTCCACCGCCCGAGCGACGATCGAGTCGAGCTGCGACCGTGCAGCAGGAACCCCGAACACCGACCGATCGTGATCGATGAACACACCGAGGACTGGGAGATCGTCGGCGTGGTGGTCGGCGCGATGATCGGACCGCCGCGGCAAGGCTTTCAAGGACCATGAATCCTGCGCCAAACGCCTTGTACACGCTCACCCAATCGAGAACTCGCCGTACGAGTACCCGGGAGCATCCGGCAGCGTTCCCAAGCTGGAGACCGCACACCCAGAGCGCAACTGGATCGTCCGATGACCGCGCCACCACCCCCAGTTGAAGGCCAGATCCTGACCGGTCCCCTCTTCAACGAGCCGATGCACGTGGAAACCGTCGCCGAGACGGGACCCGGCGGTTGGACGCTCGGCCTGGTCGGCGCCCGGTCCGAACGCTTCCGGCGAGTCGCGCTCGGGGCGACCGAGCTGGCCGGACTGACAGTTCTTGACAGCGGCTTCCGGTATGACGGAGACGGAGCCCTGCTGCGGCTGGGACTGCAGGCGCACGCGCTCGGCATCGCCTGGGAATTCGACCCCTACTTCGGGCTGTCGGTCTCGCGGGTCGACCCGCTGCCGCACCAATTGGAGGCGGTCTATGACCACCTGCTGAAGCTGGCCCGCGTTCGGTTCCTGCTGGCCGACGACGCCGGGGCGGGGAAGACGATCATGGCCGGACTGCTCATCCGCGAGCTCCAGCTGCGCGGCCTCGCAGAGCGCATCCTGATCGTCGCCCCGTCGAACCTCGCTTTCGAGTGGCAGCGCGAGCTGCAGGAGAAGTTCGACGAGACGTTCATGGTGCTGAAGGGCAGCGAGCTGCGGGCCCAGTTCGGGGTGAACCAGTGGATGCAGCAGCCGAAAGTGGTGACCTCGCTCGATCTCGCCAAGCGCGAGGAGATCCTGCCCGGCCTGCAGCAGGCGCGCTGGGACCTGGTGATGGTGGACGAGGCCCATCGGATGTCGGCCCGCGACGAGTCGCACAAGAGCCAACGTTACAAGCTGGGCGAACTGCTGCGCGACTCGTCCGACCACATCCTGCTGCTGACCGCGACCCCGCACAAGGGCGACCCCGACAACTTCTCGCTCTTCCTCCAGCTCCTCGACCGCGACGCCTACGCCGACGTACGGTCGATCCGGGAGGCGATGGACAAGGGGCGCGCCCCGTTCTACCTGCGGCGCACGAAGGAGGCGATGTTCCACTTTCCTGCGCGGGGCGACGACGGGCAGTGGACGGCCCGCAAGATCTTCACGAAGCGCATTCCGGGCACGGTGGACTTCGCCATTGACGGGTCTGAGTTCGAGCTGTACCGCGAGGTGACGCGGTTCGTGAAGCGCCAGAGCGTCAAAGCTGCGGCAGCCGGCGACACGGCTCGCGCCCGTGCGGTCGGCTCCCTGATGGCGCTCTACCAGCGGTGCCTCGCTTCGAGCACGCGGGCCATGCGGCGCAGCCTCGCCAACCGGGCCGAACGTCTGGAGCACGCCCTCGAGCAGGCCCAGGACCTCGCCCGGACCGCCCCGCCGGATCTGCCGGACCTGGACGAGCTGGAGGAGATGGAGGACCACGACCGCGAACGGCTGGAGCGATTGCTCGACGCGATCACCCTGGCCGGGAACGCGGAGATGGTACGCGAGGAGATAGCCGAGCTCCAGGCCTTGGCCGTGAGGGCTCAGGAAATCGAAGAGGCAGGCGTCGAGGCGAAGCTGGCGAAGCTCGAAGACCTCCTGCGCAGCCAGGGGTTCTTCGACCGGCCGGACCAGCGGCTGGTCCTCTTCACCGAGTTCAAGGACACCCTCGACTATCTCATCGAGAAGCTCGAAGCGTGGGGCTTCGAGGTCGCGAGCATCCACGGCAGCATGAAGCCCGGTTCGCGGGACGAGCCGGGCACGCGGCTTCACGCCGAGCAGCAGTTCCGCGAGGGCGCGGTCCAGGTGCTCGTGGCGACCGAGGCGGCGGGCGAGGGGATCAACCTGCAGGTCTGCAACATCCTCTTCAACTACGACATCCCCTGCAACCCCAACCGCCTCGAGCAGCGCATGGGGCGCATCCACCGCTACGGCCAGGAGAAGGACTGCCTGATCTTCAACTTCGTCGCCACCAACACCATCGAGGGGCGCGTCCTCCAGCGCCTACTCAACAAGCTGCAGGAGATTCGCGACGCGCTCGACGACGACGCCGTCTTCAACGTCGTCGGCGAGGTGCTGCCGGCGGCCCACGTTGAGCGCGTGCTGCGCGACTACTACGCCGGCCGGCTCGGCGACCAGGACCTGGAGGAGCGACTACTGCGGGACGTCGACGCCCATCCCTCGACCTGCATCTGCGCTGGCCCGCCGGGGCTCCCGCCGGGCCACCCGGGGTTGGCGGCGATGCGAGGAGATGAGCGTGCGGAACGGCCGATCGGCAGGAGCCTGCCCTTGCAGCGGGTGGGCCTTCCAGTGATGCGATGGTGCGCGACATGATCAGCCCGACCGAATCGCTGGCGTTCTCGATGCACGCCAATCCCGGTGTGTACGCGTTGCTGGTCGGGTCCGGCGTCTCGCGAAACGCGAAGATCCCCACGGGCTGGGAGATCACACTCGACTTGATTCACAAGCTGGCGGCGCTCCGCAAGGAGACGCCCGATCCCGATGCCGAACAGTGGTACCGGAACACTTTCGGCAAGGAACCGGACTACTCGGACCTGCTCGACGACCTCTGCAAGACGCCCGCCGAGAGACAGCAGCTATTGCGCGACTACATCGAGCCGAGCCCGGACGAACGCGACGAGGGGATCAAACAACCGACCACGGCCCACCGAGCCATCGCAGCGCTAGCCGAGAACCGCTTGATTCGCGTCGTCGTCACCACGAACTTCGACCGCCTGATCGAAACGGCGTTGGAGGACGCGGGCGTGACGCCAACGGTGTTGAGCACGCGCGACCAGGTGCAGGGCGCGCTGCCGTTGATCCACACGCGCTGCTGCGTCGTCAAGCTGCACGGCGACTATCTCGACACGCGCATCAGGAACACCCAGGCCGAGCTGGACTCCTATGACGCCGAGTTCAACGAGCTGCTCGATCGCATATTCGACGAATTCGGGCTCATCGTCTGCGGCTGGTCGGCGAAGTGGGATGGTGCCCTGTGCAACGCACTGTCCCGTGCGTCGTCTCGGCGGTTCACGACGTACTGGGCAACGCACGGCGAACTCACCGACCCGGCGGGCCGACTCGTCAACCAGCGCAGGGCCGGGCTAATTCCTATCAACGACGCCGACGAGTTCTTCCGAGTCTCCTCAAATGCGTGTGGGTAGAGGCGGCGCCAGTTCTATGCCTCCACAGCAGAGGAACAGCATCGAGATCAACGCGCCGGGCGAGTGGAAGCCATAGGCGCGACGCGCGATCACCCGCAGCTTGTTGTTGATGCCCTCCACCGGACCGTTCGTCATCTTCGTGTCCACGTACGCCAGGATGCCTTCAGCGTGTTTCCGAATCGTACGCCCCAGCTTCACGAACGGCGTCAGGCGGGACCGCGCAGCCCACTCCAGCCACTCATCGAGCAGCGCCGGCGCATCCTCTGGTGTCGCCTGCCCCAGGATCGTCGCCAGGTACTCCTTCAGTTCGTAGGCCCGGTCCAGCGCCCGGTTCTTACGACGCAACGTCTCCAGACGCCGGGCCTCACCAGGCCTCAGCCGCGCCGGGTGCTTCAGCAACGCATAGCGCGTCCCCTTGAGCGCCTTCGCATCCTCCGGCTCCGAGGCCAGCCGCCGCTGCTCCGAACGCCGCACCTCGTCAACCGCATCCGCCGCAAGCCGTTCAACGTGAAACCGGTCGAACACCACCCGCGCGTGCGGAACCCACGCCCGTAGCGCCTTCTGCCAGCTCGACGCCAAGTCCGCCGTCACCAACTCGATCCGCGCACAGCCACCAGGTCCCAACTGCTCGAAGAAGGCCCCCAGCGTCTCCGCGCTGCGCCCCCGCCCCGCCCAAACCACCCGACGCTCGTCATGGTCAACCACGATCGTCAGGTAGCGGTGACGCTTCCGGTAGCTGAACTCATCGACGCCGATTCGTCTCAGCTTGGCGAACCGAGCCCCGTCCAGCCGCCGCGCCACAACCCGTTCCACGATGCTGCCCACCGTCACCCACGATATCCCCAGCAGGCGGCTCACCGCCGTCCGGTCCGTCACCTGCGCCAGATACGCCGCCAATTCCTCGAACCCCGACGTGAACACACTGCTGCCGCTCGCCCACGGCACCTGCTCCACCTTCACCCCGCGGCAACGCCGGCACGACACCCGCCACGGCGCATACCGCAGCCACGCCGGCATGCGGCCCCAGGACAGATGCCGCCACTCGCGCACCGGCTGCCGGTCATACCGCGGCGACCGCTTCCCGCAGGTCCCGCACCGGGCACGCCGCCACGACGGCTCCACCGACACCGTCAACGGACCGTCGGCGGCCATTTCAACCTGCTTGACGTACATCTGCGTGACACCCAACAGCCGCCGTAGTAACGTAGTCAGACGCATGGGGCTCTCCTCCTCGCGGGTCGTGGTAGTACACGCCCATGAGACCAGGAAGTCCCTTGCGTTTTCAACCGCTTCCGCCCAGCGAGACGCCGCACGCGGCCCCCGACAACCCCTTCGCCCCGCCCAACGGGCGTCCACGGCCGGCGCCGGGCCCCGAGGTGGCCGTGGGGCAATCAGCCAGCGTCTATCCCCAAACCGCCAGTCGTCGCGCTTTTTCGCGTTGTCGTGGAGGGCCGGGACGCCCCCGTCCAGGCCGGGCCGCAAGGCCCATATCTGCTGCTTGAGCGGAGGGACGGACGGTGTGTCACCCGAAGGGCCGTAGCGCAGCGAAGGACGCGCGTAGCGCGTTGACACGCCGGCCGGCCCGCAGCTACTCCGCTCCGAACTACCCCCGGCCACGGTGCGCCACGCCCGCCGCCGGTCAGGTGAACGCCATGAGCGGTCAATTCCGAGGCCGCCCGCGCTGCCAGCATCCCTCGCCGACCCGCCGATCGCGCCTCAACCTACCCACACCCGTTTGAGGAGAGCCGTTCTTCCACACGGTCCAGCAACACGTCGAGTCCCTTCAGGAGTTCGACCGGCCGCACCCGATGTCAACGGCGACCGCCGTCGCCAGTCTGAAGCGCTACCTTGCCGACTCCCGGCATCGGATTCGGCTGTCCGATCTCCTCGACGACGCCGTCGAAGAGGTGGTGAACGTGACCTCCAGCGAGGAACTCGCCGGGAACCCCTCCGTGATGGACGCTGTCAAGGTCGTCGAGGTGCGGATGCGGGGTGTCGAAGCGGCCTGCTCGAAGTTGCTGGCACTGGGAGTAACGGGAGGTTTCTGGGCCCAAGAAGAACGACAGGAGCACATCCGGCCATGGGAACGGGCGTTGGCCCGTCTCGGTTCACAGGACTGGCCCGCAAGCGACCTCCGGATCGATCTGCAGAGATACCCAGCGATGCTCTTGCTGCACGCATTGGGACTCGGGGCGGTCGACGCCGACAAATTGTGGGTCCTGGGGCGGTTGCTGAAGACGCCCGTCCGTACCGCGTATCGGGACGAAAGCGCCGCAATACAAGTGTTGCATCCAGTTTGTGTCGCACGGTCTCACGCAGACATCAATTCGATCCTGAACAAGAGAATGCGCAATTGCCTGCGACCTCACGCCGAGCGCATCGTCGCTGACAAGACACGGTACACATGGGTCTTCGACAAGCTCGAGACCCTGCTGACGCTTGGGTATGTTCACACCCAAGCGGGGACACATCTACGAGACGCGCTCTGGTACTTCCAGGAGAACGGGCAGCGGATCTTGAACGACATCGAGAAGTCGTTATCGTCAAGGCGCGACGACTCCGGTTTCGTGAGATCCAACATCTTCGGCAACACTGCAGACGAATGCCTTCGGAGACTGCAACAAGTACGGAAACTCATACCGTGATGCCCCGCGACTGCAGACGCCTCGCCGAGGTCGACTTTCCCATCGCCGTCGTGTCGAAGCACGCGGCGCGGGAGAAGTCGATCCGCCACGGCCATCCGTCGACGCTGCACCTGTGGTGGGCACGCCGCCCACTCGCGTCGAGCCGAGCGGTATTGCTGACGTTGCTGCTGCCGGATCCGTGCGACGGGCGCTGTCCGGGGGCGTTCAAGCGGCGGGCGGGAGAGATCCTGAGCGCGGTGCGGCAGCCGCCGAAGGGCGACGAGGAGTGGCTAGGCCTTCGCCCGACCGGCCGCCAGACGCGACCCCGCCCGCTTGAGGAGCGGGCCGGCACGGGCATGGACGTCGGCAGCGGCCTCGTCTTCACGGACTCGGTGACCGGGTTGTCGCTGGACGTGCGGGTGCGGACGTTGGTGGTGCACCAGGCCGATGGGTTCACCGAGCGGGGCATGTCACTGTCGTTCGGCTGGGACCCGACACCGTCGAGCCCACTGGGGCTTACCGCGCGGGTGGCCCCGTCGTGGGGCGGGTCGGCGATGGGCGGCGCTGAGGCGCTGTGGAACAGCCAGATGGCGAACGGGATGGGGTCGCACCAGATGGCCGGCTCCGGCGGCCAGGTCAACGCCGAGGTCGGGTACGGGCTGCCGACGGGCCGGTTCGTAGGAACGCCGAACGTCGGCATCGGGACATCCCAGTACGGACGGGACTACCGGTTCGGCTACCGGCTGGGCCTGCTGGAGCGGGGCGCGCTGGACTTCGGGCTCAACGTGGCAGCCACGCGGCGGGAGAGCACCATGACGCCGGTGCCGGACCACCAAGTCATGACCTCATCCACAGTAACCTGGTAACCGGCATCCGCCGGTGTTGCAACCTCTGAACGCACGCACACCGGCGGATGCTCAGACAAACCCTGTGGCGGCGCCGGCGGGTTGCGCCAAGCAGATGGCCCTGAACTGGCAGTTCCCGTTTGGGGTTTTCCCGCCCCCACCAGGAGACGACTCTCATCCGAAGACGCCGAGATCCTGCTCGAAATGCTCTGGAACTACGAGGACGCACAGTACTGGCCGAACATCACGACGGTACTGGGACTCATCGGAGATGATGCAGCGGTCGTTCCGCTGATCGATTTCGTCCGTGGGCGAGACAGCGACACCGAATGGTCGACCGCTGTTTATCGAGGCCGGGCGAGCGCGATCCCAGCATTGGGCTACCTCGTCAACAAGAGCGGCAACGCCAAGGCCATGAAATACCTGCTCAAGTCCGTGGATCCGCAGATTTGGATCGAACGAGAGATTCCCTGGCTGATTGCCCGCGAGAATAAAGCCGAACCGACCACGCCTTTACCTCACCCGCTGCCGGAACCAGCGGATCGCCTTCTCCACGATGTGGTGGTCGACGCCGAAGTAAAGGCTGATCGCTTTCACGCTGCCGCCCGCAGCTCGCATCTGCGTCGCCTCAGCGGCGATGCGCCGGTACCCGGGCAGCCATCCGACCACAACGAGGCTCACGACGAACGAGCACTGCCGACTCGGACTCCCCGAAGAACACGCCACACCGAGCGACATCACAACTCCCCGTGGAACCACCGCACGGCGTCCGCCGCCGTGTGGTCGTCGACCCCGAAGTGCTGAGCGATCGCGTGGAACGCGGCGCCAGCAGCGCGCATCTCGGCCGCCTGGGCGGCGATCCGCTGGTACACCGGGGTCTCGGGCGGATCCCGCAACTCAAAGGCGAAGACGTGGTCGAGCAAGGTTCGAAGGCATTGCGAACGCGTCCACCAGCCTAAGTCCGTTGTTTTCAGTTGTTTGCCTCAGCATACGCCCGCTGACGTACAATGGAGGCAACAAAGAAAGTGACACAATGAAGATCATCTCAGCGAAAATGCGCGGAGCACTGGTCGAGGCCGGTGCGACCGAGGAAACCGCCGAGGCTGCCGCAGCCGACATCGGCGAACTCGCCAGCGAAGTACGGATCATCCGCTGGATGCTCGCAACATTGCTCGCGGTGGTGATCACCGGATTCGGCCTACTGGGCGCGGCGATGGTACAGATCCTCCTCCGGCTGCCGTAGCCGTCGGCCCACCGAAGAACCAACGATGACCACAGATGCGGGGGAGCGCCTTCCTGACATCGAGAACGGCGTCGCCTGGACCAGCACCTTGAAACCGTCGCACCGGCGATCCTCCCATCGACCGAAGCACCGCAGTAAACCCGCCGAACCGACCACGCCTACCTCACCCGCTGCCGGGACCAGCGGATCGCCTTCTCCACGGTGTGGTGGTCAACGCCGAAGTAAAGGCGGATCGCTTTCACGCTGGCGCCCGCATCGCGCATCTGCGTCGCCTCAGCGGCGATGCACCGGTACACGGGCACCCGTCCGACCACAACGAGGCTCACGTCGAACGACCAACGCGCAAGAGTGCGAATGTTTTCCTGCCGGGTCCTCGGCCAAGCGACCCTGGGGTGGTAGTCAGAGCACGCTCAACGACCCCACGGAGAACCGCAGGCCTGACGAGGACACCATGGCCGACGACGAGCTGGCGATCGTCATCGCAAGAGAACACGAGGACTGGCCGGGCGGCCGGCCAACACTGACGGCGCGCACGCCACGCCGGAGCCCAACGGCACGCTCAGGTTCGGGGCCGAACTCGATCCCACCAGCGACCGGGACTGATTCCGGATCACGGCGGACACGATTCCGCCGGAGTCCAGCCGGCGCCCGACGAGATCCCGCACCCGCGACCGGTTCAAGTACCGGCGCGTGAAGACTGGCCGGCTCTCACTCCGTTCGATACGGCTGGGGCCAACGGGAGCAGCGCGCTTGTGGGACACAGCCGTACAGCAGCACTACATGCCTCCTAACGAGAAGGCGCTAGTGGTGTGTCTCTTGAACAAGTTGACGCTTGATCTCCGGGGCGTTTCGACGGTTCAGGCCGGAATCGCCGTTCGACGACCCGTTCGGCCACATGCGAGCAACCGCAAGGTCATTTCTGGGACACACCACTAGAAACGCGTCGCAGGTTACCGCTGGCCCGCCGAGCCTCCGCATAGATCCAAACGGCGATCCCTAGCGGCATCAGCGCGAAAACGAAGGCGTCCACGCCAGACATCGTCGTCAACCGCCATAGCGCCAATCCGCTGGCTCCGGCCGGCAACAACATCAGCGTTAATAGAGACGACACAAATGCAAGAGGCGAAGGGACAGCTACCAGCCACGGAATAGGATCGCCGAGATGCGTTCCATTGCCGAATTTGAGGCTGCGCAGCATGACGAGCATGTACACATGGAGGGCTATGACAGCGAAAGGAACGATGAACCCGAGGTCTTCTCCCGTGAGGCGCGCTCCGACAAGTCGCAGTTCCCGTTCCCGGACCTCCGCCCGTTGTTGTTCGTCCGCCCAGGCAAGCGCCTCCTCCAAGGTCCGATTGCCCAGGTCGCCCAAGGCACGCTTCAGATGTTGATAGCGATCGAATAGGCTGGCGGGCAAGGAGACTCCCGTTCTCTGAACCCAGAGGTAAAGAGGCCCAAACCTCTTGTACTCCCTGGTTACCTGTAGATCGAAATCGCGCTCATAGAAATCGGCCCTGCTGTCTCCTCTGCAGTAGTGGCGCTGAACCGCTGGCGAGTACACAGCGAGCTGAAGAATCACCGACACCACCTCCGCGCGTCGACGTTCGGGGGACACCGCTATACGGAGCGTCGGGATTGTGTACCTGCGGGCTTCATCGCGCCCATCACGCCCAGTCCCGTCTAGATGCCGAGTGAGTGCGGGGTAACAGCGGCGCCATTCGTCGAGCCACGCGCGCATGTCTCCCAGAACGTTCCTGGGCACCGTAAGGCGGTCTGGCACGCGCCATCGCTGATTCTGGAGCTCCTGCCACAGAACCCGGAGCGGTACTGACTGATCTGGGAAAGAGGTGAGCATTTCGACGGGCAAGGAGTGCGAGTCGACGATGTATACAGCGCCTAATGCGGTACGGAGTTCGCGGTGCAGCGACGCCTTATGGTCCGGCATTTCAACGGCCAAGTCGTCCAGATTGCCTGACCTCTCTACGGCTTGACCGGCTTTCGTCACCACGTCGCGGAATGCAGCCAAGTCGCCATAAAGCTCGGTAGCGGGACTCGCCCAGATTAGGTACACGGCCATCAAGCTGATCAACGTCTGGGCGTTATGAACCATCCGCAAATGCGTAAAGTACTCATACATCAGAGGTTCCGATAGCTGCATAGCCGCGACCGCGGGCTTCGCGGCCACTGCCCGCCTGAAAGTCACGCGTCTGGGCTGACAACGGCACCAAAGGGATCACTGATCCTCGACCATCGCCCGCACGTCCGGTGAAACAACTCGAGAACACTCGCTTGCAGGCGCCAGAGACCGCTCATCAAGGCCTCGACCTTCGAGCCGACGGCTCGGTGGATTTCATCCGAGAAGAACCGCTCAACGGCGGGCAGATCACGCTTCTGCGCCAGCTCAGCCAGACGACCGTAGGCGCACGTCAAGCTCTCGCTCTCGTCCGACCCAATGAGCGCGATCGCCTCGCCAGCATGAACCAAGCGGGCGCCCTCCCGGGCGTACCAGAGCATGCGTTCGACGACCGGCCCGGTCCCCGGGACGACCGGAGACCCGTACAGGTCATGCCAGCAGTACGAGCATACCTGGATCCGAACGGCCCGAGGAAGCGTCGGCTGCAGACGCCCGCACGTCGAACAGCGGAACTCAAGCAGACACCCGTGCACGTGGCAGACATCGACGAGAGCGAGCCACCAGCCCTTGCGCTCGTACGGCTCCTCGCCATCGGCCCTCCAGCACTCTGGACACCATCGCCCACGAAGGACCAGCACGCCCCGCTCCCCCACACCGAGGAGGTCAAGGAACGCGAAACACGACAACCGGTCCAGATCGGCCTGACCGGTCAGCCGACCGACCGCGGCTGCGACAGCCGAGTCACGTTCGCCGACGTTGAGCCGGCGAGCGGCAGCAACGACAGTACTCCGCAGCGGTAAGCCTTCTCCACCCTGGGCGTTCTGAAACGCCCGCCGGACGAAGATTGGGGTCGGAACAGCAATCCGCGCGCTCACGCGCGCCGCGTACCCGGTGAAGCTCTCGACTACGCCGGTGCCAAGGCCACGGGGCGCGGCCTTCGACGGCGGAAGCCCTATCGTTCCCGGAACGGCGTCCATTCATCCAGCTCCTCGAGCTTCACGGCGGGTTCAACACCGCGGTCCAGGACACATCGACCTACCGCGATCAGCGCCCCTACAGACTGAGTATACTGATCGAAGTCGCTTGAGAACTTCGACGGGGTGGTGTTGGCGAGCCGCCCGACAGCGGCCCGGACGGCCCGAATCGGTTCCTGAACGCGTCAGACGGGGACAACGGAAGGCTGGACCCACGAGGCCGAAGACCCTGACGGGCCAAACGGTCGAGAACCACGACCAAGCGCTCGGAATCCACGACAGCTCGCTTCACCTTCCTCCCGGGCGAAGTCACGCACCCGCTGACCACCTGGGTCGACTGCGAAGTCGAGGAGGGAGAGCGTGCGCAGGTCGCCATCACCGGCGTCGCCGCTCCGACCCGATACGCGGGCCGGGTGGTTGCGGGTTCCGCGGTGCACGAGGTTGAGGTGGGCAACCTGACGCCCGTCCCGGCCGTCCCGACCGCGGCGGCCGTGCTCCTCGGTGCGGTCCTCGCGGGGCTCGGGGCCGTCCGGCGGCGCCGGGTCTCGAGGTCCGGCTCGCTCGTCCTCGCCGGTATCCTCGCACTTCCGGCCGCCGCCAGCGCCCAGTACTCGGCGGCCGAGGCGGCCCGAACGGCCGACAGTACGGCCGATGCCCTCCGCGCCGGCGCGGCGCGGTGGCGGCCGACAGGCCGCCCCGTCTATGTCGTTCCGTCGGGGTTGTCCGCCCGAGGCCACCGTCCGGAACCTCGGCGGTGTGTACGGGCCGTGCACCGGGCGGTGGTTCCGGTCCAAGCAGGAGACCAACATCGAGCACATCGTGGCCCCGTCGGAAGCCACAACAGCGGCCTCTGCCAGGCCGACCGCGCGACGCGGAGCGGTTCTCCGAGAACCTGCGCAACTCGCCTCTCGCAACACCGGGCGTCAACCGCTACCAGAAGCGCGACCACGACGCGCCCGGGCGGCTGGTGCCGTTAGACCGCTGGCTGGTTCGCGGCACGCGTCCTTTCGCAGCAGGGGCGCTGGCCGATCGTCGCCGACGCTGGTCGCGTCCCACGCTTGTTCCCCCCACGACAGCGTCCGCGGAAAAGCTACGGACGCCGCCGGCCGCCCCGGCACCGTACGCGACCGGCTACTCGGACAGGACGACGCCCATCTTCCGGAACGCGTTGCGGACGGCCGGTTCACCCGGCAGTCCGGAGCGGGCGGGCAAATGGGCGAACGGAACAGCGCGGCCCGGGCAGGCCGCGCACAATTCGTGGCGGAACACGCCGCAGTTCCGGACGAGGTCCGCCCGGAGCTTGGTCAACCAAGCTTCGAGCTCGGCGGCGGGATCGCCGTCGGGGGCGAGCTCGAAGATCAGGCCCCTGAACTTCTCCGCGTCTCCCTCCGGCGTCAGACGGCGCTCGATCTCCACGATGTACAGAGTGCGGCGGCCGGTGGACGCGGCATCGTCCGTAACGACAACGCGGACGACCAGGAGAGCGCGGAGACCCGCGCCGCCGCGGGAGCCGCGGGAGCCGCGGTCCACGGCGGTCCAGCCACGCCCCCGAACTGACGACGGGGGCGCGAGAGAGACGAGCCGCGGGGACCGGGAGAACACGAAGCCCCGCGAGGGGTGGTACCAGTCAAGGGAGGGGATCCGTTCCGGATACCGTTTGCGGAGGGCCCACAAGGCCTCCCAGACGTCCCGGAGCGCGCCCCGGGGGGGCGCGCTGACGACCGCCGACTCGACCCCCCGCCGCGAACCCAAGGGCTCCGCCGTCGAAGCGACCGCTTCGCCTTCCCCGGAAGGAGGCTCCTGCCCCGAACCGCCCCGGGACGACTCCGACAGCACCTCGTCGACCTGCTGAGGCACGCCGAGGACGTCGAAGGGCTGATCGGGAAGCGGTCTGTGATAAGGGTGCGCGGTTCGGACGCTGATCACGGTCGAGCACGACGCGCCGCGGTCGCCGCCCCGGCGCGTCGGCGCCACCACGCCGCCCGGGGCCGACCGGCGCGGGACGCTCGCGCTCCCGCACGACGCGCGGCCCAGCGGGGTCGGTGCCGCCCTCGAGGCGCAGAGCGAGGAAGCCGCCGTCGCGAAGCGGAAAGCCGCTGACGCGCAGGTCCGCCGGACCTGAGAACCACGGCTCGACTTCGAGGTAGACACCTTCACTGGAGTCGGAGCCGCCCATCGAATGAGCCACGTCCATCTGCCGGTACAGTCGACGGGCGCAGCGCTGGGTAATCGCGGAATAGCGCAGATGCGCAAGGAAGACCGCATCCGCTGGAACCAGGCGAGGCCTGCCCCAGCCGAACTTGACCCGCCACTCGTCCGGAGGCGGTTCGGACCCCGGAGCCGGAGGTTCGGCGCCGATCAGACACTCCGTCGCCCACCGCCACGGATACACCAACAGAGCGCGCTTGATCTCCTGCGAGCGACCGTAGCACCGGCTCAGGAACTCCATGCAGGGAATCCACAGTCTTCCCCCGCTAGCCAACGGGAAGGCCAAGGCACGGCTCCCGAGGCTCGCGGCCGCGAACCAGGACGGCATACCGTCGGTCTGGTTCCGAAGCCCGCTTGAATCCTTGATCAGCTCGCCACCCTCGCGGAAGTCGACGGGGAAATCCCGGGACGGGCCCAGATCGGCACGCTCGGTCACGCGCCCGTTCTCGATAATCGTCCCGAGGCGCAGGCAGCCGAGTTCAGTCACGGGCCGGTCGATGCGACTGAACGGATCGGCACCGCGCGGGGGATCGAGGTTCCGGAGGGCGATGTTGACCAACGGCAGAGTGTCATCGGCTTCACGACGCGGCAGAACCTCGCGGTACCAGAGGACGATCCAGCGACCCTTGGGGGGAGGAGTCCAAGGACGGGCAACCTGGAGCTTCACCGGGTTGTCGACGGAAATGGTCTTCATGGTCCCCGCGGCACGCGCCGGCGCACAACCCAACGGCCACGGAGATGACTCAATTCCGGGAAAGCGCGTGGGGCGCGCAGAGAGAGTACGCGAGCAGAAGGCAGGACGCCAGAAATTCGGGTCACCTCAGTCGGCTCTATTTTAACACCATCCGAAAGATTCGCGCCGACAGCACCCTGGCCCCGGACCGACGCGAGAGAGTCCGCGACACGCCCCGAGCCGCTAGCTAAACCCCGACCGGGCCCAGCAGGCTGAATCCGGCGCCGCCACGCCCAGCGACGAGGCGGGCATCCGGATGGATGATCCGCACCTCACCTGAGATTCGCCAAATTTCCGCCTGTGTGATAAAGTCCGGCGTAGGTGGCGGCGCCGGTGTACAGACCGACGCCGCCTGAGCACGGCGAGTTCAGGTTGGAGCCATCGTCGCCATGCCCGGTCGCAGTCTACCGCAGAAGTTCCAGGAATCCCGCACCCCTCGTGCCGCGCTCCGCCGCGGATCGGGCGGCGTCTGCCCGTCAGGCGCGCGTTGTTCGATCGGGAGGCAACTCCTGGACTTCTGCGGCCATACCCCCCGACGCGGACATGATCAGGGGTCGCCCCTATGCGGCCCTGCGCGATCCTCTCCTCGACTCGCCGCCACGCATCGCCGGTTTCGAACGCACCGGCCGGGCGTGGGCGGCTGCCCATTGCGTTCGATCGATGAGGCGTCATGTCTCGAGTTTTCCACTGGTTACCGGCCTACACGGCGAAGGTCGCCCACCGGGTCGTCTACGGGCCCGGCTATCAGCGCGCGCGCAAAGAGCTCTTCGCGCGAGTAGCCAACTGCCAGTTCTGCGGTCGTCGGCCGGCGGAGGAGGCCCATCACTTCGGGTTGCGCTATCCGTCCGACGACGAGGTCACGGCGGACGATCTCACGGCCCTTTGCCGCCCCTGCCACCGGCTGGCCACTCTGATCCGGCTACTGGATCGCACGGGCGTGACGGCCCTGTGGGTCGTCCTTGCGACCACCAAGGCACCCGCTGGCCGCCGACGGGCGGCCCGGCGCGGGCCCCGTAGTTGCGGCTCACCGCAGCGGGAGTCGTCGGTGGCGCCGACGCTGGACCTGCACGCGTTGGTCGAAAGGTGCCACGCCACGCTCTTCGTGGGTTGCCGCCGGTGCGAGCACTTCGTACGGCTCGATACCGTCGAGCACTTCAGGCGGCGCGGGTGGTCGGGGTCGGCGGGCGACCTGCGACGGCTGTGCTGCTGCCGGTGCCGCAGCACCGACTGGATCATCCTGGGCGGCTGGCCGCTCGCCACCGAGGGCGACTCCTCACGACCTGCGGGCTGAGCCCAGCCTGAACGAGTCGGCTGTGTCCCCTGCTCGGCGCCCTAATTTGCCGAGTGAACCCACCGGCCACCTTCGGACGAGACCTCTCCGCGTTGGCGGTGGGTGACGAAGGGTGGTCCGCCTGACGAAATCCCAAGGCGTGAGTAATGCAGAGAATCGCATTGAGAAACGAAGACGAGCGAACGGCGCCAGACTCGGGCGCCGGGGCCGAACGGCGCGTGATTCTGGTCTTCCCGGCCAGCGTCACCGAGTACGAGCAGGCGCGGGTGGAGGTCGAGGCCTCCCCCCGGCCGCCCGTCGAGACGAAACCCGACGATCACCCCGCGCTGATCGCGCGGCTGGCCGAGCACATCCCCCGCCGGCCGCCCGTCGAAGACGAAACCCGCCGATCGCGACGAGGACGTGACACCGGCCGGGGGAGACGGAGCCGCAACGGCGGAGACGCCGGGTGACGGGTACTACGTGGTGACCAGCGACTCGCAGCGCCGGGCGTGGGGCCTGCCGGACTTGGCGAACGAGACGGCCGCCCACGGCAGCGCCCGGCGGGATGCGGACACGATCGAGAGACATGACCGTGTTCCCGTAGTGAACCCCGCGAGGCGATCGACCTGCTCCTCGAGAACGGTGAGAACGAGTCCGACGACCAAGACAGCGACGGGGGCGCCATCGGAGCGCGCCGGTGCGGCGGAACACACCCGGCCCCCGTGGTGAACCTGAAGCATGACCGGGGGCCCATCCCCGACCACATCCGCGCGACGTTCCGGGAGCTGTGCGGGCAATCGAGGATCGACGGCCTGCTGGAATCGGTCGACAAGTTGATCGCGACGCTCGAAGGATCGGTTGTTTCCGACCTGGAGGCCGCCCGAACCGAGGTCGCGGCGTTGCGCCGGCAGGAGGTCACTCGGGAACGGCTCGGCGACGCGGGCGGCGCAGACCCCGAGGATGAGCAGGCAGACCGCGTCGCGAGAACCTGCTGGGCCATCGAGAGGCGCCTACGGAAGGTCGACGAGGCCCTCGAACGGCTCGACTTCTCCGGCATGAAGATCTGGCCGACGCCGTCATCGTTCCGGCGTCTGCTGCGGGAGGCAGAAGACGACCCCGCCGAGAACGCGCCCTCCGAAGGGTTGTTCACGGCGTGCGACAAGGCCCTGCGGGGGTTCGAACGGGCGGCGGAGCAGGCCATCGGTGGTATCCGCACCATCGTCGACGCACGCCGCGATGTCGCGCCCGGCGACTGGAACGACGCCGCCCTCAAGCAGATCCGGCATGTGCTTGCGCGCATCGAGGACGCGCGGAAGATGCTGGGCAGCGACAGCCTGCCGAAGGACGAGGTCGAGGCCGTGCGGGAGGGCCTGCAGGCGATCGAGGAAGAACGGCCGTCAGCCGACCAGTTGGCGGCTACGACCCAGGAGGTGCTCGAGCGCCTCGAGACCGCCGACCTCCCGGTCCCGGTACTGGCCCGGGCCCTCGACGAGGTCCGCATGGGCCCAGACCGCCGGCCGCGAGGCCGCCGCCGTGCTATTGGAACGGCTGCAGGTCGTGGCCGACCTGCCCTGGACGGCGCGGGCGGCCGAACGGGTCGACATCGAAGCGGCGATGGCGGACCTGGAAGCGGCCCACGCCGGCCGCCCGGAGATCAAGGCGCGCATCCGCCGGTTCCTGGCCACACGCCGGCTGACGTCGATGGCGTGGACCCTGGAGGGCCCCGCCCGCGGTGCCCGGTCCTGTCGCGGGGAGGGCTCGGCCCCGGTCGCGCTGCGCCGTCTCGTCGTACGCCCCGCCCGGCCTGCCACCCGGGCCCCGATCCTGTGCTTCGCCGGGCCGCCCGGCTGCGGCAAGACCTCCCTGGCCAAGCTGATCGCCCGCGCCCTGCGCCGCCCGGCGGTGACCGTAGCCCTTGGGGGGCGTCTGGGACGAGTCCGCCATCCGCGGCCTGCCGATCAGCTTCCGGTCGCCCCAGGCGGGCCGGATCGTTTGCGGGCTGCGAGAAGCCAAGGTCAAGAACCCCATCATGATCCTGGACGAGATCGACAAGGTGGGCGGCGCTACGAAGAACTTCGGTGACCCGTCCGCCGCGCTGCTCGAGCTGCTCGACCCCGAGCAGAACACGCGCTTCCACGACGTCTACCTCGATGTCCCCGTCGACGTGTCCGAGGTTCTGTTCATCGCCACTGCCAATGATCTAGCGGGGATCCCCGCCCCGCTGCGGGACCGGCTCGAGATCATCGAGGCGCCCGAATCCACGGACGACGAGAAGATCGACATCGTGCGGCGCACCCTCTGGGGAGAGCAGCTCGACGTCAGCGGGCTGAATGCCCGCGCGTTCTGGACCCAGACCGTAGCGCTGACGCATCTGGAACGGCCGGAGGGAGCTTCCGGCGCGGCGCCGGTCCGCAGGCGGCTTGCGGTAGAGGTGCTCGACGAAGCGACATCGGCCGTGATGCAGCCCGGGGCCGGTCCGGCCGCGAGCGGGGCCCCGTCGCCGATGGCCGGATCGGTCGCGGTGACGGCTGCGGCTATCCGGGAAGTAGTCCGGGGCCATACCTGCGAGGCGGGGGTCCGGGAACTCGCCCGGCAACTGGGCGCGATCTGCCAGTTCTTGGCCCTTCGCCGAGTAGAAACCGCCGACACCGCCCCGATCACCGTCGTCGCCGACGCAGACGAGGACGCGCGCCTCGACCCGGCCCGTCGCCGCTTCACCGTGGCGGAGATCCTGGGGCCGCCCCGGTTCGACTCGCTGCCCGACCGCGTACGGGACGCGCTCTCGCGAGAGCGCGACCGCGTCCTGGGCCTGCATCCCTCCGACCCCGAGGCCGTCGCCGCGCAGGCATGGATCGAGGTGGTAGAAGGAATCCCGTGGCGGCGGGCGGAGGAGCAGCTCGACACCCCGGCGCCGCTACGGCGGACGCTCGACCGGGAACCCGTCCGCCGCGCCCGAGAAAAGGACCAGGCGCTCGACTACCTGGTGGCCCGTCAGGCCGCCGCCGAGAGACACGGGGCCGGCTCCCACGTCGCGGCGGCCACGATCCTGTGTCTCTGCGGGCCGACCGGCATCGGGAGGGCGGCGTTCACGCGGGCGCTGGCCGTCGCGCTCGGCCGACGCTTCGTACGCGTCTCCCTGGCCGGCGCCGAGAAGCGGGCGGCGCTCCATGGGGTCGCCAGACCCGCCCCCGACGCGGCACCGGGACGCCTCGTGGACGCCCTGGGGCGGCTCGGTCCTCTGCCCGGCCGGGTCGGTGACAACCCTCTGGTGCTGCTCGGCGAGCTCGACCTGCTGGGCGAGGCGGCGGCCGACGCCTTGCTCGGCGCGCTCGATCCCGCGCGCAGCCGCGCGTTCCGAGACCGCTTCGTCGGCCTGACGCTGGATTTGGCCGGCGTGCGTGGCTCGGGGCCCCACCCTTCCGCGACGAGGAGATCGCCGCCCGCAGCCGCCGGCCCGGCGTCGCCGTGGGTCTGGCCGCGACCCCGGAGGGCGGCGGCGTGGTCGTCGTCGAGGTGAGCCGCCTCTCCGGCTACGGCTCGCTGTGCGTGACCGGGACGGTCGGGGCCGTGATGAAGGAATCGGTGGCCGTCGCCCTGACGTGGGTCCGCTCGCACGCGGGTCGCTTCCCCGGCGTGGCTGCGAGGTTCGACGACGCGACCGACGTGCACGTGGACGACGCGGGCCATTCGAAGGACGGCCCGTCTGCCGGCGTCACCTTCGCCGCCGCCCTCGTCTCCTCGCTGGCCACACACCCGCTGCGGAGCGACGTGGCCATGACCGGCGAGCTGACGCTCGCCGGAACCGTCGAGCGCGTCGCCAGCATCCGGGAGAAGGTGCTGGCTGCGTGCCGGGCAGGCATGACGACGGTGATCCTGCCGGCGGCCAACAAGGCTGACGTCACCGACATTTTCGGCGACGAGCCGCCGTGCCGCATCACCATTCACTACGCGAGGACGATAGACGATGTGTTCGAGGTGGTGCTGCGCGACATCGTGGTGTAGAGGCCGGATCCGGTCGCTTGGCGGAGAAGACGTGCTTGGGTCACTCACGTAGACATTGCTTGGGTCACCCGGGTACGCGCATGTCAGAATCGTCGTTGGTGATGGACGCGCTGACCCTCAAGAAGCTCTATGAGTTTCAACTCGGTGGGGATGCGGCTGTTCGTTGGCCCGGTCGAACAGAACGGCCCGGAGGTCCCGGGCGAGACCACTCCCTCGAGGCGTGTGATGAGGACGACTGAGCTCAAGATTTCGGAGGAACCGCTTGCGGAGCGTGTGCTGCGACAGGTGCGGTCCGGGAAGCTCGACGAGGCCCGGCTGCTGCCCTCGGCCGAGAAGCGGGCGCGGGACGTGGGCAAGAAGCTCGACCGCCTCGCGGCGCAGCAGGGCTGGTACATCTTCATGGCCGGCCAAGCGTACGCGGTAGCCACCGGGAAGGCGCCCGCGAAGCGGAACGCCGAGATCATGGCGGTGGAGCAGGTCCTGCGCTGGCGGTCGGAGGTGTCGCGGTTCGCGCCCGACCGGCTGGTGGAGTTCGACGAGTTGATCTCGGACGCGCTGAACAACCCGGCCCCGGTGCAGAAGGCCGAGTAGTGAGGGTGATCGTCCCCAAAGAGGAGGGCGGCGAGTCGTCGCGTGGGGTTGGTGGTGGCGGCGCTGGTGGCGGCGGGCCGCCGACCGGAACCGTTGGCACTTCCGGCAGGTCGCCGGCTCGCCGTGCTTCGCGATCTGGGAGCGGTCTCGTCGAGGTTGTGCGTGATCTCTCCCCGCCTGGCGAGCGCTGTCGTGACGCTCTGGCCCCCCCGGCGTTGCGGCCGTGGTGTCCAGGAAGACCAGCGCGGCCCGCCGGCGCTCGAAGGCGGCGTGATGACGCCAGCCGGCGCCGCGGCCCTCGCAGCGCTCGTGGACCTCCCAGCGCGACCGCGCGTTCCGGCTTCCTCCGGGGCGGCGGGTCCGCACGACTCGCCAGGTGCCGTCCGGCGAGCGGTACTCGCGGGTGCCGTGCTTGTCGTCCTGGTGGTGGGGAATCAGCTTCATCGTGGTACCCCGCCTGCGTCCGCCATGACGACCAAGGACTTGGAGGGCGAGAGGAAGGACGTGCGGTTCGTGAAGGGCGGCCTCGCCCGCGCGATCCGGACGCTCAGGGCCGCCGTGGGCCCGCGTCCAAGGATCGCGTCGTGCCGCTCTCGCGGAAGATGGTGGTGCTGCGGTTCCTGGCAGCCCGCGCCGCCGGCGTCGAGCACATGACCGCCCACTCGGGGCGCGTCGGGCTGGCGTCGGAGCTGACGAGCCGCGGTGCGTCGACGACGGGAACAGGCGGACGAGCCGGATGGTGGCGCACTTACTCAGCCGGGGCCACCGCCGAGCGGGGGGCCGTGGCACGATACCTCTGAGGCGGGACGAGACGCGCCGGCACGAACCGCTGCGCGTGTTCGCGGTCGCCGGCACCGAGCACCCCCCGCTCTTCGACACCGTCGAGCGTCGTGAACTCGACCTTCACAGCTTTATCCTCGACGGAGCGCGCCCATCACAGAAGGGGCGGAGTCACACAGGTATGAACGCCGAGAAGGTGCGCGACCACTGGGTCGCAGAGCTGACCCCGCCACCCGTGGCCGGCGCCGACGGCGCCGCCAGCGAACCCCTACTGCAGGCCCTGATGCGCGAGCTCGGCACGGCCGCCATCCCGATTCTCCGACCGGACCCGGAACACACCTGGATCTGGTCGGACCTCCACCTCGGCGACCGCGCGATGGTCGACGCGTGGAGCCGGCCGTTCCGAAACCTCACGCACATGAACCGGGAGCTCCTTGCCGAGTGGCGCCGCCGGGTTCGGCCCGGCGACACGATCATCTGCCTGGGCGACGTCGCCCATCCCGACGCCTGGCGAGAACACAGCCGACTGCAGCTCGACCTCGCCGGCTGCCCGGGCGAACGCATGCTCATCCTCGGCAACCACGACTTCCACACGCGTGACGAACTGGCCCTGGCGGGATTCGACAAGCAATACGCGGCAGCTGTCTGCGACACCCGCCCGGTGCTCATCCTGACGCACTCGCCCCTGCAGCGGGTGCCGGCCGACACCGTGAACCTCCACGGCCACATCCACGCCGCGCCGGCGCCGACCCGACACCACCGAAACCTCTCCGTCGAGCGCACCGGGTACCAGCCGATCCGGCTCAGCGAGGTACTGACCACCGACCTCCGGCCGGCGTCGAGCACGTGACCGCTGGAAGACGAGCCGGATGGTGGCCCACTACAGCGCCGGGGCGACCGCCGAGCGCGGGGCCGTGGCGCTGTACCTCTGAGCAGTGAGGCCTCTGTGCTGGTGGGGCTGGTTTCTCGGTAGTGTATCAATCTGCCCTGTGATCCAATTCAATGGACGCCTTAGTTAGACGGAGCGCATGTAATGACTGAATCGATCGCGGACATGCCGCAGACGAAGAAGTATGCCTACGAACCGACACTTGAGTCGTGGGCACTACATTCGCTCGTCGGCGTGGTTTCTCTGGTCGCCGCTCTCCCCATCTTGCTCATCGTCTTTATCGTGGCGGAAACCCTGGGGGTGTCCCTGAGGGGTAAACCCCGCCATACCTCGACGGAAGGTGAATGGGACGCCCCGCGCACGCGGGGGTGACGCGGGTGCGCACGGCGCTCGAGGGCTCGCGAGGCTTCATCCTCGGCGGCGGCCTCGCCTTCAGCGATACGGCGACGGGGCTGTCGCTGCAGGTGCACGTGCGGACGGTGGTGGTGCACGAGGCCGAAGGGTTCACCGACCGCGGGATGTCGCTGTCGTTCGGGTGGGACCCGTCGTCGAGCCCGCTGGGCCTGACGGCGAAGGTGGCCCCGTCGTGGGGCGGGCAGGCGACAGGCGGAGCCGAAGCGCTGTGGGGCAACCAGATGGCCCACGGCATGGCGGCGGGAGAGCTGCGGCGGAGGGCGGGGCCGGCAACGGGCTGACGGGCCGGGCGACGCTCGGCTGGTAGGCGGCGTCCGCGAGGAGCGAGCCGCGGACGCCGTGCGCGAGCCTTCATGGCCAGCTTCGAGTACCGGGCGGACGGACACCACGTCGATGACGCGGGGAACTTGATCGCCTGCACTTACGTGGACCGAGTCGATGCCCGGATCGACGAGACGAACAGCGGATCGACACCATCGGGCGAGACATCGCCGAGCTGCGAGACCGCACCGGCACCCTTGAGGGAACTCTGTCCACATTCATGAACGCGGGGAGAAGCCCGAACGCCGCGGCCTGACGCCCACCGACGACATCCTCATCGACTCGATCCGAACCGCCGGGAGGGTGTGCACGCAGCCTCTGCGGGCGCATCGGCAAAAGCCAAGAACTCGGCCGACAGCCACTCAACAAGCGCACCGCCCGCGGGGCCTCCCGGGCGGCGCGTGCAACGCGGCTCTGGCTGGGCGCGCGGGCCCGCTCCGCCGAGCCCGGCCGCGCTTCGCGGGAAGGCCTCGCTGGAGCCGTCGCGGTCAGCTCGGTCACGTCCTCGACGACCACCCTTCTCCCGCATCTCCAAAAATACGGAGCCAATCGACGGTTGACAGGGCGTCGAAAGTAGTAGACTATAACTATCATTGTGCGCGATTCATGGACCTTGACACACGCGGCCCGTGTACTCGGCGAACCACAACATCGCCTCATCTACCTCTGTGAGCAGGGAGTCGTGCGTCCCGAACACGGCGACGCGCGGGGGCGGGGCAGTAGCCGCCTGTTTTCTGCCAGGAACCTCCTGCAATTCGCCGTGGCGCTACACCTGCGCCAACTGCAGATTCCGGTGTCGGTCCTCGCGGTCGTCGCCTATGCCCTCACGGCGTTCGAGAAAGTCGTCAGGACGGAGGAACCCGGGTTCAGATTGCCGGTGAGCCTGCGGGGACATTCCGCGTCTGACCTGCGGATCGTCATCCGCGATGGACGGCTCCTGTACCTGTTGTTCGATTGCGGTCGTGGTACACCGAGGGTGTTTGGCGGGGTCGATCTGCAGCCTCTTCGCACCGACAGACTCGCCCTAGAGGATCTGAGGCAGGGGTCGCAGCAGTTCATGAAGCCGCTACCACTGAGTGACGTGTTCAGCCAGGAGTGGGCGGATTTTGGTGGTCCTGAGGGAAGCCGGTACTGGCGGCTTGAGCTCGGGGTGACGAGGGTCGCTCGTGATCTGCGGTTGGAGATCTGAATTACCGGTTGCAGTGATAGTAATAGTGTATTACCATTATTACTATCACGACAGGAGGTAACCGGAGATGGGGTGTGCAGAGGCGTTCGCGCTGGAGGTGAGCCGATGAGGGCCCCGCAGCCATTGATTACCTCGCGCGAGGTGTGCGCGCGGCTCGACATCTGCCGCTCCACGCTCGACCGTCTCGTCCGGCAGGGGCGCATCCGCCCGGTCCGGCTCGGGCCGCGCTGCGTGCGGTACGAGCCCGCGGCCGTCGACGCGCTCATATCGAGAAGTCGCAGTCCGGAGGGCGGGTAGATGCCTGAGACGAAGACCATGCCGGTCGCCGACGTTCACTACGAGGCGGACCTTTACCCACGTTTCGAACCGCGGGACTCGGTTGTCCGGCAGTACGCCGAACAGATCGACGCGCTGCCCCCCATCGAGGTCAACCAGAACGACATCCTGATCGACGGATGGCACCGGTGGACGGCGCATAAGCTCGCGGAGCGCGAAACCATCAAGGTCAGGGTCGTCGAGACGGAAACGAAGGCCGAGCTGCTGGCCCTCGCGGTCGAGCGCAACGCGAAGCATGGCATCCAACTGACCGGCGACGAGAAGCGCGCGTACGCCGTGCGTATCTGGTCGGCGGCGCCGGTGGCCGAGCGGGCCGCGGTCGAGAAGCGGCTTCAGAAGACGCTGAGCGTCGGAAAGACGTTCATCCGCGAAGCCTTGGCCGACGTGAAGCGGGCACGCCGGGATGAGAACCACCGGGAACGCCGCCCGCATGTGGCTGGCCTGCCACTCGAACCGTGCCATCGGGGAGGCCGTCGGCATCGACGAGGGGACGGTGCGGAAATTCGCCGCGGACGGCAAAATTCCGCAGTGCCTGGGATGGGAGACCCACCCCGACTTCGACGAGGAGGGCTTCAAGCCCCCCTACTGGAACGTCTGGGCCCCGAAGACGAGACCCTTCGAAGACCACGTCGACGCGCTCCTCTGGTTCTGCACCGACCCCGGCGACGTCGTGATCGACCCGTTCGCTGGATCGACCCCGACGATCGATGCCTGCAAGCGGCGGTTCCGCCGCTACTTCGTCAGCGATCCGGCGCCGCCGCCCGACCGCGGGCACGAGGTCAGACGGCACGATCCCGCGGACGGCCCGCTGGCGCCGCCCAACTGGAAGGATGTCGCGCTCGTCTACCTCGCCCCGTTCGGTGCCCCGAAGGTCGGCGGCGCGCCCATGCCTCCCGAGGGCTCGGAAGCGTTCCAGAAGCGGATCGCGGACATCATCAACGCCTACGGCGACGGCAAGCGGCTGGGGAGCGGGGCGCGCGTCGCGCTGGCGATCCAGCCAACGCAGTGGGACAACCCCGACAACCGGAAGTTCATCCATCACTTCGTCGGCATCCTGCGGCTGGTATCGGACAAGTACCGCCTGATCCAGCGAATCCAGACACCGGCCGACGTAGACCGCATCGACAACGAGATGCGCGAATGGGCGATCGAGAACAGAGACACCATCGCCTGCGACGCGGAGATCGCCGTCTGGAGGAAGGGGTGACCGGCCGGGCGGACCGGCGGCCGGCGTGGCCGGACTTCGTGACCGCGGGCACCCCGGACGCCTGCCCGCACTTCCTGACGGCCCCGACGGGGAGGAGGCATCCCTGCACCCGGCCCGGGAGCCCCCGGTGCGCCTGCTGACGCGGGGCCGAGGGCGGCGATCACGTCGGGCAGGCGGCGACGGTCTGCTTGCGGAGCGGGCATCGTGATCGACGGCGGGAGGGGCTCCGGACGAGGTCGCAAGTCTACCGCAGAATCTCCAGGACTCCGCACTCCCCGTGCCGCGGCTCGCCGCGGATGGGGGGGCGTCTGCCCGTCAGGCGCGTGCCGTCCCGACCGGGCTCCTGGAGTTCTGCGGCCGTTCCCACCGACCCGGCGCCGCGCCCGCCCCTCCGCGACTCGCCGCCACCCGCCGCCGGTCTCGAACGCGCCGGCCGAGCGGGTGGGAGGCGTCTTCCCGCGTTCGAGGAGCAGATCCATGCCCCGACGTACAACGCGCCCTCCGAGCGGGAACTCCAGCCCGCGCGCCGGGCGCCGCGCCGTGTACGGCCGCGGGTATCGGCGGGCCCGCGCCGCCGCCTTCAAGCGGTCGAAGGGCCTCTGCCAGCACTGCGGCCTTCGGCCGGCCGTCGAAGCGCACCACTACGCGCTGAAGTACCCCGATGACGGCACGGTCACCGCGGACGACTTGACGGCGTTGTGCCTGCTCTGCCACTGGAGCGCCACGTTCCGCCGAGCACTGGATCGCGTAATGGGCGCGGGAACCTGGGTCATCCTGGCGTGGCAGACACGCGACCCCGTCGTCGCGGGAGACCCGTTCGGAGGTGTCGTCATGAGTACGCCCCGTGCTCCCGGTCCCCTGTGCCCCGAGCCCGCCGTCGCTCGACAGTCGTGAACGTCCGGGCGCCGAGCCGCCTGTCACCGGTCCGTTACGTAACGGTGTTGAATGGTCGTGCCATTGACGAACGCGGAGCGGCAGGCGCGTTACCGGGGAGCGGCGGAAGGCCTGGAGGCTGTCGAGCTGCGCCCTTCGGCCGGCGTGCCGCCGCGGGGGGTGGGGTGGTCAAGCGGGGCGGCCGCCGGAAACCACGGCACCGGTGACCGACCACGGGGCCACAGACGCATCAAGGCCGACCACGGGACGAGCGGACCGCCGGTCGCTGACCCGAACCGCCGCCTCGGGGGTGGAGTCGGCGGCGGCGGGCGACGGCGGACCCCCGGCGGGCGCCCCGTGCGCCGAACAGCTCCGCCCAAGCAGGACTGACGTGCTGGCCGGAAACCGGAGGACCTCGGCCCCGCCCATGACAGATAATGTCGGTCAGCGTGCGCCGGCTCACCGCAGCCCGCGCCAGGACCCCTGTTTCCGTCCGTTGATTCGGCCGCCGTCACCTCGGCTCAAGTGCCGCCGCTTCAGGCTCATTTCAGGATTGGAAAGAACGGGGCCGATACCTCGTTACCTCGTCCACACGCGACACGGGCCCGCGCCTGCGGGCTCTCTACGCGTCCAGGTAGGCGCCCCACGCGTCCAAGGCCGTGCGCTTCATGGCGATCAACTTGGCGCGGTTGTAGATCCTCTCGACCTTGGAACCGACGGCGTGACCCAAGCACCTCTCGGCCGTGTCGGGCCGGATGCGGGGCCGCTCGGCCATCCAGGACCGGCCGCTGGACCTCATCCCGTGCAGCGTGCTCTTGGTAGGCCAGGATGCCAGCAGCTTGCGCGCGAAGCTGTTGTTCAGGGTGCGCCCCTTCGTCGGCGCGACGAACACCAAGCCGGTCCCGCCGGTCTCTTCCCGCTGGCGCTTGAGGACGCGCATGGCGCCGTCGGACAGTGGAACGTCGTGCTCCTCCTTGGACTTCGTGCGCCCCTCGGGCACGACCCACAGGCGCGTCGCCATGTCGATCTCGTCCCACGCAGCCCCCCGCATTTCCCCCCCACGGACGAGGGTATAGGCGACGAGCGCGATCGCCCTGGAGTACACGGTGTCCGGCAGCGACCGCAGGAACGGCCCGACCTCGGCGGGCGGGAGGGAATCATGGTTCTTGGTCTGCGACGCGTCCTTGCGCAGGGCCGGTATCGCCGCCTTCAGCACGTCGGTGTCCACGGGGTTCCGCTCGATGTACTCCCTGGAGACGCCGCGGGTGAGGACCTTGACGACGATCTGCGCCGCCGACCTCCGCACGGACGCGCCCTTGATGCCCTCCAGGAACTTGATCACGGTCTTCCTGTCGACGTCAGGGTCGATCCGGCGGATCCACGAAAGACGGCCGGGGTGAAGAGGGCGGAGTGTCCGGCGAGGATGGCCTGCCGTCCGGCCCGTTCGGCCGCCTTCGCCAGGTTCGGAAGGCCGGCCCGCGCCGCCGGTGCGAACTCGGGGCTTGCAGGCTCAGTCGAGTCTCGGTATCAGCGAGGAGAAGTTCAGGGGAATCGCGCACCCGTGGACCCAGAGCGGGCTAGACATCCGCCCTACGTGTGGGCTTTTTTCTTTCTGGTCTCCGTGTGGATTCGCTGCACTATCTCCATGAGCTGATCGAGTGGCGACGAGTTCTTCGTTTGACTGATCTTCGACGCACAGAGGCCTAGCACGAACGCCACGGCGGCCGTGCCGGTGAGAGCAGCCGTGTCGTAGAAGCTGTTGACATCCACGAGTGTCGATGCGCCGTACTCGACGTAAAGCCACGCCACCGGCACAACGATAGCTACTAGGTTCAGCACTATCCCGGCGATGACTCTCAGTCGCATGTCTTACCTCCTCTTCCGGTTGCTCCGATCAGGGCGGTTGTCTTCAGCCTTCGCGCCGAGGACCCTTCCCAGGGCGGTAACGATGCTGACGACATCGTTCGAACTGACGGACTCCCCTGATGCGAGGGGGCCCAGCATCGCGACGGACACGACTCCGATTGCCGCCAGAAGTCCCGTCACCACGATGGGGCCGCCGGTCGCTACGGACAGAAGCATGCCCAAGATCCCTGCGAGCGCGCAACCCGCGATCGCGAGCTTCAGATGGCGGCGGACGCGGTTGTTCGAGCGCTTCTCTACCTCGTCGGGATCGCTGGCCTTGGCCTCGATGATGGCTCGCGTTCGAGCTTGGAACGCCGTGAGCCTCTGCTCTTCGTACCTTGCTGAAAGGCCGATCAGCGCATCAGCGTGTTTCAGCGCGCGTTCGGGACTGTGTTCGTTCGCGGCGACCTGCTCCAGCAGGATGTTGATGTTGATCTGTCCGCTGCTCGCTCCCTTGAGGACTTCAACGATCTCCGGAGCAAGCGCCGCGCCCACCTCAGCCGTCTGCAGCTCTTTACCTAGCGGAGCACTCGTCCTCCCAGCTCCTGAGGCTCCGGTCATGGGTGAGCGGCTCATCGATTCTCTTCTGTGAATCGTACCACGGGTAACCCGTGCGTACCACGGGTAACCGTGCGGCACTCGAGACCGGAGGCACGCGACACCCGACCGGGACAGTCCTGCGAAACGGCGAGGTCAGCGCACGAGGTGGTCCACGATGGCCTGCAAGATCGCGTCGCGGGCGTCGGCCGACACGCCCAGAAATGGCCGCGCCGGAATCCCGCGGCGAGGGTCGCCGAAGTGGTGCGTGGCTGCGTAGACGACGTTCGTGCCGGCGACCGCGGAGCTGTCGTCCCAGTCAGCGAGGATGCGCGACGCAAGGTCTCCGGATCGCTCGAGGATGGGGCCCGGCGCGGTAGCAGCTTGCTGCGCCGGGCGCGAACCGTCGCCGGCTGGAGCGGCTGCCCACGCCTCGCCGGCTGGGTTGGCCTCGCGGGCGAACGCGCCTCGTGGAGCAGGCGCCTCCCATCGGTCGCGCTGACGCGCCGCCTCGATAGCTCGTCCACGTCCGCGACGCGTTGGCGTCTCACAGCCTCGTCCAGCGTCTCGGGCTTGACCGTCCCGGGCTGTTCCGTTGCCCATCTATACTGCGGCAACCGGGCTTGCCGTCCGCTCTCTGATGCCGCCGGGGATCTGGCCTGGATTCTTGTGGAACCTGCAGGTCCGGCCACAATTTCTGTTTCCTCCTGGCGTCGCCTTGCGTCTGTACGCGGGTTGCGAGGCCAGGATTGGGTTGTTTTCTCGGCAGAATTCGTGTGGAAGCACAAAGCACTGGGACACCGTCTTCCCCAACGCCTCCTGCGCCGTCGCCCTGATCGACCGCCTGACCCACCACGTCGAGATCCTCGTCGTCGAAGGCCGGAGCTATCGCCGGCGCGAGGCCGAGCTCCCCCAGCAGCAGCGCAAACGCCGACGGCCGCGCCGCAACGACTCGTCAGATGGGGACGACCCACCCCGTCGTCGTCAATGAGCCCGGCGACAGCGGTGCAGAAAACGTCAGTTTCTTGAGATCGCCAACAGTTCCGAACGCCCCGTGCGAATATCCGGAAGACCGTCGGGAACATCCCGCGAACGAGGACCGGGATCCACCGCTGGCTCCCCGTTCTCCGGTGGGTCCTCGTACTTCGCAACGATTTCCTCCAGCGCGGAAACCGTAGCCGCCACCGGGGAAGTCGGCCGCCGCTCGCCGTTCGGACCGGTCAGCATCGGGCGCTTGCGGGACATGATGGAAGTCTACCCGCCGCCGCGGCGGGCTGTCAAAGGGTGCAGCATTCGCAGACAACGGGGACCCCGAAACGGTCCGCGGGAGCCGTCGACGGGGCCCCCAAAACGGTCTGCTGGAGCGGTCGAGGGGGACCCCGAAGTGGGTCGCTGGATCGGCCAACAGGGGCGCCGATACGGCTCGTTGGATCGACACCCGCGGGCAGATGGATACAGCACCTCGCGCGGCGTCTCGTGCTCGTCGTGGCCGATACCGGCCCGCCGTTCGATCCTCAGAATGTCGAGCCTCTTCCCGAATCGGTCGGAGAAGAGCCGCCCAAGCTCGGTGGTGCCGGCCTGCATCTCGTCCGCAGCTATGCCGACAGGCTTCATTACGCCGAGGTGGACGGCTGCAATATCCTCCGGCTCGAGCATGATCTGGATCCGGAGCCTGTCAACAACTGAGCAATAGCCCGACGGCCACGATTGCAACCGCTCCGTAACCGCTGAATCAGTTTTCCTCAGCTTGATTTCCGCTTGTTGGCGGTGTCCGAGGCGTCTTGGAGCGGCCGTGTACCCGCTTGGTCGGCGGGTGCGGCGCCGGCTGGTGCTGAGGCGTGCGGGGCGGGATTGGTGCATCCCGTTATTCACGGGTGCTCGGTCGTAGCTCGCCGCAGTCGAAGAGTGCGAACTTCCGGGTCGTTCTCGTTTGTCCTGCCCGTGGGAGGAAGCGGGACCCGCGCCGGCTGCGTTCACGCCGCGGACTGAGACACGTGTCCCGTCATCTGGAGGCGGGCCGTCGAGCCACGTGGACAGGACGCTGCCCGGAACATCCGTGGCGCGCGCGGCGGTCCAGCCGCCCTGGGCGATCCTCACCTCCCAACGGTCGGCGCGGGGTGCCGGCAGAAACGCCGGCCGGCGGCCCGGCTCGGTTGTCCCTGGTTCCCAACCGGACGGCGATTAGGCCCAAGCAGCTCGGCGTTGCTCCAGTCTGGCCTTGGCGTCGGCTGCGACCTGGGCCTCGGGCGCGACCTCGGCGGCAGGAGTGTCTCTCGCCTCGCGTAGAGCGAGCGTTTTCCGGTACTGCTCGGCCTCTGCTGCAAGGGTGAATTCGACCGTCCCATGCTCCTGCGCGGCTGATTCGATCTCGGGCAGTGAGACCGCGAAGAACTCTTTCCGTGCGTTCACGAGGTTCACCCGGCGGTCATCGAACGCTCGGTGGAGTGTCTGCTCCAGCCCGGGGGCGTCTTCGGAGAAGACCATCGCGTGGATGTCGAACGGAAACGGGACTGATGCGTCGCCGAGTTCCTGGATTCGATCTTCTGGTTCCAGGCGCCTAGTCAGGCCGATCTTGTAGACGTTCTCCCCGAACGATCCGATGTTGGACACGACGTAGACGTGCCCCGATCTTGTCAGCTGGGCCCGCGACACTGCCCGCTCCTTTGCGGTGTGGGCTTCGTCAAGGCGGCCTTGCAGCTTGGCGATCTCCTCTTCAAGCTCCGCACGCTCTTGATCGCCGGCCTCCTGCAGTTCTCGACGTGCGCGCTCCAGCGCCGCCTCGTACCGACGCTCCTCTTTCTCTGCGTCGGCCTGGGTTTTCTCGATCTCGCGGCGGACGCGCTCCTCTTCCCGCATCTGCTCACGGATTTGGCGCTGTTCCTCCTTTTCGGCTTGCCGTTTCTCTGCGAACTCGTGCGCCAAACGCAACTCGCTGCTCTTGAGATCGAGGTACTCCGGCACAATGGCGCAGGCCAGCGTCTCTCCGAGCTTGTTCAGCGTTTCGAAGGCCCGGGTGATCCGCTTCTCCATCGCCACGACGTTGTTGAAGCGCACCTTGATGACCGCGGCGTCGCACTCTCCGTTGAAGGCCCGCAGCTGTAGCTTCAGGTATCGATCCGTCATTCGTCGGCCCTCGGTCTTGCTGCTGCCGACCACCCAATCCGTGCGACAAACGGCGGCGGTCTTGTCCCGGACCATCGACTTCTGGCGCGTTCGAATCTCGTCCAGCTTGCCCTTGAATCCTGCGGACGTCTCGAAGTCGTAGTGTGGTTCGTAGATGCCGAAGGACTGCAGCTCTGCCCGATCGCGGGCTGTGTCCAGCTCGCGCGACAGCTCCTCCAGTTCGCGAATTGCAGCGGCGTAGTCCGTTTCCCAAGCCGTCCTCCGGCTTCTGATCTCGGTTGTGAGGGCATTCCTCTCCGCCGCCACCTGGTCTCTCTCACGGTCTACGTCGATGACGCCTTTGTAGCGGTGCTTCAGCTTCAGAAGGGCACGCCATGTGAAGAGGAGGCTGACAAGAGCGAGCAGGGCTAGCCCGGATTATGCGTGAAGGTGTTGTTTTGGGAGAGACACAAGGGCCTCCGTGTGGTACAAACGTAGTGTATACAAACGTTTAGCCACGACGGAGGCCCCTGCGTGACACCTGACACGATACCACAGAGTGTTCTGTTTCCGGATCTGTTCGACAAGCCCCTCGTCGCCACGTTCAACCAGGAGCACGCGAGTTCCGACGGCGGGGCCGTCCTGCTCAAGGCGGCCGAGCGCGTGTACGGCTTGGTCAAGGCGTTCGCCCGGTGTCTGGCCGACAAACGGGCACCGGGGAAGATTCGGCACACGCTCGCGGACCTGATCGGCCAGCGGGTTTTCGGCATCGCGTGCGGTCATCCCGATGGCAACGATGCCGACCACTTGGCCGACGACCCCATCCACAAGCTGTTGCTCGGGCGGGACCCGGTGTCCGGCGCGCCCTTGGCGTCGCAACCCACGATCTCGCGATTCGAGAACGGCGCGCGCCGCACCGTGCTCTACCGGATGGGGCGCGAGTTGGCCGCGAGCGTCATCGAGCGTCATCGGCGCCGCCTGCACGGGCGGGCGCGCCGGATCACGATCGATCTGGACCCGACCGACGACCTGACGCACGGGGCCCAGCAGTTCACGTTCTTCAACGGGCACTATGGCGGCTGGTGTTATCTGCCGATGCTGGGGTTTCTGAGCTTCGACCGCGAGGCGGAGCAGTATCTGTGCGCGGCGGTGCTGCGGCCCGGGAAGGCAGTGGCCGCCGACGGGACCCTCGGCCTGCTGTGTCGGTTGCTCCCGCTGTTGCGGGCGGCGTTTCCGCGGGCGCGGTTTCTCGTCCGGCTCGACGGGGGCTTTGCGACCCCGGAGATCTTCGATTTCCTGGATGCGGAGCCCCGGCTCGACTACGTCGTGGCGATGGCGAAGAACGCGGTGTTGCAGCGGCATGCGGAGTCCGCCATGCAGGTGGCCCGCGCGCAGAGCGAGGTCGGTGGCGAGACCGCGCACGTCTATACCGACACCCGCTACGCCGCCCGCACGTGGGACCACGAGCGCCGGGTCGTGATCAAGGCCGAAGTCGTTCGCCTCGGAGACCGCGAGCCGCGGGACAACCCGCGGTTCGTGGTGACGAATCTGCGGCAGACGCCGCGCTTCATCTATGAGAAGGTCTACTGTGCTCGCGGGGACATCGAGAATCGGATCAAGGAACTGCTCGATGGGCTGCAGATCGACCGCACGAGCTGCTGTCTGTTCTCGGCGAACCAGTTGCGCGTCTTCCTGACCGCCGCGGCCTACGTGCTCATGCAGGAACTGCGATTGCGGGCGGCGCGTACTGCGTGTGCCCGCAGCCAGGTGACGTGGCTGCGGGACCGGCTGCTGAAGCTGGGGGTCCACGTCGTCCGCTCGGTCCGCCGCGTGGTTCTGCATCTGCCGCGCTCGACGCCGCACCTCGAGGCGTGGCGGCACATCGCACTCGCCCTGGGCGCGCGCGCCGGATAGCCCACCCGTTGCGCCGCGCCCACCTGCTTCCTGGGCGGCATGGGCCGCTCCGCGGCGGGGCTGTCGCTGCCCAACCCTCGCGTCCGTCATGCCCCCCCGGTCGGCTGCTCAAACCCCGGCTCCGCTTGCAGGCGGCGATGTCCGAGACCCATTCCTGCGCCGGATCACGCCCTTTGGCGGTCGAATCTGGACCTTCGTGAATAATGCAGGCTAGGGGAACTGCAATTGCGGCGACGTCGAATGCTGTGATCATCAGCTTACCTGTGCGGTTGCGAGGCAACGAGGAATGAGTCGACGTCCCGCTTGCCGATTCGGTGCGACCACCTCGTCGGGGGTGTTGGGCTCGAAGAGCCAGTTCAAGAACAAGGTGCGGCGCTGGGGTCGCTCGAGAGAGCGGTCTGAACGGCGATGTGCGGGCGCAGGCGGTCTGGCGTACCGGCTGCCAGTACCCGGCGCACGCGTTCGATCGTCTCGGGTAGGCCGTCGCCGTGACCGAAGACGGCGATGAAGCATCGCAGATTCTCGGAGACGTTGCCCGGGCCGTCGCCCGCGACGAGCCGCTGGACCCGTCCCCAGGAACGGCGTGCCAACTCTGGGTCGATACGGCCGATGGAGACTACCGCGGGGCCGGTCATCGGCCGCTCGATCCGGCGTGGTGCCGTCCGCGCACGGGGTCGCGGAGGCCCGTACCCGGGCGGCGGTCGCCCAGCCGGGCGTGGCGGATTGGGATCGCCATCGAACGCAGAGTACCACGTCGCCACGCCGGGGGCGTCGCCCTGGGGCGCCCGGGTCCTCTTGGTCGCCGCTGCGGCGACGAGCGCCGGGGGTGGTGTCGGCGAGCCGGCCGGCTTCCTTCGGGTCGGCTGTCTCGGTCGCGCCTTCGGGCGGTGTTGGCGGGATCGCGCGCCGTCGCGCCCCGTTCCGCTGTGCGCTGGGCCGTTTGGCCGCGGCGCACTCCGGTGCTACGCTCGGTCTTGAGGCCCCGTCCGTAGACCGGGTTCCGGAGCAGTATCGTCCATGACTTCGGTTCAGCTCGACTGCGCGTACTCGATGCAGCTCGACGGGATGGTGAAGGCCAGAGCCGAGAAGGAGAACCTACGGCATCTCGCCTTGATGGCCCGGGAGACCATGAACCGGCGCGGCGCAGAGCTGTCGATGCCGGCCGACGGGGCCAGGCTGTGGATCTGGTCGGACCTCCACTTCGACGACGAGAGGATCCGCAGGCACGCGAAGCGTCCGTTCCCGACCATCCGCACGATGAACTGGGCACTCCGGGACCGCTGGCGTGAGGCCGTCGCGCCAGGCGACACGGTCGTGTGCGCCGGGGACCTCGGCGGTCGGCGCAACATCTTCGGTCGCTGGAAGCCGCCCTGCTCCTATCTTCCGGGCCGCAAGGTCGTCGTTCTCGGCAACCACGACTTCACCCGGTTTCGATGGCGGGAGCGCCCGCTCGGGGTCGACGCCTCTGTGATGACCCTCGTCATCCAAACGGATCCTCCGCTCCTCGTCACGCATGTGCCGCTCGTCGTCGTGCCTGGCGGGTGCGTCAACGTGCACGGTCACCACCACGATTTCCGACCCTTGGAGACCGGCCTGTGGATCAACGTGAGCGTCGAGCAGACCGGCTACCGGCCGCTCGATGTCCGCAACCAGGTCCTGCCGCTCGCAAGGGCGCTGATCAGCGGACGGACACCCGTCGGCGCCACGACGCTCGACCGTATCTCCTGGACGAGCTTGGCGAACTGACGTGTGCCGTGCGACGGTCACGACTTCCATGGCCGTTGCGGCCTCGATCCTCCGTGCGGCGTTCGTGATTGTCGATGCGCTGCTCAGGCCGGGCGGCGGCACGAGCGTGCTCTACGCCGACGACAACCCGCTGTTGCTGATGACGCACTTCCCCCCTGCGTCGGTCCGGCCTGCCGTGGTTCCGTGTGCATCCGCACGACCAGCGCGAACGCTGCCGGACCGAGCTGCACGCTGGCGGCTCCCAGCGCATCGGAGGTTTGCAGTCGGTGGCGGCCTTGAACACGGCGACGACACCGTGAGCAGTGGCCGACCTCGATGTCGAAGCGTCGCACGAGGGGGCGCACCACCGGGACGTCTTCCTGGTATTGCGTTGCCACGCGGGCCACCACCACGCCGCCGCCACTGTCCGGACAGGCCGCAGGCGCGGCCGCTCGGTGGGTCTGGTCGACTCGGGCCGGTGGCCGGCGACACGCCTGCCGGCCGTACTCCGCGCCCGGGCGCCGACGCGGACGCCCGCCACGGCCCTGGGGCCGGTCCTTGGCGAAGGGAGCTGCTTGTCGGAATCCTGCTCGCCGCGCTGCGTCGAGTTGCTTTTTGAGGCGGTCGCTGCGGCGCTTCCACCGGTCCCGGTCGCGCTCGACTCCGGTCAACTCCTCGCGCAGCCGTTCGATCTCTCGTTCTTGTTCCCGAATGCGGGAATCGCGGAATTCTGCTTGGTCGGAGGACGTTGCGGCGGCACCACGCAGTTATGCCACACCCCTGAAAATTGTACAAGTACAAATTTTTGGATCTGGCCGGATCAGGAAGCTACCCCGGTAAATGAATACGCGCGAAGTATGCGAAGCTGCTCTGGCTCACTCTGAATCCGATAAGACGGTAGCTGCATACACCGACGATGCTAACACTTTCGAAGACCGGGTAGAACTTATGCAAGCATGGGCGGACTTTCTCCTCGGAAAAGATTGGCGGCCTGGAGAATAGGCGCATGTGCTTTGGTGTCTATTGCCCGTATTGGCATCCAGGCTTTTGGTGTGTTCTTTGCGTATTGGTTTGAAGATCCGATCACAATTGATCCCACATATTGCCACGACGAGGGAGGATCCGCCGCTCAGGCTGTATTGGTAAGTCGTTGATTCTGCGGGACTTACGTCGCGCGACGCTGTCGTGGTCGGCGGTAGTCTGTTTTAGCAGTGATATAATTTCAATCCGTGGCGGAAGTCATGCGTGCGTGGGAGATGACCCGTCGCGGTCCGGATGCCCCGGGGGATTGTCCCGTTCGTTGTTGAACTTCGCGAGTGGCGGACTCCCTGTTTCCGCTCCGAGTCGTCTATTCTACGCCACGTCAGCAACCGCGCCGTCGGGCGGGGCCAGTGCGTCCAAGGCGCCGACCAGGTAGCGCAGGTCGCGGTAGCCCCGCACCCGCCGGAAGCGCGGCTCCGCCTCCACCAGCGCGCTCGCCACCCAGCGTTGAATCATCTGACCGCCGCGCCACCGCTTGACACGCCGCGTGTAACCCTCAACGCTGCCCATCAGGTTCTCGATGATGTTCGTCGTGCGCAGAGTACGTTCGAGCGACCCCGTCAGACCGAGCCGCTGCACCGTCAGTGTCTCCGCGAGGCCCTCCCGGATGGACGCCGCCGCGCCGGGGTGGTCGCGCTCCAGTGAACCCGCCAATCGCTTCAGCACCCGCGCCGCGCGGTCCGCTGACTCGAGGTCCCAGGCATCCCGCAACGCCTTACCGACCGACGCGTGCAGCCGTTCGGGCAGATGGCCGAGCACGTTGCGCAGCTTGTGTACTTGGCACCGTTGCACCACCCCGAGGGAACCGAAGACATCGGTGATGGCCCGGCGCAGCCCCGGCGCGCCGTCGATGACGAACAGCAACGTCCGGTCCGTCGGCAGGCCGCGCGTGACCAGATCACTGAGCAGGCCGCTGGTGACGACCGCCGTCTCGGTGGCCCCTTCGCGCAGTCCCAGCACGTGCTTGCGGCCCTGCGTGTCGATCCCCAACGCGACCACCATGCAATGGTCCCGGAAGACCTTGCCGTCGATGCAGACCACCCGCAGGTCCAGCTCGCCCAACCCCCGGCTGAGAAACGACCGCAGGCGCTTGGCCGACAGCGCCACGAACCGCCGAGACACCGCGCTGCTCGACGTTCCCCGCTCCGTCACCTCGGCCGGCGCCGGGTCCAAGGTGCCCGCATACCGCCGCGTCGAGACCCCGGCGGCGACCGCCGAGAGCGTGTGCTCGTCCAGCGGGTCGGTGGCCGCCGCCCATTGGAAGCTCGGCAGCGGCGCCTCGCCGTCGGCGCGCCGAACGCGCAGCCGCGGCACGGCAACTTGGCGCCCGCCAAGCGTTACTTGACTGGCCACGCTCCCGCCGCGCCACGCCGGCCGCTCGGCCTGATGGCGCCCCTTCGGGCCGCACAGGTCTTCTCGATCCCCCTCCATCATCGCCTCCAGGACCTGCATCCCGGTCTTGATGCACAAGCCATGGAACGCTTCCCTGACACCGTTCAGCACGCCGAGCACCGGCAGCGGCACCTGAATCGAGACCGTTCGGGAGCTTCGGGGTTGGCTGGAACGCTTCCGCCTGTCATGCTTCGCCATGGGTGGCTCTCCTCCTGTTGTTTGCACCCCTGTCCTACCACAGAACAGGGGCGAGGAGTCGCCACCCGCTTCACCTCAGTTCAACAGCATCCGGGACATCCCCCGTGTACTCGACGAGCCACAGCATCGCCTCATCTACCTTTGTGAGCAGGGAGTCGTGCGTCCCGAACACGGCGACGCGCGGGGGCGGGGCAGTAGCCGCCGGTTTTCTGCCAGGAACCTCCTGCACTTTGCCGTGGCGCTACACCTGCGCCAACTGCAGATTCCGGTGTCGGTCCTCGCGGCCGTCGTCTATGCCCTCACGGCGTTCGAGAAAATCGTCAGGACGGAGGAACCCGAGTTCGAATTGCCGATGAGCCTGCTGGGACTCTCCGCGTCTGACCTGCGGATCGTCATCGGCGATGGACGGTTTCTGTACCTGTTTTTCGATTGGCGTGGTACGCCGAGGGTGTTTGGCAGGGTCGATCTGCAGCCTCTCCGCACCGACAGACTCGCCCTAGAGGCTCTGAGGCAGCGGTCGCAGTTCATGAAGCCGCTACCGGCGAGTGACGTGTTCAGCCAGGCCGGGGCGGACGTTGGTGGACCTGAGGGAAGCCGGTACTGGCGGCTTGAGGTCGGGGTGACGAGGGTCGCTCGTGATCTGCGGTTGGATCGCTGAATTTGCTGTGAAACCCCACATGGACCCGGGCGCACGGGAAGCGTGACCGCGGTTGGAACGGCCTTCAGTGCACCGACGAGGGGTCCGGATCGGATGGACGGTGCGGACAGCCCCGACTATGGTCCGTCACGGCGTTCGCGGGATCCGGGGAGCGCGGGGTCAAGAACGTCGGGCTGCTTGCACCTCCTCGACGAAGCCGTACTGCTTGAGCATGCGGAGCCACCGCGGCACGCTGCGCTCGACGGCGAGCCGTTGGTAGTCGATGCCGGGGTCGGTGTAGGGCCGGTCGTCGCGCAGGACGGTGTGAATCACTCGCAAGAGCTTGTGGGCGGCGGCGAGAATGGCGCGTTTGTAGCCGAGGCGGCCGGCGTGCGCGCGGTGATAGCCGTAGAACTGGGAGCCCTTGGTGCGGACGGCGCCGTGGGCGCATTCGGCCAAGGTGGCCCGCAGGGTCGGGTTGCCTCGGCGCGCCCGGCCGGAGCGGCGCTTGCCGGCGCTGGTGTTGTTGCCGGGTGCGACGCCGGCCCAGGCGCCGAGGTGGCGCGCGTCGCGGGAAGCGCTCAGGTCGGGTCCGAGCTCGACGAGGATGGTGGCGGCACTGCCGAAGTCGATGCCGGGAATCGTCTGCAGCAGCCGCAGGGGACGCTGATGGTCGGCCAGTTCGGTGCGAATGCGGGTGTCGAGGGCGGTGAGGGCGCTGTCGGTGCGGTCGACGTCGGCCATCTGCATCTTCAACAGGAGCAGCGAGAGGGGGTCGAGGGTGGCGGCCAGAGCCAGGGCCAGCGGCTCCAGCTTCGCCCGTACGTGGACGAGCAGCAAATCGAACCCCGCCGCGCGGCGGGTGTTTCCTGCACCGGGCGGGCCCTCCCGCTTCCGCCATCAAGGAGGGTACCCGATGACGTCCAGCAGCGCGGGCTCTTGGCGGTCGACACCTCGTGTCGTGGCACCCTCAAGAGGCGGAAGCGGGAACAGTCGTCGTAGTTTTTGTCGGGGCAGGATGAGCCTTTCCCCCGTTGTCCAAACTGACGCCGCCCACCCGGCATCGAGCCCCGAACCGTCCCGGTCGAAACACCGGCGTGGCCCGCGCCGTCGTCAAGGAGTTCAGCGCCCTGCCCGACGGACTGCGGGCGATGACAAGGGGCGCAAACTGGCTGCGTTTCATGACGTCGGGGTGAGTGGCGCCCCGGTCATGACGATTTGGGGGGGTTGTATTGATGGTAAAAGTGTATTACTATTATAAATTGGAAGGTGACGGGAATGGCAGGTAGCAGAGAATCCCTACGTCCGCACCGGCTGGCTGCGGGCCGTGCGCCTCGCGGCGGCGACGCTGGAGGTGACGCGATGAGGGCCCCGAAGCGGCCCTTGATCGACACGCGCGAGGTGTGCCAGCGGCTCGACATTTGTCGCTCCACGCTCGGCCGTCTCGTCCGGCAGGGGCGCATCCGCCAGGTCCGGTTCGGGCCGCGCTGCGTGCGTTACGAGCCCGCGGCCGTCGACGCGCTCATTAAGCTGTCGCAGTCCGGAGGGCGGGTGGATGGCTGAGACGAAGACCATGCCGGTCGGCGACGTTCGCTACGAGGCGGACCTTTACCCACGCTTCGAACCGCGGGACTCGGTTGTCCGGCAGTACGCCGACCAGATCGACGCGCTGCCCCCCATCGAGGTCAACCAGGACGACATCCTGATCGACGGATGGCACCGTTGGACGGCGCACAAGCTCGCGGAGCGCGAAACCATCAAGGTCAGGGTCGTCGAGACGGAGACGAAGGCCGAGCTGCTGGCCCTCGCGGTCGAGCGCAACGCGAAGCATGGCATCCAACTGACCGGCGACGAGAAGCGCGCGTACGCCGTGCGTATCTGGTCGGCGGCGCCGGTGGCCGAGCGGGCCGCGGTCGAGAAGCGGCTTCAGAAGACGCTGAGCGTCGGAAAGACGTTCATCCGCGAAGCCTTGGGCGACGTGAAGCGGGCACGCCGGGAGGAGAACCACCGGAACGCCGCCTGCATGTGGCTGGCCTGCCACTCGAACCGCGCCATCGCGGAGGCCGTCGGCATCGACGAGGGGACGGTGCGGAGATTCGCCGCGGACGGCAAAATCCCGCAGTGCCTGGGATGGGAGACCCACCCCGACTTCGATGAGGAGGGCTTCAAGCCCCCCTACTGCAACGTCTGGACCCCGAAGACGAGCCCCTTCAAAGACCACGTCGACGCGCTCCTCTGGTTCTGCACCGACCCCGGCGATGTCGTGATCGACCCGTTCGCTGGATCGACCCCGACGATCGATGCCTGCAAGCGGCGGTTCCGCCGCTACTTCGTCAGCGACCCGGCGCCGCCGCCCGACCGCGAGCACGAGGTCAGACGGCACGATCCCGCGGACGGCCCGCTGGCGCCGCCCAACTGGAAGGATGTCGCGCTCGTCTACCTCGCCCCGTTCGGTGCCCCGAGGGTCGGCGGCGCGCTGATGCCTCCCGATGGCTCGGAAGCGTTCCAGAAGCGGATCGCGGACATCATCAACGCCTACGGCGACGGCAAGCGGCTGAGGAGCGGGGCGCGCGTCGCGCTGGCGATCCAGCCAACGCAGTGGGACAACCCCGACAACCGGAAGTTCATCCATCACATCGTCGGCATCCTGCGGCTGGTCTCGGACAAGTACCGCCTGATCCAGCGAATCCAGACACCGGCCGACGTAGACCGCATCGACAACGAGATGCGCGGCTGGGCGATCGAGAACAGAGACACCATCGCCTGCGACGCGGAGATCGCCGTCTGGAGGAAGGGGTGACCGGCCGGGCGGACCGGCGGCCGACGTGGCCGGGACTTCATCTCTTCACGGCGACGCTGGGGGTCATCCTGGCGGCTGCGACGCGGCCCGCCGGGGGTCGCAGGCCCGCTCCCCGGCGTCGGCCGCGCGCCTGCGGCCCGGAGCCCGAGGGTCCGGGGCTGGACCTCCGGACGCTCGTGGAGCGGTGCCGGCTTCAGCTCTTCGTGGGCTGCTTGGCGTGCGAGCGGTTCGTCAAGCTCGACGGGGTCGCCTCCTTCAAGCGTTGCGGGTGGCGGGTGTCCATCAGAGAGCTTCGGCGCCGCCTGTTCTGCTGCAAGTGCCGCAGCCGCACCCGGTGGGTGCTCCTGGGGGCTTGGCCGCCGGCCGGCGGGGGCGTTTCCCCACAGAAGAAAAGGAGGGACAACGATGAGTGACAGGAAGGAGAACCGCGGCGGCGGGGCGCGCTCCGCCCGCGCCGACTTGCCCGCCGTCGATCACTTCGCGGGCTGAACTCGCCGCCCATCTCGGCCGCGACCTGTCCGCGGCGGCGGTGGGTTGCGAGACGGCGCGCCGGTGAGCGCGCTGCTGCGGACGGACGGCGGACCGCTCGGTCGGGAGCTGCGGGGCTCGCTGCGCGGCTGCGGCCGGAAGAGCTCGGCGACCTGGGCCGGGTGGGCCTGACCCCGCTGCGCGTCGCCGTCATCGGGGCGGCGGACGAGATCGTCACGATGCTGCTCGAGCGGCCGCGGGTGGTGGCCGCCCTGCCGTGGACGGCGCGGGCGGCCGAGCAAGTCGACATCGAGGCGGCGATGGCCGAGCTGGAGGTGGGCCATGCCGGCCGGCCGTCGGTCAAGGCGCGCATCCGCCGGTTCCTGGCCACGCGCCGGTTGACGCGCGCGACCTGGACGGCGGAGGGCCGCGGCCGCGCCGTTCGGTCCTGCCGCCGGGACTCTTCGGCTCCGGCGCCGCTACGCCGCCTCGTCGTGCGCCCGGCCCGGCCCGCCGCCCTATCCGGGGTCTACTCGCGGGCCGGCTTGTGTTCCGGCGGACCGGCTACCCGATGGGGCGCTAGGCGCGTAGACGCAAGCCGCTGCTGGGTCTACGATAGCCTACGGTCTTCGTAGGGCTCATCAGGATCCGAGAAACGTGCGTCAAGGGCCGATACCTCGTTACCTCGTCCACTCGCGACACGGCCTGCGCCTGCGGGCTCTCTACGCGCGTCCAGGTAGGCGCCCCACGCGTCCAGGGCTGCGAGCTTCATGACGACCAACTCGGCTTGGCTGTAGATCCTCTCGACGTTGGAACCGACGGCGTGATCCAAGCACATCTCGGCCGTGTCGGGCCGGATGTCGGGCCGCTCGGCCATCCAGGACCGGCCGCTGGACCTCATCCCGTGCAGCGTGCTCTTGGTAGGCCAGGATGCCAGCAGGTCGCGCGCGAAGTTGTTGTTCAGGGCGCGCCCCGTCGTCGGCGCGACGAACACCAAGCCCGTCCCGCCGGTCTCTTCCAGCTGGCGCTTGAGGACGCGCATGGCGCCGTCGGACAGTGGAACCTTGTGCTTCTTCTTGGACTTCGTGCGCCTCTTGGGCACGACCCACAGGCGCGCCGCCATGTCGATCTCGTCCCACGCAGCCCCCCGCATTTCCCCCCCACGGACGAGGGTATAGGCGACGAACGCGATCGCCCTGGAGTACAGGGTGTCCGGCAGCGACCGCAGGAACGGCCCGACCTCGGCGGGCGGGAGGCGAGCATGGTTCTTGGTCTGCGACGCGTCCTTGCGCAGGGCCGGTATCGCCGCCTTCAGCACGTCGAGGTCCACGGGCTTTCGCTCGATGTACTCCCTGGAGACGGCGCGGGCGAGGACCTTGACGACGATCTGCGCCGCCGTCCTCCGCACGGCCGCGCCCTTGATGCCCTCCAGGAACTTGATCACGGTCTTCCTGTCGACGTCGGCGATCCGGCGGTCCGCCAGCTTCGCGAGGTGGAGGTTGGCCACGCCTTGGTTGCGCCGCAAGGTCGCGGGCCGCCACCGCGTGGTCTCGGCTGCGATCCACGCTGCGACGACCTCACCGAACTTCGGCCCGCCCTTCGCCGGCCGGTCCGCGAAGGGATCCTTCCCCTTCCGCGCCTCGACGTAGTTGGCGCGGGCCTCGTCCCGCGCCTCGGTCAACGTCATCCAGCCGGCCGGCCTGCCGTCCTGGACACGCTTGAGGCTGCCGAGACCGCGCGTGACCCTCTCGCGCTTCACCGTCAGCCTCTGGGCGAACGACCGGCCGCGGCCGTACTTGCTGACGATGAAACACAGGGTCGAGACCCCCCCCTTGCCGCTGTCGCAGTAGAAGCCCGGCGGCAACTGCGTGAGGTTGTTCGCGGTCATCACCGGCTTGCCCTCTCTCGCCTTCGGCATGGCTACTCGCCCTCCAGGATGCTGATCATGGTCCTCGACCCCACCTTCCCGGCGCTGTCCACGCCGAGCGTCGAACCCTCGACCATCGGCTTGGGGTCGCGGCCGGGCCGCGAGGCCGTGAAGCCCACGACCCTGAGTCAGCCCTCCACGTCCACCGACACAGCGACCGGCTCGGGGTCGCCGTCGGCGCGGATGTCCACGATCTGCCCCACGTCGGCCACGTCGAGCCCGGCCGCCTCCTCGACGGCAGCGTCGCCGTCCGCCGCCTCCAGGTAGACCCGCCGGCCGTACGCGTCCGCCGTCTCGTCGGTCACGTCGATGAAGTACTTCTCCATGCCCCCCCGCTACCGTCCCAACGCCTCCAGGAACCCGCCCATCTCGCGGTCCTCCGACCCCGTGCGTCTAGCACCTCACGGGCACGCTCTGGAATTAACGGCAATTATAACATACGAGCCGTGACCGCAAGCGCTTTCGCCGCGGCCGGTGAGACCAAGCGAGAAAGAGCGGATCGGACTGAAATCGTTGTTTAATTTGATGTTAAAGCCGTTACGTGGCACTGCAACGTCACGCAACGTTACGCGACGTTATACGTGTCCGCATTTCCGCTGGATCTCTACCGAACCATTCTCAGACTGGACGACCTTCGCGAGCCTGTTTTCGCGGAAACGGGAGGCTCGATGCTCGTCCTTTCCCCGCTCGGCAGCAAGGTGATGGCCCTCGGCGCGCTGATGGCGGCGCTGGAGCGAGACTTGCCCGTAGCCCATCTCGAGCCAATTGGCTACGAGCTCGAGGCGTCGGTGCCGGAGAGGATCGAGCGGCCGGACCTCATCCATGTATGGTTGGAAGGTGAGGTCTATCCGCAGCCCCGACCGGCCTTGCCGATGGGAGGGAGCCCCGCACGATGACCACTCTCACCCAACCCAAGGTCGTTGGGACAGGACTGATAGCCCTCGATGTGGTCATCGGCTCCGATCTGGAGACACCCGTACGCTCTTGGGCGGGCGGAACTTGCGGCAACGTGCTGTCCATTTTGGCGTATCTCGGGTGGGACGCTTATCCGGTCGCGCGCATGAACGGCGACGTGGCCTCCGAGCGCGTCCGCGCGGACATGGCGCGATGGGGAGTCCACCTCGATTGGACCACCTGTGCTCCGACCACTCACACGCCCATGATTGTTCAGGAAATCCGGCGCAGGCGAGATGGTCGATCCGGACACCGGTTTTCGTGGTCGTGCCCGAACTGTGGCACATGGCTGCCGCCCTTCAAGGCGATCACGGTCGACGCGGTGGAGACGGTCAAGCCGGCGCTGGTCGAGTCATCGGTGTTCTTCTTCGATCGCCTGTCGCGCGCTACCCTCACCTTGGCCGCCGAGGCATCTGCGCGCGGCGCCTTGGTAGTGTTCGAGCCATCCAGCAAGGCAAGGGACGAGCTCATGGCGGAAGCGGTCGCAGTCGCTCACGTCGTCAAGTACGCTGAAGCTCGCCTTGCCCGGGTTCGCGGAGTCATGGCAAGCGGCTCTGCCACTGTGCTTGAAGTGCAGACTCTCGGCGACCGAGGCCTGAGGTATCGCCATCGGCTGCGCCGTGGCGTTTCCCGATGGATGCATCTGAAGGGCGTTCCGGCGCCGCAGCTTGCCGATACCTGCGGCGCTGGCGATTGGTGCACGGCCGGGCTGATTGCCAAGGCCGCGATCGGGGGGCAGGAAGGGCTGCGTTGCGCCGGCGCCCTCGGCGTTCGGTCTGCGCTTCGCTATGGTCAGGCCCTTGCGGCCTGGAACTGTGTTTTCGAAGGCGCGCGCGGTGGGATGTACGTCATTGCGCGAGAAGCGTTCGAAGACCAGATCGCCAGTCTGCTCAACGGTCAATTCAAGGGCATCGACGATGCCAAGATCGGAGGCGCCGCTGCGCAGAGCGTGACTTGTCCGGCGTGTCCGCCCAACTGTCGGGCAGGGCATCGGCGGGGTTGACGGTTCGGTGGGCTGCCCGGCGTCGTAGCGCGCAAGCCGATCTACCTGCCCTCGTCCACGATCGACTACGTCCGCTGGCGGCCGGCTCGACGCCTTGTGACCGCAGCCCCACCTATCGCGTCGTAGCCGGGGCTGCGCAAGAGGGAGACCGCCTTCACTCCGGTCGCAGGCGAGACAGAAACTGCTCCAGATCCTGCGTGAATGCGCGCCGCAGGGGGGCCGTCGTGGCGGCCAGGCGAACCACCTTGTGCGGGTCGAGGTCCGCCGAGTACGCGTGGCGAAACAGATGGCGGAAGCGTCGCAGCTCGTCCAGGTCCGCGGCGGCCGATTCAGACAGGAGCGCCGGGCGTACGCCGGGGATATTCAATTGCATGCGCCTGATCAGACCGGCGTGATACCCGGCGGCGTCGATGCGGTTCTCGAAGAACCGGGCCACTTCCTCGAACACCTGCTCGAATGCACCGTAGAGGTTGTGCAACTGGTATCCCAGGCTGTCGACCTCCTCGGCGCGCTCGTCGAACGTTATGCGGCGCGCCTCGACGCGATCCGCGATGCGGCTGATGTCCAGGAGGCGCGCTCGCAACTCCGCCTCCAGGACGGCGAACGCTCCCTTATCCATCGCGTCCGTACACCTTGATCCCGGATCGGGTGAAGAGCTCCGGGAACGGGTGCCGGTCGAGGTCGATGACATCGACCGCTCTGCCGGTCGCGTCCTCTATCGCTTTCATGACATCGAGCACCGCATGGGAACAGCCCCCCACCGCCACGTCGACATCAGAGCACTCCCGCCAGCGGTCGGGCGACCGTAGCGAGCCGACGATGTACGCGCTCCGCACGCCGAATCGATCCCGTAGTTCCAGCAAGGCTCGTTGAACACCCCGGCGCAACTCGACCTGCTCGTCGGCCAGCCTCCGCCGCCGCTCTCGCATCGCCCGGTCGAGGGTGCTGGTGTCGTACACGAGTCTCACCCGTGATTCCCGCCTTCTCGGCGATTCCCGCCGCGAACGTCTTCTTCGCTCCGTCGCGCGACCGTGGTCGACCGCCGAGCCGAGCGCCTGCGTGACCGGGTCGAGGAAGTCTTCGCCACGATAGCTCCGACCATTCGATCTCCCTCCCATGGTACCGCTTTCCGCACTCGTCTCGCCCTGTACCCACGCCAGCCATCGCCAGGGTCACCGCATGGTTCCGGGTCCTCCAGCCGCTGGCCGAGCCCGCGCGCCGGGTCGAGGACGGAGCGGGCGGCGGGGGGCCTCACCGGTCCGGCATTGCTCTCAGGAGGAATTGATCGAATAGCGGAACAGTGAAGGCGGTGTCCCCATGCGCCGGGCTGTAGATCATTCCCTTCGCGATGAGACTCGATCTGCGTGGGGCGACCGACTCGACCCTGACCCGGAGTGCGGCAGCGACGTCGCCGGAACGGTGGCTGCCGGGCCCGAGAACGGCCAGGGCGCGGAGGTAGTCCTTCTCCTTGGGAGTCAACCGGTCGAAACGGACGCGGAAGAAGTCGCGGTCGAGCGTGTCGATGACGCTCGATCGGGCCGAGTTGACGTCGTCGTCGGTAATCGGACTCGCTGGTGCCGCGTTCCAGACGTGATAGCCCCATTCCTGCAGGAAGTACGGGTAGCCGCCGGACTCCGTCACGACACGATCCACCGCGTCGGAGGTCAGCTCGACGCCGAATTCCCGCGCCGGAACGACGATGGCGGCAGCGGCTTCCTCAGGCGGCAACGAGCTCACGGTAGGGAACTGGAAGAGACGTTCGGCATAGGACTTGGCGGCGCCGACCAGAGCCGGGAGTTGAGGCAGTCCGGCCCCGGTAAGGATGACCGGCAGACCGAGTTGCGTCGTCCGGTGAATGGCCGTGACCAAGCCGGCGAGCTCGCCGGCGGACAGGTACTGGACCTCGTCGACCGCCACCATCAGGGCGGAATCGCAGGCGGCTGCGGCCTCGCCGGCCGCAACGAGAAGATCGGTCAAATCCTCTGCCAGCAGCCCTGAATCCGCTCGACCGGCAAGCGCATCCACACCGACGGCGATCGACGCCCCCCCCGGCAGCTTCAGCGTGAACGACTTGAGCACGCCCAGCGCCGTGGTGACCGCTCTGCTGACCCGGCTGTTCCACTCGAGCAGAATCCTTCGCAACCGAACCGCCAGCAGCGTGCGGAAGTCACCGTTCTCCGGCGCTTCGATGAACCCGACCTTCACCCCCTCAACTCCCGCGATCTCGGCGAAACGGTTCAGCAGAACCGTCTTGCCGACACCGCGCAGGCCAACCAGCATGCAGCTCTTGCCGGACCTGCCGCTCAACGTTCGTCGCAGAGTGACGCCGAACTCACCGATCAGCTCGTCGCGACCGATCAAGGCTGGTGGACGTGTGCCTGCGCCGGGTTGGTACGGGTTCTGGAGACGATCCATATTGACAGACCTTATCATCTCTTATCTGCATATGGATCTATTTCGCGAATTGACATAAGACTGGATTTCTCGCGCGCGGGCTACCGGGCGGCGACCCGCGAGGCGCCGGGCGTCATCGACCCGCCGGCTGACCGTGACGGCCGCGGCGGTTGGTCGACTACAGCGGTCTGCGCCGGTTTCTGCGGCGCAGGCTCCTCAGATCCGCGCTGACAGATCCTGATTCTCGATCGGCAGATCCCGCACCCGGATACCTGTCGCGGCGAAGATGGCGTTCGTGACGGCCGGCGCCACCGGCGGCACGCCCGGCTCGCCGAGTCCGCCCGGCCGCGCGCCGGAGCGGATGAACTCCACCGCGACGTCCGGCGCGTCCGCCATGCGGATCATCCGGTGGTCGCTGAAGTTGCTCTCGACGACGCGGCCTCCGGCGATGGAGATCTCGCCGACCATGGCGGCGGAGAGGCCGAAGATGACGCCGCCCTCGATCTGCGCAGCGGCGCTGTCGGGGTTGACGACGTCACCGCAGTCGACGGCCGCGTGGACGTTGCGGACGCGGACCCTGCCCTCGGGCGACACCGCCACGTGCGCGACCTGGGCGACGATGGAGCCGAAGCTCTCGGCGATGGCGATGCCCCGGCCCTCGCGCTCGGGCAGGGGGCTGCCCCAGTGGGCCATCTCGGCCGCCCGGTCGAGGGCGCCGCGGAACCGGAGGTGCCCGTCCATCAGGTTGCGGCGGAACTGGTAGGGGTCCCTGCCGGCGGCGTGGGCCATCTCGTCGATGAACGACTCCTTGAAGAAGCCGTGCTGCGAGTTCAGCACCGACCGCCACGCGCCCTCGCGGATGTGGTGCGACGCACGCCTGCCGTCGAACCGCTGGTCGGGGATGGAGTACGGCATGAACAGCGACTCGCCGTCGCCGCCCCCGGCGTAGTGGGCGGCCACGGCGAGGGGACGGCCGTCGGGGTCGAGCGCGCCCGCGTAACGGCACATCGCGGCGGGCCGATAGTAGTCGTGCTGGATGTCGTTCTCGCGGCTCCAGACCAGCTTCACCGGCGTCGGCGACATCGCCTTCGCGATGCGCACCCCGAGGTCGACGTAGTCGAAGCAGAACGGGAGCCGGCGGCCGTAGCCTCCGCCAAGCATCAGGTTGGTGAGCCGGACCTGATCGGCTTCGAAGTCGAGGGCGCTTGCGGCGATGGATCGGGCGTTCAGCGGGTCCTGGGTGCCCGCCCACACCTCGGCCCGGTCCCCCTCGACGCGCGCCGTGCACGCCATCGGCTCCATCGTGGCGTGGGCGAGGAACGGCACGCGGTAGTCGGCGGTGACGACCCTGGCCGCCTCCGCCGGCATCTCCGGGGCGTCGCCGAGCGCCTCGTCGAACGCCGCGAAGATCGTCGCGCTCGAGACGCCGCCGTGGCCGGCGTCGTCGAAGGCGGGGCGGAGCGCGGCCAGCGCCTTGCGGGCGCGCCAGTAGCTGTCGGCGACGACCGCGACCGCGTTCTCCAGCTCCACGACCTCCTGCACGCCGGGCATCGCTTTCGCCGGCGCCGGGTCCACCGACACCAGCCTGCCGCCCTCGACCGGCGCGATGTCGACGGCCGCGTAGAGCATGCCGGGCAGCGTGAAGTCGATGCCGTAGCGGACGCTCCCGTCGACCTTCGGGGGGATGTCGAAGCGCGGCCTGGCGGTGCGCCGGATGACGTAGGTGTCCGGATCCTTGAGGGGCGGATTCGCGGGCGCGGGGATCGCCGCCGCGGCCTTCGCCAGCTCGCCGAAGCTCGCGCTCTGGCGGGACCAGGCGTGGGTGATTCGGGACCGCGCCGCCGCGCACTCGTGGGCGGGGACGCCGAAGCGCTCCGCCGCCGCCGCGAGCAGCATCTCCCGCGCCGCCGCGCCGGCCATGCGCATGCCGTAGCCGGTGCCGCGAACCGCGAGCGAGCCCCCGGTCGCCTGGGTGCCGAACCAGCGGGCCAGGCGGTAGGCGCCGTAGTCGAGCGCGCGCCCGAGCGGGGCGGGCATCGAATCGCCGGTGAACGCCCGCAGCATGTAGGCGTTGGCGTAGGCGTCGAGGGCGGGCGCTTCCTGGATTCGCACCCGGTCCCACTCGGCCTCCATCTCCTCGGCCGCCATCATCGCGAGCCCGGTCTGCGATCCCTGCCCCATCTCGCAGTGCGGCACCAGAATGGTGACGAAGTCGTCGGGGGTGACCGTGATCCACGTGGTCAGCTCGCCCTTGTCGGCCGCGTCGGCCGAGACGATTCCGTGGCGGCCCGGCGCGAACGCGACCCCGGCGACACCGAGGACGAATCCGCCCCCGACGAGGCTTCCGGCGCCGATGAAGGCGCGTCGCGTCCACCTACCCATGACGCTCCTCCTGCTTTCCGCCGCCGGCGATGCCGTGAATCGCGCGCCGCACCCGGACGAACGTGCCGCAGCGGCAGATGTTGGTGACGGCGGCGTCGATCTGCTCGTCGCTCGGATCGGGC